>CBDDKI010000002.1:0-4954272 GCA_965230145.1 Phototrophicaceae bacterium
CAGCCTTTTTTTTCTTGATGACTACCCTGAGCTTCCGGGAATTTTCTTTCAGTGTTGCTCGCTTGGCCTTGCTCACCTTGACCCGGAGTTTTTTGATCCAAGGCCTCGGATATCTTAGCTAAACTCCATCAATCACTCTATCCAAGAAAACTTTATTAAAATTGATTCAAGATGTTTCAAGATCAAATCGTATATACTGGATGTAAAAACGTTGTTTTGGAATGTTTTGGAAGACCATGCAGGAGCAAAGCTGAGATCCCCACACACTGCTCCAAAGCTTCGTGGGCTTCAACGTCAGAGCCCCGTGGGCGCCCATTGGACTTGGTGTGGCAGAAAAGGAAAACCCCTATAAAACTCTCAACTTGACTTTTGAAATCGGAGCCAGCCCGGCTTAAAAGAAAAATCTTGATTGATGATCTTACTTCAGACATTATGTTTTTGTGTAAGATCTCGCTCAAAAGGCCTAAATTTTGCATGATGCATAATGTTCATAATTTGGATCCTCCCAAGTCAAGCATGCACAGGCCAACAGATTGTGTAGTAAGGGCCAGACAAGCTTCCTTCGAACCAGCTCTTCAGCAATTTTCGGATGTTAGCACCTAAAGCAACAAGGTCTGGAAAGTGTCGCATTGTGCTGGATAGAGGCTGCTCCAATGCAAAGTACACACCACGTGCAGTGGCTAAGGCAATCAGCAGCAGCGCGCGAGAGCAAATCCTAAGCAACCGTACCAAGTTGAAAGAAAAACTGATTTGTGTAGTATACGGTATACAGCGGCGCGCGAGAGCAAATCCTAAGC
Organism: Phototrophicaceae bacterium; assembly: GCA_965230145.1. Taxonomy (GTDB): domain Bacteria; phylum Chloroflexota; class Anaerolineae; order Aggregatilineales; family Phototrophicaceae; genus JAUZRW01. The sequence continues at coordinate 798 of CBDDKI010000002.1, forward strand.
AACCGTACCAAGTTGAAAGAAAAACTGATTTGTGTAGTATACGGTATACATGACATGAATTCATGAAAGGAGCTCAGCTATATTATTTCAGATTCACACTTGATATGATCTATGATTCACCAACATAAGCGTCAATGAAGCAAGCTCCACGTAAGCACGGTCTTCATAGCCGTAAGGAGAGGTGGAACTTCTACCGCTTGTTGCCCTGTTGATCCATACAAAAGATCCACACGGGGGTCCCAGTGTGAGTATAGCACCCGGCACCAGGCGGAGCGTGTGCAAGATGCATTCCATGAATCCCTTCCTCAGAAGGACGCAGAATCCATCCACAGAGATTTAGATAGCAATTTTTGGATTCAAAGACAGCTCCAAGAAGCAACGTTGCTGGGGATCCACACGCTGTGGAAATATCGTTCAAGGGCCCCCGGGAGGACACGTCGTAGTACTCCCTTACTTGCATGCGGCGTGCTGCAAACTATCAAGGAAAATTATTTGCAACTGAGGTGTGTGCGCTTTCAGTCCTTTTCCGCCTCACATTCCAAAAAAAGCTGTGTGTTGTAACTGCGTACTACATGTATCTTGCGACGACTATATCGATGAATACCTTAGCTAATGAAATATCTGGGGTCACTGCTGAAAGCTTTCTCAATGGAGCGCTCCCCTGCAAAAACGTCATAGTTGATAAGGTCCTCAGAGCCACAGATCCGACCGACTGCAAACAATTTTAAAAGAAAACATCGATCCATATCGATAGAGTTTTGGACTGGGGGCTGGGCCCTGGTGTACTTCCTGTAGTTCTGCGAAGCCACAATGTCGGCAAGTTGTAGCCTTTATCAAATCATCTTAAGAACAGAAATCGAAATTACATGAATGGAGTTGTGGATTGACACCATGTGACCATTTAAGAACCTAAGGGCCTAGCAATTCTGAAGGGGCGCCAAGATGAAGCAGGGTGGTAGCTGCACATATCGTGAGCGCCAAAGAGCTTCGCTTCCATGCTGCTTGCACCATTCCTAGGCCAAAGCAGGGCGCACCTTCAGAAGTCGATCAAGGCTTGCACGGGTGAGCCACGTTCTGCTGCAGATTGAGTGAATAGTAGCTGGACAATTGACCATTGTACGTGCACACATCGCTTCTGCAAAGCCAAGCGTCTACAACACATGACAGCACAAATGCAAATGTTTGGCAAGAAAAAATCCAGCTCAATTTTGATCTCCGAGTTGACACCCTTCTTCCAAATGACGAAGTTTGATCACATGACCCTCGAGTAGAGTTCATGGAAAATACGCCCCAGCGGTAGTCAAAATGCATGGCCAAACTTGCCACCCGAAAAGAAAGCAATCCCAAGGAAAAGAGTTGATGAGGGGTTAAAGTTCAGTTGTGTTCATCGATCAATGTGTCTCACTATATGTCACTGTACTATGTTTGACGGGTTCGGTTCAGCTGGCCATTAAAATAAGACTATGCCGCTATGCCCAACATTATTGCCATGTTCAATCAAGGCCTCTATAAAGTTTTGGGAAAGATTCGCACAGGTCCCAGGATGCAAGGCAGCGAGCTAATACCCACCTTACACACAACATGCAGGTTATAAAAAGGACAAACACGCCTCAAACTAAGATCCTCACGCATTCTGGATTCCACCATGAACACCCCAGGTGATGGTGGCCCCATTGGTCTTCAACTTTTCGGTCTGACGGGCACGGGATGATGGCATGGTTTCAAGGTTTCGATTCATCATGGAATATTTCTGAAACAGAATTTCTTTTGTGGCCTCGAAGGATTTTCCGAAGAACCGGTTCACATCCTTTTCAACTGCAGGATCCACTGGACGAACATAGAACGAGCCACTCATGAGCCTAAGGAGTAGAGAGGCGAAACAAAAGATCAGATCAGATCAGTGCCTATTTTAATTATGGCAGTTAATTTTGGCTTTGATTTGCAATTTGCACTCATTAAAATTCAAATGATGTGTGTGATTCCAACTTTTTCCCAAGAGAATCCAACAAGTACAAATCGATCAGCAATCCTGGATTGAGCTGAGATTGGGGCAAAGTAGAAATTGGAACGGCACTCTCATATAACCATTCCTCGATCTTTGTTTTGTCCGGTGACTCTGTCCAAGACCTGACGTTGCAACATCGCAATATTGAAGTTAAAATTTTCATTAACGTATATAGCATATACAACAAAAGTTGTGAATCAGCAGAGTTGAAATCTTTGTAGGCCCCGAACCCTTTCAAGAGTTTTTCCTCCGATGGAAGATCATACAAGCTGGACTCATTCGCCGCCAACTCTTTGCGGAGCTTGAGGTTCTTCTCACGGTTGGCCTGGCAAAAAGGTCATCAAGGCACAACAGATTTGGGTATGTTTGGCATATTTCAGATCAATAATGTTTTATCACAGAAGCCTCATTGTAGTACTTCCGGGGCTTTTTCTCCCTGGGGCTGGATCCTGAGGCCTCCAAAGAAGCAAGAAAACACACGCGAATGTTACCAAGTTCCGTAGATTCGATGGGTTGATTCATACGCATATACGTTTTGCACCATATGCATGTTTTTTTTTATTATTTTTTCAACCATCATCATCTAGGTACAGTATATGTTTTGAATTGTGGTTGGGAGTTCAGCTAGATTTCCCACCTCTTCCTTTGGTTCCTCCTTCTTTGTGGTCTTGATCTGATTCTTCTTGTCCTCAATCTTTGCACCTGTTGCCACTTCAGCAGGCCTCTTCCTTGGAGGCTTCTTGGCCAACTTCTGGTCCTCACTTTTCTCTTCTGGATCTTCTTTCTTGTCGGCATTTTGGACGATCTGCGTGCGACGCCTCTTCTGTTCACTGTCGGTCTTGGCTGGCTTGCTTTGCTGGGGCCTCCTTTTAGGTCTTCTTCTTGTCTTCTGACCCTCAGCCTCATCATCGCTATCCTCCTCGCCTCTTTCCATCTTCATTCTCTTGTCCTCCTCGTCAATCTCAGCTTCCATTGATTCTTCTTCAGGTTGCAACTCTTGGCCCTTCTTTCCTGTGTCCTTTTCTGAAGTCTTTTGTTTTCTCTTCTTGCCTTTCCCTTTCCCTTTCCCGGCAGCCTTCTGTTCTTCTTTCTCTTGTTGAACAGCTTTTGCTCTTGCCCTTATTTTCGCTCGCATCTCCCTTTGAGCCTCTAGAAGATTTTCCCCTGCATTTTCACCATCAGCCTTTTCCAATTCCATCAGCTCAGGAATTTCAGGAACCAGCGGTCTCTTGTCCTTGAAGGTACCCTTCGCAGTATTCTTTGGTTTCTCGGGGTCACTTTCAACGCTGAGCTCATCACTCTCCGCTGCCTTTGTTCCTTCTTTGCTATTCTTCTTTTGAATAACTTTTTCCATCCGCATCCTCAACTCATCACCTAATCCTGCTTGATCAAGGCTGTGCAAAACGCTCTCCATTTGCGAGGACAAACTGGCAGCCTTCTCCAAACATGATGTCACGTCCACATGCTTGTTTCTTTTCATCTGTTCCATTTCTTCCTTCTCCTGTTCTTGCTTTTGCAAAACTTGTGCATGGTACTTGACAAAAGCATTGTCATAGGCCTGGAGAGTCTCAAACAGTGCTCCAGTATTATCATCTTCTTTTCCTTCAGCCAGTTTCCTTCTGTATTCTTTCACTACCGCTACTACCCTCTGAATTTCAGGGTCTGTGTCCTGCTCCAAAAGGGCAGCTGCTTGCTTCAAGGCTTCCTTAGCGCTTTGCTCTCTTCTCTCCAAATCCTTTGCACTCAAAGCATCATACTTTGCATCTTTCTCCTTTTGTCTCGCAATCTCCTTCTCAGCGTTATTCTTCTCTTCCTTGGCCTTCTTGATCTTTGCATCTTGTTCCTCCTTCAAACGCCGTGCCTCTTCTGCCCTCTTCGCTTCCTTTTCCTCCTTGGCCGTCTTGATCTTTGCATCTTCTTCCTCCTTCAAGCGCTGTGCCTCTTCTGCCTTCTTTGCTTCCTTTTCCTCCTTGGCCGTCTTGATCTTTGCATCTTGTTCCTCCTTCAAACGCCGCGCCTCTTCTGCCTTCTTTGCTTCCTTTTCCTCCTTGGCCGTCTTGATCTTTGCATCTTCTTCCTCCTTCAAACGCCGTGCTTCTTCTGCCTTCTTTGCTTTCTTTTCCTCCTCGGTCTTCTGGATCTTTGCATCTTCTTCCTCCTTCAAGCGCCGTGCCTCTTCTGCATCTTCTTCCTCCTTCAAACGCTGTGCCTCTTCTGCCTTCTTTGCTTCCTTTTCCTCCTCGGTCTTCTTGATCTTTGCATCTTCTTCCTCCTTCAAGCGCCGTGCCTCTTCTGCCTTCTTTGCTTCCTTTTCCTCCTTGGCCGTCTTGATCTTTGCATCTTGTTCCTCCTTCAAACGCCGTGCCTCTTCTGCCTTCTTTGCTTCCTTTTCCTCCTTGGCCGTCTTGATCTTTGCATCTTCTTCCTCCTTCAAACGCCGTGCCTCTTCTGCCTTCTTTGCTTTCTTTGCATCTTCCTCCTCCTTCAAGCACCGTGCCTCTTCTGCATCTTCTTCCTCCTTCAAACGCCGTGCTTCTTCTGCCTTCTTTGCTTTCGTTTTCTCATCGACCTTCTCGATCTTTGCATCTTCTTCTTCCTTCGGAAGCCGCTCCTCTTCCGCCTTCTTTGCTTCTTCTTCTTCTTCTAAGTCGTCATCATCTGTGAAGTCCTCGTCTTCTTCATCCTCTTCTTCAAGGGCTTCCTCAATTTTGCTTTCTGTCTCACCTCGGGCTTCATCTCCAGTTTTTTTGTCCTGCCACCGTGACCCCGCCCCTCTACCTCCTGGATATTTACTTTTGAATCAGCCCCCAGTACAATACCAGAAAAAACGCGAATTATCGAATTTTACTCAACCATCAAAGAAAGGAGAACGCGAACCAATTTTTTGATGAAGATGTGCATGGGACTTCCGTCGAATGGACAGCGGCGCCAGTTCTGTGGGACCATCCTCCATCTTGACAGGCTTCCGGATGGACTTAGACCTCTTCACGATGCCTTCATCCTGAAGAGGTCAGGCAGCACATGGTTCAACCTGGAAGTGTCCATTGATTACTCAACTTGGAATATAGGCGCTACGCTAATTAATTATTCTGGGGTACCATGATACATAGTGGAATAATTAAAATGGAATAATTATGGTGGAATATTTTTTTTGGTGGTAGGTATGTGATGTCTATGAGGTATAAACGAGGGCAGAGATACACCATGTACAGGAACCGTTGATGTTTTTTGATGCTCCAGTTCATGTTTTGTGGAAATTATTCTGGGATGTGCGGCACATAGTGGAATAATTTTTCCAGCCGATGTGGGGGTATGCATGGAATAATTTTTTATTATTCCAGTGGGTCTTGACTAGCTAGTCCTCTAAGGGAGGGGCTATCTTGGAATATTTTTAACGTACATCCACTAGGTACTCAAGTTGGTAGCTTCGATCTAACTAAACAAGATTGAGGACGGGCTGGAGCTGGACCTCGCCTCGTAAATCAAGCTCACCAATTTCTTCAATTTTTGCATGTTGCTAGAAGATGACCTGGCAAAAAAAACAACTGCATTCAGAAATCATCACCCTGCCATGTTTTTGAAAATTGAATTCATAAATCCTCATGCCAGGCTTTTTTGATAAGTGCGCACCGTATTGTCATGTTTGCAAACACGAGTGATGACGAGTGTTTGGCCTGGTTTTCAAAGTTCGGCCATGACTGGCCAAAATCCTGGATGCAAGCAGGCGATGCAATCCTGATTCGTCATTGGCCCAGTCCTTGGAAGCGCTGAGCAGGGCAAGTGGGCTAAGCGAACTAAGATTGGAACAGCTTCGAAGATGGATATCTTTTTAGCATGCTAAAGCACCATAGTTTCAATGCAGTCTTAACGGTGGAGCAAATTTGGTCAATCGTTTTTCTTGGGAGCAAACTTCGATGAATGTGCCCTTCTCGACCAAAGCATGCCGCTCCGCTATCGCAATCAAAGCCTCCTGAAAAGCTAGTGCGCTGAAAAGAAAACATGATAATACCATACCCAAGATATGAGCTGCAAAACATGTTCAAAACTCATTCCACAATCCTTGACTTCACGGTGCGTGGGCTGATCAATTGCAAAGAGCGGGAGCCACTTTAAGGCAAAGGCCGTGTTGCATTCGCTCTTGATCTGGCGTCACAGAGGCACGAAAGCCGTGGGAATCATGAGGATGGAAAAAAACCCAAAATAAGCCAGCAAGGCCATATCTTCATTGAGACCCTTTTTTTTGCTCACATCGAGAAAGGTAAAGGCAACCGGAGGAGCCTCTATGCATGTCAGGGGTGGGTAGATCTTAAATCAAAAAAAGCAGACTAGAGCGTAAATAGCAGTTCAGCAAAACTATGTGGAATCGCACCTTGTTCTCTTTGAATGCACGTTCCACCCTTGAAGATTGGACCCCCTGCTTTTGTGCAAGTTCGTGGAACCTTTCCTCGCGGTAGCCATCCTCCAAAATCTCATCATAAAGGACCTGCAACAGAAACAGTTCAAAAAAATTACTACGTGACCCAAGACCATTGTGAGATTTGCGTGGGCCTTGAGCAACGCCACCCGATTTGGATCAGGCTTGGAGACCGGCATTGCAGCGCCAAAGGTGCTGAGTGAAAGGGGTCCTAAACTGACTGGAACCGAAAAAATTCAACACTTGTATTTGTTGCTGCCTTGAGCCTGGGACTTGTATTTCAAAAACATACGTGTTATCGTTGTGAATGTTGTGAAATGTTGTGAACCCTGTATCATCTTGCACGGCTGCTGGCGGGTTGCACCTTCAGCGAAACAATGGGATCCACCATGGTGCATCCCTGGGCACAAGAAAAAGGAGCCATTTTTTGGTATTGGCTTAAGTCTTGCAAGCATTTCCAATGTCTGAGCACCAGGCTCTTTTTCAGGGCCCGCTTCATAGTGCTTGCAAGACTTGAGCCAGCACCGGCATTTGTGAGAATGGGGGAATGAAGTTAGATCAAGGTAAAACATAGCATTCCATAAGTTCGATGTTTGACCCAGTAAAACATGGTATTTACAACTACGAAGTAAAACTCAGCATTTGACGCCCTGGGTATATATATACATTCTCTTAGCTCAAAATTCAGGGAAATGAGACAAGAAGCTTCTCGAGCAGTCAGAGTCAATGGCCTTTCAGAGTCGACCTCCGGCCGAGTCCAATTTTCCACGCACCTAATCAATCTTTCAATGATTTGCCGGTGCGTTTTTAAGGTCCCTCCCGACCACATGTTGCTCTTGAATTTTCGATTGAACTGCTCTGCCGGCTGTTGACTGGCCGGTAGGCCAGCAAGGCCTTGGCAAGGGAGCCAGTGGCAAGACCATAGCATTCCAGTGCCCAATGTTTCCTGCTGGCTTTGACTCAGCTGCACCTTACGAAGGTACCAGGAAGTAAAGTATTGCACCCATGCCTCATTGTTGCCATTCTCAGCCCAACCGTGCTCGACCCGGTGTAATAGGACAGACATGAGAACATGAAAGAACACCGTATTCGGCACCCACAGCAAGTTCGCAAGGATCTTTTTGAAGATCGACAACGGCCGTCCGTGAAGTTGCGGAGCCGGGGCCTTGCGGCCTTGATCACCTTCATCTTCTGCTGCTTGAGTAGTGTTCTCATAACGTGACTACTACCGTTCTAAGTCGTGGGAAGTTTTTTCTTGTTGTAAGAAGGTTTCTTCTTATCGTAAGAAGTTTTTCTATGTCGTGGGAACAGCAGCGTGTTACCAACCAACGTGGGTATCAAGTTCGGTCTCGGTGGCTGAAGCACCCCCAATCCATCAAAGCTTTGGGGAGATTTGGGGGTCATCACTACTAGGGTGTCCGGCTGGAAGTGATTGCAACGACTTCCGGGGAAGGTTCATGAGAACTTTTTGGGGTACATCCCCATAATTAACCGGTATCACTCTACTAGGGTGTCCGATGGAAGCTAGTAACTTATAACTTATAACTTATAGCTAGTAAGTTGGTTTATTTCATGTATTTATGAGACTTACAACCTACGGACCTAAGGATGAAATTTCATCCATTTACTACCCGTAATACCCTCCAGTTGACTAACATAGCTGGCTGGAATATCCCCATTTTTAATAGGAACTACATCGACTCAATCCGGGTAAACCATTTTCCAGCAATTGCTATGTTAGATGATCCCGGTTCGTGTAGTTGCGTTCACTTCCAGCCGGACACTCTAGTACCAACCTCATGCTGGCGCAGGATCCACCGATCCACACAATAAAATAATGGCTAGTCAACCTACCCCCCTCTGACGTACCCCCCCAGAAATAAAGGTTTAATAAGGCCTTATTAAGGGAAACCAATGGTTAATAAGGGTTTAATAAGCCCTCATTTCTGGGGGGGGTACGTGGATCGGGGGGGGTAGGTTGACCAGTCATGATAAAATTCGCCTTCATTCAGCCAACCCAGGACCCACATCGCCTTCATCTGAGAAGATGCTATCTCCATCTTCCATATTCGACAATTCCTCGGTTTTTTTTGTTAAGCTTAACGTTGACTCACCAAAAAAATCCAACAAAAATCGGGATGTTGGTGGTTTCAACCCAACTGAAAATATTGGTCAAATTGGAAATCTTCCCCAAATAGGGGTGAAAATAAACAATGTTTGAAACCACCACCTAGTGATTATCTATCTGGGCAATTGAAAAAAAAACCTGAACCTGAATGATCAGGCCGTTTTGGGTAGGGATTCCCTTACTAAACTCCCTTTTGGGATGTTGGATGAGTTTTGGTGTGTGTCAGGTTTGGTTTGATTGGTTTCCTTGACTTTCCCTCTATGAGGTGCTAAAAAAAATTCCAGCTCGCTGCAAGAGTCTGCAAAGCCATGTGAGCATTTTGTGCACCAAACCCCTTATGACATTTCATTATACTGATTATGTTTGTAGGGATCCCTATATTGGCTTATGAAATAATCCCCATATAATTGGTTATTAGAATATCCTCTATATAAAACAACCAACCAGGGTTTTGAACACTGCTCATGTCGTGTTCTTTTTGTTGAATTCTTTCGATCTACCAACCTCCTTACTAGGGTGTCCTGCTGGAAGTGATTGCAACTATCGTTAGTAAGTTGATGATGTATAACCTATTGTAACCTATTTATGGGATTTACAACCTACTTATGTAGGGGTTATAATCCATTTACTTAGTACCGTGGACATCCCAGTAGGTAATTGCTTTTTTTTGGCTGAAAAAAGGTACTAGCAAAGCTGAATCCATAGGCTTCCAAGCAACCAAACGCGAGGAGGGAAAAAGTATTAAAACAATTCTCCCAAATGGTGATTTACCATGGTAGAATCCGTAAACAGCTCACCTAAAAATCAAATCCAAATATTTAAAGAAGACTACTTGGATGTCCCAGGAAGTTAGTAAATGGTTAGTAAATGGGTTTTATAAAATGGGATATATTGGGATTTTAACCCATTGATCCTAAGTATTGTTGGTTTTTCCTCCTCAAACCCCCCCTGCCCGTTGAAGTTCGTCTGAAGTCACCTCAACAAGTTCCGGGACCTTTTTTGATGGTTCTGGGTGAAAGATATGGTTGTTTCCAAAAAATAGGGGGAAAAGGTACCCCAAAATGGACGGTGAAAATAATGGAAAACCCTATTAAACTGGATGATTTGGGGGGCCCACCCCTATTTTTGGAAACACCCATATGTGCCAGGGTCTAAACTCCCATTCTTTCCATATAATAGGGGATGGTCATCAACCCAATAGTAGGGGTTTATATACCCATTATAAGGATTCCTATTAAAGGTGGGATGACCATCCCCAATATAGCGACTTTTGACCATGGCACATATGGATCCATCATGATTCCATCGATCTGTTGAAATCTCAACCATTGGGGTGTCCCATCATTTGAGCCAAGAACAAAAATCCGGGGTCCCTTACTTTCCATTGAATCCTGGTTGTTTCATAAGGGATCCTTATAACTCACTTAGCCGTCCTGGACCCTGAAAAAAAAGTTTGAACGGCTTATTTTCCCTACTAAATATATGTAATCCCAAAAAGTTTAAAGTTTAGCCATTGGCCAAGTAAGATAATGGCTTATTATAATCCTCACATGACTGGGTAGTTTGTCATCCCCTATATACCATAGACAAGCAGGGTTTTCTTTGTTGCTCATTTCGCCCTTCAAAATGGCTACCTGCATTGGGCTGCAGTAGTGAGTTGCTAGAGTTCCACCAAGATATTTCCTCCCAAGCTGGTGGTTTAATGGTGGATTTGTCATCAAAAACTCTAGGTCTGTTTTATCTTCGATTTGCGACTTTTCGGTGGTTGGAAAAAGCATATATCTGGGCAAATTAGTATCAGTATAATTCCTAAACCTGAATTAAGGGGATTTTGGGGAAGTTCCCTTGTTAAACCACCATTTAAGGGTGACCTCGGCTGACGTCGTTATAATTTGCCCAGATATATATACCAAAAATCCCATATCCCAAACGGTGGATAAAGTTCATGGTGATTTTCATCCCATGGGATCCGAATCCGTAAAACAAAAAATCACCTTGAACAGATTCAAGTTGGATATCAAGCTTCCTTTTACCCTCCAGTAAAGTAAGATGGCAATGGAAAATATGGAACATCCCCCATTTTCAATAGGGAATACATCTTCAACAGGTCCATTATTCATTGCCATGCTAGTTTACCAAAGGGTATTGGGTATGGTCATTCACCAAACATTTCAGGTACCTAAAATGGAGGGTTTCGTACTGAACCTTATGATTGGCTATTTTAGGGGTGGGTTTTCCCGTATCCATAAGCCGTATCCATACTGTTTTTATGTTTTTTATAGGTGAGGATTCCTCCATTTTAGGTACCTGAAATGTTTGGTGATTTCATTCAGATTTTACAGGGTTTTTTTCCATGAATGTCCCACCTAAACATCGCAAAAACTAGGTGGATTGCCATTAGTTTTCAGAGCCTAAACCAGAATGTACATGAGGTAATCCCTATTTAATCCCAATTCACTGGGTGTACCGGTATCCATCATTTCCTCCATTTTGCGAGGTGGTGGAAAAATCGAAAAGAAAATGGTTCAACAACCACCACCTACCCTAGTCTTCCTTAAATACCTTGTGGCTATAGATGTTTGAACCCACAAACATCTCCTGAAAACGCCTTTCAAGGGTCCAAACACCGATCCTGACAAGGTATTTGGAGTATTTTGGAAGAGTAGGCTGATTCTTTCTTAAGGCTTCAGTGATGTCATCAAAATAGGCAGTATAGTCATTGTACCCCATCGGACCATCAACATCTTGACCCCCAAAAAACCCATAACAAAAATGAAGGTGTTATGAATTTTATGCCCTTCAAAAATGTGTGAAATAAGCGCTAAATATAACGGTTCTGGGTTTTTGTTGAGGAATAAATCCCTGAACCTTACCATCCACACTATTAGCCTCAAGTTTCCAATTTCTCCCAAAAAATGGGTCCCAAAATTTTCCAAAACCCTCACTAGTTGGTGGTTTCAACCCCTTCGAAAAATATGCTCGTCAAAATGGGAAACTTCCCCAAAATTTCGGGGTGAAAATTCCAAAAAGATTTGAGTTGCCACCACCTAGCTGTTAGTTTTAGGGAGGGTAAGAATCAAATTGTGTTACAGGGTAATCCTTAGCTGCCCATTATGAAGGGTTTGCTTTGGATTCCCCAACTCCTTACTTGGAGGATCATCCCAGTTAGTAAGTAGTTAGTAACCCCCATTTATAAGCCATTTAGGCCATTTATAAGGGGAATAACCCCATTTAGGGGACTTACGATCACCATGGTTACTAATCACTTACAAGTCCTGGGATGATCCTCCAAGTAGCTCCGCTCCTAAAATTTATATCAAAACCCCCAAGACAAATCACCTCTCCCAACTTTTTTTCCCATGGCTCCACCACCCCAAGACTACCTACACCCACCTTGATTACAGTGCGGCTCTCCATTCGTTGCGTAACTCGGTATGGCCACCGTGGTCAGCGCCACCTTGTTGACCGGGTTTGACGGGTTTCGGGTTTCGGTGCGAAGGTTGTTGGGGAAATACCTACCCTGTGCCCTGGAAGTCCAAGACCAAACAAAGAATGGTCTTTGGGATGATCGATGTAAAGGATTCCCTACTACTAATGGGCAAAGTTTGGTCTTTGGACTTCCTGGGTGTGTATTGGCTGTTATTTTGGAGATTGGACTACCCAGTTACATGGCAAGCCTTAGGGAAACCCCTGCTAAGTTTGTTAAATTTTGAGTGGGGCCCACATGTAAAATCCCAGTAAACTCAAAAGCTAGATTTTACTAATTATACATAATTATACTATCTAAGAGAATTTCAACAGACCCCCGGAACATACCCTAGGTACTCCAAAATACAAATATGGAAGGATTTCCTTCATAAACAGCTAATTGAGGGTCCCGGGTATGTTCTAGGGGTCTGTTGGAATTTTTCTTAGGTACTTCCCAGTTTTATAGGGACTATGATAAACTAACAATGATAAGGATCCCTATAAACCCAGCTGTGTAGTATGATACTTGGGGGTCATCCCAGGACGGACTTGTAAGTGGTTCATAACTGTGGTTAGTTGTTGTTTTTGGGGGTTGTGGGGCCCCTTCCAAATGGCGTTTTTATGGCTTATAAATGGGGGTGATCCTAACTACTTACTAACTGGGATGATCTTCCAAGTGTCACCAGTTCTCGATGGAGTCATAAGCCCTACCCATAGGATCCATGGGACCGATATATTTACCTACATGTTGTTTATTTTTCTGGCAATGGGCTAAAAGTAGGGTCATAATTCCAGTTACCCATTTTTAAACCGAGTTCCTGCAGGGGTGGCATTGGGGGGGAACCCTTACTTGGAGGATCATCCCAGGACTTGTAAGTGGTGAATAAGACCTGTTTCCTATTCTGGTTGTTTCTGACCCGTTTCTGACCTGTTTCTGACCCGTTTCTGACCTGTTTCTGACCTGTTTGTGACCTGTTTCCTTTTCTGGATGTTTCTGACTCGTTTCTGACCTGTTTCTGACCTATTTCTCACCTGTTTCTGACTTGTTTCTGACCTGTTTCTGACCTGTTTCTGACCCGTTTCTGACCTGTTTCTGACCCGTTTCTGAGCCGTTTCTGACCTGTTTCCTATTCTGGCTTTAGTTTTTGTAGTCTAAGGATCGGGTTGTGGGACACCTTCCAAATGGCCATACATGATGTTCATGGCACTTACTGAACTGGGATCATCTTCCGAGCACGTACCAGTTTAATATATTTTGCGATAAATGAATTATATGTATAATGGGGATTTGCCCGAAAAAAATCTCATGAACCTTAAACAATATGAGGCTTCTATGATGTTTTTTTCTGGGGACTGCTGGAAATGGATTATTTCACCTATTTCATTCCTAGAAATAGGTTGTAAATCCCGTGAATAGGTGAAATAAACCTAAGTATAAGTTACTAGCTTCCATCGGACACCCTAGTAGAGTGGTACCATTTAATTATGGGGATTGACCCAAAAAAAAATCTCATGAACCTTCCCTGGAAGTCGTTGCCACCATTGAAAAAAATGTGGCGCCTTTCCCTAGCCTTCCAAAATACCTTGTGAGTAGGTGTTTGAACTTCCGAACGCCTCCTGACAAGGCCTTTAGGGGCCCAAACGCCGACTCACAAGGTAGGATTTTGGAAGACTAGGGTTTAGATGATGATACTTCCTTTGATACAATGGCGATTCATAAACCAGCCTATAAAAGAATAGGGGCTCAAAAAATACTATAAATGGATATAAATGGAGTTATGGTGCCCCTATAAATGGCCGAACATAACTGGGGGTAACTGAGGTTTTTGTCACCTTTGTAAGTGGAGTTGTGGACCCCTACTTATAACTGGTGACGGGGCCAACTTTGGTGAACATCAGCTCCAGCTTCAAAGAAAAACATGGACTACTTGGATCTGCGACTCTTCGATGCCTGGAAAAAGTGAACCAAACATATTCTCCCAAATGGTGGTTTAATGGTGATTTACCATGGTAGAAAGTAAAAAAAACACCTTAACACATCCAAAATTTAGAGGAAACCATCAAATTCATCAGGGTGCAACAGCCCCTTAAACTTTGGGGGTGTTTTATTTGGATTCCATTGAAAACGGAGAAACAACCAAAACGCCACCTCTCCAACAAGTTGCGGAAATCGCATGATGTCTATGGATTTATATACACATGTATACTAAATATCCATACAACTGATAAACAAAATCTACCAGCATCTGGCGATATGCATATACTGAAATGTAGGAAAATCGACTACAACAAAGCCAGGTGCCAAAATGAAGATGGCCAAGATGTTGGGAAACGTGGGCTACTCCAAACAAAGGGTGACCATTTATCGCAGAGTCCCTAGTCTTCCACTCACCATCCTTTAAATTATAATATATTTTGCTGGCAATTCACTGTGACCTTTTTTTGGGATGGTGAGTGAAAACGTGACCCGAACTCAAAGGTTGTGATTGGTGACCTCCAACTTTTAGGGGGATCAAGTTTGGTCACGGCTTCTTCATCAACTGGTTGTGATTTTTTTGTTTGGAACCTCCCAACAACCCCAGTCTTCTAAAAGGAGGTCTGGTTTTGTGGCCCATGTCCTTTGACAACCGATCCTCAGGAATTCTCCTATGCCATGTGCTACATGTATGGTTTATTTACCTACATTTGGCTTAAATAGATGGTAAATGTAGGTAAATATCCCATAATACACGGAGCATTTGGGTATGACTGGAAGACTTTTTGGGGCCAGTGCCCATAGACTTAGACCAAACGATGCTGAGCATCCCAACCCATCTTAGGTAGCCACGGCCACCGTGCCACACAGGTGCGCAACGGGCGCTTCCGAACCAAAAAAAAACAGCGGCGAACGGTCGTGAAGCGCGGTGGGAATCATGTATCACGACCAGGCGTTGGGAGAATGAGACATTTTGGGAGATTCTTAAGGGGTGTCCAAAAGGGGAGATCCACAATCTTCCCCCATGAATTTGTTATGGTTTTGTAAGGTTCCTTAACCCAAGCACTCAATGTATAGCCTATTTACCTACTTTTATCATCAAAATTTAACCATCCATGTAGGTAAATATACCATACATTTAGAGCTTTGGTTTTCAAAACTGCCAGTTTTTGTCCCCCTTTCTTTGGACCCTTCTGACCGGAAGCGAAGAGCAAAACATCAGTCTGAAAAAGGAGTTGGACCTTGCAACTCTCACGGAAAAGATAAAACAATTGGACCTTGAAATGCTGAAATACGAAACCCATGTGTGGTTTCCATCCGAACAAACCCACTTGGATGTCCCGGAAAGGAAGTGCTAGATCAAAGGTGATCGGATCAGTGGGTTTTTTCACCCCAATTATCCCATATATAACTATAGTTGGTGGTTGAACCAATCCCATTTGAAAAATATGCTCGTCAAATTGGATCATGAAACCCCAAGGATCGGGGTGAAAATAAAAAATGTTTGAAACCACCACCCAGGAACCCATGTATGGTATATCTACCTACTACATGAATGGCTTAAATTTATGATAAAATATGCTAAATAATCTAAATAGGTAATTATTCCAGTCCCATGGAGCATCTGGGAAAACGCACACACACACACAAAATGATTCACATTCTTGGAAATTAAAATCTATACCTGTATTTTTTTGGGTGGACCAAGCCCTTTTCAATCTAGGCTGTCATTAGGAAAATCTGGAGAACTTTCTATAGTTTTCGGGCTTAGGATTCGTAAGGTGAATTTTTCTGTTCACAACCCTTGGAGCTGGAAAAAACATATCCCCAAAGGTGCGGAATGTTCAGGCACACTCGGACGGTTCCTCTTGTGATTCTTGTGTGTTTTTCAGTGTGGTTGAAACATATGCTTAAGATTTGCTGGTTTGATGCCCGGAAAAAGTTCAAAAAATATTTCCTCCCAAGCTGGTGTTTCTTCATGGCGATGAATCCCATAAGATCGAATCAGTAAAACACATCACCAAACAAAAAACAAATCCAAGCATAGCCCCTAAAAAAAAATCCCCATATACCCTCCCTCAAACTAACATCATAGCCCCTGAAAATACGCCTTCCCAAAAGGAAAATGGTCTTCCAACCATCCATTTTCAGGTGCTATGTTAGTTTCAGGGAGTGTAACTGGTCAACCAGTCTACAACTTAAATAACCAGAGGCCCAAACTGGTCAACTGGTCACCGGCTCAAATTGGAGATTTTTAGCTTGCCCTTTGGTTGGCACTCCGGCACTCAACGGCACCGGCACCTTGAAAATTCCATCCAAACAAACCCACTTGGATGTCCCTTAAAGGAAGTGCTGGATCAAAGGTTAGGTAGGATCAGTGGGTTTTTTTCACCCCAATTAATATCCCATTATATAAGTAGGTGAAATAACCCATTGATCCGATCACCATTGATCCCAGCACTTCCTTTCCGGGATATCCAAGCACTTGGACTTCAAAGTTGTCTTCAATCAGGGGATAGTTGGATGTACCCTACCAACGTACCCCTATGGGAAATCCCTATATAAGCCCTATATATCCCTATATAGTGGGTGTTTATGGGTTATTATCCCCAAGAATCCCTATATAAGCCCTATATGTACCATGGGTACACTGTTAGGGGTACACCCAATTGTCCCTTGATTCAACCAGAAATGATCAAGTTGTCTATACACCGTGTAAAGAAATACGAGTTCAAAAAGCCATTTGTAATGGCTATAGTCAACCTACCCCCCCCCTACCGTACCCCCCTGAGAAATAAAGGTAGGTTTATATAATAAAGTTTAATAAGGCCTTATTACAGGAAACCAATGGTTACTCAGCCACTAGTTTGCAAAAAAAACATGCCAAATTTTTATTTGTCCAAACCTCCCCCCCAAGGTGATTCAAGCACAATGACCTATTGATCCCCCCAAACGTTGGGTTGGTCACTTATTAAAAAAAACAACAGAATTGCCAGGCTAGTACCCTTCAGTAAACAAACATAGCTGGCGAATGAATATTCCCATGTTCAATATAGGAAATACATCGACTCAATCCGGGGCCCCGATGTTCCAGCAATAGCTATGTTAGTTGATCCCGGAGTGTATCTTGAACTGCCTTTTTGCATGGTGGTTTGTTTGTCTGTTATAAAGAAACGTCATGTTTACCAGGTGATTCAGTTCGCGACCTTTTTATCCCCAAACGTTGTAGGTCACGTATAACAACCATTTAAAGGCTAACGGGTAACCACCCCAAAAAAGGTTCATTGCAAGAATTGCCAGGTACTTGGATGTCCCGTTGGAAGTTATGATCAATGGTTAGTAAATGAAATTGCTTATTTCACCTACTTATAAATGGGATATATTGGAGTGAAATAACCCACTGATCCGATCACCTTTGATCCCAGCACTTCCAGTCCGGGACATCCAAGTATACATTTTATACCCTGATTTGCGCGCACAACTCATCCCTTCCCGAGCCTAAAACCACACCCTCTAAGTCCAAGGTATTTAAGACGTGAAGCAAATTCACGGCCAAATGCCTTGGCAGATTCGTTTGCTTGGATATCCCAGGAAGTTAGTAAATGGTTAGTAAATGGGTTATAACCTACTTAATCCTAGTTATAAATGGGATACATAACCCACTTAATTACTAACCTTCCTGGGACATCCAAGTGGGAAAAGCCATGCATTTACCTAGTCTTCCAGTCATACCTGCTGAGGTTTGGTCTTTGGGGTAGGTTTTTAGGGTCCATTTTTTTGGGTGGGTGTGGTAATCTCCTGTATCTCTAGTTGGTGTTTGAGCCACCGGTTTGGAAAAAAACATATGCTCAAGTCAAATTGCCCCAAGGATTGGCGTGAACATTCCAAAAACACCACCACCTAGATTACTTCATGGGAATCTAAGGTACCCCCCCAAAGCTACCCCCCCCCCAATAAATAAGGCCTTAGTAAGGGCCTTATTTCTTGGGGGGGGGGGTGGCGTTGGGGGGGTACCTTAGGTTCCCATGATTATTTAACGGACCATGAATCCATAAAAACCACCTAGGTTTAACAAACCACCTATGGATAATTATGGAAACCTAGATTATTTAACAAAGCACCTAGGTTTAACAAACCTATAGTCTTCCAAAATCCATAAAAGCCATTCCCTCGCCTCAAGGAGATAAGTTTGGGGTTTCATTCGCACCGATCCTCACGTGAACGGTATTTAATGAAGACTATAAGACTATAAGGTACTAAATCCACGGACCGGGTGTCCTGCTGGAAGTGATCGTAATGATCGTGATTGTATGGTAGTTTATTTCACCTTTTCACGGCAACCCTTAGGGAAAACCCTGCTAAAGCCGTTAAACTTTTGGCGGGTAACTAATGTAAAATCCCACGATCAACTCAAAAGAGCTGTTCGGGAATAAGGCGATCACCGAGCCGATGTGCCAAGTATTTACGGTACTTACAACCTACTTACATGGAATATTCTCCATTTACTGCTCATCGTTACTAAGTACCAGCAGGACATCCCAGCAGTCAAAAGAAAAAAACAAGGGCCTTTTTGCGTCTCTTTTATTTTTGTTGGCCTAGATTTGGGTGTTCCAAAAATAGGGGTACCCCAAAATGGATGGTTTATAATGGAAAACCCTATTAAAATTGATGATTTGGGGGTACCATTATTTTTGGAAACACCCATTTGTTTGTTCGGTGGACAAAATTCCAAAAATATTATCCCAAGATGGTGGTTGGTTTCATGGTGCGGTTCATCCCATGGGATCGAATCCGTAAACAAATCACCGAAAAAGCAAATCCAAGTTGGGCAGTTTCTTCCTTTGATCATCCCTGAGGGGCTTGGGAAATCTGAACAGCAGTTTTCGGGTAACAATCATTTTCGAAGATGGCAAAATTTAGATGGATCTCAAATCCCGGATGACAGGGTATAATATTTCGAACTATTTCATCCAGCGCCCGGGCCCCACGCAACAAGATCTGCGGTTTGAATAGCCGATCTTGGTCGTGGTTGGGGCGGTGGTGTACCATCATGCCAAACACCAGGTGGTCTTTGACAAGGCCTGGTGGGACCAGGAGCTGGCAAAGCTGCTTGATGTCTTGGTCTCTTTTGTTGACGTTCACATATGGTAATGCCAGCTCCATTTGGAGGTGACTGCCTAGGAGCGGCAAAAAGCTGAACGCATCGCCGACTGAAGGCAAAACAGGGATGGGCGACCATGTTTGAAAGAAAGAGTTGGCATTGTCAAGGCCGAGCATAGAATGATTAACTAATCGACTTACCCCACCTCCTGACGCATGGCGGCAAATCTCAGGCATCATCTTATGATGTTTTGGGTCCACATGCAAATGGGCCCTCTACTCAGCCTGCTTGAATCAAATCCATGCTTGTTTAGATTGGTTCATGGACGATCCCCATTTGCCTCGCTTGGGTTGAGGCCTTCATTACCTCAGGTTCATCCTTTATGGGGATGATGTCCTCATTGAGCAGCGGCCAAAGCTTCACAACACAAAGTTTTTCCAGGTCTGCAATCAAAATATCGGCGTTCTGCAGCATTTCCGTTCCCAGCATTTGAGGCTTTCCAAAGTAACAAGGTCCCAAATCTCCAAGGCTCGGGTAAAACCCAAAGTGTTGAAGGCGAAAACCTGCATGATTTGCCGCAACCCAAGAGGTTTTGTTGTCACGAACCTATACCAAGATATTTCTGTTTATATCTAGTTGTGGACTAGGTATTTAGTGGTCTTTCACCCCAGGAAACCTTACATTCATCACCCAGTTGTAAATGGGTATTTTTTCGGGGGAACCCTACTATTGAAGCCAGTTCAGTTGAGCAAATTGTAGGCTGAGGACGGGCCCTCATCTGAACTGCGCTTCATACATGAACGAATGTTGCTGTAAGATTTCAGCGAGGCAAAGAAAGGAGCATGGCAAGGAAAGTTGCATGCTGGCCTCTTACCTTCCCTAAAATAAACTAACAGCGAGTTTCCCCTTGAAAATGGATGGTTGGAAGATGAAATTTCCTCTTAACGGAAGGCCTATTTTCAGCGGATATGTTAGTTTCAGGGAGTGTATTCGTGATTAGACATTTTTTACACCCTGACATTGTTGATTGCACTTCTCCGCAGGATTCTAGGAATAAAACAATGGCCCATGATGCAACAAAATGCCTGGGTCAATTATACCTAAGCAGATCTGAAACGCTAAAGCCCTAGTCTTCCTTAAATACCAAACGTGAGGATCGGTGTGAATGAACCCCAAAACTCACATCTCCTGAGACAGTTTTTTTTTTTTTCGCGGTTCCTTTCACTCACTCACACGGATCCGTCACATTCGGTTTTGAACTCAACTGGGGTGGAAACATTGGTGGTTTCAACACCTTTGAAAAATATGCTCGTCAAAATGGGAATTGTCCCCAAATAGGGATGAACATAAAAATATTTGAAACCACCACCTAGTATACCTTGAACGATTGGAGACGAGTTGTCCAAGCTAAGTCGTATACCAAACCAAAATTTCCCCAAAAAGGCCCACCTTCCGGGGATGTTTTTACCTGCCAAGAACCTGGGCCGAGTTCCAAAATCATCTGTTTACTAACAAATCCAAGTAACATATCATAGGAAGACAGATTGGTTAGTTGTAAGGTCTTGGATTGGAACAATAACAGTTGTGTCTGTTAGACAGTTGTGTCTTCATAACAAGTTTACAACTATACCTTACTGGTTGGTGCTTAACCTCCACCTTGTTGCTCATTTGCTCGTCATTTAGTAGGGAAAATGGCCATATTTTTCTCATTTGCTCATCACTAAGCACAGCTTAAAAAGTGATGATTGGAAGACACCACTTCTTTCCTTTCGGAAGGTCAACTCACACGCTTTTACAGTGGCCTTTTTGCCGCCTGAAAAAAATTCCTCCACGGCGGATCCAGATCCAAGGTGCCCCAAATCAGAATGTAGCAAGGTATGTGTCCACAAGCGCCAGACCTTTGTTTGGGTTCAGGTTGGGGCCGGATCATCCCAGGGAAAGCCAAGAAAATGGGTTACAAGATGGGCCCTAAGGATCGCTATAAATGGAGTGACATGGGTAGCCCCTAAAAAAATGGCCTCATATAGATGGGTAACTGGTTCTTTTTTCACCCCTCTACATGAAGTTGTGGGCGCTTACTTATAACTGGTAGGGCACCACTTTGTAGGGTTAGTCCCCTTTCAATAGGGGACAAGTCTAGCTATGGCTTACCAATCCCCTTTTGCCTAACCCCACTTAAGTGGTATGACTATCCACCAAATGGTTCGATGTTGATCCCAATGAGAGTGATTGATACTACCCTAAGAATCATGGGATCTCAAAACTGGTGGTTGGGGGATCCCAGAACCCTGCTATACACATCCAAACCCCTCTATAGGAGGGTCCAATGATTCTTAGGGTACATTTTGTCTTCCAGTTACCTCCCAAAAGGGTTCAAGTTCAAGTTCGTGGGAATCTAAAGGGGCCTTTTAGCCTCCCAATGCCACCTAAACCCCCAAGAAATAGCCGGCCTCATTGAGGGATTATGAACGGACCATGCTCCCTGAATAAGGCCGCTATTTCTTGGGCGTCAAGTTTGGACCCAAAAAACTGAGACGAAAAGTGGCAGTTTTTAGGGTTGTTTGCACTCAACGATCCTCCCAAGGCTTGGATGATACCCTTCCAAAGTTTTAACATGGAACCTGTAACTGGCACCCTGGAAAAAAAGATTCCTTTTGGAAACCATCATTTTTGGGTTCCAAGTTAAACTTGGGGAGTGTAGATTTGATTGGCTGAAGAAAATCCCGAGACTTTGTGGCGTCAAGGAGGCCTCCCTGATGGGAAGGATATGCACCGCACGCTGGTGCGCTGCCTCCTGATCTTGGACACCTTGTCAGGCGTCTCGCAATTGTCAGACAGTCGGTCGGCAGGTGTATCAGGGGATGTCGCTGACTCCAAGCGACGTCGTTTCCTGCTGTTCTCTGCAAGGACGTGGTGAGATCGATGACTTGGGCTTTGTTGGATGATCTTGTCCAGCGCTCCAGCGTGGCGTAGCACTGCAGCCCTTCCCAACATGGGCGTCGTACTCACTTTAGGCCTAGCAACTCGAAGTCCCACACAGGCCCAGGCCCCTGCCCTGTAGTCCAGCATAACGGCTGTCTGGGAGGTGGTGTCGACTCCTGCGACGAATGCTCCAGAGCACCAGCGCCTTGCGGTAGACAGACGCTATGCCCTTGCGAACAGGACGGACATCTTCGCCGCGTACTGGTAGGCAATCATCAGGTCCCTGGTCGTCTGACAAAAAATCATATCTTTATAGTTTGATGGTGAGGAATAAACTATCGAAATGTGTGTGTGTGTGTGTTTTTTCTTGGTTCTTTGGGATTTCGAAGATTTTCGAGTATGTGGAAGATCTTCTGCTAATTTTTGTTGTTTGTTGGACTGGATGCTTCAGAATTTGAGGCGACCTAACCACCTGTTTGATGTATAAAAGCCCGGTAAATTCATGGGAATTTAATGGTACTGTACCACTTCAATGCCACCCCCCACTGGAAAGAACGCCTTTTTTAAGGGGTTATGAAGCCCATGATTGTCTCTAAATCATCCCCTAGTAAGGCCTTATTTCCTGGTAAAGTGGCATTGGGGAGGTGGGCCCCTGAAATTCCCCCACGATAAAGAGTGGCGTAAAAGTAGCTGTTGTTGTAACTCCAACCCATAGGCTCCATGTATGGTATATTTACCTACATTTACCATAAACATCAGCTAAATGTAGCTAAATATGCCATACATGGATCCTTTGGGCAATGAACTGGTGAAGGACTTCTTTCTACGCAATTTCCTTTCAATGACGCGTGTGGGCCAACTATGTTGGAAGATACATCTTGACTACTTGGCTAGCCTCCCAACATAGAAACAAACACAAAAACAGCAACAAAACATTGTGCTTGAAGGCTAGCTACATGAAAGCGCACTAAATGCCACGCATCACACGGAACCATCATGAATGCAATCCCTCCATAAAAGGCCGATTTCATAATCTGGGCCGAATAGAGAGTAGATCTCATCCACCGAAAATAACCTAATGAAATTTAACTATACTGACATTTCCAACCCGTTCCCCTCCAGACATTCAACGTATGGTCTTTTTACCTACATGTTTGGGTAGTTTAGTGGTGAAATGAAGGTGGAGATAATGGAGTTATAATATGTTATACTCCCCAATAAATAGCTTTATATATGGGTAACGGTTTCTTTTCACCCCTACCCAAAAACACTGAATGTATGGCCTATTTACCTACTTGTTTTCATAAAATTTAATCATCCATGTAGGTAAATATACCATGCATTGAGTGCCCTGGGCTATATAAGTGGACTTTTTGGCCCCCCTACTTGGATTTCCCAGGAAGTTAATAACAGGTTAGGATCAGTGGGTTTTTTCACCTTCCTATACATGGGATATTAATTGGGGCTATAACATTTACTGACCATCCCTAAGAATCCAGGTATGTCCTAAGAAAGGGATTGGGCCCCCTACATTCCTATTCTTTTCGGATGGGATTGGAGCGCGAAAAATCCTCTTCTAGAAAAGGTACATATACCGTAATTTATCATAACAATCAACCAAATGTAGGTAAATATACCGTTCGTCCCATGGATCCTATGGATGTCCCGTTGGAAGTCAGGATAAATGATTAGTAAATATGGGTAGTTATTTCACCTACTTATAAATGGAGGTATCTTTGGGTTATAACCCACTGATCCTAACCATTGATCCTAACATCCAGCCTTTCCGGGACATCCTTTCGTACTTCTAACCGACGGAACTTTGTCGATTCGACCCCGAAACGCCTCGAAGGCTTTCAAGGTCGGTGGATAAAACACCGTGAGACGTTGGAAGGACCACAACCTGTGACGTTTGTGGTTGGAAAAGGTCGTTGGAATCTACCCTAAGATGTCCCAGGAAGTTAGTAAAAGGTTAGGATCAGTGGGTTATAACACCAATATATTCCATTTATATAAGTAGGTGAAATAACCCATTTACTAACGTCCTGGGACATCCAAGTAGAAACAAAAACGTGTTTCTAAGTGACACAGTATCGAGATGAGCAATGAAAAAAGGGCCCCTTGGTTGGTTGGGTTATAATATTAATAAAGGGGATGACAAACTACCCACTTATATTAGGGTGTGAAAAACACATTGTAAGGATCCCTATTAAACAACCAGGATTCAATGGAAAGTAGGAGGTTTTTTTTTCGTGGCTCAGATGTTGAACTTCACCAAAGTATCCTCCCAAAGTTGAACTATGACCAAACGGAAACAAAAAACCAAAGGAAGAATCACTCGTCAATGAAGGAGGACACCCTGAAAATTAACAATTTGAACCTAAAGATCACCCAAATTGAAAAGGAAAATCATCTGTTCACCAAACCTCCATTTTTTGGGTTCAAAATGTTCATTTTCCAGGGTGTAAGTTGTTCGCCCTAGTGTGGATGGATGTGGTTGGTGGATATGTTTGTTCGGAGGAAAAAAAGTGCTGCTGAATTCTTTTTTGGGAAGGGAAGGGAGGGGGAGATTTCTGGTGGGTGGATAGGTGGGTGGGTGGGTGATTAGAGATGTTTTTGGGAGTTTTGTTGGATTGTGGGCGATGGGGAGAAACATGAATTGATACAAGAACGTACAACAACTTGGGTTGTCCCCCTGCCCAGGATGCTGAGTCGTCTCCACCAGGATGACATTATGTTTTTTTAGGCTCGGGGATCTCGAACTAAACCTTCATTTGCCACTGGAATCCTGGGAGGGGGGGGCCAACCCAAACAACAATCTGGCCAAATTATAATATTTCACCAACCTGTATTTCCCTGAAATAAGGGGTCCCATTTCCCTTCCTATTCGCTACCTTTTGGGGGAAATCGGTCGTGTGAGGTCGCGAGCTAATTTGACCAGACAATCATCCAACAACCTCCCTGAAGCCCGCTGCCCAGAATCCATCCAGGGAAGGTGGTTTGCCATATCGACTCCAAGCTTAGATTTGCGACTCGAAACGATGCTTGGACAAAAGTTCCAAAAATATTCACCCAAATGGTGGTTTTTAATGGTGATTTACCATGGTAGAAGGTAACAAAAATCACCTAAAAAACAAATCCAAGCAAATGTCTTAGTTTTATTACACTATTTTTGTTGCCTCTCAGTTGTTCCAAAATATTAGCACAACATTGAAAAATTGGATTAATCTTTCTTCTCAACCATGACCTATGAATATCGTTGTTTTTATATCCCATAGGATCCATGTATGGTATATTTACCTACATTTGGTTGATTTTCAAGGTAAATGTGGGTAAATATACCATACATGGATCCTATGGCTACGCCAAAAAACATCTTCTTTCCCTTCGAGGTGATTCAACCCGTGACCTTTTAATCCCTTAGCTAGAGGTCACCAACAACCTTTGAAAGGGTCACGTTTTCACCATCCCAAAAAAAGGGCACAAAGACTTGCCAGGTACATACTTATGCCTAACTATGTAAGACATATTTAACCACTTTGATGTTCCAGTAAGTTAGTCAATGGTTGGTAAATGGGTCGCCCCAATATATCCCATTTATAAGTAGCTTATAACCCATTGATCCTAAGCAGTAATCCTAACTTCCAACGGCACATCCAAGCAGCAGACTTGCCAGGCTCCTTTTTGTTTTCGAACGAAGAAAAAGGTAGCGCAACTTTGACGCTTCCGGTTGGCAGCCCTGAGTCAATTCGATGCCTTGTTGGGACGGTTTGGGAGCAGTCCTGACCTTGCGGTTTTTTGTCGCGTGCATCCAGCACACTGTTGGAACACACCCCTGAAGTTTAACATGGTTCCTCACTTAGCCGTCCTGGACCGTCAAAAAAAAGCCGTTTGAACGGCTTATTTTCCCTACTAAATATGTAATCCCAAAAAGTTTTTTCGCCGTTTAGCCAGGACGGCCAAGTAAGGTTCATATGGCAATACCTGAAAATCACAGGGTTCATCATGATGACACCAACCCAAACTTCATGCACTATTCATTTTCGGGAAATTCCTCAAACATTAACCATACATTTGCTGCTTGTTTGATCCACCAAAAAAATGAGTGGCATTTCATGTCATGACCTGGCTGAAGCAGCCCCTGGAATCTCCGGAGATTCCGGATTTGGAAAGCCCATCATTTTTGAGTTCCATGCGTGAAACTTTTGGGGTGTAACCCCCCCGGTAAAAAACAAAGCCACAACTTCTGGTGGTCTTTATTTCCGGGGCCCCGAAGGGTGGACTGTTCCCGGTTTGCGGCATTTTCGGACACATAGTATACGTAGTATACGGCGTTGATGTTGAGAGGTCTGGGAGTTTGAGATGCATATAATTGATACTATACAAGGTGCGCCCCTACTAGTTGTAAATGGAGTTATGGGGCCCCTACAAATGGCCGAAAATAAATGGGTTTTCCTGGGGTTAAAGCCCCTACTTGTAGGGGTATAATTATAACTCCACTTATAACTGGTGACGGGGCCCACCTTGTATGGGAACTGGTATATCCCTATAGACATCCAGTTGCCATCCTCCAGTCATACCAGGAAGCATAGAAAGGTTGGGTAGAAAGGGAAGGCAGAAAAATCGAGCCGATACACCAGGATACATCAGGATACATCCAAAATCAGCAAAATAGAATGGGTATCCAGATGTATCCTGATGTATCCTGATGTCATGGGAATCTAAGGGTACCCCCCCTATGCGACCCCCCCCAGGAAATAAGGCCTTATTAAGGGACTATTAACCATTGGTTTCCCTTAATAAGGCCTTATTAGGGCCTTATTTCTTGGGGGGGTGGCATAGGGGGGGTACCCTTAGGTTCCCATGATGATGTATCTGGTGCCTTGGGGTCACATGAGGATCCGTGTGATGTGAGTGAAAGGAAGCCCTGAAAAACAGCCGTTCACCGTGAACGATGAGGAGATGTGAGTTTGGATCATCACGTTTGGTGTGACTGGATCCATGTGTCTGATATATCTACCTACCTTGATCCCATTAAAAACAACTAATAAATGTAGGGAAATATACCATACATGGATCTTGTGGGACTAACAAAGTAAAATATATTTCCCACATGGTGAATCCCATTTTACAGGAAGTAAAACATCATCCAACAAACAAACAACCAAACTAATCTTCTATAGGATAAGTATCATGATATATCATGAAATATTATTTATACGACAAACATGCAAGAACATACACCATACTCCATACATACATGTTTCCACTATACCGCTTTTGCTGCAGTTCATCACCTGATCATATCTTGGCGACCTTTTTTTACAACAGTTCCAAATCATCCACTTAACCAGTCTTTTGCGCCCAGCCGTTGTGTCCGAATCCCTGTTTTTTTCGGGGAGCAAAAGTTGGAACATTGTTGTCGTTCCACCAATCTCTCGCTCCCCCCTTTTGGGTGTTTTTTTGGTGCAACAAAATCTGTAGCGGCAACCTGCTTGAAGTCACCAAATCTGGCGTTTGTAGAAAGGAACGTCAAACACTTTTTTACGTGTTTTTTTTGCTTACTTTTTTCGATTTCGATGTGTGTGTGTGTGTGTCTGGATTTTTGACGTTTGATGTTTGGAAAAATATGTCTTGTGTCCAAAATAGGATGAATACCATGGAAAGTAAACAATCACCATAAATAACTCCAAACAAATCTACGCTAAGTGTGGTGATTTTTGCGGAGCAATAGCATGTTGAGGTAAAATTTGGGTGCCAGGTGTCTTGCAACTACCCCAGTCTTCCCAGAATAACATTGGTTTAACATTAAACGTGGCCATCCCCTACTCATTTGCTCAGCAAGAAGCAAAATCTACCTGAGTTCAATATGTGCATTTCAGGTATCTATATCAATAAACTGACACTTTTTTCATGGAATTCTGGTTGAACGAGATCCCATTGAAAGATATGCAAAAACTGCAAAAAATAAAGGATAAATAATAACCCCTTAATAAGGCTTGATTTCTTGCGGGATTCCCGTAGCAGGACGTACCCGAAAATCGATTCCCATGATCACCAGTGAAGCCCAAGACCTTGGGTCAAGGTCAACCCCGAAAAAACCTGAGTATCTAATAGCAAAGAGTCGCAACTTACTTATGTATTCATGGGAATCCTAGCTGCCCCCCCAAAGCTATGTTTCCCCCAGAAATAAGGGGTTAATAAGGCTTTATTAAGGGAAACCAATGGTTAATAAACCCTTAATAAGGCCTTATTTCTTAGGGGGGGGTAGCTTCGGGGGGGGGCAGCTAGGATTCCCTTGATATATAGGGTCCGTTGGTAAGTAAGGTCTCATGAAACATTTTTGATGGACAATTGACCCACGAAAAAAAAAACCTCCTACTTTCCATTATACTGGATTGTTAATAGGGATCCTTATAATGGTTTATTATGATCCCTATATAACTGGGTAGTATAATCCATTGTATTATAACCCAACCAACCAAGGTTTTTTTCATTGCTCAATTGGTAAAACCTTTTTTCAGCCAGATATGGAACTTCAAGCTTTTCGATCACCGACCTTTGAACATTGAACCTTTAAGAAACCCTCCGTGACTCTCAGTGACTGACATAGTAGACGTGGATATCATTTCCCACAATTAAAATATGTGAGATATCATTTCCCCCCATTAAAAAATATATTATATATATATATTCCTAGAACCCAAATGACCCTTGTTTTGATTCCAAAAGGCCTTGTTTTGGAGGGTTGACCTTCAAAAATAGGGGTCAGTTGGGTTCTAGGTTTATATATCCCTAGGAATCCAATCACCTTCTGAGAATGGTAATGGAACTTAAATACTATGCTGAGAAGGTGATTGGACACCCCAATCATCAGCTGAGAATATGACTGGATGCCTACAAGGTGGGCCCCCTACTAGTTATAAATGGAGTTATAACCCCTATAAGTAGGGTTATAACCCCAGTTACACATTTATAAGGCCATTTATAGGGCTTATAACTCCACTTAAAACTGGTAGGGGCCCACCTTGTAGGGACAGCCTTTTTTGTCTGTGACTGTGACTCTTGGAAAAAAAAACTTCCAACAAAAAGTCACCAAAGGAGTCATCACAAAAATTGCAGCAAAAAGGGCCATCGACAACTGCAGCGTTCACGTGTTAAACCGTTAAACCCTGACAATCATGAGATATATTCCATTAATAAACAACCTGATGTCCTTCATGATGGGATCCTTACAAACCTTACAAAATGCCTTCTGATAAAAAACAACAAATATCATATCTGGGTAGTTTGGTACAATATATTTACACTTTTAAATAACCAGGGTGAACATGATCACTGCTCATCATGCTCTACCTCACTCACTCCGTGAGTCCCGCAAGTGCCGCACCCGCCGGCGCCGGCGCCGTTTGGGGCGGTGCACGACTGCCGCCGGAGCCGGTGGGCCCAGCTGCGGCGGCGGCCTGAGCTGCACGGTCTAAGAAGTTCAGCACCTGAGCCCGCGGCAGTTGAGGAGGTTTTTTTGAAATGGGAACCTTGGGAAGGCCAAACCCATACCATCCATGGGACGAACGGTATATTTACCAACAATTTACCATTAAAAAATCAAGTAAATGTAGGTAAATATACCAGTCCCATGGATGGTATATAGGAAAGAGTATGATTTTGGACCGGTATTTCTTCCCGTAAAGATCCCATTAAAACCATCGTATCTAAGGATGTTTGTTTTAACCAACAAAATGGATGTTTCCAAAAATTGGGGTTTTTTAACCCCCAAATCATTTTAATAGGGGTTTCTCTTATTTTCACCATCCATTTTGGGGGTAAAATCCCCCTATTTTTGGTTCAACACCCAAATCCAGTTTGGACAGTTAAACAGACTTCTAAGGTGTCCCAGTTAACGATGCTGGCAAGGATTTACACCCCACCCGAAAATGAAGGAATTTGTCCCCATTCAAAACGGAACATGTTTAAAAGGACATGAATCATCTGAACCAATCATTATGGCCAAATGATAATGTTTTCACCAACCTAGATTTCCCTGAAATAAGGGGATTTCCCTTCCTCAACTACCTTTTGGGGGCCCAGGTCGTGTGAGGTCGCTATAATTTGACCAGAATCATCCATTTTTAGTGGATATTCGTGAGCTTTCAAGGAGGGGGTACCATGTGATTCGTTTGGGTGCGGTGATTGGACCAACTATCCCAGTTTATACACTTGGATTTGCTGGAAGGAAGGAAGTTCGATGCGAATGGAAAAAGTGAACCAAAGATATTCTCCCTGTAAATGGTGGTTAAATGGTGATGATTTACCATGGTAGAATCCGTAAAACATAACCTTAAACAAATCCAAGTGTGCCACGGAAAAAAAACCTCCTACTTTCCATTATACTGGTTGGTTAATAGGGATCCTTATAGTGGCTTATTATAATCCCTATATAACTGGGTCGTATAACCCCCTATATACACTAAACAACCAGGGGCCCTTTTTTCATTGGTCAAGTACATGGGGGACTTTTTTTTGTTTATCAACCACTATACCCTAATCTTTCCAGTCATACCTTGTGAGTATTTATATGGATGTTTCCAAAAATAGGGGGAAAACCACCTAAAATGGATTGTTTATTTCATGGAAAACCCTATGAACAAATGGATGATTTGGGGGTAGCATTATTTTTGGAAAGACCCATATAGGTGTGAATGAACCCCCCAAACTCAAATCTCCGAAAAAAGCGTCTATCTCGGGAGTCTACCGGGGGAGGTTCCTAAAAAACACCTTCCACACTGGGTAGTTGAAAGATTTTGGAAGACTACTTGGAGGATCATCCCATGACGGATGTAAGTGGTTAATAACCATAATTGTAGTAAGTCCCCTAACTAGGAGCTGTTCCCCTTTCAAATGGCCCAACTTCATGGCTTTTCAAATGGAGGGTGATCCCAGCTACGTATCCAAGTCCGTCCTGGGAGCCCATCCTCCAAGTATAGGGTAACAGCCTCAAATTGGCTCCTTAAATAATCTTAAATATGGATGTTTCTTTAAATGTGAGTCGGGATAGCCAATAATTTCGAGTACAATGTAAGTCATGACGGTGTTCGTATCCACATGCTCAAAATCAGGATTCGAATCTGAGCGAAGTCGTGACAACTTAAGCCATACATACATATCAAAGATGTAAATTATAATAAAGTATATATTAGTCTGCGGGTAAATCAGATAAGCTGCATTACACCAGGAAGCAAACAAGGTCAATTCTCGATTTACTTTATTTGCCCAGATAATTCATAAGACACCAAATCAATAGCTATAAATCTCCCAGGGGTCTCCCAGGGGGGTCCATCTCCCCAACCACCATCACCAAAAAGGTGACCGAAGCACCATGTCCAGGACCGTGGGAAAGGGACGACCCGGTAGAGCAGACCAAAGCATCTCCAATAAGAGACCTCAAAGAGTTGGTTTTCAATGGTTGTTTCTGGTTCCCCTAAAAGGTGGGATCGGTAGCATGTATATAACCCCCCAGGTTCGGCAAGGACTATAAGTGGTATATAAGTGGTATCTTTCCTGCCAATTGGGGGATGGACTATGCTACCTACCACCTTTTAGGGGAACCAACAACAACCATTGAGGTTGGAAGGTGTTTCCCTCTCTGAAACTAACAGCCACTTCGTTCCCGTTTTTTCGGCCAACTGCCAAAAGGAAAGGAAATTCATCTTCCAACCATCCATTTTCAGGTGCGAGCTGTTAGTTTCAGGGAGGATAATTGAGCAATCAAAAAAAAGGGCCCTTGGTTTTGGTTGTTTAGGTTATAAATTATAAAGGGTATCGGGTATGATGATGTCCTACCCAGCTATATGGGGATTAATTCAAAGGCCATGAAACAAGGATCCCACTTAAACAGGTTATTTTTTGGTGAATCAATTCCCTTTTTGGATGTTGGCCGGCATTTTCAGGGGAGGGCATTTTGGGGGGGAAGATTCTCTTCCGAATTTCACCACCATTTAACTTTGACTTGATTGTTTGACAAAGGTTAGTCTTTTTTTAAACAGTTGAGCCACCAAAAAAAAACCTCCTACTTTCCATTATACTGGATGGTTAATAGGGATCCTTATAATGGTTTATTATAATCCCTATATAACTGGGTAGTATAATCCCCTATATAACCCAACCAACCAGGTGCCATTTTTTCGTGGCTCAGTTGGAACCAGTAGGGGGAAATTGGAGCCCATCATTGTCCCTCAATAATCCATGGTATTCTCATGGGAATCCTAGCTACCCCCCCCCAAAGCTACCCCCCTAAGAAATAAGGCCTTATTAAGGGCTTATTAACCATTGGTTTCCCTTAATAAGGCCTTATTAACCCCTTATTCCTGGGGGGGGTAGCTTTGGGGGGGGCAGCTAGGATTCCCTTGATATTCCCGGAAAAAGCGGCCTTGTTTCTGGCAGGGGTGGCATGAAAGGGTTTGCTATAAATTAATTATGTGCCCGGACATGAAACATCACAAAAACCAGGTGGACAAAAACCTTAATGTTTCTAAAAACCTACCAAAAAGGGACATATACAGGGGTCATTGAATTACAAACCCAAACAATGCATTTTTATAAGGGAATTCCCTCAACATTACAATATATTTGCATTATTATTTGATCCCACCAAAATAGGTAATTAAATGACCCTTGATGTAGCAAACCCTCAAAAATCATCCAGCCCAAAAAAACTCAGTGTCTACGCAGTCAAAGTCTTGATGTTGAATTTCTTCATCACTCCTCCTTTTGGTGCATGACAATCATAATACGACTTCTTCTTACTCAGCCAAAGGACCATTAAATAAAAGTTGAAACTGTATTTTTCCTACTACACATATAACCCCTAAAAGTTTAAAGGTTAGCCAGTTATAGCCAGTTAGCCATTGGCTGAGTCAGTCTTCTATCTTGCAGCACCAGGGAAAAACAGAAAGATTTTCAGCGTCTCGGAGCCCTATCTCGTCTGAGATGTGTTTCGGAACCTGAGCATCGTAGCTGCTTAGCCTAGACATCCAGTCACTTCGGAGGTCCGTGGGAATCGGTGGTAAGTTTGAAACCCCAAACTCACATCTCTTGGGAAGACTGATAGGGCTCCTCACCACCACGTATTTCGAGGATTTTGGATGTCTAGCGTATCCCAAAGGAACCATGGGAATGGTATATCTACCTACATTGATCCCATGAAAATCAACCAAATGTGTATGTAAATATACCATACATGGATCCTATGGGTATGATGTCATTTTTTGACAAACCCCGTTCGCTCCCTTCCGTTCCCTCACATCCGTCCGTTCACTCGCACCAGCTATAGCCCAAGACACCAATCTCTTTTGTGCCACGAAGCTCGTGTCGTAGACACACAGGCAATGCTGGAGTGGAAGGACTGAACCTTCCAAAACACGGGTTGGTTCGTGGTTGGTGGAGTCAAAATTGCAAACTCTGTTTCATGTATGCTGAGAAAATGCTGCACACGGTAACAAAATGAATATAAAATTGGTATATAAATGTTGAATATACCACATGAACATGGCAGGATATAGTCAATGGATATATACATCTTAAATAAACAGCCTGGCAATTCTGCTGGTGCCATTATTGGGATGGTTAAGTGATAAAGTGACCTCCAACGTTGGGGATGAAAAGGTTATGGCTTGAATCACCTGGATATATTATGTTTGAGTTTTCCTACAAAGTGCTTGAGGATTCGGAAATACATTTAGCAAAAAAGAAATCCTGGCCATTGAAAAAAAACAGAAATGAAACAAGGTCCTTCTTGTTTCCTGTTGTCGTTGTTGTTGTTGTTGTTGTTGTTGTTGTTGTTGTGGTTGTTGTTGTTGTTGTTGTTGTTGTATTGCAATTGTGTATTGGGTATTTGTTGTTGACGTTAACCTCCAAAAAGGGATCAAATCACTGGCTTCCTCCCCCCAAAGAAACAAGGCCCTAATAGCAGGCCTGTTTTTCGGGACCATGGATGTTGATACATTTGATACTCCCTTAATATCACCAAGAATTTCAGGTACCTAAAATGGAGGTACTGAACCTTATAAGGCTGTTTTGGGGATGGGGATTCCCTTACATAAGCCTTACATACAGCTTATATAGGTGAGTACCTCCATTTTAGGTACCTGAAATGTTTGGTGATAAAAAGGCCTGGTTTCTGGGGGAGGGTTTGGTATTGGAGGTTGCCCTTAGCCTCATTCCCATGATGATACTTAGTTAAACAAGTTGCCATTCATTCCTCACCCATAGGATCCATGCATGGTATATTTACATACATTTGGTTGATTTTCATGGGATCAATGTAGGTAAATATACCGTTCGTCCCATGGATCCTACTGTTGATGGCTGAAATCTGGCTAACCAGTTGAGGCTGGTAGTTTACCCCATTATTTATAGGGTTTTATACATCCCAGGTGGTGATCGCCGGATTTCAGCCATCAACAGTATGGGTCATGTAACGCACCAAATCAAATTGATCCAATTGCCTTGAGGTCTGAGACATCAAACTCTTCATGGAAGTTTTGGAAGATGGGTTTCCAATGAGTTATTTTCCGGTTCCATTCTGTGGTTGTTTCTGGTTCCCCTAAAAGGTGGGATCGGTAGCATTTTTCACCCCCCAGGTTCGGCAAGGACTATGAGTGGTATATAAGTGGTCCCTGGTATATACTGCCAATTGGGGGATTATATGCTACCTACCACCTTTTAGGGGAACCAGAAACAACCATTGATCCATGTTAAGTTTTTTTTTGGGGGGGCGGTACCATGTTCTCTTTGAAGAAATGTATTCTGTGAAAAGTAAAACATATTCTCCCTAAAATGGTGGTTGGCTTCATGGTAATTTTCATCCCATGCGATCGAATTCGTACAAAAAGTCACTTTAAAAACACATCCATCCAAGATTAACTGGTTGGTGGTTTCAACCCATCTGAAAAATATGCTCGTCAAATTGGGTTCATCCTCCTCAATTTTCGGGGTGAAAATTCCAAAAACATATTTGAGTTGCCACCACCTAGTTAATGGCTGGTCAACCTAACATACCCCCCTCAGAAATACAGGTTTAATAGCCAGCCTTATTGGGAAACCAATGGTTGATAAGCACTTACCCATAGCATCCATGTATGGCATATTTACCTACATTAGCCAACAAAATAGTGTAAATAAAAGATATCTACAAACAATTGTCACCACTACAATAAACTTGACTTTTCGAAAAGAAACCAGTTGGTGGTTGAACCAATCCCTCTGAAAACTGTTAGTCAAATTGGATCAGTTCCCCAAGGTTCGGGATGAACAACAAAAAATCATTGAAACCACCTAGGAAATGCTTAAATTTATGGCCTTAAAAAAACTGTAGGGCCGGGTATGTTTTTTTAAAAGGATATATAAACCCTGGAAGTCCAAAGACCATGAAAAAAAATGGTTTTCACCAAAGACCATTATTTTAGTAGGGATTTACAATCAACAATTCCAAGGGACTATTGTTTTAATGGTCTTTGACTTCCAGGGTAAGTTCAAACAAAAACCAAGCCTTTGAATCACCCCCGGATTTTTTTTCAACCTGGGAAAAAGATCCAACAAACGAAAGGGATCCATAAATTTCAATCCCTAAGATGCGCTGATCGAAAGCTAAAAGCTCCAAATTGCTCATAATATTGTGGTTCGGGATTTTGGATACCCCCCTTCGCTCCGTAAAACCTCGAAACCTCCCTTCCGTTCCGCAGTTAGGATCACACAGGATTATAAAGAATACTAGTTGGTGGTTTCAACCCCTTTGAAAAATATTAGTCAAAATGGGAATCTTCCCCAAATAGGGGTGAAAATTCCAAAGGGTTCCCCAGTTACCCCCCTTGAACACCCCCCCCTTAGGAACCCTACAAGGCCCTACAATTGTTACACCAAGCAACGGTGTCAAGCCCGATTTTTCTTTGGAGCCCTTCTTAGGGCTCTTATCCTGAAGGCGGTTCACAGCACTGGATTCTGATGGGTACCCTCCACAGGAACTAACATATCCCACCTAAAGAAAAGGAACATCATCTTCAAAAGTGCCGGCTGGTAGGGGATATGGTACTCCCTGTAACATACGTAGTTTAGCAACCCAAGAAAGATAGTAATGTCTTATAGTCTTCCTTAAATACCAAACATGAGGACCGGTGTGAGTTTGAACCCTCAAACATGTCCTGAGAAGGGTTTCTAGGGGTTCCTTTCACACCGATCCTCACGTTCTGTATAACTGGAGGACTTTGGATGACTATAACTTGCACTCTCGATAACTAACAGCCAACGCCCCTGAAATTTACATAAATTTACTGGGCACCAAAAGGAAAGGATCCATGTATGGTATATTTAGCTACATTTACCATAAGATTCAACCACATGTAGGTAAATATACCAGTCCCATGGATCCTATGGGAAAGGAAAGGATCGTCTTCCTTTCCTATCACTAAAGTGTGCTGATCGAAACCTGGGGTATAGCTCCCTATCGCAGCTCCAAATCGCTCCCTTCAATGGCTCCAGCTAGATCATGTTTCAGGAGCAAGTTCGCTGTGAAACATGTTGCACTCCCTGAAACTAACAGCGAGTTTACACCTGAAAATTGATGGCTAGACCCTAGTCTTCCAAATACCTTGTGAGTAGATGTTTGGACCCACAAACACCTCCTGACAAGGCCTTTAGGGGGCCCAAACACCTACTCACAAGGTATTTGGAGGAATTTGGAAGACTAGGGAGAAGACGATCCTTTCCCTTTTAGGAAGGCCTATTTTCAGGGGCTAACCTGGAGTGTAAACTTCCAGGGGGGCGATATGATTCTGATGGATGTACTGACACTCCAAAAATACGGATTAAACCAGTGGATTGAATTCGTTTAAAAAAAATGCATATGGATGTTTCCAAGAATAGGGGGAAAACCCCCAAATTGGATTGTTTATAAATGGAAAACCCTATTAAAATGGATGATTTGGGGGTATCCCTGTTTTTGGAAACAGCCATATTGATCACTGCTCACTTGACAATTCTGCTGGAGTCTTTCTGGTAGGATGCCAGGATGTTAGGATCAATGGTTAAGTGGTAAGGAGGTCATCTTGCCCATGAATAAGACATCTTGGGGGTATAACCCTCTTAAGCCGCTTACAAAGAGGAGGTAAATTGGGATTAAAACTAACAGTTGTGCCACTGAAAATATACCATTTTTTGCCAAAAGTTAAATCAAAATCCTCCAACCATTGGAATTTTTGGGTGCTTTGGTTGTTCGTTTCAGGGAGTGTATCAATGATATATATATATATATATATGATCTACCCTCTGGAAAAAATAACATAGCTGGCTGGAATATCCCCATTTTTAATAGGAAATACATCGACTCAATCCGGGCCCATTTTCCATTGCCATGTTAGGCTTCCAAACACCAAACGTGACGTAACGGTAATTGGACCCTAAAAACCTACCCGAAGGACCATTCACCTCAGGTACAGTATGACTGGCAGACTAGGGATACTTATCCTGGTAGTAATTAACCAATTTGACGGTCGCAGATGATGCATAATGCAGTTGGGTGCTTCAACCACCAACGGGTTCCAATTCCATTCCTTTCAGAGATACGAGGGACCCACGGGTTCCTAACAATGCACTACTTAGAGGTGGAACGGATACTTAGGATACGTGGATAGTAACCAGGGTTATAACGGTTTTTTCACCCCTATAAGTGGGTTATATGTCCCCAAATCCTAGGGTTATAAACCTACATATAACATCCTGAACCTCTAAGTACTGTTGATGGATGAAATCCGGCGAGAAAACCACCTGGGATGGTGCTGAAACCTCATAAATAATGGGATATTCAGTACCAGTCCCTCAACTGGTGAGTTGATCCCGGATTTCTGAACCATCAACTACGTATGACAGGCGAAAAATCCCTGAAAAATTCACCATACATTTGTATCAAGTTTGATTCCTCCCAAAAAAATTGGTCTCATTTGATGATCCCTCCATTCCCATTCCCAATGGCATATTTTCCTATAAATCTCCAATGAAAAGGACCTCAAATGTAGGAAACTATTCCAGACATCAGCAGCGTTCAAAACCCGTATGACGTTCCATTATACTGTATTACAGGCATCCTTGTATTGGCTTCTGAAATAATCCCCATGTCATTGGGTAGGAAATGTCATCCCCCGAAATCAAACAACCAACCAGGGTGAACTGAACACTGCTCACACGGGGAGGGTATACTTGGAGGATCATCCCAGTTAGTAAGTGGTTAGTAACCCCCATTTATAAACCATGAAACGGCCATTTGGAAGGGGAACAACCCCACTTAGGGGACTTACTAACCATGGTTATTAACCACTTACTAACTGGGATGATCATCCAAGTAACATGGAAACCACCGGAAACGACCGGAACCCCGCGGGTTGAATCTCCGGCCTTGCGGCGGAAGGGACGTTTGAGTGCCTCGCGGTCCGCGAGCTTCTGCGACATGTTGCGAAGAATGTCCTGCAAGGCGGGCCCCGGATCCAGTTATAAGTGGAGTTATAAGCCCTATAAATGGCCGAAAATAAATGGGTAACTGGGGTTATAACCCTACTTATAGGGGTTATAACTCCATTTATAACTAGTAGGGGGCCCACCTTGTGGGGATTTTAGGACAAATCTGGTTGGTGCGCACCACTTTCAACCTACCACCTGTTACTGGAACCAGGAACAATCTTGAGGATGATGGATGTGAAATGATTCCGAATCCTACGGGGCAAAGTCTAGTCCAAATGGACTTCCTGGGAAATTGCCAGGATGTCCTGCTGTTACTTAGTAACGATCGGAGGTAAACGGATTATTTCATCCCTATAAGTAGGTTGTAAGTCCGGTAAGTAAATATAGATGAAATATATAAATATAAACCAACCTGCTAACTACCATGTGATTCAAGTGACCTTTTGATCTCCTAGTTGGAGGTCACTGAACCTTTGAAAAGGTCACTTAACCATCCCAAAAAGATCACTTTGAATCACCTGGTACTAACTACTTAATAACTTCCTGGGATGATTTTGGTTGATAAGACGTTGAGGACTACCCTCACCTGGTCCCAATCTTATTTCCAAGTTCAAAACATCTGGGACAATCATGTTGCAAAAAAAAAACGTAGCTCCAGGACATATCTGCTTGGTGTGAACCACTTTCAACCTACCACCCGTTACTAGAACCAGGTAAATCCACAAAGTTTTCGAATCAAATGTGATTTACTGAGTGAGTCACTTGAGGCACGCAACAAAAATCTCTCACTTTCCATTGTACTGGTTGTTTGATAGGAATCCTTACAATGGCTGGGTTTTAATCCCCTCATCACTGGGTAGTTCACAACTCATGACGGAAAGCAGTCATGAACATTCACCAAGAATAATCAACTTGCGAAACATTTCCTCAAGGGACAATTGGGTGTACCCCTAACAGTGTACCCATGGTACTTATAGGGCTTATATAGGGATTCTTGGGGATAATAACCCATAAACACCCACTATATAGGGATATATAGGGCTTATATAGGGATTTCCCATAGGGGTACGTAGGGGTACATCCAACTATCCCCTGATTTCCCCAGTCCGGAAAATCCTCTAAAGTCAGACCGTGAACCCGTGAGGATCGGTGTGAGTGAGTTTGGAAAGCCTAAAAGCCGTTGCCTCACCTCAGGAGATGTGAGTTCTGGGGGTTCAAACTGCCAGGTTACGCCATCCCAAAAGGAGGCCATTCGAAGCTACCCTACTGCTGATGCTTCAGAAATCCGGCTAATAAACCAGTTGGTAGATAGATCTAGATAGATTATCCCACTGTTTACAGGGGATTAGACATACCAGGTGGTTGTTTGGGATTTTTTCCATTGACAGTATGATGCCATTTTTCATACCACTCCCTTCCGTTCGCACCGGTGCGAGATTATCCCTAGACATCCAGTCACACCGAGACTGAGCTTTTGGTCATTTTGGTCATTCTTTGGACCCCAACCAAAAAAATCTAAGGTACCCCCCAAAGCTACCCCCCCTAAATAAATAGCCGGCCTTATTAAGGGGCTATTAACCATTGGTTTCCCTTACATCCCAGTATTTGTTAGGGTATTTCTTCAAGTCCTGAAAGATCAATGCGATTTGACCACGTGGAATTCCATTCCGTCCATTGGTGTCGAGCACATCCATACTGAAGCAAACGCGGTAGAAGTCCTGAGCATGGCCCAAGGCTCGTGACACAGGGTTTAGTCTCTACTTGGAGGATCATCCCACTTAGTAAGTAGTTAGGATCACCACCATTTATAAACAATGAAACGGCCATTTAATGGAAGGGGAACAACCCCACTTAGGGGCCATACTAACCAAGACTGGGGTATGATGGTTAAACTGGATACACTCAATGGTTGATGCTTATGGTAAATGTATACTTGAACTATCCCATACATCATTTCTTGGGAAATGCAATCCAAAACATGACGGTTCTTGAAGATGAGTAGTTTCCTTCCTTCACTTCGAAAGGGCAATAAACATCTCCCGGAAACTAACAGCCAACGCCCCTGAAAATAGGCCGAAACCCAATAGGAAAGGCTTGTATTCCAACCATCCATTTTTAGGGGCAAACTCGCTGTTAGTTGCAGGGAGGGTAATCTTCCCTAATGTTCCCTAAGGTTCCCCAATCTTCCCTAGGAATCCTTAGGGTTCCCCAGTTACCCCCCCCTTGAACACCCCCCCTTAGGAACCCTACAACTTTGGGATGGTCAAAACTTGACCCCTCAAAAAGGTGAAGTTTGGTCACGTGACCAACGTCCCAACGTCGTCTATGGGGATCAAGGGATCGGTCGCTAAAAATCACCTGGGGAGGTCCATTTTGGTTGGTTTTTTTAACCATATAGTTGGTGGTTTCAAAAAATAGTGGATACCCTGGGAGTCCAAGACCAAACAAAGAATGGTCTTTAGGATGATCCATGTAAAGGATTCCCTACTACCAATGGGCAAAGTTTGGTCTTTGGACTTCCTGGGGATAACTAGTTGGTGGTTGAGCCACCCAGTTGAAAAATATTCGTCAAAATGGATCATCTCCCCAGGTAGGGGTAAAAATAAAAAATGTTTGAAACCAACACCTAGATAAGAGTGGTACCACCAAATCATCAATTCTAATAGGTTTTTTTTCCCTGATAAACCATCCATTTTGGGTGGAAAACCCCCTATTTTTGGAAACACTTACCCTCCCTGAAACTAACAGCGAGTTTGGTTGGAAGATGCATGTCATTTCCTTTTGGGGCCCTTTGCCTATTTTCAGGGGCTGTTCCTGGCTGTTAGTTTCAGGAAGCACTTGGATGTCCCAGGAAGCTATCGGATCAATGGTTAGCTTCACCTACTTATAAATGGGATATACTGGGGTTATAACCCATTTACTAGCCATTCATGGGAATCTAAGGTGCCCCGGGGGATGTAACAAACACTACTGTTGATGGTTCAGAAATCCCATTTACCAACTACCATGAGCCACCATTTACTATACATATCCAACATCTACCACTCTTCAAGGCCCAAGGGACATTTTCACTCACGCTCATGTTCAACATGGAGTCTTTGGGCTTGGGCACCTGCGAGGAAAACGGTGCCAAAAGACCCTGGATTTCGTGACCTCATTTGGACCCCATAAGTAACCTTTTTCGGGACTTACACCCGTTCCAAAAATAATGGTACCCCCAAATCATCCATTTTAATAGGGTTTTCCATTATAAACCATTCTTTGTTTGGTCTTCTTAGATTTGCGACTGTTCGGTGGTTGGAAACAAGTTCCAAACATATTCTCCCAGGCTGCTGGTTTCTCATGGTGATGAATTCATCCCATGGGATCGAATCCGTAAAACATCACCGAAAAAGCCAATCCAAGTCTTGGATACTGGTATCAGCTTAGAGATGTTATCACCGAATAAAGAGATCTATTTATCACAGTAAATACTTAGTAATTAAATCTTAGTAAATTATCAATTGTGGTATAAACCCATAGGATCCATGTATGGTATATTTACCTACATTCGGTTGATTTTCATGGTCAATGTAGGTAAATATACCATACATGGATCCTATGGGAAAGTCCAAACTGACACCTTTAATAACGACGGTTTTGATTCTTGAGAGTCAATTACCCAACTTATGAAATTCAGGGACTATGGTCCATACTTATCCGGTCCATACTTAAGCAGGTTAATTACTACCAGGATAAGTATCCCTAGTCTGCCAGTCATACTCTACCTGAGGTGAATGGTCCTTGGGGTAGGTTTTTAGGGTCCAATTACCGTTACGTCACGTTTGGTGTTTGGAAGCCTAACATGGCAATGGAAAATGGACCCGGATTGAAGATGTATTTCCTATTGAAAATGGGCATATTCCAGCCAGCTATGTTAGTGTGCCAGAGGGTACCAGCAGATTTTTGTTGAGATTTTGTTGAATAAATTCAGGGATTCCAACCTGTTGATCCCTCCAAATTGACTGAGTTCCAACCATTGGATCTGGTCCTTAAGGAATATTTTGAGTGTAAAATCCATCAAAACGGAATTGATTAAATCCGCACATTTGTCACACGGAAACTGAGGAGCAGGGAGTTCGGCCTCCTGAGGGATTTTAGGGGGTCCCTTAACACCTAAGAAAAGGTATGACTGGACCCTGGAAGTCCAAAACTGTAAAAATAACTGTCCCCTGGATTTGTTAGTTGAACATCTTTAGTAAGACAATGGTCTTTACAGGAAAACACTAAAAATAATAGTTTTTGGAATCCCAGGGTGGAGGATGACTTGGAAGACTAAGGTAACGTGACCCAAACATAAAGGTTTTTGTCTCAAGAAACTCTTACGAATCCAATGGAATTTTGGTGGTAGATCTCTATGATGATTTTGGAAGGGTTTTTGGAAATAGGGGTACAAAATCCCAGAACTATAGATGTCTTGGGTCATTTTGGAAGGATTCAAATCCTTATGTTTCTTAAAAAAACACCTTTTGCCAAATACATAGAGAACTGGATGATGAGGGTATAGGTATCGGTATGTATAGGTAGTAAATGGATGATTTATCATCCCTATAAGTAGGTCCCGTAAGTCCAAAAAATATAGGTGAAATAAACCAACTTCCGATCACAATTCATAGTTTGGACAAGTTTTTGAACTAAAATGGAGCAATCCTGAACCTTATTTTCGGCTATTTTTTGGGGGTGGGTTTTCCCGTATCCATAAGCTGTATCTATACAGCTTATATGGGTTTTCGGATTCCTCCATTTTTAGGTACCAACGAAATGTTTGGTGATTTTAGGATGATGTATAGCTTGGGTCTAACCCCCCAACCAGGATTCCAGTGGCAAATGAAGATTTTTTTCGTGATTCCCTACTAAGCATCCAATCATACTGTTGGTGCAAGGTGGGCCCCCTACTAGTTCTAAATGGAATTATAACCTCTATAAGTAGGGTTATAACCCCAGTTACCCATTTATTTTCGGCCATTTATAGGGCTGAAAATAACTCCACTTATAACGATCGTAGGGGCCCACCTTGTGGCATAGTTTGGACAAAGTTTTGACCTTTTTGCTGTAAAACCTTCACCTTTCAACTTTCAGCCTTCACCTTTTGACCCTTTCAGACCTTCATGAAGACTTTCTCCAAGACCTACAGGACCGTTGGCGCGTTTGGAAAGCTGGTGGCTCCTCCCCATGGTATTTGCCGATCCATGTTAAATGGAGATTGTATATGGTAAATGTATGGTACTTGCCTGCATTTGGATATTTTGTATGCTAAATGTAGGTAAATATCCCAGTCCCATTGAGTGTTTGGGCTTGAGTACTTATGGCCATTTTTTTTGGTATCTATTCGCTAAATGTCTTATCCTTTTCCTATAATGGAGCAACCAATTTTTCAGGTTCCATGTGAACTGTCAGCAGCAGTATCATGCCAACCTGCCAACTTTTCTGCAACAAAGACCCAATGACAAAAACCGCTGCAACTCATACGACGTCGAGAAAAAAATAGTACTAGGGTGTCCATGGAAGTTAGTAACTAGTCAGTAAGTTGGTTTATGACCTATTTATGGGACTTACAACCTATTTACAGGGGTTATAAGAAATTCCAAGTGGCCTTCAAATAGGGCAACTATCTGCCTCTCCTAAGAAACCTGCACCTTACGTGACCCTTTAAATGGTTGTAAACGTGACCTCCAACGTTTGGGGATCAAGTTCGGTCACGGCGGCTGAATCACCTGGCAGTAGAAAGTTCAAAATGTTGTGTCAGCTGGTTTTAAGAAAATTGCTCTTCAACATACTCCTGTTGTACATTTTGGGTTGTGACCCCTCCCAGTCACAGTGGCAAATGAAGGTCTATAGGGATCCCCTAGAAATATGACATAATAATCCTGGCGGTGACTGT
Source organism: Phototrophicaceae bacterium (assembly GCA_965230145.1). Classification (GTDB taxonomy): domain Bacteria; phylum Chloroflexota; class Anaerolineae; order Aggregatilineales; family Phototrophicaceae; genus JAUZRW01. The sequence goes on from CBDDKI010000002.1 coordinate 45,234, forward strand.
TACTAGGCAGGCGGACAACCCAATGTACATTCAACAAAACAAATTCCCATAAGGCCAGCTAGTCCCAACGGGAAAAGAAAATTGGGTGTGACATGTCACACACTGATCAGCCATTCACCAGATTTTTTGAAGACATTTTCCCCCTGATTGTAAATGTGATGTTTCACTCAAGAAAACCCCTATATTGATGACCCCATGTTGGATATGTAGTAATGTAACGTTTGGGAGTCACGCATCCACGTATCCAACAGTTCCAAAAATTGCGAGCCCTAGTAGGGTTATAACTCCAGTTATAGGGATATTTCACCCCAGTTACCCATAAGGCCATTTATAGTGGTGATAACTTATAACTCCCATTTCTAACTAGTTGGGACCCCTATACTAGTTGTAAATGGAGTTATGGGGCCCCTATAAGTAGGGTTATAACCTCAGTTACCCATTTACAAGGCCATTTATAGTGGTTATAACCCATTTATATCTAGTAGGGGGCCCGTCTTGTTTTTTGGAGACCCCCTGTTCTGCACCCATCTTTCAAGATTGTGTCACCCCCCCCAATGCGCCTTTTCAATGATCGCATCGGTCAACTGAAAATGTCCAGTCTTTGACCATGCAAAGAACATTAGCATATGCTCTCGGTCGATACCTCGATCTTTGGGAGAAACAAACATCCCGAAATTTTCAGCGGGGAGTTTTCACCCACTGGAAGTTGAACGCCGTATCTGAGAGAAAATGTATACATTTTCCAAACCATTATTTTCTGGCAAGTGCTTAACTCCCACCCAGTTCCTCATTCCTCGTCATTTGGTAGGGAAATGGCCATCTTTTGCGCATTTGCCCATCACTAAGCACCAGCCAGTTTTTAGTATCTATGTTAAATTACCAGGGTGTTTTCCTCTTTTGGGGTAGGTGCCCAAACACAACATGGGTTCAGCTTCCTGTAAAACCGGTGTTTTGTTGTTATTACCCAATTTTGGATGATTAAAATTTCCTAGTTAAAAAATAGTCTTTGGTAAAAACCTATCCTTTCAATGGTCTTTGGACTTCCAGCGATAATGTTGACACAAACAGGTGGCTGAATCCCAAATGATGACCTTAAGACATTTAAGACACTAAAAATGTAGTTGTTTCTTTCGACACTGCTCGACCCATTTGATCTTTTTCAAAAGTTGAATTGCCTATGGATATCCCGAATCTTCCCTATGGTTTCCCATGTATGGTTCCCTAACGTTCCCTAAACAAACCCCTAAAATGGTTTACATGACCATCGACATCCAGAGCCACCTCCTAAGAAGGTATGACTGGATCCCAAAAACATACCGATCAAACATCCTAAAACACCAAACCTCAGGAGGTATGACTGGATGTCTGTTGGGTCATTTACGTTTCCCCCATTTTGGCCGGGAAAAAAATCATCCAAGAAATTTTCCCCGTTTTTGCGGGCTAACAAATCCCCCAAAAATATGTGAAAAAAAAACACAGCCTAGGTGAAGTTCCAGGCGGTGATTTGGTGTTTAGCCGGTGAGGATCAGAAGAAATAGCTGGTGGAAAGGTGGGTCTGTCTAGAACTAGGCTAGGCATGTGGTGTTAGTCAATGAAATGCTCTGAATGAGCATTTCCTTAGCTAAACTTGTTCATGTGAGCTACAAAATCTAAGATGTGCTTTGAAACCTGGGGATAGCTCCAAATCCCTCACTCTTTATAAACTTTCATTCGCCACTGCTTCTGGGGTGTATGAAAAAACCAGCAAGAATGCTGGGCCCAGCAATGAATGTCCCTGGCTGCAGATTCACGTTATCATCAAAACAGCAATCCCAGAGGATCCATGGGACTGGTATATTTACCTACATTTGGTTGATTTTCATGGGGAATGTAGGTAAATATACCATACATGGATCCTATAGGAATAGAAATCCGTTCTTATTCCTGCAACCTGTTCGACCAAGTTGGAAAACATGCAACATCTGAAAAATGATGTCGACATGTTGGATTCGGGCTCTTCTTGGTGATTTTGGAAAATGATTTGGCAAGAGATTCCTAACAAATCGTGATAAATCCCATAGTACAAAAAGGAATGAGCCATCAACCCAAAACAACCAATTTTCCAAACTTGCAATTGCTTGACAAAACAACATAGCTTATAACACATTAAAATTCAAACACCTTAAGACAAAACGGTAAAAAAAAAAACAACCATTTAATATGGTGAACATTCACAGCAAACCTTTTACAGGGTTTGGCTTTGGTTCATGTCCCCCATAAAAAAATCACACAAAAACGTGGATGAAACCATCATTTGAAGCCGCCCGTAAAGGATGTTGACGTATAACCCCCCTCCCCCCTCCAAAAAAAGGAACATTCACCACAAATCCTGTTTGATGCTTGGACCAAAAAAAACAAAACAAAGTGTTCCTGGCAATTCTGCGAACGTGACCTTTTTGGGATGGTGAGTTCACTTGACCCTTTCAATGGTTGTGAACGTGACCTCCAAATAGGAGATCAAGTTCGGTCACGGCGGCTGAATCACCTGGTTATGGGATTCTTAAAGGGGGGGATCCTCCAAGGGACACAACCCTAATCTTCCCTAAGCAGGGTGGTTTTACCATTGTATCCTGAAACCCTAACATGGATATTCGGTTCAACAACCACTTTTGATGTAAAAAAATGGAAGCATCCAACTGAAACAACCATTTCCCATACTTCCATGTATAAATAAATGTTTCAGGTACCAGGCAAAACTGCAAAAAAACAAAAAGATACCTTCTATCTTCTTGAGTGTAGAGCATGGATGTTTCAGTGATAAATGGATGCTTCAATGAATCTGGGCAAATTAGTATAATTCCTAAACCTGAATTAAGGGGATTTTGGGGAAGTTCCCTTATTAAACCACCATTTAGGGTGACCTCGGCTGACGTCGTTATAATTTGCCCAGAATGAATGTTTCAGGTTCTGGGATTTTTTTGTTTTTTTTCCACCCCACCGCAAGCGAAAAATCCCCATTTTCAGAGTGCAAGGCACGAAGAATCGCCTCAGCAATGATGGGATTTTTGTTTCACCGTCAAAAACATGGTAGAAACGCAATTGCCCCCCCCAAAGCTATGTTTCCCCCAGGAATAAGGGGTTAATAGCCGGCCTTATTAAGGGAAACCAAATGGTTAATAAGCCCTTAATAAGGCCTTATTTCTGGGGGGGGTAGCTTTGGAGGGGGGCAGCTAGGATTCCCATGATATTTAAGTTGTAAATGTGCCTCCAAATTACCCTAATTAGTTGTAACTGTAGTTGGGTTTGGCCCGGTGTGGCCCACAATATTGCAACAACACAGGTGGAAGACTGGAAAGATACGAATCATCTAGAGCCACAAAAGTCAGAAACATGTAAGCAATGAAAAAATGGGCACCTGGTTGTTTACTGGGATGTCCATGGTACTTGGTAAATGGATTATAACCCCTACTGTATATAAGTAGGTTGTAAGTTCCGTAAATAGGTTATAAGCCAACTTACTAACTATATAGTTACTACCCTCCCTGAAACTAACATAGCCCCTGAAAATAGGCCTTCCCAAAAGGAAACTAGTAATCCAATCATCCATTTTCAGGGGCGAGCTGTTAGTTTCAGGGAGGGTAACTTCCATGGACATCCCAGTAGTCTTCCAAGATCCTCCAACTACCTGGTTTTCGACGGTATGAGTTTGGAAGCCCTAACAGCCTTTCGCCTCGACAAAGGAGATCTTACCGGGCATCACATGAGCTGTTCGCGAACTGTCAAGCGAACGGTACTCCCCACAAACAGGAGTTGATTAACCACAGAACAGATTTTCAATTTTCATGGTAAATCTCAAAGTACCCCCCAAAAATGCCAACCCCCCCCCAAAAAAAAAGGGCCTCAATAAGGCCTCAAAAAACGGGATGATGGTGGTTCGTTGTCTCTTCATGTAAGCTTTATTATTGGGAGGGAAGGTGGCAGTAATTGGGAGGTACTCGTAAATTCCTATGACACACATACACTAAAAATACGCCCCCCCATAAGTGTTGTAAGTAGACGCAAACCCCTAGTTAAGCCCACATATCCAACTAAAGTTCGGTCGAGTTTACTGTTTTTTTTTCACATTTACAAGTGGGGAAACGCCCCTTTCTGTATCATATCTGGCCAAATTATAATATTTCACCAACCTAGATTTCCCTGAAATAAGGGGAGTTCCCTTACTTTTCACCACCATTTGGGGGAAAATAGGTCGTGTGAGGTCGCTATAATTTGACCAGATATATCATACCCTCCCTGAAACTAACATAGCCATGGAAAATCCACCATTTTGATGGTATTTACCAGGAAAGATGGGGATTTTCATGGGCGAACTGTTAGTTTCAGGGAGGGTATCTTTTTATAAGTTTCGATCTGACCCACCCACCCCACCCACAATCCCCACGCGGAGCCACCTTACAACTTGCAGCCTTGCTTAAGGATTGTCTAGGGCGATTTAAGGATTTCCTACCTTCGATTTGCTTAAAATTTTCCGAAAAAACACGGGTGATTTAAGGGTCCCCCAAAAAGAGGAAAGAAACTATTAGGGAATGAAGATGGTTAACTAATAAGGCCTTAGTTCCTAAGATTTGCTTGTTGGGTGGTTGGAAAAAATGAAACAAACAGATGTTCCCTTTAATGGTGGTTGGCTTCATGCTGATTTTCATCCCATGGGATCGTTCATCCGTAAAAAAATCCCCAAACAAAAAAAGGAAATCCAAGTATTCAAATTGAATCAAAACCCTTGTGACATTCCATGATACCGGTTGGTTAATGTGGTAGAATCCGAAAAAAATCACCAACAAAACAAGGAAATCCAAGTTTTGAATCCTCTCCAAGTGGCTGTGAGCACCGCCAAGATCTGTTTGAAGAGGCCCACACCCACAGGTGTGTTTGGATTATGACCTGGAGATAAGTGCCATTTCAGGGACCTTGAAAATCCTTGAAATATAAGTTTCAACATCTGAATTTTCCTGGCCAGGTTCTTCCGAGTGACCTTTTGGGGTGGTTTAAGTGACCTTTTCAGGGGTTAAGTGACCTCCATTTGGGGAATCAAAAGGTCACTTGGAAGAAGCTGGAGTTTAGTAAATATTCTATTCCCTATCTCCCAACAAAATAACAAATTGTACTTATTGATATTATTCATATTGATATTGCATTGTATTAGTAAATATTGATATTGTATATATTATTCCCCCAAAGAAACATATATAAACTAATTTCCTTACTTGGCTAAGTGAGAGTGAATTTCATGGAGTTTTTTGTATGGGTGACTTTTTGCGGTGAACCTTTGGCGTTTTGCATTTTCCCTAGTCTTCCAAATACCCGCTGAGAAGGTTTTTTGGGTACCCTCCTGTAAACTAACATAGCCATGGAAAATCCACCATTTTGATGGTATTTACCAGGAAAGATGGGGATTTTCATGGGCTATGTTAGTTTACCAGAGGGTAGGTTTTTAGGGTCCAATTACCTCCTCGCAATGTGTTTGGAAGCCTAGGGTTTACAGGTTTACACCAGGTTTATTTCCTCTTGGTGTTGTCAGCCGTGGGGAATGTGTATAAGAAACTGTTCATTCAAGGCGTCGCGAGTCATAGGCCATTTTTCGAGATATGTCTGAAAATGAATAAAACACGGTGGTTTTCAATGAGGGGTTTTGACATTCTTTGGCTGAAAAAGAAGGAGTTTTCAAAGAGTTGGTTAATCACCAACTAATACTTGGATGTCCCAACAAGTTAGGATCAATGGTTAGTAAATGGGTTTTTTCACCTACTTATAAATGGAATATATTGGGGTTATAACCCACTGATCCGATCACCTTTGATCCTAACTTTCAACGGGACATCTAAGTAAACACCTTTGGCTGAAAAGAGAGGGGGGGTGAAAACTTGAAGAAATCGATAATTTTTGCAGATCTATGTGCAAACATACCTTTAAATGCTCCATGGGATGGGAATATTTACCAAGCCATTTCCCCGTGAATGTGGCCATTTTTCACCGTTCATGTAGGTAAATAATTCATACATGGAGCATCTGGGATATGATGAATTTCCCACCCAAACTGCCAAAAAGCCGTTCTTGGAATCGGTCCCCGGGTCACGTTCACCACATTTTATATGGGGGAAACCTCCCCACATTCATTCATATGAGCCAGGGTCTAAACTCCTTGTATTGGGGATGGCCATCCCACCTTGAATAGGAATCCTTATAATGGGGCCCTATAAACCCCTATTTATTGGGTTGAGTTTCCCATCCCCTATTACATGGAAATAATAGGAGTTTAGAGTTTAGACGCTGGCACATATAGTATCTGGCCAAATTATAATATTTCACCAAGCTAGATTTCCCTGAAATAAGGGGATTTCCCTTACTAAACCACCATTTGGGGTGAGGTCGTGTGAGGTCGCTATAATTTGACCAGACATATAGTATGTGCATAGCCATCCTGGAATGAATAAAATATGGAATTCCAAGCGCCCCCAAACTTAGATTTGCTTTCCAAGGATGTCTGGAAAAAATTTTCACCACAAAGATTATCCCAAACGGTGTTTTAATGGTGATTTATCATGGTATAAAGCAAAACATCACCTTAAATAAATCTGAGAAACTGAATCTAAATATTGAAATGTGTACCAAAATCGATATGTTTATTTCGAAGGGATGGTAATAACCAGGTCATTTTTCACCCCCTGTTTTTCAAAGCAGAACAATATCCAAGGTTTTTCACGCTTCCTATGTCACTGCTCACCCTGCACCCCATCAATGCCTGGCCTTTACACAAATTATTTCAGACCATGAAACAAACAATTACAACCCCTGAAATTTAATGCTCATGCCTTGTGATGCTTCCCCACCCAGTACCGTCCATGTAAATGGCTTGTTGATACCCAGGAACAAATGTTTCATGTCTGTATTGCGATGCTCCTCCACCCGTTTCTTGGAAGAAGTAAATAGTAAAAACTATTCCCCCAAATAGTGGTTGGCTTCATGGTGATTTTAATCCCATGGGATCTTCTTCGGTAGAAAAATATCACCTTCAACAAAAAACAAATCCAAGTCCATGTCAACCTTCCACCCCTAACGAGAACTATATAACCCTATGTAATCCCTATATAAGTGGGTAGTATAATCCCCTATATACAGCAAATAATCCCCAACAAAAAGGGAAGTTGATAGATCCAACCATCCCAAACCATTCCCTAGCTTTTCCAATAATTACCGTTCACGTGAGGATCACTGTGAAAGGACCCACAAACTCACACCTCCTAAAACTCAGCCTTTACGGGGTCCTTTCACACCGATCCTCACGTGAACGGTATTACTGGAGGATGGCTTTCGGGATGTCTAGGGATTAGATATGAACAATGACCATACCCAATACCCTCTGGTAAACTAACATGGCAATGAATAATGGACCTGTTGAAGATGTAATTATTCCCTATTGAACATGGGGATGTTCCATATTTTCCATTGCCATCTTACTTTACTGGAGGGTAAAAGCAAGGTTGATATGGATCGCAACCCATCCCCCAAACCCAACAAGGATGATATAAACAAATCCCCTCACCCAAACGAAACGAAACGTGTGTGTTCCCCGGATGCCTAGGCTGTGAAGCAAACTCGTCAGGTTTCCTGAGAAGCTACGCTTCATCTCCTGTGACTGACGTGACCGACCCGTGTTTCCACAAGTTTGAGGAAAAAAACAACTTATAAGATGAACATATCCCATAGGATCCATGTATTTTATATTTCCCTACATTCGGATGATGTTCATGCTAAATGTAGGTAAACATACCGTTCGTCCCATGGATCCGTAATGGGAATTTTTCCAACAACAACAACAACAAACAACAAACAACAAACAACAAACAACAAACAACAAACAACAAACAACAAAAACAACAAACAACAAACAACAAACAACAACAACAACAACAAACAACAAACAACAAACAACAAACAACAAACAACAAACAACAAACAACAAACAACAAACAACAAACAACAAACAACAAACAACAAACAACAAACAACAAACAACAAACAACAAACAACAAACAACAAACAACAAACAACAAACAACAAACAACAAACAACAAACAACAAACAACAAACAACAAACAACAAACAACAAACAAACAACAAACAACAAACAACAAACAACAAAACAACAAACAACAAACAACAACAAACAACAAACAACAAACAACAAACAACAAAACAACAAAACAACAAACAACAAACAACAAAACAACAAACAACAAACAACAAACAACAAACAACAAACAACAAACAACAAACAACAAACAACAAACAACAAACAAACAAACAACAAACAACAAACAACAAACAACAAACAACAAACAACAAACAACAAACAACAAACAACAAACAACAAACAACAAACAACAAACAACAAACAACAAACAACAAACAACAAACAACAAACAACAAACAACAAACAACAAACAACAAACAACAAACAACAAACAACAAACAACAAACAACAAACAACAAACAACAAACAACAAACAACAAACAACAAACAACAAACAACAAACAACAAACAACAAACAACAAACAACAAACAACAAACAACAAACAACAAACAACAAACAACAAACAACAAACAACAAACAACAAACAACAAACAACAAACAACAAACAACAAACAACAAACAACAAACAACAAACAACAAACAACAAACAACAAACAACAAACAACAAACAACAAACAACAAACAACAAACAACCAACAACCAACAACAACAACAACATTATATGGAAATAATGGGAGTTTAGACCCTGGCACATATCGATAGTAAACTCCCAGACATCGAGTTTACTCCCGGGGAATCCGTGAACATCCGGAAAAAAATCCCACAAGGTGGGCCCTGAGCCGATCGTTATAAATGGAGTTATATAACCCTTACAAATGGCTGAAAATAAATGGGTTCCTGGGGTTATAACTAACCCTACTTATAAGTGGGTAACTGGGGTGAAATAACCATACTTATAAGTGGTCAACTGGGGTTATAACTAACCCTGCAACTTAACTTCACTTATAACTGGTTTTTTGGGCCCACCTTGTGCCCAAATGTCCTGTTTGTTCTTCCGCCGCCAAGAGTACGAAGACAAGAGTTCCCTGCCACAAGGAGTCGACAAAAATCTCCCGTTTTTTTCGAAATTTTCGACGACCTTCCCTAGGAATCAATCGTCATATTCTTAGATGATGAGCATTTCGGGTGTCCAATCAGCGAAACGAAAGGCATAGGTCATTTTGGATGTTTCCAAAAATAGGGGTGGGCCCCCAAAATGGATGGTGTAGAATGGAAAACCCTATTAAAATGGATGATTTGGGGGTAGCATTATTTGTGGAAACACCCATGGTCAACCATTCTCAGTTTCAGTGAGGTGATTGGATCCCTAGGGTTTGGTCTCAAAAATGTAAAGTGATCACGTGATCTCTTCTCTTAGCTTAGATTTGCTTAAGGTGGTTGGAGGAAATACAAGAAATCCTCAAATGGTGGTTTGTCATGGCGATAAATCCCATGGTAGAAATTAAAACATCTTGAAATATCTCTTCTCTTCCTTAATTATTTCCCTAGGCTTCCAAAGACTAAAGGTGATGAGGTAATTGGACCCTAAAAACCTACCCAAAAGACTAGACCTCAGATATTTGGAAGACTATCGCTTCGGACCATGAAACAAAAATTTAAACATTGTGCAAAAAAATGTCGTCCCCAACAGTGTAAGATATGCCTCCTTGGTTGAACCGTCACGGAATAGTGATCCGGTATGGTTGGGGTTCACCATCTCACCGGAAAGGAAATAACACTGTGAAAAACAACTTGCAGGGTGAGTGTCATAACAATTATGTTCCCGAAATTTAAAATAGATAGCAAAAATGATGCTTTGGAAAATGGATCTCCTTTCAAATATAATCCCAAACACTCAATGTGGAGTATATTTAGCTACATTTACCATACAAATTGACCACATGTAGGTAAATATACCATACATTGAGCGTCTGAGAATGTCATTTTGATAATTCACCAATAGCACAATGTAACGACCTAGAATCATGAGGTCAGCCGGACATCACGAATCAGTTGTACGACAAGTTTGTGTTTGCATGTCGTCATTGTAAGCCAAGAAAAGAGCAACAAGGTATAAATTACAGTGTGGGTTAACGCTAAACAAACCAAGCTAACTGAAACGATCGGCTCAGGGCCCGCCTTGTTTGGTATCTTGTTGGGCCCGTGAATTGGGGGCCATTTTCCCTAAGAATCCAGACCCCTCCCTAGAAAAGGATTGAGGCTTCCAATCCCATCCCCAGAATAGGATTATAGGGGAATTCCCTTTCTTAGGATATCTGGATCCTTAGGGAAAAGTCAATACCTACACGACTTTTCCACCCTTCAACCACCGATTCCACCCACCGTATCAAGGCCTGATCTCTATGTCCTCGGGTTTGAAATCGGAAGGACCCATCCCGAGAGAATGTGATCCGGGATGTCAAAAGAATCATATGTGCCATGGTCAAGGTTGTCGCTATATTGGAGATAAACTCATCCCACCTTTAATGATGGAAATCCTTATAATGGGGCGGTATATAAACCCCTACTATTGGGTTGATGAGTTTCCCATCCCCTATTATATGGAACTATTGGGAGTTTAGACCCCAGCACATATAGGGAGGAAGGGTTTATTTCAATCTTCATCAACTTTCAATCATTTGGATTTTGAGATCAGGATCTCACTTAGCCAATGGACCCTGAAAAAAAAAGTTTGAACTTTATTTTCCCTACTGAATATGTAATACCAAAAAGTTTAAAGTTTAGCCATTGGCTGAGTGAGGGATGGTTTTGGATAAAAATAATTTTAACAATTACACCCCCATCCTTCCTTCATGTAGCATGGGAACCCACGTGAATCCTTCATTTTTAGGGGTTAAAATAACCAATATGTTGAGTGTTTTTTTTTACCAAAATTGTGATACCATTGGAACCCACATTTCCTTCGTTTTTAGGAGTTGTTATTATCACGTATACCCAGGAAGTCCAAAGACCAAACTTTGCCCATTGGTAGTAGGGAATCCTTTACATGGATCATCCTAAAGACCATTCTTTGTTTGGTCTTGGACTCCCAGGGTATAACTTATAACCCATATCTTTAACTTAAACCCACTATGTTTTATGGTTTTGGGTGTCCAAAGGACATTTGTACCCAAGCAAAATTATTTTCAACATTAAAATCAACCATCCACGTAGCTATAAACATCCAGAATATTTTCCGAAACATTTACCATACAAAATCAACCAAGCAAACATCCATATAGTAGGTAACATTTTCCTACTATACATGGGATGCTATGGCCAATGTGATTCACTCTTAGTTTAAAATGGAACCAAAAAACTAGTTGGTGGTTTCAACCCATTTGAACTGGTTGGTGTTCAACCCCCACCTTGTTGCTCATTTGCTCGTCATTTAGTAGGGAAAATGGTCATTTTTTGCTCATTTGCTCATCACTAAGCGCAGCCCAGGAAACCACCATCTAGAAAAGAATATGGTGTTCAAAGGAAAAATCTCCTTTTGAAGGGAAAGGTTTTCAGGTGAACCGGCCGTGAAACAATCAGGGAAAAGGTGATACTGTTGATGGTTCAGAAATCCGGCGTTCACGAGTTGATAGGTAGATTATCCCATTCTTTAAAAGGTTTGATACATCTCAGTTGGTGCAGGATTTCAGCCATCAACAGTATTGCCAATGTTTTGGTATTTGTCCCGTGAATTGTATCATGACCGTGACCTCATTGTGGCTAGATACACCTAAAGATCAACATGAAACCTGAAAGTAATGGATTTCAGCAAAAAAGCTTCTCTGCAGTACCTGCTTGTCACTTACCGTTGGTTTTTGCCCACGTTGTTTTTGTCCATTTTTGTCAAGGCACAGTAGCGTCACGGTGCTCGCGTAAATGCTCAAAGAGCATGACGAACTCCATGGGTGAAACCTGATGGTCATCCCACCCTTAATAGGGAATCCTTATCCCAAATGCGCGGAATGGATGGATTATTGGACCTACATGAAAGGCGAAAAATGGCCACATGAAAAGTTGGAAATGGCTGGATAAATATTTCTCTAATACATCGAGCATCTGGGTTATATAAAAACTCCTACCATTCCATGCATAATTTGAATGGGACCTTACCAACGGACCCCATTCAGTAAGTTGCGATCGAGCAATTAGATACTCAGGTTGAGGGGTCCGTTCAGTGGGTCCTGTTAGAGATTTCTTGGAACCATTGGGTTTATGAGACTCCCTATATGGAAACAAAACATTAAGCAAAGGGCGTTTCCCCATTTGTAAAGATCCCTCTTCCTACAATACTCAGCCCTCCAAGCTGTTGTAATTAGGGGTAGTGATACTACACCGTAGCGAATGGCAAGTTGAACTTCTTGAAGATGGGTTTATCCATACGGAAGCCTAACTACCAACCAACCATTGGATAATTGGAGACTTTCACTGATATAACCCCTAAGTCTCCAAGATTGCAAGAGGGATTATCAGCTAAATGTCAAACATTCTAGTCAAATGATGATTGAGTTAGCAAAAATAATCTGCTTCAAAAGGAGACATGATTTCAACCACTTCAAGAAATAAAACGACCCCAATGCTACTGTTGAAAAAAATCCTGCACCACCTGGAATGTATAAAACCTCATTAAAAATGGGACAAGCATGGACAAGCTACCAACCTCAACTGCTTCGCCGCCGGATTTCTTACACCATCAAAAAACAGGTCTATGAAAAATCCATCATCATGGGAATCTAAGGGGACCCCCCCAATGCCACCCCCCCCAGGAAATAGGGCCTTAATAAGGCCTTGTTAGGGGATGATGGTGGTTAATAATCCCTTAATAAGGCCTTATTTCTTGGGGGGGTAGCTTTGGGGGGGGTACCTTAGATTCCCATGACATCAAAATCCAAGGCTCAACCCAAACAGGGATAACCTGAGCCACGAACAAAAATCCGATACTTTCCATGAAATCCTGGTTGTTTAATAGGGATCCTTACAATGGTTTATTATAATCCCATCTAATTGGGTAGTATAATCCCCTATATACAGTAAATAGCCAGGGTTTTTTTCATTGCTCAATTGGAGTGACATAGGGCCCGCCCCTACAAATGGCCGAAAATAAATGGTGTTCACTGGAGTTATTTCACCCCGAAATGAGTGGAGTTATAACCCTATACTTATAACTGTTGACAGGGCCCACCTGGTAGCAATCTCTGTACTTGGGAGGATCCATCCTTTCTTGCAGCGAAGGAACATCGTGGGCTTCAAAAAAACCTGCCGGGGTCAATTGCGCGAAACCTGTTGACACTACCCCTAGTCTTCTAAATAACTCGTCATTTAGTAGGAAAATTGCCATCTTTTGCTCATTTTCTCAACATGATACGCACCAGCCGGCTGTTGAGTAGGTGTTTGGGGGTCCGTTGACACCTCCTAAAACTCGGCCTTTAGGCGGCCCTAACACCGATCCTCACAAGGTATTTGGAGGATTTTGGAAGGCTAGGGCACTGAAACCGTGAACCACCTTGGCAACGTTTCACTCATACGTTTTACCCACCCCCTGGTGATGTACCTGGAAAAATAAAAGGTTATGAGTACTTACAAGGTGGGCCCCCTACCAGTTATAAATGGAGTTATAAGCCCTATAAATGGCCTTATAAATGGGTAACTGGGGTTATAACCCTACTTATAGGGGTTATAACTCCATTTATAACTAGTAGGGGGCCCACCTTGTAGTTTTCCTTGAAGAAGGCCGGCCAATTAAGCCCCTTCAAAGGGTGGTACGTACACCAAGGGGTGGAGTTTTTTTCCCAATTCTATATGTGCCGACGGGTCTTTCTCAACTCCGAAAAAATTGGGGATAAACTCATCCCACCTTCAATAGGAAATCCTTATAAGGGGGCCCTATAAACCCCTACGGCCCTAAGGGGTTGAGTTTCCCATCCCCTATTTATGAATATATAGGTTTCAGGTTTCTATGTTTCTTCTTATGGGAAGGTAGTGGATTCTATTGACTTGAAGAGCCTGTTTTTTTTTGTCATCATCATCATCATCATCATCATCATCATCATCGCCCCTCGATGCCAACACACAGTAACCTCAACAAAACACACACACAAAACAAATCAAACATGCAACTTTCCAAAAGTGTCGGGCATCAACAGAAACATCCCGCCGGGTGGGAAACCGCGCGTGGCGGTAGCATGACCTCTTGCAAGTACTTATCAACAGATTTGAACACCCTTACAGTGGTTTATGCTTGTTGGGAAAACAATTTAGGCTCAAAATCATGCTATTTACAATGGGGGAAAATTTTGAGCAATATTTTAGTGGTAAACGCAATACTTCGTGAAGGAAACATATTGTTGGAGGGCTTGGAATTTGATTTTTTTTTGCGTTTTTGCTTAAAACCTGAGTTTCGGAGCAATTTTGGTTGCCATTTTGCCGCTCTCTTTTCTCAGGTGTCTTTCTTGCGCAGGTATGCCATTGCCGTTTTTTTGCAAAGGTTTGTTGCAGCTGTGTTCTCCCATCGCCATTGCCAGGCTCGTATATACATGTGTATTTTACTGTTGAATTTGGCTGTGCCTTTGGCACGAGTCGATACACTTTTCGGTATCGATTCTTTGAGTAACTGCCAAGCACTGTCCACACCTCCAGTATGAGCTTTGAAGCTTTTGCCCTGGACTCTGGATTTCGCAACAAATTGTCCTTTGGAATGGTTGGACATGTGTAAAGTATGTACCGAAGCAGTCCATTGCGTAGCACTTTGAACACGAGTTACATTAGGTTTGGACATGTGTAAAGTATGTACCGAAGCAGTCCATTGCGTAGCACTTTGAACACGAGTTACATTAGGTTTGGACATGTGTAAAGTATGTACCGAAGCAGTCCATTGCGTAGCACTTTGAACACGAGTTACATTAGGTTTGGACATGCGTAAAGTATGTACCGAAGCAGTCCATTGCGTAGCACTTTGAACACGAGTTACATTAGGTTTGGACATGTGTAAAGTATGTACCGAAGCAGTCCATTGCGTAGCACTTTGAACACGAGTTTCATTAGGTTTGGACATGTGTAAAGTATGTACCGAAGCAGTCCATTGCGTAGCACTTTGAACACGAAGTTATCACAGGTTTGGACATGTGTAAAGTATGTACCGAAGCAGTCCATTGCGTAGCACTTTGAACACGAGTTATCACAGGTTTGGACATGTGTAAAGTATGTACCGAAGCAGTCCATTGCGTAGCACTTTGAACACGAAGTTATCACAGGTTTGGACATGTGTAAAGTATGTACCGAAGCAGTCCATTGCGTAGCACTTTGAACACGAGTTACATTAGGTTTGGACATGTGTAAAGTATGTACCGAAGCAGTCCATTGCGTAGCACTTTGAACACTGAACACGAGTTACATTAGGTTTGGACATGCGTAAAGTATGTACCGAAGCAGTCCATTGCGTAGCACTTTGAACACGAGTTACATTAGGTTTGGACATGTGTAAAGTATGTACCGAAGCAGTCCATTGCGTAGCATTGAAGTTGGGCAAGCAAAAATCCTCACTGTGAAAAACGCACACGACTACACGTACGGAAAACCACCCGCAACCAGGAAGACACCCTGCCCCTTGCCTGGAACAGACTGAGGTACATGGTCTCTGAAACGTGCCTTCATACCTCACAGCGCAGTTTGCTGTTTTCAAGTCTAAAAAACGTCGGGCAAAACAGATCGTTGGCGGGAATGAATGTGCCCTGATAAAGACATTAGCAAGAACTGGAAGATTCTGACGCCATCAATCCGAGCACACTCTAATGTTGCCTTAGTCTTCCAAATATCTTGTGAGGATCGGTGTTTGAACCCCCAAACATCTCCTGAGGTTCGGCTTTTTTGGGGTTCCAAACACCTCCTCACAAGGTATTTGGAGGATTCTGGAAGACTAGAGTTGTGCAAAACATGGGTTTCTTCCAGAGACAATCTGCCGGCAACGATATGTCCTGAGTTTTCGTGAAGGCCTGGAGAATTTCCTGGCGCCAGGCCCGGAGCGCAGCATTTTTCATGGGCCAATCCACCAGGGCCGGGAGGTGACGGCAAGAATTGATGTCCTCCTTGAGGATCACCTCCTCCTCACGCACCTCCTGACTCGCCACCTCCTCATCCTCAGTGTCACCCGCGAAGTTGGGATTCAGAGGCCATAGGTGTCTGTGAACGGAGTCATCACCAGTCATTGAGCACCTCGGCGATCTTGATGGATCCTTGGGCACTGCTTCCTAACCATGATCACAAGTCCACAACTGAGAAACAGATATCCCAGTTTTGATCCTTGAATCTCGGGAAATTCCAGGGACCCCCAATGGGACCACTCCCATAAGAATCCCTTGAAGTATGGGAATGGTATGGGTCCCGCTTATGGGAAAGGGGGTCCCACTAGTGAGGGTCCCTAAAAAAATCCCTAATTGAACTTCTCTGTTTCGAGAATTCCTGCCAAAGTTTTTGCTAGAAGCCTCTCCGAAGACTACTCCTTTTCCAAAAAAAATCCACCTTGCTTAGGTTTTCGGATGCTTGGTCAAAATTGGGGACTACACTCCCTAAAACTAACATAGCCCATGAAAATAGGCCTTCCCAAAAGGAGATTTCTTGGATCTACCCCCCACCCAGTAACAGTGGCAAGTGAAGGTTTATAGGGATTCCCTACTAAAAATGTAATAATCCTGGTGGTGACTGTTACTGGGTGGGGGGTAGACCTAAGAGATTTCATATTCCAACCATTGATTTTCATCCTGTTACCCTCCCTGAAACGAACAAACAGAGTTTACTACCCTGAAAATCAATGGTTGGTTCGAGGAGGGGACCAAAAACCACGAGATTAACTGACAATCAGTTAACCACGGTACAAATCTGAAAATCCACAACATGTGTGCCAATATCGTTTGAATTGTTGATATTGACTTGTTTATGGTTGATATTAGCTTCTGTAACATTGATATAGGCTCCTTGATGTGGATAGGACACATATTCGGTTGGTTCAAATGAAATTTCCATGTTGGGAGTTTGGCCTATTTTCAGCGGGGGCGTTTTATGTTTTAATACCCTTCCTGAAACTAACATTTTCGCCCCTGAAAATGGATGGTTGCTATGTTAGTTTCAAGGAGGGCAATCAGCTTGACTTTCTGGGTAAAGGAAACTATCAAAATTTCAGGTGAAGCACGGTGGAAACTTTGGGGGACTTTCTACATCTCATTGAACTGCTTCGTTTCAGCGGTAAATTGGGTAGCCCTTTCATAACAATAACTGCTAGTTTTTCCAGTCAGAAAGGCGCTGGCACACGTCAGTAATCCCCTATACCCTAGAAGTCTAAAGGCCACTTTAAAAAGTTTTTCACGAAAGACTATTCTTTCAGTAGGGAATTTGAATCATCCAAAGTTGGGGACTATTGTTTTAATAGTCTTTGACTTCCAGGGAATCGGTTTCATAAGGGGATCACACATATCCGAACTTAAACCACCGGTTGCCAAACGAATACGCTGTTAATATTGGAGTTCTTTTTCCCATGGCTTATGAAATAATCACCAAATAACTGGCTAGTATAACCCAGATGCGCCGAATGTATAGAATATTTATTAATATTTACCCTCATGAATGGCTTAAATGTATGGGATCAATGTAGGTGAATATTCCAGTCCCA
Source organism: Phototrophicaceae bacterium (assembly GCA_965230145.1). Classification (GTDB taxonomy): domain Bacteria; phylum Chloroflexota; class Anaerolineae; order Aggregatilineales; family Phototrophicaceae; genus JAUZRW01. The sequence goes on from CBDDKI010000002.1 coordinate 63,000, forward strand.
TGGAGCATATGGGTAATTAGTATGATCTCCTATTTCCAAAACGCTGAAACAACCAGGTTGTTCTTTTTCATTGCTCAATTATTCATGATGAAATATCAAACAAGTTTGACTAGGTGGTGGTTTCAACCCATTTCACAAATATTATTTAGATTGGATCATTTCCCCAAGTAGGGTAAACAATAAGCAATCTTTGAAAACCACAACCTACTGTTGATGGTTCAGAAATCCGGCTCACCACCTGGGATGTACAGTAAAAAAAATCCTGCAATTAGTGGGAGAAACTACATATTAACTCCCTGGGCTTCCACCACCATTAAAACAATGGTTGACCCAATTTGGATGATAAAAACCCTTAGGTAAACAATGGTGGTTATATTAACACCCATTGTTTTAATGGTGGTTGGAATCTCAGGGAACTGGTTAGCCAGATTTCCGCTCCATCAACCAGTAGTACAGTCCACAACCCGCTCTCTAAAAGACCCGAAACTTTCAACACTTCTTGGAGTTGAGGTGTCAAGTGACCACGTGGCGTTTTTGTTTTTTGCGTGTCAAAAACGGAGGCATTTTTATTTGGGTGAATGGTCAATCCCACCTTCGGGCATCCTCAAAACTTGGGATTTTGCTTCTTCAGTTCGATGCAAATGGAAAAAGTGAAGCACAACTATATCAACTATTCTCCCAAATATCTGGGCAAATTACTATAATTCCTAAACCTGAATTAAGGTCATTTTGGTGGGATTCCCCTACTAAACCACCATTTAGGGTGACCTCGGCTGACGTCGTTCTAATTTGCCCAGAAATATGGTGGTTGGCTCCATGGGGATGACTTGCCATGGGATCCGAATCCGTAAAAATCCAAACACCAAACAATAACAAATCCAAGCACCCAATTCACCGCTGGATCTTGAGTTTTCACCAAATTTTTTGGGATCCTGAAACTGTGGAGAGACTCAAAAGAGAAATCCAAGAAAATGGTGTATATACCCTCCCTGAAACTAACATCGCCCCTGAAAATGGATAGTTGGAAAATGAATTTCCTTTTGGGGAGACCAATTTTCAAGGGCAAGCTGTTAGTTTTAAGGAGGGTAAACCCTAGTCTTCCAGTCGCCATCCTCCAGTCATACCGTGAACCCGTGAGGATTCCTACTAAGTAATCCCCAAAAGTTTAAGCCGGTTGGCCTGCTTCCCTGAGTGAGATATAGGATTTGCAAATTGGGTTCCCTAAAAACCTCTTGCTTACACCGCACGTATCCAACTGGAGGTGTTTTTTGTAGGGTTTACGTAGGGGTGAAATGTCACGAATTTACGATTAGAGGCCCCGTCCCGTAGTGTAAGCGCTGTGAGTTTTCTGTTTTTTTCCCTTGAGATTTCAGTTTCAGCAATTCTTTGACACACCAGATCTTTTCAGATTTACAAGGGTCATTAAATATGACACCAACCCAAACAAAAATGAATTGCTATAAGGGAAATCCCTATTATATGGGAAATCCTTAGATATCCTATCAAAAAATTGAAAAATGCACTATTATAAGTGAATCCGTCAAAAAATGACCCATACATTTGCATTTTTTGATCTTCCCAAATTGGCTCCGATTATTTTTTTTTCGGCGTAAGTGACCTGCACTGGTGCACGATTGAAAAGCACCCAACAAATCCTCGGTGCATGATTTTGAACGCGAGTTTTGAGGTGAGGGTGGGAGGGGAATTAAATCTGGGCAATTTATTATAAATCCTTAACCCGAATTAATATTATAAATCCTTAACCTGAATTAAGGCCTTTGTCCTTTGTCCTTTTGTATGGCCCGCCCCCCGCAAGCAAGAGCGGACCAATGTCTCAGAGTGAAAGCCGTGTCCAATCACAAAGCATTTTTAGCCTTGCGAACCCTTTTCATGGTAGACGACGCCTTTTTAGGTCATAGTGTTGGGTTGGATTCCCTTACTAAAACTACCGTTTGAGGTGACCTCGGCTGAGGTCGCTATAAATTGCCGAGATCAAAAATATTCAAATATATCATTCGGAAACCATGGGCCATGAACCGAACAGTAAGAAAAAACATTATCATCATTCCACGTACAGGATCAACGATATGATCATTTGATATGATATGATCCATAAAGATCATAAAGTCTATATATTTGTTTTTTCCCCAACCCCAATTGGAAACGATGCTCCTCAACATGGAAGTATATATAATCTTTCCCAAATTTTAAGTTTCCGGGGGTGAACACAACTGCGAGTGTACCAACCTAGATAAGCAACAACCAAAAACACAGATGTAACCTTCGTTTAAGGAACTACTAACATGTGCAATTCTCGAAACCTAGCAAAAATGTGCTTGGAAACCTGGGGGTAGCTCCTTAGCTCCCTATTTTGAAGGGATTTTAGATACCTCCAGCTCCTTAGCTCCCTTCCAAGCACCAGCTAGCTAGGGGATTCTCTCCGTTCTTCGCTCCCTATTATCGTTCGGCTCCGTAGTTTCCTCGGAAATGTTGGGGGATCCAACAAGATGGGCACCTCAGACCGGTCCTAGTTATGAGTGGAGTTATAACCATATAAGCCCTATATAAATGGGCATAACTGGTTGGTGCTCAACCCCCACCTTGTTGCGACCCTTTGCTCGTCATTTAGGATCGGGAAAATGGCAATATTTTTCTCATTTGCCCATCACGATTTGCACAGCCCAGATAAAAATTCGGTATATAACTTCTGGGTTACTCTGGGGTTATAACCCTACAAGGTGGGCCCCCTACTAGTTATAAATGGAGTTATAACCCCTATAAGTAGGGTTTTTTCACCCCAGTTACCCATTTATTTTCGGCCATTTATAGGGCTGAAAATAACTCCACTTATAACTGGATCCGGGGCCCACCTTGTACTAGAAGGGTTAAAATCCTGGTGATCGAAACCAATGTGCTGCGAACTATTCAGGTGTGTTTTCCAGATCCGATCGAACTCTACAAGGTATACCTACCCTCCCTATAAAAGTAACAGCCAACTTACCCTCCTGTAAACTAACAGTTCGCCATGGAAAATTCCCACCATTTTGATGGTATTTACTAGGGAAGATGGTGATTTTCATGGGCTTTTGCTGTTAGTTTCAGGGAGGGTACTCCTTTGAAAATCAATGGTTAGTCCAGATGAACTTTCCTTTTGGGTCCCTAAAAGCCGTGCTTTTCAATGGCAAACTGGCAAACTTGTTTTAGGGAGTGTTTTTATCCCAATATACTCCCATGAACTCCCTACAACTAACAGCCAAAACCCCTGAAAAATGATGGAATATAAATATAAAGATATAAAGGAAGAGAGTCCTTTCTTTTCGGATCCTTAAAAGGCCCATTTTCAGGTCCTTTTGGTCGTGAATTGGGGGGTGTGGCTCCGAGGATTTTTGAGAGAATCCAAGTCATTCTTGGCGAACAAAAAATCCAAAGGGGTGGACAAACGTGGAAGAAACGAAACCGCAGTATATGACCAACCCAAACCCTAATACAGTAATGTTTTTTTCTCAGACATGACCTTCAAATCACGACAATACTAGTTGGTGGTTTCAACCCCTTTGAAAAATATTGGTCAAATTGGATCATTTCCCCAAAATTTTGGGGTGGAAATCAAAGAAATATTTGAAACCACCACCCAGCAATACATTTTGTATACACTCCCTGAAAATAACAGTTCGCCCCTGAAATTAGGCCATCCCAAAAGGAGATTTTCATCTTCCCACCATCCATTTCCAGGTGCTTTGGCTGTTAGTTTCAGGGAGGGTAGAGCTTGCTTCCTCCCAAGTCCGCCCGCATGTTGCTGCCATAGCCACATCCAAACGTAGGGGTCCCGCTGTGCGTCCATCTCGCCACGTGAGAAGCATGTAGAGTTCCTTCGATCAAAATGAGCCACAACAAAAAAACCCGACCCTACTTTCCATTGAATCCTGGTTGGTTAATAGGGATCCTTATTTCATGGTTTTTTATAATCCCTTTATAACTGGGTGGTATAATCCCTTACATACCCAAAACAACCGGGGCCCTTTTGTCATTGCTCAAGTGACAGAGGTTAATATCACCAGCACCACGGCAAAACCCACAAAACTGGAGCGTTGTTTCAACACACGACACACCCCGATATCGCACACCCAGCAACGGCAATCCCCCGGCAACGCCAACTATGAAAGAAATTTCCCGGCATTTTCTTTAGCCTTTTGGTAAAGGTTGCTCGGGGTGTGTTCCAAAGGTGTGTTGAAACAACCTTTGAATTTCCCATACTTGGAGGATCATCCCATGACTTGTAAGTAGTTACTAACCATGATTAGTTGTTGTCCCCCAAGTAGTCAGTTAGTCTAGTTATAAATGGCTTGGTTTACCCATTTAACTAACCACTTGCTAAGTGGGGGCCCATCCTGCAAGTACCATCCATGTATGATATGTTTACCTACATGCAGTTGGCTGATGTCATGGTAGATCAAGGTGTTTATCCACAGGACATCCAAACACCTGGTGAGTAGATATTGAGTAGGTGCTTGGCCCCCCAAACATCTCCTGAGAAGGAGTTTAGGGAGTCCAAACACCTATCCTCACCAGGTATTTCGGAGGATGACTTGGATGTCCAGGGTACTACAAGGTGGGCCCCCTACGATCGTTATAAATGGAGTTATGGGGCCCCTATAAGTAGGGTGAAATAACCCCAGTTACCCATTTATAAGGCCATTTATAGGGCTTATAACTCCACGTTCTCAATGTTCTTTCTCTTTAGCAACATTTGGGTAGTTTCGGGGCTGCCAGGCATCGTTGACACATTGACTTTTTCGGGGGGTCGGTCGTCACAGGAAGGGCGCTTAACAAAAATGCCAGAATGGAAGTTTGGAAGTACATAAATTAATCTTCCATCTTCAGTGGTGGTGTTTGTTTTTTTTGGTTGGTGGAGCCGTATTTTTTTTGAAAAATGGAAGCCTCTGTAATAAAGGGATTCTTAGTTGGGAAAACAACATCTGAGAAACATTAAAAAAAACACACCACACCAACCTTGACCGGAAACAACAAACATGACTTAAAGGCTTTACAAAAAAAACGTCCTTCCTGGATTTTTTGTTGGGTTCATTTCGAAAACCCATCTGAATCAATATTTGAATATATATATATATAAATAAATATGAGCGATCCAAAGATAGTGCAGAAAAAATACACAGCAAAAAGGAAGCATTCATGATGAAAAAGAGAAGACAAATAAAGATGAAGGTGATCCTTGAAAACCCCTCCAACAAAATAGTGACAAAAATTCATCACACACCTTGATATAGCATGATATAACATTGATATTAACAGCACCCAATTTGTTGGTACAAAATGGGGCCCCTACCAGTTATAAATGGAGTTATAAACCCTCTAAATGGCCTTCTGAATGGGTAACTGGACTTTTTTCACCCCGAGATAAGTGGAGTTATTTCACCCTACTTCTTACTGGTGACGGGGCCCACGTTGTACGCCCCAAATTAGTTTGTACCCCATTGATAAGTGGTTTATAACTTATTTAGGTGTTGGGTGAACCCCCGATTTGAAGAACACTTGCCAACTTAGATAATTACGACCCAAATTAGATGTTTTTAATGTTTACCGCCTCCAAAATTGAATTTTAATGATCCAATTTGACTCATATTTATCAGGCTTGAAACCACCAACAAAAGGTGGTTTCTTCCCCCACCTCTTCTTCGCTGATGCCCACCTTTGCAAGATATTCACGTAACCAAGCCTCTACCTGTTGGACAGAAGCGAGGCGTGTTGGAAATACCCGGTTCCGGGTGTGGAAACGGAGCAATTACACTGCCTAAAGCTAACGTAGCCCCGTGCTTATTTGCTGTATATGTGTGTGTGTTTGTACTTTTTGTTGTAAATGAGGGTGGTCTTCTATTTCCACCAAGGTTACCAATTGAGCAGTCCTGAAAAATGGTGGCAAAGGGAAGCGATCCTTTCGGTTTTGGGGGATTTTGCCAATTTTAAGGGGCAAACTGGCTGTTAGTTTCAGGGCCAGGTGGTTCAAGCCGTGACCTTTTGATCCCCAAACGTTGGGTTGGTCACTTAAATTTTGAGTTCGGGTCACGTGAACTCACCATCCCAAAAAGGCCACACGCTCGCGGAAAAATGCTCAGATTTTCCAGGTGAAGGGGAGAACAACCAACCACAACATCATTTTGCGAGGTTATACTGTTGATGGCTGAAATCTTGCACCACCTGGGATGTATGAAACCCTATAAATAATGGGATAAACTACCTATCAACTGGTGCAGGATTTCAGCCATCAACAGTATCAGTGGATTCTTCAGGTTCCTGTAAAGGGTGGTAGGGATTATATAACCCCCTAGAAGGCAATATATAAGTGGTATATACTGCCAATTGGGGGATTATATGCTACCTACCACCTTTTAGGGGAACCAGAAACAACCATTGATTATACCCTCCCTGAGACTAACATAGCACCTGGGAGACTACTTTTCTTTTGGGAAGGTCCCTTTTTGAGGCGCGAACTGTTTTTGGGGACTGTATGTCCCCCGGACATAAATCACCAAACATTTCAGGTACCTAAAATGGAGGTACTCACCTATATAAGCAGTATGTAAGGCTTATGTAAGGGAAAACCCACCCCCAAAATAGCCTTATAAGGCTCAGTACCTCCATTTTAGGTACCTGAAATGTTTGGTGAATAAACATCACAACAAAAACACGTGGAGAAAACAAAACATCATGTTCAGCCCTCAACCTGTGGATGGTTGGTGACATGTTCACGTTGATTTTCTGACAGGACATGAACCATGAGTCTGGGCAATTTATGAAATATATCCTTAACTTTGGGGGTCATGAATCTCATCTACAATATCCTATCCTATTATCTTAGTTGGCCAATACGGATCCTTACAATTGGGCAATTTATGAAATATATCCTTAACCTATTTTTTTCGGCCATTTTGGGGTCCGACACTTCCCTTACTTACTAAACTATTCACCACCATTTGGGATGACCGTTCCCGGAGATGCCCAGATGAGTCATGGCTGGAGTGCTCCGAGTTCATGGCTGGAATGAAATAATCTCCATACATCTGAGGCTCTGGGACCTAATAATAAGGCCTTATTAAGGGAAACCAATGGGTTTTCATAGTCCCTGATCATGAGGCCGGCTATTTCCTGGGGGGTAAACGTGGCATAGGGGGGTGGGCCCCTTAGATTCCCATGATATTTACCTATACCCTGGAGGGTCCAAAGGCCATTTCATTAAAGGGTCTTTACGAAAGAAGATTGTTTTAGTAGTGGTTTAAAAATTGATATTTCAATTGGATTATTCTTTTCATGGTCTGTGACTTACAGGGTATGTGAAGTATAATTATATTGAAAAAACAAATGTAGATTAAAAGCTATACCAGTTGCATGGATGATGTGAGTACAGTAAGTAGGCCCAAAAATACCAGAATCTCACTGGAATGTAGAAAGGCAAAATAACGTTTGGTAAAGATGCTTGGAAAAAAATCTCCCAAATGGTGGTTTATCCTGATTAACCATGGTAGAATCCGTAAACAAATCCAAGTATCCATCTTGTGTAAGTTGGAGGGAAGGTAAATTGAATTCGGTGCTTAAAGATTGCGACTCCTGATCTCAATCGAAAAGAGGCATAAGAACAGTTTTTAAAAAACGCCGAAAACATTGGCATCTTAAACTAGCAATCTGTTTCCCCTAAACTGGCACTAAGCAAGCACCAATCAGCAATAAATGCCTCAACTGCTCTTTTACATGCAGCCTCCCCCGTCTCCAGCATGTTGTTTCGATCATTGTCCGCTTTCAGAAACGCTGAGGTCCTTAATTTTTCGTCAGACGAAAGAGGCCCCCAACGAAAGGGATATCGAAAAAAAACACTGAACTTGATGACGTCGTTCCTGTTGAAATACATCTGAGCCACGAAAAAAACCCTGCCTTACTTGCCATGAGATCCTGGCTAGTTGGTGGTTTCAACCCATTTGAAATTTGAAAAATATTAGTCAAAATGGGAATCTTCCCCAAGTAGGGGTGAAAATAAAAAATATTTGAAACCACCACCTAGCTGGTTGTTTAATAGGCATCCGGCATCCTGGTTTATCAAAATCCCCACATCACTGGGTATTCACTGGGTAAATTCTCATCCCCTATATACCCTAAACAACCAGCTTTTTTTCATTGCTCAATCTGACCAATTCAGATTGACTTTCAATTTCTAGACCTCAATTTGATGGAAACCATTTCAGAAATTATAGTGATTGCCCCGAGGATGGCACCAAAAATGTGTCATTCTTTAGCAAAGAAAAACCAATTCCCACATGTTCCATGGACTATTTACTTACATCTAGAAAATTAAAGCCAAAACATGCAGTATATTCAGTATATATATATATACATATTTTTCACAGTCCGAATCTAGGCACATGTGGGATTTGGTTTTGATGAATCAACATGACAGAAAAAGTGCAAAAAGTGTCTTGATGGCTATGTCCTATGTCTAAAGAAACCTGCTAGTTTTTCCTAAGATGTGCGAAACCTCGAAACCTGCGGGTTAACAACCCTTCATCTGGATTCATAATCCCCCTGGTAAGGCCTTATGATCAGGGCTTATTAACCATTGGTTTCCCTTAATAAGCCCTTATTAAGCCCATATTTCTGGGGGGGGGGGGTACGTGGATCGGGGGGGGTAGGTTGACCAGCCATGATGGATTCATAATCCCCCTTAATTTTTTCGTATAGAAATTAATTTCACCCCAATTCCCAGAGGATCCGTGGGACGAACGGTATATTTACCTACATTTATATAGTTGATTTGTTTGGTCGTAGGTAAATATATCAGTCCCATGGATCCCATGAGATCATTTAACAACCCTTCAAGGTGAATAGAAATATAGAATGACATCTTCACAAAAGCCTGACGGTAAGGGATTTTTTCAGGGACCCCCCAACAATGGGACCCCCGAAAATGGTAAGCTTCCCATACCATTCCCATATCTTTAGGGATTCTTATGGGAGTGGTATGGGAATAGTATGGGAAGCTTCCCATAAGGGGTCCCATTGTTGGGGGTCCCTGGAATCAGTCTTGAGACGGGGGTCAAAAGTGACCCAAGAATCGGGGCAAACGTGAGAAATGTTTCTGGTTTTCCAGGAGGCCCAAATTCTAGGAGGATCATCGCAGTTTGTCAGTGGTTCATAACCATGGTGATCGTCGTTGTCCCCTAACTGGGGTGATTCCCTTTCCCAATGGCCGTTTCATGGCTTGTAAATGGGGGGTGATCCTAACTACTTACAAGTCCTGGGATGATCTTCCAAGTGGTTGTAAATGTGAAACAAGCCCCAGCAATAAACCTTACAAATCACCCCAGTGGTAAGTGAGTGTAACTAGGGATAAGTTTACTTGCCCTCCCTGAAATTAACATAGCCCGTGAAAATAGGCCTCCCCAATAGGAAAGTAGTATTCCAACCATCCATTTTTAGGGGCGAACTGTTAGTTTCAGGGAGTGTAAAGGGTTTCTTGCCAGCGGAAAAAAACCATTGAAAGATTCAAAGATGAAAAGACGTGGTACCGGATGCGTGTGGACCGCTTGTGGAACATTGTCCTATAGATTTGCTGGAAGTTTGGTGGATAGAAACAAGTTCCAAACATATTCTCCCAAATGGTAGTTGAATGGTGATCTACTATGGTAGAAAATTAAAATCATCTTAAACAAATCCAAGTAAATTAAACATCTTCACTTTTGAGAAGCCTGAAAGATTTGAAAAGACAGTTGAATCAATGGTTGAATCAAACCTTTGAACTAAATACATGGAAAAGTCTTTTAATGCACGGAAAATCCAGTATCACGGAAAAGTCTTTGAATACATGTTATTTGGGAAATAAAAGTGTGCAACTTTAATGACAGGCGGTTTGTTATCAATCCAAATCCGGGAGTTGCCCCACTTTGTGGGCTGGTGAAGAACATGATATCAAGGGAATCCTAGCTACCCCCCCCCCCCCAAAGCTACCCCCCCCAGAAATAAGGGGTTAATAAGGGCTTATTAACCATTGGTTTCCCTTAATAAGGCCTTATTAACCCCTTATTCCTGGGGGGGGTAGCTTTGGGGGGGGGTAGCTAGGATTCCCTTGATGATAGGGTTTTTTCTGCAAAGGCATACACAGGTCTTGGTGGAGGCTATCCGCCTATCCTCCGTGTCCACGCCAATATTCCAGTGCTCCTTTCGGCGCTGCCATGCCCAGCTCCATGTGCTCAGCGCCAGACTGCTGAAGATTCCATTTCACAGGCCAGATTTGGACCCATCAACTTTTTTCAGTTTACGGGTCAAATCGGGTCAACCAAAGTTTTCATATGTTGGAGGTTGGTAGTTGCCTTCTGAAACTCTCCATGTTGCGACCGGCATGCCATTTGTACTGAACCTCACCTCCATGATATCCAGCAGATATCCGGCAAAGCTGGGAGTGAGGGTTTCCACCAAGTGATATATAGCCACCATGGTGGCTGCAGGTTTCACAGGTGGCGAAAAAAAATCCTTTGAGAACTTAATTCGACCTTCACTAAGAATGTCTTAGTCTTAATTTCCCAAGTATATCCTTGAAGATATGTAATGATATGTGGCTCATGGTAGTTAGGATCAATGGTTAGGATCAGTGGGTTATAAGCCAAGTATATCCCATTTATAAGTAGGCGAAGCTAACCTATTTACTAACAATTGATCCTAGCACTTCCAACGGGACATCCATCCGTGCTTCCCTGAAACTAACCAGCCAGGAACAGCCACTTCTTCCCGGTGAAAATAGGCTTCCAAGGGCCCCAAACTCCAAGGCTCCATGAAATCAGGTGCCCCAAGTGACATTAGGGGATCTTAAAGTCCACCCCTTATCCCTTCATAAGGTCAGCATATGCCTCCTGGAAGAGGTGCCGACGGCCTACGGATCCATAAAAACGAACGTTATGTTTACCTACTATCATGGGAATCTAAGGTACCCCCCCCCAAGGCCACCCCCCCCCAAGAAATAAGGCCCTAATAAGGCCTTATTAAGGGAAACCAATGGTTAATAGTCCCTTAATAAGGCCTTATTTATTGGAGAGGGTAGCTTTGGGGGGGTCCCCTTAGGTTCCCATGATACTAATTGATCCCATGAAAATCAACCATCCACCCAGACTTGCTGGAAAGATGCTTGCAAAAGTTCCCAAACAACAATATCCCTTTCATGGTGGGTTTTGTTTCATGGTGAAAATCTCATCCCATGGGATCTTCTTCCGTAAAAAAGTCACCAAACAAAAAACAAATCCAAGTCCATGTCAACCTTCCATCCCTAACGAGAACTATATAACCCTATCCTATCTATTAATATATATATATAACTCTAAATAACCCTATGTAATCCCTATGCAATCCCTAGGTAAATAATGGTAATACTATTCCCATGAGATCCTATGGGTTTTCTCGACCAATAATTTCCCGATTAAACAACTTTGTCGCCCAGGGGCAACTTCTTGGGATCTGAAAATCGTTTGGGATCTAAGTGCATCAGCAATCGAGCAAACTCCTGTGGCGCCGGGTTGCTTGGAAGTCCCGTTGGAGGTTAGGATCAATGGTTAGTCAATGGGTTATAAATGTTATAACCTACTTATAAATGGGATACATTGGGGTTATAACCCACTTATTAACCTTTTACTAACTTCCTGGGACATCCAAGTGGTTGTGTGTATTTTTGTTGTTTGGCGGATCAGCAGCAGCAGGGCGGGCGAGATTTCGAATGAATACATCCAAACATATTCCATGAGACTTGGATGGGGCTGCGTCTATTTATGGCGACATGGATCGTTAATTTGTATGGTGAATTATATATCCCATACCATCCATATATGGTATATTATATTATTTCCCTACATTTACCATAAAAATCAACCAAATGTAGGTAAATATACCATACATGGATGGTATGGGTATAGTATAAGTATACATACACCATCTATGGACATGTCTGGGATATTAGGGCCCATAAATTGCGGAATGATTTTTGACCCACAAGAAGGGGTCGCATTTTTGCTCTGTAAATGTTGCGGTAGAAATCGCAAACAGTCCTATGGGTGTGAAGGTAAGCTATAGCCATAGCATTTCCCATAGCAACTGGGTATCTGTGATCAAATCACCATGTGCATTGAACCACCCAGTTGAATGATATGAAGATACGATGCACTTGGATCCTCTCAACAAGTAGAGGTGATAATAGATGATGTTTTTCCTCGCTAATGCTGACATCCCCAATCGGTGCGGTACCATGTTTTGTTCACTGCTCAATTGTCTTCTTGTTATAGACTGAGAGAAGGTGAATCAAGTTCAGTCTGTGTAAATCTACCAGGTGATTCAAGCCGTGACCTAACTTGATCCCCAAACGTTGGGTTGGTCACGTGAAAACAACCTTTGAAAAGTGATCACTTTTTCACCATCCCAAAAAGGGCACAAACTCGCAGAATTTGCCAGGTATTGTTGATTAGTTCACCAACTTGGATATTTTTACCCACACAAAATAACCGTAGGAACAACTCTCAGAAACTACCCATCGTGGAACTTCCAGCTTTTCACGTTTTTTTTGAAACCCACGACTTGCAACTTGGATGTCGCAGAAGTGGGGCAGCTCCTCCTTGTCCAAGAAACCATCTTTGTTAAAATCCGAATCATCAAAGGCTTTCCTCGTAAAGGCCCAAAGGTGGGGTATATAGGAATGGAAGCCGGAATAATAGGATCCCTTAAAAAGAATCTAGGTGGTGGTTTCAACCCATTTGAAAAATATTAGTCAAACTGGATCATTTCCCTAGGTAGGGGTGAAAATAAAAAATATTTGAAACCACCCAGGAATCCAAAAACCACCCAACAATCAATGGGTTGTTGAAATGGTTCCCGTAAAAGGTGGGATCGGTAGCATTTTTCACCCCCCAGGTTCGGCAAGGACTATAAGTGGTATATAAGTGGTATACTGCCAATTGGGGGATTATATGCCACCTACCACCTTTTACGGGAACCAAAAACAACCACTGAAACAAAACTTAAATACTCAATTAGAACTCACTTTTCGCTATGATAAGCAAGTTCGGACCACAAAAGTTCAAACAAACAAACATGTTTGTTGACTTTTTCCTATGAAAAAACACATGTAAATTTGTCATCCCCAAAAAGTTGAGTCAGGATTGAGTTGTTTCCTGTATGTAGATAACCCTTGTTTAAATGATCGCAACCTTACAATCCTTACAGGCATCATTTTTCAACCTCAAAATGCTGCTCACGACTTTTTTCAAGGGAATCCTAGCTGCCCCCCCCAAAGCTACCCCCCCCCAGGAATAAGGGGTTAATAAGGCCTTATTAAGGGAAACCAATGGTTAATAAGCCCTTATTAACCCCTTATTTCTGGGGGGGGGGTAGCTTTGGGGGGGGGCAGCTAGGATTCCCATGATTTTTTCAACGGTCCACACGATGCAATTCATCACTTCTTTCGATGGAACTTTCGGAAGAACTAACACAACTCACTTGGTCATGTAACGGAGCATGTAATAAACCATTGGAACTTTATTTTTCCCATACTAAATAATATCCAAATGCTCCATGTATGGTATATTTACCTATATTTCCCCTAAATGTATGGTAAATGTTGGTAAATATCCCATACATGGAGCATATTATAATACCGGACCAATATGTTTTCCCTTCTTCCTTTGGAATCACAAGAAGTTTAAAGGTTGGCCATTGGCTGAGCGAAACACAAGAAAAACCATCCCTATCCCAAACACTCAATGTGTAGTGCATTTACCTACATTTACCACCAAAACTACCCAAATGTAGGTACAGTAAATAGACCACACATTGAGCTGGCCAAATTTTATCATTTTACCAATCTAGATTTCCCTGAAATAAGGGGATTTCCCTTCCTCAGCTACCTTTTGAGGTGAGGTCGTGCGAGGTCGCTATAATTTGACCAGATTGAGCATCTGGGTATAGAACATAGAGCACAAACCAATCCTAGCCAGAGCCGAGATTTATCGCCAAGGAGATTTCAATCACTCTTGGAAGTACGTTTATTGGTCATGATATTCCGATATACCCAAACAGTGCACGATGCTTTTTTGGGAAGATTGGGAAGAAATCCCTGAAAATTGACCATATATATATATAATATATATATATATATACAGGGATCATTATATTACCAACCCAAACAATGCATTGTTATAAGGAACATCCCCGCAAAATTGCCATAGATTTGTATTGTTTGATTCCCCCAAAATGGGCAATTTCATGACCCCTGATATACGGAAAACTGTATCAAGTCTGATCCTTCCCCAAATATGGGAAAATTTCCATGATCCCCTGCAAGATGGGCCCCTACCAGTTATAAGTGGAGTTATAACCCCTAGAAGTAGGGTTATTTCACCCCAGGAAAACCCATTTATTTTCGGCAATTTATAGGGGCCCCATAACTCCACTTATAACGATCGGTTCAGGGCCCACCTTGTGAAACGCCTCGGTGACTTCCCACACCACTTAAAAGTCCCCTTGAACCACCAGGTCGCATGATACGAGAGACCTCTGAATTACGTCGTCGTCCTCGGAGTTTTTAGCTCGCAGCAGTGGTTTTGGATTTTCACATCGCAGATGGATGGATAAGGCTCCAAAAATTCCAAGATTTCATCGCAGCGGGGAAGGACCTCTCGAGGGTTATGTGTATTTACAGGGATATACTGAACATTGATGATGTATAGAATAACATTGATTAATATTTACCCCCTTGTTTAATTATATGCAGTATATAATACGTCTCTTGAAAAAACATTAATTAAACCAAAAAACATACCGAACTTATCTAACATATCACTACCTTTAAATTGGGTGTCATCAATAAACATTATCATTAACGGATGTTAAGTAGAAAACTTCTAAGGTTTTAGCTGCACATCTACAGATCATCTGAGCCACCTGATCCTACTTGGAGGATGGGCCCCCAGCTAGGATACGTACTTAGTGAAGGGGCGTAAACCAAGCCATTTAGACTAACCATGGGGGTAACCCAGTTCGGATCCCTGGCTAGTTAAATGGGGTTACTTCCAGGAATTTATAACTATAATCCTAGGGGACAACAACTAACCATGGTTATCAATCACTTACAAATCATGGGATGATCCTCCAAATACCCTGGTTTACAACAACCATGGATCTGAGATTGTTGCTCGAGGTTTTTTCAGGAAGGGGAAAGTCCAACAGGAGAGGGTAAGTGGGAACCAAAACTATACTTGGAGGATCATCCCAGTTACTCAGTGGTTAATAACCATGGTTAACAAAGTCCCCTAACTAGGGTTGTGGGACCCCTTCCAAATGGCCGAACCTCATGGCTTATAAATGGGGGGTCACTAACCACTTACTACCTGGGATGATCCAACCCAAGTAGGAAACCGGATCCCCCCACCTTACCACCTGAAGAATCCTACAAAGCCAGATGCTTTTTTAATCCATATCATCCCCACACAACTGGGTAGTATAATCCCATATATATGGCAAATAACCAGATTTTTTGTTCATTGCTCAAATGATTTCGCAAGCTCACGCCAAGGACAGATGAAGCAGCCAAGTATCTTTCGTCCAATTCCGCGAGCTCGGCATCATCTGGTGGTTTTTCGGCGGTCTCCTGCAGCGTAAAAAAAGATCAGACGACCTAAGATACCAAGGGAAAAACGAGAGCGTTATACTTACAACAAGGTGGGCCCTTGTACGATCGTTATAAATGGAGGTATGACACCCATTTGAATGGCCTTATACATGGATTTGGATAACTGCTTTTTCTTGCACCCCTATAAGTGGAGTTATGGGCCCCTACTTATAACTGGTTTTTGGGCCTACCTTGTACTTGCCTGAAAGGGTAACACAAAACACCAAAAGTAGCTATTGGGTACAGTAAGGAGCGTTTCTCTAGTTGTAAGTGGCTGGGATTGGGATACATCTACAAATCCTCCAAGTCATACCTGGTGAGGATCGGTGCTTGGAACCTAGGAAATCATCCAGAAAGATTGCCAGAAAATTCCAGTCACCAGGGTGTCTAGCTGGAAATGATCGTAACAATCGTTATTAAGTGACCTTTTGGGATGGTTAAATGGCCCTTTAAATTGCTAAGTGACCTCCAACTAGGGGATCAAAAGGTCACTTTGAAACACCTGGTAGTCAGTAGGTTGGTTTATTTCACCTATTTTACTTACGGGACTTACAACCTTCGTATAGGGATTGTAATCCATTTACTACCTAGTTACTAGTATATAACATGGACAGCCTTGTAGAGACTGAGAGGGGTGAAAATCTTCTGGACCTTCTAGCTATGCGGGGAGACAGGGGGGGAAGAGTTACTACACTTCCCAAAACTAAAGGAAATGTCATCTTCCAAGCATTGATTTTCAAGGTGTAAACTCGCTGTTACTTTCAAGGATGATATCCATCTAGCCCTTGTCATCCAAATACCTCTGGACCAGGTATTTTAGGTGTGTTTTTGGAGGTCCAAATATACCTTCTTAGGAGGTGGCATTGGATGTCTAGGGTAACATATTGGAGACTTTTTGTGCAGCGAATCGGGAAATTCGGTCCTCTTTCTTGGCTCTTCTTGATGCACCCTGAGGTGGGAAAATGTTGAAATACTTGGATGTCCCGTTGGAAGGTTAGTAAATGGTCAATACATGGGTTATTTCACCTACTTATTAAATGGAATATATTGGGGTTATAACCCACTGATCCTAACCGTTGATCCTAACTTCCAAAAGGACATCCCAGCGTATCAAAAACCCTTCCACAAAAATATGAGCCCTGCAGTTTTCGTTTTCCACCAAAAGCCTGTTGGATACGGATGGATGCAAATGCAAACCCCTACACGGTTACAGGTATATCCACCGTATATCCAACTATAGGTGATGAATGTATCACCAAACATTTCAGGTACCTAAAATGGACGTACTCACCTATGTAAGCTGTATGCAAGGCCTATGTAAGGGAATCCCCACCCCCTAAACAGCCTTGTAAGGTTCAGTACCTTCAAATTAGGTACCTGAATCCTTTGGTGAATATAGGGGTTTACTGGGGTCATACACTCCCTATACAACTAGCATAGCTCCCTGAAAATGGGCCATCCCAAATTGGAGATTTTTTATCTTCCAACCACTGATTTTTCAGGTGTAAACTCGCTGTTAGTTTTCAGGTGCTAAATATCACGAATTTACAACTAAGGGGGGCCCATACTGTGTGTGTGGCTCGGAAAAAATGATGCTGAATTTTCTTCATGAAATATATGGGGTGTAGCTCCAAATTCTTGAACCTTGTGAATGGTCCTATACCAATAGTCCCTAGGCTTCCAACAACCTCTAAATACCTTGTGAGGATCGGTGTTTGGGCCCCTAAAGGCCTGTCAGGAGGTGTGAAAGTGGGTCCAAACATCGCTCCTCACAAGGTATTTGGAAGACTAGGGAGTAAACTACTAAACATATTTCGGGTCAAAATTCGTACCAGCTATTGTTTTGGTGAATAAGTCTATTTTTTTGAAATACCTCATCTCATTGTACTGCTTGCTTGAGAAAGATACTTCTAAGAGGCAATATATATATATATAGATATATTCCCTGTACTAGCAGAACCCATACATACAACAACGAACCTTATACCATTATGTTTGTTGTTTGGAAAATTGAAGATCAAGACCAATCTATCCTTTGTTACTCCAATGGCTCTTGCTACTTGTCTCTGCATGATCCAGTAGTCAGACCAATTCTCCTGGAAGGATCCCTTCCCCCAAGTAGAGCGGTCCACACACTCTTTAGGACAGGCTCGAAGAGAAATGTAGTTCTGGGTTCCTTCAAATGGTGGTACCTCACTTTTGCCCACTCCTTCAGCACCATAAAACTTGTCAATGTTCTTCTGTTTGTTCCAAAAGTATCCATACAAAATCACCTCTTCTTCTTCGCTTCCCGGTTGCTGCACTGCAGTGCAACTGGGCCGGTTCATTGCCATTCAAATCCCGACCTTCCTGGTACAGCTCTTCCAACACCTCCCCCCACGTCTCAGGCTCCCTGGGAGGCGAGGGAGGCCGAGAACGCGGGAGTGGCATCACACGTGGCATCACACGTACCTTAGAAATGCTCGTTTTGGCAGGAAAAATGGACCAATATGGACCAATATGCTTTGTTGGCTTCCGAATTTCATGGACAAAGTCTTTAATGTTTGACACTGAGACATTTCCGGCAGACCACCGGGAGAAGTCGGATAGGGAGCAGATTTTCCAGGCTTGTCTGGAACAGAAGGCTGCACCACAGTGATGAAGGCTCTGAAGCACGCAGAGTCAAAATCCATGCAAATAATGGTTCTCATCAGCTTCAACTTCATTGAGGCGGTATGGGTTTTAAATTCTGGCTTGTTCAGGCGCTGAAACTGTGCTAGAAAGATACACCATCTCGAAAAATGATTCGCGCCAGCCAGCTACAACATAGTTATGCAAATATACCCCTACTTGGATGTCCCAGGAAGTTAGCTAAATGGTTGGCAACTGGGTTACAACCTACTTGTAAATGGGACATATGGGGGTTATAACCCACTGATCCTAGCCTTTGATCCTAACTTTCAACCTGACATCCAAGTATATCTCACTTAGCCAATGGACCCTGAAAAAAAAAAGTTTGAACTTTATTTTCCCTACTAAATATGTAATCCCAAAAAGTTTAAAGTTTAGCCATTGGCCAAGTAAGTATATACACTTTTCCAGTCATATCTTGTGAGGATGACACTCTCACGTCTCATGAAGGGAAAGGCCTCTATAGGGGAGGGGGTCCCAACGACTCACGGGAGGTTCGGTATGACTGGAGGATTTTGGAAGACTACTTAGAGGATGGGCTCCCAGGACTTGGATGACGTAGTTAGTAAGCCCCATTTGGCAGGTCCAGTTGTTTGAAGTTTACTTGGAGGATCATCCCAGGACTTGGTTCAGTGGTTAGGATCAACCATTTATAAGCAATTTAGGCCATTTGGAAGGGGTCCCACAACCCTACTCAGGGGACTTCCTAACCATGGTTATTAACCACATACTAACTGGGATGATTCAAGTAGGGTACCACAGTCATCTTATTGTCGTTTGAGGGGGCAGGTTATATAATTCCAGCATTCTCCAGCTATTCCATGCTACAAGATGTGTTTTAAAACCTCCATCAGGTGCATCCATACGTATGCCATAATTACTTGAACTACAAAAAACTTCTACATCGGTAAATGTACCAGGGAAGTGATCGTAACGATCGTTAGTAAGTCAGTCTATTTCACCTATTTATCATGGCTGGTCAACCTACCCCCCCCCCCCAAAGCTACCCCCCCCAGAAATAAGGGTTTAATAAGGCCTTATTAAGGGAAACCATTGGTTAATAAGGCCTTATTAAACCCTTATTTCTGGGGGGGGTAGCTTTGGGGGGGGGTAGGTTGACTAGCCATAAAACCTGCTTATAGGGATGAAATCCTCCATTTACGAACCGATCGTTACGATTCGTACCAGGGACCGGACATCCCAGTAGGGCATCCTGGTGGTGACTTTTTCCCTGATACTTGGTTGGGGGGTGAACCCAAGCTGTGCACTATCCTGGCAGATAAGGCCTTCCAACAAGAACTAACATGGAACGCCAGAATTGATGGTTTAAACAAGAGATCATGGGAATGCAGAGGGTACGCCACCCCCCCAATGCAGGAAATAAGGCCTTATTAGGGGATTAGTAAGGACAATGATGGCAAATATCCTCAAGAAGGCCTTATTTCCTTTGGGGGGAGGGGGTGGCATTGGGGGCATACCCTCACATTCCCATGAGAAGGGTTGCTTAACCATCTGTTTGAAACTGCTTGGCTGTTTAGAGTTCCAGGTTGATGCTCTACTTTTCACGGATCGCCAGCAATTTTTGCCACCAAGATGCATACAACAGCCAGTCCAAGATTTCTTGTAGGTCCACACGTCCGGAACCATCCTGAAGCAAAAAAACATGTTTTTTTTGGCAAACGAACGGTGTAAGAGAGAAGTTGCACGGCCCTAAAAGGAAAAATCCAGTCACATCAAATGTGCATGTATACCTTTAAACGTACTCTAAACTTCTAGTTGGTGGCTAGATTGGATCTTTTCCACAAGTAGGAATAAACAATCACAAAATATATGAAAGCAAAACCTAAAACCGCAAAAACAAATCAAGTTCCAACATTTCCCTTTACTCCACCGAAGATCATTGGTCAAACTTCTTTGGACTTCAAACGTATTTGCAACCATCGTCCCTAAGATTTTTGTTGGCCTTTTTCTTTAAAGAGTAAAGAGTTTCTGTTCAAGGATGTCCCTAAACTACATCCATTCCCTAGTCTTCCCAAATACCTTGTCACGATCGCTGTTTGAACCCAGGATACCAACCTCCTGAAGCGAGTTTGGCCTCTAGGGGATACAAACATCTCCTTCGCAATGACTGGAGGATTTTGAACAACTATAGAGTTTTACAATACCCTATGGATCCTACTTATAAAACCTACTTATAGGGAATATAAACTACTAGGTACACGGTGTGTAGACGGCCGTGGCGTTTTCAGTACATGGCATAAATCTTACTTCGCTTTGGACTAGTATTTCCATTGGTTTTTACAATTCATGTGTCCACGCGCCTTTTTTCAACGCATTTCCATTGGTTTTCACGCTTCACGATCGCCATTCCATTGTGTTTTACGACAAAAATGAGCATTTTCTGAACGCGGAAACTAATTACTTCCGTTCTGGCACTTAGATCTTCAAAATTCTTTGAAGTTCTTTCAAAAATTCTTCTGGTGTCTTTACACGTCTGTTTTCAAGGACTTCCAAGTCCTGTCAATGCACTGGGTTCCTGCCTGTTGAGGTTTGTGGCGTTTGGCGTCCATCATGCTGCGTCGCATCAAACATGTAAGCAAGTCCAAGGAACGTTAATATCATTCCCCACCCACCCCACCCCATCATGTTGCGTAGCATCAACCATGTAAGCAAGTTCAAGGAACGTTAACATCATTCCCCACCCACCCCACCTCATCATGTTGCGTCGCATCAAACATGTAAGCAAGTTCAAGGAACGTTAACATCATTCCCCACCCACCTCACCCCATCATGTTGCGTAGCGTCAACCATGTAAGCAAGTTCAAAGAACGTTAACATCATTCCCCACCCACCCCACCCCATCATGTTGCGTCGCATCAAACATGTAAGCAAGTTCAAGGAACGTTAACATCATTCCCCACCCACCTCACCCCATCATGTTGCGTAGCGTCAACCATGTCAGCAAGTTCAAGGAACGTTAACATCATTCCCCACCCACCCCACCCCATCATGTTGCGTCGCATCAACCATGTCAGCAAGGTCAAGGAACGTTAACATCATTGCCCACCCACCCCACCCCACCCCGTTAAACACAATGGAACGGCGATCATGAAGCGTGAAAACCAATGGAAATGCGTTGCAAAAAGGCGCGTGGGCACATGAATTGTAAAAACCAATGGAAATACTAGTCCAAAGCGAAGTAAAGTTTATGCCATGTATTGAAAACGCCACGGCCGTCTACACACCGTGTGCCAACTACTTAACTTATATAAGTTGGGGACTTCCAACCTACTTAACTTATAGTAATTATAATTCCCTAGGGATCCTGTCTCACCGAACCTGAGAATGTTTTCATGGAACCTAAATGACCTATGCGTTTCGTTTCTGTGATTGGACACCCGAAATGCTCATCAGCTGAGAATATGACGATTCGATGCCTAGGGATAATGGGCCGCTTATAAAACAAAAACAAACAACCACTCACTGGACTTTTTCCTTTAAAAACAACCCTAGTCATCCAAAATGCTCCAAATACCTTCTCAGGAGGTGTTTGGAGCCCCTAAAGGCCGAACCTCAGGAGGTGTTTGGGGGTCCAAACACCGATCCTCACAAGGTATTTGGAAGACTAGGGCAAAACACCCTGTTGCCAAGAGCCACCGAACTGTCGCCCCACTTGGAGGGCCATCCCAGTTACCAAGTAGTTAGGATCACCCCCATTTATAAGCCATAAAAAAAACATGTTTGGGACTTACGATCACCATAGTTGCTAACTACTTCGTAACTGGGATGATCCTCCAAGTAGCTGGTTGTTTGGACGCACAAATTTTCAATGAAACATACAAAAGTATTACCCTCTGGTAAACTATAGTAATGGAATATCCATATGTTCAATAGTAAATACATCTTCCAAGGGTCCATGTTTCATTGCTATGTTAGTTTACCGGAGTGTAAGTTGTCTCGTCTCGTGATTTCTGCAGCTTTTTCCGGGCACACCACCATCATCACACCGTTTGAAAATCCGAAATCCCCGCCTTGTCGGCTCTTAAGAAAAAGAGGCGCAAACGTTCAGGACTCCAAGTACCTGTCATTGAAAACATATGGCAGCAAGGGGGGAACCTTACTACTTGGATGTCCCGGAAAGGAAGTGCTGGGACCAAAGGTTAGGATCAGTTATAACTTATAACCCCAATATATCCCAATATATCCCATTTATAAGTAGGTGAAACAACCCATCTACTATTGGGATATATTGGGATTGTATTGGGGTTACAACCCATTTACGAACCATTGATCATAACTTCCTGGGACATCCAAGTAGACATCCAGTCACACCTGCTTAGGTTTGGCATGACTGGACCCCAAAAATATGTCAACAAACACCAAACCTCAGGAGGTATGACTGGATGTCTGGGTTTCTTGTTTTGGAAAAAACTTTGGATAGAATTTGGGGTAAAAAAAATGGGAGGGATTCTTAAAGCACCAAAAAGAACAGTGGCAAATGATGAAGGTTTATAGGAGTATATGGCAAGTATATTCAAAATGATGGTTTCATGGTGCTTAAACATTGGCAAAATACATCCCCTTTGATACTCAAAAGGATGGACTATATACATGACGAGGTAAACACCAGAGTCTCCTTACATGCCCAAACTCTCAATGTATGGTGTATATTTGCCTACAAAACTACGTAGTTTTTTTGGGTTTTAAATGTAGGTAAAATACATCATACATTGAATGTTTGGGGATGGCAAACTGAGAAACTCCTCAAATTGTACGGTTCATTTGCCTCCTCATGGAAGTTTAATCCCCTGAAGTTTAACCCCTGGATTCCCAAAATCCGACCTTGGAAAAGGAAACTTCCTTTAAAATAAAAAAAAACATCATTTTTCAGCTTCCATGCGCTAAACTTTGGAAGTGTCGAACTAAAATGGCCATCCCGGGCCATCCCTTATATGCTCATGATCTATTTTTGTCACGGGCTACATGGTCTATCATGGTCTATCATGGTCTATCAACCCACGCAATCTCATGGTCACAGTTGCTCGGTAAAAAATGCCTGTCATTAGTCCATGAGTGTCGCGAAAATTCATGATTGAAATTCCCTAGTCATCCAAAATCCTCCGGTCATACCAAACGTGAGGAGGTGTGAGTTTGAAATCCTAAAAAGCCTTCTGAGGACATTTGGGGGGTTCTTTCACACCGATCTTCACCTACTATTTGGATGTCTAGGGATTGTTCCAAAAATCTAACATCAATCCATTCTATGATTCATTCGTATAGTCATTATTTTTGATTTATTTAGTAGTCATGATTCTGGGCAAATTTATATAATTTGTAAACATGAACTAAGGGCATTTGGGGGGATTCCTTTCCCAAACCACCATTTGGGGTTTTCCCAACCGGCGGTAACAGGTCGCTATGATTTGCCCAGATGATTGTCATGATCATTCTGTAATCCATGGCAGCCCTTAGGTTCTTCTAGTGGGTTTACATGTAAAATCCCACTAAACTCAAAGGAGCTAAGGGAATTGGCTAACCTAAGATGTGCCAAGAATCATTCTACTCATTGGTCCCTAGGATCACCCCTCGAAACAAACCTTGGATTTGCTTGGAAACGATGCTTGTAAAAAGTTCCAAACATATTCTCCCAAATGGTGGTGGCTTCATGGTGATTTTACCATGGTAGAATCCGAAAAAATTCACCTTAAACAAATCCAAGAAAAAACACATATAACAATTATTGTTGCTTTTATGGTATAGTCACGATTGTCATGAATCATTCTGTAATCATGTTTAATTCATGGGTTTTCTTTCGGTGAATCTCTCACAAAAAAACAATCCGAGGCACTAGGATTTAAGATTTGCAAAAGTCGGCCAAACTCCTGGATATCCTCAGCGGAGGTGGTTGCGATGAGACGAGACGAGGTCGTTTTTTGGGAACCCCTGGGGGTCCAAGCCGACCATTAGATAAATAGTCGACTTGGGAAAAGACCGTTATTTTAGTGATTTATTTCATCAACAATTCCGGGTAGACGATTTTTTAATGGTCGGCTTGACTTGCAGGGTGTTTCAAGCTTCCACATGGAAGAAACGTGCACAACACACACAAAATAGACATGAAACATGAAAGACTGATTGGTTCGGGTTCTGGGATCCTGATGTCATGGCATATGAAATAAATTCATTGATATATAACTGGGTAGTATAATCCCCTATTTAAGTTTGGAAATCCAAAAGGTGTGTGAAACTTGTATGAATTCCTGGCAATTCTGCAAGTTTGTGACCTTTTTGATGATGGTGAGTTCACGTGACCCGAACTCAAAGGCCATTGGTGACCTCCAACTAGGGTATCAAAAGTCACTGAATCAAGTGGTTTTGTTGGGCTACTTCGTTGGCTAGACGCCAACAAAGAATTTACATAGACGTGAAACTGTACATTCAGCTACTAAGCATTTACAAAATGTAGGGATCATTCAAGAACAAAATGGCAATCTATAACATGGGATGTTCCCCCCTTTGCAGAATGCTGGCTCGTCACTACCAGGGTGTGACCTTTGTGGATTTATTGAAAGTACCAATCCTCACGGACACAGTATGACTGGAAGACTACTGGGATCCCTGGAAGTCCAAAGACTATTTTTTGAATGGTTTTGCCGTAAAGACTATTGTTTTAGTAGGGATTTACAATCAACAATTCAAGGGGACTATTCTTTTTATGGTCTTTGACTTCCAGGGGGATGTCCGTGGTGCTTAGTAACTAGGTGGTAAGTTGGTTTATTTCACCTATTTACAGGACGAAATCAACCTATACTTATAGGGATGAAATCATCCATTTACTGCCAATCGTTACTATTCGTACCGGCAGGACATCCCAGTAGGGCATAATTGACTATAGTATAGAGTATCAATTGCCAGCGGTGAAGTTGCTCGAGGTCGGAATGCAATTTAATCTATCAACTACTCCCTGGGTGGTTGCGTCCAGAAAAAAAAATCAACTGTTTCCAAACACGCACTGGGACTGGTATATATACATGGATGGTTCATTCTTATGGGATCAATTAGTAGGTAAATATACAGACCCATTGTGCGTTCGGTATGTTTCCAGCTGCCTTTTTTAACCCAAAACTTGGATTTGCCTAAAATGCCTGGAAGAAGTTGCAAAAATATTCTCCCAATTGGTGTTTTTTCATGGTGATTTGCCATGGTAGAATCCGGCAGAAAGTAAAACCCTAGACATCCAAACACCTCCTCAGAAGGTATTTGGACTCCCAAAACATACCTAAAACATCCTAAAACACCTTCTGAGCAGGTATTTCACCTAAAAAAACAAAATCCAAGTTAAGGTTCCCTAACAAACCCATCTAGTTGATGGTTTCAACCCATTTGAAAAATATTAGTCAAAATGGGAATCTTCCCCAAATAGGGATGAACATAAAAAATATTTGAAACCACCACCCAGCCATAGACTTTCCCAGTTACCATCACTTACCCTGTTTTTTAACCCAAAACCCAAAAACTTCAACGAAGTTTACCCAAGCGTCCAGTGTGCCCGACTCATCCACATCGGCATTTTTGAAGGCTTGTCTTACCACCTCTTCAGTGGTCATCCCCATGGCTACTTGATACCCTTCGGGTCCGTGGTCGTGTCAAACGACGCGCTACTAACGCGGGTTTAAGCGGGGAACGTTTCGTGTTTGTGGAATTTCCATGTTTTTTTTTGTGAGAAATTGGTTGCTGATTTGATGGAAGTGGACTGAGATACCAATTTTTTGCATATAAATTTACCAGAATATTGATCCAGGTTTTGTAAAAAGAAACCCTTTAGGAGTTGAACATCAAAAAAACATTTGAAAAAGAATGTGACCATATGCTTTCTTAGCGAACTTTGCATCCATGTTTGCCGTCTAATGTCTAAAACAGTTTTTAGTGGAATTCATGTGCTTTTTAATTTTTGTTAAAAGTGTCACAGTTTTTCGGTGTTTGTTTCTTTTGGAAAAAACGTCCTGACATCTTATCTCTGCTTTTCGAAACCTCGCATGATGGCATCTTCGAACCAACGGCAAACGGCCGTCCTTTCTATACTCAGCTGCCTTGAGCAAACGGGGTGAGCGTCAAAACGCGTCGTTCTCCCCCCCTCAAAAAAACGTCCAACATCATGCAGGGAGTGTGTATACTTTTTCTTGCTTCCCACCAAAAAAGAATGACACAGGCCCACCCTTACAGGTGATGTTCTCTCAGCCCTCAAGGTGATGTTTAAAACCCCTAGATATATGTCATCCCAAAAAAAATCAAAGTTGTGCTTGACAGACATCTAGTGTTGGTCCCTAAGAACTGGAAAACAGCAAGATGAGCTAGCCCGACCACTTGACTATAGATGAAAAAAATGTTCAAGTCTGAATAGAATCTTCAAACAGTTCACAGATTGAAGTATTACGGGGAGTGCTTTTCCCCCCATGCAGGATGCAAGTCACCACCCGGGATCATTATATTTTTGTTAGGGAATCTCTATTATCATGGGAACCTAAGGATACCCCCCTATGCCACCCCCCCCAAGAAATAAGGCCCTAATAAGGCCTTATTAAGGGAAACCAATGGTTAATAGTCCCTTAATAAGGCCTTATTTCCTGGGGGGGGTAGCTGGGGGGGGGGTACCTTAGGTTCCCATGATATTTTTGGTAGGGAATCTCTATTAACCTTTGCTTCCCCCAAGCATCCTGTGAGTTTGCCCAAATACAACTTACCCAATCTTTGCAACACAAAAACATGGATATTCATCGCTGAATCCAGACCCTCTCAAAAAAAATATTGGTTGGTTCACACTAGGGATTCTGACAATGGATTAAAACTAATATAATCTAATCACCAAACTAAACAGGGTATAGCCGGTATAGCATGTCATCCCCCAAGACAAACCCAAAATTGAAACACAACCAATTTGTCTTTGTATTTTTGTCTCACTGCGAAATGTTGAGGTCCAAAATCCGGCATCTGTTTCCCTCGCTAAGCACCTCATAGGATAAGGGTGTTTCCAATTAAGAAATTCATCAAACTATCCAATGTCATGCGGGATCTCAAGCGCCTATTAATTTAGATTTGCTGGAAAAGATGCTTGGAAAAAAAACAAAATTATTCTCCCAAATTCTGGTTGTTCATGGTGATTTGCTGGAGTAAAAAA
The DNA here is from genome assembly GCA_965230145.1 of Phototrophicaceae bacterium. GTDB lineage: Bacteria > Chloroflexota > Anaerolineae > Aggregatilineales > Phototrophicaceae > JAUZRW01. Next base: position 90,545 of record CBDDKI010000002.1, read on the forward strand.
ATAAAAAAATAGCCTTAAACACATCCAAAATCAACAATAGCCTCCCTAAAACTAACACTTTACCCTTGAAAACCAGGCCGACTCCTCCCCAAAAAAAAAGTCGAAAGTCTTCCAACCATCAATTTTCAGAGGCAAGTTGTCAGTTTTACCCTGAAACCAGCACCTGAATATCTCACCCTGAAACCCCTGAAACTTTTGTGAAACCACAAATTCCGGTGACATTTCCAGATTCCATTCCTAGAAGAGTTTGTACCAGAACCATCCATGGTCCAGAACCCCCCCAAAGAAAATCAGAACCATCCAGAACCGCCCAAAGAAAATCAGAACCATCCAGAACCCCCCCCATTTTTTTTTTGAGAAACGCCTTTGGAAGCAATGTTGTAGGATAAAACCCACCACAGCTGCAATGCCTTGGGTCGATTCAAAAAGGCTAAAAATCCACTGGAAGTTTGGGATGACGACAGTCACTGATTGACAGCCTAATTAGACATCCAGGCGAATACCTTACCTGCTTGGATTTTGAACAAAAGATGCTACACAAAAAGTAACACAAGTATATTCTCAAATGGTAGTTTGATGGTGATTTACCATAACAGAATCCCTTTAAAAATGACCTGAGATTTGGTCACCAAACATTTCAGGTACCTAAAATGGAGGAACTCACCTATATAAGCAGTATTAGTTCGGCTTATGTAAGGGAAAATCCACCCCCAAAATAGCCTTATTATAAGGCTCAGGAAACCCTCCATTTTAGGTACCTGAAATGTTTGGTGATTTGGTGTTTTAGGATGTTTCTAAGAGAACCCCAACATACCCCTGGAGCATACCCCATGAATCCCCAAACCCCCAAATGAAAGGAATCCCTTCATAAACTTTTGGTTGGGGGTTTGGGGTATGTTCCAGGGGTATGTTGGAGAATTCTTAGGATGTTAGATCGGTATATTTTTTGGGACCCCGTAGAACTGTACGTAGATTTTTCGAATCTCCCTTGGTGGAGTTGCAGGACCCCATTTTTATGGCATCGGTGACCCCGGTGACCCCCATAGATCTTTTTGTGGTCGAAAATTCTGAGGGGAATGATTTGGATGCAATTGGATGCAACCATATGAGCCACGAAAAAAACCCGACCCTACTTTCCATTGAATCCTGGTTGGTTAATAGGGATCCTTATTTCATGGTTTATTATAATCCCCATATAACTGGGTAGTATAATCCCCTATATAACCCAACCAACCAGGGTTTTTTTCGTGGCTCATATGGGTGTTGAACCAAAAATAAGGGGATTTTACCCCCAAAATGGATGGTTTATAATTAATGGAAAACCCTATTAAAGTAGATGATTTGGAGGTACCATTATTGTTGGATGCAACCATATTCACAATTGTACCTAGGGATCCAATCACCTTGTTAGAGGATGAGCAAGCAAAGTATGTAGGTTCCATTACCATTCTCAGAAGGTGATTGGATCCCTAGGGTGTATCCAGTCACCACAAGGATTCTTACATGTCTAGTCGGAGATTCCTATGAACCGGGCCACTGTTGCTGGGAGGGGAACATGCCAGGATGGGAGAGTGCTGAAGCAATGTAAACAGGAGTCGCTTCAGGACAAAAACAATACAAAAACACAACATTTGCGGTGCGAAGCACTCAACATTCAAAGACATTTGTATGTCCCCAGACGTCTCAACACCTGGTGAGGATCGGTGTGAATGAACCCCCAAGCATTTTGTCAAGGCCTAAAGGGTCGTCTTTTCACACGGATCCTCACGTGAACGGTCTGACTTTTGGATGGCGACTCAATCAATGACGATCGGGAGTGGATCACCCAACATCTAGGCAGCTAAGAGGGACCGAAACTTCAAAGTTGCATTTGGACCCTATTTTTCTGGTTGGTGGTTGAACCACCCATCTGAAAAATATGATCGTCAAAATGGGAATCTTCCCCAAATAGGGGTGAAAATAAAAAATCTTTGAAACCACCACCCAGTTTTGTTATAGGGATAATGATATCGCCCAGCATCAAAACGCCCCTTTAACCAAGCAAATATAGTGTAGGTGGCTAGGGTTGAACCACTGAACATATTAATTGGTTGGTATTTGTGGTGATTTACTAGCATTGCAAACATATCTCCAAGATTCTCCAAGTGATAATTCCTTTTATAGGGGATTCCGGATTTCTAGGACAAGCTTCAACCAACTCATCATTAATAAGACTCAAATGGCAAATATCCATCAACATCTCATTCTGTACCGGCCCTCTATCTTAATCTATGCGAACTGGTGACAAAATGGATGTATCAAAGTAAGCACAACTGTATGGCGAACTTTCTGAACCTCCTACTTGGATGTCCCAAGAATTAAAAAATGGTTAATACATGGGTTATTTCACCTAATTAGAAATGGGATATAGTGGGGCTAAAACCCACTGATCCCAACCTTTGATCCTAACTTCCTTTCCGGGACATCCAAGTAGTTGAAAGTTGAAGCGCTGATCCATCATACATTGGGATGCCACTTGTCCCTTCCCATGATGCCAGTGGAAAATGTGAAGTTTTGTGATCACAGGGTGGTTGCTCGTACAGCCAACTACGGCAAACACGTTTCCAAATTTAAATAACAATAACGAACTTGTCTAACGGCTTTAGAGTAAGCCCCCGCCACATATTTTGTAAATGTGATTTGTTATCCCTCAATGTAAATGCATTTGCAGCAGGATTGTTTTGTAAGCTTTATTGGGCTCAATAAATCAATCTCCCATCTACAATAAGTCCTTCAACATCACAAAACAAGTATCTAGATGAAACCCATCATTCTAAGCCTGATTTTATTGGATGATGTGTAGCTGTATAGCCTGGGTCTACCCCCAACCAGTAGCAGTGGCAAATGAAGGTTTATAGCGATTTCCTGCCTCCAAATGGCAAGCCGCCTCCAAAAACAAAATCCCCCAACCAACTGCACCAATACTTGTGGATCCAAAGGCTGGTTATTTCTTTTTGGGGGAAACGGGTAGCACTGGGGGAACCCAGCCCCCTGAGGAATTCCCATGGAATCCTGATTGATCAGGTAGAAGGTCTCAAATACTGTCGGGGAGAAAGCTGCGTTGGGCTTTCAGCCTTTCCATACTGTTTTTTCCTGCCGGCGAGATGCGTACTTGGATGATCATCCCAGTTAGTAAGTGGTTCATAACCATGGTTAGTAAGTCCCCTAAGTGGGGTTGTTCCCCTTCCAAATGGCTTAAATGGCTTATAAATGGGGGTTACTAACCACTTACTAACTGGGATGATCCTCCAAGTACATTCCTCCTAATTTCACAAGTCCAAGGTACAAAAACCTAAGAGTGTAGGACATGCAATGCGAACCAACTGCCAATCCTGGCGGCAGTTGAGAGTTCGCAAGGAGACCCAGGGGTTTTTCGCATCCCCCCAATACGAGAGACCCTTTCGAGCCTGCTTGTTGTAAGTGTGTTTTTTATCCCTAAGCCTACAAGGTGGGCCCCTACTATAGTTGTAAATGGAGTTATAACCCCTATAAGTAGGGTTATAACTCCAGTTACCCATTTATAAGGACATTTATAGGTGTTGTAACTCCATTTGTAATTAGTAAGGGACCACATTGTAGTTAAACCCATTTACAACTGGGGTGAAGTAAAGTGGACTGGGGTTTAAACTTGTTGCAAATGTTGCTAGTAATTTTCAGGGATTTCCTCTTTCTGGCCAAATTATAATATTTCACCAACCTAGATTTCCCTGAAATAAGGGAATTCCCCTTACTAAACCACCATTTGGGGTGAGGTCGTGTGAGGTCGCTATAATTTGACCAGCTCTTTTGATAGTGCATGAAGTTTGGGTTGGTTACATATTTTTTCACCCTTGTAGTTGGTGTTTTTGTTGTTTGCCAATTCCAAAGTGAAAAAACAAAACCGCCCGGAAGTCATTTGAAACATCTTCTCCAAAACACGTTTTTTTTTGGGAAGCTGGTTTTTTTTCCACCCCTGATCTTGCTGTTTTTTTTTGCCCATTTGAAAGTCAAGCTGAAATTCAAAAATTTCAAGCAGGAGATGTGCTTACATCAGTTTTGCCAAGGGAGGTGTATCTCCTTAGCTCGCTTCCTAGAGATTTGATCGATTAAATTCCGTTAGATGCGTCTATCAAACTCGCACCAGCTAGTCTATCAATCAAATAATAAACTGCCAATTGTGCTCTTCCTAGCAACTCTTGGTGCCCTTTGTGGGATGGTTGAGTGACCCTTTAAATGGTTAAGTCAACTAGGGGATAAAAAGGTCACTTTGAATCACCTGGTTCATGGTTTGTTAAAATCCTGCCACTATATTGCCCAGATGCTCCATGTGTAGAATATTTACCTACATTGATCCCATAGATTTAAGCCATTCATGTAGGTAATATACCATACATTCGGAGCATATGGGTTGTTGAATAGTTCTTCAACTCCTCTATCATCGCCAAAATTTTCAGGTACCTAAAATGGAGGGTTTCCTGAACCTTATAGCCGGCTATCTTTGGGGTGGGTTTTCCCTTACATAAGCCGAACGAATACAGCTCAAATAGGTTTTCGGATTCTTCCATTTTAGGTACCTTTCCGAAATCTTTGGTGATAAAAGGAAATTTCATCTAGAATTGATATGTTCCACAATTGTTGAAAGTTTGTATAAATCAACTAATGAGAAGTTGGTGGTTGATTGTTTAGCCATTGGCTGAGTGAGCTTCAACCCCTCACGACCCTCATTTGACCGATGGGCTCGGCGTAAAACACGCTCCACACAATCGATTCGGCTGGAAGTCATGTTTTGGCACTTACCAGGCCAATAAATCTATATGGGTGTTTCCAAAAATAGGGGTGGGCCCCCCAAATCATCCATTTTAATAGGGTTTGCCATTTTAAACCATCCATTTTGGGGTACCAGTATTTTTGGAAACACCCATATACCCAGATCCTACTTGGAGGACCCAAATAGTAAGTAGTGAACAACTATAGTAAGTCCCCAAGACCTGGGGACTAAGGGACCCTTTCCAAATGGCCGTTTCATCGTGTATAAATGGGGCTGATCCTAAGTATACTAAGTGAGATGGCCCTACTTACAGTCGTCTTCCAGTCGTCCTCCTCCAGTCATACCGGAAAACGTGAGGATCGATGTCAAGGTAAAGGACACACAAAGTCATCACAAAGTTTGTGGACCCTAAACATCTGGAAGGAGCAATTATTCCCAAGTACCTACCAACCAATGGACCAAGAGACCAAGAGTCAATTGTTCGTCTAGATGAACCTCCTGGGGTCCCTTGTTGTGTGTTGGAAATTGTTGTTTTTGATGTGAGCCACGAAAAAAACCCAACCTTACTTTCCATTGAAATACTGGTTGGTTAATAGGGATCCTTATGTCATGGTTTATTATAATCTCTATAAATCTGGGCAGTATAATCCCCTATATAACCTAACCAATCAGGGGTTTTTTCATTGCTCATATGACTGGAGGACTACTTGGATGTCCTGTTGGAAGATAGGAAATGGTTTGCAAATGAGTTATAACCCCAATATATCCCATTTATAAGGAGGTGAAATAACCCATTAACGAACCATTTACTAAGTTCCTGGGACATCCAAGTACAGGGAATATGTAAACCCCATTCAACATCTTTCAACGGTATTGTTAAAAAAACAACAGTACAATCCTTTACTCAGCCATTTTGGACCATGAAATAAAGAATTATAATCTGCGTTTTTCCAACTAAAATTTGTAATCCTCCAAAACTAGTTGGGTGTTTCAACCCATCTAAAAAATATTAGTCAAATTATTGGATGATTTCCCCATATGTGCCATGGTCAAAAGTCGCTATATTAGGGATGGTCATCCCACCTTCAATAGGAATCCTTATAATGGGTATATAAACACCTACTATTGGGTTGATGACCATCCCCTATTATATGCCAATAATGGGAATTTAGACCCTGGCACATATAGGGATGGACATAAAAAAATATGTCAAACCACCACCTAGTTTAGTTTGTGAGGAAAACCACACAAAGGGTGCATGAATTTATGGTGGACCAGTCCTATCTTATTAAAGATTCGGTATTTGGATTACACTCCCTGAAACCCCAGGGATCCAATCACCTTGTCAGATGATGATTGGGGTCTATAATCACCTCCTCAGAAAGGTATGTAGGTTCCATTACCATTCTCAGAAGGTGATTGGATCCCTAGGGAAACTAACATACCACCTGAACATAGCTAGTTGGTGGTTTCAACCCATTTGAAAAATATGATCGTCAAATTGGATCATTTCCCCAGGTAGGGGTGAAAATAAAAAATATTTGAAACCACCACCTAGCTATAACAATTAAAAAAAACACCACCTAGCTTATCATAATCCCTATATAACTGGGTAGTATAATCCCCTATATAACCCAACCAACCAGGATTTTTTTCATTGCTCACCTGAACATAGGTCGTTTGCCCCCAAAAAGGAAAGTTCCTCGTATTCCAACTCCCACCATTTCCAGGTGTAAATCCACACCCACTCGCTGGATTCGTGTCAAAGCTTCACGGCTTCAAAGAAAAAAGGCCGACGACAGAAAGGGGCGCAAACGACGGGATTTTTTTTCATCCAAGTGAAGCAAAAATATCTGGTTGGTGGGTGGTTGGGGTACTTGGTGCATCATCCCATTTAATAAGTGTGCAAAATAACCCCCATTTATAAGCCATTTAGGTCATTTAGGTCTGACCTTAGGTGATTTGGATCCATCAAAAATTCAATGGTTGTTGAAATGGTTCCCCTAACAGGTGGGATCGGTAGCATTTTTAATCGCCCCAGGTTCGGCAAGGACTATAAGTGGTAGTCCTAAGTGGTATCTTTCCTGCCAATTGGGGGATGGACTATGCCACCGATCCCACCTTTTAGGGGAACCAGAAACAACCAATGAAAATATGCATGAAATTCACCAACAACAAATGGTTCCTTGCCTATGATTTTCTCAAGGTTCTCTTGGATTTCCTGGAAGTTCGGTGGTTGGAAAAAGTGAACCAAAACATCTTCACCCGAATGAGCAGTGATGAAAACCCGGCCTTGACATTCCATTGAATCCTGGTTGGTTAATAGGGATCCTTATATTGGCTTATTATAATCCCTATATAATTGGGTTGTATAATCCCCTATATCAAACAACCAACCAGGGGCCCTTTTTTCATTGCTCAAATGGTGAAGTGTTTGATGTTTCATATGGCGATGTTCATCCCTCCCATGTGATAGATCGAATTTTCGTAACAAACTCAAGTTTTAACAAAAACACAAGGTCCCAAGGTTCGCAAGTTGGGTTATAATTTATAATACCCTAGGAGGCCAATGCCAAACAGGGTCAACTTACTCAGCCATTTGGCACCATGAAATAAAAGCTTAAACGGCTGATTTTTCCTACTAAATATGTAATCCCCAAAAGTTTAAGCCGGTTGGCCATTGGCTGAGTCAGTGAATTATAGCTGGTTGGTGCTCAACCCCCAACCAATTGCTCATTTGCTCGTCATTTAGTAGGGAAAATGGTCATCCATTGCTCATTTGCTCATCACTAAGCACAGCCCAGATAGTTATAGCCCAACATAAAACTGATCCAAGCAAGCAAACTCCACCTGGCATCCGACCGGAAACTTTCCCATTTTCACCCGAGCCTGGAAGACCTTGGTGGCGATTTATCCGAGACCCCACTTGAACTCGGGGGGAATCTCTATAACTCAGGTGTCATGGCTAGTCAACCTACCCCCGCCTAACGTACCCCCCCCCCCAGAAATAAGGCCTTATTAAGGGCTTATTAACCAATGGAAGCCCTTAATAAGGCCTTATTTCTGGGGGGGGTACGTTAGGGGGGGGTAGGTTGACTAGCCATGAAGGTGAGCTACTTTTCATCATAGTCATCCTGGTTGTTTAATGACGGGATCCTTATTTCATATATTTCATGTATCATAATCCCCACAAAAATTGGGTAGGAAATGTCATCCCTTATATCAGTGGATTTTTGAGGTTCCTGTAGGTGGTAGGGATTATATAACCCCCTAGAAGGCAATATATAAGTGGTATATAATAAGTGGTATATACTGCCAATTGGGGGATTATATGCTACCTACCACCTTTTAGGGGAACCAGAAACAACCATTGATTATGTACCTGATATAACCAGCGATTTTTTCATTGAAACAACAAATCTGACATTTTTTGAAGCCACGATCCAACTCTTAGAGGCTGATTTGCGACTGTCAAATGGTGGTTGGAAAAAAGTAAAGCAAAACATATTCTGTCAAAGAAACTATTAGGGGATGAAGATGGTTGATTAATAAGGCCTTGTTTCCTAAGATTTGCTTGTTGGGTGGTTGGAAAAAAGTGAAGCAAAACAGATTCTGTCAAATGGTGGGTTTTGTTTCATGGTGAGGTTCATCCCCTGGGATCCTTCATCCGTAAAAAATCGAACAATAAACAAGGGAATCCTAGCTGCCCCCCCCCCAAAGCTACCCCCTCCAGGAATAAGGGGTTAATAAGGCCTTATTAAGGGAAACCAATGGTTAATAAGCCCTTAATAAGGCCTGATTTCTGGCGGGGTAGCTTTGGGGGGGTTAGCTAGGATTCCCCTGAAATAAACAACAAATCCAAGTTAACCATCTTGGTACCGCGTCCATGGCGGTACCTGAAGTTGATCCATATATTTTTTTTGAGCCAACCTAAATTCCTGAAACAACCACAAGGTGGGCCCCTACCAGTTATAAGTGGAGTTATAAGCCCTATAAATGGCCTTATAAATGGGTAACTGGGGTTATAACCCTACTTATAGGGGTTATAACTCCATTTATAACTAGTAGGGGGCCCACCTTGCAGCCATGCTTTTGGAGAAATTTTCCCACAACGAAACTACAAAAGAGCTACTACCTGGACCTTCCAAAGAAAGGGTGGCAAATGATTGTAAGTTACGACGGGTGTCAATGAAAACCATCCCTTAGGGTAAAAATGGCACCCCGACTGGAAGGTGCTGGTATAAACATGTCTGCAGGATACATTATTGCTAAGGCTCAAATTCTTCTGGTGGCTTCCAATATTGAAAGGATTGCGACATCTCCAACAACATATTCTAGGCAATTTATTATAAATCCTTAACCTAATTTAAGGCCATTTTGGGTCCCTTACTAAACCACCATTTAGGGTGACCTCGGCGGTTTGGTCGTTATAATTTGCCCAACAACATATTGCGACCTCAAGGGTTATCCATCAACAGCCACAACGTCAACAGGCCAGGAATCCAACTAAACTGAACAATCCCATGAACAATCCATGGGACGAACGGTATATTTACCACCATTTACACCCTCCAAAAACAAACATGGAACCTGAAAATGGGGGCCCCTTGGAAAAGGAGATTCCTATTGGAAACCATCATTTCCAGGTTCCATGTTACTTTTTGGGGGTGTACCATATTTTACCATTAAAAACAACCATTCATGTAGGTAAATATATCACCCTAGGGATCCAATCACCGAAACTGAGAATGGTAATGGAACCTATATACGTTGCGTTTTGGAGGTGATTGGACACCCCAATCATCATCTGACAAGGTGATTGGATCCATAGGGTCATACATGGATGCTATGGGAATGGAAAAAAAAAGAAGACCTTGAGACCCCCTGGCCCACACCACAGGTGGAAGAAGAACGCCACCACCGCCACTGTGATCTTCATAGCCGTAGTAACTGGGATACCTGGCGAATGGAACCACCAAATAAATAAAACACCTCGACATTTATTACAGGGTTCTTAAGGGTCCCGGGGTGTCCAAGGGTTTCGGGGGTGGCACCCTGGGGAACCCTGAGGATTCCGGCCGGGAAGATTGAGGAATGTTAGGGAAGATTAGGGGAATCACCACCCGGGACCCTTAAGAATCCTAGTAGACATCCAAACAACTAGGCCCATAGATGAACCTTCCAGCCATTTGAGGTAGTTGGAAATTTCCCCTTGTTATTGTTTCAAGAAGAGATAGAAGCCATAGATATCCAAGTCATACCGTTCACATGAGGATCTGTGTGAGTGGGGGTTCACCCCCACAACTCACATCTATTGACAGATTGAGGTGAGGCAACGGCTTTTAGTCAATGGTTGTTTCTGGTTCCCCTAAAAGGTGGTAGGTAGCAAATAACCCCCCAGAAGGCAAGGACTATAAGTGGTATATAAGTGGTATATACTGCCAATTGGGGGATTATATGCCACCTACCACCTTTTAGGGGAACCAGAAACAACCATTGATTTAGCCAAACTCACACCGATCCTCATGTGAACGGTATGACTGCAGGATGTTGGATGATGAGGGAATGAACCTTACCCTCCCTGAAACTAACAGCCATTTTGCCCCTGAAAATGGATGGTTGGAAGATCAATTTCCTTTTAGGATGGCCCAATTTCTCTGTTAGTTTCAGGGGGTGTATTACATTCCATTTGCCAAACAAACACTGTCTCAGTGAGCCATGTAAGAGAACATGTAACAAGAAACATATCAACTCTAGTTTTCCAACCCTAAGAAACATCGGTCCTCCAATGGACGTGTTTGAATCTGTGTAGCAGGGATGCAGTAGGGAGCTACTTGGAGGATCATCCCATTTAGTAAGTGGTTAATAACCATGGTGATCGTAAGTCCCCTAAGTAGGGTTATTCCCCTTCCAAATGGCCGTTTCATGGCTTATAAATGGGGATTACTATCTACTTACTAACTGGGATGATCCTCCAAGTACCCTCCCTGAAACTAACAGCCATTTTGCCCCTGAAAATGGGCAAAGGGCCCAAAAAGGAAACGAGAAAGTATTCCAACCATCCATTTCCTTGGGCTATGTTAGTTTCAGGGAGGGTAAATAATATGCAATCCCCAACAGTTTAAAGCCTGCGTATCCAAATCGACATTTTAAATGGGACTTCTGAAAAGACCATTGTAGGCTGTTAGGGTTTTATTACATCACCAATGCAAGGGGGACTATTTTTTTTTTTGTGACTTCCAAGGTTTACAAATAGGGATGATAGGATATTACATGAGACTGGCATATCATGATTATCATTGTCATCATATTCTTCGTCATCGCCATCGTCATCATCGCCATTGTGATAATCGTCATCGTCATCGTCAATATCATCATCATCATCATCATCATCATCATCATCATCATCATCTTCTTCTTCATCTAAGTAATATAAATTATCACTATCATAATCTTAAACGTGATATACCCCAGGCAAACCTTACAAATCACTCCAGTTGTAAGTGGTTTTTTACTACGGATATATAACTGCAGTTGTAACTTACAACAGCTTAGGGGGGCCATATTGCATTTGAGCCACGAAAATAACCCTCTTGCTTTCCATTATACTGGTTGATTAATAGGGATCCTTGTAATGGTTTATTGTAATCCCCATATAATTGGGTAGTATAATCCCCTGCAAACCCTGAACAACCCAGGCTTTTTTTCATTGCTCATTTGTTCAAAGTCCATTACACTTCAAACTTGAAAAATAACATGTCACAATCTGATTGTTTCATTTCCCATACCACCCATCTAAAGTATATTTACTTACATTTTGTTTTTAATGGTAAAATATGGTAAATGATGGTAAATGTAGGTAAATATACCATGCATGGTTGGTTTGGGTTTGAATGCTTTGAAATCATCATCACATGTGGCATTGTTGTTTCAACCCTCGTCCAACCATCAAATAAAACAACTAACCATTAATAAACAAAAGGTATTGTGAAGTTCATTCATGTCCCCCCGGTATAAACAAACTATAAACATCCATAGTAGATCATAGTAGCATCAACCGTCACATTGTCATAGAATGATGGCTTCAAGGTGTGTTTAATCAGCTCACCTCCGAAAACGTAGGTCGTATTTGTTTCTTCCGTGTTCCCTAGTCTTCCAAAATCCCCCAAATACCTTGTGAGTGGGTGTTTGGACCCACAAACACCTCCTGAGAAGGCCTTTAGGGGGTCCAAACACCTACTCACAAGGTATTTGGGGGATTTTGGAAGACTAGGGATATCTCACAAGGTAGGAGAGGAAAGTTCTAGGGCATCAACAAAAAATATTTACCTGGCAGAACCCCAAGCATCATGTCTCCCAAAAACCCCCTAGTCTTCGAAAATCCTCCAGTCATAACTGGCGACTAAGTGTTTTGGACCCCCTAAAAAGGCCGAGCCTCAGGACCTGTGAAAGTGGGTGTCCGTTAACCACCTACTCTAAGACCAATGCCCTAACCAAGAACTAGGCCCCCAGCCCCTCGGAACCGACAGCCTGGAATATGCTGTCAAATAGTCATTGCGGCTGAGCATTAGCAGCCTGAAGATTCTTACCGACAGGCAGACTGCTGGAAGGAGGATCATCCCAGGACGGACGTAAGTGGTTCATAACCATGGTGATCGTAAGTCCCCTAACTGGGGTTGTTCCCCTTCCAAATGGCCGTTTCATGGCTTATAAATGGGGGTTACTATCTACTTACAAGTCCTGGGGTGATCCTCCAAGTGGTGGCAGTGGTGGGTGGAGGTACCAAGAGCAGACACGACTGAGGTTGGAAGAATTCATCTGAGCAGGTGAACCCCGTCCGGCATAGGCTCCTCCAGACACCAGCTGTGCAGTTAATCATCACCAGCTTCTGGCTGCGTTGTCGATTGAGGGCCCGACGTTGCTGGACACGGTCTTCATCATAGTAGTTGGCCGCGAAGGGTTGCACCTGTGATGGTGGGTCCCGGATGTAGGTCAAGGGAGGCTCGACGGTCTCTTTCCAATCGTGCTTGGGCAGCTCGACTATGGTTACGTCGTTGCCAGTGATTGTGGCGCGGTCCATGCCACCTTTGTAGGGGCCTCCAGGACCACATATCTGCTGAAGTGGCTGCAGAGCTTCTGCTGGTCAAGCTGTGAGCCTTCCCCAAGGTTCTGCGCGCTATACAAACACGGTTCTGTGGGCCAGCTTTCTAAGCTTGGACCCGTGTTTTGGACTTCGCTGAGGAAGTTGCAGGAACGTTATCTTCGCCGTTTCCCAAGTCTTGGGACTTGTGCTTCCCAACAACGTGAAATCCCAGATGGGCCGAATGGGACTGGATTATTTACCTACATGAAAGGTGAAAAATGGCCACATGAACAAGGGGGAAATGGCTGGGTAAATATTCCCATCCCATGGAGCATCTGGGGTATTAAGGTTAAACCATGGTAACCCACAAAAATCAGCGCCGCAGAGATTAACCTTCACCAAAACAAATCAAATGTGGAAGCTGTTCAAGTTTTGCGTGTTCTAAAACTTGTGGGAACCTGTTGTTGTCGGGTGTAGGTAATGAAAATGAATGAAACATGATATATCTATATATATATATATCTGAAATGGATCATCATTCACGAAGTTTCAGTGGATTCTGTTCGAGGTTGGGCAATGAAATTCATCAATAGACACATCATTCAAGATGTATTCTTCGTTTGCGTTTAGATATTTGTTTGGAAAGAACTTTCAAATTTGTTTCGTACCAAAAAGCTTGTAAAAAACACATGAGCCACGAAAAACAAACCTCCTACTTTCCATTATACTGGTTGGTTAATAGGGATCCTTATATTTGTTTATTATAATCCCTATATAACTGGGTAGTATAATGCCCTATATAACCCAACCAAACAAGGTTTTTTTCATTGCTCACACAATGTTCAAAAGGTCGGTGTAGCAGCGTGCTGTGTTCACCACCAAGAGTTGTGACTGTCGTGTCAAATTCCATCTCTAAGAACTTTCCAACATACCCCTGGAACATACCCAAACGACCCCCAAGCCAACAGTCTAAATCAAGGAATTCCTTTCATTTGGGGGTTTGGGGGGATGCCTGGGGGGTATTATATCCACCCTGTTGGAGTTTTCGTAGAACATTGTCTTTTCAAGGGGAACATGTGGGTACCCTTGGGAGAGTACCGTAGCAGTCGTTCCCTAAAAATTACCCCATATTGCCCTATACAACCATCATATAAGCCATATATGTGGTATACGTTGGTATACATCTCAGGTACTCTCCCAAGGGTACCCGACTTTTCCCTTTGATCTTTGTCACCAGCCTGGGGCAAAATATATCCCCTCCCGAAGTTTAACAGCGAGCTTACCCCTGAAAAATGGGCGCTTGGAAGACGATCCTTTCCTATTGGGTTTCGGTAACGTTTCAGGGGCGAACTGTTTAACTTCAGGGGGGTATCCCTATGGTCTTCCAGGCATACCTTGTGAGGATCGATCTTTGACTTTCCACACCTCCTGAGTATTTGGATGATTTTAAGGAGACTTGGGTATGGACAAAAAATCTTTTGAAACCTCTCCCTAAGGTTTAAAAATTAAAAATACGCAATCATATCGTTTCTAGGAGATACGAGTATTTTGGATGTCTAGGGACTATAGCCACCTGAAACGACAGTTTTTCCATCTTAAGTGACTGGATCCATGCTGTGCCCTGTGCCCTTTGCCAATGTCTGAGTGCCCCAAACCCCACGATGCATGGAACGAGGAAGTTGAGCTTTCCATGTCGAGGCCTAGTCCGAAAGGTTTCCAGGTGAGCAGTGTTCAAGGGGCCCCCGGGTGGTTGTCTTTTATAGAGGATTATACTACCCAGTTATATAGGTTCGGTCTACCCCCCATCCAGTAACAGTCACAAATGAAGGTTTATAGGGATTCCCTACTAAAAAAGGAATAATCCTGGTGGTGACTGTTACTGGGTGGGGGGTAGTTCCAATATATAGGGATTATAATAAGCCATTCTAAGGATCCCTATGAACCAACCAGGATTCAATGGAATGAGGTTAGCTCCAATTTTTTTTCGAAAAAGCCGCGGGCTTTTTGAAATTCATGGGGCCACCCTCCCAACGAGGCCTCCATCAAAACTACCCCCAACAGAAATACCCTCCCTGAAACTAACAGTTCGCCATGGAAAATGCACCATTTTGATGGTATTTACAAGGAAAGATGGGATTTTCATGGGCTGTGTTAGTTTCAGGGAGGGTAAGGGTATATTTTCCCAGTTAAGATGGCATCTCACGTGATTTTTTCTTGTGCCATCTTAGTGTTACCTCCTATAAAATAAGGCCATAGAAAGGGAAACCAATGGCTAATAAGCACGAAACAGGCATTATTTATGCGGGGGTAGGTTAGTGGACCAGCCATAAGAAATGTGGAAAAATATAGGCAAATCTTTTGTGACCTTTTTATGATGGTTGAGTCGCTAAGTGACCCCTTCAAAGGTTGTGGGTCACCTCCAAACTAGGGGATAAAAAGGTCACGGTTTCAATCACCTGGGATATAAAAATTCACCAACCCCCAAGCGCATATCCTCCCAAATGGTGGTTGAATTCTTATATCATACCCAAATGGTGTTTGGGAGAATATGCAAAGTCAATTATCACCCCAATATCCAACCCCATTTCACTTTACATATTCTCCCAAATGGTGATTTTTCATGGTGATGAATCCCGTGGGATCCCAATCCGTAAAAGATCACCTTAAACAAACGAAAGATTTTAATAGGTCAGTCAACCACGACAGTGGAAGGTCGTTATTTATCGTGCCTTATCTCAACATTTGCGGGTTTTGCTAGCCAGTATTCCTTAATATCCCTAGGCTTTCAAACACATTGTGAGGAGGTACTTAGACCCTAAAACCCTACCCAGACCTTCTCAGCAGGTATCGGCAGACAAGGGCATATAAGCATATATTATATATGTGTATAACAAATTGAATATGTATAACTTATCTAACCGATATAGCTTGACTGAAAATAAACCAACCCATGTTTGGGGGAAGTGGGTAGTGACTTCCCAAAACTCCACTTTAAACAACGGTCAGGCGGATTTACGAAAAACACTGACGTGGTAGAATGGACGATAGTAGATCAGGGATGATCAGGGCTGAAAAAAATGCAATTCACATATGCAGTTTCAACAGACCCCCACCCCCCCAAAAAAAAACAATGACTCCAGTGAAACGAAAGAAGGGAACATTGACAACGGAATTTGGGAAGATGACCAACTTTTTACTGGAACCCTACAAGGTGGGCCCCCTACTAATTATAGATGGAGATATAACCCGTATAAGTAGGGTTTTTTCACCCCAGTTACCTATTTATAAAGCCATTTATAGGGATTATAACTCCATTTATAACTGGTAGGGGCCCACCTTGTAGTCTTCCAGTCATACTTTGTGAGGATCGATGTTTGGACCCACAAACTCACACCTCCTAAAACTCGGCCTTTAGGGGGCCCAAACACCGATCCTCACGTTTGGTATGACTGGAGGAATTTGGAAGACTAGGGGAATAGATGGCAAACAATTTGAGGATGTACAGCACTGAACCAACAACAATCCCTAGGGACTAAAATCTAAGGTTGTTCCGTTCCGTTCATAATAATCCTACCCAATTGTCATTTGTGAAACAAACATGAAAATTTGATTAGGATTTTAGTTTCAGGGATCATCCAGACCACACTCCTCAAAACTAACAGTTTGCTCTGAAAACAGGCCTTCCCAAAAGGAAAGTCGTCTTCCAACCATCCATTTCCAAGTGCCATGTTAGTTTCAAGGAGTGGAAATACTTGGTTAAGACCATACCCACTGTCCAATTGCCAAACATCCAACAAAATCGCACCTGGCAGAACGTCGCACATGAGTGAATCTGCCATCAGCTAAGTGCCTCCCACGCAAGGCTGATGGATCAAAAAAATCGCATCAACAAAAAAACATTAAAAAAAGATTACCCTCTGGTAAACTAACATGGCAATCGAAAATGGACCTTTTGAAGATGTATTTCCTATTGAACATGGGGATTTTCCATTGCTATGTTAGTTTACGGGAGTGTAACAAAATAATGGAAGGGAGCAATGTTTGCTGAAGTGAAGATGTTCCAAGTTGTCGAATGCTGGATTTGCTATGATTTGCTTGGGGCCCCAGCATTGACTTTCAAAATAATTGGAGAAACTAAATTCCCTTTACCCCCCGGAAGGTTAACATGGAACCTGAGAATACACCCCTGGAAGAGGAAAATCATCTTCCAAACCATCATTTTCAGGTTCCATGTCAATCTTCGGGGGTGTTTTTTCATGGTGATTAAAAGAAAAACCCTAGTCATTCAAAATCCCCTTACACCCCAAAAATTTAACATGGAACCTGAAAATGATGGTTTCCAAAAGATCTTTTTCCTCTTCAAGGGGGCCATTTTCAGGTTCTATGTTTGTTCTGGGGGGTGTAAGTCATACCGTTCACCTGAGGATCGAAACGTATTGCCGAGCCTCAGAAAAAATGTGACCTTTTGGGAGGGAACTCATTCAATGAATTCCCTTTTCCCTATGATCCATGGAACTGGCATATTTTCCTACATTTGGCTAAAATCTATGGTAAATGTTGGCAGAAATTCGGTCATAGATCCAAGATCAATGTTTGGGAAACAGCCATGAATATCCCCAAATCCTCTGACCAATCCTCTGCCAAATCCCATCAAATTTTGGAACAAAAAAAATCCTCTGGTCATTCTAAGATCTCTAAAATCTCACTTAGCCGTCCTGGACCCTGAAAAAAAAGCCGTTTGAACGGCTTATTTTCCCTACTAAATATTCGTCATCCCCAAAAGTTTTTCCAGCCGGTTAGCCATTGGCTAAGTAAGTAATCTGGCCAAATTATAATATTTCACCAACCTAGATTTCCCTGAAATAAGGGAATTTCCCTTACTAAACCACCATTTGGGGGAAATCGGTCGTGTGAGGTCGCTATAATTTGACCAGAAGTAATAGAGGATGCCGCATCAAAAAACAACCTTAGAGTCGAGGTTTTGTTGTTCCAAATCCATCCCGGAGGGGGCCCCCAAGGCCCTAAAACTCCAGGTGTCCGTACCCTATAATACCCTAAAAACTTGAATCTAAGAAAACTCGAACATACCCCTGGAACATGGGGATTTTCCATTGCTATGTTAGTTTACGGGAGTGTAACAAAATAATGGAAGGGAGATGATTGCTGAAGTGAAGATGTTCCAAGTTGTCGAATGCTGGATTTGCTATGACTTGCTTGCGGCCCCAGCCCCTCACTTAGCTGTTTATGGTTTGGAAATCCTTCCATATTTGTATTTTGTGGTACCTGGGATATGTTCAAGGGGTCTGTTGGAATTTTGTTACACTTTTCCCCACGTGGGTGATAGAAATAACACATATTTGTTCAACCAACATCTATAATATCTGGCCAAATTATAATATTTCACCAACCTGGATTTCCCTGAAATAAGGCCATTTAAGACAGGGTTCCCCTACTACCCTACCATTTGGGGTGAGGTCGTGTGAGGTCGCTATAATTTGACCAGATAATATGTCTATGACTATCTTTAAAATCTATGTTACAACTATCACAAAAAATATGTGAAAAAACAAACAAAATCTGGTTGGTGCGAAGCACCCTCACCTTGTTAAGATCCATTGCTCGAAACATTTAGTAGGGAAACGTAGTATCATATGCAAACAACTCATGACTGCTCATCACGGATCTCGAAAATCACCCAAATGGAGGTCACTTTCACCCCTGACAAGATCACAAATCAACCCCCCTTGAAAGTGTCACAACCTCGAAGAACCTGGAACAAGATTTGGTTCAACAAGTCCACTATCCCAAAAGACCGCTAAAGTCATCGGAATCTAAGGATTAAGGATTTGTTAAGGGGATATTAAAATGGATGTTTCTAAAATAGGGGGAAAACCCCCAAAATGGATGGTTTATTTCATGGAAAACCCTATTCAAATTCATGATTTGGGGGGCCCACCCCTATTTTTGGAAACACCCATATATTAACCATCATTGTTCCCTAATCTCCCAACCCTAGGCTTTCCAAAGACCAAACGTGAGGTAACTGGACCCTAAAAAAACCTACTACCCAAAGGACCGTTCACCTCAGCAGGTATGACTAGAAGACTAGGTAAATGCATGGCTTTTCCCACTTGGATGTCCCAGGAAGGTTAGTAATTAAGTGGGTTATGTATCCCATTTATAAGTAGGATTAAGTAGGTTATAACCCATTTACTAACTTCCTGGGATATATGAACAAACTATTCGATGTCAAAACCCTCATACAAGAGGTTTCAGTCAACAACATGTTTTTTTTCCACTTGTCCTACTTGGAGGATCATCCCAGGACTTGTAAGTGGTTAGTAACCATGGTTAGTTTTTGTCCCCTAAGTAGGGTTATTCCCCTTCCAAATGGCCTTCTCATGGCTTGTAAATAGGGGTTGATCCTAACCACTGAACCAAGTCCTGGGATGATCCTCCAAGTATTTCCCTACTAAATATGTAATCCCAAAAAGTTTAAGCCGTTTAGCCATTGGCTGAGTGAGATTTCCTGGGCGAAAAAATGTGGCCACGGGGGACGATGGGCCGGCCCCTAAATTTCCCATGACTTTAGGATCGGATGGCCTGCAGGACTTCTCGCTCCAGAATCCCATCATTCCCATCGTTCGTGCGTGCGTGCTCGATGGGTTGGCTTGGCTTGGCGCCGGTGTTTTTGGGTTGGTGGCCAGATATAGGAAGAAACCCATAGGATTCCCATAAGCCTGGGATGAATTCACCTACATTTGGGGTAGGATTTGGGTGTTTCCAAAAATAATGGTACCCCCAAATCATCAATTTTAATAGGGTTTTCCATTATAAACCATCCATTTTGGGATACCACTATTTTTGGAAACACCAATTTTTATGGTTTAGTTGGAAAATATAACATACATTTTACATTGGATCCTATGGGAAATGATTTTGGCATGTTTTTTTGGCTTTTGCCCACCTTGGAAATTGATATGTTGTAAGGTGAGTAGTGTTTGAAATTGAGAATCATGGAGGAATAGATGTAAACTTCAAGCGTAAGTATACACTCCCGAAAACTAACGGCTGCACCCTAAATCTGATGGGACTTGGAGGAGTTTCCCATCTAACCAGGGATTTTTTGGTGTCCCTGTTAGTTTCCACGTAATAATTAGGCGCAATAATTGAACAAAAATCGTAGGACATTACAACAATGTTTTTTCATAGTCATTGAAAAAGAGGTGGACCAATCTGACAATGAAAATGAATTGGCCCTACTCAACTTCCGAACGCCCGGTTGGACGGCGAAAAAAAAAATGGACGGGGCGCGCGCGTGTTAGAAGGTTGCACAGCAGTCCGAACCGAACTCAAGAAAAAAAGCTTACTATATATCATATGAGCAACGTTCAAAACCCTGTTGACACTCCATTGAATCCTGGTTGGTTGAAGGGATCCTGATTTCATGGCTTATTATAGTCCCTATATAACTGGGTAGTATATGGTAGTATAGTCCCCTATATACAGCATATAACCAGGGTTTTGGTCACTGCTCATATGACCATGCTTGGATATTCCAGGAAGTTAGTAAAATTAGGTTAGGATCAGTGGGTTGTGACCCAAATGTATCTGATTTAAAAGTAGGTTATAACTTGGGTGTGGCCCCCTCCCAGTAACAGTGGCCACCAGGATTATTACATTTTTAGTAGGGGATCCCGAACTAAACCTTCCTTTGCCACTGTTACTGGGTCGGGGCCACACCCAAGTTATAACCCATTTACTCATCATTTACTCTCTTCCTGGGACATCCGAGTACTCCTGGTGGTCACCGTTGGTGGATTTTCCAAGCATCCCAAGGCGGATATCTCAGTCTGGGACCACACACTTGGGTCGTCAAGTGAGCCACAAAAAAAAACGGATCCCTTACTATCTGGTTGGTGGTTGAACCAACCCATCTGAAAAATATGATCGTCAAAATGGGTTCATCTTCCCCAAGTTTCGGGGTGAAAATTCCAAAAATATTTGAGTTGCCACCACCTAGCTATCCATTGAATCCAGGTTGTTTAATGAAGGGATTCTTATGTCATGGTTTATGATATAATCCCCACATCACTGGGTAGTTTTTCATGTCATCCCCTAAACAACCAGGGGCCCCTTTTTTTCACTGCTCAAGTCTTGAAATCATCGATTTCTTGGATTTGCTTAAAAAAGGCTTGGAAATTGTAAACAGAATATTCTCCCTTTAATTGTTTTTTCCTGGTGCTTTACCAGGGTACAAAGTCACAAATCATCTTAAGAAAAATCCAAGTCATCCATTTGTGGGGGGTCAATATTTTTGACTCACAGCCATGACATGCCCCCCTGAAACATGACAAAAATTATCTGGTTGGTGCTCAACCCTCACCTTGTTGCTCATTTGCTCGTCATTTAGTAGGGAAAATGGATATCCATTGCTCATTTGCTCATCACTAAGCACAGCCCAGTTTATGGCATGAAACAACAAATAGAGCAGCTCCCCATTCGAACGTTGAAGCAAGATTTGCCGGTAAAAAAACGCCGGAACGGGGGGGTTTCCGGATAAAGTTTACAGTTGCCACCCTGGAAATGTAACACCAAAAATAATGGTTTGGAATAAAACAAGTATCTGGGCAATTTATTATTATAAATCCTCAACCTGATTTAAGGCCATTTTGGGGGGGGATTCCCTTACTATTCACCACCATTTGGGGTGACCAACCGGCGGAGATAGGTCGTTATAAATTGCCCAGATTACAAATACCGCAGTTGAAGGGAACAAGGTATCACCTACCAAACATTCGTGATGATGCTTGTGGTCACTATTCCTGGGAAAAGATGCTACACAAAAAGTAACACAAATATATTCTCACATGGTAGTTTGATGGTGATTTACCATGACAGAATCCCTTAAAAAGTGACCTGAGATTTGGTCACCAAACAGTTCAGGTACCTAAAATGGAGGAATCCTCACCTGTATAAGCTGTATGTAAGGCTTATGTAACGGAAAACCGAAAACCCGCCCCAAAAATAGCCTTATAAGGTTCAGTACCTACATTTTAGGTACCTGAAACTCTTGGTGATTATAGAACATACCGATGGAAACACACCAAACCTCAGTATGATGGCCTGGATGTTTTTTTGGGTCTGACCAAAACTTGGAAAATGACAAAAAGAATGTGAGCCACGAAAATAGGGATCCTTATAATGGTTTATGAACTAATCCCCATATAGCTGTGTAGTATAATCCCGTATACCCTAAACAACTAGTTTTTTTTTCATTTCTCATGTGGAAACAAAAGCCTAGTTGCCCCCAGTGTTTTCTTGCTAGCGTAGTTGATATGAGATTCTTAAGGGGACGGCGGGGATCCCTAAAAAAGTTGGGGCTGCAAAACCTCCACCCAAACGATTGGCTACCTATAGGGATGTCCAGTCATGGTACTTACTAACGATCGGTAGTAAATGGATTATTTCATCCCTATAAGTTGGATCTACCCCCCACCCAGTAACAGTGGCAAATGAAGGTTTATAGTTTATAGGGATTCCCTACTAAAAATGTAATGATCCTGGTGGTGACTGTTACTGGGTGGGGGGTAGACCTAACCTATAAGTAGGTCCTGTAAGACCCGTAAATAGGTGAAATAAACCAACTTACTATAGTTACTAACTTCCATGGACACCGTTGTACCAAGAAGGCGAGCTTTATTCCGCGACCAGGGATACCGAATCAACTTTTAATAAATGTCAATTTACATAACAATCAGAACAGTACATGATGTACATGGAATCATAATGCAAAAAAACAAACACCCGCAATATTGATAGCAAAAATGTACTAACTATAGAAGATACTTCCAAAATATTGCAAGGTTCCAAATCTATCATATTTATCATCCAAGAACTGCAGAAAAAAAGGCCACGAAAATTTGGCCATCGGCGGGGTGGGTTCATAGGCACCTCCTTCTGGTCTTGCAATTTGGCTTTCAGAGTCTGCAAAACCGTGGCTTTCAACGGCTCAAACTGGTTGAAACACTCTTGATGGTTGAAATACTGCACCACCCGAGATCTATCAAACCTTGTAAATATAATGGGATAACCTTAACTGGTTAGCCGGATTTCTTCCACCAACGGCTGAAATTCTTTGGTGGTTGAAACATCCAAAAATCTGACAACACGGCCTCTAGGCAAAATTTAGGGCCCAAACGGGCCCAAGGTTGACAACTTCTTGTGGATTACATTTAATAAACTACTACGATCAACTCAAAAGGTCTGTTTGGTCCAAAGGGACTACAAGGTGGGCCCCCTACTAGTTATAAATGGAGTTATGGGGCCCCTATAAGTAGGGTTATAACCCCAGTTACCCATTTATAAGGCCATTTATAGGGCTTATAACTCCACTTATAACTGGTAGGGGCCCACCTTGTACCTAAGATTTGCTATGCATTTGTCAATCCCTAGTCTTCCCAAAATCCTCCGAATAGCTTGAAACCTTACTTTTTTTTTTACCATAAAACAATATGTAGGCCCATGTAAGCCCAACAAAAATTTAGTTCGATTGTTTGACTTGTAAAAAGAATGGCAAATCTACCCCAAAGGATGGATTCTGTAATGAATCCGTATATGATCAGTATTAAGCATGCTGTATTTTATGGAATGTAACAAGGCGTGTACTGCTGAATCATGTTCACACAAAAACCAAAACATGTTGGGGGAAATTCATGTTCCAGGCCATCCTTTTGGGTATCCATTGGATCTACCCCCCACCCAGCAACAGTGGCAAATGAAGGTTTATAGGGATTCCCTACTAAACATGTAATAATCCTGGTGGTGACTGGCATCCTGGGTGGGGGGGGTAGACCTAAGGTATCCATTCTGTGTATCCCCACCTTCGAAAAAAGCACAGCGTTTCTGTTTGGGTCCAACAAGGTGCCTCCCTAAACTCACTGAAACTGACAGCCAACGCCTGACAGCCAAGTTTGCCACGATATTTACAACAAAACTAACACCCCAAACCCAGGAAATAGGCAAGCTCCCACAAGGAAAATTCCTCTTCCAACCATTGATTTTCAGGGGGTCATGTTAGTTTTCGGGAGGCTATATTCCTGATGTTGCAGGAATTGTGTTGTTCTTTGGGTTTGTTGTTTGCTGTGGAATTGAGGACATGACTGATCCTCTGATTTGTTTTGTTTTGTTTGTGTTGTTTTGCTTTCATTTGTTTGTTGTGTTTCAAGTTTGTTTGTTTAACAACGCCTTTCACAATCCTTTCGGAATCAAATCCAATTTGTTTGTTTCTTTCACTGCCCGCCTCATTCTCTGCAGCGCTGGTGTTCAAAGATGTGTTCAAGGACGAGTTCACCGACCTAGCCCAGCAGCCCGCCAAAGATTGTGACAAGGTGGGCCGCAAACTACCAGGATCGGATTTTAGGACTTGGTTCAGTGGTTCGTTAAGATCTAACCCCACCTACCACTGGGGTGATTTGTAAGGTTTACTGGGGGGTTATATCACATTTACAACTACTCATCCCAGGACTTGTAGGTGGTTATAGTAACCCCGTACCCCGTACCCCCATTTATAAGGGGTCCCACAACCCGATCCTTAGGGGACTTAGGATCTAACCATGGTTATTAACCACTTGCATCCGTCTTGGGATGATTCTCCAAGTACCAGTTATAAGTAGGGGCCCATAACTCCACTGAAATAGCAGTGAAATAACTCAACTCCACTTCACCTTGCAAGACATAAAACTTCCATAAAGTTTACCGGGTTGGTTAGTACGGTCTTCATGGCTTTATATACTTAGATTTGCGTGTTTGGTTGGAAAAAGTATGAAAACATATTCTCCCCAAATGGTGTTTTTTCATGGCGATTTACCATTATAGAAAGTCAAAAATCACGTTAAACAAATCCAAGTTAGTAAGGTCTTCATGGCTTTGTATGATTCATCCCCATATAGACAGGTAGCTTCTGGGTATAAATGTCAAGGTTGATTTCAATTTGAATGAGGGAACGAATCTTAAGTTGCAGATTTGATTGGCGGCCATGGTGGCGGCGGGCAAGGAAGCACCTCATCAAAAGGAACTTCTGTAAACGACTATTGGGCCCAACGGTGTGGTTGTGGTTCTTCTGTTTCTTTTCTTTTTCTGCCTTTGGCCACCCGGTACGCGTAGCGAACTTGACCACGATACGAAACACACCATCCTGACTCGAAGAACTTTCCTGCTCCGACGTAAAGTCGTGCACGAGACTGTGCGCGGGTCAGTTCCTTCTCCTTGCGAAGTTGCGCCAAGGAAGTTCGCTCTCTAGTGGTCTTCTGTCGTCAGGGGCTCTTCGCAGTGAACACCGGAAGCGCCATACGACCACTCGTGACCAAAGCAGAATCCACGGGGATCATGAAAGGAAGGGTCTGTTGAGCAACGACGTTCGCATATGTATGGCAATCACTGTGCGAGCTCGCTAGGTTGACAGGATCGCGTCCACATCGCGCTGGTACTTCTCGATCAGTGTCGCACCCTTGTCATCATCTTTCTGGGGGTCAGGTGGGGTTGAATCTGAGGTTGTAGTTGTGGTTTGGGTCTTGGGTGGTTGCTTTGATGGGTCGTAAAATGAGATTAGATTTCAAGTTGAGGTATAGGAATACTTGGAGCATCATCCCAGCTAGTAAGTCGTTGATAACCATGGTTAGTCAGCCCCATAAGTAGGGTTGTTCCCCTTCCAAATGGCCTAAATGCATCTAAATGGCTTATACATAGGGGTTACTAACCACTTACTAACTGGGATGATCCTCCAAGTACTAGGGGGTCCAAACATCGCCTCTCAGTACTAGAAGGTCCCAAGTTTCGTGTCAATCAATGCTTCAAAAAAAGTGCCTCGCCAGTCGGCGGTAAATTGCAAATTTGGGACGGGATATCAAATATCGCTTGGATGTCCACTGTGTTCTCCAAGAAAACTGGTGGAAAGTAAAGATTAGTAAGGGCCCCTTCGAAAAAACAAAAAAAAAACATCTGATCTAAGATGTGACAAGAAACCTAGCGGGGTGCAACTCCTTAGTTCGCTCCCTATAGATTTGTTTTATATATTTGCTACCCTCGGGAAAACGACCTGTATACTGTATACACCCAAACAGCTCATGAGAAGGTATAACCCCCCCCAAACATACCAATCAAACACCAAACTTAGGAGATACTGTTGATGGTTCAGAAATCCCATTTCCAACCACCTGGGATGGTGCTAAAACCCGCCGTAAATAATGGGACATTTACCATCAACTGGTGATCGCGGATTTCAGCCATCAACAGTATGACGGCCTGGATGTCTATAGGGAACATCATGCATGTTTCTCTGGTTCCAAGAGGAAATACCTCTACAAGGTGGGCCCCCTACTAGTTATAAATGGAGTTATAACCCTATACGTAGGGATAAAACCCCAGTTACCCATTTATAAGGCCATTTATAGGGCTTATAACTCCACTTATAACTGGATCCGGGGCCCACCTTGTAGAAATGGGTGGATTTTCAGCCACATTCCATGTGAAAATCACCTTGGCCTCGGTGGTAAACACCTGGGTTTTTTCGGGTTCTCCGCACCAACCCATGGGAACTTAAGGTCCGACCCTGCCTTCTAAGGTAGGTGGGTTTTTGGCGGCTTTTGGAGCGGTTGACCCCTGAAATTTACGATGGATTCCAAAGAAAAAATACATTCCCTAAACACTCAATGTATGGTATATTCGCCTACATTTGCCACAAATGTTAACCAAATGTAGTTAAACCATAGGTCATACGTTCAAGAAAGTGCTGGAATCGGGAAGGGAATATGGGAGAGTTTTGAGGAGGTGTAGTGTAGTTGTTATTCCGAAAAAAAGACGTACAAACACTCCCCGGAAACAAACAGGTCGCAGCTGCCAGGAGTCCCAGCCCCAAA
This sequence comes from Phototrophicaceae bacterium, assembly GCA_965230145.1. Classification (GTDB taxonomy): domain Bacteria; phylum Chloroflexota; class Anaerolineae; order Aggregatilineales; family Phototrophicaceae; genus JAUZRW01. Next base: position 117,330 of record CBDDKI010000002.1, read on the forward strand.
GAAGGAAATCCATGGAAATCCATCTTCCAACCCCAGTGATTCAGGTGCTATATTTTGGATCCACCCCCCCCCAGTAACAGTCACCACTAGGATGAACATACATTTTTACTAGGGGATCCCGAACTAAACCTTCATTTGCCACTGGCATCCTGGGTGGGGGGTAGATCCAAGCTATTTTAGTTTCAAGGAGGTTAGTTCAACTGAGCCATGAAAACAACACCCTCTTACTTTCCGTTATACTGGTTGGTTAATAGGGATCATTATCAGGGTTTATCAAATAATCCCCGCATAACTGGGTCGGATTTCATCTCCTACAATCTCCTACATATACCCCAAACAACCCGGGTCCCTTTTGTCATTGCTCACATGTTTCTGATTTTTTGTGTCTCAAATGATTCGAATCTTTCAGTTTTCCACGTGTTTTGTTGCAATATTGAACCCCCAATAACCTGTATAGGATAACCTGCGTGGGCATCAAAGTTCGGATTCTCCCCCTCCACCAATTGACCTGGGCGTCTTTGTGGGCTGTCGCACAGCAGGGGATGGGGCGGACACCGCCGCCGTGTTGCCGGACGCCGCCGTCCTGGGCGGCGTTCAAGAAAACGACCCCCTTTTGTTGCACAGTGGGGTCAGGTCCCGTGACGTTGCGATAATGTGGCTAGATATGATATATCCCAAAGGATCCATGTATGGTATATTTACCTACATTTGCTTTAGTTTTATGGTAAATGTAGGCAAATATACCATACATGGATGGTATGGGTATGGAAAAAAATCAGCAAAATCCAAAGAAAGGTCCACAAACACTAGGAGATCACTTGACAGCGGTTTCTTGCAAAACTGGTACTCTCATCTCATATGGCCCATGTCATAATCCACATCTGGAGGATGATCCCATTAAGGTTCTATCTGAACATGTTACAAACCATTTTTAAAACTAGACTAACCCAACCAAAAGGGGACTTACGATCGCCATGGCTCCTACCCTCTGGTAAACTAACATAGCAATAGAATATCACCATTTTTAATAGGACATACATCTTCAAAGGGCCCATTTTCCATTGCTATGTTTGATTACCGGAGTGTAACTACTTACGTCCGTCATTTGATGATCGACTCCAAGTATCTCAACCATTTTTTGAACGCCTTGAACGACGCGGAAAAAAAAATCGCATCAATCGGGCTTCTTGATGATGAGACCGAGGTGGAGGGCCTCATTATATTACACCAACCGATGGTGATTTCCTCGACGTTTTCCATGGGTTTGTTGCTGGGTGGTTTCCCCACTTCCCGGTCGATGCTCAATGTATATTTACGAACGGTATCCCCTTTACCTACTTTTTTGGCCCAAATTTATGTTAAATGTACTTAGAGGTTCAGGATACGGTAGGTAACTGGTTAGTAATGTAGGTTTATAACCATAGGATTTGGGGACATATAACCCACTTATAGGGGTGAAAAAACCCTGGATACTATCCACGTATCCTAAGTATCCTGAACCTCTAAGTAAGCTTAGATTTGCTCAAGATGCTTGGAAAAAGTTCCAAACATATTCTCCCAGATGGTGGTTTTTCATGGTAATTTACCATGGTAAAAAGTAAGAAGTCACCTTAAACAATCCCAAGTATTACTCACCCAAACATTCAGTAAGGGGAATCCCTCAAAATTACCGTAACCATGAGGGACCCAAAAAACAGAAACCGCACATACACACCCAAAAAAGACACTCTGTATGATAAGTTTCTAAGGTAATGCTTGTGGGCCCCAATTTTAGAAAAAGGGACATGGCATCATTGCATTTATCCAATCGATTCATCGCAGATTTCCAAATGTCCTGAAAATATCTTACAGATCAAATCATCCACATGCCCAAACACTCAATGGGACTGGTTAGTTTTTCCCTACAATATTTATACGCCCTCAACTACCCAGTTTTATAGGTAAATAGACCATACCCTAGCCACACCTCCTGAGAAGGTATTTAGACCCCCCCAAAAAACATACCTAAGACACCAAACCTCAGGAGGTATGACTGGATGTCTAGGGATACATTGAGTATCTGGGATAGTGAAACATGTCACATGTCGATTTCACGGTTCTCCTTCCATGTGTTCGGTCATGCGCTGGCTGCCGTGACGTCCGGACCTCACGGACCTCTGTGTGGTACACTTCGGGCGGCGGGGAGTTTGGTGTGTTTTTCATGGGAAACAAACGAATACTTGGATGTCCCAGGAAGTTAGTAAATGGTTAGTAAATGGCTGATAACCTACTTAGAAATGGGATTTCTTGGGGGGTATAACCCATTTTCTAACCATTGATCCTAACTTCCTGGGACATCCAAGTACTAACTACCTTGGATCTACTTGGGGGATCATCCCAGGACTTGCAATTGGTTAATAGCCATGGTTACTTTTCGTCCCCTAAGTAATTAGGGTTGTGGGACCCCTTCCAAACGGCCTAAATGGCTTATAAATGGGCGTTACTAACCACTTACTAACTGGGATAATCCTCCAAGTACCTCCCATCCAGTTAACAGTCACCACCAGGATGAAATTACATATTTTTAGTAGGGAATCCCGACCTGAACCTTTATTTGCCACGATTGCATCCTGGGTGGGGGGTAGATCCACTAGCTACCAAAGTCTTGCCCAAATAGTGCTTTGATAATGGTTTTTACAGTATGCTATCCAAAAACCAAATGGTAATTTCCCTCTGTTCCATTCCAATAGGATCAATGGGACTGGTATATTTACCCCGGGATTCCAAAGACTATTATTTTGACTGTTTTTCCCGTAAGGACCATTATTCTACTCAGCTAACAAATGCAGGGGGCAATTCTTTTTACAGTCTTGGACTTCCAGTGTTTATTTACCTACTAATTTGCCATAAAACAAGAACTGCTCATGTGTAGGTAAATATGCCATACATTGATCCTATGCTCTAGCAACATCGCCAGTTAGATGAATACTTCTCGTTTGATGAGATTAACCTCCCAAATGGTAGACATGCGTATATACACTCCCTAAAACTAACATACCCTCTGAAAAAAGGTGGCTGGGAGACTATTTTCTTTTTGGGAAGGCCCATGTTCAGGGGCTTTGTTGGTTTCAGGGAGGGTATCTTTTGCCATCCAAATCCCCACCCAGGATGCAACCATCCCAACGAAGAATTCTACATGTTCAAATTCAAGGCTCAAAAATCCCGAACACCGATTGCATCCCTTGAAGGGAAAATGTTTGCCATGTCCATGAATACATCTACCAACTGATTCATGCAATGACAAGGATCCGATGAACCAATTTTGATTGATTCGACACAAGAATTATTTTGTTACCAAAAGGTTGCTTTCCCATATACTCAATGCATGGTCTGTATACCTGCAGTTTGGCTAGTTTAGGGGTTGTGGAATGTCAGGCTTACCCCCTAAGTGAGTTCTTGAAAACGAGTTTAGCCCATCTTATGGTATCTCAATTCACTGAGTTTTGAATTTGAATTCCCGCTAATACACTGGCATAATCACTACAATCAAAATGGGGAAGTACTTATACATAGTCACTATGTAATCGACATCTAATGGACCATAATCGCACACCAAAATAATGGACTAGAGTTATCTAATGCTCACTAAAACTTAGATTTGCTTGTAAGATTCTTGGAAAAAACTTCCAAAAATATTCTCCCAAATGGTGGTGTTTTGTTCATGGTGAGGTTCATCCCATGGGATCGAATTCGAAATAAAAATCACCCAACAAAAACAGGTCCAAGTAGTAGATCCCAAACACCCTGCCCATCAACCCAACATTCCCAAACACTCAATGGATGGTACAAGGTGGGCCCCCTACGATCGTTATAAATGGAGTTATGGGGCCCCTATAAGTTGTAGGGTGAAATAACCCCAGTTACCCATTTATTTTCGGCCATTTATAGGGCTTATCACTCCACTTATAACTGGTAGGGGCACACCTTGTATATTTACCTACATTTCTTTAATTTTCATGGTAAATGTAGGTAAATACACCATCTAGTTGGTGGTTGAACCACCCATTTGAAAAATATGCTCGTCAAATTGGTAAATCTCCCAAGGGATCGGGGTGAAAATTCCAAAAAATCTTTGAAACCACCACCTAGACTCTAGACCATACATGGATGTTTCCAAAAATAGGGGTACCGCAAAATGGATGGTTTATATATGGTTTATAAATGGATGATTTGGGGGTTTTCCCATATTTTTGGAAACACCCACAGGAAGAGCATCTTGGGATTGGGTTTTCACTCACTGACCCAAATCCTCACAGAGCCTCATCAACTTTGCCCATCCGAGGATTCTGATTTTCTTTTTCCAAAGTTCCTGACGACAACTAGTTGGTGGTTGAACCAACCCATTTGAAAAATATGATCATCAAATTGGATCATTTCCCCAAGTAGGGATGAACATAAAAAACTATTTCAAACCACCACCTAGCTATATAAGTGGGTAGTACTTGGAGGATCATCCCAGTTAGTAAGTAGTTAGTAACCCCCATTTATAAGCCATTTAGGCCATTTGTAAGGGGAACAAACCCCATTTAGGGGACTTACTAACCATGGTTTTCACTGGGATCCATTGGGGGTCCCTTGGGGGTCCCATGCTATATTTAACCCACAAAGACGGGCCAACTACCTGGGATCTACTTGGAGGATTCATCCCAGGACTTGGATACGTGGGTGGGTAGGTCCAAGCTATTTACGCGTTTGATTCAAGGAGATTAGTTCAACTGACCTATGAAAAAAGTGGCCTTACTTTTTATGAAATACTGGTTGGTTAATAGAGATCATTATAAATGGCTTATGAAAATCCCCACATAACTGAGTAGTATAATCCCCTATATACCCTAAACAAGGTGGGCCCCTTAAAACGATCGTTATAAGTGGAGGGACATGTGGATCCTATAAGATCCTATAAGATCCTATAAGTAGGGTTATTTCACCCCAGTTACCCATTTATTTTCGGCCATTTGTAGGGGTTATAAGTTATATATATAAGTTATAACTCCAATTATACCGATCAGCTCAGGGCCCCACCTTGTTCTATATTTACCTACATGAAGGGTCCTTACTTGGAGGATCATCCGACGACTAGGGTACGTGGTTAGGTAGTAACCCCCATTTATAAGCCAATTTTATGGCCATTTGGAAGGGGTCCTACAACCCATGATTGTTAACCATCTTTAGCAAAGACACCGTGCGTTCCGAGGCTGAGTATTCCAAGCCAGAAAAAGTAAACCGCTTACCATAGTGGTTGGTCCTAAACTATAAGATCCGAGGTCAATATACTTGGAGGATGAAACAACATGTCTTGGATGATCATCCTATTTATATAGTAAATGGTTGGTAAAGGGAGCAAAACCACTTACCGTTTAGTAGCTGCAAAATCAGGATCCTTAGGGGACAACAACTAACAGTTGACAATGGGTCTTAACCACTTACAATCATGGGATGATGCTCCAAGTACAGTGACATTTTGTTGGGGGGAACTATCTTCCTCAAACACTTGATGGGAATGGTCTATTGGACCTACATGGATGGGCAGTTTATGGAGTTGAATGTAAGAGGTAAATATGAGAGCAGGCAAGAATTGTATGGCTTCAATACTTGAACACACAAATTATAAACATGATAGGTCAGCTCATGTAAAGAATACAATATTACCATTGGTTGGTGATTAAAGTTGTTGATTTAGTATTCTAGGTAGTACTTGTCAACAATAAACCCGTGAAATGGATTTCTTTCAATAACAAATGACAAACTACCAACATGAAAACAAACAACTAAAACCGACCATTTGTTAAATCATACTACCATTAGGTTTCTATATATTAAATCTATTCATGGCATGATGACATGATGAACGACATATTCGTTGAGCATTGAGAATCCACCCCCCCACGAAAAAAACAAACAAAACCCACCTCGGGCCGCGAAGATGTTCAGAGGTTTGGCCTTAGCCGAACGGCAAAATCCACAAGGTGGGCCCCCTACTAGTTATAAATGGAGTTATAACCCCTATAAGTAGGGTTATAACCCCAGTTACCCATTTATAAGGCCATTTATAGGGCTTATAACTCCACTTATAACTGGTAGGGGCCCACCTTGCAGGTATCATTTACATTTTTTGTTGATCAACAGGGATGAAGGGTTTTAAGATACCTGGATAGCTGGATACGTTTACATTTTCCAGGCCTCCACTTCCCATGTTTCAGGGAGGAAGGTTTTAAGATAACTGGATCGCTGGCTAAATGTTTCAAGTATCTCTCTTTTAAACCTTCTCCTAGACATCCAGTCACACCGAACGTGAGGATTATGAATGAACCCCCAAACATCTCTGGAGAAGGCTTTCGGGGGGTTCCAAGCACCTCCTTACCAGGTATGACTGGAGGATTTTGGATGTCAAGGGCCAAAAAGAAGGTTGGTTGGGAACCCACATGGTGAGGAAATCCTCCCAAATGGCCTGACATTTCCAGAACAAAATAATTTACACCCGTGACATTGAACATAGATACCCAAAATAGCCATATTTGAAAGAAACAAATGAAATACATCTTCGGGGTTTGCCATAATCACTTGAAACAACCCTAAAAAATTGGAGAAATGCCTGAATCACCAAGGGTTTCTTCACCTGGCAATCTTTAGGGCTGATATTATCCATGGTAACGGTTGGTGCTTATGGTGGACCCAGTAGTATGATCCAACCAACAGAAAGTTCATCCAGCCCAGGTTTTGTTTGGGTTCACTGCCTCAATGGAGCAGTGATCATAACCCACCAGTGACATTCCATTATACTGGTTGGTTAATGGGGAAATCCATTATTATGGCCCAGGGGCCTAGATGAAGTTTCAGGTTTCCCCCCCCCCTGTACATCCAGCCACACCAAAACAGAGGTTTGGTATGACGCAAAATTCCAAAGAAGAATTTGGATGTCCCGTTGGAAGTTTGGATCAATGGTTAGGATCAATGGGTTATAACCTACATATAAATGGGATAGATTGGGGTTATAGCCCACTTCCTCACCTTTTACTAACTTCCTGGGACATCCAAGTAGTCGCCTGGATGTCCTACGCTTCTTAAGCACCAAGCTACGATTGAGGGTATGAATATCCAAGAAAATAGCTACCCTCCAGTAAACTAACATGGCTGCCAATGGAAAGTCACCTAATTTTTGATAGAAGATACACCTTCAAATGCCGGATTTTGATATCTGATGGGAGACTCTACACTTTGCATGCTTCAACTGGTTGCTATACCAAACAGGATCATCTCCACGAGAATGGCACGCCCATCCTGCCGCAGCTTCGTCTCCAGAATGGTGATCAAGTTCTCGACGTTATCTCCCCAATAGGTTCTTATAGCGGCCTTTGTGGGAGATTGGCAGCCTTCTCCAAGCCGCCTTCCTGCAGAGGTTCCGAAGAATCTGTTCATCCATATTTCTTCCGTTTCTTTTTCCAAATGCTGCGTACTCTTGAGGTGCGTGCAATCTGGATTGTGCCATGTTCCCTTTCCACATAACTGGCAAAAATAGCCATGACCAGTATAGACCTTCACCAGCCACTTCTTTTGGACATGGATCCGGGTCCACATCTGGAAAGCGAGGTTTGGCTTACGGCAGAAAAAGACTTTGGGTCCTGGCCTTATCGTGGTCTTCCAAGCCATCCTCCAGTCATACCTGGTGAGGAGGTCTTTGTGAACCCTAGAAGCCGAACCTCAGGAGATGTTTGGGGATTCATGAAAACACCGATCCTCGCAGGGTATGACTGGAAGACCAGGGTGGTTTGTTCCGCCTATTCAAAAGATTGACTTGTTGAATTGCCCCCCAAACTTCTTGAGACCAAATCTCCCAATCTGGGATTTAGGTTCGTTCCCAAACCACCCGCACAAAAGTCTCGACCTTCATGTCACATCCATGGATGGAAGGGTTTGGTATCAAGGTCTTTGAAGCAAAACCATTACCAATCCTAAGAATCCAGACCCCCCCTAGAATAGGATTGAGGGTTCCTATCCCATCCCTAGAATAGAAATGTAGGGATAATCCCTTTCCAAACGGACATACCTGGATTCTTAGGGCAAACAAAGAATGATTCCCTTCCCTTCACATTCAGCACCAATCCAAAAGGATTGGTGATTTGGATTTGAGGATTTAAATTTCTCACTTCAACCAAACTCAAACTGAATCAAGGCTCCAATCCCCAAAAATGGCTCAACCGCCCAAAAATCCTCTGGGTGGCTAGCCCTGGGCCTGCTTCTCTTGAATACTTAGGTATTCTATCTAACCAGTATTTAGTAGTTTTAGCTTACCAGTAACCTTCTGATGTTGTGATAGTATTCTAGTATTTCTTCATCTTCCTTTTTCTGTTTTTGTTTTTCTCCCTCTCTCTCTCTCTCACTGTCTTTTGTGTGGGTGGTGGTGCTTTTGTGTGGGTGGTGGCTCTCGCTCTTTCTTTATTTCTTTTCTCTCTCTCTCTCTCTCAACATTTTCCACCTTCAGCTCTAATTGCTTTCATGTAAGTTCCTTTGGACCCCAAAACCCTTCGAAAAATGAAGGTTTCAAGCCTTGCAAATATGGGTTATAAGTTATAACTACCACTAAAAATGAAGGTTGTGGGTTCCCATGGTTGGCTAATACGTTCTCCCCTGAGGTGTTTTACCGTAGCCCAAGTTACTATCTATCGCTTGGCCTGGGACATAACATGTCCTAAGCTTGGGGAGCCTAAACTAAACCTACGTTTTCCATTGACATCCTGGGATTGGAAACATCCAAATCTATAGTTGAAAACAATCCTGGGATTTGGAAACATCCTGGGATTGAACTCCCAAACAACTGGACGATATAAATTCCCAGAATATCCCATAGAATCCATCGGGCTGGTATATTTACCTACATGAAAACCCCAAAAAAATCAACCAAATGTAAATGTAGCTACATATACCATCATATACCAGTCCCATAGATCCTATGGGTATTGCAGCATTGCTGCCAGCCCATGTTAAAAGACAAGTTGTCTTCAATCGAAAAATCATCCGGCTGTAATGGCAGCAATATATCTACTTGGATGGATCCATTGTCCTTAAACATCATGGCCCTGCTACCTACCCCCATCAAAACTACCGCCTGCGAGAAATAAGAGCCTATTAACGGGTTTTGATCCACCATTGTCCCTTAATAAGGCCGGCTATTAAGCCACTATTTCTGGGGTAGTTTTGATGGTAGTTCAGATTCCCATTGTAGCAATGATTACACAAAATTACGTTGGTGAACTTAAAAGAACAATAGAAAACATAAGGTACAAAGGTGGGCCCCGAACCGATCGTTATAAAAGGGGTTCTACAAGGTGGGCCCCGGATCCAGTTATAAGTGGAGTTATTTTCAGCCCTATAAATGGCCGAAAATAAATGGGTAACTGGGGTTATAACCCTACTTATAGGGGTTATAACTCCATTTATAACTGGTAGGGGGCCCACCTTGTAATCCCTATAAGTACCAGTAGGGTTATTTTCCCCCAGTTACCAATTTGTAAGACCATTTATAGGGGCCTCATACCTCCATAATGTCATCTTAACCTCCAAGTGCAAAATTAAGATTCAGTCTAACAAAGGATGCAAAATTCTTTCCCAAAGACATACATAAATCAACTATCAACCAAACACAACTTTGGATTCGGTTTAGACAACAGAAAAAACAACAAAAACAACCAATCCTGCAGAAAAATAAATAATAAAACGAGATACCCATGGTGGCAAGGTCTTATCAGCACGAACTGCTACCTCAGCCGGAGGGGTCCGGAAAACCAATCATGGGGAATTTGTGGTTGGCCCCACTTGGAGGATCATCCCATTTAGCAGCTGAGCCACGAAACAAAAAACCGGCCTTACCCTCCCTGAAACTAACATGGCACCTGAAAAGGGATGGTTGGAATACTAGTTTCCTTTTGGGATGGCCTATTTTCGGGGGCTATGTTAGTTTTAGGGAGTGTACTTTCCATTATACATCATTATACTAATTGTTTAACAGGGATCCTGATAATGGTTCATTATAATCCCCATATAACTGGTCAGTATCGACCAGGTTTTTTTGATTGCTCAAGTGGTTCATAACCATGGACCATGGTTAGTAAGTCCCCTAAGTAGGGTTAGTGTAATTGATAAATGGCTTGCGGCTTCTAACCCCCTCAACGAACCACTTACACAAAGGGGTGATCCTCCAAGCACCTCCCAAGGGGCCATTTGTTAGGGGACAATGATGGTTAATAACCCCTTCAAAAGCCGACTGTCATTCCTGGGGGGGTACCTTTAAATTCCTATGAAACAAAAAGGCACGCTAAAGATTGAGCAGTGTACAAAAACCCTTCACTCATCCACTGGCATCCTGGGAAGGGAACAAGCATATGAAGAGCATCCTTTGAAACAAACATTTTCCAAATAAAAACTTCTTCCTACAAAATAAGCACTGAAGCACAAACCAGTGTTACTTTGTCTAGATGGGATAATCCCCGTATAACTGAGTAGTACAGTCCCCTGCAGCTGGTGTTGATGATCATTTGTGTTACTTTTCCAATACAGTCCCCATAGTTTAAGGGTATCAATGGTTGTTTTTGGTTCCCCTAAAAGGTGGTAGGTAGCATACAATCCCCCAATTGGCAGTATATACCACTATATATATATATACCACTTATATATTGCCTTCTAGGGGGCTATATAAACCCGACCACCCTTTACAGGAACCTGAAAAATCCACTGAGGGTACCCCCCCTAACATATAACTAAGACTGAAAGATCAGTTTCAGGCGGGTAGCGCACTGCAGACAGCTGGTGTTGATGATCATGCGTGTGCGAAAATCTCCGCCTTGCAATCTGTACCGGCCCGTCAGCCGGGAGCTCTGCAGCAACTTGTGGCGTGACAGCAAGGTGCAGGTGGAATTGCTCTTGGAGCTGTTGGCATTTTGTTTTGGCTTACCCTGCGAGGCACTGGTGGAGCTGGAGGTGCTTCTTCTTGTTTGATCTTGGATGATGCACTCGCGGATTCTGCCGTCTTGTCGTAGACCACGAAGTCTCTTGCTCCTTCGTCTGGCCTTGCAAACTCTCCGTGGCTCCTCTTAGTTTTAGCCATAGCTCCGATGTGGCGCCCGGCTACGTAGAACGCCGCCAGGTCAGCTCTGGCACCGGTTGTCAGTGCAGTTGTTTGCTAGCAATACTCGACACTCTCAACCATGGGGCTATTGGCCCAGGATCCAGTCAAGACCAACAAGCCAGAAAAAAACCCATCAAATTATGGCTATTCAACCAACCCCCCCCCCTAACGTACCCACCCAGAAATAGCCGGCCTTATTAAGGGCTTATTAACGATTGGTTTTTCCCTTAATAAGGCCTTATTAAACCCTTATTTCTGGGGGGGGTTCGTTAGGGGGGGGTTGGTTAAATAGCCATAACAAATTGTGGGTCCCAGGGATGATTCCAAAGTAGATATCTTTTTCCAAGTAAAGAAGTATACAATGAATCTCAAAACTTCTTTAAATAACATGTTATATTCCACAATGCTACCCAACTTTGTTGTACGTTCCTAGGAATAGATGATAAAATTCTCTGTTTTAGACTGTTACAGGGGGAGGCCGATCCTAAATTCTATGCATTTTGGTGATTGCGATTTTGTCAATAGGGCCAGGGAGAGATTTGCATTGCTACAACAAAATATTGGAGAGGTCTTCCTCAACAACATATCCAAGAACTTGGATTCTCTCAAATTGTGTTTTTTCATGGTGATGAATCCCATGGAATCCTCACCTATATAAGCTGTATGGATACGGCTTATGTAAGGGAAAACCCACCCCCAAAATATCCTTATAAGGCTCAGGAAACCCTCCATTTTAGGTACCTGAAAAGTTTGGTGATACATGGAGCATCTGGGTATGGTTAAAAAAACAAATCCAAGAGAACCTGATTTTGTAGCTACTTACCTTTGAGGTCGATTCGGGGACCCGGTTTCCGGAAAGGGTTTGGGAAGTAGACAAACAATAACTTCCAATGCAATATCTTCTGAAGACCATGGCTGTGTGGTCACGTATGTAGGTAATGACTAATGTGTATATATATATATATGATATATGTATTTACATTGCCTATACTACTTTACCATCAAAAAATCACCCATCCATGATACATATACCATACCCCAAACATTCAATGGGACTGGTCTATTTACCTACATTTACCCCAAAACTACCTTGTTTTGTAGGCAAATCTACCATTCCCATTGAGTGGTGTCTGGGTGCATGATGGGTACTTGGATGCCCCATTGGAGGTTAGTAAAAGGTTAGGATCAATGGTTTATGACCCCAATATATCCCATTTATAAGTAGGTTAAAACCCATTGATCCTAACCATTGATCCATATTGATCCTAACTTCCAACCGGACATCCAAGAAACTGTTGACTCAGGCATCGAACATCGAAAAACGTCCAGGCCCAAGGTACGGCATCGTACTGGCGGTGTCCAGCACCACCTTCCTTCTCCCAATAACACCTTGACAGCGGGAGAACATCCGCGAACGCGCCGGTTTTTTTTTGGAACTGCCAAAATGGGATATCCCACAAAAAACTGCGGGAATCTCCCCACATCTTTTCAAGGGGGGTGGCTGTAGTAAGGATTCAAAAGTAAGTGCGATAAAGCTTAATACAACTTAACCCATGCTGAGAAGTGGTGTATATTATAGGCTTTTGAATTCCACGTTTCAATTTTTTCCCGACTTTTCCGATATTTTTACTTCACTGAAGGTGTCTTCAAAAAAAATGATCATAAGTCCAAAATCCAGCCACAAAAAGGGGGCCTAGTCTTCCAAATACATTGTGAGGATCTGTGTGAATGAACCCCCAAACATCTCCTCCAGAGGCTCGGCTTTCAAGGGTTCCTTTCACACGGATTCTCGTCACCAAGTATTTGGAAAATTTTGGATGACTAGGGGGGATTTATAATCCAATCTCTTGGAGAAACTTCTCCAAACATTTCTATTTTGAAAACCTTGTGCTCCAGTTGAGTGGTTTAAAGTCAAACAACCACCCAATTTGATCCCAACATGAAAAGGGGCCTGAACCATCTTACTTCATAGGTGAATGGGTGTACATAAAAATATAGCCTGGCTCAACCACCACCTAGCTGTGACCCTTTCTAAGGTTGTTGGTGCCCTAACTAAGAGATCAAAAGGTCAGGGTTTGAATCACCTGGTACTTACACTAAAAACGCGGTTGTGTATCATATTACTACCCCCTGAAAACACAAAAAAAAACATATTTCCAGGTACTTGATAAAACAATTCAAACAAAAACAACAAAGTTCAGCTTCCCGGCCCCCACTATGCATCAAAACATCTCATTTTCATGTGGTCCTTAGAAAAAAAACATGCCCCAAATCAATATGAATAATTTTGGTGATGAAAATATCATGGGAACCTAAGGGGACCCCCCCACTGCCACCCCCCCCCCAATAAATAGCCGGCCTTATTAAGGGACTATATTAACCATTGGTTTCCCTTAATAAGGCCTTATTAGGGCCTTATTTCTTGGGGGGGGTGGCATTGGGGGGGCCCCCTTAGGTTCCCATGAAAATACCTACCCAATCCTCTTCCAGGCATACCTTTTGAGTAAAGTAGGACATCGCCTCACAAACTAATGACTGGATGTTTCTTTAGGAAAACTGGGGGTGGTTGTTTTTCTCCAAGCAGTTGGGTGCCCAACAAACAAGACCCTTCAGAAATCATGCAGCTGTATGGGTTTTTTTGCATACATCCCAGGTAGTGGTGAATTCAATGGAATTTCATCAAAAAAAACATCCCACAGTTTTCCGATAAAACATCCAAACATCTGTTGAGCTTCCAAACTTCAGCCACTGCAAGAATTCCAAGTTGTCTTGGTACCTGGAAGCGAGATGCCCATGTCACTGTCATGATAGGATGAGCGGGCTGAGTCGGCATTTCTTGGTTTTTTTTGTAGGCGAGAAACAAAAAACATGACATCCCCACTAGAGGGGTGCAAGTTGGACATGAGTTCAAGCAGGTCATTCGAAAAAAAAACACATTATATTTTAGTTGGTGATTTATACCCTAGGCATCCAAAATCCTCCAAATACCTTATGACTAGGTTTTCCGAACCCCCAAACACCTCCTGAGGTTCGGCATTTTGGGGCTCCAAACTCACTATTCATAGGGGAAGCCAATCTCAACGGGTCAAGTTCCACAGCAGCAATTTCATACGCAGGAAGATTGTCAGACAAGAGCTTGAGAATCTTGTTCAACACCCGCGCAAAGCCCATGACGTTCTCGAGGATCGCAGCACTAGGTCGGGTCTGCTTGATATGACGAATGCACTCGAAGAGAGGCTTCGCATTTTTGTCTTCGAGAAGCTGGCTGTCACCGCGGAGACGGCTGTACGGTTTGCAGGGAAACCCTGCGCAGTAAAGCCCCACCTTCTGTCTGAACGCACCAGCTTTGACATTGAACATGTCTTCAGAGGACTGCTCTGGTTGCTGATTCACCCAGTCGAAACTTCGCGAATCAGCGCTCCTGCGCTCAAAATAGTGGATCAAGCACTTCAACAGTCCCCAAACAGTTGTTTAAACGCGCCATCAATGGGGTATCTTTATACCACTGCAATCACTCATGTATGCCCGGTATGGCCCGGATGTTTCGGGGCAAATAATTAGTATAATTATGTATAATTCCTAAACCTGAATTAAGGGGATTTTGGGGAAGTTCCCTTATTAAACCGCCATTTATAGGGTGACCTCGGCTGACGTCGTTATAATTTGCCCGGATTTTTGCTGGATCTGTAGTTGGTCACGTGCGGCTGCCAGGATGGCTTTCCTGGAAGACGGGCGGGTCCCATCCTGGTTGATGAATCACGGGATCGATTTAATGGCTGGAATTATTCATCCCTAGACATCCAAACACCTGGTGAGTAGGTATTTGAACCCCCAAACATCTCCTGAGAAGGCTTTTAGGGGTTCCAAACACCGATCCTCACCAGGTATTTGGAGGATTTTGGATGGCTAGGGCATAATCCCTGAATATAACTGTGTAATTTGTCACCCAACAAAAGGAACAAGGGCTTATTCAACCATTGCTTTCCCTAAATAAGGCCTTATTTCTTTCCCCTTATTCAACTGAGGGGGACTCTACTTGGAGGATCATCCCATTTAGTAAGTGTTTAGCAACCATGGTTAGTTGTTGTCACCGACGTAGGGTTGTAGTCTCGTTCTAAATGGTTTGGTTTATGCCCTAAACCCCAACCACGTATCCTAAGTGAGCCAGGAAAATTCTATTGAATCCTGGTTCTTTAATTGGTTTATGATTCATGATCCCCACATAACTGGGTAGGAAATGTCATCCCCAACAAATCCCCGATCAACAACCAATCCTGGGAAATTCATCATAAATCCTTGACCTATTTTAAGGCCATGTTGGGTAGGATTCCCTTACTAAACCACCATTTGGGGTGACCTCGGCTGAGGTCGATATAAATTGCCCAAATACATGCTGCACATCTTGATTCCTTACGATAGGTAACATGACATACAGCAATTAACCAGGGTGAACTGGGGTACATATGTACATCCCACTAAACTAGGAGCTCAAAAAAACTGGATAGGAAATGTCATCCCCAACAAATCCCCAACCACAACCAGTAATTGGGGATGGTCATCCAACCTTTAATAGGAATCCTTATTTCATGGGTATATAAACCCCTACGGAATAGGGTTGATGAGTTTATCCCCTATGGAAATGTCATGGGAGTTGATCGACCCTGGCACATCCGTGGTGTTCTCCATCCTCCAAGTCACTTTCCACGGATGAGCTGATCCACCGGGACATGCCGCGCGATATCCAACCTCGAGGGTTAGCGACGACGCGGGGTGGACAGGGGAGAATTGTACCACTTGGATGTCGCGGACAGGAAGTTAGCTAAAATCAATGGTGTTCTTACCCTAGACATCCAAACACCTGGTGAGTAGGTATTTGAACCCCCAAACATCTTCTGAGAAAGCTTTTAGGGGTTCCAAACACCTACTCACCAGGTATTTGGAGGATTTTGGATGGGGGTTAGGATCTAAATGGTTTCCAGGTATTTGGAGGATTTTGGATGGGGGTTAGGATCTAAATCTAAATGGTTTATTTCACTTATTTCATCGTATATACTTATACATGGGATATGAATTGGGGTGAAATAACCTATAACCTACTGATGCGAACCTTTGATCCTAACTTCCAACGGGACATCCAAGTACCATTTTGTACCATTTCATAAACAAGATCAATATGAGACGGGTATATTTACCTGCATTTAGTGGTTAATCTTTGTGGCAAAAATAAGAAATACGCTTGGAAATAAACACAATAACTATTGGCTATAGATTTGCTTGCTCTAGATAATGGAAAAATCAGTACACAACAAATTAAACACATTCCCACAAAAATGATGATTTGATGGTGCAGTTCACCAACATCTTCCAGGAATCCTCCCTGAGAAGTTTCCCTGGAACCCTGGTGGTTCATGGTTCGTGGTTTGCCCCTTGAACTAACCACTTACTAAATGGGATCATCCTCCAAGTATACCGCACACCGTCGCCACAAAAATAGTAGGTTCCCCCGACTTGTCAAAGGCCGCTTGCAATACCTGTCGCGTGCCGGGCAATGACATGCGATGTTTCGCAGCCTTTACTTAACCTCACTTAGAGGTTCAGGATACTTAGTAACTGGTTATATGATGTTATATGTAGGTTTATAACCATAGTCAGGGGACATATAACCCACTTATAGGGGTTATAACCCTGGATACTATCCACGTATCCTAAGTATCCGTTCCACCTCTAAGCACAAAAAATCGCGACCCCCAGCGTCTGTGTGTGGTTTAAATCGATATATCCCTAGACATCTGAGCCACGAAAAAAACCCTCCTACTTTCCATTAAACTGGTTGTTTAATAGGGATCCTTATAATGGTTTATTATAATCCCTATATAACTGGGTAGTATAATCCCCTATATACACTAAACAACCAGGGTTTTTTTCATTGCTCATCTAGTCACACCTGGTGGAAAAACAGGTTCCTTTCACTCACTCCCACCGATTCTCAGGGACGTTTGGTACGACTGGAGGATGGCTTTCCTGGATGACTAGGGATATAAAGACATATTCTACTTCGATGTCCCGTTGGAAGTTAGGATCAAAGGTTAGGATATAAGTGGGTTATATAATATAACCCCAATATATCCCATTTCTAAGTAGGTGAAATAACCCATTGATCCTAACCATTGATCCTAACTTCCAAAAGGACATCCAAGCGACTGGATGACTAGGGATAAAAATATCTTCTTGGATGAACACAAGGTGGGCCCCCTACTAGTTATAAATGGAATTAGAACCCCTATAAGTAGGGTTATAACCCCAGTTACCCATTTATAAGGCCATTTATAGGGCTTATAACTCCACTTATAACTGGTAGGGGCCCACCTTGCAGGGTATAGAATATCCCCAGATTCACCTGATTCTTCGATTCCAAACCATTTTTTGAGCCCTTTTAGCATGTGATGTTGAACACAAACCACCCCACCCCCAAAAAAAGGGATCTTCATCGCCCATAAAACTCAATGTATATGGTCTATGTTCCTACATGAAAACCGAAAACCCCATAAACGCAACAACAACAACAACAACAACAACAACAACAACAACAACAACAACAACAACAACAACAACAACAACAACAACCGTGTAGATAGATAGACCATACATGGATCCTGTTTGGGATGGCAATAAAACGAAGGTCTTCTCAAGAGCTCTTTGATGCTGTTTTGGAGGGTCCTTCCACACCGATCCTCACAAGTTATGACTGGAAGATGATTATGGATCTACTTCTCACCTAGGATGCCAGTCACCACCAGGATGACGCTACATCTTTAGTAGGGAATCCTTGTTAGACTTATAGACCATCATTTGTGACTGCTACTGGGTCTGGGGGTAGATCCAAACTACCAGTATATTTATATAACAAAATGATTTGAACAAAAATACTTTAACTGGTTGGTGCTCAACCCTCACCTTGTTGCTCATTTGCTCGTCATTTAGTAGGGAAAATGGATATCCATTGCTCATTTGCTCATCGCTAAGCACCAACCCAGTTAATAAAAACACGTCGACCAAACTTTGATCGAAGAATCAAAAAGCAAAAATCACACTCAACATGCCAAAGAACTCGGGAAAAAAAAAGGTGTCGACCACTTGAAAACTGCTGCATTTTCACACATATCCACAACGGACAACAACTCAATTTCCTCACCCCCCCCCCCAAAAAAAAAAAAAAAACAGACCCAAACACTCAATCTATGGTATTTCTTTACCTACCTATGGTTACACCCCCGTAAACTAACATGGAACCCAAAAAAAATGGTGCTTTGTAGATGTTTCTCCTTTCCTAGGTGATACTTTCAGGTTCCATCTTAGTTTTCGGGGGTGTAACCTTTCCGACAAATCTATACACCAAATATAAACCACACATTGAGTGTCTGCAGGGAGAGATCCCCAAACTTTGAAGGTGAGTAGGCCTTTGGTTAAACTTCTATGGTAAATCTATACAAACCAAAAAAAAATATATAATTATATATATATATATCATACATTGAGTGTCTATCCGGAGAGATCCCCCAAACTTTGGTTACAAAAAAAAAAACGGATCGATCCATCGTTTTTTTTCACCGTTCACCTTGTAGTTGGGAATATGTTCGTGTTCCGCTTTGGCCATCCAATTCACCTCCCAAGCAACTAGGGCCAAATTTGGCGGAGTTTTGGGCTGTTTTGGGCAGGAGATGCTTGGATGTCCCGTTGGAAGTTCGTACATGTGCCATGGTCAAAAGTCGCTATATTGGGGATAAACTCATCCCACCTTTAATAGGGAATCCTTATAATGGGTATATAAACCCCTACTATTGGGTTGATGAGTTTATCCCCTGTTATATGGAAATGTCATGGGAGTTTAGACCCTGGCACACATGGTTAGGATCAATGGCTTATTTCACCGACTTAAATGGGATATATTGGGGTTATCACCCACGTACTAACCCATCCTAAGTGGAGAGGCTGGAGAGCTGTGAACGTCTATCGTTGTGTGGTTTGAACAAAACACATGTGTCAAATTGGAGTTGTTTGTTTACCTAATTTATAGGGGCAAAGGGCATACCAACACAAAACATGTTGGAAAGCAACATTTTAACACAAAGTGTTGGTGGTTTGAAACTATCTATACATGTTCATACATGTTTTGGGATGCTACCCCACCCAGGATGCCAGTAGCAAATACAGTAAAAGGTTTGTAGATTTTGTAGGGATACCCTACTGAAAATGGAACTATCTTGATGATGACTGTTACTCGGAGTGGGGGAGGGTGCCAACATATTTGTCGGATTGGATCGTTTGCCCAATTTTGAGAGGTACAACCTCCCAAAAAAAACCTTGAAACCAACACTCAAAGACTGTGCTGTGTGCCGTTTTGGTTGGATGACCCCCGAAAAAAAAGAGAAAAAAAAACATGACCATACCCTACAAGGTGGGGCCCTACCAGTTATAAGTGGAGTTATAAGCCCTATAAATGGCCTTATAAATGGGTAACTGGGGTTATAACCCTACTTATAGGGGTTATAACTCCATTTATAACTAGTAGGGGGCCCACCTTGTAGACATCTAGTCACACCGAACGTGAGGATCGGTGTTTGAACCCCAAACATCTCCTGGAGAACGGCTTGCGTTCGGGTTCCAAACTCACACCTCCACACGTTCGGTATGACTGGAGGATGGATTGGATCACTAGGGATCAACAACTCAACCGCCAGCAATCCCTAGTCTTCCAAAATGCTCCAAATACCTTCTCAGGAGGTGTGTGAAGGCCTTCTCAGGAGGTGTTTGGGGGTCCAAACACCTACTCACAAGGTATTTGGAAGACTAGGGTATATATAAGTAGGGTTATTAACTCCACTTCTAGGGTTGATAGCCCCAGTTACCCATGTATTTTCGGCCATTGATAGGGGCCACCTAACTCGATTTATAAAACTAGCAGGGGCCCACTTTGCAGGAAACTACGAAACAAATATAGCAACTTCCAGCTCCGTTTTGAAGTGGGTCCATCATATTCAAGGAAATATTCCAGGTTGGTGGCTGAAGCACCCAACTAGAAACATATAGGCTTCAAAATAGCATATCATTGATCTGGCCAAATGGAATAATATTTCACCAACCTAGATTTCCCTGAAATAAGGGGTCCCATTTCCCTTACTAAACCACCACCATTTGGGATAAATCGGTCGTGTTTGAGGTCGTTATAATTTGACCAGATTGATATACCCTCCCTGAAACTAACTATGTTTGCCCCTGAAAATTCCAACGGTTGGGTTCACATGAAATCTCCTTTTTGTGACCCTGCATGCCTATTTTCATTAAAGTTGGTGCGAGTTCACCCACCGGAGTTCTCCCCAAATTTCACTACAAAATTTACAAATGTCCAGGGGGTCATTCAAACACCGAAATGGAGAAAGTATTGGAACCCCCTGAAATCATGACCTAACACACCAAACCTCACATGGTATGATTCGGATATCTAAAGGTCACAAAAAAAAAACATGCACCCAACAAAAAACCTGCATCATGTGCCAACATGTTCTTTTTTCATCTCGCAAGCTTTGTGTGACAAACCAGGTGTGCTGGCACTTTGCAGGATGTTCCTACACAGTTGGAGTTTTCTAACAGAAGGATGGCTTTGAAGGCAGTACAAGCCATGATCCTACAGTGAAATATATTACCTCCCCGAAAATGAACGAATGTTCCCCAAAAAAGGTACCATTTCAAAAAGACATTTCATCTTCCAACCATTGATTTTCAGGGCAGGAAATCAATGACAGTTATGAGTAGCTTGGGATTCTCGTAGCTCGGGATTCAGCGGAAATAAAATGGTTGATTCAGAAGTCCTTTCCCCCACATTTCCAACCAGAACCAACGAGCACCATACAGTTCCAGGAAACATCATGACTCTTTATCATACTCCACAAAATCCATACATGCTGCGCAAATTACTGTCACTATATCTGCACTATATTTCCTAAAACCTGAATTAAGCGCATCTTGAGGGGAATTTCCTTACTGAACCACCACCATTTTGGATGACCTCGGCTGAGGTTGCTGTAATTTGCCCAGATACATGCTGCCCATCTTGATTCTTTAGGATAGGTAACATCCATGAGCCCCCAAAACCCATGAAAAATAAAGGTTTGGGCCAAGCAACACCAGGGTTATGTACCATAAAAACCTCTAAACATGTATATAGTTTTTGGGGGCTCATGGATGACATACCCTAGTTTTGCCCACCCCATGCGCTCTGCCAATCAACTGGATGATTCAAGCAAATTTCCGCAGCACATTTTTCCACCCCCCAAAAAAATCAATGATGTGTCATTCCCCGCAGCAGAAAGTATTCAAACTATACTATACCCATTAAAATGTTGTTGTTCTTGTTGCCGTTATAGTTCAATTGTTCAATGTGGGATGGGAAAAAACACACACATGCATCATCCCAAAACAAAAACACCATCAACCACGGCCACCCACCGGAAATTCAACAACGCCACCCACCGTCTACTTGGTTGGATCCCATCAGGTTAGATCCCACAACTAAACTTTGCTGTTCACTCACTCATCGGCAAGGGTGGAAGACCACGTGCTTCGCGTGCTTCCGTGGAACTTCGAAGCAAATTGGCCTGGAACACATAAAAATAACAGTGGAAAGGATGGTTGTCGAAGGATCTTGCAGTGTGAGGAATGTGCAAAACCTATCCTGTGCGGAAATAGAATCATGGTTATTAGTTATTCAGCACTTACTAAGTTGGAGGATCCTCCAAGTACCCTCCCCCAAAAAAGAATCGAATAGCTCCCATCTTACGGATTGAAAAATCACCTAAAAGAAAACAACAAAAATGGACTCCGCCCGTTTATCGGTTTATCGGTTTATCGGCGCAGGCCGGATTTTTGAACCGGTCACGCTGGCACAATGAATCCTTGAGCAACACGGGCTGTTGGGTATACATCAACTATATATTCTGGACAACGTCATTTTGGGGCGTCCATTAAAAAAAAACCACTATTTGATCCAAAATATTTCACTGCATCAGATCGACACCTTTGCGATCCAAAATAAAAACAGTGAAACGCCGATTTCCGCATTGTTTTCGATGCACCCGAGGTGGTGCCTTGGTTGCCTTTTTGCCACGGTCCATTCACAAGGGGCCTTGTCCAAAAACATGGTCGCCAACACCTCCTGCCTCGGGTGGTAGCTTGCCGGCCAGGGTCCCAGGGTCCCAGGGTCAGGACGGCCAGGTCGTGAATCTGTAGGCAAGGTGGCCAGTTGTAAGGCAGGTCGACCCCTTTGCCTTCCATGCCTTCCTTGCGCCTAAAAGTGCGTCAAGTGGACGCTGCAGATGGCCGTTTTTGGGGCACACCGTTCAACACGAGACTTCCTGGAATCCTGGAAGGCTCGAAAGTTGATGTTGTTGAAGCGGCAAAATGATCTGCTACAATTTGGCACACGCAATAGAATTCAACCAGCCAGATTTTTTTCACTGCTCAAGTGTCGATTCTCTCAAAACCACTTGTACTTCGCAGGTGGCTTCTATTATCATGGGAATCTAAGGGTACCCCCCAATGCCACACTGCCCGAAAATAAGGCCTTATTAAGGGATCATGGAGACAAATAACCAATATAATTATATGGCATTTTGGGGGGTACCCTTACATTCCCATGATATTATCTTTATAGATGCTACTCCCCAACACATACACCCCGGAAATTTAGTAGTTCGCCCCTGAAAATAGGCAACCCCAAAACGAAACAATCGTCTTCCAACCATCCATTTTCAGGGCAAGCTATTAATCAGCGGATAGTTGGATGTACCCCCTACCAACGTACCCCTATGGGAAATCCCTACATAAGCCCTATATATTGGGTATTTATGGGTTACAAGTTATAATCCCCAAGAATCCCTAGAGAACACAATAAATCAATTACACCCAATTGTCCCTTGAGTTAAATTTCGGGGGACATGTTTTTCTATGCAGTGGAAATCAAATCTTGGAAGGTCTCCGAGTAGTACCGGCCATTCGAGGTAGTTGGAAATCTCCCCTTGTCATTCTTCGAGTAGAGATAGAAGAGTATAGAGTACAAGGTGGGCCCCCTACTAGTTATAAATGGAGTTATAACCCCTATAAGTAGGGTTATAACCCCAGTTACCCATTTATAAGGCCATTTATAGGGCTTATAACTCCACTTATAACTGGTAGGGGCCCACCTTGTACAGATAGCTCAAGTGCTTGAGTTACGAAAATCTCATGAAACAATGAGTTGTCAAGGTTCCGGGACTCTCATTTCATGGACAAAATATGAGTGATTTTTCATCAAGCCTATAGTCTTGATTGAAAGTACCCAGAAACTCAACATATGGTATATTTACCTACAATTGGATATGTTTAATGGTAAATGTAGGTATATATTATATATAACATACATGGAGTGTCTGGGTATAATTTTAATTGCTGCCAGTATCATTTCACCTTTCCAACCAAAAAACATGACCCCATACAACACCTGAGCAACGTTCCAAACCTTTACCACATCCCATGAAATCCTGCTTGGTTCATCACGGGATCCTGATTTCATGGTTTATTGTATTCCCCTTGTAACTGGGTAGTTTGTCACATAAGCAGGGGCCCGGCCCAACTGGTCACTGCTCAACTGTTCTGGCCCTGGTTTCTTTTAGTTGGAAGTGGAACCACCTCTTTAAAAAAATATGTGACCATCAAATTGGAGCATGAAAACCCCAAGGTTACGAGGGAAAAAATATTCCAACAAAAATCGGAATGAAACCACCACCTAAGATTGTGTTTTGTGATTTGGGGATGACCCAAAAAACAAAACATGATTTCAACTCCCATAAACAAATCGTTTAAACCCTAGACTCTAGACATCCAGTCATACTTATTGAGTTTGGGTGTTTTTGCTTGCATGCTTCTTTGGGGTATGATTTTTTTCCGGCCAAAAAACAATACCTCAAAACACACGGGGTTTGTAATGTTTTAGGGAAAGTGTAGATTTTTATGGCCATTTGGAAGGGGTCCCACAACCCTATCCTTAGGGGACTTACGATCACCACGGTTATTAAGCACTTACTAGGGTGTTCATTGACCCAATCATTTGGAAGGGGTCCAATCCAACCCGATCCTTAGGGGACTTATATACTAACCGTGATTATTAACCATTTACATGTGCCATGGTCAAAAGTCGCTATATTGGGGATGGTCATCCCACCTTTAATAGGAATCCTTATAATGGGTATATAAACCCCTACTATTGGGTTGATGAGTTTATCCCCTATTATAGGGAAACAATGGGAGTTCAGACCCTGGCACACATGTTCTGGGATGATCCTGCAAGTAGTCGGGATGATCCCATGGATTCTCAGGATACCATTGGGGACAGAGTTGGGTCGACCCGGACTTGCCAATGGTAAATATTAATTACGCTCCCTGAAATTTAGCATACCCAGAAACCCACTCAATGTATGGTATATTTACCTTCATCTGGACAAAGTTCATGGTAAATGATGGTAAATCTAGTTAAATTTAATTATACCATACATTGAGTGTCTGGGATAGATACCAAAGATGATGTTTCTTTTGAAACGTATCTCAGCCTTTACAAACATGGCTATTTGGGGTACCTATCTAAAATTTCTTATAGGGGTATGTCATCCCAAACAGTTTAGATTCTAGATCAGGTCTTTTTCCATTGCTTTTAAAACTGAGTAACCCTGGAAGTCAAGCCGACCATTAAAATAAGTCCGTCCCTTGGAATTGTTGATGAAGTAAATCCCTACTAAAATAATGGTCTTTGGTGAAAACCCATTCTTTTAATGGTCTTTGGACTTCTAGGGGTAAGTTTTGAAACCTCACAGTTTTACGACTTTTTCTTCGCCGAAAAACACTTCCCACACCTTGTATCTGTCGATCCATTCTCGTCTTACCTCCAAAAGCTTCGAGAAGTTGAGGTGAAGAGCGTTCTTGATGGAAGTTAACATCGAAGATAGCCCCCAAAGAATGATAAACTGCAATCACATATAGATGCCCAAAACTAAAGGTTGAACTTTTACTGCGTGAAACATCTGTCAAACCCCACACACCAAAACAATAAATATAAAAAACAAAACAAAGGGGGCTGACACTTCGGGCATATATAACTAAGATGTGACTCCTCAAAACTCCCTTCCAAGCACCACGAGCACCACCTAAGGGTCCCTACCTTTTTTCCGGTGCAATTATTTCCTTACTTAGCCAATGGACCCTGAAAAAAAAGTTTGAACGGCTTATTTTCCCTACTAAATATGGAATCCCAAAAAGTTTAAAAGGTTGGCCATTGGCCAAGTAAGTTCATTTTCGGGGTTTTCACACCAAACCCCTTGGGATGGTCCAACCTGGAGAACTGTTTCCCACTTATTTTTGGGGATGTGATCCCCGTGCCAGGCTCCCCACCTACTGGGTCTATTTGACTCCCTTATAACCATGGAAAATCCATGGGAACCGGTGAACTGTGAATGATTTTAACAAGCATGGAAGTGCAATATCTGAGGAATTTCGATGAGATAATTGAATTTTACATGGCATTTTCAGGGACATTTTGCTGAAGTTTGATTGGCTGATCACTTTGCATGCATGAAGTTCCCCTTCCAACATCCCGAATCATGGCTAGTCAACCTACCCCCCCCTAACGTACCCCCCCCAAAAATAAGGCCTTATTAAGGGCTTATTAACCATTGGTTTCCCTTAATAAGGCCTTATAAAACCCTTATTTCTGGGGGGGGCGTTAGGGGGGGGTAGGTTGACTGGCTATGACCGAAGATGAGCACAGTTCCCGCACCGTTTCAACCCACCTTGTAGTAGTCGAACTGTCGCGTTCTGTCGAGCCATTTCAGCTCCTTGAAAGCACGAGGTTAAAAAAAAGGGATTCATCTTGTAAATCTCAGGGGGTAGTGGGATGTACCCCTACCAACGTACCCCTATTGGAAATCCTTATATAAGCCCTATATAGTGGGTATTTATGGGTTCTAATCCCCAAGAATCCCTAGAGAATCCAATAAATACTTTGGATACATTGTTAGGGGTACACCCAATTGTCCCTTGTAAATCCCAGGTCCACTCAATGTATGGTATACATTTTCCTAAAACATATACCTAAAACACCTTCTCAGGAGGTACTTGGAAGTCCAGGGTATCATTATTTTTTTTTAGGATTCATTCTTGTCAATGGAGGCGTATCCTTGTTTTTTTCCGTTACATCCACTGAGTGAATGGCTAGGTCCGTTTGATATCTCCATTTATCTGGGCCCACTCATCCAATCTGCCCATCCAACCCCCCTCCAATCCGCCCAAGCTATCCCCCCAAATAGGTCACGTCCTTGCGATGGAACATCCGACTGGAGGCACATAAATATGGCGACCATTCTTTCTGCATCTGCGGATTGACCTAAAACAAAAACACATTCCCCTACAACGTTGCACAAACCCTGGGGGTGCAAACTAAGCTGTATGTAAGGCGTGTGTAAGGGAAAACCCACCTCCAAGATAGCCTTATAAGGTTCAGTACCTCCATTTTAGGCACCTGACATTCTTGGTGAATCAAATAAATAGTCTTTGGGAAAAGATCATTGTATTTTAGTAGGGATTTATAATCAACAATTCCTAGTTGACCTTCAGCAAGATATAGCAATTATAATGGAATTATAACAATATGCATCATCTTACCTGTTGAGTCAAAAATCCCTGGGAAGGAAAACAGGGGGAAGCCAACAATTTAAAAACTCTTCAACAACCTCTAACCATTATAGGGTTGTTAAGGGGAGGGGGTTCCCTAATCTTCCCTAAGGTTCCCCAATCTTCCCAGCCGGAATCCTTAGGGTTCCCCAGGAACACCCGACGTGAGTGATCACACCTCTTACAGCAGATGAGAGAAATTGTTTATGACAAGTGTTTAACTTCTGAACTGGGGTACACGTGGACGGTCAACAGGCTTTTAACGGGCAAAGTTGTGTCACTCGAAGTCGTCAATGTCTGCGACATTTGGAACAGCCGCAGCTACTGCTTGCGCTCGCTTGACGTTGGTCTTGGTTAAACCAAGTCGCTTTCGCGATTTGAACACTCTGTCGGAGACCGCTGTAGCCTGAGCTACATCTTCAAGGCTATCGCCACAGACTTCGAAATGATTCCGAATACGCGAGGCGTACTCATAAGCGTCATCTGGGGGTAGGCGGTCAGCCCACTTTGCTATTTGTTGGGCCCTTGCGTTCACGTTCCCACCGTAAGCCTGGGTGCTTTCGGCCCACAGCGCCATCTCGACAATGGTCGGCTCTGCCGCACAAAATTGCATATAGCCCAGGGTAGTCCACCTTCACGCCTCGCGAAGTGTCGCAGCCGGCCAGTCCTTGCGATTATGCCGTTACCTTTGTGTAGCTGACTGAAGGGCGCTCCGCCCGGGACCTTACCCAAGCAGCATAGAGCAAAAAAAAGCAGAACACGAACAAATATAATATAGTTGACCTTCAGCAAGATATAGCAATTATAATGGAATTATAACAATATGCATCATCTTACCTGTTGAGTCAAAAATCCCTGGGAAGGAAAACAGGGGGAAGCCAACAATTTAAAAACTCTTCAACAACCTCTAACCATTATAGGGTTGTTAAGGGGAGGGGGTTCCCTAATCTTCCCTAAGGTTCCCCAATCTTCCCAGCCGGAATCCTTAGGGTTCCCCAGGAACACCCCCCCCCCCTTGAACACCCCTTAAGAACCCTTAGGAACCCTAGCTCTAACCATATTGAGGCCTGGGATTCTCATGCCACAAAAAGAATGTTTGGAAAAAGTTCCAATGGTGGGTTTAATAAATTCGAGCAAAGAATCGTCCCATGGAATGACGTTGATGAATCCATCAAAAATCTGGGCAAATTAGTATAATTCCTAAACCTGAATTTTTCGGGGATTTTGGGGGGAATTCCCTTACTAAACTACCTTTTGGGGTGACCTCGGCTGAGGTCGCTATAATTTGCCTAGATAAATGGTGATGTAACATCCCATGGGTCCCTCGAATCCCTAAAAAGATCACCTGAAACAAAAAAACAAATCCAAGTTTATGATATTCCATGAAATCCTGGTTGGTTTATAGGAATCTTTATTATGGCATATTATACTCCCCATATAACTGGGTAGTACTTGGAGGACCATCCCATTTAGTAAGTGGTTACTAACGATGGTTAGTAAGTCCCCTAACTGGGGTTATTCCCCTTCCAAATGGCCCAAATGGCTTATAAATGGTGGTTACTATCTACTTACTAACTGGGATGATCCTCCAAGTAAAATATCCCTAACCAGCCATCAAATCTCCAAGAAAATTCACTTCAAAAAAGTTCCATAGATGATGGGCCATGGGCCATGGGCCATGGTATCATAGTGGAACTCTTTAAGCCGCGAGTTAGTCATCGAGTTGATCGATGATCGAATCCCCAAGGTGTTTTTTTTTTTTGAACTGAAACTGGAAACATCAAAAAGGTGCATAAATCCTGAGGTTTTGGTATGGTCTATTGTTCACCTGAATAATATACCCTGGAAGTCAAGCGGACCATTGGAAAAATCGTCTACCCTGGACTTGTTGATGAAATAAATCCCTACCGAAATAATGGTCTTTTCCCAAAGACTATTTATTTAGTGGTCTTTGGACCCCCTGGGCCCCAGGGCATATGTATCGGTGTTAGTATTTGGACCCACTTTCAAACCTCCTGACAAGGCCCTGAGGGGGTCCCTTGACACCTATCCTCACCAGGTATGACTGGAGGATTATGGAATACTTGGGAAGTGACAGATCACCTAACCTAAGAACCTCCCAATTTCTGGGGTGAGGAAGGGAAATCCATTTGAGCCACACGAAAAAAAACAAAATATACCATTAATCATGTGTTCCATTTGTGAGGGTCGTGAAAGCCCAATTGTTTCATGTTCCAAAGAGGTGTTTTTTGGTTGGTAGTTGAGCTACCTATTTGAATGTGAAAAAAACATGGTTAGTCATCATGATGGTCATCTTCCCCCTCCAAGTGAAAAAAAACTGTTTAGCCATCAGCTAAGCGCACTTATTATCCCACAACACTCATTGAATGGTATATTTACCTACATTTCTTTAATTTTCATGGTAAATGTAGGCAAATATACCATCTAGTTGGTGGTTTCAAGTTGAGTGGTATGTTTATATTCCAAGAAAATTACAGCACACCGGTACACCCGTTCGGCAATCCCCCGTTCGCCAACTATGAAAGGAATCCCATGAAATAGCCTGTTGGTAAAGGTTGCTCGGGGTGTGTTCCAGTTCGGTGTGTTGAAACAACCTTAGATATATTTACCTAGTTGATTCTTGATGGCAAGTCGAGCAAGGGATCCCTAATCCCACTCCCGAATCTCCGAATCCTATGGGAATGGTATGGGTCCAGCGGACATGGGAAGGGGGTCCGACTATTGGTCCCTGGGTCGAAATTGGCCAAGGAACTCGTTTCTGTTGTAAGGCTAATCGCATATCAGCTGACATGCTCCTTGGAACCTTTCGGGAGCACATGTGCTCTTTGGATGGCTAAAGGGGAGAGGATGTCTCCTCTTAAGGGGTGCTCCTGGTCCCTGGGAGCCTTTGGGGGAGCATCGAAAAAGGAACCATAGTCAAAAATGGATCAAACATGGGTCGAAAAATGGCCACACTCATGGGGAAATGTAGGCAAATATTCCCTACATAGAGCATCTGGGATTAGGAAAAACTCCGTAATCATTTACTAAGATATGCTTAGAAGAAACTATAATCCATGTTTTACCTAGTTACTAAGTACCATGGACATCCATGGAACAGGTTTATAGGGGAACCTTTACTGAAAAAACCAACACATTTTGACACATTCTCTTTCTGAATATTATCATGGGAACCTAAGGTACCCCCCCCTATGCCACCCCCCCCAGGAAATAAGGCCCTAATAAGGCCTTGTTAAGGGAAACCAATGGTTAATAGTCCCTTAATAAGGCCGGCTATTTATTGGGGGAAACGTAGCTTTGGGGGGGTACCTTAGATTCCCATGATATTACCTCAAGGCAAGTAGTTTTTTGTGTTTGTGGACACTGCTTCGACCCAATGAAAAACCTTTTGGGGAATCACAGGTTGGATTATGAAACCACCATTTTGTTGCAGGGTAACAAGATCATGGCTGGTCAACCTACCCTCCCCTAACGTACCCCCCCCAGAAATAAGGCCTTATTAAGGGCTTATTAACCATTGGTTTCCCTTAATAAGGCCTTATTAAGCCCTTATTTCTGGGGGGGGTACGTTAGGGGTAGGTTGACCAGCCATGACAAGAGGGGAGTAGATCCGTTCTTCGTTCCTTACTACCAAGGGATTTGAGAAAAACACACCCAGCTCTGAATCGTTGCAAACTCGCACCAGCTACCATTGTGGATGTTGTTTTTTTATGAAGATTGGCATCTTATAGTTCCCTAGGCATCCAGAGATATTCTCAGATGATGGTTGGGAAGTTTTATATTCATAATTTAATTACCCTAGTCTTCCAAACACCTTGCGGGTAGGTATGAAAGAACCCGCAAAGACCTTCTCAGAAGGCCTTTAGGGGTTCCAAACACCGATCCTCACAGGGCATTTGGAGGATTTTGGAAGACTAGGGTTAGTGGGCAACTGTGAAACATAAAAAAGGTCGGCACAGTGGTATATGAATAAAACAACTACCTTCAGTACATGGGGTTCCCGTATGTTTCTTGTTTTCCCCGTCATGGATGCTTGATTTTTATGCTGAAAAACAAAAACAGGTAAACATACAAATCGTCCCATAGATTCGCCAAATGAGCAACAAAAACAAGTTGACAATTTTTCTCTTAGGAAAAAGTTGAAGACAAAACACGATCAACTCAAAAAGTAAAGGCGTTTCCATGCGTTTCCCTAGATGTAAATGTGACATAAACCCAGTAAACCCTACACATCAACCTAGTTGCAAGTGATAACTAGGGATTTACATCCATTTCCAGTTAAGTGGCCCATGATTGACGGTTCAGATGTGCCAAGAACTATACTACTGGTGATGGAAGAAATCCTGGACCACCTGTGAGAAGTGTTAAATCCCACAATATCAACTGGTTAGCCGGATTTCTTCCATCCAATTGTAACTAATCTGGGCAAATTAGTATACACTCCTTTAAAACTAACATAGCACCTGAAAATAGGCCATCTGAAAAGGAAACTAGTATTCCAACCATACATTTTCAGGTGTTATGTTAGTTTCAGGGAGGGTAATTCATATAATTGCTAAACCTGAATCAATAATTTTTTGGGGGGTTCCCTTACTTTTCACCACCCTTTAAGGTGACCAACCGGCGGTGACAGGTCGCGACGAAATTTGCGATGAATGTGAACGGAAAACCTTCTTTGCTTGCATGTTTTGTTGTGAATATACCTTGAGAAACCTGTGAGGCTAAGAGCTATGGAGGTACAGCTACAGCTAAGAGGTGTGAGTCTCTTTTCTGGCTGTCCAGTCTGGTCGTCCTTTGGTATTAAAAAAATAGCTCAGTAGGTTTGCTGTTTTGGGGGGTCAGCTGGAGGTTAGTACTATAGTATAACCCATATAGGATCCAGGTCTGGTATATTTACCGACATTTACCATCAAAATCAACCAAATGTAGTTAAATATACCATACATGGATGCTATGGGTAATGACAATCTATGTCCCACTCCCCACATGGCCATGCACAAAAATGAACTAAACCGCTTGTTTTCATGATAAGAGTATGGCCCGGTATATATGTCATGGTATGTCTTAGGGCTGTGCTGCCATTATTGAATCACCTGGTGGATAGGTAGCTGCTCCCCACTACATACATCTTTACGTTTTCCATGGGGCTGTTGTTCCAATTCACCCCTCCTTTTACTTCCCTCAATGCCTTGTGTTGATGGTAGAAATCAGGTGAACTAGTTAGAGATAATAATATGAACCACTTCCATTAAAAACGATAGTTTCATGTAGTTTCTCTTGCCCTTACAGTTATTAATTGGTACCTGCCCGCCGGATATTTCTTTTCACCAGCAAATATCAACAGTAAACAATGTCCCAACCCACCTGCAAAAATCTACATGCTCCCATAAGATGGGATGGAAATATGTTACCTTACATTTCCCCCATGGAATTGTTGCAGCCATTTTTTGACCCACAAAGTAGGGGACATACTCCGTACATGAGGAGCATCTGGGAAAAGCACGCACAACGTCAGTGTTTTAACCAGCCAAAACTGGCGGTGTCAAACCTTGTTGTAGATGTAGATCCGATGAAACCATTCCTGCTTAGATGAGCAACTTTCAAAACCCGTCATTTGAGGGGCTAGAAACTGGATTCTGAAATTTTTGGGACAGGACCTGGTAGTTTCACATATTTTTTTGAATTGTTCACTTCAAATAATTGGAGAAACATGTCCAATTTGACAACTAGCAGTGATCAAAACCCTTGGTTTATGACGGGATCCTTATATTGGCTTATTATAGTCCCAATATAACTGGGTAGTATAATACCCTATATCAAACAACCAACCAAGGTTTTTTTCATTGCTCAAATTTTGGAATTGGAAAGCTTGTAAATAAACCAGAATCAATGACCCTTGTGGCACGAGATGATGAAATGACCCAATTATAGATCCACCCCCCCCATCCCCCCCCTGTAAGAGTTGACCCTAAGCACTTAAAGTCCTATTTTGGGCGTGCTTTTTTTGTGGAGGGGATTTTCTTGTGCTCACTCTAACAGGGAGGGGGGTAGATCCAAGGCTTATTATAGTCCGAATATAACTGGGCCGCGGGTCTGATGAAGGGCGAAACTCTCCATGGTGAAGAGGGTAACTTGTTGTCTCAACATGTACCCTGGGGGTCCAAAGACCATTAAATACATAGTTTTTGGTAAAAAATCATGATGTTCCCTAATGCTCCAATCCCTTCTGCAAGTGGTTTTGGAATGGGTTTTGGGTACCTAAACACCTTCTAACAGGGCATTTGGAGCACTAGGGTTAGTGGGGATTTATTTCATCAACAATTCCAGGGGACCATTTTTTGTCTTTGACTTCCAGGGTGTATGTATTATAAACTCTTGGGATGTTCACCCTCTCAGTAACAATGGCAAATGAAGGTTTATTGAAATCCGATGCTAAAAATCAAATAATCCTGCAGGTGACTGTTGCTGGGTGGGAAGCATCCTAATGCATAACTTACTGATATGTTGTAACACATTACATGTTTATATTCTACATGTTTTAAGCCTCAAGAAATAGCATTCAGGACCCCTGCTTGATAAAAGAGAAAAAGTCACCTAATGTCCATGAAGTAAATATCAGTTGTTTCCAAGATCTCCAACATGGAAGCAATCTAGGGCCCCAGAGAAGGTCACTTGTGGCTGTCAAATCATTGAAGAACGATATCACACTGTTTGAACGTGTGTACGGCACATTGCAAAATGCACTGAAGACTTAAGTGTGCAAGCTTCTTGAATGTCTATGTACTTGCAATCTGATGTGACAAGAATTAAGAGGTAGATTAGGTTCCAAATGTTGTATTCTATCTCAAGACATGCAACAACACAATTCCTATTTGATGTGTGCAACCCTCTGGTAAATCAACATAGCAATGCAAAACCCCCCATGTTTAATATATGTATTTTGTACATCTTCAAGTAAAATTCCACCTATCCAGCCAGCCATGTGAAGACTCATTGGAATCTACGAGTTCTTTGACCAGTCTTTGCATGGTCGACTAGCTTGGATGTCCTATGAGCAGCAGATTCTACCAGAGTTGCTGCTTGTACACCCCAAAAAACAGAGGGGGTAGTCTCGGGAAGACGTCACCAACGACGTCTTCCTCGGATGGCGCCCATTGGGTTTGCGGAGTGCCACCATACGGCCGACCTTAATGGCGGGCAAGATATCAGGAGAGATGTCCGCTTGCCATTGTTGAGGCTTCCTTCTGTTTGCTGCACCAAGGTTGTGAGCAAGGACACAATCTGTGAGGATGTGCCATTCCCATGCCTGCTTTGTGGCTGTTTGCCTTAAGGAGTTTGCTAGTTGACCTCACAGGCATATAGCTCGAGCCGCTATAGGGCCAGGCGCATTGGCCGCGATGTGCTCCATGGGATGGGAATATTTGGGTTACACCCCCGAAGTTTAACATAGACCCTGAAAAAATAAACTTCACAACATGTCCTTAAATGAATGTGGCCTTTTAAAGATATTTTTGACCGAATTTCTCGTTATCACCACGGTACCCGTCCTCACGACGGTTCATGTTGGATGCATAAGAGTGCTGGCCCACCAAAACATCCGAAGCATCCTGGGTCCATTGAAGCATCTTGCCATCCTTGTGTTTGAACCAGCAAAATGGTGATATTCTGAGAATAACTTAAGATGAATCGAAACAAAACCTACTCAGCCATTTCGCACCATGAAATAAAAGTTTAAACTTTAATTTTCATACCAAATTATGTAATCCCCAAAAGTTTTCCAGCCGCTTGGCCTGCTTGGCTGAGTCAGAAAAAATACCTTCACATCCTTCCATGTTTCCTCCCAGATGACTGTTTTTTATCGGTAAAATATGAAGGTTTGACACTCCTGACCAACCTAAAAAAACACTCCCTACTTGGAGGATGGGCTCCCAGTTAGTAAGTGGTTAGGACCCCCATTTATAAGCCATGAAAAAGCCATTTGGAAGGGGAACAACCCCACTTAGGGGACTTACTAACCATGGTTGTTTAACCACTTACTAACTGGGATGATCATCCAAGTACGCTCTGGAAGCCAAAGGGTGGTGGTTGAGCCATCCAAATTTTAGTCAAAATGGCTTCATCATCCACAAGTTTGGGGGAGAAACGTTCAATCCAAATACACCCCCAAAAATTAACATGGAACCTGGAAATGATGGTTTCCAATAGGAATCTCCTTTTCCAAGGGTCCATTTTCAGGTTCCATGTTTGTTTTGGGGGGTGTATTTGAAAGAAGTTCCAGTTGTAGATTTTAGACACGTTTCAATTGATCTCAGAAGCCCTTGGGAATCATTCAAAAAAATCGGGGTGAAAAATTCAAAAAAAATGATTAAAAAACACCTATAGCCCTAGTCTTCCAAATACCTTGTGAGGATCGGTGTTTGGACCCACAAACACCTCCTGAGGTTCGGCTTTTAGGGGGTCCAAACACCTAGTCACAAGGTATTTGGTGGATTTTGGAAGACTAGGGTATGTTAAATTTCTGGGGGGTATCCTGTGCCCTTTTGGGGGGTATGAAATCTGAAACAAAAAAAATCACCAAAATCTCTCATCGGATTTTGGCCTCCAGCGTATACTGCCGCACACGAATGGTGAAGCGATTCCTGGGGATGATAACGACATCCCGAGTAGCCAACCAGGTGCATATGTTCGATTTGTCATATCCAAGTATGGTATATTCATCTTCATTTGACTATACAAATCAACCAAATCTGGCCAAATGATGATATTTTTGACCAACCTAGGTTTCCCTGAAATAAGGGAATTTCCCTTGCCAAACCACCATTTGGGGTGAGGTCGTGTGAGGTCGTCATAATTTGACCAAACCAAATGTAGGTAAATATACCAGATACAATGGATCCTATGGGGTTTGCAACGTTGAAAACCAAACCATCCACATGTTTTGTCATGTTGTTTTTTTCGTGATGGGTCTTGGGATGTTATGCAAAGGCTAAAAACTTTGCTTTACTAGCAACTTACGTAAAGCAAAGTTTCACCCGGAAACCCGGCTGTATCTATCATCAGCACTGCAGTGGTGTGGGTTGCCTTTTGCTTGATCACTTTGTATGGTCTGATAAGCTAATATTGGTGGTTTGGGGCCCGGTCGTTTGGGATTCTAGGGGTATCCCTACGTAACAATCCCTTTCATTTTCGGGGATCCAATCGGAATCCAAACCACCGGGCCCCAAACCAACAATTGCTGTAACTACTTGGTGGTTTCAACCCATCTGAAAAATATGCTCGTCAAAATGGGTTCATCTTCCCCAAGTATGGGGTGAAAATTCCAAAAATATTTGAGTTGCCACCACCTAGATTATCAATCCCAACAATGCACTATTATAAGGGAAATCCATCAGAATTATGAGGGTTAAGTAACCCTAGTCTTCTAAGATCATCCGTAAAAAAAGAAACAAACTCGCGGGCAAATATCGGTTCGATCACTTTGTACCAGTAGCTAAAAGACCTCACGAGGTGAAACCCTAAACATCCAAACACATGCTGAGAAGATATGACTGGACCCCCAAAATGTACCTAAAACTTCTTCCGAGGAGGTAATTGAATGTCTAAGGAAAGGATGATGAACATCGCAAAAAAAAACACCATCTTTTTCAGGGGACATGAAGAATCAACAGACCCTGAGGTGTGACTGGAGGACTTTGGAACACTAAAACAAGGATTTCTAGTGTTTGCTTGTGTCCCCCTTCAAACATCACAAATACAGGTTAATTGCACTCATTTTAAGCCGCTACAGTAAGTTAGGGTAGTGTTTCAAACCCTTTGACAAAGGGACATCCAACGGCAAACCGGGCGGCTGAACGGCATATCTTTAACTTCACCCTATCTATCTAACGGGTTTTGACGCGCCAAGATCGGCCATCCTTTTTGGGATCAATCTTTGAGGACTTTAGGCTTAGATCTAATTAAGGTGCTTGGATCAAGTTCCAAACAATTTCTCCGAAATGGAGGTGGTGCATGGTGATTTTCATCCAATGGTAAAAACAGTAAAAAAAATCAGCAACAAGAACTCACTGAGCCAAAGGAACATCAAATTAAAAGTTTAAACTTTATTTTTTCCCATAGAAATATGTAATCCCCAAAAGTTTAAGCCGGTTACCCTGCTTGGCTGAGCTTTGATCATTTTTCCATTCCCGTGGACCTTTAAGGAATATCCCGGAAGTCTTCCAGTCATACCTCTGGGCAATTTATTATAAATCCTTAACCTAATTTAAGGCCATTTTGGGGGGGATGCCCTTACTAAACCACCATTTGGGGTGACCTCGGCTGAGGTCGTTATAAATTGCCCAGATACCTGCTGAGGTTTGATCTTTATCTTTTGGTAGTAGGTTATTAGGATCCAAATTACCGTTACCTCACAACGTGGAAGGTTGGTGTTTTTAGAAGCCAAACGGATAATAGATTTATCCAAAACCCCCAAAAAACTAACATGACAAACCCATGGAAAATCAACATGGGGCTTTCAATAGGGCGAAATACATATCTTCAAATGGTTGTTTTTTTCCAATTGTCAAGGGGTTAAGTGACCTCCATTTGGGTTATCAAAAGGTCACTGGGAAGAACCTGGTCCATGTTAATTTTCCAGGGGCATTTAATTTAATTGCTTGCGGAGTCAACACCCAACCAAAATCCAAGCCGGATCCTACGATCCACCTGATGCCACCCCCACTTGGAGGATCATTCCAGGTATCGTAAGTAGTTAGTAACCCCCATTTATAAGCCATTTACGTAGGCCATTTATAAGGGGAACAACCCCATTTAGGGGACGATCACCATGGTTACTAACCACTTACAAGTCCTGGGATGATCCTTCAAGCAGTCCACCATCTTACTGTCCGTCCTGGGGCCCCTTGTGATGCCATACCTCCCTCGAGAGTGTTTTCGTAGGCTCTTCACAAAAAACCTCAGGGGATAGGCAGTTGGATGTGGGCCCCCGAAAACCCAACGTAGCCCTATGGGAAATCCAAACTGCTCCTAAAAAGGTGTGACTGGACACCAAAAACATACCGATCAAACACCGTTCACCTCAGGAGGTATTACTGGATGTCTAGGGTATGGGAAATCCCTATTGATAAGCCCTATATATTACGTGGGTAATTCATGGCTTAGTAAATCCACAAGAATCCCAAGGTTGAACTCAATGAATACCATGGGGCCCACACGTACGTGAACGGGGTACACGTACCACTTGTCCCTTGACTGAACCCAGGATCCCCAAAAATCGATAAAATTGAAAAAACGTCGGAGACATTGATTTGAACAAAAAAGGTGTACCCTAATGGTTGTTGAATCCAACACACATTGTATCAAGGGAATCCTAGCTACCCCCCAAGCTAATAAGGCTTACTAAGACGATTGTTTTATATTGTTTGCCATCATAGCTCGCTTCTTCACAATGCACAGCCTCTTTTGCTGGACGCTGGAGTCTAGAGGCAGAAGGAAATGGAAAATCCCACAGCCACAGGCCAACTCAAAATGGACGTAACGGCAAGTGCAAACACCATTTAAAAACTGTCAACCGCGATGACTCAAGGACTCAAGAATTAATACTGCACATCTAAATTGAAGTATCAAATTAAGTTCCCAAATCCAACCGGTGATTCCGATTCCGATGCGACATCATCACTC
The DNA here is from genome assembly GCA_965230145.1 of Phototrophicaceae bacterium. GTDB lineage: Bacteria > Chloroflexota > Anaerolineae > Aggregatilineales > Phototrophicaceae > JAUZRW01. The sequence goes on from CBDDKI010000002.1 coordinate 155,938, forward strand.
TCAATCGTCACACTCTTCACTTGTCACCAGTGCTACCGTACCGTGCTAGGGCCCAAAGCAAAACACAAGGGTAAGGGTCTGCATGGCCTCCATGGACTCCATGAGATTTTAGTTCATGTGTTGGTTCCTGGTTTATCTGTTGTTGATTGGCCTCACGCTGGAAATGCAATGAAACCGCGCTCCTCAAAGCACTTTTCCATATGCATTGCTTTCTCCCAACCACGTTTGTTGGAGTAAGATGATGGCTTCGGAGTTTCTGGCACAAAGCCGACATCGATCTTGTGTTTGATGGACTCGAACTGCATGTACAAATCTGATGTGAGATGAGCATTGGGGACACGCTCACGCTTCATCAGTCGCGTGCCGTTGCTGGATGAAATCGCATTCACCGTGTTTACGCTGCACATGCCACTGTCACACATGTCTCTTGACTTGAACACAGCGTTGGGATCAGCTTCAAGTTCACGGACAGAATCAACAGTTAACCCTATACTTTGCATGGCGATGGTTATCAAATAGCATGACTTGGATATACTTGGATTGCTCCCCATCTTCAATAGTGAATGTACAGCAAATCCCCAAGTGAGCATGAAGGGAGGCAATCCATCAAGTTTATTTTACTTCCTCTACCTACATTCTTAAGTTGATAAGCAAGCAAGTCTAAAGCAGCGGTGGTATTTAAACTTGAAACAAAAGGTAAAAACCACCTATTAAGGCCTTATTAAGGGAAAGCAATGGTTAATAAGCCCTTAATAAGGCCTTATTTCTGGGGGGGGGGGGTAGCTAGGATTCCCATGATTGTATAGTATATTTACCAAATTTGCCTACATTTACTTACATGTAATTACTATACAAGATCATCCAAATGTAGGTGAATATACCGATACCTCGAGTGTTTGGGGAAGTTCTTTGCGTTTTTGTTTGGGGCGGAAAGAGGTATATAAAAACCGAAGCCTACTTCAAGGGGGCCGTAAAATCTGTGTGGCTCCCAGTCATCCGAGCAAAGAATCGTCCCATGGAATGATGTTGATGAATCCATCAAAAATTGAATGACCAACAGACCCCGGACCAAGTAAATTGCGACTCTTCGCGTTTTTTTGATACTCAGGTTTTTTCGGGGTCCGTGAAAAGTGGGTCCTGTTGGAGATGTCTGAGAATGAAATAAGTTGCTGGAATATGATTGAAACCACCAACTAGTCAATGATCCTTGTCTTAGATTTGCTTCTTCGGTGGTTGAAAAAATAAAAATAAATATTCCCCAAATGATGGTTTTTGCATGGTGATGAATCCCATGGTAAAAAGTACAAAAACACCTGGAAAACAAATCCAAGTTGTGAATATTCAAGTTGTTTTCTCACTCAGCCAAAGGCCAATGAAATAAAAGCTTAAACTTTACTGTTCCTATTAAAAATGTAATCCCCAAAAGTTTAAAGGTTGGCCATTGGCTGAGTGAGTTTTTAAAAGGATTCTTAAAGCGGGTGAGGATTCTTAGAAGCTTCCAACCCTTCCTTTCAACCCTTCAAGATGGGCCCCTTTTGCCGAGCCGCTCGTGATCAACGATTGGGAGTGAAATGGGTAGCCGGGCCCCTATGAATGGCCGGAAATAAATGGGTTTCGCTGGGGTTTAGAGGAAAAAACCATATAAGTGGAGTGAAATAAAACCTAAACACTCAATGAGACTGGTCTATTTACCTATATTTACCCCATAAACTACCCTGTTTTGTGGGTAAATAGACCAGTCTTGAGTGGACCTGGGCGACTTGGAGGATTATCCCACTTGGTAAGTGGTTAGTAATCCCCATTTATTTGGGAGGGGAACAACCCGATCCTTAGGGGACAACAACTAACCATGGTTACTAACCACTTACTAAATGGGATGATCCAAGTACATATACCTGGTTTTTGGTTGCCAAGCTACCCGAAGCCCGGCTGAGGATCATAGATGTAGGTCCTTGCCAAGTCCCAGCCACGCCTCGCGGGGAAGGGAAAATGACCAACAAAAACAACATGAGCCACGAAAAAAAATCCTCTTACTTTCCATTGAATCCTGGTTGGTTAATAGGGATCCTTATGTCATGGTGTATTACAATCCCTAAATAACTGGGTAGGATTTCATCCCCTATATATAGAACCCAACCAACCAGGGGCCCTTTGTTCGTGGCTCACATGGAACTTAAAAATGGTCCAAAAGAAATCTCCTTTGGAAAAGTGGTCCATTTTCAGGTTCTTTGACATTATATTGATTAGCAAATAAACCTGGAATCTACATCAAATCAGAATGTATATATATATATGTATATAATATTTATATTATATGCTATCTTATGATATTTGAATCTGATGTATATTATATTCAAATTATATCTATATACCTAGAACCTACAATGGTATCTAAATCAGCACAATGCCTGTAGCTTATGTTTATATTATACAACTGGAACCCATTTTTCGTTTTGCCTCTAAAAGAAGGTCAATTTTCCGATCAAAGCAAGGGTCATTTTGGGTTCCCTGCATCTATACTGAAAATGGTGTTTGATGGAAGCGTTGACAAATATCAGCAAGTCAAATTGGTTCATGAGACCCCAATTTTCAGGGTGAACATGAAAATAATGTTTGCAACCACTTTGTTCCACGTTGTTAGACACACCAGGTGAGCAAAAATGGTTGAAACAAACCACCCCCTAGCATTGTGATTGGTGGTGCTCCCCCTCCCCAGGATGCAATCGTGGCAAATGAAGGTTTAGCTCGGGATCCCCAAGCCTAAAAAGGGTAACGTCATCTTGGTAGTAATGCTACTGGGTGGGGAGCATATCAAAACATATATCGATTTTACTATCTGGGAGTCTGGGATGATCATCCTATGAAACTGGTATATAGGTGTTTCCAAAAATAGGGGTACCCCAAAATGGATGGTTTATAATGGAAACCCTTATTAAAATGGATGTACCATTCTTTTTGGAAACACCCATATTGACCCTACCGGCCGTAGCTGGCGATCGTGCTCAACCCCAATATCTTGCGACCGTTTGCTTGTCATTCAGTACATTCAGTATGGAAAATGGTCATATCTTCCTCCACCTGGCCTACATTTATGATACAAGGCTTCCATTGTAGGTAAATATCATGGGAATCTAAGGTACCCCCCCAAAGCTACCCCCCCCAAGAAATAAGGCCCTAATAAGGCCTTATTAAGGGAAACCAATGGTTAATAGTCCCTTAATAAGGCCTTATTTATAGGGGGGTAGCTAGGGGGGGTACCTTAGATTCCCATGAAAATATGCCTTGAGTCCTGGCTAAACACTGCAACCGTGGATAATAAACCCTAGTCTTCCAAATACCTGCTGAGGTTTGGTCTCTTGGTAGTAGGTATTTAGGGTCCAATTACCTCCTCACGTTTGGTGTTTGAAAGCTTAGGGTATAGATTACACCACCGAAAACTAACATGACAATGGAAAATCACCATTTTCAAGAGGAAATACATATTCAATAGGGCTAGGGGAAAGGTTAATAGCCTTGCTTCGCCAAAAATCCTTCCGGACTGTGGGGCCAAGGCACCGATCGCGACACTCTTCCATGGCCTGGGCTTTTTTTCTGAGTTGAAGGGTGGTGAGGAATTTCTTTTGAGCAACGTGAAACAAACCTTATGACATTCCATTATACTGATTGGTTGGGATCCGCGATCCTGATATTGGCTTATGAAATAATCCCTGTATAGGTTGGTAGTATAATCCCTTATATACCGCAAAAAAACAGGATTTACCCTCCTGTAAACTAACATGGCAATGGAAAATCTCCATTTTATGTAGGAAATACATCTTGTTTTTTCAAGAAAAAATCTGTGGGGAAGTACATGCTCAATTTATAAGCCCCTATATTTTTACAGTGGTGTTGGAACAAACAAACAAACAAACAAACAAACAAACAAACAAACAAACAAACAAACAAACAAACAAACAACAAACACCTGGGACATGTCACATTGTTTTAATGGATGCCCCATGCAATGAGAAGTCTTTCACCTCATAAATCTATCTACTTTTTTCCATTGTCCATTCATCACCATATTTGGAGGGGGGAAAGTGAACATATCCCTAAGACCTTCAAACTTATCCTGAGAAGATATTTGGACCCCTCCAAAATACACCTACTTGGAGGATCATCCAACTTAGTAAGTGGTTAGTTAAGGTAGTTACAACCCATGTATAACTAGACTAACCCTAGTTACAGGACAACAACTAACCATAGTTGCCCTAGTCTTCCAAAATCCCCCCAAATACCTTGTGACTAGGTGTTTGGAACCCCTAAAGGCCGAACCTCAGGAGGTGTGAAAGTGGGTCCAAACACCGATCCTCACAAGGTATTTGGAAGACTAGGGTAAGTACAAGTAAAACCTTTCAAAGAAAACCTAACTTTGACCAAGTTTTTGGGGGTTGTTAGTTGTTCTTTTTCACAACAACTAACCATCGTTATTAACCACGTACCAATCAAAGGATGATCCAAGTATAACAACACCTCCTCAGGTTCCGTATGACTCGATATCCCTAAGCCCCGATTCCCAAAGCCCTTTTTTGAGTTGATCGTGGGTTGCATAAAATCCCATCTTAGCCCCAAATGGGGGCTAAGGGTATAAGGGATTCCCTAAGATTTTCCAAGTAAAATCTCTTAAATTCCACAATTCAATAACAGGGTACCTAAACACATTCTAACAGGGTATGTGGAGCACGAGGGTATAAAACGGGATTCCCTAAGTTTTGGTAAGGAAAATCCGGGGGAGATCACGCAACTCGCAAAAAAAATCAGCACTCGCCCTCAATTTGACAAAGCCCCTGCAAAACATGATGCTTTGGAAGAGGAATTTCTGGTGATTTTTTGGTGTCCAACCCTTCGTTTTCGAGGGTCTAAACCTACTAAACCCAAAAGGGACCTAAGGGTATAAAGGATTCCGTAAGATTTGCGACGGAAAATCCAGTAAAACAATGTAAATCACACATCACATCTCCCTGTTGGTAATTTTGTTTGTCAACAGCGCCTTCTCCAAGAGTTTCAGGATTGGTTCCGACTTCATCCGCGATAACCTGGTTTTCGTTTTTTGGTTGGAAGGATTTTTCATCATAAAAAAAAACCTGGGCTGATTTGAAATGGCTTCAACTATAAGAATTTTGAGTGTTTTTTGTTTCTGGTAGATCAATCTTGAACTTCAAAAACGAATAGCTTGAAACCTGCTCAAGCCACCAAAAAAGAACGAATACCTGGAAAAAGAGATGACAAACAAGCGTAGCAAACGAACATCAATGTGGAGCAAAATCTTCAGCCAGTTTTTTCGGAGTTTGAAAGCCCCCAAAGGTCCCATGTTTCACTGAAACTAGCAGCGAGTAAAGCCCCTACAAGGTGGGCCCCTACCAGTTATAAGTGGAGTTATAAGCCCTATAAATGGCCTTATAAATGGGTAACTGGGGTTATAATCCTACTTATAGGGGTTATAACTCCATTTATAACTAGTAGGGGGCCCACCTTGTAAAAAGTGATGGAAAAGGGAGACGATCCTTTTCTTTTCCCAGACACTCAATGTATGGTAGATTTAAACATTTTAGACTTACATTTACCATGATTTACCATTAAAAACTTAACCAAATGAAGGCAAATAATACCATACATTGAGTGTCTGGGTTTGGGTAGTGGCCTAGGGCTGAGCTGTTAGTTTCAGGGATAGGTATTGTTTACGGCTTTTTGCCACGACAATTCGCAACTAGTCACTTCAGATGTGGAAACTTTGCCATTCTGTCGTTAGCAAAATCTCATGTTGTCGACAAATGTCAACTTCAAAATGAACTACAAGAAACACCACCAAAACACATGTTTTGTGGAAACCCCAAAATATACAACATCTTCCCTGAACATCTCGTTAGAAAATGCAGTAGCTACACCCTACAAGTCAAAGCTGAACAAACTAGTCCCGTGGAATCCCTGGAATTGTTGTTAATTAAAAATCCCTGCTAAAATATAGTCTTATGGAAAACCTTTTATTCACGATCTGTGGACTTCCCCGGTACATGTACTTGAGGACCCCCCCGCCTCAATGATAGGCTCAACACAACAACACCACAGCAATAAGGGCTTATGAACCGCAACCTGTCATCATATCCCTTAACTTATCATGCACAATTGTGACAAAAGTGGCAGGGGAAAAGGGACATGGAACTTGAAGGGATGATAAAGGAGATTGGTTTGACCGGTCATGATATCTTAGCAAGATTTGCCATGCATAAATGTCCACCCTTAAACATCACCAAAAAAAACAGGTGGCTTACCCATCGTTTTTTTGAGTCCATTTTACTGGGTGACGTTAAAAAACACCCCTTAAACGGGACGTAAAATCACAAAACACTGATCTGTAACCTAAACCTTTCGGACTTTTTTGGTTGCTTGGCTGTTGCTCATTCAGAAAATGGACAATGAAGTCAAAGTTTAGTTTATTTTAATTTTGCCCATGATTAATATCTATTACAGTATTTATGATTATTTATGTAAGTTTACAGGTTTGCCTTTTGGGCTGAGTCAGTTTGTTTGTTGGTCACTGACCCCCCTGTTTTTGTGAGATTTCATGTGCCCCTCCAAGCCATCTTGGGTGGGTCAATCAGTCAATCTTCACAATCTAAACCCAGGACCTGCCCGGATGATTTCTTTCTCAGAAAGCCGAGGAACGAATCCACCCACGCATAGGCGTCCTGCAGAAAACACATGATGATGTGCATTTGATGTTGGAAAAAAAACCATTGAAAAACAACGCTGAACAATGCTATAGGTTGGTGGTGGAACTTACCGATCATCGAAAAAATCTAGATTTTTAGTTGTCGAATTGGACATGTTTCTCCAATTCTTGAAGCGAACAATATAAACAAATATGTGAAACTACCAGGTCCTGTCCCAAAAATTAGGGAATCCACTTTCTAGCCCCTCAAATTACAGTAGGTGTTATGTTGAATAAGAAACCAAGGGAAATATCAGGGCGCCTTATTTTGAGACATAGCCACATATTAGGTATAGGTGTGTCCCGTTTTGTGGTCTACTGGAGAGTGCTGAATTCGACAAATGTTCAAGTTCACAAAGACATGAAGCAGTTATTCTGGCCAAATTATAAATAAATTATAATATTTCACCAACCTAGATTTCCCTGAAATAAGGGGATTTCCCTTCCTTAGCTACCTTTTGGGGTGAGGTCGTGTGAGGTCGCTATAATTTGACCAGAGTTATTGCTCCAGGTTTCCCTGCAAGTAGATGGCAACCTGAAGTTGAAATGCTTCCTAGAAGAGGGAACCAAATCATGGCAACCCTGCTCGGGAAAACCCTGCCTAAGTTTGTTAAACTTTTTGTGGGTGACGAATGTAAAATCCCACGATCAACTCAAAGGAGCTAAGGGAATAAGGCGATCACCTAAGATGTGCCAAGAAATAGCCTTCCTATCTACAAAGCCGCTTGGGACCACCCAAACAATTGCATGGACATTTCTTTCCTGAATTGTCCTTCATATCCGAGACAATTCAGCCCACTGGTGAAAGAAATGTTTACAGTACATCCCTGAAGTTTAACTGAGGCTTACAAAGAAACATGGAAAAATACGGAGAAATCTCTAGACCTTTTCCCATGCCTCAAAGCAGGAAACAACGACACGTTTTAAATGACTCGTTGATATAGAGAACCGTGCCGTGCCGTGCTGATGTGTGAATCACCAACCTGGATCATCCTGGAAACACCGAAAACAAGTGATTCAACCTGTGGCCAACCTTGATCCGGCAAACGTTGGGTGGTTGGTCACGTTCACAACTACTGTGAGTTTGGGTTACGTTTTCACTCACCATCCCAGCAGAAGTGCTGGGAACCTCCTACACCTTTTTACCGCACCTCCCAACATTCAGTCCTGGATCTGTTTCCTTTTCATGAGTTTTGCCTCAGATGCTCCCCAGAAAAAATCAACTAATGGTTAATTGTTGGTTTGGGGCCCGGTGGTTTGGGTTTTTTCAGGGTACACCCAAGTAACCAATCCCTTTCATTTTCGGGGATTCCAAATATCTAAACCACCAAACCAAACCAACAATTAACCATTAGCTGAAAAAAGGATACTTCAAAAAACCTTACAGCGAAGGCCACCACCCAACGTCTTTATTGAAGGTTTAGGTTGATATCCAATGTTCCGGACGTATCATTTCGGGGTGATGTTCAGATTTCGCTGATGAAAAAATCGGGGGTGAAGCCAATTAATGATTTGATGGACTGATCCCAAACCAGGTGAGATCAATTGTCCCAAACACGCAATAGGACTGGTATATTTACCTAAATTTACCATAAACAACTTGACCAAATGACACCAAATTTGTAGGTATGCCGGTATACCTATATCAGTCCTATTGAGTGTACCTAGGGATGATCTCTAATCCTGGAGATTTTCCTCATCTATAGGAGACTCCCCTTGGGTGCCTATAGAAAACCAGATCCCCTGGTAGGTGAAACCCGAAACTTTTTGGGCGAATCTTGCAGCTTACGATTGCCCAAAGGAGTTATTATAGGGTTGCTAAGGGGGGGGTTCCAAGGAGGGGGTTCCCTAATCTTCCCTAAGGTTCCCCAATCTTCCCTAGGAATCCTTAGGGTTCCCCAGTTACCCCCCCCCCCCTTGAACACCCCCCCCTTAGGAACCCTACAATTAATAGTACCGAAACATCAGCGTCATCATCGGAAGTCTTGGTAAAAAAAAGTCTCGCTCGTACACAGAAACACCTTTAAAAAAAAAGGTTCACTCGTACAAGGTGGGCCTAAAGTCACCAGTTCTAAGTAGGGTGAAATGACTTCACTTATAGGGGTGACAAAGAACCCCAGTGAAACCCATTTATCTTCGGCCATTTATAGGGCATACAACTCCATTTGTAACTAATAGGTTGGCTTCATACAGAAATCCCTCTCCTGGAAAAAGACATAACATTTTGGAGGTTTTGGACCCGGTCATTTCTGAATGGAGTTGCTTTTACGGTGGCCTAAATTGTTCTCCCAAATGGTGGTTGGCTTCATGGTGATGAACTCATCCCATGGCATAATCTGAAAAAAATCAACCTAAAAAGCAAATCCAAGAATTATGGATATTCCAATATTCCATCTTAGCCTTTCAAACCCCATCTAGTTAGGGATACTCCCTGGAAGTTTAACAGCTCGCCTCTGAAAAATGGAGGTTGGAAGACTAGCCTTTCCTATTGGGATTCGGGAACTTTTCAGGGGCGAAAATGTTAAGCTTCAGGGGGGTAATTCACTTCAGGAGTTTATTAAAGGTGTCAGTTTTTGGACCCACATTATCACACCTAGACAACCTGAAGTGAGGGAAAGAAACGCCTTTAGGGATTTTAGGGGGTGCCGATCAAGAAATCCATTTTTTTCAAATTTGCACGTATCTGCATGGATCATTAACTGGCACACACTGTTGCTCTACACTCTTTTGTGCAATGTCATTTGTGCAATGCATCACTGGTTCCATGACCCCATTCATTGGAACTGCCTGTCAAATATCAAAAAAACTACGAAGCAGCACATCCATTGCGGCAATAGATGGTGAACCAGTGAGCTCGGTCGACATAGAGGATCCAGCTACGGAAAGCCACCAATTCGGAATGTGCCCATCCAGGTCGGTCCCATCTAGTTAGGGATACCCTCCCTGAAACTAACAGCTCGCCCCTAAAAATGGATGGTTGGAATACTACTTTCCTATTGGGAAGGCCTATTTTCAGGGGCTATGTTAGTTTCAGGGAGGGTATTCCATCCTTCTCCACCGGTGAGAATTTTCATCAATTCGAGGAAGAAGTGACCGGATCTGACCCAACCAACCGGTGTCACCGGATGACTTGGCGAAAAGGCACTTGAAAATGGTGGCTGTGCGTGGAATTTTCCTACTACTGTTGATGGCTGAAATCCGGCTAACCACCTGGGATGTATGAAACCTTGTAAATAATGGGATAAACTACCTATCAACTGGTGCAGGATTTCAGCCATCAACAGTAGTAAATGGAGTAAAAACGGGTTACAACCCACTTAAACAACCTTTTTTTCCCTAAGTTTCTCAAAAAGGTTATAACTAACCCACGCGCCAACCGTTCTACTAAGTCTGTGGGACATCGTAGTACAAAAACTGACATTTATGGAGTTCTTTGAGGTCTGTTTGAAGAGAAAAGTAAAAAACTGCTTTTCATGGGAATCCAAGGGCAGCCCCCCCATGCCACACGTCGCCCGGAAATAGCCGGCCTTCTTAAGGGTGTAAAATAATCATCGAATTGTCCCTAATAAAACTCCAAGGTGATTCGCAAAAAATCACCAAACATATTCCCCAAACAAGGGAAAGTTCGCTGGTGATTTTCCATATTACCCAGAGGATCCGTGTATGGTATATTTACCTACATTCACCATCATTCACCATAAAAATCAACTAAATGTAGGCAAATATACCATACATGGATCCCATGGGATATTAGAATCCGTTAGCAATCTTCCTAAACTAATTCCGAGTAAAGAGTTGAGGTGTATTTTTTTTAACAAGGTGGGCCCCGAGCCGATCGTTAGAAATGGAGTTATGGAAACCCTATGAATGGCCTTATATACATCTGGCCAAATTATAATATTTCACCAACCTGGATTTTGCTGAAATAAGGGGATTTCCCTTCCTAAACCACCATTTGGGGTGAGGTCGTGTGAGGTCGCTATAATTTGACCAAATACATGTGTAAATGGTTTTTTTTGTCACCCCTATAAGTGGAGTTTTTCACCCTACATATAACTGGTGCCGGGTCCCACCTTGTACGGTTAACCCAACACCCCGTTCTCTCCGCCCAGTGACATAATGAACCAACTTTTTGAAGCTGATTCGAATCTCCTGATGGCACATCCACCATCCACCGTCAATCATGACCTGTGCATCTTTATCCATGCGCAACTAGTGTTCCCTTATGCTCCAATCCCTTCTGCAAGTGGTTTTGGGTTGTGGGTTTTGGGATGTTTTGGGTACCTAAACACCTTCTAACATGGTAATTCAGGTGGTCGGTAAAGGTGTCGCCCTGGAGGTATTGTTTGATCAGGTTCTCGCCGGTCAAGGCTTGTTGAGCGTGCGCTGTTGTAAGTCCAATAAAGATCCACAAGGTACAACGAGTCACCACGTTTCCATGAGGGAATTACATCTTACTAGAAGTTTTTTTCTTAATATGGCCAAGAAAAGAAACAAAAACATCCTGCCCCAAAAAATGGTGATTTGACCATGAACATCCTTCCAACCCCATCACTGGCTTGGGGGACCCCAGTTCCAAATCACTTAGTGGGATGATCATCCAAGAGCCTTCGCACCGAACCGGAAAGCCATAAGGTGATTGGAAAAAATCACCAAACATATTAGGGAAAACTCGCTGGTGATTTTCCATATTACCCAGAGGATCCGTGTATATCCGTGTATGGTATATTTACCTACATTCATCAAAAAAAATCAACTACATTGTGCAAATATACCATACATGGATCCCATGGGATATTAGAATCCGTTAACAATCTTCCTAAACTAATTCCGAGTAAAGAGTTGAGGTGTATTTTTTTTCTACAAGGTGAGCCCCAAAAACCGGATCGTTTCTGACTGGAATGATTTTCACCCCATAAAATGGCCGAAGATAAATGTGCCAGGGTCTAAACTCCCATTATTTCCATATAATAGGGGATGGTCATCAACCCAATAGTAGGGGTTTATATACCCATTATAAGGATTCCTATTAAAGGTGGGATGACCATCCCCAATATAGCGACTTTTGACCATGGCACAAATGGGTTTCACTGGAATTATTTCACCCCTATAGGTAGAGTTATTTCACCTTACTTATAACTGGTGACGGGGCCCACCTGGTAGCCAAAAAAATTGAAGATCTTTCAATTTGCCTTCAACCCTGTGCCAAGCTATGTAACAACAAAACGCATTACCTTTCTTCCAAAAAATAACTGTTCATTGCCTAACCTTAGCCCTACCCATACCATCCATGTATGCTATATTTACCTAGAATTTACCATAAAAATCAACAAAATGTAGGCAAATATACCATACATGGATGGTATGGGCCAACTTCCCCAAATCCTTCAAATTACCTGGGTTTAGGTCCCAAAGGTTTTCTCAGGTGTTTGGGGGTCCATTGACGCATTATACTCATAAGGTATGACTGGTAAACAAGGGTAAATGCTGGAAAATTACAAGCCTGGTCAGTTTGTTCTGCGGTACCATCACCCGTCCTTCTCCGTGAATGATACGACGTCCTGATCCTTGTCCCCAAAGATGGGCTCCTCTCACGCATTGGAAAACACAATCAGCGGAGCCCAAATCAGTACTACGGTGACAGTAAGTTGGTTTACAAGCTATTTATCTGGCCAAATTATAATATTTCACCAACCTAGATTTCCCTGAAATAAGGGGATTTCCCTTCCTTAGCTACCTTTTGGGGTGAGGTCGTGTGAGGTCGCTATAATTTGACCAGATTTATGGTACTTACAACCTACTTATAGGGATGAAATAATCCATTTACTACAAATCGTTACTAAGTACCAGCAGCACATCCTAGTACCCCTCTAAATCCATGGGTTGGAAACCACCCGACTGACATGATGAACTGTACTAATATCTAGGAATAAACACCCAATAATCCTCTGGAGTACCACCATTTTGAATAAACCCCACATGATGAAGATATAATTTATGTTGCCAACTGCAAAGAATGAACAAAACACCAACATTTGCGTATATAGTAACTAACCCATGCAACCAAAAAATCAAGGCCTCCTCTACCTCCAAACACCGAAACTGAGAAAACGAAATCTAAAACACCAAACCTCAAGAGGTATGACTGGAGGTCTAGGGTACACAAACTATCTGTTGTGGTGGTTTCTTGTCTGACACTTTATAGAACTTTGATGGTGGCCATTTAGCATCAACATCGATGTGGTACGAAAAAAGTTGAAGGAAATCCCTCACTAGATACATCACGTACCTGAGGGATCACCCAAATGAAATGCCATCCAGCATCCACTTTTTTGATCTTAATAGCATCCTGGTATACCATGATTTGCACTACATGAAAACCATTACAAAAAATCAACCATCCATGTTGGTATGTATACCCAGACCATTGGATGGTATGGGTATATTTTGGGCTCACCCCCCACCCAGGATGCCAGTCACCACCAGGATAAGTATATCTTTCATAATTTCGAATATATAATCAATCAAGGGAATCCTAGCTACCCCCCCCCCAAAAAAAAAAAAAAAAAACTACCAACAACCAGGGCTTGATAAGGATTTATTAACCACCAAGTTTTCTTTAACTAAGGCCTTATTAACCCCTTGTTCCTGGGGGGGTAGTTTTTTTTTGGGGGGGTAGCTAGGATTCCCTTGATTACAGGGTGCAGGGTTAGATCCAACCTTTACCCATCACAAAAAATCAACCATGAAAACCATTACAAAACACCACTATCCATGTTGGTACCCTTTACCAGTGGATGGTCTCGTTTTGAATATTTTTTCCTATACCAGGATCAAAAAAAAACACCAGGATTATATATATATATATTGTATTTTTGAGTAGGGGATTCCTATAAATAAAACTCCTATAAACCTTCATTTGCCACTGTTACTGTACTAGGTACGGGGTAAGATCCTTCCCCTATACCAGCATCGAAAAAGCACAAACAAAAAACACGTGGAACCCACCGCTTCGACATTTCCTCGTTCTTATCGCTACGCCGGGGCCATAGATGACGTTTTGCACGCACAGCAGCCTGATTTTTTGTGCAGTGAAGCTTCACTGGCCAGCAAGAAATGGATGTTGTGATCTTTACAGTTGGGTGATATAACTATACCTTCGGTCTACCCCCACCCAGTAACAGTCGCAAATGAAGATTACTGGGTAGGGGGTAGTTCCAAACTATACCCTATACATCCAAATACCTTGTGAGGATTTGTGTTTAAACCCCCCAAACATTTTTTGAGGCTCGGGTTTTTAGGGGTTCCAAACTCACACCGATGCTCACCAGGTATGACTGGAGGATGGCTTGGATGTCTAGAGATACATCCTGTAGGTCAACAAAACATGAAATTAGCCATAGGATCAATGGGAATGGTATATTTACCTACATTTGGTGATAATCTTTGTCGTTTGGTGATATAAGAGCATTACTGTTTAAGCTCAACAAAGGGAGATAGAAACATCTCAATAAGCTCTAGAAACAATTGGCTGATAATCTCTACAGTTTTTGGTGATATAGTATACACCCTGTAAGCCAAGGAAAAAACACTACTTTAGGCTCAATATGGTTTAAGGGAGATATCACATATTGATATAGGCTCAATAATCCTGCTGGCTTCTGCAAAAAACAAAACAGGTGTTTCCTACCCCATCATGTTAAATGTCCAGCTGATTTTCTTGGGGACAAAGCCCGAGGCCAAAACATATCCTCACATCAAATCCTTCCTACTTTGTACATAGTTGGTGGTTGGTTTCAACCCATCTGAAAAAAAAACATCAATTCGTCAAAGTGGATCATCAAGGTTAAAAATAACTTTCAAATAAACAAAATATTGCAACCACCAATGTGGATGGTTGGTAAACAAAGATCTTGAATTCACGGCTCGCTATAACCCCAATAAGCTGGGTAGTACAATCCCTTTGCAATCTTAAGCATCATCTACTTGGAGGATCATCCCAGTTAGTAAGTGGCTAGTAACCATCTAGTAACCCCCATTTAAAAGCCATGAAAAGGCCATTTGGACAGGGAACAACCCTACTTAGGGGACTTAGTAACCATGGATATTAACCATTTACTAACTGGGATGATCCTCCAAGTATATAGTACTGAAAGTCAGCCCACCCCGAAATCGGTCCCGAAATCATCACCTGCCGTTGTCGGATCAGACGCACGCGCCAAGGAAACCAATGCTTCCTGGTTGTGTTCGAAGCATGGCTCATGAAACATCCACACCCCGTTTGGCTTCCAAACACCAAACAAATGAGGAGGTCATTGGACCTTAAAAAACCTACTAACAAAAGACCAAAAACCTCAGCAAGTATGACTAGAAGACTAGGGATATTCCCTTAAAGGTCCAGGAAAGGAAGAATTATCAAAGTAGATTCAGTTGATGTTGGGATGACATATGGGTGTTTCCAAAAAATAGGGGGACCCCAAAATGGATGGTGAAAATAATTGAACACACTATTAAAATTCATGATTTGGGGGGCCCACCCCTATTTGTGGAAACACCCACATGTATCTAGTCATGCTAAGGATACTTGGAGGCTCATCCCAGTTAATAAATGGTTAATATCCATGGTTACTAAGTCCCCTAAGTAGGGTTGTTCCCTGTCCAAATGGCCTTTTCATGGCTTTTAAATAGGGGTTACTAGCCACTAACTAACTGGGAGCCCATCCTCCAAGTATGAGATCCTTATCCTAAGATGTGTGATGCTCCAAACCTGGGGGCTAAGGCTTAGCTCGCTCCACATCGCAAGAGCTCCTTGCCTTGAAGGGGATTTGATTCGATACAAAAACACGAACCGGGAGCATCTAACATAGCTGGCTGGCTGGAAAATGGGGGCCCCGGATTGAAGATATACTAGTTGGTGGTTGCACCACCCATCGGGTCAAATTGGAAATCTTCCCCAAATAGGGGTGAAAATAAAAAATATTTGAAACCATCACCTAGTATATTTCCTATTAGACATGGGGATATTCCATTGCTATGTTAGTTTACCAGAGGGTAGTTTCCTTTCAAGCACCAGCTTAGTATGCTGATATTGGTTGGTTATGAATGACCTGATCATTGATCCTTTTCGTTTTGAATGGCGCCTATGAAAGGATCACTGAATATTTACGTAGTGAACCATGGATAAGGGGGTAGTATCATCATCCATAAAAGCTGAGTATCTGAATGTGACATGAAGCGATCCTGAAATCTTGGCTTGAAATCGCACGGTTGTGGAGTTGCGGCATCCTAAAATCTTGGGGTGCTGTAACGCTAATCCTAAACCTTAACAAAACACCTTACAAAAACTGTAAGAAAACCCCCAAGCTGTCAATCCTTAACAATCCCCGTACAAGAACTACTGTTGATGGAAGAAATCCTGCACCTGTTGAGGTTGGTAGTTTCTCCCATGAGTTTCAGGGATTTATGCATCCCAGGTGGTGCTGCCGGATTTCTTCCACCAAAAAAAACAAAGGACTGAAAACACCATCCACATCCACCAGAGTTGAAATTCCAAGTCATGTCAGGTTTGGAGGGGCCAGAGAGGCTGTTAGTTTTCGGGGGTGTTAAGAGCTCCCGTATATTTTCCGTTCACCCCTGAAAATAAGCAAAAACTCCCGAAAAGGAACGGAAAATTGATAAAATAATGTTAACCTCCTTAATAAACTTACCTGTATTTATTGCAGGTGAAAAGGTGATATAGGTAGAAATGTAAAAAATCCAATGTATCTTAGGGGCACCTCTTATTGAGCCACGGATCATCATAATCAAATTCAAAACCCCAAAACCCATCATCATCTTCTTCATCATCATCCATCCAGCATCCAGCATTGGGGGGGTCATTCGCTAGCGGTAGTGATTGGGGGGGTCATTCGCTAGCGGCAGTGAATGGGGGCCATCCGACAATCCTTGAATATGTCAAGCCTTCAAGTGGGAAGATCTGGAATTTTTTGAACCTGCTGTTTATAAAGTCAGTGTTCTAAGGGGGGGCGACGGTCGCCCCTCCTTAGAACACTCGCTAGCGGTAGTGACAGGTCTAAGGGGGGGCTTCCACTCGCCGATCCAGGCCTAAAGTTGTGTTTTCGCCTTGTAAAGTTTGCGACTGATAGGAGATCAAGGGCGGATCAGCGACAGACAAAACCCCTTAGGACAGTCGCTAGCGGTAGTGACAGTTCTAAGGAGGGGCGACGGTCGCCCCTTCTTAGAACACTGCTTTTGTTAACAGCACCTCGTCTAAAATAGATTTATAGAATCTAAATTTAGATTTTCTTATGGCCACGGGTCATTCACTAGTGATGGTGGTCATTCGCTAGCGGTAGTGAAAGGGGGGGGTCATTCGTTAGCGGTAGTGATTGGGGGGGGGCATTCGCTAGCGGTAGTGACTGGGGGGATGTCGTTCCCTAGTGGTGGTGAATGGGGGTCATTCGCTAGCGGTAGTGATTATGGGGGGATGTCATTCGCTAGCGGTAGTGATTGGGGGGGTCATTCGCTAGCGGTAGTGATTGGGGGGGGGTCATTCGCTAGCGGTAGTGAATGGGGTGGTCATTCGCTATAGCTATACCACCTTTTCAACTATGATAAATACAGCTAAGTAAAGGTCCTGCAAAAATAACATTCTCCGGATCCACTAATATTACAAAGAGTATTCGGCCTAAAATGCACCCCCAAGGCCACTCAATAATACCGTGGGCCCCCTCAATCAAAAAAATCTGTCTCCAGACCTGATGTTGCCCCAAGCATTTTTTCAATTACGTCAACAATATAACAATGTTTCCTTTGAGGTAAGCCCAAACTGTTGCTATTACTGAGATTTTTGGCCTAGTTAAAGCCCAAACTGTTGCTATTACTGAGATTTTGGGCCCAGTACCCAGAACCCAGAACCAGAAACTTCATCGAACAGCTGCAAGTGCAAAGGGAGAGCTCCTCTTCTTCCTCTTCTTCACTCAAAGATGGCAATTAGTAAGACGAAGCAAAAAGGTGAATCAGTTTCAGTAGAGCTGCTTGTAGAAGTGATAGCAGTTGCAGGCACAAAAACCTGGCAGCGGCGGCAGCACCAGATCGTGATCTGCTCAGTCCTCATACTTCATGATGCGCTGTGTGATGTAGGTCATGTCGAACGTGCCGTCGACCTTGGGCACCTCTGCTGTCTTGAGGTATATGCCCCGGGTGTCCATGTACCCGTTGATCTCCATGATGTCTGGAGGCAGTTGAGCTCAGGCTCCACAGCTTGCCATCTGCCGTGCAGGTGTGGCACCCCTCACACCAGGAGGTGGTGAAATCACCACAGATGATGCAGGGTCGAGCCCCCAGCATCCTGATGGCCTCAATGGCCGAGGACCCCAGCTGGGACATCGTGTAGGCGTCCCTGGCCTCTCTGTTGAGGATCCTCTCACTGTCATCAGATTGCGCTGACTTCTGGGCAGAGAGTCGCATCCGAGATTGGCTGGCAGAGTGCTCCGCGGTCAGATTGATCCAACCGACATCAGAACAGAGGGCGAGGCGAGAGCCTTTCGAAGCAACAAATGTGGATCCAGAGGGAAGACTTAGAAACTCAAACGCAGATGAATCAGAGATTCCCAGAAAGTCACGTTAACGAGTGCCCCCCAAAAATGCCCCCCCCCCCAAAAAAAAAAATCAGAGGGGGGGGTTACTATTGGGAGGTGAACATTAGTCTCTAAGGACAATTTTTCAGGGGATTTTTGGCTGTTAGTTTCAGGGGAGGGCAAGTAAACGAACCATTTTGTACCCGCAAATTGATTGATTTTGATGGGCCACTGAAGCCGCTGCGGATGTCCTGGGGAAGTAAAAACTTCTCACTCCTTGCGTTGCAAGGACCTGCCACGGGGCGGCTCAAAATCGCTCGTGAAAAGCTGTCGGAGACGCGTATTCTTGGAGAATCTACTTGGATTTGTTTAAGATGCTTGGAAAAAAGTTCCAAACATATTCTCCCAGGTTGGCTTCATGGTGAGGTTCATCCCATGGGATCGAATCCATAAAAATGCACCTAAAACAACGAATCCAAGTCTAAGGTAAACGGCATACTAGCATATCCCTCCCTCTGCAGAATTTCCCAACCTGAATAAGGGCTTCTTAACCAGCTAGTCCGGTATACCGATTTACAGCCTTGTTTATGACTAGGGGTTGGCGTTCGGGGGTGGTATCCTTAGAATTCCGATGAGCAATATCCAAACACTTAATTCATGGCAATCCCCCCCAAGAAATTGCCGGCCTTATTAAGGGACTATCAACCATTGGTTTCCCTTATTAAGGCCGGCTATTAGGGCCGGCTATTTCTTGGGGGGGTGGCCTTGGGGGGGTCCCCTTAGATTGCCATGATTAGTATGGTATATTTCAGATGTGGCCCCCTCCCAGGATGCAATCGTGGCAAATGAAGGTTTAGTTCGGGATCCCGGAGCCTAAAAATGTAATCCCTGGTGGTCACTGGAATCCTGGGAGGGGGCCACACCCAAGGTATATTTACCTACATGTACCATACAAATTAACCATCCATGTAGGTAAATATGCCAGTCCCATTGAGTGTCTGGGATGTATACTTCTACACCAATTCCACCGATGTGAATCTTTGCATTCCCAGCTGGGCGTATGTTCTCAGAACGCCCAGGTTCGGCGGAGTTTTTCCACCATGGTGCGGCTTGGAAGCACCATGGTGGGCCCCTATCTTGTTTTTAAAGTAGGGTTATAAGTCCATTTACAAGGGTGAAAATAAAAAAACGCAGTTACCCATTGATAAGGGTAATTCCTAACTCCACTTATATAACTGGTAAGGGTCCACAAAAGTACCCATGTCCCTTCTCATCTCTTAGCTAACCTCATTTTGGATCATCCACCCCCAAAAATCCAATCACACCTTACGTGAGGATCGAAAATTTAAACCCCCAACCATCTCTCCTGAGGCTCCGTTTCTAGGGGTTCCAAACTCACACCGATGCTCACCGGGTATGACTGGAGGATGGCTTGGATGTCTAGGGAAGCATTGAATACTTACACCCCCCAAAACAAACATGGAACCTGAAAATGGACCCTTGGAAAAGGAGATTCCTATTGAAAACCATCATTTCCAGGTTCCATGTTAATTTTTGGGGGTGTACCTGGCAATGCTTTGTAACTTTTTTGGGGCTGGTGAAAACGTGACCCTTTCAAAGTGTTTTTTTCGTGACCCTCCAACTACGGAAATCCAAAAGATTTTTTGCTGACGTGGAATTGGGAAAATCCAAGTACAAAACATATTCCCCCAAATTTGGTGATTTACCATAGAAGGTTAAGTAGACTGTGAACTTTAAACACTCATCATCTTTTTCAAGAAATCCTAAAATCCAAGCTTCGGTACTTGCGTAGGATACATTTGATATATAGAATGTATAGCTCCCTGAAAAACGATTTTTGACCATTTCAAAAAAAAACAACATTTAAAGCATATCTATACCGGCCCAAGTGCTATCAAAAACGAAAGCCCCCATCCATGTCTTGGGGGGGCACAGGGGTGGTAGATTTGGACCTGAATCAAAGCCGCCAAACCCTGGTGAAACACCAATATTTAGATCCAGCGATAGGTACCACCTGTGGCGGCTTTGTTTCCGGACAAATCTGCAACCTTGGGATATATCCATATGTGATGTGCGATCGGGTCGAAACTCCCATGACATTTCCATATGATAGGGGATAAACTCATCAACCCAATAGTAGGGGTTTATATACCCATGAAATAAGGATTCCTATTAAAGGTGGGAGGTTTCCCATCCCCAATAAAACGCGACAACCTTGACCATGGCACATATAGAAACTCCTAAACCTGAATGATCAGGGGACTTTTGGGGGTCCCGATTCCCTAAAAAAGTCACAGCCAAATCAATGGATTTTTCAGGTTCCTGTAAAGGGTGGTAGGTAGTATATAATCCCCCAATTGGCAGTATATACCACTTATATATTGCCTTCTAGGGGGTTATATCATCCCTACCACCTTTTAGGGGAACCTGAAAAATCCATTGACCAAACTTACTTTTTGTGCACCTTGGAAGCTTGCGAAGCATGCTTGGCCAAGGACCTCAACTTGGAGATTTCCAGGAGCACTTGGTTGGTCTGATGAAATTTCTATTCAACCTGAATTTCAGGGAAAATCTACGGAAATTCACATGAGCCACGGAAAAAACCCTCCTACTCACCATTCTACTGGTTAGTTGGTTAATAGGGATCCTTATACAGTAATGGTTTATGAAATAATCCCAAAAATAACTGGGTAGGATTTCATCCCCTATATATCCCAACCAACCAGGGGCCCTTTTTTTTCATTGCTCACATTTCTTCCCAGGTACCTTTTTTGACGTTGAAGGTTGAATGAACCTCACATCCATGTTGCATCCAGTGAGGTCCCACCTCCCGAGGTGAACGGTATGACCAAACACCCCCAAAAGCATACCGAAAAAAAGACACCCTTCACCTCAGGAGGTATGACTGGATGTCTAGGGTAATGTGGTTTCAATTGTCATAAATCATTCAATTTGTCTACAACGATTCTGTACATCAACCGTGCCAGACATACGACATTCCCTAACACGGCCTGATGGATGATTTACTAAGCATGTGATCGAAACCTGCGGGTAGCTCCACATCCCTCGCTCCCTATCATGGTTCGGAATTTGATCGATACCCCAAGCTCCTCAAAGGAAAATTTTGTGCATAAACTGTCGGTTGAAGAGTTTGGGGGTATGTTCCGGGTTTTCTCTTACCTGTTTCCACCCCTGCAGCTTTTTAGGTGCTATGAATGCAGGGATTTGTTCTGTTTATAATGCGGGGAGCCCTGAGTTGTTTGACCAGGTTTTTTCAGAAACGTCTTAAAACTACCCTCCTCAAAACTAACAGTTCGCACCTGAAAATGGATGGTTGGAATACTATGTCCCTTTTGGGGCCCTTTGCCTATTTTCAGGGGCGAACTGTTAGTTTCAGGGAGTGTATATCAATGAAGGGGATCAACATATTTTTCAAGGTCTCATACTTCAAAACCACCACTTGACGGAGCCATCTTTGTTTGAAACATAACTTAATATGCGTATGACATCCAAAAAAAGGCCACTAAAAAGAATCAAATACCTGACTATAGGCCAAACTGCAAAACTTACTTGGATCCCCCATACTAGAGGTTGACCAGCAAGTTTAGTGAGTGAAACGAATCTGCTATCACCACAGAAATCAACCCCAAGGGGCCAACGTTGCCAAAAAGGATCGGTTTGCTAAGTGAAGGTACATTCATGACTCGGATGAAAGCTGAGGTGTTTGAAGACCGTGTCTATGCTTTCACACCACAAGGCGACATCATTGATTTGCCAGTCGGGGCGACCCCTGTTGATTTTGCCTATGCAATCCATACTGAAATTGGACATCGTTGTCGTGGGGCAAAAATTCATGGCAAGCTCAAAGCCCTCAATTATGAACTCAAAACAGGCGACCAAGTCGAAGTTCTAACAGCGAAACGTGGTGGACCTAGTATGGATTGGCTCAATCAAGATTTAGGCTACGTCAAGACCTCACGCGCACGTAGCAAGATTAGACATTGGTTTAGACGACAGAACCGTGACCAACACATCACAATGGGACGTGCGACTTTAGAACGTGAAATGAAGCGCTTAGGTGTCTTAGATAAGCTGAGTTTTGAAGCGATTGCTAACCTGCTAGATTACATCAAGTTAGACGACTTTTTAGCCGCAATTGGTGCAGGTGATATTAATGGCTCACATATTACACAACGTGTTTTAGAAGACGAACGCAAACGCCAAGAAGCTGAAAAATCGGCTCTCGAACAATTGAAACCTCGTCCACGTACCGCAATGAATAATGACCCTTCTAGCGGAGTGCAAATTGCAGGCGCAAGTGGGATGCTCGTCAATTTAGCGAAGTGTTGTAGCCCCGCTGCAGGTGACGATATTATAGGATATGTCACACGCGGACGTGGCGTGACAGTTCATCGGCAGGATTGTAGTAATATGCAAAATATCCCTGATTCTGAGCGTTTAATTGAAGTGAATTGGGGCAATGTGACCGAAGAGCATACATTTATCGTACCAATTGAAATCATTGCCCAAGATAGAGAGGGTTTGCTCCGTGATATTAGCACGATGATTGCCGAAGAAAAGGTAAATATTGCTACAGTACAAGTTGTTACACGTCAGCATGTAGCGACCTTATATGTAAGCCTTGAAATTACCAGTAATCGACAATTACCGCGTATTTTGGGACGCTTAGAAAACATCCCGAATGTTCATGAGGCGCGTCGGGTCAACCAAAAAGCATGAATTATTCGGAAAAATGGAAGTGAGCCATGATAGCCTGTAAATAGTGATGTTACACAGCATATAGCTGGTGTCTGCACAAATTCATATGTCAACTATGTCGCAAATTTAGTTTGCGACATTTCTATTTATAGGGAGTAACTCATTCATGCTTATCTTGTCTTTAGAAGACACACAAATTCGTTACCTTATCATAGGTGCTGATAATCGTGCTTACCGCTATTACTTATCTGAAATCGTCGAAAATTATCACTTCGCCTATATTCGATTCTCAGGAGAAAATTTATATCTAGACGAGGCTAGAAACCAAATTTCTAGTCAACATGTATCTGACAATAAGTTGGCACAGCCTAGTATACTGGTATTGGATGAATGTGACCGTCTAGCGAAAAATATTCATGATGAGTTGCTGGAAGTATTAGACGAATTACCATTCTCAAAAGTGGTTATGTTTGCACGTAAGCCAATTTTAATATTGCAAGAGAAGTCGAATAAGTCTGCAATAAGGTATATCTTATCTAATCAATCTCAAGCCTTGGATTCATTTGATAAGCAAAAGCCATTATTGCGCGTAAATGCTTTTGGTGTAGGGCAGGCGTGGCTAAACGGAAGCGAAATAGATTTCCCGACATATCCCTTACTTCATGAATTTTTCTTTTATACCTTAACTCAGGGTGCTGTGTTAAGAACCGATGCTATCGATGAATTTTGGTCAGAGTTTAATCATAAATCTGCTGTGAGTAATTTTCATGTGACACGCAAAAATTTAGACTATTTACTAGGAGTTGAATTTCTAGTCTTTTTGGGGACACATTATGAGCTTAATCCAATGATTCAAGTGCAATATGATGTTGCCGATTGTCTCCACCTTCTTGATGATATGTCTTTCGATAATCCTGATTTGACTATTACTACTTATCGAAAAATCTATAATTTATATCAAGGCGACTTTTTGACAACCTTGAATAGTGACTGGGTCATAACTTTTCGTGATAAATTGCGGAAACAGCACAGCGAAGTATGCTTTGTTTTGGGCAAGGCAGAGCAGTCGCCTGAGCAAGCCTTGGGCTATTACTCACAAGCATTTCGCCTAAATCCTTATCGTGAAGATATTGCCGAAGTTATGATGTTATTTTACTTAGAACAAGGCTTACCCTGTGATGCGCTTGATGTGTACAATACCCTTAGTCATAATCTGCTATATTGTTCTGGTATTGAACCAAGAGAAAATCTTGTTGAACTTGCAAGGCAAGCAAAGGCGAATTGCTAAACGTGTCTGAGCATCTGCTATTTATTGAACCATATTACGGGGGTAGCCATCAAACATGGATGGATGGCTACCGCAAACATTCACAACACACTATTTCTTACCTAACGATGCCTGCACAGTTTTGGAAGTGGCGGATGCAAGGTGGTGCTGTGACAATGGCACGCCAGTTTGCTGAGCTAGACTATACCCCTGACTTAATTATCGTCTCAGATATGCTTGACTTATCATTGTTTAGGGCGATTACACGTACCAATATTCCGATTGCACTCTATCTTCACGAAAATCAATTGACGTATCCCCAAAATCAACGGCAACATCACGGCTGGCAATATGGGTTTATCAATTATGCCAGCGGGCTGTCTGCCGATAAACTGTTGTTTAATAGTCAATTCCACTTGACTAATTTCTTTGGAGAATTACCTCGTATGCTTAAACATTTTGCAGATTTCAACGAACTGCAAACGATTGAATCACTGCGAGAAAGAGCCTCTGTATTGCCATTAGGATTAGATTTGAAACGTTATGATGAACACAAAGTTCAAGTAGAGAGTGATATACCTATTATTTTATGGAATCACCGTTGGGAAGCCGATAAAAACCCAAAAGCATTTTTCTCAGCATTGTATCAGTTAGCTGATGAAGGATTTCAATTCAATTTAGTTTTGGTTGGGGAGAATTTTCGGCAAGAACCCAAAGAGTTTGAGCAAGCCAGAGACAATCTCGGAGGCCGCATTCTACACTATGGTTTTGTACAGTCGTTTGCGGATTATGCCAAGTTACTGTGGCAATCAGACTATGTAATTAGCACATCCTATCAAGATTTTTTCGGTATTTCAGTAGCCGAAGCCATTTATTGCGGATGTACGCCTATCTTAGCTAATCGGCTGAACTATCCCTTTCTTTTGCCAGAGGTCTATTATAACGACTGTTTGTTTCGGGATGGAACACTCTATGGTTTACTCAAACAGCATCTACTCGGTAATCGTGAAATAGATATTGTGCCACTACAAGAACATATCTCGCAATATGATTGGTCGACTATGGTATCTATCTATGATGAAACTTTTGCCAACCTAGCCAAATTGTGAGGACACACTGCTAGCGTCCCCCATCTCTTAATTATCTGTATCTGCTTCGTCCTCGCTATTGGACTCAATCGTTTTAACCATATCCTGATAGCTGACAATGTGCGAAACAACGACTCCATCTTTCAATGAGATAACGAAATCACCCCCATTTCGCCCACGCTTTAACTGCATCGCACGTCCGACACGCATATAGAGTGGTTTGCCTTTGCTGGTCATCACAATAATATTGTCATCTTGGCGACCAATAGCAGTCGCAGCAACGTACTCACTGTCTTTCGGCAAGCGCATATTGATAACACCTTGTCCAGCGCGCCCTTGTGTTGGATATTCTTCACAAGATGAAATCTTACCAATACCGTCATCTGAGATGCTGAAAATATAACGAGAATCATCAGCTAAGAATGCAGATACCACTTCATCATCGTCGCTCTGTAACTTAATTCCCCGTACACCGCCTGCATTCAAGCCCATCGGACGGACATCATCTTCTTTGAAGCGAATCGTCTGACCAGAACGAGTTGATAGCATAATATCTTTCTCGCCATTTGTGACCATTGCAGAAATTAACTTATCACCCTCATCAATATTGATGACACTAAAGGTCTTGCTTGACATGCCCGGTAAATCTTCAATTTTAACTCGTTTAACTTGGTCTTTTGCTGTGGCAAAGAAGACATAACCCTCATCCATATTCGGTAAGCAGATGCCAGCAACAATATTGTCGTCGGCTGTTAGCGTACTAATATCAGTAACTGCAATTCCCTCGCCAACATCATTGATTTGCGGTAATTGTTGAACCAATACAGTGGCACAATCGCCTTTGTCAGTAAATAAATAGGCGACTTGCGCGGTATTACTTTCCATCAATAATCGTGGTGGATTTTTAGTTTTCACTGTTACACTAGGTTGCTCATGTTTGAATGTGCGCCCGAATTTGCCATCTTCAGCTAATACGACCCAAGTTGGTTCTTCTGGCATCAAGAAATCATCAGCAGAGACACTAGACGCTGTGCCACCAGCAATAATTGTTCGGCGTGGGTCAGCAAATTCACGTTTAATTTCAGCAAGTTCTTGTGCGATAACAATCCGAATTTTCTTAGGGTCGCCCAATAAGCTGTCTAATTCTTTGATGAGTTTCATTTTTTCTTTGTGCTCATCATCAATTTTCTTACGTTCGAGCGATGCCAAACGACGTAATTGCATATCGAGAATGGCTTGTGCCTGTGCTTCACTGACCTTAATTTCTTTCATCAAATTAGTACGAGCTGTATCAGGTGTGCGAGATTTACGGATAATTGCAATAACTTTATCAAGGTCATCCAACGCAACTAACAAGCCCTCTAAAATATGAGCGCGTTCTTTGGCGCGTGCAAGGTCATATTCGCTACGCCGTTTGACAATCTCCATACGATGTTCAAGGTAGACTCGTAAGCATTGCTTGAGTGATAACATTCTCGGTTGACCATCAACCAAGGCGAGCATAATTAAGCTGAATGTCTCTTGAAGAGGCGTTAGCTTGAACAAATTCGCCATAATTTCAGTTGCATCAGCACCGCGTTGGAGTTCAATCACCAAGCGCACTTGATTTTGACGGTCAGATTCATCGCGCATATCGGCGAGACCTTCTAATTTTCCTCGCGCAACTAAAGACGCAATTCGCTCGATAATAGTCGTTTTATTCGCTTGGTAGGGCAGTTCACTAACAATAATCCGTGACTTCCCACGTCCCATTTCTTCAATGTGAACCTTTGCCCGCAGAATGATTTTCCCACGTCCTGTGGCATAGGCTTGTGTGACAGGGCTTTCTTCATCATCAGTATCTTTATGAGTATAAATGACCCCACCAGTTGGGAAGTCAGGTCCTTTGATGAATTGCATCAATTCTTCAACTGTAATTTCATCGACGCGCTTCCAATGACTCAGCATGAAAACCAGTGCATCTACCACTTCACCCATATTGTGAGGTGGGATACTGGTAGACATGCCAACAGCAATACCTGATGCACCATTAACCAGCATATTCGGTAAGGTTGACGGTAATACGGCTGGTTCAGTCAAACTGCCATCAAAATTATCGACAAAGTTGACAGTTTCTTTCTCAATATCAGTTAGTAAGGCTTCACCGAGGGTTGCCATTCTTGCTTCCGTGTAACGCATTGCAGCAGGGCTGTCACCATCGATACTACCGAAATTCCCTTGACCATCAACCAGCATATAGCGCATCGAAAAATCTTGAGCAAGACGTGCCATCGCATCATATACCGCTTGGTCGCCATGTGGATGATATTTACCCAATACTTCGCCAACAATACGCGCACTCTTTTTATGGCTACTGGCACTCCGCAATCCCATATCGTGCATAGCATAGAGTATCCGCCGATGCACAGGCTTGAGACCATCACGGGCATCAGGCAATGCGCGTGAGACAATAACACTCATTGCATAATCGAGATACGCATCGCGCATTTCTTGTTCAATATTTACGGAATGGACTTCACCAATGTTCATTAACTGCCTCAGCTTCATGATTAAATTGTGAACGGTTCAGATGATTATTGCTTAATGCTTAGGATATTATAATTCAAGTTGGCGAGTAAATATTTATTTTCTCGCACTGTTTGGAGTGATAGAGCTACATTGTAGAAACTGCTAGCCTCTATGTCAAATTAAAACATAAGTTCTATAATTTCGCAAGATAAACCTGACGTTTAGCAAACGTTTATACTTAAAATATAGAATCGTATCCCTGCTTGTGGTACGATTTGTCTCATGATGACAAACAATATATTCAAACACAAGACATTGATACCTTTCCTATTGGGGATGTTGTTTTTGGTTGCTTGCTCAACTGAAGAACCAATTCGCATCCGTGTTACGCCTACGCCTGACGCAACAGCCATTGCTCAAGCGCAAGTCTCAACTGTTGATGTACCTACTACTGAAATTGAAGTTACAGTTAGTAACACAGAGGTTATCCCGACGCATACTCTCACGGCTACTGTAACCGAAACAGAACTGACTGAAACTCAGACAGACATTTCACCAACAGATACATCTGTACCAGCAACGCAGACCCCCGTTCCTACAGCAACAGCAATAGCGACAGATGGTTCATTTGGTCCTATCATCGCGCCTAATCACACACCACCACCTACATCAACACCTGCACCTACCCAAGTACCGAGTTTGCAACCTAGCTCAACTCCCATTCCGATTACACCGATTACAACGCCTATCAGTGGTTTGCCAACATTTGACCGTGAACAATTGGGTATTCAACTCTATTACAATGTCAATGTTGACCAATGGTTTCAATTGTTGCGTCGTACTGACCCTCTGCAGGTTGGTTGGATTAAGGTACAAGCGAATTGGGAATTTTTGCAACCTGACCACCGCGACCAATTTGATACAGCATTTAGCATCTTTGAAGCACATATTCAACGCGCCCATAATGACGGCTATAATGTACTTGTGAGTATTGCCAAAGCCCCTGATTGGGCGCGCGGGGGTATAACTCAGGAAGATGGTCCACCTGCGAATACAACTGATTTAGCCTACTTCATTGATTTCATGTTTGACCGTATGGGCGAGCAAATCAGCGCAATAGAAATCTGGAACGAACCGAACCTCTCGCGTGAGTGGGTCGGAGGTTTAGACTGGAGTGGGGGAGGCTATATGGATTTATTCCGTGTGGCGTATGACACCTTACGTGCGCGTCGTCCAAACATGCCAATTGTTACGGCAGGGCTTGCTCCAACCAGTGCTGAGGGGGCAATTGATGACCGTCTTTTCTTGCAACAAATGTATAATGCAGGTCTAGCTGACCCTTACTACCAAAACGTGGCTATCGGTATTCACCCTTATGGTTGGGGAAATCCGCCCGATGCGCGCTGTTGTGATAACATTGCAGATAGAGGATGGGACGATGACCCCCGCTTTTTCTTCCTCAATACCATTGAAGATTACCGTGACATTATGATAGCAAACGGTGATGCTGATACGGATATGTGGGCAACGGAATTCGGCTGGGCAACATGGAGCGGTTTACCAAATGAAGCCCCTGAACCTTGGATGACCTATAACACACCAGAGCAACAAGCCGAGTACACACTCCGTGCCTTTGAAATCGGGCAAGAATTATCCTATATGGGACCTATGTTCCTCTGGAATCTCAATTTCGCTAATGAAGATCTTATTGAGCTACGTAATGAAATGGTCGGCTATAGCTTATTCATACCGGGTTTACCCATCCGACCTTTGTACAATAATCTACGTGATAGCCCTCGACTTGAACTAGAGCAATAATCTAAATGAGTGAATCAAAAAAGCACGGAGAGAAATCCCCGTGCTTTTTGTTTATTTATCTGAGATGCTTAGTCACCAACTTCGGTAACGTAATCATCTGAACTCGTGGCATCCGTATCATCACCCAGAACATCAGCTAAAGCATCATTGACCTCTAGCACAGCTTGACGACCACGTTCACGCTCTTTATAGGCGTAGTAGCCTGTCCCTGCTGGGATGAGTTTACCGATAATCACATTTTCTTTCAGACCAAAGAGAGGGTCAACTTTACCTTCAATTGCCGCCCCTGCAAGTACCTTGATAGTGTGCTGGAAACTCGATGCGGATAAGAAACTATCTGTGCTGAGTGCTGCTTTGGTGATACCTAACATGATAGGAACACCGCTTGCAGGATCGCCACCTTCGGCAATCATTTTCTCATTGAGTTCTTTGAGCATCAACTTATCAATTAACTCACCTGGTAATAGCTCACTAGAGCCACCGCGTGTAATCTGAACTTTATTGAGCATCTTACGAATCATCACTTCAAAGTGCTTATCTGCAATGCTCACACCTTGACTACGATAGACTTTTTGGATTTCAGTCAACAGATACTTCTGTGTTGCATCTTCGCCCAAAACTTTCAAGATTTGGTGAGGATTACGCGAGCCTTCTGTTAGCTGTGTACCAGCTTTAACTTCCAAACCATCGTAAATGTGAGACATCAAACGTGCATTCGCAGGAATTTCGTATTCATGCTCTTCACGTTTTTCAAAGCGGATATAGAGTGTAGTCTTTTTCTTATCAGTTTCGATATAGACTTCGCCATCCATATCACTCTTGACCTTGCCCTTGCCATCAGTTTCCTCAGCTAAGACTGCATTTTTCTTAACAGTCTCACCATCTTCGACAGTGATTTCATAGCCTTTAGGAATCTCATGCTTTTGATTAAAGACTTCACTATTGATGACTAATGCGACACGGCTTCCATCTTCGCGTTCACGAATACGGAGAATGCCACCTACTTCGGTCATGACGGATTCACCTTTTGGTTTCTTCCGCCCTTCAAAGAGTTCTTCCACACGAGGCAGACCAGTCGTGATGTCACCACCACCCTTAGCCGCACCACCAGCATGGAATGTACGCAAGGTCAACTGCGTACCCGGTTCGCCGATTGATTGTGCCGCAATAATGCCGACAGCCGTACCAATCGTTACCATTTCTCCAGAGCCAAGGTCACGCCCATAACACTTAACACAAACACCATTAACGAGGCGACACGTCATTGGACTACGGACTTCAACTTCTTGGAGGTCTGTCGCTTGGATGCGATTTGCAACATCTTCATCAATATTGCCATCTTTCTCGACAATTAGTTCCCCAGTTTCAGGGTCATGGATGTCGCGTGTTGAGCAACGCCCGACGATACGTTCTGCAACTGTTTGACCAGCAATATCATCTGAGCGTTTGATGATAAGACCAGTTTCAGTCCCACAATCAGTTTCGTTGACAATCATATCTTGCGCGACATCAACCAGACGACGGGTGAGATAACCAGCATCTGCAGTACGGAGTGCTGTATCAGCCAAACCTTTACGCGCACCGTGCGTCGAGATGAAGTATTCGAGCGCATTCAAACCTTCGCGGAAGTGGCTACGAATAGGTAGCTCGATGATTTTACCTGTTGGGTCAGCCATCAACCCACGCATACCTGCTAACTGAGTAATCGGACCAAATCCACCCTTCGTTGAACCAGAAATCGCCATAACAGCAACAGGTCCATATGGGTTGAGCGTGTCATGGAGCATATCTTCGAGTTGTGCTTTAGCACCGCTCCACTCGTCTACAGTGATTTGGTAGCGTTCTTCCTCAGTCATCAGACCACGACGGAAATCACGCTCTGCACGCTGAACATTTTTATCTGCTCGCGCTAGAACTTCATTGCGTTCTTCTGGAATTGTTAAGTCGGATACCGCAATGGTTGTGCCTGAAATCATTGCGTAATTAAAGCCATAGTCTTTAATCATATCAACGATACCTGTGGTAATGTCGCCACCGACGGTTGTATAGGCGCGTGCAACCAGTGCATTCAACTTTTTCTTGTCTAGTGATTCTTGCACATAGCGCAATTCATCGGGCAAGATACGGTTGAAAATAGCACGACCAACGGTTGTTGGTTCAGGTTGGTCTTGTGGTTCACGATTATCGTAAACATTACCGAGCAAGATTGGTGTATGCAAGCCAACTTTACCTAAACCATAGAGGTATTCGACCTCATCATGGTCAACGACATGGCGACGCTCATGCAAATTGCTGATAACCAGCTGATCTTCCCAGCCATTTTTAGCAATCAGTTTACGCATTTCAACTGTATTGGCTAAAGTCGCATCAATTTCACCATCAAGTAAGGCTTCAAGAGTACGTTCTACCGCAGTCCGAACAGTACGCGGACGACCATGTTCATCTTCTTCGGTTTGCTCGTAGTAGACTTCTTTATTTTCGATAAGGCGATGTTCAGTGTGATAATAGCCGTTAGAACGGTATGCCACACCAAGTTTGACATCAGCTTCATAAACAGATTGCTCTGTACGGAAGCGGTCAGCATTTTCACGACGTGTCACAACTTCAACAGTTGGGTCGAGTGTCAAGTAGTAACAACCCAAAACCATATCTTTTGATGGACCAACAATTGGCGAACCGTCTGATGGTTTGAGCAAGTTCTTGGTACTCAACATCAAGCTACGTGCTTCATTAACAGCTTTTTCGCTCAACGGAACGTGTACAGCCATCTGGTCACCATCGAAATCAGCATTAAACGCCGAACAGACGAGAGGGTGAATCTGAATAGCTTTACCTTCAACCAATTGCGGTTCAAATGCTTGGATACCCAAACGGTGAAGCGTAGGGGCACGGTTTAAGAGAACAGGACGATCTTTGATAACCTGTTCCAAAACTTCCCAAACTTCTGGTTTTTCACGTTCAATGATGCGTTTCGCACCCTTAACGTTACTTGCGTAGCTGTATTCGACCAATTTACTAATCACAAATGGACGATATAGCTCAAGTGCCATTGTTTTCGGCAAACCACACTGATGTAATTTCAAGCGTGGACCAACCACAATAACTGAACGACCAGAGTAATCAACACGTTTACCGAGCAAGTTACGACGGAAACGACCTTTTTTACCTTTAAGCATATCGCTCAAAGATTTTAATTCACGACGACCACGACGCGATAAGGCTTTACCACGCTGGCTGTTATCAATCAAGCTATCAACAGCTTCTTGTAACATGCGTTTTTCATTCCGTACAATCACATCTGGCGCACCCAGTTCAAGTAGGTGCTTCAAACGGTTGTTACGGTTAATCACACGACGATATAAATCGTTCAAATCGCTGGTTGCAAAACGACCACCATCGAGTTGCACCATTGGGCGCAAATCAGGCGGAATTACAGGTAGAACAGTCAAAATCATCCATTCAGATTGATTTGTACTGCCTTTTAAGCTCTCAACGACGCGCAGACGTTTTGTTGCTTTTTTCTTGCGTTGTTTCGAGCGTGTGGTGCGGACTTCTTTCCACAGGTCTGTGGCTAATGTTTCAAGGTCAAGCCCTTGTAAAATGGTATAGAATGCTTCCGCACCCATATCAGCTTGGAAAACATTGCCATATTTTCCTTTGAGTTCGCGGTAACGATTCTCTGAAAGGAATTGCAAAACCTGCAAATCTTGTAATTCTTGGATTTGCTTTTCAGCACTCGCACGAACATTGCTGAGACGGGTTTCTAATTCGCCAAGATGTTCGTCAAGTGTGCTATTAACTTCTGTGGAAATGTTATCAACTTCACCAGAGAGTTTTTCCAGTTCTTGCTGACGCATATTTTCAATCTCGGTTTGTAAATTACCGAGGAAGAAATTGACCTCATCTTGAACTTGTTGAATTTGCTCATCTGTGATTTTTTCACCTTTAGCAACGATGACCTTCTCTTGGTCAAGCAATTCTAAGATGATGTCATTCTTAGCTTTTTTGCCGAGATTGCCTTCAATTTCTTCTGTGAGGGCAGTCGCTTTTTGAACACTCGTGTCACTCAGGCGTGCTAATTCATTGTCGAAGTGTTGTGTAATCTCTGCCGCACGGTCTTCATATTGGGTCACAATATCATCGTGATTCCCTTTAATTTCTGACATGCGCTCATCAATATCACCACCGAGTTCCTTCTCTTTATAAGAGAGTTCTTTCTTAATACGGTCAATGGCGCGATTACGAGTATCTTCGTCAATACCTGTGACAACATACTGTGCAAAATACAGTACACGGTCAAGATTACGACGGCTTACATCAAGCAACAAACCAAGATAACTTGGTACGCGGCGTGTATACCAAACATGGGCAACAGGAGCCGCTAAATCAATGTGACCCATACGTTCACGACGAACGGACGAACGGGTTACTTCAACACCACATTTATCGCAGACGATGCCACGATAGCGGATGTTCTTATATTTGCCACAATAGCATTGCCAATCCCGCGTTGGACCAAAGATAGCTTCACAGAACAAGCCATCCTTCTCAGGACGCAAACGACGGTAATTAATGGTTTCAGGCTTCGTTACTTCACCGTAAGACCATGAACGGATTTGCTCCGGCGAAGCTAGGCTAATGCGGAGTGCGCTGAATTCTTTCGCCTCCAATGGCGTTCCTCCTCTGCGCTACACACGTGTATATTGAGGGTTGATGATGATATGAGGTGCTATCGGACTGATGTTAATAGTCTCGCGTTAAGGGGATACTATCTTAACGTCGATTGCCTTTTCTCACCCAATAAAAAAGGACAACTATAAGCAACACATTATATCCACCTCAACTATTTTTGTCAAGGAGGATTGTGTCGCCTAAAAAGGATTCTTATACTTTTATAGCACTTTACA
Source organism: Phototrophicaceae bacterium (assembly GCA_965230145.1). Lineage (GTDB taxonomy): Bacteria > Chloroflexota > Anaerolineae > Aggregatilineales > Phototrophicaceae > JAUZRW01. Next base: position 190,593 of record CBDDKI010000002.1, read on the forward strand.
AGCATGATAGTCCCATCCAGTTAAAATGTCAACTATCAGGGACTCATTCTAAGAGAAAATTAGTGTGTTTTCTAGCTTATATGCGTACAACATTTCCACAGTATTTACACGTAACTTCATTCGCACCAGCTACTAATTTATCTAGTACACCACCACAATTAGGGCATTCAGTCGGTGCATTTTGTAGGCGTTCAATTAGTTCTGGGTCTGGTTCAACGGCACTATCTTGGTTAATCAAGCCTTTAACAGCACGGCTAACTTGTTGCGCCCAATAATCCGCTTCAATACCACCTTTGATTTCGCAAATAATTTCGGCATATGGCGCACCTGAGCCTAGTTTGAGGGTCATCATATCTTTGCCACCACCAAAACCTTCATTGGCTGGCACTACTTTTTCAACTTGGTCATGCGAGACTTCCCACAAAACTTCTTTGACGCTCTTCCCGCCGAAGCCTAACATCCCGCCTTTTTTCTCACTCTGTTCAAAGATAATACGTTGGTCAGTTACATAGATAAAACCATCTGGCTTATCACGGTTATCATCCCACTCTGCTTCTGCCGCCATAAATAAGCCTTCACCAGCATTAAGAGTCACATCAGCAGCCTCTAACCAGTCTAGCTGTTGGTTGACAGTGCGTAATTGACGGGATGTTGTACTCATTTCACGGTCGACAGCTTCATAAACAGCTTTGATTTTCTCTTCGCTGGCTTCAACTTGGCTTTCGAGAGTGTCTAGTGCCTCGTTTAGGCTTTCAAGCCGACTTTCAGTTTTACGCCGATTTAAACGACGGTAGGCTTTTTCAGCATCGGCTAATTCATCATCTAGGTCTGCGGCTTCTTCATCTAACCAGTGTTCAACGCGGTCATTGATGTCATCCCATTGACCTGCCATAACTTCAATTTTATTTTCAAGATAGCTACGGAATTTGTAGCCTCTTGAACGAACGCCATCTATCGCTTCTGGTAATCCTTCAATTTGACTACCTAATGCGGTTGTTTCACGAATAATATCGGTCATCTGTACCCGTTTTACGAGGTCATCATAGCGTTCTTTAGCAGTGTCGATTGCCGCAGAGAGTTCTTCATCATCAATCTCATCTTCTTCTTCATCGGCATCATCATCAGCTTCCTCAGCACGGGATACCATCCGACTGCGTAAGCTACTGGCTTTTTTCTCCGCTTTTTCTTTGCGAGCGAGCATGTGGTCTTTCATTGAGCCGCCAGAGTCCTCTGCATCAGCTTTGCCACCGCCAAGAGATTGCTTCTTTTTACGCATTTGATCTTTTAAAGACATTATTCTTCCTTCAAGAATGAATTAATTCGTTACATAAATTCTATATGGAATGCATCAATCTTAAAAATAAGATTAGCCTGATTTTCTCAATTTTTATTGTTTTTTATTATTGATATAAATTGGAGTATCTAGTTGGGGACTAAATTGTTGCAATGAAGACACCTGTGTGCCTTCATTATCAGGAAAATTAGGTGATTTAGCTTTTAGTTGCCTCACTAACTTCGTTATCGCCAATTTTATAGCGCAGATAACTTTCCATAAAGGCATCGAGGTCGCCATCTAAAACACCTGATGTATTACCTGTCTCGTAACGTGTGCGTAAATCTTTGACCATTTGGTAAGGATGCAATACATAAGAACGTATTTGATTACCCCAACCTGCATCTACATTCTCACCTTTGAGTTCTGCCATTTCTGCTTCTTGCTTGCGTCGTTCTTCTTCCCACAAACGATTTTTGAGAACTTTCATCGCTTGTTCTTTATTTTTATGTTGGCTTTTCTCATTTTGTGATTGTGCGGTGATACCCGTTGGAATGTGGGTAATACGAACCGCTGAATCAGTGGTATTTACACTTTGTCCCCCTGGTCCTGATGCGCGATAAACATCAACCCGAATATCTGATTGGGCAATTTCAATTTCTATATCATCGGCAATATCTGGCACGAGTTCGACTTTGGCAAATGACGTATGGCGACGAGCGTTTGAATCGTAAGGGCTAATACGGACTAGACGATGAACGCCTTGCTCACTTTGCAAGTACCCATAAGCATTGTCACCAGAAACCGACAAGGTTACGCTTTTTATGCCAGCTTCTTCACCGTAAGTTTTATCAATAATGCTGACTTTATAACCACTTGTTTCCATCCAGCGAACATACATCCGCTCTAAAATTGCCGCCCAATCTTGTGCTTCCGTTCCGCCTGCGCCTGCATGGATGGAGAGAAGGGCATCTTCCGCATCATATTCGCCAGATAACATTGCCTCTAATGACATGCTATCGTAAACTTTTGTTAGAGACTTGGTTTCGTTGCTCAATTCTTCTTCAAGGTCAGGGTCGTCTAATTCAGCAAGTTCAAGCGCATCAGATACACGTGCATAGACTTTCTGCCATTTTTCGACTTGGTTTTTTAAGCGTGACATTTTCTGCATTTTCTTTTGTGCAGTATCTGAATCATTCCAGAAATCAGGTGCAGCAGCTTCTGCTTCTAATGCTATGACTTCTTTGGCTTTATCTTCGATATTCAATTGATCCATCATGCGAGCAAATTCGTCCCGCATGGTTGTTAATTGGCTAATATTGTCCATTTGATTGTCTCTCTTTATATTTATTCTGGTGTAATAAGGGCTGAAGCGTCTAGTTGAAATGCTATCCGAATTGCTGCTGACGCAACGCCTCATACATAAAAATCGCCCCTGAAACCGATACATTTAAGGAGTCAGATACTTGTCCAATCATAGGTATTTTGACTAATTCATTACTAAATCCAACCCATTCCTCATTTAAGCCCGTATCTTCCGTTCCAAGTACAATCACCTTATGCTCAGAACGAAAATCTACATCATACAAACTTTGTTGCCCTTCTAAGTGTGCCGCCACAATAGAGATATTATTCTCTTTAAAGAAATTTACTGCTTCGTCTGATGTCATCTGGTAGATGTTATTCAGAAAGACTGTTCCTGTACTGGCACGAATGATATTCGGATTATAAATATCGAGTGCTGAATCGATCAAGCAAATGCTAGTAAATCCTGCTGAATCGGCAGTACGTAATAATGCACCGATGTTGCCAGGTTTACGCAAATCTACTAAGGCAAGAATATTGGACGTTAGCTCAGAGTTTTGTAGGGAAGTCACTGTTAGCAGAGGTTTTTGCTGCATAATCGCTACTAATCCACCTGGATTTTGCCGATAACTTGCTTTTGCCATCAGATCACTATTGATGTGATAAACCAAATTATCATTAAGCTGGGGTAATAAGACCTTATCATCCTCAGTTGCAAGTGCTTCACAAAAAAAAGCAAATTCTATCTGATATTGATTATCTAATGCGCGGTTCAAATCGCGCGCATAATCAACGAGGAAAAGTTTTTCTTTGTCCCGGTGTCGCTTACTAACCAATCTGTTAGCTAATTTAATTTTACTGTTTTGAAAGCTGGTAATTTCTTGCATTGTGTCCTCAATTTCATCTAAAAAGTATTATGTGGGCATATGCTGTAATGCCCACAGGTACTTTATTAAAAATACGAATTGAGGGAGGTCATTCTTCTTCAAAGAGGCTATCAACAAAGTTTTTAGGTTGGAAATAGACGAGGTCATCTATGCCTTCACCCAAACCGATAAAATGTATTGGGACATCAAGCTCGTTATAAACCGAAAACAGCATCCCACCCTTCGATGTACCATCTAATTTTGTGACAATTAATCCTGTTATATCAACAGATTCAGCGAATTTAATACCTTGGCGCAGGGCGTTTTGCCCCGTTGTACCATCCAAAACTAGAATGATTTCATGCGGAGCATCAGGGATAGATTTTTGAATGACAGTTTGGATTTTTGATAATTCTTGCATTAAGTTATGGTTGTTATGCAGGCGACCTGCTGTATCAATGATAAGTACGTCTGTTCCGCTAGCTTTTGCCGCTTCAACTGCATCGTATGCGACTGCAGCAGGGTCACTACCCGGTTTGTTGGCGATAACAGGCACATCAATACGCTCGCCCCATCTTTGTAATTGCTCAATTGCCGCCGCACGGAATGTATCACCTGCCGCAACCATTACCTTACGACCTGAGCGTTTGAGGCGATTGGCTAATTTGGCAATAGAGGTAGTCTTACCACTACCATTAACTCCCACAATCAGAATGACTGATAAGTCCCTCCCTGAAATGTCGAGTGGGGCAGTTTCTTGGTCAACCAGTGCCAAAAGTGAACTTTTTAATAATTTTTCTAATTGGCGCGTATTAGTTAAGCCCTTAGCACGGACTTCTTCTTGCAAATATTCAATTACCGTGTGGGTAGTATCGACCCCCATATCTGCTTGAAGCATCATTGCCTCGAGGTCTTCCCATGTTTCTTCTTCAATTTCAGATCCACCGAGCATCTGTGTCATACGCCCGAAAAAGGACTGTCGTGTTTTTGATAAGCCGCGTCGGAAAATGCCCACGTCTTTTTTACTCCAAAATGTTAAAATGAATAGACTATAGAGCCAGTATACTTGGCGTACTAATTCAAAACAAGCCATCGATACCTAAACTAATACAACGTATACGTTTGATATTCACGAAAGAATTTGACAGTAAATTGGTCTATAAAAATAAAAAGGAACACTATGTCCGATAAACTCACACATTTAGATGAACAGGGTCGCGCTGATATGGTTGATGTCGGTGACAAACCCGATACTGAACGCATCGCAGTTGCCGAAGGGGCAATCTATGTTCAAGCGGATACCTTGCGCCTAATTCAAGAAGGTAATATGAAAAAAGGTGATGTGCTGACCGTTGCGCGCATTGCAGGGATTATGGGCGCAAAGAAAACATCTGAACTCATTCCACTTTGTCATCCAGTGCCAATAACTAAAATCGGTGTTGACCTCAGCCTTGATGAAGACGCAAATGCAATTCGCATTCAGGCTTATGCGCGGACAATCGGCAAAACAGGCATTGAAATGGAAGTGCTAACGGCAGTGAGCATCACAGCATTGACAATTTATGATATGGCGAAAGCGGTTGACCGAACCATGCGAATTTCTGACATTCGCTTGTTAGAAAAACGTGGTGGAATACATGGAGATTACATCGCGGAGGAAACCCATGCAGATTAATATTCTATTTTTTGCCACACTAAAAGATTTAACGGGAACAAAACGTCTGTCACTAGAATTACCCAGCGAGAGCAGTACCTTAGCAACCGTGCGCGATAATCTTATCTCACGTTACCCTGAGATAGAAGCAAACTTGAATGCGGCATTAGCTTCCATCAATGAAGAATATGCTTTTGCTCAAGATACCGTTAAAGATGGGGACGAGGTTGCATTTTTCCCTCCTGTAAGTGGTGGTAGTGGTGAATTGCCTGAAATTTATCGTTTGCCCAATGAATCGATAGACCATGACGAAATCATCGAGAGTATTACGACACCAGCAACGGGGGCAGTATGTTTATTCAGTGGGATGGTACGGGGTGAAACCAACAAAGACGGGCACATCCCGCAAACAGAATATCTTGAATATGAAGCCTATGAACCGATGGCAATTGCTAAAATGAAACAAGTTGCTACTGAAATTCGCGAAAAATTCCCGAAAGTTCAAGGCATTGCTATAGCCCAACGTATTGGTCGGTTAGAAGTCGGACAAAATACGGTTCTGATTGCTTGTTCATCGGCGCATCGAGATGATGGTTGTTTTGAAGCTGCGCGCTATGGCATCGACCGCCTTAAAGAGATTGTCCCTGTTTGGAAGAAAGAAGTTGGCGCATCAGGCACTGCGTGGATTGAAGGTGACTATGTACCCAATCCAGATGACCGTGCCTAGCATTCAACTTATGGCTATGGTACAACCACAGAATCTACTCGCTCAATGACAATGACTTAGGAGGGGACATGTCTCGACGTGTGGTCGTGACAGGTCTTGGTGTTGTATCACCATTAGGCAATACAGTTAAAGATACATGGGAAAATCTCCTTGCAGGGACAAATGCTGTCAGTGAGATTACCTATTTTGATACTAGTAACTATCGTGCGAAAATCGCGGCAGAACTCAAGAATTATCAGCCAGAAGACACGGTAGATTTCAAAGATATTCGTCGGACTGACTACCATCAACATTACATCATCACTGCTGCCAAAGAAGCCATTATTGATTCAGGCTTTGAGGTCACAGAGGAAACTGCCCATAAATCCAGCACATTAATCGCCTCATCAACAGGTGGCTTACGACGTTATCAAGAGTATATTGAACTTATCTACACAACAAATGACCCTCGCAAGATGACTCCCTTTGCAATCCCGATGCTTGTTGTCAATGCAGGGAATAATCTAATTGCTATGATGACAGGAGCAAAAGGACCCTCTGCTGTGCAGGTATCAGCTTGTGCAACAGGCGCAGATAATATCGGACATGCCTTTGATTTGATACGAGCAGGACGAATTGATAGGGCAATAGCAGGTTGCTCAGATTATCCCATCACGAATTTAGGTCTGGCTGTGTTCGACAGGATGCGTGCATATTCGCGAACCAATAATGTCGATGAAGCCATGCGTCCTTTTGACCGTGACCGTACCGGCTTTGTCTTTGGTGAAGGTTGTGGGATAGTTACCATTGAAACACTCGAATCTGCCAAAAAACGAGGCGCACATATTTATGCTGAGTTGCTGGGCTATGGCTCTACAACCGACGCTTTTCACCGTACAGCCCCGATACCCGATGGCTCTGGTGCGGCAGAAGCTATGCGTTTAGCTTTACTGGATGCTCAGCTGAATCCAACAGATATTCATTACATTAATGCCCATGGTACAGCAACTGACCTCAATGACCCGATGGAGACAAAAGCAGTCAAACTGACTTTTGGGGACGATGCCTATAATATTCCAATGAGTGCAACTAAGAGTATGATGGGGCATGCAATGGGTGCAACATCCGCAATGGAAGTGGCTTTTACAGTCTTATCATTGCAAAATCAGGTCGCACCCCCTACCATTAATTTAAGCAATCCAGACCCTGAATGCGATTTGGATTATATTCCACACCAAGCGCGCGAGTTTCCAATGCAATACGCAATGACAAATTCATTTGGCTTTGGTGGACACAACGCATCATTAGTATTAAAGAGGTTCAATGACTGAACAAGACCATATTAAAGCGTACCAAAATCTAATTGGTGTGCATTTCCTAAACCCTGATATGCTCAAACGCGCCTTGACGCATCGTTCGTTTGTTAATGAGGTCGACGAAGAACTGCGTGATAACGAGCGCCTTGAGTTTTTAGGAGATGCTATTCTAGACCTAATTGTTGCAGATATGCTATTTCGTCGCTTTGCGGATATTTCCGAAGGGGAGCTGACCCAACTACGTGCGGCTCTCGTTCGGACAGATTCCTTAGCGATTTTAGCGCGTGATATTCAATTGGGTGAGTATTTATTAATTGGCAAAGGTGAAGAAAATAGTGGTGGGCGCACACGAGTCAATAACTTGTGTCGTGGCTATGAAGCCCTTATCGGAGGAATGTATCTTGATAGAGGCTTAGATGCTGTTAAAGAATTTGTTTTGCCACCACTCAATGACTTGCTGGAATATGTGCTTGAAAATGACCTACATAAAGATGCTCGGAGCATGTTACAAGAACTTAGTCAGGCTGATTTGCGCTATACACCACAATATCGACTCAAAGATTCCAATGGACCTGACCATGAACGGGAGTTTGTGGTGGAAGTCATTATTGCAGATGTCATCATTGCTGAGGGGTCTGGCTCAAGTAAACGGGTCGCTGCACAATCGGCTGCACGGGTTGCCCTCAAACAGGTCGAAGCACATGGTTGGTCGCAAGAAGTAAAAGATGCTGTCAAAGCATGGCACGAACAACTAGCAATTGAAGCTGAAGCCGAGGCACTCTTGGCTGAAACATTAGCTGAGGATGATGCAGAAGTCTTTGAACTATCGAATAGTGACTTACTACCAGAAACCGATGAATCCTAAATTTGCACAAAAACCTCCCCTAAAACTCAGAGAGGTTTTTCATTTACCGTTGCCTTTTTAACTCAGAATTCTAATTCCCTGTCTGTATCTGAAATTCGACATACGCCATGCGATGGTCAGAGGCATTTGATTCGACTACATTCACGCCAACTTGTGGCAAGGATTGTTGCCAAACCCACAGAAAATCAATGCGGGCAGGCTCAAGATTGGAGCGATTCAGCGTTGAGGTCAGGGTCAAATTCGTCCCAGCAAAGGGGTCATTGAAACCATAATTTCGGACAATATCCATTAGAGGTGAACTCGATACGTTGTGGAATGTACCCCCTAAAATAGTACGTCCCAGTTGTCCACCATAATCGTTGACACGTTGTTGCTCAATCACACTAATAATTGTTCGCAGTTGTGTTTGTTGGTTGACTTCCAAATCTCCCAAACCCTCACCCTGTAATAAAAAGCCCAATTCCGTGTTATACAGCGTGATAACACTGTTGATATTGGTATTCGGCTGGATTTGTACGCGCTGCAAGCCTGTTTGAATATCAATACTAGGTATCAAGATGCCATCGTTGAAAGCAATAGGCACTCTGGATAAAACCGCTAAGCCGAAAATACCCTCGTTTGTGGCATAAAAACGCTCATCCATCCCTAAGCGACGCGCTAACCATAAGGACTGGTCAACACCGTAACTCGTCAAGCGTCCAACTTCGACTTCTTGCAACATGACTACAGATACACCACTTGAGGCGATGTCATTGGCAATTCTTGGTAACGTAAGCCCGTAGAATTCACTATAGCCAGCATGAATGTTATACGTGCCAATTCGCATCGTCTGGACATTGGTTACACCTGAAACAAGCGGTGGGCGAGCTGCGAATGAGGCTAATGCCGTTACGATGACTAGAAAAATTAAACTCAAAGCAGATTGTGTTAGTTTGCCACCACGCCAAGGAATTCGGCGTGTCGCTTGAATCATAGGCAGGCTTGCTAACAAAACCGACAATAAGATAACTCCCAACCCGATGCCTCTAAATCCACGCAGTAGGGGTAACAATATCGAGTTTAAAGTTTCAGTTAAGCTGGGATTACCAGCAATTAAAAAGGGTCGCACGAAAGCATATTCATAGGTGAAAATATCGCTCATTACAAGCAAGCCGAAGATACCTACCATGATGACCATCCACAAACCGCCAAGATTTCGCTCATCGTCAGTTTTTGGGCGGACTAACCACCACCACATCAAGCTCACACTCGCCTGTGCGAAAACCAATGTAAAGCCACCTAATGGCACTAAAGCACTACCAGCAATTGGCAGACGCTGAATGCGTGTTCCAACCACAATCAATAGCGCAACAAAAATTAACCAAATCCAACCGCGCGTTGTCGGGTCAAAAGGTGCAATCAATGAACGTACTTGAGCGCGAACCTCTGGGATAATCGGTAATAATGTAGCAATCAGTGTTAGGGTAACAAATAATTGATAAAGCTCTGTTCCCGCGCGTCCCATAATTGCATTGGGAAGAGCAAGTAAAGACAATTCAACGAATAAAAGCCCAGCCATCCCGAGCGCACCCCAAAAGGTCAGTAAGCCTCGGTTAGCATCCACTGTTTGTCCATCACGGAGGCGTTCGTTCTCTTTCTCAGTCGCTATCATCACATTGAATAAACTCACGATTCCAGCGCTAACCAGCAAAATAACCAGAATAGTGAAGAAGTCAATTACTCCATAACCTGAGTCGAATAAGCGTGAAGCATTGAATACTGTCGGGTCAAGGGTGTTACCAAATGCGCGTATTACTTGGTCAAAGGCGAACCCAAGTACGAAATAGAATGGTATACTCTTACTACGCTGGGCAACCCATGTGCAAATCGTGAATAAGCCACCAGCAATTGCAATCTCGCTTGCAAGCAATGGACTAATGGAATCAAGGGGAAAAGTCATTATAGCACGACCAGCAATCAAGATGATTGCACCGATCAAGGGTGTCCATCGGAAACGCCCAATCAGCAATGTTAAGAGGGGTAGAGCAATCACCACACCTAGAAACATAATATCATTACTTACAGCAGCAGGGTCAACAATGCCAGCGATAGTCGTATCAAAAGATCCTTCTGCATATGCACTGACTAAACCAGCACTTGCAACGCGACTATACAATGCACCAATTACAAATCGTAAGGCTTGCACAAAAAATAATCCAAGCAAGCCTGCTTCTATCAATAGGGTATAAGGGCGTAAACGTGCGACCATACCGTCTCTTATTCCTTAACGTGTTTATTAATTTATTTGCACACTTTATACTTGCCAGTATAATCGCGCAAATTTAATGTCGAAAGAGCAAAGGGGCTAAATTTGAAAAAAGCAGACATAATTCTAACCAATGGCACAATAATTACCATGAATCAGGACTATACCATCATCAACGATGGGATGTTAGTGATTGCAGATTCTAAAATCGTTGGGCTTGGCAAGCAAGCGGACTTAGAAGATCAATATAATGCGCCTGAAATCATTGATTGTACAGGGCAATATATCATGCCTGGTCTCATCAATGCTCATACGCATGTACCGATGACCTTATTACGTGCAATGGCAGATGATTTACGCTTAGATGTCTGGCTAATGGGCTACATCATGCCAGTCGAGCGTGAGTTTGTCAGCCCAGAATTTGTAAAATTAGGGACAACTCTAGCCTGCGCTGAGATGATTCGCGGCGGGGTAACAGCCTTCTCAGATATGTACTATTTTGAATCGGATATTGCAGAAGCCACCGCTGATGCTGGTTTACGTGCATTATTATGTGAATCTATCCTCAAATTCCCGACACCAGATGCGGCAACCTACGAAGATAGCCTCGCTTATACCCGTGAATTTATAGAAAAGTGGCAAGATCATCCGCTCATAAAACCAACAATTGCGCCACATGCTCCCTATTCTAATACCGAAGAAACACTCCGCAAAAGCGCTGACCTTGCCAAAGAGTATGACCGTCCCTTGATGATCCATATTGCGGAAACAGAACGCGAAGTTGACGATAGTATGGAAATATATGGCAAAACCGTTGTGCCTTGGGTCAAAGATCAAGGTATTTTGGATGTACCCATTATTGCCGCTCATTGTGTCCATATTGATGAGCATGAGATGCGTATGCTCAAGAAACATAATGGCTCCGTTGCACATTGTCCCTCAGCTAATCTCAAATTGGCAAGCGGCATCGCCCCTATTACTCAAATGCTAGAAATGGGACTTAATGTAGCGATTGGTACAGATGGGCCTGCCAGTAATAATGACCTTGATATGTTCGAGGAGATGCGCCTTGCAGCATTACTTGCAAAAGTTACCCCGAATAATCCGACTGCTTTGCCAGCTAAACAAGCCTTACAAATGGCAACAATTAATGGGGCGAAAGCATTGGGAATGGGAGACGTCACAGGTAGCCTTGAAGAAGGTAAGTTAGCCGATGTTATCATCGTGGATGCACAGCCAACCCATAATATGCCACGGTTTGACTTTAATCCTGATGCGCCTTATTCACAGATGGTATATGCAGCAAAGAGTAGTGATGTTCAACATACAATTGTGCATGGCAAATTCCTGATGAAAGACCGTCAGCTCATGACAATTGATGAACAAGCCTTGCGTCAAGAAGCCTCAAACTATGCAGAACGAGTAGGTGACTTCTTGGGTAAAATTGAGCAAAATCCATTGCATAAGCTGGTTGCTGTTTCAGTGGATGTTGAACGAGCAGAGTCCTTTGAAATCCAGATGAAATCCAAATTGACAGACCCATCAATTATCGAAGAATTGCTCAGTCATGAAAATGTAGAAGTCACACGCGCTGTACATTATCGTCAATACGACACCTATTTCTTATTTGATGAACCTGAACAGCATCGGATTCGTTACCGTGAGGATGACCGCATAGATGCTGATGGTAATGTCGAATCGGTACGAATGCGCTTAACCTACACCACCGCTGAAAAAGAACAAATTCTTAAAGATGCCGCTGTCTTATCACATTCTCGTTTTATTGCACCAGCTAGTCACCCGTTACGCTTTTACGAAGAATATTTCCAAGGGGGTGAACGCCGTAAACTACAGAAAGACCGTAGACGTTGGCGTATTCTCTACAAAGGGACACTCTTTTTTGTCAACATAGATAAATTCATTGAACCAGAAAGTGATAGCATGTACGTTGAAATTAAGACCCGTACATGGTCAATGAGTGATGCCGAGAATAAAGCTGTATTTATCCGTGAGATGATGGATATTCTAGGCATTGACCTATCAGAAACTCTCAATTTTGAATATCTTGAGATGGCAACCAACTAAGCAAAAGTTCAGAGGGAACTGTTCAGTTCCCTCTGAAAACTTTCATTTAAGTTTTGAAAACTCAATATGATGAAGCTCACATATACGCTCAATTTCAACACAATGACGTTTAGCGTGCTGTATTAGAAAATACATCCACTCATACATATTCAATTTACCCAAATTTTGTACAGACATTCTAACGCGATGAAGATTGCCTTCACCATTTCTTATTTTGCCCAAAATTTCAAGACACTCTGCTTTCTGCTGTTTCATTGTCGCTCTTACATCTGCATGAGACACTTGACCTGTTGGTTGCATATGTTCTGGACGAATCCAATCGAAAGCATCTGGATCACTAATTTCAATTATTCGGTCAAGCTTAGTATTATCATCAGGAATAGGCAATTCTTTGGCGCGTCGAATCACTTTATCAAGACTTTGCTTTAGCGTAATCATTAGAAAATGGCTGGTTAAAGTTATGTGCTCTAAAATTTCGCTTATTAACCATTCGTGTTCATTCAAGCGTGATTGTAATCTGTCTTCTGATAAGTCAAAAAACGCATCAAGATAATCAAAAGTGTAATTTAACTCTTCCTCAACACACTTGATTGTTTCATCATAAGCCATGATAGTTTTTCACCGTCGCCCACGCAAATACATGGTACGAATTTTATTGAGTAGGGCATCATCAATCAAATCTGACCAATTCCTGCGGTCTTCCTTGACCATTTCAAGATGCTCGCCATATTCTGCAAATTCCCTGCGATGAGCAAGCCACAAATATACATCCGCACAAGCAATACACATTTCGATGTAATCGAGTGAGCCAGAATCATTAATTTGAGCAGGTGGTTCAGGAGGTAATGGCATCGGTACACGGTCAATTATCGCTACAGCGCAATCATACCAAAACTCGCGTGTACTCTTGCGCGTCGGCGCATTGACCAATTGCACAGCGTGGGCAATACCTAATTTTGCTACCTGCAAATCATTGAGCATCTTAGCCAATTCTACCCGTTCTGCTAAATCTGCCGTCCGCACTGCACCGCGCAAATCAGGCGGAATACTCTGTAATCGCCCCCATTCCTCAAGGCGTTCGTGTAAGCTACCCGGTATCATCTGCAAATCTTCGACCGATGGAGCAACTCTTGCATGAGTGAGGTCAGGCGGAGTCTGGTAAAATAAGTTTTTGAGTAATCTCAAATCGCCTCGACGGGTTGCGCCGACAACACCAGCTTCTGAGAAACCGAAGCGTCCCGCACGTCCACCAATTTGTTGGATTTCAGCTGGGTAAAGGGTGCGAATATCACGCCCATCAAACTTATCCATCTCCCAAAAACAGACATTATCAGCAGGTAGATTTAAGCCCATGCCGACAGCATCTGTCGCCACACAGATTTCCGTTTCGCCATTGGCAAAGCGTTCTGCTTGCTTGCGACGCACCTCTGGTGGCAATCCTCCATAAACAACAGAAACGTTGCGTCCCATTGCCTCTAAACGTGTTTTAAGCGTTAGAACCATCTTTCGTGAGAAGGCGACCAAAATTGTTTTGTCAGGTAGGTTTTCTAAAGACCAAGGCTTATTGGCAACTCGAATAGGTGTCAGGCGTTGATGCTCGACTGTTCCCATGGGGATATTCGCAGCCTCTGCCATCTTCTGAATCAGCATTTTGGCTGTATGAGGCGCGATAACGTGCATTTCAGGCGCAGTTGAACTCATCAAAGCGCGTGTCCATGCCCAACCTCTATCGGGGTCGGCTAGCATCTGAGCTTCATCAATAATGACGACTTCACCGGGGGCGTTCGGATTAAACATTTCTATTGTGGATGCTGTAATTTGTGCGCCCTCAATCGGGATATACTCCTCACCAGTGAGCAGATTACAAGGCACACCACGCGCATTCAATCTGTCGAAAATTTCCCAAGCCAGTAAACGTAAGGGTGCAAGATACCAACCCTCACCAGCCTCTGCTAGACGATTAATCGCATCATGGGTTTTACCACTATTCGGCGGACCTACATGCAACATCATCAGTTGCTTTGAACGGTCTAGCTCTGACCATGCAGGAAAACTCGCTACCAATTGGGCGCGTAATTCCGCACGACGTTGCCGTTCTTGTTCACGCTTTTCCTCGCGCCGACGTTTATCATCTTCGCGTTTATTACGCTTTTGCCGACGTTTTGCCTCGCGTTGTTCACTTACCAATGTGCGAAACTCACGTAAGGTTTCAGGTAAATTCCACTGACCGCGTATCGCACGCCATTCAGGCTTTTTAAAGTCAATGCCTTTTTGGCGCAACCGCTTCCGTGCCGTTGCCGTTTTAACATCCATTGCGTCCGCAATTTCACGTGCGCTGATGCGCTCATGTAAAGCTATATTTTCATAGATTTCTTCGTCTTGTAGAGCATTTTCAACTTCGTCCGCAGGGATGCGTTGGTTCTCATCGGGGTCGATAAATGCGCTGAAAATGCCATTTTCGATAGCTGTGGCTACTGTATTTTTGTGTAGATTTAAGCGTCGTCTTGCCCGATTGACTGTATAACTACGGGCAATCGCTTGTTGCTCGGCTGAGTCACCATCATTGCCATCAGGGCGAACTAATTCGCCAACTAGGTCAAGGGCTTCATGCCAATCATTAACTTGTTCGTTCTCTGCCATATAACTCTCATTGTACTTTAGTAATTCATACCATTATATCAGTGACGTAACGCTCATGTTACCCTCACAAAATTTTTAAGTCAGATTTCTATGTAGTACAAATGTCAGATTTGCAGTCTAATATGATGGATAATTACCGTCACTTAGGAATAATGCTATGCAAGTGTCCAACTCGTCTGAAAAATGGCGTGTCTTATTGTTACTTTCCTTATCTGAATTATTGGCTATGGTAGTTTGGTTTTCTGCCTCAGCCGTAACACCTGATTTAACTGAACTCTGGCAACTGAATGAAAGTGGACGCGCGTGGCTTACAATGTCAGTTCAAATTGGCTTTGTGGTTGGTGCTTTAGGGTCGGCAATTCTCACATTAGCTGACCGTATCCCAGCCAGATACTTTTTTACTGGGTCAACATTTCTTGCAGCACTTACTACTGCTCTTATTCCTGTTTTTGCAGGTTCGCCTGTAATTGCTTTATGGCTACGCTTTTTCACAGGGATTTTCTTAGCTGGTGTCTATCCTGTCGGCATGAAAATCATGTCTACTTGGACAAAAGAAGATAGAGGATTGGGCATTGGTCTATTAGTCGGTGCCTTGACCATAGGCTCTGCCGCACCACATTTGCTGAACGCACTCGGTGGGCTAGGGCAGTGGCAACAGGTTCTCTGGTTGGCATCAGGATTAGCAACTTTGGGAGGCATCATCGGTGTTGTATTTGTCTATGAAGGACCGTATACAACGAAAGCTCCAAAATTCAAGTTAGGTGATATTAAATACGTGGTTAGCAACAAAAAAGTGATGTTAGCGAATCTCGGATATTTAGGGCATATGTGGGAACTCTACGCGATGTGGGCATGGCTATTTGCCTTCTTAACTGCGAGTTTTGCCATCCAGAATTTGTCAGGTAGTGCAGCAGGATTTGTGACCTTTGTAGCAATCTCTGCTGGCGGGCTTGGAAGTGTGATTGCAGGCAAGCTAGCCGATAATATCGGACGCTCTACGGTGACATCAATCTCTATGGGCGTAAGCGGATTTTGTGCATTGATTATCGGGCAATTTTTCGGAGGTAATCCAACTATTGTTTCAGCCATTGCCATCATTTGGGGCTTATTTATCGTAGCGGATTCGGCACAATTTTCGGCAAGTGTCAGTGAATTAGCCGATAAACAATACATCGGCACAGCCCTCACATTACAAACCAGTATGGGATTTCTCCTCACGCTATTTTCTATACGTATGATACCCACACTAGAACGTACTTTTGGCTGGGAATGGGCATTCGCCTTTCTTGCAATCGGTCCTGTTATTGGAATTTGGGCAATGCAAACCCTCAAATCACTGCTTCAATCGCAGTCGTCACTATCAGCAACTGATTCACACTAACGTAAATTGTTTACCTTCGTTTGTGATAGTAATATGTAAGGAGGACATAACATAAGGGAATAATGATGAAATACTTGAAATATACTTTGCTGATGATGCTAGTTCTAAATTTAGGAGCTATGTCTTTAGCACAAAGTAATGATTTACAAGATTTGTTAGATGATGCAATTGAGACTTACTGGTTATCAAGTTCAGATGAAGCGGCATTTAAATTGTTTGACCAATTAATCGATGAAGATGATAGTATTAGTGACGCATTTTCTTATCGAGCCTCATTACACCGTATCTTTGGTAACTACGATGCAGCCTTTGACGACATAGAAACAGCATTGTCTATCGACCCCAATTCTGCCTTAGCTTATACGATGCGAGGACGTCTTTATCTTGAATTAGGGGATATAGAGAGGTCGTTTTCAGACACTGAATTGGCTTTAGAAATCGACCCTGAATTTTCCTTAGCTTATTTTTATCGTGGGCAATTACATTATCTCTTAAATAATTATGAATTCGCGTTTGCCGACATTAATTACGCAATTGAAGCGGAAGGTGCAGAGCAACCAGCTGCTTTAGTGCTTCGTGGCGTGATTTATGAAGAAATAGGCGATTATGATTCTGCATTTGCTGACTATTCCACTGTAATTGAAGATTTCCCAGATTTCGGTCAGTCATATATTCAACGCGGAAATTTATACCTAGCATTTGGAGATATATATTCTGCAATAGCTGATTTTAATTTGGCAATAAATGTCGAACACGAAACAACAGAAGTTTACATAGGACTTGCTAATGCTAATCTTTATTTAGGCGAAGATACAGTTGCGTTTGCTTATTTCCGAGATGCAATTGAACTTGATGAAAATGACGCATGGATTTATATCAATAGAGGCGTTGCTTATGCCAATATGGGGCTATTTAATGACGCAGTTGAAGACCTTGATTTGGCAGAAGAATTAGACCCTACATTGTCAGATATATTCTATAATCGAGCAATTATTTATGATTATCAAGGGAATACACGAAGAGCATTGTCAGACTATAATGCAGCAATTGAATTGTCACCCGACTATGTGCAAGCATATATCAATAGGGGGAATATTTATCTCGACTTAGGAGATTACGATGAGGCGATTGATGATTATTCTGAGGCAATTGCATATTATCCAGATTTTGCTCTCGCTTATGGGCAACGAGGATTAGCTCATTACTATCTTGGCGATTATGAGCAGGCAATTGACGACCAGACACGAGCATCTGAATTAGAACCTTATAATCCCACGCATTTCTATAATCTTGGTATCGCAGAAGGGCAGTCTGGTAATCATGAAGCGGCAATAATTAGTCTGACACAATCCATTGAATTGAACCCATATGATGCCGATGCTTATTCATCGCGTGCATTTGCATATTCGGTTTTGGGGATGGAAGAAGAGGCAGAAGCTGATAGGGAACGTGTCGAGGAACTACGCTAACACTTAGAAATGATATGATATGGGAGTGGCAGAATAGCCACTCTTTTTATACTATCTGCAAGTAAGTACAACTCATGCTACACTGTCTGAGTAATAATTATTTCTTCAAACACACACACATGAAGGAACCAACAGTGAGCAATAATCAAGAGTTACACCTCAACACATTGACGATTCATGCGGGAGTTGAACCTGACCCCACCACAGGGGCAATCATGACCCCTATCTATCAAACCTCAACTTATGTTCAGCCAGCACCAGCTGAACACAAAGGCTTTGAATATAGTCGCACAGATAACCCAACACGCCAAGCTCTCGAAAAGAGTATCGCCGCGCTTGAAGGGGGTAATTACGGTCTAGCCTTTGCGAGTGGGATGGCATCAATCGACATCATTATGCGCCTTCTCAATCCGGGTGATCATGTGATTGTCGGCAACGATGTCTATGGAGGGACATTTCGCCTGTTTGATAAGGTATTGTCACGTTACGGGCTAAATTTCACTTGGGTTGACCAAACAAATGTCGAATCTGTAAAAGATGCTTTCACAGATAAAACGCGCTTACTATGGCTCGAAACTCCGACTAATCCTTATCTGGCTTTGGGGGATATTGCGGCTTTGGCAAAGTCTGCTCCTCAAGACGTTCTTGTTGCAGTGGATAATACTTTTGCTAGCCCTGTTGTGCAACAACCACTCAAGCTCGGTGCGGATATTGTCATGCACAGTAGCACCAAATATCTCGGTGGGCACAGTGATGTTGTGGGTGGTTTGCTGGCAATGAAAGATGAAGCACTCTATAAAGAACTCAAATTTCTCCAAAATTCTGTTGGCGCAGTACCCGGACCAATGGATTGCTTTCTGACTTTACGGGGCATCAAAACACTAGCAATTCGCATGCAACGCCATAGTGAAAATGCAATTCAAGTTGCCCGTATGCTGGAAGATAATGACAAAATCAAACAAGTGCTATATCCAGGTTTAGAGAGTCACCCTCAACATGAACTCGCTAAACGTCAGATGAATTACTTTGGTGGTATGGTTAGCCTTATACTAAATAGCGAAGAAGAAGCAAGAAAACTCGCCAGCAATACCAAAATATTTTCTCTTGCGGAAAGTTTAGGTGGGGTAGAAAGTCTAATTGAACACCCCTATAGCATGACTCACGCTAGCACAGCTGATAGCGACATAGCTGTTGACCCTGCCTTAGTACGTCTCAGTGTTGGGATTGAACACGTTGACGACTTACTGAATGATTTACGTCAAGCACTACAAGATTAAGTATACTCAAGGTGTAGAGAAATCTGCACCTTGCTCAATTGTGTGAGGATAATGGTCATGTCTCTTTCAGAACCAGATTGGCAATTACGGGCAAATATCTACAAGCATTGGATAGACAATGGGGTAGCACCTGAACTAAGTGATTTAGCAACAAACTTCGGTTTGACAATTGCTGAAATACAATCCAGCCTTGAACGACTAGACTCAGCCCATCAACTTTTTCTTGACCCTCAAACTCGCAACATCAGAATGGCAAATCCACTCTCTGCAATCCCCACTGACTATCGTGTTAAAGTCGGGAAACATTGGGTCTATGCAAATTGTGCGTGGGATACCTTAGGTATCGTCGCAATGATTAAACAAGATGCCATCATTGAAGCTCAACTACCAGTATCTAAAGAGCCTGTCATCTATCAAGTTACATCAGGCGAACTAATGGCGGATGATAGTTTATTGGTTCACTTTTCACTTCCAGTGAGTGAGTGGTATGACGACCTCATTCATACATGAAGCACCATGTTACTCTTCCGTGCTGAAGAGAATATTGAGGAATGGGTTCGCACCACGGGTGAAAAACGCGGAGAACATTTGACGTTACAAAAAGTATGGGAACTATCGCAAATGTGGTATCACAATCGGATGTCGCCTGATTATCGCGGACGCATGGTTGAGGAAGTTCATGCTATTTTTGAATCTGTCGGATTAACCTCCTCTTTTTGGAAATTTTATGAGGGCTAAATATTAGGGCGCAGACTGACTCCACGCCCTGAACAATTAATTTCTCTGTGTCAAGAAATCTAGCATATCAATTTTTGTGAGGATGCCCACGACGCGCATATCGTCGCTATCGGCAACAGTCTCTGTGACGAGCGCAATATCGTGGGTGCTGAACACACTCATCACCGTTTCAATTGGGGTAGTTGGACGTACATCAGGCACATTAACATCAATCACGTTAGCATCTTCAATCGCAGTTTGGGATGCCTCAGCACTGCCGTTTGCCAGCATATAACTCAGTAGCCCGACTTCTTTTACTAAGCCTAATAATTGGTCACGTTCGCCCAAAACTGGCAATTGTGAAATATCATTCTCTTTCATCTTCTGAATGACATCCATCACAGGTTCGTCGCATTTTGCTACAATCAAGCTCTTACGAGTTTTACGCTCTAAAGCGTGGCTAATCGTCATCTCAGACCAATCACTCTCTAGGAACTGATTTTCACGCATCCAGTTATCATCAAAGACTTTACTCAAATATCGTGAGCCATTATCAGGGAGTAAGACGACCATTGTGACTTCGGGACCGAGATTGCGTTCTGAGGCGTAGCGCAATGCCCCAGCCAATGCCGCCCCACAAGAATTGCCACCAAAAATACCTTCTTCGCGCACCAAGCGACGGGTCATGAGCATCGACTCTTTATCAGTCACTTGTACAATATCGTCAATGTAGTCAAAATCGTAATTGGAGGGGATGAAATCCTCACCAATGCCTTCGGTTTTATAAGATTCAGCTTCACCCATTTCACCCGTGTAGAAGTAGTCTTTTACAATCGAACCTACAGGGTCAACGGCGACAATTTGTACTTTTGGATTTTTCTCTTTCAGATATTTCCCTACACCAACAACCGTTCCGCCTGTGCCAATACCTGCCACAAACACATCTACGTCGCCAGCTGTATCACGCCAAATTTCAGGTCCTGTTGTCTCAACATGCGTTTGCGGATTAACAGGGTTGTGATACTGATTAGCTAACATACTATTAGGTGTTTCATCGACCAAACGTTGCGCGACACTGTAATAGCTACGAGGGTCTTCGGGTTCAACATTGGTAGGGGTGACGACAACACGCGCTCCATAGGCACGTAAAACGCGAATTTTCTCCTCAGACATTTTATCTGGCATGACGAAAATGCACTTATAACCCTTCATGATTGCCGCAATTGCCAAGCCAACACCCGTGTTCCCAGATGTCGCCTCAACAATCGTGCCACCGGGTTTGAGAAGACCTTTTCGTTCAGCATCTTCAATAATCGTAATGCCGATGCGGTCTTTAACAGAACCACCGGGGTTAAAATATTCGACTTTTACGAGAATTTTGCACCGAACACCATGCCCTAAGCGGTTCAAGCGCACAAGTGGCGTGTTGCCCATTGTTTCTAGAATATTGTTGTAGATGCGTGCCTGAGTCGGTGTATCGTCTACAACGTTTTCAGTGTGTGTGTGATTCATTGTCATGATGATGACAGTCCTTTATTAGAAATCTAGTTATGAATAGTTTCTTTAACTATCATCATATCATTGACCATCCATAGCGTCCATCAAGGTTTAATTGTCAGCTGTTCCAACTTCAAACCCCGTCATTTTTTCAAGAGCTTTAACTAACCCGTGATTGCCTTCTTCTCCAAGCCCTTGTTGTTGCAACGTGCGATACAAATTAAAGACGAGACTGGTCGCCAAAACGGGGATACCGAGTTGGTCAGCCGCTTCCAATACCAACCGTAAATCTTTTTGCTGGAGATTAATCGTAAAGCCAGGTCGCCAATCCCGTACAATCATCTGCGACCCACGATTAGACAACATCCAACTACCAGCCGCACCGCCTTCAACAGCCGCTAGGGTAGCCTGTAAATCAAGCCCACCAGCTTCTGCAAATAGCATTGCCTCACTCACAGCCAAGCAATTCACCACAACCAGAATCTGATTGACAAGTTTCACCATCTGACCAGCCCCCTGCTTACCAACATGCGTAATAGTTGTGCCAAAGGCTTCTAAATAGGGTTTCGCTCGTTCAAATTGTTCGGCATCTCCACCAATCATGATGCTCAATGTGCCATTCTTAGCCCCTTCACTACCACCGCTGATAGGTGCATCCAGCCAAAACGCTCCTTTTTGATTAGTGGCTTTGGCAAGTTCTAGTGTTGTATGTGGACTAATGGTACTGTGGTCAATCACTAAATTTCCTTCACCGATACCTGCTAATATCCCTTCATCACCGTAGACGACTGCTTCAACATCAGGCGTATCACTCACGCAAATCATAATGATGTCGCATGTTTCGGCAATTTCTTTGGGTGAGTTTGCTCCTAACGCACCATCGGCAGTAAATTCCTCCATCTTACTTGCTGTTCTATTCCATACTGTGACATCAAAACCTTTATTCAGCAGATTTCGAGCCATCCCACGACCCATAATGCCTAATCCAATAAATCCAACTTTTACCATATTATGCTTGTCCTTTTGTGTGATTATAGGTTTACAACTTTGTGAGATAAAATCATTGTTGCCCCTCGGGTTATAACATGAAAAAATGGCTTCTCACAGACGATTGGTTTTAAATGCCGAAATTAGAAGGGTATAAAGTGTATATCATTGAGTTTGAAACTGGTGAAAAACTAATTCTCCCTATAGCCAGTTTGGTCGGCATAGATTTGTCATACAGATATTTGCATCGTGCGATTATGACTAAAATAGATATGAGAGGAATTGTTCTTCAATATGCCAATCTAAGAAATGCAATTTTAGATGGGTCAAATATGTCAAATGCGAACTTAAAAATGCGAATTTAGCCGTTGCACTACTTGAAAACACAAATTTGCAAAATGCGAATTTAGAGAATGCCATGTTAAATGGGGCTGATTTTAAGAAAGCCAATTTAGTAGGTGCTGTGCTAACAAACGCTACGGTCGGTCATACGAATTTTGTTGAAGCAAATTTGTGTGGTGCAGATATGCGTTGCATAGGATTAGAAACTGCAAAGTGGGGAAACACAAAGTACAATTCCGAAACTATATGGTTAGATAGCTTTGAACCTCAAACTTCTGGATTAATAAAACAAGATTAAATTGAGTTCAAATTTCCTAACATTAAAAACGGTCATATCAACGGGGATATGACCAACATCTGCCAACTAAAAAATGCTAGACTTTGTCTAGCACCTTAATAACTTTATATCAAATAATAACGTGAAATGATCGGGTTTTTCAGCAAACGATTTGCAAACCTTGAAGGCAAGAATTTCCCTGTTATTTTTGCGTACCTCACGCCCAAAAATCCCTGTTTTCCCTGTTATGCTCTGTTAAACAGGGAAATTAACTCAGGTAGGATTTTCAATGCGGAAACCATGCCCACGTACTGTCACAACATATTGTACATCAGGGTCGGCTTCACTAAGCCTATCACGCAAGCGTCGTACCAGCGCATCAATCGCTTGTTCACTCACACCTTCGCCCATAGCTTCGGGCCAAACAGTCTCGACCACTTGGTCACGCGAGACAACGCCACCGTGATTTTTATACAGTAATTCCAGCAAACGATATTGTGGCAAACTCAAGGGTGGGTCTAGCTCAATCCCCCTGATAAACACTTGTCTTGATTCAAGGTCAATTTTTAAGCGCCCCTTACCACCCATCGAAGGAATGACATCAGGTATCGTACCCGTAACAGGGGCAGTCACACCTGAGCCAACAAAACGCAAGCGAACTTTTAGTGCCAGATGCACCTCATCGCCATCATTAATCTCGCGTGTGCCCTCAAAGCGATTGCCATTGAGCCAAGTTCCATTTTTGCTATCTAAATCCTCAACCTCATACTTATCTTTGCCAACACGGCGAAAGACCACATGCTGGCGTGATATTTGGCGCATCGGAATGACCATATCACAACTGTCTTCACGTCCAAGCACCATTTCTTCTTTTTCTAATATCCAATTATGGGATGACATCTCGCCATCAACGACTACTACTGCTGGATATTCATTGGTATTACTCATCCAATATGCCTTTCTGTTGTTCGCCATCTGCTTGTGCTAAAACAAACATGAGATAAGGTCAATAAAATTATTGTGTATTTGCGAATGCAGTTACAGGAATAACGGCATCTGCTGATTCAACAAAGCCACCACTAATCACGCCTAAACCTTGGTCAGTATAAATGATTGGTACGGCAGCATTTGTTTGTTGGGATGTGCCAGCCCCTAAAATACGATAATATGCTCTTACTCGTGTCACGCCTTGTTGAACTCCAGCGATTTGATTAGCAGGAATTTCCACACGGTGTACACAACGTTGTAACGGACCCAGCACCTTAATATCACTGAGTGGAAAACTTGTTTGCCCAGCAACCCGTGAATTGGCGATTCCATTTCTATCATAGTCCAGAGTAGCAGTAATTGGTGGATTAAAAATTAAGCCAATTCCACTACTATTCGTATCATTGCCAATAACGACCTGATTTGGATTAAATACAAACGGCACTGTGCCTATCGTGTTATTGATGATAATGACACGGATTACCATAGGACTCGTTCCATCTGCTGAATAATTCGCTATCTCTGTTCGAATAGTCAGTGGGTCAGATGCTGAACGCCCAATTAAAGATTGATGTTGAGAGCGGTCTTCAGCTTGCATAACTAACGTGCATGGTAAGCCTTCATCAATGAAGGGTAGTGAATTAGAAACAAGTTGCGGCAGTACATCAGGCGCAACAAACACAGTCATCAATACTAAAATGACAATGCCTATAATCGTATTAGAACTGTCTCCATCACGCCGAAGGGCGTCAAGAATTTCTGCCACGCTCTAAGTCTCCTGCATCCATTGGGTAATATCGTTTATTAATTGAGTACGATTGAGTGTCTCTATATTATGCCATAGGATGCCGTTATCGTGTCCTCTAAACCAGACCTCTTGCCGTCTGATAAAGTTATGTGTGCTGAATTTTGTGCGTTGAATTGCTTCATCTAAAGATAAATCATCGAGTAAATGTTCAGCCATTTCACGATACCCCAGCGCACTCATTGATGCTAAGGTACGATTGTAACCCATATTCAGTAGGCTTCGCACCTCATCAACAAAACCATTCTCAATCATCATATCAACACGCTTATCTGAACGCGCATACAGTGCTTCGCGTTCCATCGTTAAGCCAACAACCATCATACGATAGGGTGGTGGTTTTTTCTGTTGTAATACACTGATAGGTGTTCCAGTCTCCATAAAGACTTCTAAGGCGCGTACCACACGGCGCACATTATTCGGATGGATTTTTTCAGCTGATTTGGCATCTACCGCATCTAGCTTTGCATGAAAGGCATTAGTCCCAATGCGCTCTACCTCAGCATAGAGTTCTTCACGAATAGCATCATTTGGAGGTACTCGCGGAATTGACCAACCTTCTTCTATTGCGGTTAGATATTGTCCTGTTCCGCCCACTAGTAACGGCAGTTTCTTTTGTCTCAGGATGTTATCAATTGCTGAATACGCCTTATCTTGATATTGCGCTAGTGTAAAATCTTCGTCAGGTTCTACAAAGTCTATAAGATGATGTACGGCATTTTGACGCTCTTTGGATGTTGGTTTAGCTGTGCCTATGTCCATATACTTATAAATCTGACGACTATCAGCACCAATAATCTCACCGTTTAAAGCTTGAGCAATCTCAATTGCTAGACCTGTTTTGCCAATCGCTGTTGCCCCCAGAATGATGAGTAAATTACCAATCAAGGGCATCCTCCACATGGTCAATTTTAGGTTCATTGTTGCGTTTAAGTGCTATACCAATGGCATCAATTTGCCATATAGCATCATCTAATTTATGCTCGTGTAAATATTGTTGCGCTGATGCTATCATCTTTTTACGTTTCGATGTAGAGATATTCATAAATGCTTGTTGGGTTGACTCACTTGTGCGTGTTTTTACCTCGCAGAATATCCACACTGATTGGGTGGTTGCAATAATGTCTATTTCGCCCCATTGACAATGCCAATTCTGTTCTATAATCTCAAAACCTTTATCTTGGAGATATTTTACCGCAATCTCTTCGCCTTTTTTGCCTATAGAATCTTTTTTCATAATATCAAAATACGAGACTAACTTAATTTAGCATTGATAGTAACTAGCATATCCTAAATAACCCTTAATGCAAACTAAAAACGGTATTTTGAGCGTAGGGTATACGTAGGTTTTATATTCGTGTCATCATTCATTAATGTAAAACCTGTAGAATTCAATTCTTAACATAAATGAAGGTGTAACCTCTAACTTGAAGAAAATTCGTAATTTCGTCCTCCAAGTGCTAATGATTATTATAGGAATTGCCATTCCATCTTTGATAATCATTCCTTTGTTACCTGAATTAACAATTAACGGGCGTGAAGCCTTTGTTGACATTGATTTAGGGATAGTTGAATATACGGTAGGGGATAGTGATATTTTTGGCGCACAATACGGGACAATAGCACCACCCCCGAACCCACATGAAATCCTCAGTCGTCATCGACTTGAATGGGACAATGATGGTTTCCGTGTACCTGCCCAAATATCTACCAATTATAATATCATCGCACTTGGGGATTCTTACACAGAAGGTTCTGGGGTTGCCTTACCTTGGTCGGATATACTAGCACAAGAATTAGACGAACCAGTACGTAACTTAGGCTATCGAGGCTATGGACCGCAAGAATATACCATTGTTATGGAAGAATACGGTGTCGCTGAAAATCCCGATGTAGTTGTCATTGGTTTCTTTGGCGGAAACGATATATCCAATGCTGCTACATTTGATGAACGCTCAGATGATTTTATCCTGCCTGAGCTTGCCCGTGAGACACTGACTCAGGTGATTGCTACATCTGAACCTTGGAATACTGATTTGGAAAACTATCAATATCCCGTGAATTTAAATCTTCAAGGCGAACTTGTTCCCGTTGCATTCCTAAATTCATATGTTAGTTGGCTAAATATCACTCAGGAAGATTTACGCCACTCCACAAATATCGAATTAATTCGTCAAAGTTGGCGTACAATTCATGAATTAGGAGGGGAGAATAGTTGTGTTATTATCGCTTATTTCCCTAGTAAGCCTCAAATTTATTTGCCTTATGTTGTTGAAGAAGACCGTTCGCGTATCAATGTGGGGCAAGAGCAACGAGTTGCTGAAGCAAACACAGAAATTGAAACGGCTGATATTGAACCAAGTTATGAGACTTTGCTAGAACGAATCCCCAATACGCAAACTGTTTTAGCCGAAGTTGCTGAAGCTGAGAATATGCTATTCTTGGACTTAACCCCAGCTTTCGCGAATGCCGCTGCTAATGGTGAAATGTTGTATCCATCTTATGATACCCATTGGAATCAGGCAGGTCACGACCTCGCTGGTAGCGAAATTTCACAGTTTATTGAGCAAAATTGCCCCTAATTTTAGGAAAATCAAAGTCGGATGTTTGAAAATTGGCAACATTACGCTAATATTCACACGTTTATTTAACATTCTATACCTTAGTAATTTAGGGGAGTTTAATATATGACGATGGTTACTGCTGGCATTGCAGGTGTTATTGCCAGCCTAATTGGTATTGCTTTTGCTTGGTATCAAGCAAATTTCGTTCTCTCACAAGATGAGGGAACAGATGAAATGAAACGTATTGCCGCCGCAATTCAAAAAGGCGCGCAAGCATTTCTAAGTCGTGAATATCGCGCAGTTGGAATTTTTGTTGCAGGTGTAACAGTTGTACTTATTATCCTCAGTTTCTTGAGTGAGAGCTTTACACTCTGGACAGCCGTTGCCTTTGTGGTTGGTGCATTTGCATCAGGGCTAGCAGGCTATATCGGTATGTACATCGCTGTTCGTGCGAATGTCCGTACTGCACAAGCTGCATCTAAGAGCCTCAACCAAGGTCTCCGTGTAGCCTTCTCTGGTGGTACAGTGATGGGGACAATGGTAGTTGCGCTTTCACTGCTAGGGGTAAGTCTGCTCTTCATTCTTTTTACACAGGTTGTTGGGCTTGAAGTTGAAGTAGCTGCTAGCGCACTCGCTGGATTTGGATTTGGTGGTACATCTATTGCGATTTTCGCGCGTGTTGGTGGAGGTATTTATACCAAAGCTGCTGATGTTGGTGCTGACCTTGTCGGTAAAACTGAAGCTGGAATTCCTGAAGATGATCCACGTAACCCCGCAACAATTGCTGATAATGTTGGTGACAACGTAGGTGATGTCGCTGGGATGGGTTCTGACCTTTTTGAGAGCTATGCAAGTTCAATTATTGCCGCTATTTCTTTGGCAACCTTGAGTTCAACTCTCATTCAAGATGATGCCTATCAAGTTTTCCCAGTCTTAGTTGCTGCCGCAGGTATTTTGGTTGCAATGGGTGCGAGTTTCCTTGTTCGTACCGAAGAAGGTGCAACACAAGAACAACTCTTGGGTAGTTTGCGTTTAGGTGTTTACAGCGCATCAGGCATTATTGCCGTTGTGATTATTGCACTACAATCTTTCCTTGGTTTGCCCTTTGGTGTCAGCATTGCGACAATTGCTGGCTTGATTGGTGGTGTGGCAATTGGCTATTTCACTGAGTATTTCACCGCAGATGCTTATGGACCTACAAAAGCTCTTTCTGCTAGTGCAGAAGGCGGTTCAGGTATCGTCCTCATACGCGGTCTTGCGCTCGGTATGATTTCTACCTTAGCACCAGTTCTAATTGTTGTTGCAGTCACATTGCTTGCTGTGTACTTCGCAGAGCTTTATGGTGTTGCAGTCGCAGCTGTTGGTATGCTCTCAACATTAGGGATTACACTCGCAACCGATGCTTATGGTCCTGTAGCCGACAATGCTGGCGGTATCGCTGAAATGTCAGATTTGCCAGACGAAGTGCGTGATCGTACTGATGCGCTTGATAGTCTCGGTAATACGACTGCAGCGACAGGTAAAGGTTTTGCTATTGGGTCAGCTGCAATGACAGCACTCGCTTTGATGGCTGCATTTGTGAATGCTCTAGACCCAACCCTTGATGCTCAAAATGTCGGTGTTCAAATTCTGGATGCTACACTCATCACAGGTTTCTTCATTGGTGCTTTATTGCCATATATCTTTAGTGCATTGACTATGGTCGCAGTGGGTGATGCGGCGCAACAAATCGTAGAAGAAGTACGTCGCCAGTTCCGTGAAATTCCGGGTATTATGGAAGGCGAAAACGACCCAGATTACGAGCGTTGTGTGGCGATTAGTACCGACAGTGCTATTAGCCAAATGATTTTGCCAGGTGTTATTGCAGTTGGTGTACCTGTCTTAATCGCAGCTCTAACGTTCTTTGGTGATGGCACAATTCTCGAAGAATTTGTCAATGAAAATACGCTAATTGGTGTATTGATTGGCTCGCTTGTTTCCGCTTTCATGCTTGCTGTAATGATGGCAAACGCTGGTGGTGCTTGGGATAACGCCAAAAAATATATTGAAGCAGGTAATTTCGGCGGTAAAGGTTCAGAAGCTCATAAAGCCGCTGTCGTTGGTGATACCGTCGGTGACCCGTTCAAGGACACATCAGGACCTTCACTCAATATTTTGCTTAAGCTCTTAGCCATTGTATCGCTTGTGATTGCTCCATTGATTGCAGATGTTGCTCAGATGGATGTTTTAGCAAATACACCAGCCGCAATCACTGAAACAGTTGAAGATGGTGAAACAGAGGTTATTGATGATGAAGCAGAAACAACTGATGATGACGCCGAAGTAGTAGATGATGCTGAAGCTACAGAAGATGCTCCAGCTGAAGATGCGGAAGCAACCGAAGCATCTGAATAGATCTATAGACTAAATTGCATCAACCTCAAACAGCATTACTCAGATGGGTAATGCTGTTTTTATTTTGAAAATTTAATCTGTTACACAGGTAATTTAGGTACAATAAGTGTCAAATTACCTGCTTGGAGATAAGTCTCAATGAAATCGTTTCGTGAAGTCGGCATCTCATTAGATGAATTACTTAGAAAAATGAATGATTTGATTCAGGTAATTGATATAAAAGAGCAAATTCTATACGCGAACGATAAATGGTTAGAAAAATTAGGCTATACTGAAGAACAATTATCTTCCTTAAATTTTTCTCAAGATATTATCACCTCACCGTTTCGCTCCAACTTTCTCTTAGCCCAAAAACGTTTACAAGTTGAAGACACAATAGAAAATGTTCATTTGGTTTTGAGGACACTCTCAGGTGAAGAAATTTTAGTAGATGGACATCTCATCGCACGTCGTAACGGAGACAATTTAGAAACAATTATTTGTGTTTTCCACGAAATCACCCAACATCATGCTCATACAGAATTAGAGCGTATGTTTGCAATGTCAGTTGATATGCTAGGAATTGCTGATTTTGAAGGCAATTTTATAAGCCTCAACCCCGCATGGGAACGCATTTTAGGCTATTCATTGGATGAAATGATAGGACAGCCGTTTTTGTCTTTTGTTCATCCCAATGATTTGGAGCAAACAGAGCAGGAAGCCTTACGCTCCACACAGATTAATACAGTCCAAAACTTTGAGAATCGCTATATCTGCAAAGATGGGTCTGTGAAGTATATTTCTTGGCACTATATTTCATACCCTGATATGAATGAAATCTATTTCGTAGCACGAGATATTACTCAAGAACGAGAAAACCAAAGCCTTTTACGAGAAACGCGAGACCAATTACAAGCAATACTCGACAATTCAGGGACGATGATAGGTCTTAAAGATTTGGATGGACACTACATTCTGGTTAATCAGGAATTTGCAGATATTTTTGCTGACGGTGATAAAGAAAATCTCTTGGGTAAAAATGATTCCGAAATATTTGCTTCACAGGTTGCTGATGTATTGCAAGAGCATGATTACTCAGTTCTTCAAAGTAAACGCTCTTTGCAATTTGAAGAAAACATCACTAATGCCCAAGGATTACGAACCTATCTTACAACGCGCTTTCTATTGAATGATACTGACAATAATCCCTATGCACTCTGTATGATTGCTAAAGATATTACCTATCGCAAACTAACTGAGATGCAACTTTTGATGCGTAATCAAGCAATAGAACATAGTCCGACAGGAATTTCGATTGCGGATGCGCGCCTACCTGATATGCCCCTAATTTATATTAATCCAGCCTTTGAACATACAACTGGATATACAGCCTTGGATGTGATTGGCAGGAATTGTCGTTTTTTACAGGGTGATGACCGTGACCAGCAAGGAGTACACGATATTAGGAATGCCATAAAAAATGAAGAAACAATCACCGTGGTTATCCGCAATTATCATAAAAGTGGACGATTATTCTACAATGAATTGGGTCTAGCACCTATTCACAGTGAGGCGGGGGAACTTACGCATTACGTCGGCATCAGCACAGATGTCACAGAACGAATTGAATCAGAAGCACAAATTCAAAAGCAAAATGCTGAACTTGTGGAAGCGAATGCAGATTTAGCCATAGCACGCAAGCACGCAGAAGATGCTACGCGCCTAAAAAGTCAATTTCTTGCAACTATGTCTCACGAATTGAGAACGCCCTTGAACGCAATCATCGGTTATACAGAAATTCAACTGGCTGGAATGACAGGTGAAATTACCGATGAACAACGCGATTATCAAGAACGGGTTCTGACCAATGCAGACCATCTACTAAACTTGATTAACGATGTACTAGATATTTCCAAAATCGAAGCGGGTCGCTTAGAATTGGTGCGTAAAGTGTTCAGTTTGCGCGATTGGGTTTCTGATATTGATAATCAAACCCGCGTTTTGGCTGATGAGAAAGAACTGCAATTTAAGGTAGACATTGATGCTAGGATGCCTGAATACATAGTTGGTGACCCAGCGCGTATTAAGCAAGCTGTTATTAATTTAATATCTAATGCAGTTAAGTTTACCGAAGAGGGGATGATACGCTTCATTATTCGCAAACATGGGCGTGATGCCTGGCGAATTATAGTTGAAGATACAGGTATCGGTATACCATCACATATGCAAGAAACGATTTTTGAAGAATTTCGTCAAGTCGATAGTAGTTCTCGCCGTAAATCAGGAGGTACAGGTTTAGGATTGGCAATTGTGCGTAAATTATTGTTAATGATGGGAGGTAATGTGCGCGTTAATAGCCAAGTGGGCAAAGGTAGCGTCTTTACGATTACGTTACCACTTTTCATTGATACAAAAGTAGAATCAGCATCAAATTTAGGAGAAGCTAGCTATGATTAGTAAGAAAACCAATGATTGGACAGTATTGATTGTCGATGACGAGCCTGATAACCTCGGTGTCGCTCAAAAAGTGCTTAGTTATGGCGGAGCAAATGTCCACATTGCCCGAAATGGGGTTGAAGGTTTAACCGTACTACAAAGCCTCAAACCAACCTTTATTCTACTTGATTTATCTATGCCCGAAATGGATGGTTGGGAGATGTTTGAGCGTACCCGTTCAGATGAGAAATTCTCAGATGTGCCGATTATTGCCCTGACAGCTCATGCAATGGCAGGTGATAAAGAACGTATTGAAGAAGCAGGATTTGATGGTTACATCCCAAAACCGTTTCGTATTAATTCCTTAATGGAAGATATTCAGACTACCATTGCCCTCTTTAACGAACGGTTGAACAAAGCCTAATACTTAGCTCACTAACAATAATCTCGCAAACACACATGAAGGCGAAATAATCACATGGCAAACGCAAGTAATTGGCGTATTTTAGTGGTAGAAGATGAATTTGACAGTATACAAATGGTATCCAAAATTCTCAATCATTCTGGGGCGGAAGTTCATGTTGCACACAATGGACATGAGTGTATTCAAATGTTAAAAACGTTTACTCCGACCTTTATCATTATGGATTTAGCTTTACCAGAAATGGATGGCTGGGAAACTTTGGAGAAAATACGAGAGAATGAACAGACGGCGCATATCCCAGTTGCAGCAATAACAGCTTATCATTCTGTCAATGTTGAAGAAGATGCTCACGATGCAGGATTCAACGCGTATTTTCCAAAACCGCTAGATACAATAAACATAGTGGACTCATTGTCTCATCTGATTGAGGATTAAGTTCGTATCTAAATCCGTAGACTGTTGTTTATAAAAGAAATAGCTTTATTGACCTTAATAGGGGAGACGTGTTTATGCTAACAATGACCGCCGAGGGACCTCGCGGATTATATTTTGAGGAATTCGAAGATGGTGTCACACTAATGACCCGTGGTCGCACGATTACCGAAACAGACCTAGTTAATTTTGCAGGTCTAACAGGTGATTATAATCCGATGCACACAGACGCTGAATACTGTAAGAATAGTTTCATGGGACAACGGGTTGCACATGGAATGTTGATTATGAGCTATGCGGTAGGGCAAGCCTATCAACTCGGTATTCTCGAACGGACTGTCTTAGCATTTCGTGCCTTGGAGGTGAAATTTAGCGTACCCGTCCTCATCGGAGATACGATTCGTGTTGAATTGACTGTGAGTGAAACGAAACCTGCTGCACGGCTTGGTGGCGGAACAGTTGACCTAAAATTCCGTATTCTGAACCAAGATGATAAAGCCGTTCAACGTGGAACGATGACTTTACTTATGGCATCAAAGCCGAGTGATGAATAAATTAAATGATGAATAAATTAGGTCTATCGTATTG
Organism: Phototrophicaceae bacterium; assembly: GCA_965230145.1. Lineage (GTDB taxonomy): Bacteria > Chloroflexota > Anaerolineae > Aggregatilineales > Phototrophicaceae > JAUZRW01. The sequence continues at coordinate 224,104 of CBDDKI010000002.1, forward strand.
GTAGACCTAATTTCCCTAATTTGCGAATTCAGAAGCAATACGGATAGTTTGAGCATGAATATCAACAATATCGTTAACATCTTCGGCGTAACCACCACCCATTGTCACTGCAACAGGTATATTTTCTAAACGGCACATCTCTAAAACCAATCTATCTCGTTTTGCTAATCCTTCTTTACTCAAGGCTAGTTTCCCCAACTTATCGCCAGCAAATGGGTCTGCACCCGATTGGTAAATGACTAAATCAGGATTAAAAGTATATAAAATACGCTCAATAGCTATCTCAAGTGTTTCTAAATACTCTTCGTCGCCCGTGTTATCTGCCAATCCTATATCTAAATCACCATGTATTTTACGAAAAGGGAAATTACGTTCGCCATGAATAGAAAATGTGAAAATACTTGAGTCCTCTTGTGTAACATCCGCTGTGCCATTCCCTTGATGCACATCGCAATCTATGATGGCAATCCGTTCTGCTACTCCTTCTGCTTGCATGGCACGCGCCGCAATCCCGCTATCACAGAAAACAGAATATCCTGCACCAAAATCACGTCCTGCATGATGAGTCCCACCAGCTAAATTTGCAGACACACCCTCTGAGAGGGCAGTTCGTGCGGCACAGATTGTAGCCCCTGATGAGCGTCGAGAGCGTTCAACCAATTCTAATGACCACGGAAAGCCTATTCGCGTAATTTCTTGCCGAGTTAACGTACCTGTTTTCACTTTTCCTAAATATTCTTCTGTGTGACAGCGTAAAATCTGCTCATCAGAAGCGGCATCGGGAATGAGTAAATTTTCTTCTGGCAGAATTTTCTCTGTGATGATGCTCTCCCTCAATAATCGATACTTGCTCATTGGGAAGCGATGTCCTTCAGGTAAAGGTAAAACGAAGATGTCGTTATAAAAGGCTTTCATAATCCATCTTCTAAAATCATGTCGCTAGCAACTTTTCCCGATAACATCACCATCGGTACGCCTCCTCCGGGGTGGGTTGTCCCGCCTGCAAAGTACAAACCTTTAACATCTTTACTACGATTATGAGGTCGTAAGAAAACGGCAAAGCGGTCATTTGCTGATGGACCATATAATGCGCCACGCCATGCACCTGACATTTTCTGTAAATCCTGAGGTGAGAGGATTACCTCTGTGCGAATTTTGTCTTGAATATCAAAGCCTCTCTGAGCAAGTTTTTCAAGAATTAAATCTCGATAGTTTTGCATATTGTTTTCCCACGAATATTTATCGCTTAGGGCAGGGGCGTTCACTAAGATAAACCAATTTTCACAGTCATTAGGTGCATGATTGTTGTCAGTTTTAGACGTGATAGCGACATAAATTGTTGGGTCATCGGCTGGTAAACCGTTTTTGAATATGGCTTCAAATTCCGCTTTATAATCCTCACTGAAAAAGATGTTGTGATGGGCTAATTGCTCGTGTTTAGCATCAACCCCAAGTAACATAACAAACCCAGAACATGAAGGCTCATACTGACTCATCTTATCAATACGAACTTGCGAAACACTCTTATCTGATAGTAGTGTTTGGTAGGTCATCGCTACGTCCACGTTCGATACTACAACTCGCGCATCGAGTTCTGCACCATCCTCTAACATAATGCCATTTACTGCACCATCTGATACAAGAATTCTATTCACGCTTTGGTTTGTGCGAATATCTACACCTATGTCTCGGGCTAGCTTTTCGAGAGCGACTGCAATCTGGTAAATTCCACCGCGTGGGTACCAGACCCCACCTGTTAATTCGACATGGGCAATCACATTGAGTGTAGCAGGGGCGAGATAAGGACTTCCACCAACATAAGTGGCAAAACGTCCTAACAATTGCCTTAACTTATCGGACTTTACAAAGCTCTTAATCGCGCCATTCATCGTGCGAAATGGGTCTGATTTGAGCATTTCCCAAGGCGGAACTTTAAAAAGGCTCGTCATGGTAGGAGGTTTGTCATAGATGAATGTTTGACCTGTAATGCGGTGAATCTGGGCGGCATAGGCTAAATAGGCGAGATAACCCTCAACATCACGTTCGTCAATTTCCTCGATTTGTCTTGCCATTTTGCTAATATCACTAGAGGCATCCAACACAACCCCGTCTGGATAAAAATAGCGTGTCATCGGTTCAACCTGCACTAAATCCAGATAGTCTTCTAATTTACGCCCTGCACTGGCGAATAAATCCTCAAATACATGACGCATTGTAATGACAGAAGGTCCTGTATCAAAGCGAAACCTGTCTTGCTCAATTTGATACATCTTGCCACCAACTAGGAGGTTTTTCTCTAAGAGAATGACCTGATGTCCAGCAGACTGTAGCCGAATAGCAGTGCTTAAACCACCAATACCTGCACCAATTACAATGCTTGGCTTGGTCATATCGCTCTGCCTTTCCATTGAGATTTACCCGTGATATGCCAATATATTGATTGCAACGAGATTATCGTAAATAAAATGACTGTAATAGGCATAAACAGAGCATCCAATACACGTTGTTTTGTGAAAATTGCGGAAACTACACGCAAGGTTAAACCAGCGATAATCAATATCAAAGCTGATAAACGGTAGTTTGGTATGAATAACAGGAAATATGGTACTAAAAAGATAAGCCAGTGAAATACTGTTCCCAGAACTAAGCCCAATATACTACCATAGCCAGCAAGGATGTTCTTCGCATAGCCATCTCGTACACTATCCCAATTGTCGTACATTCTTGCCTTTATGAGATCATTTCCATCGACCATGCGAATTTTAAAGTCATTTTTTTTGGCTAAACGTGCTAATGTCACATCATCTAAAACATTATCCGCTACTGCCTGATGTCCACCAATTTCCTCGTAGACCGACTTTTGCCATGCCATGACTTGTCCATTTGCAGCCGAAAACATACTGAATGGAGAATAATGCACCATTACAGTGGGTAGATACCCCAAAATCACCATACTCATCAATGGAACGGTTAGTCGCTCCGCAAATGTGTACGTCATTTGTGTTGACCATACCGTTAGCATATCTGCGTTTGATTCTTTCATTTGAGATATGAGACTATTTAGCGCATTTTGGGATTGCCACTGCACATCAGCATCCGTAAAAATGAAAATGTCTCCCTTTGCTAATTGTGCTAGATTATGGCACGCCCAGTTTTTGCCTTTCCAGCCACTTGGCAATGCAGTCCCAGAAATGACTTGTAGTCTCTTATCACCTTGCCCTGCTTCTAGGGCAATGTCACGCGTATTATCGTCTGAATTGTCATCTAAAATGATTAATTCCAAGTTCTTATAAGTCTGTTGCAGCAGATACTCTACAGTTTTTGCGATGACTGAAGCTTCATTGCGTGCAGGTATCAAAATAGATACGAATAGGTCATTATTCGAAGGCTTTTCGAGCTGGAGTTTTGGGAAAATGAGTAAATTCATTGCCATTGTGATTATGAGGACAGTTAATACACTCGCAATGAAGAAAATGAGAAAATCCATTGGTTATTCTTTGCTAGCTTTATAGTATCGTAAGGTGGGTAATTTGCGTAGTTGTCCTTTTCGGTGGGTGTACAATATGAGAGCCATATTCACAGTCCAGATTATCAACAGAGCGGTATCATTTGAACGAGTATAGAGTAAATACCCAAATAAACTGAGCATAGTCAATGTAATTGCCCATTCGTCTTCACTCACGACATAAAACCAGAATACCAGAGCAATTGGAATGACCAAAGCAGCTTCAAAAACAATTAACCCAATCCAAACACCTGCTGATACAGCAATCGCCTTGCCACCTCTAAATCCTAAAAAAATAGAAAATGCATGACCAAAAATTGCCGCAAATGCAATCGACATTACCTCCCAGCTTGACCAACCCAACAGCCAATAAGGGATACCGACAGGAAATAGACCTTTAAATCCATCTGCGAATAGGGCGATTAAATAAATCCAGATAGACCCACCAGCTCGCTTGACGTTGGTTGCACCGGGATTTCCATCTCCGAAATTGCGAATATCTTTGCCTAAAAACACATGTCCAACTATCAACGAAAATGGAATAGAGGCAATGAAGTAGGTTGCGATTGTCCACAAAACAATTGTTAGTGTCATGTGGCAGAATTCCTGCTACGCCAGTAGGCTAACAACATAACACTTCCCATAGCCACAGTACCCACAATTGCGGGACCTATTTGTTGCCAGATGATACCCTGTCCAATCATCTGCAAGAACCACACAATCCCGTATATCAGAGCTAAAGGGAATATCTCTAATTCTTTCGGACGTACCGCTAATGTGACTAATCCAGCAACTAAAAACCATCCAAAATAATTGATGAAGGGAATACCGAAATACCCAGATGGATTATCCCACACCCAAAAACCCCATGCGACCATTTGTGGGTCAAGGAATAAATCCCAGACAGTCAATGCTAGCGCACTTACGAGTACAAATTGAATTTCTTTTTGTAGCGAATTACGTTCGCCAACAATCAATTGCGCCATAACCCAAGATGAGGGCAGAAGCATAAACCATGCTATTGGAATCAGTAAAGGGACACCTGCGATTTGCGGCTGTAAGCTATCAGTATACGAATAGTGTCCGAAGGGTAAACCTGTGTTATGCCCAATAAACTCCGCACCCCATGTTAATACAGCAATAATCAGAAATACGATAACTGTACGCTGCAATCCCCATTGATGCTGCACAAAACAAAAAACAGCACTAGCTTGTAATATTGCGGAGATAGTCACACCTAAAGGTAAAATGTCAGCGCCGAAAAAGAACTGTAACCAAGGCATGCCAATCATCAATAATAACCACAGCCCTAGCAAAATATATCCGATGTAATATTTTTGCTCTATTGCAAATGGCAATTTGTTATAGATTTGGTCTAAAAATGTCATTTTTTCACAATCATGCTTAAATCGCCTACAACTTCTAGTGCGCCGTTGCGCCCCACACCTTCAAAAATAACATGCTTGCTTGAGAGTTCAATTAACCGCACTTGAATAGTTGATTTTAATGTCTCATCAACTCGCTTGTGCATATCCTCGCGTTCAGGACCTAGTAATAAGCCTCCTTCGGTACGAGTTGCTTCAACTTGAAGTCGATATTTTCGATTTCGTAACGCCCAATTAACCTGGTTATCTGTTACACGAAGATACTCTACTTTTGACCCGTTATATGTTGTGAAAGAATATAATTGTTTATTGTGCCACAAGCCGACAATGAATCCTGCAAATGTACGACCCACATTGGGAACTGTTGCAAAGGATGCTGTTAAGGAAGTTCCAACGCTATCAAAGTGGTTACTTTGTTGCCAAATATAGCCTGTTGGGAAGGACTGTCCCCAATCTTTTTCGATATAGCCTCTACCACCATCAAAATTAATTTCGCTTCCATAGATATTTAGTGTACCTTCTATTTGGTGGTCTAGGCTACAAATACCATGATAGCACTCAAGAAAAGGCAACCATGCGAAAGGACCCATCACACCGGGTGCGAAAATATTTCTTTCCCAAGGATGCGGATTTATAAAGGATAACTCACCAGATATTTTGCCTAACTCGTCATCGATATTTAGAGTGATATGGTGTAGCTGAAAATGGTTATTACCTAGCTGAACATCAAACGCCATGTCTTTTGCTATAAAATCACTTGTAGAGTGGCGATGATATTTAGCCGTACCGTGATTGCCATCTAAAACTTGGACGAAAGCATGGCTCTTATCCTCGTCTTTGTTTTTGAAGATACCAGGGATAAATGCCCATTTCTGATGCTCGTCCGCTGTTACGCATTTGAAATACCAACCCTCAAAAAATGGTGGCTTTTTACCATGCCCATGGTACCAAACTGGATTCATTACACGTTGTATATAATTGAACATTATTCACATCTATTCATACACTAGAGTTGTTTTACTGATTGTAGGGTATAAGCATTCATTTGTGTCGACTTACTCACTTTGTTCTTAAGGTGATTTCATCTATTACTTAGTAGTCCAAACTATTCTTACCTAGCATCGAGATGTATTTCGACGCAACCCAATTAATAATTGGAAACCAAAAGTTTACTAATCTATTTAAGCTCATGACCCTCTTATGTTTTCATCGTAATATAGTAACAATCTCATGGGTAATGACGTATCATCAAAACACTTAACTTGGAAGGATAAACATGTCAAAAGTAATCGTCATTGGTAGTGGTTTCGGTGGGTTAGGCGCGGCGATTCGGTTGGCGGCTAGAGGACACGAAGTCACTATTTTTGAGAAACGCGATAAAATTGGTGGTCGTGCCTATGTATATGATATAAATGGGTTCAAATTCGATGGTGGTCCAACAGTTTTGACTGCGCCATTTATGTTTGATGATCTATGGGAAGCCGCGGGGAAAAACCGTGAAGATTATTTTCAGACAGTACATTGCGATCCATTTTATCGTATTTTTGACCATAACAAGCGTGCATTTGATTACAATGGCGACGAAAATTTCATTTTAGGCGAAATCGAAAAATGGAATCCTGCTGATAAAGCAGGCTATAAAGCATTTATGAAAACCACAAAAGCCATTTTTGAGAAAGGTTTCGTAGAGCTTGCTGATAAACCATTTCTGAATTTCACGGATATGCTCAAGGTCGCGCCAGACCTTATTCGTCTACAATCTTATAAGAGTGTTTATCAATACGCATCACAATTTATTGAAAATGACTTTTTACGGCGTTGCTTTTCATTTCATCCTTTATTGATTGGTGGCAACCCTTTTGATTCACCCAGCATATACGCCATGATTCATTATCTTGAACGTGAATGGGGTATCCATTATGCTGTTGGTGGCACGGGTGCTATCGTTAATGCGATGGGACAACTTTTTGAAGACATTGGTGGCGAAATGCATGTAAATGCCGAAGTCGAAGAGATTTTGATTAAAGATAATCTTGCAACTGGGGTGCGCCTTAAAGATGGTAGTATTCATTATGCGGATAACGTGGTTGCGAATGCTGATGTGGGTTTTGTGTACGAACACATGATTGAGAAAAAGCACCAAAGTACCTATCTTAAAACCAAAATGAACTTGATGAAATATGGTATGTCACTTTTCGTAATTTACTTTGGCACGAAAAGGCAATATCGCGAGCAAGGTCTAGCACACCATAACATCATTTTGGGTGAGCGTTACAAGCATCTTCTCGCTGACATCTTTGACGAAAAAGCGCTTTCAGACGACTTCTCACTCTATTTGCATATGCCCTCACTAACAGACCCTTCAATTGCTCCTGATGGTTGTGAGAATTTTTATGTGTTGTCGCCTGTACCGCATCTAGGTTCAGGTGTAGATTGGGAAAAGCAAGCAATTCCATATCGAGATAAAATTTTGCAATTCCTGGAAGATAATTACTTGCCTGATTTGCAAGAAAATATCATTGCTCTACACCATATTGACCCACTCCACTTCCGTCACACACTGAATAGTCGGATGGGGTCAGCGTTCTCAGTACAACCTGTACTTACGCAATCAGCATGGTTTAGACCACATAATCGTAGCGAAGATTTTGATAATCTTTACTTTGTAGGAGCTGGGACGCACCCCGGTGCAGGATTACCAGGGGTATTGTCATCGTCAATCATTGCTGAAAATTTGATAGGTTCTGCATCACCGAATTTCCAATCAACTCGTACTCAATCGCATAAAGCAGAGATGATAAAATGAGCATAATTCAATCGCAACCTTGGGAAATGCGCTTACTCGTATCTGCACGAGAAGCCCTTCAAAGTCAGTATCTCATTAATCATGTACAAGCTGATAGCAAAGCATTGAATCGCGCTTATGATAAGTGCGATGAAATTACTTACGAAAATAGTCGTACGTTTTTTATGGCGTCCAGTCTGTTACCATATGAAAAACGGCGTGGTGCACGTGCTTTATATGCTTTTTGTCGAATTACTGATGATATAGTCGATGAGCCTGATAGCTCATTAGAATATCGCCAACAGAACCTCAATCATTGGCGTGCAGAAATCATGGCGGAATGTCCTCCAGAAGATGCGTTAGTGTGCTTGGCATGGGCTGATACTCAAGCAAAGTTCAATATTCCCCGCGGTTACGCTACACAACTGATTGATGGCTGTGAACGTGACATTGCTCAAACACGCTATGAAACATTTGCTGATTTAGCAGAATATTCTTATGGTGTTGCTTCAACTGTTGGCTTGATGGCTATGCACATTGTCGGTTTTTCAGGAGAAGAAGCCTTACCCTACGCTCTGCGCTTAGGCGTTGCCTTACAAATGACCAACATCTTGCGTGATGTTGCCGAGGATTGGCGTAGTGATCGTGTCTATTTGCCCAAAGAAGAGCTAGAACAATTCGGTCTATCGGAATCTGATATTGAACGGGGAGTTGTGACGGATAGCTGGCGTAAATTTATGTCTTTCCAAATCGAACGTACTCGTCGCTTGTATAAACAGTCACTACCTGGCATTGCAATGCTCCAAAGTGATGGACGCTTCGCCATTGCAGCAGCGGCAGAACTATACCAAGCAATTTTGACAGATATTGAAAATCACGATTACGATGTTTTCACACGGCGTGCGAGTATTGGGAAATTTGGTAAAATTCGTAGACTGCCCGGAATTTGGTGGCGCAGTCGACACAATTAAAAGGGGGATTCATGAAGATTGGTATTGTCGGTACAGGATATGTTGGTTCAACCGCTGCTTTTGCTTTGGTTATGCAAGGCGTAGGAAGAGAAATTGTCTTAGTAGACCTAGACAATAAACGTGCTCAGGCTGAAGCGGATGACATTCTTCATGCTGTACCGTTTGCAGAACCTCTGAAAATTATTTCTGGAGAGTATTCTGCGCTGGTTGGATGTAGTGTTGTGATTGTTGGTGCAGGAGTAGGGCAGAAACCGGGGGAGACACGCTTACAACTATTGGCGCGAAATGCAAAAGTATTTCAGCAAGTTATCCCCTCAATTCTGAAACATGCACCTGATGCCATTCTAATTATTGCCACTAACCCTGTCGACATCATGACCCATCTAGCGGCAGACTATGCTTCAGAATTTGGTGTGCCGTCCCACCGCGTGATTGGCTCAGGCACCATGTTAGATACTGCACGGTATCGTGCATTGTTAGGGCAACTTGTTGGGATAGATTCACGCCATGTTCATGCCTACGTCATTGGTGAACATGGGGACAGTGAAGTCCTAGCATGGTCAAATGTGCGTATCGGCGGTGTTCCTTTAGTTGAATTTGCAAATGAACGAGGTATTACTCTGACTGATGACACCCGTTCAGAAATTGATAGTGGTGTCCGCAATGCGGCATATCGGATTATTGAGGGCAAAGGTGCAACTTACTACGGTGTTGCTAGTGCATTAGCCTATATGACCGATGTTATTCTGCATGACCAACGGTCAATCATGACGATATGTACGCCTCAGGCAAATATTGCTGGTGTAGAGAATGTCACTGTGTCGATGCCTCATATGCTCGGCGGAGATGGGGTTATCGGTAATCATCATCCGCTTAAATTGAATGATGATGAACAAGCGAAATTACAGCAATCTGCAACATTGATACGCCAACTCATAACAGACCTTGAGAATGAACAGGAATAATTGAATGACGTATTTCGGTTTTTTAGGGCTGTTTCTCGGTATTCCTATTGCTATTTTGAGTATCATCACAGTGATTGATTACAATCGAGGACGATGGATGCCGAAGGCACTCCATAGCTTCAAACCCTATATCGTGATGATAGCACTTTGTGTGGTTGCTTTCATCTACACAACACCTTGGGATAATTATCTTGTAGCGACCAAAGTCTGGTGGTACGACATCAACCTCGTGAGTGGGGTTATCTTTGGTTATGTTCCGATTGAAGAGTATACCTTCTTCTTAGTCCAACCCGTGATGACAGCATTGCTATTCTTGTTATTGGCTCGGTATTTACCGATTAATCCCAAACCAGCAGACAACACACAAGTCCGAAAAATGTCAACGTTTGTTGCTGGTATTATGTGGTTTATATTCACTGTCATTCTCATACTGTCCTTTTCAAATGAGACTTTTCGTCCGCTCACTTATCTGGCGCTTGAATTATCATGGGCGTTAATACCAGTCATTATTCAACTTGCTTTTGGTGCGGATATTCTTTGGCGACATCGTAACGTGGTGTTTTTGACTATTGTAATCTCAACACTTTATCTCAGTTGGGCAGATGCGATTGCTATTGGCAGTGGCACATGGACAATTGACTCTGAGCAATCTTTAAATTGGCTCATCGGCGGTGTTTTGCCGTTAGAGGAGTTCATTTTCTTCTTAATTACCAATACGCTAGTAACACTTGGAATGACGCTGGTTCTAGCTGAGGAGAGTCAGCCGAGAGCGTTGGCACTCGAAAAATACGCGATACTGCGTCCTGTGTTACGCCGTTTACGTGAGACGAGAGCAACTGCTTAACCTATATTTGGGAGTAAGTTCAATGAATGTATTTCAATATCAAGATAAAATTTCTAAACGCCTACTACGCTGGAGTATCGGCAGTGTTATGGTCGGATTGTTGATGCGCTTTGGTGGTAAGTTTGGCAAGAATTTAGGCAATCAATTTATCTCTTGGGGTGTAATTGATGCCGCCATTGCGATTGGTGGCGATATTGCTAAGCGTAACCGTATTGACCATATGGATAATCCCGGTAAGTCTGAAATCAAACGCAAAGAAGCCGATAATCTGACACGCTTATTATGGATAAATGCTGGCTTAGATATTCTCTATATGATTTGGGGATTTGTGTGGGCAAAACGTGATAAAGGCGATGGCGTAGGACGCGGAAATGGCATCGGCATCATCATTCAGGGGCTATTTCTATTTGTGTTCGATGTTTTCCACGCACGGAATATGCCTCAAACTCATGAGCAATAAACTTATTCTCCTCTAGCTGTTTTGAAAGCCTCTAATGTGCGTTCGCGTGCCATTTGATGCTCCACAATTGGGGCTGGATAGTCTTTAGGCGGCTCATCCATTTTCCAAGGCTCATGAATAAATTTATCAGGTACGTCAGCCAATTCAGGTATCCAATGCTTCAAATACTCAGGTGTTGCATACTTTTCGGATTGCGAAATCGGATTGAAAATGCGGAAGTAAGGTTGAGCATCTGTACCTGTACCTGCCGCCCATTGCCAGCCACCATTATTTGCAGCGGGGTCACCATCAATCAGATGTTGCATGAAGTGAATATCACCATATTTCCAGTGAACGAGCAAATCTTTCGTGAGAAAACTTGCTACAATCATACGCGCACGATTCGGCATCCATCCAATAGCCTTCAATTGGCGCATAGCCGCATCAACAACGGGGTAGCCAGTTTGCCCGTCTTTCCATGCTTGCAAATCATCCTCATCATTAAGCCATTCTAGCTTGGCATAAGTATCCACAAAATCTCGCTCTAAGACATGTGGGAAAAAATGCAAAATGTGGACGTAAAATTCGCGCCATGCCAATTCACTCACCCAAGTTTCGATACTTTTCTGGTATTCTTTACTTTGGGTATTGCTATAGGCTTCACGCGCAGACCAATATGCCTGACGGGGCGATAACAATCCTGAGCGTAAAAATGGTGATAAATAGCTTGTGCCTTCTGGTCGAGTATCATCATAGGGGTGAATAGGAAGCCAATTCCGCCGCTCACTATAGTGTTTAATATCATCATCAACGAAAGCATCTAGCAGAGATAAGGCTTTATCTTCACTTGCTTCGACAGTCACCTCAACGTCGTCAAAGCCTAATTCTTGGACTGTCGGAATACCCTCATTAGTGACATGGCTTAAATCGTAGAACCAATCATCTCGAAAGTGCCGAACAGAGACTTCGGGTTTATTCGCTTCTTTCCACTTTTTCCAGAAATAGGTATAGACAATATAGGGGTCGCCATCATTTTTCAGGATGCTATTTGGTGGCATCAGAATAGCATCTTCAAAGATATTGACCTCAATATCGAGTGACTTTTCAATAGCTTCATCTCGATGCTTCGCATAAGGCGAATAATCTCGGTTGAAGAATAGGGCTTCTGCATCAACTTCATCTACCAATTCTGGAATGATTGTCTCTGGTTGACCATGCCGTACCAATAGTTGTGTGCCATATTCTCTAAGTCGGTTATCCAATGCAGTCAAGGCATCGAGCATGAAACGCACACGTGGCGCTCCAACTCTATCTGCTTTTAATAACTCTGTATCAATAATAAACAGGGCAACAACAGGATTGTCTCCCTCACAGGCATGGTGCAAAGCGATATTATCACGCAGACGTAAATCGCGTCGAAACCAATGAATGACAGGTTTTCTACTCATGAGGATGCTTCTCCAACTGTTGTTAATACGGTGCGTTCAACGCTAATAGGTAAATGGCGCATTACATCTTTAGCTACTCGAATACCACCTAGTGTTACCCCTGCTGTTGATTGTCCGGGAAATATGCTGTCACCAACTAAGCGAATATTCTGAATACCTGTACGTGGGTTTCTTGCCTTGAACAGCGACGATTGTGGAAAGCCCCCGACCATTCCTTTATGACGCAGCGTATAAAATTCATAGGTCACTGGAGTTCCGAGTAAGGTCAACTTCACAGCATTTTTGAAATTCGGTAGAACACTATCAATTGTATTAATTATTCGCTCGGCATACGCCTCTTTTTTTGCATAATAGGCTTGCTCATCTTGCTTGAGCAAATCCCACCAAGGCTGAACTTTAGTATGTGTGCTCACAGTCACAGCCCGATGTCCTTCTGGCGCACGACTCGAATCCCATTCTGGTGAAATTGATACATATAGCGTCTCGCCTTCACCCATTTCACTTTCATAGGTATTCACGATTTGGTGGTGGTCGGCGATATTTTGAGGCAGTTTATCTGCCTCGACTCCTAGATGAAGAATATATGCCCCCTGTGTGTCGTTTCGGCGCTGAATTTCATTTTTTAGGCTTGACGGGGCATCCTCACCGAGCATTTTCTCAAGTGACCAAGGGGTGTTGTTGACAATCACAAAATCGGTAGGGAAAAACTCTTCACGCTTACTCCGTCGTCCTTTCGTCGCATAGATGCCAATAGCTCGCCCATTTTGGACTTCTATTTTATTTACACGCTGACGATATAAAACTTCTCCACCGAGTGCTTGAACTTTATCGACCAATGTCTCGGCAATGCCTCCGATGCCTCCTTCAACATGGTAAACACCTTGGCGTGCTAAATCCATCGCTGTTGCACCATAAACGCCATTGACGTTATCGCTGATATTTTGTGCTGAGATGAGAAGCGTTGCATCTACAAAGCGCTTGAATTCGCGGTTGTCAGCTAAATTGTGCCGAGCCAACCACTGTTTGACTGTCGTCAGGGCATACGGAATGATTTGCAAATCATGAGGTAAATTCATGATACCGACTTTTGCCAATTGGAGTAATTCCGCTAAATCTGCTGGGGGGAAGGGCAAACCTTGTGCTGATAATGACCAGGCAATTTCAGCAATGCGGCTTTGTTCATCCCAGAAAGATGCTGTTTCAGGGAATTTAGCTAAGACATCAGCATTATCTTTGGTGAGCGCAACGCTTCTATCAGGCAAATGCACAACCCACGCAGGGTCATGTAAGTGAACTTTCCAATCAATATCAAGCATTTTCCCAGCAACGTAATGCGGACCATTAGGCTGAAACCCACCTGCGACAGTTGCACCACTATCAAAACGATAGCCTTTATGCAGAAAGGTACTTGCGCTACCACCAGGGTAGGTCTGTGCTTCTAGTACCGTGACATTATAGCCTTCTTTAGCGAGTAGGGCGGCAGTCGTCAATCCGCCGACACCTGCTCCGACAATAACAACTTTTGACTGTTCTTTCATGCTTCGACTGCCCACTTTGTACGTAAATGGCGATAAAAAAATAAAAATTTGAGGGGAATACCGTCAAACATCAGGCGTGTTAAGAGACCTTGTATGCCATCTTTATGAGCAAGCGTGACTCTATCAGTCAATTTCACACCACCATCGACTTCGGTGAATATATGCTCATGGCGCCAATATGCCATCGGACCATCCAGCATTAAATCAGCAAATGATGTTTCAGTTGGACCAACTTGATGCTGTGCGTGCCACTTAATAGGGATTGGACCCATCCAGAGCGTAAATTTCAAATCACCTTCTGTATTGGATGTGCGATTATCTTCTCGTAGTTGTGCAATCATAGGTGGAGGGACTAATTTGCTAAAAGCGTCTGCTGATTCGTGAAACGCTATCATTTTATCCAACGTTGTATTCATAATGGTGGATTTTTCGTATACTTTTGTGTTACTTGGTATCGTTTTAGCTACACTCATACTGCCTCTGTTTAGCCCGTTTAGAATTTATTGAATTGTATCAATGCTAGTTAAACAAATCCTGAGTTGCCAACTAAGTAATTGGTGAGTACATTATGCTTTTGTAAATGTAGAAGTTAGAGAATATTGTGGGTAAACGCTATATCGTGGTCGGTACATCGGGATCGGGAAAAACGACGCTTGCTCGGCAAATTGCTGAGAAACTAAATATCACTCATATTGAATTGGATGCACTCCATTGGGATGAAAACTGGACAAGTACCCCTGTCGATGAATTGAAAGAGCGTCTAAAACATGAGCTAAATGAAGCTGGAGATTCATGGACAATTGATGGCAATTATAGTAAGTTACGCGATATGTTGTGGCAACAAGCCGACATAATAATCTGGCTTGATTACCCGCGTTGGTTGGTTTATTGGCGTATAATCACACGAACGTTGAAACGTGTTTTATTGCGAGAAGAATTATGGAATGGAAATCAAGAAACCTTTAAATCTAATTTCATGAGCAAGGATTCTATAATCCTCTGGGCGCATCAGACCTATAATCAGCGTAAAGAACTGTATACTGGCTTGATGAATTCTGGCGATTATCCTCGTCTTAATTTTTTACACTTCACATCACCACGACAAACCCAAAATTGGCTTAAGTCATTAAATCCGCACCCAGACGCGCCATAACAACCTCACGCGCATTTCCTTGATACCAAATTGTTGCCGCTTTCGCCATCGACCGTGCCATTACATAGTTCACTAGAAATGCTATCAATGCGCCGACAACAGGGATAAGTTTCGAGAATGATTTCCCCACAAAACGGGGCGCATATTTCTTGAATACAGTTGTTGTCACTTTTGATAATTCTGTACTGCCTGTCATAACCGCATAAGTCGCCGCTTTATTTTCGAGCGAATTATCAAAACCATGAACTTGGGCAATAAAACTGACCATCGTTGCTTGATAGCGTGCAGTCAGCAACATATCGAGTGGTAAGGTAATCGGAAGGGTGACGAAGCCTCCAAATCCTGTGATTGCACCTACGACACCACACTTGAAGGCTTGTTTGTTGACAACTTTAGCAATGAGTTTTTCTTGACTAATATCAGGGTCTTTGGCTTTCATGGCTTGCATCTCTTCATGCAACTTAGGTAAATCAGGTTCAATAAAATCTTCAACCCATTGCCGTCCAAAGTAAAATGCTAAACCCGCTAATATGAGCGTGACTATCAGGGGTAATACGCATCCTAACAAGAATATCCATTGCACCCATTGCATTAGGTTGTCAAACATGCTTTTCTCCTAACGATATTCGTTAATGCCGTCGCGTAACTCTTGAGCAGCCCGTGCTGGATTTTCAGAGAAGATGATGCCCCGTGCAGAATTGATAATGAGTCCTTTGGAGTCAGTATTAAGTCCTGCATTAACCGTCTGCTGAACATTGCCCCCCTGTACACCGATACCTGGTACGAGCAATGTCATATCGCCGACAGTTTCCCGAATAGTCTTCATTTCATTTGGGTAGGTTGCACCTACGACGAGCATACAATTATTATGATCATTCCAATTTTGATAGACTGTTTCAGCGATAACTTGCCATAATCGCTTACCGTCGACCTCTAAATCTTGGAACTCAACAGCACCTTCATTTGAAGTGCGACATAGAACAATACAGCCTTTGTCTTCACGCTTTAGAAAGGGCTTCAACGCATCTTTACCGAGATAAGGATGTAAAGTAATTGCATCAAAGCCTAATTTGTCAAAAATAGCAGTCGCATAGGCTTCGCTCGTATTACCAATATCAGCCCGTTTTGCATCACAAATTGTAAAAATATCTGGATGTTCATTACGCAAATAATCCATCGTCATTTGCAATTCATCGATACCTTTAGCTCCACGAGCTTCGTAGAAAGCAATGTTTGGCTTATATGCTGATACAAACTCATGTGTTTGTTCAATAATCCACTTATTGAACGAGAATTGAGGTGTCTCATTGTCTCGAAATTGCTCAGGTAGATAATTTATGTCACTATCTAACCCAACACTCAAAAGCGAATTGACTGTATCAACCCGTTTGTTGTACTTATCTAAAATACTCATTTATTATGCCTACTTGCCCATCCGTGTGGGTCATTAAACCAGTCACTAATAATCTCATATTCTGCTTGTCCGAATTTTCCTAATTCAAGCGCAATGTCTAAAATTGTTTCAAAATTAGTCAATGTTTTTAAGTCAACAGAATCCTTAGCAAAATTTTCCTGCGCTTCAACAAATCCATAACTGACAATTGCAATCAAGCTATCAACAATTGCTCCTTCTGTTCGCAATGCCTCTACGCCTGACAAACTACTACTACCTGTTGTAACGAGGTCTTCCACAAGTAAGACACGCTTGTCAGCAATGTCACCACCCTCAACTCGTTGACCCTTGCCATGTTCTTTTGCTTCTTTGCGGACAAATACAGATGGTTGTTGCATGGCAAACCCTAATGCTGAACTATGCGGTACACCACCTACAGCCACACCAGCGATGACATCAAAGTCAATGTTATCTGTCTGGATTAAATCTTGAAAACCATTGATGACCACTGCCCATTGTTCTGGATAATAGGGTAGTCGTCGATTATCGACATACACAGGGGAAATAATACCTGATTTGAATGTAATCGGATTTTGAGAGGAAAATCCAACGGCACCAATCTCAAGCAATGCTCTGGCAACTGCTTTGCTCATGCTAGCTCACTTTCTATAATTCCAGCCGCTAAAGGACCTCTAAAAACTAAGGCTGACCAGTATTGTACGACAGGAATACCATTTGCCTTGTAATCGAGATAACTATCCCCATCCAACACACCACCACAGCCGATAATGTCAACTTCATATGCTTTTTCTTGTACTTCTCGTCGAAGTAATTTGGCGGTATTGAGAGCATACTCAAACAATTTTCCTCCACCAACACCAGCTTGAAGTGACACATCATCAGGCGTAGGTTGTCCCAATGTGTTGGTTGCAACAATGGCTTTTATACCGAGTTCCGCGAACAAAGCCAATAACAGCTTATATTGTGACTCGGCTAAATCAGGACCTAGTTTTACCCACAGTGGTGTTTTATATCCTGCATCAGCGATTGTTTTAAGGGCTGTCTCACATAGTCCGCGTGTGAGTGCTTCTGTTTGGTTCCCCGTTGGGTCATCCTCCGTGTTGGGACAACTCACATTTAAGGTAAACCAGTTTGGCACGATACCCCGTTTTAGAAAGGCATCGAATGACTCACGAATATCAATAATAGCTTGTTCATCATTCACACCTGGACTCACGGCAATGTTAATTCCAAAAATATGGGGTAAATCAATCACATGTTTTAGTAAAAAACTTGCTGCTGCTTCCACACCCGGATTTTTTAACCCGATACGGTTTTGCGTTGATTTCGTCGGGACATCGCGCCACATGACTGTTCCTGAATTACCCATACGAGGTTGACGAGTGAATGACCCAATTTCAACTAATCCAACCAATCGGGGCATACTTTTCCAGCCAGGGATTATGTTCACGCCATTTTCAACTGCTGATAGAGCGTCTTGTTCGGTCTCGAAACCATGACCTTTGACAAATCCTGCTGCTAATATGAAGGGATGCGTAAGGCTGACCCCTCCAGCCAGCATGGATTGGTTGCGGAAGCTCAACTGATGTACAAGATTCGCTATGAAACATGCCAATGGTGAGTTATCTGCTTTGGCAAGTATATCCAGTATTCGCTCATGCCAAACTTGGGCAGGGTGTTTGAACAGAAGTCCTCGTATCGCACGATAGCCCCAATCATTCACCCATAAAATGGATTTTCGTAATATGTTTATCATTGATTATGACCAAACAAGTTTTTTCCAAAGCCAGCGTCAACAAGAATTTTCTCGCCATCGTATACTTTTACACCCCGTATCCATGTTTCAATGACTTTACCCTTCACATCCATACCCTCAAACGGTGTTACTTTTGGTTGCGTGAACAAATTGTCACTCTTAATTGTGTATTCTGTGTCTAGGTCAACTAAAGCATATGTTTCATCAGGGCAATCTACGCCCCATAGCTTGCGAGGATTATCGGCAACCATCTCAATTACGCGCTCTAATGTTACTCGACCTGCATCGACAGCCGTCAGCATGAGTGGCAAATTCGTTTCTAATCCTGTTACACCGTAAGCAGGTTTTTCAGCCTCTTTATCGGCTTTGGAATGGGGTGCATGGTCACTTTCAATGACATCTACTAATCCGTCTGCGATAGCTTGCCACAAAGCTTCGACATCCACTTGTGTCTTGAGAGGAGGTTTCATCATGGCATAGCCACCCATTGTCTTAACATCATCCTCCGTTAGATATAAATGATGCGGACACACGCCGATTGAAATGGGTAATCCTTCTGCTTTAGCCGACCGTAAATACTCAATTTCCTTTTTTGAACTTATGTGTAGAAAATGCGTATGCTTACGATGCTTACGTACTAATTCAAGGATATCCAAGACAGTTTCTTCTTCTGCATGTACAGCAATTAAACGTTGATTTGACCAAGCCGAGTAATGCTTATCACGCATGTCTTGATTGTCGATGAGTAAATTGCCTGTGGTGCTATTGTTAAAAATTTTTAGCCCGCAAGTATCTTCTAACATTTGTTCATATTCACAAGTGTTATCTGCTTGTGATGCGCCAGCATAAATTCCCCAATCACAAACAGCACTTGATTCCATCGCTTTGATTTTTATATCCAATGCAGTACGCGAAATCGTTTCTGGCGGGGTATTAGGCATATCAAAGACTGCCCAATAACCTCCTGCTACTGCGGCGGAGGTCTCGCTATAAAATGTTGCTTTATGCGCCCAATCTAAATCCCGTAAATGACAATGAGGGTCGAGCATGCCGTGAATTTTTATCAATTTAGACATACGCGCCCTTTAGAACCTTCGCTAATAATGCCATCCTCACAAACATGCCATTTTCCATCTGTTGAAAATAGATGCTACGAGGGTCAGCATCTAATATGTCATGGTCTTTGGCTGTCCCCATCTCATGTTTACGGGGTAAAGGGTGCATGAGAATACAATCTTTCGGAGCTTGTGCCAGTATCTCAGGGAGAATGATAAACCCATCTTTGATGCGCTCATATTCGCTAATATCTTCAAAACGTTCTTCTTGGACCCGTGTCCAGTAAAGGACATCACTCTCGCCCAATACATCCATCAGGTTATCGGTCATGATAAGGTCAATATCAAGGTCACCCAGCATAGATACGATATTTTCAGGCATCTGCAATATGTTTGGTGCAACACAAGCAACCCGTGTCCCTGTCGGACGATAATAGGCGATGAGTTTTGCCAATGAATGAACAGTGCGACCATGTTTCAAATCGCCGACCATTGTAATCGTGAGATGGTCAAGTTCTTTTTTTGCATCCTTAATCGTGAACATATCAAGCAGGGCTTGCGTGGGATGTTCGCCTACGCCATCACCGCCACTGACTACGACAGTTGGATTGTTGATGTTTTTGTTGAGAAAATCGAGATAATAACCAGCTTCGTAAGAGGAACCAACTTGAGGATGACGGAGGACAATTGCATCGGCATAACAACCTGCGGCGCGTATTGTATCGGCTAAATTTTCTCCTTTATACATCGAAGAAAACTGCACCCCGTTACTAACCGATATGACTTCGCCACCGAGTCGTCGCATTGAGGCTTGAAATGACATATCTGTTCGCGTACTTGCCTCAAAGAAAAGCGATGCCATGACCTTGCCCGCGCAAATTTCGGTTAGCCCTCTATCACTTTGCCTTACCCTACGCCGAATAGACACTGTGGCGTTGAATAGCATTTCGAGGTCATTGCGGTCAAATTGGTCAACAGAGATGATATGCTTTCCCTTATACTCACCAGCAATTTTTGGTGGAGAGTAGGTGTGACGATGCGAACTTGGCGGAAGTTGCTTTGCCTGTTCTTCGGCATTTGTAGCCATTTATGCCCCTTTATTCATTTGTAGATAACTCTCTGATTATAGTCAAATCTGCTCAAATTAAAACAACAAATCAATTGCAAAATTAGAAATAATGTTCTATAATCTAAATTAGATAGACCGCATCAAAAAGGTATAATCATGGCTTTTATAGCAATATTTCTGTTTGCACTCTTAATTTTGACCAATGCAGGGGAACGCGATTTTCTGAAAAAAGAATTGTTACCTAAGAAACGTCGTCGTCGCACTATAAAAAAAAGAAGCACAAGCAGTCGCAAAAAATCGACATCACGTAAGAAAACAACTACGAAAAAGACAAACACGCGCAGTCGGAAGACATCCACACGTAAAAAATAGAAAATTTTAAGTCCAATTTTGGCTGATAATTACAAAGTTGTGTCATAATCCATTCAAATTTTCTTTGAAGGAGTGTGGCACATGGATATTATCTCGCAATCGGGCGCATTAACAGACCAACAGGTTGATGCTCTCATCATCTACACCTCAGAAAAAAGTGACCTCAAGAATGCCGCCAACGATGTTGATATAGCACTCAATGGTGCAATAAGCGATATTATCTCATCAGGCGATTTCTCGGGTAAAGCAGAAGAAACGCTTGTCCTATATACCCAATCAACTATTCATGCTAAACGAGTCATTGTGGTTGGGCTAGGTGAGGGTGAAAATTTTTCGGCAGATGTTGTTCGGCGGGCATTAGCTGTGGGGCTACAAAAGGCACGTAGTCTTGGCTTAAAAACAGTCGCAACTCCTCCCGTTGGTATTGCAAAAGGCGTAATTAACACGGAGGTTTCAGCACAAGCTGTTACAGAAGGAGCTTTGCTGGGATTATACCAATATCGTGGTCAGAAGAGTGATGATGCGCCTCAATTATTGCCTGAGAAATTGATAATCGTTGCAGATGATACAGATGCAGTTGACAAAGGGATTGCGACTGGTAGAGCCTTCGCAGACGGTACAATTCTTGCTCGTGACCTCATAAATTTACCTCCAAACTACATGACACCTGCTAATCTAGCGTCTCACGCTGAAGAAATGGCAAAAGAGGTCGGTCTGAAATGTACGATTCTTGAAAGACCGCAGATGCAAGCTCTCAAAATGGGCGCGTTATTAGGGGTCGCACAAGGAAGCGAAAATCCGCCAAAATTCATTATTCTTGAACATAACCAGTCTAAAAAAGACGATGACAATACAATCGTCTTGGTTGGTAAAGGGGTAACTTTTGATACAGGTGGTTACAGCCTGAAAACACGCGACGGTATGGTTGGTATGAAAGCGGATATGTCAGGAGGCGCGGCGGTTATTGGAGCTATGTGTACTATAGCAAAGTTAGATATACCTCTGCATGTCGTGGGACTGATTCCTGCCTCAGATAATATGGTGAGCAGTAAAGCCTATCGTCCGCAAGATGTTCTTACAGCAAGTAACGGCAAAACCATTGAAATTATCAGCACTGATGCCGAAGGGCGGTTACTTTTAGCCGATGCGCTCGTCTATGCTCAACGCTATAACCCCAAAGCAGTTGTCGATATTGCGACTTTAACAGGTTCAATTATGATTGCTTTAGGACATGCTGTGACAGGTGTATTCAGTAATGATGATACCGTATTCAATAAACTGAATGTAGCAGGTGACCTAACGCAAGAGCCTGTTTGGAGGATGCCAATGTTATCCGAATATGGTAACTCATTAAAGAGTGACACAGCAGACACCAAGAATAGTGGTGGTAGAGCAGGTGGTGCGAGTGTAGCTGCTCATTTCTTGGGTAATTTTGTTGATTACAATTGGGCGCATATTGATATGGCGGGTATGCTCACGAACGAAGGGCTAATTGCTTATCAACCGAAACACTCAGCACGCGGATATGGCGCACGTCTTTTAGCAGAATTTGCACGCCAATGGGCAACATCATAGATTATATTAACTATGAGGGCATGAGTAATATCATGCCCTTTAGATTCAACTCAATAATTTAGCTGCCGCGCTATCAACTGCCCAAACGATATGCTGATGCTCACTTCTTGCAACAACCTGAGAAGGATATTCCTCGGGCATGTAGTTGCCCTCTAGTACTGCTTTGAGTGCCTCTGATTTGCCCTCGCCTGAAACAAGAAACATGATGTTACTACTTCTGAGAATTGTTGGATATGTCTGCGAAATGCGCCATAAATCGCCTTTTGCTTTCACATGATGAGCAATGACGAGTTTATCTTGTTCGTGCAAAGCCTCAGTATGTGGGAATAACGATGCCGTATGACCATCTTCACCCATTCCGAGCAAATTCAAATCAAAGGTGCTTTCATCTTCCCCGAAAAATGCTTTGATGTCTGCTTCATACGCCTCAGCCGCAGTGTGAGGGTCAATTTCACCTTGCATCCTATGAACATTCTCATCAGGAATACTAATATGGTCAATCAAGGCAGCTTTAACCATATGATAATTACTCTCTTCATCATTAGGTGGTACAGAACGTTCATCTCCAAAAAATAGATGAATCCGTGACCAATCTAAATATGGGCTGAATTTTTCAGCAATCATTTCATAGACAGGTTGAGGTGTAGACCCACCCGATAATGCTAAAGAAAAATGATGATTCACATCCAGAGTAGCTGTAATCATACGCACAATACGTTCGGCAGTATATTGGATTAAGGCTTGTTTATCGGGCAAGATTTTTAAATTATCCCATTCATTGTTGTTAGTCATGTAAGCAACCACTCTTGCGCCAACGACGTTTTTCTTCGGCAAGGAAAATATCGGCTTCAACAGGTCCCCAAGACCCTTTTTGATACTTGTGAGGGGCAGGTGAGGCATTCGTTTCTGAAAAAGCAATCACAGGGTCAAATAATGACCATGCCGTTTCAATTTCGTCACTCCGAGTAAATAGTGAGGGGTCGCCTTGAATAGCATCTAAAATTAAACGTTCATATGCGTCCGAGATAACTTCATCAAATGAGTCACTATAGTGAAATTCCATATCGACGCTCTTAAATGCTTGTGATGTACCTGGGATTTTTGCCTCAAATTTCAGATGGATACCTTCATCAGGTTGTAAGCATAAAGCGAGAACATTGCGCGCAAAACGGTCACCTTCTTCGAGATTGAATAGGAGATGCGGTGGAGCTTTGAACTCGACCAAAATCTTAGAGACTTTGTCTTTCAATGCTTTTCCGCTCCGCACATAAAATGGTACGTCTTTCCAACGCCAATTTTCAATATTGAATTTCACGGCGGCATAGGTTGGTGTTTTACTATCTTGCTTTACACCCTCAGCGTCTAAATAACCGTCATATTGCCCTAGAACAACATCATTAGGTGTGAGGGGCTTAATCGCTTGTAGCACCTTCACTTTTTCGTTCCGCAGAATATCGGCATCAAAGGAACTAGGCGGTTCCATCGCTGTCAACATCAGTAATTGAAGCAGATGATTCTGGAACATATCTCTTAATATGCCTGATGAATCGTAGTATCCTGCACGAGTACCGACATCAACCGATTCCGCTACGGTAATTTGCACGTTATCAACGTAATTACGGTTCCATACAGGTTCAAAAATAGTGTTAGCAAAGCGGAAAAATAGAATATTTTGCGCTGTTTCTTTTCCTAAATAGTGGTCAATACGGTAGACAGCTTTTTCAGGAAAAACTTTATGCACAACTTCATTAAGTTCTTCAGCTGAAGGTAAATCAGTCCCGAAAGGTTTCTCGATGATAATTCGTCGCCATCCACCATCTTCTTCATTCATGCCAGCTTTGCCAATGTTGGTGATAATATCCTCGTACAAAAAGGGTGCAACTGAGAGGTAATAAAGTCGATTAACATTGCCATCCTCAACTTCTTTTAACCCTTTCTTGAGTTCGTCAAATCCTTTTACGAGACTTGCATCGGCAGCGATATACCAAATTTTAGGGCTAAATTCTTCCCAAGTTGAATCGTCATAGTCTTTACTAAATTCTTGCACACCTTCTTGCATTTGCTTACGGAAATCATCATGCGAATATTCCGTTCGGGAAACGCCAACGATGTTGAAATCGCCTTCAAGTTTTCCTTTTTTGTATTTGTTGAATAACGCAGGAATGAGTTTCCGTTTGGTTAAATCGCCTGATGCTCCAAAGATGATAATCGTCGTTGTCATAAGATTTCCTTCAATGTATTGTCATTCAATGATAATGTGAATAAGATGTTTTGTCTGCAAACTTGCTGACTTACTCCCTAACCATTAATTGTAGGAGATTATTTGATGCCTTATCATGCTTTAGACGGGGTTCGGGTGCTAGATTTTACCCGTGTTCTTGCTGGTCCTCTTTGTACGATGTTATTAGCTGACCTCGGTGCTGAAGTAATCAAAGTCGAGACAATCGGGCGTGGCGACGATACACGACAATGGGGACCGCCTTGGCTAAGTAACATGAGTGCTTATTTTGCCAGTGTGAACCGTAATAAGCAAAGCATCACGCTTAACCTCAAGTCTGACGAAGGCATTAAAATTGCTCGTGAGATTGCTCATGAAAGTCAAATTCTGGTTGAAAATTTTAAAGTGGGGCAAATGGCATCCTTTGGTTTAGGATACGAGGAGTTGCAATCAATCAATCCAGCTTTAGTCTATTGTAGTATCACGGGTTTTGGTCAGTCAGGGTCTTATGCAAAATATGCAGGCTATGACTATGCAATTCAAGCCATGAGTGGGTTAATGTCGATTACAGGTGAAAAAGATGGTAAATCTTCTAAAGTTGGTGTCGCTATCAGTGATGTGATTGCTGGTTTGTTTGCCAATACAGCCATTATGTCTGCCTTACGCCATGCCGAAAAAACAGGGCGAGGGCAATATATTGACATTGCTTTGCTAGATACACAAATCGCCGCGCTTGTAAATATTGTCAGCAATTATCTGGTATCAGGGGATAATCCGCCACGCTATGGTAATCAGCACCAAAATATTGTTCCATACCAAACTTTTTCAGCAAAAGACCAAGATTTTGTGCTAGCTGTCGGTAATGATAAGCAATTTCGTATCCTCGCCCATCTCATCCAATTGCCTGATTTATCACAAGATGCACGTTTTGATAGTAATCCTTCACGCGTAGAAAATCGTGATGAACTCATCCCAATTTTACAAAATGCCTTTAAGCATAAACAAGCAAATGAATGGGTATCATTGTTGCTGGATGCTGGTATTCCTGCTGGTTCTATAAACACAGTCCAACAAGCTCTTGCCATGCCACAAGTTCAAGAGCGTAACCTCATTCATGAAATACCCCTATCAACTGGTGAAATCCTGAAAATGATTGGCTCTCCGCTAAAACTCTCAGAAACACCTACTGAAATTCACTCTCCACCACCAAAATTAGGAGAACATACAGGGCAAGTCCTGGCTAGAATACTTCAATTCTCTGATGATGAAATCGCTAAATTACGCCAAAGTAACGTCATTTAGAAGTACGTCAAAACTGGCTATAATATTCGCCATCAACTGCCAAGTCATCAATGCGATATAGTCGCTCAATTTGTTGCTCAATAAATACAGCTTTACTAATTGTATCTAACCCTTTAATTAAGCAAGTATCATCGCCACCTTTTTGTACATAATGAATGTCAAAGACGTGGACGGGCGTATCGTTACTTTCGTAAGCTGTACGCCGACGACAATAAACTTGTTCAATTGCGCGCCGATCAGCATGAATGTTGGATGTACCGAACATAGGAATAGGAGAATGCCGCGTATCTACACCTTGCCGATGAATTGTGATAGTTGTGTGATTCAGAAATCCTGCCAAAACATAGTATGCCATTCCAAGTCCTACAGCATAAAATGGTATCATAAAACACAATACCAACGGCTCAAAATCACCCTCAGATGCCATGCCGAAAAACATCATGAATGTGAAAAATCCAATAAAGGCATTCCAGATAATGGCGAAAAACAGCAAGCCTTTATGTTGTTTGCCTAACCACGGGTATTGAATTTCCAGACCCTCACCGAGTTGATTGATAATAAATTTGTCAGGACGTTTGCGCTTTGTTTTTTCGCGTTTTTGCTTTTCAGGATAAGGCACTGGGGTACTGTTCATGTTATGTACGGTGTCGCAAAAATCGCAAACTATAATGTCATCGTTATTGGCAAGGGCTTGTTTTGGTAAGGGCGCATGGCAATGTTTACATTCAAGAACGTTCATTAATCATCCTCATGTGTATGGTCATATTAATTCCATTTTATAGCATATTTGCCTTACACACGCTTAAAATTTAAGGTACATACATCCGCACAAAATCAACAGCGTCTACCCATTTGCCATCAACTATCATCTCAAAATGAGCATGTGCGCTACTGCTGCGACCTGTTGTTCCTACTAATCCTAATACTTGCCCCTCAGTAACTTCTTGTCCCTGAGTAACGTAAATTACGGACATATGAGCATAACCTGAATATACCCCTTGCCCATGATTAACCAACACATAATTCCCACGAATATCTATAGTATCCGCTAGTGCTACAACGCCATTGGCTGTTGCCAATAAAGGCATTCCAGTTGGGGCGTTGAAATCCCATCCTGTATGTGTTGTTTCTAAATTTTCGTTGAAAATACGTGATGCACCAAAAGGGGAGGTCAATTCTGTATTGAGGGGAGCAATGAAGCTGTTTTCATCCCAAAATACTGAATCTGTCTGTTCGCTAGCTGACCCAAAAATAAGCTCAATTTCGCTTGCTTCGACTTCTGGGTCTAAGAGGCGTTCAATTTCATCGTCAGGCACGAGGTTCACTGGTTGACTAATAAATCCACCGCTGATGAGGTTGAAACGGGTCAACAACACTTGAGGCTCATCTTGACCATCTACTGTTACCGTAACAGGTAAATCATATTGTCTGATCGCTTGCCCCATATCCGCCGAGAAAATAGCCCACCAACCGTCACGTCCGTCTATCTGAAAAAATTCGACAGTATTGGCGAAAATTGTCGAATTTGCCTCGATAATATCTTCTCCACGTAAACCCAATAGACCAGAACGACCTTGCTTGAGTGTGTTGAAGTAGACATCTAAAATTACACCATCACCTTCAACAGAATAAATAGGCTCACTAGAAATTGTTGGTGAGCTGGTTTCAGTGGCTTCTGGAGTATTTTCTGCGTCTTGTGCTGAAAGATTTATGCTAAAAACTACGAGTAGGAGTGTAATAAGGAGAATTTTTTTCATAATTGACCTATTGAGGATGATTACAATGGGCGCAGAGGACTGCGCCCAATAGTGATTTAACTAACCTTGTACCAATTGACGTTGCCGTTTATCTTCTTTCATTCGCATTTCCGTATTCAAAATACGCTTACGAATACGCAGATTTTTCGGTGTGACTTCCAATAATTCATCACCACCAAGATATTCCAGATAATCATCAAGGCTCATATTACGGGGTGGGACAAGTGATGCTGAAACCTCTTTTGGTTTCGCACGGAAGTTATCAAGATGTTTCGCTTTGACGATATTCAGAGGTAAATCCTCATTACGAGCATTTTCGCCAATTACCATTCCTTCATAGACTTCCGTGTTAGGTTCTATAAAGAACTCTCCGCGTGCTTGAGCATTTTCAATTGAATAGGTTGTGGCTGTACCACGCTCCATAGCAACCAAGCTACCAAAGCGTTTACCGGGAACTTCACCACCAATTGGTTCATAACCATTGAAAATACTGTGCATTTGACCCATGCCCGATGTGGCGCGCATGAAATAAGCACGGAAGCCAAGCAACCCACGAGTAGGGACAAGATACTCTATATATGTCGTACCATGTTCGCTCCGCATATCGGTCATTTGTGCCCGACGTTCACCCATCATTTCCATGATTGTGCCGACGTAATCATCGGCTACTTCAATGTGAACATCTTCAATCGGTTCGAGCATCTTACCTGAATCTTCATCTTCTATATAGATAACCTCAGGCTTGCTGACTTCAAATTCAAAGCCTTCGCGTCGCATTGTTTCAATTAAGATACCCAAGTGCAATTCACCGCGTCCACTAACGACAAATCTGTCAGGGGAGTCGCCATCTTGCACGCGCAAAGCTACATTACTACGGGTTTCTTGGAATAAGCGCGCCCGCAGTTTACGTGATGTATTCATGCCACTTTCGGTATCTTGCCCCGCAAATGGTGATGTATTCACGCCAAATGTCATCCGCACCGTAGGTTCTTCTACCTTAATACTAGGTAGACCTTCTAGCACATCGGGATGAGCAATCGTATCACTAATTTCTACGGGGTCGAAACCACCGATAGCAACAATATCACCAGCACTAGCTTCTTCAACTTCTGTCTTTGAGAGATTGTGGAATTGGAAAAGATAATCCAAACGTCCACGTACCCGTTGTCCATCACCCTTGATACGAACCATGCTCATACCTTGAGTCACAGTACCTGAAATTAATCGCCCAATAGCAATTTGTCCTTTATATTGGTCATATTCCAGTGTAGTGACGAGCATTTTCGCAGGAGCATTCATTTCAACGGTAGGGGCAGGCACTTCCTCAATGATAACCTCAAATAAGGGGTCAAGATTATCAGCCAATGTATCAGCTGTTTTGCCAGCAACTCCGTTTAAGCCAATCGCATAAGCGACAGGAAATTCAGCCTGTTCGTCATTTGCGCCGAGTTCAATGAAAAGGTCAAATGTTTCGTTTAGAACTTCTTCAATCCGCGCATTCTGGCGGTCAACCTTATTGATAACGACAATTACACGTAAGCCTAGTTCAAGTGCCTTACGTAATACAAAGCGTGTTTGTGGCATAGGACCTTCGACTGCGTCAACGAGCAATAACGCACCATCAACCATGTTCAATACACGCTCAACTTCACCACCGAAGTCTGCGTGTCCAGGCGTGTCAACGATGTTGATTTTTGTATCTCCCCATGTAATGGCTGTGTTTTTAGAGAGAATCGTAATCCCACGTTCTTTTTCTAAAGCATTAGAATCCAGCACACGTTCTTCAACGTCTGCGCCTTCACGAAAAACGTTTGTCTGTTTTAGCATACCGTCCACGAGTGTTGTTTTGCCGTGGTCAACATGCGCGATGATTGCGATGTTACGAATGTCGTTGCGAGTTTCGGTCACGTTTGTTTGAGTCCTCTTTAATTATCAAAGCGATGTTATTTTACCAGACCTTCTTTAGATTAAGTGTTGTGATAATTACATAATGGCAAGGTTTAAGTATGTTGCACTGAATTCAACACTCATTTAGAAGGTATTTTGTAATAAATATTTAGGGATAGAAGTTTTTTTGAAGGTATTTATTATTATGGCATGTTGTAGCTTGTTTGTAGAGGCACAATATGTTTTTTGACTAAAAAATTTCTATTTTTTGCCTCTTTTTCGGATATTACTACCACGCTTGACTGCATTATCACCAAATTTTTGTTTCAAATCATCCAATGTACTTTGTAACTGACGGCTTTTTTTATCGTGGTCACTTTCCCATAATGAGAGTTGCTGAATACTATCTTCCAGATTGCTTACTCCCACACCGATTAAGCGTACAAGTTTGTTTTTCGTCCAATTTGCATCAAATAACTTAACTGCCTCTCGCACAATGACCACATCATCTTGTGTTGCAACTTGCATTGTCATTTGACGTGTTAAGGTGGTGAAATCTTCCCATCTGAGTTTGATATTGATGGTGCGTCCACTGATTTGCTTCTCTCGCAAGCGTCGACCAACGTTTTCGCCTAGATTGCGAATAACACGACGCAATTCATCACCATCACGCACATCACGTACAAAAGTCGTTTCGTTACTGATGGATTTTGCCTCACTGTCGGTTTCGACAGCCCGATTATCGATGCCTCGTGCGCGACGCCACATATCGTAGCCATGTTTGCCAAAATGATGAATCATGAATTGCTCTTTTTGCCGAGCAATATCCCCGATTGTCTCAATATTGAGTGCATACATGCTCTCGGCTGTTTTTGGACCGACCCCCCATAATTCACGAATCGGCAATTGTGCTAAATATTCTGCTTCTCGTCCTGCTTCTACTACTTCAATCGCACACGGTGGTTTACCATCTTTCTTCCGGGCTTTGCCGATATTGTTGGCTATCTTAGCCACTAATTTATTGCTAGCAACGCCTAGAGAGCAAGGTAAGTCTAATTCATTTCGTATAGTCATTTGGAGCTGTCGAGCAATGTCTTCACCAGTTTCTTTAAGTCCAGTAACGTCAAGAAATGCTTCATCAATAGACAATTTTTCTACTAACGGGGTCAAATTATGGAGGAGTGTCATCACCTTGTCCGACCACTCTCCATAAAGACTGTGCCGAGTAGGGACAACAATCAGCTCAGGACATAATCGGCGAGCTTCACTCATGGGCATTGCTGACCGCACACCAAATAAGCGAGCAGGGTAGGATGCCGACGCAACCACACCGCGACTATTTGCCTCACCACCGACGGCAAATGGTTTATCTCTTAAGTCAGCGTTGAACTTTTCTTCTACAGCACAATAGAAAGAATCAAGGTCAAAATGAAGGATGACGCGTGCCATGATTTATACCCATACTCAATTTGTTTCATCATAGCTCAAATGTGCGAAAATCACAATTCGCGCCCATCGAATAATTGCTTCGCATCAATCTGTTTTTTTAGTTCTTGTTGAATGCCTTCTAGCGTATGTTTACGATTCTGCAAATTAAATCCAGCCTGTACGACTTGCCATAGGCTGAAGCTAACCGCTCCGAAAACGATGACTCTAGTTAATACTTTTATCAATGATTTACTGAGTCTTTTGAAGATAAATCTAGCAAAAATAACATCGAAAATACTAGCAAATGAGAGGACAGCAAGTTCCAGATGTTTCATTTGTTGGGCATGGGTATCTAATAGTTCATCGTTTACTTGTTGATACAACGCTTGTATGACAGGCAAAAGTTGAGTTTTATTCTGATGCAGTCGCTGACCAGTCAAGTTAAATTCCGCCAACAATCCGTAATGGTCACTATAAGCCAATACATCACCCGATAGATTTTCTGTCATTGCTAACTCAACTTTTTTAACTCCTACATTTCTAACCAGTACATAATCTAAGCATTGATCATCTGAGTTGGTATATGGATTGATATTTGAAAGGGTAGTGGGATGTACCGCATTCAAGTGATAGTACAGGTCAACCAAAGCTCCTAATTTTGTAATAATCTCGTATCCAGCTTGGTCTGGACGGGCGTTCAAGTCTCCACATAGAATCACTGGATTTGCCCCTGAATGACTATCAATAAAACGTGAAACTTCGTATAAATTGGTATCTGTATAAACGGCATATTCATTATCATTATTTGCCTCATACTGGGCATGGGTATGTGAATTATATATGTCTACTAGCCCATTAGGTGTATCAATGCGCGTCAGACCAACGCCTTTACCAGCATAATAATCCCCATGCAAAATATCATCAGGCTTACCTTGCATCCGAAACTTATGAAAATGGGAATCAGTAATGGGGTACTTAGACATCGTCAGCAAACCACTGCCGATTAATGCGGATGGAAAATAATGAAAATGTTGCCAAGTGTCTTGTAAGCGACTTATCAAATCTTGACGATTATTGGACAAATACACTTCTTGGAAGAGCAAAACATCTGGATTCAATCGCCTAACTTCCTCAGCAATTGCTCGGATGCGTTCTGACCGATGTTTAGCATACGGTGCGCCCCAAATATTTACTGTCAATATCTTCATATGTCCCCCTTAAATATTTCGCGAAACAAAAATTCCTCTCCGTCATTTTGATGAGAACAGAGAGGAAATGTTATTGTCTTAGACCAACCTCACTAAATTATTGCTGATATTTCATCACGACAATGCTCAATGGTGGCAAAGATAAATCTAGACTTTGCTCGAATCCATGTGCTTGAATGTCCTCAGTATGTACGCCACCGAGATTCCCGATATTGCTACCACCATAGACCTCAGCATCACTATTCAGAATTTCGCTGTAGTAGCCTTTTTCTGGAACACCCACACGATACCCTAAGCGAGGTACAGGGGTAAAATTCAACAAAACAATCATAAAATTTTGGCGGTCTTTTGCATAGCGGATATAGACGAAGGTGCTGTTTTCAGCATCGTTAGCATCAACCCATTGGAAACCATCAGGATTAAAATCAACCTCATATAGAGCAGGTTCTTTCTTATATAGCTCATTCACATCTTTGACGAATTTATTGAGGCTACTATGGGTATTCATATCCATCAAATGCCAGTCGAGACTACGAGCTTCACTCCATTCTGACCATTGCCCAATTTCCGACCCCATGAAGCTAAGTTTTTTACCTGGGTGAGTGTATTGGTAGCCGAATAATAATCGCAATTGCGCGAACTTCTGCCACCAATCGCCAGGTAACTTACCCATCAGTGAACCTTTACCATGCACAACTTCATCGTGCGAGAGTGCAAGCACAAAATTTTCATTGTAAGCATACATCATGGAAAAAGTTAGCTTATTATGATCCCATTTACGGTAAATAGGGTCTTTCTTAAAATAGAATAATGTATCGTGCATCCAACCCATATTCCATTTGAACGTAAAGCCCAATCCGCCAATATACGTAGGTCGACTTACCAAAGGCCATGCCGTTGATTCTTCTGCAATCGTAATGGCACCAGGGCATTGCTCGTGAATGACAACATTGGCTTCTTTAAGAAAATCTACAGCCTCTAAGTTTTCATTTCCTCCGTACTTATTGGGTATCCATTGTCCCACTTCGCGTGAGAAATTGAGATAAACCATAGATGAAACTGCGTCCACCCGTAGACCATCCACATGATACTTCTTCAACCAGAAGAGAGCGTTCGCAATTAAGAAATTCCGCACTTCGTTGCGCCCATAATTGAAGATATAAGTTCCCCAATCTGGATGTTCGCCTTGCCGTGCATCTTCATGAGAATAAAGATGTGTGCCATCGAAGAAACTCAAGGCATGACCATCTTTGGGGAAGTGAGCAGGTACCCAATCAACAATGACCCCAATATTTTCTTGATGGCATCTATCGACGAAATACATGAAATCTTCAGGTGTGCCAAAACGACTTGTTGGCGCATAGTATCCTGTGACCTGATAACCCCATGACCCATCAAAGGGATGTTCGGCAACAGGCATCAGTTCAATATGCGTGTATCCCATATCTTTTACATAGCTGATTAGTTGGTCAGCTAATTCTCGATATGTGAGCCATTCATTGCCGTCTTTACGTTGCCAACTGCCAAGATGCACCTCATAAGTGGACATAGGTTCTTCAAGCATATTTTTGTTAGCACGGCTTTTTAACCAGGTATCATCATTCCATGTGTAACTGTCTAAATCTGCTGTAATCGATGCTGTATTCGGACGACGTTCAGCATAAAATCCATAAGGGTCAATCTTTTCACCAACGTAGCCTTGATGATGTGATTTTAGTTCGTATTTATATTTCTCACCAAAGCCAAGCCTCGGAATGAATAATTCCCAAACGCCACTATTACGATTGGGACGCATAGGGTGAATACGTCCATCCCAATTATTGAAGTCACCAATTAAACTGATGCGACGGGCGTTGGGTGCCCAGACAGCGAAGTTCATGCCAGTGACACCATCTACCTCACGCTGATGTGCCCCTAGCTTGTCGTAAATTTCCCAGTTGCGTCCTTCGGCATGTAGATACAAATCAAATTCTGTGAGTAATAGAGGATAAGCATAAGGGTCTTTGAATGTGAAAGAATTACCATCGTAAGGTGTTTCAGTCAGGCTATAGACTAATTTTTCGACAGTACCTGTTAAAGTTACCTCATATAAGCCATTATCATCAATTTTCGTCATCTCGACATTTATAGGCTTTTTTTTACGCTCATCAACGAGTTTTAACTCACGCGCAGTCGGACGAAATGTGCGAACAATCATTTTCTTAGGGCTAATTTGATGGACACCAAGTACATCACTTGGCGAACCATGGTCTCCATGTACGAGTGCAGCGATGGTATCAGGATGTAAGTTTTCTACCATTGAATCTCCTCATTATTCCTATTTATTTTAGTTTATTGCCATTATAACCAACACAACCCGACTTTACATGCTTTTATTATTGAGACAAAGTCTCATTTAAATATTGACTAATTTAAAATTATCTTGAATAATCCTTACTGAGACAACGTCTCATTTATAAAAATAGCGAGTGAGGTAAATATGCGTAAAATTTCTTTGTTCCTAGTCACACTGTTACTATCAACTGTGGTTTCAATAACGGAATCACAGTCTGATGAGCTTACAATTATTGCTAGTCATAGTATTTTAGCGGATGTAATTGCAAATGTGGCAGGAGATGTGGCAAGTGTGGAAACCCTCATCCCAGTTGGAGCAGACCCCCATGCTTTTCAACCATCATCGGGAGACTTAGCGCGTCTTGCTTCTGCTGATATTGTCTTCATCAATGGGGGCTTATTAGAGGAGGGTTTACTAGATACGATTGAAAATGTGGTCGAAGAAACACCGATTATCATTGCTTCATCTTGTATTGAGGTGCGTCTATTTGAAGACGAAGAAGAACATGAGCATGAAGATGAGGAAGAACATGAAAACGACCATGAAGGAGAACATCAGCATGAAGATGAGGAAGAACATGAAAACGACCATGAAGGAGAACATCAGCATGAAGATGAAGAAGAAAGCCATTCGGAAGATGAGGCATTACATAACCAGTGTGATGGTTATTATGATGAATTGGGCTTAACACCAGATATAGCAAAGCATCGGCTTTATGAATTAGACTGTGGTGATAATCATGAAGAACATGAGGAGGATAGTGGCGAACATGATCACCACTCCATTTGTGACCCTCATGTATGGACTGTTCCGCAAAATGTGATGCTTTGGGCATTATACATTCGAGACGTTTTAAGCGAAGCGAACCCATCCAATGTCGGAATTTATCAAACAAATGCCTCAGACTATATTGAGCAATTACAAGATTTAGAAGGCAATTTTATCCAACCTGAGTTAGAGCGTATCCCTGCAGAAAATCGAATTCTTATCACAAATCATGATTCACTGGGTTACTTTGCAGACGCTTATAATTTTGAAATTGTCAGCACAGTCATTTCAGGTGGCAGTACAATAGCTGAAGTGAGTACAGCTTCTATTGTGGATGTCATCGAGCAAATCAACATTACAGGTATTTCCGCAATTTTCACAGAAACCACAATGAGCGAAGACATCGCCCAGCAAATTGCCAATGAAACAGGCGCAGAAATTTATCAATTGTATAGTGGAGCGCTAGGGCAAGAGGGTAGTCCGGCATCAACGTATATTGATTACATGCGGTATAATGTCTCGACAATTGTTAATGCACTCGCGGAAAATCAGTAGGGTTTTGAATCAAAAAAGCTGAGATTAGTCTCAGCTTTTTCTATTTCTGCGGGAGCGACGGGATTTGAACCCGCGATCTCCACCTTGACAGGGTGGCATGTTAAACCGCTACACCACGCCCCCAGAAATTGTTAATTTTGTTCATTGATAACGGGAGCGACGGGATTTGAACCCGCGATCTCCACCTTGACAGGGTGGCATGTTAAACCGCTACACCACGCCCCCAAAATGAACTTAAATCATCTTATCACCTGTATATTTCATTGTCAAGATTATCTATAACTAATTTCGCAAAAATCTTAATCACGTAAAACGACACACTGTGGTATTATTCCTTTGGACTGTTAAACATCATGTCTAGTAATGTTGCTTTACAGATGTTATTCTTGCGCGTGTTAAACAAATTAATTGAAACTCCAATAATATTCTTCTCAATTTTTCATAACGTCAAACATAAATTCTAAATCTATTCCCACTCAGGAGTAAAGACTGTATGCGTTCATTTTTTGATTTCCTTACGCGGATGGCATTGCGTTTTCGTGCTATCACCTTAGCAATAGTTGTTGTTGTGATGATACTCGGTGGAGTTGCCGCCACGGAATTACAACAAGAGTTATTACCCCCCCTCGAATTTCCACAAAGTTTCGTTCTGATCCAAGTCTCTGGGATGACCAGTGATGAAGTTCTCAGTGTTGTCACCCTTCGTGTTGAAGATATAGTCAATGAAGTCGACGGGGTTGTTAATGTCGAAACCCAAACATCAGGGACGATCGGGGTTTTCTTGCTCGTCAGCACCGAATTTGGTGTTCCACAAGATGAAATCCGTGCAGATATTCAAGCCGCATTGGATTCTGTATTCTTTCCCGGACGTGCAATACAAGCCCCAGCCGATGCAGATACCGAGGCATTCGCTGTAGATTTATTGTCTGAAATGTATCCTGATGTGATGCTCTATCTTGCACAGCAAAACCCATCTTTCCTATTCCAATTATCGCCCGATGTATGGTCGGCTTTATCTGATGATACGGCACAGACTCTGCTCGGCTATTTAGCGAGCCAAGCAAATGTCCCAAGTGGTAATGTGACAGCGCTTGAATTACTGGTTGATGCTGAAATGGTTCCTCAATTAGAGGCACTAGACCTTGTTGCACGGGTAAGTATTGAGGGTGGGCAAACCTTACCGGGAGAGGAAGTCGCTGGTCTGCAAACTGTGGACATGAGCGAATTTGCTGATGCCGAAAGCCAATTACTACAACTCTCAGCCGATGTTTGGGGAGTTCTTGCTCCGCGCTTTGACTTAGGCGATCTTAACCAAGCTACTGCTGATTCAATTGCGACGGAAGTTGAACTGATTACCGAAGTCCCTGCATTACCACAGGCATGGCAATTTGACCATTTCAATGATGCTACAGATTTACTTGAAATGTCTTCATTTACACGCACAATTTCTGATGTTTTCAATGATTTTGCTGATACAGGTGTCATTCGCGGCGCACTGGGTACGACGGAAGACCTCACGCCAGAAGCAGTTCAGACAATGCTCGATATTCAGCCATCATTAGCGAATTACTTCAGTGGTGAACAGCTTGCGGCAATGTCACCAGATGTACTAGAAGTTTTGCAAGATTATGTTCAACTCGATGGTTTATCTCGTGATGCTCTAGCGGCTTCTATCTTAGCGCGTGACATCACAGGCGAAGTTATTTTGCCAACACCAGAAGCTTTGCCCGCTCCTTGGCGTTTGTCTCCACCACAAATCATTACATTCAGCTTTGCTGATTTACCGTTAGCAACATTTAGTATTTTCAGTGATGCACCAATTGACGTCATTCCTGAAACTGGTGATAGCGAAACAGCGACTGCTAATGAGGAAGAAACTACAACAGTAGACCCCACAGCAGGCTTTGAAATTGGCACGAATCCAGTTTACGCCGATGTGCCAGAAGGACCTGCTTTGCCTGCGTTATATAGCTTTATCGGAGAAGAGTTCTTTAATTATGAACTTGATTCAGCCGACGATTTGCTCAAAATTCAATTTTCTGAAGAAATAGGGGAATTTATCGGTGGCACAGATGGTGCCGCATTCCTGAACTTAATACCGCAAATCAGTCAACTTACAGAGGCGGTCGGTGATGCAGGAGGTGAGACAGGAATTAGTTTTGATCCTAGTCAGCTTACAGCACTTGTACCAGCACTAGTTGAGTGTGGTCTTAATTCTACTGATTTAATTGGTGGAGATGTCTTAGACATAGTTGGAACTGCTTTAATCTCTTGCCTAGATACTGATATTCTCGGCTATCTTGCCCAGAACGACCCGACCTTCGGCAGTCGTTTATCCGCAGAAGTCTATGAAAATCTATCGCCAGAAGTATTTACAATAGATGGTTTCGCACCCTTGCTAGGGGATGTTTGGTCGGAACTTTCATTACGTCCTGAGCTTGCAGACCAGCCACTTGGTAATGCTGATGCACTTATTGCCTTGGGAGATGGTAGTGCAGCTTCTGTTTTGAATGCCATTAACGAAGAAGTTACAGGGCAATTTGTCGGTTATGAAGTACGACTTTTTGATAGTTTATCACCAGAAGTCATCACTTATCTCGCTCAAAATGAAGATAATTTCTTCACAACACTCGATAATGACATTTTGCTGAAATTCTCACCAGATGTATTGGCATCCTTACCAGAAGATATTCTCGAAACCCTGCCAGCCGATGTTGCTGAACAAGTTCAAGCAATTGCAAGCGGTGAGGCTGAATCTGCCGCGTCACAAATTGCAAGCCAATATGAGAGTGACGTTGAGCCAGCCCGTCCCGATACACCTACGCTAAATGCAGATTGGCAATTTGTAGGCGAACGACTTGGTGCAGAACTTGAGAATGCTTTC
Organism: Phototrophicaceae bacterium; assembly: GCA_965230145.1. Classification (GTDB taxonomy): domain Bacteria; phylum Chloroflexota; class Anaerolineae; order Aggregatilineales; family Phototrophicaceae; genus JAUZRW01. Next base: position 262,720 of record CBDDKI010000002.1, read on the forward strand.
GATTTAATTCGCTTTGAAGACGCTCTTGATGGTACACCTGCGGTTTTTATAAACAATCTATTTGATACGCCAAATGGGGCAGGCTTTGCACCTGCGCTTTTAGGCAATATGCCTGCTGATGCCTTCTTCTATCTCGCTGAAGAAGACCCGACATTTATAGATACTTTAGAACCACGCGCATTGAATCTGTTCTCAGAGGAAGTTTTCAATCAGCTATCTCCTGAAACACAAGAACGTGCCGCCGCAGGTGAGGTATTTGTCCCGAATACGCAAGTAACCCGTACCAATGGCGCATCAAGTTTGTTGGTAACAATTTATAAGACAGCTGATGCGAACACAGTTACAGCCTATGCAAATGTAGAAGAAATCATCAACCAGATTGATGCGAATAATGATAACATCGCAGTTGAAGTGGCATTTGAACAAGCTAGCTTCATTGAAGAATCGGTGAGCGGGGTAGTGCTATCAGGTGTGATGGGTGCATTTTTCGCTATCGTCAATATTCTCGTGTTCTTGAGCGGGGATTCATGGGGCGATGCTGGACGGCGCATCACAGGTGTGATTGTCACGCTGGTTTCAATAGGTCTCTTTGCTGGTTTCTACTTTATTCAAGGTAGTTGGGCAGCAATGATTGATGGCGAACCCGTCTTGATAACCTCACTAATTATCTTTGGTATTTTAGCGGGTATCTTTATCCTACTTTATCCATCACGTTTACCGTATCCATCATGGCGCGCGACCTTAGTAATTGCTGTTAGTATTCCGTTGTCGATTATGTCGGCATTGGCATTAATGCGTTGGCTACCTGGTATCGTCAATAGCTTAATTGGTGCATATGATGATATTGCCCTCGTTGCGTTTCTATTGCGCCTCGCACCAGAGGGTTTAACACTCAATATCATGACCTTGTCAGGTCTGACAGTAGCAGTGGGTCGTCTGGTTGATGATTCGATTGTTGTTCTGGAAAATATTTTCCGTCAACTACAATCTGGCGAAATGGATAAGCGTGATGCTGTTCTATATGCAACCCGTGATGTCTCGGTAGCGATTTTCTCAGCAACAAGTATTGCAGTATTGGTATTTTTACCGTTGGGACTAACAGGTGGATTAATTTCCGAGTTTTTCTTGCCTTTTGGTTTAGCTGTTACCTATACCTTGCTCTCCTCTTTCATTGTGGCAATTACTGTTGTACCAGTATTGGCTTATATGCTCATTTCTGCTGAGAATGTTCCTGCCGATGAAGAATCATGGATGGAACGTACCTATGTTCCTGTACTTAGCTGGATTTTGAGTAAAAATGTTCGTCGTTGGGGTGTAATTGTTCTGGCGATTGCTTCAGTTGCTGTTAGTGGTTTTCTTTTCAGCCAACGTCCTGCCGCATTCCTCCCTGATTTTGGTGAGCCACAACTCTCAATCTCAGTTACAATGCCAGAAGGTACAGGTATCGTTGATACCAATGCGCGTGTCTTAGAAGTCGAAGATGTTATTCGTAACACAATTCCTGCTGATGATTTGGTAACGCTTCGCACCATTGTTGGTGGTGGTGGACTTGATTTTGCCGCACTATTAGGTGGTGGCGGTGTTACTGAGAACATTGCTGATGTGACGGTCAGTGTTGCTTCATCTGATAAATTCGATGAATATGTCTCGACCTTAGAAGCTGAACTTGCAGGGTTGTTCACGAACGAAGAGGAATCAGTCGAAGTCTCAGCAGGGTCAGCAACAAGCGAAGGCTTTGGTGGGTTTGCCTTGGTTGTCTCTGGCGCACCTTTAGCTGAATTGGATACAGCCGAATTACAAGCGATTAATGCCGATGTTATTGCCACCCTCAATGAATTACCTGAGCTTGAAAATGCGTCTAGTAATCTACCAACGGCAGAAGATGCTAGTGAAGATGCACCGGTAACCTACATCCGCATTTGCTCTGATGAATGTGCGCCAGCAATTAACTTCACGGGTGAACTTAACACACAAGATACCATTAATTTCACTTCGACGGCACTAGAAGCAATTGAAGAAAACGTTCAACTTCCAGAAGGAGTGACTGTCGGGCAAGGTTTCGATAGTGAACTCCAGACAGAAGGTTTCGATAGCATCATCGTGGCAATGGGAATTGCAGGGGTTATGATTATCATTATCTTGATTATCGTATTCCGTTCACCTGTTTATTGGTTGGCTGTTTTCTTCAGTGTGATTGTTGCGCCAGTTGGTGCGGCTGTTGCACTTACCATAACCAATCGTGTACTTGGTATTTCGTCACTCATTGGTCTGCTAATGTTACTCGGTTTGGTAGTGACAAACGCCATCGTGCTTATTGACCGTGTACGTTCGAACCGTGAAGAACGGGGTATGAATCTCTATGATGCACTAGTCGAGGCTGGTGGTCGCCGTTTACGCCCAATCCTGATGACAGCTCTCACAACCATTATTGGACTTATTCCACTGGCGTTGGGGGTTTCAGAAGGGGCAATTATCGCCGCAGAACTCGGTACGGTGGTGATTGGTGGTATTATCAGTAGTACATTGCTTATGCTGATTGTTGTACCAGCAGCATATTACATTACTACACCCATTCATGATGCTTTCATGGGTTCGTTTGGAGGAGGTCGAAATACTCCACCAGCATCCGAAACTTCTCATGAAAAAGAGAAAACGAATTAAGAAAGCAATTCACAAGCGACATGGCACATAGTCATGTCGTTTTTTTTATTGTAATTTAGCAATTTCTTCACAGTAAATTTTGCCTGATTCAATATAATATCACAACGGAATAGACAACCTTGGGTTAGTATAGCTATCGAGAATGACGAGGGTATTCAGATATGATGGACATTATCTTTGCCATAATTGGATTAACGTTTCCCATATTTTACATCTGGGGTGCAGTCTCAGCATTTCAAAAGTTTTTTGGCAGAAAGAAAAGCGATGAATCGGCTCATAAATTATTGAGCTATCTATTCCAACGTGCCGAAGATAATCCCGAATTAACCCTACAAGATTTCTTAGCACAAGCGCAAGGTGAAGAATTAGTATCCATACAAGTGCCTGTTATAAGTAAAGAAGTAAAACCTGTATACGCAGATGATGAAGAACCTCAACGCCTTGGCGATCTAGTGGCTACAACATCCAATGCAACTATCCCAGAACCTACAAAATCGAAGTTTTCTTGGAGTGAGTGGTACGCTGACCACAGCATTGATTTCATTCTGTATCTCGGTGCATTCATGATTGTGGCGGCTGTCACCTTATTTGTTGGTTTCCAATGGGAGAATTTCGGTGGTGTCACACGCTTTGGAATCGTTCTCGCCTTTACAATCACATGGTACGTTGCTGGAATTGCTGTCCAGCGTGTTCTGTCGCTTGATGCAGTCGGCATTGCTTTCATTACGATTGGTGCAATCTTAACACCATTTTGTGGTGTAGCATGGCAACAATTTGTCGTGGGTTCCCTTGATAATGTTGGTATAACTTGGCTCATAACTGCAGTGATTGGTACGGTCATTTACATGGCACTGAGCCTAATTTATCAACGTCGACATTTTACGTATTTTGGTAATCTGAGCATATTAGCGACTATTCTCTCATTTGTAGAACTCAATAACGCACCAGAGGAATATTTTATCCTCGCCGCGAACATCACAGCCCTCATTTTGTTAATAGGGCGAGTTGCAATCATCCGCCTTGCACCACACCTAGAAGAGTATTTAGGTAAAGATTTTGAACGGTCTTCGCTTGTAATATTAATCTTCTCTTTGATTGCTGGTGGATTATTGTTACCAACGACATCAATTCCAATTGCAAGTATTCAAGTCGTCGCGGTCATGGTTTCGACTTTGCTTTATATGTGCTTGTATACATGGTTGAATACCAATGTGTACTCCGTGGTGTTCACTCAAGTTTTTGCTATTGCAACCTTGACTAATTTACTAGCGACAGTGAATCTTGATGCTCTCTTGACCTTATATATCGCCTTAGTTGCACATCTAGGATTGCAATTCGTCATCAATCAATGGCTTGAGGGCAACCACCCAAAAATATATTTTGCTTCTAATGCAATGGGATTAGGTCTAACAGGTATTATCTATCTTATGAGTATAGGTCTCTCAAATGCTGAATTTTGGGCGATACCAACTTCAATAATTTTCATTGCCCATAGTGCATATTTCGCAACACGTTTAGAGAAACCAGTGATATGGTATATCACGGCAATCATGTGTTACTTTACACTCACCCATATTCTGCTCTGGCTAAGAATAGATGATAATTTGTGGATAACATCCTGCATCATCTTGGGAGCAGTGCAACTTGCTATCTTAAGAACTAACTACAATAAGGCAATGATTCATGCCTTTGCTTATACCAGCCTCGTTGTTCTGAGTATCTTAGGTTTTGCATCACTTGGCTTATTGCTTGATAACGCACCAACTAATGTCTTCTATCTTACGCTATTGCGATTGAATCCATTCATAAGCCTAGGGTTGATTTCGATTGCAATGCTAGCCGAAAAAGCGCGAGAAGATAAAATCTTCCATAACTACGTGGTCATTCTGCTAGCCTCTGTTTCAATCCTCTATTATCTGGCAAGCACACAACTTGATTCTTCGCTGATGGCAATAGGCTTTGCGTTGTCGGGTAGTGTTATGTTCTGGATAGCCAGTGACCTCACAAAGCGAGATGTCTTGTATTTTGTTGTATTCTTCGCACCGTATGTCGCTTTGTCGCATATCTTAGACATGTTTAGGATGCCTTTAGAACTGTATCCAATAGCTTATAGTGTGCTGAGCTTGATATTTTTCTTCGCTAGCTCATTACCAGACAATACAAAAATTGCACGTAAACTAACCCCATTACTAGCTTTAGTAGGTATTAGCATCTGGGCATTTGGTGATGGCGTTTATTCCCAAATTACAATGCACTTTGCTGGGTGGGTGAGTTCGTATACATTTATCGTTTTACTCTGGATGTCTGAGGATATTCTAGGAAAATTTCTCCGTGATGTCCTCTTTATAGTGGCGGTTTTAGTACAATACTTTTGGCACATCGTCTTCTTTGAGCAATACATTAATGCAGAATTATTCAACGATATTCAGTGGTATTCAGCGGCAGTTGCTACTGTCTTATTCCTCATATCTATCAATATGATTGAACCACAAGATGAGTCCGATACACGAACTTTTGCTTTACAGTTTGTCGCGTCTATCATACTCATATTCCCGACATTAGGGCAGATAATATATGAATCATCATTTCTATACTTTATCTTGGGCGTTATCTACAGCCTGATTATCGGGGCAGTATCGATTACATTTAAGGAAACTCGAACACGAACCCTTAGTGCGATAGCTCTGGTCTTAGTGGTTCTGTTCCAAAGTCAAGAGTTCCTTATTAATCTACCACGATGGGTTGTCATAGGAATCGTTGGCTTTGGACTAATAGGTGCAGGTTTGTACTTGTCGATTCGTCGTAGAAATGTGAAAAACGAAGCATAGGGATAAGGTGGCAATGAAACCACCTTTTTATTGTTTGGCTATTTCTTGTTCGGATGGTATTAAGTCAAGACGTTCACCGACTGTCTTGAAGGCATGTATAGCCTTGTCCAGATGTTCTTTTTGTTGTGTAGCTGTATAGCTTGTGCGGAGCAGACTCTGATTCGGAGGTGCAGCAGGGGGAACGACAGGGTTAGTATAAACCCCTTCCTCAATAAGCGCCGCCCATGTAATGCCTGTGAGGTATTTTTCGCCAATAATGACTGGAATAATTGGAGTGTTGCTGTTGCCGATATTGAATCGTAACGCCTGTAGACCTTGGCGCATGTATGCCGCATTTTCCCACAAGCAATCAACATGCTCAGGTTCAGTTTCCATAATATCAAGTGCTGCAAGAACAGCTGCTGCATTGGGTGCTGGTAGTGCCGCCGAAAAAATCAATGACCGTGCATGATGCTGTATATAGTGGATAATGTCTTTATCACCTGCAATAAACCCACCAATAGAGGCAAAACTTTTGCTGAATGTCCCCATAATGAGGTCGACATCCTCTGTAACGCCAAATTGTGCTGATGTACCACGACCTTGTCCCGTTACACCGATGCCATGTGCATCATCGACCATTATCCGAGCATTGTATTGTTGTGAGATTTGGATAATGTCAGGTAGATGGGCAATATCTCCGCCCATACTATATACGCCATCTACAATCACTAATTTGCCAGCATTAATCGGTAATTTTGACAATATGCGTTCGAGATCATTAATATCATTGTGCTTGAAGCGTTTGATTTCCCCACGTGATAAAAACACTCCATCGACGGTTGAAGCATGGGCATCCTTATCCATGATTGCGTAATCATTCTTGCCGATAATCGCTGAAACCGCTCCTAAATTAGCTTGATAGCCTGTAGAAAAGACTAGAACAGCCTCTTTACCAACAAATTTGGCTAATCGTCGTTCTAATTCGAGATGCAGTTCAAGTGTTCCGTTGAGAAATCTTGAGCCTGTTACGCTCGTACCATAGCGGTTGATTGCGTCAATTGCAGCTTGGCGTACGCGTGGGTCGGTTGTCAGACCTAAATAGTTATTTGAACCAAGCATCACAACATCTTTACCTTCAAATGTTGCGGTAACGCCTTCAGAATCACTCAATGCGCGAAAATATGGGTATATACCTAGTTTAATGGCTTCTTTTGCTTCAGTGTAATGATTGACTTTGTCGAAAATATCTGCCATCAAAGATTGCCTTAGTCAAGTACATTGTCAATGTTATCAATAATGAAGTGTATCAATATTCTGTCACTTGTACAAAATACAATCTTATTTTACCCAATTGTGAAAATAATTACTTGCGATTTTAACCTAGGTTAGGATACAATGTTATCTATACTACGTCATACGAATTTTTAGGAGAAACGTAGCACAATGTCGAGTCTCACACTTAAACGTGCATTTGTTATTAGTATATCGATGATTCTTGGTTTCTTAGTGGGTTGGGTAGTCATCACAGTTGGTTTTAATTCATTACCACTTGTTAGCTCAATCGAAACTCCGCAAGGTCGTACTATTGCTGAATATGGCTATCAATACTTCTTCTGGACAGCTTTCCCAATTGGTGTTGTATTTGTCATTTGGCTTGATGCTTTCCTCGATACAGGTATTTTACCTGATTAAGTAGAATATTCTGGAGATAGAGGACTTGCTACTAAGTAAGTCCTTTTTTATTTCCCATAATTCAATAGAAAGTTCAGCGCTGAAACCCCTGTTTCATTGGTAATTCGTAGACGCATCATCTCGTAACGATTATCTGTAGTATGAAATGCTCCAACTTGCGTTGTTACAGCACGTTCTATTGAGGTCGATTCCATAAATCGCAAGGTATTGTCATCGTATCGACCAATAGGGTAGGCTAACATCTGCGGAAAAATACCTGTATGAGCATTCAAGCTCTCTAGACTGCCAATTACTTCAAATACTAAAAAATCAAACTCTCTCTCTGTTAGGCTTGGGTGTGTTTTTGTATGCCCCTCCATATTCATGCCTGCACTTGCCATTTCATTGATTTGTTCCCAATTCATATAGCCTTGTAAACTGTCATCTGCAAATTGGGTGATGATGAAGAATGTCCCAATCATATTGTGGGTTTGTAATACGGGGAAAACCTCAGTATAAGCATCAAGATAGCCATCATCGAATGTCAAAACAACAGGGTTTTCAGGCAGAGGCATGCCATTTTCTAAAGCATTATCCACATCGTAGAGCGAAACAGTGTTGTAGCCATTTTCTGCCAAAAATTCGATATGCTGACGGAAAATATCTGGATGTAGCGTCAAATTAGTACGTACAGCATCCGCGTCAGGAGGCAATTCACTGACGTAATGATACATTAAGATAGGAATATGTAGTCGACGTAGTGTACCATCGCCTTCGATTACGTCCCATTGTACTGAGTTTTCTTGGGCAGATACGTGAATTATCAGCAGTGTTGAGAGAAAAAGTAGCGAAATTAATGTGTTTCGGATAGTCAATGATAAATATAACATGAGATTTAGTTCTTATTTTCACAAACGATAGGTTTTGAGAGAGTTTCTAGCCTAGTATACAGGCATGAAAACAAAAAATTCACGCTTATCAGGATTTTATCAGAAAACGTTGGAAGAGCGTCTGGCAATTGTCAAAGATTGGGCGAATTTAGATGATAACGCACCAGATGTTCTTGAAGGTTCACAGGGACTTAGCTTAGAGCAAGCTAGTCATATGATAGAAAATACAATAGGGCGCTATAGTCTACCTTTTGGTATTGGTACTAATTTTCAAATTAATCAAAAAGACTATCTCATTCCAATGGTAATAGAAGAACCATCGGTAGTTGCTGCTGTAAGTAATGCTGCTAAGATGTTTCGTGCTGGTGGTGGATTTATTTCGTATAGTGATAAACCTATTATGATAGGTCAAATCCAGTTACTTGACATAGAAAACTTAGACTCCGCCAAAGAAAAGATATTAGAAAACAAACAACTACTACTTAAAGAAGCCAATAGAGTAGGTGGGAGCATAACGAAACGTGGCGGAGGCGCAAGAGATATCGAAGTTAGAATACTCCCTGAAACAAGAATAGGAAATATGATAGTAGTACATCTCCTCTTTGATACACAAGAAGCAATGGGCGCAAATGCAATTAATACAGCCACTGAACACCTTGCGCCATTCCTTGAAGAAATCACGGAAGGACGAGTTAATCTTTGTATTTTAAGCAACTTAACAGATAAAAGAAAAGCATATGCAGAAGGAACAATTCCTGCTGAAATTTTAGCAAGAGACGAAATGTCAGGCGAAGATGCCGTACAATCAATTATAGAAGCTGGCATCTTCGCCGAAGTAGACCCTTATCGTGCTACGACGCACAACAAAGGCATCATGAACGGCATTGATGCCGTCGCAATTGCTACTGGTAACGACTGGAGAGCAATTGAAGCTGGTGCACACGCCTATGCTGCACGTCGTGGTCAATATAGCAGTCTAACCAAATGGAAAAAAGACGAAAACGGCAACCTACACGGCTCAATTGAGCTACCACTAGCTGTCGGAACAGTTGGTGGCGCGACGCGCGTACATCCCACAGCAGGAGTAGCACTACAAATTTTAGGCAATCCAACCTCACGGGAACTCGCGGAAGTTATGGCATGTGTTGGATTAGCGCAAAACTTTGGCGCAATTCGTGCCTTAGCGACTGAAGGTATTCAGCACGGTCATATGCGAATGCACGCACGGCAATTAGCAGTAGCCGCAGGTGCAAATAGTGCAGATGTTATCAAAGTCGCACAACAACTTATCACGGAAAATAATATTCGACTACAACGTGCCAAAGAAATCGTTGCAGATCTAGAAAGGTCATCCACATGACTCAGAATTTATTGATGCAGTCTCAACATAGAGTAGGGATAGTAGGGTATGGTGCTTATATCCCACGTTATCGTCTACCAGGTCAAGAAATTGCCCGAGTCTGGACAAATGGATTAGGTGGCTCACCAGTAAATGAAAAAGCTGTGGCAGGCTTAGATGAAGATGTCGCAACGATGTCTATAGAAGCAGCACGAAACGCAGTTAAACGGTCTCAAATTAATCCTGCTGAACTTCGAGCTGTTTGGGTAGGTAGTGAAAGTCACCCTTATGCAGTAAAGCCAACCAGCACAATTGTCGCAGAAAGTATTGGCGCAACACCCCACATTCAAGCGGCAGATTGGGAATTTGCATGTAAGGCTGGTACAGAAGCCGTGCAAGCATCCATTGGTTTAATTGGTAGCGGTATGGGTAAATATACCCTCAGTATTGGTATGGATACCGCGCAAGGTCGTCCGGGTGATGCCCTTGAGTATACAGCAGCATCAGGTGGAGCGGCATTTTTATTAGGTCCAGCTGAGGAAGCAGTAGCCATTTATCAAGGCAGTTATAGCTATGTCACCGATACGCCTGATTTTTGGCGACGCGCTGAAGAGCCATACCCTAGTCATGGTGATCGTTTTACAGGTGAGCCAGCCTATTTTCAACATACATTGTCTTCTGCTAGCAAACTAATGGAGCTGATGGGGACAACTCCAGAAGATTATACATATGCTGTTTTTCATCAGCCGAATGTGAAATTCCCCAGCCGAGCTGCCAAAATGCTTGGATTTACTCCTGAACAAATTCAAACAGGATTATTGGCAAATAATATCGGGAATGTGTATTCGGGTTCTTGCATGATTGGTCTGACAGCTATTCTGGATATTGCCAAACCCAATGACCGTATCTTGATGGTAAGTTATGGTAGCGGGGCAGGTTCAGATGCCTTTGACCTTATTGTGACTGAGAATATCCTCAATAAACAAAATCTTGCTCCAACAACACAAACCTATATTGACCGCAAAACAGTCATTGATTACGCAACGTATGCCCGTTATCGTGGCAAGTTAAAAGACTAGGAGACCTTTTATGAACAAGACAGCAATAATCGGAATTGGAATGACTCCTGTTAGTGAATATTGGGATAAAAGTTTACGTGAGTTAGCTTATGAATCTGCAGCAGAAGCGCTAATGGATGCTGGTAATCCGCAGATTGATGCTATTTATATAGCCAATGCTTATGGGTCGACATTTAATAAACAAAGCCAGTTAGGTAGTCTCATTGCTGATTATCTTGGTTTTAGTGGTATCGAAGCCTTTTCAGTTGAGGCAGCAGATGCCTCAGGTGGTGTAGCGATTCGTACTGCTCATTTAGCGGTTGCCTCTGGCGCAATTAACACCGCTTTAGTTATCGGGGTTGAAAAAGCTACGGATATCGTTGCCGGTAATCGTACTCAAGCACGAACAATTAGCCTTGATGCCGATTATGAAACCCCATATGGTGCAACGCTAACGGCAATGGCGGCATTATTGATGCGACGGTATATGTATGAATACGAGTTGGACTTAGCAGCATTTGAGGGATTCAGTGTTAATGCCCACGCGAACGGCAAGCGAAACCCTTATGCCATGTACAGAAATACATTACGCGAGGGAGCATTTTCCAAAGCTCCAATGGTTGCTGACCCAGTTAGTTTATTTGACGGTGCGCCAGACGGTGATGGTTCAGCTGCTTTAGTTATCACCAATACAGAGTATGCTCAAGATATGGTAGCCCAGCCAGTTAATATCATTGCAAGTTCAGCTACAACCGACAAGTTCATGCTACAAGAACGAGAGGATTTGTTATGGCTAACTGCTGTCGAGAAGTCGGTCAATCAAGCTTTGGCTCAATCAGATCTCACTCAAAATGACATCGATATTCTTGAACTACATGATGCCTACACAATTTTGAGTAGCCTGTCACTAGAAGCGTCGGGCTTTGCTCAAAGAGGCGAGGGCTGGAAACTTGCGAATGCCGATGATATTGGTCTAAACGGAAAGCTACCTGTGAGTACATTTGGAGGTTTGAAAAGTCGTGGTAATCCCGCAGGCGCATCAGGGGTCTATCAAGCTGTCGAAGCCACGATGCAACTGCGTAACATTGCAAACGATAATCAAGTCCAAAATGTGAATACGGCAATGATACAAAGCGTAGGTGGATTAGCAAGCACAGCAGTCACTCATATTCTACAAAATTGAGAGCCTTTGAGAGAGGTGATAGGTCAAATGATAGGTTTTGAGAGACCTATCCCCCTATACTTTGTGAAATTCGCAACAAATCTTCACCAAGATTAATACTATCTGAGAAAACGATGTAGGAGATTTCTATTATGCAAGCACCACGTAACTGGCGAATGAAAGAAGACCGTTACCGTTTAACAGGCACCGAAAATGTAGAAGGTGTTAAAAGCATGGTCAATCGTCCGGTATCTTTGATGAAGCAAACAAAACAACCTGAAAAATTTGAAAAAGCAGAAGCAGTTACAGTAAACGCTGCATAATGTGGAAATAGGGTAAGCAAATGTTCCAGACCAACCAACAATCACAAGTCAAACCGATTACCTTTGCAGGGCAGGGAACAGTTTATAGTTATACAGTTGTGCAGGAAGCGCCTGCTGGCTTTGAAGAACAAGCACCGTATATTCTTGCGCTTGTGAAGTTAGATGAAGGGGCAATGGTCACAGCCCAAATTACGGATGTGGATGACCCTGTTTCTATTGGAGATCGTGTTGAAATGGTAACACGTAAACTAAGTTCAGAAGGTAAACAAGGAACAATCGTTTACGGATATAAATTTCGTCCAATGTTGACGATGTAGTATGGTAATTATTGTACTTCCAAAACAAAAGCCACTCTAAATTAAGAGTGGCTTTTTAATTTCAACTACTATACCCGCTTATTTTTTAGCAAATTCTTCTTTTTTAGATTCAAATGCTAGGGAAACTTCAGTGTCACGATCAAAGATGTGCATATTGTCGAGGTTGACAACAACATCTAAATTACCACCAACACGAGCTTGTGTACGAGGGTCTGTACGCGCAATGAAGCTCTTACCACCTTGTTCTAAATAGATAATCATTTCATTACCCATTTGTTCAATAACTTCTACAGTAGCTGAGAAGCCTGACGGGGTAATTCCGGGTGGAATATAGCTTGCATCATGAATATCTTCTGGGCGAACACCGAGGATAACTTCTTTACCCACATGTGTGCGGAATGGTCCAGCTTTTTGAGGTGGCACATCAATTTCAAATACGCCTGTATCAATTTTTAAGCCATCGCCTTCACCAGCTTTGAGCGTTGCATCAAAGAAGTTCATAGAAGGACTACCGATAAAACCACCCACGAATACATTATATGGGTTATGATAGAGGTTATAAGGTGAATCGACCTGTTGTAAGAAGCCACCATTCAAAACGCAAATGCGTGTACCCATCGTCATCGCTTCAACTTGATCATGGGTTACATAAATGAAGGTTGTTTCTAAACGTTGATGCAGTTTACTAATAAATGAACGTGCTTCCACACGGAGTTTAGCATCAAGATTTGAGAGCGGTTCATCCATCAAGAATACGGCTGGTTCACGCACAATTGCACGACCTACAGCCACACGCTGACGTTGACCACCAGATAATTGACGTGGGCGACGGTCTAACAAGTGTTCAATGCCGAGGCTTTTTGCTGCTTCTGTTACACGTTGGTCGATAATTTGTTTTGGTGTTTTACGTAGACGTAAACCAAATGCCATATTATCATACACGGTCATGTGAGGATACAAAGCATAACTCTGGAATACCATCGCAATGTCACGGTCTTTAGGTGCGACATTATTTACGACACGGTCACCAATCATGACAGTGCCTTCGGAGATTTCTTCTAATCCAGAGAGCATACGAAGCGTGGTTGATTTACCACAACCCGATGGACCAACAAATACAAGAAACTCTTTATCTTCAACGTAGAGATTCAAGTCATTGATGATTGTTAAATCACCATATCGTTTATATACATGGTCAAATGTAATACTAGCCACAAAAATCCTCCATAAGAAACATATTTTGTTGATGTTACCAAAAATTTAGGCACTTTGCACAAATATTTTGCATTGCAAAAAAGTGACTAAGAACTGAACAGATTATAATGTGTATCTCAAAAAAAGCAAAACATTCGTTAAATTTGCTTTATATTATGCAATTATTGAAAGGTATTTCTGGTGTCTGAAAACGTAAATGCTGAAATTGTTGCCATTGGCACAGAGCTACTGCTTGGAGAAATTACAGATACAAACTCGGTTTATCTTGCAAAACAACTCAGAAACCTTGGCATTAACCTATTCTATATGACTAGCGTGGGTGATAATCGTCAACGCATTGCTGATTCTATCCGTTTAGCTTTTTCGCGTGCTGATGTTGTCATCACCTGTGGCGGGTTAGGACCTACCGTCGATGATATGACCCGTCAGAGTATCGCAGATGCGACTGACCGCGACTTAGTTTTTCATCAATCATTATACGATGAAATTGCTTCACGCTTTGCTTCGTTTAAAGTCACAATGACTAAAAACAATAGCCAACAAGCCTATCTACCAGCAGATGCTATCACAATTGAAAATCCTGTTGGGACTGCCCCTAGTTTTATCGTCGAATATGGCGATAAGGTTGTCATTAGCTTACCAGGTGTCCCACGAGAGATGAAATTTCTCTTTGAAAGTCGCATTCAAGAATATCTGCAAACAAAATATCAACTCGGCATCATCAAAGCCCGAATCCTCAAAACTGCAGGTATTGGCGAAAGTAGTTTAGATGATATGCTCGGAAATGTACTCCTAAATTCAAGTAATCCGTCTATTGGGCTAGCAGCCCATCACGGAATCATTGACATTCGCATGACTGCCAAAGCTGATGATGAAGTTATTGCAAATGGTATGCTTGATATTATAGAAACTCAGGTTCGTGAGCGTGCGGGACAATTCATATTCGGCACAGATGAGGAACTACTCGAACAGGTCTTATTTGAAACTCTATTGGCAAATAACGCCCATATCGCTGTCGCAGAAGCTGGAATTACAAATGGTGTTGTAGCTAAATTATCCTCCATGCAATTTGACACTATTATAAGCGAGACTATAGAGACAACGCATCCTGACCTTATGAAAGATTTCTTTCCTGATACCCGTGATTTATCCTTACGTGATACTGCTCATCATATTGCTCAGACTATTGCAAAAAGAAATGGTGCATCGGCAGGTATCGCAATCCTCAGTTATCCAGATATTGATGAAGACCAAGATAAGAATGTTGCAACTGTCGTTGCTGTGTATGCCAATGGTGAGATTAAATCTCGTGAGTATGGTTTCGGTGGTAAAAACCCACTAACAGGCGATTGGGTGAGTCGCTGGGCAATGGCATATGTATGGCGACAACTCAAGGAACAGTTTGATGAACAATAAGTTTCATGACAAGATACGCCTATCGCAAAGCAATATAATTTTAAAACTCAATCCGAAATTTGAACAATTGCCACTACCAATTACATGGTTTGATGATCCATTTTTACCATTTGGCAAACAAGTCATAGATGCAACGCAAGACCTTGTCGCAGGGTATCTTTTTGATTTCGCATCCTACTTAGCGATGGGTGGAGCAGGGGTTATTGCATTAGAACGAACAATCGCTTATGTCTCAAAAAGCAAAGTCCGAATTTTGCATGGTGCGTTCACAGGGAAAGACTTTTCTCCTATGGCAGATGCTACTGGGTTTGACCTATCTGCAATTACTGTTACCACATTAGATGATGTAAATTACTATACAAACCATGTCCCCTATATGGCTTTCTTGGTTACAGGTGAAAATCAAGCGATGCCGAGTAGGGGAGGCATCTACCGTACTGACACAAGTAAACTTCTGTATCAAGATATAAAACTAACCGTGACAACAGATGCCGTCTTATATAGCAGTAAACAAGATGATTTCGCAGAGAAAATTCGTGAAGGGATACTTGCACTATCATGATAGCAAAGCAACTTTTAGAGACAGGATTACTTCAATTTGGATTATTCCAAGAAGATGAGACTCAATTACCCTATCGTTTGCGCTTAGAAATGCTCTCTGCCTATCCTGAATTATTGCAAAATGTCGTTTATCGTGGCGTACAATCCCTAATGGGCATACAATCCTTTAACCGTCTCATTGCCCATCCCGACGCAATACCTATCGTTAGCGCAATATCGCTCCATACAAGTGTTTCATTGGTTTATAGCCGTGGTCGGGGAGAACTGCCTGTTTATGATTTAGTCGGTGCATATGATGTAGGACATCCAGCTTGCTTAGTGGTGAATAGCATTACACCTGATATTCATACTTTTTTAATAAATGCTCAGAAGGTCGGTTTGGAGATACACACTATTTTAGAGATTGTGTCACTAGGGCAGAAAATAGCAAATATAGATAATCGCTCTGTGTTCACGATACAAGAACTCATACACGAACTTCGCCTATCTAATGCTATACCTGACAATATGGCACAAACTGTTTTACAAAGTCTCTAAAAGAAAACCCCTCATAATAGAGGGGTAATTGCTTTAATCATCATCTAAGCTGAGGAGTGCCATAAAGGCTTCTTGTGGGACTTCTACCTTCCCAATCATCTTCATGCGCTTCTTACCTTTTTTCTGCTTTTCAAGCAATTTCTTCTTACGGGTGACGTCACCACCATAGCATTTCGCTAAGACATCTTTTCGCATCGCTTTCACATTAGCACGGGAAATCACTCGCTTACCAACAGCTGCTTGCACAGGGACAACGAACATCTGACGAGGAATGAGTTCTTTTAGCTTGGTAACTAACTTCTGCCCTTTATTGTAGGCATGGTCACGGTGTGAAATTAAGGCTAGGGCATCCACAGGTTCGTTATTCACAAGTACATCAATTTTGACCAAGTCACCTTCACGATATTCATGGAACTGATAGTCTAAACTCGCATATCCTTGTGTGACACTTTTAAGGCGATCATAAAAGTCAACAATGAGTTCAGCGAGTGGCATTTCATAGTGCAAAACACAGCGTGTCGCATCAGGAAATTCTTGATTGGTCACAATCGCACGTTTATTCGTGGTGAGTTCCATTACAGGACCAATATAAGATTGTGGTGTATAAATCTGAATTTTCATCCAAGGTTCACGGATAGAGTCTATACCGGATTCATCTGGAAGCATGGCAGGACTATCAATCTCAATAATTTCGCCATCGCGCATGACCACTTCATACTTCACACTCGGTGCAGTTGCCAAAATATCAAGGTCGTATTCTCGCTCTAAGCGTTCTTGGATAATTTCCATATGGAATAAACCTAAGAAACCAATACGGAAACCAAAATTGAGAGCTTGTGAAGTTTCGGGTTCAAAGGTTAAAGATGCGTCATTAAGTTGTAATTTATCTAAAGCATCGCGCAAATCAGAGTATTCGTCATTCTCAGTGGGGTAGATACCTGCAAATACCATCGGCTTAACTTGAGTATAGCCAGGTAAAGCTTCATTTGCGCCATTGTGGGTTAGCGTAATCGTATCACCAACGCGACATTCTTGAATGGTTTTCAGCCCCGTAGCTATATAGCCAACACTGCCGACTTCCAATGTATCAGTAACAGTCATATTTGGCGAGAAAACCCCAATTTCTACAGGGTCAAATCTTGCATTAGTTGCCATCAAGGTGAGGCTATCACGCTTACGAACTTCACCGTCGATAATCCGCACATAAGCAACAACGCCTTTATAGACATCATAGTGCGAATCGAACACTAAGGCACGAAATGGTTTTTCGCTATCGCCTGTAGGTGGTGGTACTTCATTGACGACCTTCTCTAAGACATCATGAATGCCTAATCCACTTTTTGCCGAAATTCGCAAAATATCTTCAGCAGGTGTTCCTAATAAATCTTCAATTTCTTGAGCAATATCATCAGGTGTTGCGGCAGGTAAATCAATTTTGTTGATAATCGGGATGATTTCTAAGTCTTGCTCCAACGCGAGATATACGTTAGTCAGGGTTTGGGCTTCTATCCCTTGACTCGCATCGACAACTAGCAAAGCGCCTTCGCAAGCCTGTAATGCACGGCTGACTTCATACGTGAAATCAACATGACCGGGAGTATCAATCAGGTGAAAGATATATTTCTCACCATCATCGGCAGTATAACCCATACGCACGGCTGAGGCTTTAATCGTGACACCACGCTCACGTTCTAAATCCATGCTGTCGAGTAATTGCTCTTTTTTGTCGCGTGCGCTGACAGTTTCAGTGAGTTCTAACATTCTGTCCGCGAGAGTACTCTTGCCGTGGTCGACATGGGCGATAATCGAAAAATTTCGTATATGAGATTGCTTCATATGATTTACAGCAACATCCTTTACTATGGCACAATACCTTTATTATACAGTACAGTTCCACCAAAACGTAGATGGGGCATATTACGCACGCGCAAGCACGTCCCGAATTGCACTATCTAAGTTAATAGATTTCGTATTTTCGTCGCCATAGTGTAGCCAGATGAGAAACTCTGTATTACCTTCTCTTAATCCTTTAATAGGGGAGACAGTAAGACCAGTTACAATAAAGTCCATATCTTCTGCAAACTTTGCCACTTCACGAATGACGCGCTTGTGAATCTTATCATCACGTACCACACCACCTTTGCTGACATCATCTTTTCCTGCCTCAAATTGTGGTTTAATCAAGGCAATAATATCTGCACTTGGTTTTAACCATAATCGAATCGCAGGCAACAAAAGCGTGAGGGAGATAAACGAGGCATCTACGACTACTAAATCGACTTTTTCTTCTAATTCTTCAAGATGACGGGCATTGGTACGTTCCATCACAATAACGCGTTCATCACGCCGTAATTTATAGGCGAGTTGTCCGTAACCGACATCAATCGCATAGACTCTTTGAGCATCGTGCTGTAGCAAGCAATCGGTAAAGCCACCTGTGCTTGACCCAACATCAGCACAGATTAAACCTGCTGGATTAAAATCAAAGTCTTGTAATGCACCAGCAAGTTTTTCTCCACCCCGACTCACAAATTGCGGGCGATTTTTTACCCGAATTTCGACATCTTCGGTGAATTTCGTGCCAACTTTATCAACTCGTACATCGTTGACCAAAACTTCACCAGCCATAATATAGGCTTGTGCTTTAGACCGTGTCGGAGCGAGTCCACGTTCAAATAACATGACATCCAATCGTTTTTTCTTCGCCATGTTTAGTCCTTTGTCAACGGAATATACATATCAATAGGACTACCACCCGCCTCCGCCAAATTTTCAGCGTTTATCAAAAAACCATCTTGAGTAATTGGTAGATAGCCTTCCGCAATGACATAAATACTATATGGCGCTTCCAATTCTAAAGATCTATCAATTTCAAAACGTCCGTTTCGGTCTGCGATAGCATAGGCATATATTTGTTCATCATTCCATGTAAAATCAGCAATCGAAAAATCTTCGCTAATTAAAACAAACGTTGCTCCCTCAATGCCTATACCAGAATCCGCATCTACAATACGCCCCCCTAATTGAGTCCCACCGACTTGCTCTAAACGGTTAATCTCTAACTGACCAATCCCAACAGATACTTGCGCTGATTCGAGCAAAACACCATTGATAATCAGATTCATCGTATACGTACCATCAGGAAGACCATTCGGGGCTGTGAGGCGCACCTGAAAATCTTGACCGCTTTCCTCGGTGTTCCAAGCAGATGTTTCTGAGAAAAACACCTCGCCATCAACTAACCACTGCATCGTCCATAATGTGCCGCGTGCAATGCGTTGCCAATCAAATTGAGCGTAAATGGTATTTGCACCATCAGGATAACTATCGGCAGGGGCTGACGATGGTGTAGAGAATGGATTATCTGCTCGCAAGAACTCAATATTGCTAAATACATTCGGCAAAACACCTTCGGGCGCACCAGCCACTACAAAATCGCCCGTTACAGACAAACGTGGTGGTGAACCAACAAACACATCAACCCGATAGTTACCGGGACTCAGACCACCAGTTGGTTCAATGGCAATATCATCGCGTGCGCCATTAATGCCTTCGTCAGATGTCCAAACAGCGAGTAGTCCTGTCCCGGGAATTGGTACACCATTGTAGTACCAAACAGCTTGCCATTCTGTACCGGGTTGCATATCGCGATAAATAAAACGAGCAGAGGCAACATTACCAGTAGGCAAAACGTAACTTTCACCTTGCAGATTGTTCTCATCATCTATCAAGCCAAAGACAATATCGGAGAAGCCTGCTTGTTCCACAGGTGGTCCACCAACAGTGATTGTTTTACTAGATGCAACCAATCCATTGACAAGTATCCGAAATTCATAACTTCCGTTTGACCAGGGTTGTCCACTACTGCCGATATACCATAAGCCATTTGTACCGCCACTCCAGCGTACAGGAGGTAAACTAAATACTTGGTTAGGAACACCATCAACACTCACGCGTACTTCATAGACAGTATTTTCGGTGAAATTAGCGTAGTCAAAAAATAGATAGAGGCTGGTTGTGCCTGCTGGTGCACTACCAATGACTTGAGTTGATAAATTATTATTCACTGATGTTGCAAAGTATAGTCGGTCTACACTTGCTTGCTGATTACTAACTGTCTGTGTAACAGGTGCTGTTAAAGACTCAACCTGTAAACTCAGTGACGCACTGCGGATTAAAGGGCGTGCAAAGTTGACAGGGCGCACAACACTGACAAAATCGCCAATCGGAACACAGCCATCATTATTGTTGATAAATCCATCACCATTTGTATCTTCAAGTAGTAGACAATTTGTGCCTGTTGCTGTATTCGTTATCGGCGCACTCGTTGGTACGCCTACTAATTGTCCTGCTTGATTATATGCACCACCACCAGACATCAGACCTGAAATAGGGGTGTCACCTGTTATCTTTATCCAAGATTTTTCGCCCCCACTAGGCTCTGCCATAAAAGCTGTTGCAGATACACGATTAACCTGTGTACTACTATTGCCAAGGTCAGGATAACCTATAATCGTTAGCGTTTGGTCAAGGATTACATCATTGGAATTAGCAATTTCTACAAAGGGCAATATAGGCAGATTAGCACTTTCAATTGTCCGTCCGTCTAATTCGCGGTCAATACGTAATAAAGCCAAGTCTAGTCCTAAATCAATCTGTGCAATACTTGCACGATATTTTGGAACAGGCGGTTCATCCTCATCTAAAGACATTGATATGACGAGTTCATTACCCGGGCAAGCCTCGCTAGGAACAACATTATGGGCATTGGTTAAGATTAGACCATCAAAACGAACAATCGTTCCTGTCCCGACACAGCGTGTATTGAGGTCACTATCACTAGCTTGAATCACAAATACGGTAGCACGGCGAATGCGATTCAGGTCAATTGTTGCATCGGTTTCTTGTGCTAATCCACTAAGACCCAGTAGTAGAAAACCGAGTAGCAATATGAATGTTTGTGTATATCGAATGATCATTAGAATTCTAATTGCCTCAAAAATTGCTCAAATCGTGGCAGTTCTTCCTCGAAGTTATCTGCATCTGCACGGAACGTAATAATAATTGCTTGACCACCACTTATCGTTAATATATCTAGCCCACGAACTACCGTTGGTACAGATTGCAAAAATGGGCTTGCATCAGTAGCAACGTAGGTATAATTCAGTGCTTGTGCATCACGCCCATCCGGAAAATCATACATTTCGAGTGGTTGCACACGGTAATCTGTGAAATCAACAATACGATCTAGCGAGAGTCTATCTGCCAGGTTACGCTCCTGAGCATCAGCGCCGACAGGTTGGACAGTCACGAGGAAGGTCGTTTTAAACCCTGTACGAGACATATCCCGTACACGAAAAACGTAGCTACCATCTGTATCAATCAGCCAATTTTGTGGATATTGTGCACTGATACCTGCTTGTGGACTTTCATAAAATGTTGTTGCAGTTAGCGTTTGATTTCGCAAATTCAGCCCAAGAAGCATCATTAGGATGCAAACCAGTATTGTAAATACATTTGCCCAGCGTTGCCGGAGCGTTAAATCTTCAGATTCACTGATAATCTCAATGACTTCCATGCTTAAATTTCCTGCCCAATAATCTTATCTTGCTCACGCCGTTCGGTGATATTGAACAAAAAGAAAAATACTGCCATGGGTATAAAATAAAAAATAACTGAGAACAGCAAGCCAAAGATTTCACGTTGCTCACTAATTGTTAATCCCAGTGTGGCATTCAAGAATGATGAGCGCAACGTTATTGCCATTCCAGCAAGTAGAGCAGATAACATCATCATCATTGGCATGAAAAATGAGAGTGCATTACTGAACAAGGTCTCTGACAATCCAAAAGCTACGATAATGCTACCAGTAATTTGTATACTCAAAATTGCGAAAATACGCATTATCACAACGTCGGGTGCTGCTGTCGGGTTCGCTAGTACATAAGTGATACTGATAACCGTCGCATAGGCTACAGCAGTTGCCGCACCATATGCCACCGCATCTTCACGAATACGAAAATAATCAGGGTAAACAATATAGCGTAAGACGAGATATTTTAGAAATTCATGTAAGACACCAACGGTTAATGTATAACCTAAAATGCGATTGAGATTGGATTGTAAGGGTAGCCACGCATCAGGTTCAAAAATTGTGTTGACCAATGGGATGCCAATTGCATTTGCCACCAATGCGGTAACTGTAAACGTGGTCAATAATCTGCGACGAGGTTCAATTGCATTGTTTTCTGGGATGCGCGAGAACAACATCCACAAAATAAAAGGTAACAATGCAAGTACGACATTGGCATATTCCCGATATGCAAGTGGAATATCCAAGCCAATTAAATTCACTAGCACAAAAATCACAAGCATAAGACCCATAACGATTCCACTCTCAAGAATAATACTCCGCCACGCTCGGCGATACGGGTAAATCTCCTCTTCTTCTTTGGGTGGCGTAATTAGCCTTGGATTGTTGTATGCACTCAAAACTCTATCCCATCAGAACTGCTTATGCTAAAATGACGTGCTTATGACCAAATCCTAAATGATTGGTAACAAACTGCAAAGGTTGAATATGCGCGTCGTAGGTCAATTCGTAACTGTCATCGTACTCCTATTATTTTTAACTGCCTGTGAAGCCAACACAAACTCAGACGAATGTAACGCTCCTGATTGTCTCGTTTACGGTCTAACTCTC
The DNA here is from genome assembly GCA_965230145.1 of Phototrophicaceae bacterium. Lineage (GTDB taxonomy): Bacteria > Chloroflexota > Anaerolineae > Aggregatilineales > Phototrophicaceae > JAUZRW01. Next base: position 285,383 of record CBDDKI010000002.1, read on the forward strand.
AATGTCAGCGGTATTGACCCACATATAAACCGTAGTACAGAATTGGGCATTGTTCTACGCAATGTATATGACACCTTAATTTATCGGCATCCAGAGACTAATGAATTTGTAGCAGGGTTAGCTGAATCTTGGGAAATTTCAGAGGATGGTCTCATCTATGATTTCAGGTTACGAAATGACGTAACTTTCCACGATGGAACACCCTTCAACGCAGATGCAGTTGCCGCAAATTTTGCACGCATCTTTGATGATAGTGTTGCCTCGCAACGGTCACGTTTTCTTTTAGGTCCCGTCAGCAGTTATCAAGTTGTTGATGAATTTACCTTCCGCGTTACCATGCGTGAACCATTTACACCCTTGCTCGATTCTTTGAGTCAAGTTTATCTGGGTATAGCTAGTCCAACGGCTTTGGCTGAATTCCAAGATGACCAGCTTCGTTATCAGTTTCATCAAGTTGGTACAGGACCTTTTGAATTTGTTGAGTATTTACCCGAAGATAGAATCGTCATTCGGCGTAACCCTAATTATACATGGGGTCCTTCATTCTATGATACTGTTGGGTCAGTCCAAGAAATTGAGTTTCGCTTCTTCCGTGATGCCGCCACACGCTTAATTGCACTCGAAAATGGCGATGCACAAGTTATGGGTGAATTGCTGCCGACAGATGCACGCTCTTTGGCAAATAACCCGAATATCAATCTCTTGCCAGTGTCTATACCAGGGCAACCGCTCCAATTTTATTTCAATACACAGCAAGCTCCAACTGACAATTTGAGTGTCCGCCAAGCCCTGATTTATGCAATTAATCGTGCAGCTGTTGTCGATGCAGTTTATGGCGGATTTTCACCCGTTGCATGGGGACCTATTTCCACAGCAACCCAATTTTATAATCGTGGGGTTGTAAATGTTTATGCCTATAATCTTGACCAAGCAAGAAATCTTCTGGCAGATGTTGGGTATAGTGATACAGACGGCGACTCAATCCTAGACCTAGATGGCGAACCGTTAAGAATTAAACTTATTCAGCCACCTTGGGGCTTTGTTCCAGAAGTAGTGCAATTTGTTCAAGACCAATGGCAATCATTAGGTATACAAGTTGAAGTAGAACAAGTACCCGGCTTTGTTGCCTTGCTCTCTGCCGCAGCTGAGGATGACTATAACTTAGTATCTTTTGACCAACCAAGTTTAGACCCCTATATTTTAAGCCAAGCATTCCTAAGCGATTCTGATGATAATTGGGCAAGATATGCAAACACAGAATTAGATAGTGTCTTAATCCAAGCATCGCAAGAATCTGACCCCGAAGAGCGTCGTCTACTTTATGGTCGCGCTCAAGCAATCATTATGGAACAAGCTCTGATTTTACCTGTACGAGATTACACCAATCTCAACGCTGCAACAGCGAATGTTTCAGGTTTGGTTTATGATGCTTACGGGTGGTTTCCTCTGTTATATGGGGTATCTGTCGAGGCAAATTAATGTATGTGGAAAAGCATTCTAAAGCAAATATTCAGCATAATAGTGACAATATGGATTGCTATCACGCTGGCTTTTTTTGCTTTACGCTTGTTACCCGGTAACGCGATTGATGCCCAATTACAAGGTTCAGGATTGCCTCAAGCAACCATTGATGCTCGTAAAGCCTCTTTAGGCTATGATGATTCGCTTTTAGTACAATATTTCAATTATTTGTTTGACTTTGTACAAGGTAAATGGGGGCAATCACTCTACACAGGGCAAACAGTTCAAGAAGCGATTAGTTCTCGTCTACCGAGTACGGTGACTCTAGCAGGCTATTCGATTATGTTGGCAATCATACTTGGCATAGGGCTAGGTGTTGTCGCTGGTATCTCAACGAAACTATCATTCCTAGCACAACTAATTATTGACTCATCATTAGGAATACCGATTTATGTCACAGCCACAATTTTGCTCTTTATTATTGCGTCTCGTATAGGCAATATTCAAGGAGGAGTATTATTACCTATGCTTGCCCTTGGATTTCACACCTCAGGCGCAATTGCTCGTATTATCGAAACCAATCTGATTAACATTCAGCAAGCACCATTCATCCAAACTGCAAAGGCGAAAGGGCTACGGGACTCATATATAATCTTTAGTCATATGTTGAGATTAGCCTTATTACCAGCAATTTCTGTTATTGCGCTACAAGCGGGCATTCTATTTAGTGGAACAGTTATCACGGAATCGATTTTTAGTCGGGCTGGTTTAGGATTACTTTTATTGGATGCCACGGTACAAAGAGATTATCCAATTGTTCAGGGTGTGGTTGTTCTTACTGCTATAACTTATATTGTATTCAACGCTATTGCTGACATCTTCACACAAATATTAGACCCTCGTTTAGTTCAATCATGAGAGCAACTATCCTTATGTCTCTGGCGTGGTTAAGTTTCCTACTAATTGCTCCTATATTTTCACCCCATAATCCACGCCAAACGAATCCAGAAAATATACAGCAAGCACCTAGTATTACATATCCCTTCGGCACAGATAATATCGGGCGTGATGTCTTTAGTCGAACGATACATGGTGGACGACGCACTATTTTTATTTCGCTCGTCGCAATGACTATCGCGATTGTGCCAGCTATATTGGTTGCAATTTTGAATAGTATGAATTCACAATGGTTTGATACGATAATTCTAATTCTACTAAACGCACTATTGGCATTTCCGTCTTTGTTAGTCGCTCTGGTAATTTTAACATTGCTTGGGAGAGGTTTCTTTCCGATTGCTATTGCAACAGGGATTGCACAATTCCCATTTTATTTACAAGTTGCGCGGAATATCTTTAAGCAGGAGCAATCGCGCCAGTATGTTATTGCTGCAAAGTCTTTAGGCGCATCCAACTTACATATAACAATTTATCACATCATACCCAATGCCCGTCCAACACTTATAGCATACGCAAGCATCACTTTTGCGTATTGCATTATCAACAGTGCAGCTCTGAGTTTATTGGGTCTAGGGGGTGATCCTTCTATACCAGATTGGGGTGTAATGTTAGCAACAGGGCGTGATGCGTTTCGGTCTGCACCGTGGAGTGCTTTTGCTCCTGCACTAGCGATTAGTTTCACTGTGATTTTAGCAAATAAACTTGCTGATACACTTCGTTAAAGTTTATTCATCGGCTGATATGTGTAGCTAAAACATCATTACCTAGTAAAGCATCAGCTACACGATTCTTGATTTTACCATTCAAGATAAAGACATCAGGGTAGGGTGCTTGCATTGCCAATTGCAACATATCCTGAACTTTGGTTAACATGCCTCCTGTTACATCAACACCATCTGACCCTTTAAGTGCTAGTTGAATGTCCTCGAAGTTTTTCGGTGTTATCTGTGGAATTACATCACCGTGGTTATCATAAACCCCATCTACTTCACCCAACAATAAAATCCGTTGAACTGGTAGTTTGGAAGTCAAATAGCGAAAGACAGTTTCCGTAGAGACAATTGTTCCGCCGAGAATATCATCAAATGCGACATCACCATAGACAAGTGGAATGAGACCATTATCGACAGCACGAATAATGGGTTGAATTTCCATCGTCTGTATCATCCCTTCGCGTGCTATTGCCGAAGCTGATGGCTGTACCCGAAAAACAAGAATACCATTATCTGCAAATGCTGATGCCACACGATAATTAAGTTCAGCGGCAATCCGACTAACACTGGCGAAACCTTGCCATTGCTCTTTAGTGGATACTCCATTGATTGTATTGTGTTCATTTGCCTCAAAATGCCCAAACGAGCCACTACCATGCCCAATAATCAACCGCAAATTGGGTTGTTCATCTAAAGCAAATCGAATCTCTTTTGCTAGCTGTTCTAAAATTTCAGGACGTAAGGTCGAACGCTGTTTCTTATTCGTGATGAGTGATCCACCAATTTTCAGCAATGTAACCATTAATTTCGCTCCAAAATCGTCTCGATAATACGGACTGCACCAGCATTTTTTAGTGCTTTTATAACCTGTTTAGATGATTCATCAGTGACTAGCGCAATCATGTTGCCACCCCGTCCACCACCAGATAATTTCGCACCTAATGCACCATTTTTGAGTGCAGTATCAACGAGAACATCCAGTTCAGGTGATGATACAGTTAAATCTCGCAGTAAGGCATGATTTTCAGTCATCAATCTGCCTAGTTCATCTCTATCACCAATTTGCATAGCATTCCGTGCTTCTTGCGTTAGCTGTCCTATTTTTTCGATAGTCGGTTGCGTTTTCTGTGGATTATTTTCGTATAACTTTCGCACATCGCCCACAGAGTATCGTGTCAAAGCAACTTTACCCGTATCGGCTATAACAATTTGTAATGGCACACTATTACTAATAGTCTCGCTTGGCAAGTCGCGCATAAAATAAACAGGCTTTTCATAGACAATCACCGTATTATCTATGCCACTCGGCGTACCATGATGAATTTTCTCGACCTCATAGACAATGTCATTTATCGATTCTAGTGCGAGCGAGCTACCAAAGTAATGTACTAATTCACGAATTATTGCTGTAGAAATTGCCGCACCACTGCCTAAACCGCTTGCAATTGGAATATCTGATCGAACAGCAATGCTAATATCTGGTATCGGTTGGTGTAGTGTTTTTAAAGTCAAGCGAACGACTTGTGAAAGTGGATTATCACCATCAAAAGTGATTGTTTGATTGTCCAAATCACGCGCAACAATTTGGAAAGGCGTATCAATTGCTTCAACCTCAGCATAAGCACGAATAGCACTAACAGGTATGGCTATTGCTGGTTGACCATAAACAACAGCGTGTTCACCAAATAATATGATTTTAGCCGATGCGCTACTCATTTATGTTCCCACTATATTTGGCAGCACATACAATAAGCCAATGAATGTCAGTCCCCAACCAACAATTGCTAATTGTAAGGGACGGTCAGTGAGCAGAACTTCGTCTGGTGCACCACCTTCGCCTTGAACATGGATAATATACAAATAGCGAAATAAACCATACAAAACAAAAGGCACAGTGATTAACGCTAATTGAACACCTCGAAAAGAAGTAATAATGTCCGTTTCGATTGTATAAAGCAAATAGGTCAAAAAAGTTGAGGTTGTGACTAAGCGCAACATATCGTCTATCAATGGTAAACTATAATATTTAAAAATCGGACGAGTTTGTAATGCTTGTTCCTTTAAAGTCGCCAATTCTTGACGTCGTTTGCCAACAGCTAAGAAGAGGGCAAGTAAAGCCGAGCAGGCGTAAAGCCATGGGGAAAAATTCTCAACGCCCGGAAAAGGAATCACTACAACGCCTGCTATTACTCGCAAAACAAAACCTGATGTTACGGTCAACACATCCAGCAAGACGACGTTTTTTAGATAGAATGAATAAGCAATTTGTATCAATAAATAAATCAATAGGACAATGGCTAATCCAAAATCCCAGAAATAAGCAAAGGTCAAAGTGAGTAGGGGCAATATAATTGCAACTACTCGCGCAAATTCTACGGGCAATTCGCCAGAGGGTAGGGGGCGATTTTTCTTCTTAGGATGTAATTTGTCTTTTTCTATATCTACCAAATCATTGATAATATACACTGTTCCAGACATTAGAATGAGTAAAATACAGGCGATAATTACACGAGCTAATGCAGTTGGATCAGTCAATTTGCCATCAAAAATAATTGCAGGAAACACAAAAAGCACATTTTTTGTCCATTGTTTCGGACGCATCGTGCGTATTAATCCGCTCAAGGCTTGCACACATAGTCTCCTTTTGTGCTGTCATAGCTGAAAGTCGCATTATATCGCAGACACTATAGACCACAATCCCCTATACTGCCTCTCATATTCTGTAGGTACAATACCAGCATATTTCACTCAAAACGAAAGGCAACTTATGACTAATCAAGCAACGGCACGCGCACATCCCAACATTGCATTTATTAAGTATTGGGGTAATGCTGATGACAAGTTGCGCTTGCCTGTAAATTCATCTATTAGCATGAATCTTGACGGCTTATTCACGGAAACTACAGTTACCTGGGATGCTTCTCTGCAAAAAGACACATTGATACTTAATGGCGACAATACACAGGGGCAAGCCTTAAATCGTGTTGTACAACACATGGATCGCATCCGCAAACGGCTTAACGTAAACACATTTACCCAAATCGAATCCCAGAATAACTTTCCAACAGGAACAGGCATTGCTTCATCAGCTGCTGCTTTTGCCGCCTTAACAGTCGCAGCTTGTTCCGCTATGGATGCTGAACTTTCAGAACGAGAATTATCGACGATTGCGCGTATCGGTTCAGGTTCAGCTTCGCGCTCTGTACCAGCTGGATTTGTGGAATGGTATGCCGCCGATACACATGAAGACTCTTATGCAGAAAGTGTTGCGTCGCCAACACATTGGGATTTAGTCGATGTGATTGCTATTGTCAGTGACCAACATAAAAAAACAGGCTCTCAGGCAGGGCATCCCACCGCAAAAACCAGTGACTTGCAAAATGCTCGAGTAGCAAATGCCCAACAACGCCTCGATACCGTCCGTTCAGCTATTCTCAACCATGATTTTCCAACTTTTGCTGAAGTTGTCGAGCAAGATAGTAATCTCATGCACGCCGTCATGATGACCAGTAAGCCACCCTTATTTTACTGGAAACCAACGACTTTGACGATTATGGAACTCGTGCGTGAATGGCGTGAAGAAGGTTTATCTGTCTGCTATACATTGGATGCAGGTCCTAATGTACATTGTATTTGTATAAGAAAAGATGCTGAAACTGTAAGAGAACGTCTCGCTCAATTATCTGGTATTCTGGATATAAAAGTCGCAGGCGTTGGTGGTTCAGCACATGTTCTGCATAAACGCTGAGTAAGCGTCAGGTGAATTTGCTTGCTATTGCACACAAGACAGCCTTATAATGCAATAAAAGAAATATCAATCTGATAAATTAACGCTTCTAGGATTATTGTCCATGTTGGAGTTACTGCTCAATAATAATTTCCTATCATCTATCATCGCTTTCGCAATTATCTTAATTCCTGCGATTATCATCCATGAATTAGGTCATTTCGTTGCGGCAAAAATGGTTGGAATCAACGTTTTAGAATTTGGCATTGGTTTCCCGCCTCGGGCTGCCCGATTATTTGTATGGGGTGAAACAGAATTTACGCTCAATTGGCTACCTATTGGTGGGTTTGTACGTCCATTAGGCGAAGATATGATGGGTCCTGTTCTTGAAGAAGATGAAGGGGACTTTGACGATGAAGAATACGACGAAGACAAGCCTAAAAATGTCTCTTATATCAGTGAACGCGAAGAACTCATGGCGCGTGGCGTACCTGAACACAAACTCCAATCAGTCAATGATACGAAACCTTGGGGACGCATTTGGTTCATGGTTGCAGGTGCTGTATTCAATGTCGTTTCTGCGATTATATTCTTCATCATTGCCGCGCTAATTGGTATTCCTATCGAACAAGGAGCGCGTGTTCAATTAGCTGAAATCAGTGATACATCACAATTTAATCAAGCGGACGTTTTTGTCGGTGATGCGATTGAACTCATCAATGGCGAGTATTTCGCAAGCCACACCGACTTTTTCAACTTTATCAGAGACACAGACGTACCCGTTGAACTAACAATGCGTCATCCAGATGACTTTGATGCGATTGAAGATATGGCTGGTGCAAGATATACGATCACAATTACACCTGATATTGAACTTGTTACTCCGTATGTACTTATCACGGCTATTTTAGAAGATTCGCCAGCCGATATAGCAGGACTACAAGCAGGGGATAGAATTGTTGCTGTGCAGGGCGAACGCCTCAGTTTCGGCAATCCTATCGGTGATGTGTTGACAGTGGTTGATGAACGCGCAGGGTCAAATGTTACCTTAACAATTTTACGAGATAATGCTGAGTTGGTCATCAATATCATCCCACGAGAAAATCCTCCTGTAAATCAAGGACGTATCGGCATTGGTATTGTTGCACAATGGATGAGTAATGATGGAGTTCTCTTCCAAAATGCTAACCCACAAGTTGAACTCATCCCACAATCTCTAGGTGCATCCATAGAATATGGTTTGAACCGTACATGGACAGTTCTTAAACTTATCGCCGAATTACCAGCGCAACTTATTAGCGGTGCAATTTCGCCAGAGCAAGCACGTCCAGTGAGTATTGTCGGAATCAGTCAAATTGGTGGTGCTTTCTTACAGCAAAGTATCCGTGATGGTTCACCATCAATGGTATTAGACTTCATCGCACTCATCAGTATTTTCTTGGGCATCACAAACCTTCTGCCATTCCCACCACTAGATGGCGGACGCATCTTATTTGTGCTGATTGAGATTATTCGTGGTAAACCTGTTCCGCCAAAAATCGAATATCGCATCCAACAAATTGGAATAGCTTTATTGCTTATCCTCGGTGTCATCGTCATCATATTTGATATCGTAAACCCAATAAACTTAGGTCAATAGAGGAGCAATCCAGAAATATGACAGACCGTTTCAAAGATTATGAAAACGAGGTTGAATCGCAACCCACCTTCGAGGAAGCTCTCGAAGAACTTAGAACAGATGATGAAAGTATGCCCAGCCCTGCACTGATTGTGGGGCTTTCGGGTCTATCATCCGCACAAATACAAGAACTTGCCCCTGTGTGGGAGGGCTTGAGCCATTCCTACCGCAGAATATTAATGCAAATGCTAGTTGACGCGGCAGTATCAAACTTTGAATTGGATTTCCGTCCTATCGGATTTGCAACCTTGCATTCAGCTGAAGCAGATGTTCGGCAAGCGGCAATTGAATTGCTTTGGGAAGATGAAAGTATCGAATTACTAGAGCAATTAGTCTACCTAGCACAACAAGACGATGTTGCTGACGTTCGTGCCGAAGCAGTTAAAGCTCTAGGACGCTTCATTTTGCTCGGTGAAATGGGTGATTTAGCAGAAACAATAGCAAGAGAAATTCAAGATATTGTACTCCGTATCATCGGTAATAGTAACGAAGATGTGCTAGTGCGGCGATTTGCGATTGAATCCATTGCGAATTGTACCCGTGATGGAGTACCTCAAGTTATTGCCGAAGCCTATCGTAGCACAGACTCAGATATGCGTTTGAGTGCCATTATAGCGATGGGACGCTCTTATGATAATCGTTGGGAAAGCGAGATCTTAGAAGAATTATCAAATCCCGACGAGGACACTCGTATTGCCGCAATTCGCTCGGCAGGGGAGTTACAACTCAGTGAAGGGGTTGGGCAAATTATTAAGAATATTCGCGATGGTGAGCGAGAAGAACAAGAAGTCGCCATATGGTCACTAGGTGAAATCGGTGGTAAAGAAGCTGTCCGTGTTCTTGAATCCTTACAAGAAGGGGCAGAAGACGCAGAAGATATTGACTTGCTTGACCTCATTGATGAAGCAATTGGTAATGCAAGCCTTGCAAGTGGCGATTTTGGTCTACTAAATTTCACAGACTTAGACGATTAACTTCTAACTCTCTAAAACATAAAAAAGCACCCACAACTTTTGTGGGTGTTTTTATTTATTCGCTTAAAAGAAACTTTAGCCCATTCCGAACATAGCAATCATTTTCATGCCAAGTCCCATATCGTCAATCTTGATTTTACCCATCATGAAGGCTTGCATAGGATTGGTTTCACCCGTAGCAATCGCATGGAAGTCATCAGCTGCCGCTTTAACGGTCATATCAGCTTCGACATCACCCTCGCCATGTGTCACTGCACCATCAGCAATCTTAACCCAATACAACCCACCATTATCACCACTTAAATCGAATTGGATCGTTGCATTAACGCCTTCAGCTTTATCTGGCTGAAAGTTATCCATCATTGCAGGAAATATACCATTAATCTCTTCTTGTGTTGCCATTGAGTATTACTCCTCTTGAAATAGCTTAGTTATTGTTAGCTCATATTCTTACAATGCGTTTATAGTATACTAAATGTGCAGTGCCTACCACAGTTTATTGGAGATTTTACTTATGTTTAAGAGATGGCGTTACATAATTGTTTTTATTGTTCTAAGCCTAAGCCTGAACAGCATCCTCGCAATTGATGAAGTCAATGACCTATCTGGCAAAATCGCTATCGTGGGTACTGACTATAATATTTATACTTATCATGCCGATTCAAATGACCTGATACAACTTACACAAGATGCCTCTGCCGACCAACGTTATCAATTTCCGACATGGTCAACAGATGGGCGATTAGCTTATTTTTGTTGTGAAGCGTCTCAAAACGCATCACCAAATGCACAAGCACACATCTCAGCAAACGGTGAAGTTACAGGTGATATTTTATATGAAAATGAGGGGGCGTTTATCATTTATGCATACTGGTCTCCTGCTGATTGTGGTACAAATTGCCGTGAATTAGCGATGCTAACCAGTGATGCACTCGGATTAAGTGTTGATGTGCTTCAAGACAGTGATAGCCCAAATACGACGAAAATAGGCTCAGGTGGACCTTTTTATTACCACTGGAATAGCACTGGCACACAAATGATATTTCATCGTGGCAATAGCGACTTAGACATTTATAATCGTGCTCAGAATGACATCAGTAGCTCTCTTCAAGATTCGTCAGGAACATTTCAAACGCCAGTGTGGTCGCCAATTGATGAACGCCTACTAGTTGGTATAAGCAATACGAATGGCAACACAGATTTGACTATAATCGAAGAGCAAGAGTCGCACATCCTAGTTCCGGATATTACAGGGTTACTGGCTTTCTTGTGGTCGCCTGATGGACGCTATATTGCTTATCGTACACTTGACCAATTTGGATTTAGTGGCTTAACGGTAGTCAATGCAGAAACAGGCGAACGTATCATTGACAACCAGAGTACAAGTGCGATTGCTTTCTTCTGGTCGCCTGATAGTCAAAAGATTGCCTACATTTCACTCAACGAAGTCGATAATAGCCGTAGCGCATCAGCTGGTATTCGTGTCAGCCAAGACTTTGTACAAAACGATAGCCCTACGGAATTTGTCTGGAATGTGCTTGATATTGAGACAGAAACCAACCTGAGTTATAGTTCTTTTATACCAAGCTATGAAATGGTATATCTATTAACTTACTTTGACCAATTTGCACCTAGTCACCGTTTATGGTCACCAGATAGTCGTTTTCTCTTACTCTCAGGAACACTCAGTGGTGAAAATCAGAATGAGCCAAAAGTCTATGCCGTAGATACAACTGATGAGACAGTTGAACCAACTATGATTACTGAGGGTGTATTTGCTGTTTGGAGCTTTGAATAATATTCAATATGCGTAATTTATTATCACGACTAGCTTTGTTTGGGTTACTCTTGTTGCTTACAGCTTGTATGCGTGAGCAACCTACAATTATTGTTATCACAGCAACGTTCCCATCGGTTAATGTTGTAACAGTTATTGAGTCAACCCAAGCACCTACAATTGTCAACACACCTATCCCGCAGCAGACAATTGTGCTATCGCCAGCGCCACAACAAGCCTTGAGTAATCCAACCCCAAATGCAACACCACCTGCATTAGAAATTCCGGCATCACACATTGTGCAATCAGGTGATACTTTGTCAGGAATTGCTACAACTTATGGGGTTAGTGTGGATGCGATTTTGAGTGTTAATGAATTGCTTGACCCCAACATTCTCAGTATTGGGCAAGAAGTGGCATTGCCTGATGTACCTGAACAATTCAGCCCAAATTTCAAAATTTTACCAGATAGTCGTCTTGTTCGTGCGCCGAATAGTCGCAATTTCGATGTTGAAGCTTTCATTCGCGCACAACCCGGTTACATTCGTAATGCAACTGATGAAGTTGAAATTAGCATTGAGAATGGGGCAAGATTTCCAAAAACAGAAACTTCTGCTGAAGTCGTTGCTCGTGTTGCCCGCGAATACAGCGTTGACCCTCGTATCTTATTAGCTGTTTTAGAATTTCGTTCAGGTTGGTTGAGTAATCCTCAGCCTTTAGACGAGTTACTGACACGCCCGATTGTTAGTGCCGGGACAGCACCAACAGCTGAAGGATTATATGATCAATTATCATGGACAGCCAATGAGCTGAATCGAGGGTATTACGGATGGAAATATCGTGGATTATCAACCTTAACTTTTGGCGATGGCACACGCTACTTATTTAATCCGGAATTAAATCCAGCTACAATCGCCGTACAACACCTGCTAAGCCTTGATAATACACCTCAAGCTATCTGGCAGAATGAAGTCAATTTAAATGGCATATACTCCGTTTACGTCCAATATTTCGGTAATCCGTTTGCAGATGCAATTGAACCGCTTGTTCCCTCGAATATTCAGCAACCTATTTTAACACTGCCATTCGAGTCAGGAGTGCAGTGGCTTTATACGGGAGGACCACATGGAGGATGGGGGTCAGGTAGTGCTTGGGCATCTCTGGACTTCGCCCCAGATGAAGAACGTACAGATGGTCTTTTTTGTTACACGGCTAATTCTTGGCTAACAGCAGTTGCACCCGGTATCATTGCACGGGCAGGTGAAGGGGTACTCATTCTGGATTTAGATGGAGACGGTGATGAAGCAACAGGTTGGACGATTATGTATTTGCACCTCGCATCGGATGGATTGGCACAAGAGGGCATCCGCGTCAATACAGGCGATAGAATAGCAAGACCATCCTGCGCAGGTGGTTTCTCTAGCGCAACTCATGTTCATATAAGCCGTCGTTTCAATGGTGAATGGCTACCAGCCGATTGCCAATCCTGCTTACCATCGTACCAAGTCCCACCTTTTATACTGGGCAATTGGACAACGATAGGAATTGATGGGCAATATTATCAAGGGTTTATGCAAAATGGCGCGTCGCAAATTCAAGCTGAACAAGGGCGCAACACAACCATCAATCGTATTTCAGGATAACTCAATGACTGTTTCGCGACACATCTTGCCGATTGTATCCGTAATCGGCATCTGTTTATGGCTATTCATTCCTACATATCAACCCTCAGCACAGCCACGTATCACGAATACGCCTGTGCCTGTTGTCATCCCGACGATTGCGCCAACAGACCCACCACAAGCACAACAGAATACTTTTGTTGAAGCATCACCTTCGCCAACTTTTACACCCACACAGCCTTTGCCTGACGCGCGCCTCATCTCTATTGCTGCTTCGGGAACTGCTTTAATTCGTGACTTTCCCGAAAATGGGGCGGTAGTAGGGGTATTGGAGGATAACACCGAGTATCAGGTATTGGGGCAATATATTTCATGGTATCAAATTCAGTTGCCTAGTGCACCTCAAAATCCTGCATGGGTCTACTTTGCAGACATTCGTCTTTCAGGTAACTTAGATGAGATACCTGCAGTAGACCCTAACGTACAACCCGCGCAGTTATCCGAGCAAGATATAGCGACTGCTACGGCGTTATTTTTGTTGCAAACTCCTAGTAATGCCCAAACAGCAACAGCTGAATCGCGTATTATAGAAATCCCTGAACAAGAGCTTACTCAAGTTGGGTCGACTAGCGAGTTTCTGCCAACTTATACGCCTCCTGCAGAGATTGTTCAGTTACGTCCAACTGTTGCACCCAATGTTGCCCTAACCCCTACACCACAACTTGATGTATTAGATGCCACATTCCAGACGGTAAGAACAGGGAATATTCCCCCAATTTTACCAATTCTCGGCTTAGGATTATTTGGTTTGTTTGGATTATTTGTTGCTAGTATTCGACGGTAGAAATAAAAAAGCCTACTCAAGCAAGTAGGCTTTTAGAAATCAATTTGTACTGAACTTAGTAACTACTGCATGAGCTACAGCCACCTGCAGCATCAGCTTCTGCACCTGTATCGTCTTTAGACTTAAATGATGAACCACAACCACATGTGGTCGCCGCATTTGGATTATCAATACGGAAACCGCCACCAATAAGGCTATCGACAAAATCAATGGTCGCGCCTTCAAGATAAACAAGGCTTGTTGGGTCGATTAAGAGGCTTACATTGTCTACATGAACAACTTTATCGTATTCACGCGCATTTTCTTCAAATGACATGCCATATTGCATACCAGAACAACCACCACCTGTGACAAATACACGCAATGAATAATCAGGGATATTGCGCTCTTGCAACAAATTTTTGATAACTGCAACAGCCGATGGTGTGACTGTTAATTCGACTTCTTGAACTTGGATTTGTGGTTTTTGCTCAGCGAGTGCCATGAGCCTCTACTCCTAAACGATTTATACTAACGTCAACGTATTATAACTATATCATGCAGCTTATACCACGTCAATTAAATAGATGATTGTTTTAAAAATTAATCAAGGGTTTGGGATGAGATATGCACAACTCTCATCGCCGTCTGAAATTCGAGACAGTAACCGAGGGACGATACCTAACATTTGCGAAATCAGACGCATATCCATTTGGCATAGGGTTTGGTCATCTTGTGCAACTTGATGATAGGGGCAATTGGTGGTCGTTAATACAAACCCATCATCATGAGAATGCCACTCTGCTTCGTAGCCATGTTGGTTTAGATAATCAACAACTTTATCGAGGCGCTCACGAAATGTTTTGCAGTCAGATATATCGACATCATCTGCCATAGTATCTGCGACACCTTCAATAATGACGTTTACTTGCTGGGAAGGCAATGTTGCTTTAATTTGCTTTAGTAAATTCTTAGCCAAATCAGGGTAATTATTAGGGAATTGAGCAAGACCTCTCTCGGTCAATGAGTAAATATGTTGAGGTCTACCGGGCGAAGAACGGTGTCGCATTTGTGCCTCTGCGACCATATCTTCGTCTTGCAATTTTGCCAGATGATGCCTCACGGTAACTGAGGTAATAGAGCCTCTCATTGCCTCTAAATCTAGCACAATATCGTCAACCGTTGCTTCTGAACGGTCTCGTAAGATTTCCAAAATCTGTCGGCGAGTTTCTTGCATTATAGCCCTATAATTTTTCAGACAATTATCTTAAAAAGTGTATCTTTTTGCTAGTCTATTGTCAAACCTAGCCCTTTAGTGATAGCATTCGACAATTGAGTATCAAAAAATCGCTTGAAAAGAGGCTAACATTGCAACCAGTCATTGCATTTCAAGGTATTCACGGTGCAAATTCTGAGAATGCCATCTTCCAACATTTTGAAACTGAAGACATTGAGACATATCCTTGCTCAGATTTAGATGCACTTTTTAAAGTTATTCATTCAGAGCAAGTAACAGCCGCACTCGTTCCTGTCGAAAACGCCTTAGCAGGTGCAGTCAACGGCACTTATGAACGATTAATGGATTACGATTTACGTATTCAAGCTGAAGTGATCCATCATGTTCATCATGCCTTGATGGCACTCCCGAATACTACAATCGAGGATTTACAGTGTGTACGTTCGCATCCGCAAGCCTTAGCCCAATGCGAACGCTATCTCAAGCGCTACAATTTAGAACCTGTCACATGGTATGATACAGCAGGGGCGGCAAAAGATTTAGCTTCCGAGAAATTACAAGGTATAGGCGCATTAGCATCACCGAGGGCGGCAAAAATTTATGGACTGGAAATTTTAGCAGAAGCTGTTGAGGATGTGACTTTTAATTATACTCGTTTTTTCTTACTCGGTCATACTGACCCTGAACCATCTGATTATAATAAAACGTCACTCGTATTTGCTACTCGCCATCATCCCGGTGCGCTCTACGATTGTTTAGGTGAATTTGCCAATCGCGGATTGAACCTCACAAAGTTAGAATCACGTCCACGTCGTAATCGACCTTGGGAACCTGTTTTCTATGTTGATTTTGAAGGGCATTGGCAAGATACTGAAGTGCAAGCAGCATTAACAGCACTTTTACAGAAAGCGTCATTTGTTAAAATGCTGGGGTCTTACCCCGCAGTAGATAATAATTCGGTAGGGATGTAAACATGGAAAAACTTAATGTCGCAATTTTAGGTGCTACAGGGGCAGTCGGACAACGTTTTATACAATTACTGGATAATCACCCTTGGTTTCAAATTGCCGAATTAGTTGGAAAGAGTAGTGCAGGTAAACGATACGGAGACGCTGTCAATTGGATTTTGGATGACAATCCACCCGCTGACATTTTAGACATGGTCGTTAAACCACTTGATTCAGCACTGGATTCACTTTTGGTTTTTTCAGCTTTGCCTAAAGAAGCCGCTAAATATCGTGAACCTGAATTAGCCTCACTAGGGCACGTTGTTTGCACCAATGCCTCAGCCTATCGTATGGCAGCTGATGTGCCACTGTTATTGCCAGAAGTAAATCATGAGCATGTAGGTCTTATTGATGTTCAGCGAGCTAATCGTGGATGGTCAACTGGCGCACTCATCGCAAACTCTAATTGTACAACCATGCCGATTGTGATGGCACTTGCGCCATTGCGTCAATTTGGTATCAGTAAAATGCACGTAGTCAGTGAGCAAGCCATCAGTGGAGCAGGGTATCCTGGTGTAGCATCCCTCGATATTATTGATAATGTTATCCCTTATGTTTCAGGTGATGAAGGTAAAATGGAGACCGAACCTCTCAAAATACTTGGCTCATTCAATGGTAATACAATTGATGAATACGAGATGTTATCTAGCGCCACAGCAACACGAGTTGCAATTATTGATGGACACTTAGTAAATTTATCCATTAGCTTAGACGACTCTCCAAGTATTAAAGATGTACTTCAAGCTTGGAATGACTATAGCATGCCACCAGAGGTTGCAATTTTACCAAGCGCGCCAGACCGTCCTGTGCAATATCTACCCCAGATCGATCGCCCGCAACCACGACGTGACCGTATGGCAGGCAATGGTATGATGACTAGCATCGGACGCTTACGTGAATGCCCAATATTTGGGTACAAATTCGCAGCCCTAGCACATAATACAATTCGTGGTGCGGCAGGATGTAGCATCTTGAATGCAGAATTGTTAGCAGTTAAAGGCTACATAGACGCGTTTCAGCCTATTTCTGTCGCAATTGGTGACTAATCAAGTGGATGTTGAGGTTGCTCAATATTAAATTGAAAGATGCCATTCCTTGACACCATGTAAAGCCTTGTTTAGACTTTGAGCTTGTTTGTAAAAACTGATCACGTAGCTTTGACCGATGTTTCGGGTTATCACAGCTATATTATAAGAAAATCGACGTGTGGAGAAAAATATGAAAATTTTTATTGCAGGCATAGACGGCTATCTCGGCTGGGCACTTGCACAATACATGACTGCTCAAGGGCATGAAGTCGCTGGTGCTGATAAGCTGATGCGCCGTGAATGGGTCGCCGAAGTTGGTAGTACAAGTGGTATTCCCATTGCATCACGCGAAGAACGCTTGCAAGCATTTGAAGAAGAATTTGGTAAAAAGCTAGATTTCCGCGCAGGTGATTTGACTGATTTTGATTTCGTCAAAGGTTTTTTTGAAGATTTCAAACCAGAAGCGATTGTCCATCTCGCACAGATGCCATCAGCACCATATTCCATGATGGATGTGCAACACGCAGTCTGGACTCATACGAATAATGTAACCAACAACCTCAATATCCTTTATGCTATCAAAGAAGTCGTGCCTAATGCACATTTAGTTAAGCTCGGCACAATGGGTGAATATGGGCAACCCAATGTCGATATTCCAGAAGGTTTCTTTGAAGTTGAATACCGAGGGCGTAAAGACAAGCTCTGGTTTCCACGTTCAGCAGGTAGCTGGTATCACCAAACAAAAGTTCATGATTCCCATAATACATGGTTTGCTACTAAAATTTGGGGACTTCGTGCCACCGATATTATGCAAGGGGTGGTATTTGGTACGCAGTTTCCGGGCTTAGGGGACGATGAGCGTCTAGCAACCCGTCTTGATTTTGACCAAGCATTCGGAACAGCCATCAACCGTTTTTGTGCCCAAGCAGTCGTCGGACATCCGCTAACATTATATGGTGCAGGGACGATGAAGCGCGCCTTCTTACCATTACGAGATTCAATGCGTTGCTTAACCTTAGCCTGTGAAAACCCAGCAGATGCTGGCGATTTCCGTGTGTTCAATCAATTCTCGGAAAGTTATAGCATTCGTGATTTAGCTTACATGGTGCAAGAGGTTGGTAATGAACTTGGTCTTAACGTTGAGATTAAACATTACGATAATCCACGCGTTGAGAAAGAAGAACACTATTATAATCCAATTCGTGAAGGCTTGGATGCTATCGGCTATGAACCAAGTACAGACGTTAAATCTGAAATGAAGCTCATGATGCAAGACTTGCTCAAGCATAAAGATGTTATCGAAGCAAAGAAACATTTACTCGTACCAGACATTCGTTGGGATGGTAGTCGTCACCGTTCCACCGAACTTGAGCAACCAGAAACCGTCAGCTAATTTACTAAGTAGCTATTCAAAGCGCGGGGCAAGGTTGCTCTGCGCTTTTTAATTTAATTTGGAGGACGCTTTACATGGTAGATATTCAATTTTTTGAGCTAGATAAGCTCAAGGATGAACAACGTCGTAAAATCATGCGACGTGCTGAAACTGATATTTCTAATTTACTGCCGTCAACTCAAAAAGTAATTGATGATATCCGTGATAATGGTGACGAAGCAGTCGTTAAATATGCACGTCAATGGGATGCTGAAAACTTCGCTGCACCAATGCTCCGCGCAACTAAAGAAGATTTTGAGCGTGCGCGCGCTAATCTCGCACCAGAAATCATCGCTGGCATTGAAGAAGCCCACCAAAATATTCTTAAATTTCATGAAGAACAACTACCAGAAAAAATGTGGTTCACCGAGGTCAAACCTGGTGTAATGGCTGGCGAAAAAGTAACGCCAATTGCCAGTGTCGGGTTATACGTTCCACGTGGTAAAGGAGCGTTTCCGTCTGTAATGCTGATGTTAGCGACACCAGCCAAAGTTGCAGGTGTTCCACGCATTGTTGTCGTTACACCTCCCACACCAGAAGGTAAAGCGGATGATGCATCACTTGTCGCTGCCGAAATCGCTGGTATTGATGAAGTCTACGTCGTAGGCGGGATTCAAGCCATTGCGTCTTTAGCATATGGTACAGAAACAATCCCAGCAGTCGATAAGGTGATAGGACCTGGTAATCAATATGTTTCAGCTGCTAAACGGCTTCTATATGGGACGTTTGATGTCGGCTTACCAGCAGGACCTAGCGAATCGATCATTCTTACAGATGAAAATGTAGACCCGCGACTTGCTGCACTGGATTTATTAGTTGAAGCTGAACATGGTCCAGATTCTGCGGCATTGCTAGTCACGCACAGTCGTAAAGTCGCTGAAAAAGCATTGGAAATATTGCCAGAATATATAGCAGAGCTACCTACATGGCGACAAGAATTTGTCGGAAATGTCATGAGTAACTACGGTGGCATTATTTTGACCAAAAATCTCGAAGAGTCGATAGCTTTTGTCAATGAATACGCACCCGAACATCTCGAAGTCTTGGTGAAAGATCCCTTCATTGCCCTCAACAAAATCAACAATGCAGGTGAAATTCTACTCGGTGATTGGACACCAATTCCAACAGGCAACTATGCCGTTGGCGTTAATGCGATTTTGCCGACAGGTGGTTTTGCACGCACATTCTCGGCAGTCAGTGTCTGGGATTTCCTTAAACGTAGTTCAATCGCTTATCTCTCGCGTGAGGGCTATGTCGGCTTAGAAAGCCATGTCTCTACCTTAGCTGATTACGAAGGTTTCCCAGCCCACGCCAATGCTATCCGCATAAGAAATAAGATTTTAGGCGTATGAGCGATATTCTACAGCAAATACGTGATTTACAATTTACAGATAAGGGTGATGCTGAGGCATTACTCTTATCCTTCATACGAGATAATTTCCCATTAGATGTTGTATCCCTCGAATTAACACCATTAGCTGTTTCATTGAATTCCTTTAATGGGTTTATGACCCTCGCCGATGGCAACCGTCGTTTCTTCAAAACACATACCGAAACGGATACAGTGATTGATGAATACTATAATGCGGAAATGCTCTCGAATTTAGGTTATCCTATTATTCAACCAGTTTTTAAATCAACTGAACCCGGTAAGCAGTTACTAGTCTATGAAGTGATAGAAGATGAGTCGGTTTTCGATGTCGCATGGCGAATTGAAACCGAAGATACGTCTGATTTAGAAAATTTAACGCTAGCCCAAAATAGGGCAGATGATGAGTTACTCACTTTATATCGCCAATCACTGACAACACAATCGGCTGAAGATGCTTCTAAGTCACCTGTGCATCAGCTTTTTTATCACCGACTAACTGGTGGTAGATTAGACCGTTTTTATGGACAAGGCACTTCTGTCAAACTTCCAAATGGTCACTGCTCTATGAAGAATGTGAGACAGGTAAAATGGGTGATTAATGGTCAAGATTATCAGGAAACTCTAAATCAAATCATTGAGCGTTCGATTAGATTGCTCAATCCTATGCAAGCTGATGTTGCTGTAATTGGTCATGGAGATGCTCATAATGGTAATGTCTTCTTCCAAAAAGAGGCGAATCCACCGTCATTACTATATTTTGATCCCGCTTTTGCTGGTATTCATCATCCATTACTCGATTTAACAAAGCCTTTGTTTCATAATGTATTTGCTATGTGGATGTACTTTCCTGATGAGAAAACAGCATCAACTCCAATTTCGCTGACCGAGAGAGATAATGTCTGGCATGTTGAGTATGACTATCACTTACCTCAAGTTCGGTATATGTTTCTTGAGAGTAAAGTTGAGCATACACTTATCCCGATATTGCAAGATTTGCGAAGCAAAAATCAATTACGTGCCGATTGGCGACAATATCTCAAAGCTTCGTTATTCTGTTGTCCTCTCTTAACCATGAATCTCACTGACAGCACAAAATTTTCACCAGCAATCAGCTTACTCGGCTTGGCAATGTCTGTGGAAATGGGAAGCGAGAGCCAAGAAAAGCGAAGTTTAATTGATTCAATATTGGATCAGGTCGAAAATTCAATTTAGCGAAATGGGCATAATCATGCTATGCCCATGCTAATCAGATGTTTAACTTCTTGAGAAGCTTTGCAAATGTTGGTGCTTCTTCAAGGAAAATATAGCGAACAGGCGTTGCGATTACATGCCGACCACCCATATCTCGCACATGCTCGACTGCTTTGAGTAGGTTTTTCTGCCCAACAATGAGTGTAACTGTATACCATGAGGTGTTGTCTGCACCATTAGGGCTATAAATTGGGGCAACCGTTGGTCCTAACAGTCCTTTAGTGACATCTTTGCTAGCAATTTTAGATGCCACATCTTCTGCTGTTTCTCCTTGAATATCCACTGTAACTTGAAAATATTCTTGACCGTTCAATGTTGCATCTATGTATTCGGTCATAATGCGAACCGCATTTAACAATTCAGGGTTAGCTTCTAATGCCTTACGGTTACCAATAACGCAGGCTTCCGCTTCAACAATGGTGCCACCATCTATCTCTTTTAAATGATTTTCGCGTAAAGTTGTTCCTGTAGCAGTTAAATCTACAATCAAATCAGCATAGCCAAGGGTAGGGGCGGCTTCAATGGCACCCTCAGCCTTAACCAAAGTGAAATGATGTATCCCATGCCGATGTAAAAATTCACGTGTTGAATAGTCATATTTGGTAGCAATTCGTATATTGCGCCCTTTATTTTCGCGGAAATCTAAGCATACCTCAGCTAAATCAATGATATTTGTGACATCGACCCATGCTTCAGGCACAGCAACAACCAACTTACACCATCCATAGCCCAACTTATCATAGATAATAACAATATCTTCGTGTGGGTGTTCATGTACAAGGTCATAACCCGTAATGCCGATCTGTGCCGTTCCATCCGCAACTTTATACACAACATCAACTACTCTTTGAAACAAGACTCCCATATTGGGGATAGTTGGCATCGTGCCTACATATTGGCGTTCATTTGGCTTGCGAACTTTAAGTCCACTTTCTTTCAAAAAATCATGGGTCGGTTGATAAATCACGCCTTTGCTGGGCATTGCAAACGTAAATTTCTGTTTCATTGTTGAAGTTCCTGTATCAATTGCTCTAATCTGTATACCTTATTGTCATACTGTGCTTCATCTCCATTGATAACAATATCGGCGTTTTTAGAAACAAGCTCAATGGCAAACCCTGCTGAACGTAGATTTTGCGCCCAAACAATTGCATCTTCTATGTTGTGACTACTTATTCGTGGTACCTGTGCTTGAACATTCATTGCAGTTAAAGCATTTATCAGAGCTTGTGTGTAATAGGCGAAACCTACAGCAGGAATTTCTTCGTCACTACCTAACAAACGGGTCAGACCATCGTAGCGTCCACCGCTAGCCACATAGACATCATTGCTACGAATACCGAATACGAATCCTGTGTAATAATCCCAATTTTTAGTCAAATCAGGCTGAACGATAATCTGAGAAGGTGCAATACCATAACTCGACACCATCTTTAACACTTCTATCCAATTTTCGAGAATCATGTTACCTTTTGTGTCACCTTTGGAAATTAATGAGCTAATATCATCTAAAACATCATCCAATGGTCCACGTATGTTACCCCAATCTTGGAGGAAATCGAGAGCTTGAGATATTTTATCTCTTTCTAAGCCACGATCATGTTTCTGCATAATACGTCCAGCAATATCATGACGAGTTCTACCACCCATTGTGCTCGTATAACGTGTCGAATCGAGCAACATATCAAGCATTTGTTGAGTTTCTTCACCATTAGAGCGACTAGTTTTGGTGTTCTCATCGCTGACCATCAGTATCTGACTCAGATAATCTATTACAGCTTGTTTCCCATCTTGCTTCAATCGCTCACGTTGAGTCAGTAGAAGTTGCTGTGTGCGTCGATCTAAACCAAATTGATTTAAAAGATGTAGCTGTAAGCCTACATGTCCAACTATAAGTTGCCAATTATCTATCTTTAGTTCTTCAATACCTGCAACAGCCATTGCCATAATCTCAGCATCGGCTAAAGCGCTTTTCTCACCAATAAATTCCGCGCCAATATTATGTTGTTGATATTGAAAAGAATAGTCGGATGGATCATCAATAAAAATTGACCCACTCAATTGCCAGCGAACAGCTTCTGTAAGATTACTCTGTGCGTATTGGTTCGCCAACAAGGCAGTAAATTCTGGACGTAAGGCTAGCATTCGACCAAAACGTTCAAATGTAAAGAGTTGTTCAACGATGCTATTTCCTGCTCGTGTTAGAAAAATATCGGCATCAGCGATAATAGGCATATCAATTAGAGTGTATCCAAATAAATTCATGTGCCTCTGCAAAAGAGTTTCTATATCACGAATTTTCTGCGAGGAGTTTTCAGTTATCATCTATTTCCCTGATGAGCATGTGCGAATGATTACAGCAAATCATAGCGTGCAATTGCAAAGGTTCAACACCTGAATCAAAAAGCACCCCAAATTGAGGTGCATTCTTATCTAAAGCTTAATGTTTAATCTCGGTATTCTCCTGTGGTATAGACGTACACAGCAGGACCTTGCTCTATATCAGCACTACGATTCGTCCCCATATACGCTGTTACCCAGTCATACATCCACTTAGCATCTGTGATAGATAAATTTACACAACCATGACTACGCCGATAGCCAAAGCCATCATGCCAATATGCGCCATGTAACGCACGTCCTTCATCGAAAAACATTGTCCAAGGTACTTCTTCAAGTGAATAATAATCATCTCCAACGACACCCCAACTCATATATTCGCGTGGATTGCGATAATAAATATGGAATGTGCCTTCATAAGTGGGCCAACGAGGCAATCCTGTCGAAGTTAGTGTTGCAAAAATGGGAGTAGACCCTTCATAAGCGACAACTACTTGCTCGTAAAGGTTAATACTCACCCAAATATCTGTATCTACTGTTTCAGGGATTTCAGTCAGGGGGCGTAGTTTGGCAACGTTGAATTGATGTACCCATTGTTCTGGTGCGATCATGTACCATTCATTACCATCGACCTCAACTGTGTCATAAATGTTCACACGAGTGTAACGAGGTAGAAATTCAAAACTTTCAGATGGGTTTGCTCCCGGTGCAGGACTTGGATACATATTCACCAAAATCCATGCCATCGGATACTCTAAGCCTTCTTCTGGCAGAAGCACACCCGTGTAAGAGGACACTACATAATTGGTATTCTGCGTGAACTCGCTTTGCACCCATTCGCTTCCATTAATTTGTACCCAACCATCAACCTCAGTCAATGCTGTAACAAAATTAAAGCCTGGATCTATAATTCGTGTGGGATTTCCGTTAGGTGCATCATAAACTTGGGTCTGACCATTAATTTGGCGATAACTTCTATCATGCATCAAATCTGTGTTAGGGATAAGCGCTGTAACATTCGGTTCATTTGTCTCAACTTCAATTTCAAAACTCACTGTGCAATATGCACCGCAGTCATTTGCCTGAACAACAGGTATACACAATAAGGTCAAAAGTAGTGCTGTGGCAAACCATTTCATCTTTTATTCTCCAAATAATCTCGATATTTCTCAGTGAAGAGGGTAATCAGCAGTCTTGTTATTACCCTCAACAACTTTAATCATAATCACCACTGCTATAGACATGCACCGATAAATCTGGACTACCTTCAACGGTGAAGTCACGAACATCAGCTGACCAATTGAAAAGCCAATACGAGTCAGTGATTGTCATATTGACGCAACCATGACTTTGCCGATACCCAAACCCATCGTGCCAGAATGTACCGTGTAATGCGATGTCATCGTCGAAGAACATTGTCCAAGGTACTTCTTCAAGATAATAAAAATCAGGTTGATTATATGCGCCACTCATGGTTGTCCGTTCACGCCGAAGGTAAACGTTGAACGTACCTTCATTTGTAGACCATTCAGGCAAGCCAGAAGACACCATTGTTGAGAATACAGGTGTTTCACCTTCATAGGCAATTAATACTTGCTCATACAAGTCTATGCTGACCCATTTCTCAGTATTTACATCGGCAGGACGTTCTATTGGGACAACTTTTGCCACATTGAATTGGTGTATCCATTGATTATCACCGACTTGATACCAATTATAACCATCAACTGTAACAGTCGAATAAATACTTACACGTGAGTAGCGATATAAGAATGGATTATTATCTGATTGTTCGCCACCAGGGGTTTCCGATGGTCGTAAATGGCGGAGAGTCCATGCCATGGTGTATGGGAGACCTTCCTCTGGTAGCAATACCCCCGTAAAACGGGAAATTGTCACTTCTTCAGTTAAACCAGAATTTGAAATCCATTGGTTCTCACTAATTTGCGCCCAATCTCCTTGAGGTTGCCCATTCAAAGTAACAAAGTTATAGCCGACACCGTATTCGTTAGTAATATTACCGCCAGGTGCATCGTAAATTGTTAGAGGATTGTTCGCGCGCCGATAAATACGGTCATAAAGGATACTATCATCTAATACTAACGGGGTGACATTTGGCTCTGGGTAACTAGCAATTACATCAGATGACACGCCAGTTTCGTCTTGTGCAAATACAGGAAGTACCGCAAAAGTAAGCAGGCTTAGAAGCAAAATTTTTCGAATGTGTGTTGTTATCATGATTTCTCGTTATCTAAACTCACATAATTAAGTATCTCTAGTATGATATAAACTGAGTAGAAACTCCAATATGGACAGCCTACGGCAAACCAACGTTCCTGCAACGATGGATTAGTTGCCGAATATCTTGCATGGACTTATACTCGTGTTGTATAGACATACTCTGTATTATATTCTGCTACTAAAACAGAGGTAGCCATATCTTCAATGGAAGGGGACTTATGAAACCTCTAGCACGAAATCTAACTTTTTTCGCAATACTTATTATGCTATTTTCACTCGCAATTGGTGGGACTGTTTCTGCATCTGATGCTGAACAAAGTTTCCAGCAACCGATAGTAGTTGTCAATACGAGCTTCTTAAATGTTCGCACAGGTCCGGGCGCACAATATACTGTTCTCGTAACCGTTGTTGGTGGCACAGAATTGCCAGTTCTTGGCGTGTTCGAGGATGGTGTTTGGTATCAAGTAAATACGGATGCTGGTCCTGGTTGGGTTAATATCGAATTCACACTTCCTCGTGGTGATTTTAGTAATCTACCATTGTTAGATGTCGGCGATACAGGCGCACCAAATGTAAATCTTGGTCAAGGTGGTGGATTTGCCGCACCGACATCAAGCTCAACGGGTCAACGTATTACAGGTGCTTCGGTAGTCGGTAAAGATATGCACGAACAACCAACTTATGACTCAATTATCATCAATAGTAGCGTGCCGAACGATCTAAGCACCGTGTATCCGTTATTAGATGTACAAACAGATTCAGCCGGAAACATCTGGTATTTAGTAGATGTACCAAATGTTGGGCGCGGTTGGATGGATGCTGTCGTATTACGAGTTCTCGCTTGTGCTGGTCAAAATGTTGGTGTTACAGTTGGCGAAACACCAATTCGCTTTGATGGTATCTCAACGCAAGACTCATACACCTTACCGAGTGGAACAGAAGGTTATTTAGGAGCATTTACTGGAACAGGCAACCAATTCGTTTATTTTGAACTCACTGATGGTACGGTCGGCATTGTCGCATTTAGTGCTATTGCACCACGTACAGGTATAACCAGTGTGTGTGACGGTGTCTCAACAGTTACTAACCTTGGTCAAGGTGGTGGCGCTAATGCTCAACAAGCAACAGCAGGTACACGAACCACCGTTCCTGTAATTTCTCCAAATACTGTTGTCATCAACACAGGATTCCTCAATTTACGAAGTGGTCCTAGTGCAGGTTTCTCGATTGTTGCAACTGTTTCTGGCGGTACAGAATTAGTGGTACTTGGTCGTGCAACCGATAATGTATGGTATTTGGTTCAGGGCGATTTCGGACAAGGTTGGCTAAATAGTGAATTCACATTGTTCCGCGGCAATTTCTCAACTGTTCCTGTAATCAGTGAACCTGTTATTCTTGGTACTGCGGGTACTAATGCAGGACAAGGTGGCGGATTTGCTGTGCCAACATCTGTGGTTACTGGTAGAAGTGTCACTGGTGCAGCTGTGCTTGGTAAAGATATGCACGAACAACCAACATATAATTCGATCATAATTAATAGTAGCGTGCCGAATGATCGCAACACAATTTACCCATTATTAGCTAGTGAAACAGATGCTGACGGAAATATCTGGTATCTAGTAGATGTACCAAACGTTGGTCGCGGTTGGATGGACAACGTTGAATTGCGTGTTCTTGAATGTACCGCAGATTCTGTAGGTGTATTGAATGTAGAAGCACCGATTGTGTTTGATGGTATTGCTGACCGCGATTCATTCTTATTGCCACCTGGCACAGAATTTTACATCGTAGGTCGTCGCAATAACCTCATAATTATCGAGCTTGTTGACAGAACTATCGGTTTAGTCCAAGAATCTGTTATTGACCCACGTACAGGTGTAGAATCCGTATGTACCGGTGTTACAACTACGGTGAGCAGTCAAACTATTGGCTCAAGTAGCGTAGTTACTACCACTAATGCTCCAATTCCACAAGTTACAGGAAACCGTGTTGTTATCAATACAGGAAACCTTAATGTTCGTAGTGGTCCAAATGCAGGTTTCTCAACTGTGGCAACTGTGCCTGGAGGTTCAGAATTAGCAGTTATCGGACGTGCCACAGATGGCGTATGGTATTTCGTAGAAGGAACATTTGGACGAGGTTGGATTAACAGCGAGTTCGTCTTATTCAGAGGCGATTATGGCACCGTACCAGTCGTAGATTTATCTGGCAGTTAAGCCTGATTGAGATAAACAATTTTGGTATAATGGCACTCTATTTTTATAGAGTGCCTTTTTTATAGGGAGATATGTTATATGAGTGATTTGCTGACTTTTGCTAGAAAAATGATGAGGCTTAATGAGCGTGTTGTTGCAACAAATAAACCAAGTGCGATTTTTGGGTCTGTCGGAGACTTACCACAAGCTGTAGGTAGCCGTGCATCGTTAAGAATTGGTCTATGGTCTTGCCTAAGTGACGAACAACCTGAGATCGCGATGGGGCTATGGATAGCTTTAGCTCATTTACTCGAACGCTGGCGTGATATTGAAGTGTATCGGCTTTTTGTTAAGTTTGACGAAGAACCTGAAAATTTCGTCTGGACGATGGAAAAATCACAAGTGTCAGTAGAAGAATGGGATTTGGAGTATTTAGACGAAAATATCGGCATATGGGGCGAGCTTAAACAGGTTGATGAGAAATGGCAATTAACTACAACTATCGATAATGACAACTTAACAGGGCAAGATAATGAACCAGTTGATGTCATACTATCTGCCTTAAATCCTATTGATTTCTTTGCAATGTTGCCTGATTTAGCTCAGACAATTGCCGATATGATTGACACCAATAGCTTAGATAATACTGACCCTGATTACCCTCAAGAAGTAATTGAATTATCGCCTGAATTTACTAAATTTTTAGATAATGCACTTGAATGGGAAGTCAACCTCTTGGCGTCCTTATGGGGTGTTGAATGGGATGATGATGAGATATTAGATGCTTTTTCGGAATTGCTTACATCGGCTAAGTCTGTCGGTAACGATTTTTCTGCATGGTTAGTATCCAAATCCATCGCCGAGACGATGCGTCCCGGTTACAGTATCATAGGTGATTTATTCATAGATAATGTGACAGATACTACGTCAGCATTGGATAGCGTGTTTCCTGTGCCAATACTTGCTGGTGCGATGTTTAACATGGGTTTTGCACAACAAAGCTATAGGTTACTGAATGATGAGGTGAAAAAACGTCCAAATAGTGCATATGCTTGGCTAAAATTAGCAGAACTCTATGCAGAAGGTGGTTTGACAAGTCAGTCTATAGAGACATTCCAATCAGCAATTAGACATGAAGCGGTAAATAAACATCTATTTCGCGCCTATGGCAATGTTTTATTGACCTCAGACTCACCAATTGATGATTTAATTCTAATAGATATAGGAAAATATGACGAAAATCATGTCATCTGGGAAGCGATTCAAGCCTATGATGAAACTCTTAAGCTAGATCCTGATGATGTACGGGCAAGATATGCACGGGTTTTACGATTAGCCGAAGTCGATTTCGAGCAAACTTATTTATGGGATGATTTCGCTAAACTGGTAGATAATGACGAGACAGGCGAATATGTCTCCTACGTAATTGATGAACTTTATGATGTAAATGATATACAGCAAGGTGTAAACGCTTTTGAGGCTCAAATCGAAAAACATCCTGAACGATTAGACTTATATGTCAATTTATCGGCTTTATACATTGCAGGGTATGAAAATGAAACAGCATTACCCTTACTTGAAAAAGCAAAAACGATGACAAAAGACACATCTCATCTAGCAGATATTGAGCGTCTTACTCTCACAGCAAGTAACCCTGAATTTGAATACCGTTTTACAGAGGTTGTCAGTATTTTGGATGCAGGAAATAAATTGAATGCTGATGATGTCGAGTTTTTGGAAGATATTGTGGAGCAAGCACCTCATGTTATTGATGCCCATATTGCTCTAGGACGGTCATATTATTATTGGGATGAGATTGACGAGGCTTTAGAAGTTTTACTTGATGCACAGGAATCTATACCTGATCAGCCAAGTGTTATTGATTGGTTAGGGCGTATCCTATGGGAATCAGGCGAGCGAGATACTGCATTTACCTATTTGAATAGGGGAATTAGCGCGTATCCATTTAATGTCCAATTATTGGCTAGAGCAGGGCAGTATCTATTTGATAACGGACAATTGGAAGAAGCCAGGACTTATTTAGGGCGTGCTGAAGAGATCTCGCCACGTCATCCGATGTTGCAACAGGTTCGAGGATATATTGCACGCCAAATGTCTGATAATCCTACAAAATATAGTGTAGATTAGCCATCTAACTCGGCAAGCAGAATTGCCTCGACTTGTCCTGACGATAATTCGGTCAATTCTGCTTCAAAATTAGCCAATTCTTCCCTCAATATTGTAAAGATAACGGTAACATCTGAGGCGAAAATTTCGTCATCGATTTCAGCCTTGTATTCCAATAACAGTAGCTTCACTTGCTCATATAGGTGATAGGGCAGGTCAATACCCATTTTCGACTTTGGCGCTCTCGTTTCAGTTGAAACGCCTTGTAAAGCCAGTTTTGCAGCTTCGCTATATGCTCTAACTAAGCCACCTGTTCCTAGCTTTGTACCTCCAAAGTAGCGGGTTGTAACTAAGACCGTATCGCCAAGATTTGATCCTCTTAAAACTGCTAATGTTGGTGGTCCTGATGTTCCTGTTGGCTCACCATCATCACTCATACCCTCCGTAACTGAGTTTCCGTAACCCACGCGAAAGGCATACACATGATGAGATGCATCCGACATCTCATCTCGAATGTACTGTATAAATTCACGTGCTTCTTCCACAGTTGTCGCCTTGCTGATAGTTGAGATAAAACGCGATTTGGTAATTGTCACTTCTGAGCGAAAATCTTGGCTTGGTCGTTGATATATTTCCATCAGATTAGACAAGGCTTTTCACATAAACACTGAACACAGGTGGTTCAATTTCCAACTTCTGCTTATGCCGATCTACTTTCAGAAGGCGTTTTTGAACAAGTAAAGCAATTGCACGCTCTGATTTTTCGTCAAGGGCATCGGGCTTATTTAGAGCGATGGATTTTAAGACTTGGTGTTCTACGTTTGTCAAACTTTTCCAAATTGTTTCACATTCAGTCTTTACTCGTGTTCTGCGAGCTAGCCTTTGTATTAAGTTCATATTATTCAAGTCGGCAGGACCAATATCACCTAATAATTCTAACTCTCTAAAACCAGCTCTAAGGATACCTGCATAGCGCCCACTTGCATTTAGGAGAAATTCTAAAGCATCGTCTGAATAGTGTGCGTTAGGGTTACGTGCCATTAAAGTTTGGAGCATCGCGGTGGCATCCTCAAAATTATATGGTCCTACATAATACACATTATCTGTGAAAAGCTCCGTAAAAGGTTCAATCTCTAACTGTGGCAAATCCATTTTTTCGATTAACTCTGGTATTGGCTCACGTGAGAAGGTGAGAAACGATAATTGGGATTTATGATTATCACGTAAACCACGTAAAGTTAAAAAGAACTTCACGGGCATTACACGGAGTAGTTCTTCAAATTCATCGAGCAAGAATACAATTTGAATTCCTCGGCGAAAAAAATATTCTAAACCCAGTTCAAAATAACGTAACCCCATATAAGCATATAGTGGATTTGTACCATCTTGTAATTCTCGATAGGTCTTGTAGAAATTCTGTGCATCGTCTCCTAGCATCTCAAACGGATGTAGAGCGAGGAACATTCTGTGCATGAGCAATTCATAGCCAGCCCAGCACTGAAATTGTTCAGTTGAATCACCGAGTGCGCCTAATAAATTAGGGTCAATCATGATAGTGTAGAAATTCTCAGCGCGATCTCCCAGATAATATCGTTGAGTTTCCGCATCAAGTATATGATGTAGTAAATTAGATTTTCCAACACTACCAACACCGACTAACGAAGCTGACTCGGATGCTTTGAAACGTGAAGCGATGTCCGTGAGTTCTTCTTTACGAAAATGTAGAGGATGCTTCCTCATGAGATTAGGCGCTTTCTGTTTAAAAGAATACTAAGTCATTTATACCACATTCAATGGATTTGATGAAATGGATGTAACTAAATATTCATGATAAGTAGTTTTCTGTTAACTTGGGAAAACACCGTCCAATCAACTCATTTATCAACTGCATATAAGTGCAGTAATTTGCAGTTGACATGTTTAAGAAAGAAAATTATGATTCAAAACATGAATATATCTAAAATCGAAAATAACAATCTACCAATTAGCTTACTCTCTTACATTACCAGTGAGAGTGAATCATCTCGTGACAATGAACGTAGTCGTATTAGCCTGTATGAGCAATGGCTAATTGAAAACAAGATGGATGGTATTACCACATTTAGCCTGGTTGAATACAAAGACTTCCTTATGAGTCACGAACGTCAGGAAAAAGGCTTAACGAAGTTATCACGTGTCAGTGCATCGGCACACATCAACAGCATTCGTGCAAGATATTTGTATATACTTGATAACGCTCCCAGCAAACTGAGAGACTTTCTCTACTCGAAAACTCCAGAAAATGCTCCAGCGTCTGATAGAAAAGCCTATGTAGACGAAATGCAGTTGCGTATTCGTGAGCGAGTTCTAGATAAACGCGCCACAATCCAATTGGTACAGCAATCCGATGAGACCGATGAGCGTTTTATTCGATTAAGTATTGAGGACATGCTGGCATATTGCGAAGCTCCTCTAAACACGAAACAGTCGCATGAAATCACAGGGGTACGAGACTCAGCGATTTTGACCATTCTGTGTATGACAGGAATACGGGAGAGTGAATTGGTTAATCTAGATGTAAATGACGTGTTCCAAAAATTAAGTGGATACCCTGCTGTTGAAATACGTCGAGGCAAGGGCGCAAAACAGCGTGTAGTCCCATATGGGGAATTCCATGATTATATAGTTGAGCGCATTCAACTATGGCAACTTTATTCTAAGATTGAAGCAGGCGCGCTATTTCGTGCCTTAACGAAATGGGGAACAGTTCGGCAAAGTCGTATATCGAAACGTGCAATCACTAATATTGTCGGGCAATACCCTGCTACGTTTAATGGCAAAGCGGCAACCATGAAACCTCATGATTGTCGTAGGAGCTATGCGCGAATTTTGCGATACGAATTTAATATGTCAATTGAAGGAATTGCTAAAAATCTCGGACACAGTGACACAAAAACAACCCAAAGTTATATCGGCGACGTAGATGTTAGTAACCGAATCCCAAGACGCGACTAATCTTGACGTAGAAATTTAATTCCGCTACAATTTGCCGTGGTTAACTTGCTCCATTCGTCTAGTGGCCTAGGACATCGCCCTCTCAAGGCGAAAACACGAGTTCGAGTCTCGTATGGAGCATATGCTACCACTCGCCTTGATATGCGAATTGGGGAGCGAATTATCAATCACTTCTTCACTTGTATCCAATTTGCGAACTACACCTTCATATAAATTAGCCCGTAATATAACAAATTTGTCTGCCCACGCTTTCAGTCGAAAATCGACAATTTTTCTTGTATCTAAATCATAAACCAAATACTCAAACAAATTGCGGACTAATCCCTGTCTATCTTCTGGTGACGCACTTTGCCACAGATTACTAATTCTGCTGATTGCTTCAACACACATTGATAATTCTAATGCCAACTTCTGTTGTTCTGTGGTGAAAGCCTTCCAATGAGCAATTTCACGCTGGTCGTTCTCTTTGCGTTGTATGTATTCCTCTTTACTAATGTCTCCCTCTAAGAACAAGAATTTTGATGCTTCTAAACGTCTTTTTGCTACGGCAATTGCTTCCTTCTTCTTCGCCTCAACGTCCTCAACGCTTGTATCAACATTGGATTTAGACGTATATGCTAATTGAGACATTAATTCAATTGCTTCGGGTTTTACTTCAAGTAATTGTAATAATCTAAAGAAATCATGTTCATATATTTCGCACCGAACTGAGCGGTTTTTACCTTTACACACCACTCCGCGTTTGTGTTTATACCTGAGTGTATTGTTAGAACTTGCACCACCAAAAACACTCCTCAAACTTGGGTCATTCTTCTCGTATGCTAGCCGTTCACAATGAGCGCAATAGGTGATTTCCGTAAGTGGATAAAAATGTGTGTTTCGGTTAATTTTATTTCTTTTTGGCTTTAAAGTTCTCTCATGCCTCACTCTGACTACTTCACGCAATAAATCTATATCAAATACTGCTCTATCCTCATCAAAAACGATTTTATCTGCCTCTAGTGCTTCATAAGCTGGGCGACAAATCGCTTTTCCGTCTCGAACTAATCCACCGTATTCTGCCCAATTAGCGATAACTCTACGTATGTCATCTCGGTTAATACGACGTGGTTTTCCCTTGCGGTTGCGATAAGCCCAACCTTCGTCATTGACTGCATACGATAATTTCACCATTCCAATATTTCCACTAGAATAAATCTCAAGAATACGCTTTGCTAGCTCGTAGTATCCTCGCCAAACGGCATCTCGGTCTGGTGGGTTTTCTTCAAATCCAGCTACGAATGTACCATCAGACAATAACCATGCACCTTCATTGGAGGGAATGAGTTGACCTTCCTCGTTTCTCAATGTACCAAAAGGTGGACGACCAATAGTAATACCCTGTGCTTTGCGATACTGCACACTATCTTTAGCTCTTTGTGCTACATCTTCGGCATAATATTCATCAAACATTGCTCCAAGTTGAACTAACATTCTGCCCTGTTGAGTAGATGTATCAATTTGTTGGCGACTTGGTGATGCTAAAGTAAGAGCGACATCAAGATTATTTAGGGTTTCAATTAAATCGCCTACACGCCATCCTTTTCGGTGCAAACGTGATAAATCATTGGCAACTAATGCGACTACATCAGGGTCATTTAAGCGTTTTTTCAACGCTAACCATTGAGGACGACCCTTTTCAGAACGACCAGATTTATGTCCACCTGTATCTTCATACCATTCAGCAATCCAACCTTTAGCTTCACACATTGCTCCTATGTTGGCTCTCTGACGGTCTGGACTATTTGTGTCATTGTCATCTCTGGTGACTGATTGACGCACATAACATAATGCGACATTGGCATTTGGTAACTTTTCACTCATGACCAACTCCATCACTACTCAATTTCTTAGCTTCAATCGAACTAACAAGCCCCAGAAACTCACATAAACCGCGCACAGTTTCAGAGTCTTTTTCAGATATATTCAATCGTCGACAGACTTGCTTTGAGAATTGTCTTAATTCGCTTCTGTTTGGTGGAATGTATTTTATTGACTTGTTATGACTCATAAATTCGTTTGTATAAATATTATATGCAAATAAACGAATTAAAGCAACTTCACTTATGCAATTGATAGAATAATATCGGTTTTGGAGGAGTAAATCTTAGCGAAGAATTGCGTCACACATCAGGCGTACAACTTCAATGATAGTGTTTTTATCGTCATCAGATTCTAGCCGATTAATTTGCTCAACAATTGCGGTTTGAAAATAATCATATTCAACGTTGCCTTCTAGTAAATACAGTATGGAGACATTCAACGCCTCGGCAAAATCACTCAACTCAGTAATTCTTATCAGGCGATTACCATTCTCAATTTGAGAAATATCACGTTGACTATATCCAAGTGCTTCACCTAAAACAGATTGTGATAACCCTTGTAGCTGTCGGGCTTCTTTTATACGTGAGCCGAGTATTCTTTCATCAAATACCATAGTTTGTACTCTATTCATGAGATAAATATACCCATATTGTACTACCAACAAACTGATGTTGCATTTTAAAAGTTTGCTTTAGTAGTATTATCGTAATGAAGGGAAAAGAACTACCATCAAGCGGTGAACATATTGAAACAAAAGAAGAATTGTTGCGTGAGTTAGAAGATGTACACAAGCGAATACTACCTTATCTTGAAACTGCTCTAGCATATGACGAAATACATAAGTTTGATATTTTATTAGATGAGCGAAATAGCATCTTATATGAGTTAGACAAGCACTGCCACGATTTCGACCTTTCAGAATACTTGTACTACACTTAATACTTAGCATTTCGTTTAGCATATAACAGTCATTTTTAGCGATGGGTTCGGATACCCAATCGACGCTAGCGCGTGGGTTTTTCCAAAAATATAGTTTTCATTTAAGGTTTACGATAGATTTCGTGTGTACCGACTCGCCTCAAACTGAGCGTCTTGCCTACAATCTTAAAAGTCATTCGATAATGGTAATCAATACGGACTTCCCAAATCTCATCATGTCCCTTCATTTTTCGGGCATTAAGACTTGGATGGTATAAATCTTTGGCTAGTAATTTGATTTGTTTAGTGACTTTATTCTTTTTCGCTTCTGGCAACTTCTTAAAATCCTTTGTGAATGGTTTAAGATAGCGAATTTTCATTAGAGGCTATTAAGATAATTGATTGCCTCATCTGCCTCATTAAACTCGACATATTCACCATTGGCTTCGGCTTCATCTGCTTCTTTTTCTTTTGCTTGCCACTCTTTTGACCAAAACCAAGATTGGTCGTCAGGGGAACTTTCAGGTGGTAATCCTGCTTCTTCCCTGAGTGTGCCAAATAGTTCCGCAGTCAATTTGCCCCATGCTTCAAATTTAGGTGCTAAATCGACTAATATTTGTGGATTTACTTTTGCCATAGTGAGAATAGTATAACATCAGTGTCTAGTGTGCCTTTGACTGACGAATACCTGTACGTCTCAGACGGAACAGCAAATGTTCACTACTCATCCAAAAACATCAAGGCAACTTCACGTTTGTGTTTCATAGGATGCTTCCTCATGAGTTGCAGAAATTTCATGCTCTTTGTTCATTGCGACAGTATATAAAACGTAACAAAAATCACAACTGGCATTTAAATATGCTATCGGTCTTGATTTCCATAAAATTGCGGTTGCACACACCTCAAGCAAAATGCTATGATTTAGTCATGAAACAACCCAATAAATTACTCAAACTCATTGCCCTTCTGCGAAAATGTGGCTACGTTGTTGCAGAGAAAAAACCTGTTAATAGGCGTGGCAATTTGGTAAATCGTAACCTATTCATCATTGAACCTATAGCGTAACAACTTTCTTAGGTTATTTGGCTGGTATGTATTGATGAGATGTGATGTGCCAAAACACTTACAACCTGACCTTCTCGCTGAACAACACCATACACAATCAAAACTGACGTGCTTTTTATCAATCGCTTGTATTTTCTGGCTATATCAGGACGTACAATAACACTAATAAAACCCCATTCATCTTCAAATGTGAGAAATACCATGCCCTTTGCAGTTGGTGGCGATTGCCGTATCACCAATAATCCTGCGGTTTGTACTAATGTATCTACCTTTGCTTTGGCAATCTCTCGACTGGATAAGATATTCTTATCCATCAAATACGGGCGATACAGTGCCATAACTTGTATCTCAGTCGATAATCCCATTGCTTGAAATTCCATATTCACACTGTCTGCCAACGTCATATCAGGCAATTCAACATCATCTTCACCATAATCTAAATCGAGTTCATCAACCTGATAATGCACTCGTCCTAATTCCCAAAACAACGCTCGTTTCTCAATGCCCCATGTGTCCATTGCGCCTGCTTGAATAAGTCGCTCAACTAATATTGGTGGTAATTGGGTACGTTGGCAAAAGTCTTCAAGGGACTTGAACGGCTTAACTTTCCGTTCCTCAATAATACGGGTGCTGGCTTTGTCTTTGATGCCTTTGACGTATTCCAATCCCAATCTCAAGCATCCTCTTTCGATGTTGCATTTTGCTTCACTTTTCTCAATATCGACTGACAAAAACCTGATACCATGTCGTTTGGCATCAGTCACAATCACCGATGGCTTCCAAAATCCCATTGGTTGGTTATTGAGCAGTGCCACAAAAAAAGCCAGTGGATGGTAGTAGCGTAGCCATGCTGATTGATAAACTAGCACCGCAAAAGCTGAGGCATGGGATTTCGCAAACGAGTAACTCCCAAAGCCACGTAATTTATCAAACACTGTCTTAGCTATCTCACTTTCAATGCCTTTTTTGACTGCTCCCGCAATAAAAATATCTTCTAATTGGTCTAATAAATGCAGGGCATTTTTGCTTCCCAACGCTCGACGTAATAACTCGCCTTGACCGTGTGTAAATCCTGCAAAGTCGTGAGCTACTTTTAATACTTGCTCCTGAAACAAGATAACCCCCAACGTTTCTTCAAGCGCAGGTATCAGCAAGTCATGTAAGTAAGTCACTGGTTCTTTCCTCATTCGCCGTCTTAGATACGGGTGAACCATGTTCCCCTGTATCGGACCCGGACGAATGAGGGAAATAGCAATAATGATGTCATTGAAGTTTTTTGGCTGGAAACGAGGGAGCATTTGGGCTTGTGCAGTGCTTTCAACTTGAAATACCCCAATTGTATCTGCGGTAGAAATCATCTTGTATACGGATGGGTCGCTGTAATCGAGTGTTTCTAGGTCAACTCCTGCTAACTGCTCTGCTTCGGTAATCGCCGATAACATCCTCAAACCCAAAATATCAACCTTGATAATGCCGACATCTTCTAAGCCTTCTTTATCAAACTGCGCCACATATCTATCTTCCATCGTTGCTGGTTCGGTAGGTACTCGCATATGGAGTGCTTGCTCTGAAATAATCATGCCTCCATTGTGAATTCCTAAATGACGTGGTAGCCCTTTGAGTTGTTGGCATAAACTCAAAATTTGTTGCAACTCTTGATTACTCAAGGAATGTATATCAGAATTTTCGCTGTATCGCTCCCACGCATCGGTAACAGTGCTTGCCATTGAGGGTGTGAAACCAAAGGCTTTGGCAACATCATTGATGGCACTTTTGGTTCTGAAAGTCACAAAGGTGCTAGCCATTGCAGAATGTTCTAAACCGTAACGCTTGTAAACGTATTGAATAACTTCTTCGCGCCGTTGGGCATCAAAATCAATATCAATATCAGGGGTCAAGGAACGCTCTTTTGATAAGAAACGCTCAAAGACTAAGCCGTGTTGTATCGGATTAACGGGCGAAATATAGAGCAGATAGGCAATGACAGAATTTGAAGCTGACCCTCTACCTTGACAGCGAATATCATTTTTACGGGCGTATTGCACAATATCCCAGACAACCAAAAAGTAATTAGACAGTCCAGCATCATCGACGATGGCTAACTCATGGTCTAGTCTTTCTTTCAAGGCAACTGAGTTACAACGTGGCGATTGGTAACACAATTTTCGCAAATAGCTTATCGCTGTGTCTATATGTGGGAT
Organism: Phototrophicaceae bacterium; assembly: GCA_965230145.1. Lineage (GTDB taxonomy): Bacteria > Chloroflexota > Anaerolineae > Aggregatilineales > Phototrophicaceae > JAUZRW01. The sequence goes on from CBDDKI010000002.1 coordinate 324,386, forward strand.
TGGATAGCGTGGTAGGTGCTGGAGTGTATCGGGTAATTGGTAATTGCATTGCTCGGCAATGTAGACGGTATTTTCTAATGCAAGTGGATACTTGGCAAATAGGCGTTGCATCTCAAATTTGCTTTTTAAATAATACTCGCTGTTGGGGCGCAGGTAATTACTCGCCTCATCCAAATGCGTTTTATTCTGAATACAAACTAAAATATCTTGTAATTGGCTTTGTGCTTGATGGGCATAATGTACGTTGTTAGTGGCAACATAGCCTAAGCCTGTCTTGGTTGCCAATTTGACCAATGCCTGTATCAAGGCAGTATCATCAGGTAATAAGTGGTGTTGTAATTCAATCCAAAAATTTTCTCGACCAAATAAGGTAACATACTCATCAAGTCTACATCGTGCCTCTTGGGTTTTATTGGCTCGTAACAAACTCGGTATTTCACCGCGCATACAACCTGATAGAGCGATTAGTCCGTCTGTATGATTTTTCAATTCACTAAATGGTAATAAGCCTTTGCCCTTTTCAGCATTATGTTGGGCTTTGGTAATCATGTAACACAGATTGCTCCATCCTGTTTCTTCTTTAACCAGTAAAGTCAGATGATTGTTGTTCTCTAGGGTAATTTCTGCACCAAAGATAGGCTTGATACCAGCTTCAATAGCAGATTTCTGAAACGTAACTGCTCCGTAGACGTTGTTATGGTCAGTCAGCGCAAGTGCTGGTAAGCCTTTTAGGGTTGCTTGTTCAATAAGTTCTTGGGGAGATGATGCACCATCTAATAAGCTGTAATAAGAATGGCTATGTAACTCCACGTAATCAATCATAGAGGCGTTCAAGAAACCATGTATCGCTTAATAAATTGTGATAAATCAGCACCAAAAGCCCTGTATCAGTGGTTACTCGATAATAGTCACGCCATAAACGAACTCGCCACCATCCCACATCAAAACGCCATTGTTGGGCTATTAACACAATCTGATGCTCTCTCTCCTGCCAGATAAAACAATAAGGAGTATCTTGTGAGAGTATGACCACAATTTTTGCTGGTTTGTGCCATAGTCTGCTCATGCACTCACCGCTTGTTTTAGTTGATACTGCTGTTCTGGTATGTAATAGACTGGCGTTTCAGTGATAATCGCTTGTAGAAAATCAGTATCGTGATACCGTCCCTGCCACTTGGGAAGCATCTTGAAAACGGATTGCTTATTAGCGTTAGTATCAAACATAGACAATTGCTGTGGCACTCGTTCTTTGAGGTCGCCCAAAATAACGCTTATGGTCAAGATACCTGATGGGATAGCTTGGCGATACAACAATGTTTCTAAATGGCGTTGTAAGACATCGGCTCCGATAACAGCTTCGGCTGGTTGTATGTGCTTTTCTAGCCGACTTTTATCCTCCAACTCTAAAATCAAGGTGATAGACTCTGCTTGGCGTTGGTTTAGCTGGTGACAATGTAATTCGACTAACTGTTTAAATACCGCTTTTATGGTTTCATAATCGCCTATTGCATCATCAAACGAATAGCTTTGTCGCAATGTAGGGGCTGGTTTATGTGCCTGTATCGGGCGTATATCCTTGCCGTTGGCAAGCTCATATAACCATCTGCCGTGCTTGCCAAATTGTTCTAAGATACTCCCCTTCGGGAGTTTGGCATATTGCCCCAATGTCTCGATACCAAGTAACGGCAAGCGACGCTTCATATCTTTATCCAGTGGTAATAAGGTCACTGGGAATTGGGCAAGAAAACTTGCTTCATCTCCTGCTTTGACTTGCAATGCTTTATCTTGAAAATTACTGGCACTGGCTACCCGTGCCACAAATTTATTACTGCCTATGCCAATAGTCGGGATAACGCCAAGATAGTCATAAATAACCGCTTGAAGTTGTGCTAATTCCTCTGCTGAAATGGCTTCGACATACCACGCTGTCGCCGTTGCCTGATACTCCACTTCAACTTTATGAGTGTACGCAAGGAGTAGCTCTGCTATCTCAATCGCTATCCGTTCATAGGTTTCATGATTGGCTGTAATGGCTTCAATAGTCGGACACAAGACTTCGGCTTGTTTGACGGTTATATTCGGAGTAACCCCTGCTTGCTTGGGTATTTCACTGGTCGCAATTACTCGTGGACGTGTACTATTGGTGACAATCGCCAATGGGGTGTGCATCAAGTCAGGATTATGTTTTCGCTCGATTGTGGTGGCAAAATATCGTATCAAGAGGCAACTAAGCATCTGTACCTCCTGATTCAAAGCGAATATCTAAGGTGATTTGACTTCTAATGACCGTCGGATGTTTAGCCAACATCACTTTGACATGATAACCAGTCACATTATCACCACGCATCAGCCATGAGACACGCTTAAAATCCACTACCACCTGAGACTGGTGAGTTGGCTGGCTCGTTAATGCCAAGACACAGGTTTGGGCTTGTGCTAATCGCATTTCCAGTCGATTGAATTGCTTTCCTAATGCTGTGCTACCAGCATCGACAATCACTACACAGGGTATATTCTGAATACAAATTTCCCGAATAAGTTCTAGGGCATCACCTAAGTTTGCAGGATGTACCACAAGCAATCTCGACAAATTAATTCCGCTAGCAACGCCACTTACAGGGTCAAAACAGTGTTCTAAATCAAGATAGACCACTTCATAACCTTGTTTTTGCAGATTTCCTGTTGTACGGTGTACGATAGTGGTATTTCCTGACGTGGGTTCACCTGTAAATTCATTCAGATACCCAAGCAATATGCCACCATCTAGCAGATTATCTATCTCCCCTATTTCTGTTGCAATGTGTTTGAAGTCAAGGTTCAATTGACTTGCAGAAGTGATAATCTGATGCCCGTAGCGTTTTTTGAGTGTGGTGATGACATCATCTAAACGTGTCGGCTGATACATACGATAAAATTCCCAAAAATTAAACAAACGAAAACTATTCGTGTTTTTTACGGTTTTGTTATATCACAGAGTATAGCCCATTTGTTCGGAAAATGCGTTCTATTTAGGGGTAGGAGTTCGTTAGGATTTGGTTACTATTTACCACGCTTGCGAAGGAAACGAGGCGACGATTGAAAATGGGGCTTTGCCTCACGCGCCGAGACATCATGGAAATAGCGGTTGGGCTGTTCAAATGTTTGCCCGTTAGGGACGCGCAATTCTGAGTAAGAATTGGTCGCGCATTTGCAGACCACGCTCCATGATATGCTCAAGGCGCAAGCGAAGCTCCATCTTGTCGCCGAGTCAAAACTGCTTATGATGAAACGACTTCATAATTTCTTGAGAGAATAAACCAAAAACAAAACCAAAAATGTTGGCTACCAATGCAATCAACCCTATAAGGGTTTTAACGTCCTCTGCTAATAGGCTTGATGGTTGGGTCAACAATTCAAGTATGTTCATTGTTTTTATAGTCATCAATTACTTGACGACACCATTTACCTAGAAAAAAGAGAAATAGTGCTGAGGATAGGTGTAGTAATAAGCCAAAATACACAGGTTCATCATCCATCAATCGTTTGTCAGGCAAGGTGGAAAGTATCAATATACCCATTCCAGCTAGTACGATAAAAACCCGTTGCATCATGGCTACAGTATACGGACTCATTTATATTTATCAAACACAACCTTGATACACTTATAGTGAGAGCCTTGAGAGACACAATTTCAAAAGATGTCATCAGGCAATCCTAGTCGCCTCCTGCCATAATTATTAATTAACATGGAGGGCTATGTGTATTCTGCATACTGATTTATTTAATCAGTTTTTGCTGTTGGTGTGGGAGTATCCTATCTTGGTTTCTGCCTTGATACTCGGAATTGTTGCACCACTCATGCTTCTGGTAATGCTCAAGCAACATTGGGCAGAGCAAGATGCAATGATTAAGCGTAAGCAACAAAGACTGTTGCTTAGACGCTTAATACTAGAACTGATGAGAAATTAAAGCAGATAACAGCCTATCTTTGGTAGTTTGATTATCTCAGGAGGCACGGGCTAGTGCTTACACCAACTTCGTTGGTTGATAACCAACATTTTTCCAGACATTTCCATCAAAGATAGTTTGCTGTCGCAATTCATCGAATGTGGTTAGCAAATATAACTCCTCACCCCCGACTTTACGAATTGACTCGGCTAGGTTTTTTAACCGTCGCTGGCTGGTTGTGACAATCAACACGCGCAAAGCACTGGTCTGGAAATCTCGCTGATACTGACCCGATTTGACATATGCTTCATAGACTTCAATCTGTCGTCTAAACTGAACATGCCCCTCCGTGCCATTATCAACTTCAATGAAATAGTGTGCCTGTCCAGATTGAAACTGTATCAAGCAGTATCCATCAGGGTAAAGCGGTTTTGTCTCACTGCCAATCGCAACCCCAATATTTTTTGACCTAAAGTATGTCTCATCACGCCATGCCAATAATTCAATTGGAGATATATCTCGACAATCAACTGAGATTTTGACGCGAACATCACTAATCGACAGAATATGTTTGAGTGACTGCCAGTTTTTCACTTGACGATTTGGGAAATTGCAATCGCTGATGTCATACCCGAAATTATCCACTAGCACTTGTGCGCCTAGTTGTGAGGTAACGAAGATACGCTGACTTCCAACAGGGCTGGTGCTGACTTGGGCTACATACAAGCAATCAAGATATTCATGGGCAACCAGTTTAGCTACTCTGTCATATGCTCTGGATTGTGATGAAAAATATAATCTCTCAATGTGGTGTATTTGTAATGCTCGACAATCATTAACTGCCTTGATTATCTGCATGTCTCGTGAAGTCAATCGAAGTGTCATTAGAATACTCCTTTGGGGTCATCGTCATCAGGAATAGTGGTATCAACTGCCGATACGTGATGCTGTTTCACAAACTGTCTGGCTTTAAGATATAGGTCACTAGCCTCACGTTTATCAAGCCATTCATCAATCTGCTCCGCGCTCCACAAACCAATCTTCACCTCTCCGTCATGGGTATACAATGGCATTGAGGCTTTCAAGTCTTGTCTGAGCCGATTGACCTCACGCATTGAACGTAAATTCGTCTGCTTAACTTGGGTTTTAAAAGTTACAGGGGCTAGTTTTCTGCCTTGATACCTCGTTCGTAAAATTGCTTCCCCTTTGTCCAAACCTAAAATGTCTTCTGGTTCATACTCGTTCAACAAGGAAACCGCTTCTCGCGCTTCGTGAAAGTCATCTGTACCAAAAGTGATACTTGTTCCTCTACTCTTACGAATACCTTCCTCAACACCTTCTTCCAGATAGCTGAGGGCTTGGGTAATCAGAATTGGTGCGAGTCCGAACTGACGCGACTTACTAAATATTTCTGGAAATGTCGATGTCAAGAATAAATCCGCATCATCAACTGAAAGATAACAACGTGGCGGACGCATCTCACCTGTTTCGGGACGGGTATTTGCTCCTAGACTGCGACAAGCCAGATAGAATTGAGAGAAAATCAACGCCCCCAACATCCCCTTACTACTTGACACTGTTGGCGCGGACGCATCGACTAAGACTATTTTCTTATCTTGTATCATTTTTTTGTAGTCGAGTCCGAGTGGATGCCCCATCATCCGTTGCGTGTGAATATAACGAGTTACACCTGAAATTCGTGCGATGGCAGAGGCTGTAAACGATGAACGAACGCCTCTGCTGCTGTTATCCAATCGCGTCCAAAACTGCCGTGTTAGACGTGAACTGCGTTGTTTACCTAACTTGTCTATTAAGTTGTTTCGTAACACTTGATTATCGAGTAACTCAACCAAATCCAGAATTGTCGCTTCGGGGTCTGCCAATAGAAGGGAGAGCAAATGATGAGTAGTGGCTTCGAGGCGAACCATAGACTGCTCATCCCAACGGTTGCCGTAAATAGCTCTAAAAATCCACATCATCGTTTCAAACGTTTCTTGGTCATCTACTGCTGAGATATTTCGCAAGAAATTAAGTGGTGGCGGATACAGGGTATCGCCAACATCAATCAAGACTACGCGCTCTAGTTGTTCTTCGGTCAGACTTTGCAGTAGTCGGATGATAAGTCCGCCTTGTGGGTCAACCATAACTACACAACTGTCATTGAGGGATATATCAAACAAAGCTATGATTTCTGCCATTGTGGATTTACCCATACCGGGTGTGCCTGTGATGACGATTGGATACTGACGGTCTAAGCGCGCAATGCCAATCGGCTGTCCTTCAACGTCTCCCACTACCGTTGTATCTCGATGGATAATTTGTAGTTCATCAGGGATAAGCACTGACCATCTGATTTTGTCTAATGCAAAACCTTGATGTGGTAAATGCCACAGTAAAGCGAGTTCTTCTGCTGTTAAGCGTATCCGCGTCGTCTCTACCAACTGAGGATACTCTCTACCTTCCTTATCACTGGCTCGATGCAAGGCAAATTGAATCAATGGATGATGTAAGACCCATTGTTCATAGCTTCGCAAACTCAAGCCTGCACGGTCACGCTGATTTGCGAGGCGTTGCAAAAACGTAGGTTTGGTTCGTGTCCAGAATTGTATTGCTGTGTTGATGCTCTCAAAGACTGCCAGTCGGTGAGGATGTGGGGTATCAAAGGTCATGCACAAGCGCACATCAAAATGAAATTGCGTCAATTTCTCGATGTATGCTTGATGCTCTCGTTCGGGGTATCGAGGTATATGAAGTGTGTGCAGTTGATATAGCTGATACGAAATTCGTCCTAGCTCGTACATCATACCGATAGCGTTATACGGCATACGCGGTTGGATGTTATACCCTGCTTCATGAGGTGTGATAAATAGTGCCTCTAGTAGTTCGTGTTCTGGAACTGAGGCAAAATTAAAGAGATAGAATTCTATCCGCACAGTTTCCCCTGCTTGCAGACTCTCTAACACTTTCACAATGTGGGTCAGTGACTCTCCTTTCACAAATGAACCATCTGTCATGATGGTGTGCCAATCGACAGGCGGAAATTGATACATTGCCCAACGCCGTTGTATCGGCAAGGCAGTTGGTTGAATTTTATGAGGAATAAGGGTAGCAGTCGGAAAATGGGGCTGGATGTATGAGAGTAATTGATTGGCTGTGACATCATGCTGTGTACCCAAAACTGAGATAGTCCAGTATATCTCTTGATGGGTTGCCTCAAGTGCCAAGCGCAGTTGTATTCTATGCGATGCAAGCAAACTGCCAAGTGTCTGCAACATGCTCGTCATAGCAACTTGATTGAACGCTTCTCCCTTTGCGACACGCACCTGATAGGTGCTGTGTATAGGTCGTTCATTTGGCGTGATACCTACACCTGTCAAGCCAATGACGGTGTTTATTTTTCCTAAACTCAATGACGAAAATCTGTTAAGGTTCATAGGGTTTTACCTAAAGAATGTGTTCGGGAAACGTATTCGTTACCTGATTATTGAACTATAGCGTGTGCCTCAACTGCTGGTGTGGTTGTGAAAGGTTCACAACGGGGTATAACTCGTTTTTAGTCACACCCCTCACTACCCCACCTTCATTACAATTTCTCGGCTATAAAAGAAAAATGGTGGCTTCTCGCCACCATCCTTATTATTATCGCTCAACCCCAAACAGTGTATCTACAAAGTCTGCTGTCGAACTGTCTTGACTCTGGATGCCGTACCAGTGATTAGCAAAAGCATTGCCAGAAATTCGATTGTCAACTTGCTCGGCAACGATGTCAAATTCTTCGGATGCCAGTTGACGATGATAGGCACGTTCTCGTTGTGCAGATGAGCCACCACGAAACATATATACACCGAGTGCAATTGCCCCAATGCCTAGAATGTATACTCCAAAGAATGCGGATGCAAAACCGATTGCGAGTAGCGTACCAAAGGCATTGCTAACTGGTCTGCTAAACATCCCGCGCCTCCACTTCGATAAAGTCAGGATATTCTTCACCTGTTGCTTCACCGTCCTTAGTCAGGTTGGCGATATGAATATCTAGGTCTGGGTCAGCTTCAAATTCATCGGCTGTCTCCAGCATCTCGTACTTTTCAAGCGGTGCAAGCACTTTGGCACGTAAATCACTTGGCACACCTAGCGTATCTAAGTGCTTAACTACTTCGGTGTGAATAACTGCCTGCCAGATAGCCTGTCCAACATCGCTAGTGAGTTTAGGGGTGTTATCAAACAGCAACTTTTCAATTCGTTCAATGATGCGGAATTGTTCGGCAACATTGGCAATCATAGCTTCGTTCTCGACAATGCTGACTTCAATCTCTAACTGCTTCCCTAACTCCAACTGTTGCAGTTTTTGAGTAGCTTGAAATGCGTCGCTAATTATTTGTCCAAAGTGCTTTTCTGCCACGTTTGACAAAATTGGTTCAAGCGAGGCTTTCATTTCAGGTGACAATGAAGCCATAAGCTGTTGCGGTGTGCGGATTTTATTAAATCCATCGCGCAATTGTGCCATCTCTGGTGCAACCTCAACTGATTGAGCAAAGGTACGTGACTGCTGTTTCTTTAACTGTCTAGGCGTTACGTTGGTCATAGCTTGGTATAACGATGGTGTGGGTGTTGGCTCTTTGCGCTTGGCAGAGTAATTGACATACAGAGCCAATACTGCCAGAAACAATGCAAGTAGCGAACCTATTGTGATGATTGGTATTGCTGACATAACTAAGTTTTCTAACCACATCAGATTTCTCCTTATAGAATGTCATCAAAGGTGTCAAAGCGAATATTAGCAGTGTTGCCGTACCATTCTTCGTGTAGGATGTGGCGTAATTCCTCGATTGCGCCCTCACCACGTTCTTGTGCCAATTTGGTTGCGGTGGTGATAAACAGCCGTTTCATGGCGTGCTTGTCGCCCTTTTTGATGAGTCGTTTTAAACGACGACGGAATTGAGAGTATGTACTCATAATTTTCCCTCATATATTTATTGAAATGTTTCACCCGTTAGCCTACAAAATGGAGACACTGAAAAATTCCAGCATCTCCGTCTATACGAAGTTGTCATCTATTCTTCTGAATAGAGATTAACTGTTGTACCGTAGGTAAAAATCAAGTCTTGCCCCAATATCTCCTCTAGGTAATTGATGGCGTAGTCTAAATCAGCTTTAGACTGGATATTTTCTTCCATAACTACAATATAGATGTTGGTAGGTTCGACTTGGTATCCTCGTTTCGGAGAACGCCAAAATCCATTTGCGAGTGGGTGAACAGTCATCCCATCTGCAAGCGACATGATTTTATTGTCTACGATTTGCATTGTTGCAGAACTGAATGGCTTCCCATCATTGTCCACTTGGGGAACAAAAAGGGTCACCTGCAAGCGTTTAGACAGCATTTTGCAAACCTTTCAACTAAAAACATGGGTGAAATACGAAAAAGCCGTTTTGTTAATAGCGGATTTACATACACTAGGTATAATGGTAAGAGTACAGATAATGTACGTAAACTGATATATGTTGAGCGAGACAGCAGACGCTATCTCGCCCAAACTCGAACTCTGGATTACTCCTAGATTGCCGTCTGCGAGATTTAAGCCAGAGTTTTGAGTTTTAGAACTATGATGGTTTGAATTCTATCTCCCTATTCATTCTCCTTTCACTTTTTGACTTGTAATCAAAACGCCTTATAGTATTGTGCGTTTGATTTTCCTATTGGGATGTTGTTAGATTGTACCGTCGGAACAACTTGCTACTTTCAGCGCGTGTTTTGACGGTTATGTCTGGCAACCTGTCATCAAGGTCTTCAAATACATTGATGGGTTGCCAATTTTTAAGTGTTGTAATACTATTAATTCTTAGTTAAATGCAATGTAAGATTACAAGACAAAACTAGGCATTGTTTTTCAAAATAGGAGTGTATTTCTCGTAGAAGGTGAATGAAGTTGCGCTAAGGTTGAGGGCAGATACTGCTCGTTTCATGCCTTCATGTAATATTCGGCGCAGAATTCTACCTATATGACGGAGCTACACTCCGATTTGTATGGATAAATTTTAATTCAATACGGTCAATTAAAACTTATCGTATCTACAGCATACAGCTAAAAAGAGGATATGCCTATAAGCTATGCGAGATTGACTAAAATCCGCACTTGGTTGTTGTTTTTACCCGTTTTTGCATGAAGGAAGTTGTGGATGAATGATGAGGAAAGAAATAAGTTACAAAATTCACAAGATGCTGATAGTGTAACCCAAGCCGAAGCTATCGGCAAGCGTCTAAAGGAATGGTCTCCGTATACAAACCAAACAATTTTTGCTAAGGCTATGGGTACTACTCAGTCTACCGTCTCTCGATGGTGTCGCGGAATTGGTATTGGTGTTTTAGTAGGGATAGACAGATTGGTACAAACTCATGGTACAAGTATTTTAGAAAAGTTGTTTCAAAGGCAATCTGAATTTACACGAGAGATTACAGATGAAAGTGGTGAAAGTCTTGGACAACTTCGTTGGGAGGTAAGGATACCTGAGTATTTGACCGAAGAACAAGCAATCCATTGCAATGAAGGTGCAAAGTTTTTTGTTAATATTGTCAAGGAAGGGCTTAGTGTAGCACAAGCTACAAAAGCATCAATCTTCGCTGATAAGCCAAAAGCAACGGCACACCTATACTTTTCACTACAAATTGCATTGGCATCTGGCGTACTGAAAATCACTCAAGTTCCACGTCACGAAAAATATGAGCAAGAGCTACTAAAGTGGTCAAAGGGACGATTGAAGGATGTAAGAGTTGCGGTTGTCCCTCGAAACAGCGACAAAGATTATCACAGTTGCACAACAATAAGAACCGAGTATGTTTCATGGCTAACCTCGTATTCAGTGTTGCCTCACATAAAGAGCGGATTAGTAGGAGTTGGTGGCGGATATACTATCCGACGCATGGCTGAATTGAGTGTTTCATCTGTTGGTTTATTCAAGGGAACAACTTGGATTCCATTGGTTACATATCATGATAAGGTGGATGGAAGTGTGAATAAGGACACTGACGCAAATTACACGACACATTTGTTAGTGTCTAAACATCCTGAAAGTCAATCTTTATTTTACAATTTCAACTCTATTGATACTAACCCTTCTGTTGATGCGGAAATTATGAAAGCACATGCTGAACTCGATACTGGCTTTGTTTCTGTAAACGGTGATGGTCGGAAAACTGATGGTAAAAAAGCTGGCGAATATGGACAATATCGTAATGCTAATTACATGGGAGACTCCCCTTTAATTCGATTATTCAATAGCGTTCCCGAAGAGCAGGTTGCTGGAGAATTTCTTGGTCAACTACTTGATGATAAAGGAAAAATAGTTACCTATAAAGATGTTAATAAAGACATAAGAGAATTCGTAGAACAAATCGAACTAGGTAGGATTATTGAACGTGTAAGAGACAATGATACTCGAATGTGGCTCTTGGCAGCTCGTGAGTACAAAATTCGTCCTACTCTAATGGCTATACGTCATGGTCTAGTGAATTGTCTTGTTGTGGATGAAGAAATTGCTGAGAAGTTGCTAGAAATTGATATTGAAAGTGCTGATACATATAAAATATGAGTTATACAGAAAAACGACCACTACACAGTCGGCAGGGTCGTTTTTGTTCAACTTAACAAGCAAGGTGATTGGTGACGCGAAAACAATCTGAAATGGGGAATAGCCCCATATCGCTTACTCGCTCTGGTTGCGTCAGGGAATTTTCGGAGTTGCCAGTAACTACCGCGAGGATTGCAATAGCAAGTTGATAAGTATATAACGCTAAGTTTCACACATTGGTTACGTAGTCGCAACAGGCGAACAAATAGTCATTCTCTGAGCGTCCTGCTTGTGTCCAAATCGGCTCTTTGAAGATGTTAGGTACTTTGTACTTGTCCCACGTTGTCATCACGATTTGATGCGCTAATAAGGGGTTGTGTAATGCTTGTGCCAATTCCTCAATTTTGGTTTTTAGGTGTCGCAAGCGTACTTCTCCTGTTGTTATCCACAACCAGCGTGAGGGCTTCCTGCCCCAATAATCCCTTTTTTCGGCACGTTGGTAGAACATAATAGGTATGAGTTTGTGACGTGCGATGTTAGGGTCGAAGCGTGTTCCCATATCAATTTCAATTGGTAGCGAATATTCGCGCATCCGAAAATCAAGGTCTACTAGGCTGTCTGGGATAATTTTTCTGGTGTAGTGTTCTTTGCGGTCTGGGTCGTAGCACTCGGTTACGACTGGAAACAATCGTAATTCCAACTCATGCCGATACTCTCGCAATTTTACCCGCTTATGTTGGTGACAGGCTTCTTCAAATCGAATATGTGTTTGGGCTTCGCGCCAATCATGATGCACATATATCGGTTGTCTTCTGCGATAGCTGAATTTATTCTTGCCTGAGAGTTTCTTGCCGTATTTGCTGGCAACGTATCTTGCGCCATCAACACCGAGTACAAAGCCCTTTAATCCGTCTGGTGCAACCATACGTATGATGCGCGCTTGGCGCATAAGTTGTTTTCGTCTTCGTATATAGCGATTACTGTTAGGTACTGGTTCGTCTGCCTGACGACACTCAAGAAAAAATGTATCAACAAATTCATCGGTTACGAACCCACCATATCGGTGAATCGCTTCTAATAATTGCTTTTCCCACGTATAGAGCTTAAATGCCATAGGCAGTGTATACCATAGGCACATATAGTGGTGCAAAATTTGAGCTACGAGGTATAGACGGAGTTTTGAAATCCCTATTGTAACGCAAAGTCGTCTCGAATTGTCGTCGTAAGGCGACTGCCCTCGTTGAAGTAAAAACTGGTATGAGGAACGAATATCAGTTATCTACGTCAACCATTCAATCACATTGGACTGAGTGTTTTTACGCAGACAATGGTGTGAGAATGACCGTTACAATTCCGTCCATATTCTTCTTCTTAAAATGGATGGTTGTCAACGAGGGCAGTCGGCTTTTTTTGTAGGAGCTTGCCCTAACAAAAAAGTCGACAATTCGCTGTGGAGCGAACGGTTCTTACAGTGTGTTGTCGCCTCTGGTGACAGCACCTATAGAGCCTGAGTGGAGCAGATGCTTTGAGCAATGACGCTGTTCATTGTATCCAAGTACATACTCGGTACTTGGACAGGTAGTTGATTTGGCACTATCTAATTTGTCCTCTATTTATGCAATATGCAATCCTCAAGAGTACAATTCCACTACAACGTTTCGCTACTTTTTATTCGTCTAATCTCATTTGATTGAGCAACCTTTTTTGCTCGTATATTGGCAATGGTTTTTTCTCGGCAAACACTGATTGCATCGACAGTTTGGCGTGTAATTTAGAACGGGGGTTATGCAATAAGCTACCCATATTCATGTCGGTTTTCTCGGCTGGTAAAGCGTCGGCTTTGATAACCTTACGCTTGGCATAGCGACTAGCTGAGGCGATAAACCATGCCCCTTTATTCTGGATGTTGCCTCTGTCTTTTAGCTTGTGAAGTAGTTCCATGATTGTGCCTTCGGCAACGGTCAAGGCAATTTGAGCAAACCCTCCCCTGCTGTGAGTATCACCTGTCACCTTTTCAATCTCATCTACCAGATAATCAACATGGTCACGGTGGAGATAGTGCGATTTTTCTGATTCTCTTGACTTAATACAACGTTGTTTTTTAACTTCCGTAGGAAGTTTAATTGTGGCTACCTGTTGCTGGTACGGGGTGGGGGTATGTTGCTTTACAGGCTTCGATTTCTTGTGAGATATTTCTGCTTCAACCATTTCGGCAACAAATCGAATGGTGTAACGATTGGCTTGGCGTGCGCCTGATGCGTCAATCACTTCTTTTTCGATTATCAATCCTAATCTGATTAATTCTTTTCGCGCTTGCCTGATGGGGTTATGACTTAATCCGCACCCATTGTCTATAATCTCCCCTGTTTCTCGATTGCGTTTGCCCTGTTCAAATTGAGATAAAGCAATCGGGTCACTTAGCTTATTAAAGCCGATGGTGTTATCGAAAATATAATCGAAGACGAGGCGTTGACGATTATTGTGAAGTTTAGCGCGTACTTGTCGTAAACGTTGGTGAAATTCCAACGCTCGACGATGTAACATGCGACGCAACGCCTTATTCAAATTGGCATCATCTCGCCGTTTTAATAGGGGTAAATGGGGTTTTTGAGTGGAATTCGTTAATATGTCGTTATTCATATAATGAGGGCGTTATCCCTTGCCTCTAGGGTTTACCCTCTCCAGCTTGACTAATTTCTGTTACTTGCATCAACTGATTGCGTGTGATTAAATCGGGTTCAGACATGCAAAAACTCGGCTATACAGAGTACGCTATGTCATCCTGATTACGTCAATAATCAGTTATATATTTTGTTTCCTAAAACCATCTCTAGTAGGTGGTTTTTCATTTGGGGGATGGATAACTAAAGGGGTTCAACCATCACCATATATAGTTCTTTCATATTGAAAATAGGTTGTCAACTCGATAAAGAAGCGTTCACCTGTACGCCTGTTCAGGTGTACACAAGCTCACCCGCTCACCTGTTCGGCATAATTCTTCATGTTTCCAAGTCGTTTTTCGCGTTTGAAAAATTTGTCTAAAAGCTCTCGCATAAACTCTGACCTGCTATACGATGTTTTACCCGAACGTTTCTTTTGATTGACATACCAATCTATTTGGGCATCATGCTCTTTGAAAATATTGAACGGTTTGCGTGTCGTTTTTTCACTGATTAAGTCCTTTGCCTGTTCACCCGTATCACTGTTCACCTGTACGGGTGTGTAGCTGTTCACCTGTTCACCTGTACGCTTTTCTTCTGCGGTTTTTTGCTCCTTACGGTGTTCAAAATATTTAGAGTTTTCTAAGTCGTTGGCAATACTGCCAACATCTAATGTTCTCTTGGTCATATGTTCAACTCATCAATGAATTTATTAAATGATTTGGCATAGGCACTGTTTGGCTGGGTAGAGAAGATGTCGGTTCGCTCAAAATGTGCATCTCTCACGGCTGTTTGTCGAGGTAACACAGATTTGAATACTTGGTCGGTATACGTCTGGCGCAATACTTTAAGTGATGTTGATGAATTGACGGTATTATCTGACATATTAAACAAGTAGCCTAATAAACTAAGGTCAGGATTAAAGTATTCTTTAACCTCAGCCAAGACTTTATTTATTTGAACTAAGCTGTCTAATTCAAAGTAACCAGGGATTACGACAATTATTAGCCTATCTGACGCTGTAAACGCATTTAAAGACAACCATCCAAGCGCAGGGGGGCAATCTATGATGATGTGGTCAAAGTCCTCTTTAACTGTATTGAGAGCTTTCTTGAGACGTTCTTCACGGTGGTCTTTAGCTGTCATCAATTCCATGTCTGTCTGTGACATCAGAATATGCGATGGTGCGACAAAAATATTATCCATGTTTGCTTCATGAACGGGTAAATAATCGGATTGCAAACTTATGGTTTGATAGAGCGTTTCTTCTTTTGGAATTTTCTGGTAATCAGGGAGTAGTACCTTTGAGGAATTAGCTTGGCTATCCATATCTACTAACAAAACACGTTTGCCTCGATGGGATAGACCCTTTGCTAAATTAATCGACGTTGTTGTTTTCCCAGTTCCGCCTTTCTGGGTTGCGATTGAAATTGTCATATACCTTCATTTGTCGAAAAATCCCTGTAAAGGGTTGTTTCTCAACGAATTGGTAATTTGTAATTGATTACATATCATCAAAAGTTAGAGTGAATGTCAATCACTAACCGAACACCTGAACAGACGTACACCCGTTCAGGTGTGTATGTGTACGCCTGTACGGGTTTAATCCAATCACACTTTTTACGTCAATATTTTGCGAATTTATATTGAACCGATGGCAAAATGCCTACACCTCTAAACGGTCTAATGAATGAAAATAGCAATATTGAAACTCTAACCTGCCCGATTGAAAATACTCTGTCCTGCACCAAAGTAGCTTTCATAAATATGCTGGTATAAATCAACACACTTTTGATTGTACATATCGACATCAAATTTCTCAGGCAAATGCTTGTCAAGAACAATTCGTATCGTGTGTTCAACGTCTGCCTTTGCTTGTTGTTTTTTGCGCCAATCTAAGCCTAGCTTTTCCTTCTTCAGCACCTGCAATAATTCCTGTGCGGTTTCTTTGACAATATTCCGTTCATCTTCGGTTAGGTCAATCTCAGGCTTCGTCAGTAAATCAAAAACTGCCAATTCTTCTTCGCTTAATCCTTCGGATAAAGTGCGTTGTTCTTCCTCATCGAGTTCTTTATAAAATGTCATTAGTCGTTGAAACTGTTCCTCGACATTAACTGAACCCGAATTATATTCCTCAATCATCTGACGGAAAGTTTCTAAGAAATTAAGCCGTGTTCGATTTCGCTGAACCATCGTCCGCAATCTGCGATTTATTGAATTTCTCAATCGTTCTGTTGCAATACGGCGATGTCCCTGTTCAAATCGCTGGCGCAGTGCGTCGAAATCAATCTGACTAATATCGAGTTGGTTTGCTTTTACATTAGGAGTAGAATTTATGACGTATTCTTCCGTTTCAACCGATTCATCAAGAAGCTCGCTAATTTCGTCCTCAATGACGCTTGTATCTGTACCGCCGAGTTCGCTCAATATCGCTTGTGCTAACACGATTAACATGCGTCTGGTCGCTTCATAAAGACCTGTTTCTGGATGGGGACGGTTCGCTCTTACGATTTGGTCAACATCCTTAGCGAGTTCTAAAAACGCCAACTTCGTGTCTTCATCAATAATGATGGTTTCGACAGCATCCACTTTCCATGCGTCACGTTCAAAACGGTCTTCAATCTGCATTAATTTATTGAGTTCAATACCAAGTTCTGCACAAAATGATACCGCTTCTTCGACTTTTGAAGCCATTTCATCTAAGTGTTTTTGCTTCTTTTGGATTGGTAGTTCATCTTCGCTTGACGAACCATCTGAGCCTGTGCCATAGATTGCCAGTGCTTTTTCCAGATTACGGAATACACCAATGTAATCTACGATTAAACCATTCAGCTTTTTTCCATGAACGCGATTTGCACGCGCTATTGTTTGCATCAGTGTATGATTACGCATAGGTTTATCGAGGTAAATTGTGTCACACGAAGGTGCATCAAAGCCTGTCATCCACATTGCACACACAAAGACCAACCTAAACGGGTGTTTTGTATTTTTGAAATGCACATCTAACGTACCGTTGACCATGCGTTCACGGATGGGACGTATATCAATATCTCGTTTACCAAAGAATTCAATCTCGCCCTGAGAAGATGAAATCACCACTTCCATCTGTGTAACTTGCATGTGCTTTATTTTTGCGCGAATGGTATTTCTTTCACTCAAATGAGTTGCTGTCTTGAGTTGTTGCTTTAATTCATTAATAGCATCTTGCCAATAAGCCTTGACGCGCTGATACATGCGTACCGCAGTCAATTTGTCGATGCAAACGACCATACCTTTACTGTTATAGTTGCGACCTGCAAATGACCGTTCCTTGAAGTGGGCGACAATATCTTGGGCAATCCTATCCTGACGTGCTTCACGGGTGATAACTTGGTATTCTTGCCGAAACTCCCTCTCGATACGTTCTTCTTGTCCCTCATCAAGCATCGCTTCGTCAAGCAATGCCTCCATATCTTCATTGAGGTCGTCATTGGTTAGTTGTAACTGTGGTATGCGATTTTCATAATAAAGTGGAACGGTTGCTCCATCTTCAATTGACTGTTTAAAGTCATAAACACTGATGTAATCACCGAAAACACGCTTGGTCTTTTCATCACCTATCATTAGGGGCGTACCTGTAAAGCCGATAAATGCAGAATTTGGCAAGGCACGTCGCATATTGACTGCGAAAGTATCGTATTGGGAACGATGGGCTTCATCAGTCATGACGATAATATCGTGACGGTCTGACAACTTAGGATATGGTTGTTCTAGCTCTCCCGATTTAGGGCGTGTGTGGAATTTCTGAATGAGCGTAAAGAGGTAACTATTATCATGTTGCAATAGCTGTTTCAGATGTTCACCTGTTTGGGCGTGAATGCTACTTTCACTCGCTTTGACGTGGGGAATAACGCCAGTATCAGCGAAACTCTCATAAATTTGTTCATCAAGTTCTTGACGGTCTGTGACGATTAAAAATGTCCAGTTACCAGTGATTTTGCGTTTGACCTTCTGCGAGAAGAAAATCATTGAGAAGCTCTTACCGCTTCCCTGTGTGTGCCAATATACCCCTAAACGTCCTTGATTATCGCCAAGTGAACGAACCGCTTCGATAGCGTTGTTTACCCCAAGATATTGATGATTTTGCGCGATAATTTTAGCGATGCCACCTTCGATGCGTTTGAACAAGGTGAAATTCTCGATTAGGTCTAGCAAGCGTTCTGGGTGGCATGTGCCAAGCAAGATTGTTTCCAAACTGATAATGCCTTCTTCATTTTCATCGCTAATTTTCTTCCACTCATGAAAATGTTCCCATTCTGCCGTAATTGACCCGACTCGACTGTAGCGACTATTCGAGAGAATGACAAAGCCGTTGTACCAAAAAATATGAGGGATTGTGTCTTTGTAATCTTTATAATTTTTGTTATATGCGTCTTCCACATTAATATGAGTGGTCTTGAGTTCAATAAAAGCTAAAGGCAAACCGTTCACGAATAGCACAATATCAGTCCGACGCTTATATAATCCATCGGGACTGAGTACCCATAACTGCTGAACAGCCAACCAATCATTCTTTTCCCAATCAGACCAGTCAATGACCTTGAGTGTCATTTCATCATCTGCACCATCTTCGTCTTTGAACGTGACTGTAACACCTTCTTTGAGAAGGTTATAGATTTGCTGGTTTGCTCTAACCATCGTTAGTAAGTTACGGTCATCTATGATGAGAGCAATAGCATTTTGAATAGCTTCTGATGGTGCATCTGTATTGAGTTCTTCAAGGGCTTGGCGTAGGCGAGGTATAAGAACAACCTCATCCATTTCTGAACGACCCGTTATCGAGCCATTGAAGTTGATAAAGTTGTATTCTGAATAACCGTTTACTACTTCATAGCCCAATCCTTCCAAGAGACGCAAGGTGCGTACTTCTAAACTCTCTTCATTGTCCTGATAATTCAATGGTATGGTCATATTAATAAATCTCGGCATGGCGTGAGCGTAAAACAACTAGATGTGTTGATTCTTTGGATGTTTGACCATCGCTAAATGTCAGTTCAGCTTCGTACTTATGGGATTTAAATGGTGAATAACTTTTATCCAAAATATCACATACTTCATTGATAAAATCGTAGTGTTCATATTTCCCTAAGATATATATGGTTTCGACATCTTTGGGCAGTAATGCTTTTTTGATATAGTTCACGTAGGGGTCAGTTCCACGTAGCGACATCGTTGCCCCTGTACCAACAATTACTATTCCAAATTTGCAATATTCCCCTAGAAAATGACTATCTGAATCATCGCCTACGGTTCTTGTTGCGAACCTATGCAGAAAATCGGCTAGCCTAGTGACCTCGACAATAATCTGACTATTCTTTGGTGAACCGTAGACTTTCATGCTCAGAAAATACAATTCCTGCAAAAAGACAGGATAAAAAGCTCCATAACGGTCTATCGTTCTAAAATTGTCGAAAATCTCACGCAGTTTGTCGCTTTTTTCGATGTTAGGGTGTAAGTAATGTTCAAGAAAATGGTCGATGACATGATATTTTTCTTGCTCAATCACTTTAGCGGTCACGTATAAATCTACAGCTTTCTTCTGAGTGTCTGAAATATATCTTTTCACTTTTGGAAGCAGTTGGGTTGAGACAGACCAATATGCCCCATGTACAAAATTTAGGTCTTCTGGGTCATCCCGCCTGAGTCGAATAATTGCTTTGCCGTTTTGCATGAATGCCTCACGGTCTATGGTTGTATCTGTCCACTCAATTGCAATTTTAGTATCTTCTAAATACGGAGCAGAGGACGCAACTTCTTTCGTGAAAATATTTATGCGACTTTGGAGGTCATATTTTACATAATTGCGATGTGCAAACTTGAATATTCCCCCAACATCTGCAAGTATTTTATTGATGATTGATGCCCACTTTTCAACCTTATCAGGATTAACTATCAATTGCACAATAATATAGAGCGTCCCCAAAAGACTGATACTACCGCCAGCAGACCAAAGAGCTATGAAAAAATTGTCCATATTAAAGCCTATCGAAATACAGCTATTAGATTATTGACACATTCAGGATTAGTACAACAGACCTTTATAATCCCGCCATGTGGAAAAATGGAATGTAAATTATTCCAACTAACCATATCTTTACAAAATGCACAAGATAATTTTCCATTCTCAAACTTAGTCTTTAGTCGCAGATTTTCCAACATTTCTAGCAACTCATCATCGTAAACTGCATCCACTTTCTTTTTTTCCACTGTAGGATTTTCCATTCCTAAAAACAACACTACGAATTAGTCAGCTAATGTACATCAATCAGGCTAATATCTAGTTCGCCTGAAATTAGACTAGGCAACAGTAAATCGCGTGCCTCACGCAACTTGATGTTTCTAAATATCATATTCTGAACACTCGCCACGATGTCCGAAACTAAATTATTAAATTGTTCAAGTAGCACATCTGGTGGCAATACGAGTCGATAATTCTTCATAAACTCCCAATCGGCACGAGGCATTTGTGTTCCTTTTGTGCCAGCGTTAGTATATGCAACAAAATCTTCGCTAGATGCACAAACTGCAACGTAGCCAAATAAAATCTCATCTTGTGGGACAATAATAATTGAGTCGGAGGACGCAACCCCATCCATTGGAGCGACTACAACTTTGTGCA
The DNA here is from genome assembly GCA_965230145.1 of Phototrophicaceae bacterium. GTDB lineage: Bacteria > Chloroflexota > Anaerolineae > Aggregatilineales > Phototrophicaceae > JAUZRW01. Next base: position 345,197 of record CBDDKI010000002.1, read on the forward strand.
AATATGGGCGTATTTTTGCAAAAATAATATCACCTTCGGCAAATTTTACTTTGGTGCTTTTTGTCTCATCTGCTCTGCCCCACGACGATAAAGTAAATGAATACTGCGGTATATGAGCCAAACCAACATATGGTGTTTCGGCAGGTATGTCTTTAGGATGCACAGTTTCTCTTTTTTGCTCTGCAATATCACCAAACCTTATTACTTTCCAATCCTGCGGAATTTGACCCAATTCACTATCAACAAGAGGCACATTTTCATGTTTAGGGTAGCCAAACTCGACGAACCATTCTCGATAGAAATTGTGTGCAGTTTCTTCTAACAGCTTGATACGCCGTTCGTTATTTTCGATGAGTTCATCATACGTGGAGAGTATGTTTGCAATTCGATTTTGAATATCTAAATTGGGAATTGGAATTTTATATTCAGATATGGTCTTCACACTCAGATTTCTTTGTGAAGCCCCGAATGCTAGTTTCAGTAATTGTTCTTTATGTGCCTTCAACGAATATAACAAGAAGTGCGGATTACAACATTTAGGGTTTACAATCATCGCACAACACGCTTGGTTTGTGGAAGCCTCTCGTCCTAAAATACCAACCGTTGTTATAGTATTACCTTGTCCATACATTGCCATTAGCACAGTATTTGGAGGGAATAATTTGGCTGATGATTGTTCAATAGCTTCTTGTGTAATCCGTTCATCTGAGTCATAAATATACCAGCCATTGAGTTCACCTGTTTTAATCCAAGGTATTGTTCCTTTCTTAAAGAATTCGGGTTTTTTACGAGAAGGTGTGCCTCCACTTGTAATTTTTAAACATAGAGACTCTATAGTTGTTCTATGCCAATCATTATTTATTTTGTCATTCACTAGAAACACCTTGTAGAAGTATTAGCATATTTTCTTTAATACGGTCTTCAAGTTCATGTGCTTCCGCATTAAGCAATTCAAGCTGTTCGTGTAACTCAGTCATTCGTTGCTCAAATTCAAAATCTGCCATGCTTTCTCTTGCTTTTACACCCACATATCGTCCTGCATTTAAACTGTAGCCTTGTTCGGCAATTTCAGAGCGATTTGCCACTTTGCATAATCCAGCTACATCAACATATTCACCATTAGGAAAGTGTTTATCTAATTGCACGTCACTACTGTTTAGCGTTTCAACTCCTTCACCACGATATAAGCGAACGATATTTGCAATGAACTCTAAGTCTTCTGGTGCAAAATCGCGGTGGGCGCGGTCTATTTGTCGGTAGATATTACGAGCATCAATGAATAGCACCGTATCTTCACGCTCTGTTCCGATTGCGCCTTTATCTAAGAACCATAAAGTACAAGGTAACGTCACAGTGTAAAAGAAATTTGAGCCTATTGTAATCATCACATCAACTGCGCCACTCTCAATTAATTCCTTACGAATATCGAGTTCTGTGTGGCGCGCATCACTTGCACTATTCGCCATGACGAAACCAGCACGTCCGTTTCTATTCAAGGCACTGTAAAATATCTGTATCCAGAGGTAATTTGCATTATCGACACTTGGTAAGCGAAAGGGAAAACGAGGGTCTTTTGTCAGCTTGGCTTTATCCACCTTATCGACGTTAAATGGGGGATTTGCCATTACAAAATCAAATTCACCTTCGCCATTTCTCACACTACGATGAACATCGACATAATAGGTGTTTTCCTCACGAATATCACCTGTAAGACCGTGTACTGCAAGGTTCATCTTTGCAAGGCGTACAGTCTCACTCACCCGTTCTTGTCCATAGATACTAATGTCCTGAGTCGGATTACCCTGATGTCGCTCCACAAAGTTTGCCGATTGCACAAACATACCACCTGAACCACACGCAGGGTCATAAATTTTACCGTGATAGGGTTCAATAATTTGCACAATCAAGCGGACAATTGAAGTTGGCGTGAAGAACTCACCCCCTTTTTGTCCTTCCGTCATTGCAAAATTGCCAAGAAAATATTCGTATATCTGCCCGAAAACATCACCTTCTAAGTCACCTACGTCGAAATTGAAGGTTTTCAGAAGTGAAACCAGCACATCATTATCAAAGCGATGGAATTGTTTTGGGAGAACGCCTCTAAGGTGTTCATTCTTATCCATAATAGCTTCCATCGCGTCATTTATGGCACGACCTATGTTTTCTTCTTCGGGCATCTCAAGTAAATGTTGCCAACGCGCATCATCAGGAAGATACATCGCACCTAGTGCCTGATAATCTCTTTCATCAATGGCACGTCGGGAACTTCCTGTATCTTTAAGCTGTTGTGATGTTTGTTCAAAGCGGTAGTCGGCAAAGCGCAAGAAGATGAGTCCTAAGACTGGAACAGAATATTGTGATGACCGTAGCTTGGAATTCGCACGAAGATTATCTGCGGCTTCCCACAGACGTTTTTCTAATTCAGTGGTATTAGCGACCACATGATTACCTTTCACATATAGTGGAAAATCAAAAAGTGTAGTTTAGGCGATTAAAACAGAAGCCTTTAAGAATAGTGAAATTTTGTGTAATAGTAGTGAGTCACGTCGCACAAGATTTCCTCTGCGACGTAACTGCTTGACTATCGTATTTGTAGCACACTTACATAATTTACGCTACTTGATGAAGCTACTTTTGCGGTGCGTCCTGTAGTGTACGTGGGAGTGTCTAAAAATTTGGGTTGGCTGAAACGTTAAATTTATTCATTTTCGGAACGGTTCACATACTCCGACAAAATTATGGTCATAATTTCGTGGTGGAAATCTTGCAGAGCATCACTGACTTTTGAGGCAATTTCATCAATATCAGTGTCAGAGAGTTCTTCAATAGCTCCTGAATGATTCGGGGCTACTGCTAGCAAGTCTTCTTTGCTTATCCACGCTACAGGGATACTATTCGGTGCTTCTTTCATACACTAATATTACCATTTAAAGTTCGCTTTCTCAGTTTTAAGTGTTTTCCTCGTAATTGCTTTCTCAAACCAGCATTGTAAAGACCTTGTGGGTCAGTTTCATGCTCAACTCTAACAGGTATATGCTCGCTCATACTTGGCTCTATTGAGTCAATATTCTTCTTCGTTTCTGTGATTGTCTCATGATTAGAGAGTTCCCCTATCTGCAAGGCACAACTCACTTCCGAAACCGTCAATCCTATACTTAATGCGCTTGAAATTGTAAGGGGTAGTTGATTGAGAAATAGTTGCCGATGTGACTCCGCAATCCATATGGTATTCAACTGCTCTTGAACACACTGTATGACTTCCAAATATGCTTTTTCTTTTTCGCTTATTGCCTCAACAGTTATGTCTGTTTTCGGTAATTGGGGGACTTCTTTGAGGTGGGGTTCAATGACTGCCTCATCAGGAAACATGGGAGATGTTAAGGCTATAGCTTTACGCCTAGCCTCCTCATCTTTTTCTTCTTCGGTTCGTGCATCTTCTGAAATTAGAACTAATTTACCTATTGGAATGTCCATTATCGGGTTCGCGCTGACTCCGAATTGCGCTAAATCGCGTTGTCTGAACATTTCGATTTGCGTCCAATCTTGGCGTTTCTCATCAGCTAGTTTTTGGGCGCGAGTTCTCGTATCTATAAGTTCATCTGAAAACAGATTTCGCTGTAAAGGTGTTGTTTCGACTCCCATTTGGTCAATATATCATACCCGCGTTCATAATAATCATTTCCGCTTGCCTTTGATTATCTGGTAAACCCTCTGGAATGAAATTTCGTATTCCTCAGCCAATGATATAGCCGATTGTCCAAGATGATATTTGTCTTTAATAGCTTGGTTTCGGTCAACTAAAGTGGGATTGTCTGATAGTGGGCGTTTTGGCAGTGCCTCAGATGTATACAACTGCATCAATAGAATTTGAGTTGCTGTTTCAACACGGTCAACCCAGAGCGTGGTAGCATACGTGCTTAAGTCTCGTATGGAGCACACGATGCCTCATCATTTGCGATGAGGCTTTTCTTATCACTAACTGAGATGCGTTCTAAGATGAAAGCTCTTTGGTCTCGTAAGAGTTTCATACCCTAAAACTGAGAGCGTGCATCCTCTACCACTGTTTTTAATGCCCGTCCAAGCTAATTCAGGGTCTAAATAATCACATCGATTCATGTACCAAGTCCCTGTTTGTACCTGTTCGCCGATAGTTATGGCAATATCTTCATCTTCTGTCCAGACAGATGCAGTCAAGCCGAATTCGCTATCATTCATTAATTGAATTGCCTCGGTATCGTCTTTTACCTGCATGATGCCGACAATTGGCGCAAAACTTTCTTCGCGCATCAAACGCATGTTATTATTTACATTTACTAAGATTTGAGGAGCAAGATACGGAGATTTATCCTGATTTGCTGGAAATACTTTGGGGTCGATTAAGGGTTCTGCACCTTGTGATACCGCGTCCGTAATTTGTTGACGCGCAAAATTTGCAGACCGAGTACGAACCATTGGGCCAAGAGTCGTTTCATGTTCAAGAGGATTGCCAAGGATATATTGCTTAGTCAATTTCACAGCCCCGTCCACAAAATCTGCATAGACATCCTCATGGACATATATACGTTCTATTGCACAACAAGATTGCCCACTATTGAAAAACGCTCCATCAACAATATTTTCAATAGCAAAATCTAAATTAACATCTGAACGAACGTATGCAGGGTCTTTACCACCAAGCTCTAAACCTGTACCAATAAGTCGGCTACTCACAGCACTTTGGATTGCATGTCCACCAGCTACAGACCCTGTAAATGCGACGAAGTCGATACGCTTATCCTGAATGGCATTAGCAACATCATCATGTGTTATGTGAAGATATTGAAACACCCCTTTCGGAACACCTGCTGATAAAAACGCATCTGTATATCGTTCAGCGACTAAAGGTGTTTGGTCTGAATGCTTGAGAATAACTGTGTTACCTGCCATCAAAGCTGGAATTATCGAATTTATAGACGTTAAAAATGGGTAATTCCAAGGAGCAAGTATCAACACAGTGCCTAATGGCTCTCTACGAATAAATCGTGTGAAACCAGCCCTATCCTGCGTAGGTATATCCGCCAGCGCCTTTTCAGCAATAGAAATCATGTATCGCGCACGCTCTTGAAACCCACCAGTAATCTCAAATGGTGTATAGCGAATAGGTCGCCCCATTTGCCATGTGAGTTCTTCTGCGATTGATTCAACATTATCTAGCATATACTGAACCATTTTCTCGCAGATTTCAGCACGCTCGTTTAATGTTGTATTTCGCCAAATTTTCTGGGCATTGTGGGCACGATCCAATGTTTGCTCGATTTGCTTTTGTGAGGCTAATTCACGCTCAACATATATGGAATTATCTACAGGAGAAATCGTTGTTTGTACTTTGACCATCTAGCTATCCTCTGGGGTGACATACGCGGCAGTAATCCCACCATCAACGAGAAAATTCGTACCTGTCACAAATGAGGATTCGTCCGAGGCGAGATATAACACAGCGTAAGCAATTTCTTCTGCCTCGCCGAAACGTCCCATCGGAATATGTACTAAGCGTCTTTGTTTTTTCTCATCTGTATTGAGATATTTCATCAATAATTCTGTTCTTAATGGTCCGGGACACAGTGCATTGACGCGAATATTCTCACGCGCATGGATGGTAGCCAATTCACGTGTCATGGATAAGACCGCACCTTTACTTGCTGTATAAGCAAGTTGGGGTGTCGCCGCGCCTAAAGAAGCAACGAAAGAGGCTGTGTTGATGATACTACCCCCTCCTGCACGCCTTATTGCTGGTATACCATATTTACACCCAAGAAACACACCTTTGACATTCACTTGCATTGTTAAGTCCCAAACGTCCTCAGATGTATTGATTGCATCGTCATCTTGAGCATGACTTATCCCTGCATTATTAAATAAGATATGCAGACTGCCGTAAGTATCCTCAGCAGTTTGGATCATATTTTTGCAGTCTTCAGCTTTAGAGACATCGGCACGAACGTATGTTGCTTTACCACCATTTTCAACTATTTCACTTAATGTTTTGTTTGCGCCATCGTCATCTATATCAGCAATAACGACGGATGCTCCTTCTTTTGCAAACAAGAGTGCTGTCTGGTAGCCGATACCGCTACCTCCACCTGTAATTAGGGATACTTTATCTTTTAAACGCATTGTTGTTATTCCTTCTATGAATGGCTGTGGTTAAATTCTTTCAAAATATCTTTTACGTTCCCAATCAGTTACCCATTGATTAAAACTTTCAATTTCTGTTCTGTAGAAATGGGTGTAATGTTCCACAACATCGTCTCCAAATACACGCTTCGCAAATTCGCTTTGAGAAAAAATATCTACTGCATGTTCTAAAGTATAAGGAACGCGCGGTAAATCTTGGGCAGAATAAATATCACCCTCAAAGATTTCTGGGGGTTCAATCTTATTGATAATCCCATCTAGTCCAGATGCTAAAGCGGCTGAATAAGCCAGATATGGATTACAATCGGCACCAGGGATACGACATTCAATTCGTAGGCTTTTCCCTTTGCCAACGACGCGGAAACCTGCTGTACGATTGTCATAACTCCATGCAATGCGCGTCGGTGCCCATGAAAAATCTTGATAGCGTTTATAGGAGTTAATGGTTGGTGCATAGAAAACCATCACATCTGAAACATGCTTCATCCAACCACCCAAAAACCACCGAAAGACATCCGAACCGAGAACAGGACCTAATGCCTCTTCTCCAGTAAAAGCATTTTCACCCTCATGCCACAAACTTAAATGAATATGGCTACTAGAGCCTGCTGCCGCATCTGGTGTTGGCTTTGCCATGAAAGTTACGCTAAACCCGAGAGAATCGGCAATTTCTTTGAGGCATTGCTTGAAGATTACATGACGGTCAGCCATGACTAAGCCTTCATCATAGCGTATATTCAATTCATGCTGTCCGTGTCCCCATTCACCTTTGGAATTCTCTACAGGAATACCAGAGTTCTTAAGATTGCGCCGTGCTACTGCTGTAAACTTTTCCTCACGCGCCCCTTGTAGGAGATGATAATCTTCAATATACCATCCCATAGGCTCTAAATTATTGAATTGTTTTTCCGATGCTGTTTTGTATGAATCTTCGTATACATAATATTCTAATTCTGATGCCGCCATAACTTGAAACCCTAAATCAGACGCTCTCTCAAGTTGGGTTTTAAGGATATTACGGGGAATAATTGAAACTAATTTATGGGTCTGCTCATCCTCTACATTGCATAAGACTAAAGCCGTCTTATCTAACCAACTTGCAACGCGGAGTGTATCCATGTCTGGAACTAAGTGAAAGTCACCATAGCCTCTTTCCCAATTGGCAAAGTCATAGCCTTTAATTGGTTCCATTTCCATGTCGACAGTAAGTAAATAATTACAAGCATGTGTGCCATCTTGTGCACCGCTCTCAACGAAAAAGTCAGCATCAAAACGCTTGCCCATCAAGCGCCCGAAGTGATCTGTAAAAGCAACAACAACTGTTTCGATTTCGCCATTGTTTACTTTATCTATCAACTCGTTAAGTGATAACATTCCATTTATTTTTCGCATAAGCACAGCCCTTAATTAATAATTTCGTGATGAATAAATAGTCCTAGAAGTTCAAGTATTTTAACGTAAATTGACCATATATTCTCGTATCCCGTTTTTCTTTTTATTAACGATAAGTATATGTAATTAATTTGGTTTGACTCGATATGCCCTCAAATAACGTAAATTGCGAGTAGAGGCTTCTAATCCAACCAGATCTTTAATTTGTCTCTGTAATTCTTGGGTTTCTAAGAGCAGGTCTTCTACATTATCTAAATCCATCGGTGATTGTTGACTTATTGTTATAAGGTAAATGCTAGCAAAATTATTACGCGCTCTAGCAATATCTCCTTTACCTAGATATTGCTCCGAAATTGATAGGGCTTCATTGAAGTGTATGATTGCCTTGTTGTATAGATTAGTTGCTTGATAAGACCTAGCCAATATAGTATGGAGGCTCGTTTGTAGCTTGTGTGACAATATAGTGTTATTCAAATAGTTTGGTATCGTGCCGATGATGAAATCATATTCACCCTTTAGCAACTGCGCTTCACAGAACAGTATAAAAACCTCTAAATGTTCTAAATTACATCCTTGTAAGGCTTCAAGTGTACTATCTATGTTTTGCCGAGCGATAGCAATACGAGCATAGTGTAATTGAATCGCTGATAATATTTCAGTAGAGGCATATTGTGAGAGAGTACGTGTGATGTGATTATAAATCTCTATAGCTTGTTCAAATGATGCACTATGCTGATAAAATAATGCAAGTTCAAAAGACACTTGCACTTGAAGTGCAAAATAACCTTTATTTCCAAGAGATTCTATTAAACTAATCAAATACTCTTCAGAATGCATATGATGTAATCGCCTCAGAGCTATTCCATATTTATAAGCTAATATTGATAACTCCAAATTCTCATCATTGTCTAAGCCGAAATATCTCAAATATAGATTACGCCATCTATATACATCCCCTATTGTGATTTGACCGACATTGATAGTTTCTAAAATGTTTTGAGCAACGCTTCTATCCCAGCTATTAGAGGCGTTATCGAGAAAATCCAACAAAATTTTGGAAGTTGTTAAATCCTGTGTGGTATTTTCCAGCAAGTGATTAATCAAATTTTTTGCTAACGATTGCAATTCAGTATCAAGAAGGAGGCGATTTTCTATGTAGTCGATGTAACTATCAGGCAAGTAGACTAAACTCCCCTTTTCGATAAGAAATTTATATCTTAATGACCTGTCGGGATTTGTATTTAAGACATTATCTAGGATTCGTTTGTCTACACCATCTTTACTGAATGTATTGAGAAGAATGATTGACTTATCCGAATAAGATAGCGAATTAAACTGTTCAGCATGATAATTCTCCAAAACTCCCCCTAACTCCTCATCTTCTTGAACAGAACGTTGACTAATTTCAATAATTTTACGAGGATTACCAAAGGTTGAATCTATGATTGTATCAGCCTGAATGTCTGATAAGCGGTTAGCAAAAAACTGTTCCAGTAGTATATGAGAAGATTTCCTCGACAATGGTTTCAGATGAATATTATGTATATTGGGAAAATGTGGGCTAGATTTTTCACTTGTAATCAAAACATAGGCATTTTGTAAATTAATCAGTAAATCATCCCATTCTGGTTTATCCACCAAAGCATCCACATCTTCGATAATGAATAATAGTTTCTGATGCTCAAGAATTTCTCGCCAATGTTTTTGGATGACGTGAGGAGAAATTACATTCCAAATTTTCGTTTGAATAGCTCCAAAATCATTCGGTTGGCGAAGCCAGATAAGGTAGTCTATTTTCTTTTCATCAATGAGTGTATAGGCAACCTTAGCACATACCGCCGACTTCCCTATTCCTGTTTCGCCAGTTATAAATATTGGCGAGCTAAAACTTTGATCGAGATGTGAAAATATAGTTACCAATTCATTCTCGCGTCCAACAATGTCTATAATTTGATGTGGAATTTGTGATTTTAAGTAGGATACTTGTTGTTCTTTGCGGGTTTGCCATTCTGCTTCAATTAAAATATCACGCAATTTGTTTATGGATATACCTTGATAACGGCGGACAGTACGCTCGTTGACATGCAATAATTCAGCTATTTCTTGCATTGAGAAACCAAGTTCAGGACGTACATATCGAACATAGCGAATAGACCAACCTAATAGTTCTGGTGACTCTAATTGGGATACCTCAGACAATGACTTTGCTTCATTCTGCCGACTTTGCTTATCTGAAATAGGCTTTAAATCAAAGTAGTGTCTAATTTCGTTTAAAGCAGATGTAATAAAATCCACAAGTATTTTGTTTAGCATCCATGTACGTATATTTTCAGCTAATGGACGGTTCGCACTTTGTAGATAGAAGTCAATGAGTTGTAGATTCTGAAGGACATGATTATCTGATTGCCCTTGAGACGAGTAATCAAGTTTTTTGAGCGCAGTAGTGATGCTTTCAATACTGATAATTGGTTTTAAAGGTCTACCACGTCGCATCAGGGAATGTCTCTACGCCAGCATCACGATAAATGCGCTTATACATTTGAAAACCTGTAAAGGGATGCCCTAGCAAACCATCATGGATAGCCCATGCACGCCCGCGAATACTATTCCAGAAGACTTGCTTACGAAATGGATTCTCGTCATTTAACCGTTGATAATATTCACCATCAGGCAAGAAATCACTGTGGATTTGCTTCATATCTGCAAGTCCGCGCACGTAATTAAAACCATAGCGTTCAAATACTATTGCATTATGATAGGCAAGAGGTTCAATCATAAACATATCATGCCCCATATTTTCAATAAACGCTTCAAAAATAGGTACAGACCGTCTGAATGCCCGCAAACCTTGTCGAATTTGTCCTGGTGCAAGCCCAGCTTCCATTGCAGAAATCTCGGCGGGGATATTACGACTAGAAGTGCCATAATTTGTTGGGTTGCCCTGTGTGTCAATATCAACGTTGAAACGTTCACTCTCAGGGTCATTGACAACAACAAGTAAAACCAATATCTGATTATTGAAAGTATCTGCCATATTAAGGTATAAGATTGGGTCACGGTCTGCTGGTGACTGCTTTACGGACAATTCCATTGCCCGACTTCCCTTTGGGCACATGTAGTGTACTTGGGGATGCTCCTTATCTGGATTCCTATCAATATCAAAATCCACTAAAATGTGTGGTGGAATAATACTTTCATATATTTCCCATTTTTCAGCATTCGGCAAACTATTTATTTCACGAATTGTAGAAGGAAATTTCGACATGGTTTGCTAATAGTCCTTCAAAGCCCGACGAATTTGCCGATTAGTATCACGCTCACGGACATCTTGACGCTTATCGTATAATTTCTTACCGCGTGCGGTTGCAATTTGTATCTTAGCTAGACCACGTTCTAGGTATAGTTTCGTGGCAACTGCTGTGTAACTTATCTCTCGAATATCCGTGATGATTTTCGCTATCTCTTTCTTTTTCAGAAGCAGTTTTCGTGGGCGCATCGGGTCAGTATGTCCGAAATGGCTCGCTTGCTCATATTGAGCAATATGTACGTTCATAAGCCATAATTCGCCATCACGTTCATAAACAAAGCCGTCGGCTAAGTTCACTTTATTCGCCCGAATTGATTTGATTTCAGAACCCATTAACACTAGCCCTGCTTCATAGGTTGTGAGTAGTTCATAATTGTGACGTGCGCGACGGTTAGTCGTCACCACACGGTTATTACCATCGTTGCTCGATTTATCTTTATTTTTCTTAGCCATAATCTCTTTACTCTGTTTCTAATTGTTGTTGCAAATAGCGAGTTGCCTCACCAAGTTCAACATCACGTCCATTTTCATCGGGTATCATTTCTATATCAGGTGTTAAGCCAACTCCTGCAATTGGTGTTCGACTTGGTGTAAGCCATTCTGCCGATGTAATATGCACAGATGACCCGTCTGATAAAGTGAATATCTGCTGTACAGTCCCTTTGCCAAATGTAATTTGCCCTATCAAAATACCTCGTTCATTATCACGTATTGCACCAGCTACTAACTCAGCAGCACTAGCAGTTCTCGCATTAACCAATACAACTAAAGGAACATCTATAGCTAAACCACCTCGTTCAGCATTAAATGTATGTTCGCTTTGTTTGGTTACTTCATAGATTACAACGCCACTATCTATGAATTGGCTGGCAACATTAACAGAAGAATCTAATAAACCACCACTATTATTTCGAACATCAACAATGAGTGCAGATATATCTAGCCGATTGAGTTCTGTTAAACCTTCAATGACCTCGTCAGGTGTGCGTGCAGTAAATCGTAAAATTTGAAGATAACCAATTCGTTCATCAGTATCAAGGGTGCGCCATATTACAGATGGCACATTAATGACATCAAATACAACAAATTGCGTCATTTCATCATCATCTTGGATAATCGTCAATTCTACTCCATTGTCATCAATAACTTCACCACGTAGTGCTTGGTCAACAGCATCGAGTGATGTTTCAAGTGTTATGGGGTCATTATTGATTGCGACTAAAATTGCGCCATCTCGAATTCCTGCCATTTGCGCGGGAGAATCAGTGAATGGGTATAATACAAATTCACCCTCTTCATTTCGATTAACCAAGACACCAATACCACCGTATGTTCCTGCCAAAACATCAGCTTCACTACGTGCAACTGGTGGGTCGATAAAGAACGTGTTAGGGTCTTCTAAAGTACCTAACATTCCTCTCACAGCCGCATATTGGCGCTGAATGTAGTCCGGTTGTTCTCGGAGATATATTTGGTCGATAAGACTTTGAACTTCATCTAATAAAGGATATCCTGCGGATTCGACAGGAATCGAAGAGACTTGTGGTTGTGAAGGAACAAGTCCGCGTGCATAAAATCCACCCATAAATGAAATTGCCAAAATTATACCTGCTACAGCACCTGTGAGGATTGAGCGTAAAACACCTGAATACTGTGTTGTTATTTTCATTAAGTGTCTCTCGTCCGAAATTGATATAGAATGAGCTTATTGTAGCATGGATAAAACTATAACTTATAGCCTCTACTCTTTAGCTAGTAAAGGACTTTAAAGGAATTATGATGACAGAGCCGACTAAGAAACCAATCGTACTTGTGGTCGATGACAACACCCCTGCCGCCGAAATGCTAACTCAAATATTCAAAATGCGTGATTATCAAGCTATCCATATTGATAACGGTGAAGAAGCCATTGAAGTCACTCAAAATATTCTGCCAGATATCATTTTATTAGATGTTATGATGCCAGGTATGAATGGGTACGATGTAATGAAGGCATTACGTGAAAATACAGCAACAGCAGATATTCCTATTATTTTTGTGACAGCTAAAGATGATGTTGCTGATATTGAGCAAGGCTTAGGATTAGGGGCTGATGATTATGTTCCTAAACCCGTAAAACCCCGTGAAATTCTTGCACGAGTACGTAGCAAAATCGAAGCGCGACAATTGCGCCAAACTTTGGAAAAACGAACAACAGAGTTAGAGGCATTGCTACGTTTTAGCCAAGAGCTGAATAACCAGCAGGATGTTAATTCATTGTTAGATATTATCCTATTTTTGGTTTTGGATTTAATACCATCCAATATGGCAGTTATCTATCATATAGATGAAGAACATAATGTACAGAATTTCCGTGAGCAACGAAGTTCAGGTAAACACCAACAAAAGGTTGATCCTGAAAGACTATTCCACAGATTGATGAGCCATCCTCCGATGATCGTATGGCATAACCATGATGTTGATGGATCTGATTTTCACAGTGGGATTTCTATGCGATTAGAATATGGTGACCAAACACATGGGTTGCTCGTTGTTATGTCCGACACACCCTACAACACCCACGACACTCGTTTGTTTGAAACAATTACACGTCAAACTACCCTTGCACTGCGAAATGCAGAAATTTACGAACATCTTGAAGACATGGTTGAAAAAAGGACAGCTGAATTACGTTCTGCTGAACAGTTGCTGGTTCGTTCCGAGAAATTAGCATCAGTTGGGCGTTTAGCAGCTGGTATTGCTCACGAAATCAATAATCCTCTAATGCCAATTCGTATGAATCTCGAAATGATGCAAGAAGATATTCAAGAGAATGTGCCTGTTACAGAGCGCGATATTGAAGAAACTCTTAATAGTGTTAACCGTATTAGTCGTATCGTTGAACGTCTACAGCAATTCACCAGAGGTCGTGGCGAAGATAAGTTAGAGATGATACCTGTCAAACTTGCCGATGTCATAGAAAGTGTTTTGAACTTAAGCTCAACCTACATTCGGCATAATGGGGTGCAAATATCAACTAGCCTTGACGAAAACGTAACCATTTTTGGCAATCCAGACCAGCTTCAGCAAGTCTTTCTAAATATCATCTTGAATGCACAAGCTGCTATGGAGAATGGTGGCGATTTAACTATTGAAATGTACGCTGAGAATGATGACACCGTTGTTCGTATAGCAGACACAGGCTCAGGCATTGAACCCGAAATGATTGAGAAGATATTTGAACCCTTTATCTCCACGAAAGAGACAGGGTCAGGATTGGGCTTATTTATTAGCCATAATATCATTCATAATCATAGTGGGCAAATTGAGGTGAATAGCGAGGTTGGAAAAGGTACAACATTTATACTTACCTTACCAATTCTCAAAGAAGAAAAAGCATAAAGATAAATATTAAAGGGTCACAACACTTTTGTGACCCTTCATCGTTCTGATTAGCGTACCCGTTGTAGAGACTGTTGCAAATCAGTCTGTGAAATTTCATCATTCCAGTAGCTATCAACTGTTTCGCGGTCAAAACCTAATGTTAAGCTCACGGCATCTGTATCACAATCTGTTATGTTAAAAGCAATTCCTGCAATATCTTCATCAAGGCTATCAGCGACTGGTTGTAAAGTTGCAACAATGTCAAGTATGTTTTGTGTTGCAATAGGTCCAATAGCCGAACAAGTTGTCACAATGTAAGTGTCTCCAAATGTCTCAGTCTCCGCTACTGTAATGCTATCAGCAGGTACACCAAACTCTTCTAAATCTGGATAAATAGAAGCAAATGGGTCAGAATTATCTGGTTCAGGAACATCGGTAGGAGCATCCGTTGGCTCTGCTTCTACCTCTGTAGCAACTTGCTCAGTTGGTTCATCCGTTGCAGAAGGTTCTTCAGTAGGTGCATCTGTTGGTTCTGTTTCTACCTCTGTAGCAATTTCTTCAGTCGGCTCGTCTGTCGGCTCATCTTCCACATCCGTAGACAACACTTCCATAGTTGGTGTATCGTCTACATCTTCGGTTGCGGCTTCCGCAACCGAAGTCGGAATAACAGGTTCTGGTGAAACGTCATCAATGATTGCAACGTCAGTAGGAGTTTCTCCTCCATCATCACCACCAAACAGGCTAGAGATGAAGAATAATGCAGCAATTATTGCCACAACTGTGATTCCTGCAATCAAATAGAATGGCAGGCTACTGCTAGAACTTTCCGTACTCGCAAATTCATCAGCGTCATTGTCATTATTAAAGGCTTCGATAGCTTCTGTTGACGGCGCTGGCACAGGTGGAGGCTGTGGTTTACTAATGCCTAATTGCTGAGATAGGTTTTGTAAACCAGGATAATTAGGCGCTAATTGTCTAACCCGCTCTAGAGCAGCAAGTCCATCATCTTCACTTTCTACTGCATGGGAATAAATCCACCAATAATCAGGATTATTCTCGTTATTAGAGCGTATCTCTTCTAATAACTGCCGCGCCGAGGTTAAATCACCCGATTCGATGAGTTCATAGGCTTCTTGTAATTGGGGAGCGGCATCTGCCATATTGTTTCTCCAAGAGACATGAATAAAGTGTCGTTTAATACTCAGCAGTTTACATCGGACACCGAAACACTGCAAGCAATATGTAGGTAGAATCAAAAAAGCACTCGCTAAGTAGCGAATGCTCATAATGAATGCCCTGAAGAGGACTCGAACCTCCACCCCGTTAAGGACACGGCCCTCAACCGTGCGCGTCTGCCAGTTCCGCCATCAGGGCTAATATTACTGTGTGCAACATTCTAATGTCTTGTGCCTAAATGTCAAGAGTGAGATAAACATTCTTTCTTTTTCAGTTTGGTGTACACTGAGGGAAAATCATGAACGAAATGAGAAAGGCAAATTATGAGAATCGTTGTTGATGCGATGGGAACAGATAATCGACCTATCGCTGATGTCGCTGGTGGGGTTATGGCGGCACGAGAATTTAAAGAAACAATTATTTTTGTGGGTGATGAAGCTAAAATTAATATTGAATTGAAGAAACACGACACTCTTGGCTTGCCGATTGAAGTGATACATGCTCAAGATGAAATTGCAATGGGCGATAAACCAAGCAAAGTGATGAAAACAAAACCCAATTCCCCCATGCATATCGGCATGAATATGATAAAAGATGGTCAGGCTGACGCTTTCGTTTCAGCAGGTAACACAGGCGCTACTCATGCAATTGCCACATTAAGCACTTTGCGACGTATCGCTGGAGTTAAACGCCCTGCCCTAACCGGTATTTACCCTGTTGCTGGCAGAAATCTCATCATGCTAGATGTTGGAGCGAATGCAGATTCTAAAGTGGAATGGTTAGAGCAATTCGCAATTATGGGGGATATTTATGCAAAGTCTACTTTAGGGGTACAGAATCCTAAAATTGCAACACTCTCCAATGGCGAAGAAGAAGGTAAAGGCAATCAACTGACGCGCGAAGCAGCAGAGCGCATCAAACAGCTTGACCTTAACTATATCGGACATATCGAACCCAAAGAATTGTTGAGTGGCACAATTGATGTTGTTGTCATGGATGGGTTTGTTGGTAATATTTTTATAAAGACATTTGAAGCAAGTATTTCCTATTTAACGAGCAATATTCGTAAGCAAATTCGAGCAGATTTAATTTCGACAGCAGGTGGGTTCTTAGCACAAGGTGCTTTTAAACGATTACGTAACGAAATTGACCCTCGTGAAGTTGGGGGTGCGCCCTTGTTAGGAGTCAATGGCGTAGTAATAGTGGCACATGGTAGCGCCGATGACTATTCGATTCGGAGCGCAATTTTGCAAGCAAAGAAAGCTGTTGAGGGCAATGTCGTTCAAGGTATTCAAGATGCATTAGGTTAGATATTTGCCCTTGTGAGGAATGAACTAGCCGATAGAATCAATCGCTAAAATACAACAAATCAGAAAGTATGATTGATGACTGAGAAAGTTATTGTTATTGGTGGGGGTTTAGCTGGAACAGAAGCGGCGTGGCAACTCGCTGAGCGTGGTATCCAGACCACCTTATACGAAATGCGTCCGAAACGAAAAACAGGAGCCCATGTTACAAATCGACTAGGCGAACTCGTCTGTAGTAACTCACTTGGTTCTAAATTGCCTGACCGTGCTACGGGTTTATTGCAGTATGAATTGAGGATGTTGAAGTCTCTGCTATTAGATGCGGCGCAGAAAACGGCTGTCCCTGCTGGTGGCGCATTAGCTGTAGATCGTGAAGGTTTTGCTGAGATTATCACAGAAGCTATTGAAGGGCATGCCAATATTCAGGTCATTCGAGAAGAGGTCACGGACATACCTCAAGATACACCTGTCATCATAGCAACAGGTCCTTTGACATCTGAACCACTTGCTAAAAAGATAGCAAAACTTTCAGGACAAGAGCATCTCTATTTTTACGATGCAATCTCCCCTATTGTCGAAGCAGATACCATCAATATGGAGATTGCCTATCGTGGCAATCGCTATGACAGAGGGGATACTGAAGAAGGTGATTACATCAATTGTCCACTAAATAAAGAAGAATATTTTCGATTTGTTAATGCACTAAAAGATGCAAATGTCATTGAATTACGAGATTTTGAACTTGAAGACCCCAATTTCTTTGAGGGTTGCATCCCGATTGAACAATTAGCTTCACGCGGTGAAGAAACACTTCGATATGGTCCTATGCGCTCAGTTGGCTTAGACGACCCACGTACAGGTCGTTGGCCCTACGCCGTTGTACAATTACGTCGGGATAACCTTGTCGGCACTCTCTATAATATTGTTGGTTTCCAAACAAATTTGAAATGGAATGAACAACGTGAAGTGCTACGTCTGATACCAGGTTTAGAAAACGCAATGTTTGCTCGTATGGGACAAATGCACCGTAATACGTTCATCAATGCACCGACTCTACTCAAGCAAACAATGCAATATCGTGACCGTGCCGACTTGTATTTTGCTGGTCAAATTACGGGTATGGAAGGTTATATGGGCAATGTCGCTAGTGGATTATTAGCTGCCGTTAATCTCGCACGGCATTTAAATGGAAAATCAGAATGGATTCCACCAAAAACGACGATGCTTGGCGCATTATCTCATTATATTACCCATGCTGAACCTAAAGACTTCCAACCAATGAAAGCGAATTTTGGTATTATCCCTGAATTAACAAAGAAAATTAAAAATCGGCAACAACGCAAGCAAGCCTATGTTATGCGAGCAATCTCAGATATGGAGCAATCACTTTCAGCTTTAGATGAGCCTTATCTCGTAGAATTTGCAACACCTGAGCTTGTTTTCAGTCGGTAATCACACACCATGGCTGATTAAGAACGACATTATTTATGCACACACAAAGGAACTGTTATGCCTGTAAAAGCCAGACGTTTACAAAATTTACCAGAATATGTTTTTGCTGTTATTAGTCAAAAAGTTCGTGAGATGGAATTGGCTGGGATCGATATTGTGCGAATGGATATTGGTAGTCCTGATTTGCCACCTGCTGACTTCGTGATGGATGCACTTGATAAATCGACACGAAACACGAACCATCATGGTTATAGTGGGTATCGTGGCATACCGCGCTTTCGAGAAGCTGTTGCAAATTACTATAAAACCCGCTTTAATGTTGAGCTTAATCCTGAAAATGAAGTCTTACCCCTCATTGGAAGTAAAGAAGGTATTGTTAATTTAACCTTAGCCTATCTTGATGCAGGCGATTCTGTTCTTGTGCCTGCAATCGGCTATCCATCATATGCAATGGGGGCACGACTAGCTGGTGCGGATGTCATCTACGTGGATATGCCAGCCGATAGAGATTTTGTGATTGATTTAGACTCAATCAGCGAAGAAGATGCTACCAAAAGTAAGATAATTTGGTGCAATTACCCCAATAATCCTACAGGTGCTGTTGCTGATATTGCCTTTTATGAAAAGCTAGTTGCATTCTGTAAGCGATATGATATTTTGCTAGCATCTGACAACCCTTATTGTGATGTCACCTATGATGGTTACGATGCCCCTAGTGCTTTACAAGTAACAGGCGCGAAAGATACTGCTGTTGAGTTTATGTCCCTCTCCAAAACATTTAATATGGCTGGTTGGCGATTAGGTGCAACTGTAGGTTCAAAAGAGGCTTTGAAAAACTTATTGCATGTAAAGAGCAATGTTGATAGCGGGCATTTTATCCCAGCTTATGATGCGGGTATTCGGGCTATGCAAGATACAACTAAAGAATGGCTTACAGAACGTAACGCGATTTATCAATCCAGACGCGATATTGTAGTGAGTAATTTAAGCGATATAGGCTTATCTGTCACTACACCTAAAGCCTCACTGTATATTTGGGCAAAAGTTGAAGATATGCCAGCGTTAGAGTATGTTGAACAAGCTCGTCAACACGCGCATGTATCGCTTGCACCAGGTGCAGCATATGGACCGGGTGGCGAAGACTACGTGCGAATTAGTGTTACAAATACTGAAGAACGTCTACAAGAAGGCATCAATCGCCTCAAGTCATGGTATAGTAAACGGTAGAGCTATTATCTTTTAATACTATCACTTAGGAAAATATGACCACAGAATACGCAAAAATTAATGAACAAAGTCCTGACCGCGCTATTATAGTCGGTGCCCATATCAGAGGGGTCGAAACGGTTTTATCTTTAGACGAATCGCTTGAAGAATTAGAAATGCTTGCTGAAACGGCAGGTATGACAGTTGTTGGTCAGCTGACACAAAATATGAACAGTATTGAACCATCGACTTATATCGGTTCTGGTAAGGTACAGGAAATCCTTGAGTTACTCAAAGAATTAGAGGCGAAAGCTGTTATCTTTGATGATGAATTGTCCCCACGCCATCAACGTGAATTATCAAAAATATTTGGTGAAGACATCAACTTGCTTGACCGTTCAGCTCTTATTCTGGATATTTTCGCTCAACACGCCAGTACCCGTGAGGGAGCATTACAAGTTGAATTAGCACAATACGAGTATCGTCTGCCAAGATTGACACGTCAATGGACGCATCTCGCCCGACAAGCTGGTGGTATGGGTGGTGCTGGTGGTGTCGGGGTTCGGGGTCCGGGTGAAACGCAGCTCGAGGTCGATAAGCGAGAAATTGGGCGAAAAATCACCAAACTTAAAGAAGAACTGGAAAAAGTACGCCAACATCGTAGTCATTACCGAGAAAATCGGCGTAAAACAGGCATTCCTATTGTTGCATTAGTGGGCTATACAAATGCTGGGAAATCAACATTAATTAATGCTATGAGTGATTCCGATGTTTATGTTGCTGACCAATTATTTGCAACGCTTGACCCAACAACTCGGCGTGTGGTGCTACCAAGCAATCGAGAAATACTCATTAGTGATACGGTAGGTTTCATTCAGAAATTGCCAACTACCCTAGTTGCGGCATTTCGTGCTACTTTGGAAGAAATCTTGGAAGCTGACCTTGTTTTGCATGTGGTAGATACCTCTCATCCTAGTGTTCTAGCACATATTGAGACTGTCGAGGATACGCTTGCAGAAATTGAAGCGAGTGATGTGCCACGAATCTTGGTTTGGAACAAGATTGACCAAGTCGAGACAGATATTCCACCATTATTGGAGGATAGTGACGCATATCAAGGCGAAGTTCGCATCTCAGCAAAAACACATGATGGGTTCGATGAGCTTTTCCAGAAAATTGCAGATACGCTTGCATCCCAACTTAAACCTATGAAATTACTATTACCTTATGACCGTGGCGATATTGTTTCACAGTTATTTGAGTCAGGGCGCGTGATTCAGCAAGAACATGTTGCGGATGGTGTAATTCTCGAAGTTAAAATACCAACTGCACTATATGAGCGCTACAAAGATTATGAATATGTGGAGTTTGAATTATGAGAAAGATTGATGAATCGTCATTTTTGATACGCCTGTTGACGAACATATCAAACACACTGACTCGTCAACGCGGTTTGCCAATTGTGGTCGGGGTCATCCTAATCACAGGGGGTGGCGTTTTAGAATTTGCAAACGTTACTCTTGAAAGTCCTATCATTGCAATGTTTGAAATCGCAATCCGTACCTTTGGCATTGTTACCGCACTTGTAGGAATTGCACTCTTAGAGCCACTTGGTACTTAACCTACTATCAAAAAAGGAACGATCTTGACCGACCGTTCCTAAAATTTTCAAGCTAATTGGGAGTTTCTCCGTATAGGTCAACCCAGTATATTTCAGGGCGATAGATTGTGTGTACAAATAAGCGCATATCTGGACTGATTGTTAGACCAGCGAGAGGTGCTGTTAATTCTGTAAATAACACAATTTCAACTTGTTCATTCGTACAGCCACCATCACGACATTCTTCAGGATTAACTCGCCCTACTACCCCTCTTGTTCCAAGCGCATAGCTAAAATAGAGATAGCCATCATCTGCTAGTACAAGACTAGAGGTGTTTTGCAAACCACTAATAAGCGGTTGAGTGATATCTTCTACAGAAGTAACATTGCCCTCATCATCAATTTCAAGAGCATCAATCGGAAACCATTCAACTGCCCGACGTGCGCTACTATTATTTGCCACATAGACGTAATCGCCATCAATTATAAGTCCAGCTGGCGCACGTAAGCCCTCGACTGCAATTGTAGAATTTCCTTGCGTATCCGCAATAACAAGATTGTCTGCCCGCAGATTGCTAATCAGAAATCTCTCATCAGGCAAACTTGCAATACCCCAAGGTCCATCGAGATTATCTCTTGCAACTGTTTGTGGGGCTGAAGCAGTGTGATCGATTCGCATAAATTGGTCAGTGTCGAAATCTGGAATCCAGAGATTAAAGCCTTGCTCAGTCTCTTCAGCAATCATTTGATGTGCATTGCGTATGCCAAAAACAAAGGTGATTGTTTGTCCTGTTTCTGCATCAATGCGGTACATAGTCCAATCGCCATTGCAAGCTGTGTAGAGATAATCATCGAAATATGCTATCCCATTCGGGCGTTGGACATTACCGACCAGTACACTTAAATCTTCTTGTGTATATGAGCGAGGTAAAGCATTAAATTGAGGTATATCAGAGGTAGTTTCAGTCTCGGTTACTTCTTCCGTAATTTCTGCAGTTGGTGTTTCCGAGGGTGACGGTGTTTTGGATGGACTTGGTGTTGTTGTCTGATTACTATCTTGTGCAAAAACTAAAGTCCCAAACAGGATGTTAATTGACAAAGCGAATACAGCTAAAATCCGAAAACGCATAACAATCTCTCTAAATACAGGCTACGACAAATAATTATGATGGGATATTCACTTTTTGTACCATTGCTGGCACAGTTATATGAAAGGTTGTTCCCAGATTGGGTTTACTAGTAACCCAGATTTTCCCATTGTGACTTTCAATGACTGCTTTTACCAGACTCAATCCAAGTCCTGACCCACTAATATGCTCTGCACCTTGCTGATGCCCGCGATAAAATCGGTCGAATATTTTTGGCTGTAAGTCTTCAGGAATGCCAATGCCATCGTCTGCTATGGTGATGAATATAAAATTATCATAGTTGTATGCTTTAATCAGCACCGTGCCGTCTATGGAGTTAAATTTTATAGCATTTTCAATTAGGTTTACAATTGCTCGTTGGAATTGATCTATATCACCCAAAAAGTCAGCGACATCAGGATTAATTTCAGTTTCAAGACTAACCTTTTGTTCTGAAGCAATATCTCTAAGTTCTTCTATGGCATCATCAATGATGTTTTTTGGTTGACACACTTCGTTCAAAGTTGACCCGATACGAACACGTTCCAAATCTAAAATACCACCAATAATACGGTTCATTTTGTTAAGTTGACGGTCAATATTATCTACAGATAATCTAATTTCATCGTCATTAATTGCATGAACATCATCTCGGAGTAACTCAAGATTAGCGAAAGCTGCTTGCAAAGGATTCTTTAAGTCGTGACTCGTCATGCGTACCATTTCGCTCTTAATGCGGTCTAGTTCTTTAAGCTCACTCACATCGTTCAAAATAGCAACAAAGCCATCAATACGCCGACTCTCCCCTAAACTCGCAACTTGGCAGATGTAGATTTTGTTGTCAATCTCGATTTCGTAGCTAAACGACCCTTTGCTTTTAATAGCTTTTAAGGTTTTTCTGTAATCTGTTGGCAAAGCATGTTCAGGCAGAGATGTTGTTAAATTTGCACGATTATGAATCGTATCTAATCCAAATAAGGTCTCTGCGGCTGGGTTTGTAAAAATTAAATTTAGAGTGCGATCAACTGCGAGAACGGGATTTTCTGTACTTACCAGAACAGTCTGTAATTGCTGATGAGCAGAGGATAGTTGCGCTGTAAGGTTCATCTGTTCGGCAAAAAGATTTGCTTGTGAAATTGCTACGGTAGCTTGTGCAGATAGCAATTCTAGGCGACGAACATCGTCTTTCTCAAAGAGTGTGCCATGAATACCACTAATGACCATGAGAACTCCGATAACCGTTGCACCAGAGTTGAGAGGTACACAAATTAGTGAGCCAAATGTATCTGCCGCAAATTTAAATTCATTATCATCTTGCCAATCTCGCGCATAGTTTTCAAGATATATTGATTTATTGTCTTGTGCAACTCGACCGGCAACGCCTCTACCTATTTCGACCTTTGTTCCTAGTATGGAATTTGGCAGATTATAAATTGCGACAAGTTGAACATAATCATCTTGCTTTAAAAATATGCCTGACGCATCTGCTTTAAGCCATTGTGTCGCTTGTTCAGCAATACTATTTAGAACAGTATCGGTTGTTGATTGGCTGGCAATAGCAACACTGACTTCGTGCATCGTTTCTAGTTGTGTTCCGCGTTCCAACAATGGGCGAATGAGTTCACGACGTATGATTGAGATACTAATAGCCAATGCCCCTAGAGATGTAAAACTCGTTGCTAGAGTTACAACGCCAAGCTGAGGATTAACAAAAGTAATGCCCTGACCGATGATAAATAGTATGTTGCCAATAATAAGGGTGAGGCTGTCATATTTACGCCGATAACGCCATGTAACATATAGAGTGACTATATCAAAACCAAAGAAAAATATCGCTGAAAAAATACGGGATTGGATTGTATTTGCTAATTCTGCACTAGGAAGTGATGTTGAGAATGAATAGCCAACACCAATAATAAGATATACAGCAGTCAATATCCGAAAACGCCGAGGTTGTACGCCAGCTATGACAGT
Organism: Phototrophicaceae bacterium; assembly: GCA_965230145.1. Lineage (GTDB taxonomy): Bacteria > Chloroflexota > Anaerolineae > Aggregatilineales > Phototrophicaceae > JAUZRW01. The sequence goes on from CBDDKI010000002.1 coordinate 369,275, forward strand.
CATCAAAGCATATAAGCTCACGCTAGACCCAACAAACCCTGCTTGGGAAACTGCATAACCAAAATTAAATAATTGAGGCGGTGCGTCAATTAAGGTTACTACTTGGGTCAGAAAGAATCCCATACTCCAAAATTGAACCAGTATGAGAAATAGAGCAAAAAACTGATTAACAGTGCGCCGAATATCGTACCATAAGACAATTAGGAGGAAGGCAGTTGCAAGTGCAAGCGTAAACCCGTTGATAACTAAAGCTGAGGGGAAATCTACAGACATACGCTTTACTATTTCATTTACAAATCGGAAGGACTTCGCACTTGCTTTTCAAAGCGATACCCAACCCGATGTTCTGTCAAAATATAGATAGGATTAGATGGGTCTTGTTCAACTTTACGGCGTAGCTGACTGATATATACACGCGGGTAATAAACATCATCGATATACTCACGTCCCCAAACCTGTTCTAATAAATCACGTTGAGGAACTACCCTACCTGTATTTTCCATCAATACTGCTAGCAATTTAAATTCAGTAGGTGTGAGGTGAACTTTTTTACCTTGAACATGAACATGCCGACGGTGTAAATCTACATTGAGATAACCATCATCATATACTTGGTCAGTTTCAGATGTTGAAATTTGAGCGCGACGCATTAAGGCGTTGATTCGGGCAATAAATTCATTGAGCCTTATGGGTTTAATGAGATATTCATCTGCCCCAGCATTTAAACCTTCAATCACATCATCTTCTGTAATTGCTTGAGCTGATAACATCATAATAGGTGTTTCAGCTAAATCACGAATGCGACGGCACACTGTGAGACCGTCCATACCACCTGCCATGATAATATCCAAAACAACAAGGTCAGGTCGCTCAGAATGGAATGCTCGTAAACCCGATGCACCATCTTCTGCGAGGACAACCTCGAAACCATCGCGCTGGAGTTTCCTACCTAACGCCTCTCGAATTGCTTGTTCGTCATCTACTATTAGTACCTTCATATTTTAAGTTTAAACCGAACTTTATTTGAACACAAGTAAGGTTACGAAGTAATTCTAAGTAAAATCTAATACGCTTATAGTCCAATCGTCATCTAGCCGTCAGGTTAGACTTTAGAATATTCGTTATAATGTTAGTTACAGTAATTATATTTATCGCCTGAAAGGATTTTTATGCCTAGTCGATTACGACATAGAGCAAGCCCTTTATTGCTAATTGCAATGATTGTGATGCTTGTATTAAGTGCCTGCAACTTGGGTGGCTCACCTCAAGAAGAAGCTACCTTAACTGTAGACACAGATGATTTAACCGTTGATGCAACAACGACCTTACAAGCGCAAGGGGGTGTTACAGTTTTCCCAACACTTACACCTTTTGCATTTAGTACTCGACCTGTTGTTCCACCAACATCTATTGTGCTAGTACCGAACAACCCCCCTCCTCCGACAAATACCGCTGCACCGATCAGTATTGTGATTGTCGCACCTTTACCGGGTAATATCGTGAGTGGCACAATTCAAGTAGTTGGTTCAGCAAGTCACCCGAACTTTTTACAATATCGGTTGGAATACGCCAGCCAGAATAATCCGAATAATCAGTGGCTTCCAATTACAGGCATTGTTCAGCAACCTGTAGTTGCAGGTGTACTTGGTGTGTGGTCGACGAATTCTGGTGCAATTCCAGACGGTTTATACCAACTACGATTAAGAGTGTTTTTGCGAGATGGTACACAGCAAACGACTCAGGTCGGCAATATTCGTGTGCAGAATCAACAAGCGACACCTGTACCGACCAATACAACGGTGCCTCGTCCAATTGCGGCATTTACTCAAAATTTAACTTCTGGTACTGCTCCACTTGTTGTTGGATTTACTAACCAGTCACAAGGTCAAATTTCTAGTTATGCTTGGACATTTGGCGATGGTGGTAGTAGCAACGCTATAAATCCAATTTACACGTATCGTACTCCTGGTACATATACAGTCACTTTACGCGTAACAGGTCCGGGTGGAACGTCTAATGTTTCTCGCCAGATTACAGTAAATTCACCAAGCGCACCTTTAGCATCATTCTCACCGAGTGTTGTTAGTGGTGAGCCACCATTAACGGTTCAATTTACAAATAACTCTACAGGGCAAGTAACATCCTATGAGTGGGATTTCGGTGATGGTACAACTAGTACAGAGCAAAATCCAACTCATGTTTTCAATAATCCTGATACGTATAATGTCATTCTACGTGCGATTGGACCTGGTGGTTCAGGAACAATGATTCGCCAAATCACGGTGGAAGATAATACGACTCCAGCGCCTGTTGCCCAATTTGAGCCTAGTTCAGTGAGCATCGAAACGGGAGAGTCTGTTGTGTTGAATAATACAACGACTGGCGAAGTTAGCTCCTTCTTATGGGACTTCAATGGCGATGGTATTACTGACAACACGGATATTTCACCGACTCACACGTTCAATTCGTCTGGTGAGTTTGATGTGCGATTAGTCGCTTTTGGACCTGGTGGGCAAAGTTCAGCAGTAGTGACTATTACAGTATCAGATCCGCCTGATGCCCCTATAGCAAGTTTTGATGTCGATGTAAGTGGTGACATAGCACCTGTTACAGCAACATTCTCTGACACAACTACAGGTGATGTTGATAGCTGGGCATGGAATTTTGGCGACGGTCGTACAAGTAATGAGCAAAATCCTGTAATCACATATAGTGAGCCAGGTACGTATCCAGTAACCTTAACGGCAACAGGTCCGGGTGGTTCTACTACAACTGAAATTGTAATGGTAACTGCCGAAACACCACTTGATCCTCCAACGGCGGATTTCATAGCAAGTCCCGAATCAGGTCCTGCTGATTTGGTTGTTGACTTCACTAACCAATCGAACGGTAGCCAGTTAACCTACACATGGGATTTTGGTGATGGTTCAGCAACAAGCTCTGAACAAAATCCATCACACACCTATATATCTACTGGCAATTATACAGTCACTTTGACTGTAGATGATCCTCAAGGTCAGTCTGATAGTACAACAAGTCAGATTAGTGTAAGTGAGGAAATTGTTATTGCTCCACCCCAAGCGGCATTTACATTTACACCTGCCGTTGGAACTGTCGATGAAGAAATCACCTTTACGAATCAAACACTTGGTGAAGTTACATCTTATGCGTGGGACTTTGGCGACGGCGTGGGCACGAGTGCAGATGCCAATCCAAGCTATACCTATACATCACCAAACACCTATACCGTGACTCTAACAGCGACAGGTCCAGGTGGTGAGAATTCAATTACACAAGATATTGTGGTTGAAGATGTAGCACCTCCCCCATCACCAAGTTTCAGTGCGAACCCTAACCCTGCTACAGTCAACGAAGCTATCGCTTTCAGTAACAGCTCCACGGATGCAGACAGTTACGCGTGGGACTTTGGTGATGGCGTGGGCACGAGCGCGGACGCAAACCCAAGCTACACTTATACCAGTGCGAATACGTACACGGTGACCTTAACCGCAACGGGTGCTGGCGGTACGAACTCCACAACCATGGAAGTCGTGGTCAACGATGTTGTACCCGAACCTGTGGCGAGTTTCAGTACGAATCCGAACCCTGCTACGGTCAATGAGAGCGTTGCTTTCAGCAATACCTCCATCGATGCAGAGAGCTATGCGTGGGACTTTGGCGACGGCGTGGGCACGAGTGCGGATGCAAACCCAAGCTACACCTATACCAGTCCAAATACCTACACAGTAACCCTGACGGCAACAGGTGCTGGCGGTACGAACTCCACAACCATGGAAGTGGTGGTTAATGATGTTGTGCCTGAGCCAGTAGCGAGTTTCAGTGCGAACCCGAACCCTGCCACTGTCAACGAGAGCGTTGCTTTCAGCAATAGCTCGACGGATGCAGACAGTTATGCGTGGGACTTTGGCGACGGCGTCGGCACGAGTGCGGACGCAAACCCAAGCTACACCTATACCAGTCCGAACACCTACACCGTGACTTTAACGGCGACAGGCGCTGGTGGCACGAACTCCACAACCATGGAAGTCGTGGTCAATGATGTTGTGCCTGAACCAGTGGCGAGTTTCAGCGCGAACCCTAATCCCGCCACTGTCAATGAGAGCATTGCCTTTAGCAACAGCTCCACGGATGCAGACAGTTATGCGTGGGACTTTGGCGACGGCGTGGGCACGAGTGCGGATGCCAATCCAAGCTACACCTATACCAGTCCGAACACCTACACCGTGACTTTAACGGCGACAGGCGCTGGTGGCACGAACTCCACAACCATGGAAGTCGTGGTCAATGATGTTGTGCCTGAACCAGTGGCGAGTTTCAGCGCGAACCCTAGTCCCGCCACTGTGAATGAGAGCATTGCCTTTAGCAATAGCTCCACGGATGCAGACAGTTATGCGTGGGACTTTGGCGACGGCGTGGGCACGAGTGCGGATGCCAATCCAAGCTACACCTATACCAGTCCGAATACGTACACGGTAACTTTAACAGCGACGGGTGCTGGCGGTACGAACTCCACAACCATGGAAGTCGTGGTCAACGATGTTGTGCCAGAGCCAGTAGCGAGTTTCAGTGCGAATCCGAACCCCGCCACTGTGAATGAGAGCATTGCCTTTAGCAATAGCTCCACGGATGCAGACAGCTATGCATGGGACTTTGGCGACGGCGTGGGCACGAGTGCGGATGCCAATCCAAGCTACACCTATACCAGTCCGAACACGTACACGGTAACCCTGACAGCAACAGGGGCTGGTGGCACGAACTCCACAACCACGGAAGTCGTGGTCAACGATGTTGTGCCAGAGCCAGTAGCGAGTTTCAGTGCGAATCCGAACCCCGCCACTGTCAATGAGAGCATTGCCTTTAGCAATAACTCGACCGACGCAGACAGCTATGCGTGGGACTTTGGCGACGGCGTCGGCACGAGTGCGGATGCCAATCCAAGCTACACCTATACCAGTCCGAACACGTACACGGTAACCCTGACAGCAACAGGGGCTGGTGGCACGAACTCCACAACCATGGAAGTCGTGGTCAACGATGTTGTGCCTGAGCCAGTAGCAAGTTTCAGTGCGAACCCCAACCCTGCTACGGTCAATGAGAGCATTGCCTTTAGCAATAGCTCGACCGACGCAGACAGCTATGCGTGGGACTTTGGCGACGGTGTCGGCACGAGTGCGGATGCAAACCCAAGTTATACCTATACCAGTCCGAACACCTATACCGTGACCTTAACGGCAACGGGTGCTGGCGGAGCAACATCAACAACAGTTGATGTCGTCGTAGAAGCAGACACTGTGACTGCCCCAACAGGTCCTTTAGTCTATGTTTCAAATGTTGCTGGCAACTTAGACATCTTCATTGATGAAGCAAATGGACAAAGCCAAACAAATATCACGAATACTCCATTTAACGAAGTAGAACCTGTTTGGTCACCGGATGGCACAAAGATAGCTTACGCATCGACAGAATTTGGGGACTATGACATCTTTATCTTCAGTTTAGATACAATGTCACCCACTCAAATTACAACCAGTGCTGGCAATGACCGTCAACCTGCTTGGTCACACGATGGCTCACAACTTGCATTTGCATCTGACCGCAACAACTTAGGTGTGAACAATGACATCTTCGTTGTGAATGTGACAGATTTGACTGTTCCTGCATTCAACCCTGTCGCATTACTTGCCTCACCAAGTGATGAACAACAACCAACTTGGTCGGGTAATAGTAGCCAGATAGCATTTATGGCTGATATAGCAGGAGCTGGCACAAATAATATCTATGTAGCAAACGTGTCAGACCCAAGTACACCGACACAGATTACATTTGGTAACAGCGATAACCAACCAAACTGGTCTTCAAACAATGTAATCGCCTTTACATCAGGGCGTGACGGTAATAACGAGATTTACACAATCAATCCAGATGGTTCAAATGAACTACGATTGACTAATGTAGGTTCAAATGACCGCATTCCGTTCTGGTCGCCAAATGGCAGAATCTTCTATACATCTGACCTTGCGCCAGATGGTAGTGGCAATTTAGGAAATCTGAATATCTATGCCATGAATGCAGATGGCTCAGGTCAAACACCTGTCACAACTTATGGTAACGATGAAGCACACGGCAATAGTAAGTAATTGCAAACCGTAAGACTACAAAAGCCTCTATCTTCGGGTAGGGGTTTTTGTTTTTAATGGTAATGACTATACTGAATGGATGAACTATATCAACGAAATGACCTTATGATTTACGAAGTTGAATTTGCAACAGGATTACTGGCAATTGTGCAGGACGAGGTAATACACTGTATTGGGAACAATGGGCATATTATCGCTAGTCATCGTGATGATTCGTTACAATTCACGTTTAATGGAGACTTCAACAGCTTACTAAATTTACAAACTGTAATCGCGGTATATCGTGTTATGCAGTTCGATATTCCACGTCCTAAAGCACTACTTGGGCATGAACATTTCCATCGCTTGGTAGATGTCATTGAGCCTTTATTAGAAAATCAATCATATAAGTCCTTATACCTAAGTGCCGCAGGTTCAGAATCCTCTGTGATGTTGCGAATAAAATCAGAACTCAGTCATCATCTAGGTTTAGAAATTGCGGAGGATGAAGGTGATTTACTATTGCGAATGCGCCGAACACCTAAAACAAGGCAAGGTTGGGATGTTTTAGTACGTCTCACAGCACGTCCACTAGCTACAAGAGATTGGCGCGTCTGCAATTATGAGGGAGCATTGAACGCCTCAGTTGCAGCTTCAATGGTGAAATTAAGTAACCCTACGCCACAAGACCGTTTCTTGAATATTGCCTGTGGTTCGGGCACAATACTCATTGAGCGTCTACACCATGGACAATGTGAATTTATGATTGGATGCGATATTTCAGAAGATGCTGTGTATTGTTCAACACTAAATCTACAAGCATCTAATCCTGAAAATATTCAGCTAATTCAAACGGATGGCATTCAATTACCCTTAGCGAATGAGTCAATTAATAAGCTGATTGCAGATTTACCTTTTGGTCATTTGAGTGGGTCACATGATGAAAATGAGTGGTTATATCCAGCAATCATGACTGAATCAGCACGCATTGCTTGTAAAGGTGCATTATTTATCATCATTACCCATGAAATACGGCTTATGGAAACTATTTTAGCCAGCACAACAGATTGGAAACTCAAAGGCGAGCCAATTAAGATAACACTTTCCGGCTTACATCCTCGTATTTACATATTGGAGCGACAGTAATGAGGCAATTTCTATTATATGTTATATTGCTAACCCTCTTTCTCACCGCTTGCCAACCCGAACCTGAGCCAACAAGGTATTCGGTTTATGTACAAGTAGATAATTTTGAGCGGACGTTCACTATTGTCGAATCAATGACTGTAGAAGACTTTCTGGCACAAGCGAATATCACTTGGGATGAGAATGACCGCATTGTACCTCCTACTTATACGCAGGTAACTGAAGGAACACGAATCACCATTGTACGTGTAGAAGAAGAAGTGGTATGCGAAACTGAAGAACTCCCATATGAAGATGAGTACCGCACAGTTGAAGGGTTAGAAGTTGGCGAAGAGCGAATTCAGCAACAAGGTCGAAACGGTGAACAACGTGTCTGCTATCGGATTATCTATGAAAACGGCACACAGGAACAACGCATCCCTGTAGATCAGCCTGAAATCATTATTGAACCAATCAACCGTGTCATAGCTGTTGGAGTTAGTAACGAAGTTGAACCGATTGCTATCACAGGTACACTCACTTATCTCAATAACGGTAATGCGTGGATTATTACCCGTAGTAGTACAGAAAAACGCCCTCTTACAGTTACCAATGACCTTGATTCTTTAGTTCTTGCACTATCGCCTGATGGACGATACCTGATGTATACCCGTGAAGCCGAGGATAGTGAGTCGTTTGTCAACGAACTTTGGGTTATGGACACAAGCAATCCAGATAGCTCTGCTCAATTGTCCATAACCGATGTTCTTCATGCAGAATGGTTGCTCACTGATGATTACACAATTAGTTACTCAACCAGTGAAGCAATAGAAACCTACCCTGGCTGGCGTCCTCTCAATAATCTCTGGGTATCGCGGATAGACCCTGTAACTGGTGCTTCATTCAACCCGCGCCTTGTTGTGGAAGAGAATAATGGTGGTCCTTACGGGTGGTGGGGAACAGTGTATAGTTGGTCGCCTGATGGCGAGACAATTGCATGGTCACGCGCCGACTCAAGTGGCATCTATAATGACGCTGACCAACCTATTACCCTAACAGAATTTAATACGTTCCGAAATCCACAGGATTGGTCTTGGCGAAGTCCCATATCGTGGTCATTCGATGGTACATTACTAACTTCAGTAATACATGGACCGCCTCAACCTGGTATTCCTGTGGATGCAAGCCCAATTTTCAGTGTTGTAGCGTACGATATTGAGGGTAATTTTGAGACTATAATATCTGAAGGTGCTGGAATGTGGTCATCACCCCAATTTTCGCCACAAGTTGAAAATGCTAATAGCGTATATCCAGAAGGATATTTAGCCTATTTGAGAGTTCGAGACCCTAACCAACCAATTAATGGCGAACATGATTTAGTCGTAACTGACCGCGACGGCAGTAATGCTCGTATCATTTTCCCACCAGCTGGGCAGGTCGGCATACGTTCGAGTGACTGGGGACTGACACCAAGAGATTTCACATGGTCACCAGATGGTCGTCAAATTGCGGTAATTTACCAAGGTGATTTGTGGATTGTAGATGTCATCACAGAGGCAAGATACCAAATGACATTTGATGGTGGCGCACTCAATCCAGTCTGGTCACGGTAATGCGCCGATATATCGTCTTTGCTATTTCCCTAATTTTACTGTTGGGTAGCATCACCACGGTTATTGCTACGCAGAACATTCAAGATTATAACTTGCGTGGTTATGTTGATGCGACACAAAATAGCAACTTGCCCCATCGTATTCCGCGATTGGGCGTAAATGCTGATTTGTTTCAGTACGATGCTGATGAGCTTTCTTATCATTTAGATTTGATGCAACAGGCAAATATCAATTGGATACGTCAATTCATTTACTGGGATGAGATTGAAGCTATTCAAGGGCAATTTGAATGGGCGCAAGTTGACGTAGTCTTTGATGCTTTAAACCAATATCCTGACCTACAATTAATTCCCGTATTTATGAATAGTCCCTCATGGGCACGACAAAGTGATGTTATTACCGCATCTCCAGACAACCCAACCGATATTGTTCCATTACTACAGAATTTCGCAGAACGCTACGGTAATTCTGTTGATTACTATCAAATATGGGACGAGCCGAACCTTGATGATGCTTGGGGGCTAAATAACCCACAACCTGCCGAGTATACCGCGCTATTATCTGAAAGTTACCGCGCCATACATGGTGCAGATAGCCGTGCGACAGTCATTCTGGCATCGCTAGCCCCAACGTCCGAACGTTCAGGTCAAAATATCGCTGATAACTTATATCTACAAATGCTATATGACCTTGATGCCAATAGATATTTTGATGCTGTGTCGGCGAAGCCTTATGGATTTGACACTTCCCCTGATGATAGAACTGTAAACCTAGATACTTTGAACTTTTCTCGCATTATTCTTCTGCGTGAAGTGATGGTAGCAAACAATGACGGTCATAAGACATTATGGGCGAGTAACTGGGGTTGGAATAGTCTGCCTACCAATTGGGTTGGCGAGGATTCAATTTGGGGGAATGTAACTGAAAGCCAACAAGTTAATTATACATTAGGCGCATTAGACAGAGCCGAGCGTGAATGGGCGTGGTTAGGTGGGATGATACTACATCATTGGCAACCTAATGCAGATTACAATGACCCTCAGTGGGGTTTTGCCATAATAAATAAGAATAACGAACCATCCGCCCTATTTGATACTTTAGTCAATTATTCTATACCATCTGCTAGTAACGGACTTTATCATCCACGAAACGAATATACAAACTATAGTGGCTTATGGACATTTAGTGACTTAGGTGCAGACATCGGTTGGTTAGAGACAAGTGATAGTCAGCTAGACTTTGAGTTTTATGGCACGGACATCACACTACTTTTGCGTGAGGATGATTATTTCGCATTTCTATATCCAACAGTTGATGGAGAAATAGCCAACGCGACACCGCATGATGCCAATGGTAACGCATATATCTTATTACGAAGTGGTTCTCATCAGCCTGAAGTAAATCTTGTACCCGTATCAAACAACCTAGAACTCAATATACATAATCTACATGTTATTGCAGATAGAGGTTGGGATAGATGGGCATTAGCTGGATATGCAGTCAGTAGTGGGAATTTAGCACAACCCTATGAACAACAAATTCAAGTGGCATGGTTCACAACTGTAGTTTCGTTGCTAGCTACTCTTGTATCAGCATGGTCGCTTCCTTGGCGACAACTCCATTCTCGATTTCACGGTGTGACATCTTTAGTGAGTGATGGCGTTCAATTCGTCATTACAGTTATAACGTCTCTTGCACTGATGATAGGGCTACTCATGAGTGTTGGTATCCCTGAACCGAGTTTGTTTCGTCGGGATGTGATTGAGCAGGGAATACTCATCATCATTACAGGTGGTTTATTAGTCATAAAAGTACCGTTACTCATATCACTGATTGCTGTAGTGATATTATTCTGGTTAATCTATCATCACATCGAATGGGGATTACTCCTCACACTATTATATGCTCCATTCTTCTTATTCCCTGTTGAGTTATATACCTTTTTCTTCCCTATGTCTGAGTTATTGATACTCATAACTACAGGTGCTTGGCTTTTGCGAGTATTTGTTCAATGGGGTCAAGAACGGCAATCTGCAAATAGCGATTATCAGCTTTCGATAGACATCAAGCTACATATCCTCGATATAGCAATGTTGATATGGTTAGGGTTAGCAATGCTTGCAGTAACTTGGTCAGCCGATAGAGCATCTGCTATAACTGAACTACGGACTTTGTTCATTGAACCTTGCCTGTTCTATCTTATCTTTAGAAAATCAAATTTAGGTTGGGATAAAATTAAGCAAATAACACTCGGACTCATGTGTGCTGGTGTTCTTGTTTGTATCATGGGTCTGTATCTCTATATAAATGGCAACGTCATCACAGCTGAAGGTGGTGTAGCACGTTTGGTTAGTGTCTATGGTTCACCTAATAATGTTGGTTTGCTACTAGGACGATTGACACCTTTTGTCTTTGCTAGTGTATTACTCTATAAGAATAGAGACCGTGCGATAGCCGTAGGTATATTGGCTTTATTTCTAATCACAGTAGGGTTAACCCAAAGTGTGGGTGCGTTACTCCTTGGTTTACCAATTGGTATTATAGTTGTTTGCTTGAGCATCTATGGCAGAAGAGCTATGCCGATACTCATTACACTAGGACTAGTTGGTATTCTTACTGTATTAGGATTAACTCAAATATCAACACGCTTTGCGAGTTTGCTAGATTTAAGTGATGGTACGAACTTTATTCGCCTACGAGTATGGGAAAGCAGTATTGAGATGATCAAAAATCATCCACTAACAGGACTTGGACTTGACCAATTTTTTAGTGCATTCAGTGGGGCATATGTTCGTCCTGATGCTATTGCCGACCCAGATCTATCTCATCCTCATAATATCATTTTAGACTTTTGGATACGTTTAGGGATTTTGGGAGTTGTCTGGTTAGTAACTTCAATCACAATATTCTGCCGAAGCATCTATAAAGCGTTTGGACAACACAATCATATTACCCAGCAAGTAATTTTAATTGGTGTGATGGGAGCTATGGCATCACTATTGATTCATGGCATGATAGATAACAGCATTTATGTAAATGATTTAAGTTTTATATTTGTCCTTCTGGTAGCGATTACAGCAGAAGCATCCAATATGATTCAAATTAATGAAATCTAATCACTAATAAAAGAAGATATATTCGCAAGATACTAGCTATGATAGACTGAACCACATTACAAGCAGAAATCATCTAAGGGGAGAAATTTTGCGTATTTTAGTAACTGGTGGCGCAGGTTTTGTAGGGTCGCACCTTGTAGATCGTCTCATAAAAGACGGTCACAAAGTTGTTGCAATGGATAATTTAATTACAGGTAACATTGACAATCTAAAGCATCATTTTGGAAATACCAGCTTTGAATTCATTCATCACGATGTTAGCAATTTCATTCATGTAGCGGGAAATTTAGAGGGTATTTTTCATCTTGCATCACCAGCAAGCCCTATTGATTACCTCAAATTCCCCATTCAAACATTAAAAGTCGGTGCATTGGGAACTCATAATACATTAGGGTTGGCTAGAGCAAAAAATGCGCGATTTTTCTTAGCATCAACATCTGAAGTATACGGTGATCCACTCGTTCACCCTCAAGTAGAGAGCTACGCTGGTAATGTTGACCCCATTGGTCCACGAGGGGTTTATGATGAAGCGAAACGCTATGCGGAAGCCCTTGTAATGGCTTATCATCGTACTCATGGCGTTGATACACGTATTATTCGTATTTTCAATACGTATGGTCCACGTATGCGATTAGATGATGGTCGGGTAGTCCCGAATTTTATTGGTCAAGCACTGCGCGGCGAACCTTTGACCGTTTATGGAGATGGTTCGCAAACAAGATGTTTCCAATATATAGATGATTTAATTGAGGGAATTTATCGTTTATATAACTCTGATTTCAACGAACCCGTCAATATTGGGACACGCCATGAAATTACGATGATGGAATTCGCAGAAATAGTTAATGAAGTCTCGGGTAATCCCGGCGGTATTATCGTAAAAGAGGAACTGCGTATTGCAGGCGACCCTCAAACACGGCAACCAGATACGACACGCGCCCATGAAGTTTTGGACTGGTATCCGCAAGTTGAGTTACCAGATGGGCTTTTCAAAACTATTACTTCATTCCGTAATTCACTTGATAGCTGATGTTACCGCTAGTCAAGAAATTATCACTAATAGATATGTCCCTACTCCTAATTTGCATTATGTTAGGAGTGGGCGCTACTTTGCAACCGATTGCTTTAGTAATCTTAGTCACACTTGCATTAGGAATACTTGTTGCAAGTGCGTCACCAATAACCGCTATTGCAGTGATGTTGATTTTGTCGCCTTTGCGAACATTAATAGCAACAGAATCTGCAATACAATTGCCTCTTGATATTGGTCAAATTACCTTCGTTATATTCTTTATGATGTGGTTATTTCATCACTCTATACAGCATCAAACTCGTATAAAAATACCTAACTCTCCTATTTTGTTAAGTGTTTTGGGATTTGCTGTTGCTGTTGGAATGACAGAACTATCTGCATTATCAATACAGTTTTGGCTAACCGAATGGCTCAAGTGGCTTACTATCGTAGTCATGATTATTGTGACAGTGAATTTAGGAAGGCAAAAACGATGGGAAATGCTTGTCGCCATTTTAGTCGCTAGTGGTATCGCTAATGCTATAGTTGGACTTTATATTTTCTTTGGAGGAAGCGGTGCTGACCATTTATTAATTAACAATCGCTTTTTCCGCGCATTTGGCACGTTTGGTCAGCCTAATCCCTTTGGTGGATTTTTAGGAATCATTTTGCCTATATCCCTGATGACAACTTATGCCTATGGTTTACAAATCTGGAAACAGTGGCATAAAGCGAAAACAATAGATGTTAATTACTTAATGAGAATGAGTTTCTATGCTGTTGCAAGTTTTATCATGTTTGCTGGCATTATCGCATCATGGAGTCGGGGTGCATGGTTAGGATTTATTGTTTCTGTCGGTGTGATGGCATTCTGCTTGCCTAGAAAATTATGGCAGAGTATTGGTTTAGCAGGAATAACATTATCACTAGTAGGAGCTCTGTGGGTTGGCGGAATCATCCCTCAATCAATTCAGCAAAGGGTTCTAAGTTCGACACAAGAATTATTCTCATTCAGTGATGTTCGTGGAGTTGATGTAACAAACATAAATTATGCTATTGTTGAGCGTTTAGCCCATTGGCAGGCAGCTATTAACATGGCACAGGATAATCCTTGGCTAGGAGTTGGTTTAGGAAATTATGAGGTTGCGTATGACCAATATCGGCTGATTAATTGGGAGTTTCCTCTTGGTCACGCTCACAATTACTACTTGAATATTCTAGGTGAGGCTGGCATCATTGGCTTCTTATTTTATCTGATAATGTGGGCAATTATAATAATCATTACATGGCAATTACGCTCACATCCTGATTTACTTTCACGTTCAACCAGTATTGGTCTGATGGGTAGTTGGGCTTATTTTTCATTTCACAGCTTATTAGATAATTTGTATGTAAATAATCTATTTTTGCATTTCGGAATGATGTTAGGATTAGTTGCATTATTTCATTTGCAAATTAAAAGATCAATCCAATGGGGTAAATATGTCTCAAGTAAGTAGCAGCATTGAAAATAAAAAAAGTGAAAATCAAGGCATTCGCTTACCTATTGATGGTTTATTTGAATTTATTGCAGAGCGTATTGGGGGCAATAAATCAAAAGAGGTTCTTCGTTTTTTGCGTTTCGGAACAGTTGGTACATTAGGTGCAATTATCGACTTAGGCATATCCAACCTACTAATGGCGACAATTCTTGTACCTGTTGGTGATGTGCAATTATTAAATACGAATATCGCGCAGACTATTTCTTTTATTGCTGCGGTAAATAGTAACTTTTTTTGGAATCGATATTGGACATATCCTGATTCACGCTCCCGTCCACTGGGACAACAATTAACTCTGTTCGCTTTTGTGTCTACAATTGGTTGGATTGCTCGCTTTATCTGGATTTCATTTGCGGCGGTTCCATTTGGCAATTTCGTTGCAGACTTAGGGACTTTTCCCGAGAGAGTGAGTAATCAGATTGGCGCGACTATTGCCATTTTCTTTGGTATTTTCGTCGTAATGATTTGGAATTTCGTTGTAAACCGTCTGTGGACATATAACGACGTGGATTAATGTGCGAATTGGAATTGATTATACTCCAGCGTATGAACAAGGTGGTGGCATCGGGCGATTAACCCGCGACCTCGTCACTGCCTTAGCCAAATTAGATAATAGAACACAATATAAACTATTTGTTTCAGGGTCAAAGCAATCAGATTTTCCGCAAAAAATGGCGCAAAATTTTGAATGGAAACCAACTTCTCTTTCTCCAAAGTGGTTAGCTCGTATCTGGCATCGCACTAAGCTACCGTTACCCATTGAGATATTAATGGGTCAGATAGACTTGTTTCATGCTACTGATTTTACATTACCACCTACCCTACCTTCTACAAGAACGATTGTTACAGTACATGATTTATCTTTTGTGCGAGTGTCAGATACGGCTAGCCCAAAGCTAAAAAAATATCTAGATAAACTTGTTCCACGTTCTATAAATAACGCTACCCATGTTATTGCTGATTCCAAAGCAACTAAGGATGACTTAATTGATTTATATGATACTCCTTCAAATAAAATTACAGTTCTCTTGAGTGGTATTAATAGCCGTTATCACAAAATTACAAATAATTATTCTTCAATGACTATGCGAAATAAATATGATATACCTGATGTTCCGTATATTTTTAGTATCGGCACAATTCAGCCACGCAAGAACTATAGCCGCCTTATACAAGCCTTAAAGCTATTGAGACAATCTGGTTACGACTTACATTTGGTTATTGCTGGAGGTAAAGGCTGGCTTGAAGATGAAATGTATAAAACACTTGATGAAACTCAATTGCATGAGGCGGTGCATCTTATTGGCTTTGCTGACGATGAGGATGTAGTAAAGCTATATAATGCGGCTGAATGTGTTGCATTTCCTTCACTATACGAAGGATTTGGTTTTCCTGTATTAGAGGGTATGGCTTGTGGCACGCCCGTCTTGACATCAAACGTATCATCATTACCAGAAGTGGCAGGCGACGCGGCAATTATGGTAGACCCATACGATATAGAGGCAATTGCAGAGGGTCTTAGACAATTAATAGATGATAGCGACCTACGAAAAACTCTAATTGAACGGGGTTTTCAGCAAGCATCAAAATTCACTTGGGAAAATAGTGCGAAGAATTTACTTAAAATTTACCAAAATGTTTTAGAATCATGATATTTACAATACAAATTCGCGAAAGAAATTCATTATGAATGCCAAACATATCACTGATTCTCGCGTTACATTAAGCCATATGATGGGTCCACAGGATGCAAATAGCTTAGGTAATGTGCATGGTGGTGTTATCATGAAATTAGCAGATGAAGCAGGAGGATTAGTCGCCGTTCGGCATGCACAAGCACCAGCCGTCACTGTTGCGGTTGATTCAATGACATTTATGCACCCTATCAGAATTGGTAATTTTGTACAATTTAATGCGGAACTAACCTATGTAGGACGTTCTTCAATGGAAGTTCGCGTAGAGGTAATCAGTGAAAATCCAATTACAGGCGATAGACTCATCAGTAACACGGCTTATTATGTCTATGTTGCATTAGATAGTGAAGGCAAACCCAAAACTGTACCCTCATTACTATACGAAACAGATGAAGAAAAACGTCGAGCGGAACTAGCAAAAGCACGTCAAGCCTATCGGAAGCAACAGCAAGCTCAAGAACAGGATATTCGGAATGAGTGATAACACACCGCTTGATGATGAACAAAATGACATAGCCTCTCCCAAGCCACAGAGTAATCGTTCCGCTTTACTACGCTTGCTTGGCGATTACGGTTATAAACGCATCACTGAAGAACCTGAACCTGACTTAGGTTTAGCGGAACATCGTCCATTCCCTTTTTTAGCCATTGTCGGGCAGATAGAGATGCGGACTGCTTTACTATTATCTGTCATCAATCCTGCCATAGGTGGTGTATTGCTCATTGGTCCACGTGGTACAGGTAAAACTACAGCCGTGAGAAGCATTACAGGTATTTTACCGCATACGGAGGTTAGTGATTGCGAAGAAGGCATTTTACCCGAAGACCTTGAAAATTTAGACACAGAAGACGCTAAAAATCTATATCCAGACTGCTATGACAAATGGCAGAGAGGCGAATCAATCTCGCATTTTGAAAGTGTTAGACTTGTAGAATTACCCCTTAATGCGGGTGTTGAAGATGTAGTTGGTGGGAAAAACGAGCGTGCCGCAACACATCGCAATGTCGTTCGAGTTGAACGTGGGATTTTATCACGTGCAGACAACAATATTCTATATGTTGATGAAGTCAATTTATTAGATGACCAAATTGTTGATGTCATACTAGATGCCGCCGCACAAGGTAGCTTTACTGTTCGTCGTGGTGTTGTCGCTGGCACATATCGTTCAAGATTCGTCTTAGTCGGCTCAATGAACCCCGAAGAAGGTAAATTGCGCCCCCAAATCCTTGACCGTTTCGGCTTACGAGTCAATGTACGTGGCTTAATGTTACCCGAAGACCGCGCTGAAATTTATAAGCGTGTGCGAGCTTATCGCCACAATCCAACCTTTTTCATCCGCCAATGGGAAGTGGAAATGGCAAATGCCCAAGATGAAATTGTCATTGCGCGTGAATTACTCAAAGAAACTGAAATTAGTGAAGATGCATTGACTGTTGGCTTAAAACTTGTGCAAGAACTCAAAATCGACTCACATCGTGCAGAATATACGATGTTTGAAAGCGCACGTGCCTATTGTGCCGCAGATAACCGTACCAAGGTTACAGTAGCAGATATTCGGGCTGTTGCTCCAATGGCATTACGGCAACGTCAAAGCGAATTTATGACTCAGTTCTTTGAAAAAGAATCCTTAGAAGATGAAAATATCCGCACAACTATCAACGAAATTATGGATAATTCATGAGAGAATGGCAGGCAACTCAATACCCATCAATTATTTTGCTCATAGGCGCACTCCTTATGTATATCTTACCTTGGGCATTGAACAATAGCGCGGTTTTATCATTAGGAGCATATGATTTTGCTGAATTTTTGGCAAAGCGTCAATTTGACGACACAAGTTATAATACGATTTTAGCTTTGCGTGGGCAACTAGTATTTCTTACATGGTTACTTGCATTTAGTATCCAACGCCCATTATTTACGATAAATTGGGGGGTTAAAGTAGTTTTTTGTCTGCTCCTTGTTATTGCTCAGTTACCTCCGCTTACCTTTATCAATAATATCGGTGATATGAACCAGCAACAACAGGCGTTATTAAGTCTAAGCAGTCTAATTGGTGTCGGATTTGGATTAACAGGATTGCTGTGGGCAACGAAGAACTATTTGCAACTGAGCATCAGTATAGTTGGCATAATTACCACAATTTATGGGCTATTTAACGCATTAGAAATAACTTCCGTTTACTTAAGCAATATACGGATTGGCTTTGGTGGTATTGGGTTAGTCGTTATCTATGCTGTCATTGGAATTTCTGCATTATGGAAGATATTTCGAGGATAAAGTAATAGAGCTACCCTATTATAGATAGCTCTAACTACTTGAAGAATAATAATGACAGTGGGTTGTTATACCATGTGCTCTTGAATGTATGAAACCGCTTGCCCTACTGTCTCAATAGTTTGTGCATCTTCATCACTGATTTCGCCACCGAACTCTTCTTCAAATTGCATAATTAATTCAACTAAGTCAAGTGAATCAGCTTCAAGGTCTTCACGAAAGCGTGCTGCAGGAACAATACGATCTTGTTCTACACCGAGCACATCATTCACAATATTACCTACACGTTCTTCAATTGATGCCATACTTTCCTCCTAAATTTGAGGTATCTAAATTACAAAATATTCAACGCCATTATACCTTGTATAAAGTGAGTTGCCAGTCCCTAGCTAATGACTGTTTATTGACACTATTTTATATCGTCTGTACGATTAAGACCATTCTTTAGCTAAAAACTACTTTAAGGAACACTGAAACATGCCAGAAGTCACGGAACAGCCAACAACTGAAAGTCGTAAAGTTGACCATGTGAAAATTAATCTCGAACAAAATGTTCAGTTTCCCAACCTCACAACGGGTTTAGAAAAATATCGTTTTTTACACCGTGCTGTTCCCGAATTAAATTTAGATGATATTGATACAAGTGTCGAATTATTTGGTAAAAAGCTAGACAGCCCATTACTCATTTCATCAATGACAGGTGGAGCTGAGTTAGCCTATAAACTTAACCAAAATTTGGCGCGGGCGGCGCAAAAATACAATATTGCAATGGGAGTCGGGTCACAACGAGCTGCATTAGAAGATAAAAAACTAGAATACACATTCCAAATCCGTGACTTTGCACCTGACATTTTACTACTTGCTAATGTTGGTGCTGTCCAATTGAACTATGGTTATGATGTAAATGATATGCAACGTGCAGTTGATATGCTTGAGGCAGATGCTTTGATATTGCACTTCAATGTATTACAAGAAGCTGTACAGCCCGAAGGTGATACAAAGTTCGCTGGCTTACTTAAAAAAGTAGAGGCAGTCTGCCAATCTATCAATGTCCCTGTTATAGCAAAAGAAGTTGGCTGGGGATTTTCTCCTGTTGACATCAAAAACCTCGTTAATGCTGGTATTTCAGCAATTGATGTTGCAGGTTCAGGTGGGACATCTTGGAGTGAAGTCGAATACCATCGTGCGCCTACATCATTTCATGCTAAAGTTGCTCGTGCTTTCGCCGATTGGGGTATACCAACGGCAGAAGCAATTCAATATGCACATGATACAGCACCAACTACTCCTATTATCGCAAGTGGTGGTCTGAGAAGTGGAATCGATGTGGTCAAATGTATTGCGTTGGGAGCATTAATAGGTGGAATGGCTGGCCCCTTTCTAACAACCGCCAATGAATCACAAGCAGCTGTAGAACAATTCATTGAGGAAACAAACGCCCAAATTAGAATAGCGATGCTCAGTAGTGGAGCAAAAAATATCGATGCCTTGCAAAAAACCAAATTGATAAAGTTAAATTAAATCTCTGATAACAGCATTGCTAAGTAAACGTCCTGCTTGGCTCAGTCGAATATAATTATCAGTGACTTCTAACAAACCATAGTCTAGGTGCTTATTAATAGCATCCTGCTTTAATTCCACAATATCTACACCGAAACGTGCCTTAAAAACACGTCGTGAAATACCTTCTTTAGTCAATCGCATACCCATGAGAATTGTCTCTTGCATATCATCTTCTACACTAACTTTAACAGCTTTAGATACAGATGGGGTTCTCGGAAATTCTAAATTTTCATCAGTATAGCTATCTAGCGCATCAATATACTTTTGTGGAGAGCGCATTACAATATAGCGTGTTCCATTAGCAAAACCATGTGCGCCCGGACCTAGTCCTAAATACGGTAAATTACGCCAATACTGTATATTGTGTTGGGATTCGTATCCTAATTTCGACCAATTGCTAATTTCATACTGCTCAAAATTTTCTTTTGCAAGAATATCAGTCATTAAGTCATACATATCAGCTGAGAGATCATCATCAGGCGCAGGTAAGATACCATTATCAATATCTTCTTTTAGAGGGGTATTGCCTTCTAAAATCAGGTTATATGCGGAGATATTTTGAATATCTAAATCAATGACTTGCTGAAGCGTTGCATGCCATGTATCTAAAGTTTGGTACGGACTACCAAAAATCAAATCCATGCTGATATTATCAAATCCAACAACCTGTGCATTGCTCACTGCATCAATCACTTGTTGATTAGTGTGTTCACGATTGAACAGGTCTAGCTCTTTAGAATTACTGCTTTGCATACCCATGCTAATGCGATTAAATCCAACATCTCGTAAGCCCTTTAAATAATCATATGTCAGATCATTAGGGTTGGACTCAAGCGTGATTTCAGCATTTGGTAGTATGTTAAAAGAAGCTCTTAATGCAGAAAACAGCAATTCATATTGTAATATAGAGATTAGGCTGGGTGTACCACCGCCAAAAAATATAGTCCTAACTGGTAAACTAGAGTTTGTATTTCCAACATAGTTTATCTCTTTGTTTAAAGCATCAACAAATGTTGGAATGATGTGTTGTATGTCTGTGTATGTATTGAAGGCACAGTAAGTACACATTGTTCGGCAAAAAGGGATATGTAGATAAATCGAAAGTGTTTGAGCATCCATACAGTTCTTCAAATTCAATTCTGATACAATTGCGGTATAAACTTAGGTTCAATATAATAGTGGCACATCTAACAACTAAACTAAAATAGACACTGTAAGAAAACGAGTAGAAAAAGATGCCTGAAACTACACAATTTGGCGGATTCCAAAATGATAGCCCACCAGATAGCGCTTTACAAGTCAATACTATCTTACTTGCACGCTATAAAATCGAAGGTCAACTAGGTGGTGGTGGACAAGGTGCTGTTTATCAAGCACGCGACCTTAACTTTCCTGATTCACGCCGTTTGGTTGCAATCAAAGAGATGCACGTTGTAACAAATGATAATAAGTTACGCGCATCAACAATGAAAACATTTCAACGTGAAGCTAATATTTTGGCGACACTTAATCACCCCGCTATCCCAAAAATATATGACTTCTTCGAGAAAAATGACCGTGCTTATTTAGTGATGGAATATATTAATGGGCGTGATCTTGAAGCAATTTTAAGTCGCACAAAAACATTACCTATTAACAAGATTATCGAATGGGGGATTGACCTATGTGATGTACTGCAATACTTACATAATCATCAACCTGAAGCGATTATTTTCCGTGATATGAAACCCGCAAATATCATGATTGATAGTCTTGGTAAAGTCCGTCTTATTGATTTTGGTATTGCAAAGGTGTTTGTTAGCGGTCTACCGCAAACGATGATAGGCACAGAAGGATATAGCGCACCCGAACAATATAAAGGAAAAGCAAACCCACTCAGCGATATTTACAGTTTAGGCGCAACAATGCACCATGTCATTTCACGCGCAGACCCTCGTTTAGAACCACCTTTTAGCTTTAGTGAACGCCCTCTTACATCTTTTAATGATGATGCTTCACCAGAATTAGAAAACATTGTGATGCGAGCATTAGAATTTGACCCAGATAAACGTTTCCAAAGCTGTGCTGATATGAAAGATGCTTTAGAAATGTTGAAATATCGTCCTGCTCAATTAGATGTTGCAACAGCCACAATAAATAATGCTAACGGTGAAAATAATTCAACAGCGTTTTTTGGTAAAGACAGTCAAAATGAAATTGCAGGTATTCAACCTGTATGGACATTTACAACTGAGGATGAAATTCGCAGTAGTCCAGTTGCGCTCGGCGATAAGCTGTATATTGGATCATACGATACTAATATATGGGCATTAGAATTAGAGACTGGCGAACTAGTCTGGAAAAAAGCAACAGAAGGTGGCATCGCTGTAACACCAGCTATTGATACAGACTATAAACAACTCTTATTTGGTAGTGAAGATTATACCTTTAATTCGTGGGGTTATCGTGATGCACGTCTCAATTGGACGTATACAACTAGCGATAAGATACGAAGCTCAGCAACTGTTGCACATGGTCATGTTTTCTTCGGTAGTGATGATGGCAAGTTATATGCTTTAATTGCTCACAATGGGCGTTTCATGTGGGATTACACGACTGATGCCCCTATTCGTAGCAAACCTTGTGTTACTAATGACCGTATTATCTTTGGCAACGAAGGCGGAGAAATTGTTGCTTTAGAATTAAATGGTACAAAAAAATGGGGTATTAGTGCCAAGCGTGCTGTCACATCGTCACCTGTTGTTGATGATGAGAATTTCGTTTATGTTGGGTCTTTTGACGGCTTTCTTTATGCGCTTGATGGTGACAATGGTTTTACACAGTGGCGTTATCGTACAACAGCCCCTATTATTTCAACTCCTGCCCTCGGGCGCGGATTTGTGTATTTCGGTTCGGCTGATGGCAAGTTATACTGTGTCAATACATCTACAGGTAAAGAGCGTTGGCATTTTACAACAGAAAAGCCTATTGTTTCATCACCTTATCTACATGGTGATATTGTATATTTTGGCGGGACTGATAACAAACTATATGCGATTGACGCACGCACTGGTAAAGAACTTTGGCAGTTTGAAGCTGGAGGAGAAATTACTTCAACACCTGTCATCGTAGATGATTTAATCATTTTCGGGTGTTTAGATCGCAAAGTATATGCACTTCCATTAATTAACATGAATCTCGACTAAAACTAAGAACGGATAGGTAACTATGAGTTTTTTTCGTCGCCTTTTCAGCAATACATCTGAAGATGAAGTATCTGAAGATTTGTCCAATAAGGCTGAAACACCACAAAATAATAAACAAGAAAACCCCGAAGAAGTAACAAAACCAGTAACTGATCCCCTCAAAACTGGTGAGTTAACGCTTCCCGAAACAGAAGAACTTTCATCAGAGACGCTTAATGACGGGGTCTTAGACGAGCTTGATAATACTTTACCTATCCTTGATGAGCTTGATGAAGAGACCTTACCAAACCGTACTCCTGACTTAAGTAATGCAGACGACACAGTTGAAGAAGCTGAACAAGGTCCTGGAATTACACGTCCTTTACCTGAAGCTGAACAATTTAATGATACCAACAAGGGACATCTGGCTTTTGGTCAGGCGTCTGATCAAGGTATGGTGCGGCTTAATAATCAAGATGCAGCATTTTCATTTTACTTTACGAGCGAAACCGTAGATGAGTTTCCTGATTTTGGTATTTTTGTTGTTGCTGATGGTATGGGGGGACACCAAGAAGGCGAGAAAGCATCTGCTATTACCGCACGCACAATGGCAACCGAGGTACTTAGTAAGATTTATATACCTCTCGTAAATGGTGTAGATAGTAATGGACCTGACCAACCTACTATTGTTGAAGCCATGGTTGATGCTGTTCAAAAAGCTAATGAAACCGTCAGAAAAGAAGTAGAAGATGGTGGAACAACACTTACAGGGGTTGTAATTAGAGGCGAAGCAGCACACATAGCCCATGTCGGTGATAGTCGGGCTTATTGGATAAATAATGGTAACAGTATTGAGCGCATCACACGCGACCATTCGGTAGTTGAGCGGTTAATTGAGCTAGGACAAATTACACCTGAAGAAGCTGAGTATCATGATCAACGTAATGTTTTGTATCGTGCGATTGGTCAGAATGAAGATGTTGAAGTTGAAATTCACCGTAAACGTCTTATTCCAAATTCACATATTCTATTGTGTAGTGATGGCTTGTGGAATATGGTGAGTGATAAAGATATACTAGAAATTATCAAAAATACACCAGATACGCAAACTGCCTGCGAGAAATTAGTTGCGCTTGCAAATGCACATGGTGGTAGTGACAATATCACAGCAATACTTATCAAAACACCTACCAATTAGCGGTAAGTAAAGATTATGTCTTTTAAATTTGATCCTTTTGTCTTACTCGGTCTAACTTCAACAGCGACAGACAAAGATATTCAAAATGCTTATGATAGCCTTACTGAGCATTTAAATTCCAATCCAAGCGATGCTGCTACTAAGCAATTAGAGTTGGTTGTAGAAGCTTATACTCTACTTACAAATCCAACACAACGAAAAGCATATGACGATTATCTTCAGTCAGTTAGTGAAGATGTGCGAAAAAATAACCGCTTTAATTTGCGAGTAACGCCAAGCAAACGCTCAGTGAAGGTACTTGAAGAAGAACAGGTTATTTACGTACTAGCTGAAATGTTTGCTCCACCTAGAATTGAAGAAAAGATGGAAGAGCGTGAGGTCAACCTCAATCTGACCTTAGTCATTGACCAAAGTAAATCAATGGATGATAGTGGACGAATGCACCGTGTCATTGGTGCGGCACAAACAATCATTACTGAATTAACTCATAATGATATTATCTCTGTTGTTTCTTTTAATGACCGTGCGAATGTGATAATTCCTGCAACCAACGTTAACGATGTTATGGCATTGCGTGCTCGCATTGGCATGATTAAGCCCAAGGGTGGAACTGAAATTTATCAAGGACTTTCAGAGGGGGTTGCACAAAATCGCAAGTTTTTAGACCCTGAAATGGTCAACCATATCATCCTTTTGACTGATGGTCGAACTTACGGTGATGAAGAAGATTGCCTTCAATTAGCTAAGGAAGTTGCTACTGAAGGAATTAGTATTAGTGCAATGGGCTTAGGTGATGAATGGAATGATAAATTCCTTGATCAGATTGCTTCCTTAACTGGTGGTACATCAACTTACATAAAATCTGTCCATATGGTTTCAGATTTTATGCAAACTCAATTGCGTAATTTGTCAAATGCGTTTGCTGAACGTGTTTTACTCTCACTAGTGACAAGTCCTGAAGTGAAGGTTGAAATGGCATTCAAGATCTCACCGCATCCGCAACCACTTACTGTCGAAGATAACCGTATTCATCTAGCTAGTTTACAAGCAAAACGCCCTATTTCCGTACTAATGCAATTACAATTGCCTGCAAATATTAAGGGGCAGTTCATCAATATAGGGCGATTTATGGCAACTGGCGACATTATGTTAAATAGAGGACAATCATTTTATACAGCAAGTGATATGTCTATAGAAATCAGTAATAAGCCAAATGACACAGTTCCTCCTACTTCAATAGTGGATGCCTTGAGCAAGCTGACTTTGTATCGGCTACAAGAAAAAGCCCAAGAAGCGATGGAAGAAGGCGATGTTGAAGAAGCAACACGCCACTTACAATATTTGGCAACTCGTTTGATTGATATGGGTGAGCATACTCTGGGTCAGCAAGCAATGGCTGAAGCAGAGCATGTTTTACAAACTCGTGCTTTTTCAAATGAGGAAACAAAGAAAACTATTAAGTATCAGACTCGTGCCTTAATTGAGCCGGGTGGCATGCAGAAAGCAATTACAACGCTATTTGATAATGAATAAGCAACCAATATATACTTTAACTGAGCTAATACAGTTTGGAAAAGTTTAATCACATTTGTAAATAATTTCTGGCAATCTTCATAAAATTGCACAATATATTAGAGCAAATTAACTATGATAAAGTGTACAAATTGCGGTGAAGGCAACCGAGAAGGTATATTATTCTGTGATGTATGTGGTTACAGTTTAACAAGCGTTACTCAAGGTCAAGCAACAATTCCTACAAGACGCATTGACGATGAAAATGATGCAAATATTGCTAAAGCGACTTGGGGCGCAGCACGCTTCAAACAAGGGTCGGTAATTATCATTCATGTACGGGATGTTGATGAGCCTGTGACTGTTGAACCAGCACAACGTGTGATTTTTGGGCGTTCTGATGCTAATAGCACCGTTAAGCCTGATGTAGACTTTGCATCTTATGGAGCGATAGAAAAGGGTGTATCTCGTCAGCATGCTGCACTTGAAGTTAATGAAGATACCCTAATGTTATTAGATGTAGGCAGTTCCAATGGTACTTATCTTAATGGACAACGCTTGCTACCAAATCAACCTCGTGTCTTGCGTGATGGAGATGAGGTACGCTTAGGTAAATTGGTCGCACATATTTATTTTAAGTAAAAGGATTTACAATATACTATGTATACCATTGTTTTACACATCTCTAACGCAGAACCTGTTAAAGTAGAAGTTGAGGAATTGCCTTCCGCGCAAGATAGTTGTGTAATTGGTAAAAACCCAAGAATGAGAAGTGATAAAGAGTTAGATTGGGTTGATGAAGGGGTAACAACTGTTATTGTCCCGATGCACCGTCTGAATTATATTCAGGTATGGCCCGGTGATGAAGATACACTAGACTTCCCATTAACCTACCGTGATTAGATAGAAGGCTAGGTAAGAAAACAAAACTATGTCAAATTTACCAAATTCTTCACAACGAGATACCAAGCGTGTTCTTGTTGTTGATGATGAACCACGTATGATTGGATTCATCCGTATGAATTTAGAGCTTGAAGGGCATCAAGTAATTGAAGCTCATAATGGATTAGAAGCTCTTGATGCTGTGCGTACACAATTACCTGATATTGTCATACTCGATGTGATGATGCCAGAATTAGATGGCTTTGAAACATTGAGGATGTTGCGTGAATTTTCTGATATTCCAGTCATTATGTTGACTGCTAAAGGTGATGAGAACGATAAAGTTTATGGTCTTGAACTTGGTGCGGATGATTATGTCACTAAGCCATTCGGTCCCCGTGAGCTATCCAGCAGAATTAAGGCAGTCATGCGCCGTTGGAAAAATCCTTCCACTTCCCCTACTGATGCAATTCTCAAAATAGATGATCATTTAAGTGTTGATTTCAATCAACGTGAAGTCATTGTAGATGGTGAGCGTGTGAAATTACGCCCAACAGAATACCGCTTGCTTTATCATCTAATAGAAAATGCTGGTTGGACTGTTCCACATGACCAATTGCTAGCAAAAGTATGGGGTTATGAATATCGTGATGAAGCACATTATGTGCGTTTATATGTTAATTATTTGCGTGAGAAAATAGAGGAAGACCCCTCCAACCCGCAATATATCCTCACAGAGCGTGGAGTTGGGTATCGTTTCGTAAACTTCCGCAAAGAACAGAAAAACAGTGAATAATCAGTACAGGGGCTTAGGAGACTAAGTCCTTTCTGATTCTACTTGTATTTATAAAAACCAAAATCGACATAAAAGCAGTCAGTTTCAAGATTATCGTGACAAGTAATCTCACCAGTTTCTTTGAACACAAATACACCACGATTATGACGCTTTAGTTTTTTCTTCAAAGTGCTCCACTGTGATTTACTCGGTTCAGTATTATCATCTTGTAAGACGAAATAGCTCTTCTTAAAGATGGCTCTGCATCGACCATCCACTTCGATATTTAGATTTACTAAATCTTCAGCGAATACACTTTTCGCAAAAGGTAATGCCCGTTGTTTAGCATCTTTCATACTGAATTCTGGCAAATCATATTCCATTTTCTTTCTCCTTTAGGTGTACCTATTGATTTTTATTCTTTAAGAGGCTAATTTACAGGTTCAATCTCAGATAAATGATACCTACAGAACATGACAAATTCTTCTAATTATTGGCAACTGATACAAAATAGCCTATTAGCGATAATAATTTTGATAATGACCTTACACGTCATTATTTACATCTCATTTGGGATTGCTTTAATTCCATTCCCTTTTGATTATGACCAAGCAGAAGGTTTTGAACTCAATAATGCTATTTTACTCGCAGATGGGGAATGCCCCTATTGTGATAATGACGAATATCCATTTTACGCAAGTGGTTACGCACCATTCTTCCATGTATTGATGGTGCCCTTTGTGTGGTTATTTGGGGCACATTTTTGGTATGGACGCCTTATCATCTTTGTAGCGACTTTAATTACTTCAAGTGCGATAACTTATGCCATATGGCGTGAAGAAAAACATTTATGGATCGGTCTTATAGCTGGCAGTGCTTTTTTAGCATCTAACTTTATTTATCACATAGGACCGTTATTAAGGCAACATTTGCTGATGGTGATGTTTGAGACATTATCCGTCGTCGTTATAGCAAATGCCCTTCAATTGAGCAAAAAGGGGCGAAATCGGCGGATTCTGATCGCTTTTCTCTTGTTGTTGCTCGCTGGATACACGAAACAACTTGCGTATTCTACGTGTTTAGCAGTAGGCGGATGGTTATTTCTACGCAATCCGCGCCTAGCTTTAAAATACAGTGTCGGATTATCGGTCATTGCGGGAATCATTTTTGCTTGGGCGATGGTTATTACTGACGGACAATGGTGGATTAATATCATTAGCTCTAATCAGAATGAATATATCACAGAGCAATTTATCAGCTTGTTACGACTATTTGTTGACCTACATTTCCCATTATTGATTTTAGCCTTGTTATTTACAGCGTATGAATTGTATTTTACCCGATTATCAGTCTATAGTATTTGGTTTATTGTTTCCTTAGCTAGTACAGTTGGGGCTGGCAAATGGGGTGCTGGCGACAGTTATTTCGCAACAACCTTAGCCTCAGCATGTATATTAGCTGGCATATTCACTGCCCGAAGTCTAAAGAATAACTGGAATCTACCCGATAAAAATTACCTTTCGGCTGTTTTACAAAGCATACCAATTAACCCAAATCTGCTCGCAATTTTCAGCTTAATCCTTTTACTGATTTATGGCGGATTAGTGATTAAATTACCTACATCTAGTATTTATGAGCCTGTTGCGGAGATATTGAATATTTCTCCAAAGCCAGGGCATAGATATCCGCTATTCGACTCCGCTCAATGGACAGTTGGTTATGCAGTTACTGGACATTTTCCTAATACAGAAGATTATGAGAACGGTTGGCTTATCACTGAACGAGTTGAAGCAACTGACGGTCTAGTTATTTCAGAAGATGCTGGCTTTGTTATTCAAGCGAATCGTGAAGTAGTGACAAACGCGGTACAACTCCGTAATCTATGGGAAAATAATTTGTATGACCCATCTAATCTGCTGGAACTCATCGAAAATCACGATATAGGATTAATTATTCGCCGAGCAGATTTATTTCCTGTGCCAATTCTGTTAGCAATCGACGAATATTATGAATTAGACGAAACTGTATCAATGAACGGCTTCAGTTATGAGTTGTGGATACCTAAAATAGAGCAAAATTCAAGCAACTAAGGTTATTTATAGTGTTTTGAAATTACCCACAAAGTTTAGCGGTGCGTATTCAATATTTAGTGTATGATTTAGTCATCAGTCAAAGTATTGGCTTATACAGAGAGATTTTCTATGAAATCTAAAGATTCAGACAATACAACTAATCTTGAAAATGCAGAATCTACTTCATCTGAAAAAGATGTTGAAATTAGTGTAGAAAAAGTTAAAACGCCAGCGAATTCAGACGGTGAGGCTTCAGAGCAAGGAAATGAAGCCATTGTCGCTGAATTTAAGACAAGTAATGATGAGAATGTCACTGTCACCCTTGAGAAAAAAGCAACAAGTACAGCCAATGATATAATGACTGACAAAGTTAGTGAATCTGTCACGGACTCAGTAACGCCAATAGCTAATACAAGCAAAAAGGCAAGTGCTATGGAAAACAAATCTCCAACAAATATAACCACTCCTGATGGAAGTTATGAGGAATGGGTTGTCATGCCGGATTCTGCATGGCCTCCCCCAATTTTCATTAAAAAGAATGCTCCACCACGAGAACGTTTCTACCTCGAAAAACGCTGGCACAGCCAATGGTCTTATTACGATAGTAAAGCCACTGAGAATAAAGATACTTATTTCTTATATCAACGTATTGTTGTTATTGGTGCATTAATTATCCCCGCGCTTGTGAGTATTAATTCGACATTAGCTCGTTTCCTTGCTGGTGTATTCAACAATGGCGATGTGACGGCTGAGGCGATGTGGCGAATTGGTGTTGATAGCATCACGGTTATTGTAAGTTTGTTGGTTGCTGGTGCGGCAGCATTAGAAAGCCTTTATAAATATGGTGAAAACTGGAGTTCTTATCGCTCGGCGGCAGAAGAATTGCAAGCTGAGAAAAATTTCTATGATATGCAATCAGGTCCATACGCAAATAATCCAAATCCATTTTCCACTTTTGTAGAACGAGTTGAGGGTATTGTCGCGAATCAAAACGGTAAATACTTCCAAGCTGTACAACAACAACTACAAAAACAAAGCGACGATAACGAAAATATTGTTGCATCGTTCCGCGCTGGAGATGAGGGTGATGATGAATATGAATTGAGTGTGCAGTCCTCGCCTACCCAACCTGCTGACGTGGGTTAAAACAAATTAGCATAAATGAAAAAGCCAACGATGTATTGTTGGCTTTTTTGTTCTTATAGCTATCAGGCTATGCTAATTCTTCTGCGGCGAGTGCTGCCCCTATAATACCTGCATCATTGCGTAATTCAGCAGGCACAAGGTCGGCTTTAATATCAATATACGGGAAGTATTTTTCATACTTCTTGCTCACCCCACCACCGATAATCACGAGGTCAGGTGAAAAAATAAATTCAATGTGCTGTAATACTTTATTAACGCGTTTACCCCACTTCTTCCAACTGAGGTCTTGTTCTTCGCGAATACGACTTGCCGCGTAGTTTTCTGGCTCAATCCCATTCTTCAAAAAAATATGCCCAAGTTCACTATTAGGGTACAAGACACCACGTCTGAACATTGCACTCCCTATACCTGTACCAAGTGTAATCACTATTACTGAGCCTTGATGATTCTTGCCCGCTCCAAAGCGTACTTCAGCGATACCTGCGGCATCCGCATCATTAAGCGTGATGGTAGGCAAGCCTGTCTCATTTTGAATAAGCTCAGAGATGTTTGTTCCTATAAATTCATCATCAACATTCGCCGCCGTAAGCGCAACACCATTTTGAATGACCGATGGAAACGTCACACCAATTGGTCCAGAGTAATTAAAATGTTTTACAATCTCCGCGACTACTTCAGCAACAGGTTTGGGTTTTGCAGGTTGTGGTGTAGGGATACGATGCCGTTCACCAATAAATTCGCCCTTTTCAGTATCCACGACTGCACCCTTAATACCTGTTCCACCTATATCTATACCTAGTAATTCCATGAATGTATCCTCAAAAAGTCTAGCAATGTATAATAATAGTCTAATTATGACACATCATAGTCTATTCATGCGAGAAATCTGATGAAAAAAGATTTGAAGCGCTTATCCAAATTTTTGGCTGTCGTACTCAGGCATAACCCTGAAAACTTTAACATTGCCCTAGATGAACGAGGTTTTGCCCCCTTAAACGATGTATGGGCGGTTATTAAGCACAAATATGGAGATACTTATTCAAGAGACGACCTAGAGTCGATTGTCCACAATGGTGATGACAATGCTAAGAAACGCTATGAGATTATGGATAATCACATTCGTGCAATGTATGGACATAGTAAACCAACGATTGTCTATCCCAGCATTGAACCACCTATTAAGTTATTTCATGGTACAAATGCAAAAGCACTGATTAACATCAGAAAAAATGGTTTATCAGCTCAACAGCGTCAGTATGTTCACATGACAACTAGTTACGATACAGCAGTATTAGTAGCATCAAGACGCACGAATGAGCCAATAATCTTGACTATTCACGCGAAAGAAGCATATAAAAATGGTCTCATTTTCCACAATCCAGAAGGTGAGCTTTATTTATCA
This sequence comes from Phototrophicaceae bacterium, assembly GCA_965230145.1. Lineage (GTDB taxonomy): Bacteria > Chloroflexota > Anaerolineae > Aggregatilineales > Phototrophicaceae > JAUZRW01. Next base: position 401,505 of record CBDDKI010000002.1, read on the forward strand.
AAAGGTATTCCTGTAGACTATATTGATTTTTCTAGCCATTAAATTAGCTTGCGGGAGTGCATATTTGAGCGTACAATGACTGTATTGACTGACAATTAAATTACCCTTTAGGAGGGTTATGTGGCTGTCTATAAAATAGTCGTGACAGGACCTTTTAATTCTGGAAAAACTGAATTTGTAAAACATGGGTCTGATATTGAACCTGTAGAAACTGAGCGAAGCATCACGACAGAGGACAAAGGAATTAAAGCATTAACCACTGTTGCAATGGACTTCGGGCGTGTCGATTTTGACGATGAAAGAGTTCATCTTTATGGAACACCCGGGCAAACACGTTTTAGCTTCATGTGGGAAGCCCTTGCTAAAGATATGAATGGATTTATTGTCTTGGTCGATGCAACTGACCCGCCCTCCTTTCCTGATGCGTCTGAACTTATTGAGACATTTTCTAATTTTGAAGATGTACCATTTATGGTAGTGGCAAACAAAATGGAAATGGATAATGCGGTGAGCTTAGACGAAGTGAGAGATGGAACTGGTATTAGCGGTAACATACCCGTTGTCCCATGTACAGCAATTGACAAGAATAGTGTCCGTTCAGTTGTTAGTGAAATGCTTGATTTGCTACAGTAAATATACACTGTTTAAAAGACGGATATATTGTGGGAATTAAAGAAGATTACACACAAGCTGTAAAACTGGCAAAAGAAGGTAGGTATAAAGAAGCTAAGGAATTAATTATAGCTTATGACGATCCACGCACGAAAAAACTCGTTGAAAAACTCAATACGGCAATCTTCAAATCTCCATCAAACTCAAACATTAAGACTGATCCGTTAGTATTAATCCGTTCATGGATACGGCGGATTGCCCTCATCATCTTGCTAACTGCAACTATATTATTTGGTGTCATCTTTACAATTGTCGAAGTCTTTGATTTGGCTAACCGTTTTGATGCATACAACCTTTGTCAAGATTATGGTTGTGAGAGTGATGAAATTTTTAACAATTATCGAGATGACTTGACACAATGTCGACTTGAAGTAAAACGCTATGATCTCGCTCCGACATCTTATTCCAATTGTATGCAAAGACGTGGCGTGCCATTTCGTAGTCAATCGAACTAGAGTTACCCATGTTTCATAGACTATTTCTCCCAATGTAAATATACATCAAACAGGAACAATTATTGTTTACATTCCTCTGATATTCATCTGACACTCCTCATACATATCAGCATTACAATGTTCTTGTAACAAAACATAGAAAAAGAAACTCAAATAGACATTCCAAAGGAAAAATAATGGGTAAGATTGTCGGTATTGACTTAGGTACAACGAACTCAGTTGTCGCGGTACTTGAAGGTGGTGAGCCTACAGTCATTGCAAATGCAGAAGGTAGCCGCACAACCCCCTCAATTGTCGCATTCAACAAAAACAAAGAGCGTTTAGTCGGGCAAGCCGCCAAACGTCAAGGTGTTGTAAACGCTGATAATACAATTTTCAGCATCAAACGTTTAATGGGCATGAATTTTGAAGATGCTCAAAGTGAAATTTCACGACTTCCTTATGAAGTTGTGAGTGGTAAGAGCAATGATGCTCGTGTAAATGTTCCTGCAATGGACAAGGTTTTCTCGCCACAAGAAATCAGCGCCATGATTTTGGGGAAACTCAAAAAAGATGCTGAAAGTTATCTTGGTGAGGATGTAAGCCAAGCTGTGATTACTGTCCCAGCTTACTTCAACGATAGTCAACGCCAAGCAACAAAAGATGCTGGTCGGATTGCAGGTTTAGAGGTACTTCGTATTATCAATGAGCCAACAGCCGCCGCACTAGCATATGGTTTAGATAAGAAAACCAATGAGAAAATTCTCGTATTCGACCTTGGTGGCGGTACATTCGATGTTTCCATCCTTGAAGTTGGGGATGGTATCGTAGAAGTACTAGCAACCAGTGGTGATACTCATCTCGGTGGTGATGATTGGGACGATTTAATCGTCGATTGGTTGGTTAGTGAATTTAAGAAAGATCAAGGTATTGATCTCAGCCAAGACCGTCAAGCGCTACAACGCTTGAAGGAAGCCGCTGAGAAAGCCAAAATTGAACTTTCTAGCACAATGCAGACAGACGTTAATTTGCCATTTATCACAGCAGATTCAGGTGGTCCGAAACATCTTAATATCACATTGACTCGTGCAAAATTTGACCAATTAAGCGCTGATTTGCTTGAACGTTTAATTACACCAGTAAACCAAGCATTAGACGATGCTAGCTTGGATAAAAATGCAATTGATGAAATCGTACTTGTTGGTGGCTCAACCCGTATGCCAATGGTACAAGACTTAGTAAGTGAGCGACTTGGTAAGCAACCAAACAAGAGCGTCAACCCTGATGAAGTTGTTGCGATTGGTGCTGCGTTGCAAGCAGGTGTTCTATCTGGTGATGTGAATGACATTCTCTTGCTGGATGTTACCCCATTAAGTCTTGGCTTAGAAACTATGGGCGGTGTTTTCACCAAGTTGATTGAGCGTAATACAACTATCCCTGTTAAGAAATCACAGATTTTCTCGACAGCAGTGGATAATCAACCTGCCGTAGACATTCGTGTCTTCCAAGGTGAACGCTCAATGGCAGAAGATAATATGTTACTAGGTGAATTCCAGTTGCAGGGTATCCCATCTGCCCCACGCGGTGTGCCACAAATTGAAGTGACATTCGATATTGACGCGAATGGCATAATCAATGTGAGCGCAACGGACAAGGCAACGGGTAAAGAACAGAAGATAACCATTACCGCTTCGACCAATCTTTCTGATAGCGAAGTAGAAAAAATGGTCAATGAAGCTGAAGCCAATCGTTCCGAAGATGAACGGCGTGCTGAACTGGTTCAAATTCGTAACCAAGCTGACTCACTCATCTACCAAGTTGAGAAGTCACTCAGCGAACTCGGTGATAAGGTTGCCGATAATGATCGTAATCAAATCGAGAGCCAAGTCAATGAGTTACGCAGTGCGCTCGAAAATGACGATGTAGATGCTATCCGTAGCCAGATGGATGCTGTGCAAAACGCAAGCCATGCACTATCTCAACAGCTATATGCCCAGCAAGAAGGTGCAAGCAATGGCAGTGACTATGAAAGTCCAGAAGACGACGACGTAGTTGAAGGCGAATTTACCGAAGCCTAAGTTGCAAATAGGTAAGATATAAAGCGTCGGACACAAGTTCGGCGCTTTTTTTTGCGACTTTGTGCTATGCTTAACGTATAGAGTATGAAACTGTTAAAGATAGAGGAGTACATGATGGCTGATGAACAAAGAGTCGACTTGATGAAAGAATTGAATCGGTTGCGCGATGCAACAGGTAAGGTTATTGGTCAAGGTATTAAAGAAGTGCAGAGTGCTGTCCAGATCGCAACGGCTGGTGCGGCTGTCCGCTTAGATATTTACGAGCATGATGACGAGCTTGTCGTCCAAACAAACTCACTGGATGGACTTGACCCAAAAAGTATTGAAGTCTCGATGGAAGCTAATATTTTAACTATTCGTGGCGAGACACTTGCTCCTGACGTGCCAGAAGGAGCAACATTTATCGCACGCGAACGTAAATTTGGCGTGTTTGACCGCACTGTTCAGATAGATATTCCTGTGAAATCAGATGAAGCCAAGGCAAAATTGAGTAAAACAGGGGTATTAACAATTCGGATTCCCGTTGATGGGCATCGAAGTGGCGATATTACAGTCACAGAAATTGATTAAATACTAAAAAGGGGCTTTTGTAGAAAAGCCCCTTTAGATTTCAACTTAATCTTGCAATTCGATAATGGATTGTTCAAATTCAACCATCAAGTCGCTTTTGGCTTCTGCAGGCATATATGCTGCGCGGATACTATTCCGAATGAGCAACTGTATTTCGGTCAAACTTACCCCACCCTCAGCTAATTTGATATATTCATCTGTTAAACTTGTTTCAAAAAATGCAGGCATTCCCGAACCAATAATCAGATTCAAGCCATTATCGAGCATTTCACTAATCGGATATTCTGCAACAGATTTAATACGCCCTAGCTTAACTTCACGTGTAGGAGTAACGACGACCGGGATATCATGCTCTACGAGATAAGAGACGGCATCAGGGTCATCTAAAACCCCCCAAGCATCTGTAATACGATTTGGCATTACTGTTTCAACTACCCCATCAAAGGAATCGGCATCAGGATAACTAAACATATGTGTGATGCGTGGCAATTCTTTCTTCTCTGCAGTGGCAAATGCTTTTTTAAATTGAGCTATCGGTTGTGCATCTTCACGCCCAACAACGCTCATGGCAACCACATTGCCTTTTTGGGCTGTGACGCTGGTTGCCCACCGAGCAATATCATCACTTTTGCGTGGACGTTCACGAGGCATAGACAAAACCCAATTGAGGTCAACGCCCCATGCACGTTGAGCGCGGTCTGCGCCATCATTTAACGCTTCTAAGAGCATTTGAAAGGTCATACCTAAATCGGTATAGATCGCAGGATTAACTGCTATTTCAGCATATTTGACATTTTGCTTTGAGTAATTAACGGCTAAATCATAAACAACTCGCGCAAGGTCTTCTGGATGACGCACCCAAGATGAACTTTCACGAGCAATTTCATCAATCTTGTCAAATTTCGGTTCTTTAAAAAGCTCCATTGCAGTACGATAGTCTTTAGCTTTTTTGTAAGAACGTGCAATATCTGTTTGCTCTGCTACTAACATTGTAAATTCTTTAGAAATTGCACCTTCTAATTGAACATGCAAATCAACTTTTGGCATCGCACGAATAATTGTTTCTATTGACATAATTTAATCCTTAATTCGCCTATTAATTCTCGGCTTTATGACGAGTAGTACGATAATTAACAGATAATAATTGAATAATTATTGAGAATATGGTTCATGAGGGCGAAAGGAACTCACCCTCCAAATTTTAGCTATCGGCTTTCAGGTTTGTCATTGTTGTTTTTTTATATTCGAGTGCCGCTTCAATTAAGCCCAGAAATAGTGGATGGGCTTGCGTCGGGCGGCTCAAAAATTCTGGATGAAATTGACTGCCTATCATGTATGGATGGTCAGCAATCTCAGTAATTTCAACGAGTAATCCATCTGGGCTTAAACCACTTAATGACATACCATTTTGCTGGAAAACATCGCGGAATTCATTATTAAATTCAAAACGATGGCGATGACGTTCGTTAACTTGTTCAGAACCGTATACGCGCGCCGCAAGTGTATTTGCTTGTAATTTGCAGGGATAAGCACCTAAACGCATTGTCCCACCCATATCGGTGATGTCTCTTTGCTCGCGCATAAGACTAATTACGGGGTAAGGCGTATTCTCATTAAATTCAGAGCTATTCGCATCTTCATAGTCCAGAATATTTCTGGCAAATTCAATGCACATGACTTGCATCCCAAGGCACAAACCTAGATATGGCACTTTCTTCTCACGTGCATAGCGTGCTGCAACAACCTTACCCTCTACACCACGATAGCCAAATCCACCGGGAACGACAATTGCATCAAGTGTTGCTAGTTCCTCTATATTGCGTCCTTTTTCAAGGTCATCGGATTGAATCCATTTCACCTTGAGTTTATGTTCATGAGCAGCAGAGGCATGAACGAGTGCTTCTTTAACACTCATGTAGGCATCATGCAATTCGACATATTTACCGACAATCCCGATAGTCACTTCTTCTTGGGCATTGTGCATTTGTTCGACAATTTTTCGCCAACCAGACAAATCTATCACCTTTTTAGGCTTGAGAGTAAGCCAATTCATGATGTAATCGCCTAATCCTGCATCTTCAAGTGATAAAGGGACATCATAAATATTATCTGCGGTAACTAATGGGACGACAGCTTCTTTATCTACATCGCAGAACTGCGAAATTTTCTCTACGATGCCATCTGTCACCTCGTGATCCGTCCGTGCAATGATGACCTGTGGCTGAATACCCATACTACGTAGTTCCCGCACACTGTGTTGTGTCGGCTTCGTCTTAAGTTCGCCTGTTGCGCCAATATAGGGTAGGAATGTCACATGAACATAGAGAGAATCGTTACGGTCTAAGGCAGTCCGCATTTGGCGTAAGGCTTCAATGAAGGGTTGCCCTTCAATATCACCGACAGTCCCGCCCACTTCTACAATAACAACATCCAGTTCTTCATCCTGTAATGCAACTCGTTTGATACAACGTTTAATCTCATTAGTAATATGAGGGATAACTTGTATTGTCCCCCCTAAGTAATCGCCTTTGCGCTCTTTATCTAATACAGTGACATACACTTGTCCTGCTGTAACATTAGAGGCTTTGCTCACACTTTCGTCAACAAATCGTTCATAATGTCCCAAATCAAGATCGGTCTCTGCCCCATCATCGGTGACGAATACTTCACCATGTTGATAAGGACTCATTGTGCCAGGGTCAACATTTAGGTAAGGGTCTAATTTCTGGATGGAGACTTTCAAGCCACGCGCTTTTAGAATACGTCCAATAGCGGCAACGGTGATTCCTTTCCCAACAGAACTTACCACGCCACCTGTACAGAAAATATATTTCGGATGTGTCATTTATCCACCTATAGGCTCTAATAAAAACGATAGAGCGGGATAATTTTAGTCATCCCGCCAAACTTACACTATCAATTGTAAAAACGCCCACTTTCGGGTGTTTTGCGCCTAATTTAGACGAGTTTTTCGAGGTCGTCGGCTGAACGGCGCATATCGAGGAAGATAAGACCTAGTTTTGCATCTTTGCGTACAATCGTGGTCAAAACGGCTTCATCACCAACAGACATTAAGATAACGTAGCCATCTATCCCTTTAACATAAACTTGGTCTAGCATACCACGTCCTAATTCGGATGCAATACGTTCACCAAGGGACAGCATTGCCGCAGACATCGCAGAAACACGGTCTTCTTCAATACCAGCAGGAAGTGACGATGCGATAATTAAACCATCGACACTGACTACAGCCGATGCTTCAACTTCTGGTGTAGTACCTTGTAAGTCACGCAGGCGTTCAACCATCAATTCTGTCCGCGATTTCGCCATAGTGTACTCCTCTCAAGAAAGTAACCCGATGTATTCTAATCGGGTGCAGAACAGTCATCAACAAAAAAGTGCTTAACAAAACATTTTCAAACTCCATTGTATTTCACAAAATGGCGTGTATCAAGTTAAGCAATTAAATTCATTCGGAGATTGTGTTTATTTGTATAGAGATTATTATACAGCCTGACGAATAAAGGGCAAGCATTTATGGTTTTGCATCGTGATATTGTATGTCTCAAATGTGAAAACTTCATTTTTTTATGAATCAGGCTATACTGTGTGTTGGTAATCCGTAGGAAAGACGTAGAGGATATTTTTTGTACTTTCAGGCATACTGAGTGTGCAATGTTACCGTCCTTGGAAAAGTGAGTATATGTCGAACAATCCAGAATCAACACGTCGCTCAAATCAAGCCCCTCCTATTCGAGTGGTGGCAGATATTACTGAACGTATTGCTCAAAGTGTGGGTCAAGTCATTATTGGCAAGCGTAACGAAGTGCGTTTGGCAGTCTTAGGTTTGTTGTGTCGTGGTCATATTTTAATTGAAGATATTCCGGGCGTAGGCAAGACTATGATGGCACGCTCGTTGTCAAAAGCTATTGGATGTAGCTTCAGTCGTATTCAATTCACGCCTGATATGTTACCGTCCGATGTTACGGGTGTTTCAATCTATAATCAGCGAAGCAATGAATTTGAATTTCGTGCAGGTCCGATTATGGCACAAATCGTTCTCGCTGATGAAATCAACCGTGCAACACCCAAAACACAATCTGCCTTGTTAGAAGCAATGGAAGAGAAACAAGTCACTGTTGAAGGTGTTACCCATCCGATGGATGAACCCTTCATGATTCTAGCAACACAAAACCCTATTGAATACGAAGGCACATTCCCTTTACCAGAAGCGCAGTTAGACCGTTTCTTAATGCGGATTCAAATGGGATACCCTACTCCCGAAGAAGAGTTGACGGTTCTTTCTGCTCAACAATATGAACATCCAATTCGGAATTTGCAACAGGTTATCAGCGTAGACGATCTTATTAATGCTCAAGAAGCTATTAAACAAGTGTATGTTGCAGAAGAAATTAAGCAATATATCATTCACCTCGTGACAGCTTCACGTCGCCATTCGGATGTTTATTTGGGCAGTAGTCCACGTGGTTCACTTGGTTTATTCCGCACATCACAAGCACGGGCGGCAATGGCTGGTCGCGACTATGTTGTACCAGATGATGTAAAAGCACTAGCTGAAGTGACATTAGCTCATCGTATTATTGTCGGTCCATCAGCACGTATTAATAACATTACCTCTAGAAACATTGTACAAGACATTCTTGCTAGTACGCCAGTTCCGGGGGCAAATGCTCGCTAGTTATGATGCACAATAGACGCAATACTATCTGGCTATTAATCAATGCTCTCTTGATAATTGGCATTTTTACAGGGCAAGCAGTTTTCTTTAATCTAGCGTATCTATTCGGTGGATTAATTGTACTGTCATTGCTTTGGTCATGGTTAGCTGTACGTGGTGTACGTGTTGGACGGAGAACCACTAGCCGACGTTCTCAGGTCGGACGAAATTTTACTGAGCGATTTTCAGTAAAAAATGCTTTCTTTCTGCCAAAGTTATGGCTAGAAGTGCGTGACCATTCTGACTTACCAGGACATAAAGCCAGTCATGTTGTGCCACCTTTACTACCAAATGGTGAGTACATGTGGCAAGTTGATACGAATTGCATTGTTCGTGGTGAATTTCGTTTGGGTCCAATGACAATTATCAGTGGTGACCCGTTCGGGTTATTTATGACGCCTCGGGAAATCAATGCATCCGAACGCATGATTATCTACCCCCGTAGTGTGCCTATCACACAATTCAAATTGCCGACGGGTCTTATTTCTGGGGGTGAACCCCAACGCCATATCACACAAAATATCACCACAAATGCAGCGAGTGTCCGCGATTATGTTTCGGGCGACAGTATTAATCGGGTACATTGGAAAAGTACAGCTAGACGTGGGAAAATTATCGTCAAGGAGTTTGAAATTGACCCCCTAGTTGATATTTGGCTATTTGTGGATTTCTCAGTTGCATCTTTAGTGGAAGACCCGAGCGTACGGCGTTTTGCTAACAACGGAGCAGTGATTCCTGACGGTAGTGCAATTCCACCCTCAACAGAAGAGTATGCTGTAGTTATTGCGTCATCTCTCGCAGCCCATTTTATGGAACTAGAGCGCGCACTCGGTTTTGTAGGTTACCTACCTGATAGAGAATTATTTCAGCCTGAACGTGGTCATCGACAATTAACGCGGATATTAGAAGCATTGGCTATTGCTCGGAGTCAATCACAATACAACCTTAAAGAAATGTTATCGTTAGAAACACCCCACTTAACACGTGGTGCGACTATCATTATCGTCACATCATCTTTAGATGATAGTTGGATCGCTGAATTTAACGTGTTGGCGAGACGTGGTATACGTCCGATGTGTGTATATGTAGACCCTACAACATTTGGTGGCGCGTCATCAGATGAAGTGCGCGGACGCTTGAATTTAATGAAAGTACCGACTATCCATATCCGCAAAGGCGATAATTTGACTGCGGCGCTTGCTCAACGTCCCATTTAGGCAGAGTGCTTCATCCAGTAACGGTATAGTTTAATCAGTGTAAAATTATTAGATTGTAGTAAGCCAACCGCATCTAAATCCATAACAGGGACAACAGCACCTAAAGTATCTTGTTCGTCAAGTTTTACACTTAAACCTGCATCTATCATTTGTTGCGTAATTTCACCTTCAAGCCAGATGCCATTGTATGTGTAGGTTGAAACAGGCACAAAGTGACGCGGTGGAGCTATTGTCTTTTCAGCCACAATAGCTGTGGAAACATACAACGCACAAATATCATTCTGTGGTGAATACCCATATCGTGTAAGTGCTTTTTCCATCCGTGTATTGCCTACTGCAATGAGAGAGCGTATATAATCGGCAGGAATATCTAAGTTTGTGTAACATTCAATAAGTTTTGTTCCTATACCCTGCCCTTGGCAATCAGGATGCACAGCGAGTAAATCAAGTTCACGACGTTTTTCTTCTTCAGCTGATAAAGTTGCGAATCCATCTACAAAGCCAACTACTTGTCCTGCTTTTTCAGCGACAAAACTTGTGTTCCCATTTTTAACACAACTTGAAATTTGAGATACTGCCGATTTTTCACCGAATGCTAAATGAATAATTTCAGCAATTTGAGGTGCATCGTCTATAGTAGTTGGTCGAATTACGATTGACATATCAACCCTTTCAGAGTGAAGTTAACATTTGCTAAACTTAGCATAGCTCCATAATGACTAACAGAGATAAGGTAAAAGCGTTGGTTAAAGTCGAATCATCAACAGGTAATGCTTTTCTATATTTACTCGTTTTTACCAGTGGGATGACCACTCTAGCTGTAGAATTGTCAGCATCGCGCCTTTTAGGATATGTCTTCGGGAACAGCAACCTTGTTTGGGCAAATATCATTGGATTGATGCTGCTCTATCTAACGGTTGGCTATTTCATTGGTGGACGTTGGGCAGACCGTTCACCTAAGCACAGCACGATGTACCAAATCGTATTATGGGGTGCATTTCTAAGTTCCCTCGTTCCACTTGTCAGTCGTCCTATCCTTACATTTTCAGCAACAGCCTTCCAAAATTTAGAAGCAGCACTCGCTTTAGGGTCATTTGTTTCGGTTCTCATTTTATTCGCTGTACCAATAACCTTGTTAGGTACAGTGTCACCCTTTGCAATACGTTTGGCTGTTACAGATGTTCAAAGTGCTGGACGAGTAAGTGGTCAGATGTATGCAATAAGTACTGTCGGGAGTATTATCGGGACATTCTTACCGACTTTATATCTCATACCCGTTGTAGGTACAACACGCACATTTTTGATATTTGGTAGTCTCTTATTCTTGGTCGCCTTTTATGGTTTATGGAAAGAAAAACAAACGCAGGCACTCGTGTATTTGCTGATGCCATTGATTATTGCTGTATTGGCATTTTTTGTAATTACAGGTCCTTTGCGTCCACCCATTGAGGGATTTGCACTACTTTATGAAGATGAAAGTGCTTATAACTACATTCAAGTGCAACAAGATAATAATGGGTATCGTTATTTGTTACTAAATGAGGGTCAAGGAGTGCATAGTATTTGGCATCCAGATGACTTTTCTTACGGGGGTACATGGGATTATTTTTTAGCAGCTCCTTACTTTAATGCTGATTTTTCACCGAGCGATATGAGTTCGCTTTTGGTTATTGGTTTAGCAACAGGAACAATCCCACGTCAACATATCGAAGTTTATGGTGATATACCGATTGATGGCGTTGAAATTGATCCACAAATCATTGATGTAGGTGCAGAATATTTTCAAATGAATAGTGTTTCCATGCCTAGTTTGACAACTTATGCCCAAGATGGGCGTTATATTTTGAACCAACTAGACGGTAACTATACTGTGATTGGTATTGATGCCTATCGCCCACCTTATATACCTTGGCATTTAACCACCGTAGAATTCTTTGAAGAAGTTCAGGCACATCTTGCTGATAACGGCGTGATGGTCATTAACGTTGGGCGTACCAATACCGATAGACGTTTAGTTGATGCACTGACGAATACTCTAAGTTATGTATTCCCGACAATTCATTCGATAGATGTTCCTCGCTCTTTCAATACGATTCTCATAGCAACCCAAGAAGAATCAACCAGCACAAATTTATTCGACAACTTAGATAACCTACCCTCTGATTCTCATGAGATGCTCCGCCAAGTCTTAACAGATGCCACAGTAAATTTAGTCGAGACAAATCGTACTGAAGTCTTGTTTACTGATGACCGTGCGCCTTTGGAAACGATTATTGATTCCTTAGTATTAAATTTCATCATAGGTGGTGGAACTGAGGAATTACGCTAATGATGGATTCTTCAAGCGAAGAAATTAAGACAAAATCGACTGGTCTTTTATCGTGGATACTGCGCTTTTTCATCATGTTGATGATTCCATTATTGTTGGCTATAGGCAGTGCCAGACTCATTATGACGCCAACCTTTTTAACTTTCGAGTATAATCGTCCTAATTTTTCACCTGACCGTTACGGTATGTCGCAATATGATCGTCTGAATTACGGTCCATATGGTGTTTTGTATATTATTGATAATGAGCCAATCGAGTATTTAGGAGATTTAGAACTTCCTGGAGAATTATGTTATCCACCAGATGACCGTCCTTGCCCTGCTTTTAATAGCCAAGAACTAAGTCATATGCACGATGTTCAGGTCGTAGCCCAAGCCTTGTTTACCTTTGCCTTATGGGGAGGACTCATCACCCTAATCGTTATGGTGTTCTTAGCGCGGAATGTCAACCTATTTGCATTACGTTTAGCCTTATTACAAGGCAGTATCTTGACGATTGGACTCATTATAGCCATTATTCTAATTGCTATTACAGCATGGGATACTTTTTTTAGCGGATTTCATAGTTTATTTTTTGAAGATGGGACGTGGCAATTCTTCTATTCAGACACGCTGATTCGCTTGTATCCTGAGCAATTCTGGTTTGATGCCTCCTTAGCTGTTGGCATTCTGACAACCGTTGGAGCGTTGATTTTATTAGGTATTGGGTTGCGACTACCGAGTCGTCTATAACTGAAATGAAATTTTTGACGAATTTTCGACTATTGCGTTGGCTCATACCCAATCTCGGCATTAAGCGCTGGATTATGATGGTGCTATTGGGTGGAATAGTATTTTCGATTGGCTTTTCTTTCGCCTTAATTCAGTTATTAAATATCCCCAACCTCCCTTTACACTCGTATACCCAAAGCTGGTTGATAATCCTCATAATTATTGTATTAGGTTTAGGAAGTATTTATTACGGCACACGTCGAATTATTCAAAATTTGCTCGCCCCATATCGACGGCAGCAACAAGGTGATGTCCTTGACCTTGTCGTCGATTTTAATCGTCGGCAAAAAGGGTTTAAATTCGTCGCTATTGGTGGTGGTACAGGCTTACCTGCTAGCCTACGCGGAATAAAACACTATACAAGTAATATCACTGCTGTCGTGACTGTCGGGGATGATGGTGGTAGCTCAGGACGATTAAGACGTGATTTAGGCGTTCTACCACCGGGTGATATTCGAAACAATATTGTAGCCCTCGCTGATGAAGAAAGCATCTTAACCCAATTGTTTCAGTATCGTTTTGCAGAGGGTGATTTGGCTGGACATTCATTTGGCAACTTGTTTATTGCGGCTTTAGCAAATATTGTTGCCGAACAACGTGGCAATGGTCATAATAGCCTTGCCGAAGCTCTCGTCGAAGTTGAACGTGTCTTAAATATTCATGGACGGGTGCTACCATCTACCTTAGAAGAGATTATTCTAACAGCATCTGTGACACTCAAAGATACCTCGCGCACCATCAAAGTACGGGGCGAATCACAGATTGGCAATGTGATGGGGTCATTGGATACAATAGAGATTGAACCAAACGATGCACATGCATATGAACCTAGTGTACAAGCTATACTTGATGCTAATATTGTAGTGATTGGTCCAGGAAGTTTATACACTAGTATTTTGCCTAATTTGATGGTTAAGGGTATTGCGAATGCCCTGCGAGCTACAGATGCTTTAATCATTTATGTATGTAATGTCGCGACACAACCTGTTGAAACCGAAGGATATTCTGTTGCCGAACACATTTTGGCTATGGAACGACATATTGGGCGCGGTGTATTCCAAGCTGTAATTGCAAATAATATTTATCCAGATGAAAATGCAGGCGATAATACGAAATATGTACGTCCTGCATCTGAAAAACATGAAATATTACAACGCTATGATGTTCATTATACAGACCTGACCGATTTTGAACGTCCTTGGCGACATGATACAAATAAATTAGCGACAGCTATCCTGAATGTAGCAAATCAAGATGCACGGTTAGCGTCCATTATTAAAAGTACGAGTAAAGAACTCGTTTTGTAAAATACAATTAAAAGGAGACACACTATATGGCAATTAAAGTCGGAATTAACGGTTTTGGTCGCATTGGTCGTCAGGTTGTGAAGACTCTAAAGGCATACTACCCTGATGATGTTGATATTGTGGCATTCAATGATTTAGGCGATTTAGAAACAATGGCACACCTTTTCCGTTATGACTCAGCACATGGTCGTTTTGAAGGCACTGTTGAAGTTAAAGAAGGTGCGTTGGTGATTGATGGTGATGAAATAAAAGCACTATCTGTTCGTAATCCAGAAGAACTCCCTTGGGCTGAACTCGGCGTTGATATTGTAATTGAATCGACAGGTATTTTCCGTGATTATGATGGCGCGTCTAAGCACATCAAAGCAGGTGCAAAGAAAGTCATCATTAGCGCACCAGCAAAAGGCGAAGACCTTACTATTGTCTTGGGTGTAAACGAAGACCAATATGACCCAGCAAATCATCATGTTGTCTCAAATGCCAGTTGTACAACGAACTGCCTCGCCCCTGCAGCAAAGGTCGTCAACGACAAATATGGCATCAAAAATGCTTACATGACGACCATCCACAGCTATACAGCAGACCAAAATATTGTTGATTTACCACATAAAGATTTACGTCGTGCGCGGGCGGCGGCTATGAATATTATCCCGACAACCACTGGTGCGGCAAAAGCTGTATCACTCGTTATTCCTGAGTTAGAAGGCAAGTTTGATGGTATGGCTGTTCGCGTCCCTACAATTACAGGGTCATTGGTTGATTTCGTTGCAGAGGTGGAAAATCCACCTGCAAATAAAGAAGAACTTATTGCGGCATTTGAAGAAGCTGCTGGTGGTGCAATGCAAGGTATTCTCGATGTTTCACACGAACCGTTAGTCTCCGTTGATTACATTGGCAATCCATTTAGCAGTACCATTGATGCAGGTTCTACCGAATGTAGTGGCAATTTAGTAAAAGTCATCACATGGTATGATAATGAATGGGGTTATAGTAGCCGTTGTGCTGACCTCGTGAAATTCATGGGTGACAAGCTCTAAGCAAGATGTAATTTGATAAGGCGAGGACATTAACCTCGCCTTTTTTGATACCTAAAATTCAGCAACTAGGAGAAAAAATGAACAAAAAAACGATTCGTGATGTAGATTTAAATGGAAAAAGAGTATTAGTCCGTGTTGACTTCAATGTACCCTTAGACGGAGACACTATAACTGACGACACACGCATCCGTGCATCAATTCCGACCTTGAAATACATTTTAGAACAAAAACCTAAAGCCATTATCTTAACATCACACTTAGGTCGTCCTAAAGGTGAACCTAAACCAGAATTTTCGCTCAAACCTGTTGTACCTGTTTTGGCAGAACAATTAGGTGTGGAGGTCGCATTTGCTGAAGATTGTATTGGGGCTGTTGCTGACAAGGCGATTGAGGCATTAGATGATGGTAGCGTAATCGTATTAGAAAATACGCGTTTTCATAATGGTGAGACAAAGAATGACCCTGAATTTGCGGCACAGTTAGCCAAACATGGGGATATTTTTGTGAATGATGCTTTTGGTACTGCTCATCGCGCCCATGCATCAAATGTCGGTGTAGCAGATGAACTGGAAGCTGTAGCTGGTTTCTTATTGGAAAAAGAAATTGATTATCTAGCAAATACCATTGAAAATCCTGAAAAACCATTTGTGGCAATCTTAGGTGGCGCCAAGGTCGCTGGCAAAATTGATGTTATTGAAGCTCTATTGAGTAAGGTCGATAAACTGCTCATTGGTGGTGGTATGGCAAATACATTTTTTGCGGCGCAGGGACGGGAAATGGCAAAATCACTCGTAGACACTGAGTCACTCGATATTGCTAAAGATATGTTAGCAAAAGGCAGTGAAAAAATCGTTTTGCCAACAGATAACCGCATCGCGGACGATTTCAGTAATGATGCGAATATGCGAGTAATTTCCGCGAGTGAAGATGTTCCCGAAGGATGGGAAGTACTCGATATAGGTCCCGCAACTTTGGAAATCTATAGCAATATTTTGGCAGATGCAAAAACAGTGGTCTGGAATGGCCCGATGGGCGTTTTTGAATTGTCTAATTTCGCTAAAGGGACATTCGGATTAGCTGAAGCATTAGCAAAAGTCACGCAAGAAAAGGGTGTTGTGAGCATTATTGGTGGTGGCGACTCGGCGGCAGCTACTGAACAAGCTGGGCTAGCGGACAAAATGACCCATATATCGACAGGGGGTGGCGCAAGCCTCGAAATGTTGGAAGGTAAAACACTGCCTGGTTTAGCGGCACTCGCGGATAAATAAGGGAATTACCTTCATCAATTTTGCAAAAAGGCAACAATATCTTTACATTTTACGTATAGAACAATAATAGGCATAACTTAGATGGCTGTGGCATAATTCAATTAAGTCACAGCTGTTTTATATTTTAATTTCATACCTAAAGTGAGTGATTGCATGACGTGGCATGAAGGCGAAAAAGTCGGAGGCTATATACTTGGTAAACAACTCGGTCAGGGAGGTATGGCAACCGTTTATCTTGCTCATCATCCTCAATTAGACCGTGAAGTAGCTATTAAGGTCATGCACCAAAACTTTCTAGATGATGAAGGATTTGTCGCACGTTTTAAACGCGAAGCACAGATTGTTGCAAGGTTGAGTCATCCGCATATTGTGCCTGTTTATGATTATGATGAACATGATGGACAGCCTTATTTGGTTATGAAATATGTTCAAGGGTGGACGCTAAAAAAACAGTTCATTAAAGATCCACTAGATTTGGATGGAGTTCTAGGTGTAATTACAGCAATTGGTGATGCCCTAAATTATGCACATGAGCAAGGAGTTTTGCACCGAGACATAAAGCCCTCGAATATTGTAATAGACCCCGAAGGGATACCATATTTGACAGATTTTGGTCTAGCAAGATTAGCGTCTTCTGGCGAATCTACAATGAGTGCCGATATGTTATTAGGGACACCACATTACATTTCTCCAGAACAGGCACGCGGAGTCAAGCAACTTGATGGGCGCACCGACATTTATTCACTTGGGATTGTTTTATACGAACTCTTAGTTGGTAAAGTCCCATTCACAGGCGACAGCGCATTTTCTATTATTCATGATCATATTTATACTGCCTTACCTAAACCATCACTCGTAAATCCAGATTTACCACCAAATGTCGAAGCAGTTTTATATAAAGCCTTAGAGAAACAACCCAATGACCGTTATGAGACTGCTAACGATTTAGTATCTGCGCTAACAGATGCAATCAAACGCAGTAATATGACAGAGCTAGACCCAAATCGTATTGAAATCGCCACAGAATCATTAGCAAAAATTCGCGCAGAATATAATAACGAGTTGACCATTACACCACCTGCTGTCGGAATTGGCTCACCGTTACCCAAGGATAAAAATGGTTTCAAAACTGCAACCATGTATCAAAAGCAAGCCCCGTTTTATGAACAAGACCGTTTTTGGACAATTAGTGGATGTGCATCATTATTAATCATTGTTTTCGTCAGTTTTAGTATCTTATTAGGCATGTCAGGTAATTTACAAGAATTAGCTCCGCTCCTTGATTTTGATAAAGAAGTCTCTGCAATGGATATTAGTCCGCTTCTTGTTTTTGGTGCAAATGCGTACATTGAGCCATATCGTGAATATGGTGTGACAATTGAGACGCTTGATGGTATGCCGTATATTGATGTGCCATATGTATCATTATCGGATTTGCCAGATACCAGTGGCGATTCGGTTATTAGCCTACTGCGTGCAAAAAGTCTCTATACTGATGGTACGGAAGCCGAATCACGGCAAGAAGTAATTACACATACCCCTAATGAAATCGAAGTTACAATTGTTTACTATCTTAGTGCCGCGCAAATTGCACTAGAAATGGACGATACAGGTGCAGCTGTTATCTATGCCATTTTAGCCAGTGAAGAAGCACGAAGTGACAATGATATTTTCACACTTATAAGCCCCATAACATTGAATTTCATCTATCACAATGTAGCCGATATTCGTACTATTAACTTAGCAAGTGTTTTGCAATCTATAGAGGAGACTGGAGCCATAACTCCGACATTCGCTGAGAATTTTACAAACTCCCCTATTACTGATTTTGCAACGGCTCGCAATTTACTTGCCAATGGGAATACCGCGCTCGCTCGCACAACTCTGTTAGGTATAACTGAGCCGAATCCTGTTAATATCGAATACAATTTGCTTCGTGCAGAGTTACAAATTCAATTAGGCAATGCAGATAATGCGAGAAGCCTATTGGACGGTATACTAGAGGATAGTGCAACACCTGAATGGGTTCGCGTACGTGCAATTGAATTACAAAATCAACAAGAATGAAAGGTCAAAATATGAGAATCCCGATTATTGCGGGCAATTGGAAGATGCACAAGAATGTTTCTGAATCAGCTGAGTTTGCGATAGCTCTTGTACCAAAATTAGCAGAATTTACAGGCGTAGAGCGCGTAGTTGCACCAACGTTTTTATCACTAGCAGCAGTTGCTGATGTACTAATTGATACCGATATTAGCATTTCAGCACAAGATGCTCATTGGGAAGATAGTGGTGCTTACACATCAGAAGTATCCGCTAGTATGCTAAAAGATATCGTCCAATATACGATTATTGGTCACTCAGAATGTCGGGCTTATCTAGGTGAAACCGACGAGAAAGTCAACAAGAAAGCAAAAGCTCTCATAGCAAATGGTATCAAACCCATTATCGCTGTTGGTGAGAGTTTGGAACAAAATGAAGCTGGTGAAACATCCTCATTTGTCGGTGGGCAAGTTCGCGCTGCATTAGCGGGTATCACAGCCGAGCAAATGGAAAGCATAGTCATCGCTTATGAACCGATTTGGGCAATTGGAACAGGTAAAAGTGCATCAGCAGAACAAGCCAATGATATAATTGGAGGTACTGTTCGTGCTACAGTTCGTGATTTATATGGTGATTCTGTTGCAGATGCCGTTCGTATTCAATATGGTGGTAGTGTTAAGCCTCATAACATGCTTGATTATATGTCTCAACCAGATATTGATGGTGCGTTAGTCGGTGGTGCGTCGTTAAAAGTAGATGATTTTACAGAGTTGGTAAAATTAGCCGCCGAAGCTAAAGGAGTTTAGTCTCTGAGTATTATTGGTCTGATAGCATCAATATTGCTCCTTGCGGGCATGTTCATATTATTGCGTCGCATCGAAACTTGGTTGCATCAACACATTTTTAAAGTGGGTTGGTTGAGTACGCATGATTATCAGACTACAACAATTCTATATTATACATTTTTTATGCCGGGAGTCATCTTGCACGAAGTTGTGTACTATTTGGCTGCTGGCATTTTCAATGTACGAGCAGAGCGCAACATCAAATGGCCCGATAAGCAAGAAATTGGTGAACTCAATCTAAATTTTGTTAAACTTGCGCCACGTACAAGTCCATTCCGTAAGGCTATTGTCACAAGTATGCCCTTATTGATTGGACTTATATCGGTTTGGGCAATTGCTAATTATGTTTTCGATATTACCTCAGTCGTCGAGCGCATGAGTTCAGGCGAACTGACTGATATTGCCGCTGCTTTTAATCTACTTATAAGCGCGCCTTTATTCTGGCTTTGGATTTATATCATCTTCACTATTGCCAATACTATGTTCCCCACTACCCCAAAGGACTTAAAAGGCTGGCGTTCGGTGTTGATTGGTATAGGCGTAGTTGGGTTGGCATTATTCTTAGTCGGTATAGGAGGAGAATTATTTGAAGTCTTGCAAGCTCCTCTTAGCCAAATAATCTCTGTTCTACAGGCTACTTTTGTTCTCATCATGGGTGTTGACCTGATGATGGTTCTGGTTTTGGGTACTATTGAATACACAATTGAGCGTATTACAGGACATAGCGCGACATTTCGTGGCAATCGCATGTATACCATGACTCGTGAAGAGGCAATTGAGGAGCGAGAGAAAGAGCGCGAAAAAGAACGGAAAAGGCAAGAACGTGAAGAAAGACGAAAAGCTAATGTCGATAATAGCCCAATCAGCATCTATACACTGGCATTTTCTGTACCCGGCGCACCAAATGATATTCCTGTAACACAGCTAGAAGTCATAGAAATTCCAGAAGTCGCCGAAGAGACTGTCGAGGAATCTGCTCCGATCTCTATGCCGTCTTTTGGTGGTTTAGCTGAAGGCAAAAAAGAAGAAAAACCTCTCACCGAAGAGCAAAAACAACAGAGGGATGCCATTGCTGCAAGAATTAATTTGCCAGAACGTCGTTCAACAGAACCGAAAATTGAAGAAGCAGACAACGAAGATAAGATAGAAAAAGAGTCTACTGCCACATCTCGCTTAGGTGTTCAACCACCTGCTAAACCAATAGCACCACAAGATGAGGATGAATCTAAAGAAGAACTGCCAGTCTCTACAACATCCCGTTTCGGTATTCGACCATCTGCTAAACCAGCAACACCACAAGATGAGGATGAATCTAAAGAAGAACAGCCAGCCTCTACTTCATCCCGTTTCGGTATTCGACCACCTGCTAAACCAATTTCTACTAATGAGACCAGTGAAACAGAGGAAGAAAACGCAGAACCTACTACATCTCGCTTCGGTATTCGTCCCCCTGCTGAATCTCTAGCGTCAGAAGATGAGTCTATCACTGAGGAGGACAATAGCACTGAAAAAGAACCACTTACCACATCTCGCTTCGGCATTCGTCCCCCTACTAAACCAGAAGTTAGCAAAGATGAGGAACCTGTAGAGGAAGATATACCTCGCGAAAACGATGAAGAGACGATTCGTGTTGTAGGTCGTCCCGCCTCTCCTAGTTTGTTGGATGAGGATGAAGAAGATGATGATAAGAGTCTTTTAAGGCGTGGACGTGGTGATGATGCTGTTGCTAGTTTATTTGGACAATTAGATGCAAATGAGGATGAGGAAGAAAAACCTGATGCGTCATTTGATCAAAGTAGTACAAATCGTTTTGGCAGTCGTTTTGGAAAATTATCTGATGATGACAAAAGCTCTAGCTCTCGGTTTGGAACATCACGTTTTGGTCGTACGTCGTCATTATCAGGAGATGAAGATGACACCGGCAAAGATGATAGTTCTAGTGAAACAGTTAGCCGTTTTAGTCGTCCTACCAACGCCAGATTTGGAAGTAACGCACTATCATCAAATGATGATAACGAACGCCCGAACCGTTTTGGTATAAGCCGACCTGCTCCTAAACCAATTTCACTCAATAAAGACGATGCAAATGACGATTCAGATGATGTCGATGATGAAGTAGTCTACGAAGACCTTGAAGATGAGTATTATGATTACGAAGAGGATGACTATATAGATTATGATGATGAGGATTATTGATGATCAGTTTGATTAGGAATACGCACTAAGATAGCAAGCCCTACAATTATTAGTATTAGCATCACCGCAAATGCAATAAATTTGTATAGTTGGCTCTCTAAAACTAGGGTCAATACACCAAAAAATGCACAGAAAAGATAATAACATAAAACGATTTGGCGATGACTAAGAATGCCTGTATCTAACAAACGAAAATGAAGATGTCCTCTATCACCACGCATTGGATTTCCTCCGCGTAGTAATCGGCTAAATGCTTGCCATGCAGAATCCATTAGCGGTAAGCCCATCACCAATAGAATAGTCGCCATTTTTGCGCCACCAATAATACTGAGCGATGCCAGCCAAAATCCCAATAAAGGTGCGCCTCCCCCGAGATATATTCTTGCAGGGTAAAAGTTATAGACTAAAAATCCAAGACATGCGCCCGTCATAGCAAGTGGTAGAAGAGCAACACTGGTTTGAGCTGGTGACACAAAAAATGCACTGTTTGCAAAGAGCATTAAGCCAGCTATCACCGCAACCCCACCAGCAAGTCCATCTAAGCCATCTAGGAAATTAACGGTGTTCATCATCAAGCCAATCCAGAATATCGTCAGAATAACAGTTACCCAAAAAGACCAAGGATCAGTCTGTTGCCCTGTGAGGGGATTGTTGAAAAATTCTATGAATATCAAAAAGGCAATTGCAATAAACGCGGTAATGACTTGTGCAACGGCTTGTATCAGCCAGTTAAATTCGTAAATATCATCCAAGAACCAGACCACAAACACAAATACTGACCCTAAAATTAACCCCGTTAAACGAGTAATTTCATTTGGGTCTTGCCGAGGCACAGGGAGATATTGTGCAAGAATTATTGCAACAATAAATCCCACAAAAATAGCAAGACCTCCTAATTTAGGCATTGGCTCTAGTTCATGACGACGGAAATTGGGTTTAGAGATTGCGCCAACTTTAAAACTCAGCCAACGAGCAAATGGGACAACAAGCAATGTCAAGCTAAAGCTCAGTAAAAAAACAATTGTAAAGGCAAGGTTAGCCACTAAGCTGTCCCATACATACGATCACCTGCATCACCCAAACCTGGCACAATATACCCAATTTCATTTAGTTTTTCATCAAGTTGAGCTAGATGAATTGGCACGTCAGGATGAGCGTTCGATAATGCTTCCACGCCTTCAGGTGCACCTAATAGACCAATATATTTAATGCGTTTGGCACCCCATTTTTTGAGGATGTTAATCGTCGCAACTGCTGATCCACCTGTTGCTAACATCGGGTCAAGTACAAGGCAGATTTGCACCGTGGGTTCATCTGGCAGTTTATTGTAATACTCAACTGGTCGGAGCGTTTCTTCATCACGGAATAAGCCAATATGCCAGACTTGTACACTCGGCAACAATTCCATGATGCCATCAACCATGCCCATGCCTGCACGCATCACAGGGACTAAGCCGATTGTCTCACTGATTTCTACACCATTTGCACTGCCCATCGGTGTTTGCACTGTTTTGGGAGAAGTACCTGTGTCTTGAGTCGCTTCGTAAGTTAGAAGTAGTGTCAATTCACGCACAAGCTCACGAAATTGGCGATGGTCTGTTGCGACATCACGCAATAAAGTCAATTTATGTTTTACAAGTGGATGTTCTGAAACAAAAAGTTTTGCCATTTTAATTATCCTATTTGGTTGAAACCCGTCTTAGTTTACGGGTGTGGTGGTTGCTTGTCAAAGTATAACTTGAGAATCATCTAGTTTAGCCTCAGCATTGCCTGAGATGAGCGTAGGCTCTATACTAAATAATAGAACAAGTGACCGACCATTGGAGAAATTTATGTCTGAAAACGCACGCATGGTAGGCGGACGTGATCAAAATGATGACCGTGATAATATTGCATTAAGACCTCAGCGCATTGATGATATGGTCGGACAAGACAGTGTGCGCGAGAATCTGAAAATCATTCTAGAAGCGGCTCAATTACGGGATGAACCTGTAGATCATGTTCTATTTTATGGTCCACCGGGATTGGGTAAGACCTCACTGGCACACGTTATTGCAAATGAGATGAACGCAAAAATCAGAATCACCGCAGGTCCCTCGATAGAACGGGCTGGCGACTTAGCAGCTATCCTCACTCATATGAAAAAAGGGGATATTTTATTCATTGATGAAGTGCATCGACTCGGCAAAGCTGTAGAAGAAATTCTCTACCCTGCTATGGAAGATTTCAAACTCGATATTGTGATTGGAAAAGGACCCGCAGCAAAAACTGTGCGCTTGAATTTGCCCCGATTTACAGTTGTAGGTGCGACAACACGCCTTGCATTATTAGCTGGTCCATTGCGTGACCGATTTGGCGCACGTTTTCGTCTGAATTTTTACGAGCAGGATGCTATGGTCAAGATTATTACCAATGCAGCGGGAATGCTCAGTATTGAAATCGAAGAAACAGGCGCAGAAGCAATTGCAAGACGCTCACGAGGTACTCCGCGTATCGGATTGCGTTTGTTACGTCGTGTACGGGATTATGCACAGACGCGCGCGGATGGTATCATCACCGAAGACGTTACGGCAGATGCACTCTCCTTGATGAACATTGACCATCTCGGACTAGATGAAATTGACCATCGTATTTTGCGGACAATTATTGAGAAATTTGATGGAGGTCCTGTTGGTTTAGATACAATTGGGGCGTCTATTAGCGAAGATAGCTCAACAATTATGGATGTTTATGAACCCTATCTAATTCAGCTTGGTTTCATAGACCGCACCCCACGCGGACGAGTTGCCACGAAAAATGCCTATGAGCATCTTAAAATCCCATATGATGATGCTAACTCAAATGGACAGAGGCGCATGTTTTAGGAGGTCAACCCTATGGAAAATTTTGGACGACTTATTCTTATTCTCGGGATTAGCATTGCCATTATAGGCGGTTTGTTTATGCTAATCGGACGTATCTTCCCGAATTTGCCCTCATTTCGTATTCAGATAGGGTCATTGACGTGTATCTTTCCAATTGCGGCAAGTATTTTAATCAGTATTATTGCT
Source organism: Phototrophicaceae bacterium (assembly GCA_965230145.1). GTDB lineage: Bacteria > Chloroflexota > Anaerolineae > Aggregatilineales > Phototrophicaceae > JAUZRW01. The sequence goes on from CBDDKI010000002.1 coordinate 426,059, forward strand.
ACCATCATTTTAAATATTATCATTAGGATGTTTCGTTGAAAGTTTCTGATTTCGATTACGATTTACCAGAAAAATTTATCGCACAAGAGCCTATGCAACCCCGTGATGCTTCAAAACTGATGGTCATGGACAAACAAACAGGAGCAATTGAGCATCACATTTTTAGAGATATTGTGGACTTCTTGGATGCGGGCGATGTCTTGGTCATGAACAACACGCGCGTTATTCCCGCCCGTTTAGTCGCATATAAAGTCGACACGCAGGGTAAAGCTGAGGTCTTGCTCTTACGGCAACTCAGTGATACCGATTGGAAAGTTCTAGTTGGTGGACGACGGATTCTCAAAGATACGGTACTGGGCTTTGAGGGAAGCGATGTTCAAGCAACAGTGATTGAAGAATTGCATGAGAGTCAACGGGTAGTCCGTTTTAGCCAGCCTGTAAACGATTTACTAGAAGACTTAGGCGAAATGCCCCTCCCCCCTTATATTCATCATCGACTAGAAGACGATGAACGCTATCAGACAGTTTATAGTCATCATAAAGGCTCGGCGGCAGCACCGACGGCAGGTTTACATTTCACACCGGATTTACTATTCGCTTTACGCGATAAAGGGGTGAAATTAGCGTATGTCACTTTGCATATTGGCTTAGATACGTTTCAACCTGTTAAAGTGGAGGATGTACAATCCCATCAAATTCATAGTGAACGAGCAACGCTTGATGCGAATAATGCTAAGATTATCAACGAAGCAAAACTCGCTGGTAGGCGTATTATTGCAGTTGGGACAACTTCTGCAAGGACTTTAGAAACAGCTGGTATCTTGAGTGCTGGTGGTGACCCTGCCAAACCACAAGATTCTGAAAATATGTGTCCTTGGCGACCTGTGATTGCCTTTGACCAAGACACGAACTTATTCATCTATCCCTCTTATAAATGGCGCGTAGTGGATGCGATGATTACCAATTTTCATTTACCCAAATCGACCCTCTTGATGATGCTCAGTGCTTTTTGTGGGCGAGAGAATATGCTCAATGCTTATGAAATTGCTAAAAAAGAGAGTTATCGTTTCTTCTCCTTTGGTGATGGGATGTTTATTCGATAATTGATTGAGGCATAAAGTTAGATGCGAGAACTAGATATTCTAGGCACATATAATACACGAGACTTAGGCGGCTACATCACACAAAGTAACAAAATCATCAAGTATTGTGCTTTAATTCGCTCTGGCAATTTAGATAAACTTCCAAACACTTCACAGCAAATGATAATACAATATGGTGTTCAGACCGTTATAGATGTTCGTGATGAATGGGAAGCAGAACACTATCCCAATCCATTCAAGGGGTCTGAGGAAGTTCATTATTACAATTTGCCCTTAATTGGCAATGCTTTATCAAATGATGACAATTTTCAGATTGATACTCGTGATTATACAGATTTAGATGAACTCTATATAAAGTATATTGAGAGATGTAAGCCTCAAATTGGGCAGATAATTTCGACTATTATTGATGGTGAAGTAGGCATTTTAATTCATTGCCATGCGGGTAAAGATAGAACAGGTATTATTACAGCCTTAGTCCTTTCAGTCATTGGTATTTCAGATGATGATATAGCTAAAGATTATGCCCTGAGCAACCAGAATATACAGCATCTCATCGCAGAATGGCGTGTATATGAAGAAAGTAAGGGGCGTGATATGGAGAAATTTGAGAGAAATAATGCCTCAAAACCCGAAACAATCATTACGATGCTAGATTATATTCGAGAGAATTACGGTAGCTTAGACGACTATTTAAGGCATTGTGGATTAAATACTCAACAACTAAATGACTTAAAAATGAAGTTCTTGGAAAAATGACTATATCTCCCTCAGTTTAACGCAATTCCAATGAAATCACAGTAAGAATCGCTTAATTTCTCCATCTATATAACAGTTGCGTATCACAAAAACTGAGGATTATTGCACGTTGACGGCAAACGTGCCTAGCCGATATAATAACGAACGCTCTACAATTTGATGTGGGGCATTTTGTTGTCTGTTAGCCAATGTTCCCCGCTTGTTGACCCATCGAGACGGTTTTCGGCAGTGGAAATAAGAGAAGGTTGGAGTTAAATCCATGTATGCAATTATTAAAGTAGGTGGTCGTCAGTACCGCGCCGTTGCTGGGCAGTACATAGACGTAGATAAACTACCTTACGAAGCAGGTGAAGACATCACGATTGATGATGTTTTACTTGTATCCGATGGTGAAACCACCACAGTTGGTACACCTGTTGTTGAAGGTGCATCTGTAAGCGCAACCATCGAAGAACAATTTCGTGGCGAAAAGCTGATTGTCTATAAATACCGTCAGCGTACCTCTTACCGTCGTAAGCAAGGGCATCGTCAATATCACACTCGTCTACGCATTAACGCTATTAACGCTTAAAAAGGGGTGTAATTATGGCACATAAAAAAGGTGCTGGCTCAACTAAGAATGGTCGCGATAGTAATAGTAAACGTCTTGGTGTAAAAAAATTCGGTGGTGAAGCTGTCATCCCCGGAAATATTGTTGTACGCCAACGCGGAACCAAGTTTCACCCCGGTGAAGGTGTGAGCATGGGTAAAGACCATACTATTTTTGCGACAATCGAAGGATACGTAGAATTTAAACGCTTGCGTGGTCGTAATGGTCAAAAGGAAATCAATATTGTTTCCGAACGTAAGGGCTAAATTCGTATCAATCACAACCCAATATACACTGGCTTAACGCTACTCAGAAATGTGTCTGAGCCGTTTTGCAGAGGAGATTGAAAAACTAATGAGAACAGATATTCATCCAACTTGGTTTCCCCAAGCAACTGTCAGTTGCCAATGTGGTAATACTTGGCAAACAGGTGCGACTGTCGAAGAAATTCGTACAGAAATTTGCTCCGCTTGCCATCCTTTCTTCACTGGTGAGCAACGTATTGTCGATACTGAAGGTCGTGTTGACAAATTTATGAAACGTTTGGAACGTCGTGATTCCATCCGCAAAGATGTTGCTGAGGCACGCGAAAATGCAAGTGACCTCCCGACAAACATGCCAATTGCTCAACTCGAACTCAATACACGTTTCGAGAACATCCTAACCGATGCTGGCTTAAACACGGTTGGTGATGTATTACGTGTACTTGATGAAGATGGCGATGATGGTATTTTGAACCTTTCAGGTATTGGTCAACAAGCCTTGCTTGAAATCAAAAAAGGTCTCCGTCGTCAAGGACATGATGTCCCCGCGACAGAAGCCTAAGTTTGAGAATTGTCATTAAGAGGGTAGATGCTTTTTGAGCGTCTACCCTTTTTTGATTGTTAAGATGTCTTTATCGTTACTATAAATCATAACGGAATTCACACCATTTCTCGGTAGCATTCAAGACTGACTCCCTATACAATACCTTCAATTCAAAAAATAATTCCACCCTATACACAATCAAACAAATTCCCTCTGCTACATATTTGCACAGGGCGATGTATTTTTGTTGCTTGTATAGGTTAAATTTAGGGAGCATCAAAAGAATGAGACATTATCGAGGGCAAATTGAAGTCGTCTGTGGCAGTATGTTTTCTGGTAAAACAGAAGAATTAATTCGGCGTGTGCGACGTGCCATTATTGCGAAACAAAAGGTTCAGGTTTTCAAACCTCAGATAGATGATCGTTATGGTATTGATGTGGTGACAAGCCATAATGGGCAAAATGTTAAAGCTATGCCCTTACCCAAAGCCTCGCTGATAATTGATAATTTAAATGATGACACAACAGTTGTAGCCATCGATGAAGCACAATTTTTCGATGATAGTATCATGGAAGTTGTGGAACGCCTTGCAAATAATGGGATGCGTGTGTTGGTTGCAGGCTTAGATACTGATTTTAGGGGCGAAGGCTTTGGAAAAATGCCCGAATTGATGTGCCAAGCAGAAGAAGTCACAAAGCTACGCGCTATTTGTGTTGTTTGCGGTAATCAAGCGACCCGTACCCAACGTTTGGTCAATGGTGAACCAGCCTATTATGATGATCCTGTTATACTAGTTGGCGCGCAAGAAAGTTACGAACCTCGTTGCCGTGAACATCATCAAGTTCCAAGACGTGAGAAAATTCAAGTATAATTTTCAACAATTTCGAGTACAATCGACATTAATTGACCATTACATAGATTGTAATTTATGGCATTATCTATCCGCGAAATGAATCAACGAGTGAGGCAAGAAGCCACATTTGTTGATAATATCCTCCTTGAAACAAGTCGTATTATTGTAGGGCAAGAGCAACTTATTCGTAGGATGCTGATTGCCCTATTATCCGACGGGCATATGCTCATTGAAGGTGTTCCCGGACTAGCCAAGACGCTAGCAGTACGAACTCTATCTTCAACACTCAGCGCGAATTTTCAACGGATACAATTTACACCCGATTTGCTTCCTGCTGACCTTGTTGGCACACAAATATACAACCCCGGTACACAAGAATTTATTCCAAAACAGGGTCCTGTATTCACCAACGTCGTTCTCGCAGATGAAATCAACCGCGCACCCGCAAAAGTACAATCTGCGCTCTTAGAATCAATGGAAGAACGTCAAGTTACATTAGGGGACACGACCTACAAATTAGATGAATTATATCTCGTATTGGCGACGCAAAATCCAATTGAGCAAGAAGGGACATATCCCCTACCAGAAGCCCAATTAGATCGTTTTATGATGAAGGTCATTGTAGGGTATCCGACACGCAAGGAAGAACGCGAAATCATCAACAGAATGGCAGGTCGGAAACTTGAGCCTGTGCAAGCGGTTGTCACACCTGAGATTATTTTACGAGCGCGTGATGTCGTTAATGATATTTATGTCGATGAGAAAATCAAAGACTATGTTTTAGATATTATCTTTGCCACACGCTACCCTGCCGATAACAATATGAAAAAACTTGAGCCATTGATTGAGTTTGGGGTCTCCCCGCGTGCAACGATATTTCTTATTAAAGCAGCGAAATCGAATGCTTTTCTTAATGGGCGTGGATATGTAACTCCGGATGATGTTAAGTACATTGCGCCTGATATTCTGCGCCATCGCTTACTAGTGAGTTTTGAAGCCCAAGCGGAAGGTATCAACTCTGAGCAAGTCATCAATCAGATTCTAAAGCGCGTGGAAGTACCCTAATGCTCACGCCACAATTACTGCGTCGTATCCGCCAGATTGAACTCAAAAGTCGTAGATTAGTCCATAATACCTTTGCTGGAGCATATCATTCTATCTATAAAGGTAGAGGATTGTCCTTTGCTGCAGTCCGCCCCTATCAACCTGGTGATGACATCCGTAGTATTGATTGGAAAGTCACAGCACGTACAGGCGAAACACATATTAAGCAACACATAGAAGAACGTGAACTCACATTGATGATTGTCATTGATGGGAGCGCATCAGTTTTATTTGGCACCCAAGACAAACGTAAACGCGATTTTGCAGCAGAGTTAGGGGCTGTGTTGGCATACGCTGCAAATAACAACAATGATAAAGCAGGATTATTAATCTTCACGGATCATATTGAGCATTACGTTCCTCCGAAAAAAGGAAGAAATCACCTTTTACGCCTCATTCGAGACTTGCTCACTATTGAGACGACAGGTAAAGGTACAGATTTATCACTTGCTTTACGCACTGTGAATAGACTTGTACCATCTGGAGCAATTATTTTTCTGCTATCAGATTTTTTGATGCCGACCAAAAATTATCGTAGAGACCTTTTGTTTACTGGACAAAGGCATGAAATGGTCAACATTGTTTTGAGCGACCCTATGGAAGACTATTTACCAGATGTCGGCATTATGGGGATGCGAGATATTGAAACAGGTGCAATCCAATGGGTGGACACCAGTTCTAAAAAGTGGCAAAAAGACTTTCGGGAACAACGAAACAGCTTTATTGAAGCACGTCAGAAAGCCTTTAGTTGGGCAGGCGTAGAGTCAATTGATATGCCACCTGATGGAGATTATGTACGAGCATTGACGCAATTTTTTCAGTTACAAGCGAGGAAAAAAGCCCGATGAAGCGTTTTTTTCTCTTGTTACTCTTATGCTTTGCTACCCCTACTCAAGCACAAGAGAATCCTGTGCCAACAATCACACCACCTCCTCCTCGGCTAAACAGTCCGATTCGGGCAGAGTTTGAGGTAGATAATCAGGAACCTCTTTTGGGCGAACCATTCAACGTTACGATTATTATTCGTGCGCCATCGAATGTCGAGATTTTGAGTTGGGTCACGTTTGATTACCCAATGGAAATGCTCGAAGAAGGAGAGATTGAAGCTGAGCCTGATGGTGATACTGACTTCATCACGTATCGACGGACATATGAAGTTGTTTTATGGGAAGTGGGAGAGTATCTCTCACAAGGGGCATTAATTGCATATCGTATTGGCGATGCAATTAGCTCAACACCTGTTAGTTCATTTTATGTTCAAGTCCCATCTCAGATTATTAACCCTGAAGATGCTTTTCCACGCCCATCTGTAGCGCCTATCTATTTATCTTATCTTTCGCCTTGGATATTTGTGGGGATAGGTGTGGCACTTGTTATTGGGGCAATGATTGTTGCAAAATTACTTCAAATCAGTCGTCAGGGAGTTGTCCAGATAGTCACAGCCTCTCCTGCCGATAAGGCAATTGCTGAGTTGGAAGATTTGAAAGAGCAACAACTACCACCTGCAACAATTTACGAGTTAGTTGCCAACAATTTGAGACAGTATATTGAAAGTCAATTTGAGATTGAGGCTGTCGAAATGACAACGGTTGAATTAACCAGTATTTTACGGCAACGTGACATATTCCCTAAGAAGCATCGGCAACAGCTACAAGATGTATTAGAGCAATCTGACCTTGTAAAATTTGCACGCTTTCAGCCAGATAAAACCAGTAGTTTACGATTGGTCAATTATGCGATTAAATGGCTAAAAGAGACAGAACGGTTACAACAAGATGTCTGATTTTCGCTTTGCTTTTACACCTGCCTTGGTTTTATTGATTCCAGCAATTATTTTGATTGTGCGTTGGTGGATAGGACAATCTAACCAAGTTCCTGCGGTGTTGCGTTATTCGGATACCCGTTTATTAGCTGGATTACCGGCTGGCATTCGTGTACGCTTACGTCAATTGCCTGATTTTCTACGCCTGCTAGCATGGCTATTGCTGGTAATTGCGCTAGCACGTCCACAAAGTGGCTCAGGTGAAGAAATTGTTCGGGGTGATGGGCTTGATATTGTGATGGCATTGGATATCAGTGACAGTATGGCAACATCTGATTTCAATGGTTTGACACGCTTTGATGCGGCAAAAGATGTGATTTCGGACTTCATCAATGGACGTAGTTATGACAGGATTGGCTTGGTAATTTTTGCTGAAGATGCCTTCTACCAAGCTCCTCCAACCACTGATTATAATATTCTGACTGAGCTAGTCGAAAGTTCTCAGCTTGCAGGTGACATGGGCATGAGCAATCGGACTGCTATTGGTTTAGGGATTGCGTCATCTACGAACTTACTTAGGCGTAGTGAATCTCCTAGCCAAGTCATCATTCTAGTTACGGATGGTTCAAATAATGCTGGTGAGCTTGACCCTATATCAGCAGCACAGGCGGCAGCAGCATTTGGTGTTCGGGTTTATACGATTGGTATGGGCAGCACACAACAGGGCGATGCACTTGACGAGCCAACGTTACGACAAATTGCCAATATCACTGATGGTCGCTATTTTAACGCTCTTTCACTTGACGATTTACGCAATGTTTATGAACAAATCGATGCTTTAGAAGCCTCACCCATCGAACGGCAACTTACTATTCGTTGGCAAGACCAAGCGTGGTCATACTTATTCGTCGCACTCATCTTATTGATTGTTGAGCGTCTTTTGCGAAACACTATTTTCCAGACGATTCCATAATGGATGCTTATGTTTGAGCAATTTTCTTTTTTATATTTATTGATATTAATTCCATTATTCGTCATTTTCTTTATTTGGCGTGGGATTGTCCGTGCCTCAATTATGAATCGCATTGGGGATAAGGAACTAATAAAAGCCTTATCCTCTCAGGTAAGTCCGTTTCGGCGACAACTCAAAGCACTCTTGTGGTTATTTGCCTTAACGATGCTCATTATTGCCTTAGCACGTCCAACATGGGGTATAGAACGTGAGATTATCCGTACTGAGGGTGTACAAATTGTCTTTGCAATTGATATTAGCCGTAGTATGGATGCCAATGATGTGTCTCCTAGCCGATTAGACCGCGCACGCTTTGAAACTTTCGACATCATGACACGTTTAGCAGGCAATGACATTGGCATTGTTTTATTCGCGCGTGAAGCATTTACTTATATGCCCCTGACCTATGACCTTGGTGCGGCAGAGATCTTTTTAAATGGTATTTCTACTACTATGGTGACACAACAAGGGACAAATATTCCTGATGCGATCGAAAGAGCATTGGGGTCGTTTGAAACGCGAAGTGACTCTCAGAAGATAATCGTCCTCGTTACCGATGGGGAAAGCCACGAAGGTGATGCCATCGCCGCCGCACGCCTCGCCGCTGAGGAAAATGTTATCATTTACACAATTGGTTATGGTACAGAGACAGGCTCAAATATTCCAATTTATAATGTTAATGGTGATTTAGCTGGCTACCAGACCACAGGCAATAGTGGTATTCTCATTAATACAGTGCAGAATGTTTCTTTGTTACAAGATATTGCAAGTGAAACTGGTGGATTTTATATCCCAAGTGGAATCGAAATGACTCCGCTAGTAACGGATATTCAAAGCCGAGAAACAGGGGAAATCGGAGAGCAAGTTATCTCACGTCCGATTGAACGCTTTATCATATTCGTTGGCTTTGCTGTAGCAGCACTCTCGTTTGAAATATTACTTCCTGAAACTAAGCGGGAGGATGATTATGTGGCGTAAAATTGTCCTATTAATATTATTAAGCTCTTGCACAGTTGACCCTGCCGAACGTAATAACACGGGTAATCGTCTGAGTGCAAATGCCGAATATGAAGCCGCCGTATTAGCCTATCAAGCAGCGCAAGTGGCACAGCCTGAAAATGCCATCATTTATTTCAATTCAGCAGGCGCTTTAGCGGGCGCTAACCGTATTGCAGATGCAGAAGCCGCTTTACAATTAGTGATTGCAGGTGAAGATGAAGAGTTATTAGCTGACGCATGGTATAATCTCGGCAACATATACTTTGAAGTCGATAATATTGATAGTGCTATTGCTGCCTACCGAGAAGCCCTTTTAGTTGACCCCAATCACAATAATGCTCGCTATAATCTTGAGTTAGCTAATACAATTGATATTGAACCCTCACCCACGGCTATTGAGATGCAAAGTGAGCTTGACCAAGAAAATATTGATGAGCAAGCTACCCCAACACCAAATCCTGCTGGTCAAGAGAATCTACCACCATCACCCACCCCTCGTGATGTCATTCCACCACCAGGGCCTTCACCAGAAAATATAGGCGAAGAAGAAAGTGGTGAACAAAGCCCAAACCCCTCAACACCTGACCCTGTTCCTGATGGTGAGATGGATGTAGAAGATGCAGCGGATATGCTTGAACCTATTGAAGCCAATCAAGAACGAATCAGCACATTTCGTGATAATTATAATGAAACAGGTGAGCAAGGTTCAGGCAGGGATTGGTAATGCGCCGAGTATTGTTATTGCTCACCGTAATTTTCTCATGTATTCAAATTCAAGCTCAGACCTTGCCATTTGCTGAGGGTGAAATTGATGTTATTGACCCTTATGTTGGTCAGCCGATTATTTACACCTTACGCATTTATACTACAGACATTGTAGAGAATAGTACGATTGTCGAACCAAGTTTCTTTGGTTTTGGACGTTCAAGTTTAGTAATAGAGCCAAACACTTATACAGAAACAATAGATTCCATCGGCTACAATGTTATCGAGCAAAGTTACGTGATTTACCCACTTCGGGCTGGCGAACTTATCATTGACCCTTTCCGTATTGAGATTCCTCAAACACCTTTCTCAGCATCACAAACTATACTGAACGATGCCATCACAGTTAATGTGCAAGCCTATCCTGAACCAATGCCAGAAAGTTTCGTCAATGCCGTTGGGCAATTCGATATTTCAGCCTCGGCTAATCCGACCACACTTAGTTCAGGTGATGCATTAACTTTATCTGTAGTGGTATCAGGCACAGGAAATTTTGAACAGATGTTAGCTCCGACGTTTGATTTACCTGAAAATTGGCGCTTGTTTAATGGTCAAACGGACTATGTCCAAGATAATTTACGCTTTGGGAGTAAAACATTCGAGTGGACAGTCATAGTCGAAGGTGAAGGTACAGCTGACATCCCAGAGATTGCATTTAGCTACCTCAATCCGCAATCAGGGGAGTATGAGACACTCAATACATCAGCAATTGCATTAAATATCGTCCCTTCAAGTCCTCAACCTGAAATTACGATTGAACGTACACTGATTGTCTTAACTGATGTGCCTATTCCTGAGTTATTACCAATAAGACCCAACGAAATATTGCCACCTGCACCTCCCATATGGTTTTGGTTGATTTGGCTAATCCCTCCATTGTTGACATTTTTTATATGGTTGTTTGCTCGTCCAAAACAAGCTAGGCAACCAAGACAACTAATAGCGCAGAAACCACAGAGAAAATCGGGGAATCGCGCATTACAAGACTTACGCCAAAGCTTATTACAAGCCCAATCCGTAGAGCCAAAAGAGGCGTATCAAGCTATTACCGAGTCGATTTATGCGTACTTAGGTACAAAGTCTGGGAAATTAATAAGGGTAAATGAAGTAGAAGATGCTATGAACACTTTCCCAGTGAATTACAGAGATGAGCTATTATCTTGCTTAGATGAGGCGAATGCAGGGCAATATGCTCCTGTAACTACGAAAGATGTTCGTGCATTAAGCCAGCGCGTTTTACGTGTTTGTGTAGCGATTGAGAAGGTAAGCTAATGAGACAATTCCTTTTCATATTATGTGCATTCTTGTGTACAAGCATAGCTTATGGACAGTCTGTAGAACAAGCTGAGGAAGCCTATGATAGCAGAAACTATAGTGCCGCCATTAGCCTTTATGAATCTGCGATATTAGAGGGTAACATCAGTGGCGAGATATATTTCAATCTAGGAAATGCCTATTTTATTAACGGGCAATTAGGCGAAGCTATTCTTCATTATCGCCTCGCGGAACAGTATCTTCCGCGAGATGCTGTCATCAAAAGACAGTTAGACCGCGCACGTAGTGAACGGGTTGATGGCATCACTACGGAAAACGATTGGGTCGTGATTATGAGCAATATCACATCCGAGTGGTTGACACTGACCGAAATTAGTCTCATTACATTTGTCGTTTGGGTATTGTTCTTCATCGTTTTTGCTATCGGTATACGTCGGCAAGGCTTGATGCTAACGGTTAGCTTATTAGGGGCTATTATGCTGATTACAGTCAGTTTATTAGGCACAAGGCTCTACGTAGAAACACAACGCCCTGCTGGTGTGATATTGGTCAATCAAACAGCTGTCATGAGTGGTCCCGGTGACAGCTATCTATCTCTTTTTACTTTGTACGAAGCATCTGAAATTAGAATTCTGGACGAGCGTGATGGATGGGTGCGCTTGGTACTGCCAGATAATCGGCAGGGATGGATACGAGAGAATACAATGGGGATTGTGAATCAGTAAGTAAATAGGACGAGACTATAGCCTCGCCCTATGTGGTTACTTTAAGCTAGTAAATCAGGAATTTCTTCAGGGTTTTTCGCAACTAGTACACCTGCCGCTTTGAGAGCTTCATTTTTCTCTTCAGCTGTGCCTTCTCCACCTTCGACAATTGCACCAGCGTGTCCCATCCGTTTTCCAGGAGGGGCTGTCTGACCAGCGATAAATGCCGCTACAGGTTTAGTCATATGCTTTTTGATATATTCCGCTGCAACGATTTCAGCATTACCACCAATTTCACCCAATAATACAACTTTTTCAGTTTCGGGATCATTCTCAAACATTTCGAGTATATCTACAAAGCTCGTACCAATTACAGGGTCGCCACCAATACCAACAATTGTTGATTGTCCCATGCCTTTATTCATCAGGGCAAAACCCACTTCATAGGTTAATGTCCCTGATTTTGAGACAACACCAACATTACCTGGTTTAGCAATCATCGTTGGAATAATGCCAATTTTCATTTGTCCAGGGACAAGAAAGCCAGGACAATTAGGACCGATCAAGCGTGCGCCGTTTGATTTTACGTGCGCCGTAGCTTTCATCATATCAGCCACAGGAATGTGTTCTGTTAGGCAAATAATTAGTTCAATTCCTGCATCAACTGCTTCAATAATACCATCAGGGGCGAATGGTGCTGGTACAATTACCATTGAGGCTGTTGCGCCAGTTGCTTCGACAGCGGCAGATACGGTATCAAAAATAGGCACACTTTCATCAAACCATTGCCCACCTTTGCCAGGGACTACTCCGCCAACAACTTGTGTACCATATTCAATCATCAGGCGTGTATGAAAACTACCCTGCCCACCTGTAATGCCTTGTACGATAACTTTTGTATCTTTATTCCCAAGAATCGCCATTAGTTGCCTCCCTTAGCGGCTGAAACTGCTTTTTGTGCCGCATCGGTCAATGTTTCTGCGGTCTGAAGATTTGGAATATTTGCTTCTTGCATAATTGCGCGACCTTCTGTGGCATTTGTGCCTTGGAGACGCATCACAATCGGCACATTTGGTTTAACGATGTTATAAGCTTCAATAAATCCATTGGCAACATCATCGCAGCGTGTAATCCCACCAAAAATATTGATGAGTACAGCTTTCACATTGTCATCAGAAAGGATAATTTTAAGTGCGGTCGCAACAGTATCAGGGCTTGCACCGCCCCCAATATCGAGGAAGTTTGCTGGACCATATTCTTCACCACCATATAGTTTAGTCATGTCCATGGTTGTCATGGCTAAACCTGCCCCGTTGACCATACAGCCTATCGTGCCATCCAATTTAACATAGCTGATGCCAGCTTCGCGTGCGAGTCCTTCTTCTTCACCTTCATCGGATGAGTCGCGCATTTCAGCTAATTTTTTCTGGCGTGGCAGTGCGCTATCATCAATAATCATTTTGCCATCTACAGCAAGCAAGCTGCCATCCCCCTGAATAACAAGTGGGTTGATTTCAGCTAATTCGGCATCACTAGCTACAAAACATTGATAAAGCCCCGTAAGAATTTTAACGAACGGACGCCATTGTTCTTTCTCCAAATTCATTCGACTTGCAACACTATTTGCTTGATATGGCTTCAAACCCCAAATAGGGTCAACGTGTTCGCGAACAATTTTATCTGGGTCAGTTTTTGCAAGTTCCTCAATATCCATACCACCTTCTGCTGAGGCGATAATAAGAGGTTTGCCAGCAGAACGATCATTGGTAATGGCAAGGTAAATTTCATGTTTAATATCTGCGCCAGGATCAATTAGCACTTTTTCGACTGTTAAGCCTTTAATATCCATACCGAGAATTGCTTCAGCATGTTCTTTTGCTTCTTCTGGTGATTTTGCAATTTTAACGCCACCCGCTAATCCGCGTCCGCCGACATGAACTTGTGCCTTAACGACAACTACAGGTGTTCCCAGTTCTTTCGCAATATCATAGGCTTCTTGAGGGGTTTCAGCGACCTTACCTCTAGGAATAGGGATTCCGAACTCTGCAAAGCGGAATTTCGATTGATATTCGTGTAGCTTCAAAGTATTTCCTCCAAAAATTTGCATTTATATTTTCGAGCGGGCTTAATTATACATCATGCACAGGTGATTTCTAAATATTCACAAAATCTCTGTATTATGTTTCATAATCATAGCATCAGGATAGTTCGATTCAATCCACTTTAACGCATTCTGTATGGTTTGATGCAGACGTGTTGTGGAATTACTTACACAGGTAATTGCAATGGTCGCAGATTGCCAAGTATCATTATTCCCAACTTCCGCGTTGGCGATATTGAATTTATTTCGCATTTTATTGAGCATGGATTTTAGAATGCCACGTTTTTGTTTGAGCGATAATACTCCGGGCAAGTAAAGCTCTATCTCACAGAAACCGATTTTAGCATCAGACATGATATTAATGGCAATTTGAGTGAATTCATCTGCGATAATGTCGCCATATCCATTATCGGATTGCGTGGACTCATCAACACGATATACTGTATAGCATGTATTAACACATAGCAATAGCAAACCGATGGTAAAATGCGTCATTGGATTTATAATGTGTATCGTGATATTCACCTTAAATGCAGGAGTTCTATATGAAAACTAACTATTTCCCGCGCCTGATTTTAGCAATCCTGATGATTTTCACGATTGGGATTGGAATTGGGCAAACACAAGAAGAAAATTTATTGACTAATCCTGGCTTTGAAGATGGCTTTGATAGCTCGCAAGTTGCAAATGGTTGGGAATCTTGGGTATCTGATGACGAAGATGCACCTGACTTTCAGGAATCGCCAACTTATCTACAAGCGAGCGACGCAAGCGACAATGGGCTTATCCCACAAGTTCGTAGTGGGGATGAAGCACAGGCTCTATTCTCATTCTTTGCCTCGCATGATGCTGGTATTTACCAACAAGTAGATGATATTACTGAAGGAAGTGAATTACGCTTCAGCATCTATGGTCATGTCTTCTCAAACAGCACAGCCGATGTTGACCAAAGTACAAACCCTGGTGGTGTCACCATTCGTGTTGGGATTGACCCTACTGGCGGTACAGATCCCTTCTCCGATGACATTGTCTACACTGAGCCATTCATCACATACGATACCTTTATTCAGTACAATGTGATTGCTACAGCCGAAAGCGACACAGTGACTGTATTTGTTCGTAGCACTGTAACCGAGCCAGTACAAAATACGATTGTGTTTCTCGATGATGCAGTTCTCAATGTAACACCTGAATCATCTGTACCTGCCGAAACTGAAGAACCAACCGAAGAACCAACGGAAGTTCCTACTGAAGAAATTATTGAAGAACCTACACCAACTCGTGAAGTATCTGATGAACCAACTGAAGAGCCAACAGATGAGCCGACCGACGAACCTACTGAAGAACCGACTGACGAGGCAACCGCAGAACCAACGGATGAAATTCCTATTTCGGAAGAGTTCCCTGGTCAGATTACACATACTGTAGTACGTGGTGACACAGTTGGACAATTAGCGACACTTTATGGTAGTTCAATCAATGCGATTATCAGTGTGAATGGTTTGGATGACAGTGCGTTGATTTTTGTTGAGCAAGAATTAGTTATTCCAGTACCCATTGTTCCGGGCGAAGAAACCCCTGTCCCAACAACGGTTGTCAGCACTCCAGAAGACACTGATACAAATCAGCCTGTGGCAAGTGGAACACAATACACCGTTGCGCCGGGCGACACCCTATCCTCAATTGCTCGTCGATTCAATACAACAGTTGGTGCATTAGTTCAGTTAAATGGTATTACTAATCAAAATCGTATTCTCGTCGGGCAAGTCTTGAATTTACCAGGTTCAGGCAATAGTGCAACACCAGTACCTACTAACCCTGCGCCAACCCCAATTCCGACACAAGTTCCAGATACACCAACAACTTATGTTGTACAGCCAGGTGATAATTTGTACCGTATTGCTTTACGAAATGGCATTTCACTGACAGATTTAGCAGAGGTCAATAATATCACCAACTTTAACCTTATCTTCATCGGTCAAACACTAACATTACCCTGATGAGTGAGTTTAGAGTTATCAAGAATGAACATGGCAATATCGTCTTAGAACGTGCGAAGTGGTGTCAGAGTGCTTGGTGCCACTTCAAAGGTTTACAATTTGCATCGCCATTAGACGAAACTGAAGGTTTGATATTTGTCTATGGCAAAGAAAGCATAGCAAATACGTCTATTCATATGTTTTTTGTAACCTTTGAAATTGCTGTTGTTTGGCTTGATTCATCTGGTAGAGTTGTGGATAAAAAGTTAGCGAAACCTTGGCGACCTGCCTATGCGCCATCAAAACCAGCGCAATATTTTATTGAGGCACATCCTTCGCTACTTGAGCGTGTAACTATCGGTGAAGTGTTGAATTTTGATGAGGTTGTATTGTGATAAGGCGTTTTTTAAGCATAGTCATTCTCACAGGTATACTACTCAGTATGCCTGTTTTAATTACTGCCCAAGAAGTAACTCCAGAACCAACAATCGATACGGATTTGACCATTCATGTTGTACAACGTGGAGAAAATTTATTTCGGATTGCTCTGGCATATGAAACAAGTGTTGCAGAATTGGTGACCTTAAATGGCTTAACTGACGCTACTCGTATTGATGTTGGGCAACGTCTGCTGGTACCGTCAAGCATCGGCGAACCAACTCCCCAAACGCATACAGTACAACCTGGCGAAACCTTATCAACAATCGCAGAGTTATACAACATTAGTATCGAGTTGTTATTGGAGCAGAATGAGATAACAGATGTCAATTCTATTTATGCAGGGCAAGTATTAAGCATTAATGCTGATGTAAATAGCTTAACCCCAGAGACGATTATCCCAACTCAAGAGCCAATTGAAGTCGAGGTAGGTGACGAAAATTTACCCACACTCAGTAGTAATATTCATGTTGTGCAATCTGGTGAAACTTTATTCCGTATCGCAACCAATTATGGATTAACAACTCAGGAACTCGCACAAGCAAATGGCATCCTTGACCCAACTGTTATCTATGGTGGTCAGCAATTGATTATCCCTAATTTACCTGAATTACAACTCACCGCATTGGACTTACCTGCCCCAATTGAGAGCCTCAATGTACGTCCATTATTATTTGTAGAAGGAGAAACGGGCGTTATTGAACTCAGCACAATTAGTAGTAGCGTTGTCACAGGGACATTTTTAGGACGCGAGTTAGCATTTATCGCTCAAGACAATAATTTACGCCATATTGCATTTGTTGGCATCCCCATGTTTACTGAGTCAAATATCTATACAATTGATTTACGGTTAGATAATGCAGATGGGTCACAAAGCCAATTTGCATTTAATATTCGTGTTGCCAATGGAGGCTATGGATCACAAAATCTTAATGTCACAGATGAAAATCTAGTTGCACCTGCCATTCAAGATAATGAATTGGCACTCCTTACTAACTTAACAAGTGCAGTGACCTTAGAGCGAACTTGGGAAGGTGCGTTTAGTATTCCTGCCGCCGCTGCAATGAATGCTCAATACGGCACACGTCGCTCTTATAATGGAGGTGAAATATCCTCGTATCATAGTGGCGCTGATTTTGCATCTGCCCCTTCAACGCCGATATATGCTGCTGCAGATGGTGTTGTTGTCTTAGCAGACAGTCTCAATATTCGTGGCAATACAATTGTTATTGATCATGGTTGGGGTATTTATACACTTTATGCCCATCAAACGGCTTTTAACGTCGCTTTGGGTGACAGAGTGGTAACGGGTCAGGTTATTGGCACAGCAGGCTCTACTGGGCGCGTGACAGGACCACATCTACACTGGGAAGTATGGGTTAATGGCATACCTGTCAATCCAATTACATGGACGCAAACTTTCTTTACATCATAATTATAGAGCTTATCAATCTCCTGCTGATAAGCCAGCATGTTGATATGCACCATCTAAGGTCTCAAAATCTGTGAATAGGAAATGGTCGTGGAAATAGTGTATCCAGAGAAATGCCAGAATAGAGGTGTAATAAGCTGTATCAAAATGCTGATTTTGGCTCATATCGGGACGCACAATACCTGCGAGTAAATAAACTAAGATAAAAATTGCAACTGACCCTGCCAACAAGCCTGTACTCAATAAATATAGACCTTTGCTATCTTTCGTTTGTGCGCTGAATTTAGCAACTAGAGGGGCATCTTTATCTAAATCACCATACATTTGTCGAATTTTGATGATATAGAAGGTAATTGCCAGATATTGGAAGGAATGCCAAGTATTCAAGCCCTGAAAAGCTGTATCGAGATTAGGTAAGAATGCAGTAAAGAATGCAACAAATACAGTAATCACGATAAAAGATGTTTTTGGTAAGTTAATTGTATTTGACCGCCATTCTTGGAAAGTTTTCCATAGATAAGCGATAAGTGCTGTGCCAAAAATCACACTCAAAGTCACAAAAAACCAGCGTTGTTCAAAGAAACCCGGAATGACTTTTCCTAAATCATTTGTTCCGATTTGGAATGTGCCATGCCACACCTTGTAAGCAGCAACAGGAAATAAACAAGTCAAGATAAGCGCATAATCAATAATTCTGGAAGTCATACTGAGTTGACTGTTTTTCCGCACATAGTTGTGTTCTTTATAATTATATAACTCCGCGATATAAGTCACTTGGTGCAAGACATGCAATGCCGCCCACGCAAAAAATACGGTCAACAGCAATTCTAAGTTTAGAAACGCCAAAGAAATGACAACAATCGGTATCAGGATAGAAGAACGTATCAACATGGGATAATTTTTTCTAAAGTTATTATCCAGCCCTGTACGTAAGAATGTGGACATCATATGAGGACCGCCGATGGCGATTGCAACGAAGCCATTGACTAAGTTTCGGCTGAGGTCGTCAGCTATTCCGAAAAAGTCACGCCCGAATAGGTAGAGAAAATATGGCAAAGGTGTGACAATCACACTACATGTAATAAATAGTAAATCCCATTTTTTATTTCGTAGCCACAGGGAATTTTGCTCGACATTATCTACAGAATTTACAGTTTGAGCTTGTGTAATTGTCGCCATAATTTTATCCTCAGCAGTCAATATTCATTCAAGATATAGCGGGAATAATCTCCCACCCACTTGTCAACGCAACCTGACGCATCTCATCATCAGGATAAGTTGCTACACCATGCCCAACAGCCGACAATAATGCTCTATCTGAATAACTATCGGCATAGCCATAGCAATCTTCTAAACGAGTGTCAGGGTGATTCGCTTGAACATATTCTATAATATAATTGATTTTTTGCGCTCCTACGCATGGAACGCCGATAATCTTTCCTGTTGCAATCCCAGCTTTATATTCCATCGTCGTCCCAATTGCACCATCGATACCAATATTTTCAGCAATGAGTTCTACTAAATCGGTAAAAATACCTGAGACAAGGATAACCGTATCGCCATTTGCTTTATGTTGTTGTAAACGCGCTACAACATCTGAACGAAAGACGGTTTGAAGTTCCTCATCAATGGTTTCTGAATACATTTTGCGTAAATCATCACGTGACATGCCCTTCAAGATGGATGCCATACCAGCTAACCAACGTTGGCGCATGGTTGTTTCAGAAATGATGCCGATTTTACTCGCAATATACATCGGTAGAAATTTCAAATACTCAATATTACCGCGTGTTTTATTCCATGTTGGATGCTTTCTTAAATGCAACCAAGGCGCACCTATGAAAACTGTTCCACCTACATCCGAAAAGACAATTGTCATTTTACCCTCCTAGGGGTTACAAGCCGATTCAATCTGCTGCACAAAATCCCATTGTGCTGTGTTATCCTCTCGTTGATAACACTGACAATAGGTTGCAGGTGTGGCACTAGAGTCACTTTCCCATAAGAGATAATCAATGTTGTTTTCAATGCAGATATTCAGTTCATCAATTTGATTAACATTTGTGGTTGTAAATTTAAGCCCACGATTATCAATTTCCATGATGAGTTGCACTTCTAAACGTGGATGCAATTCAGATTCAGGAACATTACCCCGTGGAATGGTTAGCGTGTTGCCGAAGGCTAGCCAAATCATCGCACACGGGAGCAATAAGATGCAAAACCAGAACAATAAAAGCACACCACAACCTAGTTTCCCAAATCGGTTTGTGGGCAATTTGAATAGAGGTTTCCGAGTTTCGTTATAATATTCGTCCATTTCGGACATATTAGGCTGTTGGGTCATGATTTACCAATACAGATTTATTTTAGATTATTTTTCAGTCGCAAAGCGCATTTGAAGTGTATCATTTTCATCGTAACTGGCATGGACAGAGTATGGTAGATACTTACTTGATGAAGCTAGAATTTTTGGCAATATGACAGGTAAATCTTCCACTAAATCGTAATTCTTCAGTTGATTAATGGGTATCCATTCCAATGTACCTTCTCGACCATCATCCACAAAATCGCGTGATTGACTTACTGCCGTATAAACAAATAGTATGATACCCGTTTCTGCACCAGCATCTATATTGTAGACTGCCTTTAGTTGTAAATCATCTACCTCTAAACCTGATTCTTCTTTAATTTCGCGTCTCGCACCTGTCAGAGGGTCTTCATCTCGCTCAATATGCCCGCCTAAACCATTGTATTGATTTGGAAACACTCTCTTATGAGGGGCGCGCTTCATCAGTAAAATATCATCCCCGTTTAGCACAAAGCATAATGTACGCGGAATTGTCAGCCAACGTCCATTTGTTGCATTTGCTCCCTGTTGATTTGCACCCATAGCATTCCTTTTTTTACATGCTGTAATTAAGGTTGAGTCTAGCAAATATTAGCGTACATGCTAGGCTAATCGCATGATAGAGACTAATTTTTATAGAAAGAAATTATTTTTATGATAACACCTAGTAAAGATGCGCCGCCGCCTGAGCTTAGAATCGTGCCAATTGAGCGTATTTTTGCACACGAAGAGCATGATTCTCAACGCTCTGAGCCATTGGTTAAGTCGCTTAAACAAGCCGAATATCTAACAAACCCACCTATTGTTGCGCCGATGGGAGATGATAATTATGTCGTAATGGATGGTGCAAACCGTACTTATAGTTTCCGTGACATTGGTTACGAATATTTATTGGTTCAGGTTGCGCCCTACGATAGCGGCTATGTTGATTTGAGTGTATGGCAACATATCATCAGTGATTGGTATGAGGATGAATTTCACTCTGCTTTAAAAAATATTCCTGATGTTTCAATTGCAAATGGTTGGGATTACACATCAGTAGCACAAATCTTATTGCATGATGGAGCTGTCCTTTCGGTTCACGGCTCGAATGAAACAATAAGCGAACGTAATAAAACACTAAGAAAAGTAGTTGATGTTTACAGAAGTACTGCCAAACTAAATCGCACAGCTATTACTGATCCAACAATTATTTGGCGTTTATATCCTGAAGCTATCGCGTTAGTGCTTTTTCCACCATACAATGCCGAAGATATTATTGCAGCAGCCCAACATCAAGCATTTCTACCACCTGGTGTGAGCCGTCATATCATTCAAGGACGTGCATTAAAGCTAAATTACCCATTAAAATATTTACGAGATGCGAACACAAGCCTTGAAGAAAAGAACCATCATCTGCAAGAATGGATACGCGAAAAATTAGCAAACCGTTCCGTGCGCTATTACGCTGAAAGTACTTATCAATTTGATGAGTAAACACTCTCGTCGGATAAAAACGGCACAAGCAAATGATATTTTCACGAAAATTCAGAGTCGAATAAAATAGTTATGTTGTTAGAAGATAAGAAATTATGCCTCAAACACTAGAAGAAGCCCTACAAAATGCAGTTCTATACAGTGACGATTACATATATCGCTTTGTGAAGTTACCTGTAAATGCAATTACCGCCGCCGCAGGGGTCATTGCCCAAGCTGGTAACCCATTTTCTGCTCTGCTATTGGATAAAGACGAAGTTACGCTCATGATTGAGGATGAAGACTTTCACGAATTCAAGAAACGTTTGCTCGACCATGAAGTTAGTGATATAGGTTACCGATTAATCACTTTCGATATTGAACTTGAACCTACATTAATTGGTTTTATGGCACAGGTTAGTACAGCACTAGCAAGTCATAATATTAGTCTAATGCCCTTTGCAGCATACAGCCGTGACCATATTTTCGTGAACGAAGCTGATTTTGATAAAGCAATGACTATCCTTGAAAATCTAAAAACAAGCAATCGTTAGGAACAGCAAATTATGGAAATAAACATCTTCAATGACCCCAATAAAGTTCCTAAACCTAAAGATGAAATCAAAATCGAAGACTTAGCAGTCCATATCTACCCTGATCGTTTTCGTGTACGGGCTGATATTAAAGTAACGGCTTTTCAAGAACGCCCCAATTTATTTTTGGTGATGAAAGATGCCAACGGGAATGTTGTCAATGATTTAAATATTATTGCGACGATGCACTATGAAATGGATTTTACTATGCACATGCGTGGGATGGATGATCCAGCTGGAAACTATACCTTAGAGGCGGAGTTATTCTATGAAACTCGTAATCCGCCACAAGATAAAGCTAGCATCATTTTCACTATTCCAGAAGCAGACGCGTAACATCTCATGCAATATTTACGGTTATCTCATGAGCAGGTACAAGCTATTGTTGACCATGCTGTTAATGGATTACCAAATGAAGTCTGCGGGTTAATTGCTGGTAGAGATGGTAAAGCAAAGCAAATAGTTCCAATTAAAAATGTCGCTGATAAACCTCAACAACAGTATCAGATAGATGCCCAACAGCAATTACAAGCATTGAAATCCTTTGATGAGCAAAATATAGACTGGATAGCTGTTTATCATTCGCACCCGAATGGTCAACCATTACCTTCGTCAGAAGACATTCGTGATGCAGATTTGAACACACCGAATATATGCCATCTGATTATTGGACTAAAAAATCAGAAAGTTCGATTGCAAGCATGGCGTATTCATGATGGGCAAGTTGATGAAGTTGAGTTGCTTATTGGTCAACAGCAGTCTAATAGCCTTGCGCCGATGTCGCAATTACAAATTTGGGCTATTATTATTGCTATCATAATTGCTGTCATTTTGTTACTAGGCATCTCATTTATCTTGTTGCCTCCTGCGCCTCCTTTGCCAACACCACAGTAATTTGGAGTTTCTATGTTAGATGTTGTTATCGCAATAATTGTAGGGATATTTGTTGGGGGTATCATTAACACGCTCGCTGACGAATTACCCTATCGGACATTTTTCACGGGTGGCGTAAAATTGCCTGATAATCCAACGGATGAAGAAATAGAAGAATATGCCCAATTTAATGTCTTACTAGCCCAGCGCAATAAACGAGGCTATTTGCCCGTATATCCTGACGGTACACCACGCCCTATCAGCACATGGCTAGGACTCAGTGCCTTTGCTCTTGGTAAGAGACTCCCTGATAATCCAAAGCCTGATGAAGTACGCTCACGAGGACATCGTGAACCTAACATGACACTGTCTTGGCGACATCCTCTAACAGAAATTATGACTGGGGTATTTTTTGGTTTAGCAGCGTTTGCGGCAGGTGGTATTGATGATATGAATACTGCTCAATATCTCATCAATTTTGTCTATATGGCTATATTCTCACTAATAATTGCAATTGATATGGAACATAAACTAATCTTATTTGTGGTGATGATACCCTCAATTGCTTTAGCCTTCTTGGATGCTTACTTTGTGAATCCCCCTCCTCCCGAGTTTACCGATGCACTCATTGGGGCTGGTTTAGGTTTTTCAGTTTTCTTCGCACTGTATTTATTTGGTTTTGTATTTCGCTGGTACATGAATACATTTAGAGGGAAAAACATCACAACAGTCGCATTTGGTTATGGTGATGTCATAATGCTGACCTTCACAGGAGCAGTTATCGGTACATTGCATACCCTCGTTGCTATCTTCTTAACTACATTTTTGGGGGCGATAGGTGCTATTATTTATCTCATTGGCAAACGTATTTTGAGCGGTACAAACGAAACCATGACAGCAATCCCTTATGGACCATATATCGTAATAGCCACGATGATTATGCTGTTATGGGGCAACGAAGTTTGGACATATATTGTTGGCTAATGTCCTTTTGATTTCTATCTGCATGTGAAAGACCTGTCATGAGTTCTCATTCTCAACTCAATACAATCCTATTTTTGTGTTTCGTCCCTGTACTTTTACTTGGTTTCTGGTTAAGAACGAACAACTTACAACACTTTCCTCCTGCAATCAGCAATGATGAAGCGATAAATGCGGTGGATGCTCTACACATTGCGCAAACTGGCAATTTCCCAATGTACGAAGAAGATGAAGGTCGGGCTGAACCACTTTTTAGGATTGTAGAAGCAATAGGCATCTTAGCCTTCGGACGCACAGTTTGGGCATTACGCATCGTCTCTGTTCTACTCAGTATGCTTGTCATCGCCTTAGTTATTTGGATAACACGCGAATGTTTGTATGATTATCCACACTATATTCAATTACTTGCTGGATTATTCGCTGGTATTACGTTGGCTACCCTTGTGGGGCATGTCACTCTGAGCCGAACGCTCTTTCGTGGTGTATTACAATTACTAACAATGGGCTTATCCATTGGATTTGTTTTGCGAGGTATCCGACGCGATAAATGGTCTGATTATATTCTTTCAGGTATTTTCGGAGGGCTGACACTTTATACCTATACAGCGGCTTGGTTTTTTCCACCCGCATTTATCGTTCTATTTCTAGCACTCACTGTTTTCAATTTCAGCCAATGGCGACAATGGCTACCCAAAATCGTCATTCTGGGCTTAATTGCGCTTCTAATTTCAGCCCCAATCATCTATTTATTACTCACATATCCTCGCGCGGTTTTAGGACGTGCAGAAGCATTGTCGCCTAACGGTATGAATTTGGCTAGAAGTATCCAAGCAATGATAGATCAGTTCTTAATAGCTGGCGACGAAAACCCTCAATACAATGTGGTACTTGCTCCCATTATTCCACAGATGATGATATGGTTCTTTTATCTTGGTTTAGGGGCTATGCTTATTCGCATCCGTCACGTTCATTCATGGTTTATTATCTCGCTCTTATTACTTCTGACATTACCTGCCCTATTAAGTAATGAAATTACCCATGGATTAAGAATATCTGGCGAGTATCTGATTGTGCCTATTATTATGGGCTTAGGATTTGGTGTTGTATTTTGGTTACTAGATACAGTCACTAACCACAAATTCATTGTATCAAGTATCGCACTTGTTGGCGCAGTTACATTAGGTGGGCTAACGGGTCAGCTAACATGGGAACGATATACTGATTTTTATACCAATCCTGCTAAATGGCGTTTATGGCGTGTGCATGAATTGGAACTGAATCACAATGAATGGTTTTTCCGTGTGGATAGGCAAGACTTTGGCAACTGGCTTTCACAACAACCAACTCCGATACTCATCCCTATTGAGGAACTCAATCGTCAGACAACACGAACTTGGTTGATGAATGATTATCCATTTGTTACATCGTCGGATACAAGTATCACAATCCCTGATAATACCCAATTGGTGATGCCTTGGTCTCTAGAATTAGGCGATATTATGCGCGATAGTCGTCAATTTGCATTGCTTGATGACGGTATAATTACTCTACTTCCTCCTCTAACTGAGACATCGCATGACGCATTATTGGTTAATATTGAAGTCGCACAAACTATATCACGCGAAGGTCAAATCGAGTTTTTAGGGTATGTGAGCGAGTTTGATACTACTCTCATTGATTTTGAAGAACATAATCCTGTTGAAGCAATTTTTGGCAATGGTGATATTCTCCTGACAGCTTGGGATAGTGAGGAAACGCTCAATACAGAAACTATTGAAGTGATGATGACATGGGAATCCACTAGACTAATTGGGCATGAATACATTGCATCTGTGCAATTACAAACACAAGATTACACACGGATATCCAGTCATGATAATTATTTGTTGCGCTGGATATATCCCACGACAATTTGGGAAGAGAATTTACCTGTGACAACATCTCATCAGTTAGCATTGCCTGATGATTTAGAAGCGGGTGCTTATCAAGTGACAGTTGGATTATTCTATGCCAGTTATCCGCTTATATCAGCAGAAAGCGATACTCAAACGACTGTAGAAAATCGAGTCACAGTCGGTTGGCTAAAAGTACCACAACCTGAGCCAATAATACCAAACTCTGCTTATGCCATAAATAATTTAACCATTGATGACCTATTTCAACTTACTCACATCGAATTCGCAAATGGAGGAAGTGGGCAATTGTTGGGTCAACTCCATTGGCAAAGTATCGCCCATCGCCCTGATATTGATGCCACAATTTTTGTTCATATTGTGGATAGTGATAATCAGATCATCGCTCAGAGTGATACTCGCCCGTTGGGCGGTCAGTACCCCACATTTATCTGGGATGCTGATGAAACTGTTCGTACTGACCACATCTTTAATTTCAGTGATTTCGAGAATTTGGATGACTATACGGTGCGAGTGGGGATGTATATCTTTCCGGGTCCACAGAATTTACCAGCAAGTTACCAAGACCAAGCCTATAACGATGGTCTGGTAACTTTAGGAACTTTAGCTGATTTTTTCAGTGATTAAGCTAGCTGGAGTTGAGATTTCTCTTCAAATTTTTCGATTTGCCCACCACCAAGGGCTATCTCACCATCATAAATAACTGCACCCTGCCCCGGTGTGATGTCACGCAGAGGTTCATCAAATTTCACGGAAAATCGATCTTCGCCGAGCGGAGTGACTAGAGCATCTTGAGCGCGTGACTTATAGCGAATTTTGACCTGTGCTTGAAACGTCTCAGTAGGTGCTTCGCCACTCACCCAATTCACACGATTTGCCGTCAATTCGTCACGACCCAGTTGGTCACGTGTGCCGACAATGAGAGCGTTCTTATAGGGATTTTTTGCAATAACATAGATAGGCTCATTGTAGCTAATCCCCAAGCCCTTACGTTGCCCAATCGTATAATTGACCAGTCCCTCATGCGTCCCGATTTGTTCACCATTTGCTAGAACAATAGGACCTTTAATCATTGTTTCAGGGGCATGAATCTGAAGAAAATCACGGTAATCGTTATTCCCCAAGAAACATAAATCTTGACTATCTTTCTTACTCTCGACTTGTAATCCGAATTTAGCCGCTAACTCACGTACCTCCGACTTTGGATATTCACCTACGGGGAACATTGCATGGCTGAGTTCATACTGCCCCATCACGCTCAACACATAGCTTTGGTCTTTATTCTCATCTAGCCCGCTCTTGAGAACAAATTTACCATTCTGTTGATGAATTCGGGCATAATGCCCTGTCGCTAGGTAATCTGCCCCTAAGGCAAGTGCATTTTGCTGTAAAAATTCAAAACGAATGTGACGATTACATTCCATGCAAGGATTCGGAGTGAACCCATCTCGGTGTGAATCAATAAAAAATTGCACAACTGTCGATCGAAAAACATCTTTAGTATCCAAAACATAAAATGGAATACCTAAATGATCGGCAATACGACGTGCATCTGCCATTTGTTCAGGTGTACAACAGCGATTATGTTCTGCTCCACCCATTGCATCATCTGACCAAAGACGCATCATCATTCCGATAACTTCATAGCCTTGTTCAACTAATAGTGCCGCCGCAACTGAGCTATCAACTCCACCTGACATTGCAACAACTACTCTTTTTTCTGAATTACTCACATTTAAACCTTAGTACACTATTCGCACTATCTTGCGAGTGTTTTCTGTAATTTATAAAGTGATTCGCAGGACTCCGCTATCACATCAATTGCATAAGCAATATCTTCTTCACTGGTATAATGACTCAGCGTGCATCGTAAGCTTCCTGATGCTTGCCTCGTATCATAACCGAGTGCCAGTAATACATTAGACGGTTCAGGATTGCCAACCTTACATGCAGAAGCACTACTTGCAGCAACTCCACGCATATCCATGTGCATCACCAATTTATTAGCGTCAATGCCGTCAAAGACAAAACTCGCATGAGATGGTAAGCGTTTTTCTGGATGCCCTGTTGCCTCAGCTTGTGGTACTTCTGCCAAAACTCCGTCTATCAGCATATGGCGCAACTTATTGACGTGTTTTAATCGCTCTTCGCGTTCCTCATAAGCAAGCTCAAGAGCTTTCGCCATACCTACAATAAAAGCGGTATTATGTGTACCAGCACGACGACCATTTTCATGACTTCCACCCGATTGACTGGGTAATAAGTCAATACCTTCGCGGACATATAATGCACCAACACCTTTTGGACCATAAAACTTGTGTGCAGATATACTCAGCATATCAACATTAAGAGCCTGAACATCCAAAGGAAGTTGCCCAGCCGCTTGAACAGCATCAGTGTGAATTAGTACATTATTTTCACGAGCAATTGCACCTAATTCGGTTAAAGGTTGAATTGTTCCCACCTCATTATTGGCATACATGATACTTGCAAGACTGGTTTGGGGAGTAATTGATTTCTCAAACTGTGAAGGATTCACTATGCCTTGTTTATCAACCTCAAGCTGGGTGAGAGAAAATCCCATATAGTCTGCAAGCTGAGACATCGTATTGGCAACAGCTGCATGTTCAATTGGTGTTGTGATTAGATGATTGAATCCGTTGTTTTCTTTTTGCGCCCATGCCGCACCACGAATAGCCAAATTATCGCTCTCTGAACCGCCACTAGTAAACACGATTTCAGATGGTTTACAATTAAAATATTTAGCCACTGTACTACGAGATGCTTCAATTGCAACTTCAGCTTTACGCCCAAATGAATGAGCAGATGATGGATTGCCGTAAAAATCTGTAAAATAGGGCAACATCACCTCCACCACACGCGGATCTGTCGGTGTTGAGGCTGAATAATCAAGATAGACTGAGCGACGCTGGGTCATTGAGAGACTCCCATAAAGATGATTATGCCCTCTATATTAAAAGAAGTTTATGGTTCTGTCATGATTTAGCTTGATTCAGTGGTAGTTTTGCCTTGAATTTTGTAGACTATAGACGCTTAATACGATATTCAAGCGTAATGTGGCATTTAGCATTGCGGTTTAACAATAACTCTGGAGGTAATTCCTTATGTCCATTATTAGTAATATCTACGCGCGTGAAGTTTTAGATTCCCGCGGTAATCCCACTGTGGAGGTTGAAGTCTTTCTGGAAGATGGTGCTTTTGGTCGTGCAATTGTTCCGAGTGGTGCATCTACAGGTGAACACGAAGCAGTTGAACTCCGTGATGGCGATAAAGCTCGTTATGGCGGTAAAGGCGTGTTAAAGGCAGTTGAATCAGTCAACGAGACGCTTGCTGGTGAACTCATTGGTATCTCAGCACTCGACCAAAAATTGATTGATGATTATATGGTTGAGATTGATGGTACACATAATAAAGGTAAACTGGGGGCGAATGCTATTCTAGGCGTTTCTATGGCAGTTGCTAAAGCCGCCGCCGAAAGTAGCGGATTACCACTGTATGCGTATATGGGTGGAGCACATGCTCATGTCTTGCCCGTCCCAATGATGAATATCATGAATGGTGGTAAACATGCTGTTGGAAGTACCGATTTTCAAGAATTTATGGTGATGCCAGTCGGTGCGCCGACCTTCCGTGAGGCTGTTCGTTGGGGTGCTGAAATTTATCAAGCTCTTAAAAAAGTCATCCATGACAAAGGTCATTCCACTTCAGTTGGTGATGAAGGTGGTTTCGCACCCAGTCTCGGCAGTAACCAAGCTGCATTAGATGTCATCATGGAAGCTATCGACAAAGCGGGGTATATTCCAGGAGAGCAAATTATGATCGCGCTCGACCCTGCCACATCTGAAATTTATAAAGATGGTAAATATATCCTCGAAATTGAAGGCAAAGAACTCACTGGCGCAGAAATGGTAGATTTTTGGGCAGATTGGGCTGACCGCTACCCTATCATCAGTCTTGAAGATGGTCTTGATGAAAATGATTGGGAAAACTGGTCTCGTTTAGTTGCAAAAATTGGCGATACAGTGCAAGTCGTAGGTGATGATTTGCTAGTAACAAACACCGAAAAAGTCAAAAGGGCAATAAAAGAAAAAGCGGCAAATTCTTTGCTGTTTAAAGTTAATCAAATTGGCTCACTAACCGAAGCCTTTGCCGCCGCACAAATGGCACAACGTCACAATATGACCGTTGTAACTAGCCATCGTAGTGGTGAAACAGAAGATACAACCATCAGTGACCTCGCGGTTGCATTAAATGCAGGTCAAATTAAAACAGGCGCACCGGCTCGTTCAGACCGCGTCGCAAAGTATAATCAACTCATTCGCATTGAAGAAGAACTTGGTGACGCGGCAGTATATGCTGGACGTGCCGCCTTTACAAACTTAAATATGGATGTATAGGGAGTGCGTATGGCTGTAAAAGCCACTTTACGAGATTTACATAGCAAGCATACAAAAATCGTTGCCACAATTGGACCTGCGTCAGCAAATGAGGATACAATCCGCAAGATGATACACGCAGGTTTGGATGTTGCACGCATAAATTTTTCACATGGTACACATGAAACCCATGGCAAAGTCATTGAGATGGTACGCAAAATTGCCAAAGAGGAAAATGCCACGATTGCAATTTTGTGTGACATCCAAGGACCTAAAATTCGTATAGGTACTGTTGCAAATGAGCCTTTGATGTTAGAAGAAGGCGATAAAATCACGCTCACGCTAGACAAAGTACCCGGTGAAGATTATCTGATTTCACTTCCCCATCCTGAATTCATTCAGGATATTACGGCAGGTACAATGTTATTGCTAGATGATGGCAATTTACAATTTTTGGTTAAAGAAACCACAGCACGGACGCTCATTTGTGAGGTCGTGATTGCTGGACCTTTAAAATCACGCAAAGGGGTCAGCGCGCCAAATACTAAACTCACACTTTCGGCTATCACTGAGAAAGACAAACTTGATATTGAGTTCGCGCTGAAGATGAACACCGACTATATCGCTATGTCCTTTGTTCGTACCGCTGATGATATTCGCCAATTACGCTGGATGATTAATTTCTTCGGTGGAGACGCGGCAATAATTGCAAAAATCGAGATGAAAGAAGCACTCGAAAATATTGAAGACATTATTGCTGTAGTTGAAGGAATTATGGTTGCACGTGGTGATTTAGGTGTTGAAACGCCTGCGGAGCGCGTACCCTTTGAGCAAAAACGGATAATCAAGCTATGCAATAAAGCTGGAAAACCCGTTATCACAGCAACACAGATGCTCGAGTCAATGACTCAAAATCCACGTCCAACCCGTGCAGAAGCTAGTGATGTCTATAACGCTATCATTGATGGTACAGATGCTGTCATGCTAAGTGCGGAAAGTGCGAGTGGTGACTATCCTGTGCGAGCGGTTGAAGTTATGGCAAATATTGCTCGTACAGCAGAAGAACATATTTGGGATAATCGTCCTACGGGACGCGAATTTCATGCTCAAGCCGATGGTGCAGACGGCATCTCTAACGTAATTGGCGAAGCAACGTTTCACGTTTCAGAGGCATTGAAACCTGCAGCTATCATCACAACGACCATTTCAGGCTATACAACCCGACGAGTCGCTAAGGAACGTCCACAGACCTCTATCTTATGTATGACACCGAATGAAGTCACACAAAGAAGAATGGCACTTGTGTGGGGCGTTTTGCCACTACTTGTTACAGAGTTTGATAGCATCGACGAAATGATTGCCGTTACAATTCGTGCGGCACATGAAGCTAACTTACTGCATCGTGGGGATATAGTTATCTTGATTGCAGGTGTACCATTTGGTGTACAAGGGCAAACAAATCTGCTCAAGGTACATCGAGTGGGAGAATCTGGCGAAATTTAAAGAGCTAATCTAATAATTAAAGGTGGTAGATTGTGAATCTGCCACCTTTTTTGTTGCATAAATTCATCAATAATCGCTATCCGTAAATTGGGGATAGTCTTGTTGATTACTTGCTAACCATTTATCTGATATTTCTGGTGGTCTTTCGGGTTGGTAATTCAGTGTAGGTTGAACATGCCCAGACCGATGAGAGGCAGACTCAGATGGTTCATAACGAGATTGGTCAGTTGCACAATGTGGACATAAATTCCACGACAATTCGAGAAGATTTTGACAATTACGACATGGTTTTTTAAGGCGTGTATGGCAGTATGGGCATGCTTGCCATTCATCTTTAACACGATGTCCACACCCTGGGCATGTCGGTTTTTCTTCAATTTCTTGTAACAAAGCTTCTTCTTCCAAAGAGCGTTCATAGGCTTCCGAAAGTGTTTCGCGTGGACGCATCAAAATATAGATAAATAATCCCGGAACATTCAAGATAGCAACAACTGCGGCAGCAAACAATTGGGCTAATCCATCTCTTGAACGTGCGCGCATATCTCGATATGCCCATAAAACCATTGCCAGCCAAAATACAACAACAACGACACCGCCGTAAACTGCTAACGTTAGCAATAAATTATTATCCAATACCATCAGTTCAATCTCCCTCAATTATGGGGTTATTGCAATTTCAGATTATCTAAGTAAAACATAATAACAAATCAATATGCTATCCTGCCAGTATATCAGAGAAGCGACTTGCGACAAGCCATGCTACACTAACCCAAATAGTAGACACAGAAAATTACTTATGACCCAGTCTGACAACCATAAAATTACAATGCACGATATTCCAAATGAAGAACGTCCACGCGAGCGTTTGATCACTCAAGGGGCAAATACACTCTCAACAACAGAACTCCTCGCAATTATCTTGCGCACTGGGTCACAATCTGAGAATGTCCTACAATTATCTAGTCGAATTTTATCAACATATGGCGGTTTACGTGGATTAGCCAAAGTCACATCTGATGAATTGCTGGCATTCAATGGACTTGGAAAAGCGAAAGCAACACAAATTTTAGCGGCACTAGCATTAGGGCAACGCGCCAATATGTTACAACCAATTGAAAGGTCAAGAATTGAAAATGCTCAGGATGCGGCGCGCTTATTTGCTGATATGGGCAGTTTAACTCAAGAGCAAATTCGGGTGATGTTACTTGATAGTAGTCGAAAAATGACCCATATCCAAACGGTATATATTGGTACGGTAAATATGTCTGTTTTGCGTATTTCTGAAATATACCGAGAAGCAATTATTCGCAACAGCCCAGCACTGATAGTCGCACACAATCACCCATCTGGTGATACAAACCCTTCACCTGAAGATATCGATATGACACGCGCTTTAATTGCGGCTGGCGAGCTTTTAGATATTCAATTAGTAGACCATCTCATCATCGGACAATCAGGTTGGCATTCACTACGTGAAATGGGGTTAGGATTTTAAGCTAATTCTCTGGGAAATTAGGCAAATTGCTGACTTGTTCTGTACCAGCAATCAAAGACATCTCACTT
Source organism: Phototrophicaceae bacterium (assembly GCA_965230145.1). GTDB lineage: Bacteria > Chloroflexota > Anaerolineae > Aggregatilineales > Phototrophicaceae > JAUZRW01. The sequence continues at coordinate 459,367 of CBDDKI010000002.1, forward strand.
ACAAGCACGTCGTACTGATGTCCTGAAGCATAAAATCGTACTTCTAAAATCCGAACGGGGCGTTTTTCATCGAGTAGACGAGCAAAAAGATTTCCCGACTCAAAAGTGTACCAAACTTTTTCAGCAATAGGACGATGTTCATAGACCTCCACACAGGTCTGGCAGACAAGTGGCGCTGGATTTAGGGGATCGAAATTTTCAAAAAGTCCTTGGTACCAAGTTCTTGCCTGCCCTTCTGCATCAAGATAATCTATAAAAATCATCATCGGGCATTCTGACCCAACAAAACCACAGTTCACAAGTGATTGTAAATTAATGGCAAAAGTAGCCTGTAATTCAAGGAAGCTATAGTCTTCTACAGACACATCTAACCAATGTGTACAACCTGTTTCGCTATTACGATCGCCTGCTTCACGGATAAGACGTACCGCAGAACGCCCTTGCCAAATATCAGCATACCATTCGCCGTTTGGTGGTGCATCGGAGTCGTTAAAACACCCCCAATGTAATGGCATCTGCAACGCGCCCGTTTCAGGGTTGGTTGTGATATCAAAGGCAAATAAGCCATTATCTATTAAATTAACGGATGATTGCGTCACTATCGGCAAATTAGTGCCGACTAAGAGGTTTGCCTGCTCACCTGCAACGGCAAGACGATTGTTGCGGTTATCGGGTGATACAAGTAAGGCACGTCCAGCATGTGTAATAACTTGTATTGTATCCCCTGTAGCGCTAATCGAGTAACGCCCTTCAGTATTAAAGATATAACTGGCGTTTCCAAACCTTGTATAAATTCTAAACGTAAGTGGACGTTCTGGAATTTCTGTAATGAAAATTTCCGCTTCACCCAAAAACCCAACGAGGTCTATATCATATGCGCCACTACTCCATCCAAAGCGTGGGCTACGAGCATTCTCCAAGACTATTGACGAGTTATTTTTCAAAGTTAATGTTGCAAGTGTAACTGTTTCGCCTTCAACACCTTCACGCGGTGTGGTAAATGTGAGTATCGTTTGCGATAAAGTATCTGTTCTGAAGGTTACAGGACGATCTACCATTGAAATTGGCGCTTGCGTATTACCATCAGGAGTATTGGCTTGTATTGGTCGTTGGTAATCAACCGTGGCAATGCCTACTGAACCCCGTCCAACCTGCATCGTAACATTCATCGGTACAGTCGAACGAAAGAAAAAATAGTATATGCTTCCAGTAAACGCAACGGTGAACGAGCATAACATTATGAAAGAGACTAATATGATAATCCATGCCAGACGTTGTATCTGTGCAGATGACTTAACGTTAGAAGATTCATCTTGAATAGCAGTAGCAACCAACAGAAATACCTCTAATTTTTCTTACCAATTTATCGCGATTGTAGCATAGTGAAGGCTATCATTCGCATGAAAACTTGCGTTATAATAGCAAAAGTATTGTTACAAAGACAGATGAATGGAGAAACCTACTATGGCTGGACATAGTAAATGGGCAAACATTAAGCGTAAAAAAGGTGCTGAAGATGCGAAACGCGCCAAAATCTTCACAAGGTTAGCGCGCGACATTATGGTTGCCGCACGTGAAGGTGGTGGCGATGAAAGTATGAATCCAACGCTCAAATTGGCAATTTCAAAAGCTAAAGATGCCAATATGCCGAATGACAATATTGACCGTGCAATCAAGCGTGGCACAGGCGAAATTGAGGGCGGGCAAGTTGAAGAATACACTTACGAAGGCTATGGAATTGATGGCATTGCTTTCATGATTGAGGTGATTACCGATAACAAAAACCGTGCCTTAGCCGAAGTCAAAGCTGTGTTCAATAAAAATAACGGCAAATTCGCCAATAGTGGCGCAGTAGCATACCAGTTTGATCAAAAAGGCTATATCACTCTTAAGAAAGAGGGAGATATCGACTTTGAAGAAGTCTTTATGGTTGCCGCAGAAGCAGGCGCAGATGATGTAGTCAACGAGGACGGTATCATAACTATTTACACCCCACGAGATTTATTTGGTGCGGTTGAACAAGCACTCATGGATAATGAATACAAAAGCGATGATGCGGAACTGCGCTGGTTTCCTCAACAAGAACTTAATGTTGCTCTAAAAGCAGCGGTACAAAATATGCGAATCATGGAAAAACTAGAAGAGTTAGATGATGTCCAAACTGTATCATCAAACTTGAATATCACAGATGATATTATCAGCGCATTTGAGGCTGAGTAATGCTCGTTCTGGGAATTGACCCCGGCACAGCAATCGTTGGGTATGGTTTGGTAAAAGAACATAATGATGGCTCACTCCAAGCCATCGAATATGGAGTAATTCGGACTCCTGCAAAAACCCCTATGCCTGAGCGATTGAACACAATCTATGATACTTTAAGTGATATTGTGGCAGAATTTCAACCAGACCGTGCGGCAGTCGAAGAACTTTTTTTCTCACGCAATGTCACTACAGCAATTACAGTTTCACAAGCCCGGGGTGTGATTTTACTAGCATTACAAAAAGCTGGTTTACACATTAATGAATACAAGCCAAATATGATTAAACAATCGATTTCAGGTTATGGTGGCGCAGATAAAAAGCAAATGCAAGAGATGGTGCGTATGCTTTTAAATTTAGAGAAAATTCCACGCCCCGACGATGCAGCGGATGCCCTCGCTATTAGCATCACCGATATTAATATTGGGCGATTTCATGATATGGAATAGGACAGAATATGATTTCAAATGTGCGTGGCAAAGTTTTAGATAAGTTGAACGATTCTGTCGTTGTAGAAGTCGGTGGTGTCGGATTAGAAGTTAATGCCTCAAGAGTTGCCTTAGAGGTTTGCCACATAGGGGATGAAACCAATCTTGTTACGCGTCTCATTGTGCGAGAAGATTCTCTAACACTATATGGCTTTGGCAATGTACCTGAGCGCGAATTATTCGATGTGCTGATAAAAATAAGTGGCGTAGGACCTAAATTAGGGATGACAATTGTAAGCACTTTAAGCATCGACAATTTACGCAATGCACTCGTCAGTGATCGTGTTGAAGTTTTAACCCGCGTTCCCGGAATTGGTAAAAAGACAGCGCAAAAAATTATGCTAGAGCTTAAAGACAAATTACCTGTTGGCTTGGATGCCATCCCTGCAAGTGGCTTTGACGACATCAATACGGACGTAATGGACGCACTAGTGGCGCTCGGATACAGTGTCGTTGAAGCACAAACTGCTATTCAATCCCTACCACCTGATGCCCCTGATTCCATTGAAGAACGCACGATTATTGCGCTCGGATATTTAAGTAACTAGAAATGATACGAAAACTTAACCCCGAGTAGACGCTAACCTATATCGGTTGTACTATACTCTGGTTTGTTTTATTACCTATACAAAAGGCGATTCATGACGAATAAAGTAAACGAAATTATCGGAAAGCGTATTGATGTTTTGGATAAGGGCTGGATTGAATTAGTTGATTTAATGCCCCATCCCAATGCTGAGGTATCAGGCGATTTAGCGATTGTAAACGCTGCGCGCGTTAGTTTCCTTGGTGAAAGCAAAGGTAATGAGCGTGACAAAAAATTGTTGTTTTACCTACTGCGGAATCATCATACTAGCCCATTCGAGATGGTTGAGTTTAAATTTCGAGTACGCGCACCCCTGATTACATGGTGGCAATGGGCAAGACATCGGACTTGGAATTTTAATGCACAAAGTGGACGATATACACCATTTGAAGAAAATGATTTTTACGTCCCTCATATTTGGCGCAAACAGTCAAAAGATAACAAACAAGCAAGTGAAGGCGAGGTAACAGTCAAGGAAAATTCTGAATTGACTGATGACTTGATTAAACACTACGAAGAGGGTTTCCGACTTTATGAGAAAGCTCTACAAACAGGAGTATCTCGCGAAATGGCACGCCTGTACCTACCAGGATTTAGTGTCTATTATACTTGGGTAGCAAAGATTGATGCCCATAATCTGATGCACTTTTTACGCTTACGAATGGCGAGTGACGCTCAATACGAAATTCGCGTTTATGCCGATGCAATCTATGAATACTTCTTCAAACCCGCCTTACCGTGGACAGCAGAAGCATTTGAAGAGTACAAATTAAAATAAACAAAAGGGCGTAAGTTGTACGCCTTTTGTTTATTCTTGTGGTGGATAGCGATTCACTAAGAACTTTGCTCCATGCTCAAAGTATTCGCGCATGATAGTCCGTTCAGGTTCTTCAATGCCAACTTCGTCAATTGATTCTAGCATGTACTGCAACCACAGATTCGCTAATTCAGGGGTAATCGGATAAGGATAATGACGCATCCGTAGGCGTGGATGTCCGCGCTCTGCCCCATAGCGCTGAGGACCACCCCAATATTGCATTAGGAACAAAAATTGCCATTGCTTACCTGCTTCTAAATCATCGGGGAAGATTGCTCTAAGTGTTTCATCTGCTTCTACTTTTCTATAAAACGTATCGACGAGATTACGAAATGTCTGTTCTCCACCTATTATTTCATAAATAGATGCTTGATTTTCACTCATAATTAGGAGATTCTCCAAAATTTGGCTTTACAATTATCCACACAACGTTACAATCCTAAGCCGTGTAACCCATATTATACTGTTTTTAAAGGAGCAACTGAATGAAAAATTTACAGCGTGGTATTAGAGTATTTGCTCTAATAGCACTCTTTGTTACGGGAATGGCTCTAATGGCACAAGAGGCAACTGAAGAAGCCGAACCTGAAGCAACAGAACTTGTTACAGAAGAAATGACTCAAGAACCTGAAGTAACTGAGGTGGCTACAGAAGCACCCGAAGCGACTGAAATGGTCGAAGAAACACCAGAGGTCATAGCTACAGACTTACCCACAACAATTGAAGAAGTCGCTGGTAGTTCTGCAAGAGTCGTTGGCTCAGGCATTGTGAACCCAGCCTTGCAAGCCCTAGTAGATGCAAGTGGTTCAATCGTCACTTATGATTTCACAACCACTGGTTCTAGTGCTGGTTTTGAACAATTTTGTGCAGGTCTTGCCGATATGACCACCGCAACTCGTCCTATTGCTGTTGCAGAAGATACTTTATGTAACGAAACAGGCGTGGAATATTTGGAATTACTCATTGGTTACGATGTAACTGTTGTCGTCTCGAACCCAGCAGATGACTTCTTGACCTGCTTGACGACAGCGAATTTAAGTTCCTTGTTTGCACCGAGTGCAACAGCAATTAATTGGTCAGATGTCAATTTAGCTGGAACAACTCCTCCATCTACAGAAGGTGAAGCAGAAGCTACAGAAGAAGCCACCACATTGCCTGAAATTACCGTATTGTTGCCTCAAGATACCTCTGTAGCTTATACAACATTGGATGATATTGTCAGTGGTTTTGGTTTCCGTGCAGATGCCAGCAACGCAGACACCGCAACAATCATTGATACCGTTGCAAGCACATCTGGGGCAATCGGTGTTGTGCCACTGGAAGTCGCCCTTGCAAACCAAGAAACAGTTTCAATTCTCGGTTTAGACACTCAGGGAATCGGATGTTCACAACCCTCAATTGAAACTATTGAAGCAAGTTCCTACCCTGCTGTAACGCCACTATATCTCTATGTAGCAACAAACGCACAAGAAACACTCGCATTTTTCCTTGATTTCTTGACCAACAACGAGTCTTCGAGTGCGCTTACACTAGCTGGATATACCCCTGTTTCGGTTGAAACTTACGAAGTCAACCGAGCCATTGTACTAGGCGAAGCCTCACCACGCGCACTTACAGCCGAAGAAGTAACCTATCAAATCCCACCGAATTTATCGGGTGCTGTCAATATTGTTGGTGCAACATCGGGCTTTAGTATTGCAAGTGGTAATGCTCAACGTTTAGCAAGCACACAACAAGGCTTAACCATCAATAATAATTTCAATGGTCAAGTTGCTGGTATTGAAGCGTTCTGCAATGGTGAAGCAGATATTTTGTTCGTTGGCAGTGATGCTGAGGCTGTGTGTGAAGGTACCGTCAACTATGTTAATTACAACTTTGGTCAACAAGCCGTTGTTTTAGTCTCCAATGCAGGTGATAATTACACAACTTGCTTAACACTCGACCAAATCAATACGATTTGGAGCGCATCCTCAGCAGAAACCATTAGCCAATGGTCAAATATCTCAGAGGCATTTCCAGAGCAAAATCTGACTCTCGTTGGTGTAAACAGTGGTAATATCTTAACTGACATTATGATGAATGCCGTTACGGACGGTGTTGCTAATCCTGTCCGTAGTGATGTTGCAGAAACCAATAGTGACCCGCTCTATCGTGGTGCGGCGATTGCAAACGTCTCAGGCGCCTTAACCTACATGAGTTGGGTTGATTACCAAGATGTTATCGAAACTGGGCAAGCGAATACACAACTTGTTGCAGTCGATAACGGAAGTGGTTGTGTTGTACCAAGTGTTGAAACAATCAGCGATGGTAGTTATGCTCTTACTCGTAGTCTAAGTATGCTGGTTAAAGAATCATCTTTAGCTACTGTTCCTGTACAATCACTTGTTTGGTCGATGTTCACTGATGGTAATTACACCATTATTGATGCGTTTGACTTTGTTGGTGGTATCGAACCTGATAATCTATCCGAGTTCCGTAATGACTTGCTTATTCAGTTTGAAGAAGCAGAACAAGCACAATTGGTCGCACCAGAAGCGACACCAGAGATAACACCTGAAGCAACAGCGGAAGCCGAAGGCGAGTAATTTTTGGCATAAGTCCAATCTCAAGCCCCTACTGCATGGTAGGGGTTTTTCTTTATACCCTGTGCTATACTCAATATCTGAATTAGTCCATTACCCCCTCAGACTGGAGACTTCTATGCGCGGAGAACTTGTCGCGCTTGACCTAGAAACAACGGGTCTTGATATTAACAATGACTCGATTATTGAAATTGGTGCAGTACGCATAAGAGATGGAAAAATCTTAGAAGAATATTCAACGTTAATAAATCCAGGCTTTGTTATTCCTGCCGAGACAACACATATTACAGGCATACATCAAGATGATTTGAGAAATGCCCCATTATTAACGGATGTTTTATCAGAAATTACAGCATTTGTAGGCACTGCACCTGTTATCGCTCACAATGTAGGTTTTGATATTGGCTTCATGCGACGTTTCGGCACTTTAAAGTCGAATTTACCTTTAGATACCTTTGAATTAGCCTCAATTTTGTTGCCGCGTGTGCCTCGTTATAGCTTGTCTAGTTTATCGAAAATACTCGATATTGATTTGGAGAATGCCCACCGTGCCTTAGATGATGCACGGGCAACTGCCCTTTTATATTGGCATTTATGGCAGAAAATGATCTCCTTACCACCTGCTATCTTATTTGAAATCACTCGTGCTATGCAGAATTTCCAGTGGGAAACGGGTGAGGTATTTCGAGCTGCCTATGAAGAAGTTAAAACACAGGAAGATGCGGATGAAATTCAGAGTGTTACAGATGTATTTAAGCCACTCGATAGCAATACAAAAGCACTCAAAGCCAATGATGTCCTTGATAGTATTAAATTAGAGGATATCGATGATGTGCTAGATGACAAAGGTAAGTTATCAAGATTCCTAACTGACTATGAAAATCGTCCCGAGCAATTGATGATGGCGCAATCTATCGCACACATTTTCAATGAAGGCGGCAACTTAATGGTTGAAGCAGGTACAGGTACGGGTAAATCACTTGCCTACCTTGTCCCTGCCGTATTATGGGCGGCGAAGAATAATCAACGCATTGTGATTTCAACAAATACTATCAATCTTCAAGATCAACTAATTAATAATGATGTTCCATTGCTGAAAAAGGTTATGGAGCAAGATTTTCGTGCCGAAGTGATGAAAGGACGCGGAAATTATCTATGTCCTAGACGACTTGCCTCTGTACGTCGCCGTCGTCCGAGTAATATTGATGAACTGAAAACGCTCGCCAAAATTTTGGTGTGGTTACAGGAAAGCCAAACAGGCGATAAGAATGAAATTAGCTTACGTAGCGGGGAATATTTCGTTTGGAGTAGATTAAGTGCTGAGGATGAGGATTGTTCTTTGCATCGTTGCCAAGCACAAATGGAAGGTACTTGCCCATATTTCAAAGCCCGTAAAAAAGCGGAAGCTGCTCACATTGTAATCTCAAATCACGCCTTACTCGTGAGTGATGCAGTCTCTGATAATGCTGTTTTGCCGAATTATAAATACTTGATTGCAGATGAAGCCCATCAACTCGAAGATGCTGTAACAAATGGGTTAAGTATCAGAATTGACCAAATTGGACTATTACGTCGATTAACTGATTTAGGTGGCGTGAATAGTGGATTATTAGGAGATTTGCTCCGTAGTGTCAAAAATTCTGCACCAGATAAGCATGCCATGCGTCTTGAAGCCTTCATACAAGATATTGGTGATGCCAACAAAGCAATGCAAATACATATGCGTTCGTTTTTTGAATCGGTTAATCAATTTATTCAAGATAGTCGTTCAGATAAAGCCTATAAAATCCGTTTGGATGATAAACGACGTGGACACCCAAGTTTCCAAATATTAGGTAGTTCATGGGAGACTCTAGCAGAATATTTTGAGGTTGTTATTGATGCTATGGGTCAACTAGCAGGAGCTTTACACCAGCTTGAAAAATATGATATTCCGAGTTTTGATGATCACCTTAATGCTGCAGCAGCAACTGAACGCAATCTTAATGAGATTTTCAAAGAATTAAATTCTTGTATTCTCAATCCTGATGAAAACCGTGTCTACTGGATTAATAACGCTAGTTCGATAGACTGGTTATCATTACAATCTGCCCCCCTACATGTGGGTTCGTTGATGGAAGAATATGTTTGGAATGCAAAAAATTCTGTCGTACTTACAAGTGCAACCTTACGTACCGCAGGCAGTTTTCAGTTTATGCGCGAAAGACTCTTTGCTGAAAGTGCAAAAGAATTAGCTTTAGGGTCTCCTTTTGATTACAAAGAGTCAACGTTGCTTTACATCCCTGAAGATATTCCCCAACCCAATGAACGAGGCTACCAAACGGCTGTAGAAAAAGGAATTGTAGAATTAGCGGCAGCATTAGATGGACGTGTTTTAGCGTTATTCACGAGTTATGCACAACTTAGAGAAACAGCTGCGAACATTTCACCTCGTTTGTCTTTGGGTAATATTGCCGTATTTGATCAAGCCACGGGTGGTAGTCGTGAAGCATTACTTGATAGCTTTAAATCGACTGAGAAAGCTGTTTTGTTGGGTACACGAAGTTTCTGGGAAGGTATAGATATTCCGGGTGACGATTTAGTTGCTTTAGTTATCGTCAGGCTCCCCTTTGCTGTCCCTAATGACCCTATATTCGCGGCGCGGTCTGGAACGTATTCTAACTCTTTCAATGATTATGCAGTTCCTGATGCAATTCTCAGGTTTCGTCAAGGTTTTGGACGTTTAATTAGAACAAAGTCAGATAGAGGTATCGTGACTATTTTCGATAGTCGAGTTATCCATAAATCATATGGCATGAAATTTATAGAATCTCTACCAGATGTCACCTTAGAATATGGCAAATTAGAAGAGTTACCTTTGAAAGCAACAAATTGGATTGACCAAGATTAAACTATCCAATTCATATATTGGTTATTGTTACACAGGTGAACTATGAAAACACCCGCAGGCAAAGAATGCAAACATTATTACGAAGACTTCCATCGTGGACGAGATGTTCAAGAGTGTCGTCTAGTTAAGCGTAATATTGATTCTGAAAAGTGGCATCCAAATGACTGTAAAAAATGTCCCGTTCCTGAAATTTTGATGGCAAATGCAGACCCAGATATGGAATTAACCCTGACAATTAAGCGAGGGTTCTTAGGATTTGGGCGGAGTTTAGAGGTCACAGCGAAAAGTCTGCGAGATGGTACGCCTATAGAAGACCCTTATGTTGGAAATCTTAACAAAAATAATCCCGGCTTAGACCTTTTTCGCCAAGCATTGGATGATATTGACGATGATTAAAGCTGTCCTTCTTGATATGGACAATACCCTATTATTTAATCCAGATGTGGCTTTTGCTCAGAATTTTATCATGCTGTTTGAGAGACATTTTGAAGACGCTGGATTTGAGAATGTACGGCAAAATTTACGCACAGCAATTCAGGCAATGGGTAGTGAACAACAGGGAAACATCACGAACCTCGCACTTGCTCTAAAAATCATCGGTAAAGATAATATTGACTATGCGAAGCAAGTATTAAATACATTTTATACCGATGTTTATCCAAATCTAAAACATTGTATCAAACCAGTTGATGGTGTAGCGGAACTTATTTATCGTCTGAAAGACATGGGCTTAGAAATCGTCATTGCGACAAACCCTATATATCCCGAAATAGCAATTCGGCAACGGATGAAATGGGCGAACTTACCCTTAGATGATGATTTATACCACCTCATAACCTCGGCAGATATAATGCACTTTGCTAAACCTGACCCTGCATATTACGCAGAAATTTTGGGGCGTGTAGGCGTTGAACCTGATGAAACGTTGATGGTTGGCGACAGCGTGCGAAATGACATTATTCCTGCACAGACTATCGGTATTCGTACGATTAAAGTCGAAAACATGAATTTTGCTATGTGGCACTCAGAGTTGAATGAAGCGCTTAACCAATCCGAGGCTTTTATTTTAAAACCACAAATGATTGAACCCCAACTCCGAGGGAATATTGGCGCACTTTATGGTTTCATAGATACCGTGCAAAGCAATTATTGGCATCAGCGCCCTGACCCTAAAGAATGGTCAATCCTTCAAATATTATGCCACTTACTAGAGTCTGAAGAGAACAACGAACGCAGGCGATTGAGAACTATCTTAGAGCACGATAATCCTTTTATCATTCAGCGTGAGCAACCTGGACCTGATATTAAAGTTTGTAATGAAGATGGGTATCAAATCCTGCAAGACTTTATGCGTACACGGCAAACAACGATAGAATTTATAAAAGGCTTCACAGTAGATGATTGGGCAAGACCTGCCCGTCATAGTATCTTCGGCTTAACAACAATGCTAGAGATGGCATACTTCACAGCACAGCACGATAGATTACATCTAAAGCAATTATGTCAAACAATTGGACAGTGTGAATAACGTAACATTGGTTTGACTTCAATAACAATCGGTTACATATCGTGCGCCTATAAGATGAGTTATGTTATTATACAATTGCATAGTAAAAAATAGGGTTATATATGGTTTTAACGGTTGATGAAAAAATGGAAAATAGTGCAGAATTTGAGCTTGATGAAGCCCTTACATCTAAGCAGCTACTCAACACACTGATGAACGGTCGCTTCCATATATTACAACTCGATTTTGATAAGAATAAACTTTTAATATCTAGCCAAGATACAATTGATTCAGACACAGTATTTACTGACAATTCAACTTCTATTCTGATTTTTCCCGAAGAAGACTCACATACAGTAACTACCAATATTTTGGATAACTTTGAGTTCGCCTTATCTGTCACTCACCATTTGCGTTATCAATTAAACAATATAATTGCTCTCCAGCAAGAAGCACATCAATTACGGCAAGAGATTATTCAGCAAAAACGCAAGAACAAGGAAATAGAGATTATTAAGAACGCGATAGTACGCAATGTATCACATGAGTTGCGTACCCCACTCTTGCAAGTGAAATCTGCTGTTTCATTAATCTGTGAAGATTCAGCTGACATTAGTCTCAATAACTATGCTCAAAATGCTGTGGCACGTCTTGAAACTCATATTAAAAATATTACGATGTTAGGGCATAGTCTTGATATTAAAGTAAATCCAATTGTACTGTATGACTCCATAGATTCTGCGAAGCGTAATCTTACTCGCATTTGGACATATCGAAATGAAACTCCATCTATTCAGATTGACTTAGAGAAAAATCTACCACCAATAATGGCAGATAAACAAGGTTTAGGTACAGTGTTCCAACTCTTGATGGACAATGCTTTGAAATTTAGTGATAACCAAGAAATTCGGGTTACAGGAAGAAGAGTCGGAGATACAGTACGAGTTGCAATTCATGACAATGGAATTGGTATAGCAGACGATAAAATAAGCAGTATTTTTGACAGTTTTTATCAGGTAGATGCCACGTCAACCCGCCCTTATGGTGGAGCAGGAGTGGGTTTAACTATTGTGAAACTTATTTTGGATTATCATGGTATTGATATTCGTGTTGATAGTGAAATGGAAAAAGGTAGTACATTCTGGTTTGATATTCCCTCTGTAGATCTTGATGCAATTAAGTGAAAGCTACCATTGCTCCTAAAATTAATACACTTAATAAATTATTGTGAAAATATTCACAGAATGTGAAAAAGCTGTGAAAAACAAGGCTAATTCCGTTGACGTACCCTAATTATTGTGTAAAATAGATTTAGATAATTTTGAAAGTAGTAAATCAAAACAGTAAAAGCGGAGTCTTATGACCACCCAACAACTGCAATCAGCCACACTACAAACTGAACAAGAACAGTTATTAAATCAGGGTTTGCAATCTGTTGAAGATGCTATGCTAGAAGTCGTCAACAGTGAAGTCACTGTACTACGTGATGCAAGTGAGCATATATTAAGTGCAGGTGGTAAGCGTGTACGTCCGCGTTTATTGATGCTAGCGTATTTAGCTGCTGGCGGAACAGATATCGATTATGCAAGCGCCCCTGCCGCTGCAATCGAACTGATGCACACAGCAAGTGTTGTTCATGATGATATTAACGATCATGGCGTGATGCGTCGTGGGCAGGTGTCTGTAAATGCAAAATGGGGACGCACATTCGCGCTATTAACGGGTGATTTCTTATTTACATCTGTTTATGAACTCATGGCACCTTATGGAGACTTAAACCGGGATTTAGCGTCCTCAGCAACGGCTTTGGTAGAGGGTGAAACTTTGCAAGCATGGGCTGTTAAAAATAATGAGTTCACCAGTGAGAATTATATTCGCATTATCGCCTTAAAAACCGCCGCATTATTCAAAGCTGCGGGAGCAATTGGAGCAAAACTAGCCGATGCAGATGACGCAGTAATCGAGACATTAAGTGACTATGCCTACAATATTGGTTTGGCGTTTCAGATTATTGATGACATCCTCGATATTGTTGGTGACGAAGAAAAACTGGGGAAAACGTCAGGTATTGACCTCGCACAAGGACGTGGATTCGCGGCTGTTGAAACAGATAGTGATGAGGAAGATATATTTGAATCCATCAAACGGAAATTAATGAGTGGTAATCGCTTGCAAGAAGCACGCGAACAAGCTGAAGCATTAGTTGCTGTGGCTATTTCTTCTCTCGATATTTTGCCAGATTCATTTGCGAAATCAGGACTAATTGACCTAGCAAACACCGTGATCAACCGTGAACATTAGGCAAAAACTTTAGGATTTTGAAGACGTGGCTATTAGCTACGTCTTTTTTGATTCAGACTGGTGTAGAAATTTTACATTAAGAAACTGATGCGGTAGGCTAATATCACAAAATGTCAAACTTCATGGAGGTGTAGGTTGATACGTTTAGCAACAATAGAGCAAATTCGCGCAATTGAGGCAGATGCCGATGCAAATGGCTATTCATACACAGATATGATGGACAGTGCAGGACGTGCTATTGCTAACCGCAGTATACAAATATTGAAAAAATTTGAGAAACCCCGATTAACAATTATCATTGGGAAAGGTAATAATGGCGGTGATGGGCTGATTGCAGGATTATATATTGCTCAAGATCATCCCGATGCCGACGTTCGTTTTTACCTTTTAGCAGAGCGTGACGACGAATATATTAAAACAGTGCGTGAAGCTGGTTTATTCATTGTGCTTGCTGCAGATGATAAAGACAAACGTGTTTTGAGAAATATGATTGCCAGCAGTGACTTGGTCATTGATGCGTTATTTGGCATTGGTGCGCGGCTACCTATTAAAGGTGAGGCACAGAAAATTTTACGCAATGTGAACCGCGAAATCAATGCGCGACGAGATGCACAACCAGAAAAGCTAATCATAAATCCAGCTAAACCTGCACAAATTCCATCAGCATCCTCTGTATATGTTCTAGCTGTTGATTGTCCTAGTGGTATGAATTGTGATACAGGTGAAGTCGATAATGACACCATTCCTGCAGATGAAACAATCACTTTTATTTCTGCCAAAAAAGGACAATTTCTCTATCCGGCAGCTAATTATATAGGTGCATTGACTGTAGCTGACATTGGCATCTCTAAACAATTGAATACAGTAAAAGCTGTAACAGATATGGTCATTGATAGTAGTTGGGCTAAGAAACATTTACCCAACAGAGGTAATAATGGGCATAAAGGGACATATGGTCGAGTATTAGTTATTGCTGGCTCAACAAATTATATCGGTGCGCCCGCCCTCTCAGCCGAAGCGGCTTACCGTTCAGGAGCTGGCTTAGTGACCATCGGCACACCTATAAGCGTCGTTATGGCTTTAGCGGGGAAATTGAGCGAAACTACATGGATGATGTTACCTCACGATATGGGGGTTATCTCAGAAGGTGCGCTCAGTACAGTATTGAAAGATTTAAACAAAATGAAATCACTTCTAGTTGGTCCAGGTTTGGGTTCAGAAAAAACAACTGGAGATTTCTTAAAACAACTACTCACGGTCAGTAATGAAGAGAAGAAACCAGCAAAACGACGTTTAGGCTTTGGCACATCAACAGATGATACCGCCGAAACAGATGATGAAGCAGTTTCATTACCTCCGCTCATCATTGACGCAGACGGATTAAACTTATTGGCAGAAATGGATAAATGGTGGGATTTGTTACCTGAGAATACTATTCTCACACCACATCCTGGAGAAATGGGACGTTTATGCGGAATAAGCACCACGGATGTTCAAGAAAATCGTTGGCAACTCGCTCGTGAGAAAGCAAAAGAATGGAATGTTATTCTCGTCCTGAAAGGAGCATATACTGCTATAGCATCACCAAACAATGAGTTTATGTTGTTACCGTTTGCCGTAGATGCATTAGCCACAGCAGGCACAGGTGATATTCTTGCAGGACTAATTGCTGGTTACTTAGCACAAGGTCTTCCTGCATTTGAAGCAGCATGTATAGCAGGCTATGTACATGGATTAGCAGGACAAATCGCAGGAGAAACCAAAAGTAGTCGTAGCGTTATCGCTAGTGATGTACTGTCATATATTGGTGATGCCTTACAGGCAATTGAAGGCTAATTACTCACCTGCTGGCGATGTTTCTGAGCTAAGGATTTGCCCTCAGCCATACTGTCTTTAACAGGGTCGCGGTCAATCAAATCGCGCCCTGTTTCTATTATATCTTGACGCGTATCTTCGCCTCGTTTTGGTACTCGAAACAACCAAATAATTGTCCCAACAACAAATCCAATAATTGTTCCCCAAAATAACGTCACATCATGAAATTTCACTTTTGGAATCTTATTCATGCTGTTTCCTTATCTTGATTCCGACGCTGTAAAATGCGAGATATTTTTGACAATTCTTTCAGGAATGCAATTAAGCCTGCCAAGAAAGTTTGTGACTTAATCACAGGAGCTACAGCATTTTTCTGAACAAATTCAGACGTAACACGGACATTTTTTATCGCTTGCTTCGTATCTTCGGTAATAGGTTTAACTTCACTTCGCAGTAAATTGACAAAACGCGCTATTTGCACGATGAATACGCCAATTGAGATGATAACGACTATAATTGCTATCGAAACGACCATATCAAATAGTCCGCGTAAATACTCAAAATAATTAGCTGATCCTACAGGATCTACCCATGCACGCCAAAATCCGAAAATGAATATGAAAAAATAAAACAGAAGAGGTATTGCTGTAAGGCGTATGATAAAT
The DNA here is from genome assembly GCA_965230145.1 of Phototrophicaceae bacterium. Lineage (GTDB taxonomy): Bacteria > Chloroflexota > Anaerolineae > Aggregatilineales > Phototrophicaceae > JAUZRW01. The sequence goes on from CBDDKI010000002.1 coordinate 475,277, forward strand.
CCAACAATAGTTGTTCCTAAAATCCTATCTTTTAGCCTATCACGCCATGTCGCAGGCTCTTCGCTAACAATATTGGTAGATGGTATGGTTGAAGTTGTTTCAGGCATTGAATCCCTTTCAAAAAATTGAAGAGAGTTATCGACGGTTTGATGTGAATATTAGAACAGAGAACAATGTAAATAAAGCACCAATCAGAGCAGACACGAAGCGCAATTCACCAATTGCAAATATTGAGATTTCAAATGATTGCCCTGCAGCGTGACCTAAGGCAAAACCAATCCATGCGGCTAACAAGAATAAGGCTAATCGTCTTGCATCGCCACCAAAGATAAAATGAAAGATTGAACCCATTAAGGTTGCAACAACAAAAGCAAATACAAATACGGGACCGGGCATCGTCGGTTGCCAATCAAGCATCTCACAGTTACAATTCAGCATAAGTTTAGCATAAATTAGGTACAGAAACGAGTTTGAACACCGATGACGACGGTTATCGACCATGCAATTGCCATTCCCATACGTCCTGCTAATGTGTGGGATGTCATCCGCGATATATCGAAGAATCCTACATGGCATCCTGATTGTCAGCGTATACAATTTTTGACCACGATGAAAAATGGTCGTGGGACACGCTGGCGTAATACCACCAAGAGCAATAAAGAACAAGTGATGGAAATCACGGCATGGTACGAGGGATTAGGTTATGAATATCGTATCGTAGATGGTTCAAATTACCTTCAGAATCGCGGACGTATTCGCCTTCAAGAATCACCCGAAGGTACAGTTGTTCAGTGGACGTTTTCCTATGATGTTGATGGATTTTGGGGAAGTATCCGCAATCGTTTTGGGATGAAAAGTCATGTTGATAAATTAGTCATACAAGGGTTGCGTAATCTATATGCGGCACTTAAAGACCTTAAAGCTGAAGATTTAATCAACCCTGAAGACTCAAAAGCCTATTTAAGAGAAGCCCCTAATGTCGAAGAACGCGCAAGTTATCAACCTCGTTACCCGTCGAAAGTTAAAAGCCAAGAAATCCCCATAGTCGAACTTAAGGACGAAGACGCACCGTTTAAACCACCTATAGCTGAACCGCTTCAATCAGTCAGTCCAATTCCAATGATTGACGAACCACCTTTTGTAGAAGAAGATACACGTCCTAACCCAAGCATTCAGCAAGTTAATGAGCCAACAGTTCAAACGGATGAACCTGATTTCCTTAAAGCAATGCCAGCCCAGTCTCCTAGAGAAGAAGAAATAACCATAGAAAATGTGGTAGCAGACAAAGTAGACACGCAATCTAATGAGACTCAAGAAACAACTGCTATATCTGAGTCATCAGCACAAGCGACAGTTGAGCCTCTTATACCTGAAAACGATATAAGCAAGCTAGACACATCTAAAATTAGTGTCTTTGAGTTATTTGGCATAGATAAGCCTAGCGAAACTGAAAAGGTTAAGCCTTTAGCACCAAGTTCAACATCTAAGCCGACCATCCCTAACCCACTATATGAACCACCGCGTTCATTTATGGATAGTGCGCCAATTTTGCCTGATATTCAACCCGAAGTCTTAGAGCGACGACGCGGACTCAGAGCCGCATTACGTCGAAGAATTACAAAGGTTCGAGTACCAAATTTAAACAAATAAGTAAAAAAACAGGTCTGCTAGAAAACTAGAGACCTGTTTTTTATTACTCATTTCAGCGAATTATTTAAGCGTCAGCAATGTTTTCAAGGTCTTCTTGATACATGGCATTAGCTTCTTCTTCTGCCGCAGCAGCAGCTTCCATGATGTCCATACCACCAATTGTGATGTTCGAATATAGCTCACCAGCTATAAGTGATACATCAAATGCACGTGGATGATTCGGGAACGTTACAATGTTAATTTCTGGATCAACCAAAACATCTGTGAATGTTGCAAATTGTTGATTGTTTTCCAAGAAATCTGCACTGAGATTATCTGGTGTAGCAGTGTTATATGGTTGATATTGTGCAGCTTCTGTCCAGATAACTTGCGCCTCTGGGTTGGTTGCCCAAAATTTCACGAATAACCAAGTTGCAAGATTTTCTTCTGGGGTACTTTCAAAAATTGTTACACCACGCAGTGATGTTTCAACTGTACGATTGCCTTCTGTCCAAGGTAAGCTGGTGTTAATCCAGTTATAATCTAATTCAGCTGAATCCATATCACCTTGAATGAATGGAACACCTACACTAGACCCAACAGCAAATACATTTAGACCAAGTGAAAATTCACCTGTATTAGCGAAATTCCCGCCATCTGCATAGTACATACAACCATCATTATAGAGGTCTTGTAAGTATTGCATGGCTTCGATAGCACCGTCGTTTGTAAAGGTATAAGCGTCAGCTTCTTCGTCAAAGATTTGACCACCGAAGTTCAAAATGAAGGAATAAAGTTCACTACCAGTTGGACGACCAGCAAAACCAGCTGTTACACCTTCAAGTTCTGAAGCGGCGCAAGCAGCAGTTCTAAATTGTTCAAAGGTTGTAGGTGCGCCTTCAAAGTCAATTAAGCCCATTTCACGCATATCATCAAGTAAATCGACATTTGTGGACATCACATCGCCACTAATACCTACAGGCCAAGCTAAGAGTTGACCGTCAAATGGTGAAATTGATGGACGGTTGGTATCAATAACATCAAAGTTGAGAACGGCAGCTTCTTCTTCGCTTAAGCCCCATACTTCGCTGTTAAGAAATTGATCAAATGGAACGAGTACACCATCAAGATAGTAACCCATTGCATCGGTTACAAAGCCAGCACCACCGAGATTTGGTAATTCACCACTAGTAATCCCTGTGCTGATATTGGAACGAACATCGCCACTACCACCGAGAGGATTCTCTTCAACGGTAATGCCCCATTCATTATTAGCATTGAACATCTCAATGATGGCTGTCATGCCTTCACCTTGTGCACCATCCCATTCATGCCAGTACATAATTGTTGCACCCGATGGATCAACATCATCTTGTGCGCCGACAGTTCCGACCATTATTGCTAACATCAGAACTAAGCATAGTGAGAGTAATTTTTTCTGCATGAAACGTGTCTCCTCATATAGACATTTTAGTAAATTACATTACCACCAAAACCCTCGATGGTAACAAAAAAACATCACCTACATAACGTAGATGATGGAGGGGTCTAACCTTTGAAACTTCCAGAGTAAATACCTTCTGTGAATTGCTTTTGCGTGAAAAAATACAATACAACCACAGGGATAACCATAATAACAGATGCCGCCATTTGCAAATGAAATTCATCACCCGCGACGGTCACGAAATTTCTAAGCCCTAGCGCGACAGGTTGCCATTTATCACCATTGATGACGATGAGAGGCCATAGAAGTGAGTTCCAGCTTCCAATAAAGGCAAATGTCACAATTGTCATAATTGGCGCGCGTGATAAGGGCAAGACAATACGAATAAGAAATTGTATATGACTTGCACCATCCATGCGGGCAGCATCCCATAAATCGTCTGGAATTTGCGCGAAGAATTGACGCAACAAGAAAATTGTAAAAGCAGATGCCATAAAGGGTATTGTGAGTGAAGGCCAATTGTTAAGCCATGACCCCGCCTCACCAAAAATGCTTTGACTCAATCGACTTAGCCACACGACAGTTAAGAAATTGGGAATCAGAGTTACGATGTCAGGTATCATGAGTGTGGCAAGTGTGATACCAAACAAGACATCACGTCCCCAGAATTTCATCCGCGCAAACGCATAAGCAGCTGGAATGCAGAATAGAAGTAAACCACCTATTGAAATGGCAGTAATGCGAACGCTATTCCAAATTAGATTAGCAAATTCAGCACGTACCCACGCTTCAGGATAATTTTGCCATTGAATAACTTCAGGAACAGCACGTCCAACGATGACTTCAGGGCGCGTCATCAATGACCAACTGACCATCCACAAAAATGGTATAAGTGAGAATACAACACCAATAATTAAGACAACATAGACCATCAATTTTCCAAGCGGAATTGACCTTGTTGGTTGCTTAATCTTAGCTTTTTCTTTATTCGTAGATGCAGTAACTATTGTATCAGCCATAGAAAACTCTCCGCCCTGCTATACGGTTCTGTACGAGGGTTAATATGAGAATAACAGCAAATAGGACGAATGCCATTGCCGAACCATACGCATAGTTTGGGCTAGATCGCGTAATTTCATCATAGATGTAAAGATTAATTGTGTTGACGGCATCAAAAGCCCCCGTACGACGCATTAAGAAAATCTGTGTAAATGCTTGAAATGTTCCAATCGTAGCAATTAGAATTAGGAAAAAGGTTGTTGGCGACAACAAAGGTAGGGTGATAAACCGAAACTGATGCCAACTATTTGCCCCGTCAATCTTTGCCGCTTCATAAACATCTTCGGGGATATTTCCTAATCCTGCTAAGAAAATTACACTACTAAAACCTGCATAAATCCAAATGTTATAAATGATGATAACCACTAAAGCTAAACCGGGTCCTGCCAACCAATTAGGAACGGCTTCGCCAAACATAAGTTGGAAAATACCTTGAGGTTCTTGTAACCATGCTTGTGCTTCAATACCGAAAAACCCAACCATTTGATTCACAAGCGAATTTTCATTCGGGCTAAACAAAAGCGCAAATACAACTGATGTAGCAACGAATGGTGTGATATATGGCATAAAAAAGACTACGCGAAAGAGCGATTTCGCTTTTATCTGTTGAAATAACAAAACCGCCATTACCATGCCAATAGCCAATTGAAACGGCACAGAAAAAATAGAGTACATCACTGTTACGCTAAAGCCTTGAAATACATCGTCATCAGCTTCAGCTAGTGCAAGTGGTAACTCACGAATCAGAAAAATTGCACCAACAACCGCTACAATCACAGCTATTAATCTCAAAACATAGAGTCTAGTTTCTTGGTCATTAACGGTGCGATTCCACAACCATAATGCAAAACCGAGCAACACCGCTCCTGCGCTAATCATGATAGTCTGTGACCAGATGGGCAATGCCTCGCCAGCATCCTGTGCTTCAGCAATCGATAAATTTACTTCTACAAGCGTCAGGTTCAAAATCCACGCGCTCGCCATGAAACCTAATCCTGCAACAAGTATCAATGACAAATAATATTGAGTGCGTTTTGTTTTGAGCAAATAAATAAATCCAGCAATCAAAATTGTAGAAATGATTATTGCTAAATACATCCAATTAGCAGCTTCAATCACCTGAGGAAAACTAAAACTGTTGAAAAATTCACCTACAAATATTTCGCGTGATAATTCTTGCCCGCGCAGACGAACGGGCACATCAAAAATAACGGGTATGAGTGTGAAGAACCAATTAATGAAGGTAAAAATGGAAACAGTGAGGGCTATTCCTGGTATCAGCAAACTCAGTGAAGCTCTTTCCTGTGCCTTACCTGTTTCTTTCCATAGCCGCCACAATGTATAAATTCCATAGACAAAAGCACCTATAGCTAGCCAGAAAAATGCAATATAAGCGAAATTTCCTAGTGCATTAACATAGTTGTCTAAGCCACGCCATCCTTCGGGAAATCGTCGCCAACGATGCAAACTAACGAAAAATGCAAACGCAACGGGGAATAACCCAAAAGTAAATATGATAATAAAGGCAGGGGTCAAGAACGCATACGCAGTCAAGTTCTCAATAAGATTTCTGCCACGTTTTGATTGAAAAAAACCTGTTTCTAGTGATGCTCTTTTAGTTTTTGCAGTCATGAAGTATCTCTATATGGCTAATGACAGACCGTATTATAACGTTCACAAGAGGCATTGCAAGAATCATCAGTTAATTTACACAGCCCTTATCCTTTAGTTAATTAAAACTGAATAAGTTATTAACCTTCAAATCCAAACTTCGGATGAATTATAGCGGAAATTGTGCCAAATCACATAAATTTCATCATTTCTAAATAAATGACATCTGCTACTATTAGGCTTCATTTCGATATTCTCTATAGGGCATAATGAATTTTATAGAATTTTTCGCAGAACCTTTATCATACGCATTTATCCAGCGTGGCTTGATCGCACTCATTTTAGTTGGTGGTATTAGCGCTGTAATTGGATGTTTTGTTGTCGTGCGTGGCATGGCATTCTTTGGGGATGCACTAGCTCACACGATCTTACCTGGTGTTGCATTGTCTTATACCGCAAGCGGCGGCAATGTTGGTAGTAATCTGTTTGTGGGCGGATTAGGTGCAGGCATTTTATCCGCCTTAGTTATCGCATTACTAACACGCGACGAACGGCTTAAAGAAGATACAGCTGTAGGATTGGTTTTTGTGGCGATGTTTGCACTAGGCATTGCGATTATCAGCACTCAAGGTAGTTATAGTGTCGATTTAACGCATATCTTGTTTGGAAGTATTAACGGCATTAGTGCCAATGACTTGCTCATTATGTCAGGCATGGGGGCTATTGTTCTCATTATCATTGCCTTACTTTACAAGGAATTTGTCATTATTAGCTTTGATTTAAGTCTTGCACATGCTCTAAAATTGCCTGTAGAAACCTTACGCATAACCTTACTTATACTCATTGCTATAACGATTGTTGCCAGTTTGCAAGCTGTTGGCATCGCGCTAATGCTTGCATTACTCATCACACCAGCCGCTACAGCACGTTTATTGGTCAAACGCTTACATTACATGATTTTGATTGCTGGAATTATTGGTATCGGTAGTGGAATTACAGGATTTTATTTATCCTATTATCTTGATATTCCATCTGGGGCAAGTATCGTCCTGATGATGAGTGCTCTTTTTGCAATCATTTTTACAGGACAATACTTTATAGAATCGCTTTCACAACAGCGATAACTTCACTGCAACTTAATGCGGGGATTAAGCACAGCATAAATCATATCTGCTGATAAATTCGCTACAAGAATAATACTTACCGTTACCATGACAATCGCCTGCGTTAGTGGCAAATCTCGGCGTTCAATCGCAGTAATAAGCAAACTCCCCAAACCAGGATACCCAAATACAACCTCAATTACCACTAGTCCACTAATAAGCCATGTCATACTAATCGCAATGACTGTGACAGTGGGCAAAAGTGCGTTGCGTAGTACATGATTGATTATCACTTTATAGTACGGAATACCCTTTAGCGTTGCAGTACGGACGTAATCGCGCTTAAGTTCTTCAATCACCCCTGCTCTTACCAAACGTGAAATATAGGCTAGCAACACTAAAGTTGCGGCAATTGCTGGTAACCAGAGTGACGGTAACGCCTCTTGAAAAGTTGCATTGGCAGGAACAGCCGAACTTGAGGGAAACCACCATCCAAGTGCATTGGCAATTGGATTATTCGCCCAGCGTAAGGCAACGATGTTGACCAAAAATAATCCTGTCACAAACTCAGGCAAACTCACCACAGACAATGTCAAAATCGAAATAATGGTATCTGGTAATTTATTTTCGTTGAGTCCTGCGATTATACCGAGTGTAATCGAGAGTGGCACAGAAATTAACAAAGCGACTATCGCTAATCGCATTGAGTTACGAGTACGTTGTAAAATCAGATCACGATTGTCAGCGCCTCTAAATGACACTGAATCACCCCATTCACCACGTGCAAATTCAGTCATCCAAGTTAGATATTGAGTAATAATGGGTTCATCCAAACCAAATTCTTCACGAATTTCTTGAACTTGTTCTTCACTTGCTTCACGACCACCTGCGATGACTCTTGCAGGGTCACCAGGTAGAACTCGCAACATAAAGAAAATCATCAAAGATGTCAAAACATAGGTGAAGACAAAAAAGACAGCCCGCCGTCTTAAGAATCGTAACATTAATCACCACCCTCTTCTTTTACTAAGGGCTTCTGTATTTCTCGCAATTCATCTAATGGTATATGACAGCGTATAAAGTGTCCTTCACCGTCTCCCAGCCAAGGTGGGACTTCTTCTTCACAAATTGCCCCTATTTTACGCGGACATCGTGTGTGAAAACGGCATCCTGAAGGCACATTTTGCGCGCTCGGAACAGAATTATTCAGAAGAATACGGTCTTCATGGGCATTTGGGCTAGGCACAGGAATCGCCGAAACAAGGGCTTCTGTATAGGGATGATATGGAGGATTGAACAATTCAGAGGCATTACCCACTTCAAATAACTGCCCTAAATACATCACTGCGAGATAATCAGCTAAATATCCCACAACGGACAAATCATGCGAGATGAACAAATATGATGTGCCATTTTCATCTTGTAAACGTGCAAGCAAATTCAATACAGCCGATTGTACAGACACATCTAAAGCCGATACAGGTTCATCGCAGATAATGAGGTCAGGGTCTGAGGCAAAAGCACGTGCAATGACTACACGCTGTTTCTCACCACCACTGAGTTCATTTGGATATCGGTCAGCATATTCTGTACGAAGATTCACTGCTTTGAGTAATTCTAAGACTTCGGCATCAGCTTGTTCACGTGATAAGCCTCGTAACTTCATAAGGGGTCGGCGGATACATTGCCTCACTGATAGATAAGGATTCAGTGAATTTTGCGGATTTTGGAAAACCATCTGAATTTTGGCTAGTACATCTGGGCTACGGTCACGGACTGCATTGCGAATATCCATGCCAAGTAATTCAATTTTGCCACTTGTTCGCTCTTGTAAGCCAATAATCACGCGAGATAACGTTGTCTTACCGCTACCACTTTCCCCTACTAGACCGAGTGTTTGTCCTTGGCGAATGCTGAGGTTGATGCCATCCACTGCGCGAATCGGAGGTACTTCTTTACCTTGAATTGCATCTAACACACTTGCTTGTACAGGGAAATGTTTTGAGATTTCTTCAACCTTCATCACTGTCCCACCTGAGTCATCCAAAACTTTAGTGACATTTAGTTCTTCATCGGCACCATAGGTTAACTCTCCTGCTCGTATTTCTTGCCAGCGATGACAGCGCACCATTCGATTATCCGCAATTTTTTCCAATGGTGGTTTCAGGTCACGACATTTATCTATAACAAAGGGGCATCGTTCTACAAAAACACAAGCATTCCGACTGTCTCGTAATGATGGTGGATTGCCCTTAATTGATTGGAGGAGTGCATCACGTTTCGTTAATCCCGGACGCGGAATACTGTTTAATAAGCCTATAGTATATGGATGATAAGGAGCATTATAGAGTTGCTGAACATTCGCATCTTCCATAACTTCGCCTGCATATAACACTAATACACGTTCACATAATTGCGCTACAACTCCTAGATTATGGGTGATGTAAACAACCCCTGTGTTGCGTTCTGCAATTAAATTACGAACAAGATCTAAAATAACAGCTTCAGTGGTAACATCTAAGCCAGTGGTTGGTTCATCCATAATCAGCAATTCAGGATCGGTTATCAATGCCATTGCAATGACAACTCGTTGTTGCATCCCGCCACTCAATTCATGAGGATAACGATCAGCAACTTTTTCAGGGTCTACAAGTTGTACTTTGTTGAACATCTCAATAGTCATGTTACTGGCTTGCTTTTCGTCGACCCCCATTGCATGACGAACTATTTCAATCATTTGTTTGCCGACTTTGATTGAAGGGTTGAGTGCTGAACCAGCATTCTGGGGAACAAGTTTAATTTTCTGTGTCCAAAGCGAGCGCATTTTTTGAGGTTTAGCATTAATAAGGTCATCTCCCATAAAATTTAAGATACTACCCTTATCAATCCGACCATTGGCACTTAAATAATGAATGAGTGCCTGTGCAATAGTTGATTTACCTGAACCTGACTCCCCTACTAGTCCATAAATTTGTCCGGGTTTTAGGGTCATGCAAAATTGACTAACTGCTCTTATCCAGTCACCGTCTACTTTGTAGCTAATATCTAAAGCATCAACTTCCAGCAATGGCATATTTTGCTTTGTCATCCTAGTCCCCTTTTTGCACAATGCGCTTGATTCCGTCAGACATCAAATTTACGCCAATAACCAATATCGCAATAGCAATGGCTGGATATTCTAATGCCCAAGGTGTAATAGTATATAAGCCACCACGATTTTCACTCACCATCAAACCCCAATCAGGGGATGGCGGACGTGCGCCAAAACCAAGAAAGCCAAGCGATGCAACCAGAAAAATCGCATATGAAAAACGAAGCGAAGCTTCAACGACTAGAGATGGGATAACAGAAGGTAAAATCTCACGAAACATGATATATATTGCCGTCTCGCCACGAATAATAGCTGCTTCAATAAATTCACGCGTTTTAATATCAAGCGTCGTACTACGGACAACACGTGCCACAATTGGTACATAAAGAATAGCAATCACTAACAAGACAGCGTTATCACCTAAGGTTGATTGCCATGTATTAGCTTCAAAATCGAGATTACGGATTATCCCCACTAGTACAAGTGCCAGAAGTAATGCTGGTAAAGCGAGTAACGCATCAATAATCCTACCGAGAACCTCGTCAACTAAGCCTCCGCTATATCCCATAAATAAGCCCACGATTGTACCGATTATGACAGCACTCAATGTGCCTAAACCAGCAATACGAAAGATACTAGACGTACCTAAAATGACACGACTGAAAACATCACGACCAAGCCTATCTGTACCGAAAGGATGCTCGCCTAATTGAAAAGATGTGAGATTCAGCGTTGGTTCAACACGAACATCGTGACTTTGGTCATTTGGATTAGGATAAGGTGCTAATTGAGTACCAAAAATGGCTAAAAACAGAAAAAATATAACAATAAATGTGCCGATTGCAGACTGAGGATGACTCATCAAGTCAGCAAAGAAAGTTAAAACATTCGTCAATTGTCGACGAAATGTACTTTTAAAATTATCCATGAGATAACCAACTTTAGAAATTTGGTAGATGCTAGGCAAGAATTATGTAGAGGCAGATTACTACCTCTACATGAAATTTTTAGCTAATCTAATTACATCAAACTGGCTTCATTAAAACGTGTACGTCCAGCAAATGGTTGTAATTCAACGCCACTCAAATTCGCTGATGTAACCATGAATTGTGCGAAGAAGTACGGCACAATAATCGGTCCTTCTTCGAGCATGATCTGTTGAATTTCACGATAAGCAGCAGTACGTTCTTCGTTATCTAAGGTAGTACGTGCTAGGTCAATTAGTTCATCGACACGTTCATTACTATAGTGTGATTCATTCCAGATTGCACCAGTTTGGTAAGCAACATCGAAATAAAATTGAGGGAATGGACGTGCGCCCCAACCCGTTACACCGAGGTCAGTTTCTAGCCAATCTTCGACATAGTAGGCATTTTCGTCTTCCAATTGAATCTCGACGCGAATGCCTGCTTCTTCCCATTGTGCAGCAAGTGTTGTCGCTAAATCTGGGAAGTTACCGCTATTCGGAACGTGCAGTGTCATATCTAGCCCATCAGGGTAACCTGCATCAGCTAGCAATGTAGCTGCAGCTTCTGGGTCCCGAGCTGGGACTTCTGCATCTTCTAAGAAGTATGAACCGAATGCGGGACCAATCGGAGAGTCTTTGCCAACAGCACCAAAACCAAGTTGGATTCTGTCCCAAATTGCTTGTCGGTCTGTTGCTAGTTTAAATGCTTGACGCACACGCACATCATCGCCTGGCGCACGGTCTGCACGAAGGCGAACGAGGTGATGCCCGCTTGTTGGAATATCGGTTGCAGTGAAGTTTGTATCACCAGAAAATCCGAGGAAGCTCGCATTATCTAAACGTAGAATAGCATCTGCTAAGCCACCCTGTACCGCTGAAATACCCGCTTGTTGGTCGTCAAAGTAAATAAACTCAAGCTGAGAAATGTTTGGCACGCCACCCCAGTAGGATTCATTCGCCACAAATATTGCACGGTCGCCTGGTAAATATTCCTCAAGTACGAATGCGCCTGTACCATTAAATTCTTCACCAACAGCTTCTGCACCTGATTTAAGAATAACGAGTTTGTTATCCGTCAAGTTATAGAGGAAATCAGGGTTCGTTTCTGCGAGGGTAACAACCAGTGTATTGGCATCACCAGCTTCAAAACTCTCTACATTGGATAATAGTCCTGCGACTGTACCTTCTGCCTCTTGATGCCATTGAATTGTCCATAAGACATCTTCAACGGTTAAAGCACTGCCATCATGAAATGTTGCATCCTCACGGATTTGCAGTGTGTATTGAAGACCATCTTCACTAACTTCCCATGACGTAGCTAAAGCAGGTACTAAGTTTGATTCTGCATCTGTATTAATGAGGTAATCATAAACTGCATTTAAGAAGGCAATTTCACTATCGCCCGATGCAGAGCGAGGGTCAAGTGTTGCAGGTGTGAGCCATGCGACTCGAAGTGTGTTTGTGTCTTGTGCTGCTGTTAATCCCGCCAGAGGTCCAAGAGCGACTGTTCCGACTGCGCTTGCTGTACCTGCCGCAAAAATTTTCAAGAAATTACGGCGTGAAAGTCCAGCAGCGTGATTTGATTTGTTGCTCATTATGCGATTTCTCCTTATATGTCCCTATATATGTACTGACGGTACAATTGCAGATACACGCAAAAGTTCGCAGTCAAGCACAATAAGCAAGCCTCCACTGCAAAACGGAGGTGCAAGTTGTCGTTGAGTTCTCTGCCGTACTATTTTTCGTGTACTAACCATGATTGTCCGTCATTTACTCTATAATAAATGGGCAAAACCCAAAGTATTGCGCCATTATTATAACAGATGTTCTCATTTTTATTATCTTACGAGATTAGTACAATCTAAAAATATTTCGGACTTATTAAGTTACAGAGTTATTTCTGTGAAATTTTAGCATTCGTAATAATTGCAAAACATTCATCGTCGTTAATATCATAAGCGATTTTATTCACACACATTTGGAGTTTAAGTTATGCGTTATGATGCGATTATCATCGGTGCAGGACAAGCTGGACCATCATTAGCAGCATTTTTTGCAAATCAGGGACAAAAAGTTGCCTTAGCTGAAGGAGGCTTAATGGGTGGCTCTTGCGTGAACTATGGATGCACTCCCACTAAGACTATGCGAGCAAGCGCACGAGTGGCACATCAAGCCAAGCGTAGTGCTGACTTCGGCGTTTTGACAGGTAATGTCACTATTGATTTTGCCAAAGTTATGGCACGGAAAGATGAGGTTGTCAGCAATTCTCGGAATGGGCTAACAGACTGGTTAGAGAGCATTGATAATCTTGATATATATCGTACATACGCACACTTCATTGGCACCAATAACGGATTACATAAAATAAAGGTCGATCTTGAAGTAATTGAGGCAGAACGAGTCTATCTGAACGTTGGTACACGCGCCTTTATCCCTCCAATCGAAGGATTGGATAGCGTAAACTATTTAGATAATGTCAAGTTGATGGGACTTACAGAATTACCCAATCATCTCGTTATTCTTGGTGGTAGTTACATCGGTTTAGAAATAGGACAAATATTTCGTCGCTTTGGATCTGAGGTTTCTATAATTGAATATAATTCCGATCTCGCATCCCGTGAAGACAAAGATGTTTCAGAAGAAATTGCACGGATTATGCTTGGCGAAGGGATTGATATTTACACCAATAGCAAGGCGACTCAAGTCTCAGAAAGTGATAATGGAATTACAGTAACGTTTGACAAGGATAACCATAAAACAGACATAACGGGTTCCCATTTACTGGTTGCCACTGGACGTGTCCCAAATACAGATACGCTCAATTTAGAAGCAGTTGGGTTAGCGACCGACAAACGAGGATTTATCGAGACGAATGGTCAATTAGAAACGTCAGTGCAAGGCATATATGCACTCGGCGACATCAACAAGCGGGGTGCATTCACACATACAAGCTATCATGATTTTGAGATTGTGCGTGATAACTGGCAGGGAGCGACCCGCAGTGCAGATAATCGGCCTATGGCATACAGTATGTTCACTGACCCACCTTTAGGACGTGTTGGTATGAGTGAACGCGAAGCACGCGAATCAGGAAAAGACATTCTAATTATGAAACATATGGCAAAAGATGTCAGCCGTGCTAAAGAAGATAACGAACTTAATGGCATGGTTAAGTTAGTTGTGGACGCTGATACCGAAGAATTTCTCGGTGCAACAACATTTATTATGCAAGGTGATGACGTTATACAAGTAGTAAGCAACTACATGGCAACTGGTGCATCTTATAAGACAATGAAAAACGCACTACCCATTCACCCCACAATTTCTGAATATTTCCCCACATGGTTAGGAATGCTTGCCCCACCTGAGTAGTAGCTCAATAGACTAATTGGGCGTATACAATACGCCCATATTTATTTCTCAGAAATGATATATGTTGGTACGACAGAGCCACCTCCGGCAGTTACATTGAGCAAAGCCAACGGTGATAATCTTGTTAAGCACCCATACGTTTCTGCACCATTGAATGCGTATGGGTCTGCATCCACATAGCGTTTTGATATATAAAGTTCGCCATTTTCCCATGACGGAAAATCTCGTTGTACCAATGAAACTTTCTCTTGTACAACATGAGGTGTTTCTATCGCTTGTTGGATTTTTGCGTCCCAATTTTCGCCTGAACATTCCCAGCCCAGAACGACCCCTTGTCCACCGTATTCATCATTTGGTTTAAGTACCAGGCGGTCACGGTTTTCCGAAATAAAATCTATCAAATCGATGGTTTTACCATCATAAGTGGATTTAGAATCTGTCACCACTCTTGTCCAAGGAATATGTTCTTGAATTGCTTTTTGCTGTTTTGAGGTAAAAAGGTGGCTATTTTGCTCATCGCTAAGAAAAGCCAGACTAGCTTTCTTCGCCATTAGTTTTGCACTGGGAGAATTGGTCATGTAGACGGCTCTATCCCGAACAGCTTGTAAGACTGGGTTATCTAAACCCATACGCTGGACTAATTCGCTGTAAAGAACTCGTTTGTAGATCAAGTTGATGTGGAAGTCACCATACATCAGCTTACCATCACGATATTCTAAAGCACGCGGATCAGCTAAGGTCGTTTTATAACCGTGTTGTTCGCAATGAATACGGGTAATCTCATGTTCATTAAGCGTGGGAACATCACCCCAATCGAGAATTGCAATCTGCGGTTTTTCAATCCCGCCCCATTGTCGATATGCTGACAACAAAGCATTTTGCAAAGTCTTCAAGGAACGCATCGGTGTAAGATTATATTTTTCACGGAAGCGTTTCATCGGTTCAAGCTGGTCAAAAACATCAGCTAAGGTATCGTTGTAACCAATTCCTGCTGGTGTTTCAGCATTATATTCTACGACACTAAGGTTATGATCTTCTATGACATAGAAAGTATCCAATCGAGATGATGACCAAGGAAAAGGCATGTCTTTGTCAATCTCGTAGAGGGACTCTTCATAATCTTCGAGCAAAAGTTGTCCACGATGTGCTTTATCTTTCATACATACATCATGGGCGCGTGCAAAAGCAGTCAGCAAAGTCTCCAATCCTTGCTTCATAAAATCCCAATCTGCCTGCCTATAAAAATGTGGACGCAAAACAACACATAAGGGTCGCTCACCAAAATATAGTGACCGTTCCTTAAGCTTTTGCCTCATATCAGCATCTGCTTCCTCGGCAAGTTCATCGGTTAGTAACTCATGATATTGGGCAATCACATCATTAATTTGCATTGTGTTACCCTTTTACGATTCTGCTTTGATGGCGAGTTTACCCCAAGCGTAATTTTTACGAGTTTCTTGTTTAGATTTAGCAAGTTTAATCATCACATCTGCCATCGTTTGAACCATCCAATCAAAGTGATTCTTGCCCAATGAATTAACATCCATATCAGGTGCAGGATTCATGAAATCAATCGCATAAGGTACACCATCATGAATAGCAAATTCACAGGTATTCATGTCATAGCCGAAGGCTTTACAAATATACATTGTCATATCGTAGAGTTTCTTCTCCATTTCAGGAGAAAATCCATGCTCAGGGCTGTAATAACGCTCATTTGGGCTATAGCGCATCACACGGACTTCACTTTGTCCAATACCCATACAACGGGCATATTCTTCCCACTTAATAAATTCTTGGAGAACCATCGTCAGTAATCCACTGGTATTGTACGCATGCCAGAGTTCGTCCATTGAATTCACAATGTAAACATCTTTCCACCCTCCGCCATGTGCATCTTTTAGCACACAAGGAAATCCTCCCACACTATCTACAATCGCTTGCCAATCAATTGGGAATTTAAGATTTCTCAGGCTCTTATTGTGGTCGATACCTTGAATGTAATCTTTATTCGGCAGTACAACCGTTTTTGGCGAAGGGATGCCTAGTTTGGTGATGAGTGATGCACCAAAAAATTTATCATCGGCTGTCCACATGAAGGGGTCATTAACTACTTTGCAGCCTTGAAGAGTTGCATTTTTGAGGTAAGAACGATAATATGGAACTTCGTGGGAGATACGGTCAATAATTACGCGATAGGGACAGGGTTCATCCATGAGCGTGCCGCCAATTTCAACAAATTCAGCAATCACACCTGTTTTTTCAGTGCGACTATTGACTTCCTCAATAAATGCAGGAGGCCAAGACCATTCCATCCCAACAAATAAACCAATACGGATAGGGTCTTTTTGCGATGCCATATAAGGTTCTCCCAATTAGAATGACTATATTTGCTAATTGGGTTCAACTATACCCTATCTGATCAATCATGCCCATTAATATAGAGTTGCATCATTTTTTGCCAGTAGGGCCAATCATGAGACCAACCGTCCCACTCACGAAGCGCATTACCAATCCCTTTATGCCAGAGCACACCCGACATGGCTCGGGAACTTTCAATTAGACGGTCATCACGCCCTGCCGCCATGATAATATCCACATGGCGCAGTAATTCTAAACGATGGTGGTCTGATTCATGCTCAACGAATTGTATGGGGTTATTGAAGTAGACATAATCATCCATATAACCATCTGTCCAACCACGAATATCATAAATACCACTGAAGCCTAGAATACGGTCAACTTTATCTGGATATTTTAACCCAAAGGTCATTGCATGATATGCGCCAAAACTTGCTCCCATGGTCATCAGGAATGGGTTACCATTTTTACTCGTGCTAAGAGGTAACACTTCATTACGCAGATATTCAAAATATTGATGATGACGATATGCCCGTCCACCAGGATGTGCCCATCTACAATACCAACTTTCAGCATCGACACTATCGACACAGTAAAGTTGTAACCAACCATTATTGATATGCTCACTCAAGGCATTAATCATGCCTCTATCTTCCCATTCATAGAAACGTCCTTGTGACGTTGGAAAGACTAAGACCCGTGCTCCTGCATGACCAAAAACTAATAATTCCATATCACGGTTAAGTGATGGGCTATGCCAACGATGATGCTCACGATTCATTTTCTTATCCTTCCAGATAAAATTTTCTAACTACGGGATTGTTCTGCTTTGCTAACAGCTGAATTTACTTGAATAGCACCTGCACCTTGCTGATGACCCGAGATATTCTCCAAAGGTTGCGCTGTTTCCACCAAAAAATCTTTGATTTGTGGAGGAGTCAGGTTTGGATTAGCTTCTAACATTTGTGCCACTACCGAAGATACAATCGGCGCAGCAACAGAAGTACCATCAACGAATTGATGATATTTATTGATAATTTTGTGAGCGTTGATGCGGTGTTGCAAGTTGTTATAGAGTTCAAGAGTTGGCTCATTTGCCAATTGCTTCTTTATATTCAAATCTCGATAACCTGATTTAAGTATATGTTTTAAGTGAGATCCATCACTATCATGGAGCAACTGCCCTAACCAACGCGCCTCTTTAGAAACTAAAGTTTCAGGTAAAATTGGTGAAGGAATCCATTCAGCAGGTGCAATCAAATCTGGTTTTGGTGACCCATCAAAAGCATAGCCAAAATTGCTATGATATGCTCGCCATTCATCGGGATTAGATGAATTATTATCGTTATAGCCACCGACAACAATTGCTGATGGTGAGCTAGCAGGCGGAACAATCACCTCAGTACCGTGATTGCCAGCAGATATAACAACTGTTATCCCTAGTGAGGTTAATAACTCAACGCTATGATGCAGGGGATGTTCAGGGTCGTGACTCACAACATCACCACCAACTGATACATTGACTATACGAATGTTATATTTTTTATGCCACTTAAGAAGCCATTCAAATCCACGAAAAATATCCGCTTCTTTGACTTGCATTCTAGGATTGCTGACTTTAATAAGGACGAGTTTACTTTCAGGCGCAAGGCTCGTATATCGTCCGCCTGATGTGTATCCATTGCCTGCACCAATTGTTGATACCATCAAACCATGCCAACTGGTGACGTCAACATGCGAGATTTCTCGATCTTCATGGATATCTTCAGTAGTAGCATCAACGTGCAATAAAACACGTTGGCGAATGTCGTTATGCATATAGAAACCAGCATCAAGGAAAGCAATAACAACGCCCTTTCCTGTATAGGGTGTTTCTACATTTAATCTCTCTGGCGTAGATAATAAAAGACTATCCTCGTGGTGAGGATAGTTTGCTGTAAATTTTGGCATAGTGTGTGCTTTATTGTTATCCAACTAATTAGTATTTCCTGTACGCTGTGTTCCCATTGGTGGTGCTATGGCTGTAAAGTCCGAGACAAAGCGGTCAGTGTACTCTGTTAGTAATGCTTCGATACGGTCATACTCGTCAGCAACAATAATGAGTCCTGCGTGATATTCTTTATCTGCCTTCCAGACGATTTCCTCATCATTATAAGCAGATAAATCTGGGTGTTCTTGCTTGGCCAAAGTCATCATCAAACCACCATAGAGGTCTTTAGTTTGTGGCAATTTATATTTTTCATCACGTAGTTGAGCAATAACTAAGCGTCCCCATTCGCGCCACAGGTTTATCCCCGTTGAAAATTCAATGAGTTCGGCGATATTTGCCCCACCAACACGCGCAGCAGATTCAAGAAAATAAAACTTGCCATCTTCATGCGCCTTGATAAATTCAGTATGCGTGACACCGTTAACCATGCCAAGAGTTTTTGCAACTTGTTCATTGAGTTTGCGTAATTTAGGCGCATCACCTTTTTTACGAGGAATAACCCGACTATTGAAGACTCCGCCACCTTGATATACAGACATAGGAGGCGCACCATACTTTTGAACACTTACAAATACAATTTTACCATCAACAATCAATGAGTCGACATGATAAACGTCGCCGGGTACAAATTCTTCTAATAGATAAAGCGATTGTTTATCACCCAATTCATCTAAAGCGCGCCAAAGTCGTTCAGGATCATTAATTTTTTCGATACCCATCGCACTGGCTTCGGAACGAGGTTTGAGTACCCAAGGGAGTGGTACAGTCGCCATAAACTCGCGAATTTCATCATAATTTTTAATTTGAACGAAGTCTGGAACATCAATGGATGCCGCACGAGCTGATTGACGCATCGCTAGCTTATCTCGGAATTGTCGCACAGCAGTTACACCAGTGCCAGATAAACGTAAATGTTCACGAAGCATTGCAACCAATTCGACTTCAAATTCATCTAATGGCACTATGTAATCAATCGAACGTCCACGACACAAGTAGCTCACGGTATTTATGACATCTTGGTAACGAGCAAGGGCTGGCGTGAAAAAAATCTCATCAATGGCATCATAATCCCAAGGTTTATCGCGCAATTCTTCTTCAGTGAGGAGCAATACATGACAATCTAATGCTTTAACTTGTTGCATCATTGCAACACCTTTAAAAGTGCTGGAAATGAACAAGATAGTTTCTTTGTAGTCAGATGCCACAAGTATCTCCTCTCAATTGCTTGAACAAGGCTATATTATGACATATTCTGCATTAGAAGCCTATAGATTTATCTGACTATTATTTGAGGTTATCAGTCATTATGTCGGCAGTATCAACCGAATAGCGCGATAATTGCTGAAAATATTTATTCTTTAAAGCCAGATTATGAGCATCACCTTCAGGGACATTAGCACTCACAACAACAGGGGGTTCGTAATCTTGTGCTTGCATAAATGCGGATGCCTCTATAATCAGAGTTTGCATAATGAAGATTCCTGCAAGTGTGGAAGTCGCCCCTACTTTGAGATGACTGTTTTCTAATTCTAAAGCACTGTCTCCTCGAGGTGTATGCGTATCAATTGTAATATCTGCAACCTGATAGAGTTTTTGGTTTGATGAGTGCCGTGAGGGAACATCCTTACTAAGAGCAAAAGAGGTAATAGCTATAACTTTTAAGCCTGCATTTTTCGCTAATAAAGTAGCTTCAATCGGAACAGGATTAATGCCCGAATTAGAAATAACCACCATCGTGCTACCTTCGCGTAAACGATAATGCCCTAGGATGAGAGCTGCTGCCCCTTCTAAACGTTCCACATCACCACCAGATGGGTCGATAATCGTCATGGCACAACCTAAGCCACCAGCGCGCCACATTGCCTCACGCGCAACAAGCTCAGAATGTCCACTACCGAATGTCAGGAAGTCGCGGTCAGCCATGATGGACTTCGCAATTGCTTTTCCCGCATTTTTTATCTTTGGTGTTTCATGGTCAACGATAGTTTGCAATTGATTTAGAGTATGCGTGTGAAACTTAGCTATCATATCACTCATTAGCTTTTAACTGCTCCAGCAGAAATTCCGCGTATAAGTTGCCGCGAGAAAATTGCATATAGTATTAAAATTGGAACCATCGCAATTGTAAGGGCGGCAAGCAACGCACTATAATTTGTCTTGAATTGCCCAATAAACTCAGAAACACCGAGTGTAATTGTCCGTGTTGATTCAGTATTGGCTAATACAAGAGGCCACCACAAGTCATTCCAAACCGGAATCATATGGAAAACGGCAACTGTCGCTAAAGCTGGACGTACTAAGGGAATAACTAGCTGAAAAAATATACGATATTCACTTGCCCCATCAACTCGTGCGGCATCTTTCAAATCACGAGAAATGTCTCGCATGAACTCTGACAAAATAAAAACAGTTATCGGTATGCCCCAGGCTGTATACAAGATAATCAATGACCAGACAGTACCTTGTAACCCTAGTGTTTGCATGATGCGGATAATGCTAACTGTTCCTAAGCGAATCGGAATCATAATGCCGAGTGCAAAGAAAAGAGCCAAAAATCCATTACCGGGGAATTCGTATTCCGAGAGGGCATATGCCGCCATTGAGCCAAATAATAAAACCAATACCAACACGCTAATTGTTACAAAGAAACTATTCCAATAATATCCAAGAAAACTTGTGCGTGATGCAACGGTTTCATACCCAGAAAAATCAATTGGGTCGGGAAGAGCATACGCTGTCAAGAAAATTTGACGACGATCTTTAAATGAATTCATTACTACGATAATAATTGGAAACAAAGCTAACAGTGAATATGCAAGTAAAACAGCGTAACCAGAGAAATTGAGAATCGAATCCCAAGCAAATCTTGGTTCAGTACTTTCACGTTTTGGTTTTTCATTTTCACTAATTAAATTACCCATCGCTTCCCCTAAGTACGAACTAATCGTCGTTGTACACCAAATAAATATAGTGCAACACCTGTAAGAATAATTAAAAACATCATCGTAGCGATGGCTGTTCCCATACCATAATTGGGTTCAGATGCCCCACCTGCACCAAAAGCCACACGGAAGAATAGTGTGCCTAGAATATCTGTCGCCAAATTAGGATCACCCTGACTACCTTGCATCGTATAAATGAGTGCAAAAGAGTTAAAATTCCCAACAAATGTCAGAATGCTAACAATGCCGACAGTCGGTAAAATAAGTGGAAATTTTATTTTCCAGAATATGTTCCAAGCATTTGCCCCATCAACCATCGCCGCATCTAAGACTTCTTCATTAATGCTCAGCAAAGATGCGACAAATAGCATCATCGGTAAGCCTATGAATTGCCAAACAGAAACCAAAGCTACTCCGATAAGTGCTGTACTAGAACGACCTAATACAGGTGATGGAATTCCAATATTGGCTAAAGGTGTATAAAAAACTCCGAATGATGGGTCAAGTAGTAATTCCCAAATAAAACCTACAATCACAAATGATAGAGTTGTGGGGGCAAATAGCACTGTTCTGAAAAAAGCAACCCCACGCAACCCGCGACGCGTTAATATAGTCGCAAGTAACAGAGCTATTGGATTTTGTACTGCCATATGAATTAAAAAGAAAATAACATTATTTTTGAGTGCATTCCAAAAGCGAAATGACCAAAATTCTTCGTCAAATAAGCGTTGAAAATTCCCAAGCCCTACAAATGTAGCAGAGCCATCGCGACTGAATTCAAATAGGCTCAAACGTAAGGAATCTAATAAAGGAAATGCCATGAAAATAGTGTAACAAAGTAATGCAGGAAGAATGAAAACAACGATATGAAATGGGAATGGTTTACGCGAAACGTTCTTATTCATTTACCTATCCAAAAATATCATAAATGAGGCAGTCATGAAACTGCCTCAATATTACCTAATCTAGTCAAACAAGATATTAATACCTTGTTTCCTTTTTATTCTTCTGGATACCAGAGATAGCCTTGTAGTTCAGCCATCATTTCTTCAGCCGTGACTTCACCAGCAAATGCAGCTGGGAACAAACGCCATGCTTCAAGACGAGGCGATGTTTCACCGCGTGAAAGATATTGTGCTTCAAGGCGAATAGTGGTATCACATTCTGATTTCCAGCTCGCCATTTCAGCGGCAACTGGATTCTCGATTTCAATCGGATAATTTGAAAGTGAGAAGAAACCGGGTTGTGCATTAGTATAGAGCGCAGCAAATTCAGGACCTGCTACCCATTGTAAGAATGTGCGGGCAGCTTCTTGTTTAGCTTCGTCGCTATTGGCATTCATGCCCAAACCAATGTCTACATGGTCTGTCACATAGCATTGTTGACCCGCTTCCGGGACAGGTGGTTTAAATGCAGCAAGTTCAAATTCGCCTTCAATTTCTTCAGCTTGAAAGAGAGGAATATCCCATGAACCTGCGGGGAAAATAGCAGCTTGGGCAAATGGGAATAATTGTTGTGTATCTGCATAACCTACCGCCTGATAACCTTCAGCTAAGTAAGGTTCCCATTCTAGGACGAAATTAACAGGGTCAAGGAACATAGAGTCTGTCAATTCTACTTCGCCATTGAGAAGAGCTTGGCGACCATCCTCACCACCATACCAGTTTGGCGCGTTACTATGGAAACCCATTGTCCAGTTTGTCCAACCATCAGCAGTACCCATTGCAAGTGGTGTAATACCTGCTGCATCAATATCTGCTAATAGAGCGAGGAATTCATCTGTTGTTTCAGGAACAGCCCACCCATTTGCTTCAAACATTGCAGCATTGTAGAAGAAACCGTGCAATACAGATGCCATTGGTACACAGTAGACTGTTTCGCCATCACCAGCAATCCAGCCGCTGCGTGCAACAGGTCCAAATGCTGATTCACCCGATTCATCTTCAAGTAAGTCATTGACTTCTACAAGATAGCCACGTTCATAGAGCGCAAGGCTAATATCGAATGGACGGCAGGTAATGAGATCGGGTCCGCCACCAGCATCCAATTGTGCTTGCAGTGATGAGTCGTATTCTGTATTTAATGTCGGCTCAAATGAAATCTGAATATTGGGATATTCTTCATTAAACGCAGAAATGATGGTGTCCCATTGTTCAATATCTTCGGTACGCCAACTTCCCATTGTGAGTTCAACTACTTCATCTTGTGCAACGATAACCGATATGCTCATCAGCAACATTGCTACTACAATAAGGGAGCTTAAAAACTTTTTCATGCAACAACTCCTATGGCTTGAATATAATTATCGATTATTCGCAAAAGTAACGAATAAAGTTACACTATACTAACGCGGTGTAAAACTTTTTGCTATACATCCGTTCATCGGTAACGTGATTTTATAGTGGAAGGAATTGAAACAATTTTAGAGCATGAAAGATTGATTTGCTCTCAGGATTTCAATGATAATTTAGTTGCTCAATGTAGGTATTAGCCATTTTTAATACAGTATTGGATAATCAAAAGATGCTGTCATTAGCAAATTTATTAGATTAACAACTCTTTTTGAGAGGATTTTATGAAAGTAGGCATAGTTGGGGCTGGCTCAATGGGTCATGCTCATGTAGCAGGTTGGATAAACACCGATGCTGAAATTGTCGGCGTGTTATCCACTGATACAGCAAAATCTGAAATACTCGCAAAGAAATTAAATGCTCAAGTTTATACATCGTATGACTCATTACTGAATGATGTGGATATTGTCGATATTTGTATCCCCACTCATTTACATAAAGATTACGTGTTAAAAGCGTCACAAGCAGGTTGTCATATCTTATGTGAAAAGCCGATTGCGTTGACAGTTGAAGATGGTTTGGAGATGATTAGTGCCTGTAAAACAGCCAACGTGCGCTTATTCATTGGAATGGTTTTACACTTTTTCCCTGAATACATTTCTATGAAACAAGCGATTAAGTCAGGAGCAGTGGGCAATCCGCAGGTGATTCGCTTAACCCGTGCCTCATATCGTCCACAGAAAGCTGATGATAATTGGTTTATGGATGAGGCAAAATCAGGTGGAATGATTATTGACCTGATGATTCATGACTTGGAAATGTCGCGCTGGTTGACCAAGGGTGAAGTGATTCGCGTATTTGCCAAATCCATCCGTAGCCAGCAAGATGATGTTCTGGCTGACCATTGCCTCGCGATTGTACGTTATGATAATGGCGCGATGGCACATATCGAAGGTAGTTGGGGCTTGCCTGCGCCAATGTTTAATGTGAGTGCGGAAGTTGCTGGAGATGATGGCTTGATTGAATGGGAAAGTGATAAAACACGCCCTATCCTGCAATATATGCACCAGACGGATAATGATGCGACGGAAGTTGCTCTGCCGACTAGCCCACTAAATGAAGACCCTTGGGCGGCGGAGGTCAAGCATTTTTATGATGCTATCGTGAATGACACACCGTTTCGTATTGCCCCGATTGATGCGCTACGTGGATTACAAATTGCCCTAGCTGTCAAAGAATCTGCAAAAACAGGAAAGCCCGTTGAAATTAACGCTGTGGAGGTATCCGCATGAAAAAGTTACGTGTTGGGATAATGAGTTTTGCCCATCTGCATGCGGAGGGATACATCCAGAATTTGCGCTCAATGCCTGATATTGAGTACGTCGGATTTGCTGACCACGATGCTGAGCGATTAAAGAAATATAGCCAGCAATTTAATTCGCCAACCTATGATAGCTATGAAGCATTACTGGCAGATAATCTGGATGCGGTGATTATTTGTAGTGAGAATAATAAGCATCGAGAATTGGTGGAAATGGCGGCAGAGGCTGGTGTGCATATCTTATGTGAGAAGCCAATTGCCACCAATGAATCTGATGGGCAAGCAATAATAGATGCCTGTAAAACAGCTGGCGTGAACTTAATGATTGCCCTACCGATGCGCTTTAGTGCAACGGCACAGCAACTACAGCAATCCTTGGCGAAAGGCGATTTGGGTGCTTTGTACTGCGCGAATACGACTAATCAAGGAGAAAATCCTGATTACCATCGGGCGTGGTTTAGTGATAAAGACTTGGCTGATGGTGGCGCAGTGATGGATCATACAGTGCATGTGGTGGATTTGCTGAGATGGTATATGGATGCCGAGCCGATTGAGGTCTATGCGGAAGTGGATAACCTGTTTTACAGGGATAAAGTGGATGTGGATACGGCTGGGTTGCTGATGATTACCTTTGATAATGGGGTTTTCGTGAGTTTGGATACCTCATGGAGCAGACCTTCATTTTACCCGACTTGGGGCAATGTGAAGATGGATTTAATTGCTGAGGGTGGCGTACTCAAGACGGATTATTTCACACAGAAATTGACTGTTTATGAGGGCAAAGAGCAGAGACCGTTATGGCATTTTTGGGGGAGTGACCCGAACCAAGGCATGATTGAAGAATTTTTCGCCTCAATACGTCAGGAGCGTGCGCCGATGATTACGGGTGAGGATGGTTTGGCGGCATTGAAAGTGGTGCTGGCGGCATACGAAAGTGGGCGGACGCATGAGGTGGTGCGAATAGAGTAAAGGTTTGTAAAATCTCACAAAAGTAGCTCCCTGTTTATCAGGAGATAACAGAGAAATACAGGGGTTTTGGTTGCCTGTAAAACAGGGAATAACAGAGAAAACGGTTTGTATAAAGTTTGTTTGGACTGATGCAAACACTACCTGTTTTTGGCGATATTTTATGCAGTTGTTAAGGTGCTATGCTGATAGGATAGCACCTTTTGGAATGGAGATGTTGGGGATATGACCGTTGATATGACCAGTATAGTCATACACATCCATAATGAGATTCTTTGTTCACAAGAAATTTTCCTTCAAAATAAATTGAATTATAAGAATGAAACATATTAATCTGTATTATTTTCTCTGATTTGATTTACACGTTTAATTATTTCGTCCTGTAACTTAGATTTCAATAGTTGTGATTTTGTCCACTCTGCGACATATTCATCATTAGCCAGAATTGCAATACCACTTAAACTATCACTATCCAATTTTCCAAAATCCATAACTGTTGCTAACACACCTGTGTCTTGAATTTCTTTTACATAATCCTCATTTGCTGAAATTATCTGCATCCTCGTCAAGTCAATTACATATTTAGGCTTCCCTCTATCACACCAAACTACAACATGAACTTCATCTATGGACAAAGATACTAGTCTAATTTCTGTTGCAGAATGTAATTCAGGATTTGACTTAATTACATTTAGTATATTTATTAGCTTTTGTGGAAAATTTTCAATCCAGTCATCATTGAACAAATAAGGATATGTTGAAATGGTCAAAACACCGTCAATCTCAACTCTAAAATACATAGGTTTATGAATTGAACGCTGTGCAAATGTATCTTTCCACGAAGCAATCAAATTCTTGATTTTATTCTCAATTTTATTATGAACATGATTGATATAGATTTGTTCTAAGCTAATGACAACAGCACTAATAATAAGAGTTACAACTAGAGGATCTGTTGATTTTGTAACGGTTTCCATGATTCTATGTTTAGTGCTTATATGTTCACTAACGAACATTTGCTCAATGTTTTGTATCAAATTTCTATCTTGTTCAGTATAATAACCTTGCTGTGATATAGTAGCTTTCATCTCTAATTTCTGCATTTATATTTCCATCTCTCTGCATATATTGATTTTAAGTGTATTTATGTTCAACTTCTACCAAACATTTAGACAACTCATCTTGTGAATTTTAAAGCATTATTTGAATCTTTATATGTAAAAATTACAGATATTTGTCTTTAAAATGTATCTCGTTACTCAATATTTTTTAAAATATAGTAAACAAAAAAGCACCCAAACAAAGGATGCTTTTATTAATTTATTTTGGTGAATTTTGGGGTCGAAGTCGCACCTATAATACCTACAATTACTAGTCCAAAACCCCTGAGCTAAATAGTAATAAACCTCCTGCTAACACAAGCATAAATACAAAATCACCTATATTTGCGCCTTTCAGTAGTACAGCAGATAGGATACCGAGAATAAACGCGATGCCTATTAGGAAAGCGACACCTCTCATAATCAGCCCAATATGCCAACGCCTTAACTTAGTTCCATGTCGTAATTGAATATAATCATCTTCTTTACCTGAAACTTTAGGTGGATTCAGCTTAGAAAGAATAATACTAACTTGATACTCGTTCAAATCTTCTTCACCTAAAAGTTCTTTTATCTTGTTTTCTGACATCCCTTGATATTGTAAAGCACGCGCTCTTTCAATATAAAAGTCCATATCAGCCATAATTTATTAACCTTGGGAAATTTAGAGTTAGTATGATTATACTTAAATAACAAAAAAGCACCCTTAATTTGGGTGCTTTTTGTAAATTATTTTGGGTGGATGACGGGGGTCGAACCCGCAACGTCCTGAACCACAATCAGGTGCTCTGCCATTGAACTACATCCACCATATTTATTCAAAAGTATATCATGCTGAAAATTGATACGCTAGTCCCAAATTTGGACTAAGGATAGCTCATTTTCTTAGGATTATCAGGTGTGCTTGGCTACCATCGCAATCGACAATTGTCGGTTCCACAGTGAACCCATAACCAGCGAAATAATCTTGGGGTGAAGCATCCTCACGTTCGCGTTGCCCCGTAATTTTATAAAGCCACTCAATAAAATTCGTTATCGGGTTGCTTCCTGTCAGTGTGCCATTGAGGACAGCAATTAAGACCCCATCAGTAGTAAGAACACGATAGGCTTCATGGAGCGTTTCAGACTGGATGATGAAATCTGTCGGAAAGGTGGTCACAATAGCGGAAAATGTATTATCGGCAAAAGGGAGTTCTTGGGCTTTTCCGCGTGTGAAAATGCCTTCAACATTATGTCGCGCTAGCTTTGCGCTGGCAATGTGTCCCATTTGTGGTGAAAAGTCATAGGCAATCGAGCGATAGTCTGCTGAGTGTAAATCTAGCTGAAGGTTACCTGTGCCGTGTGCAATCTCTAAGATTAAGCCAGCTTCGGAGTCAGGAAGAAATTCGAGCGCGGTACGTTGCCATGTGCGCCACTGCCCTAGCGACACCTTGTAGCTCACCGCATCGTAGGTAAATGCCATCTCATGATAGAGCAAGCGAAAGGCAAAGCGAATCAATCGCCACCATAGACTGTCTGATTTATGCATTATTTTAGAATTTCAAACATGGTGTCAGGTTTATCTGTGATGATGCCCTGTACCCCTTGATTTTTTAGGCGTAGGGCAATGTCAGTATCATTGACTGTCCATGTATTGATGGGATGATTGTGCGTCTTAGCAAAATTGAGTTGCTCTTGGTCAATCATATCGTAATAGAGATGCAAGGCTTCGTAGTCTGTTGGTGGCAAAATCGTATGTGATTCTGGTGTTAAGCTCGCAGGATGCAGTAAATAGCCTAGTGGAATATCTGGTGATATGGGTCGGAAACGTTTAAGGGCATAGGGATTAAATGAGGATACAATGACCCGTTCGCTCATATTGTGGCGTTGGATACACTCGGCAACGACTTCTTCTGTGCCGTCTGCTTCGCGCGATAATGACTTGATTTCGACATTGATATAGAGTTTATCGCCTACTGCTTCAAACACTTCATCCAAAGTCGGCAGTTTTTCCCCTGCAAATTTTGCATCAAACCATGAGCCAGCATCATATTCTTTGAGTTCCGCTAAGGTTTTATCGGTAACTGTGCCTGTACCGTCAGTGGTGTGATCTATTGTGAAGTCATGCACGATGATGAGTTCACCATCTTTAATGAGATGTACATCGAGTTCAACGCCATCAGCACCTTGTTCTGCGGCGAGTTCAAAAGCTGGAATGGTATTCATGGGGGCATCAGCTGATGCCCCACGATGCCCAAAA
Source organism: Phototrophicaceae bacterium (assembly GCA_965230145.1). Classification (GTDB taxonomy): domain Bacteria; phylum Chloroflexota; class Anaerolineae; order Aggregatilineales; family Phototrophicaceae; genus JAUZRW01. The sequence continues at coordinate 504,763 of CBDDKI010000002.1, forward strand.
ATTAACACATCCTTATTCTCATACCATTTCGATAATATCTGGCGCGGAGTCATTTATCGTCCTTAAGAATCAATATTGAGTAAGATTTGCACATCGTCGCCTTCAACACGGGCGGCAAAAATTTTGATGGGTCGGATTGCTGGTGGATTAAGGGCTTCCCCTGAGCGCACATCGAAGAATGAACCGTGCTTGGTACATTCCAGTTCACAACCATTGAGTAGTCCATCAGCTAATTCGTATTCCTCATGGCTACAGATATTCTCTACTGCATAAAATGTATTCTCGATATTCATGAGGAGAATACTACCGTAATCGGTATCAAATACTTCGCGTTGACCGTCTTTAATTTCATCTTTATTGATGAATGTCACCCATTGTAACGCCATTTACTGCTCACTCCTCGTCTTCGATTGCTTCCCATTTGCGTGCGCCTAATGTACCCACAATTAGGGTTTTCAGCGACAAGGTGGCACATTTTACACGATTTATGGTGAGGTCTAAGCCGATGTTATCTAAGACAATTTGTTTATCGAGATTCATCGCGTCATCTAATGGCATGCCAACGATTTGCTCGCCAAACATAGACGCCGATGCCTGACTAATCGCACAACCATCACCATCCCAACCAACCTCTTTGATGATGCCATCTTCAACTTTAAGGGTAAGGTGTAATCTATCACCACAGAGAGGATTATGTTCTTCATGGTCAAAATCTGGGTTATCGACTAAGCCCCAATTCCGCCCATTTCGTGCATGGTCGAGAATCATTTCGCGGTACATATCTTCCATATAGCATACTCCTCAGATTACAAAGGTATCTTTTACTTTTTCGAGCGCTATCGCCAATTTATCTACTTCTTCAAAGGTATTGTAGATATAAAAACTGGCGCGTGCGGTCGCATTAATGCATAAAATATCATGTAGTGGCATCGCACAATGATGTCCTGCACGGACAGCAATTCCATAGCTATCTAATACCTGTGCGACATCGTGCGCGTGTGCATTTTCTAAGGTGAAAGAAACAACTGCTCCTTTTTTGCTGGCATCAGGTCCATAGAGTGTTAAGCCAGATACTTCTTCAAGTCGTTCTAAAGCGTAGGCTGTAATCATTTGCTCGTATTGATGGATCTTGTCCATGCCGATTGCGCTGAGGTAATCAACTGCGTAGCCTAAGCCAATTGCTTCAGCGATGCTGGGTGTACCTGCCTCAAATTTATAGGGTAAATCATTCCATGTACTGCCTTCAAGAGTCACACGCGAAATCATATCGCCCCCACCTTGATACGGTGGCATTGAATCCAGTACATCACGATTACCGTATAGGATACCAATTCCCGTAGGACCTGCCATTTTGTGACTACTGAATGCCAGAAAATCGCAGTCTAAATCTTGGACATCGACGGGCATATGCGGAACACTTTGTGCGCCATCAACTAAAATGAGTGCGCCATGATCATGAGCGAGTTTTGCCATTTCTTTAACAGGATTGACCGTGCCTAAAACATTCGAGGAATGCACGACTGTGACTAACTTTACAGGATTATCATTCAATAGTTGCTGATAGGCTGTCAAATCGAGCGTTCCGTCTTCCAAGATAGGGATATATTTGACAACAATCTCTTTTTCGTCCGCGAGGATTTGCCAAGGGACAATGTTGCTATGATGTTCCATTTGTGTTGATAGGACAACATCCCCTGCTTGCAGGTGTTTACGTCCCCAAGTATAGGCAACTAGGTTGATGCTTTCGGTTGTGCCTCGCGTAAAAATAACCTGACGATGGCTCGGCGCATTGATGAAATCACGGACTTTTTTTCGTGAGCCTTCATATGCTTCAGTAGCAGCTTCACTGAGTTTATGAATACCCCGATGCACATTGGCATGATAACCACGATAGTAGTCATTCATTGCGTCAATCACTTGGATTGGTTTTTGGCTTGAGGCAGCATTATCTAAGAAAACTAGCGGAACACCGTCGTGATGTTCTTGATGCAGAATCGGAAAATCTGCGCGGATTTTTTCTATATCAAAGGGTAAATTCTGTTGAGTAGTCATATGAATTCTCTATCATGGGCAGTAAATTAATCTATATCTTTAATTTTCTCGATTTTCTTACCTAATTTTTGTTGAGCATACCAGCGTTGTTGGGCTTGTGGATCGCGGTTTAAAAATATTAAGATTGGGGTGACTATTGCGCCACCAATTAAGAATGCAATGGCAAAATGTGTATTATAGTAAGTATAAATGCCATTAGCCCCGAATATTGCTATGCTTAGAGGTACACCCACTACGACTGATAAAATAATAGCAATCAACGTTACTACTATACTTATTCTGCTACGGAGGGCTGAATCAAAAGGCTCAAATTTAATTTCGCCTTTGTAGCGAATGCGTGTATTTGTACCTTCCCAACGCTCTAGCTGTCCAGAGATTAGGTAGTGTCTATCATCAATAACAAAAGTCAGTTGATCGCTATCTTCACCACTTACAGTTGCTCCCAATTTTCTCAGTTTGTGAGCTGTATGATCAACACCATATTCAATTATGACTTGACCATTAATACGAGATTTCAAAAATGCTGATGCCATGTATGACCTTTTGAAATTTTCTCTGAATGACAAACTTTTAAAAAAAACAGATAACAACAAAGGGCTTACCAAATTAAAGGTAAGCCCTTAAAAACTATTACAGCATTCAATTAACCGACAATCTTCGCTTCAATTTCTTCGGTGAGGCGATTGACCACTTTTTCAAAGGGAATGCGTTGGAGCAATTCATCGAAAAAGCCTGAAATGAGCATCAATTCAGCTTGTGGACGCTCAATACCACGACTCATGAGGTAGAAAATTGGTTGTTCTTCGAGTGAGCCGAATGTAGCAGCATGTGAGCAAGCCACGTCATCTGCTTCGATTTCAAGTCCCGGAATACCATCCATACGTGCCGTGTCGCTCAGGACAAGATTACGGCAGACTTGATAGCCGTCAATTTTTTGCATTTTAGGTAAGGATTTAATCATCCCTTGCCATAACGTACGCGCAGTATCTTTTGCTGCCCCTTTAAAGAGCAAGTCACTGTTGGTAAGCGGTGCATTATGATTTTGTTGCGTATCAAGGTCGAAGAATTGGTTTTTATCAGCAAAGAAAAAGCCTGATACACGAGCGTTTGCGCCTTTGCCGACCTCATCAACCTCAATGAAGGCTTTGGTTAAGCGACTACCCATTGTGCCAATGACCCAATCGAGATTCGCATCTCTACCGACGACTGCCCGCTGATGGCTAAATTCATAGGTAGAACGATTCCATTCTTGGAGTGATACATAACGCAAATTCGCGGCGTCACCAACAATGAGTTCTGTGCCACCAAAGTAGGCACTGTGTGAATCTGCATCTTGGCTGGCATAATCAACTTGCACTGTCCCTTGTGCATTTTCTTCTACAACGACGAGGTTGTGCAATAAGCTCGCACCACTTTTTGTGTTATAGATGATGACGTGCAAGGGCAATTCAGCGACTTTATTACGTGGGACGTAAACAAATACACCATTCCGCCATAATGCGGCGTGCAATGCGGCAAATTTTCCCATCTCAGGCTGAACCGCTTTTCCAAGATTAGCTTGTACTAAATCGCTATGTTGTTGAACTGCCGTATTCAAATCTGTGAAGATAATACCCTGCTCTGAGAGTTCATCGGCAATTTCGTGATGGACGACTTTACCATCGACAAAAATGAGCAACCCGCCCTGTTTATCACCAACTAATGGTTCACGGTTTTTAGCAGGAACTGCTTCTTGGGAAACACCATTAGCATTGATGACTACATCGGCTGATTCCCAATTAATGCTCCGATAATCGGTGCGTCGCCATTCTTCTTCCATGAGTGGCATGGGTGTTTCATCATATACTCCCCAAGCATGTTGACGTGCATCACGCAACCACTGGGGTTCATTATTATTGTCGCTGAGTGCCGTCACATCATCATTTGTGTAACGTGGAGCGGCAGGCGCATCGGAGCGTCTTCTGATAGCAACCACTATTTATTGTCTCCTTGGTTCTGTTTTCTGGTATCAAAACGGGGCATATCAAAATACACCCCGATAGAATTCATATTTTTAGCCGATTGAGCCTTCAAGCTGAATTTGAATGAGACGATTCATCTCAAGTGCGTATTCCATTGGCAACTCTTTGACCAATGGTTCGAGGAAGCCATTAACAATCATGGCATTGGCTTCATCTTCGCTCAGACCACGACTCATCAGATAGAATAATTGGTCTTCACCGATTTTACTCACCGATGCTTCATGCCCCATCGTGACGTGTTTGGCATCAATTTCAATCGTTGGGTAAGTATCTGAACGGCTAATATCATCCAAAAGTAAGGCATCACAGACAACGTTACTCTTGGAATTATCAGCACCTTCGGCAATTTTCAGCAGACCGCGATAGCTACCACGTCCACCATCTTTACCAATAGACTTACTGATAATTTGGCTGGTTGTGTTTGGTGCATTGTGTGTGATCTTTGCACCAGCATCTTGATGTTGCCCTTTGCCAGCAAATGCAATCGACAAGACTTCACCGTGTGCGCCTTCACCATTAAGAATAACGGCTGGGTATTTCATCGTTAAACGGCTACCTAAGTTACCATCTACCCATTCCATCGTTGCGCGCGCTTCACAAACTGCGCGTTTGGTCACTAGGTTATAGACGTTGTTTGACCAATTTTGAATGGTTGTATAACGGCAACGTCCACCCTCTTTAACGATGATTTCTACGACAGCACTATGCAGGCTATCGCTGGAATAGGTTGGCGCAGTACAGCCTTCTACGTAATGAACATAGGCATCTTTATCAACAATAATCAGGGTACGTTCAAATTGCCCCATATTTTGAGTGTTGATGCGGAAGTATGCTTGTAAAGGCATTTCAACATGCACACCAGGTGGCACATAAATGAAGCTACCTCCAGACCAAACAGCCGTATTCAGTGCGGAGAATTTATTATCATTGGATGGGATAACTGTGCCGAAATATTCTTTGACAAGTTCTGGATATTCACGTAAGCCACTATCCATATCAAGGAAAAGAACACCTTTTGCTTCAAGGTCTTCACGAATATTGTGGTAGACACTTTCGCTATCGTATTGAGCACTTACCCCTTGCAGATATTTTGCTTCTGCTTCAGGGATACCAAGACGATCAAAGGTATCTTTAATTTCTGGTGGGACTTCATCCCAATCACGTTCGGCTCTATCTGTTGCGCGCATGTAATAGTAAATGCTGTCGTAATCAATCTCATTGAGGTTACCACCCCATTGTGGAGTCGGTTTTTCAAGAAATTCGTTGTAGGCTTTCACACGGATGTCAGTCATCCACTGTGGTTCGTTCTTCATCTTGCTGATTTCACGAACTTTTTCTTCAGTTAGACCAGGTTCGCTGACGTATTTATACTGCACATCGTCATCATGAAAGCCGTATAGTTCATCATAATCACCACGAACATCGTTTAACGCGGCTTCTTCGTCAGTTAGTGACTTATCGCTTGGTACAAATTCCATATCAGTCATTGTTTCACCCCTAGGGTATTTTGGTTGACTTTTTGAAAATAGGCTTAATTACTCGGTTGGTATTGCTACGCCGTGCTTTTCACGCACCCAATCATAACCTTGTTCTTCGAGTTGTAGGGCAAGTTCTGGTCCCCCACTCTCGACGATTCGCCCGTTAAGCATGACGTGAACATAGTCGGGTTTAATGTGATTGAGCATCCGTTGATAGTGTGTAATCACTAATGACCCCATTTGTGGACCGGTAAGTTTTTCAACACCTTCGGCAACAATACGAAGCGCGTCAATATCAAGTCCTGAATCTGTTTCATCTAAGATAGCGAATTTAGGTTCGAGTGTCGCCATTTGTAAAACTTCAGCGCGTTTTTTCTCACCACCGCTGAAACCTTCATTGAGGTAACGTCCTGCAAAACTGTGGTCAACACCGAGCATATTCATCTTTTCACGAAGCAAACGCACAAATTGCGGAATTGCCATACCTTTGCTATCTGGGTCTTCTGCTTTCAAACGTGAATTCAGTGCGTGACGTAAGAAATTCGCTAATGTCACGCCCGGAATGGTTACTGGGTATTGAAAGGCGAGGAACAAACCTGCTCGGCTACGTTCATCGGCTTCCATATCTAATATATCTTCGCCATCAAGGAGAATCTCACCCTCAGTGACTTCATATAATGGGTTGCCAGCAATTACATTGGCTAAGGTACTTTTACCAGACCCATTAGGTCCCATCATGGCATGAATTTCGCCCTGTTTAATAGTGAGATTAACACCACGCAAAATTGGCATTTCTGTCTCTTCAACTTGCGCGTGGAGGTTACGAATTTCGAGGGTCGTACCCATTCATTAGACCTTTCTCTTATAGTTTTTTAATGTTAGTTAAATTTTAACTATACCTTGTGATTAACTTCTGGTAGTATAGCAATTTGATATATAAGTGTCAATATTTAAGACGTACATCTTCAAAATTCATTTTTAATTGGTTATAATGTCATTATTAGTGTGAAAATTGAGAGGTAATGAGCATGGATATTCAGCAAAAAATCGACGGCGCTACAGAAGCCTTACGTAGTGTAATTGACCCTGAAATTGGAATGAATGTCATTGAACTTGGGCTTGTTCGTGATATTCAAATTTCAGAGGATAGCGCGCATGTTATGATGATTATGACAACGCCATTTTGCCCTTATGCACCTCAATTATTGGAGCAAACGCGCCGTACAGCCCAAGATTTTCTTGGTGTACCTACCACCATCGAAATGGGTATGGAAATGTGGGACCCTAGCATGATGGAAGAAGGTGCAGCTGCTGATTGGGGTCTGTTTTAATAGTAGCTAAAATTCATCTATAGAGTTTTTGAACGAGTCTCTATGGCTCGTTTTTATTTTGTTTTGAGAAATAGATCAAATTTTAGCATTTTTTAGTAAAAGAGTTTTAAGTTGAATATACCCGTTCTCTGTTATTTCAATTACCTGATTGACCTATTGTTTAAAATAATTGTCCTATTAGAAATCATCGTTTAGGTGTTTTCTACCTATAACAATCTCGTATTCATCTTCCCTAAGCCAATTTATTGCATCTTCATAATTATCAAACGACGCGATAGTAGATTGCTCTCTATTATCGAATATCTCGAAATTTCCGTTTGATAAAGCTCTTAATATCAAAGTATATTCAACCTCATAGTCAATCTACACTTCAGCCCAGTCAACATTTGTATTCATAACCATGCCTCTAGTAAAAAGAGGTCATAAGTTTATGACCTCAAAAATTTAGTATGACAATTATGGACGGTGACTACGTATCCATGCTAATGGGTCAATGTAATTTCTCAGCAATGCGGATTGATTTGTTCCAGGCCAATCACTCGGACGGGTTGCTAAGATACTCGTCGGGCTGAGGTCAAAATGGAGATGAGGTACAAAACGCCCAAAGGCATCCCCAATTTCTGCAACTTGTTGACCTCTTGTGACTCTATCCCCAGCTTTAACTAGCATATTTTGTACATGTCCATAACGACTGTAAAGCACTTGTCCTGTCGGTACATATAGGGGGTCATGACGTATGACGATGACGTTTCCCCATACTCGGATGTTGCCAGCAAACACAACTACGCCATTCGCAGAAGAGTAAGCTGGTAATCCTTTATCAGCATAAGGAGAACCCCAATTTAAGTCTGCGCCTGTATGATAGGCTTCGCTAGGCGTACCAATGAAATATAACCGTCCAAATGGGCTGGCATCCAACCAACCAGAGGGCCAAATCCTATCGCCTTTACGTTGTGTCGCCGTCCCGATTGGCGAATCATAGCCATCTGCAACAGGTACTCCATTTACAACACTTGGACGATCTGAGCCAGAATCTGTAGACCCACCAGAGCCTGTATCAGGCGTTGTGGTCACAATCCGACGGAAACGAATGGCATCAAAGGCAATTTCTTTGCCCACTTCGCCAGTGACATCATTCATAAAGACCTTGCCTGCTTTTGGTTGGTCTTTGTCGAGGTCAAAGATACCTAGCGATACCCAACGGTTGCGATTGTTCGCTTGATTAATATCAATAATAACTTCTGTTGTTGTACCTCTTATGCCATGCACCTTAAATCGTGCTTTAGATGTGGTGGCATGACGCGCAGGTACAAACGTTGCGATTTCATACCGCCCCGATGCAGGTAACTGAGTTTGCCATTCCGCCCAAACTTCACTGGTTCTTGCTTCAGTTGATGTATATAGAACTTTCCAATTCCAAGTGCCATCAAATTGTTGAAATTGTTTACTACCATAAGTCCCGAAACGAAAATCAGAACCGAGTGGCTCGATAATAACTTCATCAGCAAAATTGTCTGTGGGTTGATCTACAGGCGCGCCAGGGTCAGTAATAACTATCGGCGTATTCACTGCTGTATATTGTGAAATCACACCGTATCGCCACCAGCTCACACCTCTAGCACCATGGCGTTGAGTGGCAAGCGTATGAGCGGTAATTTGATCAGAAATGGAGGCATCACCTTGTAAAGCTGGGATGATAGGTCGCCCATATCCACCCCAAACATCATAAGTTTTCTGCAATGTTTCAGTTGGTGTTTCGCGGAAAGTTGCCCAATAGCTTTGTGTGTGAATACTATTTACGAAGGGATACCATTCATCAGGGAAAATACTACCATAATGCTGGGTACGAGGGTCAGTCGACATACCTATGTGAAACTCACCACCAATTGCCTTTCGAATTTTGAGCATATAAGGTCGGATAGTTTCCTTGCCACCTTGCCAAAATCCCGCATAAGGTTCAACATCCAAAATCATTGATTTGACACCAGGGCGCTGGCAAACAGCATTTATGAGGGCTGTTTCACGGTCAATATCTAAGCCCTTAGGTACACACCAAGCATGGAAATCCATATTGTGCGAGGCAAGGATACTGACCCAACGATCAATATCGGCTACCCCATTAACTGCCAGTTGGCTACGGTCAAAGTCACCTTGCCAATTTGAACCATCACTTGTTTTTACCCAAATTGCATTGACATTAGGAGCGCGTTTTTTGAGGCTTTGAACGAATAACTCAATAGTGGACTCGGGGATGGCATCGCCTTTCCAATGCCAAACAGCAACTTTTCCATCATACGGCGTTACAGCTTGCTCAATTGTCCCACCAATAGTCGCCTCAAATTGCACAACGCTTCCTGCAATCCAGCCACTTAAGCCACGATATTCTATAAAATACCAGTTATCACTTGTTCGAGAATTAGGATAATAAACAACTAAAGAATTATCTCGCAAATCGCCTATATCTCGATAATTTGTACCAGGACCTGACCGAACATTAGCAAATGCTAGCTTAGTATTTGCAATGGCAGTTTGTCCGTTACCTGCATTTGATGGTTTAGCTACAGATATAGTGCTACTCACTCAAACACACTCCTTTAATAACCTAATTCTAACTTACCTTAGATTATGGTACAGGTTTGTGAATCATGCAAAGACAATTTATGAGGAATACCACAGGTTTATTTTACGAGGATTTTGCCACTACCTTTAATTACTGTACCGATAATTGTGGCATTTTCGCCTATTCCAATTAAATCGTTTAGTAAATTTTGGGCGATGCTTTCGTCAACAGCGATTAGGAGACCACCTGATGTTTGTGGGTCATACAATAAGTATTCCTGCCAATCCAGTAGATTTTTATCAATTGTCACCCAATTTTTAAAGTAATCTCGATTACGGTGCATACCACCGGGGAAAATATCAGCTTGAGCATAGTCGATAGCACCGTCATACCAATTTAGGCTGTCAAATTGAATTGACAAATCTACCTTGCTCAAATGTGCCATTTCATGACCGTGTCCTAATAGACTGTAACCCGTTATATCAGTCATTGCGTGGATAGGTTTATGACTGACTTTATTATAGCTTTGGATAATTTCAGACGCGGTGCGGTTTAAGTGAGCCATACCGCGAATCGCAAGGTCAATATGTAAAGATTTCGCTTTGCCTTGCTTAATCGCTGTTGTGATAGCCCCAATACCAAGTGGTTTTGTTACAATTAGCACGTCACCCGCTTTTGCCCCTTCTTTACGAAGAATTTGCTGAGGATGCACTTCGCCTGTAACAGCAAGTCCATACTTTGGCTCTTTATCGGTAACTGTATGCCCACCTGCAATCACAGCACCTGCTTCTTTAACTTTATCTGCCCCGCCACGTAGGATTTCAGTTAGGATGGATAAATCTAGACCATCTGGATAAGCAACCAAATTGATAGCCATTAGCGGCTTACCTCCCATAGCATATACATCACTCAGGGCGTTTGCTGCGGCAATAGCGCCAAAATGATATGGGTCATCAACAACAGGCGGGAAAAAATCTGTGGTAGAGATAATCGCTTGCTCATCATTGATTTTATAAACAGCAGAATCATCAGGAGCCGACAAACCAATTAATAGTTGTGGATAGTCCTCTGCTGAAAATGTATTTTTTAGTGGCAACAAAACTTGTGCCAAGTCCTTCGGACCGAGTTTAGATGCTCAGCCAGCGCAGGCGACCATTGCGGTCAGGCGCATTTCTTTACTCATTAGTTGACAGTACCTTAAATATATGCCATTCGTTTGCAGTATAGCGTGTGCGTAATTATTGAGCAATAACCATAACTCTATCTTGTTGTGCCAACTTAGATTGTGTTATACTTTGGTCTAAATCGGGGTATGGCGCAGTCCGGAAGCGCGTTTGCATGGGGTGTAAAAGGTCGTGGGTTCAAATCCCGCTACCCCGACATTGATGAAACCCTTCATAGACATGAAGGGTTTTTTGTTTGAAATCTCATTATTCTCTCATTAAAACTTATAAATTGTGACCTCAATTAACGCAACGAGTGAGAGTTGGCTATAGTATCCAAAAACTAATAAATTCCTTAATAATTATTGACTAATCTCTGCAAAGAAATGATTAACTTCGTCACTTCTAAGAAAATTACCTTTAGTATTTATTCATTCAAAAAATGTTAATTTGTCGCTTATGGTTGACTTACACAATATCTTCAACGAATCTTCATAAGTTTTCGTTAGGGTAGTATGTAGTCTTGTTAGGCACTTTGTGGTATAACATGACCTGCGCTTGGCAAAGCGTTAAATAATCTTTTAGACGTTGTTCGTTAAGGAGCAATCAAATATGAATCGTTTGTTTAAGTTTTTTATGCTTGGTGTACTTATTGCGCTAATCGCCGCAGTAGCTATGCCAATTGCCGCACAGGACGGGGTTGTTGAACCAGCTGGTCCTGGTGAAGGTGGTGTTATTGTTGAATCCAATTTGGGTAGTGACCCATCAACATTTAACCCAGTTATTGGTAACGATACTGCATCTAGTGCTGTTTATGGTTTGCTCTATTCAGTATCTATCATCGCTGCAGATGACCAAACTTACGAACTTTTACCAGGTATCCCTGATGGTATGGCGGCAGATTGGGAATACGATGCATCTGGTACAGTTTTAACAATTACCCTCCGCGAAGATATGTTCTGGTCAGATGGTGAACAAATTAGTGCTGATGACTGGATTTGGGCTGTTGATGCAGTTCGCTCTGGTACGACCACATCACCACGTTCAGGTGTTTTCTATGATTTAGCTGACGGTACAGTCAACGGTGGTTCTATCCATGAAGTTACAAAAATTGATGACTTCACCATCGAAGTTCGTCTCGGTACAGTTGAAACTGATGAAAATGGTGAAACTGTCCTCGATGAAAACGGAAACCCATCCCTTTTACCAGCTTGTGACGCACTTGGTGACTTGAATGACATTGCTGTTGTTCCTGAACACATTTTTGCAGCACAATTCGGTGAAGATTACGCATCAATGGATTCCGATCCTTATTTCTACGGTGGCGCATCATTTGGTCCATTCAATGATCCATTCATGGACTTCGGTGTTCAAGTAAGCTTGCTCGCTAACCAAGAATATGGTGATACAAACGCACTTGATTACGTTGCCGCTGGCGAATGGGTATATCAAGTTATCGCTGATACCAACGTTGGTTATGAACGTTTCCTCGCTGGTGACTTCTCAACATACGGTATTAACGCTGAAAACCAAAATGCTTTCCGTGATTTAGCTGATGAATCTGGTGATTTCCAATACCAAGAAGCTGGTCAAAATGGTTATCAATGGGTTGGTCTTAACTTAGCAGACCCAGCAAACCCACTCCCAGCACGCGATGCTGATGGCAATATTCAAGATCAAGGTCTACACCCAATCTTTGGTGACCTCAATGTTCGCCTTGCATTTGCACATGGTATTGACGTTCTCGAAATGATTGGTACACGTCCTGACGGTGATAGCCCAGCAACTGGTATCCTCGAAGGTAATGGTTTCCCAATTGCAGTACATGACCACCCAGTATTCTCAACCACTCGTGAACTTTACGAAGATTTGGGTGTTGGTGTACGTGAATATGACCCAGAACTCGCTATGAGCTTGCTCGAAGAAGCTGGTTGGGTAGATTCCGATGGTGATGGCGTACGTGAATGTCAAGGTTGCTTGTACGCAACAGAAGTTGACCCATCATTTGAAGGTAGCCCATTGACATTTGTTCTTAATACAAATGCTGGTAACGCTGCACGTGAATCCATTGGTGAAACTGTTAAAGCACAATTAGATCAAATCGGTTTCGATGTTGATTTCCAAGCTGTTGAGTTTGGTACATTGGTTGACGTTCTCACAAGTCAAACATTTGATGCTATCATCCTTGGCTGGAATCTTGGTCTGCCATTCCAACCTGGTCCTAGCTTGACCAACTTGTTCGGTTATGGTGTTGATGTACCAGGTTCAGGTTTCAACTTCACCTCATATGCTAACCCAGAATTTAACGACATTTTGACAGAAATGTCAGCAATTCCAGGTTGTGACCCAGATACACGTAACGCAGCTTATGCAGAAGCACAACGCATGCTCTGGGAAGATGCACCCTATGTTTGGTTGTACTCAGGTAATGTTATGGCTGCTGCACAATCTAATCTAGCTAATTGGGATCCTATTCTCCCAGGTAACGCATCATGGAATATTGATGACTGGGTAGTCCTCGACCCTAATAACTAAGCAATATCAGTAATCCATTACTATCGGGTTTCCTACTACAGGTTGCCCGATAGTAATTTCAAAATTCTTCCCGAATATTGTTAAAGGTGTATCTAATGACCAGGCATATTATCCGTAGGCTAATACAATCTATACCCACCTTATTAGGTGTTACTATTCTTTCTTACTTATTAATGACTGCAGCCCCAGGTGACCCTATTCGTCAAATGACATTTGGTGATCCTAATATGACTCCTCAACAACGTGAAGCATTAGCTGATCGCTATGGCTTAAATGACCCTTGGTATATCCAATATATCGTCTACATGACTGGTAATGATTGGATGCCTTGGAAATATGATGAAAATGGCGAATTTAAAGAAGTTGTTGTTCGGCGTGGTATTTTACGTGGTGATTGGGGAAACTCTATTACGAAACGTTCCGCTGTTATTGATTTGATTGAGGTTAGATTACCTGCCACTATCGAGCTTGGTTTAGCAACTTTCTTAGTGTCATTAATTGTCGGCATCCCGATAGGTATTGGCGCGGCAGTATGGCAAGGTAAGTTATTTGATAATAGTTCTCGTATTCTTGCAGTACTCGGACAAGCCATACCCAATTTTTGGTTAGCGTTATTATTATTATTAACCTTTGGTATCACACTTGATATAGATTGGGCGAGAGGTGGACGTTGTGATGCACGTGCTAATCGACGAACGCCATGTGGGCAAGTTCCTATTACTCAACGCCTTGAATATCTAATTTTCCCAACTTTAGTCTTATCATTTGGTGGTGTTGCTGGTTATTCACGCTTTATGCGTACTTCTATGCTGGACACTATTAACAGTGATTATATCCGTACTGCTCGTGCTAAAGGTTTACATGACCGTACTGTATGGTTTAAACATGCAGCGCGTAACGCATTAATTCCGATCGCAACATTTCTTGGTCCAGCAGTGGTTGGTATTTTAGGGGGTGCGGTGATTATCGAGCGAATATTCAGTTGGCCCGGATTAGGACAATTATTCCTTGAGGGCATTAGCCAGCGTGATTATCCAATCGTCATGGCTTCTGTGATTATTGGTGCGGTATTGACGGTTATTGCTTATATCATCTCCGACATTCTGTACGCCGTATTTGACCCACGTATTCGCTTTTAGGAGGCAGAATTATGGCTACTACTGCAAAAGATGTTGCAATTTTAGATGTTGGTGATGAAGATTTTCGCCGATTAACCCACATGCAACGTGCTGTAAAACGGCTCAGTAACGACTATTTAACTTTAGCAGCTTTAACTGTTATTTTCTTGTTGGTCTTAATGGCTGTGACTGCGCCTATTACAACACAATTTTTAGAAATTGATCCATTCAGTGAGAATTTGCAAAAAACTTACGCAGCTCCTGATGGAGAGAATTGGCTAGGTACAGATGATAAAGGGCGTGACCATCTCGCACGTTTGATTTATGGTGCTCAAATTTCACTCTCTGTAGCGTTTATCGCAGCATTTTTGTCGCTCACTATTGGATTAACTTTTGGCATCGTGACTGGGTATTATGGGGGGATTGTAGATGACATCATGATTTGGTTCATCACAACCCTAAATTCTATACCCCAGCTATTCCTGTTATTAATGGTAACTTCCTTGTTCAGACCCGGTCCAATTGAATTTATCCTCATCCTGAGTTTGTTAGGATGGACAGGCACAATGCGTTTGGTGAGAGGTGAAACGCTTGGTTTACGTGAACGTGAGTATGTAATTGCAGCACGAGCAATGGGTGCGTCTGACCTTCGCATTATGTTCCAACACATTATGCCGAATTTACTTTCAATTGTTGTTGTCGCCCTAGCAATTCGTATTGGTGGGCTAATCTTGACAGAATCTGCACTTAGTTATCTTGGGTTTGGTATTAATCCACCTGTGGCAACGTGGGGCAACATGCTTGCAGAATCACAGGTGTTCTGGCGCAGATCAGCCTTATTGGTACTTGGTCCAGGACTATTAATTTCAATAACTGTATTGTGCTTATACATCATTGGCGATGGATTACGTGATGCATTAGACCCAACCGCACAAGATTAATTATAACAAAAGTGCCTGAATAATCAGGCACTTTTTAATTTAACCTACTGCCCTACAGGTACAACACTGCCTGCACAAGAATTATAAGTCTCCCCAACGACGACAACATAATCAAATTCACGATCAGGATTTGGAGAAGTTATGACGTCTCCGCCTCCTATATTCAGTTCAGAAGCGATAATCGGGCTAGCACTACCACGAGACTGTGCGGCGAAATCAGTTAGCTGAGTATTCACTATACCGAGTTCATCTGCTTGACCATAAGCCACTGCATTTAGTCCTGCATTCCGTAAGCGTTCAGATGCTACAATGTCCAAATTCGGGCGGTCTGTACCATTATAAACAGCTATTGAAGCCCCTGCCAAAGATAGTCTACTTGCTGGTGGAGGGGTATAGAAATCAAGCAGTAACTCACTTACTCTTTGCGGATTGAGTACTTGTACATTTTGTCCTTCATATGCCCCTTCTGAAGGTGTCCAAGGTGTTGTATGGTCGGTTCGTACTAAATTAAAACGTTCTATCCGACTGCTATCTAAATTAACCGCTATCGGCAACAACCCAATGACAACATCCAATGGAATATCCGTTTCGACAATTTGAGTCAGGTCTGCCCATAAGTCAGGAATTTGAGAAATTTGCCCATTATCGCGGGCAGCACGAAGCATCGCTTCTAAAATTTGCAGTTGGCGACGACCTCTATCGAAATCATCAGAATTACCCCGTGTACGAGCAAGCCACATTGCCTCGCGTCCTGTGAGTTCATAATAGCCTACGGGCAAAATATAGACATTATTGTCGTCGGGTCCTATTGCACCAGCCGGCACATCAGCATCAACCAAGGGTGAATCTTCGTAATCACAATCAACCGCGATATTGATGCCACCAACGGTATCAATAATTTCAACCAAACCCGTAATCTCAACAAGAGCATGGTAATGTACTTGTATCCCAAAATTATAGAAAATAGTTTCCCGAAGTAATCCAAAACCACCGCCATCCCATCCAAATGATTCGCCTGTGCCGTATACAGTATTAATACGTGCCATTGTCGGTGTAGGAACATACACAAATAAATCGCGCGGTAGATAAAGCATCGACACAGTTTGTGAGCGCATATTGATTGAAACAATGACAATTGTATCGGTGCGAATAGAGTTATCCCCTACAATATCGCCATCGCTCCCAAGTAAGACAATATTGACCAATTCATCTTCACGCGGAATAACCGATGCACGCGGTGGTACAGCCGTTCCTGCGATAGTTTCTAAAGACGCATCAGGAATATTATAGAAAGTTGGTAAGGCAATCGGTGTTGACTGTGCGGGCGCTTGGGTAGACTCAAGTGACGGTAACTCTTGCCCCGGCGTGTTTGTAGCGATAACATCAGAATCTTCTGCCACAGGTGTATTAGTCGCAAATTGAGCGAAGTGAAAATAATCACTGTCCGCATCCCCTTCTGGAGCAATAGCAGTTGCAGTTCCAATATAATCAGCTTGACGTGATGTAGTTTGATTATCTTGGTTCATCTGCAATAGCCAAACATTAATAACTTGGATTGCAGAGATGAAAATTGCAATAATTAGAATCGCAGGTAGAACGCGAAAAAATATAGCAGTGACAATGCGCTCCAAAATAGTTGTTTGCGCCTGTTGATTGGTTGACATATAGTGATTTACCTTTAGTTACATCAAAATCGAAACAGGCGTAAGTTTATATGATGCTGTAGTTTTTGGCGACACCTATTCAAAAATCACAGGTATCTCGCAGATTGAGCCCTCTTGTATACCCCCTCTAATATCGACTACTGTTAAGCGTATCCAATGTAATCCTTCGCCAAACAAGCCCGCATTGATTAGACCTAATGCACCATTCGTCACTTGCGTTTGCGAGTCAGAATAGAAATTATAAATCGACGCGAAATCAGGTCGAATTTCGATTTTGTAGTATTGAAACTCTGGATTAATCGCTGTCCCAAATACAGTGAATGTACCGCTCACCCGTTGAGCAACGATTGGGCTGGTAATTTGTGTCATGGTACTCGTACAGCCAATTGCCGATAAGCCCTGACGAATTCCAGATGGAACAAGTGTAGAGACAGGCTCTAGTGGCTCAATCGGAACAAAAATTTCTTCTCCTGTGATGATGTTATCAATGTCATCAATACAATTTGCGAAGCGCAATTCATCCACCGTACTATTCGTGACCAAGGAAATCGCAAATAGTGTGTCGCCTGATAAAACAGTATAAGTTGTCCAACCTTGTGGTAATTCACAAGATGCTGGCGTACGCGTCGGCTCATCCAAAGGTGCAACCGTTGGTGATGGTGGTGGCGTTGGAATAATTCCTGTAAACGCATTTTCGGACGTACTAGTTGCTGTAGGACGTGGTGTATTCGATGGCGTTAGGGTCAATGTAGCAGTCGGCGTATCCGATGGGACTTCTGTCTCTGTTTCGGTCGTCGTGGGAGTGTCCGTTGGTGTTTCTGTACTTGTAGCTGTTGCCGTCGCAGTTTCCGTTGGGACTTCCGTCTCTGTTACTGTTGCGCTGGGCGTTTCACTAGGAACATCTGTTTCTGTCGCCGTGGGTGTATCTGTCGGTGTTTCTGTACTTGTTGCTGTGGCAGTCGGTGTATCCGCTGGAATTTCCGTTTCTGTTTCTGTAGATGTTGGTGTATCTGTTGGAATTTCCGTTTCTGTTTCTGTAGATGTTGGTGTATCTGTTGGAATTTCCGTTTCGGTTGCTGTGGCAGTTGCAGTTTCCGTTGGGACTTCCGTCTCGGTTGCTGTTGCGCTCGGCGTTTCACTCGGTACATCTGTTTCTGTCGCTGTTGGCTGAGGCGTATCTGTAGGTGTATCAGTGTTAGTTTGTGATGGCTCTGGCGTTTCACTAGGAGCGTCAGTATTAGTTAGAGTTGGTTCTGGGGTATTTGTAGATGTAGCAGTCGATGTCGGCTCTAATGTATTTGTAAGTGTTACTTCCTCTGTAAGTTCAGCTGTTGCTTCGGTAACGTCGTCTGTATTAGATTGAGCAACAGACGTAACTAAACTTGACGAGATATTGGTTGGACTCGGTGGATTTGAAGGATTAGACAATAGTAATGCAAAGAATAATCCACATATGATAATGGCAACTGCACCGATTGCTATGAGTATTTCACTACCTAAATTTCTACGCATAATTATTCAATCTCTTTTCTTTGCGTCTCTAAGTCAAGCGGTACAGCAAATGCAAAAACACTACCTACACCTTCTTTTGTTTCAACCCATAATAGACCTTCATGTGCTTCTATGAGAGCCTTAGCTATTGACATACCCACACCAGTATCACCTAAACCTTCGATAAGTGGATTATCAGCTTTGTACTTACGGGCAAATACACGCGGCACATCATCAGCACTTATACCTCCCCCACTATCTTGCACAGCAACATACACGCAATGACGAGAAGTTTCGCTATCAGAAAATTCTACCTCTCGGCGCACAACCGTCACATAAATTTCGCCATCAGGTGGCGTAATTAAATAGGCATTAGTTAGCAATTGACCGACAACTTGCTTCATCGCATCTTCATCTGCTGGCAAGGAGGGAATCCCATCATCTAAATCTAATGTAACTGCTAACCCTTTTTCACGAAACTGTAGCGAAGCATTAGTAATAGACTCTTCAATTAAATGCACAAAATCGATTGGTTGCGGTTCAAGCCTATAATTACCTGTGTCTAAATGTGTAACGTGAATCAGACTGTCAATCATATTATCTAAGCGAGAAATATTTGCGCCTACCCGTTGCAAAAATTTACGTTGCATTTCACCGAGAATACCTGCTGATTCGCTTAGGAGTAAATCAATGTAACCTGATATAGAGGTCATTGGTGTTCTGAGTTCCTGAACTAAACCCACTAGCAGTTCTGGTTCTTTTGGCTGATAGGTCACATCTGTGCTTTTATTCTGAGACACCTTCGCCTGTTTGAGTTCCCCTTCAATCTCAGCAAGCTGGCTTTGGGTTTGATTTAGCTCACGCTCAAGTGCATCTCGTTGTTGAGATAATTCTTCAATCATATCTTTGAGCGACCCCACACCTTCTTCGTTGACTTTTTTCATACGCGATGGGTCGCCATCCAAGCGAGACAAAGTTTGTTCTAATTCTGTCGTTAATGCTGTGTTCTCTGCAACCAATTTATCGCGTGAATGAACTAATTGGCTACGTGCATCTGCGAGTTCCTGTATTTGCGCTCGTAATTCTGATTGCTCTTCAAGGGCTTCATTCAATTCAATCTCAAAACCAGCAGATTCAGCTAATAAACGTGCACGGTGTTCTTTGACATTGTTAAGTTGTGTGGTAACTTCATCACGTTCTAGACGCAACTTATCCCGCTGCTTGAGGGCAACTTCACGGTCTGATGCTAACTTTTCAATTTTGTCTTGTAAGGATGTAATTTGTGAATCACGGTCTTTTTCTTGATCAATCTTTGATGTAAATTGCTCACGTTCACTCAGCAACATATTGCGTTCGGTTTGCAACAATTCATTCTGGCTCTTTAGAGAGGCACGCTCTTCCGAAACCATGGCAATCCATTCGGATAAGCCTGCCCCATCTGTTTCAATACCGAGTTCTTGTAATTCAGCTTCAACATTTTGTAGTTTATCATTCAGTTGATTTCGCTCGTTTTCTAAGTCTATCTTTTCTTGCATCATGCGGTCAACTAAGCCTTGCATATCAGCTGGTGCGCCTGAAATTGCTTGACTTTGAAGTTCGTTTAACTGTTCTTGTAGACGTTGTTTTTCAACAGACAAAATGTCTTTTTCTTCATTAAGTTGTTCGATCAAATGGTTTACAGCGGTGTCATTATCTGGTGCGCCTACCCCTTGTAAGACAGCATCCGTTTCTTTGAGACGTTTGGTTAAGTTATCGCGTTCATCTTTGAGTTTTAGCTGTTCATCTGTAATCGCTATGATACGTTGTGAAATGCTCAAATCTTCGGCACTATCTCCTAATAGAGATGCCAAGCGAGTATGTTCATTATGAAGCTGTCGATTTAAATCTGAGACTTGCTTCGTTAAAGTTTGAATTTCTTGCTTTGCAGACAACAGCTTCTGCTTCATATCTTCACGCGCTTGTAGAACATCACTTTGTTGCAATGAACTAGGTGAAACCCCTTCAACCATAGCTTGAATAATTCGATCTTCAGCATATTTCGAGGCTTCGATAGAGTTATAGCTAACCGCTAGTAAGCTCCCCGCAATTGCCCCAATACCTTTTAATAATTCAACTTCCTCAGCACGAAGTTCGCGTTTTGTATACGGCATCGCAACCATAATTACTGCAAAGACTTCGCGATTATGGGTTAGCGGTTGGAAGTAAACAGGACCTCGTTGTTCGATATACATCCGTTCATATAAATCTTCGAGTTCATCAACATTACGGTCAGGATATAAACCTCGTTGTGTCCGTCTTTCGATTGCATTGACTAATGTTGGTTGATTATCGAAATTGAGTGACATACTCGAAATTTTCCGTCCCATCATACGATCTTGTGCAACGGAAATGTCAGCATAATTAATATCTTGAAGACGTAGTAAACCACCAATATCCGCTCGTAAGATATCAAGAATTGTGCCTACAATATGCTCAGGAATATCACTTGGTTCTCCTGTTTCCAATATCATCCCCATCGCTTTAAGTAACTGAGCATTGAGAGCATCTGTTTGAGTAACACGAGGTGCAGGCGTTGTTGCTGTTGGTCTAACAGCTTGTGGCACTGTTTGTGTCACAGTACGAACAGGACGTTCAAGTAAAGCCTTTTCATATTGCTCGACAACAACACGATAGACTATTAAAGGAATCATAATTTGGGCGAGGGTGAAAGTCATACGGTAGATGCCCATGTAGTTACCAATTGCACCCAATAGAGTCATTTGATATAAGGTCAAGCCACCACCGAGTGCTATCAGAGTAAAGTAAACAAGTTTAAGAGGTGCATCAGTGACATCACGAAATAAGAAGAATGTGCCTAAAATCCCTAGTATTGGCAGAGCAAAGAGTACAAATGTCCAACTTAACCCAAAGCTCGTAAGGTTAAAATCCATTTCAGATGCAACTTCTATCCAAAAAATACCGCTCACCGCATAAGCAATAGCTACAATCAGCAGTAAAGATAGAACAACAGTATTTGACAATTTTCGCCAGCGAGCATGGTCAGCAGTTAAGAATGCCCATGCAAGCAACAATATACTTCCAGCCGATACTGCACGTTCTAACGGAGGTAATATCGTTGTCGGTGACTGGTTCGTAAAGCGGATAAAAATCACACCTGCAAACATTAAGCTCCATGCAAACACAACACCTAATAAGGCTGTGGTATAGCGTCGTAGTGCTTTCTCTTCACTCTCTTTAAGTGTCATTGACATCAACAAACTAATGAGGTTGAGAATCATGACTACCAAAAAATAGAGAAAATCACCCGGAGATTGTACAAATATGTCATTTAGTAAGGCTAATGTCGAATGAAGCAAGGTTTACCACCTAGATAGAGGCAATTTATCCAATAATTACTCCATTAGTATATCATAACTAAGAAAACTGTTTCGTAATCTTGCCGTTATTTCGCTGTTAAAAAGAGGTTGATTTTGCGTTGCTCGGTGGGTATTCGTGGGTTGACGCAAATGTTAGCCTTCATTAGACTTTTCATTCATTATTATCATAGAAGGCATTTATGCGTTTTCGTCAACAATTAGCTTATATTATCCGTAAAAATCCACTTCTGATGCGGATGGCTTATGTCGTTTATCGCTTTATCCAGCCTAAATATTCTGTTGGCGTTGTAGGTGTGGTAGTTAATGATGATTGTGAAGTTTTACTTGTTGAGCATGTATTTCATCCAAAATTACCTTGGGGTTTACCCGGTGGTTGGATTGGTTTCAATGAAGACCCAAAAGATACTATCCAGCGCGAAATACAAGAAGAACTCGGACTACGTGTTGAGGTTGAAACGCTTCTACTAGCTTATCGGACAGAGTATCATCATCTTGATTTTGCTTATTTATGTAAGCCCACTGGTGAGATTAATTCTTTAAGTTACGAGTTGTTAGGGTATTCTTGGTTCAAACATGAGGCATTACCCCGCATACATTCGTTCCATTATCGTGCTATCAAAAGCGCATTCACTATTTTAGAAGCAGAGGAATAAATCATTATGGCAAGGTCACGCTTAATTCGTCCCCGTCGCAAAGGCTTACCGATTTTGCTTATTTTATCTGCATTGATGATAGTCGCAGCATTTGGTTTGTTTACGTATGAATTGTTGCAATTTACACAACAAGAAGACCGACTACCCCTAGGTGTTATCGCTGGTGGCGTACCTATTGGTAATATGACAGAACTTGAAGCACAAACTGAAATCGAAGCGGTTTATTCATCTCCAGTAACCCTATACTATGGTGATGAAAACTCCCCAATAAACTTAATCCCTGATGAAATTGGCTTTGAGGTAAATACCGCTGTTATGATTGCGAATGCTCGTTCCACTGGTGAAGCTGGTGCAGGTTTTTGGGGACGTTTTTTCGATTATATGCTTGGTTTAGAGGGGTCTACATTACAGGAGATTCCACTTGTAGCAGATTATCAGACTAATGCCTTACGTACACGACTCAATGAGATAGCTGATGTCTATGACCGTGAGGGTGAAACATTTTCCTATGATTTAGATACCTTAGTTATATCGACAAATGGTGCAGGCTATCAAATGAATGTTGAAGGGGCAATAGATGTCATTGATGCGGCAATTACACGCCCAAATAATCGGGCTATTGCTTTACCTGTTGCTGGTGGTGATACAGGTCGTCCAAGTATGGAGGCATTAGAATCTTTGATTTTAGATTACCTAGACAGTCAGGGGTTTATCTATGATGGTCAGACGAGTGTGGCATCTATCTTTGTCTTAGATTTAAGAACAGGCGAAGAAATTAACATTCAGGGTAATGTCGCTTATACTGCCGCAAGCACTATAAAAGTCGGAATTATGCTCGATATGTTTCGGAGCATTGACCGAGAAATTAATCGTGATGAAGCCTTTCTGATGGCAAATTCGATGCTTTGCAGTAATAACTCATCATCTAATACGTTGATGGAAACTTATCTAGGTGATGGTGTTATCTTCAGTGGATTAGCAAGTGTAACCAATAATTATCAATATATTGGTGCCGAAAATACCTACCTAACTGCCCCATTGGTCGATGGTTCAGCTAATCAGCAGTTTGGTAGCATCGCCGCGCCTGATACCAACCCGAATCCAAGTTTTGATACAGACTCTGATCCATTTAACCAAACTACAGCAGAAGATATGGGTTCTACGCTGAGTCTAATTTATGATTGTGCTGAATTTGGCTCAGGATTGATGGCGATTTATCCCAATGGTGAGTATACACAGAATGAATGTCGTCAGATGATAGAGCTAATGAGTGCTAATGACTTACAGCGTCTATTACAAGCTGGACTACCCTCGAATACACGTATTGCTCATAAAAACGGTTGGCTTCCTGCTGATTTGTCTCAAGGAATTACAGGCGCAATGACAGGGGATGCTGGTATTGTCTACTCACCGAATGGCAGTGACTATGTGATTTCAGTTTATCTCTGGGAAGCTGGTGATACAACAGGTTTTAATCGTTGGATATTAGTAGAAGAAATTTCGCGTGCGGTATGGAATTATTTTAACCCTGACACCCCTATGCTAACTCGTCGGACGGACTTGCCACCCACAGCAAATGAATGTTTAACTCAAGCGTCCGATGGAACAATCCAAAGTTATAATTACCTACCACCATATGACTCAATTGACTTAAATAACATCAATGGTTGGCGAGATGGCACAGCTACAACACCTCAACCATTACCCACCCGGTGAGGAACAATAGCCTAACTTGCTTGAGGGCGTTTTTTCTCAAGGATTAGGCGATTACGATCATTGTCGAGCTTGTAATCGACCTTGTCCATATATTGACGAACAAAATACACTCCCCAACCACCTCGCTCGCGTTCCCAAAGTGAGGCAGTTGCATCAGGGGTATCTAGCTGTAAGGGATTAAAATGAGGAGCTTCATCCAAAATCGAGATGATTAATTTGTCGGGTGTAATTTCTGTAATAAGTTCGATTGTTTTATTGTCGTTGTCATGTTCGTAGCCATGTTCAACGATATTCGTAAATATTTCTTCAACAGCCAATTGACTTTGGAATATACCGTCGTCCCCAAATCCTGCGGCTTTCGCGGCATTAACAACGAATTCACAGGCGACTCTAACCTGTTCGATTTTGCCGGGCAGGGTCAGCCTGCGTTCACGCTCAGACATGGAATACTCCACATTATTTTCTGAATCTTAAAAACTATTGATTGCATCGGCTTGAGTAGTATAAATACGAAAGATTGTATCTAAACCTGCCATTTCTAATACTTCACGTACTCGCTGTGACGGTTGTGCTAGGCGCAAATCACCAGCTGCTTTTTTCGCTTTTTTCAAGGTGGTAACGATTTCACGAAGTCCTGCACTCGACATATATTCGACGCTACTTAAATCCAGTACCAGTTGTACTTTTCCGTTAGTGATTTGAGTTGTTAGACCAGCACCAAATTCATTGGCATTCATACTATCAACTCGTCCACTGACTTCTACCAGTGTCACCGCATCATTAGGGTCAGTGACATTGATCTCAATCATAGTTCATACTCCTAATTTCGATATAAAGGGAATTATACCATAATCTCAATATCATGCTTGTGCTTTACACCTTTCAATTATACTGAGGGAAAGTATTTCAGAACGTAAGAAGTATCTAAAGATTTACTATCGGCTCAGGAATTTCCAAGTGATTTAAGGTAGACTAAGACCATAATCGAAACTAGAGGATTTCTTCAAATGGACTGGAGTCAATTTTTTGTTGTTTTCATTGTGTTCTCGGTGCTGTGGATATTAGCACAACGAATTTCAACACGACATCAGCGCATGTTTAGAATTTTTATCATTCTTTTTGCCATTGCTTGGATGTCGATGCGTCTGAACTTATTTTTCTGGGAGTTGATACTTGGTATTTCAGCATCATTGGTGATGAGTTTTCTATTCTGGCTCTTAATCGGGCGATATAATCCCGTCGGGAACAGAGATGAAGAAGGTATCAAGGTATTTGGTTTAGATGATTAAATAGGGAACAAACCTTTCTAGGCTGTTCCCTATCATACTAATTAATTACATTAATTGGGATGACATCTGCACTTTGCATCATCAAAACACTGGTACGTGCAGCAGCGTTCCTTGCAATTTGTGTGAATGCTTCCCCTGCTGGCGATTCAGGATTATGTGCCACAACTGGACGACCATAATCACCACCTTCACGAACATCTGCCTGTAAAGGAACACGTCCTAAAAAGGTTAAATTACGTTCCTCAGCTAGTTTTTCACCGCCACCAGACCCAAAGAAATCGCCTGCCATATTCTCAATAAGTCCTACAATTGGTACTTTGAGTTGTTCAAACATGGCGACTGACC
This sequence comes from Phototrophicaceae bacterium, assembly GCA_965230145.1. Classification (GTDB taxonomy): domain Bacteria; phylum Chloroflexota; class Anaerolineae; order Aggregatilineales; family Phototrophicaceae; genus JAUZRW01. The sequence goes on from CBDDKI010000002.1 coordinate 530,497, forward strand.
GCAAGGCATCTGCCGTAGCAACACCTTGAGGTTGAGTTACGACGATTGCGCCTGCTAGTGGAAATTGTTGAGCAAGTGATAGTGGTGCATCGCCTGTTCCGGGTGGTAAATCGACAATCATATAGTCGAGGTCACTCCAGTTGACATCTGTAAAAAACTGTCGAATAGCACTATGAAGCATTGGACCACGCATAATCATTGGTTTGTCAGGAGTAGTTAAAAAGCCCGTACTTATTATTTGGACACCATAGGCTTCAATTGGTTGCATTTTATCATTAACGACTTTAGGTCGTCCCGTTTGCAAGCCCATCATCTGCGGTGTATTCGGGTTAAGAATGTCGGCATCAATCAAGCCAACTTTTGCTCCCTCTTGGGCAAGTGATACAGCCAGATTAACAGACACTGTACTTTTACCCACCCCGCCTTTGCCACTACCAACCGCAATAATACTCCGCATCGGTGCATTGAACTGTCCCATTATGCGACGATCTGTGGGGACTTGAGCATCCCAGCTAATATCAAGTTGGGTAATACTATCTACCTTACCAATCACTGCATCATTACAACGTTCTAAAAATACATCTTTTAGCGGACACGCTGGTGTCGTGAGAACAATAGTAAACTTAGCTGTATTGCCCTCAATACTTAGGTCGCGCACCATATCCAAAGTAACAATATCTTGATGCAATTCTGGCTCAATAACTGTACTGAGCGCTTGCATAACAAGGTCTTTAATTTGGGTCATGTTTCCCCTCAACTAGTTATTAAAAATTAACGATATATGAATAATTATAACGTATATCTTCTAAATTATGGAGTAGCAGTCATTGCCTTCATAAGCTTCTCATCTCATCAATCCTTAGAATCAAAAAAACCCAACTATTTAAGTTGGGTTTGATGTTAGAAAATGCTTAGTTTTGATCTGCACGCCGTTGAGCGCGAACTGCTTTACGACGTAGTGCCGCTTGAGCGCGTGCATGACGTAATTCTTCTGGTTCTTCCCAAGGTGCTTTACCACCCTGTCCAATTTTCAAAGGTCCATCACCAATTCCTGTATCTGCCTTGGCTTCTTCTTTGCGATTCATTACTTCTTCGCGTTTGTCACCTTGTGCTTCGCGTGCGGCTTCAGCTTCCGCTTTAGTTGTCACCCAACTTTTCTCGAAATTCTTGTGATTCCAACTGCCACGAACTTCCATTTCTTCCTGAGCGCGAGTTGGGGCAATATGATTCCAGTAGCGAACTTCTTTAGACAATTTTGGTTTGTCAAAAATATGATTTGTGGTGCGGTCATAGCTTGCCATCTCGTAATCATGATCCATCTTAATGGCATCAAACGGGCAAAATTCAGCGCAAAAACCACAATTCATACAAATATCTATATCGATAAAAAACGCTTCTGGTTCTGGAACGGGTTTGCCAGTGACGGGGTCATCACTACGCACAATCCAGATACATTGTGGTGGGCATACTTTGGCGCAAATACCACAACTTGTACACCAGTCCTTGCTTGGATTAAGTTCATCATCGTGGTCTTGCACCACCAAAAACGGTACAAAACGAAAACGTTCTGGCATAGCTATTTTCTCATTAGGATACATAACGGTTTTTACACCTTCTGCATCCGCACCTTGACGAACTTGAAAATTATCTACATCAGGCGCATAACGCTTCAAGCCATACTTAAAATCCTCAACGTAGGAATCTACGAAGTGACGTAGGGTGAGCATCATGCCCTTTACAAAACCTTGTCCAGCCATAAATGTCCTCTCGTTCAAACAGGATAGATTTGCACCTATCCTGATTAATTTCTTAAACTAACGGTCTGTTTCACCTAATACAATATCAATGCTACCTAAGATACCGACAACATCAGCAACTTTGGAGCCTGTACTCATCTTGCCGAGTGGCGTTAAGTTGATGAAACTCGGTGCGCGAACATGATAACGCCAAGGATTACCTGTAGAGCGTTTGTTACCAGCTGAAACGACATAGAACCCTAATTCGCCTTTACCATTTTCAACGCGACCATAGGATTCTCCAAGTGGTACTTTGTCAGCATAGGCTGAGTTATTGTCTGTAGCAGATTCACCAGCAGTATATTCGAGGCGTGGCAAAATTTGCTTGAGGATACGTACACTTTCACGCATTTCCATCACGCGTACCATATACCGCGCGTACATATCGCCTTCATGCTGAACAGCTACATCGAAATCTAATTCTGGGTAGATGCTATATGGGTCTGCACGACGAACATCATAAGCTACCCCACTACCGCGCAAGACAGGTCCTGCTGCACTGTAATTGATGGCATCTTCACGGCTTAAATATCCAACTCCCTTAGCACGGAGGTGAACAATCTCATTATCCGTAAGGTATGTTTCGAGTTCATCAATCGTACGTGGAATACGTTCATTAATCATTTCAGTGAGGAACTGCATCGTATTATAATCACGGATGCGGTCATTGATGAGTGTATTGACACTACGGATACGTTCTGGCAAGTCCGCGAAAACACCCCCAAAGCGCATATAATTACACATCATACGACTGCCTGCGACTGCTTCAAAGAAGTCCATGATACGTTCGCGTTCTTGGATGAAGTAAAGTACAGGGGTAAAGAAAGCACCCAAGTCATTCATCCAGAAGCCAATTGCCCATAGATGGTTGATGATACGGGTTAGCTCAACCATCAATACACGTATGACTTCAACGCGGTAGGATGGTGGAGTATAACGTTTGCCCGTTGCCAGCAACTGCTCCACTGCCAAAACATATCCATGATTATTACCCATACTCGAAATATAATCGAGACGGTCTGTAAAAGGTATATTATGCAACCATGTGTTGCGTTCACCAATTTTTTCATGGTTACGATGCAAATAACCCATAACTGGTTCTAGAGCTGTAATCTCTTCACCATCAAGGGTCATCACCATACGGAACACACCGTGTGTACTTGGGTGATGGGGTCCCATATTGACAATGAGTTGATCAGTTTCAATACCACCATGTTCTGAGTGTAATGCTTCAGTATCTACTCCAAGACCAAAGCCTTTGTAGAGCTTATCGTCGGACATATCGCTTAGGCGTGCAAGGTCAATATCAGCAGGATAGTTTACATTTTTACCGAAAATAGTTTTTTCTTCGGCACGATGTACGTGACCTGCGGGCCAACGACTACCAAAAGGCTTTGCATCTTCTTCATAATAAGCCTCATGCCAATCCTTACGCATTGGATGCCCATGAAAGCCTTCCCAGAGCAAAATACGATTTAAGCTAGGATGGTCGGTAAACTTAACACCGTACAAATCCCATGCCTCACGTTCTTGGAAATCCGCACCCATCCATACAGGGGTTAAAGAGGGTACTTCTGAATTTTCACGGTCTGTTTGCGCTTTAAAGACTAATGCCCCACCACCTGTTGTACGGTAGGCATGGTAGACCATTTCAATACAATCTTCTGTATGAAAACCTTCTTCTAGGTAATCAACCGCTGTAGCACTTGAGAGATAATCAAAACCGAGTGTATCTTTCGCATATTGTGCGACTTCACGGAGGTTGTCCTTATCAATCATGATACCCGAATAACCGTCACGAGTATCTTCGCTAACAATGTTCGGGAATTTTTCTACTAAATGTTCAATCGAATCATCAATTGTGAGGTTCTTCAAACTTACATCAGGAGTCGCGACCATTATTGCTTAACCTTCCTGTTGTGCGCGGCGTGATGCGCGAATAGCTTTACGTTTTAGTGCGTTAGCGGCACGAGCTTCACGAATTTCGTGTGATTCTTCCCAAGGGGCTTTACCACCAGGAATACGTTGCAATTCTACGACATCTACCCCTGCATCCGCTACAACCGCTCCACCATCAGCATCCGTACCACCTGTGAGAGATGGTGAACGCCATACCGGCAAATCACGACTGACATCCATTGCAGCTTGGCTTGCACCAGCTTCTGCCTTGCGACGAATCATATCCATTTGACGTGGGTCAATAATATCGGGACCAAGAATTGGGACGGGAGTTGGGTCACTCGGACCAATTCCATACCAGGGGACATCATCACCAAGGCTAAGGGATTGTCCATCCACTTTACGTTGGAGGGCAATCATACCGTATAACAAGGCTTGAGGGGTTGGAGGACATCCGGGTACATAGACATCTACTGGCAGATATTTATCTATACCAGAAACTACATTGTATCCTTCTTTAAACGGTCCACCGCCACTTGCACATGCACCCATAGCGAGTACATATTTAGGCTCTGGCATCTGATTATAGAGGCGCACAATCGGTACGACCATCTTTTTCGTGACTGTGCCAGAAACAATCATTAAATCCGATTGACGAGGTGTTGCACGCATTACTTCCATACCAAAGCGTGAAAAATCAAAACGAGATGAAGCAGTTGCAATCATCTCAATCGCACAACAAGCTAAACCAAACAACATGGGCCACATCGAATTACGACGACCCCAATTATAAAGTTTGCTTAGGCTAGTAATAGCAACCGTGTTCTGTAAATCGGCTGGAACTGGATACTGCGTTGTGTTCAGTTCTTGCAGGTTGAGATCCATTATTGTGTACTCTCCTCATACCATTCCCGCAAAATATCATTCAAAATACCATCATTTACAATTGCAGGGTCATCCGCGAAATTTGGTAATTCAATTATCATTTGGTTCAATTGTTTTAGCCCAATTGTATCAATCTCGATATTTGGGTAGGTTTGAATTAACGTCAACACTATTTCGTAGGAAGCATCCCAATATAACGAATTTTCGTTCATGAGTATCTTCCTTAATCTTACCAGATTTTGACCAATTTGTCGGTTATTCGCACAGATTGGTTATCACTCATTATGACTTCAACATATTATTGCTCACCAAGTACTGCTTCGGTGTCAATTTGGGCGCGTTGTAAACGTCCACTATAATCAACATAGACTGATTTCCACTCAGTGAACGATGTTAGCGCAGCTTGACCTGCTTCACGCATACCATTTCCTGTACCGCGTGTACCACCAAATGGGAATTGAATTTCTGCCCCTGTCGTACCATGGTTAATATAGACAATACCTGTTGAAATATCACGAATTGCCTTAAATGCAGTATTCACGTTTTCTGTAAAGATACTGCTTGAAAGCCCATAACGTGTATTGTTATTGACTTCAATAGCTTCTTCAAATGTCTCTACTTCAATCACAGATAAAACAGGTCCAAAAATTTCTTCTTGCTCAACGCGCATCCCTGCTTTAACACCGTCAAATAGTGTCGGTTCAAAGAAGAAGCCTTTGCCAGTATTCACGCGATTGCCACCAACGACAATGTCTACCCCATCTTCACGGGCAACATCCATATAGCTAGCAACTTTATCGAGTGCTTTCTGGTTGACGAGAGGTCCCATTTCAACCCCATCTTCAACACCATACCCAACTTTAATATCTTTTGCTTTCTCGATGAGGCGTTCCATCAACTTAGGTTTAATGCCCTTCTGGACAATCAAGCGACTGGTTGCAGTACAACGTTGCCCTGTTGTGCCGTATGCACTCCAAGTAATGGCATCTACTGCGAGGTCAAGGTTAGCATCATCCAGCACGATAATGGCATTTTTACCACCCATTTCGAGCGTAACTTTTTTGCCGAGGCTTGCAGCTTTTGTATAAACCTTGATGCCTGTATCAGTTGACCCTGTAAAAGAAATAATCCGCACGTCAGGGTGTTCTACGAGTGCATTACCTGTTTCTCCAGCACCTTGTACCACATTTAACACACCATTAGGTAGTCCAGCATCAGCAAATACTTGAGCAAACATCTCCGCAGATGCCGGGACATCTTCACCTGGTTTCCAGACAATCGTATTACCAGCAATTAAAGCAGGTAAAATCTTCCAGCTAGGGACAGCTACAGGGAAATTCCAAGGTGTGATTAAGCCCACAACACCAACCGAATCACGCAATGCCATACCAAATTTATTAGGCATTTCAACAGGTGCAGTATATCCCATCAAACGACGACCTTCGCCACCCATGTAATATGCCATATCAATTGCTTCTTGAACGTCGCCTGCGGTTTCGGCAACAATTTTGCCCATCTCTTTGGTCATGAGTTCCGCAAGTTCATCTTTGCGTTCTTTAAGGATTTCAGCAACACGGAATAGAATTTCCCCACGACGTGGAGCAGGGGTCAAACGCCATTTATGGTATGCAGCTTTGGCGGCAGATACTGCGGTGCTTACATCATCAGCATCACTTAGAGCAACTGTTCCTAATACCTCTTCTGTTGCAGGATTTATTGTCTCAAATGTTTTATTTGCTTGGGATTCCACCCATGCGCCGTCAATAAAATTTTTAACAAGTTCTACCATAAAATAGCACTCTTCATAGGATTTTTTATTTAAGTGGGTCTAGTATAAAGTTCGTATAAGGCATTGTCAAGAATTTCACAAAGTCTGGTTGAAGCTAAAATTTAACTCAGCGAAACAACATTCGCACCTTGAGTCAAAACACAAGTTGATCTTACTAATGAAGATATATTCGCATCATTATATATGGCTTGCATTGCTTGCGTCACTTGGACTGATGTCGCTTTATCATCACAGATTGCCATCAAGGTAGGACCTGCCCCGCTAATCACCAGTGCTAATGCCCCAGCCCGTTTCGCAGAGAATTTAACTTCTTCCAGATACGGCATCAGATGCTTGCGAGCAGGTTCAATAACTAAATCAAACTCCATTGCATTCGCCATAGCAACAACATCATCACGGTATAAGGCATCTACCAATGCGGCGACAGCCCCTGTATGACGAATCATACTTTTTAGGGGAACATTAGCTGGTAACACGGCACGCGCAGATGAAGTCGGAACTTCTACATCAGGAGTAACAAGAGCAATATATAAATTCGTAGGAACGGGCAATTTGCGGATTTGGTCAAGCTCAATGCCATTTGAGAGTGTAATTCCACCAAATAAACATGGCGCGGCATTATCAGCGTGGTAGCCACTTACTGCCGCCTCCCCTTCTAGGCTGAATGGGAGCAAGTCTTTATGTTCATAAGGATAGTCTAAGAGTGCATTGACAGCCACCACAGCCGCAACAGAACTTGCCGCACTACTACCTAAACCACTCGACAAAGGAAGCCCTTTTTTGAGATGTAGACCGATACCCCTATTGCACCCTATATCTTGCAAAAGCGCATTTGCAGCTATGGTTGCAACATTTTTCTCGGCAGCAGTTGGTAACTTACCATCATCCCCATCAATACTAAGAATTACTGCACTTGTGGCATCATCACACCACTCAGCGAGGATAGTATCTCCTACCCCTTCAACAGCTAAACCAAGAATATCAAACCCTACACCTAAATTAGCGACAGTCGCGGGAGCAAAAGCCTCTGCTCTGGTATTTGCCATGAAAACTCGCTATCCTAAAAACTTTAATTCAAATTACGTGGCTGAGGATACACCAATGCAAAGCATCCTACAATGTATGGACTGTAAAAAAGAGTACCCAATTAACGAACTGCGCTATGTTTGTGATGATTGTAACGGTTTATTAGATGTCATTCATGATTGGTCAGCAATGACAATTACCCGTGAATTATTTGACAAGCGTTTAGGGACTTTTGAATATCCATACTTAAGCGGTGTCTGGCGCTATAAAGAATTGGTGTATCCACATATCAGTAATGATTTAATCGTTACAAAGCCTGAAGGCAATACGAATCTATATCCTCTGCCAAAATTAGCTCAATGGGCAGGAGTCAAAAAACTGTACTTGAAGCACGAAGGAGAAAATCCCACAGGGTCTTTCAAAGATAGAGGCATGACAGGGGGTACAACACAAGCAAATGTCCTTAACATGAAACGGGTTGCTTGTGCATCAACAGGTAATACATCGGCAGCACTAGCTTCTTATGCAGCACTCGCAGATTTAGAGGGCATTATTTTTATCGAGAATAAAGAAATCGCTTTAGGTAAGCTCGCTCAAGGGTTAGCATACGGGGCAACTTGCCTCAGAATTGATGCCGATTTTGACCGTAATCTAGAACTTGTGCGGGAGGTCAGCGAACGCCTTGGGATTTATGTTCTCAATTCTGTAAACCCTTTCCGCTTAGAGGGTCAAAAAACGATTATGATTGAGGCTATCCATCAGTTACAATGGCAAGTCCCTGATTGGGTTGTTGTTCCGGGCGGGAATCTAGGGAATAGTGCCGCATTTGGTAAAGCATTCAAAGAATTATATGACCTTGGTTTAATTGAGCGTATGCCTCGTCTAGCTATCATTCAAGCGGAAGGTGCGAGTCCTCTATACCAAGCATTTACTAAAGAATTTGAAGATTTTGAACCGATGAAAGCCAATACTCGAGCTACAGCAATTAAAATTGGCAACCCTGTGAATTATCCGAAGGCAGTACGTGCAATCCATTGGACAAATGGCTGGGTTGAGAGCGTAACTGACCAAGAAATATTGGATGCTAAAGCTTTAATTGATAGTGCAGGCATTGGTTGTGAGCCTGCCTCAGCTTGTTCATTAGCTGGCACAAAGAAATTAGTTGATTTAGGCGTAATCCAAGCAGATGAAACAGTGGTTGGTGTACTTACGGGTCATGTGCTTAAAGACCCTGATGCCACTATCGGTTATCATGGAGACTCCTTAGAAGATATTGAACCTCAATACCCTAACCCATTACTGACAGTCGGTGATGACATCGACAAAATTATTGAATTGTTGACAAAATAATAGAGTGTGAAACGTGCTTAAAGTGAAACGTCCCTCAAGATGGCTAGTAGGAATTATTTTTATCGGAGCTGGAATCAATCATTTTCTGAACTCTGAGTTCTACACAGCCATAATGCCACCTTATATTCCGTATCATTTAGAAATGGTGTATTTGTCGGGCATATTGGAAGTTTTAGGTGGGCTTGGGTTGTTTATTCCTAAGACGCAACGATGGGCAGGTTATGGATTAATCGCCCTTTTGCTAGCTGTCTTCCCTGCAAATATCTATATGGCGATGAATACAGATTTATTTGAGAATACTGCACCAGCATGGGCATTATACTTACGACTACCGCTACAATTCATATTGATTGCGTGGGTATATTGGTCACTTGATGAGGCAAATCGCAATTAAAAAAACCTACCAAATATAGTAGGTTTTTAAGTATATCCCCGATAGGAATCGAACCTACGCCTTCGGCTCCGGAGGCCGACGCTCTATCCACTGAGCTACGGGGACGCATAGACGTTACTATAGCAGATTACCCTATAATACTCAAGTAGTTCAACACTATAACTCGCAAGTACATTTTGCGTCTGATACGATAGAAAAAAAATAGTAGATGAGGTCATATGCGTTACTGGATAATTCTTTTGATGTGCATAGTTTCGGCTTGTGGTGCTGGTAATGATGGGGAAGACATCATTGATTTCGAAGCTGATATTCAAGCCTATAGCACGGAAGCTGCTAACCTACGTAGCGGAATGGTCATTGAAAGCACAACGATTGTGCAAACAGTGGCAGCATCAGAAGCGCAAGCGAATAATTATTTACAATACAACAGTTTACTACGTAGCACGACAGTTGCTTTATTTCCGCCTACCAGTGAGGTAAGAATTGTCGCAAATGATATAGAAGGACCTTTGCCGCCCGAAGTATATGACCTTTCTAGCGGTGAGATGCGCTTTGTTCAAATTGGTCCTGCTGGAGAAATTGACGAAAATGGTTGTTTTCGCGCTAAACAGCAATTTTTCCGCCCAAGTAATGGTGTTATTTATATGACAGCCGTCGCACTCAACTTACGCGCAGGCACATCTGTTAGAGCAGATTGGCAATATGGTAGCGAATTAGTGCATAGCAATTCATGGGTTGCTCCACAATCTGAGCAATATCGTTGCATAGCCATTGCACTACGTACATCAGATACAGAATTTGCACTTGGCAATTGGAGCGTTACGCTTTCCGTCAATGGTAATCCGACTGAACCGCGCTCATTTACGATTTTAAGTGGCTAATCGTTGATATTGCGTTGGTGGTGCGAAGCATTAGAGCATGGTAATATTATGCGCTGACTGCATAAAAAGAGGTTACCGAGTGAGTATCTGGCAACGCTTTATACTGACATTCATTACAAGTTTGTTTTTGACACTAATCGTGGCAGCCCAAGACGATGTAACACCTACATCTCAGGGAAATATTGTTTTCGTAGACAGTGCATTTGTGCGCGGTGGTCCTAGTGACGACTTTCTCGCTGTCGGAGCATTGTTTGCAGGTGACACAGTTTTCCCAGTCAACATTAGCGAAGATGGTTTATGGATACTGATTCCGTATAGTCGTAGTACGGGTTGGATTAGACGCAGTTTAGTCCGTTGGGAAGATGAAGCGGAACTCGAACAATTACCCGTTCTTGCAGCAGGTATTACCCCAACACCAAGAATTGCAATTACAAATACTCCTTTTATCCCAACTTCTACTCCAGAAGGTAATTATGTCAATGTTGATCGAGCGGCAAGTGCTTATGTGCGTGCAGGACCCGGTAGAGGTTATTTACGTTTAGGACAGCTATTGCCCGGCGAATCCGTTGAACCCGTTTCACGTAATGAAGATACAACATGGATTATGATCCGCTATGATAACGATGCACTTCCAGATGAATTTGGATGGGTTGCTGTTGAGCTTGTTTATTGGGAAGATTACTTGTCATTAGCAGATTTGCCCAGCATAGATACAGAAAATTTAACGCCAACGACAACATTTACACCTAGCCAAACACCATCTATTACTGTAACTGGTTCACCAACCCTTACCGCGACAAGCACTCCAACTAACACAGTTGAACCAACTTTGACTCCTACGTCTACAGCTACAAATTCGCCTGAACCCACTGTAACTATAACTCCTACTGTTACGAATACTGCTACCCCTTTGCCAACCGCAACAAGTACACTAACACCTACTTTAACGGCGACAGTCACAGTAATGCCAACGGATACATCTCAGCCAACAGCGACTCAGACTGATATTCCGACTAACACAATTGAACCAACTTTGACTCCTACGTCTACAGCTACAAATTCGCCTGAACCCACTGCGACTGTAACTCCTACGGTTACGAATACTGCTACCCCCGAGCCAACCCAAACTAATACCTTAACGCCGACTGAAACGGCATCTCTAACGCCAACATTGACAAACACCCCTCAACCGACTTTTACACAGGTGCAAGATGTTGTTGTGGTTGCTTCAAATACAGTCATTCCAAGTGAAACACCTACACCAACCGCAACTGCATCAGAAACTCTACAAATTACGGATATTTTTGCTGTCCAGAGTACATCTGTTGCTGTAGAGGCAACAACCAGCGCACTCAATCCTGACTTAACGGCTCCACAAATTGTCGAAGAAGTTACTAATGATTCAGAGAGTCAGTTCCTCTCGGTTGAAGCTATCATTGGCATCTGCTTGATATTATTGGTCTTGAGTTATATTTGGTTTTATTGGCAGGGATTAAGGGCTGTTGGTCGCTATGATGATGGATTTGTTATAGCGAATTGTCCAGTATGTCATCGGGGGGCTTTAAGCATTGATGGAAGACAATCACGTATATTGGGCATTCCAACTGTAAAAAGAACGATTCGCTGTGATGAATGTCGGTCTATCTTACGTGAAACGGGCACAAAACGTTGGCGTTATGCTGTTGACCGTATTGAAAACCCAACTCTGTTTGACCGTTTTAATGGGCATGAAGTGAGTGATTCCGATTTAGAGAGACTTGCAAAGCATTCCCCGAAAAGTGCAACTCCTAAAACTTCGCCTGAGTTTTTGGAAGACAATAGCATAGATTAAAAAATGGGAGATAGTAGCTACTATCTCCCAAAGTTTGTAGTTAATTATCGTACATGCGGAAGTTGAATGTTATTTGACTACCCGGCGTTACGCTGATAACTTGCAAGACCCCGTACTTACCTTCTGTATCAGTGCGGACACCAACTAGCATGCCCGGTGTTATGTTGAGAAGGCTTGTATTAGTTAGCGGTGCAGAAGCAATAGCATCACGATGAACCGCATCCATTGTTGTGAAGCCTGTTAATTGAACTAAGCCTGTAGCACCAAGTGGAACAATTGAACCACCACCCCATTGTATATCTGTAGTACCACCATCAAGAGAGATAACACCTGTTTCGTTGAGGGTAATAGTACCAACAGCAGGAGCAGTCGTTAGCAATGGGTCGTCAGCGACATACGAATAGACAAATGCCGAATTATTGTTTTCGCCATTTACGCCTTCAGCAACTTGATTATTCAAATCAGCAATGATTGCTACGTTGTAAGCACCTGTATCACCAGACAGTGTCCCTGCTAGAGCAACATTAACTGCTGTACCAGCGCCTAGCCCGTTTACAATCTGAGCGGCATAAATATCACCCGGCTGGAATGAAGCAGCTACAGCAAATTGACCCGCATTCGCCCCACCTTGATTTCTCACTGTCACTGTTACACTAAACGTATTCCCAATAGTCAGTCGGTTAGGTGTGACGGCTGTAATCACAATATCGGGTACAGCAGGTGGTACAGGTGTTGGCGTTGCTGGCAACGGTGTCGGTGTCGGAGGTGGGGTAAGCACAGGAACAATTGTCGTATTACCGACCACATCTAAGATACTGCGTGAAAGCCAACCAGTCGTTCCACGGAAATTAATTGCAACCCAACTAAAATCAATGGTTGCCCCAATAACTTCAGCCGAATCACCTTCTTGCAACTGACCTAAAATATCGTAATTCAAGCCGGGACCAACTCGTACATTCTGAACAGCGCGTGTAACTAATAGATAAACACCGTCAGGCGTTGCAGTTGGTGTTGGCTCAACAGGCGTTGGTGTAAATTGCTCAACAATTTCGTCATCAATTAGAGGCACACGTTGCGTCCCGACAAATCGCGCCACTGCCACTGGCGCACCAAATTCTCCTAATTCCGTCACAACTACATTATTGCTAAACTCACCATCCGCTAGTAATGAGGGTGTTAGGCTGCCTTGCACACCATCGAAATCACTCATAGATAGTAAATTAGTTTGTAAACTGCCTGCCATGCCAATTGCTGACTGTAATAGATAGATACCATCATAGGCAGACGTTTCTAAAGCGCTAGGAACTTCACCAAAAGCACGAATATAGCGGAATGTGAAATTTTGGCTGGTTTCATCAGATAGTGTGTATGACCATGTAGACCCACCAATAACACCCTCTAGTAAGTTTTCTTGAATACTAGAACGGAAATTGGAGCTATTGGCACGATTATAAATAAATCGACCTGCCCAATCATTTGCTCGTAAACCGCTATAGAGTTCGGCTACGCTCTCAGGAGGACCATAAGCAGCAACAAATTGTGTTTGAGCGGCAGCTATATCAAGGGTAATGCGTTGCAGATTATTCTCTTCAGAAAGTATATACTCTGCTGATGGATTCAAGCCCAGTTGTGATGCGGCACGCGTAAAGCCAATAACCCCTACTGTGCTTTCTAAATCAAGTTGTACTGTCGCAACGGTAGCAGCATTTAAATCATTAACAAGATAATCTGCCAATGCTCGACCAATTAACGATTCTTGAGCGCGTAGACGCATCAATGAATTCGTATCATCATTAACAATGATCGTATCATCGGTTGCTGATGTTAAAATTGGAACGTCTAAACTGGTTAATGCATCGACGTTTGCTAAAACGGTCTCGGAATCCGCAGGACCAATCACAGCTATAACACTAGCTTGCTCTAAATTAGCGATAGCAAAATCCATTGTCTCTGGAGATTGTATAACCAGTTGTAACTGAAAAGCCGTGCCATCAGCTCCAATTACACCACCAGCATCGTTAATTTCTTTAACAGCTAATTGTGCGCCACGCGTCAAAGCACCCTCTTCTTCATCTAAGACACCTATTCTAAAAACAGGTAATGCCTGAGCCTGAGAGAAACTTATTGCCAAAATGCTCATCAAAATGGTAAGCAAGATAACAACCGACGAACGCCAAGATTTTTTCATCATTTGTTCACCCATCATCCTCAAAAATTCTAACTGTTTCAGTAATTATAACACTCGCTACATGAATTAGCACAACGCTTCACCTACGTCTCCATCTGACGTACCTTGATTTTCGATGCGGATATTAATATACTCGTTAAACACATAATCCATGCTCACAACCTGTAGGAAAACAAAACTGTATGATGCAACGCGAGCGGGTTACCGAGGATATTCTAGTTTTTACCAGTGATTTATATGTTCAAGTAACTGCAAGTGTTGTAGTTACGACAGACGGTTTAGTATTAATTGATACCTTGTTATACCCTGAAGAAACACGCCAAATTAAGCAATATATTGAGAATCGTTTACAACAACCTGTACGATATATCATCAATACGCACCATCATGCAGACCACACAACAGGAACATCCTTATTTCAGGGTGCTACCATTGTGGCGCATCGGCTGTGCAGAGAAATATTGGATACACGCGGACGAGATAGTTTAAAAAGACTAAAAGAAGGCTCGTCCGATATGGCAAATGTGAAATTGAGATTGCCCGATATTGTATTTGATGAACGAATGAGTTTTCATATTGGTGGTAAAACATTTCATCTCGCCCACTCACCCGGTCATAGTGAAGACTCAATCACGGTTTGGGTTGAAGAAGATAATGTTTTATTCGCCGCAGATACTGTTATGTCCTTGCCATATTTCGTTGACGGCAATTACGATGATTTTCTTGCATCACTAGAAAAGTTGCAAAATCATAATTTTGAGAACATTATTCAAGGTCACGGCGAAGTCATACTCCGCGGTGAAGTCAATAAGAAACTCAAAAGTGATATAGATTATCTACAAAAGTTACGAATTGCAGTTGATAAAGCACTTGAATCATCGAGTGACCCTGAGAAAATTCAGAAAGCACTCGCATCGATAAAAGTCAATGCTTGTGGCAAGAGTCATATTTTGCTAAATGGTGCAGTTGAGACTTTACACTACCAGAATGTGCTCGCTTTATCAGCCGAGCGTAATGAGCAAATTTTGATACAAACTGAGTAAATTCGTTAGTCAGTATTTTAAGGAAAATTATTATGGCAGAAGATGTAACCTACCTAACACTTGAAGGCAAAGAAGAATTAGAACTCAAGCTCAAACGCCTGCAAGAGGTAGACCGTCCAGAGTTAGCTCAAAAACTCAAAGAAGCAGTCGCAATGGGCGATTTGAAAGAAAATGCTGATTATCATGATACGCGTGAAAAAATGAGCCTGATGGATGGCGAAATTATACGTTTGGAACAAATCTTACGCACCGCCGAAATTATTGAAAATTCGGGGACAACTGATGAAGTCACGTTAGGGTCAACTGTTACTATCCGTGAAGACGGTTATGATGAAGATGAAGTTTACACGATTGTAGGTGCAGCAGAAGCAAACCCGCGTGATGGCAAAATTTCAGCAAAAAGCCCGATTGGTGCGGCACTTCTTCACCGTCGTAAAGGTGATAAGGTTAAAGTTAGCACGCCTGATGGCAATGTTAAGTTCAAAATCATCAAAATCAGCTAATTAAAATACCCGAAAAAATTAAACACCCTATTCAAATTTGAATAGGGTGTTTTTTTGTCTATCTACCACCGAGTGGTGTGAAATCTCCTGTGCCACCAAATGGGTCATCATCCTCATCGGATGGCTTTAAAGGCGGAGGGCGCAAGGGGGTCATTGGTGGTGGTGATAAGAAATCACTACTACCTCGACTATCACCTGCTGTAGGCGGCGGATCAAATTCAATATTATCGTAATCACTCAATGGGCGACTACCACTCGATGATGGCATTGGCGGTGGTGGGTCAAATTGTAGATTATCATAAGTCGACATATCTGGCGCACCACTCGATGAAGGCATCGGCGGTGGTGGGTCAAATTGCATATTATCGTATGTCGACATATCTGGCGCACCAGCAGGTGCAACTGGTGTTGGTGGCGGTGGCGTTGCACTAGCACTCGCGCTATCTTTGTTCCATGAACGCATCTGCAAATTAAAGTTTTCAAAACGACCATTTGCATTGAAGTCTAAACTAGAGAATTTGGCTTGCAAACGCAATTTATCAGTATCAATTGTGATATTGTTATTCAAATCTGCGACGACAATATCGGTTGCTGGGTTATCCACATCAGTTTCTAATTTGCTCCGAATCGATGGGTCAGCATAGCCTTGTGGTGTTACAAATACCTTCGCAATATTTTTCGATGTAAACATATCGAATAGCCATACTTCAATTGCTACAGGGTCAGGGTCAACTGCCTCAGCAATCACCGCACCACTTTGACCCAAAAATTCGCCAGATTCAAGTTCAATCTCGTATGATTCATCAAACATACGCCCTGGTGAGTAGATTGCCAATTGTGTCATAATTGGGTCACCAAGTTCTGCATCCCCACTTTGTTTAGCAAGCTCTTCACGCAGGCGACGTTGTTCTTGTTGGATTTTGAGTTCTTCGCGTGAGCGCCTACTAGCTTCAGCAAGTGCAGGGTCACGCATTTCCGCAATTCGTTGAAGTACAGGAGCAACCAAATTATCGTAAATTAGAAAACGCCACAGAAGAACAACGACAACCACAATAATAATCATGACGATAATTGGCACAATGAATGCCATCAAGAAATTCGTCACTGCATTACCACTCGTTATTGTTTCGGCAGAATTTGCATCAATATCTTGTGGTAACTGCGAAAGCAGGGTCTGGAGTGCAATTCTATCATTTTGGCTTGTATTGGGGTCACTCAACATTGTCTCGATTTGGGCGCGAGGGTTTGGTATCACTTGAACAAGTTGAACTGTCTGTTCTGGCGCGTAAAGATTTTGTGCGCTTGTACCAACGGCAGTCATCAATAACCATTGACGCTGGCTCGCTTCATTAAGGCGATTAGGATTGCCACCCGTCCAATCGACAGGAGCAAGGACATAAGCCCAAAAGATACCAAACAGCACACCTAGAATACCTATACCATACAGAATTCCTTCTGGCATACGTGGTTTAAGAACAATACGGTACAAACCATTGTAATTATCAATAATTGTGTTACGGATACCGTCTAAAAACCCGCCTCCACTCTCTCCACTTTTATCTTTTTGCGGCGCAGGAGGCGTTTGTCCGCTCGGATCAGGAGGCGTACTTTGTACAGGAAATGTCATGAGCGTAAAAGCCTTTCGTTGAAATCAATAACATGCACAGCATAAAAAACTTTAAGTAAGGTGTGCATGGTCATTATCTAATATCACATTAAAAAGTATATATGCACCTTTGTGTTATGGCAAAGGATTGTATCTTAATTGTGGGAAGACAGGGCATTAAAACAATGCCCTGTGCGGAAAGTACTAACTACTAAGGGGTAATTCTTGTTCAGTCTCATCTTCTTCACTGTCATTCTCACCTGATTTTGGCAATTTCCATGTCGAATATTCACAGTCAGGATAACGAGAGCAACCATAGAATGTACGACCTTTGCGCGTTTTCTTCACAACCAATTCACCATCATGTTCTTCACCACAAGTTGGACAAGTAACACCCGCATATTCTATAAACTGCTCAGTGTGACGACATTCAGGGTAATTGGAACATCCTATGAACTTACCATAGCGCCCATACTTGATAACCAAGTCACCCTCTTCACAGGTTGGGCAAATACGCCCTACTTTTTCTTCCTGTTTCATGACAGGCATGTTCTTACGCGCATTTTTGAGGCGATTCTCAAAAGGCGAGTAGAAATCATGCAACATAGGTCGCCATTGACCATCGCTTTCAGCAATATCATCCAGCTGATTTTCCATCTTTGCAGTAAATTCGTACTGCATTTCTTCTTTGAAATATTCAACTAGTAACTTACTGACAACTTTCCCCGTCTCAGTTGGGACAAGACGTTTATTTTCTTTGTTGACATAATCACGGTCTTGAATAACCGCAACAGTCGGTGCATAAGTACTCGGACGACCAATCCCATAGTCTTCTAGCGCACGAACTAGACTTGCCTCTGTATAACGCGGGGGTGGTTGTGTGAAGTGTTGCTCTGGTAATAATTGCAGGAAGCGCAACAACTCATCTTCGCTCATTTCAGGGAAGATACGCCCTTCATCGCTTTCAGTAGTATCGTCTTCGTCCTTACTATCTTCATACAGGGCAAGGAAACCTTGAAATTTAATGCGACTACCCGATGAACGGAACAGATATGGCATATTATCTTTACTCATGCCTGCGTCAATTTCGACGCGAATCGTATTGTAGACCGCATTAGACATTTGACTAGCAACGAAACGTAACCATATCAATTCATAGAGTTTGAACTGGTCACGTGAAAGCAGTGATTTCATTGATTCTGGCGTACGTAAGACACTTGTAGGACGAATTGCTTCATGTGCTTCCTGCGCCCCTTTAGACTTAGTCTTGTATTGTGTGGGTTTTTTCGGGATGTATTCATCACCATAGGTCTTGCTGACATACGAACGTGCTTCGCTCTGAGCTTGTGGACTCACGTTCAAGCTATCGGTACGCATATAGGTAATCAAACCTGATGTTTCACCATTTGCGAGTTCAATACCTTCATACAATTGTTGTGCTGCACGCATCGTACGGCGGGCATTAAAACCGATACGACGAGAGGCTTCTTGTTGCATGGTACTGGTTGTAAAGGGTGGTGATGAGCGACGAACCCGTGTACCTTTTTTAATGTTATTAACTATATACTGGCTTTTTTCCAATATATCTATATGAGGACGAACTTCTTCTTCACTATTGAATTCGAAGTCTTCCCCGTTAATCTTAGCCAAACGAGCTGTGAATTTTTCAGCTTTTTTCCCATTTTGGGATTGCTTGCTTAATTCAGCATCAATTGACCAGTATTCAACAGGTACGAAGGCATCAATCTCTTCTTCGCGGTCAACTACAATCCGTAAGGCAATACTCTGAACACGCCCTGCTGACAAACGATTGCGGACTTTATCCCACAATAATTCTGTGATGTTATAACCTACTAAACGGTCAAGAATACGACGGGCTTGTTGAGCATTCACCAGACTCATATCTATTTCACGTGGATGCTCAAAAGCTTCTTTCACAGCATCTTTAGTAATTTCGTGAAACACTACCCGTTTTGCTTCATCATCAATATCTGCCGCCGCCATCAAGTGCCACGCAATCGCCTCACCTTCACGGTCAGGGTCAGTTGCGAGATAGACGGCATCAGCATCTTCTACAGCCGATTTGATTTCCTTCACCACATCGCGTTTATCATTTGGCACGCGATATTTAGGCTCAAAATCATTTTCAACATCAACCGATAATTGGGTCACGAGCAAATCACGGACATGCCCCTTTGATGCCATGACGGTATATCCCTTACCGAGATAGCTTCCAATACTGCGTGCTTTTGCGGGTGACTCGACAATCACTAATTTACCAATATTGCGCTTACGGCGACCTTTTTTCTTCTTCGATTTCGTTTTTTTCTTTTTACGTTTCGGCGACGCTATCACCTTTGGTTTTGGTACATCAGCATGTGCTTCAGTTTCACCCATGCGGAATAAACCAGTTCCACAAACAGGACATTCACCTTTTGTTGCAGGCGTGCCTGTTTTGGTATATGTCGCTTCTTGCTTGGACATATCTCGTTTGGTTTTACATTTCACGCAATAGGCTTGCATGGTGTTTTCACTCATGCGCTCTCCTAAAAACTAATTGTCTGCATACAATACTACAGATAATCTTCCAAGTTATTTTCGTTCAAATATCGTACAATTTGCTTTACATCTTGAGTACGGTCTTTATGGCAAACCAATAAAACATCATCTGTTTCTACAACAATGATATTATCGACACCGATTGCTACTGTCAATTTATCAGAAAACAATAAAGTTTCCTTTGTATCGAGTATGATACGCTTTTCTGACCCATTCTTACCACAATTTCCAAATCTATCTCTATCGAGAATATCATATAATGATGACCATGTTCCGACATCGCTCCAAGCAATATCAACAGGTATCACAACCATATTTTGGGCATTTTCCATAATCGCATAATCAATTGAGATTTTAGGCATTTTACCCCAGATTGATTCTAAAGTAGATTGGAAATCAAGTGTATCGACACTGGGTTGGAGTTGCTTCAGTAATTGGTACATTTCAGTCTGCTGGCGTTCAAATTCTGCTAATGCTATCTTTGCTTGCCAAATAAACATTCCACTGTTCCAGCTATATTTGCCAGAGGCGACAAACTGAGTTGCTCTTACCATATCAGGCTTTTCGGTGAAACGTGTAGCCGAGGCATAGGTAAAGCCATTGACCTCACCAAGTGTCTCCCCTTGCTGAATATATCCAAATCCAGTCGATGGGAACGCTGGCGAAATACCCAATGTTACGATTTTGCCTGTATCAGCAATCTGCCCAGCAGTTTCTAGTACATCTCGAAAATGCTCCGTCTTACCGATATGATGGTCAGCTGTGAGCATCGCAACAACTGCATCAGGAAAGCGTTTCTGAATAACTGTTATAGCTAAACCAACTGCGGCGGCATTGTTTCGTGCAGATGGTTCAGCAATGAAGTTTTCTACAGGAATTTCAGGACATTCCTCTAGTAAGTCTTCAACATAAGTCTCTGCTGTTGAAACGAATATACGGTCTGGTGTAAATAAAGGCGCAAGACGGTCCACACTCACCTTAAACATAGAATGATTTGCTACTAATGGAAGCATCTGCTTAGGTGTATCTTTACGGCTCATGGGCCAAAGACGTGTTCCGCCTCCACCTGCGAGAATTAAAGCAACATAATTTTGCATATAATCATATTTCCTAAGCTATCTTGTTATCTAGCTCGGCAATATTGCATTGCCCCAACCGTTTGTGCAAGCCCTTTTAATTCGAGTATGGCTAGCGTAGACGCAACTTGTGCGGTTTCTAAGCCTGTTTTACGGACAATCTCATCAATATGTATTGGTTCAGAATCTAGCAAATTCAATATTTGATGCTCGGTATCGCCTGCAGGAGCAATGGTTTCAGTCTTCTGCTTGGTTACATGATTATCATAAGTTACGTTTAACTCATCCAAAATATCACTAGCACGCATCACCAGTTTTGCCCCTTCCTGAATGAGACGATTACACCCTGCGCCCATCTCATTGAAAATGTTAGCTGGAATTGCGAAGACATCTCGTCCTTGTTCTAGAGCAGTTTCAGCGGTGATAATCGCTCCACTATTTTTAGGGGCTTCTGCTATCAATATCCCTAAAGATAAACCACTAATAATACGATTTCGTCTTGGGAAATTCTTACCTGATGGTGGCGTACCTAACGGAAATTCACTAATTAAGGCACCATTTTGCACCACATCTTGAGCAAGTCGAGCATTTTCTTTTGGATATATAATGTCTATACCAGACCCTAAAATTGCAATTGTGCGACCATTTGCCTGAATTGCACCGCGGTGTGCAGCCGTATCCACCCCTAATGCCATGCCAGAAACAATAGTCACACCCTGTGAGGCAAGCCAATAAGCCATCCGATTCGCAACATCAATTCCATAGCGTGTTGCGCGACGTGTTCCTACAATACTGAGTGCTAGCATATCACTAGGTAATAATGTCCCATGAACATATAGGAGTGGCGGTGCATCTACAATATGACGTAAATTCTCAGGATACTGTGAATCTGCCCATGTGATGAGATGGGCATTCAAGGATGTAACTTTGGCTAACTCGGCATCTAAGTCAAGATTTTTACGCAAATCAAGTAAGGATGACAAGGCTTTCGATGGTAAATTAACTTGTCTTAAGTCGCGCTCCGATGCTTGCCATGCCTCACGCGCTGTTCCAAAATGAGAGATTAATTGATGAATACGAACAGTACCCATCTGTTGAACCAAACTAAGACCCAGCCAGTATTTTTGGTTATTCAAGTTTTGGTTACCTACTCAACTTGGACATGGACAGCATATCAGCCTTATAAATTAATTGTCAAGCGGTATACCGAAATTAGGTGTTGTTTGATGTATCAGGTAATAATCCTTCGGGGAGGCGCATTGTGATTAATTTAGCCTCAAAATCAATATTAATCAGTGTTTCTTCATGAGCAGGTAATAAGACTTCACCATATTCACGACCTTTAACGACATAAACATCATTTGCACCTGTCTCGATAACTTCCTTCAATTGCCCTAGAATAGTTTTATCTTCGGTCTGAACAGTTAAGCCAATGAGTTGATAGAGATAAAATTCACCTTCATCAAGGGGGACAGCGTTATCAATGTCAATCATGACCATCTTACCGCGCAAGGTTTCGGCATCATTGCGATCATTTATCTCGGCAAGTGTTATTAGGAGAAAATCTTTGTGAAATCTTGCTGATTTTAATGTGTATAAATCAGCATTATCATCAGTAACTTTTTGACCGATGTATATTCTCTTTAGTTCGTTAATAAGTCGGTCTGGATAATCTGTAAGTATTTGCATTCTCATTTCGCCACGAATGCCATGTGGACGTAAGATTTTGCCTAATGTAAGATATTTTGGAGCCTGCTTATCTTTTGCCATATGTCCTTCATATATAATCGTATAGATATTGTAAAAGTTAATGAGGTGGCATGTTATAGAGATTGGGGCGGTATGTCAAGCAGATTCCACTAAATAATCGGAGATCAATTTGAAGAAAGACCCATACTGCTATGGGTCAAATTAAAATTTATTCAATTTCTAAGATTATGCGTCCACGTCCCCGTCGGCGGTCAGAGGCGCGTAGTAAAGCACGCATCGCATTTGCTACACGTCCGCTTTTACCGATGACTCTACCCATATCATCTGATGCAACACTGAGTTGCAAGATGATATTACGACCTTTTTTCTGCTTCTCGACATTCACTTTTGCAGGGTCATTGACAAGATTTTCTGCTATATATTGAACTAAATCTTCTTCCATAATAAGACTAACTTTCTTTATTTGTTTGAGATACAAATTGAGCGACAGATTATCTATCGCTCAATCAATCTTATTGGTAATTATGCTTCGTCGTTGGCTTCTTCTGCTTCATCAGTTTCGGCTTCAGCAACTGCAACAGGTTCTTCTGCCTCTTCAGCTTCTTGTTCAGCAGCAAGGCGGGCGGCTTCGCGTGCTTTAATTTTACTTTCTCCATCAACCGGTGCAGGATGATTGGTGCGACCATCTGGTAATTCAGCACGGTTTTCTTGTGCTTCTTTAACCAATACTTCCATATCTTCGCCATCTTTAAGGCGTGCAAAGCGGTCAAGTGTTCCTAAACGACTGAAAATACGATTTACAGAGTCACTTGGTTGTGCGCCAACACTAAGCCAATAGAGTGCGCGGTCTTCTTCTACAACTTCGGTTGAAGGTTGTGTGCGTGGATTATACCAACCAATTGTTTCAAGAGGTTTGCTGTCGCGAGCATTTCGTTTGTCAGTGACAACGATACGATAAGAAGGTTGACCTTTAAGACCAACACGAGTTAAACGAATACGAACCATGTTTGTGTAGCTCCTTAGAGTTTCTGATTTTTTGTTTAGTTTTAAAATCCGAGATTACCGAGACCGGGAATATTCGGGAAATTGCCTTTTCGCATCTGATCCATCATCTTCTGCATTTGGCGATATTGTTTGATGACATCATTGACATCACGCACTTCGACCCCACTACCGCGTGCAATCCGTTTGCGACGACTTGCATTGAGTATATCAGGTTTATTGCGTTCTTTGAGTGTCATCGAGTTAATTATGGCTTCGACCTTTTTCAGACGGGATTCTATGTCTTGGTCATCTACCATACCTTGCATCCGCATTTTATCAAAACCCGGAAGCATCCCAAACACTTTTGTGATGGGTCCCATACTCTTGATTTTTTGAAGTTGCTCTAAGAAATCTTGCAAAGTGAACTGATTACTCAACATTTTTTCTTGCAATTTCAGAGCTTCTTCTTCTTCGTACAGGCTTTCGGCTTGTTCCATTAAACTCATAATATCGCCCATACCGAGGATACGGTCTGCGATACGGTCTGGGTGGAATTGCTCGAATGTATCTTCGCTGATTTTCTCACCCGTCCCTATAAACTTGATAGGTACACCTGTCACGGCACGCATTGACAAGGCAGCACCACCACGCGCATCACCATCAACCTTGGTTAGTACAAGTCCAGTAATGCCGACACGCTCGTTAAACCCTGTCGCGATATTAACAGCTTCTTGCCCTGTCATCGCATCTGCCACAAGCAGAATTTCAGCAGGTTTAGTGCGTGATTTAATTTCTTCCAGCTCGCCCATGAGGGTGTCATCAATTTGGAGGCGACCTGCGGTATCGACGATGACAATATCTGCATTAGCTTGTTTTGCAGCTTCCATGCCTCGCTTGACGATGTCCTCTGGTTTTGCCGAGACACCTTCTTCGTAGTAATCGACACCGATTTGTTTCGCAAGCGTTACTAACTGGTCGACTGCGGCTGGACGGTATGTGTCCGCAGCGATGAGAAACGGCTTGCGATTCTGATTTTTACGCAAATAAAGACATAATTTCGCAGCACTGGTCGTTTTACCTGACCCTTGCAAGCCCACCATCATAATGACGTGTGGTCGTTGACTCCGCGAAAAATCTAATGTGCCAGGTTCACCAAGGGTTTCAATAAGCTCTGTATGAACGATTTTTAGCACTTCTTGAGCAGGTGTACGGGTTTTATGAACTTCTGAACCTGCGGCACTTTCGCGCGCATTGCTCACAAATTCTTTTACAATTGGAAGTGCAACATCCGCCTCAAGCAGCGCCATACGCACTTCTCGCATTGCAGATTTTACATCATCCTCTGTAACCTTTTTACCTTGCCCCAAACTGTTGAAGGCGTTGTTCAACCGTTGGCTCAAGCTCTCGAACATAACCATAGTGTATTATCCCTGCGTAAAACTCGAATGTGAAATTTTAGGAGAGGGACGCGTTTTTTTCAAGGTGCGACCCTATTTGTTATGAGATTATGACCTATTATGCAGTGAAAACCATCATATCTATATAAGAATAGCGTGTTACTCAAAGAGATACTGTGTCATTCGAGGGACAAAATCCGTTAATTGAGTGAAATTTTCGGCAAATTTCTCTTTACCGTTACCGATAATTAGAGTTGGAACATCATTGTCAGTGTGTTTACCATGGCTCATATCTTCCATATTACCGTGGTCACTCGTGAAAATAACTAAGCCCTCATCATCATCCCATGCTGAAAGAACACCCGCCATAACTTGGTCAAACGTTTCCAATAGACTGGTAGCTTCTTCTAATGTTCCCCGATGCCCGACGTAATCCGTCATCCAATTAGAATGAAATGCAAAGGTATAGTTTCGGCTAATTTCTACTAACTTTTGACCTGCTTGAAAGGCATCATAAAGAGGAATGTCATCAATTTTGAGATGCTCACGCCAAGGATACCCTGTATATTCGGGCGTTAATGCTGTGCCTGCCACGACTTCCTCAGTTGAGAATAAGGATTGTCCCGATGCAATTGCAGAATATTGAATACTAGAAGGTAGTCTTTTACCACTATTAATACCGTTAAGACGCTGTGGGGGATAAGCACTAACTAACCCTGCCACTTCGCCACATTCACGAACTGTCTTGAAGAAATTCGTCTCATCAAGTAGTGCACGAATAGGTTTATTCGGTAAAGGTCCATAATGCCGACCAAGCATTTCTGGAACATTTTTACCTGTGAGGATAACAGCTTGTGAAGAGCCACTCTGTGGACGACCTTCAATACCTAAGCGCGGGTCAGTAGGGATAAAGATACTACGTTCAGTATCATGGCGCTGACTTTTGTTACCCCATGATTGCCCTGCTGTTAGCGCAGTGAGTGTCGGTAAATTCGCGCTAGAAAATGGATTGATATCAGGATTGTCTTCGCCTAAGCCGATACCATCGACAAAGATAAATAGAATATGCTTTTTCATAAGAAGGGATTATGCTCGCGCTCAAAGCCGATTGTGGTTTCTTGCATGTGTCCAGGTAATACTCTGACATCATCCCCTAATGGAAGTAGTTCCTCACGTATAGATTTAAGCAGTAATTCATGATTGCCACCGGGTAAATCGGTGCGTCCAATACTGCCGAAAAAGAGAGTATCTCCACTAAATAAAATTTCATGTTCAGGCATGTAAAAACTCAAGTGACCAACTGCATGACCGGGTGTATAGAGGGTTTCTAATTTAATTGCGCCTATTTCGATTGTCTCAGTTTCACTTTTGAGTAAACGGTCAGGCTTTGCGGCATCAGGAAAATTGCCTAAGCCAAACAGCTTACCCTGCATAGGTAAGGTGTCTAATGTTGAAACACAATCCTCGTGAATCCAGAACGGTGCGCCCGTCATATCTTTGAGATCTTTGCTTGCCAAAACATGGTCAAAATGAGCATGCGTGGCTAAGATGAGTTTAATTGTCCAACCTGCTTCATCTGCAGTTTGCTTGATAACATCAGCATTATCAACAGGGTCAATCAAGATAGCTTCATTTGTATCTGTGTCACCAACAAGATAAGCGTTCGTTGATACCATGCCTAAAGTCAGTCGTTTGATTTCTATTGTCATATGTTTTCTTTACGAAATGTTATATTTACGCTGTTTGGATGCTTTCTAGTTCAGCTTTATTACGGCGTAAGAGTATCTGAAAAATATCTTTGACCTCGTGCATGCCCAATGCAAACGTAGCACCAAGAAATATTAGTCCACCAACAACAACTTGCAAACCTAATTGTACTAGCGTATATATCAAGCGTCCTTCTAGCCCGAGCATGGTGAAAATCTGTCCCACAGCTAAAACACCAACACCCATAATCAAACTTGCAATTAAGGTTTTTACGGTTGTCATGACAACACTATTTTCATTGATTCCGTGCCAGCGTTTACGTAATAAAACAACTAGTACCAAAACTTCAAAGGCTACCCCCATTGAGTTGGCAAAGGCTAGCCACATCACATTTTCTATTGGTGGATTTTCTGTCATGAGGATACCGCTTAGCCATAGTGAGAGAAACAGATTTATGCCTGCCCCGCCTAGAGCCGCCCAGAGAGGTGTCCATGTATCTTTATCGGCGTAAAAACTTCGCGCTACAACTTCAAGCATACTGTGAACTATTAAGCCCAATGTAAAAGCTGATAACGTCGAATAAACCAGTGAAGTCGCAGAGGCATCAAACGCGCCACGCTCAAGCAAACTGAGTAAGGGTCGACCAATTAAAATTAAGCCAATCGCTGAAGGGATACTTGCTACCATGATAAATTTTAAAGCCCCTGACATAGCGTTGCGTTTACCATCCTCATCTTTAACTTCACTGAGTGCCGCTAAAGTCGGGAAAATAACAATGCCCATAGCTGTGCCAATTAATGTTTGAGGAATTTGCATCAGTCGCCAGCCCCAATCTAAAGCGGAAACACTACCTTCACCTAAGCGTGATGCGATATTGGTCATCACCAAGAAATTGAATTGGAATACAAATAAACCAGCCACACGCGGTAACATCAAACGAATGACTTTCCAGAGCATAGGGTCGCTAAAACCAATTTCAGGAAACCATCTCGCTCCGTTACGAATCAAACCTGGTACTTGTATCAGCAAATGGGCTAATGCTCCTACAACTGTTCCGATAGCTACACCGTAAATGCCGAATGGTTTCAGTAAGAAAACAACGCCGAATAATATACCTAAATCATACATAATTGGTGCAACAGCAGGCAACAAGAAATGATTATGACTATGAAGAATGCTACTAAAGATACCACTGACTGCAAAGATAATCGTACCGATTAGAAGCAAACGCATCATCATGATGGTTTGTTGAATAGTTTCAGGATTTTCGGCAAAACCTGGGGCAATCCAATTGCTGACCATCCAAGGTGTTAAAACAAAAATAATACCACTGATAATTATGGCTAATGTAAAAACAGTATTTACCACATGGCTTGCTAATCTATAGCCATCTTTTTTTTCTCCGCGCGCTAAGTAACTACTAAAAATAGGAATAAAAGCATGTCCCAATGCGCCACCCGAAATCAAAATAACAATTAACTCAGGAATACGATTGGCAGCAACATAAGCATCCCACTCACTACCCAATCCAATAAAGTCAGCAATAATGACTGTTTGCCCTAGACTGATGGCTTTGGCGATACCGAAGAGAATCATCAACATAAAAGTCGAACGAACAAGACTTTGATTACGCTTTTGCTTTTCAGGTGAATTATCGGTAGCAGTCATAACTTACTCCTGAGCAAAGGGTGATTATTCCAACCACCCTATTCTGTATCGTTATTGGATGTTATCGAGGGCGATTTGTGCCGCTTCAAAATTGGGGTTATATCGTAAAGCTGTTCGTAAATCAGAAATTGCTGATGAGGTGTTTCCTTGTTCAGCATAAGCTAAGGCACGCCAATAAAGACTTTCTTCAAGCTCAGGAGTTTGATTTAGATTAGAATTTGCCAGAGCTATAATGTCATCATAACGTCCGACATTGTAGTAGGCTTCAAATAGACCAAACTGATACCAGAGCATACGCCATGGCAATGTACCAATCACACTAGAGCGGTCAAATGCAGTAGTTGCCTCTTGATAGCGACCTAATTCTGTAAGAGATGTTCCTAAGTTATGCCAAGCAAAAGCATCATCAACATTTGCAACTGCTTCAGCTTGTGCAACTTCGGCAGCGTGTTGTGCAGCAAGCTCCACAGACCACAAATCGCCAAGAATTGCTTGTAATTGAACTTCTTGGTCTGGTGAATATACTACTATAAATGTCCGATTGAAATGTCGCCATGTACTATCAAGTTCTACATATGGCTGTAAGATACCTTCACCTGCAGTACCATCACCTAAGAAACTATCATAAGCATAAAATCCGCTTTGGCTATCATCATATGCTACTAAGGCTTGATAATGTCCGACCCATTCATAGGCTTCAAAGAACATCCCGCGTTCAACAATGACAGGAAAACCAGAAGAAATCAAGGTACGGAGCAAATCTATATTGCCACCCATACGAACTATAGCATTTACTTGTGCTTGTTCATTGACAAAATCTACCAGTTCAGATGGGCTAACATTCTTATCTTCACGGTTAGGACGCAAACGATCTTTAGCATATTCTTGGTCTTGTGCCCAACCAAAATAACTCAAGGCTGTCGTAATTGTCGCTGGTCCACAATTATTCCAAGTCTGTTGTGCCCAATTAAAACCTGTGTTTCGTGCGGATCCAGGTATATTAGCCACAGCTTGCACAGGCAAGTTATTTGAACTTGCATCGCCGTTTGCAGGTAAAGGGGTATTCGTTGGTAATGGTGTATTTGTAGGCAAAGGTGTATTAGTGGGCAGAGGTGTGTTTGTAGGTAATTCGATAGTCTCTGTCATTTCACCTTCAGGTGTAGCTGTTGCATTACCAATAGGCATCGTCAACAAATCTAGAGCGTTACCACCATCAGACAAGTTAGGGTCGACTGTAGGTAGAACCCCTCCTGCTGGTGTTGGGTTACGTTGTAAAAACACTTCCATAAACGGCGCACTGCCTATCACACGCGCTTGCTGCCCCGTCGTTAGCATATTATTGAACGCCCAGATACCAGTGAAAAAGCCTGCGACAATTAATATAAACACAATTATCACTCCCCAAAGTAGGAATGTAGGAGGCGCATCTAAGTCATTTCGGTTGACAGGGCGAATATTTGGTTCTGTCTTATTGCTCTTCTGAGTCATATTGTCTATTCCTGTACTGATAATCTGTGCCAGTATAGCGATGCTGATCATCGTTTTACAGTTTAAAGATTACGAGTAGGTTATCTGTCAGGTTATATGAGCTAAAGTTTGCCATAAAGTAATTACTTTGACCATGCGCGACCCCATCCTACGCTATGCGTTCACCCTACGCTTCATGATTCTTCTTTGTTAGAATTTGCGATCTTATACTTCGGAGAAGCCATCTTTATGCGTAAATATCGTAATCAAATATTATTGGGCATTCTTATCACTATTGCTATCTATATTGGATTGTTACTTCTCGCTGATAATCAAGGACAACTTAAGGCAGACGGCATATTCGAGCAAATTCAATCCTTTCCGATCTATCTAATACCGATATTGATAGTCGCTCAAATCTTCGTTATCTTCTTCAGATTTTTAGAATGGCATTATTTTTTGGGAGTAATTGATGCACGCCATCGAATCAAAATTCAAGATAGCCTGATTATCTTTGTAGCAACCTTCATGATGGTTGTGAGTCCAGGTAAAGCAGGTGAATTATTCAAGTCGGTCATGCTCAAAATCCATACAACTAAAACAAAAGATGGGACTGTAATTGAAGAGGGTGTACCAGTTGCGCGAAGTGCGCCGATTGTGATTGCAGAACGAGTTGTGGATGGAATTGCTGTTATTATTTTGATGGCTGTAACCCTATTTATCGCAGGAGACAACCTAAATTTAGGCTCATACCAAGGAATTGATTACGCTGTACTCAGCAGAACATTGATTTACTCCTCATCAGCCATTATTTTGACTGGATTAGTTGTCATTCAGATAAAACCCCTTGCTTACTTATGCTTGAACATCTTAGGCTATATTCCTATCATCAAGCGACTAAAGCAACCTCTGACTAATTTTTATGAGAGTAGCCGTGAAATTTTTGCATTAAAACATGTCATCCTAATGTCAATCGTTGGACTTGGCGTATATATTTCTAGCACTTTCGGGTTTATCGTTATTTTGTACGGTTTTGGTTTAGATATAACCTGGCAACTCATATTGCAAGGATTATTCATAGTCGGGGTGGCATCAGCAATCGGCGCATTGAGTTTTGTACCGAATGGTGCAGGCGTAACCGAAATCTCTAACACAGGTATGTTATTGGCTCTCGTTGCGCCCATTCAACCCATTGTAACCTTCCCTGTAGCTGCCGCAATTGCATTCATACAAGGCTTCTTCCACAAGTGGTTTCGTGTCTTGGTTGGTCTCGGTGTAGCATTTATTTATAGAAAACGCTTATTTGGCGAAACGCTTGAAACAGAGCTTCAAAAAGTGGCAGAATCTGACTAGATATATTCTCGCTTCATCCAGAAATATTTGTCTGCCCAATTGATGAACGCAAGCTATTGGCAGCACTTTCTAAGATCACACCTCCGATACGGGCAATTTCAGAGGCATCGTTGGTATCTTCTACAACAAGCGCAATCACTGCACCACGATTATCCTCTAATGATACAAAGCCAATAAACCACGTTTGTGTTTCATCACCAGAAACAGCTAGTGCGGTATGACCACCTATCGTCAAGTCTGGGCGATTTGCAGTTACAGATGCACCAATTTGTATATTATTAATCATCAATTCTCGTAGACGACGAGCAGAATTTGCAGTTAATAGAGGAATAGATGCTCTGTCTGCCGAGTTCAATTGCCACGTTTCATCAGGTAAGTGAAAGGCTTGCAGAGCATAAGGTTGCGGTGCATTGCCACCATTCACGACTGCACTAGTTAAGGAAGCCATTCCTAAAGGGTTAATCGTTAGATCGCCTTGCCCAATAATATCTTCCACGAGATTAAATTCTGGCGTAACTTCTGGGGTTACTTCTAGCGAAGGATTATTATCAATAACAAACCCATCTAAAGTAGGTGGAGATGATAAGCGAAAGGCATCAAATATATTTTGCAACGATGAAGTAGTCGTATCTTGAGCTAGTAACGAAAACGGGAAAGGACATCCATAGGCATAGGCTTCTGTATAGGTCAAGTCAGGCGATTCGGGTTCTGTAGCACATCTTAATTGTGAGTCTTCAACCGATATTGGTCTATTCGCATCCGCTGTTACGATATCAAAGGGCTGTTGTGTTAGGATTCCTGCAACCATGAGAGGTGTTTGCAACATTCCGCCCGGTTGATATTGCCCTTGTAGGGCACGGCTAAAGAAGGGATTATCCTCAGCATCAATAAGGCTTTCCCAGTCTTCATCTAAAGTATTGGGGTCATATGTAGGTAAGCTGACCAATCCTAAGACTTTACCATCTGGCACACTTAATACAACCGCCGCACCATGATAATCTCCCAATTGCTCAACGATTGTTTGTTGAACTTCGACATCTATAGTTAATTGAATATCGAAACCTTGTTGGGGAACGTGAAGCAAATCTTGTTCGATAAAACTATTTAGTTCATCATTGAAAATGTCGCCACGGAGATACCCATCATAGGCAGCTTCTGCCCCAGCAGTACCATACCGTAAGCTAAAATAGCCTAAAGCACTGTACATCTCAGGGTGATAATATGTCCGCTCTAAGAAGCCATCGCCATCTAGCACACTCTCAGCGAGTAAAATATTATTTGTATCAAAGATGCGACCACGTCGTATGCGAGCTTTATCTTCAACTAAGCGGGGATTATCCTCACGGAGTAAAATACTAGTTTCACCAACAATTGCCCAATAGGTTGCCGAACCAATAATCACAAAAAATACTAATAACAAGCCTGACATGAGTCGATTTATCTCGCGGGTGAAAGACATTATTGCACCTCCGATGAGAGGCGTAGTAACAAGCCTATAATGACAAAAGTAGCCAATAATGAACTACCACCATAACTCAAGAATGGTAGTGTCACACCTGTTAGAGGCAATAATTTTAGTACTCCACCCATGATTAATATGCTCTGCACCGCAAGCAACATGCTCAAGCCAATTGCTAAAAGTGCATAAAATGGACGACTTTGATGTTGCACCGCCATTCGCATCCCACGCATTACGAAAATAGCCAATCCGGCAATCGAAACTATAATACCGAGTAAACCATATTCCTCGGCAAGGGCTGAGAAAATAAAATCAGAATGAACTACAGGAATATAGGTAGGTGAACCCTGCCCAATGCCCTCGCCCCAAATTCCTCCTGCTGCAAATGCCATCAGACTTTGTACAATTTGATAGGCGCGTCCATCGGCTTCAAGCCAAGGATTAATCCAAATATCGACACGTAATTCAACGACGCTGAATAAATTATAGGCAACAATACCAGCAATCGTGAGTAGGATACCACCGCCAATTAAAATGATACTTTGTCCACTAGCAGCATAGAGCAATATGAGAAATACAGCAAAAAAAATAGCCGCAGTTCCTAAGTCCCGTTGCCAAACAACAATAACGATGCTCAAACTCCACATGAGGATAATAGGACCTAAAATGCGTGGAGACAGCCAAGCACGTTCACGTCCTAAACCTTTTAATTGAGATTGCGCGCGCATTGCAGGGTATTGTTCGGATAAATAACTTGCTAAGAAAATAACTAAAATAACTTTCAAGGCTTCCGATGGTTGGAAGAAAATGTTGCCTATCCCTAGCCAAAGCTCAGGCGTACCCGCCAAACCTGATGGATTTTGTCCAAATCTAATAGTGCTGATCAATAAGATAATCCCACCGATTAGCAATAAATAGCGATAGGAGCGTAACCATCGTAGTAGTTGCGGTAGAGAAGCAGTGACTAACATTGCAAAAACAGAAATCACTAGCCAGAGTGTTTGTCTATCAGCAAAATTAGGCGCAAGTCGTTCTATGAGGACTAATCCCCAACCTGTTAAAAACATACTAAGAGGAAAAATCAGAGGGTCACGACGAGGTAAATAAGTATCGAGCAAGCGTGTGCCGATAACTGCACAAGCAACCCACACAAGCAGATGCCATATTTGCAATATGCTAGATGATTGCACTAGCCATAATGATACGAAATTAACCAGTAGAAAAATCGCTGATAAGCTAAGTAGCATTCTTTCAGTTTTAGCAATGGTATCATCACGTTGTAAATATGAGAGAGTTTCAGCCACAAATACTATCTTTTCTATAATTACAGATTAAGAGCACGTTTTACTACATGATGTAAACGTTCTTTAGCACTAGATGTAATCGCTGAAGGATTGGTTGTAATTGCAGATTCTAAAGCTGTGTGCGACGATGTTTCCGCGTCTAGGTCAATATTTTTCATGAGTTCAGTGATAGCTTGTTTAATAGCTTGCACATTTTTTGAAACAGTTGCTAAAACCATATCAACCGTCACTGGTTCTTCTTCCTCATGCCAAGAATCATAATCTGTAACATGAGCAATTGACGCATAGGCTATCTCAGCCTCACGCGCGAGAAATGCTTCTGGGGCAGCCGTCATCCCAATTAAATCACAGCCCCAAGCACGAAACATATGACTCTCTGCACGCGTCGCAAAACGGGGTCCATCTTCAATCAAAAATGTCCCGCCATCATGCACTGTTGCTGCTGTTTTTTGGAATGCTGTCAATAATTGTTGGCGAAGATACTCATCAAATGGATCCGCCACAGAAACATGAGCTATTAGACCTTCTTCATTGAAAAACGAGCGTTCGCGTGTGCCGATGTTGTAATCAATTAATTGGTCGGGTATTGCAATATGACTTGGTGCGATTTCATGTCTTAAACTACCACAAGCATTTGCTGAGACAATAAAGCGTACCCCTAGTGACTTTAAGGCATAGATATTGGCGCGTTGGGGAACTAAGGCTGGACTCAATATATGTCCACTCCCATGACGTGCTAAGAAGGCAATTCTTTCCCCTTGTAACGTCCCAATCATGATGGGATTACTTGGTTTGCCAAAAGGTGTATCAATCATATGCTCGGTCATATCTGTGATTTCGGGTAAATCATATAAGCCCGAACCACCAATTACGGCAATCTTTACTACATCAGTCATCGACGAAATCTCCTAATAAAGTCATGAAAAATTCATTTTATTAAAACGTTGCTTGGGTTGCACCACCATCAACCAGCATCGCGACCCCATTTACAAATCCTGCAGCTGGAGAACTCATGAATACAGCAACATTAGCAAATTCTTCTGCCTGCCCTAAACGTTTTATCGGGATAGATTGTGCCGCTTTCATACGTTCTGTGTCTGGGTCTGTATCATTAGCTTCGGCGCGTGCCTGCATTAGTTTATCAACCCGTGCAGTTTCTGTTACACCTGGCAAAATACTATTAAAACGGATACCTTGCTCGCCTAATTCCAAAGACAGTGTTTTCGTTAAACCAACAACTGCTGGGCGTATCGTATTCGAGAGTGTGAGATTCTCTACTGGTTGCTTTGCCGCAATTGAGACAATCGCCAATACAGATGCGCGTTGAGATTGCTTGAGATGAGGTAAGGCATATTTAATCAAATTAACGGCACTTAATAATGTTAAATCTGTTGCTTTACGCCAATCGTCATAATTAAAGGTTTCAAATGTTCCAGCAGGAGGACCTCCAGCATTCGTGATGAGAACATCTAATCCACCAAGCATTGATACAGCATTCTTAATTAATTTCTCAGCAGATTGTGGCTCTGAAACATCACCAGCATGAGTAAAAACTGGATTGCCTGTTTCTTCGTTAATTTCACGCGCTGTTTGTTGCAGTTTGTCGAGGCTACGACTATTGATAACAACTTGTGCCCCTTCTAAACTGAATTGACGTGCTGTTGCCGCACCTAACCCCCCACTGGCAGCTGTCACGAGAACTCGCGCACCTTGTAAACCTAAATCCATCAGTTAATCCTCTTAACGTAATTTGAATCCTACAATGTAAAGTTGTCTTAGTTTTCTAACGAGAGTTTAAAATGTGTATTACCGATACTCACAATATCGCCTTCAGTCACAATGATAGATGTCGTTACTTTTTCGCCATTTAATAATGTCCCATTACGACTATTACGGTCTTCTAGCCACCAACGTCCATCTTTGAGGCTGATAAGCGCGTGTTCACTACTGGCAAAGTTATCTTTAATCACAATGCTATTGGTGGGTGAACGTCCGATACTTGTGAGAGGACGAAGCGGTTGGGTATCCCCTGTTGGGGCAAACATATCATCTACACGAACTAAGCCTATTAGTTGTCCATAAATCCGACGACTCACCTCAGCTTGAGCGGCGGCGCTGGCATAATCACGCCATAGAACAATAAAAAATGCGCCTAAAATACTCATTAGTGCAATGCCTGAAATAATACGTAGAACAAATAAGATAATCGCTAGATTCACAATGAGTCCTAATATATTACGGGGTCTAATGACTGTGTTGTACCCGTAGAATTTGATTTATTATTTTCAGCAATATAGGTAAGTTTCGTCCCACCAATCTTAATAACATCACCAGATTGCAGCTGATGTTCTGTTACACGAATATTGTTGACCATTGTTCCGCCACGACTATTTACATCAAACAGGGTGTATGCCCCAAATCTTAAACGCAATTGAACATGATGCCTTGAGCAGTAAGGGTCATCCAAGACAATGTGATTATCATCACCACGCCCAATATTTAAAACGGGGTCTAATAAGGTAATCGTTCGTTGACCATTATTGATAATCAATTGTGGATTTTTCGGCGGTAATTTTGGTGGAATAGGGATAGATTGCATTGCCTGCGTAGTATTCGATGTATCGGTGGTATGGGAAGCCTCAACTTCTATATCACTCATAGATACAACGTCGCTCGTCACAAGTTGGACAACAGGTTCAATATTTAATCGGTAGCCAGATTGGGAAACAAGTTCAACAATATGATGCCCGAGAATATCTGTCAGATCAGGTCTATTTTGAACAAGTTTTTCTCCGACGGATGGGTGCAAACTAATCGTATAAGAGTCAGGTGCAATTGGGCGCGAATCCCCATCTTGAGCATAGCGCAAGGTATTTTCCATTGCACGTGCTAGTTTCATTGCAATGTCGTGGGCATTCAGTCGTTTACGAAATAAATTTGTAAACGCACCTTCAACAATATGTTCAAGTTGTGCTTCGAGTTGTGCTATATACTTTTCATTCATAATAGGCATTATAGAACAGAGGAATGATTCATGACAATGTATGACTTTATGGCGTTGGGCAAACGTGGGCGTATAAATAAAAAGAAGGCATCTTATGATACCTTCTTAAGAAGATTAACTAATTCAAGAAGTCGGGCCAGTTTTCATTGATACTAATGTTATCTGCAGTTTCGGCTTCTTCACGATAATTTTCTAGCCAAGTTCCAAAACGCGATTGTTGAACTTGCGCTTCTACTTGGTCAGTTACTTCACGTTCTTCGGTTGCAATCACTTGAATGATATGCCACCCAAATTCGGTTTCGACTGGGTCTAACAAGACACCAACTTCGCCAGTGCGAATAGCTTCTGCAAAAGGTGCAACATATAAATCGATTGGTTGCCAACCAAGTTCACCACCCCGTTGCCCCGAGCCAGTATCTAATGACCGAGCCTGAGCTAAGGTGGCAAATGATTCACCAGATTGCAAAGCGGTTAAGATTTCAGTCGCTTCTTCTTCGGTTTCGACCAAAATATGACGTGCATTTGCATATAGTGTTGTCTCAATATCGCCTACAATAGCATCAGCAACTGCCAAGCGAATGGCTTCACGCTCCCAAAACGCATTAATTCCAGCTTGAGAAGCCTCAGCATCCCGTACACTTTGTTCAAACAATTCAATGGATTCTTCGTAATTCTCGAAAGCCTCTGTTTGACTTGTTGTCGGTGTTGGTGGAATTGTTGGTTGCTCAGTTACTTCTGCCACATCAGTAACCTCCGCTGTCACTTCTGCCGTTGCTTCAGGGTCAACCGTCGGACTAGGCATTACCGTTGGCGTATTCGTCGGTAGTGGTGTTGAACTTGGCGTTGGTGAAACAAGAGGTGTCGGTGACACTGTTGCAGTCACAGTTGCTGTTGCAGGTGTGCCAATCATCGCCACTTGTGTTGGGTCAAAGCCAAAAAATTCTTGACGTGCAAAATCAATTTGTGCATCATCAATCGTTAGCCCTTGCGACTCAAATTCTTGTTTAATTAGTAAATCATTGACCATATCGTTGATGACGCGATTGCCAAGAATATCGTCAGATTGTAATTCCTGTTGCCACTGGGTTAACTGTTGGTCTTGTTGTGCTAATTGATTAACATCCATACCAAAGGCTTGTGCCTGTTGCTGTAATTGGCTCACACGAATATTATAATTTTGAATGGTCAATGCTCGTTCAAAATCCACACGGTTACGGAATTCACCGACGCTGATATTTTCGCCATTAACTGTAGCCACTGTCAGTTGGGGTACAATAACTTGGTCATAAACTAAGCTACCCACCACAATGACAACAATTACTGCAACGATGATTGCTACAGCGCGTTGAATCAAGCTATTAAGGGCTGATTCACGTTCAGCGCGTGTTTTAGGATTGCCGAGTAAGTTATCCAAAAGTGAAGGATTTTCAGGGGTTTCATCTTTTTGCCGGTCTTTGCGTGGCATACCGGTGGTCTGCCGCCTTCTAGCCATAAAATAGCTCCTAAATTCTGAAACAAATGATTCATTTACATATCAAAACGGGTTCATAATACCACATAGTCTATTTTAGTTGATACATAATTAGAGCATAGTACGATAGCCTATGCCCTATTTTGTGATGCTATATTGTCGACTTAAACGTCAGTATTAGAAATGAACGGTAATAAGCCGATAAAACGCGCACGTTTTACTTCACGCGCTAATTCACGTTGGCAACGGGCGCAGTTACCTGTTTGACGACGTGGCTTAATTTTACCAACTTCATTCACATAACGTTCTAATGTGTTCACGTCTTTGTAATCAAAGCATTTTCCATCTGGACAATACTCAGAACGACGACCACGACGGCGACTTGGGCGTGGGCGTGGACCACCTGAACGGCGACCTCTTGAACGGTTATCATCTCTTGCCATTTTAATTCCTCCAGTTTATTGCGCTAGAACGCATAGTTATCTGTTGAGTCTTCATCTGATTGTGTGTGATGTGAGTCGTTACGATCACCTAATAGAATCATTTCGTTGGCGACTAATTCGGTGCGATAATGTTTCTTGCCTGCATCATCTTCCCATCCACGCGTTTGCAGGCGACCTTCTACGTAAACTTGCTGACCTTTTGTGAGGTGCGTTTTACAAATTTCCGCAAGATTGCCCCATGCGACTACGTTGAACCATTCGGTCTCTTCGTGGCGTTCGCCTTCTGCTGATGTCCAACTACGACTGGTTGCAACACTGAAATTCGTGACAGGGCGACCACTAGGCGTATATCGCATCTCTGGGTCACGTCCAACGTTGCCTATAATCATCACTTTGTTTAATCCACGTGCCATAAAATTCCTCCCACATAAAGCATTAGATTTGTCTCACCCCAAGGTTCGGTAATTATAGCAAGGAGTAGGATTATTCGTCGTCTTCGTCAGTGTCGTTTGATTCTTCAGTATCTTCTTCGTCAGTGTCTTCATCATCGCTTTCATCAGCAACAGGTTCAGATACTTCTTCCTCTTCGGAATTGTCTTCTACAGCTTCATCATCTTTGACAATGATATAGCGCAATACAGGTTCGTAAAGACGCATGTTGAGTTCAAATTCTGGGAGATGTTGTGCATCAACATTCGCGTAGATTAAAACATAGAAACCATCACGTTGACCTTTAATTTCATAAGCCAAACGACGGCGACCTAAGCGTGTACGATCAATACGGGTAACTTCACCTGCATTGTCGATACCTTCTGTACTGTTTTCGAGCCAAGCAACAACTTGGTCAAGTGCTTGTTGTGTTTCCTCTTCTGGCATAACGCGGAACACAACTGGAATCTCATAAGAGCGTTTCATAGGGGTTGTTATCTCCTTCCCATGAATATAGCCCCACTTTACACTGATGTGCTGTGTGGAGCGGAAAGTTGTAGGTAAATTTATGACTTATCAATGATAAGACGCGCAGAATAGTATCTTATTCGGAACTATTGTTCAACGGTTGATTCTGCTGTAGTACGGGCTAAAGCTAAACGCGAACTCGCCAGAGCCAAAGCAACAATTAACCAGAACCATGTAATCGCAGATTGAAAATCTAAACGGAAGAAATATAAATCCGCAACACCGTTAACTAGAGCCGTTAGCAGAGCGACGTTAAAGCCTAAATGGATGGCATCCAATTCAGGGTCATCAGAAGATTTTTTGCGTGCTTGCCAAGCATAATAAAATATACTAGCCATCGCAGTCAAAAATACCAAAACTCCTGTTAAGCCAATCTGATTCGCCATAATCAGGTACAAATTCGCCACATCGGTATAAACATCATTCGTCGGCGTACCTGTAAAACCAATCCCAACAAATGGATAGCGACTGATTAGATTTAAAGAATCTGTCCATTCACCGACACGCATTTGTGTAGCGAGGTCTTCTCCACGGAATG
Source organism: Phototrophicaceae bacterium (assembly GCA_965230145.1). Lineage (GTDB taxonomy): Bacteria > Chloroflexota > Anaerolineae > Aggregatilineales > Phototrophicaceae > JAUZRW01. The sequence continues at coordinate 570,785 of CBDDKI010000002.1, forward strand.
CTTGGAAAATTCGGTCTACATAACTTTGCGTTTGGGGCAAAAATAAAAAACCTAGTCCTACTAAGAATAGATATGGTAAATAGTGACGGTAACGGAGTAAAACGATAATCCCTAAACCCACCCCATAAGCCAAAAATGATGCACGTGATGAAGTAAGTAATAAAGCCAAAACAACAACACCAAGTACAGCAAATGTCAACCAACGAAACTTGAGTACAGGGCGTTTAGCAAAAATTTGTGGGGTAATCATTGCCGCACCTGTGGCTAACAAACCACCAAGCGAATTGGGGTCTATCCAAGTACCAATTGCACGTTCACCTAATTCTGGAGTAGCTTCTATATAGCGAATTACAAACCCACTTGGATAGCCTATCCGTACCAGATAATTGAGCAGTTGACTTGCGACTTCATCATTGAGTAAATATAAGCCAACAGTCATGGTCGCTTGCACGCCAACCACCGCCATTATCAATAAGACCAGTCGTCGTAAGGCTCTATTATCATTGAGCAAATCAACCAAGACAAACGCCATACTTATACTGAGAATTGTCTCAGCAAACTGCCTCAAAACTGTTGTTGTCGGACTGCCATAGCGTAAACCGAGCATGAAAGCAAATATCAGCCACATTAGATACAAACCAATAAAGATATGCGGTGGCACAAGTTTCAAGTTACGCCTACGTCCTGTGACCCATTGCACAATATAAACAAGAACAAATGCTCCTAGAGCGAGGTCAAGCAAGGTAGGTGTGATGACAATTTTATAAGGGAATGTGCCATAAGGTAATAAGACGAGAATTGCCATCGTGCCATAAAGCGCAGGGGTCACGTCTGTAAGCACATATAATGCCCCTAAAATTGCAATTAGCACTACAATAGCGATTATGGGTCCGACTGTTACCAGCAATAAGCCAAGAATACCCCCAACGATACCAATGGTTAAGCCGACCAATATCGCCATCAGCCGACGGTCTAATGACATCACCCATGATTTAAAATTATCGACAGCTTGTGATTGTGCCATCAGGCAAGCTCCTGATTCGGTTTACGATTTAACAGCAAAACTATTGACCTAAACAGTACAAATCCCCATGTAATCAAACTCAAAATTGCGCCCATTCGATATGAAAGAGGATTAAATGTTAATTTCACCGTATGTTGCCCTGCTGAAATTTCTAAGGCTGAAAGGCTACCATAAGCACGCAAAATATCAACGGGTTCATCATCCAGCGTAGCTTGCCAACCTGTATAATCAATCATTGCTAAGGACAAAATCGCATTTTCAGGCGTATTGACTTCGACTGTAATTGATTCAGGTTCAAATGACGTAATTGTCGCTGTGGCTTCTGAAGGTGTAGAGGCAGGCAAGGTTAAGGTTGGTTCTGTTTCTAAAATGACCGTATCCCGAACAGGAAAATTCGGGTCATAAAGTAGTTCAATCGCATGTTCATCACTGCCAACTACTGCAACATTGGAAACTAAATGAGCAAATGGTCGCGGATTAATAAGTTCGTGTAAGAAAATTTGTCCATCTCTATCACTTCCTTGAGCAACAATTTCAGTATCGACTTGAACAAATGAATCACGCTCACTGAATACATAGCGCACAGCAAAAATTTCCCATGCACGTGGATTATTCACATAATCACGGTAGATGATATTCCAAGGGTTGTCTAAAAACAGTGGACTTATCCCCCGAATATCCATCACTTGATACAAACTGCCATAATTTGCTTGTAATCCCCGAAAACCATCTACCCGATACGGCGTTTGAGGAGCATCATCTAGCATTGATTGCACAATCGGTGGCGCAGTCATAGACAACTGTTCGACTGGAGGGATACTATCGTAATTCGTTTCAGCATCCATATTAACGCTGAAAAGTTCAAAGACTATGAGAACTATGAGTAAAGCAAGCGCGTAAGGATTGTCAGGTCGGCGTATCTGCCACATCACGAACGCCCACACACATACAATGACCATTGCACTTAAAGCAATCGGACTTATCAGCCGTCCAAAGCCATCGCCAACATTGCCTAACCATCCCGCATAGATTAGGAGCGTTAAAATGCCAATGATAGCAAGAAGAACATTCATGAACCGTAATACAGGTTTTTGATTATTAGATAATTGCCAAGTTGCAAGCTGTGCCATGCCGATACCTGCTAAAATCGCCAGACTATTGGCAATCAGAAATGCTGCGCGTTCTTGCCCTCTGAAAAATCGTAATCCCGGCAAAATGTTATAAAGAGCAGGAAAAAGTGCGGCATTAGCCCCAAAACTCCAGAGCAACGCAATAATCGCAATGATGAACCAAAAATGACTCTTTTTCCAGCAATACCAAACTGCTATGAAAATGAGTATTAAAGCAGGAATACCCACGTAGAGTGGCGAAAAAGCACTGACAGAACTAGGTAAGATAAATTGGACGATGTCTTGAAACGGGAAACCATTGCCTTTTTCATCAAAGCCGAAGCCACCACGCGCTGTGTGGATTAAGTATTCGATGCCGGGTAAGAAAGTTACGGCTGTTATCCCTAACGAGATAGCACCCATTAGGCTGATACCACCAAATAGTGAACGCCACTTATATTTCTGAATAAATACTCTGTATGCGAACCATGCCACTAACAAATACGTCAAAAACCAACTTGTTTGTGGATGCCCTGCTAACCAAGATATGCCTAGAGAAAATCCCGCGAATATTATCCATATCCACTCTAATTTTTCTTGGCGAGTGGCTTCTAAGATACACAATGCGCCCAATGGCAACCATATTGAGGCTTCTAGTAAAGCAAGTTGTAATGGCGGATAGCCTGAAATAAATCCGCCATAAGATGCGATGATGGCACTGGTCAATGCACCCCATATTGAATAAGTTAAACGTCGAACAAAGATATACATCAATAAGGAATAGAGGAGAATATGAAAAATTGCTTCAAGTTCCAACGCATGATACGACCATCCACCAGACAACGAGGCTAGGGCAATCGTCAATAAACGCGGTGGATAAAAAACTGCCGACTGTGTATCCGCAATAAAGGGCAAACCCCCATTATTATATGGATTCCACAGTGGGATTTCCCCTTGTGACATCCGTTCGTATTGATATGCTCCAAACGCAACAAATTGACCTGAGAAATCACCCTGTTTAAATGATGCTTGATCTTCGGCAATAGGAGTCAGGATACGCCAGAAGAAAAGCATCCATAATATGAGCAAAACGATCAGTGCGCGCACGTCGTAATTTCTAAACAGCGTCATGCTATTGGTCACTTTCGATACGAATAGGCGTTAAGTGCAGAAAATTATCGTATGTGCCAATTAAGGGCAATCTAGGAAAACCATCTTCTTGTAAATATAAGCCGATTTCAAGCTGATACTCCCCTGCAACCGCATCTTCTGCAATCATCAATATATGGGTATCTTCAATAATTTCACCCTCTGCCCAAGTCGATGTTGGACGTGTCCATTCAACAGGCATTGCATTACTATCAGCAAATTTTGTAAGTGAATCGGGATCAATGATATTTGCGAAGATAACATAATCAGCTTCAATAACTTGTAAGCGTCGCCAATACAGTGTTAGTTCAATTGCTTCACCTGCTTGGGCTGATAAGTCTGAAATATCATAGCCGATAAGTTCAATCTGATTACCAAAATTATAGCTAAACTCCCCTGCTTCAAGCGTAACCTCGCCAATGGTAACAGTATCTGTCTCATCAGATACAACCATGCGCTCACCAGTACTCAGGTTATACCAACCTAAGCGAACTTCAACACTTGTGGGTGCGAATGTTGTTTGAGGAATATAGACTGCAAATAGATTACGCCAAGAGTAATTCTGCGCCATATTTGAGGTAGCTAGTAAGCCTTGTGCAGGATAAATATCTCGTTGCGCTAAAATGATGTCCTCTGGCGATACCACATGCACAAAGATACTCCAATCCGAGTCAAACATTTCTACCACAGCAAAATCAACTTCAAATTGAATGTAGTCGCCTGTAGTAACTTCTGAAGTGAGTAAGTGCGTATCATATAGAGCGATTTCACCATCCGAACCAGAGAAAACGACATCTGTTGCAGGACATTCATCTGTACAAATTGTCAAGTCATTGGGTTGTGCATAGGCTGGTGCAATCGTCAAAAATGGTTGTAAACCAGCGAATATTGCCATTGAACAAATAATGATTATTGTCACCAATTTTTGCATTTTTTGTGGAAGCCAATACAGTAATCCACATGCCATTACCAGCGAAATAGAGCTTATAGCCCCATAAATCAAACGCCCTTGTGAAGCAGGTGTGATGCTTGACCAACGCATAACTGCAATTAAAACCATCAGCGACCAGACAATCGGTAAGGCAGTCGCCAAGCGTTTTCCTTTATCGCTGATAATCTTTTTCAGAAACACCACTAGCCCACTAAATAATGCTACTCCGCCTATCCAATTAAATCCTAAGTAAAGTATATGTGACATAGGGACATTAATACTGCCGAATAAGCCCCAAAACGTGAGGACAAAGCTATCACGCTCCGTCCACAACTGAGCCAAAGTTGCAGGTTCAGATCGTCTACCGACAATCTCTAAGAAACGGTCTAAAGCGGTTGGGTCGCCATAAAGTTGAAAGTTCCGCCAGTACCACCATCCAGCAATCAGTATAGTTAATCCCCCTGAGATAAACCCACCAATAATCAATGGTTTCCAATCACGATGCCGTAGACTCAAGATAAAGAGAACCATTGCCACAACTGGAATAAGTAAGCCGATGTTGAGCTTAGATAGCAGTCCTGCTCCTGTTATGATACCGATAATGACATAAGTTTTAAGAGATGGTTTCTTCTGGTTGAGTAGCGTATGTATAAGAATAAAGACTAATAAATTCGCCAGTAAGTTGGACAGATTATCGTTATTCACAGATGCACTAATATAGACAAACATCGGAATCAAGGCATTTATACCTGCTGATAGCAAAGCGATTTCAGTAGAATCAGGAAAAATCAGTTTAGCAGTTTGGTATGTAACGTAAACTGTGCCAGCACCCAATATTAGCGAGAAAAAGCGCAGGATATAAGTCGCTAAGACTGCCCCATAGTTTGGGAATGTTTCGTTTTTAGCATGATGCACAAGACGATTAACATTCCCATCAGGGCGAATAATCCCTATATCTGCATGAGGGTTTACACGCATAACATGGTCAATATCATCGGTATTAATCATGCTGGTGAGGATTGCGCCAAGAATATAGTACAAAGGGGGTTGATTACCTTCTTGTTGCCATAAGCCAACTGTTCCCTCAGCTTGTGACGGCAGGTTCAAATTATTTGTCTGGAGATATTGCACCATCGGATAATGATGAATTTCATCAGGAGCTTCCCACAATGGATTGAGCATAATATAGCTGATGCCAATTACAAAATAAGTTATTAGGATAAACCATAAATAATGATAGGATTTCATTTATTGTCCCCTATCACTTGCTCAAAATACTGAATTGTCTCTTGGGCTATGGTATTCCAATCAAAATGCTTTCGTAAATCTTTGACGTTTGCTTGAAGTTGTTGGCGTTTTTCAGGTGATTGCATCAAGGTAGTTATAGCTTCGGCTAATTCTGCTGGTTTATCGGCTGGCATAAGCATCATATTAGCTGTACTAAATTCTGGAATATCTAGTGCTGGCTGAGTAGTAATTATCGGGCGACCTTGCTCAATAGCTGCCATCAAACTACCGCGCCGAAACGATGCCCCATCTCGAAACGGCAAGGTTACCACATCAGCCAATTGTAAGTAGCCACTCACTTCATCCTCAGTCACATACCCTGTCCAGATGACTTGTTGCTCTAATTCTAGCTCAGTAATGAGCCTATCAATCTCGTCAGCGTAAGTAATGTTTGTGGGGTCAGATGCCCCTGTTCGTCCACCTATAACGAGTAATTTAACACGCTTATCATTGACCTGCTTGAGCGCGTGTAAGAGGGTATCAACCCCTTTGCTATGATTGATAAATCCAAAAAATCCTACAATAAAATCATCTTTACCCAATTCATGTTTCTGTCTTAATTCAGCAGAGGTAATTGCTTTTGCACTCAATATATTGCTACCAATTGGTATCATTATTGCCTGTAAGCTCTGAATTGAACTAAAATCTTCATGGTTGGTTACAATCACACCCTCAGAAGATTTTGCAAGGTGCATCACAATCCAATCGCGTAATTTCCCTGCTTTCGGGAATAAATAAGGAAAGCGCAAATCATGAAAGGTAGTAACCAATGGTGTTAATAAAATTTGTGGCAAAAAATGAATCCAAGGCGACATATCAAAGGCGGCGGTTTGAAATTGTAGATTAATAAGTTCTAGCTGATGATATTCTGTCCACTTCTTAATCTCAAATTGTGTACCAATCCCCCAATCTGATACTGTATTTGTTAAGTGGATAGAGGAATTCTGTTCAATAGTACCATGTTGACTAAAGATAAAGATGTCATGCCCTAGTTGTTGTAAACGTCTGGAAAGAATATCAGTATATGCACCAACCCCACCCTGCATTGGTGGATACTCCCCTGTAATGAAACCAATTCGCATTAAGATACCTTCAAACCACTTCGCAATACTTGCCAATACATCTGCACCCGTTCCCGACGCATTTCACGTTTATGACCAACTATACCTTTGATGGCTTCAATGCTAATTTGCCAGAGATAATTCAAGAGTAGAAAGCAACGCAAAGTGAAGGCAAATCCTGCACCGTGATGTTTTTTGAAATAGCGCAATTTGCTCTCTTGAAACCAAATGTGCTTTTGTGCGCCAATTTGCTCCGAACTTTTACCCCCATGATGAATAATTTGTGCTGTTCCTAAGTAAATAACCTTCCAACCTACATCTTTAATACGCTTGCACCAATCCATTTCTTCGGAGTACATCACAAAATTGGTATCTAATCCCCCAACACTTTCATAAATTTCTCGTCGCGTCATCAGAGCCGACCCCTGCATCCAATCAACCTCTAAAATGGCATCGTCAGGTTTATCACTCAAATAATAATGTGCCATCATAGATTTAGGTGCGAAAGGTTGTAACCATGTGCTTTCAAAAAAGGCTAAGACTTTAGACGGGAAGTGACGACGGGATGATTGAGTAGATTTATCCGTATTAAGTGTATGAGGTCCGATTAAGCCAACATCATCATGAGTATCCAAATAATTTATCATCTGGGTGAGCGCGTCACCGATAATTTCGGTATCAGGATTAAGCATCAACAAATAACGCCCTTGTGCGACCTCAAAACCTATATTATTACCACGCGTGAAACCAACATTTTCAGTTTGAGTTAAGAGTTTGACTTGAGGATACTTATCTCTAACTAATGAAACTGTATCATCACCACTAGCAGAATCCACTACAATGATTTCCACTGTCGGCTTATCACCCTCGGCATCATTGATTACAACAGGCGATGCAACAATCGACTCCAAACATACCAGCAATAAATCTTTCACATTCCAACTTACGATGATGATTGATAAGTCAATCACTGAAATTTCCTCTACCTGACCAACAAAGCGAATGAAGTTTACCATCAATTTACAAAATCTAAGAGATTTCGTTACAAGCGTCGGTCAATATGAGGGTAACAGTTAAACATATCCAAAGTGAGGAATAGCATGAAGACTAAAGCCCTAGTAATGACGATGATTGTAGTTATCTTGTCACTATTTATTGGAGTGGTTGGCGCACAAGAAGATGAAGCTCAGCCAAATCGCATCCGTATTGTACGAGCATTGGGCGGTGATGTCGTTGACATTGTGACTGAATCAACAGGCTTAACCACAGCAGACATCTTACAAGCAATGCGTAATGGTTCGACACTTTCTGAAATCATCACAGAGAATGGTGGTGATGCAGAGGCTGTAATAGCAGAAGTCGAAGCAGAATTGACAACTCGCATTGAAACAGCCCTCGAAAATGAGCAAATCACGCAAGCAGTAGCTGATAGATTGCTAGAAAATTTGTCGGATAATATCAACACATTCTTCACGACAACTCATGAAATTAGCAATAGTAATGGGTTGCGTGAACGAGTTCAGGATGGTGTATTAGGAATTGTCGCTGAAACTGTAACCGATGCGACGGGCTTAGAACTTACAGATATAACGCAAGCATTGCGCGATGGTTCAACTTTAGCTGAGGTTATTACCGATAACGGTGGCGATGTCGAAGCAGTTACCGCAACAATCCTCGACAACGTAACAACAGCAGTCAATGAGCGAGTTGAGAACAGTGATTTAACCCAAGAACAAGCTGACATCATTCTTGAAAATTTAGACAGCAGAATTACGGATTGGATGAATGGTGAGTTATCTTTTCGGACAAGACGTAGAGGACGTGGTAATAACTAACGCAATTGTTACCAATTAAAACTCTTGAACAGGTGGCAAATTTGCCACCTGTTTTCTATTCATTAAGGGTTATATAGCGATTTGAGACTTAAAATAGCATAGACACACACAAATCAATAAAGTAGGTATAGAATGCCAGAATCAGTTGCTACTGTTGTAAGTCTCAATAAATTACCACAATCAGTATATAACAAACTCAATGACCGTATCGCACAGGCAGTCAATGATACGATTGCCCCAAGTGTTGCCTTATCGGTTTTTCACTATGATACACCTATCCTTAATTCAGCATGGGGTTGGCTAGACCCCGAAACTCGTAAATTACCTACTCAAACAAACACCTTATTTGATTTAGCATCTGTAACGAAACTCTTTACAACGATTGCCTTTTTGTCACTCATCACCGACGAGAAAGTCTATTTACATTCCCCTGTTGTCAATATTATTCCTGAATTTGGCAAAAATGGTTTACGTGGTATTGATGGTGGTCAAGACCCTCATACCAAAGAATATCTAGCCATCACTGATGGATTATCTGGGCAGATGGTTGACCCAAACACTATCAATTGCTTTCAATTATTAACCCATACATCAGGATTACCCCCTTGGCGCGATGTCTATAGCATTGCTGATGCTCCTGTTACCCCGCCCGCAATTGACCCACTCTCGCAGCCTGAGAGATGGGCGTTGGCACTCAAGAAGCTAATGACATATAAATTCGTCAATCAACCTGATTTAGAGATTCGCTATAGTGATATTGGCTTGATGTTACTTGGTGAGATTGTGTCACGTTTGCATGGTCAATCAGGTGAGTTAGATAAAGCAATCAAAGACCGTGTCTTAGGAGATCGTTTCCCAAATACACTTTTCAATCCGATGTATAAAGGGTATATGCAAGAACAAATTGCACCTACAGAAATAGATGATACATGGCGGAATCGGCGTGTGTGGGGTGAAGTACATGATGAGAATGCCAACGGTCTAGGTGGCATTGCTGGTCATGCTGGCTTATTTTCAACTGCTTTTGAGGTCGCGTTATTTGGCAATATTTGGCTAAATCATTCCGAAAAATTACTCAAAATCGATCCAGAATTAGCAGGTGCTTCTGTAGAGTTACAAGCACAAACAGGTAATGATATGCGTGGCTTAGGCTGGATGTTGAAATCTCCCAGCAATTCATCAGCAGGTGACAAATTCAGTGCAAAATCATACGGACACACAGGATTTACAGGTACATCCCTTTGGATTGACCCTGAAGAAAAGTTAGTCGTCGCATTATTGACTAATCGTGTCTATGCAGGGCGCGAACAACTCGGTGTTCATGATTTACGCCGTGACATTCATGATATTATCGCTGAATTTGTCCAGAAGTAAGATTACTCTGGTAAATTAAATAGACGAATAGCATTCTGGGTTGTGTGGCTCGCCATTTCTTCTAGCGTGATATTATGTAAGCCAGCTAACCTATCAGCAATCAGTGGGATGTATTCGGGTTTATTGCGTTTACCACGATAAGGATGTGGTGTTAAGAAAGGTCCATCTGTCTCAACTAGGATACGATCCAGTGGGACAGTTCGTGCTATGTGTCTTAAGTCATCTGCATTTTTGAAAGTGATAGGTCCTGTAAAACCAAGGTAAAAGCCTATTTCTAACGCACGTTCTGCAATCTCAGGTGGTGCAGAGAACGAATGCAAAACTCCTGCACGATCTTTAAGCGCATCAGGTATTGTTTTCACCCATTGCTCCAAGACATCCAACACATCATCGCTTGCTTCACGATTATGAATAATAACAGGGAGTTCACGTTGACTAGCCAGTTCTAATTGTGCTTCAAATGATGCACGTTGTTTATCTTTTGGGCTTTTGTCCCAATAATAGTCCAATCCTATTTCGCCGATAGCGACTACTTTAGCTTGATGAGAATAGGTCTCAATTTGTGCCAAAGTATCATCATTGAAATTAGCTGTACTATTGGGATGCACACCAACAGCTACAAAGATCCCATCATAATCTTGAGATAAAGCCAGAGATTCTTCTATAGTTTCAAGGTCTACCGCAGGGATAATTATGCGTGTAACACCCTTATTTTCGGCTTGTTTAACAATATCGTCACGGTCAGCATCGTAGCTATCAAAATTCAGATGGCAATGGGTATCAATTAAAGTTGGTTTAGTTGGCATAGTGAACTTTCAAGTTGAATTAAAAGGGCTTACCAATTGATAAGCCCTAAATCGTTTATTAATTTAGACAACGTTGTCAGGGTTTTTCTTAAGCCGTTCAATGTCGGCTTCAACCATCATTTGAATCATTTGCTCGAATGTAACAGCTGGTTTCCAGCCTAATGTTTGTTGTGCTTTCGTCGAATCACCAATGAGTAAGTCCACTTCAGCAGGACGCATAAAACGCTCATCTTGCTGATAATAAACTTGCCAATTGAGGTCAATACAACCAAAGGCAACTTCTAGGAGGCGTTGGACACTATGGGTTTTTCCTGTCGCTATCACATAATCTTGAGGCGCATCTTGCTGTAGCATCAACCACATTGCTTGGACATAATCGCCTGCAAACCCCCAATCTCGTTGGGCTTCCAGATTACCCATGCGTAGTTCATTTGCCATGCCGAGTTTAATCTTTGCAGCATTATAAGTCACTTTGCGTGTCACAAATTCTAAACCTCGACGTGGAGACTCATGATTGAACAAAATACCACTCACCGCAAACATATCATAACTTTCACGATAATTTACCGTAATCCAATGCCCATAAACTTTAGCAACACCATAAGGGCTACGTGGGTAAAATGGGGTATCTTCTTTTTGGGGGACAGCTTGCACTTTACCAAACATTTCACTACTGGATGCTTGGTAAAAACGAGTATCTGGTTTTACAGTATGAATAGAATCTAGCATTCGCGTTACACCGAGCGCAGTAACATCCCCTGTGAATGCAGGTTGATTCCATGATGTAGGGACGAAACTTTGTGCCGCCAAATTATAGACTTCATCAGGCATAATCTCTGCCATCGCTTTATTGAGGCTGGTTTGATCGCCTAAATCCCCTTGAATAAGCGTAATTTGGTCTTGAATATGGCGAATCCGTTCATAGCGTACTGTGCTTGTACGCCGAACCATGCCATAGACTTCATAACCTTTAGACAGTAAAAACTCGGCAAGATACGAGCCATCTTGACCTGTTACACCTGTAATCAATGCTTTTTTCGTCATTTATTGCTCCTTCATTTGCTGTACGCGCTCACGACAATCTTGTAAGAGGTCGTACAGTGTTTTTTCAAATCCAATTGTTGGTTGCCAGCCTGTTAATTGCTGTAAACGACTGTTATTCCCTTGAACAATTGGTATATCTATTGGGCGAAATCTCGCCTCATCAATCTCTACAGTAATCTCACTTTTGGTATAGCTTAGTAGCGTATCCAAGAGATATTGAATGCTATAGGATGAATTAGAAGACACGTTATAGGCTTCTCCAAGTTCCCCTTTGATACTCAAAAGTACATAAGCACGCACAATATCACGCACATCTGTAAAATCGCGTTTTGCTTCTAGATTACCAACGCGCATTACTGGCTTTTGTAATCCTGCTTCGATTTTAGCAATCTGTAAGGCAAAATCTGGCGCAACAAAAGTTGCCTGCTGACCAGGTCCCGTATGATTAAAGGGGCGAACCCGAATTATCGGCAAGTCATGGCTCAAATAATATTGTAAGCCCATCAAATCTTGAGTAACTTTGCTCAAAGCGTATGGATTACTTGGTCTTAATTCTGCCTTTTCATTGACAGGCATCTTATCGGGTGCAGCTACACCGCCACAATAAATATCACCTGAACTCATAATCAATATGCGAGGTTTAATGTTAAGGTCTAGGCATGCTTGAAAGAGATTTAACTGAATACGGACATTCGTTTCTATTGTATTCCACGCAGCTTGTAAGGCTTTACTAGGTGATGATTGTCCTGCCAGATGATAAATCACATCAGGCTTTGCATCATTCAATAAATTGAGACATGACTCATAATCAAGTAAGTCAACTTGGCGATAATCTACATCAGGTAAGTAGGATTCTAAGGAGGTACGAAAAACACTGCCCCAAATTTTTGCATCAGGCATTGTTGCTTGAATATATCGAATCAAATGAGGACCAACAAAGCCACCTGCTCCTGTAACAAATACCTGCACCTAAGCTTTCCTTATAGATAAGCGATTAATTGCTCGGAGAATTATATCGAATGTAGAATGAGGGTCTAGGGGCAAGAAAAAGCCCTATGATAACTTATCATAGGGCTTAAGCTTATAGTGAACAGAACTTAACCATCTGAACCTTCTGTAGCATCTGTATCTTCTTCGGTTGTGCCTGTTGTATTTGTATCGAGTGATGTATCCACAGGAATTTCAAATACATCACCTACGAACGCACCATTGAATGTGATAATTACGAATTGTGAAGCAATCCAGCCATCTTCACCTTCATAACTGGTTTGTAACCATTCGCCATCAGCAGTACGCGCGGTTACTATCACAAATGCCCCACTAGGAATTTGTACTAAAACCTCGCCATCAACAGATGGTGTACGACGCAAGTTTAGATTAGCATCAGGATCAAGTGCTATTTCAGCAACATAAGCATCGACCTGTGGGTCTGGTGTTGCAACAGTTACAGGTGCAGCACCCGCTGTAATTTGCCCAATAATTTCACCGTCAGCTTCATCAATCAGACCACGATCAACAAGTTCAATCAGGTCTGTCTCATTACCATTCCATTGATAAGTCAAGAAACCTGTGCTGACCCAACCAGAAATCACGCCTCCGTTAGATGGCGTATACGAGACATATGCCCACTCTGAGTCTGATAATAAACCTGATGAACTAGCCAACAAGCCATTCAGTTCAACAACTGTACCCAGTGCTAATTGACCTAAGACTTCACTTTCAACATTCGGTGTACGACGAATATTAAGGTTAGCAGTCGAATCAATATTGATAACTTCTGCCGAAACAATGTCTTCTGGTGCTGGTGGAGGTGTGACATCAGTGTTCCGTGTTTCACCAGGGATATTACCTGCAAACGGTTCTAAGTCACGTAAATCGAACAAGCCTTCATTATCTGTGATAATTAGGAATTGACTGAGTACCCACGCTTCGACCTCACCACCATCAGGAGTGTTATAGATAACGCGAACCCAAGTTGTAGTTGGATCTAGGTCTTGTCCGTCACCTAGTTCTAAGACTGGGTCGATGTAAGTTTCAGCTTCTGGAGGAGGTGTTTCACCTTCAACCAGCGCGACAGGTATGCCTTCACGCCCCACGATAATCAATGATGCGCCAGATGGAGCTTGCCCTAATACTAGTGCATTTGCGTTTGGATATTGTCGTAAGTTCAAGTTTGCACTTGGATCAAGCGCAATTTCGCCAAGAATAACATCTTCTGGCACGGTGACAGGTTGGCTAACCACAGGGGCTTCGGTTTCAACAGCTTCAACCTCTGCTGGTGCTTCGGTTGGTGGTGCAGGGTCACCCGTAACGAACATGGTGTCGCCAGCACCGGGCGCACTTGCTAAAGTTTGTGCGAGTGCTGTCGGAACAATCAATAAACTTGGCGCACCGAAAATACTACCGTCAAGTACGATGACATTATAGTAAACACCACCATAAAAGACGACATCATCACCAGATATGGTGGCTTCATTATCATCAATGCTCAATGTGAATGATGTGCCTGCTAGAACAGGGTCAAATGCTGTTGCGCCTTCTTCTGCGAACACAGTTCCATCAGATAACTCTACAGTGACAGTTGCACCATCAATTGTATTGATAACACTTGCTACAGTAGTTGTCTCATTTACAGAACTAATATCATCCTCAACAGAGGAAATCTCTACGTCGCCATCTACCATGAGGGCAACCAGTGTTTGTGCTGATCCTGCTTCTACTACGAGGTCGGCTGTGCCAACTTCATCACCAGAGTCAGAGACGATAAAAGAGACTTCATGCTCACCTGCTGGCAAAGCAATATGTTCAGTTGGGTTATCTGGGGTCAAACCAGGGACAATCAGTGTATCGTTGATGAGAACGTCAACTGTTGGTCCGTCAACAATGCCATGTACGATACGGACAAAACCAGTATCGTCTGCTGGTGATGTTGGTGCTGATAACAATAATGCTTGTGGGTTAGATGCTGTACCGTAAACTACTGCCATGTAGCTCGTGTTACTAGCTAATGACAATGCAATAGATTCAAGAACCGCATCACTTGAGCCAACGGGCAGTACATCCACAACATAAGTTTGAGATGGCAAATCAAATTCACCGAATTTTTCAACATAGGCTATTTCAGGCGCAATCGCTGTACCAGCATCTTGTGTCGCTCCGCCTAATTCAACTGGTTCAGCGAGTTGCACAGCCACATTGGGTCCACCTGCTAACGCATGGATGATTGCTAAACGTGATGTACCAAAATTTGTAACATCTAAGTTGTCGCTAAACGCTGAGAATTGCGGCGAAGACGCATCTGATGCAATGAAAGTTATTGAGGCATCTGCGCCGACGGAAACATTTTGTTCCCAAAGTGCAGCACTCAAACCTGCGGCAGTTGCCGTTACGGTATGTTCACCTGCTGGGACATTAATGTAATTGCTGGCTTCACTGTAATCTAAATTTCTTACTGCAAGTGTGCCATTAACGTAAACATCGACGGCAACTGCATCTGGAATAACGTGTACAAAACGAATTACGGCATCGCCTTGTGCAGATATACTACTGATACTAATCAGCAATATTGCAACAAGAGCCAATGCTTTGATGACGAAATGATTCAAACGGGTCATCGGTATCTCCTTGACTATATCTAAACAATAGGAAGGACGAGATTTTCGCCTCGCCCTATATATTACAGTCTGTATTATAACAAAAAGATTTAGGTGCCTTCTTGCCATTGATTGAGATAGGTATGTTGTTCTTCTGTAAGCTTATCAATATTAATACCCATTGCTTCAAGTTTCAAACGGGCAATCTCGTTATCGACCTCTTCAGGGATGGTGTAAACTTGTTTTTGCAAGTCTTTAGCGTTAGTTAGCATAAATTCTGCACCGAGTGCTTGGTTAGCAAAACTCATATCCATCACACTCGCAGGATGTCCTTCTGCCGCAGCGAGATTAATCAAGCGACCTTCACCCAGAACATAAAGTGCTTTGCCGTTGACAATATATTCTTCAACAAATGGGCGCACGAGTGTTGGTTCTTTTTCGGCTTTTTTAGCTAATGCCTTGAGGTTAATTTCCACATTGAAGTGACCACTGTTCGAGATGATTGCACCTGATTTCATCGCTTCCATGTGATGAATGTCAATCACATTAATATCACCTGTTGCAGTGACGAAAATATCACCAATTGGTGCAGCTTCTGCCATAGGCATCACGCGGAAACCATCCATGACAGCTTCAAGTGCTTTCATTGGATCAATCTCAGTGACGATAACATTTGCACCCATACCACGTGCACGGCTTGCAATACCACGACTGCACCAGCCATAGCCACCCACAACAACATTGCGTCCCGCAAGCAGGATATTGGTTGCGCGGATTATGCCATCGATCGTACTTTGTCCAGTACCATAACGGTTATCAAAAAGATGTTTAGTCATGCTGTCGTTAACCGCAACAACAGGGAATTCTAGCGCGCCGTCGTTTGCCATTGCTTTGAGACGGATAACACCTGTTGTCGTTTCTTCCGTACCACCAATGATATTTTCTAATAAATCACGGCGATTTTTATGGATTTCACTAACGAGGTCAGCACCATCATCCATCGTAATTGCTGGACCATGATCAAGTGCAGCGTTCAAGTGATTAAAGTAGGTTTCGTTGTCTTCACCTTTAATCGCATAAACAGGAATTTCATCATGAACAACGAGTGATGCCGCAACATCATCTTGTGTTGAAAGTGGGTTGGATGCAGTTAGAACAACATCTGCGCCACCTGCTTGCAAAGTACGCATCAAGTTTGCAGTTTCAGTTGTCACATGTAAACAAGCCGAAACTTTAACACCTTTGAGGGGTTTTTCTTCTTCAAAGCGTTTCATAATCGCACGGAGGACAGGCATTTCTTTTTCTGCCCACTCAATACGATAACGTCCACCAGTAGCTAAACTAGGGTCTTTAATATCGTGTTCTGTTACCAATTCTGACATTGTTTCTCCATTTTAGATGATAAAATCTATCGAACGGCGGAATTTTAACATAGCAATGTACTATTGTCGCCACCCTATTTTGAATCGACTATCCTACGATTAGCCTATGACTTTTGAGAGGTAATCTAAATGAAACCAATTATCGGCATCACAACTTATGGTAAAGATGATTACAAAATCGAATCAACGTATTATTCAGGATATTACGTCACTCCAAACGACTATGTTGAGGCAGTCCGTCGCGCAGGAGGAATACCCATTTTACTCCCACCCGGTGAGGAGGATATCAGCCGTATTTTGGAGTTAGTGGATGGTATCATTGTCTCAGGAGGTGGAGATATTTGTCCAGAAGCCTATGGGGGCAATAGCGAGCATCCGAGCCTGAACCGCTTAGGCTTAGAGCGTGACACACTAGAAATTAATATTATTCATGAAATGTCAGAGCGCAAAGACAAACCAGTATTGTGTATTTGTCGGGGGATGCAAGTGATGAATGTTGCGCTTGGTGGCACAATGTATGAACATATTCCAGATATTCGAGAAACTGACACACATCGTAACGAAGAGGGTTTTTGGACGATTCATGAAGTCACTGTCAATGCAGACTCAAAACTCGCTGAAGCAATGGGAACAGATACTGTTCATACTTATTCAGGGCATCATCAAGCAGTAAAAGATATTGCCAGTGGATTAAAAGTTACAGCAAAATCGCCTGATGATATTGTTGAAGGATTAGAATCAATTCATCATCCTTGGATGGTCGGTATCCAATGGCATCCTGAAAAATCAGCACATGAAGATAGCAGTCAACAGCGCTTATTCGATAAGTTAGTCGCATTAGCCAAAACAAAGATAAGTACACTTGAGCAACCCTAAGACCATTTACAGTTGCTTTGATGAACACTATGCAAATCTAATAATGACATGCTATACTCGCCTCAGTTTCGCAATAATCTTTACTTGGAGTTTCTAATGAATTTAGATGTTTTAATGCAATTTGCATCCATCATTGTTTCAATAATCTTGATTGTGCTCATCATGTTACAAGTTAAAGGTGGCGCATTAGGTAATTTGCTCGGCGGTGATGCAGGTGGTGGTTTCACTCATACACGTCGTGGTTTAGAAAAGACCTTATTCCAAATCACTGTTTATCTATGCATTGTTTTCATGGCGATTTCCCTATTCTCTGTCGTTCTTTCTGGCTAAAAAGCGTTCTTCCTCTATAATTTTTCAGGTGTTTTGCAGTGTTGCAAAGCACCTTTCCCTTTTATAGCAAATGATGTGAAAGTGATTAGATAATGCAGACAGGATTTCGCTGGCAATTATTGGCATTGGTTATTTCTATAATTCTATTTGGTGTTGTACTAGGATTTCGCTTTATCAATGGTGCAGAAAACATCGCCACAGAAACCCCAACTGCCACAATCGAAGTTACTGTGACCGTCGCGCCAACGTTTACACCTGCTCCGACCCAAATTGCTGTTGCTGAGCCTGATACTCAAGATAATAGTAGCGTCACTTTCACTGAAGGTATTATTGGCACAATTCAACGGTTAAACCCTCTACTGATAACTAATCAGGCTGAACGCGACATAACCTCACTTATTTACGAAGGTTTAATAGACATCAATGAATTTGGTGAGCCTGCCCCTGACCTCGCACAAAGTTGGGTTGTCTCACGTGATGGCTATGAATATGTTCTGCAATTACGACAAGATATTTTATGGCAAGATGGTATCCCTTTTACAGCTAATGATGTTGTTTTTACATATAATTTACTTGCAAGCCCTAATTTCCCTTTTTCTGAAATTAGCGCATTCTGGCAAACTATAGAAATCGAGAAATTAACAGATTACCTAATTCGCTTCCGCTTGGCTCAACCACTTGCTAGTTTTCCGACCTTATTGACAGTCGGGATTTTGCCAGAACACGCACTCAGTGGAATCAGTGCTGAGCAATTACTCTCACACCCTTTCAACTTAAATCCCATTGGTACAGGCGCATATCAGCTAGAAGGATTACGCTCATCAAATGGACAACAAATCGAAGGGGTTGACTTACAATTAGCTCCTAATTATCGACTTCGTCCAGAAGCTCAAGCGGGTTATGAAATAAATCACCTACGCTTCCGCTTATTCTCCAATTTTGATTCTGCAATTGAGGCATTCGTTAATTCAGATATTGATGCAATGGCTTCTCGTTCAATGAATGAACGGCAACCACTTCTGGGTTTAGCCAATGCTGAAAGTTATACACAAATTGAGCCAACTGTTAGTATGCTCATTTTTAATTGGGATGAAGGCGAAGACACACGATTTTTCTCGGATTTACGGGTGCGTAATGGCTTACAACTAAGCCTAAATCGTGACAATCCGATAGCTAGTGTGTTGAATAATCGCGCAATAGTTGCTGATAGCCCTCTTCATCCTGATTCTTGGACAAATAATAGTCAATTCCGCTATCCTGAACCTAATCCTGCAAGAGCTTTTGAACAATTTGACAATGCTTCAATAATTGTCCCTGAAGATACTGACTTAGGAGATTTTCTATACAGATTTAGTATACTCACCACAGAAAACCCTGACAAAATTGCAATAGCACAAAATATTGCCAATCAATGGTCACAATATAATTTAGATGTCACCGTTGAGTCAGTAAGCTCAGATGTATATCAAGAACGCTTAGCAACGGGTGATTTTGATACAGCCATTGTCGATTATGTTTTAGGGGCAGACCCTGACATATTTGCATATTGGCATGCCGATCAATACCCTAGTGGCTTAAATTATGGGGCAGTAAGTGACTCTCGGATTAGCGAAATTTTGGAGCGTGGTCGTCAGACGGTTTCAAATTTAGCACGGGTTGAAATTTATCGAGATTTCCAAGTTCAATTTGCAAATCAAGTAATTGCGATTCCACTCTATTATCCGCTGTATACCTATAGCGTTGATAGAGATATTAGTGGCGTACAACTCGGTTTCATTAGCTCTCCTGAAGACCGCTTTCGTACTTTGCAAAATTGGTCATTCCGAAACGAGTGAAAACAAAAAGAGGCATAGCACATTTGCTACGCCTCTTGCTTTATGGCTTTATTGTCGTGTAGCTGAGAAATTCACCGTTCCGCTACAGTCAAGTCCGCCTGATACAAAACTTACGATTATTGTACCCGTGAAAAATCCTGCATTAGCTGGATAGACTGTAGTTGTATAGTATTCGCCTTCAAACAAAACCTGTCCATTGTAAACACCACCACCAAAGCTCAACAAATCGCCACCAAATGACATTGAAGTTGCTGTTGTGCTGATCGGGATTGAGAATAAAGTGGTTGTCCAAAATTCATTGGAAGGAATTGGTATATTACGTCCACCTGCACAAGACGCATTCGTGAACTCCGCTAAACCAACCGAGTATGTTCCTGATAATGGACGTGTTCCTGTATTAGCTGTGTCGACTGGTTCAGACTCTTCGACAGGTTCTTGACTACCGTTATCCCCTTGCGGTTCTGGTGTTTCAGGAGGACGATTTGTGATAGGAATAATCGGTGGAGCAGATGTTTCGCCAATATTATCACAATCCCCCGTCGTATCAACTTCGTCTGAGGATACCCATGCTTCATTGATTGCACGTCCCGGCGCGGCTTCCTCTTTATCTAACTGATACCAAATGACACCTTCCCCATCTTCATTTTGCCCAAGAGCCTCATATTCAACATCCACTTCTAAGAATGTGACAGAGGTTCGGTTGTTACCGGGTCCTACATGGACACTTGCGCCGTTAAATGTAGCTGTGGTGACGAAACATGCTTCAAAACGTTCATCAGGAATAGGTGGAAGAAGTACAGTATCAATGACATGAATAACACCATTACTTGCTTCGACATCATCAAGAACAATTTCAGCAATATCATTGAGTGTTATTGTCTCATCATCAATCGAAACTGTAATGCTACTCGTTTGAAGTGTTGTAATTTTTTGTCCATCTTCCAAATCAGATGATAGCACTGCTCCATCAGCGACATGATATAGAAGAATAGTAGTCAAGAGGTCAACATCTTCCGCTACCGCATTCAGTTCAAGCCCCATCTCATCCAACAAATCCTCAAATGCTTCATCTGTTGGTGCAAAGACCGTTAATTCTGTATTCTCGTCATCTAACGCATCTGTTAAATCAGTTGCTTCTAATAAATCTAACAGGATTGTAAATTGTGCTTCATCGGCTTCTGCCAAATTTTGTACATTTTCAGCAATAGTAACATCGTCTTGTGCCAAGCCGATACCAACAATAATCGATAATGTACAGAGTACGAACAGAATTTTACTAAGGTGTTTCATTAATTTTTCCTATTTTTGTGTACGGTAAGTAGTAACCATATTAAGCCTACTACAATAATCTGTAATAATTCCTTGAGATTGTAAGACTTAACATTTGCTACACTCTCAAGTTGCAGTGTTAATTAACTATGTTACAATTTGAGCATGTTCAGTTTACAAATTATCAGAAATAGGAGACTACAATGTCTGTTGCCCCCTTACTACAACACGCAGACATTTTCGATGAATTAACATCCACACAACTTGAGCTTGTGAGTTCTATATGTGATGAACGTCATTATCACGCTGGTGATGTTATTTTTGAAGAAAATACAATCGGTGAAGAGATGTATGTCATTGCATCTGGAACAGTTGAAATTCAAGTTGACCCAGCCTTAATTGGTACGGAAAGTACACAAGGTGCGTTTACCATTGCAACATTTCGACGTGGGCAAGTTTTCGGTGAAGTTTCATTGGTAGATGAAGGTTTACGGAGTGCAAGTGCGCGTTGCTCAGAAAATAACACACATTTAGTTGTTATTCCTCGTGAACGGTTGATGCTACTGTGTGACCAATACCCAACATTGGGTTACAAACTCATGCGTAATCTCGCGGCTGACCTCGCCATGAAAATTCGCCATACCGACCTTCAAGTACGCGAACAACTCACATGGTCACAAAATGACGAAGATTAAAAAAGAAGCTGGTCGTAAATGACCAGCTTTTTTTAATTACCGAACAAATTCTTGAAACCCTGTTTGAAACGCTCAACTGGGTTGCGCTTACGTTGTTCCGCTTTAGCAAGGTTGAGTTTTTGGGTCGCTTCCCAACGCTTGTATTTATCCATATTATTTGCTGATGTTCGCTCTAGTTGTTCTATCATTTTCTGGAGTTCTTCATCAGACATATCATGCAGTTTCATAGATTAAATAACCTGTTTTATTCGCTTATGAGGCGTAAGAACTTGCGTTTACCAACTTGCACGACAATCGGCAATATATCAACTGTGACTTCTAAGCCAACATCATCAATCTTTTCACCATCAATACGGATACCATCATTAGAAGCAAGTTTTTTAGCTTCTTTACCACTACTGACCATCTTATTATCGCGCAGAATATCAATCAGGCGTTTGGTCTCAGAGAGAATTTTTTCAGGAATATCTTCAGGAATGCCATCACCATCGCTGCGGAAGGTCTCATCCCAACGCTTTTGCGCTGTTGTTGCTCCATCTTCACCGTGAAAAATTTTGACAATTTCGCGCGCGAGTGCCATTTTCACTTCATTGGGATGCAGTTTTCCAGATTTTAAACCTTCATTTAGGTCATCAATTTGGTTTTGTTGCCAACCTAATACTAATTTGTGAAAGAGTTCCATCGCATCGTCAGGAATACTCATCACTTTACCGAACATATCCCACGGTTCACTTAATAAGGGGATATGATTGCCGGTACTCTTGCTCATCTTGGCAGACCCATCAGTACCGGGTAAAGATTCCCCCATGATGACTGCAATCTGTGGTTTTTGTCCTAATCCAGCTTGTAATTTACGCCCAGCAACCAAAATATTGAATAATTGGTCTTGCCCACCAACCTGTACATCAGCTTCTTGAGCAACAGCATCGTAGGCTTGCATCAGCGCGTAGAAAAATTCATGGAGATAAATCGGCTGTCCACCATCAATACGATTAGCAAAATTTTCACGTACAAGAAATTGCTGTACTGTAAAGTTACTAGCTAGACGAATGATGTCCGCAAAATCAAGCGTAGAGAGCCATTCATCATTTCGACGAACACGGGTCTTATCTGGGTCAAGGATTTTGAAGGCTTGTTCCTCATAAGTACGTGCATTTTCTTCCACTTGCTCTGCAGTCAGTTGGTCACGGGCTTTATCTTTATCAGATGGGTCGCCAATTAGACTGGTAAATGTCCCGATTAAGAAGGTCACATCGTGACCAAAATCCTGAAACTGGCGTAATTTACGCATCGTGATGGTATGACCCAAGTGTAAATCAGCAGTTCGTGGGTCATAACCACAATATACACGCAATGGACGACCTTCTTTTTCTGCTTCTATCAATCGCTCGCGAAGAGCTACAGTCATATTTTTCTTCGTTTCAGGGTCGCCGTATGCCGCCCCTGACATCAAAATTTCAACTTGTTCATCAATTGTTGGCATTCTATCTTCTCACTACTGGTATCGACTATTAAACGGAAAAAGTATAACACGTTGATGCGGTCTTGTTCAGGTTATAAAACAAAGGCTATAATCACTACATTCTATGGTATACTAAATAAAATATGAACTCTTATGAACCATTATAAGCTAATAAAGGTGATGGTCAAGTACCACACTTGTAAATGATTAGGACAAAATCCGCTATGAAACAAATGACAAGTGCTGAAATTCGTGAAGCATTTTTAGATTTTTATGAAGAAATGGGACATAAACCTGTCGCATCATCTTCTTTAGTACCATCCAATGACCCTACTCTACTATTCACAAATGCAGGGATGGTGCAATTCAAGGATGTCTTTTTAGGCTTAGATAAACGCGACTACTCACGCGCAACCACCTCCCAAAAAGTGATGCGCGTTTCAGGCAAACACAGTGACTTAGAAAATGTAGGTCCATCACTGAGACATCATACATTTTTTGAGATGTTGGGGAATTTTAGCTTTGGGGATTACTTCAAGAAAGATGCGATTCGCTTTGCCTATGACCTTCTTACCAAGGTATATAAGTTGCCAGCAGACCGACTTGTGTATACCGTCTATCAAGATGATGACGAAGCATATGATGCTTGGGTTAACGATATTGGCGTAAGTCCAAAACGAGTCGCACGCATGGGTCCCGATACCAATTTCTGGCAAATGGCTGATACAGGTCCTTGTGGTCCAACAAGTGAAATCCACTGGGATAAGCGTCCAGAAGACGGAGAAGACAAAATCGTTGAGTTGCTTCAGGAAGAGGACGAACGCTTCCTCGAAATCTGGAATCTCGTTTTCATGCAATTCAACCGTACACAAGATGACCCTGAGCATACTGGCAAATATGATGAACCACTCCCTGCTCCCGGTGTTGATACAGGCATGGGTTTAGAGCGCATCGTTAGTATCATGCAAGAAGTAGACAACAATTATGATACCGATTTATTCACACCAATTATCAAAGCTACTCAAGAACTTACTGGTGATACAGACGAAGAACGTGAAGCAAATATTGTTCCGTACCGCGTAATCGCTGACCATTTACGGGCGGCTGTCTTTATGATTGCTGACGGCGTTTTACCAGGTGCTAAAGGGCGTGATTCTGTTTGCCGCCTTGTGATACGACGTGCGGCACGCTACGGCACGAAACTTGGTTTTGATGAACCATTTCTCGCTGATTTAGCGCAATCAGTGATTGATACGATGGGCGGACATTACACAGATTTAGTCGATAAAGCGGATGCGATTAAGCGGACTATCCATCTTGAGGAAGAGCGTTTCCGTCGTACTATGGAACGTGGTTTGATAGAACTTGAAGCCATGCTCGATAAATTACCCAAAGGTGGCGAAATCAGCGGTAAAGATGCCTTCTATCTAAAAGCCACACTCGGATTACCAGAGCAAGTTACCAAAGATATTGCCGAAGAACGTGGCTATACAGTCAACATAGAAGAATTCAACCAAGCTGTCGAGGAGCATTCGATTGTTAGCGGTGGCGGACAAGCCATGGGTGAAATCGATTCAGCTGTTATCTATAAAGATTTGCTCGATAAATTGGTCAGCGATAATCAATTGACCAAAAATGGTGTTGAATATAATCCATATGAAGAAACCTCCGTTAATTCGCGTGTGGTTGCTCTATTGCAAGATGGTCGCCAAGTGGATAGTGCGATTATTGGCGACAAAGTTGAAGTTGTCTTAGCCAGTACCCATTTTTATGTGCAGTCTGGTGGGCAAGTGAGTGACACAGGCATCATTGAAGGCAGTGGTTGGTCAATCGAAGTCGAAGATATGAAAAAGCCCATTAGTGGCATGATTGTTCATGTGGGTGAAGTGGTAGAAGGCAATCCCAAAATTGGTGATGATGTTAGCGCTACAGTTGACTTAGCCCGTCGCCAAGATATTAAACGCCATCATACAGGAACGCATCTACTGCATGCCGCATTACGCAATACCCTTGGCAAGCATGTTCAACAACGCGGGTCTTTAGTTGCACCTGACCGTTTGCGCTTTGACTTTTCGCATGATGAAAAAGTATCTGACGTAGAACTCAGCCAAATTGAGCGTGAAATCAACGACATTATTCTCAAAAATTATGTCGTCAAAGACAAGACAAAATCGCTCGATAAAGCAAAGTCCGAAGGGGCAATGGCTTTATTCGGTGAAAAATATGGGGACGTTGTTCGCACAGTTATTATTGACGGCAAAGATGACCGTTATAGTTATGAACTCTGTGGTGGGACGCACGTTACAGAAACAGCAGAAATTGGTGCCTTTGTTTTCACTAACGAAGGCAGTGTCAGTGCTGGGGTTCGCCGTGTTGAAGCCTTAACAGGACGGGAAGCAATCCAACATATTCAGCGTCAGATGGATTTACTGCATAGCATCTCTGGTCGCTTAGGTACAAACCCAGAAAATGCTATTCAACGGATTGAAGCACTCGATGAAGAATTACGCGATAGTCGTAAAAAAGTCGACGAGTTACAACGCAAATTAGCAAAATATAGTTTTGATGACATGGTATCCAATTTAGAGACTATCAATGGGAAGCAGACTCTGATTGCTCAATTAGATGGCGTGCCAAATGATACCCTCCGCGAAATGGCGGATTGGTTCCGCAACAAAGTTAAAGATAATGGTGTCTTAGTTCTCGGCAGTGATATAGATGGTCGCCCGATGCTCTTGGTTTCAGTCACTGATGACCTCGTTAAACAAGGCGTAAAAGCAGGTGATTTAATCCGTCCTATTGCCCAGATTATAGGGGGTGGCGGAGGTGGTCGTCCGAATATGGCACAAGCTGGCGGCAAAGATAGTGATAAATTGCCGCAAGCACTCGATAAAGCACGCGCTCTACTGGCAGAATAGACTAAAAGTCCTAATAGGTGACTCGGCGAGTCACCTATTTTTATGATATAACTATCCTTATGAAATCACAGCAACCAACATATATCCAACTTGATATAGGCGAAGATATAGCATCTATCCGCGATAGGCTGTCGTTCATTCGTGGGCAAAGAGTTCTGATTATTTGGCCCGAAAAAGGAACAGCTCTCACACGGAAGTTGGATTTAGTTTTTATCCAGCGCGAGGCTCGTCGCCGTGTTATTCAGCTTGCCTTAGTCACCCATGATGAGAGTGTGATTAATCACGCCAATGAACTAGGTATCAGCACATTTGAGACGATTAAGGATGCGGAAAAGTTACGTTGGAAGCGTGGAAAAACTCGTGTATTCGTCAATCGCTATCATAAGCCAGAGGATACACCTGAACCTGAAGACTTGATGCCTGTAGCAAGCCGTGTACGGAAGCCGAGAAAACGCTTACCTGCGCTAGTACAATTGCTGGTTCGGGTTGGGATTCTATCACTCGTATTGGGTATATTGGTCGGCATGGTTTATGTGATTGCGCCATCAGCGACAGTTACTTTTGCTATGGAGCAAGAACTCATTCAAGTAGAAACAATCATCACCGCAGACCCAGAAGCACTCGATATTGATATTGAACGTCGTGTCATTCCTGCAACCCGTTATACAGCCACTGTCCGTACAGAACAACAGATCGAAACCACAGGTATTGAAGAAGGTTCAAGCATTCGTGCTATAGGTGTTGTCTCCCTTAATAATCAAACGAATTCTTCGATTACTGTGCCAAGCGGCACACAAGTTCGTACTAGCACAGGACAAGCAGTCACTTTTGAGACAACCTCAAGCACAACTATTTCAGCAAATGACACAGTTGACAATGTACCCATTATTGCAACCGATGACTTCGCTGGTGAGGTTGGCAATGTTTCAGCTAGTACAATCAACACTGTATTAGGCGATTTAAGTGCCGATATTTCTGTTATCAATAATGTAGCTACATCAGGTGGTGTAGACCAATCCTATAATATAGTCACGGCTGATGATATGGAACGTTTGCGAGGCAATGCTCGGCAGACCTTACAAGTGCTTGCGTTTAGCGAGATTGAAGCTGATTTAGGCGAAAATCAAACTATTATTATCGAATCACTCGATATTCCAGAAGAATTATTGCGAAGTGACTGGATAGAATTTAGCCATACAATGGGCGATAGAACCGACTTAATTAGCCTTGATATTCGTGTGATTGTTGAAGCCTTAGTCATTGATGACCGTTTCGCACAACAAGTCGTCTTTGCACAAGTCTCGGCAGAAAAACCACCTGAGATGGTCTTAAACCCTGAAAGTTTCCTCTATCGTCGCGGACAAGTTATCGAAACTACTGAGGATAATATCACGACATTTGAAGCATTCGGTGAAGGTATTGCCAGCGCAGAAGTCGATATTTTTCGTTTACAATCAGATTTGACCCGTCGCCCACTCGATGAGGCACAACGACTTATAGCAGCAACTGTTGACATTGCTCCAAATTCTCAACCCATTATCGAGATTACACCATCGTGGTTTCCACATATGCCTATCCTGCCTATCCGCATCAATATTCAAGTTGAGGGAGATGAATGATAGGTCGGTTGTTAGGTATTGATCATGGTTTAGCTAGAATTGGTGTTGCCGTAAGTGATGCTTTGGGTATTACTGCTACAGAGTTGCAAATCATAGAACGCAAATCTAAAGCGGAAGATTTTGCTTTGTTAAACCAAATTGCTAAGGAAGAAAATGTGGTCGCGTTTGTCGTAGGGATACCGCACAACGAAGCACCAGACGGGGTGCATACTCAGGCTGATACAGTGAGGACTTGGATAGAGCGTTTCCAAGTTACGACAAGATTACCAATCATTGAATGGGATGAGCAACTCAGCAGTGCTGACGCTAAAGAAATTGCTATTCGGCAAGGACGTGGTATGCGCGACGCTATTGATGACCTCGCTGCAAGGGTTATTTTGCAAAGTTATATCAATGCTGTAAATGACGGTTTGGCAACGCCTCCCCCACGCTCATAGACAAGAGTAGATAGAGTATATAAAATTTATTAATTCATTGGCTTTTTTAGGAGCATCACCACCGTGTTGCGATTGGCAAAAATTTTCATCCTTTTCGGATTTATTTTATTCTTTATCGGTATTGTTGCTGGTGGATTTCTCTTTATAGTCTCTGGGGGTGACCCGATTGATTATGTTCGGACAGCATACCTACGGTTGAGCCTAGCAGGACGCGAAGAAGACTTGATGACACCTGCTGGTACAGATACAACTGAACATATTGTGACTATACCTCTCGGTTCAACACCAGTTACTATTGCTCAAGATTTGTTAGACCAGAGCCTAATTTTAGATTCTCAGTTATTTGTGGACTACGTTCGGGTAGAAGGCTTAGATACTGAACTTGAAGCAGGTACATATTTCATCAGTCAAACAATGAATATTCCAGAGATTGCCCTATTATTAACTGATTCACGCAATAGCAGTATCACCTTTCGAGTGGCAGAAGGCTGGCGCATTGAGGAAGTCGCGGATGCAATTGACCAAAATCCACGCTTTAGCTTTTCAGGCAATGACTTTCTGACTATTGCTGGCACTAATGCACCTCTATCACCTTCGGTCTCAGCAGAATACGGCTTCCCAACAGGAGCATCATTAGAGGGTTTCCTTTTTCCCGACACTTATATTTTACCGCCTAATATTTCTGCTGTTGGTTTGGTTGATACGCTCGTCAATGCCTTTCGGGATGCCGTTGGTGAGCAATTACGCATCGATGCCCAAGCCGATGGCTTTTCGATGTACGATATTGTGACCCTTGCTTCTATTGTAGAACGCGAGTCGGTCTGGGATGATGAAAATGTACTGATTGCGAGCGTCTACCGAAATCGCCTTGAAATTGGCATGAACCTTGAGGCTGACCCCACCGTGCAATATGCTATCAACGGAGCGCGAGGGGATTGGTGGGTTAATATCACCGTTGATGATTATCGTGGGGTTAATGCCCCCCATAATACTTATCTCTATAACGGCTTACCTCCTAGCCCAATCGCTAATCCTAGTTTATCAGCCATTCGTGCATCGGTTTACCCTGCTGAATCAAACTACATATTCTTCCGTGCTAAATGTGATGGCTCTAATTATCATAACTTCGCCGTAACTTTTGATGAGCATCTTGCTAATGGTTGCTAGACTCTTATTTTCAGCAATGCTAATGACTATAGTTAGTGCTTGCTCAATCGTCAAAACACAACCTATATCTAAGATAGCGCTCTTAGCCCCATTTGAAGGACAGTATCGAGAAATCGGTTATGATGCCCTCTATTCTGTACGATTAGCATTTGCCGAGACCAATACAACAGAAATTGATTTATTGGCTATTGATGATGGTGGTACTGTCGAATTAGCGACCCAACGCATTGAAGCCCTAAATCGAGACCCAAGCATAATAGCCATTATCGCACTTGGGCAATTTTCTACGTCTCCCGAAGCGCAGTCAGCCCTAGACAATAAACCAATGCTGATTGTCGGATATTGGGGTCACTCAGTAGCCAATGCCTCCAGTTACATGCTTGCACCCTCAACCATAGAGTCATTGCTTGATAATTCAGATAATGAAGCAGATTTAATTTTCGGGGGTGAGCTACTAAGTTTAAGTCAGATACCCATTGTCACTGAAAATTTTGAAGCTCTAAGAGTAGTGAGTAGTTCAACCTTAGCCAGTGAAACATTCCGTGAAAATTACTTAGCAAGTGCTGAGTTCGCTCCTGAACCGAGTCTAGTTGCGACTTTAACTTACGATGCAAGCAATATTGTCTTAGAAGCTATCCAAACAAATACCCCCATATCCGAAATCAACTATGAGGGTATAAACGGCTCATTTCGTTTTGAAGATAATTATTGGGTTGATGCGCCAGTACACATCTACCAATATGATAATTCAGGGATTTTGGAAATTCTCGATTAGCCTCTATTTATCTTTTGACCGACCATCTACAACACCATAAAACAAAGGTAGAGGTTCAACATTTTCATCACTAATGTTGACTGCATTTTGAACATAGTCTTTGGCTGATTTTAAAGACTCCTCGCTATTAGCGTGAATCCGCGCCAGCAAATCCCCAGCCTTTATGCTATCCCCAACATTAACCAGAACTTCAACCCCGACGGCATAATCAATGGGGTCTCCTTTTGCCTCGCGCCCTGCTCCTAAAGCTAATGCAGCGCGTGCGATGTCATCAGCTGTTACCGTTGTTATATTTCCGCTTTTATCAGCATGAACCTCATGAACAATCTCAGCCTTCGGCAACAAAGATGTGTCGTCTAGCATAGCGGTATCCCCTCCTTGGGCAGAAACCATCAGCTTAAATTGATCGAATGCCTGACTATTTTGGAGCGTTTTTTCTAATTCTCCACGAACAGTCTCATGATTTGTCCATTTTTCGCCCTGCCCTGCTAATTCCACCATATATGCAGCTAGCTCAAGACAGTGCTCACGCAAATCGTCAGGTCCACTACCTTTTAAGGTTTCCACTGCTTCGGCAACTTCTAAAGCATTGCCTACAGCACATCCCAATGGCTGATTCATATCGGAAAGTAGAGCAATTACATCACGACCTGCATCTGTTCCAATATCAACCATGATTTGTGCGAGTTCACGCGCATCGTCCACAGTTTCCATGAATGCGCCATGTCCACTTTTCACATCTAAGACAATCCCATGTGCGCCTGCCGCAAGTTTTTTGCTCATAATGCTTGCAGAGATAAGTGGCAAACTCGGTACTGTTGCTGTCACATCACGCAGAGCATAGAGTTTACCATCAGCAGGAGCGAGTTCGCCTGTTTGCCCAGCTAAAACAAGTTGAATATCTTGCGCTTGCTGACGAAATTCTTTATCCGACAAATTGACATTATAGCCCTTAATTGCTTCTAGCTTATCCAATGTCCCGCCAGAAAAACCAAGTCCACGCCCACTCATTTTAGCTACTGGTACCCCCATTGCAGAGACCATCGGCAGAACGACTAAAGTAGTTTTATCACCAACACCCCCAGATGAATGTTTATCAACTGCGTAATCTATAACATCTGATAAATCCAACATTTCTCCTGAATGTGCCATTGCCAGAGTTAGAGCAACAGTTTCATCGCGTGTCATGCCTTGGAAGTAAATTGCCATCAGTAAGGCAGATGCTTGGTAATCAGGGATTTCTTCTTTTGTATATTTTTCAATAAACCAGTCTATTTCTTGGGTTGTCAGGGCTTGCCCGTCGCGTTTCTTCTCGATAATATCAACAATACGCATGATGGTCTCCTAGCTAAGAAAGTGTGTGTAATGAGTATAATCATACTCTGGATGATAGGTTTTTCACTAATTCACAGTATTACTGCCGATAAACGATTCAAAGATTGGGTAGCTCAAATAATCAGCGAACGTTTTCGACATGGTTGGTATCGCCTATTTTATAACGCGCTCTCTGTTATAAGTCTTGCCCCATTGTTTTTATATATGGCAAATAATGCTGTGCCGATTTATTCTGTGCCTAGGTGGTTAGTACCTATATTTCTCATCATTCAATTGATTGGGGTTATTGGATTAGTTATATCAATTTTACAGATTGATTGGATGCGCTTCGCTGGTTTTAAGCAAATCTATGCTTATTTAACGGGCAAACCGCTACCTCTAGCAAATGAACCTCTACAAACAAAAGGCTTATATGCTTTTGTTCGTCACCCACTGTATTTGTTTTCGCTCTTATTCCTGTGGTTTTCTCCTACTCTGACCAATACTGGGCTTGTATTCAATATTTTAGCCACACTTTACTTCGTGTTCGGCTCAATTATAGAGGAAAAAAGGATGATAAGTTATTATGGAGAAAGCTACACGAAATATCAGCAGGATGTTCCTTGGCTTATCCCATTTATACGCATATAGGCTGAACGTATAATTTGAGAAAGAAACTGTTAATATTTAGCGATTATCAAGTACACTAGACACAATAATTAGTTAAAAAAGGTATAGAGACGTGACTCAAAAGAGTAAAGTTAAAAATTCGGACAAAAATCAGCAGATGCTCATCATTGGTGGGATTGTTGCTGTGGTTGTTATTCTTTTCGGTGTTGTTTTGTTCTTAGCTAATCCAAGTGGAAAAACACTCGATTATAATGACACATATGCAGAACGTACTGATGACGGGGCATTCATTCTTGGTAATCCTGAAGCACCGATAACGGTTGTTGCTTGGGAAGATTTCTTATGTCCGCACTGTCAAAATTACCAACCGACTATAAAACGATTCATTGAAGACTATGTCCTCACGGGTCAAGCACGTTTTGAATTCCGTATGCTCCCCATTTCAAATCAATCAGGATTTATTTTCTCTTTGGTTGAATGTGCCGCTGTTGTTGAAGACGACCCATCAGCTTTTTGGCCCGCACATGATGCAATGTTCAACCTTGCAAGTACGAATGGTGCTAATTTAGATGGGGGCGACTTTGCAGATGAGATTGGTGTTTCATACGGGGCAATGCTTGATTGTGCAAGTGAGGTTAATCAATATGAAACTGACCGCCAACTTGCAGGTCAATTCGGTGATGCTATTTCGGGAACACCTGCTGTGGCATGGCGTTTAAACAATGGCGACATTCGCTTAGACATTATCAATCGCCAACCAACCTATGAAGATCTCGCAGGCTTAGTTGAAGTTTTCGGTCGATAAATTACTAAATGCCCTTCTAGCTGAAGGGCATATTTTCTTCCCCCACTATCTGAATAACCAACATGGAGACAAATATGACTTACCCAGAATTTTATGACTCTCAAAACGTTGGTTCCCTATATTCCCCTAATATTAGCGAAGTGATTAGCATAGGGCATCGCGCTCAATTAAAACCATCAGAAACTGATGATACAAAAGTCGCTTTGTTACTGATTGATGCACAAGTTGATTTTATTCATGAAAATGGTGCATTGAGTGTTGCAGGAGCAGTTGACGACACGCGCCGAACAATTGAATGGATGTTTCGTAATTTAGGTAAAATTACCAGAATCTATGCTTCTCTAGATAGTCATTTACCTAATCAGATATTTTCCCCATCTTGGTGGGTCGATGCAAATGGTCATCATCCGCAACCATTCACATTAATCACTCATGATGAGGTAAAATCAGGTAAGTGGAAAGCCTTATATCAGCCTGAATGGTCATTAGAATATACAGAACGCCTTGAAGAAAACGCAAAAAAGCAATTGATGGTTTGGCCCTATCACACTTTAATTGGGACATCAGGACATAATATTACACCAGCCTTGTATGAAGCAATCTTATATCATAGCTCGGCGCGTCAAACTCAACCTGAATTTATCATTAAGGGGACAGTACCCAGTACAGAGCATTACAGCATTTTTGAACCAGAAGTTAAACCAGATGGACACGCTGACACATTGATTAATACTGCATTGTTAGATGAATTAGCAGGCTATGACAAAATCTATGTTGCAGGACAAGCTAAAAGCCATTGTGTACTAGAATCGGTTAGCTCCATGATGCGCTACTATGATGGACAACCTGAAACCATTAAAAAGATCCATATTTTGCAAGACGCTATGTCCTCAGTGGCAAGCCCTGGTATCGACTTTGACCAACTTGCAGACGATGTGTTTCAACAATTCGCTAAATCTGGAATTAATTTAGTCAGTACGGTAGATAGCTAAGAATAGATACTATTTTTCTGCCTTCTGCCAAAAATCCTCATCTAAATGGAGGTAATGTTGGGGCATTTGCCCTGTTACCTCGCATTCATTCCATTCTGTTGTCATCAATGACACATAATCTGCATAAATAAAATCGTTACTCTGATTTGAGGTATCTGCAAATTGCCACTCTGCAATCTCGCGGATTTGTAATTTACCTTTGCGTCGCTTGATGATGACTACAAACGGTAAGCGTTTATATAAGTTCAGTACCATATGCTCAGGTTGAGTACTATCTGATATTCTCGCTAACATTCCCAAGGCGCTGGTAAGGCGTTTTGGTTCAGAAGTACCTCTAAAAGACCAAATCTGGCGTGGAATATTATCTTCTTTCAAGAGTGGTGCAACTGCATGGGGTTCATCAGCGCGTACTTCATCAAGCACTATAATTTTCGGCTGATGTTCTAATGCAAAGATAATCTGCTCCCCAAAAGTAATCTCTGGTTTTTCATTAAATGCCCACTGTGTTGATAAAGATTCTGCACCATCAGGGAGGAAAAGTTCGCTAGCACGTTCAACACTCACCAAATTCTCGCCTGAGATTATTTGTAATAACATAGATAAAAGTGTTGTTTTACCTGACTCAGTATCACCCACAATCAATAAACCGTGTTCTGACTGCATAATAGCGTTTAACAACGATAGCGTTTTTTTGTTAAGAATATTTTGATCTAACCAGTCTTCAAAAGTAGGTAACTGAACAGGATGTAGACGAATATCAACAGCAATTTCTGGAACAAATGGTGGTAGAGCTACATTTAAGGATACGCGACGGTTATCTATTACGAGACCTGTTTCAATAATTGAGAGGTTACTACGAAGTTCTGCTTCTGCATGAAATAAAAGCCGTTTAATAATGCGTCGCATATGAGGTGTATCGTCAAAAATAGGGTCTAATATCGTTAAATCTTGGGCAGGTCCATAACGTACACCAACCTTTTGCGCCCCTTCTAGTGAAATTGTCGTGATACGTTCATCTTTAAATAGTTCATCTAAAGGACCATAGCCGAAAATTTCAGCATTTGCCATCGCAATTAATCGGGCTTGCTCATGAGGACTCAGATGGACTGATTCAACACCAAAAATATAATCAGCGACATCTCGAACGAGTTTTCGTCGTTCAAGGTCACTTGTTGTCTCTCTTATCGCATCAGACTCCCCTTCGCCATGCTCTAGTTCAAATTGTTCAATAATACGCTCTACCAAGCCATATACCGACACCATCCGTCCGCGACGAGACGAAACAAACTCTGGTGGACGCTTATCTTCATCGGGTTGCTTGGTATGATTTTTTCCATTTGGGCTGTCACTCATTATTATTGCTCCGCAACTTTTCTATAATCATCTCTGATTATAGTTCTTTATCTTAATTTTAAGAACTTATATGCTATACTACTCTGTCTTTTCTTTTGAATTAGCAAATACTGTGAGTATAAAAATGCAAGATATTGTCGTTACGGGTTCAGTTGCATACGATTATCTCATGCGCTTTCCGGGTAGTTTCCAAGAACACATCGTGTCAGACGCATTACAGCAAGTCAGCTTGAGTTTCCTTGTTGAAGATATGACCAAACATTGGGGTGGTGTCGCCGCGAATATCGCCTTCAATATGGCAAAATTAGGCATTCGCCCTCGCCTAATGGGGACAGTGGGACGGGATTTCCCAGATTATCGTAAATGGTTAGAAGATATTGGTGTTGATACAAGCACAGTGCAACAACATGACGATGTCTTTACAGCCTCTTTTTTTTGCAATACAGATATTGAAAACAATCAGATTGCATCCTTTTATAGTGGCGCAATGGCAAAAGCTGCAGATTATAAATTAGCAGATATGCCAGATAACACATCACCTGATTTAGTGATTATCTCACCGAATGATCCAGCCGCAATGACAAATCTCAGCAACGAATGTCGTGAGCGAGGTTTGAAATTTGTCTATGATCCTAGCCAGCAGATTGCTCGGATGGATGGCGATACCCTTCAACATGATATGCAGGGAGCATATTTGATGGTAATTAATCAATATGAATCGAACATGGTTATGAAGAAAACGGGTATGAGCATGGACGATTTGCGTCATGCTGTTGATTTGTTAGTGATTACGCACGGTGGTGATGGTTCAGAAATATTTACTAATGGAGAAGTTGTAACAGTACCTGCATTTAGCCCTAAAGAAATTGTTGACCCAACAGGTGCAGGTGATGCTTACCGTGCTGGCTTTATTGTTGGCTTATCCAAAGGCTTATCTTTAAAGTTATGTGGTGCTATTGGGGCTTTATGTGCAACTTATGTGCTTGAACATAATGGTCCACAAAGCAAAAATTACACAACACCTGAATTCATTGCGCGTTTCCGTGAGAATTACGATGATGAAGGTGCGTTGGATATTTTACTCAGTCAAGAGCTTGTGTAAATTCATCTTATCCAAACAAAAAGAGTCTCATATTTGCATGAGACTCTTTTTATTTAATATTAGCTAGCACCTAGCCGCCGTTAATCAGGAAATCGAGTGCCGCATCTAATTGAGGGTCAGCATCGCCTTCTTCTGCTTCTAGTTCATCAAATGGCACGATGAGGTCTGGTGTTACACCTACATCATGAATCCATCGCCGACTAGGTAGTAAATAACGAGCAATTGTTAAGCGTAGCGCTCCATCATTACTGAGTGGTTGCACCGTTTGGACTGTACCTTTACCAAATGAAACCTCACCAATTACATATGCGATGTCTTGGTCTTGCATTGCGCCAGAAACTAGTTCAGATGCACTTGCACTGTTTTCATTGATGAGAACAACAATCGGTACGGTTACATCAGCAAAAGCACCATTTGCATCAAAGGTCTGTTCACTACCATCAGCGAATGATTCATATAAGATAACACCATCTTCAATAAAGGCGCTGGCAACATCTACCGCAGAAGCTAATGTTCCACCCGGATTATCACGTAAATCAAAGATAAGACCATTACGCGAATTTACATCAAGTTCAGCCAGTGCTTCATCAAGTTGTGGGCGTGAACGCGCATTGAAATCTGCCATGCTGATATAGGCTACATTGGATTCTTCCAACAATTCATACTCAACATTAGGGACTTCAAAGCGAACACGGGTAATTGTCAATGTAACTTCCTCGCCTTCACGTAGGAAGGTAATATCAACAGTTGTTCCAGCTTCGCCCCGTACTACTCCACCTAATTGGGTTTGGTCATAGCTTTCGACATTTATTCCATCAACTTCAATGAACACATCGCCCGGACGCACGCCTGCTATGTCTGCGCCTGTTCCTTCAAAGACTTGCTGTACCTCAACTCGGTCATCATCATTCGTGAATATGACTACACCAATGCCTTCTATATCGCCCGTCAATTGTGTTGTAAAGCTGTTATATGCTTCGGGGTCAAAATAACTACTGAATGGATCGCCTAAAGCATCAATCATCCCGGTAAGCGCACCATTTACGAGTATATTGGTATCAACTTCATCGCCAGCAACATAGCGTGATTGAATGAGCTGATATGCTTCAAAAAGAGGAGCAAATGCCTCATCAACATCACCAATCGCTTGTGGGTTATCTTGAGCTTGAGTTATTGATGGGTTCAAGCCACCAACAACATAGCCAGCTAGGAAGATAACAATTAACAATAAGGCTGTAGATAGTTTTTGGTGGTGCTTCCGCACAAATTCCATTAATTCTTCTCCATAGTTTAAATCTGTTACTATTATAGACTACCACAAGTTATAGAATAAATTGTGAATACAAGGTTACGATTTACCTATGGGTTTTGATTCTGCTCAAACAATGTTACTTGGAATAGTTTTAAGCAACTTAATTCTCCAAGAAAAAGCTAATAGTCTTACCTCTCAGTCAGCAGAAACTCTGTTAGAAATCACAGTTTCGAGAGTTTTGTCTACTTATGAAGATGACCTTGTAAGTTCAAATAATCTTCTTGATTTTGTATTTCTCGCGTATTTGTATCAAGATGATATTGCAAGTTTGAGGGAACTTATTCTGCGTTCTTCTGAAGACTCAGAGCTAATCGCCTGTAGGCTAGGACTTATGTCACTAATAAAGTGTATGTTAGATAGAACATCATACGAACTTTACTTTTCTACTATATGGGAACTTTCATCTGGAATTAGTGACGATTACGACATGACTATACGCAAAATCGGGCATGTACTTGGTTGGGGAAGTGAAACACATGCGTTACGTCATCTTGGTAGTGGAGAAA
The DNA here is from genome assembly GCA_965230145.1 of Phototrophicaceae bacterium. Lineage (GTDB taxonomy): Bacteria > Chloroflexota > Anaerolineae > Aggregatilineales > Phototrophicaceae > JAUZRW01. Next base: position 608,777 of record CBDDKI010000002.1, read on the forward strand.
AACCGCAAGAAATTGTTACACAGGTCTTGTATTGCATATTACGATACCCCAACAATTATATAGCGGCAGTCAAATGTGCAACCCAGATACCTCAAAATAATGTAAGCATCGCCCAGCTTGTAGGCGCATCAATGGGATTAAAATTATTATCACAGCCTTTAGCTGAACAACAGTACAGCCCTTATATAAATCATGAGACAATAAATTATTTGGCTAACAAGCTAAATATACTTAGATGTTCAATACAGTAGCTAATATCATCATCAATTATTTGCACAATGTCCGAATGTTATTCATACTTACATTTATTAATATGAAGTTATCGTTTCTTCAGGATTTATATGTTTGGAAAATTAGCAGATACTTTATCATTCGACTTTAAAGTCGATAATCTACTCAAAGATTTGACCGCAGGATTAGTTATTGCATTTCTTCAAGTGATGCTTAGTTTTTCTTTAGCCAGTTTATTGTTCTCTGGAACACTAGCGCCTTCATTAGCTTATGGTGTTGGTATCATGTTATTCAGCATATTCATTGCGATGCTTGTTAGCGCTGTGTTTTCTAGTCACTATCAATTATTTCCTTCGATGCAAAGTTCATTGGTGATAATTCTAGTTTCTATGACAACCACTCTCGCTATAGCACCTGACAAAGATTTAATAGCAACTGTCCTCATTTTGATAAGCCTATCTACTTTGGTATTAGGCATGGTATTTGTCTGCGTTGGTCATTTTAAGCTAACACAATTTATTCGTTATGTTCCGTATCCTGTTATTGGAGGCTTCCTTGCTGGTAATGGATGGCTATTGATTCAAGGTGCATTTCAATTAATGACTCCTTTTGAACTAGACGTTTCTAATTTGCTGGTACTTTTTCAAGCAGAAAATTATATCGTCTGGTTACCTGGTTTCATAATTGCTTTCATCTTATTTTTTAGTAAACGGTTGATCAATAATCAGTTGCTAATTCCTGTGATATTAATTTCTAGCGTCGCAATAGTATATGGGTTACTAGGTATGACAAATATCTCATTTGTGGAAGCAGAGGCGAATGGGTTTGTGCTGGGTAATATTGGAAATATCACATGGAATCCGCCTGAAATATCTCAATTAGCAAGTGTCGATTGGTCTGCAATTCAAAAGCAATTCGGCAATATTGTGACCTTGATTGTAGTAGCCCTTATTCATCTGGCGCTTAATCTCAGAGGTATTGGTCTGATTATTCAAGAAGATATTGATATTGATGAACAAATATATGCGAATGGCATCATGAACCTGATTATAGGTGCATTTGGAGGTAACGCGGCTTTTTCGTCAACAACAATGACAACCATGAATTACAATATCGGCGCAGTAGGACGCTTAGTTTATATTATTGCAGCAAGTCTCATTTTCGTAACACTATTCTTTTGGTCTTCAATTCTTATCTATGTACCCACTGCTGTAATTGGCGGGTTGCTCATTTTCCTTGGGCTAGAATTTATTGATGCATGGGTCATTCAAGGCTATCGTAAATTCACCACTGTCGAATATTTGGTTGCTCTACTAATTATGCTGACAGTTATTTTTGTTGGGTTCTTAGAGGGAATATTTTTAGGCTTATTCGTAATGGTCTTCGTATTCGTGGGAACATATAGTCGCATTAGCATTATCTATCGTTCCGTATCTGCCGAAAATTTATCAAGTACCGTAGAGCGTAATCCACATTTTACAAAAGTGATTGATTCATTGGGAAAGAGAATTCATATATTAGAATTAACAGGTTTTCTATTTTTTGGCACGGCAGACGGTATCATCGAACACATCAAGCAACATATTGAGTTATCGACAAATGAAATGGAATATCTAATCATCGATTTTCGTCGTGTAGCGGGCGTAGATTCCTCAGCCCTATTGAGTCTTAATAAAGTCCAATTACTTGCAAATAAACACGATTTCAAAGTCGTCTTCTCCGATTTTGAGAAAAACAAGTCAATTGTCAGAATTGTGGAGGATTTAGATATTAAGAGCAATTTAATTTTTGAAAGTGATTTAGATCGCGCATTAGAATATTGTGAATCTGAACTATTAGCTGTTGAGGGTGTAACACAAACACATATTCCCTCTGTAATATGGATGCAATTAGTCGATATGGGAATGAGTAAGGAACATGCCAAAAGATTGCCTCAATATATGACCAAACGCCAATATTCACCTAAAACTATCATTATTCATCAAGGTGGCTTTGCGAATATTTTGTATTTTGTCGAGATAGGGCAAGTATCAGTTTATTTAAATTATGATAGTAATCCTATTCGTTTGCGTACTTTGAGTATGGGGACTCTTGTAGGAGAAATCAGTTTTATTTTAGAACGTGACCGTTCAGCTACGGTTATTTCAGATATGCACACGATTATTTGGGGCTTAGAAAAGGAACAATTAGAAATAATCAGAAAAGATGACCCCGAATTGGGTTTTGCAATTGAGGGATTATTACTCCGCATGGTGGCACAACGCCTTGTAACCAGCAACCAACTATTAGATGTTTTGCGATGAAAGGTAGTTTATGTTAGATAGATTATCATTGAGAGAGTATTGCCTATCTATGACGGGTGCTTATGAGGAATTTCCATTTGGACCCGAAGCGGCAGTATTTAAAGTAAAGAATAAGATGTTCGCACTAATCCCTATTGATGAAGAACCACCTAGCATAAGTCTAAAATGTGATCCAATAGAAGCTGTTATCTTGCGAGAGACTTATGAGGCAGTACAACCCGGTTATCATTTGAATAAGAAGCATTGGAATACAGTGACTATCAATGGAGAAATAGATGATAAACGCATTCAAGAAATGATAGAAGATTCTTATATTCTAGTGCGTCAAAAGCTCAAAAAAAGTGAGCAAAAAGAATTAGCAGCCTTAGAAACAACCTGAGAAAAGTGCATTCTAGCTACTCGTAACTAAAATGCACCCAAAGTTACTCTTAAACAGGAACAGCCTTTACAACAACTCGGCTTTGGTATTGTCCAGCATTCCCATCGTAGGAATCGCGTTGGCAAGTAATAATTGTGAGTTGCTCAAATGCAGTCGGATATGCAATCCTCATATCAAATCGGCTGACTGATGTCACCTCTGTAACAACGTAATGACGTTGGCTACCATCTACATTGACAAGAATTTCGTCACCTACTGATACTGAATCTAAATTATAGAAAATATCGGGCGCTAGGCTAGGTGTTTCGGAATGTCCACCCAAAACTATATTACTACCCGAACCAAACCATGCTGTACCCATTAGGTGTCCTACGTTCATATTAAGATGTGAGACATCCCAAGTACCTAGTTGGGGATTTAAGGGAGCATCAGTAATTGACGCTTCTACCCCTATTGATGGAATTGACAAAGATACACCGCTTGTTTGCGCTTCAATTTGGCTTACACTGGCAAAAAAACCTATAAAGAGTAATCCCATAGCTAACATCACCAAGTTTGTTACTTTTTGCATTATTACAAATCCTATGTCGAAATTAGATAAACACAGTTGAATGATAAATTAATTTCTACATCTCAATAATTAAGAAATTAATTGTTTTATTTTTGTAACACAAAAAGTAACAGTCTATAACTACACAATTGCTATAGCATCAGATAAACTTCGAGAAAATCAGTTCCTAGTGAGAAAAGATCTATAATGTTTTTACGATTGGGTTTGTTAATCCTAATGTCTCTAATTCTCGTAGCATGCAGCGGTGAGAATCATAGCAATGATTCGGCTGAGGGTGTTGTTGAGGCATATTTACTAGCAAAGGTTAATAGCGATGGGGACGAAATTCGCAACTTAATCTGTAGCGACCTTGAAGAAACCATTGAGCGTGAAGCAGCCTCCTTTGCAAGTGTAGAAGCAAGCATTGAGAACATGGAATGTACCGCAGAGGGAAATATTGTTTCCTGCACAGGCGAGATAGTGGCTCTCTATGGGACAGAAAACCGTGAATTTCCTCTAACGAGCTACAATGTTGTGCAAGAAGATGGAGAATGGCGTTGGTGCGGTGAAGGTGAATGATGCGCCATATCTTCAACTGTGAGAATTTATTTGCTGTCGCGCTATGCTTGATTATCATTCTGGTGGTCATTGTATCAAGCGATAACGCGCCACAATTTATTTATCAAGGCTTCTAACTTGGGATTAGATTTAGCGACGATTGGGGTGCTTGTTGGAATTGCGATCCTTTATGCACTTATCGTTCCAGTAAAGTGGCGAAATTGGGTATTATTTACGCTAAGTATCCTCTTTGTCTATGTCCTTCAACCTGATATTTTTGTGCGCTGGCTTGACTTTTTCCTACCAACTCTCACAATTTCTACTGTCGTTGCAACTTGGTATTTGACTCGGCACAATGAGCAAGCAATAGAACGACAAGACATCTTCGCTTTTGGTGTAATACTCTTTGTGATACTGGTATTGTCATCGCTACGGATTGTAGATATAGATTATAATTGGCTCATTGCATCGCGACCTCCACCTCTAATTTTTATTATTATCCTAATTGGATTAATTGCTACCGTTAGTATCGGTACACGTAAATTTACATTCCGTCTTAACGTTCTGCTGATGTTCATCATTTTTTTGTTCATAATTCTGAAAACTGAGTATCTTGCAGAGGCAGTTAGTCGGTTTATCCGAAGCGGGACAGGACAAAATGTTGATTTAGCATTAGGCTTAGATTTGAATTGGTTAGGCTTTTCTTATGTTGCATTTCGTTTAATTCATACTATCCGTGATAGACAAACAGGCATTTTGCCGTCATTATCCCTTCAAGAATATGTGAGTTATGTTTTATTTTTTCCGACCTTTATTGCAGGACCTATTGACCGGGCTGAACGATTTATTAAAGATTTCCGAGAGCTGCATAATAACCTTGCATTTCAGGAACGATATGTTGAGGGGTTCACGCGTATCAGCATTGGCATTTTCAAGAAATTTGTGGTTGCTGATACCTTAGCACAAGGGTTGTCACTTAATCCCGTACATGCCTTGCAAGCGGATAACACATGGGGGTTATGGTTATTGCTATATGGGTATTCGCTCAGATTATTTTTCGATTTCAGTGGATATACTGATATTGCAATCGGAATTGGAATCTTATTCGGGATTAAATTGCCAGAAAATTTTAAACAACCCTATATGCAAACGAGCATCACGAAATTTTGGCAAAGTTGGCATATTACCTTAAGTGATTGGGCAAGATTTTATGTGTTCTCACCTCTTTCAAGACAACTTCTACGTCAGCAACCTAAACCATCACCGATATTGGTTATATTGACGGCACAACTTGCCACCATGATTGTCATTGGGCTTTGGCACGGCGTGACAATTAATTTTCTCATGTGGGGAATTTGGCATGGGATTGGACTTTTTATCCATAAACAATGGTCAGACAGAACACGCCGATTTTATAGAGACCTAAAAAAATATCCTCGCCGACAGCGCTTAGCTGACCTTATTTCATGGTTAATTACGTTCCAGTTTGTCGTTTTAGGCTGGGTATGGTTTATGATGCCAGATTTTCAACAGGCTATCACAGTCTTTGCTAAATTATTCGGATTAAACCAATGAGCAATTGGTCTTTTATAGACAACATTCCTAAGACTTGGGGTTTTCTACTTCGAGTTATTTTCAAAGCACTTATCTTGTTTGGACTATGTAACTTAATTTTCGCTCTAGTCTACCCGATGGAACTAATAGGCAAACTTTCACTTTATGGCTATCTATATCATGCACGTCCGCGCCTACCCTATGGTGAAAACCCATCAGAATCCTATAATGTCTCTCTGACTAATCTATCAGCTATGTTTGCTTCTCACGAAATCAGCTCCAATTCAGTTGATGATGAATATAGAGTTATTCTGATTGGCGATAGCAATACTTGGGGCTGGTTACTCAATAATGAAGAAACTCTATCGGCTCAAATAAATCAAGCAAATTTAACTATCAATGGGCAAAGAGTCGTTGCTTACAACCTAGGCTACCCCGTTATGTCAATAACCAAAGATTTGCTGATATTGGATGAAGCCATGAACTATCAGCCAGATATGATCATTTGGCTTATTTCTCTGGCATCTTTTCCACCTGAGCAGCAAGTTTTTTCACCATTGGTTCAAAACAATTTACCTCGATTACGTCTTTTAATTGAGGAAAATGAGCTAAATATTAATCCAAATAATGAGCAATTTTATCAACCGAATATTTGGGAACAAACAATTGTAGGTCAGCGTCGGCAGTTAGCCGATTTGTTTCGGTTACAAACCTACGGATTATCATGGGCTACAACGGGAATTGACCAAGTTATTCCTGAAAATATAACGTTACGACAATCTGATTTTGACGAAGACTATTCATGGTCAGTTTTTGATGAGCCAACAACACTTGCACAAGAAGACTTAGCATTTGATGTGCTTCAAGCAGGCATTAATCTGACCGATGATGTACCAATATTTATAGTCAATGAGCCAATATTCATTAGTGATGGTGAAAATAGTGAGGTTCGATACAACAGTTTTTATCCACGTTGGGCATATGACCAATATAGAGACTTACTGAGGCAGTATGCAGACGAAAATGATTGGCAGTATATCGACCTATGGGATACGATACCTGCACAAGAATTTACAGATAGTCCAATTCATATTACAGCCGAAGGTACACAAGCATTAGCGGAAATCATAATTGACAACCTAGACCATCATGAGGAATGAACACCTTGGATGAAACTGTAATTCGCCAAACAATTCGAGATTATGTGTTAGATGAACTCCTTCACGAATCTGATTATGACTTAGCAGACGATGAGGGCATCATTACGGAACTTTATATAGACAGCTTTGCTTTAGCAGAATTAGGCGTTTTTATTGAGCAAGAATTTGATGTTTACATCCCTGACCCTGACTTAACGGTTGAAAAAATGGATACTCTCAATTTGATTGTTGCGCGTGTGATGCGTGATTTAGATTAATATGCTCACTATCCAAAATAGACACCATTATCAGACCTTACACGATGCAATTACACTAAATGGTGGCGATGAAATAGCCGTCATCTTTATAGAAACAGGTAAACGCCCAATAAAAATCACTCGCGCTGATTTTATACACAAAGCACGAAAATATGGCATTGCACTAAAAAAACAAGGCATTCAAGCAACAGACCTCGTATTCATAGCGCACCAGAACATATTGGATAGTATTTACGCTTTTTGGGGAGCGATACTCATCGGGGCAATTCCTTCCATGTTCCCTACACTCACAGATAAACTTGACCCCGAAATTTACAGCCAAAGTTTGGCTAAAATTGTACATTTCTCAGATGCGAAGGCAATTGTCACCGCGGATAGTTATACATCTTATTTACGAGATATTGTTAGTTGCCCTATTATTTCCATAACCCCTTCTGAAAAAGATATAGAAGTTGTATCGCCAACTATTACAGCACAATCAATTGCATTTCTACAACATTCAAGCGGAACAACAGGCTTAAAAAAAGGCGTCGCACTATCTCATGAGGCAGTTTTAAATCAACTCGCCTCATATAGTGATGCTATTGCTCTATCGCCAGACGATGTCATTGCGAGTTGGCTACCTCTCTATCATGATATGGGTTTAATAGCTGGATTTTTACTACCTATCGTTCAAGGAATACCGCTAATATTAATGTCCCCTTTTGATTGGATAGCGCACCCTGCAATGTTGCTAGAAGCCATTCATCACTATAGCGCAACGCTTTGTTGGCTACCGAATTTTGCTTATAATCATATGGCACGTCGCATTAGACAACGCGATAGTGACTCTCTATCATTAGAAAGTGTTCGTGCTTTCATCAATTGTTCTGAACCTGTGAGGCACGATAGTCATCAAAAATTTTTAGAAAGATTTGCCGAATGTGGTTTAACTGAATCGCAATTTGCGGTTAGTTACGCAATGGCTGAAAACAGCTTTGCCGTAACACAAACTTATATAGGTGAATACCCTACAGTCGACATCATTGACGCTACCAAATTACAAAAAAATAATATCGCATTCCCCGTAAAAAGAGGGTTAGAAGTCGTTTCCTGTGGAACAGTAATCCAGAATACAAATTTAAAAATAGTGAATGATAATCGTGAAGAATTGCCAGAACGACACATCGGCGAAATTTTCATTAAGAGTAATTGTATGCTACAAGGCTATCATCATCGACCTGACCTAAATCCATTTTCTGCAGGATGGTATCACACAGGAGATATGGGCTATATAGCTCAAGGTGAAGTTTACATCATTGGGCGCAAAAAAGACCTCATAATCAATGCTGGTAAGAATGTCTATCCACAAGATATTGAGGCAATAGTCAACACAATTGATGGTGTTCATGATGGACGCTGCGTTATTTTTGGCATCCCCGATGAACGTGAAGGGACTGAGCTGATTGTTGTGGTTGCTGAATTAGAACCTACAGACAACATAGACGAAAAATTAGTCAAAAAAGCTATCCGTCAAGCTATCGCACAACAATCAACTGTTTCAGCCTCATTTATCACTTTCGTTCAGAGTAAGTGGCTTATAAAAACCTCTAGCGGAAAAATCGCACGCGATGCAAATCGACGTAAGTGGATACAAGAATTCCACAAATCATCATGAGATTCTGGCAATCTGCGTTGCTATTCAACCTATTTCACGCTATAATAAAAATGCAAACTATATATTCAACCAGGGGAGCTAACGTAAGTTGGCTGAGAGGGTGTGTAGTACCACACCGACCCTAATACCTGAACCGGGTAATACTGGCGTAGGAAGTGTTTACAGCTATTCTGGCTGTATATCAAATCACCCCTAGAGCACCCCGTTAGGGGTGATTTGCTTTCTACAGCAGTATTCCTAACTAACATAAGGAGAATACAGTCAGATGCGTTTACGTACTATTTTTGTTCTATTCGTTTTATTACTCTCAAATTTCTATATGACCTTCGCTCAAGATGAGCCTGTTACGATTACACTTGTCACCCATGACAGTTTCAATGTCAGTGATGAATTGATTGCAAATTTCCAAGAAGAATCTGGAATCGTTGTCGACATCTTGCGTGCGGGCGATGCGGGGCAAGTAGTCAACCAATCCGTATTGAGCGCGGGAAATCCATTAGGTGATGTATTATTTGGTGTTGATAATACTTTTCTGAGTCGTGCGCTCAATGCAGAAATATTTATCCCGTATGAATCTCCACTGCTTGAAAATGTGGATGAGCAATTTATCTTAGACGATACATTCAGCGTGACACCCATTGATTATGGTGATGTGTGTCTCAACTATGACATAGCCTATTTTGAAGACAATGACCTTGCCATTCCTACAAGCCTCGCTGACTTGACATCTTCGGATTATGAAGGATTACTGGTAGTTGAAAATCCTGCTACATCCTCGCCAGGTCTCGCATTTTTGATGGCTACAGTTGCAGAATTTGGCGAACCCTCAGAAGAAAATGAGTATAGTTATCTCGATTTTTGGACAGACTTAGTCGCAAACGAGACACTCATTGCAGAAGATTGGAGTACAGCCTACTATGGCAACTTTACACAAGGCAGTGAAGATGGAACATATCCGCTTGTTGTGAGCTATGCTAGTAGCCCTCCCTTCACTTACAATGAAGAAACTGAGATGGCAACTACAGCCAGCATCGTCGCAGATGGCACTTGCTTCCGTCAAATTGAATTTGCTGGCATCCTTGATGGCACTGAACATGAGCAAGAAGCACAACAAGTCATAGATTGGATGCTCAGTGTAGAATTTCAACAAGACGTGCCAGAGCAAATGTTTGTTTTTCCTGTGAATAGCGAAGCCACATTGCCGGAACTGTTTGCAGAATACGCGCAAATTCCTGACGTTCCCGCCAATTTAGACTATGCCGATATTGAAGAAAACCGAGATATGTGGATTCAAGATTGGCTTGAAACGGTTCTCGATTGATGTCATTGAGAAAATTGTTATGGTACGGGTTATTGCTCGTACCACTCATCTTCCTAACTATTTTCTTCTTTTATCCACTCGGGTCTATTTTCACTTATAGTCTAATTGATAATGGTCAACTAGATATAAGTGGTTTTATTACTCTAGCAACTCGTTCACTCTATATAGAAACTTTCTTACGAACAACGTGGCAAGCATTTTTATCAACAATTTTAACGATTGCCCTTGCCCTACCAAGTGCATATGTCTTCACTCGTTATCACTTCAAAGGCAAATCCCTCTTACTATCTTTATCAACATTGCCCTTTGTATTACCAACGGTAGTGGTCGCTACAGCATTTATGTCATTGGTGGGTCCCCGTGGATTTCTGAATGAGTGGCTCATGTCGCTATTTGCGTTTGAAGAAGCTCCTCTTCAATTGCGTGGCACACTCGAAATCATCTTGATAGTCCATGTATTTTATAACTATGCGATTGCGCTCAGAATGATTAACAGCTATTGGGCGAATCAATCAGCGCATATAGAAGAAGCTGCCCAAGTTTTAGGGGCATCAGGTAGAGATTTATGGCTAAAGATTCGTTTACCTATTTTGCGACCTGCGATTTTAGCCGCTTTCATCTTGGTCTTTATTTTCACCTTCACAAGTTTTGGAGTCATCCTCATTTTAGGTGACTTGCAATATATGACGCTAGAAGTGCAGATTTTCTATCAGGCACAGAATCTATTCAATTTACCGCTGGCTGCTGCGTTATCTCTCGTACAAATTATGACTATGCTATTGATGATGGCAGTCTATACCCGATTACAACAACGTATTGCTGATACGACTCTGCAAAGTAATCAAAATATTGCTCGTCCTGCAAAAACTTGGCATGAGAGGTTACTCCTTGGCGGAAACCTAACAATCATGGTATTGCTTTTATTTACGCCACTACTCGCCTTAGTTGGACGGTCATTTATGCGTGAAGGCGCATTTTCACTTGAATACTATGCGTTGCTATCGGGCTTAGATGATAGTTCTGTTTTAGCCATCTCCCCCCTTTCTGCTACATTTAATTCGTTGAAAATTGCTTTTGTGGTTACATTTGTAGCCATCATTTTTGGGTTAATAACTGCCTACCTTGTTGCTGGACGTAACCGCCCAAAATGGTTATCCCAATTACTTGACCCGATTTTCATGCTACCTTTAGCAACTAGTGCGGTTACATTAGGATTTGGTTTTACATTAGCATTAGACGAACCACCGCTCGATTTACGCGCCTCTTGGTGGATTATTCCCATTGCACATACGCTGATTGCTATTCCCTTTGTAATTAGGAGCGTATTACCTGCAATTCGTGCTATCCCTGAAAATTTATATGAAGCCAGTGCTATACTCGGCGCATCACCACTTAAAACATGGTGGCATATTGAACTACCACTTATTAGTCGAGGACTCATTGTGGGGGCAACTTTTGCATTTACTGTTAGCATGGGCGAGTTTGGGGCATCTTTATTTGTTGTTCGCGCAGATTCAGCGACAATGCCCTTGGTTATCTACAGATTATTGGGTGAACCCGGAATCACTAATTATGGACAAGCTCTCGCTATGAGTTCACTATTGATGCTCGTCTGTGCCGTGAGTTTCGTCGCTATTGAGCGCGTGCGCCAAGCAGGTATAGGAGAATTTTAATGCTTCAAGTGAAGAATGTTTCTTATCAGTACGATAGCTCTACCAAAGTGCTTGATAACATCAATCTCACAATTGAAGATGGGGAGATTATCTGTCTATTAGGGGAAAGCGGTAGTGGTAAGACCACGCTACTGCGTGCTATTGCTGGCTTAGAAAATGATTATCAAGGTCAAATTTTGTATGATGATGAAAACATAAAGCCTATTCCAATTCATCAACGCGGTTTTGGGTTGATGTTTCAAGATTTTGCCTTATTTCCACATATGAATGTTGCAGAAAATGTCGCTTTTGGATTAAAGATGCAAGGTATGTCTGCCGATACGCGAACACAAATCGTTGATGAAATGCTAACATTAGTCGGATTGGATGAGTATCATCTGCGCGATATTGATGCCTTGTCAGGTGGTCAAAAACAACGTATTGCATTGGCAAGAAGTCTTGCGCCACAACCTAAGCTAATAATGTTAGATGAACCTCTTGGTTCGTTAGATGCAGGATTAAGAGAGCGACTTGTTATTGAACTCAAAGACATCATTAAGCAAATCGGATTAACGGCAATTTATGTCACACATGACCAGCAAGAAGCCTATGCAATCGCAGACCGCATTGCGATTATGAATAGGGGTCTCATTGAGCAATATGATACGCCAGAGGAGTTGTATCGTCATCCTAAATCGGAATTTATAGCGCAATTTTTGGGATTAACGAATATAGTGTCTGCAAACTTTTTACGTAAATATGTGGATTTTGATTTGACCGCTGAAAAATACCTGATTCATCCTGATAGCCTAATATTAGATGGTAATGGTCAAATACAAGCGAAAGTTATTGAACGCATATTCCAAGGTGATATATATCGTTTAAGAGTGATTATTGATGACTCAGTTGAATTGTCGCTCAAAACTTCATCATCAAATCTTATTACCGATGACTTAAAATTTATTCGGCTCCAACTCAATGCTGATATGCTACATCCTCTGTGAAAATTTGATTAGTAAATCAAATTAACAACTATGTAAGATATGCGCTCGTGATATTATCTAAAGTCTAGTTATGTCCACAGGACTGGAATTATTCAACTAAATGGAAAATCAATCTGAGCAGAATATACTCGATAAGCGTCTTATCGTTATTCTGCTAATAGTTTTTGTACAAATCGTCGGTGCATCAATGGTGTTGCCGATTTTACCGCTTTACGCATCACGCGAATTTAATTTATCTGCATCTACAATTACGCTTTTAAACACGTCTTTCTTCGCGGCACAGTTTGTCGCGGGTCCATATTTGGGCAAGCTTTCTGACCGTTATGGACGCATTCCTGTTTTATTGGTTAGCCAAGTCGGCACTGTTGTTGCATTCTTGATGCTAGGCTTCGCTCAGTCTGTTTGGCTATTATTTGCCGCACGTATTTTAGATGGCATAACAGGCGGCAATATTATTGTTGCTCAAGCCTATATCACAGATATTAGCTCGCCTAAACAGCGAACTACAGCATTGGGTTATTTGTTTGCAGCCTTTGGGGTTGGATTCATTGTAGGACCTGCTATTGGTGGTATTTTATCAAGCCAATTCAGTTACCAAACACCGTATGTCTTTGCAGCAATTGTAGCTGGGATTGTTGTTCTGCTAACATATTTTGTGCTAGAAGAAACTGTTAGCGATGAGCAGATGGATGAGAATAAAAAGGGTAAACAACCTCAACTCACCTTCTCGGGTGTCATCAGTAACATGCCATTAGTGGGTATTTTGGTGATTTCATTTGGCGCACAATTAGCCTTCTCAATGTTGCAATCTACATTCTCGCTCTTTGGGGATGCCGTTCTTTTTGCGGATAATCCTGACCAAGCTGAGTTAGGTATCGGTATCTTATTTGCGATGGTTGGCGTGGGTCAAATTGTGACTCAAGGGTTTATGCTCAAGCGAATTTCACAACGCTTTGGAGATGGTGTAGTTGTTTTAGTTGGAGCAATTATCCGAAGTATTTCGATGTTTGTTCTTGTAATCATTGCAGTACCTATCTCAGCTGGTATTTCATTATTCCTCTTTGCCATGGGAACAGGGTTACAAATGCCTGCCCTACAATCTATCATCAGTGAAACCGTTCCAACCAACCAACGCGGTAGTGTGATGGGTTTGTATCAATCGGCGGTGAGTTTATCGATTATTGTAGGTAGTGCGATTGCTGGTGTCCTCTTTGAGTTTGATCCAATAACGCCTTATGTATTAGGTGGGGTTCTCTTCGCAATAATGGTTATTCCCTCGTATTATCTCATGCGCTGGAATCGTAAACAAAAACGGCAAGAGGAAACGTTCAGTGCAGTACCACAACCAGCAGGAGATTAGTATCATTACAACTTACTACAAAATCTTCACAGAATGAATTGAGAATTTTAGTTGCCATATCTAGACATTCAAAATCTTTTAATCCGCATGTATTTTAGAATTTATTTTAGATACTATTTGAAATCACTAGGTGTGATTTCAGTTAATATGTGTCGAGCTAGCACCTGTGTCCGACCAATAGCAATTCTATATGGACTCAAGTACTATCCAACATGACGGAACATTTCTAATACAATCACCTCAAGGACACCCTTCGTTTCATTCTTCAACACAAAATTTCATAGCTTCATAACATGGGTGTTTTTATATTCATTTTTAACGTTGTATAATGTAAGTTCGTAGCATTAAGGGGAAAAGGTAAATACTATGTGTGGAATCGCAGGAATGTTACTTGCGCCAGGTAAATCTGTCGAAAGTCAGAAACTTGATAAAATGGGGCAAACTCTTTCGCATCGAGGACCTGATAATTTTGGTTGTTTGGTTGAAGAGAATTATGGTGTCGCTCATACGAGACTCAGTATCCTAGATTTGAGCGAAGCTGGCAATCAACCATTCTGCAATGAGCGTTATAGTTTAATTTACAATGGTGAAATTTATAATTTTTTAGAGCTTAGAGAGCCACTGATTGAGGAAGGCGTTAATCTCAAAAGCCAATCTGACACTGAAGTATTGTTTTATCATCTTATTATCTTTGGTGTTGAAGCAACACTACCAAAATTAAATGGTATGTTTGCGTTCAGTTTCTTTGATTCAGAAGAGAATGTTCTTTATGTATGCCGAGATCGACTCGGTATTAAGCCCATTTCTTATTTATATAGAAATGATGACTTTTATTGGGCATCAGAAATTAAGGCACTTGCTAAAATCTGTAATCTTGAAATTGATCCTATTCGCCTATTGATGTCAACTAACCTATTGTTTGATGGGCGGAATAATTCAACTGTATTCCATAATGTCAAAAATGTACCTGCTGGCTCGTATTTAATAGTCAAACCAGGTGAAGAGCCAATTCAAAAATCTTACTTTGATCTCAGCGATGAAATCAGCGAAGATTATTATAATGAGCTGAATAAATTAACAATGGAAGAAGCCGTTAATCGATTCGGTGAATTGCTGGATAAGAGTATGAAAGGTATGTTGCTTAGTGACGCACCTATGGGAGTCTTTGCCAGTGGCGGAGTAGATTCCAGCTTGATTGCGGCAGTAGCATTCAAACAAAAACCTGAATTATCATTATTTACTGCCAATGTACTTGGTAAGTATTCAGAAGTAGAAGAAGCTCGATTGCTTAGTAGGTCAATTGGCACAAAATTATATGAAGCAGAATATGGGCAAAATGATGTTCTTTCAAGATGGGCACAGGCAACTTGGTACTACGAAGCACCTATCATTGCTCATTTTAACGCTTTACCTCTTGGTGATGTCGCTGCTCTTGCACGCAACACCAAAGTCAAAGCTGTTTTGACGGGCGAAGGCTCTGACGAACTCTTCTTAGGATACGATATTCCTGTTGCTAGAAGATATGACAAGCTAAAAATGCCTGTTGAGTTTTTGAAGAGCTTATATGGTCTAGTTCCGATGGTACGTCGCCATCTGTTTCCAAAAGAATCTTCAAATATGTTTTCTTTCTTTCCTAAAATGGTGTCTAATTTTGAAGAAGAAAGGATTCGGGAAAAATATGAGGAGAGATATAGCTTTGTACCAGATTCTCAACGTCCGGATCACATAACAACTGCTATTCTCGTCAAATTCCATCTGGCATCACTGTTACACCGCAATGATCGCATGGGTATGATGGCAGGTATTGAGTCCCGTTTTCCATTCCTTGACAATGAAATTGTTCGCTTTGGGATGAATTTACCTATTAAGTTTAAGATCCAGCCTGTCCCTAAAATCCACAATCGGAAACATCCATTCCTGTATGACAAAGCGATTGTTCGTCACTTATGTTCCGGTAAAATTCCTGATGAAATTTTGAATAAGGAAAAAATTGGTTTTCCAACCTATGAGCTACAATCACTTGTTATTGATCGGGAATTCTTTGATGGTGGATATCTAGAAGACATGCTTGAAATAACAGAATCAGGTAAAGATGAACTATTATCCCCAAAACATCGTTATTTTGCCGCTAAACTAGCGTCAGCTGAAGTTTTTGGACGTCTTTTTAGCCACGGAGATACAATAGAAGATATCACAGAACATTTGGAACGTTATGTCAAAGTTGATACTTCAATTAATTCCAAAGTATCCAACACATAAATAATTTGATTTATGTTTCAAAAATTGCAAACACTCTAACAGCTTTTTGGGTTGATGGTATTAGACAATATCAAATAATCGCATCGATTTTAAAGCCTGAAGCCCAATTAGCTAATTTGTCCATTTGCTGAAGTTTCAACTACTTTACATCGTTTCCTTGTTCAACCTTGGGCAAAATAATAATAAAAGTACTACCAACACGCTCTTCACTTTCAACTACGATAGTCCCGTTATGGTCTTCGACTATAGCTGCAACCATAGATAATCCTAAGCCTGTACCACTTTCCAGCCGATGAGTTTGTTTTTTAACACGATAAAATGCTTCAAATAATCTAGGAATATCCTCTTTGGGGATGCCCAAGCCCGTATCTGCAATGTGTAATTCGTAGTTTTCTTCACAATCTTTGAGAGAAATCGTTACCTTTCCGCCATTCGGCGTATATTTAATTGCATTAGACATGAGGTTATCTAGCATGCGTTCAAAATAACTAGTATCAATCGGGTAGTTTATGGTTTCATCAGGGGTTTCTAAACTGAGCTTGATATTCTTTTCTTTAGCAAGAATCGTAAAATTTTTAATCACATTCTCTAAGACAGGTTGCAGAGGCAAAGTAACAAAATTCATTTGATCACCGACTTGCATCTGTGCCAAATCTAAAATATCAGTAATGAGACTCTGCATTTTGCGAGCAGACGTTTCGATACCATTAGCCACTTCTTCGATTTCTTCTTTATTGTCTGGAGGTGTCGCCCGTAATAATTGTGTATACAACAATAAACCTGTTAGTGGGTTCTTTAAATCGTGGGCAGTTCCATAAAGAAAGTTATTTTTGATTTTTGCCAGCGACTCAAATTGTTGTTTATCACGCTCACGTAAGGATTCAATCTCTTTTCGTTGACGAGAAACCTTCAATTGACTAGCCACACGCGCCATCACTTCTCGAAATTTAAACGGCTTGCTGACGTAATCTACCCCACCAGCATCAAAGCCTTTTACAATGTCTTTGGTATCGCTTAAGGCGCTTAAGAATATAACAGGTATATCTTGGGTCTCAGGATTTGCTTTTATTTTTCGACAAACCTCATAGCCATCCATCCCCGGCATTTGAATATCCAGTAAAACTATATCAGGTTTGTCAGTTTGTATCTTCTCTAGTGCTTCTTGTCCACTCAGTGCAATTTGTACTCTATGTCCCTGATTTTCAAGCATATCTGTCAACATATCTAAGTTGTCGATAATATCGTCAACTAATAAAATATATCCTGCAAGTGTTGTCATAGTTGTCATAATTCTCAACTCAATAATAGCAATAGGCACATTATAACTAATCTAAATTCAATACTATTGTATCATGCAATGATACCTCTAAACGCTTTGCAGCACTGCCTTGATTGATAGCAATTTCTAAATATCCATTACTATCCACTTGCAACAACAAGTCTCCTACAGGAACTTTGTGATACGCCGTTTGAATAGTCGAGAGATATGTATCATTAATTGTTAAATTCGCGGATTTTGCATTAATCATGTGGTTATGCAATTTTGTCTGTAATTCAAGTTGGTCTTCATGTTGCCAATGTAATGTCCCAATATTGGTAATTATATTACCGAAGTGGTCGATATGGGTGACTTCCCCTTTAATCATTGTGTCACTAATTGCCAAAGATGGCATAGGTAATTGCACTAAATCTGTGATGGTTTGTCCAAAATCACTGAGTGCTATATCACCACGAGCGGCAAAAGCAGCAACAGGTGAAAATATATCACGCCCATGAAATGTGAAGCTCCCATTTGTTAAATGATAAGCGCTATTGGATAGTTCAACAGCCTCCCACTCTCCGACTTCATCTAAAACAGGAGTTAATATCCCATTATCAGGCGCAACAAATCGATAATCATCTGTTTCTACTAGAATTGGTCGCCGTTTACTACCAACCGTGGGATCAATTACCACTAAAAATACTGTCTCTTTAGGGAAATATCTATAAGCATTGCGTAGCATTAACGCGCCATCATGGATGGATTGCCTTGCTACATGATGAGATATATCAATAAACTCTGCTGAGGGATAAATCTTCTTCATAACCCCCTTCATTACACCTACATAAATATCATTTGTACCAAAATCAGTTAGAAGAGCAATGAGTTTTCCCATAATTATTGACAACTCCTTGTTTAGATTGCTATACTCCGAAACATGATAACGTATATTCTTCACACAGCACATCATCACATAAATTTCTCTAAGTCGGTGTCAGGTTTCTGATTGCTATGTGATTGATATTGTAATGTCATCATTAACCTCGCACTGGTGCGGGGTTTTTTTATTGTATACAGAGAGGAAAATAATGCTGGCGATTATTGATTACGGTGCAGGCAATTTGAGAAGTGTATTGCACGCATTGAAACATTTACAAGTCGAAGAAGTTGAGCTGGTGCAAGACCCCTCACAATTAAAGGGTGCTGAAAAGATTATTTTACCGGGTGTCGGTGCATTTGGCGCAGGTATGCAAAAGCTAAATGAACAACAATTAATTAATCCCATTAAACAAGCAATTAAGGATGGCATCCCTTATCTTGGAATTTGCTTAGGGATGCAATTTTTGTTTGATTATAGTGATGAAATGGGACATCATGAGGGTTTAAGCATTTTACAAGGAAAAGTAACACATTTTCCTGAATTTAAGGAATTAAAAGTGCCTCATATGGGCTGGAATACTCTTATACCTAATAAAGATTCCGCATTGATTAATAATTTACCAGACAATCCATATGCGTATTTTGTCCACAGCTATTATTGTATGCCAGAGAATGACGAGGATATTCTCATTTCAGTCGATTATGGCATATCATTCACGGCAGCTGTAGAACGTGACAATGTATACGGTGTACAGTTTCATCCTGAAAAAAGTCAACAAGTTGGTTTACAAATTTTGAAGAATTTCTTGGCGTTGTAGGAGACAATAAATGATCGTTTATCCAGCAATTGATTTACGCGGTGGTAAAGTTGTTCGTTTGATGGAAGGTGACCCTAATAGGCAAACTATTTTTAGTGAAGATCCAATCGCAACTGCAAAAAACTGGGTCGAACAAGGTGCGGAATGGATTCATATGGTGAATCTAGATGGTGCCTTTGGAAATTCCAATCATAATTTAGACATTTTGAAGCAAGTTACAAATTTAAACGTAAATGTGCAATTTGGTGGTGGATTGCGCTCATTGGACGATATTGAAACAGCCCTGTCATTAGGGGCAAAACGTGTCGTTATTGGGACACTAGCAGCAAAAGATCCTGAAAAAGTTTCTGAAGCAATTGAAAAATTTGGTACAGCGCAAATTTGCGTGGCGATGGACGCAAAAAATGGTTTCGTCACCACTGAAGGCTGGACAGAAAACACAACTTTGACACCCGTTGAATTTGGCAGGTTAATGAAAAAACGTGGCGTTGAACATGCACTTTATACAGATGTCAGCCGAGATGGTAGTATGTTAGGAGTCAATATCCATGATACTGTCGCACTTGCACGTAACACTGAACTCAAAGTGATTGCATCTGGTGGTGTTAGTAAGATGATTGAAATAGCTGAACTCACGAAAAGTGGTGTTGTAGCAGGGGTCATCATCGGTATGGCGCTCTATCGCGATGAAATTGGGCTTGATGAGGCACTCTTAGCCGCAAAGGAAAGAAACTGATGTTAGCTAAACGGATTATCCCTTGCCTTGATGTTCAAAATGGGCGCGTTGTAAAGGGAGTCAATTTTGTCAATCTAATTGATGCTGGCGACCCTGTTGAACAAGCGATGATTTATGACCGTGAAGGTGCTGATGAACTTGTTTTTCTTGATATTACTGCCTCTCATGAGAATCGGAACACTACTCTCGATATGGTTCGGCGTGTCGCTGATAGTATCTTTATACCTTTCGCCGTTGGCGGAGGTATCCGAACTGTAGAAAATATCCGTGAAACATTACTTGCTGGTGCTGATAAAGTCAGCATTAATAGTGCGGCGGTCAAAAATCCACAATTGATAAATGATGGTGCTTGGGCATTCGGAAGCCAATGTATTGTGGTAGCAATTGACCCCAAATATATAGATGGTCGCTGGATTGTACACATTAATGGCGGGCGTATCCCAACTGAACTTAACGCAGTTGATTGGGCGAAGGAAGTTGAAGATAGAGGGGCTGGTGAGATTTTGCTAACTAGTATGGATAGAGATGGGACAAAAATTGGCTATAATTTGGAACTAACAGAAACCATTGCAGATGCTGTTTCAATTCCTGTGATTGCATCAGGAGGTGCTGGAGCAAAAGAACATTTTTACCATGCACTCACTGTTGGCAAGGCAGATGCGGCGTTAGCAGCAAGCCTCTTTCACTTCAATGAATTGCGTATAGGTGACCTCAAGCAGTATTTGGCTGACAAAAATGTCCCTATCCGTATGAATGGCTGGGATGTTATTGATGCTGAGTAAAAAAGCGATTGAGACTATCAAGTGGAATAATGATGGTTTAATTCCAGCGATTGTTCAAGATGCCAAAACTAAAGATGTTCTGATGATGGCATACATGAATTACGAAGCGCTACTTCAAACGATGGAACAGGGCGAAACGGTATTTTGGTCGCGTAGTCGGCAAAGCTACTGGCATAAAGGTGAAACAAGCGGCAATATCCAAAAAGTAATTGAAATTCGTATAGATTGTGATGCTGATACCCTACTCATCTTTGTGGAGCCTGCGGGAGCAGCTTGTCATACAGGGCAAGTTCACTGTTTTTACCGTACTATTCAAGAGTTTAATGACAATCCAAAACAAGATTAATTAGGACTGATATGCTCAAGCAACTTGAAGAAATCATTATAGACCGCAAACAAAATCCATCAGAAGCAAGCTATACCTCCTCACTATTTAAAGAAGGTCGTGCGAAAATAGCGCAAAAAGTTGGTGAAGAAGCCACAGAAGTTATTGTTGCGGCACTTGCACAAGACCGTAAGGAACAAATTGGCGAATTAGCAGATTTGTTTTATCACACTCTTGTATTAATGGCTGAGATTGACATAAGCTTGGATGATGTTCAGGCAGAACTTGAAAAACGGCATAAGTGATTATTGGCGAGGAAACTCGCCTTTTTTAGTATAAACTTCAAAATATATATCATTCAGAATTAGGAAATTAAGATGAGCAAACCCTTTATTGCGAAAGCAACCTTCCATGTACGCTATGCAGAGACAGATGCCCAACAAATAGTTCATCATGCTGCATACATTGTTTACTTTGAAGAGGGACGAAGTGAATATTTACGTCAGCAAGGGACAAGCTATGCAAATTTTGAACGCAGTGGTTTCTTTCTCGCCGTTACGGAAGTGAACGCTAGATATATCAAAGCATCACGTTATGACGACAAATTGACTGTATCGTGTTGGGTTGCGGAGTCACGCAGTCGGACACTTTTGTTTCAGTATGAAATCCGTGAAGAAGCATCGAATGAATTGCGTGTGACTGGCACAACAAAGCATATTTGCCTCACTCATGAAGGTCAGATTGCAAGAATCCCCACTGACTGGCAAAAATGGGTGTAAAATAGACATAAACATCGTTATACTTAAATTAAATAATTAAATTAAGATTAGATTATTCATTGGAGACAATATGACCCTCACATATGCAGATAAACCCTGGGTAAATACTTATGACGATGGCATACCGCAAAGTATTGATTATCCTAAAGTTCCTTTACATCAATTTCTATTAAACACTGCTAAAAAATATCCTAATAAAAGTGCATTAGTTACTACAGCAAAATTACCTCTCGTCGGGCGTATGTCATCACATATGACCTATAGTGAATTAAACAACGCCAGTGATGCACTGGCGAAAGCCTTAGTCGATAACGGTTTGAAGAAGGGCGATCGAGTTGCGATTATCATGCCGAACTCAATTGCATTTGCCATTAGTTTCTATGCAACTCTCAAAGCTGGCGGTGTTGTTGCAGCAACAAACCCAACTTATCCCGCTGAGAAAATGGCATACCAAGTTGATGATTGTGATGCAGAAATCGTCATAACGTTGACCTTATTCTATGATCTCGTCAAAAAGATACAACCAAAGACCAAAGTAAAAACCGTCATTGTTGCAAATATCAAAGAGTACCTGCCTAGTGCTGCAAAACTTCTATTTACTCTTGCACGTGAGAAGAAAGATGGTCATTATCTTGAAGAAGTAAAAGCTGGCGATCATTGGTTTCAAGATTTATTGAAACAATATGAAGGACAAGGTGTGGATGTAGATGTAGATACCGATGACTTAGCTCTATTCCAATATACAGGTGGAACAACAGGTGTTAGTAAAGCGGCAATGGCAAAACACAGTGCGTTGGTTGCTAACATGTTGCAGATGCAAAAATTGATAGAGTCACTCCCCTTAAAGCCACAAGACAATATCTTCGTAGGCGCTATTCCGATGTTTCATGTATATGGATTAGTAGCAATGTTGAGTCTAAGCGTTAGTATGGGCGCACAAATTATCTTAATACCCAACGCACGTGATATAGATGAAGTTGTTGACGTTATTGATTACTACAAGACAACATTATTCCCCGGAGTACCAGCTCTCTATAATGCGGTTAATAATCATCCACGCATTATTGCCGGTGATGCTAGTCTAAAATCACTCGTTTACTGTATTAGTGGGTCTGCGCCATTACCACGCGCTACAAAAGAAGAGTTTGAACGACTAAGTGGTGCAGCAGTCCGTGAAGGCTTTGGCATGAGTGAAGCGCCTACTGCAACTCATACAAATCCCATTAAGGGTGAAAATCGGACAGGGTCAATTGGTTTACCTCTCCCTGATATGGAAATGAGGATTGTGAGTCTTGACGATGGTGAGACAAATGTACCTGTAGGCGACGTTGGCGAATTAGCAATGGCGGGTCCTAATATTATGGTTGGTTATCACAATATGCCGACTGAAACCAAAAATGTATTGCGCGAAAAAGATGGTAAAGTTTGGTTGTTCACAGGCGACATTGCTAGAATGGATGAAGATGGCTATTTTTACATCGTAGACCGCAAAAAAGATATGGCACTCATTGGCGGCTATAATGTCTACCCTGCCGAAGTAGAAGATGCTCTCAAATCACATCCTGCTGTACTAGAAGTTGGTGTTGCGGCAATTCCGCACCCGGAAAAAGAAGGTCAAGAAGCTCTTAAGGCTTGGGTTGTTAAAAAAGAAGGTGTAGAAGTTACAGATAAAGAATTAATTGATTTCTGTAATGATAAACTTGCGCCATATTCGATTCCGCGACGTATCAGTTTCATTGCAGAATTACCTAAGAGTACTGTTGGAAAAACGCTTCGTCGTGAGTTAATTCGGCTAGAGAACGAAAGCAAGTAAATTCGCGTATGTAAATATGATTTACCTTATACAGCATATTGGGCTAAGAATTTCTCAATTTTTAGGCGATATGCTGTTTTCTATTTACATTAAATACTTTTTATGGTATCCAAGGTAAGAGCATTATGTCGAAACTTTTGAAATCATACTGTGTAATTAGTATGCACAATTGTATCAAATACTGTATAAACAAAATTTGGACGTAATGAATCGAGTTTATTGATTTCACTGTTCTTATAAGACCCTCTTAACTATTATTCTGGATTTATGAGGGTAGCTTCAGTCTCGGGAGAGGATATCTAATCATGAAATTAAATGCGGCGATGAATGCAGCATATGAAACGTTAATTGCACATGCGAAAAACGTCCCTGTTTTACTTTTACACCCTAATAGTCGTTATCGTTCAATATTAGTAGCAATGCTTATTAATGATGACAATGTAAATTCTTTTTACTATGCACTTGGTCCGAATGACATCAATCTAAGAACGTTTATCGAAATCCTAACCCATGAGATGATAAATCAGCATCCAACATTTGGACGCCATATCAATATGCTATCGCCCTCAATATTCGATAATCTAAATAAAAACCTCGACGTCTTAGTTGACAAATTTGCTCAAGAATTATCAGAATTAAGTAATGAAGATTTTATATTCATTTTGGATGAATATGATCGTAGCGATAACGCTGATGATATTCATACATTTATAGAACAATTAGCTGATTCTCTGCCTCAAAATTGTCATTTAGTTCTCAACAGTCGAACTTTGCCTCGCCTCCCTTGGGTTGCTATGATAGCTAAGAATCGGGCGGCTCTTTTACTTGATGAACAATTAGTTGAAGAAGATTTTTATAATAGTAAACGCGATGAACCCTATGATTTAGAAGTATTCGCACTCGGACCCGGTGTTGTGGATTATCAGGGTGAACGAATAAAATCATGGGAAGGTCACCTACCGCGGCTACTTTTCTTCTTTGCGCTTGATAAACCGGTTGTTACGCGTTCAGAAATATGTGCAGCATTTTGGCCCGATTTGAAAATTGATCAAGCTGTAAACGTTTTTCATGTGACGAAACGACGCTTACATAAAGCACTCAATTTGGATGTTCTCGTACATCAAGATAGCTTATACCAAATCAATCCTGAATTTAATGTTTACTATGATGTTTTGGATTTTGTTGAAACTCTGATGAAGGGACGCAATGCAGACAATCCAAAGCCATTTGAAGCGTGGCAACATGCTGCTAAACTTTATAAAGGTCCATTCTTACAAGGTCATAAAGACCCTTGGATATTAGAACGTCGGAATGCCTTCCGTGTAGGATATTTAGAAGCCCTGACGAATATGGCACAAGCATGGGTAGGTAAAGACCGTAAAGAACTCGCGCTTAAGTTATATCGGCAAGCCCTAGATGAAGATTTCTCTCGTCAAGACATTCACAGAGATATTATGCAACTATATACTGAATTAGGTCGTCGTAGTGAAGCTGTTGCACATTATCAAGAATTGGAAAAAACATTCAATAAAGCTGGCGATGTCATTTCAGAGGATACTGCCAAAGTTTATAATGACATCATGGGTTGAGAGATTATAAATCTCGACAAATAAAAAATGCTCATCACAATGTGATGAGCATTTTTGTTAGCGCCCCCGGTAGGACTCGAACCTACGACCTACTGTTTAGAAGACAGTTGCTCTAATCCACTGAGCTACGGAAGCTGTTTCATAATTATTTTCGCTAAAATCATACGCATCAATTCAGATTCTGTCAACAGGCTTCGTTAATTTTTTGTATTACACCAAAAACTATCGAACAAATTTTCCCCACATCCTATTGTCACCTTCTTCACAGTATAGTATAATTAATGAAGAGAAAACTGATATTTTTCTCTAATAAGTTGGGGCTAGTTTTCTAAAGTTGGAAACTCATAGGATACCCCAATTTTTATTTGTGTAATCCATTGTAAAAAGCCAAATATGAGGACAGCGCATGGCTTCTAAGTCTAAAAATACATCCCAAACCGCAGAAAATTACTCGGCTAAGAATATTACGGCACTCTCACCTCGTGAACATATTCGTCGTCGTCCGGGTATGTATGTTGGTGGTACAGATATTCGTGCCTTACATCACTTAATTTACGAAGTAGTGGATAATTCTATCGATGAAGCACTTGCTGGGCGTTGTGACCGAATTATGGTGACACTTCATGATGATGGTTCAGCATCCGTAGCAGATAACGGTGCAGGTATTCCTGTTGATATGCACGAATCGGGAAAATCTGCTCTGGAAGTCGTCATGACTGAGGTCGGTGCAGGTGGTAAATTCGATAATGATGCCTATAAAGTAAGTGGTGGTCTGCACGGTGTCGGTGTATCAGCAGTGAATGCTCTCGCAGGTGAATTAACCGCGACAATTTATCGTGATGGTCATGTTTGGGAACAAACTTATCATGAAGGTTTAGTTTCCAGTCCTGTTGAAAAAGTAAGAAAACTAGGAAAAGATGAGCCGAGCGGTACCTCCATTCGATTTATTCCTGATTTCACAGTCATGGATAAGAATGATTTTAACTATAATACCCTTGCTCATCGTTTCCGTGAAATGGCATTTGTTACTGGCGGTGTTACACTTACGCTCCGTGATGAAAGAGTGACACCATTCGCAAAAGAAGTCACCTACTATTTTGATGGTGGTATTGCTTCCTTTGTAAAATATCTCAACCGTAATCGCCGTCCGATACATGATGTGGTTTTTTCAAATAAAGATGTTGACTTCGAAGATAAAGAAGGCAATCCCTATTCAATTGGTGTTGAAATTGCATTTCAATATAGTGATGCGGCAACAACGACTGAACTTGCCTTTACCAATACAATCAATACACCAGATGGTGGTACACATATTACGGGTATGCGTTCAGCAATTACCAGTGTAATTAACCGTCATGCGAAAAAAATCGGCGTTCTCAAAGAACGGGATTCTAATTTTAGCGGTAATGACACGTTAGAGGGCTTAACAGCCATTGTGAGTGTCAAACACCCTGATCCTCAATTTGAAAGTCAAACAAAGGTCAAATTACTCAATCCTGAAGTACAGGGAGCTGTGTCACAAGTAGTTAGTGAAGCCTTGCAAGAGTTTATGGAACTGAACTCACGCGAAGCACGCAAAATCATTGACAAATGTATGACCAGTAAACGGGCACGAGAAGCAGCCAAGAAAGCACGTGATTTAGTCCGTGGTGGACCAAGTTTGCTAGAAAGTAGCACGCTACCCGGTAAGTTGGCTGATTGTAGTCAACATGGCGAAAACGCCGAAATATACATCGTCGAGGGTGACTCGGCAGGTGGTAGTGCGAAGCAAGGTCGTGACCGTCATTTTCAGGCAATTTTGCCACTACGTGGTAAGATTCTCAACACTGAACGTGCAAGATTGGATAGAATTCTGGATAATAATGAGATCAAGGCTCTAATTTCAGCATTAGGGACTGGTATCCATGATGATTTCACAACTGAGAAATTGCGCTATGACCGTGTCATAATTATGACCGATGCGGATGTTGATGGTAGTCACATTCGTACACTCTTGCTGACCTTCTTCTTCCGCCATATGTTGCCACTTGTTCAAGAAGGTCATCTCTATATTGCACAGCCTCCAATTTATCAATTGAAACAAGGTAAAGACTCTCGGTATATCTATCCGCAAGCAGGGATGAATGACCAACAAATCTTGGATAAATCACTCAAACAATTTAAAAATCCATCGCGGGTTGGTGTACAACGTTATAAAGGTTTGGGAGAGATGAATCCGAACCAATTGTGGGAAACAACAATGGATCCTGAAACCCGTACATTACTTCAAGTAACCATTGAAGATGCCGCCGAAGCTGACCGTGTATTCGATATGTTGATGGGTAGTAGTGTGCCTCCACGTAAACGCTTCATCCAAACGAATGCGAAACAAGTCAAAAACCTAGATGTTTAGATAAGAAAAAAGCCCTCACAATTATGAGGGCTTTTTTCTTTGATTATTCTTCAGGATAGAAATCTTCAGGCAAATCTTGCCATTCTCCCAAATATGCTCCATCTGGTGCAGTATCAACTTCATACTCTTCTAAATCATCGGTATGAATGATGCTCGGCACAATACGAACGTACTGACCAATAGGCTCACCTTGCAAGACAGATAAAGCCGTTTGGACAGCCTGTACGCCCATTTCCGTGTTGCCAGTTACGAATACACCTTCAAGATTATTGTCTAAAGCAAATCGTGCCATAGAAATACCACTATCACTGACAAAGGGTACATAAGGAACATCTTGTGATGACAAACCGTCTTGTGCGCCGAGTGTAATCTCGTGAACGTATCCCATAATTCCAATCACTTCAACAGAGCGGGTATAGTTTGCCGCACTTGTGCGAGAGTAATTTGTCGGTCCTTCAGCAGTAAATAGAATACTCGGATAATCCGCATAGACAGCACGTTCACCTGCTTTAAATAATTCATCAGCTACAGACAAATCAATAGCATTGATAACGCCAATACTGCCTTCACCATCAACGAGTGCTGTCATTTCTTGCGCCATAATACATCCAATTTCGTAGGGATCATGCCCTACGTAAACTGTATATACTGCATTTGGTGTACGATTACCAACTAAGATGACAGGGATACCTCGCTCAATTATCTCGGATATTTGTGATTCTAATGCACTCATATTAGCAGCTGCTTGCTCGACTGGATTGATGATTAAGGCATCAATTTCCACAATAGCAAGTGACTGAATATCTGCTATTTGTTGAGTAGCACTGCCGTTGGCATCAAGACGAATAAACTCAGAGATAAGGTCTTGTTGGCTTGCTTCAAATTCTGCCCAAGCAGCAATCCAATCTCCAGAGGTGTTACTCAACCCGCCATTACTATAACCAATCACGTATGGTGCATCTTGAACAAATGGCATTAAATCAACTGAATCGTCCGCAGGTGCTAATCCCGCATCTGGTAACAAACACAGACTATCTTCCGCATATGTAATATCAGTGTCCGTTTGAAGTGGGAAACCTGATGTGCTAGCCACTATATCGCTATCATTTGCTTCTAACGCAATTTCATCAACTTCACAAACTGCGTTGGTTGAATTTGGAACACATACAATACCAAAATTCTCAGAAGTACGTGAAATCAAACTATCTAATGTATCTGCATACCACAAAATGACATTAGTATCATCTGATGCGGAGAGAATATATGAACCATCTACACTAAACATCAAGCTCCGTATTGTTTCTGTATGTCCGGGCATCTCACGTAATACAACCCCGTCTTGAACATCCCAATAGAGCAATTCATAATCATTCGCTCCCCCTGTTGTTGCAATGTCTCCGCCGCCTGATACAGCATGGCGACCATCAGGATGGAATGCAACAGCACGAACACCTGTTTGATGCCCAACCAAACGATTGTTAATATTAGCAGTTTCTGTTTCCCATAGAATTAAAGTAGTATCACGTGAAGCCGAGAGAAATTGTGAACCATCACCATTGAAAGAAACACTCCAAACAGCATCAGTATGACCATCATAAGTACGAATTTGCTCGCCAGTCTCTACATTCCATAAGATAATTTGCGTATCATCTGAAGCACTCAAGAGCTGACTACCATCAGGCGTAAAAGCAAGCGCACGAACGGCAGCTAGATGACCTTCAAAAGTTTGGACAATTTCACCATTTAAATCCCATAGTATAAGGCGATTATCAGGTAAGCGTTCATCTGTAATTTGAACTTGCCCCCCAGCACCTGCAATAAAATTGTCATCAGGGCTAAAAATAACTTGACGAACAGGGACTTGTAAATCAGTAAATGTTTGCTCTACCTCGCCAGTTTCAGTATCCCATAGTGTCACTGTACCATCTTCTGATGATGATACTAATTGTGAGCCGTCACTATTGAAATCAATAGAATAAACTGTTTCAAATGTATCTTGCTGAATATCATGAAGGATATTACCGTTCACTGTTTCCCAGATAATGATGTGTCCGTCGCTTGTACCTGATGCAGTTAACTGACCATCATCACTGATAGTCGATGTATACACGGGTGTTGTATTTTCCTCAAAGCGATTTACTTCTGCGCCACGTCCTAGTAAATCCCAAATGATCACAGTGCTATCAAATGATACGGTTGTTACCTCGCCACCTAAGGGCGAAATATCAAGAGACGGGACACGCGCATCATGCCCTCTAAACATTAGAATAGGCTGGTCGCTATCACTATTGATTTCCCATACCATGACATTACCATTATCATCAGCAGATACCACTTGTTCGCCATCAGCAGTGACAACAACACCACCCCGTAGAGGAGCTTCTTCATGCTCAATAGTGCGGATTGCTGACCCATCCCTTAAATCCCATATGATGAGATTTCCGTTTTGGTCGGTTGTAACCCCTAGCGTTTCATCAGGAAAGAAGCGCGCACCTGTAACTTGTCCTGCATCCATACGTTGGAGGATTTCGCCCGTTTCAAGTTCCCATAGACGGACTGTACCATCAAAGCCACCTGAAAAAATTAAGCTATCATCAGCAGAAATATCCATATCGAGAATATGGTCGCCGTGAATGTTTGTAAAACGGTTGATGCGTTCGCCTGTTAAAACATCCCAGACAATGATGCCATCTGCCCCTGCTGAGATAAGTTGGCTTGAATCATTGGTAAACATGACATTGAACAAGGGAACGCTGTGTCCAATACTGCCATTGCCCAATTGATGCAAAACCTCACCTGTTGCAAAATCCCAAAGAATGACGCTGGTATCTTGTGAACCCGTTGCGATGTATTGTCCATCAGGGCTAATTGCAACTGAATAAATACGATCATCATGTTCATCAAATTCACGGACGACCTCACCTGTGCTGGCATCCCACTGAATTAGACGATTATCAGGGTCGCCTGTAAAACTACCTGCACCAGTAAAGAAATATTGACCATCGGGGGTATAGGCTATGCCCCATGTTTCCCCACGATGCTCAAATAATTGGCGACGCGCGCCCGGTTGCCAAGCTAAATCAGCTAAAGTTTGTTGAACTTCAATTGGTGGATTATCAATCGTATTGGCTTCGATTGCATAGCCTAAACCTAGTAGGGGTTCTTCACCAATTCGTCCCCAAAAACGTGCCAAATTCGATAGACTAATGCTGTTATTTTCAATTGCTTCACGCTCAGCAACTTGTTGAGCAGAAATAGCCGCTTGACGTTGTGTGAAAGCAGCAACTGCTAATACGCTTGCAATGACTAAGCCTAATGTCATCACTGCTACAAGATAGCGCAAGTTACGCTTTGCACGGTCTTCTAAGGCACGTTCTCGTGCTTGACGCTCTTGCTCTTCTCGGTGAATCGCTTCGCGTTTTTGGATACTCGCTTCAATATATGTTTTTTCTTCAAGCGTGAGCGCAATATCATTGTTATCGAGCAATAACTCAAACTGATTGAGGCGCATGCCACTTGCAAGATAACTATCGTCATTATTATTCTGATGCCATTCATTAACAGCCGCGACAACTTGTCGTTGAGTACGAATGTTATCACGGTTATCTGCTAGCCAATCTCGTAAACGTTGCCATTGACGGATAAGGGCTTCGTGAGCAACTTCTACAGTTGGTTCGCGTGTTTGAGGGTCATTATCGCCTGTAAGCAAGCGATATTTTGTGAATGTTTCTAATACATCATTCATTGGGTCGTCATCGCCATCATTATAAAATGATAGTTCTGACCACAATACGCGACGACGGGTATCTTCTGTACCTTCACCCAAGGTTACGAGGCGTAAGAATAATTGTCGGACAGCTTCTTGGAGTTTGTCATCCATTTCTATGTAGAGTTCTTCCGCACGACGTGCCAGAGAACCTAATACCCCGCCACTTTCGCTATAAGTATCGAGGGTCATCATCAGACCATCTCGACGGTCAAATAACTCAGTCAGCGCATATTGGAGGAGTGGTAAAGCACCGGGTTCTTCTTGAACATCTCGAATTATCTGGTCAACTAGCTCTAACTCCATTTGTATGCCCATGTTTTTCGCAGGCTGAACAATTGCTGATTCCAACTCGCTATGGGAAAGAGGAAGCACAATCTCGGTCCGTTCGCGGACAAGCTCACCAAATTTTGGATATAATAGTGGTTTATCGTAAAAATCCGCCCGTATGGTAATCACTGCCCATAAGCGACTTTGAGGATGCGTTACAGCATATTGCAAGCTATCCATAAAGTGTGTACGAACGCGATTATCTTCTGTTTGCGTGAAGACCTCTTCAAATTGGTCAATTAGTAAAAAGAGTTCGCTATCATCATTAGGCAAAATTTCATTGAGTAAGTCAAATAGACCTGTTTCAGATTCTTCTAAACGTTGACGCATGTTATCAGGTGGAGAAACTGCGATACTCAATAAAACTGTTTCTAGTTCTTCCAAAGCATCAGAACTCGGCACCATCTCAGCAACATAATAATCATCTGAATCGTTTAACTCGCCTTGCCGAATAGCAGGGATAACACCTGCTTTAACAACACTTGATTTACCGCTACCACTGGGTCCGATTACAGCCAGAAAACGCGCATCGGCACGGTCTTCTTGTAGGCGACTTATCAATTTTTGAGTCAATGCAGAGCGTCCATAAAAATCGCTGGCATCACTTTCTTGGAAAGCCCGTAAGCCCTTATATGGGTTGATAATTGCAAGTTGAGCGCCTGTGGTGGGTGCAATATCATCCATATTAATAGTGAATGATCTTGTATCTTCAGGCACAATCACTAATTCGCCAGTGTCTGTATTGACCATTCGTGTCGGTTGTGCATTAAAGCCACTTAGCGCATGTTTAAAATCATGAGCAAAAAGCATAATATCAGCATATCGGTCTTCAGGGTCTTTAGCCGTCGCCGTTGCCAAAATGTCGTTGATACTCATTGGGATACCAAATTCGTCTGGGTCAATTTCAGGCAGTGGTTCATATAGTTGATTACGAATAGCATCGGAGATTGAATCCCCTGCCATTGCATCGTGTCCTGTAATGAGTTCATAGACAATCAGAGCAAAGCTATATATATCTGATTGAGGTGTTGGTGTTAGACTTTGTAATTGCTCAGGTGGGCTATAAGCAGGTGTACCGACCACCATGCCATCGTCTTCTTCATCATCGAAATCTGCTGTATGTTCAACATCTTTCGCAATCCCAAAATCGGTGAGGTAGGCATTTTTCTCTTCATCAAGCAAAATATTAGCAGGTTTTAAGTCACGATGCACCACCCCTTTGCGATGTGCAACGGATAATGCCGATGAAATTTGTGTAATAACTCGTTGAACTTCTTCTAATGATAAACGCCCTTGTGCTTGCAATTCTTCGCGCAAAGACCCACCACGTAGCATCCGCATAATGAGGTATGCACCACTAGGGTCACGCCAGAAATCATATAGTGGCACAATATGTAAATGCTCTAAACGCGCAACAAGTTGGGCTTCGGCTTCAAAGCGACGAATAAATTCAGGTTGATTAGCATAAGATGCTCGAATAACTTTAATTGCCACTTCGCGTTTAATCAGTGGTTGATAAGCACGATAGACAGTGCCAAAACCGCCTTCACCGAGCGTGCCTTGTAGCTGATAGCCCTTAATTTCTTTTAAATTTTCTTCCATATGACCTAACCACCATAATGTTGTAGGATTTTCTTAAAAATATCATGTACTTTATATGCCTGAATCGTGTTATCAAAGTTCGGCACGATGGGTGCATTGTGTAAACGAGTCCGTTTAACAAAGTCTGTCGAGTGCAAAATATCACTCAATAATATTGCAATTTGTTTAGGTTCAGGCGTATCCATTGTATATCCATTCTCACCAGACTGCACAAGAAAAGGTACATCCCCTACCGACGTCGCCACAACAGGTACACCTGACGACATTGCCTCCAAAATTGAAATTGGGCAACCTTCACGATTTGTCGGCAAGACATATACATCCATCATTTGATAGAAATCTGGCATTTCTTCTGGTTGAAGTTGTCCCATAAAACAAACATTCTCGCGCATGCCAAGCTTATCTACCAAACTTTCGAGATTACGGCGCTCAATACCATCACCAGCAATCAGCACTTTCGCGGGCAATTTACCTTCAGATTTCATATAATGTGCAGCATAAATCGCACGGTCGACCCCTTTATCTGCTACAAGACGTGCAACAACACCAATCACTGGTTTCTTTTCAAGTTCAAAGCGGCGAAAGGCTTGTGTGCGCGTGGCAGATTGTTGTGTATGAAATTCTTCAAGATCGATACCGGGTTGAGCAACAAATAAACGGTCTTGTGTAGACAAACCATTCTCAAGTACATAATCATGACCACTATGCGATGCTGACATGATATAGCATGGAACAAGCCTCATGAAGTCTTGATAAGCAGGTCGCAAATAAGGCGAGTCAATTGTTAGCAAGAGAGGAACATCCCACATTGTACTTAAAAATTGCCCTATCATAGCGGCAGGCAAATGATGCGTGTATATCAAGTCAAAGGGTTGTCTCTTGAGTTTCTCAGCAATGTGATATGCACTATGGATAAGATCAGATACATCAAACTCAGGGTATGTAATGTGTGTTTCAATTGTGGGCAAACCTAGTTCACTTGCACGCCGAGATAAGAAACCATTTACAGGGCTAACCACTGTAAATTCGACATCCTGCTTGAGTACCTTCAGCAAATTCATAGCATATAATTCTGCACCTCCTAAGTTAGGAGTAGAATAAATCATCAATACACGCATTACGTTAGAAAATGCCCCTTTAGTTATTGGCTTGGTTGTGACGCGCACGAATTTGAGCGACTTTTTCAGTCAATTGCTCAAAGAATTCATTATCAGTAATGTTTGCTACTTCTTCTTGCACACGTTGTTCATCAATCTGAATTTGTAAGGCTTCAACTTTGCGTCGTGCTTCGACCAAGTCATCCTTTACTTGTTCAAATAAACGGGCATTAGAAATAGCAATCGCCGCTTGATTCGCATAAGCAGATAGAATAGGCATGCTTTCTTGGCGGAAAATACCAGCTTCGATACGGTTATCAGCATATAAAACACCGACGATTTGCTCTCCAAGAAAGAGTGGCACAACAATTATCGAACGTAAAGAATGGCTCATGACACTTTTACGTGCCTCAAAACGAGCGTCTGATTGAGCATTGGTCGTAATAACGGGTGCACCGTCTTTGAGGGCTGTTTCGATAATACCCTCACTGAACGTAATATCATCCTCGGCAATATTTTCCTGATTTTGGTTTCGTGCAATTTGCACTTTTAACTCATTTGTCGATGGTTGCATCAACATTAAGTACGCACGCTCTGCCCCTGTTAGACGAATTACAGTGTCTAATACAGCCTCTAACACATCATCTAACTCTAGTGATGAGGTCAATAAAGCAGAAACCGTCACAAGGTCTTCCATCAATGACCATTGCTGTGACATTAAGTCAGTTTGTTTCTTTGCTCCATCAAGCCCACGATATAAGGCTTTCGTAGGTGTGTCAAAATCCACATTGATTTGCACACCACGCTTTTGTAATGCGCCTAGCAAGCCATCCACTGTTTTGCGTAATTGAATGGCATTTTCGTTTGCATCGTCAAGATTATCCGAGATTTTTTGAAAACGGTCATTCATCATGACACCTCAATATTTGCTTTAATGGATAATGTTTTTGGAAGTGAGAGTAAACGCAACACATTACATTAAAATTCCCAATCTTGTAGAAAGATATATTTCATTATACTTGTGAATTGGGAACTGATGTGTTGACAATCTTAAGTTTTTGCTCATAAACCATCAAGTTTATCAAAAATCTGGTGCATTCCGCGCGTATGTTTACGGGTCATTTGAGCAATTTGGTCATTTTTAGATTTGATTGACTGGCTCAAATTTCGCACAATATTATAAGATAAATTGAGGTCGGTTTTGATGAGAGCATGGAGTGGTTCATATGCCAAACGTAAAATCATTGTTTCATTTATAGAGACAGCTTTAAAATCAGCGACACTTTCATCAAAGATATAGGCTTCTCCAAAATAGCCACGTGGGTCTAGCGTATACTCAGTTGTGCGATCTCCCACAAAATGCGTAATCTGAACATGCCCTGCTGTAACCATAAATAAAGCTCGCGGAATATCACCAAGCTCAACAATCGTCTCATCTGCGCTATAGTTCTCAGTATGACTTGCTGTTGCGAGTGAGGTTAATTGTTGCATGGTAGAATTTGTGAAGAAAGGAATCCCTTTCAAGAAAATAATTTTATCAACTTGTGATAACAAAGTTCACCTTCTTATTTGACTTCACAGCCCTAATTTATCAAATAGATTTTCAGCTTGTGAATCCTGACGTGTCATGCTGGTAATACGTTGGTCAATTTGGCGTACTTGATAGCTCAAAACACGGATTATATCTAATGTCATTTCAGGATATGCTTGGACGAGACTTGTAAAGTCTTCATTATCTAACCTGAGTGTTAGCGTTGGCGTAAGAGCAATGGCAGTTGTTGTATGCCGACTTTCGTCAAACAGCGTATCTTCGCCAAATGAGTCCTCAGAATTCAGTGTACTAAGACGGGCAGATTTACCATCTTCCTGTGCCTGCTCAATACCAACTCGCCCTTCAATAATAATATACAATTGTCCGCCGTTATCCCCTTCATTAAAGATAACTTGTTCTTCCTCAAACCAGACTTCTTTACAAACATGCGCTACTTTCCGCAATTGATTAATCGTCACTCTATGGAAAAAGTCAACATGTTTGAGGAAAATAATCCGCTCTACATCAGAAATAGCTGTACCATGATGTTGTGCCGAACGTTCAAACTGAATACCATTAATTGCATTTCGTGCCTTGCGAAGTGCTGTTCGTAGGGCTAATGGTAATTCCCCTCGCAAGTTATTGAGCAATTGTTCAATTTCTTCAACAGTAAATGGAATATTGATATTTTTCTGAGATTGTATTGATGGCGCAGTTGATGCCAGTAAATCTAGAGGAGAAGATTGTGGTGAAGTTTGACTTTCAGTGAGTTTGTATCCCAATTCGCCTAACGCTTCAATGCCAACATAAACCTTCCAATCTTCATTGTGTTGGTCAAGCAATTCACGTAAAACCTGTGCTGGCGTAAATGCTCCCAGTGCGTAAGTCATACTACCGTATTGGCTCAATTCCTCTAAAGTCATTTCAGGATTTGTAATATTTTCAATCGCAGTGAGTAGCTTTAGAGAAAGCATGACATCAATCGCTTCGATACCATTTGCCCTTGTACGTGGTATCGAACTATTAATGGCATCCACAGCAATATTGACATCCTCAATACCATGAATACTACCTAAGAGATAGAATATTTCACCCAGAATTTGGTCATTCTCTTCTGAGAGTATATTTTGAACAATTTCAATCACAGGAAATTGTCGCAGGCTCTCAAGAGCAAGCATACGATTGACCGTGAGGTATATGTCACGCAGCATAGTATCAATATGCTCGTAAATTCGTGTTTCATATTTTGGGTTGATACGCACCAATACAGCGGAGGTCATCCGACTCATCAAACCGTGCGTTGAATCTAATAACGGTATAAATGTCTCACGTGTTGCAGTCGGGTTTTGAATGAGTAATTGAACTGCCATTTCACGCACTTCGAGATTAGAATCCAACATAGCGGGCATAATTCGCTCAGCAAAATCATTGGGATGTAAATTCGCCACAATCTTGACTGCAGATACCCGTATTCGGTCCAAAGGGTCACGCAATAATGACGAAATAGTCATGCTCAGAGCATCAACAAGTTCATCTGTAATTTTCACTTTTGAAGATAATTTCTCTATAGCAAGTACAGCTTGTAACCGAACAACTTGTGAACGGTCTAATAAATAACGTAAGAGCAACAACAAAACACGAGGGCTATCAGTTTCGCCTAAAATCCGTACTCCGACTGCTCTTTGTTGTGCTTCGGGATGTTCTAGCAATTCATTTAGTGTTTGCGTCGCATGTTGTAGAAAATAAAAATCGCGAGTGTTGATTAAATCAGGTAATACTTCAGCAATGAGTTGAGTATCATTGTCATTGAGGAGTTCTAGCGCAGCGAGTAAATAGCGTTCAGATTCTACACCTACCAATTGCTTTAAGCCAGTTATCGCTGATTTTCGAACAATTGGATCAGAATCCACAATATATTTAACACACATATCAACAATTCTTGAAGCGCGCAAATCTGCCGAAACAAAGGTGTCAATGATACCTGCGCGGAGATATTTACTGCCATTTTCAGCATATAATGATAATAAATCTATATAGTGTGCACCTCGTGCCTCGATTAGTAAACGTGCCATTAAAAGACGTGTATCATCATCTGTTGCTTGCTTGAAGCGTGTTTCCAACGATTGTATTGTCTCAGAGTCAATTACAATGCGATTATTGGCTTCCAACAAAAATGAGAAGTTCTCCTCCTCAATCATTGAAATTAAAGCGCGACCATATTGACGGCTAACCCATAAAGAAGATAGTAAATAAGCTACTGAAAAACCGACCAATAAGGCGGGTAGAAATAACTCGTTTGTGCCAATCAATGGTAAAGCGACAATAACACCTGCTAATAATGTACCAAACGGTTCTACAATGCCACTAATGAACCCCCGCGTTCGCCCTTTCACTCGCACAGGCACAGCATTGTATAGAAATTCATCGTTAATCGCTCGAATACCAATATTCAATATCGTTCGATTAAATTCAGCAATCATGGCAATGCCGACAACAACCGCTATACCAATGATTGGAATCACATAAGTCGCCAATTCTGGATTGAGAAAGGGAATAGCGGCAAGCGATAAGGCGGCAAGCAATGAGGTCGTGGGGAATACTAAGTTGACCGACTCGACACCTACCCAAGCGACTAGGCGATTAAACACAAATAGTTGAAATGGCAAGAGGATAACACTACCCCAAAATGTAATTTGAGAGAGGAAATCAGAGATTTGTTGCTCGGCATTTTCACCAGAATAGGCTTCATCGAGAATAGCGAGGACTTCAAATTGCATCAAAGCAAGCAAGACCATCATCAAAACTGATGCGACAACAAAGGCTCGTAAATAGTACGAT
The DNA here is from genome assembly GCA_965230145.1 of Phototrophicaceae bacterium. Lineage (GTDB taxonomy): Bacteria > Chloroflexota > Anaerolineae > Aggregatilineales > Phototrophicaceae > JAUZRW01. Next base: position 647,560 of record CBDDKI010000002.1, read on the forward strand.
TTGAAAGCAAATTGATAACCTTCATATAGATTTTGCCAATAGCCTTTTTTCGTATCAGAGTTTTGAGCTTGCGTTGGTTGTACAGCATCCACACGCATTAAGCGAGGCATATAAACACTCATAATGAAGATGCCTAGTAAAGTGACAATCCACACAGACAAGCCAAGCAAAATCAATTCAGGTGCGCTGTCATTAAAAATTGCTAAGGATAATGCGCCAACAATATATGAGAGTCGAACAACACCTCCTAATAGTGTAAAAATACGTTTTGCGGCGCGAGTATCAAAATAATCATTGACCAAAGGTCCCCAATGGGTGCTAATTGCCTCACCGACGCTGCGAAATACAAGATATAAAAAGAAAGTCGTCCATCCAATAGCATTAGATGCACCTAGTAGGTTTTCCTCATTTCTCAGAAAAAATACGCCAATTACAATCCCCACAATACCAACAACTGCTAAACCTGCCATAATGCGATGGTTTGCCCATCTATCCGCAACAGCAGAATATCCAGCAAAGGTAACAACAATGATGAGCGCATCACCAATTAACAATAATGGGATTTTATCTGCCCCAAGATTAGAGACAAAGTTTGAGATAATAGTAATATTTGCCCAGACATAACCAACGATAAAAAACACCATCATGATAGAAATGATGGTTAAACGCCTAAGTTCATCACGGCGAATGTTGAATAAACGCGCAAACTGATTAAGCATAGTGTTCATTTCTTTGCATTTACTGTAATCTTAAGTACGGTTATAAATCTAAACTTAATAAACATAATCTGATTATACATGCGAAATTCATTATGATTCATTGGGCTGGTACGGTATTTTCAGAAATCATATAAACAAATGATAAATCAATTGTGTTGTCTGATGACAATACATTATGGAGTAAATTCAATGGCAAGTATTATATCCATTCATTCATTTCGTGGTGGAACTGGCAAATCGAATACTAGCGCAAATATCGCTTCTCAATTAGCCTTATCTGGGGCACGTGTTGGTGTCATAGACACTGATATTAATTCGCCAGGAATTCATATCTTATTCAATGTTCATGAGGACACTATCAAGTATTCCTTGAACGATTATTTGTGGGGGCGTTGTAAAATTCAGGATGCAGCCTTGCGTGTTACCGATAACATCCGCAATGATCCCAAGACCAAAGCAACAATCAACGGCGAAATTTTCCTTATTCCAAGCAGTATGAATGTCGGTGAAATTGCCCGAATCTTGCGCGAAGGCTATGATGTCACCTTATTAAGTGATGGCTATCAACAAATCATTAAAGAACTCAATCTCGATTATTTAGTGATTGATACACACCCAGGGGTCAATGAGGAAACATTACTATCCATTGCCATCTCTGATTATCTTGCAATCATTATGCGTCCTGATTCACAAGATTATCAAGGAACATCAGTCACAGTAGAAGTTGCTCGAAAACTTAATGTGAAGAATCTGATGATAATCGTCAACAAAGCACCAACCTCCTTCGATTTAGATGCTTTGAAACAACGGGTAGCAGACACTTACAAAGCAACAGTTGCAGCTGTCATTCCACATTCCGACGATTTAATGACATTAGGCAGTTCTGGGGTATTTTCATTGCAGAATCCCAATCATGAAGTAACGCAAAAATATCAACAAATCGTGGCTATGATGAAATAAGTATATCAACTTCCACGATAGGTATTATATGCCCAAGGCGATACCAATAAGGGAACATGATAATGAGCGTCGGCATCAAATATTGCGAAGCGAATGGGAACTCGATTCAAGAAAGGTGAGTCGATTTGACTCGCTTCAAAGTAGTCACGAACATGAAATAGCAACTCATACTCCCCTGCTTGCATAGCGTCGCCTGATAACAGAGGGGCATCACAACGTCCATCATGATTGGTTTGGATAGTGAGAATATATTGACGCTCAGGTGTTACTCTCCATAATTCAATAGTCATATTATCGGCAGGCTGACCATGAAAAATGTCGAGTACATGCGTCGTTAATTTACCCATAAACTAATTTTCCTCCTACCCAAGTTTTTTGTACAAAGCCACGTAAAGCTAAGCCGATATACGGGCTAATTTGATGTTTGTAGGCTAAATCTTCTGCTTGAAGTGTGTATTCGGCATCAATATTAACTAAAGTCAAGTCAGCATCCATGCCAATAATAATCTTACCTTTAGTCTCTAGCCCAAATCGCTGTGCCGTGTTAGTTGATGTAAGGGCAACAATTTGTTGTAGAGACATACCACGTTTATAATACCCTTCTGTAATTAAAAGTGATAACGTCGATTGGCATCCTGCAATACCGCCCCAAATTTCAAAGAAATTATCACTTTGCTTGAGTTTAATAGATGCTGGCGAATGGTCAGATGCAATAATTGGAATATTACCAGCTATAACTTTTTCCCATAATTTATTCTGTTCTGATTGCGAACGAATCGGTGGCGCACATTTAGCTGACGCACCTATCTTTTCAACATCTTTATCTGTAAGTACAAGATAGTGTGGGCAAGTCTCGCAACTGACATCAATACCCTTCGCTTGTGCCTGTTTAACAAGTTCAACTCCCCTTGCTGAGCTAACATGCACAATATGTAACTTACAGTCTGTTTCTTCTGCGAACAAGATTACACGTTGGATTGCTTCTAGTTCAGCAATGATGGGACGTGATTGTAAATAATCTCGAACAGTTATTTGCCCCTGTTTCAAAGACTTTCTCGCTAAGGTTGAAGTAATTGAATCATTCTCAGCATGAACTGCAACAATTGCACCATGTGGAGCTAAAATTTGCATCCCACGATACAAAGTGTAATCATCCACTGCTGGAAACTCATCTATGCCACTATTAGACATAAAGGCTTTATAACCAACGACACCACAAGCAAGTAAATCTTCTAAATCATCCAAATTATCGGGGATTAATCCACCCCACAAATAAGCATTTACAAGCGATTTTTCATCTGCAAGCTGACGTTTGGTTTGATAAGCTTCGGCTGTCGTTGTTGTCGGACTAGAATTGAGTGGCATATCAAAGAATGAGGTAAAGCCCCCTTTTGCTAAGGCACGCGACCCTGTGGCTAAACCTTCCCATTCTGTACGTCCGGGTTCATTAAAATGGACATGCGGGTCGATACCACCGGGCATCAAAACTAAGCCACGAGCATCAAGCTCCGACATAGCATTCTTATTGATATGTGACGCTATTTCTATAATCTTGCCATCAGCAATAGCCACATCAGCAATCATATCCTGCTGAGAATCAACGACTCTTGCTTGACGAATAATCACATCAGCCATGAAAACTTATTCCAAATCGTCGCGTGTGAGTTTAATTTTGATTTCACCGTATGGAGGGCGTGGATTCATGAATACCTTGCGGTTCTCGCCTTCAACGTGAGCGGCAGTATCCCATAAACGGTTTTCGGCTCTAAACCAGACTTCACTCATTTGTGGAAAGGTCTTGAGCAAGCGAATACCCATCTCATACACCAGATGCTGAATGGACATACTCACAAAATCATCGAATGTGTGGCGAACATGGTCATACACTTGTTGAGATGAAATATAATTGGCGTAATCATCACCGATGGCATCATTAACATCTAAGTATCGCCAGCCCATATCCATATAAATGTAAAGCGGACGGTCTTTCAGATCAGGTAATGTTGTATATTCATCACGAGGGAAATTCGCAAAAGCACTACCCGTTAATTTGATGAGTTTCATATCCACGCGACCACATTCATGACCAGTGATAATGACCTCACCATTGCCACGAGTGACATCTATCGAAGCACAGCCATAACTATCATGATTTGGGGAGAACAATTTATCACTTTGAGTCACAGTTACACCCGAATCATTAGTAATCGGGGCAGAAACAAAAGGCAATTCTTTAGTTGATAAGCGTAAGGCTTGCATCTGAGGGTATTGATTCAAGAAAGATTGCCCTAGAAAGTATAAGAACCCTTCTTGTGTTGCGCCCGTATACTCGCGAGCCTTTTGTAAGGCAAAATTTGTCATCGTAGCTGTCGCAACGACCTTTGAATTATCTCCTTGTGTATAAGCTGGCATAAAAACATCACCAAACACTTCGATATGTAAGTCAGTAGCGAACAAGGTATTGGATTGCCCAACAAAACTTGATTCAGGAATAGGCGTTAAATTACTTAACGGTGTTGCATAAGTTCGATAAAGTGAGATATTCCCTTTACCGTATGAAATTTTATTTTCCATATTAAGTCTCCGATGTGTCAATTAAATCATTTAAACGCAAACGAATAATTTTCAGTATTTCGGCAATACCTATTTCAATTTCTTGTGTGTGTGCATTGGACAGGCGTGCTTCAAATTTTTCTAAGATAGTCGATTTAGTATTTTCACGCGCACAAATCACGAATGGAAAGCCGAATTGTTGATGATATTGAGTATTGAGTCGATTGAATGTGTCATACTCTTGGGGTGTAAGTTTATTAAGTCCAGCAGATGCCTGTTCCTGAATAGAGGATTCACTTAATTTTGTGTCTACTGTGGGGGCTAAATCTGGATGTGAGGCAATTAAACGGATTTTTTCTTGCTCTGTAGCATCATTAATTACATTTTCAAAAGCTGAAAATAGAGAGTTTACCGTTGTAAATGGACGATGCTCAATAATCCGTTCTGCAAGCCACAATTCTCCTTCTAATGCACCACCAATAAGCTCAAGAAATTGAGATGTAGGCTTTGTATTTAACTCATTGAGTTTCAAATAATCTCTCCTTTAATACGAACCCCTTTCATTGTAACTTGCTTTGCGGGCTTGCCAAAGCAATCGCGTAAATTGGCATGAATCGGTATACTCATCTCACTTATTTTCGAGCAAATTAGGATTATTTATGAAACCACTTGGACAAACGCGAACCTCAATACAGGCGAATCATGCCTTCATTGCGCCTGACGGTCATGTAACCGCTACTCTGGCAGGCTGGCACAATACACAAGGTATTATTCTCATATCGCCCCAGATGCGAAATCTACCTCGTTTTACTCAATATGTTGCTGTAATGGAGGCAGGTGCTATATCCGCTTTGCCACTACAAAATGTCCAGAGATTTGTATATGTCCTAGAAAATGCGATTAATTTGGAGCTAGATGAGCAAACAATCGAGTTGCCACAGGGTCATTTTGCCTATATTCCTGCAAATATGGAACATCAACTCATTGCAAAAACAAAAACGCAATTACTCATTTTTGAAAAACCCTATACACTGTCAAATTTAGGAGTAGATAGTGCAACACAACTTCATACAGGTAATGCATGGGAAAGTGCTGGCGAACCCTTCTTGGGCGATGAGGACACCTATTTAAGAACCTTACTACCGACAGAAATTCAATATGACATGGCAATAAACCTATTCACATTTCAATCAGGCGCAGCATTACCATTTGTAGAAACACACATTATGGAACATGGCTTATATCTGCTAGAAGGTCAGGGTATTTATCGCTTAGATGAATCATGGTATCCAATTCAAGCAGGGGATGTCATTTGGATGGGTGCATATTGCCCACAATGGTTTTGTGCTTTTGGCAAAACACAGAGTACCTACATTTATTATAAAGACATGAACCGCGACCCACTATCATGATTAGTCTAAACATAAATCAACCGAGAATTGACCAAGAATTGCAGGCACTCGCTACTTATTCAGATGCCCCTGCCCCCGCAGTGACCCGTATCTTATTCACACAGACTGAACTCAAGGCACGCGCTTATATTCGTGATTTAATAGCAGATGCAGGATTACATATTCGAGAAGATGCTGTGGGTAATATTTTTGGACGTTGGCAAGGAACACATTCCGAGTTACCAGCTATTGCCACAGGTTCACATATTGATGCGATTCCCTTTTCAGGAATGTATGATGGCACTGTGGGGGTTATCGGTGCAATCGAAGCCATCCGCGCATTACAGTCTGCTGGATACCAACCCGAGCGTTCTATAGATATTATTATGTTCACCTCTGAAGAACCTACACGTTTTGGCATAGGCTGTCTTGGTAGTCGCGCTTTAGCTGGCACATTATCCCCATCTGATTTAGTAGCTTTACAGGATAATGAAGATAAATCATTTGAAGAAATCCGTCAGAAGGCTGGTTATCATTCCGAGCTAGATACAGTTCAACTAGATGCAAATACCTACCACGCTTTTGTAGAGTTACATATTGAGCAAGGGTCACGTCTCGAACAAGCTGGAAAATCCATTGGGATAGTCACAGCGATTGCCGCCCCTGCGACATTGAGTGTGACGATTGAGGGTGATGGTGGACATGCAGGTACAGTATTGATGCCAGACCGACGTGATGCTTTCACTGCTACAGCAGAAATAATTCTAGCAGTAGAGGAATCTGCAAAGCAAAGCGATAGTCCTGATGCAGTTGCAACAGTCGGTTTATGCAATATCTACCCAAATGCAGTCAATAGCATTCCAAGTCGTGTTTATATGGAAATTGATATACGCGATATTGATTTAAAGTCGCGTGATGTAATGGTCAATAGCATTCAAGAGGCAGTGAAACGTATCTGTGAACAACGAAATTTACAAGCAGAAGTCAACATACTGAATGCTAACAAACCTTGCACCTCAGGTGAAAATATTGTCTCAACAATAGAAAATATCACCCAAGAATTAGGATACAGCTATCAGAAATTGGTCAGTCGAGCCTATCATGATACACTTTTCATGGCAGAAATATGCCCAACGAGTATGATTTTTGTTCCATCAGAAAATGGTTATAGTCATCGCCCTGAAGAATTTACATCCAGCGATGATATAGCTAAAGGTGTAACAGTTTTAGCACACACACTCGCAAGATTATCAAGCATACACACATAAAGGATTATTTTCATGAAAGCACCTGAAATTAATGTTTCACCTCGTATTTTAATGGGTCCGGGTCCGAGTATGGCAGACCCACGTGTTTTGAAAGCGATGGCAACGCCACTTGTCGGACATCTCGACCCCGAGTTTTTAGCATTGATGGATACAACACAACAATTATTGCGTTATGTCTTTGAAACTGAAAATCAATTGACGATACCAGTATCAGGTACAGGCTCGGCATCTATGGAAGCCGCTATCTGCAACATGATAGAAACAGGCGATAAGATGTTAGTTTGTTGCAACGGATATTTCGGACACCGCATGAAAGATATGGCGGAGCGTTATGGTGCAACAGTTACGATGATTAATCGTCCTTGGGGTGAAGTCTTTACACCAGAAGAAGTTGAAGCAGAACTCAAGAAGAATCCAGTCGACATTGTTGGCATCGTTCATGCCGAAACGTCTACAGGGGCGCGTCAACCACTGGATGATATTGCGAGAATTGTTCACGAACATGGGGCATTACTTATTGCTGATGCAGTGACATCACTGGGTGGATTGCCTGTTCGTGTGGATGAAGTTGGAATTGATGTTTGCTATAGTGGCGGACAAAAATGCCTTAGTGTTCCGCCGGGTGCAAGTCCTTTGACACTCAACCAAAAGGCAGTTGAACGCCTACAAAACCGTAAAACAAAAGTAGCTAATTGGTACCTTGACTTAGCAACTGTCCAAAAATATTGGGGCGCAGAACGCACCTATCATCACACCGCGCCGATTTCTTCAATTTATGCTTTATATGAAGGGTTGCGTCTGATTGCTGATGAGGGCTTAGAAAATCGTTGGCAACGGCATCAAGAAAATGCAGAATATATGTGGGATGCATTACAAGAAATTGGCTTTGAATGCCATGTTGAGGAAGACTATCGTTTACCGTCTCTCACCACAGTTAAATTACCAGATGGTATAGACGAAGCCTCCGTTCGCAAACAGCTATTGCATGATTACAATATCGAAGTAGGTGGTGGTTTAGGGGAACTTAAAGGAAAGGTATGGCGTATCGGTTTAATGGGATATACCTCTCGTAAAGAGAATGTTCACGCATTGGTATCTGCACTAAAAAATATTATCCACTAGGATTATCAAATGGGCGCAGACGACTTTCTGCGCCTTAAATTATTCCGTTTCGCTCTCCTGTTTAGCACGAATTTTCAAGAACAATTCACGACCAGCTTGTTGTGCAGCTTTACGTACATCCTCATCAATATCATTCTTAAAGACATCTTTTAAGGCATCAAGTGCATCTGCATCTTCCAACAAAACCAATTCTCGAATAGCATTCATACGAGCTTGAGAGCTTTTATCCTTTAGACGCGAAATATGATATTCAACTATTTGTTTCATCGTAAGCAACACCTTTAAGTTACAGGAATGGTAGCAAATCTATTTTTATATATTATACAGTCTTTAGCCAATATGTAACAAATGTCAAATGCTATTGCTATAATACTTTCAGATTAGCATCAATATGGGAGAAACATCTTGATTGAGAGTGCCGTCATATTAGCTGTTAGCTCACCTGTATCTGACAGCAAATTAATGGAATTGCGTCCACGCGCGATGCTACCAGCCTTAGGTAAACCCATGGTTGTACGTGTCATGGATAGATTGTATCGTGCAGGCATACGACGCTACATGGTGATTGTCGGTATCAATGAAGGTCCTATCGCATCTTATATCAACAAGCAATGGATGCCCGATGCAACTGTTGAATTTGTTTTACAGTCGAAAGAAACACTCTCTCTTTTGATAACACGTATCGCGCAAAAGTTGGATTCTCCCTTTATTCTTGCAGGATATAATAGTTTCACATTTGAACGCTATGTGAATACCCTGCTCAGACATCACAATGATGCAACTGATGCTCTAATCTTAGCAGGTGCGAGTATGAGTCTATCGCCCGATGCTCCGAGTAATACTTTCGCGCTGACGGAAAATAACAAAATTGTAGACATTGTTAATCAAAGACCTGAGGCTGATTGTTTCTTCCTAACAGAACATGCTGTATGCGGTACTCATTTTGTCGAACATATGAAAAATTTGGATGATACTAGCGCCTCAAGCTATGGAAAAACATGGTTTGAGATTGCGAAAAGTTATCATCAGAATGAAAATGCAAAACTCAAACTTGCAGAAACATCGTGGATCCTAAGAGTTGAAGATGACAGAGATTTACTCACGCTAAACAAACGTATGTTGGATGACTCCAATGATGGGCATGTTTTGAGTGAATTACCCTATACGGCAAAAATAATTCCACCTGTACGTATCGACCCACAGGTAAGCGTCGGGCAAAGCGTAGTGATTGGACCGCATGTTTATATTGAGCGTGGAAGTAGTATCGGTTATGGTGCTAAGATACAAAACACAATTGTATTGCAAAAGGGCAATGTCCCAGCAGATAGCAATATTGATGGCGCAATCGTAACAAATCGTGGAATTATTGACATTCACTGATTGCCCTACGCCCTGTTTTCGCCCTTTAGCTCAATTATGAGATAGCTATAATATAGTACGTATTCAAAGTATAGGGATTTTTGTTTGTCCGAATCATATAAAATATGCCCCATTTGTGGCTCAGCGAATCACGCAAATGCTTTGGTCTGTACAACCTGTGGTACAGACCTTTCTAGTGTTGAGATAGCCACACGTCAAAACAACGGCAACACAAACATTGAGTATGATTTTCGTCAAGGCGAAACAGATTTACTTGAAGATTCAATCGGACGAACAGGTAATGTCTACTTAGTCATTATCGTAACAGTTATTTTGACATTGGTCTTTGTAACTTTAGGTTTGGCACTTACAACTGATATTTTCTCAGGCATAGAAACAGAAGAACCTTTAGAATTATTAGAGTCAGCGTCACCGCGCCCGACGATGAATGCACCAACAGTAACATTAGGTCCACCTACAGCGACCTATACTTACACGCCTCAGCCAACCTTCACACCTTCACTTACACCAACACAAGGACCTTGTGTTATCACCTTACCACAGGGGCAAACGATGATTTGGGCATTAGGGCAATGTGGACATCGCAGTTTGGATGTCATGCCGACAGTATTAGCACTAAATAACTTAGCTGATGCCAGTAGTGTCCGCTCTGGTCAAGAAATTTCTATCCCAAGACCAACCCCAACGGTTGACCCAAATGCTTTACCCACAGAAACACCTCAAGCAAATGATGATGCAAGCCTGAGTGATAGTGAAGTCGCTTCCCTAGGCTTAGATGAATCTATTGAGGCATTTCAACCAACCGTTACACCAACCTTACCTGCTGGTGTAATGTGGCATGAAATTCAGCAAGGGCAAAATATTATTAGTGTTGCAGTTATTTACAATACGGATGTACAGACTCTTTCGCAGTTAAATCGGCAGATAGACTTTGCACGATGTGATTTTGGTGAAACATTTGGCGGTCAAGATTGTATTGTACAACTTTTTCAGGGGCAGTTATTACGTGTACCTGCGCCAACGCCAACACCAACCTTATCGCCAACACCTGACCCGAACGCAACAGCAACACCGACAGCAACAGCAACGGTCAATATTCCAAGCGCATTTAGCCCAGCAGACCGTGAATTTTTCTATAATGATGAACTCGTCACATTAAGATGGGTCGCCACAGCAACATTAAGTTCAGGAGAAGTTTATCGTGTGGCAGTCACTGATCTTACTACTGGCGAAATGTATACTTCACTCACGGATGATATTTTCTTCACTTTACCTACGGAATGGCAAGGTATCGGTGGACGACACGAATTTGAGTGGTCAGTTGGCATTGTTTCTGAAGACGTACCTGACAATGTGCGTCATGAAACTGAGACACTTATTTTTGTCTGGCAAGGCACCCCTGAAACAGAAAGCGAATAAGCGATGAAACGTATTTTAATTATTTGTCTTGGGCTATTTGTTTTGCTATTAACTGCATGCAATCTTACTGTGCCAGATAATGAACCTGAAATTCTAATAACAGAGACTCCGACCCTTAGCGCATCAACATCGCCCACACCCAGCCTAACACCATCTGTTACTTCTACTAGTCAAATTGTTGATGTACCTGTGATTGTTGCATCACAAATTCCGACACGAGATGACCTTGTACCTAACGTTGATGTCACGCCAACTGCAACACGCGGAGCTTGTGAAGTCACTATTCTTGATAATGAAGCATTAACAGGGGCATTGTTACGTGTTCCTTGCGGTAATCAAGTAAATTTTGGATTAATTGATGCTGTTGTAGCCTTCAATGAAAACATTACAAATCCTGACCTCGTTTCACCAGGATTAACATTTTTTGTACCATTACCTACTGCAACCCTAATCCCAGAAGGGGCAAGTATGACTGAAACAGCCGCCGCAGAAAATGACACCCTAGTTATTGGCGTCGCACGGTTTCCTGAAAATCAGGAATTTGGGATTTATACTGTTGTAGAAGGCGACAATATCGTAGGTATTGCCGAGCGATATAATACAACACTTGAAATTTTAAGTCCCCTTAATCCTGCACTTGGTTGGGGTGGATGCGACTTCACAAATCCGAGCGGTGGTCCTAATTGTAATCCTCCACTCCGTATTGGTGATGAAGTTCAAGTGCCTTTGCCAACTAGCACACCCGTCCCGACCGTCACACCATCAGGGCGCGAAACGGCAACCCCTACTCCAACACACGAAGCAGCACGTGTAATTAATCCGCCAGAAGGTGCATCAGTTACACAAAGAACTACCTTAGAGTGGGTCAGCGTTGGTATCTTACGAAGTGGGGAAATCTACCTCATTGATATAGAAGACCGCACAGCAGGAACGGTCAATGCTTACGTTACCAATAATACGCGCTACGTTTTGCCAGATAGTCTTATTCCAACAGATGGACAACCGCATCTTATAGCATGGCGAGTACGAGTAGCTCGTATCAATGACGATGGTACGTACACCGCCATTGGTGGTACAGGTGAATGGAACACTTTCCAATGGCAGAGTCGTTAGCAACTAGCGGTTAGAGCGTGTAAATTCACGTTCTAACTCTTGTGCGCTCATATGAATAAAAGTTGACTGTCCTGTCGGGCTATTGTGTGGCTCGGGGCATCGTTCCAACTTTTGAATCAGACTTCGCATATCATCGGTATTTAGAATTTGTCCCGATTTAATAGCCGAGCGTTCAGCAATACAAATGAGAAGTGTTTCCAGTATATCCTTTGGCTTCTCAGCTAATCGCTCTAAGATTTGCCACAAATGCGTGTTTGCATCCCCTGATACCAAACTTGTCGGTACAGACCGAATCAAATAGGTATTTGAGCCGAATGGTTCTAAAATAAAACCAACCGTCTGCAATATTTCCAAGTGCTTTTCGAGTAATTGCGAGTCATGCACACTCAAATCAATCGTCTGTGAATCTAATTGATGATGTGGTAATTCGTCTTGTTGTTGATAGAGGTCTTTGAGTTCTTGATAAACTACTCTTGTATGTGCGGCATTTTGATCAATGAGGTACATACCAGCAGGACCTTCTGCCACAATATAAGATGCACCGACTTGCCCAACAACTCGCAAAAGTGGTAATGTTCTTGGTTTCTCAGGTCGTCCTAAACCATCAGGAATTGCTGTTGGGTCATTAGTGCCATAACTATTAACACGCGGGAGCGAGTCACTGTCATTAAGTGGAAGTTCCATATCCATCTGACGCTGTCTGTCATAGGGTAACGACCAGCCCTTATCGTCTTGACGAAATTGCCCATAATCATGACGTGAGGCTTGTTTATAACCTAAAACACCTTGGCGCACAGCCCGTTGCACCGCAGAAAATACAGCACTCGTATCTTGAAAACGAACTTCGGCTTTGGTCGGATGCACATTCACATCCACGAAATCAGGCGGTACTGTAATCATCAACACAGCATAGGGATTTCTCCCTTTCTCTATCAGCGTGTGGTAGGCTTGCGTAACAGCATAAGTTAAGCCTGAGTCCTGAACGGCACGTCCGTTGACGAATAGTGTAATCCGAGTGCGATCTTTGCGATGTAAACTCGGTTGTGAAACGAAACCTTCCACACTCACTTCACCACCTACACCGCGAATGGGGTCGCTACTACCAACTTCTAACATCTCTTTGAAATAGTCTAAACCCAACACTTTGACGACCACATCTCCTAATTGTCCACTGCCCGGTGAACGAAATTGTTCACGCCCATCTTGGCTAAGGACAAAACGTACTGAAGGATATGCCATCGCGTAGTTTTGAACAATATTAGTGATTTGCCGTTTTTCAGTATTCTCAGATTTTAGAAATTTGAGACGCGCAGGAACATTATAAAATAAATTATTGACCGAGATAACTGTACCAGCAGGTGCGCCAATAGGTTTATTCGCAACGATTTTGCCTCCATCAATACGAATCTGCATTCCGATTTCTTCATCTCGATGGCGTGTTTCTAATGAAAACTGACTGACAGCCGCTATGCTCGATAAAGCTTCACCACGAAAACCTAACGTGTGAATCGTTTGCAAATCATCTGCCGAGCGAAGCTTACTGGTAGCGTGACGTGTTACAGCTAAAGCAACTTCATCCGTCAAAATACCCGAACCATCATCACTTATACGTAAAGTCTTTTGCCCACCATTGACTGCTTCAATATGAATATTTTTCGCGCCAGCATCTAAAGCATTCTCAATGAGTTCTTTTGCTACAGATGCAGGGCGTTCTACCACCTCACCTGCGGCAATTTGAGAAATCACATCATCGGCTAATACAGCAATTCTTCTCATGAAATTACACATTTCACTACTTAAAAATGAAAAACCTCACCATTTAGATGAGGCTGATTGTATATCACTTTTCACATTTTTCTTAGACTGATGCCACGCCACCTAGAAGATTTTCACCTTTTAATGGAATACGAAGACCAAAAGTACTGCCCTCGCCTTCTACACTTTCTACGAACGCCTCTCCATCATGATGATGAGCAACACTACGCACAATAAATAAGCCTAAACCACTTCCTTTTACACGGTTATGTTCTCGACGACGAATGCGAAAATGTCGATTGAATAATTGGCTTATATTCTCTGGACTGATGCCATATCCATTATCAGAAATTGTTATCAACAAATTATCATCTTTCTTCTCTAATCCGACTTCAATTTCACCGCCATTAGGTGTGTATTTGATCGCATTATCAACAAGGTTGATGATAGAGCGTTCTATCATATTGTTATCAACATTGACTATTGGAATATTGTCACTTGTGCTGACACGCAAAGTTAAATCTTCTTTCTCTGCGGGGAGCAAATGATTTCTTACAATACCATGCACCATCTCTATCAAATCAGTTGGTGTACGTTCCATTTCATAAAAGCCCGTTTCAGGGTCATAACGCCCTGCATCTTGAATGTTATCAACTAGAGAAGTCATTTGAGTAACACCACTGAGAATTTTGTCAGCGAAATGACTTTTTCGAGGATCTTCTTCTGCACTCTCGATCATACTAGCAAAGCCGCGAATGGAAGTGAGAGGGGTTCGCAAATCATGGGATACAATCCGCACAAATTCATTCTGGTTTTGTGTCACTTTATAGTGACGTGCAGATGATTTCTCGGATGATGTGACAATAGTTAAGCTATCCATGAGGGAAAGTAATACGGATGAAGCTTCATCAGAAAGTGTAATATCCTCGGAGAATAACAAACCAAACACGCCAGCAAGCTCATGTTTATGCATCATTGGTACAACGAGCCAACCTTTAAAACTTCCATTTAGCGGTTCAGGTAACTTTGTCGAAAGATGGATGTCGTGTTCTAATCCTTCGACACTTGCTATCAACATATCGTTATCAGGCAACATATCCTCAGTAAGATTGTTGACATAAAGAGCATTGGGTTCTTCTAGTACAGTATAAAAACCTGCTGAGGCACCTGTCAGAGCTATTGATTCTCTGAGTATAGTCGGCGCAACTGCTTCAAGTTTTGGCGAATTTGCTATTAGGCGGATGACATTTTGAAGTAAGGTCATAAAATTGGATTGTATATGATTATCAAACTGAGCCATTAAGAAATCTCAATCATCTTTTTATAGTTTCAGAATAAAGTTAGACTATATTATAACGCATCTCTCGATTAACAATGCTTGAAATAGGGGCAAAATTTGGCTTGTTTTAGGTTTGTTTATTAGCCAAAGTATTAAGAATAGCTTGCTTGCCCACCTATTCCTTTCATGCTAGACTAAAATTAGTTTTTATATACTTTAATTCAATGATAGGCTCTGGAATATCATGGCTGAAAAAATTCTCATTGTAGACGATGATGTTGATAGTCTAAAGCTCATCGGTCTCATGCTAAAAAGACAAGGTTACGATGTAACCGTAGCAGACTCTGGTGGCAAAGCTCTTGCCAAAGCAGATGCAGAGCTTCCAAATCTCATTATTTTAGATGTTATGATGCCAGATATGAACGGTCTAGAGGTGTGTCGTCGCTTGCGAGGTAACCCTAAAACCGTAAATATTCCTATCATTATGTTCACAGCCAAAACTCTAATAGATGACAAAGTCAAAGGTTTTGAAGCAGGCGCTGATGATTATTTAACGAAACCAACACATCCTGCGGAATTGGCAAATCGTGTTAAGAGCGTGCTACAGCGAAAAGTTGTTTCACCTGGTACACCTGACACAGAATCAGTACCACCAGAAATACAAAATAAACCCCAAAGTGGTCAAGATAATGTGGGCATGCTTATCGGTGTAATTGGTGTAAAAGGGGGTGTTGGGACTACAACAGTAGCAATTAATGTTGCGGCAGCATTACTTAGAGGTGGCGAGACTCCTGTTTTAACTGATATTAGGTTGGGCATCGGTAGTATGGGTCTCATGCTTGGTAGTGACAGTGATGGAATTGGCAGTTTGCTTAAAGCAGCAAATATAACCGATTCAGCTGTAAGTAACCGTGTTATCAAAGTAGATAGTGGTTTAAATGCGCTAGTTTCAGCGTCGAATCCTCATGATGCTGCACTTGAATTTCCAATAGATAAGCCTTTAGAAATCATTCAATCGCTACGTCATTATGGTAATCCTACAATTGTTGATCTCGGCAATGGTTTAAACCGCGTAAGTGCAGAAATCATTGACAAGGTTGACAAACTTCTCTATGTCATTGAAGCAAGTGCCGTTGCACTGGAGATGGCAAAACTCCAACTACAAGTATTCGATGACTTAATTGGTGGCGGACGTATTAGTGTTGTTGTTGTTAATCGCTCTCAGTCTACGTTGCCTTGGCATGAAGCTGAAAACCGTCTCAATCGCGAGGTGAAAGCCATCATTTCGCCAGCACCTGAACTGGCATTCCAAGCAATTGAGCAAGCCACTCCAATGGTTATTCTCCAACCAAACGCAATGGTTTCGGGGCAATTTATAAAATTAGCTGAGGAAATGAAGTCGCGTATTCACTCTATCGCAAACAAGTAAACTCTATCGTACAATAAGGTTAATTATTGTTTAGCCTTTTGTTGGAAGTTTAACATGAATAATATTGCTGTCGTTGCGGAATGGATACGACAAGCGAAAAATACTGTTGCATTCACAGGTGCGGGCATTAGCACACCATCTGGTATTCCTGATTTCCGCAGTGAGGAATCAGGCTTATGGGAAAATGTCGATCCACAACGTGTCGCTAGTATTTATGGATTTCGTAAAGACCCTAAAGCCTTTTTCAATTGGGTACGCCCATTAGCGCAAAAAACTCTCATTGCAGAACCGAATGCAGCACACTTAGCCCTTGCCCACCTTGAAAAGACGCAGCAGTTAAAAACGATTATTACTCAAAACATTGATATGCTACACACGCGAGCCGGTAATACCTCCATTTTTGAATTACATGGGCATATGCGTTTAGCGACCTGTATAAGTTGTTTCAAAGAATATGATGGTTTGCCAATAATTGAACAAGTTTTGAACGATGGGCTTGTACCACATTGTCCCGATTGTAATGGTGTATTGAAACCTAATGTCATCTTATTTGGGGAGCAATTGCCATATGAACAAATGATGGGTGCAAAAAAAGCCGCCCGTGATACAGACCTAATGTTAGTCATTGGATCATCATTGGAAGTTGCTCCCGCAAGTGATATTCCACTCATTGCAAAGCGAAATGGAGCAAAGTTGGTTATTATTAATTTAGAATCAACAATTATGGATAGTTTCGCAGATAAAGTTATTCTTGGAAACGCGGCTGAAATCTTACCCGAAATTATCCAATGTTTAGAATTAAGTTGAATGTTATTTTAACGTCAAATTGGAAAATAGAATTATGAGCCAAGACCTTCAAGCTCAATATAAACGTATTTTTGAAATTACCCTACAATTAGGGTCAACCTATGACCATATGTCCTTATTACGCAAGATTGTTTTTGCCGCACAAGAACTCATTAATACTGAGGTGGCATCTATCTTGCTTATGGACGATTCAATTGGCATGTTGCGCTTTGCTATGTCCACAAATATCAACCCTCACATGATGGAAGAAATCACCGTACCGCTTGAAGGCAGTATCGCAGGCTGGATACTCACACATGGTGAGCCACGAGTCATTAGTGATTCAGACAATGGCGTGAATGTTTTTCGTGGGGTCGATGAAAAAATAGATTTCCACACTCGTAATCTACTGGGCGTTCCCATGCGCGCACACAAAGATGTTATAGGTGTTGTTCAAGCGGTGAATAAGCAAAACGGTGAAAAATTCGATGATGATGATGTTCAACTTCTCCGAATTTTAGCAAGCCAAGCTGCCATGGCAATCGAAAATGCGCGTATGTTCCAGCAAAGTGACTTCATTGCTGAAATGGTTCATGAGTTGCGTACTCCTCTATTAGCCTTACAAACAAGTACTTCACTACTGCAACGGCAGGAATTACCTGAAGAAAAGAAACAAAATATAGTTGAAACGATGAAGGGTGAAACACGTCGCCTCATCACCCTAACCAATGATTTCCTAGATGTTGCACGCTTAGAATCAGGGCGAGTGACACTAGAAGTCACTCCATTTGATATGCAGGCATTATTGCTTGAAACCGCGGAAATGGTGACATCACTTGCTGATAAAAAGAATCTCACAATAGAAGTCATAGATGAACGATTTATAGTTGAGGCGGATAGAGGAAAAATCAAGCAAGTGGTCTTGAATTTACTGACGAATGCAATCAAATATAATCGTCCTGATGGAGCAATTCGCCTATCCTTACATCCTCAATATGAATCAGACCAACCCATGGTCGAAATCCAAATTGCTGATACAGGTTATGGTATTTCACCAGAACATCAGAAAAATATGTTCCAAAAATTTTACCGTGTCCCGACATTAGAAAATGTGGAGCGTGGTACAGGGTTAGGTTTAGCTATTTGCAAAAACATGGTCGAAGCCCATGGAGGTCGAATTTGGCTGGAGAGTGCGGTTGATGTAGGGTCAACTTTTTACTTTACATTACCCATGGTAGACATAGAATAAATTTTTAGGCGTTGGTCTGGCTTTTGCCTCTTACTCGAACATCCCCGACCCGTCGGGTAACACCTATCGCATCTAGATGTTCCAATAAAGCGATTGCGTATTTGCGGGAGGTATTTAGCGTATCACGGACTAATTTGGCATCCACTTCGTCTTCAGTATCTATTAAAGCTAACACTGTTTTACTCATATGCCGATAAGCATCAATTTTGAAAATCACATCGGATGAAATCTGGATTATCTCTCCCAAATCAATCAGAGCATGTAAGACACCATCCCCTACAATCTCAAGTGCTTCTTTATACGAAGGTGGCATAAATGGCATATCACTCATCTGATGCAAAAGAGCCTGTTTGAGTTTCTCTTGACTTGCTGAGAATTGAATTTCAAATCCTACAAGAGTAATCACATCTTTAGATATTTGCACTTCATCAGTTAAGGCAAGTAGTATTGTAAGTAATTTATTTTTGATGTTTAAACGACTTCTTAATTCCTCACGAGGAATGCCTAGTTTCAAAGGGAATTGAGTATGATAGTTGCCCACTATTTCTATCATTTTTTGTTGTATTACCTGAAAGCGTCGCATAGACCAAAATGTGTCGTCGGGCAATAATATAATCCGATTTTCTTCTAGCGCATTTTGGATTGCTTCACTGAGCACATCATCAGAATAGGCTGTTGCTTTTTGTAAATGAACCCATTTTTGAGGAATATCTATATCTGTGGCTTGCATGACTCGCTCAGATGGTGTGCCTTGTAGTCGAGTTTCTAATTGCTGAATGACATCCTTATCAAAACGTTTCCAACGGCGATCAGGCTGTGGATTGACAATCACACCTCCACCTATTGTTTGTGGTGGTGATGGATAGCGCAAAATAAACCTTTCACCTTGTGTTAAAGCAAGAGCATCTCGTAGACTTAATTGCAGCCATCCAGTTGCATCAGCTGGCAGATTATCATTATCGAGTAGGCGTACATGAGCAATTGTTTCAGATGCACCTGAAAAGAATTTTACTTCTGCGTTATGCTTCAAGGGTTTATCGACACCCGATAAATGGCGAAAATGAACATCGATGAGTTGCGTCGTAGCCAATTGATTGGGATAAGCTAAGACATCTCCCCTGTTAATATCGTCAACATCAACTCCTGAAATATTCACCGCTACACGACTACCCGGAATTGCAACTTGGATTTCTTGTTTATAACTTTGCAAGCCACGAATACGACCTTGTAAAGACTGCGGTTGTATCTCGATTGTGTCACCGATTTCTAACGTACCGCCTGATAATGTTCCAGTCACAACAGTACCAAAGCCGTCCACCGTAAACACACGGTCTACAGGTAAACGGGGTTGCTTATAATCAGTATGATTCGGGATAGAGTCTAATGTGGAAGAAAGTATGTCTATCAGGTCAGATATACCTTCATTAGTTTTTGCAGACACACGCAAAATTTCGGCATTTTCCAAGACAGTTCCGTGAACAGTCTCCTGAATATCTAGCTCAATAAGGTCAAGCCATTCTTCATCTTGGATAAGGTCTGTTTTGGTGATGACAATTAGTCCATTGGGGATTGCCAGTAAATCAAGGATAGCGAGGTGTTCACGAGTTTGAGGCATGATGCCTTCATCAGCAGCAATGATGAGTAAGACTAGGTCAATACCACCGATTCCAGCTAGCATATTTTCTATAAAGTCTCGATGTCCGGGTACATCAACCACACCAACAGTTCCACCGTTGGGCAAATCAAACCACGCAAATCCTAAATCTATGGTTAGTCCGCGTTTCTTTTCTTCTGCCCAACGGTCAGGGTCAATACCTGTTAAACGTTGTACGAGGGTTGATTTACCATGGTCTACATGCCCTGCTGTACCAACTACACGCATTGGTTAGGTTGAACCATTTCGATTAAGACCGTTTGTATCATCTGTGATTGCTGTGGTTGTTTGTGTGCTAATAGCCGACATTTCGCCCGTATCGTATTGATGAATGAGTGATTGGTAGCGGTCACGATACATGCTAGCACGTTCACGTTCTAAATCCCAAATCCGTTTGATACTATCGGCAAGTGGATCAATCTTAGTCTGCAAGTCTTTGAGATTAGAAACAAATTGCTCAAATTCTTTATCATGATTACGCCATACTTCATCACTCGATAAGCGCAGTTGCTTCCAACGTTTTTGGTCATCATCGCGCCAATCATTCCATTCCTGACGAAAGCGTTCTTCACTCAAACGTTGCATTTCGGCAACTTCATTAATGCGACGTTCTAAACGGTCTCCGATACGGTCAAAGTCATCAATGATACGTTTCATATCTCGATAAGCAGATGCCCACGTCTCGAAGCGTTCAACATTTTCTTGCATTGCTTGGTCATGTTGCGTGAAGCGTTTAAGAATATCGTCTACTTTTTGGTCACGCTGTTGAGTAAGTAATTGCTGTTGGTCTAGGAATTGTTGAATTTGCTCACGACGGTCTCGTTCAGTATTTTGTACTTCCTGAATCCGACGTTCATTACGTAATGACAAG
The DNA here is from genome assembly GCA_965230145.1 of Phototrophicaceae bacterium. Lineage (GTDB taxonomy): Bacteria > Chloroflexota > Anaerolineae > Aggregatilineales > Phototrophicaceae > JAUZRW01. The sequence continues at coordinate 668,508 of CBDDKI010000002.1, forward strand.
TCTTCAATTAGAGAAACTTTCGGGCGGGATGTATCAATTTGCTTCTTAAGTTCAGGAAGTTCACTCTCAATCTCGGATACTCGTCGAGCGTCTTGGCGACGTTGTTCTTCCAGAAAAGCAAGACGACGCTCAGGCTCTTCAAAACGCTTTGAGAGATCATCAACCCGTTGTTGAATAATGGATACACTATCAGCAGTGCGATTACCTTCGGTTTTAACCTCTGTTAGACTGCCTGTGCTACGTTGCAAAAGGTCGAGTTTTTCTTGTAAATCGCGGATAGTGCGTTGAATACCATCACGATTCAATTCTTGCCGACGCTCTGCTTCACGTTCAGCTGTTAGCCGACGAGCCTCTGTTGTCTCTAACATTTGGCGCATCTCAGCACGCATCTGGTCTAGGAAATCTCCCTGATTCTCAAGCGATATACTCGCCCCTTGCATTACCGTTTGGTCAGATTCAACTGAATTGACACGCTTTTGCAAGGTAGACATTGTTTCCGATTGTTGTGCAAGACGTTCTTCTAATGTAGCGATTGTCTGTTTATCGTTGCGACGTTCTTCATCAAGCCATTCGATCATTCTGGCTATTTGGTTAATATCCATTTATTTACCTCTCAGAATTTGTATTAGCACTCTAATACAAAAATTACGTTATGGTGTGATTATAGCACAGGGACGGAAAGTATCGAATAAATTCTTAAAGCGTCAGATTTCTCTTTACGATACAATACTAATAGATTGATTTGAAATAGAAGGTAAATGTTATGTTCCTCACACGCGAAAAATTGGAACAACAAGAAGCTAATAATCTCGCTCCATATGCTCTTTTAAGTAAAAATAGCAAAGGTCGTTTTCATCATGACCATGAACCCCCTTACCGTACAGCATTTCAGCGAGACCGAGACAGGATTATTCATGCCGAGGCATTCCGCAAATTAGAGTATAAAACGCAAGTATTTGTCAATGATTTTGGCGATTATTACCGCACACGCCTAACACACACTTTAGAAGTCGCACAGATTGGGCGCACAATCGCTCGCGCATTGGGTGTAAATGAAGATTTAACAGAGGCGATTTGCCTCGCCCATGATTTAGGACATCCTCCATTTGGTCACTCAGGGGAAGATGTATTGAACCAGCTCATGGAGGGGTACGGAGGGTTCAATCATAACCATCAAAGTTATCGTGTCGTAACCGAATTAGAACAACGTTATCCTAATTTCCAAGGTTTAAATCTCACTATCGAAACTCTTGAAGGTATCGCCAAACATGAAACTGAGTATGATATTAGTAAGGCAACCGATTTTGACCCAGATACGCGCGGTAGCGTTGAAGCACAAATTGCCGATGTTTCTGATGAACTAGCTTATAATGCACATGATTTAGATGATGGGTTACAAGTTGGTCTCATTAAGCCTGACCAATTAAAATCACTTACAATTTGGCAACGCTTATGCGACCGTCTTAAGTGGGATGGACATACCCTAACTGAAATAGAAAGACATCGCTTTATCCGCGAACTGGTGGGGATTATGGTCAGTGATGTATTGGACAATACAAGCCAAAAGATTGATGACCGAGGTATAAAATCAGTTCAAGATGTTATTCAGCAGCCTGATAATATTGTAAGTTACAGCGCAGAACAAAAGAAACAAAATCGTGCATTAAAAGATTTTCTTTACGAAAATATGTATTATCATTATCGTATTGTACGGATGAAAAATCGCGCAGATAATTTCTTGGGGCGTTTATTTGAGATATACATTAAACGACCAACTCAGTTACCCCCAGAATATCAATCGCGCATTGATAAGCAAGGCGTACATCGGGTTGTCGCAGATTATATTGCAAGTATGACAGACCGTAGTGCTTTGTTAGAATATAGGCAGTTATTTGACCCAATGATGCGCCCGTAGTGAGGTAGGTACACACATGGCAGGCGAAACAATGTTAAATGGACGCTACCAACTCGTAGCCCAACAAGGCTCTGGTGGGATGTCTGTTATTTATAAAGCTGTAGACCGCGCACTTGGGCGGACTGTGGCAGTTAAAATTTTACGTCCAAGTTTGACGAGTGACCCATCATTTTTAGAAAAATTCCGCAATGAAGCTCGCGCTGTTGCGAACCTATCACATCCCAACATTGTCACAGTCTACGATGTTGGTAGTGATGGACCTACACACTATATTGTGATGGAAATGGTCGAAGGAACTGACCTGAAAAAAATTATCAAGGATGAAGGCGCACTACCTATTGATAGAGCTATTAGCCTGTCTTTGCAGATATGTGCTGGCTTAGGCTATGCTCATCGGTCGGGTTTAGTTCATGCCGATGTAAAGCCTCAAAACATGCTCGTAACTCCAACAGATGTTGTTAAAGTGACAGATTTTGGTATTGCACAAGCATTATCCAATACTCAGCCACAGCAGAAAGCAGATATTGTATGGGGAAGCCCACACTATTTTGCCCCAGAGCAAGCACGTGGTGAGCAACCAACCCCTCAAGCAGATGTCTACGCTGTCGGTGTGGTGATGTTTGAACTACTTACAGGTAATTTGCCCTATGTAGGCAGCAATCAACGTGAATTAGCAATGGCACATATCCGCGAACCGATACCGAATGTTGGCGAATTGCGCCCTGGTGTACCTGACCGCTTAGCTAAAATGATTAGTCGTGCGATGGCAAAAGACCCTCGTGACCGTTATCGTGATGCTGACCAACTTGGAAATATTCTAGGGGAATTCCGAGACCGCGCACGAGATATGACAGCAATTAATCCGCAAGTGCCTTCAAAAGCCCCTGATTCACAACAAACGGTTCAATCGCGCCAGGCGCCGGGTAATCGTCCACCGGGTGTTGGTGGGCAATCGAAAAATAGTGAAGTCACGGCGAAATATAGTGCTGCACCAGAAGCACAAAACTTATATGACCCACGTCAACAACCGAACATACAAAATCCTGTTGCAAAGCCAGCACAACCACTTGAACAACGTTTCACGACACCCCCTCCGCCTCAACAACAATCGAGGCAACAAGGGTATCCCTCCCCACAACAAGCAGCGGGTTATCCACAACCTGCAACCATGCAAAATCAAAATTTGATGGATAGTGGGATGTATTCGTCGCAACAACCATACATTAGTCGTGAAATGTTACCAGTTGAAGACGAAGGTTTTGATTACGTTACTCTAGTTTTAGGGCTTATTGCAGTCGCGGCTGTCGGCGGCTTGATAATTTTGTGGGTTTTTGTGATTTCTTCGCTCTAAAATATACGAACAATTTTCTAGGACAAGCTCTGCAATGACTTGTCCTTTTGCATCCTTATTGGTCAGAGGTCATCGAATCAGCAGTTGGTGGCATTCCTAAAGCAACATTGTAATTCTCTATAGCAATCTCAGCCAAACCAGCTTGAGTTGTTGCCATGTAGATACCAATGCCACCATTAGCAAATGTATCTTCCTCAAGCATGAATACGAGTTCCCCATTCACATAACCAACGATTTCATTTTGATAGACATTGAGATTTAGTGTATTTATTTCTCCAATGGGGTTTATTGCTTCATTCACTTGCCAATTTGCATCAGCTAAACCACCATTACAACTTGTCCGTAGTTCGGACCAAGTTCCATTTTCACGCTTCCAAATACTGAATCGTCCAAGACCATCTATCCCAAAAACATTGTAATTTTCAGCATCTTGGTAACGAAACACTAAACCAAATGCACTGGATTCACTGGCACTACTCTCTAAAATTCGACCGTCCATCAGTATATTCACATCATCATAGATAAAATGTGTAGGGTCAAACATGGATGTAATCGCTAAACTCGCTTGACTATTGCTAATACGATATTGTCCACTTTGAATAGCTCGGTCAATGATGTTGTTCGAGCTTGTATCCCAATAGATATTGACTCCGTCATCATCACTAAAATCACCTGTAAAAAATGCCGCATCTCCGACCATACTATCAACGCCAGCCATGCTATCTACACCAATTGAAATGTCTGTAGGTAATGCTTCTTGAGATGTCAGTGGAGTATTTTGAGCAATTCTAGCAATTAGTAGTAAAGCAATAATTCCAATAGCTAAAGCCACGAACCCTAGCGGGTTTTGTTTAGCTGGCTTAATAACTAAAGTATGGATTGTCCGTGTTATTGTACTGTTTAGTCTTGTAGAGCTAACGTTATCATCCAATACGAGTGTATTAGGCTGGCTATTTCCCTTTCTATGAGTTGATGCTGGATGATATGGCATTGAACTAGGTTGAAAACGCTCGGTATCTCCCTCTTTATTAACTGCATTTTCTAACGCCGTTTTTAGAGCGACAGCACTTTGATAACGTTTGTTTGGGTCTTTTTCTAGAACTTTATGTAATACTGCATCAAGATGCACATTCATTTTCTCAAGAAAATTGGAAACAGGCGGAGGTGTCGTCTGTGCATGATTGAGTAAAACAGACACAGTGCTATCTTCATCAAAGGGTGGACGACCCGTTAATAGCTCAAATAGAATAATTCCTAATGAATAAATGTCGCTACGATGGTCGGTATCTTGTCCTGTTGCTTGCTCAGGAGACATATATGCAGGTGTACCGATAATTGTACCGTCTGCCGTTAAGCCACTTGTTTGTGCCAAACGCGCAATACCAAAATCAGTCAATACTGCTCTTTGATTTTCATCAAAGAGGATGTTAGCTGGTTTCACATCTCTATGAATCATACCACGAGCATGTGCATAGTCTAATGCTTCAGCTAAATCGCTAATAATTTCGCGAATACGATCATGTGGCAGTGTCGCTTCTTTATCACGACATTCATCAAGCACATCTATTAGAGTATCCCCCGATAAATATGGCATCACCATGTAGTATATTTTGCCATCTTCGGATTCAATCGTGTTGAAATCATAAATCTGGATGATATTGGGATGATTAAAGCTAGCAATAAATTTTGCTTCTTGTTCAAAACGTTCTTTAAAAGTGTCATCATGGATAAGATGCTCATGTAACACTTTGATAGCAACATCACGTCCTAAGTTCTTATCTACAGCATGGTATACTGTCGCCATACCCCCAGAACCTAACCGTGATTTGACATCATATCGTGTCAAATATTTGCCAAGAATGTTTGTTATATTTACCATCACTCACCTTTATTACAACACACCATGCTGTGCTAGATATTATATAACAATTGTGACAAAACTATGACAATCGTAAAATAAAAAGGGATTCTTAACGAATCCCTTATCTAAACAGATTTAGTTTTGGTGGCTGTTTACTTATTCATCCGATAAATCGAGCGAAGCAACTGCACCAAAAGCAGTTCGTGCCGCACCTGATGCATCGATAAGGCTGTAATAGCAAGACGCAGTGTCACCTACTGTACAACCATTAAGATTATAGAGTACCATTGCCCCAATATCGCCGCGTTCATCACCAGCGACGAAGGCATCAGCTATGTAACCCGCTTGCTCTTCGTCACTATTCAAGCCAACGTAAGGTATATCACTTCCATCGCCTGATGCGCCGTCTGTTGTTCCCCAACCAAAGCGCGTGACCAATAATGGCATACTCGCACCACCATTGCGGTCTAGAATTTCACGGAAATTATCAAGCGTATCTGCGAAGAAGAAATGATATGATTCATCGAATTCTGGGTCAACGTCTGCTTCACCGCAGCAAGTTGCATCAGGCGCATTGCCGAATCCATCAATGTGAACACCAAAACCATCACTAAAATTGACTGCACCTTGTTCTAAAAGAGCCTCAAAGAATACAAAGTTATCAATCGAGTTATAGAAATCGTTGTTGCCTGTTGGCGCTAAACCAGCGGTAATAACGAGTGCATTTTCGTCAGCCTCATTGATTGCGTTATAAGCTACTTCAAGCAAATCAATATAGCGAACATCACTCAGACGTGCATCAGGGAATCCATCGCTACGTAAGCTAACATCCGTTGTCATCCATGAAAGGCGATTGTTGGGTTGATACCAAATTTCATAAGCGTCTACTCTACCAACGTAACGACTTGCAACTTCACTAGCAAATGCACCAAATGTTTCTAAATCATCTGGTGGACCATAAGTTGGTTGTTCGAGAGCAAGTTCGGTTGCACTCGGACGTGACCAATCTGGCGCACCTGTCAGCGTTAGCATTACACCGAAATTTGGAGCAAAAGCATCAACTGTTGCGTCAAGTAAGTCAAAGTCAAAGTCGCCTTCTTCAGTTTCAATCTGCGCCCAATCAACTGTAATCTTCACCCAATCGACACCGAGTTGCGTTACGAGGCTTGCATTTGCAATGTTATCATCACCCATTAGGACTTCGACACCAGTCAGCATCATAACATCCAGTGGTTCATCTGATGTTACTTCATCTTCCGTTGAATCTTCTTCGTTCTCAGCACTATCATCAACAGGTGTATCAGTATCTGCGCCATCTGGCAAATTGATTGTTTGCCCTACAAAAATTATATTTGGATTAGCAATCGTGTTTAGAGATAGTAATGTTGCAACCGTTGTATTGTTTGCAACAGCAATGCGGAAAAGCGTATCTCCCGGCTGAACAACGTAAGTTGAGGTCGATACATTATCATCTGTATCTGGCACTTCTGTTGCCGTTGGAGTTTCTGTTACCTCTGGAGCTTCGGTAGCTTCTGGAGTCTCTGTTTCTTCGGGTTCAACAACTACAGCACCATCACCCGGAATAGTCAGCACCTGTCCGACGAAAATCAATGATGGGTTAGCAATCCCGTTGGCTTGGGCTAGCTGGTTAGTCGTTAAACCAAAGCGCAAAGCAATGCGAAACAGATTATCACCCCGTTGAACAATATAAGTCGAACCATCTATAGACTCTTCTTCATCAGCAGGTTCTTCTGTTGCCTCTGGTGCTTCTTCTGTCATTTCAGCATCATCGACAACTTCTGTAGCTTCTGGTTCTTCGGTTGATTCCGTATCCTGTGCAATCACTGAACCCAGTGTGAAAGACAGCATCAAAAGTAATACCAATATAAACAAGCGATACTCTCGCATGGTTTGCTCCTTAAGGGCAGATAATTAATTTGCGATGTTACATACTATAAATAGTACACCGAACGCATAACTCTCGCTACTAATATCGCCATGATACACTTACAATATTCATTAAAATCGAGGCAGAAAGCGGGTATTTGATGAATAATGGGCAAATTAAGGGGATGGTAGCCATTGCTATTGGGTTTGCTATTGTCACAATTGCTGGTATTACACTTAGTTTTTTGGCAGGTGAAGTATTAAACACTACTCAAACTATTATCAGTGCATCCCTCATCTTTGTTGTCTTAACACCCCTATTTGGGTACGGCATTCTCACTTATGCACGCTCTACCGAAAATGAAGCCTATGCCACGAATGAAGATATGGAAAAACCACGTTTACTTTTGGATTATCTCCGCTCACATGGTCAAGCAGATGTAACGCAATTAGCGAATGAATTAGATACAATTCCAAGTCAAATAAAACGTTACATAGACGATTTAAGCCAGTTATCGCTTTTCAGCGGTATTGCAGATTGGGATAACGGCATCATTGCAATGGTTGAGCCAAGTGTGATGAATACTCTTGATACCTGCAAGAATTGTAAAAAGCCCATAAAAATCCTTGATAATAAGACGATTTGCCAGCATTGCGCTACAGAATATTATAAACTTACTAACTGATTGATCTTTCATATTATTAAGTTAAACCCCTCTATACTGGGGGGTAGTATCGCAAAAATGTGGGTTAATATATACTCAATGAAGGAATTAAATTAGGAGTATTGCATGTCTTCTGAACTTTATAACCAAATCATTTCACAAAAAGGAAAATTCGAGAATCTGGTTGGCAAGATTCCGGGCTTCAAAGGCTATCAAGAAAAACAAGCCCGCCGCACTGCAGACCGATTATTACGCGATCATCTTGCAAGTGAAATTGATAAACATATTAAACACTTTGGTCGTTTGCAAAACAAACTATTAGACGGTGGCAAAGGTCTAAGCTATATGGGACGCGCTCGTGAGGTCAAATCTAAATTAGAAGGCTATCATGACAAAGTCCAGACTGCCGCGCCAAAATATTCTGGCATGTGGGCGCAAGTCAAAATTACTGAAGAAACCTTAGACCGCATATATGCCTTTGATGAAGCACAATTCCGCTTCCTACTTCAATTTGAAACGGCTCTTGATGCGCTGGAAACTGCGATTAAAGACGGTGAAGGCATAGAAGATAGTCTCGAATCTGTTTATGATGTCGCCTCAAATGCCAGTGATGCATTTGATATGCGCGATGAAGAAATTCTTAACCTACCCCAATAATAAAAATATCACTTAAAGGAGACAGTTATGCGTATTATTGATGTCATTGACCATACTAATGTTATGGATGATGAGTTTAGTTATCGTGAACCACAACAAGGGAGTGGCGATTGGCGTTTTGGCTCGCAGGTCATTGTTGGGGAAAGCCAAACAGCTGTGTTTGTACGCGGTGGGGAAGCCCTTGATGCTCTCGGCACAGGTCGTCACACCCTCTCTGTAGCGAACCTACCAATTCTCGCAGGTTTAATTGGTCTAGCAACCAGTGGACGCACCCCATTCACAGCGGATTTATATTTCTTAAATCTCAAAGATATGCCACAAATTGGCTGGGGAACAAACCCACCTATTCCACTTGAGACACCCGGCAAAGGTATGGGAGCTGTTCTACTGAGCACACATGGGACAATGAACATCTCTATCTCTGACCCAATGCGTTTCTTGAAAAAATTTGGTGTTGGTAAACCCATCACACGCGTTGACGATATTAAGAATGCGATGCAGACCAAATTATTGGGCGAATTGACTGTTCTTTTGATGGGGTCTGGTGTTCAGAGCGTTCCACAAGCAAATGGTTTCTTAAGTGACCTCGAAGGTGGCGTTCTAGCAAAGCTCAATGAAGAATTTGATAATGAGTTTGGTGTTAAAATCTCATCACTAGATGCGAACCCATTCCGTGCAAAACAAGCATCAATTGACGAAATTATGAATTACGTCAGTTTAGATAATTACGAACGGATCAAACGTTTGCAAATTGCTGAAACTGCTGCAGGCAATGAAGGCTTGGCAGGAGGCTTAACAGGTGCAGGCGTTGGTTTCGGTGTTGGGCAAAGTATCGGTAATACGATGAATCCTAATGCTGGCGCGAATAACGAAATGCAACAGCAGATGATGATGCAACAGCAAATGATGATGCAACAGATGATGCAACAAATGAACCAGATGAATCAGCAAAATCAACCGCAACAAGCAAGTGCGCCAGCACCATCTAGTGGTACACCAACAACTCGTAGTGAAATCGAAGGTGCTATTGATGCCCTTGATATGCGCTTGATGAACGGAGAAATTTCCGAATCAATTTACAATCGCCTGATGGAAAAATGGCAATCTAAATTAGATGAGTTGGGTGAATAACTTCGATACTTTGAGGGTGTATCTATCATAGATATACCCTTACTCTATGATTATCGTATCTACAATATAAGCATCCGCATTATCCTCTGTGAGAAGTCGCTCATTCGTAACAGGATCATAAATACCAACTAGCACTTGATACTCACCTGCTGGAACATTATTCAAATCTAAAACATAGACATCACGATATATTGTTTCAGGTTGCCATGTATCAGTATTCACGCGACCATTTTGGGGTGGATGATCATCCTGCGCCCATAGAGGTGAACCTGTGTCTGAATTCATATCTCCTACCAAATGAACGAAAACGGTCATTGGGCTATCTGTTTGTTCAATTACTTGCCAGTAAAGATGGATTGTGAGTTCATTGGTCGGTTCGGGTTCAAAGGTATTAACAGTCAAGAGATTGATGCTGTCGCTATATGTTGCCAATAATTGCGTAGAAATATCCTCAGGATTTACATTCCAAATCATAAATTGGCGCACAGGTAAGCCAGCAATTTGCGTTTCACGAGTCAGTTGCAGGTTTTCAAACGCCCAATCCTCGACAACCCCTGCATTTTGCCAATCAGGAAAAGTTTGACCCAATACCCATAAGCTATCGAATTCCTCAGTCGTTGCTTCAAGTGTCGTGATAATTTCAGGAATTTCTTGGGTAACATCTGCAGGCAAAGCAAATTCACCTGCCGAAATAGATGAATTTTCATAGTAATACCCAAAACTTGCATCAACGCTCGTTTGAATAATGATTTCATCTAATTGAACATTGTGCTCAAGATAGGTAATTAACCCACGCCAATCAGGTGATTTTTCATACGCAGGATTGAAATAATAATTGCTTAAGCTAATTCCACTTATAAGTGTCCACATGGTAAGCAAAGCAATAGAGAGGATTTTCGTCAGCGATTTCTGCCACAAGATATGAATAACATAACTGATAATAATAGCATATGCAGGAACAACCAACATGACATAACGTGGTCGGAAAATCTGCAATTGTGTTGAAATGATGCCAAGTGTAATTAGAGGAACAATGGCAATCATCAACAAGAAAATACTTTGCTTTGGGCGCGAAAAGACAAGAAAAATCGTTGCTGAGGTAAGAACAGTATTGACGAAAAACCACCAATTTGTTTTTGGGTTGAATTGTTGTTGTAAAGTCAGCGATAAAGTGTCGCCAAAATTCAATACAGGGATAAAGCGTTGCCAATATTGGTGAACTTCAAAGCCACCTGTTGTTCCAGAATAGCCCCCACCACTTAGCAAGTCGCCTTGGAAAATGATAAAAACCATGATTGTTATTATAATTATCATGCCGTTCAGCAGTGACCATTGCACGATAAATTTAGGTTCACGCCAGCAGACTAACAACACATATAAACCAAGCACACCAATAGTAATAAGTTCATTATAAAATATCAAGCACGACGTTAAAGCTACGCAAGTGTAAATCGTCCAATCTAGAATTTTTCGCGGTTTTTTTTGGATGATACGCAAGCCTAGCCAAAGCGTTATCACACTTAAACCAGCCCATACCCCATAATTACGAAAATCTTGCGCGTGCCAAATTTCAAAGGGATGAATCGCCCATAAGAATGCGGATAATAATCCAACACTGTCTTGCTGAGAAATTCGTTTTGCCAAGGTATAAATTGCTGGAACACCTAATAAATTAAATAAAACAGGCAATAACCTTAGGGAAAATTCGATTTGTGTTCCAAACAATTTGCCCCAAAATCGAAACAAGACGTAGGTCAAAGGTGGGTGCGGTTCTATAGAAGCAATGTCTCTCAGTGACTGGTTTAAAGGTGTCGCTGTCCATCGTTGGACGCTAAAAGCTTCATCACCACGAAAAGCGACTGCATCAAGCTGATACAGTCGTAGAAATAAGCCTAAAAATATGATGCCAGTCAATATGGCAAACCGTTTTCTGAGTGACATGAGGGTTAATTTTTGCTTGGAAGCGTCGCCGCCTCAAAAGCCTCAATCTGTTCTTCAGTGAGTGGTAAAGTTACTTTTTGTTGCATATCCTCTTTTTGCTGACGATTCAACTCGCGCATATATTCGCTCAAGTTTGGTTCTTTACTCTCATCGGCAAACAAGACATCAATGGTTGGGCTTGTTATTTCAACCTCGACCTTTTCGCTGATGAATAAAACGAGCGGTTTCACTTCAATATCGGGTGCAATATCTTTCAGAAGAGTCTCTACATGTTCAGCCGCATCCTGTGCGTCTTTTATTGGATTCCCGATGCCATCCATACGTAAGGCGCTAAAAAAGCGTGACATCGCCCCTTTATGAGTTGTCCATTTATCACCTTCAACACTAAATTTACTGTCATGCCAGCGTGTGATAATAGCAAATACACCTTGTGGTGCAATCAAAACATGTCGAGCAGGAAAGTGATAATAATTATAGAGTACGCTCTTTTTACTCACACCTTTTAAGCTATCAGGAATTGCTTTTTCGGGGTATGGTTGACGCGCCCAAAGATTGGTCATTCTTACAGAAAAAATGGTCAGCGCAAAGGCAATTGGCAAGGTTAAGGCTTGCACAAAGATGAGCCACGTTTGCGGTGCATTTCCCGTGAAAAAGGTGTAGTTAATGAAAATAAAACCACCAACTAGTATCGCTAAGGTCGCTAAAAACAACCATGTCGCTATCTGTCTATTTCGTTTAACCAACTTTTTATTTGTTACAATTCGCATCTTTAATTTCGTTTCATATTTATAACCCGCCTAGCAGAAGACGGGTATTATGGTCAATAGATGTTAGCAACGATTTGTGAATACGTTTAGAGTTCCACTCGTCTCATAGACGTTGTTCGATTCGTCCAGTTCAAGAACATCATTATTAGGGTCAATGATGAAGCGTAATGTCGTCGCCTCATTAACAAATGTATCGCCAATTACGAATCCCATTTGCGCTATATCTATCGTTTCGCCGGGTAGTAAAGCTCTAAGCAGATAATCACCGGTTGTAATGACGTTCCCAGTTCTTTGATTGCTGAGTTGTATCCGAATGACGGTTTCAGGTGTTCCTACAAAGCCTTCATTGCGAATGCGAATGTATCCAGTGTAAGGATAACCACAAAGGAAACCAACAGGCAGGTCTAATTGCTCACCTTGAAGATATGGATCGCCGACAAAATAGAAATCTGCATTGAGCGTTTCTTCATCACCTGTACGTGGAACAAAATAAGATAGGAAACCAGCGTGTGTGACTTCAGCGCACACCCATTCGCCATAGCGTACCGTAGGCAAAATTTCCCACGAGCGTGGTGCGCCATACCCAACACCAATGACTGCCGTAGGTACTTCGCCTTGCTCTGGACGCAAACAGTGGGTCACAGGCACAAGCATCTCCTCTGAGCTTCCTGTAGCAGTCTCGCCATTCACAAACACTTCGTAAAAGAAACCACGTCGTTCATATGAAGGCACTGTCGCTGGTAATTCATCATCATTGATGAACGTACCCGGTGAGAATGAGCCTAAATCAGCACGACAATGTGTTGTAAAGCGCAAGTTACCTGAGAAATTCACATCTTGTGGGTCATAAAGTAAGCGGTCACCACAGAAAGGATAATTGCTCAGTAAACTCAAATCCGCGTCCCCACCTTCAATTTGCACACCAACAGGCACGCCATCTTCATTAAACCCATCGCCTGATAAGCCTGCTTCATTCAGTGGCGTTATCTCTGCAGTGATACGCGCAATACCGCCCATATCAATCGCTACAGGGTCAGTACCATTCGCTGGTCCAAATACCTGTGCAGACGTTAAATCTGACAAGCTGAAGGTAGAATTAGGTGTCCATGCCCAATAGGTTAATACGGATGAACCACCATTGTCTCCAAAAAAGCGGAAACCTGTAGGAAGATAAAACCCGACCCAGACAACTGGAGCAGATGTAATAACAGGTTCTGGTAAGGTAATGAATGCCGTACCACCCGTTTCAATGAATACCTGTGTTTGATATTTTAAAGTTGCATCAATCGGAGAGCCACCATTGCCATCTTCATAGATAACAACTTGAATAGGTACTGATGGAACAGCTTGTTGTACTGCAATAGTCACAGTATCGATTGCAACCCCAGTGCTTAAATTTAGAGGACCTAAATCAAAGCCATTCATCACAAGTGTCGATTCACCTTCGATGAAAAAAGAGCTACTGGTTGTACCAGAATTATTGTTTAATGTAATCGTTCCTGCTTCAGTGATAGTGACATTCCACTGGAATATGCCAATAACCAAGAGTGCAAAAACAATTGTTATTGTCGTATAAGATTGGCGCATGGGTAAATCCCCTCTAAGAAAAATAATAGATGCAAATAGCCAATGCGAAACGTATTGTAGGAGCAATTTACAACGGGGTCAAGCGATTGTCTCTATCGGATGAGGCTAGATTAGATAGTACGATAGGATTATAATGCCCTCGTTTAAACATTTACTGGAGTGACAAATGGGAGAGTTTATCGCAGTTGCTATCTTATTAATGTTAGCAATGGGTGGATATTGGGCATTTGTATTATTTCCACGTCAGCGTGATTTTGCCCAACGTCAAAATATGGCACGTACCCTCGCTGAAGGGGACGAAGTAATTACAGCAGGTGGCATTATAGGAAAAGTAAAGAGTATCAATAGCGCGGAAGGCATTGCTAGTGTTGAACTAGCAGATGGACTTGAGGTGCGAATGGTCATTGCGGCAATGTTAGAACGATACGACCCAGAGGAATTAGCAAAAAATGCGAGAATGGGTCAAAAGACAGAAACTTTACCCGAATAATCATCAACCTATGCCCTTCTTGAGGGCATAATTATTGATAGAAAGAAGGAACATTTATGACGACACATATTCGATGGCTCGTCGTCATCATTTTACTCTCAGTCTTTTCTGCTTGGGTGATAATCCCAAAAGATGAAGACTTCGCGCCAGATTTCAATGGCGATGATGAAGCTGATATAAGAATTTTAGGACAACAACCACTTGGTCTTGACCTTGTTGGTGGCTTACGTGTCTTGCTCCAAACTACAATTGACCCGTCTTCATATTCTGATGAGGATTTACAAGAAACTGCTAACAATGTTGGTCGACGTGTTAATGCACTTGGTTTGAGCGAAGCAACGATTCAAACTCAAGGTCGGCAACGTATTTTGGTTGAATTACCAGGCGAAACAGACCGTCAACGAGCAATTAATACGATTCAGCAAACAGCCTTATTGGAATTTGTAGATTTCTCAGGCTTAACATTCACAGATACACAACGCCTAGATGGTGCAACGATTATTACAGATGCACAAATTGAACTTGGGTTAGCCGATTTAGCTACATCCACTCGTGAACGTCACCCACAGACAGGGCAACCCTTCACAACTGGTTTAACTGGAGATTGTTTACAAGCAGCAAGCGCACAATTTGGTCAAACGTCCAGTATTGGTGGCAACCAATGGTTCATCAACTTTGAAGTGGCTTCAGATTGTGTAGGAGAATTTGCAGATTTCACACAACGACTTGTTGGGCAGCCAATGGCTATTGTGCTTGATGGTGTTGTTATCTCATCACCAACAGTTAATCAGCAATTGACCACTGGGGGTATTATCACAGGCAACTTCAGCGAAGAAGAAGCTCAACAACTCGGATTACAATTACGCTCAGGTGCGCTCCGAATCCCTCTTGAAGTTGAAAGTGCTGTTGAAGTCGGTGCAACCTTGGGTCAACAATTTTTGAATGACACAATTCGTGCTGGGACACTCGGTGCGATTATCGTGTTCTTATTCATGCTGATTTATTATCGTGTGCCGGGCATTTCAGCGGATATCGCTCTATTCGTCTTCATCTTGCTCAACTTAGCACTCTTCAAGTTATTGCCAATCACGCTTACTCTTCCGGCAATTACAGGGTTCTTAATTTCAATCGGTACGGCAGTTGATGGCAACGTTCTAATTTTTGAGCGGATTAAAGAAGAAATCCGTGCAGGAAAAGACCTTGATTCTGCGTTGAGTGATGGTTTTGACCGCGCATGGCAATCAATTCGTGATTCCAATATTTCAACAATTATCATCTGTGGGATTTTGTTCCTCTTTGGTCAAACACCGGGTGCAAGTGTCGTGAGTGGCTTTGCTGTAACCTTAGCTATTGGCTTAATTCTGAATCTATTTACAGCAGTTACCGTAACACGCACATTCTTGTATTTAATCGTGGCAATCTCACGTAAACAACTCGACGAAAACAAATGGTTGCTTGGTGTTTGAGGGAGAAACTAAAATATGTTTAATCTTGTAGAAAAAAGACGCTGGTACTTCTTACTATCAGCATTATTCATCATTCCCGGTCTTGTTATTATGGGATACTCATGGGCAACTACAGGTGCGCCCTTCCGTCTTAGCATCGACTTCTTAGGAGGTAGTATTTACAACATCACTTTTGTTGGCGGTGATGTTACTGAAGATAATATTCGCCTCGTATTTGAAGAAAATGGCGACGAAAATCCGATAATTCAGCAATTAGGACAAGAAGAAACGCGTTGGCTTTTAACCGAACCAGCCAACCAAGATACTGACACAGATGCTGTCAGCAATGCGATTGAAAGTGCTTTTGCAAACTCTAATTTAGATGGGAATCTCACTGTCAGTTACACTGAAGGTTTGGGATACTTACTCAATTTTAGCAGTGATACCATTTCTGAAGATGATATTCGGACAGCCTTAAGTGATTTCTTAGATGAAAGTAGCACACTTGCACAAACTACTGTTACTTCATGGTCAATTCGAGCATCATTTAAAGAAACCGAAGCTGAACGTCAGGCACTAGAGAATAACCTTGAAGCACTAGCCCCAATTGATAGAGGGAGTTTCAGCCTTGAAACTGTATCAGCTACAGTTGGGCGCGAAGTCACTCGTGCAGCTTTCTTAGCAATTCTACTTGGTGCAGCAGTGATCACAGGTTTTATCGTAATTGCGTTCCGCCAAATTCCAAATGCTTTCCGCTTTGGCGTATCCGCGATTTTGGCAATGGTTCACGATATTTTGATTATGATGGGCGTAATGTCACTGATGGGAATCCTCCTTGGTTGGGAAGTTGATGCCTTGTTCTTGACTGCCCTGCTGACAGTTGTTGGTTTCTCGGTACAAGATTCTATCGTTGTGTTTGACCGCATTCGTGAGAATATTCCACTACGACTTGGTGAGCCTTATGAGACGATTGTTAATCGTAGCCTATGGGAAACTATTCACCGGTCATTGGCGACTCAATTGAATGCCTTCTTCATCATGATTGCGTTGTTACTCTTTGGTGGTGAAACCGTACAGCACTTCATCTTCATTTTGTTTATCGGCTTACTGTCGGGGAGTTATTCATCCCTATTTACAGCAGTTCCCCTGTTAGTTGCGTGGGAAAAAGGCGAGATTCCTTTTGTGAATCAAGGTAGCAAACTACAAGAAGCTGAAGCATAAAAGCTTTGAATCAAAAAAGCCCCTTCAAATTCATGAAAGGGCTTTTTCTTTACTTCGGTGTTAACCACACAATGATGCAAGTAGCGAGTCGATTTTTTCTAACTCGGCTTGGCTTTCTGCCAGACTATCCCGTTCTCGTTGAACTACTGCATCAGGAGCTTTACTAACGAAATTCTCGTTAGAGAGTTTACCCTCACGCGCTTTAATATCAGCAGTTACTTTTTCACGTTCTTTCGTTAACCGTTCACATTCTTTATCAACATCTAACATGCCTCCGAGCGGCAAGTAAATGGTCGTATCACGTACTACTGCCGATGCGCTATTTTCAGGTGCGGAGGCATCATCAGCTAATAGATCAATGCTCTCGACATTGCACAAACGGGCAAAAACGTAGTCATAGCTTTCCAAATTTTCGCGTTGGCTACCGGGAGCAACCATCGCGGTGATACGTTTGCTGGGGTCAACCTTATATTCTTTGCGTGTTTCCCGAACTGCCCGAACCATATCCATCAAAAGTGCCATTTCAGCTTCCGCAGACTCATCAATGTAATCCTCATTACTGATTGGCCATTCAGCAACAATTAAAGCATCGCCTTCATGCGGAATGTAATTCCATGCTTCCTCAGTCATAAAAGGCATAAATGGATGCAATAAGCGTAAGCATGTATCCAGAACATGAACCATCACACGGCGAGTCATGGTCTTTGCTTTATCATCTTCACCGTAGAGTGCGTTCTTCGCCGTTTCTAAATACCAAGGTGCAAATTCATCCCATAAAAAGGTCAGGATTTGACTACCAGCTTCACCATATTGGTAACTATCAAACAAACTTTGAATACGGGCTATGAGTTTATTCAGACGACTAACTACCCACTTACTCGGCAAATCTAGTTCATCTTTGTTGGGAAGCCCTAATTCTACTTCCCCATCAAGATTCATATTTACGAGTTTGGTAATATTCCACAACTTATTGATGAAGCGTGAGTTATAAGCTACTCTCTCCAAATCAAGATTGACATCATTACCTGGTGTGCCACTCGTAATTAAGGTAAAGCGAAGAGGGTCTGCCCCATATTCTGCCGAAACATCAAGTGGGTCAATCACGTTACCAATGGTCTTACTGAATTTACGCCCATCTTTATCCCGAACCAGACCGTGTAAATAAACAGTATGAAATGGTGGTTTATCAGTAAACCACATCCCCATCATGATCATGCGAGCAACCCAGAAGAATAAGATGTCATGTCCTGTTTCTAAAACATCAGCTGGATAATACTTTTGGTAATCAAGCGATGTTTCATCTGGCCAACCGACTGTACTAAAGGGCCATAAGCCGCTACTGAACCATGTATCCAGAACGTCTTCTTCAGCAACCCAGCCATCACCCTTGGGTGCAGTACGACCTACATAAATTTCACCTTCAGGGTCGCCATCCTTCTCACGATACCAAGCAGGAATTCGATGTCCCCACCATAGTTGGCGACTAACACACCAATCTTGAATATTCTCTAGCCAATGGTAGTAAATCTTAGTGAAACGTTCTGGAACAATCTTAATATCACCATCACGTACTGGCTTTAATGCTTTTTCGGCAATGGCATCCATTTTGACAAACCATTGGGTGCTAACCAATGGCTCTACAACTTCACCACCACGTTGGCTACGAGGGATACGAGTCGTATATTTTTCAGACTTGATTACAAGGTCTTCTGCCTCCATATCTGACCATAACTGCTTACGAACCTCGAAACGATCCATACCAGCATATTGCCCTGCATTATGATTCAAACTAGCATCTTTATTCATGATATTGATAATGTCGAGGTCATGTTTCTCGCGCAATTCAAAATCATTGAAGTCATGACCAGGCGTGACTTTTAGTGCCCCTGTACCGAACTCCATATCAACATACTCGTCAGCAATAATGGGTATCTCACGACCTAAAATCGGGACAATAGCTGTTTTACCTATGAAGTCCTTAAAACGCTCATCTGATGGATTAACAGCAACAGCAGTATCGCCCAAAATTGTCTCAGGACGTGTTGTCGCAACAGGCAAATGTCCACCGCCCTTTACGGGATATTTGAAGTAATATAGTAAAACTTCTTCATCGCTAGATTCAACCTCAAGGTCGCTGACCGCTGTCATTAAACCTGGTGACCAATTGACAAGGCGTGGACCCCGATAGATGAGTCCCTGTTCCCAAAGCTGAACGAAAACTTCCTGTACTGCTTCGGATAAGCCATCATCCATTGTGAAGCGTTCGCGTGACCAATCACAACTAAAGCCTAGACGACGTAATTGGTCTTGAATACGTCCTCCCTTTTCTTCTTTCCAAGCCCAAGTCCGTGCTAGAAATTCTTCACGTCCTACCTCTAAACGTGATGTGCCTTCGTCACGGAGCATCTTTTCAACTTGTAATTGAGTAGCAATTCCCGCATGGTCTGTTCCGGGTAACCACAAGGCGGCTTTACCACGCATCCGTTCATAGCGAAGCATGACATCTTCAACCGTATACATTGCATGCCCAAGATGCAAAACTCCTGTAACATTCGGAGGGGGCATCGGGATGACAAACGATTCACCATCTGGGTTCGTCTCTGGTTTGAACCATCCATTTTCTTCCCACCAAGGGTAAATTCGTTCTTCAGCTTCTTTAAAGTCAAATGTTGAAGGCATTTCCTTCTTTTTTGGTATTGCCATCATATCTCCTTGTGTGATTATTCTGCGCTAATGGGCTTGCGAACATGTATAACTTGTTCCCAACGGTCTGGATATTCCACAAAATCTTCAAAACCAAGCTCTAGTAAAACAACTTTTGCTTCATCAACTGATAAAGGTCTAAAGCTAACTGTATGCTTAATAGTTTCCAGCGTTGGTTCCTTGCCTTTGACCATATACAAATTTTGAGTTGCAATCATGGGCGGTCCTTCTTCATACTCCCAAATATCAAAGGTAATGAACTCATTATCGTCGTCATCTTTATGGTCAAAACCCGGTAAGAATCGCGGACGATGCTCCATAAAGGGGTCAAAATCACGCATTCCAAGAACTAAGACCCCTCCCGGACGCAACAACTCATAAAATATTAGTAACGTTGTTTCAATCGCTTCATCGGTTAGCAGATGCGGAAGTGCATTCCCTTTACAGACAATTGCATCAAATGACCCTTCGACCACATCTGGCAATTCTTCAAAAGTCGCTCGTTCAAACTCAATTTTATCGAGCAAGTTACGCTCTAAAGCAGTTTCTTGTGCCTTTTGTAACATACCTATGCTTGGGTCAGTGGCGACAACCTCAAAACCTAGATCAGCTAAGGGAATGGCTTCGGTACCAACACCGCAAGCAGTCACCAACACACGCACAATTCCCTTTTTACGGAATATAGAACGCAAACTTAAGCCTTCGCGTTCTAATTTGACATCCCAGTCTTTGTAAAATAAGGGATAATATTCTGCTATCGCATCATAAAATGCGTTAATTTTCTCTTGCATTGCGCTCCTTTATGCCAATATTGTGGAATACAAAAAACCCCAATCATCCTTATTGCAAGGACGAAAGGGGTTCTAACTTTCGCGGTACCACCTTGCTTCAGTTGATATATATCAACTGCGCTTGATTTCGCTATCACGGGCGTTCCCGTCCCAATTCTAATTCTGTAAAACAGGTTCTTTTGGGCAACTATTGGGCGACTTCAATACAGTTTCATGAGGAGACTCTCAGCTAATAATCTCCACTCTCTTACATGAAGGGTTGTATTTACTAATCCCTGTCATCATTTTATTTGCGGTATTATTTTTTTAAAATCATACAAGGTTCATAAGGGTTCGTCAATAGACACAAGAAATTTTAATGCTAGTTATGAAATTTGTGTTGCCATCATACTCCGAATACGGTCAGCAATCATATCAATCGCAACCCAGTTAAAGCCACCTTCTGGCACAATAACATCGGCATAGCGTTTACTCGGCTCAACGAACTTAAGGTGCATGGGTCTCACTGTAGAGAGATATTGTTCAATCACGGAATCTGCAGAACGTCCTCGTTCAGTAATGTCTCGCTTTAAACGGCGGATGAAACGAATATCAGCATCTGTATCTACATAGATTTTGATATCAAATAATTTACGTAATTCAACTTCAGAAAAAATGAGAATGCCCTCAACTAAAATGATTGGTTGTGCGCTGACAGTTTCTGTTTCTGTGAAGCGCATATGGCGTGTGAAATCATAGGTAGGAATTTCGACAGCTAAATTTTGTTGAAGCTGTTTTACATGCTCTACAAGAAGCTCGGTATCAAGCGAATCGGGGTGGTCAAAATTGATTTGGGCACGTTCTTGGTTGCTCAAATGGCTGAGGTCTTTGTAGTAGGCATCATGTGGTAGATAAGCAATGTGTTTATGACCGACTCGTTCAAGTATTTGGTTTGAAACTGTCGTCTTACCCGACCCTGTACCACCTGCAACTCCGATTGTAACGGGGCGTTTCTTATGTATCATATGGCTTCCTGAAAACTCAGAGACATAAACAAAAAGCCCGTATGTATACGGGCATTGAGTAGAGCCACCAGTGGGATTTGAACCCACGACCCCACGCTTACGAAGCGTATGCTCTGCCAACTGAGCTACGGTGGCATTTTAACTATGAAAAGTATATCAAAACTATCTGTTAGTTAGCAAGTCTAGAATTAGGCACATTTGAATAACTGAGCATTTTTTGTAAAGTGAAATCCCATTGTAACAAAATATGAAATAGGATTTCACTCTTGCTACTTAATGTCGGAAGTGACGTGTGCCCGTAAAGACCATTGCAATGCCTGCTTTATTTGCTGCTTCAATCACTTTGTTATCACGAATAGATCCACCTGGTTGGATAATCGCCGTAATACCAGCAGATGCGGCAGCTTCAATGCCATCGGGAAATGGGAAAAAAGCATCCGATGCCAAGACTGAACCGACTGCTTCATCACCTGCTTTTTTTACAGCAAGTTCAACTGCATCAACTCGACTCGGGAGACCACCACCCACTCCAACTGTACAATTTTTCTTACCAAGTACAATCGCATTTGATTTTACATGCTGGCAAGCTTTCCATACAAATTCTAGCGCTTCTAACTCTTCAGAAGATGGCGCACGTTCACTTACCGTCTTCATAATTGTTCCATCAGGGTCACCTGTATCAAGGCGTTGGACAAGTAAACCTCCATGAACGCTACGAACATCTAAGGCATTGCGATCATACGGTTTATTCATATGTAAGATTCGGCAATTTTTACGTGAAGATTTTAACGCTTCAATCGCATCAGCCGAGAAATCTGGCGCAGCAATCGCTTCCACAAAAAGTGATTCTAAACCGATTACAAAATCTTCCTCAATGCGACGATTAACAGCAATGATGCCACCAAAGGCTGATACAGAATCAGATGCTAGAGCTTTGGGAAACGCTTCTACTAACGTATCACCCGATGCAATTCCAGTAGGAGCTAGATGCTTAACAATTACAACAGTTGGAGCATCATAACTGCTAACGGCACGCCATGAAGCGTCAACATCTAAAATATTATTATAAGACAGTTGTTTACCACCAAGTTGTTTCGCGCCAAGTGGAGATTCTGTAGCTTGCTTGGAGTAATATGTAGCACTTTGGTGGGGATTTTCGCCGTAACGCATCTGCTCTACCCCGTGAACTGAAAAAGCGAGATGCTCAGGCAATTCCTCATTTACATCTGCGGCAGGTGTACTAACATCTTGAGATAAAAAGGCATGGATTGCAGTATCATAATCACGCGTATGAGCAAACGCTTTTACCGCTAAATCACGTCGCATCGCAATGCCAACTTCACCCATATCTCTTAGATTTGCAATCACATTGATATAATCATTTGGGTCACAGACTGTCACTACACGGAAGAAATTTTTGGCTGCAGCACGAATCAATGTTACGCCACCGATATCAATCTTCTCAATCGCATCTTGGAGTGTCACACCTATTTGAGAAACCGTTTCTTCAAAAGGATACAAGTTACAAACCACCATATTGATAGGCGCGTAACCATGCTCTGCAATTTCATTGAGGTCTTCACCTTTATCGCGTGCAAGTATCCCAGCGTGAATTGCAGGGTGAAGTGTCTTTACGCGTCCACCTAACATTTCGGGTAAACCTGTCACTTGCTCTACAGGTGTAACTTGCAAGTTAGCATCTTGTAGGGCTTTAGCCGTCCCTCCACTAGCCACCAGTTCCCAACCCATCTCAACCAAATTTTGTCCTAATTCAACAACACCTGATTTGTCTGAGACACTCAATAATGCTCTAGGCATCCAATAAACTCCTATTTGATAAAATGATGATTGATTATATGAGCGTGATTATAACGTTTATCGGTAATGAATACAGTGCGAAAAAATGAGTTGAATATCGTAAAAACTATATAAAAAGTGACAAACATCATGATTTAATTGTGACAAATTTCACAATATGAGTTATAATGAGTATATAACGTTTAAGAGAGAAAAGAAGGTGGTTCATGGCTACCCAAAAACGAGTTGTCATCATTGGTGCAGGCTTTGCAGGACTTAAAGTTGCGCGAATGTTAGCTAACAAATCTGTCGATGTATTACTCATTGATCGTAACAATTATCACACATTCACGCCCCTACTCTATCAGGTGGCAACTTGCGGTTTAGATCCTAGTGCGGTCGCCTATCCCATCCGTAACATTTTTGCGGATGCACCCAACGTCCATTTTTTGCTTGGAGAAGTCACGGAAATCATTACAACTGAGCGTTCGATTACCATAAAAACAAATACAAATGGTGATCGGCATGAAACATACGATTACTTATTTGTAGCGGCAGGAAGCAATGTCAATTACTTTGGCAATGAAAGCGTTCAAAAGAATAGCTTTTCTCTGCGCGACTTAAATGATTCAATTACGATTCGTAATCATATCTTGCGTTTATTCGAGAAAGCTACATGGACAGACGATGATGCAAAACGTGAAGCACTCATGACCTTCGTAGTTGTTGGAGGCGGTCCAACGGGTCTAGAGACAGCAGGGGCATTATATGAACTGTATAACAATGTATTAGATGCTGTATATGATAAACACGACAAGATGCAAGCTCGTGTTATCTTAATCGAAGCGACGGAGAACGTTCTACTACCTTACCCTGAAAATTTACGTAAATCGGCTAAAAAACAACTCGAGTCATTGGGTGTAGAAGTCTTAACGAACGCATTTGTAGAAGAAGTCGGTAGCGATTTCGTCAAACTCAAGGATGACACAATCATTAGAACCAATACTGTTGTGTGGTCAGCAGGTGTTAAGGGTAATCCACTAGCTGAAATGCTTGGAATAGAGCTAGAAAGAAGTCGCATACCTGTGAAAGAAACGATGGAAGTTATCGGATTAGATAATGTCTTCACCGCAGGTGATATTGCATATTTAGAACAAGACAATACAGGGCAAGGCTACCCCGGACTCATCCCCGTAGCTCAACAACAAGGGGCAGTAGTTGCTAAGAATATCTTGCACGATTTGCAAAGTGAACCCTATGAAACATTTAGCTACTTCGATAGAGGTAGTATGGCAACCATTGGGCGGCGACGCGCAGTCGCTTGGGCATTTAACAAAGTTCAATTGACAGGTTTCTTAGCATGGATAACATGGCTGGGTTTACATCTACTCGTATTGATGGGAATGCGAAACAGAGCGCAGGTCTTTCTGAATTGGGTTTGGAATTATATTTTCTATGACCGTTCAGTACAGATTATTGTGGAAGGTGATAAGCATAAATATCAGTCTGAGGTTATATCTCGGGCAAATTAGCTGAACTTAAAAGGACACTCTTACTGATAGAGTGTCCTTTTATGACTAAAGTCCAGATGTTTCCGCGTCTTCTCGTGTCCAGCCTTGGTCTTCTTGCTTAGATATTTTATCCAAATGTGGTTTCTCAAGAATTGCATATGGGATGAGACAAAGTAACGCTAAGGCAATCATCACCAATGCAATTACAATCACATTAGCAAATGTCGTCAGGTTAAAGCCCGCAATTTCAACTCTTCCCAAGAAATTTGGATGAATAAAGAACAAATTGCAAAGCACAGTCGGTGCAAGCATCGCGATTAAGCCCGCCGCAATGAAGTTAAACCCTTTGGCAATAGACCCACCATGTGTTTGTTCGCGATTATTGGAACTTTGTGCAGTGCGATACGCCACAAAAAGTCCCAAGCCTATTAAGATGAGTACATAAATTGAATCATTCATGGGTATTTAAGCTGTGTAGTCTCTCAACCACACAGCATTATCCTCAGTTTAGAATAAGGTGTAAATGAAAACGCTACCAACACCTGTATTACCGAGAATGATGATAACTGCGAACAAGAGTAGAGTAATAATCATCGGGATTAGCCAATAGAGCTTGCGGCGCCAGAAAAATGCGAGTAATTCACCCAACACACCCATTCGCATCAGAAAATCTGTTACGCCATCTGAATTTTTCTTTTTAGGTTCTGTATTTTCCATCTTGAACTCCCTATTATGGGTTTATTTTCATATCACTTTAAAACAACGGATAAATAAAAACTGAGCCTAGTGGCGTACTACCCAAAATGATGATAACTGCAAACAAGAGTAGAGTAATAATCATCGGGATTAGCCAATAGAGCTTGCGGCGCCAGAAAAATGCGAGTAATTCACCCAATACACCCATCCGCATCAGAAAATCTGTTACGCCATCTGAATTTTTCTTTTTAGGTTCTGTATTTTCCATCTAATTTCTCTGTTATGGGTTTATTTTTGGGTTATTGATTAGACAAAAGGCTTACGCACAAGGAATGATCCCAGAGCCAATAAGTCAATGTCACTATTTCTAAAGGTATTAAATGCTTCGTTTGGCGTGTTCACGATTGGTTCGCCACGCAAATTGAATGATGTATTCAAGACAACAGGTACACCCGTCGCATCACCAAAACGTTTGACAATATCATAGTAACGTTGATTACTTTCACGGTCAATTGCTTGTAAACGACCTGTTCCTTCATGGTTCACGGCTTGAACCTGATCTTTTACTTCATCTTTAAACGGCGCAACCATCAACATATAACGTGGCGCTTCATGTTCTTGCACGCCATCATAATCAAAATATTCTGCGGCACGGTCACGCAAGATGACAGGCGCAAATGGTCGGAATGGTTCACGGAACTTAATCTTCGTATTGACCACTTCTTTCATCTCTGCGCCACGAGGGTCAGCCAAAATACTACGATTACCTAATGCACGAGGTCCCCATTCAAAACGCCCCTGATGCAAGCCAACAACAGATTGTTTATTGACCATTTCATCAACAAGCACGTCCACTAGTTCATCTTGTTTGTCGTCAAAGGCTTCATATTTAAGACCTTTTTCATCAAGGAAGGCTTTGCACTCAGCGTCGGAGTATTCTTTCCCCCAATATGAATGAGGCATCTTCTTTTCTACACGGGGTTTACCTTCAAGCATATGATATGCCCATAGTGCCGCGCCTAAAGCTCCACCATCGTCTCCTGCTGCGGGGTGAATATACAATTCATCAAATGGAGTCTCATTGAGCAACCGCCAGTTTGCTTTTGTATTGAGCGCAACCCCACCAGCCATAACTACTTTGGTTAAGCCAGTGCGTTGGTGTAATTCTTTCAAGATTGCAATTAGAGCTTCTTCCGTTACGTGCTGAATACTCGCCGCAACATCCGCATAATATTGGTTTTGCTTCATTACGGAGGTTTCAGTTTTGAGCTCAGGATTCGTTTTAAGCGTCATGAAATCTGCATCAGGCACACGCGCTTCACCAAATAAATCAAGGAATTTTTGGCTGTAACTCCGTTCAATACTACGGTGGTAGTCAAAGTATTCCATGTTGAGGCTATATGCACCTGTACTGTAGTCGATATTAGCTACTTTTTCGATTTTATCGACGTATTTGGGTTCGCCATAAGGCGACATTCCCATAACCTTATATTCGCCATTATTCACGCGGAAACCAAGCCATGCTGTAAAGGTAGAATAAAGTAAGCCAAGGCTATGAGGGAAGCGTTGCTCGGCAAATAATTCAATATTATTTGTACCTGTTTCGCCCTCAAAATAACTGGTCGCACGTCCTAAGGTTGTTGTCGTCCATTCACCGACACCATCAACAGTCAAGACAGCTGCATCTTTAAATGGGCTTGTGAAAAAGGCGCTTGCCGCATGGCTCATATGATGGTCAGCAAACAAGACTTTCTTATAATCAACACCTGTCTGATTAATGATGACATTCTTAACCCAAAGTTTTTCTTTAAGCCAGCTAACCATTGCCTCTTTCCACACATCCCAAGAATTTGGAAATGTTTTGAGGGTCGTTAGCAAGATACGTTCAAACTTTACAAGTGGTTTTTCATAAAATACAACGTAATCAAGGTCATTAACAGTGATACCAGCCAAATCAAGACAAAACTGGATTGCTTGAGTAGGATAACCATTGTCATGTTTTTTACGAGAAAAACGTTCTTCCATTGACGCAGCAACAATTCGCCCATCGTGGATGAGCGCAGCGGCAGAGTCATGGTAAAACGCTGAAATTCCGAGAATATACATAGTCTATTAGCCTTGCAGTCTAGCTGATTCGAGGTCAGTAGGAACAGGTTCGCGGTTGTGCCATGCTTGTCCTACGTTTGTTTTCTTACCATCTTTAGTTGTTGTTTCTTTTTCATGCAATGGGTCAGATACAAGGGAATATCCTATACCAAAAGGAGCTAGAATCGTAAAGTAAAATAATATGGCAATAATTCGTGCATTGGCATCACTGACAATAGATTGAATGACATTAAAACGATGCCATGCAATATCCCAAATTTCACGCACAGTGTGTTCCTTTCGCCCAAAATAGACTGACCTACCTAATAATACCGCGCAAAATCATAACATAGTTTCAATTCGTGTCAATTGAGATGAAATGCTATGTATTATACAGTGTATAATCTAACGCATAATAGAGTTTATTAGTATTAAGGCAATAAATATTGATATTTATAGAGCCATATCTCATGGGTGCGTTAGTAACATTAACTGCGATGACTGCTCTATGGTTGCTCAGTCTAGCAATAAAAGATGCCAGCATAGTTGACATTTTTTGGGGTTTAGGTTTTGTCATCCTTGTGTGGGCATACTTCATATATACAGCAAACACCTCAACAAGACATTGGCTTATTGCAATGTTAGTCACAGTTTGGGGATTGCGATTATCCATACACTTAGCCAAGCGTAACATCGGCACAGGAGAAGACTATCGCTATCAAAAATGGCGCGATGAGGAAGGTCAACGATGGTGGTGGCTAAGTTTTTTTCGTGTTTTCTTATTGCAAGGCACCATCATGTGGATTGTATCAATCTCCCTGCTTGGCGCACAGATAACGATTTCACAACTAAAGGTGTTAGATTTCTTAGCTATCTTCATATGGCTAATAGGATTTATCTTCGAGGCTGTGGGGGATTGGCAACTCACTCAATTTCGTTCTAATCCAGATAATCAAGGCAAGGTCTTACAGAGAGGTTTATGGCGATTTAGTCGGCATCCCAACTATTTTGGTGATGCTGTTCAATGGTGGGCTTTTTACCTCATCGCGCTATCCGCAGATGCATGGTGGACAATCATTAGCCCCATCGTCATGACTTTTCTGTTGATGCGCGTATCAGGTGTTACATTATTGGAGAATTCGCTCAAAAAACGGAAACCTGAATACCAAGATTATATTGATAAAACATCTGCATTTTTCCCTTTACCACCAAAAGGCTAATTCAATGAAAATGGCGAGTCGTTATCTTCTTCAACCTGGGGAGGTGATAACAATATATCAATCAAGGCAACCTCCCTTTGATATATTTGTAATAAACTCGTAAATAAATCTCGCACATCACTGGCTTCGAGTAAATTCTGTTTGAGATTGTCTTCTGCTTGCAAAGCATGCGCCGCTAGAAATGCCAATGTTAAAGACTCTTCAGGAAGCTGTTTCATATCAAACTCTAATTGCCCTGAGTCAACTAATGCAGTCAAGTAGCGTTTCACCAAAGGACGCAATTTTCGCATACCTGTCGATAAGATTATTTCATCATTGTCAATCAGGGGTAATAAATCAACATCGGCACTTAGATAGGAGTATGAAGTCAAATCTAATTCATTTACTTTAAATCGATCACGCCCAACAGCGACAATATTCATGCGTCCATAAGGTAATCGCTGAACTTGTGTAATATGGGCAGTTGTGCCAATTAGGTGTGGTCTAGCAATAGGTCCACCTTCTGCCGTCCCATCTTGTATTAGTACAACCCCAAATGGTGATTGATTATCTACACACTGGTTAATCATCTCTTTATAGCGGTCTTCAAAAATATGTAATCGCAGGGGCATCCCTGGGAAAAGAACTGAATTGAGTGGAAATAATGGTAGTTCCATGATAATGCCTGTATTCTGAATAATTTATAAATTTAGTGTAAAGTAAATTCTATCATGTTGTTACTAAATATTCCCTAAGTATTGTCTCCTAAGAATTAAAAGGATGAAAAGGCAAAATTGACGACTGGTAATAGCAATCATATTAAGACCCCAGATTGACAATATTTAAGACCTACACATATTGCTGATATGAGTAGTTTGGAACAGTTGTGAATGATGGTAGTGGTAAATTATGTACGATTTGTGCCACTCTGATGATAAAAGGTAAGCACTAATATGTGCGTCAAGATGATAAATTTATAAAATTTACGTATTCAAGCTAATATTGTCAAATTATAATTACAAATGATATAACCATTCAAATTTTAGATGATAAAATAGTATAGGGTAGAAGTAACGAGGTAAGCTGACTGAGAAGTTGTTATAATCAGCAACCTGTGCAATGGGAGTGAGTCATCGATGCAACAACTCATAAAAAATCGTTATCGAATTGTGAAATCAATCGGTCAAGGAGGAATGGGCGAAGTATTTGAAGCCTATGATCGCCTGACTTCTCAAAGTGTTGCGCTAAAACGAGTCACACTACCACAAAGAAAAATTGACCAAACGGTCAATTTTTCTGCCACTGAAAATCGTAAGATGATTTTAGCAAATGAATTTAGAACATTATCTTCGCTTAGACATCCTAATATCATTAGTGTTCTAGATTATGGTTTTGATGAAGATAATCGCGCATTCTTCACAATGAATCTGCTAAAAAATAGCCTCCCAATTACGGATTACGCTCTTGACCAATCCCTCAATACTAAAATTCGTTATCTCATCGGTGTTTTACAAGCCTTACGCTATTTACATCAGAGAGGCATTCTTCACCGAGATTTAAAGCCAGCTAATATCCTCATTGTCGAAGAAACAGTCAAGTTGTTGGATTTTGGCTTGGCATTACAAACAGATATGAGTGTTAGTGGAAATTATGATAACGTTGCTGGGACGCTATTTTATCTCGCCCCTGAAATATTTCGCGGTAAATCCCCATCGGTTGCATCAGATTTGTACGCATTTGGTGTCTTAGCATATGAATTGCTAATGGGAGAACATCCTTTCAATTCATCATCCCAGACTGCATTTATCCAGCAGGTGCTTCTTCAAAGCCCGCAATTTGACGAAACAATCCTAGATAATGATATAGGCTCGGTAATCTCAAGACTGTTATCTAAAGACCCTGATGACCGCTATAAGACTGCGCTTGATACAATGCGTGCTTTATGCGAAGCAGCCAATTATCCCCTGCCAATAGAAACTGATGAAATCCGCGAGAGCTATCTTGTCGCATCCACATTTGTTGGACGAGATATAGAATTAGACCTATTAACCAACGCTTTAACAATTATGCAAGATGATAAACAACAAGCATGGTTAATCGGAGGTGAAAGCGGTGTCGGTAAGTCTCGTTTGATGAGTGAGTTACGTGCATACGCGCTTGTAGCAGGCGTGTCTGTCGTGCAGGGACAAGGTATTACACAATCAGGTGTACCTTATCAATTGTGGCGCAATATTCTACCTGAGTTACTACTCATGACGAATATAAGCAACGACTCAGCCCTTATATTAAAAACTATCCTGCCCAATATTGGAGATATTTTAGAGAGAGAAATCCCAGATTTGGGTAATATCGACAACGCGATTATCAACATGCGATTGCCGTTGATAATCACCAGTTTAGTCGTCGAGACACTCCAAAAAACTTCTTTACTCATTCTTTTGGAAGATTTACAGTGGGCAAACGATAGTATAGATACACTCAAAAGTATTTTGTTAGCAACAGAAAATATGCCAATTATGGTTGTCGGAAACTACCGCAGTGATGAAGCACCACATTTAGCGCAAGACCTCAATATGATGTCGCATATGAATTTACAACGATTGACTCAAGAAAATATTAGAGAACTCAGTAGCGTAATGTTGGGTCAAAGTGGGCAGTTACATGATGTGGTCGATCTTATCCAAAAGGAAACTGAGGGCAATGCCTTTTTCATCGTCGAAGTTGTACGTGCCTTAGCAGAGGAAGCTGGACGATTATCGTACATTGGGCGCAAAACTCTGCCTGCACAAGTCTTTGCTGGGGGTATCCAAAATATTATTGAGCGACGCATTCGCAAATTACCTACATGGACAATATATCCACTGCAAGTCAGCGCTATTATAGGTCGTCAAATTAACGAGAAATTACTCAAACGTATTATTCCTGAGCTAGATGTAAGGCGATGGCTAGCGATTTGTAATGAGGTTGCCGTTTTGTCTCCAGTCGAAGTAGATTGGTTCTTCACACATGATAAGATTCGTGAGTATGTTATTACTACGGTTGAAAAATCCAAAGTGCGCGAGATTAATTCACTCATCGCACAAGCAATTGAAACACTTTATACCGACAATATTAATGAATATGCTCCTATTTTAGCATTTCATTACCGTGAAGCTGGAAATAATGAAAAAGAAGCTTATTTCGCGCTTGAAGCTGCGAAAAAGCTAAAAGAATTCATTCCCTTAGATGCTTTGCAATACGCTAGACGTGCTTTGAAAATAAAAGCATATAACTATACCGAGATACCTCTACTTTCACATGCTGAACTTGAATTACTATTAGGAAATCTATTTATTTCAGTCAGCCAATACGATAACGCAAAGTCTTCATATGATAATGCACTAAAAATCTATGAAGAATTAGGGAATGAAGTGGGAGTTGCCAAAACGATGACCTCATTGGGCGAATGGGGCTTCATGACATCACACTTACAAGAGGCAATCCCCTACCTTGAGAAAAGTATTCCTGTGCTTGAACAAAATGAAGAATGGCTTTTTCTCGCATTCGCAAATATGAATTTAGCAACTGTTTATAATCGTTTAGGTCAAAATGAACTTTCAGGCTCATATAATCAGAAAGTATATGAATTAGCACTCAAGATAAATGATGAGATTTTAATTGCAAAATCGCTCAACAACTTAGCTATTTTTCATGATTTGAAAGGCGATTGGGATAAAGCAATCGAGATTCATCAACAATCTTTGGCAATACGCAGACGCATCAAAGATAAACGCGGTATTGCGTTTTCTCTGGCTAATATAGCAGCAATTGAGGGTGATAAAGGGAACTACGAACTTCAAAAAGAATATTTGACAGAAGCTCTATTAAATATTCGCCCCGTTGGTAACAAACGAGCTGAAACAAATATCCGTAATATGTTAGGCAAAGTAGAGATAAGATTAGATAATACAGATAGTGGTGTATCTCAACTAAAAGAAGCACTAACATTAGCCGAACAAATCGGCGAAGTTCATCTGCAAGCACATAATTTACTTGACTTAGGCGAGTTCTATGAAGCAAGCAACACTGTATTAGCACTTGATTATTATTATGATGCGGCAGAGCGATTACAAACGATTGATGTTATCCACATGAAGTTAAACACTATCAATAAAATTATCAATTTTCTGATTAATACAAAGGACAAGTTAAACGTCGTGACATGGTTGTGCACGGCACTCAACTTTGCGGATAATCATAAAAATCGTGATGAGTTGGTAGAACAATTGAAAAATCTTGAAGTTGAACTCGGTGAAGAAAAATATAGCGAAGCCTGCACGAAAAGTGAAGATTTAAGTATAAATGATGTTTTATCTGATATGTTAAAGCAACGAGAGGTCAATGATGACAGTTAATTTATTAGTCTCAACATGGTGGTTAGCGGAACATATTAACGATGATAATTTAGTAATTGTTGATATTCGTGGGCATGTTTTACCAGCAAGTGAACCTCCACCACATTATTTTAGCCATCTTGATGACTATTATTTAGCGCATATTCCAAATGCTGTCTTCGTTGATTGGACAACAGACATTGTTGAACCCAATTCCACCACTTATGATATCGCAAATCCAGAACGATATGCTGAGTTGATGTCCAACTTAGGCATTAGTAATGACTCGACTGTCATTGCCTATGATGATGCAAATGGTATGTTTGCCGCACGTTTTTGGTGGACACTCAATTATTATGGTCATACAAATGTGGCTGTGCTTGATGGTGGTTGGCAAAAGTGGATACAAGAAGGACATCCAACTAGTGATGTTGTTCCCGATATGCAAAAAACGCAGTTCATCGTAAACCGGAATAAGAAAGTCTTAGCGACTCGTGCAGATATTGAACAAAGCAATCCTAGTCTATTAGATGTACGCTCACCAGCAGAATTTAATGGCATTTCTTCGCGTGCGGAACGTAAAGGGCATATCCCAGATGCAGTCAATGCACCACGTAAAACATTCCTTAATAAAAATGGCACACTCAAAGAACCTGATGCTTTACGTAAAATGCTCTCTCAATTGAATATTTCTCAGGATACTGAGGATGTCGTTGTGTATTGTAATTCAGGGGTTTCAGCAAGCTATGGTTTGCTAGCTTTACGTGTCGCAGGTATAGAGTCTGGACGTGTATATGATAGTTCGTGGAAGGAATGGGGCAATACACACGATACAGTTATTGAATAGAACACACGCTACTTAATTTAGAAAATACTAAATATTTATGCGATTTATCGGGTAAATGGGTAAGATTAAAGATATTATTGATGTCTAATCTCTGATTAACACTAAATTGCTATCATGAACATAACATTTACTGACATTATCCGCAATAACTGGCGAGAGAGTAAGCTCTGTGAAGGTACAGTCTTTTAACACTGTTGATGCATTTGAAATCTTGAAAAATGAGTGGAATACACTCTTAACACGTAGTATTACTGATACACCTTTCAGCACTTATGAATGGCACATAAATTGGTGGAATGCTTATTACCCTGGCGATTTATGGATTGTGGCAATTCGTGATGAGGGTGATGTTTTGCAAGGTATCGCCTCATTTTTTATTGCTGATAACGAAGGCAAACGAGTAGTGCATTTTGTCGGCTGTGAAGATGTCACAGACTATCTTGATGTCTTGGTCGATAAAGACCACTCAGACGAAGTGTACGATGCTTTAGCTAAGTTCCTCATTGAAAATAATGATAAGTACGATGCAATTGATTTATGCAACATTCCTGCAATATCGCCAACATATACACAATTTCCTCAACTACTTGAAGAACAAGGCTTCCAAACGGGAACAAGTGTACAAGAAGTCTGCCCTGTAATTGACTTACCCGATAGTTTTGATGGTTATCTTGAATTATTGGACAAAAAACAGCGCAAAGAAATCCAACGTAAACTACGGCGCGCAAAAGGCGCAGGCGATTCTCTCAATTGGTACATAGTGGGTGACGAGCACAATCTTGAGGAAGAAATTGGTAAGTTTCTCAAACTAATGGCGGCAAGTCATCCTGAAAAAGCACAATTTTTAGAAGATGAGCAGCATGTCACATTCTTTAAATCGGTTGTGCCTGCGGCAGAAAAAGCGGGCTGGCTACAGATGAATTTTCTAGAAGTCATGGGAGAGCCTGTGGCAGCATATGTTAATTTTGATTACAACAATCAAATTCTGGTTTATAACTCTGGACTAGACCCGCAAAAAGCCTCGGCATTGAGTCCAGGTATTATTTTGCTCTCATACAATATTGAACACGCAATCGAAAATAAACGAGAAAAGTTTGATTTTCTGCGTGGTGATGAGCAATACAAATACAAGATGGGTGGTCAAGATACAGAAATTTTCAACCTTAAAGCAAGTTTATAGGTATTGGGTAGGAAATCAATGATTAGACGTTTAGCTATATTGAGTGTTCATACAAGTCCCTTAGCCCCAATGGGTGGCAAAAAAACAGGGGGCATGAATGTCTACATCCGTGAACTAGCGCAAGAGCTTGGTTCGCGTGGTATTTCCGTTGATATTTTCACACGTCGTACATCATCTAATGAACTAAAAATCGACCATCGTATTGGCGAAAATGTGCGCGTAATTTACTTAGAAGCAGGTGGTGTTCGTAGCTTAACACCTGACGCAATCTATCCCTATCTATCTGAATTTACAGCCCGTTTGATGGCATTCACAACTCGTCACAACCTAAAATATGACATGATTTATAGTCATTATTGGCTGAGTGGCTGGGTTGGGCAAAAACTGAAAGAATCTTGGGGGACACCGTTCGTTCATATGTTCCACACGTTAGGGCAAATGAAACAACGCATTTTAAGCCATCAATCTATCATGCCAGACCAACGCATTCGTACTGAAACAGAGGTAATCGCTTGGGCAGACCGCATTATTGCGGCAACTCCTGCTGAACATTCCCAATTGATGTGGTTATACCGTGCAAATCGACGAAAAATCGGGATTGTACCACCAGGTGTTAATATCGAACGGTTTTACCCAGTCTCAGAAAGTGAGGCAAAGCAACAACTTGGCTTTGAGGACAATCATAAGATTTTACTATTTGTTGGGCGGATTGAACCGCTCAAAGCAGTTGATTCGATTATCAATGCCTTAAAAGTTATCAAAGAAGACAATCCGTCGCTCATCAAGCAAATGCGTTTTGCTGTAGTAGGTGGCGACCCACAGGATAGAAACGATATTGAGATGATGCGCTTGCAAGCTCTTACACGGCAGCTTGGTTTAGACGAAGTTGTCTTATTCTTGGGCGCAAAAGACCAGTGTAGCTTACCCGATTATTATGCCGCCGCAACAGTGGTAGTCATGCCCTCAGATTATGAATCTTTCGGGATGGTTGCATTAGAAGCAATGGCAATGGGAACACCTGTCATTGCTTCTAATGTTGGTGGATTAGGCTATTTGGTGAAAGATGCAGAAACAGGTTTTCTTGTACCCGTGCGTGAACCAAATAGTATTGCCACCTGTATCACAAAAATGGTCACAGACGATGACTGTAGCGCAATGATGGGACGAAATGCCTCGGCTTTGGCTCAAGAATATGCTTGGAGCAACATTGCAGATCGCATTCTGTCTATCTTCGATGATATTCTCGGCAAAAAATCAGTACGAGTAAGCTAAAATTGCTGTGTAAGCCAATGTTGACGATAGGCGGCTGTCTCTTTCATCAATAGGGACAGCCGTTTTGTATCAACTGATATATCGGCTTGCGTATCCATACGAATGTAATATAAATCATCATCCTCATGATGAAGTTGCATCTCCGTATTTGCATTAATCCACTTAATTACCTGAATAATTGTCTGCTCAGATTGTGCTGTCAGGGATGCGATTTCGCTCAGATAAATGATGCCAGCTTTGTTATTAAGGGCGTATTTCGCGAGTCCAATTACGTCTGGGATGAGATTTTGAGCCGAGATGATGGGTGGCATCTGCCCAAATAAGACCAGCGTTTCAGGCTGAACCGTGTTCAAGACTGCCCTCCACGTCAAAATATCTGGTGGCAGTGTCCAGACGACGAGTATCTTTGCTTCGTGCAAACTATAGCGATTAAGCCCCTCTATGTTCATACGCCCTTCTGACCATACTATAGTATCTTCATGTTCTCTTAGTGTTTTTTCGAGCATGGCTTGTGGATTCGGATGCTGACGATAATCAAGTACGTTAAATGATGCCTTGGTTTTAAGGTCGATAGTTGCACCTTCTGCTGGACGTGCATCCAGCCATTCGACCATTGCCTCACGCTTGCCCTTAAACACGTTGGCACGTACTGTATAAGCAATATCAAAACGACCTTCTGGAATTTCGCTTAAATCCCCGAACCACCATACAACCCGTTGCTCATTGCCACTTGCATCTTCAAGGCGTAAATCAATATGGTCGCCTCGACTACCCATTGTACGCCGACTTTTGACTGTGACATTTTTAGTCGCTAATGTGAGCGGTGGGTTACCATTACCAAAAGGAGCTAAACGCGCAATATCCTCAGCAAAATTGAGGTCTACATCCGCAAAATCGACATAAGCATCTATGGTTAATTTTGGGTCAACCTCTGCTTGTCCAAGCATTTCCCGAACAACTTGTGATAAGCCTCGCCTGAACAGGAATAAATTGTCTGCATTGAGGCTCAAGCCAGCCGCCATATTATGCCCACCATAACCATTCAGTAAGTCTGATTGTGAGGCAATTGCCTCAACGATATTCGCTCCTTCAACAGAGCGTGCTGACCCTTTTAGCACACCATCATTTTCGGATAACACAATCACAGGGCAGTTATAATCATCAGCTAAACGACTAGCAACAATCCCGACAACCCCTGTATGCCAAGCCTCCCCTGCTAAAACCAATGCTGAATACTTGAGCAGTGACTCATCGTCTTGGATTTGCTGTTGTGCAGCAGCATAAACTTGTTTGGTCAAATATTTTCGCTTCTGATTCAAGCCTTCGAGTTCACTAACACGCTCTGTGATGATTGCACTGTCATTTGTGGTTAGCAGTTCTACAGCAGGGTTTGCATCTGCTAGACGACCCAAGGCATTGAGGCGTGGTGCAAGTGAAAACCCAATGTCTGTTTCGGTCAAATCTTGGGGATTGATGTCTGCCCGTTCCATCATCGCTTTGATTCCAGCACGCGGAGATTGACGCAAAACCTCTAACCCCTCTTGTAAGAGATAGCGTGTATCGTCAATTTGCACCATGACATCCGCCACAATACCCATCGCTACTAAATCCAGCAGATGCTCCGATGACTGATTACCGTAGAGTGCTTGCATCAATTTATAAGCTGTGCCGACACCAGGTAACTCGCGCAGAGGATGCCCTTCGGCTAGGCGCATCGGGTTAATTGAGGCAAAGGCAGGAGGTAAGCTATCACCCAAAGAATGATGGTCAGTAATGATGACATCAATTCCGCGTTCCATAGCATGATATACTGAGTCATGTGCGGTGATGCCTGTATCACAAGTCACAACAAGGTCAATACCACCATCAAGCAATTCTTTGAACTTTGGTAGATAAATCCCATGTCCTTCTTTGAAGCGATTCGGCACATGATAGTGAACGCTTGCGCCTAAATCTCGCAAGCCTGAAATCAACAATGCAGTGGATGTCTGCCCATCAACATCGAAATCACCCCAGACCAGAATTTGCTCATGATTTTTAATCGCACGCTGTATTCGACTGACAGCCTTATCCATATCAGGCAATTCATTAGGTGAACTGGGCGAGTACAAATCAGGTGAGAGGAATCTCTGTGCTTGAGCGACATCCGTGATGCCTCGTCGCACCAAACTCTCAGCCACAATCCAATGCCCACCAACAGCCACTTGCAAGTCGTCAGGTATAGAAATAGGTTTTGGGTCAATCCACTTTTTCATACGATCTTGTACCTATTACTTAAAAAATATCTTCTTCATCTAAAGTAATTGATAAATCACCCATATCATCAATTCCAAAATCGCTAAATAATTCATTTATCGCTTTTTCAGGAATATTTTTTGCTTTTATAATTGCTTCAAGTATTAATTTGTGATTAGGGCTACTATAAGATATAGCGTTCGATTGGAATGCTTGAAGAATTTTTGTAGCATATTCAACATCAAGAAAACTCGTTAAAGGTAAAATTAGCTCTCTTGAAACATATTCAAATTCAGCAACCGTTCGAGATTTTGAATATTGTTGAATAGCATAATCAAAATAAGAAATATCAGGAAATTCTTTAATAATGAGAGCCAAATCCTCTTTATTTGCATGGCTCAAGAATTCTAAAGCGTAGGGTTTAAGCTGAGTAACCTGTGTTGCGTATGCTATCGTGCGAGTTTCGCTAAAAGAAATTTTTTGAACATAATTTTCAATTGTAATTTTCATTCCCTCATTTAAATATTCCCAAGTATCTTCCACTAAAGCTAAAAATCTAACTATTATCGCAAAATCTTTATGTTCAACTTTTTCAACCACATGATTCAATTCAACTGACCAGTAGTTCTCGATGTCAAGTCTATGTAATTTGCGAACTGCATTTACGGCGCAAGCAATTCTCTTTTGATTTCCTTCATTCTCTCCAGCTTCAAGCAACAAAAATTCTTTGAGCATTACCTTCACAAAGTTTTTTACAAGAGCAGGTCTGGGACGTTGTAAGGGACTATTTTTTAGCCTTATTAATGCTTGGTCACTATCAATGGGAAAGATTTCTGAGATTATATCGTTTCTCAATTTTTCTAATGCAACTTTACCCTGCGTTGGAGGGTATTGAAGAAAATATAAGACGGCATTTCTAATATGTAATCTTGCTTGTTCTGCCGATGGTTGATACGTTTCATCCTCAGTCATCATTGAAGGATGAGCGCATCTATGCCTATCAGTTCTTAGACGCTCTAAATCTTCTTTTTGTATCAGAGATATAAACTGAAATTCATCAAATGACCAATTCAAAATGTTTCTCTCGAATTTTAGGGCTTCTGCAAGATTGGCATTGCGACGGGCTTTATCGAAGGTTTCGAGTTTTTCTTTCGCATTTTTATCATCTTCGTTTGAAAGTTCCCTTAGTTTATCAACAAAGTCATATACAAGTGCTATCCACGTAGAAATAATACTTACTCGAAATGCTCCTATTTTGTAGCAAAGAATCGCTTCGTGAATATACTTTTTCGCATTATTGTTTCTACACTTTAGTAATAATTCGTCTAGGTCTATGAAATGTTCATTAAACATTGATGTATCTACCTAAAACTCTATTTCTGCAATTTGGTCAAAGTCTATTTCAAAGTCTTCTAAGTCATTCTCATCATAATCAACAGACTCATAATCGGACAATGCCCCTGCTTCGCGTCCCCTATCGCATAAAGAGCGGTAGGTACAGAATTTACAACGTGTTACATCATCTGTTAAAGGAAAATCTAAGGTGTTATCAATATCGTTGATGAGTTGGAGTAAATAGGCTTCGTCGGCTTCAAATTGCTCTTGACTATACGCAATTTTTCGTGTTTCACCATTATGCTTGGCATACCAGTAAATCATCTCGATTTGCTCAGGTTCAACCGTCTTGTCCTGAGTTAAATAGGCTACGCCTTTAGCCACCACATACAGGTAAACGCGCGTCTGTAAACGAGATGCGAGTGTTTCAAGTTTCGGAATGAAGGTTGAGGTTTTCCAATCAATAATTTTGATGCTGTCTCCAACAGCGAGTAAGTCAATTTTTGCCAATAGACCATAATCGCCGATAGGAATCGTCAGTGTTTTTTCAGGATAACGCTTCTCTGGGATGCCGTCCAAGCCATTTTTGAGATAGGTCTGAAACCACTTACCGACTTCGTTATCTTGAATGCGTGCTTGTAAAACGGCGGCAGGGATACCGATTTCGTGTTGATGAACGAGTTGATGAAAGGCTTGCCCTTGTGCCATGCGTGCTTCAAATTCGAGCATATCGTCGACTTCTTGGGCAGGATAGCGTTGCTTGAGCAGATACTTCAATTCAAAACGGCGCGGACAATCCACAAAATCTTGTAAACTGCTCTGACTGAACATGAAATCATCAGGTAAATTACCCATTTATGCCTTCTCCATTTTCTGTTGCCACCACGCCCGCAGATGGGTTATCGGCTTTGCTTCAATTTGCTCGCCTCGTCGCCCTGTATTCCATGTCACCACTAGTTCACTCTTAGCGCGAGTAATACCGACATAAAGCAAACGTAATCGCTCGGACGCATATTCGATTCGGGCTTCTTGTGTGCCTCTGCCTTCAACATAGGGGGTTTGCGTGTATAGCGCATCCAGTTGAGCTAAGGCTTCGGCATCCATATTCAAGTCATTACGGATAAACCAGCGTTCGCCAATAAAGTTATCAAAGGGGTCGGCTGAGGGGTAATCATAATTATTGGCAGACATCAAATAGACTCTATCCCATTCCAGACCCTTCGCCTTGTGCATAGTCGTCACAGTCACTTCACCCTTATGTTTTTCAGGGTCAAAGGCATCATCATCATCACTTACACCTGTGAAATTACGTTGTCCTTTGGCAATCGCGTTGAGTTCAGCCGTGTATTCAGGCAAGCGTGCTTCGGGGTGATTATCCGCAAATCGGCGTAAATACAGCGCAACACTATACGCAGTCGCAATATCCGTATCGGTGCGGAATAAGTCGCCACTAATCGTTAGGAGCAATTGGTCAATTGGTAAGTCTGCCCCATTTTGCCAACGCCGTACCAATTTACGAAATTCGGCAAGATGCTCCTGTAATTCGACATTATCACTGGTTTTGTCTTCTAGCCAATCAACCAAACGTGGCGCAATGAAATCTTCCACATGCTTGATTTGGCGCAATTCTTTGACCACATTTTCAATACTACGCTCAGATTCCTCATCACCGCGTTCATCCCGTCGCCAAACACGATAGCACATGGCTAATGCCCCACTATCTTTCGGGTCACTGAGATAATTCAGAATACGCGCCAACGTACCAACAATTGCGCGTGTGCCACTGGTGGAGCGTAAGTTCTCGACATAAGGCAAATTAGCTCGGCGTAATTCTTGTACCATCTTCGCCCCACTACTATTAATCGGGAGCAAAATCGCACAGGTTTTATCTTCATTTTCAGGCAACCATCGACGTAATGAATTAATAATCGCATCACGTTCTTCTTGTGCAGTATATTTCTCAGGACGCAGATAAATCTCACTAGGATTATCAGGCGGATTACCTTGTGGGTCGTCTTTCGGCGTAGGTTGAATAAAGGGCTTATCAAGTGGTTTTTTCTCCCGAATGTCAGGATTTGGATGCTCAAGCGACCAATCAATCAGTTCATTGGCTAAGTCAATGATGCTAGCCATGCTCCGTCCTGAATTGGGTAATGTTTTAGCGGTTACATCCTCACGATTAATAAAATTCCGCAACAATTGAGGATTTGCCGTTGTGAAGGTCTCATAAATCGCTTGGTTTGGGTCGCCCACACGTACCCAATTACCATCACTCCCTGCTAACTTTCCCAGAATTTCTTCTTGCAATTTACTACTGTCTTGGGCTTCATCTTCGAGAATATAGGGGAAACGATGCCGTAAACGCAGCAAATAATCGCCATCTATAGTCAGAATTTTCAGCGCCAAGCGAATCAAATCTTGGAAATCGACTGCACCACGATAACGTAAGCCGCGTTCGTACTGTTCATAAATTTCGTAGCACATTTCAGCTAGTGGCAAATTCGCTTTGGATTTTTCCAGTAACTGACCAACATCATCCACTGAGAGTTGCATATCTTTGGCTTGCTTGATGAAACTCATCGCCATACTTTTCACACTATCAACCCAGCGTGTATTACGTGTGTAATTATCCGAATAATGCTCAGGTGTGAGGTAATGGTCAGGCGCATTCGGGTTCGCACGTACCCACGCATCCACTGCTTCTTGCAAAATATTATCGGCTGTGCGCTCGTCAATCACAGTGAAATCATCTGCTAGGCGCACCAAACTCGGACGTTCACGCACAATGTCATTTGCGAGACTGTGTAAGGTTCGCACACGATAGCCTAAACCGGGTAATAGATTAAACTCATCTTTGAGATATTTCGCCATTGAACTCGCAAAATTCCCCACCGCCGATTTGACCAAAGTCACAATCAAAATCTCTTGGTCATCCTCTAGGGGGACTGTTGCAACGAGTTTTGCCGCCAAGTAAGATAAAGTGGCTGTTTTTCCGCTACCCGGCACAGCCGAAATGCCCATTTTCCCTGATTCATACTCCAGGATTTCAGCTTGTTTTGGACGTGGCTTAAACATTATTCTTCCTCCCGACCCAGACGACGGAGCATACTTTGAATCGCCATCAATAAGGGTCCGCGTTGTTCATAACCTTGTTCGCCAAATTCACTAAATCCCAAATAGATTTTCTTTCGGCACCGTCGAATAAGCCCCAATGTTAAGTAACTCAATGTTTGCTGATTGGCGTTGTACTCGTCCATGTCTGTCCATTCCTGACCATCAACCCATTGTCGACTGAGCACATAAGGATGAGTCAAAGGCTGATACAAGCGCTGTGACCAGCCAGCAGAGCCGACATTCAGCCATATTTGATAATCCACTGGTTGATTGGTCAGCAAAAAAGTGTAAGCTGGCGCAATCAAAACAGCTTTATTCTTATCAACATCCCATTCACGAATGTATTGGTTTGCAATCACCCCTGCATCCACCATCTTGATATATTCCTGCGAAATATCATCGCGTTCAGGCTCAATTTCACTGATACTTTGTCGGAAATTACGAGCAGAATCAATTAAATTCGCGGCAGTATTGGCTGTGTCAGGATTATCATGAAAACCAAAATGAGGTTGCGATAAGACCTCGCCAAACAATTTGCTCAGAAAAGCATCAATGGGGAGTTCATCTATTTCTTGATATTCCGCTAACCATGACCGTAAGGTCTCATAGCGATTACCCAATTCAAAAGTGATACGTTGCTGAATGGTTTCATTTTGAATTTGCGAGAAGGATTGTAATAATCCCCCACGATACAGAACATCGGCTAACAAGCGTGCGCGAACTAAATCTAAGCCGTCAATCGCGGATGTAAGGGCATAAGCGAGGTCAAAATCGCTAGCAATCATATTCCATTGCGGGTGTGCAACTTTTGCCAAGGTCAGGAGTGTGCGCGTAGCAGGTTCATCTTTGAGAGCGCGTGATGGACGATGCGAACGGTTCGCTACACCGAGTTCATTCAATCTTGTTTGTAAGGAATAACGCAAGGCATCGGGCAAAAATGGTGCGAGAATGACGATTTCTTCGGGAGCTACCCCTTCATCATGGACGAGTGAGGCGACATGCTCAGTTGCCCAATCAATCATCTGTGGATGATAGCGATTATCAGCATAGACAATTGCCTCGCGTGCATCGGCGTCTTTTGGTTTTTCCTGTTCGATTGCTTGGCTCAAGCTAACCGACATTTCATATTGGAAGGCTTTCATTTCATCAGACATCACACGGTGGTTATCCAGCGTGATATGAACATCACACAGGTCTTGTAATTGTCGCGCATCATCAGGGTCTGCACCGAGAAAACGACGATAACCTGCTTCGCTATCGTAAATCAGTAACGCAGAGTCACAATATGGTAGCCAATCGCGCAATAAATCATGTGTCGCTGGCGAATCTTCTTCAATGTTATCCACAATTAAATGTCGATATTGGTTTATGAAATAATCTCTCACGGATTGATGCTCATTCCACAAGTCACGAAATAGTTCTAACTGTAACGAGAAATCCAGCATCATGTACTGATAGCATAAATCACGAAATAGACTGGCACTGGCTTGGGCATCTTCATAAATATAATTTTGCGTTGCCTCACCGCGCCAAGCCCCTTTGAGTTTTTCACTCAATTGTGTATGCGGAAAGCCTACGAGAGCCGCCTTGTTCAAATTATCAACAATCTGTGTATAAAGGCGACTTCGGCTGATAGTCACACTATTAAAGTAATCCTGACGGTCAATTTCTGGTTCTACAAAGCGCGTCATATAATATTGTACG
Organism: Phototrophicaceae bacterium; assembly: GCA_965230145.1. Taxonomy (GTDB): domain Bacteria; phylum Chloroflexota; class Anaerolineae; order Aggregatilineales; family Phototrophicaceae; genus JAUZRW01. The sequence continues at coordinate 713,272 of CBDDKI010000002.1, forward strand.
AGTTCAAGCGATAAGAAATGAGGTTGTTGCGGTGACTTCCCTTTTTCTACTTCAGGCGCAATCAAAGGGAAGAATAAATCAACGGTTTGAAATGCCAGCTTACCAATTGTCGCCGTTTGAATATCACCTCCAATTTCAACGCGTGACCGTTGGAGCGCATCTTTATACGGTAACGACAAACCAGCTTGAGGGACAAGCACCAAAATCGAATCAGCAGGTACACCATCACGAATGAGTTGCTTAACCCGTTCGATGCCTGCAGTTGTTTTACCAGTTCCAGCAATACCGTCTAGAAAAATCTTCTTGTCAAAATTATCTTTAGCGACTTGCTGTTGTGCTTTCAATAATCTCATGGTCGCATCCGATACCTTCCAGCATTAAACGAACATCCGTACTGAAATTATAGCGGATACAGGGAGTATTGCTATTAGAATGATATATTAAAAGGAATCAAAAAGGACGGCTGATAAACTAGCGTCCCTTATGATAATTATTATGAAAGTTTAGCCACCGTAGGCATTAGTCATATTAGTGAGGCTTGCATCAATATAGGGGGCTTGGTCTTGAATATCGAGCACATCTTCTTCATCAAGTACAGTTTGCCCTTTGTGATACAGTGTATCGTTAAAACCATCATAGCGGTAACGTCGACTCACCCATGCAGGACGTTCATTTAAGCCCGCCCGTGGATGTAAGAAAACAGCATTAAATTGAACCGCTTCTTCTTCTACTAAAACAATTTCATCAACAATCCAAACGGGAGCATATTGTTCTAAGTGTGATTTTGACTTCGCATCACGCTTTGCCAATATTTCGTTGCCTGTATTTTCGCTTATGTTTGCCATAATTTTCTTCCCTCAACTTGAGCGATATTCACTTGGGCATTGTAGCGTTACATCTGACAATCGACAAGCAAATATTTCCAGTTTATGCTAAATATTATATTAGGGTAAACATCAGGGACTTGATATGATGAGACATTTCTGGTTAATTTTCCTCATTTTAGTAATGAGTAGCAATATTTATGCCCAAGATGAAATTACAACAAATATATTAAATTATGTCAATGAAACACGGCAAACTGTTGGCATAAACCATTTAGTATTCAACTCACAATTACAAACTGCCGCGCAAAATCATAGTGATGATATGGCACAGGGCGACGAACTCACTCACATTGGTTCCAATGGCAGTCAATTTTGGGAGAGAATGCAATCGGCAGGTTACGCCATAACAACAGGAGCGGAAAATGTGTTGTCACGGTCTGATACGAACCCCGAAAGCGTGTTTAATCAGTGGTTCAATAGCGATGCACATCGTTTGAATATGCTCAATAGCGATTATGTCGAAATTGGCATTGCTTATGCGCGTGCAAATTCAGGACGCTATTATTTTACGATGATTCTCGGCGCACGTAGCGATTTCGTTGCGCCAACATCAACCGCAATACCCACGATTCCCCCTACCATAACTGCTATGCCGACAACTTCTTCAATTACTGTCGAACCAACCACGCCAGCCGTATCTAGTCCAACACCGACACAAGCATCAGCTTTAGCCACCAATACACCACGACCAAGCGCAACTGAATTTATTCCGCCTGAAATTCGCCTTACATATGATGAAAATAGTTTTGTATTGTTAAATATTTCTGGACGAGTGTTAAACCTCAGTAACCTGACCTTTGAGAGTAACTCTGGCTCGATGATGGCAAGCCAATGGAATATTGAATCCTTATCTCAACCATTATCAGGATTTACGAATGGTGATTGCTTAGAAGTCTGGTCTTTAGATATTGATTATCTTGACCCACCTAATGATTGTCGTAATCGGCATGGATGGATAGCCCTTCCTAATAACACACTGTTCTGGCGTGGAAGTGAAATTTTCACCGTCCGTAATGGTGATGATTTAGTTGGTATTTGCCATGTTGATTTTGGTACTTGCGAGTTATCTATTTCAACACCAATTGAAGATGTCGCCATTCTTGACCCTGTTACATTTGGTCAATTGCCAGATTTACGTTTTGAATTTTCTGATAGCAGTTTTTCGCTCATCACGCTTGCGCAACGGACATTGGATTTAAGCGGTTTAGTGTTCAGGAGTGAATCCGGCACATTAGCAATTGAAGCATGGAACACGGAGTTTTTGTCACAAGAACTGAATAATTTCAATAACGGCGATTGCTTACAAACATGGACACTCGACCAACCTGAGCAATCTCCTCCTGATAGATGTCGTATACGGCACGGATGGATATTGGTTGATGATTCAGAAGATTTCTGGAGGCAAACCAATAGTTTCACCGTAGAGCAAAATGGTGTTGTAATCGGCAGATGCTCTACCAATGGTAGCCAATGTACACTGTCATTATCTGACAATTTTGCATCGGAATCGCCAACAGAGGTAAGTACAGCAACGCCTCAAGCGAATCCCCTACCTATTACTTCTAGCGGATTTGATATTCAACTGGCAATCACCCCTGAAAGTGTCACTTTAATCAACAGGTCTAATCGTGATTTGGATATTTCGGGTCTCGTTTTTCAAGGGGAATTAGGAATTTTCACAGCTACACGTTGGCAAATTCCCGAATTATCGACGTCACTTACAGAGATTCCAGCAGGAGATTGTCTGCAAGTATGGGTACTTGGAGCAACTGTCCAACCCGCACCAGATTCTTGTAGAGTACGACATGGATGGATTTTTGCCACGCAGAGTGAGTTTTTCTGGATTGGGAACGGGGAATACGAAGTTTGGGATGGCAATTTACGACTTGCAACATGTGAAATGAACGAGCCGACTTGTGATTTTAATCTGCCGTAAAAAAGGGCGTACCTGAACGCCCTCCCAACAATTCATGCTTTTAACACTTATTCAGCAGAATCAGGAATCAGTGTTACCGACTGTATTTTTCAAGAATTGTGCATATGCAAAATATGCCACAGCTCCAATAATTGCCGTAATTACAGTAATCATAATTGACGGCATCAGCACATCACCAAAACCAAGGCTTGGCGACATATTAGCGGTCAATACAATTGGTGAAGCGAGACTCACAACAAATGCGGTAACAGTCACAACGACGATACCGTAACGAAATAGGTTTAAGCGTCCTTGCACATCAGATTGCTCAATCATAGAAAAAATCTCCTCAATATTTTGTAATGTGCATAATATACACATTACTAATATATAGCGTATCTTGAGATAATAAACTTAAGATTTTGAATTGGTCGTTGTATTTTAATTTAAAGTTCGTTATGATGTCGCCTTATGAAAACACAAACTCACATAAACAATCGTCGTCGTAACCGTCGTAGCCTGACCAGTGGTCGGGAGTTTTGCGTTTGCGGTTGACACTATGTGAACTTGAAAATGTAACGCACAACCCTCGACTAAATGAAGTCGGGGGTTTTTTATTTGGCATATTTGCACAGGGTATTCCGTTGCTATCAACAACAGCAAATTGACCTTAGGTGCGTTAGTATAGCCTTTATATTTTAAGTTAGGAGTAAATTATGCAACCCAGAGGCACAGTCAAGAAAGTAGTTCTAGCGTATAGTGGTGGACTTGACACGTCCGTCATTGTACCTTGGCTAAAAAACAATTATGGCGATTGTGAAGTTATTTGTTTCACAGCCGATTTAGGGCAAGAGGAAGAACTCGATGGTTTAGAGGAAAAAGCCCTTGCATCAGGGGCAAGCAAAATCTATATTCGTGACCTCCGTGAAGAATTTCTCACAGATTATGTTTTCCCTACTTTACAAGCAGGTGCAGTATATGAACGCGAATACTTACTAGGTACATCATTCGCACGCCCATTGATTGCTAAACATATGGTCGAAATTGCGGAAAAAGAAGGCGCAGATGCCGTAGCGCATGGCTGTACAGGCAAAGGCAATGACCAAGTGCGCTTCGAGCTAACAGTTATGGCGCTCAATCCTAAATTAAAAGTGATTGCCCCTTGGCGTGAATGGGATATTCGTAGCCGTGAAGATGCACTAGCCTATTGCGAAGAATTCAATATCCCTGTTACTCAAACGGAAAAAGACATCTACAGTCGTGACCGCAATATTTTCCATTTGTCACATGAGGGTGGTCTACTCGAAAATCCTTGGAATGAACCTGAAGAAAGCATGTATCAACTATCTGTCAGCCCAGAAGATGCGCCAGATGAACCTGAGTATATTGAACTAAGTTTTGATAAGGGAACTCCCATTAGCCTCAATGGCGAAGAAGGCTCGGCGGTCGATATTTTCAAGAAACTCAACGTCATTGCTGGTAAACACGGTATCGGACGAATTGATATAGTAGAAAACCGTTTAGTGGGGATGAAAAGTCGTGGTGTTTATGAAACCCCTGCTGGAACACTGCTCCGTCGCGCGCATCAAGCCTTAGAGAGTATCTGCCTAGATAAGCATACAATGGGTTACAAAGACCAACTTGCCGTAAAATATGCAGAGCTTGTCTATAACGGCATGTGGTTTACCCGACTACGTGAGGCATTAGATGCCTTTATTCAAGTGACACAAGAACAAGTATCAGGTACAGTCCGCCTGAAATTATATAAAGGCAATGTTATTATTGCTGGACGTAAATCAGCCCTTAGCCTCTATCGTGAAGATTATGCTTCATTTGGCGAAGAAGATGTCTATAATCAACAAGATGCACAGGGATTCATTCAATTATTTGGCTTACCATTAAAGGTAGAAGCCCTGCTAGATATTGAAGAAGGCAAAGAAGTCCGTTGGCGCAAGCCAGATTACAGCATCTTCAAACGTGACTAAGCCTTTCTAATTCTAATGAGCGAACAGTCTGTTTTTAAAGACCTACCTAACTCATTATTTTGCTTGTGCTGTGACAAAGTACTAGATTGGCTTGAACAACAGACTACAGATGCCTCGATTGATTTTGAGGCATTTTTCGTTTTATCGGCAACAGGTTTGTTAGAATAGATTTAAACAGCACTAATGATTTTGAAAGGAAAACTATGGCACTTTGGGGAGGGCGTTTCTCAGAAGCTCCTGATGACGACTTAAGAAATTTAAATGACAGTTTACGTTTTGATGTTCAATTAGCTCGTTACGATATCATTGGTAGTATGGCATATGCAAAAGCAATCGCTAAGGCGGGTGTCATTACTGAAGACGAGTGTGGGCGTATTCGTGGTGGCTTAGATTATGTTCTGCGTGAATTTGAAAATAACGAATTTGAGTTTGCGGAGGGTGACGAAGATATTCACACTGCGGTTGAACGTCGCTTGACCGAACTTGTAGGTGATGTTGGGGGAAAATTACATACTGGACGTAGTCGTAATGACCAGGTAGCAACGGATTTTCGACTATGGACAATGGATGCCTTAGATGAAGTTGACGACTTCTTATATGCGATTCAGATTGCATTTGTGAATCAAGCTGAACAACATACTGAAACACTGATGCCCGGTTATACGCATTTACAACCCGCCCAACCCATTACATCCGCCCACTGGTTGATGAGTTTCTTTTGGATGTTAGCGCGTGACCGCGAACGTCTCCAACAAATTCGATCACGGACGGCGATTTCGCCACTAGGTTCAGGTGCATTAGCAGGAACACCATTCAACATTGATCGACAAGCCCTTGCCGAAGATTTAAAATTCACCGATATTAGCATGAATAGCTTGGATGCTGTAAGTGACCGAGACTTTGTTGCCGAGACTTTGTTTGCCATTGCTCTCACTGCTACACATCTAAGTCGTTTTGCTGAAGATGTCATTATTTATAGCAATCCTCTGTTTGGATTTATCACCCTCAGCGATACCTATAGCACAGGCAGTAGCTTGATGCCCCAAAAACGCAATGCTGATCCAATGGAACTCGCGCGAGGTAAGGTCGGGCGATTAATCGGGCATGTGGCTGGATTCTTAGCAACACTCAAAGGTCTACCAAGCACCTATAATAAAGACCTTCAAGAAGACAAAGAATCACTCTTTGATGCTGTTGATACAATGCGACGATTATTACCTGTGGTTACAGGCGTTATCCAAACGCTACAACTCAATTCGGACAAAATGCGTTCAGCATTATTAGAGGAATTACTCGCCACTGATTTAGCTGATTATCTCGTCCACAAAGGGATGCCATTCCGAAAAGCCCATCATGTTGTTGGTGAAGTTGTACAACATGCTAGTCAAAATAGGATGCAACTATCAGAAATTAAACTGCATGAGTTACAAAAAATCAGTGATAGTTTTGAAGAAGATGTGGTAAACGTATTTGATTTTGACTTAGCTGTAGCCCGTAAAAAAGCCGTTGGTGGCACTGCGCCAGAGGCTGTTCGCCAGCAAATAAAGATTGCGATGCAGCACATTGCGCTACATGAATAGAGTACGTCTTTGTATTGATTGCACAAAATATACAAAGGTTCGTTGTCATGTTATACGAATTTGAATAAGTTTTCACAAATTAGTTGACAGCATTTCGGGAGTGCGTTACCTTGTTAGCTAAATACGTGCAAAAAATATCAAAAAGTGTATTTATGCGTCAACATATCATCAGCCTTAGCATTATTATTGTAGTTATCGTGCTTGTCCTTATTAGTGGCGGTCTCTAAGTGCTTGGGTGGTGAAATTTTCACAAGGTTAATCAAAACCTCCCAAGTGGGAGGTTTTTTTATTCTTATTTACATGAGGAGTAATCCAATGACAACGCAAGTTTATGAAATGCAATCTCATAATAGTCCTTGGACTGAAATGTATGATATGTTCTGTGAACGGGAAGAGTCAGCCACAGATATGTCTATGGCAGATGAACAAGCCGAACAAGAACCGACGCATAATGCGCTTGCTGATGTTTATAATCGTGATAACACGAAAACAGATAGCAAGCGTTTTTAATTTATAACACACACATTTAGAGAGGAAGACCATGCCAGCAGAATGGATTTGGCGTAATGGCGAATTTGTAAAATGGGAAGATGCAACGGTACATGTATCAGCACATGCGATTCATTATGGCTCAAGTGTTTTTGAAGGTATCCGTGCATATGCAACCCCAGATGGTCCTGCCGTTTTTCGCCTACAACCACACACAAAACGTTTAATGAACGGCTCAAAGATTATGCGAATTGAGCATGATTTTTCAGCAGAAGATATTGACCAAGCCATTTTGGAAACTATTGACCGTAATGGGCATGATGCCTGCTATATTCGCCCTGTTATTTTTAGAGGCGAAGGCGCACTCGGCTTAGAAGGTCGTGGTCGGACAAAAACCGAGTTGATGATTTTCACAATGGAATGGGGCGCATATCTTGGCTCTGAGGCTCTTGAACAAGGTGTTGATGTACAAGTCAGTTCATGGCGACGTATCGCTCCAAATACGCACCCTGCCCTCGTAAAAGCTGGTGGCAATTATGTGAATAGCCAATTCGTGAGTATGGAAGCCCACGACAATGGTTTCACGGAAGGAATCGCACTAGATGTTAATGGTTACGTCAGTGAAGGTGCTGGCGAAAATATCTTTGTCATTCTCGATAATGTCGTTTATACACCGGGCGCATGGTCATCTATTTTGATGGGCATTACACGCGATAGTATTTTGACCTTGCTCAAAGATTTTGGTTATGAAATTAAGTTCCAGCCTGTTGCTCGTGAAATGCTCTATATGGCAGATGAAATCTTCTTCACAGGCACAGCTGCCGAAGTTACGCCTGTGCGTTCAATTGACCGTTTGCCAATTGGTGGCGGCTCACGAGGACCAATTACAAAACAGGTTCAAGAAGAATTTTTTGCTCTCACGGCTGGTAAAAAAGCTGACCGTCACGGCTGGCTCACGCATGTTCGTCAAACTGTTTCGGAGAAATAATAATGCAACTCACTGGTGCCGAAATTATTATGGAATGTCTCCTACGGGAGAAGGTAGATGTCATGTTTGGCTATCCGGGTGGTGCGATTTTGCCCACCTATGATGCCATGACAAAATATTTAGACCGCATTCACCATGTCTTAGTGCGCCATGAACAAGGTGCATCACATATGGCAGATGGTTATGCACGTGCCACTGGCAAAGTGGGTGTTTGTATTGCAACGAGTGGACCAGGTGCAACAAATCTCATTACAGGTTTAGCTACCGCAATGATGGATTCCTCCCCAATTGTTGCAATTACAGGGCAAGTTCCTAGTGGTGCAATTGGCTCGGATGCCTTCCAAGAAACAGATGTTACAGGGGCAACTTTACCTGTAACCAAGCATAATTATCTAGTAACTGATGTTGAAGAACTTGCTTATACTATTAAAGAAGCCTTCCATATTGCGCGTTCGGGTCGTCCGGGTCCCGTTCTCATTGATGTTCCTAAAGACGTTCAGAATGCTGTTATCGAATTTGTGTATCCAGAAGAAGATATTCACCTACCCGGTTATCAACCACCAACTGCCGCTATTGAAGAACAAATAGTTGATGCCCTCAGCCTCATCCAACAAGCTGAGCGCCCTGTAATTTTGGCTGGTCACGGTATCACATTGTCGGGTGCAAATAATGAATTGCGGGAATTAGCTGAAATTGCGAATATCCCGATTGCTCAAACATTATTGGGTAAAGGTTGCATTCCTGAAGAACATCCGATGGTTATTGGATGGATGGGTATGCACGGTGATGCGGCGGCAAATCACGCTATCCAAGAATCTGACTTACTCATCGCGCTAGGCATGCGTTTTGATGACCGTGTAACAGGTAATCTTAAAACTTATTCACAACATAGTAGAAAAATACACGTTGATATTGACCCATCCGAATTGAACAAAAACGTTCCTGTTGATGTTGCTATTGCAGGCGACCTTAAAACAGTATTACGTCAATGGTTGCCGCGTGTAAAACAAAAATCACATGCGAATTGGCTCAACCGTATCCGTGATTGGCAAGAAGATTCCAACGAGCGTGATATTCTACAATACGATTCACGGGGTAAATTGCTAACGGCACAAGTGATTAACGATATTTGGAAATTCACGGATGGCAATGCAATCACAGTCAGTGATGTGGGTCAGCATCAGATGTTAGAAGCGCAATATTATCCTCATCAACGCCCTGCAACAATGCTAACAAGTGGTGGATTAGGCACAATGGGTTTTGGGCTACCTGCGGCAATTGGTGCCAAATTCGGCAAACCAGATGAAGAAGTCTGGGCAGTTGTCGGTGATGGTGGTGTTCAGATGACAATTTGCGAATTAGCTACAGCGCGTCAAGAAAATATTAATATCAATATCGCTATCATCAACAATGGTTTCTTAGGAATGGTTCGCCAGTGGCAAGAATTATTCTACGACAAGCGTTATAATGCTACACCTATGTTTTCGCCCGACTTTTGTAAACTTGCAGAAGCCTATAGCATTCCGTCGATGCGTGTCACGGCACGCGAACAAATTCAAGAATCGGTTGATTTTGCGCGTAGCTTTGATGGACCTGTTCTGATTGAATATGTGGTCGAAAAAGAAGAAATGGTTTATCCAATGGTTGCATCAGGCGCAGATTTAGATGATATGAAGCGTCGCCCTAAACCCGGAGAGGAAGCATACTCATGACCCCCCATACCCAAACACGTGAAGGCAAGACAACGATTGTTGCATTGGTCGAAAATAAACCGGGTGTCCTCAATAGAGTCGCTAGTCTCTTTCGGCGACGTGCCTTCAATGTCGATAGTCTAACTGTCGGACGGACGCACAAAGAACATATCTCACGCATGACGATTGTTGTTGATAGCTCAACAATTAGCCCATATAAAATTAAAGCTAATCTTGAGAAATTAGTCAATGTGATTAATGTTCAAGTTTTAAATGAGAATATCCCACACGTTAGCCGTGACCTCGTTTTGGTGAAAGTACGTGCAGATGGTGCGGAACGCTCAAATGGTGTAACGAGTATTTGCGAACGCTACCCTGCAAAAATCATTGATATAGGTCCTGATGTTGCTATCATCGAAATGTCAGGCACAGAAGATTTTGTAGAAAAATTCGTCAATGAATTACGTCCCTTTGAAATTGTCGAGATGGTACGCACAGGCTTAGTCTCAATGGGACGTGGTACTCGAATTCAGGATACCGATTATCAGCCTGTTAAAGTCAAAAATGCGAATGGTACACATAAAACAACAGTATAACTGTGATTGATGATGGGGCGCAGAAAACGCCCCTCTTAACTTAATTAACTCATTCAATAAAAAGGAAAGTCCTATATGGCAAAGCTTTATTATGACAACGATGCAGATTTATCTGTCATTGACGGTTCAACAATTGCAGTTATTGGCTATGGTAGTCAAGGTCATGCACATGCCCTTAATGCTCATGAAAGCGGTATGAAAGTGGTCGTTGGTCTGCATGAAGGTAGTAAAAGCCGTGAAAAAGTAGTCGCTGATGGTTTAGAAGTGTTCTCTGTCGCTGATGCTACAGCACAAGCAGACATTGTGATGGTACTCATCCCTGATACCAAACAAGCAGCAGTGTATCATTCAGAAATTGAAGCAAATCTCAAAGACGGTGCAATGCTGATGTTTGCCCATGGGTTTAATATCCATTTCAAGCAAATTGTCCCACCAGAAAGTGTGGATGTGACAATGGTTGCACCTAAATCACCGGGACATCGTGTCCGCGAAACCTACCAAGATGGTGCAGGAACACCCGGACTTGTTGCAGTTGAACAAGATAGTACAGGCAATGCTCACGCACGCGCCCTCGCCTATGCTAAAGCTATCGGCTGTACACGCGCTGGTGTCATCGAAACAACCTTCAAGGAAGAAACTGAAACCGATTTATTTGGTGAACAAGTTGTTCTCTGTGGTGGTGCAACAGCCCTCATTCGCGCAAGTTTTGAAACACTAGTTAAAGCTGGGTATCAACCAGAAGTTGCATACTTTGAATGCTTACACGAACTTAAACTCATTGTTGACCTTCTCTATGAAGGTGGATTGAGCTATATGTGGTACAGCGTGAGCAACACCGCTGAATATGGTGGATATGTCGTCGGTGATGAATTTGAGAATGCTCTAAAAGAAGAGATGGCTGGCGTATTAAGCCGTATCCAAAATGGTGAATTTGCCCAGAATTGGATTAAAGAAAATGAAGACGGCTTACCCAATTTCTCGCAACGTCGTAAAAATGAACATGACCTACTCATTGAAAAAGTCGGCGAAGATTTACGCGATATGATGCCATTCTTGAACGCGAAGAAGATTAAACAAGGGTCTTAATTCATGCGTTTCGTGCGGCGTACTGACGTTAGAGCATTTCGTGAACAAGTAGATAATTTTCTACTGCGTGAAGAAGTCTTAAACAATATTATCATCGGTATCACATCACGCCTAATGAATGGCGAAAAATTCGATGATTTATTTCTCGGATACGTAGAAGATGATGTTCATAATATTGTTGCTGTAACAATGTCAACTGCACCGCAAAGATTGGTTTTATTATCTCAGGTACTGAATAAAGATGCGATTTCACATCTTGTTAGTGCTTATGCTCAAGCAGAAAACCCATTAAAGAGTGTAGAAGGTTCATCAGAAGATAGTGTCCAATTTGCCGAGCTATGGCAACAACAAAATGGTCAATCATTCTACACCTTGATGGAACTTGGATTTTACCAATTAGATGCTGTCATTATGCCGATTAATATTAGCGGACAAGCTCGGATGGCAACTCAAGATGACTTTGAGATGCTGGTTGAATGGTTGATATGCTTTAGTAACGACACTGGTTTAGGCGGATTAGCAAAAGAACAAGCAGAGAAAAATATTCGTCGTAAGTTAGATTATCCGATTTTGGGCGGAATACGCATCTGGATGAATAACAATGAACCCGTTTCAATGGCATCGGCAACCCGTGAAACACCGAATGGTGGCAATATTTCTCTGGTTTACACACCAGATAAATTTCGTGGTCGCGGTTATGCAAGTGCAGTAACAGCCAGTGTTAGCCAAGACATATTATCAGAAGGAAAGCAATTCTGTTTTCTGACAACTGATATGTCAAATCCGACATCGAATAAGATTTACAAGGCAATTGGCTATCAGTATGTTGGTAATAAGCAACGAATTAATTTTGAGCAATCATCAGGAAAGGCATAAAAATGTCAGATGATGTAGATGTGAATGTAGAAAGGGGGTGATACATATGGATAGTGACCTTAGTGGTCTTACCGAAGCAAACCTATTAATTTCCATACCTATCACTGAAAGGAATTTCTACAATGAAACGTACATATGATGAGAATACAGTCATTATCTTTGATACAACCCTACGCGATGGTGAGCAAAGCCCGGGCGCGACACTAACAAGTGCTGAGAAATTAGAAATCGCACGGCAACTATCACAACTTGGCGTTGATGTCATCGAAGCTGGTTTTCCTGCCGCCTCTCCTGATGACTTAATGGCTGTACAACGCATCGCCCAAGAAGTTGGTACAGAAGATGGTCCAACAATTTGTGGTTTGGCTCGTGCTGTCGAGAGTGACATTCGTACAGCTTATGAAGGTGTAAAAGATGCGGCTAAACCGCGTATTCACACATTCTTAGGGACATCACCAAGTCATTTGAAGATGCTCAAGATTGATGAAGCCGAAGGTTTAGAACGTATTCGTATGGCTGTTACGCTGGCAAAAAGTTTATGCGATGATGTGGAATTTAGCCCGATGGATGCTGGACGCACACGCATGGAATATCTGATTCAAGCCTGTGCAATTGCCGTTGAATGTGGTGCAACTACACTCAACATTCCTGACACAGTTGGTTACGTTATGCCTGGTGAATGGCAAGAAACAATTGAAACGCTCATTAGTGAAACACCGGGTGCTGGTAAAGGCAGTGGCATCGTTTGGTCGATACATTGCCACAATGATTTAGGTCTAGCGACCGCGAACACCCTCGCAGGGGTCAATGCTGGTGCACGACAAGTTGAAGTCACTATTAATGGTATTGGCGAACGAGCTGGTAATACATCCTTAGAAGAAGTCGTGATGGCTGTAGAAACACGTAAAGGCTTCTACGACCTCAACACCAATATCGACACAACTCAAATCATGAAAACCAGTCGAATGGTCAGCAATTACATGGGGATGCCAATCCAAGCGAATAAAGCGATTGTTGGTGCAAATGCTTTCGCTCACGAATCAGGCATTCACCAAGATGGCGTTCTGAAAGCGGCTGAAACTTTTGAAATCATGACTCCTGAAAGCGTCGGTTTAAATCAAAGCAAATTGGTCTTAGGTAAACATAGTGGTCGCCATGCTTTGCGCGTTCGCTTAGAAGAACTAGGACATACTGTTGATGGTGATGCCTTAAATCAAATTTTCAAGCGCTTTAAAGCCGTTGCCGATGCTAAGAAAAACGTCACCGATGCTGATTTAGAAGCATTGATGGTTGATGAATTTGACAAGCCGCAGGAGTATTTCCGACTAGGAGATATTCAGGTAGCGTGTGGCACAATGGGAATGCCGACTGCAACAGTCCGCGTTTTCAACGGCGAGACAGAATTTATACAAGCCGCTGTAGGCACAGGTCCTGTTGATGCCGTTTACCGTGCTATCGACCAAGTGGTGAATTGCCCGAACACGCTAATCGAATATAGTGTGCATAGTGTCACCGAAGGAATTGATGCTCTAGGTGAAGTAACTGTCCGTATCCAATCTCCACATGGTAATAAAACTGTTGGTGGCTACGGCGCAGATACAGACATCATCGTATCAAGTGCTAAAGCCTACATGGCGGCATTAAATCGTATGATTGCCATTATTGGCTATGGTGAAGAAGTCCAACCCGAAGGTGAAGCATCCGCAATCAACCTCACATCAGCTAATCAATAAATTGTAAAACATTATGGGTAAGTCGTAGGCTTACCCAATAAAAGAGTATACAAGGAAGCAAAATGACTCAAGCGCAGACTCTCTTTGAAAAAGTATGGAATAACCATGTTGTAAAACCATCAACGGCAGGCACACCTGCTGTACTTTATATTGATTTACACCTCGTGCATGAAGTGACATCACCACAAGCTTTCACAGTGATGCGCGAACGTGGACTCAAGGTACGCCGCCCTGACCAAACTTTTGGTACGATGGATCACAGCACCCCGACTACCCCTCGCAATGCACAAGGCATTATCCCAATTTTAGATATGCAAGCGAATAAGCAACTCGATATTTTCACAAAAAATTGTGAAGATTTCGGTATTCCGATGTATGCACTTGGAACTGAAAATCAAGGCATTGTGCATGTGATTGGTCCTGAGCAAGGTCTAACCCAACCCGGTATGACGATTGTTTGTGGGGACAGCCACACCAGTACACATGGGGCTTTCGGTGCGCTTGGTTTTGGAATTGGCACAAGTGAAGTCGGGCATGTATTAGCCACACAAACATTACTTCAATATAAACCAAAAACAATGGCAATTCGCGTTGACGGCACATTAGCCGATGGTGTTGTCGCAAAAGATATCATCCTCGCTGTTTTGGCGAAAATCGGTGTCGGTGGTGGTACAGGGCATGTATTTGAGTATATGGGCAGTGCCATTCGTAGCCTCAACATGGAAGGTCGTATGACCATCTGCAATATGAGCATCGAAGGCGGTGCGCGTGCTGGAATGGTTTCACCTGACGAAACAACCTTTGAATATGTCGCAGGTCGTCCATATGCGCCACAAGGTACAGCGTGGGATACAGCAGTAGCAAAATGGCGTGAACTCCCAACCGATGATGGCGCACAATTCGATGCAGAAGTCCGCATTGATGCCAATGACCTCATCCCAATGATTACGTATGGCACAAATCCGGGTATGGGGATGCCGATTAATGGTCATGTTCCTTCACCATCAGACTTTGCAGAAGTTGATAAACGGATTGCAATGGATAAATCCCTCACCTACATGGGACTAGAACCCAATCAACAATTACTCGGCAAGAAAATTGATGTTGTCTTTGTCGGCAGTTGCACAAATTCACGCATTAGCGATTTACGTCTAGCTGCGAAAATGATTGATGGACGTAAAGTCGATAGTGATGTTCGCATGATGGTTGTCCCAGGTAGCCAACAAGTTAAAAAACAAGCCGAAGAAGAAGGTTTAGACGAAATTTTCAAAGCGGCTGGCGCAGAATGGCGTGAAGCAGGCTGTTCAATGTGTATTGCCATGAATGGCGACCAACTTGCTCCCGGACAATATGCAGTCAGCACAAGTAACCGTAATTTTGAAGGTCGCCAAGGTAAAGGCGGACGTACATTCTTAGCGAGTCCATTAACCGCAGTTGCGGCGGCAGTCAACGGCGCTATCACTGACCCACGCGAGATGTTCCAACCAGAAATGGCATAAGATTGATGGATAATGAGCAAGTTGTTCGCGCTTTATGGGATGCCTTTGATAGAGCAGAATTTGACGATGTACGTCCACTCTTAGCAGATGACTTTATTTGTGAATGGACACAATCAAAGGAACTCATTCGAGGGCGCGACAACTTTATCGCAGTTAATCAGAATTATCCGGGCAGATGGCATATTGAGATTATCAAGTTGATTGTCTCAGATAACGATGTTGTCACAGAATGCCGTGTCTTTGATGATACAGACAGCGTAACAGCCCTTTCATTCTTCACCTTGAAGAACGGAAAAATTAAACATTTAAGAGAATTTTGGGTTGACCCAATGGAAGCGCAAGCATGGCGTAGGCAATGGGTCGAAATCATAAACGAGGATAAACATGGAACCAATTAACAAAGTCAGTGGCAAAATTGCCCCGTTACCAATTAACGATATAGATACCGACCAAATTATTCCTGCGCGTTTCTTGAAAACGACAGATAAACAAGGTCTAGGCAAACAAGCATTTTTCGATTGGCGTTATGAAGCCGATGGCTCAGACAAAGCGGATTTTGTCTTGAATCAGCCTGAATACCAAGATGCTGAGATTCTAATTGCTGGCAAAAATTTCGGCTGTGGCTCATCACGCGAACACGCGCCTTGGGCATTAATGGGCATGGGCTGGAAAGCTGTTGTCAGCACCGAATTTGCGGATATATTCCGTAGTAATTCGCTTAAAAATGGCTTGCTCCCAATTATCGTTGACGAAGAAACCCAACAGCAATTGGTCAGCCTTGCGGAAGAAGACCCTGAAACGACAGTTACTATCAATTTAGAGGAACAGTCCTTACAACTTCCTGATGGGCGTAAAGTCGAGTTTCCGATTGATGAATTCAGTAAACAATGCTTGCTCAAAGGCGTAGACCAACTTGGCTATTTGCTGGACTTAGATGCCGACATCAGTGCTTATGAGGAAGCTAATGTCAAGCGAGTGAATACGCATCAAGCTGTAGGTTAAAGATTTGATAGTTGTTCAGTAGATGATGGATTTAGGCACTCATACAATGCGTTATCTCAATAGAAAATTTTATATTCTGGGTGACTCGGAAGGCAGTTTAATATTTCACTTAGGTGAGTTCTTGGGTTTACCAAAAGGTCGTATACATGTGGATGGTATACCAAGCGAGTTAGCAGATTTTAAAATTGAAACTGGACAACTTTACCTTACATCTTGTGCTATTGCGTCAGACTTTGACAAATGCCCTGAGCTAGACGGTATAGAACCGAAAGATGCTAATTATGGGTATGTTAAATACTGTGACATGATGATGCGAATAGACTTTACTGGAAATCTAGTATTTGGCAATTCAGTCAAAAATATTCTAAACAATACCTCTCTTTTTCGTGCAAATTGCG
Organism: Phototrophicaceae bacterium; assembly: GCA_965230145.1. Classification (GTDB taxonomy): domain Bacteria; phylum Chloroflexota; class Anaerolineae; order Aggregatilineales; family Phototrophicaceae; genus JAUZRW01. The sequence goes on from CBDDKI010000002.1 coordinate 729,997, forward strand.
TAAATGGTGATGTGAAAGGTGTTGAGGACTTTTCAGAGGAAGCCAAAATAGCAAAGCAAAGTATCGTCCAGTTAAAGCAACAATTTTATCAGGAAGATGCTGTTTACAGTAAAACACCTAAGCAGAAACGGCTACTGGAAAGAAAATTGCTAGTTATACATAATCAGCTAAGTGAGCAAGTTTATGGTTCTGATCTTCATAACTTGAGATAGAACTAGGATTTATGCACATAAAATCCCTCATAGGAGCAACAACAATGACACAATACGTACACATCTATGACACAACCCTCCGAGATGGCACTCAGCGTGAAGGTATTTCACTATCTCTAGCGGATAAGATACGAATTACGAGTCTCTTGGATGAAATGGGTGTGACGTATATTGAAGGTGGCTGGCCTGGTAGCAATCCGAAAGATGCAGCATATTTTGATGAAGTGCAGTCCTTATCCCTCAAATACGCAAAAATTGCCGCCTTTGGGTCAACCTGTCGTAAAGATACCGCCCCTGCTGAGGATGCCAACATCCAAGCTTTAGTGGATGCCAATACACCTGTGGTGACAGTCGTCGGCAAAACATCTATGCTGCATGTGACTGATGTTTTACAGACAACGCCACAAGAAAATCTACGGATGATACGCGAGAGCCTTGCTTACCTAAAATCACTCGGTAAAGAAGTCATTTACGATGCTGAACATTTTTTTGATGGTGCAAAGCTCGATATGGAATATGCCTTTGATACCATCAAAGCGGCAATGGAAGGTGGCGCAGATACAATCGTCCTTTGCGATACCAACGGTGGCTCAATGCCGTGGGAAGTGGCTGACTACGTGCATCGTATTCAGAGTATTTTCCCCGATATTAATCTCGGCATCCACACACATAATGATGGTGAACTTGCCGTTGCAAACAGTTTAGCGGCAGTCAAAGCAGGTGTGACTCATGTGCAAGGGACAATCAACGGGTATGGCGAACGCTGTGGCAATGCGAATTTATGCAGTATCATCCCAGATTTGATGCTCAAGATGGATGTGCAATGTCTGCCTGATGAAGCATCCTTGCGTCACCTAACCCATTTGTCGCGCAGTGTTGCTGAAATTGCTAATCTCGCCCCTGACAACCATTTCGCATATGTTGGCAAGAGTGCATTTGCTCATAAAGGGGGCATACACGTCGCCGCCATTCGCCGTAATGTGGATAGTTACCAGCACATCGACCCTGAACTCGTTGGGAATGAAATGCGTATTCTAGTTTCAGATTTAAGTGGGCGTGGCAATGTCCTCAGCAAAGCCGAAGAACTTGGGTTAGATGTCAGTAAAGATGAAGCAGTACAAGTGCTAGAGGAAATTAAACTCCTAGAAAATGAAGGCTACGTCTTTGAAGGTGCAGAAGCATCGATTGCTATTCGACTGCATCGTGCAAAACCAGAATATGAGCCGATTTTCGAGTTAATAGATTTCACAACCATCACCGAAGACCGTCGCGGCAGGGGTCATCTTGCAGAAGCAATGGTAAAGCTTGATGTTGAGGGTCAAGTCGTTCATACTGCCGCCGAAGGGAATGGTCCTGTCAATGCGCTTGATATGGCACTCCGCAAAGCCTTAGCATCAAAATATCCACAGATTGCACAGTTTAAACTGGTCGATTATAAAGTTCGCATTCTGGATAGGGAAAGCGCGACAGGGGCGACAACCCGTGTATTGATAGATACCCAAATGGGTAGCCAACGTTGGAGTACTGTCGGCGCAGGAACAGATATTATCCGTGCCAGTTGGCTCGCCCTCATTGATGGCATCGAATACGGATTGTGCATCGCATCACAAGAAAAACTACAAGAAGTCGCAGTTGGAGATTAGCTTCGATGACCAAAGTAGAAAAAGTCTCAATTGCTGATAAAATGTCCTTGTTCGCTGATCATTGGCAACTAAAAATTGTTGGTGAATTAAACGACTATCATATTAAGTTAGTCAAATTTCAAGGCGATTTTGTCTGGCACAAACACGACGATACCGACGAAATGTTTATGGTCATTGATGGCTCGTTTACAATGAAGTTACGTGATGGCGATATTCTCATCGAGCAAGGTGAATTTATCATTATCCCGCAAGGGATTGAGCATTGCCCATCGGCTGAACATGAAGTTCAGGTGTTGCTCTTTGAAAAAGCTGGCACGCTCAATACAGGTGATGCCGAAGAAAACTCAAAAACAGCATCCAAGTTAGAGCGACTATAAAGTAGTCTTGGCTAAGATTTTTATTGATAGGCATGTTTAAAATGACATGCCTACATTTTTGTAAGAAGGAGAATGATTTTATGAACGCAACAATTGCAACATTATCTGGCGACGGTATTGGTCCAGAAGTGATGGAACAAGCTCTACGAGTTCTTACTAAAATCGGGGAAAAATACGGGCATGAATTCACCACAACCGAAGCGCTGATTGGTGGTATTGCCATTGATGAAACAGGCACATCCCTACCTGATGAAACCATCAAAGTCTGTGAAGAAGCTGATGCTATTTTACTGGCAGCAGTTGGTGGACCCAAATGGTCTGACCCATCAGCAAAAGTTCGTCCAGAACAAGGTTTATTACAAATCCGCCAGCATTTTGGCTTATTTGCTAATTTACGTCCAGTTAAGGTCTACCCTGCCTTGGTTGACCATGCACCATTACGCCCCGATTTACTTGAAGGTGTTGATATTTTGTTTGTGCGCGAATTAACAGGTGGACTATATTTTGGCAAGCGCAAAGAAATGGGCGACGACGATGATGCCTATGACACCATGTATTACACTAAACCCGAAGTAGAACGCCTATCACACGTTGCCTTTAGAGCTGCGCAAGGTAGACGAGGTAAAATGACCTCTGTTGATAAGGCGAATGTATTGGCTTCCATGCGCTTATGGCGTAGCACTGTTGTAAAAGTTCATGAAGATTATGAGGATGTGGAATTAGAGCATTTATTAGTAGATGCAGCGACGATGCACTTGCTCACACGCCCTGCTGATTTCGATGTCATTATGGCTGGCAATATGTTTGGTGATATTCTGAGTGATGAAGCCTCTGTTTTAGCGGGGTCATTAGGGATGTTACCATCTGCCTCACTCGGTTCAGACAACTTTGGATTATATGAACCTGTGCATGGTAGCGCACCCGATATTGCCGGACAAGGCAAAGCCAATCCAATTGGAATGTTTCTCAGCTTGGCAATGTTACTGCGCTATAGCCTACAACTAGAAGATGAAGCCAAAGCGATTGAAACTGCCATTGATGCAACTTTGGCAGATGGTCTCAGAACTCCCGATATTAGCGGCAAAGAAGGTCGCGTAGTCAGCACCACTGAATTTACAGAAGCAGTATTATCCTATTTATGATGAGCCACTAAAAAAGTCAGTTGAGTCCGGCGAAGGTGTATGGTCGGACTCATGCCCTCCTTCTCGATGACTAAAATGATTCATTGCAACCGCAGAAATTAAATACATCACCCGACGACTATTGATTGTCATAGTCTTCCAGGTCATAGCACGTAAGGCTGTGAATGCCAATGCAAGCGAATATTCATGCCATTTGTTCTCAGCGAGGCTTTGACCCACGATTTGACGCAAAGAAGATATGGCTTTCAAAGCATTATTAATATTTTCAGGGATTGAGTCGGCAAGCTCTGGCTCGTCTATCACTGCGAGATAGGTCATCAAATGGCGAACATCATCCCATGAATTGCCAATTTTAGGTATAACAAGCTCACTCATAATACTGATTTCTAGATTTGCCCAGTCAAAGATAGAGTGTCCATCACGAGTACGAGCAAAATCAATCAGCAATGCACTATCATTGGGTCCAATTAAAATATTGCCAAGATGTAAATCGCCATGAATGGTACTGATTGACCCCATCACAATAGCATCCAACATCGGACTATAGAATTTTATAGGATTAGGCAAGGATATACTATTAACCGAAATATTGTTGTTCTGAATATCAAAATCGGGTGATAATGCCATCAATGATGCCATTAATTCATCATCACGAGTTTTCCAAACAGTACCAATTAATTTATCAACAACTTCCCCTCTAAAGTAAGTATCCCGCTCAAAATCTATACCCTGTACTTCAATTTGATACGCGCGTGCTGTGTTTTCCCCTTGTGCCAATGCCAATCGGATTGAGCCTTTTTCTGGGTCAACTTTATACACAAGAAAATTTTCAATGGAAACATATTCCCCTAAATCAAGGTCAGTAATGCGACTACGACGTATCGGAAAGCGTAGTGATTTTGTTCCAGATGGGGCATCTTTCTCGTTACTAAGTTTTAGAGTCAAGATGGGTGGCAAAAGCCAATCATATTCGCGCCATGCTTCAAAACGATAGGGACGTGTCTGCTTCCACCATTTTTCGCCAAATTCTCCGTATAAGCGTTTTTGTAACCATTCTCCTAGTTTTTCGCCTGACCATTGATTGACGACTGCTCGCATATCTTTAGGATTACCGTCTGAATCAGTCAAAAAAGTATATTTCAAGCCTGCCAAATTAGATGTATCAGGTGCTATGGGTTTATCTTCCAAACGCGCTGTTAGCGGTGGAAGAGTATCTTTCACATATTTGTTGTAGCGTTGTGCCTCATCAAGAATGTGATCTGTTGCTCCAATTTTAACGACCACCGAAGCAGCTTCTCTGTCGCCAAGACGAATAGGCGTAACAGCGAGTAATTGTGAGGAGGTATAGCCACCTTTTAAGCGACTTTCAATACGTAAGCTCTCATAACCATGAAACATACGTCGTAAAATGAACAATTCATCATTGCTCAACTCACCTTCAAAATCGGTAGATATCTCAATACGTGTAAAAGTTCCCGTTGAGGCTCGAGTTGGCTTCATTGTCTGGGCTTGTTGACGAAATTCATCCATATCAATGGATAGAGATGCTAACACACGCGAGGGAATACTATCGTTTTCATCCAAAATAGCTAACAATAAATCACGCTCATTGATGGTAGTGCGGTTACTTTCCCGAGCAATTTCTTGGGCAATGTCAAAAATTACTTCAGCGCGTGGCGTATTCGGAACGCCTGCCCATAAGCGATGCCGACTGCCTTTACCTGCTTTACGCCGTACCGCATCAATGACATATTCGTTCGTCAAGCCGTATTCATTGAGAATCGAACTCGTTAGACCATTTTTAATTTCTAGTAAAGCAATAAATAGATGTTCAACACCAAGAAAAAAATGTCGCATACGATGCGATTCTTGTCGCGCACTGATGAGAATATCTTTTAGAGTAATCAACGACATGTTAACCCGCCACCTGAATACGTAGCCATGTACGCCCTACTCTGAATAATTGTCCAAATTCGATTGGTACAGAGCCTCGAACACGTTCATCCATAAAAAAATCATTATCATTTTCTAAAAATGTACCGTTGGTACTGTCTTTATCTTCTAACCACCAACCAGCATCACGCCAAATCAAATTAGCATGATTACGGGAAACAAAAGTATCGTTACGCAGGCACAAATCGTTATCATCTTTACGCCCGACGGTAATTAGCCATTGTGTTTCTGTGCGAATACCGTCCGATTCAGACCGTAGCATCATCAATGAACCATCATCAACACCACTCATAACCATAATGGTAATTTTTTCTAACAAGCAACGTCTCCAAACATCAATTTCCTATCTTAAGTATACTGCCATTCCGATAAAGCATCAATTTAACCCGAAGCAATATTACATACATTCCTTGCAATTACAGTATGAGCATGATATATTCTCTCTCGTAGACGTTAAAAATTTTATACGTACTACTCTTATCCAGAGCAGGCGAGAGAACGGCTTGATGACCCTGCGGCAACCCCCATTCATTTATGGGAAGGTGCCAATTCCGGCAGATGGATACTCTGGCAGATGAGGGTGGCAATTTGGTATTATTTTCATATACCAAATTTATGGGACTCCGATAAACCTCGTTTATTGTCTTAGAGAACCTTGAACAACACCCGAATTTGTCACCATCGATATAAGACAGCTTGAACAATTCGTTCAGCACAATCGAAGGAGACAATATGACTCAGCAAGATAAGAACCTCATCCAAGGTGATAGTTCCCGTGCAGTACATGCAGGGACAACTCGCCAAAAAGCCCTTAATTCACTCACAACGCCAATTGTTCAATCCGCAACCTATACCTTTGAGAATACAGCCGCTTTGGTTGAATTTCTCGAAGCGAAAACATGGGGTAATGGCGAAAAAATCCGTGATGAATACGGACGCTATGGCAATCCAAGTATTAGTGCCGTTGAAAAACGCATAGCCGCTTTAGAGGGTGGTGATGATGCCGTCTTATATTCCTCTGGCATGGCAGCAATCACAACCTTATTATTGACCGTTCTTAAATCAGGGCAACACGTTGTCATGACAGATGATACTTATCGTCGTACACGACAGTTTTGCCAAGACACCTTAGGAAAATTCGGCATTGAAACCACAATCGTCCCTGTAGGCGATTATGACGCGCTTGAAGCAGCAGTTATCAAAGGCAAAACACGGTTCATCATTAGCGAAACACCCACGAACCCGTACTTACGGGTAGCTGATTTAAAACGCATCAAGAAAATAGCTAAAGCTAATCGTTGCCTAACAATGATTGATACAACATTTGCAACGCCTATCAATTTGCGCCCACTTGAGTGGGGCATAGATTTTGTCATCCATAGTGCAACGAAGTATCTCGGAGGACATAATGATGTTCTGGGTGGTGTGGTTGTAGGCAATGCAGCACGTATTAAAGCTCTACGCGATGCGCGTGGTGTATACGGTAATGTCGTTGATCCACAAGCAGCATTTTTGATTGAAAGAGGTATTAAAACGCTTGGCTTACGGGTTAAGCAACAAAACGAAACGGCTCTTAAAGTAGCCCAATATCTCGAAGCACATCCCAAAATTGACAAAGTATTTTATCCTGGATTGCCTTCACATCCAGATTATGATGTGGCATCAGCCCAGATGACAGGCTTTGGTGGCGTTATTAGTTTTGAAGTTGCTGGCGATTTACAAACAACAGGTGACTTCATCGACAATTTGCAAATTCCGTACATTGCACCAAGCTTAGGTGGTGTCGAAAGCCTTGTAGAGCAACCTGCCCTGATGAGTTATTACGATAAAACTACTGAAGAGCGTCTGGCTGTCGGCATCAAAGACAACCTCGTGCGCTATGCTGTAGGCATAGAAGACGCAGAGGACATCCTTGATGACCTTGAACAAGCTCTCGCTGGTATCCCTGAACGTGAACTCAGCGACATTTGGGAAATTCGTTTCAGAGCATAGAATATTTATGACAATGGGGAGTATTTGTTATACTCCCCAAAAATTGAATAGGAAATGAGTGAATGACACACAAAAATTGGGCAGGAAACTATACTTACAGTACCTCAAAACTTCATTATCCGACCAGTATTTCACAAGTCCAAGACTTTGTAAAAACCAGTAAGACCATCAAAGTGCTGGGTTCACGTCATTCATTTAACAGCATTGCAGATTCGACTAACTCATTAATTTCCCTCGTAGATATGCCTGAATTTATCGAGATTCACGACAATATGACTGCGACTATCTCATCAGGTTTGAATTACGGGCAGGTAGCACAATATCTAAATCAAGAAGGCTATGCTCTTCATAATCTAGCCTCCTTACCCCATATTTCTGTCGTTGGAGCGTGTGCTACAGGTACACATGGCTCAGGAGTGAACAATGGTAACTTAGCCACAGTCATTTCTGGCATCGAATTCATTGATGGTACTGGCGAATTAGTTAGGCTTTTCCCAGCCGATGGCGACATTTTTAACGGAGTCATCGTCAATTTAGGAGCAGTTGGGATAGTCACAAAAGTAACACTCGATATAGAACCAAGCTATGATGTCCACCAAGATGTATACCTTGATTTGCCACTCGCAGAACTAACTGATAACTTCGAGGATATTGTATCTAGTGCCTATAGTGTCAGCCTATTCACCGATTATCAAAATGACAACATTTATCAAGTCTGGTTAAAAAGTCGTGTAGATGAAGAAGTGAGTTATAAAGGACAATCTGAGTTTTATGGCGCAAGAGTAGCTCAGCAAAATTATAACCCTGTTAGAGGCGTTTCTGCTGAAAATTGCACCGAACAAATGGGCATAAGCGGCGCATGGCATAACCGTCTACCCCACTTCAAAATGGAATTCACACCCAGTAATGGTAATGAACTACAATCTGAATATTTCATTGCAAGAGAACATGTAGTTGAAGCCATTCAACGTCTCTATAGTTTGGGAGATATAATTGCACCTCAATTGCTTGCAGGTGAAATACGCTGTATTGCAGGTGATTCACTATGGTTGAGCGAATGTTATCAGCAAGTTAGTGTAGCATTTCACTTCACTTGGCAACCAAACAGGGAAGCTGTCGAGAACATCACTAGACAAATTGAAACGGCACTTGCCCCATTCAATCCACGCCCACATTGGGGAAAAATCTTCACAATGTCTGCAAGAGATATTCAGAGTAACTATGAGAAAATGGATGATTTCAGAGCATTAGTGGAGCATTACGACCCACAAGCTAAATTCCGCAACGAATTTATCAAACAATATATTTTCTGATGAATAGGAAAATGCCCTCATGTTTTTGAGGGCATTAATATTTAGGTTAAGCCGCACGCTCTTGCACGTCAAATGCACTATTGCGGAAGCGATTTCTACTAGCATATTCACGACGATACTGATCCCAAGTCGTGTAAAGTTTATCAGTGAGTTCTTTTACACGATTAGTCTCTTGCACACTAAGCCCACCTTGACCCGCTTTACGCCATAATAATTGTCGCTCATTGGACATTTTATTAATGTGTTCCATAGTTTCGTTCATGATGTATCCTCACAATCGTCTCTATCTATACATTAGATGCCCAATTTATTGGTCGTATTACTCTAAAAATGTTAGTAATGCGTAAAAATCAACGCCTAGCCCACCGTCTAATTTCTAGGATTGAGTCAAATGCCCTTTGCTGTTATCAATAACAGGATTAAATGCAAAGGATAGTCACTTGGATTGGAAATCATTCCTAAATGGATTAACCAATTTTATACTGGCAGTTATCGATGAATATGGCATCTGGGGCATTCGGATTCTAATCCTCTGGGGCATCGTAAGTTCGCTAACTGCGCCAAATCCGCGCGCCATACTGGAAAATCCAGCACATAATGTTGAGGCTATCCAAGACCATGTCTGTGTTCATACGCGCCTAATTGATGAAGTGCCTGAATGGGTTATGCAACGCTCGCTACAATTGGTGCGTGAAATGGGTGCAGATACAATTGTTGAGTTTTTCCCTTGGGCATATATCGAACGTGAACAAGGTCAATATAGTTGGGGGCAAACCGACAAAATCATTCGCCATGCTGAAAATCAAGGCTTACGAGTAATTGCCCGTATGGGGTTTGTCCCCTATTGGGCGCGTCCTGATGTGGCGGACGATTTCACAACACTGAACTACCTACCTGATGAATCCTATGATGAATTTGCAGAATTTGTCGCTACTTTTGCTGAACGGTATGCTGGCACAATTGACCATATTATCATTTGGAACGAACCAAATCTCGCTTTTGAATGGGGTTATCGTCAACCAAATCCACAAGATTATGTGCGCTTATTGCAAGCGGTTTACGCTCCCGTGCATCAAGCAAATCCAAATGTAACCATTCTTGCAGGGGCGTTAGCCCCGACCTTAGAACCCGAAGGTAGTCCCAATGGGCTGAGTGACATCTTATATTTAGAAGCCATGTATGATGCTGGTGCAAACGACTACTTTGATGCTCTAGCAATTCATACTTATGGGTTCACCAATCCCCCACTTGATGAACCATCCGAAGACCGCCTTAACTTTCGACGTGCTGAGTTACTACTCAATATCATGTCGAATTATGATGATACCGAGACACCTGTATTTATCACTGAAAGTGGTTGGAATGACCATCCCCGTTGGACACAAGCCGTTAGACCATCGCAACGGGTGCAATATACAATCGATGCATTTGACTATGTTCAAGACAATTGGCAACAAGTCGAGGAACTCTGTATTTGGGCATTTCGTTACCCTTTACCAACCTTGAGTTATCCTGATAATTTCACCCTCGTCAGCACAGATTTTCAGATTAGCCCACTCTATTATGCGATTCAAGCCTATGCACACGGCGAAGCAAGCGAGGGACGCTTATGGTTAGCACCTCCAAGCGAATAAAGCCTCTGCATATCATCTTGAGTGTTTTGTTACTAATTTTCTCTGGTTTTGTCTATCTGATAGGATTATTTGAATGGCGTGATAACCTGCCTCCTAGTCTTGAATCGGCTTTTCCATCAGGCACAATGGTCGTTGGGGTTGATGCGACTTATCCGCCTTTTGCTGTGGACAGTGGTCAAGAACTGTATGGGATTGATATTGACTTGGGCAATGCCCTTGCCGAGCGGATGGATATTCCTGTGCGCTTTGTGAATATGGGATTTGATGGCTTGTATGATGCCGTAATTGATGGTCAAGTTGATGTGGTGATTAGTGCATTGTTGGTCAATTCATCAAGGACAGATGATGTACGCTACACACAGCCCTATTTCGATAATGGCTTAGTGCTAGTCTCTAATCAGGCTGATTTACAGTCTATGCGTGATTTACCGAACCACTCAATCGCTTTAGAATACGGTAGTAATGCACATAGTGAGGCAAATTTTTGGATACAACGTGTAGACCCTTTTACAATCATGCCCTATGAACTGCCCCAATATGCCTTAGATGCCGTGCGATTAAATGAGAGTGACTCAGCATTGGTCAATACAACAAGCTACTGGCTCTATCTTGGCGAACACACAGAGTGGCAGACTGAAGCGCACCGTGTCGATAACGCTTTCTATGCGATTGCTTCTCGTTATGATAGAGAAGAAACGTGGATATGGGTTAATGCGACACTGGGTCAGCTAAAGCGTGATGGTACAGTCCAAGCTATCATTGACCGATGGTTCAGTAGCCCTTAACAGAATAGATGAATAATATGAGCAAAATTGGCATTGATGCGCGTTTAACATACTACCGTGATGGTGGTATCAGCACCTATATTCGACGTTTAGTCTTAGCTTTAGCAGAAGTCGACACTGAAAATGACTATACGATATTTCATAGTGGTAAAGACTCGCAATCTATTAGCGAGAGATTTTCGCGCAAGAATTTATGGACACCTGCACATCACAAAGTTGAAAAATTTGCACTTTCAGCCGAGCTGGCGTGGCGTGGTTTAGATGTTTTCCATAGTCCTGACTTTATCCCACCGATTTACGGTGCAAAAAAGCATGTGATTACCGTACATGATTTAACCTTTTTGCATTATCCACAGTATTTAACAGCCAATAGCCGCGCCTATTACAATCAACAAATTGAATGGGCGTGTCATCATGCTGACCATATATTGGCTGTTAGTGAAGCAACCAAGAACGACCTTATCACCATGCTGAATATCTCAGCAAATAAAATCACAGTGCAACCGCATGGTGTGGGGGAAAAATATCACCCTCTCACATCAACCGAAACTGAACCAGTTCGCCAAGCACTAAATTTGCCCGAGACCTATATTCTGCATGTCGGCACGTGGGAACCACGCAAAAATATTATCGGCTTACTAAGAGGCTATCAACAACTGCTCAGCGAGATGCCTGATGCCCCTCCTGTTGTATTAGTTGGGCGCAAAGGATGGTTATTCGAGGAAACTAAAGCCAAGATAGATGAACTTGGAATTAATAAGCATATATTATGGCGCGATACGGTCAGCGATGAGCAATTGCCAGCAATCTATAACATGGCAACGGCGAATGTCACAACTTCACATTATGAAGGTTTCGGGATGCCTGCCCTTGAAGGCATGGCATGTGGTACAGTTCCGATTGTGAGCAATCGCTCATCATTGCCTGAAGTTGTCGGTGATGTCGGCATCCTTATCAATCCGGACGACCCTGATAGCATTGCGGATGCACTCAAAAAAACGCTTACAGACAGCTTGTGGTTAGCTCAAGAAAGCCAGAAAGCACTTGAAAGAGCCAGAGGGTTCACATGGCAACGCTCTGCTGAAATAGCGCGACAAACCTATACATCTCTTATCTAAAAGCCTATAATGCCGATACACTGAATCATCAGAAATAAGGTGAAATTTGCGTATATTGGTCGTCACAGCGAGTCTACCCTATCCATTGGCATCAGGTGGTGCAATCCGTGTTTTTGGTATTCTCAAGGGCTTACATTCGGCAGGACATCACATCACTTTATTGAGTTTCAGTGAAAATGATGCACAAAATACACCGCTAACCGATATTTGCGAAACAATAGAGACATTTCCTACTCCTGCACGTTCTAAATTTGATCGTATCAAAACCTTATTGACGACAAATCAAGCAGACATCGAAACGCGATTCTACAGTCCTGCATTTGAAATACGTCTATTAGCCATATTAGCGAGTGAGGAATTTGACCTCGTACAGTTTGAAGCAATTGAATCTGCATGTTATATGCCGATTGTGCGCGAAAAATTCCCCAATATAAAAATCTGCTTTGATACTTTCAATGCGGAGGCAGACTTACAACGAGTCATTTATGAGATAGACAAACAAGAAATACAGCGATTTCCTCAGGCAATTTATTCTTGGATACAAAGCAAACGCATTGCTCTATATGAAGGTAATTTATGCCGTACAGCTGACCTCGTTATAGCTGTATCACAAGAAGATAAAAACATACTCAGCCAATATCGGCATGATGATGGTAAAACCTATATCGTCCCAAGTGGTATCTTTGTCGATGATTATGCTAGTCCTGATACCACAATCGATTTAGGGGACAATGCAGTGGTATTCACAGGCAAGATGGATTATCGTCCCAATGTCGATGCCATGTTATGGTTTGCAGACCATATCCTACCGAAAGTACCACAAGCTAATCTCGTTATCGTCGGACAGAAACCACATGCACGTATTCAGCACTTACCACAGCGAGATAACATCAGCTTAACAGGCTGGGTCGATACCATTCCGCCATATCTTCACGCAGCAGATGTTTACATTGCCCCCTTGCGTATGGGAAGTGGAACACGCCTAAAAATACTTGAGGCAATGGCATCAGGATGTGCCATAGTTGCAACAACAGTCGCCGCTGCAGGTTTATCCGAACAAGCAAAATCAGGAATGATAATCGCTGATGACGAAGATAACTTCGCAGACGCAATTCAAGAGTTACTTGACCATCCAGAAAAACGCCTCGAACTAGGCAAAATTGCTAGAGAAATGGTCAAAAAACAGTATGATTGGTCTGTACTAATACCTCAATTGCTAGAAGCATATCAGGAGGTCGGCATTGGATAGAGAGGCACTCGTCCGACGCAACAAACAACTTGCAGAGGCATTTCATCAACCGCCCGTACAGCATCGTTTACGCCGATATATCATCAATGCTGTATCGAAATTCCCATTTTGGGCATTAACCAAAGGTTGGAATAGAGTCTTATTTATCAAGCCCGACCATCTCGGCGATATGTTATTGGCGATTCCTGCCATGCGCGCGCTCAAAGAAGCCCAACCCTATACCGAAATCCACGTCTTAGCAGGGTCTTGGGCAGCTGGTGTTCTAGCCAATGTCCCAGAAGTTGACCTCGTTCTCACGATTGATTTTCCCGGTTTCGTGCGTGGCGAAGAGAAAAAAAATTACCTCACACCCTATACTCAACTGATGAAAACCTCCCGACAATTAAGGCAAATCGGTTACGGACATGCCATTGTGATGCGTCCTGACCACTGGTGGGGAGCAATGTTAGCTTACGTTGCTGGCATTAGCGAACGCATTGGTTATGACATCGAGAATGTATCCCCATTTTTAACTCAGGCACTACCCTATCAATATGACCATGTAATACGTCAAAATTTACGCCTTGTCGAGCAATGGACAGGGCAAATAAGTGACGCAGATGTCCCTTATTACCTCGAAGTCTTTGATGATGAACGCCAAACCATCCAGAATTATTTATCTGAATATGGCATGAGTGATAATAAACCTTATTTTTGTATTCATGCTGGCAGTGGGACATGGGTCAAACGCTGGAAAAATGACCTCTGGGCAAAGGTAGCAGATACACTCATCGACCAGCTAGACGCAAACGTCATTTTCACAGGAGGAGATGGCGAACGTGCAATGGTTGATGATATTCAAAACCGCATGGAACACAAAAGTTTTACGACAGCAGGTGACTTAAATATAGAGCAATTGGCAGCATTATATGAAAATGCACTCGTGGTTCTAGGACCCGATAGTGGTCCTCTACATCTTGCTGCAGCTGTCAAAACGCCAACAGTAGCCTTATTTGGTCCTGCCGACCCCTTAGAATTTGCACCTTGGGGCGATAAAAATCAGCATTTGATTGTGACATCTCCAATCGGTTGTCGACCTTGCCGAGTCCTTGATTGGGGAGAGGATGACCCTGAAAATCACCCCTGTGTCAATGACATAACCATTGGGCAAGTGCTTGAAGCAGCTCGAACAGTTGTCAATTCAGCTTAATCAGGAATAACAACATCCTCTAAGCCTTCTTCGGCATGTGGATATTCCAACGGCATCGCCTCCATCGCCTCCACAATCGTCTTAGTAATAACATAATTTCGATACCATTTACGATTAGCAGGAATAATATGCCAAGGTGCATAGTCAGTATTACAATGCGAGATAGCATCCTCAAAAGCTCGCATATAATCATCCCATTGCTCACGTACAGGCAAGTCGCCTTTAGAGAATTTCCAATGCTTTGAGGGATCATCTAAGCGGTCTTGAAAGCGCTCTTTCTGTTCCTCTTTGCTGATATGCAGATAAAATTTCAGGATTGTTGTGCCAGAATCTGCTAAAATTTTCTCAAAATTATTGATATGGTCATATCGTGCTTGCCAGACTGATTTCGGCACAAGATTATTCACACGCACAACCAACACATCTTCATAATGACTGCGGTTAAAAATGCCTATTTTGCCCTTTGCAGGCACTTCATGATGAATGCGCCACAAAAAATCATGCGCGAGTTCTTCTTCGCTCGGTTTCTTAAAACTCGCAATCCGAAATCCCTGTGGATTCACACCAGTGAAGACTTTATTAATCGTACTATCTTTACCGCCAGCATCCATTGCCTGTAGCACAATTAACACTGAATATTTACCTTGTGCATAGAGGATTTCTTGCAACTCAGCCAGACGTTCTCGTAATTTTTTAGTTTCAGCTTTGGTAGCATCCTTATCCAAACCAGCGTTATAGTTTGGGTCAAAATTCTCCATAAAAATCTTCTGAAACGGTTCAGGGCGAATTATCTGGTCAGCCATCTTGCAATATCTCCTCACTATGGGGTTCAACAGTTACAGTACGTTCATTGCGGAAGGTCACCATGCCCATTCCTGCATTTTTAATCGGCTTAACGTATTTACACCGAGTCACAATCACATCAACTCTGTTCTCATTTTTTCTCGGACTATAGTACGCAGCAATTGAAGCAGCCGCTTCCAATAAATCTTCAGGAATACGACGACCATCATTACGAATCACCACATGCGACCCCGGTACATCACGTGCATGTAGCCAGAAATCATCACTATTTGCTTTACGAAAGGTCACTTCATCATTTTGCCGACTATTACGCCCAACCCAAATCACATAACCATCTTTTGTTAGTTGTAAAGGTGCCGAGCGTCCGCCACCAATGCGTTTAACTTTCTTGCTGACAATATCAAAACCTTCATTTTGTAGGGCTTGAATCACATCATCTATTTCTGCCCAATTACCAGCCATCTCCAAATCACTCTCCAATTGCAGAATGTAATCGAGTTTAGTTTTGGCTTCACCAATCAACTGAGGCACATTGTTATGAGCGCGTTTTGCACGATTATACTTATCAAAATATTTCTGAGCATTCTCAAGTGGAGTTAGCTCAGGGTCAAGTTTAATCACCAAATCAGGTTCATCAGGATTATACTGAGCTGTTAGTTCAACCTGACCATCTTCTATCGCATATTGATAAGCTAGAATCAGTTCGCCACTGTGTTGGAGATGCTCCAATTGACTTTGGTCTTTAAGACTATTCTCTAAACCTTCTAGCTTTTTACTAAATTTTATCTTGGCTTCTTCAAGTGCCGCACGCACAGGTTTTTTCGCCTGTTCATAGGCTTCATCACCGACTGCCGCCCCATAATACTCAGTCATCGCTTGTGAAATAGTTTCTGTGG
The DNA here is from genome assembly GCA_965230145.1 of Phototrophicaceae bacterium. Lineage (GTDB taxonomy): Bacteria > Chloroflexota > Anaerolineae > Aggregatilineales > Phototrophicaceae > JAUZRW01. The sequence continues at coordinate 746,304 of CBDDKI010000002.1, forward strand.
CTCGCCATTCATCCAAATGCGTTATCGGATACACGCTAAAGGCATCAATGATTCCATCCTCGTCGACTGCAATGCCTGTTTGCCAATCTCGTTTCTTGAGCGGAGCAACAAATTCTTGCAAGATAAAGAATAATTCATCAGCATGAACATCTTGCACCGTCATATTAATGTCTTTACCAACTAAGTAAGCCACTTCACGCGCCATCAGTGGACTAAAGCCATATAGATTACGAGGAAGCAGTTTTACCAGTTTGTCTTTTTCAGGATTTTCGCTACTTGCAAGCAAAGTTTCTACGTCTTCAAGTGTAATTTCGTAGGGATTGATGCGCCCCGTCAATGGGGGTGGCATCTGATACTCATAATTCGGCAAACTTTGACGGTAACGATTATCATCTGCGCCAACACGATGCACACAATCTAAAATTCGTCCCTCACGCACAAGCAAAATATTTGCCCGACGAGGCATCGGTTCAATGATAATCCGTGATTCACCGAATTCAGGATGCACGAAATCCAGAAAGAGAATACGTTCCCATTCAGGTTGGCTGACGTGTTCTAAGATTGAACCTTCAATAAACCGTCGCAACAATAAACCAAGTTGCTTTGGCTTATAAAGTCCACGGCGCAATGTATCCCCAACGAGATGCACACGCGGTGTTTGATGGTCAGCACTCATATAGAGATAGCGTCGCCGACGATTGGAATAAATCTCCAAACCATAGCCTGTATGGTCAACGCTAATCGTATTTTGAACCCGTCCACCGACCAGTTCATCCATAAACTCATCCACAAGGGCTGAGATACTCATTGCATCGAAGTACATTACAAATTCCTAAGAAGTTTTTTCATAAATGTTGATAATCTTCATTTTGATTTATAAGACCATTCAGAATAACAATCGCAAAAATATTGATACCCACTTGTATCCAATTTCCAGCAATAAAAGCGATAACAATGCTCAAAGCATATAATGCTATTAATCCTTTAGCACCCCAATCTTGCCAATTGAGCATTCCAACTGCACAAATTATCGTTAAGATTAAAATGAATATACTAAGATAAGTGGCTATACGTTCTCCGCTAAAATCCATAACGCTAAATCGCTCTGCCAGCGCATCAATCTCGGATAGCGTTCCAAACAGAAAAAAGATTGCAATTATAGCCCCAATTATTTGAATAGCTAAAAATAGAATTACAAAAGTATTGTGATTTCTTTCGTATTCTGCTGGCACATATGAATATCCCTCACGTTCTTTTTTCATTTTCTCTATTATAGAAATAGGATTTTGTAGACGTGGGGGAGGATTATTATCATTCATATTATGTACTCCTAGCTAAAACAAAAAGGCACGCCATTTTAGACGTGCCTCATATTGTATCATGATTTTTCCTCTGGTTTATAGCACCAGACGGTCTATTATCATCGCTAAGAACAAAAATGCCAAATATGCCGAAGAATATTTATAGAGCGTTTTCGCCATTTTTTTGCTCGGTTGACGTAAGAGAACAATCGCTAAGTAAATCATTACCGCACCGAGTATGGTTGCCGCCAGAATATACAAAATCCCTAGCATCTCTACACCCATCAGCAAACCAATTGCTGGAATAAGTGTGATGGCTACCAACTGAATAGAATATAAGAGGATTTGCAAGCGAGTTGTCTCTTCGCCTCGTGCTACAGGCATCATTGGCACACCTGCGGCAGCATAATCCTTATTGACCAAAATCGCCAAAGCCCAACTATGCGGTGGAGTCCAATAGAAAATAATCGCAAATAAAATCCATGCCTCTATCGACAATGTTCCTGTTACAGCTGCCCAACCTACCAGCACAGGCATCGCACCAGCCCCACCACCAATCACGATATTGACGACGGTATTACGCTTGAGCATCATCGTATAGATAACAACATAATAAATACAGCCAAGAAGTGTTAAAACAGCCGCAAACCAGTTGACAAAAATCCCCAGAATGAGCATCGACCATGCAATTAATGCCAGACCAAATATCAGCGCATTGATAGGTTCAACCCGTCCCGACGGTATCGGACGACGTGCTGTGCGGTTCATTTTAGCGTCCATGTCACGGTCAATATATTGGTTTAATGCACTAGACCCACCTGCGGCGAAAATGCCTGCAATCAAGGTAGCGATGAATATATTGACAGGTGGCAAACCATTCGCAGCCACAACCATTGCTGTCACAGTAGTGAATACCAAAAGCAATACAATCGGTAGCTTAGTTAATCCTAGATAAGCCTTGATCGTATCATTCAAAGTTTGCTTATTGTCGATTGTTGAGTTCATCATGAAATCATACGACCTATTTCTGCTCGCTTGCGATAATTTCTAGCTTAGGCACTCGCCTTAGGCAATGCCTCTTGCTCATTACGCTCTTCTAAAGTTGGCATTTCATTGGCAATTTTGACTTGTTTATTCAACAGCCAAAGTACAAATGCTAAGGTTAAGCCCGCACCCACAACATTGAACAATACAAATCCAACTAAGCCGACAAACAAAAGAGCTTGGTCATTAGTCGCCATAAAGACCGATGCTGAAGGGTCAGTTGATTGTTGAATGAGGGGAATACCAAACCCAACCCCAGCAGTCAAAACACCACCAGCAATCGTAATTGCTAATAAAAAGCCAAGAATGAATACACCACGTTTCACGAGTTGTTCCTCCATCGCAGTTAATACAGTTGATTGTACTAATTATCACAATCGACTGCAAGCTAGAGCTAATAATAAATTTACACTATTAAGAATTACGTCCTTGAGAGAACGAATGTAGGGACAAAGCCTGCTTTGTCCATCCAAAAAACCCTCAATTAGTAAAATCCGATATGTATTTAAGATGAGTCTATATTTTTATGTGGTCGAGATTCATCTCAATTCTATATAATTGCCAAAATTAAGAATATTGTAGAATCAGCATCATGCAGTTTTACAATTAAACACGGAGTCTCAATATGCCTTTTGACGCATCCGAACAAACTCGGACGCTAGGTGTTCAACATCGGCTAAAGCCGACAGAAACCCTGTTTGTCGAACTTGTGTCGATATTGGTTGACTAGCCTTCATGTTTATATGAAGGCGCAACTAGACTTTTCTCCGTCTCAATTTCTTAAAGAGCATCATGCCATCCAACAAAAATATTCTTGGTATTTCTATAAATTTATCGAAGATTACTAAACGCGTAAATCCTACTACAAAACACAAACGCGCCCCTATTATAAACAAGAGGCGCGTTATCAACCATAAGCAATTGTTGATTAAGCCAGTGAATCTAACAGATTTTGGATTTTCACTTCGGTCTCCGCTATTGTTTGCTTCGCTCGACTGATATCAGCATCAATCGCATCCAACCTATCCTGTGTAGATTCAAGCTGTTTCAGCAGACGATTACGCAAATTCGCTTCCTGCCCTGTCGGTTGTAATGCCCCTAAATTCGCTCGTAACTGCTCTTGTTGTCGATAAATCTCTTGGCGTTCGGCAGTTAAATCAGCTATTTCCTTATTTTTCACACGAATGAGTTCATGACTATCCAATATGTCTTTTAGCTGGTCGAATGTACTTTGGTCAAGCCATTTATTGTCGAGATATTTAGCCAATTGCTGATATTTTAGAGATTGAATTTCACGGTGGTCATATCGCAACATACGTTCTGTACGCACAAAATCAACTGTACTATGAGCATTTACAGTCACTTTCCAACGTCGATATTCGGCTGATTCAACATCAGGTTGGCGAGTATCATATAAGTCAAAACCACTACGAACTGACGCTTCGATAGTTACGACTTGGTTTTTCGAGGTACTGTTCTCAATTCTGTAGGTGATTTCTTGTGTATGATATACTTGCTCAAATAATGCCTTTTTTTCAAATTTTAAGCCCGTAACAGTATGACTATTTTCCCGATTTTCAGTGACTTTTACGCCTAATTCAACCGCATACGGTACATAAACCTGTACATTCTCTTTCGTGAACGGAATAACCGCTTCGCCTTTGTAATCGCCATCTTCGACAACCGTAATCGGACCTCGTTCGAGAGTTAAGCCTGTATCGTTATCAAAGCGCAAGGATGCCACTGGATGAGTCGGTAATTTGCTAGCGTTGTAGAGTAATTCGCGCTCATATTTGACTTCGTTTCCAATAATTGGAACTAGGGCTGATTCACCCCGTTTGACCGATACAGGCGCAGTTACGATGTATTGGAAAGTCTCACCAGCATCTTTACTTTCGGATTGAACGGGAACTGAACTTCGTACAGCAGAGCTAGAGAGCTTAGGTCTTGGACGAGCTTGTGCCATATAATCAACCGTCGCAAGCCTACTTTCTGCTGTCTCCATAAAATCCGTCGCATCCGCGTATTGAGCCGACATTTCTGCTCTCGCTACCCCACCAGCATATTCAATCGGACCCGGTGCAACGCGACTTTCATCTTCAATCGTCGGGCGATGCGGTATCCGTGAGGCATAGAGGTCATAAATGAAGGAAATCGGTTGTCCTGCAACCAGTGTCACACGCACATTATCGAGGTCTTCTTCAAGGCGATTATCGAATAAGCCCCAGCCTTGCAATAAGGCTGTGCCTGTACTGCCATCTTCATCCGTTTCAGCTACCAGCCGATAACTCACACGCCAAGTTGGTGAGGGGGCAACATAATACACGGCTAAATCATGCTCGCCTTCACTCAATCGCACTGTCACCACTCGTCTGTCATCTTCGGACATGCTCGTATCCAAAAAATAAGATAAATCATGCGAGGATTGCTCATCTTTTATCTTGAAACTACGCAATGTCTCATAGGGGAACACTTGCACGCCATTACTTGTCAGCACAGAAATAGTCGCACTAAATTCTTCTTCGGTCTGCACTTCGTCAATGCCAATAATACGCCCGATAATCGTTTCTTGTGTGCCAGCCGTGACTTCAAAAACCAGTTCGCAATCACGCCCTCGTAAATCTCGTAATAAATCGCGCAGACTCGTATTTTGGGATAATTTTATGGAGCTACTGGCTAATCGCGCATAAGTATCCATCGGCGTTTGATAATGAATCCCCAGCACTTGTCCGCCAGCTTGGTCAAAGACAGCCAGACTTTTCAGCACATCGTTAATTTCATCCTGACGAAAGGTCAAAGCGACTTTTTCGCCAGAAACTTCCCCCTGTCGGACAAAAAACCCGACCCCATGCTTATATAAAACCATCTCACGCACAGGTAAATTTGCCATTCAACACCTCTCCTCGTGTTTGCAATCACTACCTATCATAACGAATTTTCAGGCTATTTTGTTTCATTTAAAGCGAATTCAATTAATTCTCAGAATATAGCAGAGTTGGTATATCTCTCAAACACGAAAAAAATGCCAATCATTTTTTCACCTCACTTCTTGGCAAGTGCAAGGCTTCCTTTCTCCACAGACGAGGAACGAGGCGCATGGGGAAAGGACGGGAGGATAGGGGTCAAAAAACATAACCCTTGTTCATAGCAACGTTGATATGAACGGTCATATGAACATCATTTCTCTGGCAAAATAATTTAAACTCAAATGGGGATTTCTGTACATCGAAAGCGCATTTTACGAGGAATTATCGAAGCTAGTCTTGCACCTTAACAACTAAATATAATCATGATTTTCACTAACCATTTTCTAACCGAATTAACAAAAATTCCCTGTTATCTCGGTTTTTTCGCACGCCCAAAATCCCTGTTAATGTCCCTGTTTTCTCTGTTATCTCCTGATAAACAGGGAAATTCACTATCGAATTAGCGCGGTGCTTCGCCCGAATCACTATCATCGACATGGTCACGCGCTTCTTGGAAATGGTCATCTAAACCGTCCGTTGGTTCACGGTCATAATCAGGGGATGCAACATTCGCACGCAACAATGTGAAGTGAAAAGTCGTCCCTTGCCCATCGATACTTTCCACCCAAATCTCGCCACCATGCCGTTCAATCACACTCTTGACCATAGCCAAGCCAATACCTGTGCCTTCAATGCTCATATGCTCTTTAGTCTCAACACGGTAAAAGCGTTCAAAGATACGGTCAATCGCGTCTTCAGGGATGCCTAAGCCCGTGTCCTGCACAGAAACTTGTACAAACTCGCCAGCCAGCTCACTACTAATCGATACATTGCCACCAATACGATTATACTTAATCGCATTATTCACAAGATTAGTAAAAACATGCTCTAAAAAATAACTATCCGCCTGTACAAACTGAGCATTAGGGTCAATATGTGCTTCAATACCAACCTGACGTTCACTGGCAAACCCTTCGCTCATCACGATTGCTGATTCTACAATTTCGAGTAAATCACAAACAACCAGATTTAGCTCATCTTGATTTTCCATCCGCGCAAATTCAAGCAAAGTATTGATAATCACCTGCATTTTATCAATATTGCTCAATGCGCGATGAGCAAAGTGTTGTTGGTCGCTGTTCAAATCACCAGAAACCACAATTAAATCTATGAAACTTTTTGCAGAACTCATCGGAGCTTTGAGGTCATGTATGAAGTTATGCAGAAGCTCTAAATCATCTTTTGCCATATTAATTTACTCGTAATAATGCAGGTAAGTCATTCAGTGCGTAGGCGACGCGTGTGCCGTGCCATGTTAGCCAAGAACCATCCACAAGATAAATGCGGTCATTTCTGGATGCAGGGACATCTAGCTCTTTAAATATTGAAATATGTTCTTCGGTAAATTGAAACGGTTCACTCGGCAACAATATCACATCAGGTTGCTTCACTTCAACTTCCGCCAATGTAATACGAGGATAACGGGTATCTCTGCCCTCAGCAAGTTCTGGTGATGGTTCTTGCTGTCCCAAATCCGCTTTTAATGGGAATTGCCTCTCACGTTCAGCAAATACATTCATCCCACCACACACAAATAGCAAATCGTGCAAATACGTCTGTTGATTTGCTGTCATTAGCGGTTCATACCAAATCGGTACAAATACTTTAGGCAGTTCTTCGTCACGTGCATTGAGCATATTGTAAAGACGGTCATAAATTTGCTCAATCAGGCGTATGCGTGCCACCATGGAAGTCTCATCAAAGAGATACATGATATTCCACAACAACGTAAAAACATCGGCTACTTTCGTTGGCATAGATACCCAAACAGGAATCCCAACTGACCTTAGAGCTTCCACATCTTCCTTACGATTTTCCTCAGCATTGGCAAAAACCAATTCAGGTTGCATAGCAATAATACGGTCTATATCAGGGTTTTTCGTACCACTAACAGTCGGAACAGATTCCACCTTCCCCTCTGGATAGATGCAATACTCTGTACGCCCAATCAGGCGATCGCCAATATTCATATCAAATAATGACTCAGTAATACTCGGCACAAGTGAGACCACAGTGCTAGGCGCATCTTCTATAGGAGAAATTAACGAATGTATAATCTGTTCTTCGACCATATTTACTTGATGAAGTACCCACTCAATTATTTACCAAAATACCTAAACGCTTTGTTTTGCCTATATATAATGAGAGTGGTTTATAAATTCACCACTTGATGGCGTTCAGGTCCAACACTGACAGTTGTAACAGGCACACCGCACAACTCAGCTACTCTGTTTATATAATCAACAGCAGATTTAGGCAATTGGTCTATGGTCTGAGCATTACTTATATCTTCATGCCATCCTGCTACTGTTTCATAGATAGGCACTGCCCGTTCTAATTCTTTAATAGTGCTTGGTGGAATATCAAAGCGCTCACCATCTACCTCATATGCAACAGCAATTTTCAATTCATCAAAACCACTTAAAATATCCATTTTAGTAAGCATAATTTCCGTAAAGCCGTTGACCATCGCACTATAGCGCAATAGTACCGTATCTAGCCAACCACACCGACGAGGGCGACCTGTTGTAGTACCAAATTCATCCCAATAATTATCACCTGTACCCCGTAAGCGTTTGGCGACCTCGCCCACTTCTTCTGTAGGCATTGGTCCACCACCGACACGGGTACTAAAGGCTTTAGCGACACCAACCACTCTATCGACGTATGTGGGTCCAACCCCAAGCCCTGTCATGACACCGCCAGCTGTTGGTGAGGAACTCGTCACAAATGGATAACTACCGTGGTCAACATCAAGCAAGGTACCTTGTGCGCCTTCACAAACAACTCGTTCACCAGCGTTTAGACGTTCATTGAGAAAACTCGTTGTCTCTTTAATGTAAGGGCGTAATACTTCAGCTGAATCAACATAGGCTTGTAAGCCCGCTTTAATATCAACTGTCTCAAAGTTATCTTTATTAAGCGATCGATTATACTGAGTCAGAGAAACTTCTAACGCATCAGCAAAGGCTTCTAAATCTAGCATTTGACCCATTCGCAAGCCACGTCGTCCGATTTTATCTAAGTAGGCAGGTCCGATGCCTCGTAAAGTAGTGCCAATGGCTTCATCACCACGTTCAGTTTCCTTGCCTCTATCAAGCTCAATGTGAGCAGGTGTGATTATGTGTGCGCGTGTACTAATAATTAGGTTATCTGGAGAAATATGAATACCTTGTTCTCGTAGACGATTCATCTCTTTAACAAGATTAACAGGGTTGATAACCATACCATTACCCATAATAGCCACGACACCATCATGAAGGATACCTGATGGGATAAGGTGCATCTTAAAAACTTCGCCTTTTACTGCCACCGTATGTCCTGCGTTATCACCCCCAGCATAACGCGCAACCATTTCAGCATCCGCAGAAAAATAATCGACAAAACGTCCTTTACCTTCATCACCCCATTGTGCGCCGATAACAATCGTAACAGGCATTCTCAAGCATCTCCAAATTAAAATATCAGTAGACAAAATTTAAGGCGCATCGCAGCGCCTTGTCTCTTCTTTTTTCCTACAAAGTCTACCACATTGGGGCGAAAAACACACAGGCAATTTGCACAATCCGTGGCAACAATGTGCCTTACACCAGCTTATTCAGTGTATTTACGACCAAGTGAAATTGTGACATTTTGCTCCTCGCCCCAGACTTCAACTGCGCCGTCAGGACCAAGTGCTATTGCAGACCCTGATGCAACATTAATAGCAACTGCTTCTGCGATTTCATTAAGAACAGTCTGAACTGCCCGTGAATCTTCAGCACCTGTGGATTGTGCTTCAATGAAGGCATTTTGCACCCAATTAAGACCATCTACAATCTCACCCTCGTCGGATAAAACCCAACGCCCAAAAATATTAGTCGCAAGACCTTCAACGAGCACTACACCACCTCGCTCATAGGCTTGCCGAATGCCTTCAACTGTAGCGCCTCGAAGCATATGGTATAAACTATCCAGACTGCTACCGACTTCAACCACAATTAAACTTGCTGTCTTCATTTCCTCGATGATATCTTCTGGGTCATCGTACTCAGGGTCAATAAAATAGCCTGAGCGTGCACCCAAATCTTCCATATCATCTAAGAGTGAATCCCCACCATCATCTGCCGACGAGATATAAGCCGTAATGCCGTATTCCCGTGCGCGTGTTAAAGCTTTAGCACGTATGGGACTGCCCTCAGTATTACCACCAGATAGTACAATCCATCCTCGTCCAGACAAGTATTTCAATGTGTTTTCAGACATTAGACCTCTTCTAGTATATATTCAGCAACTGCCGCTGATAACAGCGCGACACCAATCGGCAACACATCTTCGTCAATATCAAAACGTGGATGATGATGCCCATAATTAAGCCCTTTTTCATCATTGCCACTTCCTAAGAAAAAAAACATACCGGGAATATCATCCATTAGAAGAGCAACATCTTCGGATGCAGTGGTCATTTCATAGTAGAAGTCATCTTCTTTTCCTAATTTTGACCAAGCTTTACGCAACCGATGTGTAACGTTTTCATCATTTACAACTGGCAAACCTTGATGCTCCACTTTAATATCAACTTTACAGCGCATTGCAGCAGCGGTGTGTTCAGCAATTTCATACAGACGTTCAGTAACTAACTCTCGCATTTCTTCGGTATACATACGGTATGTGCCACAAATTGTTGCTTTATCAGGGATAATATTATGGGCTGTACCTGCTATAATTTGCCCAACAGAGAAGACAACTGATTCCAATGGGCTGGCATTACGTGAGACAATTGTTTGAAAAGCTAATGTCATCTGAGCAGCGCAAACTATTGGATCAATCGTTTCATGTGGCATTGCACCATGCCCACCCTTGCCAGAAATCTCAATCTCAAATCGAGAAATTCCTGCCATTACTGGACCCGATTTCACATTAATCGCGCCAACAGGGCTTGTATTCCATAAGTGTAAACCAATTGAAACATCTGGGCGTGGATTTTCTAAAACCCCATCATCTACCATTGCCTTTGCACCTTCGCCAATCTCTTCCGCAGGTTGAAAGACAAACTTAATTCGTCCTGATACTTTATCTCTATGTTGTGAAAATAATTTGGCAACACCTAATGCAATTGTTGTATGTCCATCATGACCGCAAGCGTGCATTTTACCTTCAACAGTCGAAACATAGTCTGTTTTATTCGCTTCACGGATAGGTAAAGCATCCATATCGGCACGGACGAGTACCGTTGGACCCTCTTTATCACCTTCTAGAACTGCAACAACGCCTGTTTTGCCAACACCTGTCTGCACTTCTAATCCCAAGCTATTCAATTCCTCGGCAACAATATTAGCCGTGCGATGTTCCTCAAATGCAATTTCAGGGTGCATATGCAAATCACGCCGACGCGCAACCAGTTCTTCGCGCATGGCATTCGCTTCAGTAGTAAAATCAATTGGCATTATTTTCGTCCGCTCCTCAAAATATCACGTGCGCTCTATTAACCACCCAATTGTATCACGCGGAAACGTTCAATGTTACGTGGGTAATCAGGAGGTGCAACTGGGTCTAATGAACGCTCGAAAATACGGTCATATAATTTTTCTGGCTCTTTGATTTGACTTTTATGCTCAATCAATGCCTGTACTTGACGTTCAATACAACCTGTCACATCAACCGTCATTGTTGGTTCTTCCGCTCCTGCAATATAAATTGTCAAGCAATTATGCGGTAGCAAACCTTCATCACGCTCTAACTCAATAAAGTTTAAACGGTCACGCGCGGTAGGAAAAACTGATTCTAATGTTGCCGCACCAATAGCCCGATGATCAGGGTGATTGATACTCCGTGTCCCATACCAGAAGCGAGTCGGGTCAAGGGTCACAATAACATCAGGTTTTTTAAGGCGGATTAAGCGCGTAATATCCCGTCGCAGGTCAAGCGTTGGAAATAATTCACCATCAATATAGCGTAAGAAAACGACATCTTTTACACCTAAAACGTCGGCGGCTCTTTTCGTTTCTTCTTCACGGATTGCTGCCAGTTTTTCAGATGTCATATCTAATTCAGCACTACCTTTATCACCACTTGTTGCTAAAACAAAGGTAATCTCAGCACCATCGGCTGACCATTTTGCAAATGTGCCGCCCGCAAAAAATTCTGCGTCATCAGGATGTGCAAACACACCCATAACACGCTTCGGAGATACCTCTGAATTTAGTGCATCACTCATCGAATGAACCTTTCCAAAATACATTATACAAAATACAGGAAAGCAAATTTGCTTCCCTGCATATCATTTGTCGTCAATTATGATTAATCAAAATTACTTTACTGCACTTTACTTATCTGCGCGACGTTCACCTGGTGGTTTACCGCAATCACAAGCCCCATCACCATGTTTATCGCAGGGTTGTTTCGCTTTAGCTTCTAATGCACGCAACTCTTCCAAAGGTATGATGTCTTCACGTTCGACAATCTTACGCCCATGGTCATCATGCCAAACAGTAACAGCATCTTTTAACGGATGAACATCAATCACTTTTGCTTCACCGAAAGGAGTACCGATCTTCTTATTACGGCGTGGCAATTGCTTACGGGCTTGCACATATTGCTCATATTCATACACGAGGCAACAACGTAAGCGTCCACACATACCCGTAATTTCAGATGGATTAAGGGAAATCCCCTGTGCTTTAGCCATCTTTATTGAAATTGGGCTGAAATCTGTCAAGAATGATGAGCAACACCGTTCAGCACCACATGCACCGTAACCACCCAGCAATTTTGCTACATCACGAGGACCTATCTGACGCATATCGACCTTGGCAGCAAAGATCTTCTGTAGCTCCTTGCCTAGTCGTGTTGTATCTTCTTTCTCATCTGCACTATATAAGAAGGTTAGCGAGGAACCATCATAATTGTATTTTGCGGCGAGTAGCTTAATATGGCGAAAACCACCTATTGACTGAGCTACATCAACGCATTGTTGTAATGCTTCTGGTTCTTTAGATTCCCATTCTTGACGGAGAGCTAAATCACGCGCAGTAGCAGGACGCATTATAGTACGATATTCACGGTCAGCTTCTGCAGACGTAAATCCCATAATCTGTCCCATCTGCCGACCACGCACTGTTTCTACAATTACAAATTCACCAGCTTTAATATCTGGAAATTCTTGGTACTGAAAATGATATAATTTGCCGACTTTTGTAAAACGTACACCAACCACTTGTTCTTGTGCGTGTTGTACTGTTTCGGCAGGCATATCTGTCATAGAGATAAACCTCACTTTATCTAGCATTATTTAGCTAGCAAAATTTACAAATAATTTAAGAGACTACTATTTTCTAAATTAAACTCTAATAGAAAAACCAAGCAAAAGCAATAGCATTGCAATATTGACTAAATTGCTATAGAAATAGAGTTTATTAACTAAAATTTCAACGCTAGAATGTACCCAGCGAGGCATAGAGTCTGTTATAATGCGCTGACAGGTTCATTCACCCACCATCGCACAGGGGATTTCAATGACGACACTGGTAATGAAATTTGGAGGTTCGGCAGTTGGCACAGTATCTGCATTGACTCAGGTACTTAGTATTACCCTGCATGAATTTAAACGCTGGGATAGATTGCTTATTGTAGCCTCTGCATTAGATGGTGTGACAGATATGCTGTTGGAAGCGGCACATCTAGCACAGGTAGCCAATCAACGCGGGTATCGGCGAATTGCAGCAACATTACGAACGCGCCATTTAGCCTTAGCTGAACAATTACCTCTAGCTATCCAAGAACGTAACGCACTCAACGCGGATATTGACCAATTATTATTTGAAATGCTTGATGATTGCCAGACTGTTGCAAGTACCCCTAGCGACACCTTATCCCCTGAGATAAGTGACCGTATTATTGGTGTTGGCGAAAAACTATCGGCAAGGATAATCGCCGCATTATTGAGAAACAATGATTTGCGTGGTGTGGCTATGGACGGTACAGATGTCATTGTCACAAACGATGTACATGGCAATGCAACACCGTTGTTTGAACCCACGCGCCAACGCATTGAAGCTAATTTACTGCCCATGATTGGTCGACAAATCATACCTGTTGTAACTGGCTATATTGGCGCAACTATTTCAGGAAAACCTACTACGATGGGACGTGGTGGCAGTGATTTTACGGCATCTGTCTTGGCGGCTTGTATCAATGCGGATGAAGTCTGGGTATGGTCGGATGTCGATGGCATGATGTCATCTGACCCACGTGAAGTGAATAACGCACTTGTTATCAACCAAATGTCTTATAACGAAGTTGCGGAGTTAGCCTATTTTGGGGCAAGGATTCTCCATGCACGGATGGTTAGTCCCTTACAAGAACGTCGTATTCCCTTGCATATCAAAAATGTGTATAAACCACAAAAATCTGGGACGCTTATTCGTGAAGCGGGTGCAACCCAATCTGAAGACATAATTGCAGTCACGACCATTCCGGGAATAAGCCTAACAGCCAATCGCAATGGTTCGCTGACCCATATTTCTCAACTTGTTGATGAAGCACTGAATAACGTAACAGGCAATGATGCCGATGTTATGTTCACATCACAGTCAGCGACACAGAGCTTCATGTGCTTCATAGTTCCACTTCATGCTGGTGGCTTAGAAACCGTAAATACGATTAGTAGTCGATTGCATACAAAAATCGAAGCAAGCCATGAAAAAACGACATGGCGTATTGACCACGTAACAGTTGTTACAGCGATTGGTGAGAGTTTTGGCAAAAATATCGGACTCGAAGCACAGGTTCTACAAGCTCTGAGTGGGATGCGAATCATCGGTCTAGCACAAGGTACATCACGTTGTAGCTTGTCCGTAATTGTTCAACCAGATGATGCTGAACTAGTTTTAGAGAAAATTCATAATCTCATTGTTCAATAGCGACTGAGATAACGGTCTAATTCCCACTGTGTGACTTGTTTATTATAGGCTTCGACTTCCTGACGTTTGGCGGCAATATAACGGTCACTGATGTAAGGACCTAGTGCTCCCATAACAACATCATCATCTGCTAGTACATCTAAGGCTTCTTCTAATGAATTAGGAAGTGTCTCAATTTGGCGGAAGCGTCCACGACTGCGTGTCATCAAAGTTTCTTCAACGGGGTCGGGCAATTCCATCTTTTGGCGGATACCTTCTAAGCCAGCCATCAACATCACTGCTTGCGCTAAATAAGGATTAGAACTTGGGTCTGGGCAACGCAATTCTAGGCGCGTATGGTCTTCTCGCCCTGGTGAAGTACTCGGAACACGAATCAACGCACCACGATTAATATGTGCCCAAGTCACATAGACTGGTGCTTCAAAACTTGTACCTAGACGTTTATAGCTGTTTACCAAGGGAGCAAGCACTGCAGACATCGCTCTAGCATGTGCCAATTGTCCTGCCAAGAAATGACGTGCAGTATCCGATAAATGATATTCATGGCTCACATCTACAAAGACATTTTTATCGGTATCACAATCGTGCATACTTTGATGTGTGTGCATCCCCGAACCCGGTTGTGTAGTAATAGGACGTGGCATGAAGGTACAATGTAAGCCATGTTCTTGAGCAATCGTCTTCAGAGTCACACGAGTGGTCAATATTTGGTCTGCCGAAACCAGTGCATGACTATATTGGAAGTCAATTTCATGTTGACCATGTCCCGTTTCAGAATGGGCAGTATCAATATCAATGCCCATTTTTAACAAAGCATTGACCATCTTACGGCGCACAATTTGTACTTTTTCATCTGCATGGTCAAAGTAACCTGCACCATCTTGAGGGGCATCAATCACAGGTTTGCCATAAGCATCGGTATAGAACAAGAAAAATTCGAGTTCCATGCCTGTCTTGAAGACCAAACCCATCTCCTCAGCGGATTTTAAGGCACGGATGAGCGCGTTACGAGGGTCACCGATAAAGGGGTCGCCCTGAGGCGTATAGACACCACAAATTAAACGGGCAGTGCGTTCTTCGTCAGTATTGTTCCAAGGCAAAACTGTGAAGGTATTAATATCAGGCAAAAGCACCATATCACTTTCAGCAACACGCGCAAAGCCTTCTATGGCAGAGCCATCAAAATGCACCCCTGTATTCATTACATTTTCAAGTTTATGTGCTGGCACAACCACACTTTTGACTGCGCCTGTAATATCAGTAAACCATAAAGCTATATAACGAATATTTTGTTCTTCTACTAAAGCTAAAATATTATCTTTTGTCATGGGGATATAATTTCTTTGCTCGTCTAATTGCATCTTACCCTCATTTTAGAATGAATAATGCTTCGATGTTATTGAAGCAATCAACAAATTTTATGGTATTTCATTAGCCAGTTGGGACAATTAAGCGGTTTACAAAATTCCCAAATGCCCGAGTAAGGCATCTGCCCCAAGTATATAACTTCGCCAGCCGAAACCTTCTATCTGCCCCACACATACTGGAGCTAAGTATGATTTATGTCGGAATGCCTCTCGCGCATGTACATTCGACATATGTACTTCCACAACGGGTACTTCCACTGAACTAATCGCGTCACGTAAGGCAATGGATGTATGTGTATACGCCCCAGGATTAAAGACGATACCATCTGCCCAATGCCGTGCCTCATGAATTAGGTCTATGAGTCCACCTTCATGATTAGACTGCTCCAAGCGTACCTCAACATTAAGTTGTTTCACATGCGAGCGCACGTTTTCAGCAATATCGTTTAGGGTCATTGTACCGTAGACTTCGGGTTCGCGTGTGCCAAGTAAATTTAAGTTAGGTCCATTGAGTAAGAGTATTTTTGTCATAGTAGTTTTCAATTAATGGTTATCGGTTTTCAATATTATATGCTTATTCGATTTCGATTGCCCATTGATAGCGCGTTCTAGTTTCGTACAAGTTCATGTCAATAAGATGTAAACCTGCCGTAAGTTCAACCTCATGGCACAGTGATTGCTCATAATTCTCTGGTATGGGTGTAGCGATAGTGCCTTCTGGTGTTACGATAATAATATCTGTATATATATTATTGCGTCCATCAATTGAAACAATTCCACTTAAATTTGTTATGCCTTGAAATAAAAAACACAGATTCCAGACA
This sequence comes from Phototrophicaceae bacterium, assembly GCA_965230145.1. GTDB lineage: Bacteria > Chloroflexota > Anaerolineae > Aggregatilineales > Phototrophicaceae > JAUZRW01. Next base: position 762,766 of record CBDDKI010000002.1, read on the forward strand.
TTAGATAATTTATCAATTTGCACAATTTCTATATCAACCTCATCATAAGCAACAGGGTTTTCAATCAAATATTGCGCGGTGACATTTACTCGTTCAGAAATACTTAGCTCTACTTCATCCTGATCATTCATGCTTAAAACAAAACCTAGATATATAGAAGCAATTAGTATCAAAAACAGTAAGGTGACAATAAGGGTTAATGGTTTAGTATTTTTGGGTACAGATTTCCTCTTTTTCATACTCTTCATTCATCTTTGCAAACTCTCCAGCACCTTAACCACCACATCACGCTCGATACCTTCAACAATCGTTGGATGATTCATGCCTTCTAACAGCACAAAACGGGATACGCCATTTTTCCATTTTTTATCGGTTATCATCGCATCCCAAATAGCATCAGGAGCAATATCGCGGATATAACGCGGTAATTCTGCTTCGGCTAATACTCGTCGCACCCGTTTCACAAGCTCATCCTCAATCATGCCGAGTTCATGGGATAATGTTGCCGCTGCCATCAACCCAAAGCCAACTGCGTCTCCGTGCATCCATTCATATTCTGTCACTTGCTCAATCGCATGGGCGAAGGTATGCCCTAAATTGAGATAGGCACGAACACTGTGTTCATAAGGATCTTCTTCAACAATGTTGACCTTCACTTGAACCGCACGCGCTATCAATTCCTCTGCATATTTCTTGCGATGTAACTTTTCATCCAGTAAGCCTTCATCAGCAATAAGACCATGCTTGAGAATTTCGCCCATACCACAACGCCATTGCTCTTTGGGTAAAGTCTCTAGCACATCAGGGTCAATTAAAACGACTTCGGGTTGTTTGAATGCACCGACAAGATTTTTCCCCTGTGGCAAATCCACACCCACTTTACCCCCGACGCTACTATCTACCATCGCCAAAAGTGAAGTCGGGGCTTGAACAAAACGCACACCGCGCATAAAACTCGCCGTCGCAAAACCCACCGCATCACCGACAACACCACCACCCAGAGCAAGGATTGTTGTGTGCCTATCTGCGCCTTGTTTAAGAAATTGGTCATAAAAACGACTAATCGTATCGAGATTCTTATATTTTTCGCCATCTTGCATATAAGCAATTGCCGCATTTGGCAGGTGTGTTACCAGCTGTTGACCGTAGAGTGGGGCAAGAGTGCTATTTGTGCCGACAATAACTCGCCCATCTAAGGCAAATTCAGAGGCATCTTGACCTAACCGCTGTAATAATCCACGCTCGATAACTATATCGTATGGTTTGCTATCGGCGATATTCACTCGGATTCGTTTTGCCATAGGCGCAAGACCTCCTCAGCGACTTGTTCTGGTGTTTTATGGCTTGTATCAACTTGGTTCGGAATAGCGTTGTAAATGGGCTGTCGATTATTCAATCGTTCGCGCCATTCTTTAGCTAGTGGACGATTATCAGTTGTCCGCAATCGAGTTTCTATTAGTTCAGGCGAGGCACTCAAACATAACAGAAATGAGGTCTGTAAAAAGGCGTGATGGCTATCATCATCTAGAATTGCGCCACCACCTGTCGCAATGACCAAGTTTCCTTTGAGGCATAGTTCATGGCAAATACCTTTCTCGATTGCACGAAAGAAAGATTCGCCGTATTCGGCAAAAATAGTGGGGATGGTCAAGCCCGTCCGATGCTCAATGGCTGTATCAACATCAATGAAAACACGACCTAATTTTTCAGCTAAGATTTCTCCAACAGTCGATTTGCCTGTCGCCATGAAACCCGTTAAGACGAGGTTTTTACTCGTAGCCAAAACGCCACTCCGCATTATCCATTGGTAGGTCAGCGAATTTGTTGCCACGTAAATTTTCAAAGCGTGGGAGCATCTCGCTAAGGCTATCTCCACCAAGTTTTTCTAAAAGTGCATCCGCAAGAACAATTGCCATCATCGCCTCGCCCACAGGGACAGCACGCGGAACAGCACAAAAATCACTGCGTTCATAAACTGTTCGTTCAGCTTCACCTGTTGCCAAATTGACTGTATCAGCACCACGTAACATCGTCGAAATTGGCTTCATTGCCACCCGTACAACAATTGGGTCACCTGTAGTGATACCCCCTTCTAACCCACCTGCACGATTCGTTCTGCGACGAATGCCACCGTTACCATCAGGTTCGATTTCGTCATGTACTTCACTACCCGGTTTACCAGCATTATCAAAGGCATGTCCTATTTCCGCGCCTTTCATTGCTTGAATACCTGTCATCACACTGACGAGTTTCGCATCTAGGCGACGGTCATAGTGAACGTGTGAACCTAAGCCAGTCGGAACACCGAGCGCGATAATTTCAAACACTCCGCCTAAGGTATCCTTATTGACTTTCACCTCATGAATTGCTTCGTGCATTGCTTCGGCAGCATGAGGGTCAGGCGAACGAACATCGTTACCTTCCGCGATTTTATACAGGTCATGGTAATCAGCGTTTTCAGGAATATTAGCTTTCACTGCGCCAATTTGAGTGACGTACCCTAAAATTTCGATTCCGAATTGTGCGAGGAATTTCTTACATACACCACCCACTGCGACACGCATCGCTGTCTCACGCGCACTAGCACGTTCTAGAGAAAGGCGTAATTCACGGTAGCCATATTTGACTGCACCCGTTAAATCAGCATGTCCAGGACGAGGGGTTGTGATAGGTGTGATGTCTTTTTCTTTCCAATTCTTGAAATCTCGATTTTCGAGACTCATTGCAATTGGTGCACCTGTGGTTTCACCATTCATCAGACCAGCAGTAATACGAACACGGTCTTTTTCGATGTGCATTCTGCCACCACTACCATATCCGACCTGCCGCCTTGCCATATCAACATCAACATCCTCAGCGGATAATGGTACACCTGCTGGCATACCCTCTAAAATTGTTGTGAGCATTGGTCCATGGCTCTCGCCCGCCGTTAAGAATCGTATAGGCATGTTATGTTTGTTGTCCTTTGTAGTTGAGGATTAAATCAATTTAAAATTATGTGAAAATAAACACTAATTTCAAGAAATTACTATATCCAAGATTTGGATAAAATGGGACAAACTTTAAGAAAATGAAACAAACTAGAGTTATGATACAAACCAATGAGGTGTTTGAGAAGTCCTATCGCGCCTCATATTAACTATATTTGACTTAATTTGGCGCGGAATTTATAACGGTCACCACGATAGGCTGACTTTACAACTTCACAGGCATCACCTTTATCGTCATAAGTTATGCGATGAATAGCAAGCACAGGTGCGCCAACTTTGATATTCAACAGACTAGCTTCAGCTTTGGTAGCTGAGCGAGCTTCAAATGTTTGGACTGCTGATACGAGCAAGACATTGTAATAATCTCGTAACACCGCATAGAGCGATTCTTGAGAAAAATCATGTTTGTCTAAAATATCTGGACAGCGTTCAGCAATGACTGAGGCGCATTCGACTGCCATAGGTTGTTGTGCAACCAATCGAACCCGTTCTAATTGAATAATATCCGTTCCTTGTGGGATAGAGAGAACTTCCGCGACTTCAGCAGAAGCAGGTTTTACTATAGCACTCAAGACCCTACTAGCTGTTTTCTGTCCACGAATTTTCATCTCTTCGGTGAAGCTAGTAAGCATTTCAATCTGTTGTTGGATTGGTTCTTCGCCGATGTAGGTTCCTTTACCAATCTGGATATATAGCCAACCGTCGTCAACGAGTTGCTTAACCGCTTTGCTGACCGTAAGTCGACTGACATCAAATTGTTCAGCTAATTGACGTTCGGAAGGCAACTGGCTGTGAGGAATATACTCGCCTGATTCAATCCGAGACAAGATATAATGTTTAATTTGTTCGTATAAGGGTTGTGGAGATGATTTATCGAGCATTATTTATCCTGTCTCAGCGCCCTCTTGTGCGAGGGTCGAGTAAATCACGTAACCCGTCACCCAATAAGTTGAACCCGAGCACCATAAGCATAATTGCTAGCCCAGGATACAGAATGAGCCAAGGCGCAATTTCTGCCAGACCACGATTAGAACTTAATTCTAAACCAAGTGAAGGTTCAGGTTGTTGTGTTCCTAAACCGAGAAAGCTCAAACCTGCCTCTGTTATTAATGCCCATGATAGTGCCAAAGTTACTTGAACAATCATCACAGGTAAAATATTAGGGAGAATATGGCGCAAAATAATCATCAGATGCCCGCCTCCTAAACTGCGCGCCGCAAGTACGAACTCCATCTCCTTAACTGAAATCACTTGTCCGCGTGCGACCCTCGCAAAAATAGGGGTATAGACAATGGAAATTGCTAGAACGGTATTATATAGCCCTTGCCCCAATATGGTCACGATGAGTAGTGCCAGCAACAAAGCAGGAAAGGCGAAAAAAATATCCATTATTCGCATGATCACATTATCAATTTTGCCACCAAAATACCCAGCAATTGTCCCAATAATCGTGCCGATAAACGTCGATATAGCGACGGTTAATATAGCAACTTGTAACGAGTTAGCTGTGCCTTTCATAATACGACTCAGTACATCGCGCCCAAATTGGTCTGTGCCAAGCCAGTAGGAACTATCTGGTGCTGATAAGCGGTCTAAGGGGTGCTGTTCAACAATGGGGTAAGGCGTAATCTTCAGTAAACCTAAAATACCAATAGTGAGAAAGAAAATAACAATTACACTACCAATAAAAGTGCCTCGTTCATTCCATACGGTAAAAAACAATCTGCCTAATCGAGAAGGTGTCTTTTGTGATAAATTCGGAATAGTTATCTCAGGCATCATACCTCACACGGGGGTCTATTGCGGTATAGAGTGCATCAACTAGTAAGTTAATCAGTACAAAATTGATAGCAATGAAAAGCGTCACCCCTTGCACTAGTGCATAGTCACGTTGTGTAATTGCATTGACCGTTAAACGACCAATCCCTGGAATCGCAAAAATTTGTTCCACAATAAACGTTCCACCGAGAAGATAGCCAAATTCAATGCCAATCAAGGTAACAACGGGAATGAGGGCATTCTTGAGAGCATGACGACGAATGATAAAAAATTCAATGAGTCCTTTACTACGGGCTGTGCGGATATAATCCTCATTGAGGACTTCTAACATAGATGAGCGTGTCATCCGCATAACAGAAGCTGAAAATGATGTACCTAATGTAATAGCAGGAAAGATTATCTGCTGAAAATTTTGTAAGGGGTCTTCCATCAACGAGACATAATTGCCTGAGTTCGGCAGAATACGAAAATAAACTGACAGTACATATATAATCAATGTACCGAGTAGAAAATTCGGTACAGATAAGCCAATCATTGCAATGATACGCGATAGAACATCCACAAATGAATTACTATATATTGCGGCTAAAATTCCAAGTGGTATCCCGATGAGAACAGCGATAATTACTGATAAGATAGCCAATTCTAAGGTGATAGGGAAACGACTCAGTATTAATTCTAGAACAGGTTGTCCTTGTCGTACTGAAAGCCCTAAATTCCCTGTCAGCACATCTCGCATCCAGATAAAGTATTGTTCAACAGGCGACTTATCCAGACCATAGAATGCTTCTAGTGATTGTCGTTGCTCTTCTGATAGCATCCCTGCTTCTGTACCCAACTGTGCCGTAATCAAATCACCCGGAACAAGTCGAATAGCTGCAAATACAAGAATGGACACACCAATCATCATAGGTATGAGACTAATTAAACGTTGGGTTAGGTATCGTGTCATCGGAATAACCTAGTATTGGTGAGAAATAAGTAGTGAAACCATCCCCATATCAATATGATATGGGGACATTAAGTACTTTATTTATCAAGCTCAACACTACTTAAGAAGTAGATAGAGTCACTTGCATTCGGTGTCCAACCAGTTACATAGGGTTGGTGTGCGGTGTAAGAGAAACCTGCGTAGAGCCAAATCCAAGGACTGACCTCAGTGATATGGGTTTGGAACTCTGAAAAGATTTCGTAGCGTGCATCAGGATCAGTTTCGGTTTGTCCAGCTACCATCAAATCATTCAGCGTAACATCAATATAACCTGCGGTCTCTTGGAAGCGAGCATCATTTTGCCAATAACGTGAATACATCGTATAGGGGTCAGTACGACCACCATTTAATGCAACAGCGGCTGTGAAGTCCCCAGCTAACCAACGGTCAACATACGTGCCGAATTCAAGGGCTTCGATTTCAACGGTAATGTTAATCGCCTCTAATTGAGCCTGCAAATTCTGAGCAATGGAGGTTGCAACAGGTGGCTCTGCATTAGCTAGGATAACTTCAAGAGTAAAGCCATCTGCAAGACCTGCCGCATTCATTAGCTCTTGGGCAAGTTCAATATCTTGCTCGTAGCAGAATAAATCTTCTGTTGGCAAGGCGAAAGATGCCATCGTGAGTGGTCCTGTGACTTGCCCCTCACCTAAAGCCGCTGTATCCACGACTTGTTGACGGTCAATTGCACAAGAAATCGCTTGACGTACTTCCAATTGGTCGAGTGGTTCAACAGCCGCACGGAGTTGTAAAACATTGTAAGACAATGTTGGAGTGCGGTTAAGTACAATATTCGCGTCATCCACGAGCAAGGTTGCGATGAGTGGATCATTCAACAATGCAAAGTCGACTGTGCCTGCACGTAATGCAGCGAGAATCGAGGCTTCGTCAGGAATGATACGGATTTCAATACCATCAATAGACGGACCATCTCCCCACCAATTTTCATTTGCGGATAGCGTCGTTGTATCATCTGGTGTCCAGTTATCAAGGGTGAAAGGACCTGTTCCAACAGTTACCAATGATGGGTCATCATTTGCGATAACATCGGATGACAAGATAACCGCATTTGTGCTAGCCATAGCCGATAAAATTGGTACATCAGGGACAGATAGGTTGAAGACAACTGTTAAGTCATCAGGTGCTTCCATTGATTCAATACTAGCATAATTAGTAGCCGCCGCAGAAGCAACTTCAGGGTCGAGAATACGTTCAAATGATGCGATAACATCCTCAGCTGTAAATGCAGAGCCATCGTGGAAGGTCACACCTTCGCGCAATGTGAATGTCAATGCTAGACCATCTTCTGAAAATTCCCAGCCCGTTGCGAGGGCAGGTGCAAGGTTTAAGTCTTGGTCAGTTGTTACAAGTGGTTCATAGACCAATTCTAATAAACGTAAGGATGCAAAGGCAGTTTGTGTATGCGGGTCAAGCCCTGTCGCATCAACTGCGCGTGCCATAATAAGCGTATTATCTTGGGCGCTACCTATCCCGATTGACATCAGCAAGAGCGATGCCGACAAGATCAAAAGACCTAATTTTTTCATGTGTAAAAACTCCTTATAATAGTTGTTTTGAAAGCGATAAGGTGATGCAGTCTGTAATTTTTGGATACTTAAACATCCTTTCTCTGATTGAGTTTTTTGTAAAAAATCATCTCGGAAATGCCATCTTTGGCAAAGTTGGGGACTTCCCCTATATTTTCGTATCCGAGTCGATGGTAAAAACGCTGGGCATCTTGATTAAAATCTGAGGTCAGAAGAAATATGTGTGGTGTAATATTAACGATGTCTACTTCTGCTGTATTCATAAGATCAGCCCCAATGCCTTTGCTCTGATGCTTGGGATGTATGCCAATTAATCGAATGTATGCACCTTGATAAAATGTGCCTTGGGTGTAATACCAGATAAAACCAGCTATCTGTTGCTCTTTTAGTGAGACCAAAATCCGAGCATCTTGGTCAGATAAACCTTTACGGAACTGTGCCTCAGCCTTTGATTTGGTAACATTATAGCTTTGCCACAGGCTATTATCCGCCATGATTTGAGCACACTCTACAATATATTCCTCACGCAAGGGAACAATCATATTGTTTCGCTCATCCGCTTATGCAGGAGTGCCTCGTAATTATTACTTGGTATGATTTGCCCTAAAATAGTTGCATGCTCTGCACCAGTAAGTGATGGTAATGTACCGACACGTCCATGCCACGTTTCGTAAGCGAGAAGTGCGAATACAAGTGCCTCTTTAAAATCACTGCTAATGCCAATATCTTCATGTGACATTACTTTAGCTGGTGCAAGTAATTCACTAATCATACCGACAATCATCGGATTATGCTTGCCCCCTCCACCCAAAATAATTTCACTGATAGTTGCAGGTGCGAAACGCTTATAAGCATCCACAATATTGGTTGCCGTAAGTGCTGTGAGCGTTGCAATGATTTCATACTGGGTAAGTCCATGATTTTGGGCTTCTTGTATCATTGCCAGCCCTGCTTCTGTGCCGAACTCCTCGCGTCCTGTCGTTTTTGGATAGTCGCGTTGATAATACGGATGTTGAAGCAATTCATCTAACCAATCTTCGTCAATTCGACCTTGTTGCGCGAGTTGACTGTCTTTATCGTATTGTTGCTGACCCTCTGTAAAGTGAGCAACGGCAACATCAATTAGAGCATTACCAGGTCCTGTATCAAAAGCGATTGGTTTCAGATTTTGCTCATTAAGTGGGGGCAAAAAGGTAACATTACCCATGCCACCTATATTTTGCACTGCTCGCCATTTATCAGGATGCCTAAGTAGTAACCAATCGACATACCCTGTCAGCGGTGCGCCTTGTCCACCACAAGCCACATCACGGACACGCATATTATTAATGGTAGTGATGCCTGTGCGTTCGGCAATCACTGCCCCCTCCCCTATTTGGAATGTCGCCGTCACTCGTCCATCCCCTTTAACATTGTGCCAGAGTGTATGTCCATGCGAGCCAATCAGGTCAACATCTGCTAAATCAACATTATACTGCTGTGAAAATTTATCAATTGCATCCGCGAATATTTCGGCAATGTCAAAATTTAATTGGGCAATGTCATCAACTCGACTTAATGTACGGTCACAATTATCAAGGATACGTTGCCGTAATTCTGGAGTATACGAATACGTATGTCCTGCGATAATATCAGCATTAAGTGCATGATTCTTATTTTGAATGTCACATAGCGCGATGTCGATGCCATCTGCTGAAGTGCCTGACATTAAACCCAAAACGAGCATGTATCTGACCCTAAGTTGGCTTATTGGTACAATTAATAATCACTGGTATAATCCAGCATATACCAGAGTATACCAGTCTGTCAAATAGATTGGGTTATGTTTTTTATAATCATTTTCTGAGGACAGTACCGCGCATGGCATCAACTGTGAAAATGAAACGAAGTCGAACACCGTTTTTACTCTCAATAGCAATATTTATACTATTGGGATTTTCTGGGGGTGTCTTAAATATCGCATGGACATATATGCAAGGTACATTTGGAGTCGATGTTAGCGCAATTGGGGTTTTGTTGTTATTTGCCACGACTGGTGCAATGGTTGCGACGGTCATTAGTGGCACACTATTAACACATTTTACTTTCGGTAAACTTATCGTTGGCGCGATGGTTATTGTCATCTTAGGAATGTTTGCCATTACGACAGTGAGTTCTTGGATTGTCTTACTTGGTATCATTTTCTTTGCTTATTCTGGTCGTGGCTTTATTGACGCAGGGCTGAACAATTTTTTCTCAGAAAATTATGATACAAGTGAAATGAATTGGCTACATGCAAGTTGGGGCATTGGTCTTACAGTTGCCCCTACAATTATGACTTTCATCCTGATTGACCTTGGGATGCCTTGGCAAACAGGATACCTTGTCGTCGGAAGCCTCGCTATAGTGTTGTGCTTCGTGATTGTCTTAACATTGAAGCAATGGGTCATTGCGCCATCTATGCTGGAAAGTGACGAATCCGATACAACGTCAAATAATCGTTCAAGCCCGATAGAAACAATTCGTCAACCGATTGTGTTGGTCAGCATGTTGGTGTTTTTTCTATATGGTGGGATTGAAATTGGCACAGGACAATTAGTCAATACATTGTTTGTTGAAGGTCGGCAATTACCACAGGATACAGCAGGACTTTGGCTGAGTTTGTATTGGGGTAGTTTTACAGTTGGGCGGATTTTCCTTGGTTGGATTGCCCTGCGACTACGTGATATTGCCTTACTGCGTTCTGGGATAATGTTGGCTGTATTTGGTGCGTTGTTATTGACTTGGAATTTAACATCAATTATGGGCTTAATCGGGCTTATTTGCATCGGTTTAGGCTTATCAGGAATATTCCCAACACTTATTACATTAACACCACAACGAGTTGGGCGGCGTTTTTCGACGCAAGCAATTGGGTTTCAAATTGGATCAACTGGACTCGGAGCTTCGATTTTACCGGGCTTAATCGGGCTTCTTGCTGAGAACTTTAGCTTAGAATGGATAGCAATTGGTATATTACTAAATACGATATTGTTCGTAGTAATTTATGAAGTCACCCGTGCTTGGTTAGTCAAAAGATATAATTGATTAGCTAGTTCTATAAAAATAGTCATTATGAGGCATTTTTTGTGATAGCCATTTGGATTATCCTTTCGCTTGACGCTTTTCTAATTCCTGACGTAAGGTAGCTATCATCACATCAATTGGCGGTTCAACTCCTGTCCAGATTTCAAAGGCAACTGCGCCTTGTCGTGCTAACATGCCCAAACCACCAATTGCTCGTCCGCCAGCTTGTACTGCTTGTTGCATCAATTTTGTCTGTGCAGGGGTGTAGACCATATCATAAACTGTTGCATTCTTCGGGAAGGGTACAGCTTCAATCCAAGGAGAATTATCACTATTCGGGTACATTCCTGCTGAAGTGGCATTCACTAGTAGAGACGCACCCCATTCAGCAGCTTCGTCTAAGGTGACAGCCTTTATACCTTGAACTCCTGCTGAAAATGTGAGTTGCATCAGCATATCTTGCGCGCGTTGCATCGTACGGTTGACCACAACGACTTCTGCACCTTGTTGCCATAAGCCATACACTGCGGCTCTGGAAGCACCACCTGCTCCCAATACGATGACTTTTTCACCTTTAATCGCTACATCATGCGCTAACAAATCTCCGATAAAGCCATCAACATCGGTATTGGTTGCCCTATCATCACGAAAATCAATCGTATTGACTGCGCCAATAGCACGTGCTTTATCATCAGGGCGACCCCATTGGAGAGCTTGCTCTTTGAACGGAATAGTTATATTCAGACCAACATAACCATGTCGCTTTGGTTCTTTAACAGCATAATCGGCAATGTCAGGGGGAATAGCCATCGCATCGTAGAGCCATTCGTCTTGCATCCCAAGTGCTTTGAATGCGGCATTGTGCATTGCAGGGCTGAGACTATGTTCAATAGGGAAACCCACTACACCAACACGGTTCATGCGTTTATTGTCTCTTCTGTTTTGAGTTTGTCATCATTTTTCAACTTTTCGTTTTCGCGCTGACGATTGTAATCATAGACACGAAAACCGTAGGCAATAACTGTAATTGGAATCAACCCGACTATCATCATGACAGGTAGCGGCAAGTTATATGACCACAGCGTCAATTCAAAGCTGAGATAAGTTAGCAGACTCATCAACAACAAACCGAAAATTCGATGAAGTGTCTGTTTTTGTAGGAAGAAATATAATGCCCCAAACCAACCGAGTAACATCACAATAAATACAACAATCATGTGTCTGACCTTATCAAACTATTTGGAATTTTTCCTATTGTACCTGATTCAACATGCGACCACCGAGTCTCTCTAAAGTTTCTGAGAAACCGGGAAATGAATCACCAGCACATTTCGCATCTGTAACAACGGTCATTTCATCAGCAAGTAAGCCAGCTATAGTGAGACTCATCGCTACTCGATGGTCATCATGCCCATCTACAGTTGTTCCCATCAATGATTGCTTGCCGATAATGCAGAAGCCATCTTCGCGTTCTTCAATTTCTGCGCCAAGTTTGCGTAATTCTGTCGCCATTACAGCGATACGATCCGTTTCTTTCACACGCAATTCCTTCGCATCTCGGACTAATGTTTCACCCTCTGCATATAGTGCCGCAACCATCAAAACAGGAAATTCGTCAATCATCCGCACTACAACATCCCCACCAATTGTTATGCCGTGTAGGTCACTATATTGAATACGAATATCGCCAACCAGTTCACCCGCTTCTGTACCTGTTTCAGTCACTTCAATATTTGCACCCATTTCAGTCAAGACATCTAACAAGCCTGTACGTGTTTCATTGAGATTAACACCCTGAATTGTCAAATCACTATCAGGGACAATTAATCCAGCAACAATTAGAAACGCCGCTGATGAAAAATCCCCCGGTACAGTTAAATTCATCGGTTGTAATTCAGCAGATGGTGTAATTGTAATTTCGTTATCTTCAATACGAATGTCTGCTCCCATTGATGACAACATACGCTCGGTATGATCACGGGCAGGTCCAGGTTCCACAACAGTGGTTTCTCCATCTGCGAATAAACCAGCTAGTAAAACTGCACTTTTCACTTGTGCGCTAGCCACCGGCAATTCGTAGCGTATCCCCTTGAGTTCAGTTGGTTCGATTTTGAGAGGACACTTACCATCCTCACTTGTAATTTTTGCACCCATCTCACTTAATGGATTGGTAATGCGTTTCATTGGGCGACGACGCAATTGATAACTACCATCCAAAATACTAGGGAATGATTGCCCTGCCATAATCCCTGCCGCTAGTCGAATCCCTGTGCCTGCATTCACAAAATCTAGTGTTTCAGTCGGTGCTTTCAGTGTTCCGCCGTGAATAGTCAATGTGGTTGCATCATGACGTTCGATCTCTATTCCAAGAGTACGAGCTACGCTCAGGGTTGCTTCGGTATCCCCTGCATTCAGCCAACCGCGTACTTCTGTTGTGCCTTTAGCGAGCATTCCCAATAAAATTGCCCGATGCGAAATTGATTTATCGCCCGGCACCCGAGTTGTACCTCTTAATGGGCTACCCGGTTTTATGGTTAGAGTGTCTATTGCTTCGTTTTTGCTCATAGTTTTCCACCCAATCTAAGCGTGCTTGACGCGCAGGTAATAATGTCTCAATTAATTTTTCGTGTTCACCAGAAATCAACATCGTTTCTAATTGCGCTAATTGCACACGGAACATCGCCAACAATGTTGCAACAGCGCGTGTATTCGTACTTAAAATATCACCCATCATCTTTATGTCACTGGCAGATAGACGCGACATATCACGGAAACCACCTGCCGCTAATTGCCAAAACGCCTCATCAGTTTGCGCTTCTTTTGCGATTGTCGCTACCATAGATGCACTCAAGATATAGGGTAAATGACTAATGCCAGCGACAATTCTATCATGACGTTCAGCTTCCATTTCAATGGCTTCTGCACCTAGTGCTTCGACAAAGAGTAAGGCTCTATCGTGTGTTGCAGGTGTAGTGCGTCGTGTTTGGCACAACACAAAGGGGCGACCTTGATAAATAGTTGGGTCTGCCGCTTCGATGCCATTATTCTCTTTGCCAGCCATCGGATGCCCACCAATTGCCCCAATCCCAACAGGCAAGCGTCCCATTGCCTCACAAATATCAAATTTTGTACTTCCAATATCAATCAGTAAAGTATTAGAGCGTAAGTACGTGCCGATTCTCAATTTGAGAATATCCATAATCACACGTACAGGTGCTGCTAAAATTACCGTATCTGCTTCATTGACAGCTTCTCTTAAATCATCTGTCACATTATCGACAATGTGATTATCTATTGCATACTGTCGCGTTTTGGGGTCTAAGTCCATTCCTGTGATAGTATCGCAACGGTCACGCATTGCCATTGCGATACCTCCACCCATTAGACCTAATCCAACGACAGCTAGATGATTCGTCTTAAAGCCACTTGATGACATAGTTTATCCTATTAGGCTTTGCGTCCGACGGCTTCCGCAACACGGCGCACTTTCGTAACAAGTTCAGCAAATTTCTCTGGTTTCAAACTCTGGCGACCATCAGACATAGCCGTTTCAGGGTCAGCATGCACCTCTACAATTAAGCCATCTGCACCTGCCGCAACTGCCGCCAGTGATAGCGATTCTACCAATTCCCACTTGCCTGTTGCATGGCTAGGGTCAAATACAACTGGAAGATGAGTCAGCTGTTTTAAAACAGGAATCGCATTGATGTCAGATGTATTACGGGTTGATGTCTCAAAAGTACGAATTCCTCTTTCACAGAGCATCACACGCGTATTGCCATGTGATAATACATATTCTGCCGCCATCAGTAAATCTTTAACTGTGGAGGACATCCCACGTTTCAACAGAACTGAATGTTGACTCTTACCGACTGCATTAAGCAAGGTGAAATTCTGCATATTGCGTGCGCCAATTTGCAAAACATCGGCATATTCTGTCACCATATCCACTAAATTGGGATCCATGACTTCAGTCACAATCGGCAAACCAGTAATTTCACGCGCCTCTGCTAACCATTTCAAGCCATTTTCGCCATGACCTTGGAAGCTATAAGGTGATGTACGCGGTTTGAATGCACCACCTCGTAAAGCCGTCGCCCCTGCTTCTTTTACTGCACATGCCATCTCTATAATCTGCTCACGACTTTCTACTGAACAAGGTCCCGCAATCATCAAGATTTTTTCCGCACCCATTTTACTTCCATTAAGTGGGACTTGGGTATCCAGAGGATGAAATGTCCGACTCGCAAGTTTATAAGGTTCACTAATTCGTACAACTTTATCGACATTATCCATTGTGGCGTAATTATCCTCAACAAGTGGCGTGGGACTTTCGCCTACAACCCCTATAATCGTATGATGGTCGCCTTCCGATAAATGCGCGGCATAACCATCACTCTCAATACGGGTAATTACGTGGGCTATTTGTTTTGCGCTTGCGCCCGATTTCATAACAACTATCATTTTGAGTCCTCTGTATCAACAATTTTAGATTTTTTGACAAGGTCTGGACGAAGTGCCATAGCCCCTCGTAAGAAAGCGTGCTTGAGTTCATGGTTACTCTTATCGGTATTCCAATGAATCAGCACCCGAACACACATCTTCAATCCTTCTGGAACATCAATTTCTTGAAAGCCCATCAGTGCAACGTGTCGCCACCCCATATTACGCGCCGCTTTAGCAGGAAACGCCGCGTTAATATCTGGGGTAGAGGTAAATAAGACACTTGCAACATCATCTTCTTCGATGCCATTAGCTTCAATCAACCAGACGAGCATTTCTTCTGTAGCAGATAAAATTGCCTCAGCAGAATTTTCCTCAACTGTGATTGCGCCTCGTACACCCCGAACGAACATCAGCATTTCTCCATTTCTAAAGCAATAAAAAAAGCGCAAGGTGTGATGACCTTGCGCCTTTGATACTTTCATTCTGTCATGCTCAACTGACAGGCAACAACATCCCACACCGATCTATGTGATGGCTAAAATAAAAGTAGAAATAGTTGTTGTTTTCAATGACTGTTTGTTGAGACATAATTTCTCTGTTGTTATCTTACAACGTGCAAAGAATAGCGTGTTGATATTAACCTGTCAACCAATTGCTTAAACTTCATAAAATCCCATACAATCCGCACAATAAATATTAGCTGTAATGTACAATCTTTCTGCATTACTAATTTTCAGTATCTACATGCGGCACATTGTATCCTGTACACACTAACCAACGCCCATCAATTTTATGAACAAATTCCCCATAAAAATCATATCCTTCTGAACGAGCTGCGTCGCGCCAATTAAATGTTGCCGTAACGCCTCCTCCAGAATAGTGAGTGATACCATTTATTGTGACATAAGCACGTTCATTACGATAATCATAATGTTCAATTTCAAATACTGTCTCAGAAAAATCCACATTCGCTGCAGGATAATAGTCATCAAAATCATTGATGATGCTTTGAACATCGGCAAAAAGTTCAGGACATGTAATCATATAAAGAGCATCAGCATCTTGGATAAGGTCGGCATGTAAAAATGTTCGTATGGCATCTTGAGGTGTATTACCATTTATATCTACACTCGGTTCCAAATTTGGCATATTCACTTCTGGAAATCCTATGAATAATGAGCCAATTACAAAAATTACACCTGCAATTAAAATAATAACAGCCATTACGCCAAGGAATTTTACTCTTGCTTCAAAGCCTTCCTTAATCCAACGTTCCCATTTTCCACCTTTGTGTTTGGGAGGTTTAGATAATTTATGCCAATAAGAATCATCGGATATTTCTTCTCGTGATACTAAATCTTTTTTTAATGACTTTGCTTCAAAAGTATCATCTGCAACGAGGTTACTATATTCAGGACGTAATTTTGCGAGTTTCTTGCGAGCGATTTGATGATTCGGATCAATTGATAAGATTTTTTCTAATGATTTAACAACTTTATCTTCATCATCAAGTAAGTGGGACATCATCCACCAAGCATTAACATTGCGAGTGTCTTCTCGTAGAATTCGCTTAACAATCACAAGCGCTTGTTCTTTATCACCAGATTTCATCAACTGAAAAGCTTCAGTTAGTTGTTCCTTGTGCATGGTAGCCCTTGAATAAATATCCCAACTATATAGGTAATATTACCACTTATTACATAACAGGGCAACAAACCTATCCATTACTAAGACGACCCTTAAATTGCACCTCTCAATACATTGGCTAGCGATTTCACCTCAGCAATATCATCACTAGCAGCTCGTACTAAAGCACTACCAACGATAAATCCATTGACAAGTCCATGCAGTTTTCTTACATGCTCAGGCTTACTAATCCCAAAGCCTAGCACAAGTGGCGTATCAGTCTCTGCACGAATTTTAGAGATGAAATCTTGCAAGTCGGCAGACATCACATCGCGTGCGCCTGTGATACCAACCAATGCCAAAACATAGATAAAACCTGTTGTCTTCGCAGCCACTAATTTGATGCGCTTTTCGTTGCTCGTAGGAGCTAGGAAAAAGATAAGGGCTAAACTCTCTCGCGCACAAATTTCTGAGAACATACTTGCTTCTTCAGGAGGTAAATCAGGCACAATTAAGCCATCTGCGCCCGCTTCTTTTGCTGATAAAACAAACTCTTCTATGCCATAAGCTATAAGCGGATTAGCGTAGCTCATCAGCATCATCGGTTGATTAACCCCTTTTTCTCGTAAGGTTTTGACTGCATCCAAGCAATGCTGGACTGTCGTTCCATTTTCGAGGGCAATTTGCATCGCATGCTGATTAGTCGCCCCGTCGGCTAAGGGGTCACTAAATGGCACACCAATCTCAAAGCCATCAACCCCAACTTCAGCCATAGATTCAATTGCAAAAAGCGATTCCTTATAATTTGGGTATCCGATAGGGAAATAGGGCAAAAATGCTGACCGTCCCTCATCGTTGGCTTGTTTGAACATGTCTTCAAGTGCATCCAGACCCTGTATACGTGTCTTTGTTGTCATGATTTAGGTATCCTCTTCATTTATTTAGGCTAAATTCACTAACATTTCTTCGATAGCATCGGCTATAGTTCTTGGTTCTTTGAAGGGTATCCATGACCCGTTTGTTTCGGTATGAACGTGCTTTGAAGTTTCTGAAAGCGATGTTAAATCACGCTGAAATTCTGCCCAGCGCCTTTCACGGGCAATATCTTCATCTTCTGCACGCGAAACCACTGTTACTGGCACATCAACTGTAGTCGGTAATTCAATACCATGCGTCAAAATCGGCATTGCTTCGCGGAGTAGATTCGCGTTATCCGCCATCATCATAGCGACATATTGCTCTTTTTCAGCGTCACTTAAGGTATTCACTCGATAGTTCCGACGAGTCACGAAACGCACTAAGCCTAGTGGCTGAAAATACCTAACATTACGTTGCAGGCGTTTAATTTCCGCCTCGTTGTCTTCCTCATTAAATACATCAGGATGAGAGGAATCCACGAGGATTAGCCCGACAACTTCGTCTGGATATTGTTCTTGAAATTTGCGAATAAACATTCCACCATACCGATGTCCAACTAAGACATAGGGTGGTGCAATATCGGCTTTGGCTAACAATGTGTGTAAGTCTGAAACGATATTATCAGGAGTTCGGAGAGTATTTGATTTTTCACTCCAACCATTGCCAGCACGGTCATAACTCACAACTTGGGCAAATTCGGCGACAAGTGGTTGGACTTTCTGCCAATCTAACGTATTTGCACCTACAGATGTTTCTAAAACCACAGCGGGTTGATTAGGCTGACGCTCACCCGTTTTTATAATATGTAGCTGGTGTCCCCCTATATCAACTAATTCGCCTGTGGGTGTTTTATACTTGTTTTTCGCTTGCAGTGAAGCAAAAAATTCATAAATTATGCCAGTTGTCAGCAAAATAGCTATTAAGATACCGATACCAATTAGAATATTCGTAATCATTCGACTTTATCACCGAGTTCACGGAAAATTGTGTCGAGGTCTTTATCACCACGTCCAGAGAGATTGACGAGAATGATTTCGTCTTTTGACATTTGTGGCGCACGTTTCAAAACCTCAGCAACAGCATGAGAACTCTCCAAAGCAGGGATTATGCCTTCCATCTCACTAAGCATTTTTAGCGCAACCAACGTTTCTTCATCAGTCGCGTGGGTATAATAAGCGCGTTCAAGTGAGCGCAAATAAGCATGTTCAGGTCCTACAGAAGGATAATCCAGACCAGCACTAATACTATGCGTTTCCATAATTTGACCATCTTCATTCTGCATCACAAAAGAGCGTGTGCCATGCAAAATGCCCGGTCTTGAGATAGACGGGTCATTAAAGCGTGAAGCATGTTTATCTGTATTCATACCTAAGCCACCTGCTTCCACACCGATGAGGTCTATATTTTCGTCATCACGAAAGGCATGAAACATCCCTATAGCATTACTGCCCCCACCAACACAGGCAATAATCGTATCAGGTAAACGACCCGCCATATCTTGAATTTGCTCACGCGCTTCAAACCCAATCACACTCTGAAAATCACGCACAATCATCGGGTAAGGGTGAGGTCCTAATGCCGAACCGAGCAAATAAAAAGTCGTTTCTACATTGGTGACCCAATCACGCATAGCTTCATTAATCGCATCTTTAAGTGTTTTGCTTCCACTAGAAACAGCACGAACTTCGCCTCCCATCAAACGCATACGAAAGACATTCGGCTTTTGGCGTTCCATATCAACTTCGCCCATGTAGACAATGCACTCTAAACCCAGCATAGAACAAGCTGTCACACTGGCTACCCCATGTTGACCTGCACCTGTTTCAGCAATAATACGGGATTTACCCATGCGCTTTGCTAGTAATGCCTGACCGAGCGCATTATTGATTTTGTGTGCGCCTGTATGGGCTAAATCTTCACGTTTGAGGTAAATCTGTGCGCCACCTAGTTTTTCGCTGAGGCGTTTGGCGTATGTCACAGGAGTCGGACGACCTGTATATGTTTTGTTGAGATGCCATAACTCTTGCTGAAAATCGGGGTCATTCATTGCATCATGATAGGCTTCTTCAAGTTCATCCAAGGCAGGTATAATCGTCTCGGGGACAAAACGTCCACCAAATTCTCCATAATATCCACGCTCATCAGGAACATTTACGGATTGTGTCTCAATGTATTTTTCAGTCATGCTGTAAACCTTTATTAAATGAAAAGATAAGTTTCACCGTTTAAACAGCGCGTTGTTAATAGGAGAATTTTCTCCATGTAATGGTCAAGCGTTGGTATAAAATCATCCAAAGTAATTGTTACTGGGTTTTTATCGTAGCCCACCGCAGGAACTGTAATTGAATCGACTTCACCAGTGCATAATCGTAAGCCTTGTTCCACATTGAGCGCAATTAAGCCCGAGATTTCATCTTCTTGGTAATTGTAATCTTGTAAGGGCTGATTACATTCATAGAGAAAAACATCCGCAAATTGACGGTCTACAATATTTTCATACCTAGCAACCCCAATACGCTTGCCGATTGGGATTAATTCGTCAAATCTAGGCGATAATCCCAATTCTTCCTCTAATTCACGCATGGCTTCTTGTAAAGATTCCCCTGCTGAGTAATGCCCTGCCGCACTCACATCCAAATAATTTGGAAATGTATCTTTGTCGGGTGCGCGTTTTTGTAAGATAACCCAATCTTGACCATCATCATCTCGATAAATCACCCAACAATGAAAGACCTTGTGCCAATCACCATCACGATGCACGTCAACGCGTGGCTTTATACCAAGATGAGTCATATTCTCGTCGTAAATATCGAGCATTTCCGTCACTAATTTATGCTTCTTTCGCTAACTTGATGAAGGCACGCATTTTTTCGGCGGATTTTACCCCTGCCGTGCTATCTTCCACACCACTTGCAACATCTACTCCCCAAGGACGAATCGCTTGCACACGTTCTGCTACGTTGTCGGGATTTAAGCCTCCAGCAAGCATCATTCGAGGAACTTGTTCCTTTACGGCTAGCGCCACTTCTTGGCTGGCTACTTCGCCTGTGCCACCGTATAAATTTGGGTGATAAGCATCAAGTAAGAGTGATGGTGCATTATCATTTTTTGGCATTGTCTGGCTAAAATAATTTACATCATCAAGTGCCATATCCATATTCATCGGTCTGATTGATTTAAAGCCAATACCACGTAATTCTTGTAGCATCGTATCCGTTTCATCCCCACTGAGTTGTGCAAAATCTAAACCAACTTTTTCGGTGATGATTGAAATATCACCCATTGCCATATTCACAAAAACACCAACCAGAGTCGGGCATTTATCACCGAGTTTTTCGCGCAGGGTATCACATAATTGCCTAGCAGATTCAATATCAACTGAGCGGGGACTTGGTTTATAAAAATTTATTCCCAACAAATCTGCACCAGCATCACTCGCAATTAGTGCATCTTCAAGGCGTATTATGCCACAAATCTTGACTTTCACCTTTTATCCTCGCCTTTGTGAACTATATTCCCGAACTGCTTGAGCAATATTATCAGCCTTAACGATGCCTTCCCCTATTAATACAGCATATGCGCCAATTGACCCCATATGTGCAACATCCGTAGCTGATTTTAAGCCACTTTCTGCTACCAAAGTCACCGTATTAGGCACGAGTTTTGCTATGCGTTCTGTTGTATTCAGGTCAACATCAAAGGTCTTGAGGTCACGGTTATTCACACCAATGAGTGGTGCTTCTATTGCCATAGCCCGTTCAAGTTCTTCCTCATTGTGAACCTCAACTAAGGCGGACATCCCTAATTCTTGAATGAGATGTTGTAGGTCAGATAGATGGCTATCGTCTAATACTGCCACAATCAGCAAGACAGCCGATGCTCCTGCCATGCGTGCTTCATATACTTGGTAGGGATCAATGATAAAATCTTTACGTAAAGTTGGAATGTCTACAGCTTCGCTAATTTCTTTTAAATAAGATAACTTCCCTTGAAAGAAATTCTCATCGGTCAGCACACTGATTGCTGATGCCCCATTTTCAGAATAGGTTCTTGCAAGCGTTAAAGGCGCAAAATTTTCAATGAGTACCCCTTTACTCGGTGATGCTTTTTTAACCTCAGCAATTAAGGCAACGGCATCTTTACGCAAAGCTCCGACAAAGTCTTTTGCAGGTGATGCGTTTTCAGCTAAATCACGGACTGATTTAAGCGATAGATTGTGTTTAGTTGCTTCAACTTCTACGACTTTATTGTCAATGATTTTGTCGAGAATTGAACCAGTTTTTATGAATTTATTCATTTGAAAAACTCTGGCTCATTTTAATCAAAGCATCAAGTTTCTCTTCAGCTTTACCACTATCAATACTTTCTTCTGCCAATTGAATACCTTGTTCGATATTATTCGATTTGCCAGCAACCCACAAAGCCGCGCCGGCATTTAGTACGACAATATCGCGCTTTGCACCCCGCAATTTTCCACTGAGGATACCTCGTAGAATTTCAGCATTTTCTTCGGGTGTACCGCCCATAAGTTGTCCTATACTGGCTGGTTCAAAACCAAGTTTCATGGAGTCAAGTTCATAGGTTTCGATGCTTCCATCCTCTTTGAGATGACTAATTCGATTTGGACCTGTAACAGTCAGTTCATCCATGCCTCCATAACCATTGACAACCATTGCGGATTTACTGCCTAGACTCTTGAGGACATGTGCCAGCAAATCAGTCAAATCGGCGGCAAAGACACCCATCAATTGGCGATTAGCCCCAGCAGGATTGGTTAGGGGACCTAAAATATTGAAGATTGTGCGGATTTTCATCTGACGACGAGGACCGATAGCATATTTCATGGCAGGATGAAGCTTCACTGCGAAAAGAAAACCAATGCCAATTTCATCCACACATTGCCCAACTTGCTCAGGCGTAAGTTCCAGATTAACACCCAAAGCATTCAAGACATCAGCACTCCCTGATTTACTTGTCGCGGCACGGTTGCCATGCTTGGCGACTGGCACACCTGCCCCAGCACAAACAAATGCTGTTGCCGTGCTGATATTAAATGTCCCAGACCTATCTCCACCCGTACCACAGGTATCAAGAATGTCGCTACTTATGGTAATAGGTACTTTATGGGATTTATTCCGCATGGCACGCGCACTACCTGTAATTTCTTCGGGGGTTTCACCTTTCATACGTAGTGCCATCAGATACGCGCCAATTTGAGCCTCAGTGGTATCGCCATTCATGATTTCTTCCATGACTGCTTCGGCATCTTCTGCTTGCAAGTGACCAAAGCGACTAATTACATCAATCGCCTTTTGGATGGTCATGGGTTCATTGGTTACAGTCGTCATAATTTAAGTATCCTTATTCATCATCTCTCGTAGTTCTTCAAAACTATAAGGGGGTGTGCGACTATGTGCAGCACGGTGACAATTTGCACATAACATCACAACAGCCTCTATTGTATTTTCTGTTTCGCCTTCAAGACTTGCAATCGCTTCAGTATGATGCGCCTCAATGTAGTCAATGCCATAAAATTGGTCGAAATCGAAGCCACATACTTCGCAATATAAGCGTCCATTATGTGTTGCTCGAAACTTTGCTTTTGCATCATTCACCAATTTGCGACTGCGTTGCCGTTCGCGCACGGTTCGCACAACAACTTTGCCCTCCGCATAAGCGGTATCATCTTCTGATAATTCCAGAAAGTCTTGAACCGATTGTGGTGTATAAGCATCGTTGTACCAAATATCATCCATCATCTGTGCTGAATTGACAGTCAATTGGCGCAAAGTTGTTAGCTGATTCGCATCAACACGCCCATTCACCATATCCAACATTTCAGACACTCGACTGTTAAAGCGCAATTTATCGGCTATGTGCGTAATATCAATCTCACGCATGGGTTCAATCGCATATTTGTTGCTAATGGCATACCAGTCTGAGTCTTGCCAATCATCAGGTAATGGATCAACCAAATCTTGAGCAATCGCTGTATCATCAACAACAAACTCCACTTTGAGCCGACCTAGTAAGTACAACTGATGCTGATAGACATTAACTATCCATAGAACATCACCTGGCTTTACCCGTCGCAAATAATTACTAGACGCATAGGCAGTTGTCATATGCTGTCCAATCTGCGGACGAATATCAGGGTCAATTTTCCAATAGAGTAAATAATGCTTAACCGCTAGATAATCTGGTTCTTCGTCCTTATCAATTGCATCATCCGCTTGATAATGCCAACTCATACGTGATTTCCATCAGCTATGGTCTAATCTATCCCTATTTTACGACGAACCTTACTGATTGTTCGACTCGCAATTCGACGAGCAAAGTCTGCACCCCGTCCTAGAATCTCGTCAATCTCTTTACGATTTGCCATCAAGTCGTTATAGCGTTCGCGTGGTTCAGAAAAATGGGCATCTAAAACTTCATAGAGTTCTTGCTTCAAATCACCATAACCTACGCCACCTTCGGTATATTTCTTACGATTTTCGGCAAGCATTTCAGGTGTCGCAAAATGTTTATAGATATTGTAGATATTGTTATCGTCTGGATTTTTCGGTTCGTCTGGTGTTTTGCTATCGGTTACAATCCGCATGACTTGTTTACGCAATTTCTTAGATGGCGCGAATAACTCAATCGTATTCCCATAGCTTTTACTCATCTTACGACCATCAAGTCCGGGTACAGTCGCTACATTTTCTAAGATAGCAGCTTCGGGAGGCACGAGCGTATCCCCATAGACATAGTTAAAGGCATTCGCAATATCCCGTGCGATTTCAAGGTGTTGGCGTTGATCTTGCCCAACAGGCACAACATCCGTATTGAACAAGATAATGTCCGCCGCCATCAGCACAGGATAATTGTATAAACCGACGTTAATGCCATCATCAGCATCGTGTCCAATTTCCTCATTTGCATCAACAGAAGCCTTATAAGCATGAGCGCGATTTAACCAACCCTTGCCCGTAAAACAAGAGAGAACCCATGTTAATTCAAAAACTTCTGGCACATCACTCTGACGATAAAACACGACTTCGTCAGGGTCTAAACCGAGTGCTAACCATGTGGCGGCAACTTCATAGGTATGTTGTTTCATTTCTTTTTTGTCACGGATGGTTGTTAGTCCGTGATAATCAGCAATGAAGTAAAATGCTTTATATTCTTCAACTAAATCCAGAGCAGGTTTAATCGCGCCTAAGTAATTACCAAGATGTGGTGTTCCTGTCGGTTTGATGCCTGTTAAGGATGTTTTTTTCTTTTGCTTTGCTTGTTCTTCTGTTTTCGATGGTGCTGTCATTAATTTCTCCAACTATAAGATTTACTTTGTATCTATACTTGAACCTTGAGAGAAGTTTTCTCTAAGAAATTTTGAAAAATTCGCATACCAAAGTCTGTAAGGATGCTTTCAGGGTGAAATTGCACGCCGATGATTGGGTATTCTTTATGACGCACACCCATGATTTCGCCATCTTCGGTAAAAGCAATGATTTCCAGTACATCAGGTAATGTTTCTTCGGCAACAATTAGACTATGATAGCGAGTTGCGGTAAATGGGCTTGGTACACCCGTGAAAAGTGCATCTTGTTTGTGATATACAGGACTTGTTTTGCCATGCATCAAACTTGGTGCATGAACCACTTCGCCACCAAAGACCTCACCAATACATTGATGTCCTAAGCACACGCCTAAGAGGGGAATTGTTGCGCCAAATTCACGAATGACATCACGCGAAATACCAGCATCTTTAGGGAAGCCCGGACCCGGTGAGATGATAATATGCGATGGATTTAAGTCACGAATTTCATCTAAGGTAGTTTGGTCATTCCGCAATACAAGAATTTCAGCACCAAGTTCGCCTAATTCTTGAACAATGTTATATGTAAAACTGTCGTAGTTATCAATTACAAGTATCATGATGTTTATCCCATTTTTTCTTCAAACGCGCCTGATTTCATACCTTCTAAATGTGTCACGTCATCCAATTGCGTGATAGCCCACGAACCATCATTATTTGCGGAAATCGTTGTGACAGACATATTGCGAAATTGCAAATTATAAGGGTCACTATCAACGACAAGTTCAGCCAAAAGTGTGCGGATAGCTGTCGTGTGCGAGATAATGCCAATTGTCTCACCACTACGCCCAATCACATCCTGAAAACATTCATTAACACGCTTTGAAACTTGAACCCGTGATTCCCCTCTAGGCACAGGGATGTTGTGAGGGTCGGTAAGTAGCTCTTCATAGGGGACTTTATACCAATCTTGAATCTCATTGGTAGTCAAACCCTGCCACAAGCCCATATCCCGTTCACGTAAGCGTTCATCGTAATGGAATGGGACATTGGCATATTCAGACAACACTGTCGCTGTCTCTTTTGCACGACGTAAATCGCTACTATAAATGACATCCAAATTGATATTGCGGATAAATTTAGCGAGACGTTTTGCTTGTGTTATACCGTGCATATTCAGGGGTACAGCAACAACACCTTGCCACCGACCAATTTTATTCCATTCGGTTTCACCTGGACGGATGAAAACCACTCGTTTAACTGACATTATCTCTCCTAGAAGAATTTATTGAGAATTTCACATTAGCCCGTTTTCAGCGTAACGAATTGCCTCAACGACAGCACGCGCCTTATTTTGACATTCAATATGTTCTTTAGTAGGGTCACTATCCGCAACTAACCCTGCCCCTGCCTGAACATGAACGGTATTGCCTTGCATCAGCATAGCGCGAATTGTGATACACATATCCATCGAGCCATCATAACTGAAGTATCCGACTGCACCGCCATATGTACCCCGTCGCACACCCTCTAATTCTTCTATGATTTCCATAGCGCGTACTTTCGGCGCACCACTAAGTGTTCCTGCTGGAAAGGTCGCGCGGATTAAATCGAAAGCATCCATATCTTCACGTAGTTTACCTTCAACATGGCTGACAATGTGCATGACATGACTGTAACGTTCAACATTCATCATTTCTGAAACTTTAACAGTGCCATAATCACAAACACGCCCTAAGTCATTACGCCCTAAATCAACCAACATCACATGCTCGGCGCGTTCTTTCGGGTCAGCGAGGAGTTCCTCAGCTAGTGCGTTGTCTTCTGCTTCGTCTGCACCACGCGGACGAGTACCTGCAATTGGACGGGTGCTAGCGATGCCATCTTCAAAGCGCACCATCATTTCAGGGGATGCTCCTAGTAGCGTGAGGTCATCATTGAATTGGAGTAAAAACATATAAGGGGATGGGTTAAGCGCACGTAAGGCACGGTAAATCATCAAAGGAGATGCTGTGGTCTCACGACTAAAGCGTTGTGACAGAACAATCTGGAAGGCATCACCATCTTTGATATAGTCTTTGGCTTTACGCACGCTATCTTCAAAGACGGATTGCTCAACATTAGATTTTACCTCAGCATCAATGGGATTATGCGTGAATGGGATGCTAAGGAGTGGATTACCCAATGCCACAACAATCTTATCAATACGACGAATTGCATCATTGTAAGCTGTGTCGGGGTCACCTGTGTTATGGGCATCTGCTAGCACAATCAATTGGTGCTTCACATGGTCAAAAATAATGAGTGTATCGGGCAACATAAACGCCGCTTCGGGGATATCGAGGTCATCAGATGCTGTAGCTGGCAAACGCTCAAAGTAGCGTACAACATCGTAACTCAGAAATCCGACGGCACCACCGACAAAGCGAGGTAAGCCTGACACTTGTACAGGCGTGTAACGGTCTATTTCAGCTTTGACGATGTGTAGAGGGTCTTCTTCACCAGCTAAGTCTCGCACTGTTGTTTCTCCATCGACGGTACGAGTCATGATGCCATCTTTGACCGTTATCATACCGCGTGGTTCGACACCGATGAAGGAATAACGCCCAACTTGTTCACCACCTTCAACACTTTCTAGCAAGAAGGCAGATTGTCCAGATTGGGTCAATTTGAGATACACCGATACAGGTGTTTCGAGGTCGGCAAGCAATGTGCGGTACACTGGCACAAGGTCACCTTTTTCAAAATATTTCCGTACTTCATCACGCGATGGGCGAATGTCAGTACGGGTACGAGTTGATGGCATTGCCATGTTGTAACTCCTCATCAAGATAAATCACCGAGAATTTTGATGAGGGTAGCCATTAACCAAAAAACGCCCTCATCCTAAATCAAGGACGAAAGACGATTCTTCCGCGGTGCCACCTTGAATTCCTCATACACTTTGTATGAGGCTCTCGTCGGGTACGGGCAAAACATTTGCTGATACCCTGCGCTATGATAACGGAGCGCATGCCGTCATAAACTACTGGTTGGACCGTTCATCTATGAAGCTCCCCAGCCCATTCATTGTTATCTACCGTATGACCCTTCCAGCCGATGAGGTCACTCTCTGAACGTTTACATAACAATTACTATTCTGGTTCGTTGCTTTTGTTGTGGTATTTAGTTGTTGGACAACACAATAACCTGTTTCCAATTCGATGTCAAGCAATTAGCCAAATTTTGTACATCTTAATCCATAAACAGTCTTAATTCAGTAAGTGGATACCAGCGAAAAAGAACTTTTGCCATGATGCTCTCAGACTGTATTGCACCATAGTTACGCGAATCATAACTCGTGGCGCGATTATCACCGACAACGAAATATTCGTTTTCGCCTAATAACCATTCGCCATCTCGGCAAGAGGTACAGATATTAGCTAGATAATCTTCTGCTATCACCTGCCCATTTACGAATAACTGACCGTCTTGAAATTGAATCAATTCATTTGGTAAGCCGATAATACGCTTTACAAGATTAGAACCACCGTCTTCTACAGGATACAACATCACAATATCACCACGTTGCGGTTCACCAAAAATGTAGGGAATCGGACTGGCGGCGAGACGTTGACCTTCTTCTAAATTGGGTTCCATGCTATGCCCTTTGACAACTGAACGTGGTAGTAAAAACTGCATCGCACCAATAATTAGTACCATCATGAAGATTTCACGCAAAATCGAACGCCATTGCATTGATAGAAAAAAGTTCAGCATATTTTCATATCCTTATGTGTAATAAGTTTCTATATTTGTACTACGCAAAATAGCGTTCAGAGGTTACAAATTCACAAAATACGGTATAATACAAGTGTTCTATACAGACTATCTTAGGAGTGCCATTTTGTCCTTAACAAATCGTGAAATTGCAGAGATTTTTGGAAATATCGCTGATATTCTCGAAATTCAAGGCGAGTCAAAATTCAAGTTTTTATCGTATCGACGTGCATCAGAAGAGTTAGCAGAATTACCACGAGATTTACAAGCCTATTTAGACGACGGTACATTACGCGATATTCCGGGCGTTGGTAAAGCAATTTCTGACAAAATTACTGAACTGCTCGAAACTGGCAAGATGAATTATTACGAAGAACGCAAAGCAGAAGTACCACTCGGTGTCGTTGAAATTAAGCGTATTAATGGTGTAGGACCTAAAAAAGCCAAATTATTCTGGGATGAACTGGATGTTACGAGCATCAAAGCACTCAAAGAAGCTGGTGAAGCAGGCAAATTAGCTGGTCTAGCAGGGATGGGTAAGAAAAGTGAACAAAAAGTTCTGGATGGTATCGAAGCCATTGCTCGTCGCAGTGACCGCACGCCTATTGGTAAGGCTCGTCCAGCCGCCGAACGCATTTTAAACTATCTACTGACCTTACCTGATGCTCAAGAAGGCGCAATTGCAGGTAGTATTCGTCGCGCACGGACAACTATTGGCGATGTCGATATTTTGATTGCCAGTGACAATGCCGAACCGATTATGAACGCGGTGGTCAATATCGATGAGGTCGCACGTGTTTTAGGACAGGGTCCAACAAAGAGTTCAGTTGAATTACATTCAGGTTTGCAGGTTGATGTACGTGTTTTACCGAAAGAACGTTGGGGAACAGCATTACAATATTTCACGGGTAGCCAGGCACATAATATCAAAATCCGTGAAATTGCTCGTGAAAAAGGATACTCACTTAACGAAGATGCCCTGCGCCCTATTGATAACGATGGTAATATGCTAGATGAATCTCATTATGTCTATTGTGATTCTGAAGAAAAAGTCTATGAAACACTTGGACTAGACTGGATTCCTCCAGAATTACGTGAAGATTCAGGCGAAATAGAAATAGCTAAAAATAAGGAATTGCCAAAACTCATCACTGTCGATGACCTTGTTGCTGATTTGCATATGCACACGACCTATAGTGATGGTAAGTTGAGCATCTTAGAGATGGCAAATGCCGCCAAACAACGGGGCTTAAAATACATTTGCATTACTGACCATTCTCAGGCGCAAGCACAAGCTGGTGGACTCAAGCCAGAAGAAGCCCTCGCACAAGGTAAAGAAATCCGCAAAGTGAATGCTGAAATTGATGGCATCGAAGTTCTACACGGCATTGAAGTAGATATTAAAGCTGATGGCTCACTAGATTTTGATGATGATGTTCTCGCCCAATTGGACTGGGTCATCGCATCACCCCACCTTGCGTTACGTCAAGAAAAAGACCTATATACAGCGCGTGTAGTTAAAGCAATACAAAATCGCCATGTTGATTGCATCGGACATCCGACAGGTCGCCTTATTGGGGTACGTGAACCTGCGACTGTGGATATGGATGCAGTCATTATTGCCGCCGCAGAGAATAATGTCGCACTGGAACTCAATGCTAATCCACAACGTCTAGATTTAGACGCACTATATTTACGGATTGCTACAGATAAAGGCGTTCTTATAAGCATCAATACAGATGCCCATGATGATTGGATGATGGATTTACGCGATTATGGTATCAACAATGCGCGACGTGGTTGGTTGACAGCTGAAAATGTCATCAATACTTGGTCATATGATAAATTCAGTAAGTGGCTAGCTGATAGACAACCATAATGACGCACAAAGTTTTCTGGGAAAATCCCTACCAAACAGAGCTACAGACACAGATTACCAGTGTAAACGGCAACATAATCACCGTTGCTGATACCATTTTCTATGCTTTTGCTGGTGGTCAAGAGAGTGATATAGGTTTCATCGATGGTGTTCAAGTTCTCAACGCATTGAAACAAGATACTGAAATTTTCTATACTGTTGACGAAAATCACAATTTCAGTGTCGGTGATACTGTTTCTATGACAATTGATTGGGAACGGCGATATAAATTGATGCGCTTACATTTTGCGGCAGAAATCATTCTTGAGTTAGCATATCAAAATTTGCAGGATATCGAGAAAATCGGCGCACACATCGCAGAAGATAAATCACGCATTGATTTTTTGTGGGATGAAAATATAAATTCTAAGTTGCCTATACTACATAAAAAAGCAATGGAAATAATCAACGGTCAGCATGATATTATCAGTGCATTTAGTGACGAAGAAACTGAGCGTCGCTATTGGCAGATTGAGGGATTCGCTAAAGTAGCTTGCGGTGGAACACATCTCAAAAACACTAGCGAAGTGGGACAAATTAAACTCAAACGCAATAATATTGGCAAAGGCAAAGAACGTATTGAAATTTATTTACTAGATTAGTAGAAAAATCCTGTTCTGAATTTGCTTTTGCCTGTACGATATAAGAACAATATTCGTAATATTAGAGGATTCTGTGATGGCAGATAATTATCTACCACCACTTAACGAAGATGAAACTGATGAGACACTCAAGAGTGGTGTAGATGTAACACGCCCTAATACACCCTTGCGACAAGAGAAAACCGAGCAAAACGCCAAACATAAAACTGAACTCTTGCAAAAGTCTGAACCGACACGTCAAAATCGTCCTGCCCCAACAGATGGACGGCATGTGCACCCCATGCAAGGTACAAATCATCCACCTGCCTATTCGCCTCGTCCACGCAGGCAAGCACGACGCAAAAACCCTAAAGATAGTGCGCTTTATCTCCCTTGGTGGTCTATTGCTTTAATGTTACTAGGTGTCATCATTGTCTCATTTGGATTTGTTGGTAGTGTCATTTTTCTTGGAGGTTCGGGGGGATTTGTCGCTGAACCATCACCTATTATTCTAATCGTCACCGCCGAACAAAATGTTATTAATCAAGCAAGGTCACAAGGTAATCCACAAGCCCCATCAACGGAAATAATCAGCGGAGCAAATGCTCCAACAAACCTTGAGCTATCAGGTCCTACATTAGTGCCTGTGCAACTATCGCCAACACCTGCACCCATTCGCATCGGCAGTGTTGTTGCAGTTGAAGGGGTTGATTTAGATACTCTCAATGTGCGTTCATCTGCCAGCTTAACCGAAAGTAGTGTACTATTCCGTGCCCAGGAAGCGGAAATTTTCAACGTGATAGATGGTCCTGAGCAAAATAGTGGCTTTACTTGGTGGCGCATCCAAGATCCAAATGATGTTAATCGGGTTGGCTGGGCAGTTAGCAATTTTCTGTCAGTTCAAGTACCGTGAAATTCATAGAAAATAATCTAAAACGATGAGCAATCGCTACTCATCGTTTTTATTTTATGTTAAAATAGAACGTATGTCTTATTTCATCGTGAGGAGTTTTCATGGCAGATATTGCACAACGTGCCAAAAAATTACGTTCAGAATTGCACCATCATATTTACCGCTACAACGTTCTTAATGATCCGATTATTACGGATAGCGAATATGACAAACTCTATCACGAATTAGTCCAAATTGAGCAAGAAAATCCTGAGCTACGAACACCCGATTCACCTACCCAGCGCGTTGGGAGTGACTTAGATTCTGACTTTCCTAAAGTTCCGCACCCTGCCCCCATTCTCAGTTTATCCAATGCGTTTGATGATGCGGACTTACAAAAATGGGAAGACCGCAACCGCAAGTTACTGCCAGATAATATCGAACTCGATTATGTGCTAGAGCCAAAACTCGATGGATTGTCTATCGTTTTAACCTATATAAACGGCATCCTCACGACAGCGGCAACACGCGGTAATGGTGAACTCGGAGATGATGTAACTCTCAATGTCAAGACAATTCGCACTGTCCCGCTCAAAATTCCAGCTAATCCAAATAGTGATTTGTCACCACCATCACGATTGGTTGTGCGTGGCGAAGTTCTATATTTAAAAAGTGCCTTTGAAAGATTAAATCAGGAGCAAGAAGAAAAAGGCTTACCGCAATACGTCAATGCACGTAATACAGCATCAGGTTCACTCAAGCAAAAAGATTCGCGTATTACAGCCGAGCGCGACCTAACTGCTTACATTTATAGCATCGTCGATAGTGATGGTGTAGACCTTAATTATGAGATGGATGTTCTTAATTATATGCAAAATTTAGGCTTCAATATCATCCCTCATATCCAACACTATCGCAAATTATCCCACGTTATCCCACATTTGAGTGAATGGGAGGAACGTAGACATGATTTACCATTTGAGATAGATGGACTTGTTTTAAAAATCAATGATTTATCTATTCAACGTGAACTTGGAATTTCGGGTAAAGACCCGCGCGGAGCAACTGCTTATAAATTCCCAGCTGAAGAAGGTACAACTGAATTACTGGGTGTCACCATTAACATTGGCCGTACAGGTAAAGTCACCCCAACAGCCCAACTTGACCCGATTTATATCGGTGGTGTGACCGTTTCCAACGCAAGTTTGCACAATTATGATCTGATTGAGCAATTGGATATTCGCCTTAATGACCGGGTGATAATCAAGCGTTCGGGAGATGTTATTCCCTATGTGATAGGTCCTGTGGAAGGGGCGCGTGACGGAAAGCAAGAACCAATTACGCCACCTGAGACCTGCCCTTTCTCTGGTGATGCACTTATTAGACCCGATGGCGCAGTGGATTTATTCTGCCCAAATCCGAAATGCCCAGAACGTGTTTTTCGGTCTTTAGAATTTTTTGTCTCGCGCGGTGCAATGGATATTGATGGCATGGGTCCATCGACTATCTCAGCACTCATTGAAGCAGAACTTATCCAAGACGAAGCCGATATTTTCTATCTTGAAGCAGAACCTATCTTAGAATTAGAGGGATTTGCAGATAAGAAGGTCGAGAACTTATTAGACTCAATCAAAATTGCGAAGGAACGCCCACTATCACAACTCATTGCATCATTAGGGATTGATGGTATCGGCACGATTGTTGCTAATTTGCTCACCGAAAATTTCAAGACAATGGATACGTTAATTGATTTAGCAACTGAGATAAAAGCACGAGAAAAAGCATTTGTTGAATTAATTGCCCCATATATTAAAACTGTAGATATGATGGAAGGTCGCCTACCTGATGTAGTAAAGGCACGAAAACGTCTACAAAATCCCTTAATTGACCTAGCTCCCCGTTATGTTGATAGCGATAACTTAGAAACAAAATTATCACGCCTTTTAAAGCCTATACTTGAACTTGCTCCATCGTATGCTCCATCAGTTGATGAAATAGCCTCCGCATTACAGTCTTTGATTGATGTTTCTAAACCACTCATTACTATCGAGGGATTTGGTCCAATTCTGATGCGAAATGTAGTCAATTGGTTTGCAGATAAACATCATCAAAATCTCATCCACAAAATGCAATTAGCGGGTGTCAGGATGGAAGCTGAGGAAAGCGTACAAGCAGGAACATCATTAGAGGGCAAGAAATTCGTGCTGACAGGCACAATGTCTGTTGCCCGTGATGAAATCAAAGATTTAATCGAATCCTACGGCGGGAAAGTCTCAGGAAGCGTTAGTAAAAAGACCGATTATGTCGTTGTTGGCGAGAATGCAGGTAGTAAAGCTACCAAAGCCGAATCCCTTGGCGTAGCTATCATCAGCGAAACTGACCTCCGCAAGTTGATTGTAGAATGATATACTAATCCCTTATCAAAAATATCATCGTAAGGCGACTCATCGAGTCGTCTTTGCGTTATAGAGGACAATCATGACAGAAGGTACAATTCATATTCGCAAAGGGCGTGAGAAACCCATTCGCAACCAACATCCTTGGATTTTCAGTGGTGCTATTTTCAAAGCTGATAATGCAGAAGATGGTGACATCGTCACAGTGCTTGACCACAAAGGAAATTTTCTAGCACGTGGCTATTGGAATCATCTCTCGCAAATCCAAGTTCGTATTATGACATGGGAAGATGAAACCATTGATGAATCATGGTGGCGTAACATGCTCCAGCGAGCAATTATGACCCGTTATCCAAAACCAGAATTTTACGCAGGCAACCGTATCATCAATGCTGAAAATGACTTCATTCCGGGTTTAATCGTAGACCGTTATAGCAACTATCTCGTTCTCCAAGCCCTTACTCTATATATCGACCAACAAAAACAAATGATTGCTGAATTACTTGCCGACTTGTTTGAGCAAGCGGATATGCCAATAAAAGGAATCTATGAGCGTAGTGATGTCGATGTACGAGGCAAAGAAGGACTCAAAGAGGCAAAAGGGTTATTATGGGGCGAAGAACCACCTGAACTGGTTCCATTCCGTGATGATAATCTCATCCGTATAGTTGATATTCGCACAGGTCATAAAACAGGCTATTACCTTGACCAACGCGAAAATCATGCGCTTATAGAAGAATTATCTGAACAAAACAGTTGGACATTTGACAATAATCGCATTCTGAACACATTCTCATTTTCAGGAGGATTTGGCTTGCGTTCAACGGCGTATGTCGTCAATGTTGATTCATCTGAAGAAGCTCTTGAACTCGCTCAACACACCTACAAAGGTAATGAATGGCGCGATAAAAATGTCGATTTTATTCAGGCTGATGTTTTTGATTATTTACGAGATGCTGTAGAGCGTCAGGAAGAATATGACCTCGTCATTCTTGACCCGCCAAAATTTGCCCAGAATAAACGACAAGTAGATAGTGCGGCACGAGGCTATAAAGACATCAATCTCAATGGTTTTAAGTTGGTTAAATCAGGTGGTTATCTGATGACATTCTCTTGTTCAGGGGCAATTAGCCGAGATTTATTCCAGAAAATTGTATTTGGGGCATTAGCGGATAGTGGTCGGCAAGCGCAAATTATCAAGCATCTCAGCGCAAGTGCTGACCATCCAATTGCTTTGACCTTCCCCGAAGGCGAATACCTCAAAGGCTTGTTGCTAAAGGTATATTAAAGCTGAATTACCTTACATAGCAGAATTTTCACTAGCGACTTGTTGTGCAATGAGTCGCTTTATTTTGTTACTTGTTTCGTACCAACTGGTCTGGCTCAAACCCATTTTCTCACGGATAGTCTCTTCATCTTCTCCGCTGCGCCAATCGCGCACAGCCATTGTCCAACGCATGACCTCGAACGACAATTTAAATTCAATACCTGCATCACGTCCCAAATCAGTCAAAATATATTCTAAGTTACGTGTAGTACAAGTGAATAGCGTATCTTTAGGTTGATATTGTGCTGTGTACAAGTCAATTAAGTCGAAAATATCACTTTCAATTGGGATACGACGCTCTTTGTAAATATTTTTCGCTTTATGCTTAATAATGACCGTTGAACTATCTTTATCGAAATCGTCTAAAGTCAAACGCCCTGTTTCACTCTTCTTGATACCTGTCTGCAATAATAAGCGGAATAACAACTCGGGACGAAAATCAGTTTCATCGCCCTTTTTCTGCCTTTGAGCAATATCTAAAACAGCATCAACCTCATCTGGCATGAGTACATGTGATAAGGGCGCAGGACCTGAGCGTTGCAACACGGCTAAAGCAGGGTCATGCTTAATAGCACTAAGGCTCTTTATCCATTTGAAATATACTTTCAGCGTTGTTACTCTTCGAGCATAAGTCTTACGACTACATGAAACACCACGCCGATTTTCCATCCAGTCAAGATAGTCATTGAGCATACTGGTTGTATATTTATCAATAGGTGTATTTTCGTCGGTATACTCTGTTAAAAGGTTCATATCCCCCATAAAGGCTTTTACAGTATGTTCAGACTTGCCTTCACGAGTCAGAAACTTACGAAAATGCTCCAAAGTTGCACCAATAGGCGTATACTTGCTAATATCGTCTGGTGATGAGGGTTGTGATGGGAAAAGTGGCAGTTGTTTAGTTGTCATTTTTGAGCAACCTTTTCTGGAAAACTTGTTCTAATTATAGCATATTTTCCTCACTTGCAACAGCTATTTCTAAGTTATATCCCAAATTATTTGGGATAAAATAGATTTCTCTGTGCACATGCCGTATAAACCATGAGATTAGCTAACGTTTGTTAATCCAAGCAGGATTTTCATATCGTTCATCCAGAAATTGATTGACTAAGTCCACTTCATACTCAGATAATTCTCCAATTTCAAATTCCAAATCAAAACTGTTGGCAAAACCTTCTGCAATTACATTAGCGACCTCATCCCATGAGATAACCTTGCCCAAAACGTTTTCGAGTGTGGTTGCTCTTTCAGCGACACTTTGTTTCGCTTGGTCGCGTTCAGTTTCGTTATCGTAGACAAGTACATCACAGATGCGCGTAATATCACCAAATAATGGCAATGTACCATGTTGTAAGATTCCATCTCGCCGACGGACTTGTGCGCTACCGATAAGTTTTTTACCGTTTGATGTAATTTCATAGTGTGATGGCACTTCAAAGCACACAGGTCCTAACCCTGAATTACCTTTCGCTTGCTTTTCAGATGCAGGACTTAACCCTAAATACTGAAGCGATAAAATAAGAGCTTCGCTAATCCGCCGATAACTCTCAATAATATCCCCTTGTGCAAGGTCATGGTCTTTCGGGAGAGAAACACTATAAGTCAATTCATCCCCGTGTAAAATAGCTTTACCACCTGTGGGACGGCGAACAATATCCCATCCTTTAGCTTCCAGTCTATCTAGGTCAGCATCCCGTATTCGTTGTCCATAGCCTAAGGACAAACAATGTGGTTGCCAAACATATAAACGTAGTGTAGGTTGGCTGAAACCCTGTGCTACAGCTTGCATAATTGCCTCATCTATTGCCATATTATGCGAACCAATCAGAGGTTTATCGTATATCACACGCCATTGACGCATTATTGCACCCTGCCTATACTGTTAATGTTATATGTCTATTCTAGTAAAGAATGGTTCAAATTCCATGATAGATGAGCCACAAAATGGGCAGATGGATAATAACAATGAAGCATCTATTCCATCACCGCGCCCAGTTTATAGCACAAAAGAATATGCAAATAAGCGAAACGCACCACCACCGCCACCACCGATGCAAAATTCAGCAGTGCGGGACCGTGTTCGTAAACGTCGGATGAATAATCGTGGCAATTCAGCAGGCGAATGGGTCTGGGTAGTTGTCGCGGGTGCATTATTCGCAGTCGTATTAGTAGTAAGCTTCGGTGCATTTGTCATTGTACAAGCATCCAACGCTGAAGTCGCCCCTATCCCGACAGCAGATGTTGTCTTGCCGACGGCTGTAGTCGCGCGGAGTGATTTTAGCGATGTTCTGATAGATGATACGCTAGTCCTTGAAGATGGGAGTTCTATTGCGCTCGAACCTTGGGATGGTGAATCACGATTTACGATGGTCTTAGTTGGTTTAGATAGACGACCTGGCGAATCAGGGCTGACCTATCGTACCGATACAATGATGTTAGTTAGTATTGACCCAATATCTAATTCAATTGGCGTACTTAGCCTGCCCCGAGATACTTATGTTGTTATTGATGGTTATGCTTCCCGTCAACGTATTAATTCGGCAATGGTTCTCGGTGAGATTCAACAAGCTGGTTATGGTCCTGAGTTGATGCGCTCGACTGTGTCTCGAAATTTTGGCATTCGCGTTCATGATTACATGGCTGTAGATTTTCAGGCATTTATTGATTTGATTGATGCTGTTGGTGGTATTGAAGTCGAGACAAGTTACACGATTAATGACCCACAATATCCAAGTATGAATTATGGCTATGACCCCTTTTATCTGCCAGCAGGCACACACTTCTTAGAGGGATATGATGCACTCAGATTTGCTCGCACACGACATGGAGATAGCGATATCCAACGTGCAGAGCGTCAGCAACAAGTCATTTATGCTCTACGTGACCGTGTACTGGATTTGGATATGATTCCAGCCCTGATTGCTCGTTCGCCTTCTTTATGGGCATCTTGGCAAGGCAATGTCTATACAGGCTTGAGTTTTGAGCAGATTATTCAGCTTGGCTTGTATGTCAAGGATGTTCCACGCGAAAATATCACAATGGGTGTAGTCGATTATCAATATCTGCAATCTTGGTCAACACCAGAAGGAGCTTCGGTACTCATTCCTAATGTTGCTCGTCTGCCACAACTCATGACCAGCATTTTCGGCGACCAATATAATCAATAAGAATGATTAGCATAAAATCTAAAATAAACAGCGCACCCAATTATGGATGCGCTGTTTTAATAAGTCCAAACCTGCTCTGCCGTGTGAAAGCCGATTTTGAGACCTGCGTATGCAGGTGGGTACGCTGTAAACGCATTTCGTCTCAGCCTCGCAGGCATATCACGTCCTGCGCTCTTAACCCGCGTTCCCGTCTCGTTAGTGTTGGCCCAAAATATGGTGGAATCATCACGCACATTGCAGGTAACCTTATTTATAGCAGATATACAACACATTTTGTAGGTGAAATCATCAAAAAGTCATTAAAGATTACTAATGTTGAATTATAAAAAATAGGAATATTCAAGGTTATAATCTCCCACTATACTTACCCGGTCTATACACAACTTGGGAGAAGTTTTTTATGAATACGAAGGAATTACTAGCCGAATTCATTGGCACATTTACGCTTTGCTTTATTGGGATTGCCTCCGTCATCGTAGCACCTCAATTTGGAATTGTCGCACCAGCTTTAGGGCATGGCTTGGTCTTAGTCGGACTCATCTTCGCCTATGGTCATATTTCAGGCGCACAATTTAACCCAGCGGTCACCGTCGGTTTGCTTGTTGGAGGCAAAATCGACGCTGTCAAGGCAGGTGCTTATATCGTAGCCCAATTTATTGGTGGGATTATTGCGGCTTATCTTGTCGTTGCCCTTGTTGGGGGTGCTGAAGGCGCGGCAGTTCTAGATTTTGTTGGTGAAGGCAACTTCAATTTTGGTCAAACAACAGGTTTCCTAACAGAAAGTAATGTCTGGCAAGCAGCAGGTATTGAAGCTGTGCTGATTTTCTTTTTGCTCAGTGCGATTTATCAAGGAGCAGTCTATAGCAAAGCTGGTAATAATGCGGCACTTGCTATCGGTTTAACATTGGCAGCCCTCATTTTTGCAACAGGTGGGATGACAGGTGCATCAGTTAATCCTGCACGCACCTTAGGTCCTGCATTAGTTGCTGGTAGCTTTGATTATGTTATACCTTATTTTGTGGGTTTATTTGCTGGTGGTGCTTTAGCTGGTATTGTACATGGGTATGTACTTGTACCAGAGCCAAGTGTAGAAACGCCTGATTATCCAATTACAGAAGCCGACCAAACCGCATAAAATTTGCAATGAAAAAGGTCAGACCGTCGGTCTGACCCTACTATAATCGCCTACTCTTCTTCTAGTTCTAATAGTGCAATATGTAAGTCTCCCAGTTGACCTTCTTCAGGTCTGGAAGGCGCACCCGCCATAACATCTGCACCTGTTTGTGTTTTAGGGAAAGCAATCACTTCACGGATATTTGGTTCACCTGCCAATAAGGCGCAAACACGGTCAAGCCCCCATGCAATGCCGCCATGTGGTGGCGCACCATACTCGAAGGCTTCAATAATATGACCGAATTGTTCCATCGCATGTTCCATGGTTTGACCAATTAATGGGAATATTTTCTTTTGATACTCACGGTCATGAATACGGATACTGCCCCCTGCAACCTCATGCCCATTACAGACCATATCGTATTGGCTACCACGCGTTTCGCCTGGTTTGTCTTCAATCATGTCTGCGTCTTCGGGTAAGGGCATGGTGAACATATGCTGTGATGGATCCCAACGTTCTTCATCTTCATTCCACATGAACATGGGGAAATCAATCACCCAGCAATAGGCAAGGATATTAGGGTCTAGCAAGCCGAGTTCTTGCGCGAGTCGAGGACGTAACGCCGCCGTCACATCCCAAACAATTTGACGTTCATCGCTCAAGAATAAAAGCAAATCATTGGCTTCGGCGCCCATTGTTTCGATTAATTCTAGTTTTTGGTCTACTGTAAAGAACTTACCAATAGGTCCTTGTACTTCGCCTTCTTCATCAGCAGGTAGAGATAACCACGCTAACCCTTTTGCACCAGCCGATTTTGCAACATCTTCTAGGTCTTTCATAAAGGCTTTGAGCTTCGTCTTACTCATGCCTTCTACCATTTTTGGCGCACGGATACATTTGACAGGTTTACCAGCTTCGACGTTATCAACAAAGACTTGGAAGCCACTGCGTCCTGCCATTTCACTAATATCAACAGCTTTCATTCCATAACGAATATCAGGGCGGTCTACCCCATACCATTCCATAGCATCTTTATAAAGGATGCGTGGGAAGGGTGTTTGCATAATTGTTTTATCTGGTGCCACTGTTTGCACCAATTCTGTCATCATTTTCTCATTGAGTGCCATCACATCTTCGCGCTCAACAAAACTCATTTCGAGGTCGAGTTGAGTAAATTCTGGTTGACGTTGACCACGCAAATCTTCATCACGGAAGCAACGCGCAATCTGAAAGTATTTTTCAACCCCAGCAACCATTAGCATTTGTTTGAGTTGTTGCGGAGATTGGGGCAACGCATAAAACTTCCCCGGTTGTAGGCGACTAGGTACGAGAAAATCACGCGCCCCTTCAGGAGTTGTTTTGAATAAAATCGGTGTTTCAACTTCAATAAACTCTTGTTTATCTAAGTAATCCCGAATGAATTTGATAGTGCGATGGCGCAAGACAATATTTTTCTGCATTTTCTGGCGACGCAAATCCAGATAACGATGCTTCATACGAATTTCTTCAGCAAGACCTTCTTTTTCGATACGTTCATCATCATTGATATAAAACGGTGGAGTCTTGGATTCATTCAGAATGTTGATTTCTGTTGCCGCAATTTCAATTTGCCCTGTTGGTAAGTCATCATTTTTAGTCTCGCCCGGACGTTCAACAACTTCACCAATAATTTGAACAACATATTCATTCCGTACTTTATCGGCTGTAGTATGTGCGTCAGAAGCGTTATTTTGATCAACAGTAATTTGTGTGATGCCCCAACGGTCACGTAAATCAATAAAAATAATTCCGCCTTGGTCACGCCGACGATTGACCCAACCCGCCAACGTCACTGTTTTTCCAATATGTTCTGAACGGAGTTCTCCGCACGTATGGGTCTTCAACATAATTTCTGATGCTCCTAATTGTCTATAAGGGTCTTAATGGTTCACAAGACATCGTATCATAGGTTTTGTGAGATGCAAAGCAACCTTAAATTGTCTAATAAAAATCAGCACAAAGCATAACACGCTGTTCACAATGTTCAAATAGGTATTCTGCAAGGGATATAAGGGGCGAGTTGCACAAAATTACACTGTATCTGGCATTAGCCAAACCCCAATACGCTTTAGGGGGAAATTGAAAAATTCTGCAATATGGGTCAAGTCTGCCCCATTATCATAAACACGTCGAACGCGATAATCTGGAAAATCAAAATATTCGATTATTGAACCATCTATAAAAATAACTTTGCTCAAATCATCAGAAATAACCACTTTCAAGCGTTTGGATGGTAAGCTATTTTGAATTACTGCTAAATCTTCAACTGTTACATCATGAAATTGTTGATAGTGAGTTGCTAGTTGATTATCGAAAATTTCTCCAATTGGCGTTATAGCTAATTGATTGTTGTCTAACAACATGAGTTCCATCGGTATCGACATCATTCCCGCCCAATCTAACTCTTTATTTTGTTGTGTTTCTTGCACCCAACCTATCATCAAGCGTCGATTATTGTCATCTAAGAAAGTCAATGGTGCATAGAGTGACCCATCACCCAACTTCCCGTGGGTTTCCACAATAAAATGATTATTCCAGAAGAGACCAACAAAATATTCAACGTGTGATGTCGGCATGACAGAGACAATCAAAACCCACTTATCGCCTAGTTTAAAGAAATTAGGGCATTCATAAACATATTCGTTTTTAGCATCGTTGGTATATAGAGGACTTACATATCGCCAATTATAGAGTGTATCTCCTTCATAGAGCAAAACTGCTTCACAACCATCTTTAGCCCCTGCCCCAATGACCATCTTCCACATACCGTCTTGCTTCCAAACGTAGGGGTCACGAAAGCCTGAGTAAGCTAAATCTTTTGGTCTTTCAATTTTTAGAGGGTTATTTTCATACTTAGTCCATGTTACGAGGTTATCATCTTCACTCGTTGCAATACACACTGTCTGATGCTCATATACGCCACCCCTTGCCCCTGTATAGAGAATTGTTGCTACACCGTCATCATCAACTAGGCATCCTGACCATACGCCACGTTCATCATACGAATCTGGTGTTGGAGACAAGGCAATCGGTAAATCTTCCCAATGGACTAAATCGTCACTGATGGCATGTCCCCAGTGAATTAAACCCCACTCATTACTCATAGGATGATGTTGATAAAACAGATGATACTTCCCCTTCCATTGCACCAATCCATTAGGATCATTTAGCCAATTTTTGGGTGCAGTAAAATGAAAGGTTGGTCGAAGTGGGTCATTTGTTTTCGTTCGATGCAGGCGAGTGATGTTAGACATTATGAACTCCAGATTGCAGATGTATACCAAAAGCATAGCAGTTTGTCCGTATTTCATCTACGGAAATTTTGCTTGTTATATTGCCCAACGTTCTGATTTGCCCCTTCCCCGAACTTGGGTTCACTTCTACACTTAAATAACTAATTATTTAAGAGAGCATTACTATGGATAACCCAACAGAAGAACAAGTAAC
Source organism: Phototrophicaceae bacterium (assembly GCA_965230145.1). Classification (GTDB taxonomy): domain Bacteria; phylum Chloroflexota; class Anaerolineae; order Aggregatilineales; family Phototrophicaceae; genus JAUZRW01. Next base: position 806,051 of record CBDDKI010000002.1, read on the forward strand.
GCATAATCTAAAAGAAATATTTTCAGAAAACTTCACCTTCACCAAACGGCAATTGGGTTTCATTTTATTATCCATAGGTGGATTGGCATTTGTGGGTATTCTCGCACTTGATTTCATCGGTGGTGGACGAGAAGGCGGGATTGGTCCTGCTCAATTATCCGCATTGGTCGTGATGGGGTTTGTAGCACTCGTAGGATTATCACTCATTCCATTAGGAGATGACCCTGCATGAAGCAAGTCCATTTTGGATTGATGTCATTTGCCACTGTTATTTTGCTGTTTGCCCTCCTTGTTTTAGTTGCTTTTAGCTACAAAATTATCACCTTTCCTTATGACTATGACCAAGGTGAAGGCTTTGAGTTAGTCGATACCATATTATTCAGCGAGTTTCGTTATCCATATCAAAATACAGATAGCCTCCCATATTATTCTAGTAATTATCCGCCTCTATATCACATTATTGCCGCCCCATTTGTGTGGATATTTGGCGAAGCCTATTGGTATGCGCGATTGCTTAGTTTTGCCTCTGCGCTCATAACTGCTGGCGCAATATCTTATGCTGTAAACCGAGAGACAAAACACAGGTGGATAGCATTCTTATCTGGATTAGCGTTTTTATCCTCTAACACGATTTATCACATTAGCCCATTACTACGACAACACATTATGATGGTCATGTTTGAGACAACCGCCATTATTATTCTAAGCTACACATTCCCTAAGAAAAACACAAAGGGGATATTAACTGGATTACTATTGATTATTATTGCTGGCTATACGAAACAACTCGCGGCAATCACAGCCATAGCAACTTTAGCTTGGATGTTTATACGCAGTCCACGCAGAAGCGTCATTTGGGGTTTAGCCTTCGCATCCGTTGGCGGATTGATTTTCGCTTGGCTAACCTTTGATACTAATGGGGAATGGTGGCGACAAGCTATTCTAGCTAACGTCAATGAATTCAATCCATTACAGACATTTGGTTTAACCTATCTGTGGCTCAGATTGCACTTTCTACTCATCATTCCTGCAATATTATATGTAGCTTATGAGTTATATTTTGACCGTCTTTCGCTCTATAGTGTATGGTTTATTGGAGCAACGGTATTGGGAGCATATGGCAGTGGCACATGGGGTGCAGGCGATAGCTATTTCGCAACCAGTATCGCGGGGATGTGTATTCTCAGTGGATTATGCTTTAGCAAAATACTGAATAATCAGTGGATATTCAACCAGAGTTCATTCTATGCTCGGCTATTGCAACCTATCATCAACCAGCACAAATTTATCACACAAATTGCCTTAGTCGTTATTCCATTACTTTATATCGGCTATGGCATGATGACCTTCAAGATGCCAACAGAGGGGATATTTTTCGGGACAATTGCGGATGTTTTAAATATCCAGCCCAATGTTTTCGATAGGCATTATGATAGTGCAAGCTACGATACATTGGGCTATGCAAATATTGGACACTTTGTCACAGCAGAGGATGTCGAAAATGGAGATTATATCGTCAGCCTATTTCAAGAAACTGACGACCCAGTAATGAGCGAAGAAGCAGGATTTAGCTTGGTTGCAGGTCGTGAGGTCATAACGAACCCAACTCAACTTCGTAATTTATGGTTAAATGGCTTATGGAATGGTGATGAATTACTTGAGGATATTGAAAATCAAGTATTTGGGATAATTATTTTCAGAGCGCAATTTTATCCCACCCCTGTCTTGGAAGCAGTTGGACGCAACTATGAACTCAACGAGGTTGTACCGATGAATGGCTTTGACTACATGATTTATAGACCTATTGAATAATCAAAAATATAGTCATCCTAACAACCCTGATTCCAGATAATCCTTATTGGCTTCTATATAGGCAATATCACGTTCGTATATAGGGATATGCTCAAGGTTATTACCATTTTCTTTCATAAATTGGATAAGTGCCAATAAGCGTCTTATGACAGTTTCAATGAGATTTTCAGGGTTTTCTATTTGGTAAGTTTCACAAAATAATTTCAAGCGTTTGCTTCGATTTGGGATTGTTTGCCAGCCCATATCCTGACAATGTTCATCACAAGCTAGGGGAGAAAAACGATAAACAGCGTATGCTATATCCCAAATGCGTGGCGCGGGTGCGACGGTATCAAAGTCAATGATGCCAGCAATCCGCTCATTACGAAACACGAGATTATAGGGAACAAAGTCGTTATGGCATATGACCTCATGAGGATGCTGTGCAAGGTTGGGAGTAAAAAACTTAGCATCGTGGGGAACAACAAAATCTTGGGTTATGTCGTGGAACTGTCGTAAAATTTTTGCTGATTCCACAAGAATTTCGTCAGTCAACATATAAGACTTGAGTGGATAATGCCCCATTTCGCCTTCGATATAAGAAAGTAGTTCTTGTTTATCGTTGGCTTCAATAAATCGTGGAGAATAATCAAAACCATTATCTGTTAGGTATTGAAGTAATTGATGTACAAAAGGCGACCATGCCCCTGTTTTGCGAATTACTGTATCATTCTGTAGAAAAACTTCATTAATATTCCCACCGTGCAATATCTTTGTTTCATTAGATTGAATATCCAAAACTTTTTGTTTTCTAGTCACGGCATATTTTCTTCAGTTTAGTTTCAAGCAATCCATACAAATAGACTTGCACAAATTCCACCGAGAATAATGATACTCAGCAAAATAATAACGCTGATTCGATTAGCATTTTCCGAATTCTTACGCTTCATGAATATTTGCCCTACCGTTAATAATCATCATCTAAGCCGAATGTACGTCGCCGATTATTACTACTAGACCCTAAGCCCAGTGGACGACGTTGTTGTAAGAAACTACCATCCATTTTCATCTGCCGTAGCAAACTATCAACGGATGATTCCAGCATATTGAGTGTAACGTGGGTTTGCCGTTCGTGAGCCGCTAACATCCGAGCATGAAGCGCAACTTCACGAACGAATGCCCCCGGTTGTTTCAGCAATTTGTGGGTAATTTCAGCATGATCTTCCATCCATTGTTCTGCCATATAGTGTCGTAACATATTCTCAGCAATATTTTCGTCTTGAATAGTTGGCACAACAAAAATACGATCTAGGCGTCCGGGACGTTTGAACACACGGTCATCTATGGCTTCAGGGTAATTAGTAGTCGCAATCATCAAAGTCCCTTTGCTATTGTTAGGACTTTCGATACCATCCAACACGTTGAGAATTCGGGCTTTGTCGTCACCACGCAAATAAGCATCAATTTCTTCAACAATCAAAAGAGTCGGTAAACTTGCGGAAGCCACAGCTTGGAAGGCTCGTTGCATTTTCTCGAAAGTTGCTCCATCACGGTCACTCCCACTCACATAGACCACAATTCGACGCTGATTAAGGGCATGTTTTGCCAATGCCGCACACAACATCGTCTTGCCAGTTCCGGGGACACCTGCCATCAATAACTTACGGAAAGGGGTCAGTTTTAATTGACGATAAATATCCACACCTTCATTGAAAAATGCTTCTACATCATCCATGATGGCTGTCTTAAGGTCAGAGTCGAGGATGACATCGTCCCATAAGACATTGGGGTCAAAAAAAGATTCCGTCCCCCCAATAATATAGACATCTCGTCGGCGGCGAATACGAGGACGAACTGAACGCGCACAGATGGATTCAAAACTTGCCCAACTATCCAAGCGCCCTTCTGGGACAAGAGCAACAGCAGTTAAATCTTGAACATCATCATCAATATAGGAACTGGCATAAATAACTTCAAAAGTTTCATCAGTCTTAGTATCAGTAAATTTAAAAACAAATGCTCCTGCGGTTGCCGTGAGTACCATTTTTCTCCCACGCGACCCGTAATCACTGATGGGAATAACAACATCCGCATCAACCTCCTCAAAACCAAGATAACGAGCTTTGCCACGCAGTTTTCTTTGAGGTTTAACCTTTTCTTGCGCTATTTTATTACCACATTCAGATGATGCCCAAATTGTCATAAAGGGCATATCACCATAGCGCGACTCCCATTCTTTTGTCGCCCAAGTTACAAGGCGTTCATATCGCATCGAGCCACCCTTATCTCTTTTTCTTGGCTTACGAAAACCAAAGTAAACACCTCCAGAACGCCGTCTAAGAGGGCGTAATCGTTGTTTAGGTTTTGATGAGGTCATACCATAACCAAAATTTCAATCTTCATGCAAGTAAAATATTAAAGTTCATCCAATACTAGGGTATCATATCACAATACACTTAGCATCAATAGAAAGCGAAACTTATGGCAACGCTCTATGTCACGCACGATAGTTACGCACAACATAAAATGCAAGGACATCACCACCCTGAGCATCCAGGACGGATTGAAAAAGTTTGGGAAGTCCTTAAAGCAGCAGATTTGACTGAACGCATGGAATTGGTCACTCCAAAGCCAGTTACCGATGAGCAAATTTTGCGAGTACATACTCAAAAACATCTGGATACGCTTACGATGGTGAGTCAACAAAGTGACATGATGATGTTTGACCAAGATACCTACGCCTTGCCACAATCGCCACAGATTGCGCGTTTGTCAGCAGGTGGTGTTGTTACAGCGATTGACGCAGTCATGACAGGTAAAGCTAATAATGCACTAGCAGCAGTTCGCCCTCCCGGACACCATGCAACACCTACGCGAGCAATGGGATTTTGCTTAATCAGTAATATTGCTATTGGCGCAAGACATGCTCAAGCCGTTCATAGGATAAAAAAAGTGATGATTGTTGATTTTGATGTGCATCATGGCAATGGCACACAAGATGTCTTCTATGATGACCCTAGTGTATTATTCATTTCTACACACCAATATCCTTTTTATCCAGGTACAGGCGCACTGCATGATACAGGGGCAGGAGACGGTATTGGGACAACTTTAAATATGCCTTTGCGGTCAGGACATGGAGATAATAGTTATAAAGCACTGTATGAAAAAGTGCTTCGTCCTGCGGCGGAACGCTTCCAGCCTGACCTCATTTTAGTCTCAGCAGGATTTGATGCACATCACGTTGACCCACTAGCTATGATGCAACTTACCCACACAGGCTATGCTCATCTCACACAAGACCTTTTGCAACTCGCAAAAGAATTATGCGATAGCAAAATTGTTTTTGTAATGGAAGGTGGCTATGATTTAAATGCTCTTGCTCATGGGATGCGAAATATTGCTCATGTTTTATTAGGCGAAGATGAAATCAGCGACTATTACGGGTCGGCAAACGGTAAAGAGCCTGACATTACGCCACTGATTGATGACTTGCAAGAGCTTCATAATCTATGATGAGTCATCCATGAAACGGTCTTCAAAACCATGTATTACAGCAAGAATAATCCAGATTGTCACGGTCATTGCGATACCTAAAAACCATGCCTTGACTCCCACAGCAACACCAACTGCCGCAGTCACCCAGATACTGGCGGCAGTCGTCAAGTCATGGGCGCGGTTTTCACTATGAAAGATAACACCTGCGCCTAAGAATCCAATGCCTGATACTACTGCGGCAGCAACACGCGACATATCCGCTTCGGGGAAAGCCAGCGCACCGACCGCAGTAAAGGCACAAGCACCAATGCCTGCCAGCATATGCGTTCTCAAGCCAGCTGATTTATCACGACGTTCACGGTCTAAACCAATTAAAGCACTTAACAATGCCGTTAAAAGGACTTGTCCAAAAATTTGAATTTGTACTAATAAAGGCATTTTATCCTCTCTAAGAACACCATCTTGTTAAGCTAAATCCTCAATACGTCCGCGCAAATCTTTCATATCACGTTGATAACGCTCAAGTTTGCGTTGTTGCTCTGCATAACGTGACGACAAGACTTCAAGGCGACTGAATACAGGAGTCAAAACCTGATTGCCATATTGTGTCAGGCGATTACGTTCTTTCTTGGTAAGTTCATCTAAGGCTTGATGATAATTCTTGATAAGCGTATCAATGCGGTCGTTAAATTTACCTTTTGTCTCTTTTGATAAACGGCGAATGTACACCACCGCAGGTACACCAGCAATCAAAGCCACTGCACCACCGACAAGAGCCATTGGTAAAGCAAATGCCGCCGCACCGACACCAATAACAGGACCTGGTGTTAAAATTGTTGCGGCAACAACAGCTACAACACCACTAATTGAGGCTAAGGCTGATAATTGAATGTTGCCCATATTGGCATCAAAGGCTTGTTTTAATTCACCAATAACCTCGCCTGATGAATAAGATTTCAATTCACTTTCTGCAATCTTAATAGCTTCTTGTAACCCCTGACGTTGCTCGGCATAAATACCACTATCCAAACCGCCCATCTCTTTTTCCATCAGATCTTGTAAGCGATTCAATCGGTCAATGACACCGCGCCAATATAATCTACTTTGGTCAACAACAGCATTGATATAACCATTTGCCGCATCGCTAATATCGCGCAATGAGCGACCAATAACGACCTCTTGGAATTCAGCTTGGAGTTTATTCTTATCGACTCCACGCCCAAATTTACTGAAACTCAAGTTCGTATCTATAAAATTCATACCACGAGCGCGGACACTTTCTAGCACCGTGTCAATTTCGCCAGAGGCTTCTTTCATGCGCTGTTCTAAACCGAGTGATTGCTGTTCTAGCTCATTCTGAACATCTTTAACTTTGGTAATATCACCACTAACTAAAAAGGCTTTTTCTTTCGCTGAATCATGATATTTTTGGATAATCCGTGACGCGGTATCCAATTGAGCGAGAAGTTTTTGTTTGGCAATCGGCGACTCAGCATACACACCACGTAAATGTGCTTTTACTGCCCCAACATTACCGGGGTCTTCTGTAGTTGGTGCGCTGATTGCATCAAGAGCTTCTTTAGCGGATACCATAAATAGCAAAGGTTCAATTTCAAGCGTTTCCTTGACCTGATTCTCGATAAAACGCCGAACTTCCATCTGTTCATTCGCTTTGAGCAAATCAACCTGATTAACAACAAGAATGATTTTCTTATTATAATCTTTTGCCAATTGCAAGTAGAGGCGTTCAGTATCTGCAAAAGCATGTTTCGCACTTATTAGAAAGATAACAAGGTCACTACGATGCAAGAACTCTTTAGCGATAGTCTCATGCTTCTGAAAAACTGAGCCTGTGCCCGGTGTATCGACAATCGCAACACCCGGTGCACCCGTATTAGGATGCGCCCATTCACGTAAAGCATTATCAACAATTGCAGGGTTACGGTCTGCTTCTTCAGCGTAACGAATTAATTCAATGTATTCAGTCGTCGGTGTTATGCCAATCGGGAGTAATTTTTCGCCAATAAGAGCATTAACAAATGATGATTTACCAGCATTAAATTCACCAATTATAGCCACCATGAAAAACATATTTCGCAAATCTTGCGCCATATCGCGTAATTTTTTTACGTCAGACTGGGTACTATCGCCATCCTCAGCTAATGCCAATGCAACATCATCAATCGCCTCAATCGCCTTTTCTCGCAATGCGGCTATCGGTCCTTCTAAAGTTGTAGTTGTTGGAATTGTCAAAATATCCTCACTTTTCTACAGTATCATGCCGAGAATTTTGCGTTTACCAAGAGCATTGAGAGCTTCTTCAATTTTTGCAATATCTTTTCCGCTGGCATTTAATTTAGTTAATTGTTCACTTTGAATAGTTGCTTGTGCTTCAACTAGGCGTGATAATGGATTAATTGTCTCGCGCCGTAATTGCATCCCATATTCAATTTGTTTGTCTGCCGCTTTCGTTAATATATCTGTATAACGGGCTTGCAACTTTAGTAAGCGATTGACATAGGCTGTATGAATTGTCCGTCCACGTAAAGGCAGTGCCGCAAATCCAATCAATGCCGCACCGAGTAGCACAAATAGTGAGATAATTGCCAATGGGAAATCCATCAAACTATCAACAAAACTCCAACTATACACAAGAGCAATCAAGAGAATTACCATGAATAATTCCCAAATTGCGAGATAGACCAATGTATTTTGGCGCACACTTTCAAGTTTTTCGGTCTCAACCATTTTCGCTTCGCGTTCAATATCATCCAATTCGTTACGAATGTCCTGTAAGAACGAACGATCATAGGTTGCAGGTGCTTGGATTGAGCCAATTAATTTCTCACGCATATCCACTGGTAAATTAGCAATTTCTTTGTTGCCATACTTCACTAAATCATCTAAATCCTGCATGTCTTGACCTTCAAGACGTGGCGCAAGTTTGGCAACTTCTGTAGGAAGTTCGTCAATTGAGTCAAATACATGATAACGATTAAAAACTGCTTCCATATAGGATGGGCTATCATTACGTCTCAATAATTGCGACAAGCGAAATAGCTCCATCAAACCACGTCCCAAAGAGCTAAATGCGCGCGAAAATTGGAAGATTTCTAAGATAGCATCAGCACTGCGTTCCCCAGTTTGGCGGAAACGTGTTTCAACTTCGTGGTTAATATCACGCACTGTTTTCTCTTGTTCACGCTTTTGCGCCGCGAGTTGTTGGTCGATGTTATCGGTGATATTGCGATAACGGTCAAATGTAGTTTGATTATCCCGTACTGCGCCTAAAGCACCTTGATGAACCGTTTGGACAATTTGAAGCGGTGTCTGTAATTTCTGGCGTAAACGATCAGCATCTCCAAGTTGCTTATTGACATAGTCTTCAATTTTGTTCAAGCCACTTTCTTGCCAAAGTTCCTCATTTAAGACACCGCCTTCACGGGCTTGGAGACCTTTTTTCGCACTAACCAACCATACTTCAGGTTCAAATCCAAGTTTGTCTCGGCTTTGGTCTTTCACATATTGCAAGACCGTTTCCCGTTCTTCTTCATTAATCAAATCAGCTTGACTAATGACAATGATGACTTTTTTGCCATATTCCTTGAAGGTCTTGAGATATTCGAGGTTACTTTGTGTCATAGCTTGTGTGGCTAACATCACCAGTAAAACAACGTCGGCACGATGCAAGAATTTCCGTGTGGTTTCTTCATGCTCTTTAAACACAGATTCAAGCCCAGGCGTATCGACAAAACTCACTTTACGAAGCAATGGTGATGGATAAAAGACGGTGTCTGCACCACCTGCTGTTCCCATGTTTCGAGCATCTTCTCCCCAACGGAGAATACTAATTCGATCAGTTGTAGGAATAGGACCTATCTTTAGAAAATCTTCTTCGCCAAGCAATGCATTGATAATACTAGATTTACCTGAGCTAAATGGACCAACCAAAACCATCAAATATGGATGATCAGCATGAAACATCGCATCTCGAACTTGCCCAATGCGTTGTTCACCAATGTTATCTATACGAGGCAAAATCTCTAGCATATCCGTAATCAACTCATATTCACGGAGTCGAATCGCCTCATAATCTTGAATAAGTTTGGGTTCTGAAGATACTTCAGCCAAATTTGTCCCCTTATGTCTCAAATTGTTCATACAAAAATCCACAAAGATTTGTGAATTCAGTATACTAATAGATATTCAGGATAGCCTGATTTTTTTCATGATACAACATTGACTTCATCCTACATCATTTTTACTAGAGAAACATTAAAATGGATTGTATATGACCGATAAACTAAAAGAACTTCAATTAAATTTATTAATTGCAATGGATGCGGCACGCGACGGGATTGACGAGGAAAGTGATCCCATGATGATGTTTCGGCATATCGTCCGCTTATTAAAGGTCTATTTTGATGCAGATGCTTGTTCTGTATTACTAGTAGATGTCAAAACTGGTGAAACAGAGTTAATTGCCGCAGTTGGCATGCCCCAAGATATGGGTATGGTATTAGCGCGTGATGCAATGGCGTTTGAAAATCCCCAACCATTAGATGAAAGTGCTTGGCAACACACCCTCGGCTTACGGATTTATATAGACCGTGAAAAAACAGTTGCTGGGGGCATTGTACTGGCACGAGATAGCAATCCGTTTGAATCTGATGCAATTGACTTACTCAAATTAGCTGAAAGCCAAGTCGATTCTGCTGTTGTGCAAGCACGAACCATGTGGCGATTAGCTGAGCGAAATCGTGAGCTAGAAGCAATTTATCAGATTGATCGTCTACGAGATGATGCTACAGATGAGGATACACTATATAGCAGTTTTGGTAAGTTACTCATCAAACAATTTGAAGCAAGTTTCTGCCAAATAAATATCACAAATAGTGAGACGAATGAACTTGAAACACGCAGCCTCATCAATGAATATTTATTGTCAGATTCCACATTAACGCAAATGCTTGAACTCACCCGTAACATCCAAACAACAACGCTAATGCCAGTTCCACCTGATTTTGGTGATATTCATTTACTTGCTGCCCCATTTATTGTCTCAGGTAAGCGATTAGGAACAGTCATTGTCGGGCGCAAACGAGAATTTGCAATTCGAGATACTCGCCTGATGATTGCTATGTCTAGCCAGATGGACTCTGCAATTGCAAAAAGTCGAACGACAATGCAACTCGCTGAACGTACTCACGAATTGGAGACAATCTATCGGATTGATCATATTCGGGATAAAGAACATGACTTTGATGAGATGCTTCGCTTAGTCCTCATAGAATTATGCGATGTAGTCGCCAGTGATTTAGGCTATTTGTTACTATATAACGCTGAAAAGCAAGAAGCACTGGAAATCCGCACTAGTACGGAACAAGATATTACAAATAACACTGCTTACATGAATATTATCAATCGTGCCTCTAATGAGGCACTAGATACAGAAGATGTCATCACATATAGCGATCTTGACGGTGTAGTGAACTCAATTATTGCAGTACCTCTCATTCTTAACTCGCAAGTGATGGGAGTTTTTGGTGCAATTAATAGCCATAGTCCACGCGGATTTACGACGGATAATGGACGATTGCTCAAAGCCATTACTAGCCAACTAGATTCGGCTGTTTTTGAACGTTTAGAACGTCGTCGGATGCGCCGTGTTTTAAGCCGCTCCGTTGATCCTCAAGTGCTAGAAGCTATTCTAAAACGAGCAGACGATAATCTCTTAGCAGGAGAACGTGTCGTACTATCAGTACTATTTGCTGATTTGCGGAGTAGTACCGAATGGGCAGAACGAACAGAACCCGAAGAATTAGTTGCTTTACTCAACACATTTTTGGGTATGATGACTGATGTCATTTTTAAATATGGTGGTACACTTGACAAATTCGTTGGGGATGAAGTGATAGCGCTCTTTGGTAGTCCTGCCACAATGCAAGACCATGCACTTAAAGCAGCACAATGTGCAATTGAAATGCAGATGGTGCATCAAAAAATTCGTGCTGAAATCGAGGCTCAAGGAAAAGAATTGCCAGCTATGGGCATTGCAATTAGCACAGGCGAGGTCATTGCAGGTGAGTTTGGTCCTCCGATACGCACAGATTATACGGCAATGGGGCGTGTCATGAATTTAGGAGCGCGTTTATGTAGTGCTGCGCTGGGCGAGCAAATTGTTATTAGTGAAAAAACCTATCAAGATATACAAGACAATGCGCGCACCCGTGAATTACAATCCCAGACATTAAAAGGCATACAAGGCATTGTTCATAGTTACGAATTACTGAGTATAAGTGAATGACATTAAACAATTCAATTAGGTATCATAATCAGCAACTGTATATTGATAATATTATGGCGAGTAACATCATTACCCATGTTGGCTCCCCCACCTATGTCTATAGCCTGCCGAGAGCAATCCATAATTATAAAAAAATTGAAACAGCCTTTTCTAATCTCAATGCTCATATCCACTTTAGTGCAAAAGCCAACGGCAATCTGCAAGTTCTGCAAGCACTCATCAAAGCAGGTGCAGGTATCGATTGCGTCAGCGCAGGCGAAATTTACAAAGCTCTCAAAGCAGGCGCATCAGCAGAAGACATCGTTTTTGCAGGAGTAGGCAAATCACTGGATGAAATACAATTTGGGCTTGAGCAAGGAGTTGGCTGGTTTAACGTCGAGAATATTCGAGAATTAGACTATATCAATGCTTATGCAGAGACCATTGGTCGAAAAGCTGTAAAAATTGCTTTACGCCTTAACCCAGAAGTCACTGCGAATACCCATCCCTACATTGCAACAGGACATGGCGGAGCAAAGTTTGGATTAACAGCCAAAACAATCGCCCATATACTCGAAAACCAAGAAGATTGGGCAAATTTGGCTTTTACTGGACTACATTTACACGTTGGTAGTCAATTAGGAGATACACAAGCAACCACACAGGGTATCGAATCTGCATTGGAACTTATACAGCCTTATCAAAACATCAAAACCCTGAATATTGGTGGCGGTATCCCTGCCAGTTATGATGACCAAGAGTTACCAAGCGTAGAAGAGTTCGCCCAAGCGGTTACACCACTCATAAAAGACTTTGAGGTTATCCTCGAACCCGGACGGAGTATCATCGCAGATGCAGGCATTTTGTTGACTCGCATTCTCTATATTAAGCAACAAGCAGGGCAACATTTTTACATTGTTGATGGGAGTATGACTGAGTTAATTCGTCCGATGCTATACCAAGCAAAGCATCAGATTATTCCTGTGAAGCAACATAGTGGCGAAACAATATCGACACAAATCGTAGGACCTGTTTGTGAGACCACTGATGTTCTTGGACGAGATGTTGTATTACCATCTTTAAACATCGGAGATGAACTCGCTATTTTGACAACAGGTGCATACGGTGCAGTCATGGCAAGTTCCTATAATGCCCGTCCGAGACCTGCCGAAGTTGTTGTCGCAGAAGATGGTAACAATTGGCATATTGCTCGCAAACGCGAAACTTATGCAGACCTTATCCGCGATGAATTAATATAACCGTTTGAATCAAAAAAGCCTCTACATAAGAGGCTTTGTGTGGTGATACCAAGACTTGAACTTGGGACCTTTCGATTATGAGTCGAACGCTCTGGCCAGCTGAGCTATATCACCATAATCTAAAAAAGAAAAGTCGCGGGGGCTGGATTCGAACCAACGACCTCCGGGTTATGAGCCCGACGAGCTACCACTGCTCTACCCCGCAATATAAAGTTGTTAACTGCAATGTTTTTCACAATGCTCCAATATCATATCAAATCGTTTAGAGAAGTCAAGAGGCGAGTTATACTTAAGCATTATCACTATCAATTGCCTGTTGTGTAACGCGATATACCTCATCTAATGTTGTGCCCTTTGCCCTCTCAATAAGGGCTAAACGCTTTTGAAATTGCATCATGGCATAAGTTACAAAATCATCAATTTTCAAACCAAATGGAATAGGCTCATAGGGTTCAAAGGCTTCATTGATGACCCCAATTGCTGGCATCAGTAGTTCGTTCATTTTCATCTCAGCCACATCCCATAATTCAGGATTTTCAGCGACCAAGCGCGAAATCAAGAATATGCCATAGGCAATATGACGGGACTCATCTTGCTTGAGTTTTGTTATCCCTTCCAAATTACCTGCCATAATATTATTATTTTTGAACATCGTGTAATAAGAATGATAGCCCGTTTCAGCCAATACACCCTCAACAATCATATTATAAGTGACAGACGCAATTAATTGGGCTTCTACCGATTGATCTACTGTTAAACGGTCAAGTGCTTGAGGCAAGGCTTCATAAAAAATATGCTGGTAACTCGGTGAATGATATGGTGTGAGATCATTGCCATCAATTTCTAGCACCTCATTCAAAAAGCGTTGGAAAAAATCAGTGTGCTTGGCTTCTTCCCATAAGAAAGTAGTCAGAAACATCTCTTCTTCAGTCCGACCTTCTTTAGCGATTGCCATGATGAGTGGCAATAAATCTAAAGTGACAGCTTCTTCGCCTGCTACGAATAATGAAGTTAATCGTAAAACGACATCTTTTTCCTCTGCCGATAATCTCTTCCAATCTTCCTTATCTTGAGTGAAATCAATATCAGACGGATTCCAGATACCAAATTTTTTAGCCTTCTCAAATAAGCGCATCGGCGGACTATTACGATTCAATCCGCGTGTTGTTGTTACGAAGTGCTGATGCGTATGCTTAGATAAAGTCATTCTATTGTCCTTAAAATTTAATTTGGAATTGCAGCTATCCGAAAACCTATAGTCTGAGATTGCCAGTCAGGTTTCGCATAATTCCTTACAATCACTTGTGCAAAACTGCGTCCAGAATCATATGCCCCACCCCGTAAAACGCGAGGCGCATCACCACCTAAAGTTGTTGCAAACATCACATAATCATTCAAGCACCATTCCGAGACATTCCCACACATATCAGACACATTAAATGGGCTGACACCTCCAAAATAGGTTGTCACAGGTGTTGGACGGTTCAAACCACTTTTGAGGGTATTACAACGATTTTTAGCATAGTCATTGCCCCAGGGGTACAGCCGACTATCATCGCCCTGCGCTGCCCGTTGCCACTGCCATTCAGTCGGAAGTGTAATTTGATGCGGGCTACGACTTGTTTTCTCTAACCAACGACAAAATGCGATTGCTTCAAACCAAGTGACCTCTGCCCGTGGAATTGCGTCTTCCTTAAAAACAGGCTCAATCGGTTCGGGATTTTGCTCATGCCAATGCAATGCCTCTTCCGAAAAATTCCACCATAGGTCATTGCTGTAACCATCTTCAGCAGAAACAAAAGTATCAAACTGAGCAACCGTCACAGGATATTTTGCAAGATAGAAATTATCAATATCCTGCTCCACATTATCTACTTTAGTTGTGCCACTAGCTATATCACACCATTCAAATGGTTCGGGTAATAAACCTCGCATAGAGGGTGGCTGGCTCGTAACTGGATAATTATTGCCAAGCCCACTAATTGTTGATCGAGTGTTACTACTATCTACAGGAGATAGTGGAATATTTGCAAAACGTTTTTGTAAATCGAGGATAATAGTTTTCATGTTGGCTAAATAAGCATCTCGATTACGAATATCTACCCATTGCAAAGACGAAAATCCGAAAGGTATGGCTGTCTGTTCATCACCACGCGCTAAAAGTGGAATAATCTGAATGCCCTTCATACGAGCATAATTTAATTCCTCGCGCACCCATTGCGAACTAGCCGAATCAGGCGAGAAAATGCACATCACGCAAGCCGTATTGCGAATGGCTTGTTCAATCGCCAATTGCCAAGATGTTGTACCGGGGTCAAGTTGTTCATCTGTCCAGACAACTAATTTCGCACGTTGTAAATCTGTTTGAATACGCTTCATGAAAGGCATATCTTTACGGCTGTAGCTCAAAAAAACGTGGTGCATCATAGAATTAGTTACCCAGAAAATTGCCCGATGGATGATAGGTTTTCAGTATACATTTTTGAAGCATTTCACGCTATAATCAACAACCCAATAAGAACTGACGTTCTACAGGAGCGAATGATGCCCGAACTTAAAATTGTCTCCGAGTTTCAGCCGACTGGCGATCAACCTCAAGCAATAGAAAAACTTGTAGCCAACCTAGAAAATGGTGCAAAATATCAGACATTATTAGGCGCAACGGGTACAGGTAAGACGTTTACAATCTCACAAGTTATTGAGAAAACACAACGTCCAACACTCGTTTTAGCACACAATAAGACTCTCGCGGCTCAATTATATGCTGAGTTCAAAGAAATGTTCCCGACCAATGCAGTTGAGTATTTTGTAAGCTACTATGACTACTATCAACCAGAAGCCTATGTGCCCCGAATTGACTTGTTCATTGAAAAATCGACTCTCATCAACGAACAAATCGAAAGACTACGGCTATCGACTTCAGCATCCCTATTTACTCGGCGTGATGTCATCATTGTAGCATCAGTTTCTTGTATTTATGGTCTCGGCGACCCTCAAAGTTGGCAAAATGCCTCTGTACCCTTGAGCATCGGTGAAGAAAAACGACGTGACAAAATTTTACGCGACCTCGTCCGCATTCAATACAATCGCAATGACCAAGTTTTAAAGCGTGGCGCTTTCCGAGTACGTGGTGACACACTAGAACTCATTCCTGGTTACTCAGAAACAGCTTATCGTATTGCCATGTTCGGCGATGAGATTGAGCGCATCACAGAGTTCGACCCACTTACAGGCGAGATTCTAAATGAGCATGACAGCATCACCATCTTCCCTTCACGGGAATATATCTCTGACGATGAAAACATTAAACAGGCTGTACATGATATTGAACAAGAACTCGAAGAACGCCTGAAATATTTTCGCAGTCAAGATATGTTGGTCGAGGCACAACGCTTAGAGCAACGGGTCAACTACGATATTGATATGATACGCGAAGTTGGTTTTACATCAGGCATTGAGAATTATTCACGTCACTTGGAACAACGTCAGCCAGGGAGCGCACCTTTTACCCTACTGGATTATCTCCCAGAAGATCATTTACTCGTGATTGATGAAAGCCACATGACAATCCCTCAGCTTAAAGGGATGTACAAAGGCGACCAAGCGCGTAAGACAAACCTCGTTGATTATGGTTTTCGCTTACCAAGTGCCATGGATAATCGCCCGCTCAAATTTGAAGAAATTGAAGACCGTTGGAATCAAATTATCTTCACCAGCGCGACTCCCAGTGTTTATGAAGCAGAAGTTAGTACCGCCACCGTCCAACAAATTATTCGTCCGACAGGCATCGTAGACCCTGTTGTCGAAGTACGTCCAATTGAAGGTCAGGTAGATGATTTACTTCAAGAAGTCGCCGCACGCATTAAGAATAAACAACGTGTCTTGATTACGACTCTCACCCAACGCATGTCAGAAGAACTCGCTGGCTATTTCAATGAGATGGGTATTAAGGGGCAGTATCTGCACGCCGAAGTTGACACCTTAGAGCGTGTCGAAATTTTGCGCGACTTACGCATGGGTGTTTATGATGTGCTGGTTGGCATTAACTTATTACGTGAAGGCTTGGATTTACCAGAAGTCTCGCTGGTCGCCATCTTGGATGCTGATAAAGAGGGCTTCTTACGCAGTCGTTCATCCATGATTCAAACAATCGGACGTGCCGCTCGACATATTGAGGGTAAGGTCATCATGTATGCTGATAAAATCACAGATTCAATGCAAGCCGCCATTGATGAAACTGACCGTCGTCGCCAAATTCAAGAAGACTATAATACTGAGCATGGGATTGAACCGAAATCCATTGTTAAATCCATTCGAGACTTAACCGAGCGTGTGAAGGCGATGATGGATGATGAAACCATGAGCGATATGCCTGAAGGCGTGAAAGAAGTGAGTCTTGCAGGTTTACCGCCTGATAAGATGCACAAGATGATTAAAGAATTAGATGCCGAAATGAAACGCGCTGCGAAAGCACTCGAATTTGAGAAAGCCGCCGCTCTCCGTGACCAAATTTTCGAGCTACGTGGAGTTCTCGCTCTTGAGCAAGACTCAGAAGGTGACTTGCTGATTAGTAGTTAGTCAAAGCATAAGGCGTATCAATTTCTCTGATACGCCTTTTCTTTTACTGTTACTTAAACCTCAAATTGACCATTCTTGTAGAATAATTCGCCATCCACATGAATTTCGCTATCATCGCGCATATCACAAATCATATCCCAATGGACAGCACTATCATTCTTGCTACCTGTTTCAGGATAGCCTTTACCAATTGCCATATGGATCGTGCCACCAATTTTCTCATCGTAGAGAATACTACCTGTGAATTTATTGATGCCAAAGTTCGTACCAATAGCAAATTCGCCTAAGTAGCGTGAACGATCATCCGTATCTAACTGAGCAAAGAGCAAGTCTTCATTTTGTTCTGCACTGGCTTCCACAACTTTGCCATCTTGAAATTTGAGTTCAATCCCACTTACAGCCCGTCCACCAACAATGCTCGGATAACTGAAACGCACCCAACCATTGACACTATCTTCAACAGGACCTGTGAAAATTTCGCCACTTGGCATATTACGCTTGCCGTCACTATTCATGAAAATACGGTCTTCAATGCTCAAGGTAAGGTCAATATTTGCACCTTTACACACGACCTCTTTCTTACCATCGAGCCAATCAACTTTTTTCTGTTGCATGTTGCTGAGTTTACGCCATTCGCTAGCTGGGTCATCTTTATCACAGAAACATGCGCCATACACAAAATCTTCGTATTCTTCGAGGCTCATATTCGCTTCTTGAGCAAGGGCTTCCGTCGGGAATAATGTCCCAACCCATTTGAACTCACCCCGTGCCGCCCGACCTAAACGAATGTCGAGTAATTCTCGTTGGGCTTTACGCACTTTTTGCACACGCTCACCCGAAATGTTGCTCTGAGCACGCGTATTGCGTGGCGCACCCACACGGATATACACATCAGCATTGTCGTAGTAGAGCTTGCTAGAAGGATCAACCCAATTGATTTGATCATCGTCTGCATCGCGCAAAAAAGCTCGTGTCATATACTCATCACTGAGCATCAAAGTCGGATATCCCCCTGCCTTAATCACTGCCTCATAGACTTGGCGTAAAATCGGCAAGGCATTGACATCTCCCAAGATACCAACCCATTCTCCCTTTTGTACTTCAGTTGAATACGTAACTAGTAATTCCGCTAATTTCTGTTGGCGAATATCTGCCATTATGAATACTCCAAAATAAGTTTAAACTGTCACGGCAGAGTATAACACGCAGGCTATTGCAGAAATGCAAATTGGTTCTATTAATCAGGGTCTTGATACCAACTAAAGAGCGTACCAGCATGTTCAATATTTGTGCTGTAGGCTGACCACCTTTCGACATCAAAAATTGAAACTGTATCACTTGTCCTATCAAGATAGAATGCAAATTGAGTCGAATCAAGATTCCACGCCATTCTGCTCCATCCATCAATTGAGATACAAGTATCATATATGAGGCGTTCCTCAAAGTCAGCGATTTGCAGACTATGATTTGAAATGTCGGCTAGAACTAGGTATCTTTCATCTGGCGACCAAGATTGAAAAAAATGAACAAAATTAGAAGATGCAATAGTATCTAACTGTTGACCCTCTCTATCAAATATTCGCAAGGCATTTTCATCGTCCATGATGAAGCCTGAAGAATCTGCACGCCAGACAGGTAAAAATTCACTACGGAAATCAGGTTGTTCAGCAACAACTGTGAGGCTATCTCCTGAAAGTATGTCAAATAACTCATAACGTAAACCAATTTCCAAATCATATATCAGCCGAGTCCAGTCAGGAGAAGGAAAAGCGATAGAGCTTGGCGCAAGAGGATCAACATCTTCAATATTCCATGCAACATCCCAGTCAGAAATTTCTTGTGTAAACGGATTAATACTTACAACTTCATCATCAATCCTATAGATAAAGTGTTCATTATCCAACCAACGCGGCGCAACGGTATGATAAGATGCGCCATTTCCTGTTGAGCCAAAAACATCATAGTCTAATTTAATAGGTATTTGAATCTGATTACTCCTATCGGTTACGTCATAAATCTGCAACGCATATGCGGATACAGAATAATCAAATACGTTACTTATTGGATTGTCATATCCCAAAACTACAACAATCCAACGACGGTTAGGCGAAATATCAGCACCAGCAAACCGTGTCCAATTAGACCGAAATGCCAATATTCTAGTAACATCCCAATCCGCATTAATACCATGAATACCTGCCCAACCTGTTGCCAAAATCGTGCCGTCAAATGTCCAGTCATCAGGTGGTGTTATCGGCTCACCAACACAGCGTTCGACAATCTCCCAGCCCTCAACAGAATCTGCGTTTGTCTCTTGAGCAAATGTGCTTTGTCCAAAAATGAGCAGTATAAATACGATAGATAAAATCAGTCTTGGCATAATAATTTCCAAAATACTTGTTTTACTGTGACAATTCAGACGCAATATCAAGTCTTTGTTCATATCAACGGCGATATAAACGGTCGTATCAACGCCCTGTATCCGTGCGTAGTTGCTATACTCTACTTAGCACGCACCTTACCAACTGAATAATTTTACACGGATTTCTCAAACCATTTACTAACTGACTTTACGATTTTCTCCTGTTTTGTCGGTCTTTTCGCACGCCCAAAATCCCTGTTAATGTTCCTGTTTCTCTGTTATCTCCTGATAAACAGGGAAATACAAGCGAACAAAAAGTGGTGAATACGGGCAATTTAACATCTATTCTATTAAAAAGTAGGGGAATTAACCTGATGCTTTCCCTGTGGTTAATCAAGCATCAGGCTATTTTACGAGGACTTTATATAACTAGCTCTGCGCGACCTTCACGTATCAATGCGCGGACTTCTTCATCTGTTGGTTTTTCAAAGTTCTCGTACCAATCATCAACAGATTTAAAAGGTTGTGGAATAGCAAAACATACGGTACGGTCAGCAATACCATGAAACATCATACAGACTTGGGCAGATGATACAGGGCTTGCAACAATAATTTCACGCGCGGATTGTGCCTTCACAGCATCAATTGCCGCACGCATGGTTACCCCTGTACTCATACCATCATCCACAAGCAATACGACTTTTCCTGCCACATCAACAGCTGGACCTTCTCCACGAAAATGTGTTTCTTCTACCATCAATTGTTGGCGTTCTTCGCGCTCAACTGAGTCAACTATTTGTTGAGGAACATTAAAATGTCTAATTATCCCTCTGTTGTAGACCGTATCACCGCCAGAAGCAATTGCTCCCATTGGCTCAGTACGATGTTCAGGCACGCGCAGTTTACGCACTACTAGCATATCGGAACTGACATTCAGTTGCTTTGAAAGCTCATTTGCTACGACCATTCCACCAACAGAAATACCTAAAATTAAAACATCTTTATTGTATAAATCCATTAATTTTGTTGATAATTTAGTTGCTGCATCACGACGGTTTATAAACATATTGTGAGAACCTCTTAATAATTGGTAATAATCTAAGTATACACGATTTTGGTATTCGCAGAGGAATTTTTTACAGAATATTCACAATTCATAATATCCATTAGTTTCTTAATCACCTTCACAAAGCATAAGATATATAATTACTTCAGTTCGATATTTCAATCATCATCACTATGGAGACAGCATGGCAAGTTCAAAAAAACTGGCGAATTTAGGGCGTGCATTTATCATCATTATCATTACGTTAGTCATGATTGAAATATTGCTACGTATACTTGACCCTTGGGGATTTGTCTATTTCGGTGATCTTGCAAAAATGTCATCTTCATTTGTGGATGATGACAACCGCATTTATTCACTACCTGATGGTGAGTATCAATTCAGCAATTGGACAGCAACGATTACCAATCAACTTCGTTCAACACCGAATACTAATCCAGATGCAGACTGTCGCATTGCCCTATTAGGCGATTCGGTCACATTTGGTTATGGAGTCAATGACGGGGAAACATGGGTCAATATATTAGCTGAAGAATATCCTGATGTTTACTTAATGAATACAGGGGTAACAACCTATCCCATTGAACCTATTGTTGACACATATCAACTGTATCAAGATGAAGTTGACGGTTTCTTGTATCTCATTATCAGTAATGATGGTCATGACGCGAATGATACTCGTAACGAAAATGTAGATAATCCCACTCGCAACATTCCCTTGAGCTTACTATATTTCGGCTATTATCTTATTCAGCTTGATGTAATTGAAACACCAGAAACAGTAGACGGTATGGCTGAGGAACATATAAATCGTTTTCTGGAAAATATGGAAATACTTGCAGAAGAAGACCATATCGCATTTATGTCATTTGACGAAAAACAAATTACAGAAGTCGCACTTGATGCAGGCTATGACGTGAACGTATTGCCACTATATCCGAATGAATATCGTATCAGTTTCTTAGATGTTCATTTGAATGCAACAGGTAATCAAGTCTTAGCCCAGCAAATCGCACCAATTTTAGATGAATTAATTGAAAATTCTTGTTGATTAAACTATTAGTCAACACCACCATAACGCCAAATACCATCGACCATCGTAGCAATAATACCTGTGTGGAGCAATTCATCGCCTGTTGTTGCATAGGGGTCGCGGTCAATGACGAGCAAATCAGCATAATAACCATAAGCTAGTTGCCCTAATCTATCTTCCATGCCAGCCGCGTAAGCTGCTCCAAAAGTATAGCCACGCAATGCTTCATCAACAGTCAACTTTAATTCAGGCAACCAGCCGTCTGCAGACGGTGTGCCATTGGGTTGCCGACGCTCAACTGCTGAGTATAAACCTTCAAATGGTCGGAAAGGTTCAACGGGTGCATCTGATCCAAAAGCAACTACCGCGCCTAAATCAATTTGCAAGCGTGCATTATATGACCACTTGATACGTTCTTCACCCCAAAAGCGTTCAGCACGTTCCCAATCAGATGTTGCATGAATAGGTTGCATGGAGGCAATCACATTCAATTCTGCTAGACGGTGCTTATCATCTGGATGAATAATCTGGACATGCTCAATGCGATGGCGACGCTGATTAGGACTTTCGCCTCGTTCAGCCTCTTCTTTACGCACAAATTCGTAGACATCTAGTACATCATGTACTGCTCTATCGCCAATAGCGTGAATCGTTGAAGGTAAGCCCGCCGCACTTGCTTTGCTTACCATCTCAACCATTTCTTCTTTATCGACTACAGTCATGCCAATATTATTAGGTTCACCTACATAGGGTTCAAACATATAGGCAGTACGAGGACCTAATGCGCCATCGGCAAAAATTTTCAGCCCACCAATTCGTATCCAGTCATCGCCAAAGTTCCAACGAATGCCAAGTTCAAGCGCGTTTTCAAGCCATTCTTGCTTAACTTGTTTAACAACACGCATGGACAAATCGCCACGTTCGCGTAGAACTTGCAAGGCTTTCATAGACGATGGATCGTCGTAGTCATGAAACCCAACTAAGCCAACGGATAACATTCTATCGTGAGCAACTTTCATCTGGTCGGCTAATTGGTCAGACGTTAGTTCAGGCAAAGCATTAACCACCAATTCCATAGCGGTTTCAAGTAATGCACCTGTTGGATTACCTTGAGCATCATGCAAAATTTGTCCACCGTCCGGGTCAGGAGTATCAGCTGTGATATTCGCTATACGCATCCCAGCAGAATTTACCCAACCAGCATGACCACTTTTCGCACTAAAATAGGCTGGACGATTACCTGTTACAGCATCCAAATCTTGTGCTGTAGGGAACTCGCCATATTCCCATAAATCTTGTGACCACCCACGCCCTAAAATCCATTCGTGTTCAGGATGGGCTTCTGCAAATTCGGCAACTCGTCTGATAGCTTCAGCTTTAGAAGGTACTTCATACAAATCTACTGAACTCAGAGACCGTGAAATCCATTCAAAGTGTAAATGTGCGTCCGTTAAGCCAGGAATAACGACTTTGCCATTCAAATTATGTTTTACCGTATTGGGACGTGCCAAATTCAAAACATCATCGTCACTACCAAGTGCCACTATCCGCCCAAAACTAATCGCTAAGGCACTAACCCGTGGTTGTTGTGGATTAAGCGTGATAATATTGCCGTTGAACAATATTGTGTCAATCATTATTTTCTTGTGCCTCGTGGATAGCCTGTTGAATATCTGCTTGTGAAAATGTTATTGTCGCACCTTCAACTGTAACGGCCATTGCCGCCATGCGTGCTGCAACTTTCAGTGCTGCAACCATATCATTATTTAGTAAAGGTAAACTCGCGAGCAAAGACGAGGCAAAAACATCCCCTGCTCCAGTAGGGTCTACCTCGCTCACTGAATATGCTGTATATGGTATCGATACACCATTGTGATAATATGTTCCGCCATTTTCCCCATCTGTAAATACAACATGCTTTGTATATTTAGGGAATTCAAATTCTAGCCCAGGAGCTTCGCGGATATCTTGCTTACTCAAAACTAAAATATCAATTGCACCCAACACATCAGTATCTAACCAACGTTTGAAATGGACAATTCCATCATCACCCCATTGTCGCATGTAACCTTGTGGAGTTAAGAGAACTGTCGCATTAGGAAATTTTGAAGCGAATGAAAAATCAACTTCATTTGTAAGCGGTGCTAAATGAACCAACTGTGAGTCATACCAAGATTCAGGAAGCATATCAGGGCTTAAGTTAGAAGATGTATGGTGAATAATCTGGACACGCCCTGTATCAGTGTAAATGTTCTCGAAGGTAGTAGTATACTCTGATGGAATGATGTGTAGGTCTGCTACATCATGAAGTGGTTTGTGTAGTGGTTCATCCTGAATACCGCTGGATAAAATGCGAACATTATGTCCAAAACGATGCACAATAGACGCAGAATAAGAGACTGTTCCCCCTAAAATGCGTCTATTGTCAATTAAATCGGCTGTGGTCGTACCTATAAGCAAATAATTTATATCCGACATTATTTTCCCCTTTATGCCGGATGAATCGTTACTTTACGGGTCTTACCCTCTCCAACACTCTTTGTTGTAACATCTGGTCGCTTGCGTAATGTCAAGTGAATGATGCGTCTTTCATGAGGAGGCATTGGCTCTAAGGTAACCATACGCCGTTGACGAATGGCTTGGTCTGCCATGCGATTAGCTAGCTGTTGTAAGCGGTCTGAACGTTTGGCTTTATACCCACCAGCGTCAATGATGATATTAGCACGTCGTTGAATCTGACGACTAACAATTAGGCGGGTAATATATTGCAAAGATGACAATGTTTCGCCACGATGCCCTATTAGGCGGTTCATTCCCTTGCCAACAACATTCAAAATCCAGTGGGTACTTTCACCCGCACGGGTCGAATCTGCCCTTAAAATCTCGACTTCACCTGAAATTTCCATTCGTTGGAGGAGTTCATCTAAGACTTGTTTAGCTACCTGTGCATCTTCGTCAGCATCTTCGTAAGACACACGTTCGTGAGTACGACTGTTGACTTCCTCGTCTTCATCATCAGTGTTATCAACCACATCATCTTCTGGCTCATAGGGCTTAGAGACAATTTGTGTTAATCCTTGAGGCGATGCTGCAGATGGATTAGAGATAATTGACGTTGGCTGAGGTGAACCGGCGCGTGTACCCATAAATAAAAGGCGCACAATTGCTGGTTTTGCACCTTCACCCATAATGCCAGCATCAGGTTCTTGGAGTACCTCGACCATAACCTGTGAAGGGCTAGTCACGCCCAATTCTTTCATACCAGCTTCAACGGCTTCTTCCACCGTCGCACCAGTGGCTTCGATAGATTCCATAATACAAAATCCTATTTGTTTAAAATTTAAGTCAGCGTTATTAAATACGAGCGGATGTACAATCATACAATCCGCCCGTCTACTTTCATAGTATTTATTATAAGGGAACACATGCCAAAGAACAATTTCTATCTTTGTGCGCCAATAAGCCTTTAGTGCTTAGGCTTTACTACCCTTTTTTGTTGATTTTTTCGATGCTTTACTAGCCTGAACAACAATTTCATCTTTGGCTTCTGGTGCTGTTTTCTTACCACCGCCGAAAATGCGATCTAAGAAACTTTTACCAATTGGACTATATTGTATAATCCCCACCACATTTGATGTTAGGAAGTAAATTGACAAGCCTACAGATAATGTCAAAGAAATGAAGCCAAACATTATCGGCATTACTGTACCCATTGATTGTTGCATAGCGGCAGCTTGGTTAGGTTGTGCATCATCTTTTTCTTCTTCTTGTTCAGGTTGTTTACGTGATGCAGTAGACATTTTGAACTGGAAGTAAGTTGTAATCATCACCAACAAAGGTAAAGCCAAGGCATACCAAGGGTTTGATGGAGGTTGTGGTTGTGCAGTTAAATCCATGCCTAAGAACATGCTATTAAGAGGGATTAGACCATCTAAGCCTGGAATGAGCAACCGCTCAGATAAATCGACCAATTGAAACGGTGTTGACGCTACGGCAAAGTTAATTGCTGAATACAAAGCGATAAAAATCGGGAATTGAATTAGCATTGGTAAACAACCACCAAATGGGTTAATACCATACTCTTTATAGAGTTCCATCTGAGCGGCGGCTAATTTTTCGCGATCATCTTTGTACTTCTCTTGCAATTTTTTCAGACGCGGCTGAACTTCTTGCATTTTTGCCGCAGATTCTTGTTGTTGTGCCAAAATTGGATACATAATCATTCTCAGAATGACTGTCAGCACAACAATTGATAAGATGATATTATTGCCAAATACCTGATAAAGCAGGACTAGCAACGTTACCATCGGATTAAGAATAAAATCCCACATTTAGCGTTTCTCCAATACCGATTTATCGTCCATAGACCCATTGTAGGCTGAACGTTTCCATGTTGAATGCCATTACGAGGCGTTTATTATCTGTTGATGCAATAAGCACCAATTCTGGATGACCTGCTTCTTCATCAGATGGTAAGTAGAGCATATCTGATAATAACTCTGGACGACCATCGACTTCAACACTCTGCACTGTTGTGCCTGTTTCAGGATTAAGCCAGAACACATTACCATCACGCGCACCAACGACTACATAGTCTTCGGTGACGATCGGTGCAGGGCGAATACCACGTTTTGCAGGACGTTCTGCCCAAATTTCAGATAAATCAGTCGTATTCAAGGCATAAACATAACCGCTTAGGTCTGTATAATACAGCACGTCATTTACAATAACAGGCGAACCCCAAATCCAGTTATTCCCCTCATATGTATTCATTATTTGACCAGACAAGCTAATCTGATACATATTATGAGAGTAGCTACCAACATAGAGTGCGTCATTATATAAGACAGGCGTAGAGGCGATTGCACCGTCTAAATCAACAGGTTCAGACCACAGTGATTCCCCTGAATTGGCATCCACCGCGTATAATTTGTGGTTAATAGACGTAATATAGAGGACACCATCCGCTAATAGTGGCGTTGCCCAAACCCCTTCAACTGTGTCAAAACGCCAAACTTCCTGATAGGTTTCACTATCTAAAGCAACAACGTCTTGGGAGCGATACGGTACATAAATGAGATCATCTGTAACGATAACATCGGCAATAACACCATCACTGAGTTCAATCGTATTACTTGTCGCAATGGAAGGTGTATTTGCATCAACTTCTAGTATGCGGTTATTGTAGGTTGGGAATAGGAAATTGCCATCAACTTCAAATGGTGAGACGAAAAATTGTGAGCCATCATAATCATTTCCACGAATAATCCATTCACTCACATCGCCGTTGTCTTGGCGGATTATTTCGCCATCTTCATCTCGTAACACATGAATTTGTGCGCCTTGATAGGGGTCAATCGCTTCGACTTGCCCATCATATGTTACTAGCACACGCGGTTGGTCGTTGATTGTGACGAACTCTAATGCGGGCCATGAAACA
This sequence comes from Phototrophicaceae bacterium, assembly GCA_965230145.1. Classification (GTDB taxonomy): domain Bacteria; phylum Chloroflexota; class Anaerolineae; order Aggregatilineales; family Phototrophicaceae; genus JAUZRW01. Next base: position 833,364 of record CBDDKI010000002.1, read on the forward strand.
CCTTGACGCACATTAGCACAGCCACTTACCACTGCGGCTAAAATAAAAATAAGCACGATGAGTTGCCATCGTGAAAAACGTCTGATTTTTTTCAACGTTTATGTCTCCTTTGGTGGTACAGGGTCATATCCGCCTGGATACATCGGCTGACAACGCCAAATACGTTTTAATCCGAGACGAACACCTTTTGCAACACCATGAATTTCTATAGCTTCATACATATATTCTGAGCATGTCGGTGTAAAACGACAAGCAGAGGGGAGCACAGGGGAAATAAAGCGTTTATAAAACCGCAATGATTTCAATGCTAACCACTTCACTGGTTTTGCTCCTTGAGTACAAGTCCTGCTCTACGAAACAAGTCATTTACTATACGTTGTACGTGATGAAAAGGTTTCCCCACAATAGGAGGGCGAGCGATGAAGATAACATCGTAGCCCTGCTGTATGTGAGGATTTTGTAGACGAACACTTTCCCGAATTAGGCGACGAACACGATTACGTTTTACAGCATTACCCAACCGTTTTACGGTAATAAAACCGTATCGGTTATCAGCTAGCTCATTAGGCAAATAACTTATCATCAAATCAGGATGACGCTTTACTTGCCCATGTGTTCGCAGTCGTTGAAAGTCACTATTCAGGTGTAATCGGTTGCGCCTACGCATCCGTGCAACTTTTAGGAAGCATTCCAGTTCGTCTTTTTGACATGATTAACTTTAACAGCCAAACTGTGACGACCACGTTTACGACGATTTTTAAGCACTTTACGCCCGCCTTTTGTAGCCATACGTTGGCGGAAGCCATGTACACGTTTACGACGACGCTTCTTTGGTTGATATGTACGTTTCGTAGACATCAGTAACCTCTCTTGAAACCAGTTCAATTAACAGCAAACAAGTATAGCTGACGAAAAATTATGGGTCAACCCATGCTTGCCAATGCTACGACCAATCGCTACAATGAGCAGGTTATAATTTAGAAGATAATATCTGCTTTGTATAACTTTTTCATTAGATTTCAAGAATCATTCAGGTTTCATAACTGAACAACCACAATTTATCCAAGCTAAACTTAACAATCCTCATAGTTACTATGACAACCGCGTAGCTATTGAGTAACCCAAATTATAATCGTCGGAGATGGGAGACGTTTAACTATGTTAGCGAACCGTTGGGCGCGGAATTTTAAGGTCGATAAAGAAGATATTGACGACTTAATGAACTTGCTTTTAGAAGAAGAAACCCCGATGACCACTCGTCAGTTGGCACGTGTCATTGTGGATAGTCGTCTTGAAGCAGAACAAACCGCTATTGAGGAACAATATAAAAATACGAAGGTCTATAGTCCATCAGCGAATTATGAAGTTGGCGATAGAGTGGTATTTACAGAGATGGAATTGGCAACTGCAACTGTTGCTGAAATCCGCGAAGGACAAAATCCTGATTACGGTGATTTTAGTGTAATTGCAGTAGATTTCGATAATTCAGCATATAACTTGCCTGATAAGCCTCGTGAATTTGCCGTTGCGCTCACCATAGAACACAAACTCAGTCAAATTGAAGACGACAACTCTCTTTCTAGCCAAACGAGTATCGACCCTAACGAATTACTAGAAGTCGAAGATAACCATGTCATGCGCGTTGTACACGAGCAATTACGCGAGAATCCTTCGTTGAAACGTGTCGCAGGTTATTGGTTTCCTGAAGAACTCGTCATGGAGACCGATATAGGTGTACTACACCTTTCAGAAGCAGTTCTCGATATGGCAGGTGGAGGTCCTCTAAACACTGAAGAAATCTTGAATCAAATTGGTGGAATTGGTGATGCGCCTATGAAGTTACAAGTATTCTCATTGAATTTAGCACTCAATGATGATGAACGTTTTGATGAAGTCGGTCCTGCTGGTGAAGTTTTATGGTATCTCAACCGTATGGAACCTGATGCTGTTCGGGATGTGCCACAATTACTAGCTTATACACCAATCGAATATGATGATGATTTGCTTAGTGACGAGATGTTTGACCTCGAAACTGAACTTGATGACGAGTATACCGAGATTGAATTTGAGGGACGTTTACCGCGTGCTACAACGACCATCATTTATCCACATCGTCGGGCAGGAACTTTACCGCTAAATGCTAAAAACCAAGCCATCTTCCCTGTTGGACGTGCGCCACGTATTCACGTAGAACTCATTGATAAAGCTGATGGTGAGAAATTTAGTGGTTGGGTAGTTCATGAGCATCGTTATGTTTATGGATTGATGGACTATTACACCAAACATCACCTCCCTGTAGGTTTTTACTTAACTGTTGAACCCGGTGAAGAAGAAGGTCAAATCATCATCAGCCATGAGGGATACAAACCTCGTACAGAATATATTCGGATTCTCTCGCCTAATGGCAATCAAATTCAATTCGAGAATAAGAAACGTCAAATTGGTGCTGAATATGATGATTTGGTTATCATTGGTGTTGATGATTTAGAAGCTGTAGATGCTCTCACCGAAAAAAATCACAACAAACCACTTGCTAGTATCATTCGCGAGATGCTCCAAGCACTCAGTGTTTTGAGTCCGCAAAGAACAGTTCATGCGACGACCCTCTATAGTGCAGTCAATGTGATGCGACGGTCTGCACCCGGTCCCATCTTTGCAACTCTCAGCGCCAATCCAGATTTTGAGGATGTTGGCGACCATTATTGGACATTAAGTAATAAATAACAGAAAGGGGCAACGATATGAAACCCGGTAAGCCCAAACCCAGAGCGAGTATTAAACCGACGCTCGATACGAAATTTCAAATTGATTATGACTGGTGGGAGCGCGAAAAAAATGATTTACGTGCTTATATGGTGACTCACCTACCAGAAGACGTTCGTGAAAAATTCATGGATAGTGATGAAGATAGTATCGTCGATTATATTGATCCTGATACGGGTGAGGTATTTCAGCTAGATGAACTTGGACTAGCTCTGCAAGAAGCGGCGAAAGCTGAGGATTTCATCAACCCACAAACTTCCCTAGTTGATAGTGTATTTCGAGTTTTCCTTGCGAATGGCAATACACCTCGTACCCCAACTGAATTAGAAGAAGATACAGAGCGTGATGCACGAACAATTCTAAAAACATTCGGGGGTATAAGAATTTATCGAGGTATCCGTCCGATTCAGAGTAGTTAGTTTAGGGAGCATTTTAGTTTGGGACGTGTAATTAACAACAACACCCCCGGCAAGCGTCGGAACGCAATGATGCGTACAATTGCAGAAATATTGCGACGTTTGGGGCAACATAAAGGTGACATTACAGACGAAGTACGCGATATGACAGCCATGATAGTCTTCTGTTTGCGCGATATTGACGATAGCATCATAGACACTATTAAAGCATGGGAAAAACGTGGTTATTGGCAAAAAGCAGATAAATTCCAATTAGAATGGATGTGGTCTGAGCAATATGCTAAAAAATTAGAGACTCTCATCCGTGAAGATAATTGGCATGAATTACCAGAGACGATGATGAAGTTATTTCCACATTTTGCGAGCATCGAAATTAATAAGATGACTCGCAAACCCAGTGATTGGGAAGGTACTTACGATAGGTTGATGGACGAGTGATTTAAGGGGCAACAAGCCCCTTTTTAATTTAGTCAAAGTTTTCCTGAATGTATGGTGCAAGCGCATTATAGTTCGGGATCACGTAGCCATCCCCTGGCAGAATATACTCTCTATTAACAACTAATTGATTCAAATCCCCTGCACTGAATAAAAGCGGTGGGGCTAAGAAAGCAATATCAATAGGATTTAAATTTGTCTCTGTATTGGTCTGGATAGCAACCCAAGCAGGTATCCAATAAACAGGATTTATCAATTTCCGCGATATTGCCCCAATGACCAATTGTTGTCTTAGTGCGCGTTGATAATCGTCATCTTGATGGCGTGTTCGCGCATAAATGAGGGCTGTTTCCCCATCCATATGTTGCCTGCCCTGCTCAAAACGAACAGTCATTGTGCCATAATCTGCTGTCGGAAAAGCGTTATCAACAACTGTGGAAGGCACATCAATTGTAATGCCACCGATACTATCTACCAGTGCTGTAAACGCTTGAAAATCTAAGCGGATATATTTATCTACCTCGATTCCAAAACTTGTTTCAATTGACTCTGCTAACAAGGTTGGTCCTGTGCCAGCAACTTCTGCCTCTGCCAGTACATTAATCGTATTAATACGTTGTAAGCCATAATTTGGCACATTGATAAAAATATCACGGGGAATGGATAATAAACTCACATTCAATTGACTTGGATTAATACCAACAAGCACAATGCTATCTGTTCGTGTAACTGCCCCCTCGTTACCACGCGAATCCAAGCCCATCACCAAAATGTCGAGGGATTTAGGAGGAACAACAACATATAAAGCTAAGGAAGCTACACAACTACAGAGCAAAAGTAATATTCCCACAAATGAGAAAACCATACAGCCCTGTGTTTTACTCCAATGACGTGTTTGTCTACGACCATACATCGGTATAGGTTGATTGTTTACTTGCATCGTAACGAGCAATCCTTTTCTGATACGCTACTCGTGTCTGTCTTTTATAAAGCAAAACTCACAAGTTATTTGTGAGTTGTACGAAATCATATCATGTTTTGAAAAAGTTCAATACCAAAAGTATCCAACGTTAGAAACCCGGTGGTCGTGTTGGAATAATCGTGCCACCTAGAGGCGCAATCGGCACACTATTATTAGTCGTCGTATCTGGTGGGGTAAAAACAAACGAATAATATTGTTCCCAATTTGTCCCATTACCGATAAGGGCAACGACAAAGTTGCTGGGTGTACTAATAAAAATTGAATTATTACTATCGGTTTGTACTTGCGCGCTGTAGGGTTGCTCCCATTGTTGCGTTGCGGGTCCAAGACGGTTACGGACTTCAGTGCTTTGCTCCCACAACAAACCAAAGCCACGCCTTGGCGACCAAAAACCGGGTTGGACTTCGCGTGGGTCATCATCTAAATATGCCATTGAGGGATTATCTTCTTGAAACCAATCACGATGAACTTCCCAACGGGGTTGGTTTGAGTCATTGTAGAGTACATAAATTGCTTGCAATGATCCAACCCAAAGCATATAACCAAATTGAAATTCTTGATACACACCTGTACTCGCTGTTGGGACATTTAAGGGACAACTTGCAGGACGTGGCTCAATGAAAAACCAGTTGGTATCACATACTCTGTCTGCATTGGAAGATGCAATATCGGTCGCTTCACGTAATTCGCTCGTCGGTAAGATAAAAGCTGTTGATGTTGCGGTATTGGTCATCGTTGTTGTAGGTGTAACAGTCGGCGTTTGGGTCTGTGTGGGTGTTGCAGTGGGCGTTTTACTAGGTGGCAACGTTGGGGTTACTAATACAAACTGAGCATCCACAGTCACTTGATTTAAAGGTGAAACAACTTCGCTAGTCGGACGAATATTCTGCGGTGAGGGAGTGGCGCTTAGAAATCGCGTCGGAAGAACTTCACTCGATGCTAAAGTTACCTCTTGAACCAGAACTGGACCATTGCTTGGAATCGTACTCGCAGGTTGGCAAGCAACCATAATTATCGTTAATAAAAATAGAATAAAGTATCTAAGCATTCTGCATCCGTTCGACTAATGCAATTCGACGTTTATTTTATTCGCAAATAGACATTACGCAATCGCCAACTAAACAAATAGGATAATGGTATAATATTAGTATATTTTGATGAGAAACATTAAGAAGGTTCGTTATGGCAAGACGTAGACGTAATGTCAAATCAAGAGAAGAAGCAAAAGTAGAGCGTAGAACATGGCTTGCTTTAGCAGGTGTTTTCATCTTACTCTCTCTATTTGACCCCGAAAATACATTACCTGATTATGCCGTTGCCTTCACAATTGCAGGTATCTTAATGGCTTCCGGTATCTATCAATTTATGCAATCAGACGATAACGAAAGCTGGCGTGTTAGCCCTGTCACATGGATTGTTGCTGCTATTCTCGGATTATTTGCAACGTTCTATGCTTTTTCAGAATTTCGTGGTTGGATACGCCTCCCATTAGACTTACGCTTAATCTCGCTAGGTGCGACGTACGTTATCATTGTTATGGGCATTCTGACTAATGAGTCTTAATTATGAGGCGAAAACGCACAATCCTCTTTGTGCATATTGACAGAATAGCAAGATTGCGTTACAAGTCATTAAGATATTGCGATAAGCCACTCTCGTGGTTCATCATGACACAGGCAAAATAATGAGTTCAAAATAGTCTCTAAAAAATCGAGATAGTCAGCTCATTAAAATAGAAATGTAGGTAAGATGACAGACGCGACGAACACACTCACAGTTGAAGATGTACGTAAATTAGCTTTACCCCTTGGAACACGAGTTATCACAGGCGACGGTTTACTCAATCGTCCTGTTTCATGGACAACTTTAATTTATATGGATGACAACTTCGCCAATAAGCCTCTACAAAAAGAAGAAATGGTGATTGTTGCTCCACACGCAAATCCTAAAGCTAGCTCACATAGTGATGTTGAAGTAGTACGCTGGGCGGCAGACCAGAAAGCATCGGCAATAGTTTTATTCGATTCCCCTTCGCCAACAGCGTTAGCAGAGGCTAAAGCCTATAGTATGCCCATTATGACCTTACCATCAAATAGTCGACCTCGGATGGTTGAAAAAACAGTTATCAGCCTCTTGGTAGATCAAAAAGGTCAACTAGAACGACGCGGTACACAGATTTATCGTCAATTGACACAAATTTCCTCAAGAAATGACGGACTTGCTGAACTCATCAGTGCGATGGCACGCTTAACAAGCAAGGCTGTTGTCATACAAGACAAACGAATGCGCGTGATGGAGTACACCGTACAACCGCAATTTGTGGCTTTATGGGATGATGTCGAGGGCTTCTTGCGTAAAGTCGATAATGTCCCTGTCGAATTTCAAGACCGTCATCGGGTTGGAGAAAATGAGACAAGCGTTTTGATGCAGTCCCTATCTATGCCCAGTATTGCACGACTGGTTGCCCCCATTGTAACTAAAGGCATCGGACGCGGTTATTTATCCATTATTGGTAATGATAACGATATTGATGATATTGATTTATTAGTCGCGGAACATGGTGCGGCGGCATGTGCGCTAGAAATGGCAAAACTAAAAGCCGTTAGCGAAACAGAGAAACGTCTACGTGGCACATTTTTAGACCGCTTACTCATTGGGGATGTCAGCCAACAAGAGGCTGTGAGGCAAGGCGAACGTTTCGACCATGATATGAATGCGGTGCATATGGCATTAGTAATGTCATGGCGTGCCGATAACCCACCCTCAAATCGTCGGCTAGAGACTATGATTAACAGTATTCTCGAATCACAGCAAGCAAGTGCCTTAGTTTGGCAACGTGAACGTGAAGGCGAAGTGGTCGTATTCCATGCCACAGATTCTGAAAATCCGATTGATTTCACAATAAAACTTGCTAGCTCTTTCGCTAAAGAAATTAATCGACAATATCCAAGCAGTCGCCTTGCAATTGGGCTAGGTCAACCAGCAAAAGATGTTAGTGCATGGCGCACATCTTATCGTGATGCAGTACAAGCGCGTGATTTAGCAATTCGCTTACAAACCGACACACCACTTTATATCGGTGATTTAGGTGTATATCAACTAATTCTATCCTTGAGTGACCGTGAAAAACTAATGCAATTTACCAAACAAACACTTGGTCCTTTGATGGATTATGATATGCGCCAGAATGCAGATTTAATCAAGACACTTGAAGCCTTCTTCAATTGTCATGGGAATTTGAGCCAAACTGCTGAATTGCTCATTGTTCATCGGAATACTCTGCTTTATCGAATGAACCGCATCAACGAAATTGCTGAAATTGACCTCAATCGTCCTGAAACTCGACTAGCCTTGCATCTAGCATTAACCATCAGGCGATTATTGACCCTCAATTAACTTTCAAAAGACCAGTGAAATGCTGGTCTTTTTTGCATTTTGCACAATCATGATTATGCAAAGCAACTAGCCCTTAGCTAATAATGACCTAAAACAATTCAAGACTTTGTGCATATTGTACACAGCCGTTTCGCTATCCCCGTGAAATTTTACGATGAATAATCCCCCTCAATTAGATAAAATCATAGTCTGTACTATTTTTCACTTATATACATTTATACAAATAATCAGCCATTATATTTGGCTGATTTTATCAACCCATCAACAATTTAAACTATAAATATCACTATAGGAGGCACACAATATGACATCATCCAACCTCCCACATAATATCATTCCCCCTGAATTAGCAGACCTCGACCTGCATCCAATTGATACCACTGAACGTGACGCATGTGCGTTAATTTGTTCTGTCCGCAAGGGTGGGCAACCCACACATGGTAATGTAAAACGAACCATTGAGGCTCTTGCTCGTATGGGACACCGTACCGGCTATATCAATGGCGAAGGGGATGGAGTAGGCATTTTAACGGATATTCCGCGCCAAATGTGGTCGAAATGGTTAGCGCAAGAGGGGTTACTCGCCTCTCTGGCGACAGACCGTAATTTCTGGGTAGCTCATCTGTTTATCCCACGTCAAGACCGACAACGTGCCGAACATATTGTTGAGCAAATTTGTCGAACAATTAGCGAAGCAGGTCTCCATTTATTGACTGAGCGACGTGGACGAGTGAATAGTCGTGTCCTAGGTCCAAATGCTGAAAAGAATGAGCCTGTTTTCTGGCAAATTGCTGGTGTTAATGGACAAGTTCCAACTGAAGAACTTGATGCGACCTTGTTTGAATTACAAACAACTATGGAAGCTGAACTTGGGGTTCATTTCCCTTCATTCTCACGTTATAGCGTTGTTTATAAAGTACAGGGAACGATTGAAATTTTACGTCGCTATTACCCTGAATTGCGTGATAGAGATTATGCCTCGACCGTTACAATGGGACACGCACGGTATAGCACGAATACAAACCCTATTTTTGAACGCGCTCAGCCTTTTAGTGTTATTGGGCATAATGGTGAATTTAACACAATTTCACGTTTCCGCTTAGAAGCTAATATGTTGGGCGTACCGCTCCAAGTCAATGGCTCAGATTCACAAGATGTTGACCGTATGATCTATGCGCTCACAGCACGTTACGGACTTGACCTTATCGAAGCCATGGAGCATGTTTTCCCACCCTATGAGCATGACCTCATTCAAAATCGCGAAGATATTCGCGCTATGTATGATCAAATTCGTCAGTCTTGGGGGCATTTCGCACAGGGACCTGCTGGTGTTGCAGCAAGATTAGGTAATCAGCTTGTCTTTAGTGTTGATGCTTTGGGCTTACGTCCACTATGGTTCGGTGAGACTGAAAAAGAATATTTTGCTTCCTCAGAACGTGGTGTTTATCAACTCGATTCAATGTCTCGTTCACCTCGTCCTCTAGCACCGGGGGAGAAAATTGCCCTTCGTATCATACCGGGGGCAGATATTGACGTGATGAATTATCCAGCAATCCAACGTCATTTGTTAGAAAAATGGTCAGACCACAGCCCACAAGCACTTGGATTTGACTCTGATTCTTGGAATATCAATTATCCCAGCGAACAAAATCTTCCGAAACCACCATCAGGCGGTAATGGTAGCCAAGCACAACTCACGGAAGCTGCACCAATTGCGATTGCTGAGGCACAACTACAAGCTAGCCCTGTTGAAGCGCCTGTTGCAGTAGCAGCAGATTATCGTTTCCCTTGGAATCGTGAAGATATTAATGTCAATGGTCCGATGATGTCTGGTATGGGTTGGGAGCGTTATCATGTCGAGGTCGTTAGTGCGATGCCTGAGCAAGGTAAAGAATTAATCGCATCACTCGGTTGGGATGGTCCTTTAGCCGCAATTAGCCAAAAGCGTACTAATATTGCTGATTATTTCAAAGAAACTGTTGCAGTTGTTACCAACCCAGCGATTGACCGCGAACGTGAGCAGTCACAATTTAGCACGCGTATCTTAGTCGGCGCACGCCCTGCTCTAGCAACCTCAAGGGATATTGCTGATACTCTCATCCAACTTGAGACACCCTTCCTTGTTGGCGGATTAGATGCTTTAGGTAATGAAACCTTGATGCAAGAGATTGCACGCGACAATGGCACACTAACACTTAACCAACTCATGGACATTTTTGGCGATAAAGCAACTGTTTTATCAATGAGTGCATTGCCAAATGAACGGATTGAGACAGCAATCGAACGCTTGCAACGTGAGGCAATTGAAGCTGTCATGAGTGGTACACAATGTCTCGTTCTTGATGATACATTAGTTGCCGATGGTGAGCATTTATGGATAGACCCGCTGTTAGCAACTTCCGCAATCGATAAAGCTCTACGCCAAAGTGATACAAGCCCTAATCTGCGCCGTCGAACAGGTATTGTTGTTCGGTCGGCTTCATTGCGAGATTTACATGATATGGCTCTCTGCATTAGCTTCGGTGCAAATGCAATTCTGCCGTATGCAGTTTACGCGGTTGCAATTGGTATTGCTCCACGGGGTAGTCGTACACAACCTGAAGATTCCCAAGTATTTACTTGGATGAATAATACACTCAGCGCACTTACCAAAGGTCTACAAAAAGTAACATCGACAATTGGTTGCCATGAATTGCGTGGGTATGGACATAGCTTTAGCTCCATCGGCTTAGGCAAATCGATAGCTAATTTATTTGGTTCGCCAAATTATTTCGGTAGCGAAGCACGTGGTCTAACGTGGTCTACTTTACAGCATGATGCCGAGGAACGCGCAAGTGAATTTCGTGGCGATGTCCGCGCCCGTCTCGAAAATCCAGACCGTTTCTTCCCCAAAGTTTGGAAAAAAGCAGAGTCGGTTGCACAGGGAGAAATGAGTTGGGAAGAATATACCGACGAAGTACAAGAATGGGAGAGTAAAATCCCTGTCAGTATTCGTCACTTACTCGGCATAAAAGATAGTGAAAGCAATGTCAACCCGAACGACGTTAATTTGCAGGTCGGTGACCACAGTATGCCTGTCATCATTAGTGCAATGTCATTCGGCTCGCAAGGTGAACTCGCATATCGTACCTATGCCGAAGCCGCTAAATTGCTGAATATCGTCTGTATGAACGGCGAAGGTGGCGAATTGCTTGATATGATGGGCAAATACAAAAAATGGCGTGGTCAACAAGTGGCATCAGGACGCTTTGGTGTCAATATTGCCCTACTCAACTCTGCAGATTTTATTGAAATCAAGATTGGGCAAGGTGCAAAGCCCGGTGAAGGTGGGCATTTGCCCGGTTTCAAGGTGACTGAACAAGTTGCAGCATCCCGCGGGACAACACCCGGTGTTGCTCTCATTTCACCGAGCAACAACCATGATCTATATTCAATTGAAGACCTTGCACAACTCATTGATGAGCTGAAAACAGCCAATCCTGAAGCGAAGGTTAGTGTAAAAGTTCCCGTTGTACCCGGTGTTGGTATTATTGCTGTCGGCGTAGCAAAAGCTGGCGCGGACATCATCACAGTAACAGGCTACACAGGTGGCACTGGTGCGGCACGCGCTCATGCTTTGCGTCATGTCGGATTACCAGCAGAAATAGGTATTTGGCTCGCTCATCGTTCATTGGTCGCTAGTGGTCTACGTGGCGATGTTGAAATCTGGGCTGACGGCGGCATGAAGACAGGGCGCGATGTTGTCAAAATGATGTGCCTTGGCGCAAATCGAGTTGGTTTCGGCACATTAGCAATGGTTTCAGTCGGCTGTACGATTTGTCGTGGTTGCCAAGATGGTACATGCCATGTTGGTATTACAACACATGTAAAAACCAAAGAGGAAGCTGAAATAAAGAATTTCAAAGCATTCCGCCCCTTCCACGAAAAAGGCTCGGCAGATGGCATCGTGAATGTTTTCTGCGCGCTCAGTGAAGATATAAAGAAATGGACTGCAAAACTCGGTTTTAAAGATGTCAATGAGTTAGTTGGACGTGCTGATTTACTTGAACAAGTTGAGATGCAGGACAGAATAGATTTAACAACTCTGCTAAAACCTATGCCTAGCCAAACAAATAAACCAACCCAACAAGGTGGTTTAAGAATTTCACGACCACGTAATATTATCAGTCGTCAAATCACAGAAGAAGTCATTCGTTACGTCAATAAAGGCGAATTTGAACTCACCTATGACGATGAACAAGTAATGGCACATGATCGCGCACTAGGAACACACCTTTGTGGTGCAATTAAACGTGGCGAAATCCCCGAAACAGAGCGTTTAGATGCAGTCCATCTGAGTTTTAGTAATAGTGCCGTACCGGGCAATGGTCTAGGTGCATTCATTGATGAACCTGTAACCATCCTCGCCGAAGGTGGCGCACAAGACGGTGTTGGCAAATGTGCTAAAGGTGGCACAATCAATATCCTCAAGGGCTTAAACCATAATGGGGCACGCTTAGACGGCTCAGTAGGCAAGAGTTTTGCTTATGGCGCACAGGGAGGCTTATTCATCATTCAAGGGGATGCAGATACCCGTGCTTGTATCCGAATGAGTGGTGCAGATGTCATATTTGGCGGTGAAGTAAGAGAACCTCTCCGAGATGACCTTGGGGGACTAGGCGCACGAGCAAATCTCAAGGGCTATGCTTTTGAATATATGACCAGTGGACGCGCTCTGGTACTAGGTGACCCTGGTCCGTGGATTTGTGCAGGTATGACAGGTGGTGCAGTCTATCAACGCATACAACCGTCTATGAATTTGACAATGGATGCTATTCGCCGACGGATTGCACCCGGCTCACCTGTTGATATATTCCCATTAGATGATGCTGGTGCTTCAGATGTTCGTGAATTGCTTCAACACTATATCCAGACCTTAGAGTTTAGCACACAAGCTGATGCTGTAGAGCATCTCTACACATTGTTAAAACGTCCACACAATCATTTTGTGAAACTAGCACCTGCGTAACTTTACATACTCCGTACAGCGCATACTGTACTCCTCCTAACTCAAAAGCCACTGGACATATATAACCAGTGGTTTTTGAATTTACGAGTTATCATCCATCATATCGTTAAAACGACGACGAGTACGTTCTTCCTCTGTTAATATTTCTTTTTCTTGAGTATTCGCTTCCATTTCTTCATAGATACTTTCAACAAAAGACAATAATTGTCCTGTTAGGATACTAACTTGTATCGCAGTTTGACGGTCAGTAGCATCAGGCGGTAAATCAAGCGCAATTGCATCCAGAAGTGGCGCATTAACAACACCCTGAACCGATTGATGCAATGCTTCATAGGTCTTCGCTAGAATGTTACCCATTCCTTCGTACATTTCCATCGGTATCATATGGCGAGTATCATTACGAAGATTCTTTAAACCATTGTAAGCTCGTTTCAATTGACTCATTTTCTTATTCATAATTATATCCTTTCACTTATCGTATTTGAGCATTAGTAAAATTTCTGGTGATACAGACTGCTTTAATATCTTACGAGCATAAAATAGTCTTGATTTCACTGTTCCAACCTCAGTATTCATTACCTCAGCAATTTCTGCCTGTGATAACCCTTCATCAATGTACAGGATTAGGGTATCCCGATGATTCGCTGGCAAGCAATCAATAAGTTTGCGAACTTCATCAAAAACCAATGTCCAATGGGCTTTATCTTCCAATGAGATACTATTTTCATTTAAGCGATATTCGCAATCTTCCAGAGCTATATCATCACGCCGATAAATCTTGCGTAGAAAATCATAAGACAAATTACGTGCTACTCGAAATAGAAAAGGACGTAATTTTTCTATAGGTTCAATTCGATCAATATTCATATAGAGTGCGATAAATGTATTTTGCACAATATCATCAACTTCATCGTGATGACCTATTAAACGTAAGACAAAACGCTGAATATTTTGCTCGAAATGTGATTGAATTTTAGCAAAAGCATCATTATCACCTGCTTGTGCCTGACTTAATAACGCTACAAGATTGGGGGCATGCACACCAAAATATCCTCTCATCTATAGTCTTATTCGTGTAAGCTATGAGAAGGTTCAATATTGATATGATAATTGGTTAGTAAGATTGAGGCTTGTGAGGAAAATAAAATGGCGTGAGAAGTATCTCACGCCAAGTGTTTATTGGAATTGCGAAGACTTAATCTTCAAAATCACCTTCTGGAACATCGAGTTCGTCCCAATTCGCTTTACTGACGAATTTAGTCAATTTGCGATTGTCTGATGTTTTTGCACGGAGACCGTAACGTTTACCGCTTTTTGTATCAAATGTAACTTTACGAACACTACTTTCATCAATTTGTACTTTTTCACGGAGCTTTACATCATAAAATTCGATTGGCATATTGAACTCTTCTTTCTATTAGAAATTAGTCGTTAGGTCCAAATTAATACAGCTTTTAATTTTGCACAAGTCGAATTAGCCCCAAAACAAGATGAATTAGGCTTTTTTTACGTAATTCTTACTTTTTTACCCTAAAACGCGCCCTGCAATTGTCGCCAAGACACGTTCTATCTTCAAAGAGAGATGTAGAATTAGACGATTATCAGCATCATTTAAATCAAGATCAGTTAGTTCGCTGATGCGGTCTAGGCGATAGACAAGCGTATTTCTATGAACATCTAAATCTTTAGCCGCTTGCGCCAAATTACCATTTGCGTCGAAAAATCCTGTCAATGTTCGGATTAAATCACTCTGTTTACGTTCATCATGCTCCACTAATGGGCCCAATGTTTCTTCATAGAAACGACTCATCGTATCCAAATTGCGTTCCTTTAGGGCAAGAAGCAATTGATATAGTTTGAGGTCACCATAAAATGTCGTTTTCTCAAATTCACCCAACTCTTGTGCAATGCTAACGGCATCTTTCGCTTCACGATAAGACTCACGCAAGATACGCAAACCTGTTGATTGTCTACTGATGCCAGCCGCTACCAATCCGCTTGGTGTGCGCATTGCTAGTTGCTGACGTAATTCTTCAATAGCCGTGCGTACTCGTGGTACATTTTCATCTTTATCAATCGGATATAAGGCAACAATCACATCGACATATTGCCCGACTGCGCCTTCGATTTGGCGACGGGTCATGTCATCACGCACTAATGAAATGAGTGATTCTAGTGGCAAAGTTTGTCCACCTTCAGTAATTGCCCGAAATACAACGACAAAGTAATTCGTTTGTGGGTGAAAGCCTGCTTGTTGGGCGCGAGTCGCTAGTAAATCATCATCAGCAGGTGTACCACTTAGCCACATCTGAACCCAGTCACCACGTGCTTGCTCAACCGCAGTCTCAATTGCGCGTGTTTTTGCCAACTCAATTGAGCAGACATCCGCGCCATAAGACAAAACCAATTGGTCGAACTCATCCATGAAGGTATCTTTAGCAACAAGAGACAA
This sequence comes from Phototrophicaceae bacterium, assembly GCA_965230145.1. Taxonomy (GTDB): domain Bacteria; phylum Chloroflexota; class Anaerolineae; order Aggregatilineales; family Phototrophicaceae; genus JAUZRW01. The sequence continues at coordinate 848,816 of CBDDKI010000002.1, forward strand.
ATACGCAGTTACTCTTTTTTCGACAGTCAAGGCAGTTGTGAACCCGATAGGGCTTTCAATAATTTTACCTTGGGTACTCGGCGCATCAGTATCAAGCCACCTTTGAAATTCGTTATATGGCAGATTTTGAATTAGTGAGCGTCCACTCATCCCCCGTCGCCCAACAGTTGGGTAAACTTGTGCCAGCATCACGCCAGCATCGTCGTGCATAATGACAGGTTTAGCTGTTGCACGAGAGATAACTTGTAACAAGCTATTAATATCACGATTTTCTGCGGAAGCCCGTGTTAGTTGGCGTTGAATTTCAACAGCACGCTCAGTAAGTTGTGCTGCCTGATTGAGAATTAGCTTATTGACTGCACGCTCAATACCCGGCAAGCCTGTATTATCGGGCAAAATCATCAGGGCAACTTCACGTTCATTGGCAACTGCGATAGCCGTCTGTGAAACATCGCCAGCAACTGCGATTGAACTTACACCCGCTTCAGCTAGGCTTTGCACTACCTCGCCTAATGAAATACGATTATCGTAGCTACGAAGCAAATCCATCGACACCAAAGCTAATTCGCCACCGTAAATATCAGGAAACGCAGGAGGTTGTGCGCGTACAGTTACAGCCCAGTTTATTAATGTATCAGCATCACCTGTCGCCAGATTTGTCCCTAATGGGAGAGCAAATCTTAGTAATGCCTGTAATGTTGCTGTATTTTTGTCGTTTGTCATCTGTGCAATATCTCCAATGTCCTGACATTGTAAAATATCAGTAATGGTTTCTCTATAGCATTATAACCAATGAAAAGGGGGTATTTTTTGGTCAATGTCTCAATAATACAGCAGAAATAACCAAAAACAAAACAGACAGGCGTTTATTTGCCTGTCTGCTGTCTATATTTTTTAGTGATTATGCACAACGCCTATACACGTTTGACACTAACCACCAGAGATTCATCTTGAAGGTCTTTGGGTAAATCTGCCGAAAAATCTTCTGAATAGAAGCCATTTTCGCCATCACCAAAATCTAAGCTATCCGCCAAAGTCTCTTTTTGGATACGTTCGGAAAATTGCTCGATTGCCTTAGCCAGTCTCTCACTAGCAGTATACACGATTTTGATGCGATCATCCAACTTAAAATCGGCATTTTTGCGAGCAACTTGGATGCGACGTTGTACTTCGTTAGCCAAACGCTCGGCAACAAGGTCATCTGTAAGGTTGGTATCAATGGCAACCACATAGCCTTTTTCTTCGCTGACGACATACCCTTCTGCCGCGGATTCTTGACGAACTTCGACTTCATCAGGTGCTAGCGTGAATGATTTTCCATCGATTTCTACGGTGATATTCTCACCTGCCATGAGAGCGCGTCCCCATTTTGTCGCATCATCGTCTTCCGCATTTTGTAGTGCATTAGCGACAATTTTAACATCACCGCGCAGTTTTTTACCCAGCTTGCCGAAATCGGGTTTTAAGGAATAACTTGTTACGCCTTCTGTTTCTTGAAGTAGCTCAACCTTTTGGACATTTAATTCATCACGAATTACAGCATCATATTGAGCAACTGCTTTACGCTCTTCAGCATTACCTACACCCAATTTTGCCAGCGCGAGTGGTTGGCGTACACCTAGTTCAACGCTGTTACGCGCCCCCAAACCTAAGCGAACCATCAAACGTACAAGGTTCATATCACGCATCAGGGCTTCATCAATGAGTGATTTATCCGCTTTAACCCACTCAGCCAAATGAACGCTATCTAGGGCATTGCTATCAACCTCAGCAACCAAGTTACGATACAAGGTTTCTGCTAAGAATGGCATCGTTGGAGCTAAGAGATAAGCAACCGTTGTTAAACATTCATAGAGCGTCGCATATGCTGATTTTTTGTCATCATTCATTTCGCTTGACCAAAAGCGGTCACGACTACGACGCACATACCAATTACTCAGTGCATCTACGAATTCTTCAATCGGACGGGTTGCATTGGTCACATCGTAATTTTCAAAGGCATCAGTGACAGTCACTATTAAGCTGTGCAATTCTGCTAAAACCCAGCGGTCAAGCACATCACGCTCCGCAACAGCAGGTGCTTCCATTTTCGGTGTCCAACCGTCGATATTGGCATAAGTTGTGAAGAAGCTATAGGTATTCCATAGGGTTAAATAGAATTTCTTAACGACTTCACCTACTAAACGAGTTGAGAAACGACGCGGTTCACCAGGCGCGCCACTCGTATACAGATACCAACGGAAAGCATCTGCACCATGTTCATCCAAAACTGACCAAGGATCTACTACATTACCTCGACTTTTGGAGGCTTTTTTGCCTTCTTCGTCTAAGATATGCCCTAAACAAATTACATTTTTATAGGCGACACTATCAAATAGCATCGTACCAATAGCATGTAGGCTATAAAACCAACCACGTGTTTGGTCAACAGCTTCACAGATATAGTCTGCGGGGAATTGTTCTTCCGCTTTTTCTTTATTTTTGTGCGGATAGCCCCACTGTGCAACTTGCATTGCCCCGCTATCAAACCATACGTCAATGACTTCTGGCGCACGACGCATTGTGCCACTGCCACCATTAGGGTTCGGGAAAGTGATGTCATCTACATATGGGCGATGCAAATCTAATTCGGTCAAATCTTTGCCAGCAAGTTCTGAAAGTTCTGCAACACTGCCAACACAGACCATCTCGCCAGTTTGGTCATCAACCCAGACAGGTAGAGGTGTTCCCCAATAGCGTTCACGCCCTAATGCCCATTCTTTAAGATCTTCCAACCAATTGCCAAAGCGACCATCTTTAATATGGTTTGGAACCCAATTGACCTTCTGATTATTATCAATCATTTGTTGCTTGTATTCACGCGTGTTGATAAACCATGTCTCGCGAGCGAGATACATCAAGGGTTGGTCATCACGCCAATTGTGTGGATACGAGTGTTCATATTGCTCGACTTTATACATCAAACCTCGATTTTTGAGGTCTTTGATGATTTCTTTATCGGCATCTTTGAACCACATCCCTTTGAATTTATCAACAGCATCAATCATTCGACCGTTATCAGTGACAGTGATAAAGAAAGGTAAGTCATGTTCCATACCCATACGATTATCGTCTTCACCAAAGGCTGGTGCGATGTGTACGATACCTGTACCGTCACCGAGTGTTACGAAATCGCCTTCAAGCACGTAAGCGTAATCTTTATCTGTTGCTACAAAGTTATAGAGCGGATTATAACGTTTACCGAGTAAATCCTTCCCCTTGTAACGTTTGACAATCTTACGTTCTTCGCCTTCTTCAAGCTCACCTAAGACTTTTTCTACCAATGCTTCGGCTAAGATAAGTTGCTCTGTACCACCATCCTCTGTGTCGACTTCAACCTGCACATAATCAGCTGTTGCATTTACAGCTAAAGCAGCATTGCCGGGTAATGTCCAAGGAGTCGTTGTCCACGCCATAAAGTAAACTCCATCTTCGTCTTTAAGCGGGAAGCGCACAAAGATAGATGGGTCAATGATGTCTTTATAACCAAGTGATACTTCATGGCTACTCAGAGGTGTACCGGATGTTGGACTGTAAGGGACAGTCTTGTATCCGCGATAAAGTAGCCCTTTATCCCAGAATTGTTTGAGTATCCACCAAACGGACTCAATATAATCATTGGTGAAAGTAATGTAAGCGTTATCTAAGTCCACCCAAAACGCGATACGTTCGGTTAGTTTTTCCCAATCTGTGATGTTGCTGAATACGCGCTTGCGGCAAAGTTCGTTGAATTTGGCAACACCATAAGTTTCGATTTCACTTTTATCAGTAAAACCGAGTTCTTTCTCGACAGCGATTTCTACTGGAAGTCCATGTGTATCCCAACCACCACGCCGTTCGACGTAATAACCGTTCATCACCTTGTAACGTGGGAACATATCCTTGAATGCACGTGCCAAAACATGGTGACTACCTGGTTTGCCATTGGCAGTCGGAGGTCCTTCATAGAATACATAGCGAGGCGCGTCATCACGCCCTTCTGTAGTACGCTTGAATACACGATTTAAACGCCAAAATTCAAGCGTTTCTTGTTCATTTTTCTGAATATCGACACGAGGGTCAATAGCTTTAAACATATTATCTCCTAATTGATACGGTTTCGTTGTGTATAGGGGAATTACGGCTATATGCTAATTGTGCATATCCGTATCTCAGCGATAATGCCCCGTGACCCGATTAACGTCACGCATACACCTCCTAAAAATACATATAGAATTATGCTCTTATTATGACGCAAGTAGCTTAATAATTGTAGAGGAAATTTAGCTCACAAGGGGTCATTACAGACAGAACTATAACAATTGTTTAATCGCGCGTACATCATGAGCGATGGCTTGTCCATATGGTGTATCATGAAAACGCTCTGCCTCTGCTTCCCAGAATGGTAAACCTGCTTCAATCAACGAAGCAGTTGGTCTCTCTGCCCCATCTACGTAGAGAACATATTGAGCAAATAAAGCACGGTGTGCATCTTCAACAGACGTTAATTCGCTCAAAATATCTACTGCTTCATCTTCTTGTCCCAAACGTAACATAGCATGAGCGAGGTCGAAGCGTATAATATCAGGCGCACCATGCTGTAAGGCAATCTCAAGATGCTTAATGGCTTCCCCATAGTCACCTTTAGCGAGGCGAATTTTAGCAACCCCATACAATGCAAAGTGATAATTTTTACGACGTGCCAGAGCAATCCGTAGAATGGCTTCGCTCTCATGCAACTGTCCGAGATTACGATAAGCATTACCCAATAATACTAAGGCATCAATAATAGGATGAGGTTCATCGGCTATGTACTGTTTTAGTATCGCAACGACTTCCTCAAACTTACCGCCTATGAAAAGACGTTGTGCTTGTGTGTATGGGGATACCAAATTGCGATTACCCCACATGAAAATTCCCTGTATCGCTAATAATAGACCGACTGAACCAATTAAAGCTGGTGTGCGTAAGTCAGGCACAGAGGCTAAAATGAAGATCACCAATATCAACAGCAACAAGGCTATGCCCAATGCAAATTGGCTAGCTTTATCCCATTTTGGAATTTCACGAAATAAGCTAATAAGTATCCGCATGATATTCCTAAGCAGTTAAAATCTTGAATGCATCATCGTCACCATTGATTAATTGTTCAGCGAGAGCAATATCGTCTGATATTACCTCACGTAAGACTTTTGCTTGTTCTTCTGGGAGAATTTTCTGCCATTCTTTTAATCCATCTTTTTCCCGCTTGAGACTTTGCACAGCAGAATGAACTTGCTCAGGCTGATTTTGTCGGGCATATGCACGAGCTTGCCATAAATACACTAATAAACGATGACGTGAATCAGGAATATTAGCATCCAGAGCTTTTTTGAGACTATCAATTGCAAGGGTATTGTCTGCCATGCGGTCAGCAATCATACCAAGATTATAAGCCGCAACCCATTCATCAGGAGCAAAATCATAAGCTTTTTTAGCAGATTCCAAGGCAGTTTCATAGTTACCTGCCTGCAAATCTACTTCCGCTAGACCATTATATGCAACTGCTTTATCTTCATCATTACTCGCCTTATCCAACATCGCTTGATAATCACGTCGAGCGCGTCCTAATTTACCCCACAAACGCAGTAGCTCTGCCCGAAAACGATAATGGTTGGGGTCAGATGGATCATCTTTGATGAGGCTATCCATTGCGGAAACAGCCGTTGGATAATCATTATCGCGCATGGCTTTTATAGCTTGCCGATATTGCATAGGTGTTCGAGAATTACCAAACAACATCAAGCCAATCACTGCCCAGCCAAATGCCGCACCAAGAAAAATCAATAAATATTGAGGCAGGAAAATGACACCCAAAATGACTAAACCAAACGAGGGTACCAGAATTGCCGCCCAACGTCCGCGTTGCTCAACATCCATTCGTGAGCCAATAATGAGAATAGTGCCCAGTAAAAAAGCCCCTAGGAGTGCATTCTGAGAAACTATTGCGCTATCAAGATTGGTGAATTGCAATACAAGACTCGCAAGCCCTGTCACAATCAGCATCCCCATCAATGCCCAAAAGCGATTTTCACCTAGCCACAATCGAAAATTCTGAATTAAATTCAACGCTTATACTCCACTAAAATGACTTCGTACTCGTTATCTCGCATTCGCAAGATTGTATTATGTTCGTCTAACCAATAATCACGCATATAACGAATATGTCGTGCTTGATGTTGAATGCTATCAAGGTTGATTTCATCTTCGGCGATAAAAGTGGCATATTTTTTAGCCAAATCTCCAGCCCTATCGCCCGACCTTAATATCGGCGCAAATGTTGGCGCAGTACCATGTTTCATCAGATGTAGGATAGTGTGACTTTTACAGCTTAGAAAGGGTAAATCAAGTACAGTATTATCTGACCAAACTAAGGTATCCTCTAAGATTGTATTATAGGGCAACCTCCGCTTGACCTTTAGCTGACTCTCTTCAACCAGATACGTGCCGTTAAACGTATCATCGATGAAATACTCAAAGTAGGTCGGTTGATCATTTTCATTAAGAGATACTGTAGCTTTAAGGGTATATCCAGCCTGAAAAATAATCGTTAATTCCTGTTGATTTCCACTTCGTTCGCGTTGCCATGTTTCAGTGATACCATTTGCAATACCGTTTTCCCGATGTTCGTATTTACCACTAGCGATGAGCATAATTCGCTACCTTAACCTGATATGTTACGCCATCATGGATATACTCGCGCTGAACAGGGATATAATGCTCATCTAGCCAATAAAAAACATCATCTGCTATCTGAAATTTACGGGTGTCGATTGTTTTACGTCCAACTTTTAACTGTTCAGGTTCACGTTCTTTTACAACAATCTTCTGTACAAGGTTTTCATCAGTCGATAACAATTGTGGCGCGAAAACCTGTGATTTCCCCTCATTTGCTAGAATATTCTTGATGGTTAAGCCCATATATAAAGTTTGCTTGATATAAATTTCGCAATCATAGATGAGTGGAAATTCGTCGTATTCACGTTCATTATTATCTACTCTACGACCAATTTGGACATAATCGGCATTGAATGTGTAATCAGCCTTGAAATTTTGTAGACCATCATCCTTTATATTATGGGATTGCACATTAAAACGCTCAAATTGTAATTCAGGGCTAATAAGTGCCTCAGATAAAATCGTCAGACCATCTTCATCGCGTCCATCTTCATCAACACGATAGAGATAAGCACCACCATCTAATTGATGTATAGAAAATTTTTCACTAATTCCCATAGAAACATCATTGCGCCAGTAGCGATACTCACCACTTGCGACAAAAATTTCATTGGGCGATACCACATGCAATTTACGCATTAATCCTCAATTTCCACATAGATGCGCTTATTGATGCCACCCTTACTCTTGTAATTTGTCACACGAATTTTACCGACTTCGCGTGTGTTATGAACATGTGTACCACCGTCAGCTTGTAAATCTAGTCCTTTGATTTCAACAGTCCTGACTTCTTCAATTCCTTCTGGTAAGAGATTGATTTTAGTCCGAATAAGGTCTGGTATGAGGAATGCTTCTTCACGCGGAAGGATTTTAACTTCAAGGTCTCGTTCTGCTTGGATTTCAGTATTAATTTTCTCTTCAATTTCAGATACAAGTTCTTTTTGCATTCGTTCAAATTCAAAGTCCATACGACCACTCAACACATCCATATTGCCTCCTGTCACACTGGCTTGGTAATCACGCCAAACGACACCACACAGAATGTGCATAGCAGTATGGGTACGCATTAGTTTATAGCGTCTATCCCAATTCAAAACACCTTGTACTAACGTGCCGACAGCAGGCAAATCACCATCAATGATATGTAAGTTTCCTCGTTTAACCTTAATCACAGGCACTTCTTGCCCATTAATCATGAATTTACCCAAATCATTAGGTTGCCCGCCACCACCAGGATAAAATGCAGTACGGTTCAGTAAAAAGCCATTTTCTTCTTCATTTATGCTTATGACTTCTGCTTGAAATTCTTTTAAGTAAGCATCAGTCTGATATAGCAAATCAGTCATACTAACTCCTATTTAATCAACGTTGGCACGCATCCGCACCATCACAGGTTTGCCACCCATTGTTTTTTCCCAAAAGCGAATGCCTTCTTCATTCATTGCCGCGACATACCACTCATAGTGGGTTACACCGCGTAGTTTGAACCAATTTTTCATTGTTTTCATCAACGCAGTCCCAACACCTGTGCGACGCTTTTCAGCAGTAACGTAAATATCACCTACAATACCAGCCCGTTCGTCTTTGAACATCTCAGGCAATAAGTCTACCACCGTGCCATAGACATAACCCACAATAATACCTTCATCCTCAGCGACAAATGTTTGTACGTGGTTATCATCTACACTCCAACGAATACGGGCTGAATAACGCTCTGCACCATCTTCGGCAGGTATCGGCATCATGTCTGATAAGTTACGATGATAGGTCACTAATTCAAACCATAATTTACCAACTTCATCCACATCATCACGTTTTACAGGTCTAATAATCATATGTCCATCCAAAAAGTATTATTTAATTGTGTTGCACCTAAACCACGCCAAAATCCTTGTTCAACAAGTGAATATACGGGTACATCAACAATCATATGCGAAATTTCTTGCTGATGAAAATAACTTTTCAAGGCATCAAGTAAACTATTCACAGCGTTTTTTCTTTTATGAGGGCTATGCAAATCAAGAATTAGTTGATCTATCACACCATATTTTCTTGGTAACAAACCTGCCTTATTAGTTTTAATCTGCCCAATAATTGCCCCTAAAATGTCATCTTCTAGAACTACTACTAGAAAACACATCAGATCATCTTGCATTATCGCTATAGCATCGCGTCGCCATTGCTCAAGTGCATCGGGCATTAACCTAATAAAAGATTGTTTCTGCGATAACAGTGCCATCTGGTCATACCAAAACTCGGCAAGCAAAGAAATATCATCTTCTTGAACTGGGCGAATGATCATAGTCGTCGTTTTCACTACTTTGTGACACAATAGAATTACACTTAATAGTTTCAGAAGTATATCGCATGTCTGCCAACGATGTTATAGCTGAAGATCAAATACCTGCGTGGATGAAACAGGCTCAACGTGATTTTGATTGGGGTTCAATAATTATTATAGGGTTTTGTTTAATAGCCTCGTGGACTTTCATGAGTCAATCAGAGTTGCCAGCTTATAATGACACTGAGCATTATGTATATCAAATTACAGATTACGCAGAAGCATTTGAAGAAAGTATTATCTATACTCGATGGTCGCCGTATGCCGTCTATGGATATGGTGCACCTATCCCCCATTATTATCCTTCGGGTACTGCCTATATTGGTGGATTAATCACTTACTTATTTACCAATGACTCTCTAGTATCAACCAGAATACTTTATGTTTTATCGATTATTCTAGCCGGCAGCATGACCTACCATTTCGTCAAACAACATACATCAGCCTTAGCTGGAATGATTGCCAGCCTCATCTACATTTTTAGTCCATTTGTCATGCTTAATGTGCCACATATTGAAGGAAATTTAGCTTTTTCAATAGGATTAGGTTTACTTCCCTCGCTCTTATGGTCGGTGAGTCGCTTTTTAAAACGCAACCAAGCATTTGATTTTGCACTCGTAGCAATAATCGTCGCTATCACAATTTTTATTGTTCCAAGTATTCTGATACAGGGGTTAATCGCTAGTACGCTATTAATTGCTATAAATTTTAAGCGAGACTTTAATCGGGCTTTATTCACTTCGCTTGTTGGATCTATTTTGACAGGCGTTCTTCTAGCATCATTTTTTTGGTTTCCAGCCTTAGTACAGCGTAACGATGTAGAGTGGTATTCTGCGTTGATAGAAGCCCCTCGTTATCCCCTTATATTCGGGGATCTATTTGTATTCTCTCAACCAATAGACCCTGCTTTAATGATACCACTTCCAACCTATAATCTTGGTTGGGGCTTGTTATTAACGCTACCAATTAGTCTAGTTGCCTTAATTCTAAAAAAAGAACAACGATTGTTCTGTATCAGCTATCTCGGACTAGGAATTTCTACGTTGTTGATCGTCGTATTTTTCGTTCCACAACAAACATCTTGGTTTGCCCTAATTATGTTGTCATTAGCAATTGCAAGTAGTTATCATGGGCAAAATATACCGCCAAAGCTCATTCAATCGATTAGTGTATGGTTCAGTATTCTAGTTATTATAGTAAGTAGTATGCCCACATGGATTATTCCAGAGCCTCAATTAACAATATCAGGTATACACCCGATTCAATATCAGCAATTGGGTTATGGGTATGCTGGATTACCTTCTGGGTTAGCACTACCATCGAATTTATCCCCAGCAAATGCACTAGCATTGTCTCTAGGAAGTACAACTGATATAGAATCACGATTTCTTACTGGCTTAGGAACAAATGCAACTCTACTAGAAGAATCAGCTTACATAGGACGTTACAACATTAATACTACTGCACCTCTAGCAATTGAATATAGTCGTGCATATTTTAATAATTGGTATGCACTCAGTAATATGGGTAACTTATCATCACAGAGTCAGCAAATAACTTAATCACTCTCAATCTACCTGCCAATGCTGAAACGCTCATTACAATGAGAATTGGTCTAACATGGATTACAGCAATTGCGTGGTTAATCAGTCTAACTGCTATTTTGCTTTGTGGAGTTTTATGGTGGTATAGATGGCGCAGTATTGAGCCAGATTATGACACAACTATTTTACTAACAAATGAAACAAGCAAAATTTTGATGCTAATACTTATATTATTTGGTTTCATTCGATTCATTGCTCCAAGCATTAACATCCAATTACTTACTCGCACACCGCAGTATTCAATGTCAGATAGCCTATTTGTGCAGACAAATTTCGATAGTAATTTCCAACTTCACGCCTATGATATTGAGCAGCGAGCATTTCGCTCAGGTGAACATATTGCTATAAGAGCATATTGGATGCTAAATTCAGATGTCAATTCGCATTATCTCGTCCAGTTACGCTTAACAGATGAATCACGGCAGGAAACATATTATGAATCAGATTATAGCCATGCGGGGTATTATCCTAGTAACCGCTGGGAAATAATGAGTATCGTTCCGCAAGATTTTGTTTTTAGACTTCCAAAATTACAAGATAGCTATTTCCTCACTTTTGATGTTTACGAATGTAGTTCTGCTTGTTCAATCGATATTATGAATAGCAATGAAGCACAGGGACAAATTCCTATTTTGCGTCCAATTGTTGTTGAATAATTTTGTTTGATTGCTTGTTTTTGTGTAGAACGCTCTGTACAATAGCCTCGTTAAATCAAAAAAATCACATTTGAAAGGCTTATTATTATGTCAGCACAACGTATTGGTGACGCTTGGCAACAACATCGTATGGGAAATAACGATAGTGCCATCCAAAGTTTCCGTGAAATTCTTAGTAGTTCACCTGGTGATATTGATGCACTTTATGGTTTAGGTTTAGCACAACGTGCTAACGGTGACGGTGATGGCGCAGTTGAAACTTTTAACAAAGCTCTCACAATCGCACAAGAAGGTCTTGATTCAAATAGTGAGACGAATGACCTGAATACCATGAGCGATGACCGTTTCTTAATGCTTCATCAGATGATTAAACAACGCTTAGAGGAACTCGCAGTTTAGTAACTCTTACACTACTTTCAGGGTGCAATTGCGCCCTGAGAACGCAGTAATAGACTCAATATCATGGAAAAACGTGAGCGACTAGAAAAAACTATTGTTGGTGAATTAACTGACCGTGTTCCTGTTGCTTTATGGCAACATTGGGCAGGTGACGACCAACGCTCCGCAGATTTAGCTCGTAGCCACGTAAAATTCATGCTTGATTTTGATTGGGATTTCCTAGCAGTTATTCCATCTAGACACTATATGGTCACTGATTATGGCTTACAAGATGCTTGGCATGGACGCTTAGAAGGTTATCGCGATATTATAAAAACACTGGTCCAACGGTCTTTGCATTGGACAGATTTACGACCAATTGACCCTAACCGTGGACAATTTGGCAAACAGCTACAATGTTTGCAACTCATTCGAGAAGCTCTGCCACAAACACCTATCATCCAGATGATTCATAGTCCACTTTCGCAAGCACTTTTTTTAGGTGGCGAAGATTTATTGCTTCGGAGTATGCGAACCCAACCTGACCGTTTACGCACAGGGTTAAACAGCCTCACTGAAACGACCTTACGGTTTTTAGAAGCCCTCAAACGCAATACTCAGATTGATGGCATCTTGTATGTGACGCACTTTGCATCATATACTGATTTAGCCGAAAACGAATATCTAGAATTTGGGCTTCCTTATGACGAAAAGGTGTTAGATTCTTTATCACCAAATTGGTGGTTCAATATGATACAGACCAATGGAAAAGCACCGATGTTACATTTATTCGCGCAATTGCCCGTTCAAGTATTAAATTGGTCAACTGTAGAAGCACGTCCGACGTTGGGACGCACACAACTCGATTTCGATGGTGCATTTTGTGGAGGTTTCGGTGAAAATACACATCTGCATTTGGGAACGCCTACCACGATTCGGGATGCAGGACGTGAAGCTATGAATACAATGGGACGACGAAAACTAATATTAGGCAGTGGAAGCACTATCCCGATGACTAGCCCACGCTCTAATTTAGAAGCTGTTCGTGATATTGTAAATACATCTATTCGCTAACTTAAAGACGAGAAATTTCATGTCATCCAGAGTTATTGCAGGCTCAGCTAAAGGACATCGGCTAGAATTAGTGCCAGGTGATAGTACACGCCCTATCACCGATAAAGTTAAAGAATCTCTGTTCAACATCATTAACCAAAATATTCTTGGTGCAACATTTCTGGATTTATTTGCTGGCACAGGGGCTGTTGGCATTGAAGCACTCAGTCGTGGCGCACAATATGCCTTTTTCAACGAAAAAAATAAGCTGGCACTCAAGACAATAAACAATAATCTGACCAGTACAAAACTTAAGCAAAATGCGGATGTACAATCTTCTGACGCTTTTGACTTGCTAAAGTCAAATCCACCGCGCGAGTTCGATTATATTTTTGTCGCGCCGCCGCAATACAAAGGCATGTGGTTAGACATTATGAAAACTTTAGATGATAACCCAGTTTGGTTAAGTCCAAAGACTATTGTCATTGTCCAAATAGATCCTAAAGAGCATGAAGAAGTTTTGTTTCAAAATATGCGTGATTACGACCAACGTCAATATGGTAATACGCTATTGTGGTTTTTTGAAACACTCACATAGTTATCGTTAGGCTAAATATTGCTTTGCACTGGTGAGGGCATCTTCTCTGCTTGTGATATCGCCCTGTACTTGTCCTTCACGTAAATGCGTTAGCAAATCACCTATGATTTTCCCACCATCTAATTCTAATTCTTGCATTAAATCATTACCGTTAAGCAATGGCTCAGGTGAAACAACAATATCATGTTGAGAATAATAGGCAAAAAATAACATCAAAGCACGCTCTACTTGAAGCAACCAGTCATCTTGATTAAGTTCATTGCCATATGTTGCTAAGTAATCTGCCAGACCCAGAAGAATTGAATCAATCCCCTTTTCTCTTAGCGGATACCAAAAGCGATGTACCTCCAACGCAGATTGATAGTCTATTGATTGAGATTCAGCATAATATTGAGTCATTGCAAGCAAATATTTTTTCTCAGGATTGCTTAAGCGTAAATCGTCGGCAACGTTCTCAATAACAGCTGTAGTATTTTCTACACGATGCAATAAACCAGCCAAAACCAATAAGGCTGTTTGTGGTCGTTCGTTAGGATGAATAATCGACAAATGCTCATTGAGTTCTGCCCTATAGCGGTCTAATTGCATTGCTAGCATCCCATATGCAAATGATGCAGCGGTAGCATCACTGCGTTGGTAGCTAATCGTATCTACAATGCCGATAATATTTTCGACAGTTTCAATTGCTTGTTTAAATCCCTCAAAAACATGGGGTTCTGGTAAGTCTTTTCCTTCTAGAGACTTTATCTCAGGTAATATTACTTGCAAAAGCCCCAAAGCATGAATCACTTTTATCGCCACATGTGCGCGTTTGAGTCCTAAAATCTTGAAAAATTCATCACGTACTCGCTCGGGTGATGTCTCTAATATTTTTGCACCATAAAGATGAATGTCTTTAAGAGTATCGGGTTCAATCCGAAATTTAAGCTGGGTACTTTGTCGTACTGCCCTTAAAGCTCGGATTGGGTCATCAGCAATTGAAATCGTCGAACACCGTCGAATGACTTTTTGCATCGCATCAGCTTCACCATTGAGTGGGTCTATCAGCAGCTGTAAATCACCCAACATATCAACAGCCATGGCATTGACTGTAAAATCGCGTCCTAAAATATCGTCTAGTAAATTTTCACCGCGAAAATCTGCAATATCAATTGTGAGTTTGCCTTCATCCGTATCAATCAATACGCGGGCGACACCACGATCTGTATCCATCACAAAAATATCACCATTAAAGTGGTTAGCTATTTTTTTGGCCGTTTTAATAGCATGTGTCGGCGTTGCGAGGTCAATATCTTTCACAGGAAAGTGCAAAAAGGCATCCCGAACTGCCCCACCAATCATATATAGAGGGACATTTAAATTAAGTTCAAGTATCTTGTCTTGAATCTCTAGGATAGAATCTGCCCAAAGCATCGTGCGATATTGAGGTTTACGCGGAGTTAAATCACTCATTTAGATAACTTCGCTTCATCTACAACACCAATAAAGGGAACATTGCGGTATTTCTCGTCTAGATCAAGCCCATAGCCAAAGACGAATTTATTCTCAATTTCAAAACCAACGTAATCAAGGGGTATATCAATTTCTCGGCGTGATGCTTTATTGAGCAAAGTGCATAATTTGAGGCTAGCAGGTTTACGCGCCTGCAAAGTATCCATCACAAAACGTAAGGTATAGCCACTATCAATAATATCCTCAACAATAAGCACATGGCGCTCACCAATTGACGAGGTTATATCCATATCTATACGGACATCACCACTACTTGCGCGTTTTCCAACCCCATAGCTACTCGCTGCCATAAAATCAATTTCGTGTGGGACATCGATATGTCGTGTTAAATCCGTGAGAAACATAACTCCACCTTTTAAAATACAGATTAAAAGTAAGTCATCTTCGGCAGTATAATCTTGTGATATCTGTTTCCCTAATTCAGCAACACGATTTTGGAGGGTTGTCTCATCAATTAAAATTTCTTTGAGGTATTTTTCATAGGATGTTGGCATAATCCGACCTTTACTAGATTGTAGTAATGAGGATTATAACAAGATGAGGCAAAGGGTAAAGAAGCAAAATATTGGAAGGGTATTATCCCAAAATTACCTGAATAACACTTGAATAGCTAATCGACCAATTAAGATTTCATCCCCTTTACGAAGAGCTGTTGGAATTTGAGGGTCTAACCTTGTCGCATTCACAAACGTACCATTTGTACTGCCCAAATCAGCGATATGGACAATGCCTTCAATAATTTGCAGTTGTGCATGGATACGTGAAACGCCTCTGTCTTGTGCCCCATAAGGAGTTAGGTCGATCTCATCTGGTTCATTCATTCCAAGTTCAAAACGTCCTAATTTATAGGCTATGCCAGCCTCCATCAAAATTCTTTCAACCATCCCCCGAATGAGCAAAATGACCTCTTGTTTATCGCCAAGGGACATTGTGCCATCATTTTCTTCACTCTGATGATGTAACATCCGCTTTAGTCGGCGGTCATCCTTTGAAAGAACAACAGTTTTTTTACTTGGGTCATAGTCTTTTTTACGCTGAACACGGCTCGTATATGCGTCGTCAAATACAAGTGTGCTATCATCGTCATCTTCAGGTGCACTTGGTGCTTGTTGTGTTTTCTTTATACTATCTTCAGGTTTATCAAAAGATAATGAATTATCTTTATCGTTTTCTTGGTCTGTCATCCATCATTTGCCTAAGAGAATTTTGAGCGTATGATATATTTCAAATTATAACATAAAAGTTGTTTTACGAAGCAAATAAATACTTCATTTTGAATCAGCAGTAGGAGAAATTATGAGCAGTAAAAATCAGATACAGCAATCAACAGCCCGTGCTGATGTACAAATTACTCTACCAAATGACATTCATCTCTCTGGAGAAATTGGAACAACAATCGAAACTTTTTTCCATGAAGCTGAACAACAAGACCTCCTAAAATTCAATGCCTCTTATATGGGCGCAATCGTTGACGGAAAACTACGTGAACTTACTTACGCAATAAAACGAGATGCGATTATTACCCCAATAACACTAGCCAATAGTGATGGTGGACGTATATACCGCCGTTCGCTTGTTTTATTGATGGCATCCGCAATAGATGATTTGTGGGACGGTACGCAAGTAAATGTTAATTATGCAGTACGAGATGGGGGATTTTATTGCGAACTGCCTAATCGAGAACCGTTTACAAAAGAAGAAATTGCTCAACTTGATGCTAGAATGCGCGAATTGGTTGCCCAGAATATTCCAATTACCAAGCGTACTGTTAGCTTAGATGAGGCACGCACTATCTTTAAAGAACGTGGTAATACCGATAAAGTTCGTCTGTTAGATTATCGGACACGCGAAACTCTCACAATTTATTCGCTGAATGGACATGATGATTATTACTTTGGTTATATGGTGCCTTCAACGGGTTATTTAGATCTATTCAAACTTATTCACTTTGAAAATGCTTTTGTATTGCAATACCCACGAAAAGAAAATTCTGATGTCCTAAATCCCTTACACCTCTACGATAAATTACACGCCGTATTTGAGCAAGCCGATGACTGGCTAACGAAACTTAACGTAGAAGATATAGGGCGTTTAAATCATCTTGTTCAGGCAAATAATATTCAAGAATTAATTTTGATTGCAGAAGCTCTACACGAACAAAACGTCGCTAAAATAGCTTCTCAAATTGTCGAACGTCATCAAAATGGGGTTCGGATTATCTTAATAGCAGGTCCGTCATCATCAGGTAAAACAACTTTCTCAAAACGTCTAGCCATTCAACTAATGGCTTTGGGATTAAGTCCATATACGATTGAAATGGACAACTATTTTGTGGAGCGTTCACTCACGCCACTCGACGAAAATGGTGATTATGACTTTGAGTCTATCAATGCGCTTGACTTAACACTTCTCAACGAGCATTTATTACAATTAATGAGTGGCGAGCAAATACAATTACCCAAATTCAATTTTCACACAGGTATTCCTGAGTTAGGTAAATTTGCCCAGATTACTGACAATCAAATTGTGATTCTTGAAGGTATTCACGGTATGAACCCTCATCTGTTGGAACGTATTCCATCAGACAATATCTTCAGAATTTATGTATCCGTCTTATCGCAAGTAAACATTGACAGCCATAATCGTGTTCCTACGACAGATGTGCGCTTACTTCGTCGTATTGTGCGTGATGCAAGAGGACGAGGTTATTCAGCTACTGATACATTGATGCGCTGGCAAAGTGTTCGACGAGGAGAAAAGCGCAACATATTCCCGTATCAAGAGAATGCAGATGTAATGTTTAATTCTGGTTTAGCTTATGAATTAGCGGCATTACGTCCATTGGCTGAACCTTTGTTATTACAAGTTGAACCCAACACATTCCCACATATCGAAGCCAATCGTCTTTTGTCATTTTTGCGTTGGGTTGCACCACTGAGTCCACTGCAAAGTATAATGATTCCCGACACCTCCCTTTTACGTGAATTTATGGGTAATTCCATCTTGGATGACTATCATCCTGGAGGCGTTCACAATTCATAGGCTATGAAAGGGGTCAAAATGGCATTGCATGTCTCTATTTTCTGTTTTTGGTAACAACTTACTTTACAATGCAACTATCACATTAAACACAGGAGATAAGACATGCCAATCTTAGATAATTACGCAGCTTTCGACGGTTATTACTTTCAAACTGCAAGCATCCGCAATGCGCTTGATTATCAAGGAGTGAAAGCACCCCATACAAATGAAGCCATCAGCGAAGCCTTATTATTTGGCGTTAGCGGTGGAATGAATTTCGGCTACTTTTACTTTCACTATGATGGGTATGACCCACAAGTGAATATCCTCACACGTAACACATTCAACCTGTTTGAACCTATTCTCGAACGTCTAGGCATTCCTTATGAAGTTAAGCAAAGTGCTTCAGCCGATAAAGGGCACAAAAACTTAATTGATGCACTTGAAAATGGAGAAGCACCGATTGTCGAAGCGGATATGTTTACCCTCTCGTATAATGCCCTAGATTATGACGAAGGTATGTGGGGCATGATGCCATTGGTTGTATACGGCTATGAAAACGATACAGCTTATATCGCTGACCGCGCACGAATTGGCTTAACAGTCTCTATGGATGAATTGGATAAAGCGCGTGCAAGAATCAAAAAAGATAAGCATCGTTTAATAACATTAGGTATCCCTAATGAGGCAAAATTTGCTTCGGCTGTGTCCTTAGGTATTTGGGATTGCATCAAGCTATTTACCGAAAAACCACCCAAAGGAAGTGCCAATAATTTCGGTTTTAAAGCCTATGAACGCTGGATTCAATTACTCACAAAACCTAAAACCAAAGGCAGTTGGGCAAAAGTATTGCCCGCGGGTCGAGAACTCTATACAGGATTAAGTACAGCTTTTCACTTTAGCCAACAATTCGGCAAGGATGATAGTTGCACAGCCGAGCGCATCATGATGGCAGATTTCTTAGAAGAAGCCTCGCTTATTTTGGATAAACCAGCTTTATCTGAGATTGCCCCAAAATTCCGCAAGGCAGGCAAGGCATGGAAAGCACTAGGTGAAGCATTATTACCAGATGATGTGCCTTTATTGAAAGAAACCCGTAACATTATGACTCAGAAGCACAGTCACTTCTTGAATAAAGGCAACAAATCGACTGAAAAACGGGTTGAATTGGGTAGACGAGAGCAAGAACTTAAAACTATGAGTGAAGATTTCCCACTCAGTGACAATGAAATTGAACAATTACAAGCCAATATTGCCGAGCATGTGAAGGTCATCCATGATATTGAACACGACGCGATTATGTCTCTGCGTGAGGTGATGAGCTAAACAATACAGGCAATTGACTGAAAAATGCGATTGTTATCGCAAAAGGCAACCCGATAAAGAAAATATCATTCGGGTTGTCTGCTTGAAAATAGAGTAAGGCTTGAGCAGAAGAATCAATCGTATAGGCTTGGTGAGTTACAATAATTGGGGTGTAGATAGAAATGACTATCGCTAATATTGCTATAGTTGTATAAAGCCAGCGATTTTCGATTTTCAGGCTACCTGCCACTACAAATCCGAGCGACAAACCTAAACCACCAAATAAAAGTGCTGATAAATCAGGCGATGATTGATAAAGGTATAGAAATAAATGCGAATACCATACAAACCCACCTAGAATAATTCCTGCAATCAATCCTAAACCGATTCTCAGCCAAATTGGTTTTACAGGATTGTCTCTCACGATAGTTACTAAAAATGCAAGTATGTGAGCAAAAATCAGTGCATTACCGATTGTCACACTAAGTCTTTGTGGCGCAAACCAATCCCCGCGTCCATAGAGTAAATAAATATGGGCGGACATCGCTAGAAATCCACCCATAAATACAAAACTATATCGCAGAACAATCTGCACTAATGTACCTCATTCAAACGATGATGTGCCTGTAAACTACGGACTTTCATCGGCTTTTCATGACGACGTTTGATACCTTCCATCGTTGCCATTGCCGCACTCATAGTTGTCACTAATGGCACATCGACTTCATAGCATTTGCTCCGAATGAGTGCGCCTTCTTCGTGAGATTGCCCGCCTAGAGGAGTGTTAATCACCAATTGAATTTTGCCTTCTTCTAGCAAATCTACAATATGTGGTGAACCTTCGCGGACTTTGTTTACACGCTCGGCTTCAACACCAAAGCGATTAAGCCACTCAGCAGTGCCATGCGTTGCCATAATATCGAAACCCATCCGAACCAGATTACGAGCGATACGGGTCACTGTTGCTTTATCCATATCGTTCACACTAATGCAGACCGTGCCTGATTCTGGTAAAGGCATTTTTGCCGCCATTTGTGCTTTCGCAAAGGCATGACCAAAGCTACTGGCATGTCCCATCACTTCGCCTGTACTCCGCATTTCGGGTCCTAAGCGGGCATCAACACCAGGAAATTTTTGGAATGGCAAAACAGCCTCTTTTACAAAGAAACCATCAACATGCGGTTCTTCAAGAAAGCCTAGTTCTTCTAAAGTTTTACCTGTCGCAATCTGTGAGGCGAAACTTGCCATGGGCACGCCCGTTGCTTTACTCACGAATGGCACAGTACGGCTGGCGCGTGGATTAACTTCTAATACGAAAACTTCTTCATCTTTAATCGCATATTGAATATTAAATAGCCCTTTAACATTCATCGCATTGCCGATACGGTCTGTATAGTCACGGATGATGTCGAGGTGATATTCGCTGATTTTATAAGGTGGCAAAACACAAGCACTATCACCACTATGTACGCCAGCTTCCTCAATATGTTGCATGATGCCACCAATAACAACATGCTGACCATCTGAAATCGCATCAACATCAACTTCAAACGCATCATCCAAGAATTGGTCAATGAGAACAGGATGTCCTGTCCATTCGACATGCTCATCCAGCCAATTTTCGAGTTGTTCAGGCTCAAAGACAATCGCCATGCCACGTCCGCCAAGGACATAGCTTGGACGCACTAATACTGGGTAACCAATTTTCTCTGCCGCTTTAAACGCTTCTTCACGCGACAAAACAGTCGCACCAGCAGGTTGATTTATATTCAACTTTTGCATCAGCGCATTGAAGCGTTCACGGTCTTCTGCGAGGTCAATTGTATCAACGGATGTTCCCCAGATTGGCGCACCAGCATCTTCTAATTCTTTAGCAATATTGAGCGGTGTTTGCCCACCAAATTGCACTAAAACCCCATCAGGTTTTTCAACATCTATGATGTTTAAGACATCTTCTGCAGTAAGAGGCTCAAAATACAAACGGTCTGCGGTATCATAATCGGTGCTAACGGTTTCGGGATTGCAGTTGACCATGATTGTCTCATAACCCATCTTACTAAGGATAAAACAAGCATGAACACAACAGTAATCAAATTCTATCCCTTGCCCAATACGATTAGGTCCGCCCCCTAAAATCATGACCTTCTTTTTATCTGTCGGGAAGGCTTCATCATCTTCTTCATAGGTGCTATAGAGATAAGGCGTTTGCGCTTCAAATTCTGCCGCGCAGGTATCAACGCGATAAAAATTAGCAATCACACCTAAATCTTTACGATATTGGCGCACAGTCATCATATCTTCATTGACAAGTTGAGCAATATATTTATCACCATAACCATAACGTTTAAGTTTGAGAAAATCGTCTCGATTCAAATCAGACAAGCTCAAATCTTGTTTTAAAATCGTGTCGTGAATACGCAAAGTATCTTCCATTTGCTGAACATACCACATATCAAAACCTGTCTTTTCGACAACTTCTTCAACACTCAAGCCTTCGCTGATGGCTGTTGCGACTTGGTATAGGCGTTGGGCAGTTGGGGTGCTCAACACATCAGAAGATGCGACATGCTCTGGATTACTGGCTAAACCTTCAATACCAATATCCAGCGCACGGATGGCTTTTTGTAGGGCTTCAGGGAATGTTCGTCCGATTGCCATGACCTCACCCACAGCTTTCATCTGTGGACCTAATGTAGAATCTACCCCTTCAAACTTGCGGAAGTCCCAGCGTGGAATTTTTACTACAACATAATCAAGTGATGGTTCAAAGCTCGCTGGGGTTTCGCGTGTAATATCATTCGGAACTTCATCAAGTGTTAGCCCGACAGCTACTAAAGCAGCTAATTTTGCAATTGGAAAACCCGTAGCTTTACTAGCCAAAGCAGATGAGCGTGATACACGGGGATTCATCTCAATAACAAACACTTCACCGGTTTCAGGACTAATGGCAAATTGAACATTCGCTCCACCTGTCGTGATGCCGATGCGGTCAAAAATCATTCGGCAGTAATTGCGGAGGCGTTGTAGTTCTTTATCCGTGAGGGTTTGGGCTGGCGCGACAGTGATGCTATCGCCCGTATGAACACCCATTGGGTCAAGGTTTTCAATGGAACAGACAACAACAAAATTGCCTTTGCCATCGCGCATGAGTTCTAGTTCATACTCTTTCCAACCAAGTAGGCTTTGGTCAATTAAGACTTCGCCCACTGGAGATTGATGAATACCGTTAGCAACGACTCTCTTGAGTTCGTCAGGATTATAAGCAACTCCACCACCTGAACCACCTAATGTATAAGATGGGCGCACCAATACAGGATAATTTATTTCTTCTGCATATTCGAGAGCATCAGCAACTGACCCAACCACTTTACTCTTAGGTGATTTTAGCCCAATTTCTTCCATCACCTCTTTGAATAATTCACGGTCTTCGGCAATTTCGATACTTTCCAATGTCGCGCCGATGAGGTCAACATCATATTTTTCAAGAACACCTGCTTTTTTAAGGTCTAGTGCGAGGTTGAGGGCTGTTTGTCCACCAACGGTTGGCAGTAGCACATCAGGACGTTCTTTCTCGATAATTTTTTCGCAAATTTCAACGGTGAGTGGCTCAACATATGTTGCATCCGCAAATTCAGGGTCAGTCATAATGGTTGCAGGATTGCTATTAACCAACACAATCCGATAACCCAACTCGCGCAATGCTTTACAGGCTTGTGTACCACTATAATCAAATTCTACTGCCTGACCAATCACAATTGGACCAGAGCCAATCACCATAATTGTTTCGATGTCTGTTCTTTTTGGCATAGTCTCCTCTAAGACATTTTTTGAGGGTTCAAACTTATAAAGGGTATATTACTTAGGAAAATAGTTTCCTATTATATCGTCACTACCCACTTACTTTTTCGTTGTCCTTAACTGCTTTCACAAACTCATCAAAGAGATAGAGTGAATCATGTGGTCCGGGTGATGCTTCAGGATGGTATTGGACGCTAAAGGCTTTGTAAGCATCATGGCGAACGCCCTCAATCGTATTGTCATTGAGGTTAATGTGCGTTACTTCGCCACCACTGAGTTCACTACCTTCAGAGACAGCAAACCCATGATTATGGGAGCTAATCTCAACATGTCCTGTCAATAGATTTTTAACAGGTTGATTGCCACCACGATGTCCAAAGCGCATTTTCTCGGTCTTACCGCCTAATGCCAAAGACAAAATTTGGTGTCCGAGGCAAATACCAAAGATAGGCACTTCACCGAGCAGATTCTTGACATTATCAACTGCATAATCGACTGCGGCTGGGTCACCAGGTCCATTACTCAAGAAAACACCAGATGGATTCATTGCCATTACTTCTGATGGTGTCATCTGTGCTGGAACAATCGTGACACGTAAACCTCTATCGGTAAGCATCCGTAGAATATTGTTCTTAATACCGTAATCATAAGCAACAATCAATGCACCATCGTCACGATACTCATGCTCGCTATACCATTGAGCATCACTTTGTTGTGTCCAATGGTAGGGTTCAGGTGTTGTCACATCATCCACTAAATTCGCACCCGACATATCTAATGACTCACGCGCCATTTGGAGGAGTGCGTCTGTGTCTTCAGCTACTTCACCATGTGCGATGACGGCTCGCATTGCTCCTTTTTCCCGAATGTGACGGACTAAAGCACGTGTCGCAACTTCGGATAAGCCAATAACTCCTTGTTCTTTGAGATAACCATCTAAGTTACCGCGATTACGCCAATTGCTAACAACAGGACTTAGTGAGCGTACAACAAAACCAGAGACCCAAATACGTGATGACTCTATATCCTCTAGGTTAATGCCTGTATTCCCGACATGTGGAACGGTCATCGTGATAATCTGTTTATAATAGGATGGGTCAGTCAAAATCTCTTGATAGCCCGTCATTGAGGTATTGAAAACTGCTTCACCAGTTTGAACACCTTCAATACCAAAGCCTTCACCTTTAAATATGCGTCCATCTTCTAATACTAGAACGCCTTTACTCATATAAACCCCTCGTTAAGTTCTATAATCCGCGTTGATGCTTACATACTCATGGCTGAGGTCACACGTCCATACAATGGCTTGCCCCTCGCCAACAGAAAAATCTAGAGTGATATAAACACTCTTTTCGCTGATGATAGCAGTTGCTGTCGCTTCATCATAGTCTGCCTTAGCCCCATTCTTAAAAAGCATTAATCCACGATTTTCATTTTCCAGTGATTCACCTTTTGTCATCCATAAGGATAGACAATTTGCATCAAATTGAATACCTGAACGACCAGCCGCTGCAACAATGCGCCCCCAATTCGCATCATTACCATAAAATGCTGTTTTCACTAGAGCAGACGAAGCTATCGTATGGGCAATTTTTTCTGCGTCTGCGGTGGATGACGCGCCTCGTACATCTATCGTAATGAATTTAGTCGCCCCTTCACCATCTCTCACCACTTGTTGTGCCAAATAGGTGCTGAGTTGCGTCAAAGCCTCAGTGAATACGTTAATGTCTTCTTGAGAACTAATCTCAACGCCACTTGCCCCATTTGCAAGCAGGACAACCATATCATTGGTGCTAGTATCACCATCCACAACGATGCGGTTATAACTCACATTTGCTGTTTCGCTCAAAGTCGCTTGCACCAAGTCAGTAGACATTTTTGCATCTGTTACTAATACGCCGAGCATCGTCGCCATATTTGGGGCAATCATACCCGCCCCTTTAGTAATACCAGCGATGCTATAGTCACCTTGAGATGTTTCTACAGTAATCGAGGCAATTTTGGGAAAAGAATCTGTTGTGCAGATACCCTCAGCCGCGGATTGCCAGTCATCTCCTAAATGTGCTGATGCGTGTTCAATACCTGCTTGGATTTTTTCCATCTGCAAATGAGTCCCGATAACCCCTGTAGACATCACAAAGACTTGCTCAGGTTCACAGCCTATTTGTTCAGCAACAATCTCTGCCATTTTGCGCGAATTTACCATGCCTAGTTCACCTGTTGCGGCATTGGCACTGACTGTATTAATTGCAACTGCTCGAATACGATTGGCATTAAGAGCTAGATGTTCCATATTTACCAGTACAGGGGCGGCTTTGACTCGATTTTTAGTGAATACTCCACCTGCAACACAGTCGCCATCAGCCACGATTAAGCTCATATCCAATGCGCCAGTTTTCTTAAGACCAGCATGGATACCAACAGCAGAAAATCCTACCACTTTGTCGATAGATGGTTTTAACTCAGGCATCAAGTCCCTCCAAAATAGCAGTGAGGCTTGTAATCATTTGGTCAACATCTGACTTTTCAATAATCAGTGGTGGCACAAAACGCAAAACATTTGTCCCTGCATTGACCAGCAATAAACCATGTTCATAACCTGCTTTCACAATATCTGAGACTTCTATATCCATCTCAACACCTAACATCAAGCCACGTCCGCGCACTTCTTTAATGTGCGGACTGTTGATTTCCTCAAGGCGTTCAAAAAGGTACTCACCGACTTTGGTAACATGCGCTAAAAATTCAGCTTGGTTGATGCGCTCTACAACGTGTGAGGCAACATTTGTCACAATTGCACCACCCGCAAAAGTAGACCCATGGTCACCTGGTTTGATGCAATCTGCTACAGCTTGTGTGACTAACACCGCACCAATTGGTAAACCATTGGCTAGCGGTTTTGCCAAAGTCATCATATCAGGATGAATACCTGAAAATTCGTGTCCCCATAGTGTGCCTGTACGACCTAAGCCACATTGGATTTCATCAAAGATAAGTAGAGCATCGTGATCATCACACAATTGGCGTAAGGCTTGTAAAAATTCGGCTGTCGCAGGGTTCACACCACCTTCACCTTGAATTGGTTCAACAATGACTGCTGCCGTTTTCGACGTGATAGCATTTTTTGCACTCTCAACATTGTTAAACTCAGCCACAATCACACCATTGATGAGTGGTTTAAAGGGAGCTTGATATTTATCTTTAGGTGTAACCGATAATGCGCCCATCGTCCGCCCATGAAAGGCACTCGTGAAGGTCACAATCTCTGTTTTTTCGGTTTTGCCATGTGTATAAGCAACTCGGCGCGCAAATTTCATTGCACCTTCATTGGCTTCTGCCCCACTATTACAAAAGTAGACACGGTCAGCGAAAGATGATTCTACAAGCTGTTTAGCCAATTGAGCATGGGGTTCTGTGTGATACAAATTGCTCACATGCCACAGACCTGTTTCTGCTTGAGATTGCATAGCCTGATTAATACCAGTGTCATTATAGCCGAGTGAATTAACGGCAATGCCAGCTACCCAATCTTGATACGCCTTGCCATCGGCATCGTAAAGGGTCGCACCATCGCCACGGACAAGTACAAAATTTGGTCGCACATAAGTTTGCACAACATAATCTTGCTCATCCTGTATTGTAGTTTTTATTGCTTCCATTCTTAAATCTCCATATTATTGAGTGAAAACTGTGCCACCGTGTGTTTGTAAGCCAACCAGATTGGTTATAACTGCTTGCGAGACACCCGATTGCAATGCGTGTAAAGCTGTCTGAACTTTGGGTATCATGCCACCATAAATAACGCCTTCTTGAATCAAATCTTCTGTTTTTTGAGAAGTAAGTTCAGTCGTCACGACATCATCAACAAGTACACCCTCTACATTTGACAGAAAAATAACGCGTTCGGCATTAATTGCGGTGGCAATTGCCCCAGCCACATGGTCGCCATTGACGTTGAGATGGGTGTCATTTCCGAGTGACAGGGGTGCGACAACAGGTGTAATACCTTGTATTAGCATGTATAACAAAATTTCACCCTGTACACTTGTAACTTCTCCAGTAAAGCCCATGTCTATCTGAGGATGTGGCATTTTTTGAGCGCGGATTAACCCTCTATCAATACCCGATATTCCATGTGCATCGATACCTTGTTTGAGTAAATAGCGCACCAATCGCTTATTAACAGAACCACACAACACCATAGTTACAATTGCAAGAGATTGTTCATCGGTTATGCGAACACCATCAGCATATTTTGGCTCAATTCCAAATCTCTCTTGTAACTTACTAATCTCCTTCCCACCACCGTGCACAATCACAATTGGTGATTGCATAGTAGCAACTACCTGAGCAAATGATGTCAAAAATTCAGCATCATCGATTTGATGTCCGCTAATTTTCAGCACAATAGGTTTGTTCATAGTAAACCCTCAGTTTCAGGGAAACCGAGCATGAGATTAAAGCATTGCACTGCTTGACTCGCCGCACCTTTACGTAAATTATCAATGGTACTGGTAATATGAACATATCGTTCGCTGATTGGAGTAATACTAATTTCAGCAGTATTCTTACGCTGAATATTTTTAAAACTCGCCTGTTGCCCAAGCGGTAAGACATTGACTAACGGTTCATCTACATAAACATTGGTATAAAGACTGTGAACTTTATCACTGGTGATTGTGTAATTGAGTGTCACGTAAATACTTGCCATCAGTCCCCTATCTACAGGAACAAGATGAGGTGTAAAAATCAATTGGTCAATGGATGGCATAAAGCGGTTAATTTCTTGTTCGATTTCCCCCACATGGCGGTGTGTATGCCCTGCTTTATAAGGGATTATATTGCCATAGGCATTCATAAAATGAGTCGTGTCAGTTGCAGAACGTCCAGCACCAGATACTCCTGATTTTGCATCGACGATAATTGGTGCGTCTAATGACAAACCTTCAACACGCAATAAGGGATATAAACCAAGCAACGTTGCAGTTGGATAACATCCCGGCACGCCAACAATTTGCTTGTCAACAATTTCTTCACGATGAATTTCTGGTAAACCATAAGGCGCGAGGTCTAACATCTCTGGATGAGGATGCTCAATGTTATACCAAGTGTTGTAGTTTTCAGCATCATCAAAGCGTAGGTCTGCCGATAAATCTATCACTCTTTTGCCCTTATCTAATGCCATTTTTGCGATTGGGGCTGAAGCTTTATGTGGTAATGCAAGAAAAACAGCATCCACATTATCTAAATTGACTTCATTAGATGGAATATAAAACAAATCTGTACCATCAACTTTTTGTTCAGCAAAAGTATTTGATGTTGCAAACATTAAAGTCACATTAGGATGTTTTGCAAGCAGTTCCACTAGATTCTGCCCTGCATACCCCGATGCGCCATATATTCCAACCCGTATTTCTTCAACCATTCATATCTCCTTGAACTAAAAAGCCCCAACCTCATTGTTTACGAGGTCAGGGCTTGTTTCTCAGGCTAATTTTGTGAACTTGTCAGTTTAGTAACACAATAAACCCAGCACGACCTCATGTGTCGGTGGGCGACGACGGATTCTCAATGCAAAACTGACAGGATTTAACATAATCTTTGTCCAAATTGACTTAACAAAATGAAGTCTAAAATATAGAAATCAATTCGTCAACTTTTTGTGAAATCTTTATGCACTTTTTTAAAATCGTTGTGCAGTCTGCATAATATCTAAGCGAAATCTAATATTTAGTTGCTACACTATTTATATAAAATAAGAAAGGAAAGAGGAATAAGCCTCGTCAAAATAATACAAATAAATAGACAGTGTGTATAGTTATTATGTGCCATTAACTTGACATAATCTTAAAAAAACAGTAACTTTGAAGTCTGTTTACTACACTTCAAAATATTTAGCAACCGTCACAAAGTAAAAAAATATAAATGGAATTTTTTGCTTGTTAGACATTATCTACGTTATACTAATGGTAATGTCCATTACATTCATAAAATATTTAATAATGAGTTAAATAATAGTTTTGTTGTTAATCTGAAATATTATTTCTTATGAAGTTGCTTTTAAGCAATATAGGGTATTCAATGAATATCCACCGATTGAATAATTTTACCGCCTTGCTCAGAATATCATTCATTAGCAAGGCGATTGTATGTCTAACATAGGTATGGTGTGGTGAAAATGGAGCAGACAACCCTTCAAAAAGATCAATTGCGTAAGCAGTTGGTCGAAAAAGCAAATAATCAAGGTTTCATTACTTACGACGATATTCTGGCGCAAATACCAGATGTTGAGCAAGATGTTGCCTTACTCGATGATATTATGGAAGAACTGCTCGAAGCAGGTATTGATATTATTCCCGGTGGTAAGACACAGGCTGGGGATGAAGACGGCGATGATGATAGCCTTATCAGTGGTCTTGAGGATGAATTAGACGATGAGTTAGGTGATGAGGAAGAAGATGATGATGATGATTCTGAAGACATCTTTGCATCAACCCGTCAAACATTCAAAAACCTCAACGAACTCACTGAAGACGCTGGCTACCAAGCTGCCCTCGACACAGATGATGTTGTCGGTCTTTACTTGAAAGAGGCAGGTCGTGTACCACTTTTAACAGCGCAAGAAGAAGTCGCGCTTGCAAAACGTATGGAAGCGGCTGTTTGGGCGCGCAAGAAAATCACTGATACACAGGAAATGGGTATCGAGTTGATGTGGTCTGAGGAACAATCCTTGCGTGAAGTTGCTATGGATGGTGATAAAGCCCAAGAGCATCTCATTCGCGCGAATGCACGTTTGGTAATTAGTGTTGCCAAAAAATATATTGGGCGTGGTGTTCCTTTCCTTGATCTTATTCAGGAAGGCAATATTGGTCTCATTCGAGCGACCAACAAATTTGAGTATCAACGTGGTCACAAGTTCAGCACCTACGCAACTTGGTGGATTCGTCAAGCTGTGAGCCGTGCAGTTGCTGACCAAGGGCGTACCATTCGCGTGCCTGTCCATATGGGTGACCAACTCAATCGTATGCGTCGAGTTCAGTTAAAATTGCTACAAGAACTCGGACGTGACCCTAAAATTGAAGAATTAGCGGACGGTATGGAAACAACTCCAGAAAAAGTTGAGAATCTTCTGGAAATTAGTCGTCGTCCTGTTAGCTTAGAAACACCTATTGATGATGATGGGGACAGTACATTTGGGGATTTCGTTGAAGATGTCAACAGTCCTGCTCCATCAGATGAAGTTACAACTTACCTGCTTCAGGAGCAGTTACAACAGGCTCTCGATAAATTGCCATCACGCGAGGCACAAATCTTACGTTTGCGCTATGGATTAGCTGATGGACGTGTTTATACACTAGAAGAAGTTGGGCAAACAATTGGTGTAACCCGCGAGCGTGTACGTCAGCTTGAAGCACAAGCTCTCAATCGCTTACGCCAATCCAGCGCACACGTCATCTTACGTGATTACTTGTTCGAGGGATAATCCTTGAGTAATCGCGAACGCTCCAGAGGAAGTAAAGGACCTTTAGTATGGCCTCTCATTTTAGCTGTACTAGGGGTTCTTTTGCTACTCAGCAATTTTTTCCTACTGGGTAATTTCCAAATTCTGAATCTAGCCCCTATTATTCTCGTGATTATCGGGGCAATTATTCTTTTGCGTGGTGACATTCTACCAAGTAATGATTTCAGAACATTCGGCATAACTCGCGGTAGCATTGAATCTGCAACTTTAGAAATCAACTCAGGCGAGATAGATGTTAGTATTAGGTCGTTGCAAACACGTAATACAGAACGATTGATTGCAGGACAATATGCTAACCAAGCACGACCCAAATTAGATGTGCAAGATGTCCACGCTTATTTGAGCATGGAACGTAGCCAAACACCCTGGTTATCCTTTGCTGATTGGGAGATGGGTATCTCACAAGATTTGCCTTGGCAGATTGTTGCTAGTAGTTATTTAGGTCAAGTAAATGCTGATTTCAGCAACGTTATCATGCAAAATGCACTTATCAGCACAGGGATTGGTGATATTCATCTAGTATCACCACCTGAAGCATTTGAAACGATTTACTTACGTTCGCTGATAGGTAATATAACTGTACATACGCCTTCTGCTTACAACGTGCGTATTACTATAGAAGCAGGTCGCTTTTTCGGTTTAAATATCGATGAAGAAAAATATGAAGAAATAGAAACAGGTACTTACGTTAGTCGAAACCATGACGATGTACTGCCTCTAGTTGATATAGTCATTAGTGGTACATTTGGAGATGCGTATCTTTCTTGATAACATCAATAATAGTTGACTATCTCCTTTAGAAATAATCGCACTGAATATGAATTTCAATGAGCTAATTACAACAGCACTTGCAGGCGTTAATGAAATCCTTTCTACTGGGATTGTTATTATCGCTACCTCATTGCTACTGTATAATCTTACGCGAAATCTTAATAATCGTGTTGCTCGCACATCAGGAGCAGTTTTAGCGAGTGTGACATTCGCCTATATTGTTGATGTATATCTTTCATTAGGTCCAAATAGTGAAACTGCTCTGATTGCGACAAGGTTGCAATGGCTCGGTTTAGCATTTATACCGTCAACACTATTTCATCTTTCAGATGCCTTATTAGCTACAACAGGTCTACCATCACGGGGTCGTCGTAAGCTCGTTGTTCGCATTTTGTATCTTATCAGTTTTCTATTCTTCTTGAGTGCCATTTTCACAGATTGGCTTGCAGTCCCTATCCAAACAAGTAATGGTATTCTCTTGGATGCTGGTCAATCACCTTTATTTCCAGTGTATTGCGCGTTTTTTCTTCTTATCGGCGGTGTCACATTTATTAATTTAAATCGCGCAAGACAACGTTGCCTCACTGTTGGTAGCGAACGTCGGATGGCGTACCTACAGATCGCAATTCTCACACCAGCGATAGGCATTTTTCCTTATTCCGCTCTACTACCACCATCCGATGATATTTCACTCACCATTCAGCTTTTTGTAAATATCGCAAATATTATTGTAATTATCATGCTGATATTTCTCTCTTATCCTCTATCTTTCTTCGGCTCAGATGTTCCTGACCGTGTCGTTAAAGTAGAACTATTGCGATTTCTTTTACGGGGTCCTGGAACAGCCTTAGTTGCGCTAGGTGTAATTGTTGCAACAGGTCGAGCATCAGATATTTTGAGCTTGTCAGCCGAAGATTTTCTGCCCTTTGGAGTTATTGCCTCGGTCTTATTTTGGCAGTGGATGATTCATCTTGCTTTGCCCTATCTTGAAAAATGGCTCATTTATCGCGATGAAGATGATGAACAGCTAACTAAACTTCAAGATTTAAGCGATAAGATGCTTACTCAGAACGATTTACGCCAACTTTTAGGGGCAACCTTAGAGGCAATGTGTGACTATTTACGTACTGATTTAGCTTTTGTTATCTCAATTAGTAATGAAGATGCGGAACTACTCTATTCCACCCGCGAAAATAGCTTCATGTATGTAAACTGGTCAGATGAAGCCGAAGAATTACAAAATCTAGCTGATAATGCTGACCGTGTCACTGAGCGATCACAATTTCAAAAATGGCGTGATTTCTATTGTGTGCCTTTATATAGCCATCGCGCACGCAGTGATAAAGATACTATCACACTTATTGGTATGCTCGGCATCCAAACACCGAATAACCCGACCTCTATGGTTGATGAACAAGATACAAACCTACTTTACAATACTTATGTCGCACGTGCTGAACAAACCCTTGATGATATTATGTTGCAGGATGAAATATACGCGGCATTAGAGGGGCTTTTGCCACAGTTAACAACCAATCGTAGCCGTGATGACCTCGTCACGTATCGCCCGGGGCATGAGTCCGTGAAACCATTAGGGTTGCCTGACGACACTGAATTATATGAGCAAGTACGAGCTGCCCTTCGCCACTATTGGGGTGGTCCCGGGATTACACGTAGTCGCCTATTAGAACTTAATATTGCTCAAGAAGCACTCACCAATGCTGAATCATCGGTACAAGCTCTCCGTAATGTCTTACAAACAGCAATGGAACGCCTCAGACCTGAAAGTGAGCGAACAATTACAGCAACTGAATGGACGCTATATAATATTATTGACCTGCGATTTATAGAGGGTAAAAAGGTACGTGATGTGGCACGCAGAATGAGTATGAGCGAACCAGATTTATATCGCAAACAACGCCTCGCTATTGAAGAAATGGCGCGCATCATCCTTACAATGGAAAAAGAAATGTCAGACCTCTAAGACCTTTCATGACCCCGAACGATGTCCTTACGGTTTGACATTCATGTACCAAAATCTTATACTGTTTCATTCAAGGAGTTTGAAAATTTATTGTAAGTTTAACGTCATGGGGGAGACATGATGTCAAGTGACGCAACGCAGAATAATGGGGTTTCATCACAACCACCATTGGAAGAAAGTTATTGGGATTCATTATTAGGCGAAGGTGAATTTACACATACTGCAAATGATTTAGACTCATTATCTTTTCTTGAAGAGTCACAACTTTTTACTCAGCACGTAAACGACACACAGGCTGTTTCTTTTTCAGATTACGACGAAGATTGGAATACAGCCTCACATATTATGGATAATGATGAGGTGTTAACCCTCAAAGTCGTCGGTTACAATCAAGGGGGCTTATTAGTCGAATGGAAATCTTTACGCGGCTTTGTGCCTGCTAGCCAACTTGTTCGATTTCCACAAACACAAACTGAAACTGCACGTCGAAATTCACTTATAGAGCGTGTCGGTGAAACCCTTACATTACGAGTTATTGAGTTAGATAAAGAAAAGAATCGTCTGATTCTGTCGGAACGAGCCGCACAGGTTGAAGCAGGTACGCGTGAACAAATCTTATCTGAACTCTGTGTCGGTGATGTGGTTGTAGGTAAAGTAACCAATTTAACTGATTTTGGCGCATTCATTGATTTGGGTGGTGTTGAAGGCTTGGTTCACATTAGTGAAATGAGTTGGGGACGTGTCGGACATCCAAGAGACATGCTGAGTAGCAATACACATGTTGAAGTTTATGTTCTGGATGTTGACCCTGAGAATGCACGGATAGCCTTGAGTATCAAACGTCTACATCCTGACCCTTGGGCTACAGTTCAAGAACGTTATGAAGTCGGCGAAGTAATTGAAGGAGTCATTACCAATGTCGTTGATTTTGGGGCTTTTGCCTGTATTGAAGATGGTTTAGAGGGTCTAATCCACTTCTCAGAATTAGCTGAGGGACATTTTCTACATCCTCGTAATGTTGTTGATGAAGGCGACACAGTTCGCGCGCGTATTTTAAGCATTGATGGAAAATCCCGTCGCCTAGGATTGAGTTTACGCCTTCTTTAAAATAGCTAATTATTTTTATGAAATATCAAGACTGGGAGCATCTTCTCAGTCTTTTTGTTTTGAATGTTGAGCAATAATCCATATAATGGAAGTCATTATGATAGCAAATAAAAGGTAATTGACCTGTGGCACAGTCGCGTTCTGTTAATCAAACTACAGATGCCGAACAAGAAACTAAACCAAAGTCTGATGATGCAATTGATGCAAATGAAGTCAACAATGACGATTTGCCTGTATTTGAAGGGGCTATTGAACCGAGTTTGTGGGATGACCTCCGTGATAGCTTACCCGAATGGATTGATGAAGTTATTGCAATTAGCTTACTTATCTTCGGTATGCTTTCATTTCTTGCATTATTCGATACTTCAGGGGCTGTCGTTGCTGTAGCCTGGGCAAACATCCTAAAAAGTCTATTCGGTTATGGTGGTATCTTGGTTGCTGGTGGCTTGTTTTTGCTTGGTGTCGTTATTTTACTTCCAAAAATTGGAATTAAAATTCAGTTTCCCATTGCTAGAATTTTAGCTATCGAAATTGCATTCCTTTGTATACTCGCTGTACTTCACATTATCCCAAATGTAGACGATTTACGCACACTCGCACGCAATGGCGCTGGAGGCGGTGTTATTGGATGGGGATTAGCCGCATTTCCACATTGGTTACTCGGACAATCTTTAGCATTACTCGTATTCGCTATAATATTTGCGCTGAGTCTAGCCGTTGTATTCGGTATACAACGCAAGCAAATCGTCAATTGGTTCACATTGACTGGGCAACGTCTCCTGATCTACAGCGAAAAATTATCAGGTGCTGCTGACCGTGTCACAATACCTGATGCGCCACCTGCTACTGAAAAAGTCCTTGAATTATCAAATCGGCATGTCCCTATCATGCGGATTGTACAAGATATGAGTAACCTACCTCCATCACTTCGCAATGCAATTCTGATGGGCGAATTTGAAGAAGAGGAAGAAGTTGACCTCAGTGACCATCCCCTATTCCAAGTATCAAAAGATGAGATGAAGCTAGATTTCAATATTATTGGGGAAATCACTAAAAAGAAAAATGACGATGGCTCACGGATTGTTATACGTCCCGATGGGCGCGAGAAACGCTATTTCAGCGTAGAAGAAATGCAGGAATCTAAGAAAGTTGGGCGACGTTCAAAGTTATTACCCACACTCGATATTTTGCATGAAGAAGCCATGCAACTGCCTGATGAAGAAGAAATCAACCATAAAGTTGTACTGATTGAAAATACCTTACTCGAATTTGATATTGATATTGATGTGGTCAATGTTCAAGTTGGTCCAACGGTTACACGATATGCTGTGCAACCGTATCACACAAAATCAGATGGTACGACTGAGCGCACACGTTTAGGTAAAATTGCATCTTATCATAGCGATTTATCTTTATCACTCTCAGCAAAACGGTTACGCCTAGAAATTCCTGTTCCCGGGCATAATTACATGGGGATTGAAGTTCCAAACAAAAATCCTAGCATTGTAACCTTGCGGAGCGTCTACGAGAGTAAACACTTCTACGAATTTGCCAATAAAGATAGTTCATCACCACTCACAATTCCTCTGGGGCGCGATGTTTCAGGGACAGCCGTGGCAATCGACCTTGCGAAGATGCCTCACCTTCTCATTGCAGGTACGACAGGCTCGGGTAAGTCAGTGGCAATTGCGGCAATGGCATCGGCACTGCTATTAAGCAATACCCCTGACAAAGTAAAAATGGTCATGCTTGATCCTAAAATGGTTGAACTCAGTCGCTTCAATGGTATTCCCCATCTATTAGGTCCTGTCGAGACTGATACAGAGCGCATTATTGGTGTTCTGAAATGGTGTACTCGTGAAATGGACAGACGCTACAAAATCCTTGAAGAACAATCTGTGCGTAATATAGATAATTACAACGAAAAATTTGGTTCACGGCGACGGGGTGGCGAATACATGCCACATATGGTCATTCTTATTGACGAGATTGGTGATTTGATGATGAATGCCCCTGACGAAACTGAACGAGCTATTACACGTCTAGCACAGATGGCACGCGCTGTTGGAATGCACTTAGTAATAGCAACACAAAGACCATCGGTAGATGTCATTACTGGGTTGATTAAAGCGAACTTCCCCGGACGAATTGCTTTTGCTGTGGCATCAGGGGTCGATTCGCGAGTTATTCTGGATTCTGTAGGTGCAGAGCAATTGATGGGCAAAGGCGATATGCTCTACCAAGCACCCGATGCAGGTGCGCCCATGCGTGTACAAGGCTGTTTCGTCAATGATGAAGAAGGTCGTGCAATTGTAGACCACTGGAAAGATTGGTACGAAAAGCAAATCGAAGCAGGAAGAATGGAGCGTACTCGCTCAGGACCTTGGCAACGTGGTCTCACTCGTCGCGAATTCTTAGCAGAAACCGACCCCATGCTTGAAGAAGCAATTGAATACGTGGTGGATTCTCAAGAAGCCTCTGCATCACTTATACAACGTCAGCTGGGTCTAGGCTATCCGCGTGCTGCCCGTATCATTGATATGTTAGAAGAACTCGGCGTTGTCGGTGAACCTGTGGGTGGTGGACGCGCTCGTAAGGTTCTCATCCCAAAAGGCGAAGACCCTTTCAAGCGCATTCTGGATAAGCGTATTAAAGAAAATATCCAGAAAGAAAAACGAGAGAGTGGGCATTATAATGACTGACAAAGAGTTTGATTTAAGGACTATATCTGATACAAATGCTTATATTAGCGCGTTAGTTCAAACACCTGATGTTGTTCAAGATTATTTCTGGTTGGGTGGCGTTGTTACATTTGTGTTCAAATCACCTTATAATCATACTTACTTCACAATCAGCGATGCAGAATATTCGATAAAATGCATGCTTTCAAATCGCTATGAAGATAAATCTGAATTCATCTCGAAGGGCGCGATGATCGATGTATATGGCGTTTTATCTGTCTACGAAAAAGAAGCAAAAGTACAACTTCAAGTTTCAGACGTTCGTCTTGCAGAACTTGATTCAAGTACATTAGACACATCAGTCTTGGAACAATTGGAAGCTAAAGGCTTATTTCCACGAAACAAACAAGACTTACCGATTAACCCTCAACATATCAGTCTAATAACCAGTAAAAGTAGCGAAGCCTTACGTGATTTCAAATACATTTATCGAGAACAAAAAGGTAAAGCAACAATTGAATTATTGGATACATTTGTTCAAGGTGAAAAAGCTCCAAGGCTCATCGCACAGCGTATAAAAGAAGTTAATCACGATAATCATTCAGATATTATTGTGCTAACACGGGGAGGTGGTCGTCACGACGATTTATCAACCTTCAATAGTTTTGAAATTGCAGAAGCAATATGTAATTCCAAAATTCCGATTGTTACTGGTATCGGGCATCAACGTGATGAAACAATCGCAGACCGTGTAGCCGATCACAAAACAATTTCACCCACAGATGCCGCTTACAAACTTGCTTTATTGACTTCGCAGGATGCAAATATTAATGTCAAAGTGAAGTCTAAACAAGCAAATATCCCTCATGAAGAGAATAAATTTTCTTTAAACTTACTTGTAATCGGTGTTGTTATCATTATAGGAATTGTGATCGTCTGGTTAATATTTTTGCAGTAATGATGAAATTTGTTAGCGATTCACCCCAACTCGCTCACACAAATCATAAACTGGGCATCCATTACAACTGGGTTGGGTGGGATAACAACGAGTTTTACCAAAGAATACCAATGTTGAATTCACGTCAATCCATAATTCATTAGGCACAATATCCATCAATTCACGACTGACAGCTTGAGGTTTTTCGGTCTCTTGTTTGACCAATCCCATACGCTTAGAAATCCTTGCAACATGTACGTCAACGCAGATTTCAGGAGCTAGACCATAGGCTAAATGTAAAGTCAGCAACGATGTTTTCCAGCCCATGCCAGCATATTGCATCAACTCACCTAGCGAACGAGGGACTTCACCTCCATTACGGGCTAATAAGGCGGATGCCTCCAATATATGACGTGCTTTATTATCTGGGAATTGAATATCATGAGTGATAAGGATTTGGCGAACTTGTTCGTAGGGTAATTCTGACATAGCTTGGGGCGATTGTGCTAATTCAAATAAATGTCGCATCGCCGCGCGCGAATCTTGTGTTTTTGTACGCGGACTAAGCAAAGCAACCATCATCACACTGAAAGGATTGGATTTAAATTCAATTGGGTCATGCTCTGCCCAAAATTCATCCGCTAGAGGCTTAATCCGCTCTATAATTTCACGCGCACGCTCACTATCTTCATGCGGAAACAGTGGCAACATCAAAACATACTTTGCTGTTGCGGTGGTTCTTCTGGTTCTAATAAGGTCGGGTTATCATTCCGAACATTATTCACAGCCTTCGAGACAGGGTAATAATCCATTCTATCGCCGTCAAAAGGTTGTAATATAGCTTTCAATTCATCAGTATCGCTGGCTTTATCTAACCAAGCATCACGCGCATCGCCTTCTAAAATAACAGGCATCCGATGATGCAGATGACTAATTTTCTCATTGGCATCGGTGGTTAATATCGTACACGTCCAGACTTCATCGCCTTCAGGGCTATTCCAGACTTCCCACAAACCAGCAAACGCAAAGATGTCTTTATCTGTGCGATGAATGAAGTAAGGTTGTTTGCCGTCCTCTGTTTTAACCCATTCATAAAAACCTGTTGTCGGGATGAGACAACGACGATATTTGAACGGAGAGCGATACGATGGCTTCTCATGTGCTGTTTCAGACCGCGCATTAATCATCTTATACGCCATTTTGAGGTCTTTTGCCCAGCTAGGAATTAATCCCCATTGGACAATACTCAGTTCTTGTGGAGCATCATTTGTGATAACTGAAACAGGTTGTGATGGCGCAATATTAAAGCGGTCTGCTAGGGTTGGCACGTCTGATAAGTTAAATTCTTGCTGAACAAGTTCGGGTTCAGCTGATAATACAAACCGTCCACACATAAGTTATTTCTTTCCACTATCTTCTTTACGACCTGTTTCACCGATTTGACGCACCAATGTCAAAATAGATAAGCCTAATCCTAGCAAAGTTATGGGCGACACCTCGGGGCGTTTTTCGATGTCATCTGCAGAATCCTCTGCCTCTTTAGCAAATAAATAGGCAGATAAAAAGCCCATAAATGCACCGAAACCTACACCAATCAAGTAGATTTGAGTTTTCCAATTTGCCTTAGCTTGCTCTTCATTCTCTCGATTAAACATCGTTGTCTATCTCCTTGTCTGATGGAGTTGGTTGGTCGAACATACTGAATAAGGTATCGAGTGGTTCAAATAACGTACTAAACGAAATAGTCTTTTCGTTGACGAATTTTGTCGCTGTTTCGATACGCTCTGCTAATGATTCTGATAAATTCTCAAGTTTACGCAATGGGCGTTCTGTCCCTGAATGAACTTTCCGCATTCCATAAATCCCAGCGAGGATGAGGACATAAATAGGCAATAAACACACTAATATTGGTAAGGTACAAAGAAAGGTATAGAGGAAATCTCCTATTGCTTGCGCTCTATCGCGCCACGCTGGGTCAGATGGTATACCAACAACTGCAAAAGCTAGAACAAGCACACCAATACCTAATAAAAACGGTAGATAAATTTGCCAAGTTGTTTCGCGCCTATGAATAATTGCACCTGATTCACGAGGCTTTTTTTCCTCCGATGTTGCCTGTGTTTCCATGTCTGTCCTATTCCCAATTATTATACGTATTATACTTTACCCTCGTTACATAATAAAGGTAATAGACTGAATGACCTATCTTGGCTAGACCTGTCCAGAAGTCACTATTTTCTGTAAACTGCCCTCCATAATTTATCAGACGAGAGGAAACTGAAACATATGCCCATTAATCTTAAATTTTCGGCCGAAGTCGCCAACGCACTCGACAAAAATCAACCAATAGTTGCATTAGAATCAACGGTTATCACACACGGTTTGCCCTACCCTGCGAATCGGGACACCGCTTTATCAATGGAAAGTGCTGTCCGAAAGGCAGGGGCGATTCCAGCCACCATTGCCATATTGAAGGGTGAAGTCACGGTTGGCTTATCAGAAGACCAGATTGAATATCTCGCTCAAGCTAAGGATGTTCGTAAATGTAGTCGGCGTGATTTACCGATAGCGATTGGTTTAGGAGAAGATGCCGCGACAACCGTTGCAGGGACGATGATAGTTGCAGAGATGGCTGGTATTAAAGTTTTTGCCACAGGAGGTATTGGTGGCGTGCATCGTGGACATCCATTTGATGTGTCAGCAGATTTACAAGAATTAGGGCGTACACCTGTAGCTGTAGTGTGTTCAGGTGCAAAATCTATTCTCGATTTGCCACTCACACTTGAAGTCCTAGAAACACAAGGTGTCCCAATTTTGGGCTATCAGACAAACACATTACCTGCTTTTTTCTCGCGTGATAGTGGGTTGCCAATTGATGCCCGAGTGGACAGTATTAAATCTATTGCCAACGTTATTAAAGCAGCACAAAAATTGGACGCGCAGCATGGTATCTTAATTGCTGTTCCTGCACCAGAAGAGGTTGCCTTAGCCAATGAACTTGGTGAAAAAGCAATTGAACAAGCAACAGAAGAAGCTGAAACACAAGGGATTCATGGTAAAGAAGTGACCCCCTTTGTATTGGCGCGAGTCGTCGAACTGACTGAGGGAAAATCTATGATAGCGAACCAAGCATTACTTGAAAATAATGCCCGTGTTGCTGCGCAGATAGCAACTTTACTCTAAATATTTCAAGTTGCGGAAATAATAAATCATATCCTGCTCAAAGGTCTCACCACCATAATCAGCAATGAGTCGTAATATTTGAGCGCGATGGTCTGTACCATGATTAACGACATGAATGAGAATTTCAGCAATTGAATGTGTATAGCTCTGCTCATAGGCTTGGCTATACACGTCAATCTCACGGTCTAATTCAGATTGGTTGATATCTTCGAGATAATTCTGATAATCCCGCTCGACTAATTTCCATCGTTCTATGACTGCCTCACGTGTTGGGTAATCATCTCTTGTCCAGTTGATACGTTCTTGCCCTTTAATCCGACGCAACCAGAGAGCTTCCGCCCACATTGTATGCACAACTTGCTTGTGTAATGAACCAATCCCGTAATTGACTTCTCGTATGAAATCATCATCACTAATCGTCATCAGTGAATCCCACAATTTGTGATGCGCCCAATAATTATAATTCCAGATGAGTCGAATATAGTCTTTTGTGTGCATAGCTTATCTTTCCAGATTAACGCGCCAAATATCTAATCCTGTATCGCAACCAATGATGAGCGTTGTGCCATCTTCCGTGAGGCGTACCATATCGGGTTGTGGACGCTCACAGTCTCGATAATTGCCTAAATCAGTGCGTTCGCCTGTAGCGGTATCCCACACCACAACATTCGGTTCTCCACCAAGATTAACGGCAATAATAGCACTTGCATCGTTCGTAAGAAAATACCACTGAGCATAATCGCCATTGAGAGGCGCAATTTCTCGATTTTCACCTGTCTCAAAATTGAGTAAATATAATGTTTGGTTGGCATTATCCCGCCAGACAAGATGCGTCGCATCAGCATTGATGTTACCAAACACAGACGGTTCACCTGTACCGTTATTAACTTCATAGATGATGTCATCTGTATCTAAATTCCATAGTTTGACGATGCCGTCTAAGGATGAGGTCACAACATAAGGTAAGGGGATACGCCCAATACGAACTACGGCATCGGCATCACTCGCTGGCAAATATGGGCGTTGTTCTAGTTCAATTTCGCTTGTATCTATACTAAAACTACTACCTATAGCAACATTTAAAGATTGCATCGTTAGAATAACTGTTTCATCATCTTGGAATGCTTCAACACTAGCATAACAATCTATTTCATCTTCTAAACCAGTTTC
Source organism: Phototrophicaceae bacterium (assembly GCA_965230145.1). Lineage (GTDB taxonomy): Bacteria > Chloroflexota > Anaerolineae > Aggregatilineales > Phototrophicaceae > JAUZRW01. The sequence goes on from CBDDKI010000002.1 coordinate 891,172, forward strand.
AGAGCAAGTTATCCAAAGTGCCGATGGCATCATTGATGAAGTTACGTTGACTATATAACTTGTACCATCTTGAAGTTGTAAATTATCGTAACGCACACTAAAACCAGTAGGTAACGCTGACAATATTGCGAAAAATCCATCTCCGAATGATACTGCATCAATAATGTTCATTTCATCCAAAGAAAATACAGTTTCACCAGTGTCAAACACAGGATATAAATTATTCATATTGTCTATTAATAAGAATCTACGCAAATGCGAAGAAAAAACAAACCACCCTATTTGGATATTGGCAGTAAGTTGACTATTTTCACCACTTTGGTCTTGTGTACTTGTAAATAAATCCGTCTCGAAACTAAGTTGATGAACTGACTCCAATTGCAAAATATTTTCAGATGTAATAATTGGATAATCTATATCTTCTTGTGCTATAGCGCCGCCAGTTAGAATGAATACAAATAAAATCACTAATTTCCGCACGAAATGTCTCCAATTTCAATAACCTACGCCTATGATACTCCCTGTTGTGAGTCAATCAAACCTGCTATTATTCGCCACCATGACAGATTACGACTTTACGACAATTTCACTCAACACTACCAAAGTTGCTGAACACATCGTCGGCGATGGTGAATCGATTTTATTCCTACATGGTTGGGGTGCAAATATAGGTCTTGTGCTACCTCTAGCAGAACGATTAGGTAAGTTAGGCTATCGTTGCTATATGTTGGATTTACCCGGTTTCGGTGAAAGCGATGACCCACCACAAGCATGGACTATATATGACTACACGAAATTCGTGCTAGATTATCTTGACCATCATGAGTTGGAGTCTGTACTTGTATTCGGGCATTCATTTGGGGGACGTTTAGGGCTGATTCTAGGGTCTAAGCATAGGCATCGGATTCGTAAAATGGCATTATCGGATTCAGCAGGGATTAAGCCGCAAAAGCCTCTTGGGGCTAATTTACGCCTGAATACTTATAAAATAATTCGTGATGGACTTTATAAAGTTGGTTTACAGTCTTTAGCAGATACTCTGCGTAACCAATATAATCAACGTTATGGTTCAAGTGATTTTCAGCAGGTTTCAGGGGTGATGCGTCGAACATTCATCAATGTTGTGAATGAAGATTTACTGTACTTAGCCTCTCAAGTAAAAGTCAGCACCTTGCTATTCTGGGGTGATAAAGACGAAGACACACCGTTATGGATGGGCGAAAAACTAGAGCAAGAAATCCCTGATGCAGGTCTGATTGTCCACAAAGGCGCAGGTCATTACGCCTATCTCGAAAAAGCAGATGAAACAGCGCGTGTGATGGATTATTTCTTCAAACAAGATTAATTTAGCCCCTGACAATTTCACCACACACTCTATAATTTAAGTCAATAACCAGCAAACAGTATAGAGATAGCACTATGCAACTCATTCTCATGATAATTATTGCGCTAGTATGGACGGCAGGAACAAACTTCCGCATTTATCGACAAGCGCGTTTTTACCAAATCGAAGAATACATGAGTCTGCGTTATCTACGCTGGTTATTAAGTGAGCGTGACCGTTACATGCCGTTGCGTCCACTAGGTGTATTTTTCGTTGGGCTAATCTTTGCTTTTTTCAATGATAGTATCCCAGAACAAACAGCAGTTTTCCCTTATTTTATCAGTATCGTCACCGCGATTATCGCCGTTTTTCCGCCCAGAGAAGGCGAAATCAAGAAAGCATTTGTCCGTACTCAACGGGCATCAAGAATGTTGATGACTGCATTTGTATTAGCTATCATCTACGCTTTTATCAGCATAATAGTAATCAACAACTTAGGCATCAGTAGTGACCGTTTTACTGTGGCATTAATAGCAACTAGTGGTTTTTTGAGTTTTTTACTCGCTCCAATATGGCTCATTCTCGGAAACATCTTGATGACACCTGTTGAATCAGCGATGCGTAAAGGCTATATTCGCAAGGCAGAGTCTGTCTTAGCGACTATCCAACCTAAAATTATCGGAATTACAGGCAGTTATGGCAAGACGACCACCAAAAACTTCTTGAGAGACATACTGAATGCCCGTTATAAAACCTATGCCACACCTAAAAGCTATAACACGATGATGGGCATCACCTTAGCGATTAATACTGACCTTGCCAATGATTATAGTGTTGAATACTTTATCAGTGAGATGGGCGCATATGTCGAAGGTGAAATTGAGCGTATCTGCCAGCTTACTCCACCTGATATAAGCATTGTTACTGAAGTGGGTCCACAACATTTAGAGCGTTTCGGCACACTTGAAAATGTTGCCAAAGCAAAATATGAAATCATTGCCAATTTACCAAAGCATGGTTTAGGTGTTTTCAATTGGGATAACACTTACGTACGTGAGATGTATGAGCGTGGCTACCCTGATAACCGCATTGCTGTAAGCAAGTCTGTTTCAGCCGAGGAGGCATCCCAACATAACGTGCGATTCGTGGCAACAGACATTGCGGAAACATTAAATGGTCTCACATTCACTGTTCATGATACCCATACAAACGAAAGCGAACAATTCACAACATCAATTGTTGGTGATCATAATGTAACGAATTTACTCTTATCAACTGCCGTTGCAGTCTATGAAGGCATGAGTTTACGCGATGTTGCCTTTCGTGTACGCACCTTACAACCAGCCGAAAGTCGTCTGGTGAGCAACACGAGTAGTTCAGGCATTACTATCATCAACGATGCCTATAGTGCAAATCCTGTGGGTGTTGTTAGTTCACTAAAAGTATTGGGGATGCACCAGACAGGTAAGAGACTACTCATCACACCAGGCATGGTGGAATTAGGTGATTTGCAAGATAGTGAAAATAAAAAATTAGGTGTCATCGCTACAAACTATGCTACAGACATTATACTCATTGGGGAAAAACAGACTCAGCCAATCCAAGAAGGTATACTTAGTACAGACTTCCCCAAAGATAAGCTCATCGTCTTTGACACTCTCCGTGAAGCCACAACTTGGTACGAACAAAATTTAAAAGCAGGTGACACAGTCTTATTTCTAAACGATTTGCCCGACACATATTGATTTATTTCCAATACTCCCATTATAGAATATGTCACAATAGGTGATATAGATGGGAAATGAAACGTGGAATTTTTCTTTTTATTGGCATTAATCATCATCAATGGGGTTTTTGCAATGTCGGAATTAGCTATCGTTTCGGCAAATAAGGCACGCTTAGAGCAAGAGAGCGACAATGGTGTGCAAGGTGCAAAAGTGGCTATCAAGTTAGCCAATGACCCCAATCGTTTCTTATCAACTGTGCAAATTGGTATTACATTGGTGGGGATTTTTGCAGGTGCATTCGGCGGTTCAGCACTCGCAGATGATGTAAACCTATTTTTGGTTGAGCAATTATCTATTTCTCAAAACATAGCCGAACAACTCAGTTTAGCTTTAATCGTTTTAGTTACAACATATCTTTCTCTCGTTATTGGCGAACTTGTACCCAAACGTATTGCCTTAAACAACCCTGAACGTGTTTCTAGTATGGTTGCACGTCCTATGCAATTGTTATCACAAGTTTCTGCCCCGCTTGTATGGTTTCTTAGTAAATCAACAGAAGCGGTTGCTCGAATTCTCGGTGTGCAAGGCGAGAATAGCAATTTCATCACTGACTTTGAAGTCATTGCGATGGTACGAGAGGGGATTGTCTCTGGTGAATTTGACGATAACGAACACGAGATGGTCAAAGGGGCGTTACAATTAGATGATAAGCGTGTACGCGAAATCGGAACCCCTCGCACAGATATTACTTGGCTAGACATCAACGATACACAAGAAGACATACGCAAAGTTTTACGAGAAACAACCTTCAGCACCTATATAGTGGCAGATGAGACTATAGATAATGTTGTTGGGCTTGTGAGGACTAAGGATTTGCTCACACATTTGGTCACAGAAAATACTATCAATCTACGGGCTATCTTACATCCAGCTTTTTATGTTCCACAAACAGCAATCGCATTGGATGTATTACAACGCTTCAAAACATCAGAAGTCAATAGTGCTGTTGTCGTTGATGAATATGGAAGCCTTGCAGGGATTGTGACACTCAATGATATTGTCGAGCAGGTTTTAGGCGACCTTGATATGCAAGATATTGAACCTGTTGAGCGTGCAGATGGCTCTTGGCTCATTGATGGGCAATCTCCTATTATCGACCTGCTAGAAGTCCTAGATGGTTTTGATTTACCAGATGATGAAAAGTCCGATTATCATACCTTAGCTGGTTTTGTTCTTAAACGTATGGGACACATTCCAGAAACTGGTGACACTTTTGAATGGAATAACTATATAATCGAAGTTGTGGATATGGATGGGCAACGTGTTGATAAACTCATTATCATCCCAAAACCTACGAAAGATTAATTCACACTTTGCAGAGTGCCATGTTGAGGCTATCCTTTGCCACTGTATCGAAAAGAAGGGATGATAGATATGGCAGTCAAACGAAAAACTACTGTCGGAGTGATTTTTGGTGGACGCAGTGTAGAGCATGATGTCAGTATTGTCACAGCCAATCAAATCATGCAGGCATTTGATACAGATCACTACGACATCGTTGCCATTTATATTACACGCGACGGCAAATGGTTTACTGGTGACCCACTCAATAATTTAGAGAATTTCAAAGACGATGAAATTATATCCTATGATGGTGTTGAAGAAGTTATCTTATCGCCTGATGTACGTCATCATGGGCTAATTCGTAATCCATTAGCAGGGCGTTTCCAAAAAAGTGATATTATCCGCTTAGACCTCTTATTCCCTGCTGTGCATGGTTCACATGGTGAAGACGGTACGTTGCAAGGTTTATTTGAATTAGCAGATATTCCTTATGTTGGTTTTGCAACTTGTGGCAGTGCCTTAACCAATGATAAAGTCCTCACGAAGCAAATACTTCAACAAAACAATATTCCAGTCGTAGACGGTGTCAATTTTAGTCGATCGGATTGGCTGAATAATCCTGAGGAAATCATTACACGTATCAAAGAAAATTTAACATTCCCTGTTTTTATAAAACCAGCGACATTGGGGTCAAGCATTGGTGTTAGCCGTGCTGATGATGCTGAAAAGATTTATGGTTCAATAGATATGGCAGCAAACTTTGATCGCAAAATATTAGTCGAATCGGCTGTCATGGATGGCATTGAAATTAACTGTTCTGTGATGGGCTATGGGGATGATATTACTGTATCCGTGCTTGAGCAACCATTGTCATGGTCAGATTTTTTGGCTTTTGAAGATAAGTACCTGCGCGGAAATGAAGGTATGAAAAGTGCTGACCGTATAATTCCTGCTCCAATCAGTGACGAACTCACACAAAAGATTCAGGATATTTCAAAACAAGCCTTCAAGGCGGTCGATGGACGAGGCATTGTCCGTATTGACTATCTCGTAAAGCCAGATGACGGTGAAGTCTACCTCAATGAAATGAATACGATGCCCGGTTCTCTATCATTTTACCTCTGGCGCGAAACCAATATGACCGACTCGGAAGTTGTCGATAAATTAGCCAAATTGGCAAGAGATGCCTATGCTGATAAACGTCGAAATATATATGATTATAAGACAAATTTGGTAGAGCTTGCTTCAGGGCGTGGTTTAAAGGGTAGCAAAGGCACTAAAGGGTCTTGAAATTAGTGAAACTTCATTAGCCAAATTTCAATAAGCACCTTACAATATAAGCTGATTAATTTGCATTAAGGGAGTTTGTCTTGACGTTGTTATCGCCTAAGTTATTCATCAGCTTCATCTTGATGATTTTTGTGATAAGTGCTTGTGGTGGAGCAGACACAACCCAAACGCTCAATGAGGCAATCGTCCCTACACGCGCATCAACGGCGACAGCAACAGCTACGTTGACAGCCACAGCAACTTTTACAGCATCTCCAACACCTTTACCAAGTAATACACCCACCCTGGCACCTTCACCTACGGCAACCATACCTAGTATTGCAATTGGTGATAATTTTTCCTTTACGAACAATGGTGCAATCACAGTAGCAGAATGGCGCATCCGCTATACGTTTTCAGGCAACATTGGCGATTCTATTAATGTTGAAATGTCTACAGATTCGCCTCGACTTGACCCTTTATTAGTGCTATTAGATGCGGATGGTACGCGCTTAATAGATAACGATGATGTTTCTGAAGATACAGATAATGCTGGTATCCTTAATTATGTTATACAAGCAGATGGCATTTATACTATTCTTGCGACTCGGCGTGGTGAGGATGATAGCCCTTATGTAGGTGACTACCAATTAGACTTTTTGCGCTTGCCCGCAAACTATTACGACCCCAACACAGGTATCTCCTTGATGCCAATTGAGCTAAACACGGATGAAATCGGCACAATTTCAGAAGATAATCCATTCCAGTCTTTTGTGATTATGGCTAATGCAGGTGATACTATTACGATAGAAATGAACCGCGCGTCAGGTAACTTAGACCCGTATATTATTCTGGTGAATCGGGAGACACAAGAAATTCTAGCAGAAAATGACGACGATCCCCGTAGTGACACCGTTAATGCTTATATTGAAAATATCAACTTGCCTCAAACAGGTGAATATATTGTTATTAGTACAAGGTATCAGGGAGTTGATGGTAATTCAGAGGGTGATTTCGTTTTGAGAATATCATCCCCATAGTTCAATTAAAAAACGTCAGCCTACTTTAGCTGACGTTTTCAGTTTGCTCATCTTTTATTATGTGAATTTATATCTGCCCTACAAAGCGATACCCAACACCATATTCATTATGAATATATGTTGGAGTTTTAGCATCAGGCTCAATTTTACGTCGTAAATGAGAAACATAAATTCGAGGATAGTGATGTTCACTCGTATACTCAGGACCCCAAACTACTTCTAATAGTTGTTGGAAACTCATTACTTCACCTGGATTACGAATGAAAGTCGCTAGGAGCTTGAATTCAGTGGGGGTTAAGCGAATTTCATTACCCCCTACCGATACACGACGTGTCTTCAAATCCGCATCTAAGTAATCGTCCTTATATTCCGTAATAGCTGGCGAATCATCCATCAAACGCGCACGACGTAAGAGTGCCTTAATACGTGCGTGAAATTCAATTTTGCCAAGTGGCTTTATCATGTATTCATCCGCCCCACGATTGAGACCCTCTGCAATGTCTTGTTCTGTAATTGCATGAGCAGTCATCATCAAAATTGGAACATTAGAAATTTCACGAATACGTTCACATACAGTCAAACCATCCATTAATGGTAACGCAACATCTAAAACAACAAGGTCTGGCATGTTATCTTGAAACAGACGCAAGCCTTCCATGCCATTATTTGAAGCCAAAACATCAAAATTATGACGTTTGAGGTCAATTTGCAATAATCGTGAGAGTTCTTCGTCATCTTCGATAATCAGAACACGTTGGCTCATCATCTTTCCTCTAACAATTTATACGTAATCATTTATTTAAGATTGTAGCATCGCTTGGATAATTACGCGACACGGGGGATTTTAGTGTGGATAAGATTGCTAGCTCATTCGTTCGCGCAATAGTGCATATGCAACGTCTGTATTATCAGCGAATTCAAGTTGAACATCGGAGGGTAATAAATGTTGAAAAGAGCGATAAAGTTTTGTCCAAACGGATGACGATGTAATAATGACTATCAAACCTACATTATCAATCATAAAATTGTGTCCGTGATTAATAATGCGAGGCAAATCTCTTGGAACACTCTTTAACATCTGAAAATCAAAGAATAAGTGTACGTCATGAGGTTTCGATAAAACTATTTCTTGTAGCTTTTTCAAGCCTTCAGAATAATCTTCAAAATTCCAACCTGTTTGAAATGTTATGATAAGCAAAGTTTCCTCTACATTACCCCAATCAATGTCTATTTCAGACATTCCTTCTTACTCCCAGAATGATTTCTACTTCTCTTATTATATTTTATATTAAGTGATTTACAATTAACATGCTATAGCTTAATCATCCAACATTAATGAAAAGCACATGGAAATATCTCACGTTATAAGCCCCTAATGATTAGGGGGTGAGCAAAAAACAGTTTGTGTTAGGCTTAACTATATATGGTATAACAACAATGGATAGCAACATGCAAAAACTAAATTGTCCAACTTGTGGAAAACAAATTCGCGCAGAAAATATTAATGTACAAGAACTAATAGCAGTTTGTTCACATTGCGACACAGTCTTTCAATTCAATACTCCAGAAGAAAAAGCAAAGCGTCGTAAAGTCAAAAAACCTCAGCATCTCATCATTAATGATAATGAAAAACTAGAGATGTTATTCCGTACCAATTTCCGCCTTGATGCTAATCAAGCATTTATCACCTCTGCCTTTGGTGGCATCGCCATGACCATCTTCGCTTTTGTTGTTGGAAGTGAATATCTTGCGGGGGAAACTACATTTTTCGCTCCTTTGATTTTCATTCTCTTGGCAACATTTTTCTTATATCGTGCTGGATTAGTCGCCTATAATCACACTCATATCACTATGGATGAGGAAAATGTGAGTGTATCACGCGAACCGTTACCTAGTATTTTCAATCAAACTCAAAATATTTCATTGCATGACGTAACGTCAATTAAATGTGAAGAAACAAATATTTCCAAAAAAGAACAATATGACACCCCACGCTATCGAGTTTGGGCAGAAACAGCCAATGGTAGTCGACGAACGATTGTTAATGATGTCACTGAGGATTATGCCTATTTTATTTCTCAACAATTAGATGAAAACCTTCAATATGACATGCCTCAAGATATGTCTCGATTAGTCGATAGCGATATAGATATGAGTTATGAAAATAATGAAGACACTGTAGTAGGTAAGCTAACTAATTCATAATTTTTCAGATTTTTACCTTATTTTTTCTCCTGCCTCCACAGCAATTTGCAAGCGATTTTGTTGCGGAGCTAAGGGACAAACCCACTTTGAATTATAGAAACAAGATGGATGATAACTATAATTAAAGTCTAGCATGAGTTGTTTTCTTTCTGAACCTAAATCTGCCCCTTTGATCGTGTCATAGAGATAGCGTCCACCGCCATAAGTCTGATGATTGTTGGTCTCATCTTTAAATGGGATAAATACACCACCACCGTAACCTTCTATCCAAAATACCCCTAAACGTCCCTTACCTGTAGGCAATCGGAAATCAACCTTGCCAATTTGCGTGATGCTCACAAAGCCATCATTGCCAGCAGAAATCTCATAGCTGATAGGCTCAACACTTGTATCTAATTCGGCTAAAACACGATAAGCAGGTTGATAATCCCAATACGGTAGTCCGCGAAATTTTGCTTTCTGCTCCGCATCCAAAGCAGATTGAGAGTGCGTGCCAAATAACTCATTCCGAACCTCAACCCATTCTTTATATGCCTGCGGTGAGTCTGTTCCTAATTTGCGTATGAGACTATATAAGTTAAAAACAGTTCGTCGATAGTCTAGTAAATCCAGCATGTCTTTACTCCTTGTGAAGTTCTGTCCTTTAGTTTAGACGTTCCATACATTGTGATATTACATTCTATATAATTCTTAGAAAATACCCTCAACTTGTACAAAAGATTTTGATATTATAATAGCTTCAACGTCGGGATGACGTTCAATAGTGCGTCGGGATGACGCAAGGAGAAAAAATGTCTTTAGAACGTGTACAAAAACTTATGGCGCGCGCAGATATTGCGTCACGTCGTAAGAGTGAAGAGATCATCGAACAAGGTCGTGTCAAAGTAAACGGCAAAACAATTACACTCGGTGATAAAGCAGACCCCTCAAAGGATACGATTACAGTAGATGGACAACGCCTTAAGCTAGAAGACTACGAGAAAAAATACTACGTTTTCCATAAGCCCATCAATGTATTATCCACCAATAGCTCACCAGATGGCGATGATCGTCCAACAGTTCGAGAGTTAATTCCTGTCGAAGGTCATCTATTCAGTATCGGTCGCTTAGATGCCGAGAGCGAAGGTCTAATGGTGATGACCAATGATGGAGACATAACACATAAGTTATCACATCCACGTTACGAACATACTAAAACTTATAAAGTTACTGTGTATGGCAAACCTGATGCTGAAACATTGGTCAAATGGGAAAATGGGGTATGGTTAGATGGCGAGCGCACTGCACCCTGTTTTGTTAAGGTCATTGAAGAGAATGTTGATACGACTATCTTGCGTGTCATCATGATTGAAGGACGTAAACGGCAGATTCGACGAGTTGCAACCTTACTTGGCTACCCTGTTAAAAAGTTAGTCAGAACGCATATCGGACAATTAGGCTTAGGCACGTTAAAACGCGGTATGTGGTATCGATTGAGCGAGTTAGAAGTCGAAGCGATGTTGATGCCTGCAGAAGAAGTAAAATTTATCCGCCGTAAAAACAAGAAATTTCATGGTCGTAAACCATATCACGATGATGACCAATAAACCTTCTTGGTGTTTATCGGCAAAGCAATGAGGTCATAAAAGTTTGTAGCAAAGCGAGATTGTGATCTCATATCAGAAATTTTCAGGAGTTTTGTAGCATCATGTCAGCAGAGATGTCACTGTTTCTCGAAGAACAATTACAATTAAACAAGCGACGCGAGAAACTACATCCTGCCCTTCAACGCCTCGTGCCTCTTTTCGCAAATCTAGAGGTACGAGGACTTGATAATCTACCTACAACAGGCGCAACCATACTTATGGGTAATCATGTTTCGTTGATTGACCCTATTCTCATTACCTCCGCAGTAGATAGTCGCTATGTTATCTCAATGGCAAAAGCTGAAACACTAGACAATCCGATTCAAAAATTAGGTTTACGCATTTGGGGTAATTTCGTCATTAACCGAGGCGAAGTCGATCGAACTGCCCTCAAAAATGCTATTGACCTACTGAACTCGGAACAATTATTGTGGATTTCTCCTGAAGGCACACGCAATCCAGATGGATTAGGTGAAGCACACGGTGGTGTACCTTACATTGCTCACAAAGCCAATGCTGTGATTGTGCCTATCGCTATTTGTGGACCTCAAACTTGGGTTCAAAGATTAACACGTTTTCGTCGAGTGACTGGATTAATAATTTTTGGGAAGCCGTTTCGTTTTTGTATTCCAGAGGGTGAACGACTCTCACGTAATGTGCGTGACCAGATGATACAAGAAGCGATGTATCAACTTGCAAGGACTATGCCAGAGGAGTATGCTTATCAACGGGGTGTTTACAGTGATATTGAAAATGCCACCACTAAATATTTAGACTTCCTATAAGGAACGTGAATTGACAGCTAAAGCCTATTTCCTCGAATCTATTCCCAATGATTTAACTGACTTATATTCAGATGGTATCCAATATACGCCTCAAAAATTAATTGAACTCGTCAACCAAACAACTCATCAGCTAGATATTATGGCAATGTATTGGGAGTTGTTACCGTCACGAGAAAACAGAATTGTTTTCACCGAGGAGCAATTAGAGATATTGGGCGCATCTTATGGCAGAATATTGTATGATGCCTTAGCTCGTGCGGCAGAACGCGGTGTCAAGATTCGTATCATTCAAAATGGTAACTGGCATACGGAAGACCACCCCGAGCTTGATGCTCTTGTAGACAAATATCCTAATAATATTGATGTTCATCTTATAAAGATGACCGACTGGTACGGTACAGGGGTCATGCATCAAAAAGTTTGGGTTTTTGACCAAACAACTATTTATCTTGGTTCAGCAAACATGGATTGGAAAGCCTTAACTCAGGTTAAAGAATTAGGCATCGTCATCGAAAACGAAAAAACCGTTGTTGAAGATTTACTCAATTATTTCGATACATGGGAGAGACTTGCTAAAATTGAAGAGCCATCTACGGTAGAATTTTTTGATTCGCGCTTCCAAATTGACCGTCAAGTACCGGCATGGTCAAACCAATTAGATACAACACAACGTCAAAACTCTCCTTTAGAGACATCAGCACGCTCATATAATATCGGTTCGCCGATGAAAATTGCACTCAATAACGAAGTTGGCGAGGCATTTATAACAGGTGCGCCACACGAAATGTGTTCAGATGCTCGCAGTTTTGATATTGACGGTATCCTCTACACATTACAAGATGCACAAGAAAGCATTTGCTTGAGTATTATGGATTTTGCACCAACAAGTTTTTATAACAAAGCAAATATTTGGTGGGATGATTTATTTGATGCCCTCATCCAAGCAGTTATAACAAGGCAGATTCATGTTCGTTTGCTCATTAGTCATTGGGCAAATAGCCGTCCAATCATTGATAGCTATTTGCGAGCATTAGAAACAACTGCTAAAGCCTCTAAAGCTGACCATTATACTGAGTCTGGGAAATTAGAAATTAGACGATTCATTATGCCAGGCTGGAATCGCACCGCAGGTTTACAGGCTATGTTCCCACCATTTTCACGCGTGAACCATACAAAATTTATTGTTACTGACCGTCGCATCAATGTTGGCACATCAAATCTGACTTGGGATTATTTCTACTCAACGGCAGGGACAAGTTTTAACTGCAATCATTCCAGTTTAGTTCATGATTTACAAGCTATATTTAACCGTGATTGGCACTCACAATATGCCCACGACTTTATTTAAAATATAAAACATAAAGATTTGTTACGATTTCTCTACGAAAGTGAAATGATTGCTTGCCTCAAAACCATATTCGCTGTATAGTGTCAATGAGTAATAAAGTGAGTGAAAGGTTATGTAACAAAATTAGACAATAGAGGGGCAGTTAGCGCCAGACCAATCTCAATTGGTTGACGAGGTGATGGTTCTCTTGTTTCATCGCAAGAGCTAACTCACGAAAACTGTGAGGAAAATCGAGTAGTTCGGCGGATGCCATCAGGGTAATAACCACACACCCTTTCTGTAATATCCCTCCTCAAAATAAGTGCTACTACAAACTAGCCAAACATTGACTAGGCAAAGGGTAGCGCGGTGGTTATTCATAAAAAATTGATATCCAAATACATGACAGAATTTCATGCTATTCCAGCATGGGATGACTGTTACCTATATCTATAAAATGAGGAGATAATTATGTGTGGTATTGTCGGTTACGTTGGTTCCAAAACAGCAACATCAATTATTCTAGATGGTCTACAACGCCTCGAATATCGGGGTTACGATTCAGCTGGGATTGCCGTACTTGAAAATAACGAAATTAGCATTCGCAGAGCTGTTGGCAAACTTCACAACTTACGTTCGACTGTTGATACTCAGCCTACAAATGGGCATATTGGGATTGGTCATACACGCTGGGCAACCCATGGCGAACCCACAGAATTCAATGCCCACCCGCATCTCAGCATGAACAAAGACTTTGTGGTTGTACATAATGGTATTGTCGAAAATTATCTTGAACTCCGTGAAGAACTTAAAGCAGAGAGTGTTGAATTTCGCTCTGAAACGGATACAGAAGTTATTGTGCAGTTAATTGAACGGTTGTCAGCGAGTGGTGTATGTTTGGAAGAAGCAACGCGACAATCGGTTAAACAATTACGTGGCGCACATGGCATCGTTGTGATGAGTCGTAATGAACCTGACAAACTCATTGCAGTACGCATTGGTAATGCAGGTGGTGTTGTCATCGGAATGGGTGATAACGAGACATTCATTGCTTCTGACATTCCAGCTATTCATATGCACACGCGCGACCTCGTCTTTCTTGAAAGTCGGCAAATGGCAGTGATTTGTGCTGATAGTTTCATTGTAAAAGACCTAGAGGGAAATATATGTGAGCCTGAACATCATCATATCCCCTACGACCCTGTCAGTGCTGTCAAAGGTGAATATAAACATTTCATGCAAAAAGAAATCTTTGAACAAGCGCGTAGCTTAACGGATACAATCCGCGGACGGATTGATTTCGACCATCATACTGTGAACCTCCCTGAAATGAATTTAAATGCAGAACTGGCGAAACAATTACAACACATCGTGACGGTAGCCTGTGGTACAAGTTACTATAGCGGTCTTGTTGGGAAATATTTTATTGAGCATATGGCACGCTTACGGGTAGAGGTTGATTACGGTAGCGAGTACCGTTATCGAGACCCTATCATTGATGATACAACAGCGATGTTAGCTATCACACAAAGTGGCGAAACGGTAGACACCCTCGCAGCATTTGAACCTGCACGCGAAAATGGAGCGACCATTTGGAGTATCGTCAACGCAATTGGTAGCCAAGCGATGAGAATATCTGATGGTTATATTGCAATGAATGCAGGTCCAGAAATTGGCGTTGCCTCTACAAAAGCCTTTACTACAAGTATTGTTGACCAATATCTACTTGCTCTGAAATTAGGCGAACTTCGTGGCACATTATCTACTAAACAAATCCAAGAATATATTTTAGATATTGCTCGCTTGCCTGACTTGGTAGGACAAGTGATGGATTTGGATGATGCAATTCTAGACCTTGCAAACAATCTGTACAAATATACCGACTTCTTGTATCTCGGGCGTGGTATCAATTATCCAATTGCCTTAGAGGGTGCGTTAAAGCTCAAGGAAATTAGTTACATTCATGCTGAGGGGTATCCAGCAGGCGAGATGAAACATGGTCCTATTGCACTCATTGATGAGCAATTGCCTGTTGTTTGCATTGCCTTAAAAGATCATTTATACGAGAAAATGATTAGTCAGATTGAACAAGCAAAATCACGCGGTGGGATTGTTATTGCTATCGCAACAGAAGGCGACGAATTTATCAAAGAAAAAACGGATTATGTTATCTATCTTCCTGATACGCCCTATCTTCTGAGTCCAGTTATTAGTGTGCTTCCCCTACAATTACTCGCTTATCATATTGCGGCATTACGTGGCGCAGATGTGGATCAACCTCGTAATCTCGCGAAATCAGTTACCGTCGAGTAGCCTATTTTTGAAGAGAGCGTCCCTTCAAACTAGGCTCTCTTCTTCTAACACCCACTCTTACCCATAAAAATCGTTAATTAATAAAGATAGTATTGATTTATAACAATTGCTTTTTAGCATTTTGTCAAAAACAAGAAGATTCGGCTTGGAAGAATAGATGTTTTCTTAATATATCGCAATAGTTATATCAATTATGTAATATTTTTGGTATTATTGTAATGTCAATCATTTATTGATGGCAAAAGATGAGTCAGGGTAGAGGACAATTTAATATGAAACGAACTATTGTTTTGCTTTTAATGGTGCTGATTGGTGCAACCTACACTGCTCCTGTATCTGCACAAGATGGAGGAATTGTTTCAGTACGGTTTGCTCCTGGTAGATTCACTTGTGGTGGTGCAGGCGAAGTAATTGTTGATGTTGCTTATAACAGTTCAACAACCGCATGGGTCAGTGTTGAAACGGGCATTATGGTCAATAGATCAGTAAATTCTTCCAGAGTATCTGTAGCACTAGCTACAGAAGCTGAGGGTGCTGTCTATGGTACAGGTGCTTCAAGAGCCTTACTTGTAACCGTTCGCTTTGGATCAGTTATGAGTGGCAGTAATTTTGACAAAAGAGTATATTGGTTTCAATGTAGTACAGGAAATTTACTCACAAGTCAAATTACCTTAAGAGACGATAGCGCACGAATCCCCGAAATATTTCCATCACCAATATATGTCTTAGGAAACGACACATCCCAATTAACTTGGGGAAGTGTTAGCGTACAAACACCAGCTAGTGCTGGTACAGTGACTGTTGGTGCAGGTGGTCTTTATTTCATTTATACTCCAAATGCAGGCTTTATTGGAACAGACACTTTTGAATACAAAGCCTGTAATATAGGTGGCGTATGTCGGGCAGCCACTGTGACAGTAAATGTCTATGATCTCCAACAACCCGCAGTTAGTTCTATAGGATTGCATAGTACGACTTGTGGCGCAGATGGTTTGCTAGATGTTCAATTATATTTCGCGGGTCCAGCATACCTAACCGTTATCAGTAGTATCACATCAGTTGTAGAATTAACACCGTCCAATACGGCATTTGAATATGTAACAATCACTGATATTCCTATATCAAGTGCAGGCGTTGTAGTTGGTGGTAATGCGGTACGAGTACAAGTCTTATATGGTACAAGCCCGAACGATGGTACATACCATAATCAAGTCTACTGGTTTAATTGCAATACAGGTCAACTAATTACACCATCAATCCGTGCCAATAACGATAGTGCAAATGCCCTAGAGAACTTCCCTGTGCCTATTGACGTATCCGCAAATGATAGTGCAAATCTTCCCCTTGATTGGTCACAATTCAGCATTACATCTGCACCTTTACGTGGTACAGCAGTTATCAGTTCGGATGGGATTATCACTTACACTTACGGTTCTGATACAGATTTCAATGGTACAGATACCTTTGAATATCAAATTTGTAGCGTTGCGGAGATATGTCGAACAGCAACAGTTACTATAACTATCATTGATTTACCACCACCAACAATTGATAGCATTGAGTTAGTAGAATATGCTTGTGAGGGTCCTGGTTTAGTAGATGTAACCGTAACGTACTCAGGTGGATCTGCAGTTGTTACTGTCATAACGGGGGTAACTGAGGCGACAGACATCAGCAATAGCGATATATCTAGCTTCGGTTCACAATCTGTCAGTATTTCTATCTCAAGTGATAATGGCGGTGTCCAAGGCGATAATGTTCTCATTGTCAATGTATTATATGGAACAGTAATTGGTGATGATAGTTATGATAGCGGGACATTCTATTTCGATTGCGTAACTGGTGAGGTAATTGTGCCAAGTGTTGATGCAGTGGATGATTATATTCCTGAAATGGCACGAAGCATACCCACGGAAGTTGATGTTCTTGCCAATGACACGTCACGCTTACCACTTGATATATCGACGTTTATGCTGACAAGTACACCTGATTTTGGAACAGTCGAAATCGTAAACGGGGTCGTACTTTACATAGGCGATGGTGTAACAATAGGAGTAGCATCTTTCACTTATGAAATCTGTAATTCTGAAGGTTTTTGTGATGATGCGCTTGTTGAACTTAACGTAGTTAATTTACCGCCTATATGTGGAGGATCATCCGAAATCTTCATTGAAGTATGGCCTCCAAATCATTCTATGGTACCTATACATATTGGGGGCGTATACGACCCCGATGGCGACCCTGTCACCTATACTTTAGTGAGTGTTACAATTTATGAAAATGACCGTTCATGGAATGGTGATACAACTGAAATCGACTTTGACACTGAGAATGGTCTTATCCGTGCAGAGCGTTCGGGTAATGGTAATGGACGTATCTACGCTGTCGAGTATACAGCAAGTGACCCTGATGGATTAACTTGCGATGGTTTTGCTTATATTTTCGTACCGCACGACCAGAGAAATCACGGTTCTGCTTATCCAGAATTTGATATAGATGGAAATCCCTTCCCTGCTATACCAGATGACGTTAATCGGGGTAACAATGGAAATGGGAATGGTAATTCTAATGGAAATGACAATAACCAGAATCCACCACCTGTTGAGCAACCACCCGTTGAACAACCGCCTGTAGAGCAATCACCTACTAATACTGATACATCAAGTGGTCAGAATAACGGCTTGGGTAACGATCGTGAGAATGGCAATGCTCAAGGGGAGCCGCAACGCGACAATAACAACGGCAACGCTAATGGTAATTCTAATGGAAATGCCAATAGCGATGGTAACAACAACCAAAATCCGCCAGTCGATTCAGGGAATCCTCCGCCAAATGATGTTTCTACTCCAGTGCCAGAAACTAATAATAACAACAGTAATGGGAATGGAAATTCTAATGGAAACGGCAATGGAAATGGAAATTCTAATGGAAATGGCAACGGAAACTAGAATTCACGTTTAAAGCGAGGTTTCCAACAGAAAATAATTATCATAGAACCACCTTTTGGGGTGGTTTTATGTTTATACCGGATTTGCAATGAAGGAGCAACAGAAAATTAGCAATGGGCATTAGCCACGAAAGCATAATGACTTATAAAGATTATTTCCAAGTCCTATGCTCACTTGGATTGTTAATCTCCAACGAAATCTTTACTAAAGTGTGGTATTTTGAATAGTGTTTACACTCATCTGGATATATTGTGCTTTGACGTGCATACTCATCAGCATTATTATTAAGCCTTAAGCCTACCGTTGCTCATCGAAATAAATATTGGTGAGTCCAAGGAGAATTTTTGATGGAATTAAGTCTATTAAACCTACTATTGGTTTTATTATCTGCGTGGATTGCCGGCTCGGTCATCGCTCGTTTTGGTTATCCAGCAATTTTCGGAGAATTGCTGGTCGGGATTGTTCTAGGTCCACCTCTACTAGGATTGTTACACGGAGGCGAAGCACTCGAAGTTCTCGCTGAAGTCGGTGTTTTGCTGATGATGCTTTATATTGGAATGGAAATAGATCCTAAAGAATTATTCAAAGCATCATGGGGAGGATTTCTCGCCGCTATTGGGGGATTCATCACACCATTCGCTCTCACCTATGTCGTTGTGACGATGATTTTTGGTGGCACAATGATGGCTGGTCTGTTTGTAGGGATTGCTGCGGGTGTTACTTCACTGGCAACTAAATCGCGGATACTTGCTGACCTTAAATTATTAGACACCCGTATTGCTCATGTGATGATGGCAGGTGCGCTTGTGGCAGATTCACTCTCTTTGGTGGTTTTTGCGGCAATTATCAGTCTTGTTGATGTTGGTACCTTGGAAGTCTCGCGCCTACTAATTGTTGGTGTTGAAGTAACCCTGTTCTTCGTTGTGACGATTTTCATGGGTCTCAAAGTATTCCCGATTATGTGGCAACAATTATCGCGCTTTGGTTTAGCAAATCGCACGTTTCACGCAACGCTCTTGCTCTTAATCACCCTGCTTTTTGCTGAAATGGCAGAGCTAGCCGGCTTACATGCAATTCTCGGTGCATTTCTTGCTGGATTATTCGTCAGGGAAGGGATTGGCGTAGAGCGTCGTTTAGCTAATGAACTGACAGACCTTGTACGTGATATGTCAATTGGTTTTCTTGCACCTATTTTCTTTGTTATAGCGGGTTTCCACGTTAGCCTTGATGTATTTGTGACTTCGCTTCCACTTTTGCTGAGTGTCATTGTCGTCGCTACAGTCGGCAAAATTGTAGGTACGGCTTTGTTTTATCTGGCAAGTGGCAATGGTTGGCGTGAAGGTATCACCATTGGTGCTGGCATGAATGGGCGCGGTGCAGTAGAAATCATTATTGCTGAGATAGCCTTGACAGCAGGCATTATCTCGCAAGAAATTTTCTCGGTACTGGTGTTTATGGCAATTTTCACAACAGCAACTGTGCCTGTCTTCCTCAAATGGGGAACCGATTGGCTACAACGGCGTGGAGAGTTACAACGTTCCTCTGACGAACGTCATGGCACCGTCATTTTTGGTGCAGGTCCTACAGCGCGTGCTATCGCCAAAGCCCTAAGTTCAGCGTCACAGACTGTTTGGTTGATTGATCGTAATATGGATCACTGTAAACAGGCAAAAGAAGAAGGCTTGAACGCTCTTTATGGTGATGCTTTAGATGTCAACACATTGCAGGAATTGAATCTTTCAGAAACACGCTGGTTCATCGCGCTAACACCTAATACGGAGATAAACATCCTCGTGGCACAACTTATCCATAATACCTTTGATGTACCCGAAATCTTTGTCCTCTTAACCCGCTCTGAAAAAGGGTCGCTGGTAAATTTACTCAAGGAAATTTCTGCTACCCCTGTACCGCTTCAAGATTTAGACATTCTTGAATGGGATAAGCTGATTATTCAAGAGAATGTTGTAAAGCATACTGAAATTAAAATTGAAGAAACTAAGAGCGCAGACGATTTACGTGATGAAATACAACGTGGTGACAAGCCTACATTACCATTAGCAGTTACGCAAGACGGGCAACGCATCCCCTTCGTTGCGACGGATGCAGTCGCCTCCGGTGATATATTGCTTTTACTTCAATAAGATACATTATATCAACGACCAGCTCATAAGCTGGTCGTTTTTATTTGGTGAGATTTAATGCTTAACCTTCACCTAAACCGAACAATCCTGCTGATTTTGTCCGACTTGCTTCCCAAATATCCGTATCAGCGATGCCTTCGATACCATTTTGATATACAGGATGGTCTGTTGCTAAGGGTAAGGGGACTGTGCCTCCAATTACGGCACTGAGATAAGCAGCTAAAGCAAGATGCAAGGCTCGTTCGCCTGCTCGTGCTGGAGCGATTGGTAAATGATTTTCACGAATTGCCATGTGGAAATCTGCCCATAATTGAGTAAAGGAGCGCGCAATATTATCCAAGTGAGTTAGTAAGTTAGGGATAGCGTGGTCGGTACGTTGCCAATCTCTAACAGAGTACAATTCAATAGGCTGATTAAATCCACTTGTTTGATAATCTTTGTAGCGCATTCTAATCTGCCCCTCACTACCACTCACATCGACCCCACCAACACCCTGCCCCCATGCCATATTGATGAGTGCATACCTTGACGGAAAAGCAATTTGCAGTAAAGCCAAGTCTTCGACAACTGGTTCACGGTGAGCATATGTTGGGGCATCTACAAAGGCATTGACTTGCAGTGCTTTTTCGCCTGCAAGCCATTCTGTTAGGTATACAGCATGTATCATATCCATCAGAACGCCACCACCTGCGCCCATTGTGTGTCGCCAATCAGCTTTGTATTCTGCTGCACCTGGACTGTCGATGACACCAAGATAATTCATATTGAGTACACGCAAGTCCCCTACTTCACCTGAAATAATTAATTGTTTGAGTAAACTGTATTCAGGTAAAAAGTGATAGTTATGAACCATCGCAAATACTAAGCTGACATCTTCAGCCACTTGACAAAGTTCGGCGGCAATTGCAGGTTTATCCGAAATGGGTTTTTCACTTAAAACGTGTTTACCTGCGGCAAAAGCATCCAGGACAATCTGACGACGGAATTGCTGTGGGACGGTTACAAGAACAGCATCAATATCCTCACGCTCAATGGCATCTCGGTAATCTTCATAGAGGTTATCATCACTCAGCCCAAACCATTCCTGACCGATTTTACGTCGTTCGGGCGTAATATCAGCGATTGCGACTAATTCGACATCAGATAATGTGGTTAAAGCTGGACGATGACCATAACTCACAACATTGCCACATCCAATCATGCCAACTCGTAAAAGGTCTGTCACTCAATCCTCCAAGAAATTCTAACCCTCAGCCGATTTCACTAAGTTTAACAGGGCGATTTTCGTCTGCTGATTTTTTAGCCGCCATTGCCATCACAACGGGTACACGTCCATCATATCCTGTTACAGCAACGGGTGTATCATTCTCTACAGCATCCACAAATGATTGTAGTTCAAGTTGATATGAAGCCACATAGCGTTCAAGGAAGAAATTTAACGGAAGGCTTGCACGTTGCACTTGTTTGGCATTACTTATTGTCACAGCATCAGGATAGAGGTTAGCATTTGTTGCGCTTCCTTTACTGCCAAAGGCTTCAACCCGTTGGTCATAACCATATACAGCTTGACGACTATTATCAATTGTGCCGATTGCGCCATTCTCAAATTTTAGTGTGATGATGGCTGTATCAATATCACCTGCTTCACCAATTGCTGTATCGACTAAGACAGTACCAATTGCAAAAATTTCTTCCACTTCACCGTAGAGAAAACGTGCCATATCAAAGTCATGAATTGTCATATCAAAGAACATGCCACCAGAAACTTTTACGTAATCAATTGATGGTAGTGAAGGGTCTCGGCTGATAATATGTAGTAGATGTGGTGTTCCAATTTCACCGTTTTCAATCACTTGTTTGACACGTGCAAAGGTTGGGTCGAAACGGCGATTGAACCCAATTTGTAGCTTTACTCCAGCAGTCGCAACCTCAGCCAGTGCCGAATCAATGATGCTGAGGTCTGCCGCAATGGGTTTTTCGCAAAAAATATCTTTACTTGCTTGCGCCACATCAATTATGAACGGTGCGTGTGTATCTGTTGAGGAGGCAATAATTACAGCATCTACATCGTCACGTTGAATGGCTTCTAGATGATTATCTGTATGAAATGGAATAGCGTAATCCTCGGCAAGTGATTTTGCCGATTCTGCGTAATAATCTGCCACAGCTACAATCTTCGCATTTGGGATACTCGTCATGATGGCTTGTGTATGTACTCTACCGATACGTCCTGCGCCGACTAAGGCAATATTAACTGTCACGTTTAGATAAACTCCTTAAATTTATAAAGTTAGAACTTTCGCTTCTTAAACGGTATCAAGAGCAGGAATGCGTGGCTCCCGTAATTCTGCTCTAAGAAACTCATACAGCAAATCATGAACAGTGGCATAAAGTGTTTTGCCAAGAGAGGTTGCCCTGAGCTTAAGCGCCAACCATGCCTGATAACAACAAGCAATATGATTGCGTTGAGCGCGTTGTTTGCGACATTGACATTTTTCGATGCTTGTCAATTGCTTGAGTTCTCGATGCAACTGCTGCACCTGCCAGCGTTTAGCATTCTCATTTTGGACATCATCCGTTGTGCGTGAAGCGTCTGAATTGGTGATAATCCAGTCAATGTCACCGTTTGGGGCGACTACCTTGAACAGGTGCACACGAAAAGGGACTTTTTTTAGCTTGATTGACACACCCTGCGACAAACGCTCATCCGTCCAGTCGATTTCATTACGATGAATATAATCATCTTTTTTGGACAAGCTCACCATACGATCGGATTTGAACGTCGTGAAAAATACCGTATTAAGCGTGTTGACCAGCTTCAAGTTTTGCCATGAACTATACCAAATGTCGAATAAGACTGTCTCGGCTTGGATGTTTTTATCCTGCTTGGCACTCAACACCATCTCACGAAAATGGTCATTTTTCGTTTTGCCATCTGTGTCTTTGGCATAGATACGAAAATCTATCGGATAATAGTCCTCACCATCGCTATGAACTAGATTCACCACACCAATGCCTTGAACTAAGCCACCTTCATTACCACTGTACTGGCGTTTCATCAAGTCTATTTTGCGCGCATGTTTTTTTGCTTGAACGCTGTCATCCACTATCAGACATGCTTCTTGGCTGTCTTTCAATAATGGCTTGACTTGCTCCCATAAATGGCTAGCTGTCAAACGTTCTCGATGCAAATAATCTGTGACCGCATCATAGCTCACCCCTTCCAAATGCTTGGCAAGGTTGGTGCAGGTATAGTTCACTGGTGTGCTAATTAGATATTCGATGTAATCTTTTTTCCTAATCATAACCCTGATGATATACTATTTTCATCGCGCAAGCGAAAGTCCTAGGGGTAATAGATGCCATGGACAATGTATTTTCAGCACATACAATATCGCATTGAGAATCTCCCGACGAGACCACTTTGGCGGACGACCACCTTTCATTGGTGCTGGTACATATGGTTCAACAATTACCCATTCTTCATCACTTAAATCTGTGGCATAGCTACGACGTTCCATATCGCACTCCATGCTTATTATCGAAAATAGTCAAATGATTGCAGTGGTGAGGATGGGTGGGTATTATGGGTGAATGATAGTACCTATTCTCAACACTAAATTACATATCCCAAGCTCTTCATCAAATGTCATACAGCGCGAACGCCTGTTTGAAACCTTAGACGATGGTCTAGAACGTAAGTGCATCCTTGTCTCTGCTCCTGCTGGTTTTGGGAAAACAACAATCGTTGCATCTTGGCTTGAGACTATTGACAGTGCAATTGCATGGCTACTGCTTGAAGAGGCAGATAGTGAACTCTCACGATTCTTGCGCTATGTGGTAGCGGCATTACAAACTGTTGCTCCACAGTGCGGTCAGCAAGTGATGTCGATGTTAGAGTCTCCTCAAAAACCGCCTGTTGAAAACTTACTGACGCTTCTGCTCAATGACATTATATTGCTTGAGCAAGATATTATTCTTGTACTCGATGACTATCACAGCATCGATTCACCTGAAATTGATAAATTACTTATTTTTCTAATAGAACACTTGCCAAACCATGTGACACTCGTCATCACCACTCGTGAAGACCCACAAGTGCCTCTAGCGAAGTATCGGGCGCGTGCAGAATTGACTGAAATACGAGCTAAGGATCTACGTTTTTCCAGTGAAGAGATACACACATTTCTCAATGACATAATGGGCTTAGACCTTCCCCGTGATTCTATCATCGCACTCGAAAACCGAACAGAGGGTTGGATAGCGAGTTTGCAGATGGCAGCAATTTCACTACAAGGGCAAGATGACAAAACACAGTTTATTGAAGCATTCACAGGTAGCCACCGCTTTATTATGGATTATCTGCTCGAAGAAGTATTGAATCAACAGCCGACACAAGTGCGAAAATTTCTTGCACAGACTTCTATTTTAACGCGCTTGAATGCTGATTTATGCGATGCAGTAACCGAAACGCAAGATAGTCAGCTAGTTTTGGAGCAACTAGAACAGCGCAATCTATTCATTTCACCTCTAGATAACAGTCGTCAATGGTTTCGATACCATCATTTATTTGCAGATGCGCTACAGGCACGCCTAAAGCGTGAATCCCCTGAAGCATTTAGTGCAGTTCATCAACGTTCTTCGCAATGGTATGAAGAAAATGAGTATATCGTGGATGCGCTTCGCCATGCCTTTTTAGCTGAAGATGAGCAACGAGCCTCTCGTTTATTAGAACTCATCTGGTCAGAAATGGATTTAAGCTATCAGTCGGCAAGATGGTTGAAATGGGCAAAACAGTTATCAGAAAATATTATCTTAACACGACCTGTGATGTGTTTAGGTTACGCATGGGCGTTGATTAATGAGGGTGATTTTCAAACGGGAGAGAAATATTTACAACATGCAGAAAAATATATCGCACACGATTTAAGCGATGTTATTGTACACGATCTTGAACAATGGAAAAGTCTGCCTGCTTCAATCATTTCAGCACGTGCCTATATTGCCATGGCAACAGGACAAGTTGAGCAAACTATCCACTATGCAAAACAATCACTCACACTCTCAACAGACCCTATGCAGACCAGTCATCGGCAAGCAAGTGCCTTACTTGGTTTTGCATCTTGGGCTACTGGAGATTTGCAGTCCGCAGATTTAGCACTTGAAAAGTACTTATTAAGCATGAATTACCTTGGCAGTGCCATCATCGCTTATATTGCGGATTTGCGAATACAGCTTGGACGAATGCGTGATGCCAATATGATCTATCAGGATAGTTTAAAGCACATAGACAATTTCCCACCATTGGGTACAGAGGAACTTTATCGTGGTTTAGCAGAATTTCAGCTTGAGTTAGGCAACCTTGACGATGCCAAGGAATATCTAGACATCAGCCAGTCATTGGGCGAACAGATGGCAATTCTGACTTGGGAACAAAGATTTGCAGTCACGGAGGCTTGGTACTATGTCATGCTGGGTGAGTACAATACTGCACTTGAGCGTCTTGAATTTGCAGAGATGAACTACTTGCAAACCGCCATGCCAGACATACGACCAATCGCAGCGCAAAAAGCCCGTATCTGGATACATCAAGGTCAATTAGATAGAGTAGACCAGTGGGCAAGTCAACTAAACAACCCGACGACTAATGATTTCCATTATTTAAAAGAGTATGAGCATCTTACGGTAGTGCGGTACTTAATAGCTCAATATCGACATAACAAACACATAGATGAATACAATCAGGCTATGACACTGACAACTCAATTGCTATCAGCGGCAAAATCTGGATCTCGATTCCGTAGTGGCATCGAAATTCTGATATTACAAGCGAAACTAGCCACAATATCGGATGATCTGGAATATGCTTTGTCGATACTCAATCAAGCACTTGACCTTGCACAACCACAAGGTTATGTAGCCCTTTTCATTACTGAAGGCAATGTTGTAAAGTTCTTACTCCAACAATCTGATCATTTATATGCAAAGTCGTTATTATCATATTTTCCTCACACATCTAAAAAGATTGAGACTACAGGTAGCTTAGACAACTTGAGTCAAAGAGAAATTGACGTGCTACAACAAATGGCAGAGGGATTAACCAATCCAGAAATTGCAGAACGTCTCTACATTTCTAAACACACCGTCAAAGTCCATACACGCAATCTTTATAGCAAATTAGATGTCAATAATCGTACACAAGCAGTCACGAAAGCCCGTTCGCTAGGTATTATCTCCGAATAATCCTACAAATAACCCATGCAATACTCCATATGGGGTATGACACTAATACCCCTCCTCGCCTATCTTAGAGATGTACTCACGACACATGATAGGCACTATGCAATGTCCGATATCTACAAAATCAAAATCAGAGCTGTTTTAGATGACCATTGGTCAGACTGGTTCGATAATGCAACTATCACGACAGAAGATGGCATTAGTGTCATAACGTGTGAAGTAGTCGATCAGGCGGCATTATTTGCCTTACTGAGAAGAGTGCGCGATGCGGGACTGAAATTACAGTCCGTTAACCGCATTGATATTGATGACAATACATCATCAATTGAAAACAATTAACAATCACTATTAACTCTAAGGGAGTAAACCAAATGACTACTACACCAATCACACAAGATGTAATTTTCGCAAATACACAAGAAAAAAAGGTAGCTCAATCACCCATGCTATTAGCTAGAATTGCTGGTGTGCTGTATCTCATCATCACCGTTGCAGCCATCGTCGCCCATATCTATGTACCTGAGCAACTAATTGTTTCAGGGGATGCTACGGCAACTGCCAGTAATATTGCCTCATCT
The DNA here is from genome assembly GCA_965230145.1 of Phototrophicaceae bacterium. GTDB lineage: Bacteria > Chloroflexota > Anaerolineae > Aggregatilineales > Phototrophicaceae > JAUZRW01. Next base: position 918,038 of record CBDDKI010000002.1, read on the forward strand.
GACGGTTTATTTCGTATGGCAATTGGCGGTGAATTTGTCGTCTTACTGAGCGAAGTTGTCCTAAGCATTATTCTGTACGTGCTACTGAAGCCTGTTAATCACATGGTCTCACTAATCGCAACCGTCTCACGTCTTGTCATGACCACCATTCATGGGCTGAATATGCTCAATTACTATTTTATCCTTGTTTTGCTTGGTGGCGCGGATTATGTGACTGTCTTCAACACTGAACAAATCAACTCATTCGTGATGTTATTCTTGGATGCTCATGCCTATGGTTTTGCAATTGGTATTGCATTCCTCATCATTCACGTTTTTGCACTCGGTTATTTGATCTTTAAAGCAGGTTATATTCCACGCCTCATCGGTGTACTTTTCATCCTTGCTGGATTTGGTTATCTCGTAGATAGCGTGGGTATCCTTCTGTTACCTGCTTATGAAACAACACCCGCACTCGCCGCAATGGTCATTGCAATTGCAGAACTCGCCTTCCCGATTTGGTTGCTAGTTAAAGGCATTAATCGGGAACGTTTTCAAGAGCTTATCACAGGGGCGAACTAAAACTATCACACAAGAACCACTTGGAAACAACACCTACAATAACACTTTAGTGTCCTTACAAAGATAACAATTAAAAGTATTCTGGACACAGATTGATTGAACAGAACAGAACACCATAGGAGATAATATCAGCAAGAACAAATCATCCTAATGTAAATGAAGAAATTGTACTCGAAATCGCATTTGGAGTGGCGCTCAGTCGCATCAATACAGAAGCAACATTTGAAAAAATTGTGCAACACAAGCAGACCGTAAATCGTATAAGTTCAAAGTATACTACAAAGGAAAAATCCAATGATTAAAAGAGTTACCCTAACCTTGATACTCCTGTTATCTGGTTTCATCGTCACGGCACAGAGCGAATCGGAAGCGTTTCCGTCAGATGTAGCCGCAGAGATACAGGCTGAAATGGACACCTTAACCGCAGCGACATTCCCACCCGGTATGGTTGTGTGGATTGATGCACCAGACTACCGATTTGAAGGGGCAAGCGGTTTAGCGAATCTCGCAGATGAAACTCCGATGCCGTCAGATGGTGCATTCCGAATCGGAAGCATCACCAAAATGTTCACAGCGACCGTAATTATGCAATTGGTTGAAGATGATGTATTAACCCTTGATGATACAGTAGCAGAATGGTTGCCAGAGGTTGCCGACCAACTGCCCTATGGGGATGAGATTACCATATATCAATTGCTGTCTCATACTTCTGGTTTGTTTAACATAGTTGAACACGAGTCTTACTACACTGACATCTTCACAGAAATGGTCGTCAATGAGGATACAGGAATCGTGACATTGGACTGTGTACAACGTGACCCTAACGACACGCTTGCTCGCTATGTATATGGGAATGATGCTCTCTTTGAGCCGGGAGCACAATGGTACTACAGCAACACTAACTACACATTACTTGGTATGATTATCGAAGAAGCGATGACAATGCCACTCACAGAAGCGTATCACACAAACATCTATGCACCGCTAGGAATGGAATCCACATTTATGGATTGCTATGAAGATGCCGTAGTGGATATCGTACATGGTTATTCGGGCTTCGGTGAGACCATGAGTGATGTAACTGAACTCCATGAATCTGTAGGTTGGGCAGCAGGTGGTTTGGTCCCAACTGCATCAGACTTAGTTATCTTTGCAAGTAGTTTATTCAGTGGTGACTTATTCGATAACGCAGAGACACTTGTTGCGATGACAACACCCGCTCCAAACAGTCCCTATGGTCTGGGGTTGTTCATCAGTGAAGATTATATCGGACACCCAGGTGGCATTGCTGGTTTTCGTTCCGCACTCAACTATTCATCTGAGTTAAACATGGTCGTAGTGATGCTCTATAACAATGATGCTGCTGACCCTGAGCAGAATATGGCAGATGTGCTGAACCCAATGTTCCCATTGTTAGGTAGTGAGAACTAAAGAACTTCTAGACGACTATCTTTGATGTATATCGATGGATAGTCGTCTTATTCTACCCAAGTTTTAAAGACATAAATCAATTAGCTACTAGAGAAATGATAAAAGCAACATGAAAAAGCTCAACCAAACACGTACCATTACGATTCTACGCATCATTATGTCGATTGTCGCAGTTATCTCTGCCATCATTTTTGTACCGTGGAATGCAGCATTCTTATGGCTTTCACCTTTACCAAATACCATGCAAGCAGAATTGGATCGTGCTGTAGCAAATGAGTTTGATGGCATTATCGTCTATGTCGATGAAGTTGGTGAAGAACCATCACTTTATGCTGCTGGTTGGAACAATCGAGACGAGCAAATACCAGCCGATCCGCAATCATTATTCAAAATTGCTAGTATTAGTAAGTTATATATTGCCGCCGCAACCGTTATGCTAGTCAATGATGGTATGTTGTCGCTGGATGATACATTAGCAGATCACTTGCCTGATATGGTCGGCAGGATCGAAAATGCAGACCAGATTACCCTGAGAATGATGTTGCAACATCGCAGTGGTATCCTCAATTTTGTCGATCATCCCGATTATCCCTGGTTCGAAACACTGCCAGATCGGAATGCTTATCTTGAATTTGCTCTGGATGAACCTGCAGATTTTGAACCTGACGCTCGCTATAACTATTCCAACACAGGTTATCTCTTGATTGGCAATATTCTCGATAATGTGTTGGGTTATAGCCATCATCAATATATCGCCGAAGAAATTTTGCAACCGCTCGGTTTAACCGATACCTATAGCTTGTTAGATCAGGTCGAAGCCGGTGAAATTGCAAGTGGCTATCATTATGGCATTGATGCAGACCTGCTGGAACTCGATCATATCAGTCCGGGTGGCTCTATGATTGCAACAGCACAGGATGTCGGTATCTTTTTGAGGGCACTCAACGATGGCTCACTACTCAATGAGGATGAACAAGCGATATATACTGAGGTTTACAAGTATGAGCATACAGGTTGGGTCGGCGGATACCAGAGTATCGCACGCTATTATGAAGACACCGATACAGTCGTTATTCTCTTCGCCAATTCTACAGGTGGTGATACAGAGATGCTCATTCACATTCTCTATAACCGTATTGTCCGCATAGCAAACAAGTAAAATTCAATGGGCTTCTTCATCTAAAGCCCATTGAATAACTTTTAATTCATTGCGGTAAAAGGGGTGGCGATGCAAATGTATACTGCAAAATATTGGATGCCTTTATCCCGTCTTTGGAATGCATCAAGCTCGCATTACACAAAGTCAAAAGTAAGGTAATGAAATATCTATGGCAAGCTGATTAACATCAATCTGATAACATTAGAATTGTACTGCGTCACCTATAAAAACCTACTTGTTGAATATGGTAGGTGGTCAAGCCCATATCTCATAATTGAAGTTAGAATGCCTTTGAAACATAACAAGCATGTCGCCAGACATATATTGCAAATTTGGATTCTGCGCTAGAGATTATCTCTCACATCGGAATCGTGTATAATAGTTTAAGCCGTGATGATCGACGCGAGTTGTTACGGCAGATGGTTGAGCAGGTAATTGTTGACTCGCAAGGAAATGTTAGCTTAAAACTTTATACCCTATTTGCATATCTGTAAGATATATCGGATGAAGTACGGAGTTATCGCGAAGAAATTGAAGATGCCCCTGAAAACACAAAAACCGACATCTCTGTCGGTTCGAGTGAACCTGAATGTTCGACTCAGGTTTTGTCGTGCGGGGAGGACAGGATTCGAACCTGCGGTACGTTGCCGTACAACCGCTTAGCAGGCGGTCCCAATCGTCCACTCTGGCACCTCCCCTTTTGATTTTGTTGAATGAGCGGAGAGGGTGGGATTCGAACCCACGGTAGCTTTGACACTACGCCGGTTTTCAAGACCGGTACAATCGTCCACTCTGTCACCTCTCCTTGTAACAGGAGTGCTCGGTCAACAGGCAGAGATGTTATCATGTTGGTTGAATCAAGTCAATAGCTGATGAACAAATTAGACCCTCTATTGAGTCCCGTACAACACAGGTTTATACTGAAAAGGAACATACCACATTTAGGACTCTTTTATGGTCATCATACTTGTAGCCGTTACATTCATCGGTGGCATCATCATTTTGGCAAATTTGTATCAGGCACAACAATTCAAAATCAAACCTGATAGGGTCACGCGATCTATAAGCAAAAACTTCATCACCGCATTATTTCTCCTAATGGCAAGCCTGACAATCATTTTGGGTAGCATTGTATTTTTGACTGCCTTACCAGTGGCAACTGATAGTGTTAGCGATGTACCTTCTGTTGAAATATCTTTCCAAACTGGACTATCGTTTTTCATAGTAAGTTTAGTCTTTGGATTGTTTAGTATTGTCTTTATATTCTCCACGAAATTGCGACAACTAATCCAAAAGTATGTTGTGATGAGTGATGGCACTACCAAGCGCTATCATGCGGATTCAGTTGTTCATACACTAGCTGTAATTCTCATGATTTTTGCCAGCATTAACACAATTGGCAACTTTATTCTAGCAGGTGGAATTGAGGGGCTTGCAGAAGAGTTATCAGATATCAACATAGCCGATTTACTTGCTAACTTTGCCGTGTATATTGCAATCTCGCTATTTGGTGTTGGGATTTTTGTACGACGTAATCTCAAACGTACACTCAAACGTTTAGGCATTCAATTACCCGAAAAAGGCAAAATAACTCTTTGGTTACAAGATAGTATTAAACATCTCATCATTGGAGCTGTTGTAGGGTTTGGTATGTTTTGGGTACAAGTTGGTTTGAGTTTTATCTGGCAAGCATCTGTATCACCTGAAACCTTAGCAGAACAAAGTGCTGCCGCACAAGCCATGTTCGCTGCATTTAGTGGAACACTATGGTTGGGCTTTTTGCTAGCTATTACAGCAGGTATTGGCGAAGAATTACTCTTTAGAGGTGCATTACAACCTATTTTTGGCAATATTATTGTTAGTATATTTTTCGTGATGCTTCATAGCCAATATATTCTAACCCCAGCCTCACTTATTATATTAACAGTGTCATTAGTGTTCGGTTTTTTGCGTAATCATTACACTACTCCATCGGCAATGATGGCACATTTCGTCTACAACTTTACCCCTTTTGTTTTGATTAACATTTTGACGCAATGGGGTATTCCACTTGGAAATTTAACATTTTAAGGAAATCTATGATTAACCTCTACGAATTATCGCGCGATGAACTAACTCAATTACTAAAAGAATGGGGAGAACCCGGTTATCGCGCACAGCAACTTTATAATTGGCTATACGAACATCGTGTTGATAACTTCGATGATATGAGTAACCTACCACAATCTCTTCGTGAACATCTCGAAGAAAAAACCGTTCTTGGTACATTGAACAAAGTCATGGAACAATCTAGTAATGATGGTACAGTAAAACGTCTTTATAAACTTCACGATGGTCAACTCATCGAGTCGGTTCTTATGCCTTATGATGACCATCGGCGGACGGCTTGTATTTCATCGCAAGCAGGTTGTGCTATGGGTTGCGTTTTCTGTGCGACAGGGCAAATGGGCTTTGCACGCAATCTTACATCTACTGAAATATTTGAACAAGCTATGCGTTTTGCGCGTGAACTTGAGGCTCAAGGTGAAAGACTTAGCAATGTGGTCTTAATGGGTATGGGCGAACCATTTCATAATTATGATGCTGTTATGGAAGCAATCCACCGCATTATGAACGAACTCGGGATAGGACAACGACATATTACTGTCAGCACTGTTGGACTTGTACCACAAATTCGCAAATTTGCTGATGAAGGCTTACAAGTGACCTTAGCTATTAGTCTGCACAAAGCTGATGATAATGAGCGAACAGCGTTAATGCCTGTCAACAAACGTTGGAATTTACTAGAGTTAATTGGTGCATGTCACTATTATGTCGAAAAAACAAATCGACGAGTAACTTTTGAATGGGCGGCAATTGCAGGAGAAAATGATACGCCTGAAGAAGCCCATAAGCTCGGGAAATTACTCAAAGGCTTGCATTGTCATGTGAATATTATTCCTCTGAATCCAACTGGGGGATATGCAGGAATGCCTTCTGATTCTAGCGCAATCGACACCTTCATTGAAATCCTTGAATCACATGGCACAAGTGCAACAGTTCGGGTACGACGGGGGATTGATATAGATGCTGGCTGTGGGCAACTAAAATCTAAAGTTATTACCCCTAACAATATCAAAGTCCAATGAGAAATCGAAAGTAAGCTCGCCTTATATGACCACCATTCAAATCGTTGTTTTCATCATCGCATGCCTACTCATCGGACTGTCTAAAGGTGGTTTAGGAGGTCCTCTACCTGTTTCGTTAGCCGTACCCATGCTAGCCTTAGTAATTGACGTTAAAGAAGCTGTGCCTCTAATCTTACCATTTCTAATATTCGCGGACTGGTTTGCTCTCCGTGTTTATTGGAAACAATGGAATTATTACACTATCAAGCTGATGTTACCGAGTGCTGTATTTGGGGCAATTGTGGGAGGCTTATTATTATCAGTCATCCCAGCAATTTTACTTAAAATACTCATTGGTGTTTTCACATTTATTGTAATCATTTATAAATTATTAAGTGACCGTTTAGAAAACATGAAGTATAAACATCAAAATTGGCATGCTTATCTGTCCAGTTGGACTTCCGCTTTTTCATCAACTTTAGCTAACACGGGAGGTCCTCCTTTCACAATTTATATGCTCTTGCAACGAGTTGAACCTATTCCATTTATTGCTACGACGACACTCTATTTTACAATAGTGAATCTCTTAAAAGTGCCTATTTTTCTGTGGCAAGGCTTATTGGATTTCAATTTGTTATTCAGTGTAATTTGGGCATTGCCGATTATTCCACTTGGAGTATGGATTGGACGTACAGCCTTAGATTACATTAGCCAACCACTTTTTGAACGAATTATGATGGTATTATTAGCATTGAGTATCATCTTTTTGTTTGCAACTTTATAAACGGATTCATAATGCAATACACAAACTTTAATACATTCCTTCTTAATAACCTGCTACCGATATTAATTATCTTATTTATTGCACTGATATTCACATACTCTGCACGCAGAATATCTCGCAGGTTGTTATCGGTGACGCGCTTCTCTATTCGGCAGTCAATCCCAGAAGCACGGCGCGCAACCTTGGAAGGCATATTCTCTGGTCTCATCATCTTGATCTCATTTACACTTGCGACATTTTTTTGCATAGCTCAATTCGTTGAGCTTGATACTCTGGTATGGGTTCTTGGTTTATTCAGTGCTGCCTTTGGTTTGGGCTTTCGACCGCTCATCAGTGATTTTCTTACAGGTATTTTCTTTGTTTTCGAGAACACCTTAGATGTTGGTGAAAAGGTTGAGATACTTGGTTTTGAAGGCGTAGTAGAAGATGTCAATTTGAGAACGATTCATGTCAGAGGTATTTCTGGTGAATTGATTGTTATTCCAAATGGTGAAATACGCCAATTCCGAAACTTTAGTCGCGGTGAATTTACGCCTGTTAATATTACTATAAAAATCCACAGCAAAGATATCACCGAAGCCTTAGATATTCTTGAACCACTAGGCACAGAAGCCCTACATCTATTGCCCAACATTGTCGAAAAGTGGCATATCATCAGTGAAGACAATATTAGCCAAAACGCCGAATTGAAAATCCTCGCTAAAGCAAAATATGGACACGGTGCAGAGATGCGTCCAAGAATGCAAGCCCTCATTCAAGAACGCCTAGCAGAAGGTGATGTGGAATTAGCGTGATATTGCTAAGTGGGGCTATAATATTCTTACTGCAAAAGTTCGGGGCAGACGAATAGGACGTAAGCACTCAATGGCACGCTTTCATAGCATTGTCACTGTAACTGAAGGTGGCATACTCTACAAAGACATTGCAGAAATTACACGCTGGGTTGATTTCAAACTGTGTAATGATAACTGGTACCGCCAACCTGAACAACGCCCCTCCCCTTATACTCATGAATTTGATAAATGCTGTGTTGCAAGGCGTAGCTTTGAAAATGCTCCGTTAGCTTATATTGAGTTCTTCACTGAACCCCTCATCCGCTTGGAGTTTGATGATACAGAACATTTGTGGGATTTACTTAAGCAGATGAAAATATACGGCAATTGGGTCGCATATGATTTGGATTAGCTTTACAAAAGGACAATTAACATGAAATTCACAAAATTAGGTAAAACTGGCTTAGAAGTATCGAAAATTTGCCTTGGTATGATGAGCTATGGTGACCCAAATTGGCGCGACTGGATACTGAGTTACGATGAAGGAAAGCCGATTGTCCAACGGGCTATCGAAGGTGGAATCAATTTTTTTGACACAGCCAATATGTATTCATTAGGTGTAAGTGAAGAACATACAGGCAATTATATGCGTGAGTTCTTTAATAGCCGTGATGAATATGTCGTTGCAACAAAAGTATTCTTTCGCCTAAAGGATGCGCCAAATCAAGGAGGGTTATCCCGTAAGCATATCATGGATAGTGTCGATGCCTCTCTCAAACGCCTTGGTACAGAGTATATTGACCTCTATCAGATTCATCGTTGGGATTATGATGTTCCAATTGAAGAAACAATGGAAGCACTCCACGATGTGGTGAAATCTGGCAAAGTCCGCTATATCGGCGCGAGTAGTATGTTCGCATGGCAACTCTCAAAGGCTCAACACATTGCGGATGCGAACAATTGGACACGCTTTATCTCAATGCAAAATCACTACAATCTAGTTTATCGAGAAGAAGAGCGTGAAATGAATCCGCTATGTGTTGATATGGGTGTTGGGCTTATACCTTGGTCTCCCCTAGCACGGGGCTTTGTGGCTGGTAACCGTACTCGTGACAAAGCAGGCAATACCGCACGTTCCAAAACGGATGGGTTTGCCCATGAGATGTATTATCAAGATATTGATTTTGATATTGTAGACCGATGCAAAGAGATTGCAGAGAAATACGGAAAATCATCCGCACAAATTGCCTTGGCATGGTTACTTCACAAAGATGGTATAACCGCGCCCATCATTGGCGCAACAAAAATCACACATCTTAATGAAGCGATGGATGCAGTCGATATAACATTAAGTGATGACGATGTAGCCTATCTTGAAGAGTTATATCAACCAAAACCAATCTTAGGGCATAGCTAGGAATAAATTCACGATGAAAATTCGTCTTTGTTTTATTGTAATCTTTCTTATCTTAATTTCATCATTTACGGCGATTGCTCAATCTGATGACGATGCGCGAGTAGAAGAGTTTTTCTCTTATATTGATGAAGATAATCCGATTATTTATTTTGATTTATTCAATATGGATGAAGATACCACAGTCTACATATATGCAGAATCTTACGATTTTGACACCTTAATTGGAGTCTGCGATATTGATTGCGAAGAAGTCTTTGCCAGCAACGATGATTATAATTATCCGAAAACGACTAATTCCGCACTTGAATATACATTTGAAAAAGACGGTGATTATAGTATTTACATTTGGGATTGCTGTGATGAAGAAGCCGAAGGTATTTTCCGCATTCTCATCGGCTTAGAAACTCCCGAAGTTTTAGACGGCAATATTTATCCTACAGGTGACCCCTTTGTAGTAACTTATAAACCAACATATGTTGAATTGTCTGAAATTGAATATGACGAAGATGAACCACAAGCACAACAATTTTACGGCACACTTGACGAAGAAAATTCTTTCATATTTTACGATATAGATAATGCAGAAGAAGGGCAAACCCTTTATCTTTATGCGGAGTCAGAGGATATCGATACAGCAATCGGCATTTGTTATGAAGATTGTGACGAAGCTGTGGCATTCGCTGATGATATTTCAAGGAATAACTCCAATACGTCTCTTGAATATACATTTGAAGAAGATGGCGATTATCGCATTGTCGTGACAGATTGTTGTGATGAAGATGCCGAAGGGCGTTTTAGGTTATTACTTGGCTACAATGCAGATGCTGTCTTGGAGGATGAATTTCTGCCGAATGGCGCACAAATTGCTAGTGAATATGAAGCGCCACGAACGCTTGTGCAAAATACCATCGATCGTAATGAAGAAAATATTAACGAAAATTGTGAAGATGTAGATTTGAGCGAACGTCCCGAACTTAGTGGAGATGAAGAAACAGTAGAAACAGAAAATTTCATCATTCACTATACGGAAGATGGGGATGATGAAGCAGACGATGATTTTGTGGATGAGGTCGTCGATTATGTAGAATTTGTCTTTGATGTCCAAGTTAATGAATTGGGTTGGCCTGCCCCACCGCGTGATTGTGGCGAAGGTGGCGATTCACGTTATGACTTTTACTTAATCAATATCTTAGATGACGAGTCCATTCTCGGTTACGCCTCACCTGAAGAAGTTATTGGCGATAATCCAGCAACTGAAATTGAAGAAGAGTGGGCAGCATATGGCTATATGGTCATTGATAATGATTATGATGGGGTGCAATCGCCGCTTGTTGTAATGAGAGCAACAATTGCTCATGAATTTCATCATCTAATTCAATTTGGATATGACATTGGCGAGCCTGCCCGTTGGATTTATGAAGCAACATCTAGTTGGATAGAAACGAAGACCTCTATCACCGAGCAAGATGTTACAGATTACACACGCTCAGTTTTCGATGAACCTAATTTATGTATAGGCACAAATGAAGATCGTCGCGGACTACGGGTATATGGTGATTGGCTACTTATTGATTCAATTGCCCAAGATTATGGTGATGAATCCATTCTAAGGCTTTGGGAAATTGCGGTTGATGAAGAAGGTATGGATGTATTTTACGATTTCCTAGACGAACTTGATACCACACCTGAAGATGTCCTGCGCCGTTTCGCTATTCGCAACCTCTTATTTGATTATGCATTGGGTGATGAGTTTCCAACCACAGTCGATGTTGAAGAAGTCATTGAAGACTACGAAACTTATGATTCAGGGCGCGATGGCATTGAGGAATTAGCAGTACAATACCTCTTCATCCGCGAATCTGACACCTATACTTTTGAACTCGACAATGATGATTTGACGATGGTTGTTGTTGGCATTAATCCCGACGATGAGGAAGTTGATATTTACGAAATCGGCACAGAGGGAACAGTGGATACAGACCCTTATGATTATGCCTATATTATCGTCATGAATACTCAGGAACATGATGACCCAGATGATTGTCGAGAGGAAGATTGGGAATTAGAGGTCAGAGATGGTTCAGATGAGGAATTAGCAGAACCGAATGGCGAATCATTTAACGTCGAAAACTTTGACCCAGCTGATTAGCGCTATAAAGGGTAGTTTAATACTAAACTACCCTCTTTTATCGTCAAATTGACTCAAATTCATCGGCTGTCATAATGGCGCGACGACTATTATAGGGTCGATTTTGGAGGATATCTTCAATTTTCTTCTCAAGGTCACTTGATAAAGTGACATCTAGTGCTTTCAGGTTACTCTCAACGTGGCTAACTTTTGTTGCCCCTGTAATGACACTATCAACTCCGGGATGGTGCATTGCCCAAGCTAATGCTAGCGCGGATAACTCATAGCCATATTCCTGTGCAACTGCTGTTAATTGACGTGCCTTAGAGAGACGGTCATCCGCGAAATTATCACTTAACCAGCCTGTGCCATATTGTGAACCACGACTGCCTTCAGGAATACCTTCATTATATTTGCCTGTTAAAACGCCACCTGCTAAGGGCGACCATACGACCATTCCCATTGCGTGGTCTGCCAATTTTTCTTCAACATCCCCCTCAACTTGATGACGGTCAAGCATATTATAGAGGGGTTGCTCTACTACTGGGCGATATGCCTGATACTCATCGGCTGAGTCTATTGCTTCTTGGATTTGATGCGCTTCCCACATACTTGTTCCCCAATACAGAATTTTGCCCTGCCGTATCAGATCATCTATCGCGCGAACCGTTTCATCCGTCAGTGTATTCTCGTCATAACGATGACAGAAAAATATATCAACATATTCCATATCAAAGCGTTTGAGAGATTTTTCTACCGATTCGACAATATGCTTGCGTGATAAGCCTCTATCATTAATATCATCACTCATGGGCCAAAAGGCTTTTGTGCTGATAACCAACTTAGTACGGTCATAATCTTTAATGACTTGACCAACCACTTTCTCAGCTTCACCACGCGCATAAATATCGGCAACATCAATAAAATTAATACCATTTTCAATGGAGGCTCGCAAACAAGCCTTTGCGGTATCAAATTCTACAGAATCACTGCCATAGGTAAGCCATGCCCCAATCGAAATAGCACTGACATTCATTCCTGATGACCCTAATCGACGATATACCATTTCTGCCATGAGTAATTATCCTTTATCATGAATATTTTATGAAAATCACAGACCTTAATCCATTATAATTCGGTCTGGAATAGTTTGCGATTTATCTCTTAGCCTTTTAAGATTATCATGCACTATAACCTGTCAATATTAAGGAGACTCTATGGTTTCGTTCCATGAGGTAAAAATTGCACCCTCAGTATTAGCATCTGATTTCACACGATTAGGAGAACAAGTAAGCGAAGCTCAAGCAGGTGGTGCAAATCTAATTCATATTGATGTTATGGACGGTCGATTTGTCCCAAATATCACAATGGGACCTTTAGTTGTCAAAGCTATTCGCCGTGTGACTGACCTACCACTTGATGTTCACTTGATGATAGTTGAACCAGAGCGATATATACAAACCTTTGCCGATGCAGGTGCAGATATTATTAGTGTTCATATTGAGGCTAGCCCTCATTTACACCGCACACTACAAATGATCCGTGAAGCAAAGTGTAAAGTTGGCGTTGCTCTAAATCCACATACTCCAGCTTCTGCGCTATCAGAAGTCATTACCATGATTGATTTGATTAACGTCATGACCGTTAATCCTGGTTTTGGTGGTCAATCATTTATCATGGATACAAAATCAAAGATTGCAGAATTGCGAGCAATGATTGGTGATGTACAAGCAAATGTCGATATTGAAGTTGATGGTGGCATCAATACAGATACCGTTACCCACGCCGTACAAGCAGGAGCAAACGTCTTAGTAGCTGGTACGTCCGTTTTTGGGTACAAAGATGGTATTTCGGCAGGGATTTCCGCGCTAAGACAGACTCTAGCTAAAGAAATAGATTAGACATCTGTCTACAATTGGATGAAAATCTCGCCAAATAGAAATGAAAATGGTAGTATTCAAAAGCACTACAGAATGATGTAGTGTTTTATTTTGAATACTTAAGACAAGATATGAAACTTATATACACTCGGATGCGATAAGTGATATCGTATCATTTTGCATGTATTAGGGTTTTTATAATAGATTAAAGTGGATTTAGAGGATTTATTATGGTCGCTGAAATTAAACAGAGTGTCATTGATGGTCGGTTGCTAAAGTGGATGTTAGCAGCGGGCGTGTCATGGCTTGAGCATCATAAAGCAAAAATCAATAACATGAACGTCTTTCCTGTACCCGATGGAGATACAGGTACAAATATGGTACTGACCATTCGTAAAGCCTACCAGCAAATTGCCAATACAGAAGACCTACATATAGGGACGATTTCAGAACAAATTGCACGAGGCGCATTAACTGGAGCTAGAGGGAACTCAGGCACAATTTTGTCGATGTTATTACGTGGCTTTTCGCATGCCATTAAAGACAAAAAAGAGATGGATGCTCAAACCTTTGCCTTAGCTTGCCAGAGTGCAGTGGACTATGCCTATGAAACTGTAGAAAGTGTCATGAAACCTGTGGAAGGTACTATCCTCACAGTAGCGCGTGAAGCAGCTGAAGCTATAAAAGACCTACCAAAAACCGAAACCGATCTCAAGGTCATGTTAAAAGCGCTCATCGATGCCGCGTACAAATCACTTGAAAATACCCCCAATTTATTACCCAAACTCAAAGAAGCAGGGGTAGTTGATTCAGGTGGTATGGGTTTAGTCTATATCCTTGAAGGGATGAAGCGTTTTGTGGATGGCGAACCCGTTGTACTTGATAGTGGCGCAGAAGTTGTTAATGAAGATGCACCTCATTGGGAAGATGCCCTCATCCCTGATGATGAAGAAGGCTATGGCTATGATGTCCAATTCTTGATGCTTGGCGAAAATTTAGATGTTAAGCAAGTGCGTCACGACATCAGTAATATGGGATGGTCGCCCCTTGTCGATGGCGATGATCGTTTGATAAAAGTCCATATTCATGTTCACAATCCAGCCGACCCACTTGATTATGCCATCAAGATGGGCGTAGATTTAGATGACATTGTCGTCGAGAACATGCAAGCACAATATCTGCAATATGTTCAAGAACGCAATGAGCGTGAGCATGCCGAAAAAGAACCGAAAGTCATCAACGGTGTCGCGGTTGTCACAGTCGCACGCGGTGATGGACTTGAAGATTTGTTTGATCAATATGGCGCGGCGCACGTCATCATTGGTGGTCAAACAATGAATCCCAGCACAGAAGATTTTCTGAATGCGATTGACGATATTCCTAATGAAGAAATCATCCTTATGCCGAACAATGGCAATGTTATCATGGCAGCGCAACAAGCGGCTGGTATGACTCTAGGAAAAGTAGTGAAAGTTATCCCTAGTAAAACAGTCCAACAAGGTATTGCTGCACTCGTTGCTTATATGGATGCTAATGAAGCAGGCGACATTGATACTGTTTTTAACGCAATGAATGAAGCTCTGAGTAATGTAGTCAGCGCCGAAGTCACAACAGCTGTTAGAGATGTAACTTTTGAAGGTGTTGCTGTTGCTGAAGGACAATTCATTGGCATGTTAAACGGTAAACTCGTTGCATCTGGAGAAGGTTTAGATGAAATTATCCTAGACTTATTGGATAAAGCCAATGTTGACCTCTATGAGATTTGTACTCTGTATTATGGTGATGGTCTCACAGAAGCTGATGCCGATGCACTCGTCAGAAAGTTAGAAGACACCTATTCTGATTTAGAGTATGAAGTCGTTTATGGTGGTCAACCACTATACCCATACCTTATAAGTATCGAATAACTATGACGAAAATTCATATCGTAACAGATAGTGGCGCTCGCTTTGCTAATCAACGGTTACTACAGCAATATCCTGTAACCGTTGTCCCATACCAATTAGACATTGGAGGGACACTCTATAAAGAGGATGTAGATTTATCGGCTGAAGACGCGATGCACCTTATTAAAGCGCAAAGCAAGCCTCCCAAAATCATTGCACCATCCGAGGATGAATATGCAGAACTTTATGCTAATCTCTCTCGCGTTTATGATGGCATTATCTCTATTCATACGTCTAGAGAAATCACTGATAGTTGGGCAAATGCAAGACGTGCTGCCCAACGCGCAAGTGGCGATTGTGAAGTTATCGCAATTGACTCGAAAAGTATCTGTGCAGGACAAGGCATGTTAGTGCGACTTGCTGGACAAGCAGCTTTGGATGGTCTTAGTTTTGACGACGCAGTTCAAAAAGTCCGTGATGCTGTAGACCGTATATTCAGCACCTTTTATGTCGATACCTTAGAATATCTTCATATCAATGATATTATGAGCGAACCCAGAGCGATTTTAGGCGCAATGCTCAAAATCAAGCCTATTATTAGCATGGAAGAAGGTCAACCGCTTGTGACCGAAAAAGTGCGAACTCGCTCACAAGCTATTGACCGCATGATAGAATTTTTAATCGAATTTGATGATTTAGACGATGCAATGATTATCCAAAATCGCACCCATATCACCGAACAAGCACGTCAATTACAAGACCGTCTCTCACTAGAATTTCCGGGGAGACATTTTCCTTATACGATGTATGGTATGGTCTTAGCGACTTTACTGGGCGGTGAAGCAACAGGTGTGATGGTTTTAGAAAGCGAAATGGAAGGTTTTGAAGATGGCTAAAATTAAAGTTATTACGGATAGTGTGGCGGATATTCCGCAAAATTTATTAGATAAATGGAATATAGATATTGTTCCTTGCTATGTAAATTATGGTGGCGAAAGTTATAGCGACGATGGTAAAGATTTAGACCGCGCCCATTTTTTCAATTATCTACAAAATAACAAAGAAGTTCCAACAACAGCTGCCCCTTCACCAGGTTTGGCAGAAGAAATAGTTGGCAAAGCAATTGAAGGCTATGACCATCTCATCAGTATCAATGTTGCTGAATCCTTGAGTGCAACTTACAACAATGTTCTGCTTGCGTGTAATACCGTCGATAAGGAACGAACAACTGTTATTGATAGCGAAAGCGTCAGCATGGGAATTGGTTGGTTAGCAATTATTGCCGCAGAAGTTGCCGCAGAAACTGGTGATGTTGATGCAGTTGTTCAAGCGGTAAATAATGTGAAGAAAAACCACAAACTTTACGCAGGCATTTATAACATGGAATATCTGCGTCGTAGTGGACGTGTGACAGCAGTTGCGGCTAGCATTGGATCATTGCTACAAATCAAACCTATTGTACAGGTAATCGAAAAAGGCGAAGTTGTGGCGGCACATCGCGTGCGGACATTCAAGAAAGTACGTTCAAAATTACGTGAGCTACTGGAAGAAGAGCGTGGTCAACTAGACCGCATCTCTATCATCCATACAGCAGATGAAGCTAGTGCCAAACAATTTATTGCTGATAACAAAGATTTGTTGCCTGAAGAAACTATAATTGCAGAAGTAGGTCCAACCTTGGGTACACATATTGGTCCCAATTCACTTGGATTTATCTCCGTAAATAAAGCATGGCGTGGCTAACATCCCTCCGATTTTTAGATATAATATAGAAAATTTGTACTTATATCCCGTATTGGCTTAAACTGATGCGGGGTATATGCTATATAAAAACTGATTGACAAATAAATTACGTGAGGAAGTCCAATGCCCTCGGCATTAGAAACCCTAGTCAAAATACTCAAATTAGAACGTGAACAAGGTTGCGAAAATCGTGCTGTTATCGGTGGATTGGCGGCATATAGCGTTACATGGAAACTGGAAGCGCAAGAACAAGCACGCCACGCGAAGCATCATGTTTTGGCAGAAGAATTGACTGACCTGCTAGCAAATTATGAGCAAGTTGAGAGTCAATTAGAGCGCATTAAACAAATTGATTATATGTTAGACCGTATTGTAGGGCGTGAACCAATTCCTGAAAAATATAAGGATTTAATGGGAGAATTTAAGCAGAATTCACCCCCAAAACAGGAAAAGAAACGACCTGCTCCTCAGAAATCTCAACGGTCTGAGAAAAAGCCCGAACCACTTGAAAGTTATGGTTACGACAATATACAACCTGTAGATAAGCAAGAACGTGATATTCCTGAAATGCCTCGTTTAGCGCGTCCACCACGTAAAGTGCGTGAACCGATTTCAATTGAAGATGCGCGACAACGATTAGAAGATTTAGAGCAAGCTACTACAGCCATTAATGGTATCGGGCAAAGTAAAGCCGAAGACCTGAGTAAAATGGATATTCATACGGTAGATGACATGTTGCGCTATCTACCCCGTCGTTATGATGACTATACAGATTTACGCTATATTAGCCAATTATCCCCAGATGAAATCGTGACCGTTATTGGTACAGTCGCACAGACCGAAGTCCGTATCGGACGTAACAACCGCAGAGATTTCCACATGGTTATTGATGATGGTAGCGGACAAATGAATGTGATGTTCTTTGGGCAGCATTTTCTCATACGTAACATTCGCAAGGGTCAGCAATTAGTATTGAGTGGAAAAGTGACAATTTGGGGTAATCGACTTCAAATGAGTAGTCCTGAATGGGAAGCTCTAGATAGTGAGAACTTACATACAATCGGCATCGTACCAGTTTATCGCCTCACCGAAGGTATTAAAGCTCGTGCGTTCCGTCGACTAATGAAACAGACAGTTGACCAATTTGCAAATCACGTACCTGACCATATCCCGATGGCTGTTTTAGACCGTGCTGAGTTAGCCGATATTGGTTGGGCAATTCAGAATTTGCATTTTCCAGAAGGGCACGACCACTTACGTCATGCCCGTCGTCGCTACATCTTTGACCAATTGATTACTTTACAATTGGGTATTCTCGGTAATCGTCGAGATTGGCAAGCAGTCCCAAGTGAATCACTCAAAGTTGATGATGCTTGGCTTGATGAATTTCTAGAGAAAGTTTTCCCATATGAACTCACAGGCGCACAAAAACGCGCATTAAGTGATATTCGTGCAGACATCGCCAAAGAAGTACCGATGAACCGATTGCTACAGGGTGATGTTGGCTCAGGTAAAACGGCGGTTGCGGTTGCCACCATTGGCATGGCACTTAATAATCGCAAACAAGCAGCACTCATGGCTCCAACAAGTATTCTTGCAGAGCAACATTATCGTGGAATTACGCAATCACTTGAGAATATGCCAACGGATATGCGTCCCGTAGTTGCATTGCTAACGAGTGCGCTGACACAATCCGAACGAAATTCTGTTTATCGCGGTTTGGACGACGGTTCCATTGATGTCGTTATTGGCACACATGCGATTATTCAGGATGGAGTCAATTTCAATGACCTCGGTGTCGCTATTATTGATGAGCAACACCGTTTTGGAGTTGAACAAAGAGCAGCATTGCGTGGTAAAGGTGTAAATCCCCATTTGTTGGTAATGACAGCAACCCCTATCCCCCGCACCCTTGCTTTGACAATGTATGCTGACCTTGACTTGAGCATTATTGATGAAAAACCACCCGGACGACAGACTATTGATACCAAGATGCTCGAACCCGTTGCGCGTGAACGTGCATTCAACTTTATCGAAAAACATCTCGAATTAGGTCGGCAAGCCTTTATTATTCACCCACTTGTTGAAGCTTCAGACAAAATCGATGCGCGGTCTGCTATCGAAGCCTATGAAGAGTTGAGCCAAGTTTTCTATAAATATCGTGTTTGCTTACTGCATGGTCGCATGTCTCCAGCAGAAAAAGACGAAATTATGGGTGCATTTGCCAATCATGAATACGATGTAATGGTTACAACTAGTGTGGCAGAAGTTGGCGTGGATGTACCGAATGCCAATGTTATTCTGATTGAGGGTGCAAACCGCTTTGGCTTATCCCAATTGCACCAATTCAGAGGGCGCGTCGGTCGAGGGTCGCATCAATCATTCTGCTTACTCATCCCAGATAATTTGACAGAAGAATCTGAAAAACGTCTCAAAGCAATGGAAAAAACCGACGATGGTTTTGTCTTAGCAGAGATGGATTGGAAGATGCGCGGAGCGGGCGATTTACTCGGCACACGCCAGAGTGGAACGCACGTTTTACAACTCGCCGAAGAAATGACACCAGAATTAGTCAGTTTAGCCCAACAAGAAGCCTTAACGATTTATGCAGAAGACCCCTATTTAGAGCAAGTAGAGCATCTTATGCTTGCAGAAAAAGTACGTATTTTGCTAAATCGTGATGGCGGAGATGTCAGCTAAAGACCCCAAAATTTACCTAAACCGTTTGCACATCTAGTACAAACGGTTTATTTTTGGTGTTGTTTTATCGACATGAGTAGCGTAAATTCTGGTTTCATTCTACAATACACATTGATAAACAGGAGCAATTGATGTTCAAGAAGGCAGTTTATCCTGCATCACTTGACCCAATTCATATGGGTCATATTGATATTGCGCGCCGAGCAACCAAAATTTTTGATGAAATTACAGTTGCCATTTATGCAACGCCGAAGAAAAATTTATTGTTTACAGTAGATGAGCGGGTAGACCTTGCACGAGAAGCCTTCAAAAATGACAGTAACATTTCAGTTGCGAAGTTTTCGGGTTTAGTTGTAAACTATGCACAGTCAATCGGTGCATCTGCCCTTGTAAGAGGACTACGGGTGTTCGGTGACTTTGAATATGAGTTTAGAATGGGTATTGCCAATAAAAGCCTTGCCCAAGATATTGAAACTGTTGCAATTCTTGCAGATGTACACTTTATTCATATTAGCTCTAGCACCGTAAGAGAAATTGCAGAGCTAGGTGGCGATGTATCTCATATGGTGCCACCGAATGTAAACGATGCTTTAAAAAACCGCTTTGGGTATCAATAATTACAGCGGGTCGGAGAGGGAAGCAAATGGATATTCAACATTTAGTGGATAGATTAGAAGATTTAGTGGATGAAGGTCGTCATTTATTCGGCACGAAATACACAATGGTGGATGAAGAACGAACACTTGAACTCATTGACCAAATGCGTATTTCAATCCCAGAAGAAATCGAAAAAGCAGCACGTATCCTAGCCCAACGTGACCGTATTCTGGCAGAAGCCCATGAAGAAGCGGCGCGGATTGTACAAGAACATCGTAAAAAAGCCGAAACAATGCTTGACCAAGATGCAACTGTCCATGCGGCACAAGCCCGTGCAGAAAATATCAAAGAGCAGGCGAAACAAGAAGCGGCACGGATTACATCAGAAGCTGATGATTATGTTATGCAAATTTTGAGTAATTTAGAGCAAACACTCGTGCGCGATTTAGGTGAAATTCGGAATGGTCTTTCTGTTTTGCAACAACAAAAACCATACAATAACTTAACAGCCGAATCACAAGCGCAATATGCCGAAACACCTGCTGTTGAGATTCCTCATCCTATTGAGCAAGAACTCGTTGATGCCAACGTAGATGAATTGAATAAATAATTTAAAGGGTTGAGCCATTTTCAACCCTCTTTTTGCTCCTCATCGTCTTTAGGCTCAGGGCTATTAGGCTTACTTAAACGACTCACACGGCTATCTAAATCATCTGATTTTGTTTCTTTCGCAGGTGATTCTGATGCTTTTTCTATATCGACTGGCACTACTTTTTCATCACTCTTAGGTTGTTCACGTTCCATCCGTGATAGTTCAGATGGTTTCGGATATGGCTCTTTTTCCTCTGGTTTTGGGTATGTAAAGCGCCGCCCAAATTCTCGTTCTTCAACTTCTGCACGCTCTGCTAATTTCCGTTCACGGTCTTCACGGATTTGTTGCATCATATTATCAACAGCAGACTTTTTCTCTTCTTGGCGTTTTTCCCATTGCTCTCGAAACTCGGCTTCTTGCTGTGCTTGAAGTGTTTTTCGTTTTTCTTCTAAGGCTTTCCGTTCAGCAATCACACGCTCATCTTCTTTTCGACGACGCTCAAACAATTCACGTTTTTTAGCTTCTCGCTCTTCATACAGTTTTTGTGCATGTAGTTTCCATTCAGGTGTAGCTGGTTTCAAATATTCTGGCGTTTCTTCTGGTTCGCCGTCATCCGCGTTTAGAAAATCTACAATAACAATATTGTCGTCTTCTATTTTTTCTATAGATGTCGTTTCAGATTCAACTGCAAGATTCAACTCTTCTGCTTGTGTAATTTCTTCATCACCTTCTATTGAAGATCCATCTATCTCAGCTTCAAGCTCATCTTCTGTGATAATATCAACCATACTCGTTTCAGATTCGATTGATAAGTTCAAAGCATCTTCAACAACATTTTCAATGTCTCCTTCGGATGCCTCTTGTGCATGGTCCGATACAATTTCTATTTCTTCATCATCAGATAAAGGGTTTTCGTTAGGAATTTGTTCATCTGGCATATGATTGCCCCTACATATTTAATCAATAATATCTACTTATTATAACGAAAAAAAGGCACACATAGTTGTGTACCTTTCGAGATTCTTATAATCTATTTCACCTACGCACTTGGCGGAATAGCAATACATTGCCCAACAAAGATGCGTGTCGCGTCAGGAATGCCATTATAGCTGGCTAATGTAGTGAAATGAACACCATAGCGTAGACCAATGCGGAACAGATTCTCACCAGCACGCACAACATGTGTACTTATAGCATCAGCTGGCGTACTGCTACAACTTAATGCCGCAGCTTGAGAGGTTACCGTTGTATTAGGTGTATACACTGTCACAGTTTGAGCGCAAGATGCAACAGGAATAATGAGGCTATAGCCATCTGTAGCAATAAATTGGACTGAATTTGCAGGTGTACCAATAGCACTAATATTTCCTACTGTAGCGATAGCGAAATTTTGTCCATTCGCAATTGCCATTGCTGTTCCTTGTGCGATTTGCGTAGCATTAAGTGTGAATGCAACGCCACCAATTGGTTGGACGGTAATGCCACCTGCCGTATTACAAGATGCTAAGAATGATGCAGTAGTTGTGGTTGTTGTAGTCGTGGTGTTAGTTGTCGTTGATGGTGCTGTGTCGGGACCGTCACAGTCACGCGTGCCATGTGCTTCAGCAACTGTTAAATTAGTCTCATCACTAAAAACATGGACACCATACGAAATATTAGTATTAGCACGTTGAGAATCAAAAGTATAGGTACGGCTACCACTTCCTTTAGCTCCAGCACGAACATAGTCGCCAAGACTATCGAGTAGATTCCATGCACTTTCACCGTTTGTACCAACAAAAACTTGTGCTTTTATCGGTTCATCATAATCGGAGTTCAGTGAGACAGTTATACTGCCACAAGATAAACGAACATTAATACGTACTAAATCATTGCCTGTTTGTGCCATTGAAGAGGATATAGTGAATGCCATCATCAATAATGAGATAATAAATAAAACAAAATAACGCTTCATGAGCAAAGCCCACCTTTTCTTTTTATTAAATAGACCTTGTTCCTAGTATATGTTGTATTGGCTTAAGAAAAGGTTTGTAGGCATGTTGAAGATGGTTAGAGCGCGGTTAGTTCTTTAGTTGAAGGTCTTATATCCATGAACTCTACTATCCACAGTCTTCCCCTCTCTTTTGCCTAACCCAATGCTAGTATTCAAGGTATGATTCGTTACAATGAATGCTTATTGATGAAAGGCTTATCAAACTTATGCCAAATTTTGCAAATCGTGTTTCACAAATGGGAACAACAATATTTGCTGAAATTAATAATTACGCGGCGCAATACGACACAATCAATCTAGGACAAGGTAAACCCGACTTCGATGGTCCTAAAGAGATGCTACAAGTTGCTTCGGATGCTATGTTGTTAGGTAAAGCAAATCAATATGCTCCTGGCTTTGGTGTTCCAATCTTACGCGAGAATATCGCCAAACACGCTCAAAAATATTATGACCTCGATATTGACCCAGATAATGGCGTAGTCGTCACATCAGGTGCGGCAGAAGGTGTTTACTCGTCGATATTAGGGGTGGTTAATGAAGGCGATGAAGTCATTCTCATTGAACCTTTTTTTGACACCTACTTACCAGCAGTCCAATGGGCAGGCGGTAAACCTGTTTTTGTACCCATGCGCCCACCCGAATGGGCAGTTGATTTTGAAGAATTACGACAGGCATTCAATCCAAAGACACGCGCTATCATCCTTAATTCCCCGCATAATCCTACAGGACGTGTTTTTAGCTTGGAAGAATTGACGCTGATTGCCGATTTATGCAAAGAGTTTGACGTTATTGTCATCAGTGACGAAGTCTATGAACATCTGACCTACGACGGCACAAAGCATATTCCAATGGCAACCCTACCCAATATGTTTGAACGTACAATTACAGTTAGTAGTGGTGCAAAGACATTCAGTATGACAGGGTGGAAAATTGGTTGGGCAATGGGACATCCAGATTTGATTACAGGCGTATGGCGTATCCACCAGAACTTAACTTTTGCTGTTAATCACCCTGCCCAATTTGGCATTGCACATGGTCTGGCAATGGATAGCACCTATTATGAAGAACTCAACGAGATGTATGTTCGTAAGCGACAAATTATTCTTGATGGTTTACTTGACGCAGGGTTTAAGATTGATTATTCACCATCAGGTGCATTTTATGTCATGGGTGATTTCTCAGATATTTATGAGGGAAGCAACCTCGAATTTTCTAAATGGTTGATTCGGGAATATGGTGTTGCGAGTATACCACCCTCATCATTTTTCAGTGATGAGCATCAACATATCGCAAAAAATCACGTGCGCTTCTCTTACTGCAAAAATGATGACAGCTTACATGAAGCCGTTAAAAGATTGTCAAAACTCAAGGGATAATTAATTTATGCGCTTTAAACTTACTCTAATCATCACCATTCTGACGGTGATATTTGTTGCTTGCACCCCATCTGATTCAGATGATAACGCAACTATTGAACCAACTCAGACGATTTTACAAGGCAACGTGGACATCACATCTCCACTAAGTGGTACAATCATCTATGCCGAGACCATTTTTCTTAGTGGGACAGCATCCGATATTCCTGATGAGGGCTTTCAAATTCAGCTACTCGCGCCTGATGATAGTGTTGTCGCGGAAGCTACTGTGCAACCGACGGATGGCACTTGGGCAGTTGAAGTTGTTCATAACTATACAGGTGACCCAACTGAGGTGAATATCATTGCCAAAAGTGTCGATGCGAATAATGCCTCTACTTATGACATTGAGTCCATACTGCTCTCAGCAATAGATAATCGTCCTGATGGTACATTTGGCGAAGTTACTTCCCCTACAGATGGCATGTCCATTGGTGGTGATACCCTACTCATTTCAGGACGTGGTTCAGGTTTCTTTGAAAATACCTTTGGTCTCATTCTTGAAACACCTGATGGTGAGCTAATCACAGAAATTCCAGTGACGCTAAATAATCCAAATTTTGTGGATGATATGCCGTGGGAAGCGGAAATTCCTCGCAATGATTTTGTCGGCAATGCGGTTATTCGGATGGTGTACCAAGACATGGAATCAGGCGATGTGATTGAACTGGATAGAGTTGAAGTCGTTGTCAGCACTGTTGCAGGATAAACTAACCATTTTCACACACAACCAGACTGACAAACAAGAAAATTTGTGCTAAAAAGGGCGTAATATCTTACGTCCTCAATATTTTATAAGGTGAGTAATAATTATGGGGCATCCAAGCCATCAATTTATTGGTATCGCAGGCAATATTGGTGTTGGCAAAAGTACACTGACAAGCATGTTGGCAGAACATTTTAATTGGGAACCATTCTATGAAGCTAACGCAGAAAATCCTTACTTGGCAGACTTTTACCAAGATATGCAACGCTGGAGTTTTCATTCACAAACCTTTTTTCTTGGTAAACGATTAGAGCATCATCGGCAACTACTTGACCATCCCAATAGTGTTGTGCAAGACCGCACTGTGTATGAAGATGCTGAGATTTTTGCGCGGAATTTATACCAGCAAGGTCATATGAATGACCGAGATTACGATGCTTATCGTCGTCTATACCAAGCAGTTTCTTCATTCTTGCCAGCACCTGACCTCATGATTTACCTTGAAGCTAGTGTTGATACCCTTATG
Organism: Phototrophicaceae bacterium; assembly: GCA_965230145.1. Taxonomy (GTDB): domain Bacteria; phylum Chloroflexota; class Anaerolineae; order Aggregatilineales; family Phototrophicaceae; genus JAUZRW01. The sequence goes on from CBDDKI010000002.1 coordinate 943,436, forward strand.
TCACATATTGGCAAGCGTGGACGTGATTTTGAACGAAACATAAGCCGAGCCTACCTTAGCCAACTCAATCAACTGTACAGTGACTGGATTGAAGATTGGACAGCTTGTCCCATCTTGAAAATCAATATGGATGGGCGAGATTTTCAGAATAATTCTACTGACTTTTTCTACATTACAGAGCAAATCAAAAATGCTTTGTCACCTTCAAAGATATAGCTTTAGCTCAAGAACAAAGGAATCCTTCAAATGTTCTTATCGATTCTCTTGGATTGGTACTGTATGAATTGCTAAGTTGATGTATCCTTAATAGTAATCGTAGAAATTAAATTTGAATTAAATTATGTTTTTAGAAAGGAATAAGCACACTTTGGTGCTAGATAAGATATGGCAGTAAACGCCCCTTTAGAAAAAGAAAATATGTCCTCATCTAACCCTATTATCAATGACTTTGCTTTTTCAGTAGCAACACAAAATGGCTCTGGAAGCCAAACTTCCAATACTGTTCTTGTGCGGACATTGTTCAATATGGGTATCCCTGTAAACGGGAAAAATCTCTTTCCATCAAATATCAAAGGCTTGCCAACATGGTACACCATTCGTGCAAGTAAAGATGGTTATGTAGCACGACGTGCCACAACTGAAATTATGGTTGCTTATAACCAAGACACAGTAACCGAAGATATTAAAACAACGCCCTCAGGTGGTGTGGTTATTTATCGTGATGACCTCAAAATCCCACCAGAACGCGATGATATTACTTACTATGCTGTGCCTGTACGTCAATTGATGAAAGACGCTGACGTACCCCGTGCTTTCAAGTCTCGCGTTGAGAATATGACGTATGTTGGTGTTGTTGCACAACTTTTCAACTTTGATATGGATGTCATCTGGCAATCCCTTCTAGACCAATTTGGCGGTAAAGAAAAACCTGCCAAAATGAACATGGATGTTATAAGACTTTCATATGATTGGTCTGCTGAGAATCTTATCAAGAATGACCCTTACAGCGTTGAAACAATGAATGAAACAAAGGGTAAAATCTTAATTACAGGCAACGAAGCCGCCGCATTAGGCTCTATCTTTGGTGGTGTTCATTTTGTCGCGTGGTATCCAATTACACCCTCAACCAGCGTTGTTGATGCAATCAACAAATATAAAAGTTTGCGTCGTGATGCAGACGGCAAAAATACTGTTGCAGTCGTTCAAGCAGAGGATGAACTTGCAGCCGCGGGTATGATTATTGGTGCTGGTTTCAGTGGTGTGCGGTCAATGACAGCCACCAGTGGTCCTGGTATTAGCTTGATGTCTGAATTTGTTGGTTTGGCATATGTCGCTGAAATCCCTGCTGTCTTCTGGAATATTGCACGTATGGGACCAAGTACAGGTTTACCAACCCGTACCAGCCAAGGTGATTTATTATTCACACACTTCTTGGGCCATGGTGATAGCCGACAAATCGTGCTTTTACCAGCATCTCCTGAAGAAGCCTTTGAATTTGGTTGGCGTGCATTTGATATTGCTGAAGAAATTCAAATCCCCGTTTTCGTCAATAGTGACCTCGATTTGGGCATGAATAATTGGATGGCAGAACCATTTGATTACCCTGATGAACCCATGAAACGCGGTAAAGTTTTAGACGCTGACTCTCTAAGCAAGTTCATTGAAGAACACAATACTTGGGGACGCTACATGGATGTCGACGGAGATGGTATTGGCTACCGTACTATTCCAGGAACTGATCATCCGCGTGCGGCATATTTTGCGCGTGGTACAGGACATAATGAGATGGCTGTCTACAGTGAGCGTAGCGATGATTGGCTCAATAATATGGATCGCCTCAATCGTAAACTAGAAACTGCTAAAACTATTTTGCCAAAAGACGTAATTGATTATGACGCAAGTAAATCAGTTGGCTTGATTACCTTCGGTACGAACGAACCTGCTATTATCGAAGCGCGTGATTGGCTCAAAGCACAAGGTATCGAGACAAATTATCTGCGAGTCCGTTCATTACCGTTACAAGACACGGTAAAAGAGTTTGTCTTTAAACATGATACAGTCTACGTTATCGAGAATAATTACGATGGGCAACTCAACCAAATTATGCGAATTGACTACCCCGAAGACATGACCCATGTGAAGTCGTTGACATTAGGCGATGGCTTACCAATGACCGCACGTTGGATTGTTGAAAGCATCGGCGCAAAGGAGGCAAATTAATCATGGCGAAAAAACCAGCAGTTAATAAACTCAATTTAACAAAAGATGATTATCAAGGTCGTCCGACTACTCTTTGTCCGGGATGTGGACATAACTCAATTTCAAATCAGATTGTCCAAACTGCATTTGACCAAAGCATCCCACAACATATGCTACTCAAAATGAGCGGTATTGGATGTTCGAGTAAATCCCCTGCTTACTTCTTAGGACGTTCTCATGGTTTTAATGCCCTACATGGACGTATGCCATCTGTAGTAACAGGTGCATTGATGGCAAATCGTGATTTAAAAGCAGTTGCAGTCAGTGGTGATGGTGACACGGGTAGCATCGGTATCGGACAATTTAAGCATGTAATTCGTCGTAACGTACCATTTGTCTACATCATAGAAAATAATGGTGTATACGGTCTTACAAAAGGTCAATTTTCAGCAACTGCCGAAGAGGGTCTTGAACTTAAATACTATGGTAAGAATCAATTTCCAGAAATTGACCTCGCTATGGAAGCTATTATTTCAGGCGCGACTTTTGTTGCACGTAGTTTCAGTGGTGATAAAAATCAGGTTCAATCTTTACTTGAAGCCGCGCTTGCCCATAAAGGTACAGCCGTAATTGACATCATCAGCCCATGTGTGACATTTAACAATGATGATGATTCCCACAAAAGTTTTAGATACGGTTTAGATCACAATATCCCATTGCATGAAATTCAAGTCATTAATCCTGACTTTGTAGAAGAGCAAGAAGAAATTGAAGTTGAACAAGCTGAGGGCGAAGTTATCCAAGTTCGTATGCACGACGGTTCATTCATTCGCTTAAAATCAGTTGATCGTGAATATGACCCACGCAAAAAAGGGCAAGCAATCAGCACATTAGCAGATGCCCAAAGCCAAGAATTATTCTTGACTGGTCTACTCTATTATGAAGAACCTCGTCCAACACTTGCTGAAATTGATAATCTAACCGCAACACCTCTTTCAGCATTGGGTGAATCAGCAAGTCGTCCTACAAAAGAACAATTAGCAGATGTTATGAAGACATTCATGTAAACTGCTTTTAAACAGATTTTGAACAGCCACCTTTATGATAAGTGTGGCTGTTTTTATTTTTATATTTAAGAAGAAATACCCCCAAATAATGGGGGTTTCCGTATTTTTTAGTTTATCTAAAATTAAATTTCACACATACACTTTGACCGATAACGATTTTCTGGTCAAAGGAGTATGAGATATATCTAAAAACTAACCTCAATTACATGCAGATTACCTAGTATCGCGTGTAAAATAAGAAAGTAATATTCGGGAAGCAATAAAAGGAGCGTTTATGGTCGAGTTTTATCGTATGTCGGTAGATGAAGCTGTTAAAGAATTAGCAACATCCCCTGACACTGGACTTTCTGACAAAGAAGCAACAAAACGCCTTGACGTATATGGTGCGAATGCGTTACCACGTGATGAAGGTATTAACTGGATAGAACTCATTTGGGGGCAGTTTAACGACCCCCTTATCTGGTTGCTGATTTTCGCAGCATTAGTTTCAGCATTTTTAGGTGAATATATTGACTTCATTGTCATTGCAATTATTGTCATCTTGAATGCCGCACTTGGCATTTATCAAGAATTTCAAGCTGAGCAGGCTCTATCTGCCTTAAGCGCAATGCAAGTCCCACAAGTCAGTGTCAAACGTGGCAGTACAGTAAAAAAAGTAAGCGCAGAAGACCTCGTACCCGGTGACATAGTCATACTTGAGGAAGGAGACAGCGTTCCAGCAGATGGTCGCCTCATAGAAACTAGCAGTATGCGAACGATGGAAGCCGCCTTAACAGGGGAATCATTGCCTATTAGTAAGACGATTGACCCGATTACAGACGATAAAGTTTCCGTTGGTGACCGCAAAAATATGGTATTTATGGGAACGACTGTTAATTCAGGTCGTGGCTCAATGATTGTCACAACAACAGGTTTAAAAACTGAATTAGGCGAAATTGCAGATTTACTTACCAAGGTACAAACAGGTGAAACGCCTCTGCAACGTCGATTGGCACAGTTGGGGAATGTGTTGTTCTGGGGTGCTATCATTGTTGTGATTATTGTTTTCTTGGTTGGTTGGCAGATTCAAGGTATCCCTTGGCAAGAAATGTTCTTAATTGCTGTGAGCTTAGCCGTTGCCGCCGTACCAGAAGGCTTACCTGCCCTCGTCACTATTGGTCTATCACTCGGCGCAGGAAGGATGGTTGCACGTAATGCTCTTATCCGCCGTTTACCAGCCGTAGAAACATTGGGTAGTGTGACTGTTATCTGCTCCGACAAAACAGGTACGCTCACTAAAAATGAAATGACTGCAACATTTTTAGCCCTACCTCGTCATAATGATATTGATGTCACAGGAATTGGTTACACGCCTGAAGGTGTTTTCACAGATGAGTTTGACCACAGTGAGATTGACCCGAAAGCCGATGATTTAGTCGGGCGTTTTGTAAAAGCTATGGCATTATCGACCAATGCCTATTTGGAAGAAAAAAATGGCTCGTATAATATCGTTGGAGATACTACTGAAGGTGCATTATTAGTTGCAGCTCAAAAAGTCGGCTGGACACGCGAATACCTTGAACAAGATTTACCTCGTATCAACGAGTTTCCATTCAGTAGTGAACGTAAAGCCATGACAACTGTTCATGAACTCATTGGCGAAGAAGCAAAACGCCTTTTTGATAGCAGTGGCTTCATCTCTATTACTAAAGGTGCGCCTGATAAGCTCATAGGTTGGGCAACAGAAGAACACATACCAGACGGTCGTGTTGAATTAACGTCTGAACGTCGTCAAGAATGGCAAGACCACGTTGATATGATGGCAAAGCAAGGCTTGCGTGTGCTAGGTATTGCTTATCGCCCATTAGAAAAATCACCCCAAGATGAGTTAGATGAAGGCATTGAGCGCGAATTAGTATTACTTGGACTTGTCGGTATTGTAGACCCTGCTCGTCCAGAAGCGAAAAAAGCAGTTCAAACTGCTCGTAGTGCAGGCATTCGCTCAATTATGATTACTGGCGACCACGCCCTAACAGCAGAAGCTATCGCACGTAATTTGGGCATTCTAGAAGAGGGGCAACGTGCAATAACAGGCAATCAACTTGATGAAATGACCGATGCTGAAATCAGTAAGGCACTTGACGAAACGTCTACATTTGCAAGAGTTTCACCAACCCACAAACTCAAATTAGTGAAAATGCTCCAAGAAAAAGGCAATGTCGCCGCAATGACTGGTGACGGTGTCAATGATGCGCCTGCGCTCAAACAAGCCGATATTGGCGTTGCGATGGGTATTACAGGCACAGATGTTAGTAAGGGTGCATCCGCTATGGTGCTAACTGATGATAACTTTGCCAGTATCGTTGCAGCAATCGAGGAAGGGCGTGCAATTTACGACAATATCAAAAAATTCATCAAATATTTGCTAAGTTCAAATGTTGGTGAAATTTTAGTGATGTTTGTTGCCCTATTAGTTGGGATGCCAGTCCCATTGCTTGCAATCCAAATTTTATGGATTAACCTCGTTACGGATGGTCTACCAGCAATTGCACTCGGTTTTGAGCCAGCTGAAGCAGGCGTTATGGATCGTAAGCCACGCGCAAAAGATGAGAGCGTTTTCGCTGGTGGTATCGGACGACATATCATCATCATCGGTATTCTGATTGCAATTCTGACTTTAGGTGGTTATATCTGGGGCTACTCTACACTTGGACTAAGTGCATTTAATCCAGAACAAGGTATTGCAGAAATGTCGTTCGATGAATTGACCGATATGCTTGGTTCATATGGCTTTAGTCCTGAACAAATTACAGAAGAACTACCGTTGCAAGATACAGTGGCATGGGATGAATTATCGGTAGAAGAGCGTTTTGACCTACTAAACGGGCATGGTGATGAAGAAGGCATAGAATTAGAAGGTTCAACTGAAGGTATTGTTGGTTTAGTGGAACGCATACCACGTTCTATTGCCTTTACAATTCTCGCATTTACTCAAATGTTTGAAGTAATGGCAATACATGCTGGCGATAACTCTTCGTTCTTCCGTGAAGGTTTCAAGAGTAACCGTCTATTGCTGTGGGCAGTCTTATCAACATTTGCATTACAATTATTCGTACTCTACGTACCGTTTATGCAAGCCAGTTTCGAGACAGCTCCTATCAATCTCACGCAGATGATAGTGGCATTCATTTTAGGTTCAGCCGTGTTGTTTGCTGTCGAAATTGAAAAATACTTCAATCGTTCAGAGCATGAGACTGAAAAACCAGTTCCTGTAACAGCATGAATTTAAAAAATGGGATGTCCAAGGTGGGCATCCCATTTTCTTGCTCTACGCTATATTACGCTACTGTTTGAGGTAATAATCCACGTTTTTCAAGTTCAGCGATTAGGAAGTTGGCTGATTCTTCAACTGTTTGCTCGTGTGTCGGCACTTCAATATCAGGATTCAGTGGTGCTTCGTACGGGTCGCTAATGCCTGTGAAATTCTTAATTTCACCAGAACGCGCTTTAGCATACATGCCCTTTACGTCTCGCTCTTCACAAACTTCAAGTGGGGCGCTAACGTAGACTTCGATGAAATTAGTGGTTTCATTTCTGACATAGTCGCGTGTTTCTGCATAAGGTGAAATGAAAGAGGCTAATACAGCAACGTTGTTACGACTGAGTAACTTTGCAACGAATGTCACTCGTTCGATGTTCTTGTCGCGGTCTTCTTTGCTAAACCCCAAGTCTTTTGTCAAGCTCTCGCGCACAACATCGCCATCCAGACGCTCAACATTCATACCGAGTTCTTTCAACTTTGGTAATAGTGCCAACGCAATTGTTGTTTTGCCAGCACCTGATAAACCAGTAAACCATAATACAAATCCAGGATGATTTCCCATTTTGCTTCTCCTACTGTCAACAATTTTAGTGAAAATTCGTAAAAATAGTTTTTACTTCAAGATTAAAAGTTTAAGTTTCAATAATGCTTCCCTGCATCTTTGATGGGATATCTATATTCATGAGTGATAATACCGTTGGTGCAATATCCATGAGTTGTCGTGCAGTCACCTCTCCACGACCTTGGCGCTTTGGATTATGAATTACAAACATCCCTTCTTGAGCATGGTTCGCATCATCGGGACCTGTATCATTCTCTAGTGTATAATGCTTGCCATATCCAATGCTTCCGACACAACGCCAGTGCAAATCACCAAAATATACCATTAAATCAGGCGCTATCTTATTCACAATTTCATATATATCTTGTGGTTTAAATACACTGGAATTTAAAGGTTTACCTTTATCATCCACGATACTACAAATTTGGCTTGCTAATTCAGCACGTACAGTCTCATAGTCACTTATTGGGACAATACCCTGTGGTTCGCGACCTTCGACATTCAAGAATATACGTCCATAATACCCGCCTGTTGACCACGCTCTTGTATTGTCCCAATCTACCATTTCATGCGAAAATTTGGTTATTGTTTTGGGTGTTTCTTTGAGTGCTAGCCATCCGTTTTTCCAGAGCCACTCGTTTATGGCAATAGCGCCATCCATACGCTTCACACCGTGATCACTAGCTACAATGGTCACTGTATCTTTATCTACCACAGAGATTAGACGCTCTAGCCAAGTATCAACCAATTTGTAGTAATCTAATAGAGCATTTTTGAAAATACTATCTGGCTCATGCAAACGATGTTGAGGGTCGTGATAACGCCAAAAAGCATGGTGCATACGGTCAACACCAATATTAACGTGCATCGCAAAATCCCAGTGCTTATGCTTTAAGGCATACTCAAGCGCAGTATATTGAGCATTCGTAAGGTCAATAATTTGCTGATATAACTCAGCACGCTCAACATTGCGGAAATCTTGCACATCAAAATCATAATCAGGAACTTGTTTAAGAATTTCATTTTTAAAAATTGCGGGGAAAGCAAATTGAGCATTTGCATTCGGTGTTAAAAAACCACTCACTAAATTGCCGTTTATAGGTTTTACAGGATATGTTTGAGGAACATTCATCACTAGGGATTGTTTACCTGCTTCACCAACATAATCCCAGATGCGCTTTTCTTTAACAGCACGTCCATCTGCTACATAGAGCGACTCATAATCATAAGTAGAGCGATTGCGAAAACCATAAATTCCTAGTACACCTGGGTCTCGGCTACTGGTCATACTCGACCATGCAGGAACAGTGATACAAGGTATTGAAGAGTTCAAAATCCCCCAAGTACCATTCCGCATCAAGGCGCTTAAAGTCGGTAAATCATCTTTAAATTGATAGAAAATGAGATGAGGGCTAGCACAATCAAGCCCTAGCAATAGTACGCGTTGGGCTTGATTGTTACGGTTAAACAGGCGGAGCATTAAGGACTATGCCTCATTTTTTATCTGAGCATAGCCTTTGAGCAAGACTTTACTCACTTCAGGGCGCGTAAATTCTTCAGGTAGGTCTTTGCCCGCTGTTAATAATTCACGAACCTGTGTACCACTCAAAAACATCCAATCTTCTTTACCATAGATAGATGTTTTTGCCGTCACAATCTTTTGTTCTTTTTTACTATAAAAAGCGTGTTCAAATTTTAATGGTGTGATGTCGATTGCACTTTTATCAAAATCGTCAAAGATGTCTTGTGCATCGTATGTGCCGTAGTATTTACCAACACCTGCGTGGTCACGCCCGACAATGAAGTGAGAACAACCATAATTTTTACGGCAAATCGCATGGAAGACAGCTTCACGAGGACCTGCATAACGCATCGCCGCAGGGAAGGTATTCAATAAAACTCGCCCTTTGGGATAGTAATGATCAATAACTACGCGGTAGCTTTCCATACGAATTTCAGCAGGCACATCATCAGATTTGGTCTCACCGACTAAAGGATGAAGCATCAAACCATCAACAATTTCCATTGCAACTTTTTGCAAATATTCGTGTGCGCGATGTATCGGGTTGCGCGTCTGGAATGCAACGATTTCTGCCCAACCTTGCTCTTTGAAATAAGCCCGCGATTGCGCTGGGGTCATAAATTCATTAGGAAATTCAGGTTCAGGCAAGTCAAACACCCAAACATCCCCACCCAAATATACATCACCTTGTGCGTAAACACGTGCTACACCGGGATGTGCATCTTCAGTAGTACGGTATACATTTTCCGCTTCAACTTTTTTGTCATACGTATATTTATCACTGAGTTCAAGCAAAGCAATGAGATTACCGTCTTCATCGGTTAAAGCTATATCCTGACCAATTTCAAGAGAATTAGCTGTTTCACCATCCACTGGCAGTGTAATCGGGATTGTCCAAGGTTCACCAGTTTCAAGGTGCATATCCTGAACAACACGCCGATAATCTGCTTGTCCCATAAAACCTTTTAGTGGGCTAACAACACCCATTGCTATTAACATCACATCTGAAAGAGAAACAGCTGACAATTGAACTTTGGGTGCGTTTTCTGCGCGAGCGAGCATTTCACTCCTTTGATTTTCAGGAATGACGCGATTAATCAGCATCCCACCATGCGGTGCAATGAGTTCTTTTACCATAATTTAGTTATCCTCGATAAATTTGATTACAAAACGGCGGTATTCTACCATATGTACATACTAAACCCTATTCTGAGGTCTCGGATGTGCTCGGCAAATTATTCTCTTCGCTCAATATGTGAGGAGTCTCGTTCAAATATTCACGTATAGCAGGTAAGTTATCCGCTACACTACCCATGACACCGTTAATAAAACGTGGGGTATTCTCTGCACCAAATAACTTCGCTAATTCGATAGCTTCATCAATTGCAACACCAACGGGCGTTCGTGTTTCAACACCCAATTCATAGAGTGCTATTCTCAAGATATTGCGATCAATGACTGCCACTTGGTCAATAGGCCAATCAGGCGCATATTTTTGTAACACAGCATCTAATTTTGGTCGATTACTGACAATCCCCTTAACCAGTTTCGCAATATAGCCACGTACACTACGCCGACTCGGACTATATTCAATGTTATTTGTTAAAACTTCGCCAATTTTATGATTGGCAGTATCAATTTCATAGAGGCATTGTAATGTTACACGACGTGCAAGACTGCGGTCAGTCGCAGGGTCATCATGCTCAATGACTTCACGGTTGATAACCTCATCACCTTCAGGGTCAAAATCAAAAAAATCTGACATATATCTCAGTTCAATTTACTTTGTGTGGACGGATTTTGATAAATCAGTTTATATGAAATCTGAGGCTTTTACTACAGCGAAAGTATAGGTAAAAATAAAAGAAAACAACCCTTTGAACCTTAATGAGCTGTTAAAATTTTTAAAAAATGGCTATGAATTGTATAAAACTTATAAAAGCTGTTGACACATCTGCATAATTGCTATATATTGTTGTGGAATTAACAAGTCAACTCATATAAATTAGTGTGATAAAGGAAGGAGTAGTAATGAATAAAATGATCTTGGCATCTGCACAATTATGTGATGTCTATGTATTTGATGGTTTCATTGAACCTCTACTCTCGCCTACTGAGCAATTATAACGCCTGATTTTCTTCAGACGATTGCCTACCGCGAGACCTGTTTCATGCTCGTGGTTTTTTCGTCTTAGGGAACATCCCTCTGCTTAATTACCCTACGAGATAGACCTAATCAAATAAATTGACCATCAAAAGATGATTATCTTGTGTGAGTGGAATAAAACGCCACTACCAGACCTCCGAACGGAAATAGCTTAGTTTATTATCGCTATCACCAACAGGAAAAGGATACACCATGTTCCAAAATAACTGGGTCGCAGAGCAATTAACCCATGAGCATCAGCGTCACCTCATGGACAAAGCAGAGCAAGCACGTCAAGTACGCGATGCACAAAAATCAATGATGCACCGTAAACAAAATCGTCTACTTGACAAATTACGGTCAGAAATGACTTAAATACAAAAACAAAATTCAGGTCGTAATCACGACATATATGAGGAAACAATCATGCAAAATATAGACTACCAAGTTCGTAATGAACACTATAAAGACTTAGCACGGGATGCACAAAATGAGCGCCTTGCACGGAGCATTACTCATGGGCAAAGTGCAATAATCAAAAATGCACGTCAAGCTCTAGGTCACCGTCTAGTACAAGCAGGTCATCAGTTGTTAGATGAACGCTAAGACTAAGTCTCATGAGGCATTATCTGGTATAGATATGCCTCTTTTCTTTAGGAAATTTCGACTTCAATTGGTTGTTGTAGAGGAGGTTTCGTTAATACTTCATCATTGAGCATAATCATAATTTGTCGTCTTGCTTCTTGTTCCTCAGCTTTTCGGTCTTCCTCAGCAATCAACCACTGATTTAGCTGAGCGCACAATTCAGCACTAAACAAAAATATTGAGGCAATCAGCCATGCCCAAAATAGCAAAACAATACCCGTAGCAATACTGCCATAGATAATCCAATAATTTGCTAAGTTTGTTAGATACCATTCAAAGCCACTTTTTGCCAATTCCCAGCCAATAGAACCAATAATCGCGGCGGGCCAAATAGCATCCCAATGAACTTCGCGGGCTGGTACGTAGCGAAATAACAATGCAAATATCACCACATCTAAGCCCACAGGTAGGAAAAATGTTGCTATTCGTACCCAAATATTCGGGACACCTGGCGAAAATGCAGAAATCAAGCGAAGAACCCCCGAAGTAACAAAAGATGCTAAAACTAATACAACCAATGTCAAACCCATGATTACAGCAATCAGTCGTTGTCGTACCATACTACGAGAGTTTTCGACATTAAATGTGACATCAAGTGCTAAAGTAATATGTGTAAATAAATTCGTTGCCGCCCAAATTAAAGCTGCAGATGCGACTAAACTAAAGGAACTACTCTGCCCGATTGCTTCTGACAATGTACTTTGAATATCAATAACAGTGGCTTCTGGCAAAAAAATCTGTAATCCACGTGAAATCTGTTCTTGCGCCGCAACAGGTCCGACAACATTGCCAATGCCAATCGCTAGCAACAGCGTTAATGGAAAGACAGAAAATATTGCATAGTAAGAGAGTGCCGCCGCTTGACGTGACCCTGACCCTGCGCGAATATAATTCATCACTGCAACACTTAAATAATGTGGCAACGATTGCGTTGCAGGACGGCGTTGTCTCCACCATTCTTGTAATTCAGAAAGTAGTTGTTTTAACATAAAGTTTGCTTACTCAACTATAATTAAATTCGACAGTTATACATAAATTTGCTTCTATAATGACGAATATCGTTTCTTATGCAACAATGTTACGCTGAATGAAGTATACTTGAAAAGTATCAATTTGTAGAAGTTGAGGAGAACATCAAAATGGATTTTAGTATTTTAACCCAAACCGATATGAGCCAATTCACCGAGCAAGCTGGCGCATTTTTCGCAACGTTAAGACCGGAAAGCCTAGCAGATATTCTTGTCTATCTCGTTTTCTTCATCGCCCTCATCACAACATTCCTATTACCTGATGGCAATGATATGGCTGGCAATTTATTATATGGAACAATGATTCTTGCCCTGTTTAATATCACAGTTGGTGTTGAATGGTATAGTGATGCTGATGTTGTAAAGGCGTTACCTGCATTTGTAGCTCGCGTTTCTATGTTCCTATTACCATTTATCGCAGCAGGGGCAGCACGCTCTAAAAAGAAGAAGGGCAAAGCGGCTTTACCATTGTGTATTGTTGCAGGTGTTATCGGATTAATTTACGTCATCGGGACATTTGCTCTACCCGAAGTCATGGATCAAATTCTATTCTGAGATTGCCCACAAGGTACGCCCGTCCGTCCATAGATGAAGTGTACCTTGCTCGCCCGTTTCCATAATTGGGGTATCACCAAGCAAGGCTAATACCTCGTCATCAGGGTCGCCACGACGATTTGGAAATTCATATTGCATCACAGCAACCTGTGCTTGTACCGCTTCTAAAAATGATTCGTTCAGGCTCCGAGCTGTTACGTGTTGTGGTAATTGTAATACAGATGCCCCAACCCATTGTCCATTTTCCAACATCTCAATTTGCCCTTCTTGGCTCAAGTCTGATGTCAATAAGAAAGACACATCTTCGTAACTCACCCGCAAGACCATGACAGAGTTACCTAAGTTATCGCCTAATTCCGCTTGCTCTTGTGGATGTAACACCTCAACCAATGTCCCATCACTAAACTCGACTTCGTAGCCAGCCGAAACAGGCAAGACCTCATATTCGGATAAAGCAGATTCGATTTCTGTATAGGTATCGCTCAAATTATCCTGTCCATTAGTCAAAATTGTGCCAGCCGAATACCGTCTTAAAACAGATGGTAACGCCCCTACATCAAATTCATCAGGATGCGTAACAATAACAAGTTCAAGTTCTCTATCATAAAATGGAATTCTATCGCCAATTGAGGTCAACAAACGTGACGGAAAACGCCCGCCATCAACTAAGATTTGTGCGCCATTAGGTGTTTGTAGTAAAACAGCATTGCTATGCCCAACATCCAAAAACCATACATGAAACATGCCATCAGGACGACTTGTAAAGATGCTAGTCATTAAAATTATTAAGCCTATTCCAACAAGAATTATTGTAGGCAAGATAGGTTGAGTTTGAAAAAAATTCGCTGTTCTTACTGCCCATTTTGGTCGAGTCGCATTCACAATAGCACCTCCAATAATGGCACACAAAAATCCCCAGATAATAAACGGTGGCAAGCTCACATTAACATCAGCAAAGTTCAAATCACCAAAAAACCGTACAACAGAAATTGTCCAACGAAGTAGAACCAGATCCAACCAGAAGATAATCTGAGCAATAGGTGGTGAAATCAAAGAAACAATTAATGCTAAACCACCGAATAATAGGATTCCAGCTTGAACAGGGACAATTAGTACGTTCACCAATAATGATACTAACGATAAGCGTCCAAAATATAAGACAATAAGCGGTAAGGTCATAATTAAGGCAGCTATCGAGACGACAAGAGGCTCTTGTAAGAAGTCAGTAAGTGGCTTTGCAATTGGAGACGGTAAAACAGCCATCATCAAACCGTTAAAGCGCCGTTCGAGTGGGTCTGTAAATAGTGCTAACCCTAACACAGCAAAAAAACTTAATTGAAAGCTCAAATCCCATAAGATTAAAGGATTGATAAAGGACATAATGATAACTACGAATGCTAGAGAAGCGGGGACATAGGTTCGACGGTTCAATTGAGGTGCAATCACCAGCAAACTACTCATAATCGCCGCACGAACAACTGCAGCATTTGCCCCAACAAGCAAGGTATATATTGCCAGAATGATGATGCCAATAAGTGTTGCAATCCATTTACGGTCTTTAAATGGCTTCTCCAGAATTCCCATAACTAATCCAGCAATTAATGCCATATTGAAACCGCTTATTGCAATGACATGAGATGCACCAACCCGTATAAAATCTTCATTCAAGTCGGGAGATATTCCGCGTTCATTACCTAACAGAATACCAATGAGAAGGGCGGCTTCAGGGTCAGGTAGAGCATGATTTACTCGGTCAATAAGATAGTTTTTGAGGCGAAACAGATAGTCAAAGGCGACATTGCCTTCACCCCTATTGATAACCTCAATCGTAGTATTATCCATTAAACTAAAAACACCCTGCCGAGCAAGATAATCAGCATAGGAAAATGTATCGAATACGGCAGGCGTACTGAGTTGACCCGTTACAAGGACTCTATCGCCATAACTTACAATGCTTAAACGTGGTGCATTGACAAGCACCAAACCTGATGTTTCAAAAATATCTGCACCAAATTGGATAGTTTCGGCTTCAACACGTATTTGAACGCGGTCATCACGATAATCTGGCTCAGTAACAATAACGCCCTCAATTGTTGAGCCACCGATTGCATTATATTGTGCGAGGTCACTTGTTTGTGGTACAAAAACATAGCGATAGCCACCGAATGCTACCGCGAAAAGCATCATCATCCACCAGAAATAAGGTGTCTGACGAGTATAACTGGCAAGAAAACCAAAAAGCCCCAGCAGTATAAGCCAAAAGAGTGGTATCCAAGTTGAAAAGGTGGAGGCTAATAGAATACCTCCTACCCATGCAATGCTAAGTCCTACTAGACGCATAATCCATCGCTCAGTTCAGAGTAATTTACTCAATGTAGATTAACCTGTCCGAGCATCTTCTGCAACGATTATGCGGATTGATATTGCGTTTCAGATGGCGATAGTAGACGAATTATCCAGATAAAAAGTAACGTAATCAAAATACCTAAGCCCGCAATAGAAATATAACCTCCCGTTGCAAACAATGGACCTGATCCAAAGCTACCTAAGGCAGCGAACCCTGCAACTAACATATCATTTGCGCCTTGCATACGGGTTTTCTCTGCGCCTTCTAGGGCATCAGCTAAAAGAGAAGAGCCAGCTACATAACCAAAATTCCATCCCAAACCTAGTAAAAATAACCCAATTACTAAGAAAGGAAGTGATGTTCCTAATGGTGCAATAATTGCCGACAGAATCAAAGTAATGGCGGCAGCGACCATCATTGGAACACGTCCAAATCTGTCAATGAGATAGCCAGTCAGCCAACTAAACCCAAACATTCCTGTCGTATGTGCTGAGATAACAAAAGCAACATTACCATTACTATGACCTTGATGCACCATATGTAGTGGAGTCATGACCATGAGAGTTACCATCACAACTTGACTAATCAGCATTGATATAACGGCTAGTTGTACACGAGGTAACTGCAACAATTGTGTAATTTTACGTCCTGTATCATTCTCATCGCGCTTTTTCTTTTTACGCTTGTCTTCTTCGGCATCAATAATCTTTGCAATTGCCAATGGCTCAGGTCGTAACATGATAAAAGTCACAATGGTCGCTAAGGCATAGAAAATCACAGCAATAACCCAAGGTCCTGTATTGCTATCAATTCCTAAATAATTAGCTAACCATATTCCAGGTGTGACCATTAAGGGACCAAAGATCGCACCCATTATGCCAGCAAATACAATTAACCCAATCATCCGCGCTCTTTCATTTTCGTAAAACAAGTCACCAGCAACAAATCGACTTTGATTACCACCAGCACGTCCCAAACCAATAGTTGCTGCACTGACGACAAGTAACCAAAACCAACCTTGCATAATTGCCAAAACACCTAAAAATGCACCCAAAATACTGACAGCATAACTTAGGGTTAAACCAACACGCCGACCAAATCTACCCATAATGATAGAAATCGGTAGGGAGGCAATGGCAATTGAGAGGGTTGTAACAGTGGCGGGAATACCTGCTAAACTATCGTTGCCACTTAGTTCTGCTGCCATAATTGTCAGAAGAGTAAAAATGGCAATTTGTGCTGCCGATAACAAACTTTGCGAAACAAAAATTGTGCCTGTTAGGCGCAGGCTTGTTTGACGGTTGTACATACTTAGTGCCTATCAATTCATAAACATAGATGATTTACACTAGCGCGAAATTCTCACTAAAGCAACAGACTTTAGAACCAATCAATATGTTATTTTCTAATACCTATCATAAGTTTAGTACCCTATCAGGATTAATTGACAATTAATTTGGCTTGACCCTTTAAATAAATGTCATCCATCTATATAATTTCTCAGTTCAAGTCATAGACTAAACTTTAACTATAAAAGGAGCACCATTATGGGTCCGCTTCCAAAGCGCAAAATCTCTAAATCACGTCGTAATCGTCGTCGCGCACATGATTCCCTCTCACTCAATCACCTTGTAATTTGTGAAAGTTGTGGAGAATATCATGTTGCTCATCGCGTATGCTCAAAATGTGGGTCATATCGTGGTGTATCGGTGATGAGCGTCGATGACGAATAAGCCCATTCGTTGTTAGAAAAAAATCGTGCTACTATAAAGTACGATTTTTTCGTTTAATGAGGAGTTCTTAGAATGGTTAATTTTTCTAAAACTGCATTTATTTTCCCTGGTCAAGGCTCTCAAGCTGTAGGCATGACAAAAGATATTGTAGAAAAATATCCTACTGCCCAACAAACCCTTGAACAAGCCAATGATATTATGGGGATCAACTTATCCAAAATCATGTTTGAAGGCTCAGAAGAAGAACTCGGTGATACAGCCATAACCCAACCTGCAATGTATGTAGGAAGTGTGGCGATTTATCGTGCTTTACAGCAAGAGTTACCGTCAGCAACACCAGCCTTTGTTGCGGGTCATAGCTTAGGCGAATTTACTGCCTTAACAGTTGCTGGTGCACTCAGTTATGAAGATGGAGTCAAACTCGTCCAAACACGTGGGCAACTAATGAAAGATGCTGGTGATGAAAGTCCGGGTGGTATGGCTGCAATTTTGGCACTGGATGTTGATGTGGTTGAGACGATTACAGCACAAGCATCAGAGCAGAGTGGTGGAACGGTGGTCATTGCGAATGACAATTGTCCCGGTCAGATTGTCATTAGTGGCGACAAAAATGCCCTTGATGTGGCAATTGAATTAGCAAAAGAAGCAGGAGCAAGACGAGCGATTCCGCTTGATGTGAGCGTTGCAACACATTCGCCATTGATGAATCCTGCTAAAGAAAAGTTCATAGAGGCACTCGCCAACGCAGGTGTTAGCAATGCAAACATCCCTGTTTACCAAAATGTGTGTGCTTGCCCAACCACTAATGCCGATGCTATAAGAGATAATTTAGAAAAACAACTGGTTAGTAGCGTGAAGTGGACACAAACTATCCAAGGAATGATTGCCGATGGCGCAGAAACCTTTGTTGAAATTGGCTCGAAGAATGTTCTGACTGGATTATTGCGACGTATTAATAGAGATAAAATAGGAATTAGCATTCAAGATGTTGCAAGCTTAGAAGCATATAAGGATTCTATCAGCTAAGATAAGTTTTGAATGATATTTCACACCTAAATATCCAAATCATGGTATGATGATTTAGATATATACACCAATGTTATATTAATTGATTTGTGGGACAATGTTGGCAGAAAAATAACAATTTCTGTTGACTTTTATATTTAATTCGCAAGAAGGAGTAGACATAAATGATGAAACATCGTATTCGCACAGTTGCTATTTTGGTGGCAATCTTGGCGATTTTGTTAGCGGCATGTGGTCCACAGGAAACCGAAACACCTGAACCAACCGATGCCCCAACAGAAGAAGTAGTCGAAACAGAAGAAGCAGACGCAGAATCTGTTGAAGCAACTGAAGAAATGACCGAAGAACCTATGGATGATGCGGAAGCTACCGAAGAACCTATGGACGACATGGAAGCTACCGAAGAACCTATGGATGATGCGGAAGCTACTGAAGAACCTATGGACGACATGGAAGCTACCGAAGAACCTATGGATAACATGGAAGCTACCGAAGAGCCTATGGACGACATGGAAGCTACCGAAGAACCTATGGATGATATGGAAGCTACCGAAGAACCTATGGATGACATGGAAGCTACCGAAGAGCCTATGGACGACATGGAAGCTACCGAAGAACCTATGGATGATATGGGTGATATGGCTGTCGTATCTTTTGATGACGAAGCTGGCTTCACATTCGATTATCCAGAAGGATATGAAGCAACTGCTAGTGCTAACGCGATCACCCTCGACATGGGCGACCAACGCCTCATTGTTATCCCTCCAGCAAGCTATAACACTGTAGTAGGTGGAAGCGAACTTGAAGGTGAAGAACAATTAGCATTCTTCGTTGAACGTCTTGGCTATGTAGCCAATGGCACAGCAGATATGGCTATGACAGCAGCAAGCATCAATATTGAACTTGAGCGTCGTGGACTTGTAGGTTTTGCTAACCTCATTGACCTTGGTGATGACAACCTAGCTGTTGTTCTTGAACTAGGTCCAGATGCTGATAGCATCCCAAGTGCTGACGGTGCTGTTATCTCAAGCAGCATGGCGTTCTTCGTACCTCAAGCTGAAGAAATCTCAGTCGGTGATACCGTTGCTGCAAGCATTGAAGCTGGAAATCGTGCAAGCTATGAACTCACATTAGAAGATGGTGAAACCGTTAATATCTTCTTAAACGGTATTGATGGCTTAGACACATATCTCCGTGTCTATGATGCCGAGGGTACGCTCATTGCTGAAAATGACGATTTCAGTGGTGTAAGCTCAGGTCTCGAAGGTTTCAGTGTTGATGGTGGTGGAGTCGTAACAATTGAAGTTGGTACATTCGGTGATTCAGAAGCTGGTGATTATGAATTGGTTGTTGAAGCCGCTTCAATGGAAGAACCGATGGAAGAAGCAACTGAAGAACCAATGGACGATGCAGAAGCTACGGAAGAACCGTCCGATGATGAAGCTAGCGACGACGATACAGATGCTACGGTTGCGGATTCGACCTTAACAATTGTTGGTCTCGCTTTACAAACTGAAAATCTCGACACACTAGCAACAGCGGTTGTCCGTGGTGGTTTCTTATCAACACTCAATGGCGAAGGACCATTCACTGTATTCGCACCGACTGATGACGCATTCGCGACTGCACTTGAGACACTCGGTTTAACAGCCGATGAATTACTTGCAGACCAAGACTTGCTCAGTAGCGTACTCACCTACCATGTCGTTGAAGGTGCTGTGATGTCAGGCGACCTTGAAGATGGAATGGAAGTCGAGACACTTAATGGTGCGATTTTGACTGTTGGTGTTAGCGATGAGGGTGTAACACTCACTGATGGTACAGGAGCAGAATACAATGTAGTAACTGCTGATGTTGCCGCAAGCAATGGTGTTGTTCACGTTATTGATGGTGTATTACTGCCACCAAGTGAATAATCACTAACTATATAAAACAAAAAAATGGGAGTTACTTTAAGTAGCTCCCATTTTTTATTTCCACCGATATATAAACTTAGCCGAGCGATTTTAAACCTGTGAAGAATTGTGCAACAGCTTTTTCTGTTCGCTCTGATGGTTGAGCATAAGAGAAACGTACCCAATTCGCACCCGCTTGCGAGAAATAAACGCCCGGAACGACAGCGATACCAAAGTCTTCTGCGAGATATGCACCTAATGCTTCAGAATCTTTGTAGTTCCCCGCACCAATTGCCTCACTTACATTGATGAAGGCATAGTAACCATCACCCATGATGTAGTCTATATTCTCATCATCCAATGCTGAGCGCAAAATATGACGACTTGCGGCCGCAGGTTTTGACACATAACTGGCTGCATTGGCAAAACCATCTTCATAAGCTGCCAGTGCAACAGCTTGTGCATAGAAATTCGGAATAACTCCATGTGATGCTTGGCTATTAATATATTTAATGACATTTTTGCCAGCGACCAAATGTGCACTACGGATATTTGACCCCCCTAAGCTTTTGGTCAAACCATCTAGGAACATCAAACGTTCACGTTCTTCTGGGGTAAAGGCATTCAAGACAATATTAATGTCATTCGAGCTACCTTCTGTGACCCAGTGGTATATCCAATCAAATAATACGAAGGGATACCCTGCATCCAGTGCTGTTTTTGCTAGCAGAATTTGTTCATCAAGTGGTGTAGTACGACCTGTAGGATTATCAGGTGATGTGATGACTAAACCAGCTATTTTACGTCCATCACGTTCAGCAAAGTCAACACAAGCGCGAATCGCTTCTGGTGTATAACGCCATCCTTCTTCGGGTTGCCCTGGCGCACGAAGCACATTTAAGCCCATGCTATAGGGTCCCCAATTGTAGCTAATCCAAGGCACACGCGAAACAACAAGCAAATCGCCTTTACGTCCATGTCCTAGCGCAATCATTGCATCGTAGGCTTTATTCAGCGCATCACGACCACCTTGCGTGAAAATGATATTTTCAGGAGTGAATCCACTTTCAGCATCAAAGCCCCAATATTGCTCGGCAGTTGCTGTGCGGAACATATCTGTGCCAAATGGTTTATCATACCCTGTGCCATGTTCGAGTTGTAACTCTAAAGCACGTTCAAGATACTTACGAGGGACACCAGGTAGACTTGCACCACCATCACCTTGTGAGGCATCATAAGTTGGCGCGTCCTGACCTGCTTTATCCTTGTAAGTCTTGAGTGCTAATTTAATGGTAAACATGCGCGATGGTGGAATGTCCGCCATCTTAGAAGGATAATCATTTATTGGAATAAGATTATTATCAGGAACAGCATATTCAGGACTATCTAAGTTTGTGATTGGTTGAACCAATTTAGCCTCCTTATGGCAAATAAAAAGCCCCTTAACGGGGCTAATATTATCGCGTAAGCACATGACACAATACCCCGAGTTTAAATTCTCCGGTTAGTATTAGTATCAATCATGTTGATAATTACTTGCATCATGGCTCACTCACACACACATTTTTTGGAACTGACATTGATTCTGACATGACTTAGTATCTCTGTCAATTTAGTAACCTATCCGAAGATAATCTGTTTGAGTTGTGCAAACCTGCTAAATGCCAAGTTACTACTGTATACTTAACGCGCATTCGATAGGCAATGGAGCATTACAGTGTACGAATTTATCAAAACCGAGCTAGATAATAAAATCTTTCACATCATTTTAGATAGAACAGAAGAACGCAATGCAGTCAATTTACCAATGGTGCAAGAAATCGGACAAGCACTAGACCATGCTGAGAGAGAATTTAATGCAGGTAATGCGCGTGTCTTATTCATTCGTGCTGAGGGGCGTGTTTTCTCGCAAGGAATTGACCTCAATGCTTTAGATGATTATGTAGGACTATTCGGCGAAAAATGGCGTGAAAATTTGTTTGCGACCACCCGTTTGTTGCAGGATACACTCACTAAAATTGAGCGTTCATCTCTACCAAGTATTTGTCTGATACAAGGCTACTGTATTGGCACGGGTTTTGAGATTGCCCTCGCTTGTGATTTCCGTATTGTAGCTGAACGCACACGCATCAGCCTACCTGAAACGCGCTTAGGCATTGTGCCTGATGTCGGTGGCACAGTGCGCCTTGTCAATTTAATTGGCTCATCACGCGCGAAAGAAGTTATCCTCACAGGACGCACCGTTGACCTCAACCAAGCTGAACAATGGGGCATGATAAATTACATTGTCCCAAAAGATGACTTGCTGGCTAAAGCAACTGAACTCGCCGAAGAACTCATCTTATCTGCGCCAATGGCAGTCAATTATGGCAAACGGATTATCAATGATATTGTGGACGTTCAGCGTGGATTAAATATCGAAGCATGGGCGCAAGCCGCACTATTCCGAAGCGAGGATTTTCAAGCAGGCGTAGAAGCGATGCGAACTAAAAATTATCCTGTAGATTGGCAAGGTAAGTAAGCTACAAATTATGACCCAAACACAAGCATCTCGCCTCGATTTTAACCGTGTTGCGCCAATTTTTGCCCTAGTTTTTGTGGATGTATTGGGGCTAACCCTCATTCTACCTTTATTACATCTATATGGAGCAGCATTCGGTGCAACACCCTTACAAATTGGACTAATAGCGGCAGCGTTTCCGCTTGCACAGTTAATCGGTGTGCCCATGATGGGCGCATTATCTGACCGATTTGGTCGTAAACCACTCTTACTCATTAGCCAAATTACGACTTGCATCAGCTTTATCATGCTCGGATTCGCTAATTCGCTGGCATTAGTTATTCTATCGCGTGTGGTTGATGGTCTATTTGGGGCAAATATCGCCACAGCCCAAGCCGCATTGAGTGACATTACAGATGAAAATACTCGTGCTCAGGGTTTAGGATTAACAGGGGCGGCGTTCGGCTTAGGATTCATATTTGGTCCCATTTTATCGCTCGTCGCTTTAGAAGTCGGACAATCTTTAGCGACCCCTGCCCTATCGGCAGCATTATATTCTCTATGCTCAATTTTGCTGACATGGTTTGTCTTTGAAGAAACATTGCCTCCAGAAAAACGTGGTAACAATTCAACTTCAAGTAGATTCAACCCTTTTATTATTGGACGTTACCTCCTTAACCAGAAGGTAAATACCTTACTCATTCTAATGTTTGCCCAACAACTTATTTTTTTCGGGTTTGAGAGTTTACTCGGCTTATTTTTGCTCAGTCGATTAGGATTATTAGGACAAGGCACTGCGGTTATTTTCCTAGTTGTCGGCATTGTGCTAGTGATGGTTCAAGTACGGTTCATCGGTAAATGGACACAAAAATATGGCGAACGAAAGATGATTTTTGGTGCATTAGGATTACTCGCACTTGGATTATTGTTATTCGCTTTAACCCCTGAACAACCGCATTTTTTCTATGTGCGCGATTTAACTGAATTTGACCTCGCCCAACAAGCACCTAGCACCACTGAGGCTATTTTAGGTAATTTTGATGTCTTACTCCCTGATGAAAGCAATCGGGGTTGGTGGGGTGTGATATGGGTTCTAATTGTCGTTGTGCCATTATCTATCGGTGCAGGACTTATCCGCCCAAGTCTCAATAGTTTGATGACAAAGCGCGTTAGTAAAAATGAGTATGGCAGTATACTCGGGGTAAGTTCGTCGTTTGTGAGCGCCGCAAATGCGGGTGCGCCTTTGATTGGTGGATATTTGTTTCAACAATATGGAGCAAGCACACCTTTTTTTATTGGGGGTCTGCTGATGTTCGGATTGTTATTCCTCAGTATTTTCCTTATCAAGCCCCAAGTTATACCTTAGTTTTGGCACATAAAAATCATGGTCAGCAATTAATTCAGGTAATTGATTTAGGTCTACCCAATAAAATTTAAACAGATGTGTAATGCTTCCGTCGTGGTTGGGTTGGTCACTGGGGAAACGTTCACCATGTTGCCATGTTTCTGGTGTTTCTTCTTCACAGAGTAGATGATAGAAACAGCGATGATGAATCTCATGTTTACCAAAATCCGACATATCACGGATTTGTTCGCCGAGTAAGCCCATAAGTCGCAAAGACTCTAACCCTGTTTCCTCGTGGGCTTCGCGTAATGCTCCGTCTTGCGGAGTTTCTCCAACTTCTATAGTCCCTGCTGGCACTTGAATCCCAGCCGACGGTGCATCAGGATGTTCAAATACCAGTAATTTATTTCTCTGTGTAATGTAGGCAAATGCTTTACGTTTGGTCTGCATTAGACAACTAGTAACTCATCACCAGCTTGAATCACAAAACTATCATTTGCAGTGACTGCCTCAGCATAATATCCGCGTGTCCCTTTACTAAGAAATTGCAATGCGCCTTTAATATCATCAGCACATTGGGGAACGATGAGACAAAACACACTAAAGGGTCGGCATGGTGGCGCAGGAATTACATTTTTTAATTCAATTAAGCTATCTTCATGCTTGAAGAAAAAACGTCGTTTATAGTCCAAATTCAAAATATCAATATCCGCATCAATGATGATGTTCTCACCAGCATAACCATCTTTGATGTGGTCGCCAAAACGTCCGCGCATGCGTTCATAGTTTTGGAGAAATCCAAAAGAGAGCTTGTTATCACCACGATACCGAGATTGTGGATGTGATTCATTATGAACATCGACTAATTCTTGACCATATGTACCAATTCCAATAAATCCCTTATCAGTAATCCGCAACTGCTTCACTTTCTCTAAAGGGCTTGTTTGGTAAATCGCTTCATCACTAGGATTCTGTATCAATTTAAGTGATTCTCGTTGAATTTGAACAAATTTGATTGTTCCTACTTTTTGCATGTGATGTTCTCCTCGACTATTTTCATACTCTAGTTGATACATAGAAATTGAGCAATATCCGCATAATTCCTAAAAGTAACATTAAGACAATTGAATTTATTGCTAAGCTAATTTAATATGCTCCTGTTTACGAGACTAATCATAGGAGCAACAGGTGGGCGACCTCCAAACCTATCGCATTGAAGTTTTTTCTCGAACTACAAATACCCAAAATCATTGGGTAACTACTGCTCAGCAACTCAACATAGACTCTCTTACGGGCTGTTTCGACACCCGTATTTTTTTTGTCAAAGGGCAATTATCCCCAGACGATATTGAAACTATCAGCCGTGAATTGCTGACCGACCCCGTGACAGAACAATATATCATCGGGGTAAGTCCTCAAGGGGTTGCAAACCACACGATTGATGTCACCTTACAAGTAGGTGTCACCGACCCTGTTGCCGAAAACCTTATTCGTGCTACGAAAAATCTGAATATCGAGCTATCTAATGTTGCTACAGGGCAACATTTTAAGTTATACGGCGATTTATCCACAAACGAACTTGAGCAACTAGCTAGCAAAGTATTCAGTAATACGGTTGTGCAACGCTATTCTATTGATAAAGCAATCAGCCCACCCTTCATTGATCCGAGGGATGGGGATGGCTTCGTAGAGACTATTATCATTCGCGGTGCAGATGACACCGAACTGTTGAACATCAGCAAAGAACGTCGCTTGTCCCTCGATTTGAATGAGATGAAAGCCGTTCAGGATTGGTATATCTGTGAAGGGCGTGAACCAACTGATATTGAACTGGAAATGGTCGCACAAACTTGGAGCGAACATTGTATACACAAAACCTTCAAAGCCAAAATCAACTTTGAACATGAGAATGGCGAAATAGAAGTAATAGATGGACTTATCCAGCAATATCTCAAAGCAGCGACAGATAAAGTCAACAAAGATTGGGTCTATAGTGCCTTTGTTGATAACGCAGGAATTGTCCGTTTCAATGATGAGTATGACCTCGCCTTCAAAGCAGAAACACATAATCATCCCTCAGCATTAGAGCCATTTGGTGGTGCAAATACAGGTGTTGGGGGCGTTGTCCGTGATGTTTTGGGTGTCAGTGCAAAACCCATTGCTAACACGGATATTTTGTGTTTTGGTCCACAAGATTTGTCAGAAGATGAGTTACCAGAAGGCGTATTGCATCCACGACGGATACAAGCAGGTGTGGTACATGGTGTCGAAGACTACGGCAACAAGATGGGCATTCCAACAGTTAATGGTGCAATCCTTTACGACAAAGGCTACACAGCGAATCCTCTAGTATTCTGTGGATGCGTAGGTATTTTGCCACATGGTAGCCATCGCACCGAACCACAAGCAGGAGATTTCATTGTCGTCTTAGGTGGGCGCACAGGGCGCGATGGTCTACGAGGTGCGACCTTCTCTAGCATGGAGATGGATACAAATACGAGCGAAATTGCTTCAATTAGCGTACAAATTGGGCATCCGATTAATGAAAAACAAGTGCAGGAAGTCATTTTACGCGCGCGGGACGAAAAATTGTACACAGCCATTACGGATTGTGGTGCAGGTGGTTTGTCCTCAGCCATCGGTGAAATGGGTGAAGTGCTCGGTGCAGAGGTTCAACTCCAGACAATTCCTCTTAAATATTCAGGATTACGCCCTTGGGAAATTTGGCTCAGTGAAGCTCAAGAGCGCATGGTGATGGCAGTCTCACCTGAGAATTGGGATAGACTCAAGAAAATTGCTGATGGTCAAGATGTTGAAATCACAAATATTGGTATATTTGGTAATGAGGGACGTATCACATTACACTATGGTGATAAAACCGTTTGCAACATTGGTACAGATTTATTACATGAATGCCTACCGCGCCGAGAATTGTATGCCAAGTGGGAAAGACCACAGAGTACAGGTCTAAAATCACGCGAGAATGTTGACTTAAAAGATACTTTACTCAAATTGCTGGCACATCCCAACATTCGTAGTAAAGAAGATGTTGTCCGCCGTTATGACCACGAAGTACAAGGTGGCACAGTCGTTAAGCCCTTTGTCGGAATTGAACAGCATGTCGGTGGTGATGCAACAGTCATTGTGCCGATTGAAACGAAGCATAATGCAGGGGGAGAGGGTGACCAGCCTGTACGTGGCTTTGCCCTATCGATTGGCGTTTGCCCACAATTCACAGAGCTTGACCCCTACGCAATGGGGTGGGCAGCAATTGACGAAGCCTTCCGAAATTTAGTAGCTGTCGGGGCTGACCCTGACCAAGTCTCGCTCCTGGATAATTTTAGTTGGGGTAACCCCAATTTACCTGATAGATTAGGCTCTTTGGTCTTAGCGTCAAAAGCCTGCCATGATGCGGCGATTGCTTTCAACGCCCCGTTTATTAGTGGTAAAGACAGCCTCAATAACGAATATGCCGATAAAGACGGCACACGCCACGCTATTCCGGGAACTTTAGTGATTTCGGCAATGGGGATTGTGACTGATGTGCGAAAAACCGTCACAATGGATTTGAAACAAGCAGGAAATGCGCTTTTCGTAATCGGTGAAACTCGTAACGAAATGGGTGGTAGCCACTTCAATATGCTTCATGGTATTGACGGTGGCACAGTGCCTCAGCCAAATGAAAATTCTATTGAGACCATGCTTGCTTTACACAAAGCTATTCAAGCTGGATTAGTCGTTTCTTGCCATGATGTCAGTGAAGGTGGCATTGCAGTAGCCCTCGCCGAGATGTGTATTGCTGGTGGTTTGGGAGTTGAAGTTGCAACATTCGGATGGGGACAATCTCTATCAAACACTCCGGTTTCAACTTTGATGAGTGAAACAACAGGGCGATTCATCATAGAAGTAAGTACAAACGACCCTGATTCATCAGCCTTAGATGCTTTGTTTGATGAACACGATATTAATATGAATTACCTTGGAGTCGTGACCGAAAACAAGACATTTCATATATGCTACGATGGTTTTATTGGTGACTGCTTAGGCAGTATCACCATTAATCTAAAAGAACTCGAACAAGCCTATCGTGGACACATTACCAGCGAAAAACCTACTCCAGAAGAAAAGTTCACTAGCGAAAAAGTAGTTCGTCCAACCCGAACAACGTCGGCACATAGCAATCCTAATGTAATAATTTTGCACGCCAATGGCACAAACCGTGACCATGATGCTGCCCTCGCCTGTGAATTAGCTGGTGGTGCGCCTGAAATTGTACACATCAATCAGCTTTTAGCTGGCGAACGGAACTTGCTTGATTATCATATGCTGGTTGTTCCGGGTGGCTTTAGTTATGGCGACGATTTAGGCGCGGGTCAACTTTGGGCACAAGATTTACGCTACAAATTACGTGACGATTTAGAACGTTTTGCTCTCAACGGACGACCTGTACTTGGTATTTGCAATGGATTCCAAGTTTTACTCAAATCAGGTTTGCTACCCAATACCGATTTTGCATCAGGCGACAATCGAGATGTCACACTGACATACAACGAGAATGGTCATTTTGAATGTCGTTGGGTTTATCTCAAGCCTAATCAACAAAGTACAAGTCTTTTTACAGAAGGCTTAGATGACCTCATCTTCTGCCCTATCGCACACGGTGAAGGTCGCGTTATGCCTCGCAATGAGCAAGTAACCCAACGCTTATGGGATAAAGGTCAAGTTGCTCTTACTTATGTCGATGCTGATGGCAACACTGTTGGTTACCCTCTCAATCCTAATGGTAGCGTTTCAGGTATTGCCGCCCTAAACAACCACGAGGGCAATGTCATGGGTTTGATGCCTCATCCCGAAGACCATATCTTCCCTTGGCAACATCCACATTATCATCGAGGCGTAACAGGTAATTTTGGACTGGTTCTCTTTGAGAATGGGGTAAAAAATGCTTAGTCAGCAAGACTTAAGGGAAGCAATTGCAAACTGCGTCGATAATGTAGATGTACCGAATCTTGGTGAGAAGATAAAAGGCAAAGTACGTGATATTTACTCGCAAGGCGACACACGTATCTTAATTACGACTGATCGAGTATCCGCATTTGACCAAATTTTAGGCTTAATTCCCTATAAAGGACAGGTACTCAATCAACTCAGCGTCTGGTGGTTTGAGCAAACACAAGACATCGTTGCTAATCACATGCTTTCTGTGCCTGACCCCAATGTGATGGTCGGACAAGAAGCCCAAGCGTTACCAGTAGAGGTTGTCGTTAGAGGCTATATTACAGGTGTAACCAGCACTTCCTTATGGACATTATATAAAAATGGTGAGCGAAAGCCTTATGGTATTGAATTACCTGATGGACTCAGCAAAAATGATGCCCTACCTGAACCGATTATCACGCCCACAACCAAAGCCGAACATGGACATGATGAGCGCATTACAAGCGCAGAAATTGTAGAAAGTGGTTTAATCGATGCTGATATTTGGAGCGACATTCAGCAGAAGGCAATCGCTGTTTTTAAACGAGGACAATCCATCGCAGATAAAGCTGGATTAATCTTGGTTGATACTAAATACGAATTTGGACTCATTGATGGTGAAGTCACTTTGATAGATGAAATTCATACACCTGATAGCAGTCGCTACTGGACAAAAAGTAGTTACAAGGCTGGCAAACCAGAAAACTATTCTAAAGAATTTCTACGCGAATGGTTCAAAGCACAGGGTTATATAGGGGATGGGGACGCGCCCAAAATGCCAGATGAATTTATAGTACAAGTAGCAGAACGCTATATTTCAGCCTATGAAATGCTCACAGGGCAAGAATTTATCCCAGCAGAGCAACCAGCAACACAGAGAATTAGAAAGAACTTAGCATCGTTCGCCAAGTAAGCATAATGAGGTAGCATGAGCAACCCTATTCAGTTTTCGGATTATATGGATGATAAGCCACGCGAAGAATGTGGTGTCTTTGGGATTTATGCCAAGGGACGTGATGTCGCACGCCTGAGTTTTTTCGGCTTATATGCGCTCCAACATCGTGGGCAAGAAGCCGCAGGTATCGCAACTTGTGACGGACAACGAGCCTATATTCATAAAGGTATGGGTTTAGTCTCCCAAGTATTCAACGAGGATAATCTCTCTCCGCTTGAAGGACACATGGCAATTGGTCATAATCGTTACAGTACAACAGGTAGCCAACACGTTCGTAATGCTCAGCCCTACCTTATCGAAACCATTCATGGTCCATTAGGCATATCACATAATGGTAATCTAACCAACGCCCTTGAACTCCGTCAATTATTGCTCAAACGCGGTGTGGGCTTATCCTCAACCAGCGACACCGAAATGATGAATCAAATTCTCGCCGCACCCACCGAAGTCTGGGAAGCTGAGGGTTTAACGGTCGAAGCCGAAGATGGTGACCATTGGATTGGGCGTATTCGAGCGATGATGCAAATCGTTAAGGGAGCATATTCGCTAGCAATCCTCACGCGCGACGCTATTTATGCCGTCCGCGACCCGCATGGCTTACGCCCACTTAGTCTGGGTAAATTAGACGAAGGATATGTCATTGCCAGTGAAACCTGTGCATTAAGCACTATCGGTGCAGAATACATTGACTATGTCCAACCAGGGATGATTGTCCGCATTGATAAAAACGGCATTCGTGAATTTGCGGGACATCCACCTGCTAAGAAACGCGCTCTATGTGTCTTTGAATATGTCTACTTTGCACGCCCTGATTCCCTACTGGACGGACAAGTGGTTCATGCTACACGCCATAGTATGGGGCAAATTCTCGCGCAAGAAGCCCCTGCTGATGCTGATTTGGTTATCGGTGTGCCTGATAGTGCAACACCTGCCGCCATCGGTTTTGCTAGTCAGTCAGGTATCCCATTTGGCGAAGGTTTAACTAAAAATCGCTATATCGGACGCACTTTCATTCAACCCGAAGATGGCTTACGTCAGCAAAGTGTGAATTTGAAATACAATGCTCTCACATCCAATTTACGTGGGAAACGGGTTGTCTTAGTCGATGATAGTATTGTTCGGGGCAACACAGCCGCCCCACTTGTACAACTCTTGCGTGACGCTGGCGCAAGTGAAGTTCATGTACGCGTCTCATCGCCTCCTGTCAAACATCCTTGCTTTATGGGGGTCGATATGGCGACGTATAAGGAATTGATTGCCGCTAAGATGGATATTGATGCAATCTGTGAGCGAATTGGTGCTGATAGTCTCGGTTATTTGACCTTGCCCGGCATGTTAGATGCTATCCAGAAAGTCGTCGGCTTCCGCAATGATTACTGCACAGCTTGCTTTAGCGGTGATTATCCAATAGATATTCCAGAATGGTTATTTGAGAACGAACGCGATAAAACACTCTTTGAAAGCATGTGGGGGTAATCTGTGGCAAAGGTACTCGTTATTGGTAGTGGTGGACGTGAACATGCACTAGCGTGGTCACTGTCGCGTTCTGAACAAGTTGAGCAAGTTTTTGTTGCGCCGGGCAACGGCGGTACACAATGGGATGCCAATGATGGCGTCGGACTAAATCCACGCGTACCATCTGAGAATATAAATATTGCAGTTAACGACTTCGATGCGCTCCTAAACTTTGCCAAAGAAAACGAAATTGATTTAACTGTCGTTGGTCCAGAAGTGCCACTAACAGAGGGCATTGTTGATTTATTCCAAACCGATGGATTACAGATTTTTGGACCCAAGCAGTTTGCTGCACAAATTGAAGGTAGCAAAGCCTTCTCTAAAGATTTCATGATTCAACAGGGTATCCCTACAGGTGAGTTTTTCACCACCGATGACTATGATGAAGCGCGCAAGTTCCTAAATGAATATAAAAAGCCTGTAGTTGTTAAAGCGTCAGGACTCGCCGCAGGTAAAGGGGTCATCGTTTGTGATACACAAGAAGAAGCAGGCGAAGCTATCCACATGATTATGTCCGACAAAGCATTTGGCGATGCAGGTGACATCATCATTATAGAGGAACGGTTACAAGGGCGAGAAATATCAGTCTTAGCTTTTTGTGATGGCACAACAGTTAAGCCGATGGTCGTTGCGCGTGACTACAAACGAGCTTTAGATGGCAATAAAGGCTTAAATACAGGTGGCATGGGTGCAATTGCTCCTGCCAATGACATCTCGCAAGACCTGATTGACGAAATCACAGACACAGCCTTAAAACCTATCTTAGAGGGCATGGATACACTCGGAACACCCTATATTGGCATTTTATACGCAGGTCTGATGTTGACTGAAAAAGGAGCAAAAGTTCTCGAATATAATTGTCGTTTTGGCGACCCTGAAACACAGGTTGTTCTTCCCCTACTCAAGACAGATTTGTACGATATTATGCTCGCTTGCATTGACGGCACACTCGACCAAGTGGATATTGAATGGCATTCTGGCTATTGCTCTACCGTTGTCTGTGCATCAGAAGGCTATCCTGAAAGTTATCCAAAAGGACTAGCAATTTCAGGTGTTGATACTGTGGAAAATAGTATTGTATTTCATGCTGGCACACAGCAAGTCGATGATGCTTTAATCACAAATGGCGGACGTGTACTCTCTGTTTCGGCATTGGGTGCTACATTAGAAGATGCTCTCAAACTATCTTACGCAGGTATTGAAAAGATACATTTCGACGGGATGCACTATCGGTCTGATATTGGTGACATCTATGAGTAGTTGGCAACTCGCACACTTATCCTCACTTGTGCCTGCTGGCGATTACTCACAGCTGATTTTGCCACCAACTGTGAAATGGGGTGCACGAGTTATTATCCCCAAAGATGATGGACTTATTGCGGTTGAACACACGTTTGCAGACCGCACGCATTGGGTTTTACCTGGTGGCGGTGTTGAAAAGGGCGAAACAATCCCGCAAGCAGCAATCCGTGAAGCGCAAGAAGAAACTAACCTTATTGTGGCTATCGAACGCCTGCTGTATATTCGTTTATTTTATTATGAAACGCCAGTTATTGAATTTTATGTTCTTGGTAATATCGAATCAGGCTCATTTTCGCTCGGGCATGACCCCGAAGCTGATGAACATTCTCAAATTCTAAGCGATATTCGTGTAATCAGTTTTGATGAACTTGAGCATGACGCTGGATTAACATGCTACCCTATTTTCATACGAAAACGTCTTCAACAAGACCTCCAAACACCCCCGACAAAAGCCTTATATGTCGGCGCAACGCTATAGGAAAGGCAATTATGACTGATAAACAAAGCCATTATGCAAAAGCTGGCGTTGATATTGATGCAGGTCAAAAAACTGTTGACCTACTGAAATCAGCCGTTCAAGCGACTTACACAGCAAGCGTTTTATCTGATACTGGGAATTTTGGGGGATTATTTGCTGTTGATGATTTGAAGCAGATGCAATCACCTGTCTTGGTCGCATCCACAGATGGCGTGGGGACGAAGACGAAAATTGCATCAGCATTAGGCAAATGGGATACGATTGGTCAGGATTTAGTCAATCATTGTATCAATGATATTCTGGTACAAGGTGCGAAACCACTATTTTTTCTTGATTATGTAGCCAGTAGCAAATTGATTCCTGAGCAAATCTCCGAAATTGTTATCGGTATGGCGAAAGCCTGTGAGGAAGCAGGATGTGCCTTACTCGGTGGCGAAACAGCTGAAATGCCCAACGTTTACGAAGTAGGCGAAGTAGATGTTGTCGGAACAATTGTCGGCGTACTGGATAAGCCCAATTTAATAGATGGTAGCCGAATCAAATCAGGTGACATTATCTTTGGCTTACCGAGTACAGGTCTACATACAAACGGCTTTTCACTGGCGCGTGCTGTCTTAAATGAACTAAATTTAGATACTTATTTTGAAGAACTCGGCGCAACGTTAGGCGAAACTCTCTTAGCTATCCATCGTAATTATGTTCATGATATTGATGCTCTAAAAAATGCACAGGTCGATATTCGCGGACTGGCACACATTACGGGTGGTGGCATTATCGATAATGTCCCACGAATTTTACCGAGCGATGTCGATGCACTGATTAACCCAACTACTTGGAAAACACTCCCTATTTTCGAGATGATTCAAGAAATTGGGCAGGTTGATGAAGCAGAAATGTATCGTGTATTCAATATGGGCATTGGCATGATTGTGATTGTGCCAGCCGAAGATGAGCAAGTGGTCGTATCAACAGGCATAGACATTCAACGCATTGGTTATATTGTGAATGGTAGCGGTGCAGTCCAGATTGAAGGATAAATTATGCGCTTAGTCGTGCTTATCTCAGGTAATGGCAGTAACTTACAAGCCATCCTTGATGCAATTCAGGCAAGACATCTCAAAGCAGAGGTTATTGCCGTAGTATCTAATAGAAAAAATGCTTATGGATTAGAGCGTGCCAAAAACTCGGGTATAGAAAGTGTCTACTTCCCGTACAAACCCTATAAAGATGAGGGAAAATCACGCGAAGAATATGATGCTGACCTCGCTGAAAAAGTCGCTCAATACGAGCCTGATTTAATCGTCTTAGCAGGCTGGATGCACATACTCAGTCCTGCGTTCTTAGACCATTTTCCCCTAAAAGTAATCAATTTGCATCCTGCACTTCCCGGTCAATTCGACGGTATCAATGCAATTGAACGCGCTTACGAAGCCTATCAACAAGGACAAATTGACTACAGTGGCATCATGGTTCATTATGCTATTCCCGAAGTAGATGCAGGTGAGGTCATTATTCAAGTGCATGTGCCTATCTTAGAGCATGATACATTACAAGATTTCCAAGACCGTATGCACCAGAACGAACATAAACTGTTAGTTCAAGCAATTGCGCTACTTGCAGACGACTTATCTTGATGAATACTGACCGAATACAAAATCTCATTGGTCATGAAATTGCCCGTATGACACCCTTGTCGGGAGGTATGATTGCTGAGGTTTATCGTGTTGATTTTATTGATGGTCAGTCTGTTGCGGTAAAAGTTGCTAAAGGCGATAAAGCAACACTGGATATTGAAGGTCGGATGCTCCGCTATTTAGCTAAACATAGTGAGCTACCTATTCCAGAAGTTATTCACAGTGAGTCTAATCTACTCATCATGCGTTATATTGATAATCAGGGTGGCATTAGCTCTAATGTCCAAGAAAATGCGGCACATCATCTTGCCAGTTTGCATGATATCTCGTCGGACAAATTTGGCTTAAACTTTGATACACTAATTGGTAGCTTGCATCAACCAAACACGCAATATGATAGTTGGATAGACTTTTTTCGAGAAAAACGCCTGATTTATATGGCAGATGTTGCTTACAAAGCACAGGAATTACCGCTATCAATACGTCAGCGAATAGAACAATTTGCAACTCGGTTAGATGACTTTCTTTATGAGCCTGATGTTCCTTCACTTATTCATGGCGACATGTGGAGTGGAAACATTTTAACAACAAATGAAAAAGTCGCCAGTTTTATTGACCCCGCTATCTACTACGCTCATCCCGAAATTGAACTAGCGTTCAGCACTTTATTCGGAACTTTTGGACAAGCGTTTTTCGATACATACAGCAGTTTACGTTCAATTGAGCCTGATTTTTTCGAGGAACGTCGCTATATCTATAATTTGTATCCGCTCTTAGTTCATGTATGCTTATTCGGTGCTAGCTATGTGTCACAAGTTGATGCCATTTTGAAGAAGTTTTCTTACTGAGCCAACAATGTATGCAATACATCATCCAACTTGTGGTCTTTACCAGCTTCCCAAGCTGCCTCAGCCACAGACTGCTCTAATTTTTCTTGTAAAACGAAAATCAGTTGCTCGGCATCATCTAACACATCATCGGGAGTTTCTTTGAAGTGCAATATTGAAGCTAATAATTCTAGTGCCGACACATTATGATTATTTTTTATGTACGCACGGCTTAGTCGCATCAATGTATTGATGATAAAAGGCATATCATCGCGTTCCTGACCGACTAACAGTAAAGCAATAAGATTATCGACAGATGTACCTGTCCCCTCATCATCGACATTTTGGGTACGAGATACGCCAGCCATGCCCCAGTCTTCGCCTATTTCACGCGAGATTTGTAAGCTCTCTTGATAATAGACTTTGGCTTTCTCCTGCTCACCAAGTTCATAAGCAATATCGCCTAAACGACTGAGAGTCCGAGCGATACCTGCTTGGTTACTTGCCCCACGATACAGTTTCAATGCACGGTCATAAAAGTCTTTTGCATCAGTAAAATTTTCCGTCGCAAAATCGACATTGCCCAAATGCCCTAATGAAACAGCTATTGCTATATCATCTTCAAGAGATTCACATAAGTCTAAGCTCTCTTTATACAGAGTTTTAGCTTTTGTGTAATTAGCAAATCCAAGATATGCCTCACCTGAGCGTTGGCAAAGATGAACATATTTACGTTTCTTTTTCTCGTCACTTAAATTAAGGTTTTCAACCAGATGCTTTGCACGGATAAATTGTTCAATTGCTTCATGATATGCGCCAATTTTAAGTGATTGCTCCCCTG
The DNA here is from genome assembly GCA_965230145.1 of Phototrophicaceae bacterium. GTDB lineage: Bacteria > Chloroflexota > Anaerolineae > Aggregatilineales > Phototrophicaceae > JAUZRW01. The sequence goes on from CBDDKI010000002.1 coordinate 979,836, forward strand.
CGAACGTGACATATCGTTCTTCTTTAAGAATATCTCCAGCTTGTCCCCAATGATAGGCTAACGCATTGGCATAATTGGGATTATCCCCATATAAGTTTTCTAATGCTTTCGCTATTGCCTGATGGTTACTACGTAGTTGTTCAGTATCAATAGTTTCTAATAAACCCACACGTAATTTATCATGTGCAAATTGGTAAACTTCGTTATTCAATTCTAAAACTGCCGCACTAATAGCATTGGCTAACCAGTCCTCAAAATCCATTTTCGGCATAATTTTAGCGAGAATATCTAGTTTCAATTCACGCCCAATCACTGCCGCGTAGCGCAATAATTGAATGCTATCGTTATCAAGTTGACTGAGTCTGCGTTCGACAACTGCTTGCACCCCACCGGCAAAGACCTGTGACGGTAATGTCATCACACCAATATCTTCTAAATTGCCGACTTGTTCAGCTAAAGCACGAACAACTTCTACAATAAAGAAAACATTACCCTCGGTTTCGCGCCACAATAAGTCAACTACTTGTGGTGCGCGACCAGCATCACCCAACATCGCCGCACTCAATTCAGCAATGCCAGCATTATCCAAACGACCTAACTTAATTGTTTGAACCTGTGAGAATTGTTCATGTAAATTTGGGTTTTCATCATCACGATAACTCGCCACAATTAAAATTGGTAAATTATCTACCATTGCTGTCCACTGTGCTAATGCCTGCAAACTTTCGCTACCTGCCCAATGAATATCTTCAAATAGCATCACCATAGAACGATTTGCCACACGTAATACACGTTTAAATAATTGTAGCATCTGCGACTGCATTTCATCAGCAGATAAAACGACCGCATCTATCAGTGAGACATCACGCGAAATTAGATTATTCACATCTGGCACAAATGACTTTAGCAATGCAATATCACTATCTGATAAATAGTCATCTAGTAAACAAAGCCAGCGCAAAGCAGTTTGCCACATTTCATAGGGTCTACTCCCTACCGAAACAGCTTGACCACGCATCGCAATCGCCCCATTGACCATCGCTTGAGTGCGTAATTCATCAATAATACGCGATTTTCCTACTCCGCTTTCCCCTGCAATTAGCCATGCGGATTGTTCTCCTTCAATTGCATTATCTAAGGCATCTGTGAGTAATTTCATCTCGTTTTCACGCCCAACAAAGCGAGCCGCTTGCAAAAAACTCTCGCGGATTGCGACTGTCTCAGTTGTTCGCGGAATGTCGATGGTCGCATGTAATGCATCAATTGTTTGAATAGCCGATTGAAAGCGACTCGATGGGTCTTTTTGAACTAAATTCGTTAATACAGTAGCTAGCTCAACAGAGACATCCAAATCATTCATGGATGGTGTATCCATCAAGATTTGGTTAATGAGATAAGTAGGGTCATTGAGTTTAAAGGGATGTTCGCCAGCAATAATTTCATATGACATCATGCCCACAGCATACAAATCTGCTGATATACTACCGACTGCACCTGAGAGTATTTCAGGTGCCATATACGCGAGTGTACCTGCGGTTGTATCGGCAACATCTTCAGGCAAATTACGCTCGTGCATAATGGACAAGCCAAAATCTAAGACTTTGACGCGACCATTTTCTACCAAAACATTCGCAGGTTTCAGGTCACGATGAACAATTCCACGTCGATGCAAGTAACTCAGGGCATATAGCATCTGCACAACAAATTCAATACGCTCAGATATTGTCAATGACTTTGTAGCATCAACTATTGTTTGGGGATTTTGTAGCAACCCCATCGTGAAATACGGTTGTTGTTCATCATCGAAGCCATAATCTAGTACATCAACGATGTTAGGGTGTCTTAGGGAAGCTGATAGCTTAAATTCGCGTGCTAAAGCAAGGCGGAAATTTTCAATCTGGTGTGTGTCATCTAAATTCAAAGACTGCAAATCTGTCAGAACCCGTTTTAAGGCAACATCACGTCCTACTAGTCGGTCTTTTGCACGATAAACAATCCCCATGCCTCCTTCACCAATTTCCTCAAGGAGTATATAGCGATTACCGATGCGTTTAACTGGCTTATCCATTGCCATAACTATTTCCTGCGTCAGATTTTTCTACTAGAATATTATTCTTCACCTAAAAAGTCTTGTATTTTCCCAAGCAATCGTGGAAATTTAACAGGCTTACTTTCATATTCATCACACCCTACAGCAATAGCTTTTTCACGATCACCTGCGATAGCATGGGCTGTTAAAGCAATTATCGGAATATGTGACAAGCTATCATCGGCTTTGATACGTCGAGTTGCTTCCCAACCATCCATTACAGGTAAGCTCATATCCATCAAGATGAGGTCAGGTGAACCCTCTTTTGCAACTGCAATACCTTGTGCGCCATCTGTTGCAACTAATACTTCATAACCGCGCCGTTCCAATCGACGCGAGAGCATATCGAGATTCATCTCATTATCTTCGATTAATAATATCTTTGCCATCTAATTTTCCTTGTGCAAGGCAATTAACTTGCTTCGTTGAGCATGTCGCTGATTTTCTTAATTTGCGCCTGTAATGTATCAATATGTGTTTTTTGATCATCGGATAATGCAGTCTCTTGTAGAGAGGTCAAGGCTTTTTGCGAATCCTCAATGATAGATGGTAGCTTATGTGCTGAGAAACGTTTTTTTTGTAAACTAGCCCCTACCCGTGCCTTTAATAGAACAGGATTAAATGGCTTGAACAAATAATCCTCAGCCCCCAATTCAATACAGCGCACAACGCTATCAAGGTCATCAACGGCGGAAATCATAATAATTGGAATGTGTTTCGTTTCGTCATCAGCTTTAAGTCGCTCTAAAACGTCATAACCGCTGATATTTGGCATCATAATATCAAGCAAAATGAGGTCGAAGGATTGTTCTTTCACCATTGATAAGGCTTGCTCACCATCCTCAGCAACAATTACCCCATAATTTTGACGCTTTAATCGACGATATAACATATCTCGATTCATTTCATTATCATCAACCACGAGGATTAAGGCAGGATTTTCTGTATCAGACATGCCTTTAGCTCCTAAATCTGTTTAGAATGATTGCATTTTTGTTACATTTATTATATCCAGACTTAAGGTCTATGCTAACGAGAATACAAATTTGCGTGTTAAAATCGCCAAATTTTGTTAAGTATTTAATTATTGTTACGGATAATAATAGCTAGAAACATATTAAATTGATTTCAAGCAATTCTCTAGTAAATGGGAGGCATCAAGCTGGGGCAATTGTAAATACCATGCCGCCGACTGAATGAGAGCATCTTGAGGCATCAAACCAATTAATTCTGACTCATAGATTGCTACACCATACTTTTGCGCTTCAATCCGAATGAGTTCCATTACGCGGTAAATTGGCGTATTTTCATAATCAACAAGATTCATACTGACTTGTGCGCGCCCTTTTACCAATAAGCCTATTGCTTTCACGCCTGATAATCCACCACTTGACCCTCGAATAGCACTGGCTATTTTCTGGGCGATGCCTACGTCATCAGTTGTGAGGTAAACATTATAGGCAATCAATGGCTTGCGTGCGCCGATGGTAACTGCCCCAGCCGACCCCATTTCAGCTTTGCCATAGTCAGGTACACGGTCTGGCTCGGTGATTGACTCAACCAGACCTTCAAATTGCCCACGTCGAACGGTTGCTAAACTTCGTCTTTCGGTTTTTACAGCCGCTTCTTCGTAAAGGTAAACAGGTAAGCCGAGTTCATTCCCGACTTTTTGACCGAGTTCACGCGCAATTTGTACACAATCTTCCATAGTTGCGCCATCTAAAGGGATAAAAGGGACAACATCTGTCGCGCCAATTCGTGGATGAACACCCGAATGTTGACGCATATCAATTAATCTAGAGGCTGTCTTAATCGCATTATAGGCGGCAGTCATCACTGCTTGAGGTGAACCCGCAAAGGTCATCACAGTACGATTGTGGTCAGAGTCACTGGTAACATGCAGTAAATGGGCATTCTCCACGCTAGAAATAGAGTTAGCGATAGCATCTATCACATCTTGGCGACGACCTTCTGAAAAATTCGGGACACATTCGATTATTTTTTCCATAGTTTATTTACCTCTGTTAGTTCAGAAAATATCTGCTGAATGTATCATAATTACTGAACTCAAACCATGAAATATATAAAGATGTTGTGTATGCTTACGCCCATAGTTCATAGAAGTAGTTAATGGAGAAAGATTGATGGCAATATCTGTGCCGTTTGTAGACTTAAAAGCGCAATATAAAACTATCCAAGATGAAGTCGATAGCGCAGCACTAGCCGTTTTTGGGCGAGGTGATTTTATCTTAGGGCAAGATGTGAAAGCACTTGAGCAAGAGTTCGCTGAATTTTGTGGGGTGGATTATGCAGTTGGGGTGGACTCGGGCTTATCAGCAATTGATATGGCACTACGCGCCTTTGATATTGGCGAGGATGACGAGGTCATTACAGTCGCAAACACCTATATTGCAACCGCTTTGGGTATTTCGGCAGCTGGAGCAACTCCGATTTTGATTGATTGCGACCCTGTCACCTACAATATGCCAGCTGACCTGATAGAACAGGTAATTACTGAAAAAACACGTGCGATTATTCCTGTGCATCTCTACGGGCAAACGGTGAATATGAATCCGATTATGAAGATTGCCAAACAACATAATCTACTGGTTTTTGAAGATGCGGCGCAAGCACATGGGGCATATTACAAAGGCAAGCGGGCTGGGTCTATTGGTGATGCTGGGATGTTCAGTTTTTACCCAGGCAAGAACTTAGGGGCTTATGGTGATGGAGGCATGGTTGTGACCAATAATGCTGAGGCTGAAAAGAAATTACGGATGCTGGGCAATTATGGGCAAAGCCAAAAATATCATCATGATATCAAAGGCTATAATCGGCGATTGGATACGGTACAGGCGGCTGTTTTACGAGTGAAATTGCGTTACATAGACCAATGGAATGCCAAGCGCAATGAACATTCTGAGTATTATTCCCAGCAATTGCAGGATACGAGTTATGAATTGCCTGTTATTGGGGATGGTTCAAGTAGTGTATGGCATTTGTATGTGATACGCACAACAAAGCGTGATGAACTCCAGCAATATTTGGCGGAACGGAATATCAGTACAGGGATACACTACCCAATTCCGATTCATCTCCAACCTGCTTATAGTGAGATGAAACTCCCCGAAGGCACATTCCCGTATTCAGAGCAATATGCTAAAGAAGCCTTATCATTGCCAATGTTTGCTGAATTGAGCCAAGAGCAACTCGACCATGTGATTGAGGCTTTAATTGCTTTTGATAAAGAATTTGGTGGGTAAGTCATGATTGATTTTCCCTGTTTATCAGGAGATAACAGGGAAAACAGGAACATTTTGGGCGTGAGGTAGCAAAAATAACAGGGAATTAACAGGGAAATTTTGCCAGCAAAGTTTGTATTTCGTTTGTGTGAAAAGCCTGTTATTTCACTTGGTTAATTTATGAAATTGGTAAGGTGCATAGGCATATTTAAAATACAATTGTGCCTATGCTATGATACAAAAAAACAGAGTGTAAAAGTCGTACATATGACCGTTGATATGAACAAGAGAAAAAAGTGCCGAGTTCTGGGTGCAGAGGAAAAGCAGTAAAAGCGACTCTATTGTCCTTTGTGTTATCATAAACTAAGTAGCGAGTTGATAGAGGTGAGACATGGCTGAACGCACAAAAATTGGAATGCCAATAGATGAATTTATGGCACGGTTTGAAGAACAGCCTTTTGAATTGATTAATCAGTATGTCTTTCCTCTACCGATTGAACTCAAACGGCATACAAAAATCAGAAATATACTTTTTAAGACTTTCGTTCGATATGAATATAAAACGGATATTGGCGAAAGTTTTTCAAGATTGCTATTTATTACTTTTGATAGTTCTGGATTTATCAAAAATGCCTATTACCCTGATGTATTGTTCATAAAGTCGCGTGAAAATTTAGATATTCAAGATGACAATAAACCTCTGACTTTAGTGCCTGATTTAGTCGTGGAAATTGTCTCTCCGACTGATAAATATACTGACATCAACAATAAAGTAGACGCTTATTTAGCCGATGGCGTGAAGCTGATTTGGATTGTTGACCCACAACGTCAGACCATTGCAGTGTATGAAGGCAATGATATAGCGAATACACTTCGCATGGGTGAGACTCTCACAGGTGGGACGGTTTTGCCTGATTTTGAATTGGCTGTGAAACAGGTTTTCAACTAACTGTTTGCTATTTTTCTAGCACTTTCAAATAAGTTTATTATACTTTCTGGTATATCTTCTGATGAGCAAGTACGAGCTAGACTGATGCCAAACTCTGCCTTTGTGCATGTTTTTTGTCCCTGCATTGCACTGTTAATCTTCTTTTTGAGTTGCTCAGAAAATTTGTCTTTCTTACGATTGCTATTTTTGGCTGAATTTCTGATCTCTTCTAACTCAGATTTCTCCCAATCATTTCCATCTAATGGTTTCCAATGATTGTGAAGGCAATTAAGAATTATGTCATCTGTAAACTCATCTTCAAATTCATTGATACCAGCCCAATAAGTTTGTTCCTTCTTAAATGAATCACTAAGTCCTGCTTGTTCAAACTTTTTTTCATAATCATTTTTTGTATCAGAATCTAAGAGCATCAGAGTATTATGTTCACGATTCTTACCTAAAAGTCTCAAAAGACCAAGCCAACCACCATTTCCTTCAATATTAATTAAGCGTATACCGTCATCAATCATACTTGAACTGTATTTTTGTCGGTACAAAATAGGTAAAGCATTTTCTTCAGTTGCTCCCTCCACTATAAGGTAACATCTTTCATAGAAAAGCATTGTATTAGTAATACCTAATTCACGAGCTATAGCATTTATGAATTCTTCAATCGTCTCATCATCATCTGTTCTCAAATATTTCACTTCAGTTTGACCATTTGATATCAAACTCAGCTGATTGATGTTTGTGGCTGGAGCTTTATCAATCATAGGTAAAGAGTGTGTACAGATTAATGATTGTACTCTTGAGCTTTGCTCATCATTTTTACCAGTTATATCTGTAATTCCATCATACATATTTCTCTGAGCATAATAATGTAGGTTGCTATCTGGTTCATCATAACCTCGAATTATTGTTTGGTTCTCCAAGGTCTCACGTATAACTTGATTACTCCAATCGACTGTAGCCATAAGTATACGTCTTCTAGTTCCATCACCTGTTTTCATTAATCTGTGTGGACCACGTCCATCATCAATGTAAAAATCGCCACCTGTGAAACCTTTACTAAAGTCCATTATTGGTGTGTATATAATATCTATTATTTGTTGATGATATTTATGAATTATAGTTTTCAGGTTATTAATCTGTGTGTTTGCTTGTTCGGTAAAATCATTTTGTAAATCTTTTAGACTATCTATTAATTCTGATTTATCATCAATTTTCTTATATATCATTGAAGTATAAAGATTTTGCAATGTCTTTTTTACAAAGGTCTCAGGTTGAGTGTAGTCAATTGCTCTATATCGCTCGAAAATAGGCATAATAGACTTAACATCTTTTTCGGAAATAGTTATCCAATCCTCGATTTCGTCTGCAGTTTGCAAGTAAGTTTGCATAGCGTCCATTCTCATATCATTATTTCTTCTACCTTCAATATCTATCTTTAAGTCATCAAGTAGAGCATCGAACTCACCAGCACTTAATTTTGAAAAGTCTTGATTCAAATTTTCATCTTCAAACTTCTTTCCTTTAAACCATGTAGTTCTATCCCCATTCCTACCAAATTCCTTTTTTAGAATAAGGTTATGATGTTTATCCAAATATGGACGCAGAGGTTTATCCCACTCATCAGGTCTGAATGAAATTGTTACACATATAGTTTCAGAAAAATTTTCTTTTCCACTTTGTCCGAGTTCCTTATAAAAATCATCATCATCAGGATATTTTCCATCTAAGAAAATTTCTAATATATCCAATACAGAGCTTTTTCCTGCATCATTTTCTCCAATTAATAAAGTCAAATCATGAGTAGATATATTTACATCATACAGTGAACGAAAACCTTTAACTTCAATATGAGTAATTTGCATGAGTTACCTTAAATAAATATTAACAATGAACTTTTATTATATTATAGTTTTGAAAATCAAAAAGAGCGCACCCGATAGGATACGCCCTTTAAAAGCTGTAATGCTAAAACACTCTTTAGTTCTGCATCATGCCCCGTAGGACATATTGCAAGATACCACCATGTTTGTAGTAATCAACTTCTACAGGTGTATCTAAGCGGACAACAGCGTTAAATTTGGTGACTGTACCATCTTCGGCTGTGGCGGTTACTTCAAGAGTATCCCCTGCTTGTATATCATCAGTCACAGGAATATCAATCGCTTCATGCCCTGTTAAGCCGAGTGATTCCCATGTTTGACCGTCTGCAAATTGTAATGGCAACACACCCATCATAACGAGGTTACTGCGGTGAATACGCTCGTAGCTCTCAACAATGACAGCTTTAATGCCTTGTAACAATGTGCCTTTCGCTGCCCAGTCTCGGCTAGACCCCATGCCGTAATCTTTACCACCAAGAATAACGAGGTCTGTGCCTTCGGATTTGTAGCGCATGGCTGCATCGTAGAAAGTGGTTTCTTCTCCACTTGGCAAATGATAGGTCACGTTACCTTCACTACCCGGTACGAGTTTGTTACGTAAGCGCACATTGGCAAATGTACCGCGCGTCATCACACGGTCATTACCGCGTCGTGAACCATAACTATTGAAATATTGCGGTTCAACATCTCTATCCATCAAGTATTTGGCGGCGGGACTATTAATCGCAATTGCGCCAGCAGGTGAAATATGGTCAGTGGTGACACTATCGCCAAAGAGACCAATCACACGCGCCGATTTTACTGCTTTGACTGCCGCAGGTTGTGGTGGCATATCAATGAAGAATGGGGGTTCTTGGATGTAGGTGCTGTCGTCATCCCATTCGTAAACGGCACTATCAGGGCTAGGGATTTCATTCCATTTTTGATTGCCTGTATAGGTATTGCCATATTGTTCTGTATACATTTGCGATGTCACGCTACTCTGTACAACATCTAGTATTTCTTGGCGTGTGGGCCAAATGTCGCTTAAGTAGACATTGTTTCCTGCTGGGTCTTGCCCGATAGGGTCATTATTAATGTCAATATCAACTGAACCCGCAATTGCATACGCTACGACAAGCGGTGGTGATGCTAAGAAGTTCGCCCGTACTTCGGGACCAATACGTCCTGCGAAGTTACGATTACCACTGAGAACTGAGGTCGCCACTAAATCACCCGATACAACTGCTTCACGCACAGGGTCAGGTAAGGGACCACTGTTACCGATACAGGTCGTGCAACCATAACCGACGGTATGGAAACCGAGTGCTTCTAGGGATTCAGTCAAGCCTGCTTTATTGAGGTATTCGGTCACAACTTTAGACCCTGGTGCAAGGCTAGTTTTGACATATGGTTTACGGGTCAAGCCTTTTTCGACTGCTTTCTTAGCAAGTAAGCCTGCGGCAACCATCACCGAAGGATTGCTGGTATTGGTGCAGGAAGTAATTGCCGCAATGACAACATCACCATGTGTCATTTCAATTTCTGTACCGTTATCTTTATACAGCCCTGTTTTGCCTAATGCCTCTGGTGACAGCTCAAAGCCTTGTGGACCTTGCGGTGCAACTAGAGCATCATTGAATTTCGTTTTGAGGTTTTTGAGCAAGATACGGTCTTGCGGACGCAATGGACCCGCAACACTGGGTTCAACGGTACTCAAATCGAGTTCAAGCGTATCATTGAACATTGGGTCTGGCGTATCATCAGTACGGAACAAGCCTTGCTCTTTAGAATAGCGTTCGACTAATTCAACTGTGGCTTCATCACGCCCTGTACGACGCATGTAGCTGAGGACTTCTTCATCCACAGGGAAGAAACCCATGGTTGCGCCATATTCAGGAGCCATATTCGCAATGGTTGCGCGGTCTGGTAAGGTCATGCTACTGAGACCTTTGCCATAAAATTCGACAAATTTGCCGACGACACCCTTTTTACGGAGCATTTGTGTAACAACTAATACGAGGTCAGTAGCGGTTGCACCTTCGGGTAATTGTCCTGTAATTTTGAAACCAATTACTTCTGGCATCAGCATATAGACTGGTTGACCAAGCATAGCGGCTTCAGCTTCGATACCCCCAACACCCCAACCGAGAACACCCAAACCGTTAATCATGGTGGTGTGGCTGTCTGTACCGACTAAGGTATCTGGTAGCGCAACTTTGCCCTCGCCTTGTGGGTCATCATAGAGTTGGACGACATTGGCTAGAAATTCTAAATTGACCTGATGCACAATCCCTGTTGCTGGTGGGACAACTTTAAAGTTATCAAAGGCTTTTTGCCCCCAATGTAGAAATTCATAGCGTTCACGATTACGCACAAATTCTTTTTCAGCATTAATCATGATGGCAGCATCACTACCGAAGGCATCCACCTGTACAGAATGGTCAATGACAAGGTCTACAGGGACAACAGGGTTAATTTTGGCAGGGTCACCGCCTAAACGTGCCATTGCACTACGGAGTGCGGCAAGGTCGACAACAGCAGGCACACCTGTGAAATCTTGCAAAATGACGCGGGCAGGTCCATAAGGGATTTCTACTGGATTATGATTATCCCCAGACCAATTAGCGATATTGCGAACATCTTCCTCAGTAAAGTTTCTGCCGTCAAGGTTACGAAGGGCATTTTCGAGCAAGATTTTGATACTAAATGGCAAATTTTCAACATTGCCGATGCCTTGCTCAATTAATTTGCTCAGACGGTAGATAATAGCCTCGCCATTACCTGTATCGAATGTGCCACGAGCCTTAAATTTATCTATCATAGACTTAGATTTCCTCATTGTTATGAACTGTAAAGTAGTTGACTATCTTCTCTCATAGACAAGATAGAGAGGCGGAAATAATATATTGCTTCTATTGTACCGAACTTAGCTTACTTTTTTGAGTCAGATTTATAACCTGCAATGATGATGTGATGATTCACAAAAGACGCGTCTTTTGTCTCCCACGCCATTGGTTGCATCCACGCTTTAACTGCCTCTGGAGCATTGGCTACCATGTTTATCAATTCAGCTTGAACTTCGGCGCTATTGCCTTGGCGTGCTGACCAATCTAAAAATTGATGGCGTTTGGTCAATTCATTCATTGTTTGGACTTTTAGCCCTACAGATTCAAAGAAACTTTTCCATGCATTGGCTGAATAGGCTTGATTATGGCTAGGGTCACGCAGTTTTTCAAATGAATCGGCTAAAGTGGCAACTGCAACATCTTCCGATAACACATGGTCTTGAACCAGCAATAATCCACCGACTTTTAATACCCTTGCAGATTCTTGCACAAATTTTGCCACATCAGGAAAATGATGTGGTGCGATACGGCAAGTGACTAAATCAAATTGTTCATTATCAAATGGCAGATTTTCGGCATCTGCTACTTCAAACTCTACATTGATGACACCTTGAGACGTAATAAATTCGCGAGCTTTATCAAGCATTGTTGGCGTGAGATCAGTCGCAATTACCTTATTGACGTGTGGAGCAAACTTGAGGGCAGTATGTCCGCCACCTGTAGCGATATCTAATACCTGCCAATGTGCTTGAGGTTGTGCGATGTCAATGAGCATATTAAGGTCTGCGCCTTTAGCATGAGTCAAACTCGTAATATAGCCATCAGCAAATTGAGAATAACGTTCTTTGGATAATTCTTTACTATTGCTCATATTACCTCTTCAATAAATTCATTTTTTATACGAGATAGTGTTATCATATGCCTTTTCATGCCATAATAGAAGCTGATATTGATTTGACTATCTATAAATAAATTTTATAGTGAGGGTGCTGTGGAAATTGGACAATTAGAGGCATTTGATAGAGTTGCAAGAGACGGCAACTTCACCCGCGCTGCCGAAACGATGGATTTGACACAACCTGCCGTCAGTACACGTATTAGTCTATTAGAAGCAGAACTTGGTGGGCAATTATTTGAGCGCAGAGGAAGAACCTTGTTATTAACCCCTCTTGGAGAACGTTTTTTACCTTATGCTCAACGAATTATCGCCTTACGAGATGATGGTTTGCAAGTTGTGAAGGACTTTCATGCAGGGGTACGTGGTCAAGTGAAGCTTGCAGCACCAACACCTTTTTTACTCAGTTATATGGTGGATACACTGAGTCAATTTCGTAATAATCATCCAGCAGTCGATATTCTCATTCGAGAGCGTAATAAAACGACAATTTTTGATTTATTGCTAGATAATTCCCTGACATTGGGTTTGGTCAATGCGCCTGTCTTTGCACGCGATATGGTGCAAATTTTGCGAATGCGCGACCCGATTGTGCCGATTACAGGTGCAAGTCATCCACTTGCAAAACGTCAGCATGAGGAATTGCGGATGCAAGACCTGTATAAATACACGATTTTTCGCGTGTCGATGTTTCCGCAGATGACCGCTTTCATAGACGAAGTGGCAGATTTAGCGCGTGAAGGCAGTGGTGGCGCAGTAATTGCTGTACCGATGGTTATGGCACGTCGTCTGGTGATGATGGGACAAGGCTTGACCTTTTTACCTGCTAGTTATATCCGTGCGCCGATAGAATCGGGCGAATTTGTGCAGTTGAATATTGTTGATATGCCGAAATTGTATAGTGAGCCTGTGATTATCGCCTATAAAAACCGAGATTTAGATGAGGCACACCAAGCATTTATCGAAGTATTTAAATCCATGTGGCAACACCTACTGGTAGAATAGAGACATCTATGGATGATCGTGTTGAAAAGGAAATAGTTATGCCAGATGACAATCAGAATTTTCACGGTGAGAAACGCCAGAATGCTTATAATGTTCTGCGTAAATTACAAGAGCATGTACGCTCAAATATTCCTGCTATCGTCGCTCAACGTGCGATGAGTTCATTTTCATTACATCAAGAACCAGCGCCACAAGACGGTAGTGATGTTGTCTTTGTTGTGGTGTATCCGCAAAACCCATTTGTTGGTGAACCTGAAGTACGACGCATGAATGCCAAAGATATTCAAGAAGGATTGATTAACTCACGCGTGCAAATTCAAGATAGTCGAGGCGTTCTGGCATTACCTAATGACGAGGGTCATTATTTGTATTGGGCTGGCACACCTGAATTCGACCAAGTTAATGCTTTTTACTATACCACCTTCACCTTACGTATGTACGAACGTTATGCTCATCGTCAAATCCCTTGGTCATTTCCATCAGCACGGCTCAAAATAGACCCGCATGTAGGTGATTTAGCGAATGCTTTCTACAATGAGCAAGAACAGTTACTCGGTTTTCATACCTTCATCAATAAAAGTGGCGAAAAACACAGTACGGCACAAAGTGCTGACATCGTCACTCATGAGGCAGCACATGCCATTTTGGACGGTTTACGAGATTTATACAATGAATCCTTTGGCTTAGGTGCGCGTTCTTTTCATGAGAGCTTTGGTGATATTTCGGCGATTTTAGTTGCCCTGCATGATGATTCACTGATTCGGCGATTATTAGAGTGGACAGATGGTGATTTGCGTATGAGTAATTTTATCAGTGAAGTGGCAGAGCATCTCACCGATGAACTCATCCAAAGTGATTATTTCCAAGGACATACGATTTATCTACGGAACGCCTTCAATATGTTGGAAGATACCCCTTTCGACCAATTGAATTATATTCCTGATAATCCTGAAACAGACCTTGCCAGACAAGAACATAATTATTCACGTTTATTCACGGGTGCAGTCTACGATATTTTAGTGGGGGTTTACGAGCGGTTTAAAGAGAATAATCAACCTGCATTTGTCGCACTATATCGAGCGCGTGATGTAATCGGGAATTTATTGACAATGGCTGTTGAAGCAGGTCCTGTCGGCGAATTGAATTTTTCAGATATGGCTCGTTCATTTATTACAGCAGATGAAATACTGTATGGTGGTCGTTACAATGCGATTATCCGTTATGTTTTTGATAAACGTATCATTCTCACTAAAGAGTTAGCGGATATACATCGTCAAGAACTCAAGGAATTACCTGATATTCGCTTACCTGACACCATGAATAATGCACTCAGTGCGGCGATGTTCCTTGAAGATGAGGTTCTGCCTGCGCTCAATATTAAGCCAACTGAGGCACTGATGCCTCTCAGTACATATCGTAACGCAAAAGGCTTTGCATTCATCACTTATTTCAATTCTCGAACTGTGTTACTAAAAGGTAATGAATTTAAGGCATACAATGGTGTGGAAGTCGATACTTTTGGAGGTTTAACACTCGTTTTTGATAAGCATGATCGACTGCGAAGCGTTTATTATCGTCCTGTTTCTGAAATTGATGTGGCACAATTAAAAGTCGTTATCAGGGAACTGATTGAGCATGACAAAATCGTTGAGGATTTATATCCACCGGCTGGTTTCAATGATACACCTGATGGCTTAATCATCCCTGGTAAGCCAATGGATAAGCCAGAAGGCAATAAATTGGTGAAGTATCCCGTCATTTTTGATGAAATTCCAGATTTGATGAGTAACTTAAAAGAGTATTTGAATCGATGGACAGATAAAAGCAACTCTTAGCAGATGGGGGTACTATGCTGTACACTCAGTGGCAATAATTAAACTTAATCAGCTAAACATGATTAGCAATTTGAAGAAGGAGACAATTTTAGAATGGCAAAAAGAAAAAGCCCAAAACAACGTAAAGAGGAACGTCAACAAGAAAAGCAACGCGGACAACAGCGTATTATTATCGGGGTGGTGATTGTTTTAGCCATATTCGCCGCTATTATTTTCGCACTCACGAGTTTACCAGCCGATGCTGACCTCCCAACCACATTAGATCGTTATGAAGATTTCATGACAAGCCAAACTGATGAAGGTTATGCTCTACTGGGTAATCCGAACGCACCTGTAACGGTACGTGAATTTTCAAGTTTCTCTTGCCCTGGTTGTGCTGATTTCCACCGCAATATATTCCCTGCCTTGTTACCAGCAATCGAGTCAGGGGCTATCAATTTTGTCTATGTTCCATTACAAACAGGCTCTGTTGCGAATCCAGAAGGCGCAGCAAGGACAGCTATCTGTGCAGGTGAACAAGGCATGTTCTGGGAAATGCACGACGTCCTGTTCTTCTGGCATGAGACTTATGCAAATTCTGCCTTCCAAGACAGTCGTATCCGCACAGGTGTCAATGAACTTGGCTTAGATAGTGGCGAATTTAACAGTTGTTTCCGTAGTAACTCTACTGACGCTGTTTTAACATCTGCTCTAGCTGAAGGTGTTGGCAGTACCCCTTCTGTTGAGGTAAATGGTGTTTTGCTGCCTTCAGCAACATTGGATGCTATCAATGATGCAATTACTCAAAATCTCGGTGGGCAAACCAGTTTTGAATCTGGCTTGATTAGTGATAGTTCTACGGATGTGGATGCCACTGAAGAAGTTGAGATGGAAGCCACCGAAGAAGCAATGGAAGAACCAGAAGCAACCGAAGATGCAGACGTAGAAGCGACTGAAGAACCTGTGGAAGAAGCAGAAGCAACTGAAGACACTGAATAAAGAAGAAACAGATAGGGTCATAATTGAACTTTATGACCCTATTTTATCTACTTTGGTAACATTGCCCCTAAAGACCGTCCCCCTAATAAGTGCATGTGCAAATGAAAGACTTCCTGCCCACCATCTTCATTCACATTGATAATGAGCCGATAGCCACTTTCATCAATCTCCTGCTCTTTTGCGATTTTGGATGCTACCAATAGTAAACGTCCTAATCTTTGTTCATCGTCAGGAGATACGTCATTAACTGTGGCGATTTCTTTTTTGGGGATAATCAAGATATGTGTGGGGGCTTGTGGGGCAATATCCTTAAATGCTAAGACCAAATCGTCTTCATAGACAATATCAGCTGGAATTTCTTTATCAATTATCTTCTTGAAAATTGTACTCATGTTTACTCCCCTTTAAATTCTGCTGGGCGTTTTTGGATAAATGCCATCACCCCTTCTTGAAAATCTTGGGTTTTAAATGTGACTGATTGCAATTGAGCCTCTGTTTCAAGGGCATCAGCCAATGATCGTTCAGAGGCTTTGAGCATAGCTCGCTTAGTTAAGCCCACAGCTTTAGTTGCCATGTTTGCTAATTTTGAACCCATTGCTTGGGTTTCTTGAGCTAAATCTTCATCAGCAATAACCCGATTCACAATACCAAGCGTTAGGGCTTCCTCAGCCGACACGCGATTTTGACCGTCCGCAAAAAGTGATAGCTCTAATGCTTTGCTCACGCCCACTAATTGTGGCAAGAAATACGTTGTACCCGCATCAGGGATAATTCCAATGCTCGAAAATGCCGCAAACACAAAACTGGCTTTATCAGATGCAATCCGCATATCACAGGCTAAGGCAAGTCCGCCACCTGCACCTGCAACAACCCCGTTAATGACTGCTACAACAGGTTTTTCTAATTCACGAATTGAAGTCACAATGCGATTCAACCCCTGACGCAAAACATCACTAATATCAAATGTTCCTAATTGTGACTGCAACTCTACAAGGTCTGCGCCACTACTAAAAGCTTTGCCTGCCCCTGTGATGATAACCGCACGAATCTCCTGATTACGGGTGCATTGCTTGAGTGCGTCTTGAATTTCACCATACATTTGCACATTAAGCGCATTGTATTTTTCAGGACGATTAAGTGTTATGGTGGCTACACCTTCTTCAATTTCAAAAAGAATAGTCTCATAAGCCATAATTAAATCCTCATTAGATTAATTTGAGACTTATTGTAACCTAGATTGAGAGGTTTGTACTAACCAAAAAATGGATAATATTTCCAACATCCAGTAATGTACTAGCTTACATTACCATTCCACCATCAACGACGAGAACTTGACCTGTAATGTATTTGGCATCATCAGACGCTAAAAAGGCTACGGCTTTGGCAACATCGTCTGGGTCGCCCATGCGTCCGAGTGGTATATGGCTAAGGGCTGTTTCTTTTACATCATCAGCAAGGTCAGAGGTCATATCTGTGCCGATGAAACCAGGTGCAACAGCGTTAACGGTAATCCCACGCGAGGCAACTTCTTTGGCGAGAGATTTGGTCAAGCCAATCATCCCTGCTTTACTTGCAGAATAATTTGTTTGTCCGCCATTGCCAGCAATGCCAACCACACTTGTGATATTAATGATGCTTCCTGTACGTTTACGCATCATAGTACGACTAGCGGCTTTGCTACACAGCCATGCACTACGTAGATTGGTATTAATTACGGTGTCAAAGTCTTCTGGTTTGAGCATCATAATAACGTTATCACGGGTTGTACCCGCATTATTAACCAGAACATCGAGCTTACCGTATTCAGTTGTCACAGCTTTAATCATTGCATCAACTTGTTCAGCATCGCTTACATCTGCTTGATAAACCATGCCATCGCCACCTGATTCTTTAATGAGTTCTAGCACTTCTTGGGCTGGTTTTTCACTACTATTGTAATTAACGATTACTGTTGCACCGCGTGAGCCTAATTCAAGTGCAATCGCACGTCCAATACCTCGGCTAGCGCCTGTAACAAGCACAATTTTTTCGCTATAATCTGACATCTTTCCACTCCTATTCTGTATAAAAAATTGAGGTCAATCAACATTAATTGACCTCAAATTATATTTATCTTAGATACTATCTACTATAACGTTTATCAGACCAATCAGCTACGATTATCGTCCGAGCCAGCCAATCAGCGTATTCACCCCTCGTAGATTTGCCGTTAGGTTAAATTGTGAAAAACCGTTCTCAGACGCTGAATATATATCTAGTCGTCCATCGACATCTGATGTAACCCCTGTATAGACCATATTTTGCCCATCTGGTGAGAAAATAGGATTACAAATGCTCGGTTGATTGCCTGTCGCTACCCAATCAAATGTTGTATCCGCCACACGAATACCATATGGGCAACGTCCACCTGTGCCACCAATGGCGATACGCCCACCACTCGCTGACCAATCCATACGGACTCCAAAGCGTGGAAATACCAGTTCATCAGATCGTCGACGTATCACCGTACCATCAATAGTCATCATAACAATTTCTGTATTACTTGTCGTTGCGCGTTGAAATATCACTTCTTGACCATCAGGTGACCAAGCATCTGAGAGATATAGAACTGAATCATCATCTGAGGCGAGTTGAACCTGTGTTACCTGATTGGTGTTAATATCAGCAACCCATAAGGTACGTTGTGGATTGAGTAAATCAGTTTGATTACCTCCAGCAATAGCGAGGCGGCTATTGTTAATCCAACGTGGTGCTTCAGTGACAAATACATCAGATACTTGACGCATTTCACCTGTTTCAAGCGTTAATAGATGTACAGTTCCACCGACAGGAGTTTCTTGCGTTACTAAATCACAGGCATCAGCATCGGCAGGATTCCAAGATGGGCAAGTTGCCCTATCGGAGACAAATGCCATGTAGCGTCCATCAGGTGAAAAAGCAGGGAACATATCAAAACTTGGAGAATTGGTCAGGTTAATTCGCTGACGAGTATCTCTTGAATATAAGAAGATGTCTAAGGCATAGGCACTTTGTTGGGCGACAGCAAGATTTTCGCCATCTGATGTCCAGACGGGTTCACTGAGGATACCACGTTGTACCAAAGAGGTCGTCGTCCATAAACGCGCACTAAAGGTTGTATTTTCAACGGGTGTGATATTCAAAATATACAAACCTGGATTCACGTTTGCAACAAAGTAAGCTATTGCTGTGCCACTTTCAGCAGGATAAAAGCGATTCCCTTCTGCTGATTGTAGCGTGAGTAGCTCAGTCCGTTGTTGTGAACCTGGCGAGGTAACATATAGTATTTGTTGTGTATTTTGTGCTTCACCTGTTGCTGTATTGGTGATACTGGTTTGATTATTACCATTTGCAAATACAACTAATGGTGAAGAAACACCGTCACTCAAAAAAGCGGGTATCTCAGCAATATCAACACGATCGGCATTTAGTATGATATTCGGTGCAGGTGTGATGGACGCAGTTGGCGTGATACTCGGTGTATAGGTTACTGTTGGCGTATTCGTTACCGTCGCAGTATTGGTAGCGGTTGGTGTTGCTGTAACTGTTTCAGTTGGAGCTAAAGTTGCAACCTCAGCAACATCGGTTGGTATTGGGGTTGCTGTGGATAGCGGTACAGGTGTCTCAGTTGGTGATGCGTTCAAATTACACCCGACCAATATGCAAGCAAGTAATATCCAAACATTTAATTTGAACATGAAAGACATAGTTTCCTCATCGTTTTAAGAATGTCCATAGCTTACCACAGCGCAAACCAATGTCTCTATCCACAATATACCCACCGTTTCGCCTACTCTGGTACA
Organism: Phototrophicaceae bacterium; assembly: GCA_965230145.1. GTDB lineage: Bacteria > Chloroflexota > Anaerolineae > Aggregatilineales > Phototrophicaceae > JAUZRW01. Next base: position 999,349 of record CBDDKI010000002.1, read on the forward strand.
GATATGGTGATTTGACGCTCTACATCTTCCCCATTAGGATATGTAACTGACAAAGTATACGTTTGCGTTTCTTGAGGGCAAACTTCTTGCGAATTATCTTCTGCAACAGGTGTTTCATCCAGAAAGATTGACATCACATTCGTCGCATCCCAACGCAAAATTGTACATGAGCCACTATCAATCGTGTAATTATCTGCCCAGAAACCTACCACTTGATTTTGGTTTATCGAGTTTTCGGCAACGGGTACATTTAGTATTTGTCCGACATTAATTTGTGAAACATTGTCTAGGCAATTCCCCTCACTTAATTCAGTAACAGTTAAATTGAAACGATTTGCAATTGCATTTAAGGTATCCCCAGCTTCTACAACATATTGTCCGCGCCAAGTATCTAGGACAGTACAGACATTCCGATTAATAACTGGAATTGCTGTAGGTCTAGGTGTAGGTGTCGGTATTAGGGTGTCTATATCTATCGAACGTGGCAAGCTGTTGAGGAGATCATTGTTTAGACTAAAATTTGAACTAATAGAGCTTATTCCAGAAGGAAACTGGGCAACAGCATCACTAATCGGTACAGTTACTTCATTTCCAGCACTTAGGATGCGATTTTGTCCTTGTGCGCCGATAAATACCCGACCTTCTAAAGCAACAACAGAAATAGAATCTTCATCTTCTATATAGGCAGTGCCATCAATGACCAGTGCTATTTGGTATAGACTTGCGGTTACTTGTTCTGAATTAGATTGGATAAGCAAGGCATTTTCATTTAATTGGAGACAAAAAGCATCGCCATCAGATAATGACCAGTTATTGCAGAGACGATCACTATCCGAAAGTTTTGGTGTAGCGAGGGATGTAGAGGTACAAGCAACAATTAGACTTAGCAAACTGAAGAATAGAACAGATAATACGCGCATTAGTCATCATCAAATTCTGTAATCTCTGCTGCTTTTTCTTTGAGCATGTAATAAGAGCCACGCTTCTGCCCCAATTTCACCAGAACATCTTTATCAACAAGGTCAGATAAATCTCGGCGTAGTGTTTCAGGATGAATATCCCCAAATAATTCTTTTAAGTCGCCATTGGTAATCCGTGAGTTATTGCCTGTATGTAAGAAAACAAGCGCAGCTTCTTGGCGTTCATTGATGGCTTGCCCTTTATAAACACCATCAAAGCTAATTGTGCCATCAGGAAGTTCGCGTGTTTCGCCTAGTGCGTTATAAATAACCACCTCAAAACCACCTGAACGCTCATGAAAATCTGGCTCACGTAAGTTTTTAGCCCGCATCAAATCCATCACACGGTCAACACCATAGCCTAATTTCTCGATGAAGTTCATATCGGCTAGGACTTGCACGATAATTGGATTGCGCGAGAAGCGTTCATTACGCAAATTTTCGAGTGTCATTGGTCCTGGTAAACCACCCGGACTATAGACTTCCATGCGATTACTGAACATAAACATGCGAATGTTATCACCGCGAATGCTGTAGTCTCGATGGGCAACCGCATTGATGAGCAACTCACGCGCGGCTTCCATTGGGTATTCATAACTCTCTTCACGACGCATCTTATCGCCAATTGTCACTGACTTACGCAGATGGTCAACAAGAAAAGTTTCAGCACGTTTAATTTGGTCAGGCAATGTACCGATAATATCTTGACGATTGAAGGTATCACTCATCGACTGCCCTGCAAAACGGACAGCTGTGATTTCACTGGAAAGTGTAAAACTTTGAGGGTCTTTCCCGAATAGCAAGACACCTGCATTGGTTGGGTAAAGCTCATTTTTGTATTGCGCGAGACATCCGCGTTTGAGTAAAATTTCCTCAACCGTTTTATCGCTAAACCCATTTAAGTTGTCTGCATATTGCTCGGCTCTATCCCAATTAATATCATCAAGCGAGGCATCTTGGGCAATTCCGACTTCATAATCCATCTCACCGCGTTTAATCATCAAACGACGTAAATTTGCAGGGGATAATGGCACATTTTCAGCATTGCGTCGCCAGATGTAACGCCCTTGATAAGCGTATACATGAGGCATTCCCGATGGAATATTAGCCACGATTAAGGTCTTACCATCAATAGGAACGGCTTTAGGCACAGGGATAATTAGAGGAGGTTCAGTCGATAAGGCTGCTTCAATAAGGTAATCACTGGCTTCTTGCACATTATAAACACCAACAATATGACTATTATCGACCCCCATGATAACTGTACCACCATTGCTATTTGCCATAGCAACCATGGTTTCAGCAATGTCAGATAACTCATCAGACTCCAATGCCCAACTGAGCATGGTATGTTGCCCATCATCAATTTGTGTCCGAAGGTCATCTATCATCATGGTCTTGCCCCAATTACCTATCCTGTAAAAACAGATTGCCAACCATGAGTCTAAGGGACAAATTGCTGACAATACAGTGTTAAATTTATTTAATTATCCGTATCTTCTTCTTCGTCGACAAGGTCTTGACGGTTAATATCTCGTTCGCGTTCATCTGGCGTATCCATCAATACCAAGTCCATCACCTCTGACATATGCTTGACCAACTTTATATTGAGATCACGCAATGCTTTTTTAGGAATATCCACTAAATCTTTTGCATTGTCGGCTGGCAAAATCAAATTTGTGATACCGCGCCGACGTGCACCTAATACCTTTTCTTTGACTCCACCGACAGGTAACACATTTCCGCGCAGAGTCATTTCCCCTGTCATTGCCCACTCACTGCGTACTTTGCGCTCAGTAAACACAGAAATAATCGCCGTTGCTAGTGTAATTCCCGCAGAGGGTCCATCTTTAGGAACAGCCCCTTCTGGCAAGTGAATATGAACATCAAAGCTATCGAAGTCATCATGAGGCACATCAAGCTCATCAGCAAGTGAGCGCATATAATTCCATGCAATTTGTGCTGATTCTTGTAGTACATCACCCAAGCTACCTGTGAGTGTTAAATTGCCTTTGCCCGGTAAGAGACTCGCCTCAATCAGTTGAATATCACCACCACCTGATGTCCAGACTAAGCCTGTTGCTACTCCGATACTATCTTCTTTATTGACTTGCGAATCCAAGATATATTGTGGACCGAGATATTTTTCAACAAGACTAGCGGTGATACGTTTCGGATATTTCTTGCGTAATGCAGCTAATTTTGTGAGTTTACGGCAGATATTAGCAATTTCTCGCTCAAGGTTACGGACACCTGCTTCAAGCGTATAATGCTGAATGATATGTAGAATCGCACTATCTAAGAAAGTAATGCCACGCCGAAACAAGCCATGTGCACGTAATTGTTTCGGAATTAAGAAGCGTTTAGCAATTTCGAGTTTTTCTTCTTCGGTATACGCGCGAAACTCAATAATCTCCATGCGATCTTCAAGTGCTTCTGGTAAAGGATAAAGATCATTTGCAGTTGCAATGAACATAACGTTCGACAAATCATAAGGCACTTCAAGATAATGATCAGAAAATTCATTATTTTGCTCTGGGTCAAGCACTTCTAGCAATGCTGAGGCAGGGTCGCCACGATAATCTTCGCTCATTTTGTCAATTTCATCGAGCATGAAGACAGGATTCACTGTTCCAGCGCGTTTAATCGTCTGTACAAATCGCCCAGGCATTGCCCCGATGTATGTACGTCGATGCCCTCTAATTTCGGCTTCATCACGGACACCTCCCAAGCTCACGCGCACAAATTCTCGTCCGAGTGCTTCAGCAATGCTCTTACCAAGTGAGGTCTTACCCACTCCGGGAGGACCGACAAAGCATAAAATAGGGGATTTCATCTCTGAGCCAGCTAATTTTCGTACAGCAATATGCTCTAAGATACGTTCTTTGATTTTTTCTAAGCCGTAGTGTTCACGATTAAGGACTTTTTCGGCATGGCGCAAATTGAGATTATCTTTACTAGCCGTGTGCCAAGGAATATCTAATATCCAATCTAGATAAGTACGAATTACCCCTGCTTCGGGTGACAAAGGTGACATAATCGCTAGACGTGAGACTTCTTTCAGGGCTTGTTTATGAGCTTCGTCTGGCAACTTGGCTGCTAAGATGCGCTCGCGTAAAGCACTGGCATCAACTTCTGTAATATCGCTCTCGCCAAGTTCTTCTTGAATTACGCGCATTTGTTCGCGTAAGTAGACCTCACGTTGCAATTTGTTAAATTCATCTTGCACCTGTGAATTTACATCATCTTGAACTTCTAAAGAACGGAGTTCATTATCGAGTAAACTGATGACCAATTCTAGACGTTCGGCAATACGATGTTCATTCAGAATTTCTTGTCGTGTCTCGACGGATAAGGGGATAATCGATGCCAACATATCCGCTAATTCTGAAAAATCTTCTAGTACGTGGATATAGTCAATCAAATCATCTGATATTAGTTCGTTAAGTTCAGCAATATCATTGACTAATGCGAGCGCATCATCGCGTAATCGCTCTAGCTTTGCTTCTGAATCAAAAACTTCCTCTACAATACGTGCCTTAACCTGATAAAAAGGCTCATCTGCAACGAGTTCTATCAATTCAACCCGCCGACGACCTTGTGCCATCATAAACGTGAGATGGTCTGGAGCGTCTGTTATATCAATCATTGCCACTTCTGTAGCAATGCGTGGTAGTTGGTCTAAAATTTTTCCGTTGTTATCAAATGTACTCGGTTGATTCACATAAATGAGTGTCACCTCATTTTCAATCGCGTTCTGCGTAGCGTCAAAAGTAGACCCTTCATCTAAATCTATCGGTAGGGGCGTAATCGTATGCGGTAAGATGACCTCTTGTGGTACAAGGATGAGAGGTAGTGTAATAGTGCCTTCTGCATCGGAAATAGCGTTGGAAATAGTATCAAAGGCGAGTTCGCCATTGGAATCACTCATATTTAAAGATTGCTCTTGGGAGACTTCTTGACTGAATAGACCCATCATTTTAAGGGTATAACTTGACGATGTAAAGCGTAATATACTTCGCACTTGCCCTCGACGATTGCCCTTTGTAGACTGGAAGCGATTTTTAGAACGCATACTTACGGAGCGTCTATGCGATTTCCCATTGGGCTTACGATAATCTCAGCAGTCATTGGTCTAGCATTAGTTTTTGCTGTTGGGGCATTTTTTTTACAACCACCTACTGACCTCATCATCTCGGCAGGATTTGATAATGATACGATTTCGCCGAATGCCGACCAAGATAACGACATCACACGTTTCAGTTATGAATTAGCACGAAACGCAACAGTATCCATATTTTTTGAGAGTGAGGATGGTGAGATTTTTTACTTTCGTGAGGAAAAATCACGCTCAAAGGGAAATTACGAAGTCTTTTTCAGTGGCGTAGTTGATGGTTATGTTGAAGACAGTGAGCCACTCGCGCTTACAGTTGATGAAAATCCCGATGCAATGGTTGTTGAACGTCGTTTAATGCCTGATGGTGTCTATACTTGGTATATTACAGCTGAAAATGATACTGAACGTCAAGAAATGAATGGCACGTTTACTATTGAAAATTCTGACTCACAATTGCCTATCATGACCACATTCACACTAAGCACCGATGTATTTACACCTAACCGTGATGGTGTGAATGACCGTGTAATTATCAATATAACGCTAGAAAAAGATGCCAATTTGCGCGTCTATTTACTGACAAATGAGGACGTTGAATTACCGATTTCCCAACGCATTGAGTGGTCTTGTGCGGAAGATGATGATTGTGTACGGTATACTTATGACTATGAAGGTGGTGTTGATCTCAATCAAATTCCTCCAGAAGATGGTACATATCGCATCGTGGCACTGGCTCAAGATGATGAAGGGCAACGTATCCGACGAGAGAGTAACATAACCATTGATAATGGCGGTGTACCTCGTGCTGAAATTTCGCCTCAAGCAGTTGATGCAGATGTTTTCTGGACAACAATGCCCTATGATGAACGTTTCTTCACTGATGCCAATAATATAGGCGACCTAATTCCAGACCCAGATATTCCTGATATTGTCTCACAGACGCAAATCAGTGTGCCTTATGGCGACATGCTCGTATTCCGTTTGACAGTCAACAATTATGGGGATGTACCTATCCGCACCACAAGTCCAGCCGTCGGAACAGTCTATCAACAGGAGCAACGTACTTCCGCCGTTGATGCGCTAGAAGAACCTGGTGCTTGGCGTGTTGGCATATCTTGCGATACATCTCTCACCGACTTCCCTTATCGTTGGGCAGTCGGTAGTGAAGATGAGTTAATCACTATTGTTGACGAAACGACAGGGCGTGAATTCCAATATCTGGATGCAAATACAAGCACAGTTGTATGGGGCGCAATCCGCCTAACGGAAATTAATGAATTTGCTAATCCACAAACGTGCTGGGCAGGGCTTATCCATGAAGGGGTTAATGTCAGTGTAGAAAATCGCTTTGTGGGACCAATTGAAGTTCAAATTGGTGAACAAGTCTTAATCGGCGCAGATAGCAATTGAATGGTATGATTGCACTATGTACCCATGCCTAGAACCGAGAGAAGTATCATGAAAATTAAGTGGCATTATCTAATTATATTCAGCCTAGTGACCTTAACTGCTTGTGGGGTTGGTCCGGAAGTGACATTACCACCGCCCACGATTACATCAACCCCTATTTCAACAGAGTTACCTTCTATTGCAACGGCAATTCCTGCTGGGTTTAACTCAGATAATCCCATTCAAATCGTCATTGTTCCTGCCGACCCTGAGCAAGCGAGCGATGTTGTTGATGATTTTGAAGACCAACTCCAAGAACTCACAAGTGTTTCAATTACAGTCATGTTAGCCGAGACTCAGGCAGAAGCATCTGGCTTATTGTGTAATTCAGCATCTGGCAGGCAATCTGCTGTTTGGATAAATGGGATGACCTATGCAACTAGCAATCTTCAAGGCTGTGGTGTTGGCGTTCTACAAGCAGATACACCTAATGGTACAGGCGTAGCAGGTGTCTTACTGATGAACATTGATTATGAAGATACAGGGATTGCAGGTGCTGTAAACGATACGCTCTGCCGTATCTCAGTTGATGACCTCTATAGTTGGACATTACCTACTATTTTTTACAGCATCGAAGGTTTTACTGTACTTGATATTGATGATGTCAATGAGCTAGAGGATAACGATGCACTTATAGACGCTGTGACTAACGGCACTTGTGCAGCAGTCGGTATGACAGAAGAAGCATGGGAAATCTATCTTGATGAAATTGAAGTTGAAGCTACAGACGAAACCGATGATGAGGCTGAAGATGAAACTGAAGACTCACCTGTTTTTGTCGCTGGTACATCTCCAGAGATTCCTTTTAATGTCTTTGCCGTCCCCTTCTCGATGCCTTTAGATGCCATTGATGATATTGAGACAGCCCTTATTCGCATGGATGTTGCATCAGGTCGCTCTAATATTGAGGTAGATAATAATGACTCTGAATCTACAGAAGAGCCTGATACATCTGCTGATGATATAGACGTTGACGAAGACATGATGAACATCTTGTTTGGTGAAGGAGCTTTCCAACAAATTGATGAGACAGACTTTACCGACTTTATAGAGTTTCTCGAAACAAGTGAGATTGATTTTGCAGGGTTAGGTAATTGACCGACCTAGCCATTATTATCGTAACGTGGAATGTGCGTGAGCTCGTCTTAGACGCTCTCCGCACACTCTACGCCGATTTAGCCCAAAGTAATTTAGACGCGCAAGTGATTGTTGTCGATAGTGCTTCATCAGATGACACAGTTAAAGTCATAGCAGAGACATTCCCAGAAGCACACGTCATTGCAAGTGAAGAAAACTTGGGCTTTGGCGGCGCAAATAATCTTGGAATGCAATCGCTCGGATTTGGCAACCCTGAAGCTAACGACTTACCACGCGCAGTCTATCTACTGAATCCCGATACACTGACACAAACGGGGGCAACTCAAACCCTTTTTGAGGCACTTTTCGCAGATGAAAACAATGGTGTTGTCGGGGCACGGCTGACTTATGGTGACGGAAGTTTTCAACATTCTAGCTTTCAATTTCCGGGTTTACGGCAATTATGGGTAGAATTTTTCCCTACACCCGGACGATTGATTGACCATCCCTTTAACGGGCGTTATCCACATCAGTTATATAATAATCAAGCACCGTTTGAGGTCGATTTCATGTTGGGTGCGACGATGATGCTCAAGCGAGAAGTCATTCAAGAAACGGGTATGTTCGACCCACAATTTTTCATGTATGCCGAAGAGGTAGATTGGCAATGGCGTATACACGATGCAGGATGGCGAATTTTATGTGTACCAGAGGCTCATGTTATCCATCTTGCGGGACAAAGCACAGGACAAGCGAAACCACGGAGCATCATCAATCTATGGCAAAGCCGTCTGCTACTCTATGAAAAACACTATCCAGCGTGGAAATTAGCGCTCGCAAAAAGGATGGTTGCTATAGGCATGGAGCGTAAAACCAAACAAGCACAGCAAAACAATGTTGATCAAAGTGTGATTAATGCTTATGCAAAGGTAAGAGAGTTAGCCCTCGCATGACACACTTAACTGCTATCGTCCTCACCTATAACGAAGAAGAACATATCAAACAATGCTTAGAAACTCTTTCATTTGCTGATGAACGCATCGTTTTTGATTCCTATAGTACGGACAAAACAATTGATATTGTAAAAGAAATGAATGTGACCGTTATTCAGCACGCATTTGAAAATTTCGCAGAACAACGGAATAGTGCTTTGTCGGTCGTTGAGGATTTCGCGGAATGGGTCTTATTTGTGGATGCTGATGAGCGTGTTCCAACTGAATTGGCAGAAGAAATTCTCCAAGTTATTCAAGAAAGTGATGCTGTCGGCTATCAAATTCCTCGGTATAATTACATTTTTGGCAAACTGACGACAGGCGCGGGTTGGTACCCTGATTACCAGACGCGATTACTTAAAGTAGGCAAAGCACGCTACGAAAATCCTGTGCATGAAGTGGTTGTTTTAGATGGAGAACGTGGAACACTCAACAATCACTTTACCCATTATAATTATAAAGACCTCGCTCATTTCATTAAAACTCAAGAAAAATACGTCAGATATGATGCCAAAATCATGTTTGACGAAGGGATAAAACCTAAACCACAGAATTACATTTTGCAACCATTACGGCATTTCCGATGGCGTTTTTTTGAACTTAAAGGATATGCGAATGGTTGGCATGGGTTTCAGTTGTCAGTATTAATGGCGTGGTATGAATTGAAGAAATACATGATATTACGAAATCTATGGCGACAAGAAGAGGCATAAGCATCACTTATACCCCTTCTTTGCTTTTTTAGACAATTTCAGGGTCTAGTAAGCCGTAACCGCCGTTATCTCGTTTATAAACCACCTGAACTGTGTTTCTCTCTGGGTTGAAGAACATAAAGAAGGTGTGTCCTAGCAATTCCATTTGCTCAATCGCTTCTTCTTCGTGCATAGCTGTCACACCAACGACTTTACGTCGAATTACAGTTTCTTCAGATACTGCTTCTTCTGTATCTTCAACTTCAGGGAACAAATCATCTGGTAACGGTTCTGCCATTGTAAATTCTTCTTGTGTCATCGCATACCGTTCGCGTAGCCGCTTACTACGAGGTTTATCTTTAAAGCGACGAATACGACGATACATCTTATCACTTGCATTAGTAATGGCAGTTTTGACACTATTATAATCTTGTTTATCGAGCTTTTCCTCCGTGCGAAGAATTGCCCCCCTATCATGCCGTATGGTGATTTGAGCAACCACAATATCTGGTCCACGATGGCTATTTTGTTGCGAGAGTTCCACATAGACACTTTCGATATTCGGCATATAACGCTCTAATTTACTGAGCTTTTTCTGCACGAATTCTTCTAAATCATCCGTTGCGCGAATATTATCGGTATGTAGAGTTAAGTCCATTAGAACCTCCCAATTGTGTATTACAAATTAATATACTAATTCAAATTGCACTCGTCACTGTTGCACCATAAATTGCCTTAGAACCATTCCTCAGTAAAACATCAGCACAAGATGACATTGTTGCGCCTGTTGTTTTCACATCATCAATCAACAAGATTGTTTTACCTTCAAGAGCGGACGAGGTAACAGCAAACGCCTCCTTTACATTATCAATCCGTTCTTCACGATTTAGACCGACCTGTGATTGTGTATGTGTTTGTCGAATTAGAGTTTGCTCATCATGAACACAGTGACATAAATCAGCCAAATGTATGCTGATTTCCTTAGCTTGATTATACCCTCGTTTTTGTAATCTTGTTGTATGTAAAGGAACAGGTATAACAACATCAAATTCCCACTCAACAGTATCTAAGGCTTGCTTTATACGCTTTGCATGTAGTTCACCTAAATATTGTTGCCCATTATATTTTAATGCCTGTACACCTGATTGCAGAATCTCTGTGTGTAGCCCTGTCGAGATTACACTAAGCATAGGTGGAATATCAGTAGTCAGAATTTTAAGCGATTCCGCGACCAAATCCGCCTCACAAAATGTACAGAAATATGTATCTACACGCCCACAATGTTGACAACGTGGTGGGAAGATTAAATCAATCGCTTCTCTATAAATATTGATTAGTGATTTATACGAAAAAAGCCCGCTAATAGCGCGAGCTTCAGAAGTATCTTGATTTGTCATACTGAGACACTCCTTTTTGATTAAAAGAATGCCTGAAACAAGCGAATTGCCGCCGGCCCCATCAAAACAATCCAGATGGACGGAAAGATAAGCAGCACCATTGGAATCATCATCTTTACTGGTGCTTGCTGGGCTTTTTCTTGGGCACGTTGACGACGCTTAACACGCATTTGATCTGCTTGTACTCGCAAAATCTTTGCCATGCTTACACCTAACTGTTCAGCTTGAATAATCGCTGCTGTGAAAGTATTCACATCGGGGACATCCATGCGGTCTGCCATATTTTTTAGCGCATCTCTACGTAACTTTCCTAGTTGGATTTCACGCAATACACGCCCAAAGGCTAAAGCCATTTCAGTATCCCATTTTTCATAAACTTTACCCATTGCTTGGTCAAAGCCTAAACCAGCTTCCACACAAATCACAAGTAAATCTAGAGCATCAGGCAAACTTTTTACGACTTCTTGTTGACGCTTACTAATACGACTTCGTAATGACATTACAGGTAAGTAATTACCCAAAACAATACCACCAGCAGTCCATAATAAACCTTGAAATGCTGGAGATTGTAGACCAACAAAACCAACAAACATACCAAAAATGCCACCAAAAATTGTTGCGGCAATCCGTATTAAGAAGAATTGAGTGGGGTCAGTACTCATACCAGCCAATTCAATCAATCGCCGAGATTGTTCTAATTGTTTTTGTGGTGTAAAGCGTGCAGTAATCTCTGCAAGTTTTTCAATAATTGGAAATAAAATACGATCTTGGAAAGAGAGTGATAGTTCAACTTCTTCCAAAGACTCAACATCAACATCACGGTCACCAAAAGCTGCCAAGCGATCTTCTAAGGCATCCCCACCTCTTTCACGGCGGATACCGACGTAGACCATTGCACCTAAAACAAGCAGAATCCCTATACCAAGTCCTAGTTGTAAGAGTGCCATAAATCGTTAACTCCTCTAATTCCGCTTAAATTTCAATATCAATGATTTTTTGAATAACCGCAGTACCGATACCGATTAAAGCTAGGGCAAGACCAATCATAGGCCAACCGCAAAGGCGATTGGTGAACATCTCGCGCATATACCCCTTACTTACAAAATTTAGGAATAAAGCTAGGAAAATAGGTAAGCCGCTAATTAAATAGCCGGTCATCCGCCCTTGTGATGTTAAAACCCGAATCTCACCTTTAAGTTTGATACGCTCGCGGATAGTATGGCTAATCACTTCAAGAATTTCCGCCAAATTACCACCAACCTCACGCTGGATATTTACAGCGGTCACAACTAAATCGAGATCTTCACTTTCGATGCGATCAAGCATATGTTGTAAAGCATCAGGCATATCAATACCTAATTGAACCTCACGAACTACGCGCTCAAATTCAGTCTTTGTAGGTTCGGGGGCATCTCGTGAAATTGCTTCCATTGCTTGCAAAACACTATAGCCAGAGCGAAGAGCATTAACCCATAGACCAAGTGTATCTGCCAATTGACCTTCAAATTCATTCAAACGTTGGTTGACTCGACGATTAACTAAGAAACGTGGCAAAAAGAAACCTATCGCTCCATATAATGAAGCAAAGATAATATTACCATTAGCGAGGAACACAAAACCTAATACGAAGCCACCTATTGCACCAAGGAAATGGGCTGCAGCATATTCAGCTACTGTTAATTTCAGATTAGCTCTAGATAATTTACCGCGTACACCTTGCCCCCATTTTTGATTGCTTAACGCATTATTGATAGGTTCTAAGAGAGTACGACTTTGTTCTAAGACTGAATTATCTTGTTCAAATTGTGCTTCTGCTTCTGCTTGTGCCTCTTCATAACTTTCCATCATATCTGAAAAGTCATCATAATTCTCGATACTTTCAAGGCGTTCATCCAAGTCACTTTTGTCACGACGACGAAAGACAAAAAAGGTAATCCCGCCGAGAACAACAACTAAGGCAACGATGCCACCAATCATGAGTTCCATAACGCTTTTACTCCGATACAAACAATACTATGCTAATTGTATGAATAGACGCATTAGCAAGTCAACATATAGGGACTAATTAATACTAAACCCTGACAAATGCTTGACTCTAACGACGCCCACCAATACCAAATACGCTAGGTGGCAAGTTAATACCCGCATCTTCAATTCGCTCGTAAAAGCGAGGACGAATTCCTGTTGGGCGGATACGACCAACAATCTTGTTATTCTCAAAACCTGTTTGTTCAAATTCAAAGATATTAGACATAGTGATCATCTCACCTTCCATACCTTGAACTTCAGTAATCGCAATAATTTTACGCGAGCCATCACGCATACGACTTTGTTGTACAATCATATCAACTGCGCTAGCAACTTGCTCGCGAATAGCACGAACAGGCAAATCCATCCCGGACATCAGGCACATAACTTCCAAACGTGCTAAAGCATCACGAGGTGTATTGGCGTGGAGTGTTGTTAATGAACCGTCATGTCCTGTGTTCATTGCCTGCAACATATCTAGAGCCTCACCACCACGACATTCCCCAACAACAATCCGTTCAGGACGCATACGCAAACAGTTGATAACCAAATCACGAATACTCACTTCACCGCGACCTTCAATATTGGGAGGGCGACTTTCTAGCGGTATAACATGTTCCTGTTGCAATTGGAGTTCTGCCGCGTTTTCTACTGTGATGATGCGCTCATCATTGGGGATAAAGCTCGAAAGTACATTTAGCAAGGTTGTTTTACCAGACCCAGTACCGCCGGATACGACAGCATTCACTGCAGAAATGACCGTTGCTCGTAAAAACTGAGCAATTTCAGGAGTCATTGAACCAAAGCGGATAAGATCTTGAATCGTGAGTGGTGTTTTAGAAAATTTACGGATTGTGATAGTCGGACCACATAAGGCGATAGGACGGATAACAACATTTACACGCGAGCCGTCTTGCAGACGGGCATCAACTAAAGGTTGACTTTCATCAACACGGCGACCTAAAGGAGCAACAATACGGTCAATAATACGCAAAACATGCTCATCATTTTCAAATGTTACACCAGATAAAGTTACTTTACCTTTTTGCTCGATGAAGACATTTTTGGGTCCATTAACCATAATTTCGGTGATAGTGTCATCACCAAGCAAACTTTCAAGAGGACCTAAACCAAGAATATCGGCGACAATTGACTCAAACAAACGTTCACGTTCTGACTTTGAGAGAAGCATATTTTCCTCAGCCAGAATCGCATTAAACAAATCTTGAATTTGACGACGAACCTCATCCTTTTTGCTAATATCCATATTAGGATCAAGCTCTGATAACAAGCGGTTTTGAATTCGCACCTTGAGGTCAGAGTAATTATCTCCCCCACCTTTACGTGCATCTGCTACTGAACGACGACGCGCCGCTCGACGTGCCGCTTCACGATCCTCTCCACCACTTTTATCGTCTCCGCCACCTTTATTATCCATCCGACGTAATAAGGACATGGTCTGTTCTCCAATACTTTAACTTAGCGATTCCCAAAAATACTCCAAGGACGCTTTTCTTTAGGTTCATCATTTTCATCTACAAAGAATTCATCAGCACCCATCAATTGTTTAAATAGATGGTCAGAAAATGCCATTAGTTGTTTAATTGGTGCTTTACTGGTGTCACGATCAGAAGCTACAACTGGTACACCACTTTGGATTGCATTCAGAATAATGGTTTCATCTACCAATGGTATCAGACCTTCAACGGGTCTTTTCAGTACAGATTGAATGCGGTCAGGAGCTATGACCACCTTCGATTTGGGATTATCTATCGCTTTATTGATAGCAAGAATTGTCCGACTAGGCTCAAAGCCTGTTTGGTCGAATAGATCAAACACTAGCTTAACATTCTTAATGCAAGTGATTGTAGGTACAACAACTACAACAATTTTAGTTGTTACATCCAACAAAGATGCTGTTACTGCATCAATAGATTTTCCTAAGTCCAGAATAACAAAATCATAATACCCTGCAATTTGGCTAATAATCGAAGCCACAGCTTGCGGATTAGTGTCTCGTATATCCATCCCGAATGATGGACGACTTGGACCCAGTAAAACTTTCATTCCACTGTTATGTGTACTGACGACACTATCAAAATATTCGAGATCCAGATCGCCTTCATGTTCTACAAGGTCAACTAAAGTTGTTGGGGATTTTAAATTTAAGGAAAAGCCGACATCACCAAATTCTAGGTCGCAATCAACTAGTAATGTTTTGATACCTTCTTTCATCAAGCCAGAAGCAAGGCTGGTTGCCAACATGGTAGTACCTGTACCACCTTGAGGACTATACACTGCAATTACATGACCAGCACGGTCTCCACCGTCCGATTTTTTATCAACTTGCTCTGCTAAGATTCTCTCACGGGTTGCGTCTTGTAAGCGTGAGAATTGGTCTCGAATGCCAGCATATTGACTGTAGACATTTCTGATGGTGCTATATAGTTGATCCATCGTTACAGGTTTTGGTAAAAAGAAGCGCGCACCTGCGAGCATCGCTTTCTGCATATAATCTGGATCATCTTGAACCGACATCATAATCACGCCCGCAGTTGGTACAGCTTTCGTGATGAGACCAGCAGCTTCAAGTCCATCCATATCAGGCATGTTAATATCCATGATGATAATGTCTGGCTTCAAATCTTTTGCCATTTGAACGCCATCTCGACCATTACCAGCACTACCAACGACCTTAAAATCTTGCTCAAAAGCAAGTAATTTTTTGATGCTCTCGCGTGTTTCTGCAATATCATCAACTAAAAGAATACTAATTGTACCGTCGCCTTGTTTTGGGTTACTCATAATTGTACCTAGCTACTCGCTACTCATCATAAATGACTAAACACAGCTTAAAGCGTGTGAGGGTTTTGTTCTTAGGGTAAGAGAGGAGGGTAAAAGCCCTCCCCTATTGCGAATTATACACTTTAATACATTACTCTAATTTCTTAATTACCATCCGCGGCTGGTTCTTCAGTAGCATCTGCATTTGTATTATCTGTTGCACTACCCGATGCAAAGATATTTTGTAATGTGATACCACGAATACTACGGATTGCTGGTTCAATACCAAAGTTCAAACTCTCTGGAACTTGGATATTATATGTTTGCAAGATGTAATTGAGGGTAACAGGGCTTGTATCAGGTAAGCCTTGTGTACGCGCAGACCGCAAAGCAAATGTCATTGGGATGCCAGCTTCAGCCATATAGGTTAAAACAACTGCATCTTGAGGACGAACCGCTACAGTAACGATAGTCGGGCGATCAGGTATAGGTGTCGCCGCCACTTGTGTACCATCCACTCCCTCTGTTGCATCAGGGTCAGGAGTTGTAACTTGAGTTGGTGTAGGTGCTGGTGCAAAAATACGACCATCACGCGGGAACTCACCGACCCAAACGATTTGTGCATCCGTTACAGTCCGTTGCGTCACCAAACGTGGACGTTGTTGTTCAGATGGTTCAATGATGACCGGAATAATTAAATCATCGCGAGTCGTAATGCTTTGTTGTCCTGTGATACTAATGGCATCAGAACCTACCATGGTGCGTGAGTCGAACTCATCAGCACGGAAAGAAAAATTTGGTACGTTTTCAGGTTGCACTAACTCAGTAGTAGCTGTCGTTGTGCCTGACTCTGCGTCAGTTTCTAAACCTGTGAAGTAACTTCCTGTAATCATCGTATTTGGTAGGATAGTTTGGAAATCTTGATCAATATCCACGAATAACATGGATACAATAACATCAACTCGGTCACCGGGTTGAAGTGCATAAGCTACACTTGTAATACGATCCATTGGTACAGCGATAGCAACACGCCCGGGATCAAGAATTGCTGCCGCATCAGAGCCAACACGACCTAATGAGCTAAAGTCTTGAACTAATTTACGGGCAATGATTAATTCTTCACTGAAAATATCAGTCGCCGCGATCAATCCAACAACATCATCAATCTCAGCGAATGCCCCGCTTGGGATTGATTCCGCTGGGAAGCGAATCGTTGTCACAAGATTAGGCTCAATAATGATACCACGCGGAATATTCTGGACCGCGACTACAACTTGAGTAAAGGGAATTGGTGTGAATGTTGGTGCAACAGTTACATCTGATGAACGGGGTTGTTCATTTACGTCAGCAGTGGCTTCAACCACACCGTCATCGCCCCCATTAGCACCCGGTAGCACCTGACATGCCCCAAGTATCACTGCTACAACAATAAAAAGTGTTACTAACACATTACGTTTCATAAAATCCTCCGCGTAGTTGCGTCTGCGCGATTTACGCAGTATGAATAATCTAAGCATTTTTCTAGTATAGCGCAACTCGCTAGAATTGCTTACAAATTAACTAGCTACTCTATACATGTTAGTGTATTTCAATGGTACACTATAAGAAACGGGCGTATCGTACTAATTTTGACCAATTTCTTAATTATTCACCCGTTGGCAATTCCATACGGATGCGTGTGCCTGCATTTTCGTCACTAGAGACATCAATTGTTCCACCAATCATCTCCCAGCGACTACTTAACATCTGCAATTGTTCAACACGGGCATCATTATACCCTTCATTCGCTCCTGCATCAAAAATATTTTCAGCATCAAAGCCTCGACCATCATCTTCGACACTTACGCGCCACGTCGCGCCACCCATATCAAGAGTGATTTTTAACTCAGTGGGATTCGCATAATCGCGTGCCATCGCCATCGCATCCTGCAAACCACGAAAAATCATCACTTCACGGTATGTTTCCAAGCGACGTTCATCTCCTAAGATGTCCAGCGTAATTTCAATATCATTTTTCTCTCGATACGATTCAACATAGCGTCGAACTGTTGGCGCAACACCTAAATCACCTAGCATCATCGGACGCAAATCAAAAATAAAATCACGTACTTTTTGGAAAGTTTTACTAGCGTTCGTTTTGAGATTACCTAATTCTTCAGAGGCACGGTCAGGATTGCGGTCAAATAAGCGCTGACAAATTTCAGCTTGGAGTATAAAGTTCGTTAGTGATTGAGCAGGACCATCGTGCATTGCGCGTGCTAAACGTTCACGCTCTTCTTCTTGAGTACGAATAAGCCCAACAATATCAAATGTACCCCCACCCTCTGCATTATCTTGCTCATCTTCAAATGACTCAAAACCTTGTAATTTAGACAAAACGTCTTGCAGTAAGGATTGTTGCTTACCGAGATAGTCATGGTTCGCTTCAAATTTTTCTAATTGACCACGCATTGTCGCTAAACGAAAACGAACATCTAATGCTTCATCATATTTATCTCGAATATCTTCGCGCGGTGTTGTATCCAAATTTTCTTTCATACTACGCAATTCAGTCGCAATACCTGTATAACGATTTTGCTCACGTTCTACAGATGTTTGCATACTATCAATTTGATCTTTAATTTCCCCTAAGCGTCGCTTGATACTTGTTACCTCACGGTTAAGAGTATCAATCATTTCGTCCTTGGGATTAATATCAAGAAACTCACTCATTCCTTACGCCTCCTCTTGCGAGTCACCGTCAACACGAACCCATCCACGCCTCAGTGCTGTAACAGCGGCTTGTGTTCGATCTTTGACATTTAGTTTTTTCAAAATTGAGGTCATATGATTTTTGACCGTTTGTTGACTGATACCCAGCTTGTTAGCAATCTCTTTATTAATCATACCGAAAGTGACATGCTCTAATATCTCCATTTCACGAGGACTTAGGGGAATGTAATGCCCTTCCGCGTCAATAGTATAGGGACCAGTTGATTCATCTATTTGCTCATCTAACCAAATATCACGTTCTTCACGCGACATGCGTTTTCCATCTGCTAGATAGTACCCTTCCGCAACATCACGAATAGTCTGTACCAATGCTTGAGCTTCTACATCTTTAGGGCGATAAGCTGATGCCCCACTTCGTAAGGCATGAATAACTTGTTCAGTATCATGATGCGCTGTAAGGATTATGACAGCAACACCATCATGCTCATTTTGAATCTGCCGTGCAACTTGTAAACCATTTATGCCGGGCAAATTCACATCTAATAGGACAACATTAGGTCTAAGATGAACAATCTGCTCAAGAGCATCTTCGCCATCTTCGCTAATACCCACAATCTCAATATCATCTTCTAAATCTAATGCTGATTTCAATCCTGAACGGAATAATGGATGGTCATCAACTATCATTACATTAATAGTGTTTGCCTTATTAACCATAACTATAGCGGTTTCGCCCCTTTACTGAGTGACTTTAACACCGCGACTCCTTTCGTCTTAGCACACAGACAATTACTGGGTCATTGATGCTAATGAATTTCTCTATCCCTAATACATAAGAAAAACTAAGTTTCTTCTATGCAATTGTTTCTAAATATCACGTTCTATAATACTGATAATGAGTATAGCATGTTTTGTTTTAACGTGACAACGCAAGTGAAACTAAAACTAGATAAAAAATTTTAAGGTATTTCCTATAATTATTTGCTAGAATTGAGCCAACTTTAGTAACAATCTTCACAATAATTTCAGCTATAGAAAGTATCTTTTGGTGTGAAGCGGATTCAAGAAAACAAATTGCAATACTATCAGTCAGATTTATTTGGCTCTATTCGACATGGCATTTTCACACGGCATGGCGGAGTAAGTCAAAATCCCTGGTCAGAACTTAATGTTGGTGGCACAGTCGGAGATGATGTCGAAGCAGTTAGACATAATCATCGCTTGATGTATGACGTTCTCAATGTAAATGGCGACAATGCTTGCACCTCATGGCAAGTTCACGGTGCAGATGTAGTCATGGTCAATTCTCCTGTACAGGGTCGCAAATGGGTGGCTCGTGCCGATGGAATTATCACCAATAATCCAGATGTTCCTTTAGTAATGCGCTATGCAGATTGTGTACCTCTCCTATTCCACGACCCCATTCAACATGTTATTGGGTTGGCACATGCAGGATGGCGTGGAACTGTACAAGGGATGGGCAAAAATATGATTAAAGCAATGCAAGATGCCTATGGAAGCAATCCTAGTGATATTCAAGCTGTCATTGGACCCAGCATTTCTCCAGAGAGATTTCAAGTCGGTGAAGAAGTTGTCGAAGCTGTCGAAACTCATTTTGGCACATTAGATGGCTTACTAACGCGTGACCCAAATGACGGAACTGCATACGTTGATTTATGGGAAGCAAACCGACGCGATTTAAGTGAGGCTGGTGTTGAGAATATAGAAATATCAGGTATTTGCACATATCAAACAACAGAAGACTTTTTCTCTCATCGTGCTGAAAATGGCAAAACAGGTCGCTTTGGGGTGGTTATGCAATTATGATTGACACTTCAATAAGAGACAACATTCAACGTGTACAGGAGCAAATTATATCAGCATGTATGAGAGCAAATCGCAACCCAAATGATGTGACTCTCGTAGCAGTTAGTAAGACGCATTCTGTTGAAGCTATTGTCAGTGCCATGGATGTAGGACTAAGTCATTTTGGAGAGAACCGAGTTGAGGAAACACTGGATAAAATTCCAAAAATCGCTGAGATGACAAATGAGCAAGTTGTTTGGCACTACATTGGGCATATTCAAAGTCGACAAGCAAAAGACATCGTACCATTGGTTGACGTTATACATTCTATTGATCGACTAAAAATCGCCCGAAAAATTTCAAGCCTTGCCAAAGAAAGTGGCAAGACAATTGAAGGTTTCATTGAAATCAATATATCAGGCGAAACAGCAAAGTACGGATTTGAAGCATCTAACTGGAAGCAAAACGAGCGCGTGAAATCTGAACTTTGGCAAAATTTAGAGACTATTATCTCATTGCCAAATCTTAAAATTCGTGGCTTAATGACGATGGCATCATTTTACGATAAGATGGAAGATACACGCCCAATATTCGCAAATTTAGCTGAATTGCGTGACGAAATAAAACAAGATTTTGCAATTGAGTTATCGGATTTAAGCATGGGAATGACCAATGATTTTCCGATAGCAATTGAAGAAGGTGCTACAATAGTCCGTATAGGACGTGCCATTTTTGGCAATCGAAATTGACAATAGTAATAAGTTTCTGTGGAGGAAACTATGTTTAACATCCTAATTTACTTACTCAACATCTACAGTTTTATCCTGTTAGCGCGTGTTCTTATGACATGGATTCCTAATTTGGATTATAGCAATCCGATTGTGAAATTCCTGTTCCAAGCAACTGAGCCTGTTTTAAAACCAATTCGTGACGCATTACCGCAAAGTGGTGGTATAGATTTTAGTCCGATTGTTGTATTTGTTCTGATCTCAGTCATCACACGGATGTTGATTACACTGTAACACACTCAACTTTAGAAAAATTAATATGTTTGAGCCTTACTCAAACTATGCCCTATCAAAAGAGGATACTGTAATGACTGACCGCAAATTTGAGATTACCGACGCACGCGGTGGCGCGGCATTAGGTGTACGAGTTGTCACAAAGGCAACAGAAACAGAAATTGTTGGCAAAACCGATGAAGGTGCGTTAAAGATTCGTTTGGTATCATCCCCTGCGGGAGATCCATCAACCAACGATGAATTGGTTGACTTTCTAGCAGAAAAACTAGAAATAGATGCTAGTCGTATTGTCATTCTTTTTGGAGAAGGCAAACGCGATAAGATTATCAGCATTGAAGGCTTAACAACCGAAGAAGTGGATGAAAAACTCTTACCGAATTAACCTGTAAGATTCTATAGTATGTGTATTTCATCCTCACAAAAAATATGGGTATTTAGCACTCTACTTTTAGTTGGAGTGCTTGTTGCATGTACACCAATGCAAACACCTGTTGCTATATCAACTGCAACAGTAATTGCATCAACTGCAACATCTACAGCAACGCCTAGTACCCCCACAGCCATACCCCCTGCATCATCAACACCCATTCAGTTAAGCACACAGTCATCTCAATCTATTTCGCCTATTTTTGAATCAACTGTTGAATTAGATGCTGACTTTACACAATCAATTATTGAAGACCTCGCACTCAATCTAAATATACCAACTTCTCGTGTGCAGATTGTTTCTGTAGAAAATGCAGAATGGGGTCAAGACACATTAGGCTGTGCAGACAACAACCTGTATCAGGAAGCAATTATTAAAAATACCCTTGATGCAACCTATGTAGAAGGTTTGCGCTATACGCTATTAGTCGGGAACACAATCTACGAATATCACACTGAAAATACTGACCGTTATCTGCGTTGCTCAGAGCAAGGAATAGTCTCAGGTGAAGTTTTAATAGCTGTTGACCCGCTGGCGGCAGAAACACTCCGAGTCGTACAGACTCTATTAGCCGAAGAACTAGATTTATCTTCAAGACGTGTGCAATTAGTAGATATGCAACCTGTTACATGGTCAGATACAAGCCTAGGTTGCCCAGACCCCGACCAAACCTATACTCAAGTGGATATTCAAGGCTATCATATTGTTGTCTCTGTGGCAGATGAGCTTTATATATACCATAGTGATTCCAATACTGCTTACCCTTGTCCCTTAGAGCAGTCCATTATTCCAGCTAATTAAAAAGACGATACTAGAAATAGTATCGCCTTAATTTCTCATTGCCTAAGCAGAAGGTGCAGGGATAGGTGTACCTAATTGCTCTTGAAATTCAGCTAAGGTACGGTATGCCCTATCACGAATAAGTTCGTCATTATCCTTTAAGGCTTGATATACCTTCTCAAGCATGTCATATTGCCCAAGCTGACCGATTGTACCCGTCATCAGCCAGCGCACATCGACACCTTCAGTTTGCGTAAAGGCTGTTTCAAATGCGTCTTCTGGTTCAGTGTCATATGGCAGATACCCTTCATCTTTTTGGTACTCCATCCACTCTATAAACCAAGGTGCTTCCGTTGGTAGCGGATACGGTTCTAACTCAAAGAAATAACCATCAAATTTCTGGCGTAAGACCACTTCCGAAGCCAAACGGACAAATGACTCGGTATCTTTTTGATAGGTTCGGTCAATGAGTAACCAAGACCAATCTCTTGGGATACGCGCTACCCCAAATAACGCTGCACGCCGCATTGCGATACTTTCTGATTCCAACATGTCACGCAATGTTGGGAAGCCAATTTCATGATTTGCCGCCAGATTTTCTGTTGCTGCACGACGGACTTCCTCATAGGTAGTCATGTCCATCATATCAATTGCTGCACCTAAAGATTCATCGGTACCAATTGACAAGAGAGCCATCATACCAGCAATTTTATTCTCTAGGACGGGGTCTTGGAAAATGACTTGGTTTAACGCTTCCACTGCTCCTGTATCTTGTAATGCACCTAGTGCCAAACAAGATAATCGCCGTGCATCAGAATTGGATGTCTTTAAGCCCTGACGAAACACCAACCGTGCGCCAGCATCATGCGAACCAACTAATGCGGCAGCAACCCGTTCACGAACTAGGGTAAATTGATTATTTGCCGCAAATAAATTTCCTAAATAGCGGAGTAAATTCGCACGCCAAGGAGCATCATTACCAGCAAATTTAAGCCAGTTCGCTAAACGAAGCACTTTTTCATGACGCACATCAAGAGAATCATCAAGTTGTTCTGCGACGAGGAAATCCACATCACGCATACCAGCAAGATAATTCATTGCATATTCCCAATCTGGTTTGCTGAATTTGCGGTATACGATGTATTCACTTGCATCGGCTAGGTCAAGTGCCGCAAGGTAAGAAGCTAAAATTTTATGTTTAAATTGATAACGTCCACCACGGTATTGTTTTATCACGCCTGCTTTAAACAATCGTTCTATCAATTTGCTTTGTTCATTTTCAATTTGGCGTCTTATTTTTGCTTCTTCTTTTTCTTTTTCTGTCTGCTCTACACTTTCTACGGGTACTAATTCGCCAGTAACTGTTCGCACCATTTCCACTTCGCCTGTGATGGTACGGATTAGCTCGGGTTCTTCGCCTGTTTCAACTTTGTGTAGTGCATAGTCGACTAAGTTAGCAACAGTCACATAGCCTCTATCTAATTGGATGGTCGCCATACGTTGTAATTCAGGCATAATATCATTGGCTGTTGGAAACAATCCTTGCAAATATGCCTGCATTTGCTCAGCATATGTTGCTTCATCTATGCCTGAAAAAATTGACCAAGTTCTTAAAGTGCTATCGAGTGCATGGAGTTGACGGGCATCTCGTTTGACATCAACAAGGTAATTCTCTATAACTTCATAGTCATTAACAGAGAATTCAATGGGTGTTTTGCTGATGTTTTCCCATTGCTGTTGTATTTTATCTGTACTATCGCTTACATTTTGGTCATCCCATGGCTTTAGATAAACGGGTACAGTCCCTGACTCCATGAGTAAACCATAACCCTCTGGTGGCATAGCAATTACGAAATAATTATCTGGGTATAATTCCATCAAAGCACGCATCCAACGAATAGCATTAGGACGTTTATCCGCTGGGATGTCATCATAACCATCAATTAATACTAAGCCGCTACTCTTCTCTAGCAATTTGTAAGTCTTATTGACCAGACGTTTGGAGGAAAGCCAACCTGCCTGCCGTTGTAAAGCACGAACTAAAGGCTCGGCTGGGTCTATATGATTCCCATATTCACCAGAATCTAATACCACATCAGCCATATCAACGTACAATGGCGCAATTTCACGAAAGCGTGAGGGCGCTTCAAGTGGTAATGTTACATCAGCTTCAGTAGGGTCTCTTGGTCCTGTGTCTTCCTCTTCAAAACCAGCTCGATAGCGCGCACGAGTCGCTTCGGATGATGCAACCCGTCGTCTAACACGTAAAACTTGTTCAGGCAGAGGAACATCTTTTTTAGGGTCAATTTGCGCTTCTAATTCTTCAATAATCTCATCACGCTCAGGCTTAAATTCCAGATAACCTGCGCTCCAGAGGGCAATTGATAGCAAGGCAGTCGTACGTCCACTACCCTGTATACCGACAACGGCTATTTTATTTGCTCCTCGACTTAAATCTGCAATCGAGAGTGATGGAATATTATATGGCGCATGTAAATGAGGGAAATCATGAACTCGCGGTAACGATTCAAAGACATTTTCAAGAGGTGCATCTTGTTCAGGCAAGTCTATAATTGCAGGAGGTGGTATAAAACGTGGCTCAATGAGAATCTCATCAAGGCGTACCTTGTGCCCTAACAAGTGTGTCTGACGTGCATATTCAACTAAGGCAAGTAAATAACCTCTATCTGCCTCGCGAGTTGCATATGTGCGTACAGTAGCGCGCTCTCCAGCAAAATCAAGATTGCGGACAAAGCGATACATACGTTGGACAACCACTGTGGTCAAAACACCACTTGCCGCACCTAAGCCAAAATTTACAGGATCAAAATTAAATTGCGCCATAGATTAGTCCTTTTTAATACAATCCATATATATCACTAGCTTATGGATTTATTATTTTGTTTGTGCCATGATAAATTCTTTGTAGAGTTTACTCGGCAATAAGAATACGATTACAACTTGCACAACGCATCAATTCGTCACTACGCCGAATTGCTTGAGCATGGGTATTAATTTGTTGCACCCCACAAATTGTGCAATGCCCTTCAGGTGATAATACTGAAATTGGACGAAATGCCATTTGTGGTTTCATTTTTTCATATAAAGCAACATCAACTTCATCTAATTCTGACACAACTTCTACTCTATCTTCCCTTAACATTTTCATATTTGCTTCAAGGGTCTGTTTTTCAGTGAGTAATTCTTGGTTATTCGATGCGGCTTCTGTGCTTACAATCTCTAAGTTTTCTTGTGCTTGTTCGAGGCCTGCGTCAGCATCTTCAACTTCTAGCATAAGCTCTAATTGCTTATCCTCTAACTCTGATTGCCAGCGTTTTAAAGATGCAATGTTCTGTTCTATCTCTTGTAATTCTTTTGGGTTTGATACAGTGCCACTATATAAACGGTTTTCAGATGCTTCACGTTTTTGCTTAGTTGATTGTACTTGAAGCTCTAAATCTCGCAGGCTAACTTTCAAAGGTTTGAGGATGTTTTCTGCTTTTTCGAGAAGTTTTTGTGCCTTTTTCACTGATGCATCATTGGCGAGTAATTGCTGAATTTCATCTAATCGGCTTTTATTTTTACGTAAGGTTAGGTCAATTTGCTGTAACTTAAATAGGGTTTTCCCTACATTTGTCATTAGTTAATGCACTCCAGTCATTGGCAATCTCACGCAATCACATATACTTATACTAAGTTGACTATCTTATTGATTGCTTTAGGCTCTATTCTAATATACACCAAGATTATTGCCCAATGTGTTAGGAAGCATTTATGCAAAGTGGATATACTGGCTACGTAGATCGTTCTGAATGGTGGTGGACTACCATTGTAAGTCTCACATTCATTTTATTTACCTTTTCGCCATTTATCTTTATCGTACTCACAAATCCCATTCAATCCGACACACAGTTCATGGGCGCAATCCACGATGTTGAAGATAGTGCCGCCCAAATCGCACGGATGCAACAAGGCGCAACTGGCGAGATATTACTAGACTTTATCTACACATCACAAGAACAAGATGCTGCACTCATTCATCCACTTTATGCTCTTTTGGGTCAATTAGTACGCTATAGTCAATTATCGCCCACAATCATCTTCCACTTGATACGCATTTTTGTGAGTTTATTCATGTATCTCACAATTTATAATTTAGGTGCAAGCATTTGGGTTCGTGTTCGGACGAGAAGAATTTTCTTCATTTTTTCATCGGTCGGGGCAGGCTTCGGTTGGATGATTGCCCTTATGTTTGGTCTACAAGATGGAGTCATTATTCCAGATATTAATTTACCGCAAGCCTTTCCTATCTATGCCAGTGCCACAAACATTCACTATCCCCTTGCTATTGCTTGCCTAGCACTTATTGTATCTGTCTGTATTGCGATTTTACGCCCCGGCGAGACTGAGAACCCATCAGCAGAAAATAGCGGTAGCTTAGTTTTCCTAGCTAGCCTGATATTGGCTTTGATTTATCCCGATGCCTTAATTCCATTGGGGATTGCATACGCACTCAATGTTTTAATTAATTGGTATATTAAACGTTCAATCAGTCAGCATGACTGGTATTGGGGGTTGTGGATTCTTGTCCCAGCTTTGCCAGTTACAACCTATTATCTACTTACAATCAGTACCAATCCTTTTGTAGCGAGTTGGATTAACCAACGGAGTGATATTTCATTACCTATCACTCTGTTACTTGTGAGTATTGGCTTGCCATTAATCATTGCAACTCCAGCACTAATAAGAGCTGTACGTCGCTTTGAACCCGATGGCGACCGTTTTATGTTGCTGTGGTTATTATCAATGTTAGTTGCCTTGTACTTACCATTCCAATTAAAGCAGTATTTCTTAGTGGGTCTAATGCTCCCGCTAGGTTATTTTGCAACACGCTCAATTGAGGATTTCTGGTTTACTCACATTCGCCGAGTTCACAGACCTAAAGTCTATATACTTGCATTTCCATTTTTGGTTTTATCGCATATTGTGTGGATGTTCTTGCCAATTTATCCATTAATCGCAGGATGGAATGGCATTAGTGCGCCTTTGCTCCACCAAAATCATAGTGATACCTTAATTTGGATAGACCAAAATATCGAAGACGATAATATTATCCTAGCATCACCAACTGTCAGCTTATGGATTCCTACATGGACAGGTAATCGTGTTGTGTACGGACATTCATCAGAAACGTTCAATGCAGATGAAACACAATCTCAAGTTATTTCGTGGTATCGTCAGGACGACTCTTCAGCCGAAGAATGCTCTGCTCTCATTCAAGATTATCGCGTCAACTATGTAATTGTTGGTCCACGAGAACGACAAATAGGATCTAGTGCATGTGCAGACAACTTAACAAGGTTATCTATTCTTGGCAATATCACAATTTATACAACAGAGCCAGAAAATATTAACCGTTAATTTACACAAAAGAGTGTATCATCATAGAAAATAACAACAGCTAACAGTGACAAATATAGACGGCATGAACATCAAAGACACATCTGAAACAAATATGATATTTGCACCTGCGTTCAAGAGACATCGCAGAATTCAATTACGTCTATCAGAACGTCGCTTAGTTATGGTAGCAGGTGACGTGCTCGCAATCATCATCAGTGTGTTTGTTGCATTGGCAATTTGGGCATATGTCGGCGAACTTGCTTATGACTCATCTTTCATTATGTCTCAAGTCATCTGGTTTTTTATTCTCTCAGGCTTATGGGGTCTACTAGCTACCGCAAATGGTTATTATGACTTCTCAACTGCATCAGATTTATGGGCATCCGTTCAGAAACTCATCTTAATTATGGGTCAGCTTGTCATAATTTATGTTTTCATATTCTTTTTTGCTGAGCGTGGCGCATTACCGCGTTTATTTATCTTCTACTACAGCTTAATTTCTTTTGGATTGATGTTCTTATGGAGGTTATTTAATCCAGCACTAATTGGTTGGGCAAGTGCTGAACGTCGCGTCCTCATTATTGGGACAGATTGGGCAGCAAGTACAATTATCGAAACCATCCAGCAACATGCAACTCATGCCTACAATATTGTAGGTGTAATCAGTGAAAACCCGACATCAGAAACACGTCTCAATGGTATAAAAATCAGAGGCACAGGGCATGACTTACTTGACGTTATACGCGCACAGAATATCAGTGAGATTGTTGTGACTTCCACTCGTGAGTTACCGGGTGATATTTTTCAGGCAGTAATGGATGCTTATGAAATCGGTATAGTCATTACCCCAATGCCTATTTTGTATGAGCGAGTTACTGAGCGAGTTCCTGTCGAGCATGTCGGCGATAATTGGGCTGTTGTGTTACCGATAAATGGTACTTCTGTTTTTAACCCCTACCCTCTACTTAAACGCATCATGGATATAATTTTGGCATTGGTCGGATTTGCTATTTTCATTCCAATTTTTCCACTTATTGCCTTAGCTATTTATCTCGATTCGCCTGGCAACATTTTCTACTCTCAAATTCGTACAGGTCTTAATGGCAAACCCTATCGTATTTACAAACTGCGATCAATGAAGCCCGATGCAGAAGAAAGTACAGGAGCTGTTTTCGCACAAAAAGAGGATAATCGCATCACAAGAGTTGGATATTTTATGCGAAAATCACGTCTGGATGAATTGCCTCAGCTTTGGAATATCCTCAAAGGTGAAATGAGCATGATAGGTCCGCGCCCTGAGCGTCCTGAGCATGTGCAACGCCTGCAAGAGAAAATCCCATTTTACCGTACTCGTCACATTCTCCGACCTGGGGTTACAGGTTGGGCGCAAGTCCGTTATGGTTATGGCGCAAATGATGATGATTCGCTCGTGAAATTACAATATGATCTTTACTACATTCGGCATCAATCACTAATGTTAGATTTTAGCATTTTACTCCGCACTATTGGAAAAGTTCTCCGCATGAGTGGGCAGTAAGCCTAGTAAGTAATTGTCTCCTAGAATTTGCGCGTTACAATAAACTCACATTTTTAGTATTGGAGATTAACTTTATGGACTATAGACCACTTGGCAGTACAGGCTATCAAGTCTCGACAATCAGTTTTGGCGCATGGGCAATAGGAGGTAGTTGGGGCAATGTTGATGACGATGAATCAATCGCTGCGCTACACAATGCGATTGATAATGGTGTTAATTTTATTGATACTGCGGATGTTTATGGAGATGGTCGCAGTGAGAAACTCATTTCTCAGGTCCTCAAAGACCGTGATGAAGACATTATCGTCGCAACTAAGGCAGGTCGCCGTTTAAATCCTCATGTAGCAGATGGTTATAACAAAGAAAACCTCACCAGTTTCATCGAGCGTAGCCTTAAAAATCTAAGTGTAGATGCTCTTGACCTTGTACAGTTACATTGTCCGCCTACAGACGTTTATTATCGTCCAGAAGTTTTTGGCATTTTAGACGATCTCAAGCAAGCTGGGAAAATAAAGCATTATGGTGTGAGCGTAGAAAAGGTTGAGGAAGCATTGAAAGCAATCGAATATGATGGTGTAGAAACCGTACAAATCATTTTCAATATGTTTCGGATGCGTCCATCAGAATTATTTTTCGAGCAAGCGAAAAAGCACAATATTGGAATCTTAGCGCGTGTGCCATTAGCGAGTGGTTTGTTGACAGGCAAAATGAACAAAAAAACAACTTTTGAAGCGGATGACCATCGAAATTATAATCGTGATGGACAAGCGTTTGATGTAGGAGAAACTTTCTCAGGTGTTGATTTCAACTCAGGTATTGATGCGGCAAATGAAATCGAAAAGCTAAAACCTGAAGACGCTACGATGGCACAATTTGCACTGAGTTGGATTTTAATGTTTGACGCAGTTAGCTGTGCAATACCGGGCGCGAAGAATCCAAAACAAGCCAGTGACAATGCTCATGCAACGAACTTAGCTCCTTTAAGCGATAGTACCATGGACAAAATTGAAACAATCTATAATGACACGATTCGTCAACAAGTACATCATCGTTGGTAGCACTAGGGCTTGGGGGCGAATTTGATAATTCGTCTCCACCCTAAGAATAATTGTCGTCCTATCTCCTTTGAAGTAGGTTAAAATGAATACAGTACTTATGGGAATAATTAGGATTTTTTATGCGTTTGCGTTTACAACGCTATGGTTTCATCTTTTTGGCGTTTTATGCAATTTTTATCATTGGCGGATATGCGAACAACTTTCCTGAAATTCGTTGGTTCAACCATATTCTCATGACCGTTTTACCCCTTGCTTGGCTAGGTTGGCGTTTTAGATACCATCGCGGACTACCACCTTCACCACTTAACCTACCATTATTTGCGATAATTTCGCTTGGGTTTTTAAGTATCCCCTTTAGTTATGACCCTCGTATGGCACTCGAAGCTATGTGGCAACCTGTTATTTTTGCATTGGCTTTTTTGTTTTTAGTAAATACATTTCAACGCGCACAAGACCACCTTGTTATTGAAACCTTATTTCTGGTTACAGCTATCGTTATCTTCTTGAGTTGTATACAAGTTGGGTCAGCATTTTTCGGATGGGGCATTATCCGCGCACCTGAACAAGGTTGGATTAATTTCTTAGGCACAGGTATTCCTCTCCCATTACAAACTGATATGCGGATTTTCTTGCCTCTAGGAGTAAGTACACAAGTCGCAGGTTTTGTCGCACCGCTCATTATTATCTGTTTAACATGGGCTATAAGTTTCACACAAAAAAGCTATCAATATGCTCTTGGTGGGATGGCTATCGTATTAGCTGCGATCCTTTTGCTGACATTCTCACGTGGCGGGTTAATTTCGCTCACTTTAGGATTATTCACTTTTTTCGTTTTGCGCTTTTTGCAATCGGAGCGTATTTCATCGCTATTTTCGAAACGAAATGTAACTATCTTCGGCAGTTTGCTCGTTTTGATGATGATTATTGCTGGTATTGTACTAGCCATTGGTTCACAAGCTGGTCGCCGTAGTGGAGACAGTGTCCGCATTGATCTTTGGCGTAGTGCAGTAGAAATGACCGTTGATAATCCCATAACAGGCGTCGGTACAGGGTTATATGGGCGTGCCTTGCGCGAGTATCGGCAATTGGAAACAGCACGCGACAGACTATCTACAGCCCATAATATCTACCTCACTGTGGTGGCTGAAAATGGATTAGGTGTTATTCTAATTTTATTAGGGACTATTTGGCTTACAGGTCGATCATGGTGGAAGCTACGCCAAGATACCCCTCATAATTCAGTGCGTTGGATACGTCTAAACGGTATGATGTCCGCGTTGATAGCTTTCGCTGTACATAATCTATTCGATACGCTAACAGCATTCGCCAGTATGGCTTTATTTATAGTTATGATCGTCTACTGCACCGTAAAACCAGCTAAATCTCATACTGAGGAGAGACCAAAAGGTAGTCAACTTTTTGCAGGTATCGCTTTTGTCATTGTGCTTGCTTATGGGATTTGGTTTGTTGCCATTGTAGACCCTGCCCACCAACGCTTCATTGAGAGCATAAACCCTGAAAATGACCAACTCGCATTAGCTCAAGAAGCACATGAAATAGATCCGTATCTGAACTTATACGCCCTACAAATCACCTACTTAATCGGTGAAGAGGCATTGGAAAATCCTACTCAAGAAAATTTAGTCTCTGCTATTCAATCCTATGAGGAAGCCTTAGAGTTAGAACCCACT
Source organism: Phototrophicaceae bacterium (assembly GCA_965230145.1). Lineage (GTDB taxonomy): Bacteria > Chloroflexota > Anaerolineae > Aggregatilineales > Phototrophicaceae > JAUZRW01. The sequence continues at coordinate 1,031,280 of CBDDKI010000002.1, forward strand.
TGGGATATAGGCATGATTAACTTAGCTTCACTATACGAAGCAAATGGCAATCTCGACCAAGCGCAACACTGGCTTGATATGGCACGGCATGTTATTCAGACAAACACGGCATCTTTACATTGGGCAAGAATCGCCGAAATGAATAATTATGAAAATGAAGACGAAATCGTATCAGCATATGAACTCGGCATAAGAGTAAGAGGTTATTTGCCGCTCTCCGATTTTTGGCTAGAGACTGATTTACGGAGACAAGCTCTTGAAAATTATATTGCATCACAAGCACTTGACCGACAATATCGCATTATTCGTGTACATTTTCCTGAGCAATCAGCCAGTTTAGTGCCAGACAATCCACAGACAGCCAGTGAATGGTGGGTCGTCGGCGAAAATACCCTAACAAACGAAAATGACCCACAATCAGCTATAACAGCTTTTACTAATGCGATTGAACTCAATACAGGTAGAGGAGATTATTATGCTTCGCGTGCGCGTGCTTATGTCGAGATTGACTCGGAACAAGCAGAGCGTGATTTACAAATAGCCCAATTCCTCGGTACACAGGATGAATACATCTATATTATTCGGGCAAACATGGCAACTGCCCCCGAAATTGTTGACTATTTCAGACGGAGAGCAATTCCACCATTAGTATACCCTCAGGAGTTTGAGGGCGTATTATTTGCTGGTCGTAGGGCGCAATTTATTCCTTACACCCCAATGCGCTTCATCGGGCGTGGCGATACAATCATGCAGATTTGGTACGACCTTGCCCAACAATATGAATCTGAAGGCAATATTGAAGCAGCAATTGAAGTCTACGAAGCAATAGCCTTCATCACACCTGAAAATAATCGTGCTGAACAAGAGTTAGAGCGATTGCAACAATGAAAGATAAGATATAAATATGAGATATTTGACCATTCAGCGAACTACAGTCGTGATTGTTTTTGCAATGTTGTTTGTGATTGCCTTGCGCGCTCCGACTGATACCGATACTTGGTGGCACATTCGTAGCGGAGAATATACGCTCGAAAGTGGCATGATTTATGGTGATCCTTTCTCACATACTTTCGCCGATGAAACATGGATTAACCACAGTTGGGGGTCACAAATTATACTGTTCGGCGCGTGGAAACTTGCTGGCAATGTCGGATTAGCACTTTATACCGCACTCTTAGCAGTAGCAGGCATGGCATTACTCTATCAAATTAGTGCAGGGAATACCTATCTTAAAGCCTTTATTTTGATACTAGGCGCCACAACTGCGGCAATCTTCTGGTCGCCTCGCCCACAGATGCTGTCTTTTTTCTTTAGTACGGTCATTTTATGGATAGTCTATCGGTATAAACATCAGCAAGTAGATTGGCTCTGGGGCATTGTTCCACTGATGTGGCTCTGGAGTAACATCCATGCTGGCTGGGCAATTGGCTATTTATTCTTGTTTGCATTCATCGTCGGTGAAGTATTTAACAATTTGCTCAAAATCGACGAAAATACGCTTACTTGGGCAGGTTGGCGTAAGTTGGTGCTAGTCACAGTAGTCTCCATCCCATTCTTAGCGATTTCACCTTATTTTATTGATAATTTGCTCGTGCCATTTAATACAGTCGGCATTGAACCCTTACGTGCATTCATACAAGAATGGCAATCTCCTAATTTTCAAATGCGTGGCACATGGGCATTTATCGCTATGATAATGCTCTTATTCATGGGTTTATGGACAAGCAAGCTCAAATTCGATTGGTCAAGTTTTTTCTTGCTGATTGGCACATTATTTTTAGCCCTACTCTATTCACGCAATATTGCAGTATTTGCCGTGGTGGCAACGCCAATATTGAGCTACCACTTTGATAATGCCCTAGCTGAACGTAACATTGTCTTACGTCCACGCAAGACTGTACCCCGTCCGATGGCTTTGGTGAATTTAGCACTGATTATCATCATTTTGTTAGGTGTCGTTGTCTATACATTAGGTATTTTACTGCCTGATAACATTGCCGAAGAGCAAGCTAAAGTACTTCCAGTTGATGCAGTCACCTATCTGAATGAATCCGATTTACCCAATCCCATATTTAATAGCTACAATTGGGGTGGATATTTAATGTTCAGCGCACCTGATTATCCTGTTTTTGTTGATGGACGCACTGATTTGTATGGTGATTTTGTGCTGGACTATAATGCTATCTACAATAACCTTGAAGATTCGTCTTTAAACCAATTAGATACTTATGGGGTTAATTTAGTTATTGTAGAAGCCCTTGCGCCACTTAATGATGTCCTAGAGGCATCATCTGAATGGACTTTAGACTATAGGGATGACCTCGCCACAATCTGGGTACGGAGAGATACTAATGAGTAGAGTAATGGAAGCGTGGGAACAAGTCCTGCGCGAAGCATTATCAAGTGACTATGATGAACAACAATTTGCATTATTTCAGATAGGGTTCGTGCTTCAACGTCATAATCCGTATGTGACCTTAGATTCAGATGCCGAAGAAGAAACCCTCTCACGCGAGTTATTACGTTTAACGCTAAACGAGCAAAGACAACTCGATACGGTCAATTATCTGGTAACACTCATTCATAAAAGAACTGCTGAAGCCGATTTATTTCTATATGCTTTGGGAAATGCTCAACCGAAAATATTAGCCCAACCCCTTCTAGAATTGTTGGTCGCTGTTGGAAACAAGCTCAAATCTGATGCGATTTATCAAGCTCTATTAGCAGTTGATGGCATCCTCAAACATATGGATGATGCACTTATCACATTCTTTGATAAACACGACATTATCCCCTTGTTAGATGATTGGTCAGACTTAGATGATGACCTTATCGCCAAAAAAGCTGATAGCATTGCTGAAAAAATTGAAGATTTACTGAACGATGGAGAAAATCCAGCGTGAGTATTCGCTTTTCGCGCGCAACGTGGCTATATCTTTTGCTCTCCTTTGTCGGGGCATTTTGGGCAGTATACTTTTACAACGCCGTCCCGAATGCAACAGATTCCTACTATCACATTAACGGTGCAATCAATCTCGCTCAAGGGAATAGTTTCGTCGATTATTATTTATGGACGTATATCGGCGCACCCGATAGCTTACCTGCCCCTTCGCATCTCTATTGGATGCCGGGGACATCGATTATTGCTTCATTGGGAATGTTTCTTTTCGGGACAAGTTATAGTTCAGCTCAATTGGGATTAGCCCTCTGTTTATGGGGTGCAATGCTACTTGCATATTGGCTGGGCTGGAAACTGGGCAAAACAGCGCGTCATGCGTGGATGGCAGGTATCTTAACTTTATTTTCGGGCTTTTTCATGGATACATGGGGGCAAACTGATACCTTTGCACCATATGCCTTTTTTGGCGCCCTGTCATTGGTGTTTATGTCTCTAGGTATTACAGACGACAAACGCAATATGCTCTATTGGATATTGGCAGGGGCATTTGCAGGTTTTGGACACCTCATTCGTAGCGACGGACTCATTCTGGTTTTGGTCGGATGGTCAGTTCTACTATGGATATTCAACCGTGAACGCTTTGGGCAGCGCCTCATCTGGATTGTTCCATTTACATTGGCTTATTTGCTCGTAATGTCGCCTTGGTTTATGCGTAATCTCAATGAAATTGGTCGTATATTGCCAACAGGTGGGACACAAAATGCGTATTTCACGACCTATGATGAATTGTTCAATTATCCGCCTGATGCCTCACTTAATAATTTGCTAGCCAATAATGGCGAAGCACTTATTGAAACACGCTCACGAGCATTATTCTCTAACAACGGCATTCCCTTACAATCCGTTGCCTACGAGGGGGCTATCGTCTTCTTCCCCTTCATTCTGATTGGACTATGGACTCGTCGCCATGAAGCATTTATACGTCCATTCTGGATTTTTGCATTAGGGATTCATCTGGCATTTGCGTTCGTATTTCCAGAAGCAGGGATACGCGGTGGTTTCTGGCATGCGACATCTGCGCTTGTACCTATTTGGGCTGTCATTGGCTTATTGGGTTTAGATGATTTCATTGAGTGGATTGCTTCAAAACGCAAAACATGGAATGCAAATTTGGCGAAACCTGTTTTATCAGGCGGATTTGTGTTGATGACTGTTGCTTTATCCTTCCAATTGTCAACGAGACACCTCAATGACGATGACAGCCTCGCCCTCGCATTAGCCGAGACTATCCCTCAGAATTCACGAGTAATGCTCAATGATCCATCACAATTTTATTACTACACAGGCATTTGGGGAGTTACAATTCCCAATGAAACAGCCGATGTTGCCCTCGAAATTGCTGAAATCTATGAGATTGATTATCTCTTGCTTGAAGATGGCTTCATCACAGCGCCTTTACAGTTTGACCAAACACCTGACTTTCTTATCCCAATTGAATTTGAAGTAGAGGGAGCGCGACTTTATGCCTTTGACCGTAACTAGACGTGATGGCATCTTTTTCATACTCTCTGCAATAATGGTGACTATTTTTGTGGTTTCGGCTGGAGGATGGGGTTTCCCTCTAGATGATAGCTGGATTCACCAAACCTATGGACGCAATCTAGCACTACACGGTGAATGGGCATTCATTTTGGGTGAACCAAGTGCGGCATCGACCTCACCACTCTACACTTTAGTTTTAGCAGTCGGTTATCTCTTTCGCGTCCCATACATGCTTTGGGCGCATCTCATAGGGACACTTGCTCTCGCCATCACAGCAATGCTCGGCGCACGCATGTCTTCTTATGTTCTGCCCAATTCAAAATGGGCTGGATGGTGGGTTGGTCTCGCCCTAATTCTCACATGGCATCTCATTTGGGCGGCGGCATCAGGCATGGAAACGATGCTCTTTTGCATGATGACTTTCGTTCTGATTTATTTAGCCTTCCGTGAAACAGATGAACAGAGTCAACAAATAAAACAATCGCTCATTTTAAGAGGCAGCGTTTTAGGTATCGCCACAGCACTAACTGCCCTCGCTCGACCTGAAGGCGCAATGCTTGGTGGCATTATCGCTCTGCTGATGCTGATTGTGCAACCACAAGGAAACCTGAAAAATGTCATTATCTATGGCACAGGAGCGGCGATTGGCTTTGCCATTACCATTAGCCCTTATCTATGGTTAAATCTGCAACTCACGGGTGGCATCTTACCGAACACAGCCAATGCAAAGTTCGAGCAACACGCCATTTTATTAGAGTTACCCTATTTAGTGCGTTATCAAAATCTCGCTTTCACCATTTTTGCTGGTGGACAATTCCTATTGATACCGGGGATATTGGCTTACATTTGGCAAAAAATCACAGATGAAAATCGCTTACACAATCTCTATTTCCTGCTTCCTGTTTTTTGGGGATTAGCCCATATCGCGGTTTACGCCTCTCGTCTACCTGCTACCTATCAGCACGGACGCTATGTTATGCCAGCCTTGCCTTCTTTAATTTTTGCAGGGGTTATCGGCACATTTTGGCTAGTTCAAATACAGAAGAAAACCCAAGTAAGTAATTTTACCAGTACCCTAAGCCGAATTTTAATTCAGGTATTAGCGATTTCGGCGATTGCTGTCACACTTGCATTTTTGCCAACAGGCATCCAAGCTTATAGTAATGATGTCGCTGTCATTAATTCTGAGATGGTCGCCTCAGCCGAATATATCCGCGAGAATATCCCTCAAGATGACCTCATGGCAATTCATGATATTGGCGCAGTGGGCTACTTTGCCCCACGCGATATGATTGATATTGCTGGTTTAGTCACTCCTGAGATTATCCCGATTGTGAGTGATGGTGATGCGCTATGGGAATATATGGAAGCCAATGGCGCACAATATTTAATGGCATTCCCTGACCAAATTCCCAATGATGATCCAAATGACCCGCGTTTATGCCTTATTTTCACCACCGATTCAGACATAACACGACAACTACGAGGGGCATCAGGACAGAGTATGGCTATTTACAGATTAGCCTATGATGCAACTTGTGCTAGCTGAATCATGTATAATGAGTAATGAGAATAGTCATGGGAGATAAATCATGCCCGATAGTTTTTTCAAGAAATTAAACACTCTCGTTCAAGGTCATATCAATAATGTCATTGACCCTATTGACGAGAAAACCAGTAAATCGCGTCGCAAAGCCTTATCACGCCAAGACATTCGTGGTGGTTTGCAGAAAGATGTGAAACTCTTGCGTCAACGCATTGATGATGCCCTCGCATACGAAACCGAACTTCAAGCAAAGGCGGATAATCTATATGGGGCAATTTCAGAATGGGACGATAAAGCCAATCAAGCCGTAGGTGATGAGCGCGAAAATGATGCCCGCTATGCACTTGGTCAGATGCAACAAGCCCAACGTGAATTGGAAATGATTGAAGCCGATTTACAAGAACATCGCACAATCACACAAGAACTAATTAGTCAGGTGAATATGCTTGATAGTACCATTCAAGCAGTCGAAGACGAAGTTACAACAGAAACCACCACTGCATCAGAACAACCCAATGTGGAAGAAATTGGCGCACAAATTGTGCAGCAGTTGGACAATACACGTCAAAACTTGAGTAATCTCATCTCAGAATACACGTCAAAAGTGATGGGCGAAGACGCTCCTCTCCGTGAAGATGAAGATACACAAGATGATATTCCCATCCAACGCACACGGACTGTAAAGCATCCTGTCGATAAAGATAAAGTCGAGGACGAATACTCAGCACGTTTATCACGTCTTAGCAAACCAGATGACAAGAAGTAATCAAAAGGGCTTATCAATTAAGATAAGCCCTTTAAAATTCTCCTCTACACTTCAATACCCTGCTCATAGAAACGGTCGATTAAATCGCGTTTGCTCTCCCAAAATGAGCGTTCTAAGTATGGGAAAATAAGCCACGCGTTCATCAGACCGAACATTGCGCCAGTCGCCACTCTAAAAAATGGTGCTGTCTCACGCACAGCCCAAAACTCAAAGGGATAATAACTCAGCAATTGGCTAAATCCATCCAAGCCTATTGGACCTAAACCGGCAATCACATAAATCCAGAGCGGTATCGGACGCAAGCGACGACGAACATACGGTATCGAATAGATTAATCCGCCGATAAATAATGCCATATAAATAGCTACATCACGCGCACAAATTGCAGTCTTGTAGCCCATTTGCTCATTCCCACGAAACTGCCGCGCTGGTAAGAAAAATTCAGGCGTAAAATCAGTTATGCCTGTGCCAATATTGAGTCCCTCAATTTCTTGAGCATAAGCTTCATAGGGGCGCAAATCTGTACCGACACTCTCACGAGGGTAAAATCCTTGCTCCCCATACAAAAAGATAGAGCGAAAGGCGAATTGGTGACACATAGGGCTATAAAGTGTATATAAAGCATTTGCAGGAGCAGTTGCGCCTATCTTCATCAGTGTCGGGGCAACCCAAGGCAAAATCGCATATGTACCAATGATGATTAATGCAAATCGTAACCAGTGTCGAGAAATGTATAACATCAGACGATTAATTCTGGTATCAATCTTCGACTTTTCCTGTGCCATGCTGTTCTTATCCATTCGCTTGTTGGGTTTCTATGGCAGTTTGCAACGCATTTGCGCTTGTTGCACCATAAAAAATATGGCTGATTATACCATCAGGAGCAATAACAAAGGTAGTCGGTTGTCCAATGATGCGATATTGATTGTAAATATCCTGCTGAGGGTCAAGCACTATATCAAAGGTCAAACGATAATTTTCGACCCACTGTGTAATAATTTGAGGGGTTTCAGCAATGTTAATCGCCAAAATACGGATGCCTGTCTCTTCATGTAAGGTTTGTAACTCAGGCATCTCGATTGCACAGGGTACACACCATGTAGCCCAAAAGTTAATGATAACTGTCTCACCTCGTAAATCTGAAAGTAGAATTGTTTCATCAGAAAGTGTTCGTGCCTCGAAAGGCGGAGCAAATTCACCAATTTCAGGAGCGACATAGCCAATAAATCCAATACTATCTACAAAGGTTCGGCTATAATCCAACTTATTCGGTAAGCTAGCCGACCAGATAAGTAAAATAGCCATCACCAGAGAAACGATTGCGACGCTCCACAGAGCTAGTTGCTGTACTGGAGACAATCTCACAAGAATTTACACCAAAAATACAGGATGAAGTGGACAATGCAACTTATCATTCATACAAGTATCTTGCACAGATAACTTCACTAGCATTACCTAACTTTCATTGAGGCTATTGAGTAATTCTGTAATTTGCGATTCCACAACAGGTCCAAAGTGACGGAAAACAATCACACCTTCTTGGTCAATAATGAATGTACTTGGGCGGTTGACAATACCATATTCATCGTTAATCACGTCGCCTTCATCCACAATGAGTGGAAATGTTAATTCATGTTCTTCACGAAATTCAATCACATCTGCTTCGGTGTCACCACGAGTTGCTAATGCCAAAATAGTGAAATCATTATCTAGGTTTGCTTCATAAACCTCTTGCAAGTCAGGCATTTCGCGGATACATGGTCCGCACCAAGTTCCCCAAAAATTAATTAGAACCACTTGTCCTTGTAACTCTGATAGTGACAATGTCTCGCCTGCAATGGTCGTCACTTCAAAATCAGGCGCACGATTCCCAATATCCAAGCCAATGGGTGCATCACTAACCGAAGCCAAATCTTCAATTGAACCAACACTACTGATGTCCGCTTCATCAATTGCATTTGTGCTTTGTGCATCCACATCATTAGCATCGCGTCGAATTGTTAAGCGGAATTCAAATTCACCTGTATTACCATCAGTACGGGTTGCTAAAATCTTGTACCGTCCAATGTCGTTTAGGGCAACATTCTCTAATATTCGGTAGCTACGCTCATCGACCACGACTAAGTTACTACTGCTTGCAATTTCATTTCCATCATTATCGACCACGGTAACAATCGCAGGAAATTCACCGTCAATACGACTAATATCTACATCAATTACTTCAGGTTCTGTGACATTGATAGCATAGGTAATTGTATCTTTATCATCTACAAATTCATCAGAAACACCTTGGTTCAAGAACACAGGGTGCAAATCATCATTCATACATGCCCCAAATTGACCAAAACCAATATGCCCTTGTGCGACACTTGTACCACACTCTTCAATGTTAATAGAAAAAGCAGTTTGTTCAGGCGTGAGATTTTGGCTAAGGCTTTGAAGTTGTCCGCTTGCTACAAGTAAACCCACAAATATGAGTAGAACACCTGTAAACAATTCGATTTTGCCCATATAACGCTGAATACGTCGCAGGATAACTTGTGCACCATCGAGCAAACCTGCCGTAATTAAAAATGGTATGCCTAAACCAAGCGAATACATCATCAATAACGGTGTCGCAGCAAATACTTCACCTTGCAAGCCTAGTTGTAGAATTGCGCCATAAATAGGTCCAATACAAGGTGTCCATCCTGCGGAGAATGTCACACCCATGATGAATGACCCACTTAAACTGCTTGAGCCTGTCGGGTTAATATCACGACGAGTATCGGTATAGAGGGCTGTTTCGATATTGGTGATGAAATTAAGCCAATAGTCATGTGGTTTATTGAATGCCCCACCAACGAATAAGACTGCAAAGAAAATTGCTGCAACAGGAATCGCTACGATGAGTTCTACAAAGCTCCAAATAATAATTCCAATACCGATTAGCGCAATAACAATGCTTGTTGGAACAAAACCTAAAGTATCTCGAACGTCAACGATGAATTGTGGAACATGTTCAACGCTTGATTTAGTAAAAGCATAAATTAACACCAACATCAAAAAGACTAAAATTAACATCCGTGTTAGTAATGAGCCGATGGATAGCATCAAAAAGACTTGCGCTAATAGAAATAATAGAGTGAATAATCCCCCCATCAATACCACATAGACAATCGGAAGCCGTTCTAGATAATCTGGATTTTTACGTATCCATGCAAAGAAGTTACGCAATGCGCCCATAAAATGCAAACCAAAAATGATAATGATAATTCCACCAACACGTGCAATAATTTCTGTGATAATTGCTGCTGATGCCCCAACCAATTGCACAAATGCTGTTGTTGCAATTCCTAATGTTACAAAGACAAATGTAAAACCTAGTACAAAAGCCACACCATGCGTCAAAATCGCCAAGCGTGAACTTAGTGACCTTTTGCGTTTAATACCACCTCCAGATGTAGCGACTTGATGCACAGCACGTCCTCCCATGTAACTTACATAAGCAGGAACAAGGGGTAATACACAGGGTGAGAGAAATGAGAGTAAACCCGCTATAAAAGCAATACTTAGCGTTACTTCATCCATAAGCACAATTCCTTAGTACAGTATTCAGTCTTATTATTAGTAATAAGGGCAAAAGATTACAAGAGGATTGTCTATTAATTACGATGTCATTTTCAATGATAAACTGAATCAAAAAAAGAGCTTTTACGCTCTCTTTGATGTTCTTATCTAAGTGTCAACTTATACTACTGTGCGCGACGACTGTCTCGTTTACTGGCTTCAACACATTTTGCACCAGAACGTCCAACAATTGTTCCGTGACGTACCCCTGATGGAATGTCAATGCGATCACCTGCACGTAAATTCACACGTTGGTTGCTTTCAGGTAAAGTTATTTCAACATTACCTTCGATAACACATAAAACTTTATCATAATTATGGCTACGGACTGCATAGCGATGATTCGGCATGTTAGACCACATATAGGGGCGGAGTCCATCTTCTTTCATATTGCGGATGATTTTTGTCATCGATGGATGCTGACTTTCTTGCCAGCGCGTAATTGCCACAGTTGTCACTTTACTTGCCATAGGCTTAAGTGCCTCTTCTTTTCCTGACAGATATTAATCATATACTTATTTTAAGCACCATTAATTTTTATAATATTTTTAATATATTGTCAAGCAGTCTAATCTTAATGCTTCTCAGCGTAGGGTAATTCTTATATAAGATTTATTTTGCAGAAAAAGATAACCGTTTCTTTAAAAGCCAGCAGGGTTCATGAACATTTTTTAATCGTCCATGATGGTCGTGATAGTGCCATTTGCCTTCATCTTCAGCAAATATCTGGTATCCTAGTCGTTGATACAGACGTAACGCACCGTCATTTTCCTTAGTGACAGAAATAGTAACCCAACTAAAGTCTTTCTCATATAAAATGCTTTCAGCATGATTAATCAAGGTTGTGCCTACTCCTTGTCCACGAAATACCTCCATAACCTGAAAAGAATATAAATATCCTCTGGTACGTCCATCAGATAATCGAGAACGAGAATGCCCATATTGAATAAACAAACGTCCTATTGGAAAGTTATTGACGATAGCTACTAGCATAAAACGGTAGCCATTTACTTGACCATCATAAGAACGTCTAAATAAGTTCCGATAATGCTTAAATTGCCCGTACCATTCAAGTTTAGGTAAGTCATCTTCGCGCAATTGACGAATCGTCACATTTATTTGAATATCAAATTGTGCAAAATCAGCTTGTGCGGTCATTTTCTGCCTCGGCTATCAATTGCTTCAATAAAGATAATTCTTCTGCTTTATTATTAATAACATCATCTAGCCATGCATCACGCAATAGCTCTAATATCTCTCGGAAGACAGGACTTGGCTTTAAGCCCATTTGCTTTAATGTATTTCCATCAATCGTAGGCTTAATATGTCGCCAAGACTTCTGATATTCTTCGATACGCGCTCTTGCTAAAGGCTCATCCAGATATAACCATACTGTCACAAGACCTTCATCTGTCATGCTACTCAAGAATTTAACAATAGCACTAGGTTTAGCACTAGCCTTCATCAAAATTTCTGAATTTTGCAAAATTTTGGCTGTTGTCTGTATCGATTTCACCTTATTTTGCCCGATTAATAAGTGTCCTAAAACATCTTCAATCGCATTATTAATAACTGTTGCCATTAAAACATGCCAAGAAATTAATGTGACGTCAGTTGACCATTCCGGATATTTTTTCTGCTCTAGCAACTCAAAAGCAGGCTCTATCTCCTTATTCACACGAAAATCAGGATGAATATTTGTGAGAACATCTAGTTCCTGCAACTTTAAAATGATTTGGGCTGAAAATTTCTCTTTAAGTATGAGCGTAAGTTCATTCTGTAAGCGTTCACCCGTCACCCGTTTGAGCATTGGCAAAGCACTCTGCACTAGATCTTGAGTGCGGGTTTCAATTTCAAATCCTAGGCGATTGCTAAAACGAACTGCCCTTAAAATTCGTGTAGGATCATCCACAAAGCTCAAACTGTGAAGTACCCGAATTAAGCCTTTGTTTAAATCTGATATACCTCCATAAAAATCTAAGATCTGCCACATCGCTTTGGCAGGACTTAATTGGACGGCAATACTATTAATTGTAAAATCACGTCGGCGTAAATCTAGTTTGATGCCACTATTATAGACAGTCGGTAAGGCTGTTGGATGCTCGTAAAGTTCGCTTCTAGCTGTTGCAAAATCTAGATGATGAGGGATATCCTCAAAAGAGAGTCTCAATTTTTTTGCAACTTGTTCATTGAGTGTCCATGTTGCTGTGCCAAATGGAGGATATGAATGAATATCTCCTCCAAATTGAGCAGAAAGCGATTCCGCAAAAGAAATTGCTGACCCTTCTAAAACAAAATCAATATCAAAATTAGGACGATCTAGCAATAAATCGCGGACAATTCCGCCAACCATATATAGGTAGAGATTTTGCTCTTGAGCCAATTCAGCGATTACCTCAATCAACCTGATATGCTGTTCACCTAAGCTAGCCATTGCTTTACTTCGGTCGATTTTGGATACATCGGTCTCTGATGTGGGGTGCTTCTGCGCCCAATGCCGAATTAAGTCTGTTCGGGTCACAATTCCTATTAGCTTATTATCATCATTAAGAACAGGAATTTGTCCCCAATTGCTTGATACCATCTTATCTTCTAATTGGCTAATTGAATCATCCATTCTGAGGGTGATTGTGCCACTGTCCATCACATCACGCACAGTTGATTGATTTAGACCATGCTCAAGTGCCTTATCTGCACTCCTTAAAGTTAGCAAACCAACTACCTCGCCATCATCCAAAACGGGATAGCCTTCGTGCCCAATACGCCGAATATGCGCGATAATATCGGTTATTTTTTCATTTACAGAAACTGTTTGAACTTCACCGAAGGACATCAAATCGGCAACGCGTATTGCAGGTCGGATATGACGCGTTAAATATTGCCAAACTTTTTGGCTGACTTCTTCTAGATTTTCTTTGGCTATCGCACTTGCCGATGCACGTGGATGCCCACCACCATCAAAGTATTCAGCCAAATTACCTACATTTATGGAATCAGTGGTACTACGTGCGATGAGTTGGATATGGTCTGGCATCGCAACCAAAACAATCAATGCAGAAACATCCAATATATCCCGTAATACGCTCACAACGGTGTTGATATTGGCAATGAGATTATCACTTCGTGCTTTACAAATGACTACGTCGAATCCCTTAATCGATCGACTATCAACATTATCCATGAGTCGCTCTAATAAGGATTGCTGTTCAAGATTGAGAGGTTTTGTCATAAAACGCTGAATTGTATCTAAAACAGCGCCTTGCTCAATTAGCCATCCTGCCATCTGAATATCACGAGCAGTCGTACCACCATAAGTAAAACTACCCGTATCTGAGTAGATACCCAAAGCTAACAAGGTCGCTTCTAAGGAAGTAAGCTCAATCTTCTGTTCACGAATACGCTCAACCAATAGAGTTGTTGCCGAGCCAACTAAATCCCCTGCCCATGTTTCATATGAACGCAGTTCGCGCTTTAAATCGTGATGGTCGATAATGACTGTAAATACATCCTCACGCACATTTGTTACATCTAATCGACCTGAAGTATCCGTAATTGTAATTTGTTCTACCCTCTCGCCATCACTGAAATCATCCCATTGGACAAATGGTAAGCCATTCTGATAGAGTGCCAAAAATTCACTGACATTAGCTTGGATTTTCTTAGGTAAGATAGCAATAGCTTCTGGATTGAGCTTATATGCTCCCAACATTGAGGCTATGGCATCAAAGTCTGCATTTTCATGTGTGAGTATAATGTCCACGTTTGATAATCTATAACTAGCTTAAAATATAGGTTCAGTATAGCTTAATTATCATAAGTGCGAACTGTTTTATTATTGAGTTGATTGTGCCATCTCAATAAACTCTTCTTTGCTTAAGCAGTCTTCTGTTGTTTCCATACGATGATGAATATTTTGCAATGAAATCCATTTAATTGTCATGCGAGCAAATTCTTGACCGGGTACAGTTTCTAAACGCCAGACACCACGAACATCCGCCACATCAAAAACATCTATCCAATCATATCTTTCGGCATATTCTTCATTGCGTTGCATTGAAGCATCTCGTATATCGGATGCAGTTCTGTCTTCCCTAACAGTCATTCTGATATAACAATCGTCGTTTTCCCAAATCATACGCCCTATCAACATTTCATTGCCAAATGTACTTACAACGACCTCACCTTCTTGTTGATTTCCTGTAGGGTCACGCCACTCATGATACCTTGAATACCCCTCTGGTATATATTGTGGAACATCAAAGCTAACATAGACTTGTGCATCGTCATCACTTAATGCAATCCATTCATCAATTCCTAGTGTTTGGACGACTAATGCGCGTATTTCTGAAGATGTGAACAATAACAAAGATACAGACAAAAATATGATAAGTATTATACTTGCGATGTGTTTCCCTAGTTGTAATGCTGGTATATTGCCTTTAGCTTTTAAAGAGGCATTCAATTTACTTACAAATTCATCGCGTGGAGCTTCTTGTAGACTGTACATAAAATCATCATTACCCATGTTTTTGATCCTCCTCTTGCAATAGTAAACGTCTAATCTGTTTGACAGTACGATGGGCTATCGTGCCAATATTACTCTCGCTAAGACTTAATAAATAAGCAATTTCTTTATTGTTTAAACCAGCCCCATACTTAAGAGAAATAACCTCATGTTCACGCTCTGGCAAATTAGCAATTATTCGAGCCAATCGTTCTTTTTCAAATCGTGCCTGTATAATTTTTTCAGGTGTATCTTTGCTCGCTAAGTTGTAAAGTTCTTCAATATCAACAGGTTTGGGTTTCCGTTTTCGGTAGTAGTCAACAACTACGTGATGAGCAATTGTAAATATCCATGTCGAAAAACCAGCAATTTCTTTTTGGTATTTATCACGACTAGACCAAACACGTTCAAAGGTTGCAGATGTTAAATCCTCAGCTAGGTGCCGATTATTAACACGATACAGAAAATAGTTGTACACACGAGGTAAGTTTTCTTTGAAAACTTCATCCCAATCAGGGATAGGTTGTGACACTGAGAATTCCTAACTTTAGATACAGTTCATAACTATATTCGTAAAAGTCAAGTTTGTATCACAAATTGCTTATTGCGAGGGAATAGGTAGTCCATTTTCGGAAAAATCTACAGAGATGCCACTTGGGGTAATGTAGCTTATCGGCACGGTGAATAAATCAATAATATGCTCATACCCTACTTGAGAAGCCAACGCTTCACGTTCATTATCTTGAGTCCAGAAGAATAAAGCTAAATGTGCCTGATTATCACTAAAAACGGCTTCGGTCATTTCTATCAAACGTAAGTCTATAGAGCGCACAGCAAATTGTCTTATGAGTTCATCTAAAGCAAAGGTTGTATTTGTCGCTAATACTAACTGAATGCCATCAGGATAACCTGCATTGGCTAAGATAGTTCGCACTGTGCCAACATTTTCAGGAGATTGAGCGCGTGTTTGCTGAATACCACTTATTTGTATTTCCGAAATAAGTGCCTGTGCATCAATCATTCGTGGTATTAACTCAAGCAAAGCAAAATTATCAAGCGGTGGTAAATTGGCGTTAATTGCTAGGGACACATGATGAGATTGTGGTGATAGTTGCCAGCCATCATATATCCCATATGCAATAACTAAATCAAAATCTTCAATAGAACTACTTGAACCCAGCACTTCAAAATTCGTATACTCGCTTGAATTGGTCAGGTATTGGGCAAGACTCCCAGCAACTCCATACCGTAATTCAGGTATAGGTACACTTGTTGTTTGAGGAACGTCTGTTGGAGTGCTAATCGACGCAATCGGTGTACTCTGAGACTCGCATCCTATTAAAACAATGCCAAGCAAGGTGAGTAAGCAATATGTCCTAAAATTAGGCAAGTAAAACCCAACTCGCTAATCCACGCGCAAACATACTATAGGAGACTGCTGCATTAAAGATTGCGCTTGCACCAAAAATAAATGCTGCCGAACGATCATCCCGCCCACTCATGATACTGAATATCCCAGGCAAAATGACTATCAAGAAGACCATATACAAAACATAAATTACGATACGTCCGCTGGCTTCAATGGTGTATCCCGATGTAAGTAAAAGCATCCCTATCATCAGAATAAGAAAGTTCAACAATGCATAAACTGCAATAGTACCAAAAAAGTTACCTGATAATGGTTTTTCACGTGCGCCAAGCCATGCTGCATAGAACCCAATAATAAGGGAATATAATGTCTGCATTGAGAACAAAATATTATGAAAATCAACCACAAAATCCATGTGAATTTCGTTTCTACTAAATAAATATGATAGTGTTATTGTAGCATCAGCAAAGATGAAACTCTAGCCAATCCCCAAGAAACCTAATTCACTCAATAACCATATAAAGACAACAATATTTGCACCAATTAAAATTGGTTGTTGTATCATCCCAGACGCATCAGCCTCATTACCGCGCATATCGACATCCCAACGAAACAAAAAGAGCGTAAAACTTGTAACAAGTAAAACCCAACCTAGCCAAGTTGGAAATATGCCTAAAATAATCGATATTCCAAATGAAGCTACTGTCAAAACAGCCGAAAGAATCATAGCAAAAACTGTATTTCTCTTCCCGATTAGCATTGCTGTATTCCTGAGCTTTGCTCGTTTGTCTGTTTCGAAATCATCAAGCTGATTATAAAATTGTCCATATGCAGAAGCCATCGTGACTGCGACTATAACCCACCAAGTCCTATTGGGAGAAGCATCATAGACAAAGTATCCACTGAGTATAATTAACCCGCTGAGCATTAAAATATGAGACAAAACATCGACAATTGGACGTGCTTTTAATCGTAATGGAGGGGCAGAATAAGCATAACTCAGTATCAAGGTGCTTATTCCAGCTAAAAAACTGAGCCAGCCACTCAAAAAAAATAAAATTGCTGCAAAGAAGAAAAATCCACCAGCAACAAAATAACCTTCTTGATAACTGAGCAAACCTTGACTAATCACATTACTTTTTGTCTTGATAGGGTTTAAAGCATCATCGGGCGCATCAACTACATCATTAATCATAAAGGCAAAGGTCATCGCTAAGATATTCGCCACTGTGACAAACAATAATCGCCAATCTAATGATGTATCACTTTGATTAACAGCCAATAATGTGCCTGCAATAACAAGTGGGAGCGTATACGGAACGTGCTGTCGCCAGCGTGAGAGCTTTTTGACTGCTAACAACTTTTGTTTTAGCGATATTTTTTCCTTAACAAACATGGATTTCCTAAACACATTTCAACCGTTATTTCGTGACATCATAGGGTAAACATCAGGTAACTGTACATTGGCAAAATCATACTTTCAAGATTATGATTATGCCTATGAAAAGATTACATTTCGCACTCATTCTCATCATTATTCTACTACCAGCTTGTAACCTTGCCGCGACTACACCCGTCCCTGTTGTTATCCCATCGACACGCTCTTATGTGAATATTGCACAACCTGCTACATCTGTTCCTAACCCTACCGCAACGCGCCTCATCCGCTCAATTCCGACGCAAACTCCTGTATTGGCAACTAATACATCCGAACCAACCGTTTCGCCATTTATGTGTGGGGTTGATGCAGTGGGAGAACATATTCAGCACAATGTAATTGCTAATGTTGATTACGTCCAAAAAACAGTGCAAATTTCACAAGAGATACACTACCGCAATGATGAACAAGTCGCATTAGCTGAGATTGTCTTAGCTGTTGAACCCAATGCTTATGATGGTGCATTTGCACTAGATACAATAACACTCAATGGTGATGAACCATTTTACACCCTGGATCGCAACCGCATGACCGTTCGGCTACCTGTAACCCTCAATCCAGGTTGTGTTGCCTCTATTCAACTAGCCTTCACCTTAACTATACCGAGAATTGGTATCGGTTCAGGGGCATTCAAAGGTTTTTTTGGATATAGTGAACGCCAATTGAATTTGGGGCATTGGTTGCCAACACCTGCTCCGCGTGCCAACGAAACTTGGCTTATTAATAATGCTCAATCTATCGGTGAACAGAATATACTCGAACAATCAGATTGGGATGTCAGGATTAATGTCAGTGATTCAACGAATATGGTGATTGCCGCCGCAGGTTCAGTTGAAGAGATTGCTGAGAATCAGTGGCATTATGTTCTAAATAGTGCCCGCGATTTCACAGTCAGTATGAGTCCAAATTGGGTGATAAGCCAACAAACTAGCACAGCCGGTACATCAATTGAGGTCTATCATTTTGGTGATACGATTCGTAGTGTTGAAAGTGGAACGGTCAATGGAGCATCACACGCCGTTAATATTGCCACTCAAGCTGTAGAACAATTTGAATCGCTCTATGGTGATTATCCTTATGACCGTCTCTTGATTGTTCAGGGCGATTTCCCTGATGGTATGGAATTTAGTGGCTTAGTCTTCGTCAGCACCAATTGGTTTTATAGCTTTGAAGGTGGCATCCAAAATTATCTCTCGTTAATTACTATTCACGAAATCGCGCATCAATGGTGGTATGCGCGTGTCGGTAATGATGCGGCAAATCACCCTTGGCTTGATGAAGCTCTGGCAACCTATAGCGAGTATGTCTACATTGAAGAATATTACCCAACTTTACGTGATTGGTGGTGGTCATTCCGTGTCGCATGGCTTAATCCGCAAGGGGATGTTGATAGTGATGTTTATCAATATGAGACAGGACGAGATTATATCAATGCTGTCTACTTGCGCGGGGTACAGATGCTCCATAATCTACGTGAAGATATCGGTACAGAAGAATTTTTTGACTTGCTCTCAGCCTATTCAGAAGCAGGTAATGGTGAAATCGCCACACCCGAATTATTCTGGTCATTACTCACAGACGAACAACTCGCCCTCACACAAAGCACACGCGAAGATTTCCTAGGTAATCCCAATGTTCGTATGGAGGATACTATAAATAATGAGTAAGCGAATGGTAAATTAAGTGATGCCCATACCCATTGATGAACAAATCACCTTTTTGTATTGTGAAGATTTAGCTAAAACTGCGCCATTTTATGAAGATGTTCTTGGCTTTGAATTAGCTGTCGACCAAGGCAGTTGCCGAATTTATCACATCACGGGGCGTATTGCGTATGTTGGTTTATGTGAACGCGCCACTCCCCGCGAAAAAGACGGTGTTATCTTCACGTTGGTCACACAAGATGTAGATGGATGGTACGAACACATTACAGCGCAGGACATTAACTGTGAATATGCCCCGCGCTTGAATGAAACTTACAATATTTATCACTTTTTCGTCAAAGACCCAAATGGCTATTTAATTGAATTCCAGCGTTTTGCCGAAATTGATTGGGATACTTCTAAATAAAAATTTGCTATACCTCAGACATAAAGTGTACAAATATGCGAAATTAACCTGTTGTTTTCATCCCTGCCGCAATACCATTAACTGTTGCTAATACAGCATCCATAATTGCAGAATACTGAGGATCATTGGCATCGGTTTCACGTAGTTGCTTCAATAAATCTACTTGAATGAAGTTTAAGGGGTCTACATAAGGATTACGTCTCTCAATGGATGTTTGAATAGCAGACATCCTCTCTAAGAGTTGTGCTTGCTGTGATACTTCACAAATTTTCTTGTAAGTCAGCGCATGTTCAGTCTTAATCCAGTTGAACATCTCCTCACGTATTGCTTCATCTGCAACTAACCGCGAATATATTTCGGCAATGCCCATATCAGCTTTTGCTACATCAAGCTGTGCATTATCGACAACTGTTCGGAAAAAGCGCCAATTTTGATACATATCTTGGAGTATCTCTAAACCGTTTTCATGTTCTTGGCAGAATGTCTCGAATGCTGTGCCGATGCCAAACCAGCTTGGCACAATTACCCGACTTTGCATCCAGGAGAATACCCAAGGAATTGCACGCATCGCAGAAAATCCCCCTTTGCTAGAGCGTTTTGCTGGACGTGAGGAAATTCGTAGCTGAGATAACTCCCGAATAGGCGTTGAAGCCTCCCAATAAGGTAGAAATCCATCATGTTCATACACAAAATGACGATAGGTTTTGCGCCCAGTTTCAGACAATATTGCCATTGCATCCGCCCACTCAGGCTTAATGTCATCATCTTCTTGCTTACTCACAGAAAGTAGTGCCGCACTCATCACTTGTTGCAAATGTCGATAGGCAATATCAGCATTACTATAACGATAGGCTATCACCTCTCCCTGCTCCGTAATCTTGATACCACCTTTTAATGATAATGGTGGTTGAGAGCGAATGGCACGATTAGTTGGACCACCGCCTCGACCAATACTACCCCCTCGACCATGAAAGAGTTCCAGTAAAATACCCTCTTCGGCGCACGCTGTGGTTAATTTATCTTGTGCTTGGTACAGATTCCAGTTTGATGCGAGATAGCCACCATCTTTACTACTATCAGAATAACCAATCATGATTTGTTGATGTAAGCCACGCTCATCAGATGATTTTTCCATATGGTCACGATAGACTGGATTTCTAAAGAGTGTTCGCATTACATCAGGGGCATTTTTGAGGTCATCAATGGTTTCAAAAAGAGGTACAATATAGAGGCTATCTGCGACACCGACTTCACTAGCAAACAGTAACATCGTCAATACATCACTGACTTGCTTACTCATGCTTGCAATTGAGGTATCAATGACTACCGAACCATATTGTTCATGCGCCTCACCGACCATACGCCACATACTGACAATACGTTGGGTAACAGGGTCAAACTTGTCTAATTGCGTCGGGAAAAGTGGGCGAATATTTTTAATTTCTTGGGTGAGTAATTTTTGTTTGGTTTCTTCATCTGCATTGAGATAATCATCACAGATACCATAGTGCTTGAATAACTCATGTACCGTAGTCGCGTAATCACCTGCGTCTTCGCGAATTTCAAGTGGAGTTAAGTGCAGACCAAAAATACGCACTTTGCGGATTAATCGGCGCAAGACTGTTTGAGCAATACGGGTCGCACCATAGTCTAGCAAACTATCACGAATAGTCTCTAGGTCTTTGAGTAAATCAACACCTGTAGCATAACGGTCAGCACTCAAATTTTGCCAAACAACATCCATTGCACTCCGAAATGGCTCACCAGAATAGCGTTGTCCGATATTATGCGATAAATCCTCGATGATGGATTCATCTGCATATTGAGTTAGATGGTCACGTAAGGACGCAACCTCAGTAAGATACGTTCGGCGTGCTGCTTCACGTAAGGTATGCAATGTCTCTAAAGTTGCATCTACTGTGACGTTTGGATTGCCGTCCCTATCGCCCCCTATCCATGAGGCATATCGCAGAACAGCAGGCAACAATGTCCAATCTTCGTTAGGATATTGTTCTTCAAGTGTTGTTTGTAAAGCATCGTAAATATCGACAGCTGAATCCATAATGACGGCAGTAATGAAATATAAGCCAAAATCAACTTCATCTGCAACAGTTGCTTGACTAGAGCGAATAGGACGTGTTTGCCAGAGTTCCTCAATTTCTGCCGCGAGATTAGTCTCTAGTTCATCTAGCTCACGCGGAAGTAAATCTTCACGTTCCAAACGTTGCATCATTTGTGTGATAGTACGCAACTTAACCAAGACTTCTTTACGCTTGGCTTCACTCGGATGGGCTGTTAAAACCAAGCGTAGACGAATTTGATTGAGCAAATTGCGAATATCTTCTGCCGATGCGCCATCAGCTTTAAGTTGGATAATTGCGGTATCAATAGATTCTTTTAATTGATTCGCCTTCTCACGTTCGCGCAAGACACGAATACGTTGTTGGTCTTCTGCTATATTGGTCAACTGAAAGTAATTGGCAAAGGCTTTAGTGAGTATTTGTTTTTCTTCCAGTGAGGTCTCTTGAATTATTTTTTCCAGCTTATCAGACGCATCAGGAATATTACGCCGACGTGCTTTAGCGGTTTTGCGTACATCTTCTACAAGTTGAAAGGCAGCATCTCCATGTTGCTCTTGAATAATGCGTCCTAATAGATTGCCGAGTAAACGTATATCTCGGCTCATCAAACTGATGCCTGCTGTAAGGGTATCCATGAATGTTATTTCCCTGCGTCATTGAAAGCCATTGATTAGTTATTGTAGCGTGCCTAGAGCTTAGATGCGAAAACTATCTGCTAAATTTGCTAAACCACCTTCAACAAGGCGATTCATCTGCTGATACATACTATTATCTGTGAAATTTTCATCATCCGCATGAATTTGACCTGATAACACATCTTCAATTGCGACCCAACAGTCATTATCTTGCAAGATAATATCTTGTTTTAGATGCAACATGTGATAAACCGTGAAGTGATATTGTGTGAGTGCGCCAAAAGTGGGTGACAAAGTCGCGGAGACAATCATCTCTGGGATAACACAAGTCAGTTGGTAATCCTGTGAAAAGACCAAATCGTTAGAAACTTCTTCTTCAATTTCACGGATTGCTGCACTTTCAAGCGAGACATCATTGGGGCTACGTCTACCGCCAATGAACTGGTATTGTCCTGCATTAGCATCATACTGCATCAGAAATTCTGGCTGACCTGTTTCTAGGTTAGTGCGCTTGATTAAGACCTGTACGACTTCTTCATAGCGCGATGGTGTTGGGGTTTCGAGTAATTGAATACGACGATTTTCGAGTTCAGAGAGTAATGTCGCACCATTTTGGAATACCCCTGTATCTTGCCGATGGACTCCGCGCGTTTTCCAATCATCAACCCAAGTGAGGTTATGCTCTGTAAAAGAGGCGATACTCTCTAAAGTATATTTGGCTGTTTGGGATGTGGCTTTGATATTTTGTGCGGAATCAATACTGACCACCCCAATTGTCTGTAGCATGAGTGCATAGCCAAGGAGGACATCCGTATTTGCATCTCCAACTAATTGATATAGTGGCACAGCATCTTGATTGGATTGTGGAATACGGTGTAAAAAGGCGACGATAGCATCTGAATACATAGCTTGCACTCCTATACAATAGACCTGCATTATAGCGAATTATTGTGAACTTTTCGGCACAAACTTTTGGGTGATTTCCCTGTTTATCAGGGCATAACAGGGAAAACAGGGAACTTTTGGGCGTGAGGCTTCCAAAATAACAGGGAATTAACAGGGAAAAATTCGCCACTTTGTTTGTATTTGGTTTGTGAGCAAACACGCGTTATATACAGGCTCCGAATATAAAATTTTTAAGGTGCTAGATAGAGCTTATCAGATAAATGTATGAATATGTTGTTCATATGACCGTTGATATGAACGGGAGAAATATTGGGAAAAGACTAGCCACTTAGAGGATGCAAAATTGCGCCTATTATGTTAAGGTATATTAAGGTTTTTACAGTTTAGGTTGATTATGGATCGTCCCACTGCACTAATTGTTGAAGATAACGAACATAATATTGAAATGTATTCAATATTAATGCACATCCAAAAATATACGCCAACTGGTATACATGATGGTTTAGAAGCAATAAACTGGTTGAAAGACAATGATGCACCTGAAATCATCCTCTTGGATGTTAATATGCCCCATGCAGATGGTCGGCAAGTGTATCAATATATTCGTGGTGAAGCTAAATTTCATCAGACCTGTGTGATTATTGTGACAGCAAATAGTTATATGGCAGACCTCATGCGAACAATGTTGCAACAAGGTGATTATGTTTTACCGAAACCATTTCCCTTATCGGAATTACAAACCCTCGTTAGAAATGTTCGTAAAAGCAGAGTCTAAAATTTTAATTCGTGTCTATTTTAAAATTTGGTTACAATAACAGCTAAGCGACCATTCTTAAAGGAATTTCATGTTAGCAATTGTTCATGCTTGTGCTGTGGTGGGGCTAGATGGTCATATCATTGAAGTACAGGTTGATTTTAACCCACGCGCAGGTATTCCCTCTTTTACCATTGTCGGCTTACCCGATACAGCCGTGCGTGAAAGCCGAGAGCGCGTGCGAGCCTCTGTAAAAAATTCGGGCTTACGCTTTCCCAATAAAGGTTATGTCGTCAATTTATCACCCGCCAATATCCCCAAACATGGTCCTGCTTATGACCTTGCAATTGCAATGGGCGTTCTGGCATCTACCGACCAAATCCCATTAGAATGTCTTGACAATGCGCTATTTGTGGGTGAGTTATCGTTAGATGGTCGCATTCGGCATGTGAATGGGGTGCTGTCGATGGCATATGCGGCACAACAAGCCAATATTAAAACAATTTATGTCCCCGAAGAGGATGCTAGTCAAGCCAGCATTTTGACCGATTTAACTGTGATTCCTGTTAATACTTTAGGTGAATTAGTCGAGCATCTCTACGACCTCAACCCTATAAAGCCCTATCAAAGTGACCCTAATTTTTTCATTCAAGGGCAAGACGATAATAATCTGGTTGATTTTGCAGAAGTGAAGGGACAACAACACGTCAAACGGGCATTGGAAATTGCCGCTGCAGGGCATCATAATGTGCGGATGGTCGGAAGCCCCGGTGTGGGTAAGAGTTTGTTAGCGCGTGCGATGCCAGCTATTCTGCCCTCGCTCACTTTAGACGAAGCAATTGAGGTCACGCGTATTTACTCTGTGGCGGATAAGCTCAATGGTAGTGGGATGGTCTCTAAGCGTCCATTTCAGTCACCACATCATACGATTAGCCAAGCAGGTTTGGTTGGTGGTGGCACAATTCCACGACCTGGTAGTGTGTCTTTATCTCACTTAGGGCTACTTTTTCTCGACGAATGTACAGAATTTTCACCTAAAGCCTTAGAAGTTTTACGGCAACCGATTGAAGATAAAATCGTGACGATTAGCCGTGCAAAAGGCTCATATACCTTTCCTGCAAATTTTCAGTTAGTCCTCGCTCACAACCCTTGCCCTTGCGGATATTATGGCGATAGCACACGCACTTGCACTTGTACTCCAACAATGATTAGTCGTTATCAGAGCAAGCTATCAGGTCCATTATTAGACCGTATCGATATTCATGTATCCGTTCCGCGAGTCGATTATGACAAATTGATGGATAATGCAAAAAGTGAGTCATCCACAGCAGTTCGTGAGCGAGTAGAAAAAGCAAGAGCTATCCAGACCGAACGCTTTAAAGACTATCCTCACTTACATGCAAATGGTGATATGGGGGCTGGTGAAATTCAAACCATTTGCATTTTAGAGGAGGATGCTCGGCAATTGCTGGATTTGTCTGTGCGGCGGATGAAACTTAGCGCACGTTCGTATCATCGTGTATTGAAACTCAGCCGTACAATTGCAGATTTAGACCGTACTGAGCTAATTCAAGTCAATCACGTTGCCGAAGCGATACAATATCGCCCGACAGAATAAAGCAATACATTAAACTGACAAAACCCCAGCGTATAAGAGGTTTTGCCATATCAGAGAGTATTTAGCTTGTTGGCAGCTTAGAACAGGATATTTAATCCTAGTGCCATAATTAAACAAGCTGTCGAGATTTCAAAGAATTTTCCAAAACGTTTATTACTGACCAAGTTATGGGAACGGTTGGCAATCAACGCTATGAGCGCGTGCCAGCCAAATATCAGAGTAACTTTGAGCGTACCGAGAACAATAATAGTCATCATAACTGTTTCTGGCTCAACAGTTTGTGGGATTATCATGTTGTAATAAATCAATGCTTGAGGAATATAAGTTGCCATCACCAGCATGCCTTGAGCAAAACCAAATTTATTGCTGGGATTTGTATCATCATTTGACTTTTTGTCATCGACAGACCATAGACTTTTATAGCCAGCATATAAGCCCATCAATACAATTCCAAGTGCGCCGATACGTTCAATAACAAGCATGCTATCTGACTCAAGGATTGTAGAAAATCCAATCATATCGACAACTAAAGCACTGAGCACCATTAGTACAGAGGTCAATGCCGCGCCAGCAGATACGGAAATCCCTGCCATCAGACCGCGCTTACGTGTTTCATGTAAGGTCATAACAGCAACTGGTCCTGGTGAGACTGCCCAAATTGTGATGAATGTCATCAGTAACCACATAATATTTTCTCCTACAAAACTTGTATTTCGACCTCAAAAAACTAACTAAGCAGACACGAAATTATTTGTCAGCAAGGATAAGCAATAAATTTGACATTGCCTTTTGTATAAAGGCGTTTAATACGAGTCGCGCCTTCAATATTAGAAATCACAACGTTTTCGTTAGTGTGTAGTAGAAAATCGCCATTGTGAGAAAATATCCAAGCATCACCTTCTGTGATATGTAAATCCCAACTGCCTTCGGGTAGCATGAAATCGCTCTTAAAGATATAGCCTTCAATGACGGCAGGCTGTGCTTCAAATTTCATGGTTGTAGGTTCTGGTGTAGACGCTAAATTCTGGTTCATGATGTCTTATCTCCATAGTTACCTAAGCGATAAAAACAGCATATGATATTCATAAGCTACCTGTCCCCCCCTCTAGAGGTAGTCTTTGAAAAATCGCTAATATTTAGAAATGTTCGTATAATAAAAAGTACCTATTCAGCACAAAGCAAGCAGAAAATAGCTTATGACCAGCCTATCTACTCCCTTAGACGAATTTAAAGAGCGCGAGATTGAAATTATCAATTTGATGGCAGATGGATTGTCCAACAAAGAAATCGCTGACCAGCTATTCATCACTAAAGAGACCGTTCGTTGGTATAACAAACAAATCTATAGCAAATTGGGCACAAGTCGGCGGACTGAAGCCATTGCCCTTGCGCGCGAGATGGGCTTAATTGGGGATGGTCAAGCAACTACTAATGACTATATTCAACATAAACTTCCTCTTACTACAGGTCCGTTTGTTGGTCGTGACAAGGAATTGGAAGCGTATTCCGACTTAATACAGAATCCTGAAATTCGCTTGCTATCAATTGTTGCTACAGGAGGTATGGGGAAATCACGTTGTGCATTAGAACTCGGACATCTTATAAAGTCAGATTATGAACATGGTGCTGTATTTATTGACCTAAGCCCTGTACGAAATCCTGATGACATAGCAAGAAATGTTCTCATTAGCTTAGGGGTGAGCATCCATGATGAGAAGACTCCTCAAGAGATTTTACTAAACTATTGTCGTGAAAAAGAGTTACTACTCATTTTTGATAACTTTGAGCATGTGTTATCTGGTGCAAGCCTGCTAACAAACATTTTAGAAATCGCCCCTAGAGTGACCATTGTTGCAACAAGTCGAGAACGATTGAATCTAAGAGCAGAAACAACTGTCTACTTAGAACCTGTCATTGAAGACGGTGCTAGATTGTTCGTTGAAGTTGCTACCATGATGCGTCCAAATATTTTAATTGAGGAGCAAGACTTAACCGAAATTCAGCATATTGTGGAGCTTGTTGGTGGCTTGCCATTAGCAATAGTCTTAGCAGTGACATGGATTGATACCTTAACTGTTCACGAAATTGCGGAAGAAATTCAGAGAAGTCTCGATTTTCTGAGTGCCGATATGGGCGATATGCCTGACCGTCAGCGTAGTATTCATGCTGTCGTTGACCCAACATGGAAACATCTCAAACCAGAAGAACAAAGAGCGTTTATGTGGGCATCGGTATTTCGCGGTGGTTTTACACGCAAGACCTTCCAAAAACTCACAGGCGCATCAATACGCACATTACAAACCCTACAAAACCGTTCACTGATCTATCCTGGGCAGAAAAGACGATATGACATGCACCCTCTTCTGCGCCAATATGCACGTGAAAGACTTGATGAGACTGGTCTGTTAGATGAAGCCAAGCTAGCGCACCTCAAGGTATTCACGGAATATGCTCAAACGCAGAGAGAAAAAATGTATAGCGGACATTATCTGGACTCGTTAGACGCTCTAGATATGGAGCAGGATAATTTCCGCACAGCTCTGGATTGGTCATTTTCAGGACATGATATAGAAACGGGTACAATGCTAATCATAGCTTTAGACAAATTCTGGCTTATTCGCTCACAATTACAAGAAGCAATACATTACATTGAACAAGCCTTGAAGTATCAGCACAACGCAGAATTACATATGAACCTTAGTTTCTGTCTATTCCGTATGGGAGAAGTAGATACGGCTAAAGAAAATATCCACGAGGCTATTGCCTTAGCAGAAGAAACGCAATCTCTAGACATCCTTGCTAATAGCTATCGTATTTTGGCTACGTTATCTATTCAAGACAAACCACCCCATGAAATCCAAGAAATGTATGAAACAGCCTTAGAACTTGCCGAAACATCTGAAGAATCCCAAGTTATCGCTGCTTGCCACGCGTCTCTTGGCATGTTTCTATCAAATATGGGTAGTTTGTCAGATATAGTTTTTGAGCATTTCCAAAAAGAATTGGAGATTTGGGAAAGTCTAGGAGACTTACTGGGCATCTCACGCACAATATATAATATCGCTTTGGAACATAATCAACTTGGTAATAGGCAACGTGCTAGAGAACTGTGTGAAGAGAGCCTAAAAATTAAGCAACAAATCGGTGATAAAGCTGGTATCGCTAGACGTTTATCTGTACTGGCTACATGGGATATTGTGGAGGAGGAACTTGAACGCGCAAGTTCTTATCTTGCAGAAAGCCGTATTATTTGTGAAGAACTTGGTGAACAACCCCGTCTTGTCTATACATTAGCAACAGAAGGTTTCCTCCACATAATCAAAATGGAAACTCAACAAGCACATACCTTACTACAAAGAGGGTTAAAAATTTCTCAAACTATTAAAGATACCTCTCGGTTTGAGGAATTCCATAGTTATTTGGCGTTGTCATATTTATTGCAAGACGATGTTGATGCAGCCAAACCTCATATATTAGAGGCAATTCAAGCACATCCAACTTCATCCGTAAACAGTTGGGTATGTATTGTAGCCTATGTTCAATATCTCTGGCATATCAATGATTTAGATGCTTGTGTTGCAGTTGCGAGTGTGGCATATCATCATGTGGATGCCAACAGTGCTATTAATCATTACTTTCTACAGCCTCTGTTTTACAGAATTGAGCAAAAAATTGGTGAAGATAACTGGCACGATGCTCTCACATTGGCTGAGGGAATGACGATTGAGGAGTTGTATCAAAGAATTGTAGCTGACCTCAAAATTAATTAAGCACTTCTTGAATTTTTACTATGCGAAAGAACCCGATGCCGTGCAGATTCTAAGTGATTCAGTAAACTCGCACTAAGGCGTTCAGGCGAATAATCTACGATAGAAGCAAAAATTTGTTCATGTTCAAAGTGCATTGCTTGAAATTCGCGAAGCGTATAATTTGGTACAATATGATGTAATTGCGGATGTACCCCTAGTTGCTGGAAAATATCAAGCATCCGAGTAGGTCCCCCCACACGCACCAATAGCTCATGAAATTCTTGGTCAAGTTGCAAGTAATCATTAATCACTGATTGCCAATTGCCATCACATTCATCTACAAGCTGATTCATTTCAAATCGAATGCGCTCAATTGTCTGGTAATCGTCAGGTTTAAGATACTTGAATAGACAAAGAGCAACATATAACTCGAATGAACTCCGAATTTTGTAGTTTTCTTCCAATTTATCAGCATCAATCTGCGCGATAAATGTCCCTCGACGTGCTTGAATATCAACTAAACCCTCCATCTCTAAGCGTTTAAGTGCTGTTTTTAGAGGAGTACGGCTCACTTGTAAACTATCTTCTAATTCACCTAAATCTAGGCGTTGCCCTGGTGTGAAGGACTGTTCAATGATAAGTTGCCGTAATTGACCATAGACAGCATCACTTAGGTTTGTAGATTCGATAGGAGATAGCATATTAAGGTTTTTCAACGTCAGTGCCTATTCAGATTCATATTACTGTATAAGTGTTTAGTATACGGTATGAGATACTACATCTCAAGTTGAACATCAATTTTATAGTCATTCTACAGTCAATATCCACAAAAAACCATCAACTGAAATTTCAGTTAGTGCTAAATTTCACACAAAAAGCAGCTTTTTGAAGCAATTTTAATGATTTATTTGACAAAATTGTAGAAATTAGCTAATCTCGACTGAAATCTGAAATTTCACTTACTAATGGTTTAATTTTGTTTCAAATACAGTTTATTATTTTTGAGAATCAAACACATATTAACCTAGGTGTTCAATAATGAATCGGACACCTGTCATAGTCGGTTGTGGTTATACTTCCATTGCATCTGAGCGTATGGATTGTAATGCTCGTGACCTGATGACCGAAGCTATCCTCGCCTGTGTTGCTGATGCTGGCATTGAAAATTTAAAGTCGGTTGAGCAAGGTATTACCAGCTATGAGAGCGACCACTTCAATTTACAGATGACTCTGGGCGCAATATTACACGATACCATTGGCATGATACCCACGCCGAATGTACGCATTGAAGGTGGTGGTGCAACGGGTGCATTAGCCATGCGGACTGCCCTCGCCTATATTCAAGGTGGCTTGTGTGATTCCGTTCTAGTGTACGGTGTTGAAAAAAATGGGCGGGGTGTCTCTTCAAAAACAGCGAATCAGTTATTCGCTTTATCCGCCGATGTCGATTGGGAATTGATGGTCGGTGGAACTTATACAGGTTTCTATGCCGCCATGATGCGCGCCCACATGGACAAATACAAAACCAAAGAAGAACACTTCGCGCATGTTGCAGTGCGTAACCGCTACAATGCCCAGTTCAATCCTATTGCTCAAAAACCAATGAATATCAGCATTGATGATGTGATGTCGTCGCGTGCGATTGCTGAACCCTATAAGCTATT
Organism: Phototrophicaceae bacterium; assembly: GCA_965230145.1. Lineage (GTDB taxonomy): Bacteria > Chloroflexota > Anaerolineae > Aggregatilineales > Phototrophicaceae > JAUZRW01. The sequence goes on from CBDDKI010000002.1 coordinate 1,062,430, forward strand.
TGATTGTAGCTTACTCAGTGATGGCGCGGCTTGTGTATTGCTAGCTACAGAAGAATGGGCAACAAACCACAGCACAAAGTTCGCGCAACGTCCGCCTGTCTATTTTGTTGGTACAGGATGCGGTACAGATACTATGCGCTTAGGCGATCGGTATCCCAATATTACCAATTTTCGTGCCAAACAGCTTGCCTCTCAACAAGCCTATCAAATGGCAGGTATTTATAATCCAATGCAGGATATTGATGTCGCTGAATTATATGACAGTTACAGTGGTGTTGAAATTCAGGCGGTCGAAGATTTAGGATTTGTCAGTGAAGGTCATGGTGGCGAAACAATTGCCGAAGGCAGGTTCGATTTGGATGGTGATTTACCTGTAAATACTAGTGGTGGTTTGCTTGGTCGTGGCGCACCCGTTGGGGCAACAGGTATCTTACAAGCCATCGAAATTATTGAGCAATTATGGGGTGAAGTCGATGCCCAACGACAGGTCAAAAATGCAAGACGCGGTTTAACAGATACCCATGCTGGCATTGCGTCTATTAGTGTTGTTAATATTTTTGAACGGCGGGACTCATGATAATTGATAGAGTCAGCAGTCTCATTGATAAACAAACAGTTACACCAGCTAGCGATAAACCCGATATTTGGGCAGAGTTTCGGCAAATCGAACGCATTACGATTCAACTGACACAAAGTTATAAATATAGCTTAGGCAAATATTCTCGCTTCTTTATCGAGCTAGAAAATAAACGATTTATGGCAACAAAATGTCCGAGTTGCGCGACAGTTTATGCACCTCCGCGCCCACTCTGCCCTGATTGTTTAGATGTGGCAGACTGGATAGAATTATCAGGGGAAGGCACAGTCAAGACTTTCTCTATTTTACATTTTTCAACCGATAGCAATGATGATGTTCGCGCACTAGAAACACCCTACATTTTGGCTTATGTCTTGTTGGATGGAGCGAGTACATTGTTCCCACATTTGCTAAAAACGGATGTCGATAAAGCGAAAATCGGGCAACGCGTCAAAGTTACTTACGCCAATACACCCGTCCATCATCCGATTCATTTGATGTATTTCACAGCTTTGGAGACTTCATGAGCGCACGCAAGCAAAAATTGATTAATCAGCCAGAAAATATTTTACAAGAGATGCTATCAGGCTTTGTTTTGGCTTATGGCGAAATTGTGCAATTGACTGACAATGGCTTAGTTGTGCGTAAAAACCCAAAAGCAAAGGGAAAAGTCGGCTTAGTTATTGGCAATGGGAGTGGTCATGAGCCTGCCATGATTGGCTTAGTGGGCGAAGGTCTATTTGATGTCAATATCGCTGGTGAGATTTTTACCGCACCCGGACCCGATAGAATTGTTGAGGGGATTAAAGAGGCAGATAGAGGCGCAGGTGTTCTGGTTTGTGTTTCGCATCATGCAGGTGATTTGATGAATGCTGAAATGGCTCTCGAATTATGCGAGATGGAAGGCATCGACAATGTCGAAATGGTCATATTATATGATGACATTTCCAGCGCACCAAAAGGACAAGAAACAGAACGACGAGGCACGGCTGGCTTATTTTTCGTCTGGAAGATGCTTGGTGCATTTGCGGAGACCAGTTCAAGTTTAGCCGAGTGTAAAGCGATTGCTGAAAAAATACGTGATAATACCCGTACTTTAGCTATGGCATTGACCACTTGCGCCAGCCCTATTACTGGCGAAATCATGTTTGAAATGCCCGACGATGAAATGGAAATTGGCATGGGTGTACATGGTGAGATGGGTTTTGGTCGGCAAAAAATAGTCAGTGCTAATGAGACTGTTGATTTGATGCTCACGCCCATTCTGGAAGATTTGCCTTTTAAGTCAGGTGATGAAGTTTTGGTCATGCTCAATAACAGTGGCAGTATGACCCTCATGGAATTATTTATTCTCTACAATCGCATTGCTGAAAACTTAAAAGATGCAGGTATCAAGGTCTATAAATCTTGGATAGGACCTTATGCGACAACCCAAGAAATGGCAGGGTTTGCTATCTCTATATGTCGGGTTGATGATGAACTTAAAGCATTATGGGATGCCCCTGCCAACGGAGCATATCTAAAACAATGATAACTGAAATAAATACACAACATCTTATTGCCATCATTAATCGTATCGCTGAGCGCATAAATAATAATCGGGATTTGCTCAACACGTTAGATTCCGCTTTGGGTGATGGTGATCATGGGACAGGTATCAGCACAGCCTTTAATGCCTCAGCCGAAGATGTTAATCAGTTATCTGAGCCTGACATAACAACTATTTTTAAGACGACTGCAATAGCACTGATGAACCGTATGGGTGGCGCATCAGGCGCTCTATATGGGACATTCTTCTTGAAAGCTGGCATGACGACTAAAGATAAAGACGTTTTATCAAAAGCAGATTGTGAGCAATTACTTCAAGCTGGCTTAGAGGGTGTTAAGCAACGTGGAAAATCTGATGTTGGCGATAAAACCATGATAGATGCTCTTAGTCCTGCCGTAACAGCATTCATTGACGCTGATGATTTCAGCCAAGCATGGGAAAATGCAGCAAAATCTGCCCAAGCTGGTGCAGAAAATACAAAGAATCTTATTGCAAAACATGGACGTGCAAAATTTGCAGGCAAACGCGCCATTGGTCATCAAGATGCTGGTGCAAGTTCTATTGCCTTATTATTTGACGCAATCCATGATTATTGGAAGGAAACAATTGATGGCGAAGCACAAACTTAAAGTTGGTTATATTGGCACATCTATCTCATCTTATTTCGCCAGCGAATATAATCAACGTGAGCGTGCGATTACAGGTATGGAGAAACTAGCCCAAGAGCTTGATTTCCAACTCGTTGCGGTTCACGATGAAGTTATGACCGAAGAAGGTGCTGCGCGTGCGGCAGAATATCTTAAAGATAATGAAATCGACTTTTTATTGATACAAACAGCCGCGTGCAGTATGGGTGAACAACTGCTTCCACTCGTGAAAGCCGCGCCACGCCTCGGCATATGGGCAACCCCTGACCCTGAACAAGAAGGGGAGATTAAAATCCATTCCGTTGTTTCGATGAGTCATTTTGCTTCAATTTTGAAACGCTACTTAAAGCATGAAGAAATCCCCTTTAAGTGGTTCTATGGGCATGTTGAAACCGATGAATTCCAAAGACGTTTTGCGGTCACAGTCCGTGCTTTGACTGCTGTGAAGAATATGGAACGTTCACGCATCGGCTGGATAGGCAATTTATCGCCCGGTTTTAACGACATGATATTTGATGAGCGTCTCTTGCGACATCGAATGGGTATTAGCGTCTTACCACATGAACTTGCGGAATTAGTGCAACGTGCTAAGGGTTACGATCCAGAGCCTGTTTCAGCTACAGTAAATGAAATCAAGTCAGTAGCGAGAGAAATCACCGTTACTGAGAATAGTGCCTTTGACCGTGTGACACGTCTGTATCTGGCAATGCGTGATATGGCAAAGGAATATGATTATGATGCCTTAGCCGTTCAATGCTGGCCCAATTTCCAATCTTATTTCAAGGTTGCGCCCTGTATGGCATACAGTTGGCTCGGTAGTGAAGATGGCATTGCAGTCTCCTGTGAAGGCGATGTCTTGGGTGCAGCGAGTATGTATATGCTTAATATACTGACAGGGAAAAAAGGCTCATCTACCCTACTCGATATGACGGCACTCGACCCTGAAACGAATGCAATGCTCATGTGGCATTGCGGTGTATCGCCTCGACATTTTGCTAATGAAGATGGCATTAAATGGGTTGACCATGTGACTTTAGGGCGTAAGGCAGATGATGGTCCGTATGGTGTTGCTGGCGACCAAGTCTTTGCTGCACAAGAAACTACCGTTAGTTATATCGGCGATGACGGTAGTAGTTTATTGGTCATCCATGCTGATATTATCGAACATCAGAAAAAAGGCTTTAATGGTACACGCGGTTGGTTTTCACACTTTGAACTCAATAAAAAACCTGTGAGTTTAATGGATTTAATCAACACACTAACTGTGCGTGGGCATGAACATCATTTTGCTGTGGGTCAGGGAGATGTTACGGACGAATTAATGGAATTTGCAGCATGGAAAAATATGCGCTTAATTGAACATATTCCACAAGCCGATTACCTTCAACTTGAAGGTGTTAATGTTTAGGGAATGAACTCTCATTATCGAGAGATAATCCAAAAATAGTAATTTTAGTTTAAGAGGAAAGTAAAAATGATTAATAGACGTACTCTTGTTATTCTAATACTGCTAGTTGCTTTGCCACTTTCATTGTTTGGGACAGTGATGGCACAGGATGATATGATGGAAACCCCACCAGGTTTTGATAGCTGGGAAGAAGTCCTCGCCGCAGCTGAAGGTGGTACTGTAAATTGGTATATGTGGGGTGGCTCGGATGCTATCAATGATTATGTTGATACTGTTTATGGCATACCGCTCATGGAAGAATACGGCATTACACTGAACCGTGTGCCACTGGCTGATACAGCGGATGCAGTCAATCAAGTCTTGAGTGAAGCCGAAGCAGGCGTTGAAGGCGATGATGGTTCAATCGACCTTATCTGGATTAATGGCGAGAATTTCTTCACCTTGCAACAAGCTGATTTACTCTATGGTCCTTGGTCAGAAACTATCCCCAATAGTGCCCTTGTTGATTGGGAAAACCCTGCGATTAACCTCGATTTTGGTAACCCAGTCAACGGTTTTGAAAGCCCTTGGTATGGAACACAATTCCACTACATCTATGATTCAGCACGCATGGATGCAGAAGATTTACCTCGTAGCTATGCCGACCTCACCACATGGATTGAAGAGAATCCGGGACGCTTCACTTATATTGCTCCAGGTCCGGGCGCTTTCCAAGGTACGCGTTTTGTCAAACAAGTTCTGTTTGAAATCAGTGGTGGACAAGAGCAATGGGTTGGAGACTTCAACCAAGAACTTTATGATGAGTGGGCACCTGTACTCTGGGATACACTCAATGGCTGGGAAGAAAATCTATGGCGTGGTGGTGAAACCTATCCTGCCAATGTTAATGAGCTTCATGAATTATTTGCAAATGGCGAGATTGACTTCACCCTAACACAAGCAATCGCAGGAGCAGGACCCGCAATTGCAGAAGGTCTTATCCCACCAACCGCACGCGCATTCGCCTTTGAAGAAAATATGATTGGCGATTTCAATTATGTGGCAATTCCATTCAACGCTCCAAATAAAGCAGCAGCGATGGTACTTGCTAATCTTATCTTACGTCCAGACCGCCAAGCCTTACAGGTTGTACCTGAAAATGGTGTCGGTGGTGGTTTCTCGATTGATGTGAGCCGTGTTGAAGATGAAGATATGGTTGCGGCACTCGAAGAAGCTGTACAAAATCTTGGAGAGAGTGCAGCCGACCCTGCTGATTTATCGGCATCACTTGTTTCTGATATAGCAGCTGAATATCAATCTTTGATTGAAACAGACTGGGAAGCCAACGTATTACAGAATTAAGCACTTGATACATGAGGAAGAGTAAGGGAGAGGCATACCTCTCCCCTACGCAATATGTGTAAATTCTATTCTTAAAGAATATTTTCCCTTAAATAGAAAGTTTAATTGTATGTCTTGGGAACGCTGGCGCATACCTCTCATGCTCGCGCCTACTCTAACTGTTATTATTGTTCTATTCATTGGCGCATTATTCTATGGATTAATTCAAAGCCTAGGTTGGAATCCACGCATTGGCGCGACTGAAATCAGCTTGGATGCGTACTACAATATTATCTTTGGTGAAGAGCATTCGCGTGCTTTTTGGACAGGACTTGCCCTCAATCTATGGGTTAGCATTGCCAGTACAGTATTATCCGCAGCGATTGCCATTGGTGCGGCATTGTTACTGCGTGAAACATTCATCGGCAAAAGGGTATCCACGTTTTTATTCCAGCTTAACTTACCTATTCCACATGTGGTCGCCGCTATTGGTATGTCTTTTTTACTTTCCCAAAGTGGATTACTGTCACGTATTGGCGCGAGTATGGGTCTGATTTCTAGTCCGGGTGACTTCCCAATCTTGATTAAAGATAGCTGGGGGCTTGGGATCATCATCGCCTATATTTGGAAAGAAGTTCCCTTTATCGGCGTTATTGTCCTCGCGGTATTACAGTCTCTTGGGCAAGACTATGAAGATATTGCACGCTCATTAGGAGCAAATAGCTGGCAACGCTTCCGCTATGTCATTCTTCCACTTATTATGCCGGGCGTTTTATCGGCTTCTATTATTGTTTTCGCATTTACATTCGGTTCATATGAAGTGCCTGCCCTATTAGGCGTGCGTTTCCCTCGCATGTTACCCGTCACATCCTTACGATTTTTCACTGACCCTGACTTAAATTCACGGGCAGAAGGCATGGCAATGAGTATGATTATTGCCTTCATCGTTTTGATACTCGTCTTACTTTATATGTGGATTAGTCGCCGTTCGGTGAGGGATTAGGAAACACGATGCAAAACGAACAATCGACAATAAAGACAATTTTACATCGCACAGCCGTCGCTATATTGATACTGGCGTTGCTCTCGCCTTTAATCGGCTTTTTTATTAATGCCTTCGCATTTCGCTGGTTTTATCCACAACTTATTCCACAAGAAATTACCATGCGTGCATGGGAAAATGTCGCTGACCCAAATTCTAAAGTTATTGAGGCACTGATTAATAGTTCGGTACTTGCTGTCAGCGTGACAATCATCTCGATTATCATTGGTTTACCTGCTGCCCGCGCGCTTGGGTTGCACCAATTTAGAGGCAAGACAATCGTTGAGTTTTTGGTGCTTGCCCCGACGATTATCCCGGGTATTGCGATTGCCATTGGCTTGAATATCAACTTCTTACGCTGGGGGTTAGCTGGCACGATATTTGGCGTAGGATTAGTCCATCTTGTGCCTGTTATGCCCTATGTGGTGCTGACTCTATCGGGTGTTTTTGCGAACTATAATCCAGAATTTGAGCAACAAGCCCGAACACTCGGCGCAGGACCTCTACGAACATTTATCAATGTCACTTTACCCTCTATTTTCCCCGGAATTGTGGTAGCTGGCTTATTTGCCTTTCTTGTATCGTGGAGCCAATACATTCTCACATTCTTAATCGGTGGTGGACGGGTTATCACCTTGCCTGTTTTGTTGTTTTCGACAGCATCAGGTGGCAACAATGCCAATACTGCCGCCATGTCTCTCGTGTTTATCGCCCCTGCTATTCTCATTTTAATTTTGACCTCACGCTTTTTATCTGGCAATTCCGCCGCCATAGGAGGATTCGGTAAAGTATGACACATGTTATTCTTGATAATCTCACAAAAATTTATGCGGGAACGGATGTTCCTGCTGTCAAAGACTTTTCGCTTGATATTCCTTCTGGACGCTTAATCGCCTTTTTAGGACCATCTGGCTGTGGCAAAACAACAACTCTCAAGATGCTGGCTGGGCTAATTAACCCGACCAAAGGGCAAATCAAATTTGACGGTGACGATGTCTCCTCTGTGCCGCCTGAAAAACGTGGGGCAGTGATGGTCTTTCAAAATTATCTGCTGTTTCCTTACATGTCCGTTGGCGATAATGTCGGTTTTGGGCTGAAAATGCGCGGCGTGGATAAGAAAATTATCCAGCAAAAAGTCGATGAAATGCTCGATTTAGTCAAGCTACCCCATATTGCAAACCGTAAACCATCACAGTTATCAGGAGGGCAACAACAACGGGTAGCTCTTGCACGCGCCCTGATTACCAATCCTCGGCTTTTATTGCTAGATGAGCCACTCAGCAACCTTGATGCCCATTTACGGGATGAAATGCGTGAACTCATATTGATGATTCAAAAAGAGCTAGAAGTGACGACTGTTTTTGTGACTCATGACCAAGAAGAAGCGGTTTTGCTCGCTGATAATATTGCTTTGATGTTTGATGGTGTATTACAACAATATGCCCACCCTGTTGAGTTCTATAGCCGTCCTATTTCAGAACGTGCCGCACGATTTTTCGGGGGTATGAACTTCATTCCCGCCAATCGTCAGGGACAATCGCTCTCAACACCTGTTGGTGAGCTAAAATTTGATGCCCAAAATAACCAAAATGCCCCATCAGGCGAGGTTCAGCTCACGATACGCCCTGAGCAAATTCAACTCAATAGTGATAAAACCCACAACAACATTCAAGGTACTGTGCGCTCTCGTATCTACGTTGGTACGTATACACGTTACAAAATCATGCTGGGTGATTACGAAATTGAAGCAGTACGAAGTGCGGATGAATCAGACGCGATTCGTGAAGGTGAAACCGTGAATGTCCACCTACCAGAAGATAGATTATGGGTTGTCCCCCTCGGTGGTACCCGAAAAACCCTTACAAGTTAATTTTACTAAGGAAGAATTTTATGTCAGTATCAGCACCGCTTGCAGGCTTAAAAGTTATCGACCAAACGCAAGCACTCGCTGGACCCTATTGTGGGATGATGCTTGGTGATATGGGCGCAGATGTGATCAAAATTGAACGTCCCGTCGTCGGCGATCAATCTCGGCAATGGGCGCCCCCATATATCGGCGACCAGAGTTGTTATTACCTTGCAGTCAATCGCAATAAACGCGGTATTGCGCTCAATATCCGTTCGGATGAAGGACGCGACATTATCTATAAGTTAGTCAAAGATGCAGATGTTTTCATCACAAATTTGGCGACCACGGCTTCATTGGTCAAATATGGGATAGACTACGATACACTTCGTGACATGAACCCCCGACTGATTTATGCCTCCATCAGTGGTTATGGACGTACAGGCTCACGGGCAGGACAACCCGGTTATGACCTCGTCTCACAAGCGGAATCAGGCACAATGGCAATCACAGGTGAAGTCGATGGCGCACCGATGCGTTTTCCGACTCCGATTGCCGATATGACCTGTGGATTATTCACTCTGATTGGCATTTTAGGGGCATTACACGCTCGGCATCGCACAGGTGAAGGTCAATTTTTGGATAGTTCGCTACAAGAGGGACAAATTACATGGCTCGAAAATTATGCTGGCGAATATTTCGCTGATGGTCAAGACCCTCCAAGACGTGGCAATCGCCATCCGCAAGTTGTGCCTTATGAGGCTGTACAAGGCAAAGAGGGGGATTGGTTCATCCTAGGTGTTGGCTCAGATAATATCTGGCAATCATTTTGTCAGCATGTTGGACGTAGTGATTTAGGTGCAGATACGCGCTTTACAACTAACAGTGACCGCATCGCTAATTATCAGGACTTGATGCCCATTATCCGCGAGATTATCCAGCAGAAAACAACCGATGAATGGCTATCCGAATTGCGTGATGTTGGCGTACCATGTGGACGAATTAATACTGTCAAAGAAGCCCTGACTGACCCCCATATCATTGAGCGTGGCATGATTATTGAGCTAGAGCATCCAATGCTCGGTATGGTGAAATCACTGGCAACCCCTGTGCATTTATCAGATACACCGCTTGTTTATCATCGGCATCCGCCTACATTAGGCGAACACACGGATGAAGTCATTGCTGAATTGGGCTATGACCCAGCCAGCATCCAAACAATGCGCGAACAAGGAGTCATTGCATGAGCCATTTAGACCGTTTTCCTAAATTATCAGAAGAACAATATAAGCACATGTTGCGATTGCCATCAGGTCCTGTGAGGTGCGTGATTGATACCGATACACGCAATGAAATTGACGACCAATTCGCATTGGCTTGGGCATTTTTATCCCAAGAAGAATTAGCTATCGAAGCGGTGTATGCTGCACCGTATTCGTTCCGTAATCGTTTGGATGAATTGCGTCAGGCACATACGCTCTTAAATAGTAGTAATCTTTCATCTGAGCAAACAAGGCTCATCAATCGTTATCGTGGACAAATCGCTCGCTTACAAGAAAAAAGCACGGCAATCGACGATGACAGCCAACTTGACCCTCAAAATGTGACGATGGTAACAGCAGGGGTCGGGATGGAGAAAAGTTATCAAGAGATACTCATCGTCCTCGAAAAAATGGGGCTATCAGGAACGCTCCCTGTGTATCGTGGCTCAGATAGATATTTAGGGTCTTATGATAGCCCTGTGCAAAGTGAGGCAGTCGAGCATTTAATCCAAACAGCACGGACAGCTTCTCCTGATGAGCCACTTTATATTGTGGCAATCGGCGCACCAACCAACATTGCATCTGCCTTATTACTCGCACCCGATATTATCAACAATATCGTCATCACATGGACGGCTGGCTACCCCACAACGGTGATGAATACCTTCCAAGAGTCTTTCAATATGGAACAAGATATGCTGTCATCGCAATTGCTATTTGATAGTGGTGTGTCACAGGTGTATTTACCGGGATTTCATGTTGGCGTACAACTTGGCTTATCCCTCCCAGAAATGGAAAAGTGGATTAAGGGTAAGGGTGCTATCGGCGATTATTTATATGAACTCTATACCGATAACCCGCACTATCCTTTTCAAGGCATTGATGACCACTTCGGGCGCACATGGATTATCTGGGATTTAATCAATTTTGCATGGTTGATGCACCCTGAATGGGTTCCGACCTTTTTGATTGATACCCCTTATCTCACGGATGACCAAAAATGGATACGCAAAGAGAACCCGCGCCATCTAATGCGCGAAGCTCTCGATATTAACCGTGATGCAATTTTCCGTGATTTCTTCAAAAAACTTGAGCTAGCTGGACAGGACTAACGATTTATCATGCTGAATTTGCCAGAGCAATATATCGAATTGCATCCAACTGTGGCAGATATGCTCGCCAGCGAGAGACAACTGTATATTGATGGTCAATTTATACCCGCTAAAGATGGCAAAACCTTTGATGCAATTGACCCATCGACTGAACAAGCGATTGCAACAGTATCAGAAGGCTCTGCACTGGATGTTGATTTAGCTGTGAAAGCCGCACGCAAAGCCTTTGAGGGTGATTGGCGTTGGAAACTGACTGCCAGCGAACGCAGTAAACTCATCTGGCGTTTAGCCGACCTTATCGAAGAGCGCGGTGAGATTTTAGCGCAACTCGATTCATTGGATACGGGCAAGCCCTATGAAACGACTTTAACAGTCGATGTGCCTTTATCTGCCGAACATTTTCGCTACTATGCTGGCTTTCCCACTAAAATCGAAGGCGCGACCATTCCTGTTAGTGCATCCAATATGTTCAACTATACCTTGCGCGAACCATTGGGCGTGTGCGGACTCATTGTGCCTTGGAATTACCCTCTGCTGATGGCAAGTTGGAAAATTGCCCCTGCCCTAGCTGCTGGAAATTGCATCATCCTCAAACCAGCCGAACAAACACCCTTGAGTGCCTTGTATCTCGCACAACTATTTGAAGAAGCGGGTTTCCCCAAAGGTGTCTTTAATGTCGTCAATGGCTATGGGAGTGTTGTTGGCTCGGCTTTAGTTGAGCATAAAGGCGTTAATAAAATTGGTTTCACGGGAAGCGTCGCTACTGCTAAAACGATTATCCGTAATTCAGCTGATACCCTCAAGCGTGTGTCATTAGAACTCGGTGGTAAGAGTCCTAATATTGTCTTTGCCGATGCTAATTTAGAAACAGCCAGTGTAGGCGCAACGTGGGCAATTTTCGGTAATAACGGGCAATCTTGTACTGCAGGCTCACGTCTTTATATCGAACGCAAGGTCTTTGACCAAGTTGTGCAAGGCATGGTCGATGAAGTCTCAAATATTGAGGTTGGTGCAGGGATGGGAACTGAGCAACCGAATTTAGGACCTGTTATCAGCGAGGCACAAATGCAAAAAGTCATGGGCTATATTGACGAAGGCTATCACGGCGGTGGCGAAACCGTTACAGGGGGCAAACGCCTAAAAGATACGGGCTACTTTATTGAACCTACGATTTTCGTCAATACAACGGATGACATGAAAATCAACCGTGAAGAAATCTTTGGTCCTGTGGTGTGTGCGATGCCCTTTGATGATGTCGATGATATTTTGCGTCGTGCGAATGATACTGATTTTGGTCTCGCAGCAGGATTATGGACAAGTAATCTCAGCAAAGCGCACAAATTCGCATCTAAATTACAAGCTGGCACAATTTGGATTAATACATGGGGCAATACGGATGCTGCTTCACCCTTTGGTGGCTATAAACAAAGTGGACACGGGCGCGAGATGGGCAAAGAAGCCATTGACCTTTACTCCGAAGTTAAGAGCGTATGGATAAAAACTGATGACTAATATGCTCACTATTGGTAAATACCGTGCCTTACAACGCGCAAGTACGGCAGATGGCATCTTTAATATCCTCGCAATTGACCATATGGATTCATTGAAGCGAGCTATCAATCCTGAAAATCCTATGTCTGTGACTGATGAGCAAATGACTGTGATGAAGCGTGATGTTGTCTCGACTTTGATGCCCACTATCAGTGGCACATTGCTTGACCCTGTTTATGGTGCGGCACAGATGATAAGCCAAGATTTACCGAAGCAGGTCGGCTTATTAGTGGAACTCGAAAAAGCGGATTATAGTATGCAACCGCTACCGCTTGTGGTAGATATTCGCCCAAATTGGAGTGTGGAAAAAATCAAACGGATGAGCGCAGATGGAGTCAAATTATTCTATTATTATGACCCTGATAATAACGCCCTCTGCCAACAACAAGATGCGACAATTCAAGCGGTTGTCAATGATTGCGCTCTATATGATATTTCACTCTATGCTGAACCCATCGTAAGCAACGTCAATCCTGACAATCGACAAAGTAAGGTTATTGTATCAGCCAAACGGGCGAATGATTTAGGCGCAGATATTCTAAAAGTTGAATTTCCGATTGATGCCTCAACAAATATGAATCATGCAGATTGGCAAGAAGCATGTGAAGCACTCAATGATGCTGTCCATAGACCTTGGGTTTTACTCAGTGCAGGGGTTGATTTCGAGGTGTTTTGCCAGCAAGTAGCAATTGCTTGCCAAGCGGGGGCATCGGGTTTCATTGTCGGACGTGCTGTCTGGGGCGATGCTTGCACCATACAAAATTCTACTGAACGAATCACATGGCTGAAAACTAATGGTATTGAGCGTATACAAAAACTGAATAACATCGCTAACCAGTACGCGACCTCATGGCACAAAATCTACCACCCGCCACAAATTACGCCAGATTGGCATATACATTATTAGGTTGTACTAAATGACAATTCAAGCAAACATCCACTTAGACCCAACACAAATTATTGGTGAAGTTCACGATTACCTGTATGGAGCGAATTTAGAGCATATCGGACAATCTATTTATGGTGGCATATGGGCAGAAATGCTCCGTGACCGTAAATTCGCTGGGCATGACATCATGTATACAGGTGCAAGCGAAGGTCTACACAATATTCACCCTGATTTTGGGATTGTTGCGCCTTGGGAAGCTGTAAATGCAAATTATGACAATGTGCTTTTCGTTCCTGATAGAAGCACTTTTTATACTGGCGAACAATCACAACGGATTACTATCCGCAGAGCCGATAATCAAGCACACGGTATTCAACAAAGGGGACTGTATTTGCAAACAAGTTTAGGCTATGACATTCGCATCGTCCTCAAAGGCGAAGGGCAAACAGTCAGGATTCAACTCGGCGATAGCACTTGGATTATCGAAGATGTATCTGATAATTGGACAACTTACAAAACAACATTAACACCTGAGAAAACATCTACAAATAGCGCATTTAGTATCACAATTAGCACAGAAAGCTCACTATGGATAGGTTGTGCGTCAGTTATGCCCTCAAATAGTATTCATGGCTTTCGCCCTGATGTTATAGAAGCTCTCAAAGAGTGGTCGCCCACATTTTTGCGTTGGCCCGGTGGGAATTTCGTCTCAGGCTATCACTGGGAAGATGGCATCGGCGATAGAGATAAACGCCCCAGTTATCTTGACCCTGCTTGGTCTTTATGGGAATCGAATGATGTCGGCACAGATGAATTCATGACCTTGTGTGAAATCTTAGACTGTGACCCCGTTCTTACAATTAATATGGGCAATGGCACTGTTCAGGAAGCAGTCAATTGGCTTGTATACTGCAACAAAGGAGTTGATTGGGAATATGGAGCAATTCGCACGACAAATGGTCATGCTGACCCCTATAATCTCCGCACATGGTTTGTAGGTAATGAGCAATTCGGAAATTGGCAAGTCGGGCATATAGATGCGGAAACCTATGCGAAAAAATATTTAGAATTTGCCTGTGCCATGCGCGAAGTTGATGATAACTTAGAGTTAATTGCAGTCGGTGTTCCTATAGATTTGTACGGACATTGGAACGAACTGGTTCTGAAAAATGCGTCCCATGAGATTGACCAACTGAGTGTTCATTTTTATTCAATTCGCACTGAGAAAATGGATAATCCGCCGTCGCCTGAACATCTCTATCTACCAAAAATCGCTGCATCTTACGAAGTCGCGCAGATGTTGGATGATACCCTCGATATTATGGGTCGCTGTTCTGATCGAAAAATTCCACTGGCATTTGATGAGTGGAATACCTATTGTGGGGCAAAATCTCCGAATTTTATTGAGGATTACAACCTTGCAGATGCACTCTATGCGGGTGCTTTAATGAATGCTTGTATCCAACGGGCAGACCGTATTAAAGTTGGCGCAATTTTTAACCTGATTAATGTAATGGGAAGCTATCTTGTTTCACCGCAATATAAATGGGAAGCAATTAACTTAGGGCGCGGTGGGGCTTGGGTGCCCATGGCTATTGATGAAACTTTTCCTGAACCATCTACTGTTAAAGTCCCTCCCACGCTTGTCCTTGAATTGATGACAAAATACCGTGGTGAACAAGCTATCTTGTGTGAAGTAGAGTCACCTGTTTATACAAGTTTAGGTGCAGGTAATCAGCCTTCATTTGAAGATGTACCAATAATAGATGCAGCGGCAACCTATGATAAAGTAAATAACCTTTGCTACTTAAGCATTGTTAATCGTAGTGTAGAAACAACGGTACAAATTAGCTTAGCAGGTCTAGACCAAGGTGAAATCATAAAAACTTTCCGAGTAAGTAGTAATCATCCAATGGATACTAATACATTTGAAAACCCAATCACGGTTCAAATAAGCGAACAAACAATCATCAATAGTCATAACGAAGTGACGATTGCACCACATACATTTAGCTTATTGATTATTCAAAACTGACAACAATGATCTAAAGTTTATTTCAGCAAATTCATTTTCGTGCTATCATTTGAATATGATGAAAGTAAGCAGGAGGTCACATAGATGTCTGCAAATGTTGATGCAATGGTACGCGCAGGTGTAGATGCTTACCGCGCTGGTAATAAAGCAGAAGCACGTACCTTATTGGAACGTGCTATTGAATTAGATGGTTACAATGAAACCGCGTGGTTATGGTTGAGTGCTGTTGTCGATACGCCGGAAGAACAACAAACTTGTCTCGAAAACGTCTTAGTTATTAATCCGGTTAATGAGCGGGCACGACAGGGTCTAAAAAGTTTAGGCATCGACCCCGATTCAATTGCTGGTGCAGAAACATCCGCCCCGGCTTTCGCTGAAGGCACATTTGATGAATATGATGTTCCATCCAGTAGCGCAAGTGTTGAATATACAGGACCCGAAACCTCTACTGAAGAGTATGATGATTGGGTTGGTGGTTTAAATATCAATGCAACTGAAGAAACATCAAATGAACCCGAAGATTTGTTTGGTGATATTGATTTTTCTGCAGATGCAGGTGGTGCGTTCGATTTAGATGATAATATTTTTAGTGAAGATGCTTATAGCGGTTATGAAGCAGATGCTCTTTTAGAAGATGACGCAGGATATATCGACGAAGATTTATTTGGTGATGATGACTTATTCGATGATGGCGATGATATGTACGCTGACATTGGCACATTTGAAGATTTTAATGACGCTGTCAGTGGTGCAGATGATTATAATGCAAGTGCATTTGCCGACGATCCGTTTGCACCAGAACCTACTCAAGCTGAGGCTGAACCTGTCGCCTCAGAAGCTGCTTTGTTTTCGCTTATTCCAGCAGAAATTGAAGCAACACGCGCACCAGGTTTATCTGAAAAGCCCTCATCTATACATTATGTGATCATTGGCATCCTTGTACTCGTAAATATTGGTGGATTAGCCTTTGTCGGTATGCAATTGCTTGGTTAAGCATAGACAATCTTCATCACACTCTGGTAAAATTACTTGTTGATTAAAATCAAAAGAATTTCGGTTAAGAAAGGAGATAACGGGAGTAAGTTACCCGTTATAGCAATAAATGCCTAATCATAAATCTGCAATAAAACGCATGCGTCAAAATACAAAACGACGTGAATATAACCGCACTTACATCACTCGCTCACGTAATTTTGTCAAACGCGCACGCGAAGCAATTAACGATGGCGAAGCTAAAGAAGCTGAAGCTAAAGTACGTGAAGCAATTCGTGACCTCGATAAAGCTGCTAGCCGTGGCATTATCCACAAACGTAATGCAGCACGTCGCAAAAGTCGTCTGATGAAACAATTAGCTGAACTTACAAGCTAAGGTATTTCATCACCTAGAGAATTAGTTGAAAAAGCCCGATCTTAATGGTCGGTTTTTTCGTTTAATGCGATCTCAAAGCGGTAGCCGATACCCCGCACCGTCTTAATGAATTGTGGTTTACTAGCATCTTTCTCCATTGCTTCGCGCACAAAACGGATATGTACATTGAGCGTACCTGTATCACCTGTATAGTCTGTATCCCAAATGTGGCTCATAAGCCATTTGCGGTCTAGAGTTTCATTCGGATGGCGCAAAAATGCTTCGACAAGTGCAGATTGCTTAGGCGTAAGGGCTATTTCATTTTTGCGAACAATTAAAATCCGTCGCTCTAAATCGAGCACAAAATCGCCTCGTTGTAATAATTTCATCTCAGGTTTTGAAGTCAACAAATCAACGGCACTCAATAGAGTACGCACAGGCACAGGGTGACACAAAATTGTATCAGCAGAACTCTTTACGTTAGTCTTTTTACCGGGATATAAATGAATAATTGATTTTTCCGGAAAATTTTCTCGTAAACGACGACAAATTCGTTCCCCATTTGTCCCTAAAGAGATCGCATCTAATATAATTGCATCCGCATTATGAGAGTTAGCGAGGTCAATTCCTTGTTTACCACTGCGCGCAATATAAGTTGCATAATTTTTTTGTAAGGATGTGATGAACTTCGAGGTAGTTTCAGCAATCAATACAATGGTAATTGTCATTAGTCCCCTTTCAACCTTAGTTTACGCAATCACCGCTTGCAAAGGTGTCTGCTATCAGGCACAATCCACAGTATTGTCAACTTGACCAGCGCACATTGATGATGGTTTTTGAGGTAAATTTATAGAAGCATCAATAATGGCGATATTATAACATAGAAGGGAGTGAGATGCTCTAAAAGGCATTTTCATTCAATATTATGAAAGACATTGTTAATTCAATTTTTCGCCATACAAATTGGAAAAATCTCAACTCGTTAGCAAATTGGGTAGTCGATGAAGGCATCCGCATCCAACAGATACCCGCCCCCACATTTGCCGAAGATGCACGCGCCTCTTATGTATCAGAACAATTCAAATCATTGGGTTTATCCAACATATCTATTGATCCAGCGAAAAATGTTTATGGGTTCTTAAAAGGTTCTAATTCTCGTATACCAGCACTTATGATTCTCGCGCATACAGATACTGTTTTCTCAGCAGAAACGGACCTCACTATTCAGCGTGATGGTGACATCATCTACGGCGCAGGTTTAGGTGATAACAGTATGGGCGTCTCTGGGATGTTAGGTTTAGCGAAGTGGTTCTATGATATGAATCTCGTCCCAGATTCAGATATTTGGTTCGTCGCCAGCAGTTGCGAAGAAGGACTTGGTGATTTAAAAGGCATTCGGGCGGCATACGAGCAACTCAAAGACGAGATTGGGATGGTAATTAATCTAGAGGGCTTAGCCTATGGGCATATTTATCATGCTGGTATTGCAGTCCGTCGCTTACATATCACTGCAAAAGCCGAAGGTGGGCATAGTTGGTTGCATTATGGTCGTCCGAGCGCAGTTCACGGCATCATGGAGCTAGGCGCTCAAATTAACCGCATTACACCTCCGACCAGTCCGCGCACGACATATAATATCGGCATGATAGATGGTGGTACAGCAATTAACGCCATTGGTACACAAGCGAGCCTCTGGTTAGACATGCGCTCCGAAGAACAAACTTCACTTAACAAGTTACATGACCAGGTACGTTTGATTATTAATGCTGTACAACGTGTAGGCTTAGATTTCGAAGTCGAAGTTGTTGGTAGTCGTCCTGCAGGAAGCATTAGTAGCTCACATCCACTTGTACAAGGAGCATTAGCAACATTATCTCAATTGGGATTACGAGGCGCATTAGAAACGGGTAGCACTGACGGCAACATTCCACTAGCGGCAGGATGCCCTACAGTCACAATTGGCATAACACGCGGTGGTAACGCTCATCGTTTAGACGAATACATTGAGACAGAACCTGTCATTGACGGTATGAAGCAACTTATTACGCTCACCCTAGCTACTTCAGAATTTCAGCGCGAACAACATGAAAAACTAGCGGGTGATTAATATCAACGGGCATAGCATGCTACTATGCCCTATTTAATACTTCTATAGAGAATCGATCACATTTAAGAAAGTATCAATTTCTTCAATTGTGTTATAGTGAACTGCCCCAACGCGTACCATACCCTTATCTTGACGCCCTAATCGATTCATCACTTCTACCGCATAGTAATCTCCTGCCCAAACAAAAATTTGCTGTTGCGCGAGATGTTCCGCAATTACTTGTGGCGTATGACCATCTTTAACGAACGCAACCGTTGCTACGCGGTCTTTAACTTTATCGGTATCAGTTATACCTGCAATGGTAACACCATTGATTGCTTGTAAGCCTGAAATTAATCTCTCAGCGAGTTGCATCTCATAAGACTGCATCGTATGAAATGCTTGCTTGAGATGTAATTGACGACCACCATACCCCTCTATCATCTCAGGATTATCACCTCGCAAGGATTCAAGATAGCGAATGGCTTCGGCAGTACCAGCAATTGTTTCAAAACTTGGTGTACCATTCTCCCATCGGAACGGTGTTACATCTTTTGAGGGGCGCACTTTGTAAGCAGGTAATGATTGCAATAAGTCATATTTCCCCCACATAATGCCAATATGTGGACCAAAAAATTTGTAAGCTGAACAAAGTAGAAAATCACAACCAATTTTCTGGACATCAATCGGAACGTGTGGCGCGGATTGCACAGCATCCATCACAAAATATGCCCCTACTGAATGCGCTATTTCTGCAATTTTTTCAACAGGATTAATTGTTCCTAGTGCATTTGAAGCATGGACAGCCGCTACAATCTTTGTTTTGTTATTTACTGCGCTTTCAAGAGTATCCAAATTGAGCGTACCTTCTTCTGGGTCAAAATCCACCCATCGGACAGTCCAATTATTGTCCTCGGCAATTGTCAGCCAAGGGGCGACATTGGCATCATGATCCATCCGTGTTACAACAATTTCACTATCGTGAGGGAGCGTCTTAGCAATAGCACGGCTCAAGTTAAAATTGAGTGCTGTCATTGAGGGTCCAAAAACAATTTCTTCTACGCGCGGAGCAATAAACAAATCGCGCACAATTTCGCGTGACTCATGCAACATTTGGTCAGTTGCTTTGCTGGTTGCAAATGCCCCACCTTGATTAGCATTGATGTATTTATAATAAGCGACAACCGCATCTATTACTTGTTGTGGGACTTGTGTTCCTGCGGGATTATCCAAAAAAATTGGTTCTTTACCATCAATGTGTTGATGCAAAGATGGAAATTTTGTTCTAACTGTATTAACATCAAATGCCATTTCGTAATCCTTTGTATGGTATAAGCAGTGCGAACCTAGTACATTATGCTATATTAGTTAAACTGAGACTATTATAACAACCGATGCGAGCAACAGACTATGGAACAACCGAACCTTCTTGTCCAAAACCAATTATTAAATGAAGAAATTAAACGACGTGTTAATCAAATTTCAGCAATCAATACCGTCGCGGCAACTGTCGGTCATTCACTTGATTTAAACGTAACATTAAATACGGCAATATCAGCTGTTTTACAAGTAGTCGAAGCAGAGGCTTCAGGTATTAGCTTAATTGATGAAGAGGCAAATGAAGTCGTATTACGCGCACAAATTGGTTGGGTACATGATTTTGTTCAAGATAATCCAATGCGAATTCCTTTCGGTAAAGGCATGTCGGGGGACGTTATCACAAATGATGAAGTAGTCGTTTACAATAATCTAAGCGGTAATGAAGATTATGCAGTGCCAAGTTTTAAGAAAGAGCAATTTCGTTCTATTGTGATGGCACCGATGCACGCACGTGGCAAAATCATAGGTATTCTAAGCGTAATGAGCAACAACACCGACCATTTTGACGATGCCACCGTGTCTATGCTACGTTCTGTTGCTGATACTGTAGGCGTGGCAATTGATAATGCCCGTTTACATGAACAACATGTCGAACAAGAAAACCGTCTCAATGCGATTTTGCATTCTACGGCTGATGGTATTTTAGCTACAGACCAACATAGCCGTGTGAGTTTATGTAATTATGCCGCTGCAATTATGCTGGATATTGAACCACACGAAATCGTTG
This sequence comes from Phototrophicaceae bacterium, assembly GCA_965230145.1. Classification (GTDB taxonomy): domain Bacteria; phylum Chloroflexota; class Anaerolineae; order Aggregatilineales; family Phototrophicaceae; genus JAUZRW01. Next base: position 1,083,209 of record CBDDKI010000002.1, read on the forward strand.
GCACGCCGCTAAGAGAAGCTAATATCCAATATAAGGTATTAGACCAATTGCTACTCGCAATGTCTCCAGAGAAAAAAGATGAAGAAATTCAGAGTTTTCAAGTGCAGGTAGAAGGCGGACGGACTTTATCGGTTTTGGTTTCTCCTGTGCAAGTGCCGAGCCAAGTCAGTACAGATATTAATATGGAAGATGGTTGGGTAATCGTGCTACAAGACATTACACATATCCGAGAAGCAGAAGTCGCGCGGGTACAATTTATTCAAGCTGCTGCTCACGATATGAAAAATCCTCTGAGTGTCACCCAAAAGTCCATTAGCATGTTGGAGGAAATGCTCTCGCGTGATGATGCTATGATGGTTGAAATTTTAGACATTGCCAGCAGTGGTGTCGGACGGGTCCAACGCTTGATTGACGATTTACTCAATATCGAGAAAATTGAGAGTGGCTACCAATTTAAATTGGATGATGTTGATGTGCGCGAGATGGCATACGAAATTAGCGCCCAATCTCAGCCACTGATGCGTGAACGAGAAATTGAGTATGAGATGGTGATTGATACGGATGTCCCTATGGCAGTCCGTTTAGACCGTGAGTGGATACAGCGTGCGCTTCATAATTATTTAGAAAATTCCAGCAAATATGCACCTAAAGGACGTGTCGAATTTATTATTTCGACTGCCAATAGTAATTTACATTTTGACATCAAAGACAACGGTCCTGGAATACCATTACAAGCGCAAGCCCGTTTGTTTGACCGTTTTTATCGTGTGGATAGCCAACGTAAAGATGTGAGTGGGAGTGGTTTAGGTTTGGCAATTGTCAAATCTGTAGCAGAAGCACATGGGGGCATGGTCTATGTGCGGAGCAAAGAAGGTGAAGGCAGTACATTCGGCATGCGGATTCCGATTAGTTAGGCGCGACTACCATATGGAAAAGTCGCACCACAGTCCAAAATTACAAAGCAAAATAACCCAATGGCAATGTCCAAATTGTGGACAACTATTTTTTAATAGCACTGATTTAGCCCTACCCGCTAAATGTCGCATGTGTCGGCGGGTTATTCAATGGCAAGAATACGGTAATCATGTACGACGTTGGAAGTGCCCTAACTGCGGGCAAACCTTATTCACCGCACCTGATGACAAACCTCCTGATATGTGTGATTATTGTGATGATTTCACCACTTGGGAGCGTGTTTATGAATGACTTATTGATTCTATCTCCAAGATACACACCTGATTCCATCAATTTACGACGTGAAGCATTAAACCTTGGATGGGAAATCGAAAGGCTACAGGATTATCGGGTAAATTCAACCTCGTATGAAGAAAAGAACATTGCATTATACGGAGAAGCATTGTTTACAACTATTGTTGCAGAGCAAATTTCTCATACACTGCTTGAAGCTCCAGCAAATTGGTTAGAAAATTTGCCTGAAAAATACTTAAATCGCAATCTAACTTTTACTACTCTGCAAAATGTTAGGAATATTACCGTACCAAAATTTATAAAACCAGCTGAGGGGAAATCTTTTCAAGCTCAAATTTATCATTCAAGTAACGAATTACCCTCTCCTGAATCCCAATCTGATAATATGCCTGTGTATTTAAGTGAACCAGTAGAATGGCTTATAGAATTTAGATGCTTTATTTTAGAACGCACTTTAGCAACTTTATCCATATATTCCAGAAATGGTGAAATTGCAGAAGATGAAAATGGGATGTGGATTGCGACAGAAGATGAAATAAGTAAGGCAACAGAATTCATCAACTCAATATTGAATAATAACAATATTCATATGCCACCTGCCTTTGTGATAGATGTAGGACATATAAAAGGTAGAGGATGGGCTATTGTAGAGGCAAACCCAGCGTGGGCATCTGGGATATATGGTTGTGTTACATCTAAAATTTTACCAATTCTCCAACGTTCATGTGTCTTAAATGACGCTATATCAAGTGAAGATGAAATATGGGAAATTAATCGTTATTACGATGATTAATTAGGCGCTATCGATTGCTTGCCGAACCTCGCGTGTTGTTTCGATAAAGGCTTCTGTATAAACCATTTCTAAATTACGCGGGCGTTCTAGTGGTACAGTAATATCCGCAATAACCCGCCCCGGACGCTGACTCAGCACAATAACTCTATCTGAGAGTAAAACAGCTTCATTAATATCGTGCGTGACCATTATCATTGTTTGTTTGTATTCTGCCCATACACGCAACAAATCAAAGCTAATTTTCTCACGTGTCATGGCATCTAACGCTCCAAACGGCTCATCCAGAAGGAGTACGCTCGGTTGTTGTACCAAAGCACGTCCCAATGCAACTCGTTGTGCCATCCCCCCTGATAATTCACCAGGATAGGATTGACCAAATTCGCCTAAGCCAAGTAAGGGTAAAATCTCACGGACACGTGTATCCCGTTTTACTTTGGGTAGGTCTGTCATTTCTAAGGGTAGACCAATATTATCATGGACACTTCGCCAAGGCATAAGGGTCGCATCTTGAAACATCATGCCCACATCATCATGAGGTTCAGTAATCGTATCAGTATCAACCTGAATCACGCCCTGATGTAATGATTGCAAGCCAGCTATTGCACGAATGAGTGTACTTTTGCCACTGCCACTAGGTCCTAAGATAGCAACAAATGAACCAGCCTCAATGTCAAATGAGACTGGTCCAACTGCTTTTATAATAGCACTATCAGCAACCGAGAATTGAACTGCTACATTATCTAAACGAATACGCATTATTCATCCATCGGCAAAAATTCGTTGGTATAAAGCGCACTCAAATCAACTTCTGATTCTAATTGCCCTAATGATACCAAGGTATCTTGCATGTTTACCCATGATTCGGCATCAGTATAGCCCAGTTGTTCAGCATCCCACAACTCGATTGACGTAAGCAGAACTTGATATTGTAATAAGGTATCCGCATCAAATTCTTCACTCAATGTTTGATATTGTGCCATGCGATTTTCTGCAATTTCTTCTCGGCTAGGATTACCCATCAAGAAGGTCGCTTGTTCCTCAGCGAGGGTTTCTAAAGCTAGACGGAAGTCATCTTCTAAAGGTAATCCCTCAATTTGTGATGAACTGAGCAAATAAGCATTCGCAGGATTGTTAATCGTTTCAGCTAATCCCTGATGATATGCCTCAATGAATGCGGACACTTTTTCAGGATTATTGGCAATTGTTTCTTGATTGGTGATAATTCCATTAGCTACAAGATCAATTATCTCGCCAATCGGTAGGACATTAACATCAGTCACATCGCCACAATCACCATTTTGTGCCCGATTACGGATTTGAAGGGGTTCGTTATTCACATAAATCACCGAGGCTTCCACTGCACCGACACAAAAGACTTCAGGAGCCGCAAAACCAATTTCATCTAAGGTAATATCTGCTTCGGCAATGTCGACAGAATCAAGTAAAGTGATGAAGCCACTATAAGTAGCGCCAAAACGTCCTGGAATACCAAAGCGCAGATCAATAAGATCCATGATACTTTCAGCCTCTATAGCATCAGAATAAACAATGCCAATTGGAAATTGCTGAAACCATTCATAAACATAGACGACAGGTCGCCCTTGCGAGGCAGCGAGGATTACTTGCTCACCACTGACTATTCCGAATTGATTTTCATCAGCAGCAACTAAATCAACGACTTGCGGTTCATCTAAATATTCAAGCGATACTTCAAAACCAGCTGATTCAAAATACCCTGCTTCAATTGCAACGTAGGTTGGTGCAAACTGAATATTCGGGATAAAGGTCATCAGGAGTGTTTGTTCTTCTAGCTCATCTTGGGCAACGCTCGTTATTGGCACAAGCAATGTCACTACTAAGCTGAGCAAGATAGAATATTTCAGGAATTTCATTTAATAGATACCCTTTCAAGGCATAGAATAATTATCTAGAACGACGTTGCCATGCGAGCAATTGCCATTCTAGTAAAGACACAAGTAAATATAGGGAAAGTGCCAAGGCTGTCATTGTAAAAACTGCTACAAATACTAAGGGAGTTTGATATTGGCTTCGCGCAAATGTGACTAAGTAACCTAAGCCTTCACTCGCATTCACAAATTCGCCGACAACCGCCCCAATCACGGCTAGAGTTACACTGGTTTTTAGCCCCGTCAGTAAGACAGGTAACGCAGATGGTAATTCCAGCTTGAAGAAAATTTGTGAGGGGGTTGCTTTCAAAACACTCATAAGATCACGTAAATCTTTAGGTACACCACGAATACCGACAATTACATTCATCAATGTGGGGAAGAAAACAATAATCGCTGTTGTAATAACCTTACCTGTAATGCCATCTCGGAACCAAATAATCAGCAATGGCGCATAAGCTACTACAGGAGTTGCTTGGAAAGCAACAATAATCGGTGACAAGACATCTTCTAACACCTTGATATGAGCAATGGCATACCCCAGCAAAGCACCGATACTCAAACCAAAGGCAAGTCCAAGTAGCATCTCGCTAAGTGTTACCCAACTATGTCGTAGCAGTGTACCATTATTGAGACTTATCAGAAAAGCATTCCAGACTTGTGATGGGCTAGGAATGATAAATTCAGGATAGATGCCTAGAGCGAATACTGCCTGCCAACCTGAAATTAAAAGAATGATAGTCAATAACGGTACAAGATGACGCAACACACCTCGATACGACAGAGATAGTTGTGACATTGTTTTGCGTTTTGGTTTTGAATATTCATGTGCGGTCACTGCCATATAAAAAACCCCATTGTAAAGTCAACAATTGGGGCGGAGCATACGAAAAATAAGCATATGCAATAAATGAGCACCTCTTTAGGAGGCATCATCTTGCTTATTTTTTATACACAAACACAACAACACACTAAAAATAGTGCTTGTTATACCTTCTCTCATCCGGACTATAACCGTCGGCTTTGGCTCTTATCCAAATCCACCGGCATCATAATGGCTATGATGACGCACTTAATCTACTTAGTAGACTAAGCGACACGGGTCACGGGCTTGATACGTTCTAAGCGTATCACACCGTCGGTGGGGAATTTCACCCCGCCCCGAAGGTTGGTCTGTTACTTTATTTGAATGTTAGTTTGATTATAGCAAAAATAGAGGCAATGTCTACAAAATGGTCATAAACATTAGATAAGAAATCTACTGTTCCTCATCTTGCGTTACAGGGGATGGTGGCGTAAAGACAAAATCATGTTGCGCTTTGTCCATGTAGCTGTCATCTTCTTCAAGAGGTAGCGCATTAAGTAAAGTAAAGCTAAAGCGTCCACCGTTCCCTTGTGAATTGCCCTCTGCCCAAATTTTACCACCATGAGCTTCGACAATATGTTTACAGATTGCCAAGCCTAAACCACTACCCTCACCACCTGTCCGTGCTGTATCCACCTGATAAAAGCGTTCAAAAATACGCTCCCGCTGGTCATCAGGAACACCAGGACCATTATCAAAAACGGAGATTTTAACATCTTCGCCTTTATTCGCCGCGCTAATGGTGATGACGTCATCTTTTGGTGACCATTTGATAGCATTACTAATCAGATTAGTAATCACTCGTCGAACGTGATCACGGTCACACAGAACACGCATTTTCTTAGGCACATGGCGTACAATCGAAATATTTTTGTCATCAAGTTTCTCTTGCAGGCGTTCAATTGCTGCAGAAACCATCTCATGAAGGGGTTCTTCCACCAATTTCATAATCGATTGCCCTGATTCAATCATTGATAAATCTAGCAATTCCTGAACAACATCCTCTAATGCACCGACTTCGTCAGAAATTTCATGAAGTGAATGGATGCTTGCTTTACGTTTTGGTTTGTCATCATCATAGAAGAGACTATCAATAACGAAGCGGATTTTAGTAATTGGTGTTCGTAATTCATGGGAGATGTTAGCAACCATATCACGTCGTGCGCGATTTAGGCGAACTAATTGCGTAATATCTTGGATTGCAATCCCTACAAAATATTGCGCGTCACCATAAGGTATCATCTGTGTTCTTGCGCGATAATAGCGTTTATCCATGACGAACTGTTCTTCAAGCGTTTCAGTTTCAGTTTTGGCACGTTGGATGATATCATCAAGTTCAGGGGCACTTAGGACTGTATGTATATCTTCGCCTATTGGATTATGTTCACCAAATAAGGCTGTTGCACTTTGATTATGAGCAATCAGCATATTGTTCTCATTCAAAACGAGAACATAATCATATGCGGCATTTGATATTGTTGAGAATAGGGCTTCACTCTCAGCAGAGTCTCGTTCGTACCGCAGCATTGTTTCCTGATGATGAGCTGCATCAGCTTGCAACGAGTCAATAATTTCTTTCTGTTCGGCAAGTTGCACTCTTGTTCGGCGTATCGATTGATACTGAGTATAGATTATCCCTAATGCAATGATGATAATCACAACTATAATGATGATATAAATAGGTAACATCGCTAAGAATTACCCTTCAAATCGATACCCCACCCCACGCACCGTCACAATACGACGTGGATTAGATGGATCATCTTCTATTTTTTCACGTAGCCAGCGAATATGTACATCAACGGTACGTTTGTCTACAAAGTAATCGTATCCCCATACCTTTGTCAAGATGAGGTCACGCGATAGGACAGCATTTTTGTTTCGCATTAATTCGGCTAATAGATCAAACTCTTTATTACTGAGTTTAACCTCTTCATCGCCTTTAAAGACTCGCCGTCCTGTCATATTAAGGCGTAAATCGTCAGAGGACATTTCATCTTTTAGAGGCTCGCCTGTCCGCTCTTCAATACGACGGAGTAATGCTCGTACACGCGCTAAAAATTCGCCTAAGCCAAAGGGTTTGACGATATAATCATCAGCACCACTTTCTAAACCCACAATTTTATCGACCTCTGTACCGCGTGCTGTCAACATAATGATGGGTGTACGTCCAATAGAAGCTTCGTTGCGTACCATACGACACAAACTCAAGCCATCTAATCCGGGCAACATAATATCAAGAACTAATAAGTTGGGTTTTTCAGCACGAGCTTTATCCCAACCTGTTTCGCCATCATTGGCGATAGATACATTGTAACCCTCAGCACGTAGTTTATCGGCTAGGTTATTGGCTAAAGTTTGTTCATCTTCGATGATAAGGATATTTTCGTTCGCCATAGCTCACTTCTCTGTTAATACAATGCGATTAAATCTAGCAGAACGATACTAAATTAGCGTTAAATTTTGCAGGAATTTACTTAATGTTTGTCATTCCAAGCGCGTGCCTCATATAGAGTTGTCGCATAACGAATACCATTGCGTATTGCTTGTGCCATGACCTCAGCGGCGAATGCGCCGATTAGAGTAGTATCGGCAGGGATTTCGCCAGAGGCTAAGGCAAAAATGGTATCACCATCATACATTGTATGCGCTGGATTAATCGCTCGCGCAATACCGTCATGCGCCATCTGAGCTACTTTGGTTGTCTGTGCTTTTGTCAGTTTTGCATTGGTCGCAATCGCACCAATTACGGTATTTTCTGTCGCGTCAATTTGAGGAGGATTTTGTGCGAACATTTTTAAGGCATTAAGCATACCTACAAAATTATCATCTTCATCACGCAAACCTGCCATAATATGTCCATGTTCGTCCAGAACATCACCGACTGCGTTTACAGCTACAATCGCCCCAACCCACAAACCATCGGCAATTTCAATACTGGCTGAGCCTAAGCCCCCTTTTGTTGCAAATTCAGGGCCACGCATCGCCCCACATAGTGCGCCTGTTCCTGCTCCCACAGTTCCTTGTTGAACCACATCACTAGATGAAGTCTGAGCTGCTTTATATCCCATGTTGGGGTCAGGGCGAATAGAACTATCCCCTAAGCGCAGATCAAATAAAATAGCTGCGGGTACAATCGGCACAATAAATCCTGTGCCAGACTTATAACCTAAGCCATTTTCTTCTAAATATTGAACAACACCCTGTGCTGATGCAAGTCCGAACGCACTACCTCCTGAGAGGACAATCGCGCTCACTTCTGAAACATGATTTTGAGGCTGGAGAAGGTCAGTTTCGCGGGTACCGGGCGCACCACCGCGTACATCGACACCTCCTACAGTATTTGGCGGGCAAATAATGACAGTACAACCTGTCGCCGCGGTCAGATTTGTTGCATGACCAACTTTAAAGCCGGGGACATCAACTAATGTATTTGTTGGCATTATTTTCCTTTAATCTAAGCCGAGTATCTCATTGAGATATAAGACTGCTGTATCTAAAATGACATCGCCATTAGCAAACAGCGTTTCCAAAGTCACAGGCACTCGTATATCAGGAATAACCCCTATACCTTCGAGATGGATATTACCGTCGTTATCAACTGCACGCGATATCGTTATTTGTATAGATATATTATCTGGCATAAAGAATTGTTGTACGCCGCCACCTAATCCTGCACTAGGATATTGCCCGATGATAGTCGCTCTGTCGGCAACAGTCATATCATAACTGAAAAATTCACAGGCACTTGCACAATTCGGTCCAACTAAGACAACTACTTCACCATCATACCGTAATTCTTCAGGCGGCAGAATAAATAAGTCTCTCGTTTGTGGATCAAAGAAGAAATCATCCAGCCCTTCATCGTATGATCCTGCATTTCCTAATTCTAGCGGCTCTTGGAAAAAGTATGCTGCCATTTGGTCTGCTAAGAACCCACTGCCCCCGCCATTACTCCGCATATCGATAATGATTGCTGGAATATCATCTGCAATAGCTTGTTGTAGCATACGCTCCCATAGTTGAATAGATAAGCGACTATCATCGGAAAAACTTGTAATTTCAACACGTAGAAAATCCCCAATCACCTCATATTCAACAGGTAGTTCATATCCTGTGGAATCAACTGTAAATGAGGAATATTTAAAGCTCTCTATTTCATTTGTAGCTATTAATATTGAGGTTTGTTGCCGTATGCTATTTGGATTTCGATAGGTAATTTCAACCTCTGCGCCCAGTGGATAGCGCGTTACGTAGCGCATTTTCTGTAAATTACGAACGTGTTCGGTGCTATATGGTGCTGAGTACGGTTGTGTATTTTGAATTGCTTCCACAATTGGCACACCATTTATTTCTAAAATCTCAGCCTGTAGTTCTATTCCAGCGTTACTAGCTGGGCTATCTTCAGTAAGATAGGTCACAATCACTGAACCATCATCCAATTGACGAATCGCAATACCAAGCCCACCATCTGTGTTATAAGCAAATTCTTCAAAAGTCGCAATTGTAAGCGACATATTCACGTGCCCATCAGGAATTTGCCACAGAAAATCTTGTAATGTTAAGGAAAATAAATCTGGATCATTGTTATCAAATGCGGTATCTATTATCGGTGCATATTCCTGATAAAGAGCTTCCCAATCTATATTGTAATATTCCGAGAAGGCATATTCGTTTCCCAATTTTTCAACCATTGCTGAAAAAGCATCTGGATAATCCATATCCGAAAAATTATCGGCTTCAGAACCTTCGCCTTCTATGAGATCAATCTCTACTTCACGGCTACGGTCAAATGTGAATATCTCATCATCCATATTTACGACAGTCCAGCCTTGCGGAACGATAACCAGTGGGTCGTCTTCTGTAAATAGCATTTCATCATCACCAAAACCAGATGGGAATGCTTGACCAGATTCAGGCGCATAGATTACGATTGTGCCGCCTGTATATTCACCACGTGTTTCAACAAGCGAACTCACCTCAGCGGAGGCATAAGCACCTGACCATCCACCACCGAAAAGGTCACGCTCTTCCAAGAATGCATCGCCAAAAGTATTTGTCCAGTAGGCGATTTGGAAAATCATCACACCAATATCGACTTCGTCATCATTATCAACATCATTAAGTGGCGCTTGAGGGGCTAGAGGCAATGATAAAGTATAAGCAAACGGCGAGATAAAAAAATCTGATGTAATTTGTCCAAGTTGTTGTGATTCAACAGGCAAAACATAGCTTCTATCCCGGTTCACAAAGCCTGTTTGGTCTTCTAATAAAATAACAGGTTCTGAAACACCCGATGCAAAAAAGGCATTGGTATAGGAAACTTGCCCTGTTATGACAACTGTACCACCTTCATCATTTTGGATTTCAGCATTGGGGAGGTCATCGGTATCATTGTCTTCACCAATTGCCCAGGCAGGCATGGCAGATAGCGCAATAATTAAGGATAGAAAACTGATTATTCCAATACGAAACTTCATTATCTTCCCTATGAATACATATTCTAGATCTAACAATTATCATAACATGAATACATAAAGAAATTATGACGAATTAAGGAGTGATTTTTGAGGGGTAAAAGAGAATCAAAAAGAGAGAAGCCGTGTTGAGATGTCATATATCAAGATAAAAGGTGTTTTACATAAGGTTGGCAATGGCTTACTCTCCCACACCGCTTCCAGTGCAGTACCATCAGCGCTTACGGACTTAACTTCCGGGTTCGGAATGGAGCCGGGTGTACCCCCGCAGCTCTAATCACCAACCAATCTAACACGCTCTACTCTCTATACAACTCTCAGGCTTCTCTCTCTTCATATCAGCCTAAGATGAATACTTCTAAAAATAACCACTACTCTCAGTACCAATCTAGCACACATTACCACTCTTCTCTTCCAAAGCTCTTACAAAAACAGAACTCCGCGAAAGTACCTGCACCTCCGCATCACATACCGCTCTATTTGTTCTAAAAGCCCTCGACCATTAGTACGGATCAGCTTCATACATTACTGCACTTACACCCTCCGCCTATCTAACTAGTCGTCTCCTAGCGGTCTTACTCCCTTATAGGGATGGGGTATCTCGTCTTGAGGTGGGCTTCCCACTTAGATGCTTTCAGCGGTTATCCCATCCGAAGGTCGCTACCCAGCTATGCTTCTGGCGAAACAACTGGCGCACGAGCGCTTCGTCCACCCCGGTCCTCTCGTACTAGGGGCAGCTCCTCTCAAATACCCAACGCCCACAGCGGATAGAGACCGACCTGTCTCACGACGGTCTGAACCCAGCTCACGTACCGCTTTAATGGGCGAACAGCCCAACCCTTGGGACCTTATTCAGCCCCAGGATGCGATGAGCCGACATCGAGGTGCCGAGCCTTCTCGTCGATATGAACTCTTGGAGAAGACTAGCCTGTTATCCCCGGGGTAGCTTTTATCCGGTAAGCTACGGCCTTTCCACTCAGCGCCGTAGGATCACTAAGCCCGACTTTCGTCTCTGCTCGACATGTATGTCTCGCAGTCAAGCTGGCTTTTGCCTTTACACTCTACGATGGGTTTCCATTCCATCTGAGCCAACCTTTGGGCGCCTCCGTTACTCTTTCGGAGGCGACCGCCCCAGTCAAACTGCCCACCAGTCACTGTCCCTCATCCTGTAAAGATGCAGGTTAGGGCCTAAGCGTTGCAGGGCTGGTATTTCAACAGCGACTCCTCGCAATCTAGCGACCACGATTCCCAGTCTCCCAGCTATCCTACACAAGCAACACCCAAACGCAATGACAGGCTACAGTAAAGCTCCACGGGGTCTTTTTGTCCTGCTGCGGGTAGTACGCATTTTTACGCACACTTCAATTTCGCCGGGTCCCCTGCTGAGACAGTGCTCCACTCGTTAAGCCTTTCGTGCGGGTCGGAACTTACCCGACAAGGAATTTCGCTACCTTAGGACCGTTATAGTTACGGCCGCCGTTCACCGGGGCTTCAGTTCAGTGCTCTCACACGTCTCCTTAACCTTCCGGCACTGGGCAGGCTTCAGCCCCTATACGTCGCCTTGCGGCTTCGCAGAGACCTGTGTTTTTGGTAAACAGTCGGCAGAGCCTTTTCACTGCGGCCCCCCTCTCAGGGGGCGTCCCTTCTCCCGAAGTTACGGGACATTTTTGCCTAATTCCTTAGCAGAGGTTCTCCCGTTCGCCTTAGTATTCTCAACCCGTCTACCTGTGTCGGTTTGCGGTACGGTTAATAACACTTACAGATGCATCTTTTCTCGTCCCTCAGTCCTGCTACGCACAATCCAGTCAGTGCTTCACACTTCCTCAAGCTCTACATCCAACATGTTACTAGTTCAGGAATATTAACCTGATGTCCATCGGCTACGCCTCTCGGCCTCACCTTAGGCCCGACTAACCCGACGCGGACTGACCTTCCGTCGGAAACCTTAGACTTTCGGCGAATATGGTTCTCACATATTTCTCGCTACTCATGCCAGCATTCGCACTTCTATATACTCCAACAAACCTTACAGTTTGCCTTCGCCGCATATAGAACGCTCCCCTACCATTCTCTCGAATCCCTCGCTTCGGTGAAATACTTGAGCCCCGTTACATTATCTGCGCAACTGCGTTTGACCAGTGAGCTGTTACGCACTCTTTAAAGGGTGGCTGCTTCTAAGCCAACCTCCTGGCTGTCTCTACACAATCACATCATTTTCCACTTAGTATTTACTTGGGGACCTTAGCGGGGGGTCTGGGTTCTTTCCCTCTCGACAGTGAAACTCATCTCACACTGTCCAACTGCTGTGCTAAATATGCTGGTATTCGGAGTTTGATTGGGTTCAGTAAGCTATACGCCCCCTAGCCCAGTCAGTGCTCTACCTCCAGCACTCATCACACAACGCTAGCCCTAAAGCTATTTCGGGGAGAACAAGCTATCTCCGAGTTCGTTTGGCATTTCACCTCTAACCACAAGTCTTCCCCTAATTTTGCAACATTAGTGGGTTCGGCCCTCCCGTGCGTGTTACCGCACTTTCAGCCTGCTCATGGTTAGCTCACCCGGTTTCGTGTCCAATACATGCCACTCTACGCCCTTTTCAGACTCGCTTTCGCTCCGCCTTCGGATGTCTCTTCCTTAAGCTTGCCACATGCATTGACTCGCTGGCTCATTCTCCTAAAGGCACGCCGTCAGGGTATAACACCCCTCCGACCGGTTGTAAGCACACGGTTTCAGGTTCTTTTCACTCCCCTCGCCGGGGTTCTTTTCACCTTTCCCTCACGGTACTTTTGCGCTATCGGTCTTCAACTGTATTTAGCCTTAGACAGTGGTCTGCCTATCTTCCCACAGAATTAGCGTGCTCCGTGGTACTCGTAAACCCTCTTTCGCTTCTACATACCGGACTCTCACCGTCTTCGGTTGACCTTCCCAGATCATTCTGCTTAGCTTTTTACAAGGGGGGCTGATCGGCTTTCGCTCGCCACTACTCGCCGAATATTTTCTTTTCCTCCGGGTACTTAGATGTTTCAGTTCCCCAGGTTCCCTTCCATAAATGGATAACCGGGTTTAATCCCAGTTGGGTTTCCCCATTCAGACATCCATGACTCTTGCGGTTATACACACCTCATCATGGCTTTTCGCAGTGTATCACGTCTTTCATCGGCAGTTGATGCCAAGGCATTCACCATGTGCCCTTTGTCGCTTTTAAAACCAGCGGGTGATACGGAGATGCTGACACTCTCGCATCGTTCTTCTTTTTGCTTCGTTTAAACCTCGAAATTGAAGAGTATCGCGTACTATTTCGATACTTCTTTTTTATTTTTTCGCATTGGTTATTTTATGTATTCATCTTGGTAAGCTGCACGTTTACTCCAAAGAGTAAACTTTTTAGGATAGATAAACCATCCATCACTGAACACCAACTCACATAAGTTGATACCCACTGATTGATATTTTATCTACAACTTCTTAATCTGCACATCCCACTAAAAAAGCCCGACAATCTGCCGAGCTTCATTTAACATCGCCCATGATTGTGATGAATTCTATTCTGTTCTCACTAACACCACGCGATTTACCAAATGAAACCTCTTTGCTTTTTCGTCAGGATTGTTCTGACAGTCTAACGTATTTGTGTGTTAGATGTCAATAACCAGTTAAAAACTGGTTTGTGGAGATAAAGGGACTCGAACCCTTAACCTACGCCGTGCAAGGGCGTCGCTCTCCCAATTGAGCTATATCCCCAAATAGTGGGTCTGGCAAGACTTGAACTTGCGACCTCACGCTTATCAGGCGTGCGCTCTAACCAGCTGAGCTACAGACCCGTAGCTTGAGGTGATTATATCACTTTAAAAGTGCAAATTCAACAATCTCAGCGAGTGAGTTGCTTAACAGCAAAGTAGTAAGTCAGACAGAGAGGTTGTCACTTCAGATGCTCTCCCATTCGCGATTGCTTCCATACTCGACTTCGTATCCTTTTATTTGGTGCTTTCGTTGCCTACTTGCACCGCTCTTTAGAAAGGAGGTGATCCAGCCGCAGCTTCCGCTACAGCTACCTTGTTACGACTTCGTCCCAGTCATCAATCCTGCCTTCGGCGGTAGCCTCCTTGCGGTTAGCTTCCCGACTTCAGGCGTAATCAACTCCCATGACGTGACGGGCGGTGTGTACAAGGCCCGGGAACGTATTCACCGTGCCGTGCTGATACACGGTTACTAGCAACTCCGACTTCATACAGGCGAGTTGCAGCCTGTAATCTGAACTGAGACGCGCTTTCGGGATTGGCTCCACCTCGCGGCTTCGCTACCCATTGTACGCGCCATTGTAGCGTGTGTGTAGCCCTGGATATAAAGGCCATGCTGATTTGACATCATCCCCACCTTCCTCCCGTTTGCCACGGGCAGTCTCGCTAGACACTTGTAACTAACGATAGGGGTTGCGCTCGTTTGCGGACTTAACCGAACACCTCACGGCACGAGCTGACGACAACCATGCAGCACCTGTATAGGCTCCCCGAAGGGTCGTTCCAATTTCTTTTCACTACCACCTATATGTCAAACCCAGGTAAGGTTCTTCGCGTATCCTCGAATTAAACCACACGCTCCGCTGCTTGTGCGGGCCCCCGTCAATTCCTTTGAGTTTTAGCCTTGCGACCGTACTCCCCAGGCGGCACACTTATCGCGTTAGCTTCAACACTCATATCCCCGTAGGAATACAAACGTTTAGTGTGCATCGTTTACGGCATGGACTACCGGGGTTTCTAATCCCGTTCGCTACCCATGCTTTCGCGTCTGAGCGTCAGTTGGATGCCAGTAGGTCGCCTTCGCCACTGGTATTCTTCCTTATATCTACGCATTTCACCACTACACAAGGAATTCTACCTACCTCTCATCCACTCTAGACAGCCAGTTTTACTCAACCTCTCCCAGTTTAGCCGGGAGCTTTCATGAGTAACTTAACTATCCGCCTGCACGCGCTTTACGCCCAGTAACTCCGGATAACGCTTGCCTCCTACGTTTTACCGCGGCTGCTGGCACGTAGTTAGCCGAGACTTATTCCTAGGCTACCGTCCACTCTCGTCACCTAGAAAAGGGCTTTACAGTCCGAAAACCGTCTTCACCCACGCGGCGTCGCTGCATCAGGCTTGCGCCCATTGTGCAATATTCCTCACTGCTGCCTTCCGTAGAAGTCTGGACCGTGTCTCAGTTCCAGTGTGGGGGGTCACCCTCTCAGGTCCCCTAGCCGTCGTCGCCTTGGTGAGCCTTTACCTCACCAACTAGCTGATGGCTCGCAGCCCCATCCTTGAGCGCATTACTTTTCTCACATTCCTCTACTAAAACGTGAGCTTATCGCGTATTAGCTACTGTTTCCAATAGTTATCCACGTCTCAAGGGCAGGTTAGCTACGTGTTACTCACCCGTTCGCCACTCTCCACCATCCGAAGATGGCTTCCCGTTCGACTTGCATGTGTTAGGCACGCCGCCAGCGTTCATCCTGAGCCAGGATCAAACTCTCCATATTCGGGGAATCTCATCTGCTGTTTAATTCTCTGTCTGAACTTACTATTCTGCTGTTAAACTGCACTGCTACCAAAATACAATCGAAGTAGATAACTCTCTACTCCGCAACTGATAGAGACAAATAATACCAACCCCATCCTAACTTGTCAAGACTTTTTATAAAAAAGTCTCGACTGAGTTGAGGACGTGTTGTCTGTCGTCCTTATGGTGTTTGGGAACTGGACTGGCTAATCCCTTAAAGACTACCGCCTAGCTCTTCACCTTCCGTTGCGTTTTGATTGTTAATTTTCTTCACCTGTTGCCTCTCTCAAGACAACACGATGGATTATACACTCACTACCATCCTTTGCAAGGGCTAATTTCTAACCATTTACAAATTGACTCAACTCTAACATAGGGATACAGTTCCCTCTTCATTATATACGCCCCAGAAAAAGAGATCAAAATGCTCTATGTTTTAGACCTATTTGGGATTATCGTCTTTGCGATAACAGGCTCATTAGTTGCCCGAAGAAAGAACCTTGATATATTTGGAGTCGCTGTAATCGCTTTTGTAACTGCAGTGGGCGGCGGAACTTTACGAGATCTTATTCTTGGTACTACACCTGTTTTCTGGGTGCGCGACCCAACTTATGTTCTTTTTTCCCTTATTGGAGTCATTCTCACAATCATACTTATACGCTTCAAGCTACTGCCCCATCGTCCACTATTAATCGCTGATGCTTTTGGGCTAGCCCTATTCACGGTAATTGGCACACAAGCAGCGTTAGATGTCGGCGTGAATTGGGGAATTGCCATCATCATGGGCGTGATGAGTAGCGTTGCTGGTGGAATGATTCGCGATGTTCTTAGTGATGACATACCACTTGTCTTACGCAAAGAAATTTACGCGACAGCATCACTTTGTGGAGCGGGAATTTATATCCTCTTGCTAAACTTAACGATACCCATCATTGCAATCAGCGTTTCAATTATCCTAACACTAGGATTACGTCTAACAGCAATTTGGCGAGGGTGGTCACTACCGATAAATTTAATTGGTTTCACTGAACCTTAAATTCAAACTAACACCTTCTTGAATTTAGCCCTTATAACGAACAATCAACATTGTCATATCATCAAATGGAGGTTCGCCTTCACTAAAAACATCAACATCTTGCAAGATTTCATCCATCAATTGTTTAGCTGATTTATTGCCGATTTGCGAAACAACGCGCATCAAACGGTCTTCACCATAAGGTTCAGCGCGTGGATTTTCTGCCTCAGTAAGACCATCCGTGTAATAAACAATTGCATCACCGGGTTCAAGGTGGATGGTAATTTCTTTGAGAGGATTATCAGGAAACCACCCTAACGCCCGTCCACCCGTCGGCATAAGACTAACTTTGCCTGTTTTGTGTTTATAGAAAATTGGCGGATTATGCCCACCATTCACATGCTGACTAAAGCCATTATCTTGAAAGCGACTATAGTACATTGTCACAAACATACCACTATTCTCGGCATCCAACACAATAAGGTCATTGGTACGACTCATCGTATCAACAGGATTTAGACCTGCATGAGCATGACTACGCAACAAAGTTCGTGCGACTGCCATAAACAATGCGGCTGGCGCACCTTTATCGGATACATCCGCCATCACTGTGCCAATGGAATCATCTTCCATTGTGAAAGCATCGTAAAAATCCCCTGCAACTTCGCGTGCCGCTTGCCAATAGGGAGCAATATCATAATGAGGGGATTGTGGAAGGTCGGCTGGCAATAAATTTTGCTGAATATCATGTGCCATACTAAGCTCGTGTTCTAAACGCCCTTTTTCTAGCGCAACTGCATACAATCGCGCGTTTTCGATTGCACGAGCAGCTAAACCAGACACAGCTTGTAGTAAGGAAAGGTCATCAGGACGGAAAGTACCAGCTTTCATAGACGTATCGACGTAAACAACCCCAATCAGTCTGTCTTGTACCAGCATAGGCGCAGCGAGAATCGCACGTAAGCCACGCATAATGATACTCTGCCCTGCACTGAAACGTTCGTCAAATTGGGCATTATTCGTTAGTAAAGGTTCTTGCGTTTCCACAACCTGATTGACGATTGTTGTGCTATACCCCTCGGATTCAATCGTATTGCCATCAATCCCTTGAGCAACTAGCACACGCATCTCACCTGTTTCTTCGTCAGCACTCATGAGGAAACCACGTTGCGCCCTCGTCACTTCCATAATAGCGTTCATCGCATTATCAAGTGCATCATCGAAATCAAGCGTAGAATTAATCCATGTCGATACTTGATACAGCGCACGGAGATGTTCTGGTTTTAGATTATCAGGTGAAGTAGATGGGGCGTTATCAGCCATTGATGGCAACCTTTTAGTATGAAATTCAACTCAATTGTCATTATAGCATCATCACCTAGATGGGGCGAATAAGTTTGACACCAACATCTGAGACCAGATATACAGAATTGGTGTTACGCTTGCATGAAGATATTCGTTAAAATACCCTGAAATTATGATGAGGGTACTTATGAAATTTGATGTCACGATTTTTCCAGATGATTTAAACGCAATTCCAGATATTGCTAAAAAAGTCGAAGATTTAGGATTTGATGGCTTATGGACAGCCGAAGCACAGCATAACCCATTTCTCCCATTACCACTCGCTGCCCATAGCACCTCAACTTTAGAACTGGGCACTGCAATCGCTGTTGCTTTCCCCCGTAGTCCGATGGTCACAGCACAAATTGCATGGGATTTAGCCGCGCAATCGAATGGACGTTTCATGCTTGGCTTGGGTACACAAATTGCCGTACATATCGTTAAACGGTTTAGCGCACAGTGGGATGGTAAACCTGTTTCGCAATTGCGCGAATATATCGAAGCCATACGAAAAATCTGGATGGCTTTCCAAAATGGGAGTGGTTTACGCTATCGTGGTGAGCATTATAGCTTTGGCGTTCTGCCACCATTTTTCAATCCAGGTGCAATCGACCATCCTGATATACCCATCTATATCGCAGGAGTTGGTTCAGCATTATGCCGATTAGCAGGCGAAATGTGTGATGGTTTCCATGTTCATCCTTTCCACACCACCAAATACTTAAGAGAAGTGACCAGACCAGCTATCCAAGACGGTGCAGAAAAAACAGGTCGTAGTATTGAAGATGTCGCGCTGACCTGTTCTGTATTTGTGGTGACAGGGCGTAATGAGGAAGAAATCCAGCGTAATTCGATTGAAATTAAATCCCAAATTGCCTTCTATGCCAGCACACCGAGTTACTATAAGGTCTTAGATGCACATGGCTGGCGTGATTTTGGCGAGAAGATGAACCAGATGACCAAAGAAAATAAGTGGGATGTGATGTGGCAAGAAGTCCCTGATGATATTTTTCATGAATTTGCCGTTGTTGCGCCACCCGATGAACTCCCACATGCCGTGCGTGAAAAATACGAAGGCTTATTAGACCGAGTTGGCTATTACTTTCCATTTGACCCTACTGATGAGTCGCGTCAGATTGTTTGGGAATATGCTAGTAAAGCTATGAACTAAAAGGATATAGAATGACATCAGCACATGATTATGCACAAGAGCATCACCAAATATTTACCGAACGTTTCATAGAACTGATTAAAAAGAAAAGCATTAGCACTGACCCTGCTTTCGCTAATGATGTAAAAGATGCGGCAACATGGATTGCAGACCGTATGCAAGCTATTGGCTTATCGGCTGAAATTATTAGCTTGCCAGAAGGTCGGCATCCTGTAGTCTTTGGCACATGGGATGGTGCTGGCGACAATGCGAAAACTGTTCTTATTTATTGCCACTATGATGTACAACCTGCGGTAGTCGCCGATGGTTGGGATAGTGAACCTTTTGAGCCAATCATCAAAGACGGTAAGCTCATTGCTCGCGGTGCAACAGATAGTAAAGTGCATGTGATGGCATGGCTTAGTGCAGTTGAATCTTTGATAAATACCGATAATTTAGAGGTTAATATCAAGCTCTTATTTGAAGGTGAAGAAGAATCAGGGAGTGAGACTATCGGCGCATTCATTAAACAATTTCCCGATAAAGTCTTTGCTGATGTTGCACTTATCAGCGATGGTATCATTCGTTCACCTGAGCAACCTGCCCTCATTTACGGTTTACGGGGCATCATCACCTTAGAAGTCCATATAGATGGTCCTCAAAAAGATTTACATAGTGGACACTTTGGCGGAACAGTCCATAATCCTGCTCAAGTGATTGCCGAGATTATCTCCCAATTGCATGATGAAACAGGACGGGTCACAGTTGCAGGCTTTTATGATGATGTGGAAGAATTAGATGCGGAAGAACAATCTTTACTAGCTGAAAGCGATGCGTCAATAGAAGAAGAATGGCAAGCAGTCGCTAATGCACCTAAACAATGGGGTGAAGCAGACTTCACAATACACGAACGTATTGGAGCGCGTCCCACCCTAGAAATTAACGGTATTCATGGTGGCTATACAGGTGATGGATTCAAAACTGTCTTACCTGCTCATGCCTTTGCAAAAATCAGTTGCCGTTTAGTCCCAAAGCAAGACCCCGTAAAAATTATGGAAGCTGTCCAAAATCATATCCGCAATATTGCCCCTGATACTGTAGCAGTTTCATTCGTGCACGTTGAAGCCGAAGCCCCTGCCATCAAAATTGATTATCAAGGCGACGCAATGCAGACTGCCTACCGTGCCTACGAAAAAGGCTGGGGTGTAAAACCCGTTTTTGAACGCGCTGGCGGTAGTGTGCCGATTGCATTTGATATGCTGTCAGTTTCTGATAACCTAGCGATTATGGGATTCAGCTACAAAGGTGGTGGCGCACATGGACCTAACGAGAATATCCCTTTGAGTATGTTCTATAAAGGCATCGACACCGCAATTTATTTTCTACAAGATATAGCAACATAAAAGGAAACTTACATATATGACCGCACTTGAATATGCAAAGAATAATGCTGAGAAATTCCAGCAAGAATTGGTTGATATATTGAAAATACCGAGTATCAGCACCGACTCTGCCTTCTCTCAGGATGTACGCAAAGCCGCTAATTGGCTTATTGATGATTTTCAGCGCATAGGACTTGAAACCGAACTAATCGAAATTGAGGGACATCATCCGCTAGTTTATGCTGAGTGGATGGGGGCAGGTGAAGATGCAAAAACGGTTCTCATCTACGGACATTATGATGTGCAACCAGCTGTGATGGAAGATGGTTGGGATACTGACCCATTTGAACCTATCGAAAAAGATGGCTTCCTCTATGCGCGTGGTGCAACAGATGATAAAGGGCAATTTTTTACGCATGTCAAAGCCGTTGAATCTTACTTAAAAGGTGGCGAAAATCTCCCTGTTAATGTGAAATTCATCATCGAAGGTGAGGAAGAATCTGGTGGGGAAGCCATTTCTCAGTATGTTAAAAACTGTGGTGAAAAACTCTCGGCTGATGTCTGTATTATTAGCGATACCAGTATGCAAACTATCAATGAACCTGTAATTATTAATGCTTTGCGTGGTGGCGTAACCTTAGAGATGACTGTCATAGGTCCTAAGCAAGATTTACATAGTGGCATGTTTGGAGGCACGGTTCATAATCCTGCCCAAGCACTCGCCGAGATTATAACTGCCCTTCACAAAGACGATGGGTCGGTTGCTGTATCTGGTTTTTATGATGATGTTCAAGATTTGACTGAACAAGAACGCGAAGAAATTGCCCAAGTTAATTGGGATAATGTTGATTGGGGCGAAGCAACAGGCGCACCTGTACCTTGGGGTGAGGAAGACTACACCCTACTAGAACGCATCGGCGCACGTCCGACCTTAGAAATCACAGGTATGGCAAGTGGTTATTTCGGCGACGGAAGTAAATCAATTGTGCCTCATAAAGCCATTGCAAAAATTAGCTGTCGGCTTGTTGCCAACCAAAAACCAGACGACATCGTGCAAAAAGTCATTAAATTCATAGAGAAAATTGCTCCCCCAACTGTACAAGTTGAGGTGAAATCTTTACGGCAAGGGGCATTTCCTGCCTTAATCAAGACGAATACGCCTGCGATGCAATCTGCTATCAAAGCCTATGAAAAGGGCTGGGGCGCAGTACCAATTTTCAAGCGTGAAGGGGGCAGTATACCAATTGTCTCTGACTTCCAGAACGTACTCAATTTACCTGTTGTGATGATGGGCTTTGGACTCAATAGTGACAATTTACATGGACCTAATGAGCATTTCAGTTTGGAGATGTTCCATAAAGGTATTGCAACATCTATCCATTTTCTCCAAGAAGTAGCCCACATCCCTAGCGAAAACACAAAGTAGGAATTACTAATGAAGCAAGCATTTGATTATGTAAATGAAAATTTTGACGCATTTACCGAGCAACTTAAAGCGTGGGTTGCTATACCGAGTGTCAGCACAGACCCTACCCGAGTTAATGAGGTACGCCAAGCAGCACAATGGTTAGCCACTGATATGACCAATATGGGTCTCGAAAATGTTGCAGTAATGGAAACGGACGGACACCCAGTCGTCTATGCGGATTGGTTACACGCTGGAGATACTGCCCCAACTATCTTGGTCTATGGGCATTATGACGTACAACCCGCTGTTGTAGAAGATGGCTGGAACACTGATCCATTTACTCCTGTTGTTAATGACGGCATCTTATATGCACGTGGTGCAACCGATGATAAAGGGCAAGTCATGATTCAGATGAAGGCAGTCCAAGCCTTGCTAAAAACTGGCAACTGTCCCGTTAATCTGAAATACCTAATTGAAGGTGAAGAAGAAATTGGCTCACCTAACCTTGCTAAATTTGTTGCTATACATAAAGAAAAACTATCAGCGGATATATGCTTGATTAGCGATACAGGTGTGAAATCTAAAGAGCAGCCAAGCCTTACTTACTCCTTACGCGGGTTGATGACTTTGACGCTTGTTGTAAGTGGTCCAAATCGTGATATGCACAGTGGTTACGGGGGGATGGTACATAATCCAGCCCAAGCAATTGCTGAAATTATCGCTCAGTTACACGATGAGACAGGTCTAGTAACTGTGACAGGCTTTTATGATGATGTGCTAGATTTGAGCGCAGAAGAGCGTGAAACTCTTGCTAAAGCAGATTTTACCGATGAAGATTGGCAAGAAATGGTTGGTGATGTACCTGAATGGGGTGGCACAGCTTATAGCCGTATTGAAAAAGTTGGCGCGCGCCCGACCCTTGAAATCAATGGTATCGCTACAGGCTATGCAGGCGAAGGCTTTAAGACTGTCTTGCCCGCCAAAGCAGTCGCAAAAATTAGTGCGCGTCTAGTTGCTGACCAAGACCCGAATGATATTTTCGCCAAAGTACGCGACTATATTTTAGAAATTACACCAGACACCGTTCGCGTTGAGGTACTGGAAGAGCATCACGGTTTCCCTGCTTTTACACCGATTGACCATCCTGCCGTCCAAGCAACTGTGCGTGCATACGAAGCGAACTTTCCAAATCCACCTTTGTTAGTGCGTGGTGGCGGAAGCATCCCTGTTGTGCCAGAAATTCAAAATATTCTGGATGTTCCTGTTGTCCTCTTAGGGTTTGGACTCCCTGATGCACAAGCACATGGTCCAAACGAAAGTTTTCATCTAGACCAATTCAAGAGTGGTATCAATACCGTGATTAGCTATTTTGAGGAACTGACAAAATGACAAAATATCTTATTGTAAATTCAGATGATTTCGGCATTTCAGAAGAGGTGTCGCGTGGCATTATAGAAGCGCATACCACTGGTATCGTGACTTCAACAACGGCAATGGTCAATATGCCAGCTGCAGAAAATGCAATTAAATTGGCTCAAGAAACTGCACCTGATTTGGGCGTTGGCTTACATTTTGTACTATCTTATGGCGCACCAGTCTCCGACCCAGCAGATGTTCCTTCACTTGTCACCTCAGAAGGTAAATTTGTCTCTACTTATAGCCAACTCATTGAGAAAATAGCCGATTTTTCAGCGGACGACTTGGAAAAAGAACTCATGGCGCAATTTGAGCGTTTTCGTCAATTTGCTGGTAGGCTACCCGACCACTTGGATAGTCATCATCGCGCCGTTTATATGCACCCAACTGCATACGCTATTATGGTAAAAATTGCTCAAGAGCATCAATTACCCATTCGTAAACACGCAGTAATGACTGAGGATTATGGATTTGATAGCAAATTAATATCCGATTTAAACGCAACGTTAGCTCAATATGGACAACCTAAAACCTGTGACTATACGGTTGACTTCATTTTTGATTTTGAAAGTAGCCCACGACTAGAACGCCTCAAAAATGGTCTAAAGACAATTCAAGACGGATACTCAGAACTTGTTGTTCATGTAGGTTATGGAGAAGACTTAGACGAGGATTACTCCTTCCAGCGGAATCAAGAACTCACAGCGGTGACAGATGAAAGCGTCAAACAAATATTGCAAACTGAAAACATTCAGCTCTGTAATTTTGGTGATTTACCCTAAGATTTATTGGGCTATAAACAATGCGTCTTGTAGATAAACTATAACTAAAAACAAGGTAGATATAATGGAAGTGATTGATTTAAGAAGTGATACTGTCACGCACCCAACGCCAGCTATGCGTGAGGCAATGGCAAATGCCGTCGTTGGTGATGATGTATATGGTGACGACCCGACAGTAAATCAACTCGAACGTGATTCGGCTGAGATGTTTGGGCAAGAAGCAGGTTTATTTGTTACCAGTGGTACACAAGGCAACCTAATAGCCTTTCTAACGCATTGTCAACGCGGAGAAGAAGCCATCGTGGGTGATAAAGCTCATACTTTCATTTATGAGCAAGGTGGTATGAGTGCACTCGGTGGGATTATGCCTCATACTGTGCCTGTGCAAGTTGATGGCACATTAAATTTAGATGATATTAAGAATGCTATTCGTGGAGATAATGAGCATTTTCCACGCTCGCGCTTAATCAGCATCGAGAATACGCAAGGAACAGTCGGTGGTGTGCCACTTAGTGCAGAATACACCCAACAAGTTGCCGACTTAGCTCATCAACATAATTTAAAATTTCATATAGATGGTGCGCGAATTTTCAATGCAGCAACAGCAATGAATAAATCTCCACAAGAAATGATGGGCGATGCTGACAGCCTCTACTTTTGTTTAAGTAAAGGCTTATGTGCGCCTGTTGGCTCTGTTTTGGTGGGTAGTGCTGATTTCATCAAAGAAGCAAGACGAGTGCGTAAAGTCTTAGGGGGTGGCATGCGTCAAGCAGGGATTTTAGCCGCTGCAGGACTCATCTCACTACACGAAATGAGCAAACGCCTACAAGAAGACCATGATAATGCTGCCTATCTCGCTGAAGCCATGAGTGATATTGATGGTGTTCGTGTTGTTAGCCAAAATACAAATTTTGTGATGATATGGCTCGAAGAAACTGCTAAAATAGCACCAGAAGATTTCGAGGAAAAATTGCGAGATTATAATATTCTCGCTCGACCTTATCCTGGTTTTAAACGCAAATATCGCTTCGTAATGCACTATTGGATTACACGCGAACGAGTTGATGAAATTGTAAAGGCAGTGAAAACGATTCTTTCATGACGGATTATTCAGAAGAATTCCCACACGAAAATGAGTATGAAGACGAAATAGAATTAGAGGAAGACCAATCCGTACAAAAATATCGCGGAGGCGGGGCTGACCCTGCCTTCGGTTTTGTATTAGCAGTCGCCTTGAGTGTGGGGCTTATCCCCCTGTTACCTGTAAATGCAGATATGCGTTATACAATCACATGGGGTGCGTTGGCAATTGTTGGCGTTTTAGGATGGTTACTTGGCAATACAGACCGTATCGAACAAGAACAACCTGAAAATGTGGCATGGGGGATTGCCTTTGGTGTGATGGTCAGTGTGCCGTTTATGATTTTCTTCATTGACCAATTCAGACGAGCTTCTCAATTGATGTTTCCTGATTTTGGTGCAGGAACTGTCCTCGCTTATCTTGTTTTTGTGATGCCTTTAGCAGAAACCTTATTTTTCAGAGGGTCTATGCAAAAGCGTTTAGACTTTTGGATAGTCGGGGGATTGGCAGGCTTGTGGAATATTATCTTATTTTTCCCTGTGATGTGGGATGTATTACTTGAGTTTGTATTTGTTGCAGTCTTCTTAGCAATTGCGTTATTCAGCCTCAACATGATGTATAGCTATGTTCGTGAGCGCAATGGACTAGCATCTGCATGGATTTGCCAGATAATAGCAAATCTCATTCTGCTCTTCGTGCCTTTCCTATAATCTCATCTCCACTATGCGAAAATGATAATATCGCAACTTACTTGGGATAAAAACAGGTAAATTTGGGATAAACCACCACTATCCAGCGATTTATCCCAATATATCCCAATTTATGAGACGAATATCCCAAATATATGTTGGTCAGAACTATTTACGATTATACGAAATATTACTCATCGATAGGGAGCTTTGCTAAGAATCTTTCAGTAATCAAGAGGCTACGATGCCGTAGGAGTCGGCTAATCTCTTCTATCGCCATGCCATTTTTATACATATTAGCAACAGCAGAACGCCGTAAATCATCGGGGGTGACATGTCCTAAACCAGCGTATTGAGCGGCATTGCGGATGATAAGCCAAATTCCATCAGGTGATAAGCCAGCTTTTGCAACCCGTCCGCCCTTCCAAATACGGCGAATAATTGGTGTATGTTCGGGTGGTTCGCCTAATATAGCCCGCCAACGGTCAATCGTAGATACAACGGGCAGAGGCATATCGACATAATCATCTTTACCCATAGACAGAACGACAGTCCCATCTTTCATAGTAATATCATGCCATTTTGCAGCAGACAATTCTTCACGACGTAATGCCATTGTACATAGGGTTAAGGCAACCACATTATTTCGGAGCATCTGATTGGTAGATGTAGCCATATCGCGCGCGGCACTCATCAGACGTTTGACCTCATCCGGTGTCAGTAGACGATTGGGAGTCTGATTCTTCTTTACAGAGGGTACGCTCACACTTTGTATCTCAGCAGCAATATCAGCCTCAAGTAAGTCATTATCTGCCATTAATTCAGACAGAGTAACAATAGTTGCCCGTGCTTGGTCGAGTGCTTGTCGTCCTTGTCCGTCCTCGACAAGCCGATTTAGCCAGTTTCTGAGTTTACGCTGTGTCAAATGGCGTTGTAGACTTTTTACAGGTAAATCCTCCATCCGTTTGATGCGGTCATCGCCGCGTGTTGCTTTCAATCCTGCAACATCGACTAGATAGCGGTCTACCCAACGATAATATGCTCGTTGCGTGTTTGCACTTGTTGTGCGTTTAGGTAATGCTTTCGTAAAATCAAAGGAATCCATATGTTTGATTTCTAGTATCTCTTGTGCAAGTCGTTAATAAATGAAGAAACAATTTAGTATCGTTGTGAACAATTAGAGTAGTTAAATTTATTGAATACAGTATAACACTTGCAGAAACTTCCTCACACTAATCGAAGGAATTTTAATGGAATCTCTACACAACAAAAAAACGCCCCTAGAGGCGTTTAATTGAAAACAAATATAGAACTTGACTAATCATCTAAATAAGCAAAGGGGTCTGCTTTTGGTGCTGGCTTCCAAAACATTGTTGCAATAAACACAATAATGAATCCTGCAACAAAACCACCAATATGTCCCCAATGCGCTACTCGTTGACCTTCATCAACATACCAGCCTAAACCTTGTACAAAATCCATGAGGAAGAAGTAGATAAGATAAAACATTGCTGGCACTTTGAATTGCCAACCAACAAAGGGTGGCAAAATCGTGATGTGGGTGTTAATTGGTAAGGTCGGGAATAAGAGTAAGAATGCGCCCATAACACCAGCCACTGCACCACTCGCACCAATCACTAAGCCATTCGGATCAGCAACGGAGCAAACAGTTCCGCCAAACCAAACATGCCCAAAGGTTGCACCATATCCTGCAATTAAATAAAAAGCTAGGAAAGGAATTCGCCCGAAGTAGCCTTCAATTTTACGCCCGAATATTGCTAAGAAAACCATATTCCCTAGAATGTGTGCGATACCACCATGCAAGAACATGCTCCGCAAGCTATCCAATGCAAGATGAGGGGCTGACCGTGTACCAATCTCACAAACATTGAAAGCAATATTAATCATGACTTGCGTGAACGCTGTTTCACCATAGATTTGGAAATATAAGACTTCCCATAAGAAAACCAGCAAATTAACCCCAATTAAGGCATAGGTCATCCAAGGGCGTGAGTCATCTTTTCCGCTAATACCAATAGGAAATATCATGCTTCAATCTCCATGCTAATCATCAAGATGTTCAAGTGGGTCTGCTTTTGGTGCTGATTTAAACAATGTCACAATGAAAATGAACAAGAAGCCAACGATAAAGCCACCAATTTCATCCCAGATGGGTGCGAAATTACCCGATAATGGACCTTCGCCATCAAGTACAAATTGGAAGCCAAGATATACAAAACCAAAGAAAAATGCTGGCATATCAAAGCGACGGAATAATAGCGGACTCACTACAATTTCGACGCGTTTGGTTGGATGTAGCACCATAAATGCAGCTATCACACCAGAAATAGCGGCACTAGGTCCGTAGAGTGGGTCACAACCGCTTGTAAAGATAGCACTCATCAAGAAACCGCTTAAACCTGTAAGGATAAATAAGCCTAGGTAACGACGGAAACCCAAAAATTCTTCAACTAAAGGACCAAATATCCAGAGATACATCATATTCACAACTAGCAATAAGAAGCCATCTGTCATGAATAAACCACGAATACCATCTACTGCCAATTCCGAAACAGGAACATGCCCTATCTCACAGGGTGCAAAAGCATATTGTGGGAAAAATGCTTCAATCGGTGTCCCACTACTTGAAGTCAGGACAACTTCCCAACCAAAGACACACAAATAAGCAAAAAGTATAAAAAATGTCATGTAAGCACGATAATCATGCTTACCCACTAATCGAATCGGTGCAAAAAGTTTTAGTAAATTCATTGCGGTTTTTCCAATACTCTAAACCGTACTCATTAAACATTAGCACATTATATAGGTTCAACGCAACAAACGTTTACCCTATTAAAGCATACGTCTAACATTCTGAATTTGTTTCATTTTGATAGAAAACAAAAATGCCCTACATAAATCGTAGAGCATCTTATCATCTATAAATTAATCTCAATTTAGCGGTTTTCTACAGGAGTCCACTCTAAATCCATTGGACCAACATAATTCGCTTTTGGACGAATTAAGCGACCTTGCATTTGGTCAACAATATGCGCTGACCAACCTGCCATACGCGACATAACGAATAGTGGGGTGAACATATCAATGTCTAAGTCAAGCGTATAGAGAACGATTGCACTGTAGTAATCAACATTCGGGAACAATTTACGCTCAATGAAATATTCATCTGCACGAGCAGCATCATCTAAGCCCTTAGCTATTTCAAACCATTTGCTATTACCACTGCTTGCAGCTAAACGTTCTGCGTGCATTTTGAGAACGGATGCGCGTGGGTCAGTTGCTTTATACACGCGGTGTCCAATACCCATAATACGACGGTCACCACTCTTGATATTGGTATTGAACCAATTCTGCACATTTTCTGGTTCACCAATTTCGAGGAACATCTTCATTGCTTCGGCATTCGCGCCACCATGTGATGGACCTTTGAGCGCACCAATTGCTGCGACGATAGCACTGTGCATATCACTACCAGTAGCCGTCACAACACGACTTGTAAATGTAGATGCGTTCATGCCATGCTCTGCAAGCAATACTAGATAAACATTCACTGCATTAGATGCTGTTTCGTCAGGTTCTTCATTAGTCATCATATAAACAAAATTTTGAGCCAATGTGAGGTCTTCACGAGGAGCAACAGGTTCTTCACCTTTGGCGATACGTGTCCATGCGGCACAAATACTCGCAACCTGACCAATCATACGTAGTGCTTTTTTCCGTGCAACATCTTTATCAGTCAAGTTTTCAGCATCAGGATCAAATGACGACAACATCGAGGTCGCAGTA
Source organism: Phototrophicaceae bacterium (assembly GCA_965230145.1). Lineage (GTDB taxonomy): Bacteria > Chloroflexota > Anaerolineae > Aggregatilineales > Phototrophicaceae > JAUZRW01. The sequence goes on from CBDDKI010000002.1 coordinate 1,113,069, forward strand.
CGCACAACTGCCATTGCTGGCGTATCCTTTGGTGTTTTCTTCATGGTTTCCAAAACAAATTCTGGAACAGATGCGTTTTTAGCAATATAGCTACGAGTTTCTTCAAGTTCAGATTTGTTCGGTAATTTAACATTGTGCAACAAATAAACAACTTCTTCAAAAAGCGCATTAGCCGCGAGGTCTTCAATACTATAACCTGCGTAAACCAATTTACCTTCAACACCGTTAACTAGGCTTGTTTGCACATCTGCAACAACAATACCTTCAAGTCCGCCTTTGTTCGCCATCTATATACTCCTTATTGTATGTGTATTTAACCAAATCAAGCTCTGTTATCTGAGCATTAGGTTTTAGTTTGGATAGCATGAAACTAAAATAATATGTGTAAAGCAAAAGTCAATCTTTGATATAAAATCAACTCTTTGTGAATTGCTGTACAAGTATATCACTCTGAAACACCGCTATCAACGCCTATATGAGCATAACTACGTGATAGTATCATGAGGAATTTTTGGTTCTTAACCAAGATATACTGTAAACCACCGCTTATTTTTACCCCCAATTGTAAGAAAAATTCCACTGACTTCGTCATTATTTTCATGAGGAGTAACACTAGGTCTCTCATATAAGCAAATGCTTTTATCTAACCCAAAGTAATTACTTGTATTAAACACACGAGTATGTTAATTTTCTGAACCATGATGACTAAAATGAATTTCCCAACCAAGCGAATGATGTGCTGTTGTATGACCACCGAGGCAAACGCTGTCGGATTTTTGGTGTTGGAAGGGAAGTAAAGTCACATAATAGTTGACTGAACCTGACAAGAGTAAGCCAAAAAATCGGCTTGCTCTTTTTTATTGTCATGAACTACTAATCATTTGGAGATTAAATGGCTGTCAAACTTAGCCAAAAATTACAACGAGAAATATTTGAGCAAATGGAAGATACCTTTCCAAATGAGGGAGGTGGTTTTTTGTTAGGCACACAATTCGGGAGTAATGTAATCGTTGAAGATGTCATTCAAGTCGATAATGTGTTTGAAACCGAAGAGCAATATCACCGTTACGCAATGACTCCTCAAAATTGGGCAAAAATGGAAGATGAAGCAGATGAACGTGGTTTATTACTTGTAGGATATTATCATAGCCACCCAAATCATCCAGCCATCCCATCAGAGTTTGACCGAGTACATGCCCTACCTAATTTTGTTTACATCATTACATCGGTTATAGATGGTCAATCTGATGTGCAAAAAGCATGGTTATTGGCAGATGATCGAAGTGAATTTACGGAACTGACATTGAATATCCAATAAAAATATGGCGCGATGGCAGAGTGGCTATGTAGCGGTCTGCAAAACCGTTTACACGGGTTCGAATCCCGTTCGTGCCTCAGAAATTACTAATTTTTTCGTATGTTTAATTATTATCCATTTCACAATTCACAATAAAGAGAGAAAAACATGGCACAAATAAAAATTCCAACTCCATTACGCGCATACACTGATAACTCGGCAAAAGTAGACACTACAGGAGCAACTGTCGCTGAAGCACTAGGAAACCTTGTAGAACAATATCCTGAACTTGAGCAACATCTGTTCAGCGATGGCAAACTCCGCAACTTTGTCAATGTATTCATTGGTGATGAGGATATTCGCTTCTTAGATGGTGTTGATACCGAAATAGAGGCTGATGAAGACTTACGCATTATCCCAAGTATTGCAGGTGGTTGTTAGATAATGGTCAGCATTCGTCCTGCCACACAAATGGATATAGCCGATATCGTGCGTATTCATATTGATAGTTGGAAAGCCCAGTTCACATCATTTCTGACGATACAACAAATCGCCTTAAAAGATTTAAATATGGTCAATCAACTAGAAATTTGGCAGGAACGCTTTGCAAATGAAGAAGGTAAAACACGTTACACGTTTGTAGCAACAACTAATCAAGTGGTAGTCGGCTATATTACAGGAATACTCATTGATGACGAGTACGATACTGAACTTCATCAAATCTATGTTTTGCCAAGTATACAAGGAAGAGGCATTGGTAAAGAATTAGTACAGTATCTTGCAAGATGTTTTCATGATCTCGGTAAACAATCTTTGTTAGTTTGGGTTATGACTATCAACCCTGCTGTGAAATTTTACCGAGACGCTTTGGGTGGCAAATTGGTATCTGAACGCATTATCCCTAATGGTGACGGCATTCTAAAAGAAACAGCTTATGTCTGGTCAAATATTCTGGATTTATTTTGATGAAATTACGACTAGCCACATTAGCTGACCAAGCTGAAATTGCCCGCCTACATTGTGATAGCTGGCATGAAGCATTTATGTCAATAAACCCTGACTTGGTCAAAGCTCGTGGTGATGATTATCCAAGACGCTACCAAACTTGGGGAAAAATTCTACAGGACGAGCAATTTTCTACCCATGTGGCGGTTGATAAGTCGGGACAGATAGTAGGGGTTGGGCAAGGTGGCACAGTACGTGAGGAACTGGGTGTACCTGAGTATGATGGTGAATTAGTACGTCTTTATATAGCTCCTGACAATAAAGGTCAGGGCGTCGGCAAAAAACTCATCAATATCGTCGCAAGCACCTTAAAATCGCAAGATAAGCAATCCATGATTGTCGTCGCTTGGTCTATCAACGTACCTGCGCGCGCTGTCTACGAGCATCTTGGTGCAAAATTCATCAAGGAAATCGTTCAGGAAAAAGATGGCTTCGATAATTCACAAGCTGTTTATGGTTGGCAAGACATCGACACAATTATTGAGGCAAGCGCATGATTGTTCGTCCAGCACAGCTAGAAGACGCAGAAGGCATCGCTAATGTGCATGTTAAAAGTTGGCAGACCACTTACACGGGCATTATTCCTGATGAGGTCATACAAAGCCGAAACATAGAAAATCGGACGACAATCTGGACGCGGATTCTCACTAATAGTAACCAAGATAATGTGTTATTAGTCGCCGAAGATAGTGGCGAAATCATGGGTTTTGTACATGGTGGAGCACCCCAAGACCCAATAGAAGCTTTTGATAGTGAAGTATACGCAATCTATCTATTACAAGAAGCTCAAGGTAAAGGCATCGGACGACAATTAATGCAAGCCTGCGCCAAAGAACTCTACGAAAAAGGGCATCAAAGTCTCATGCTGTGGGTACTAAAGGGTAATGATGACTCTCAAGGATTTTATCAATATATGGGTGGCGAGTTATTCGCAGAAGGTAGCTATAACCCGACAGAAACTATCTCATTAAAGACACTAGGCTACGGTTGGAACAATATTCGCACGTTATTAGCAGAAGGTTGATTAACATGGGGAACACATTACCACAAGTTGACCATACAGGTTTAAAAACAGGGCAAGCACTTACAATTATTTTGTTAATTGTGGCATTTGTCATCAATAACTGGATCTTAGTAGCATTCGTTGCAGTCGCACAATTATTGGGTGGATTAAGCGTGGACTTTGCTCCATACCGTTTAATATACCAGCATATTGTTAAGCCAAGTGGTATTGTAAAACCCAATTTACAAGTTGATAACCCACAGCCTCATCGCTTTGCCATGTTGGTCGGGGCAATTTTCAACGGCGTAGCAACAGTTGCCCTATTAGCAGGATTTCCAATTGTAGGTTGGGCATTGGTCTGGGTTGTGATAGCACTTGCAAATTTGAACTTCTGGTTAAATTTTTGCGTTGGATGCTGGATGTATTATCAACTTAATCGACTTGGTGTTCAGGGCTTTTCAGCCACCCCAATTCAGGAGTAATTTGTATGATTGAGCGTCTAGTCATTGTTTCTATTTTATTTGTCTTGGCTCTTGTGGTTTATAAACTCTATACACGTCGGCAATTTGCACGTATTACAGCCGATAGTCATAGTGACCCAATACTAGCTGGTTTACGAGCTGATATACCTACTATTGTCTATTTCACAACACCAAATTGCATTCCATGTAAGACTCAGCAACAACCTGCCATCCGTAAAGTACGCGATACACAGGAAATACAAGTTGTACAGATAGATGCGACAGAAAATCCTGATGCCGCAGACCGTTGGGGTGTCATGAGTGCGCCGACAACCTTTATTCTTGGTGGTGACTTCCAGCCTAAAGCAGTTAATCATGGAGTTGCTGACGAAACCAAATTACTCAAACAAGTTAATTCAGCGATTCAAATCGCTTAAATTCATAAGGAGTAAGCTTCATGCAAGCTATTGTACAAACATCCGCCGAACTCTCGCATGATGAGATTAAGCGTTATGCCCGCCATGTGATTATGCCTGAAGTCGGGATTGAAGGGCAGAAAAAGTTAAAAGCCGCTAGCATTCTTTTGATTGGGACAGGTGGCTTAGGTAGTCCGACTGCTCTCTATTTAGCGGCGGCAGGTATCGGGCGCATTGGTCTAGTTGATTACGATGTTGTAGACCAGAGCAACTTGCAACGTCAAGTGATTCATGGCATAGAAACAGTTGGTGAACTCAAAGTAGCTAGTGCCGCTAAACGCATGAAAGACCTGAACCCAGATATTCAGGTAGATTTACACAATGTCCCACTTACCAGCGATAATGCTATTGAATTATTTGAACCCTACGACATCATTGTCGATGGTACGGATAATTTCCCGACTCGCTACCTTGTGAACGATGCCTGTGTAAAATTAGGAAAGCCAAATGTTTATGGCAGTATCTTCCGCTTTGAAGGTCAATTAAGTGTGTTCTATGCCGAAGAAGGTCCATGCTACCGCTGTATGTTCCCAGAACCACCTCCTCCGGGACTTGTTCCTAATTGTGCAGAAGGTGGTGTACTCGGTATTTTGCCGGGAACAATCGGCACAATGCAAGCAACCGAAGCAATTAAACTCATTCTCGGCATCGGTAATCCGATGATTGGGCGTATGATGCTCTACGATGCGCTTGATATGGAGTTTAACACCATCAAGGTGCGGAAAGACCCGAATTGCCCTGTGTGCAGTCTACATGCAGATGATGTTGAACTTATTGACTACGAAATGTTCTGTGGGATGCCAGCGCATGACCATAGTGATTTCAGTACAGAGGAAACTATCGGTTACGAAGATGTCCTCCAAGTTAGCGTAAGTGAACTCAAGGCAAAATTGGATGCTGGCGAAGATATTGTTGTGCTGGATGTGCGTGAACCGCATGAATGGGAAATCGCGGCATTAGACGGCACATTGCGTATCCCCAAAGGCGATATTCAAGCGGCGAAAAATGCGCTCAAAGCAGCTCGTAAACTAGAGGAAGAAACTGTCTTAGCTCAAATCCCACATGATAAACCGCTGTATGTGCATTGCCGTAGTGGAAAGCGCAGTGCTGATAGCATTCTATTCTTGCAAGAAGCAGGTTATGACATCAACAATATGTATAATGTCGCAGGTGGCATCTTAGCTTGGGCAGATGAGATCGACCCAACTCTAGCCCAGTATTAACAACAATCTGCAGACAAATCAAAAAGGACACTTTGTGCATAAAGTGTCCTTTTATTGTTTAAATTATACAAAGCCTATTGATATAGTTCAGGCATGATTTCATGTTCTGTTTTATAAGCTCTAAAGCCACGTTTCTGATAATTCGACATAGCATAAGGTCCATCAAGATTACAAGTATGTAACCAGACACGTTCTGCACCGAGTTCCCATGCTTTTTTAATCCCATAGCTTAGTAAATGCTTGCCTAAACCACGTCCTTGATATTCCTTACGTAGACCAAAGTAAGCAATTTCAGTGGCTGCCCCCTGTTGGTTTAGTTCAACATAACCTGCTGGTGCACCTTGAACATACAATACAAATACTTGTGTTGTACTCTTTGTTAAAATAGAGCGTAATTCACTTTTTGGCATCACGAGACGGTCACGCCAGCAACAATCTTCACCAACTGATTGATACATATAGAGGTAAAAGCCTAAATCGACTGTATTCATACGCTCAATGGCAATATCATCATCATAATTAAATGATGGTTTAAATTGCTTTGGGTTAGTCATTTCAAGATATGTTGTTACCAATGTATCTGGTGCATATGTGAGCATGAAATCTTGACCTATTTAGCGTATAAGTTCACAATACAAATAGTTTAAACAAGAATAGCTTTTGACATAATAGAAGAAGCCACTGAGAAATTCTTCAATCTTTTGGTTAAATGTTACAAAAAACTATTGTAAGAAAATAAGGTAATTTTAACTTTTTGAGAGAAAACGGGCTTAAAGTGGCAATATTTTTTAGTAGAATGTACCAAACTGCTATGATAGTAAGATAAGACACTATCATGTATATCTATAAATAAAACAAGCTCCCGAAAGACAACGTATGAGAATCGTATTTTTAGGTGATAGCCTCACATGGGGTGGATATGGTGGCAATTTTGTATCTGCTATAGCAGAGAAACTACCAGAGAATGAGATTATCAATGCAGGTGAAGGTGGTGATACAGTCGTGAATTTATTGCGCCGTTTAGATGATGTCCTAGAAACGCATCAGCCCGATGCCATGTTTGTGATGGTGGGTGGCAATGATGCGACATCTTATTCTATGCCTCAAACACGCGGATATTACAAAAAAGCGAAACAACTCGACGATGGAATGGTAACCCCTGCCCGATTTGAAGAAACCTACCGCGAATTGTTGCACCAGCTACAGCTGAATTATGTACAGGCAATGGTTGGATTAGCCCCGACGGAGTACAGTCGAGATGTTATTGAAGCGAAACACGAATATAATGTTATCGCGCGTAAGGTTGCTGAAAACCTCAATATCCCTGTCTTAGATTTAGATGCTATCTTCACTCCTGAAAACCCGATTGAACGTGAACCGATCTCTTTAGAATTTATTCAGCAAATTGGGGCAAACTGGAGTAGTGGCTGGGATAAATTTGAGGAGGAACGTGCGAAGTGGGGCTATACTTACACCTTTGATGGACTGCACATCCTGCCTGAGATGGGTGAGGAATTTGCAAAAAACATTATCCCATTTTTAGAGGAACAGGTATTATAATGAACGTATCAACTAATCAGATGAGTAACCGCCAATGATACCGAATGAACGTCGTACAGCACTGGCGACACAATGCTTATGGTCTTTACAAGAAGCGGCAACCCAAATTGAGGGTCTTCTATTAACGCGCGTGGATGGTCTGACGTGGACGACAACGCTACAAGGTGATGAGAGTACCCAACGTCTGGCGGCAGTCGCTACTGCGATGTTCCTACTTGGTGAAGAAGCCAGCGAATCATGGGGGCATGGCGAATCCTTAGAAGTCGCCTTAAAATTGTCTACAGATGATAGTGAAGATGATGAAGATGCCCGTCCAGTTATTCGCAATGTGCTGATGCGTCCAGTAGGCTATGATGCGATTCTAGTGATGGTCTGTCGAGTGGATAAGCTATCCCCTGATTTTTATGACTTGATGGATAAAGCAGAGCAATATCTGGAAGGGATTTTATTGGGTGAAGACCCGCCCCTACCGATTTGGTACGATGACTAGCTCGAAAAAGCGTAGACACTCCTCTGCGCTTTTTTTATATAAATTTTCACATTATCTTCATGCGAATGATTTAGGCTTGTGATGTTAATAAAGCAGGAAATTATATGAAAAAACTCAAAGCGATATTTAACCGCTTTCAATCGACTGAGAACTTACTGAAGCAAGTGCAAAATGCAAGGAATAGTGATGCCCTGTCGGCTTTGGATGCGTTGAAAGAACGAGTTGCCCATAAAGACGGCACGCTCAATGATATTGATTTATCAGGGGCGACACTCTCTGAGGCGACATTTGCTACAGCTGATTTAGAGGCGATTGATTTCACAGGCGCGAACCTAGAACACGCTTACTTTCATGAGGCGAATTTAGAGAATGCCAGTTTTAGAAATGCCAGCATGACCTTTGCCAATTTGCGCAGTGCTAAAGCAACGAGTGCCAATTTCGAGAATGCAATTTTAGAGAATGCGAACTTTGCCCGTGCGGATTTGAGCCATGCCAATTTCAAAAATGCTGATTTAACAGGCGCAAACTTCTGGGAGACGACGCTGATTGGGGCAGATTTAACAGGCGCAACTTTGCTCAATGCGAGTTTAGCCGATGTGCATTGTGATGCGACGACCACCCTACCCGATGGCTCACAGTGGTCAGAGAATGTGAATTGGGGACGATTTACTGAGGGCTAACATTACAAAAAGTTACCTGTTTAACAGGGGATAACAGAGAAAACAGGGCATTAACAGGGAACTTTGGGCGTGGGAAAAAACCAAAATAACAGCAAAAATCGCACTTTCGGTTAGGAAAGCGTTTGTGAAAAACCCCGTAATTTGCTATTCAATTGGTAAGGTACGATACAATCCTGCGTAATCGCATCCTACCAGAAAAGTGCTTGTTGATGTCGTTCATATGACCGTTGATATGAACAAAATTTACGAACTCGCTATATCAGAGTATGTTTTAGTAAAATCGAGTTTCGATAAATCATCACTGTGAATTACAAAATCCAGTAATCCTACATCCCACCAGAGCATATCCGCTTCTTGATGAGAAGATAGTTCAAGTAATATTACCCATTTTTCGACTTCACTTTTATCTGAAATATTCTTATATAAACTATTCGATGGTTTGCCTTCACGAACCAATTGTGCTTTGGACATAAGCCCCTCATGCAAAAAATGTGGCTTTCCTAGAATTTTAGACATTTTCCATTCAGGAAATTCCTGATCCTGACTCTCTGTTAAATCTTCTACAAGCGGATACCAGTTGTCAGCTATTAACGTGAATTTTTCGGAGTTAATATCCATTTCCTGACCAAAAACTTCTCGCGCACTGTAACGTCCATCTGGTAATGAGAAACTATCTTTCATTGTTACTTGACAGGGTTTATATACTGCCCAATTAGACTCGCTTGAAAATTCTTCCATAGGAGGTTGTTCAGCTTTCTTTAGCTGGCTGAAGTCGCCATCATAATAGAGTACAGAATGTTGTTCATCGGCAAGTCCCATTGGATAATTGCCATAGAAAAAATATAAAAGACCACTTTTCGGTAGTGGTGATAACGGGAGTTTTAGTATTTCTGATAGATTAATTTGAGCAACAAAACTCATATATCCTGCATCAGTTCTTTGCCAACTTATAGTCGGTGGTAAATCAGGAACGCCACCAATGCGACTATTGCCTACTGTCTCATACTTATCTTCACCTGCTGTCGTCATACTGATATGTCCCTCAGCATGTTTCTCTATGAGTTCAGAATATTCCACTAAATCATATTTTTCTATTAACGCATAAAGTTCTTGCTTGCTATTCTCACTTAAACCAACCATATTTCTTACACCTCAGACTTACACTATTAAACTCATTATCAGGATAAGCCACCTTTCATCACTCGACAAATTAAATAAATACAAACAGCCATTAGCTTAATCAAATCCCCATTAGATTTTATAGCACGTTGCATGTACAATATGCCCTAAATTCTGTAGGTGTTTTACACATCTACTTTTTAAATTTTATGAATTTATTGAGGAGGTTTTAGGTGCATATTGTAACCTTTACCCGTAGCACGCCCGATACTGCCGCTAAGGTAGAAGTTGATGGTAGTGGTGCGGTCACATGGGGGGATGCGGCAACCGTCGTGAACCCTTGGGATGAATATTCCCTCGAAGAAACCATTCGCCAAGCGGATGCCGTCGGTGGCGATTCAACTGTGATTGCTGTTGGCGATGAACTCCATCTTGATTCACTCAAACACAGTCTGGCAATGGGACTCAAAAATGCGGTGCGCGTGAATGCGGATGGCTTAGATGTCACCGATAGTTTGCAATGGGCAAGCCTCGCGGCGGCGGCAGTCAATAATATTGAGGATGCCCAAATGGTCATCTTCGGCAAAGACCATGTTGATGTCGGTAGTGACCAAGCAACCTACCAGACAGCGCGTAAACTCGGCTGGACAATGTTGAGCAATGTCTCCGAAATTTTAGAATTGGATGCCGATGCTGGCACAATCAAGGTCGAGAAAACTCTGGAACAAGGCAAGCAAGTCGTCAGTGCAAAATTGCCTGTTGTGCTGAGTGTCCTCAAGGGCATCAATGAACCTCGTTACCCCTCGTTCATCGGTATCCGCAAAGCCAGCAAAGCAACCATCCCAGAATGGACACCTGCTGACCTCGGCGTGGAACTGCCAGCGAGTAGCACCACATTGAATAGCTATCAGAACCCACCTGCGCGTGAAATCACCAATGAAATCATTGACGGGGAAACGGTGCAAGAAAAAGCGAGCAAATTAGCCGATAAGCTGATGGAGGAGAAAGTCCTGTGAGTGTATTTGTATTTGTGGAAACATTTGACGGGTCTGCTAGTAATGTCAGTTGGGAAGCCCTCGGCGCAGCGAAAACCGTTGCAGATGCTTTCGGCACAGATGTAACTGCTTTAGTTTTTGGCAAAAATGCGATTGCCATTGCTAATGAGGCGGGTACGTATGGCGCAGATAAAGCGATTGTCTGTGAGGATGCTACGCTTGAACAATTCCGTTTAGAGCCTTATGCGGCACTTCTGAGCAAGCTCGTAGAAGATAACAATCCCGAAGCTGTGCTGGCAGTCGCCACAACTCGTGGACGTGAATTGATGGCAACGAGCGCAGTCGATAGCAACAGTGGCTTAATCACCGAAGCCATCGACCTTAATGCCAGTGGCGACGCGATTACCGTCACACGGACAGCATATGCGGGTAAAGTCTTGCAAGAGATGAGCGTGAATACAGGCACGAAATTTGTGACCTTGCGTGGACGTTCATTTGCACCCAATGCCAAAGACGACTCAGCAAGTGTTGATGTCAGCACTGTAGATGCAGTCCTCGCTGAAGATGACATTGTGACCAAAGTTGAGAGTTTTGAAGCCGAAGTCGGTAAAGTCAACCTCAATGATGCCGCGATTATCGTCTCTGGTGGACGTGGTACAGCTAATAATCCCAAAGCAGCCCCCAGTGATGCAGACGATGCAGAAATCTGGAAAGCGCAGGATGGATTTGCGACTGTCATTCAGCCATTGGCGGATACACTCGGTGCAGCAGTTGGCGCAAGTCGGGCGGCTGTCGATGCTGGTTATATCCCTTATGAGCATCAAGTCGGACAAACGGGTAAAAACGTCAATCCTGATTTGTACATTGCGGCTGGTATCAGTGGCGCAATCCAACATCAAGCTGGGATGCGTAACAGCAAATTGATTGTCGCTATCAATAAAGATGGTGAAGCCCCTATCTTCAAAATTAGTCGGTACGGCATTGTGGGTGATATGTACGAGGTACTGCCTGCCCTCAATGAAGAACTCAAGAAACGTCTCGGCAAATAAGCTACTTAAAACCCTCGTTAATACGGGGGTTTTTCACTTCACAGAGGCGAATAGCTACTGTAAACTAGGTCATCCTCGAGAATTAATAAGCCTATTCTTTTTAAAATAGAGTTCCATCTTTTAGATTGTTTATTTAATATTTGATAAAATTCTCCCTATTCACGCTCATCTTGCGGTAAACTACACGCTTCAAGGTGATAACAAGTAGCTAAATTCGTGCAAGGTACGCTTTATGACGTTGGCAATAATCAATTTTGTGCCGTTCTTGATGGCAATATTTGGGCTTATGCCTTTCAACAAATCTCTATCGAAAACAGCGCGTGCATGGATTTCAGCAGGAGTCATGTTCATATTATTTTTGACTCTGCTCAATTTCTTTCCGCAAATCCAAGAACTTGATACAGCTTACAAAGAGCAAAAAGGCATCGTTGCTGAAGAGTATCATAGTGAAGATGAAGCACATGAAGAGACAACAAGCGAAAGCAGTAATGAAATTGTCTCTGAAAACGAAGTAGAAGATAGCGAAGAAATCAAAGTCAATGCCATTGTGCGAGAATTCACATGGGTTCCTGAACTCGGCTTGACGCTCAGTTTTTACCTTGATGGCTTATCACTCTTATTTGGTCTGATTATTACAGGCATTGGCAGTCTCATCTTCTTATATGCTGGTTATTATTTTGAAGAAGAAACGGAACAATCGCGTTTTATCACAATATTGTTCGCATTTGCTGGTGCGATGTTGGGCTTGGTGTTATCAGGCAATTTAATCACCCTCTTCATCATGTGGGAATTGACCTCGATTACCTCGTTTTTGCTGATTGGTTTCAAAGGTTCAAAATACGAGGATGCACGCTTTGGCGCGACACAAGCCTTCTTAGTAACAGGTATCGGTGCTTTAGCCTTAGTCGCTGGGTTTGTCATTTTAGCTTTTATCAGTGGTGACATTCTCAATGGTGGTGGCTTCACCTTCAACATGGTCGACATTTTACAAGCTAACCCCGAAGCAATTGGCGCACATCCACTCTATTTAGCTGCACTCGTTCTACTCTGTTTAGGGGCATTCACCAAAAGCGCACAATTTCCATTCCATTTCTGGTTGCCTGGAGCAATGGCTGCACCAACTCCTGCGAGTGCGTATTTGCATAGTGCAACGATGGTTAAAGCAGGTGTGTATTTGCTTCTGCGCTTATACCCTGCGATGCACGCGAATATCTTATGGACACAAGTGCTGGTGACAGTCGGTATTGGCACGATGTTCATTGCGGCGTTTATCGCCCTCTGGCAACGTGACCTCAAAGGGTTACTCGCTTATTCAACGGTCAGTTGGCTTGGGGCATTGGTCGGCATGATTGGCTTGCCTGAAAGTGCTGGTATTAAAGCTGCATTGGTCGGGATAATTGCTCATGCACTGTATAAGGCTGCACTGTTCTTGAGTGCTGGCACAATCGACCATAATACAGGCACACGCATCATAGATAATCTCGGTGGTTTACGAAAACAAATGCCGATTATTGCGGTTGTTGTTGTAATTTCCTGCTTATCAATGGCTGGCTTGCCGATTTTCTTCGGATTTGTTGCAAAAGAAGTCTTACTGGATGTGTGGCTAGAAGAAGCCTTTTTTGGTCAGCAAATAAGCTACTGGCTAATTTGCATCAGCGCGGCACTTACAGGTACTGTTGGTTTTATCTTCATCTGGGATGTATTTTTCAAAGAACCTACTGAAGAAGTTCATTTTCACGCGTCCCCTATTTGGCTAAGTTTAACACCGCTTGTTTTAGCTGTTGGCACAACACTCTTTGGTTTCTTCCTCGACCCACCGCTAACATTTATAGAGGATATTGTGGCAAGCGGTACGCCGAAAGCCATCAACATTCATCTGTTGCCAAGTACAATTACTAATCCCATATTCCTAACAAGTATGGCGATTGTAGCCAGTGGATTTGTTATTTTCTTGATACGGGGTCTATGGCTACCGCTTCTTAGCAGGCTTCCACTGCCACGCACAACTGAGATATATGCTCAGTTACTTGAGAGTGTGGATTGGATAGGTGACCAAGCCGTTAAATTACAAAATGGTCAAGTCCGATATTACCTGATTATTATTATGGGAACAGTTGCAGGCGCAATTCTCAGTACAGGGATTATTCGTGACTTAGCTCTTGGTGAACCTATTGTCTTTAGCTTAGGTGAAATTGATGCGGCGACGATTTTCCGCATTGCGTTGCTCGTTCTAACACTCGTAGCGGCATTTTATACAATTATCGTTCGCAGTCATATCACTGCGGCACTCGCACTCGGCGTATTAGGATATGCCGTCGGCGCAATATTCCTGATTGAACCAGCACCTGATGTCTCACTTGTTCAGTTCATCATGGAGACCATGGCAACAGTATTGGTCATTGTGATGTTGGGGCGAATTAGTGAAGAACAACGCTACGATGTCATGGGGAAATTATGGAAAGGTCGCACAATTATCAATAATTTCAACTTTGGTATTGTGCGCGATATTATCATCTCAGGTGTTGTGGGTATTGCTATCTTCTTCTTTGCCCTGACAGCACTCGCCAATCGACCTGACCGTGAGTCAATTGCTCAATATTATCTCCAAAATACCTATGAAGAGATTGGTGTTGAAGATGTTGTTGGGGCAATCGTTGCTGATTATCGTGGTATGGATACCGTCATTGAAGTGTTCGTCTTTAGCGCGGCTACTTTAGGGGTATTGACCATACTTGCACGAGGTTACGCTCCGATTAATCCTTTACTTCCGAATCCTAAATCAGTCAAAATCCAAACTGAATTTTCTGAAGAATCTGTTGAGCAGGTTCAAGACGCAACTAGCTTAAAAACACCGTTCACGCAGATGGTTGCCCGAATTGTCTTACCTCTCAGTTTTCTTGTAGCTTTATCACACATCATCAACGGCAGTACCGGACCCGGTGATGGCTTTACGGCAGGCGCAATTGCTGGTTTAGCAACTGCTTTGTGGTACGTGGTTTTTGGCTACGATGAAGCAAAAACACGTCTCCGAATGTTCCGTCCTTATCGTATTCTACGGGTTGGATTATTTGTCATCATTATCAACGCCGTGATTCCTATGATATTTGGTTTGCACGGTGGAACATTCCTTGCTCACGTTGATTATGGAAAAATGTTTGGTATCAACGAGGCTTTACACCGCTTCGGTTTAGAATTCACCACAGGATTGTTCTTTGAAATCGGTATTGCATTAGTTGTCTTCGGTAGCTTAGGCATCATTATGGAATCCATTGCTCATCCAACAGAAACGGTAGATATTGACGCATCTGAAGACGTAGCGGAACAAGGATGAATTAGATGATAGATGTTATTTATGCAGCAGCACTTGGTATTTTGTTCGCGCTGGGCGTTTTTCAGTTATTACGACGGGATTTAATCAAGTCTGTTATCGGGTTTGGTATATTGTTCACGGGTGTTAATTTGTTTTTTATTGCCGCAGGGGCATTTCGTGGTGATGTTGCACCCTATACTACCAATGTAGATGCAGGTAATCAAACCAGTGACCCGTTAGTACAAGCATTCATATTAACAGCAATTGTTGTCAGTTTCGGTTCATATGCTTTATTGTTGGCAATGGTCAATATTGCCTCCCGACGCTATGGCACAGTTGATTCTGATGAAGTCAGTAATTTGACGAAGTAGGAGTAGCATGGAAAACAATATTTACATTTTACTGACTGTCTTTATCCCCTTATTTGCCACAATGGGGACGTTGGCGATGGCACGACATAATACGCTACAACGTTGGACAGGGTTTATCGCTAGTACCATGGCGTGGGGATGTAGCCTCATTGTTTTAGCAATGGTAATAGATAGTGGTCCACAGACATACCGACTAGGGGGATATATTCCACCTTATGGTATCGTCTTTGTCGCGGATATGTTGTCTGCATTATTTGGTGTGATGGTTACCACCGTCATGATGGCTGGTTTCATGTATAACATCCATACCAAAGAGAAATCGGTTGGCTACCCTGCTTTCATTCCTCTATTCGCTTTGATGCAAACAGGCTTAAACGGGTCATTATATACAGGCGATTTATTTACCTTCTTCGTTTTCCTCGAATTGATGGTTTTATCGTCCGTGGCGATGGTGGCTATGAGCGATAACCAGTACGGGTTAGAAGCGGCAATTAAGTATGTATTCATCAGTGGTATGGGTACATTGTTCTTATTAGTAGGTATTGCTGCAATGTACACTACGTTTGGTACGCTGAACCTTGCAGATATGGCACGCTTATTGGCGGATGGCGAACGCGAACTATTAGCGCGTAGTGCGGCTGTGATGCTGATGAGTGCTTTTTTGCTCAAAAGCGCCGTTTTCCCGTTTCATTTCTGGCAACCTGACTTTCACACAACTGCACCGACTGCGGTTAGCGCGATGCTATCGTCGGTAATTGTGAAGGTTGGAATCTATATGATTATCCGCACGCTAACACTATTATTTACCGTGGAAGCGCCATTCATACAAAACCTCCTACTGGTATTGGGGATTATCGGCATTTTCTTTGGCAGTCTTACGGCGCTAAGAACCTATAACGGCAAACGTGTTCTTGCTTATTCAACGATTGGTCAAGTTGGGTTTATCCTTGTTGCTATTAGTTGGGCAAGATTGGACACCACAGGTACAGTTGAGCCTATCGCCTTAACAGCAGCAATTATCTATGCTTTCAATCATGCCTTTATTAAGTCTGCCCTACTGATGGTTATGGGTTTGGTGGCGAGCCAAAGCCATGAACATAGTGTTGACTTTATAGACATAGAAGGTATTGGTCATAAAATCCCCGCGATTATCGGTATGCTGTGGTTCTTAGGTGGAATGTCACTTGCTGGATTACCTCCGATGAACGGATTTATCAGCAAATTTGCCATTGTACAAAGTGGGGTCGCTTTTGGTGAGTGGTTACCACTTGGGCTTGCGGTTGGGTCAGGCACGCTAACACTCATGTATATGTTCCGCACCTGGCAACGAGTTTTCCAGAAAAAAGGCGAGATTACACTCCATCTGCTTGCAGGTTACGAAAAAGGGGATAGTCCACTCGCTCCTGCATTTTTAATTACGATATGTGTATTGCTCGGTTTATATGCGCGTCCTTTAGTCATATTAGCCGAACGCACTGCTATTCAAATTATGAACCCTGAAATTTATATCTCAGCCGTCAATCTGTTTGGAGGCTAAACGATGTTATTAACATTTGTCCTCGCTGTACCTATGGCATTACTATGGATGATTTTCGCTCGACAGGTCTCTTTTGAGGGATTCACTGTTGGTTATATTTTAGGTTTTGCTGTCGTATTAGTTATTCGGCTTAATACCTCTTTTGATGACAGTGAAAATTCAGTTAAACTCTCTAAGATACCCTCTCAGGTGTTTGCTCTAGTCATTTATATTGCAAAATTATCTTTAGATGTATTTCTATCTGGGATTGATGTCGCAGGGAAAGTATTACAACCTGACATGCCCATTAAGCCGGGTACACATACAATTTCAACGCAGGATGAAAACAATCATGATTTGGTAAGTGCATTGAGCGCACACTCTATCACCATTACTCCGGGGGAATTGGTCATTGATTACAGCCAAGATGAGAATGGACAAACGTTAATGCTCGTTCATGCCCTTGATAGAGAAGCCTCCAGCAAAGAAAAGCTCGAAAGAGATCAATCTGAACGCTTAAATCTCATTCGGCGTATACTCGGAAAAGAAAATTCGCCAAGAGGAGGTGCATGATGATGGAATGGATTTCTTTAGCAGTTAATTTTGCCTTGACCATCATGGTCATCTTACTTCCTGTTTCCTTTTATCGCGTTATTAAACCGCGCCAAAATGCGGCAGAGCGTTTAGTTGGTGTTGACCTTATCACCAATTTGTTGGTTGGTATTGTCATTCTGTTAGCCCTAGTTGATCAAACCGATACCACAATTGATATTGGTATTGTTGTTGCAGCTCTCTCATTTGCTGGAACGGTGAGTATTGCACGCTATATCTCTGAAGGGAGAGTTTTCTAGTGGAGCAAATACTAGAAGTGATTGGCATTGTTTTCGTCTTTATGGGGGTAGCATTCAGTGTTTTAGGGGTTATAGGGGTACTACGTTTACCTGACACCTATTCCCGACTTCACGCCTCGGGTAAGACAAGTACGCTCGGTGTTTTATTTATTGGATTAGGAACAGCATTTATTTTACCAAGTGCCTTGCTCAAAATAATTGCCTTGAGCATTTTTATCATTTTTTCAGGACCTGTTGGTTCACATGCTATCGCGGCGGCGGTTCATCGTGGGACAGCGATACACAATCGTGAGGCTCTTGAAAAAGGCGATACCTCCTTGACAGAAGCCAGTGGTATACATAGTAAAGAATATATTGACTCTTTGATGAGACAGATAGAAGAACGACAACAGAGGGGAAATAATTCTTAAATGAAAAAGGGCGACGATATGCAAATCATCGCCCTTTTTTCTTTTAGAGAGCTAAGGTTGCTTCAACCATACCGTCTTCGTTGGTGTGTAAAGCAAAGCCAAGTTGTTTTGCGAGATTAATCATGCCTGTATTTTCGGCAAGAATATAACCTGTAATTGTCGCTAAGTTTTCATCTCGTCCAACAGAAATTAAGCGATTGAGCAATTCTTTCCCAATCCCCTGCCCTTGATACCTGTCACTTACAATAACCCCAAATTCAGCGTCACTTGCGGTATGGGACTTTGTAATGCGTCCGATACCAGCAATTTCGTATTCATCTGCTTTAGGATTGTAACGTGTAGCCACTAATGCCATTTCGCGGTCATAATCAATGAAAACAATCCGCGTTAAGCGCTCGTGTTCAATGCGTTGCCGCAAATTCATAGGTGTAAAGTAGCGTAATTGAACGGTGCGTTCAGATAAAGTCTCGTGAAATTTAACCACAAGCGGTTCATCTTCTGGACGAATTGGGCGAATCGTAAAGTCATTACCATCTTCGGATTGCCATTTATCGACATAGCGTTGTGGATAAGGACGAATAGCCAAACGCGGTAAATCAGCCTTATCCATCTCAGCAGGATGTAATACAACACGACCATCTAACGCTAGAATACCTTCTGGCGAAGCTAATAATGGATTGATGTCGCTCTCAGCAATCCAAGGTTGTTCCACAACCAATTGACTAAAGCGCACTAAAAGGTTCTCAAGGGCATCCATATCCACCGCTTCACGTCCACGAACACCGTGTAAGGCTTCGTAGATTTTTGTTTGTTCCATCATGCGATGCGCGAGGGTTGTTGATAACGGTGGCAAGGCTAAGGCGCGGTCTTTGAAGACTTCTACTAGTGAACCACCTGAGCCGAAGAGAATCACAGGTCCAAATTGAGGGTCAGGACTACTACCAATAATTAGCTCATACGCATCCGACATCTTGACCATGGGTTGAACAGATACACCGTTGAAATGCCCTTCGCCATGAACGCGCGTTACACCTGCTTTGATACGCTCCCATGCTTGGCGTACCTCTTCTTCGGATTGAATATTGAGTTGGACACCATCCACATCTGTCTTATGGGTGATGCTTCGACTATTGAGTTTAAGAACAACAGGATAGCCCATTTCCTCAGAAACTTTTACCGCATCATCAGCATTATGCTCATCATCAGCGATTTCCATCGGCGTGACAGGAATATGGTAAGCACGTAGCACTTCTTTTGATTCATACTCTGTGAGGATAGTACGATTTTCGGATTTTGCTTGCTCAAAAATTTCAGCAACCCGCTCACGGTCAGGCTCTAAATTATCGAGATTTTCTGGTAATTCAGGTGTTTCATAGAGCGCCCGTAAATTGTAGTTGTATTGCCACATATAATTGAACAAGCGCACAGCTGTGTCAGGATATTCAAATGATGGAATACCAGCACGTGCTAGAATACGCTCTCCATTTTTGATATTTACCCCACCCATCCAACTCGCTAGCACAGGTTTACCTTCAATTTCGGCATAAGGGCGTAAGGCTTCGGCGGTTGATGTTGGGTCAGTCATATCTTGTGGCGTTAAAATAACGAGCAAACCATCGGAGTTATCATCTTTTGCCGCAATTTCGAGCGATTTTGCATAGCGTTCTGGTTCGGCATCACCCAAAATATCTATTGGATTACCATGACTCCAAGCTGAGGGTAAAAACTCATTCAGTTCTTGCATGGTTGCATCACTGATACTGGTGAGTTGTCCGCCACCTTTAATCAGTGCATCGGTTGCTAATACACCCGGTCCACCCGCATTGGTTACAATTGTTAGGCGATTACCATTTGGACGTGGTTGCTTTGCTAGCACTTCTGCCATATTGAAAACATCAGAGATATTATCCACACGCAAGATACCAGAGCGACGGAACGCTGCATTTAGCACTTCATCGCTACCCGTCAATGAACCTGTATGCGATGATGCTGCCGCGCCACCTTCGTCTGTACTGCCTGCTTTGATGACAATAATTGGTTTCTTGAGAGCAACTTCACGCGCCGCAGAAAGGAAACTCCGCGCATCCCCTACACTCTCCATATAGATGACGATGCTCTTTGTATGTGGGTCGTCGCCGAGATAATAAATCAAATCGCCCCAACCTACATCGAGCATTGAGCCAATCGAGATGAAGGCACTGAAACCTACGTTTTCTTCGTAGCTCCAATCCAGTACAGCAGTACAAATTGCGCCAGACTGACTAATAAAGGCAACATTGCCCGGATTTGCCATGCCACCAGCGAATGTAGCATTCATCCCAAAGAACGGAACCATGACACCTAAGCAATTAGGTCCAATAATTCGCATTTTGCCTTGAGCGATTTCCATGATTTTACGTTCAAGGGCAATGCCTTCTTCACCCGTTTCTTTAAAACCAGCCGAAATAATGATACAGCCTTCAACCCCCTTATCCACACATTGTTGCACAACAGCAGGGACAATCGGCGCAGGAGTAACAATTACGGCAAGGTCAATCGGCACAGGAATATCTAATACCGATTTATAGGCTTGAATACCCAAAACATTCGGACGTTTTGGATTGACAGGAAAGATTGTTCCGCCGAAGGGATTTGTAATCAGATTTTTGAGGATTGTACGACCAACACTACCTTCTTTTTCAGTTGCACCAATGACGGCAACATTGTTCGGTTTGAAGATTTTATCAAGCGAGGGCATCTTGACACGTTCGGGTGTGCCATTTTCAGAAACCATTGCTGTCCTTTCTGATAGATTATTAAACTATAGGCATTATTATACCGATTAGACATTAAGACTACATGATATACATCACATAATAACCAGTGATTAGGTTTAGTCAAAATTATCACGCATATAGATATTTGCGTTTCCTCCACTAGATTGCAATAATTGAATCAAAATTTGATTATTGATACAAATAGGATTTTTTACGATGCCAATGGAAAGAACTATTTTTGACTCTGAACATGATATGTTTCGTAGTGCCTTTCGTAAATTTGTAGCGCAAGAAATTGCACCTCACCATGAAGAATGGGAAAAGGCAGGCGTAGTCCCGCGTGAATTATGGTTAAAAGCTGGTGAATTTGGTTTCTTAGGAATGGATGCACCTGAAGAATTTGGTGGCGGAGACGTTAAAGATTTTCGCTACAATACAATAATCTCGGAAGAACTAATTCGTGTAGGGGCGAGTGGACCAGGCTTTAGCTTACACAATGATATTGTCATCCCATACATTCTGGAATATGCCAATGAGGAGCAAAAAGCCAAGTGGCTACCCAAAATGATTTCTGGTGAGAGTATTACTGCAATCGCCATGACAGAACCTGGCACAGGCAGTGACCTCGCTAATGTACGAACCACAGCTATAATCGATGAAACAAGTAATTGTTATACAGTCAATGGCAGTAAAACTTTCATCACCAATGGCATCAACAGCGACTTTGTTCTAGCAGTTGCCAAGACTGACCCTGAACAACGCCACGCAGGCATTAGTCTGATTGTGATTGAACGTGGCATGGATGGTTTCACTCGTGGGCGCAATTTAGAGAAAATTGGTCTTAAAGCACAAGACACAGCGGAGTTATTCTTTGATAATGTCAGTGTCCCTGCGAGCAATCTGCTTGGTGAAGAAGGCAAAGGCTTTTATTATCTGATGGAGCAATTGCCCCAAGAACGCCTCTCGATTGCCGTTGGTGCAGTCGCTGGTGCGAGAACGGCTCTAGATTGGACAATTGATTATGCAAAAGAGCGCGAAGCATTTGGTCGCCCAATTGGAAAATTCCAAAATAGTCGCTTTAAACTTGCTGAAATGGAAACCGAAGTGACTATTGCTCAAGTTTTTGTTGACCATTGCATTATGCTACTCAATGAAGGCAAGTTAACTACCGAACAAGCCTCGATGGCGAAATGGTGGACAACTGACCTCCAAAGTAAAGTCGCTGACCAATGCGTGCAGTTGCACGGAGGCTACGGGTATATGCTAGAGTACCCTATCAGTAAGGCATGGATGGATGCGCGTGTGCAATCAATCTATGGAGGTACAAATGAAATCATGAAAGAAATTATCGGACGTTCGATGGGGTTCTGATGACAACACATAAAATTGAACCAGTAGCTGGCAATGTACATGGGAATTTCTCGAAAGATATAGCCCCTATTTTGACAATTCATTCTGGCGATACAATTGAGGTTCGTACACTTGATGCAGGATGGGGATTAGAAGCCCCAAAGTTAGATAACACCACGAAGAAAATTAGACAATCCTATGCCTGATTTAAGAGGTCATGCACTATGTGGCACAATTGCCATTGAGGGCGCAAAAGCAGGGATGATACTCGAAATTAATATTGGTGAGATTATCGTTGGAGATTATGGTTTCACTTATGCAGGAGGTTTTGGACATCCAACGCACAAAGCACTCGGACTTGATACAGGTGAACAAGCCTTTTTATTATGGTCATTGGATAATGAGACACAAACAGCCCAAAATCAAATGGGACACAAAATCAAGATAAATCCTTTTATGGGTGTGATGGGAATGCCACCACCCGACGCTGGTCAACATGATACTGCACCGCCCCGTATATGGGGTGGCAATATTGATTGCAAAGAATTAGTTAGTGGGACGACGCTTTATTTGCCTATACCTGTTGATGGCGCATTATTTTCAGTTGGAGATGGTCATGCGGCACAGGGTGATGGTGAAGTCAGTGTACAGGCGATTGAATGCCCTATGGAAAAAGTCGAACTCACCCTAACATTACACGAAGAAATGACATTAGATGCCCCCATTGCGCGGATTGATGGCGCATGGTTGACCTTCGGCTTTCACGAAAATCTGCATCAGGCTTCATTGATGGCACTTGATAATATGGTCAACTTAATGTGTGAGAAATTTAGCTTAACGCGGAAAGAAGCCCTAGCGTTAGCATCAGCCATTGTGGATTTAAGAATTACGCAAATAGCAAATCCTGTTTTGGGGGTACACGCTGTCTTGCGCGATGATGCTTTGCTCTAATCAGTCACAGGTAGGCTTGTTTAGTCTACCTGTTGCTCGTCGTATTTCTCATTCAATTCTGCCTCAAAATCACGACTACGCCACCAACTCATGCCCATAAAGCCTGTGAAAATTACTGCTATTCCCAAAAATATAAATTCGTCCCAATTTCCTAAGCCACCATGAGCGAGAATTATGAACATAGTATAGCTCCACATATTGCACGATAGAGCAATATCATAGCATATCTGTATCTACTTATTAGGTGCGTGTTTATCGAGAAAACGTTGGACAGCTTTTGCTTCTTTCTCACTTAAATTGTCGTGATTACGCATCATGCCCTCTGCGGCGGCTATCCGAAGTTTACGGCGTTTTTTCTCATGTTTTAGAATGTCACGTAGAATGTTAAGGGCTTCGTATCCACCTATATCTGCCATTAGGTCAAGCAAAGCCACCCCTTGTGCATCATTAACACCTGCATAATACGCATCCGCTAATGGTTCAATTGCATCTTCTTGGAGTGCCACTAATATCATACGTGCTGCGAGTCGGTGAATAGGTTCTGCTACTAAAAAACGTTCTACTAACGAATCGTATTTCCCTGCCATCACATATCCCTTGTGACAATAAAAAAGCAAGTTAGTGTGTCTTAACTTGCTCTCAGTATAATCGTATTTCATTAATGCAAAACGTTAGATTTAGTCGTTTGTTATGGGCACAGAAGCAGAATTTTTGTCAAACAGTGATAAAATAGGGTTGGCTCGTGATTGCATATGATCAATAACTGTGACCACAACAAAACCAAGGATAATCAAGCCAATTGCAATGGCAATTTGTGTACCATCAAGATTCAGTGAAGTCACCGCGCCTGTTTCCTCATCGACTAAATTTGTTGCACGATAATAAATCAAACGCATCGACCCCAACATGAATCCGACCAGCATAGCAATGGTAGGATGTTCATATTTATCGAGTAGCCAACTAAGAACACGCGAAAAAGCCAGAATGCCCACGCCTGCCCCTAACGCTACAAAAATTAGACTGACGATGTCACGCTCTTTAACAGCACTTAAAACAAAATCATATTGCCCTAGTATAAGTAGAATGAATGAGCCACTAATACCCGGCAAAATCATCGCACATATTGCAATCATCCCACTAAAAAATAGAACCAATGGTGCATGTCCGAAGCTATCACCTAATGTACCGAGTGCAGGGTCAGTGATGACATAAGCGATAATTGTGCCAATAATAAGGGTAATAAAAGGAACAACTCCCCATTTGACTTTGTAACCAATGGCAATGACTGAGGCGATAATTAGCCCTGCAAAAAAGGCAAAAATATACGTCGGTTGATTAACAATCAAGCCTTCTAACAAACTTGAGAGCAAGACTACAGCAGTTAGCAAACCAATCGCAAGTGTAATCAAAAAGCGCAGATGCAAATGGTCTACAATCTCTATTAAACTAGGTTTTTCTTCTCCCCCTGTGAAAAATGCCAATACCATCTGCAAAGCATCCAAATTGAATGATTTGATGCCATTAATCAGGGTTTCGTAGATACCTAAAATAAACGCCATTGTCCCACCAGAAACACCCGGTACGATGTCTGATGCGCCCATTGCAAAACCACTGAGCAAAATCCGCAGGTATTCCATGGGGGTGCGTGGTTTAGATAAATCGGGCAACATTGCAATATCAAGTTGTTCGTTATTTTCTGCCATTGACGCAGTCTCACTTTGTTTGAATTATCCGAGATGTATGGGCGCGTATCATGCCGTAATTGGGTCAACCCGTCAATCCCAAACCGTGCTACAATCATCCTCATTCACACACATGAAGGAGACAAAATGACTGTACCACGTTTAATTATTCATGGTGGAGCATGGGATTGGGACGATGCCTTAGACCAGCCCAAAAGCACCGCAATCTTAGAAGCCCTTCAAATCGGTTGGGACATCCTCAAGAATGGTGGTAGTGCGCTAGATGCTGTCGAAAAGGCAGTCAATTCATTAGAAGATAATCCCCTATTTGATGCAGGTACAGGAAGCCATCTCAACGCAGATGGTGTCGTCGAAATGGATGCGATTATTATTGATGCTAGTCAACGTAATTTTGGTGCAGTCGGCGCAGTGCAACGGGTACGCTACCCCATTTCATTAGCTCGTAAAGTATTAGAAGAAACTGACCAGAATTTTTTCGTTGGTGCTGGCGCAGATGCTTTGGCAAGTCGCCTCGATATGCCTCTTGTTCCTAATATTTCACTTGTCACAGAAGCCGAACAAGCTAATTTTTTTGCTGGCAATACAGACGGGGCATCAGATACTGTTGGCGCAATTGCAATGGATAAAGATAGTAAGATTGCTGTAGCAACCTCCACAGGTGGCACACCGCTCAAACCTGCTGGACGGATTGGCGATTCACCTTTATTTGGGGCAGGTGGTTATGCCGATGAATATGGGGGCGCTGGTGCAACGGGCAAAGGCGAGAATGCTATGCGCG
The DNA here is from genome assembly GCA_965230145.1 of Phototrophicaceae bacterium. GTDB lineage: Bacteria > Chloroflexota > Anaerolineae > Aggregatilineales > Phototrophicaceae > JAUZRW01. The sequence goes on from CBDDKI010000002.1 coordinate 1,138,423, forward strand.
TTTTGCTGTCAAAACACGTTGTCGATGAGATACGACATGGTAAAATCGCTCAATCTGCGGCGGATGCCTCTATGGTTTATATCGAAAGTGTGATTCCAAATTCGATGATTGGCACAATTGTCATAGATAAAGACGGCAACCTCGGTGCAGCGCATACAGCCCCTAAATTAGCTTGTGGTTGGGTCGATGATGAGGGGAATTTACGGGCATCTATGAAAGGTGGCATTTTATCAAAGGTGACTGATTAATGCCGATGATAGATACCTCACGAGGAGACATTCACTATAAAGACTATCGTAAAGATGCCAACATCAGCACACCCTATGTTTTAATTCATGGTGCTGGTAGCCAATACATGGATTTCCCGAGCCTCATGCGACGTGAATTACAGACCATCGCCCTTGATTTACCTGCACATGGTCGCAGTCCTCAACATAGTGCAATCAGCATCGGAAATTATGCTCAGGATGTTATTGCTTTTCTGGATGCGATGAACTTGGAAAAAGTGATTCTCGTCGGGCATAGTATGGGCGGTGCGATTGCTCAACAAATTTCGCTCGATTACTCAGAACGCTTAGAGGGTCTTATCCTGATAGCGACAGGCGCAAAGTTGGAAGTTAATCCAGCTATTATTGAGGGTATTATTAGCAATCCCATTGAAACCGCTAGGTCTGTTACAAATTGGTCTTGGGGAGATGGTGTTGATGACAATTTAATTCAACAAGGCGTAAAGCATCTACTCCAAACTCCTGTTGAGGTCATTCAAGCCGATTATATTGCCTGTAATGAGTTTGATATACGCGATAGATTATCCGTTATACAAATACCAACGCTCATTATCGCTGGTGCTAAGGACAAGATGACTCGCCTCGCATGGAATGAAGAACTAGCGGAGAAAATCCCCAATAGTCACATAAAAATCTTTGAGCAGAATGGACATCAAGTGCATGTGGAGCAGGTCGAAGCGGTGATTAACATTATTCGAGAGTGGATAAGCGGAATTTAGATAAAAAAGGCATCATTTTTTCAGATGCCCTTCTCAACTATCTTATTCTGGTGTGACTTCGCCACGCATCACTTGTGCGATAACGTCTACATCGACAGGTTCAACTTCTTGACACATCGCAATATGGTAACCATCAGGGTCATCCACTAAAAAGCGACGGTCACCCCAATACTCTGTCTTGAGTTCGCGGACAATCGTAACACCCTTTGCTTGCACTTCCTGATAAACGGTATCAATATCTGCACCTTCAGGGATATAAACCATGAACGTAACACCGTCAGCTTTAGGCACAGTGTCTTCACGACTGAGCATGAAATTCGCCTCACCAAGTGCAATCCCAGCGAAAGTCGTAACGCCATCAGGTCCGGGCATCGACATACGCTCTTCAAAGCCTAATTTTTCCTTATAGAAAGCAAGACTCGCATCCACATCACTCACAGAAAGAATTGGCAAAATCATTTAAAAACTCCCTCAAAAGAATTTTTGTTCGATGATTTAAAGGTAGCATGTTTGTTCTAAGCGAGTCAATAGAATAGAGGAAATCTCAACCAAAACTTCATATTTGATGGTATAGGAGAATGAAAAGGTAGCATCGAATGACACTACCTAGAGAAATTTAATCGAGCATATCTTTGAAATCGTAAATGCCGTCGCGAATTTCCCAGCATGAGCCTTGGTCATCAATCAGGATATTGCCCTCGCGACGCAACTCACTACCTGTATTGGGTGATGCAAAGATAGCATCATCACCTAAATCAAGATTATTCGTGTGTTGCCCAACAGCAGAATTAACAGTGAAAATACTTGGGGATATAAGCCAGCCAGTCTTTTGCATAAATCCGTCCATCTGCGCTAACAAATTTGCTGAAATATTTTGCTTAAGCGCACCGACACGAAAGAACGACACAGGGATACGCTGAGTCATGTGAAATTCAGCTTGTTTCAGTTCGTCAGCAATATATTGTGGATGAAAATTATAGTTAAGTTCAACAAATTCGACGGGGTCGAGGCTATTTGGGTTCCATTCTTGGCGACCTGTTGCATGGCGAAGCAAGGCTTTCATATTGCGTTTATTAGCATGTTCAAGTATGAAAGTCGCATTTTCTGCCATAACTCGCCGAATACCACCCAACACCTCTGGTACATTCTCGAAATGATGAATGACCCGAATCATCGTTGCGCCATCGAATACCCCAGTTTTGAACGGTAGTTTATAGGCATCGGCAGCAACGTAAGTGTAGCCTTCGTCACCAAGTTGCTGACGCGCAAATAGTAGTTGAGAGAAGGAATAATCTAGCAGAACAACATGCTCATAAGCCTTATATTCCTCTGTTAAACGTCCGAAACCTGCCCCGATTTCTAAGAGACGTTTACCATGACTAGGAAGGATTTGGCGCAATAGTTGACGTTCAACGGTGTCTTCATAATTGCGCCCTTGCCCTTCCCAAAATTCAGTCCGATAGTCTGAACCTTCGTAATCACATATGCGTGGTGTTTCTGTCATCAAATCACTTGTATCGTCTAGTTAATTGCCAGTTGGAGTCGGAATAATACCAGACCCACTGTTATTTGTGTTGGTTGAATTTGTTTGTCCAGACGTATCGTTGGTTGGCGGAACTGTCTGCCCTGTGGTAGTCGGCATGGTAGCTTCCTCAACTGTTTGACTAATACCACCCTGAGAGGTATTGTAAATTTCTGCCATACTACCATCATAAGTATAAGCTGGAATACCTGTACTCATTAGTGATTGCGCTGAGAAAGCATTAACACTCAATGGGGTCTGTCCATTTTGGTAATACGTAGCGCGGTCAGGTAATAAGGCATCTAAGGCAGGAATACCACCTGGCACAACGATACCTGTTTCTATCGGACGTAACTCTAAAGGATAGTTCTGTGCCATCAGAGGCTCATACCCTACACCTGCTGTTTGGCTAAATCCAACCCAAGGATCATAGGCTTCTGCATTAAAGCCAGAACCATCAGTTGCTAATAATAATTGGTCAATTGGTTGATTGCCAGCAAATACATTCGCCGCAAAAGCCCCAGCTTCTGAAAAATTGTTTGGCAAGTTATGTAAACCAATAGCTAAAGGCTCAAATAATAAACCCAATTGATTAATCGGGTCATTAAGTTGGGTTTCACTTAGAGGAATAACGGCACGCACATCCAACTCAACAGGAATATCAGTCGTTAAACCAACCGCTAAATTCAATGCGACTGGCAATTCTGTTCCTGCTGGTAAAGTGATATTCACCGTAGCATTTGTGAGTTGCAAATTACCTGCGTCAATATTTGCCCCTGTAATCGCAATCGGCACTGGGCGTGTAAGCACAACTACTGTTTCACCCGGAATCTGTTCTGTAACAGGAACGCCGCCGATTTCGGTGACTTCGCTAATGATGGTATTCGCATTAATTGGTACATCAAGGTCAATGCCTAGTGTATCCCGCACAGGAATAACCCAATCAATGGTTGATTCGCCAAGCCCTGCGGCGGTGCTATGTAAGCCACCAATCAAAGGGTCAGCAACTTGTTGTTTAATCTGGAAAATGTAAAGTCCTGCTACAGCTAATACAACGACAAGGACGATATTGACTATGAACGAAAATATGACCATGAAACGCCATATAAATTTACCCAAAGCACGCATATGCTTCTCCCTTTTGCGGAAAATGTTAGTGTAAGGTTTATAAAGTATATTCTGTGACTAACTTGGCGACAACTCTATATCCTACGTGACGGTCTAATTGTATACGTTTAACCTACGTTACTTGCATTGAGACATAAATCCTATTATTCTGTAAGAAAAGTCACTCTCGTGATTCATTATGGCACAAGCAAATAATGAATTCAGAAAAGTCCATCAAAGAACGAGAGAGGCAACTCGTTAAAAAGTATTAGAGGAGTTCCCATGATTACTTACAAGAAACGTAAAAACTCTGAAAAATGGCTTTCTCCGTATTTAAATGTATTAGTCCTCTTTATTATTATCGGTACTTTTGCGGCTTTGAACCTAAAGGTTACTGAAAATAGTGAATTAGCCGTTGAAGATGCTCAAGTTCCTAGTGTAACTATCACCGAAGATGTTGATATTTCTGGTGAATGGGTTGGCATGATGACTGAAGACTATAACAACAATACACGCTACGATTACCGTGTTGTACTCACTCAAAGTGGGGATGATATTTCTGGCATCAGTTACCAAGAATCTACCAATTATGATGTCACAATCTATGCTGAATCCTCACTTAGTGGTGATGTTGATGGCGATGAAATTTATTTTTACGAAGCATCAACTGATGTTTTAGCCAATCTCAGCATCAGCAACTGGTGTCGTATTGAAGTCCGCCTGACCTACGAAGTAATTGATGGTCAAGAAACACTCATTGGTACATGGGATAGTGCTGAAGAAGAGCGTGCAGGTTGTATCACCATTGATGGTCGCGTTCTCTTAACCCGCCAATCCGATTAGGTCTTTTGAGGAGCAAACCTGATGCGAGGTCAATGGTCTCTTACACAAGAAACACTCTTAAAGTGGTTTTTAGCGACAGTTTTACTCAGCGCAGGAATCATTACAGGGATGCGTTTCGCTGGAAATAGTAATTCAGCAGTTGAGCCTTCATTTATTTTAGAAGAAGCTCCACGTATTGACATTAGCGGTGAATGGATTGGTACAACTACTGAAGATTATGGCATGGAAGCCCGTTATGATTACCGTGTTGTATTCGAGCAAGATGGCAATAGCTTAACAGGTATCCTTTACTTGACGATGAGTAATTATGAACCAGCCATTTACTCTGAAACTCGCCTGAGTGGTAGAGTTCAAGGGGAAACCATCTTCTATTGGGCAGAGGAAATACTCGTCTTAGAAAATGCCCAACCAGACCAAATGTGCCTTGCTCAAACAACGGTCACATTCGAGACTGTCGAAAACCAAGATATTCTCGTCGGCACTTGGGAAGGTCAACCGAATCAACAATTTGGATGTGACAGCATCTCTGGTCATACCATGCTCACTCGTCAACCTGAATAGAAAGTAAGGCTAAATGTTTGAAAAACGCAAAAATTCCGACAAACGTACAGGACTATCTTTGGGATTAGCTGTCCTATTGTTGCTCAGTGGTCTATTCGCAGGGATGCAACTCAGTAATTCAAGCTCAGAAGTTGTTGAAGAAGCGGTTAAACCACCTATAGCTGATTTACAAATTACTGAAAATGTTGATTTGAGCGGTGAGTGGATTGGCACAACCACCCAAGATTACAACGATAACGAACGCTATGATTATCGTATCGTCATTGAGCAAGATGGCACATACATTAGTGGGATGAGCTATCTTGATATGATTGAGAGCGATGTATATGCCGAAGAACGTATTGAAGGACATATCAGCAATAATATCGCAGTCTATAGCGAAGTCGAGACACTCATTCTTGATAACGTACCACGCGATAATTGGTGTTTAACCGAAAGCACCCTGACCTACCAAGTCCTCAACGGTCAAGAAACACTGGTTGGTGAATGGGCTTATGTCGGTGAAGAAGAGAATTGTACAGGTATTTCAGGGCGTGTTATCCTGACCCGTCAACCTGAATAAATTCATTATGGTTTTAAGATTCAAGAGGGTGTATTGATTGAATACACCCTCTTTTATTTTAAGGAGATGTAATTTTAGCAGTTTTTAACACTTCAACCCGTTAGAGGATAAGAAAGTGTATTACAATGTGCATTGATAAAAATATCACATTTAAGGGGAAAATATGTTTAATAAACATCGTATCTTGCTAACATTGCTCATCGTACTAAGTCTTGTCTTGGTTGCATGTGGTGGTGATGCAGAGGGTGATGGAGATAATGGCGGAAGTGGCGATGCAATTGCCTTAACGCAGAATACTACCGCCGATGAACCAGTTACAGGTGGCACATTAAGTGTAGATTATCCAGAAGGTTGGTTTTCGCAATCTGCTGGTGGTGCAATCATTCTTGCCGATTCTGAGGAAGCACTTGCCTCTCAACAAGATGGCGCAGAAGAAGGTCAAGTTTTAAGCTCAATCAGTTTCCTATCCACAGACATGGTTTCTTCAATGGCTGGTGATGGTGAACTCACACCCTTAACTGTTTTACAAGTATTCTCTAGCGAAGCTGGGGATGAAGTCACAATGGGTGAACCCGAAGAAATTACAGTGGGCGGTAACTCGGCGGCATTAGTCACAGCAAGTGATGACACAGCCGATACAATGGTTATTATCGTCGAAGTTGAAGGTGGCTATATTTTGGTTGCTGGTACAACAGGTCTTGGCGAAATGGCTTCTGCACGTCCAACAATTGAAGCAATTGCAGCCTCAGTCGTTTACACACCTGCTGAATAAATTCTAGCAATATAGTTTTCAACAAAAAAGAGACTTCACGCTAGAAGTCTCTTTTAATTTACTAAATTTCTATTTACAGACCTGCATCTGCACGGAGGGCATCAGCTTTATCGGTACGTTCCCAAGGTACATTAAGGTCATCACGTCCGAAGTGACCATAAGCGGCAACTTGACGGTAAATTGGGCGCAAGAGGTCAAGGTCACGGATGATAGCAGCTGGGCGTAAATCAAAATGCTTTTTAATCAATTCAGCAATGGCTTCATCACTGATTTTGCCTGTGCCGAATGTCTCTACAGCAAGTGAGGTCGGTTGTGCCACACCAATCGCATACGAAACTTGTAGTTCAAAACGGTCTGCTAAACCTGCCGCAACAACATTTTTGGAGACATAACGCGCCATATAGGCTGCACTACGGTCTACCTTTGTAGCATCTTTACCACTGAATGCACCACCACCATGACGGGCAACACCACCGTAAGTATCGACGATAATTTTGCGCCCTGTCAGCCCCGCGTCACCTAGAGGTCCCCCAACAACGAAACGACCTGTTGGATTCACAAAGAAACGGGTTTTCTCATCAATTAAATCAGCAGGGATAATCTTTTTGATAACATCATTGATGACAGTCTTGCGGATTTCATCTTGAGACACTTCTGGCGCATGCTGGGTACTGATAACAACCGTATCGACGCGGACAGCTGTACCTTGATTATATTCAACCGTTACTTGGCTTTTCGCATCTGGGCGTAACCACTCAATTTCGCCAGTTTTACGGGCATCTGCCAAACGACGGACGAGTCTATGCGATAGGGATACTGTGAGAGGCATATATTCTGGGGTTTCGTTACATGCGAAACCAATCATCATACCTTGGTCACCAGCACCTGTTGCTTCAATCTCAGCATCAGACATTTCGCCTTCGCGTGATTCAAGGGCTTCATCCACACCTTGTGCAATATCAGCGGATTGTTCTTTAATCGAGACAATCACGCCACAGGTTTCTGCATCAAAGCCGAATTTACCGCGCGTATACCCAATTTCTGTAATCGTTTGGCGGACAATTTTATCGATGTCAACATAAGCTGTTGTACTGATTTCACCCAAGACGACAATCAAGCCTGTGCTTGTGGCTGTTTCACAAGCGACACGAGCTTTCGGGTCTTGTTCAAGGATGGCATCTAAGATGGCATCACTAATTTGGTCACACATTTTATCAGGATGACCTTCTGAGACGGATTCCGAAGTGAAGTAATATTTCGGAGATGTCATAAATGTTGTTGGCATAGCTATTTTGCTCCTCTATATGAATCTAAAACGCCTTCGTACACAATGGCAGAAGGCGCGAAAACACAAATTGTGTTACTCGTCTCATCTGCCAGAGATTTCTCTGTCGGAGTTGGCACCTTCCCGACGCTTCAGGGGTTGCCGCGAGGTCATAGAGCCGTACTCTCACTCGCTCTCGATGAGTTTATTAGAACGTTACATTACAATGTGGCGTGCATCCTAGCATAAGTTATACACGCTGACAATGGACAAGTCTTAATCTACGATGATGCACAAGTGTCCTGAACGTACTCTGCAATTGTTTCACCCGCTAATGTCTGCCCTGCTTGATTCCAATGGGTATCATAGGTGTAATACAGCATCTCCCTATTAGAGGCATGCTCTTCAAATATGGGCTGAAGATTTAGTGTCTGATACCCCAATGAGTTCGCCAATTCAGTAAACACAATGCCCGTATTTTGATAGCGATTCAACACACGTTCCACAGAAATATCGAAATCTTCGACAATGTGCAATGTGCCGTCACTATTAATCAAAACCTGCTTTTGCCCCTCCAAAATTGCAGGATAATCGCTTGCATTCAAATACGGGAAATAGACTTCTGCTTTTGATGGGAAATATACAAAGACAAGACAAGTATCTGAATCTGCGGATTGCTGAATTTCACTAAGACTGTTCTCTATGGTGGCATAATTTACTGAACCAAGTAACTGGTCTTGGTCAGTATTCATCCAGCTAATATAGGTACTCAGGAAGGTAATCGGTGTGTCGCCATTAACATAAATTGGATAAATAATCTCTGCATCTGATTCAGTTTGCCCTGTTACTGGCGACAGTGGAATATCTTGGGCGCGTTCTTCTAATGGCGTTGGATAGGGTGTTTCAAGTTCTAAGCCTGCCGTGAATACATCATTACCCCCAAAAAAGCCAATAATCAGCACATCTGGATTTTCTTGAAACCCAAATTCTTGCCACACCCATGCATAATGCCGACTACCATAGCCCCGAAACCCCAAATTTCGAGTAGCTAATCCCGAAGTCTCTGCAAAAATGTCAGACCAAGGCAAAGCAACATTTGCCCCTTCCGTAAAGGAATCACCAAGAGCAACTGCGGAATAACTAGCTGATGGATTCGCAGGGAGGCGAAAACCATTCTCATCTAAAGGTAAGCGATGCACGGATAATATCTCGTCAGGATTAACTAGCGTCGCAATATATTCACTTTGCCAAAAGAGAATATCGCCATTTCCTTCACGGAAAACGACAAAATCATCGTATATAAGCGTGGGCAATAGATGTAAATCACCACCTAGCAACGTAAAACCAGCAATTGCTAACGCTAGCCCAAATACTGTGCCAACAAGTGATAAGATGATTTTTGAGATGATGTCTCTGTTTTTGATAAGTATTACTCCAGAAATCAAACAGGCATATGCTACCAGTAATCTATTGCAAAGACGATAGGAGACTTACAACTAACTTTCACAACATTCAAGATATTTTGAAAATTATAAAACTCTAAGCATGTACTGTCATATCACTTAGAAAAAACTCATAAAAATATGGCAAGATTATTGCGTAGTATGTAAGAAAAAATTGCAATAGAACATCAAAATAGTGGTGGTTTGCAAATCACAGACTTTACCCAGACGTGTAGGTGTCGCACGAAATCGGTCAGGTCTCTTGTAACCACTGATGTTCACCGAAAGGTACTACAAGAACGTAGTACCCTGAAATATACACATTAGTGAGGAGAAACCGACAATGTGCGCTTTCAAAAGTAGTGGGAACGGTGCGTTTCCCGAAAAAAGTTTTAATGGAAATGGTCGTAAATTAGACCTACCCCGTAAACTCGTACCCCAAAATAATGGCAATACTGCTCCTAAAATCGAGGTGATTAACTTCGATCAAGTCGATGAATATGGACCTAGTTTTGTTGAAGCCTATGAACCAACGGAAATCGTCACAGGTGATGAAGAACAATACAACAAAATCTACAACGCCGTTTATGATTTATTAGACGCGTTTAACGTCAATTGGGAAGACCCCAACTATACAGACACCCCTAAGCGCGTTGCCAAAGCCTATCTCGAACATTGGGCAAGTGGTTATGCACGTGAGCCAGAAGATGAAATTACTGTTTTCCCTAACTCAAGCGGTAGCGGCGACCTCGTACTGGTGAAGGATATGAAATACTATAGCACTTGTAGCCATCACCTTGCACCGTTTCATGGCTATGGCGCGATTGCCTACTTACCAGGCGAAAACTTACTCGGACTCAGTAAATTAGGGCGGATGCTCAATATTTACTCACGCCGTTTCCAATTGCAAGAACGTATCGGCGCACAAACAGCTGATAAATTGATGAGTTTACTCAAACCTCAAGGGGTAATGGTGATGCTTTATGATACCGAGCATATGTGTATGTCCTCACGCGGGGTGCAATTACACGAAGCTAATACGACAACAGTCGCCGCACGCGGTATTTTTGAAGAAGACCGTGAATTGCGTAAAGAAGTCTTGGCAATGATGCGCCAATAAAAGCTAAAATTACATTAAAAGCCTACATGCTGATGTAGGCTTTTTTGATTCTACTTTAAACTTTGTTATAGACTCCAAGTGCTTGACCAGTAATCGCAGAAGCGGAATCCGAGGCTAAATATGCCATCGCATCCGCAATTTGTTCTGGTGTAACCCATTTAGAGAAGTCTGCATCAGGCATTGATTCTCGATTTGCTGGTGTATCAGCAATGCTCGGCATTACACCGTTCACGCGAATATCATGCTCCTTGAGTTCAAGTGCCATACTTTCAACAATGCGTTGTGCGCCTGCTTTACTCGCGGCGTAGGCAGCAGTATTCTTTGCGCCACTTAGACCTGTTTTTGCTAAGATAACAACCAAGCTACCTTTAACGCCTTTATCAACCATGTGTTTAGCGACACGACCCAACGTGATGAATACAATCCGTGTATTCAAGTAAATTTGTTTCTCGAATACTTCAATATCGGTCTCATGCACAGGTGAGCCACCTGCCCAACCTCCGACAGCATGTGCTAGAACATCAATTTGACCAAACTTATCAACAGCTTCTGCAATTACCTTATCCATATCGTCTACTTTGCCAAGGTCGCCACCAGTAATGAGGTAATCATCAACACCATCACCAAGTTCGTCTATACACGCTTGCATAGCCTCTTCATCGCGGTCAACGAGTACCAATTTTGCGCCTTCGATTGCAAACTTCTCGACAATACCACGCGCAATCGCACCCCCTGCCCCTGTAATCATCACAACTTTTCCATCAAATTGTCCCATTTCAACGTTCCTTTACATCAACTAATCCATTTAGAGACCATTTTAAATTATCTTAATGAACAGCGTATGAAAAAGACGCGCCCTAGTCGGAGGCAATTTTCGCCCGTACAATAACGCCGTTTTGCTAATTTGAATACCAATCGGGAGTCCGATTTATGACAACACCGAATTTAATTACCTTATCTGACCCACGCTCTGCCGCCGCCGAAGCCTATAGAACGCTACGAACGAACTTAATGTTTAGCAGTGTCGAAAACCCTATCCAAACTTTACTCGTCACATCATCGGTAGATGGAGAAGGTAAAAGTGAAGCACTTGCTAATCTAGCAGTGACATTTGCTCAAGGTGGCAATAAAACCATTCTAGTCGATGCCGATTTGCGTCGTCCATCTCAGCACGAGATTTGGGGTGTCAAAAATCAAGGCTTAACTACGATGATGCTTGATGACGCTACACTGGCTAATCCCCCACTCGTTCAGACCTCTATTGAAAATTTGATGGTTTTACCTGCTGGCGAACAAGCACCTAATCCTGCTGATTTATTAAGTAGTAAACGCATGAGTGAGGTCATTGGTGTATTGAAAGCCCGTGCGAATTATGTCTTGTTTGATAGCCCACCAGTTCTAGCAGCAACAGATGCGGCACTTTTGGGAATTAAACTAGATGGTGTGCTAATGGTCGTTAAATCAGGTGAATCTCGTCGTGACCAAACCACCAATGCGCGTGAGCGTCTAGAACAGGTCAATGTGCGTGTGATCGGCGCAGTCCTAACCAACGCTCCTGGTGAATCCCGTCGGACATACTAAGATAGTGTACATTTGTGACCACAGCAAATAGTTTCATTGATGGCAAAGTATTATCGGGGCGTGTGTACCCTGAATTTTTTGCATTTAATGCTAGCCATCATGTCCTAAATGTCGGCTGTGGCTACGGTCCACAAGCCATTGCATATTCTGGTAATTACAAGCAAATGGTCGGCATAGATATAACGCAGACAAGATTAGTTCAATCATTAGAACTAAGACAAACATCGCCGATGGGAAACTATGTCCCAATCATGGGTGACGTTGAAGTCCTTCCTTTTGCTACTGCTCAGTTTGATAGAGCCATCGCTATAGACATCATAGAGCATGTTCGTTCACCAGAGAAAATGTGCTATGAAATTCGGCGTGTACTCAAAGATCAGGGACAAGTTCTCATCACCTTCCCAACGATGCACGATAAATACACTACCCTTATTTCTTGGATTGCTAGAAATATCTTGCGCCGACAATCCAAAGGCACATTTCACGATTCATCCAGCGAATGGCATCCTGACCACCATAATCAAGACTATCCCGTCAGCGAATGGATAGCACTGGTGGAAGCCTTCGGATTTCGTGCGATACGATCACGCGCTACTACACTTTTCCCACCCTTACATTTATATGGCGTACCTCGATTCTGGTTTAGTAATGATGCTATTCACAGTGTAGATTCTTGGTTAAGTCAGCAAGCGTTCCTCAAAAATTACGGACAAGCTTTAATGGTAGTTTTTGAGGCAAGCTAAATACAATATCCTACTGTCCTATTTGGCACGCTTGAAAAATTAGCGACCTTGCCTCACAATATGGCACATTGAAAAAATATGAGGAGTATTGCACTTTATGAAGGGACTCATCCTGAGTGGTGGCAAAGGAACACGTCTGCGCCCCTTAACCTACACACGCGCCAAACAACTCATTCCACTTGCCAATAAACCTGTGTTGGTGCGGGTTATTGAAACAATTCGTGATGCAGGGGTAACAGAAATAGGTATCGTCGTCGGGGGAAGCACAGCCACAGAAATTGAAGAAACACTTGGGGATGGTAGCCAATGGAATGTGCAATTAACCTTCATTCACCAAGATAGCCCTGATGGTTTAGCGCATGCTGTAAAAATCTCTGAGGATTTCCTAAAAGATGATTCGTTTGTGATGTTTTTAGGTGACAATGCAATCGAAGGTGGTATCAGTAATCTCATTCGGGATTTTGAGTCACATGATTGGAATAGCCAAATTGTCCTCAAAAAAGTGCCTAACCCCTCAAGTTACGGTGTCGCTAGCTTGCGTGAGGATGACAGCATAGAATATCTTGTTGAAAAACCAGAAAATCCACCAAGTGACCTTGCACTTGTGGGCATTTATATGTTCGATAAACATATCTTTGAAGCAGTTCACGCCATAAAGCCATCAAATAGAGGTGAGCTAGAAATCACTGATGCCATCCAATGGCTAATTGATAATAACTATAGTGTGTTCCCACACGTTCATGACGGCTGGTGGGTAGATACAGGCAAAGCACCTGATTTATTAGAAGCCAATAGCTACGTTTTATCGGAGCTTAACCCAGAAATTAGTGAGTCTGCTGATATAGATGAAGCATCTACAGTAGATGCGCGTGTAACAGTTCAAGCAGGTGCGAAAATTATCAATAGCGTGGTACGAGGTCCAACCGTCATTGGTGCAAATACCATTATCGAAAACAGCTATATAGGTCCATTCACCAGTGTCTATGACAATGTAACCGTGAAAAATTGTGAAATTGAACGCTCTATCTTATTAGAAGATAGTCGTGTCGAAGATATAGATAGCATGCTCCGTGATAGCCTCATTGGTCGTCATGCCTCCGTACAGAGCAATAAACTTATCAAACCGCGTGGTGTTATCATGAATGTTGCCGATAACAGCACACTCTGGATTTAAAAAGGGGAAATATGGATATTAAACGCAATATACAGTACATCGTCATTGACCTTGATGGCACTTTACTCAATGATGAACATAAACTCAGCGACCGCAATAAAGAAGCCATCAAAAAAGCAATTGCACAGGGTATTAAAGTTATCATTGCTACAGGAAAAACACGTAAAAGTGCAGAAGCTATGATTAAGGATTTAAACCTAGATACACCCGGTGTCTTTGTTCAAGGTTTAATCACCTACAATGCTGACGGAACTATCCGCCAAGAAATCAAACTCGACCCTACAACAGCACGTCGGGCTATTCAATATGCAGAATCACAAGGTTTTGAAGTGGTTGCTTACAGTGGTAATCGTCTTGTTTGCAAAACCTCTGAAGACAGCGTGAATAAAATCGCTGAATTTGGCGAACCTATGCCTGAAGCAATCGGCTCGCTGATTAACCATGTAGAAACAGTCAAAATGAATAAATTGATTGTTGTTGGTGGTAATAAGCGCAAACTCAAAGCCTTACGCTGGCAACTTGACCAACAAATCGGTAATAAAGTTAGCTTCACAGATGGTGGCGTGCTAACCTCACTCGAAATTTTACCCAAGGGTGCAAATAAAGGGCATGGGGTTAAGACATTATTACGGCAGTTAGAAGCAAAACCTGAAAACGTGATGGGCATTGGTGATGCAGAAAATGATGTAGAGATGCTTGAAACAGTTGGTTTCGCAGTAGCAGTCAAAAATGCAGCAGAAAAAACCAAAGCTGTAGCAGATGAAATCGTCGGAAGCAACAATGATGATGGCGTTGCCGAAGCAATCGAACGTTTTGTTCTCAAAGCTGAGGATACACCAAAGGCAAGTGAAGCTAAAGATAGCGCGACGGAAACCAATACGGAGAGCTAGGTTATGAAAAATATTCTCGTCACAGGTGCGGCAGGGTTCATCGGCAGTGAATTTGTGCGTATTATGGCAAACGAACATTCTGAACTGAATGTTATTAGCTTTGATAAACTCACCTATGCTGGCAATACCGATAATTTGCTCCCGTTAAAAGATTTGAGCAATCATCACTTTGTTCAGGGTGATATTGCTGACCTTGAAGGTGTGCGCGGTGTTTTTGAAGAACATAATATTGACACTGTCGTCAATTTCGCCGCAGAAAGCCACGTTGACCGTAGCATCCTTGACCCCGAAGCCTTCATTCGTACTGACGTTTTTGGTGTCTATCGTCTATTAGAAGCGAGTCGTCAGCATGGTATCGGACGCTTTATGCAGGTATCCACTGATGAAGTCTATGGAGATGTTGAGGAAGGCTTTAGCGTTGAAACCGATACATTTTTGCCCAATAGTCCTTATGCGTCCAGTAAGGCGAGTGGCGAATTGATGGTGCGAAGCTACAACGTCACTTATGGCATGGATACCGTCATCTCGCGCGGTAGCAACACCTATGGTCCATATCAATATCCTGAAAAGCTCATCCCTCTCTTCATCACCGAAGCTCTCGAAGACAACGATTTACCTGTTTATGGTGATGGCATGCAAGTTCGGGATTGGTTGCATGTAGAAGATCATGCTCGTGGCGTTATGAAAGTGCTGTTTGAGGGAAAATCAGGTGAAGCCTACAACATTGCTGGAGAGGATGTCCGTTATAACATTGATGTGATTAAGCTCTTACTTGAACTCATGGATAAACCCGAATCACTCATTAAATACGTTCGTGACCGCGAAGGACATGACCGTCGCTATGCAATGAATGCTGATAAAGCAAAAGATGAACTCGGTTGGGAACGCAAGCATACTTTTGAAGAAGGACTCGCCCGAACAATTCAATGGTATAAAGACAATGAATGGTGGTGGCGCAAAATCAAGACAGGCGAATATCTGGATTATTATAAACAACAATACGCCGAACGTCTTGCGACTTCAGATAAGTAAACAAATTAGACTCGTTAGCGCGAGTCTTTTTTCTTTAATGGGTAAAGTTATGATACAGTTCATAGTGTGACCATCTGATTATACCATGAGGATTTCTGGGTGACACAAATCAACACCAAAATTGACTTTAAAGCTGAAGCCGAAGCATTGCGTGATGAACTCATCACACGTAGACGTGACTTCCATCGTTATCCTGAATTAGCTTTTGAAGAAATCCGCACCTCGAAAATTATCGCCCAAGAACTTACGAATTTAGGTCTTGAAGTACAAACGGGTATCGCCAAAACAGGTGTTGTCGCTATCCTTGAAGGCGATGAAGATGGTCCAACCATTCTCTATCGTGCAGATATGGATGCCCTCCCCATTCATGAACAAAATGAACATGATTTTGTTTCACTAGAAGACGGTAAAATGCACGCTTGCGCTCATGATGGTCATATGGCTGTTGGTCTAGCAGTTGCCAAGATTATGTCCAAATATCGGAATCAAATTAAAGGACGCATCAAATTTGTATTTCAACCCGGTGAAGAGGGTGCTGGTGGCGCATTAGCGATGATAAAAGACGGTATTATCGACGATGACCCTATTCCTGACCATAGTTTCGGTATTCACCTATGGCAACCCTTAGAAGTCGGGAAAGTTGGTGTTGCTAAAGGTGCAATTATGTCGGGGTCTTCTACCTTTCAGATTACTGTGAGAGGCAAAGGTGGACATGCTGCAATGCCTCATACAACAATTGACCCCGTTGCTTGCACAGGACAACTCATCACTGCCTTGCATAGTATGGTCGGGCGACGCATGAATGCAATGGATGGTGCGGTCGTGCTATCGGTTACGGGCTTACACACCAAAACAATGAAACATAATATCATCCCCGAAACTGTGGAAATTGTGGGGACATTCCGTACCTTTAACGCATATACATCCGAATTATTAGAGCAACATATCCGTGATGTCAGTAAATCAGTTTGTGAGTCAGTTGGCTGTCGTGCCGAGGTAAAAGTAAAGCATCTCAATATTCCACTCATCAATGATGCAGAAATTGTCAATCGGATGCGAGGCGCGTTACTGAATATCATGGATATGTCTCAACTGGATAAGACAGTTCGCACAATGGCATCTGAGGATATGTCCTACTTTTTAGACGAAGCCCCCGGTATGTTTTTTCTTGTGGGTTGTCGTAACCCGCAAAACGAAGCGCATCAATATGGACATCATCACCCAAAATTCGATTGGGATGAAGATGCCCTGCCCCTTGCCACTTCCGTCGTCACTACAGCTTTAGCTGATTATCTGATATACGACAACGAAGCCCAAAAGCGCGAAACAGACGTTTCACTCCTAATAGACGAATAACTTTAATTAAACAATGAATTGTTCAGAAATTTTTATTTACTTGATTATTCTCAATTTTAATAATATAATCATTTTTAATTATCAATATTGAGAATAATTATGAGTGAAAGCAAAGCAGACATCATTCTGCACCCAATTCGTATGCGGATTATCACAGAACTGATGAACCAAGACATGACTCCCCAGGAAATCAGCAAACAATTACCCGATATTGCCCAAGCAACACTCTATCGGCATATCAACACGCTGACAGAAAATAACATTTTAGAGGTAGTTTCTGAAACACCAATACGAGGAACAGTGGAAAAAGTCTACAGCCTAATCGCTGGCGCAGGTCGCCTAACACCGAAAGAAATCCAGAATATGAGTGGCGAGGAGCATATTCACTATTTCACAACCTTCGCCGCTTCGCTTATTGGTGATTTTGTGCGCTTCGTTGAAAATTCATCTCAAGATGACCCCGATGTTATTAGGGGTAATATGTCATATAGCAAAGCATTCTTCTATCTATCAGAAGATGAAGCACAAGAACTCAATCAAGCAGTAACACAGCTCGTTCAGAAAGCACTGAGCAATAAACCTGCGCCTAACCGTAAACGTTACATGATGAGTTTAGTTAGTATTCCAGATAAAACACGAGAGGATAAATAAGCAATGACCTTGCATTACACCGCAACAGGAAATCCAGACGGCAAAACAATTGTGTTTTTGCATGGGGCTGGTATGGCAAGCTGGTCTTGGCATGAAGTAACGACCCGTTTACCACATTACCATTCAATATCAATTGATTTACCCGGTCATGGAGATAGCAATCATATTCAAGCAACATCTTTAGCAGCAATAGCGGAAATCACAGCCAATTCCGTTGCTGAAATAGCTCCTCATGGAAAAGCACATATAGTTGGCTTATCGCTCGGTGGCATTACCACAATTGAAATGATGCAACACAGACCAGAAGTGGTAGAATCAGCGATTATCAGTGGTGTGAATGCAATTCAATTACCTTTGATGAATAGAATAATGGTGCAAGCCAGCAAACTAATTATCAAAAATGATTTTTTTATTCGTCAAAATGCGAAAATGTTCCAACTAGATGAGGACTCATCACAGGCCTATTTCACCAGCATGAAACAAATGGATATGACCACATTCAATAATATCTTGCCTGAAATTCTAAGCTACGAGCCAGCAGAAAAATTGCGTGAGCACAATATCAACATACCTACATTGTTTGTTGCAGGCGCAAAAGAAGAGGCAATTAATGTACAATCAGTGAGTCTATTAGCGAAAGCTCTCAATCACAGTGTTGGCGTCCTCGCGCCCGATGTACATCATGGTTGGAGTGGCGAAAATCCCGATTTATTTGCTGACATGGTTCATCAATGGATTTCGTCAAATGATATAGCAGATGGATTAGAAGTTGTCATAGATAAACGGTCGGAACGCCAATTAGCATAAAAAAGGGGGACAACAGTCCCCCAAACTTGACTTATTTTGCTGGCATCTCAGCTTGATAGAGCCATTCATCAAAAAACACATCTAAATCTTGTCCACTGCCTTCTTCAGCAATAGCTACAAAATCAGCTATCTCAGCATTTTGATGAGCATAGCGTGTCTGATAGGTCTGGATGATGTCGAAAAAAATCTCATCGCCTACATCGTGCCGAAGTGCATGAAGCGTCCATGCCCCTCTAAAATATACACTGATGCTAAATAAATTTTGCACACCGGGGTCGCCAATGATGACGCGATTGTTTTGCACAACACTATACCAATTATCCATCAAGCGATTGGCAACATCGCGTCCATAATGCTCTTCTACCCATAAGACCGAAGCATATGTCGCAAAACCCTCGTTAAGCCAAATATCGCGCCACATAGCAGGGCTAACATGATTACCAAACCAAGAATGCGCGAGTTCGTGAGCAATTGTCACTTGTGCACCAGAATCACGGGTGAGGATATTTGTCCCGAATAGAGATAGTGTTTGCGTTTCAAGCGCAAATGGTAAGGATGTATCCGCAACCACCGCGCCATAGGCTTCAAAAGGATAGGCTGTGAAACTATGATTAAATAGTTCCATCATTTCGCCTGTATTTGAAAAAACTTCGTCGCCAAAATTCTGCCGATATTCAGGAAAATAATTCCGAATCGGAACACCATCAATAACTGTATCATCTGAGCGAGCAAATTCGGCAATATTTACTGTCACCAGATAACTCGCTGTCGGGTCATGATTTTCCCATGTATAGGTACTTTGCCCGTTTTCAGCAAAAACATCCTCTAAAGTGCCATTAGATGCCACCATATAAGGCTCATCAACTGTAATGATGGTTGTATAAGTCGCTTTGTCACTCGGATGGTCATTGACAGGATACCAAAGCGACGCGCCATCAGGTTCGCTAGCAACATAGACCCCACCACTATAAAATGTCCAACCACGCGAGAATGGCAAGGTCGGCAAATTAACATCCCTTCCGGGAACACCTGCATAACTGACAGTGACTTCAAATAGTGAACCATCAGCAATAATGGATTGCGGTGTAATAATTAACTCACGATTGTGGCGCGTAAATCTCGCTACCTGACCATCAACCTGAATATCCTCAATCGTGAACCCCGCAAAATCCAGATTAAAACGACTCAATGCTTGTGTCGCCTGTGCAGACATCGTTACAGAGCCAGCGATTGATGTTGTGTCTAAATCAACATCAAGGTCAATTGTATAATGTTGGGCATCATAGCCACCATTTCCTAATTCAGGAAAGTACGGGTCACCAACCCCCGATGCGCCGACTGTAGCATCATTTTGTAGGCTAAAATGTGCTGTGAATCCGAGTAGAACGGTCATCATCAATAAAAGCGGATATTTTCGCATGGAGTATCTCCTGTACAATGTACGTCTATCGTATCAGAGAAATGTGATATTGGCATGAAAATCGAGCGCTATCAAACAGGTCGGAAAAAGACCTCACCATTATTACTTGGATGTGGTTGCCTTGGTGTGGGTGGGATTGGAATAGTTATTACAGGCTTAGTCGCTATGGCTATCTTCCCGATGTTGCCGAGTTTAGTTTTATCTAATTTTGGTTTAGAAGAAATTGGTGATACAGAAGAGATACTTAACGCTCCAGTCCCAACGATTCCTGCACTCATGGATGTTCAAACAGTTGGGTCAGTTACTCTGAATACGGGCAGTTACTCCCAGACCTTCGATGGCTCAGGTTCAGGGGTCAGTATCATCATTGGTGATACCGAAAGCGAAATGCAACGTCAGATGCAAGTCAGCTTTAGTGAAGCAGGCATTCTAAATCAATGCCTAGAAATATCTACTATTTGCTCTTCAACAGGCGATAGAATGCGGAATGCTACTTTTGATTTGCGCGCAGGGGGTATGGTCATCAATGCCGAATTTGAGGTCAGTGCAGGGATTTGGCAATCAGCAGGCTTAGTTGTCCAGCTAACGAGTGCTAATCAACTAGATATTGTAGGTGTTGAAATTGGTGGTACAGTTTTTGCCCCAACAACTACTGAGTTAGCAAATTTAGTCAATGAAGCAGAATCACGCGGGAACCTATTTATGCAACAGTTATCAGCAAACGCTGGTATAGAAAATTTTAGCCTCGCTACCGTTATCCTAGATGATACCACCATGACCCTAATCTTTAGGTAAAAATCATGACCACGATTATCTTCATTCGACATGCACCAACCCAAATTAACAAAAATATAATCGCTAGAAATTGGACTCTCACTGAGGATAGTCAGCGACTTTGCAAAATTTTGGCGCAGAAAATCAAACATCATACCATCGACCAAATTTACACAAGCACTGAGAGAAAAGCTCAACTCACAGGACAATACATTGCTGATGAACTTAAACTTTCTAATCCTATAATTAAACCTAATCTCCAAGAAACAGAGTCTAGCAAATTTTATGAGAGCCAAACGGAATTTCGAGAAACCGTGAAATTAGCAATGCGACATCCTCAAGAATTACACTTTGGCGATGAGACATTTTATGATGCAAAAATGCGATTTTCAGTACAAGTTAGCAATTTAGCACAACGACATCAAAACGAGACAGTCGCTATCGTAACGCATGGTCGCATACTTTCAATGTATCTAGGAGACATCATGCAAGAAGCCCGAGAAATCATTTGGGAGAGGCTACAAATGCCAGCATATGCGATACTATCTTGGCAAAATCAAGCAATCCTTGAAATAAATTATTCGGTAGAAATAGCATGACTGTTGATATTTATGATGCAGAGATAGATGACATTCCAGAAATTATTGCCTTAATTGAGCAAGTTTTAACGCAACAGACAGATGAACACTACACACAGAGGATAATCAAAAGCCTATATACAAAAGAGGCATTTGAGAAAACTTTAAATAGTGATAACAGACATCTGATTGTGGCTATTGTGAATGATACAATTGCTGGAGTCTGCCAATATGGTATACCCATCATGGATGATTGTGATTGTGAAGACCTACGTTCTATTCACAATCTATTTGTACATCCTACTTTTGAGCACGATGAGATTGCTTCGGCACTAATTTACGATGTTGAGGAATCTATTAATGTGGATGCTGGTGTTCAACGCTTATCCGTATTTGTTGATGAGAAAGCGATGCCACTCATTAAATTTTATGCAAGTCTTGGTTTTTACCATGATCAGGTAGAAGATAGTGAAACTGAATGGTACATGGAAAAAGACCTTTAATACATGCGATGGCATCTCATTGCAAAATATTTTGGAGATAATTAATGCGGATAGTAATCACAGGTGGGAATGGCAAGCTAGGGTCAAAATTAGCTGAAATTTTGATACAAAATCACGAAGTTTTCAGCTATGGCTCACAAGATTTAGACATCACAAATTTTAAGCTAGTGAACTCCGTCATCCAACAAATCAAGCCAGACCTTGTCATTAACTCAGCTGCATGGACAGACGTGGACGGTTGTGCAAAAGATACTGAAAAAGCGATTCTCGTGAATGGATATGGCGCACAAAATTTAGCAATCGCCACAAATAATCTTAATGCCGCAATTTTACAAGTTAGTAGTAACGAAGTTTTTGATGGAAGAGGTAAACGAGCATATTACGAATATGATTCTACTAATCCCGTTAATCCATATGGCTATAGCAAGATGGTCGGCGAAAAATCTGTAAAAGAAGTTAATCCACGCCATTATATTGTGCGAACCAGTTGGTTATTTGCACATGGTGGCAGAAACTTCATTCAGGCTATTTTGGATGCAGTAAAAGCAGGTAAAAACATCAATGTTGTGGTCGATGAAATAGCCAACCCAACCTATAATGACGACCTTGCGGATGCGATTGCTCAACTCATCACAACAGGACGTTATGGCACATATCATCTTGTTAATGAGGGAACTGTTTCGCGTTATGAATTTGCACGCTACTTTTTAGATAAAGCAGGATTTGGAGATGTTGAATTAGGACGCATCAGCCGTTATGAGTGGGCGCGCCCGTCCCAACCCCCTGTATATAGTGGGTTAGCCAATAATTCAGCAAAGCAACTGGGAATTACGATGCGACATTGGCAATCTGCTGTGGATGATTTCCTTGAAAAAGAGAATCTACTCAAAGATTAGTGGCTTCCCCAAGCAACTTATTTAAGCAAATTTGCGGATTGATTTAGCAAATTCTGGTTTTTCAGGCACGGCATAAGGTAAGCTACTGTCAATATTATGGAGCGAATTCCAAGCGTTACGGAAATTATCTGAATAGCGCAATTGGGTACCGAAATCGACAGTTACGCGGTTGAGGTGATGTTTCAGAACGAAGCTATTAGTAATCACGAAAAAACAGCCCATCTGTGTATCACGAGCAACAAAACGCGCAATATTGCGAACCGTTTTACTTTCCCCTTGTAAACTTCTTGCATCCCGTGCATTAAACACCACATGAATTTTTGCGCTGGCGCTTTGCAGAATTTGGCTAATATCAACCAAGCCTTCACGAAAATCGTCCATCGTGATATTGCCTGATAACTTCCAATAGATAACGCGGTCTGGAACTAACCATTGCATATTTTTATTCATTTGGAGAATTCCTTATGGATTTATTGCTGATGAGATTTATCCGTACATCATAATTTACGTTAAACATCTATTTGACACAATGTGACTTTAGTCCTTAAGGCTGATTGTAATATTACGCTATGAGTAGGATGTGTGGTTGGCAATTGCAATATCGAGACTATTTGAGACAATAACGCGCACATTTTGTATAAAGAGTAAAATTGACAATGTCAAACCCGCTATTTAGTGTTGTTATACCACATTGGAATGCAAAAGATTTTTTGCAACCCTGCCTAGATGCCTTGCAAAATCAGTCTTATTCACCGATTGAAATTATTATTGTGGATAATAATTCTGAAGATGGTTCACAACAATATATCAAAGATAATTATCCTGACGTGACCTTAATTGAGCTACCCGAAAATCGTGGTTTTACTGGCGCTTGTAATGTGGGGATGGAAAAAGCCCAAGGCGAGATTGTTTCACTATTAAATAATGATACAGAAGTTGATTCCGAATGGGTTTCAGCTATCGTCAACGCCTTTGAGAAGTATGAGGATGTTGGCATTATTGCAAGTAAGATGATGCTCTATAATCAACGTGACACGTTTCATACCACAGGAGATGGCTTTACAACAGATGGCAGAGCCTTTAATCGGGGGGTGTGGCAGAAAGATGAAGGTCAGTTTGATGAAGAAGAGTATGTCTTTAGTGCCTGTGGTGGTTCGTCCGCCTATCGTCGGCAGGTACTAGACGAAATCGGTTTACTAGATGATGATTACTTTTTCTTATTAGAAGATGTCGATATTGCTTGGCGCGCCCAATTAGCAGGTTGGCGTACACTTTACACCCCTAATGCTATCGTTTATCATCACCTATCGGCAACAGGTGGAGGCGTTACAGCCAGTTATTATGATGGGCGTAATTCTCTGCATTTGCTAGTTAAGAATTTGCCAAGTGAAATTTGGCGTAAATATGCAGGTCAAATCATCCAGCGCCAAGTGACATTGGCAATTGATGCCTTAAAAGCGTGGCGTGGTGAAGCAGCGCGCGCACGGTTACGCGGGATGATGCGAGGGTTACTCGACTTGCCGAAAATTCTCAAGAAACGTAAAGCTGTACAGGCAACGCGGACAGTATCTATCGAGTATATTGACTCAATGCTCTCGCCGCCTCAGAATTAGCATACACTGGTCGGAGTTTTCTTTTTGACTTTAGATAGCCCATTTTTATCAATTGTAATACCTGCCCTCAACGAGGAACATCGTCTGCCACCCACTTTGGCAAAAATTGACGAGTATTTATCTACCCAAGACTATAGTTACGAGGTCATTGTGGTTGATAATGGCAGTACAGACCGAACAAAAGAAGCTGTTGAAAACTTTGCGAAAGAGCATGACTATGTGAAGTTTATCCAACTCGCCGAACGAGGTAAGGGACGCGCAGTTAAGGCAGGTATGTTAGCGGCGGATGGGGACTATCGCTTTATCTGTGATGCTGATTTATCGATGCCAATTGAAGAAATCTCCAAATTTTTACCTAAAAATGATAAAAGTGCTGATATATTAATCGGTAGTCGTGAAGGTGAAGGGGCAAATCGTGTTGGTGAACCTGAATATCGTCATCTCATTGGACGCATCTTTAATTTTATTGTGAAAGTTTCAGCTGTAAACGAGTTTGAAGATACGCAGTGTGGCTTTAAGATGTTCTCACGAGAAGCTGCAGACGATTTGTTCAGCGTTCAGCAAATGAATGGCATCGGCTTTGATGTTGAACTCATTTTTATTGCGCTTCGACGTGGCTACAATATTATAGATATTCCTATTACGTGGTATTATGATGATGACAGTCGGATGCGACTAATACAAGATTCATTGCATATCTTGGTTGAAATCTGGCAAATTCGTCAAAATTGGCGTAAGGGTGTTTATGAACGAAAAACCCCCACGCAAGGACAAGACAACAAGTCCTATGCGTGAATACACCTACTATGAACAAGGACATCGCTATATTTTTGGCTTAGATGAAGCAGGACGGGGTCCAATGGCAGGTCCATTAGTTGCGGCAGCAGTCTGCTTACCCCTAGATAACCTTGACGAGTTACAAAAAACTCTGAAAGGTGTGAAAGATAGTAAGAAAATGACACGCTTACAACGTGAACGTACTTATGAAGTTATCAAAGATATAGCATTAGCTTGGGGAATTGGTGAAGTATCTGCTGAAGAAATGCCTAAAATCGGCAACTTGACTCGTGTAACTTATAAAGCCATGCACCGTGCATTAGATAATGCTTTCACCGATAACATCACTGAACCTGACGTTTTACTTGTCGATTACCTCACCCTCCCTAATTATGATGACACAATCCAAGAATCATTAACACGCGGTGAAAGTCTCTCTCTCAGTATTGCATCAGCAAGTGTCTTGGCGAAAGTCTATCGTGACAACAAAATGGTTGACTATGCGACACAATTTCCTGAATATGGCTTTGATAAGCACAAGGGCTATATCACTCGCGCTCATAAATCTGCCTTGCGTGAGCATGGAGCATGTGAGATTCATCGGATGAATTATGCACCTGTGCAACAACTCCGACAAAAAAACATCTTTGATAACTGACGCATCCCCTACGCTATCTTTAGTTTTGTGACCTAAACCTATTTTTCCTACAAAATGAGCCAAGTGTTCATTGGCAGGAGATTAACGATGTTAGATAAAAATCGCTACAGCAATCCACAACACCTTAAAGAGCAACAATATAATAATGCTGATAAATTATCAGCGCGGATTCGCTTACACGAAAATTATAGTACGAGCCATAAGGCTGTACCAAATTTAATATTCGACTTGATGCTTCAAGAAATCCCACACAATGCGACTATCCTCGAAATAGGGACAGGACGGGGCGATTTATGGGCAGAAAACGCAAACCGTATCCCTGATGATTGGAAGCTGACACTGACTGATTTATCAGCAGGTATGGTCGAAGATAATAAGAAGCATCTTGGCAAATTAGCAAAGCGCATGACTTATGATGTGGTCAATGCGGTAGACATCCCCTATCCAGATAATAGCTTTGATGTTGTATTAGCTAATTACATGCTCTACCATGTGCCTGATAGAGTGAAAGCCATTAGTGAGTTTCGTCGTGTTTTAAAACCAGATGGTGTTTTATTCGCAGCGACAAATGGCAATAATCATATGAAGAAAATTTATGTCTATGCCCAGCATATTGACGAAGTCACACAATGGGAAAGCCTTGTCGAAAAGACTTTTGGCTTGCAAAATGGCACGGGGCAATTGATGCCCTATTTCGCCGATATTCGGATGGTGCAGTTTATCAATGATTTATGGATACCCTCAGCACAACCTATCATTGATTATATTGTGTCAATGGTCACCATAGACGGTGCCGATATTATCCGACAACACGAAAACGATATACGAAATAATCTCAACACAATTATTGCAAATAAAGGTGGCATTCTCATCGAAAAAGAAACAGGCATCTTTATTGCACGTGGCACAACAGAGAGAAAATATCCTAATTAATAACAGAGGAGACTTTGTGCAATTAGCCCTTGTACATGATTGGTTAAATCAAATTGGTGGCGCGGAGGATGTTCTAGCAACATTAGTTGAAGAACATCCCGATAGTCCCATTTTTACTAGCATTTATGCACCAGACATCATGCCTGATATTTACAACACATGGGATATTCGCACCCTGTGGATGGATAAATTACCTGCCATACACACGCATCATCAACCCTATTTACCACTATACCCACTCGCATGGCACAATCTCAACTTAAATGATTATGATGTTATCCTCAGCAATAAGAGTGGGTTTTGTCATGGATTAGGCTTTGACTCAGAAAAGAGTGTGCATATTTGTTATTGCCTCGCTCCAACACGCTATGTTTGGCAATTGGATGCCTACATTAAGCGTGAAGGTATTGGGCAGATAGCAGAAATGGGCTTAAGACCACTTATCAATGTCATGAAAAATTGGGATTACAATGCTGCCCAAAAAGTGACCCATTTCATAGCCATTAGTACCGAAATTCAGGAACGTATCCAAACCTATTATAATCGTGATAGCGTGATTATCTTCCCACCTGTTGAGACCGAACGTTTTCAACCCGTGGCAAATAGTGAAGTCGAAGATTATTTTCTTATTATCTCGCGCCTCATCCCCTATAAACGGATTGATTTAGCTGTACAAGCCGCTACCAAACTTGGCTTACCCCTCAAAATCGGGGGCAAAGGGAGAGATATGGAACGTCTCCAAGCAATGGCTGGTGAAACCGTCGAATTTTTAGGCTATGTACCAGATGAAGAGTTACCCGATTTGATGGCAAAAGCGAAAGCCTTTATCTTCCCCGGTTTAGAAGATTTCGGCATTACACCTGTGCAAGCCGAAGCCTGTGGACGTCCTGTGATTGCTTATAAAGGTGGTGGCGCATTAGACACGGTTATAGAGGGTGTTACAGGTGAATTTTTCGATGAGCAAAGCGTTGATAGCCTTGTAAATGTGATGGCAGACTTTGACGCGAACAAATACGACCCAACTGTCATTCGACAACACGCACTAAAATTCGATACCAAAAATTTTAATCAGCAGATGAATAGCTTCATCCAACAAGCATGGGAAGCAAAACAGCAGAAACGAAATTTTATCTGGAAAGACCCGATTGGATTGTATCATGACTGATAAACTTAAAGTTCGTGTCAGAGCCATTGTGGCTATTGTAAAAGACGAGAAAATCCTACTCACACCCCACTATAAGCCTGATGGTTCAACCACTTGGAACATACCGGGTGGTGCTGTAAATTATGGCGAAACATTACGCGAAGCCGCAGAGCGTGAATTGCTAGAAGAAACAGGTTACATTGGTAAAGCAAAAGATTTACTCCACGTTTACGAAGTTATTGAACCCAAAGAATCTTATCATGGAATTGGTATAGCATTTTCAGGCATTATCATGGGTGGTGAACTCCGTCCTGAAGAACATCATATCTACGGTACAAAATTAGCTCGTTGGTTTACTAAAGATGAAGTGTCTGAGATAAGTTGCAATAGACCTGAAATAATAAGTATGGCATTTGGAACAAAGTGATGAGCAACAATTTCTGGCAAACGGAGCGCATCCGCTTACGAGCAGTTGAACCCGATGATTGGGAAGTGCATTATCATTGGGATATGGATAGCGATATGATGCGAAATCTCAGCGAGTTACATTTTCCAAGTAGTAAAGCACGCGCTCAAAAATGGGCAGAAGAAGCCTCTAATAAACCTCCTGACGGACATAATTTTCATATGGAAATCGAACTCAATGAAACTCAAGTTGTTATCGGCGTTATCAGCGCACATCATACCGACCCACGTAATGGCACATTCCAATATGGCGTCGCTATCCGAGAGGAATTTCAACGTCAGGGTTATGCGTCTGAGGCAATAATTTTACTTCTACACTACTTCTTTGATGAATTACGTTATCAAAAATGCCATGTTGACATCCATGGTTGGAATGAAAGTTCTATGCGTTTGCATGAAGCATTAGGTTTTACCAAAGAAGGTCAAATTCGGCGCGCAAATTATACAATGGGAACTTATTACGATAAGCACATTTATGGTATCACCATAGAAGAATTCGGAGCGCGTTATGGTTAAACACACATCTCTGGCTATTATATTTGATGAAACACACTCAAAAATTTTACTGCAAAAGCGTGAAGATTTTCGGATATGGGATATGCCAGGTGGCATGGTTGAAAAAGGTGAAGATTTTGCTTCGGCTGCTATTCGTGAAACATATGAGGAAACAGGTTTAAACGTTGAGGTTGCCAAACATGTAGGCGATTTTTACCGTCCACAAACTAAGAAAGTAGCTCATCTCTATGAGTGCCGCGTAATTGGTGGTCAGATAATCAAAAAAAGTGATGAGACCGTAGATGTAAATTGGTTCTCCATTAAAGAATTACCAAAACGTTGTACTCCACCAACTCACAAATACTTAGAAGCAAGTTTAGCTCATCATCCAGAACCTATCCAAGAAACGCTGACATATTCAACTTGGCTTATTTTTGTATGGAAGTTGGCTATTCAATTGAGAAATCTAAGAAATCGTTTCCTACGTTAAGAAAAAACTCCCTACCCACAAATCAGAGTGTCCGTTATGCTTGCGATGCTATAAAGGAGCGAATAAAACAATGGAATTAATCTTAGTTTTGCGTGTTTTAATGCGTCGCTGGTGGATTATTGCTGTACCCGTCATTGTAGCTGCATTTTTTGCCATTCCAGAATTCCTCGCTAATGAGCAAACAGGCGCAGGAGGCTATCAGACTAATTTTAGTTATAGTGCTGCCCAAGAAGCCAGCAACTTCGATGTGCGTGATGGTGATTATCAGGATGTGTGGTTAGCATCTGAGTTTGTAGTCAATGCTTTTACGGATTGGGTACAAAGCACTAGCTTTCGCGATGAGCTTATTGTTGAAGTTGGCAATGAAGACTTATTAGCTGGTTTAGGCATTGCCGCCAATAATGACCGTAGTATCGGTATCGTGTATATGAGCCACCCCGACGAGTTAGCGTTAACTCGTTTAGAAGCTGCCGCAATTACCGTTTTAGAAACGCGCTCTCAATTTTATTTCCCACATTTAGGGGATACACCTGCTGAAGTAACAATTATCAATCGTCCTGGTATTAGTCCTGCTCCACCACCACTGACAGATACTTTTGAGCCGATATTACAACTTGGTGTAGCATTTTTTGCTGGTTTAGTGCTAGCTGGTTTAGTCGAATATTTTGACCCAACCTTGCGCTATAGAGATGAGGTCGAAGCACAAGGCTTTAAGATATTAGCAACTGTCCCTAAACATAAGTAAATAAAGAAATACGTAATGGCTAACTCGTTACCCACGTTTAACCCTAACCATTGGCGCACGACCTATAGCACGATTATTATCAACACACCTCGTCAATACGTTTGGAATGTTTTGACTGATTTTAAAGCATACGATGAGTGGAATCCTTTCACATACAATGTTCAAATGCAAAACTTCAAAGTCGGAGAAATATTTCAATTTACAGTTAAACTCGGGCGTTCTGAGCGCTTACAAAAGGAACTCATCACACGTATTCAATCCCCTTACCTAATAGCATGGCGGTATCCCTTTAAAGATAATCTTTGGTTGAGTCCAACCCGTTACCAGATTTTAACCGAACTTGATGAAACGCGAACACAATATCAGACATGGGAACATTTCTCAGGTTTACTTGCACCCATTCTCAAATTAACTGTCTTATCTGATGTTCAAGCAGGTTTTGATATGACAGCAGAAGCCCTAAAGAAATATTGTGAGGAAACACGTTCTACAGATTAAATAGATCGGATTCCTATTTAATTCTAAGGAAAGCCTGCTGATTATTTACACTTTTTTGGCTATGATGAGTGTATTCTAACCATCAAGCCTTGAGGAACCTCATGAAACTACGTAATTTATTGGCAACAAGTATCGCTGGTTTTGGTATCTGGCAATTATTTCGTCAATTAGAACAGAGCAATCCAACGTCACTTCAAAATAAAGTCGTTATCATCACAGGGGCATCATCAGGCATTGGACGCGCCAGTGCCAAAATTTTCGCGGCACAAGGCGCACACACAGTTTTAGTTGCCCGCCGAGCCAATGTGTTAGCAGAAGTACAAAGCGAGCTTTTAGAACAATTTGATACGCGTGTCCTCACTGTTGCAGGAGATGTCACCCAAGAAGAGGACATCAACAATATCGTTAAGACAACACTTGATGAATTTGGGCGTATTGATGTGCTGGTCAATAATGCGGGTATCTCCAAAGGAGGCTACCTTGAAGAAAAAGAATTCGATAACTGGCAAACCATCATCGAAACCAATCTCTCAGGCGTTATCCGTATGACGCAAGCTGTCTTACCTCTGATGAAAGCGCAACATAGCGGACATATTGTCAATGTGAGCAGTATTGTCGCCTTTGCTGGTACGCCCGGACAAGCCGTTTACACAGGTACAAAATCAGGTGTTAATGGCTTTAGTGAAGCCCTGAGACGAGAAGTGTACAAAGACAATATCAAAGTCTCGATTGTGATGCCGGGTTATACCGCTACCCCGATGAATGAAGGCAATTTAGATGACCTTACACAAGATACAGGTGCAGGTGATTTTATAAATGTCCAAAGCGCAGATTACGTTGCAAGTAATATTGTAGCCGCGGTTCGTTATAATAAGCCTCAAGTGATTTTAGGTGGCTTACAGACTCAAATAATTAACTATTTGCATCGCATATCACCGAGTATTATCGATTTAATCTTCACGCGAATCGTTAATACCGAAAATATTGTCAAGGCAACGAGTGATTAACCTAAGGGTCGTAAAATAGCGCGTACTGGTGAACCACAAGCTAAGTCTAGCTTGAGTGGTAAAGCAATCAGTTCATAATCACCATCAGGGACACCGCTCAATTGTAAATGTTCTAAATTAACCAGACCGTGTCGTCGCAAAGCATGATGACACGGCAAGTCTTTACTGTCATAAGCATCGACTGACGGCGAATCTAAGCCTATTAGCTTATAGCCTAGTTTCGCTAAATGCTCAATGAGTTCTACACTCAAATACGGAATCTTATCCGCCCATTCATTATCCGCAAAGTCACTCACGTAACTATGAATTAGCAATCGCTCCCCACCTACTAAATCTACATCCGCGAAATCGTCTAATGTGAGTGCGCCTTCATTTTTTGTAACCGTCACCACTCGCGCACGCCCAATATAATTTTCAAGTGGCATTTGAGCTGGATGTTCCCCATCATCCTCATAATGATAATAGGCATCTGCATGTGTCCCGATATGACAGGTGGTTGTCATCGTCATCAAATTAACGGATGCCCCGTCCTGAATTTTCATCATTGGAACAACCGAAAATGGAGTATCCCCAACCCAAGGATGAGTGGTTGGCGAAACGGTACGTGTGATGTCATAAATCATGAAAAATCCTTCAAAAAACTTGAGAGCGGTTACAAAGTATTATCACTAGGCAAAGCTCATTGTATCGGTTAAATTTTGCTTGCACAGTCTCTGTGTTTAACTAATAAAATTGTTTTTTAGGAGTGTAGGATGCACCATTCTTCAACTCGTTTTTTCTCGTTGATATTAGTTTTATTATTAGGGACATTGACCTTTTTCAATGTCGTCGCCCAAGAAAATCCAGATGGCTTCCCTGTACCAGAATTAGTCGTTGTGCCGGGAAGTTTCCAAAGTGAAGTCGGTTGTTCTGATGATTGGCAAGCTGATTGTGAAACTACTGCCCTCACATTCAATGAAGAGTCAGGGCTTTGGGAAGGTACATTCTCCATCCCAGCAGGAACCTATGAATACAAAGTCGCGCTTGATGGAGCATGGGATAGAAATTACGGTCTCAATGCCGAGGCAGGCGGCACAAATATCCCCCTCACTTTAGATGCAGATACTGACGTTTCTTTCACATATAACCATAGTACAGGTATTGTCTCCGATAGCGTCAGTGGTGATGTAATTGTAGAAGAAGAACCAGACGAAGCCCCCGCAGAAATCCCAGAAATCGTCAATATCCCTGGTACAATCCAGCCATTCATAGGGTGCGATGGCGAATGGGCACCTGATTGCGAAGCCAGCTTCCTAACTTATGTCGAGGCTTATGATATTTGGGAAGGCACATTCGATATTCCAGCAGGAAGCTATGAATACAAAGTGGCTATCAATGGCACTTGGGATGAAAATTACGGTGGCTTTGCTGACCCCGGTGGCGCAAATATAAGCCTAAATGTAGTAGAAGATACCAGCATTACATTTGTTTATGACCATGATACAAATTGGATTATGGACGATGTACGTTACGATATTGTCACTGCGCCTGGCAGTTACCAAGATGACATTGGTTGCGCCAACGAATGGGCACCAGAATGTATGCTTACATGGCTAAAAGATGTCGATGGGGATGGTATTTATACTTATAGCACTAGTGACATTCCAGCAGGCGATTATGAAACAAAAGTTGCGATTGGTCGCTCATGGGATGAAAACTACGGGGCAAATGGAGAATTAGATGGCGCGAATATCGCTTTCAATGTTCCAGCAGATGGAGAAACTGTTTCCTTTACCTACGATTCAACTATCAATACATTAGTCGTCACAGTAGGAGGCTCATCTGTGTCTGGTGCAAACTTGCGTGAACGTCGCGCTCATTGGGTTTCGGAAGATACGATAGCGTGGGATGTCGAAGCCAACGAAAACTTAGACTATCGTCTACTATACAGCGCCGATGCCAGCATGGCAGTCAGTGTCTTTGGCTTAGACGGTAATTTCGAGACTTTTGACCTTGGTGTTAATCCTGATGGCTTATCTGAGGATATCCTCGCAAAATTCCCTCATCTTGAAGGCTATACTGCTTTCACGCTAGGCGAAGATGCTCTAGCGAATGTCACAACAATTCTAACAGGTCAATTTGCGATTGCTGGCTATCGTGGCGAAAATGTCGCAGAATTATCTGGTTTGCAAATTCCCGGTGTGTTAGATGAACTCTACACTTATGATGGTGATTTAGGGGCACACTTTGATGCTGATGGTATCCCAACAATTACTGTGTGGGCACCGACAGCACAAAATGTATCACTGAATGTCTACACCGATTCCCAACCAAACACTGAACCAACTGTCCACGAGATGACTCGTGACGATGCAACAGGGACTTGGTCAGTGACAGGCGCAGCAGACTGGTATCTACAATATTACACCTTCAACGTAATAGTCTACGCCCCAACTGAACTAGCTATGGTCGAAAATGAAGTCACTGACCCTTATAGTGTCGCGCTATCGCAAAATAGTGTGCGGACATTATTACTTGACTTAAATGACCCTCAATTCATGCCAGAAGGATGGGCAAATCTCGAAAAGCCAGATTATGGCGACGCATTTGAAGACATCACTGTTTATGAATTGCATGTGCGCGATTTCAGTGTATTCGATGAAACAGTCCCTGAAGATTTACGCGGAACATACCTCGCATTCACTGTCAATGAAAGTAACGGGATGCAACATCTGAGTAACTTAGGGGATGCAGGGCTGACTCATTTGCACTTGCTACCAACGTTTGATATTGCCACCATCAATGAAAATCGTTCGCGTATGTTTGCGCCTGATTACAGTGAATTTGCAAATATTGAGCCTGATAGCGAACTCCCACAAGCTGAAATAAATTCAATCCGTGACCTTGACGGCTTCAATTGGGGATATGACCCCTATCACTTTATGGCACAAGAAGGAAGCTACGCAACCGAAGCCGATGGACCAACGCGCGTAGTTGAATATCGTCAAATGGTCATGGCGATTAACCAAGCTGGCTTACGTTTAGTGCAAGATGTCGTTTTTAATCATACCAATTCTAGCGGACAAAATACCCGTAGCGTTCTAGACCGTATAGTACCGGGTTACTACCATCGTCTGGATGCCTCAGGCAATGTGACACGCTCAACTTGCTGTGAAAACACTGCTACTGAACATAATATGATGCGTCGCCTCATGATTGACACCCTCATACTCAATGCCGTTCACTATAAGGTAGATGCCTTCCGCTTTGACCTTATGGGGCATCATATGTTGACGGATATGCTGGCTGTCCGTGAGGCACTCGATAGCTTGACAATCGAAGAACATGGCGTTGATGGTTCAGCGATTTACGTCTACGGTGAAGGCTGGAACTTTGGCGAAGTCGAAAATAATGCACGAGGTATTAATGCGACCCAATTCAATGTAGCAGGTACAGGCATCGGTACATTCAATGACCGTCTGCGCGATGCGGTACGTGGTGGTAGCCCATTCGGTGGACGCGACGAGCAAGGTGTTGGTAATGGAGTCTTTGTAGCTCCCAATGGCATCAACCCCATCAATGAAGACCTTGAACGGGCTTTACAATTAGCCGATTTAACGCGTATTGGTCTCGCTGGCAACTTACAAAATTATACATTTATAGATAGCACAGGCGCAGAAGCCACAGGGCTGGATATAGATTACAACGGTAGTCCAGCAGGATACACACTCGACCCACAAGAGAACATCATCTACGTCAGTAAGCATGATAACGAAACTCTATTCGATAATATCGTCTATCGCTTACCAGAGAACTACACAGCGTCGGATGTCGCACGCTTGCAAAATCTCAGCCTAAGTTATGTGATGTATTCACAGGGCGTGCCATTCTTCCATGCAGGTAGCGATTTACTGCGTAGTAAGTCCCTTGATAGAGATAGCTATAACAGTAGCGATTGGTTCAACCGTATCGACTGGACGTACCAGAGTAATAATTTCGGCGTTGGGATGCCCCCCGAAGGCGTGAACAGTGAACAATGGGATACCATCCGTCCAATCCTACAAAATGAAGCGCTTGTCCCAAGTCCTGATGACATCATGCTCAATCTGAATGTTTTCCAAGAGATGTTGGCGATTCGCTATAGTACGCCTCTATTCCGCTTGCAAACTAGCGAACAAGTTCAAGAGCGTTTGGCGTTCCATAACACAGGCACAGACCAAATGCCCGGTATCATCGTGATGAGCCTATCTGATACTGTCGGCGAAGACCTTGACGCGAATCATGATTTAGTCGTTGTCGTCTTTAACGCTACGCCTGATGACATCAGTTATAGTGTTGATGCACTCATTGGCGCAGGTCTGGAATTGCACCCAGTACAGCAAAATAGCTTTGATGCTGTAGTACAAAATGCCAGTTTCGCCTCAGAAACAGGGTCACTAAACGTACCAGCATGGACAACAGCTGTATTCGTAGCACCACAATCCTAAGTTTTTCGGAGCATATTTAGTTACAATGAAGCGGTGAGGCAACTCATCGCTTTTTTGATTCAGTCGCCATAAATACGAACCCGAGTACAATAATAGGTAAACGCATTCATATTATTTGTTCTTGGAGCAGTTATTATGGCAAAACAAGTCAAAATTGTAACCTTCATCAATGACCGTGAAGGTCGACAACAAGGTGAAGAAGAATTGACACGCCTTGTCAATGAAGGCTGGGAAATAAAATCATCTGGCGGTGGTACAGGTGCAGAAATGGTCTGGGGCTTTGTCATATTAGAACGTGAAAATCCTACATCTTAGAGCCATAGTTTGCAAGCAATCTCATGCAAAGACAGGGCAAACCTGTCTTTTTTGTTTATAATCAAATTCAAATTTAATTACTAATTGGAGAAAATTGTTATTATGTCAATCACACTTGATTTAACAGGCAAAGTCGCCATTGTTACAGGGGCATCACGTGGTATTGGTCAAAGTATTGCAGAATGGTATGCAGAAGCAGGTGCAAAAGTTGTCCTCGCTAGTCGTAAACAAGATGCGCTTGATGAAGTCGCTGAGGACATTAAAGCAAAAGGTGGAGATGCAATTGGTATTGCCGCCCATACAGGGCAAAAGGAAACTCTCATCGAGCTTGTATCTAAAACCGTTGAGACCTATGGCAAAGTAGATGTTTTAGTCAATAATGCCGCCACAAATCCGCATTTTGGACCAGTCTTAGATGCAGAAGACAGCATGTGGATGAAAACAATTGAAGTTAATCTAATGGGCAATGTCTGGTTATGCCAGAGTGTTGTACCAATTATGCGCGAGAATGGAGGTGGCAGTATCATTAATGTCGCCTCAGTCAATGGTATCCGTCCGGGAACAATGCAAGGTGTCTATAGTATGACTAAAGCCGCGGTTATCAGCCTCACCCAAACACTTGCAATGGAACTTGGTAAAGATGGTATTCGCGTCAATGCGATTGCTCCTGGCTTAATCCAGACGAAATTTGCCCAAGTTTTGTGGGAAAATGAATCCTTACTCAAGCAAGTCACCGAGCGTACCCCCGTTAGGCGTATCGGACAACCAGAAGATATTGCCTCACTTGCATTGTGGTTAGCCTCTGATATTTCCACTTTTGCAACAGGCGAAACCTTCGTTGTCGATGGTGGGTTGACGATACCTGCATTATAAGTAAGATTGCCCTGCGTCTATACACACTGAGGAGCAATCCATGTCAGAAACACGCTATATTGTTGAAGGTGGTCATCAACTTGAAGGCACAATTACCATCCAAAGCGCAAAAAACGCGATTAGCAAACAACTTGTCGCTTCTGTATTAACGAACGAACCTTGTATTCTTGAAAATGTCCCACGCATCACTGAGGTTGATGGGGTTCTTGCCATGCTTGGTGAACTCGGAACATCGTATGAATGGTTAGATGATAGTACGCTATTAGTACAAACCCCCGATATTGAAGCCAACCTTGTACCTCTTGAATACTCGGGCTTTAATCGTATTCCGATTTTGATGCTCGGTCCTTTGGTGCATCGAGCAGGTAGCGTGACTGTACCTGTTGTTGGTGGCGATGATATTGGCTCACGCCCTGTCAACTTTCATACAAAAGCACTGCAAGATATGGGCGTTGAAATCATCAATGATGCTTCTAGCTATACAGCACGTTCAGGACAAATTACAGGCACAATGATTGAATTGCCCTATCCAAGTGTAGGCGCAACTGAAAATATTATCCTAACGGCAACCCTCGCTAAAGGGACAACCGTTATCAAAAATGCGGCGATTGAACCCGAAATTATTGATACAATCCTTTTCTTACAAAAAATGGGGGCATTGATTCGCGTTGATGTCGACCGTAAAATCATCATTGAAGGTGTAGACAAACTGCATGGTGCGCGTCATCGTCCAATTATTGACCGTATCGAAGCAGCTTCATACGCAGCATTAGCTCTAGCAACAGATGGCAATATCACCATTCGTAATGCTCAACAACAACATATGATTACCTTCTTAAATGCACTCCGCAAAGTGGGCGGTGGTTTTAAAGTAACTGATGAAGGTATTGCTTTCTTCCGCGAAAAAGATGAACTCTCTCCGATTCACATTGAGTCGGATGTGCATCCAGGTTTCATGACTGATTGGCAACAACCTTTTGTCGTTATGCTCACACAAGCAGAAGGGGTTTCGATTATCCATGAAACTGTCTACGAAAATCGTTTTGGCTACACAGATGCCCTCCGTGATATGGGCGCTACAATCGACCTCACGACTGCGTGCTTAGGTAGTAAACCATGCCGTTATAAAGACCGTGACCATCTCCATAGCGCAATTATTCGAGGTAAAACACCCTTGCACGGAATTGATGTTGTAATCCCTGATTTACGGGCAGGTTTCGCTTATATGATTGCAGGTCTCGTTGCCGAAGGTGAAACTATCCTGAGCAATGTTCACTATATGGAGCGAGGTTACGCCAATCTACCTGACAAATTAGGTGGCATCGGCGCTCGCTTAAAAGTCGTTGAACTTCAACAATAGCATCTAAGCAAAAACTTATCATCACGCTAGGGGTTTGGCGCGTCAAATCCCTAGATTACAATTTGAAAAGCATTTGTTTCTCTCACTTAGTTGCACAATCTCACACACGCATTACAATTAGACTATAGTTTGAAAAAACAAATGGGAGAAATGTATGTCCCCAATTTTGGAAGTGGTGATAGGCTTATTTTTTGTTTTTAGCCTACTTAGTATACTAGTCACACAAATTAATGCTGTTATTTCTCAAGCATTGCGTTTACGAGCAAATTATCTTTTTGAAACCGTAAAAGAAATCATTCACGACCCTGAACTTATTGCGCGTTTCGTAACCCATCCTCTCATTCGGATGATAGACCTCAACAATGTATCGGGGATGGAAAAATGGGAGGCGATATTACCTCAACAGGAATTGACAAAAGAGCAAGCTCAACAAATTTTAACCTCTACCTTGAATGGCATTGAGTGGATTAAGCCAGAAACTTTTTCCAACGTCTTACTGAGTATGATTCGCGTCGACCAAGACCAACAACTTTTCGGAGTTTTGGATGATATTGCTGAACAAATGGATGATCGTGAAGCACGCTTAGAATTGCGACGGATTATTAAAGATGTAACGGATACAGGAACAGGAGTCAATAAATTAGTTAATGCGATTAATACACTACCACCCAGCGCCCATAAAAATGCACTCATTGACCGTATGCGCGATATTAGCACAGAAGTCGGTAGCAAAGGGCTAAAAACAGATATTAACGTTGCCTTGATGGCGGGTGTACAAAATATCAAAGACCGCTATCTCAAAAATGCGATCCATACTATCTTAACAACATCTACTACAGTAGCCGAAGCAGAAGACAAAATCGAAGATTGGTTTAACCGTTCTAACGAAAAAGCATCCGAACGCTTTAAACGCGATATGAAACGCTATTCCTACTTTATTGGATTGATTATCGCTATCATCATCAACGTAGATACCATGTATATTGCAACAAAATTATGGGAAGACCCCGTATTAAGAACTGCCGTTGCAGAAACAGCGAGAGCCGTCAATATTGATGAATTACAACAACAGCTTGACGATGCGAATAATGCAATCAACTCTGAGGAAGACGTAGAATTAGCGGATATTACAGATTCGGTTGCAGCAGCAGGGCGAACTTTATCTCAAATTCAAGATGCGCGCGTACCCATCGGTTGGTCGTTTAGCAGTTTATCCAATATTACTGAAGATTCTTTAGATGTCTATAAACTCAGTGATTCAAGATATATCTGGAATTTAATCCCTTGGAATAATCCGAATTGGTACTGGTTATTTGCGATGAAGACTTTAGGTATCGTGGCGACAATGTTGGCAATTGGACAAGGTGCGCCATTCTGGTTCAATTTATTACGGCAAGTACGCTAATCAAAACTGGGAGCATAGTCTTGCTCCCAGTTTCATTATTTTATCCCAAAACAGTCTTACCAAGTATGCCACCTTCTTCTAGTAAGGCTTTAACCTCTTCGTCAGAGCGTGCTTCAGCATAGATGCGTAAAACTGGTTCAGTTCCACTCGGACGAATGAGCAACCAACTATTGTCTGCTCGGTAAAACTTAATTCCGTCCATTGTATTGACCCGTATCACTGCCTCACCTGCCAAATGCGATGGCGCATTATCTGCCAATCTTTCTACAATGTCTTTCTTTGGCATCTGTTTCGTCAGGCGTACATCATTACGTGCATAGCATGAAGGACCAAATTGTGCTTGTAAATCAGCAATGATTTCATGGAGAGGTGCTTCAGCATATGCCATTACTTCTAGCAAGAGCAAGCCCATGAGAATGCCATCACCTTCAGGAATATGCCCCTTAATGCTGATACCGCCACTTTCTTCGCCTCCAATGAGGACATCATTTGTCATCATCAAATCGCCAATATGGTTAAACCCAACAGGCGTTTCATGAAGGGTCAGCCCATAATGCTCTGCCATATTATCTATCATGAAGGTTGTAGAAATCGTCTTGACCACATCCCCTGTCATTTTCTTATTTTCAACAAGATGGCGCAATACCAATGAAAATATCTGATGTGGGTCTACAAAATTACCTTGTCCATCAATTGCGCCGATACGGTCTGCGTCGCCATCTGTTGCCAACCCAACATCAGCATGTTCACGTTGAATTGCAGCATTTAGTTCTGTCAAATAGTGCATAATCGGTTCAGGGTGAATACCGCCAAAACCCGGATTCATCTCGCCACGAATTTCAGTTACTCGTGTTCTTGTGCGTGATAAAATCGTTCCCAATGAACCACGCCCCGAACCATACATCGCATCCGTGACCACCTTCAATTCACGTTCGCTAATTCTATCGAAATCAATGAGTTCGCTCAGATGTTGATAATATACCCACGAGGGGTCAAAGCGATGAATCATCTCATTATCAATTGCTGTCTGGTAATCCATCACATTTGGTACACTTCCATCATGCTCAATTCGGCGTAGATGTCGCTCCACTAAATCAGATTGTTCAGGAGTTGCGCTACCTCCATAATGTGCTTTGAGTTTAAAACCATTGTAACGAGGCGGATTATGGCTTGCAGTAATCACGACACCAGCCGATGCGCCCTTCGCCTTCACATTGTATGAAATCGCTGGTGTTGGAACATCTGCACGTGATAGCCATGCCACAATACCGTTTGCCGCCATTACTCGCGCGGTTTCCGTTGCAAAGCGGTCAGACAAAAAGCGGGTATCGTAGCCGATTACAATTGAGGGTTTTTCAGTGCCTTTATGTTGCTCTTTAATAGTATCAGCCACAGCCTGAGCTACGAGGCGTAAATTCTTAAACGTAAATGTATCTGCGATAACTGCTCGCCAGCCATCTGTTCCAAAACTTATCATCGACTTTCCTTATGTGGTTGTGTGTAAGCCTATAGGTGATACCGAATTATAAGGCATTTGAACATAGACAATTTGATTAAAATAAAAATACGATACGGTGACATCGTATCTTCAAATCAGTATAATAACGAAACGACGTTAGTAGTATTGAGATATAGTGAGGGTAAAATTTATGAATTGGCTTCAGAAACGTTTGGATGACCTCGAGTATACACATCGAGATTTTCAGCACAGGCTGACAGAGCTAGGCATCAAACGTGTTCGCGAGACAATCACAGGTTGGACAAATGGAAAACCAATTGCACTTCTGAGTAACCCAAATGATACACAAAAATTAGCTAAAGCCCTCAATTGGAGTGTGCTAGAATTGCTCGTCGCAGCAGGTTATGACATTAGTATTCCGCGTGAAATGGCTGATTTCATTCATGAGTACAATATTGCCAGCCCCCCTAGAAAAATTATGTTCATGAAAAACATCTCGTTTGTATCAGGGTTTTTGAGTGCATTATCTGACGATGAGTTGGATATTTCTCTAGATAAAATAGAGTGACCCTATCGCGCCATCTTATCTAACATCTCTATAGCAATATGGCAGGCTTTATCTTGGCTCTCTGTGATGATGATATTTGTAGGATTATAAACCAGACCAATTGTCCATAATACAATACACTCCCAAGGATTCGGATTAATGTTAATCCAGAAATCAGCATAAGTTGATGTTTTACGCCATTGACGAATAGCATCTAGCCAAATTTCATAAACCTCATAACTTCTCATCCCGCTTTCTGATTGGCTAAAGTCAATCACAATTGCAACTTTGTGCCTTACAGAATTGAGCATATTGACACTCTCTTTGACTAGATTGCTATAATCCTCGTAAGTCCAGCTCTCTGTAAATTCTAAAATGATGACACGATGGTAAAAATCAGACCAATAGGTATTAGCACCCATAAACAAACTATTCCATAGCATAAGTAAATCAATTAATCTGGTCAAATCTTACGTTAGTTACATAGAAGTTACAAACCAATTGGTATTATCTATAGAAAATTTACTAGGAAAAATATCCAAAGTCACGATTATAACGGTTTCTCATCGCTCAAATCTAAGCCTGTGGTATTGATCAAATCACGAACTTCTTGGCTAGATAAGTCCATGTCATGGATAATACTATAAGGTAAGTCATGCTCCTTGACATATTCAGGTAGACTATTCAGAGTTTCAATAACATCATCCCGTTTAAGTTGCCCTAAACGTACTCCTGCAGAGAGCAGAGTGTCGCGAATAGGAGCAATATTTTGTTTATGAAGGGCTGCCGCAATCAAAATACCGGGTCCAACCAAATCAGCATATGGGATACCTGTACCACGAGCAGCTTTTGGCTCAATCGCATAGGCGAAGTATTGCTCACTACCTTCTTGCGGACGATTATGCCCTAATTGATTGGTCAATTGCACTTCAACACAAATCAAATCTAGCAAATTCCGCAAAGCATCAGGGCGACCCTCACCTACACCTGTTGCGATTTTATAGGCTTGTTGTGCGATACCTGCTGCAATCCCTGCCGCCCAAGGTTGAAAACGCTCAACGTAGGTATTTTTCTTTTTCTCTGCTGCATATTTCCAATCGAGCAAGCCTGTCGTCATGCTGAGGATTTCTACAATCCCTGTGCCACGAATATTCTTCGGTGCATTCGAGACAACATCAATATCAACAATCACCTTCTCAGCAGGACCTGTGTTTTCATAATAAACTGTATTATTTCTACGCACAGCAACCAATGATGTGAAGAAACCATCGACACTCAATGCTGTGGGTATAATCACCGATGGTAGACCATTTTTCCACGCGACATACTTAGCCACATCGCAGACCAACCCACCACCAACACCATAGACAACTTGCACTTGCTCTGGAAGATTTTTTGCAAGGTCTTCCAGAACATCATAACGTGCTGTGTAAGGTTCAGCTTGCACTACAGTCGGCAATTCTAACAATGACCCAACAGCCGCCCATGACTTTTCACCTGTCAGAACTGCCGCAGGACGTTCTTCTTTTATCGTGCTCAATTCACGTAATTCGATACGTGGTAAATTCCAGATTGTTTCAATAGTTTCGACCATGATATACCTGCTCCAGACTGTGCGGTATGGTTATTAACTTAATAACATAAGTTTAGTGTGAAATTCGACAATTCGCCACCATATCCTTCTTTTTCTGTTAGACTTCTTACCCGCCGAATTTTGTCTCAGATACAAAAAGAGGCTACTATCTAGTAACCTCTATCTTGCTATAGGACTATAGATTTCAAGTGTTACCGTTTCATGGCTTGTAATTCTCGGAAGCCAAAGACCAAAACGATGAATCCTAGGAGAACAACAATTCGGTGAACGGTACCGTTGTAATCCACACCATCAAAGACAAACATATCTAAGTTGCCTGTAATTGTCGCTTGCAAATGTGCAACCCCTAGAATCACTGTGCCTATAACGATAAATGTCAGCGTCCGACCCACTGCGCCACCAACACCACGCACAGTCATCACCATCCATAGCGATGCCACAATGAGTACAACATCAAGTATAATATTGAGTGTTCCTACATCCATTATGCTTCTCCCCTATTATTTCAAAATATTTTTATAAAGTTCATCCAAACCAAATGTACGAATATATTGCATTTCGGTTGGGTCTATATTTTTATTAACATATTCAATTTCACTGATGACTTGTTTTTCACCGAGTATACTCGCCGCATAAGACATCGCACGCGCAAGCAAGGCTTCGTAGATTGCCTCGTCTGTATGCTTCAACTCTATCGTAATTTGACCATTTTTCATAGAAATTGCCCACGCATTACGCTGACCTGTCTCATTAATAATTTCTTCGAGATTATGTGCCACACGCTTCCCTGCCCACTGCATCAACATCTCATAGAGAGCATCAATTTGAGCAGAAAAATAA
Organism: Phototrophicaceae bacterium; assembly: GCA_965230145.1. Lineage (GTDB taxonomy): Bacteria > Chloroflexota > Anaerolineae > Aggregatilineales > Phototrophicaceae > JAUZRW01. The sequence continues at coordinate 1,182,711 of CBDDKI010000002.1, forward strand.
TTCTGCACATAGTTCGATTCTTGGGTGTTCATTGAGTCTTTGACGAGTGTAAAAGAATCACTCGGCATCTCAGTGATGTGAGGAATGATTTTTAGACGAATATCTGCCCCGACAAACGTCCCGTCATCGTCGCGTGTGGCAATCGCTGAACAATTCACAATATGATCTTTGCCTTTTGCGTCTGTTATTTCAATCGTTTCACCATCAAAGCCACCTGACTGACGAATCTCATCCATAATCTGAGTTTCCAGCTGGCTATCACAACCGATAACTTTAGCTAAAGGTTTGCCGATAATATGACGCGCCTCATTATGATGACGACGCAACAAGCGTAAGCATTGGTCATCCACAAAAATGACATGCCCCAACATATTAGTCATAATTAAAGCATCAACTTCATTGACTGCATCATCTTCATCAAGGTGAATTGGTTTATTAGAAAGAGCATTGGCTAGGTCATGTGCGAGATTAGTCGATGACTTGTAGCGTTGATTAGGTTCTTTCGCTAGCGAATGTTCGACGATTTTTTGAATGTCTCTGGGTAAATCTGGGCGTGAATCATGGATTTTAGGGATAGGTTCGGTAATATGTGCGACCATCACCCCTGCGGCTGTAGGAGCTTCGTATGGAGCTTGCCCCGTCAGCATCTGGTAAATCGTTACACCAAGGGCATACACATCTACTGACCCCGTAATATCACCAGACCGTGTTTGCTCAGGAGCCATATAATGTGGCGTACCGACAATCATTGTCCCTGTAATATCGCTAGATGACTCAGTCAGTTTAGCCAAACCAAAATCAGCCAAATACGTATTCCCACGTTGATCCATCAGCACATTGCTCGGCTTGAAATCACGATGGACAATGCCCTTACTATGAGCAAAATCTAGAGCATCCGCGATTTGATTGACTATCTTAGCCACATCACCCACGTTCATTGGACCATTGTTCATGAAATCAGTGAGCGTTCCGCCATTAATAAAAGCCATCACGATATACGGCATACCTTCATATTCACCGTAATCATAAACAGGCAAAATATGCGGATGTTGGAGTTGAGCAATCACTTCAACTTCACGACTGAATCGCTCAATGAAATTTTTATCATGCGTGAAATTCGAGGGCAACACTTTAATCGCAACATCCCGTCCAATTGATGCCTGACGCGCACGATAGACCGTTGCCATACCCCCACGAGCAATTTCGTCAAGAATTTCATACTGACCCAACATTTGTCCCACAAGTTCAGTCATACAATGTGCCTCTGAAGTAAATTACTTTTTATGCCCTAATTGTACACCAAAAATAGAATATAGCTTGGGATGTTATTACGAAAATGATTTCTAAAAGACTTATTTTTTGCGGATTATTCCGAATCTGCTTCAAATGAATCGAATTCTATCAATTCATCTGCATGGAGACGATTCCACCACAGCGTATAAATACCCATACCCACAATTAACACAATGCCGAAACCAGCCACCCACATTTCAAGGTCACTCGTATGCTCTGAGCCATCATGTGCCAACACAGGCACAGCAGACAGTATCCATATCAAACTCACGATAACTAATCGTCGCACAAGCATCTACATCGCTATCTATCCAGAGCAATATTATTGGCTCACTTACTACAAAAATGCAAATTACTTTTTTGGTACTAATCTAAAAAATGAGGAAAATGTAGGGACACTATGGATAGTGTCCGAAAATTATAATAGTTTAAACAAGTCAATTTTTGAGATTTGAAACCTCTTTGCTGTTATTATTCTGTATATATCAATTTTACTAAGGAAAAAACTTGATGGCACAAGCAAGCCTTACCCCTCATCAACAACGCATAAATGATGCCCAAAATAAAGGCAAAGAACTAATTTATGGTATTTTGATTGGCATTTCTTTGGTCTTAATCGCCATTTGGATTGGCTTAACTCTTTTCAGTGATACAGAAGGCTACCTTACAAATGTTTTCACAGAAGTAATCAGTGTGATTGCTACAATCTTTGTAATTGACCGAATTAATCAATGGCGTGATGACCAGAGATTAAAAAATCAATTATTAGAAGAATTAAAAAGCTCAAGTACATCACCTGCTGTCAATGCCCTTGATAGACTGCGCCGTGAAGGTTGGCTAAATGATGATTATTTTGTTGGCAAAGATTTACAGCGTGCGGACTGGGAAGGTGCATATATAGGTGAATTAAATTTTGAAAATGCAATTTTCGATAGAGTGAATTTTCGAGGTGTTAGCAATTATAAGCATAATGATAATTCCCCTATAAATTTTTCTGGTACATCTCTGTGGGGAGCAAATCTCAGTAACTCCCATTTAGTTAATGCAAATATAATGAATGCAAATTTAGCGACAGCCGATTTGACAAATATCGACTTACGAAACGCAAATCTTTCGGACATTTATCTAGAGAGTGCTAGTCTTGTAAAAGCAAATTTGTGGGGAGCAAATCTCAAAAATGCAGATTTAGGAAATGCGAATCTTACAGGAGCGGACTTGACTGGTGTAAATCTTACAGGGGCAGATACATATGGAGCAAATTTTACAAATACAAATTTAAGAAACGCAAATCTCGAAGGGGCAGACTTGTGGTTCAGTGACTTAGAGGGTGCAAATTTGCAAGGCACGAATTTGTTAGGAGCAAACTTAGAAAATGTCAACTTAAACGCAGTAACTTGGAAAGCTAAAGATAATATCAGTTCTACTATAGAAGTAATATTGCCTGATGGCAGAAAATGGACACCTGACATTGACTTAGAGTGTTTCACCAATTCAGAACATCATTATTATCAAATCAAATTGGGCGAAATCAATAGTATACGTATTAATTTAGGATACGAACCGATATTTTAAGTCGAAATAGCTAAACGATAGCAAATAACAAAAAAGAGTTGCCATAAAACAACCCTTCTCAAATGTGGGCAAGCCGATAAGCCGCATTCTGTAGCCTCATAATGAGGTGGAAATCATCTATCTAGGATGGCTGTTACCAGACACCTCATGCAACCTACCCGATACTTTTTACGGGACGGATAGCCCCAATGTATCTGCGTGGTCTTGCTCCTGATGGGAGTTTGCCTAGCCACACTTGTCACCAAGTATGCTGGTGCGCTCTTACCGCACCCTTTCACCCTCGCACCATAAAGATGCAATCTGCTCTCTGTTGCACTATGCCGTCGGCTCTCACCGCCTGACCGTTAGTCAGCATCATTATCCTATGGAGTGCGGACTTTCCTCAGTAGGGTCATTGCCCCACCGCGATTTCCTAGCTTACCCACACCACTATTATACTTGCCTCACGCACCCCACCACAATAGAAATCCCTAATTCCATCATATTTTTTACACTTCGGAAATTAGGAACTAGGTTAATCAGGTTGAAAGTAAAATTATCTTTATTTTTCTCGCGGACATCCCGTTTAATGTCTCTACTATTAGGCATTGTAGGGAAGCGCAACGGCGCGTCCGAGAATTTCTACCTACATAGATACGCAACTCAAAGGGGTTCTTTTGCCAATTCCTTTCAGTGGACTTACCCTCAAAAATTAGATAACAGTTTTGAACCGTTGTCATAAAAGGGATGTGAAAATGAGCCTAATTTCTTGCTTTTCTTTGTGTTCTTTGTGTCTTCGTGGTGAATATTTGTCAGTCCTGTTCAGAACATGGGTAGGGCAATCGTCAGCTAGACGACGCTTGCTTGAGATACCGTGAAAGACTAAAATGCCTATACGTAGCACCCGATAGTTGAAATGTGACCCAATGAGCGCAATCCGACAAAATCGTAGATCACAAAACAATTGGCTGAGTGAACTCTGGCAGACTTACGTTGCATCAGGCGATATAACTGCTCTATTTGTAACGATCATTCTGTTGTTAATGCCAGCCCTTGCGCTCAATGCCGCCGAATGGCCCATCGAACTCGGGATGATTGTGCCCGTGACAGTCATGAGTTTGGTCTTTGGCTATTTCCTATCCAGAAGCCGTTACAACGAACTCTACGCACTAATCGTCAGTGGTTTATATGGTCTCATCGTCGTTTTAGCCGTTGCCGCCTTCTCGACCACCCTAAATCCATTACGAAGTCTTGAAACAGTTGTCCTCCGCAGTGTCGAGTGGTTTTATGATGCCGCGACAGGAGGCATCAACCAAGATAGCCTCGTTTTCTCGATGATTGTCTCGATGTTATTCTGGTTTTTCGGCTACAATGCGGCGTGGCACATTTTCCGTGTAGACCGTGTCTGGCGTGTGATTATCCCCCCTGCGCTCATCTTAATTGTGAATATGATTGTCTATGCAGGTGATGCCAATCTCGATTTTTACCTGATGACCTTTGCCCTAATGTCACTCTTATTGATAGTGCGGAGCAATCTTGAAGCGCGTGAATGGGATTGGTATGTCAGCGGTGTACGAGTGCCTCAGCGTCTACGCCGACAATTTATTGCAGTCGGTACAGGCATTTCACTCTTAGCCTTGCTCTTAGCATGGGCAGTCCCAACTGGCAATCTGCAACAAAGTTTAGATAATTTTCAACGTTTCCTCGCCTCGGACCCCATTCGGGATATGAGTGAATTTTGGAATCGTCTTGTCGAACCCATCGAGAGCGAAGGACCTGCCACATCCGATTATTACGGCGGTGATTCACTTAATCTCAGCGGTGCAATCCAACTCGGTGATCAAGTCATTCTTTTAGCGGATGCCCCCACGGAGAATCGTTACTATTGGCGTTCGCGTGTCTTTGAACGCTACGACAATGGACGTTGGATGCCTTCTGCAACGCGCCGTGTGCCAGATTTAAATGCGCCAATTGATATTGTGATACCAGCAGGGAGCGATTTAGGGCGTTTAAATGTTGACCAAACCATCACAATGAATAGCCCAACGCGCCTAATTTATACCGCACCACAACCACTTTCGGTTGATTTAACAGGACGTATTGATTTATTACGCACCAATGGCAATCAAGATGATGCCAATTCACCGATGAATGTCTCAGTGATTCGTCCAGAACGTGTCATTGAGCGTGGCATGTCCTATGATGTCACAAGTAATATGAGTGTCGCTACCGCCTTTGAATTGCGTGCAGCAGGAACAAGCTATCCTGAGTGGGTCAGTAATCCCAATGCAATGGGCGTTGGTGTAACCGCACGCACAGCCGAACTCGCGCGTCAGATTGTCACTCAGGCAAATGCAATCAATCCATATGACCAAGCCAAAGCAATTGAAATCTACTTACGTAACAATATTACCTATAATGAGCAAATTCCCGCCCCACCATCAGGCGTAGACCCTGTCGAGTGGTTCTTATTCACGCAACAAGAAGGCTATTGCACCTATTACGCAACGTCTATGGTGGCGATGCTCCGTAGCTTGGGCATTCCAGCACGCATGGCAGCAGGTTTCGCTGAAGGTGAATATGATTCTGCGCTAGGGCAATATGTTGTCCGTGAGCGTGATGCTCATACATGGGTTGAAGTCTATTTTCCGGGTTACGGCTGGGTCGAGTTTGAGCCAACATCAGCCCAAGCACCTTTAAATCGTGAAGGTGATGATAACCAACCAGAACAAAATAATCCTGATGGCGCGCCACCACCGACAGCAGTTCCGACTGCCACACCAACACCGTCACCAAGTCCGACTCCGCCACCGACTTTAACACCTGATGCGAACTCACAACAGGAAGACGCACCACCGACAATTACGGTCACACCGAGTCCAACAGCCACGGCAACGCCTGTCATTATTCCGACTGTTGCACCACCTGTGACATTGCCAGACCCACCGAACAACAGTTTCTTGAGTTTCTTATTGCCAGCAATTGGACTTGCATTCCTCGTATTCATGTCAATTTTGGTAATTGTTCTGCTGAGTTTGTTTGTCTTCTGGTGGTGGGAATGGCGTGGTATGGGTGGATTATCCCCAATTTCGCGTGCCTATGCCCGTCTGATGCGTTATCTGGGCTTAATTGGTTTGCAAGGCAAAGACGATGAAACACCCGAAGAACGTCGTAAACGGGTCGTGCGCCAATTGCCGAAAGCGGAACGCTCCATTACAGCGATTACACGTAATTACACCGTTGAACGCTATAGCAATCGTCGTGAAGGCACGCCAGAAAGTTCACGCCAGAACCAAATTGCGGAGAACGCTTGGCTTGATGCCCGTCGCAATATCCTCGTGCGCTGGATACGTAAATTCATCCCCTTCATAAAAGACTAGGACATACTCTGTAGGGACACACCGACGGTGTGTCTTTTCTTCATTCATAACTTGGATTGCAACCATGTATCAAAAACTAATTTTTTATATACGCTTAGATTATCGAGCAATATATATTGGTTATCGTTACCTAAATGGTAAAGGTCATGAAATAAACTACAGCCCTTCTGGTTATGAATTTATGCAATCAATAATAGAGTTCCTACGTGTGCAATACGATATTTTAGTTGGTCGCTGGACAGTTGAAAGCCTACTCACAAAACCGAAAGACTATGAAAAAGATTGTATTGAAATTAGAGGTCGCAATCTGACTACAGGATTGCCAGACACCGTTTGTGTGTCATTGCAATTAATCAATGATAACCTAAGTCCACTAATAAAATCCTCAGCAACTATCATCGAACTGAATCTAAAACATAATATCTCTGATGAAATTTATACCGAGCTATTAAAGTCCGAACTGATATCAGAAAAAGGCGATTTCCCATTGCCCCAAAACTTCATTCCTATTTTTGAAGAACAATTACCGATACCGATAGTTCAAAAATTATCCACAAACAATCTCTCATATTAAAAACGGACATATCAACGTTGATATGTCCGTCATAGACTGTCAAAATTACGCTAGCCTCTGTCTATAGCACCTTAAAAACTTTATACTCTGCGCCTCTGCCTCTCTGATGCTTTGCGCTACGCTTTTCATGCAAACCAAAAACAAACAAACTTGCAGAAAATCGCCTGTTATTTCCCTGTTAATTTTGAACCCCCACGCCCAAAACGTCCCTGTTTTCCCTGTTATGCCCTGATAAACAGGGAAATGAAGCGTAATTTTTGCTTGATGAGGCAATTAAGACTGTAATTTCTCCAATGATTCCGATGCCATCTGCGCCACCCAACTGTGCTCCAACTGTGTATCTATAATCGCTTGCAAAGGCTCTATCGCCCGTTTATCATTCAACAGTCCAAGCGCATATGCCGCGTAATAGCGCACAATCGGCAAATAATCCCTGTTTTGCAGGGTATCAACCAAAGGCGCATAGCATCGTTCACTACCAATACGTCCCAATGCTTCGGCGGCAAATGTCTGCGTTTCTTTATCAGTATCTGTCTGCATAATCCGCACAAGGTCAGGAATTGCACGCTCATCTTTTAACCATCCCAAAGCATTGATACTTTGTTGGCGAACTTGCTTATCAGTCTCCGCATTTAAGCTGTTAATCAGAGCATCAAAAGCATCCTCACCACCTGTCTTACCAAGAGCCATCGCCACCCGTTGACGAACCTCACTCAAAGCATCGCTTTCTAGCATCCGAATTAATGTCAGAGAAGCATCGCCATCACCAATTTCTGCCAATATCTGAATCATCAGCACACGAACATCATCCTCAATATCGCTCTCTAAGCGTTGCAACAATTCACGTACAACAGCCCTGCCCCCTATTTCGCCTAAGCGACTTGCCGCAAGTGGACGGAGCAATTCATTCTCTGATTGTGTCAGATACTCTAATAAAACAGCCTGCGTCTCGGCATCATCGCGTGTTCCTAATCCTTGCATTTTTTCTACTGCGAGGTCACGCTTTTGTGTAAGCTCACTCAATTGTTGTTCAGCTAACGCCCGTAACTGGTCTAAAAGTTGTTTCTTCTTATCAGATGACATTGTATTAATCACAATCTATCGTTTTAATTTCAGTATAGTTCAGCAAATTCAAACAAGCACTCAGCCAATAGTCACACATACAAAAAAGGAGCAATCGCATCGCAATCACTCCTCTTATTCTAGTCCTTATAATCCAGCTTAGACTTCATTGACCACGCTAAAGACCATTGGACGACGACGCGTTTCGTTATACAGTAATTTCGAGACATTATCTTCAATATCCGAGGCACGGCGACCATTCGCACTATGATTTGTTTCCAAAACATCTCGCACTGTTGCTTCTACACTCTGCATCAGGTCGTCTGCATCACGCAAATAAACAAAGCCACGCGAGATAATTTCAGGCTTACCAACTGGCAGACCTGTATCACGGTTGACGTTGACATTGACAATTAAGAAGCCATCACGTGCCAAAATTTCACGGTCACGAATCACAGCCCGACCAACATCGCCAACACCGCTACCATCAACAAAGACATAGCCACCCGGTACACGTTCACCCTTACGGATATAGTGCTTATCCATCTCAATGATTGTACCATTATCTGAGATAATGACATTGCTCTCAGGAATACCTGATTCAACAGCAAGTTTTGCGTGGCTATGCAAATGACGAACCTCACCATGAATTGGCATCAAGTACGTTGGTTGGATGAGGTTAATCATCAACTTCATTTCTTCTTGCGCGCCATGCCCTGAAACGTGAACATTTTCGAGAGGTTCGTAAATAACATTCGCTCCACGTTGGATTAAGCGGTCAATTGTACGATAAACCAATTCTTCATTGCCTGGAATTGGATGCGAGGATAAGACAATTGTATCGTCCTTTTGAACATCCAAATAACGATGACGACCCACAGATAAGCGCCCCAAAACAGCAGATGGTTCACCTTGTGAGCCTGTCACCATCAAGACAACTTTATTGGGTTCAATGCTATCTAATTTTGATACATCCACAATCATATCTTCTGGAATGTCTAAATAGCCGATTTTACGCGCTAGTTTTACATATTCACGCATCGTAAAGCCAGTGATAACCATTTTACGATTGTAGCGTTTTGCGACATTCGCCACTTGTTGAACACGCGAAATTAAGGAAGCAAAGGTTGCAACCATAATACGCCCTTTAGCATTCTTGAAAACTTTCTCAAATGCAGGCTCAATCAAAGATTCCGATTCTGTCCAACCTGCTTTATCAGCGTTGGTGCTGTCTGCCATCAACAATTTCACGCCACGGTCAGCAAAACTTGCCATCCGTGCATAATCTGGTTTACGACCATCAACAGGATTGTTGTCAAATTTGTAATCACCAGTATGAACAATTAAACCTTGTGGTGTATCAATTGCGTATCCCACACAATCAGGAATGCTATGTGTCACACGGAACGGTTCTAATGTGAACGGTCCTACGGGAATTGTGTCACCCGCTTTAATGACTTTTACAGTTGGCATCTTAGTGGGTGCTGCTGGGTCATTAAACCGTGCACTATTATGTGCTTTCACCTCAATGAGACCTGCTGTTAGCTGAGTGGCATATAACGTTGCCTTTGGAAATGCTTCCGTCACATGATTAACTGCACCAATGTGGTCTTCATGACCATGTGTATAGAAAATTGCGAGGACGTTGAGATCTGTACGTTCTACAAGATAACCAAAATCTGGAATGATGTAATCAACACCATGCATATCATTTGCTGGGAACATAATTCCTGTGTCAATGATAATTGCATCATTGCCATATTCTATAACCGTCATGTTCTTACCAATTTCCCCTAAACCACCGAGGGGAATAATTCTTACACTTTCTTTTGCCATGTATTTCTCCAATACAAAATATCCGACTGCTAGTCTGAATACGAGTCGGCTTATATATCTTAAAATTTAGTCAAACCAGCTTTTTAATAAAGTTAATTTGTCTTGTGAGGTTTCACAATGAGCATAATAATTTCAACAGTTACAAACACAAAAGCACTCAAATTCTTGAGTATTTCTAATCTTTAACCGAATTGTTCCACGAATTTATACTGCGCGTCACAGTCTGTATATTAGATACATTCATATTACAACAAAATAGGTATTCTTAATAGGGTTCAGCGATTACCCTACCAGCTTCTACAATAATTTTACTAAAAAGTTACATCAGAAATGTAAAAATTAGATATGCGGAGGCAAAGCGTTGAATAAACTCCAAGCATTATTGCCAATCTGTAAAGTTATATAAGGCTTGGATAACCTCTTTTTGCATTTCAGGTGTCAATGCAAGATGGAAAGGCAACCGTAGTAAACGGTCGCTAATATCTTCAGTTACAGGGCAATCACCCACTTTACCACCATAATGCTGACCCATATCAGAAGTATTTAATGGCAAATAGTGAAAGACACTATGAATACCTTTTGCTTTCAGATAAGCAATCAAACGGGTGCGAACATCAAACGAAGGCAATAACATATAATACATATGGTAGGACTGCTCTACATACTCTGGAACAGTCGGCAATTGAACACGATGTTCTTCTGCCCAATCTTCTAAATTATCTTGATACGTTTGCCAAATCTCTTCTCGTTTACCCTGAATTAATTCGCGCTCTTCTAATTGACCATACAAAAACGCTGCTAACATATCTGAGGGCAAATAGCTTGAGCCAATATCCACCCATGTATATTTATCAACTTGTCCACGGAAGAAGCGACTACGATTCGTGCCTTTTTCACGGATGATTTCAGCTCGTTCAGCTAATTCAGGGTCATTAATGAGCAAAGCTCCACCTTCACCACAATGAAAATTTTTAGTCTCATGAAAGCTCTGGGTTGCTAATTTACCAAATGTACCTAAATATTTTCCTTTGTAAGTTGCAAATAGTGCATGAGCATTATCTTCGACCACTGCAATACCATGCCGATTAGCAATATCCATAATGACATCCATCTCACAAGCAACACCTGCATAGTGAACTGGAACAATCGCTTTGGTTTTTTCTGTAATGAGGGGTTCTAGCTTAGTTTCATCCATATTGAGCGTATCTGGGCGTACATCACAAAAAACAGGAACTGCCCCACGCAATACAAAAGCATTAATCGTGCTTACAAAAGTAAATGAAGGTACAATTACCTCATCACCTTCTTCAATACCTAATAATATTGCTGACATTTCTAGCGCATGCGTGCAAGAAGTCGTCAGCAGAACTTTAGGCACACCCAAGGTATTTTGGAGCAATTTATGAGTTTTCTTAGAGAATTCACCATCCCCTGAAACATGCCCATTGAGCAAAGCCTGTTGAACATACTCTAATTCTTTACCTACAGTCACAGGCATATTGAAAGTGATATGAATTTCAGTCATTAGGATTATAAGTCTCCAAGCATTTTATAATAATTTCAGAATAACATGGATTGCTAAAAAGCATCATTTAGAACCATTTATGAAGTGTGTAGTAAGAATGATCCATCTCAAAACCCAGTCTTGCCCAAACCTTCTGTACAGCAATATTTGTTATCTGTGTCGAGACAACCATGCGTTCAGCACCTTGTGCTTTGCACCAGCGCATTCCCTCAATCATCATAGAACGATACATACCCTGTCCTTGTGCATGAGGTGCAACCCCAAACAATACACCTTCACCTTCTTGCTCATTATTCATACGAAGTGTTGCGAAGGCATCTAAGCGATTATCATTTTCAACAACTAGAACTTCATCTGCTACGTCACGCGATGTGACAGATTTTTTCGCCCAATCAATATACACTTCATCACATTTATCATCAGGTAAATTAGGGTCAGCATGGTAATGACCATAATAGCCTTCAAAACTAGCTGTAGCGATTTGAGAAACAGCCTCAACATCTTTATAAGTTACGGGTCGTAAAATATAATCTGATTTCAATTCTGGAATAGATTTTTTATTAAACTTAAAAGCATAATAAACAAGTGTATCCATCAGACGATAACCGTCTTTTTCCATTTTCTGTACCACTGATAAATCAGAGGAAAGAACTCGCACAATACTCAATTGAACATCATTTTCGACACAAAAATTATTTAAGTCATTCAAATCATTCACTTGAATATTTTTCATGTTTACAACATTAATTCCAAAGCGTTCATAGTCAATATCTGATAATGAAATATATAACATCCCACCCCCTAAAATTGTTTTTGAATATCTTGGAATGAAGAGCCAGCTTTCTTTGTTTGTAGATAAACAGTATACGGTGGTTTATCCATCAGGCGAAAGTGCATTCGTGCTAAATATTCACCAATAATACCTATCGTAAACATCTGTGCGCCAGAAAATATAGAAACCATTGATGCAAGAAATGTAAATCCGGGTACGCCCGTGCTATTAAAGAAAAGCAATCGGATAGGAACGATATAAATAAATAAACCGATACCAAAAATTGTTAAGCCAAATCCAAGATAACTCGCAAGTCTTAAAGGCAATACGCTAAAACCTGTCAACATGGTTGCTGCTAAGTTCAGCAACTTCAAGAAAGTATAGCCAGATTCACCTATTTTCCGTGCTTCATGCTTTACAGGTGTATGACCAAAATGGGTCGTTCCCCAACTTAAGAGCACATCTAATGAGACATATGGACTAGAGTAATGCTCGAAAGTTTTTCTGATGTGTGTTCGGAATGCTCTGAATGCGCTCACATGACGCGCCGCTTCAACCCCCATCGCATTCTCTAAAGCAAATCGTATCAGAAACGACCCTAAGTTACGTCCTGTGTTATGTTGCTTAGATTCAGGCGTACCGTAGACAACATCGTATCCATTATTGAGTTCTGTCAGCAATTTTCCGATTTCTGAGGGAGGATGTTGCAAATCGTCGTCCATTGTCACGACAACGTCATATTGAGCCGAACGAATGCCACACAGTAAGGCAGAATGCTGACCATAATTTCGCATGAGTTTGATTCCATACAAAAAATCATATTGTTCAGCTAATTTTTGAATAACATCCCAACTATTATCGCCACCATCGTCTTCCACCATAATCACTTCATATTCATCTGTGAGTTTAGGCAGTTCTTGAGATAAAAGTTGTGTTAATTCTGGGATACTTTTTGCACCACGATAAACAGGTATCACAACGGAGATAGAAACCATGCTTCACCTTCGCTTATTTGACCATTACATTATGGAAACTGAGGTATCATAACACAAGGGCGAAGGAAACAACCATTACTTAAGCATTTTTTGAATATTTAAAAATAGCGTTTTAATAAAGCCTCATGAACACGATTTGATACGCGCAATACAGCCGATGGATTATGTTCCCCCAATGTTCCTCCCTCTTCAATAAAGGCATCCCGTAAGATATTGCCCCAATTACCCGTACTGCGTCGTGTGGGGTCAGCGATATATTCTTCTGGACTTGATGCCACCCGTCCGCTTGGTGGTGCTATCATTCGCTGAATACTCATATACACATCATCAATATCACGCGGTTCAATATTAGGGACATCAATTAGATGACGGTGCATGTATTTACGCTTCATCTCATAAAATTCAGGCAAGCTCATCTTCGTGCCTGCCGCTGTTTCGATTGTGATATCAATGCCAATGCGGTCTGAGGAATCTTGTAAAGCATCATAAGTCTTTGTAGATAAGGGTCCGACGATTGCCCATAATTCTTCATCATTCATCATCGCTTGCAAATCCATACCATGCTCTCGGAAATAATTCTCAACGATAACATGCGTAAATTCAAAGTCTGATAACACGGCAGCCTGCCGTGATGCGCTGATATTCACGGGCATCCCTGTGCTTTCAATCGTGCAAATCCGCTTGCTCATACCCAAATCAGGACGAACTCGACCTATTGGATTGTGCATTGCAGAAATTAAATTATCATTGACACGCGCACCTAAAAGAGACCTTGCTGGCGCATTCGCTCGTTCTGATTTTAGCAAGAAACCGTAATCATCAACACCATTCTCTGATAAATGAGGTGTAATAGGGAGTTCAACATAATGCCCTGTAATTGTTGTTCGTCGTAAATATTCACGCACGCAAGTATAGTCTGGGTCGCATGTTCCATTTACGAAAGGTCCACCTTTGAGCATAGCCGCATTGGCAATCGCCGTTGCACTACGAAGCATTGTATAGAAAGTAAATAATCCTAGTGCTTCGCTACGTCCAGCAATATCAAGATGAATATGACACCCTTGTATGCGAAAAATTTCAACAACATTCGCATTCGCATCCATATGATACCGTTGACGCGCAATATCCATACGTTCTTCATATTCAGGGAATTGAGAGTTTATCTCACGCATAACATCTACAGCTGTATGCACTTTAGGATGGTCTGTTAATTGAAAATTACTCTTTACAGGGTAAGCAGACATCATAGCTGTGTATAAGCCTGTTGATTGACTTGCCGACACCAATGACTTCATAATGCCGTCAATAGACATTCTGGTGCGATGATAGCCAATACCGGGTGCAACATGAACTTCAACCTGATACATACAGGCTTCACGGTCTACAGTCGGGGTGATACCGAGCATACTCGCACTATTTCGATAATTATCAGAGAAAGTAGCCACTTCCTCTTCGGTAGGCGGTCGTCCGTCAGGATGATATAGCCCTAACTCAAGTTCTGCGCCTAAAGCACGCAACTCAGTTGTAGGATTATGACTATCTTTGAGGTTAGTATGGTTCACACTGGGGTTAAAGTTGTAAGGAACAATGCTCTGGAGGAGTGTCTTGTCATAGCGATACCGCTTGCTTACAAAACTTCCAAGCATATATTTTCTGTCGTTTACATGCCCGAGAATAATATTACCTTTTTTAGAGTCTGGATAGAGTGTGCTAAGAGGAATGCCTGTTGCATCTGCAAGTTCTTCAAGTGGCAAATCATCATTTTCCGATATTTTGGCAAGTTCTTTTAATTTTTCGTTAAATCGCCGCTTCTGCTGTTCTATTTGTTGCCAATCTACTGCTGAACTATATGCCTCTACTACATCATTTTCAGGCAAAAGGGTACCCATAAGCCTATCCCAAGTGTAATTATAAATAGTCAATTAATTTTGGTTGATACAATTTTCATCTTCAAGTGGTAATTTGCACAGACTCACTAAGGTGGATTATACGAAGTTTAGTAATTTTCACCAAATTTTGAGGAAGAAAAAAGGATAGCAATATCGCTATCCAATGATAATTGTAATTTAGTTCAGCTATATTGTTCCGCTTGAATAGAATAAAGTCGTTTATATTCCCCATTTTTGGCTAGCAACTCATCATGAGTGCCATACTCAACAATATGCCCCTCTTTCATAACTGCGATGATGTCTGCCATACGTACCGTACTGAAACGTCCTGAAATGAGAAGGGTTGTTTTACCTTGATTAGAGTCAATAAATTGTTGATATAAATTCCGCTCGGCGATAGAGTCTAAATCAGCAGTAGGTTCATCAAAAATTACAAAATCTGCATCACGTACATAAACCCGTGCTAAAGCAATTTTTTGCCACTCACCTCCTGAAACATCCATGCCCTTGCTGTTATCGTCAATAATATGATGGCTCAGAATGGTCTCAGAATGCTGTGGCAGTTCATCAAGCATCGTATTAAGTCCAAAATTCTTTGTGGCTCGTTGGATTATGGCATCATCATTTACAACATCAAGATTGCCTAAACCTATATTTTCACGAATGCTCAAATGGTAACGTGCAAAATCTTGAAAAATAGGCGCAATCCTTGCTCTTAATGACTCAGGTGCAAATTCACGAACATCAATATCATCCCATAAAATTTGCCCATCATCGGGGTCGTATAAGCGTGTGAGTAGTTTGACTAGCGTTGTTTTACCACTCCCATTTTCTCCGACTAATGCCAAGGTCTTGCCTGCTGGAATGGTCAACGATAAATTATTGAGGACAGGTTGCAAAGTAGATTGATATTGGAATGTGATATTCTTGAGGCTTAATCCTCGTTGTAAATGTGGCACTCGCTTCGGTTGATGTGATGTCGTTAAATCATTGGAAAGGGCTTCTAATTTTTCAAACTGAGCAAAATACAAAGAATAACTATTTAGAGCCGTAATATTATCGGCAATCGCGTTCATAGCATTCATCACACCCACTAATGCCGAAAAATAGAAAGTAACATCACCGACTGTAATCAGCTTTTGTAGGGCTTGCCAAACGACAATGCCTAATGTGCCACTAGCAACTGTCCCTACTAGTAAATTAAGCAGACTTTTGATACCAAGTTGCTTTAGCTCATTTTGGCGATTAATAGCATGAACTTCTTGATTAGTCGCCATAAATTCTTCAAATATGTAATCGGACAAGTTATATGCCCGAATATCTTTAATCTCACTCGGACGCGATAACAAAGAAGAGAGATAAGCACGGCGACGTTCTTTAGCTTGTCGTTGTTGATAAGTCTCAAAACTAAGTTGGCTCATCCATAAGCGTCCAAGTAGTTGTGGGATACCTGCGAGTACAACCAATAACGCTAGCCAAGGACTCAGTACAATCAAGATACCAACAAAACTAAATAAGGTCACTATACGTTGGAATAATTCACTCAAGTTAAAGATAATGTGAGGAGGACCTTGCGACAGCCCCCAAGATGCGGCATCCATCGTATTGTAAAATTCAGGGTTATCGAAATGGCGCATCCCCTCAAAGGTGTTGAGTTTTCTCAGTATCATTGTGCGTGTGACGACATTCAGCTGACGACTCAATTCGCCACGACAATAGTTCTGAATATCCAGCAAAAATTTACCAGAGATAACAACTAGTCCTTGCAATATGAGCAAGAACCAGAGATTCTCTGTCAATGTTAGCAAAATATCGGATTGAACATTCTGCGCTAAGACATCCACAAGGCGTTTAATCACCCATGCCGAAACTACAGGGCGCAAACCAAATAATATTTGAATACCAATTAAACCAAAAAATAATGCTGGACTCGCTTTAAGCGATAGGTGAGCAATTTCCGCTACGCGTAATACAAATTCACGAACTTTTTGTAATCGTGTGAACATGATGTCATTCTCACAGCACTCAACGACATTTGCACTAGCTTACCATTTTTTTTGGTGATATGGCTAACGTATTGCTAAGAAGTAGGTGATTAAGTGGATTGGTAGTTGCAAGATACAGGTCAAATTGTGCTATAATCCCCATCGTTGGTACAGAAAATTAACAAAAATTTTAAGGAGTTTAGGTTTTATGTCTTACGACAAGATTGTTGTCCCTGATACTGGGGAGAAAATTACATTTACCAATGGCAAAATGAATGTGCCAGATAACCCAATTTTGCTCTTCATTGAGGGTGACGGCATCGGCTACGACATTATGACCGCAAGCAAGCGTATTTGGGATGCAGCTGTCGAGAAAGCCTACGGTGGCGTGAAGAAAATCTCTTGGATGGAAGTCTATTCAGGCGAGAAAGCCGCAGATGTTTATGATGGTGACTACATGCCAGAAGAAACATTCCAAGCACTGCGTGATTATAAAGTCGGCATTAAAGGACCTTTAACAACGCCAGTTGGTGGGGGCTTCCGTAGCCTGAATGTGACCCTACGCCAAGTATTGGATTTATACAGTTGTATTCGTCCTGTGCGCTGGTTTGAAGGTGTCCCTAGCCCACTTAAAGAACCACAAGATGTTGATGTTGTGATTTTCCGTGAAAATACAGAAGACATCTATGCAGGGATTGAATTTGAAGCAGGCACACCAGAACAAGCGAAACTCGAAAAATTCTTGCGTGAAGAAATGGGCGCAGAAGGCTTCTTTGAAGGCGCAGGATTAGGCATTAAGCCAGTCAGTGAATTTGGTAGTAAACGCCTCATTCGTGCGGCAATTAAATATGCCATCGAACGTGGACGTGAGAGCGTGACTCTCGTTCATAAAGGTAACATCCAAAAATTCACCGAAGGCGCATTCCAACGCTGGGGTTATGAACTCGCTAAAGAAGAATTCCCTGAAGAAACCATTAGCTGGGACGAAGTTGCTGAAAACCATAGTGGCAAAGTCCCAGAAGGTAAAATTCTCATTCAAGATACCATTGCTGATATTATGTTCCAGAAGATGCTCTTGCGTCCGCGTGAACATGATGTGATTGCAACCACCAATCTCAATGGCGATTACCTCAGTGATGCACTCGCGGCAGAAGTCGGTGGTGTGGGTATTGCACCGGGTGCGAACATAGGCGATGAAATTGCTCTCTTTGAAGCAACACATGGTACTGCACCAAAATACACCAATCTCGATAAAGTAAATCCAGGGTCATTGCTCTTTAGTGGTGTGATGATGCTTGAACACTTAGGTTGGTTTGAAGCGGCAGACTTGATTACAAAAGCCTATGAAGCGACCATTGCAGACAAAATCGTCACCTATGATTTTGCTCGTCAGATGCCTGATGCCAAAGAAGTAGCAACCAGCGAATTTGCGACAGCAATTATCGAGCGTATGGATTAGGTTTACAGTCAACGGTTATCAGTTTTCAGTTTTAACGGGTGTGACAGAAATGTCATGCTCGTTTTTATTTAAGTTTTGAAATTTAAAAGCGGTTTAATTTCTAAATCTATCGGATTACCAGTTGGAATATCGTACACTGTGAAATGACAATCTGGCAAAGATAAAATACCAAAGGTATGACTGTCTCGCGCAGTAATACTATAAATTGACCCTGCATTAAGAATATGTAGATTGTCTATTTTCGCGTGCATCGGACAATGAGTATGTCCTAAAATAATAACGTCGTAGCTATCAGCAAATTCATTGTAGATACGTTCAAATGTACTATGACGACTATCAGGAAATGCTCCTAGAACATCTGACCAAGGTGTACCATGTGCAACTAGAATGTTTTTTCTTGCAATAATAGTCGAGAAAGTATCAGGTAGATTTTCTAAAAATGTGATTGTCTTATCACTGACGATGCGTCCTAATTCTCTCATTCTTTGCGGATTTTTATGTTGTCGCCAACGGTCTTGGTTAGCAACCACTGTTCGGTCATGATTACCTGCAATTGATAAAATATTCCTTTCTTGAATAACCTTGATAATTTTATCCGCATCTGAGCCTCTATCAACAATATCTCCAGCACAAAGAATCTGGTTCACTCCCTGTATATCAAAAATGTCTAATGCCTTGATGAAGCTATCATAATCTCCGTGCATATCGCCGATAATTCCGACTTTTTCAGAAGATTTATTGCCTTGTTTTTCGATTAAGTATTGCCTTATTTGTTCAAGTTCATTTGCTGAAAGTGTGTCGATTGCTTGTTTGATGTCAACTAAAGTCATAATTTATGTACTCTTAAACAAAAATACCTACCATACACTGTATGATAGGTACTGGAATTTAGCAATTATGGTAGCCTATTCCTCTGCCCAATCGCGTGAACGTCCGACAGCTTTTTGCCAGCCCGCATAGAGTTTCTCGCGTTCATCCTCGCCCATGTTCGGCTCGAATATGCTATCCACACGCCATTGCTTCTCAATTTCTGCTTGTGATTCCCAATAACCGACGGCGAGTCCAGCTAAGTATGCCGCACCGAGCGCAGTCGTTTCGGTCACAGCAGGACGTTGAACAGGTACACCTAGAATGTCGGCTTGGAATTGCATCAAGAAATCATTGGATACTGCACCACCATCGACGCGCAACGCAGGTAATTCCAGTCCACTATCGGCTTTCATGGCTTCTACGACATCACGGGTTTGGTAGGCGATGCTCTCTAAAGTAGCCCGTACAATCTGTGCGCGACCCGTTCCGCGTGTCAAGCCCACGATTGTCCCACGTGCATATTGATCCCAATACGGTGCGCCTAAGCCCACAAATGCTGGCACAACATAGACCCCATCCGAACTATCGACACTTGTAGCGACAGATTCACTCTCGGCGGCGGTGCTAATTAATTGCAATTCATCACGTAGCCATTGGACAGCCGCACCAGCGATGAAAACACCACCTTCAAGTGCATATTGTGTTGGTTCTTCACCGATACGCCATGCAACAGTTGTCAGTAGATTATTCTTAGACGGAGTTGGCTTTGTGCCTGTGTTCATCAGCATAAACCCACCTGTGCCATAGGTCTGCTTGGCTAGACCCGCTTCATAACAGGCTTGTCCAAAGGTCGCCGCTTGTTGGTCGCCAGCAATCCCTGCAATCGGAACGGATACACCGAGAATATCAGCGTCTGTTTCACCATAAACCATGCTGCTCGAAACTACTTGTGGAAGCATCGCCATCGGAATATCAAAACGGTCAGTAATTGTTGTACTCCACCATTTTTTGTGGATGTCATAGAGCATCGTACGGCACGCATTACTGACATCAGTGATATGTAAACGTCCGCCTGTTAATCGCCAGACGAGGAAACTATCAATCGTACCAAAAGCGAGTTTGCCTGCTTCGGCTTTCTCGCGCGCACCATCGACATTATCCAGTATCCATTTAACTTTTGTGCCACTGAAATAGGCATCGGTCACTAAGCCTGTTTTCTCAAGGATGACTTTATCAAAGCCTTCATCGCGTAGTTCATCACAAAATTTCGAGGTACGCCTATCTTGCCAGACAATCGCGTTATAAATTGGCTCGCCTGTTTCCTTATCCCATATAACCGTTGTTTCACGTTGATTGGTGATGCCAATGCCAGCAAGGTTGTAGCCTTCCGCCGCTTCTCGTGCGACTTTTAACTGAGCATCCCAAATCGCTTCTGGGTCATGCTCAACCCAACTCGGCTTAGGGTAAATTTGTGGAAATTCTTGCTGGGCAGTCTTGACAATTTCGCCCTTTTTATTAAAAACGATTGCCCGTGACGAGGTCGTCCCTTGGTCAATCGAGAGGATAAAATCACTCATCTCAAAAAATCCTTTTATGAAAATTGTTTATCTATGGGTGCAATTGTAATGATTACACCCATAAATTTCCAACAAAGCAGATGATTTAGTTGGTCTCAACTGTATAGCCATCACCTTCAGATTGCTCTAAATTGACTGTAATTTCTTGTCCGCCCCAGCCATCAACAATATCATGAGCGCGAACGGTTACAATCGTCACATCACTTGGGATGATGATATTACTCTGGCTACGAGTGAAAGGTTGTTCTGTTTCGTGGGGATGCAATAATACACGCGTGAAGGCATCTCCTGAATTAGGGATAATCGGCGTGCCATCTGGCAAAACGACATCCCAACCATCGGCATAATCATCCCAACCCGTATCTGGATGTTCGACGGTGACATGGAATGTCCACGTATTTTCCCCTGCATTAACTGCTCGAACAGCAATCACATCCGCATCACCTGCGCCTGACATTGCATTATCTCCTGATTGCTCTATATACTCTGCCTGCATCTGATTAAACCCTGAACAACCTGCTACTATCAGCAAAAATCCAAATAAAATAGTTTTGAGCATTGGTTTTACTCCTCATCTTACTTTCAGCGCCCTTAGTATACGGAATCATATAACGCAGTGATTACACTGGTATGAGAGAGGCTTTAACTTTAGAATGGCTTTGGAAATAGTCATCACTGGATAACCAATGTCACTCAAAAAATGGTCACCTTTGCTTGTTATTGCTAGCTTAGTCATCTTGCTTGACCAACTCACAAAATTGTGGATTATCGACAACGTGGTCGTTGGGCAGACTATCCCTATTTTGCCAAGTTTACAACCCTATCTGCAAATCACACGCACGACGAATACAGGCTTCGCCTTCGGAATTGGCGAGGGTGGCAGTTCCATTATCCTGATATTATCCTCAATTATCACGCTGGTTTTGTTGTGGATGTATAACAATTTGTCTGAGGCTGACCGTTTACAGCACATTGCCTTTGCCATGCTTATTGGGGGCGCACTCGGTAATATCATTGACCGAATCCGCTTGAATCACGTAGTGGATTTTGTGCATATCACCATCCCAAATGTTATCTCGAATGTGTCAAATTTTGCTGACCATTTTGTGGTCTTAGGCGTAATTATTTTACTGATAGATAGTTTGCTCCATGAGCAAAAACAACCTTTTGTAGAGGCAGAAAACTTGGCAGGTGATAACAAAGGTTAATCCGCTTTTTGTTCTTTTTCTTCGCGTTTTTTCGCCTCAGCGATTAACTTATCAAACTCCTTTAGCCACTTTTCAGCATCCTTTTGATGTTTGCGCGCATCACGGTCATTCTCTGCGAGGGTTTCATATTTGTCGTGTGCTTGTTGCATCCACTGTTTGGCTTGTAGGTTATCGCGTCTACGATGATGTATCAGTGCGATGTAATAAAGTGTCTCTGCACGCTCATTATCTGCCGCCCAAGATTTTATGAAATACTCTAACGCTTGGTCATATTGTTCTTTATCAAACGCAATCACCCCTTTGCCAAAATTCGCTAATATCTCATAGGGATTAATACTCAAGGCATGGTCAAAATCAGGCTCGGCTTTATTAGGGAGACCATCTTGCAGGTGAAAAAATCCGCGTGCGGCATAATATTCTGCCCGACGGGGATAGAGGTCAATTGCGAGGTTCATATTTAGCACGGCTTCATCCAAATTTTTCTTCTGATAATTTGATAAAGCGATGCGATAATATTCGTCAGCCTCATAGCGTGTGATGCCCAAGCGCGCGACTAATCGTGCCATAAATGGTTCTCGTTTCTGTTGCTAATTTCCCCTATAATCATAGCACACACATATTTTTAGAGGAAATAATAAATGAATTTTGAACTTAATGAAGAACTCCGCATGTTCCAACGCGCAGTCCGTGATTTCTGCGAGAAAGAACTTAAACCCCACGCATCAATTGCCCACGAAACAGGCGAACTCAATTGGGATGCTATCAAGAAAATGCCGAGTCTCGGTCTAACAGGCTTACAAGTTGATGAAGCACACGGTGGCATTGAAATTAACACACTCGGTGCGGCAATTGCGGTTGAAGAGATTGGGCGTGTATGTGGCTCAACAGGCTTAACTATCTCCGCGCATAATGGACTCGGTTGTGGTCCAATCATGAAATGGGGAACAGATGCCCTCAAAGATAAGTGGTTGCCCATGCTCACTAGTGGCGATTATCTCGGCGCACTCGCTCTCACTGAACCCCAGGCAGGTACAGATTTACTGAATGGCGCAACGACTAAAGCAGTCAAAGATGGTGATGAATGGGTCATTAACGGCACAAAAGCATGGATTACTAACGCGGCATGGTCGCCTGTCATTTCAGTCTTAATCCGCACCGATGCAGAGGCAGGGTCAGCAGGATTTAGCTTAATTTTAGTCGAGACAGACCGTGAAGGGTTCACAGTTCATCCGCCAGAGAAGAAAATGGGACTCAATGCTAGTAAATCCCACATGCTCACTTTTGAAAATGTGCGCGTACCACTCAGTAATACACTCGGTGAAGAAGGGAAAGGCTTCTATTATGTGATGGAAACCCTCGATAGCGGACGAGTCAGTATTGGCGCACTTGCTCTCGGATTAGCACAAGGCGCATATGAAGAGATGGTCAAATACGCGATGGATAGAACAGCTTTTGGTGAACCGATTGCCAAAAAGCAACTCATCCAAGAGAAAATTGCCCAAGCTGCTATGGAAATCGAAGCCGCACGCACATTAGTCTATAAAGCCGCATGGACTAAAGACCAAGGCAAAGATTACACCAAAATTGCCTCAATTGCTAAACTCAAAGCCTCGCTTGTCGCCGAAACAATCTGCTTTGATTCAGTGCAAGTACATGGTAGCGCAGGGTACAGCCGAGATTACCCTGTTGAGCGTATTTACCGTGACCAACGCCTCATGCAAATTGGCGAAGGCACAAACGAAATTCAGCATATCGTCATCGCACGTAATGTCCTCAAAGAGTTTGAGCAAGGCGTTTTTTAGTAATTATTTAGATACCAATAATTATGAGGATAATCACTATGATGCATGATTATCCTCGTCATTCTGTTTACGCTTATAGTTTTCTATTAATTCTAGAATAATTTCTAAAACTCGTGCTACAGATGCTTCTCCAATTTCAAAGCCATCAATTAACTCTTGATAATTAGACTCTAATCTTACACCAGCTCTATTCAACTCTTTAGATATTTTACGAATTGCTCCTACGCTTTTTGGAAATTCTGCTAGCTGTAAACTTGTAGTTGAAGTAGTTTCCTTGAAAGTTAGCATTTGTGAGTAAAACTTCTCTAGAGCTTCTACATCATTTTCATTAGCTATTTGGACTGATGATAAGTAATTTTCAAGCCCGCGACTCATTCTTGACCATGCATCATTCATTTGAGGGACTGTGGTTTCTAGTTCTTTAACAAAATTGTTTATATCATTTGCCATTTCTTTAGAGACTTTGTTTCTTTGAACAAGTTGTCTACCAGAAGGGGGTGATGAATTTATTTTATCCACCTCCGCAGTGTGGTATACAAATCTTTGATTTAACCAATTTTGTTCTTGAGTTAAATTTGAAGCTAATTCACCTAATGTTACCATTGATTCATAAGCATCCGTTAGATGATCTAGAATGCCATAATCTTCCATATGCTCAGTAGCTTCAGCCTCAGTTTCCACCATTGCCATTCCAATATTTACGTTCCTTATACCTTCAGACTGATTGACTATTTGAAAGTCTATAACTGGATTTGCAAAGTTATAAGTACCTTCTATGAACTTAGAACATAGATTTTTCACTTTATCTGGCAATTCAAACGCTACATCAAAATTGGTAGAATATGTAATAACATTATAGGGTCTTAAATCAAAAGGAATTTCATTCAAATCTTGAGCAAGCAATATTACAGGTTTCCCTTGAGTGTGAGCAATACCAAGCTCATAAAATACATTTGGGTTCATTGTTGTCATATCACAGATGACTAAATCTGCCTCTTTTATACCAATAATAATTTCTCTCAATATATTTTGATTTTTCTCTAAGTCATCCGCTCTATTGACTCTATAACCAACGTCTTCAAGAGGTTCTTTTAACAATTTTTGATATAGACTATCAAATTCAGGGTCAAATGGCATAATAACAAAAATATTTAGCGACATATTTAATACCCAACAATAACAGAACAGATTATCTTATTTTAACAGAATAAATTTTTCAGGTTGCCACTATGTGATAGAAATTTATTAGAATATTATAATGTTCAGCATTATTCATTATTGTAGGCTTTACAGGAGACATAGATGATTGTCATTGCAGGAACAGCCCCAATTAGCCCAGCGAAACGTGAAGAAGCCAAAGCTATCCTCAAAACCATGATGGATGCCACCATGCAAGAAGACGGTTGCATTAGCTATCAGTTCTTGTTCAATCCTTGGAATGATGCCGAGGTACATCTTTTTGAAGAATGGGAAACTCAAGATGCACTGGATGCCCATTTCCAAACCAAGCATATGGCAGAATTTCGCAAAGCCTTGCCGAATTTTGTCACAGGCAGTTTCGATATTAAACGCTATGAAGTTAGCGAAGTGACTAATCTCTGAGACAGTAAAAATATTTTAAATTGATGACAATTTTATCTCCATTTTCTAGGCTACAATGACTGGGGCAAAGACCAAAATTTGCCCCAATTTTACCCCATCTTTAGACTCTCTTAACTGGACAAATTAGAATTTTTGTTCTATAATTAGAACAATCAAAAACACCCCATTTGGAGTAGAAAGATAACATAAAATGATTACAGGTCGCGCGATGTGTCGGCATCTCGTTTCTTTAGGTATTGATGTGCAAAAAGTAGTTCGTAAACGTGAAACTGGCGATTATGTGGCAGACTTTTTTGTACCACAGATGCAAAATCCAACTGCACCTGCGCGGGAGTGGGCGCGTCAAATACGTCGTGTACTCCCCTCTGCATGTATTGTAGACACTCATGATACCGTTGCATCATGGCGCGCGGGAGAACCTGTTATTTATGCCACTGTCGCCTTTCGTTATTCAGCCGAAAACCTTGCTTAATCTAATACACTCATCATTTGCCCCTAAACCTCGTCATAAGAAAAAAACGTCGGTATAGTTAGTATCGATCAGATGTTTATTTTCAGGAGCAAATATGAGGAAACTACTTTTAGTTATTTTACTGGTTTCGCTATTAGGAACAATCATATCCACTACAGCTCAAGAAGCTGAATATCGTGAACCAAATTGGTGGGAAGAACGAGTCTGGTATTTATTATTTGTTCGCAGTTTTTATGATAGTGATGGCGATGGTATTGGTGATATTCAAGGCATCATCGAAAAACTAGATTACCTCAATGATGGTGACCCGAATACAACCGATGATTTAGGGATTACAGGTATCTGGTTATTGCCCATTGCAGAAGCAGAGAGCTATCACGGCTATGACACATTAGATTATCGCCAGATTGAACAAGATTACGGCACCGCTGAAGATTTTCGTCAATTAATGGATGAAGCACATGCACGCGGTATCAATGTCATTGTCGATTTTGTCATCAATCACACATCAGATGCACACCCTTGGTTTGTTGCCTCAGAAAATAGCGATCCTGAGTTTGTGGATTGGTACATATGGGAAGATGAAAACCCTGCGTATAACGGTCCTTGGGGGGCGCAGGCATGGTATCGTAACACTAACAATAATCAATGGTATTATGCCCCCTTCTGGAGTCGTATGCCTGATTTGAATCATGATAATCCTGATGTTACAGCTGAAATTAACGATATTGCGCGTTTCTGGCTGGAGGATTTAGGTGTCGATGGTTTTCGCTTAGATGCTATTCGCTATGTCCTAGAAATTGAAGTCGATGGTCGTCCAATTTTAGCAGATTCGCCTGCCAACCGTGCTTACCTTGCAGATTTCAATGCCTATGTCCACGAAGTTAATCCAGATGCCTTCACAGTTGGCGAGATATTTGTGAATTCTAATAATACAATAGCCAATTACACCGAAGACAATTCCGTAGATGCTGCATTTGAATTTGCCTTAGCCTTTGATTTAATCTCCGCTGCCCAAGTCGGTAATAAACGCGACTTAGAACGTCAGGTTGCGAGTACCCTACGTGAATTTGAGGCAGGTGAGTTTGCGACCTTTGCGACTAATCATGATATGGCACGCTTGTTATCTCAATTGGACGAAGACGAAGGCATGAACCGTACCGTCGCCAATTTGCTCATGACCTTACCGGGTTTTCCATTCATCTACTACGGAGATGAAATCGGCATGACAAGTGACTCTTCCTCTGGCGAAAGAGACGAAAATTATCGTCGTCCAATGCAATGGAATGACAGTGAAAACGGCGGATTTACAGTAGGCAACCCTTGGTATCCACTGGATGATAATTTTGCAGACCGTACTGTACTTGGGCAGACAGATGATCCAGATTCTCTACTCACTCACTATCGTAATCTCATTCACTTACGTAATAATCACCCTGCACTACAATATGGGGAAACAATATTGGTTGAGTCTACTTACCGTGCAGCATGGGGCTACTTACGCTATACCGAAGACGAAACTTTGCTTGTTGTCCTTAATCTGGATGACCGCGAGAGCAATGATTACACTTTTGCAATCGAAGAATCACACTTGAGTCATATCACAAGTATTGATGTTTTATTTAGCACAACAGAGGTAACACCGAATCTCCCCGCATTCACAGAAACAGGTGGCTTTACAGATTATGTTCCCGTCAATGCCCCTTTGCCCCCATTCAGCATTTACGTTCTACGTCTCAATTCATAGCAACTAGAAAGGCGAGTCACAGTGAACTCGCCTTTTAATTTCAATTTTTGCGTAATTAATCTTCTTCACCGAGGAATTGCATCCATTGACCGTGCATACCATTTTCAGTCACACCATAGAATACTCGTATCGAGCCATTATCGCGTTGGGCAAGGTCATAGCGGGTACTTCCCGCTTTAGAATACCGTCGCCAAACGCCAACATCACCAATCCACTCTACTCGATTAGGTTTCACAGGATTCCCCTCGTGTTGTTTAATTGCATAATGCCATAAACGCCGTGCCGATGAGCGTGTTACATTGCTAACCTTATTACCATTCCGCATATCACGCATCGTGTAATAAGTTGTACCACCGCGTTCCTCGACATCCGAAATTTCTACACCACTACGGGGCGGATTTGTTCCACCTTCATGCTCATTGGCTGGTTCATCGGGCAAAACAGCATCAGGAATTGATGCGCCACCACCACTAATGCGGATAACATCGGTGCGCTTCACATCAGCCATAGTTTCGCTATCGCCGTTACTGAGTACCATCCCTTGACGTGCGAGGCTAACAATTTCATCACGAACAGCAAGATTTGTCTCAGCTTCATCGCGCAAATAAATCTTATTATCACTAATCGCATAAGGACGGTCTTCACCGTATGGCACTAAAATGCGAATAATATTTTTACCTTGCACCTCTTGCACGTCAATTTCAATGCTCAAAGCAGGTGTGAGCAGATGGTCAATCTCATTTTCCAATACACGCACAGCATCCCCAACAGCACTAATACCTTTCGGATCTTTACTCTTATTCGGACTCAAACCAACGTAAATTGTGCCACCATTTGTGTTCGCAAAGGCGCAAACATCAGCGATAATCGCGTGTAATTTGCCACCTTGCCGTTCCATTGATTCATGGAATGATTGTACGAGGCTTTCGCCTTCTTCGCGTGCCGCCAAAATATAATCATAGGGTTGATGGTCAGGATTGTATGGGCGATGCCGAGAAAAATCTGTTCCCAGTAACATTTCCCTAATAGCATCAAATGACCGTGCAGAGAGTAACATCTCAGTCACACGTTCGCCCACACCATAACGTGTATTCTTACCCTCTTTGAAAGTTTCTAGGGCATGGGCATCTGAGCCTTGAATACAGTGCATCCGACGAGGATATTCGGCTTTTGTCCCATTGAAGAAACGCTGTGTACTGCCACGTCCCTTACGATGTAAATCAGTCAATTCGAGTGCATGGAGATGTTTTGCCTGTGTATAGGCAATACGCGTTTGCCCACCAAAACTCAAGCCACGCATCGCAACACCATGTGCCGCATTAGCGTGTGCCGCAATCGCTAACCCACCTGCCTCTTCAATCACTTGATAGGCTTCTAATACATCAGCAGTTGCACCAGCCGCAGGATCGCCTGTTTCTAATACATCGGGCGGTACATTGAGGCTTAATAAGAGATGTTCAATATAGCGAACAGAAGTTTCTGGAGGAAAAATCCCCAAAATATGGAAGCCAAAAGTCGCTGTAAATTCAAATCCCGGTAAGACTAAAACTTTATCTAATAATCGTCTGTATTCTGCTAATAAACGCATTTCATCAGCTAAAGCACGTCCTGAGTTTTCTAAAAATTCAAGGCGTTCTATTTCTCTGAGCATTGCCGCATAGCCCCCAACCGAGTTATGGTCGGTAAAGGCGATAATATCAATGCCTCTATATTCTGCACGTCGCAGAATATCAATATAATTTGCATTTTTGTCTTTGTAATCTATGCTTGCAGGTGTATGGAGATGCAAATCTACTCGATACCACTGCATTCTTTTTTTACTTCGTCCCACGTTAATACATTCTCAGTTCCGTACTATTCAGAAATTAATCGATTAAATAAATCAGGCAAGTCAGACGGTTCAAACGGTTTAATTAAAAACTCATTTGCCC
Source organism: Phototrophicaceae bacterium (assembly GCA_965230145.1). Lineage (GTDB taxonomy): Bacteria > Chloroflexota > Anaerolineae > Aggregatilineales > Phototrophicaceae > JAUZRW01. The sequence goes on from CBDDKI010000002.1 coordinate 1,212,181, forward strand.
CAGCCGCCATTGCTTCTGTACTCATATCCATGCCCGATGCCATCACAATAGGTATGTCTTTAAAATCGGCATGAGCGCGAACATCTTTGATGACCTCAACACCTTCTACATCCGTCAGGTGATAATCTATCATCATAATATCAGGCTTATCTTCAGCCATTTTCGGTAAGACATCTGCACCGCGCCGAGCAACTAACACAGTGAAACCATCTAATTCTAATAATGTTTCTAATAACGATACAGTCACTGTGTCGTCATCTACAATCATGACTTTTGTCAAAAGAAAGCCTTTCGCATATACCTATAATAAATATGATTAGAGGGAAATATCATCCCTCAATCTCATTGTGTCGCGCTAAGTGTAGCCTATTATGAGCTTGGCTGTCCAGCATCTTGGAGCGTAAGCTCTAAAACACTGTCCATATGGTCAACTAGATGAAAACTCATATCTTGACGAATCTCATCTGGAAGGTCATCTAGGTCTTGCTCATTCTTCTTAGGCAGAATAACCGTATCTACCCCAATTCGATGTGCGGCAAGCACTTTGTCTTTAATGCCGCCCACTGGCAATACTTGCCCACCAAGTGTCACCTCGCCTGTCATGGCTATATTTGGTTTGGTCGCACGTTTTGTAAGTAGTGATGCTAATGCCGTTGCCATTGTTATCCCAGCTGATGGACCATCTTTCGGTGTTGCACCTGCTGGTACGTGCAAATGAATATCATGTGTCTCGAAATATTTATCTGAGATATTTAAATCATCCATACGTGAACGTAAATAACTCAGCGCAATTTGTCCACTCTCTTGCATCACGTCGCCTAATTGACCTGTCAGCTTAAAGCCTTTCGACCCTGGCATAGCTGTTGCTTCAATAAATAGCACATCTCCGCCAACAGGAGTCCATGCTAATCCTGTCGCAACACCGGGTAATTCTAAGCGGTCTTTCAAGCCTGTTCGATGCCCAAAACGTGGTTTACCGAGTAATTCAGCAACTAACTCATCATCAATCACAACTTTTTCAGATTCACCCTCAGCAATCCGTGTGACTACTTTTCGTGCAGCACGCCCAACCTCTCGTTCGAGATTACGCACGCCAGCTTCACGAGTAAAATCGTGAATAATTGCCATCAGGGCATCGTCTTTAAAATCAATTTCAGATTGCCGTAAACCATTTTCACGGATTTGGCGTGGCACAAGATACTGCCGTGCTATGGACAATTTTTCTTGTTCTGTATAACCACTCAACTGAATAATTTCCATGCGGTCACGCAATGGACCCGGAATGGTATCCAGTGTATTAGCGGTACAGATGAAAAATACTTCGCTCAAGTCAAATGGAACATCGAGATAGGTATCCCGAAATTCGCTATTTTGCTCGGGGTCTAATAGCTCAAGCAATGCCGATGCAGGGTCGCCTCGGAAATCACGTCCTAATTTATCAACCTCATCCAGCATAATAAGAGGATTGCGTGTTTCGGTACGACGTAAAGTCTGTACAATACGTCCGGGCATTGCGCCGATATATGTCCGTCGAAAACCGCGAATTTCGGCTTCATCACGGATGCCACCTAAGCTAAGTCGAATGAACTTACGCCCCATTGCACGCGCAATTGACGACCCGAGTGAAGTCTTACCAACACCGGGAGGACCTACAAAACATAAGATAGCACCTGTCCGTTCTCGTCTGACATTATCATCAAAGCCTTCTTCTAATTCCTCAGCCCGTTCAGCCCGTAGCTTACGCACTGCCAAAAATTCAAGGATACGCTCTTTAATATCTTCAAGTCCATAATGATCCTCTTGCAAAACGGAACGCGCATGACCTATTTCGAGATTATCATCTGTGCGCTTATCCCAAGGCATATTGACAAGCCAATCAAGGTAGGTACGAATAACACCATACTCAGCACTCGCTACAGAGAGTTTACTCAAACGATTTAACTCGCGGTCAGCTTCTTTATAGGCTTCTTCTGGCATATTCGCATCATTGATTTTCTGGCGAAACTGCTCTACCTCAGCACTAGGGTCATCACCATCAGATAACTCTCTTTGAATAGCTTTAAGTTGCTCACGCAAGTAATAATCACGTTGCGTTTTTTCCATTTCGGATTGTGCTTCAGTTTGGATTTTACGCCCAAGCTCCAATACTTCAACTTCTTTATTGAGCAATTCCAATAAGAAGCGTAATTTTGCATGAACACTATCCATCTCTAGCAGACGTTGAGCATCTTCGACATCAATGCGAATATAGGTTGCTATCGAATAAACCAATTGTAGCGGGTCATCCACTGATACAGCAGAAGATACCAATTCATCTGGGATACTCGGCATTAAATCAGCTAAGACTTTAAATTGTTCGATAATATTTCGTACTAATGCTTCTGTTGTGAGGTCAGCATTATCATCAACATCAGTGTCTTCTGGCTCAGGAAGAATATTTGCTTTGAGATAAGGTTCTTCGCTCGTAAATTCCGTCACACGGATACGGTCGATGCCCTGTACTAATAAACGGATTGTGCCATCTGGCGCACGAAATAGCCGATGAATAGAAGCCAGTGTCCCAACACGGTAAACTTCATCTGGTCCCGGTGCTTCTTGTTCTTCATCATGGGCAGTCACTAAAGCAACTAAGCGTTCGCCAGCAATTACATCATCCACTAGACGAACACTACGAGGTTGTCCTACCGTTAATGGAATAGCTGTCTGTGGATAAACAACCATACCTCGTAAGGGTAAAATAGGTACTTCTTGAAGGTCAAAATCATCGAACCCTTCAAAATCATCGGATTTAATTCGTTCAACTTTAGCGTTTTTAACAGCACTTCTATCATCAGATAATAAATCTGAGATTAAACGCTCTAACTCATCACTCATTGCGTATTCCTTCGCATTGTTGCTTATCTCTCATATTTTTACAGAGATTAAAATTCACTTTGGTTTTATAGTTAAATATTTGCTTATCCTTCCAAAATATGTGAAAGAATGAACAATTTACTATCATAATAGTTTACTAGCTTACGATTAAAAGTGTGTAAGATTAGTGTTGATATTGTGAACTTCTAACAAAAAATTATGACTTCGTGCCTATTACATTCAGCATTTAACTTATTCTACGAGAGAATCGGTGAAAATAGATGTTAGACAATGAGGATTGATGATGGTTTCAAACATCTCAAGTCAAGTAAGAAAAGGTTTCTCACAGAAGCGAAAAACTCAATAAATTTTAGCATTGCATCTTAGAATTCAAATTCATCGAAATCTTTACACAAGTAGACAGGACCATCAAAGGTTTCTTTTGCTTCTGCAACCAAAGGTTCGGGGTCAGCATTCCAAACTTGATAATGAATTAAATAGAGTGACTTAGCCCCTGCTTCTTGGGCAATTTCACCAGCCTGACGTGCATCTGTATGACCTAGTCCATCATACCCTGCCGCTTCATGAATTAAAACATCTGCCTCACGGGCTAAATCTACCAAACCAGCAAAGGGCATCGTATCACAGCTATAAGCCAAAACCTTTTGTGTATGCTTATTCACAATACGCAAACCAATTGTTGGCACATCATAATGTTTAACAGGAAATGCACGAATAACAAAATCTTTATTTTCTAGCAATGGCGCATTTTCACGGTGCATCACACGGATAAACGAAATGGGGAAAAAGTTGGGCCATTCCTGCCAACCATAAGCTTCCATAGTATCTTCAATGCGATTCAAACAATGATGCAGTCCGTAAATACGTAAAGGAGCTTTACGCCCCAAAAGCCACATGTGCATCATCATATTTGGCACACCTGCGACGTGGTCAGGGTGGAAATGGGTTAAAATTAGGTCTTCTAATTCCTCATCATCGACGCCTAGATTCTTAATTTTCCCAAGCGGATTTGAACCTGCATCAACTAAAATCGGGCTATCGTCTTCCCCATCCAATAAAAAATGTGTGTAATCATGTTGTGCATCATTTACTGCCGCCGCCGAGCCTAAAATAATAACACGCGCCATAGACCTTGCCTTTATGTATTAAGAGAATTCAAGTATATATTCACCCTACTATAGTAACCTTCGATATATTTTTAGAATTGTAGGGATGTGCCTAAGTGCGCTCCCGAACGGGCGACCACACAGGGTTCGCCCCTACTTTCCGAAGGTTACTTTATGTAGAATCTGGAAAGATTTTAGAATTTATTCGTAGGGGCGCAATATACTGCTCCCTTACATACACATAATCTTTTTCTAATTACATTCCAGTTTTCACATATAATTATGTCTATTATACTGAGTTTATGCGAATGCGCTGTTTACGAAATTTAACGTTTATCAATTTTCTCTGCTACAAGAAAATGTGATAATCCCCACGTATCAAATACAGTATTTTCCAGAGAATATAAAAATTGGCGAAATAATGTCATTGGCTTGCCTAAACGTAAAACCAAATTATCGTATCCACCATATATTCGGCTATGGTGTTGGATAGTTACTGGTAAGCCATTAAATAAATCGCGGATACTGTGCCAAGTGTAAGCTCGAACATGCGGAGCTAACTTATCTCTAAACGTGTCAGGAAGATAATTAATGAGAGGTGTATTGCCAAAATAATATTCCCCTTGCCAGTAGTGTCCATGTTGCTCGACAGGATACCAACGATTTGGACAGAAGATTATTAAGCGTCCACCAACCCGTAGTGTTCGCACCATCTCGCTGACCGCCAATTTATCATCTTCAACATGCTCAATGACTTCATTGGAAATAATTGTATCGAAACTCCCTGTCATATAGGGAAGATATTCTCCTGCGGCAACTAAAGCATGGGTGACATTTTCTGCATGTGCTTCTTGAACGCGTTCAAACTCAATTTCAAACAAATCGACTTGCTTAGGCTGATACCGTTTTTGGATTTGTGAGGCATATGTACCGTTACCCCCACCTGCATCAAGAATCCGTGCATTATCGAGTTGCGCCCATTGAGCAATCATTTCTAAGCGTCGCTCTTGCCCACTACGCCAAACATAACTTGGTTCACCACGTAATGCCGCTTTATCCGAATGGCTCATAATTGAAACACCTACACAATGTGAGGCTTGCTCACCTTCGTCATCAAAAAATGGATTTAAGAGGATAGCTGTTCCTAGTACCTCTGGCAAGCGTCTATGTTGAGGGAGATTGAGGACCTGAATATTGCTTACGGAGAGGTCTACGAGGTTTAAGAATAGGAGCGCTTGTAGTTACATTCTCATCTTTAATCGGCACACGAACTATAACCGTTGTACCCTTACCGACAGCACTTTGAAGGTCAAATGTGCCGTTAATTAATTCAGCACGTTCACGCATATTGACCATACCAAAGCTACCACGATTAGCATAATTAGTTCCAACGGCATCCATATCAAAGCCTTTACCATTATCCCGAATACGAATGACAACATGCTTATTATGAATACGCCCCATAACTTGAATCATTGAGGCTTTAGCATATTTACGTGCATTATTCGCCGCTTCCTCAACGAGATAGAACAAACTGCCTTTAGCCTCTTTATCTAAAACATCTTCAACTCTTTTTTCGACCTTTACTTGCATCGGTTGATTATATGTTTTCCCCATTTTTTCGGCTAACTGACCCAAAGCAACGGTTAAGCCATCTGCTTCTAATGAAAGTGGACGAATGGTAAACATAACATGGCGGATTTCTTCTGTTGCACGCAATGCCATCTCACGAATATTCTCAACTTCACTCGTTACTCGGTCGGGGTATTTCTCCATAATACGTGGAATCGTAGACAGGTGCATTGCAACAGCCGCCACTGTTTGTGTCGGTAAGTCATGCAAATCACGCACTAAAGACTTACGTCCATTTTCTTCAATCCGCAAAATTCGTTCTTTTTCATCTTGTAAATTGTTATATAACACGGCATTTTGCAAAGCGACTGTTGCTTGAACGCCGATTGCCGCTAACGTATCAATATGATCTTCATTGATGGCGTTCGGCACGGTACTACCAAATACTAATACCCCGTATGTTTCGTAATTCGCTCGTAGTGGGATAACTAACGTTGATTTTACAGTAGAAAATGAACCTAAAACCCCTAATTCAGGGTCGTCCCCACCTCCATCATAAATGATAGGTTCTCCTGTTTCCATCGCATCTGCAATGACACCTCGTACTCCTAAGAATGTATGATGTAGTTCATTGTGTTGAAGACCACGATATGTTTCGATAGTCAGGTCACCTTCTTCATTTGTAACCATCAATGCCATACTAACGGTACGTGCAGAACTACTATTCCGCATACTCAAGCGCCCCACATCCAAAGAAGCATTCAAAATACGGTCAAAATTCAATGTCGAGTTCAAGCGTGCCGCCATATCCGCAACTGCGCGTGTACGTTCACGCATATCATCTAAGCGTTGACGTGATTTCTCAATTTCTCGACGCACTTCCTTGCGCGAGGAGTTATTTTCCTCATCTAATGAAGCGTGCCAAATAACAGTTATAAGAAGGATAAGGCTAGGAAAAAACAGTGCAGGGATGAAAGGAGTTAAATCTGCCAAGACAATATCTGTAACAACATCGGGGCGATTAAGGTAGGCAATGGTAGCAAGAGTAATACTCCCCACCACTTCTACAATACCAAACAACGCACCCACATACATAATCCCAGAGACAGCAATTATTAGCATAATGCCACTCAGCATAAATAATTCGCCACTTGGGAAAAAATAGATATAAGTCGCTATAAGCAACCAATCAATTGGGATGATGAGAAAGGGTATGTATTTCTTGATGGGTTTCAATAATGTGAAAATAATAACCAAAATCGCAGTAATCACACCAACCATGGCAGGATAAACAATATCTTGCAGAGATTCTAAGCCATTGACAGTACGTGGATAAGTGAAAAATATTAATGCGCTAAAGGCAACAATCATTGCAAATCGCAGGATAACATATATCCAGTTTTTGCTATCTTGAATTTTGAAAATATCAGGCAACATTAAATTGTCCTGTAATTAGCTGGAACGATTAACTAGCAAATTTAAAATACGCTATCATGAAATGACATTTACGACAATAAAATATAAATATCATTTTACAGGTTAATCACGGAATTTTAGTATAGATTGTGATAAAGGTACACAGGGTAAAGTGAGATAATCACAACCAGAACGGTACATCGTTATTGATATTATCGGGTAACATGCCTTTTCCTAACCATTCTGTGAGCTTATCCGCGTTTTGAATAGTTACAGGCAACCGTGGTATATGAGAAGTTCCATAATTCAGCAATGTTAAAGCAAGTAGCACATAAATAGCATTCTCTATATGCAAATCTCCAAATCGAACCCGAATATGAACACTCTGTGGCATATTATCCGCTTGTGGACTAGACGAAATAACGAATGCTTCAGCAGGATTTAGCAAGTAAGCACTGCCCCAAGGTGCCTGAGTGATACCATCTTGCAAAGCATAAATGTGAGGTTCATCTTGGGTATGAATTTCAACGAGGACAAACTCTGCCTTGAGGTCTTCACCCCATGCGTAAAGAGCTTCCAATAATGTCATCGGTGCTTCACCAGCATGATGAATGATGACTCGCTTCCCCTTAAAGATAGGTGCAGGAAATAAGGATTCCAACAAAGTGCTTGGTGTTAGCGCACCAGTTTCTACATCCTGTATATCCATAAAATAGCGCATGAAGTATCCATCACGTCGATAAATCCGCGACATTCCCACGACCCTATCCCCACGAGTGAGTTTTTCGCGCACCCAATCCAAACCAACCACCAAATTTGCTGATTCAAAAGGTTCAGCCAATACGAATGGCACATTACCTGTTTTCGCTAACAAACCCATCATGACCCAAGCCATTGAATCAGGATTATTCATGGTTTGCTCGTAAATAGCCTGTAATGCGATACCTTTACCGAGTGTCAACGATTTGACATAGTCGTAACTTGCGACTTGGTCATCGGCAAAACATGCCAATAAGACATGGGGATTCTCTTTTTCGACCGCACGCACTGCACTTGCAAGGTTTTTATCAGATACAACCCGTACTGTGCGCTCTTTAATCATCTCGATGCTTAAGCCGAAATCTTTTTCCATCTGGCGACGCATGGCTTCAACAAAATCACTCGCAATTGAACTATCGAGAGCATTGATAACTGCAATACGAATAGGTGTTTCTTTAAAACGTGGATGCTTAGCAAATAACCCATGCGAGATAAATTCTTGCGCTAGCGTTTCAATTTTATAGCGACGTACTTTTTTCTTTGCAAATTCCATCTCAGGCACATGGTCAAGATAGATGAAATGTTGGCTATACTCGCGATTATTGTAAGCATTGCCGATAATTCCCTCTTGCTTCAATACGTCAGATGCACTCGAAACCATTTTTGCCATCTGGTCAGGTTTTAAGGTCATTGACTTTTCTACAGATAATGCTTCAAGACCAAACTTTTCATAATCTTTTGGATTGAGGATAATGTTCAATGCAGAAGCAACATACTCGCGAGAAAAACTTCCAAAAGAGATTGTCACCACAATGTCGTCTTCATCAGCCTCTTGAATAAAACTGCACATAGTCTCAGACCTTGTTGATTTTAGCAAGAGTTCTCGGTGCTGTTTTACTTTTCCCACAATATTCGTAATCGTGCCGATATTTCGTGCATTTGTTTTATCAATGACTGTTAAATTTAGAATATCAGTATCTAGCTCATAGACTACTTGTGCATTTTGCGGATACAAAACACGTGATTTTATGGTAAAGGATAAAGCAGGTTGTCCATCAACTTCCCAACCACGCAGACGGTAATCGCGCATGATATAGCCGTTCTTTATCCGCGTGCCATTCTTCCGCAATACGTCTCGCATCGTATCATCATAATCGTGACGGCAAACCTCAGCCATAAATTTTGAGGCATCATTCACAGTTGCTTGCCAACTAGTTTGCTCCTGAATTTGCTCTACATCACCAAAAATCAGTGGTAGCTCTTTATGGAATATATCCAGCGTAATATCAATCTGCACAGGTGAAGGAGCATTATCCGTAATGATATAACCATCTACCCAAACCCAATTACCCATAAAGGCTTTACGTAGTCTCACCAGTAAATCATCAATAATGGCATTGGCTATCCCTTTTTTCATCACAATCTTATATGCACAAAGTTGCCCTATTTTATTGACGTCGACTGGGAAAACTTCTGTAAAATAATCAACCATCTATCATCCTCATCTCCTACACACATTATTGTTATAGATTGTATGAAATATGGCTAGGGAGAATTAGAATTTATGTGCTAAATTTGAAAATTCAAATCTACGTTCACACAACGCTAACCCTAAAATTTTTCAACATTCAGACTAGGCGTTATACTTAAGCCTAAGTTTAGTAATTTAATCTAAGTAAGGGTCAACAAGATGACTGAAGAAGCCTTTTCTATTCGCCCATTACAACGCGAAGACCGTGAATGGGTTGCCCATTTTTTAGATGAACATTGGGGGTCAACACAGATGGTCACACGAGGTCGCATTTTATACGGGCATTTACTGCCAGGTTTTGTAGCAGAGCGCACCAAACCACCTGCGGAAGGTGAAGATGCACCTGTAGAAATAGATGAAGATGCTACAGAAGAAAATCCTATTGTAACAATGGAAAAAATCGGATTATTGACTTACAACGTTGAAGACCAAGCATGTGAAGTGGTTTCCTTAAACAGTAATGTAGAAGGCATCGGTATTGGGTCAGCCTTAGTTGATGAACTAATCTCGGCGGCAAAAGAAGCAAAAATTAAACGTATTTGGCTTATAACTACCAATGACAATTTACCTGCACTAAAATTTTGGCAAAAACGAGATTTTGAGCTAGTCGAAGTTCACCGCAATGCCATCGAGCAAGCCCGTCGCTTAAAACCACAAATTCCGATTACAGGCATTGAAGGTATTCGTATTCGTGACGAAATTGAACTTGAATTAAATTTATAGAATAAAATGGGTGGTTTATGCCACCCTCATCTAATGCGTGCCTAGTGGAATCGTAATACACACTTCTGTACCCTCGCCATTTGTGCTATTAATTTGTACACTTCCTCCATACAAACTAGCCCGTTTTTGCATATTGCTCAAACCCAATCCAGCTCTAGAGTGAATTAAATCTGTATTAAAGCCTTTGCCATCATCTGAAACTGTAATGGTAAATTTCCCCTTTTCCTCTACAACATCAATCGTGATATGGCTGGCATCCGCATGACGAATGGCATTACTCATGGCTTCATTAGCAATTAAAGCAACAGACTCAAACACATTAGGAGAGAAAGGAGCAAGCGTATCAGGTGCTGAGATGTCGATGCGGATAAATTGCGATGGATGTAAATTACTTTTAAGATATTCAAAATAGTCCTTTACAGTCATCTTGTTTTGTTTAAACCGTAAATCCCCGATAAATCGTCGAATTTCTTCAATTGCATCATTTAATTGCCCTACTAGATCACTCAAATGTTCCTGCTCAACTGTCACCTCACTCAGTCGCAACATATCAACCTGCATTCCAATCCCATAAAGTGATTGAATAACCCCATCATGGAGTTCCATACCGATACGTTCTCTTTCTTCAAGCAAGCGTAAACGACTTTCTTTTTGTGATAATTCCGCGCCAGCAATTGCAAAAGCCGCATATCCAGCCAATGTCTCAACCAACACTTCATCTTCCAGTGTGAATTGTGTGCTATCAATCTTGTCACTTAAATATAGCATTCCATATAGGTGATTTGCAACTATCACAGGTGCGCCTAAAAAACTACCCATATGCGGATGATTCTTAGGAAAACCGTAAGAACGAGGGTCATCGCCCATATTCTCCAAGCGTATCACGCGCTTTTCGCGCATAATCGCTCCAATCAAACCATACCCTTTGGGACGATGTGGTATTCTTGCTTCTTGTTCAGGTGTCAAGCCAGATGTCATGAAGAAGTTTAAGCCACCCTGACCATCGGGTATGCCTAATGCGGCATATTTTGTCTTGACTAAATCACGGGCAGCATCAGCAATACGTTGTAAAACCACTTCAAGTTCACGGGCTTCGACAGCATACATCACTGCTTGGGATATCTCTTTGAGTTGCTCTAATATAGTTGTCATGGTAAAAGCGTGACATTCCTCACTAGGTATGAGTAAATGGATACTATAGAGTATAATCAATTATGATAGAGTATCCCAGCATAAGGAGTGAGCATATGATGCGAACAACTCGCATTTTAATTGCAGATGACCATTCAATCGTCCGTACAGGTCTGCGCTCATTATTAGAGCATCAAGGGCATTTTAAGGTCGTTGCCGAAGCAGGCACAGGCGAAGAAGCGATACGCCTAGCACAAGAACACCATCCTGATGTTGCGGTCTTAGACATTCGGATGCCGGGTGTCTCGGGCATAGAAGCCTGTCGTAAAATCATTGAAGCTGTGCCCACCTGTAAAATTATCATGCTCACATCATATGCCGAAGATGAGTTATTGATGGCAGCTATTCAAGCTGGTGCTTCAGGTTATGTACTTAAACGTATCGGAGATAATGAGCTTGTGCAAGCAGTTGAACGAGTCAGTCGTGGTGAAGGTATGTTAGATCCTGCTATGACCTCCAGCGTGTTTGCAGAAGTTCGTAAAGCTAGCCAAGCACAACACGCCGTTGCTTTCGCAGACCTCACACCTCAGGAGATGGCAGTTATCGCGCATGTTGCCCAAGGTCTCACCAATCGGCAAATTGCTGTCAAACTCTATTTAGGAGAAGGCACTGTCCGTAATTATGTTAGCAGTATTCTGGGCAAAATTGGGGCGAGTAATCGTGCTGAAGCTGCCGCTTATGCCGTTAAGCATAAAATTGGTGAGTTTGTCACTGTAGACGACGATTGACATATACACAATTAAAATAAACCGCTCAATACAAATTATTGGGCATTTTTACGTTGCCATAAAATGATTTTCTCAACACACTTAGATTGAACTCTATCCTTATTCACGCTATAGTGAATAGATGGTGAACACAAGTTAGGACGATTAGAAATGTCATTCTTCACGGGTCGGCGACAAAGCGAAGACACAAGTGAATCAGAACAACAATCCGCTATCCATATTGGCTTTGATACCGTATTAAGCGCATCAACTGTTTTAGAAGGCACACTCAAAAGTAAAGGGAATATCCGCTTAGATGGGACATTCTCAGGCAAATTGGATATTACAGGCAATGTTCTTGTCGGCGAAACAGCAGAAATTGATGCCGATATTGAGGCACGCAATATCTCAATAGCAGGCAAAGTACGGGGAAATGTCATCGGCAATAAAGTCCAGTTACTCAAAACAGGGCATATTTGGGGTGATATTCAAGCAAATTCACTCACAACTGAAGATGGCGCGTTTATTGATGGTAAAATAGCGATGAATCTCAAGCCTCCTATAGAAGAAACACCCACTGACCTTGATGATGATACGATTGTCAACATTGAAACAGAACTCGACAAAACTGAGCCGAATTTAGGTGATGTTATCGACGATGATGCTGATATTGATGAAGACGAAGCAGAATAAGTTCTAAAAATGTAAAGGAAACTCTATGATAAAAGTCTTATTTGTCTGCTTAGGTAATATCTGCCGTTCACCAATGGCTGATGGTGTGTTTCAGCACAAAGTTAATCAAGCTGGCTTATCCGATAAAATCATGGTTGATTCAGCAGGTACGGGCAGTTGGCATGTTGGTCAAGAAGCACATATCGGTACACGCAACGTCCTCAAGAAGCATCAAATAGCCTATGATGGACGTGCCAGACAATTTGCTCGCCGTGATTTAAGTGATTTCGATTATATATTGGCAATGGATAGCTCAAATTTAACGAATATTCGCCAATATGCAGGGGGTGAATCCGATGGAGAGATTGAATTGTTTCTCAGTTACGCAAAAACCGAAGGTACAGTGGATAGAGAAACTGTCCCCGACCCATATTATGATGACCGCTTCGATTATGTTTATGACCTTGTAAATAAAGGCTGTGACGCTCTATTAGCACATATCAGACAAAAGCATAATCTTTAATCATCAGATGGTTGAGGTGTATTGGTTGCAGTAGGTGTATATGTCAGCGTTATCGTTGCGGCTGGTAAAGCTGTATTCGAGGGTGTAGGCGTTGGGTTTAGTGGACGAACAACATCCTCACGCATGTAACCGGGTTCGATGAAGTTCGTTACTGCATCTCTATCAACAAAATACCATATTAAGCCATCATCCCCTTCCAGATTATCCAACACACATAATATTGTTCCTTGAGGTAGCGTTTCCAGTAATCTAGATGTCGTACTCGCAGCTTGTCGCATAATCGCACTATTAGCTGTCACTTCAAATTCTTGGCAATCAGGTTTTGGGGTAGCTGTGGGACGGCGTGTAGGGAGGTCTGCCGCTACGGTTACTTGTCTTACAGCTGTAGATGTAGAAAAATCCTGAGAGATAGTTGTCGCTTCACCAACACTTATTCCCCCTGTTTGTAGAAAGGTCTGAAAATTTGACCACAGGTAAGTGCCACCGAATATGAAAGCAACGCCTAACAAAAATGTAAACCAAGCTGGGGGTCCCCCACCTTGACGTGTTCTATATCCCATAATGAAGAATTTACCCTAGCCGTGAATTCCCTTTATCTTAGTAAGTCGTAGAGGGCTTGCCAAGTGCGCGTGGGATAAGCGTGGGTTGGACGTTAGCCAAAAATCATGTTGTGGATGCGGGATAGTAAAACATCTCCGTCAAATGGTCGAGTCAGAAATTCATCTGCACCAACAGCTTTACCGCGCTCAAAATCTTCTTTTGCATCAAAGCCTGTCATAATCATGATAGGGATTGCTTTGGTTGTATCGCCTTTTTTAAGTTGTTCGCAAACATCATATCCTGACATATCAGGCATACGTACATCCAAAATAATGGCACTCGGTAGATGCTCAAAGGCGAATGCAAGTCCTTGTTCACCACTTGATGCCAGTAATACCTCATATCCTTCTGATAATAAGAAGGCTTCCATGACTTCACGATTCATGGCATCATCGTCAACGACTAGAACTTGTTTACTATCAGATTTATTCACTGCGCCACCTTAATTTTGTGGATAGATTTGTTGATTATCTTTAAGCTAAGAATTAAGCTGAAAAGAGCTAAATTTGAAACACACTATAGTATGGTTGTTTTGTATCTTATTGACATCATGCCATATATCACCATTAGTTGTTAATGCTCAAAATAATGATGAATTGCTCATTTTTGCGGCAGCTTCATTAACTGATGTATTTACTGAATTAGCCGATGAGTTTGAAGAAGTTAGTAATTTACAGGTTACGATAAATTTCGCTGGTTCGTCAACCCTTTCAGCACAATTATTGCAAGGTGCGCCTGCTGATATTTTCGCAAGTGCAAACCTAGAGCAAATGCTCACTCTTGTTGATGAAGGTTTAGTTTTAGATGACACCATCACCATATTTGCTGAAAATGAACTGGTGCTAATCACACCTGTAGACAATCCAGCAGAGATTGCCTCTATTCAAGACTTAGGAAATAGCAACATTTTATTAGTAGTTGCCACACCTCCTGTCCCGATTCGAGAATATACTGACATTCTACTTGATAATCTTGTTGAATTATACGGCAATCATTTCCCAGAAAATGTGGTTCAAAATATTGTCTCAGAAGAATTAAATGTGCGCCAAATCGTTACACGAGTAGCATTAGGTGAAGCAGATGCAGGTATTGTCTATCGCACTGATATTACAGAGGACATTGCCCAAGATGTTCAAATTATCCCATTACCTCTTGGTACAAGCCCAAGAGCCAAATATGTGATTGCTCCTCTCATTGAGAATGAGAATAGTGGAAACGCAACCTATTTTATTGACTTCGTGCTATCAGATACAGGGCAATCTATTTTGCAATCGTGGGGGTTTTGCTCGCCAGAAGATTTATTACCAGAATTAACACCCGAACCAGAGGAAACATCCGAGCCTGATGAAATCCAAGAAATCGACACCTCCTGCTGAGAAAAATCCTCTGCCACGCTGGCTACTCATATTTACGGGGATTATTAGCTACTCAATTTTTGTCATTCCTATCGTTGTCCTTCTGCTTGCTGGGTTTAATAGTAATGGCTGGCAAAATTTACCTAATCCTCGTCTCATTATTGATGCTGTTTGGCTAAGTATTCGCACAACGAGTTTTAGCTTAGTAATTATTTTGACAATGGGTTTGCCACTTGCTTATATTTTTGCGCGATGGCAATTCAGAGCGAAATCTTTTCTACAGGTTTTTATTGAACTTCCGATTGTAATGCCGCCAGCCGTTGCTGGTTTAGCCCTCTTATTGACCTTTGGGCGACGAGGGTTTATTGGTGCATTTTTATCGGAACTTGATATTAACATCGCCTTCACATCATGGGCAGTTGTCATTGCACAAGTGTTTGTTGCCGCGCCATTTTTCATTCGCTCGGCACAAGTTGGATTTTCTAATATTCCCGATGAATTAGAAGATGCTGCCCGTGTCGATGGGGCAAGTGATTGGCGCGTTTTTTTGCTCATCACACTACCTTTATCTTTACGCGCTATTAGTGCAGGATTGATTCTCAGCTGGGCGCGTGCATTGGGAGAATTTGGGGCGACAATATTATTTGCAGGGAGTCTACAAGGACGTACCCAAACGATGCCTCTGCTAGTCTATGCTGTGTTTGAGCGTGATATTGATGCCGCTATCTGGACAGGTATTTTACTTTTACTTATTGCATTTATTGCTATTTTTATTAGTCAATTCCTCACACGACCAGATAAAAATGAGCGTTAAAAATTCCTGTTTAACAGAGCATAACAGGGAAAACAGGAAATTTTGGGCGTGAGGTACACAAAAATAACAGGGAAATTTCTGCAAGTTTGTTGGAAACAGGTTTGTACGAAAACCTGCATAAAATCATTCTCAAAATTGTTCTAAAACTCTGTGTTTAAGAATGATTCTAATGTTGATTCAGTTGGTAAGGTGCTAAGTGCAACTAAATTAATTCTTATGTTCATCTTGCTGATGGATAGACCTAGATTTATTATAATTTTTAGACATCTATCGAGTGTTGAGACCTGTCTCAGTCGTTTAAAATAACAATAAAAACTTTAATTGTTGTGCCTAGACAGAGTATATCAAATGTTGATGAAGAGGTGCGGTTGATATGACCGTTGATATCAACAAGATGAGTCTTTGAATAGGACTTTAATGCTTTTAGACGAAACGTCGTAGAATATTTTCATGGGAATTTATTGTTAGGAATAGGTATGTCGTGCGACTCGTCACCTTAAATTTACGCGCAGATGCTAATCGCTGGGATGAGCGCTTTCCGCTCTTAATCAAATCATTATTAGACGCTGATGCCGATATTATTGCGCTACAAGAAGTCCGCCTCAAAATTGAGCAACATAAACTCATAATAGATTCGCTTAATCAGCATAGTAAACAAGCATATAAAGTCTTTTTGTGTGAGGATTGGTACGAACCCAATATTCTAGCAAATGCCTTCTTAACACGTCTGCCTATTATCGACCATGAGCGCATTGAATTACCACAAGGTTTTCGTACAGCCCAACGAATACAACTAGAGATTGCTACACAAGCAATTAATATCGTGAATACTCATTTGCACCATAAACCTTATCGAGATGAATGTATTCGGCTTCAGCAAATGACGTATCTACTGAATTGGATAAATGCCTATAACATGCCATTTATTTTAGTTGGGGATATGAATGCGAAGCCAAGTTCAGAGACAATTTCCCTTGCGAAAGAACATCTTCAATCAGCCTATGAAGTCATGCACAGCAAAGAACCTAGCTACACGTTTCCTACACCTTTAAGAGGTGACGAGAGTTTAAGTCCTCGCACGATTGATTATATTTTCTATACAGAAGATTTTGTGGTCAAAGACTGCCAACTCATTGGGACAAATTCTAGCACTGATGATGAAACACTTTATATTTCTGACCATTTTGGTCTATTAGTAGATATTTTGAACTAAAACTAAAATAACTTTTGGTAATTTAAGGGGTATAATCAGTATTAGATTTATATATTTTTTGGAGCATTTAACGTCATGTCAAATAAGCAAGATGCTGTTGCCATACTCATTGATGGGGATAATGTACCTATTGAATTAATTCCTCGATTACTCGATAAAGCTTGTGAAGATGGCAATCCCATTATCAAAGAAGTATTTTTCAATAAGCATTCACTCAACAAATGGGATACGGCAATAAATAAATTTTCGTTGAAACCTCATTATGTTCCCAATAATATTAAAGGCAAAAATTCGGCAGATATAGCTTTAGTTATAAGAGCAATGGAACTCTTTTACGAGCGTCAAGACCTCGCAAAGTTTTACATTGTATCGAGTGACAGTGATTTTACAGGTTTAGCAAAACATATTGTGGCACGGAGTAAACCCGTTTTCGGAATTGGTGAACATAAAACAGATGAATCATTTCGTAATGCTTGTACTGACTTTTTATATACTGAGGATCTGCTAAAACCCAAAATACCTAATAAACAAACCAAAAATGTTTCTACCCAAACAGAAGAAACCTTGCCTATCTCTATTCAAATTTTTGAGAAATTATTTGTACAAGGTTATGAAATTGCACCACGAAATACAGATGGATGGGTTCAACTTACTGATCTTAAAGAGGCAATGAATAATCTTGATGGCGTATTTATGTATGATGCCTACCGTTATACAAGACCATTTGCAGAGAAAATTGAGACACTAGCAGAAGAATATCATCCTGATTTGCTTGAAATTAGAGTTGTAGAACAAGAGGATAGTAATCAAGTTCTGCATTATATTTACATAGAAGATTGTGATATTTTTAAATTAGTCGTCGCTTATAAACAGGCTCGTGTAATCGAACGAGATGGATGGGTTTCACTATCCATAATAGGCACTGAATTAAAGAAATATCCCGCATACGAAAATGGATTCACCTATCGTAATATTAGAAATAAACGACCTTCTAAAGTTGTAGCAGAGATGATAAAAGATTATGGACACATCATTGAAATGCGCGAAGAATATGATGTAAATTCAGTTACACATTATATTCGGATAAGCGGATAGACTAAACGAGTTTGATTATTTATTTATCAGATGTGTATCTAAAAACGTCGATAGCCGAATATATCTTCCTCCCCTGATAAATAGCGAATAGACCGTGACCAACTATCACCTTCTTTGCCCATTTTATGCTGTGGAACATTTTCGTCATTATGCTTGATATAGAGTTGTAAATCGGCATGAAGTTCTTGCCATTTGGGGACTTGCAATCCCATGAAGGCTTGTAAATCATTCGCTTGGGAACATTGTGACATCACCATACGACCATGTGGCAAACATACCCCGCCTATTGATTGTTCAAAAGCCGCTATGAGTTGTGAATCCTGCAAATTTTCCGCGATGATATTCACATAGGATGCTTCGTTTTTATTCATAATGTCACAAATTAAACATGCTCCAGTTGGCTCTAATTGCTGTGATGCTGATGCCCCCACAGATTTCTTACCCATAAAACGTCCTAAACCACCACCACTAGGTTTTACTTTAGCCACGTCTTTCATAAGTTCAACCATTGTCGATTCATACATGACGGCAATTGCAGGCGCACCTCCACGTGCTTTCGTGAGTTGATGTGCATGAGCATTACATAAACCACGTCCAGCACGAAATGCCAAATGTGTTGGTACTTTATTGATGCGCTCTAAGAGCAGAATATCCAAATCTTGCTTGAGGTCTCGCAAAACCATCGTACAAACAGGGCATTTTGTTTGTGAAAAGGCTTTTAGTAAATCAGCATGACGTGTGGATTCATTCATCGGCATGAGGCAAACTTTCTTGTATTTCGGATGCATAATATAAATAGAGCATCCCTGATGATACCGCACCAAAGATATGCCAGATAGCATGACCTTGAAGCAAACTATCCGCCACACATATCACACGGTTATTGTCGATTGTCCAAATAGCATAAGCAATTGCGAATAGTAACAAGCCATAATTGAACCAGTAGCGTTTTAAACTCAGCTTGTGGGAGGTGGCATAATATAGTTCAAACCCAATGCCCAATAGTAAAACTAAAGCAAAAGCTCCCCGCCGAGTTTCAGGGAAGAAATAAAGCAAGGCAAATAGCACACTATTCATCAGCAAATACAAGATTACACTGAGATTGATTGACAGATTAAATAGACGTAACCACGCATATACCAGCATAAAAGTCGCTAAGAGGTACATACTCCCAACATCGGCAAATTGTCCCCAAAAGGTCATTGAAGCATGGTAAAAAGCACTTCCAATTCCAATGAAAATCAGTGCAAAACTGAGTATTAAAGCAAATATTCGAGATAATTTTTGTTGTTCATCTAGGCTTATTACAGCATGAACAGCTATTAATATGCCAACCAAAGCGAACATCATCGACGACCATGTATTTGCAGGTTGCCGAATTGTCTCGTCAAAGCGAATTTGTTCGCAGAAACACCCATCAGGCATACAAGTAGCAACACGCCATGTATCCCAGTTGATGTTCAACTGCATTAGCATTGCAAAGACAACACATATCACAAGGAAAGTCAATAATCCCAAAACATAATTCTTAGAAAGAGTCATCGTATTTCACTCTATTTTTTGTATAGATTTTATCACTTGCGCTAAGATTAAGATTATCAAATCTAAGTAGATTGTATTTAAAGATGGCAAACATCATCGTTGCAGGACTCATCAACACAGAAACAACAGTCAAGATAGATAGCTTTCCCATTGAGTATACCCCTGTACGCTATGCTTTTCATCAGGTGCAAAGTTCAGTTTCAGGGGTCGGGTTCAATATTGCCAAAGCTCTCAAGATATTAGGTAATGATGTCCAGCTACTTTCGCTAGTTGGGGATGACTTAGCGAGCAATGCTATCCGCACAGAGCTTGACCAACTCGGTATTAGTCATAAGGCGGTATTGTCGCATCTTGAAGCAACACCTCAATCGGTCATACTTTATGATGTAAACGGTAAAAGGATGATTAATACAGACCTCAAATCTATTCAAGATACATCATATCCACCAGAAAATTTGCAGTTAGACCACATTGATTTAGCAATACTCGCCAATATCAATTTCAGCCGTACCATGCTCAAAATTATGAAAGATGCAGGTATTCCTATTGCGACAGACATCCATACTATTCGTAGTTTAGAGGATGATTATAACCAAGATTACATGGCAATGGCTGATATTTTATTCATGAGTGATGAAGGCTTGCCGACAAGCCCTGAAAATTGGATAAAGCAAGTCTGGGAAAGATTTAATACAGTCATCATTGGCATTGGATTAGGCGCGAAAGGGGCATTAATTGCTATACGAGAGACACAGCAAATTGTGCATATCTCAGCTAAGAACTTACGTCCTATTTTGAATACGGTCGGAGCAGGAGATGCACTGTTCTCGTCTTTTATTCATAGCTATCTCAAGGATAAAGAGCCAATCATAGCCATGCAAAAAGCAGTCTTATTCGCGAGTTATAAAGTTGGGGTAAATGGAGGTTCGCAGGGCTTTATGACATCCAAGCAATTAGAAAAAATTTATAGCGAAAATGTTTAATATGGGGAGGCTGTCTCCCCATCAATTTAACTGGTTGCTGGGATTTCCCGCACAACAGGAGCATTTTCTTCAGATTTTACAGGTTGAACACCCGGAATAACCATTACAGGTTTCAGCATATGGGAGATAACTTTTTGCGTTACGCTACCAAACAACCAGCGATTTAATCCTGTACGCCCATGTGTTGTCATCACGATTGTTTCAACTGAATGTGTATTCGCAATTTCATTGATGACTGTTGCAGGGTCGCCAGATTCAACAACACATTCAACTGTAAAGCCTTTATCAATCAATTTACGAGCAACAGACATCAAATAATCATGCACACGGTGATAGGCTGTATTATATTCGTTTTTGGTATATTGCCTTGCAGTAACTGCGGTCATCGGTACATCAATCAAGGTAAATTCATAATCTGTTGGCAATTCCAAAACACTCAACAAGATTATCCGACCATTTGGAGCAATTATATTTTCGGCAGTTTGTAAGGCTTGTTCTGATAAAGCTGAACCATCAAGCGGGACAAGAATATGTTTTAACATGAGCTATCCTTCTGATAATCTAACGATTTCTTATAGGATAACTTTAGAAACATTTTTGAAGTCAGTGACAAATATCAGGTTTATTTACGCTGGAAAGCACAACATACGGGGAAACAAAGCTCATAAACATTCTTTTTACGAGCTTTGTTTTAACACAGTATTTTTATTGATTAGGATCCAGTAGATAACTACCGTCGTTTTCACGATCGTTTAAATCAGTCATCATAAATGACCATATTTTACCCTCTGCATCAGGACCAAAGTTAATTTGAATTCCACCTGACGGCAAAACATAGACTGAAACACGTCCAATACTCTTTACTAATACACTGGTCTCAACTGGATTAGCTAGAAAAGCATCAATATCTGCTTGTGTGATGAAGTCGTTATAGTATGTATCAGATTCATATTCGTACAAGTCTAATGAACCGTTTGCAGTTGGATAAAGAATACCGACGTTGGAGTCACCATATTGCCAATTCACACGACTATCGGGTGGTCTAGCGACAATAGGGTCTACTGCTGTGGGATCGTCTGGGTCTGGTACAAATGTTGTTAAACTAGTGCAATTTCCTGTTATATCTTGCAGAACTTGCTCTGGCATCCCGTTCCCAGCAGGGCTAAATATACGCATCCGTATTGGGTTAAAATTAGGAGAAGACATATAATTAAAAGATGATACTGCTACTGATGTCCACCCTACAGATTGAGTATCTACACTACTGAAAATAACCGTGCCATCACCGTCTGTAATCTGAAAGACCAGAGTTTCTGAGCCTGAACCTGTCGTGTCCCGATCAAAATTGTAGGTTTGCGTGCCCCCACTAGTCTTATTTACACCTGTACATGTGAGTTCATAGGTTATGGGACTAGATGTACTCATAGCATTAATAACGAACGGTACACTAAACAATAAAATGATTACCAACAATAAATTTCGGGGATTGCGAGAAAGCATTTAATTACTCCTTGGAGTTGGTTTATAAGTTAGTACGTATAAATTATGCAAATTGGATGATGAAAGTACATCAATCCATACAATGCTTCCTAAATCTAACATGAATTATTGTAATTAAGTGTAAAGAAACTCATTGTTCTCATATTGGAAAACATTAAATAAAAAATCGGAGAGCATATACTCTCCGACCAGTAACTTTTGGTTAAAATGTAAGAATTATCCTAAATAATCGCGCAAGTTATGTGCAAGGCGTGGATGACGTAGACGGCGCAGAGCTTCTTTCTCTAGCTGACGAATACGCTCACGGCTGAGACCAAATTTATTTGCGATTTCTTCTAATGTGTGAGGTTCACCACCACCAAGACCAAAGCGTAAGCGTAAAATATGGCTTTGGCGTGGGGTTAATTCAGTGAGAACTTCTTCAATTGTTTCTTGTAATAAATGTTGTGTTGCGGATTCTACTGGGCTGGGGGTATCTTGATCTTCGATAAAGTCGCCAAATTCGCTATCGCCTTCGTCCCCTACTGGACGTTCAAGCGCAATCGCATGTTGGCTGGCATCCATCATCGCCCGTACAGTATCTGATGGTAAATCCATTGCTTCAGCAATTTCTTCAGGAGATGGACGACGACCATGTGTTTGCTCAAGGTCTTGCGCCACACGATACATTTGGCGGATGCGTTCAGTCATGTGGAGCGGGATACGGATTGTGCGGGTTTTTTGTGCTAATGCCCGTGTAATTGCTTGACGAATCCACCATGTAGCATAGGTGCTAAAACGATTGCCACGACGGTAATCATATTTATCTACAGCACGCATTAAGCCGACATTCCCCTCTTGAATTAGGTCAGGAAAAGGTAGTCCTTGCCCCATGTAGCGTTTTGCAATACTCACAACCAAACGCGTATTAGCGCGCCCAAGATGCTCTCTCGCGGATTGACCATCAAAAATCAAGCGTCGCATGCTTTGATTCCAACGCTCACTTTTTTGTGAGGCATCGTCACGGTCAGCACGTTCTTGCGCTTTGTAGCCACGCTCAATTCGTTTTGCGAGGTCAATTTCGTCTTGTGCTGTGAGGAGAGGTTCTTGTGCCATCTGACGGAAGTATAATCCAACAGGGTCATCAGATGAAATTGCTGTTATGTCACCAATACTGGGGTCTTTAATGGGCTTTCTTCGTGGGACGGGGTCACTACCATCTTCTTCATCGGACGAATTATCTTCGCCATCGCGTTGCAATTCAATACCTAGGTCATCCAGTTCATCAAGTACACTTTCAATCGAGTTCAGATCATCGGTATCTTCTTCCAATGCTTCTAAAACATCATCGAAGGTGAGGTAGCCGCGTTGTTCGGCACGATTAAGAAGTTCCTGAATCACGGTAGTCTTCCCCTTAATAGCTAAATTTTCAATAAGTTTTACTTGCACAGTCTTTTGTACAAGCGTCAATAAAATAAACTACTTTTAATTCTATTAGTTACAAGTTGCTATACTAGAAATGCACCCCAACACATTTAAACCTATGCGTTGTATAACGACTGTGTGAACTAATCTCACATACACAGATGTATCATAGCATAATTATTATCTCTGTGTAAATAATTACTGATAAGTGTATAACAAATCCGTAATATTGTGAATAGTGTGTAAGCCAGCATTAACACACTGAAGGAAGTTTTGTAATTTTCGTTGAAATAGTTCACAAAAATCAGTATAGCATAAAATTTTTCTGTTGTGTGAGCATTTTACTGCAAAAACTTTCCAAATTTTGCAAACTGACTACAATAAAGGTATTACACACTCTAACAGATTTAAAGTGTGAGGTATCTATCAAATTGTTAGAAAATAAATGCCTTGTCATTAGTTATTGTGCATAAAACTGTTATTGCCAGTATCATATAGTTATCAAGTTCAGAATAATTAAGGGAAAGGGCGATATGTCAACCCGTCGATTTGAAAATGATACGCCAGAAAATCCAGAAGAAGAATCATTCAATGTGAATAATGTTCCTAGAGTGAACGCTGCATCAAATTTAACGCGCAACCCCTCACGCCAGAAGAGAGGGGCAAAAGCACCACAGACAACGCATCTACCACGTACATTAGCACAGGTTCTTGATGATGCTGATGATAAAATCATGGCAGGTGACTTGATGGATTATGTTCCCATCCCAACAGGTTTTGATCCATTAGATGGCTTGATTGGTGGAGGCTTACGCAAAACCGAATTGACCCTACTTGGTGGCGCACAAGGGATTGGCAAGACAATTTCAGCTTTGCAAATGGCACGTAACATTGCCAGTCGCCCTGACCAATATGCTTTTTATCTGTCTTATGAGCATACCGAAGCGCATCTGATGCACCGTCTCTTGTGCCTTGAGAGTATCAATCCACCAGAGATTGACATAACTAATGGACTTAAATTACGTGATATGTACCAAATTATCGTGGCTCAACGTGCCAAAAAATTCATGGGACGTGGTAGCGGTCAAGGCACATTGCAAAATATCCTCAATGATCATCCTAAGACTGCCCCAGCAATTGGTCGAATGCTCCGCTATAGTGACCGTTTAATTATGCTTAAGGCAAGTCCTGCTGTAACTAACCTGCGTTCAATTAAGGAGATGGTGGCACGTTTATGTGATGCCACAGGTGGTAAAGTAACTGTATTTGTGGATTATCTCCAGAAAATTGCCGTTCATCCTGAGCGTCCGCGTGATGAAAATGATAAAGTTACAATTATTGTTGAGGGTTTGAAAGATATTGCACTCTCACTAGATGTGCCAGTTTTTTCGATTGTTGCGGCAGACCGTGAAGGTTTGAAGAGTAAGCGCATTCACCTTTATCATCTGCGTGGTAGTAGTGCGCTGGATTATGAATCTGATATTGCGCTCATCATGAATAATAAATATCAGATTCTGGCAAAAGACCATGTTTCATTTAACCCTTACACAGCCAAACAATACCGCAATTGGGTTGTGTGGACAGTCGAGAAAAACCGAGCAGGTCGTGCGATGATGGATATTGAATTTGAGCTTCATGCACAAAATTTCGCATTTAATCCACGTGGACAAAAAGTTCAACAACAGTTGATTGATGACAAAATTCTCGAAAGTTAAGCCTCTATCCTGTGAGTTACAGGGTACAATAAGAATCTATTTTGATGACGCTGACCTATGGTGAGTGTCTTTCTATTATCAAGGATTCACAATGCGACTCCGACTTCATTGGGCATGGCTTGTCCCAATTTTATTGCTAACAACTTTTCTAGGCTCATTATTGCTAACGTATGATGCACTATGGTTTGATGAATGGATTACACATTTCATCACTAATACGGGTAAAATGGGTTTTGAAGAGGATTTCTACGGTGCTTCTACTGTAACTGGTACAATCTGTGAGGCACTTGGTGATAGCACACATACCCCATTGCATACATTGTGCCTAGCAGCAATTGATAATAGTTGGCCTCCATTATTTTTTATATTAATCAGCTTATGGAGCTTTGTCTCAGGTGGAGTCTATTACATTGACCGCGCCTTAGCTTTATTCATCGGTCTCATCGGCATCAGCATGACCTACCGCATGTCAAGTGATATGGTGAACAAAAAAACAGGGATTATTGCTTCGCTTTTATTGGGTACGACTATCTTTTTCACCTTCTATCTGCATGAAATTCGAGGCTATACCCTTTATGCGACATTACCAGCATTAAATGGGTGGCTCTATTGGCGATTACTGAAAACTCAAAAGGCAAGCCGCGCTATGCGTTGGGGATTTGCCCTCAGCATTATGGCAACGCTTTATACGCATTACATCGGTATTGCTGTTGTTTTTGGTATTGGTCTATATCATGTTTTGTTTGAACGTCCAACGAATTTGCTCAATGAACTTCAATCTGACGAAGATAATCGCTCTAAAGATGCACAACAGTGGATTAGTATTCTCAAGCTATATATCAATGGATGCTTGACCTATGGTTTATGGGTTGCGGTACTCTTTATCTCATTCATTAACGAATCTTCAAATCCACGCGGTGTCGGAACATTCAGCTTATTGTCGTCTATGATGCAGGGATTCAGTAATAACTTGTGGTTTATCTCGCTTCCAGCAATTGGTTTAACCTTATTGCAAGTTAGGAAACGCCACATTCGCTTTTTGTGGGTATGGGGATTGAGTATTCTCGGTGTTGCCATGCTAGGCAATATTTTTGCGGATTTCCTCTTTCATCCACGGCATATCATGGGCTTAATGCCGATTTTTGCAATATTGGTTGCCATCGGATTAATCTGGATTGGAGAGAAAAGTTCAGAACTCGTCACATGGGGATTAGTTCTCGTGTGGGTTATCGCAGGCATATTTTATGGTACATCTACTGATTTCATGAACGATATTCCAGAACATGTCAACGCAGTGCCTTTAACTGTAATGGATACTATCGTCAGCACAGCTCAAACTTGCGGAACGGAGAATGATACTTTTATCTTTGGCTGGAATGTGCCTGATGAAGAATGGGTACAAGACCATATCATACGTTATTACCTGCATGATACACCAGTCACAGGGGTGACCATTAGTCGGATATTAGATGATGAGAATGTTGAATTACATATTACCCCGCTTATGCCTGATGAAGTTGCTAATGGTGGTGTTGATGTTCGTTATGATTATTTCATAGCAGATACAGAACGGGTCTTTATGTTCGTATTACCAACCCTGCCAATTGAAAATGATATTCAAATGATGCAATCACGTTTAGAAGCAGATGGATTCAGCCGATGCGAATTTCTCAATCGAGATGATTTAGTAGCAGATATTTACGTACGAGATACAAACCTGTGTGAGGAAATTATCTCAAGTTGTAGTCGATAATTATAAAGCTAGACAGCAAATCCTAGTTGATGTAATTCACTTGCGTTATTTAGCCGAAACCACATCATCTGCCCCCATTTATTGAGGGCATTTTTTATTTATCTCGTTGACGAATATGAGGCAAAATATTATAATTTGACTAAATAATCAATATTGGTCAAAAAGTCAGGCAATCGTATTTCAGAGAAATTCTGAATAACAAAAATTGTCGAGGCATAAATCTATATACAGGAATCGAGATAACATTATGAGGATTTTTATCAATACAGTAGGCTCACGTGGGGATGTTCAACCCTATGTTGCACTAGCAAAAGGATTACAAGCAGTCGGGCATCAGGTGACAATTTGCACAGTCTCAAGATTTGAAGAATTCATCACCGAAAATGGAATTGATTATGGATATATAGACGATGCGGTTCTTGCACTGATTGATTCCGATGAAATGCGCGAGATAATGGGCAATACTACCAATGCCTTTGGGGCAATCCGTGCCGCGATAAAACTATCTGGTCAAGTAGGTCCCTTACAACGCACCATGATAAACGATAGCTGGAATGCAGCTGAGAAGGCAAATCCAGATTTGATTATCTTCCACCCGAAAGCCTTTGGTGGTGCACATTTTGCAGAAAAATTAGGCATTCCATCTATGCTTGCACCGACTCTACCGCAATTTATACCAACAAGTGAATTCGCGGCGATTGGTTTTCCAAGTTTACCTCTTGGTGGTTGGTACAACGAGATGACCTATAGCCTTACAACACGCCTAACAGTGATAGGTGTTGCTCGATACACGAATGAATGGCGCAAAGAACATGGTCTCAAACCTTTAATGACAGGAACCAATTTTTTGCGCAAACAACAAGGCAAGATGATACCTGTTGTTCATCCACTCAGTAAGCATGTCATCCCTATTCCTGAGGATTGGGGAGATAATATTCGAGCAGATGGATATTGGTTCTTAGAGCAAGACCCAGATTGGCGACCATCACCTGAATTGCAGGCATTTCTAGATGCTGGTACACCGCCTGTCTATGTAGGATTTGGCTCAATGGTTGGCTTGAAACCCAAAGAACTCACTCAGACTATTATTGATGCCTTACAACTTGCAGGAGTACGGGCTGTACTCGCCACAGGATGGGGAGGGCTTGAAGCTGATACTTTACCAGAGTCTGTTTTCATGCTCGACCAAGCCCCACATGATTGGTTGTTTCCACGCATGTCGGCGGTTGTTCATCATGGCGGTGCAGGGACAACTGCGGCAGGATTACGCGCAGGAAAGCCTAGTGTCATCTGTCCTTATTTTGGCGATCAACCCTTCTGGGGAAATCGGATACATGATTTAGGTGTAGGCAGTAAACCTATTCCGCAGAAGAAACTGACCGCTGAAAATTTATCTGAGGCTATCCGCGAAGTTACAACTAATCAGAGCATTAAGGATAAAGCTCAATCACTTGGAGAGAAAGTTCGGTCTGAGGATGGCATTAGCACGACTATTCGCTTTATCGAAAATTACGTAAAGCAATCTGCACCAGAGCTATTGCCTGTATAAATCAATACAAAGTTGATGGTGTGTCGCTAAATTTCGACACACCATTCATATGTTGAAAACTTAATCGCCTACGCCTTCACGGTCTTCATGCAAGCGGAAATGATTGAGTTTACTAAGTTCACGCACTTGTTGGTCGGCATGATAGCTACTCCGAACCAGAGGACCACTCTCAACCCATTTAAAGCCCATCTCTAAGCCAATATCTCGTAACTTATCAAACTCTTCAGGGGTATAGTAACGGTCAATCGGCAGGTGCTTTTTGCTTGGTTGCAGATACTGCCCTAATGTCAGAATATCGACATTTATATCCGCGAGGTCTTGCATTGTTTCGACAACTTCATCGAAGGTTTCGCCTAAACCAAGCATAATTCCACTCTTGGTTAGCACCAGTGAATCCATTTTTTTTGCGTTACGCAATGTCGATAACGCCCAATCATAATTATCTTGGGGTTGGACAGTTTTAAATAGGCGTTTAACAGTCTCTACATTATGATTGAGGATTTCAGGTTGAGCATCCATCACAATTTTGAGTGCTGTCTCGCTTCCCTTGAAATCTGGGATAAGCACTTCAATACTGCATCCGGGTTGCAATTGGCGAATACGGCGAATAACCATCGCAAAAATAGGTGCACCACCATCAGGACGGTCATCACGGTTCACGCTCGTAATCACAACATGACGCAAATTCATTGCACGCACACTTTGTGCAATGCGGTTAGGTTCTGCCCAATCTAATGGGTTCGGACGACCTGTTTTAATATCGCAAAAGCCACATGAGCGCGTACATGTATCGCCCATCATCAAGAAAGTAGCTGTACCACTACCCCAACATTCACCAATATTAGGGCACATCGCCTCTTCGCAAACGGTGTGCAAGTCTTTACTACGCATGAGATTACGAACATTTTCGTAAGTTTCGCCCATTGGCGCGCGCACACGAATCCAAGGTGGACGACGGCGCGGGTGTTTAGGGTCTGGTGTCCAGTCATCGGAATTTGAGACTGGAATAGCATTTGGGTTAATCACATCTGCCACAAGATTGCTCCATCTGTTTTTTGCAGATAATCTGCTGAAGATTAATTTTAAAGATATTTATCTATTTTATCCATACTAAACTGAAAAATCTTGAACCAATCATACCATATGAGATCAAAGAACTGCATCAAAACTAGCCAACCGCATCCATATGACGTAGACGTGCATTTTCACTTTCTCTGAGGATAGATTCAGCTTCATAAAAAGGTTTCAGGACTAAGGCTTTTTCATTGGCATCAGCATGGAGCGATTTAGTCAAAAATGTCCATAGGAAGTAGGTTGTCCATTCACGTATTAGCACAAACAAGCCGATACCCATGAATGCACTCAATACTAAATGCCCAACTTCTGTTAAGCCCAATGCTGTGAAAACAAAGGGTAGCCCAAGCGCAATGATTAAAAAAGTAAGCAGATAAGTAAGGACTTGAATAGCAAGAAAACCAATTAAGGCGCGGACTTGCCCTTCAGCGATATTCGCAATGTCGATGGTAACAATTTGCCCGACAATAATTGCTGTAAGAATAGAATAGACATGGTCAATATAAAACAAAATCACAAAGGGAATAACCTGAATACCAATCCGTACAAAATCAAGATTCGCTAATAATGCTTCTTCATTGGTCGATAATTCTTCCAATAGTGTAAATGTCAAAGTCACTAATCCACACAGAGCAATAAAAGCAATCGTTACTATCATCAAGATTAAATACGGCAACCAGCGAAATGATGAACGTCTATGCACCGCACCCGTACTCAATGCCCAACTTGTCCCTAGTAATCCAATCGGTAAAGACGCTAGTAAGTCAAAGCGACGAGTTTGTTTTTCTTCAAGAATAGTCTGTGAAATCCGAAGCACCCAACGGGTAGCATAAATGCTGTTAAGCGCAATAAACATCACTAGAATAAAACCCATCACAGGTTTAAAAATCACTGACCCGATAAATATAAATGCCACTAACATTAACACCCAAACAACAAAACCACTGGTAATACCCGGTTTTTCACGATTTGAGCCAACTAAAACATATTGAAATAGCGGATGATGTCGTGGTGGTTTGGATAATGCCCGCCACAATTTAAAACTAATCATCAAAATCCTCAGTTAAATTGAGTTGCTTCATAATCGAAAACATCATATCGAAGATGAATCCAACGAATTAAGACACTAATTATTGTCTCACGCAATAGATAAAGTGAAATTAAAGTTAGGCTAACTATCATCGTAGAAACAAGAAATGCCGTTCCCCAAATGCCAGTCATAATTGCTGTAATTACAAAATACAGCAAAAGCACAATTAAGTAAGTTAGTAGCTGTGTCATCAAATAAATAATAGGAGCGAGTGTCCTTAGTTGGACTTTATCTTTCAAAATTGTCGGCAACATCATCCCTAATAATGCGGATATAACAATCGACTGAATATGGTCAAGCCATAAAGCCAATACTATAAATGCAATATTGATAACATCACGTAGCACATTGGCTTGTGCTTGCCGAATAATGTCGTCGTTTGCAGTCACATAACCCACAATGAGCATTAATCCCGCTAACGCCAATAAAACTAATACTAGCCCTATCACCCAAGATAACAACTGATACACTGTTCGTAACCAATTATGCCGATGAATCGTCCCTGTACAGAGATACCAACTGACACCATATGCCCCTTGGGGTGTCAATGATAATAAATCAAAGTGATGTTGCCGATGAGCGTGAGCAATTGTTGCGCTAATGTTGGTGACCCAAATTGCCCCTAAAATAGTCCCATTGAAAACAATCATCAATACAGGCAAGCCGACAATAATACCGAGTGATGTTACAATCGCAGGTGTTGGAAATAGAAAAAATAATAAGCTAATAGCTACAAGTGACCCAACTTGTAAAAAACGCCATGAACGTGACGTATTAGCGACTCTCTCCCGTTGTTTACGAGCTTGTATAAAAATCGGATGTCGCCACATCGGGAAGCGTAGTGCATTCCAAAATTGCCATGTTAGGAACATTTTCTATTTAGCCAATATCAATATTGTCATTTAGGATAACAATCAATTATCAAGTTTTGATTAGGGACGATTGCCCCACGCATTAAGTTGTGGAATACCATAAACAGGGAACATACCATTACTTAATTCAGTAAAAATGCCTGTTTCTATATCTAATGTTAAAAGCAATGCCCCCTTCTCATCGCCAGCTAAATTACTAGCAAATGCAATATTACTACTATCGGGAGACCAGATAATACGCGGTGTCTCAGGTGTATGTTCATTTGCTGTAAAACCACAATAGCGACGGACTTCGCCTGTTGTAATATCAACGCTATGCAATGTCGCATCACTTGTGTTCTCAGTGGGACTATCGCTATTGAGTTCAATTACCCAAAAAGCTAACTTCGTGCCATCGGGCGACCAACTCAAATCATGAGGAGCATAGCCATTGATACGTACTGCGCCATAAGCAGTAGTGAGGTTGGTCAATTGCTGAGGAATTGGATTCAAAGGGTCTATCACAAAAATTTCACCTCCTGAGATTCCAAGTGAATCGTCGATTGTCCCACTTCCCACATAAGCGAGATATTGCCCATTGGGTGACCATTGCGACGCATTGAAATAGGTACGATCTAAAGACAATAATACAGGTGCTTGTTCAGGATTCTCTAAATTGACAAGGAAGCGATTAAATACCCCTTCTCCACCATCCAGTTGAAGGGCATAAGTACCATTTGGTTGGATACTAATCACCCCATCTGATAATAAGAAATCCGCTTCAGCGAGCGTGTCATTCTCAGGACGTAAATACGCACGTTGGTCAGTTGTCCAAATTAGAAGTGTCTCCCGATTCCACCAACTCACATCTGCCGCATCAGTGACCAAAGCTGTACGCTGAGTACCATCTAGTCTCATTTTGCCAAATGTGTAATTCACAGGGTCAAGATAAATGAACCAATCAGCATCTAAAGAAAGATGGCAATTTGAGGTACAAGGGCGTGTTTCAGGCAAGGGGTATCGTGTATTGCGTTCAATATCATAAACCCAGATTGCTAGACTATCAAACGATGTCAAGATTATGCCACCTGGTTCAAATGTACTTGAACGGACTTGAATTGATGTTGACGGACAAACATCCACAATAGCATTTTGTGCCTGTGCATCAAATCCAATTACAACAAGACTCACTATAAATGAGATATAGAATTGCCATTTCATCAATAGAATGACCTTTGGCGTGATGAGCATTTCAACATAATTCATCCATTATAACAGTGATAGTCAACTATGAAATCAATCTTTATGAACCATCAATTACTAATGGTGATATACTAACATCAAAAGTATTTCTTAAAATTAGAATGTGACTATTCGTGACAACAATCACGCTGAAGTGGGATAACGACGAAAAAACGATTTTAAGGTATACGTTTCAGGGCAATTGGAATTGGGATGATTATTTAGAATCTCTCACTATCGGGCGCAAGATGATGGCAGAAGTTGAGCATGAAGTATCTATCATCAATGATATGCGACAAATGACCCAACTCCCGCCTAATTTTGTGAATACAGCCCGAAATGTCATAACTTCAAGACCTGATAATACGGGATTAGCCGTGTTCCTTACAACAAACGCCTTTTTTCAAGCAACCCATCGAATCTTAGGGCGCATTTTAGAAGAAGTTCCTATTCGTTATATACTCGTCAGTACCGAAAAAGAAGCCTACCAAAAAATTGCTGAATGGGGCGATAAACCAGAGCAATCCTCGGCTATATAAAATGCAATTCTTCACGATGTCAAAATTTTATTCATTTTGACTTTATACCATGTAATCTGTATGATTTTACCTAAGTTGATGCCATCACTAGGAAAATTCATTGAGTACACAGAAATCCAGTAATGAAGACCGTGAACAACGTATATTAAATGCCGCCTCAGATTTAATTGTGCATTTTGGCTACGATAAAACCACAGTGAGTGATATTGCTAACGAAGCAGGCATTAGCAAGGGAGCAATTTATCTCCATTACAAAAGCAAAGATGAGCTATTTGAGGCGTTGCTTATCCGCGAAATGCGTGATTATTCCCTGACTTGGTTAGATAAAGTTGAGGCTGACCCAGAAGGTGGCACGATTGGTGGCATGTATAAAAATATTCTTTATGCTCTGAATAAAAGCCCTTTCATGGCGGCATTGTTCAAACGGGATAATCGTATTTTAGGTAGTTACCTACATAAACCCGATAATTTTTTCAGAAAACAACAAGAACATAACAATCGATTCGTCTTCGTGAAAATGATGCAATCGGCTGGTGTAATGCGTGATGACCTCGATGCAAATGTTGTGGCACATATCATGGATATGCTAGCGTATAGTTTAGTGAGCATCGGCGAGATAAAAAACGATAAGTTTATCCCACCTACTAAAGATACAATAGAAACGATAGCCGAAATAATGGATAAAGCCTTAACCCCTAGCGATGTCGACTCAGAAGTAGGGAAAAAAGTGCTGCAGGAACTCGTAGCGAAGGCACAACAACAACTCAAAATATCGAAGGAAAACTAAATGCAAATAACTGGCAATAAAATAAATCTCCGAGATTTAGAATTTCGAGATTTAGCAATCGTGCAACATTGGATGCACCCCTCACATGAGTGGCATAATTTTAACGGACCTTATTATCCACCAACACCTGCTGAGGAAATCCCTGATGTTATCAGCCGATGGGCAAAATTTATTGCTAGTGATAGTCTGCCATCCCCTCGTATGCGCCTTGCAATCACAGATGCCTCCGACGAGATTATTGGTACAGTTTCACGGTACTGGATAAGCGAAGAAACCAACTGGACTGCTATCGGGATTGCTATTTGGAATCCTGAGAATTGGGGTAAGGGCTTTGGCTATGAAGCTCTAGGGTTATGGTGTTATTATCTTTTCAAAGCTGAACCACAGTTCGTTCGTTTAGATGCTCGTACATGGTCAGGCAATCACGGGATGATACAACTTGCAGAAAAACTCAAGTTCACTAAAGAAGCCACTTTTCGTAATGCTCGTATCGTAAATGGACAATATTTTGATGGTTTAGGTTATGGCATCCTACGCGAAGAATGGGAAGCACAATATCCACAAGGTTTCATATCCAACACCTAACTCTATACAATCTTTGAACTTATCAATATCCTCTGAATGAGCTTTTGCTTTATAATGAGACTGAAATTATCAGATATGTTATTGAGGATACCGAATGAATGAGCAATTAAACCATGCTTATGACCTCATCAAACAAGGTGAGACACAAGAAGCAATTGAAATTATTGAACCAATTATCCGCGCAGACCGTGACAATGAAGATGCGTGGTGGCTACTAGCCAATGCAACCTCTGATAGCAACGCCAAACGCAATGCTCTCAATACGGTGTTACGCCTAAGCACAAATGAATCACGCAAAGAAAAAGCACAGACCCTACTTCATCAGCTAGATGACCCCTTTGATTTCGACATTGAGCCAGAATCTAAACCTGTCGGCATGTCCGAATATGTCCCGCTTGATGAAACACCTAAAAAAGAATCTAGTGGACGTTTTAGCTGTGCGACAATCTCACTAATTATCGTTGGCATTATCGGCGTATGTGGACTTTTCGGATGCTTTGGCATTTACTCCGCCGCAGGAGGCATAATACAAGCCCTTTCTTATCCACAAAGTTATGACGATATGGGCATTTTAGAAGACGATACGCAGATTATTGGCGAGCTATCAGCCGAAGCCTTACGTGATGGCTATCAGTTCGATGGGCGCGAAGGCGATAGAATTGTTATCTCAGTTGATTATGAAGGTATTGCCTCCCCACTGATTGTTATCTTTGATGAAGACCAATTACCAGTCGCATTCTCGCAACCTGAAACTACAGGGGTCGCTAATATTTCTTTCACTGTTCCTGAAACGTCGGATTATCTTATCACTGTTAACGGCTTTGAGTTCTTCGGGCAAGAATTTGGCTTCGGAGAATATTCACTGGAATTTGAAATACAATAACTAGCAAATCACAGGCAGTTTTATAGCAACCCCCCAATTATTGGGGGGTTCTTTTTTACCGTTATATAATACTATTTGACCACATAACGTTATCTGGTCATATCGTTTAGACGAAAGGACTTTATGGGGGAAGAAAATCAGGTTGATGAAATAGAACAGCGTGTGCTTAATGTGGCAAAAGACTTATTCCTACATTATGGTTTCGATAAGACAACAATAAACGATATTGCAAGTCAAGCTGGAGTCTCTAAAAGCACAATTTATCTTCGGTGGAACAAAAAAGAAGAGTTGTTTGATACGCTCATATGGCGTGAAAGCAAAGATTACACCGAAGAATGGATACAACGGGTCGAAGCTGATCCAAATGGCGGTACATACGGAGCTTGGATGCGCCACGCGCTAAGCGCATTCTTTGATAATGAGTTCTTGCGCGTCTTGTATAAGCAAGATAGACGCATGATCGGCAATATGTTAGAGCGTCAGGGAATTGAGGGCATGTTCACACGCAGAATGCAAATGTTCATGGGTTTCTTTAAACAAATGCAAGATGCCAACGTTGTTCGCAAAGATATTGATGCTCAAACACTAAGCTACCTCATGAATAGCTTGCAATATGGACTTATTCATATGGTAGACATAATTCCAGAAAACCATACACCTGAAATGGATCAGTCACTCACAATGATGTCCAACATGATAGAAAAATATGTACAACCAGAAGATGGTGGTGATAGTGAAGCAGGTAAGCGCGTGATACGACAATTCATGGCTCAAATCCGTGAGCTACTTAACAATATGGAAAATCCTAAACACACAGGGAGATGATAAGCATGGCAACACAATCGGTTATATCAATCAACAATTTAAGCAAGGTATACACACCACGCGGACAACAAAGTACCCGTGCCTTGGATAATCTGAGCTTAAATGTTACACAAGGGGAAATTTTCGGCTTTTTGGGTCCTAATGGGGCAGGTAAAACAACGACCATCCGCCTCTTGTTGGATTTAATTCGCCCAACCAGTGGTAGTGCCACTATTTTCGGCAAAGATGTACGGGAAAATAGCGTCGACATTCATAATCAAATTGGCTTCTTACCCGGTGAATTGAGCCTGTGGAAAAATCGTACAGCCAAACAGGTCATTCATTATGTGGCAAGCATTCGTGGAAATGAATCAGCACAGAAAAAAGAAGCCCAACAATTAGCTGACCGTCTCAAATTCGATATGACTAAAAAGGTCAGCGATTACAGTACAGGTAACAAACGTAAATTGGGTATCATTTTAGCCATGATGCACACACCAAACTTGCTCATTCTCGATGAACCCACCAGTGGGCTTGACCCATTAATGCAACAAACATTCAATCAAATGATGAATGAGTATAAAGCAAAAGGTCACACAGTGTTCTTATCATCACACGTTCTTAGTGAAGTACAACAGATTTGTGACCGTGTTGGCATTCTGCGCGATGGTGAACTAAAAGCAGTCGAAAATGTGGAGACATTAACTCATGTCGACTTCCATCATGTGACCGTGACTTTGCGTGATGCAGTACCACAAGCATGGTTGCCGCGCTTGGAAGCAATGGATAATATCTCAGATGTTCGTGTCGAAGGCAATAAATTACGCCTCAAACTCAATGGGGATTTCGACCCCTTAATGCGCGCTCTTAATGATGGTTATGTTGTCGAATTGCGTATGGAAGAACCCACATTAGAAGACATTTTCCTAGCCTTCTATGATAATGAACCTACGAAGAAAGCAGTCGGTGTACGATGAACGGCAAAATTTTCATTGAGCAACTCAAACAATCTTGGCTACAAGCTCTTTACTGGGGTGTTGGTGTCGGTTTTCTGACATTCTTCATGAGTATCATTGTCGAAGATCCTCAAGTATTAGAAGGATATAGCAACTTAATTGAGGCTTTCCCCCCTGCTATCTTGAGTGCCTTCGGTGTTTCTGATGCTGCATTACTCACTACACCAGAAGGCTTTATCGTCTTTGCAGGCTTCACTTACGGGAGCATCATTTTATCTGTATTTGGGGTACTAGCAGGCTTGAATATCATCAATAATGACGAAGATAGTGGTATGATGAATATCATCCTGTCTTTACCAACACCGCGTTGGCAGGTCATTGTTGAGCGTTTTCTGGCTTATGTGGTGATTGTATTTGTCATCGCAATGCTCTTGTTTGGTGGGATTGTTCTAGGCACGATTATCTTCAACCTAGAAATTGACCTGATGCTAATGTTCATGGGGTCAATCAATATGATGCCGATAATACTATCAATTATCGCCGTAACTGCATTATTCAGCGCATTGTTCTCGAATAAACTCATTGTGACTGGTTTATCTGCGGCATTTGTCCTTAGCAGTTATGTCATAAATACGCTTATCGGCGCAATTAACGTTGATGAAGTACCGTTCGCTAACATAATCGGCAATTTATCTATTTATAATTATGTCGATTCTGAAGGCATTATCATCAATCGAGCTATAAACATCCCTAATATGTCTATATTGCTACTCGTCGCTGTTGTCGCAATCGGCATATCCGTTTACGCATTTGAAAATCGTGATATTAGTGGCTAGGAGGCTATAAAATGGCTTGGTCAGTCTTTAAAGATACAATGCGCTTCACATGGCGCATGACATTCATATGGGGTTTAGGATTTGCAGCAATGATGGCACTTGTCCTACAACTATTGCCGGCGATGCAAGGTTTAGAATTAGTAGAATTGATGCGTTCACTACCATCATGGATGCTTGCTGCCGCAGGTGTTAGCAACCCTGAGTCTATGGCAACACCAGAAGGACTCATTGCATTGGGCATTTTTGGTAAGTTAGCATTACTTTTCGCCGCTTACCCTGTCGTAATGGGTTTGCGTGTTACATCTGCCGAGGAAAATGAAGGCATGATGGATGTTATGCTCAGTTTACCTTTACCACGCTGGCGTGTGATTTTCGAGAAATTTCTCGCCTATACCTTGAACATTGTCATCCTGATGAGTTTAACACTCTTAGGTTTGTATATCGGACAGTTCGGCTTATCAATCGAATTAGATATTGTTAAGCTAATGGTGATAACAGCATCGGTCATGCCTGTAATGATTTTCTTACTCGCATTGACAACTTTCACAGGCTCAATCATCAGTAAACATCAATTGGTTATCACAATCGTGACAGTCTATATCATGTTTAGCTACATGATCCAAACTGTTGGTCCAATTGTAGAGACACCTTGGATGGATGCTATCGAATCTATCGCCCTATTCACCTATTACAATGTTGAAAATACATTGCTCAATGGAGTGACAACATGGCATGTAATTCTGATGCTTGGTTTAGCAGTTATCTTAGTTGGGGCATCCTTCTTCAACTTTGAACGACGCGACATTGCTGTCTAAGCACATAATCTATAAGCGCAAAAGGGGTGCTTAGTCGCCCCTTTTTTGATTCATAGTTATGATTGGCAAACACACAAAAGGATAAACTTCATGACAATAGACGATATTCAAGCCTTACCCTTCCATCTGCGCGTTACAATCCCTAAAGATTATCTTGATATTTTTGAACACATGAATGTGCAGTATTATCTCAAAATATTTAACGATAGTGTCTTTCATATGTGTGCTGATTTAGACATGACGGCTGAATTTTTTGCAGAGAATCACAATGGCATATACGCGGTTGACCAGCGTTTATCCTATCGCGCAGAAGTCAAAGCAGGGGATACCGTTGCCGTTTATAGTCGTCTCATTGCACGGTCTGCCAAGAGCTTACATTTCAAAGTTTTCATGATTAATGAAACCAAAGAAGTGCTATCCGCCACAATGGAAGCCCTCGCCTTTCATGTTGACCGCAACACAAAACGCTCTGCGCCTTTTTTAGAAATAACACAAAAGGCACTCGATGTACGCCTTAAACAAGAGCAAACATTAGAGTGGGATGCACAATTAACCGATAAAATTAGAATAAATGGGATATTGTAAGGTCACACCGACGGCATGACCCTACAGAATAGTTTACTTCGCAAAATCAATCGCGCGGGTTTCACGGATGACGTGAACTTTAATCTGACCGGGGTATTGCATCGACTCTTCAATTTGACGGGCAACATTACGGCTGAGTTCCATTGCAGCTAAATCGTCGACATCATCAGGACGAACAATGATGCGTACTTCACGCCCTGCTTGTAACGCATAACTCTGTTCCACCCCTTGGAAACCATTGGCGATTTCTTCCAGAGTTTTTACCCGTTTGATGTAACTCTCAAGGCTTTCACGACGTGCGCCCGGACGTGCGCCAGAAATAGCATCTGCCGCTTCGACAATGTATGCCTCAACACAGATTTTCTCACGCTCATTGTGGTGCGCTTCAACGCAATTCACAACGGATTCATGAACACCGTAACGGCGTAAAATCTCGCCACCAATTAGTGCATGCGTTCCTTCGATATTGTGGTCAATCGCTTTACCAAGGTCATGGAGCAACCCACCTGCTTTAGCAATCTGAACATCTGCACCCAATTCATGAGCAATCATCGCCGCTAAGTGTGCAGTTTCAATTGAATGAGCATGTTGGTTTTGTCCATAGCTTGTGCGGAATTTCAATTGCCCTAACAGTTTCAAAATTTCAGGGTGCAAACCATGAATGCCTGTCTCGTAAGCGGCACGTTCACCCTCTTCACGAATCGTTTGGTCAACTTCACCCTTGGTGTCTTCAACCAGTTTCTCAATACGGGCTGGATGAATACGACCATCCACGACTAACTTAGCCATGGTCTGCTTCGCAATTTCACGGCGCACGGGGTCAAAACTGCTGATAGTGACTGCTTCAGGTGTATCATCAACAATGACATCAACTCCTGTGGCAATCTCAAAGGCGCGGATGTTACGCCCATTACGCCCAATGATGCGACCTTTCATATCATCACTCGGCAATGGCACAACACTGACCGAAATTTCACTTACATGCTCACTCGCCAAACGCTGTACAGCCATCGAAATAATACTGCGAGCGCGTTTATCAGCTTCTTCGTGTGCTTCTGCCTCAACTTGACGAATAATCCGCGCTATATCGTTACGCGCATTTTCCTCCGCAAACATCAACACTTGGTCGCGTGCTTCATCTGTGGTCATTTGTGCAATGCGTTGTAATTCTTCGAGTTTCTCTTCTTCTCTCTTACTAAGCTCATTCTGGCGTTTATCTAACAAACTCTGACGTTTATTCAATTGTTGGTCACGCTGTTCCATCCGTTCTAAGCGATGGTCAATATCTTCAGCACGTTTATCTAACCCACTACGACGACGTTCCAAACCTTCTTCTTCACGGTCAAGTTCTTTACGACGACGACTAATATTTTGTTCAGCTTCATCAAGTCGTTGGCGTGCTTTCCGCTCACCTTCATCCAACATATTAGAAGCCTGCTCATTCGCATCACTAACAATCTGCTTTGCTTCATCACGCGCTTCAGCTAGTTCACTCTTTCCTTCCAGACGTTGCTCTTCTAAGAGACTAGAGCGACCTTGCTCTACGCCACGCTCCAAACCCGATTTCTCGCCATTTGAGCGACCAAAAAAGAATCCCACTGCTGCTGTGATAATACTGGCAACAACGACTATGACAATCGTAATTACGGGGTCCATAGGCTTTATCCCGATGGTGCGAATTTATACTTTCGTATAATGCTAACCACCGATTCTCCTTTCACGGTATCCAATAATATTTATTTTTGAGTTCTACAGTGACGAACAGCGTGTCGTGTTTTATGACCAATCATTATCTGATTCGGCGAAAAAATCAGGCTCAGTCTCTTGTAGTTCTTCTATGACTGTTTCTAATGCCTGATTCACTGCCTCATAATTGAAACCACGACGTTGGAGAAATGCACCTACTTTTTGTTTGAATTCATATTGCGTTTTACCGCGCATCCGACGAATCCGTTTTTGTGCCGCTTCATACGCACCAGCATTTTCATCGACCATATCATCCAATAAATCACGAATAATGGCATCAGAAACGCCTTTATTGCGTAATTCGTAGCTCAAAGCGCGCTTACCACGCGGTTTGCTACGGTTACGACTTTCAATCCAAAAACGAGCAAAGGCATGGTCATCAAGATAACCCATTGTTACCATCCGCTCTATTGCGGTTTCTATGACGAATTCTTCATAGTTTTTCTTGCCTAATTTTTGTCGAATCTCATGTTTACTACGCGGACGATATGACAGTAGATTAACGGCAACATCAATTGCTTTAACAATTGCATCTTTGTGTTGAAGTTCTGCAATGAGGGCTTCATCAAGTTCTTGCCCTTTTTTTAATTGCAGCGCATCCATAATGTTTAGCCCAAAAGCAAACTCATCATCGAGATAAACATTAACTCGTTCTGGATTCTTTTTCTGCCGCTCAAGTAAGGTTACTTTCGGCATCATTCATCCTTATTAAAACACAAAAAGCCGTAACATCCTTATTTGGACTAACGGCTGTAGAAGCGTAACACCTATTAGGTTATCGGTTATTGTCGTGTTAATTACCCACGATTGCTTGATATATCAACAGTATTCCGAACGTCTAAACGTGCGAGATGAAGCATCCCGATAGTGAATTAGAGTGAACGTATAAAATCATACCTTGTTATATGACCGATTCCCTACTGAGCAAGTAAAACATGATTTGCTCATATATTCCAAAATTCATCCGCTATATGGTGCGGTTGGTTTGTTTTCAATAGTTGTTGCGCTATTACAACCGTTATCATCTACTGCCGAACTCCGCATATTTTACGGTTTAACTCTATTCAAACAGGTTGATGGTTTCTCTGTATTTAACCTCTAAACTGGAGGTTACTTGTTAGTCACATTTTATTCATTAGCGTAATTACACGCATATATCTAAAGAAAACTTTATATGAAAACCGCCTTAATGGCAAGTCCCCAAGTGATAAATTGCTAACTCCTTAGCTTGCTATTCAGGCTATCTGCTAGGTACAATGCGCCATATTAACGATGCAATGATAGAAGCCACTCTCGTGGTATATCACGGCACAAACAAAATAATGAGTACAGCAAAGTCCATCAAAAAGCTAGAAAGGTAGCTCATTAAGACGTTATTATGGCTGTCAATAAACAAAATCGCGTATTAATTACAGGGGGCGGCACATACTTAGGCATGAATCTTGCCGCCGCCTTATTAGCAGAAGGCATCGAAGTCTCGCTCATCATCCGTGAAGGAAATGAGCATCGGCTTGGATTATTAAAATCTAAAGTACGTTGGTCAATAGCTGATGTATGGGATTCTGCGTCATTAAAAGGGCGTGCGCGTGGACATGCAACAGTAATTCATACTGTTGGTAGTATGATAGATGACCCTGCTCAAGGGCTGACATTTCAACGCTTGAACGTTGTATCAGCTCGCAATACCGCCACGATGTGTGTGAGCGACGGTGTGCAACATCTCGTTTTATTGAGTGCGGTTAATGCGCCTTGGGTCAATGGGAAATATATCAAGGCGAAGCGT
This sequence comes from Phototrophicaceae bacterium, assembly GCA_965230145.1. Taxonomy (GTDB): domain Bacteria; phylum Chloroflexota; class Anaerolineae; order Aggregatilineales; family Phototrophicaceae; genus JAUZRW01. Next base: position 1,255,354 of record CBDDKI010000002.1, read on the forward strand.
GAAGCAGAAGAATATACCCGACGTATTGGTCTAAAAACATCGGTTGTTCGCGCACCAATAACTTATATTCGTGGCACAAAACGCCCACTTTTTTATCGTATCATGACACTCATTGGGAGTATTCCGCCACTTTCATGGACATCTATAGGGCAAATTGCACCGATGCCTATGGATATTATGGCACGAGGCATTGCTCGAATTGCCAAAAATCCACCAGATAAAACAAAAATTTACTATGCTCGTGATTTACGCAAATTGAACAAGCGTAGTGAATTACGGGGCGATATTCCCGATATGCAAGATTTCGCGGCGTTGGATGATACAGCGACACCACTGGATGTATTGGAAGAAGAGACACCCTTTGGATGGTCGCCACCCAAAACTCAAGAGAAGGACTAATTTATATGGCACACACAAGTCAATTTATTAAACTAAACTTTGAGCAATTATCATCTCAAGAACAACACCAACGCTCACACACTTTTCTAGCACAGATGAAAACACGACGTACAGTCCGCGACTATTCAAGTGAAGAAGTCCCCTTTGAACTCATTCAGAATGCAATCGAGACCGCAGGTCGCGCTCCATCAGGTGCAAATCAACAACCGTGGACATTTGTAGTAGTGAGCAACCCTGACCTCAAACAAAAAATTCGTAACGCTGCTGAAGCTGAGGAAAAAGAGAGCTATGAGCGTCGCATGAGTGATGAATGGCTTGAAGCACTTGCCCCACTCGGCACAGATTGGCATAAGCCACACCTTGAAGATGCACCTTACCTTATTATCATTTTCAAGCAAGCATACGCAATTGCTGAGGACGGCACAAAAATCAAGCATTATTATGTGGATGAATCTGTCGGGATTGCGACAGGTTTCCTGATTGCGAGTCTGCATCTGGCAGGATTAGCCACATTGACGCACACTCCTAGCCCAATGAAATTCCTAGGCGAATTACTCCAACGTCCTGAAAATGAACGAGCAACAATGATTCTCACAGTAGGTTATCCTGCCGACGATGCCCAAGTACCCGATATTAGCAAAAAACCATTAGACGACATCATGACACATTTCGATTAAACAGTTTTGTTAGTAGGGTGCAGACCGTCGGTCTGCCTTTACAACATTTATGACGAGGGCTACACAAAATGAATTTAGAGATAAAACCAGCAACACAAGACCAATACACAGCCATTTATAGCATTATGGCACTGGCTGGAGAGCATATGCACCGAGTTCTTGGCTTGTCCCATTGGCATCCTTTCCCCTCAAGTGACCGATTCATTGAACGTATTGATGGTCATGAAGTTTTTGGCGTATATGCCGATGACTTACTCGTCGGTACGTTCAACATCAGCACCATTCCTGAACCCTATTATCTAGAGGATATGTCCGACTATTGGTCACACTTAGATATACCATCGATGTATTTCAGTGCCTTTGCCTTATTACCATCACACCAACAAATGGGCATTGGCTCATGGGTTATGCAACAGATGGATGAACTGGTCAAAGCGCGTGACTTTGCTCAAGTTCGCTTTGATGGTGTCAATACGCATGAAAAACTAAAAGGCTTTTATCGTAAAAATGGCTATCAAGAACGAGGGGTTTTAGATTTAGGTCGCGCACAGGTCATGTGCTTCGAGAAGATTTTCTAAACTAGGGACACGCTGATGCAGTGTCCCTAGTTGATGATTCTACGCAAAGGTTAAGTCAGTCGTATAAGCAAATTCAGACCCTGTATCACCTTCGTCAACGACAACTACATCAACATACATACCACCGAGTTCAGCAAAGTCATCCTCTTGCATCTGGTAGACTTCTACTTTGATTCTTGCTTTATCAAAAGCAGAAGGTGTGATGGTCGTTTCTAAGATAAGGGCATCACTACTAAGGGTTGCCATCTCATTGTATTCGCCTAATTCAGCATTAACGGGCGTAACACGTACAATTAAATTTGCTTCATCGCTAAATTCAGAACTTGGCTCAATCCCTATTTTGAGTGGCGAGGTTGTGCCGTAGACAAAATTACGGGGTAAGACCAAAGCCAACTGACGCTGAATACCGCCCTCGGAAGCATCACCGTGCAACTTATCTATATCCAGCAAAATTTCTGCGCTTTCAAGACCTTTACGCGTCAACTCGTAAACATAATCACTACGCATCTGAATGTAATTGCGTGTCACCAATCGACGTTTCGCCTTATCAAAGCGACGTGTGCCAAGTTCGAGGTCATCCATAATATCGTCGCCATCGCCTGCTTTATCAGGTTGAGCGTAGAGATACTTAAGAATATCAAATGCGCCAAGCACAGTCTCTAATTTTTTCAAATCACTAGGGAGTTCAGCCATGATTATCCGCCAAAAATTTATGATTAATCTATATAGCTGAGTATATAACCAAAGCCCCTATCTAGCAAAATTTAGAGCGTAATAATCGGCGTATCAGAAACATATCCTGACAAGGCATTGCGCGTATCCACAATAACCTTGCTATTATCTAAGACTTCTTGCCAATTAAATGCACTGTGATTCGTCACAATCACAACACAATTAGCTGTTTGTAATAACTCAGCCGAATAATCACAGCTCTCTAATCGTTGATTACCGTCAACGCGAATGCTTGGCACATAAGGGTCATGATATTGCACATCTGCCCCTTTTTGGCGCAACAACTCAATAATATCCAAAGCTGGGCTTTCACGTACATCATCGACATCGGGCTTATAGGCAACCCCTAATACAACAATGCGTGAGCCACGTACCGACTTTGATTGGTCATTAAGCGCATCCACAACCTTATCCACAACATACAGTGGCATTGAGGTATTGATTTCGCTTGCTAATTCGATAAAACGTGCAGTGTAATTCAGTGTTTTGAGCTTCCAACTAAGATAGTGAGGGTCAACAGGTATACAATGCCCCCCTAAACCGGGACCGGGATAAAATGGCATGAAACCAAAGGGCTTAGTAGCAGCAGCATTGATGACTTCCCAAACGTCAATATCGAGCTTATCACACATCAATGCCATCTCATTGACCAAACCAATATTCACAGCACGAAAAGTATTCTCCAGTAATTTCACCATCTCAGCAGAAGTCGGTGAGGAGACAGGTACAATCGTATCAACCCCTGTACTATAAAGTGCAGTAGCGATTTCTGTACAATGAGGCGTAATACCACCCACAACTTTCGGGGTATTCCGAACGCCATATTCCCGATTACCGGGGTCAATGCGCTCAGGCGAAAAAGCGATAAACACATTATCACCTACGCGCAAGCCATTCTTCTCTACACGCGGACGTACAATCTCTTCTGTCGTACCCGGATAAGTGGTACTCTCTAGTGTGATGAGCAAACCTTCATGAGCAATCTCTGCAATAGATTCTACTGCTTGGATAATATAGCTCATATCGGGGTCTTTCGTTTTGCGGAGCGGTGTTGGCACACAAATACTAATGGCATCAACAGTACGCAACGCTTCATGGTCAGTTGTCGCTGATAATTTACCTGCATCTACTAGCCGCTTTAATCGGCTTGAGGGTATATCTTCAATATAACTCTGCCCCCCATTTAGCATGCCCACTTTTTTAACATCTACATCTAAAGCCACCACATTAAAGCCAGCTTCAGCAAATTCAACTGCCAATGGCAAACCAACATAGCCCATCCCAACCACAGCAATACGGGCAGTTCGTGATTCAATTGCACTTAGTAACTCGGTTTTAAAAGACATAAACGTCCTGAATTTCCACACTTTTCTAAATAGAGAGGCATTATAGACTCATGATATTTCAAACAATAGGGCGAAACAAAAAGAGGTGGATAACATCCCACCTCAAGGGATTTATTGCTCAAAAATTAGCTGATGCGTTATTTATCGTCGTCGTTGCCAAATAATTTATCCGCCAATTTTCCGCCAATTAGACCTTGTAGCATATTGTCCACTTTAGGCTCAGGACCGTTCGCGACAGTATCCCAATCGGCTTTATAGCGACTATTGACCCACTGTTCATAGGTTTCAGCCGCAGAAACTGTAACGGCTTCTACAGTATGACTGTCATCTTCTCTTAGTGCATCACGAAATTGACTTAAGGTGTCAATATATTCGTCAACCATTCGTGCTAATACGTCACGATTACTATAAAATTCGTCGCGCAAGGCATCAGGGTGATAATCGAATAAGGGGCGAGTCAAAGCTCCAAAAGCAGGATTTGTGAACCACTTTAAATCATCCCAATTTGCTTGGTTTGCGAGATTGTAAAATAAAATCGTCCCTAATAAACGAGGCAACTGTATCGTTTGGGATAATAAAGTATCATGCTCGACAGGGTCTAAGAAACGGGGCTTACTTCCCAAAATCGCGGCAAAATTGAAGGCAAGGTCTACCGCTTCTTTCACTGATGATGCCGATGGCGTGAGCAGAATTGCACTATTATCAAACAAATCTTCTTCTGCTTGTTCCACGACTTCTTTGCTATCGAACAAATAACGTGGATTGAGAATAGGTGTAATACCGATTAAATGTTGTTCAGATGACAAATAAGTATCCGACCAGCTTAAAGAGGGTTGCTTCAAGGGCGACATATCCAAGATCACTACACCGTCACGCAAATTATGGCGAATATCTTTATAAGCACGTTCAGTTTCTTCATATGAGACATTCATCACAATAATATCAACATCTTTGACCACATTGGTAATGCGATTCTCAGTGTTATCAATTGCACCCAGTTTTTTCGCTTGTTTTAGGCTTTCAGCATTACTATCATAGCCAGTAATGTTAAAATTGTGCTTGCCCCCTTTTTTGGAATATCGCTTAAGAGCCAAGCCCATTGATGCACTTGTACGATTTAATCCTAAAATGGCAACAGAGAGTTCCGCCATATGCTTTCTCCTGAATCAATAAATTTATTGGTAGATTAGCATAACTATGCCAGAAAGTTGTCTAAAATCAATGAATACTCAATTAGCATCATCTGCCTCTTGCAGACGAATCAATAAATGGTGATAAGGATGTCCTTGCCAATCATCCGCTGTATCTGCATGATGTTCGATTAACCAGACAACTCGTTCAGGAGCATTTAGTTGCCTTAATAACTCTGCTCCCCATTGTGGATGATGTTGACGTACCATAAATGGCGCACGCCAGAAACTCAATTCACCATCTGTACTGAGTTTTTCATCCCATGCAGGCAATAATTTCTTGACAAGAACCGAAATCGTTTTTTGCCAAACCGCCAGATGCTTACGTGACTTGCCACAATCATGCAATAACGCTACTACCGCTAAATCCTGCGGTGTTTGTGCCTCTTGCTTCAGAACATCTCGTAAGACATTGATGCTGTGCAGTTGTTCGCTTTTTGCCATAGACCGAAAGAGCGTCATCTGCTCACTTTCCAGATAACGCTCCGCAAGTTCATAATCAACATCTTGTGCAAAGGCGAATAATGCCCGTATCCCTTGCTGAAACCGTTGAATCATCAATATCTAAAAACCTGCAAGCAGGAAGGAGGTAATTGCAGTAGTTGGTCTGCTAATTAAGAAACTCAAGGGACTCCATTGCGGGACAACAAAGCCTATCATCAAAGCCGCGAAAAAGGCGTATTGCGATATTTGCGCCCAATCTGACCATTTATAGGCAGGACGGTTCAAGAATGTCGCTAGTGGTGGCACACCTTGACGGATAAAGTCTGGAATAGATTTCCATGACAAACCAGTACCCGGCAACAATGCTAATACCATATGCCACCCATCCATTGGGAAGAATGGGATTAAATTAAAGACAAACAACAATACATTGAACAGGACACCATAGAATAGAAGTTGTCCTATAAACTGCCCTAAAAAGCCAGTTTGTAGTAAAAATTCAGGCGCAACCATACCAAACAACCGAAATATTGCTGCAAATATTGCTGCTTGAGCAAGGTTAGATAGTGGACCTGCAAATGACGTCCAGAATGACCCCCAACGTGGGTCACGCATTTGGCGGGTATTAATTGGCACAGAACCTAAAATACCAAAACCCAATAGTAAGAACATCAACCACCCTAACCAATTGATATGAACAATTGGATTTGGGGTCAAACGTCCCATTTGGCGTGGTGTTGGGTCACCCCACCAATCTGCAACAACAGCATGAGCATATTCGTGCCAGCCCATCCCAAAAAATAACACAATCCCAATAGCAACTAATGCAACAGGGTCGAAGTTTCCAAAAAGTAACACAGTCTAACTCCATGCCTAATTATCAAACATAATCTGCATTATAGCACGTAAACATCAGCAACTTATTAACACCACTTGTGTTTTAACAACTATAAGTGTGCATTTCTCGTATACCTGCATACAACAGCTATTTAATTTGGATTGATTGCACAAGAATAATTAATTTTTTACACAGTGTGCTATCATAGATAAGTAATTCATGAGAAGCATTAATTGTTGATTTAATTTATTATTTCTTTCTGCAAGTAAAGGAGGGCTATTTTGAAAAAGCGAGTCTTATTCCTAATGTCAGATACAGGGGGAGGTCACCGTGCCGCCGCTGAAGCCATTCGGGATGGGCTGTATGCAAAACATGGCAAAGATAACATTGATGCGGAATTGCTTGATGTTTTTCGCATGAGCTACTTTCCGATGAATCATTTTCCTGAGTTTTACCCTTGGATTATTAATCGTAGCAAAGGCTCTTGGGGCTTAGGCTATAAAATATCGAACACCAAACGAAGTGTGTCAGTTTTATCACGCACCATGTATGTCACTAACTATCGACGCTTCAAAAAAATGGCAAAAGAGAAGCCAGTCGATGTTATAGTTTGTGTGCATTCGCTCATTGCACGTCCAACACTCAAAGCATGGAAATCCCTAGATGAACGTCCGCCATTTGTTACCGTTGTTACAGATTTAGTCTCAACACATAATTTCTGGTATGACAAACAATCTGAACACACAATGGTGCCTACTCAAGCAGCTTTTGATAGAGGTATAGAATATGGGATGCCAGCAAATAAGATGAGCATCACAGGCTTACCAGTGAACCCTGCTTTCGTTGAAAAACTAGAAGGTAAAGAAACTGCACGCGAAAAATTGGGCTGGCAACAAGGTAAAATTACCATTCTGATGGTTGCAGGGGGCGATGGAATGGGTCCCTTGTGGAAAACAGCACGCGCAATCAATGACCTCAACCGAGACATTCAATTGGTGATAGTGGCAGGGCGCAATACAGATTTGAAAACAAAGCTAGAATCTGCAAGTTGGAATCAACCAACTCATGTTTATGGTTTCGTCACAAATATGCCACAACTAATGGATGGTGCAGACATCATCGTCACCAAAGCAGGCCCCGCGACCATTACAGAAGCCGCCATTGCTGGTTTACCCATGATTTTGATGGATGCAATTCCGGGACAAGAAGATGGCAATGTGGACTATGTCATCGAAAATAATGCAGGCGCATGGGCACCTGACCCGCAACAAGTGGCTAAGTATGTGCGAACATGGCTAGATGAAGGCGAAGAGGCTCTGCATCAAAAAGCACAAAATGCCCACAGTATTGCGCGTCCAAATGCTGTATGGGATATTTGCGATACGGTAATGAAATGGGCAAACCATGACCCAATCAAAAATCCTGAACGCCTGTGGAAACGCACTCGTAGACGCTTCGTTTCTATGACCCGTTAAGCCAACTCACAAATAATGGTGTAGTATATGAAGAGCATGTTAAGATGCTCTTTTTTATATCCCTTAACTATTCTAAGTAGGTAAGACATGATAGGATAAAATGTCTTTATTTGTACAAACAATCATCAAGGATAATATATATGAAAGCAATTATTCTCGCCGCAGGTCAAGGAACACGCTTACGTCCTGTTACCCTCACAATGCCGAAACCTCTCGTCCCTGTGGCGAATAAACGTCTCATCGAATTTGCAATTGATACCATTAAAGGCGCAGGTATCACCGAAATTGGAATTGTCGTTAATAGCTTAGAATCACCGATTGTTAAAACTTTTGCAAATGGTGAAAAACTCGGAGTCAAACTTGAATACATCATTCAGGAAGAACAACTGGGTCTAGCACACGCCGCAGGTATTTGCCGTGATTTTGTTGGTGATGAGCCTTTTGCGATGTTCCTCGGTGACAATATCTTTCAAGACAAAATGTCTGATTTCATTCGCAATTTCCCAGAATCAGATGCGGATGCCTCCATTGTTTTGGCAGAAGTCCCAGACCCTAGTCGCTTCGGTATCGCAGTAGTTAAAGATGGTGTTATCCAAGAAGTGATGGAAAAACCAGAGAATCCGCCGAGCAATCTCGCAATTGTAGGTGTGTATTTATTCCGTTCATCTGTATTTGAGGCAATTGACTCACTCGAACCTTCCGCACGCGGTGAATATGAAATTACAGATGCCATCCAAAAATTGGTTAGTGATAAAAAAGCTGTCGAACCGTATACCATTAAAGGCTGGTTCATTGATGCAGGTAAACCAGACCCTATTATTCTTGCAAATCAACTCGTTTTAGAAGAACTCCCTTGGACACCCGCCCCAACCAATGGCGGTAAAATTCAAGGCGATAGCGATGTATCACATCGTGTTATCATTGGGGAAAATAGCCAAATTATTGATAGCGTCGTGCGAGGACCTGTCATTATTGGTGACAATACAATCATCCAAAATAGCTATGTAGGACCATATACTGCAATTGGCGATAATTGCACCATACAAGGTAGTGAAATTGAAGCCAGTATTGTCATGAATGGCTGTACCATTCACCTCATTCCGGGGCGCATTGACCGTAGCCTACTGGCAGATAACGCACAAGTTGTTTCAACTGAGCGCATGCCAACTGCCTATCGTTTTGTCCTTGCTGAGAATACAATCGTCGAAGTCTAATAAATATGAGATAATCAATTTAAGAAGCGAGTCACCGTTGGCTCGCTTTTCTGTCGCAAAAATTATTGTGCTTCAAGAATAGAGCGAATATTTTTGAGGTCTTCGATTATGCCCTCTTTGAGAGTTTCCTCGACCATGCCCATCCCAATGGAGGCAACTAAGCCACGAGGCTTGCCTACTACATGCAAAACCACACGACTTCCTTCTTGGGTTGTTTCAATATTGAATTCACTTGTAGTCTTGGCTTGAGGTGAAATCGAATCCCATGCAAGGGTGGTTGGTGAGTCTAATTTCGTTACTGTGTAATCATTGAGGATTTCACGCCCCATAAATGTCGTGACGACTACAAATGTATCGCCTACACGAACAGCACCGCCATGATAATCACGTACAGCATGAAAACCCTTGAATAATTCAGGGATACGAGAAATATCTGTCAGTAATGAAAAAACATTTGTGGGAGGTGCTTTAATCTTAATCGCCAAGCGCATATCTAAATCTGCCATGTTATCTCCTATTACAGAAACGACCTTGTAGTAAGCCTACAAGCAACAGATTAGATTAGCAAATATACAAATTCTAGAGTTTGGTAATCATATTTTTCAGCGATTACAATTCGTCATACAGATTGTCTAGGAATGCCTCAATCTCATTCACATAAGAATCGGCATCCCACCACCATAAATGCGATTTCGTCGGGAGTTCTACATAACGGGCATTCAAGATATTGTCGGCAATGTAGCGACCAGCTTCAACGCGTACCACGTTATTATGACGGGCATGCACAACCAATGTAGGAACTCTGACATCGGGCAAGAGTGCAGTCATATCAATATCGCGCATCATCTCTACGGATTGCAAGGCAACACTGGGACTTGCCGCTTGTCTTAAAAATTTTGCCCACCAGCGACGAAAATCAGGGTCTGCCTCGGGTGCGAAGTGTTCCACAGCATATGGACCACCCCATTCCTCACGAACTGCATTGAAAATATGGTCATAGAGTGCAACTGGCATTGCCCAAGGAAACTCTACTGAGCGTGTACCTTTCACAATACCATTGAGGAGTATAAGTCCTTGAACCATCTCAGGATAACGCACAGCCATCAAACATGCAGCGGGCGCACCTTCACAACTCGATGCAACGACAGCACCTTCCGACCCTACAGCTTCTAGAACAGCGCGCATATCTTGGGCTGTCTGCTCTAATTCTGGCGAATCCGTCACCCTATCCGATAGACCAACGCCGCGTTTATCCATAATGATTAAGCGTGAGTTTGACGCTATCCGACGATAAGCCCAAGCACAACGAGGTTGTTCCCATTCGCATTCTAAGTGACTAATAAAGCCACTCATATACAACACATCAATTGGACCATCACCAATCACTTGATAAGCAATATAAGCATCGTCGCTTTTGACATATTGCACCTTTGGCATTGGCATTTCATCAATGATGCCAAGACTCTCTAGTAAACCTAGTTCTTGGGCGCGTGTTACAGCATGAGTACGGTTATGAACACCTAATTTGTTGTAAATTTGCTTGTTATACCAACGCACTGTCTCACGAGCGAGGTATAAACTTTTGGCGATTTGGCTATTGGTTAAGCCTTGTGCCATTAGTTTGAGGATGTCACGTTCACGGTCTTTGAGTTCTTTAGTCAGCATCATAGCGTGTTCTTAGGACTCCTGTTTTCTCCAATACATCCTACCAAAAATAGAGGGTGGGTGGCAATTACCACCCTCAAACTCCACCCGTATGAGGGGTGCTTCGGATAATAAATGCCATTAGGCTTATCATATCAGTCAGATTTCAGGAGACCATAACATGGCACAAGCAATTAGACACGGATACTCAATGCCACTTGATAAGCACACCCCCTACTACACGATTAATCCACGTCAAAACCATGTCATCCGTGCAAAAAATCAAGTTTTACAAGTCATTTCTGGTTTGGCATGGATTTCCTATAATGGTAAGGATGTAATACTGAAAAAAGGCGAGGCGATTACGCTCACTAAAGGCGGTGATGCCGTCATTATGGTATCAGGCTTATTTGGTAAACCAGTACAATATACTTTGCGAGATTAAGGTATGAACTGTTAGCAATCCAGCAAGCAGGTTACAATCTCACAAAAATAGTGTTATGGAGGAATGAATGTCTGAGAAAATTGAACAACTTAAGCAAAATTTAAGCAATGCACGTGCAACACTCAATCAAGCATTTGAGCGGATTGGCAATAGAGCAGATGAACAAATATATTCAGAAGGTGCACAGTGGACATTAAGACAATTAGCTATTCATCTTGCCCTATCCGATATGGGGCATAATCGTATGGTGTTTAGCTATGCGAATGACAAAGACTTCATCCCAGCCGATTATGATATTGAGCGATACAACAAACGCTCCGTTGAAAAACAAGCCGAGATGACACTCCAAGAAGCCCGTGAGTCACTCGCCAATTCACGTCAAGAATTTATAGCTTGGTTAGATAATTTAGACGACGAAACTATCCTCCAAAAAACAGGTCGCCATGCCACACTCAGAATCATGACACTAGAGGAAATTATTGGCATCATGTGTGGTCATGAAGAGGCTCATGCTCAAGATATGATGGCGATGCTAGCCTCAAACTAAAACAAAGGCTTTTGTTTCGGCTTTGCTAAAAATAGGTTCGGCGGAAGTAAATTATGTTCGTCGAGCCACGCATCATCAGGTCCATCCCAACCAAATTTTACTAAATCAACTTTGCCTGATTTACTAAACTCTATACCCTCTGCTTCGAGTAAACGACGTTGTTTCTCACCTGATGTATCTGGCAAGCTAATTTTCCCTTGACTATTAATCACACGTTGCCAAGGAATACTCTCATCACTCACTTTACGCATGGCAGTTCCAACCCAACGAGGTGCTAAACGCTGGTGCTGGTCAGGGTCTGTGCCAGTATAAGGCGGAATCATCGAGGCAATCTGACCATAACTACTGACTTTACCCGCTGGAATTTGTCGAGCAATCAGCCAGACCGTGTCGAAAAAAGTATTATCAGGTGGATTCCACATGCTCATAATAAAAACTTTCGCTTAGTTGCAATTAGAACAAAATTTCTATATAATGAAGATTATTTGCGATAGGAGACACAATGAGTATCGAAATTGCTAGTATAACTCTTGCAACAACTCAAACTGAGAAAATGGTCGAATTCTACAATGCAGTTTTAGATACAAATCTCACTGCTTTTCAGCCCATACCTGATACCACTTTTTACTCGGGTACATTAGCAGGCATTCCGCTAACTGTTTGCCCAAATTCTGTAGCAGGAGTTGATGCCAAGCAAAACCGACAACAATTTCGTTTTAAGGTTGATAACGCTCATGATACCTTTATAGCTGCCCTCAACAATGGTGGAACTCAACTTACGGCAATTGAGGATCAAGATGATTTGTTAATCTGCTCTGTCTATGACCCTGACGGCAATTCAATTGTCTTTGCTCAAGATAAGTAAACCAACTCAACTACTCTGATAATACTTTTAACAATTCATCAGGTGACGGTGTGTAATTTCCAACATGCCGTACCACAATCCCACTAGCGTAATTAGCTAAGGTTGCGCTTTCGACTAGGCTTGCACCAGCTAAAAATGCTAAAGTCAGCACGGCAATCCAAGTATCACCTGCGCCAACTGTATCAAACACATCGCTGACATCTGATGATGTCACATGAACAACCTCATCAGCACTCGCAACAGTCACACCATCTGAGCCACGCGTGATAAAGACAGCCGTTTTCACAGCTAAACGACTCATCAATTCTCGACCAGCATTAGCAAAATCATCATCTGTTTTGAGATAAGTTCCCAAAAATTCAGAGGCATCGTCTGCATTACATTTCACAATGTCAAATCCATCATATTTATCCAAAGCCCCTTGAGTATCGACAATTAAGGGTACTTCATTCGCAGTCAGTTGTTTGACAAGTGTAATTAGATTCGGTGTGAGTAAGCCATTCTGATAATCAGAAACTAGCACAGCATCCACCGTTTCAATGCGTTTTTGTAAGCGTTGGAGCAATGCCGCTTCAATGAATTGCCCAATCGGTTTACGTGAAATCGTATCGACACGTGCAATTTGCTGAGGAAAGCGTAGACCCATTTGTGCCATAATCCGAGTTTTGAGGGTCGTGGGTTTCTCACTATCTATCACCAATCCTGTGACATCAATTCCACGTTCATCTAATTGCTCACGGAGATGTATCGCCGCATCATCCGAGCCAATAATCCCTACTTGCACTGCTTCACTACCCAAAGCAACGATATTCGCCGCAGGGTTCGCCGCACCGCCCGGGATATATTCTCTTGTTTCTAATTCAAGCACAGGTATAGGAGCTTCTCTGCTCATCCGCTGGGCGCGTCCTGTCACATATTCATCTAAGATAACATCGCCTAAAACAAGAACACGACGGTTAGCTAATTGCGGAATTAATGCTTCTAAGTTATCAGTCATAATTTTCTTTTCAGTTATAGTGATTCATTTAATTTTTCGCGGACTTCCATCAAAATTTTACCAAGCATGTTCTTTCCTGAGCCATCTGCGCCACAACCCCAGTAGAAATCAGATGGAGCATTCTCGACTATCTCTTCATTGCCTGTAGCCAGTAATAACTCCGCTAATTCCTGATGTGTTTGAAATTTCTTGAGGACTGCCCGATGCATGACATCATCTTTGATAGCCTCCCAATCCTGCCGTAGCGTAAAATCTCGCCGACGACCTAGATTAGCAGCATCTTTAGGACTGCGTGCTTCGCGGATTTTATCTTCATATTCTGTCCCCTCAAACTTCATCGCTTGGAAGTAATGCTCAGATGTTTTCCAATATTTTCTATCAAATTCAAATCCATGCCGACTAAAATTAGAGAATTCACCGTAGTCGCCACCAGCCGTATAGAAATAAATAGTCACTTTAATTTGCCCCGCGCATAATAACTGCAAATACAAAACGTGGCAGACGCATCATCCGCCAAATTCGCCAAGGTTCTTTATAGAGTCGATACAACCATTCTAAATGATAATTCTGCATCCATAAGGGCGCACGCGGTACTTTACCTACAATAAAGTCAAACGTACCTCCCACTCCCATTGCCATTTTAACATTTAATCGGGGCATGTTCCGAGCAATCCACTTATCTTGCTGAGGCGCACCATATGCAACCAATAAAATATCTGCCCCACTAAAATTGACCATCTGCACAATATCGGCTTCTTCTTCACCCGATGGACTACCCGAATACGTACCAACAATTTGTAAGCCAGCGTACTCCTGACGTAGAATTTCTGCTGCTTCTTCGGCAACGCCTTCTGCTGCTCCTAAGAAAAACAATTTCCAACCTTTTTTCGCAGCCTCTTTGGCAATACGAGGCACACCATCGCTGCCTGTCACACGTTGCTTGAGCCGAGATTTCAATAGACGGGCTGCCCAGAGCAAACCAGAGCCATCAGGCACACATAAATCCGCCCGTTTCAAAATATGGGCAAAGTTCGGGTCATGTTGTGCCATCATCATGAATTCAGGATTAGTCGTACACACATGATGGGTTCTTGTGCCATTCTTCACCCAGTTATCAATCAAATGTAACCACTGAACATAGCTAATATTATCCACAGGTAGACCCAGTATCTGTATACGGTCAGTCCAATCCCTTTGTTGACGGGCATCATGTGGATAGCCTTGTAGCTCTTTAATCGGCTTACCCTCTAATATAGATTCACTAGCAGTCAATACTTGCTCAGGACTTATCATCTTCATACAAGTTTTGGGTTCACAGCCTTCACGCAAGCCGATGCTATGTTCTACAAATATACAGGGGCTACATTCAGGTGCACTTCTTAAAACGATAGCTGTCCCATTCGGTGACCAAGGTGACCACGCTTCGTGATTGGTTGCGCCATAAATCGCTACAACAGGCACACCAACACCTCCAGCCAAATGGGTAATGCCACTATCCGTTCCGATATATAAATCAGCCGAACGCAAAATGTCGGCTAGTTGTGTCAGTGTGGTTTTACCAGACAAATTCACAGGTTGATGTGTCATGAGTTGGGCGACATCGTTCGCACTGTCATCAGCTGTACCAACTAAGATGATTTCAGCATCAAATTTCTCGTGGAGAGCATCCGCAACCTGAGCAAATCCCTGTTCAGACCAACGACGTGCTAATGTATAACCACCGCCCCCTGCATGAATGATTACGCGAATGCCACGCTTGAGTGTTACAGGCAATACACCTCCATCAAATGCAATCCGAGCGCGTTGTGGACTGGTATCTGCCCCCAATAAACCGACTAAATCTAGCCAATATTTTGCTTGATGTTTTGCACCAAAACCTTCATCAGGGATACTCTGTGTCAAGAAAGGAGCATTGCCATTATCCAAACCGATTATTTCGCTTGCCCCCGTCGCCTTAGCAATTAACCAGAACTTAATCGCACCCAATTTAAGAGTAAAATGATGGAAGAATATAACTGTGTCATAGTGACCGTCTTTTAAATTGAAAATGCGCTTCAAATTTGCAGGGTTCAGCAACGCCTTCGTCCCATTAAACCCTTTTTTATCAAATGCCAAAATCTCATCAACTAAGCCCTCCTCAATGACAGGGACGGCGTGTTTAGACGTAAGTAAAGTAATATGTGCAGTGCTTTGAGCCTCGCGTAAAGCGACAATTGCTGGAATTGTAACAATCAAGTCACCAATGTCTGCCAATTGAACCAATAAAATCCGTTCGGGCATAGGCGTTTAAACCATCTCTCGTTATGATGAGCGTATTATGTCAATTGTACTAACTGAGTCTAAAAACGGTATGGCGATTTATTATTTCGGATACGGAAGCAATCTATCATCTGCAATGATGCGAGAATGGTGTCCTGATTATAAGCTAATTGGTGCAGGTGAATTACGAGGATGGACATTAACTTTCACACGTCTATCTGAACGATGGGGCGCAGGAGTTGCGGATATTATTGAGCAGGAACATGACACTGTTTGGGGCGGATTGTATCAAATCAGCAAGGCAGACTTAGCCTCACTCGATATAAAAGAGAGCAATGGTAAGCATTATCAACGTATAGAATGTACTGTCCACATTGATAAAAAAGCCTACCATGCTTATAGCTATGTGGTTATCGAAAAATCCACCACGCCTATCCCTACATCACAGGCTTACCGTGATACCATGCTAGCAGGCGCACGTGAACTTGGTCTACCAGCCGATTACATTGCTAAAATCGAGAATTTGCCTCTCGTTGATTAATCTTCACAGATATTAAAGGTACGTACAGCACGCGCCAATAATTGTTTGCAATAACCTGACCATTCTTCCGAGTAACGACTCTTAGCAACAACATCTTCTGGAATATCAGCTTCTTCTAAACGTTCAAGATAAATGATGAGTAGGTCATTTCGATAGCTATCATCTAAAACCTTTGCAAAGCGCAACATTCCGTAAAAATCACCCTCTATAAATTGAACCTGATTGTCACTCAAGAAATCAACGGTTTGACGCACATCAGAATTGTCAGCTTGCTCATCTATTTTTGTTTGTCTAAATTGCCGTACCCCGCCATCATAGCCAAATGCTTGCTCGCCTAAATCAATAACTTGCATATGAGGATACTCATAGGTTTTATCACTAGATGGCAACGCAGCTTCAAACTGAAAATATATAATCCGCTGAATCTGCCCTTCTCTTGTTTTATCAATAAAATAATATGAATCTATTTCAGAGTTATCAAGAACAACTGCTTTGAGATTACCAATATAATTGAGCGATGGGTCTATCTGAATACGTATTTTGGGTAAACTAGACGATTTTAATTCATTACCGTGTACAGAACGTTTCGGATTATTTTTCATATCCTACCTCCTATCAATATATTATACGTACAAAGTGGCAGAATGGTTCAAAAAGATGTTTAAAGAACCGAACAAATTTTCAATTGTTTCTTAATGAGTAATTTATATTGCGATAAACTCTAGAGGATACAGATACTTGAGTGGAGATAGATTTTTCTATCAACGAAAAACATCAGTGATGCCAAAAACTGAGAGTTATAAATAGTAAAGGAATTTCTACTTCCCAACTGAATTTCTTTGTGTCAATTTATACCCTGTTGTTATGAAATTTCCGTGAGGACTTTAAGTGTTTTCTGTGCGGTATTCTTCCATGTAAATTGTTTAACTTGCATCATACCTTTCACACCAAGTTTACGACGCAGTAACTCATTATCTGCAACCAAATCCAGCGAACCAGCAATTTCAGGTAATGAAAGCGGGTCAACAAGAATACCCGCATCTCCGACTAGTTCAGGCAGACTAGAAGTATTACTTGCAATCACCGCAGTTCCCATGTGCATTGCTTCCAACACAGGAAAGCCAAAACCTTCATATAAAGATGGAAAGAGCAATGCCGATGCTTGACGAATAATCGCGCCCTTATCTTCTTCGTCAATATAACCCGTAACATGCACATTCTCGACACCCTCAATCCAGCTTTCGTCGAACAACCAACCTTTTTTCCCTGCCAAAACTAGTCCAATATTCTTGTCCGAATTAGCATTCTGCCACATATCAAAGGCTTGAATAATGCGCTCGATATTTTTGCGAGGTTGCAACGTGCCAATAAACAAAAAATAAGAAAGTGGAATATTATATTTGCTATACAATTCCCAACCACGCTTATCATTTGGCGCATCTACACCCGGGTAAACCACTACAATTTTATCAGCAGATACATCGTAGAATTTCTGTAAATCATCGGCTGTAGCTTGGCTATCTGCCAAAATACGAGTAGCACGCTGGGCACTATGGCGGGTTGACCAATCTAAATATTGTACTTGCGATTCAGGATGCGCTTCTGGAAAATGTTTGTAGCCAAGGTCGTGGATTGTTACGACGGCTTTATTGGGGAAATAATACGGCAAAGTATGGGCAGGAACAAAGGTCACATCTGGAGGGTTACTCCATAATGCCCAAGCAAATCGTAAATGTGTCCATAAGCGTGAAAAAGGAATCACATGCTGTGTCACATTATCTGACTGTGGAAATAAATCAGCAGACGGTTGATCGCGGAAGTAAAGATGAAGTTGATGCGGATTGTCTAAGGTATCATTTTCTAGAATGAGATGATGAATGAGTTGTCGTGAATAATGCTCTGTGCCTGTCATGCGCTCCACAGTTGAACGACTAGCATCAATTGCAATCTTCATGAGCTTACTGCTGGCGACGGAATATGAGGGGCAAGATGAATAAAATCACGACGATTCCAACAGCTACGGCTAATAATATGTCTGACGATGGCAATACGATGTCGGCTAGCATCGTCGTACTGACGATTCCCCCCAAGCCAATAATGGCGAGTATCAGACCAATCAACCACACGCGTCGCCCTGATGGTACAACAATATCTGTTACGACGAAGGCTATTCCGATAGCTGTAACTAATAAGGGATAACCATCTATCCAAGTTAAATTTGTCGGCAATGTTAAGTAAGTGCTGGTTGCACCAATGAGCAGAAATGATAATCCGAGGAAAAAGCTACCGATTGTCCATCTTGCTGAGGATAACCATTGCGACAACAGCACAATCCCCAAAACGATTAGCCCGATACTAGCTACTAAAATCGGCTCAATAGTAACCTCAGAAGTAGTGAATACAAATGTTAGATACCCACCGATGCCAATTAATAATACAGCAGGAATAACTGATGCCAATTGTCCACGATGTAATACACTCAAGGGTGGATGTGGAAAGGTCGTCTCATAAGTGACAGAGGGTTCAGGAGTAATTTCAACTACTTCATCTTCTTCGCTCAGAGCTATTTCAATTGCCTCTTCCTCAGTAAAGTCTTCAAGAAATTCATCCGCTTCATCATCTTCAACACGCTCAAATTCTTGAATTTCAACAATATCATCGTCATCCAGCACATCTTCTGGCTCACGAGTCAATTCTTGCAATGAGGCAACTGCTGCCAATGCACCTTCAACATCCAAATCTTCTGTATTCACCCCATTTTTGGGGTCTTCTGCCTCAGAAGTAGGATCTTCTATTTCATTATCTTGAGTATCATCTGGTTTTTCTGTCATAAAGCGTATTGTGATGTGTTATTGGGTTTTGTGCAAGTTTAAATTCAATTGTGTAATGAATCACCTGACTATGCAAGGTTTGCTTGTGTGATTTTTATACTGAGGATAAGCTATTTTTAAGTGGTAACTATATCTAGCAGGAGAGCTAATTTGGCATCGATCATTCGGATAGATAATTTACGCAAAATCTATGGCAAAGGTGATAATGCTATCACTGCGATTGATGGATTGTCATTAGAGGTTCAATCAGGACAGATATATGGTTTCTTGGGTTCTAATGGAGCTGGTAAAACAACAACTATTAAGATTTTACTCAGCCTTATTCATGCCACTTCAGGACAAGCGTACTTATTTGATACCCCTATTCACGAGGCACATGACATCCTGCAAACAAAAGTCGGCGCATTAGTCGAAGAAGCAACCTTTTATCCCTTTATGACTGGACACGATAATTTACGGGTCTTAGCCCAAACAAGTGGAATCAAGGATATAGAAGTAAGAAAAACACTATCTCTTGTAGGTTTGGAGAATTATGCCAAGCGTAAAACCAAGACTTATTCTACAGGGATGAAGCAACGTTTAGGAGTTGCCTCTGCCTTACTCACAAATCCTGATCTCATTATTTTGGACGAACCAACAAGCGGGCTAGACCCCAAAGGCATCCAAGATATGCGGATAATGTTTCAGCATCTCGCTCATAACGAAGGCAAAACCATCTTTTTATCGAGCCATCTTCTGCAGGAAATCGAGCAAACCTGTGACCATGTCGCCATTATTCACAAGGGCAAATTAGTGCAAGAAGGCACAGTTGAGAGCTTAGTCAGTGAACAATCTCGTTTTCACATTAAAGCAACCCCTATTGATAAGGCATTCGCACTCCTAGCGGAGGCATTCTCGGCTCAGTTAGTAGATACAACAATAGAAATCAATGCCTCAGCTGACGACATTCCCAAAATTATACAAACACTTATCGAAAATGAGATTGCTCTATATGAAGTCATCCCTAAACGGCGCACGTTGGAAGATTTATTCTTGGATGTGACGCATGATTAATCTTATCCATGCTGAAATGCTTAAAACAATTAAAAACATCCCTATTTCGCTACTGTTGATTGGCGCAATTCCTGCTCTTGCTTTTGCTCTATTGAATGTCATCGCCATCGCAACAGGTCTAGGACTGCTTACAAATCCACTTACAAGTATTAACGGACAAGAACAAGTTATTTTAGCACTACTACTTGCTAATCAAGTGATTGCACAAACTGCATTCATTATTTTGAGTGCAATTAGCTTCGGCGGAGAAAGTGTATGGAAAACGTGGAAAAATATTTTACCACGCAGTCAGCGTAGACAGATAATCCTCAGCAAATTTATCGTCATTATCATCGCAATCACTATAGCAATTCACTTAACTGGAGTATTAACCTATATTGGTTCGTGGGAATATGCCCTTTTCACAGACACATCTTTTACAAATGGGGCTTGGAATGATGTAGGTATTCCTTTTTGGATACAGTATTTTGTAATTACCTCTTTTCTGCTAATCGCCTATATACTTGGTGCAATATATGCTGGCGTTGCTTCTATCCAAACGCGCTCTATCAGTGCAGGTATAGTTTTAGGTGTTGGTGTCAGCTTTGCAGATACTGTCTCACAACCAGCATTCAGTTTTGTCGGTCGCTTACTCCGTCTCGATTTGATAGCCGAAATACCAAGTCTGCTTCCAAATTATAATATCCAGAACATACTCTCATGGATTACAACAGGCACGCCCGTATATCGCTGGAATTTGATAACTTCAACATTCATTCTCACGGTTTGGATTGTGGGAGGAATCGCTTTGACAATCTATTTATTTGAGCAACGCGATATTGAATAATTCTTGGAAGGCTGAGGCTTGAATATCATTTTGAGGTCGGCTATACTGTCACACGGTTTGGCGACGTGGCCGAGTGGCTAGGCAGAGGCCTGCAAAGCCTTGTACACCAGTTCGAATCTGGTCGTCGCCTCTATAAAACACTTGTAGTGATACAGGTGTTTTTTGTTTTAATGTATCAATATTAAGTTCTAGCTTCTTCTAAATAAACGAATTAAGAAATCTTTTGCTTGTAAAAACCATTTATTTAATTTTTCACCCCAATTGATGGGTAATTCTGCAAAGTCATCTCGATATAGAGGGTTCGGTTGAGAGGTCTTTTCCAATTCAATCTTTTGTTGGGGTTGATGCAATCGTTGCTCAGCTAACATTGCCAAAGTCACCGGAACAGTCATAAAGTAGGTTAATTCAGCATCTGACATATCGTTCAATAACTCTGGATATTGCTCACGCATAATACGTTCAGCTAATTCAGTGCTAAGATATGCGGTGATTTCTTTTTGACGATTATCAAGCTCTTTATCCCATAATTCATGGGTAAGATTATCGGGAAGGCTATCAAAAAAAACGTTCATTTCAGCATCTAACTTCGATAACTGCTTAATTGACCCTAAATGACTCACATCAAATGATTCGCTATTTATGTGTTCCTCAAATGGGTTACGGTGTTTTTTCTCGGGCATAATCAAATCCTCTGAACCCGCTACCTTCTACACTTTAATATTAAGTATAAGAGATTCTCATAGCCCTGACAACGTAACTCTCTTTTTTAAGCTACTATTTCTCTATCAATCTACTCGTGCCAAAACATCTAAAATCGCATTGACAGTTTGCCTGATTTGTTCCTCATGTCCAATCGAAGCTGGGTTATCTCCACCTTGTTCACCGTAATATCCAAACTGAGCATGATTCCCACCATCAATTTCGACAAATATCGTATCTGCTGGTAGATTTTGACGAGACTCATCAATGTTTTCAGCAGTAGCTAGCCCATCATTAGTACCATAAATTGAGGCAACAGTCAGACCACTATCAACCAAAGCATCACCCACAGGGTAAGATGCAACAAAAACAATTCCATCCACAGTATCCATATTGTTCTCTGCATAGATAGATGCGGCAGACCCACCCAACGAATGTCCACCGACAACCCAATTCTCTACTGCTGAAAAATTTTCCATCACAGGCGTTGCCGAATTAGTATTAAATATTGCAAGGTTCAAGGGAGAATATACAATTACCGTTAAATAGCCCTCTTCGGCAATCTGACGCGCAATCGGCGCATAGGCTTCAGCAGGAACGCGCCCACCAGGATAAAATATAAAACCTGTTGTAGGGGGTGTATGAGGTAAAAAGGCAAGCCATGCACGGTCTGTTACAGTTACATTATCATCACTTTGCATCGCACTATAGGCAACGTCATCGATTTCAACGAAGGGATTTAATGCCCAAAATACAAACCCACCGCCCAAGATGGCAATAGTAATAAACAAGATTAAGGGAATCCAAAGCCATAAACGCCGTTTAGTTTTTTGCTCTTCGCCACTATCAACAACGATTACTTCTGCCATACATCACCCTTAAATTCATTTAGAAAGAGTGTATAGAATAATCGCAAATTTTTATTGTCACAATAGCTTGTGTCATAAGAAGTCGATGAGTGGTCAGACAGGGAAGCAGACAAGCACTTCCCTTAAACTTAATTCTGAACAAGATGAGTATGGAACTCGTCATAGAAATTTATGACCGCAATACTTTGCTTTTGCCTTTATAAATGTCGAAAGTAGCTTAAACGAGTTGCGAGGCAGCTTTACCAGCCATCTGTCCAGAAATGAACGCTCCCTCAACTCTTCCACGACCACCAAAAGCATCACCTGCAAATATTATAGGTAATGTCTCAGATTGCAAAACATCATGCGGATACGTCTTTAAAGGAACACTATATCGCCACTTTTTTAACTGCTCTTCTACGATACTTGTCCCTTTTGCTAGATAATATTGCAATTCCTGACGCAGATAATAGAGGGTAGCAGAATCTTCATCGTCATAATGTTCACGACTGTAACGTGCCTCAACGTGCATGGTGATAATATGCTCATCAGGAGAAATTCCTTTGCGTTTATTATCGGCTATCCAATACACGGTATTATCAAAATTCTGTAGCGCACCAGGTTCAGGCAAATTAATATCACCTTCAATTACAAACAAACCGCATAGGCACGGACCATATTCAATCCGTTCTAAAGCAGACTTTTCCTCAGCACTAATCGCAACACCTTCAATTAAAGCCAATGTTTGTGGAACAGGTGGAGTCATAATCAACGCTTTACTTGTAAATTGTTGACCATCGGTATCAGTCACTACCCACACATTGTCATCCCATTCGATTGTAGAAACTTTGGTATCTACATGGATATTATCCACTTCTTTAGCTAATTTTTTGGCAATTGCATTCATCCCACCGTGAACAACATAGCGTGGATGCCCATCATTCGTCGAGCGCTTTACACTGCCATCACTCCAGCCATGTCCCCAGATATAAACAAGTTCGTCATCAAGCCATTGCTCAACTTGTTTCTGAAATGCCTCAGTACGAACTGTGAAAAACTGTGCCCCATGGTCGGCAATACCCTCACCAATACGCCGAGTTGCCAAACGTCCGCCAACACTGCGCCCTTTGTCTAGTACAATAACATCTTTACCAGACGCTTGTAATTCACGCGCCGCCACTAATCCAGATAATCCTGCGCCTACAATGATGACATCTGTGTCCAAAGTAAACTCCCTTTCACAACAATTGCTCCACCTTCGTATTTGATGGTATCAAATTAACGATATAACAGATAACAAAAATGACAGGTTTTTACCTGCCATTTGTCACTTTTCTTATCAAATACTATAATTTATGACTTATCAAGCTAAAGGATGTTCCAAATATGAGTGGCAACCTAGCAATATTAATGGAAAACCGTATGTTTGCCCTTTATGTTCATAATGAGGCAAATCGCTTGGTGAGCGTGAATGAGCCAGATACGAATCAACCTACTCCACGCTTTGTAATTATGCGTAGTGCAGAACATATTCTCTGGCGTGTAAAACATGACGAGTCGGATGATACAATTGCAAAATTAGAGAAGCTCATCAAATCAGAACCACCAACATCTGATTTTACAATTCCGCTAAAATATGAAGCAGAATATTTAGGAATTTTGGAGCAAAATAAACCCATTAAAAGTATTCGTTCAGGACCTGCCTATACCTTGCCTGAATTACCACCCACTGAAAATACAGTTCAAATCACAGCTCATAATGCCCCGTTGGTAAAAAAGCATTTTCCATATACCGTAGAAATTCTAGACTTCCGCAGTCCAGTTATAACAATGATTGAAGATGAAATAGCCGTGGCGGTCTGTTTTTCTGCGAGGAAAACACAGACTGTAGCTGAAGCAGGTGTGTTTACAGTTGAAGGGTATCGTAAAAAAGGCTATGCGTACAAAGTAGTGAGGGATTGGGCAATAGCTATCAGAAAAATGGGTATAGAACCCATCTACAGCACGTCTTATGACAATATCGCCTCACAATCCATAGCGAACAAATTAGGAGCAATTCAATTCGCTACGGATTTTAGTTTTATTTAGTTATATGATGTCAACGTCATCATGTTTACGTTTGAAATCATTCTTTTGTTTATAGCCTGTCTTACATGAAAACAACATCCCCACACCTATCATCAACAAGATGACAGCCCAAGGCAAATTGAACCAGAAGATACAGCCTAAACCGAACATCCATAATGCACCGTGAGCAGTTTTCCAATCACTGCCTTCTCGCAGTGCACTCGCCATTGATGCCGCGCCGATAACAAATAGGATACCTGGAAACCACCAACCTGTTATCCACAATAGAGCGATACCGATTAGAAAGATTCCACCTGAGATTGCTTCTGTTTGTGATTTCATTTTTTATTCCCCAATTATTTGAACGACTTGATTACCTATACGCAACTTGTTTACATATCGTTGTTTTATTTTTACACTCTTTTACAATTTGATACTTTAAAATGAATTATGACCCCTTAAAAGCCAATTCTGACAAATTTCTGATAGAACATCCCTTAACACAGTGAGGGCAACCTGCTATACTACCATGTCTGAGGTTTTATCCTCGCTGTATGGGAGCGTAATAGACTCGACAGCGGAGGCTGAAGCCGCATTGCAAGCCGTAGTGGGTCCACTTCGATACCAAGACCCAGACACCAATAGGTGCAAACAAAAACACTTTTGCCTACGCTGCATAAGTAATTATGTAACGTGAGGTAGCTAGTCCAAAAGTGATTAGCCGTCTGTGTCCAATTTCCTTGTCGGTTGGGCATGGGCGTCATATTAGACAAGGTGCTACCCCATGGACGCCAATAAAATGTTCGGGCTAAGGTTCCATTGGCTAGCAATAGGTGTACCAAGTCATCGGGGCTACTTATTGCGAAATTATACGATTGACTAAGCTTGTAGACGTGCGAGCGTCGAATCCGTTGGACGGCGGTGCAATTCCGCCCGCTTCCACTCACTCAACAGTCACAACAATGTGGCTGTTTTTGTTTGTGCTTTATAACAAATAGTCTATGTATCGAATTGCATAAGTGACGGCGCATATGTATAATGTATGTCTCAACTGACATTGATGCCTAGTGAGTCTCCACGATGTCCGTAACCCAAGAAATTAAAGACCGCTTGGATATAGTTCAATATGTTCAAGAATATGTACCTGACCTCAAAAAAGCAGGACGCTATCATAAGGCGTGTTGTCCTTTTCATGGTGAAAAAACACCCTCTTTTGTTGTCAATGCCGATACACAATCGTGGCGTTGCTTTGGAGCCTGTGCCGAAGGCGGTGATATTTTCACATTTGCACAAAAAATTAATGGTTGGGATTTCGCAGAAGCCTTACGAGAATTAGGTCAAAAAGCAGGCGTAGAACTTCAAAAACGTTCACCAGAGCAAAAAGCCCAAACTGAGTATCACGATAAACTACGAGGTTTATTGGAAACTGCCAGCCAATGGTATCATGACTTTATGTTTAGTGATGACACACATGCTGAGCAAGCCCTCATTTATACGTTAGAAAAACGTGGCTTTACCGAGCAAACTATCCGTGATTGGGGTATCGGTTATGCGCCAGATGGTTGGCAAACGATGCTTGATGCACTGAAAGCAATCGGTTATGAGGAAGCTGACATTCTTGCAGTAGGTCTTGCTAGCAAAAATGATAGAGGCAATGTCTATGATCGGTTTCGCAACCGTCTCATGATTCCTATTCGAGATGATAAGGGGCGTGTAGTGGGTTTCGGTGCGCGAGCATTAGCCCCTGACGACGAACCGAAATATTTGAACTCACCACAAACAGCTGTATTTGATAAAAGTAGTACCTTATTTGGCTTAGACCGTGCCAAAGCAAGTATCCGTGACAGTGAAACTGCTGTGATTGTTGAAGGATACATGGATGTCATTCAAGCGCACCAAGCTGGTTTTCAGAATGTCATCGCCCAAATGGGAACTGCAATGACTGAAGCCCAACTCAAGCTAATCGCACCACGTTACGCAAAAAAGATTATTATGGCATTGGATGCCGATGATGCAGGGCAAAATGCGACTCGGCGCAGTTTAGAAGTCGCCCGTAATGCTCTCCAAGCTGATTACATGGGCAAGATGTCCGTTGATATTCGTGTTCTCCAAATCGCCGATGCCAAAGACCCTGACGACGTTTTGCGTGAAACACCCGAAAAATGGGCTAATTATGTCACAAACGCTACACCTGTTGCTGATTTTGTCATCGATATGGAAACCGCAAGCCTTGAGGCTAATGCAAGTGTCACAGCCCGTCAGGAAGTCGCTCAAAATATTTTGCCGATTCTGACTGCTTCTGAAAATAATTTATACACGAAAGACAATTTACAAAAATTAGCCTTACGCCTTCACATTCCTGAAAGTGACCTTCTCTCTTGGGCGCGTGAACTAGAACGCATTGAAGCATCGAAAAAACCGAAATATCGCCCACCTGCACCACGAAAATTGGAGATGCCACCCTTAGACGATGGAGATGAATTCTACAGTAACAGCGAAGAACCTCCTCCTCCAATAGCATATGACGACGCATACACCCCAGAAGACCCTTATGCGTCCGACAATATAGGTGCAATGCCAGATACTCAACCTCAAAGACGACAACCTCAATTGAGTAGCCGTAGTGCCAGCCGAGTAACAGAAGCGTATTGCTTACGGATGCTACTTCTAAATCCATCCACTTTAGCCCACGTCAATCGTAAATTACGAGAGTTGGCTGGCGATAACCAAAAACTACTCAATGGACCTTTAGGTGAACTTACCATCGAGGATTTTAGCCAAGGCGATTACCGTATCTTATTAGATGCTTTACAATCAGCATTGCGTCAAAATGATGTTGAACCACTCGATTATTTGCAAGAAATGCTTGATGATAGTTTAATCAATGAGATGACCACCCTGCTATTAGATGAACAACAAGATATTCATCGCACATTAGGTAGACGCTTAGAGGGAGAATTTGAACAGATATGGGATAAATTTGCACGAAATATTCGTCCGGGTATCGATTCGCAGTCCGATGTTGTCCAACGTGCCTTGAAGGTAAGGCATCAACGCCTACAACGAGAAAAAGAAGAGATTCGTTTCCTATTAGAAGATGCTCGGCGTGAAAAAGACATTGAAGCCGAAAAATCCTACTATGCTCAAACTGTTCCGACAATGAGTGCGTTGCGCTTATTACAGCAAGAGTTGAAACAACAAACTGTCGCTTGGTAATAGTGGGTAGCATAGCTATCAAAAAATGGGTATGCTAGACGCTAGTAGCTGACCCATCCTGACCACCAAATTATGGGATGAAAATATGAGTAACGAAGATATTCGTGATGCCATTAACGCATTTGAAAGTGATGACGACGACGATAACGAGTTCATCCGTAAACTAAGAAAAGACCTGCCAGATGAAATGGTAGGAGATAATGATTACGATGATGACGACGATGACGATGTTGACTTCGATGATGATGTCGACTTAATAGCTCTCGCGCCAACAGATGACCCAGTTCGCATGTATCTCAAAGAAATCGGTCAAGTCCCGTTGCTCGATACAAACCGCGAGATGTGGCTTAGTGCGCAGATTGCAAGCGAAGTATTGCTTGACGATTTAACCGACGAGCTTGCGAGCCTAGACCGCGTTGACAATGAGGATAAAGGCTTACCCAGTCCAATTGATATTGTGCGCCATTCTTACCAATACTTAGCCAAAGAATGGCAAGATACTGTAGAAATGGTTGAAAAATTCGAGCAAGACTCACCAGATTTTCGTGCGTTTATTGATGAAGTCCAGCAAATCAATAGTAATTGGGATCAAACAACAGATTCAAAAATTCGCACCTATTTCAAACAAGGTGATTGGGGGCGAGATGATGATTGGACAGAATATGCCAAGAAAATGTTCAATGTCATCCATGCAATCTCACTCCTGCCTTTTGAACTTCAAATGGAACTACGTGGATACTTCCGCGAAAATAAAGCCCTTCCAGACCTCGCAACGGTTACAGGATGGCTGGAAGACATGGACGATCCATTAGAAGAATCTCGATACACGTTGGAGCAAGTCGAGTTACGCGCTGAAATGGCGATTGAAGCACTCACACGCGCGAATTTGCGTCTTGTGGTCAGTGTTGCGAAACGCTATATGGGACGTGGTATTAGCTTCCTAGATTTAATTCAAGAAGGGAATATTGGCTTATTGCGTGCTGTAGCCAAATTTGACCACACTAAAGGCTTTAAGTTCAGCACATATGCCACTTGGTGGATACGACAAGCGATTAGCCGTGCCATTGCTGACCAAGCACGCACGATTCGTATTCCTGTACACATGGTCGAAACAATCAATCGACTGATGCGTGTTCAACGTGAACTCCTACAAAAACTGGGCGCAGACCCAAGCGCAGAGCAAATTGCGTTAGAAATGGACTTCCTAGAAAAAGAAGAAGTCGATGCAATTAACCTATTGCGTCGTAATGGTCGCCCTCTTGACCAATCGCTGCAACGGAAATTACGTCGTGCTGCACAAAAAGTTCGCAAAATCATGCGGATTTCACAAGAACCCATGAGCCTTGATATGCCAATTGGACAAGAAGATAGTAGCCAGTTAGGTGATTTCATTGAGGATGAAACCATGCCTGGTCCTGTTGACGCGGCGAGTAAGCAATTACTAAAAGAACAAATTCGTAATGCACTCGGTGTCCTCTCAGACCGCGAACGCGAAGTTCTGCAAATGCGCTTTGGCTTAATTGATGGTCAAGACCATACGCTAGAAGAAGTCGGCAAGCATTTTGGGGTCACACGCGAACGTATTCGTCAAATTGAGGCAAAAGCACTGCGTAAATTGCGTCACCCAACCCGTAGCCGCCAATTACGCGATTATTTGGAAATGTAGATTTTACTTGAAGAGTAATTATCATGAGGATGTATGTATACTTGCATCCTCTTTTTTTGTGGGAAGAAACTATCAATGTATGTTACAGCACAAGATATTCACGATAAATTGCTTGAAGCAGGAATTCATCAACAAATTGGTGAAGCTAGAGTTGAGTTCATGGATGTTGATGTTCGGATGCGTGATAGAAGTGCAATAGGAAATTTATTGCAAGAATGGTTAGGTAATTGGTTATCTGAACAGGAGATACACTTTCGAGTTAAAGCTAACACACAGGAATTTCCTGATTTCTTGTTAGATGAAAACCGTAATGATATCCATTTGTTGGAGATAAAATCATTCGATTGGCAAAGGTCAGCAAATTTTGACATTGCTAATTTTGATGCTTATCGACGTTCCCTATTAACCACAGCTTACCGCTTAGATGCTGATTATCTCATATTTGCTTATCAATTAGATGCTGAAGGATATTTAACAATTCCTCGCATGTGGCTTAAGAAAATATGGCAAATTGCAGGAGCAAGTGGACGCTATCCCTTAAAGTGCCAAGTAAAGCAGAATATCATCCATAATATTCGTCCAGTCACATGGTATTCTAGCTACTCAACATATCCAACTTTTGAAAGCCGAGCAGAATTTATTTCTGCATTACATCAAACAATTGGTTTGTACGTATCCGTTACAGAAGCCGATGAGTGGTTACAAATTGTTAAATCAAAGTATATTGAACAGGTTGGGCATCCTCTGTAGTGGATAATTCTAATGCAAAAATGCTCTTTAATATGCGTTGACTTATCTGGTCAATAACTGGAATAGCAACAGTATTGCCAAGTAAATCAAAAGCATCTTGATAATCAATTTCTAATTTGTATGTTTCAGGAAATCCAAATAAACGTAAGCCTTCTCGAACAGTTAAGCGTCGCAATCCATCACCATCCACAACAGCCAAACGTGTCACATCAGTTGCAACCAAAGTAGGAGTAACATCATTCGGGTCTAAAATCTTAGAAATTTCAAAGCTCAGTTTGCCAACAACGATATTATAGCCTTTATCAATATGTTCAGCATATTGCCTAATTTGTCTCTGATTACCATTATCATCGGTTATGGTTACTAAGTCTTTTGGATGCTCATAAACGAGATACCCTTTTTCGACTAAATCCTCTAATAAAGATTCCAAATCATTTTGTTCAAACAAGGTATCAGGTACAAAAAACATTTTAATTTCTTCCAAAGTAAGAGGCATACCATCCATCCAGACTATACCTTTTTTTTCAGCCCAGTGTTTACGTCGCCGTTGACGAAGGAGTTTTCTTAAAAGAACACGTTGCTCTGGTGTTGTCTTACCTTTTACTTCAATATCCCAGCTATGAATATTATTATTACCACCACGTTTATCTTTAATAGATTTACCATGTAGCTCATTAGGTTCAAAATGTTCTAATAATCTTTGAGTAAATTCTGTCTGCATCAATGGTTTATTTGTTTGCAAAATATCAGCAAGCTTAGAACTACGTTTCCGAAAATCATCTAAAGAAATATTATTTTCAAGATGTCCAACAATATATATTCGCTTTCTCGATTGTGGCACACCAAAGTATTGACTATCTAAAACTTTCCATGTGGTTGAATAACCTAATTTCTTCAGATTATTAAGAATAATAGCTAGGGTTCTTCCTATTTCATCACTTGAATTTTCACGGTCATGCGTAACTAAGCCTTCAACATTTTCCAGCAAAAAGGCGGAAGGTCTTTTAGTTTTCAGAATGCGTTCAATCTCAAAGAACAAAGTCCCTCGGGTATCCATAAATCCACCACGAGTTCCTGCCGAACTAAATGGTTGACAAGGAAATCCAGCAAGAAGTACATCAAAATCTGGAATAGTATTTTCATCAACAACACATATATCTCCATGAATCGTATCGTCAGGAAAATTATTCTGATATGCTTCAATTGCATAAGGTTTTATTTCTGAAGTAAATACACATTCAGGGTTGCTGTCTAATTTACGAACTGCACTTTCAAAGCCAATTCGCATCCCCCCTAGACCAGCAAATAAATCAATAAATTTAACAGTTTTTTTCATTAGAGAAACTCATTAATACGAACAAATATGCTGACAGTATAATTGGATTAACTAACTTTGCAAAGTTAAATTATATACACGTCTATTATTCTTTGGGGAAAATATCAGCAACTTTTAAGTTGAACTCAGGAAAGATACCACTTCCATCTAATACATCATCCTCTCCAAGTTGCTGAACCGCTTGCTGTGGCTTAACCACATTAACTTCTCTACGGTCTGGATACACAACCCAGATAACAGTGCCAGCAACCAAATAATTAGCAACTTTAATCGCCAATTTACGGTCACTATCTGTTGGTGAGACAACCTCAACAGCTAAATCAGGCGCATTGGGATTATAGGCATCATGCGATGGCTAGGATTGTCGTTCTGCTGAAACATAAGCAACATCAGGAATGTAACGCTCTCCTGCAACATTATACCCTCCATCTGCCCTGTTACATAACCTTTACTTTATGCTACTTTAAATACAGCTTAATAAGAAATCGAATTTCTAGCGCAACTAATGAGAAATGATTATTTAACACCACTTCAACAATCTCCTCACTAATGTATTCATAGGATATGTCAGAGTTTTCTGATAACAACACCCAACTATCAAATTCGCTTACAGTCATAGATTTTAGTAGTATTGTCATTGTAAACCCTCACTTAAAACTAAGCACAAGTATAGCATAGTTATGTTATAGTGACGGAAATATCAATCATACCAAGAGCCTTATCATGCCCCCAAAAGTTTTAAAATTTTGCCCCATTTGTAGTGAAATACTCAGCACCCGTGAAGAAGGTGGTCGCTTACGCCCAGCCTGTGATAATTGCGGTTATGTACATTATGTCAACCCTGTACCGGGTGTTGGAATGCTCATCGAGATGGATGGTGGCATTGTACTTATTAAACGTGGTAGTCCGCCACATAAAGGCGAATGGACATTGCCAAGTGGATTTGTAGAAGCAGACGAATCCGCCGAAGAAGCGGCTATTCGTGAAGCATTTGAAGAAACAGGTTTAGTTGTTGAGATTATTGAACTAGCCAATATCAATAGCTTCCCAGAAGGACCTCCCGTCAGTGGTATTATGATTTTCTATAGAATGCGCCCTATTGGAGGTACATTACAAGCAGGTGATGATGCCGTTGATGCTAAAGTTTTCCAACCTCATGAAATGCCTGTACTACCTTTCCGTACCCATCGTGAAATGATGACCGAATGGCTAGAGAATTATGCGTCCCAAATTGGACAACGTCCCACAATTGCTCCTGCCGAAATTCGTATTCGCGCCTATACCAATACCAAAGAAGATACGCATGATGTGCTATCCCTTCTGATGACCATTCCAGCTAATCGAACTTTATCCCAAGAGGAACAAATGGCAGCGACTTTAAGAATGCGTGAACTCGATAATGTAGAGGTCTATCTTGCTGAAACAGGCGAACTTCAATCAGTGGTAATCGGCTTCGTTTCCTTAACGATAGTACGCGGATTAACCGACGGTATCGGCATGATTAGTAGTATGGCTGTTTCGCCGACCTACCAACGACGTGGTGTCGGGGCTGAACTCTTAGAAATGGTTATGCGACGGGCAAATCAGTTAAATTTACGCGCTGTTTGGGTAGATACTTCACAAGCTAATCAACAAGCGCAAGCCTTCTACTCAGCAATCGGTTTTGAAAACTTACCTATTCTCCGCCTGAAATTGCGCTAACTGTTAAATTAAAAAATAGTTACTTATAAATCAATTTTCTGATGACTACGCGCAGTAACTTTCGATATTAACTCTATCCTTGATATAGTAAAGTCAAATATTGAAAAACATAATTTCGGAAAGTGAGGTAAAGCATGACCCCTCAGGATAAATCTGATTGGGAAGAAAAACCCAAGAATGACAAAAAGAAGCATTCTCCAAGAGATTGGCGCGACCTATCTGCCACACCTCAGCGCCTAGCAAAGTTATTCCAAAACAATTCTTTACCTGAAAGCGCTTGGCATCCAGCCCAAAAAATCGCTGGTAATGTACCGACAAGCAATGATTGGCTTCGTTTTGCAGATATGCTATTTGCTGGACTTGGCACAATTTTTTTATTAGCAGGCATTGTCTTTTTCTTCGCCTTCAATTGGGACGATTTATCGAAATGGAATCGCTTCGCCATAGTTGAGGGTGCAGTCATCATCTCAACTTGCCTTGCCTTTTTCCTAAATTTAGATAAATGGGCAGGACGCTTGGCTCTCGGTGCATCAACGATACTACTCGGTGTCGCCCTTGCAGTCATTAGCCAAGAATACCAAACAGGTGCAGATAGCTACCGCTTATTTCAAGTTTGGTTGATGCTAATCACAGGCTGGGTTCTCATCAGTCGTTGGAATATCATGTACCTCATTTGGATGGTCTTGCTCAATATCACATTGGGGTTTTATTGGGAACAAATCATCAATACAGATTGGGAAACATTCAATATCATTCTCTTGATTGCCAATGCTGGTTTTGTCTTTTTGTGGGAGATAATTGCTCGTTTTACAAACTTTAAATTCATGAAAGATGGTCGTTGGTTCTTGTATATTTTCATGGCAGTTGCCCTATCGCACGGAACAGGCATGATGTCTGATTTCATATTCAGTAGTTCATTTTTCGGGCAAGTAACTATTCTCGCACCTATCATCTATCTTGGATTACTCGGATTCATCCTGCTCTTCTACATCATCCTCAGTCACGACTTACTCATGCTGACCTTTAGTGGATTAAGTGTCTTAGTGGTGGGTGTCATGGGTAGTGGCAAAATTCTGTTCGACATCATGGGCAATTCAAGTGATGGGATTCTCTATTTCTTCTTAATGGGTATCATAACAGTCGGTCTAACTACTGCCCTCGTAACAGGACTACGCACGTTACAACAAAATTGGGAGGCAACTGATGTCTAAAATATCACTCGGCTATGTAGTCGACACTTTAGAACAACAAGGGTATATCGAGAATCTGGAATTTGTCGATGCGGACTATTTCTCTCAAGATGATAGCCCTTGGTTTATGAAAGGCTTAATGGGTATTGGTGGATGGATTGCAGCACTATTCCTCTTAGGCTCAGTGGGTCTTTGTGTATCGACCTTTTTCATCAGTTTTGATGAAAGTCAATTTGGGGTGTTTATTTCAATCGTTGGTATTGTACTACTAGCGATAACGACCTATCTCAAAACAAACTCAAATTTTGGTGTCTTCCGCAGTCAACTTTCCCTCAGTGTACACGGCGCAGGGCATTTTTTACTGGCAATCGGTTTTGCGATGACCTTTGAATTGTGGAACACAGACACTGATTTGGTTGTAATCCTACTATTTATAACGATTGTACAGCTTATCTTTATGGCTCTATACAAAGATAGCATCTACCGCTTCTTAGCGACTCTAGTCATCATATCTTGCTTGAGTACCATTGCTTATATCTATGAAGCACCCATTCTAATATCTCTTCTCGTAGGCGGACTGATGATTGTAGCAATCAGTCTATGGGCAGATAAATTTCCAACCAAGTTGCAAATACAACACTTCGCCTTATTAGAGCCTATCCGCTATGGAGTGATAATCGGTGCATTTAGCATCTTAATCTATGAAGTGACCAACCGTTATTACGGATTTGAGCCAGCAAACACAGCTAAAATCACAACGGCTATTCTGTTTTTCTGCCTCATTTGGCTAGAAACGCAATTATTGGATGAATACGATGTACGCCTGACATCCCCCTTTGCATTAGCAATCTTCGCTATATCACTTGTCATATCTATACCCATCTGGGCAACACCCGGTATTTTGGCAGGCATCATCGGCATTCTACTGGCATATCGCCGACGTAACCGTATTCTTTTAGGCATATCCTATCTCTATCTTGCTGGCTTCATCAGCTACTACTATTACTGGTTAGATGTCACTTTATTGACGAAATCCATCATCTTGGTCATCACAGGAATTCTCTTTATCAGCGCACGTTTTGTTCTGCGACGTATCGTAACTATCCCTGATGAAACCGAAGGAGCAATATTATGAAACAATTGCGAATAGCTATCTTATTTGGAACACTGGCTGTGTTCTTGTACATCGTTAATTCTGGCATCATCACAGCTGAAAATAATATCGCTAACGGCACAGTCGCCTATTTTGAACTCGCCCCTGTAGACCCACGTTCCCTGATTCAAGGCGATTACATGACCCTGACCTACTCAATCGAACGTGATGCCAATACAGCAGATGTAGGCTCAGAAGATAGAGGGCAAATTGTTCTCTCATTAGATGATGAGCGAATCGCCCATTTTGAACGCCTTTATCTCGAAAACAGCCCACCCGCTAATAATGAAATTGTGGTCAATTTTTATGCTAGGAACGGGCGTGTACGAGTAGGAGTTGACTCATTCTTCTTCCAAGAAGGACAAGCAGAAATATTTGCTGATGCACGTTATGCAGAAGTTCGTCTCTTAGATGATGGCGGTGTCATGCTCATCAACCTCGCGGATGAAAATTTGCAGACAATTACCCCAGACTAATTGCATCACCAAATTGATAGAAACATTTAGAGCCACTCTATCCATGTGATAAAGTGGCTTTTGATTTTTACCTAATTACTTTATCCAAATATAGATAATTTGTACAATAAATTAACGTTTCGATTGTGCAAATTGCGGTATACTGATTAAAAATAATATTCTCCTTGAAAGGCTCTTCAATGAAAATTGGTATACCCGCGGAAATCAAAAAAGATGAAAACCGTGTTTCTGTGCCACCTAATGGCGTAGCAGAGTTAGTCAAGCATGGGCATACCGTGTTTGTCGAAAACAATGCAGGCAAAGGCAGTGGCTTCAGTAACGAAGATTACGTATCAGCAGGCGCAACCATTAAAGCCACAGCCGATGAAACATGGAATGAATCTGACCTCGTTATCAAGGTAAAAGAACCCCAAGCTAGCGAATACCCATTCATGCGCCCAGACCTCATTTTATTCACCTATTTACACCTCGCCGCAGATGAAGCTCTCACCCGTGCTATGTTGGAGAGTGGCGTAACAGGTGTAGCCTATGAGACAGTCGAAGATGCAGAAGGTCGCCTCCCATTACTTGAACCGATGAGCGAAGTTGCTGGTAAAATGGCTTCTCAAGTCGTTGCAAACTATCTTGAAAAACATGCAGGCGGACGTGGAATTTTGATGGGCGGTATTCCTGGTGTACAACCAGCCAATGTTGTCGTCTTAGGAGGTGGTACAGTCGGCACAAATGCCGCAAAAGTAGCCCTCGGTATGGGCGCGAATGTCACCCTACTTGATATTAACATCGAGCGCTTGCGCTATCTCGATGATGTTATGCACGGGAATTTCCAAACCCTGTATAGTAGTTCAGCAAATGTAAAAGATGTCATTAAAACAGCAGATGCCGTTATTGGCAGTATCCTCATTAAAGGCGCACGCGCTCCCAAACTTATTACGCGTGAAATGCTTAAAGATATGCGAAAAGGTAGTGTCATTGTCGATGTCGCTGTCGACCAAGGTGGATGTGTCGAGACAACTCATCCAACAACGCATAGCAACCCAACATTTTTCGTAGATGATGTTCTGCACTATGGTGTTGCCAATATGCCTGGTGCAGTCCCACGTACCAGTAGCATGGGCTTATCGAATGCGACACTACGCTACATCATAAAATTAGCCAATAACGGCTTAGATGCGCTCAAACAAGATGCGTTATTCCGCAAAGGCTTGAATACCTACGCAGGTAAATTAACATACAAAGGTGTCAGTGATGCCTTCAATATGGATTACACAGAAGCGCATACCGCACTTGAATTAGTACCAGAACCTGCCTAATCCATCATTAGCAAGGTAGAGATTTTGGGTGCAAATTCCAGTTATGCCAATTAGATAAAACTTGCGAAGCGATACGGTACTGTGTCGCTTCTTCTATTTAATGGTGTATGATATAGACAAATTGACAATATACAGGCTCTGTCATGCGCTCAAAATGGATAGTACTCATATTCACCCTATTCGCAGTCGCTGTTTTCATCGGCAATAATATTAGCGAGCATCCAGATAGAGCTATTAGCGTCTCAATGCACAATACAAATGGCGAACATATCGGCGTGATTGTCATCCAACCTGTTACACATGGCAGAAATTTAGTTACGGTCAATCTGAATGGTCTAACACAAGGCTTTCACGGGTTTCATATCCATGAGACGGGATTATGCGAGGTCAATGATGAGGGTGTATTCGCGACGGCAAATGGTCACTTTGATATGGATAATGCCAATCATGGTGAACATTCAGGTGATTTACCTGTCCTAGAAGCCGACGAGTCAGGACATGCATTCTTAGCATTACATACTGCGCGATTCCACTTTAACGATTTGGCAGATGATGACGGCAGTGCCTTCATTGTGCATGAAAACAGTGATAATTTTGCTAATATTCCCGAACGTTATGGCGAAATGGACGAAATAACCTTAGCTAATGGAGATGGTGGCGCACGGATTGCTTGTGGCGTAATTCATCCGCCAAAATAAGTTAGTCGCCACGTTTTTCTTCAACAAATCTATCCCATTCTGCTACAAAATCTTCTTCAATGATGATGTCAGCACCTTCACTTGCTAATTGTTTTGGAGGTTCAGGGGCAAAATCCGCTAAAACGGTTTCTATAAAGAAGATAATTTCATGAACTTCTAACAAGGCTGTAAAACGATGCCCCAACCACGATAAAACATACAATCCTAGAACACTGAGAACAATCGCCCATAATGACCAATCCATAAAGATGACCAATGAAGCAAAAAATGTTGGATAGATAAGTTGCCCTAATAAATATCGCAATTTGACTCGGCTACTTAACTTCAGGCGTGAAACAGTATCATCAGCTGGCTCAAATTTAGCTGTCAAAATAGTTGTAATGGCTGTACGTCGTTTGGGATGCCACCACACACGACTATTAGTCGACATCTGAAACCCACTATCTTGTGTAGCACGAATATAGTAACGTCGCCCCTTTGCAAACAATTTACGCAACCCTAATCGTTTTACACTGGGTTTTGTCGCCCTTTCTAGTATCTGGTAGGTTTGAGATGGTGAGATTGCTAAATGAATGTGTGAACTCGATTGTAAAAACCATACATGCTGTAATAACCATCGGTATAAGCGTATGAAAGATGACGGCGCATCGTCTGGCATTTGAACATTTGCGCGGAAATTAGTTTGGTTTGTTGCCATAACTAGCTCACACGCTCTGCCACAACAATCAGGCGTTCACGATAGGCATTAGTCACGAGGTCATAAGAATTACAAGTAATCAAAGTCAAACGGTCATCGTCAGTAGGATAAAGAGGGGATAAATCAGTCGGCACAGTATTATACATATCTGTCACAACATAGACGTGTTCTAAACCTTCAGAAATAATCCGAATCTCTTGCCCTATTTGGATAGCATCTAAATTTGAGAAAATGCCCGGTAAACCGTTGGATAATTCAATATGCCCAGAAATCACCACATTGCCGGGCTGGTCAACCCACGCTGTACCTTCCAAATGCCCTGCATTACTGCGTAAATCACGAATATCCCAATTGCCATCATCCAAATAAGCCTGAATAACATCTGACCAAATGCCTGCGGTGGGGATAAAAATCGCTGTATCTTCAGGAATTTCTTGCCGACTAGATTCTGTGAAACGTGTTGCACTGGTCGGAATCACAACAGGTTCAGATCTAACAGGAATCGCAGTCGCATCAGCTACAATAGCTGTAGGGACTGGTGTGACTATCGCCTCTGATTGCGGATTTGTATTATCAAAAAAATAGAAGACAGCCCCGACGATAGCGGCGAAGATAATCATTATCGGTAATGACGGTCTGCCAAAGCGTAAACGCATGAAATAATGTTCCTAAAAAGACACAACAATAAACGATGATTTCAACTTCATCTTACAATACTCAGGATTTTCGCACATGATTATAGCGGTATAATTGCCAATCAAGTGAGCTACAAGGTCATATTATCTATGCTGGAAAATTTACGCGCAACACTCTATCACAATCGTAGAGATGTCATCATGTTCAGCCTATTAATGATTGCTGGTATCTTGATTTTTCATCCGATTATGATACGTTGGCAAGTCATGGGCGACTACACAACCCATAACCAACTAGCCTTAAACCTACTCGATAATCCAGCAGATTTTTTTCGCAATACCCCTCATTTTCTATACCACGTTGCTACTGCTATAGTATACAAAATTATTCCTAATAGAGATATTAACATAGCCGCCGCATGGGTGATGATACTATCTTACTTAGGCATTATTGGCTTGATATACTGGCAACTACGTAAAAAATCTAATTTGCCTGCAACAATCCTAATTATAGGTATCACAGGTTTACTTAGTCTTGCACTTGCAATCATCATGCCAATTAACTTCTTCACACCTGAAAATCTATACTTTGGCTACATTGTGCCGCATGTATATCACAATCCAACTGTGAATATCATGAAGCCTTTTTCAATCTTGTTGTTTTTCATGACCTTGCAACTATTTTTTAATAGAAAGCCTCTATCGCGTTGGTGGATTATTCTATTCGCCTTCGTTACCTTTTTATCATTAGTCGCCAACCAAGTTTCATCATTGCCTTTGTACCAACCCTCGGATTAGTCACACTTGTATTGATGATTCGTCGGTTACAAGATATACCTGCTATTATTCGCCAACCTATGACAATTTTCCGCGCTTTTTTCTATACAGATGAGAAAATAGCTTCTACATTAGCGCGAATGCTGAACCCTACATATATCAATTGGGCAGTCCTAATCGGCGGAATTGTCTTACCAACCTTTGCGGTTTTAATCTATCAAACACTAACATGGACAAGTAGCGGTGGCATCGGTATTAACCCCTTCCGCGTATTGTTCGAGTGGACACTTCATTACGAAGAAAATGCCGATAAACAGTTACTCTACAAATTCATCATGTCTTGTGCATTTCCACTGGCAGTCTATCTCTTGAACATCCGAGAAGCCAGCAGAAACTTCATGCTGAATCTAGCATGGCTATTTTTCTTTGTCTCTGCAAGCTACCTCTACCTGTTTGTCGATTACACAGTTATTGCCGCTGGAGATTTCGGTTGGAGCGCACAAATCGCCGCGCTCATTCTCTTCATCACCACAAGCATTTTCATGCTCAAAACCTATGGAGAAAAGTTTCTAGCAAAAGAACTCACAGCACTAAACTGGGGTGTTCTACTACTGTGTAGTGCTATTTTCATCTTGCATCTAGTCGCGGGTATACATTGGTATCGCCTTCATATGAGCCAATATATGGAAGAACTGCTCTATATTTGGTGGTAACACACTACGCTTGACACCTTGTTCTACGACCTGTTATGATAATTAGCAATTAAATATGCCATCAAGAGTGGGTGAGAGAATCGGCTTGTAGACCCCACAGCAACCCCCGAAGCGTCGGAAGGGTGCTAATTCCGTCAGGCAAATTTGTCTGGAAGATGGGTGCTGAATTGAGATTAAACAGTCACGCCCCTTTCATGATGAAGGGGCGTTTTATATTTACATCTGATAATAGGATGATGCTTTGACCGAAACGACATTCGCAGAGAAAATACAAAAATTTGAGCAAGCCTCTACTGAACTCATCAACCTAGCAGAGCAATATCCAGAGGCTTTACAAACCCAAGCAGGTGTCTGTGGTGAATGGTCAGCGCGCGAAGTCATAGCTCACATAAATGGTTGGCTAGTCGAAGCCCAACGGCGCTATCCACGATATGCTAAAGGCACAGGTAATATC
The DNA here is from genome assembly GCA_965230145.1 of Phototrophicaceae bacterium. Classification (GTDB taxonomy): domain Bacteria; phylum Chloroflexota; class Anaerolineae; order Aggregatilineales; family Phototrophicaceae; genus JAUZRW01. The sequence continues at coordinate 1,296,641 of CBDDKI010000002.1, forward strand.
GACTATAATATAGATGCCTTCAATAATGTATCGGTATGGTTAAGAGATGGTAAAGATTTTGAGCAAATTTTAGAAGAATTTCGCCAATTGACGAACAAAATGTCGACAATGGCACAGGAAATTGCACCAGCTTATCTTGAGCGTGATACACGTTATGGCGAATGGTTATCAGCATTCACAAGAGAATACAGAGAGCATCGCCAGCAACTAGATGATTTCCTAAAGGAAAAATCATGAGCGCAAAGTATCCAATCTTAGAATTTGACGATACACGTGAAGCCTTCATTGAGCCAAGCAAGATCATAAAACCTTTAGATAACATGCCAGAGCGTGTTGTTTTCTGCTTTTTCCAAGATTCAATCAAACGCTTAGTTGATGAGTCACAAGCATCTATTATTCATCATTTAGGTAGTGAAATCGGCAAAAATCCGATCTATCAGTATCAAAATGGGAGTCAATCAGTTGCAATAATTCATCCAGGAATGGGTGGTCCATTAGCGGCAGGGTTCTTGGAAGAAGCCATCGCGCTCGGTGGACGAAAATTTATCGCTTGTGGTGGCGCAGGTGCATTAGATAAACGGGTTACTGTCGGGCATGTCATCGTGCCAGAGTCAGCTATTCGTGATGAAGGGACATCCTATCATTATCTGCCACCATCGCGTGAAGCCGACGCACATCCAGAAGCAGTTAAAGCGATTGTCAAAACACTTGAGAAACATTCAGTTCCTTATGATGTCGGCAAAACATGGACAACCGATGCAATTTATCGTGAAACGCCAAAGCGTATTCAACAACGACGTGATGAAGGAGCATTAACCGTCGAGATGGAAGCATCGACATTTTTTGCAGTGGCAGAATTTCGTGATGTGATGTTCGGACAACTACTATACGGTGGCGATGATGTTAGTGGAGATATTTGGGATAGCCGTGGTTGGCACAAAGAAACAGGCATCCGCGACAAATTACTGACACTAGCAATTGAATCTGTATTGGAACTCTGATTTTTATCTAATACCAACATCTATCTTGTATCATGTAGGTAATCTAAAGATAGCTAAGGTCACTATGGATACACAGCAACGCTTAGATTTGCAAGAATTACGCAAAGCCAGTGTAGAGCGTAATCAGCAACAATTACAGTTTTTGCTCAAGCGGTTACTACAACGCATGGAGTATTATATTGCCCTATCTGTACCTTTAGAGCGTATCCGACAATTTTTACCGAATTTCGAGCAAGCCTACCCTGATGAAACATGGGTACGTCAATTGCTGTTGATGATTAATAATTATGGTAAAGCACCAGAAAATGACATCGCAGAGATGGCACTACAACATGACTTTACAGCACCGGGTGTTGGCAATTTTCTCAAAGCAGTCTATGACTTGACTCAAGCAATGCAAGATAAGCATACACCTGAAGCACGCATCGGCTTTATGACTAGCGCAGTGGTTAATGCAATCATGGCTGACCTCGCCCATGCGTGGTATAGCGAGCGTGACAAAGCATGGCAACGGGTTCGTGACAACCAATATGACCCAATTAACGAAGCGTATTCAGATGAGCAAGCAACCCGAATTGCCTATATCTTCTGGACACATCCTGATACAGTAGCATTGGATAAGCAACGCTGGCTAGAAGTTGCTGATAGCATCGAATATAAATTAAGCCGATTGGAAAAATCATCATGAAAGTGATTGTTCTTACAGGCTTAGTATCTATTGAAAAAGCGCAATTGGCTCGTGAATTAGCCAAGCATTTTTTGAAAAATAAAAGCGTCACAATTATTGATAACATCGCGAGAATATCCGTTGAAGAATTAGAGCGAGTATTAATCAAGCGTTACGAGGAAAATATCACCAAAAAATTACCAGAAATTTTGCACAGCACCTTGGCTGATATTGCAATTGTCGCCGTATCTGAACAAGCCCATCCTGAAAAATTATTCATTGCATTGGATGATTTACAAGAGCGGAGTGATTGGGAGATATACACACTCGCACTCATTGATACTAGAACCTGTGATTGCTTCCCAAACGTGCGTGAAGCTCTGGAACTTTATGCTGATGTATCAGTAATGATGCCTTACGAACTAGATGAAGTAGTGTCATATGTTGATCATGCTTAGATACGCCAGCTTAATACTAGCTATCATCCTACTCTTGAGCATGTTGCTTGCCTTTAGTATTGTGATAAAAAGTTATTTCGATCGTCGCTTTCGTGGGAAGCAGAAAAAGGGCAAAATGGGCAATTTACCATCAGATGCAGGGGTACGTGAGCTAATTTTAGCCAGCAAGATAGACGAAGCCATTGACCTGTATAAACGATTTACAGGAGTTGATGAATTTACAGCCCGTCAAGCGATTGAGGATATGGAGCGTGAAGTTCGCCTAAGCACCTTCAATCAGGATTTAGTGTATATCCTAAACGAACATGGTAAAGCGGCGGCAATCTCAGCTTACCAAGCAGGCACAGGCTCAGATTTAGAAGAAGCTCTCACGTATGTGGAAGAGTTGGAAGAAGCAAAATAATGGCAGTTTCAATCATATTCATGGCAATCATCATTACAGCTATTTTGGCATTGATATTCGTGCCAGCCATGTTGAATTCAACGGCACAATTACCTGCAAACATCGCCGAACAGATTGACTGGTCAGTAATCAAAGATGATGAATTACAATCGTATCTGCCATACAAAAAGATAAACGCAATTAAACGCTACCGTGACCTGACAGGGTGCGGCTTAAAAGAAGCTAAACAAGCCATCGAATATGTGATTGATAATCCTGGTGCTAAAAAAGGCAAACGCGGATTATCTGCCAATACAGAGGGCGCAGGGGTCAAAGACCTATTACTTGAGGGTCGGATAGATGAGGCAGTCCAAGTCTATTCTGCTTTTATGGGTGTCGATGAATTTACAGCCCGTGATGCAATTAACGACTTAGAGCGTGAACTCATGGCTGAGGCAAATCTCAGCGAGATAGTAGATAAGGATACCATCCATAATCTACTATTAGAAGGTAAGAAAATCGAGGCAGTGAAGCACTATAGAGAGCAAACAGGCACAGATTTAGCCAGCGCAAAACGCGCAATTGACGAGTTGGAGTAATGAATGCTGGTTCTAGGATTTCTTGGAATACTACTTACATTTTTATTCATTGAAGGAATCATCACTCAATATGGGACGAGTTCAGCGCGTGTTGATAACAGCGTATTAAATGACCAAACCCTCGCTTATCATCTGGATTGGGATGCCATCCGTGACCAGAAATTATTGACCTATCTTTATGTCAAAAAAGTCAATGCAGTCGTGCGCTATCAGAATTTAGCAGGAGTCGATTACGAGCAAGCCTGTTCCGCAATCGAATATCTGTTAGCACATCCTGACCTTTTACCAGAAATTCCGCAGAAACGTCGTCCACCTTTGCCTGATGCCGATGATGAACGCTTGCAGAAACTCATTGCAGAGGACGATTTAACAGGTGCGACCTCGCTCTATGCACGTTTAGTCGATGTTGACCAATTCACAGCTCAACAGGTCGTTGAGCGTATGCAACGTCAACAATACGTAGAAAATATTACCGATGACGATGTGCAACACTTATTGCGAATCTGAGGCTGTAGACATCCTACACCAACGCTATGGACTCACCCAAAACGAAGCTATCCAAGCCATAGATACCATGAGTATGTGAAAGGTATAAGGATATGTTAAATTCAAATTATGAAGAGGAAGTTCTGAAAATCCTACGCACATTAGATGATAATAAAAAACAAGAAGTGCTAGAAATAGTCAAAGGATTTTCTAAACGTCCTAAAACAGTTTCAGGTAAAGAATTTGTGGAAAACACGCAACATATCCGTATATCAGATGATGATGCCACAGAAATGATGCAAGCAATCGAAAGTGCATTTAATACTATAGAAGATATAGAGGTAAATTTAGATGAGTAGTTTCCTACTCGACACAAATGCTTTAGTTGCAAAAATGAACGGAAATGATGAAGTCAATAAAGTCATAATACAAGCCGAAAACATATATCTTCCTGTGATTGCAGTCGGGGAAGTATTATACGGCGCAGAAAAATCTGCAAAAACAGATGCTAACAAACGAAAAGTCGAAGATATTATTACACATATTTCTGTATTGGATTGCACTGCTGAAACAGCAAGAATTTACGGTCTTATTGAAATGGATTTACGCACAAAGGGTCGTCCAATACCACAAAATGATGTCTGGATTGCGGCAATTGCTTTGCAGTATGACCTCGTACTGCTGACTAAAGATAAACATTTTGATAATGTAAACAATTTAGAAACACAAGATTGGTAAATAATCTTATTACAAATTTCTCCAAAGATAATGAACTTGCACAATGCAAGATAGGTTGAGAGGTAAGTGCTATACAATGATAAGTCCGACAAAAGTACGCAACAACACACGCGAATATTATAAACGTGGCTATCTGGATGCTGTCGAAGACCATGTGGTCATTTTTGATGGTGCAATGGGGACAAGCATCCAAAATTATAATCTCACCGCAGACGATTTCGGTGGCGAACATCTCGAAGGCTGTAATGATTATCTCGTCATGACCCGTCCTGATGTGATTCAAGAAATCCACGAATCCTTCTTGGCAGTCGGTAGTGAAGTCGTCGAGACCGATACCTTCCGTGGCAATCGCCTTACACTTGGTGAATATGGTCTCGCTGACCAAACCTTAGAGATTAACCGTACTGCCGCACAAATTGCCCGTAAAGCCTGTGACATCTGGGAAGAAAAAACAGGCATTCCGCGCTTTGTCGCTGGCAGTATCGGACCCTCGGGGAAATTACCATCAGGGAATGACCCTGACCTAAGCGATATTACCTTTGATGAACTCGCAGCCCTCTATTATGAACAAGCCCAAGGTCTAGTTGAAGGGGGCGCAGACTTACTCCTTATCGAAACATCCCAAGATATTCTGGAAGTCAAAGCCGCGATTACAGGCATCAACACCTACTTTGAAGACAGTGGCAAACGAGTTCCTATTCAAGCGCAAGTCACCCTAGATGTTAGCGGACGTATGCTATTCGGTACGGATATGGGTAGTGCGCTGGTAACATTAGAACCATTGCCGATTGATATTATCGGCATCAATTGCTCCACAGGTCCTGAGTACATGCGCCAGCCCTTGCAATTCTTAGCCGAAAATAGCCCCTTTCCCATCAGTGTCTTGCCTAATGCTGGCTTGCCGATTAATGTCGATGGCGAAGCAGTCTACCCGATGGAACCTGAGCCATTCAGCGAAATGGTCAGCGAGTTTACGAGATGGGGCATTAATATCGTCGGTGGATGCTGTGGTACACGCCCTGAACATCTCGACAAACTCTATCAAAAGGTACACGGTCATCGTCATCGAGATTTGATTGAGGGCAAAGTACAGCGTAAAGCACCTGTACAACGAAATGTTGATTTTGTCTCGCAAGCCTCATCAAATATGAAGGCATCACCCTTAGTGCAAAATCCAGGTCCAACGCTAATAGGTGAGCGTGTGAATAGTCAAGGTAGTCGCAAGGTCAAACGCTTACTACTCGCAGACGACTACGATAGCATCGTTGAAATTGCAGTCGGACAAGTCAATTCTGGCGCACATATGTTGGATGTCTGCGTCGCATTGACCGAACGCTTTGATGAAAAAGACCAAATGGAAGCCCTCGTCAAGAAATTGGCTATGTCTGTTGATGTACCTCTCATCATTGACACAACCGAAGCCGACGTTGCCGAAGCTGCCCTTGCACTCTATCCCGGACGTGGTGTGATTAATGGTAATAACCTCGAAAATGGACGCGAACGCATTGACAGCATTTTCCCTATTGCCAAGAAACATGGTGCAGCAGTCCTCTCGATGACCATTGATGAAGAAGGCATGGCACATACCCGCGAGAAAAAGTACGAGATTGCCAAACGCATCCGCGATATTGCTATTGATGAATATGGATTCTCTGCCGAAGACATGATTTTCGATACGCTTGTTTTCCCTCTCACTACAGGGCAAGCAGAATTACGCAATGACGCAGTAGAAACAATCGAAGGTATTCGCCGTATTAAAGCGGAATTACCCGGTGTCAAGACAGCACTCGGTGTCAGCAATGTTAGTTTTGGTATCTCACCTGCTGGACGTGGCGTGTTGAACAGCGTCTTCTTGTATCATGCCGTGCAAGCGGGCTTAGATATGGCGATTGTCAATCCTGCTCACATCACACCTTACGCTGAAATCCCAGATGAGCAACGCAAAGTCGCCAATGACCTTATCTTCAATAGTGATGAAGATGCCCTCGCACGCTTCATCCAATATTTCGAGCAAAATGATGTCCAACTCGCAGGGGCTGAACAGGTTGACCCCACCGAAGGCATGTCCAGCGAAGAAGCCTTACACTGGCAAATCGTTCATCGTAAGAAAGAAGGTGTGGAAGCACTCATTGATGATTGTCTCACTCGCCAAGACGCGGTGGGTGTCCTGAACAATGTCTTATTGCCAGCGATGAAAGAAGTCGGCGATAAATTTGGGGCTGGTGAACTCATTCTCCCCTTTGTTTTACAATCAGCCGAAGCGATGAAAAAATCCGTCGCTTACCTTGAGCAATTCATGGATAAAGTCGAAGGCAGTACAAAGGGAACAGTTGTCTTAGCTACTGTTTATGGGGATGTGCATGATATTGGTAAGAATCTCGTGAAAACCATCCTGACCAACAATGGCTATACTGTGCATGATATTGGTAAACAAGTTCCTGCCAATACCATTATTGAAAAAGCCGTTGAATACAATGCCGATGCGATTGGACTTTCAGCCTTATTAGTGAGTACGTCCAAGCAAATGCCACTCATCGTCAATGAACTTGCGAGGCGTGACATCGACATCCCAGTGTTGATTGGTGGTGCGGCAATTAATCGTAAATTCGGACGACGTATCCTCTTTTTGGATGAAACCAGCGAACCCTACGATGCTGGCGTATTCTATTGTAAAGATGCCTTTGAAGGCTTAGAAGTCATGGATAAGCTCGTCAGCGCTGACCGTGAGAGTTTCTTACAACAAACATTTGACGAAGCTTATGAAGAACTCGGCAAAAAACGTCGCAAACGCACAGCTAGTCGTACAAAAACCGTACAGAAAACCGTAGACCTTGCGCCAACGTTGCCGAAACCACCATTTTGGGGCGCAAAAGTCGTCACCGATATTGCTTTGGATGTGGTGCTACAACATCTGCATAAACCTGAGCTATTCCGCCTCAGCTGGGGTGCGAAGAATCAGCAAGGCACAGAATGGGAACAAACCGAAGCCGAGTTTGAATCACGTCTGGCAAAAATGACTAAACAAGCCCAAGCAGAAAGCACATTGCATCCATCTGCCGTTTATGGCTACTTCCCATGCAATGCTGATGGTGACGACCTCGTAATCTGGGATTGGCGTGAATTCCAAAATGCGAATGGCAATGAACCTGAGTTGAAAGAAGTCGCACGCTTTAGCTTCCCACGCCAAGATAGTGGCGATTTCCTGTGCATCAGCGATTATTACGAGCCAATTAATGGTCGTGGAGTCGATGTTGTTGCCTTACAAGCAGTCACAGTCGGCGAACAAGCAGACATTAAGTTCAATGAATTACAGAGTAGCGACCAATATACCGAAGCCTATTTCTTTCATGGATTAGCCGTTCAAGCCGCCGAAGCCACTGCCAATTACATGAGCAATCTTGTACAAGGTCAACTCGGAATCGCACAAAATCAAGGCAAACGTTATAGCTGGGGATACCCTGCTTGCCCTGAGCTTGAAGACCACAAAATCGTCTGGGACTTGATGCCACAAATTGAGGCTGACCTCGGCTTAGTATTGACTGAATCTTTCCAGATTACGCCTGAGCAAAGCACAGCCGCTATCTTCACCCATCATCCTGATGCAAAATACTACAGCGTCGGCAGTATTGACCGTAGCGAACAAATTCTAGGTTCAAAAGCCTAACTTAGAACACTTTTCAGGAGGGACAAAACCTGCTCTGTCCTTCAAAAACAACAAATAACTTGAACACTAAGAGGCAGAGCAATCTGTCTCTTTTTCGTTCTAACCCCCAATCATTAGGGGACAAAATTCATACAGAACTTGATATGCTATTAAAGTAGGGTGCAGACTGTTGGTCTACCCTAATAATAAATTTTTAAGAGGATGTGATGCCTAAAAACATAAAGAAAAACGCGCCAGATACCTGCTCAAATTGTGGTAATGATGATTTCACATGGGGCAAACTCAACGCAGGGGGTTCACCTGTATTCTTTACACCAGAAGGCTTTTTTAAAAATGGGAAATCGGTCAAAGCACGACAATGTAATGATTGTGGAGAAGTACAATTTTTTACGGAGAAAACTGAATGAAAAAGAAAAATGATTACGGTGATCGTCCACAAGCTGAATTTTGGGACCCTGAATTGTGCCCAACTTGTGGCAATAATGACTTCACCTTCGGGGATATTTTCGATGGCGATATTCAGCGCCTTCATTTTCGTAAAGCTGGTGCATTTTTAGGACAAGGTAAAGTTATCCAAGCTCGTCAATGTACACGCTGTGGCAATGTCCAGATGTTTGCGGAGCGCAATGAATGAAGAAGAAAAACGATATTGTAGCAAAATCAAAAAATGAGGAAACAAATTCTCCGAAAGTCGATTATCGCAATTCTGATTTATGCCCTGTTTGTAATCATCCTCATTTCACATGGGGTTATACGACATATCCCCAACGTTTTAGTAAAAATCGCTTCGTTGTATTTTGGGGCAGAGGCGAAAAGATAAAAACAAGACAATGTCGACGATGTGGCAATATTCAGATGTTCGCCAAGGTAATAAACTAAATTTTTACACCTTCATCTAATCTTCATACATATGCGATACGATGTACCCGCTAAAGATAAAACAAAACTAGGACATCTCACAAACTATGGCAAAACGCAAAGGTTCAATCAGACGCACCCTATTCGGCACATTAATGATTATCGTCGGTGTCGTCATATGTTCGGTCTCTGCCTTTATCGGTGTTGATGTTGCTTGTCGCTCTGATATTGACAAATGGATGCCTATCTACCCAGAAGCTGAACTCGTCTCAACTGATAGTGCTGGTTTTATCCGTATTCGTGCCTCAGGTATAACGGAGCAAATCTATTACACAGATGATTCCCCTGTGGATGTTCGAGGATGGTACACAGACTATCGGCGAGAAATCACACAGGGACAATTTAATGGTGGTAATGCAGAAACAGCAATGGGCGGTAGTATGGCAACCACACAGCGTCAAATTATGGAAGACCCCGATAGCGACGGGACACTCATCCGCTATTATAGCGAGTGTGCTTATAACTAAGCATCTCCTCTATCTCACAGAGGATACCTAATACTCAGCACTTTTATTTTGCTCTCTCATATTAATTAAGGCTCGCTTTCATTCTTACGTAAGGGTTTGGCATATAATGAGACTATGACCTCATGTTTCTAGGAGTGCTGAATGAATCAGAAACTCACGGCTTTTATGGCTATCTTGTGGCTATTCTTACTGATTACCCCTGCTTCGCTTGCTAATACTGCCTCCCATTCTGTACAAATCGGTGAAGCCGATGATGAAACCCCTACTGATGACATTATCCGCGCCAGCGACGAAACACAGATTGATGTCATCGGTGAAATCAAAACCTTCATGGGACTTTTCGAGAGTGACGACGATGAAATCCTGGTGCAAATTCTTAATCTCAATGCTGGCGATACCATTTATGCTTACGCCGCAGGAGTCGGTTTAGTGGATACTTATATGTATCTGCTTGATGAATCCATGAGTGATGTCTTTATCGAAGATAATAATGGCGGTGGAGGTTACAATTCTGCACTCAGTTACGAAGTCCAAGAAGCAGGAACATATGTCATTGGCTTGATTACCCGTGCCAACGCAGGTGAATTTCGTTTGGTTGTTGGTGTCAATACCCCTGAAGTTATCACTATTATTGACGAAGTTCCGACAGAAGATATTGGAGCAAATTTTGAAGCATTTGATTGTGCCTCAGCCGATTCACGTGACCGTCCCGTATTGAGTGGCACAGTCCTCAAACGCGAAGCCTCCTCTTTTGTGATTCACTACACTCTAGAAGGTAGCGATGCCACAACGGACGTATGGGTAGATGAACTCGAAACTGCGTTACAACTATCCCTAGATGTGCAATTCAATGATTTAGGTTGGGCATTACCTCCTGCCGATTGTGGTGAAGGTGGGGATACACGCCTTGATGTCTATGTACTCGATATTGATTTCGCTTTTGGCGTAGCTACACCAGAAAATTTAGTCGGCGATAATCCTAACACTGATGGTACCGAATATTATGCCGCCTATAGCCATTTGCTGATAGAAAATGACCTCGACTTCATAGAAGACCGTGACCTTGCATTGGATATGATGCGTACAACTGCCGCCCATGAAGTGCATCACAATATTCAATTTGGTTATGATGTGAATGACCGTTTCTTTGGTTTCTATGAAGCAGGTGCAACGTGGATTGAAACCCTTGTATATCCTGAACTGAGCAATGCAGGGGCAAGTACAGAACCCGTTTTCAACGCCCCAGATAGATGCCTTGGCTCATTTAGAGGGCGTGGCACAGGTGATTTGCGTGTCTATGGTGAATGGCTAGTCATTGATAGCTTCACCCAAGATTTAGGAATACGGAGTTACCAATTTATTTGGGAATACATGGCAACAAATGAAGGATTAGACGGATTTTATCGTGCTTTGACTGAACTCGGCACATCTGCTGATGAAGTTATTTTGCGAATGGCTGTACGAAATTTATTGCATGATTATACACTCGGTGAATTTTTTGGTGATACTGTCCGTATTGAAGAAAATGTTGAAGGCTATGGGCAAATTACCCCAAAACGTAATGGTATTCAGCAACTAGCAGTAGATTACGTTCACATTGCTGACCGCGACATCTACACCTTTGAAGTCGAAAGTGAAGCGTTGCTAGAATTATTTGTCGTGGGAATAAATAAAGCAGACGATACAGCCCATCTGTATTCTCTTGGAACAGGTGGTACAGTCGATACAAGCATCTATGATGACGCGTATATCATTATCCTCAATACAGAACAACACAGTGATACGCGCAATTGCTCATATTCAGATTGGGAATTAGATATATCTGAAGCTCGTGATTCAATATTAGCCGAACCTGATAGCGAAATATGGGATGCCTCAAATTTTACTCAAGCACGTTAAAGTAGGGGCATGGCGTTTGTCATGCCCACTTAGTTATTAGGCTTGTACAGGCGCATGTACCAGTGCGTCAACAATTTTAGCGGCTGTCTTATAACGTCCACTCGGAATCACATACGCACCTTGTACATAATCACGCATTTGTGCCATTAATTCGATAGCAATCTCTGCACCAACGTCCGAAGCATTATCCCCTGCGTCTTCAAGGCGTGCGAATATCTCATCAGGGATGATGATGCCGGGTACTTCATTATGCAAAAAGCGGGCATTTCTGAGGCTATGTAAAGGTATCAAGCCCATAATCACGGGGAGATTAAAGTCCTCACCCGTCACCTCTTTATAGCGCGTAAGGAAGCGTTCAATACGTGGTGGGTCAAACACAGCTTGACCAAGGGCAAAATCCGCGCCACCTTCTAACTTGTTGAGCAAGACCTTAATTTCACGGTCAATATTATCTGCCGCCATATTCAGCGCACATCCAACATTGAAGTTAGTGGGCACACCAATACTATTCCCTGCCATATCTTGCCCATTATTGAGGTCATGCTTAATGACACCAATTAATTTACTTGGCACAATATCATAGCTATCCATTGCTTCTGGATAATCACCAATTTTTGCAGGGTCGCCCATTGTCACAAATAAGTTACGCAGACCAAGTGCATGTGAGGCTAACAAATCGCCCTGAACACGCAAAATATTCCGTCCACGAGTTGGGAAGTGCAAAATCGTCTCGATACCAGCTTCATTTTGTAAAAGATGGCTCACTGCCCAAGCACTCATTTTCATCTTAGCGGCAGGCGTATCGGCTACGTCAATCGCAAATGCACCTGCATCACGGAGCAGACGCGCTTCACGGAGAAGTTTTTCAGTATCATATCCGCGTGGTGGGGTCATTTCCACTGTAACCGTGAATTTACCATCGCGTAAACGCTGGGCTAAATCTGTAGGATGAACATGCTGAGGTGCTAAAGCTTTGCTAATTTCACTCGTAATCCTGATGTCAGGTACTACACGTTGAGGGTCATCCAATGCTTGGCGCATCGCTGAAATATGCTCAACAGTTGTACCACAGCATCCACCAATGATTTGTGCGCCAATAGCCTGAAATGTTAGCGCGTAATCGCCGAAATATTCTGCAGTCGCAGGATACATTGCCCGACCACCGACTGTTTCTGGAAATCCAGCATTCGGGAGCGCACTGTATTTAGCATCGGGTATCGCACTGTGCATTGCTTGTAAGATATTTGAAATTTGTGACGGACCTGTCCCACAATTTACACCAATAACAGTAGCCCCTGTCTGATGCAAATCACTGGCTACGCGCGCAGGATTATGCCCTGTGGAAGTGATGTTATCTGTAGAAAAGGTTGCCTGAGCAATGATGGGAAATTCGGCATCAATTTCACGCGCAGTTTCAACTGCTAAAATCAGTTCATCATGGTTGTTAAACGTCTCGAAGAGTAAAACATCAACACCAGCATCAAGCAATGCTTGAATTTGCTCCGCAAAAGCTGATTTACCCTCTTCACGGCTCACACGACCATAGGGTTGTAAACTCACGCCTAAAGGACCTATAGCGCCAGCAATATAGATGTCGCGCTCAGATTTCTCTACTGCTTGCCGTGCAAGGCGAACACCCGCTTGGTTAATTTCTTTGACATTATCCGCCAGACCATATTCGCTGAGCTTAAAACGATTTGCGCCAAAGGTGTTGGTTTCAATTAATTCCGACCCAGCATCAATATAATCAGCATGTGTGCCTTCAACCAATGCAGGTTGCGTGAGGTTCAATTGGTCAAAACATTTGTTAAGGGAAATATTGCCTCGTTGGACAAGTAATGTACCAACAGCACCATCAGCTAAGATCGGTTTAGGTTGTGCCAAGCGTTCAGAGAATGAGAGCTTTGTCATAGGAGATAAACCTTGTGTTCAAAAACGTGAGAATACGTAGTGTCATCATTTCACGTATGCTTGTCAATGGTTATAGCACGAGTAAGGATAAGAATTGACTGATGTTAAGACAAATTCACTTGCTCAAAATGCCATACTGTCGGGAATGGCTCATAAAAGTGATGCAATAATTGTTTCCAATCTTGATATTCTGCCGAGCCACGAAAGCCTTGTGTATGGTCTTCCAAGGTTTCCCATTTTACCAAGAGCAAGTATAAATGCTCATCTTCGATACATTTATGAAGCTCATGAGAAATATAACCATTCATTGAAGAAATGATAGATGAGGCTTGTTTGAACGCTTCTTCAAAGGCTGATGCCTCACCTTCTTTAACACTTAGGTAAGCAGACTCTAGTATCATCGAATTGCCTTTCTCGCATAAGGTCTTTATCATTAAGTTGATACTTCGGAATTTATGACTATATCATGACAACACATTTAATACAGCAAAGCGCACAACTCATTCACCAAGCTGATGCCATCACAATATTGACAGGTGCAGGTGTCAGCAAAGAATCAGGTGTGCCGACATTTCGAGATGCTTTAGAAGGCTTATGGGCGCAATATGACCCTCATCATTTAGCCACCCCTCAAGCTTTCATGGCAAATCCTAAACTCGTTTGGGATTGGTATGAGTGGCGACGCAAACTGGCTAGCGAGGTTAAGCCTAATGACGGGCATATCGCCCTCGCAGAATTGCAAAATATTAAAGATAGTGTCCATCTTATAACGCAAAACGTTGATGACTTACACGAACAAGCAGGTAGCCGCGATGTTATCCATCTCCATGGCAACATTGCTACTCATAAGTGCTTCAATAATTGCCGAGGTATTTCAACTCTCATTGATATTAGCACGCTAACGTATGATGACGGCAACGCACCTCCGAAATGTCCATATTGTGGGGCAAATGTGCGCCCAAATGTTGTTTGGTTTGGTGAGAACTTGCCTCAGCATGAAATCAGCATAGCAATGAAACACAGTCAACACTGTGACTTAATGCTCGTCGTTGGGACATCAGGCATGGTCTCTCCTGCATCCGAGTTACCGCGTATTGCAAGGCATCAGGGCGCAAAAATTATTGAAGTGAATCCAGATAGTAGCACCATTACTCATTATGCAAATATTAAACTTGACGGAGCATCAGGTGAAATATTACCCAAAGTTATTGAGGCATTGAATGAAATCTAAATATTTTTGGTTTATCCTCATTTCATTAGTGTTTTCAACCATTCAGACAGATGCCCAAAGTAGCAATACAAATTGGGAGGTTTATATCGAATTTGATATAGATACGCTTGGTAGTGACCGTGTGCAATTTCTAAATTTACAGGATGGACAGCTTGTAACTGTTATCGTGGATGGTGAGCGCTATACCTTATTCAATAATTATGTTCTCTTTTTTGACCGTAGCAATCAAGCGGTACGGATAGTGAAACCCGATGGCATAGTTGAAGCACATCCATTTATACAATTAGGCGCGGCTCGACGTGTCGATTGGGTTGTCTCTGAGGATAAACGTCTTATCGCATGGACGCTGACATATGACAATACCAATGGTTTAACCACTGTTACAACAGTCTCAAATCCTAGTGGAAGTGACCAGAACTTAGTTTTATCAGATGGACCCAGAACAGATGGCGCACGGGTAATGCCAGTTGCCTTCACATTAGAAAATCAAGCCATTATCCTTGATTCACAGCCCGATGGTATCGGTGACCTTGCTCCTTATCGACAATATGCGAGCCTCTTTCAGCTCTCCTTAATTGATGGATCGATTACGCCATTGGTTGGGGAACCGAGTTGTTTTTGTGCCATATCCTTACGCGCAGGACGACTTGTTCGCTTATCAGTTACGAGTGACTTTAGTGGCTTTGATGTCAATGTGTATGATCTGGTCAGTAGTGAAGCAAATCTCATTCAATCAATCGGATTAGTCAATTACACACAAGGGGGCAACATTCTTATTTCCCCAGATGGTAGCCAAGCTATCTATTCTCTATCACAAATAGAACTCAACTCATCAGACGCATCGGTAAGAACTGTGCTGATGCTGGTAAATTTGGACACATCTACTCAAACACAGTTAACCGAGCCTCAAAACGCTTACATCACTCCTCTAAGTTGGACAGAAGACAATACGGCAGTATTAATCACAACATCAGATAGAAATGGTACATTTAAAGTGGATTTAATCACAGGAGAAGTGGCTCGTATTGCACAGGCGACCTTTATTGGGACTTTATTATTATAAAGAAATCTTACGTTTTCTGATGCAATTAATTGTTATATAATTAAGATAACAACGCTTAAGGATATAAAATTAATGCCAATTTCAGTAAACTGGGAAAACAATGAGAAAACAATTATCTACTATGAAATCAATGGACAGTGGTCAGTTGACGAAGCATGGGAAATATTAAACGGTAAAGCCTTAGAGCTTATCATGGAAGAAAATTATGTTCCTGATACAATTATGAATTTTTCAGGTACAAAGATAATTCCTGTCGGATTACTCAATCTCTGGCGACGTGCTTATGATTGGATGAAAGAAAATCACTTAGAGACTTCCATCGTTACATTTGTACAAGCTCCCCTTGCTATGAAGGGCATTGGTGATACTTTACGCACCTTACGTGTACCGATTATGCGTTACATGTATTTTGTAGACTCAATTGAAGACGGCAAAAAAATCATCTTGGAATATCGTGTAAATCATCCTCGCAGAATATTGAACAGTGATTAATATTTTCAATACCTCCCCTAAAAATAGCTAATGGTCATAGATGGATACCTTGATTCTGAACCACCAAGCCTTTAGGGTTAAGCTATATCTGACCATTTAATGGGCAATATAGATGCAAAAATCAACCTTCTTAGGTCTTCCTCGTTGGCAAATAACGCTTGCGGTAGTTTTTCTATCACAAGTTCTGACAGCTGTAGGCTTTTCACTTGTTTTTCCTTTTCTCCCTCTTTATGTAGAAGAACTCGGTTCTACAACAGGATTAAGCGTTGAGTGGATGGCTGGTCTCGTTATTGCAGTTCAAGGATTTACAATGATGATTGCCTCGCCACTATGGGGCGCAGTCGCTGACCGCTACGGACGAAAACTGATGGTCTTACGGGCAACTTTTGGTGGCGCAATTATCATGGGTTTGATGGGCATCGTCACCAGTGGTGAACAACTCATTCTTTTACGTGGAATTCAAGGAATTGTCACAGGTACGGTCGCTGCGAACAATGCGCTTGTTGCCTCGGCTGCCCCACGCGAAAAAGTGGGATTTGCTATGGGAACCCTTCAAGTTTCATTATGGGGTGGAGTCGCACTAGGTCCTATCCTTGGTGGCATCCTCGCGGACAACTTTGGCTTTGCAATGCCTTTCTTCATTACAGCAGTTGCGTTGTTTTTATCAGGTCTATTGATTTACATTGGAATTGAAGAGGAATTTGAACCTCAAAAACAGAAAAATGACACTAATCGACCGAGCATGATGGAACAATGGTCGCATGTCCTGAGCGCACAAGGCGTTACATTAGTATATTTAATGCGTTTCTTAGCAGGCATCGGACGTACTATGATTATTCCGATTGCCCCGTTGTTTGTGGTTACACTGCTAAATCCCGATATGGCTGGTCAAAGTATATTTGCAGGTGCTGTTATGTCCGTTTCGTCTGCAACATCTACCGTTAGCGGCGTTTACTTAGGACGCTTAGGTGACAGAATTGGACATCGGCGTATTCTCATGTGGTCAGCAATTGTTGTTGTGATATTCTATTTACCTCAGCCATTTGTGACCAATATCTGGCAATTATTAGCACTACAGGGGCTTGCAGGTTTAGCTATGGGCGGCATTATCTCTGCACCCTCAGCATTATTAGCACAGTATACAGAAGAAGGTGAAGAAGGTGCTGTATATGGGCTAGATAATTCAATTGTAGCTGCTGCAAGAGCAGTTGCACCCCTATTAGGTGCAGGTATCGCGATGATAATTGGTTATCGTGGCACATTCGCCGCAACAGCTGTATTATTTGCCGTCGTTTGGCTCGTAGCAACAATTTATCTGCCTAAAGATAAGCATCTCATTCCACGATTGCAAGCTCTAGCAGTCGGCGATTAACCTCAACAACACTACACGCAGATAAAGCATGCTATATTGGGGTATGCTTTATCTGTAAATTCCGAATTTCTAATTTAAACTTGTCTTTACTGTACTTTTTCTTATGTCGCGTACATAATAAATGAAGCAACCTTACAAAAGTCAGAGTGAGTAACCAGAGTGAATGACCCCAAAATCCCAATTGCTAAACCCATTTTAGGTGGAGAAGAAGCTGATTTAGTACGAGAAGTTTTACTCAGTGGTTGGGTAACCCAAGGACCTCAAGTAAAAGCCTTTGAACAAGAATTCGCAAACTATGTTGGAGCAAATTATGCTTCAGCCGTTTCAAATTGCACGACGGGTTTGCATTTAGCACTCAAAGCAGTCGGGGTAAAAGCCGATGATGAAGTCATTACTGTTAGTCATAGTTTCATTGCTACTGCAAATGCTATTCGTTATTGTGGAGCTATTCCTGTTTTTTGTGATATTAACCCTCGTACCTATAACATTGCACCTAATCTCATAGAAGACCTTATTACAGAAAAAACAACTGCAATTCTTGCGGTACATCAAGTAGGTATGCCGTGTGATATGGAAAAATTGGTTGCCATCAGCAAAAAACACAATATTCCACTTGTTGAAGATGCAGCATGTGCGATTGGAAGCGAAATTTTCTACGATACAGGGTGGCAGAAGATTGGCGCACCACAGGGCGATATTACTGTCTTTAGTTTTCACCCTCGCAAAGTCATCACCACAGGTGATGGTGGAATGATTACGACTAATAACTCTGAGTACGATGAAAAAGTAAAATTATGGCGACAACACAGTATGAGTGTTCGTGATACTGAGCGCCATCAGTCAGACAAAATTATTTTTGAAGAATATACTGAACTTGGCTATAACTATCGGATGACGGATATTCAAGCGGCAGTCGGACGTGAACAACTCAAACGTTTGCCACAAATCATTGAAAATCGGCGTGCAATTGCAGACCGTTATCTGCGTGAGTTGGCAGACATTAAAGGCTTAATATTGCCTTTCGAGCCTGATTATGCTCGGTCTAATTGGCAAAGCTTTATCATACGCTTACCACAAAATCTGAATCAAAAAGCAGTGATGCAAGAATTGCTTAATCAAGGAATTAGTACACGTCGTGCGATTATGAATGCTCATCGTGAACCTGCATATGAAAAGGAAACATGGAAATGTGCAGGTAATCGTAGCTTGTGCAACTGTGATGCAAGTACATGCCGAAGCCTGAGCCAAAGCGAATTTATACAAGACACCGCGATTGCTATTCCTCTATATTCACAAATGACTGATGAGGAACAAACACGCGTTATCGAAGCCTTGCGTTTAGTATGTAACGAGACGTCAAAAATTTTCTCGACCTTGGCAAAAGACAGTCACAAAGCCACGGCTGAATTAAATATAGTAGACGATACAATGAGTACAGAAAAACTTGAATTTGAAGTGACTCGAAATCAAGCTAGTGAGAATCAAGATTTATTTATCGTAGAATCTGTATCAGATTCAAATAAAAAATCTTCTGACGATGCAAAATAAGCGAAAGCCTAAAAAAACACAATGAGTGTAGTTGATAAGAAGAAACGGACATTTATGGCAATCAGTACACAAGGAATTATTCTCATCGTTATAGCGGCAACGATGATGTCTTTCGGTAGCTTAGGCTTAAAAGGCGCAATCGAAGCTATTGGGGGTTTTGGAAGCAACATTTCGACAATCCATAAAGATATATTTGCCTTGATGATCAATCCGATTTTTATCGTAGGCATTATCTTATACGGAGCAGGTACTCTCGTCTGGATGCGTGTTATCTCAACTGAACCTCTAAGTATTGGCTACCCTATCTTAATGAGTATGGCATTCGCCACTATTACCGTTGGTGCAGCTGTTTTCTTCAAAGAAGTGATAACTATGCCCAAAATTATTGGTATGATAATTATTGTCGTCGGCGTGGTGATTGCCTCAAATGGCTGATTACATCAAACAATAAATAAGTCCTCCAAGCCATTGTTTATCTGAAATAATGGCTTTTTACATTTTATGCCAAAAGTTTTGCACAGCCTGTTCAAAACTTTGAACAGGCTATGTTAGAATACCCCTCAAATCATTCAAATATCCATAGGAAAATTTAATGTTAAAAGTTGCTGTGATTGGATACGGTTATTGGGGACCAAATCTAGTACGTAATTTTGTTGAGAACCCTAATGTAGACGTATTGATGGTAGCGGATGCGAAGGAAGAAAATTTAACGCGGGTCAGTCGGCGCTACCCCACAATTCAAACAACTACATCAGCAGGCGATATTTTTGCAAATACAGAAGTAGATGCAGTTGCAATTGCTACACCTGTCCATACGCATTACGACCTCGCTTTACAAGCACTTCAATCAGGAAAGCATGTTTTAGTCGAGAAACCCATGGCTTCATCATCAGAACAAGCCCAACATCTCATTGATGAAGCAAAAAAGCGTAACCTCATCCTGATGGTTGACCATACCTTTGTCTATACAGGCGCAGTACGCAAAATAGCTGAACTGGTAAAAAGTGGTACATTGGGTGAGGTACTCTATTACGATAGTACCCGCATAAATTTGGGGTTATTCCAACATGATGTCAATGTCATATGGGATTTAGCTGTGCATGATTTGAGTATTATCGAATACGTGCTGAATAAAGAACCGCGTGCTGTATCAGCAACAGGAATTAGCCATGTTCAAGGTGAACCCGAAAATATCGCCTATTTGACCATCTATTATGATGATAATTTGTTAGCCCATGTTAATGTCAATTGGCTCGCTCCTTTGAAGGTGCGTCGCACATTAATTGGTGGGAGTAAACAAATGATAGTCTATGACGCACTAGAACCCATCGAAACTATCAAAATTTATGATAAAGGCATCGACATTAAATCTACTGAAGATATATATCGTACCTTAATTAGCTACCGTACAGGCGATATGTATTCCCCAAAAATTGAAGCAACAGAAGCCTTACAACTCGAAACACAACATTTTATCGATTGCATTGAAAATGGCACAAGACCCGAAACAGATGGACAAGCAGGTTTACGTGTGGTCAAGATTTTGGAAGCCGCGAGTAAGTCTATTCAAAATCGCGGAGGTGTTATTGAATTAACATAGCATGAGCGCGATACAAAAATCATATAAGTGATGTTAGCAACACAATGAGAAAATCATGGATGCAGGGTAAAATTGGGTAAAGTTACTGTTATTCGATTTTTTAGAGGGGAAGGAGACACCATGATAGAAGCCATTCAGCGTAATGTGACGTGGCGTGCTATTCCTGTAGCAGGAATAGTGGCAGGTACAGTTTTCTTGTTAATCAATATGATATTCAATCCAATTTTGTATGGGATTGATGCTTTCTTCATTCTGCAATACTTCGGTTCACTCGTTTTAGGCACTGATGTTTTGGTTGAGTCATCAACAACAGCATTGATTGTTGGGGCAATTGTTCACTATATATTGTCAATTTTGTTCACACTGGTTATCTCAATTGTTATTCATCGGTGGGGTTTGCTCATCGGTATTATCGGTGGGGCATTACTTGGATTAGCCATTTATTCCATAAACTTCTATACGATGACAATGTTTTTCGAGTGGATGTTTGCAATTAACAATTCGCTCATTGTAATTAGTCATATTGCTTTCGGCGCAGTAGCAGGAGGCATTTACGAAGCGATGGATACCTATGACGAAGAATTAGTGGAGGTGAAAGCATGATACGGACAAGCAGAAATAGTCGTCAACGGCGTGGCGGTGGTATTCCGATACGCTTGCTAATTGGTTTAGCTCTAGCTGCATTTTCACTATTTTCTTACTTTGCATCATCTCAATATAACGATGTAACAGGCGAAAATCAGCGCGTAAGTATTACGCCACAACAAGAAATCGCACTTGGTTTGCAATCTGCTCCTGAACTCATTCGAGAATTTGGTGGTGAATACCGTGACAGTGAAACACAAGAAGCAATCGATGAAATCGGATGGAACTTAGTGCGAAATAGTGTGGCAGACGACACGCCTTGGCAATGGGAATTCACAGTCGTAGATTCAGATGTGATTAACGCTTTTGCCCTACCCGGTGGACAAAATTTTATTACAACTGGTTTACTCGGTCGGTTAGAGACTGTTGATCAGGTCGCGGCTGTATTAGCACATGAGATTGTGCATGTTCTAGCCCGTCATGGCGCACAACGTATTGCACAAAGTCAATTGACTAATGGATTAATTGGTGCAGTATCAGTTGCTTCAGGAGATGCGAATGCGGCGCAAACAGCCGCCATGATTGGGCAACTCATCAATTTGCAATATGGACGAGATGACGAATTACAATCAGATGCAATCGGCGTGTGCTTGATGATTGATGCAGGTTATGACCCTCAAGGAATGATTGAAGTTCAAGAAATTTTAGAAGAAGCAAGCGGAGGACAACGTCAGCCTGAATTTTTCAGCAGTCACCCGAACCCTGCTAATCGTATTCAAGAAATTGAAGAAGCTATCGCTACCGCAGATGAATTTTGTCCACAGTAAGTCAAGAAGTGAGAGGGTTCAAGCCCCTCTCCATAGTATTTAGCTATTTTTGTTTTTTACAGAATCTATTTGTGATTGCATGGCACTAAGTTGTTCTTGATGTCTACGTTCTGTTTCTTCTTTATCTTTTTTACGTTCCATACCTACACCATTACGCCAATATAAAAATGCGCTTGGAATAAATATCCCAAAGCCAATACACAAATATAGTGATAACCCAAGCCCTGTTCCAATCACAGCACCGGCTTCTGCCGCCTCTTGATATTGAACAGAATCATCATTTTGTATATCTTCTAAACCTGAATTGAGTACATCGCTTGCAAAAACAACACTCCACATTAGAAAAGCACAACTCAATAAAGTAAGTATTCCCCAGAACCATCTAAGTATTCGCATAATACCTCCTTGCAATTTATATAAATGAACAATGTGACATAAGTAATTTATTACATTTTTTGATATGCAATAATTAAGATTTGAAACACATAGAATAGTAAAGGCATTTGAAAACCATTGTTATTCTCACTCATATTCTATCTCATCTACGCAAATCAACCTCAAGTCGCTACAATGCTATCCATAATATTTGATAGATTATGGATGCCTTATGCCACATATCAGCCCACAACCCGATATTATGGAAGTCACCCTACGTGATGGAAGCTATGTGATTGATTTTCAATTCACCGCCGAGGATACGGCAACGCTAGTCAGCGCTTTAGAAGGTGCTGGTTTTAACTGGATAGAAGTCGGGCATGGATTGGGCTTGAATGCTCAAGATAAAGGTAAACGTCGTGCAGTTGCTTCTGATGAGGAACATCTCAGAGCAGCTTCACACGCAGTTAAAAATGCGAAATGGGGGATGTTCTTCATCCCAGGCATTGGACGCGCAGAAGATATTGACCTTGCCGCACAATACAACATGGATTTTATTCGTATCGGTACAAATGTCACCGAGATTGAACGCGCAAAACCATTTATTGAACAAGCAAAATCAATCAACATGTTCGTTTGCTATAACGCGATGAAATCTTATGCGGTGAGTCCCCGAGAATTTGCTGAGGTTGCCAAGCAAACTCAATCTTGGGGCGCAGATATGGTGTATATCGTCGATAGTGCTGGCACAATGCTCCCAGAAGATGTCGCTGAATTTATCTCAGCTATACAGTCAGTTTGTGATGTGCCGATTGGCTTTCATGGGCATGATAACCTCAGTATGGGCATGGCAAACACCTTACAAGCTATTGAGAGTGGCGCAACAATTGTTGATTCATCCTTGCGTGGAATGGGACGTAGCGCAGGTAATGTTATCACTGAGGCATTACTCGCTATTATGCAACGACGGGGTTATGCACAAGAGATTGACCTCAACGCCACAATGGATATTAGCTCAGGCTTAATTGCCCCGCTTGTACCCGGACGTGGACTCGATACGATGGCAATTACAGCAGGTTTGGCTGGTTTTCATTCATCTTTTACAGCCAAAGTCAAATCGTATGCAGAACGTTTTGATATTGATGTACGCGATTTAATTGTGCGCTTATGTGAACAAAATCGAATTGATGCGCCAGATAATTTACTGGAACAATTGAGCAAAGATATTGCACGAGCCAAGCAACTAAAACAGATAACAATACCTACTTTTGATATGCGCTCAGACAATGGTGAGACGACCTATTCATTAGACGATGTTTTGAAACGTCTTTATAGCGAGGCACAAAAACATCAAACTTATACAACCTTAAATCTTGTTCTCAGCCAAACTCTTGAAGACCACTACAGCATCAGTCAACATATTCACAATACCCCTACTCATACAATTGGTTCAGTCACTTTCAGTACAGAAATGCAACTCGTCGAGATTTTGGAGCAGATTGATGGCAAAGTTGATATTGTTTTCCTTGACATTGACCGTCGTCGCATATTTGGACCGCAAGCATCAGCCCTAACAGCACAAGATGTTTTACAAACTAGTCAATTATTAGTCTATAGCGATAGCCGTGTTTGGTCAGAAGCTGTGAAAGACCAAGTTGTGCGCTTGCTAAATGAACAGATACAAGGCGCTAATATTGTAATCGCTGGTGACCATCGCCGAAGTCGTTTATTATCACTCATGCTGATTGACTATGGTGCAGATGTAACTGTGATTGTGCGTGAGCCTAATGAAGAGCATGAATATTCACAAGCAACAACAGTATTTAGTCAGACAGATTATCCACATGACCATTATGTTGATATAGACCATGCCGCTAATGTATTGGACTCAGCACAAGTTGTGATTGTATGGCCATCATGGGGAACATGGTTTGATGCGTCTTTAGCCTCGCATCTTAATGATGAAACTATCTTAATTGATGCTGGAATTGGTGGTATTGAAGCAGCTGGCTTAGAAAAAGCACGTCAGAAAGGAATACTACCTGTCCGAATTAATATTTGGGCGACTTTGGCAGGCGCACTAACAACTGCACATCTTGGGTCTAGAATGCAAGCGAAAAATAGCGAAATTTTGAATGTGAAAGTAGTTTCTGGTGGAGCTATCGGAGAGAAAGGTGCTGTCATTGTTGATGATGCTGAAAATCCAACAAGGATTATTGGTGTTGCGGATGGTATGGGAGGCTTAATTTCGCGTCCGAGTAATTTTACAGATAATATTCGGATTATAACTGAAGTTATAAATTCACAGAAAGTCAAACCAACTCTATGAAATATGGATTACATATCCCCAATTTTGGGGCATTTGGTACAGCACAAATTATGGCTGAAGCGGCAAAAGATGCCGAAAACGCTGGCTGGGATGGTTTCTTTATCTGGGATCATGTTGCGCGTCCAGTAAATTATAATCTTGTAGACCCTTGGATTGCTCTAACAGCTATTGCCATGGCAACCAAGACAATCCGAATCGGAACAATGGTTACACCTCTACCACGTCGCAGACCCCAAGTCCTTGCGCGTGAAACAGCATCACTGGATGTTCTTTCTGGTGGACGTTTGATATTAGGCGTTGGGCTTGGCAGTGGTCGCCCACAAGAATGGTCAAATTTTGGCGAAGAAACCGACCTCAAAACTCGCGCCCATATGACCGATGAAGCACTAGATGTGATTACAGGGTTATGGTCAGGTGAGGTATTTAACTACGATGGACAACACTATAAAGTGACCCACAGTCAATTCCTACCAAAGCCAATATCACAACCTCGTATTCCGATTTGGATTGCTGGCTATTATCCAAGCAAACCACCTATGCGCCGTGCCGCAAAGTGGGATGGAATGTTCATCTTATTCAATGAAGCTGATGATAAAATCAGTGCCTTGCGTGAGACTTTAACCTACATTTTGCCTCGTCGAGAAAGCGATACACCGTTTGATGTTGTTTATATGAATACGGAAAAAGCAACTACAGCACGCTCACAAATCATCGATACGGCATATCAAGCCAAAGATGCTGGTGCAACTTGGTGGTTGGCCGAAATGATACCTGAACATTTTGGTATAAAGCGTGACGAAAATTGGCGTTATGCGTCAATGCGTGAGATGATTTTACAAGGTCCACCTAGATAATCTGATAATGCTTTACGATAAATTTGGAATATTTAGCTTACACTATCCATAATGAAAGTCATATTGTGTAGGATAGCGTTATATGAACCATGATTTTGATGTTCAAATGAAGCAAATACTGGATAAACAACCGAAAGAAGCCATTCATGGCTTTTTACACGATGTCTATGATTATATTGGGTTTGTGAATAAAGTTTCTGAACTCATCCGCCTCAGTGATGGCATCGGCACAGAGCAACTTGACACAGATATTACAGTCGGAGACATCATGCTAACCATGGTGCGTAAAGGAGAAATACTCCATACAAGGGCTGAGATTATGCACGAATATGCGTCTAAGATTGATACAGTAAGTTAGTCTAGCAAAATACGACGCCATGCAATAGGATTTATAGCATTTGACAAGCGAGGTATGAACTCGCTTTTCTTTATTTTGGTGAGGAAAATATGGCGGTAATTTTACAGTTGGGCGCAGGCGAATTGATGAAACATTCAATTCGACAAATACAAGCAATGGGGCATGAAGTCTATGTAATTGATAAAAATCCCAACGCACCCGCCTTTGACATTGCTGATGGGTATCAAGCTATAGATTTAATAGATGTAGATGGTATCACACAATATGCGAAGGAAATCAGTGCCGATGCAATTATCGCGGTTAATGAGGCGGGCGTTTTATCGGCGGCGAAGGCAAGCAAGCTACTAGGTTTGCGTGGATTAGACCCTGAAATTGCAATTAAGGCACTCGATAAAGGTAAAATGAGACAAGCATGGCAGAAAGCTGGACTTTCCCAGCCCAGATTCATGTTGACCAATAACGCAGACGATATTCCAGATTTTGCTTCCGTTATTGGTTACCCTGTTGTAGTCAAACCAACTATGAATTGGGGCAGTCGTGGCGTGAGTGTTGCCGAAACAGCCGATGACTTAGCTTGGTCAATGGAATTTGCTGCAAATAATCACAAAACAGGGACAGATTTCAGTGTCGAAGAATATATTGATGGCATTGAGATGACGATTGAAGGTATAGTCTACAATCGTGAGATTATCATTCTAGCGAAATCAGATAAAATCTTACAACATCACCCACGCTATCGTGTCGACCAATCACTTCATTATCCAGCAAATTTGCCTGATACCATCTTAGATAAGGTCGATAAATTATTCATCCAAGCAGTAGAAGCATTAAACCTCAACAATTGTGCATTACATTGCGAAATGCGGATTAAAGATGAGCAACCCTATTTACTAGAAATGGCGGCACGCCCGGGCGGTGGACACATATTTGGACAAATTGTCGAAGCTGTTAGCGGAATTTCAATGCCACAAGCCTTAACTAATATATTACTCAATGAAGACTTCGAGAAATATCCAAGATATCAACATGGTGCAGTCTATCGCTTTTTTACGCCCCCATCGGGAATATTTATGGGAGTAGATGGACTTGAAGAAGTGCGTGCAATGGAAGGTGTGCTTGATTTCGGCTTTCACATGCAAGTAGGAACGAAAGTTGAACCATACGCCGACGGCGCATCACGTCCTGGATATTGTGTTACATCTGTCCAGACACGCGAAGAAGCTATTGCCATTGCTGAGAAAGCAGTAGCCACACTCCGATACAAAATGGAAGCCAACTAATGCCGAATCATTACATCGCCCTCACAATTGATACTGACCCTGATGGTTTAAATACTCATAATCCTAATCGGCGTGAGTTAAATTGGGCTGGTTTAGAATTTGCGATACAAAACTTTCACGAGGTGCTATCTGACTATCCTTTAACGTGGTATGTCCGTGCGGATGGGCAGCTAGAACATGCTTATGGTTCTGTGCGTTATTTGTTAGATACCTATATTGATTTTTGGCGTAAAGCAATTGTACAAGGTGATGAGCTAGGCTGGCACCCACATCTATATACTGTACCTGATGATAACTCACAGCCCCAAATCATCACCGATAACATGCAAGCTGTAGATGAACTTACGCGGATTTGGAATGACATCAAGGATATACCATTTGATTTCCCTACATTTCGCATGGGAGAGGGATGGCATACTGCCGAAACAATGAACTTGGTGGAAGAACTGGGCTTTAGGGTCGATTCAACAGCTATTCCTGAACGAGATGATAGCGCGAGTGGACATCCTCGTAACTGGCGTGGCACACCGAACAGACCTTATTATCCTGATAAGCAAACCCCACGCTTAGAGGGTGCTGAACGTAAGCTACTAGAAATCCCGATGAATAGTTGGGCATTTCAAGCCTCTTACGATAAAGCACCAAAACTTCGTTACATGAACCCCTGTATTCACACCGAACTATGGCAACAGGCTGTAAAACACTGGAAAGAAAATCTTCAACCTCAAGAAAATTACTTTTGGACAATGATTTTGCATCCGAGTGAAGCCATGCCACATGATGAATCAGATTTACTCTATTCCTATTCCCTATATTGCGTCCGAGAAAATTTAGAATACTTTGCTCATACAATTAGTGAACTAGGACAAATAGCTACATATACAACAGTATCTGAAATAGCTAAATTATGGCGACAACAATCTTAGCCACTAGTTTTAGTATATTCTTCTAGCAACTGAAGTGCATCGGGCATGTTTTTACGTCCAAAACCAAGGCGGAAATAGTTACCCTCATAATCATAAACAGAAGCAGGGACTATCATTACACCTTTCTCCTGCACTAGTTTTTCACCAAGTTCAGCAATTGTTTCTTCACCAAGATATTCAACAAAAGTGATTGTGCCAGCAATCGGTTTCACCCAAGAGAATGAATCAGGATTTTTTACAAAGAACGCTTCGAGACAATCAAGATTAGTCTGAATAATTTCCAGATTCCGTTTGAGGATTTTATCGCGTGCTTCAAGTGCAATCAGTGCCAGAATTTCGCTGGGTGCACTACCGCATATAGTTGTGTAATCTTTGAACTGAATAAATCCTTGCATAGCGGTTTCATTTTGAGTAACTAACCACCCCACACGCAAGCCAGGCAAGGCAAAAGATTTCGACATCCCACACAATGATACTGCCTTTTCATAGACCTCACATGCTGAGGGTAAACGGTCAGTTTCGTCGTATTCACTAAAACGATACATTTCATCAGAAAAGAGCCACAAATCATTCTCTCGTGCAAAATCGATGATTGCAGTAAATTCATCCTGTGTGAAATGTGCGCCTGTGGGGTTATGAGGCGAATTGATAATGAGCATACGGGTATTGTCTTGTATCAAACCTTTTAACTCAGAAATATCAAACACCCAATTGACCCTAGGTTGCCAATTAGATATTGATACTCCGCGACTTTTGGCAATTTCAAATAAAGATTGATAGCAGGGAGACATCACAATAATATGGTCGCCAGCATTGAGTAAAGTATTCATGCTGATGAAAATGCCTTCTTCAGGAACAACTTCGATAACCTGATTTTCGCTTATATTGTCATACAAGTCACTGATTGTTGTCAGTAGTTCAGGATGCCCTTGTGATTCAGTATAACCAAGCCAAAGATTGTCCCATTGATGACGACGGTCAGCGCTAGCCATTGCTAGCAAATCAGGCAATCTCAACGGTTCAATATCTGATGGACTTAAGAGATATGGGGCAGAAAATTCATATTTGGCAAAATAACGTTCTAACTGAAAAGGGTCTAATTGCATAGTCGGCTCACAATAAGTTGTTTTCGCCTATTATAACCAGCCAATCATAAAATAATCAGTCCAGCACGAGTAGCAATCACAACTGCCTCAGTACGACTTTGTGCGCCGAGTTTTGTCATAATCGCGTTGACATGAAATTTAATGGTATGGTCAGTAATACCAAGCTGATGGGCAATGGCTTTGTTGGTTAGCCCCTGTGCCAACAATTGTAGGACTTCATTTTCGCGTTGTGTTAGCTCTTCTACAATTTTTTCAGTTATTGTATTGCCTGATGTTATATAAGAAGAAAGACTAGGATCAATTACAATTAAGCCGTTAGCGACTGTCTGCAACGCTATCATCAGCATATCGCTATCATTCTCATTGAGTATTACACCGTAAACTGAAAATTTGTTGAGTGTACTGAGTACCGAGGCTGTATCATTTTCATCAGTCAATAATACCAATATGGGGACATCTCTATCTTGTATCAGGGATAAATTATCCAGATTTTCACTCGCCTGCCAACCTAAATCGCAGACGATAATATCAGCATCATAGATAGCAATGTCACTTGCTAAAGCTGTCGTTGTTGTCTGACCTACCACGATAAAATCGTCTTGAGTATCGAGTAAAGCGTCTAAACCTGCGCGTGTGAGTAAATTATCAGAGATAATTACGGCGCGTAAAGCTGAATTCATGAAATGTATAATCCTAGAAGTCAAACAAAATAGACACGGAAATGTCCGTGTCTATCTACTATAGACTAAGCTGTATCGGATATTCGTTAGTAGCTAAGGACAATTCGGTAGCGCATCAGGCGGATACAAGAACACAATACCATCCTCAGTGTTTAAAGGAGCATCAAAAGCTTCGGATAAGGCTGTAATACCTGACACAATAGGTGCAGCGAATGATGTTCCTGAGACAAACTCGTAATCCCCTAGCATATTGGTTGTCAATATATCGCGTCCAGGTGCCCAAACATCAATATCTGCGCCAAAATTGCTGAATGAACTCTGAGTCAGTGTGACGGGGTCAACCGAACCAACAGCAATGACCGAAGGATAAGCAGCAGGATAAAATGCCCCCTCGCGCCCGAAATTACCTGCGGCGGCAATGACGACGACACCACTATCCACAGCATAAGCCACGGCAGCTTCTAAAATAACTGAGGAAGTCGGACCTGCTAGACTGAGATTGATAATATCCGCGCCATTATCAACAGCATAAACTATCGCATTTGCAATATTTGAGTAGCTCCCTAAGCCTACTTCGTTCAGGACACGCAAAGGCATAATTTGAACATTCGGTGCGACACCAGCAATTCCAATGCCATTATTAGTATTAGCGGCAATCACCCCTGCAACACCACAGCCATGACCAAAAGTGTCAGTCGGGTCGTTATCATCATCGACAAAGTCATAACCAGGTAAAATCCGACCTTGCAAATCAGGATGGTTCGCACAGATACCGCTATCAATCACGGCTACAGTGACGTTTCTAGATGGCAGATTTGTCCATGCTTCGGGTAAGCCAACGACTGGTAAAGCCCATTGTTCAGCAAATCGTGGGTCATTAGGCGGAGCAGGTTCATTGGCTTGAGTAGCCGTTGCTGTACCATCAATTTCGACACTCAAAACTATTGGTGAAGGTGGAACTTCTGTCAGTTGGTAATTTGGTCGTACCGACACTGTATACATATTAAGCGGTTCAATTTGAGAGACTATTGTTCCCTCAATTTCAGCGATGAAAGCATTGCGTTCATCAAGCGAGGAATTAGGTGTGAATTGGATCAGTAAACGTGTTGGTTCGACGCTAAAACTACTTCTTGCTGATGATGCGCTAAATATGGACCGTGGTTCTGTATTTGGGAAAGGTTGCCCATTAGGTAATGTGCGAGGGGCTTCGGCGCGTTCTTGTTCAGCGTCAATGACAATTCCACTAGCAGAAGCCACGGCAGTACAATCATCCGAAGAAGTTACAGGCA
Organism: Phototrophicaceae bacterium; assembly: GCA_965230145.1. Taxonomy (GTDB): domain Bacteria; phylum Chloroflexota; class Anaerolineae; order Aggregatilineales; family Phototrophicaceae; genus JAUZRW01. The sequence goes on from CBDDKI010000002.1 coordinate 1,327,746, forward strand.
CAGGCACAGTTGCCTCAGTTTCTGGCTCTGTACCACCGCTAGATGGGGTGTGTGTCGGTAAAGGCTGATTATCTGATGTCGGTGCTTGGGTTGGCTGAATTACAATAGGCGTAAATGTAGGTTGAATTATTTCTTGGGTGGCAGTTGGCACTTGAACAACCGCAGTCGGGTTGCTATCAATTGCAGTTGGGTTTGGACTTATAGGGGTAGGATTATTGTCGACCGCAGTTGGATTAACCACAACACTCGTTGGATTATTCGATACGCTGGTCGGATTAGTGATTCCGCTCGTATCAAGATTACAGGCACTAAGGATAAATGTTCCTACAAAAAATAATATATACTTTCGCATCACTTACATCCTCTATATGACAATGAGTTATGTTTCCATTGTCATATAGATATGCAAAGAACGCTACCAGAAAATTCAAATACCCCTCAAAAATGGGGGTATCGTATGACTAGTTGCCCCGAATATCTTTCATCATTTGTCCTTCTTTCATTACAAATTGAATATGACTAGTCTCTTGCAGTTTACGAATATCATCTAGCGGATTCACATCCAGAATAATGAGGTCAGCCAGTTTATCTTCTTCAACCGTGCCGATTTTGTCATCCCATCCGAGACATTCTGAGGCTGTTTTAGTGGTAGCAACAATTGCCTCCATCGGATTCATACCAATGTCACACATGAGCGAAAGTTCCCGCAAATTTGTCCCATGTGGCATCACACCTGCATCTGTTCCCATTGCGATTGTCACACCTGCTTCATACGCACGGGCAATGCTGTCTCGATGTGCTTCGATACTTTCCTTAGCTTTACGCAACCCATATTCAGGCATTGCACCTGTTGCTTCGCCAATTTCGACAACGGCTAAAGGTGCTAAAAGAGTTGGTACGAGAAATGTCCCGTGTTCAAGCATCAAATCAATTGCTTCATCATCTAAATAAATGCCATGTTCAATTGAATGAATACCAGCACGCACAGCATTTTTAATACCTTCTGCCCCTTGTGCATGTGCCATCACTTTTACACCGCGTCGAAATTCACCTTCCTGCACCATTACACGTAATTCTTCTTCTGTAAATTGTGTGAATTCAGGATGGTCAGTTGGGCTGAGTACACCTCCTGTAGAACAGACTTTAATAACTTCTGCTCCTGCACGCAAAATTTCACGCACTTTTTTACGCACTTCTTCAACACCATCACAGATACCATTTGGATTACCTGGGTACTCAGGGAATAAAGGTGTAGAAATGCCTGATGGATTCCAGTTGTCAGTATGTCCACCTGTAATGCCGAGGACGCTGATACTAATCTGCATACGTGGTCCATCAACAATGCCTTGTTCAATCGCTTGCTTAACACCGAAATCTGCGCCACCTGCATCCCGTACAGTTGTAATACCTGCATCTAATGTACGACGCATATGCTGAGTTGACTTGAAGAAATTCAATGAAAAGGGTGTCGATACACGTTGTTCTAAGGGAGCAATTTCAAACATCATATGGACATGGGTATCAATTAAGCCTGGTAAAATATAGCCTCCTTGAGCATCAATGCGTGTAATAGATTCAACATCACTTGAAATTGTTGTGCGGTTCAAGGTTTTTCCAATTTCAACAATACGATTGTCTTTGATGAGAATATTAGCGTTACGAAGCGGTTCGCCACCGTTGCCATCTATTAATGTGCCGTTGTGAATGTGAATATAACTCATATGAATTTTCCCTAATAATTATGTTCTCTAGCACAACTATAGCCAATAGTTCTCGCCTTTGGGTAAAAATGGTGCTAGTTAATATAGCCAATAGTCCTAACAAGCCAGAAATGAACCAGACACAACTAGCCTTGCTGAAGGTTGTCGTTATAATAGGGGGCATGTTGAACATCATGAAGGAGTACATCACGATGATATTAAAACGCGTACTGCCCTTATTGGGGATAATGTTGATACTAGCTGGTTGTTTTCGCCAAGCAGAGGATAATTTCGACACAATTGGTAGCCAAAATTCAAACGAAACTACTATCACTCAAGAAGTTGGCGTTACCGTTGAACCCACAGATAATATCACAGTGATTGACCCGAATGCCTCACCTGAGCCTAGTGCAGATGCACAAGAAGTTGATGAAAGCCCAACACCGCGTGTCATTTCGCCAACAGAATCCGACGATGATGAGGCAGTATCTGCGACCAATACGCCACGTACTGTTGCGACTTTAGAGACTATACCGACAGCAACTGAACCTACTTTTGTCACACCTGATATTGTTGAAGAAGTTGCACAACCCACAACAACTGAAGCACCTGAAAGTAGTGAACCAACCTTGCAACCAACCCCAACAGGATTTGGTGAAGCAGCTACTATTGTGGGAGACTGCCAATACGAAGTACAGAATGGCGATAATTTATTCCGTATCTCGATTAATAATGATGTTGCTTTAGATGCTTTATTATCAGCTAATGGATTGACTCAAGCCTCGGTGATTCAGCCAGGACAAATTCTGAATTTACCAGATTGTGAGGGCGGCGTAATTTCAAGTATTGAGGATGATGAACCCGAAGCGGAAGAAACCGTCTTAATTTTGGATGATTGCGATTATGAAATCCAAAGTGGTGACACTCTGTTCACAATTGCGCTTGATAATGAAGTCACTTTGGCTGATTTACTAGCTGAAAATCAGCTAACAGATGATGCCATTATCCAACCGGGGCAAATCGTGACCTTGCCGAATTGTGTGACTGCGAATGATAACTTACTACCTAATACATCACCTGAAGCAACGGAAGATGTGTCCAATACGTCAACAGATGATAATATCCACACGGTAGTCGCTGGTGACACAATCCTGACAATTGCGCGCCAATATAACGTGACTGTGAATAGTATCTTACAGGCAAATACTATTCCTGACCCGAATAATCTGACAGTGGGTCAACAATTAGTAATACCCTAATTTCTCTGTTTAACAGGGCATAACAGAGAAAACAGGGAATTTTGGGCGTGAGGTACGCAAAAATAACAGGGAAATTTTCGGTATGTTAGTTTGTATTTGGTTTGGCGAAAACCCCTGTATCTCGAGAGAGAAAATCGTATTTGATTGTTAAGGTGCTAGACAGAGCCTAGCAGATTTATGAAAGAATATGACGGTCATATCAACGTTGATATGACCGTTTTTATTATGAGTAGAAAATGAGACATTAAATTTTATGGTAATTCTGCATTCCAGACGCGCAAATTATCGAATTCTACCCCTGTGCTAGCTGAGGATATGCTGGGCATACCAAGTGCTAAACCAATCGCACCATTGATAAGGCGTGAATCTTCTGCACCATCAATATAGTTGCCGTTAATATACAATGCGATGAAATTATCAACGCAGGCAACGCGCATCCGAAATGAACCTGACTGCGGAATATTTGAATTACCTTGCCAGCGCAGAATGGCATCATCTGTATTTTGCCCGATGTATCGAATTGAAAAATCGCCAGCGGCTGATACCATCACATAATAACCACGCCCATTTTCAGGGTGTAAACGACAGATAACGCCTGCAAAAGCATACGAATTATCTGCAAGCCAGCGTACATCGACATCAATCATGGTATTGGTATATTGTGTGTTATTTGTTCCCCATATGTATTGATCGGGTTGATTTAAGAGCAGACGATAGACCCCATCAAGTACATTGATGCTGAGGGCATCTGTATTATATGTTGACCAATTGCCTTGCGAGGTGAATGTCTCATCAAGAACACGTTCTTGCACATTAATATCGCGTGCAGGTTCAATCGGTGCGAGTTGAGGTAAACAAGCGGTGAGTATGACTATAAAGACTATGCAAAGATGACGTGGCATCTATTATTTAGCCCATGCCTTTGATGCGAATGGTAAAGGTTGTGCCCTCGTCAACTTCGGTTTCGACATCAATCTCGCCACCGACAAGGTCAATGAGTCCGTAAGCGAGAGGGATGCCCAAGCCACTACCTTTAAAAGCAATCACTTCATCACGTTCGCCACGATAATACACTTCGCCTAAATGCGAGAGTTCTTCTTGTGTCATGCCGATACCGTTATCACTCACTTTCATGACAAGATAACCATCTTCGCCACTCGCACTGATGGTCACGACACCGTCTCCTTCTGGCGTATATTGAAGGGCATTCTCGACCAATTTTGTAATCGCTATTCCGAGTAAATGTGTATCTACATTGACATAGGGCAAGCCACTGGGCACATCAAATTCAAGTTTGCGGTTCATTTCTTCGGCACGGGACCCTAATTCTTTCTCCAATTTCATAGAGATATTTTTGAACATATCCATCTTAGGCTCGGCAGAAAGTGTGCCTTTACGCAATTTATTAATATAGCGGAAGTCAGATAAGAGGGTTTTCATCCGCATCCCATTTGATTTGACAACAGCTAAAAACTGCTTCTGCATATCAGATAGTTCGCCCATTGAATGCAACATATCAACATAGCCCAAGATACTGGTTAATGGGGTATTGAGTTCATGTACAGCATGCCCTACAAACGCTGATTCTTCTTGCATATATTCTTGCATATCAGCGGGACCTGCTTGTGATTGTGCTTCACGTAATTCTGTTGCCTGTTGGTCTTCAGCTTGATTTAACAAGTTAGCGATGTCTTCAATTTGGGACGGTAAGCGAATGGGGATAATTGACCCTGCTTTGGCAGATTCTAATAGTTCCTCTAATTTTTGTTTGGCTTCTTGCAGAGCATTCACATCACCAGACATCATATAACTCCTGTTATTGCGGTATTGATTCTATGGATAGTCTTAGACATTATGCAGTTGCAAGATTTTTTAGGTGGGCAACGCAGGTATTTTTCCTACATTGATTCTCTCAAGTGCATAAATTCCAAGTTTCTTTACTATGATACTATCAACTGTTGATTAAGGAAATTTAGGTTCAGCATATTCTTCGACATATTGCCCATTTTGGGTAAATGTCTGCCTTACTTCATCTGCGATTTCATCTGCATTATCCCAGAAACTCTTGATTTGAGATTGGTAAGCCATCATCGCTTGAATCTTGTGGTGCATCGCCGCTTGTGACAACTGTTGTTTGAAAGATTCCAATACGGTTGGGAATGATTCATATGCTTGTTTAACGGCACTTTTATGACGTAGATATGGATATTCAACGTAGAATTTTACAGATAATTCTTGACTTTGAGCTAGTTGCCATGCCCAATCACGAATAATGAGATGGTCAACATGCTCACCTACACCTAATGGCGCATATAAGATGTCAAAGTCGGGGAGTTCCAATTCATGTAGTCGACTGATAGCAGGGTCTTGTGGATGAATATTTTTCCAGAGTGATTGCTCTGTCGCATAAAGAGCTTTGCCATCTACAACACGATAAATACAATCTGCTAAATCAGCATAGAGAGTTGTTGCACCCACGATTTTCGCTGAGGTTTCGTCTTCTTGTTTGCGCGCTATGATTGGATTATCGCCAACTTCCCAGCGCGTATGGTTGTCTTTGAGAACGGGTGTATCTGGTAGTGGAAATGTCGGTTCACCAGCCATAAGGGTTAGGATAGTAACCTCATCACCTTGTTGTGTGAAATCATAGATTGTGCCACCACAACTATAGATTGCATCATCAAAATGTGGTGATAAAAATAGATGTTTCATCTTAGATTACGTCAATTCTGAAGATATTTCAGGAGTATCTTCATTCGCAATCGCAATACTAAAAGAAAAGGTACTGCCTTGCCCTACCGTGCTATCAATCTTAATCGTACTTCCCATCTGCCTGACCAATGAGCGTGTAATGAAGAAACCTAGACCTGTTCCTGGTTGATTATATGTATAGTCATTTTCTGCACGCCAGAAAGGTGTTCCCAATTTTTCGATTTGTTCAGCACTCAAGCCAATACCTGTGTCGGAGATAGCAAAACGCACACGCTCATCTTTTTGTTCAACACTGAGGGTTATTCTTCCGCCGTTGGGGGTATATTTATAGGCATTACTGAGTAAATTCACCAGAACTTGCATCAGACGATAATAGTCCGTGTATATATCTGGCAAATTGGATGCAATATTTTCTGTATAGGTATGATTACGTTCTTGGATTTGAGGCATAATCGTATCATGCAAGGCTTCGATAACCGTTGTCATCTCGATACGACTTTGCTCCATCAAGAATTGTCCGCTTTCTATACGGCTAACATCAGCGAGGTCAGATACTAGGATTTCCATCCGTTTGACCGTATTACTGATACGTTCTAAGAAAGTATTTTGCTTATCTGTGAGCGTATCTTTTTGCATCAACAATAAGTCTGCATAACCTTGAATACTGGTCATTGGGGCTTTGAGGTCATGCGCGACAATTCCTACAAATTCAGTTTTAGCATCATCTGCCGCTTGCACCGCTTTGAATAATCGTCCATTTTCGATATTAACTGCCGCACGAGTGACAATCCGTTCAACTAATTCTTGTTCATCTTTGGCAAACGAACCGCCATCTTCTTTAAGTAAAATAACCACGCCAATTGCTTCGTTATTAAGTAAAATCGGCACAATCATCACCGAAATTAAGTCATATTGCCCTGTGTCGTAAGTGACTGTTTGCTTATTATTGACAGCATCCCACGCTTTTGGATAGGCATTTTGCAAAAATACAGGATGTTCTTTGGTTGATTTAGACTCATTTTCTTTCGAGGTGAAATAGTGCGTAGCAATGATTTGATGTGGTTCATGCTCTACGATACCAAGATTACCTTCCTTGGCATGGCTAAGACGAGCAACCATTTCTAAGGTGTAGCCCATTGCTTTTTCGGGGTCAAGTTTTTGATTGAGTTGTAAGTCAATCCGTCGTAACATACGTAGTTCATCGACACGCCGAGCGAGTTCTTCATCTGTCTCAGCGAATAAAATAGCATTATCTATGGCTACTGATGCTTGTCCTGCTAGTGCCTGTAGCGTATTGAGGTCATCTTCAGTAAATAGACCAGCAATAACACGATTTTCTACATAGGCGATGCCGATAACAGTTCCGCGTGCTAATAAGGGCGCTGCCATGATACTGCGAAGCGATTGATTCATGACGCTTTGTTGCTCTTTAAAGCGCGGATCTTCTAGCGCATTAGTGGTTAGAACAGCTTTACCACTATCTATAACGAGATTAGCAACGGTTCGACTGTACTCAAGTTCCGTGTTGCTGAATGTCTGTTGGTCAAAATTACGTGCAGCTTTAAGCGCTAAATTCCCATCATCATCATTGAGCATCAGAAAACCGCGTTCAGCCCCAGTCAATTGAATAACAGCATCCATCACTTGATCTAATACAGTTTGTAAGTCAAGAGATGTGCCAAGGATAAGGCTAACTTTATACAATGCTTCAAAGCGCCCTATCTCTTTTTGGTCTTGTTGTTGATTCGCAAGTTCATTTAGTTTTGTACGAATTTTATCGACCTGTCGTAAGGCGTAATCTGTTTCAATCCGACCTGAGCGAATTTGCTTGCCTAATAAATCTAAGGCGTGTAAAGCATGACGAAAATCTGAATCAGGTGGGGGATTTTTTGAAATAGTCATTTCGCTTAGTCGCTCTTACTCTAATGCTTGGTAATAATCACAGTATTGTTGGATAGGACATTCTTCACATTTTGGGCTACGCGCTTTGCAGATGGCTCGCCCATGATAAATCAATTGTAAATGAAAGGCATAATATTCTTCTGGTGGAACAACTTGTTCCATGTGTTCATGCGCTTTATTCGCGCTAATTTTTGGGGGTAGCAAACCAATGCGTTTCCCAACACGGTGTACATGCGTATCCACAGGAAAAGCTGGGCGGTTATAGCCAAAACATAGGACAATTGCTGCCGTTTTAGGTCCTACACCGGGTAACTTCTGCAACCAATCTTTGGCTTCTTCAACGGGCATGTCTTCGATAAAGTCTATATTGTACTCACCACGTTCCTCAAAGATGCCTTCTAGAGAACCTTGTATATATGGAGCTTTGCTATTGGCTAAACCTGCTGGTCGAATCGTTTCTACAAGTTCATCTTCAGGCGCATGATGAACTTGTTCCCACGTTGGGTATTGTGCTTTGAGGGCTTCAAACCCTCTGTCACGGTTGGCATCCGTCGTACTTTGGCTCAAAATACAGCTAATAAGTTCATCCATCCCATCGTGTCTTTTCCAATGCTTTCGCCCGTATTTTTCTTCTAATAATGGGGCGATTTTGCGATAGGTGGCTTGTTTTTCCTTTAAATTATCTATTTTAACAGGCATATAATCTCAAATTTGACTAACTCAGAATCATGACTATTGTATCGAATTTAACTAAGTTTTCATACTAAATGGAAATGAATAGAACGAATACGTTGCCAAACAAAGTGAAAATGTGATACCTTGAATTTATCCGAGTAGTGTAAAAGGTTATTACTGTATGCTAAATATTAATTTACACCCTAATACACAATCAGCTTTAAGAATTGTTTTTGCAACACTTTTGCTTGCAGGTGGGATTGTCTCGTTGCTTTATTTAGGACAGAGCGATCAACCTACCTATCGTATTGCCTTTGCTAGCCATGATGGTAACGACTTTGAAATTTTCACAGTCAACCCAGATGGTACTGACCTCATTCAAATCACAGATAATGTCTATGATGACTGGGGCGCAACATGGTCACCAAATCGTGAACAATTGGCTTTCCGTTCAACCCGTAACGGTATCCCTGCTATTTATGTTATGGATAGTGATGGCACAAATATTGAGCAGATTTCAGACCCGAAATTATATGTAGGCAATCCATATTACCAAGCGACGATGTCGTGGTCACCTGATGGCTCACAAATTGTCTATTCTGCCAATCTCAATGGTAACTGGGATATTTGGATTTCTGACTTGAGCGATGGGAAATTGACGCGATTGACCAGTGATCTCAGTGAAGATGTACATCCTGATTGGTCGCCTGATGGCTCACAAATCGTTTTTAATAGTGATCGTGATGGTTTGTATGAAATTTATAGCATGAATGTTGATGGTACAAATGTCTCACGTTTAACGCATAATCAAGAAGCGATTGTCCTCTTCCCACGCTGGTCGCCTAATGGCTCACAAATTGTTTTCTTCACCAATAGCCTTGAAGACCCAACACAAGCTGACATTTTCGTTATGAGTGCTTATTGTAACCACAGCATTCGCCAATTAACGACTGATGTAGCAATTGACCGTGTAGCAACTTATAGCCCAGATGGTCAATCTATTGTTTTCCGTAGTGAGCGTGATGGGGACAGTGATATTTATACGATGAATCTCTATACAGGGCGTACCCAGCCTGTGAGTTTCAATAGTCAGATGGATATGTCACCAGATTGGTAAAATCCAAATAACATTACCGAGTACACTCTAAGAGCGCACTAAAATAATCAGTGCGCTTTTTTGTATTTAGGCACTTTTACTAATTTCATCATCAGCATCTATAGGAACATCTACCGAAACTTTGCGAAACTTATGAAATTGCTTGATTCATATCCGAATTTCATGTTAAAGTTGATTAACGTCCGCATAAATCAAGGGAGTTTACTCTATGGTGCGGCAATTACACCCAAATACTAAAACCGCATGGACTCTTATTTTTAGTACACTTTTAGTTGTAGCAACCCTCGTAATTGTACTTAACCTTAGTCAAACACGTCAGTTAGACCCCATTGTTTATTCTAGTAATGATGGTACTGGTATGGAAATTTATACCATGGATGCTGATGGCTCAAATGTGCGTCAACTCACAGATAATAACGCCGACGATTGGGGCGCAGTCTGGACACCGAACCACAATGCCATTGTGTTCCATAGTGACCGTGATGAAGCGGGTGAATTTGGCATTTTTGTGATGAATGCTGACGGGACAAATGTCCGTCGCATTAGCCCGTACAATATGAATGCACGCTTCCCTGTCGTCTCACCAGATGGCAATTGGGTCGCCTTCCACGCTAATGTTAATGGCAATTGGGATTTATATGTGATGACAATACATGGTGCTTGTATTCACCGTGTAACCCATCATCCAGCCGATGATTACGCCGCTAGCTGGTCGCCAGATGGCACTCAACTCGCTTTCCATAGCCTCCGCAATGGCGTAGAAGATATTTATCGTATTGATGTTGATGGCACGAATATTATGCGCCTTACGTATCTTCCGAATACGATTGATACATGGGCAGAATGGTCACCTGAAGGCGATAGCATTATTTTCCACAGTGAACGTGATGGTGTTAGCAATATCTACATTATGGATTCCGATGGCAATAATCAACGTGCGCTAACTGATAATTCATCCTTAGACCGCGTTGCCCGTTTTTCAGCCGATGGAAGAAGTATTATTTTCCGTAGCGAACGCAGCGGTAATTCAGAATTATGGGTGATGTCAGCTGATGGCTCGGATGCCCGCCGTCTGACAGATACTGAATTCAACGAATTTCATCCCGATTGGTAAGATGAACTTAAGATAATCAGCGTAGGATGGTCGTAGCTTGGGTAAGAGCCATCCTCTGTGTTACCCTATCGTCAGTAGCTTAATATTTTTAGGAGATAGCTATTATGGTTAAGAATTTGCACGCTAATTCTCGTTCTGCTTGGATGCTTGTTGCATTGACCGTCTTGATGTCGGCTGGTGTGGTTGCATTATTGCACTTCGGCTCAAGCACAGCAGACGGACGTATTCTTTTTACACAATTTGACGGCACGGATTATGAAATTTACGCAATGGACAGTGCTGGCAATGTTGAACAATTAACCAACAATACTGTGGATGATTGGGGCGCAGGTTGGTCACCTGACCATACGCAGATTGCATTCCGTTCAACTCGCAACGGTTTGAGCAGTATCTATGTTATGGATATTGATGGTTTGTATGTGCGTGCTGTAACACCAGATTGGATTCACACAGGTGACTTTGGTCGTGCAGGTATTCCATCCTGGTCAACCGACGGGTCACGTCTTACCTTTGAAGCACTTGATTTAACACGCCAAGTTCCTAATTATGACATTTATGTTGTGAATCTCGATAATGGTAGTGTCGACCAGATTACACATGATGCAAACAATAACTGGCATCCTGATTTCTCACCAAACGGCTCACAAATTGCGTATGCTAGTGAGAGCTATGGGGAAGATTGTTTCTATAGTTGCGATATTTTCGTCATCAATAGTGACGGCACAAATCCACAACAATATACCTATTCAGATGGCATGGACGTATTCCCACAATGGTCACCTGATGGTTCACAAATTATGTTCCATAGCGAACGTACAGGAAATAGTGACATTTTCGTCATGAATGCAGATGGCTCGCGCCAAACGAACCTCACCAATTCTCCAGAATTAGACCGTACAGGTCGTTGGTCAGCCGATGGTGATAGCATTCTTTTCCGTAGTGTTCGGGATGGTGACAGTGACATTTTTGTCATGAATCTTGGAAATGGTCACATCACCCCTATGACAGATAACGCAGTAACTGATATTTACCCTGACTGGTAAATCTAAGTTCAATATCAAAGTTAAAGACGAGTCCATTGGCTCGTCTTTTTTGTTGCTACAAAAACACTATTAACTCATGCTAGAATAAGCTGTATTAAAATCGTAACATTCCAGTAATCAAGTATTGATATTATCGTTATTCGATGACTATTTGCTAAGTTCTATAGGTATCCTTCATGACAAGTCGTCCAATGCCTACACCAAAATTTCAGATTAATCCTTGGCTTATTCGTTTGCCTATTCTGTTGATAACAGGGGCTATTCTCACACTAATCGTGCTAGTTGTATTCACGTTTGCTTTTCAAATGCGCTATGAAGACCGTGTTGTGCCGGGTGTTTACGCATTAGGAGTTAATTTAAGTGGGCTAACTCTCGAAGAAGCCGAGGCAGAACTCGCCAATCAATTTGAATACGGTAGGAACGCTGTCTTTACATTTCGTGATGGCGACCAATTTTGGCAGATGACTGCGAGTGATTTAGGTGTGGAATTTGATGCTCGTCAAACAGCAACGGAAGCCTATTCAATCGGGCATGATAATAACATTGTTAGTAATTTATACGGACAAGCTCAATCATGGATGTCAGGTAACGCCATTGCACCGATCATCACCTATGATCAAAATGTAGCACTATCCGAATTAAGGTCAATTGCTCAAGAAATCGAACGCGATTCTCTGAATGCGGCACTGAGCATAGAAGGTACATCTGTTATTGTTTCTGAAGGACAAACAGGTCGCCAACTTGATATTCAAGCGACTCTCAATCAACTTAATACATCCATCTTACGCATGGATACAGGCGCAGAAATTCCACTTGTCATTAATGAGACACCTGCCTTGGTTTCCTCTGTTGCCGAAATTGCTAATCAAATTGAAACGGCATTATCAGGCTCTGTTACGCTTACTGCTACTGATGAACTCGGTAATCAGTTAGGTCCTTGGTCTATCTCAGTGGAGCAGATTGCATCTTTATTAACCGTTTCTCGCCTCAATAATGGCGATGGTACACAAAGCTATGATGTTGATATTGATATGGGTGCATTTGAGACTTATCTCTACACACTTGCTCCCGGTCTTATTACCCCTGCCCTAGATGGTCGCTTTGATTACGTCCCTGAAACTGGTGAATTAATCGTGCTAGAACCCTCAAGGAGTGGGCGTATCCTTAATGTAGAAGACACACTCGCTCGGCTTGAGGAAGGCGTTTTCACCGCAGAAAATCGTGTTGTGCCTATGGCATTTGATTTCACCTTACCAAGTTATCATAATCAAATTACAGCTAGCGAATTAGGTATTACTGAATTAGTTGCGGAAGCAACGACCTATTACACGGGCAGTTCACAAAATCGGCGTACTAACATTGCAGTTGGTGTCAGTAAGATGAATGGCATTATCGTCGGACCCGGTGAAGAATTTTCCTTCAATTATTATCTTGGTGATATTGCCTATGAAAATGGCTTTGTAGATGGCTTAGTTATCTTTGGGGGACGTACCGTCAATGGTATTGGCGGCGGCATTTGCCAAGTTAGTACCACGCTTTTCCGTGCAGCATTCAATAGCGGATTAGCGATTACTGAGCGAAACTCGCATGGCTACCGTGTCGGATATTATGAACTCAATGGTCAACCGCCGGGCATGGATGCTGCTATCTGGCAACCTGAGCGTGATTTTCGTTTTCAGAATAATACGCCACATCACATCTTGATTGAGGCGAATGTTTACCCGGGTGATAATGCACTGCAATTCCGTTTTTATAGTACACAACATTGGCGTGTTGAGATTGAAGATGCTATTGTGCGCGAAAATGAACCAGCCCCATCGGCTCGCTTTGTGTCAAATCCTGACCTCACTCTAGGCGAAATTTCGCAAATTGATTTTGCTGCTGATGGTGCAGATGTTACAGTGTATCGCAATATCTACGACTTACAGGGTAATCTCCAATTTGAAGACTATGCCTTCACCCATTATGTTCCGTGGCAAGCTGTCTATGAAGTTGCACCGGGCGATAGTCGCCTTAGTGGGAGTTAATATGCGTCGTGGATTGTCCTTACTTGTTATATTATTGGTATGTCTAAACACACTTGCTCAATCCGATGAAGCAGATGATACATATACTGTAACTATCAGCGCAGATGAACGGGCTAGCATAGAGTATATTATTGAAAACGAGGCTGAATATATTACTATTCAAGCACAATCTGTAGCGGAAGAAACCGATTCAATTGACCCTGTTATATGGGTAGTGAATAGTCAAAATCACCTCCTAGCGTATAACGATAATTTTGGTGAGGACAATTCTGCAAAGATTGACACTCTATTGCTAGTCCCTGACACCTACACAATTTGGATCGATAGTTTCAATGGTGTCAGTGATGGGGATGTCGAAGTAATCATCTCACTTTCAGACCCGTTCAATGAAATAAGGTCAACTGCTGAAAATTCGACCATTATTAATGTTAGCCTGCCACAAGATGCTATCTATCGTTATGCTCTTGAGCTATCAGAAAATGATACTGCAACTATTAGCGTCCGCGACATCTCAGGTACATTAGACCCCTACATCAGTGTATTAGATGAAAACGATAGTGAACTTGTTTCCAATGATGATCATCAATCGATGGATTTAACGCTCAATCGCCTCGACTCTCTCATTTCAGATTGGCTTGTTTCAGTTGATGGTATTTACACAATAGAAGTGCGTGATTTCCTTGGGAATTCAGGCGAGTTTGAACTCGTTATAACTATCAACACCAATTAATATTACAAGTGGCATTAACGTGTTAAGGTTTTCGTGACTAGCTTGAAAATACTCTTTGTTTACGGTAATTTTAAGAACGTTAAGCATTTGTTAAGGTTATGATCATCGGGAGCAAATCAAGCATGGCAGAAGACCTCGCGCAAGCTCAGGAAAAGCTCAAAGAAGACAAGAAGAAGCTAGCAGCTGATAAACGCAAATTGACCAATGATAAGAAAAAATTAGCCGCAGAACGTGTCTCCTTCACCGAGCAAATGGCAGAATTAGCAGAAAAGCAAGAACAATTTCAGACGCAATCTGCCGAAGTTGAGACAGAACGAATGCGCTTAGAACAATTACAGGTAGAACTCACAACCGAGCGGGAAGAAATCACTGCTTTATGGCAAGAATATAACGCAACACAGTCAGAAATTGATGATTACGAAAAGACAAGAAAGAAATTAGAAAAGAAGCTCAAAAAAGCCAAAAAGAAGGCTAAGAAGCTCAAGAAAAAACTGAAAAACAAATAAATTATCTCAAACGCCCTTGACTTCTTTTTAGCTGACCTGTAATATATTCAACACAATCTAATGTACCTGTAGCTCAGCGGATTAGAGCGGTTGTCTACGGAACAACAGGTCCGGGGTTCGAATCCCTGCAGGTACGTATTTAAAACAGTCAATTATTATTGGCTGTTTTTTGTCTATAGTCTACAATACGATTATCCTCTAGCCACATCAGCAAAGATTGTGTATCAGCAAAATCTTCTTCGGATAACGCCTCAACACGCATATCCCATAATATCAGTGTTCCATCGCTTGAGCCTGAAATAGCATAATCCGCATAAGGTCGCTCATCGGAAATTGGCGTTCCATAGTCAATTGAGGTAAAAGAAACATCTGTCTGCCACTGTAAAGTTGCTACAACTTGCGCGTTATTCTCCATGTTAAGCAATATGAGTTGACCACCATCCAAAGCCACTATAGCATGTGTGCCAGCAGGATTATAGGAAAGTGAAGTTATACCTGTATCGAACACGAGATTGATTTCATTGGGGTCGTCATTATTTGCGGCACGTAATTTTCGGAATAATCCACTGGCAGTGCCTGCTAAAATAGGATGATTATTCGTTTCATTGCTTACGGGATTGAATATCAACGCGCTTACATGCTCACTAAAACCATTTAAGTTTCGTGCGATGTTAGGACTACCTTGCCAGTAATAAACACCGCCTTCTTCAAAACCTGCAACCACTTCATCGCTGTTGGGGCTGAATGCAATTGATGTAACAGCATCTGACCTATCAAACCCATCTTTCTCATAGGCCGCGAAAAATAAGTCACTCACTGCGCCCTCCTCATCAAATGAATAGGTAATAACAGCAGGTCCATTGCTATAGCCAAAGGCAATGCCCAAATCTAATGTTCCTGAACGACGCGGATTGGGTCTAAATTCGACATCATAGGCTTCACTGAGCACAATTCGCTCATCTGAATAATCACCTTCGCTTAGGCTATGGAGCAAGTTGAGTTGATTATCTGCTATTTGCCACAACAAAACTGAGGATTGTATACAATCGTTATTATCTTCATTTGAGCCTTCCCCACGAATGGCGCACCCCACTGAGGCAAGATAACGACCATCGGAACTAAAATCAATCGCGTTGACCTGCTCAGGATGTGTTAGATTGCTCGGTACTATGTGATGTAAGTCTGTCTCATAGCGACCCACTCCAAGCGATGTATCCCACAAACGCAGTGAGCCATCTGCATAACCAGCGACTGCATACATACCATCTGGGCTAAGGGCAACCGTTATCACAGGTGTTTCAGCTACGAACAAAGCCATAGGAGCAGGGGCGTTGCTAATTTCGCGCAGGGCATCCATAACTTCATCTGGCGGATTATCAATCTGGCTAGCTTCGACAATTTGTTGGAGAGCTAAGTTGATATTACCTGTTTGCAAATTATCTAATGCCATATCAGCTAGGGCGATACTATTGCGTTCTTGTTCATCACGCTGGCGAGCCTGTAGCAATATCACAGCACTGACGAGTAATATCAATACGATGATACCGACTATTCCAGCTATCCCCACTGTACGACGCTTGCTTGATTGCTCATGCGATTGGCTAGCTTTGATGTAGTCATGATGGAGGGATGTGGGTGCAGGCGATTTACCTTGTCCTGTACGCAACCATGTGCTGGATTGTGCGAGATTATCCCCACGCAGTAACAAGCTCTGATTACGCCCATTCGTATCCCATTCTTGAGCATTGACGAGCAAGCGAGTGTGCATTGAAATGTAATCTGGATCACGTCCAACAGTATCTAGGAGCGCATCGAACATCGTATCAAAATCATCATTGCCGAAGGTCAACCAATTATGTTGTTTGAGCGCAGGGTGCATACGGTCTTGGTCAACAGGGTCATCAATTGGTGCAATAACAACGGGGATAATACGTTTATTGGTATCGACTGCGTACTGAATTTCATCCAAACACACCTTAGAGCGCACCGAATGAGGCGACATGATGAACACAAAATTATTGGCTTCGACGATGCCACGCTGAATCTTCTGCCACCAATCCTCAGCATACTCTATATCATCCCAATCAACCCACGCATCAAGTCCACGCTCTTCTAAGGCTGTAAATAACCTTTGTACAAAGACTTTATCCTTGCGTGAGTAGGAGATAAAGATGTCAGTCATGAATTAATCCCATTGGGTGAATTGATGCCTCACATTGTAGCATGAAAAAATGAGAGACTTTGTATATTTGTAACTTAAAGTAAGAATCTGCTGTCATATTAAACATATGCTATAATTAAAGAACATAAGTTCGGAGATAAGAATGACACAGTGGATAAAACAGCTTGCGATTTTGGGAGACCCTATTGAAAGAGAAGGTTTTACTTTTTTTAATCTTGGGAAATTATTCCCTAATTACGCAAAATTCTGGAGTATATATGTATTACCAAATAGAAGTACAAATGACCCTTCTAAATTGAAATCAGGATTTCCTCCACAAGTAGAAGATATTTTAAATGCACATTATTATATATTTTACCAACTTGTCATTAGTGGTAGGCAGATAGCTAATTTGTCAAATCCATTAGTAGATGTAAGCACTCCGTTCTATCATTTAGCTACCTGTGTTGACATTGTTGAAAGGCTATTTGTATTAGCTTCTAATGGACAAAAGAAAACGGACACAAAGGATGTAGGGGCATGGCGTGCCATGTCCAAGAAAAATCATATATATCTGAATTCATTTCTCCATAAGTTAAAGGTAGAAAAGCACAATTCTGATAAGCGAGGCACAAAGTTAAGTCAAAGCGATTTTGATAAAAAAGTAGAAAATTTCTGGAATGGAAGTTATACAAACCAATTTAAAAAGTTTAAGAAAAGTTTTCGTCCAGTTAGTCTCAACTTTCATAATCTCACTGACATTTTTAATCAGCGTGTTCCAAAGAATAAATCAAAAAAGAATTTCAACAGGGTGGCTAACAAAATTCGAAGATACAGAAATCTATTGACCCATAGTATTGCTCCTTTAAAAATTATCTCAGAAAACAGAGAAGTACAATTACCTATACCTAAGCACTTAAGTGTGTATAAAAATGCTCGTTGGTCTTCAGAGTCAGCTACGATAAATCCTGAACACTATCTTCCTATATCGCAAACATTAAATGAATTATGGTTAAGTTTAGTTAATAGTCTAAATGAATTATGGGAAATGACATTACTTGTTTGGATGGAAGATATAAAAACAAACTATCTCGAAGAAGAGATGGTCAGTTCCGAGAAAATTGATTGGGATATATTGCATTCAATAGGGAATATCTACGCTTCGGGAATTAGCATTGAACCCCCAATTTCTGGAACAGCTAGTATTTCAAGAAATGAAAATGAACAGGGTTTGTAGACAAATGACAAACCCTGTTTAAGACTACCAACCGCGTTTTGCGATTTTTTCATTTTCAGGCAGTGTCGAGATACCAATGCCGACCATCGCTTCACCTAAATTACGGCTCACCTCAGCGAGAATATCTGCATCTTGATAGTGGGTCACGGCTTTCACAATTGCTTTTGCACGTTTTGATGGATTACCACTCTTGAAGATACCACTCCCGACAAAGACACCATCGACACCGAGTTGCATCATTAATGCGGCATCAGCTGGCGTCGCAACACCACCTGCGGCAAAGTTCACAACAGGCAAGCGCCCTAATTCAGCAACTTCTTTGACCAAGTGATATGGCGCACGAATTTCTTTCGCGTAGGTAAAGAGTTCATCGTCTGCCATTGCTTGGACTTTACGAATTTCACCTAAAACGGAACGCGCATGTCGGACAGCTTCCACCACATCGCCAGTACCTGCTTCGCCTTTGGTACGAATCATTGCCGCACCTTCATTCACACGGCGTAGTGCTTCACCTAAATTACGGCAACCACAGACAAAAGGAATAGCAAATTTGCTTTTATCAATGTGATGTTCTTCATCCGCAGGGGTCAACACTTCGCTCTCATCAATGTAATCGACACCGAGTGCTTGCAAAATCTGTGCTTCGACAAAATGCCCAATACGTGCTTTTGCCATTACAGGGATACTGACAGCTTCGATGATGCCCTCAATCATTTCAGGGTCACTCATACGGGCTACCCCACCTTGTGCGCGAATATCCGCAGGCACACGTTCTAACGCCATCACAGCGACCGCACCTGCATCTTCTGCAATCTTCGCTTCATCAGGGGTCACGACATCCATAATTACGCCACCCTTGAGCATTTGTGCTAAACCGCGCTTTACTTTTTCTGTACCTTTATCAGTGCCATTAATACCGTTTGTACTCATTATATTTTCCCTCTAACTTATCTTATGTAGATGAGCGTATCGTAGCTTTACACCTACGGGTTTAATATGTCCATTGTATACCATTAAGCCCACAAGATTAAGGCTCTTCAGTTCTCCATGTTGGGATTTTCTAATCACGTTAATTGTTCATCAGTGTATACTTGAAGCATAATAGAGATAAACATAAATGAACAACAATGCCAGATAAACCTATGTTCAATGACTTACAAGCTTTATGGGAAGAACTCACACAATCTGAGGAAGAGCAGACTGCGCGTATTCGTCAACAACGATTTGATGAGCGTGCCACAGATTATGCCACACCACAGATTGTAGAAGACAATTATGCTAATAACGAAATCTATCGCTTATTGACATTCCGTTTTGGTGATGAGCAATATGGTATTGATGTTGAGATTGTAACTGGGATACGTCCAGCAGAAAAAATAACCCGCGTTCCCGGTATTCCCAAATTTTACCGTGGTGTCATCAATGTACGCGGACAAATCCTCAGCGTATTAGACTTGCGCCGATTCTTCAACTTATCACCGTCTGAGAACAAAAAATCTGAGCTAATTTTGATAAATCTAGAAAATCTTTCACTCGCCCTATTAGCTGACCATGTTGAAGAAATTCAGATTATTCCACGCAACACAATTGAACCTGTTGATACTCCCCATGTACGAGGTGTAACAGCCGATAAACTTGTCGTCCTAGATACCAATTATCTACAAAATGATGACCGCTTAATTATCGGCGGAAAGATATAATTATGGCAAAAATAATAGACCAACCTCAAACGAACAATATGCCAGAGTGGCTAAACACAATCAGTCGTCGTTCTGTGTGGATTACTGTTCTCGCAGTTATTTTACCTGTCGCTATCGCTATCTTTTTGCTCAATAACAATGATGGAACTATCGGATTATACGAGTGGTTACTCCTAATTGGCTCAATCATTTTAGGCATAGTTGTTGGCGTTTACACCCATCAGTCTAGTAACAATCAACTAGAAGATGTCCTTCTAGATTACACCAATATTCTGGATAAAGTCGCTAATGGCGATTTACGCGCTCGATTGACATTGCCAGCAGATGATTCTAGCCGTGAAACCGAAATTCTACGGCATTTAGGGCAAGCAACCAATCGCACCCTCAATACCTTACAAGATATTGTGAATGATTTCAGTACCGCTTTAGCCGAATTAGAAAAAGCGAGTTTTGAAATTCTGAATGCAACTGGGCATCAAATCCAGATGGGTAATGAACAAGATAATGTGGTCACAGAAACAACTGCCACGGTTAATGAAGTTCGCGCTACTGTTACCGAGACAGCCGAACGCGCTCAGTCTGTTGCTGAAACAGCCCAATTATCAGTTGATATTTCGCGCAATGGGACAAACTCCGTCCAAGATACCATCGAGGCAATGGAAACCATTCGTCGCCGTGTAGAAGATATTGCTGATAATATTCTCGAATTATCCGAGCATACACAACAAATCGGTGAAATTATCGCCACAGTGAATAACCTCGCCGACCAATCGCGCATGTTAGCTCTGAATGCCAGTGTCGAAGCGGCGCGTGCAGGTGAAGAAGGTAAAGGCTTTGCCGTAGTCGCTATGGAAGTCCGTAACCTCGCCGACCAGAACCGAGATGCTACCATTCAAGTGCGTGAAATATTGGGCGAAATCCAACGTGCGACCAATAGTGCAGTAATGGTAACGGAAGAAGGTAGCAAAGGTGTTGATGATGGGCAAACCAAAGTCAATAACGCTGGCGAAGCTATCAAAGAACTATCTAAAGCAATTGAAGATGCGGCAATGGCAGCAATGCAAATCGCGGCAAGCACCCGTCAGCAGACAATAGGTATGGATCAACTCACTGATGCGATGCGAACCATCAAGCATTCGACTACGGAAACCGTGAGTAGCACCATGCGTGTAGAAGCCAGTGTAAACCGCTTGCAAGATGCAGCAAAGCGTGTGAACACCGTACTCGATGGTCTTAATTATCAGACGGATTAGTAACCTTATTTCGTAGGGGCGTAGCTACGCCCTTACATCTAACTATTCATTTATT
The DNA here is from genome assembly GCA_965230145.1 of Phototrophicaceae bacterium. Lineage (GTDB taxonomy): Bacteria > Chloroflexota > Anaerolineae > Aggregatilineales > Phototrophicaceae > JAUZRW01. Next base: position 1,348,937 of record CBDDKI010000002.1, read on the forward strand.
AGGGACAACAGGAATGAAATTTCGTATGCGCTGGCTGAGCTTATGTTTAGGATTAACCCTTTTCTTAGTAACAGGCAATCCAATACTTGCTCAAATCCCAACAACTCTTGATTCAACAAATTTTGGGCAACTTACAACTGATTCTCAACAAGTTATCTTCACTTTTTCAGCAGAAGCAGGGCAAGAACTCTCGATTGAATTATCATCCGTAACGGATGGATTAGCTGTGCAAGCAGTTGTACTAGATAGTAGCAATGCGCTAGTCCTCGCTTTAGGTAATCCCAATAACGCAACCACGATACGGTCGAGTTTAACCATAAGCACAGCAGGCACATATCTTGTATTGGTCAGTAGCAGTAATACTCAAACAGGCGAATTTGCCTTACGTTTAAGTACAACGACAGACGATGAACTCTGTGAAACGGTTGTCTTAGACACACTCAATGAAGTGCAAGACCTATGTAGTGCTACAGGGCGCAACCAAGCCTGTGTTGGGAATTTACAAGTTAGTGCAACGCCTATTGAAAATTTGAGTGAAGCATATCCCTTCAACTTTACCAATGTCGGTGATATTGTCGATATTGCTACCGTTGATTCATTCCAGCTCGCACCTTTAGATACCGCAGCGGGGGTATGGGGTGTGGCATTCATGCTCGTTCAAGCAGATATTCCCGATTCACTACCAGGACAAAATGTCTCAATGCTCCTCTTTGGCGATGTTGAAATTAACAATACTGCAATTACCAATCCTGACTTATTACTCGATTATCGTCCGATGCAAGCCTTTTATTTCAGTAGTGGCATTGGTGAGCAACGCTGTAACGCTATTCCTGATACGGGTATTCTAATTGAAACACCAGATATAGATGCACAAATCACCCTCAGTATCAATGAGGTAATTGTACAACTAGGTTCAACTGCGTTTTTCAGCTTATCTGACCAACAAACACTTGATATTGACCTAATCGAAGGTAGTGCCTTAGTCTCTGCCGAAAACCAGACGCAACTCATGACTACGGGACAACGCATTAGCGTACCCGTAGACGAAAATTTCATCGCCTCTGCCCCACCGAACCGTGCGATTCCAATCCCAGACGGCATCCCAAGTTTGCCGATGCCTGACATCAATAATGAAGAACCTGCACCCTTAGCAACACCTATCAGTACGCCTGCTGGCAATACTAACGGTGGCACAAGTGACCGACCCCCCTTACCAGAAACGGGTCAATGTGTTCTGCGTAGTTTTGATGAAGATAACAATCCAAATGTACGCTCAGGTCCTTCAACAGAATTTGGGATAAGCAGTTTCATTCTTCCAACAGAGCTATATCCTGTCATTGGACGCACAGAGGAGAGTGATTGGTATCAAATTTCGACGGGTTGGATAGCTGGTTTCGTCACGGAACGCGGAGGTGACTGCGACAACATCCCGATTACCTATATTCCGCCGACAGCCACACCGATGCCAACTGCCACACCATCACTACCGATGGCTGGTAATAATAGTTTCTCGATAACCATAGATGCTGAAGTTTTAGGTACACAACATACCTTATCAGGCAATATCTCCTCACCATTAGGCGTTAGCCGAGACAATGTGACCTATACCATCATCAATTCTGAAACGAGCATGGGTATGGGACGCTCACTTCAATACAGCATCAGTTGTAGTGGTGCGGGAGTGGAATACGCCGTCATCATATTTTCAGACGGTGGTATCGAACCCTGTGACGAAATACCAAATAACTATCTTGATATGGGCTTTAACACCTTATCACGCACAATTTCAATCGCCTTTGATAGTGAAATGGGCGATATGACCAATGAAGGTGGCGCATTCGTAACATGGAATATGTCATTCTCTGTTGTACGTTAAATTTGTATGCAAAACTTGAGACCAATCTATGAGCGACAATTTACTCGATATTTTCCGAGAAGAAGTGGACGATTACATCAAAGGGCTAAATGATGGTTTGCTCAAGCTCGAACTGAGCGAAGGCGAGGACCGTCAGACCCTACTCAAAGAAATGAACCGCATGGCACACAGCATGAAAGGTGCGTCTCGTGCGGTTGGTTTTGAGATGATTGAGACAATTAGTAAACAAATGGAGGAGATTTTCCATTCTGCACTGCATGATAATCTCCACATTACTCCAGGCATGGGTGATACTCTCTATGATGGCATTGATCTAATTCAACATCAACTTAATGGTGACGAAACTCAAGCAGAGATTAAAGACGAAATCCTTAGAAATCTACAAAATATCCTGACTAAACCACATATCACTGATGAGAATCAATTACTCCAAACCGACTCAGCAGAAATTCATGTGATTACTGATGAAATGGTAACTGTCGATGAACCGAGTATCACGCAAACAGCCCCGATTGAGAGTATGCGGGATACCATATCAGACGAATTGCTCAATATTTTCTGGTTAGAAGTTGAAGACCATCTCAAGACACTCAATCAAGGATTACTCAACGTCGAGATGATAGAAGAAGACCAGCGTGAAGACCTCCTACGCGAAATGAATCGTGTGGCGCATAGTATGAAAGGCGCGGCGCGCGCAGTTGGTCATTTAGCAATCGAAGGCATTAGCCATTGTATCGAAGAAGTATTAGAGCAAACCTTAAATGATGTCATAGACTTAACGCCTCATATAGTTGATGTTCTTTACGATGGTCTTGACCTTATCAAAGAAAACCTTGAAGGTCATCCTGTGTCAGAAGAAATCTATACAGACATCATCATGCAATTGACGCAAATCACTGACGGTACAGAGCGTTCATCGCGTGCTGTGCCACTCAAAGGCAGTGACCCTGTTCCACCACCAGAAGAAACACCTGAAATTGAAATCCCTGCTATTTTACGAACAGCAAATACGAATGCTATCGGTTCACCAACAATGCTTCTACGCCCTGCCGAAGACTCACTGCGTGTTTCGGTCAGCAAATTAGACCAGATGATGGCAAACACAAGTGAACTTCTCACAGCAAGATTACAGGGTGAAAATCGCCATCGGATGGTGAGAAATATTCAACGAGAGCATATAAAATGGCAACGAGAATGGCGAAGCGCACGTTCGGCATATATTCGATTATCACGCCGTCTACAAGACACACCCGACGGGATGACCGCAGAGCTATCGACCCTATTTCATTTCCTAGAAAATAATGAAGATTACCTCACACGCGCCAATCGTGAATTAACGCGCTTACAGCAAGTATTAGCACAAGATAACATGCACCTCACAACGCTTGCTGACCAACTCCAAGATAATGTGTCTAGCTTACGCATGATGCCCTTTGAGACAATCGTAGCTGGTTTTCAACGCCTTGCGCGAGATATTGCCCGTGATATTGGCAAAAAACTACATCTCGAAATTCGTGGCGTAAGTGTCGAAATAGATAAAACAGTCTTAGATGCACTCAAAGACCCCTTGATGCACCTCTTGCGTAATGCAATTGACCATGGATTAGAAGACCCAGCAACACGAACGCACATCGGCAAAGATGAAATCGGCTATGTTTTGCTATCAGTAGAACAACGCGGTAATGAAATCATCATCATAGTCCAAGATGATGGTCGCGGACTCAACATTTCGCGTATCCGCAATAGAGCAGTTGAACGTAATGTCATCTCAACCCAAGAAGCAAAAACACTCACTGATGAAGATATTCGCTTGCTTGTATTCAGCTCAGGCTTAACTACGAGTGAACAAGTTACGTCATTAAGTGGACGTGGTATCGGCATGGATGTAGTCCGCACTCGTATTGAAAGTTTGCGGGGACGCGTAGAAATTGATAGTGTGCCGAATCAAGGAACAGTTGTGACGCTGCATGTCCCTGTATCACTCACCCGCTTAAGTGTTGTCACCTTACGTATCGGTGATGAGCAATATGCAGTACCTTCAAACATTGTCGAACGTATGGAGACATTCCCAACTGATTTTATCTTCACAGCTGAAGGACAGGAGATGCTGAATATCAACGGACGTCCGATGCCTTTAATCTCACTTGGTAGTATATTAGACACCCCGATTGTTGATGAACGCGGCAATGCAATTAAGGTACTTGCTATTAAAACCGCAGATCGCTCAGTCGCATTTGAAGTCGATGAATTATTCAATGAAATCGAGGTCGTCCTAAAACCGCTAGGACAAGAATTAATCAATGCGCCATTTGTTGCAGGAGCGGCGATACTAGGTTCAGGAGATGTCATTATTGTTTTGGATGCTAATGACCTTGTCCGACGTGCCACTGGCACAAACATACAAACACATCAACGTCCAATGGTACGTAATCAAGAGACAAGTACACGCCCCTTACGTATTTTAGTCGTTGATGACTCTATCACGACTCGAACGTTAGAGAAAAATATCCTAGAGGCAGTCGGCTTTGAAGTTCATGTTGCGATTGATGGCGCAGAAGCATGGCAACGCATCCCTGAAATCGAACCTGATGTTATCGTGAGTGACGTAGAAATGCCTAAAATGACAGGCTTAGAACTTGCCAAATTAGTCAAAAGCTCTCCCCAAACGCGTGATATTCCATTCATTCTACTCACGTCGCTCAGCAAGCCTGAACAACGCGAAGCAGGATTATCCGCAGGGGCAAATGCTTATCTCGTCAAAAGCCGTTTCGACCAAGGTGAATTATTGGAAACAATCAAGAGTATTATTTAAAAGTATGCTCTGGGTTTGTAGCTTAGAACGAAAACTTAACCACATTAACATTCTTCTGACTGTTTCTTTTTTGTAACATCGCATATAAAGGAAGTATGTCCTATTAAGGGAAAATGTTTATGGCTAAGACCATTCGCATCATATTGGCTGAAGACAGCCCAACGGTGCGCCGTTATCTTGCCAATCTCATTGAAGAAGCACCCGACATGGAAGTGGTAGGCGAAGCAAACAATGGTGAAGAAGCCATTCGCTTAGTAGAGGAATTACGTCCAGACGTTGTCTCGATGGATATTAATATGCCAGAGGTCGATGGTTTAGAAGCAACTCGGCGTATTATGGAAAACACACCCACCCCTATTGTCGTAGTCAGTGGATTGCTCGATGTAGATATTCATTTATCCCTAAAGGCAATAGAAGCAGGTGCATTAGCGGTTATTAGCAAACCACCGAGTCGTGACAACCCAACCTTCATAGAAAAAAAGCGCCAATTATTAATGACCTTAAGGGCAATGGCTGATGTCAGGGTTATATCGCGCCGACGACCACGACTCGCGAGAGACAAATTATCAGACACACAACAATCTGAAAGCAAGATAACCGATACAAAACATCCAACTCCAGAAATTATTGTTATTGGCGCAAGCACTGGGGGTCCTAGCGCACTTTTACAATTCATAAAAGATATGCCACACAATCTATCTATTCCGATTGTAATTGTTCAGCATATGCCAGATGAATTTATTAAGGGCTTTGCTCTATGGCTGGATAATACAACTCCCTTACAAGTTTCTATTGCAGAACATGAAAGAATTTTAGAAAAGGGAACAATTACCATAGCACCCGGTGTTGCTAATTTAAGGGTTATTAAGCGGAATAATCAGTTAATGACACAACTTTCTACTGATTTTGACCATTCGCGCTACATACCGTCAGTCGATGTTTTGTTTGAATCAGTTGCCATCAGTGTAGGAAAAACAACATTAGGTATAATCCTCACAGGTATGGGGGATGATGGTGCAAAAGGCTTACTTGCTATTCGTCAAGCAGGGGGAATGACGATGGTACAAGATGAAAGTAGTTCTATAGTTTTTGGCATGCCACATGCCGCAATTGAGCGTGGCGCAGCCCATCATATAGTACCTTTGGTAAATTTAGCCTCAAAAGTCAAGAAAATGTTATAGAATATTAGTATAGGTTACATCAACCAGAAATTATCACAGAATTATCAACCACCCAAAGATGGGGGTTATGAGGATAACATGGCTATAGAAGTTCTACTTGTAGAAGACAGTAAGACACAAGCAGCACAAATTAAAGAGACTCTTGAAAGCGTGGGGTTACTCGTGCGTTTAGCATATGATGGACCTGATGGTTTGCGTGAAGCAGTAGACAATCCACCATCCCTTATCGTTTTAGATGTGAAATTGCCAACAATGGATGGCTTTCAGGTTTGTCGTCGACTCAAGCGTAACCCTGAAACACAGAATATTCCTGTCATCATGCTCACCGAAAAAGCAGACGCAAAAGCAACAATGGATGGCTTAAGGGCTGGCGCAGACGATTATATCCCTAAAGATATTTTTGCATCAGAGCATCTTATAGACACCTTACGCGAATTAGGTATTTTAGAAGAATAACAATATAGAAATTGCTACACACATTGAGGAGAAACACAATCAATGGCGGAAACTAAAAGTCCTTATAATATGCGTCCTCCTGTACTCAGCGTCCACGTTGAAGACAGTATGGATATTATGATTGTACGTGATACAACACGACGCGCGGGTAGTTTATTAGGGTTTTCACCTGCATACCGCGCTCAATTAGCGAGTGCTGCCGCGACCCTCGCTGAACTGGTACTCAAAACAGGTGAGGCGCATACAATTCATCTCAATGGTGTGATTAAGTCATTTGATGTGGGTTTGCAAATTAGTTCTGAAACACCTTGGCTTGAAGGAGTCTCCGTCAACAATGTGATGATCGCCCTCAAAAGCAAGATGGGTGACCTAGTTGACGAAATCTTATTAGAAGAAGACCCAGCAACCATTATAATGATAATGTGGCTCACTGATGAACGTAAACAAACCTGAACAAGCAACCGATAATTTGCAACCTTTCTTAACGTTTCGTCTAGCTGAACAGTATTATGCTTTAGCTATACCCAACGTATTGGAAGTCGTAGCAATGCTTAGTTTGTCAAGCATTCCCAATGCACCATCCGCTTTACTTGGGCTTGCAAATCGGCATGGAGAGGCATTACCCATACTCGATTTGAGAATTGCCTTTAATTTGGAAGCCAGTGCATTAGATGTATCAACGTTTTTTATTGTTGCTCAGACCGAAACATATCGTGTCGGCTTAGTTGTAGATGAAATCTTTCAGGTTAAATACATTCCTAAAAGTGCTATTAAGGTCGCGCAAGGTACAGGGGAATATATCATTCACATTATTAGTGATGCACAGACGTTGTATCAGCAAATTGACTTAGAACCCTTGCTTGTACAGTATCTTGCACCTATCAAATAGCAAAACTTGAGGTCAACGAATAGCATATGAAACACGCACAAAAAGAACGCATTCTGATTGTAGCTAAAGATGAAGAACTCCGTAATGACCTTGTTGAAACACTCGAACAAGCTGGCGGATATGCTACCGTTGAATCGAACACCTTTGAAGAAGCCCTCAGTGAGATATTGCTCACCAACTTCGATTTAATCATCACCGAAGCCGAATTACCTGACCTCAGTGGTATGGATTTGTTGGCAGTTGTCGGTGGATTGCGCCCAGGTGCGAGAGTCATTGTCATTGATGATGACCTATCAGCGAAAAGTGCTGTCGCTGTTTTCCGTCTTGGTGCAGTTGATTATCTATACAAACCGCTCAATCTCACATTTTTACTGATGCAAGTTGAACGTCAGCTAGAAATTAAACGCCTTGAAGCTCGAACAGTTAAAGTTGAAGACAAACCTAAAAAATCTATCTCACAGCGTGATCGTTCAAAACGACTGGACCCGCGTACACGCTCTGCGGTTCTACAATTAGGACGTAGCCAGTTCAAAAACATTGATGCAGAGTTAAATCGCTTATTAGGACACGTAAAAGCAGAATTTGTTGGTCTGATTGATACCGACGGCAATATGATTGGTGCAGCAGGCACTTTAGATTCTTATGATTTACAGGTGCTAACACGCACTCTCAGCATCGACCATACTGCCCAAAAATCACTGGCAAATTTACTCGATGAAAATAAATTTCACTCGACATATTTCGAGGGTGAAAATAATGATGTCTACGTCATTGAATTTGGGTCGGACATCATTGTATCTTTAGCAGTTATCTCTGGTCGTCATGTTAAGTCAGGCATGGTTTGGCTATATACCAAACGGACTGCCTCGATTATTGGCGATATTCTAAAGACTGTTCCTGAACCCAAAAGCCTGCCGAAATTAGAGTAATGCCTTCTGATAAGCTTTAAAAGTATCTTTCGCGGTTTTGCGCCAATTGTAGTTCGTCACCTGCGCCAAACCCTGATTAACCATCGTATCTCGGAGTGGTTTCTGCAATAACAATGAGATAATAGCCGCCCCAAGTTCTCTTGCAGTTTCTACAAAATATGCCCCATCACCATAAACTTCATCCGCAACGACGCTGTTCCATACAACCGCAGGCGTGCCAGATGCCATTGCTTCTAAAGGTGGAAAGCCAAATCCTTCATATTCGCTCGGGAAAGCAAACACCTCTGCCAGTCGATATAATGACGGCTTATCTTCTTCGTCCACATACCCTATCCACTGAACATAATCTTCGAGGTCTAAACGTCGGATATATTCTGGTAAATCAGGAAACAGGGGATTGTTCCAATCGGGTTCTCTGCCAGCTAATACAAGCGGTGTCGATTGCCCTTCTGTCGGGGCAATATATGTATAAGCCAACAATAATTCATTGACCTGCTTGCGCGCATCAAAGCCCATGCCACCTAATACAAACTGCTCTGGCAAATTATATTTTTCGCGCACCGCTTCATCACGCTCTTTGCCCATTTGCGGATGATACATGTCATCAGGGGCTAAATAAGTGACAGTAATCTTATCCTTATGGACACCAATTAGCTTCTCAATATCAACCTGACTCGTATAACTAATCGTGATGATATGGTCTGCCACCAAGGCACTTTGCGTCACCATCTCAACATATAGACGCTGAAAAAAACCACCAGCATACAAAGGATAAAGTAAAGGAATAACATCCAAAACAGATACAACTTGCGGAATATTTATACTGAGTGGACTACCCCAATACGGAATATGTGCTAAGTCTGCTCCGATTTTCTCTGCCACCTTGGGGAATGTGCGTTGCTCAAACCATACTTTCCCTAGCTTGCTTGTTTTAGATTGATTGCCCGTTGCCACTATATTTATAGAATCAGGAACATCATCAGGATTAGGATTATGTGGGGGCATTATCATGGAAATTTTGAGATCAGAATCGACTTTGGGTAAGTAACGCATCAAACGTCTTAAATATTGACCACTGCCAGAATTAGGAATATCCCAAAACCAACCATTAACTGCAACGTGCATCGATTGTCTTTCTATTAATTAGGTTCATTTTTCGAGATACTACATTATCAAATATCAATGCTCATGCACAGGGACGCGTGGCACTCGGCGCAACGTATTGACTAGAATCGCGAGAGTCACCTTGAGCATATAATAAGCACTCCGAGATGGCATCGTAAATTGGGAAATACCATGTTCACGTTCTAAAAATGTGACAGGGATTTCGCGCATACTTAAACCACTACGGTGACAAATAACCACAGCTTCGGGTTCAGGATAATCATGGGGATAGTAATCTGCGAAAAGTAATATTGCCCGACGATTATATGCCGAAAATCCAGAGGTTGGGTCGGTGACACGTTGCTTGGTAATCATACTCAGCAAATTTGAGAGAAAAGCAATCCCAACACGACGCATGAACGATGTGCCGTAATCGTCGCCTTTGCCTAAGAAACGTGAGCCAATCGCAACATCAACCTCATTATTCTCGACTAATGTCAACAGTTGCAAGGTATTATCAGCACTATGCTGACCATCACCATCAAGGCGTGCAACCAAATCATAGCCATGACGCGCCGCAAATTTAAAGCCTGTCTGCACTGCCGCCCCAATACCTACGTTATACGGCATGCTGACCACAATCGCGCCAACTGCTTCTGCTTCTAAACGTGTTGTATCGGTAGAGCCATCATTAACCACTAAAATATCCGCATACGGGACATTCGCCTGTATCTGCTGGACTGTTTTATGAATATTGCCAGATTCATTGAGTGCTGGCAGGATAATGAGGGTTTTGAGATGACTCATTCGTGACTATATCGCCCTGTAAACAATTAATAGCATCTTAGCCTAAAATGGATGCGCGTGGAAGGTTATACGCCAAAAATTCGCGCAACCGTTGGTTGTCCATATTCTGCGCCAGCGGTAATAACTTGCAAATTCGGACGCATCATGACCTCGCCACTACCATGAGTATGCCCACACACAATCGTGATTTTTTTGCTCGGATTCTGTCCAGCTATATCTAGCAAGACATCCCCCACAGCTTTACAAGTAAAATGCGGTAAATAATCATCATCGTCAGCTGGTGTTTTACCATCATACCAACAGGCTTCCTGAAATGGGGGGACATGCAAAGCGACGTACACATGTTCAAAACGTTGTAATGCAATGGGTAAATTGCGTTCTATATATAACCCTGCTGATTGCCCTAAAGCCCTTAGCTTGGATAAGCGTTGACTCGGTTCTAAATCACATAAATCTTGAATGAGATGATAATCATTGAGCATCAATTCTGAACCTAAAAAATCCCCATAGCCTCCATCACCCCAAGCACCATGCCCGATTAAACCAATCGTATCGCTCAATCTGACAACGCCCAGTTCTGGTAACCAATGCAATTGAGTGTGGTCAATGTGTAAGCGTCGAATGTTTGCCCGAACATTCTCGATAGAACTTCCGTAATAATCATGATTACCCAGCACAAAATAAATCGGGATACGCAAATAGTCAGCAATGCGAATGAGGTAGTCCTGTAAGCTATTGGCTTCTCCAATATCACCTGTAATTAAAACAGCATCATAATTCTGGAGGCGAATATCATGTAACCAGATCTCAATCTGTGCTGTTCCCAAAAAATTGAGGTGAATATCAGTCATCCATGCCAAGCGTGTCATAATTTCGCGTTGCTCCAGAAGGAAAAGACAAAATGTACAAGAGTTTAGTCATTTTAGCACAGGATATTTACACTCTAGGTTTGAAACTCGTTGTACAATGAATCACACACACTGTAGGAAACATGATAGCTAATTCTGCTTGCACTGTCGCAAGTAACAGACCGTTCCAGCCATTAACATAGTGGCTACTCTTAACAGAAAATACACACAGGTAAATTTTATGAGTAAGAGAAACATCCTCGTAACGATTGAACGTCACATATTTGAGCAACAAAAGCGCTTTCCTCAAGCCACAGGCACATTCACTAAGATGCTTCAAGATATGGCACTTGCCGCGAAAATCATCGCTAAAGAGACCACGCGCGCTGGCTTGACCAATATTCTTGGTGCAGCAGATACAGAGAATGTCTTTGGGGAACGTCAACAAAAATTAGATTTATTTGCAGACCGTGTTATTTATGAAATGAACGACCACACCGAACGTGTTGCAGCAATGGCAAGTGAAGAACATGAAGACTTGCTCGATATTCCACCAAGTTATAGCACAGGCAATTACGTTCTCTTATTTGACCCGCTTGACGGCTCATCTAATATTGATACTAATGCTTCCATCGGCACAATTTTCAGCGTCCATCGCAAATTCACTCGCGGTGAACGCGGACAAATGGAAGATATGCTCCAACGGGGTAAACGACTCGTAGCGGCAGGCTATGTCATTTATGGCAGTAGCACCATGATGGTCTATACCACAGGACAAGGCGTACATGGCTTTACGCTTGACCCTGCCATTGGCGAATTTGTCCTCAGCCACCCTGATATTCGCTTTCCTGAAACACCCAAATATTACAGCGTGAATCAAGGTAATGAAAAATATTGGACACCAGGAGTGCGCCGTTATGTAAAGTGGCTACAGGGCATTGAAGGCAAAGGGCATGACCCACTCGGACACCGTTATATCGGCTCAATGGTTGGCGATTTCCACCGTAACTTGCTCAAGGGAGGCATCTTCCTCTATCCGGGCGATTTACGCGATAAAAAGGAAAGTCATGCGGGCAAAATCCGCTTGATGTTTGAGGCACAAGCCCTCGCCTTTATTTCTGAACAAGCAGGAGGCTATGCCAGTGATGGTATCGGTAATATTTTGGATGTGCGCCCACATTCCCTCCACCAACGCATCCCAATTTTCATGGGCGATACTGACCTCGTCAAGAAAGCCGAGGAATACATCCAGAAATATGATAAAGAGTGGATGGAGATGTACTTGCCCTATCGTAACAAAGTCATTGACGAAGAGAGCGTCAAAGATTTACATGACCAGAATGGACATCATTAAAATAAAGGCACGCTAAGTAGGCGTGCTTTTTCTTTATTGATACACTAGAATCAATGAGTAACTTAAATAGTCAACAATAGCAATGTTATGAACCGACAAGGCAATAACAGATGTACGCTCACCACCAAGATACACTTGATGCACTTACTCAACAACTCAAATCCGACCCTGAAGTTATCGCCTTATTGCTTGCAGGCTCTATTGCAAAAGGTTGGGAGCGTCCTGATTCTGACTTAGATGTCATGATTTTAAAAACCGATACTGCTTATCAATTACACCTTGATAAAAATGAAGTGGCTTATTTCGATAATTCAATCGCAACATATGAAAATGGTTATGTGGATGGAAAATATATCAATAAACAATTCTTGTATGATGTAATCTCTCATGGTAGCGAAGTCGCACGTTCTGCTTTTATAGGGGCTAAATTAATCTTTTCACATGATGAAGATATTGCAGGATTAATTGAAAAGATTTGCGAGTACCCTGATGCAGACCGAGAGAGCAAATTTCGTTCTTTTGTCACAGAAATTATGCTTTGGCGATGGTATGTCACAGAAGCTGAAAAGCGTCAGGATAAATACTTACTTTTACAATCGGTCAGTGAAGTAGTTTTATTCGGTTCACGCTTAATACTTGCTCATAATCGCTTGCTTTATCCCTATCATAAGTGGCTCAGACGACAATTAGAGCAAGCGCAAGATTTACCTCAAAACTATTTTGAGGTTATGGATGCTGTTTTAGAAAACCCCTCTTCTGAAACAGTGGATGCCTATGTTGAAATGCTTTTAGATTTTCAAGATTGGCGTGTTGAGCTTGAAGAAGCAATTGTTATTTTCTTGAAGGATCGAGAATGGAATTGGCGTAATGGCAAACCACCAATTCATGACTGGTAAATTTGGCTAGAGGCGTTTTGTATCTGCTATTACGAGACTAATTGCCAATTAAAAAGAAGCATATTCAACGAGTGATAGAAGGTCAATCGAGAGTGTCAAAGACCTCCATGACCAAGATGGGCATCATTAGTTATCCACACTTTATACTTCTTAAACGAAACGTGCAGATTTGCACGTTTTTTGCTTAAAAATATATTTTCAAGAACATTACCCCCTAATTATTGAGGGACACAAACTATAATCATTCGTATAAGATAAATTCAACAAATCTATAGTTTAGGTATACTCATGGAACTTACTTCTTTAGATATAGTCATGATGATAGCAACTGTTGTAACTGCAGTAGGAACTGTTGCTATTGCAATTGCAGCCTTTATAGGTTTCTCTCAATGGCGTAAAGAAATGGAAGGCAAAACCGAATGGAATTGGTCAAACGTTTTGGTGTACTTGCACTTGAATTTGAAGCGAATTTTCATGCTTCAAGAAATCCTGTCGGTCCTTCACCTATAGAATACAAAGACCGTATTAGAGGAGAAGAAGAAACTAGTGAAGAAGCTAGAGAACTTAACATGCAGTATGGTCATTTACAACGTTTAAAACCGCTTATAAATATTATTCGTGAAATGCGTGTTCTAAGTTGGGAAGCACAAATTCTCTTTGACGAGGATTTTACTTGTTATGTTGATGAGTATTGGCAAATAATACAAGAATTACGTGTTGCAATAATCGGTTACTTCAATCCCATTAAACTACGCTCACCGTTTAAAGATGATGATAACCTTTGGAAAAAATCACAACAGTATCACAAAGTTGTTTTTGGCTACGGAGACGAGAAACTTACTGAAAGAGTTAAGAAGAATACTGAAGAATTAACAAACATTCTCAAAAACCAGATTTTAGCCCAAAAGATGTCAAAAATTCAATTGAAACAGACTAAATTTCAGTCCGTAATTCTTCAAAAGCGCATAAAAGAATTAGAGCAAGAAATAACAGATTTGAAAACACAAAACTCCTTTGTGAATAAAATCGAGAAATATAATTTTGCACAGAACACTGAAAGTGAAAAAACCAGTATGTAAACAAACAATCCTCCAACACTATCAACGGGGATATGAACGGTCATATCAACAACACAAGCAACTATTTCTTTGCTAGACTCTGTTTAGCACCTTAACAACTGAATACTATTTTCGTGGCATTTTTTCCAAACCGTTTATTAACCAAATAATACAAATTTGGCTGTTATTCGGCTCTTTTCGCACGCCCATAATCCCTGTTAATGTCCCTGTTTTCTCTGTTATCTCCTGTTAAACAGGGAATTTCACTGACAACTTGATGGCAAAACTGGCTCTAAAACAGGCGCATCAAAGGCAATATTAATTGTCACGGTCTCATCATTAACCAAGATGCTCAGCAATTCAGCCAAAGAGGCACGCACATCAGTCTCCGCATCGACTAAGATACCTTCTTCTAAAGCTGTATCACGGTAGTAGGTCAAGGCTTGCTGACGTAAGGTATCTTCTAAATTATCCATCGGGTCAGCAAATACAGCCGTCTGACGACGCACAATATACGATTGGCTTTCATCTAAAAAACAACTCTGCAAAACAGGTGCAGGCAAAGTGACAGTCAAAACCTTAGTCTCAGCATCATATAGAACATCATCTTCTGTTATTTGGCTCACATCAATCCCTGCTTCAATCGTCCCCACTACAACCATCACCACACTATCGCCATACAATGCCGACAACCACGCTGGCATATTCCGTTGCCCAGATGTCACATCGGCATAGTTATATTGAGTTGTCGTCAATTCGGATAAAGTCTTAATACGTTCAACAGGCGGAATATACACATTATCAGGAATATCAATATCACCCGGCGCACTCCAATCAATATTGATGGAAGGCAAGTTGAAATAACCTGTAAATCCGTTAATCACACTCTCTGCACCTAAGTAAATTGTTCCACCAATTAACCCAAAAAAAATAATCATAATGCCTAGCATTCCACCACAGCCCCATAAGCAATTTGGTCGTGATTGCGGAACAGGAACATTATTGGCAGGAATTTCAATTTCTACATAATCAGACTTTGACGATTGCACAGGTGCTGTACCAATTTCTGGCGGTAATGGTGGTTGTTGGCTCATGGAATTACCCTATCTTTCAATATATACTCACAACATCTACATCAAGCAGATATTGTTACTATTATGTCCATTATAGTTGATGCCTATCATCATATACGGCATAATCTAAGCATAAATTAAAAACATAATTTTAATATCTGAATCAACTCATCCGCTAACAACTACCCGTAATGTCAGGAAACCCAATGGCTAGTTCAAATACAAAAACATACGACTTCGATACGATTCATGATCGCAAAAACACATCATCCATCAAATGGTCAATACGCATGGACGACAAAGGTGAACGTGTCCCAATGAGGGACGATGACCTGCCATTTTGGGTTGCGGATATGGATTTTCCTAATCCACCTGAAATACGTGAAGCTCTCAAAAAACGCATTGATCATGGGTTCTTCGGTTATACATCTGCCCCAACAGAACTCAATAATGAAATAGTGAAACGCATGAAGCGCCTCTATGACTGGGAAATTCAGCCTGAGTGGATTCTCTATAATCCAGGAATGGTGATGTTTTTAGGAGCAGTCACTCAAGCCCTCACAGATGTTGGCTCTGGCATTTTGATGGATACCCCAGTATACGGACCATTTCTTTCACGCCCTCAACATTACCAACGCTTTGCCCAAAAAGTACCTATGATTCGCGTGGATGATGATGCTCAGACATTTCATTATGAAATAGATTTTGATGCGTTTGAGCGTGCTATCACCTCACAAACACAGATGTATTATCTCTGTACTCCACATAACCCATCGGGAAAGGCGTACAGCCGTGAAGACCTTGAACGTCTCGCCGATATTTGTCTGAAAAATAATATCATTATTGCGTCTGATGATATTCATTGTGACTTGATGCTTGGGGGCAGTCAACATATTCCCATTGCAACCCTATCACCAGAGATTGCCCACAATACGATTACAATGCTAGCTGGCACAAAAACCTACAATATGGCTGGGTTAGCTTGCTCAGTAGCCATTATTCCTGATGATGAAAAACGACAAAAAATTGCAGAGTTCTCGTGGGGTTCGGGCTATCACGTGGACACATTAGCCTATGAAGCTCTACTGGCTGGCTACCGCGATTGTGAAGATTGGTTAGACCAAACACGCGCGTATATTACTGAAAATAGAGATTATGCCATTGAATATTTGCGTGGAAATCTACCGATGATTAAAAGCACAATACCAGAAGCGACCTATCTATTATGGATGGATTTTAGCGCGATAACCTTGCCAGAGAAATATAGCTCCATGACAGAGTTTTTTGCACAAGAAGCAGGAGTTATCTTCTCACCAGGCTCATTCTTTGGTAACAATCTTGACAGTTATGTAAGGATGAACTTGGCGTGTCCGCGTGGTTTATTAATGCAAGGCTTAGAGCGTGTTAGTAATTTGGTCAATTCACTGTAAGGGTTAAAACCAATCCCAACCTGCAATGGCGGCAACCCGTGCTGGAAAAATCGTCTGCAAAAGCTGGATACTCTCAACCGATAAAGGATGTCGCACTGCTAAGGCTTCGGGACGTAATGCACCAAACAAAATCTGAATAAAATCACGCAGGGATAGTTGACAGATGCTCTCAGGGATTGACTGCAAGCCGATTTCAACTCCATCAGGGGCAATCCTCAGAATTAAATCATGTACATCAAATGGTAGAGGGCTTGAATTAATTTGCCCTATGATTTCAGGCAATAAAACATCAATTAGCGCGTAGGCATCAATGACACGCGCTAACCATCCTGCTGATGGCGAAAAACTTGCATTCAAACTCAATGGAATCATCTGCTGGGCATAGGGAACTATCACATCATCAGGTGGCACAGACCAAACAACTGTTTCTTCACCAACTGATTGCCATCGTCTCCCACTATAAGCTAAGGCTGTTGCAATTGCAGGTTGTGTTGTTGCAACAATCTCATTTTTTGCAGAGAAATCTTCTGCTAAATGCCAGATATATCCCTGAATTTTTCCTGATTGCCCGAACATGACCAAGGCTTCGCCTCGTCCATGATTCATACGCCATCGCCAGAGTTCTGCGCTACGCTCGAAGGTGACACGCATCCCCCAATAATGGTCGTACATTTGAGCCATAATCGGTATATCTGAGGGCATCGCAACACGTATTTGAAGCGGTTGATGCAATTCTGCCGCTAATGCCGACATTATTTGAAGTGTATATTTCGTCCATACAGGGCTAAAGCCAAACTGTTGAAAATAGATTGGAATTGGACTATCCACAAGAACAAGATGTGCGCCCTGCTCTGCGGCAAATGTTAGTGTATCTTTGATAACAGCACCTGCAAATCCTCTTCCACGGTACTTTGGAATCGTACACACGAAGCTAATGCCCACAACATTAAGCGTGGCACGTCCATAACGTAGGGAGAAATCGACTGTATGTACAACAGATACAATTCTATTTTTATAAACGGCAACGCGAAGGTTATCAAAAGAAAATTGTGGATAGGTTAATAAATGTTCAGCATAGCGTGTATAAAGTGCTTCATATTGCTGTGAGGCATTTTTAGCTAATATGTCTGCAATGAGACTAGCTACATGCCCCATTTCATCTGCATGAACTGGACGTACAATCAAGTCAGACATAGGCTAAGTTATCTGAGGATTTAGCCAATTAAACATTTCCTGAAAATCGTCTCGCTCAGGGAATAACCGTTCGAGCTGAATCAAATACAAGCAAGGGCTGAATAATTTTACAAAGCGACTATCTTCAGCAAGGATATTTGCGTAGTATGTCTGAGCAAGTTGATTATTCTTGTTAAACAAATACCATAAGGCTTGTATCCGCCACCGCTGTGTATCATCATCAATTTTTGACATAGTAGATTGCACCTTAGTCATTTCAGACTGAGCCATCTCTTGATTATCCATTAGCAAATAGGTTATGCTACGCCAGAAGGAACAATATGCTTGTGAAATAGGATTATCAGGGTCAAGTTCTTGGCTATAATTGATATCCTCAAGTGCCATCTCAAAATCTTGAACATTCAGGTAAATTAATCCACGCCAATAGTAGCTAAGGGTATTATCAGGTTGTAATGCCACACAACGATTTAAGTCTGCTAAGGCTTGATAATAGTGTCGTAAACGATGATGCGTAAAAGCTCGTATTTCGAGATAGTTCTTGTTCATGGGCTGTTGCTCAATCGCAAGTGAATAATCTTCTAGAGCTTCTTCGTATTTACCCCATTCAAAATAGGCTTGAGCGCGCAAGTAATGATGCCCTGCGTTATTTGGCATCAGTTTAAGGGCATGGCTTAAATCAGCAATAGCAGAGTCAAAATCACGGGTTAAGGTATAGTTTACGCCACGCGATTGGAAGTTATAGGCATCACTGGGATTGAGTTCAATCGCGCGTGTAAAATCGGCAATAGCAAGGCTGTAATTCTCTAAATCTTGATGAACAAGTCCGCGCCAAAAATAGGAGGAGTCCGTATTCTCATCCAAGTCTATGACTTTATTCAAACAGGTTAGTGCATCCTCATATTGCTCCATACTACGATGTGCAAATGCCTTACCTAAGTAAAAATCAGTATTATTAGGGTCTAAACGGATTGCTTCACAATAATCTGCCAGAGCTTCCTCATAACAGCCTAAATTTCGATAAATCACCCCGCGTGAGTTATAGGTATTGGCATCATCGGGGTAAATATTCACCAACTGAGTAATACTCATCAAAGCTTTTTCGTAATGTCCTTGAGCATTATAAACGAGCGTTTTACCAACATAGGCATCAGCATGGGTTGGGTCAAGTGAAAGAACAATATCATAGTCTTTCAAGGCATCTTGGTAATTACCCAATGAGCGCAAAATAATGGCGCGCGTATTGTAAATTTGGGGATTATCTGCCTCAAGTTCTATTGCTATATCAAGGTCAGAAAGTGCTTCGGCGGATTGTCCTAGTTGATGATAAGTAAGGCTTCGCCCAATATAGAAGTCTGTTTCTCGCTGGATAGAAATAGCTAATTTATAACTATCCAATGCTTCCTCGTAATGTCCCAACTGACGTAAAATAATACCCTGCAAATTATAATTAAAGGCATCTCCTTCTTGAAGTTCAATCGCACGCTCAACATCAGCTAAGGCTTCTTCAAAACGTTCTAAGTCTTTGAGTAATCTTGCTCGACTGTAATAGTAATCTCCATTATCAGTATCGAGTTCAATTGCGCGGTCAAATTCACATAATGCTTGCTCATTCTCATCCATTGAGGCATAAGATAAGCCTTTACCAATATAATAGTTAGCTTGATGTGGTTCAATTTCTAAAGCTCTATCATAATCCGCAATTGCCGATTTATATTCTCCAAGGTGCCTTAGCAAAATACCTCGCAAATTGTAGTTTGTAGCATCATTCGGTTGCAAATTAATTGCCTGAGAGAGGTCATTCACAGCAGATTGTAAATCCCCTAATGAACGATAGGTTTGTGCGCGTAGATAATAATTATCACCATCATTTGGATCACGATTCACTGCTTCGCCGAAATCTATAACTGCTGTTTCGTAATCACCGAGTGTTCTATATACCATGCCACGCCACGTATAATACAACGACGTTTCAGGTTGTAATTCTATTCCCTTACTAAAATCAGCGAGCGCATCTGCAAAGTTTTCGTTAGCAAAATTCGCACGTCCACGCCAATGGTAATAAAGGGCATCTTTCGGTGATTTGTGGATAGCATGACCAAAGGCATCTATTGCCTCTAGCATCTTCCCTAAGCCATATAAACTACGTCCTTGCCAGAAAAATATTTCAGCATTTGTCTTATCTTGATTTAGTATATGCTCGAAATCATAGAAGGCTTGCTTATATCGTCCAATAATATGATAGGCTTGCCCTCGTCGACTCAGTAGTTCTAGATTATCAGGTTGTAATTTAATCGCATTAGACAAGGCATCAATACAAGCATCAAAATCTTTATTTATGAAGTAGTCTTTACCTAAATTTTCAAAGTAATGAGATAAGCGTTGATGATAAACCTGCTGGGTATCATCCCTAGTTTGCCAATCTTCTATCAAAAAGTTGCGTACAGCCGCATCATACTGAATACCTTTATGATGCTGATTGATGAAAGCCAGTTGTGATAATTCTTGATAGAGATGTTGGTTTTTTGACTTATCTTCAGCTTTATCACGTAGTATGCCAATAATTTGCGGGCTAACGTAGGGTGCAAGCGCACAAGCACGTATTACATGAGCAATATGAGGTTGATGTTTTTCCATTTGGCTTAATTCAAAGAGGAACATCTCACGCTCAATATCGCGTGGGCTATATCCGAGCGCAACCCAATTAACGATTTGTTGTGCTAAGGCTTTCTGCTCTGATGGTTGCTTGCCATAATAAGGGGGTTGTGGATTATTCGACATAATAATTTCCAGCGTCACTTACGTGCAGTGCTACACACAACTATAGCACAAAATGAGGATAGCAAACACGAAAATATAGCCTTAATTATTTCGCCAGTGCCCTATAAAACGCATCGACATCACTAGTTGTTGGTAAACCTGCAACTTGACCATCTCCCAACTCAATAATCATCCATTCGCCATCACTTCGTTGAGCAATATCCATAGTAAAAAAGTGACTTCTCACTTGTTTAGCAATATCGGAAAATAAATCTACAGGTGGCATATCGGTTTCAATATAACCATCAATATCCCAATAGCGCAAAGTAGCAATCAGAACACCTTTCAAAAAGAACAAACGATATTCCTTAGTTAAAGGCATTCGGCTAGAAGGATGTTCG
This sequence comes from Phototrophicaceae bacterium, assembly GCA_965230145.1. GTDB lineage: Bacteria > Chloroflexota > Anaerolineae > Aggregatilineales > Phototrophicaceae > JAUZRW01. The sequence continues at coordinate 1,370,002 of CBDDKI010000002.1, forward strand.
GCTAGTGGCTTAAAATCAATAAATTCACGAAAGACTAATCCTCCTTCTAATCCATCGCCACGTATCATTAGAAAGTGGTCAACTGTATTTCTAACAGCCGTTGCATCGGAGGCAGATGAGATATAGCAGGCTTGATACCAATAATGCTTCGCCGATTTCACAAAATCTTTGAGAACTAGAGGCTGTCCTGCAAATGGAATCAGCAATTGCATAATCGCATCATAGGATAGATTTTTACCGTCCGTTTCCATCCATAAGGTACGTGGCGTATGTGCCTCTATTAGCTTGAGGGATTGTGGTAGATGATGAGTGAAACGATATTGATCTGCTGTGTTTAGTAAGCGAATACCACGACTTAGTAAAGCATCATAAAGTGCTGAATAGTGCCGCGCACTTAACATCCATCCCCGATAAATGGCAGTCTCCATCTCATGAACTGGAATATCCCGAACAGACCGTGCAGGATTATTCTGGTCAGCAATGGCACTATAATCCAACAATTCAAACTCTAACCCAGCATGTGTTGCTGCCGCCACCTCATCTATGTACATCGAATCAGGACTACTCTCATCTAAGGGGTCTTGGCAAAATATAATTTTCATGGTGATTCACTTGAATTGTGGTCGGAATTGCCCATAGTATACCGTGTGAAAAAAATAGGACAATTTTTACTATGATTTGCGTTCAATTACTGAGTTTATGGTACAACTCTTCATACTGTGTGGTGACACTTTGCCATGTGTAACTTTTTTCAATGAGAGGGCGTGCGTTGTGAGATAAAAACTCCTGCAAATCAGGTTTTTGTAACAAATTAATTATTGCTCCTGACATTTCTTCAATTGTTGCCTCTATTACATTTACATTGTGTTCAGCGCGTATACCTTCCATGCTTAATGGCGTAGCAATAATGGGTATGCTCATTGCAAGAGCTTCTAAAATTTTGTTTTTAATTCCTGCGCCTACACGTAATGGACACACAAAAATGGTTGCACTTGCCAAATAACTTTGTACACTTGGCACACGCCCTGTTATCTCAATCGACTCATCTGCTAGTGCAAGCATCTCAGCAGTAGGAGCATTACCCACCAATTGTAATTTGACATAAGGAATAATTGATTTCACGCGCGGAAAAATTTCTTGGGCTAAGTTAAGTGCAGCATCATGATTTGGAGGATATTCATAATTACCAACAAATAACAAAGTCGCTTCATCACGAAGCTGAGTTTGAGCTGGAAAATCATCTAAGTCGATACCATTCGGGATAACGTCTATAGCCAATTGTGGATTTATACTAAGTAGTTCCTCTTTATCTTCACCAGTCAATACAACAGTACAATCATATGGACTATACATCCAACGCTCAAATTGGCGCGTCAGTTGCCGATTTATCCATATACTAAGTTGTTTCTTCTGCTCAAATTCACGCTTGAGATACAAGCTATATGATTCATACGGTGTGATTACAGTGGGGATATTTTGTAATAAATGGGCAAACTCGTAAACGTGTACTCCACCAAAGAGATGCACTATATCATATTCGTTCGTAGCCATTTGTTGCTCAATTGCAATCCACAAGTCGGGTTGCCACGCAGATGAGCTATCTTGTGGATAATGATGACCTAATAAACGTTTGAGGTACATTATTTGGCTACGAGGACGTTCAGAAAAGAGTTGTATATCGCGGAAAAATGATTGATAGTAACTGACATTGTCTGCATCACTATCATGCTGAGTTAAAGCAAGTAAATCCATTGTGTAGCCACGTCGAGATAGTTCTTTTGCTAAATGCCAGATAATGAGTCTATCGCCAAAATGGAGAGGATAAGGTGGGCAACGCGAGATAAGTAAAATTTTTTTCATGATATAAAAAATCAGATAACATTATCTGGGTAACAAGCAGGATTACCAACGTAAACCCATGCCTCTTGACCACTTTGCAGATACACACGAACGCGCAAATAGCATTCCCCCTCATAAGCATCGAGTTTAGACAATTCATCAACCGACACACTCAATACAATGCCTTGAATAGTCGCATTATCAGCAGGCATTGCTACAGGATAAGGTGGCATCAAATCTGAATGGATAGCATATCCAACTAATGTATCAGTCTTACCACTAACGATTCGTCCTATCAAATTTTGCTGAACGGTTTCATCTTGCAATGTGCCATAAACAAATAAATTTTTCATCAGAGATTTAGAGTATCTCTTCTAACAATGGGAGTAAATCACTGCGTAAGACAGGCTTCTTGATGAATGCTCTTGCGCCAAGTTCTAAAACTTGTTGCTCTCTATCAAGAATTGAAGAAATTATGATGGGAACATTTGCTGTAAAATTATTGTCTTTTAGCTGGTATAAAATGCCAAGCCCTTCAGTATTTGGCATCATTAAATCAGCTAAAATAACTGATGGAATAACTTCGCTTGCAACATCAAATAGTTCTGAAACGCTACGAACGATAATTGTATTGTATTGCTGAGGATTTAAATACTCAGATATTAGTTGTAAAGTCATTTCATCTTCATCAGCTAAGATAATCACAGGGCGTTTATCATTTGGGTCTGGCACATATTTTGGGCGCTTAATCGTTTCGACACTAGGTAACAAAATGTTGAATGTACTGCCTACACCCAATTCACTTTCTAGCCAAATATGACCATTGTGCATTTTCACAAGTCGCTTCGTAATAGCTAATCCTAAACCTGTGCCTTCATATTCTCGAATAGTTGAACCATCAGCTTGGGTAAAGGCTTCAAAAATTAGTCTTTTATCTGTGTCTGATATACCTATTCCTGTATCGCTCACGCTAATATGCACCCACAGATTACCACGAGAAATGATATGAATAGGTAATTCAGGAAATTCTCGTAAACTTAATGATGCACGCTGTACTTTAACTTGAACTTCCCCTTCCTTCGTAAATTTGACAGCATTACTCAATAAATTAATTAAGATTTGCTTTACTCTTTGAGGGTCAACAAATACTTGTGGTAATTTGTCTTCAACATCAATTGATATGCCTAATTCTTTTTCTTCCGCTTGCGGTTGAACCATACTAACCACATCACGGACTAAGGCATTAACATCTAGCTCTGCCATTGCCAATTCCATCTTGCCTGCCTCAATCTTAGACAAATCAAGAATGTCGTTAATTAATATCAACAGTTGTCGTCCGCTACGATAGACGCGCTCTAAGCGGTCTTCTTGTTTCTCTTCTAACTCTCCATAAGTGCCACTTAGTAGTAATTCGCTATACCCAATAATGGCATTTAATGGAGTTCTCAACTCGTGGCTAACATTTGCCAAGAATTCACTTTTTAGTCGATTTGCTTCTAGGGCTTGTTGGAATAGTTCAGCATTACGAATAGCAACTGCAATTTGAGCAGCAATCGTCATGAATGTCTCTAAATTTTCTTCATCAAAATGAGAATTCTCATCCGCAATACCAAGTATGATCGTCCCAAGAATGTGTTCATGAGCAATCAGCGGTGCTAATACATATCCACCTGCAAATTCCTTTAAAATGTGAAAATTATCAGGAATATCATCTGGATGAATGAACAAGGCTTTATTTTGTTGTTTAATCTCTTGAAGACTTTTATATTCAGGCGTACCTTTTCCTAATACCATCTCGCCAAGAAGTTCGGATTCTGGATATTCAGCGACTAAATATCCATTGCCATCTAGCATATTAATACGAACAATGCTGACATAATCTACTTTGAACAAATCTGCTAACAGTTGCGTCGTATGGTCTAATATTGCTTGTTGCGATAAAGATGAACTCACATACGTCGCTAAATGGTGCATAGATGCTAAACGTTCTGCACGCATTTTTAGTGACGCAAGATTAGATTCAGCTTCGCTGTGCAAACGCGCATTTTCAATCGCTATAGCAGCTTGCCTTGCCAAGGCAAAAATAGGAATCGCATCGTCAGCAACATAAGGAGCATCATCGACACTATCCAACGAGATAATCCCTATCACCTGTGACTGCACAACCAATGGCACACCCATCCACGATTGTGATGCACCATCTCTTAACATATCAGGTTGATTCAGCCAAATACTTGATTTCCCAACAGAAGTAATTGTCAAAGGTTCTTGTAGGTGAATGACTTGTGCTAAGGGGCTATGCTCATGAAAGTATAGTTTTCGCCCAATGTATTGTTTATCAAAACCTTCCACGGCATGTATCGCTAATTGGTCAGTTGCATCTGCAATCGGAGTGAGAATCACTGCACGTTCATACTTTACTAAACGTTCAACCTGCTCAAAAATACGCGCAAATACATCATCAAAATTGAGCGTTGATGTCATAATTCGCCCCATGTCAATGAGACTACTAGCAACTTCACGCCGTTCTTGCTCTGCTTTAAGCAAGAAAGCATTATCAAGCGCAAGTGAGGTTTGTGCGGCTACCATATTTAACAATGATAAATCTCTATCAGAAAAGGCATCAGGATTGTCACTCTGTAATGCCATAACTCCGATTGTTTCATTGTTTCTACTTTTGAGTGGTGTTCCCATCCATGAACGTACTGCGTCCAAATTTAATGCAAAAGAATCAATACCGAGACTATCTAAGCGTTCTTCTTCTTGTGATAAATCTTGAAAATCTAGAGTTATCCCATTCTCAACCACAACTTCAGCAAGCACAGATGGAGGTGAGGTTAAGATGCCTGTTGAACTACCAATGATAGGTTTTTTTAGCTCTTTCAAACTAATATCGTACAAAGCAACACTAACAAAACCATGTGGGAAGAGATTTTCCAATTCAAGTAATAGTTGCTCCCACATCACAGGCATACCAAAAGTTTCTGATAAAGTATGGCTAATCCGATTAATGATTTCCATCTCATGAACACGCTGTTTCGTATCATCTAATAAACGCATGTTTTCTAGCGCAAATGCCGCAGAATTGACTAATGCTAGCATGAATTGCAAATCATTTTCATCAAAGGCAGTATGTGTATCGGATTGGGTATATAAAGCTCCTAAAACCGTATCCTTTGCAATCAAAGGTAAGCCCAAAAATGATTGTGGCATGTGCGCTAATGGTAGCTCAAAATAAGCTGAGGTTGCTTCGCGCTCATCAGCACTTCGCCAGAAAATTGGTGCGGAATGTACTATCATTTTAGATATAATATCATCGGCAACCATTTGTCGTGACTGTCCAGATATACCTTCACGATAGCTAATCAAATCAAGTGCATCCTCGCTTTGATCATAAATAGCAAACGTAAAATCACCAGTCGGATGTAAACGAAGCATGGCATCATAAATTCGGCTTGTTAGTGCTTCTAAGTCAAAGGCAGCTTGCACCAATAAGCTAACCTCACCCATTGCATTCATATCTGCCAAACTTTCACGCAATTTAGAGAACAAAATTGTATTGTAAATCGCAATTGCCAACTGGTCAGCAATTCCTTGAATTACATCTTGCTCATCTGATGAAAAGGCATTTTTCTGCTTACTTTGAACACTCAAGACCCCAAGAACTTCATTCGCATCTTGCAACAACAAGACCATTTCCGAGCCAATATGTGGTAATGACGGATGAGGATAAAATCGCTCATCTGATTGTGCATCATTGAGAATGAGGGAGTAGCCCTGTGTAATCACCCACTTGGCAGCACTTTCATCCTTTAGAGACAATCGTTCTCCTATTATTTCAGAAATTATGTCACCACGAATATTACATGCCATGACATATTCCAAATTATCTCGTTCTTGGTTTAAGAGAAGGACATGTGCAATGTCATAATCAAACTCGCTACAAATTAAACACAAAATATTCTCTAGAAGCTCTTCTAAATTGGGGGTAGTAATAATTGCTTTGGAGACGCGCGCAGCAGCAGATAGACGGGTCGTTTGTGCTTGTAAAGAGATGCTAATTTGATTAGCCTCAAGGCGCATTGATAGCATCTCTACTAAGGGAATTATTTGTACAGCATTTTTATAAGGTGCGTCAATCGCCATCATCCCCTGTGTTTTTCCTCTAATGAGTATCGGGATAAGCAGGGTGTCCGTCGTTTGTTTAACATTTTGCAGATTATGCCAGTTATTTTTATTATTCAGCCATGCTACTAAATCAGCATTAGATTGAATATTTTGTGAGGTAAATAATTTTCCATCCCACATCAGATAGCTTGTTCCACATTCAACTGCCGTCCAATCCACAAGACTCTGCATCACTTCGGATAAGTCTGCTAGGTGTCGAATAGTTTGGGTAATAAATATGGTATTTTCAGTTGCCATAATTCTGTACGATTCTTTAAATAAAATGCGTTAATGTAAGAGTTAGGTCTGGATATTTCTCAGATGATAGCGATGGATCACGTTAATATTTTGTAACAATTTGTCAAATTATTCAATAGTACCCATAGTACAAATTATACTATTTCCCGTACATTACACCCTAAATTTGTTTAATCTGCCGTTTCACCTACGGCTAAAGCCGTCACTAGACTTTAAGTTTCTGCCAAATTATAGTGATGATAGTATGTCAAATAGGACTATTTGTATATGAAAATGCCATTTCGATTTCTTTTTAGCCTCACAGTCATGCTATTTCTAACGGCTTGTGATGCAATTTCAAATTTAGAACCAGTTTCCGCTGACAATCCAACAAATGTTGTTTCAGTCTCAGCAGGCTTAAGTCCACAAGAGACAGCAGAAACTTTTCTTGACGCATGGGCAAATGAAGAATTTGAATCGATGTATGCCTTATTACATCCTCGTTCGACTGAAGTCTATCCATTAGATGATTTTCGTGAGCAGTATATTTCTGCTCATAGTAATATTGGATTTACGAATGTCAGTTATGATATTCAGGATGTAGCTATTCAGGGTATGTCAGCAGCTATTACTTATGATGTTCTATTAGAGACAGCTACCTTCGGCGAAATACCTGATACAGGTCGCACGATGCGCCTTGTTCAAGAGGGTAATAGTTGGCGACTGGCATGGTCACCTATGGATATTATCAATGGTATGACAGCAAACGTAAACCTTGATCCCAACCGCAGTTTTGCTCCACGCGGTAATATTTATGATACCAATGGTCAAATGCTCGTCAATCAAAATGGTACAACTTACGGACTCATTATGCGCTTATCAGATATGCGTGGTGAGGAAGACTGTACGCAACTTTTATCCCGTATATTGATACGTCCTATTTCTTACTTTGAAAACCTCTATGTGGATTATCGCGCTCTCGATTCTGCATTTTTTGTCGGCGAAATCAGCGATGACATTTACAATATCTATCGCAATGATTTAGACAATATTTGTGGTACAGATGTTGAAGTCGAGTTCATAGGTTCGAAAATTCAGCCTCGTGTTGGACGCACTTATTTTGGTCATGGAGCTGCCGCCCATATTACAGGCTATTTTACTTTTGTATTATCAGAAAACACAGAATATTGGCGTGATAGAGGTTACAGTGATACCGACTACGTTGGTACTGCTGGTATAGAATTTACCTATCAAGATGAACTGGCAGGCTTACCTGACCAATCTCTGAGATTGATAGACAATAGTGGTGTCATCTTACGCTCTCTTGGTTCGACACAGGGAAACGACCCTACATCTATAACGCTCACAATTGACCGTGATTTGCAGTGGGATACAGCCCAAACCTTCATTGATGCATGGAATTATGCTAGTCCTGATTTCGCATCGGTCGCAACAGGTGGCGCGGCAGTCGTCATGGATGTCAATTCTGGTGCGATCCTATCTATGTTTAGTTTTCCAACTTACGATCCTCGCATTTTCTTCCCTGAAAGTGGCTATTATCAAACGAATACGACAGCTGCCGCTGCACCAAGTCAAATTAGTAATGCAAGTAGCAATAGTATTATTCCACCAGTTGGACCAGCTCTCCTTAATCGCGCCTATACCGAGCAGTATGCACCGGGGTCGGTCTTCAAGATTTTGTCAACACTTGCCGCCGCTGATTCAGGAACATGGCAACCAGATCAAATATTCACCTGTGATTTAACATGGAATGGTGCTAACCTCGGCGATACAGCAGGAACACGAGAAGATTGGCGTGTTGTAGACGAACGCGATGCGGCAGGCGATATTTATATGTCAACAGCCCTCACAACATCTTGCAATCCATTCTTCTGGCAAGTTGGCGCATTGATGTACCGAGAAAGCCCCAATTTGCTTTATGATTATGCAACACGCTGGGGCTTTGGGCAACGCACTCAGCTTATCGGCTTAGAGGCTGAAGTCGAAGCAACAGGCTTTATACCGCAACCAACAAATGTTACTACAGCCATCAATGATGTGATTGGTCAAGGTGATACACAAGTGACTGCTTTACAGATGGTGCGCCTTGTGGCTGCCGTCGCTAATGGTGGTACGTTGTATCAGCCATATCTGGTTCAACAAATCGGAGAAGGGTCTGATGCAGAAATTATTCAGCCAACTGTAGTTGGGCAATTGGATGTTAGCGATACAGCCTTACAAGTCACACGCGAAGGTATGTGCAATGTACCGATTGACCGTGATTTCGGAACATCAACTTTTATTTTTGGCGAGAACGCTATACCACCAAGTTATACTTCCTGTGGTAAAACCGGTACAGCACAAACACTAAATGCACCAAATGCTTGGTATGTTGCTTATGCACCTGCTGATAACCCACAAATTGCTATTGCGGTTGTTGTGCCTAATTCGCGTGAAGGTTCGGAGGTCGCCGCACCTATTGTTCGTCGTATTTTAGACCGCTATTTCGATGGGGCTATAGCAGACTTCCCTGATTGGTGGGAAACTCCATATGTACCAGTGGAAGCACCGCAAGGGGTTGGTTAAATTAGGGATAACAGGGCATGACCATCATGCCCTGTTTAAATTTGAGCGTTATTCAGTTTCTTCATATGTAATGCGGAAAATATGTCCATGTGACCACTCAACTATATAGAGCGCACCATCCACTCCTACTATTAGGTCAATCGGCTCGAATCCCTCATTAAATGTTATGAATGGTTGCCAATCACTCTGGTAATTGCCACCAGCCGCATCTTCAAGCGGAACGTAAACGACTGCCATTCCGCGTACCATCCCACCGAATTGGGCAACGAATACCCCATCTTGGTAAGATTCAGGAAAGAGTGTTTCACCATAATATGCTACACCAACTGTTGCAGTAGATGTGATGAGTTGGGTTATCGGTAATTCTAAGGGAAAATCAACACCACGAATGACATAATTATTGCCGTAAACATCAGGAAAACCATAATGTCGACCTTCACGAACATAATTTAGCTCTTCTGGTGGGTAAAATGGCAAACTGGAAGCAAGGCTATCGGGAGAATTATCACCTGTGAACAAACGTCCATCAGGAGACATTGATAGCGCATATGGATTACGAAAACCACGCGCAAAGATTTCGACATTGCTACCATCAAGATCCATCGTCAAGATAGAGGCTTCGTACTCATGATTAATCGGACCATGATCAGTTGTAGACCCAACCGCAACATAAAGTTTATCTTCAAATATGAGAACATCATTGTTGGAATGAAGCGGATAAACTCGTCCGGGTAGGTCGTCAAAGATAAGCGTGTACGTATCAAAAATGCCATCATTGTCATTATCTTCAACGTAACCGACACGCCCTTGATCAGAAATGTAGATACGATCTTCATAGATGGCTAACCCTACTGCCCATTCAAAACTCAACTCTGGGTCAAGGATTTGGGTGTAGCTATCGAGCAACCCATCTGCATCTGCATCTTCTGCACGGTACATACGACCATCAATTGCCAGCCCTACAAATGAGCCATCCACATCAAACTCAGCATCCGTAATTGCTGTTGGTGCATCGGTAAATTGCCCATAAATTTCAGCTGTAAATCCATCAGGAAGTGGACGTAACATATCAGCAACCGTGAAGGGTACTGGCGTTGGTTCAGGTGCCGGTGTCGGTAGCTGATTACTATCAACAGTGAAACGACGTGCATTAGGAGCTTGTCCTAAAACAGATACGACCTCACCCGAATCAATATCGCCTTCAATAACAGCAACTGACCATAGAAATTCGCCAGCATCTTGTTGGGATAACCATTCAGCAAGATTAAATTCACTGGTTGATGACCAAGTTATTCCATAATCAGGCTCACCCTCGCGCCATACACGTACATCATAAAATTCACCGTCGTCTAAATCACGCACCCAATCCCACGATAGAATAACTGATGCAGGGTTAGCAAAGGTTGCACCATTTGCAGGAGACTGTAGTACAGGTTGATAAAACGCCTCTTGTTGTGCTGAAACTGTTGCTGAGACAATTGCAGGAATATCAGGTGTGGGTGATGCTTGTTCAGGAGATGAACAGGCTCCTAAAATAAGTAGAAATATAAGCAATACAATTCGATAAATCATAATATCAACTTTCTTGAAATTGGAATTTTTGAGTTCATTATCCATCTAATGCCCAATCAACTGTAGCAACAGCATGGAGATAAGTCGTAGGAAATATTGGAACGGGACTATATTTAGGATCACTTATCAACAATTCAATCTCTGTACAACCAAGAATAATGCCTTGTGCGCCATCCTGAACCACCTGAGCAATCACATCTTGGTAAATCCTACGAGAGGTATCTTTCACTTCACCAACAACCAATTCATTATAAATAATGTCATGAACGCTTTCTCGCCCTTTATCATCAGGGATAATGACATCTAAATCATGTATATTGACTAAGCGTCCCTTATAAAAATCTTGTTCCATGGTGAAACGTGTCCCTAAAAGACCGACCTTACTGATACCGTCAGCTTTTATCGGTTTGGCAGTGGCATCTGCAATATGAATCAACTCAATATCGACTGCATTTTGTACATCGTCTGCCATACGATGCATCGTATTACTACAAATCACAATACAATCTGCGCCACCTCGCTCTACCTGCCGCGCGGCTGCAATCATCCGATGACTGGCAGTTTCCCAGTCACCACTAGCTTGTAAAGATTCAATTTCTGCAAAGTCAAACGAATACATTAGACACTCAGCAGAATGCAAACCACCTAACCGTTCACGAACGGTTTCGTTAATAATACGATAATACTCAATAGATGATTCCCAACTTAAACCACCGATAAGACCGATTGTTTTCATATAAGTCAATGCCTATCAATCCAAAATTTTATTATCACCTGTCATATTATCAATAACTTAGCTACCAAAACCATACACAATTTAACTGGATGACTCTAACAATGCAGAAAATACAATTCTTTTGTATCATTAAGGATAATGATCTAATACCAATTATCCATTGGGGAGGATTCAACTTTGGCTGAAAATCAACTAAATCGACAACTTGTGGCTGGTATTCGTGCCGCACAACAAGGTGATAAAGAACGTGCGCGAGAACTCCTTGAAGGGGTTTTACGCCGTGACCGTAATAACGAACAAGCATGGATTTGGTTAGCATCGGTTGTTGATACACAACGCGAAAAACGGATGAGTTTAGAGCGGGTTCTCAAAATCAACCCAAACAACCGCCCTGCACAACAAGCCCTGAACACTATGGTTGGTGTATTAGGTGACGATGCAAATATCGATATTGCAACAATTAGCGCGGCGGCAAAAACACCTCTACCCACTGGTAGCCGTGGAAGCAGTAATTCAGGCAGTGTTCCACGTTCAAGTGGCACACAAAGTGATGGTGGAAGAAGCCTATTCCCAATTCTTGCTGGTTTAGCACTAGTTCTAATTTTACTTTTTCTTGGAATAACATTTTTACCGCAATTACTACAGCCTGCACCGACACCTGTACCTACTCAGGTCGCTCAGATTGAAATTACAGAAGAAGTCGTTGCAACAATTGACCCTAATTTTACACCTCCTCCACCCACTATAGAACCATCCCCAACATTCTCTGGCACATTAGTAACAGTTACCCGTGATGCAACATTGCCACCTACATTCACACCGACGACTGAGCCAACCGCAACAGGTACATCTTTGCCAACTGCAACAATCCCTGCTAGCACTAACTATGACTTTATAATTTTGGGCATACAAGGGTCAGCGACTTCAGCTATATATAGCTTGAATGGTGATGATTTAGCCTTACAAAGTGTGCTTGGAAATGTGAGTGATATAGATTTTGACCCTGTAACAGGATTATTGGTTTACACAAGACAAACATTAATTGACCAACCAACGCCAACGCCAACAGTTGCGACTGTAAGCAACCCACCGCCAACATCTGATGCAAGTGTGTCACAAGCACCTAGTGGCTTTGTTATCTCACTTACAGGTGAACTTCCTGACTTAATTCAATCACAAATGTTTGTTACCAATACCAATGATTTATCAAATGTAGTTGAAATAACCAGTTCTGCATTACCCAATGCCTTCTCACCATCTATTTCACCAGATGGGCGTTCAGTCGCCTTTGCATCTGATAATGATGGCGATTTTGAAATTTATCTGTACGACATCGATACAGGCTTATCAAGCCAGCTAACAGAAAATTCAGGTTTCATTGATACTGACCCTGATTGGAATCCTACTGGAGATAAATTAGTATTCAGTTCAGACCGCGCAACCCCTGCCCGCAATGAACTCTTTACATTAGATCCCTTCGCAAGCGATATTGAAGCTAGTGTAGTGCGAGTAACGGATAGTCGTGGCAATAATGTTCAACCACAATGGTCACCCACATCCAATGAGATTGTCTATCTTAATGTGAATGGGGAATCAATGGGTATCCGCTTAACAACGGAATCAGGCACAAGTGTCCGTGAATTGACAAACCGATCTGATTGGGTATATACACCCCCATCTTGGACATCTGATGGCAATTATATTATGTACACTTCTGGAGTAGACGAAACCCAAGCATTGTCACTTCGTCTATTTGCACCGTTGACACGGACTGAGGAAACAATTCCTGTGAGCGATTTAAGTGTTGTACAAGCGGTATCTCGCTAAGAATTACATGATATGAAAAACGGGCAGATATATTCTGTCCGTTTTTATTACACAGAAACCGACGGAGGCACTACCCCATAACGCCCTCTCAAACTTGATAGACGCACAGAAGCAAATGTTCGAGCATACCAACGATTAACTTCGCGTCGTACTAATTTGAGGTCTTGCCTACGAGAATCACCTATAGGAATAATCATGCGTCCACGTAAGGGATGTAGCTGTAAGGCTAAGGGACGCGGAATACGTTCAACACAGCTAGTAACAACTATCACATCAAAACTTGCCATATCTGCAAGCCCCTGACTACCATCGCCAATATACAAATCCACATTATTTAATTCGAGTGATTCCAATTGTGATGATGCTTTTTCCATCAATTGTGGGACACGTTCTAAACTAAAAACATACGCACTCAATTGTGTCAGTAATGCCGTTAAATAACCTGACCCTGTACCTATTTCTAGGACATTCTCTGTACCTTTAAAACGCAGAGCTTGTAACATTTTTGCCATTATTACAGGCGATAACATACTTTGCTGATAGCCAATCGATAATTTCTGATTCCAATAGGCTTGATAACGGTATTTTTCTGCAACAAATTGATGCCGAGGTATATAGGCAAAAGCAGAGAGTACCTGTGGTTCGTTAATATCATTGGCTGTGAGCAATCGCTCGACCATCATTTGACGTGCAAATTGCATATCACTATTGGTCATTGAAAGGTCACTTTTCACAATGGATAATGTCTTCATCATAATCAGCTTATGGAAAATGAGCAACTCGAATGAGTATCTCGTCACTTACCTTACACGAAGCTCATCTGTACTTGACTTGCCCCTTGATTTTTACCCTACACAATTTATAATTTTAGACCTTATATGGCTCTGTAGCTCAATGGAAGAGCAGTTGACTCTTAATCAATTGGTTGTAGGTTCGAGTCCTACCAGAGTCACATTCTAAGACCTAACTCGAACAGGTGGTGTTGTCATCACCTGTTTGTGTTTTAATGGGGTTCTCCAAAATTGCCTCACCACCTTTTACCCTTCTCACTAATATCGCACAATTAAGCAAATGGTGGTAGTAAATCTATAGGACAATCGGTTGTAGAAGTCACTCCCGATGGCAATGAACTTTATCACTATCTTCTTTTGGACTTTTACACGCAGGAAGATTTTGTGATGGATGATATGCTCACTTGGGGCAATTGGAATTTTTATGACCTCACTCATGCTAATAGCGTTCGATTATCTCCAGATGGTAATCAATTAATTATATCTGTGAGACACACAAACGAGGTCATAGCTTTGAACCGGGATACAGGTACATTAGCTTGGCGTTCATCAGACTATATTTTCAGCCGTGATTTTTTCACGGGATTCAGTCATCAGCATGATGCCCAAACAATGACTTTAGTTTGGGAATATTCAGTAGATCACTATCAGCCTAATCGTGGTAGCGCTAGACGTACAGCAGATGGCAATGCCCTAATTAATTGAGTGGATCGTGAGCAAGGTGACATTGAGATTGTTTCACCTGATGGCACTGTTCTTTATAGCATTACAATCCCTGCACCATATGCCAGCTATAGAGCTTCATTGAGAGGATAAACATGACATATCAGCAACTTCAATTTATCCTGAAATTTTCACTTTTGTATATCATAATGGGTGTTGGATTCGTAATTCTTGTTTTCATTGTAGATATATCAAATCATTCAACGCCTTCTAAATTGGGAGGCATCATAATGTGCTTCACTGAAATCTTTGCAATAACGTATTATCTGAAAACTTATGGAAAATACACTAAATCAAAGAAAAAGCGTAATTAATATCCTTGATGTTCATAATTACAGACTTAATCTAAGGACTAATAAAGTCCTTTTTTATTTGCGATGAAATTCGATTATCACATTATCACCATTATCATCAGTGTACGCGCGCACGCGCGTAGCCAAGACAAAACAGTGATAAAATGATAAAAAACTAGCAATAAGAGTTCTTTAAAGGTCATTATCAATTTTTATAGTTTATTTTTTTGATAATAGAATGATAATAATAGTGAGAATTATCACCACTTATTCTATTCTGCTGTGATAATGAGTAATAATAATGCGATTCTCTATTACTCTCCGATAAGTAGTGATAATAAATTACTTATCAAAGAGTAAAGGTATGTATTGAGAAATATCTTCCCATTTTTGAATGACGATACTGACAATGAAGTTTAGACTTTGTATAGTTTAGAAGAGAGACAATTGATTTGATACTTCGTCGGAGTTTTGTTCGATAACAATTTCCAAGTTTCGATATGCTAATACTTCTAATGCTGGAGTTCTATCCCCATTTCGATTGATACGACGTGGTGCTTCTATAGGTATAATTTCAAAATCGTTTTGCTGATATAAATCAATAATTCGTTCCGTAGCCTGATTAGATAAAATTACTGGTCCATCATGTTGTTTAAGCCATTCTACAAGTCGAATTTGGTCTTTCCATTCAAAATCTACCTTTGAATACTTAGTAAATTCAACATCATAAGGTGGATCGGCATATACAAAGTCTGTAGGTTCTAAATCAACATGTTCAAAGTCACCACTTGTAAAAGTCCAATTTTCTAATAAACCTTGGTATGGAGCAAAATCTGGTGTTGTCATGTAATTGATAGACTTATAACGCCCAACTGGAACATTAAAATAACCCTTATTATTAAAACGGCATAAGCCATTAAAACAAGTTCGGTTGAGATAGTAAAACAATAGTGCAGATTCATGAGATAAGTGATTACCTTGCTTTATGAGAGCATTAAATTTCTCTCTACGTTGATAAAACAAATCACTATTATTATCATCTGCTCCTAAAGTGGATTCTAAACCATTTTGAAGTTGTTGATAAAAATTGATTAAGTGAACATTTATATCATTAAGTAAGGCTTGTGGGGGTTGCAAACCAAGTGTAATTGCTAGACCACCACAAAACGGTTCAACTAAACGACGATTGTTATTTTGCTTCCATGTTAATTCAAGGTATGGTAGTAACCATCGTTTACCCCCAGCCCATTTTAAAGGAGGCTTTAAATTCATTAGCTTACTTCCAAATTATTCGTCTGCAATGATGATTAAACATAACACATATTTTCTAGTATATCTTGCCCAAAAGTTATTTTACTCACGAATTGAGGAAATAAAATGAAATACGACGATGTTTTTAACGATTTTTTAGGTTGTAAAGACTGTGATGAAGTATTCGATTATTTGGTTGACAATCTAGCAACGTCAATCACACTGTGGAACTACTTTGTTGATTGGGAAACAGTTTTAGGTAATATCGAAGAGATTGAAATAGACTTGAACACAATGAATTATATTGTAGGTAAACCTGAGCCTAAACAAGCACTCAGGAAATTGCTAAAAGATCAACCACGTATAATTCGAGTCATACCAATTTTGATAGCATCTAGGGATGAGCAGCTGGACATTTTGGTTGATTATGAACATGGAGATTTCATATATAAAGGTTTTGATTTTCGATACGAGGATAATCTATTTGGTTTGCCTGATGACCAGATTGAAAAAGCATGTGAATTTGCTAGTGAAACTGGTTTACTTGATATTCTAAAAAAGAAAAGAATTAAATCTATTGTAGATTATGTCATTGGAGTTGAAGTTGGTTTAGGAACTCATGGGCGCAAGAACAGAGGCGGTACAACAATGGAGACTCTGGTCGAACGTTCTGTTAAGCCTCTTTGTGAAGAAATGAATTGGCAATACATTACCCAAGCTACGGCAAGCAAAATTAAAAAGACATGGGATATTGATGTTAAATCAGGTTCACGACGTTTCGATTTTGCTATCAAAATTGGTGATGACAAACTATCTTTGATTGAAACTAATTACTATAGTAGCGGTGGTTCAAAATTAGATAAGACCGCACGTGAGTATCAGTCTTTATTTTCAGCTGTAAAGAATTTTGGACATCAATTTATTTGGATTACTGATGGACATGGTTGGGATAAAACTAAAATACCATTGCGTGAAACTTTTGATGAGATTGACTTCACATTAAATCTTAATATGGTGGCATCTGGACTATTATCAGAAATTATTGAAAGGAGACTATGATTAAAGGTTCTTGTATTGGTCGCGGTGGGCAACCCAAGCAATTGATGCCCATATGAGGAACTGCATTAATAATAAAATTGTGTATGCCAAATCTGAACTAATCATGATGATTCAGCCGTAGCATACGCCGTGGTACAACGTAGTGATTGCCCTGCTCGTCAATTACCAATGCCGTTGCCATTTTAACCGAGACAACACATTTACCATCTTTACGCCTAACCGGGTCACATTGCATCCCGACTAAATCAGTTCGAGTTTGCTTATCACCTAAAAATGTATATCTCATTGATTATCTCGACTTTCAGGTTCAATAGATTCTGAAAACATCACCAACAGACTTATTGTTGTCGATATGCACAGAAGTGGTGTAAGTACATACCTAGCAAAGTTTTCAAATATTGGAACAAATGGTAGCTGTACCTCTATTAACTCTTGTAACACGATTGGATCGCTTTCATGCCAAACAATTACGTTCAATGCTATAAGACAAAATGTTATTACTCCCATTCCAACTGAAACTGCCATTACAAATGGGAATAAGAGAGAATTTATATTGTCAAGGTATTTAATCGTTCTTAAGATCATTTATCATCACCTTCCAAGACATCTGGCAGATAATGTCTCCCTTTCCAAATTGTATAGACGCAAAAGAATACCAAGGCTACCATTACCAAAATAAATGACGTGACCATGATGTCAGTTACAGTAAGCAGTAGTGGAATATATGGTTCGATTAATGACTCAATTCTTTGCTCAAATTGTCTAAGTTTATCTGGATGATGAAGCACGAGATTACATAGATATATCATCAATACTAATAAACCAAATGCAAGAATACTGAATAGTAAAGTTAAGGCTTCTCTGACATCATTTTTGCTGACTTCGTTACTGCTACGTTTTGACTTATCCATTGCTCAATCCCTTTGATAATTTATCTAAAACAGCGCAGAACTGATGTTCTCCATTGATTCAAGAATACCGCGCAAATTGAGCAAAGAAAATGATTCTGTTGTTTAAATCGTTAGAGGGTACAGATCTACTATAAGTGAGGAAAATTGTTTCAAAGGCTATTTTGAGCGATTTTATTTTGTGGACTTTAAAATGAGGAGATTGATAAGTGTCACTTGTAATGAATTAGTAACGCAAAAACGTTACCGACTAAGTATTGAGTGTAGATTTACTGCGTAGAATGTTAAGTTTATTTTCATCGATTAATTTTACATTTGAACGAACGGCTAATTTAAAAGCAGGTCGATCTATTTTCCCTAGTGCTAACAGATAAATAGTACGCACTTTTTCTTGTTTTGCCAGCTCGATAACATCTTCAATATGCCCAGCGTGAATTCTACCTTTTTCAATACATCGGATGACACCTACATTTTTGCCATTCTTGACAATAACCATGTCCTTATCGTCTCGATAGATTATGGAACTAAGCAACTGAATATTGCAACAAAAAAAAGGGTCACGATTGTGATCCTTTTACTCTTAATCAATTGGTTGTAGGTTCGAGTCCTACCAGAGTCACATTCTAAGACCTAACTCGAACAGGTGGTGTTGTCATCACCTGTTTGTGTTTTAATGGGGTTCTCCAAAATTGCCTCACCACCTTTTACCCTTCTCACTAATATCGCACAATTAAGCAAATGGTGGTAGTAAATCTACACGAGCGATATCGCCCTCAGTATTAACAACAACTTTCTCGACGATATTCCACAACAGTTTTTTCTGGTCACTGCGCGAAAGCCTTTCATACAGTATATCCAATTCTGTGATTAATGTGAGTGCATCATCCAAATCATCAATGTAGCTTTCACATTTCTGCTCAAGCAATTCAAGATTAGTACGAAGTTTGTTGCGTTTATCCTGCCATTCTGCCCACATATCTTTCCAGTTTTCTTCTGTGAGCATACCAGTCGCATACTCACTCATAACACGAGATTATTCTTCATTAATTTGCTTTAAGGTTTGTTTAATCTCAGCGCGTTCGTCAGGATGTAAGCGTCCTAGTTTGTTGGCAACTTCGTTGATGTAGTAGTCACGAATTGCGGGAATCTTATCGACATCAACTTGAACACTATGTAAATGGTCACCGAGTTGTGCTTCGATTTCCCTACAAAGAAAGTGAACTGGATGACATTCTAAGCGATATTGAGAAGTCCCACCACCAGAACGATGAGTATTCGATGTTGAATCGGTGAGTCGATAGAGTTTGTTACCCGGTTTCGTAGGGTCTCTCTTAGCTGCTGTGAGAAAGACCCGTCCCTTCAATAAGTAGTCATGCTTACGCTTAACCTGTCAATGTTTATACCGCTTCTTCAGGATAGCTAAACCGCGCTCAAACTCCTGTGTCGATACTAATGCTTCCCAGTTCCCATGCAGAGTTTTGGAGCGAGTACGTCCTGTTAGAACATCTATATATTCATCGATGACAGGTAGTTCGGAGCGTTCCAAAATGGCTTTTTCAATCAGGAAACACTGACGTGCCTGTGATGCTTCTGGATTCTTTGTCTCTTCGTCACTGGTACGAAGATAAATCGCCTATCCTGCTACTGGTGTAATTGAATTCCGATTGCGGTTTCAACTTGCCATACCTGTCCTATTTAGCCATACCTGAACATAGGGTACATCAAGTTAGACGTTCTGTGTTTTGTACTGCTAAACCATGATGTTTAATTTTGTGTTGTAGCAGATTTTGATAAAAGCTCTTCGACGACAATAATCGGTAGTGGTTAAGTAGTAAGTGCTAGCCATTGTAAATTATACACAATAATAAACTATTCAAGCATGATGTGATGCATCTTGTCAGACTTAGAAAAGGATAAAGATTTGCGAACAAAGCGAGCTAATCGCTGTCGCAAGGTATCCAGCGTTCCAAATGAGAGATTGCGCCACTGCCTTCTTTTTCGCCCAATGTAACTGGTTGGGCAAGACCGTCTGATAGGCTCTTAACTGGTCGGTGTACATGGGTCTTAAGGTGTATGGATAGAGAATGCGTTGTTCTAATTGTCATGCAGAAACCTCATCGCGCTTGCCAATGTAGAAGGCAATAATTTGCGACATAAAGCACTCCAAATCCAACGTTTTGACCTTTATTGAGTACAAATGACCACAATTTATCTATTTCTAAGACATCGCCGACTTCATACAGCAACAAGGTATCCACCAAGACAGGTAGTTGTTTTAGATAGCCACGAACCCATTTGGCAACGGTCTGGCGACAAACCTCAAAAATCCGTTCAATGCCTCGCAGGCTCACGCGCTCTTGACTTGCTTTCAACACCTGCTCCTGTGTCACTAGACTATGGCGTATTTTTGGCTTCAACACACGGTACACACCACAGTCTTTACAATGATATTGCGGGTTGCCACATTTGTTACTTCCGTTTTTAATGATGTTTGCATTGCTCCATGAACAACAAATATACGTGATGATTTCTTGTATCATGCGGTTAGGGTATCAAATATTCATCACTTATCTTTTAATCATTACCAGTATGTATTATTGCGTTGTTGCTCACCAGCAATTTTACTCAAAAGTAGCTATTTGATTTACTTTGCCATATCTAGGAGGGCAAGGTCTTCATCTGATAATTCAAGCGAGGGTTCGATCGTTTCGGCTGATTGTTCAATGCCCAAGCGATTACGAATTTGTTCCAGACGTGCATTCGCTTTTGATTGACGTGTCGTGTCGGCTAGTGTCCCGTCCATGGTATCCATTGCCATCTCAAACTTGGCATCGGCATTATCACGTTGACGTTTAATATCTTCGGCGAGGGCTTCTACAGATGTTGTTCCCGACGAAATCATCCGCGCCGAATTAATCAGTTTATCGGCGGACATTGCTTTAATATCCGCTTCAAATTTAATCGCTTTGAGCAGTTCAATTTGATTACGGAGTGAGATAATCCGTCCCTGCATCTTGGATTCCGCTAGTTGCAATGCGCGATTAACACGCAATGCTGATTCATAGGCTTGGTTTAATACTTGGAGTCTTTCTTCTTGACCGACCAAATCCTGAGCCAAGTTCTCAGCTAGGTAATCATTAGTTTCATCTGTATCCGTTAAAATTGCTTCAATCTCTTCCTCAATGCGTGCAATCATATCTTGGGCTTCAATAACTTTTCTTGAGGAAGTTTTTAATGAGCCAAGAGCAACTGCACGGTCACTCTGCATCTCTTCCAAAGCCTCTTCATGCTCACGGAGATATTGATTCAGTGTTCTGATGGGGTCTTGCTTGAGTGCTTTATCAATCATATCATGAAATGAGGCACTCAAGAGGGTTCTCACTTTATCCAATAAACTTGCCATTTTACTTTGCTCCTTCGCCGTTGACTCTGATAAATATAGTTTGATTATTATAGTTACTAAGCATAGCAGATATAAGCAAGTAACCCTAGGAACAGAGTATGAACTATAACGTTATGAATACTTGTTTTATGAATAAGTGATATAGATTCACAATATCCAAAAATTTTTAATGACTTTCGCTTTATGTTGTGAAGTTTATTGTGAAAGAGGTAAACTTACGATCAAAGTATGAAGCTATGACGAAGAGAGTCATGTTGATTACTACTTCATACAATGGTTTACCATACTTATCGCCCTGATGTACAAACATTTGTAGATGCCATAGCTAGCAAATCAGCTGTTCATCTGAGAGTTTAGGCTATAAATGAGCACTCCGTGTGTTTGGCGTATCTACTATAAGCAAGGGCGAGTTGTAGAAATATCAAAACTGTAGAAATATACATTAGTCGTTTTTGTCAGGAGTTATGTATATGCTCAAAGTTGCAAATGCGCCTTGTTCATGGGGTGTAATTGAAAATATTGAAGGTGAACGCTATGACTACGTTCACGTGCTTAACGAGATTGCTGGCACAGGGTATAGCGGGACAGAATTAGGTGATTGGGGCTTTATGCCAACTGAGCCTAATAAGTTACGTGGAGAGTTGACCAGTCGTAATTTAGAGTTAGTAGGGTCATGGGTCAATGTATATCTCCATGATGAGAGTAAACATCATCAAAGTGCAGAAGATTGTGTTCGAACAGCGAAGTTGATGGCAGATGTCGCAGGTGATGAATGCTTCATCGTATTGGGTAATGACCCATATACCGATCCTATTCGTAACAAAAATGCAGGACGTATTACGCCAGACATAGGTATGACAGAAGACCGGTGGCAAATTTTCGCAAAAGGGGCAGAATATGTCGCGCAACGTGTGATGGATGAAGCTGGATTACGAAGTGTGATTCATCATCATGTTGGGACGTGGATTGAAACACCAGCCGAGACTCAGCGCATTATGGAAATGACCAATCCAGATATTCTGGGTTTGGTGTTTGATACTGGTCATTGGTCTTTTGCAGGAGGTGACCCTGTAACAGGAATTCATCAATTCAAAGACCGCATCTGGCATCTGCATTTCAAAGATCATGACCCTGATGTTGCGAAGCAATCTCGCGTTGAAGAATGGGATGGTCCTACATCGGTTGGAAAAGGAATTTTCCCCGAACTTGGTCAAGGTGATGTTAATTTTGTCGCTGTGCTTGAAGCGCTAGGTGAAACTGACTACGACGGTTGGATTGTAGTTGAGCAAGATGTTCTACCTGGGATGGGGTCACCCAAGGAAAGTGCTCAAAAGAATCGCGATTATCTAAAGCAAATTGGACTTTGATATGATCAAAACATACGATTCATTGCATATGGGACGTAGTTCGATTGACCTCTATTCAAATGACGTTGGCACAACATTTTCCGAAATTGGGAGTTTTGCTGCTTATGTAGGTGGTTCTCCAACAAATATCAGTGTTGGGGCGCGTCGCTTGGGCTTGAATACAGCACTTCTTACAGCTGTTGGCGATGACCCAGTTGGCAAGTTCATAACGGATTTTTTAGATAACGAAGGCGTTGTTACTAAGTTCATCCCAACTAAACCCACAAATCGTACAAGTGCTGTTGTGCTTGGCATTGAACCACCCGATAAATTTCCCTTGGTATATTATCGAGATAATTGTGCTGACATCAACTTGACGATAGATGATGTTCTCAGTTCACCAATCAACGATTGTAAAGTGTTTCAATTTGCTGGGACAAATCTCAGTAAAGAACCCTCATGTAGCGCAACGATGTTCGCCGCAGAAATGGCAAAACGTGCTGGCGCAAAAGTCGTCTTAGATATCGATTTTCGACCTGACCAATGGCATGACGTTCGGGCATTTGGGGTACAAATTCGTGCTGTATTGCCTCTGGTTGATGTGGTTATTGGCACTGAGGATGAAATTAACGCTGCGATGCTGAATGATCCGCGCAAAATGACACTAACACATTCGCAAGTTTCGGATACCAAAGTCGAAGGTGATAGTGTGAGCAATATCCAGCAAATGCTCCAAAACAATTTGGAAGCTGTTGTAGAGAAGGTCGGTTCTGAAGGAGCAAGAATCCATTTACCAGACGGTGACATTATTGAAGCAGGGGGATTTCCTGTAGACGTGACAAATATCCTCGGCGCGGGCGATGCTTTCGGAGGTGGTTTTATTTATGGCTATGTCAATGATTGGGGTTGGTATAAATCAGCAAGACTTGGTAATGCCTGTGGCGCAATAGTAGTGACTGAACATGGTTGCGCGAATTTCATGCCGACAATGGACGCAATTAGTAAATTCGTCGAACCTTATGGCGGACTAGATTAATTGAATAGCAAAGGATAGATGATGCAATATACATCAGAAACAATGCTGGTTAAAAGTAAAGATAATGGCGGTTCAGGTGAATTTTGTCGCGTACGTGCCGACGATGCTGGTTGGGAATATCTCAATATGTCTGCCATGCGACTCAAACGAGGTGAAACCTTTGGCGACAATACTGGAGAGCATGAAAATGCAATTGTAATTTTCGGTGGTGTCTGCAATATCAAGACCACTGATGGCAATTTTGAAAGAGTAGGTCGTCGTCCAGATGTCTTTAGTGGTATGCCTTACGCACTATATCTATCAAGGAATAAAGAATTTGAAATTGAGGCTATTACGGATACACTCGAATTTGCCTCTTGTTGGGTGCCTACTGACCAAGACTTTCCTACGCAATTGGTTACACCAGAGATGAGTAAGATTGAAATTCGTGGTGGGGCAAATGTTACACGTCAGATTAATGGTATTTTGCCACCCGGCTTCAATTGCCATCGCCTTGTTGTCGTAGAGGTCTACACACCTTCTGGTAACTGGAGTAGTTACCCACCGCATAAGCATGATGTTCATCGGGAAGACGAAAATGGCAATATTCTTGAAGCAGATTTAGAAGAAATCTATTTTTATAAGATTGATAATCCCAATGGATATGCCTATCAACGGGTCTATAACGATGACCGTAGCATTGATGGCTTGATGATGCCCGAACATCACGATGCGGTACTCGTGCCAGAGGGTTATCATCCTGTGGTAAGCGCACCCGGATACAATACCTATTATCTCAATTTCTTAGCTGGTTCAGCACAATCACTTGCCAATAGTGATGACCCTGATTACACATGGGTTAAAGATACATGGACATGGCAAGACCCCCGTTTGCCGATTGTGCATCATGGTATGGAACCACGTCAAAAATAATATTTTTATTGAAGGGAACTTATAGAATGAGCAAAACACGTCGCCTGACGATGGCGCAAGCACTGATATTATATTTAAGTAAACAATATATCTCGCGTGATGGTCAAGAGAATCCATTCTTTGCTGGTGTTTGGGGTATCTTCGGACATGGGAATGTGGCAGGGATTGGACAAGCACTCCAACAGTTTAGAAATGAAATTCGCTACTATCAGAGCCGAAATGAGCAAGCACAAGTCCATGCAAGTGTTGCCTATGCCAAGCACAAAAATCGGATGCAAACTTTTGCATGTACATCCTCTATTGGACCCGGTGCGACGAACATGGTTACAGGAGCAGCTCTTGCGACAGTGAACCGTATTCCAGTTTTATTGTTGCCTGGTGATATTTTTGCGGAACGCATACAAGCACCCGTTTTGCAACAGATTGAATTTGAGCATTCTCAAGATTTCAGTGCCAATGATGCTTTCAAACCTGTTTCACGCTATTGGGATCGCATTTATCGTCCAGAGCAACTTATTACAGCTTTACCTGAAGCGATGCGCGTATTGACATCACCAGCTGATACAGGTGCGGTCACACTCTGTTTGCCACAAGATACCCAGACAGAAGCTTATGACTATCCAGTTGAGCTATTTGAGAAACGTGTATGGAAAATCCCACGTAACCGTGCTGATCGTGGGTCACTGAATGACGCTGTCAAGTGGATTCGTGAAGCAAAGAAACCGATTATCGTCGCGGGAGGTGGGGTTCATTACAGCGAAGCTTGGGAAGTCTTACAGAAATTTGTGGAAAAAACAGGTATTCCAATCGGCGAAACCCAAGCGGGTAAAGGCTCTCTAATGTACCACCATCCTTTAAATTTGGGAGCGATTGGTGCGACGGGAACACATGGCGCGAACATCGTAGCACGCGAAGCTGATCTTGTTATTGGCATTGGTACACGTTATAGCGATTTTACCTCAGCGAGCAATACTGCTTTCCAAAATCCTGATGTACGCTTCATCAATCTTAACGTAATGGAAATGGATGCCTACAAACGCGGTGCAATTCCATTGGTAGGAGACGCTAAAGTTACACTAGAAGAACTCAGTGAGTTAGTCGCTGATTACGATACTGGTGATGCGTATCGTACACAGTCAAAAACCTATAACGACGAATGGGATGCTGAAGTACACCGTATCTACAATGTTGAACACGAACCAATGCTATCACAGGGCGAAGTGGTTGGGATGGTCAATACCCAAAGTCGCCCGCAAGATGTTGTACTGTGTGCGGCGGGTAGTCTACCGGGTGATTTGCACAAGCTCTGGCGTACTCGTGAAGCGCGTGGTTATCACTTAGAATACGGTTACTCTTGTATGGGTTACGAAATCGCAGGTGGTCTTGGTGTTGCAATGGCTGATCCTAATCGCGAAGTATATGTAATGGTCGGTGATGGTAGTTTCCTGATGATGCACACGGAAATTGTGACGATGGTTCAGGAGGGTATTAAGGTCAATATCATTATCATTGATAATCATGGCTATGCCAGTATTGGAGGACTATCCAAGAGTGTTGGCAGCGATGGGTTTGGTACAAAGTATCGTTTTCGTGATGAGAGTGAAGACCAACTCACAGGTGAGAATATTCCAATTGATTTTGCCAAAAATTGTGAGTCACTTGGGGCGCATGTCATCGTCGCGAGAACTCGTGAAGAATTTTCAAAAGCCTTAGAAGATGCTAAAGCCATTCAAAATAAACCTGTCTGCATTGTAACCGAAACTGACCGTCGTGAGCGTGTTGGAGGCTACGAAAGTTGGTGGGATGTAGCTGTTGCAGAAGTGAGTGATAACCCTGATGTGCAAGAGGCACGTCAAGAATATGAAGAAGCTAAAGCGAATGAACGCCATCATTTTTAGGATGTATGATGACAACAATCGGTAAGTATAGGCATTTTAGCCGTGTAGCAAATGAGGATGGTCATTTTGTGGTGATGGCAATCGACCATCGTACCAACTTGCTTGAAAAACTGAATAGCTTTGCTGAAATACCACTATCGGACGACGATTTTGTGACTTTCAAAAAAGAAATTTGTCATGTTTTAATGCCATATTCATCTGCGGTTCTGGCTGACCCCGCTTTTGGGATTGCTAGCAATGTCGCAGATGGTCTAATTACGGGTAGACATGGATTGCTTGCTCCTATAGAAGTGACAGACTATGGTTTGCGTCCTTCACAACGAAGCATGCAACAGATACCACATTGGTCAGTCAAGAAAATCAAAATGATGGGAGGAGACGGTATTAAATCACTCTTGCCATACAACCCAAATGCTACGAATCTACAAGACAAATTAGATTTCGTGCAAAGTATTATTGATGAATGCTCAATTTATGATATTCCATTTTTCTTAGAACCCATTCCCTATGCACTTGATCCGTCTGCTGTACTCTCTAATGTTGAATTACTTGAGATTAGCATTGAAATGTGTCAGCGATTCAGTGCAATAGGTGTTGATTGCCTTAAGCTACCATTTCCTGTTAATCATAATTTCAGTACAGATGAAAACGAATGGCGTAAGGCGTGTGAAGCTATTACCCAAGCGTGTAGTGTGCCTTGGGCATTACTTAGCGCAGGGGTGAACTTTGATACCTTCCTTAAACAAAGTGAAATTGCCTGCAAAGCAGGTGCAAGTGGTGTCATCGTCGGACGGGCAGTATGGGCAGAAGCTGTTGAGTTGCAGGGAAATCATCGTGCGGAGTTCTTGCGGAATGTTGCCTCACAAAGAATGCATGAATTGGGCGATGTTTGCAAAAGATATGCAACGTCTTGGCAAAAAGTTACGTGCAAACCCGATACAACCATAAATTGGTATGAAGTATACCAACCATAAATTACAGAGGAGATAGTAATGGCAAGGAAGTTAGCTTTAATCGCAAAAGTAAAGGCAGGGATTATCTTATATTTAACGTGAGTTTTGCTTTAGATGACAGCAATTTGGCGTAGAAAGCGTAGATCCAAAGATGGTTTCTGGGGCTGGTGGCAATAAGCAACCAATCCAGCGAGCAAATTGACGATGAAGCCAGTTGTACTGCGGTGGCGAGTAGGCTCAATTTGAGAAATATTCTTGAGTTGGTCATAAACGCTCTCCACAATAGTGCGTTTACGGAGAAAATATTTATCCATTTCATTCATGAGCTTGTTTTTCATGTTTTTACGCACCTTAAGGATAAGCCTGTGCAAGTGCCATACCAGTGCTGTAGATAAGCGCAAAGAGCAACCACAATGCGGGGCATGAGTTGGACAAACCGATTGTAACTCAGTAGCGTTGGAAACTCGCCGTTTAAGTGTTTCATCACATAATCTGTGTAATAAGTTTTGAAATTTCGATAGCGTTTGTGGTGAAAATGAACCACGATAGTCATCATCTCACTCATACTCATACGGCTGGCTCGACGGCGATGAGCTTGCCCACTTTCCCGCACTGTCTGATGCCAGAGCGGTTCATATAATTGCCAGAAATCGTCGATAGAACACAATAATTGGAGTAAACTCATGATGGGACTCGCTTTGGTTTAGGTTTTGTCACCTTGAAGCTTCACGCTTCTTGCAAAGCTGTCCCACCTTATCCAAAACTCACGTTAAATAGGTCATATATACCAAAACCGACTAATCCCACTCCGATGGCAATTGATACTGTCTACTGTAGGGAAACTAGCGAATGGTCAGCTTTGACATCTTTCAGTAAAACATAAAACAGGTGAGCTTCAGCAATGAGGCAAATATATTTGACGAACAGTGCAACACGATGATTCCCGAAAATGATCCAGAATGTAAAGGCAATACAACACAGGAAAAATATCAACTAAATTCTTCGTGCTTGCATAGATACAAATTTGCCACGCACCAATGCCCATATAAACATGATGACAAAGAACAACCACACACAAAGAATAAACGTCAATTTTGATTCTGAGAATATATCACTCATAAAAGCCGATAATGATTATTAAAAGGTAAGTGATGAATATTTGATACACTAACCGCATGATACAAGAAACCATCACGTATATTTGTTGTTCATGGAGCAATGCAAACATCATTAAAAACGGAAGTGGCGCAACCTATCAATTTGAAACGCTGGAATAATACCTTGCGACAGCGATTAGCTCGCTTTGTTCGCAAATCTTTATCCTTTTCTAAGTCTGACAAGATGCACCACACCATGCTTGAATGGTTTATTGTTGTGTATAATTTACAATAGCTAGCACTTACTACTTAACCGCTACCTACATACTTGTTGCTCACTTCTCTCACTTAACGTAAGAAGGCTTCGTGTAAACCACCATCCACACTGAAAATCTGCCCCGTTGTTTTGCTGAAAGCATCCGTACTTAATAAATAAGCAACTTCTGCTTGGTCATCGGGGGTAATAGCACGTTTAGTAAGAGTGCGCTGTGCGTAGAAATTCGCTAATTTTGTGCGGAGTGCTTCAGTAGATTCACCCTCATCAAAGTCAATTTCGTACTTCGTCAGTGAGCTAATCACACGGTCACGCGGGAACATGCTACTCCCCTCAACCACCGTTGCTGGTGCTAATCCGTTGACGCGTACCAAGGGCGAAAGTTCGATAGCGAGTTCACGTACGAGATGGTTAGCGGCGGCTTTACTCGTATCATAAGCAAGCGAGCCTTTCTTAGAAACTGCCGCGTTAACACTGGTTGTTAGAACGAGTGAACCATGCAACCCTTGTGCTTCCCATATGTTGCGGGCTTCATCACCGACAATATATCCACCCAGCACATTGACATCAAAGGTAAATCGCCATTTATCATCCGAGATGTGTCCAGTTTTATCAGGTGCGACAAAAACTCCTGCGGTGACAATGATGTTATCAATACCACCATAAGCGATTAAAACCTGATTGAGCATGTCACGGACACTCTGACGATTGGTAATATCAACATTCAAACCAATCGCAGGACCACAACCTGAAATCCCTGTTCCTGCTACGCCGATACCCATACCATAGATGTCTGTGAGTTGGTCAGCTGTTGCTTGAGCAGAGTCACCTGATAAATCAGCACAAACCACATGCGCCCCATCTTGTGCTACACGCAAGGCAGTCGAAACACCAATGCCACTGCCAGCCCCAATGACAACCACAATATTACGTGCGAGTTCCGCTTCTTTTGGCATCCGTTGGAGTTTGGCTTCTTCCAAAGCCCAATATTCAATATCAAAGGCTTCTTGACGTGGAAGCGCGACATATTCACCAACGGCTTCTGAGCCTTTCATCACGGCAACTGCGTTATTATAAAATTCTGCGGTTACCCGAGATTCACTTTTGTTTTTGCCATATGCAATCATACCCACGCCCGGAATGAGAATAACTCGCGGATTCGGGTCGCGCATGGCAGGCGAAGCATCATCTTTGCAGGCTTGATAGTATTCTGCATAGTCTTCACGATATTGCTCTACGCCCGATTGTAGTAAACCAAGCAAAGTCTCTATATCGTCAGACTGTGGATTCCAATCGACAAACAAAGGCTTGATTTTTGTGCGTAAGAAATGGTCAGGACAAGATGTGCCAAGTTCAGCTAAACGCATCGCATCATTGCTATTCACAAATTCGAGAATAGCATCATTGTATTGCACTGTGCCGATGAATTTATTCTGTTGTGACACCATACCGCGTAGTTGAGGCAGAACATTCACCAAAACCTCATGACGGTCTTCATCAGAGAGAGATTGATATTTTGCACCACCGAAAGTATTCTCTCCTAAATCATGTTCTTCAAGATAGCGTGCCGCTTTTTCAATCAATGTCAGCGAGAGTTCATAGCATTCTTTATCATCATCTGCCCAATTAATGAGACCATGACCACCCAAGATGATGCCTTTAATGTCAGGGTTATCTTTGATAGCTTGCTCTAAAACCAAACCTAAATCAAAGCCCGGACGTTGCCAATCTGTCCAGACAACATCATCGCCGTAAATTTTCTGGGTCAGTTCTTTACCATTACTGCACGCCGCAATCGCAATGACAGCATTCGGATGCGTATGGTCTACATGACGATAAGGGATGAAGGCATGTAAGGGGGTATCAATCGAGCTAGCACGCGGATTGAGATTATACACACAATGCGGATACATCCCGACCATAGCATCTTCAATTGGTGTTTTAACGCCTTTTTCTTCAGAAGCATTGTAAATACCCTGCAATGCCATGACCTTATCCATATAAAGCGAGGCAAAGTTAGCGCGTTTCGCAGTGCGTAAATCACCCCCACTGCCTTTCACATACATTACATCGACTTCTTGACCAGTTAGTGGGTCAGTCATCATGATTTTGGATGAGGTATTGCCCCCACCTGTATTGGTAATGCGCTGGTCATCACCAAGAATATTCGAGCGATATACGAGACGGTCTACAGCATCTAAAGAATTTGCATAAGCATCATCCCAGCTGTAATTGACGTGTCTATAGTCTTCGGGTTTGAAAAATTCCATGTTTTCTTCCATCTATATTAATTGATTGAATTGGCAATAACTGTGATACAAAAGATTATATTTTGAGTAATTTCTGATAAGCTGTTTCCCACTTATCACTATCTTGTGGTTGGTAAATCTGTGTCACACCCATATTGGCGATTACGGTTCGTGCCTCTGCAAGATTCGCAATTGCACCATTCGCAATAAATTGCACTATAGCATTACCCAAAACAGTCGCTTCGATAGGTCCTGTAATGACTGTTTTGCCTGTCGCATCTGCTGTAAATTGATTGAGCAACTCATTTTGCGTGCCACCCCCGACAATATGCACAACATCAACAGCTTGCCCTGAGATTGCTTCTATTTTTTCTAACACAGCGCGATATTTCAGTGCCAAACTTTCGAGAACACAGCGTACAATTTCACCGTGTGTTTGTGTAATAGGTAGATTATTTTCTGCACACCAATCTTGAACATGCTGTGGATGATTACCTGCCACCAAGAAGCGCGAATCATCCACATCTACAATGAATTGTAAACTCTCTTGCTTTTTTGCTAATTGCACCAGAGCATTGTAATCATAGTCATATCCTTGGCTTTGCCATATTGCGCGACACTGTTGCAAAATCCACAAACCCATCACATTTTTGAGCAAACGATATGTACCGTTCAAGCCACCTTCATTCGTCACATTGGCATCAAAAGCATCATCATTGATAATTGCTTCAGGAACTTCTACCCCAACCAGACTCCATGTCCCACTACTAATATATGCATAATTTGCATTTTGGGTCGGAACACCTGCGACAGCACTACCTGTATCGTGTGTTGCAGGCGCAATTACAGGAATACCTTGATACTCGCCAACCTTCGTACCCGGTTGAACAACATCAGGGAAAGCATAATCCGGGATGCCTAATTTTTTGAACATATCCCATGCCCATTCGCCTGTCTTCGGGTTGAACATTTGTGTTGTCGTTGCATTCGTGAATTCACAGGTCATATTTCCCGTGAGCCAGTAATTAATCAGATCGGGAATCGTCAAAAAAGTATCTACGTTACAGAAATTTGATGGATTAGCTTCTATCAAACTCACCATCTGATACAGGGTGTTGATCTGCATGAATTGAATGCCCGTTTGCTCGAATACCTCACGCTTCGGGACTTTTTCAAAAACAGCTTCCATCATGCCATCGGTCCGGCTATCCCGATACATGACAGGATTACTTTTCAAATTGCCTTCGTCATCTATTAGGGCAAAATCAATCGCCCATGTATCGACTCCGATACTGAGTGGGTTATATTGTTTACCCTTTTCAATTCCATCTTTGATATTGCGCCAGAGATGTAGAATATCCCAATAGAGTGTGCCATGAACATCGGTTACAGGATTCATAAAACGGTTCAATTCTTCAAGGTCAAAGCGATTACCATCGTAATGCACAGCCATCACGCGCCCTGATTCCGCGCCTAAATCTACAGCAATAACCGTTTTACGTGTCATTTATACACGCTCCGCCAGAACGGATTCTTCATATGATTTAATTTCATCCATAAAGCTGATGCCAACAGGAACACCTTCTTGATGACAATACATATCCCATATTGCCCCAAACGGTAAGCCTTTGAGTTCTTCTAATAGAGCAAGGCGAGCCGTGAAATCCCCCTCTGTTTCATATTGATGGAGTAAATCACGCGGTTCAAGCAAAGCCATCAATAAGCCACGAATTGCATTTCGTGTCCCGATTGTCCATGCTGCGACACGGTTGATACTCGCATCGAAAAAGTCTAAGCCGATGTGAGTGCGGTCTAAGAAATTGCCCCGCACTAATTGTTGCATTATCGCCTGTAATTCATCGGATAATGTCACAACATGGTCACTATCCCAGCGCACTGGACGGCTGACATGAAGCAGTAATTCCGGAACATACAATAATACCGACGAAATCTTATCTGAAATCATTTCTGTCGGATGAAAATGCCCAGCATCTAGACAAAGTAAGGTTTGATTTTTCGTGGCATAGCCTAAATAAAATTCATGTGAACCGACAACATAACTCTCGGAACCTAGACCAAACAATTTACATTCAACAGCATCTAAGTTGTGTTCAAGAGGCTTTGCGAAAACCGTATCCAATGCGTCATTGAGTCTTTGACGAGGTGCAAGGCGGTCAACAGGAGTATCCTTATAGCCATCTGGAATCCAGACATTTGTAACAGCTGGTGTTCCGAGTTCGCGCCCGAAATAGTCGCCAATCTCACGCGAGGCAATACAATGTTCAATCCAGAAATCACGCACGCCTTTATCTTGGTGTGACAACGTAAAACCATCATCAGCTAATGGATGCGAGAAACAAGTTGGATTAAAATCCACACCGTGATTGTTCTCTTTTGCCCAATCCACCCATGAGGCAAAATGCGCTGGTTGAATGTCATTACGAGGAATAACCTCGTCACTATCCAAATAAATGGCATGTAAGTTGAGCCGATGTGTTCCCGGAATGAGGCTATAGGCTTTATCTAAATCGCTCCGAAGTTCAGCCACAGACCGCGCCTTACCCGGATAATTACCTGTTGCCATAATACCACCACTCAAGCCCCTATCAGGGTCTTCAAAGCCAACGACATCATCACCTTGCCAACAATGCAGGCTAATCGCAATCTTTTTCAAGTCAGATAATGTTTTATCGACATCAACGCCAAACTCTGCATAACGTTCTTTTGCTATTTCAAATGCAGATTGGATTTGTGCCTCAGTCGGTGCATAGCTCATAATTCAGCCTCAATCTAAGTGGAAAACTTCTTGTAATTCAACAAATAATTCATCAGGATGTGCGCCGTCTGGAATATCAAAATAAGGGCTCATCTTATCCTGCCAGCGACCATTTACATCAGTTTTTGCCATTGCCGCTTGCGCGACTTGTAAGGATTCAGGTGTTTCAAAATATCCGAATAAAGTACCATCATCTCGTAAAAAAATAGTGTAATTATGCCAACCTGTATTATGTAGTGCGGCTTTCATTTCGTCCCAAACATTTTTGTGGTGTTCTTTATATTCTTCAATTAAATCTTGCTTTATTTTCAACATAAAGCCAACACGCTTCATCATAATCCCCTTATGAAATGTGAGCGAAGCAAAGAGAGCCTCGCCCACACTTTTATAATTCTAACTGAATTTAGCTGTCGCTATCTTCTTCTGAATCTTCATCGTCCATATCTTCTTCCATATCATCCATTATTGCCCATTCATCGAAGTTATCGACGTTATACAGGCTGAATGGACCCATGAGGACACGTAACCCGCCTTCACGAGTTGGGTCTTCTTCAATTGTGTATTCACCCATGCGACCAGCTTCAAAACTCACACCAGCTTCGGCTTCAATGGCATCTGTTGCCAGTAAATAAGAAACATAGTAAGTCAGATAACCAAGGTCAGTGAAGCTCCAAAGTGCGAATTCAGGCGCACAACCGCTTTCAGTAAATTCTTGCATTTCTGCTGGCAATCCTAGACCACTGACTGCAACTTGTTCACAGAGACCTTCGTCCTGCATAGCTTTAGCGGCGGCGGCGATACCCACAGTGGTTGGTGCCATAATGAGTCCAAGGTCAGGATAGCTATCGACTAAGCCCAGTGCTTCATTGTAGCTATCATCTGGATCATCATTACCATAGACTGTTGCAACGAGTTCGAGATTTGCATATGTTTCATCTTCTGCGAGGACTTCTTCCATAGCGGCAATCCATGCATTTTGGTTGGATGCGTCAGGTGTTGCAGAGAGAATTGCAAATTGACCGCCCTCTTCACCGAGTAAGTTGAGTGCCATATCTGCCATTACTTGACCCGTTTCACTGAAATCAACTTGGGCGATAAACAATGCTTCGCCAGTAGGGTCAACAGGGGAATCCCAAGTCACAATTGTAATACCTTCTTCAATTGCACTCGTGGTTGATGGCACGAGTTGGTCATAGTCATTCGCAGAAATCATGATGGCATCCACACCTTGTGTAATACCCGATTCAATAATTTCAATTTGTCCCGGAATTGCATTTTCTGGTGTTGGGGCATTGAAGATTAATTCACCGGAATTTTCAAGTTCTTCATGGGCTTCCATCGCACCATCATGGGCTTGGTCAAAAACGAGGATACCTAAGAACTTTGGCATCAGAATCATATCGAGTTCTTGCCCGGGTTCTGCAACGACAACATCTTGTGCAAAGACATTTAATGACCACGCCAGCGCAAGTACAACGAGGATAAAACGACTAAAATTTTTCATGTTTAATTACTCCCTATAGATTTATCTACGAAAATTAATATTTGTATTGCTAGGTTTATTTTAGTTACACCTCCTCTGTCTTTAATCGTTTCTCTTTATCGCCAAATGACTGCCTTGCCCACCACGTCTGGAAGGATTGCGCCATATTGGGGATTAACACAGATAAGATAAGTAGTAAGCCAACGACGCTAGTTTGTGTATTGCCGTTGACATTGGTTAGGGACATACCATTTCGGAGATTCAATACCAGTAATAATGATAAACCTACGCCGAGCATTGTCCCTTTACCACCAAAGATGCTGACACCACCAAGCAAAACGATGGTGATAATATCAAGTTCAAAGCCTTCTGCCGCATTCGCGCGGATATTGCCCAAGCGTGCCGCGTAAAAAATACCTGCAACAGTGGCTATCAAAGCAGATGCAACAAAAATCCACATTTTCACGCGCTTAACGTCAATCCCAGCATATTCCGAGCCTTCTAAGTTGTTACCGATTGCATAAACATAACGCCCAAAGGTCGAATATTGGAGAATGACATAGCACAAAACAAACAGCGCAATGAAGATGACAATGGTGATAGGAAATGGTCCGATTACTTCCGCTTGAGCGATATTTGTGAACCAATCAGGATAATTCCCGACAGACCGATCTTCTAAGAGAATACGCGCCGCCCCACGAAACATAATTAAGCCAGCAAGCGTGACAACTAAAGAAGGAATCCCCAGATAGGCTATAAAATAACCGTTTATCAATCCACAAATTAAACCGACTACTAAGGCAGCAACAATGCCTATGATGAGCGGTTGTCCTGCTTCATAGGTATACGCTAGAACACTCGCGGCAAGTCCCATAATCGATGCAACTGATAGGTCAATTTCAGCATTGATAATCACAAATGCCATGACAACGACGACGATTGCCTTTTCAATCGACAGCCTAAAAATATTTGAGATGTTATCGGCATCAAAATAAAATTCTGAAAGTTGTGAATTAACAGCAATCACAATCACTAACAAGATAAGCAGGAGTGTTTCCCAGCGTTGTAACCAAGGGAAGCGTTGGAATATTCTCATCGTTAAGCCTCCACTGTATTCTTGGTTTTTTCGCTGAGTTGATTACGTTGTCGCATCTTTGCCCACCATTCACGCAGACGATTTAACAGCACCGCATCTGTCGTCACAGCTATGAGAATAAAAATACCGAGTGAGGCATCTTTCCAAAATTCATTAATACGCATACGGATGAGGCTTTGCTCAATTGTGCCAATCAAGACCGCGCCGAGTAATGCACCCAAAATCGTGCCTGAGCCACCAAAAATATTGACACCTCCAACAACAACTGCCGCTATGACTTGCAATTCAAGCCCTTGAGCGGCGACAACTGTAATTGTGCCAATTCGAGCGAGATAGATGAATCCACCTAAACCAGCCAATGCCCCACTAATAATAAAAGCTATAGTCACTAAGCGTGCTGATGGAATACCCGCCATTTTTGCGGCTTCAGGGCTAGACCCAACAGCATACAAACGTCGTCCGAATGCTGTGTAAGTCAGTATTAATTGAAAGATGATTACCACAATAACCGCGATAAACGGTAAAACGCGCATCTCAATATCGCCAATGGTAAACAGATTGACACGCGGTAATTCCTTAATCCAATCAGGCAAATCGCGTGTTGCAATGGATGTCGAGCCTGAATATTCAACAAGAAAACCTCGATAAAGTGCTAATGTTCCAAGTGTAACCACAATGGATGGCACACGACCATATGACACCAGCAAGCCATTGATTAAGCCGAAGCCAGCACCAACCGCCATTGCCAAACTGACAGCCAAATAAGGATTCATATCATCAAAAAGACTCAATTGCCTACCGAGGAAATAAGCTGTGAAGCCGACAATTGAGCCAACTGACAAATCCACATTTCGCGTAAGCACAACTAAAGTTTGCCCGACTGCAACCACTGTTATCAGTGCGACAACACCAGAAATTCGATTAAAGGTTCTTGCAGAAAAATAATTCGTAATTTGTGTACCAAAAAATAGTAGAATCAAGCCAAAAATAATCAGTAAACTAATTTCTCGAACCTGTTGAATACGAAGCCATCTACTCATCAGATGTCACCTTCTGGGAGTTTTACTCGCCCCATTGCGGCTGTCATAATCGTTTCTTGGTCGGCTTCCTCTCGGCTAAAAATTCCCATCTGCCGACCTTCTCGCATCACCAGCACACGGTCACTCATTGCAAGTACTTCCGGCAAATCCGATGAAATCATCAGGATTGCAATGCCTTCTTGTGCCAAGTCACTGATGAGACGATGAACTTCTTCCTTTGCGCCGACATCAATTCCCCTTGTTGGTTCATCAAGGATGAGCAATCGCGGATTAGTATTTAACCATTTGCTAAGAACAACCTTTTGTTGATTACCCCCTGACAACTTACCAGCATGGAGATTAACGGATGGTGTGCGTATCGAGAATTTCTGACGATAATCTTCTGCTGTTTGGGTTTCCTTTGTTTCTTCCACCAGACCAATACTGCTAGCATATTTATCGAGCATGGGTAAGGAAATATTTTCAACAATCGGCAATTCAAGTATTAATCCATGTTGACGACGGTCTTCTGGAACATAGGCAATGCCCAAATCAATCGCATGTTTTGGTGATGTAATCTCAACAGGTTGACCATCAAGCAAGATTTTTCCGCTATCAGCTGGGTCAATCCCAAACAACGCGAGTGCCACGTTTGTACGCCCAGACCCTACCAAACCTGCAAAGCCGAGAACCTCACCTGCATGGACATCAAAATTCATGTTGTGATATGTCCCTTGTAGGGATAAATCACGTACAGAAATGATAGGTTGCCCTTTTTCGCTTGGCTCTTTAGTGAAGATTTCTCCCATTTCACGCCCGACCATATCACGAATAGCTTGTTCAGGAGTAATTTGAGTAGCCAAATTGGAAGAGATAAATTGCCCATCTCGAAATACGGTAATGCGGTCAGCAATCGAGAACACTTCATCCATACGATGGCTAATAAATAAAATTGCCACTCCTTCTTTTTTTAGATTGAAAATGATGCGAAATAATTGCTCAACTTCATGAGCAGATAAGGACGCTGTTGGCTCATCCATGATTAAAACACGTACATTCATTGAAATCGCTTTAGCAATCTCAACCGTTTGCTGTGCGGCTAATGGCAAACCTCGCGCTTGTGCGCGAACGTCCATTGCCACATCCAAACGCTGGAGTACAGCCTCAGCATCTTTATAAAGTTTGCCCCAATTCATGAATGCGCCACGATTGCGGTGACTAATGAAAATATTTTCAGCGATGTTTAAATCAGGGAATACGAGGGGTTCTTGGTATATAGCGGCAATACCATGTGCCTGTGCTTCGGCAGAATTACTAATCGAAATAGATTTCCCCTCTACCAGAAGCTCGCCAGAGTCAGGTTGATGAATGCCTGTCATCGTCTTAATTAAGGTAGATTTTCCTGCGCCATTTTCACCCAAGAGGGCATGAATCTCACCCGGATACAAGCTCAGATATACATCATCTAGTGCTTGTGTTGCACCAAAACGCTTAGAAACACCTTTAATTTCGAAATAAGGTACTTTTTCTTGTGACATCAATTTGCCAAATCTTTAAAGATTGAACTATTGACAATAATATTAGCAATTAACGATTATAAATGCAACATTTTCGAGAATTTTCACTTAATTTCAACAATTAATGAGAATTTTGAGGGATATAATACCAGTCAAATTATTAAAATGACGAAACTTCATGTATGATTAACGCTAAAGTTGTAGTTTATTGTTGAAACATTCGGATTGAAGTGAACATGCAAACATCTGCTAGTGCTTATGAGCGTCACCAAGCTATCATCGAAATTGTAAATCGTGTTAAAAGCATACGGGTGTTTGAGTTAGCCGAGCAACTCGATGTCTCCGAAAGCACTATTCGAACTGACCTCGAAACCTTACACGAAGAAAATCTATTAGTACGTGTTAGAGGTGGGGCAATTTCTAAGGAATCAGGCACAAGTGGCACACCTTCATCGCCCATAAATGAAAAAGTGCTTAAAAATGCAGATGAAAAACAAGCCATTGCGCGTTGGTCGGCAGGATTAATCGAAGATGGCGATGTGATTATGCTAGATGCCAGTTCAACCGTCTTTCATATTGCTAAATTTTTGCATGACCGTCGTAATCTCACTGTCTTTACAAATGGTATAGCCGTAGCACAAGAACTGGCAAAAGAAGCCTCCAATACTGTTATCATCATTGGGGGTATATTGCGTGCTAATGGCAATGCCATCACAGGCGAAATCAGTAAACAGCTTTTGCAAGATTATCATGTTCGGACTGCTTTTGTTTCTTGTGGTGCATTCAAAACTGAGTTGGGTTTCTTCGAGATGGATATGCAAGAAGCACAGATGAAATCTCTCATGATTAAGTCTGCTCAGAGACGAGTTGCCATGATTGACTCTACCAAGATTGGCGATGTAGGATTAACAGCCTTTGCAACGCTGGATGATTTTGATTACTTTGTGAGTGACGAGAAAATTACTCGTCAGATGATTCAGCAAATTCGGCAACGCGATACGCATGTCATCGTCTGTGGTGAGCAGACCACACAAAGCTACTCCCCTAGTAGTAACGGTCAACAACAAGATAAATTGCGTATTGGTTTCGCCAACCTCAGTGAAAACACGCCCTTCAGTCGTGATGTTCGGCGCAGTTTAGAACGAGCCGTTCAAGCGAGTAACCAAGTTGAACTTATCCTTGCCGATAATCAGTTAGACCCTCACATTGCTCTTAACGTTGCTGATGAGTTAATCTCCCAAAAAGTAGACCTTGCGATTGAATATCAAATTGATGAGACAACAGGCAACCTGATTGCCCATAAATTCCAACAAG
The DNA here is from genome assembly GCA_965230145.1 of Phototrophicaceae bacterium. Lineage (GTDB taxonomy): Bacteria > Chloroflexota > Anaerolineae > Aggregatilineales > Phototrophicaceae > JAUZRW01. The sequence continues at coordinate 1,410,364 of CBDDKI010000002.1, forward strand.
CTAACATTCCAATCATTGCGGTTGATATTCCGATGGTCGGTGCAGTTTACTTTGGCGTGAATAATTATGAAGCTGGAAAAATGGCAGGTATCGAACTCGGCAAGGCAATTGAAAAACATTGGCATGGTGAGGTCGATTATATTGTTGTGTTAGAGCAACAACGAGCAGGTAGTCTACCAGCCATGCGTGTTCAAGGGCAAGTTGATGGCTTACTTGAAATCGTTGCGGACTCTATCCAAGATAAAATTGTGACGGTTGATTCTGATAATACCAGTGATGGCACGTATCAAGCGATGCAGTCTGTATTTTCACAAATTGAACCTCAATCAACTATCGCTGTCATCTGTTTCAATGATGATGCGGCAATTGGTGCTTTGTTAGCCGCTCGTGATGAAGGTTTTGAAAAACAACTGTTGCTCATCGGGCAAGGTGCAGACAGACGTTTAAGAACAGAAATGCGAAAGCCCAATTCACCGATTGTTGGTGCGACGGCGTATCGACCAGAAGCTTACGGAGACTACCTGATTAAGATTGCGCTCGACATTCTAGATGGTAAACAGGTTGCGCCTGCAGTTTACATGAAACATGATTTCATCACCCCTCAAAATGTTGATGTGTTTTATCCACAAGATGAGTAATATATGTCTGTTCAAATTCATTTCATTAATTGTAAGATACAATAAACATTTTAAGTCTCAAAACAAATAGGGAGAAAATATGGAATTGCTAATTATCTTACTTGCTGCTTTATTCCTCTTCGGATTACTGTTCTTCGTTGGTATTGCAGTCGTTGCATAGTGTAAATTCATTCTGCACTTAGGTGTTTATATCCCCTATCGGGTGTAATTTAAGCTATGCTGTTGTTCCTGTCGTGTTGATGTATAATCGTCAAACTTTCGCATCAACTAGAGTGAATTTCTCGGCAGGGGTAGGACAAGCAAGATGGATTTACGCTTACGATTATTGTTAATCAGTGGCATGGCATTACTCATATTAGGCGCATGGACATTACCTGAATGGTGGGCTTTCGTGAACCCAGAGTCACCGATTTCACAAGGTCTGCCCGGTTTAGAGATTGAAGCCCGCGCTCGTTTTGATGCTTTAGCGCCTGCTGAACAACAAGCCTACTTTGCTATTTTTGAGGGCGATGAAGATTTTGAGATAGACCCTCAGCCTGATTGGGCATTAGCTTTAGTGCGCTCCCGTTTCTTCGGGGAAGATATTGCTGATGAGCAAGCCACTGAACCCTTTGAACCACCCTCTGGCTCAACATTGATTGCGACAGGCACCTGGCTCGGCGCAGATGAAGTCCGGCAAGTGGAAGGTGAGGTCAGTATTTATCGTTTATCTGATGGCTCACGAATACTCCGTTTTGATGAAGAATTTACCAGTTCGCGCGCGCCCGATATTCATATTATCTTCACTCGTAACCCTGACCCGCTTGATGAGCGTGGGGTGGGAGTCGATTATATTGACATTGGTTCACTGAGGGCAAATGTTGGCGCACAGACTTATACTGTTCCTGAGAGTGTTGATTTTAGTCGCTACCCTGTAATGGCACTTTATTCTGTGGAGTTTGAGCAAGTCTTAGGTACACTGACTATTCAGTAAAAGAAAAAGTTAGCTAAACCAATCTGTTCACTACAAATAGAAACATTAAATATTTTAGGAAATCAACAGATGTAATATCCTTACATGATGTTTCTCAAGTGTCTAAGTTCTATATTTATTCGGCTAAACCTAGATTACTCATCAACTCGCTGAGATTTTTGTGCATATCTTCGACATCATCATAGATTGCATAACCACAATCTCGAATTTCACCGATTGCCTCACCATAATTTCGCTGAACATCCCCACATCTTCCCGATAAAATCATATCGCTACAACCGATGATAATACGAATTGGCGACGAGGCTTCTTTACCAAGATAATATAATAATTGAGGCAAAGAACTGCTCTCATGGCGTAAATAATCAGTGAGAAAATTAACCGTTTGCCGACGAATCATCGATACACGTTGTATTTGTGCGCTTGTTAGCCCACGCGGATTATCCAACATAGCTGTACAGAGGTCAATAATATAGGAGCTATATTCAACAGTGCTTGCCATAATGAGTTCTTCGCAATTCTTTGAATTATTACTATATATTCTATAGTATTACGGTACTGTCAGCAAGTAAATAAATGTAAAGATTTAGGCGTTTTTTGTCGTGCTATCGTTTGAAAATCTTTACACTTCTAACCGTTTTTTTTGCGCGAGGGCGCAATAAAAATGAAAAAACTTTTCAAGGAAAAATTTTTGTTTTGACCTATCTCCCTGCTCTTTCCTCATTCTGTAGAAAGAGAGTTTGGTGTTTCTTATGGATTTTATGGGTATTTGTGAGGACATGCGGTGTATTTTACATCCTATTGGCGCTAGATAATTTGGCTGGTGAACTGAGTATAGCTTAATTTACGATGTTGATGTTGGGGATATGACCGTTGATAGTCCCGTTGATATGACCAGTCATATCAACAGGGAGTTTTTGGCAATTTCCAAAAAGTTTTATTGCGCTTTTTGGTTGGGAATAGGTAAGGAAAGAATGCTGAATCAGTCATATTTCTAACTTTTGATAGTTCAGTCATTGGACTTCTATAAACCTTCGACAATAAAATGGTTTTAGTGGCGGGGGGATACGCCTGTTGAGTTAAGTTGGAGCGACCCTGTACCATTTGTTCAATTAGTGACCCCGTACCCTTAGCTTGCTTACGTTTTAGCTTGTGTTCGCCTTCATATAAACATGAAGGCTAGTCAGCCAACATCGGCTGAAGCCGACAACACAGCTTGTCGACCTTGTGTCGATGCTTACACCTAGCCGTTGATTTTAGTCAGGCATGAAATGGGTAAAAATGATACAGAGTACGGGTATGCTAGCCTGAACATTCAGCAGGGGATTACTCCTTATGAACTCAACACGCCGATCCCTCCCTGCAAATTCTTATTTAGGAAGGATTTCACATCAACCATTTCTTCTCATCTGTTACACAGTCTCTTGGATTATAATTAGGTTATTATTGTGAAAAGTATCACGAGTTGAGTCTATATGTTCCGAACTGTCATTTTACGTTTAGGTTTGCGGTATATTAGCCGTCGATTATTCCAGAGTTTATTATTTATTATCGGGGTTGCATTGGGTGTTGCTGTTGTGATTGCGATTGACCTCGCTAATGGCAGTGCAAGCCGAGCTTTTTCGCTTTCGACCGAGAGTATTACAGGACGCGCCACGCATCAGATTATTGGCAGTTCTGACGGTATTTCTACAGAACTTTATACTGATATTCGCTTGGATTTGGGCATTCGTCTAAGTGCGCCGATTGTGAGTGAGTTGGTACGCGCAGTGGATGTGCCTCAGCCGCTACGTTTACTGGGTATTGACCCTTTCGCCGAACCCCCCTTCCGAAATTATCTCTCAACAATTGAGGTTATTGGCGAAGATGACATCAGTTCATTTGAGGCTCTGAATCGCTTTATTGCTGAACCGAGTACGATACTCATCAGCCAAACGTTAGCCGATGATATTGGTAAACAACCCGGTGACACATTGACTTTGCGTGTGGATGGGGAACAACTGGATGCACGGATTATCGGTATTTTGCGCCCGAGTGACTCATTGAGTCAGCAAGCACTCGATAACCTCATCATGACAGATATTGCGACGGCTCAAGAAATTACTGGAGAAACGGGTCGCATCACACGAATTGACCTGATATTAGATGATGATGCGAACTTAGCTGATATTCGTGCTCAATTACCGACTGGCGTGCAACTGCTCAGTACCAGCGATTCAGGTAGTGCTTTATCTCAAATGACAGAAGCCTTTGAAATCAACTTGCAAGCCCTCTCCTTACTGGCAGTGGTGGTCGGAATCTTCCTAATTTATAACACGGTGACCTTTAGTGTGGTTCAACGTCGCCCTGTGATTGGGATTTTACGTAGTCTCGGTAGTACGAAACGACAAATCTTCGCCTTTATCATCGGTGAGGCATTTATTTTGGGGATTATTGGCACAATATTAGGCGTAGGTTTAGGCATTATTTTTGGGCGATTCACTGTTGGGATTATTACCCAGACGATTAATGACCTGTATTTTGCGGTGAATGTCACGACAGTTACGGTAACGCCGTTTACTTTATTGAAAGGGATTGCACTTGGGATTGTAGCCAGTACAGGAGCGGCGATTATCCCAAGTATTGATGCGACTCGTACTCCACCTTCTGGCACGATGAAGCGCAGTTCTTTTGAGGAGAAAACAGCTGAACTTGTTCCGTATATTACGGGGGCGGCTGTTGCATGTTTGGTAATTGGCTATTTGCTATTACAAATTCCGACAACCAGCTTGTATATCAGCTTCACGGCACTGTTTTTCGTGATATTCGGTGGCGCATTGTTCACACCGATTATGCTCATTTTATTCATGCGTTTCGTTACCCCGCTTACGACCTCCCTATTCGGTGTTTTGGGTCGGATGGCTCCGCGTGCAATTATTCGCTCATTAAGTCGGACAAGTATTGCTGTAGCTGCCTTGACGATTGCGATAAGTGTCATCATTGGTGTGAGTGTAATGATTGGCTCGTTCCGCAATACCGTTGCTAATTGGCTCGATAATACTCTCGTTGCGGATATTTATATTTCACCACCATCTTTGACGGCGAACCAAGCAACTGTTGATGTTGACCCAAGATTGCGTGATTTAATAGCTGAAGTAGAGGGTGTCGCACGTGTTGCTACATCACGCACTGTTCAAGCAACTGCGCCTACCTATCCTGATTTGCCTCCTGCCAATTTGGTTGTAGTGGATTTTGACCTCGCTGGCGATGCACGGGAATTTGTCTGGTTGGATACAGATGATGCGAGTGAAGCGCTGAACTCAGGGCAGATTATGGTTAGTGAACCTTTTGCATTTCGGAGAGGTATCACACGAGACAACAATACGCTGACTTTGCTTACCCCCGAAGGCGAAGAAAACTTTGAAATTTTCGGTGTGTTTTATGATTACAGCACCGACCAAGGCACGGTCATCATGGGACGTGATAGCTATGATGATTATTGGGATGACCCTTACGTGAGTGCAATTGCGGCATTTGTCGCGCCTGAAACTGAGCTAAATACAGTCATTGAATCGATTGAAGACAGTGTTTTAGCAGAGTACGATGTTGAAGTTCAGAGTAACCGTGATTTACGCAATAATGTCTTTGAGATATTCGAGCGCACCTTCACGATTACGATTGCGCTACAAGTTTTGGCGACATTGGTGGCATTCATTGGGATTCTCTCGGCGTTGATGTCTTTACAGTTAGAGCATACACGCGAATATGGGACGATGCGTGCGACAGGCATGACACCGAGTCAATTGCGTCGGTTCACCTTCATTCAGACAGGGTTGATGGGTACAGTGGCAGGTTTACTAGCGATACCCATTGGTCTGATTTTGGCGATGGTGCTGATATACGTAATTAATGTGCGAAGTTTCGGCTGGACGATGCAATTTGAGATTATCTATGGTGAGATTGGACAAGCCTTTATAGTGGCTGTCGGGGCGGCACTTTTGGCTGGGGTGTATCCTGCGTATCAATTGGCGAAAATGAATGTTAGTCGGGCGTTGCGGAGTGAGTGAGCTATCAGAGAGATAATATGACCTTTTCAACCATCGGAACACTAGTATTAATCGTGTGTTTTGCTGATGCAATCTTCATATTGTTGAGTTTCTTGTTTTTCCGAATTGCACGGAAATTCAGTTCCCTAGCACATCAAGTTTTTGAAACAGGAATTATACTAAAAGGCACTAGCTTTAATAATAAACCAGACAAAGATACTAAAACACATAAGAGTGTAGGATGCTTGTTTTTATATGGAAAAATTTGTTGGTATCTAGCTAGTTTTATTTTCGCTTTATGTGTTCCTATATTTACAGGTGTAGTTCTATATCTGACGATAGTTGGTACTTAGAAATTGGAAGCGATAAAGGGAACAGACCAACGGTCTGCCTCTACAAAAAATGTTACATTAGATTGAAATTCTATTCTTCCAAAGTCGTGCGGGTGAGTTGGTTGTCGTAGTATTTGATGGCGCTATCGGCGAAGGTGCTGAGTGTCTGGGCGTTAAAGAAGGCATTGACGATAGGACCTGCAAAGGGAACGAATCCCATCACGAGCCGTGCAGGAACACGCGCACTAATGCGACTGCCTAAGCGTAAGGCTAGGTTATTGCTGATGCGTCGTTCCATCTCTTTGGTAAAAACACTCTCGCGTTCAGGGACTTTGCTCTTAGCAGAAATAACCATCTCGGCAACTTCTTCGCGTCCTGATAGAGTGCGGACGAGTTCTTGTGCGGCTTCGTCGCCACCAAAATTATAGACTAGGTTATCAAGGACATTCAGTGTCTTGATGACGACATTGTTCTCATCTTTATCGCTCATGATTTCATGGATACGCGCATAACCTTCATCGGTAAGGGCATAATCAAAGGCATCGAGTGAAATTGCCATATTATCTAAGATGTGGGCATTGTAATAGGAGTTATTTGCCCATAGTGTGAGAATGTTGCGTAAATCTGAATGTTGAGCAGTCTCGATGACATATGCGCCTTTTATCGCGCCAATGCCCCAACTGATATACGCCATTTTATGGATGAGAAAAGCTATCCCTGCTGGAATGGTGAGGGCGTGAATGCCCGGAATTGCCATTTCAACACCACCTGCTAGACCAACCATCACAATTTCTTGGTTTGTCCAACTCTCGATTGAGTCGTGACGCATGGCATCTTTCACAGCAGATTGTGGGTTGCCACCGAGGTCATCAAAAGCGATGACGATGGCTTCGGCAACTTGTTCTTGTAAGCCCATAGACTTTTGCTTTCACTTTTTAGACACCTTGTTATTAGTATAACGAATTTCACTGAGGCAAAGTTGCAGTCTTGCACAACTTATATGAATTTTTAGTGTTATACTAAGTAATGGTGTAAACATTAGGATGGAAACATGACGTTTATTGGTCGTATTTTATTTGAGATATTTCGCTTTCCGCTGGTGTTCCTGTGGAAATTGGCAGGATGGCGTTTAACACAGGATGCAATTGAGGACGACAAAATCGTTCTAACAGGTGCGCCTCATACATCCAATTGGGATTATCTCCATTTCTTAATGGCGGCACTTACCCTCCGCAGAAAAATATATGTGACTATCAAACAAGAACTATTTTTCCCACCTCTCGGTTGGATTTTAAAAGCACTAGGTGGTATCCCCGTTGACCGTCATAATTCGCAAAACTTGGTTGATGAACTCGCTCAACGGTTACGCGAATCAGAGCGCATGGTTCTGTTATTTACACCTGATGGCAGTCGAAGTTATCGTCCGTATTGGAAGTCTGGCTTTTATTGGACAGCCCTTGAAGCAGGTGTACCGATTATGCTAGGTATCCCTGATTTTAGGACTAAATTAATTAATCTGGATACGAAGTTCGTACCATCGGGTAATATCGAAGAAGATTTCGTGATGATACGGGAACAACAAGAAAAGCATGGTTATGGACTTTATAATGAGAAAGCGAACCCTGTTATCACCCGTGATGCTTATGAAGCACAAATTATAGAAGAAGAAACCGATATTTCTGCTGCCAAGATTACCCAAGAGACGCGAGAATTATCGGCTTAGTATTTTACCCTCACCCTAAATCCCTCTCCCTCAGGGCGAGGGACTTCAATACAGTTTAGAGACCTCTTGCACTTTTAGTTGACGCTTGACCATCAGCCTATCAAAATTTATATGATTTACGAGCGTAGTATCAGGTGGCTATCTCCAAATTCATGCCAGAGGTAACCTTCTTTGACTGCTTCTTGATAGGCATCCTTGATGCGTTTTTCGCCTGCAATTGTGTATAACATCGCTAAATGACTGGTCACAGGGTCGTGTAAGCCTGTAATGAGACCATCGACAACATTGACCCCGACTTTTGGATGGATGTACAAACGCGTAAAGCCTGATACTGCTTTCACTTCTTGACCATCCCAAGCAGATTCCAATGAACGTACAACCGTTGTGCCTACAGCAATGATGCGTCGGTTGTCTGCTTTTGCTTTGTTTACGATTTGCGCTGTTTTCTCTGAAATGCAGAATGGCTCAGGGTATAGGGCATGGTCTTCGATAGTGTCGACTTCAACTTCTAAGCTAGAAACGCCTGTATGGAGTGTTATATCAGCAATTTGTATACCTTTGCGCTTGAGGCTAGCGACCACTTTATCTGTGAAGGGATAGGCAGCAGAGGGCATTTCGGCACTCCCAGCGATTTTGGCAAAAACAGTTTGATAATGGCTCAATTCGTAGCTGTTTTCAACGTAGCTGTAGCGGATAGCCTCACCTATTTGGGCAATCAGGGTCTCAATTGCGGATTCAAATTGCACGAACCATAAGCGTGGTAAATTAGGGAACGTAGCAATAAAGCGCCCACTGACATTCCCGACACTAAAGCTATCCCCTTTTTGCACTGGTAAAGGACCTGATTCCGAAAAACTCCAGCGCGGTTCAGCTAACCATAAGCCATGCCCATAATTAGTCGATAAATTCAGGCGAAAGTCGCCGAGTTTACTTTTTGCTGGCAGACTTGCTGGTAAGGTCGCACTATTATTGACTACTAGGACATCCCCTGCTTGAAGATAATCTGCTAAGTTGGCAAAGACTGTATGATGATGTGCGCTAGGTGAGCTAACCATCAAGCGAATATCGTCTTTGGTTTTTCCGCGCTCAATGATGGGGCGTGTTGCAGATAATGTCTCAGGTCGGTCAAAGACTAGGGCTTCGCGTTTCATGATTGCACCTGCCATAATTCGGCTTGTGCTTGGAAGCGTTGCCCAGTGATTGCTTCTCTATCTTGACCTAATAACCATGCCCAAAACGGCAGTGTCACATCAGGCATAGGACGGTCTGAGATGTCTTCGTTGGGGAAAGCATCTTGGTGCATGTCGGTACGCATATCACCGGGGTCAACAGTCACAACGGCAATATTTTCTTCAGCGAGTTCATTGGCTAATGTTATAGAAACTAAGTCTAGGGCAGCTTTGCTTGCACCGTATCCACCCCAACTAGCATAACCACCAACAGCGGCATCACTGCTGAGATTAATCACTAAGCCATCAATGAGATAAGATTTCAAGATTTGCACTAACGCGATTGGTGCAATCACATTGATATTGAAGACATTTTTCAGCGCATCAAGGTTATATTCGGTGAGAGTTGGCATGGGCAAGCTACCTAAAGTTGAAGCATTGTTAATCAGCAAATCCAAATGCCCGTAGCTTTGAACGATTGAGGCTATTTCAGCACGATGATTGGCATCACTAACATCACCGACCAAGCTATGAATTGTGATATTTTCTGTTTGGAGTTCGCTGGCTGTTTGTGCCAGTAAATCTGCACCACGCGCCGTGATGATGAGGTCATAGTTTTGTGCCGATAGCCATTCAGCGAGTGTTTTGCCCAGACCTTTGCTTGCACCTGTAATAACTGCGAGTTTATTGTTTGACATAGCTACCTCTTATTGATAAATGAGGCATCTCAGTAAGTAGTCGAATGAAAGTTGAAATTCCCTTTGTTATCTTGGGTGGACAAAGCAGGCTTTTTCCCTCAATTTTAGGGAAATAGTTCCTCAAATTAGATTCTGACTTTTTACCAGATGCTATTAGGTTATGGTTTTATCGTATAAGAGACAGCAATCGCTATCATCGCCCTTTAGACGAAAATTATTGTTGTACTAAAGAACAGTCTCCCCTAGACTGCAACTTTGCTATCGTCGACTTTTGCGCCGAGTTCTTTAGGTTTGAAGCTATCGCCATAAGTACGGGTTGGGACTTCCGTATAAAGGAAGGGTTCTGTACGCGGTGGCATGAAACGCAAGATGTATCCTTGTAATTTTAAGCCAGTATGCGCTAACCAGCGAATGAAGCCATGTGGTTTTTTGAAGCCCATTGCTTCGAGTAGAGGGTCATCCATGAAAGATAAAATCACTTCACGTACTAATGGACGCACAATCGCAGGATACCAATTCACGAATAGGTTCACTGTGGCATCACCGATAGCGCGGTTGGCATCATCATAACGAAAGTGTTTGCGTTCGTGTTCGATGTTGAAGCGTTCGTATTCTTCCATTGATTCCGGAATATCCTCGATTTCCATGCGGATACCGACTTCACGCCAGAAATGAAAATTCGCTAACTCTTCGTGATGTGTTGGTTTACGCCAACCGTATTTTTTATGCCAGCGAATTGGCTCAAAAACAAAGGTTGATAATACATAGAGCATATCTTCATTTTTCAAATTCCATCGCCCGTGCAGGTAGTTCATGGTGGCAATAACTGTTTTGCCATAGTCACTATCGTAGCCTTTTTCAGCAATACCAGATAGCATCAGGGTTGTATCGTCATAGCGTTTTTGACCATGTTGAGCAAATTGTCCTGATGCGGCTAAAATACGGCTGGTATGGGGTACGGCATAAGTACGAAAGAGCGCAAATTCGAGTGATTTTTTAATCAACCAAGGGTATTCATATGCTCCAACTAAGTAGGTAATTTCTTGGCAATCTTCTTGGGGGTCGAGTTGTAAAACTCGTTTTAAAACATCGTAACGTCCAGCCATTATTTTTCCTAAAAACTTCATTTCTTATGTTATATCTCTATCATATGCCAAGTCTTACTGGCACATCAAGTACACAACAGATGAGTATTCTTATGCGTATGGGTGTATGTACTATGTGCATTCATTAGGAGACAATTTATGACTGAGAAGCCATCTATCTTTCATCGTATTTTCCTCATAGTTGCTGATATGTACGGGCTTTATGTGAGCCTTTTATTGATTATATGGCTGTTTATAGGCGAAAGATTTTTCTTCAGCAATATTTTTGTGAGTACAATGCCGAGTATTTTCTATGGTATTCCCATAATTTTGCTCATTGCACTATGGCAACGTAGTTTGAAAACGTTTCTTTTCCTTATCATCCCAATAATCGGATTTACGATTCTATACAGTCCGAGATTTTTGCCGAGAGATATTCCTCAAGCAGATGGCATTGAGTTATCTTTATTGACCTACAATTTACGCGCTAGTAACACAAATACTAATGAACTCAATAACATCTTGCTTGAAGCTGACGCTGATATTGTCACATTGCAAGAAGTGAGTTTTGAAATTGGAGAATGGGTCGAAGCTGAATGGGTAGAGGAATACCCTTATCAGATTCGCTTTACGATAGCCGATGAAACCCCTGAATACACAGGTGCATTGCCTCTCCTCGCAAGCGACATTTCACAATATGCAGGACGTATGACGCTCAGTCGTTACCCGATTGAGGACTATGAAATTGTGCCATCTTCTATCAAAACGACGCTGTATGTACGGTCGGAAATTAATATCAATGGACGTATTGTTAGGGTTTATAATGTGCATCTCCCGCCACCGTTGCCAATCAATATCTTTAGTACAGAGGTGCGCCATGATGGACTTGTAGAGATATTAGACATCGCGCAAGCTAGCGAGGATGTCATATTAATGGGCGATTTCAATATGACTGACCAATCGGCGGATTATCATCTTGTAACAGAACACTATACGGATGTTTTCACGACAACGTCGAGTGGATTAGGCACAACATGGGCAAATGGTAACAATTTGAGTTCCGCCCTGTTTTTTATGCCTTCGTTTATTCGTATTGATTACACATTTGTCGGTGGTGCAATTACTCCGCAATCTGCGCGGGTGATTCGTGAAGGTGTCAGTGACCATTATCCGCTATATACTGAGGTTGTACTGGAATAAGACCTCACACTTACACTTTTCTGATGCAAATGTAATTTCAGAGACATAATCTGCGTCTACAATATGATGAATTGTATTTCAGATAAGTATTCACTGAATGCTTGAAAGACTTTGCGACTTTTGCGCTATAGTTAGATTATGAACTGCATTGTTAGAGTTTAAAGGATAGATGCTGATGGGTAAGTTTGATGAGCTATTGAGCCGACGTAAGCAAGAAGAGGAGATGAAATCCTCTAATCGGCTTCCGCCCGGTCAATCATTAACCAATAAATTCCCTGTTTTAACCTATGGACCAACCCCAAAATTTGAAAAAGCGACATGGGATTTACGAGTCTTTGGTGAAGTCGAAAATGAGATGAAGTGGACATGGGATGAATTCACTGACCTGCCAACCAAAACCATCACAACCGATATTCATTGTGTAACTCGTTGGAGCAAATTTGACACAACTTGGACAGGTGTGCCTTTTACCGAATTTATCAAGTTGTTTGGTGTCAAGGATACGGCACGTTATGTGATTGCTCATTGTGATTATGGTTATACGACGAACTTGCCTATTGAAGCAATGATGGAAGATGATGTTTTGCTCGCATATAAATATGAAGGCGAGCAGCTCCAAGAACCGCATTTGATGGATCATGGAGGTCCTCTACGCACACTTGTGCCGAAACGCTATTTGTGGAAGAGTGCAAAATTCTTACGCGCACTCGAATTCACAAAGTCTGATAAGCCCGGATTCTGGGAAAAAGGTGGCTATCATAATGATGGTGACCCTTGGAAAGAAGAACGCTACGGGCGACGTGGTTTCTTTTAAATAGAGAGTTTAAGGTCATACTAGCTAGTATGACCTCTTTTATTTATTCCTCAGCAGATTGAGTTTCTGCCATTTCAGTTGCGAATGCTTGGGTCATACGGGCTTCGCTGGTTGCTTGAATTTGTTCTGGAATTGCGGTTGCTGTCCCGATGATAAAAGGCAATAATTCGTCGTTATCAATTGCTTCTAAGGTCATATCAAAGTTAAGAGCATCTTCGGTGGTACGAGGTCTTACAATTTCAATTTGTGGGGCAACGATGGTATTAACCTGTGCATCACGGATAGCATTCTCAGTTGCGTATTCATCTACTGGAAAGACAACGATGCCTGATGAAATAGAGGCAAGGCTTATGATAAACATCAATAAGACAATTCCCCCAACAACATAAAAATATAGTCGATTTCTCGCTTGACGGTCTTTGCCAATATCTGCTTGTTTAACAAATTGAATGAGTTTTTTCTTGTCATATTTCTTGGTGAGGTCGAGTGTTTTTTCGGATTTTAAAGTATCGGGCATGGTCGTTTGGCGCAACATGACAGGCACAATGACATGCTTATCTCTTTTAGATTGCGTGATTGCTGATAACACAGACTCGTCTTTAACTGACTCAGGAGTCAACAAGACGAGCAGCACAGGATTATCAAGGCGAAGGTTTGCGTTGGTTAAATCTGCTTGAATTTGTTCGGCTGTGTGAGCATCGTTTTGAGCATAAGTAATATTGAGCATTAGGATATGATATTTCTTTTAGTTTATAGTGTGATTGCATTATGCTTTGAGCCAAGCGCGAAATCTATATCAAGTTTGCTTAGAAAATAATTATCTAATTGCTAGCATCAGCAGATATGAACGATAACAATCTATGAAACTCCTAATTTCTCTGCTAAGTCAGCAACTGTAATTTTATAGGCTGTATTGTGCTTATGGAGTTTAAACCCGAGTCGTTCATTGATTGATAACATGGCATCATTAGAGGAGGCATTGGTGGTAGCGATATGTTCAACGGTTGGTAAGTTATCACGCATATAGAGGAGCATCTTGGCTTTTAACCATTTACCTAATCCACGCCCACGATAATTTTCTTGTACCCCTGTTAGTCCTTGCCCCATACGATGAGCGCGTTCAGGGTTGTAGCTCAGTTCCGTCAAACCACTCATATCACCATTGGCTTCACGGGTAATCATTATATAGTTTTTGAATCCCAAGGCTTGCATCTGTACTTCTAGCTCGTACAATTTTTCAGGTGTCCAAGTCGTTTCAGCCCCTTCTATTTCTTCAAATGGTTGTTGATTGAAGGTTTCTGTATAGAGTTGACTATAGGCTTCGATATGTTCCTCATTAGGTAAGCCTTCAAATAACTCAATAGTGACATCAGGGTTTGATTTCTCCCCTTCTGCATTCCATTCTTCTATCATCTCCCAATCTAAATTTTCAACCATGACACGGCTATCACGGGCTTCAATTGCCACTTGTGCGCCGAGATAAGTAGCGAAAGCGCGTCCTACATCAAGGTCAGTATCTGCTTGTATAAGTGTGATTTCCGTATTATCGAGTTGTTGAAGGCTAAAGCGGAGTAACTCACTGGCTATTCCTTGCCGTCGATATGCAGACGACACAATTACATTTATAAAACACATATGCTTTTGGTTTTCATAATCATCTGAGTCTGGTTTGCTAAATAAAAGAATTAAACGTGCTACAGGTATTTGTTGACTGTTCTTCACCAAATAATATTGAACATCAAAAATGGGATGGTCACTCATCATTTGTAGATTTTGACGCAACATAGTCTCAGGTGGCAGAGGGTCATGAGGATTTATTTCTTTGTAGGCTTCAATTCGTAAGCGAATAATATCGTTAAAATCATCTTCGGTAGCTGTTTCAGGATTAAAACGTATCAATTCTAATTGTTGTGTTTTCATGAATTTTGCTCCGTTTTAAGTATTTAATACGTATTACGTGATAACGGCGCTATTGGTTCTATTTTGAAGAAAATGAACACGCAACTTGTCACGAGTGGCGTTCACAACGTACAATACAAGCGAAGCCTCATTCAGAAAATTCGGAGCAACATGGCATGAGTTTAAGCCAAGGCGATAAAGTCGGCATGTATGAAATCGTTGCCCCCGTTCCTATTGGGCGCGGTGGCATGGCAACAGTCTACAAGGCATATCATGAACGCCTTGATCGATTCGTCGCTGTGAAATTGATGCACACAACATTTCTACAAGATGATGATTTTCATGCACGCTTTCAGCGCGAGGCACGGATTGTTGCGCGGTTAGAACATCCTGCCATTGTGTCGATTTATGATTATAACGAGCATCAAGGTGTTCCATATCTTGTCATGCGTTTTGTGGATGGGATGACACTCAAAAAACATTACATCAAAAAGGGAATGACTCTCGAAGAAATTGAAAGCACGATGACCAAAATTGCTGAGGGATTGGATTACGCACACAGCCAAGGCATCTTGCATCGAGACATGAAACCCTCAAATATTTTGATTGATAGTACGGGGCAACCTTTTATTACAGATTTTGGTTTAGCACGGATTGCCGAAGCAGGCGCTTCGACTATTAGCCATGATATGATGCTTGGTACCCCTTTTTACATTTCGCCTGAGCAAGCACAAGGGAGTAAAGACCTCGATAATCGGACTGATGTCTATTCTTTGGGTATTATTCTCTATGAATTGCTAACAGGACAAGTACCGTTCCAAGCGGATACACCGTATGCGATTGTGCATGGACATATTTATACGCAACCTGAATTGCCCAGCAAAGTAAACCCTGATTTAACACCTGCTATTGATCGCGTGCTGCAACGTGCCTTGGAAAAAGACCGTAATAATCGTTACCCCAATGCGATGTCTATGATGCGCGATTTTAGTAAAGCTATCGCTATTGAATCACCTCAACCAAGTAATGTCGCTGGCTATGTCGAGAATTCGGCAACGGTGCTTGAGCCATCGCATCGAATTACAGCGAAGCCTATTGCACCTGAACCACAGCAAGTCGTCAAAAATCCAATGGGTACTCATAAAAATGAGTTCGATGTGGATATGGGTGATTTATCTTGGGATAATATCCGTGAAGGCTTCCGAACAGGTGTCACTAGCCTTGCAGAAATGATTGAAGAGCGGATTGATACGGAATTACGTGAACGGCGTGGCATTGCGCTCACTGAGGAAGAGCTTGCGCGTCGGCGTGTGATGAAGCGTCGTAAAGAACGCCAAGACTTTATCGGGCATTTATCCACATATATTGGTGTGAATACATTCTTGATTGCCATTTGGTTCTTCACAGGGGTCGGGTTCTTCTGGCCTTTTTTCCCGTTATTTTTCTGGGGAATGGGATTAGCCTCTCAAGGATTTGAGTATTACAACAAATATGGTCCTGGTGCGACACGTCGTGAGAGCCTCATCGAAGAAGAAGTCCAACGTGAACTAGGTCAGATGAGTCATATTAAAACGCGCATTGATAAATCCAAAAACAAAAATTCACGCCTCAGCACTGATTTCGCGGATGCCCAATATGGTGGTGTTCGACTCAATGAAGATGGCGAACTCACTGATAGTTTTATCGAAGAACAACGTGGCAACCGATAACCTCTATCCTTAGCTGAAGTTATGCTACAATAGGGTTGCTTATGTGTTGTTAGTGACCTTTCGGGAGCATCCATTTCAGATGCAATACGACCCCATTGATTATGAAGCTATCCAGCGCCGTGTCGTCGCGCGTGTTCGCCGTCGATATGGATTTTTCTTCCACACAGCCATTTTTATCTTAGGAATTCCCGTCATAGGTGGATGGGGGTCTGCGATAGGCTTTATCGTTTGGATAGGGGCATGGATACTTCACTTCCTCTGGATGACCTACCAAAATAATATTGAGGGTGCAATTGAACGCGAGATAGATGTCGAGCGCGAGAAAATCCTCAAACGCAAGCGTGACCATGCCGAAATTCAAGAGCATTACGACGATGGCAGATTCCGTGCAACCTATGACTCACGTCCTGAGTGGTTGAGTGACGATGGGGAATTACAAGATATTGATTATTATGATTATGAAGATAATTATTAAATATCCTCCATTTGTATCCACATTCGATGGCTCTGTATTGAGAATCCTAAACTTTTGTAAAACTCAATGGCTCTCTGATTAAATGATACTACGCCAAGAGTTATCAAGTCTGCTTCGCATTCCTGAGCTTTGCGTATCGCTTGTTGCATGAGTAATTTGCCGATGCCTTGTCCTTGATAGTCAACATCTACTGAGATTTGGTCAATATGAAAGTCACGTTTGCTATAGACAAATGGATTTTCAGGAATGACATAATCCACACACAGAATAAAACCTACTGCCACGCCTTCAATCTCAGCAATATAGATATGTTTGTTGTCATCTGCTAAGTGTCCTTCATAAACTGCTATTAAAGCAGGGTTATCAGCTTTGAGAGGTTTGAAGCGTTCGGGTTGGTTATCTATATGTAATTGTTGAACGGTAATGACTAACTTGGCAAGAAGTTCAGCATCTCGATTATGCGCTTCTCGAATTGTTATCTCAACCATTTTTACTCCAATTTTAGTTATTTTTTATAGCTTTTACACTTTCTAGCCTAAAAATCACCTATAATGTGAATGAAATGAATTTGCAATTAAATAGATATTAAAGGGCAAACATTATGGATTTATCTTCTCTTAAATTAGGTGTCGCTGTCAATCTGCTCATGAAAACGATGCCCATTTTGCTAATCCGTTTAGGGGTTATGCTATTATTTTGGGTTGTTGCATTTATTTATCTTGCTTTCACGGGTGGTGTAGCTTTTTTAATAGGTAGTGCTGTTGATTGGCTCGGTGGATTGATTTTCATTATTGCACTTGTCAGTGTTATTCCACTCTACAACCTCGCTTATCGTTACGTATTTTATATGATTAAAGCCGCGCATATTGCGATTATGGCTGAACTGGTGACGAATGAAAAACTGAAACTGCCACCCGGACGGGGACAACTTGAATATGGTAAAAATCGTGTTCAAGAACGTTTTGGTGAAGTGAATGCGATGTTCGTCGTAGATGAACTGGTGCAAGGTGTTGTTCGTGCCTTTACACGTACCGTTTATAGCATAGCGCGTTGGCTACCCGGTGACACACTCGATACATTGGTGAAAGTTATCAATCGTGTGATTACCTTTGCCACAAGCTATATTGACGAAGCTATTCTGGCACGGAGTTTCTGGCAAGAGGATGATGTGAATGTATGGGAAAATGCCCGTGATGGCGTGGTGTTGTATGCAATGTCATGGCGACCCATCTTAACGGCGGCTGTTGCCTTGATGCTGATTAGCTATCTGCCATCATTGGTTGTATTTGTCTTATTTGCCGCACCTGTTGGTTTCTTACTGTCTTTGGTTAGCACGCAGTTAGCTGGCTGGACACTAATTTTCTTGCTCATTTTGGCATGGTTTGTCAAAGTTGCTATTGGGGATGCTTTCGCAGTTGCTGCAATTATTTCAACTTACCATCGTGAGACGCAGGGCAAAACTCCTGACCCACAAATGGCAGCACAGCTTGATAGTATTAGTGACAAATTCAGTGACCTTAAGAATCGTGCGAAGCAAGCGATGAATCAACCACGTCCCGTTCAAGAAGCACCAGTAGAACCATCATCGCCAGACATTGCAGATGATCCATTGACTGAAATGTAAACATGGGCAATACGTTAGGGGCGTAGCATGCTACGCCCTTACAAATACAGATTGTTTCCCATCAGAATTAATGTCCGCCATCGACCTTGGTAATCATAATGGGATCATCCCCATTTACAATTATGGTGTGTTCGTATTGGGCGGAAATGCTTCTATCGGGGGTGCGTAATGTCCAGCCATCTTTGTCTTCTACTATGATACCACGCCCTAGATTGAAGAAGGGTTCTATCGTAAACACAAGCCCATCTTGTAGAGGAAATTTCGCTTTTCTAACGTAGAAGTTAGGGATGTTTGGGCTTTCATGAATATGCCTTCCGACACCATGACCTGAGAGTTGCTTTAAGATACGGTAGCGTCCTTTTTTGGCAATTTTTTCTATGGATTTACCAATTGCATTAATGGGTGCGCCTTCGCGTGCCTCTTGGATACCTGCATAGAGTGCTTTGTGAGTATCAGCTAAAAGTTTATGGTGGCGTTTATCCCCTTGTCCGACAATCATGCTTGCGCCTGTATCACCCCAGTAATTTTCGAGAACTGCCGACACATCAATATTGACGACATCACCATCTTTAATGACACGTTTGCCAGGAATGCCATGTGCTGCTTGGTCATTGATGCTGATACACGTCCAACCGGGGTATTTGTAGGCTTTGATGGGAGCAGAGATGGCATTGTGTTTTTTGAGGAATGCTTCGCCGATGCGGTCAAGCTCTTTGGTGGTTATGCCAACTTCAACGTGCGCTAACATATGCTTCAAGGTCTCGCCACATATCTGCCCAATACGTTGCAAGCCTTGTAAATCTTTATCACCTTGTACAATCATTCAAAATTCCTAATTTCTTGGTAGTATGATGGGATTATACCTGATGACCCTTTAAGTACGATGGTCATTAAGCAAATGAATCAAATAATTGTTGTGCCTCTGCTTCATTTTCTGCGAAATACATCCGACCTGTTTTGGTCTCTAATGTGCCATCATCATCGAGCATCAAGCTAGCTTTATCATCGGCTGGTAAGCCTAACACAACTGCTTTCCCACTCAGTTTAGGTGAGATTTTTGTGCCAAAGCTCATGAAATGAGCGTTAATCCCTGCTGGCATTGTGTCGCGTGTTTGCTCACGAAAATCAAGTAAAACGTGGGCATTACCGTCGTGATTGATTAATGAAAATACGACGGGTTGCCATCCTGCATGCCAATCTCGCCAATTCCAATCTGCTTCTGCGGTGAAATGTAAAATGGTTTTGGCAGTATCGTACCAAGCATAACGAAATTTAATTTTCATAATGATGTTCCTTGAAGGTGTGATGGTGGATTATTATTAGGGGAGTTTAATCAATACGGATACTTTCCCATTCGCTGGTTATTTCGCAAACCCAACTTAGCGCGCTGTAACGTTCATAGGCGATTGAACTGACTAAGGCGTATTCATCGGGGTTTAAATGAGCGTAGGATTTATCAAAAACAGGGAAATCGCCATAAATCGGCATTGGAATGTGTCCATTTTGGTAAGCACGTTCAGTCGTAAAGCGGATAATTTCGTTGAAACTCACCCCTTCTGGCGGACGAACGCCCATACGCTCTAGTTCTCGCGCACGACTACGCCAATTCCATAATTCAGCTTGGTCGCGGCTTTGTTGTAAGTCCTCATCCGAACGTAAATTGGCTAACCAGATAAAATCAATTGTGGGTTGGAAAATATCTAAAGGGGCTAGTATGGTATCAATCTCAAATTGGGTGTCATAAGCAGGTAAATCATCTAAGCGGTTTAACGCCCATAGCATTGTACCGAGTGCTTCAGTTCGCCAACCTACCATCGTGAGCGTTCGTTCTGACCAAGTGCCGAGGGGTTTCGCTAATAAATACTGTTCAGTTTCTGATAAATGTGACTGAATATTTTCGGTGATTAGCCAGTTGTTGAGTTCTTGATGCGACGCTACATCCGTCTGTGTAGAATAGTCTTGTGTTGATACTTCGAGTTTACCCCGTTTGAGGAGTGCGCCCATAGATAAGGCACGATACGCTACAGCACGCGCATCCTGTATTCGCAGTTGACTCATTAATATCCCCTATGCAAGTCACCTGTTATGTTTGAATTTGGCGTAACAATATATTGAGTGCTATTAATTTGCCATGATATGTATTTTTTTTCTAGTGTGAGGCTGTATAGATTCCTAAATTAGTCGTTCTTATCATCTGATTAGCTACAAATTATACGATACGCGCCTGCCATTGACAGTAAAAGCTCCTATCATCTACCCTAATTATGATCATTTTCATGTTGAGGCAAGTCAGATGTTTCGCCATAATCGTAAAATTAACCGCAACTACAAAAAACCATTTTTCCATCGCCAGCAGAATAATGGTCGGATTGTATTCATTGTGGTGATGATGAGTTTAATTATCTCGATACCCCTGCTTATCATTTGGCAACAGAGTACGGTCCAAATGATGACGCTTGATTATTTTGGTATCGCACCAACGGCTACCCCATTCGCTGGTGAACGTGCCGCCCTTGCAGAAGATTATTATCGCTCAGGTGATATTGAAACTGCTGCACGATTCTATGAAATGGCAGTTCAGCAACAGCCACAAAATATTTCGTATCTTTATGAGTACGGTTTACTGCTCATTGAGCTAGACCGTAATGAAGAAGCTGAGGTTATGGGCGAAGAGATGATGGAAATGTCGCCTGACGACCCGCGCGGATATGCACTCAAAGCGATGTCTATTGCTTGGCAAAACCCCACTGAGGCTATCCCTGTAGCTGTAGAAGGTCGTGAGGTGGATGATACATTTGCGCCTATTTGGGGAGCGTTTGCTTTATCGTATACTCGCATTGGGCGTTATACGGAAGCCTTACGCGCAGGCAGTTTAGCGATTCAATTGAACCCCAATGATGCCAATGTGCGTCGAAGCTACTCGTATCCGCTCATTTTTACAGGTAATTATTCAGAGGCTATTCGTCAGTTGGAGCAAGCGATAGCAATTAATCCTAACGTTGTTGGTCCTTATTTCGAGTTAGCTTCGTTGTATCGTAACCCTGCGATTAATCAACCTGAAGTTGCGGTAGCTATTTATAATGAAATCCTGAATATTGAACCTAATAATCCTCAAGCGTATTTGCGTCTGTGTGAGACTTATGCAGCGGTTGGTTTGTTTCAAGAAGCTGAGGTTTTTTGCGATTCGGCTTTAGAACTTAACCCAGCCTATACATCTGCACATCGGATGCGTGGTCAGTTGCGCTATAGTCGACGTAATTATGAGGGTGCAATTGAGTCTTTTCAGATGTGTTTACTCTTGACGGCTGAAGAACAACTTAATATCGATGTCGTTAATCCAGTAGAAGTTGAAACTCAACCTAATATTCAGTTATCGGCAATTGAGCAACAACTTAATTTGGCTGAATTAGATTTGAATGATTTGGAAATTGAGTGCATTTATGTGCGTGGACTAGCCCATTACTTTTTAGCTGAGGGAGATAATTGCGACCAAGCATGGGATTGGTTGACGGTTGCGCTCAATCATCCTGAAGCAGAAGGCTCTGTTCAAGATAATATTTTGCAGGGTCTAACCAACACAAAAACCAATTGTTCGGGTTATGCAAATGTGGATTTGCCTACTCCCATTCCACCAACACCGATTCCACCGACACCCATTGGTGGTTTCTAGCAAATTATGCCATGACCTTGTTATACTTTTAGTAATCAACATATATAGGAAGAATACATCATGGCAATTTCGAAACTTAGATTTGGACGTACAGGGCATTTAAGTACACGGACAATTTTTGGTGCTGCAGCCTTAAGCAATGTCACTCAAGATGATGCCGATAGGACAATGGAATTATTGCTTGAGTATGGCATTAACCATATTGATACTGCCGCAAGTTATGGCGAATCTGAATTACGCTTAGGTCCTTGGATGCAAACTCATCGTGATCAATTTTTCTTAGCCACAAAAACAGGCGAACGTACCTACGATAAAGCTAAGACAGAATTTGAAAAATCGCTTGAACGCTTGCAAGTTGATTCGGTTGACTTGATTCAGCTTCATTACCTTGTTGGTGAGGAGGAGTGGAAAGTCGCGATGGGTTCAAACGGTGTTTTGGAGTATTTGGAAGAAGCACGCGACCAAGGCTTGGTTAAATATATTGGTGTCACAGGGCATGATGTTGCTATCGTAAAGATGCACCGTAAAAGCCTTGAACGCTTTGACTTTGACTCTGTATTACTGCCATATAATTACCCAATGATGCAAAATCCTATTTATGCAAAGGGTTTTGAGGAAGTCTTAGGCTTATCACAAGAGCGTGATGTGGCTGTTCAAACAATTAAAAGCATCACTCGTCGTCCCTACCCAAATGATAATCGCTCACATTCAACTTGGTATGAACCACTCACAGACCAAGCTAGTATTGATTTAGCTGTACATTGGGTTTTAGGGCAAGAAGGTGTTTTCTTGAATACGGCGGGTGATATTGACTTATTACCGAAGGTTTTAGGTGCAGCAAATCGTTTTGAGACACGTCCATCTGATGAAGTAATGCAAAATCTGGTTGATGAAAAAGAGATGTTGCCATTATTTACCTAAGGTCAATTTTGCACAAGCGGTTCTCTTAATAAAATGTCTCTAAAAGTTGGAAGCTAAACTCCAAGAAGGTAAAAATTGAAAGGTAAAAGGTAAAATATGCTTTGAGATTTACCTTTTACCATGTACCTTTTCCTGAAATTGGTGCATTAAGTATTGCCATAAAAACAATCCTATACAATTGATACCCTAAACAAAACTCACTTTACCTAAGAATTTGGCAGAAATTAGGTGCAAACAAACTATAATATTGTGGATAATGCCCAAAATTTAAGGCATCTTTAAGCAATCATTTGATGTTTTTGAAACTCTCGGTACAATCTATCCAGAGTGATACAAGAAGTATGGGTATCACTATGTTTTACTGACAGCTTAATCAGGAGTATTTTTTTACATGAAACGTTTTTGGCTTATTATAGCACTCATGTCTTTACTCGCAATTCTTGCAGTCCCCACTGTGATTGCACAAGATTCTTGTGAAGATGAACTTGGTTGTGTCGTCATCGGCGAGGACGACCCTATCGTTATTGGTTCTATGCTCACCGTTTCTGGTCCAACCGCATTCCTTGGTAGCGATTCCCTTGGTGGTATCGAACTAGCGATTTTAGGTCGTGAAGGTATGTTATTAGGTCGTGAAATTGAATTGGTTGAAGAAGATAGCCTCTGTTCCGCAGAAGGTGGTCAACAAGCTGCACAACGTATTGCGGCTGATGAAAGTATGCTGGGTGTGATTGGTACAAGTTGCTCCAGCGCAGGCGTAGCGGCACTCCCAATTATCAGCGAATCTGGTTTACTGATGATTTCACCAACCAATACGGGTCCTGTTCTCACCAATGCAAGCGAAGAAGAAGGTGGCGTTTACCAAGCTGGCTACTTCCGTACTGCACACAATGACCTCTTCCAAGGTCGTATCGCGGCAGAATTTGCATACAACGAACTTAGTGCAATGACTTTAGCAACGGTTCATGACGGTAGCCCATACGCTGACGGCTTACAAGCTGTAATGGCAGAAGTTTTTGCTGACCTCGGTGGTGAAGTTGTATTCCAAGGTGCTGTAAATGTTGGCGATACCGACATGACCGCAATCTTGACAGAAATCGCAACATTTTCACCAGATGTCCTTTATTTCCCGCTGTTTGAGCCAGAATCCAACTTCATGGCGGCACAAGCACGCGAAATTCCGGGTCTCGAAGACACACTCCTGATGGGTGCTGATGCAAGTTTCGCTGATAGTTTCCCTGAGAATACAGGTGATGCTGCAATCGGCATGTACTTCTCAAGCCCATTCGTATCCCCAGAAGATACGGAATATGCTGCATTCCTAGAATTATGGGATGAAGAAATTGGTGGCGTTCCACCAAGTGGTTTCCATGCTCATGCTTATGATGCAACCAACATCCTCTTGGATGCAATCGAAGTCGCCGCAGTTGATAATGGTGATGGAACAGTGACTGTTGGTCGCCAAGCATTACGTGATGCAGTTGCTGCAACAGAAATGTTTGATGGCTTAACCGGCGTTCTCACCTGCCAAGAAGAATCACCATTCGCTGGTGACTGTGCAACAGGTGAAGCTCTTGCTATCTTCCAAATCACTGAGGAAGAAGTTAATAATAATAATTGGCCTCCACCAGTCGTATTCTTACCCAGTGCTGAGGCAGATATGGACGACATGGAAATGGAAGCAACTGAAGAAAGCGAATAATCGCTTCTTCACATAAGTGAAAATACATAAGCCAGAGACATTGTTCTCTGGCTTATTCCATACGGGTACTCAAAATCTTATTGTAATAACTTCTTAAACATATGAGTTTATGCTTCTTAAGAAGAATGGAATTAGAATTTATGAACGAAAGATTATCACAACTACTTGATACTAATTGGGTAGATTTTACGATTAACGCACTTCGCATCATCATTATTGTTTTGGTGGTATACGGGGCTAGTAATACGATACTATCAGGGCAATTTACAATTGAACAATACATTGCCTTATTCATCGCTGGTTTGGCACAAGGCAGTATTTACGCCCTCATTGCGCTCGGATACACCCTTGTTTATGGTATCTTGCTGATGATTAACTTCGCGCATGGTGAGGTCTTTATGGCAGGTGCGTTCACGACAATGTTCCTCGCCCGTTGGCTTGATAGCATTGGTTTTCTCAATGCACAGCCGATTATCTCCGTCATTATTATGATTATTTTTTCTGGCTTTATTTCGATGGTTGTAGCGGTGCTATTAGAGCGCATAGCCTATAGACCCTTACGTGGTAGTCCTCGGCTTGTGCCATTAATTACGGCGATTGGTGCGTCCTTCTTCCTCCAATATACATTTGCTGGTTTATATGGCTCGGGTAATTTTGCTTATCCAAATATTGATGCTTTCAGTGGTAATGTATTCATCGGACTTCGGCGTTTTTCAGAAGTAGGTGTAGAAGTGCCAAAAGCACAATTGATTGTATTTTTCTCAGCACTTGTGTTGATGGGTTTACTCTATTGGTTAGTTGAACGCACAAAACTCGGTAAAGCCATGCGTGCTGTTTCTGAGGATAAAGAGGTTGCCAAGCTAATGGGCATTGATGTTGATTTTATCATCCTCTTTACCTTTGCAGTTGGTGGTGCTTTGGCGGGTGCGGCAGGTGTCGTCAATGGCATTTTCCGTCCGCAGGGTGTGAAGTTCACAATGGGATTTATTCCCGGTATTAAAGCCTTCACGGCGGCAGTTTTAGGTGGTATCGGCAATGTGCCCGGTGCGATGCTTGGTGGACTATTTTTGGGTGTCATCGAATCATTAGGACCGAATCTCGTATTATCAGGTTTGGGTATCCCTAGTGCAAATCAACTTAAAGATGTGATTGCATTTACGATGCTTGTCTTGGTTCTCATTTTTAGACCACAAGGTATCTTAGGTGAACGTTTAACTGAGAAGAAAGCATAAGGGGTGACAAAAATGGAATATGAATTTGAAGCACCCAAAATTAAATGGTCTGAAATCGTTCAACATGGTCTTGTATCTGGCGTTGTTCTACTGTTTGTAGGCATGGTCGGCATGTTAGCGACGTTCAATGAACGTGAGATTGTGCGCGATACTTTCACCCTAGGACAATTGGTGATGGTATTCATTCCGTTTGTCGCATCTTTCTTAATCACGCGCAAAGTTATGAGTTCAACAAAACAAGCTGTACCAGCAATTGCTAGCGGTATAATCACTGCTGTTCTAACAGCCCTGCCGTCACTCATTCTTCTAGGCTTGACTAACTTGTTACCAAACATCAATGATATTCTCGTCAATGTCAATCGAGATTGGATTGAGACGATTACGTTTGATAATCGGAGTGAACAGATTAAAGGCGCAAGTATTTTCTTAGGGGTAATTGTTGGTTCAGGCGCTTTAGGGACATTATTGTACTTTGTGCCAGCACAATTCCGTAAAGCACTCATCTACGCCGCATCATTCACTTTACTGATTGGTGTATTCGGCGAAACTGTTAATCTTATTTTGAACCAATTACTACCAGATGATGCCATTGATGCCATGTTCCGTCGTGACACCTTACTATTCATACCAGCGATTTATATTTTCGTGCTGAGTCTTGTGGGGTCACTTATTTGGGTATTCTTTGGTCAAAAGATGCAAGACCAAATAAACAGTACGCCAAATCAAGGACGTTCACCACTTTACTATATTGGTATGGCTCTGTTCGCGGCTTTGTTGCTGGCACTCCCTTGGATTCTAGGGCGCACACTTAGCGATGTCGCCGTGACCGTTGGCTTATTTGTTTTGATGGGTTTTGGATTGAACATTGCCATTGGTCTGGCTGGCTTGCTTGATTTGGGTTATGTGACCAATTATGCAGTTGGTGCATATATCTTGGCTGTTTTGACCTCCACTGGCTTACTTGGGATTGGTCCTGATTGGCTTAATTTCTGGATGGTCTTACCGATTGCCCTACTAGCAGCGATGTTCGCTGGATTTATCTTTGCTGTACCTGTTTTGAAAATGCGCGGTGATTATCTGGCTATTGCGACACTCGGTTTCGGTGAGATTATCGGTAAACTTGCCCTATCGGATTGGCTCAAGCCAGTCATTGGTGGCGCACAAGGTGTTCTGCGTATTCCTAAACCTGTGTTATTCGGTATTGATATTAGCGCACTTGAATTTATTGGACGTAGGGTTGACTTTAGTAGTATTAAATTTTATGCAATTGAACTTAGTACACCTGAGCAATTGTATTACATCGTTCTCGGTGCATGTCTCCTAACGCTCTTTGTCTCAATTCGACTCAATAATTCACGCACAGGTCGTCAATGGATGGCAATTCGTGAGGATGAGGATGTTGCAGCGGCAATGGGGATTAATGTAGCGCGTGCCAAGTTACTTGCCTTTACGCTATCAGCCGCAACTGGTGGGCTTGCAGGAGCAATTTTCGCGGCAAAAGTCGGGACAGTATTCCCAAATAGCTTTACTGTCTTTATCTCTATCAACGTTCTGAGTCTGATTATCGTCGGTGGGATGGGCAGTAATCCAGGCATTGTTTTGGGTGCGATTGCACTGGTTGGGATGCCTGAATTACTACGTGAATTCACTGAATATCGCTGGTTGCTCTATGGTGCGTTGCTCATCTTCATGATGGTCAATCGTCCTGAAGGTTTGTGGCCTTCCAGTGTCTTACAACGTGAAATCCGAAGTGATGATGAAGAGCCTGACATATCCAATGAACAGGTGGTTGTAACGTAACTCGCCCTATTTTAGAAATTTTGCGTAGGGGGTAGCACGCTACCCCCCTACAAAACGAGATAAATCCAGACCACAAAAAAGCAACTAGGAGGTCACATGGAAGAAAAAAATAAGAATAGCAAAGGTATTGATGTCATATTCTCTGCAGACGGCATGACCAAACGCTTTGGTGGCTTAGTAGCAGTTGATAACTTAGATTTTTTTATCCCACGCGGTTCAATCTCCAGCATCATTGGTCCAAATGGTGCAGGCAAAACAACATTTTTTAATTGCATCACAGGTTTTTATACGATTGATGATGGTGATTTGTTATTTGATGGGCATCGCTTAAATGGTAAAACACCTGACGAAATTACCCGCGCAGGTATTGCACGTACATTCCAGAATATTCGTCTATTCAATAACATGACTGCTATTGAGAATGTGATGGTTGGGCAAGAAGCACATCTAAAATCGACATGGTATGGTGCAATTCTTGGCTTACCTGCATCCCGACGCGAAAATCAAGAATCAGAAGAACGAGCGCGAGAACTTCTCCGATTTGTTGGATTAATGGGTAAAGGCGATATGATGGCAAAAAATCTATCATATGGGGATCAACGTCGCTTAGAGATTGCACGCGCATTGGGAAGCAAGCCAAAGTTAATTTTGCTAGATGAACCCACCGCAGGGATGAATCCACGTGAAACTGCCCAAACGACGGAGTTTATCCGCTTGTTACGCGATGAGCTTGATATAACTGTCGTGTTAATTGAACATGATATGCGTGTGGTGATGGGGATTTCTGAACATATCATGGTGCTGGATTACGGTAAGAAAATCGCCGAAGGTCTACCAAGCGATATTCAGAATAATCCAAAGGTTATCGAAGCATATCTGGGTAAAGGTGCATCAGCTAGCGCAACCTTAGTAATGGAAGATTAGAAACGAGACCAAACTTATGGCATTATTAGAAGTCAATGATGTACATTCTTTTTATGGCAATATCCACGCGCTAAAAGGTATTTCATTCACTGTTGAAGAAGGTGAAATTGTCTCTTTGATTGGGTCGAATGGTGCAGGTAAATCAACTACACTTCGTACTATCACAGGGCTTATGTCACCTCGTCAAGGAACAGTACATTTTGCAGGTGAAGATATAAGTGGTGTCCGTGCTGATTTAATCGTCAAGCGCGGTGTGGCGATGGTTCCTGAAGGTCGGGGCGTTTTTGCAAAAATGTCTGTTGCCGAAAATTTGGATTTAGGGGCATTTCAGCGCAACAACCAGAAGGAAATTCGCCAAGATATTGAGCGCATGTTCGAGATTTTTCCACGTTTGGGCGAACGTCGTACACAATACGCTGGTACAATGTCTGGTGGTGAGCAACAAATGTTGGTGATGGCACGCGCTATGATGGCACGTCCTCGCTTGTTGCTATTGGATGAACCCTCGATGGGACTCGCACCTATTTTGGTGGATGGTGTTTTCGAGACGATTCAGAACATTAAAGCAGAAGGCACTACGATTCTTCTGGTGGAGCAAAATGCTCATATTGCACTTCAAATAGCTGATAGAGGCTATGTATTACAGTCTGGCGAAATCGTACTAGCAGATACAGCTAAAAATCTACAAACGAACCCTGAAGTACAGAAAACTTATCTTGGAATTGAGTAAGAATTGACACAAAAATTTGGGCGTATTGGTTACGCCCTTACGTTTCCCGATTTACAAAAACTTAATGTGTGCCTCGGAATTAAGCCTAGTGACTCATCATAAACTACTTTAAAATGTGCGTGACGAATATTCGTAATGGGGAATATATGAGTCGTCATATAAATGACATTCTTCTGATGCGAATACAACAATCCTAGTCAATAATAATCAGTGCCCTATTATTAAGGGTACTTTTTGCGTTACAGAAATTGACTTTACTCGTGGGATTTTGGTGGACAACGCAGGCATTGTCCTCGACACATTGTTTCCCAAGTAGGCACTATATGCCTAGATAATGTATAAAGTCATTGTGCGCTCAGTCATAACCAAGATAAACAGAGCAAAGTATATGAATATCAACCCAAACTATCTTGAACTTTCATTTGAGAAATCGGGCATTCGTAACTCGCAGAAACGGCTGAAAGAGCTTATTACTGAGGTTGCTATCGAGCCACTCAAAGCATATCAAGATGATTTACGCCACAAGTTATCACTCGTTGAAGAAATTGTAACCCGACGAGTTGCTAAGACCATCATTTACTGGCTACAGCATAAGGCTGACCCGATTAAGCCAGAGAGTTACGATATGATGAGTAGCATCACCAATGCGAGTCGGAATGATGTTACCTTAGAGGAATTTTATTTCACTGAGGTCAAAAACGGCATTTATAGCCTCGCACCCATCTTAGGCTTAGAAATTCCTGATCCATATGAAATTGACAGTGAAGAACTCGAATACGCGCTCATTGAACTTGAAGATAAGTTTGAAGAAATGGGCTTTGACGACGATGATTATGCTGATGAGGCTCTTTACGAAAGCAGTTACCAAGCCACAAATCAGCGTTTTAATAATCAACCAACAAGTTACGGAACTGAGCAACGGGAAGCAGTAGCTACGGTTGAGAGTTATCCTTCATTAACCGATGTCCGCAGTGGTAAAGTCAATAAAAACAATAATCGGCAACAGCAAGCAGTTGCTGATAATCGCCAAGAGGATAAGGCAATCGTATTGAGCCAAGATACTATAGTAGAACCTGCTAATGAACAACAAATTGACATCAATGTTCTGAATATGACGACAGAACGGGCATGGCAACTGACCTATGACCTTATTGGCTTCAATACGGAATATATTCAGGGGCAAATGCTTCCACGTTGGGTACAAAATCCTGAATCATTTGAAAAAGACCGTCGCTTCTTGTATCAGACATTCATTGACAGCATTCGTAGCGCGGCAGGGGTTCAGGTGGTAGCAGGTAACCATCGCTTTTCAGACCGTCCGATGACAGTTGACCAAATGTGGAATTACTATTTCACAGATTTATCGCGTAATGTAGGTCCGATGCTGACTGCCGCTAAGTTAGATGCCGCAGTGAATGACCCGTGGTATACGCGCTGGTGGAAGTATATTAACACAGAAGGGCGTAAAATTTCACCTGTGTGGATGCTAGCGCTCATCATTGCGCTGGTCTTTGATGGTTTAACCACGTATGTTTCGCTTGACCAAACGCCAATGGAAGGTTTCATGGTGATTGTGTTTACGGTGTTAATTACCATTCTCTTCCAAATTGCCGATATTCTGGTCATTGATTATCGTAAACGCGAGTTTGAAGCTGATGCGTTGGTTGCGAAATATAAAGCCCAATTCCAACGCTTTACTACAACAATCGATAATCTCGATACAACTAGTGAATCATATGTACAACTGAGCATGAAGAAATCCCAATCGGTTGCCGACTGGAAAGCCTCAGAAGATAATCGTAAAATGGCACGTCGCGGACGTTTTTGGTCAGCACGTATTGCTGACATCAATGTGATTGTAACTGCTTATGGTTTTGCATATATGTTCCTCAATGCGGAAGAACCGATGTATGCCTTGTATCAGCAAATCACCTTTATCTCAGATGGGTTTTGGGAGCAGATTAATCTGTGGGTATTCCTGATGATTGGTTTAGCCATTACTGTATCCTTCGTTATCAATACGGCACAACGGACAGAAGTTTTGGGCTGGTCAATGCGTCGCCTGAAAAACGACCCCAATTAAACTCACTAGGACTATTTTCGTTAGGGCCGAGCATGCTCCGCCCTACTATTTATTAGGAAAACACAACATGAAATTACGTTTTTTTACTATCCTCGTATTCCTTTTTATCCATGTCACTATCCTTTCGGCTCAAGACGAGATTATTCACATTCACGATATTCAAGGCGCACCTGAGCATCCTGATTATCCTGACAGCCCCTATGAAGATACTGATGTCACAATTGAAGGTGTAGTCATTGGCGATTTTCAAGATGGCGCAGATGGCACAAATGGAGACCTGAATGGCTTTTACATCCAAGAAGAAGATGCTGACGCAGATGATAATCCACAAACCTCTGAGGGAATTTATGTGTTTGAGCGTCGTGGAACTGTGACCGATGTTGCAATTGGTGATATTGTGCAGATTACTGGCACAGTTGATGAAATTCGTAGCTTAACTCAAATCAACGCGACAGAGATTAGCATCATTAGTTCAGGGAATGCACTTCCTGCCCCAACTATTATCAGCCTGCCTCTATCTGACTTGGCTGAGTGGGAATACAGCGAAAATATGCTAGTGACAGTACAGGGGGCAAATGAACCGCTGACAGTCAATGACAGCTATGATTTAGGGCGTTATGGTGTCATCCAACTCACGGCAGATGGTCGCGCGTATCAATATACGCAAATTAATCGTCCTTCTACCGCTGATGCTTTTGAAGCCTACCGTCAGGAAGTGGGTTTACGTGTCATTCTTGTTGATGATGGACGCACAAATGAAAATGCAACAATCGTACCTATTTTTAACGGCGCAGATTTCTCAGCTGAGAATAGTGTTCGTTCAGGATATTTAATCGAAGAAGTGACAGGGGTACTGGAATTTCGTTTTGATGAGTGGCGGATTCAACCGACTCAGTCCATTAATGTAACTGCATCCGAAAACGCTCGTCCAACAGATGAACCAGATGTCAATGGTTCATTGCGCGTTGCGAGTGTGAATCTGCTGAATTATTTTAATGGTGATGGTCAAGGGGATGGTTTTCCGACCGCGCGTGGTGCAAATACACTCGAAGAATTTGAGCGTCAACGGGCGAAAACACTGTCGGCTTTAGCCTTATTAGATGCGGATATTATTGGTCTTATCGAAATAGAGAATGATTTTTGGTCAGGCGAGGATAGCGCTGTGCAAGACCTCGTTAATGGCTTGAATGCTTTTCCGTCGGCGACTTCTTGTGGGTCAAATTGGGGTTATGTTGATGTAACTCAGCCACCGCTTAATCTTGATGTTTTAGGCACAGATGCAATTGCTTTGACATTTATGTACTGCACGACAACGGTAACAATTGCGCCTGATACAGTGCCAGCTATTTTAAGTGATGAGATGTTACCTGAGCTCGGCTTAGGCGATTTTGTGCCAACATTCAATGGCGTTAATACCAGTCGTATCCCGATGGCTGTTACCTTCCGTGAGATTGCTACAGGCGAAGACATTACGGTTGTGGTTAATCATCTTAAAGCAAAAGGTGGTGATGGTGAGCTAGAGGGTGATATTGATACCAATGATGGTGTTGCAAGCTGGAATCAACGACGCTTACAGGCTGTCATTGCGCTCAATGCTTGGTTAGCGACACATCCAACAGGTACCCAAGACCCCGATATTTTACTAATGGGTGATTTCAATGCTTATGCAATGGAAGACCCAATTCAGTATCTGGATACTGTTGGCTATGCTAATCTCTTAAATACGCTTGACCATAGCTATGGATTTCCTCTCATTTTAGGTCGTTCACCAGAAACACAAGGTTGGGGGACACTCGATTATGCCTTTGCGAACGCATCACTACAATCACAGGTTATGGGTGCAATTTCGTGGCATATCAACGCCGATGAGCCTATTTATATTGATTACAATATGGAATTTAAACCAGAAGAATTAGTCGATAGCTTGTATTTGCCAGACCTTTATCGCTCATCTGACCATGACCCGATTATTGTAGGGTTGGATTTAGGAAATTAGTTTTATCTGAGGATTTTTGGGGAGAGGCATGCCATCTCCCCTACATTTCGCTTATCTATCAAATTTGCTAAAAGCTAGTCAACCGCTAGGATGAAATCACGCAATTCATAGCTCTCTGCAATTGCGAAGTAGCTCACATTTGGTTTATTCTCGATACGCAAGCCATCAATTTCTAGCAATTTACGAATGAAAATATCACTTTCTTGTATGGCTACATAAGCACCAGGGCAACGGTGTGAGCCATCACCGAAACTCATGCCATAAGCAGGAACTT
The DNA here is from genome assembly GCA_965230145.1 of Phototrophicaceae bacterium. Lineage (GTDB taxonomy): Bacteria > Chloroflexota > Anaerolineae > Aggregatilineales > Phototrophicaceae > JAUZRW01. The sequence goes on from CBDDKI010000002.1 coordinate 1,444,057, forward strand.
TCGGACGTAAATCTGCCATTTCTCGTGCAGGGCAAACAGCAGCGGGATTATCACCTATTGCTTGCTCATCAATATTTGCCATACCGACATTGAGGTCTAATTTTGTATTGGCAGGAATTGTTACCTCTTGACCGTCACTTTCGATAATAAGATCTTCTGTTGTACGACGATAGAGATGGGCGACAACGGGTTCTAAACGCAAAATTTCATGCAAAATTGCATAGCGTTCAGCTTCTTCGCCAACCTTCATTCTCTCCATCAAATGTGGATTTTCTAGCAGATGCCACATCGCTACGCTGATAAACTCGCGTGTTGTCACCATGCCAGCAACCCCATATACGACACATTCGGTCATGATTTCAAAGTCAGCATAATCTCGGCTAATCAAGTAGCTAATCACATCATCTTGGGGGTTTTTCCGTCGTTTGCGAATAGCAGGGCGTACATCGCTAATGAAAAACGACAACATATTCCAATTCCCTTGAATAGCACTCAGGATATTGGGTTTGCCATTAATTGCATCATCCCCTGTTTGAATAAGACCTTCCAAACGTCCTTTAATGCCGGGAAATATGCTATCGGTTAGACCAACCACCTGTGAAGCCACTTGCACAGCCATATCCATACTGAGGTCGCTTAAGTCAGCACGTTTATTCTTCTTAAATTCAGCTACCAATTCATCAGCAAACTCATTCATGAACTCACGATATTCACGGTCGGTGACACTCGGTGTGAAAAAGCGATTGGTTTCACGACGTGCTTTATGATGTTCCTCACCTTCAAGGTAGAGAATCGGTGGATTTTTCATGATACCACCTGCATTTTTAATGGCTGTTTCTGCCGCAAACCCTGCTTGACGCGCTATATCGTTGCGTAGGATTTGCCGTACTTCAGAAAATCCATTAATGCGCCATGTGCCATCTTCTAAAATTTCGATTACCTCTGCCTTTGGGGTTGGGGGAATTGTTTTCCGCATATGGTCAACAGGACATTCACGTACCGTAGTTTCTGATTTCTCGTTTATATCAGCTATCATTAAGCAACCTTTTACTATTCGACATCAATAAATTCAATTTAAGCGATAAATACTTGGCTTTCAATGAATATCCAAGCTATACTGTTGATTAAACAACAGAAATGGCGATTATGTCGAAAAAAGTAGACCCTCGCATTATACGAACACAAAACTTATTGCGTTCCGCCTTATTGGTTTTGATTTCACAAAAGGGATATGATGCAATAACTGTCCAAGACATTACTGAGCAAGCAACACTCAATCGCAGTACCTTCTATCTGCATTATCAAGATAAAGAAGATTTGATGCAGACTATGATTAAGGAGGTATTCGTCGAAATACAAGATATACCACGCCAGAAACCACAGCAAGAGAGCAATGTTACGTACATCGAACGCCTTTATACGCACTTATTTCAGCATGTTTATCAGCATCAGGACTTTTATAAGGTTATATTTCAAGAGCGTAGCGTTGCGAGTTTTACGCAGCAAATTCAAACACACATAGAAGAACTTGGTTTAAAGTGGATGGCTGTGCGGAGGTGGGAGCAAGTGCAAATTCCACCTGAATTATTCATAAGTTTTATCGGATCAGGATTTATGGGGATGATACGCTGGTGGATAAGTAATGATTATCCCTATCCACCAGATTATATGGCGCAAAAATTTATGCGCCTCACACTCATCGGGATGCACCGTGACTTCGGCATCAATCCCGATGATATTTGAGCTAAACTAGGCTTTGCTCACTGATACTTGTTGCCCTTTGACTTTGCCGCCATTGGCACGCAGTACCGCGTCAACGTGTTGTTCAGGGACATCGACATAGGTTTCAGTATTACCAATGTTGATTGCACCGATAGATTTGCCCGGAATTTGTGCGCTACTGGCAATGACATAAATGACATCACCCGGACGAATCCCATTTTTTCGACCCGCATCAATTGCTAAGCGAACCATCCCATTTTCATGGCTACTTTTGCTACGGCTACGTTCGCGTGAACGTCCTTTTGAGCCACGACTGCGTTCGCGTACTTCACTGATTTCTTTAACTGGTGCGGCAAATTCTTTTTCGGCGAGCATGTCAATCACAGCAGTTGCGATTTGTTCCGCAGGATAGCCCATTTGCATCAATTCACCGAGAATGACATTCGCGGAGTCAGTTTTCTCGATGCGCTCAACTAGCATTTGCATAAATTCGTCTTCACGCTTTTGCAAAATGTCTTGTGCTGTTGGTAATTTTGCTTTGTGAATGCTACGGTCAATATAGCGTTCAATGGTGCGTAAATTGCGTTTCTGGCGACTGGTGATGAAGGTAATTGCCTCACCACTACGTCCTGCACGCCCTGTGCGTCCGATACGGTGAACGTATTCAATTGGCATTTGGGGCATATCAAAATTGATGACATGCGATACCTCTTGAATATCCACACCGCGCCCGACCACATCGGTTGCCACTAAGATATTGAGTTGCCCATTACGGAAGCGATTTAGGATGCGCTCGCGTTCGTTTTGAGCTAAATCACCATGAATAGCAATCGCAGGGAAACCTCGTTGTGCTAATTTCTCTGCTAATTCAGATGAACCAACACGCGTCCGTGTGAAGATGAGGGTATTCTGGCGTGTTTCATATTCTAAAATACGCGACAATGCCTCGACTTTATCACGGTCATTGACCATGTAATAGCGTTGGTTGATGTCCTCATTGGTGATTTCATCGGCTTCAATTGTAATTTCTTCAGGATTATTCATATAGCGTTGTGCTAATCGACGAATTTCTTTAGAGAAGGTCGCCGAGAATAACAAGGTTTGGCGTGTATCTTTGTCGGTTGCACTCAAAATTGCCTCGACATCTTCGATGAAACCCATTTTGAGCATTTCATCAGCTTCATCCAAAATCAAGAAGCGCACTTTATCGAGTTTGAGGGTGCGTTTACGGATTAAATCGAGTGTGCGACCTGGTGTTCCGACGACGACATGCACGCCCTTTTTCAAGCGACGTTCTTGGCGTTCGTAAGATTGCCCACCATAAATGGGTAGCACTTTTACGCCTAATTTATTGCCATAGCGATAAACAGCCTCACTCACCTGAATTGCAAGCTCTCGCGTTGGTGTCAGGATAAGCATTTGGAGGTCGTCTCCATCAAGTTGTTGAATCGACGGCAATGTGAACGCCGCCGTTTTTCCCGTTCCAGTCTGGGCTTGCCCCATTACGTCACGACCGTCTAAGAGAAGCGGAATTGTTGCCGCTTGAATTGGACTGGGTGTTTCATAACCAAGGTCGTTAAGGGTTTCCAGAATGAGCGGGGACAAGCCCAGCGATTGGAAGGTTTGTGTCATTGTTACTCCATAGTTGTTTTACATACAAAAACCCCACCACAAAAATGTTGGAAGGGTTGTTACTAACATCTTTTGCTTGTTACAAATTTCACTATACGCTGAAATGTGTTAGAAAGCAATAGGAAAGACGATAATATTACAGAAAACTATTGAAGAATTTCCCTGTTTAACAGGCGATAACAGGGAAAACAGGGATTTTTGGGCGTGAGGTAGCCGAAGATAACAGGGAAATTTTTGGCACGTTGGTTTGTGTTTGGTTTGCAAAGACCCCTCTCTAAATCTCTCCCCAATGCGCTCGCAAGCTCGCTCCCGAGTCGCAGGCTGATGGAGAAAGACTTTAATGGCTATAAAATTGTTAAGGTGCTAGACAGAGGATACAGGATTTTTGGTGGTTTGGGTTGTTGATATGTCCGTTGATATGACCGTTTTTAATATGAGAGATTGTTTGTGGGGTTTCTCTCGACCCTTCCCCTAAATCCGCCTCCTCTCTGCACTCGCTTGGCTCCCATGTGTAGAGGGGACTTTAACACCTGCTAGGGTGATTTCATTTTACAATAGTAAAGCCGTGTTGTTGGTAGATTTTGAGGGCGTGGTCTAGGTCAGTTTGGTGGATGAAGACATAGTCACGGTCATGGGTGGAGACGAGAAAGAGGCTGAGACCTGCTTCGGCTAGAGGTTGGGAGAGGCGCGCAACCACGCCGATTTCATCAAAGGCTAAATCGCCGTCAGCGCGGAGACAATGATAGTTGGGTTTATGTTCCATACCATCTGGTATGGTATCTTGTGGACAGATGATGCTGTATTCATCTTCTGTTTGGGCGATGAAGAATATGCGAGCTTGCCCTAGCCACATTGGAAAGTCTTGTGGTGGGCTTAGTTTGATGATGCCGAATGTTTCAGGGAGTTGTTTGAGTTGCATTATATTTCTATTTAGAAACGAATTCCTAATAAACTACCCTCTGGCTTATCATCAGTTAATATCAGACGTACATAACTATTAATATCAAAATATTCTGATAACTCAGTCCAAGGAACTTTATCAGAATTAAGGGTAATAATATATTGAAAACCAAATTTCTCAGATTTTTCTTTAGCTAGAGACAATGCCTTCGCAAATTGTCTTTCATCAACATCAGCAAATATTGTACTATCATGTATTAGAAACTGTGGATGATTTATGTTGCCAGCCCAAAGTTCTGCAATCATCAAATCGTAACAAAACACTTTCATCTTATCTACACCATCAGAGCCATCCCTCATTATGTTTATATCAAAACTATAGCCTGAGTCCCTTATATCTATGTTTAAGTTACCTGATGCTTCATACAGTTTTTCAGAATTATCATTAAAAATTCTTCTTGCTTCTTTAACCTTTGTACGTTCTTCAAAGTCCGCTAGAGCATCAAGTTTCAATTGTTGTTTCTCTATTTTTATTTGACTATCTTCAATTTGAACCAATTTTAGTTGTTCTATCCGAGCCTGAATTTGAGATAGTTGGGAAACCATTTCCGCGAAACTACCTTGTAATGAAGTATATTCTTTTAAAGCTCCATACTCAGCTAGTATTGACATACTCCTAGCACGTTGATCTGACAGATTATCTCTTTGCTCTGTTTCTTTATGTACTAAATTCCTTAGACGTTGAATTTCACTATTTAAATATTCCTTACGATTCTCAACTATTTGCGAATGAAATTCCCTTACATCTTCTATCCTCTTAACCACAGAATTAGGTAAATCAACTCCTGCTTGCTCGTATAAACCAGAGACATCAATATCTGATGTGGATTGCTCCTCACCAATTCTTTGCTCGTAATATTCTATCAAACGACGATTTTGTAGAATATTATTTGTAAGTGAGTGTACTGCCTCTGTTATATCATTTGCTTCTCGCTGTATCGCTTCATATTGACTATGTACCCGAAAGTTATCTAATTCATCTTTAACAGTAGCTATCCTCTGTTCAAGTCGAACTTTTTCATTATCAAGTTCACTAATAGTACCAACAATACGTGCAAGTACAGAGTCTCCTCCGCGTGAAGCTCGTTTTAGACTATCAACGTGATCTTTACGCAACTTCAGCATTTGCCAGTCATGAACAAATGTCCAATTCAAGTCAAGCAAAATAGCATTATGTAATTTCTGATCCCAAGGCTGTTGTCTTTGAGCATTCTCAAATGGTTTATCAAAATGTTTTCTGCGAGCTTTGTAATTTATTAAAGCTCGAAATTTCGGTTTGTATTTACCATCATCTTGAAAACTTAAACCAAAGACTAATGAACCTAAAAGTTTTCGCCATTGAGTAACTTTTATTCTGGCTTCATTTGCATTTTTCTTGTTAAAGGTTGGTTGTACTTCCCATGCGCTCCAATCAGTATCAGGATGTATCATGACATATCCCAATTCAGTAGTACTACGCGATACAATTATTTTTTCATCTTGGATTTGGAACTCTAGTGTAAATACCCAACCCTCTAGTTCTTTAGATCTAAGACTGTGTTGGGGCTTAGCACTTCCTCCTAGGCAAAAATGGATAATTTCAATTAGAGTTGTCTTACCTAAGCCATTACGGGAGTCCTTATCAGTTGAATCTTGTGCACGCTCAGCTAATATGACGTTGAAACCATCAGTAAAGTTTACTGTGTTAAATTCAGGTCTATTAGCTCTTACAGACAATAATTTCACTTGACTCTCCGCAATTTCCCATCATTGAACTCAATAGCTCCTAACATAAAAAGTAAATCTAGGGCTAGAGTAAATCGTGTAAATGAACCTACGGTAGGTTCTGCTCTTACCTTATTCCATAGAGTAGAAACCGTATAAGCATGATCAAGATTTAATAACAAGAATGCTCCAACTCCAAGCAATGAGAATTCTAATGTGATATGTTTATTAGGAAGAATCATTTTTCAAATAACTCACACCTATCAAAAAAATATACAATAATTGCTAATCCTGCATTACGTTTTCCAAAATCAAGTGATTTTCCACAAGCGAAATCCCATAGTTCAGTAAATATGTAATCGCTCTCTAAACCCTGTTCTTTATATTCTTCGTAAAGTTCTGTGAGTGGTTTCAATAATCGTTCAGCATAATGGCTTTCATATGCACTGCGGTTTCTAATATATCCTTGAATTTCACTAACATATAATAAACCTTGAGTAATATGATGCTTTATTTGTGCAGAAAAATCATTATACAACATTTTGTCATGCGGTGGACGCAACATAAAATCTTCGGTAGGCAGGTTAGCATCCTTTGTTAGCCAACTTATTATTGATTCCAATTCAACATGGGTAAATTCTTCTAAACGCAATCGCTCTGATACCCATGCCTCATGTTGTTCTTTCCACTCAAGCAATGTAGAAACAGTATAGGTATTTTCCTGTCCATCCACTAACCTATGATGAGTGCTACATAACAATACTAAATTCTCATAAGAGTTGCTCTTTTGAGAAAATCCATCTGGATTTGGACGTGCGCCATTTTTACTGTGAGCAAAAATATGTGCATGATCACAAAGAGTAGTTGCTGTATCTAAATCATTTGCAGGCTCTACACATCCATCACGACAACCTGGCTTTGCACATCTTCCTGCAGATAATGTCCATAGCATTTTTTTGTCAGGTTCTGATATGTATCGAGTGTTTTTTGCTGGCACAGCTTTTTCCTTTGAGTAGCAATTTTACTTAATAATACCATAAATTAATTTATACAATTTACTTAGTTGATGAATTTTGTACCCAGTATTATCATTTTTTATATAAAAATTCACTATCTCACCGCATCACGGTATCATCTTCACAACATGGTCACATTATTGGGTATAATCAAGGATATTCATAAACATTATTAACGAGGCAAGCGCATGAGTTCCCCTGCACCAGAGATGAAGTTAGACGAGTTTAGCAAGATTGCTCAATCCATCGAGAGCGAAGTCGGCAAGGTGATTGTCGGGCAGAAGGAGGTGGTGCGGGCGGCGATCATCTGTATTTTGGCAGGTCGTCATGCGTTGTTAGAGGGTGTGCCGGGTTTGGGTAAGACGATGCTCATCAAGACCTTAGCCGATGTGCTTGACCTCAATTTCTCGCGGATACAATTCACGCCTGATTTGATGCCTGCTGATATTGTCGGGACGGATATTCTGGAAGAAACCGAAGATGGTCGACGCGAATTTCGCTTTCAGGCGGGTCCGATTTTCGCTAATCTCGTGCTTGCGGATGAAATTAACCGTGCCACCCCGAAGACACAATCGGCAATGCTGGAAGCCATGCAAGAAAAAACTGTCACTGTCGCAGGTCGGCAGTATCCCCTAGAAAAGCCATTCTTCGTTTTGGCAACGCAAAATCCACTGGATATGGAAGGGACGTATCCGCTACCTGAAGCGCAATTAGACCGTTTTCTATTCAAGGTGGATGTGAAGTTTCCGTCCGTGACTGAGTTGGTGACGATTTTAGACCGTACGACAGGCACAGTAGTCCCAGAAGCGAATCGTGTCGCCCATGCTGAGGATGTTATCCGTATGGGTCAGTTGGCATTGAGTACACCGATTGCTAGCCATCTAAGCGAATATGTGGCGAAGTTGATTGTGGCGACGCATCCTGACAGTGAGCAATCGACTGTGATGGTACGGCAATTTGTCGGCGTTGGGGCGAGTCCACGTGGAGCGCAAGCTTTGATTATCGGCTCAAAGGTCAATGCCTTGCTTGAGGGGCGTTTTAATGTCTCTTACGAAGATATTCAGGCTGTCGCGCATGGGGCATTACGTCATCGCTTGTTACTGAATTTTGAGGGGCAAGCTGAGGGTGTAAGTACCGATGATATTATTGATGATTTGCTGACGGTGGTGAAGAAGAAGTAGGGTATTAAAAGCGTAACGCGGAGACGCAGAGCAACAGAGAAAAGCCGAATTTTTAGGAATGACTATACACTTTAGAGCTATCAACAAAGAAAATTGGCGGATTGCCTATAAACTATCGGTTAAGTATGAGCAACGAAATCTGATTGCCCATAATGGCTGGTCGATACTTCAAACTGTATTTGAAACAGAGTACGGCGGTGTGGCATTAGGGATTTATAAGGCTGATGAAATGGTGGGATTCATGATGACGGGTATCTTCCCTGATGAAGAACCATCTATTCGTTGGATAAATCGCTTTATGATTGGTGCAGAGTATCAAGGTAAGGGCTATGGGCGTGTGGCACTGAGGCTTTATCTGGAACAAATCAAAGATGAAGGGCAATATCAGCAGGTTAAGATTAGTTATAAACCCCATAACCATATTGCACGTAAACTCTACCTCAGCCTCGGTTTTGTCGAAATTGGCATGCACCCTGAGTGGGATGAGATGGTGGCAGTTTATAACACTTTTTCCCCCTAAACCTAAATGCTTTGAAGTCCTTTCAAGTCGATAGTCATTGTATAATGTGACTATGTTGAAAGGATTATTCATGCACAAACCGCGCTTATTCTTATTATTATGCGCCTTCATAATGACCTTTACTTTGTTTATTCCTCTTGCATTTCCTGTCTCTGGACAAGGTGGTACTCGCTACACACTCACGTTGACAGCAATCAGTGAAATTCTGAACAATAGCGAGAATATGAGCCAGCTTATGACTCAGTATCCTGTTGATTTGGAAGATTCATATGCTACTCTGGATGCGCTTTATACCAATGCTAATATACCGCAACGAGCAACGATACGTCCCCCCTTTGGTGGGCGTTCAACAAGTCTTCCTGTTTCAACGCCTGTTCCAACTCGGCGACCAAGTTTAACACCGCGCCCAACACGAACAGAAATCGCAGGAAATGCTATTTCTAATGAGACATCGACACCAAGCCCTAGTGTGACATCTAATGACAATGGTGGTGATTCAGGCACTGCCGCACAGACGGATGATGACGCTTCCATCACAAATTTCACAAGTTCGTCTCTGCTGGTCATACGGGACGTATTAGTCTATTGGGCAATTGGCTTTGGGATTTTGTTCGCTATTAGCTGGCTGTTAAATCGCTACACATTATCAAATGTGAGTTCAGCACTACAAAATGCAGAACTTAAATCCTCGCTATTTGAAGCACTTTTGGGCTTACTCTATCGCTTGGTTATATTCTTGTTGGTTATTTTCTTTTATGCTTCATTTGCCATCATGGCGGCATGGGTACTTGTGGGTGGCATTCATCTATTGGTCACATTTTCCGCAGGTTTAATTGTATTTTTAATCATTGCCTTCTTCGTTTTTGGTGCGTTTTATCGCTATGGTAAAACCTTCTATTATGGTTTATTCGCATCACCACCTGTTGCGGAAGGGAGACGGTTACGACGTGACCAAGCCCCTGAATTATGGTCACTTATCTTGGAAGTTGCGCGTGACCTTGATACAAAACCAATTGACTTTATCTACATTGCGCCAGCTTCACAGATGAGTGTCTGGGAGTCAGGAAGTATTTTCAGTGTCATCTTTGGCTTTGGACAGAGAAACTTGCTCGTCGGTATTGATAGCCTCAATGTTTTAACGATTCAGCAATTCAAGGCTATTCTTGCTCATGAATATAGTCATTTCACAAACCGCGACACGAGCTTTGGTGGATTTCTATCATTGCGTGTTTATTATGCCATGCAACGCACGAGAAACTGGTTAATTTCACAACAGCAAAATCAGAATTGGAACATCATCTGGCTATTCCTTAAATTTTTTCAACCGATGTTTATCCGTGTGACTTTGGGGGCATCCCAAATGCAGGAGGTCATTGCAGACCGCAATGCGGCACGTACTTATGGCTCACAGGCGATTTCGGATGGTCTGATGAATTTGATTAATCAAGCCATTCGCTTTGATAGTATTGCCCATACAGAAATCAACGCTGCTTTAAAAGAAAATCGACCGATTGCCAATTTATATGAGATGGAAGCAACAGAAGAGATTGAGGAAAATGTCAAGAAAACTGTTGGGCAAATTATTTTTATGCCATCAGGCACGCACCCACCAACTGTTGTTCGGATGGCGTTCTTCAAGAAATTTGGGGAAAAGAATTTTTATAATCAACCTATAGATGAGTCTTTAGCCAATCGACTCATTCCGAATATGGCTGAACTCGAAGAAGAAATGATGAAAATCATTGAGCAGGATGTTACTCATCGCTTGCTACTCATGCAGTATATTCATCAAGCACGGCAACAAGGGAAGTTACGGGGTCGAGCATATTAAAATAATCAAATATGCTCTTGTATTTATCTATTCGATATAGCCGAGTGCGCGGAGGTTATCAATAACGTCCTCGCTGACATCGCCATTATCGACACTATCTAAGCGTTGTGACATGGCATCATCGATGAAGTTAGTCATTTTATCTTGCAACTTATCAACCATGTTCGGGTTGTCCCCTGCAATATCTTGGATTTCACTGGGGTCATTGGCAACATTAAATAGGTTTTCTACCCGACCATCAACCAATGCCAATTTATGGTCGCCATCATAAACACCACGCCGAATTTTGGTGAGGTGCAATTGTTCGACTAGCTCAGGTTTACGGGGCTTCAATATATTAAGTAAATTCAGGGGTGGATAGGCTTCTGCGTAGGCAATCCCGCGTTCGGTATCAGGACGACCATTGAGCGAGCTAATTAAGGATAAACCATGAATATCGGCGTTGGGGTCATCTTGTGCTAATGGGGCTGCGGTTTCCGTCACATCTAAGACTGTATGGAATAAGCGTCTTGTGCTGACATTGGTGGTGACGTGTTTACCAGCAGGGAAACGTTCTGGATAGCGAATAATCATCGGCACATGCACTAATTCTTGATACACGACAAAACTATGTCCCTTATAGCCATGATCGCCATGTCCTTCACCGTGATCAGCAACGATGACAACCATCGTATTATCTAATGTTCCCGATGATTCTAAATAATTGAATAAACGTCCTAAATGGGTATCTTGGTAAGCGATTTCAGCATCATAATACCCATCAAGCGTATGACGTTGCCAATCTGCTAAGGGAGGGTCATCAGGGCTTAACCAATCAGCGGCATCGCCATTAAATTGGGTGATAAATTTTGTCGCATTTTTATCATGACGCAAAGACGGTGCTACATGGTCGATATGATTCGCTGGTGGGAAATAAGGTGTATGTGTCCCCATCAAATTCAGAAAGGCGAAAATAGGCTTATCCGCCCCACCTTGATGATAGTCTTGCCAGTAATCAATCAAATCATCAACTGAGCGCTGGCTATTGCCTTTAAAATTCACCATGCGCGTCCATGCTGGAACAATGAGTGGATTTACAGCAATATTGAAAAGCGAATCACTATTGGCGAAGAGATTGGTTGCATAACGAGCAACTTTACGGAATTGGGTGGCAATGCTACGTCGTAAAGCACTGCGCGTTTGGTCAATCGGGCGATTTGGGGATGCACCCGCGTAGTTATAAAAGTTTTCAAAGCCCCGTTGTAGACCGTGATTTAGCACACCGAGTAACGGATTATTGCAAAAAGCTACGGTATGGTAGTCCTCTACCTGCATGATTTCGGCTAAGGTCGGATGTGTGCCACTGAGCTTTTGGAAGGCTTGTGTCAGTTGGTGGGTACTCGGGTAAACACCTGTGAACATTGACGCATGTGAAGGTATTGTCCATTGCGCGGGTGCGATGGCTCGTTCAAAGATTGTTGCATCTTGTGAGAAGGCATCTAGATTCGGTGAGGTATCTTTATCATGCCCATACAAGGATAGACGGTCACGGCGTTGCGTATCTAGGACAATGAATAAGATATTGGGTTGGGATGATGCCATTGACTTACTTTCCACAATGTTGAGTACCATTGAAATTTAAGCAATTGGTCGGAAGAAGTTGCAATATTCTCTTGTTATTTGGTTAGACAACGCAGGCATTGTCTCCACAGTAACCCTGACTTTAGGTAAAACAGCCCGATGATATATCTCAGACTACTTCTCTCTATCGACTTCCGATTTAAGGGCATAAGCATATCAAGACCATGATTATCGCACAATGGTATAGACGTTTATATGACAAAATTTTACAACTTTGTAATCAAAAAGAGAGCAAGTCTGCCCTCTTAATCACTGTCATGCGCCATCATTTTTGAGACGTTTTCGACGTGCTTCGATTTGCGCCATAATATCATCATTGATTTTGTCGGCTTCTTTGAGTTTGGCTTCTTCATGCTCAATTAGACGTGTGATGTCGGGTTCTTTGAAGCCTGTTTCTGGATTTACAACTTGTTTGACAACAAGATTATCTTCTTCAGCTAGCTCAACGGTCACTTCTGCTGGCTCACTTACAGCAATCTGTGTGCCGACAACCACATCAGTTTCATTATCCTCACTTACAGCTTGGACATTTGCCATTGCTTCATCAACCAAGCGTTCATTTTTGCTCTTTTTTAGCTCATCGGGAATATCTTCTGCTCGGCTACGTGACCAGCGGAATCCCATATATAAAACCATCATCACGAGGGCGATGGGACCTAAAATGTTGAGGATGCCTAAGACAAATGATAAGACTTGCCCCAGTAACCATAAAGCGACGACAAAGCCTGTGATTGCAAAGAAAATCTGTGTGAAGGTCAGTTCGCGGAAATCAAAGCGTTTGACTCGTTCCCATACATTCACAATAGATTGGAAGAAATTCAACATTTGTTGCATAACTTGTTCTCCGAATATTGATTAGCTTTATTATAGCGGACAAAGTGCCTCTTTGAGAACTTTGCGCTGATTTTTCTGTTCAATCCCTACAGTAATCATATCTTATCTCACAATCAGTATACGCATAAATTAGTGGAAGGATGCAAGTCGTAGCATTGATTTGCTTTCATCATTAACTTAGATGTAATCTTTAAATTCTTTAATGGATGAAATTCACAACAAAAATGGAGTTTATTTTATGATTTTCAGGAAAATAACGCTTGCTATAGCTCTATTTGCTTTTAGTGCTTTTGGTTTGGTTTATGCCCAAAATGGTTCAAGCGATATTGAGCCACTCTCAGACGAGGAAACGATTGAATTGTTGGAAACAACAGGAATCAATATCTTCCCTTTTGAGATGATTGAAGCATCTGCGCCTGTTTTGGCTGGTTTATCGGCGACATCGACTCGTGTGGAAGTCTCAACGACTATTCCCGTAAATTGCTTGATTATTTTCGGCGAAACAGAGGATTTTGGACGGGTTGCTCAAGATTCAGATATGGGTGATAGTGGCGCACACGAAGACCACAGCCCGATTTTGACTCAGCTAGACCCTGAAACGACTTATTTTTATCGTCTACAGGGGAGCGATACACAAGGTAATTTTTATGTGAGTGAGGTCTTTAGCTTCACAACTCCTCCTGAAAGTGATGAAGTCAGCGATAATTTACTCTCGCCATCACGCGGTGCAGAAGTGCTTGAGGTAAGTAGTAATTTCAATAATGGCGCTAATGACGGTTCTTGGGGGATTCTCAATGCCTTTGATGATGACCCAAATACGCAATGGTCGAGCAATGGTGACGGCAATGATGCATTTTTCACAGTACAACTCGGGGAAACATCACAAATTAATACGATTCGATTCTGGACACGCACGATGAGTAACAATACCGCGCAGATATTCTCGTTTACTGTTACTACAGAAGCAGGCGATGTTTATGGTCCATTTGAATTGCCTGACCCCGAGCAAGCCTACGAATTTGAGGTAGAATTTATTGCTGAAACACTTCGTTTTGATGTGGTCGATAGCAATGGTGGCAATACTGGTGCAGTCGATATTGCTGTTTATGGTGAGCCAATCGAGTAGTATTTTAGGGCTACTTTAGTTAGGGGAAATACTATGTTTTCTCCTAACTATGCTCAAATAAACGTAATTTTAACGACATCATGACTTGACTATATAAATTTCCTAATGCTCTTGAGATTTCTCTAGTGATATACTAGAGGTAAATAGATTACCAAGTGATAGAGACAATATTATGTCGATTGCTCCTTTAAACTTAGAAAATGCCACTGCAAGGTATGACACTGATAGCAAGATTGCATTCATCACATACAAAGGTGTCCTCAGTGCAGAGGATAGTGTCGCTGTTTATGATTGGTTGGCTGACCTGATTGAAGCTATTGGTCTGGAAAATATTTATGGGGAAATTTTTGACTTTAGAGAGGTCACGGAATTTGCTCCTGACAATCTGATGGAAGCTCGTCGCACAAGCCGTCGTTATAACATGCGGAATAGAATCCGTAAGTTGCCTGTTGCGATGGTAATTTCAAATTTTTACCAAGAGGAAATTTTGCGCGGTCCGATGCAGAATGTTGAAGAAAATAAGCGTAAGGCTGTTGTATGGGAACTAGACGATGCGTTTAAGTTCCTAGAAGAATGGCATAACGAGCAAGAAACTCCTGAATCTTAGACTTTAGAATGAACTGGGCGCAACAGGTGTTACGCCCAGACTTTATTCTTAGACTAGTTCCGCTTCGTGCACATGGAATGACCCCACACCCCCGTTATAACGAATAACGATACGACGTTCAGCAAGGTCAAATCCTTCAGATTGCCATGTACCACCTGCATCCATGAAGTCACTTTTCTTGCTCATGCGACGTAAGGAACTTGGTACATTGACTGAGCCAATACCGTTGCTGGCGCGAATTTGAACGGCAGCATTGGGTGGAATTGTGACATCGACACTACCAACCCCTGCATCAATATCTAGATTGGCACTTACATTCTCTGGAAGATAGACGTTTGTTTGCCCAACTCCTGTATTCATATCGAGGTCAATTTCTTCATCTTGTTGTGGCAAAATCATAGTGAATTGCCCAACACCAGCATCAAATCTCAGATTACGAACTGTTAGCCCTGTCATGTCGACTTTGGTAGGACCAACCCCTCCTTTTACATCAAGGCTAAGAGGCACATCAGGCGTAAGATTAATTTGCCATTCGATTTGATTGCTATTAGCAACCATGCGGAAGCCTTGTTTAATAGGTGTTGTGATGTCTTTAATCTTGTTTTTCTGCTTAATCGTGACAGACTTGGTCGTTTCGCCTTCTTCTATGAACTCAATTTCACCCACATGCTTGAGATGCGCTTCCAGCAAATTGTCGCTATCAGCATCCAATGCACTGAGGAAATTCTTACCAGCAGCAAATTCTACTTTTACACGCGCTGATTCTACGCCAGCTTTTGAGCTAGTAAATTCACTCTCTTGGAGTTCTTCTTCGCCTGCTAGTGAATTCGCCATATCTTTGAGGCTATTACCGAGGTTGGCAAAATCGAATGACCATTCAACTTCACCTTCTGAATTTTTACGTTTTGGTTTTTCATTTTGTTCAGCCATTATGTTACTCCTCTATCCTCTAATGTTTATCTTTCTACTGTATACTACGCAAGAAGTATTGGAAATGTTTTAAGGCAAAGCATAAAACATGACAAATAGCATTATCTCTAATACAACTCTGATATTGTGGCGCAGTTTTTGCTTCATCTGTGTTTTGGGATGTTTGGTGGGATGTCAGTCAATTGTGCCTGCTTCAAGCCCACCACAATTGGAACATACACCGAGCACACCGATTACGATCACTCATTCACGCATTGAAAATGATTGGTTCACATTAGATTATCCCAATAATTGGCGTGTTGTGACTAATATGGCTATCGAGCCGTTACATTTGATTCTAGTCTCTGCCGATGAGACACATATTATTCACGTTGAAGATGCTCGTGATGGTTGCTTTATATTAGAAGTCACACCAGAAGCTGGGCATGTGCGGTTCGCAGAATGTGTTGGTGATGACCCTCGCTTATATGTATGGGGGGAACAAATCAGCGAATTAGAGGCTGAGTATAAGCTGTTTTTCGATCAAGTCGTAAATTCTGTTACATTTCGCTAGAAGCATTAAGATAGTTCGCATGCACGCTATGACTATTGATGGTATACTAAGCGGGAAATATCATTTAACCACTAGCGGATTTAATATGAATTTGGAGGTGAAGCCGTGAGTCGTTGGACCAATAGATATGTTATCGGTCTCACGGGTAATATTGCGACTGGTAAAAGTGTTGTTCGTAAGATGTTACAGCACTCTGGCGCATACACCATTGACGCAGACCAACTTGCACACCAAGCGATGATGCCCGGCGCACCTGCTTATAAGCCAATTGTTGCCACATTTGGGCAATTCATTCTTGGGGCAGATAAACGCATTAACCGTCAGATGCTTGGTCAGATGGTTTTTGGTAATCCAGAAGCGATGAAAAAACTGGAAGCCATTACCCACCCTATTATTAGACAGGCAATTGATGCGCTTGTAAAACGGTCTAAACAACGTGTGATTGTCATCGAAGCAATTAAATTGTTAGATGGCGATTTAAAAGATTGGGTTGATTCCGTGTGGGTTGTTAATGCTAGCAAGGCATCACAATATAAGCGCCTTGTTGGTCAGCGTAAAATGAGTGAAGCTGACGCCAAGCAACGTATCCTAGCGCAAAGCCCACAAGAACAAAAAGTTAGCCAAGCGAATGTGGTCATCCAAAATGATGGCGATGTTGAAAAAACTTGGAAACAAGTCCAGTTACAATGGAATGAAATTAGAAAAACCTTGTCTCAAGCAAGCAAGACTGATGCCAGCACAGCACAATCGACTGCTAGTGCCACACCTGCGCCTGAATCTGACCCAGTAGAAACAATCTCGATTGAGGGTATGAATATCCGCCGTGGTAAGCCTGACAATGCCCAACAGATTGCTGAGTTTATTTCTGCTAATGGTACTAAAGGTGACGTCAGTCGGATGGATGTGATGATGTCCTTTGGACAAAAGAGTTATTTGCTTGCACAAGCTGAAGACGATAGCGTATTGGCAATTCTCGGTTGGACTGTTGAGAACTTAGTGACCAGCATGGATGAGTTTTACGTTAAGCAAGGCGTTCCTGTAAAGGGAGCAGTACATGCTTTGGCAGTTGCGGTTGAAGAAGCTTCAATGGAACTTCAGAGTGAAGCAGCATTTTTATTCCTACCTAATTCGACCTCAGCTGATGTGATTGCAGCTTTTAAGGATGATGGCTATTCAGGCATTACTTTAAAAGAGATAAAAATTCCAATTTGGCGTGAGGCAGTGGAAGAGAGTATGCGGAACGCTGATGACCAAGTTGTTTTGTGGAAGCAATTACGTCAAGACCGTGTACTACAACCGATTTAGACTTTTCATTGTCTCCGATATTAACTTCACAACGGTGCTGAAAACATTCAGCATCGTTTTTATTTCCAATTTTGCCCCTGAATTATCCCGAATATGAATAAAAGATAAATGACCCGATAAATAATAAATAAAAGAATAATATTAATCCCAGCTATTTTTATCCTAAATATTAGACACTAATCTCACATATTACATCAATTAGGGAGAGGATGTGTTGAATATGGGTAGTGATAAACAGAAATTTGGTTGTGGAGCATTCGCTATTGGAATCGTTATTGTGCTTGCTATAGCGGTGCTTAGTCCAATGATATTTGGTAACAATAATGAAGCTAATAACACGAATAATGGAGATACATCTGATACTGGTGACATTTCCGCACAGAGTGTAGATGATGGTATTTTCTTAGGTCCGGCGGTAATCAGTGAGCAAATTGACCGCGATAATTGTCCTGTGGATATAACATCACGTTTGGATGATGTTGACTCATTTTATGTTGTTGCCCCAGATAGCCAAATACCCAACGGTACAGATATTTTTGTACGGTTATATAAAGAAGGCATAGCTATCGAAGATTTGCCGATTATTACAGCCAATCAGGATTACGATAGCACCTGCATCAATTTTATGTTTGAAACGGTTAATGGACAGGATTTTGAAACAGGTAACTACGAAGCCGAATTCTGGGTCAACGGTAATGTTTATAACGAAGTCAGTTTTGAAATTCGATAGGGAGAAAACACATGAATGACATGATGCTATATATCATCGTTGGAATATTTATATTCTTAATTCTATACTCAATTTTCCGCAATAACGCTAACGCAAGCCAACGCCGTGAGCCAGATTATCGTCAGCGAGGTGGCGAAGTCCCACGCCATGATGACCCAAACATTCAAGGTAGTGGTAGCTTTGGTCGACCACAAGAAGAAACAAGACAATCAGATTTTGAGTGGATGCGAGATAGGCAAGATACAACAATTGATGTTCCGCGTAATCCGAAGCCTCAAAATGATAGTGCCAATGTAACAGGACGCGGTGGTTTTGGACGTGATAAAAAATAGAAATTTAAAAACGGTATCTGGTGTAGATACCGTTTTTTGATATTGGTTTAACTAATCTTCAACAACTTCCATTGCACTTGTTAGCTTTTCTTTTAGGTCTGCTAGTTCAGTAAATGAACCGTCTTCATGTGTGACAACACCACTAGAGATTTGCAGGCTATTTTTACCCATCGCCTCTTGAGCGCGAACGCGATCACGAAGTGGGAAGAAGTATTCGCGTGATTGTGAGATGCGCCTTTCGATTCTCTCTTGTATATCTTCTACGGCATCAGGATTAGTCACGATAGCAAATCTTTCAGCGCCTAAATGACCTACAAAATCATCCTCATCACCATATTCACGGACAGCATTCCGTATCATCAGTGTCACGGCACGTAGAACATCGTCGGCGGCAACAAAACCATACTCTTCACGAAAGGTGCTGAGACTATCGATGCTCACTTCTAGGACTGCCCATTTGTCGGTTTGTAAGAGTGCTGTCAATTTCTCATCGACTAATTCGCCTTCTGGTAAATCTGTGACAGGATTATTTGCGGCAGGCATTTGAGCGCGACTAATTGCATTGCGTACTCGTAAACGTAATTCTTGAATATCAAAAGGTTTTGTAATGTAATCGACAACACCGAGTTCAAGACCTTGTAATTTGTCGATACGGTCACGCTTTTCTGTGAGGAAAATTATGGGGGTATCCTGTGTACGACGGTTTTTACGCATACGACGACATAATTCAAAACCATCAATATCAGGTAAACGAATATCTAGCATAATGAGGTCAAGCGCATGAGTATCGGCTAATTGTAGTGCCTCTTCACCCCATGCCGCAGTCAATACATCATAATTCTGCACTCGAAAGTATGAACTAACCATCTCAGATAAATCGAGGTCATCTTCGACTATAAGGATATGTGGCTTATCTACCATATGAGTGTAGTCCCCTAAGTGATTCTAGTTTTCTTGTAGGATTTGTGGGTGTATGTCCCTACAATTTTTCTTAAAAATGTGCTGTTCAGTGTTTATTCTAGCAAAAAAGTTTTATCAGAACCCTATGTTTCCCTGTTGTGTTACATACGCTCGCCAATAGCATGTTTGTTCACGCGAAAAACACAACGTTCATGCCCTGTCGCTGTACATTCGACTTCACGCACATAAAACTGATAGCCATTGGATGCCCAACGTAAGCATTCTAAAATAATGCCTGCCATCATATGACATACGGGTTTCTCAGCAGTGCGCCCCCATGAAAATGGACTAATTTCTGATGTGAAGAGAATAGCATTATCATTATTTTCGACATACGATTTTTGGTCACTAAAGTTTGTTAAGACAGCTGCTAAGCCTCCTAGTCCATAATCAATCCGCTTATTGAGTGGTAGATTACGAAAAGCAGGATGATTGATAGCACGTAATGCACCAAAGTCTTTTAAGCTGAATGCGAATGCTTTTTGTCCTATCCGTAGTGCCATACCACGTCCACCACGTGTGCCATACATCTCCTCTAAAGCGGCATTCATAGACGCAACTGCCGCAAAGTCAAACTGACGTTTTAGGTCATCAGGGGGTGGATTTTGCAAATAGTTTGTCATATCCGCAATATTTAAAAGTGAGTTGAGACCATTGGGTCCCATCACATCATCCATCGCCGAGAAGAAAGCAAGCGCAATACGGTTAGGATAATAGTGACCGCTTTTTTCTTGCACAGTGAGCATCTTTCTCTCTGAAATTATTTTATAGAGATGGTGTTTTTGTGTCCTTCTCTAAATAGAAATCTGACTTAAACAATACCTTCGAGGGCATCAACGGCGCGCGTTACATCTAATAGGATAAGCCCTAATTTTGCATTTTTACGTGCGATTACAGTTAGCACTGCTTCTTCCCCAATAGCGGTGAGGATAACGTAGCCGTTTTCACCTTTTACATTTACTTGGTCGAGTGACCCACGCGATAATTCGCTCGCAATACGTTCACCCAATGAGAGCATCGCCGCACTCATCGCACTCACACGGTCTTCTTCAATACCGGGTGGTAAGGCAGATGCCATGCTGAGACCATCCACACTGACGATAGCCGCCGCTTCAACATCGCCTGAACTAGCTTGTAAATCACGCAATTTTTCCATCAATTGTTCTGTACGAGATGCCACAGCGCACTCTCCTATTATTTAAAGCAATTGTTCACTTATATATAAAATATCAGGTCGATACTCAAAAATTGTACACGATTATTGTGTTTCCTGCACACTGAGCTTCGACAATTAATTGACTGTATAGCAATTGAACTTTTGTTGCTAAATGGTTTTTTATAGGACAAAGCAGGCAATATCCTTATACCTTACGCTTATTAAGGTTGTTTAGACTCAATTCAATTGACGTTATTCAGTTGTTTGACAACACGAACCAGAAATAATTGGCAACAGGTATCAATATGATAGTCTATATCCATCTGCTCGGAGTTGCCACTGTAGCGCCCTGTAATGGTTATTGTGGGTTCTTCACCATGATCATCACAGGTGATTGCTTCTAATTTACGGGCTATGCCTTTGCCTAATGATTCTTTGGTTTGCTCGAACATATAATTGATGGTGTAGGTATCGAGGTAAGGGTCGTCTTGTAATGCACCTTCAATATCAAAATCAAATATTACTTTTGCCATGTTGTGTTATTCCTCACTTTCTCGGAACATCATAATTGCTAGACTATGTCTTAACTAGACTTAGATAAAAATCCAATAAATTTCTTAGTTGAATAGCCGTATAATTTGTATGTGAGATATTATTTTTGTGTAACGTGCTATACTGAACATAGAGTCATTTCGTTGAGATATGGAGATAGCCAAATGGAAAATGAAAAAACTCTCGCACAAGCCGACCGCGAGGCTAAGAAAATTGTCAACAATTGGACAACTGGTGCGGCACTCACGGGTTGGATACCGGGTAGTACCTTTTTCTTGACAGCGGCTGATACTGCCATGATGACGCAGGTTGCTTCTGCTTATGAAGTCGAAGCGTTTGATATGGAGCATCTGACTTCGACATTAACAGGTGCAGTTGCAAGTGCAATTGCTGGTGGCGCAATTACTGAAGTGATTGGTTTCATTCCTGTTGTGGGCTGGGCTATCAAGAGCGCGGCAATGGCTGCAAAAGCGAGTGTTATCGGTAACGAGGTGATTAAGTATTTCCGCAAACGCTCTAAATTAGTGAACCAAACGATTGATGTTGAGATTGATTAGTCGTTTGTTTCTTCATCAAGCCCCATAGTCGTAAAATCCAAAAAGAGTAGATTTCAAGCAAAGAATCTACTCTTTTTATGATTTATGGTACTTATGCAGTTAAATTATTTTTGGTTAGGACTTTGTCTCTACACAATTTCTCTCAAGTGCATAACTTCTAGTTGTACCCAGTTAATCCCCGTTGTAACGACTCATAATTAGGGTTGCATTGTGTCCGCCAAAACCAAAAGCATTGCTCATCACATGCGTCAGTTTTGCTTCACGGGCTGTATTAGGGACATAATCAAGGTCACACTCAGGGTCAGGTGTGGTGTAATTAATCGTCGGAGGCATGACATTTTCTTCTAAGGCTTTAATGCAGAATACGGCTTCCGCTGCTCCAGCTGCACCGAGCATATGCCCTGTCATAGATTTTGTACTACTCACAGGTGTACTGTAGGCATTTTCACCTAAAGCCAATTTAACTGCTTTTGTCTCGGTCTTATCATTGAGGGGTGTGCCTGTGCCGTGAGCATTGATGTAATCGACATCGGCTGTGGTGAGCTTTGCTTCTTTTAGAGCTTGCTTCATAGCATATGCCGCCGCACCACCATCTTCACGCGGAGCAGTCACATGAAAAGCATCAGCTGTGTGACCATACCCTGTAATTTCGGCATAAATATGTGCGCCACGCGCTTTGGCATCCTCTAAGCGTTCCAACATCAAGACCCCTGCGCCTTCACCCGCCACAAAACCCGGACGCTCTAAGTCAAATGGGCGTGATACCCATGCAGGGTCTTTACCTTCAGGGGGATGTCCGACGGCTTTAATGTTATCCAACGCGGACAACACAACATCAACAACACAGGCTTCTGTACCACCAGCCAACATGTAATCGGCACGACCTAAACGGAGCATATCTGCTGCATCGCCAATAGCATTATTCCCTGTAGAGCAGGCATTGATAATCGTATAATTGGGACCCCGTAAATTAAATTCCATACTGACCTGTGCGCTAATTTGGTCGCTTAAGATAGGCGCAACCATGTGGGCGCGAACACCACGCGGACCTCGTTCTTCAAAATTGCGTACCGCTTCAATTGTCGTGCCAATGCCACCGATACCTGTTCCAACCGAAACACCGATGTTATACATATTTTCTTCAGTGACTTCGACACCTGAATCTTTGAGTGCTTCTTCCGATGCCAGAATAGCAAATTTCTGTGCAAGGTCAGTACGTTTGGCAAGTTTGCGGTCAAATAAATCGTCTATTTCAAAATTTTTAACTTCGCCAGCAATCTTGATATTAATGTGTTCGGTGCTAAAGCGTTTAATCCAATCAATACCACTCCGACCATTTTTGATATTATCCCACGATTCACTAACATTCATGCCAACAGGGCTAACAATTCCCATCCCTGTCACTACAATGCGTGGAAAGTCCATGTGTGTGCCTTTCATTTCCTATGATGTATGTACTGCTAAGAGTATCAAAATCATTAAGGTTTATCAATTTTTGTCATCAAACACTTAAAAAACCACTAGGTGGCTATAAGTTACGTTATGACTGTTTAATCAGGTTGATGATACGCTCGAAATTTACTAATTCATCCTCAGTAAATGTCTCAGCACAAAAATCATTGAATAACTTGTCTGTGTCGGTTTCTATCTGCTCACGAACATCAACGCCCTTTTGAGTAAATTGGTACGTCTCATTGTCTAGAAGGAGATAGCCCTTGCTCACCAAATCATCCAAAGCCGATTGATAATCTGCTACGCCATAGCCTCTAAATGCTAAGTCATCAGCAAGCCCTTCTAAGGTATTCGCTACTTCACGCCAAATTTGCGTCAATGTTTCGATTTGAATGCCTGTAAAACCAGCTTCTTTCCATACTGAAGCATGCACATCATCCCGATAGAGTTCAAAGAGATTAATCCAACCCAATATCGTACCGAGTTGTCCACCACCAATGTTAGTATAAAATTGCTTACCGAGTACCATGCTAGGCTTATGCTCTGGCTTTTCGGCGACTTTACCCGCTTCATATCCTTTTTTGAGGCAGTTGATAAAACTATGAAAGTCATCGTCTGTGAGTAATGTCACTTTTGAATACGCATCAGCTTTTTGGGCAAAATAGTCTAGATACGCCTGTTGACCATTAGTGGTGATGGTAAATAAACCATCATTCTCGGTGACATAATTATGTTCAGCTAAATGCCGATAATGCTCATCTAGGGCTTTAGGGGAGGTGTAAGCACGACGCTGTAAATTCTGGCAGACAACCTCACCATTAATTGCCTGATTTTCAAACAACAAAAAATCCATCAGACACCACCACCCTTCAATTGCTTGAATAGGATGCTCTGGCAGATCTTTTTCAGCTTTACGAAGGTTGCCAATAATCACATCAAAAGCGGATTCTAAAGTAGTCCATACGTTTATCATTTTGTGTCCAATCCACGAGTAGAATTTTTTCAAGTTTAACTTGCCAAGATACCTCTTCACACCATTCAACATGACCAATCTGATTGAATGCGTGTCGTAATTGGGGAAATCGTGTTTTAATTAACGACACACTCGCAATACACACATAGAGAGGCAAAATATGGCATCCATCACACGTCAAGATGCTTTAGATTATCACAAACAAGGTCGTCCTGGAAAAATTGAAGTTGTCGCGACAAAACCGATGAACACACAGCGAGATTTATCACTGGCATACTCACCCGGTGTCGCTGAAGCGGTCAAAGAAGTTCATGAAAACCCACTCAGTATCTATCAACTCACGGCAAAGTCGAATTTGGTTGGTGTAGTCAGCAATGGTACAGCGATTTTGGGTTTAGGCGCATTAGGTCCTGAAGCCAGCAAACCTGTTATGGAAGGTAAAGGAGTTCTTTTTAAACGTTTTGCTGATATTGATGTCTTCGATATTGAACTCAATGCGAGTACGCCTGAAGAAATCATTTCTGCTGTTAAGGCAATTGCTCCGACATTTGGGGGTATCAACTTAGAAGATATTAAAGCCCCAGAATGTTTTGAAGTCGAAACCCGCTTACAAGATATGTTAGATGTTCCCGTCTTTCATGATGACCAACACGGCACAGCGATTATCAGTGGTGCGGCGCTAATGAATGCCTGTGAAGTCACAGAGCGTAAATTTGAAGACCTGCATGTTGTAATTGTAGGCGCAGGTGCGGCGGCTATTGCGACAGCTAATTTCTATATGGTATTAGGTGTTCAGCGCGAAAATATCATCATGGCAGACATTCATGGCATTGTCTATAAAGGGCGTGAAGTGGATATGGATGAATACAAGGGTGCATTCGCCACTGAGCGCAATATTCGCACGATTAAAGATGCGCTAGTCGGGGCAGATGTTTTGCTGGGATTATCCGCAAAAGGGGCTGTTCAGGCAGATTGGCTGAAGGGCATGAATAAAAATCCGATTATCTTTACGATGGCAAATCCTGACCCTGAAATTATGCCTGAAGAAACCCGTCGTGTTCGTCCTGATGCACTTATCGGTACAGGGCGTAGTGATTATCCAAATCAAGTTAATAATGTCTTAGGATTTCCCTTTATCTTTCGTGGTGCATTGGATGTCTATGCCTCACGCATTAACGAAGCGATGAAACTCGCCGCCGCAGAAGCTCTCGCTGCACTCACAAAAGAAGATGTGCCTGATAGTGTCTTATCTGCTTATGGGCTGACAGCGCTTAAATTTGGGCGTGATTATCTCATTCCCAAACCGCTTGACCCCCGAGTGCTACTATATGTCGCACCAGCTGTTGCCAATGCCGCAATGCAAAGTGGTGTTGCACGTCGTGAGATTGACATTCCAGAATATCGAAATCGCCTCATTGCACGCCAAGGTCGTGGACAAATTGTACGCAATTACATCATGAGCAATGCAAAACTAGGCGCTAAAAAACGCATTGTTTTTGCAGAAGGACGTGAACCGAAAGTTATTCGTGCTGCCGCGCGAGTTAAAGATGAAGGTATTGGTATACCCATTCTGCTAGGTAATCCAGAGGATATTCGCCAGAAAATAGATGAATTAGGTTTACGTTTTAACCCTCAAATTATCGATAACCAGAGTGATGAGCGTATTGATGCTTATTGTGAGGGCTTATACAAATTGCGTCATCGTAAAGGCGTTACGATGGATAAGGCAAACTCACTCATTCGTAGTCGTAATTATTTTGCGCCAATGATGGTTAAAATGGGAGATGCCGATGCGATGGTCAGTGGTTTAACCCATGAATATCCTGATGTCATTCGACCTGCTTTGCAAATTTTTGGCACACGCGAAAATGCCTCGATTGTGTGTGGTTTATATATCATGATTATCCGTGATGATGTCTACTTGTTTACGGATACAACTGTTAATATCGAACCAAATGCCGAGACCTTAACTGAAATCGCTATTTTAGCTAACGATTTCGCTAAGACGCTTGATATTGACCCTCGTATTGCCATGTTGTCTTTTAGCAATTTTGGAAGCACACCGCATCCTGATTCCAAAAAAGTCTCAGATGCTGTTCATAGCGTACAAACTCGTCGCCCTGACATCATGATTGATGGTGAAATGCAGGCGGATACAGCCGTTGTTGAGAGTATCGTCAATGAACGGTATCCTTTTAGTAAAGTTAAAGATGCTAATATCTTGGTGTTTCCAAATCTAGCAGCAGCAAATATTGCCTACAAATTGATGGCACGTTTATCCAATGCGACTGTCATAGGACCTATCTTGCTGGGTATGGGCGCACCGATTCATGTTTTACAAGCAGGGGATGATGTTGAAGATATTGTGGCAATTGCAGCAGTTGCAGCAATGGATGCCCAAAGTCGAGCGAGTCGAGGGTATTAGACTACAATCTACCGTCTGAATATGTCAGATTGTAGTTAAGTTAAAACAAAATACTTACCACGAAGGCGCAAAGGACACGAAGAAAAACAAGAAAAATCCGTTTCTGATAGTTTAGAGTATCTCACTTTAGAGAACTAATGTTAGGTTAAACTACTCAAGGCTTAAAGAGATTCTACATTAATTAGTGCGTAGTATAGTGTCTAAAAAGAATTGTAGATTAGTCTGGAGTCTTACATGGACGTTACTAAAACTATTCTTTACGAAGAAGTACGTGACTATGTGACACAAGCCTTCAAAGGACAATTATACTTTAGTGTCAGCGAAGATGAAGCATTGTATAGTATTGTATTTGTTCCTGATGATAATTATCCTGTTAAAGTTGAAACTGACATCATTGTTGCGGCACGTATCCTCAATAATATGGTGTCTATCGAAAAAGATACAACTGATAAACCACTCTATAAAGAATTGATGAGGCGTGGTATCCCGAGAGAAAATATAATCTTAAAATATGCTGGAGAGAAATTAGAGCGTAGTTCGTAACACGCTCTAATTTACGCCCTAATCTAAAAATGGTTTGAGATAATAGCTCATAAATTTTAGAGGCATATCGCTATCACTGGTAATTGTCACCTGAGGCGCATCTGGACGCGCTAATATCACATCATATTGCCCTAGCGAACTAGGATTGTTGGGCAGATGTGCCTCACCAAAACCATCTGTGATATATAAGAATAAATCTTCATCGTCGCGTGGGGCTTCAATAAATGTTGTTCCACCAGCGTCGACCCATGTAGCTGTAATCCTTGCTGAGACGTGGCTATCCATCGGCGAATCATCACCTACCAAGCTATAAACGTCTGCATCACCTACCCGACGCACAGGCAATTCTGATTTACTAACTTGCTGATAATGCGGTTCTAAGCCACGATGCTCTAAATCAGCAATAAACCAGATTTGGATAACTCGGGCTGGGTCATCAGAATAATTGAGTTCCTGATGCTCAATATAATCACCAGCAAACATACGTTGCAATTCACCAGCGGTAATATCACCTTTTCCGCCAGTTGTATCTTCATGGGATAAAGTGCCTTCGAGAACCCATGTATAGATTTCAAGCCCACGATGTGGATGCCAAGTAAAGCCATTATGCGGGGCAATTCGTGTCATGTGGGCAGTCAACATACCACTCAGGCGCTGTAATGGTGACCATCCACCAACAGCAAAATGCGAGTGTAACCAATGAACAGGATGAATTGTCGGAAAACTATCGGCGGAAAAATGTTGAATAGAATTATTTCCAATGAAATTCGGGCGAATATGTGTTTCCATCAATGGAATGGTAGTCATAGTAATTCACTTTACAATAATCGGACTATAGTCCACTTATTCTACACTAGAAAGATAAGAAACACCTCATAATACTTATCAAATACTGAGAAATTTCAAGAAGTTATGGGTCGATAAGTTGTAGAATCGTCTGGAGCATCACATTTGCACCAGCTTCTATATCTGTCCAAGTTGTTAATTCTTTTGGGCTGTGGCTGATGCCATCTTGCGAGGGGACGAAAATCATTGCACAAGGAAAGGTCTGGCTAAGGATTTGAGCATCATGTCCTGCGTAGCTGATTATTGGCATATGAGTTCGATGTTGCTGTTCACACACTTGCTCAATAATAGTTTGCATTTCAGTGTTCATGATAGCAACATTTCGTCGTAAAACTTCTTCTGTACCGACGCTCACATGGTACTGTTTGGCAATTTCGTGCGCCAATCGGATAATTGCGCTGTCCATTTCTGAGAGAATACTCTCATCATGATGGCGTAGCTCGACCCTTAATGAGGCTAAGTCTGGCACGACATTATAGGCACCGGGTTGAACAATAACATTGCCACAATTAAAGACTCCTTGCGGGTACTTTTCTGAGGCAAGGGCGTGCATTTCTGTGATAAAGCGAGAGGCAGCTTGTAGCGCATCCTTCTGTTTAGCACGATTTGTTGTTGCGGCATGGGTGGCTTCGCCATAAAAGTTTATGTTATAAGTAGAGCGTCCCACAATCTTTGAAACGATGCCAATTTGTTTCTCACAGGTGACAAGCACTTCGCTCTGTTCGATATGTAATTCAAGATACCCACTAATGTTAATGGCTTTGCGTTGGGCAAGGTGAACTTCATTCGGACGAATTCCAGCACGAAATAGTGCAACACGGAATGCCCCATTATCCTGCTCAGTATCATTCCAATGTGTATCATTGAGCTTACCTGTTAAGCCCAAACTACCAAAAAATGATTGCCAAGTACCTTCTTCATCTGTGAAATCAATCACTTCTAGATGAACGGGTAATTCGATATTTGCCTCTTTAATTGTGCGGATACACTCTAAACCGACTAAAACCCCTAATGCACCATCATATCGTCCACCATTGGGGACAGTATCTAAATGTGAGCCAATAAGAAAAGTTTTAGCAGATGGGTTTGAAGAATAATATATGCCACTCAAATTCCCAACTTCATCATCGCGTACCATCATCCCAGCTTCTTCGATGCAATTAGCAAACCATGCTCTGGCTTCCAAATCTTCATTGGATAGTGCCAAACGACTGACACCACCACCGACGGTTGCTCCTATTTCAGAAAGTGCTTCAAAATCAGCTTTAAGACGCGTGCTGTTTATCTTTAATTGAGGATATTTAACCATGTAGAGTGCAAATCCTGCGCGTGTTTTTGTCAAATAGGACTTGCGTATCAATTATAGTCATAGTTTTAAATGTGACAACGCTCACAATCAATTGTTGACAAATTTTGATGTTTTCTCAGTAATGATTAAGACTACGTTCACCCAAAGACTATGATATACTTTGCAAAGATAAACTAAAATTTGAATTTACAGGCATTTCATCCGCCTTTTTGTTAGTAATCGGAGATACAAATAATGGATAATAATCCTATCGTGAAATGGGCATCAATACATCCGCGTTTAACAGCATGGCTTGTATTATCAATTGGTATGGTCGGGATGTTGGTATATTTCGGCTGGGAAGTTGGCTTAACAGCATTCAACTGGTTCTGGTTGATTGTCGCTACAGTATTGACGGCGGGCTTATGTATCTGGATTATTAGCTGGGAAGATGAAGAAGACCTTGCCGAAGAAGAGACAGCAAGCGAAGCAGACCCCGTTTAAAATATGAAACTAGGCTTGTTCAGATGGATGAGCCTATTAATTTTACCTCACCCGACACCAACGCGGAACAAGAATTATAGCAACCGTTACTAGCGCACTCCAATGTGACAGTATGGATTGATTCAGTCCTGCTGTGGCTGTTTCAGTATAGACTCTGAATGGTAATGGTGTGAAGGTTATGACAAATATAAATAATGCCATGGTTGCTAGCGTCATTCTTAGGGGATTAAGACTAGTAATAGCATCAAGGGGGACAGCGTAAAATCGCCCGACTAGGAACAAAATGACTAGATAAAATAACCATGCTGGTTCACGCGACCAGATTGTAAGACCAATTAAAGCCACAAGTATTGGATAAAATACGAGCCTTGCTCGCTTGCCAAACATCGAATATAGAACATGCCCTCCATCTAACTGCCCTAGTGGGATTAATTGCAAACTCGTAAGCAAAAGCCCTGTCCAACCAGCAAATGTCAGTTGATTAATCAATACATCCGAAGAATTTGTCGGATAAACTTGCCCGAAGACTGCAATTTTTGTGAACAGATACATCAGCGAATTACCCTCAAGTAACTGTCCATCCAATAAAGGTGAAATGGTAGCTGTGCTAAGCCCATAAAGCAAAATAGGTATTGTCACAAGAAAACCTGCAATCGGTCCCGCTGAACCAATATCAAACAATACTTTTCGATTTTTTGGCACATCCTTTAACATGATTGCCGCGCCAAATGTACCGAATGGGCTAATCAGCCATGCTGGAATGAAATAAGGTAAACTACCCTGCACTTTATGCCGACGCATCATGAGGTAATGACCCAGTTCATGAGCTATCAATATTGCCATGATAGATACAGCATAAGGCATCCCGCGCCATAATTCTTGAAAAACATCTAAAATCCCAGTACCCATGCTGTTGGCTAGTTGAGGGTCAGTTGCACTCAAATTCGCTAATGCGAGTTGCGTTCCTGTATATAAGACACTCAATACGGTCAGTAAAAACAATATGATATTTAACCAGATGCGTTGTGAGGATGACTTTTTCAAGCGTCCCTCTAAGATGTGAATGATATGAGGGGCATCAGGCTGAGATGAATCTTGTCGAAATAAGGCATAAGCATTGAGTGGTAGCAATTTATGGTCAAGTGCATCGTAGGCGACATCAGCCTCTTGCTTGAGGTAGCCCGAAAATGTTCTTATTAGCTTACTATCTGCATGTAAAATAATGGCTTGGTCTTCTACGGATAAATCCGAAAAGTTAATCGGATGTTCTTCGGTAATGTTTAAGTACGATTCAACTATGTCGAGTAGCGGATCTGATGAAGTAGATGTTTCTGACGATTCATCGACTTCTAGTACATCTTTAGCTACTTGTTGCGGTCTTAGTTGATAATCCGAAGAAGATGCTGGTTCTCTAATCATGAGAGTCTCCGCTAGTTAAGTGCCTTATGTTATGATTGCGCCATTTTGTAGGTATTGTCAGGATAAACCGATTATGAAGAAGTGTATCATGCTTTTGTTTTTGTTACTGCCTGTAGTTATTGTTCAGGCACAGAGCAATCGCTTTATAGATGCTGAAACGGGTACACAGTACGTGGTTGAGGAATATATGACGGCAAACTTCCCAGTTGGCATGGCATTTACCCCAGATGGTCGTCTTTTCTATAATGAAAAAACCACTGGTAATGTTCGTGTGATTTTAGCCGATGGTACACAACAGCTTGACCCTGTCGTTCACTTAGAGACAGATGCTTTACAAGAACGCGGTATGCTAGGTATTGCGGTATCACCCAATTTTGAAGAGGACAATACACTTTACGTTGTACATACAGCTATTGGTACTGCTCAAGATTTCCCTGCGAACCGACTTGTGCGCTTCACTGTCGATGATAACAATGTAGCTAGTGAGGTCGAAGAATTGTTGCGTGTACCCATTGAAACAGGCGAATTATTACATAATGGGGGTAATGTTCATTTTGATGATGAAGGTTATCTTTATCTGAGCATCGGGGATTACGGAGATGCCTCAAATGCTCAAAACTTGGATACCCCGCAAGGTGCAATTCACCGTTTTATAGTGGATGATGATGGTTTGACTATCCCCGACGACAATCCATTTGCCGATAATAGTATCTATTCTTATGGCTTCCGCAATCCCTTCGATTTCACTTTTGACACACTCAGTGACTTGATTTTTGTTGGTGAGGTTGGACCAAGTTGTGATGATGAAATCAATGCTACACAAGCAGGCTATAATCACGGATGGGATGCCGATTATGAATGTGTTGGGACAGAGGGTGAGGTCGATATAGAGGGATATATTGCGCCTATGCTATCGTATTCAGAACCTGTCATCTCCCCGACAGGAATTGTTGTCTATGATGGGGAAGCGTTTCCTGAATGGCAAGGGGACTTGTTCTTCTGCGATTGGAGTTATGGCAATTTGCGTCGCGCTGAACTAGATGACTATCGTACTCAAGTTACTGCAGTTCATGAGATTGATTTAGGCGATAGCA
This sequence comes from Phototrophicaceae bacterium, assembly GCA_965230145.1. Taxonomy (GTDB): domain Bacteria; phylum Chloroflexota; class Anaerolineae; order Aggregatilineales; family Phototrophicaceae; genus JAUZRW01. Next base: position 1,476,429 of record CBDDKI010000002.1, read on the forward strand.
CTTGTAAGCTAGATTTAATTATTAGCAATGATGGTGGTTTATACTTTGGTACAGTGGGTAATGGCGGTGGGGTGATTATGCGTTTGTTACCCTATGAAGATTAGAATTACAATTTAGTTATAGTAATATATAAATACACAAACGTAGTGCTAACCAAAATAGTACCGAGGTACAATCGTTTTTTGGTAGTATTTCGGTTAGTATTAAGAGTAATGGAACGGTTTTTGTCCCTGTGAGTGACCCTACCCCCACACACTTGCTTGGGCATGACCCCCACTTGAACATGTGCTAGATGGAGACCGTGAACACGGTCTCTATCGCTTTAATGAGTAAGGGTATACAGATAGTACACCCTACTTGTTTCTGCTAGACTTCGTCCAAGACAATGTCATGCTCTTCGCGTGGTTGCCCTAAACGCGCTTGTTCTTCAGCAATAATTGTATCTTCCAATTTGATAAACAGTGGCGCAGGTTCGCGTAAGGATTGACCTTGTTTGAGTTCCTGTGCTTTCCATTCACCAATAGCTTTAGACCCATCGTAGACTAATGCCTTATGGCTACGGGTTTCTTCGGCAAATTCTTCAATTTTCAAATCACCGAATAATTGACCATCAAACCCTAGATACTCATGTACCTTTTGGCTACTGAAGGGGATAAACGGCGCGAATAGTATCTTCAGATAATTGATGACCTGCAAAGCTGTATAGACACTACGCGCAGCATCGTCAGGGTCAACTTTGAATGCTTTCCAAGGTTCACGTTCATTTAGCCAAACGTTGGCATCCTGCGACAACAGTAAGGTTGTCTCTAGAGCTTGCCGTAATTTAACTTCATTGATAAGTGTCCCAACTGTTTCAAAACCACTTTCAACCTTTGCAATGATGTCTTTATCTGCTTGGGTCAATTCATCGTAGTGCGGTACTTGAGCATCAAAGCGTTTATAGGCAAAGCCCAAAACACGATTAACCAAGTTGCCCCATGCCGCCAAAAGTTCGTTATTTACACGCGCATAAAAGCCTTCCCAACTGAAATCACTATCCGTTGTTTCAGGGAAAGTACGAGTGACGTAATAACGTACAGCATCAGGCTGATACCGCTCTAAAACGTCAGGAAGCCAAATCGCCCAATTACGACTTTTACTGAATTGCTTACCTTCGATATTCATGAATTCATTGGCTGGTACATCGTAAGGTAAGGTTAGTGATTTGCTGGCATCTTCTTCATACAGATTGCCAACACCAATTAGCTCTGATTGCCAGATAACCGTGTGAAAAGGAATATTATCCTTACCAATGAAATTATAGATGAGTGCGTCAGGGTTATACCACCAATCTTTCCACGCATCAGGGTTACCCGCAACGTTATTTGCCCATTCGACTGATGCCGTGAAATAGCCCATTACAGCCTCAAACCACACGTACATTTTCTTATCTTCCCACCCTTCTAGTGGGATTTTGATGCCCCAATCAATATCGCGGGTAATCGGGCGTTGACGCAAATCCTTAACGAAATTCACACTAAAGTTATAGACATTAGGTCGCCAGTGTTCCTTATGTTCTTCGAGATAATCAGCAAGGCGTTCAATGAAATTCTGTAACTGCAAGAAATAATGCTCTGTCTCACGAACTTCTAGCTTGTCGTCAGGGTCTTCGATGTTATGGGGGTCAATCAATTTGACAGTTTCCATCAAATTGCCACAATTATCACATTGGTCACCGCGTGCACTCTCGTAACCGCAAATATAACACGTACCCTGTACAAAACGGTCTGGCAAGAAACGCTGTTCTTTTGCACTATAGAGCAAAGTCTGTGTTTCTTTTTTCAGATGATCATTTTCAAAGAGTGCTGTAAAAAAGTCTTGAGCAATCTTATGATGATTTTCGGTATCGGTATGCGTGAATAAGTCGTAGCTAATGCCAATTTTTTGCTGGACTTGCAAGAAACGTTCATGGTAACGTTCAAACAATTCACGCGGTGAGATGTCCCGTTTGCGCGCTTCCACCAAAATAGGTGTACCATGACTATCACTACCACTAACCATCAGTACCTTATTGCCCTTCAATCGATGATAACGGGCGAAAATATCCGATGTGAGATATGCTCCTGCAAGATGCCCGATGTGCATATCCCCATTTGAGTAAGGCCATGCCACCGAAACATGAATGTATTTGCTCATTGTTGTCCTCTTTTTGTGTAAAGTGAATTGATTATAGCGAATAACGCCGTATAGTCAGGGGAGAGTGATGATTCTCCCTGTAAATTGCCTATAAAGGCTCATGGACATTGCTATAGTCTCGTTATTAGCCCACGAGGGGCATTATCTGTAATGGAAGTACCATCTGGCAAAAACCCTTTCTTAGAAAATAAAAAACCGCCTACAGATTGCAGACGGTTCGTAAATTGCGTATTTAGCTGTCACATTGCCATGCTTAACAGCCGTCTGCCCGTATTATGGACATCGGCATCATCATATTGGTGTGTGCAATGTGGATTAAGGTAGTCATGTTTATGAGTATATGAATTTCGTGTATTTAAGTCAAGCTAGATGATAGTAAAGCATTATCATATAGAGTGAGATTTACCCATCAATACAATTATCTAATCTATTTCGACTCTAATTTGTCTCTTAGAATATTTCTTTATACTATTTGTGAATTTAGTAACAATTAGAGAAACTGTGTAGAAGCTATGGCAAATCGTTGGAAAATTATATTCATTGCGCTCGTTATAATGATAATCACCATATTTGGCATTTCACTTGTAAATGTTGGCGGAAATGGGGATGTATCGGCAACGACATCTCTCACTGCCCCTGATGTCAACTTAGATGATTTTGCACGCGCTGTTGAGCCTTATGATTGGAACTTCCCTGAAGACTTCGGCGCACACCCTGAGTTCCTAACGGAGTGGTGGTATTACACGGGCAACGTTGCTACAGAAGAAGGTCGACGTTTCGGGTATCAATTCACTATTTTTCGACGCGCAATCACGCCAGAAAATACAGAAACTGAGAGTGAATGGCGCACGAACCAAGTGTATCTCGTGCATTTCACAGTGAGTGATATTGATGCCAATAATTTCTATCATGACCAACGCTTTAGTCGTGGTGGTGCTGGATTAGCAGGGGCTACAACTGACCCTGTCTATCGGGTTTGGATTGAAGACTGGGAGATTTTAGCCCAAAACGAGGAGGCATCGCTGGTTACAATCCAAGCTGAGTCCGATGATTTCAGTATCAATTTAACATTGGAACAAACAAAAGAACCTGCATTACAAGGCGATAATGGTTTATCACAAAAAAGTGAAGAAGTAGGGAATGCGAGTTATTACTATACATTATCGCGTTTGCTCACGACTGGCGAAATCACTATTGATGGTGAGGTTTTCGTTGTGTCAGGCAATACATGGAAAGACCATGAATTTAGTACAAGCGCACTTGGAACGGGCGCACAAGGCTGGGATTGGTTTGGGTTGATTTTCGATAATAATACCGAATTGATGGTTGGTCAAATTCGTCTACAAGATGGAGGTGTTGAACCTGCATTTGGTGGATTGATGGTTTATCCTGATGGCACAACCGAGTATTTACCCTCATCGAGTTTTGAAATCACGCCAACTGACTTTTGGATTAGTCCACATACGGGTGCAGAATACCCTTCTGGATGGCAAATGCGCGTCAGTACAGAAGAAGGTATGCTGAATTTTGAGGTTGAGCCATTGATGCAAGACCAAGAATTAGCTGATACTGACCCATCTTATTGGGAAGGCGCTGTCAGGATTAGTGGTGATGTGACTGGCTATGGATATGCTGAGTTGACTGGTTATACGGCTTCTATGCAAAATCGTTTTTAAATTTTTACAATTCACGAATTGCATAATCCTCATATTTAGCTATATTACTATGTAACCAGTATATATTTGGGGGACTATTAATGAAATGTGGTAAATGTGGGCATCAGAACCGTGCAGGTATTCTCCTGTGTGAAAACTGCGGTAGTGACATTTACGATATTCTTGTTGGCGCAGCCCAGACAAAAAAACTAGGGCAAAGTTCTCCCCAAGACTTACGCCTAGCAGAACCTCCTTCATCGCGTCCTTTGATGTTGTATATTGCTGATGGAAGCTCCCCGCTTTCAGTTGAGCGACATAACAATATTCTTTTTGGACGTGCTGTTCCTAGCCAAAAGATAATGACTGCTAAAGATATTGATTTTACATCTTTTAATGCACGAGAGCTTGGTGTCTCACGGAGACATGCTAAACTTAATGCTCGTGAAGAACCCCCTACACTCCTTGATTTGGGCAGTTATAACGGAACCTATGTGAACGGACAGCGACTTGAAGAAGATATTCCACATGAATTAGAAAGTGGCGATGAAATTCAATTGGGTCGCCTCAAAATGCGAATCTACTTTAAATAATTGCTATCCATAATTATTGCTAAATTTGAATCAAAAAGAGGATGAGTATATTTATTCATCCTCTTTAATTTCAGAAGCTATTAACTAGAGTTCTTTACTATTCGTGCTACGGATAGTCCGTGAGAAAATAATTACCCCTAACAATCCTAAAGCGATCAATACTATCATCATAGGATTACCCCCAAAAACATCATCAAATAAACCTGTATTCGGGAGTGCTTCATTGCCCGGTTGCACACCTGTTCCTGTTGAGTCTGTAGGAGCATCAGTGGCAACAACTACCACACCAGTATCAGAAGATGTTGGTACAATTTCATTTGGCGTTGGTGTCATGAATAATTCAGCCAATGCTGTTGCTGTTTGCTGAACGGCTGGTAGGCTCACAGCAGGACCTGTTGTTGGGACAACCTCTGGATCAGGAGTTGGGTCATCTCCATCAGGAGTAACAGGAATTGGTGTTGGGTCATCAGAGCCACCCGTAGATATTACAACTGTTACGCTTGGTTCTGGTGGATTCAAAGTTTGTTCAATTGCAATCGCAGTTTCTGTAGCGGAGTCAATTTCTAGTTGTTCTTCGTCTATCACAACTTGTGTGGCTGTAGCGGCGGCATCAGCTGTTGATTGAACAGCAGCTTCTTGGGTTGCTGTCGCATTCACAACTAAAGCTGTGGCGGACATAGCAATACCTGCTTCATTCGTCGCATTTTCTTGTGCAATAGTTGTTTCTGTTGCATCCAATGCAGCTTGACGGGTTGCCGTTACATTCAGGACAGCAGCCGTCGCTGATGCACCAATTTGTGCTTCGCGTGTTTGGTTTTCAAATAATATAGCTGTTGATGTTGCTGCAAGGGCAACTTGAGTTTGTTCTGCTTGGGCATTGTTGGTGAATCCACCCATCACGAGGAATAGAATCAACAGTAAGCCTAATACGAAGACTATGACCATTGCAATTGCCGCATATAGGAAAGTACGATTACCACCATCGTCTTCTGCTACGGCAACTACTTCATCGTCATCACCAAAGTCATCACCGTCATCTAGAAAGTCTAGGCGCGCGCCAAATTCATCATCATCGAAGTCATCGAAGCCACCATCGTCAAAATCATCGAAGCCATTGTCTTCAATTACATTATCATTGAAGTCATCATCGCCAAATTCGTTATCGAAATCGTCGAAGCCATCGTCATCATCAAAATCATCAAATAAGTCGTTTGCGTCAAAATCGAAATCGTCGGACATAACGCCCATTCCCTCCTAAGCGGGACGAATAAAAATCAATATCGTCTATCATAACATCTATATAATATAGTGAAACCCAATTATGTGCCAGCAAGTTCTATATTTACTAACGGTACAGCAACAATCTCATCGACTGCAACTTCTACCAAAGCGCCAAAAACACGTAAGCCATTAGCTAGACGGACTTTGGTACTAGGGATTTCAACTACAGTTCCTGTGCGCCCAGCATAAGGGGCGCGTGTAAGACGTACATTCAAGCCTTCACGAAGTGGTATAGTTTCTCCTGATGGCATTTCTTCTTTGCTCAGTTTATTTATCATCAATTCCGCACGGCGGTCATCGAAACGATGTGGATACGCGGCATCTAAGACAGCTTCATAACCTTCATATGTTTCTAAGATATGAAGTGTGTTGCGAGCAATTTGCCCTTCGCCAAAATCTGTGAGTATCATAATTGGGATATTAACATTTAAGGCTTTATCCAACAGTTCGGCATCCATACTGGGTGCGACGATACCTGCAAAAGATTGGGCGCGCGCAACATTAATTTTTCTAGCAGTTAAGGGGGTTTTTGTGATGATAATATCACCGCGATAGGTTGTATCTACATCATCTAAAGCAAGTTTTTCTAATCCTGATTTAGGCTCAAAGCGTAAGGGGGCAATCACATGACGGTCATTTCCCCAGATACCTTGAATTACAGCACCTGTCGACTGAATAACAACGCCTCGTCCTTCGACAACTTGAACGACTTGTCCGCGCACCCCTGCTTCAAGGTCGATGATGTCAGGATCAGATTGCATGATAATGCGACCTTCACCCACGTAGACGACCAAACCTGAAAACGGTGCTAAAATTCGTTTACCATGTACGGGGTCACGCCCAGCAATGAACGTGCCTTCACTAATAGGACGATTTAATTCGACAGTGACGAGGTCATGTAACTCTGCATCACTTACACCGAGCTGTTGTGCAGCTTCGATGATAATATGATTTGCTGGTACTACACCACGCGCTACTGTTTCACGAACATCAACAATTGCACCAAGTTCTGCTTGGACATTTCCAATTGCGTATTCGGGTAGCATAGTACGTCGCTTCATTTTCATCATTTCAGCAATGGGGCGTTGTTCAGGATAATACATTTTCCTAATTCCTTTAAAACCGAGGCAAATTAATCAATCAAATCTCGTAATGACCCTAAATCATCGTCATCATCGGAGTCGCCTTCTTCAAAGAAGCTCGTAATATCAAATTCGTCATCCTCATCGCTGTGGTCAACGTCTGCGTCTAAATCGTGAGGAACAACGACAATGGGGGCTTCCATTGTATTGAGCTTGGTCTCACGTACAGGAATATTTTCATCGATTGCCCAAATTTCGGGTAATTCCATTAAATCATCATCAGTTGCACTACTTATCCATTGCGGGAGTACACGTATTCTACCTTCAACAGTTGCAGGTGGAATGAGGTTGCGTCCACGCGCATCAATGACAATTCCTGCTGTTCCACCTGTGAGTGTTAGGTTTAGGCGACCTTTACCATTGACTTTAAATCCACTTTGGCATCTGATTTTAATGGTTAATGAGAAACTGTGAGGTAATGGTAACGATAGGACTTCTCCTACTTTTAGGTCATATTTTACAGGTTCTTCATCAGTGATAATTTCTAGTTTTGCGGCGATACCTTCTTTTGAAGCATGCCCCTCTAAACTGATGAGTGTCCCTAAATGTTCGAGATTATTTCCATCTAATATTTGAACGACAGCATCAGGTTGTACACGAGCTAAAGCACTCATTGGCGGAATAATGCCCAGACGGTCTGCTTTAATTTCAGTAATCCCTATGGGTTGGATACACTCTGCTAACATGACCATGTCATACGCAGGATGCCCTGTGCCATTAAGCGCACCACCACCAATAATGATCGTATCAATGGAAGGCAAATAACCAGCAGGAGCAACACCTTTCCACGTTTTTCTGCTCTCTGATACCATGTTCCGAACAGCTACTCGCATCATTGCTTGTTCCATGAACATATCACGCAGATTCATTGGAATTGATGCTGGTCGAGCTAGCTTGTTAAGGGCATAATTTCGGATTTCTTGCCCTTTGGGGTAATAAGGCAACCATTCTGCAATAGCTTCTACGCCAACATCGTCTACCAATGTAACCGCACTCTGTCCTAAGCCTTTAGTTGTACTAATCTGTGTATTGGTCTGCCCATTAAATGAGCCGACAAGTACACTAGATGTACTACCAACATCTACAACAATGATATTACCACCCTTTGTTTTAGCGAAATATTCAGCGACAAGACCATAACTTTGTGCTGTTGGTAATAAGCCTGTGCTACTCATCTCACTCACTTTAACGAAGGCTTCACCGTGTGTTTCTCGGTGTTCGTCATAGGCTTTAGCAAGAGCAACTTGAGCCGAATCAATCGTTTCATGTTCCATTGTTGGGCGAATGTTATCGCTAATCAGCACATCGGTAAGTTCGCCGAACACCTCATTTACTATCGACTGTAATTGCTTGTTGCCAGCATATAACAGAGGTGGACGTAATTCTTCGTCTTGAATTTTTAAACCAAGCTCAACACTATGTAAAATATCTTCGAGTGCTGTTACTGCCCCACCGTCACTACCGCCTGAAATAAAGACTAAATCAGGGCGACCTATAATCATGGCATTTAAGCGGTCTTCGTCGGAGTAACCATCACGTAAGTGAAATTCCGCGACAACTTCAACATATGTCCCCGATAATGCCCGTAAGGCACTGGCAACACTAATATCAGGAACGAGTCCAACCACAATTGCGCGTATAGGACGACCTGCGCTTGCGGTTGTGATGAAATAGTCAACGCCGTTTCGATGACGGTCTTCAGGGGTTACAACTCGCCCTATTTGATTATGGAATTGGCGACCTGTAGTAGCTGTCATGTTATCGAGTAAGCGACGTAAGCCTACATTAAGATCATCATCAGGATAACCGAGTGTTGTACGACCTTGTTCATGTGCAACAACTCGGTATTCGCCTTCGACTACATCGAATAAAACGACACGAGTCTGCACACTACCAAAATCTGCTGTCAGTATTGAACTGACTCGATTGGATGCCATGTTTTGCCTTTCATCTGTGTGATTAGCTACCAAACAGCATTTCAAGCTGACCGGTGAGTATTGTCAAACTGGTTAGAATAGCCGCAGCATATAATGCGCCTAATGTCACGACAATAAAGCCTTGCCCAATTGTTGCAACAGTTTTCATAATTGCGCCTCGCTCAATTTCACCTTGTGGGTTACGACGCGCACCATATCCAAAATATAGCAAAGACGTTACGACACCTATAATCAAGATTAGGCTACTAATGATATTCATCAGTCCATTATCAAAATTAATCTCGGCTGTTTGTGATACAAGTGGGATTAGTGTGCCAGAGACTGCCCCTACGACTGCCACTGCCGACCCGACTGCAATTAGAAAGCCAAGGGAAATATTCGACAAAATCCGTAATGAGCGTATGGGTTTAACAAGTAATAGCAAGGCAAGAACCCCGCCCACTATTAGAAACCCTGCATTCATTCTACCTGAATTACTCAGAGGTAATAGAACACTTTGGAAGGTGACAATGGTTGTAAAAGCTGCGGCTAATCCTACAAATGCAGAGACTGCCAGCCGATATAAGAAGTTATCCCCTAGCAGATAGCTAAAGATAACTAATGTAAGTGCTAAACTGATGATAAATCCAATTCCTGCCGTCATCGTTCTCTTTGTCCTAGCCAGCGGAAAATCCAAAATATATTGCCTAATCCAATCACCGCAATCGCAATCAATAAGCCAAGTGATTGTGAGCTTGCCCTTGCTTCTGGGTTTGGTAGAGGAGCAGGGGTGATTTGTGGTGCAAAGGGTGATGGTGTGAATGTGGGTGTTGCTGTCGGTGTTGCCGTTGGTGGCGCAATAGTTGGTGTCATGGTTGCTGTAGGTGCAAAATCAACCTCATCACGCGAGCGTTCATCAATGACAATGACACGGGTTTCAATGAAACCAATTTGACCATCTTCTGTCAAAATTTCGGTTAAGGGGTCGCCTTCTTCAATGACGATGAACTCTGCACCATTGGGTAATTCAAGCAAGACTTCACTTTGGTCTACATCTGCAAACACAGGCATTGCAACACCTGCAGCATTACGTCCAATCGGTATAGTATCATTATCTTCGCTGCCTTGTTGTATTTGCATTGGGCGGTCAAAGTAAATTGGGAAGAAGCCATCTTTACTTGCACCATCCCACTCACCTTCAGGGATTTCTTCAACGTCTAGTAAGAAACTTGCTATCCAGCCTTCACCACCATTTGGCAAAACAACGTTATACCATTCACCATCATCACTGGTCGCTATGATACGAACACGAGTATTCGGGTCAAGCCCAGCAATGGCAGCAAAGTTTGAGCCAGCCCCCGAGCGTATATTCACCCGTTCGTCAGCGATGACTGTGCCGATTTGAATATTGGCGTTGACAGTTGTTTCGCCTTCAAATTCGTCTTCGGGGATTTCAATGATATTGAGTAATGTTGTCGCTATCCAACCACTTGAACCATCTGGTAGGACAACGCGTATCCATTCATCATCTGAACTACGCTCAACAACGAACAACTCGGTGTCGGGTTCTATTGAGCTTACTACAGCAAAATCTGCTCCCGCTCCTGCTCTCACATTTGCTGACGATTCTGAACTAACTACTGCCACTTCTATCAGTTCAGATTGTGTTTCTGCTTCGGCTGTTGGGATGGGTGTATCACTTGGCACATCCGTTGCTGTTTCTGCTTCTGGTGTTTCTGTATCACCTACTGGAGTCAAACTCGGTATTGGCGTATCAGAAGGCGTGGGTGTATCACTCGGTGTTGGTGTGTCTGTTGGCGTATTCGTTGCAGTTGGTGTATCCGTTGGCAAGTCAGTCGCCGTGGGTAACGGTGTATTCGTAGCTAATGGCGTATTTGTAATTGTTGGGCTTGGTGTTGCAGATGGATTATATAAACCTAGCGCCATTTGCTGATAGGTAAAGGCATCATTATAGCCTGTGAGTAGTGCGACTGTATTATCTGATGATGTAGTATAAGGTAGCGCCAAAGGTCGTGCTGCTTGCCCTGTCATCACGATGATAGGCGTATCTGTTACAGGAGCAACCTGTTCCATCCAATTACGGACAGTTTCTCCACTCTCTGAAATTAAGAGTATTGTGGCAAATTCATCTACTGATGATAAAGATATGCCTGTTGCATTACCCTGATTATCTGTCCGAACGACTGCACCTACATTGCTGACAAAGTCACGCAAGCCTATTGTGCCACCGGGTAAGAAACCAGCGATATAATACGTTTGGTTGCGATTTTCTTCTCCGAGTAAATCAACAATAATGTCCTCAGCCCGTAAAAGTCCGATAGCATCACTACTGACAATGACAGGAATACCCCCATTGGCAATGATATGTTCTAGGAAACTGCGTGTCGCTATATCAAGTTCGCGTGCGCCTGTTGCTCCGTATTCAGTCGCAACTAATACATAATCGCCAACTGTTAAATCTTCAATTAAAGTAAAGGCAGCAAATTCGTCACTATCTTCGGCGAATACACTTTGAGGCAAGTCTCCAATATCATTGAAGCCCGAATACACGAATGGTACAAAAACAGCTGCAATTAAAATTAACGAAATGATGATACGATCTGCTCGACTGGTAATGGCTTGTAACCAACTCGTGCTAGCTCGTGTTTCGGTTTCGGTTGTTGTACCCAATGTTGAGCCAACGAGACCTTGTAGTAGGGTCGCCCTTTCGGCTTGTTCTGGTGAAATGTTGGGAGATGTAATCAAACCTGCTTGAGTAAAATCAGCACGCGCAGGAGTCAATGCTTCATCAATGTTAGGTACAATTTTGGATAATTGCTCTTGATTCTGTGGTTCATCATCTGTCGTCGTTGATAATTCTAAGCCACGCTCACGCAATTCTAGCAAACGGTCATCTAAGTCATCTAATGAACGGTCAGAACGTTGGCGAATAAGTGCGGCTACAGATGCTGCATCTTTGCCCTTGGCAATTTCCTGTAACCATTCAGGCAAGTCATCAGTTTGCAGCTCATCAGGCAATTGACTGCGTGCTTCGTCATCCATTGCACCAAAGATAGCATCTAAATCTGCGGCTGGCACGATGTCGTCTTCAAAGCCATCGTCATCAAATGAATCAATTAGCGCATCAATATCAAGATTATCTGTTTTGTTAGCTGCCTCTGCAGCTTCTTGTAGAGTGTCTGTATCTATTCCACTAATCTCTTCAAGCCAATCAGGTTGGTCATCAATACTCTCAGGAACATTATCAAGAAAACTTAGTGTCCCTGTTGCTGGTTTTTTATCTGCTTCTTCAAACCATTCTTGAATATCTTCGCTATCATCAAGGCTATCAAAGAAATCTAAATCTGCTTCAACATCTTCTTGGAAGAAATTGTCATCTGCTACTTCGCCATCAAGTTCCCCTGTTTCAAAGGCACTAATTTCATCCAACAAAGCCAATTCATCGGGGTCTTCGGCTTCGAGTTCGGCAAAAATGTCATCCTCAACTTCTTCAGCGTCTTCTAAATCGTCTGCATCTGCAACAGGCTCTAGGAAATCAAGATTATCTAATTCTCCGGACTGGGATACTGGTTCTAAGAAATCTAGGTCATCTAACTCTGCAGATTGGGATACTGGTTCTAAGAAATCTAGGTCATCTGCATCTTCTGCTTCAAGCTCGGCAAAAATGTCATCGACTGTCTCTTCTGCTCCATCTTCCGTAGATAAGAGCAAGTCATCTAAATCATCGTCTGTTTCATCGGAGGATATATCAAGCGAAGCAAAAAGGTCATCAAGCTCGACATCTTCGTCACCGACATCAAGCGATGCGAGTAAGTCATCCAGATTTTCATCGTCATCAGATGGCGCAAGGCTTGCTAATAAATCTCCTAAGTCACCTTCATCATCTGTAGCCTCTAAATCCCCTAATAAATCATCAAGGTCATTGTCACTACCTGCCATTTCAGCAACGGCTTCTTCAATTTCAGTTTCAGAATTTTCACCTGCAAGCCAATCTGGAACACCTAAATCATCGTCAAATTCAGGTACAGGTGCATCTAGGTCTCTCATGAAATCTAATTCATCGTCACTTTCAGCGACTGGCTCATCTAGGTCAGCCATGAAATCTAGTTCGTCATCAGTTTCTGAAAGGGGTTGTTCGTCAGCAAGCCAATCTGGGACACCTAAATCATCGTCAGAAGGTTGTGGCACATCTTGGCGACCTACTGGCTCTATGACTTCAGGCAAGGGCATATCAGCAAGCCAATCAGGCACACCTAAATCATCTTGTTCGGCAGTTGGTTCTTGTGTTTGCTCCGTTTCGAGGTCATCGAAACCGAAGTCTTCATCTGTTTCATCTATATCCCAGCCTACATCTTCAGCAGAAGTTTGGACTGGGCTATCTTCAAAGTCTGAGTTGCTTAAATCACCCCATTCGCCGAAGTCTTGACTGTCATCTTCGCTGGATACCGCAAATAAATCTTCATCATCATCGGATAGTGACGACGTATCGAAGAGGAAATCATCGACTTCATCATCAGATAGTGGTGATGTATCAGAGAGAAAACTATCTACATCTTCATCATCGGATAGTGGTGATGTATCGAAGAGGAAATCATCAACCTCGTCATCAGATAGTGGCGACGTATCAAAGAGGAAACTATCCCCCTCATCGCCATCATCGTCACTTGTAGATGCGACCCAAGGGTTGTCTTCTGCTTCGCCAGCATCATCTGCATCTAAAGATAAACCCCAGCCATCATCGGTATCAGGTGTGTCTATCCCCCAATCGTTGCCAGAGCTATCATCCTGTTCACCAAGAACTGAGGCTTGTACGTCAGTAATTTCAGCATCGCCAACAGATGGCGCATCCATCCCTGATAACCAATCAGGCACATCAGTTTCAACAGATTCGTCTTCTGATGAATCCACCTCTGCCATCCAATCAAGTCCTTCTTCTGCGTCACCAAATTCCGCGGTTTCAGCATCTTCTATTTGGGATGCTATGTCACGTTCGGCACGGTCTGAACGAGGCATTTGCCATTCTTGTGGTTTTTCATCTTCTTCTTCATCTGAATCAGATAACCAACTTAAATCATCATCACTGGTTGACTCATCATTGTCATCCAACCAGTCGAAGTCTTCGTTATCATCGTCATCTGTAGGAAGATTATCGAGATTATCCCAATCGTTCATAGTTTATTCACCATAGGTACGGTCTTGTCCAATCAAGACGCGCAGACCGGTAATGAGCGTTGCAAGCGCAATACCAAGCAAAATACCACGCGCCCCAGCATTTACTGGAACATTAATAAGCCAATCTGTAAAATTTCGCACTAAACCAAATTGTGCTACAGGTAGTGCGCCAATTAAGACAATTTCCACTGTAAGTATAAAAAGTATCGCCGAGAATGTGATTTTATGCTTCAACATGCGGAATGCCCCATAGATTAAGGCAAAAAATACTAAAGCGGCTAAGGCACTCTCAATAGTTGTTTGAACATTCTCTAATAAGAAGTCGCTCAAGTCAGGGTTAATAAATGGAGCAATTAATCCTAGAACAAACATTGTCAAAATGACGGCACTATTGATTTTTGCCGTCCATGTTGCCCCATGTAATGTTCGTTGTGCGTTGACTGCAACAAGGTTAATTACACCAATCAGAATAGCGTAGGCTAAGACGATAACAGCTAAACGAATAAGAACAAAAGCTATATCGCCGGTAGGAGCAATGCCTGCTACTCCGCCAATAACAGGTACAGTATCAGGGATAGCATAAGCAACATTACCTAATACTAAACCTAGTAAGGTCGATAGCCCCACAATTGTTACAAATGTCGCAGTGATGACCACTACAAAACGGGTTATCAGGCTACGATTTGGCGAATTTTGCATAAATTAGCCCCCTGCTACCATGTTATAAAGCGCGAGTCCGATAATCGCAATGACAACCAACCCTCGCATTAAGTCAATAATGAAGTTTCGCTTTTGTAAGCGCACATCATCACTTATATAGGCAGATGCCGTGAATGCCTCTTCGCCAATGAGTGCGTCATCAGCGAGAGCATAGGCAATTGCTTGACCGTCCAGCAAATCACTTGTGGCAACTGTTGGTCGTTTATTGCGATAGGCAGCATCTAATATGAGAGCTAATTCTAGCCCATAGCGTCCTACTAACACATTGCCACTGAGATTGTCATCAGCTTGCATCGTCGTGAGTGCAGATGCAAAGGCTAGAGAGCGTCGTCCTGCTGGATACCAACGTGCGCTAATTGCTTCTTTACTCAAGGGGTTAAATAGGTTTAAGGCTCTGGTTCTATTTTCATGCTCATAAGCACGGCGTAATGTATCACTTGCCAAGGGTAATGCTGACCCTTCGGACACTGTAAAGAGTGGTGCGGCATCGCCAATGGCTACCTCACGAGTAGCATAATAAATGAACTCGCTACTGAGTAATGCCAGCATGGTTGTCTCATCACCAATAGTGGTACTTCCAATGGAGACATGCAATGGACGGCTTGATTCGATGCTTGCCCCTGTCATCTGACGAATTTTATCCAAGGCAGTAATCCGACGCATTGGCTTATATTCGTTAAGGCGAATAAGTACATTCACGAATAAAGCAATGAGTATGATGATGAAGGTTGTGAACATTGTTTGAGAAAACAATATTTCTAAGGTATTAAAAAAACTATCCACGTTGGCTTCCCCTCTGTCAGTGGATACCAATTGCTAACATATGCCCCATTGTATCCTGAATGCCATTATCTTGTCACAGAAACAATAGACTATTTTTCATCCAGTTGCTGACGCAATGCTTCAATCCCATGCGGACTATCCAACGATTCGGCTAATTCACGCACGAGTTTTTGTGCATCAAAAATGCTAGAGACAGGTTGCACAACCCATAAAACCTGAGATAACAAAGGCGCAATCGGTTCTACAATATCCAATAATGACCGTGTTGCATCTTGCCAACCTCGTGACTTAATTGTTGTGATGAGTGTTTGGGTGTCTCTTTTTTTCATCATGACGCTGAGTATAACATAGCCCAACAATCCACGAAACTAAATTTCAACCTATTGTAAGGCAAAATTTGCTGACGAATCATTGTTTCAATGTTTGTATTCTGAAATAGAACATTTTTGCTGTCTTGTGGTATAATTTAGAACATACTTTCTCTATCATAAAGGTGGATTTATGCACTTCAAAATAGAACCTGATACGCTCACAAAATTGACACAAATGGGTGATGTGACTGTCTTTGAGCCTGCTGGTGATTCACCGATGCAAGAGAAGACCATCCCAAAAATGAAAACGGAGCATCGTCAAGCGAGTCTGACCGATTGCATCGCGCATTTATCGACACCAAAAGGTGCGAAGCCTGTTCTCAAAACGATGATGACCACTGCTTGTGAGCGCAATTGTTATTATTGCCCATTCCGTGCAGGGCATAGCAACACCAAGCGCATGACGATTAGCCCTGACGAATTAGCTGGTGCATTTGATGGTTTACAACGGAAAGGCACAGTCGATGGTTTATTTTTATCATCGGGAATTATCAAGGGTGGTGTGACCACACAGGATAAAATCCTCGATACAGCCGATATTATCCGCAATAAGTATGGGTATAAAGGCTATGTGCATCTCAAGATTATGCCTAGCGCAGAAGAAGACCAAATTCGGCGTGCAATGCAATTGGCAGACCGTATCTCGATTAATTTAGAAGGCGCGACAGAAGAACGTTTGGCGTTACTCGCCCCCAAGAAAGATTTTTATGGTGAATTATTGAATGGCTTACAAATCGCGCATAAGCTCAAGCAGACTGATAGAAGCGCAAGAGCAAGTATCGTGACGCAATTTGTTGTGGGAGCAGTCGGCGATACTGACCTTGAATTACTGTCTCTCAGTGACCGTCTTTATAATCAATTGGGCTTGGCACGAACATATTTTTCAGGATTTAGCCCAATTTTAGGGACACCATTTGAGAATTTAGAGAAAGTAGCGGATATTCGAGAGAGACGCTTGTATCAGGCAAGTTTTTTATTGCGTGATTATGCTTGGGATGTTGAAGATTTGCCCTTCATCAATGAAGGTTTTCTCCGCACTGATGTTGACCCGAAACTCGCATGGGCAGATGTTAATTTACGGCAAAATCCTGTGGAGATTATGCAAGCGGATAAATTAACTTTGATGCGTTTGCCAAACATTGGCTTGAAAGGTGCAGAGGCTATTGTTAAGGCACGCAAGCAACGCACATTGCAGGATTTTGGGCAGTTATCACGTTTGGGGATTCGTTCGGCAGAGCAACTTGCCCCATATATACTAATGAACGGCAAGCGTCCACATCAGCAAAAGCGTTTATTTTAGAAGTGGCAGCCCTCACCATAAATCCCTCTCCCATATGGAGAGGGACTTCCAAAACTCTTATGAAAATTCATCTCAAGATTTAAGCGTAAATTTATAGCTTAAGTTTCTAAAATAGGTTTGAACTTAACCTTTTGTTGGATATTGGTCAAGGAACGCCAGAGGTAAATTAGTTCGCTAGCAACGCCAATGCTGAGAGCAATCACGGCTGTTGGGATAGCAGGTATGCCCAACCATAGTCCAAGCCAAAGGGTTGTTATGGTAATGATGAAGCCTAGCATCATCGCTTGGTAAATTGGATTGGTATTATCCTCGCCCATTAGCAAGGCGCGGAAATAACTCTGTAATGTCGAGCCAAGAGGCATAAAGCTCGCAAAAATAGAACCCGTGATAATTAGCGGGATTAGATTTTCTGGTACGTCTAATATATTACGTAAATAAATCGTGATGAGTGGTGAAATTGAAAACACAATCATCAGGGTGCTTGTGCCAAAGCCTAACCATAAGGTGAACTTACGGAGTGCTATTCGATGCTCTTCGCTTTTATTGAGGGCAATCACAACTTCTTGCCATGCAATGCCGCCTGCACGCATCACCATCATTATCGAGAAAATTACGGGATATGCTGCCAAAACTTCAACGGCATTATCACCTTGTGCTAATCCACGCTGGGTCATAGGTAAGATAAACCAAGACATCAAAGCAGTTGCAGCGAGTGGCAAATGAAACCGCATTACGCCTTGCAGAGTCAGGTGAGGTTTATCGCTTGAGCGCTCTTTACTCTTGAGTTTCTCTACATCAGAACGGGAAATGACGTGTACGTATATCATCTCGATGAAGACAGCCGACAATAAACTCCAAGCACCGATTACCGCACCTGAGACACCGCCCCATAAGCCTAAACCGAGCGCTACACCAGCTGAAGCAATTATCCTTATGAATGTACCAACTGTAATGGTATTGGTGCGCCCGTGATTAATGAGAATCCCTTGATGAAAGCGACGATAACCTATGAACCACGTCCACGGTACAAGGACAACCATTGCTGGACGAGCTTCTGCTATAAGTTCTGGTGGAATATCTAAGATGCCTCCTAGATACAAATCAAGTAGAGGCGTAAAAGCAAAAAGAAGACTGAGGATGGTTAGTAGAATGTTGACGATTAAGACATAGCGCGACAAAACCTCGTAAGATTGTCTATCATGCGCTAGAGCACTTCCGACAGCTAGGAAGTTAATCACAGGTGTCTCGATTAAAACGGCTAAACCTACAACAACGCCAAATGCTGCCAGTTGTAATGCCGCATCATCTTGCCGACTGATGACACCTTGAATCCAAGGTCCTTCAAAAATCATCAGCATAAATGAGAAGGCTAAGGGCAACCAAAACCAGAAGATTGTGCGTTGTTTGAGCATATATCACCATTTCTAAGTGTGTGTGTTTAATACGGCATCATTATATACCCAAAACTGAACATATTGGTGCTGATTGGACTTACAAATATGAACCCAATTGAACCTTTAAAATACTTATTGACACCAAAAAGCACATTGTGATAAAGTTCTTACTGGATTATTGGTAATAATAAGAGGTCGTGATGGCTAAAGTTCGTGCGCGTGATGCTAAAAAGTTAGAAAAATCCTTGAAAGTGCATCATGTAACTAAAGAAATTAGAAATGAAGCGTGGAACATTTTGAAAGCCGATGGGATTGATACTGCGCTCAATTATGTCAAAGAGATAAGTCTACCTATTCCGACGCAAGCCCCTATTCCATATGAAATTTGGGGAGCGGAGCAAATTGACTCGAAAAGTATTGAGCAGATGCAAGCGGCAGCGACCGTCCCGATTGCTCGTAAAGGTGCGTTGATGCCTGATGCCCATGTGGGATATGGCTTACCGATTGGTGGCGTTTTGGCAACTGAAAACGCTGTTATTCCTTATGCTGTAGGAGTTGATATTGCTTGCCGAATGCGAATTAGCATCTTTAATTTAGGTGAACGCGCACTCAAGAAACATAAAAATCTGCTCAAAGATGTTTTGCTTGAGGAGACACGTTTCGGCGCAGGGGCAACATTCGAGAACTACAATTTATCGGAACACCCTGTCCTAGATAGTTCAGATTGGGATAGTTTGCCTCTACTCAAACCACTTAAAGATAAGGCACAAGCCCAATTAGGGACAAGTGGTGGGGGTAATCATTTTGTAGAATGGGGAACATTTACAGCTGATGCGCCTAGTCCAGAGTTAGGAATTGAAGAGGCTGGTGTTTATCTTGCCCTGCTCTCCCATAGTGGGTCACGGGCGATTGGTTATCATATTGCAACGCATTATAGTGAACTCGCCATGAACTTGCAGCCAAATCTACCTAGCGAAATTAAACGCTTGGCATGGCTCGATATGGATAGTGAAGCAGGTCAGGAATATTGGCTAGCGATGAACCTTGCGGGAGAATTTGCCGCGGCAAATCATGAGGTCATTCATCAACGGATTACCGATGCAACAGGATTCTCAGTCCTTGGCACAGTTGAAAATCATCACAATTTTGCATGGAAAGAAATTATCGATGGCAAAGAATTGATTGTGCATCGTAAAGGAGCAACTCCTGCTGGAGCTGGTGTGTACGGCATCATTCCGGGTAGTATGGGCGACCCCGGCTATGTTGTGCGAGGCAAAGGTAACAGTGCAAGCATCAATAGTGCGTCACATGGTGCTGGACGTAAGATGAGTCGGCGTGCAGCGAAAAGTGCGTATTCGCGTGGCGAATTACTGAGTTATCTCAAGCCACGTAACATTGAGCTAATCGGTGGTGGAATTGATGAAACACCACATGCTTATAAATCTATCAAACGGGTGATGGAAGCCCAAGAGGATTTGGTCGATATTGTGGGTGAATTTATGCCACGCATTGTGCGAATGGCAAATGACTGAGGTTGTTGAGGCGACGAACTTGTCGTCTCTATATAAAGAAGAGTGCAAACAGTAAAAAGATAAGTCCTACAATATCTAAATAATGGCGATGACGATAACTCCGTAAGGCAAAAATCAAGACACCGAATGAAATTAAGATAGGCAACAACATTGGTGCAGAAAACGTACTCACTATCATTAGTAAAATCAATACAATTAGCGCAAAAATACGCCCTAGATAAGTATCTTTCATCTCTGAGCCTAAATCATAACTGGTCAGTACACCGAGAAAAATCAATACGGTAGTAACTGCCGATTGTACTAGGACACTATCTTGCTGAAGCTGTTGCGATAGATAGGCACTCAGGATGTAGAATCCCGTGACAGAAAATTCCATAATTTGTGGAAAATCTTGCGAGAGGTTGTCTAAGGTCTGCCCTGTTTGCAAAGCAGAGGCTAACTCGTTTTCAAAATTTGATTGAGCCAAATCGAATATCATGGATAATAAGCATATCCCACTTACTACAAGAAAAAATAAAAAGTCTTTGCGCGACATCCATTGAGTAGATGAGGATTCGTCATCATTACTTGCTTCATCATGAGCTTGTATCATTGTGCCCCCTAGAATGACTACTGATACCAAACCAAAGAGAACATAATCAATGATGAGTGTGTCCCAACCTACGAAGCTTGTCCATAAAATACCTGAGAGGATGGTTAAAGCAAGAGCAATCGTTGAAGCCAGTCCGATACGAGGTTGAGTAGTTGGTAAGACAGGAGCAAGCATCACTCCGATACCGATTATCACAGCAGAAAATACAAAGACAACGAAAAATATCATCTAGCTATCAATCTTGGACGTTGCAATCTTTACATTCTGCATAAAATTCGAGCAAATGCCCTGTTATATTGAGGTTGTATTCATCTTCTAGCTTGTGTGTGAGGTCTGCTAGACCACAATTTTCAAATTCAATCACACGGTTACAGTTGCTACAGATGATATGGTGATGGTGTCCATTGGGCATCATGACGTATTGTGGAGTCATACTCGTATCCACATAAGTTGGACGAATAATGCCAAGTTGTGTCAGTAAATCGAGAGTACGAAAAACACTTGCGCGTCCGATGCTTTCATCAGTCTCACCTACCGATTCCAATACTTGAGCCGAGGTGCAATGTCCACCCAAATTCTGAATAACATCTAAGACTGTCAGGCGTGCATGGGTCAGTTTATAGCCTGCATTGCGTAAGCGTGATTTATGATGTTCAAGTGATTGGTTCTGGTGCGACACAATAGATAGCTTTCTTTAATCTCTAACATCTGTCTATATTATGGCAGAAAATTCTCTAAATGTCGGTAGGGATTTAGCGAACGTGACATACTCCCCATGAATAAATTCAGGGGCTTCTGCCGTCAACGGCGATGCCTGCTAGACAGGTCTTACAACACCTTGTGCAGTGTGCATCGATGCCCCGATGCGCTGGATATTAATCGCTGCATTGTGGTCTCTATCTAAGACTAAGCCACAATACACACACTCATAGATACGCTCAGATAAGTCTAACTTTTGCTTATTGCCACAGTTAGAACAGGTCTGACTTGTCGCTTCATAGCGGTCTATGATTTTCACATATTTACCACGTTTGAAGGCAACATACGCCACAATCTCAAGGAATTGGCTAAAGCCTAAATCCGAGACTTTACGTCCCCAAAGGCGTTTCATGCCCTCAATGTTCAAGTCCTCAAAGACCATCACATCAAATCTATCACACAGTTCATGTGCCAATTTGTAGTGAAAGTCTCGGCGTTTATCATCAATGCGGATATACGTTCGTCCCAAGAGATATTTCGTCTTGGCGCGATTGTGACTACCCTTACGCTTACGCGATAGTGACCTGTTCAAGCCTTGAATACGGTTTAACTCTTGCTTGAAATACTCAGGTGATAGATAGCTCTTGCCTTTGTTGTCGGTGAGAAATGTCTTTAATCCAAAATCGAAGCCGCCGATTTCACCCGTGCTGACCTCTGGAATATCCACGCTCTCAATGACACTAAAACAGAGCCACAATCGTCCAATGCTATCGCGTTTGACCGTTACTGTCTTGATAGTGCCACTCATTTCACGGTGTTTGACATACTTGTAGCTGTACTTGCCAAGTTTGATTTTGTTGCCTTCTAGCAATTTCCAACCTGCTTGCTTCAAGGTGAAGCTACGATATTTCTTGACCTTGCCAAATGAAGGTCGTCCGCCTTGCTTCTTGAAGAAGCTCTGATAAGACTTATCCAAGCGTTCAACAATCTCCTGAACCGCTTGTGAGCCAACTGTTTGCCAATAGTTATAACGCCTTGACTTTCGCAGTTTCGCAATATGCTTTTGTAGCCTGTACTTGGAGATGTAGCCACCATATAGTCGATAGTAGTGTCGTTGCAGGGCAATACAATGATTCCAGATGATACCTGCAATATTAATCGCATTATGCAGATGCTTGTCACGTTTATCATTGCGATAGAGGCGGTACTTATATGTTTTGCGAACTTGCGTTATCATTGAATTAGCTCAGACACTATCACTGTCGGAGGGTCAGTGGGGATTGCAGTCCCGCGACTGACAATCTCTAATTTAACACAGTTGTTCCAGAATGGCTAGCCTTTACGCCTTATATCCCCATAGCTAAAGCAAGAAGCTCTACGGCATTTTTCTGGTAAAATTTTAAAGTGCGCTATAATCGGCATGGATTGTTCACACGGTTGCCATACAGGGATAAAGCATGACCATAAATGAAAATCGAAACAGAACAAGCATCTGGACATGGTTGACATATATTGCACTCATCGGCGCATTAATTGGTATCGGCATTTTATCTATCTATAACTATTTACAACTAGAAATTACCCGTGATGCCATTAATTTTGATATAAACGGCATTGAGCAAGTAGAAGAAGGTTCACCATTAGAAGCAATTCTTTTAGAACGTTCTCAACTTGCCATCGAAGAAGCTCAACAAGCGGTTGACCTTGCGTTCAATTTATTGGGTATATTTGAAGCATTAAGCCTCGCTATTACAGTCGGTGGTGTTGTCTTGACGGCATTTGGTCTGACACGTTTAATTACAGCCCGTACCGAACTCGAAGAAACACGCAAGTTGGTCGAACAAGAATTTGAGGAAGCCCGTGCCCGCTTCGATAGTGCGATTAGTGAAAGCGAACGTGAAATTGCGACCATGCGAACTGAGCTTGAAGCATCCGCACAACATGACCGTCAGCGAACAGAAGATGCTCTATTGGCGAATGCCCTCATCCCACTTGGCGAGCGCCAATATCGCACGTCCGATTATAAAGGTGCATTGAACACCTATAATCGCGCGTTAGAACTTGACCCTGAAAACCCCGTTATCAATCAACGTTTGGGATATGTTTATACGCAAACAGGCGAATTAGATGAAGCCAAAGCCTGTTATCAAAAAGCCATTGCCCGTGAAAAAGACTTTGCTCCAGCGTTAGCTGGTTTGGGTTATGTCCAACGGCGCTTAGGGGAAGATGTCGGTAAGCAAATTATTGAGGGTATGAACTCTGATGAACGCTCTGATATTTTGTTTGAACGTGATCGTCTTCTCAATGAATCCGAGAAGTTGCTGTTGCAAGCTCTCAAACTCTCGCCAAAATTGGTTGATGATGATGGCGAATCTTATTGGGGTATTTTGGGTGGTTTATATAAGCGTCGTGGTCAAACTGAGCAAGCAATCGAAGCCTATAAACGAGTAACCGAGGTGACACCACAGTCATCCTATGGATATGTCAATTTGGCTCTGCTCTACCAAAAGAAAAGTGACCGTCAGCATGCGCTGGATACTTATGAGATGGTCGAGCAGATTGCGAGTAAGGAAGCAGAGGCAGAAGCAGGTAATTTCTGGGGGTATTCGGATTTAATTTCGTCTAGCTTTGCTATTGGCAAAAGTGAGCAAGCTCTCGAAAAATTGCCCACTGCGATTTCAATTGCGCCGATAGACTCGCCTTATATGTTGCAAGGTCTGCGTGATACATTGCTTGACTTACTGGATTTCTTGGAAGACGACAAGCTACCACCGATTCGTCATGCGGTGAATGTGCTGGAAACTGAAATGTCACGGCGCGAGAAAGAAAACGCATGATTATACTTTGGGCGGAGTGTGCTCCGCCCCTACATTTTTACGCTTCTAAGTCAACCTCTGTGCTAATTTTGCCAGCACGGTCATGTTGTGCCGTGAGGGTGACAGTGCCTCCGTTAGGTGCATGAACAACCCATTCAGTCACGGCACGGTCTGCTGTATTGGCTTTGCCACGCATACCCCATGGTGTCGCTGATGTGCCTGTCCCTGCGCGCCCTTCTAACTGTCCTAAATCAACTCGTTGTTTGCCTGACTTGAGACTTGCCCCTTCTGGTAATTCAATTTCTGCCGAAACGCCTCTCACACGTCCTTTTGTTAGGGCTGTCTTGGTGACATAACTTGGTAAGTAGCCCGTGTTCTGGACAGCAAAGCGCACACGGTAGACATCCTCACCTAATGCCTCTACTTCCAATTTAAAGATTTCTAGCTTAGGTGTTGTGAGTGCTTGCCAGATAAACCAATCCGCAAAGGGTTCAATCTCTTTTTCAAGAAATTTGGGTGGTGGATTACGCCAAGCAAGTTGGAAATTCCAGCCACCGAGTTCAACTTTGCCTAGTTGTGGATGGTCAAATTCATACCAATCAACGTAGCCTTCGCCATCTAAATTTTCATCACACCACTGCAAGATTTTCAGGTCATCTTCGACATCGTGCTTACGATACCAATCAATGAATTTATAGTCTTTCAAGCCTGCTTGTTGTTGAATTGACCAGATTTCAATTGCCCAATAAAATATGCCGAGTTCTTCATACATCCAATCCGCGCCACCATGTAGCACTTGCTTTGGATGATATTTGAACTCATGGAAAATCGAGACATTACGATAGCCTGTCATTTCAGTGCCTTTTTCACCTTGTTCCTCATAAAGCCAGAGGTCTTCGGCTGGCATTTCAGTATCCGCTTTACCTGCTGATGGACGCAATAATACGCCCGAAAAGGTGTGATAGGCTGTTGCAAGGCAGATATTGCGTCGGTTATCGACTGCTTTGGCAAAAGCATAGGTTTCAGGTTCAGAGAGAGGGAAATTTCCTGCGCCAAATTGCTTATTTTGCGGTTGCCAATCATTCGGAAAATTTCGATTAAGGTCTAAGCCTTCCTTGACTGGGCGCATATTGAGGTGGATGCCGTCATAATCCTCGACAAGCCCTTCGGGGTACAAACGATAGTATGTGCCACCATATTCATCTGGCGCACGACTGACCAATAAACGCGGGTCTCCTTCGTGGGCTTTCCATGTACCGTTAGGGTCTTCAATACGCATCGTCAAAATACGCCCATCACCGTCAGCATCCTCATTGGTCAAGCCTTCAAGCGGTTCTTCATCAAAGGGATATGGACGTGTACTACTACGGATAATCTTGGGTTTATCCGCTAATGCCCATTCAGCGCCATCAGCACTAATACGTGGAATGATGTAGAAGGTACGGGTATCTAGAGCATAAGTAACTCTATCATCACTGCCATATTTGCTAGTTAAGGTATATGCGAGATGCAATGCACCACTAGAGCCTGAAACTTCCGAAGAATGGATATTGGCATCTACCCATACCGCAGGTTTATCTAGAGCAGAGCCATTTTCGTGATTGGTAATTGTCATCAACCAAATATCACGCCCTTCGTATGTTTGCCCGATACTTTCTACAGTGACTAAGTGCGGGAATTCTTCTGCAAAAGCGTGGATGATCTGGGTTAATTCATCATAGCGATAATAACGGTCAAAAGAGACATCGACCATGAAAACTCCTTCTCAAATTATTTTGAATGAGTATAACGAAGGTAGGTAAGGGTAGCTATAAGACCATTTCCTCTTTTTGTTTAGAATTTATAACGTATAATATTACAAAATGGTGATAAAATCCTAACTTGCGAACGATAAAGGATGATGCGATGCCTGTGTCAGTACGATGGGATAATGAACGTAAGACAATTTTGCGCTTCATTTTTTGGAATGAGTGGGAAACTGATCAATATTTAGAAGCCTTCAATGAAGCAATGACCATGATTGAAGAAGTTTCGCATGTGGTGGATATTATCAATGATTTGCGAACAGAGTCCTTTATCCCTAAAGGGGATACTGTTTCCTTATTTCGTAATATCATCGACTCTTTGCCTGAAAATGCTGGAATTATTGTGTATGTGAATAATGATGTGGTACAGCAACGATTGTATTCGGTGCAATCACAGTTCTATCAAATCACCAATCCTCGTAAGCCTAAAAGACTCTTCATGGTTGAAAGTGTCAAAGAGGCGTATGAGATTATTCAAAGAGCTAAAGAAAATAGACTCAACAATTAATTAGTCTAGGACGTAATAGCGTAAAATAGGATTATGCTCACGTTCGACTTCATCTAAATTAGCAATCCCGAGATAGCCCCTATCATAAAGATATTCCACATATGCTCCTGCTTCTTGAATCGCCAATAAGACATCAAAACCATGTTTATCCAAATAGCGTTGTTTGCTAATTTCGTTGATGGTGAGCGGTTTACCTGAATCACGGATAATATCCATCATCCAAACTAATTTTTCATCAATTCGTTTTTGGATTGAATCAATACGGTCGTGTAAATTGTGCATCGGATCTTCATGCCCGCCGAGAACTAAATCAATGCCATCTAGCTTACGAATTTTGCGGAGTGACTCACGATAATGCGCCAATCCTGTCCAATTAGTAATGCTTTCAGCGGCAACATGTGGTGATGTCCGCGATAGAATGTGATCAGCACTGAGTAGAACATCATCAAGGCGCATGGCAACTTGTCCTGAACAATGCCCCGGTACATGGTAGAATTGAACACCATCAAGGTCTTCCCCTTCTTCAATGAGGAAATCCACATCCACCGAGGTAAACATCTGCTTACTCGCTCCGTACATCTCCAGCATCTTATTAACCCGTTCCTCTGATAGACCTGCGCGTTCAAGGAAGATTGTGACATCTTTGGTTGCCACCGTTCGACGTTCAGCATAATTGGTGAGAACACGCCTATCGAGCGGATGCACACCGACTGATGCACCGCTTGTTGCCTCAATCATGGCGGTTAATCCACCAAAATGGTCAATATGTCCGTGTGAGATGATGATACGTTCAATATCGGTCACATCAATTTTTTCGCCAAAATCAGATTGGATAGTACGCAAGCCTTGCAATAAATCTTGGGTGCTTTGCTCAAAGCCTGAGCCTGTATCAATCAATGTCGGGACACCTGCTCCTAACATCAAGAAGCTATAGCCTATAAATTTAGGAAAGACATTCATTGGGATGCGATAGAGTGTCACGCCCGATTGACTTTTAAAGCGTTGTACACCTATTTGTGTATCAGTTTGGGACATTTTTAGCAGGCTTTCTATAGGTTGGTTTTTATGGAAATTAGTGTATCACTCTTGTGCATCAATTTCATCGTATATGTATATTGCGCTGGGTTTTTCACTGTCACCATTATTTGAGACGATTAGACGATTGCCGATATAAAGACAATCTTGTGGGCTTTGTAATTCTGGTTGGCTTTGAAGGGCTTCATGTAGTGAGGGGTATTCATCTGTTTCGATGTCATATGTATGTAAGATAGAAAAGCTGATGGTATTGTAATCATAAGGCATACCATCTGCATCTTTTTGAATTTCAGGTAATGCTCTTAACAAGCGAATGCGACGACAGATAATTTGTGTTGTTTCATCGAGAAATGCCTGTGACAAGACACGACTTTCTGCAATTCCGAAAATCATCATCGGTGGCGTTGTAATCTTCAGTGCTTGTAAAAGTGGCATTTTGTTCATTACTGGAAGAGCTTGTATCCATTCCATGACTTTTTCTTCTTCACGTAACCCTCGATAACGTAATCCGCTATGATTCAATGGGTGTTCAATGGGTGTATGAGGTGTGATGCTGTCATTTGGTACTTTAAGTGCCGTAATCTTATTTCTGCCGAAGTTTTCATCAATAGAATTTAGAATTATGCCGTCGAAATTTATCTCATGCTGTGCAACAAATGTTTCATCATAGAATTCTTCAACATAGATTTTTCTACCAGCAGATACACCCAAAATAAAGCATTCTCCCTTGTGTTTTAGTGGAATCTGTCTATTCAGTTTGAATCTTGTTATATTACGCATGAAATTAAGGCTTTTTGGTATCGAAAAATAGGCAAATTTAAGAAAATAATAAACTCAATGGTTCAACTGGTTTGTGATATGTTATAATGTTTTCATAATATTAATTTTCGCAGTAAGTGGTCATTGAGGCAATATACCATATGAGCCAAAGCACCTCCAAACCACCCATACACATGAGTAGCAAGGCAGAAGGTGAGCCTGATGAGCATGAGCGCTTAGAGCCACCTACTCCGTTGCGTACATCAACTATCCCTGCAATTAGTGAAACAGCAGGATTGTCCGCTAGTGATACAGGTCTTAATTATATTGTTACGTTAAATACTGATGGTCATGAGTATAATGATAAGCAAGATGCCTCATTGACAATAGATGAACGCACATTACACTCTTTACCAGATACTGATGCAGAAACGAGCGATATGACAAGCCAATCCCCCATCCTGATCGTAGAAGACACTGTTGAATTAGCAGAAGTTATCCAAGCTACATTAGAGGCTATGGGGCTGGAATCTGTGTATGAGACACATGGTAAAACAGCATTAGAACGCTTGAAAGAACTAAATCCTAGTCTAGTTCTATTGGATATTGGTTTACCAGATATTAGTGGTTGGAAGATGCTGGACTTCATTAAAGACTATGCGAACTCTACTCAACAAGATACTCCTACAATTATTGTTATTACAGCTTATGGTGACCCTGCAAACCGTCTAATTGGAAAATTACAAAATATACATAGTTACCTGGTAAAACCTTTCACTCCTGACCAAGTGGAGCAAATGGTCGGAATGGCGTTGCGTGGTGAAAAACCATCTGACCAACAATTAGGTGATGAACCCTCTAAGACGAGCTAGTAAGATGAACTTCACTAGACAAAAGCAAGTATCGCTATGGATGGCGGTACTTGTAATTCTTTTAGGGATTATCGCAATAATAATTGTCGCTTCTCTAAATATTCCTCATTTTATTACAAATGTCACAAGCTCAGAGCCAACCACAAATGCACAGGTAGTTTCTCCTTTATTAGTAGAATATTCGCCTCTTGCTGAATATGACCTCCACCGTAGTCGTGATGAACTTCAAGTTGCACTGTATCATATTGAAGCTGAGGGTGCGCTGGATGGTTGGACAGCCCAAAATCATATTCGTGCGGGAAATCTGTGGCGTGATATGGGAGATTTAGGACGTGCTTTGCTTCATTGGGAAGCGGCAAATGCTGTTGAACCAAACGCGAACTTACTACGGCAAATTGCTGAGATATATCTCGAACGGGGTGAGTGGGGAATTACATGGGAACGTATCCAAATGCTATTAGACCTCGCCCCTAATGATGCGTGGTCGCTGTATACAGCAGGGCTACTGATTGCACCCTCTGACCCAATTTCCGCGTATGGCTATTTAGGGCAAGTGGCAGCACAGGATAACTCTTTTTCTGAGAATGCACAGATTATCTTAGATGTGATTGGCGAGAGCGAAACCAATGCAGACATCATCTTGCGAGTTGGGGCGGAACTGACGGCTATTGAGGAATATT
The DNA here is from genome assembly GCA_965230145.1 of Phototrophicaceae bacterium. Taxonomy (GTDB): domain Bacteria; phylum Chloroflexota; class Anaerolineae; order Aggregatilineales; family Phototrophicaceae; genus JAUZRW01. Next base: position 1,506,247 of record CBDDKI010000002.1, read on the forward strand.
CTTTAGCTGAAAATGCCTATCAATATGCGGCAGATTTGTATTACCCTTTTCCTGAAGCGACCGCCTATGTTGGATTGATGCGAATTTTACAAGGTAAAAATGGTGAGGCATGGATTTCAGAAGCCCTCGCGTTCGATAGTATGAGTGCGACCATTCAATATATTGCAGGAGTTTATTGGCGTTCGGCAGGGGAATTTTTACTCAGTGAAAATGCGCTGATTGAGGCTGTGTTGCTTGAACCTGATAATCCAACTTTTTATGCTGAATTGGGGAATACGTATCGTGCAATGGGTAATCCCTTGGATGCCGAAGTTTGGCTACAAACCGCAGTCATTGTCTCAGACAATAATCCAATTATGGTGGATGCGCTGAACAATTTTTACGCTGACGATACGTTCTTGGTCACACAACCTAGCCTAGAGAACAATACAGACAATAGTGAACAAGACCCCTCAGTTATATCAGCCAACGGGTGGGCAGTTTATGTTTCAGGAGATGTTGAAGGCGGACTCGCTCTCATCGACCAAGCCTTGGCTATTCAAGCGGATAATCCACGCGCCTTATTTGATAAAGCTCGTATCTTCCTAGAAACTGACCGCGTATCCTCCGCTATTCCGCTCTTACAACAATTGGCGAATGGCAATTCCGTTTTTGCAGGTCCAGCGCAGGGGTTATTGGATAGAGAACAAGGAAATTAATTGTTACATACCAACTGCCCATCGAAATAGGCTTGCCAATTCATGATTCGTTGTCCGCGCAATTGAGCAATCCAAACGGCGGGAACAGAGCCATAACAGCCTATCGCTTGCCCTATTAAAATCACTGTGTCACAGTCTGTGATAATGCGCTCTACTTGAATATGATAATCGGGCAAGAATGAATGATGATTATCCGCCAAACTAGGTACTACTATTAATTTGGCAAGCGCATTTCTATCACGGGTATTAATCGCATCCACAAAAGCAATAGCAACAAATTTGGCTTCCATATAGAAAACACTCTCATAATCTTCTACATGTATTATAGTTCACTATCAATTTTTAGTGAATAAATTCAAACTCTCACTGCAAGGGTATTTATGGCTATGATAAAATCCGCACAGATGAATTGAGGACTTTACATTGACTGAAACAACACAAGGGCAAACTACAAGTAATCGTTTTCTGAAACGAATAGCTTTTTTAATCACGCTAATCGTGATTTTGATTGGCGTTAATTTGCTGTATCAACCTGTATCTAACTGGAATACTGTTATGACGGGCGAACCTGGTGAATTACTATATTCGGCAGGCTTTGACGGGTTCACTGATGAATGGCAACAGTTTGAGGGACGACGCTCAGCACAAATTCAAGATGGGGTTTTGCAATTAGCTTTAGAAATCCCAGATACGATTTATAGTGCTTCGACACCTATTTATGGTGATTTTGATGTATCTGTGACAATGCGCTCAGTTGAAGGGGAACTCACCAACGATGGTTATGGAGTAATCTTTAGACTCAATGAGAATAGCACCAGCGATGGTTGCTCAAGACAATTTGTGATTGTCTGTAACTTAGAACAGTTACCTTTGCTTGACACCGCTATCGGATTAATTGCTCCTGCCCCGCAAACACAAGCGAATGGTTATTATCTATTTTTAATCAGTAATGATGGTTATTACCAAATTTTACGTGGTAATAACGATACTGACCTCGTAGAAGAAGTAACGATTTGGCATTACAGCAATGGCTTACTCAATGAGGGTATTGGTGTCGATAATCGTATTCGGATTGTCGGGCAAGGTAATCAATTCATGTTTTTCTTGAATGGCGAACCTGCGCTCTTGTGTGTACCGTTAGAAGGTCAGCAACCTACAGGTAATTCGGATGATTGTCTTGGTGAGGAAACCTTCATATGGGAGGATGATTCATACACTCAAGGTAAGTTAGGTGTCGTACTCAATGGCGCTACCATGGCTGGCGACATTATAGAATTTGACAATTTTACTGTGACTATCCCTGATGAAATCTTAGTTGAAGGCAATAACGCATGAAAGTTCATTTAAAGATGTTGGGATGTCGCTTGAATCAGAGTGAAATTGATATGATGGCACGTCAATTTGAGCAACAAGGGCATACCATTACGGATAATCCTGACGAAGCCGAGCAAATTATCGTGAATACCTGTGCGGTAACTAATGAAGCCAGTCGGAGCAGTCGCAAACTTATCCGCGATTTGAACCGCAGTAATCAATCGGCAGAAATTACTGTCACAGGGTGCTATGCTCAAATTCAACCTGATGAAATCGCTGTGATTGATGGTGTGAAACGTGTTGTCGGCAATGCTGAAAAAAATGGTATTGTCACACAGATTACTGGGGTCGAAACTGCCCCATTTGATTTAGAACCTCACGCTCGGGACAATCGTTCAGCTGGTTTTGGCGCACGAACACGCGCGTTTATCAAAGTGCAAGATGGCTGTGATAATTCCTGCACATTTTGCATTACGACAGTTGCGCGTGGTGCAGGGCAATCACGGGATGCAGATGATATTATCAATGAGATTCAGTATCTGCATCAACAATTAGACTATCAAGAAGCCGTTTTAACAGGGGTGCATCTCGGCAGTTATGGTTATGACTTTGGTAACCATGATGGTTTGCTTGAACTTGTTCAGCGCATTTTAGCTGAGACAGATATTCCTCGTTTGCGCTTATCATCCTTAGAGCCTTGGGATTTATCAGAGGGATTTTTCGATTTATGGCAAGATGAGCGTTTACAACCACATTTACACCTTCCTTTGCAAAGTGGTTGTGATAGCACACTCAAGCGGATGCGTCGGAATACATCCCAAGCAGAATTTCGGGCTTTAATGCAATCCGCGCGCGAGAAAATTCCTGATGTAAGGATTACGAGTGATGTCATTGTAGGTTTTCCGGGTGAAACTGACGAAGAATGGGAGATTAGCAAAGCCTTCATCTATGAGATGGGTTTCGATGGTTTACATGCTTTCCGCTATAGTGTTCGTGAAGGAACACCTGCTAGCAGAATGCGAGGACAAGTAAGAAAAACAGCTAAAAAAGCTCGTATTCATGAGTTACTCGCATGGGCGAGCACCCGCGAAACACGCTTTGCAGAAAAGTATTTAGGACAGACCTTACCTGTCTTGTGGGAAGGCGTTTCGGGGTCATCGGATGCTGGCTATTTCCAAACAGGATACACGTCAAATTATATCCGTGTGCAGACGACACATCCGCGTATATTGAGTAATTTAATCCTCCCGACCACGATTAATGATGTTGTCGATGGTGTAGCACAAGTGACTCCTGTGATAGAATAGTTTCATACCGTCACATGATAATAATCATAAAATAGAGGACATGACTAAACATGGCAGAATACAAAGTCAAAATGATGTCTGCATTGAAAGATGCAATGAAGAATAAAGATAACGAACGACGCGATACGATTCGCCAATTGCAAGCAGCAATTAAACAAATCGAAGTGGATGAACAAAAAGAACTTTCCACAGACGAAGAAATGGATGTTCTGATCAAGGAAGCGAAAAAACGTCGTGAGACAATTGAAGAATTGAAAAAAGCAGAGCGCGATATTGCTGATGAAGAACGTGAACTCGTTATCATTGAGAGTTTCTTGCCTGAACAAATGTCTGAAGAGGAAATTCGTGATTTAGCAAAACAAGCTGTTGCCGAAACAGGTGCGACTGAAATGCGCGATATGGGCAAGGTTATGGGGAAACTATCAGCACAGACCAAAGGCAAAGCTGATGGCAAACTCGTCAGTACGATTGTCCGTGAGCTATTGACTTCCTAGTGATTAACTATGATTGAGCGTTTGCAAGACTTTATCGAAACACAATTTTCTATTTCACAAGAAGAATTGCTTGTGTACATTCAGCGTGCTGGTGTGATTTTTGCTGGCATCCTGTTTGTATTGGCATCCACGTTGATTGTCGCTTTCGATAGTGTGTTTTTACGTTTCAACAGTGCCTCAGAGTTAGAAATTGGTCGTATCACAGACCGCAACATTGTCGCACCACAAAACGGTGGGTCTTATGTCAGTGAAGTTTTGACTAATGCACGTCGTGAAGAAGTGCGTAATAGCGTCCAACCAATCTACTCTGCCCCTGAGCCTGACATCGCCCGAACTTGGGGTGAACGCGCCGAGCAAACGCTTGATTTTATCGAAGATATACGAGCAACAGGTCGTTATGCAAGTGAAGAGCAACAACTCGCAGACCTTGACCAAATGGAATATCTTTTCTTCAACAACTCTGGTAATGCTATCCAAGTTTTAAACCTTGATGATGATACTTGGAATGCCATTGTTACAGAGGTGGATACGGTACTTGAGCGTGTTTACCGTACCTCTATTATTGATGAGCAACGGTATGTCAACAATCAACTCGTTGTGCAGATCAGTAGCACATTCGATAATCGTACCAGCGATTTAATCTTTGATATTGTTGATAACTTTGTTAAACCAAATACTTTTGAGGACATCGCAGCAACAGAAGCCGAGCGTGATCGCGTTGCTGATGCCGTTGAACCTATTGAGCGTACCTTCGCAGGTGGGCAGATTATCATTGGTGAAAATGAACGTATTGGTGAAGAAGAGTATGAAGCCTTAGTCGCTTTTAATCTAATCCAACCCGATGATCTACGCTTGCAACAATTTGTTCGGGCATTGATAGCCAGCACAGTTACTCTCGTGATTTTTGGTTTATATATGGCACGGTTTTCGCCACACCTGCTCTTTCACCAGAATAAACGCCTGACGATTATCGCGGTTAGCTTCTTAATCATGCTGGCATTAACGCGTTTACTGGGTATTAGTGGCGATATTTACTTATTCCCAACGGCTGCAATGGCACTCTTATTTGTTGCGATTGCGGATGCTCATGTTGCCATCATTACTACATTGGGTTTAGCCTTTTTGCTAGGTCTCGTGGCTAACGATTCGCTAGAAATTACAACGTTGATTGCGGCTGGCGGTATTATTGGTACGCTAGGTTTGCGCCGTGCCGAACGCTTAAATCAATTTTTTGTCGCAGGTATCTTGATAAGCGTTATCAATGCTGCAATTATCGTGATTTTCAATTTCGCATCCACTAATATATCAGGGGAAAGTGGATTAGTGATTGCGCTTGCCTTCTCCGTGTTTAGTGGGTTATTGCTTGCGCCTGCGGTTGCAATGGCAGCAATGTATGTTGTGACGCTATTGTTTAATCTACCGACTGCCCTCAAATTAATTGATTTGCAACAACCGAATAAACCGATGCTACAACGCCTATTGCGCGAAGCACCAGGTACATATCAACATTCGCTCCAAGTTGGGAATTTAGCCGAGCAAGCTGCAAATGCAATTGGTGCAGATGCTCAATTAACGCATGTTGCCGCGCTATATCATGATATTGGCAAGATGCACAATCCACTTTATTTCACAGAAAACCAGCAGGATATTGGTAATCCGCACGATACACTCAATGATCCCTATCGCAGCGCCGATATTATCATCAGCCACATTACTGAAGGCGATGATATGGCAAAGCAAGCAGGTTTACCACAACGCATCCGAGATTTTATTCGTGAGCATCATGGAACAACACAAGTTTTTGTCTTCTACCAACGGGCATTAAATGCTGTTGATGGCGATAAAGAAGCAGTCGATATTAGTGATTTCACGTATCCTGGACCAAAACCACGCAGTAAAGAAACTGCTATCTTGATGTTAGCTGATAGTTGCGAGGCGGCAGTCCGTTCTATAAAGCCACAGAGTAAACAAGAAATCAGTGAGCTTGTCGGCAAAATTATTGATAGCAAACGTAGTGAAGGACAGTTGGATGAATCATTCCTGACGCTCAATGATTTACGGACAATTCGTGAGATATTTGTTGATATTCTGCAAGGCATGTTTCACCCACGTATCAATTACCGTGAGGCTGTCGGCAAAAAACCAGATGTACCTGCACCTAAACCTGCTCCAGCTAAAGTGGATGTTGCACCAAGTACAAATGGAGTCTCGGAACCGAAAACAACCGTTAGTTCAAAAGTAACAACGAGTAAAACTGAAACACAAACAACTAAGATTGTCGAAGAAAAACCTAAAACTGCGACTCGAAGCGTTCCTAAATTGGTCACAACGACTGATGAACATGAAATTGCCGATGAAGAGCCACTGGATGAAGTGCCCCGTTTACCCTCTTTAGATGAGCGACGGGCAACCTCATTGCAAAATGCAACAAAACCACCCAAAAGTCCTAAAGAGGACATAGAAGACGAGGGATGAGTCATATTCAGGTTCTGAATGAGCATCAATATATGATTAACTCTGCTCAGTTGATACAGGCAATCCAAGCCGTTATCAATCAACATGATGTTGATGCTTTAAGTGGCGTTACTGTGGTTCTGGAAACGAATGATGCAGTACATATGCTCAATAAACAACATCGTGATGTTGATGCACCAACAGATGTACTATCATTTCCATCAGACCCTCTGCCAGTAGAATTGGGCGATACTATAGAGCCTTATTTGGGTGATTTGATTATCGCCTATCCTTACGCAGTAGCACAAGCAAAGCGATTACAGCATGATTTAGAAGATAGTTTAGCCTTGTTGGTTGTTCATGGCACACTACATTTATTGGGCTATGACCATGATACGCTAGAAAATCGTGCGGAAATGTGGCAACAACAATCAATTGCATTAGAGACTTTGGGTATAGACGATAGTATTGTGCCAACTTTAGAAGATAGTGATCATGATTAAGCAATGGTGGGATAAACTTAGCGAAACATCACGCATCAACCCCAAAGATTACGCCGCACAAATTAGCCAAAATCGTTGGACTAGCCTCAATTATGCTTTGGCTGGTTGGCTCTATATGCTCCGTCGCCAAAAAAATACACGCATAATGTCGATAGTGTCTATTTTGATTTTTGGTATCGGACTTTGGCTCGGCATCAGTCGAATTGAATGGGCATTGTTGATTGTGGTCATTACAATTGTGTGGTTAGCCGAGTTCGTCAACGCAGGGATTGAAGCTGCAATTGATATTGCCTCACCTGATATTCATCCAATGGCGCAAGTCGGCAAAGATGTGGCTAGCGCAGCAGTCTTATTGGGAGTGGTGGCATCGGTCTTAGTTGGCTTACTCATCCTCGCACCTCCATTTTTAGCTAAATTTGGCATCATGTTATTCTCCTAACTTTCTCCCTACGTTAGACCCACAATATATAGAAAACAGTCTTAGGTACTTCATTTGATGTTACAATTTGCATATAATTAGAGATGTTATTTTTACAGATACAGGTAGAGTATGTCGAAAGCACGCGAAAGACAAAAACAGCGTCGTCAACAACGTGAGATGGCACGTAAAGCTGGTCAAACAATTAAACAAGCTGCCCCTGAAGGCGATTATAAGATTCCAAAAATTAAAATCCCAGGTGGTCAATGGTTACTCATTATTCCTGCTGCTGGCTTGATGTTCATTGCAGTCGTTCTTGCTCTGCGCTTTATTAATCCACCTGATACGAGTACCCCGCCTAATAGTATATGGCTGAACAAAAGTTGGACATATTTAGAGCATACAAACGATGACTTGTTAGCAGTCACGAACGATTTAAGTGAGAATAATATTGGCTCGATGTTCTTGTATACGAGTTCGCTCCGTGCAGATGGCACATGGTCAGGACTAGTAGAGGGGACAAATCGCTTTGCCGAAGTTGAGCCACAACTTGAAACTTTAGTCTCTCAAATTCGCTCGGTCTATCCTAATGTCGAATTGTATGCGTGGGTTGAAGTCAATGTACAATCACCCGAATATCGTCTCGACCAACCACAAATTCAAAATACGATTGCTAATTTCAGCCAAAGAATGATTAATCAACTCGATTTTGATGGTGTATTACTGGATGTAAAGCCAATTTTTGAAGAAAACGAAGATTACATCCAACTCTTGCGAACAGTGAAACGTGAAATAGGGATTGATACAGATTTATTGGTCGCTGTTCCTCCGGACTTAACGCCCTCAGGAACACAACTCAATTTGCCTAATGTAATTGCCCCTGCTACCGAATGGTCAGCTGAATACAAGCAACGGGTTGCGTTACTTGCTAATCAAATTGTTATCAGTGCTTATAATAGTTATCAGACTAATCCTGTAGATTATATAGAGTGGGTCAGTTACCAAGTTGACAGTTATGTTGAAGTCTTATCACAAATCGACTCCAATACAACAATTTTGGTAAGTGTCCCCAATTATGAGTCTAATTCGCAAGCACATGACCCTGAAATTGAAAGCCTCGCAGGCAGTTTAGATGGTGTTGTGCGTTCGGCGAATGCGCTTGACGAGACGAATGTAGGATATTTATCAGGCGTTGCAATCTTTACCGACCATATCCTTAGTAGCGAAGAATGGTCAATTTATCGTCAACGATGGTCTCGTTAGAAAGGAGTAAATTGATATGAATATCGCTCATGAGAATGACAAAATCATCATGTATGGCACACCTGCTTGCCCTTCTGTACCACCGATGAAAAGTCTACTTAATCAATCAGATGTGCCTTATGACTACATCAATATCTTTAATGATTTGACTGCTCGCGAACGCGTTCGTGAGATTAATCATGGTAATGAAAGTGTACCAACCTTTGTTTTTCCTGATGGCACAACGTTAACTGAGCCGAGTACAGGGGAAATCAAAAAGAAACTTGAAGCAATGGGCTACAAAGTTCCATTTCGCGCTCTGATTATGGGTAATCTTTGGTTGATATTTGTAGCAGTAATGGTTCTCTTTGCATTAGCGCGTGCTTTTGGTCTATTTTAAGGATAGCTATGCCTACACTGGTAAAAATCCTCGACAATGATGGTTTACACGATGTTGATTACACAGCCACGTCTCTTGCTGATGCTTCACAATATGAGCCTGATGATGGGATTTACACGGTTGCTAATACATTCAACACCTATGACACCCTCAAACTCAATGCTCATTTTGACCGTATGGAAGATTCAGCAAAACGCCAGAATATTCCCCTCGATTTGGATAGACACCGTGTGCGCGATGCTCTACGGCAGATGATTGACGAATCAGGCTTTGGCGATGTGCGTTTTCGAGTAACTGTTTCGCGTGAAAATCCACAACAATTTATTCTGACCATAGAACCATTCACCCCACCATCTGAAGAACTGACAAATAATGGTGTGCGCTGTATTACCGCACCGAATAGTGCGCGTAAAGATGCTGAAGCCAAAACAACCGATTGGATGCACGCAAGAAAGTCTCTTGCGGAAGCAATGCCAGAACATATTTACGATACATTTCTGCTCGATAATAATGGTTATATTTTAGAAGGACTCGGTGCAAATTTTTATGCGATTCAAGGTAATGTATTAAAAACAGCAGGACAAGGTGTGCTGAAAGGTATCTCGCAACAGATTGTATTTGAAGTCGCAGACGGCATTATTCACACTGACCATACAGCACCGCATGTTAGTGAAATCCCAAATTTTAGCGAGGCATTTTTAACCAGTAGTAGTCGTGGGATTATTCCTGTGGTTGAAATTGACGATTTACCGATTGGAGATGGTCGTGTGGGTGACATTACGAAGCGACTGCGAGAAGCTTATCAACAATGGTTGGAGAATAATTTAGAACCGCTTTAGGTAAAAATGTTATAAGATAGTTACGACTAGTCATTAGTGGTTAAAACAATGAGCCTAAGCGAAGAACAAATCCAATTAATAGAAACAACTTTTAAAGCCTTGGGTGGGAAGGGTAAAGCTTTTATTGAAGGTTTTTATGAGCATGTTTTTGAAAAGTCACCCGAAATTGAAGCCATGTTTGAGCATACAGACTGGCATCAACAACGCAGTAAGGTAATGCTAACGCTGATTATGGTTGTCGATAATCTACATAACTTAGAGCATATAAAAGTAATGTTGGAAAAAACGACCCAAACACATCAACAGTATCCCATCAAAAATGAACATTATCATCTGATGGCTGAAGCCATTCTAGAAACATTCGCCGATATTTTGGGGGACGATTTGTCATCAGAGGCGGAATCAGCGTGGCGAATAGCACTCATTGAAATTGCCCGTATATTGCAACGTGAACCTATTTAAAGGTCTATCTATGCAACATCTGGATACATTATGGAAAGTTATTAACGCGGCAGGAACAGTCCGTGATTTAGCACAAGAACGAAAAACTTATCAATTCACTGTTAATCCACCAACCACCCTCTATATGCACAGTGAACATGCTGTGATTCATGTACGCCGTTGGCATGACTCAAAAATTGAAATCCGTACCGTTTTAGATGTTCGTATTGGCTGGCGGGTACAAACTGACCAAGATGAGTCAGGGGTTTATCTGGTTGCTAAACGGCGAACAGTTGTCGGAAGTATGGCGCGTGGTGAATTTACAGTTCATGTACCTTATGATACACATCTCATCCTCAAAGTTGAGCATGGCGCGATTTTATTGGATAATGTCAACGCAACCCTACAGATTCCCCCCCCTGTTGATAGTGATACAGTCTATCTTGAAAGTAGTAAGGTATAAACAAATCCTTATATCCAATATAAGCTAAGACTTGATACAAGGTCTGCTCCGTGCTATGGTTGCATTCATGATAAATATACAGTACATCTCCACCACAATTTCAGTATGTTGTATGGCAACTCTATTACGTCATAATTAGGGTGGATTGGTCTGTATATAACAGGCACATATGATAGAAGCCATCCTGATTAGGGTGGCTTTTTTCTTGGAGATGTTCAAGAAATTTTATCATGTGTCATGTCGTCTGTAAGTTAAATAAGCTATTTCATAGGAGAGGAAATTTTTATGAGTGATTATGCACATCCAGATGTACTGGTTAGCACACAATGGGTTGCTGACCATCTTAATGACCCTAATATCCGCATTGTTGAATCCAACGAAGATGAATTGCTGTATCCATCAGGACATATTCCCGGCGCAGTAGAAGTGGACTGGACAAGTGACCTCAATCATCAAGTCGTGCGCGATTACATTGGTAAAGATGGTTTTTCACAACTGGCGAGTCGTATTGGCATCACACCTGATACAACAGTCGTTTTTTATGGTGATAAGAGCAACTGGTGGGCAACTTATGCACTTTGGGTCTTCCAATTATTCGGGCATACCAATGCCAAAATCATGAACGGTGGACGTAAAAAGTGGGTTGATGAAGGACGTGAAATAACACGCGATGTTCCGACATATGAAGCAACAACCTATAATGCACCAGACCGTGATGATAGTGTCGTCCGTGCCTTCCGCGATGAAGTTTTAGCGCATGTTAAAGCCAAAGGTCAGTTGGTTGATGTGCGGAGTAACCCTGAATATACAGGCGAGAAACTCCACATGGAAGGTTACCCACAAGAAGGTGCAATGCGTGGTGGACATATACCAGGTGCGGCAAATATCCCTTGGTCAACTGCGGCAAATGAGGATGGCACATTCAAGAGTGCCGATGAACTCCAGAAAATTTATGTAGAAGAAAAAGGCATTAGTCCTGATAGCGACACGATTGCTTATTGCCGTATTGGTGAGCGCAGTAGTCATACATGGTTCGTGCTGAAGTACCTGCTTGGTTTTGAGAACGTGCGTAATTATGATGGCTCGTGGACTGAATGGGGTAATAGTGTCGGCGTGCCGATTGAGAAATAAGGCACTCAATTTTGAGATTAAACAGAGGTGGGCAAATGCTCGCCTCTATTTGTCTAACGCCAATCAGAAGCAAACCAATCTGCGTGCGGCATCTCACTTGAGAGAATAATATCTTTCAATTGCGACACATCATAAGGCACTTTTCTGAATGAAACTGATACTCTATTAGATTCGATGGTGAGAATAGTGAACTCAGCATATGCAGGGTTATAGATAGTTTTATTATCCCGTTCATATTCATAAGGTAAGCCGACACTTCCTGAATTGATAAAGTAATAGCTTTTGATGCGTCTTAACATTTGTTGATGAACATGCCCACCAAGCAAGATTCGAGCATCAGAATTATTTGGAAGCGAGGACATTATGACTTCGTCAGGTGTTTCGGTTGTGATTATATCGTCGTAGGACTGCGGTGAACCATGAAAACACAAAATTGATTGTTGGTTGTGCGGATAAAGGCTAAATTCTCAGATGATAACTGTTCAGCACACCACATATCAATTTCCCAGAATTTGCGAGTAATCGCATCTAAATCATCTGGTATAGAAGATTTATTCAATATAAAGGCATCTACATTGCCCATCACAATAGGAATTTGTAACTCTTGTAAGCATTTCACTGTTTCGTTGGGTTGTGCGCCAGTGCCTGCAACATCCCCTAAGCAAATAATCTGGTCAACATTTTCATTTTTAATCTCGATTAACGTTGTTTCTAACGCTAGCAAGTTCGCATGAATATCTGAGATGATAGCCAATTTCATAATATACCTATCGAAAAAGTGGTTTCTTCACAGGATAATCTTTCTAGCTACATCTATCAACAAAGTACACTCCATTGTTATACTAAAATACTTAAAGAAAGAGGTCAAAATGGCAGAATATCCAGAAAAACTACAAGAAACAATTGAAGATTTCTCATTTGTCACCACACGGCAAGAACGGCAGCAATATCTGATTCAACTCGCCGACGAATTTAAAGATGTGAAAGTGCCGAGCGACATTGCTGAGCAACCCTATGACGAATCGCATCGTGTCCCTGCTTGTGAATCGGATGCTTTTGTTTGGTGGGAGCAAAATGACGATGGTACATTGCAATTTTACTTTGACGTGCTGAACCCACAGGGACTATCCGCTATGGCAATGGCTGTCATTTTAGGACAATCGTGTTCAGGTGCACCTTTAGAACAAGTGGCAGAAATCAATGATGAAGTCGTGTTTGAGTTCTTCGGTAAGAATATCAGCATGGGCAAAGGACGCGGTTTGATGGGGATTGTCAATATGGTGAAAGCCGCCGCAGTGCAAAATTTGAGTTAAGTAGGGACACATCAACGGTGTGTCCTTACGCCAAAAAATAGACTATCTATTAATATGAAATGCGCCTTAGAAAGGTAATCCCTTGCCTCTAATTGCATTGGCGACTTGTTTTGAACAAGCCAATTTGTATCATGATGAAGCTCCATTTGTAGCTGAATTGAAAGATAGTGGGTTTGAGGTTTTTCCTGTGGTCTGGGATAGTCCTGAAATTGACTGGCAATGCTATGACATGATCGTAATACGCAACACATGGGATTATCATCTGCAAGCGGAGACATTTCGGGCATGGTTAGATTATTTGGATGAGCACAATATTCCTGTCTTGAACCCAACTGACTTAGTACGCTGGAATATGGACAAAAGCTATTTACAAATCCTTGCTGATAAGGGTGTTAAAATCTTGCCTACAGTGTTCGCAAAGGGAGAAACTATCAATCTCAAAGAAACACTGAAAGCAAAAAATTGGTCACAAGCTGTGGCAAAACCTATTATGAGCGCGAGTGGTGATAATACATGGACAATTACACCTGAAACAGCGGATGAATTTCAACAACAATTTGATTGGCTGAATGAGCAGATCGGTATGATGATTCAAGCATTTGCTCCGCAAATCCATGATGAAGGTGAATATTCACTCGTGTTTTTTGATGGTGTTTATAGCCATGCAGTCCTCAAGAAGCCAGCAAAAGGCAATTTGTTTGTCCATGAAGAGCGTGGTGGCTCGTTACAAGCGATTTCAGCACCTGAACATCTCGTACAGCAAGCGCAGAACGCACTAAAAATTGTCGAAGATATCACAGACATTATGCCGACTTATGCGCGAGTAGATGGCTTGCGTGATGGCGATGATTTTATTCTGATGGAATTAGAGTGCATTGAACCTGAACTTTATTTCAGTCGTGCGAAAGATGCCTCAAAAAAGTTAGTGAATTTAATTGCTGAGGCAATATCCTAGATGCCGATTGCTTTGCATCAACTCGCAACCTATTTTGGCAAAAAGAGTGAAATTGCCAAATCACTCATACCAGAACTTTATAGTGCATTGGATAGTGAGCATCCGGAATTCACTCAGTGGTTGAAAATCTTCGCAGAGACTGCGCCTAAGAAACTCAAAACTCAGAAAATTGCCAAGCACTATGACATCGCCAACCATCATCCCACACAGTTGGTTTTCGTCTTGCGGACATATTATGCTTTGGTCAGTAAGATATTGGCTGGCACAAGATTAGCCCCTATTCATGCTATAGCCGAAATTGAAGATGGCTCACATTTTCGGCGGCATAGGATTCTAAATTTCATAGAAGATGATGCTTATAATTGGTATCTCGGATTAGTTGATGTAACGGATTTACTCAATTCAGCACAAGGTATTGACTACGAAAATCCTGTGCCTGATGCGCTCAAAGCGCTGTATCAGGATTTATTCCCACGTGCGTTACGTCATACATTAGGTGAATACTACACGCCGAATTGGTTCGCTAATTTCGTGCTTGACCGTATTGGGTACACAGGTGAAAGACGCATATTAGACCCTGCTTGTGGTAGTGGCACATTTTTGACCCTCGCTTATCAGCGCCTGGTGCAAACTGGTATTCCTAAGCCTTTGAGTAAAATCGCTGGTATTGATGTGAATCCACTCGCTTGCCTGAGTGCTAAGGCAAATCTCATCCTCAATATGCGTGAATGGGATGATGAGACTATATTGCCGATTTACTGTGCGGATAGCTTACTGAATCCACCTGATATAGGCGAATTTGATGTGATTATTGGCAATCCGCCTTGGGTGAATTGGGAAACTCTACCCGATAGTTATCGTCAGGCAACAAAAACATTATGGGAAAAATACGGTCTATTTCCACATACTGGTTTTGATTCGATTTTGGGCAAGGGGAAAAAAGACCTCTCATTGGTATTGACCTATGCTGTCATTGACCAATATTTGAAGCAATCAGGAACACTCGCCTTTATCATGACGCAATCTGTACTAAAAACAGGCGGCGCATCGGAAGGTTTCCGACGCTTTGACTTTGGCGAAAAAAATATCAAACCCAAGCATGTCGATGATTTTAGTAAATTACGGATATTCTCAGGTGCTGAGACCAAACCGATTGTCCTGATACTCGAACATAATGCCCCGCCACAGCCGAGTTATTATCTCTGGCAGAGTGATGGCAAACAAACGATAGAAGATACTGCAAAGAACAACATTGTAGACAAATTAAGTTATAGTGATTTCATTGCTGAACCTGTTGATACGCCGACATCCGCATGGCTTACAGGGAAAAAAGAAGCCTTATCAGCAGTACGCAAAGTCGTTGGAGCATCAGACTATACAGCACATGCAGGCGTGTATACAGGGGGTGCAAATGCGGTTTATTGGTTGGAGGTGCTTGAGCGAAAAGATAATCAATTGCTTGTACGGAATATTATCGAAGGCTCTAAACGCCCTGTGGCACAGGTCGAAGCATGGTTAGAAGCTGATTTCATCTACCCTTTTTTACGTGGGCGTGATGTCTCCAAATGGCAAGCTAATCCCACAGCCCATATCTTAATCGTGCAAGACCCCCTCACACGGCAAGGTTATGATGAGGCGTGGTTACAAGAAAATTATCCTCTCACTTATGATTATTTGAAACAATTTGAAGCGAACTTACGCCAACGTGCCACGTATAAGCGCTATTTCCGTGACACTGTGCCTTTTTATACGATGTTTGATATAGGCGATTATACTTTCTGCCCATATAAAGTGGTCTGGCATGGCTTTGGTAAGAAACGCATGGAAGCAGTGGTTGTCGGTAGCATCAACGACAAGCCGATTATGACAAATCAAGCAATGCACCCATTTATTGGTTTAGACAATGAAGATGAAGCTCACTTTTTGTCAGCCTGTTTGAATAGTTCTCCCTTTGAATTTGCCGTCATCAGTCATACTCAAAGTGGAGGCAAGAGCTTTGCACAACCCGGCATTCTTGATCGTCTACGGTTGCCAAAATATGAAGCAGATAATGTCAATCATAGGGAATTAGTTGCTTTATCTCGGCAAGCTCATCATGGTAAGGTGGATATGATGTCAATTGACCAAGCAAGTGCAAACATTTGGTCACTATCATCTGCTGAATTACGCGAATTACAAGAGAGTCTCCTGAAATTGGTCACATAAATTGAGGATATGATGTTTAGTTTACAAGTCGATGAAGAAATCTCATTACGCTTACACGATGCTTACAATGTTGATGGCTTCTTCAATCTGATTACGAGAAATCGGGTGCATCTTAGACAACATATGAACTGGGAGAAAAACCATCAGTCTGTTGATGATAGCTTTGATTTTGTCTTACAAGCCCGTGAGAACTTCGCCGAGCGAAAAAATATCCCTTCACAAATCTATTATAAAGGTGAGATTGCTGGCTCAGTAGGTTTAACCCTACATAATTTAACATCAGGCTATGCAGAAGTCGGTTATTGGCTCGGGGAGGAATTTACGGGCAAAGGTATTGCCACTCGTGCGACAAAGGCAATCTTAAATTTCGGTTTTAATACACTCAAGTTACATAAGATTGTCCTTCGGGTTATCACAGGGAATGATAAGAGTATCGCTATCGCAAAACGCCTCAATTTCACCTTTGAAGGTGTACAAATTCAACAACGCCTTCTACGTGGCAAGCATTATGATTATCAAGTCTATTATATGCTTCGCGATGACTGGCAAGATAATACAGAACCACATTTTGAATATCGCCTTGATGAACATACAACATTACGCCCATTGATGATGCACGATGCAAAACCCCTCTTTAATCTAATCGATACGCACCGCGAAACGTTACGAGAATGGCTAGATTGGGTCGATAGCCAGCAAAAACTTCGAGATACAAAACACTTTATTGCAGAATCATTAGGACGCTATGGGCATTACAATGGCTTAGATTGTGGTATCTGGCAGGATAATCAAATATGTGGTTTGGTAAGTTTTAATTCATGGAGTTTACGAAACTACAAAGCTGAAATTGGGTATTGGTTAGCCAAGCCATATACAGGCAAAGGCATCATGACTAAAGCAGTTAAGGCGATGGTGACCTATGGCTTTGAAGTTGTTGGTTTACATCGGATTGAGTTATTGTGTGCTGTGGATAATAAGCGCAGTTGTGCAGTTGCCGAGCGCCTCAATTTCACACATGAAGGTGTTTTGAGACGTGGTGAACGTATCCGTGAACAATTCCATGATGTGAATGTTTACGCTATCCTTCAACCGAATTGGCAAGCATGATGATAGTCTTTCAGTATGCAGTTGATGAGCATATCACGCTAGAGCTTCAATCGTCGTTTCAAACACAAGAGTTATTCGATTTAGTCAATGAAAATAGGGCATTTATTGGACAACACTTAGCATGGGCAAATAAGGTTGACCATCCTCGTGATATTGAACGTTATATGCAACGTGATTTAAATGGGATGGCACGGGCAAGGCGCTGGGCATGGCTCATCCGCTTTGATGGACAGGCTGTGGGACGCATTGGTTTATTCGTTACCATGCCGACTTTGCAAGAATGCGAGTTAAATTATTTTTTGAGTAAAGCCTACACAGGTAAAGGTATTATCACGAAGAGTGCAAAAATTGTCATAGATTTTGCGATTAACGTCTTGAGATTAAAGCATGTTCTGATTGGTTTCAGCACTGAAAATCCTAAGAGTGGCGCAGTTGCGGAGCGTTTAGGGTTTCAGTATGAATATACGATGCAGGATGGAGAACACACTCAAAAGGAATGGCGTAGTCTACATTTTTGGGGCATTTTAGCCGAGAATTGGCAATCCAATCTCAAGCCTAGATTTCAGTATTCACTGGATGAAAAACTGAGTTTGCGCTTGTATCAACAACATCAGGCTGAAAAGAAATTTGAGCTATTAAGAGAGAATATTCCTGAATTTAGCCAATGGTTCTGGTGGGCAAATGATAGCTATAGCTTGGTACAAGAAAAAGAAATCGCTAAAAAAAACCTAATCGGCTATGCTCAAAATCAGACCTTAAGCGTGACTATCTGGCAACAAGAGCAATTGGTTGGTAATTCAACACTGAGTATCAATCAAAAACATATGAGAGGCAACGTCGGCTATTGGCTGGACAAATCGGCTCGTGGGCAAGGCATTATGACTAAAACGGTTCGTGTTTTATTGCAGGAAGCCTTTAGACGTGGTGTTGAGCGGATGGGCATTTTAGCAGCAGTTGATAATATAAGTAGTCGAGCAATTGCTGAACGATTAGGTATGCAACTCGAATTAGTGCAAAAAGATGAAACTTTCATCAATGGACAGTTTGTCGACCATATTCAATACAGTTTATTACGTGAGGAATGGGAGCAACAACAACTATGATTTACCACATTACAACGCCTATCGAATGGAAATTAGCCCAAGAGAATGGGCAATATTCTGCGCCATCATTGGAGACTGAAGGATTCATACATTGTTCAACGGCTATCCAAGTTGTGCCAGTAGCAAATGCTTTTTATAGTCATGTTGAAGATGTCATTCTATTGTTTATAGATGAGGATAAACTCCGAGCAGAGGTAAAGTGGGAAGCGCCTGCTCACGTTGAAGGACATGATGCACCAGAAAATTCTGACACACAATTATTTCCACATATTTATGGCGTAATTAACTTAGATGCTGTTGAGAAAGTCGTATCATTACCTAAAAATGCTAAGGGTTATTCATTACCAGAGGGAATCTGATTCAGATTAGCGTGATACAAGAAGAGAATAATCGCACAACTCAATCCCAACAATGCGCCACTTAATGACCAAATAGGTAAACGAGTGAACATATCTATTATCATCTGTGCTGGATAATCTGGAAAAGTATGTCCATGCCAACTTGATTTGAAGAACATCAAGGTTGCTATGCTTAAAACGGAAAGCGCACCCATGAAAGCCCCTAAAAGTACGCAACCAACTAACCATATTTTCAACGGTAGGTCACGGTCTCCAATATAGTTGGCTATCCATGCTCCCCCATAGATAATCGCTGTTCCTGTACCAAGCATTGCTACTGTTAGCGTGCTACTATCTTCTAAACCCATCCAGAAGAGCAAAACAAGCCCATAACCTATCAGTAGGAAACGGGCTTTTGTGGCAGGTTTTGGCAAGCGAATTGTCATTACACTCTTGCACTACGCCGACGTGTACGCTGTTTGCGTAGCTTAAGTGGTTCAAAGTGCAGAATCATGGCTTGATGGGGTTCAACGTCTACGAAAAGCCCTAAATTGGCAACATCATCGCCATTTTCTTCAATGTAAGTACGGTGCAATGTATCCAAGAGTACCCAATCTTGTCCTCTTAAATCATTTGCCCAAGGGCTAAGGTCAATTGCACCTTGCGACCATTCATTGGACATATTCAGCACCACCAAGCGCATATCATCTCCTTGTCGCCAACCATATGTCACGAGGTTGTAATCCCCCACACAGCCATCACAAGCGGCATAACAATCAAACAGTTGCCACTGACCATGATGATAAATATCTTCACTAACTTCTTCTAAGAAACACTTATAGTATGACTTGAGTGCAGGGTATTCGCGCTCATTCGGCTGGCGTGTGATATGAACAGGAAGTTTGATAATACGTCCTGAAAATTGACCATCATGTAAGAGAGTTGCGCCGGGCAAGGTTGAAATCAAGACTGCCGCAGGACGACTACGCGCTAAACCGAGTGAATCTGCTGCACGCGGTTCATCATGGTTCTCGATGAAACGAATTTGTCGTTTCAGGTAGTTCATATCTGCTCGTAAGTGCGAGCGTATACCGTTGACATCTCCACTGAGAATACGGTCATAGATGGTTTTATCGTAGGTGTAATTGAAACCTTGCTCAAGCAATTGGTAATTCATATTCCAATAGGCTTCGGCGATGAAGAGAAAGTCACTATTTTTCTCACGCACACGCGGAATAATTTCTGTCCAAAATTCTTTTTCTGGGACTTCCATGTCTGGATGTAACCATCCCCATGAATGTTTGAAAACATCGTTAGTCATCAGCATTGCCATATCGCAACGCACACCATCTGCCATTGTCGCAATATCACGTAAGGTCTTAATTGCTGCTTTACGATAACCATAGCTATAAGCATCTAATTGTGCAGTATCAATCCACCCTGGAAAGTATGGGTCGCGCCCATGTGCGAAAATTGCTTTGGTGCGCTTGGCTACTTTAAGCTCGAAGAACTCTCCCTGTGCTTTTTCCAGCCATAGTGGGTCGGCTTGAATATAGTATTCAGGATGTTCGAGCAACCAAGGATGGTCTAAACCTGTATGATTGGGGACAAAGTCCAAAATCAATTTTAGACCACGATTGTGTAATTGTTGGCGAAAAACAGCTAAACCATCGCGTCCGCCGAGCGCTTCTTCAACATCGTATGCGCCTATGGCATAGGCTGACCCCGCGACATCGTCTTTCGTGACATCTGGCAATGCACCTTTATATTCATGGAGGTAATTCCATGCGCTAGATTGCGTTGAAGCTCCGCGATACCAAACACCCATCAACCAAATTGCATCCATATTGTAGCTTACGAGTTGGTCAATGATTTCTTCTGGTATGTTATTTAAAGTAATTGGGCGATCATAATTTTGGCTAAGTGTTGTTAGCCAAACCCAAGTGTTTATTTCATAGATACGTGGATTATTAGACCAGTTTGTCATCAATCATGAATCCTAACTTTAATATGATGAAACATAATGCTAGATACTTTAACACCAAAATGCAAGCATCGGTGTGGAAACGTTTGCAAAATTTTACGATTTTCTCACAATTACATTGTGTATAACCACAACTTGAATTGGATTTTGTACTATAGACTATTTAGCAATATGATTATGAAAAGCGTATATATGATTTTATAGTTTTCATCAACTAGTAGGGAGTATGTATTATTATGGCAGATGGTTATTTCATTGGTACACAAGATGTTGAGCAAGTTGAAATGTTGGCAGGTGTCCATCGGCGCACCATGGCGACAACCGACGAGGCAATGTTATGTCAATTTCACTTAGACAAAGGCAGTGTTGTGCCTAGTCATCATCATATGAATGACCAAGTTGGCTATGTAGTGTCTGGTAAAGTTGAAATGACTATTGGTGATACAGTGCGTATCATAAAATCAGGTGATAGTTATGCTATTCCTGGAGGTATCCACCATAGTGCCACCGCCCTAGTCGATTCGATTGTGATTGATGTCTTTTCGCCCCCACGCGAAGATTATCGTACTGAAGCACGCTAGATATTAGTAAGGTTTTCAGAAGATACTATCCCTGTGTATAATAAAGGTGTTAATAATGGCTACTTTCAATGATGAGAGTGGCTAATGAACTGTGAAGTTAGTTTCTTTACAGGGGTAGATGATGGATAATCTTGAAAAAAACAAAAGACGTCGCAAAAGTAAAGCCCGTGAACGCATTGAGAAACGTAAGCAAATGCGAGAGTCAATGGCGACCCTCGCCAATGAGGGCTTAGGTAAATTGCCCAATGTACCTATATCAGGTGTGCCGAAAGTTCTTTCTAAATTACTTAATGTTATACGTGATGCAATTTGGCATTTCCAGAAGGATGCTCCCATTGCCCTCATTGCAAAAATTCTCGGTGGGTTTATCTTCATTTTCGCTGGTTTTTTCTTCTTAACCACGCTTTTTAGTAGTGACATAGGACCCAATATCAGCACGATGGGGATTAAAGTTTCGGGGCAGAGTGTCGCAGAAGCTACTGAAACCCTATTCACCTATTGGAATGAAGATGTCCTGATTGAAATCGTAATTGAAGATGAGATATTCGAGCAAGTTCGCCCTAGTGATATTGGACTATCTTTAGATGCAACTGCTACCGCAGAAGCCGCCAAAGCCGCTGGTCTTGCAGGTTTCCCTTTTGGACATGAAATAGAACCGGTCATCACATCGGATTATGGGGATGTTCAAACTTATATTTTGGGTATTGCCAATGATGTGTATATTCCACCCTATGAAGCAGGTTACGAATGGCGTGATGGGCAATTAGTCAGCGTGCAAGGTAGTGCTAGCCGTGAGTTAGATACGGTTCTCAGTATTCAACGTATTGTGGATAATCCTTTACAAATTATCACAGAAGGTTCTGTCGACTTAGTAGCATTTTCGACCCCACCCAATGTCATTGAAGCTGACCCTTATTTTGAGCAAGCCCTCGAATTTGTGACTAGCGACTTCCTCATTGAAGGCTATGACCCTTTTGAAGATGAAGTCGAACTCATGGCTACTCCACGACAAGAGATGGCAAGCTGGCTTGTGGTCACGGATACGGGTTTAACAATACGACAAGATAGCTTAGATGATTTTATTGAAACAGCCAATTCACAACTAAACCTCGAAAATTGGCAACGATATTTAGACCCTGTAGAAACCTACGAAGCCATCAATAACGCCTTTATAACAGGCAATGATGTCGCGGATGTACGGATTCGTTATGCTGATTCAACCTATTCTTTGCAACAAGGGGATTGGGGCATTCGCCTCAGTCGTCGGATAGGATTGCCATTCTTTAATATTGAAAATTCTAACCCCGGTGTTGACTGGGATTTTGTAGTTGCAGGGCAAAATATCTCTATTCCATCGCGTGATTTAGTCATTCCGCTTGACCCAATCGAAGACCGTCGTATTATCGTCGACTTAGACCGTCGTTATCTTGTCGCCTATGAAAATGATGAAGTGATATTTCATTGGCCAATCTCGGTTGGAATGGATGCCAACCCTACAATGCCCGGTGTGTATCAAATTCTGAGTCAATTTGATGTCGCATATGGAAGTAGTTTCTCACTATGTAATGACAACGCGGAATGTGGTCAGTGGGAGATGAATCACTTCATGGGTATTTACGAAGTTGGTTACGGGCTAACGAATGGCTTTCATGGTTCTGTCATATTACCAAATGGCAATTATTTAGATGGAGGTAGCGCACAAACCAAAACTACATTTGGTTGTGTCATGTCTGATGATTTGCAAGCAGAGCTTCTTTATAATTGGGCTGAAACTGGCATTGTTGTTGAATTGCTTGACTCAAATTTCCCACCTGAAAGTGAGTTGGGGCAACGCGCAATGGAATTTATTTCCCAACAGGCATAATGACTAAAGTTGAGGAGGTAAAACCTCCTCAGTCAATGTTATTGTTCAATTTTTCACAATTAATTTCGATAAAAGTTACAGAAAATGCTTGACTTTTTAGTGTAATTCTTATATAGTTCTAATCAATAGAGTATGTGGAGCAACACACAAACTATATTTTTTAAAATAATTTTTTTCCGCTCCACATAAACAAATTCAACGCCTCACAATTTGTGGGGCGTTTTCAATTTAATGTAAATAAAATATGCTATCCTTGGGCATATAGAACCAACTTTTACTAGAAAGTTAAGCGATGTCTAAAATTAAAAAAACTTATGGTTTGTGGTCAAGCCCAATCTCCCCCGAGATGATTGGCGATAGCCTCAAATTCAATGATGTGCAATGGGATAGTGATAGTCAGACTATTGTTTGGTCAGAAAGCCGTGGCAAACGTAAGGTCATTGTTGCGAAAACAGGCTCAGATGCCATACGTGATTTAACAGATAGCAGTTACTCGCCAAGTGGACGTGTAGGTTATGGTGGTGGTAGTTTCACAATACATCATGGGATTGTCTATTTTGCGGATAAGGGGCGCTTATTTAAAGTTTCTTTATCCGGTGGAGTTCCACAAGCGATTACACCTAAATTCGGCAATGCAGCCGCCCTTAAAGTATCTCCCAATGGCAAGTTTTTAACTTATGTACATACATACGAAGACAAAGATGTTTTAGCTATCGTTGATACAGAAGGCAAACAATGGGGGCAAAAAATCGCTAGTGGTGATGATTTTGTGATGCAACCTGCTTGGTCGCCAAATGGGGATAAAATCGCTTACATTGTATGGAATCACCCTCAGATGCCTTGGAATGGGACAGAGCTAAAAGTCATTTCTCTTGCGTATGGAGAAGCTCATATAATGCCTCACGTTGTTAGTGCAGAGACCTTAATCGGTGACACACAAACAGCCATTGCTCAACCAGAATTTTCTCCTGATGGTCGTTATCTTTCCTATATTAGTGATGCGACAGGTTGGAATCATCTGTATTTATATGATTTGCAGACTGGCAAGCATCAGCAGATAACATCAGGCGATATTGAACATGGCATACCGCATTGGGTGCAGGGCAATCATACATATGGTTGGACAGGTGATGGTGCTGCAATCTATTATATTCGCCACGAAAATGGCTATTACAGCGTTTGGGCGTATGATGTTGATAATCGAGCCTCGATTGAATTACATAGCTTAGAGGCGTATAGCCACTTTGATCGTATCGCTGTCTCTGAAGGTGACGAAAAATTAGCTTTGATTGCTGCCTCGCCAACTATTCCAACTCGAATTATTACTTATAGCTCTCAGGATGGATTGCAAGTTGCTCGTCGGTCTACAACAGAGGCTATTATGGGAGAGCAGTTATCCAATTGTTCAGCAATTCAGTGGGCAGGACATGATGGAGAAGATGTACACGGCTTATATTTTGCTCCCCATAATCTTGGCTATGAAAGCGACGGAAAACCCCCGTTGATGGTACTTGTACACGGTGGACCTACTTCGCAACGCAATGCAACCTTTGATATGGAAGTACAATTTTTCACCTCACGTGGGTTTGCTGTTTTGCAAGTTAATCATCGCGGTAGTACAGGTTATGGCAAAGCCTACATGGATAAGCATGAAGGCAATTGGGGTATATATGATGTACAAGATAGCATCACAGGTGCGAAATTCCTCGCAGAAAAAGACTATGCTGATAGTGAAAAAGTGATCATTATGGGAGGTAGTGCTGGGGGATACACGGCACTACAAGCCTTAGTCGATGCACCAAATTTCTTCAAAGCTGCTGTAGTTTCATATGGTGTAGCAAATCAATTTTCTTTAGCAATGGATACACATAAATTCGAGGCACGTTATAGCGAATGGTTACTGGGTTGTTTGCCTGAAGCCACAGAAAAATATCGTGATCGTTCGCCAATATTCCATGCAAAGAATATTCAAGATGCCGTCATTATCTTTCAGGGAACTGAAGATAAAGTCGTTCCTAAGCAACAATCTGATAGCATTGTAGCCGCATTGAATAAAAATAATATTCCGCATGAATACGTAATCTACGAAGGTGAGGGGCATGGTTTCAGTAAACCTGAAACAAAAGTAGATTTTTACAATAAAGTCATGAGATTTTTAGTGGAATATGTGATTTTTGCCTAGAAAATTTATGGGGCAGACTTATTCTGCCCTTTTAAGCTGTGGAAACATCTTCAAATAGACTATTAAAGTCTGCGATGGTTAAATCTGTCTTACCATTTTCAATAAGATAATCCGCAAAATCATTCAATCGTTCTATGAGTTCACGCGAATAAATTCCCTGACGAATACGTTTATCCAGATAAATTGCTCCGTAACCCCTTAGAGGCAACGCAACTACCATACGCAAAGCATGTAAATGGACATTCGTTTGTGGTAAGTTTTCGGGGTCGGTGATGAGATTATTGGTAATCACGATGTCGTCTGTGCTAATTGCTTCATCAATAGCCCCGCGGAGTACTTCCGAAAAGTCTTCTTGCTGAAGCAAACTATCATCGACATTCATACCATCTTGAATATTCATATCAATATCAAGTGCTAAAGCACGTTCGGAATCTGTTGCTGTATAAGCAAAGTGCATAAAATTGTTAAGAAACCCGATGCTCATTTTTGAAGTCCTTAACCAATCTAACCTTTTATACTCATTCTAACCTAGAAAAAGTCTGTAAGCGATAGTGTGTATGTCCTATTCTCATAATTTAGACGAGATTTTAATGCTTACAGTTCCAAAAACGTTTATTAGCTTTAAGTAAACAACGGAATTGAGAAATCATAACACTCTGTACAATAAACTCTTTAATGGGATTGTTATGCAAATCTGCTACACTAAAAGCGTACACAGACGGAAATAGATTTTATGACTCAGCAACGCATCAATGCTTACAATAGACAAATTAAGCGCCTATCACAACAAATAAAGCTGTTAGAAGCTAAAAGTGACCAATTAGGTAATTGGCGATTATTACTTGCTTTAGCTGGTGGCATTCCCCTATTTGTCTCTATATTTTTGCCGTACCCATTTCTATTTTGGATGTTATTGGTGGCAACAGGGATTGGGTTTATCTTCTTGATTGCCAATCATCGGCGAATTGAGTACAGCCTGATAAAGCATCGTACTTGGCGCACAATTAAGCAACAAAACCGTGCGAGAATGTTGCTCGATTGGAAGCGCATCCCTGAAACAGCAATTGCAGATGATAAACATCCATTAGAAGTTGATTTAGACCTACGCGAGTTACATCGGCTAATCAATACCGCATCATCACAATCAGGAACATTACGCCTAAGAGAGTGGTTTCTAACAGAAGAACCATCTCTTGCGATGATTGAACAACGGCAGAAATTAGTCCAAGAATTGAAAGCACGTCCGACATTCAGAGATAAGCTGACCCTACATGCCCGTTTATCGTCAGCGCAGGTTAAGAAACAACTCAATACGGCATGGCTGAGGAATTGGCTTATGAGCGATGTTCCTAGCCAACGCATCAATTTTTGGGTAATGCTTCTGAGTATTCTGGCAGTAGCGAATGTCATTGCTTTTATTTTGGTGCAATTCAACGTGATTACCGTCACAGTGTCAGGAATTTTGTGGGGAATTTATGCTCTCGCTTACGTAAGTCGGATTGGCTTAATGAACCAATTAGGAGATAATGGTCAGCAAGTCTATGATGTGCTATCACGTTTACAGTCTGTGATGAAACATTTGGAAAGCTATCCATACGATGACACGCCAAATCTACGCAAATTATGTAAGCCCCTACTGGAAGCCAAACCGTCTGAGCAAATTCGCCGCCTCATGGGAACTCTGGCAGCAAGTAACCTCAAAGGTAATCCGCCACTCTGGATTTTACTCAATGCAATTATGCCTTGGGATTTATTCTTCTTGAGCAGATTACATCAGCAGAAGCAACAGCTCGTCAAGTACATGCCACAGTGGTTAGATGTTTGGTATGAGATTGAGGCGCTCAACTCTTTAGCAACATTTGCTTATTTAAATAGTGAAGGCATTATACCTAACTTGAGCCATTCTGAGGTTTTCTCAGTAAGACAATTAGGACATCCCCTGCTCAGTAGTGAAAAACGTATTAGCAATGATTTCAGTTTTGAGACTATCGGCGAATTAGCTATCCTGACAGGCAGTAATATGTCGGGCAAAAGCTCATTTTTGCGAACATTGGGTGTAAATCTGGTAATGGCATATGCAGGTGGTGTCGTCTTAGCAGAGTCATTTAATGCAGGTGTTTTCCGTTTATTTAGTTGCATCCGAGTAACGGATTCACTTGATGATGGTATCTCTTACTTTTACGCCGAAGTCAAACGCTTACGAGAATTATTGGATGAACTTGAAGCAAAAAATAGCTTACCGCTATTCTTCCTCATCGATGAAATTTTTAGAGGTACAAATAATCGGGAGCGTTTAATTGGTAGCCAATCATTTATCAATGCTTTGGTTAATGCAAATGGTATTGGCTTAATTGCCACCCATGACCTTGAACTTACCCAACTAGCTGATGGCAATCCACAAATCTGTAATTTACATTTCCGCGAACATATCGCTGACAACCGAATGGTATTCGACTATATTTTACGAGAGGGAGCATCCCCAACGACAAACGCCCTTGAAATCATGGCATTAGAGGGCTTACCTGTTGATGAAAGCTCTACTCACCAACAAACAAAGCGTCAATATTAATAATCAATAAATCTGAAAGTTATGCTTGTAGGGGAGTAAGATTTACACCCTTACATCAAAAGAGCAGAAGCACTATATAGGAGATATATGGCTGGCAAGAAAAAATCTAACAAACCCGGAAAACCTCGTAAGAAACGTAACGATAGACCGCGTGGTCGTCGGAGCAAAGGCTCGCAGAATAGCAAGTCCCAAGCACCTAAAGATACAGGTGCTACCTTTGAAATTCAGATTAAAGCGATGGCAAATGGTGGGTTTGCACTCGGAAGTCATAATCGGCGTACCACATTTATCCCATATACTATTCCGGGTGAAACTGTAAAAGCACAAGTTGTTAATCAGCGTGGAAGCGTAGATTTTGCCGACGGTATTGAACTTATTGAAGCCTCGGCTGATAGAGTCTATCCACAATGTCCTCATTTCGGACCCGGACGCTGTTGGGGATGTCAATGGCAACACATAGATTACCCTGCCCAGTTATTGCTCAAGCAAGATGTTCTAGCTGACCAATTATTCCGTGTCGGGAAATTTGAAGATTTAGTGGTTGAGCGGGCATTAAAAAAGATTATTCCCTCCCCACAACAATGGGAATATAACTCGAATGTGACGATGGTACGCAACAAAGACGGTCGATTTGGCTATTATCAGATTGATGGACGACACATCGAAGCCATTGATGAATGCTATGTTTTGCATCCTGAGCTACAGCAATTGTTCACAATGATTGATATTGATTTTGATGATTTAGAGCGTATGCAATTATGGGTCGGCAGTGATAATGAAACAATGATTGTCCTCGAAATGAGTAGTGACAATGCGCCACAACTTACCGCAGATTTCCCAACCAGTGTGAATATTGTTCTGCCAGATAACGAACCTGCCAACCTCGTTGGGGATTCGATGATTTTTTATGAGGTCGCGCAACGGTTATTCCGTGTGACTGTCGGTGGAAGTTTTCGCGCAAATGTACCACAAATTGAGAATCTCATCGGCACAATCCTCAAGATGCTAGAGCTAAGTGATAGTGATTCTGTTTTAGATTTATACGCAGGTGTTGGGATTTTCAGTGCCTTTATCGCACATCGTGCAGGATTGGTTACTCTCGTCGAAAGTTATCCACCGACGGCAACCGACGCGGAAGAAAATCTCAAAGATTTCGATAATGTCGATATTATTGAGGGTAGTGTAGAAGATGTGCTGGTTTCATTGGCTGAGGCAAATGAGATTTACGAATCAGCCGTGCTTGACCCACCGAGCAGTGGTCTGAGTAAAGATGCGATTAAAGGTATTCTCAGTTTAAACATTCCGAAATTGGTCTATATCAGTAGCGACCCCGCAACGTTAGCGCGTGACACTCGTAAATTAGTTGATAAAGGCTACGAGTTAAAGTCGATTCAGCCTATCGACTTTGCACCACAAACTTATTATGTGGATACAGTTGCTTTGTTGGTGAAAGAGGGGAAATAAGGGCGTAACGTAACATGCTACGCCCTTGCAATTAGCGATTTACGAAACGGTAGCCTACACCGCGAGAGGTAATGATATATTCAGGTTGTTGGGCATTAACTTCGAGTTTTTGGCGTAAATAGTGAATATAGAGCTTAAGGCTATCAATCGCATCCCCATATTCTTCACCCCACGCTTGTGTAACCAATTCATTACGGGTTACAACGCGTCCTGCATTTCGCACCAAAATAGCCAAAAGGTTAAATTCCTTCGGCGTGAGGTGCTTGAGTTCATTGCGTACCCATACTTCCCGATTCATGAAATTTATACGGAACTCGCCATCATCAAAGACCAGCTCTTCACTCATATTCGGGCGTGGACTACGACGTAAATGAGCGCGGACTCGTGCGACCAATTCATCATTATCATAGGGTTTGGTGATGTAATCATCTGCACCCATTTCTAACCCATGCACAACGTCTTTCACATCACTCCGTGCAGTTAGAAATACTACAGGAACATCAGACATTTCACGTAAGCGTTTGCAGATTTCCCAGCCATCCATATCTGGCATCATAATATCTAGGAGTACCAAATCTGGTTGATGCCGATAGGCTTTACGTAAGCCTTCTTCTGCACGATAGGCTTTAATCGTTTCAAAGCCTCGTTTTTCGAGCAACATACCTATTAGATGTACTGTTGCTTCTTCGTCATCAATGATGAGAATTTTTTCTGGCATTTCAGTAACTCCTATGTGTAAAAATATACACAACACAAACAACCTATTACAAATATGAAACTAACTTTATCACGCTTTATTACATAGGCGCAAGTAAATTCATGTCTTTTTTGCATTTTTACCTAATTATAGCGTTTAAAAGGATTGCAGAACACTAACAAAACTTATAAGAGGAACAAACATTTAGAAACAATTCTAACCTTTTGACTGATATTTGTTTGTATAAGTCTATGAAGTATTGAGGAAATGAAGGCAAACACAGATGAAATGGGCATTATAATGAATGGTGCAAATAAGAATATTAATCATGTTAAAGAGATTGTGAAATGCCATCATTTTTAGCAACACCAACTGTATTAGAGTGGCGTGGCAACACCTATACCATTAGTGCGTTACTCAAACAAATGCTTGTCATCTCAACTATCATTACAATAATTTATTGGCTAATTGGGCTATGGCTCCCGAATATTACGTATAAATGGAGCGATCAACGCGAACAGTATCTCACTGGTTTTGAGGGCTTACAGCATCCTTATCGTTTTACAGGCTTCTTTAATCCGCCATGGACACTACTGATCATGTTCCCCTTCAATTTCTTTCCATTTGAAATTGCGGTTTTGCTCCAAGGTATTCTCTATCACGGTACTTTGACAGCCATTGCCATTAAGTTCACTCCTGCAAATTTCGATGATAAATCCAAGCGAATAGCTGCCTTAGCCATACTTTTGTCACCCTTCCCTGCCGACCTCGCACTTGAACTCAATAATGATTGGGTACCTGCTTTAGGCTTACTTGTACCCCCTGTCATCAGCCCTATATTCATTTTAGCGAAACCCCAAAACGCAATTGGCTATTTCTTCTCGTTTAGGTGGAAAACACTGGTACGTGCGGTATTGATTGGGTCAATAACGGTAGTTCTGTCGTTCTTTATCTGGGGGTTTGACTGGATGCTGAGGGCGTATAACAGCATTCAACGTGATTCTTTGGGGATAAATTTCAGTGGTGCGCCGATTCAACTGATTGGATTAATCCCCTCTTTATTAATCGGCACACTGTTGATTGCTTATGTATTGTATCGTGTACACGGCAAACCTGTGCCTGAAAAATTGCGCGAACAACAGCAAAAAGATCTCACTTTATTCGCTGTCGTTGGTGGTTTGTTCTTCGTGCCGTATATCGCTGGCTATAGTTTAGCTCTCATTTACGCCTTATTGTCAGCTAAAGTACCACGCATCATGTTAGGGTTTAATATACTATTATGGGCAATGGTGATCGCTATTCTAAGCATTGCATTCCTCTAATTATGTCAAATCTTAATTTTCACGTCATTTTTTATTGTTACGTTGAGTACAGTTAGTTCAATTTTCGACCTATTCGTAATGGGACTCGTACAGTTATAGGAGCAGGTATTTATGGAAACAACAAATCAACGCCCAAATCTCTTATGGGGATTGCTGGTTGGCGTATTATTTATGCCGTTAGTTATCACATTATTTTTCATCGGTGAACGCTTTGCAGGTTTGCCTTTCTTGCCACTTAATTTCTTTGATTGGGTTGCTCGTAATTTACCAGGTGATCTAATCACTTTCGGTATTGATACCATGGTCGATACACTTATTGCAGTTGGACTTGGCAGCGACCTTGATTCAGCGGCAAAAACAGCCGAGCAAATTATGGGCTTAGGTCTCTTCTTGGGCTTAGGTGCAGTTGTAACTGCCATTTTTTATGTCATCATGAATGCGATTGACTTCAAAAAAGTAAGCTACATTCCGGGTGTTACATTCGGGCTAGCTTTTGGCATTCCGTTGATGGCACTCGCATTACCTTTAAGTTTTGCTTCATCAGCGTCAATGGAAATTAAAGTTATATGGTCTTTGCTGGTATTCCTTGGTTTTGGTGCAGCAGTTGGTTGGTCATATAATGAACTTGCCTTCCCATCAGTCGCTATCAAACCTAAATCAGGTGATGCTGAAGAACAAAGCATTGACCGACGTGAATTTATCGTGCGCGTTGGTGGCGCAAGTGCCACATTGACCGTAGTAGGTGCTGGCTTAGGGGCATTACTCAGTACAGGTGCAGACGATAGCGCAACGGATGTAACCACTACCACAGGTGATAATGGTGTTGCGAGTTCAGCATTACCTAATGCAGATTCGGATGTCACCCCTGCACCAGGCACACGCTCAGAATTAACTGCCGTTGCCGATCATTACCGTATTGATATTTTGTCAGGTGGGTTGCCATCCATCCCAGAAAGCTACACTTTGCCAATTACAGGCTTGGTCGCTAACGAAGTTGATTGGACACTCGACGACATTATGGATTTACCGAGCCAATCCGAATATATCACGATGTCTTGTATCTCTAATCGGATTGCAGGTAGTTTAATCAGCACAACAAAATGGACAGGTGTTTCCTTTAAGGAAATTATTGACCGTGTTGAGCCACAAGAGGGTGCATCAGCACTACGCATTGTTGGTTATGATGATTTCGATGAATATGTTGATCTTGACCTCATTCGCAATGATGACCGCATTATGTTGGCGTATCACTTCAATGACCAACCACTTCCACTCCGTAATGGTTTCCCGCTTCGTATTCATATCCCGAATCGTTATGGTATGAAACAACCAAAATGGATTCGTAGTATTGAATTTATCAGCGAATGGGAACCAGGTTATTGGGTACGTCGTGGATGGTCTGAACAAGCAATTGTGAACCAAACATCAGTCATTGATACTGTTGCCAGCAATAATGTCTATAGCGACGATGACGGGCAAATGTTTGTTCCTGTTGGTGGTATCGCTTGGGCTGGTGATCGTGAAATTGTTGCTGTGGAAGTACGCGTTGATGATGGTGAATGGCAACCAGCAGAAATGCGTGAGCCATTATCAGGACGCGCATGGACATTGTGGCGTTATGATTGGGCATTTGAAGAAGGTAATCACACCTTTGAAGTTCGTAGCTTTGAAGCAGCTGGCGAAGGACAAAGTGACCCTGTGCTACAACCTACCGCAACACGCGGTACACGACCTGATGGCGCAACAGGCATTCACTCAGAAAGCGAAACGTTCGCAAGCGTAGAAACTGCACAGTCAAATTAGATTCACAAAAGTAATTTACTTACAGGGTGGCAAATAGTCGCCCTGTTTTGATTCAGAGCCTTCCACTATTCTAAGATAGATTTAGATTTGAAGGATACAAATAATAATGCAGATTGGTCTGCTCACATCTGATTTAACTTATAAACATGGTTGGGGAACCTATAGTCTAAGCCTCATCAAAGCTTTGCAAGACCAAGATCATAATCTTACAATTTTAACCGCACGCAATAGTACATCAGCCGATAGTTTGTCATATCATCCCATTCTGCCAAGTGTTGTACCCCAAGAATCGCATACACTTGTAAGACTGTGTCTATGGCAAAAGAAAATAGCCGATTTACTCAAGCATTGTGATGTTATCCATACAACAGTCGAAATATATGCGCCATTAGTAGCTTTAATTGCGAAAAGTCGTCCGACATTTATGACGGCACATGGTAGTTATATCAATCTCCCCAAAATACGTCGCTTTCCCATTAATCGCATTTATCAATGTGCTTATGAGCAGACAAATATTATTTGCGTAAGTAACTACACTCAGAAAATTACTAGACAAATTGTGCCAAAAGCGGATACGACTGTTATCTTAAATGCCGTCAATGCGGAGCATTTTGCAGAAGTTACACATCAGAATACAGACTATCCAATCATAGTAACGACTGGGGGAGTTAAGGGGCGCAAAGGAACATTAGAGCTTGTGCGTGCGTTAGCTGTCGTCCGTAAGACATTGCCCGATATCCAATTGTATGTGCTAGGTAGTTTACAAGCTGAACCTGCTTATGTAGAAAAAATTCGTGCCGAAATTAATGCTTTAGGATTGCAAAGCGCAGTACATTTATTGGGCTTTGTCAGTGATGAAGAGATGCTGGAATGGTACGCCAAAGCCGATGTTTTTGCTCTCCCCTCTATTGATGCTGGTTGGAAATTTGAAGGCTTTGGTTTAGCCATTATGGAAGCAAGTGCCGCAGGAGTTGCTGTGATAGGAACACGCGATTGTGGTGCGGAGGATGCAATTGAGCATGGGAAAACAGGTTTGCTGATTTCTCAAGAAAATATAGCAGAAGAATTACCCGAAGCTCTATTAAAATTACTCATCCAAAAGGAACTCGCTCGAAAAATGGGCGAAGCAGGTCGTCGTAAAGCACAATCTTACACATGGGATGATGTTGGTAAGCAAGTGACAAAACTATATAAATCACAGGTAACTTAGTTAGAATTACATGACAGATATTACACTTGTCATGTTTATTCCAGACAGATGTAACTTGAGGACACTAGGCTTAAAAACTACAATATTGATAAGTTTTTAAAGCAAGACTCTAGCGAATTACTAGAGTTCAAAGTCTTAATCACAAGGAGGATTAAGTGAACAAGTTACAGCTCTTCCCAAGAACAGTTATGATTATCGGTATTGCTTTTTTCATTGCAGGTTTAGTTGCGGCAGGTGCTGGCATTTACACTCGCATGTTTGTTGGTCAGCAACTTGAACAACAGAATATCGTCACCCCGAGTGATGCGTCTATTCCAGACACACCCGTCACGAACATCGCAACCGCACTCAGTATGGCAGATATTATTCAAGTCCATGCAGCAAATAGTAGCAACGGCTTAAGTTACGCTGAAATGGGTCGTTTTGCAGTAGAAAGCGGTGACCCTGCTGGTACAAATAACCCTGACGAAGCTTTGCTAGACGACGCTGGTAATCCTGTGGCTAATTCGGCTCGTAATACGCAATTGACAGCTGCTGGTCTGGTTACGTCACTCAGCTTATCAGCTATGGCTATTGGACTCGCATACGGTGCGATTGCCCTCGGTGTTGGATTTGCGATACTCGGTCTGGTTATAACGGGCTTTGGTTACGCACTATTGGGATTGGTTACACCTGAAGTTGCTAAACAATTCGGTCTGCAACCCGTTGCACAATCCTGAAGTTCTAACTGCTTAATTACAAACCCTCCTCTGTAATTACAGAAGAGGGTTTTTTGTTGTAAATATATTTATGACAAACTGATGAAAGATGCTTATCTTTGAGGCTTCTTCACCGTACAAATGATTTAATCATCTGCATTTGTTGGATTAATTGAACTCTGCACTGATGGAATGCCATCCCCTGTATATTCTGGACAATTTTGGTCAATCACAATTGCCGTACCAGGTTGTATAAGATTCGCACGAGTTATGTTATTCGCATCAAGCAAGCATTGTGTATCAACATTGTAGAATGCTGCGATGCCATCAATTGTTTCACGAGGTTGCACCACATGCACGTCACCGCCTCCGCCTTGTCCTAATAAGGTCGATGGATCGAAATCATCATCTTGACCAAAAGCAAGAGCATTAGGTGGTATGGTGATTGTTTCGCCAACGACTAGCTCATCATCTGAATCAATCTCATTAGCAACTTCAATTGCAATCTGGGCAACATCAAAAGATTCAGCAATACTTTCGAGGGTGTCATCTTCTGCAATCACGTAGAGTGACCCTGTTGTATTGAAATTAATTGCAGGGAATACACCATATGGTGGCGCATCAGAAGGGATAAAAATAACAGTACCAGCAGTCAAGGTTTTTGCATCGACAACATTATTGAAAATGATTAGCGATTGCAGTGACACATCCAACTCTTGAGCAACTAAATCCAGCGTATCACCTGGCTGAATTACATATTGTCCTGTTCCTCCCCCTGTGCCAATATCGTCGGCATTGATAGGGTCACCAGCAACAGTAGTTAGAGCAGGTACTGTTTCATATTCAGGAGCATTGTCAGGAATAGTCAAGCATTGATTAATTTCTATCACATAAGGCGGTACGAGGTCATTTGCTACAGCTATCGATAGAGGCGCTATATCCATATTAAAACCGATTAAATCTATTGAATCATTGCGTTGAACCCGATAGCCTTCACATGAATCTTCAAATGTGACGACTTCGCGAGGAATAGCCACTTCTTGGAAAACATTATCACGCGCATCATCGCCATATAATGGGCAAGCAATCGAAATAGTGAGGACATCGCCTGCAACAATCGTGCGAGGGTCTGTTATATTATTGATTTCGGCAATACAGATTGGACTAACATCAAATATTGCACCGATACGATCTAAAGTATCAGCAACACGCACTGTATAGTCGACATCTTCAGTAATTGGCAAGTCAATATTATCTTGTGCGAAAGCCGTTATTGCCCCTATCATCAAACTCAGCACAGTAATTATTTTTAAAATGAGGCGCATAAAATTTCCCCTGATTTGTTAAATACACATCCTTAAGGATAGCATATCTTGCCCTTTTGCACGTTAAATTCTTTTGCATTATGATTAATAGTTAGACGACTGGTTATGTTAGTGAAATGTCTAAAACCTATGGTTCATCCTGTCAAACAACAATTTGGTCCTTATACAACTTTGAAAATGTTGGGTTCAAGCGAACATAGTGCTGTCTATACAGCTATCCACGAAACGACAGGGCGTATCGTAGCACTTCGGGCAACAACTATCACTGTCAAGGATGTTGATAGTGCCTTACAACAATGCAAAGACGTTTTGCAGGATGTACAAGAATTAGATATTCCGAATACAGTAAAAATTGAAGATTTTGGCAATGATGGTGCAACACTGTATATGGCAATGACGGCAATGGACGGCGGGACACTATTGGAACGGATGAAAATAAGGATGTTACAGGCTGACCAACCTACCTTACCATCACTAGCTGATGTACTAATGATGACCGAACGTCTCGCAACTGCCCTCGACAATCTACATCAACTTGAGATGGTTCATGGGCAAATTCAACCGCATAGCATTTTGTTCAATGACAGAGGACAGGCTTTCTTATCAGAAATTGGCATCACCCGTATTTTGAAGATTATCTTTAATCTGGATGCGTCCAATTCTTTCAATATGACACGCTATAGTCCACCTGAGTTATGGCAAGGCGAGCGTCCTAGCCCAGCAACTGACCAATATGCACTCGCTTGTATTATTTATCAACTACTAACAGGAAAAGTCCCCTTTGATGGGAAATCTATTTTTACCTTGATGCAGGCACATGCCAATGATATTGCTCCGCCACCGAATCATATCCGAGATAATTTACCCGAAGACCTCGCATTAGTTTTCTGGCGGGCATTAGCCAAACCAATCGAGCGTCGTTACCCAAGCACTCGTGCCTTTTATCAAGATTTGCAGAAGGCACTCACGGGTTATCCGATGCAAACGACAGATTTCTTCAAGTTTATGGTGCATTAGTCACTTTCCTCACGCCTATCCTCAAAACCCATTTCAACCATCCACTCACAAATAATTGGGTCGCCATATATATCGGGGATAGGGTCGTCGCCTTCATCGGGTGGTAAGCCATTGAATCCAGAAAAATAGCCAAAATCACTATTCACTTGCTGTTGAGCAATCTCACTACCTTCTTCATCACCGATTGCGATGGCATGTATATGAACAATTGAACCATCATAAAGTTCGTCGGTATCGCGTAACCATGCTGCAAATCCAGCAATCCGCAAAGCACGCAACATTGGGGCGACTTCCTCTCGCATGACAACCCAACCATTTAGCGTATCAATGACTGAAATATCCACAGCTCCCCCACCATCATGCGTACCAAAACTTGCAACTACTCCGCCTACGTTATAGCTCCCCTGAGTGATAAGCAAACGGAAATTTGCCCATGTACCACCATTAGTTTCATATATGCGCTGGGCGTTATCCAGCATAAATAATGTACGTTGATTAAATGTCGCAAAACCCAGTTGCACCAATTCATAATCATCAGGCGGGCGCATACAGCCTTCTGGTTCTGTAAAGCCACTTTCCGTGATGATATAGCGATCATTTTGCCCGTTATCATCTGTTATGATGAGCAATTCACCACGCGGTTCAATAAAATATTCTTCATCAGTTAGGCTACCTTCGGCAATCCAACCTTCAAGGTCATCGACTGCAACACGCCACCAGACAAAATTATCTGCACAGCGCGGTGCTTCTAAAACTGTAACCGCTGTACCAGCACTCAAAGCTGTAAGACGCGCTTCGTCTAAGGTTGGTTCAGGACGTAAATTGAGCTGAATCTCAGGTAAGACTCGGGCTTGTTCACCGACGCTTAGACGTGGGGTTAAATAGCCTGCATAGTCTGTTGGGCAAGCATCACTAGATTGCGCCGAAATTTGCCCAATAAATAAAGAACACAACAGAATTAGTCCTAGATAACGCATTTATATATCCTTATTTTCTGATGATTACTTTTATATTTTAGAGGGGCATGGCTCAGATACAAGCAAGCGTAGGCATTGCGTTGATTAAAAATCTTATGGTACAAAGTGTGCTATTGTCCTCTACAATGTGCATCTACGATACAGACATTGACCCTAAGGCATATTAAATGGCAACCGAGCCTCAGAAAGTAACAACAGGAACAAGCATTCGTAATGTCGCTTTGATGTTTTTTAGAGCGATGGTTGGAGCATATGCACTCAACACATTTTTACATATTGCGCTAATTATCCTCATTGGAGAACAGTGGCTAATTGTTGAATTTTTGAATACCTTCGCACAGATTCTCTGGTTTCCGACCTTTATCTTAA
Organism: Phototrophicaceae bacterium; assembly: GCA_965230145.1. Lineage (GTDB taxonomy): Bacteria > Chloroflexota > Anaerolineae > Aggregatilineales > Phototrophicaceae > JAUZRW01. The sequence goes on from CBDDKI010000002.1 coordinate 1,545,034, forward strand.
TTCCGATTTGTTTGCTGATGCACGAATGGCATTTGGTCGCTATGATGACTCCTGCTTTGATTGCATTTTTTCTGCTTTGGGGTGCGTTATTTCTCCCAAATAAACCTATTGAAGCACAAGCAGGTGATATTCATATTAGAGCCTTGTCTTATAATCTCTACGCAGGTAACCCTCTACCGATAGAATACACACAAACTATCCTTGATACACACGCTAACATTGTTGCTTTGCAAGAATTAAACTTCCCTCAAGCAGAGATATTAAGAAATGAGTTTAACGATACTTATCCCTACATGGCATTTCATCCTGGAGGTACACAAGGACAAGGGTTCATGAGTCGCTACCCCATCATTGAAGATGAGTATTGGCGATATGAATTTCTTCCACAAGCATTGGGGCATCAACGGGTAGTCTTACAAATTGACGATGAGACCCAAATAACTGTCTACAACGTGCATCCGACACATCCTGCTATGCACGGTGAAATTTTTAATCCTGAATTTCGCTCGCTAGAAATTGCTGAATTATTGGAGCGTACAGCACAGGAAGACAATCCCGTTTTAATACTTGGTGACTTTAATATGCCTGATTTCTCAGAAGATTATCGTGCAATTAGTAGCCAATTCGAGGATGCGTTCCGTGAGGCAGGTTTTGGCTTTGGTTGGACATTCCCTGTTATTCCAGACTTTAACAGTGCTTTTTTGCGCTTAGACTACATCTTTTATACTGAACAATTTGATGTACAAAGTGCAGTCGTCAATACAAGTTATACAGGGAGTGACCATAATAGCTTATATGCTGATATGCTTATTCTCGCTGGAGATAGTTGATATATTGGATAAATGAAATTGCTTCATCAACCGTTTGAAAATTAGGGAATTGCATCCAAATATAGCGGTTTTCCAATTCTTCGAGTAAATACTCATAGATGTGGTCATCCATTACCATTAAAGGGATAACGCGCGCATCCCCCCCTGAGCCTACAACGCCTTCGCTTGTCGCTTCAATAATTTGAATTGTATCGCCGTAAGAGACTTGTATTAACTTCGCATCAATAACCCAATAAACCATTGAATTTTGCGTTTCAGTTAAATAGTTATCAACTGTTTGAAAACAAAGGAGTACATCAGCAAACGTGGTTGTGCTTTTCAGAGTTGTTGTAATAATAGGATACACGTCTGAATAATCATGTCTAATACCCATAAATTTGTTCCTCAAGAATATTAACTGTTTTAAGATATAGTTATGAAGGTTCTATGAAGTAATTTGTACCTTTGTAAGTATGATGACTAATATGAATAGCACTTTATCAAAATTTGCCTTACAATAGTCCCGATTTTGTCCGAAGGATAATCCGTTTTTATCGGGAGACAAAAGATTAATGGTCATTGATGAGAAGCATCCATATCCTAATGAGAATTGGAATTTAGTCGATTGGTTTACTGCGGTAAAAGTCAGAAGTGATGCCGAAGTAGCAGATGAAGCAACACGCTTAGGCATTACAGATGCAGATAAGCCTTGGAATCCTAACCGCATTAATGCCACAAAAAACGGTACGAAAACACGTCCATCAGGTATCATAGGGCGTGACGCAGCATTGGATTATATTAAGGTACTTTCATCCATCGCCGACCGTAATGATATAGGTCTTTTTACGGCTGAACGGTTTGAGCATGATGTAAGTTTATTTCTAAGGTCTAATGCCTGCCGTGAAAAATATGCCCCTCCTAGCCATGAAGAATTCCAGAATTTTTTCGAGCATAAATCTATCTCCAAACAAAGTAATTCGACAGTTTATGATTTGCGTAGCCGTGTCCACCCATCACCACCCATTAAATTATTCGGGCGCGATAAAGATTTAATCAGTGTAAAAAAGGCACTGAGTGAGCGTCCTATTGTTTTAATTAATGGTGTCGCTGGTGATGGCAAAACAACTCTCGCTTGGTATTCAGCAATTCATGCGACACAAAGCAAACAATTCACTGCGTTCGATTGGACAACAGACAAACGCTATGTTGTGGATGCCTATGGACACCTTATCCCAATTAAAGATCATGAAACAGAATTGTCATTTTTTAACAAATTATTGATAAGTTTATGTCGTCAATTTAGTTGGGTAGATTTATTCGGAGCGCAAGATAATCAACTCATCAGTGGCTGTGCTGACCGTTTACGCAGTGGGCGTTATCTAATCGTAGTCGATAACCTAGAAAGTGTCGAAAACAGTGCAACCATTATTCGGCAACTTCTGGATATGTTAAGTCCCTTAGGTACAGATGAACCCTTATCAAGTCGTGCATTAATTACGTCACGTCAACAGGTTTTTGACCCAAATGTTAGCTTAGTCTCCATTGAAGGCATTGATAAATTAGAACGTCTATCATATATCACAGCGTTACAAGACACTTGGCAGGTCGAGAATAAACTGTCAGAAGCACAGGCTCAGGAAATAGCTCGCTTGACGAACGGAAACCCCTTATTCATTCAAATTGCAGTCCGACGTTATGCTATGATGCCCAAAACTATAGATCAGATTCTCGCTGATATTGCTGAGGGCAAACATCAGGCATTTAACACCTTATTTCAGCCATTAACACAAATACTAAGACCTGATGTGCTATGCTTTGCTGTCCATTTAGCTTATGAACTCAGTATCTCAGAAGGAGTATTAGACTCAGAAGATTTATTGGTAATTTGGAACAATTTAAACATAAGTTCAAGCAACAATACTAATGATTTCGCCTCTGGACTTCATGAATTAGTCAGTAACCGTATTGTGAGCATCAATAATTTTGAAGGTTACAGTATGCACCCTTTAATTAGGTCATATTTGATGACCTTAGACGATGCAACCGTCAAATCAGCATGTCGATAATCTATGAGAATTTACGGCATTCAACGATAGCCCAATTAGAAACTGCTAATAGCGAACTACGTCTAGGACATGCCCTTAAATCTAATTTTATCTACAAACAGGTCCTAAAAAAAGACATCCTCGCACTTTTCCACGAGCCAAATCATGCTTATGGATGGGCAATTAGAGAAGATGATCATAATTCTTTTAATAATGCTCTTGTGTTGCTATCTGATTACTATATACAGTCTCAAGACACGTCTTATTGGAATCGAGCTAAGAATCCACTTCTCAGACATCCTGAATACTCCACACTCAATATCAACGCTCACATACGTATAGATATTGTCAGCATCCTAAGAGATATATCCCATAATATTCATGTGAATAACACCCTGAAACGTCTTTATAACTACCTCACCTTGGACAATATAGAGAATTTTATTAAAGGTCTAATTCATTACACCATATCACGTTTAGCTGTCGTCATACGTGATGAAGAAACTGCTCTTATTCATCAAAATAAAGCAAGAGATTTTCTCCCTGCCAGTGACGAACCCTATCTGAATTTACTCAATCTCCAGCATCTCGGCACAATTTACTATATGCTCAATAATGAGCGTCGTTCCTATTATGAGAAATCTATACAGATATATCATGAGACAGGGCATCACGCCCGCTTATTAGATAATGGACATGATTTCACGTACAACGGCTACAATCTTGGCTGGATATATGCAGAATTAGGTCTCTATACAGATGCTGAAAACTACTTTAAACAAGCAATGGTAGAGGCTGAGTCTACCCAGCATTTGTTCAAGGTTGCTCATTGCGAGTACGGTTTAGGTTATGTGTATGAACGTCTAGAAGATTACGATAAATCTATTGAATACCTGACCAATGCCCTCATGTACTTTTGTGATAAATCTTACTTACTTAGTGCGGCATGCCTTAATTTACTGGCAAGTACGTTACTGGCGCTAAATCATATAGATAAAGCAATAGAACGATTAGACTATGCTATGACTAATTTAGTAAAAGTTGATAATCCCGTACAGTTGCATCATGTGTATCGTCAGTATTCTAAAGCCTTCAAATTGAAGAAGAATTGGGGACAGTCACTCCAATATGTCTTCAAAACATATCAAATGAGAATAAAATACAATATGCCACTCTTTCCCTATTAATGAGCGACCTATCATCACAAAAATGAAATGAGTATGGTACTATTCTAGTCGCTAACATCTGTACAATAAGAAAGTAGTCAACAATGCGTCTAGCTGTTATTTCTGATATTCATGGCAACTTGCCTGCCTTTGAAGCTGTCTTAGACGACTTAAATTCTATCGGCGAAGTCGATTTGATTTGGTGCTTGGGCGATTATGCAGCATGGGGGACTCGTCCTGCGGAATGTGTAACCAAATTGCGTGAGTTGCATGAACAATATGGCAAAGATAAATTCAAGGTCATTGGGGGCAATACAGACCGTTATTTGGTCACAGGTAAACGCCCAGCCGTACCTTCTGCCAAAGATGAAGAGGGTTTCCAGAAACGCAAGGCTAATTTCACTCAACGTGACACTCTCCTCAATTGGACATTAGACCAACTCTCTTGGGATGACTATGAGTTTGTGGCAAAAACTATCGGACGCGAGTTGCATCACCGCGTTGATGATTATGGCGATGTGATTGGCTATCATGGTATTCCGGGTGACGATGATGCGGTATCGCTTAAACCAGACACTCCACAAGAAGAAGCTCAAGATGCTCTCTTAGACCGTGCTGGACGACTTGCAATTGGTGGACATACCCATCTGGTTATGGATAGAAAACTAGGTAATTGGCGTGTCATCAATCCTGGCAGTGTCGGATTATCATTCACAGATATTAATTTCGCAGAATGGGCAATTGTCACTTTTGAAGATGATAATGCTGAGGTTGATTTCCGCAAAGTGCCGTATGACCTGCAAGCCTTTAAAGATGATATGGTGACAGTCAATTATCCTCATCCTGAGTGGTTACTACGTTTCTTGAAATAAGTGTGAGGGCAGACCGACGATCTGCGCCCTACAGAACATAGTTTTATTCATCGAACATTATTGGACATTTTATGCCACACACGGAACAATTTTTTGCAGATTTAGCAGGTGAAAATCGCCAAGCCGCGTTACTGGTTGCCCAAGTTGGAGCATCACCGAATGAACTCCAACTCATCACACAAATTGCAGAGTACGATGAATCTGTTGAAGGCTTGCGCCCTATTCGCAGTTATATCATTCGCGTGTTAGGTGTTTTGGAGCATCGTATCGTCAACTTCGGCACAACGGTCAACGACATTCAAATTGTCGATGAACATCCTCTGCTTTACGAATATACCAGCAAACCAACAGCTGTCTTTTTTCGAGGTGAGGTTGCTAACCCCGACTCAGTGGTGATGGATATTGCTCAAGCTCATGCGACGACCTTCTATCCTTGGCGACATTTTCCACAATATCTCAATATGGAACAGTCTTTAGGCGCGTTATTTGAAGCAGGTGGTGGTTTACTCGGGCAGATGCCAGCCCCATTAGCCAAGAAAATACTCAAAGTGCTAGAGCATCATGGACTTGAACACAAAATCGCTGAAGGTGAACCCTACATCAAATTGCACGATAACCCTGCCTTATTGCAGAGTACCCTCAAAGTTTTGTTATTTGGCGGCTCGTATTTCATCTCATATGGATTCAGTATTCAAGAGATGAAAGGGCGTAATGTTGAAGCTGATATAGAGTAGTTAAATGGTATATATTTTGGACGCGCCATTAGGCTTTTCCGTTATTTATATGGAAGATTTTTTAGGGCATTTATATCCCTACAAAAAACTTAAATTTTAAAAGGAGCCATTCATGAATTTAGACCAATCAATCGTTCTCGTAACAGGCGGCGCATCTGGTTTAGGAGAAGCGACAGCCAGACGATTTATCGCTGGTGGCGCAAAGGTCATTTTAGCTGACCTCAACCAAGAAAAAGGTAATGCTCTCGCAGATGAACTCGGTGAAAATGCTATTTTTGTGAAAGCCAATGTTGCCAGTGAAGAAGATATCCAGAATGCAGTTGATACGGCAATTGATACGTTTGGCAAGCTGAATATTCTGGTCAATTGTGCTGGTATCGGCGAGGCGATGAAAACCTATCATCCCGAAAAAGGCGCACATCCCTTAGACCGTTTCAAGCGCGTGATTGATGTCAATCTAGTAGGCACATTCAATGCGATTCGCTTAGGGGCATTTGCCATGCTCCAGAACTCACCTAACGAGCAAGGTGAACGTGGTGTGATTATCAACACTGCATCGGTTGCGGCTTACGATGGTCAGATTGGGCAAGCGGCGTATAGTGCCAGCAAAGGTGGCATCGTCGGCATGACCTTACCCATAGCGCGTGATTTAGCCCGAGATGGCATCCGTGTGATGACGATTGCACCGGGTTTATTCGATACGCCACTCTTAGCAGGTCTACCTGAACCTGCCCGTATCTCACTCGGACAACAAGTGCCGTTTCCATCGCGCTTAGGCGATCCCGCCGAATACGCGCAACTCGCCCAGCAAATTGTCGAGAATGTGATGCTCAATGGGGAAGTCATCCGCCTTGACGGGGCAATTCGCATGGCGCCGCGTTAAGTATTTTTGAGGTTGTAAACTATAATAGTTACTGATGACATCACACACTGTTTCAGGAGACGCAGACCATGAATCCTAAAGTTGATGAATATTTTGTCGTAGGTTGCGGACGTTGCCCCTTGGGAGGCACACCAAAGTGCAAAGTCCATAATTGGACAGACGAAATGGCAGAATTACGACGCATCCTCCTTGAGACCGACCTAACCGAAGAGGTCAAGTGGAGTGTGCCGACTTATACCTATGATGGTAACAATGTGCTAATACTCAGTGCATTGGTAGATTACTGTTCGCTTAGTTTTTTCAAAGGCGCATTGCTTAAAGACCCTGATAATGCCCTCATCCAACCCACAAAAAATTCACATGCAAGTCGTGTTCTGCGCTTCACAGATGTTGACACAGTGCGCGAGATGGAAGCGACGATTAAAGACCTCATCCAAGAGGCGATTGAGGTTGAAAAAGCAGGCTTGAAAGTCCCACCGAAACCGACCTCTGAGTTTGATTTCCCTGATGAATTAATCAGTGCTTTTGAGGATGACCCTGCCTTTGAATCAGCATTTGAAGCCCTCACCCCCGGACGACAAAAGGGCTATTTGCTACATTTTTCAGGGGCGAAGCAATCCAAAACGCGCATCTCTCGCATTGAGAAAGCTATGCCTAAAATTTTCGAGGGCAAGGGGTTTCATGATAGGTGAATCTAGTAGTTTTTTTGACATTAGCTAATCAAATACTCTTTTTGAAATAGCAAAAAATTTATGCTTAAAGAGGTAACTCAATATAAGGATGTGGTCTATTATCCGAGAAATTGCTATCTATTTCGTCTAATTTCTTTATATCCAATTCTACAATTGGTTTAGCTAGATTCTCTGGCTGGAATTTGTTATATGTATATCTACTGATAAAAGCCTTACCAGAACTAATTTCTATAAAAGGTGGATTTATCAAAAAACTACCACCACGTTCAAACATTAAGATTGAGGCTTCATATGGTTCAGGTAAGTTAAATTCATTTGCCAAATTTGGAGAAGAAATTTTTAGATATTCCCATTGTAAAGCGTTATTACAAATCGCCTCCATTTCAATTGTCAGTACACTTTTAACAATATATTTTGCATGATCTTTGGGTAGCTCAAAGTCAGAGTTTATTGCTTTGACTATATTCAGATGCCATATATATTGATTATCGATTGCTAAGTGTTTTTTCCAAATAAGCATTCTTCGTAAGTGTTCTCTCAGAAGCAAAATATTTGACTTCCCATGAGTATTATTTTTAGATTTCTCCCAAGGTTTATCTTGTCCAATAGCTAATAATTTCTCGATATTTGACATAAAACATTCTTTGACTAAACAGCAATAGCACATTTTAATAGAGTGTGACGAACTTAGAAATATTCAATATGAAGTCTGAAAAACATAATCCACGCTATAATAACGCTATACAACCTTTTTGATAGCAAAGAAAATTATTCTTATGAAAAAGCAATTACGGGGCATCAAACGTGCGACATTTTTATATGATTTCGACCTCTATCGCGTCAAAGTGCCAATTCCCAGAGTCGCCACCAAGCATCTGAGCGTCATTGATATGCGTCCAGAGCAAGTCCAGCAGACGATTGTTTTCATTCATGGTTACGCAGGCGCGGCAGAATCCTTTGAACGCCAAATCAATCATTTTGCGCCTCGTTATCGGGTGGTTGTGCCAGACCTGCGCGGACACGGTCAGAGTGATGCGCCCTATACCCAATACACGATGGATGAAATGATTGCCGACATTGACGCTATCGCCACACATCTGAATTTGCCTGAACAATTCATCCTCGTTGGGCATTCGTTTGGTGGGTCAATTTGTGTCGAATATGCCAATGCCTACCCTGAAAAAGTCTCTAAATTGGTTTTGATTGCCTCGGGTGGTGAGTATCCTACGCCGAGTTTTGTGCGCTATTTTTCCAAGATACCGACAGCCCCCTTTCGTCCACTGTGGCGTTATCGTCCGCGCTGGGATGCAGAATTGCATGTGATGAAGCGCATGGCATTCAATAATCTGCTCAAATGGCAAGGCTGGAATTTGCTCCGTAATTTACAGGTTGAAACACTGGTTCTCACGGGCGCACGCGATAATCTCTTTCCGCGCTATGCCTTTGATGATGTCGGCAAGATGATTCCCAATGCCGAAGTCTACGATGTGGGCGCATCCAAGCACCAAGTTCAGCTAGAACGCTATCAAGCCGTGAATCGGGCGATTGAAGATTTCGTCGGTGAAAAACAATCCTCATGGCGCGGACAAACTGCATCAGATGCCCGTCGCCCTTGGTTGACTCAATACAATGAAAACACGCCTGAAACGATTCCCATTCCACATCAGCCCTTTCATAAATTTTTGGAAAGTGCCGCTGATTGGAAACCTAAGCAAGATGCAGTCATTTTCTATGGTCAGAAACTCACGTATCAGCAATTGAACGAAAAGACCAATCAACTCGCCTATGCCCTGCAAAAATTAGGGGTTAAACAGGGTGATCGGGTCATCATTGTTTTGCCGAATGCACCGCAGACAATTATCGCCTACTATGCCATCATGAAAATCGGCGCAATCAGCGTTCTACCCAATCCTGATGCCGATGCCCCACGAATCATCCATCAGGTTAAGACAACTGACTCCAAAGTGTTGATTACCCTCAGTGCCTATAGTGCTTTAGCAACCACACTCAAGCAAAAAGCAGGCATTGAAACAGTGGTTTTTGTGGATATTCGCAATGTGATGGAAGCCAATGTCTACAAAAAATTACTGCGTGACATCCTCGATGAGGAGCGTGATACCAGTGTACAAGACATCGGTGTGATGATGGATGAACTCATTGCAGATGAACCGACCAGCAACCCGAATATTGAGGTCGAGCATACAGCTTTAGCCAATATCAACTTCACCAGTGGCACAACCGATTCGCCCAAAGGAGTCTGCTTGACGCATCGGAATTTGGTGGCGAATGCAATCCAAACGCGCCATTGGATACCCGACCTCAAGTATGGTGATGAGACCGTTTTGTGTGTTTTGCCCTTTTTGCACAGTTATGGACTCACTAGTGGCATGAACGTTCCTGTGACCATTGCGGCAACGATGGTCTTGCTCTCCGTCTTTGATTTGCAACAAGTTTTAGAGCATATCAAACAATATAAACCGACTCTCTTTCCGGGCGTTCCGTCGATGTACACAGCCATTAACCAAGCCCCGAATGTCCGTAGCTATGGTTTATCGTCGATTAAAGCCTGTATCAGTGGCGCAGCCCCCTTACCTGTGGAAGTCCAAGAAGCCTTTGAGAAACTCACACGCGGACGCTTGGTCGAAGGTTATGGACTCACCGAAGCCAGCCCCGTTACGCACTCTAATCCGCTCTATGGTTTACGAAAAGTCGGCTCAATCGGCATCCCTATCCCCAATACCGATGCGAAAATTGTCGATTTGGTTACAGGTGAAGATTTGCCGAGTGGCAAAATTGGTGAACTTATTGTACAAGGTCCACAGGTGATGTCAGGCTATTGGGGAACAGAACACGAGGACGAAGCCGAGTCCATTTTGCGTGATGGCTGGCTCTATACAGGTGATGTCGCTGTCATGGATAGTGACGGCTATTTTCAGATTATTAGTCGCAAGCGCGATACGATTATGTCAGGTGTTTATAGTGTGTATCCGCGTGATGTGGAAGAGGTACTATACGAAAATAACAAGGTGCTAGAGGCGGCAGTCGTCGGCATTGGGCAAGAGAATGGCGAGCAGAAAATCAAAGCCTTCGTTGTGCCCCGTCCAAATACGAGCCTCACTAAAGAAGAACTCATTGCCCTCTGTAAACGTCGTTTAGAAGAATATGCTATCCCTTGGGAAATCGAATTTCGGGAGATACTACCTAAGTCATTCGTCGGTAAGGTCTTGCGTCGCCTACTAACAGAAGAAAAGGATGAGGCAGAAGATTAGAAATCTAGGTCTTATCGTCTCTCTGTTCTCTATGCCTTATTGCTAATTCTCGTCTCTCTTGCTTAGACATTTGCCTTAGCTTATTCAACATAATATCTAAATCATCAATCACAGGAAATCCATAGGTATGCCGTAACTTCTCTTCACGTATGCGTTTATGTTCAGAGTATCGCTTGCTATCTTTTTCAATCAAAGCATATACTTCGTCAACATAACGTCGCATATTTTCTTTATCTGGATTCATCTCAAACTGCATACCCTTATCATTAGGATGAGGTCTTCGATGATCAAAATAACCATTAACAATCTCATCAGGTATTCCATCAGGAAATGCTTCACAGATGAATTCGGAGGCATCTCTTCCTTGAAAATATCGACAATAGAGACAACCTGCATGTATCAATTTCACAATAAAAGCTTCCAATTGATGTGTTAGTGTCTAAAATCATGAAATATCAGCGTAAACTAGCTTTATAGAATTTGTATTAATCTATACGCTTTTCATACGCTACCGAGAAATTATCATCACATAAGGATGATTCGAGTAAAATCATGTTATCCATACTATTTATGAGCCAATGGAGGGCGACCTTATGGAGCGCAAAATCTCGGCTTTACCTGTAGCGTTTTCGGGTTTTCTACTAGGTCTTATCGGTTATTTCTTCTTTTACGAAAAATCAGTCGGATTATCATTTCCAATCTATACGGTGCTAATCATTGGCGTAACGTTATTGCTTGTGCGACGTAATGGCACAGCATTTACACTTCGCAATATGTGGGTACTCTTACCAATTATTTTCTTTGCTTTCATGACCGCAATCCGTGCTAGTGAGGTTATATTCGCTATTAATCTGCTGGCGATTGCCTCCTTGCTTGCGCTCTGGGTTCACTTTTTAACACACCAAAAACATCTCGATACCACGTCGTTTATTGAACAAATTTTAATTGCTATTGCAGTCGGTATCGCAACAGTTATCGGGAGTATTTCAGAATTTATTGGCTTGGCAAAATGGCTCAGTAAGCATGATTTTTCTAATGCAAAAGGCACAATGGCTGTCCTGCGTGGTGTGGCTCTAACCATCCCGATTATCATTATTTTTGCGGTTCTGCTCAGTTCAGCCGATTTAGTGTTTGCTCAACAACTCACCTCTATCTTTAGCATTTTCCAATTCGATAACCTTGATGCCGTCATTACATCTCTCATGACAATTGGTGGCTTGTCATTATTAGCCACTGGCTTTCTGAGCTATGCAGTCAGTGAGTCAATTACAACGATAGATGCTGATGCAATAGAAGAACAATCTACATATGACGACCCTGAAAAGCCTAAAAATAGCGGATTTCATTTTAGACTTGGCTTGATTGAAACAGGCATCATCCTCACCAGTGTTTTGCTCTTATTTGGATTTTTTGTGATGATTCAATTTGCTTATTTATTCGGCGCGAATGATGTCATTGCAGATGGTGTGACCTTCTCTGATTATGCGCGGCGTGGCTTCTTTGAATTGGTTGCGGTATCTTGCTTAACCTTGGGCTTGATGCTCGTCTTGGATAAGCTCACTCTGCGCCAAAGCACAACACAACATAGCATTTTCCGTGGACAGTCGGTGCTATTGGTTTTGCTTACGCTGGTTATGCTTGCCTCTGCTTGGCAACGGATGTCACTCTATGAATTAGCTTATGGCTTTACCCATTTGCGTTTATTCACGCATATTTTCATGGTTTGTTTGGGCGCATTACTGGTGTTTGGTCTATTGAGTGTCTTCCGCGTGCGTCAACACATTTTCTCATTCGGGATACTGCTTGTCATCATTGGCTACGCAGTTTCGCTCAATATCCTGAATGTAGACAATTACATTGCCTCACACAACATTGAGCGGTATCAAGCTGGTGAAGACTTGGATATGTGTTATCTCAGCACCCTTTCAGCAGATGCCTTGCCTGCAATGCTTGAATTGGAAAATTCTGATGATGCCGAGATTGAGCAAAGGCTCAATAATTGGTTTTATGGTCTAGACCGTCGTGAAAATCAACGGCGTGAAAAGTATAATCCTTTCCTAGAATGGCATTGGATGAATAACCGAGTATTTAATACGTTTACAGACCGTGATATAGAGTTTGAGGCGAATTATAGCACAAGCTATTGCTATCGACATTAACCATAACTCGATAAACTTTCTCTCTCAAAAACGGACATGTCACCGATGATATGTCCGTCCTCTCCTTTACATTGCCAAGCCGCTAATAACTCAACAAATTTGTATAACTAAGTGTAACCACATTAATTCTTATGTTCATTTGCGGATGCTATGGATGTCAACTCTACGTAAATGCCTAATTCTTCGGGATTAATGTAGGGTTGAGACCTGTCTCAACCGCTTAAAATGACGACAAAAACCTTTATAGCTGTAATTACCCGCGAAATAAATATTTCACTCGGGAAAACTTCCCGACCTAAATAGGTGTCTGCCCCCATGACACTAGGATTTCCCGTCGGGTATTCTGGAATTAACTTAAACATATTTCTCATGGAGAAACAAAATGATCAAGCAACAAAATTTATGGGTAAAAGTAGTTGGCTTAGTTTTATTAGTAGCAGTTGTCCCACTTTCATTTGTATTTGCTCAGGAGGATGATATGGCAGCAACCGAAGAAACAAACAAAGCAATCGTGCAACGCCTCCTTGAAGAAAGTTTTACTACAGGTGACCTTGATGTATTGGCTGAAGTGGTATCACCTGATGTGGTTGACCATGAATTGGAAGCGATGGAAGGGATGTCTGCATTTGAAACATTAAGTGTAAGCATAACAATGCTTAATTCTGCTATTCCTGACTTTGAAATCGAGATTATCGACATAATTGCAGAAGGTGATAAAGTTGCCGTCATTGCTACATGGACTGGTACTCATGAAGGTGAATTTATGGGACTGCCTGCAACGGGCAATGAAATCAACATTCCTATCTTCGACTTATTCCGTATTGAAGATGGCTTAATTGTCGAACACTGGGGCGTAACCGATAACTTAGCCTTCATGTCACAATTTGGTGCAATCCCAATGCCAGAAATGGAATAGTAGGATAAGCTAATCAAGGTGCTGTTCTCTAGGGTTCAGCACCACATTCAAACTAAACTTTGTTAGTAAGTAGAACATTATGACCAGTCTTTCGCTACCATCTCCCTTTCAGTTCTCACAATCTACCACCCGTCGGCTTGGTCTTTTTATTTGGATTTTAGCCGCTATTTTGTTCGTAGGTTTATTCCTTATCGATCAGTATTCAGATTATCACAACATGATTGTGCCCTGTGATGGTACATGGATGATTGGCGAAGGTGAATGTGATTGGATTCAGGTATCCTCAACAGAAGAAATGGTCTTGCAATCGTGGGGCTTATCTCTACAACATTATGCTGTAGCGTCAATCACAATATCAATAATTACACTCATTGTATATCTAACAGTTGGCTTAGTCATTTTGTGGCGAATGGGAACAACACGCATTGGCTTACTTATTTCGATGGCACTCGTGAGTATGCCATATTCTATAATTTCAGGGTCAGCACAGTGGGCAAGTATCCACCCCTATTTGCTATATCCGGGTGCTGTAGCAAATACTATAGGTAATATATTTCAGATTACATTTCTCTACTTATTGCCAAATGGACGTTTCTCGCCAAAATGGGCTTTTATACCCTGGCTCACGACAATTGTATTAATGATTGAAACTGACCTACTTAATCTCAATCTCAATATTATCCCAGACTTCGCTACACCTTTTTTTATTTTCCTATTAGTTGGATGTATCTTGTTAGGTGCGGTACTACAAATTCATCGTTACTTTAGAAACTCGACACCGATTGAAAAACAACAAACACGCTGGATATTGTTAGGGATTCTCGCGTATGTCACATCGATTATCATGTGGATAATGGTTTTCGGACGTGCTATCGATATTCCAGCAGGAGAAGCTCGCGTTATCGTCAATGTTGCTGAATGGTATGTTAGTGGTATTCTACTCATGGTATTGCCATTTGCGATAGCGATAGCCATTTTACGCTATAAACTCTGGAATATTGACATTATCATCAACCGCACACTCGTTTTTGGTGGATTGAGTGCATTCATTGTCCTACTCTATACTTTAATCGTAGGCGGATTGAGTGTTCTCTTTCAATCATCAGGCAATGGACTTGTTTCATTAATTGCGACTGTCATCATTATCATCATTATTCAACCTGCCCGTGACCGATTGCAACAAGCTGTGAATCACCTGATGTTTGGCGAACGCGATAATCCCTATGCAGTTTTATCACGCTTAGGGCAACAGTTACAGACGACAGCCATGCCGTCCGAGACACTCAAGTCACTTGTAGAAACTATCGCCAGCACTCTTAAATTACCTTATGTCGCAATTGAACTCATTGAAAATGATGTAAGAATTGGTCATGCCTCAACAGGAACTAAAAGTACAAAGAATGAGACATATCCCTTACGTTATCAAACAGAACTTGTTGGACACTTGCTCGTTGCACCCCGTGCAGGCGATGAAAAGTTCAATGAGCAAGAACAACAATTGTTAGCGGATATTTCCGCTCAGATTGCGCCAGTAGCCTCAGCAACGAGGCTAACCTTAGCCCTCCAGCAATCTCGTGAAAAATTGGTGATGACACGCGAAGAAGAACGTCGTCGCATCCGCCGAGATTTACATGACGGTTTAGGACCAACTCTAGCCAGCCAAACGCTCCAATTGGATGCTGTGCTTGATTTACTCAAGGAGAATGAATCAAGTATCGCTAGCAAACAGGTAGAAGAACTCAAGAGCCAAACACAACAAATGGTTGCCGACATTCGCCGTTTAGTCTATGAATTGCGTCCGCCAGCACTCGATGAACTCGGTTTGTTAGAAGCCTTGCGAGCGCATGTTGCCCAAATGAGTGGTACGAAGTCATTGCAGATTGCTATTAATGCCAACCCTGAACCACTACCGAAATTACCCGCCGCTATCGAAGTTGCCGTTTATCGTATTTCTTTAGAGGCTGTTACCAATGTCATTCGCCATGCCGATGCACGAAAATGCAAGGTTCAACTGAAAGTATCTACCAATGATCAATTATCCAATTTTGAGATTTCAGTCATTGATAATGGGATTGGTTTACCGTCTGACTTAGAGGCAGGTGTCGGGTTAAGCTCTATGCGAGAGCGCACTGAGGAACTTGGTGGAACTATAGAAATCAAATCCAACGGTAATCATGGCACACAACTGACTGTCAACCTGCCGTTCATTACTCAGGAGTAAATGATGAGTACAATTCGCGTTCTAATTGCAGATGACCATACCCTATTCCGCGAGGGTATTATCGCCATTTTGATGAAAGTAGCTGATATTGAGGTCGTGGGTGATGCCAGCACAGGCTATGATGCAGTTGCTCAAGCGCAAGCACTAGCCCCTGATGTCATTTTGATGGATATTAACATGCCCGATATGAATGGGATTGAAGCCACACAACAGGTTATGGCGATGAAACCCGATACAGGCGTTATTATGCTGACAATGCTAGAGGACAATGACTCACTCTTTGCGGCAATGTGTGCTGGGGCGCGTGGCTATATATTAAAAGGCGCAGATAAAGCAGAGGTCATCAATACAATTCGAGCAGTTGCGCGTGGCGAAGCCCTATTTGGTTCTGCAATTGCGACTCGCTTAACAGCATTTTTCCAGAATGCTAAAGGAACTACAAACCAGAGTGTTGAACCGTTCCCTGAATTAACTGAACGCGAGAGCGAAGTGCTAGAGCTAATTGCCAGTGGCGAAAATAATCAAGAGATTGCTGACCAACTTTACATTAGTCCGAAAACAGTGAGCAATCATATTTCTAACATTTTTAATAAATTACAGGTCGCTGATAGAGCGCAAGCTATCATCAAAGCACGCCAAGCTGGATTAGGCAAAGATACGCAGTGAAGCGATGATGAGTTATTTTACAAACTTTCTCTCATATTAAAAACGGACATATCACCGTTGATATGCCCGCCATTTACACTACAGACTATGCTAGATTCTCTCCGCCTCTCTGTGCCTCTGCGTTAAATTTTCTCTTAGCTACTATGGCGAAAGACAAGAATATCGCCTTCTTGCACGACATAGTCTTTACTCTCAAGGCGCATTTTACCTGCGGCTTTCACATCTTTCTCACTACCCAATGCCATCAAATCAGCATACGGAATCACCTCCGCACGGATGAAGCCACGCTGAATATCCCCATGAATAGCACCAGCCGCTTCAAATGCTGTCGCCCCAGATGGTATTGTCCACGCACGCACTTCGGATTCGCCAGCAGTCAAGAAATCTTGCACACCTAGCAAATCATAAGACAAGCGAATGACCTTATCGGCACTCAGTTCTGTCACACCATATTCTTCCATGAACATCTCAGCATCTTCGGGGTCTAGTTGCGCGAGTTCTGCCTCCAGTGCCGCTTGCAAACCGATATGATTAGCTTTGCTGTAGTGATAATCAATGCTGTCATCGCCAGCTTTGCGCTCATCCCCAAGATTAATCACAATCAACACAGGCTTGAGCGTCATAAAGCCAAAGCCACCCATCATCTTGCGTTCACGCTCGGTAAACGTCAAATCACGCAGAGGTTTATCTTGTTCTAAATGCGCCTTGAGGCGTTCCATCAGTGGCACTTCATCCACTAAATTTTGGTCAGCGCGTTTGCCTTTGATGCGTAATTCATTCTCGATACGCTCTAAACGCTTCTCGACAGCCACCAAATCTAGCAGGAGAAATTCTGTATCGAGGGTCTCTAAATCGCGTTGAGGGTCAATACTTTCATAAGGATGTGGCACGACATCGCTCTCAAACGCACGCACAACATGCACGAAACCATCCACCTGTTGCAGTTCACTTCTCAGAGGACCTTCTAAGCCCCCTTCACCGATGCCCTTATCCAAACCACCCACATCCGTGTAGATAATAGTCGTGTGTGTTTTCTTCTTGGATTTATACATCGCTTCTAACTTATCGAGGCGTTCATCTGGCACATTAACAACTGATGTGTTGACTTCAAACATACCGCTACTGACTGCACTCGTCTCAAATTCACCCCCTGTTAAGGCGTTAAACAAGGTGGTTTTGCCACTGTTCGGCAATCCGATAATACCTAATCTCATTGCTACTCCTGTCAAACTCTCATGAAAAAGACGAGTCTGCACCCGTCTTGTGAATGTGAGGAAGTATAGCTGGAAAATGGTGCTATCGGGAGGGTGGTAATAGGGTAAAATGAAAAGAAAAAATCGAGGCGATACGTGAAATACAATCAAATTAAAGGACTCAACAAACCCGTTTCACGCTTAATTCAAGGAACGGTCTACTTCACTGACGAGAATAGAGATGAGGCGTTCACACTGTTCGATGCCGCGTTTGAAGGCGGATGCAACACTTTTGATACGGCACATGGCTATGGGGGTGGCGCATGTGAGCGTGTTTTAGGGCAATGGATACAGGAACGCAATATTCGTGATGAGATTGTGATACTTGGTAAAGGCGCACATCCTTATGACAATCGCCAACGGGTGACACCAGAAGATATTACGAGTGACATCCATGAATCGCTTGAGCGGCTTCGCACAGACTATATCGACCTCTATGTTTTGCATCGTGATAACCCTAGCAAAGCAGTCGAACCGATTATGGATTGCCTCTATGAGCATCATCAAGCTGGACGGATTGGCGCAATTGGTGGCTCAAATTGGTCTTATGAACGCATCAAACAAGCGAATGATTACGCCACGCAAAATGACTTGCTCCCATTTGCTGTGAGTAGCCCACAATTCAGTCTCGCTGAGATGGTCAAGCCAGCATGGGATGACTGCATCAGTGTTGGGCATGATAAAGAAGCACAAGCATGGTATCAAGAACAAGACATGGCTTTACTCACATGGTCAAGCCTCGCAGGTGGCTTCATGACAGGACGCTATACCCGTGATAATTTAAGCGAATTTGATGATTATTTCTCAGGTGTCACCATCAATGCCTATGCTTATGAAGAGAATTTTAAGCGTTTAGACCGCGCTCAAGAACTGGCGCAAGAGAAAAATGTCTCTGTGCCTCAGCTTGCCCTCGCCTATGTTTTGAATCAGCCACTCAATATTTTTGCGCTGATTGGTAGTATGACTCCAGAACAGTTCAATGATAATGCCTCTGCACTAGATATTAACCTCTCTGACAATGAGCTAGCTTGGCTCAACCTTGAACAGGATACACTATCTGATTGACCAATCTGTGACAGATTGATGCTTGCTCTGGTAATGGATGGTTAGAAAGCAGTACTGCTAGAGAAACAACCGAAAGGTTCAGCATGTCACAAGTCGATTGGGATAGGGTTTATGATGAGCAAACGCCCCGTCTCTATAATTTCTTTCGCTACCGAACAGGTGATACTGAGGTAGCGAAAGACTTAACGGCACGCACGATGATGAAAGCATGGCGTTATCGTGAGAGCTACAACAGCGATTTAGGCGCATTTGCGGCGTGGTTATTTCAGATTGCTCGTAATTTAGCAACAGATCATCTCCGCCAGCAACAAAACGCCCCGTTACCCCTATACGATGCCAATCACCATATCTCGGACTTTTCTGTTGAGCATGAAGTACAGAAAAGTTTGGATGCACATCGCTTGTATTGTTTGCTGAAAACACTACCAGCACGCGACCAAGAGATTATGGCGTTGAAATATGGCGCGGATATGAGCAACCGTGACATCGCAATTGTTGTTGACCTCACCGCAACGAATGTTAGCACCATCATTCATCGTACCATCCAAACATTACGCGCTAAATGGGAGCTAGATTATGTCAGAGAATGATTTCCTATATGCACTCAAAGAGGATTTACCACAAGATTTTTCAGATAGTCTTCGTGAGCAATTAAAGCAAATAGAACTAGAAGAAAAAATTCAGGAAGATACGATAGAGCCAAAAGAAACACGAGGGGCATGGTGGCTATTGGCTGTTGCCTCTATCATTGTGGCTATTTTTGGCGTGATATTTTTCTTCGCCAACCAGCCTAATCTGGATGTTTTGAATATCGCACAACAACTCCCTCCGACGATAACTAATCATGGGGAAATTAACCCTCAAACTATTAGTAATTTGCAACGCATCACAGCATTAGGAGATGGCTTTGCACGACGGATTCGATTATCACCTGATGGCGAAACTTTGGCTGTAGAATCCTCAGCAGGTTTATATTTACATGATGCAAATAATCTTAACGCAGAACCACGCCTGATAGTTGTGCCAGAGAATTTTGGCATTATAGATTACGCCGATGACGGTACAATTTACGGGGTTATCTTCAACTACCCGCAAGAAGAGACTCAACAAATTATCCAAATAGACCCTGAGACAAGCCAAATCACGGAGTTGTTTGAATTGCCAGAAAGTTATCTCAGTAATTTTGAGATTTCAGCCGATGGTAGTCGCCTATTTGTGCAAACATGCTCACCTAAAGCAGGTTATTGTGGAGAACAGGATTGGACGACGCAAGTATATGATATTGAAGCAGGGACACTTGCTTTAGAATTTCAGGCTATTTATCGTCTGGGATATTTCCCATCGCCCTACGGTGGATATTATGAATCTGCAATGAATGATATATCGCAAGATGGTAGTCAATATGTCTATCTTGTCCGAAGAGAAAATGGGTATGTCATTCATCTGATGGACATTAATACAGGACAATCGCAAGCGATTTTAAGATTGGGTACAGAAGGTGATTTTACTGCCACACAATGGATACAACTCTCACCAGATAAACAAACTTTGCTCATAAGTCGTCATACACAAGTACACTTTTGGGAAATAGACCGCTTAATCGAGTCAGATACCTTACTGAGTTCTAAGATTGATGACCCTGATAGAACGACTTCAATGGACACACGCCTCACAACGCTCTTTTATCCTGATGAACGCACTTTAATTGGTATCAGTGATAATATTATCCACAATTATGACATCACGACTGGTGAAGGTGAAGCAGTATTCGAGTCGGATTTAGCAGGAGTATCGTTGTTAAACCGACTGCAAATTAACCCAGAAGGTGATGCTATTTTTGCTCTCTTATCGACTGGTGAATTAGTGCGTTATTCATATCCTGACGGAATGATAGAAGAAACGTCTATTCGTTATGATACAGCTTGGGAACATCAGTTTTTCTTTAGAGATGGTAATCTACTGACGGCAGGGGACAGTTTCTCTGGGACATATATCCGTGAATGGTCACTGGACAATAATGCGCCATCTAATGAAATTTTCCAGCCTAACGGAGGCATTATCTACCCTATTCGCCCTGAAATCATCATGTCGCCTGATGGACGGTTTATGAATTATTCAGGACAACAAGTAGAAGAAAGCACCTCTACTTTCAGCTGGTTGCACGATTTGGAAACAGGTGAACGTCATCGAATGGCAGTATTCTTTGCAGATAAAGGCGGAATGATTACACCTGATAATCGCTTAATCGGTTTAGGAACAAATCTTGCTTATATTTATGACGTTGACAATATCCTCGATAATGAGAATTTTAATCAAGACTATACATCCTTTTATCTTGATGATGACTACATCGTTAATTGGTATTCGTTTTTAAGCGATATCCAGTCCTTATCATTAGATGGAAGAATTATGGCAACCTTACCATGCTTGCGCTATGAAAATGGCAGTACAAATACACCTTGTGAAATAGATATTGCCTTGTGGGACATAGTTAATGGTAACGTCTCTTATACTATTGAAATAGAAAATGTGGAAAAATCATCAGCAGTTGGTTTAAGTGCAGATAGTCAACTTCTCACTGTATCGCCTTGTACAGAAATCGAAAGTGGTAATACTGAAGATTGTAGCAAGGTCTATTTCTACAACATTTCAGACATACCAACGAATGACAGTGGCGACGTTCTTGCACTCGACATAGAGCCTATGGCTATCTTAGAAAATCTCACCCATGAAGTTCACACGATTCGTTTCCATCCGACTGTTTTTGCAGATGGTAGTCGTCTAGTTGCGCTCTCTGATAATCAATCCTTAACGACTTTTGTAAAAATCTATGATGACGGCACAATTGAGCAATTGGTCACTCTGCCAATACAAGGTGCTGTCACCTTTAATCCTGACGGAAATCTGGTATTTGCTAATAATCGTCGTGGGCAAATCGAAATTTGGGGTGTTTCTACTGGGCGACCAGAGCCATTAGCACAAAATGATTCAGACGATATAGCCATCCGTTCGCGTGAAGTTATCACAGCACAAAATCTCGCCCAAGCTGAGGAAATTCTAGCCTTGGGCAATGGTCACGCCTATCATATAGCTCTCTCACCTGATGATGAGACATTAGCAATTGCTAGTAATGATGGTATTCACCTGCACGATGCTCAAAATCTGAATGCCGAACCACAATTTATCGGCTCACCTTCTGAGGGTATGCGCTATCTTGAATATACTGATAATGGCGATTTGTATGTCGCTGGTGCATCAGATTATGGTGAAACTTTAAGCCTCTATCGTTGGGATGCAAATGCCAGCCAATTCGTTTCTCTTTATAGCACCAACAATATGTCAGATAAAGTCATCCAACATATTGACATCAGCCCTGATGGAAGCCAATTGTTGATTGCTACTTGTGCAGGGACTAATGGGGTCATTTCTGTTGCGCCCTATATGTATTGTCAAAGTCCCGCTCATGTTGACATCCAAATAATTGATGTAAACAACCCTGAAAATATAAGGGCGGTCTCAACTCAAAACACATCAAATGCTGTCGTTGCTATAAATTCTGATTGGACACACCTAGCCTACTACGATAATGGGTCAATTTATCTCTATGATATGGCTACAGATGAGTCTCAGCGTGTGATTGAGGTAGTAACAAGCTCAGATAGTATTATTAGTACGGGCTTACCACATGAATTATGGTCTTTGTACTTTACGCCAGATGGGTCTGAACTCGCTTTCTTAGGAACAGCAAATGGTGATTTTGAGCTATGGTCAATTGATGAACTGAATCAAGTTGAGAATGACAATCCGCTAGTGCGTCGAGAAGATGTCTCGAATTTTCCTAGTACATGGACAGCAATACTCGCATTTCATCCCCAAACCAATGACCGACTAGTGAGCCGTAGTGATTCAATTTCTGTATTTTCTGCTGAGGATGCTTCACGTTTAGGAGAATTTAGGTCTACTTGGCAACCACGCGCCTTAGAACTCAGTTCGGATGGTGCTCTACTGTACACGTTGAGTTCAACTGGAGTAATTCAAGTATGGGAATGGTCAACACGCGCACAAATTGATAGGAATATTGACTATACGCTTGGTTCTAATATGTCTGTTTCGATAAGTGAGGATAGCCAGTTTGTGGTTAATAGCAACAATGGCAATGGCGATTCAATGAGTTTCCTATGGAACACAAATACAAATAATGAAGACCCACAAATCCCATTAACTGATGATACCTCTATGCAACCCGTTACTGCGACAGCTATCAGCCACAATAACCGTTACATCGCTTATGAACAAGGTCGTCAGTTATATGTTTTTGACCGCGAGATGAACGAGCAACGGCAAATTGACTTTGTACTTAGCCTTATTGACCTTGAATTTCGTGAGGACAATAGTTTAGTCACTTTATCGCTTGAAGGTGGGGCTGTTCTCATCAAAGCATATCCACCAGAGTTGTTAGTCACAGGTGATGTCTCGTATCCTTACGACGGCATCCGAATTGAGGATTTAGTCTTTAGTGGTAGCTACAGTGGGCATCCATCACCATACGCACGTTTGGTTACTTTAAGCCCTAATGCAAATTTAATCGCTGTTACACATTGCAACAACATCGTTAGCCCGTTTCTTGAGCCAGTCAATTGTGATGAGCGCATTTCTAGTTTGGTTGATACTCACACAGGTGAGATATTAACAGATTTGCATAGTTCTTTAGATTTTGAGGGCTATCATGAAAGTCTCGTTTTTAGTGCGGATGGAAACTACATCGCCATGAATTACTGTACTGACACACTTGCACCGAGTTGGGCATGTACAGAAAATCAAGGCGCTATTGATATTTGGCACATCGCGGATATTCAAGATGGTCAGTTAGACCCCTTAGTCACAATTGCCGATATACGCTATCATCAAAGTGAAATGAGCTTTATCGCGTATGATGATGGAACATTGTTACTAGAAGCGAGCGATTGGGAGCCTGTCTCTGGTGATATTTATGAGACATTCACTCGTTTCTGGTCAATCACAGCTGATGGCACAGTAACAGAAATTCAGCGTATTCAAAGCAACGTTATCGGGTTCTCACCTGATGGTCGTTTGATGATTATTCTAGAAGACGGACAAATCAAACTTTGGGCTATTCCTAGAGATATGTCCACTGTTTCCTCTGAGTAAATGAGACATTAGAAATGGGATGGGTAGCTTTACTCGTTCCATTTCTTTAAATTTCCGCACATCCTCTATCCTCATAATTTACAGGCGTGGCATTATGCTCTATAGTGCTAAACAGACGTATTTTCAATGAGGATGACATGGCACTCCCCGATATTCGTGGCGTAATTTTTGATATGGACGGCGTAATTGCTGATACTGACGAGATGCACTTCCGTACTTGGCAACGCTTAGCCAACGAAGAAGGTATTGAATTTTCACGCGAGAAATATCTGCGAATGAGCGGTGTAGGTCATCGTGACAATGCACGGATTTTTACAGAAGGCTTAACCCTCTCTACTGAGACAATTCAAGATTGGATGGCACGTAAGCAACGATATTATGTCGAATTGCGTGATACTATTCAGCCAGAAGATGTTATGGATGGCATCCCAAACCTCATTCAAGACATAAAAGCCCATGATTTAAAGATTGCTGTGGCATCATCTAGTCGCAATGCACGTCCAGTCCTCGAACGCTTAGGGTTACTTAATGAATTTGAGGTCATCGGCGATGGCTATACAGTCAAAAATCTAAAACCTGCATCAGACATATTTCTCTGGGTTGCGGGTGGATTAGGCATATTACCGATGCAATGTCTGGTGCTTGAGGATGCGATTGCAGGTGTAGCATCTGCCAGAAATGCAGGATGCTATGTGATTGGTGTAGGGACTGCTCCTTTAGATGAAGCAGATGCACAAGTTCCTAATTTAGCGGATAGCTCCCTCGAAACGCTCCTCAATCTACTAAAGTAATCCCTCGACCACAAAATGCAATAGTTTTGAAACAAGTTAAGTCTACTATGATTTGGAATCGAGTAGAGCTTACAGTTTACGACTACCCCTGTGCGTATCTATCTACTCGATTCGGGGTAAATTTTATAGGAGATTATTATCTGAAAAGTAAATTTTCAGGTGTCGAAGGAGTCACTATGCTAATAAAACGCTGCATCCCCATTATTCTGATTTTATTAATTGTCACAGCTTGTGATACTTTTGCAGACAATGCAGATGATGTTGTATTAGAGGATACATCTGCTCAAGATGTTGCGCAGGTTACTACCGATGTTCCAGTAGAAGACCCAGCATCTGAACCTGTAGTAGTTGAGCCAAGTCGTATTCCGCCTACAGATATACCCCCAACAAGTGTTCCAGCCCAACCTACAGATGTTCCTCCTACGAGTGAACCAGAAACAGCCAGTTATAATGCGCCAGATTGGACAAACTTAACACTCACAAACGCACAAACAGGCGCAACATTCACATTAGCGGATTTCGCTGGCAAAACTGTACTTATTGAACCGATGGCAACATGGTGTCCTAATTGTCGCACACAGCAGGGTTATGTCGCACAGGCAATGGAACAAGTCAATGCAGATGACTTCGTATTTATCTCGCTCAGTGTTGGTGAAAATGTGAGTAACCAGACATTAGCAAATTACGCTGTAAATAATGGTTTTCCACAAATATTTGTTGTAGCAACACCTGAATTCACTAACGCTCTTGTACAAGATTTCGGCTTTAGCGTGACTACACCACCGTCCACACCACACTTTACGATTTCACCAATCGGCACAGTTAGTAGCTTATCGACTGGTTATCATCAAGCTGATGACCTCGTGAATGAATTACTTGCCGCACAAAATAGCTAATAATGTCTGATTAGTCTTTGGACTACTTAGAAAATCGAAGGATTTCATTATGGATCAATGGATACTCGCTTTTACATTAGGCAATGCTGCTATCTTGACCAATGCTTGCTTATTGCCACTTTATCCGGGCTTAATGGCATTCCTTGCAGGGAACGCGAATAATGAACGAGCGCGACAAGCGACTGCATTACTCGGTGTCCTGGTTTTAGCTGGCATTCTCACAATGATGGTTTTTATTGGCTTTATTCTCGCTCTGCTCAGTGCATCGTTCGGGGCGGTGTTGACTTATCTGCTTCCAATTATTTATGCCATTGTGATAATTTTAGGCTTCATGATGCTGATTGGGCGAAATCCGTTTGCAACTCTCCAAACTACCCAAGCACCGATGCTCCGCAATCCATATCTGACAGCGTATGTATATGGTCTGTTCTTTGGTCCAATGACCTTGCCTTGTACGGGACCAATTATCTTATCTGCTTTTACATTAGGCTCAGGCATTAGCTCAGTTGCGTCAGGTTTGAGTTATTTCTTCTTCTTCGGCTTAGGTTTTGGATGGCCCTTGGTTCTATTGCCTGTTTTAGCTTTGCCATTCCAACGGCGTATTGTGGGATGGTTATCTCGTAATCATGATATGCTCAATATTGCATCAGGGATATTGCTTATTGCAGTTGGTATCTTCGGGATTTTGACCGAGTTACTACCACAATATCGTACAGGATTTTACCTCAACCAGACCATGCAATTGGGATATTGGGCTATAGTAGCCGTTTTGACTATCGTCGTCGCTATTAGCTATCAAAAGCATCATTCTGCAAAACAAAAAATTTGAAAAGTACAAAAATGTCCTCTTATCATTCAAGCGACTCAGGTCGCTTTTTTCTTTTCTGTAATAAAGCTTTATACCTTCTCAATTTATATAAAACATATTGACCGATATAATTTAAATACAGACAATTTATAGACAACAGTTTAATTGAGGCAGTATTCATTATGGATTATCAAGAAAATGAGTTAGAACAAAATGATAGTGAGGAACAGGCATCACAAACACGAGTCCCTTCTACACCGATTGAGCAAGCAGAAATAGCTTCCAAAATATCGCCATCAGATGTGAGAACTTTAATGTGGCTCATTATATCAAACCCAATTGATGTGCGTGGAACAATTCTTCCTATTACATCAGGCGCAATTATTGGTCGACGTGGTGATATACGCTGGAACGACGCTCATATGTCGCGTAAACATGCTTTATTCTCCCTTATGAACAATCCAGAGAATCCTGATGAGCAATTATTTACGATTACACCGTATAAAGACCGTAATGGTACTTTGGTCAATGGCAAGCGCATATCGGAAAGAACGCTACTGCGCGAAAATGATGTTATCCTAATGGGTGATACACAGTTTGTAGTGAAAATGCTTCTATGACCTTATTACGCCTTATCCCAGCCGTTGCAACACATCGTGGTATGCGACGGCGACATAATGAAGATGCTGTAGGCTATGAATACCCCTCTAATAGCGAAATACTCCAATCACATGGCGCGTTATTCATGGTAGCAGATGGTGTTGGTGGATTAGCATCTGGTGATAAAGCCAGTAAAATGGCTGTCGAAAATTTGAGTAAACATTACTACCGAAGTGATGTGTCAAATGGCATCGCAGACAGCCTAAAACATGCAATCCAACAAGTGAATAGCGACCTCTTCTTAGAATTTGACCGTAAGGGTGCGACAACTTTAGTTGTAATTGTCATTCACAGCGACCAAATGTATAGTGCATCTGTTGGGGATAGCCAGATTTTTAAAATTGTTGATGACACAATTACTCAACTTAATATCGAAGATATTATGCGCTCAAATGATATTGATAATGGCGCACTCACTAAGGCAATTGGTTATCGAGAAACATTAGACCTGACAACATCCCAATATACGATACAACCTCATCAAAAGATTTTGCTCTGTTCAGACGGATTAACACGTTATCTTGATACAAAGAAATTAATCCGTCTGGCTCACATGCGTGACCCTCGCGATTCTGTGCGACGAATGATAAATGTCGCAAATACAGCAGGAGGTGCAGATAATGTCAGTGCAGTGTTGGTCAATATTGGTGATGCAATGTCCGTTGAAGAGCTAAACCAACATTTAAATAGCATCTCTATTCGAGTGGCTGTCGATACTGACCCGATGATAATGCAAGATGTACCGTCAAAACCACAGACACAGATACCACTAGCACGTTCTGAATCCATTATTGACGAAACATTACTCAGCGAACCTAAATTACCTACAGCTCACGAAGAAAAAATAGTCCAGCCATCTCCTAATAGCTCTTATGAATCGAATAAAACGATGATAATCATCATTGTGGCGATTGTCATTTTAATACTAGGTGCTGTAATTTTTGGTTTTGCATTAGCATCATTAGGGAATAATCCTGATACAACATCTTTAGAACAAACGGAAACTATTAACCTAACTCTCGTCACAAGTTTGTTAGAAGTTGGGGATGTGATTTTAATAGAAACCGTTATACTTACAAAAAATAGTGTAGACAGTGAGATCGGAGCATTCCTCACATCAACAAATGCACACTATTTTATTGAAACAGTTACAGAAGACAGTACAGGTCAATTATGGTATCTCTTGCTGGAAGAAGAAACACAACAAACAGGTTGGCTTGCAGAAAGCGATTTGCCAGCATATACCGTACAAAACAATTAATTGGCTTCCTTATTTTATTCATCATTGCCAATACTGTTATCGCTCAAGGTAGTAATCGAAATCTACAGATTGAGCTTGTTACCGAAACTTTTGAAGGTGATGCCCTTTTACATATACGCTTACCTCGCGGACAAAATATCGAAGAAGCCTATTTAAGCCAAGATGATATTACCATTATACTTGAACCTGATCTTATCCCCTTACCAATAACACAATTTATAATTTTAGATGCCAGCAATGAGATGGTGAACTTACAATCTGTTGTTCAATCAAATATCTCTCGTTTTTGGCGTAATACTGAGCATTTAACCAGTCTTATTATCTTTGATGATGATGTAGAGAACTTACAACCAACAAATCGAAGTGACACACTTGATGATTTTCTCGTGAATTACTCCGCTATGCCAGGTTCGCCAGCTTGTTTAGGGCAAGCACTCGATATTATCAACGATACCCAACGTGATTTTGACCGTACATGGCGTATTTTATTAGTTACTGCGGGTGATTTCTCACGACAAGCTAGTTGTACTAATCCAGATTTAGCAACCTTGCCTGCCCCTATCGATGTAATTGCAATTACTGATACGCTTGACCCGAATCTCCAAGATTTAGTTGATCGTAGTGGAGGACAATTTTTCACTGCGAATTTGCGTTCCGTTGAAGCGCGAACGAATGAGGTATTAAGCCAATGGGGACAACCCAGCTATACTCTAAGCGGAGCTTTACCAGAGGCTTGGGATAGTAACTCCCCTTTTGAACTTGAGGTGCTAATCAGCACAGGTATTGAAGAAACTATTATTCTGAACTTTCTTGATTACAATGTCCCAATACCTATAGTTTCTACACCAGAAATTAGCACAATTAGCCCAACAGTCACACCTATCACTGAAGCAACAACCATCAATAGTTCAGTATCCGAAAGTACAGCAATCCCGACGGATATTCCAGACAGTGATTTACCACCTCAGACTAATGCGTCCGATAATGTAGCAATTTTACTCATCATTGGGGCAGTTTTATTCGTTGTTGGTGCAATTGTCCTCGCCCTTGCTCTATCTCGTGTACGGCGCACTCCTGACGAGCGAACATCAACAAAACTTAATTTCTATCAAACTTTAGATACATCTGAAGAAAATGAGAGACAAGTAGAACAAAATATCTTATCCTCGGATGAGCCTATTACACAGCTTCACAGAGATGATGACCAAGACAATTTATTGGTTACACAAGTGCTAAGCGACGTTCGTTTTCAAAATATGATGTCACAATCACGTAGTAATGTGGAGATTATTGGATGGATTCGCTTAGTAAGCAAAGACATTAATCGTGACTTTGAGTTAACTCGGCGTGGTGCAGTAATCGGGCGAAGCCAAGAATGTGACATTCAAATTACGGGGGATGGTGCTATCTCACGTAAACATGCCCGTTTGGATGTAAGTGCCACTAACCAAGTGACAATTAGTCGCTTGAGTGCAGTAAACCCTGTGCTGATTAGTGGCATTCAAATCAATAATCGTCATCCTCTGGCACCCAACGATGTCATTCATTTATCAGATGAAACACGTTTGATATTCATTGCCAAAGTTGAACCCGATGAATTTGACGATGATGATACCAATCAATTTTGAGAGTGAAATATGGGGTATATTATAGGTTTGCTCTACAATTATCATGATTTTTATAGGTTTTCTGATTGCATCTTATGAGACGTTTTTTATATTTATTGATAACTATATTATTGATATCACTCAGTCTTGAATCGGCACAGGCACAATCTGACGGTGATAATACGAATTTTGAAATTAGCTACGGTGAAGTTCGGAGCCGTTTATTTTCTGGTGCAACTCAAGATGCTTTTAGTGAACGTTGGCGTTTGCTCGATGCCTCAGCAGGCGACATTCCATATATTCGTGTGACACGTATATCGGGACAATTTACACCGACATTACGCTTCTATAACAGCCTAGGTGAATTGCTAGCAGAAAGTTCTACCAGCGAGTTTTCCGATACAAGTGAACTCATTTATGAAGATGGGCTACCATCCGATGATGCCCCATACCAAATCGAAGTGCTTGCGGATAATGTGCTGAGTCAATTTGATAACCCTGTTGAATATAGTCTGAGTGTGCAAAAAGACGGTGCAAGGCGAAGCACACCTGATGAAGGTATCTCAGCATTACCAGAGGTCGGTGTCGATGCCCCGCCACAGTTAGAGCTAGGAAATTCTCAAACACTAGATGGTATTATAGTCCCCATTTACGGAGAACTAGCTCAACTAGAAAACTCAGCATCAATTGATATTCCAGCAGGTATTTTATTAGAAACAGACAATTGGGAATTAAGAATAAATCAAGCCATTCCACTTTCACGTGGTGTGTCCGCCATTACATTTCTGGATACAGGGATTGGTCTTACAATTCGCAATGATAACTTAGCAACTAATCCTGACAGACAGTTCTTCAGTGATGAGAATTTCCTTGTAGCCTATAACGATGTCACACGCGATTACACCTTCACCATGTCGAGCGGTATGGTAATTACCAGCACTTTTACACAAATTGACTCGATTGAAGTCCGCGACGGTGTTGTGGCATTCCGTGTGAACGACGGAAACACAATTAAGCGTATTGTCTCCGATAGTTCTGTCGTTAACGTGCGTCGAAGTGGTGGTGAGCTGGCGAACTTCACACTTCAGTTCGATGGAAATACAATCAACACAGATTTAGCGGTGTGGGATACTCTCGCATATTATGGCAACCAAGTCCGTGCATATTATGGAACAGATTCCCGTTTTCTGAGCGATAATCCTAATCTAAGTTTCACGCGCGATAGTGTCAACAATCGTCAGAATATTGTGCTTACACTGCCAAACGACAATGGTGCACTATCAGCTACGCTCAACCTCGATTGGACAGGTCTTAGTGATGTGGTAGTGAATCAGGGTAATATCACAACTCAAACACGGAACGGCACAATCGCTATTGAAGCTCTAGATAACTTTTCGTCCTTAGTTACGGATAATGGCACAGTACAATTCGCACGGCGAGATGGCACATTCCGCACTGTATTTTCTGACGGAACTGATATTTTTACACCAGCACAATTAGCCAACAATTCTGATATTTTGCCCTACGATACGGGTTTTCGTACCCGTAATTACAATAACCTTGGGGCAGATATTCTTCCTGCATGTCCTTGTAGCAATGGTATACAATCACACATACCGATTAACCCTGCCAATGGGAATTTCTTTTATTCCGTTACTGATTTTTCATCGCGCAATCAGACACTTGGGCTAAATTTAGTCCGTTACTATAACAGTCATGATACACGTTATGAGCAAGGCATTGGTGTTGATAGCCGTCTAACGCCTCGCTATCTTGCAAACTCGCCTGTAGAGTATGTGCGCTTTGGTAACGGCTGGCGACATAGTTATCAACATGAATTAGATATTACTGGCGCACCCTATGGACGCATCACTTACATTGAACCTGATGGAACAGCTCACTATTTCTTCCCATCAGAGACAAATAATCAGTGGACATCACGTACTTTACTTTCAATGGTACTCATTCAAGAAGAGGGACAATTCGGGGCGTGGCGTGGCGAACAGAGTGATGGGATTCATCTCCATTTTGACCGTGTTGGACGATTAACACGCGTTGCTCAAGCCAGACAGTCAATTATCCTAATTCCGATGCCAGACAATTATAGTGAGCAAGCTGGATTATTCATTGTTGACCCCTATGGACGACGCTTAGAGCTTTATACAGGTGATAGTGGGCGCATTGAAGCATCATTAAATAGTGAGCTGAGTCGTATTAATTATGGCTATTCTGGCACAAATTTGGTTGCAGTCGAATATGAACCACCAACAACAACAGTAACAGCCCGTTATGATTATAATATTGTTGGATTATTGAGTCGCTACGATGATGTGCGTAGCCCCTATACGCAAACAGCTGTTATCGAGTATGACCCTCAAAATCGCGTATCAAATTTTGAAGAAAACCCTAATGGCAATCTATCTCGCGAATACGTCTATTTCTATAATGATGACGATGATGAACACAGTACGAATCGTGTTTTTGAAGTTAATGATGAGCGACGGGTGCAGACTTGGACATATAATGATTTATGGCAATTGACTAATGTTGCATTGCCAGCAGAAGGTTGGGATTATGAATTTCGCTATTCTACAAATACAGGACTTTTAACAAGCGTTCGTGTGCCTACTCGGGTTAGTTATCAACTGAATTATGATGCACAGGGTAATCTAACTCGTTTTGCTGACCCCATCTTTACCGATGATAGTGCTTATAATTTCACCTATGAAACACGCGGTACTCGTAGCTTATTAACTGAAATTCGTTACCCAAATGGGCGTATTGATACCTTCACTTGGTCAAATGGGTCTAATCCAGTCCTATTGGCAAAAGACGTTTTAGTTTCAATCGGTTTAGAACGTGTGACACGCACAACACGCTACGAATATAATGATTTGAATCAGCTAGTTTTGATGATAACGCCTGACAATATTGGCACAATCTATGAGTACAATTCTGTTGGCTATGTGTCAACTTTATGGCGTGGCATTGAGATGCAAGCAGGCGAAAACCGTGCCGATATTACAGACCGTATTCGCGCACAGAGTGTTCTTGAGTTTGAGTATGATTTAAATGGGCAAATTCAACAAATTCAAGATGGGCGTGGGATTACTTACAATATTGCTTGGAATCGTGCTGGGCAAATTGACTTCATCAGCGCACCCAACAATACCACCATTAACTATAATTATAATGAGCGAGGTCTCATTACCAGCATTAACGATAGAGGGCAAGAAACGCTCTATGTCTATAATGGGCTTGACCTTGTTACAGATGTAGTCGATGCTGTAGGTTCACAACAGTCATATATTTATGATGAAGCTGGTAATTTGCTGAGTGAAGTTAATGGCTTGGGATTAACCACAAATTACAGCTATGATACTTTAGATAATCTCATCCTGTATCGTACTCCCACAGGTTTTGTAACGCGCTATAGCACAACACTAAATACAGATAACAATTCAATCGTTCATACGACCATTGACCCAGCAGGAACAACCTTCACGCGTCGCTATAATTTCTTAGGGCGTTTAAACCGCTATACCATTCGTAATGATGTAGAAGATTATCTCCAAGATTTCAACTTGAGTTATACATCTTTAGGTAATTTAAGCCTCATTGAAGATACGCAAGTTGGCGGTCGCACTCTAGCCTTAAACTATAATTTTGTAGGCGATATTCTGTCAATTGATGTGAGTGGGTCACAAACTCAATTTAATTACAATCCAGCAGGATTAATAGCAGAAGTTATCAGCCCTGCTGGATTAGTAACCGCATATGATTATGACCCACTAGGCAATATCAGTGAAGTAACTTTGCCAGACAATAGTCAGTGGCAATATAGCTATGATGAAAATAGCAATTTGCGTACTGCAACCAATCCGCTGGGGGCAAGCACGACCTATACACCTGATGAGCTAAATCAGCTTGAAGTTGAGATTGATGCGCTAGGGAATATTCAAAGTTATAGTTACGATGTGCGTGGTAATCTTATTAACGTCACTGACCCCGATGAAATTAGTACCACCTATCGTTATGATGCCCTTGATAGGCTGACCAATATCACTGACCCTCGCAATAACCAGACCAATTATACCTATGACCGCATCGGACGTTTAGTAGAGGTTAATCAGCCACAGGTACGCCTGATTCGATTGACTTACGACAACGAAGATAACATTATTGCGATTAGCCAAGGTGACCGCACCCTCTATAGTTACGATAGTCTAGGACGAATCACAAGCATAACTGACCCACTCGGTCATACAACGGCTTACGACTACAATCCTGTAGGCTTAGTCACAAGTATTCGCAATGCCCTTGGTAATAACGAAATATTCACTTGGGATGAAGCCACCAACTTCTTGGAGAGTTATACCAGCGCGTCTGGTAGTCGCTACTTAATCAACTCCGATGCTTTAGGACGCGTCACAGCTATTCGTTTAATTAGCGATAGTAGTGAGCAAGCAACTGAACCCATCGACACACAGATTTTCTATGATGCCGATGGGTATATTACATCTATCCAAGTTGGCACATTAGCCTCAAGAACAAGTGGTGATAATGATCAATTATTCCAGTTTGGATACACAGAAAATGGGTATCCGACCAGTTATACAGATCCACTCGGCGGCGTTTGGACTTTAGCTTACGATGATTTAGGACAAATAATCTCTAGAACGAATCCACAAGGGGTGCGTACTGACTATCAGTATGATTCTATTGGACAAATTATTACCGTTGTGAATTATGTCGGTGAGGATACCGAGTTCATAGAAAATTTTGAATATGACCAACGAGGCAATGTCGTTTCCTATGAAATCCCCTCATTGGTGCGTCATGAATATATTTACAATGTGAATAATTCTTTGGTACAAGCGAATTTAGCAGTTGGCACAGAGAATGAAGTACGCTATTTATTTGACTACAATGCCAATAATAATCTCTCTTGTGTAATTGACCCTGCTGGCAGAAGAACGAGTTATCTCTATCCCTTTAATGCACCAAACACACTCGCATCCTATGCTCAATCAGGTGTTCAAGATTGTAGCGATACTAATTCAAGTGCATTTGTGATTGGCTATAGTTACGATAGTGACGGTAATCTCCAAAGTGTTACTTTACCTGATTCAGACGACATCAATATTACCTATGATGCTCTCAATCGACGCGTTCGCTATGTCGATAGCACAGATAATTCTTGGGCTTATACCTACGATAACAATGGGAATATTTCGCAAATAAGTGACCCACTCGGTAGCGTTATTGATTACACCCATGATATTTATAATCGTGTGACACAAATTCGCTATCCATCGGGCAGCGTTGTTGATTTCCGTTACGACACAGCAGGCAATTTACGCACTGTTAGCTTACCGAGCAATGCCAATGGGACAGTTCAAAACATTTTGTATCGTCTCGATGAAGTCGGGCAAGTTACTTCAATACAAGTTGGTGCAAATTTTATCGGTTTTGAATATGATTCTTTAGGAAATGTAACTCGTCGAACATCCCCTGATGGCACAATTACTGATTATGTTTACGACGCGGCAGGCAGACTCATTAGGACAAGCTATAGTGATGAGACAGGCAATACTTATAGCTACGACACATTCGGTAACTTACTCAGTGTAGATGATATTCAGTTTGAATATGATGTACTCGGACGTTTAACACTTGCTCAAGATAATTCACTGACTAACTATAGCTACGATGAAGTCGGCAATATTCTTGAAAGAAATAATGATTTATTAGGTATCGCAAGCTATAGCTATGATGAATTGCATCGCACATCTCAAATCAATTTTGCTGATGAGCAAATCAGCTTTGCATATGATGAGCGCGGACGCATTGCAAACATAATTCGTGGGGAAAGCCTCGAAACAGCAATAGATTATGATGATAACAACCGCATCGTTGGTATTCGTCATACCAACCCACAAACAGGAACACGACTAGAGTTATTCACCTACACCTATGACGCAGTCGGCAACTTGGTTAAAGTGCTTCGTCGTGAAGGCGATGATGTCCCGACGGAGATTAGCTACAGCTACGATATTGATCAACGCCTCATCAGCGAACGTTGGCTCAATAATAATGGCGAAACATTTTATGTCGTTAGTTATCGTTACGACGATGTTGGCAATCGTACTGAAGAAAACCGTAACGGACGCATCACCACATTTACATACAATGCCCAAAATCAATTAATTAGTGAACGGCGTAATGTGGCTTCCGACGGTAATGACTTTTTCTTACTGCCCTCACTGACTGTTGGTTTAATTGGATTAGCATTTGTACGTCGTCGCCGAAAATTGTGGATTGTTCTGCCAATTGTTGTGAGTTTGTTTGTGGGAATTAGTCTCGCACAAACAGTTGCACAAATCACAGTTGAATATGATTACGACCCGAATGGTAACGTCTCTCAGATTCGCTATATTGGGCAGTTAACTTATGCGATTGATATAGCCTATGACAATGAAAATCGCCTGACAGCAGTATCGGGAGAATATATTGCATTTGATGATGACCAAGAAATCGGTATAGATGTCGATACAAGCTACACATACGATGCTTTTAGTCGTATTACAACGATAACAACTTTAGATGATGAATATACTCTCTATTATGACAAGCACACGATTATCGGAATGAGTGATGGTGATGGTATTGACCGCTATGTGAATTACGATGGTCAACGCCTGCTAACCTTGACGGCAGAAGGTGATATTTTATGGCATCTCAATGACCGCCAAGGAACGACTCGCCGTTATGCGGATGCTGATAGTACATTAATTGACGACCCTGCCCGTGAATTAGAGTTCGGCAGTTTTGGTGTGCGGATTTTTCCATTCTCAGAAGATCTCATACCTTCACTTGGTGCGCGGATTGATGAACCAAGCCAATTTTTCGCGGGTCAACTCTATGACCCATCAACACGCTTATACCTAACAGGATTACGGGCTTATGACCCATTGATTGGGCGTTTCTTACAACCTGACCCTATTCGACAAGATCCGATTGGTACGTTATATACCTATGCGCGTAACCGTCCTTTAATATTCAGTGATGCAACAGGTATGATGGTTGAACCATTCACTGACCCGCTGGATGCAAATATTCTTGATTCTCAAATTAATCCTGAGACATTAATTCCGCAACCAGATATAGTCTCGATACCTGAATTACCTGCTGTTCATGAGTTACAAGCCGATGAGGCATTTAGGGCATTGCAATTACTAGAGGCAACTCGATACGGCGTGAATGCGTCTGTATTACAGGTGTCACCACTCAATAATGAGCTATTCTTATTTGAACTCAATCCGATTCCAGAGGATGAGCTATCTCTAGTAAGTGAACCGCTACGTCAAGTAATGGAAATATATGAAAATGGTGATGGTTGGCGAGCAAATCCAATTCCAGACCCGAATATTACTAGAAATCCTTTTACACTAATTAATGACGTACAAGCCTTATTAGCTCCTGCCTATACCAGACCAACTATATTTGGTACAAGCGATTACGAATTGGATATTCTACCGAGTGTGGCATTGCCGCAGGGCATTTCCGATCAATTGGCTTTAGAGCAAGAACTTGCATACTTACTACAACCTATTCCTGCAATGTCTGCTTTTGAAGCTGAATCTAATATTCTGTTTGACATCATCCCTGTTGATATTGCGCCCACAGTTAATTTACCTGATGTTGTGCGTCCGAATGCTGTCATAGAACCACCTATTTTGCATAATCTGGATGCCTTACGTGAGCAAACGTATGATTTCTACAGTCGAATTTGGGAAATTGGAAACAATGATTGTGGAGCTTGCGTAACACCCCTAGGATTTAGCCAATAAAAAAGGTTGGCGAGAGTGCCAACCTTTCTTCGCCTAATCACCTGCGAGTGCTTGAGGTGGTTCAGGGTATCGACTATCTTTGAATTGTGTTTCGTATAAATCAGCATAGAGACCATTGAGTTCTAGTAATTCATCATGTGTACCTTGCTCAACAATTTCCCCTCTATCCATTACAAGGATGCGGTCAGCCGCTAAGATTGTGCTGAGGCGGTGAGCAATTACAATACTTGTACGCCCTTCTTGCACACGTCCAAGTGCTTCCTGAATCAGTGCTTCAGATTGGCTATCCAAATTACTGGTTGCCTCGTCTAACACAATAATGCGTGGATTTTTAAGGATAACACGTGCAATTGCAATCCGTTGTTTTTCACCACCACTCAAACGATAGCCTCGTTCGCCAGCAATCGTATCATAACCATCTTCTAAGCCCATAATGAAGTCATGGATATTGGCAGATTTTGCCGCTGCCTCCAATTCTTCTTGTGTAGCATCAGGTTTGGCGTACATCAAATTGGTGCGAATCGTATCATGGAACAGATAAGTTTCCTGAGTCACCATACCCATATTATCACTGAGTGATGCTAGCGTTAAATCTCGCAAATCATGACCATCAAGGGTAATACGCCCTTCATTAGGGTCGTACATACGTGGAATGAGATAAGTCATCGTTGTTTTACCTGCACCACTGGGTCCAACTAAGGCAACCAATTGCCCAGGTTCTATCGTGAAATTGATATTAGAGAGAGCGAGTTCACGCGCTTGAGAATATGTCGACTCTTCTTGTTTATCTTTTTTATGTTTGCGTTTTGCTTTTTCTAACTCATCATCGCCTGATAACGCCGCTTTCACTTCAACCCTGCCACGTCGTCCTATGCGTTCAACATCACTGAGAAGCATGGTTTCATCAAACTCATAGCTGAACGTCACATTATCAAACTCAATACGTCCATCAACACTATCAAGATGAATTGCATTCTCTTTTTCTTCAATTTCTAGGGGTAAATCAATAATTTCAAAGACACGTTCAAAGCTCACCATCGACGTTGCGAAATCAACTGGTGCAGTCGTCAGTGATGACAAAGGCTGATAAAGTTGTGTCAGATATGTACCGAAGGCAACGATTGTGCCGACAGTGAAGACATCGTCTAAAACAAAGCGTCCGCCGACCCAATAGACTAAAGCTGTACCGATAACACTGACAAGACTAACCATCACAAAAAATTGCCCGCCGATCGTTGCCCGTTGAATGCCAGCGTCACGCACTTTCAGCGCGCGGTCATCAAAACGTTTGACTTCTGTTTCTCGTCGCCCGAATAATTTTACAAGTAATGCACCGCTAATATTGAGGGTTTCATTCATCATAGCATTCATTTGAGCGTTATGCGTCATTTGCTCACGCGCAATATCCCGTAAACGTTTGCCTAATTTGAGTGCAATCCACATAAATAATGGGAAAACACCTACACCCAAAATTGTCAAACGCCATTCTAGCGCGAGCATAATCCCAAGTGTGAGAATGACTGTAATGATATTGGTCAGAATATCAACAATAGTGTTGCTAATGGCATTCTGCGCCCCAACAACATCGCTGTTCATGCGACTCATTAATTCGCCTGTTTTGGTATTGGTGAAGAAGCGTAAGGACATTTTTTGTAAATGTTCGTAGAGCGATACCCGTAAATCGTAAATTACGCCTTCGCCAACGCTGGCATTAATCCGCCGTTGGACTACTCTAATTAGCCCGCTGACAATTGGAATGAGTACCAAGCCTAATGCCAAAATGTTCAGGCGACTCATATCGCCATAATTCGCCCCTGACTGTGTGAGGACATTATCAATCAACTCACGAAAGATGAGCGGTGTCAATAAACCTAATATCGTCGTCACTAAAATCATGCCGAGCATGACCAAAATTTTTGTCCAATACGGACGAGCATAACTTAACACACGTAAGATTAAACCGCGCGAAATGTTTGGTTTATTTTTATCTAAATCATTGTGGACAATCCGCCACCAATTCATATAGTCTATCTCTCTTCTAGTCGAAAAACCCGCATTAAAGCATAAACTAAAATAGCACTGTAAGATACTGTCCTTTAGTCTAGGGCAAGCGACCATTACCACTTATTGTACAATTAACCTAAAATTAATTGAACAATTCTATAATAGGGTTTGATAAGTTATTGATTTAAGCAGTATCTACTATTAAAGGACACACACATGCAAGAAAACACACACCCACTCATCTTATTTACAAATGATGATGGTATACAATCGCCCGGGTTATGGGCAGTAGCGCAAGCATTTGAAGGATTAGGCGAATTACTGATTGTTGCTCCGCGTGAACAACAGTCTGGAATGGGACGCAGTTTACCAACATTCAGTAAAGGGCATATTTACCCTTATGATGATGTGCCTGTTAAGCTAAACAACTGCACAGCGTATGCCGTTGATGGTACACCAGCACAAGCTGTTCAACATGGTGTATTAGAACTTGCTGACCGCAAACCTGCTTTGCTTGTATCAGGAATTAATTATGGCGATAACACAGGCAACGGAGTGACAATTTCGGGAACGGTTGGCGCGGCAATAGAAGCGGCAAGCCTTGATATTCCAGCACTCGCAGTAAGCCAACAAACTCCCTTTGATTTACATTTGAGTTACTCTGCTGATGTCGACTTTACAGTTGCGGCTCAAGTGACAAGACAGTTTGGCGAGTGGTATTTACAACATGATGCGCTACCTGATGATGTCGATGTTTTGAAGATTGATGTGCCGTGGCAAGCAACAGCCGATACCGAATGGCGGATGACTCGCTTGAGTCGTCGGCGTGTTTATTACCCTACACGCCCTGAACGAGCAACAATTCATGATACAGGGAAATTAGGGTATCAATACCAAGCTGATCCTGCTAAAGCAGAACCAGATAGCGATGTATATGCTTTGTTGCATGATAAGGTAATTTCAGTCACACCGATGAGTCTTGATATGAGTAGTCGGACTGATTTGTTTCGCTTACGTCAAATCCTTGAAGGAGAACGTAGCTATGGCAAGTCATCAATGGATTAATTTGAATTAGTTTGTGCTTCTAAAATTGCGTCTTCCCAAGTCGTGTCGAGTTCAACGATGCTTGTTTCGCTTGTCAAAACATCGTGTAACCATAACCATGTTTCTTCATGGTCATAACGGGGATTAATAGCAAAACGAATTCGTGCATGTAATTTATCTTTACCAAATGGTGAATTATTCATCTTTGGAGTCAGAACACAATTCAGATTATAGACATATTGCAGGATAGTATCATCAGCAGTCAACCAAAAACACCATAGTCCCTGTTCTTGCTCAGGTTCAGTGATGTGAAAAGGCTTCGGTTTTGGAAGATTAGGGACTTTTCTTTCGGAATTTGTCTGCTGATTAGTGCTTGTATCTTCATTCATATTACAATTTCACCAAGTCAATTGCCAATTTTATCTTATGCTTTTCTTCATTATATTCGAGGATGATTAAATAAAGCGTAAACAAATCGGCAAAATAAATGCCTCTGCACACCACAGAGGCAAAATTATTACACAAGTCAAAATGAGGAGAAGCCTATAACTGAGGTTCAGCTTCTAGATTATCTTGGACGTTGCTTTCATCTGCTTCATAGCCGAGTTTATCTAGTGCGATGATTGCCGCCTCTTGCAAGCGGTCAGTTCGGTTCTCGGCAATATAAACTAACGGAGGAATGGCGCGTAAATCACCTAAGCGTCCTAATGCTTCGACTGCAAACAGAGGGGTTTGATAGCCGGGAGCTTCAAGTGCGCGTATGAGTGGTGCGACAGCATGTTTATCGCCCATCTTGCCTAACATCATAGCCGCACGTCCACGAACGATGAGGTCTTCATAATCGTTTTCCAAAGTGCGGATGAGTGCTCGGATGGCATCGGAGCCGCCTAGCATTCCGAGTTTCATAACGGCTGTGCGGCGTTTGTCTTTGTTCGTATCCCGTAATTCGGATAGTATTGCATTTAGGTCCGTTTGATTCGGGTCTGACATGGCATGTCAACCTTTCGCTTGGTGCTTGCGTTGTGTTGAACGCTACGGTCCTACGGTTAAGAAATCTGCTATGTTGGACGTTCGCTTTGCAATAATTTATTATTCTTAAATAACGTCTTTACATAGCCTTGGCAATCAAGCCTTACTTAATTTACCTTACTTACTATTATGATACCACTTTTTCAAAAACAAAAGTAAAAAATATCTAAATTGTTAAGAGATATTATCAGATATTTTCTACAACTCGCTCTAATTCTTCGCTACTTACCTGACTTGTAATTGTCATTTTTCCCTCTTGGATACGTGCTACTCTATCCGCAAGCGGGACAATTTCAGAGCTATGTGTGGCAATAATGAGCGTTTTACCAGCGCGTCGTGTTAAGTCTAACAGCAATTGCATGACTCGACGACCTGTATCTTCGTCTAGGTTTCCTGTCGGTTCATCTGCAAGTACAATGGCTGGTTCATGAGCTAATGCACGCGCAATGGCAATCCGTTGTTGTTCACCACCACTGAGTTTATCAGGAAAGCTATCCGCTCGATTTTCTAAGCCAACTTGGGCAAGTAGTTCGCGCGCTTTGGCTTCAGCAGTTTTACGATCTTTACCAGCGAGTTCTTGCGGAAGGGTAATATTTTCTAGGACTGTTAGAGTTGGTATCAAGTTAAAAAACTGGAAAACAATGCCAATATTATCACGTCGAAATAGTGTTTGCTCACGTTCATTTAAATTGGTGAGGTCAACCCCATTGACAACAATTTTACCGTTATCAGGTGTATCTATTACACTGACGAGATTCAGCAGTGTACTCTTACCACTGCCTGACTTGCCCAATAGAACAAAGAACTCACCTTCATGAATATCTAGCGTAACATCATCTAAAA
The DNA here is from genome assembly GCA_965230145.1 of Phototrophicaceae bacterium. Classification (GTDB taxonomy): domain Bacteria; phylum Chloroflexota; class Anaerolineae; order Aggregatilineales; family Phototrophicaceae; genus JAUZRW01. The sequence continues at coordinate 1,587,749 of CBDDKI010000002.1, forward strand.
CTTTACGGACTTTACCACCTTGTTCGTAGGCTTTACTCAGGTTTTCAACATGAACAACTATATTGGGCATGAATTTCGCTTTTCGGTCTTAAATCTTATTACGTCAATTATACTAAGTTTAGATGAGGTCTTGATGTGATGAGCCTTAAGGTAAGCATAATCATATAGAAATTTTCACAAAAGTCAGGTTTGAAATTCGTTGGAAAAGGTGTAATTCGCTATGATTGTAAGATTATTTGCATATAATAAGGTTAGGAAGTGGAATTGTAATATATTATGGCACAAAGTAGAAGTGAAACACGCAAACCTATGAGCTTTACACGCCTTATGCGATTGGGACAAGTCGCTCATTCCGAAGGTGATAAACGTAGCGCTCATGAATATTGGCAAAAAGCCGCCATGCTAGAACCTGATAATGAACAGGTCTGGACAGCGTTAATGTGGGTAATTGATAATGATGAAGACCGTAAGGTCTGCCTCAAAAATATCATCACAATTAACCCTGATAATCTACAAGCCCAGCAAATGCTTGACGATTTAGTCGGTGAAACTCAACCTCAGCTCCAAGAAGCAGAAGTCATTGCAGATGTTGCCCCTGAAAAAGAAAGAGCTAAGCTAGACATTGATTTTCTGCGCGTCGCTATACTCGGTAGTATTTTAGGTGTAGGCACAGCAATCAGTATTGTCCTCTTACAGATGTTAATCGCTTAATTCTGCGGTGTATTAGTTGGCAGAACGAAGCCACTCTCCGTTGCCGTTGGCAGCCTAAATCCACTGCCTTCACCTGTATATGAAATCCGCCATACATGCCCGTAGATAAAATCCGCAACTAATAAAGAGCCATTGTCATCTACAATCACATCACTCGGACGAATTAAGCCTGTCACAAAGGCTTGCGGTTGATACTTGTCGCTTGTTAAGCGTATATCATTGGGGTCAATCCAGATAACGCGTTGCGCCCAATCTTCCCCATTCCATAGGGTCACAAAGAGCGTATCTTGCATATTTTGTGGGAATTGTGTTCCTGTGTAGACCGTTATTCCTTGTGGAATAGAATAATTTGGTAATGTCAATAAATCAGGGACAATATCTAAACTAGCAGGACGTGGCGGACAGTCTGCACAGCCGCGCGTGCGGTAATATGGGAAGCCATGATGTGCGCCTTCCGTGATTGCAATAATTCTATCGCCTTCACCTGTCACCAAACCCTCATCACTCGCATACAAATCGCCCTCACTGGAAAAAGCAATATCATAGGGGTTGTGTAAGCCTTCTGCATAAGGATTCACCTCACCTGTATGCGGATTTATCTGCAAGATACCTGCTTCTAAAGGCAAAATATCAGCATAAGGTTGGTTAGCAGGACGTGGAGATTCAGCATGGTCAGTAATTGAACCAATCCCCATATAAAGCAAACCATCACTGCCAAAGGCTAATCCATTAGGTTGATTACCAATTGTTTGGAAGCAACAAGGCAAATCATCAATGATGATTGACGTTTCACCATTAATATCAACACGATAGAGTGCGCCACCTGCTTCTAAAGTTGTGCGTCCAGAAACATATAAAACATTCGTACCCGGCTGAAAGGCTAATCCATTAGGTGAAATAATAGTATCACTGTAACGTTCAGATGAACCATCTTCATTCAGGACATACACTGCCCCTAAGCGTGTGCCATTTTCTAAAACCGTTGCATACAAACGGTTATCAAGACCAATCGCTATTTGCATCACCTGACCCGTAAATTGCCCTGCATGTGATACAGAAAAGCCTTGTGGAACACGGATACGTTGCAAAAATCCATCAATGTCATCTTCACATGGAAAGTCACCACAACTCCAACCCGATTGGGCGCTGAAATCGGCTGATGCAATACCAACGGCACTGGGTGCGCCATCTAAATTAATCGGTGTCGGTGTGAATAACTCCGTAGTGGGTGTCGGCGATGGTGTTTCAGTTGGTGTATTGGTCGGTGTAAATGTCGGCGTTGGAGTCAGAGTTGCTGTTGGAGTATTGGTAAATGTAGGTGTAACTGTTGCTGTATTGGTTGCTGTATGAGTTAACGTCGCTGTTGGGGTGTTACTCGGCGTAAATGATGCTGTTGCGGTATAAATCGGCGCGCCTGCCCCAATCTGTGTTGCAGGGATAGTCACACGGGCAACAGGTTGATTGCCACCACATGCCGATAAAATTATCAAACTACATAAACTCAAAACGAGTGTGGAAAATCGCGTCATAAGACTTTCTAGGGATACTGATTACCAGACAAAAAATCAGGGCGAATAGGTTCGCCCCAAATATCTGCCACATGATAACGGTCATTTGGATTTTTTACGAGATAAAATTGAAAATCCCTACATTGAAGACAGCAAACAAGGTAAAAACTATCGCCAAAATCGCGCAGACAATCCCACCCAACAGCCATGCAACACCCGCAATGAGAAAATTAGAGCCGATGCTCAATTCACGTTGTTGCTCAACATCAAAATTATCTTCGGATTCATCGACATTTGCACGAAAAGCAAGCCAGCCCATTTTAAAGAAACGCCACCCACGCGGTAAGCTGTTCCAAGCAAAACCTGCAAACACAAAGGCGAAAATTGCATTCAGTGTGAAATTACCCATCAGGCAATATCTTTTTCAAGTGGATTAATTCTTCAAGGGCGGCGATTGCCATCTTTTGAGTATAGACCACGCGCACATAAACGTTGACATTGACCAACTCAGCTATTTTTGCCCGTAGTTCATTCCCTGCATCAACGTATTGGTCAAGCCACGCATGAAGTTCATATTCCGCAGGATTCTCTGGACACATAAACATCGGATTTCCATTTTTATCTTGGGTCGTAATTTCAGAGGGGAAATGGATAAAAACTCGCTCGCCTTTAAGTGCCTTCACTACAGCTTCAAAAATATCCGCTGCGTGCATTCTATCAGGTGTAATCACAATATCTTTTGGCGTAGAGGTACGCGAAAAGCTCACTGTTAGGTTCCGCATTTCGCGCGCTAATTTCATCAAGAACTTTCGCATGTTGTTCGCGTTTTTTTGCATCTCTTTATAATGCGCGATATTTGCTGTATCACTTTTGTTGATGCCATAAGGGACGAACTTCGGCGAACCAAATTCATCATGTTCAGGAATCGTATCTTCATCTTTTTGACCATCGGAGAAATATAGCACCATTGGTTCATGCCATTTAAAGTGGTCAATTGCAATTTCTAAGCTGGTGATACCGCAGAATGTACGTGGAGAAATTTCGTATAAGTTTAGTATCGCCGCTGCACGCGCTAACATCTCTATCTTTGAATGCTTTTCAAAAACATATTCTTCGCCGTGTGTATCAGGATGAATTTGGGGGTCATAGATAAAGAGGTTTTTCTCAGTCAGCCAATCATTAATATCATCGCGCTCCCCATTTCTGAGCAGATTTCCATCCTCATCTAAGATATTACATGCCCCACCAGAAAACACCTGTGCTTTATGTGCTTGTTCAATTTCTTGTGTGAGTTTCCACTTTGCATCAGCCATCCCATAATCCCCAACATAAAGCTATATTTTGTATGCTGATAATAGCACGCGATACATTTTCAGACGAATAATAGAAAAAGGGCGATAGATTTTATCGCCCCAAACATTTTATTGCCCTTGCCCTAATGAGAAAGCGGGTTTGCCATCAAAATTATAGAGATTCTCTGTTTTGATGAAATCAAGCCCTACACCATCAATTCGACCGAGCAAGTCTGTTATCTGCTTATGTGTGACAATTTTGCCATCTGGATTTTGGAAACGGCAACGCCAATGGTCAGCCTTAAAAGTCGGAATGTTATTTGTGTTCGGGTAAACTTTCAGTCCGCGATTGGTAATCATCACGAGTTCAAGTCCATCCCCATTAACTTCTTTTTCGAGTTTTGCACCCAAAATGTCAGCATCACGCCCATCTTCATCCCAATCAAGGAAAACATCCGTGCCAATAAGTTCTTTATTGACTTCAATTTGGTTTGATTTCGATGCAATTTTAGTAATGCCATCCCCTGAGTAACTCACAGTCGAGAGAATATCAGGTTTTTCACCCAAGCGTTGGATAACTTCATACGCGAATTCAGATGTACCAACACGAATTTTACTGCGTCCTTCACGGAAAATATCTGGCGTGTGAATGCCTTCTTCAATAGTGGCTTTCCAAGCATTATGAACTAAGGTCGCTACATCACTTTGTCCAAGATGAATGAGCATCGGCACTGCCGCTAATAATAAGCCTGATGGATTCGCAATACCGCGTCCTGCAATATCTGGTGCGCTACCATGTACAGCTTCAAACATTGCAAATTCATCGCCAATATTTGATGAGACACCTAATCCAACTGACCCAGTCAATTGAGAAGCGACATCCGAGAGAATATCACCGTAAAGGTTCGGTGCAACAATCACATCAAACTGTTCAGGTTGTGCCGCGAGCTTCGCTGTACCAATATCAATAATGAGGTGTTCGGATTTAATATCTGGATATTCGGCGGCAATTTCGTCAAAGACTTTATGAAAAATACCGTCGGTCAATTTCATGATGTTATCTTTAGTGAGGCAGGTCACTTTTTTACGTCCGTTGCGCTTCGTAAATTCAAAGGCATAGCGCACAATCTTTTCTGTACCCGGACGGCTAATGAGTTTCAACGTTTGATAGACTTCAGCAGTTTGGCGATGTTCAATACCGGCGTAGAGGTCTTCTTCATTTTCACGCACAATAACCAAGTCCATCATCGGGTGCTTAGTATCAATCGCTGGGAAATAACTCGCCGCAGGACGCACATTCGCATATAAACCGAGTGATTTACGAATGGTTACATTCAAACTTTTGTAGCCACCGCCCTGTGGCGTTGTGATTGGGGCTTTATATAAAACGTGTGTATCGCGCAAGGTATCCCATGCTTGTGGTTTAATCCCTGCTGTGAAACCTTCACGATAGACTTTCTCGCCAACTTCAATCTCTTGAATATCTAATTCTGCGCCTGCCGCATTTAATACACGCAGAGCTGCAGTCATAATTTCTGGTCCAATACCATCCCCATATGCAACTGCTATCGGAATTTTTGCCATTTTTTCTCCTTAAAATAGGTTTTTAACTCAGCTAATATACAATACTACCTATCATACCACTCTTGCATAATTTTCGTTGTGGGTGAATTGCCATCATAAACAGACTTTATATTTACCCCAAAGCACATCAATACCTTTATTGAGTTACTACTTTTCATGAATTACATACCTAAGACCGTAACGCTAGCACAATAACCGTGTTATATACGCTTAGATGGTTAAAGTTTAAAGGCAAGAATTTGTTTAACTTCAATCGTAAGTCCAAACAACTTGATTATAAAAGTATGGATGATACCGAACTTGTCCAACTTGCTAAAAGCGATAAAGATGCTTTTGGCGAAATCTACGAGCGGTATCTGACCAAAATTTATAATTACATCTACTATCGCACGAGTAATCAACAAGATGCTGAAGATTTAACAGCCAAGGTTTTTTATCGTGCTTTATCGCACATCGAAAACTATGTCGAAAAAGGTGTACCGTTTCAGGCATGGCTTTATCGTATTGCCCATAACCTTGTCGCAAACTTTCATCGCGATAAAGGTCGGCGCAAGATCATTTCACTAGACGATTATGTTGTGCATACGCTCAAAAGTGATGCACCTGATACCCAAGCCGAAGTATCCGAACAAAAAGAAAACCTGATGGAAGCGATTCATAGGTTACCAGCAGAACGCCAACAACTCATCTTGCTCAAGTTCATTGAGCAAAAATCAAATGCCGAAATTGGCGAAATTATGGAACGCACCGAAGGCGCAGTCAAATCATTATATCATCGTACCTTATTATCATTACGTGATGAGCTTGAGTTACAACAACTCACTTTAAAATCTGACCAACCACGAAATCATGAGAAGCAAGGTTAAGGCATACTATGACATCTGATGTACAATGGCAAAATTACCTCACAGACGTAACACATGCAATCCAATCTCATGAAACAGTTGATACTGTTCGTGCCCGATATGGTATCTCCTATAAAGAAGATAAAGACTTGCTTGACCTTATCGAACAATTAGATGGTTCAATGCAGGTAGTTCAACCTAGTAGCCAATTTGCTAATCGGCTTAAAGATGACTTGATGGGTACTCAAAAGACAGGTGTTGTCTGGCGCATTCGTCGTTTACCAGCACGAGTGCAATGGGCGGCAATTGTTACAGCGATTATTGGTGGTGTGCTGATTGTCATACAACGTCTCGTTGGGGCAAGTAACAAACTACGCAGCGAAGAGCGTACACGCATCCCCGATGAAGGTTAAATAACTTAGTGGCACAGTGTCCGCGTGCCACTTCATTGAGGTTTGATTAATTTATAAATCAAACCCTTGAGATTTCCCCAAAGTATTAAGGTTTTTCCCAAAATATATCCCAAATACTTGATTAATAATGGTATAGGTGTATACTGTTGAAAACTCCAGCCAAATTGGGTGGGGTTGTTTTCACATGCTTCTTGACAGTACAATACCCTTCCTTGTATACTTCACAGTTACATATTACCCCATTCTATATTGAGAATATGATTGTTGGATTTGAGCGTTGATAACCACAATCAAATGGTAATCGTAGCAACAGCAACGTCATCATACGTTCGCTGGGCTTTTTCATTTGTCCGATGAGTGACAATCTTGAGGAGCGGCACTTTGCGAGATTATTTCAACATCAAGAACTATGCCCGTGTAACTGATGTGCAAGAGTTACCATCCCTAATTGAAGTTCAGCTAACTGCCTTTGAAAACTTCATTGAAGGTGGACTACTCGAACTATTCGACGAGATTAACCCAATTGAATCGTTCAATGGGAATCTCAAACTCTATTTACCGGGTAATATTCCCGAAGCCGAACAATTTGGCTTAAAATATTGGTTTGAAGAACCAAAATACAATCAAGACCTCTGCTTAGAACGCGATATGTCTTATGCCGCCCCACTTTATGTGCGTGTTGCATTAGTCAACCGCGAAGCTGGCGACGAAGTCACCGTATCTGATATTTTTATGGGCGACTTCCCACTAATGACCGAAAAAGGTACGTTCATTATCAATGGTACTGAACGTGTAGTCGTTAGCCAGTTAATCCGTTCACCGGGTGTCTACTTTGATGCCGAAGCAGATGTTTCTACCGGTCGTTTACTTTCAAATGCCAAACTCATCCCAGATCGGGGTGCATGGATGGAATTTGAAACCCGTAAAAATGACTACCTAACGATTAAATTTAACCGTAAGCGCACAATCCCTGTCACAATTCTTTTGCGTGCTTTAGCAGCTGTTAATGACGGCTTGCCTGAAGAACAATCACCAATTAAAACAGGTGAAACAGAAGAAATCATGGCATTGTTTGCAGATATTGATGACAACGAATCGCATCAATTTATCGCACAATCTATTGAGCAAGAACCTGTGTGGGATTTGAAGAAAAATCAGACTGTAGCAGAAGCTGCTCTGATTGAATTCTATAAAAAGATGCGCCCGGGCGACCCCCCAACATTGGATAACGCACGCGATTACCTCGAAAGTCAATTATTTGACCAACGTCGTTATGACCTTGAGCGTGTCGGGCGTTACAAGTTAAATCAACGTCTGCAATTAGATGGCATTGTTTCGCGCAATACGCGTACCATCTGTAAATCAGACATTGTTGCGCTTGTTCGTCGCATGATTGATATTAACAATGGTCGCACCCCTACCGATGATATTGACCATCTCGGTAATCGTCGTGTGAAGACCGTTGGCGAACTCATCATGAATAAACTGCGTGTCGGCTTGCGCCGTATGGAACGCGTTGTTAAAGAGCGTATGTCTATCCGTGAAACGGACTCTATTACACCTGTTTCATTGGTCAACATTCGTCCGATTGTGGCGGCTGTACGTGAATTTTTCGGTTCATCCCAGCTATCACAATTCATGGAACAAACCAACCCACTCGCTGAGTTGACACATAAACGTACTGTTTCGGCATTAGGTCCGGGTGGTTTACGTCGTGAACGCGCTGGCTTTGAAGTCCGTGATGTTCACCATAGCCACTATGGTCGCATCTGCCCGATTGAAACACCAGAAGGTCCGAACATCGGTCTGATTGGTCGTTTGGCAAGTTATGCACGAGTCAATGAATTTGGTTTTGTCGAGACACCATATAAGAAAGTTGTGAAATCACTTTCACCTGATGACCCAGAACTTATTGGACGTACCTTGCGTGATGACATCGAAGATGACAAAGATAAAGTCATTGCTGAAGAAGGCACTGAAATTGACGAAAAACTTGCTAAGAAACTCGCAAAAGCAGGTATTGAACGTGTGCCTATTGTGCCTTTTGTCTCTGACGAAATTGAGTTTTTGAATGCTGATGCAGAAGACCATTATGTAGTAGCACAGGCAAATTCTGTTCTCAACACCAAAAAAGAGTTTGTCAGCAATCGTATTCAATCGCGCCATAAGCAAGGGTTTATTACCTCGCCAGCACAGAAGATTGACTACATGGATATTGCCCCACGTCAAGTTGTGGGTATTAGTGCAGCGTTAATTCCCTTCCTCAGCCATGATAGTGCGAACCGTGCCTTGATGGGGTCGAACATGCAACGTCAGGCTGTGCCATTGCTCCAACCAGATGTCCCTGTCGTCAGTACAGGTATGGAAGACCAAGCGGCACTTGATAGTGGTCAGGTAATTGTTTCAGATATTGATGGCGAAGTCCTCAGTGTACAAGGTGATCGTATCATCGTTCGTACTGATGATGGCGAAGAACGTCGCTATCCATTGCGTAAATACAACCGCAGTAACCAATCCACCTGTATTGACCAACGCCCAACCGTAACGAAGGGGCAACGTATCGTCAAAGGTGATGTCCTTGCGGATAGTTCCTCAACGTATCGTGGCTCACTTGCACTCGGACACGATGTGCTTAGTGCCTTCATTTGTTGGGAAGGTGGCAACTACGAAGATGCTTTGCTGATTAGTGAAGGTATGCTCCGTAAAGATATGTTCACCAGTATCCACATCGAGAAACATGAAGTTGAAGCCCGTGACACCAAACTCGGTCCAGAAGAAATCACCTATGACATTCCAAATGTCGGTGAAGATGCTCTAAAAGACCTTGATGAATTTGGTATCGTTCGTATCGGTGCAGAAGCTGGACCGCATGATATTCTCGTAGGTAAAATTACACCAAAAGGTGAAAAAGAACTCTCACCAGAAGAGAAATTGCTCCGTGCGATTTTCGGTGAGCAAGCCCGTGAAGTCCGTGATAGCTCACTGCGCCTACCACATGGTGATAGCGGTAAGGTCGTCGATGTAAAGACTTTCACCCGTGAAGAACACCCTGACCTCCCAGCAGGGGTCGAAAAGATGGTACGTGTCAGCATTGCTCAACGTCGTAAACTAACTGTGGGCGATAAAATGGCAGGTCGTCATGGTAATAAGGGTGTCATTTCCCGTGTGATTAAATTGGAAGATATGCCCTACTTATCAGATGGTCGTCCTGTAGAAATCATCCTCAATCCAACGGGTGTACCGGGACGTATGAACATCGGTCAGGTACTCGAATTACATTTGGGTTGGGCGGCAGACCGTTTAGGTTTCCGCGCTGTAACCCCTGTATTCGATGGTGCTCAAGAAATCGAAATTGCGGCTGACCTCGGACGTGCTTGGTTAATTGACTATTGCTGGCAAATTATCACCGAACGCGCTTGGGAATGGGTCGCTGAATACTACGACACCGAAGAACTTGAAGATGATAACGAAGTTCGTCGTCTGTATATCGACGCATGGCTTGGCGAAAGTGACCTCTATAATGCGGATTTACTGATAACAGAAGAAGTCTATGCCCGTCGTGCAGTCTTAGCTGAATGGTTACGTGAACTCGGTTATAACCCAGATGACATTCTCATCTTCGATAATACAGATGTTCCGATTGAGCATCGTGAATTTGCAGATAGAAATGCTGTTGATGTCTCTTTGATGATTTGGATACAAGCACATCAACCTGATATTGAACTGCCTACTAAAGCTGATACAAAAACGCTTTATGGTATCGCAGACCGCGTCATGTTCGAGACAGGTCAACCATTGCCACACTATGGTAAGCAAACACTCTATGATGGTCGTACAGGTGAACCATTCGATAATCCAGTCTCAGTGGGTTACATGCACATTCTGAAACTCGCCCATCTCGTTGAAGATAAAGCACATGCGCGTTCAACAGGTCCTTACAGCCTCGTCACGCAACAACCATTGGGTGGTAAAGCTCAATTTGGTGGGCAACGTTTCGGTGAAATGGAAGTTTGGGCGTTGGAAGCATACGGTGCGGCATATACACTTCAAGAAATGCTCACGGTTAAATCCGACGATGTTCAAGGTCGTGTGAAGACTTACGAGAGCATCGTTAAAGGTGAGCCAATCGAAGAACCTGGTATTCCTACCAGTTTCCGCGTATTGGTGAAAGAACTCCAAAGCCTTGGCTTATCCGTCGAAGCACTGACCCAAGATGGTGGTATCGTCAGCTTTGGTAAAGAAGATGAACAAAGCCGTCGTAACCAACCTGATACGGGTTTGATGGGTTTGGCTAAAAATAAATCTGGCGAGATGTAATCGCTGATAGCAACATAAATATAAAGCGACCTCATTGCTGGGGTCGCTTTTTTTATAAATGAAACTATCTGACTTAGGAGTTTAGATTAGGTTAGGTTAGACTATTGCAAACTCAGCATAAAACCGCAATTATTTCCCGCCGTTGACTAAAATCAATGGCTACGTATCAACATCTTGCCATTAAAGTCCCTCCCTGAATTCGGGGAGGGATTTAGGGTGGGGTTTTGTGAGCCATTACAACACATATAAAGCTATTCTGAATAACCGTACAAACCTTTTATCCTGCTCTTACTTTGTCTACTCGCTTTTACTTATTTATACGGCGCATGACCACCCAAATCACCCACGAATTGAGCTAAATCTTTATGCCCCAGCAACTGCCGAATCGACATCGCTTCGCCGAGATGATACCAATAGTGAAAGGTACTACGTCCTAAAGATGTGCCAATATTTTCAGAGCGTTTATTACCATTTACAACGAGATGCTGGATTAAATCCTCAGCAGTTAATGTGTCAAGATAGCTATCCACCGCTTGTGTCACCTGATGCCACGCTGACCACATCTCAGCCAAAGGCGGATTACTCACAGGTTGACCAAATCCATAAATATTAAGCGACTCTATAAGCGTGATGCCCTGCGTAAATTCTAACCAAAAACGCTGTTCATGCTGTGCTAAATGACCAACCATCCACGCGATACTATTCATCGGTTCAAATCGCCGACTAGCATCCTCTGCACGAATATCTTCAACACCGCGCAACCATTCGGAACGCGCAAAGCGTAATTGTTCTACTAAAAAATGTGCCATTAATGTCATATTCCTTATCTATTTCAGGATATTGTAACAAAAAAGGATGTCTACTTAATGAGACATCCTTCGTATCACTACTTATATAAACGTTCCTCAATCATATCGGCAACAGCAGATAGGTTATTAAGGTTATTCCACAATACCTATTTCACCTTGTGCAGGACCTTCACCGGGTAGACAACGATAAACTGCACGAGTATTACCGTTTTGTGCAAAACCTCTTGCGCTAATACATGATTCTAGTAAGAAGTCATTACCCTGAATGAGAATAGTACCTCTAAAAGCAATGATCTCGCCTTGGAAGTAAGAGTTATTCGCATTTAGTTGGATAGCATATGAACCACCAGCACTACATTGATCAGGATTGCCACGCGAATTGTCTTCATTAGATACCATAACGGGTGCATCACCAAAAGCAGTGAAGTAATACGGTTGGTTTGAAAGATCAATGTCTTCTTCACTAATCCAAGTGACATTGCCTCGCATATTACTGTCATTGAGGTTGATGTCACAGTCTGAGTAATAGATGCCAGGTTCCCATTCATTGGCAACATCGTCATAGTACCCACCGAATGCCACGCCATTTTGACCAAAATCTTGGTAAGTGATACCCTGACCACCTGAGTGACACCATGCGCTTATATCGTGATACTGTGCTGGGTACTGGCTTTGTAAAGCACCACATTCTGCTGTCGTACATAATGGTGAACCAGCAGGACGGAAATAATCCATTGTATAGGGTAACGGTGGAGGTTCTGGTACATTATATTCGATAACGCCATCACCACCATAGCCTGTGTAACCTGGAACGGAATCACCTGCTGGAGAACCAGCATAATCCTCATTTAAGCCCGAGCCATTTGCTGTATGTGAATCGTTAAAACGGTCAGTTGGTGAACCACCAATATAGATATTACCTAGAATATCAATCGGATCATCTCTGTTCTCTGGATTGGGTTGATTGTTATTAAACTGAGGACTACCAGAAATATTTGGCATCCAAATATCGCCTTCTACTGTCCAGCGTGTACCAGCCACATTCCATGAGGTCGTTTGTGTACATTCACCCGGACCTGCGAGGGAGCGAAAAGCATATTGTTCAGCCACACTACTAGCTACGCCACCTGTGCTTGATGTACAGTTACTAATCACATCTACATCCACAGCCAATGGTCCTGGATAAACAACCTGAATGAAATACGACTGTTTCTCTGCATTTAGAATTATTTCAATTTTAGAGGTATCCCCTGCATAAGTTGTATTAACAACAGGAGGATGATTGACAGCAATCGTTACCCCTGGACGGGTACTATCAAAGCCATTTAGTGCTAAAGACTGCAAAGCAACTTCTTCAGGATCAGCATCTGTACATAATGCAAATGCAGCAGATAAAGCCGCAGCGTCGACAGCATTCTGTGCATCACGGTAGAGTAAATACATACCGCCACCATCAATTGCTAAACCAAGTGAGGCAACCAACGCAACCATTATGATGGCTATAAGGACAATTGCTTGCCCCCGTTGTTGTGTGTAACGTGTTGAAGGGTTTTTCATTCTCAATTCCTCATCTAAGCAATTACAACCTGTTTTGAAAGTTATAATTTAATTGACGAAATATCTACACTCCTCATTTTTAACGAGGAATAATCAATTCTTCTTTAACTTTAAATCGTTTGAAATCGCGGGATGTTACAGAGAAATTGTTAAGGAATTGTCATGAAGATGTAAGGAAGGATAAAGTTAGGTTCTGCCTAATAATTAGAATTAATGGAATCAAAAAGAGACTACGTATTGTTTCGCAGTCTCTTCAAGTATAGCTTACTTAGTCTATCGTCCGCTTACTCAACAATACCGATTTCGCCCGGAGTAGAGGGGGTCGTTGTCCCTGGGATACAACGGTAAATTGAATTTGAGTTACCATTCTGTTTAATACCTGCGGCACTAATGCAGGTTTCTAAAACAAAATTATTCCCTTGTATCGCTACATAACCTCTAAATGCAATGATACGTCCTTGGAGATAAGAGCCATCAGCATTTAATTGTAAGGCATAGCTACCACCAGAGCAGTTTTGAACATCAGGGTTGCTAGCACTACTACCTGTAGAATTTTTGTTAGTTACCATCAAGGGTGCATCACCATAAGCAGTCAGACTATATGGATTGTTCGACATATCAATTTGTTCTTCACTAATGAAGGTAACATTACCATTCATATTACTGTGGTTAAGGGCAATCTGGCAGGTTGAGTAGTAAATACCAGGTGTCCATTCACTATTTGGTACATCATAATAAGGTGCAAAATCGAATCGCCAAGGTTCCATATTCTGCCCGAAATCTTGATACTCAACTTTATTGCCACTGGCGCACACAGCACTTACATCATGGTATTGTGCAGGATACAATGCCTGTAAGCCGCCACACTCCGCAGTTGTGCATAAGGATGAACCAGCAGGGCGAAAATAATCCATTGTGTAAGGTAATGGTGCTGGTTCTGGTTGTGAGAATTCAATTACTCCGTCACCACCATATCCTGAATAACTTGGGAATGGCGCGCCAGCAGGTGAGCCGGGTAAATCTTCAACTAATGTCTCACGTCCATTATTATCTACAATAGCTTGTTGAGCTGATGAACGTCCGACGTAAATATCACCTATAATATCAGCGGGGTTATCTGCAACGGTTGGATCAGGTGTATTATTAGAATTGAACTCAATATTTGTCCCGATGTTAGGCATCCAGACATCGCCTTCAATTGTGAATTGAGAACCTGCAATATCCCATGCTACTGATGAACTACATTCATCCGCATCACGTATAGAACGAAAAGCATATTGTTCATCAACTGATGATGCCGTAGTTGAGCTAGCAGCGGCACACTGGCTAATTGCATCTACATTCACAACTAATGGTCCACCATAAACAATTTGAATGAAATAAGAAGGTTTCACAACATTGACGATAATTTCAACTTTATCTGCCTGCCCAGCATAAGTTCCTGTAAGAGGCGGATTATTGACTTCCATCGTCGCCCCTACTCGCGCACTATCAAAGCCATTTAGCTCTAGAGAATCTAAGCCAGCTTGTACTGGGTCAGCATCTGTACATAATGCAAAGGCAGCAGTCAATGCGGCAGCATCGACAGCATTTTGAGCATCACGGTAGAGTAAATACATACCACCACCGTCAATAGCTAAACCAAGCGACGCAACCAGTGCAACCATTATAATCGCAATCAGCACAATGGCTTGCCCAGCTTGTCCTTTTTTGTGAATAGTGGGTTTGTGCATAAGTTCAATCCTTCACATCATAAGCTAAAGTATCATAATCGAAAATTACTAACTTAGTTTATCACAAACCATGCTTAACAGGTGTTAAAATACATTATCAATTACTAAATACCTATACACCGCATGAGATGACGAGATGTTACAAATTAGGTCAAAATTAATCAGGAATCAACCTGTATGACAATTTTTCCGCCTGAATGCTTGCTCTGTTGCTGTAAATGCGCGGTTTGAAGCTCAGTTAATGGGTAAATATCAGCAATAATGGCTCGCAATTTTCTATTTACAAGCCATTGGGCAATTGTCAATAAATCTTTACGTCTTGATTTTACGACAATTATCTTGGCAGCTTTCTGACCAAATCGGCTTAGTATCGTACTCAAGAAAACATGCGGCTGAATCACCGTTGAAATCCACGTTCCAGTAGTTGTGAGGATAGGCTTGATGTGCTTATAGCGCGTATTACCAAATACATCAAAGAAAATATCAAATTTATCACTTGACTGGCGAATATCTGTTTCGTGGTAATCAATACACCTATCTGCCCCTAATTCTCGCAAAAAATCATGTTTTTTCTCGCTTGCAATTGCCGTCACATGGCAACCATATATCTTCGCAATTTGAACCGCTATCGTGCCCACGCCACCTGATGCACCATTAATACAAACCCTATCCCCTCGTTTGATGTTGCCTTCATCGCGTAGAGCCTGCAAAGCAGTTAATCCAACCAATGCTACGCTTGCAACCTCATCGAAAGAGATATTATCTGGTTTATGTGCTAGTTGATGTGCCTTCATAGCAACATATTCCGCACAAGTCGCCCCATGCCAACCATCCAACATGCCAAAAACCTGTTCACCCACAGCAAAGTCATCTGAATTGGTCTCGGCGACAATCCCTGCACAGTCAAATCCTGTTAATTGTGGAAACCGATTGCCTGTGAAGCGTCTGAACCGTCCCTTTCGGATAAAAGTATCTTTAGGGTTAATCGCCGCAGAAACAACCTTCACCAAGACTTCATCATGAGCAATTTTGGGTTTGGCAATATCGGCTATTTCCAATACATCAACATCACCATAGGTGTAAAATACAGCAGCTCTCATTTATGTAGATGCCTTCCTGTTCATATCAACGGTCATATCAACGGGACTATGACCGACATCTCTTCCACATAATTTACTATACTCTGGATAGCACCTTAACAACTGAATATTCAAATCTTAGGGATGTAATTAGCATTTAAACACTTGAGAAAATTAGTGTAAAATAAGGCTATAATTTCTGGCAATTTCACAAACCGTTTACAAACGAAGTCGCCAAAAATTTCCCTGTTATCTTCGTGTACCTCACGCCCAAAATTCCCTGTTTTCTCTGTTATGCTCTGTTAAACAGGAAAAAGCACACAACCAGAAAGTTTCTCATTCTATGAAAATCAAGCATCTACATGACTGGAATCTTGCGCCAAAAGAAGCCATTCAAGTCCAAAAAGACCTTGCCTCACGAATCATCACCAATCAAGAAATCAATCTCAGCAAAATTAAGACCATTGCAGGGGTCGATGTCAGCGTCAAGCAAAATGTCTCGCAAGCGGCAGTCGTTGTCCTCACTTATCCAGACTTAGAGCCAGTCGAAGTTATCCGTGCCAAAAAGCCAACGCTGTTCCCGTATATTCCGGGCTTACTCACCTTCCGTGAAGGTCCTGTGCTAGAGGACGCTTTTAGTCAACTACAACATGAGCCTGATGTCTTTATCTTTGATGGCATGGGTCAAATTCACCCACGCAAAATGGGCATCGCCTCACATATGGGCTTGTGGCTTGATAAACCAACCATTGGCTGTGGCAAAACTCATTTCATTGGTGATTATGCTACACCTGATATTACAAAGGGTAGTTACAGCAATCTAATCTACAAAGGCGAACAATTGGGAGTCGTCTTACGGACACGCACCAATGTCAAGCCAGTCTATATCTCAGTTGGGCATCGTGCTGAATTATCTAGCGCAATTGACCTCATCATGTCTGTAACACCCAAATATCGTCTACCACGCCCTATCCGTCTAGCCCACAATGCCGCAGGAGAATTTTAGCGATTATCGACAACTTGCTGTGTTGCTTGTGCAATACACAAAGTTTTGCCATCCATATTATAGGCTGTACCTGTTAAAAAGATTTGCCGACGTGTTTGTTCTGTACACTCTGCTTTAACAGTCAAAAACTTATCTTGTGGTGTCACAGGTCTTAGATAGGTGGTGTTGAATTGCGTTGTCACACTTGGCGGCGCAATCATGAAACTCAGCGGTCCCACTGTATTATCAATCATTGCAGATAAAATCCCTCCTTGTAGAAACCCAAGCGGATTACGAAAACGGTCTTCTACGGGGAATTTCACGGTCATTGTCTTGGCTGTAATATCCACATCAATAATTTCACCACCTAATTCTACAAAAACAGGCGGTGGCAATTTTATTTGGCTCATTGCTTCTTCAGGTATCTTACTCAGCATTTGCTCAGCCATTTGTGCGAATAATTCGTCATTCATTGAGCATTTCTCCATGTTTTCAGTAATGCAGGTAAATCGTCAAAGATATAATCAGGCTGAATATCCTCAACATCTTCGCGCTTATTAACGCCTGTTAAAACCAGTGCTGTTTTCAAGCCAACGTGGTACGCACCTTCAATATCCGTATTAAGTCTATCTCCTAACATAAGCGTTTCTTCGGCAGTTGTCCCTAATCGTTGCAATGCCACCTCGAACATTGCTCTTTTGGGCTTGCCAATAATCACCGGTTCAACATCTGTGGTCAGTTGTAACATCCCGATGATGCTCCCTGCGCCGGGTACTAAGCCATCAGGCGAGGGAAATGTCGTATCAGGGTTTGTCCCGATGAATTTTGCGCCTTCATTACGAATGAGTAAGGTTGCGTGGCGTGCCTGAACATAAGTAAAATTAAAATCTAAGCCAGCCACTACCGCATCAACATTTGTATCAGCAATGGTGAAATCTGCTTCTTGTAGCGTCTGGAATAAGCCTTCATTGCCGATTACAAATAAGCGTGCGCCATTGGGATATTGTTGTTTAAGATAATCAACGGTTGCCGTAGCACTAGTCACTAATTCTTGAGGTCGAATATTCGGCACACCCATTTTAGCCAGCTTTTCGATGTAATTATCAGTGTGTCGTCCGCTATTATTGGTCGCTAGTACAAACGGAATATGTCTCTCACGTAGAAAAACAAAAAACTCCTCCATTGCAGGTAGTTTATCGTCACCTCGCCATAACACCCCATCCATGTCACTGACGATTGCCTTAATGTCTGAAAGTGGCATATGTATATCCTGTTCTTGTCTGTGATTAATGGTGCAAGGATAGCAGATTCTGGATTAAGTGTCGCTGTGGTATTTGTCCCTCTATTATCCCTCGTCAATCCTGCTATTGACCTCTATAATACACGCGCCATCTGGATAACGAATTAAACACATCAAAATTTTAGGACTGCAATATGGCACAACCGCTTAATTTTCAACAAGCCATTTTAAAATTACATGAGTTCTGGGCGGCGCAAGGCTGCGTCATCTGGGAACCTTATAATGTACAAGTCGGCGCTGGAACGAGTAACCCAGCAACATTATTACGCTCACTAGGTCCTGAACCTTGGCGCGTCGCTTATGTCGAGCCGAGCGTAAGACCTGATGATGGACGCTACGGTGAAAACCCCAACCGTATGCAAAAATATTACCAATATCAAGTGATTCTCAAGCCAGACCCCGGTAATCCACAGGAACTTTACTTGCAATCCTTGGAAGCTCTGGGAATTAACCCCCGTGAGCATGATATTCGCTTTGTAGAAGATAACTGGCAACATCCATCCATGGGTGCATGGGGCTTAGGTTGGGAAGTCTGGCTAGATGGACAAGAAATTACGCAATTCACGTATTTTCAGCAAGTCGGTGGCACAGATACTGACCCTGTTTCAGTTGAAATAACTTATGGAGTGGAACGCATTGTCCTAGCATTACAAGGCAAAAATAGTGCATGGGATATTCGCTGGCTAGATAATTTGACTTATCACGACATAATGTTCAACGAAGAAGTCGAACACTCGCGCTATTATTTTGAAGTGGCGGATGTGGATGCCTTGCGTAATGTATATGAAACTTACGAGCGTGAAGTCGGACGGGCATTAGAAGGTGATGCCCTGATTAGCGCACTCGATTATGTTCTCAAATGTAGCCATTTATTCAATGTGTTGGATACACGCGGCGCAATTGGAGTAACAGAACGTGCGGCATTCTATCGTAGTATGCAAGGGATGACGCGTAGTGTTGCTCAAAGTTATATTGATAAACGGGCGGAACTCGGACATCCATTAATGAAAATGATGGATAAATGGGGTGTTGAGATGCCCACATTTGAAAAAGTTCTACCAGCAAGCCCTGAAAAAGAAGGCGATGTTCTACTGGAAATTGGTGTAGAAGAATTGCCAGCCAGCGATGTGGACGATGCTTTAGCGCAACTCAAAGTACTTGCACCGCAGATGTTTGAAGATTTGCGCCTCAGCTACAAAAAATTACATATCTTTGCGACACCACGTCGTTTGCTTATTCAAGCAACAAAAGTATCGCCGCGTCAGCCTGATGATGAATTTGTGGCAAAAGGTCCTCCTGCTGTTGCAGCCTACCGTGATGGCAAGCCAACAAAAGCCGCTGAAGGATTTGCACGAAGCAAAGGCTTAGATGTTTCGGAATTGCGCCTCGAAGAAATTGATGGTGGTGAGTATGTGGTTGCCGAAGTTAAGGTTGAAGGCAAGCCAGCAACCCACGTTTTGCAAGATGCTTTCCCCGAATTAATCTCGGCGATTAAGTTCAATAAAACCATGCGTTGGAATGCTACTGCTGTGGGTTTCTCGCGCCCTATTCGCTGGATTGTAGCATTATTCGATGACATTGTTATCCCCTTCACATATGCAGGTGTTGTTTCAGGAAATACCACCCGTGGCTTACGCCCCAATGGTTCACCAGAAATCGCAGTCAAAAACGCTGACACATATATCGGTGTGATGGCAGAACAAAATATTTTCTTGAATCGCAATGAACGCCGTGAGGTTATACTCGACCAAATTACGGGATTAGCTGAAAAAGTTGACGGAACAATCCCAGATGACGATGACTTACTGGATGAAGTCACGAATCTTGTCGAAGCACCGATGGCACTTATAGGAACATTTGAGGAAAAGTATCTCGCTTTACCGCGCGATGTTCTCATTACCGTGATGCGAAAACATCAACGGTACTTTGCCGTACAAGACCATAAAGGAAATCTAAGCAATTATTTCATTGCAGTACGCAATGGTGACATGGAGCATCTCGACATTGTGACTAAAGGTAATGAGCATGTGATTCGCGCGCGTTTCAGTGATGCTGATTACTTCATCAATTCAGACATTAAGAAACCTCTGGAAAGTTATCTTCCCCGTTTAGATACGCTGGTTTACCATGAAAAATTAGGGAGCATGCTAGAGAAGAATAATCGCGTTGCCAAATTAACGAGTGAGTTAGCTCCTTTACTTGGTATCCAAGACGCTGACCTCAAAATCGCACAAGAAGCAGGAAAAATTGCTAAGGCTGACCTTGCGACGCAGATGGTCGTTGAGATGACTAGCTTACAAGGTAAAATGGGGCGCGAATACGCCTTGCGTGAGGGAAAATCTGAAGCTGTTGCCAATGCTATCTACGAACATTGGCTACCTACCAGCGCAGGTGGTGATTTGCCTTCCAGCCAAGCAGGAACACTCCTAGCCATTACAGATAAACTTGATAGCTTAGTCGGACTATTCTCAGCAGGACTTGCCCCACGTAGTACATCTGACCCTTTTGGTTTACGACGCGCGGCTCTTGGTATTGTGGAAATTTTAGTCGGTAAAGAAATCTCAGTTGATTTGCGCTCTGCGATTAAAACAGTCGCCAAAGCTGAACCGATTGCACTCGATACTAAAACATTTGAACAGTTGATGGACTTCATCAATGGGCGCTTAGATGTCTGGCTAGATGAAGAATTAGATGTCACACGAGATGTCATTCGCGCCGTTTTGAGCGAGCAAGCTCACAATCCATATCAAGCCTATTTAGGGGTTCAGCAATTGAGCCAATGGGTGCAAAGCGACAATTGGGAAGAAACCCTTGATAACTTTGCCCGTTGTGTGCGAATTTCTCGTAAAGAAAAATTGCAACATGAAATTGACCCTAACCTATTTGAGACAGAAGAGGAAAAATCACTATACAAGGCTTATGAAAAGGCTCAATCGCAGTTATCTGATGATAGTAATGTGGATGCCTTCTTAACAGCATTTGCACCTATGGTAAGTGAGATTAAGAGCTTCTTTGATACAGTAATGGTCAATGCAGAAGATGAAAAAGTCCGCAAAAACAGACTCGGTTTGATGCAAGCCATTAGTAATTTACAAAATGGACGTGCAGATTTAAGTGAGCTTGTTGGCTTCTAAATCTATAACAAGGGCGGCTAAAGCAGTCGTCCTTTTCCTCAAATTTATCCCTCGTGAAAAAAGTATAAAAATATCATTTACACTCCCACAAATTTCTTATCTAAATCCTAAACTTCCTCTGATACGAATAATATATTTCTCATTCAAGCTATGGGTATTAGTAAAAGTAGGGAGAAATAATCATGAACACAGGTACAAATAGCTGGTGGTTTTGGGCGATTCGAGGGGTCTTTGCAATTATTTTCGGTGTCTTGGCAATAGTTTTTCCTGGTGATGCTTTACAAGCCTTAGTTTACATATTCGGTGCATATGCACTGATTGATGGTGTGGTAGGGGTTTATAATTCGCTTGCTAACCGCGCTACAAATTGGGGCTGGCATCTGGTAGAAGGTATTGTCGGTATCATCGCGGGTATAGTCGCATTTGCTTTACCCGTTTTAACAGGACTCACTATCTTACTCGTTATTGGTTTCTGGGCAGTCGCTACAGGTATCATGCAAATGATTGCCGCATGGCGTTTGCGTAAAGAAATTGACAATGAGATTTGGCTCGGACTTGCTGGTTTGATGTCGATAATCTTCGGTATATTTATTTTCATCAATCCGCTCGCTGGGGCATTAGCTACTGCGATGATTATCGGAATTTACTCAATCTTATTCGGTATTTTCTTCATCGCTCTAGCAATTCGCTTCCGAGGATATGTTGATGCAGGAGCAAAAACACCATTAAATAACACGGGTGCTGTTAGAGATACTTTCTAAGCTAGGTACTAAATATGTAATTTGAAGGTGAGTCATTTGGCTCGCCTTTTTTGTTTCCCTAGCCATTGGTCTAGGCTTACCCTCGCTATTCAGGTAATGCCCCTTTCAACCATCCTATGAGATGATAAGTATAGTGAAAAAGGAGGAGTAAAAATGACAGTATTGAAAGATTTATCTGATGCAATGGCACAAGCCGTTGAAACAGTTGGTGCATCTTTAGTCCAAGTGAATGCACGTCGGCGTTTACCTGCAACGGGTGTTATTTGGTCAAGCGATGGCATTATCGTAACCACAAATCATGTGGTCGAACGGGATGAAGACATAACCATTACCTTAGATGATGGTACTACCCATGATGCCACGTTGGTCGGGCGTGACCCACGTAATGACCTCGCCGTGCTTAAAGTAGATGCCAACTTAACAGCCGCTAATTGGGGCGAAGACGATGCTCTCAAAGTGGGTAATCTCGTTTTAGCTCTTGGTCATCCCGGTGAGCAAGTTCAAGCCACACTCGGCGTAGTGAGTGCCTTGATTAGTAGCGCAAAAAACAAAAATCGTCGTCATCCACACAAGCATGGTGGTCGATTTGGTAAGGGTCGCTTCCGTAAACGCGGTGGTAGCGGACGCATGTGGAAAGTAATTGTCGATGGCTATATCCAAACCGACGTAGTGATGTATCCCGGTTTTAGTGGTGGTGCATTGGTCGGAGGTGATGGTGTTGTTTATGGAATTAACACCTCTGGTTTCGGACGAGGCGTTAGTGTCACTGTTCCTGTAGCGACCATCCGCAATACGGTGAGTACGCTTCAACAACATGGCAAGATGAAACAAGGCTACTTGGGTATAGGTATCCAACCTGCGCGTCTACCCGACAATATCGCAGAGGAACTAGACCAAGAGACAGGTTTGCTGATTGTATCTGTAGAAAAAGATAGCCCTGCGGCAAAAGCTGGCTTGCTTGTCGGTGATATTGTCGTCACGATTGATGAAGACTCAATTGAACAATTAGAAGAATTGCTGGCTGTTCAGAAGTTGCAAGTCGGGCAAACAGTCAATGTACAGATTGTTCGCGGTGGCACATTACAAGAGGTAGATGTAACCATCGGCGAACGCCCATAATTTTGTATCGGGACGACTGAATCAAAAGTCGTCTTTTTTTGAATAATTGGAGATACACAATGTCAAATATTTGGCAACAAATTAATGACTCGGCGGCAGGGTCGGTACAGCAAGTCCAACAGAGCCTCGTGCAGATTGTCAGTAATGAAGGCAGTATGGGGGCAGGTATTATCTGGAAATCTGATGGTATCATCATTACCAATGCTCATGTTGTAATGGGGCGCAACCAAGTCCGTGATTTACAAGTTGTGTTACAAGATGGTGAGCCTTACGATGCACAAATTGTTGTAGCTGATAAGACACTCGATATAGCGGTTTTGTCTATCTCAGCGAATGATTTACCAGTCGTTAAAGTTGGCTCGTCTGCTAAGTTAGTCGTTGCACAATGGCTTATGGCAATCGGGCATCCTTGGGGCATTTTAGATGCGATTACGGCTGGTGTAGTAATTGGTACAGGGAATAAATTGCCTGAAATTGGTGATAAGCGCGATTGGATTGCAGTGGATATGAAGATGCGTCCGGGACATTCTGGTGGTGCGTTATTCAACCAAGACGGTGAGGTTGTCGGTATCAACACGATGATTCAAGGTCCTGAAGTGAGTTTCGCCGTACCGATTGATGTCGTTAAGCAATTTCTGAAAAACACAATTGAGGCGGATTATCCTCAGCCAGTAAAAGCGACTTCAGAAAATATCACGATTGTTTAATATAA
Source organism: Phototrophicaceae bacterium (assembly GCA_965230145.1). GTDB lineage: Bacteria > Chloroflexota > Anaerolineae > Aggregatilineales > Phototrophicaceae > JAUZRW01. Next base: position 1,611,608 of record CBDDKI010000002.1, read on the forward strand.
AAACAAGAAAAACATGTAATATTAGGACTAGAGTGTATTTTACGCTCTAGTTTTTCATGTTTATAAAGGGATGTTCTGTGCAAGTAGCAGATATTATCGAACAAGCAGAAACTCTTAGTGGGCAAGAGATTGTAGTAGAAGGCTTTATTATTGTCATTGAGCGTGCAAAGCGTAAGATTGCCTTTGTTTCGACGCGCCATGACATAAATCATGCAGATCAAAAACAAATATTCATTGACCATGACCTTGCCGAATTAAAGACCATTATTCGTCCTTTACCAACAATGGAGTTGATGTTTAGAGGTGTATTGACGAATCCACCTTATTTCTATCGTTTCTATGCTGAATTTTATGCAACACTTATGACCGATGAAGATAATGTTCCTACTCTTCAAAATATTACTCAAATTAGCATCAAAGTCCCATATGTTGGCAAAACAAGTGAATTGACTATTCATGATGCGTATGCCTATTCAGCACAAGTTAATTACACGCAAATGGTGATTGAAGAGAGTAATCGAAGCGCACAGGCAATTGTGACATCTCAGAAAAAATTGCAACTACAAGATTATGAGAGTGAAATTGAAACTATTTCTCCAGATGAAAATCGTTATGCGCGCTCGATAGCCAAGCAAACAGTACGAGTATCAGGCTGGTTAGAGAATCTCCCCTCAGTTAATGATATTATGAATCACATGGTTCTAAGAACATCAGCAGTAAGAGCTTCTATGGTTGCGGTTGGTCCCTTACGTGAGATGGCGCTAGTTTGGCTGCGTCCTAGCCCTACTTACACAATTCTCAAAAGGCACATCCCTCATACCACAGAGCAACCATTACATCAGCATGTTGAGGTCATCGGGGAAATTGACTATATTCACGAGGATAATGCGCCTCATTTAGAGATACCTTTAAAACTTTTTTTCAGCAAAATTTACAGAGTTATCATCCATGAAGAAAATTATTTATGGTGATAAGACTACTAATTTGCTTCTGGATTCACAACTATCTGTAAATCGCTAGCTAGGCGGGTTAAATTAGCTGAAACACTCTCAACTGTGCGTGTATTAGCAAGTGTTTGGCGTGTGATAAGTTGGATTCTATCCATATTGATTGCTATTTCTTCCATGCCATCTGCTTGTTGACGAATTACCTCATAAATATCGCTCACTCTATCGCGTGATTGGCGCACATTTCCTGCTAATTGAACAATCACTTGATTCGCTTCCTGTGTTTTAGAAACGCCTGCATCAACGTTATTGATACCAATTTGCGTCGCTTCTACAGTATCTTTCATTGAATTTTTGATTTCAGCAAGGATGAGGCGTATCTCTGATGCAGATTGCGTTGATTGGCTAGCTAAATCACGAACTTCATCAGCGACAACTGCAAAACCACGCCCATGTGTGCCTGCTCTAGCCGCTTCAATCGAGGCATTAAGCGCGAGTAAATTTGATTGTGTGGCTATTTCACTCACGGAATTTATAATGTCGTCAATACGGCGAGTATTTTTAGCAAGGCTCACAATTGTTTTACCAATCACTTCTACTTGCTGACGAATATCCGTCATGCTTTGCAGTGTTTGTTCTAAGGCTTGTTGACCATCTTCAGAAATATCGGCGGCTTGCTGTGAGGCTTGTGTAATTTGACGCACTTGTTCACTAATTTTCTCTGACAAGTTGAGGAAGGTATCCAGCATTGTATTTGCGCTACCAATTACTTCAGCTTGTTCTTGTGCGCTACTTGATTGTTGCTGAGTCACGTCATTGATAGCTTGACTTGCACGGACTAAACCATCAACAGTAACACTCATGCTATTGCTAATGACTTCTATTTTTTCGGCAGGAATTTGAGTTTTTAACATATCTTCATTTTCCTTCATCACAACCTGTTGTTGCTGAGTATAAATTCCAGCTATTGCCAAAATTCCATACGGGATAGAAGCAACTAATATGAGTGGATGTCCTATTGAGGCGAATAGCATCAAGAGCAGTAACGCTGTCGCAATTGCCAATAAGCTAGTTGTATCAATGATTTTGGTAAGGCGGCGGAAAAATATGAGCATGAGTTATCTCTAAAATTTGCTTGCTTTATTGTTATATCATAATCCCCAGTTGCCTGAGTAACAATTCATTTATGTTAGAGATTGGTTTTATCAAGATTTTGATTTAGATAGTTTTTGACCAATTGGAAATTTTGCTCAATCGGGGTCATAGCGTCGATAGATAGTAAATTAGTGTAATCCCATGCTTCAAAGTAGTCTTCGATGTTAAGAACATCATCCCAAACAGGATTCATCCAGTGTGAAATTGGATGTAAGGATTGTCTTTTATACCAACGGTCTTTCCATATGTCTTGATTAGAGATATAGCAATAAATAGGTTTGAATGGCATTTTATAGTGCTCAGCTATTTGCCTTAGCTCATCTCGAAAGCCTTTACGTCCGAAGGTCGCATCGAGAATAATACTCACCCCTAAATTAATTTGTTCTTCTGCTAGCTTTATCAGTAAACGATAACCATCTACTGTATTCTCTTTTACTAAGCCTTGCTGAAAGAGAAACTCTTGTAGATTATCCCGTGCAAAATAGGGTATTTTGAAGTGCCGTGCGGTCATAGTCGCTAAAGTGCTTTTACCACTACACGGCACCCCTGAAAATACTATCAACATGGCTTATGGATTCACTCGCCCCACAGACGCACCAATAGAGGTCAAGGAACTATCGAATGAGTAAATTCCATTAGGGAATTGAAAATAGACGCGCCCATTTGTACTAACTTGCTGTTGAACGGTAATCGTGCTTCCTGCGTCCGTCCCAAAGCCAATCACATCGTACCAAAATCCGCCTGTTGCGAGGTTGTTATAAAAAGTATGTGCAACTGCATCATTCGGTGCAAATTGATTGGGTGGAGGTGTCACAGGTGGTGTGCCAGTAAAGACTAAAGCAGGATAACAAGAATACAAATTACGATCATTTTGGACACCGCAAGAGCGACTTTGTCCGCCAATTGTGGCTCGGAACATAAAGCCAAGTTGGAAATTTTGGAAAATTATTTGTGTATTCTGGGGTGGCGTTAAAGCACATCCAGCATCACTTGGCGGGTTAGCGAAAAACCATGTTGTTAAACAGTCAGGTGCCATATCCACTGTAACTATCGAACGAACTTCATCATTACCACGTACAGCAGTTAGACGATAGGTGACAACATTGCCAGTTGATGGCGTATTCGTTGAGAATGTACCGACTAATTCAACTGGGTTTTGCTGGATAATATTCCCTGAACTATCAATGACATCTAAAATCGCCGAATCTGCCCTCACGACCCAGCGCAAAGTTATGGGGGAACCATTAGTTGTATTAGCAGTAGTTGATTGGAACGTTTCAATCACTGGTAAATCAGGTGTACGAGTTGGTATTGGGGTCACTGTTGCTACAGGTGTGTTGGTCGGAGATGGTGTAAATGTTAGTGTATTCGTTGGCGTCGCTGATGGCGGACGAGTCCAAGTGGCTGTTGGTGTATTAGTTGGTGTAGGCGTATTCGATGGAGTCACAGTCGATGTATCAGTCGGACTTGGGGTATAAGTTTGTGTGATAGTTGGTGTTTCACTCGGGATGAGTGTTTCTGTCTCCGTTGGGAATTCCACCAAGGTTGGAATTTCGCCAACTTCAAGGGCTTGTGGTTGACAAGCTGTCATAATAATTAAAATGATTAGTCCTAAACATAATGAGCGTAACTTCACCATTCGCTAATCCTTGTATGTATCGGTAAAATAACAAACTATATTAGGATTTTAAGGCAAATTGCAATATTCTGCATCATTTGTAAAGATTATCAGATAAAATTAAGTCACATCTTGCTGATTGTATGTTTTCCTATTCTACTTTCAGCTTGCCAGACAACACCTGAATCACCACAATCTTTACCTACACTAATCCGTTTTCCAACGCTCACTGCGACGGTGCATCCATCGGCTTCACCTACAATAACAGCAACAGCCACTATGACGGCACTTCCGACATTGACCTATACCCCATTGCCAACCCATACTCCTAGATTACGCGAAATGGCAACGGACACTATTACACCAACTTTGTTACCAACTGCCACCATGACAGCTACCGCTTTACCTGATATTTTTGTGTTTGGGCAATCCGCTACTGGGCGAGATTTACTAGCATATCGCTATGGCACAGGTCAACATACCATCATGCTAGTCGCTGGGATACACTCAGGCTTTGAAGCAAATACCAGTACATTATTGGCACAAATACAAGTCCGTTTTGAGTCAAATCCTGAATTGATTGATGACAATATCACATTCTTAATTGTGCCAGTCTTAAACCCTGATGGTGAAGCACAAGGACGGATATTAGCAGGACGCTTTAATGGCAATGGCGTTGATTTAAACCGTAATTGGGGCTGTGGATGGTCTGCGGAAGCCTTCTTTGGGAACGGGCGAGTTGACGCTGGGAGTGAAGCCTTTTCTGAGCCAGAAACGACTGCTCTCGGTAGCTTAATCCAGAGGATTCACCCTGTGGCTGTCATCTTTTATCATTCAGCAGCAGATGGTGTTTACGCTGGTAATTGTGGCGAAAACAGCGCAGATTCTGACAGTCTTGCTCAAATTTATGGAGATACTTCTGGTTATCCTTATGGTGAGGATTTCAATGACTATCCCGTGACGGGGACAGCACCAGGTTGGGTTGATAGTATCGGTATTCCTGCAATTGATGTTGAACTTGCCACGGCAGAAGGAACCGAATTTGACCGCAATTTACGGGCAATTGTCGCTATTCAGGACTGGGTTCAGCCTTAGCTAAATTCTGGATTAAGTCCGATTTCAATCCAAAAGACAGAGCCACCATTTTTAGGAAAACTAACACCAACTCGCCCGCCTTGCATTTCGATGAGGTGTTTTACAATCCACAAGCCTAAACCTGTACTCGCCTCACCACCTGTCGGGCGTGTACTAAGGCGACTAAATTCCTTGAATAGCAAACTACGTTCATTTTGGGGAACACCGGGACCTTGGTCAGCGACATATAAGCGTAAGGTACCGTTTTTGACATCACTCCATACAGAAACCTCTGACCCAGGAGGACTGTATTTAATAGCATTACTCACAAGATTGCCAGCAATTTGTGTCATCCGCCCAGAATCTGCCAAAACAACCCCATCAGATTGCCCTACCCGTAAGTTAATATCTTTATCTGCAGCGGCTAGTTCGTATTGAGCAGAAGCTCTATTGATAATGTCACGAATAGAAACAGGTTCAATTCTGAGATTGATATTTTGCGTTTGGATGGCAACCATATCTAAGAACGAGCCAACGACTTCTTCCATCATATCTAAGGATGCACCAACTGTATTCAGGACCTGACGTGCGCGTGGATTACCAGCTAGCTCTTCATGGAGTAAGCCTTCAGCAATTCGCAAATTATTGAGCGGATTTTTCAAATCATGAGATGCTATCTGGCTAAGTTGCTTACTAAGTTGCTCACTTCTTTCCAGATGGTCGATATAGCGATTGCGTTCGTTTTGTAAGCGCAATAGTTTTAGTTGAGTGGTAATACGTGCCATCATCACCGCAATTTCAACTGGTTTGACAATGTAATCATTTGCCCCATGTCCAAAGCCACGCACAATTGAATCTGCATCGTCTAACGCACTAATGATGATAATAGAGAGTTCTTCGGATGAATATTGTTCCCGTATAGCTGTAAGTAGTTGAAAGCCATCCGTATTAGGGAGCATAATATCAAGCATGAGAAGTTCAATAGGTTGTTGTTGAAGAACATCAAAAACATGCTCGGCTCTATCTAGCAACATCGTCTCGTGATAACGTCCAATAACTTCTTCGAGCATTTCGCCCAGCATAACATCATCTTCAACGATTAAAATGTGACTAGCGTGAATTGAATTCGTTTCGCTCATATTATCCCAAAGCTATCTCTTATAACAACTTTTGACATAAGCTAGATTATCAAATAATTGATATTTCTAGTATATAGGTGGTAATAAGTTTATACCCTTAACGTTTACCGTAATGTTACACGCCAATCGGTGATTCGCACAATTACACCACCATCACGCACAGTAATCATAGGGAGGACTTGGGCTGATGGCTCTAAAAATTCAGTGGCTGATGTAATTTGTTCATCATTCAAAAACAGCAGAACGTCGCCTGTTTCGATAGTGCGGTCTATGCGTATACGGGCGACAACTGACCCTACAGAGCGTGTTCTAAATGGTGTTAGTGATCCATTTTGTATATCGAAAATTGAAATGCTTGTGTTGTTTAGTGCATTCAATTGCAGACCAATATTATTCCCATCGGTAGCACTTTCCATGCTCAAGCTAAAGAAAACACCTCCTTGCTCATCGTTAAGCAAGCTAGGATTGAATGTCAGCAGGGATATATCGGCAGAAATGCTTGTGATACGACTTGCGGCATTATTTCCGTAGGAATCTTCAATAAATTGTAGCGAAGGCACAATTCGCACGGTATCACCTGTACTGCTTGAGTCTGTTTCGAGCTGATAGCCACCATTGACTGCAAAGAAAGTAGTCGGATTAAAGGGTAAATCTGGTGTTCTACTAAACAACGCCAGTAAATCTTGTCGCCCACTGACACCATTTTCTGGTAAGGGTGTACGGGTGGGTGGCGGAGTTGTCGGGGTCAGGCTTGGTGTCGATGTCGCGGTGGGAGTCAAGGTTGCAGTTGGTGTTAAAGTCAAGGTCGGTGTGAGTGTTTCTGTCGCTGTTTCAAGGACAACTGACCGTTCATTTGTTGCTGTTGGAATAATCGTCGCTGTGTTGTCGCGCGTAGGCTGGCTCGTTGTCGCCACCGCAACAGGAGTATTCGTTTCTGCTGGAGCAACCAGTGCAATTGCGTCTGCTGTTTGTGTCACATTCTCAATAGCCATTTGCGTTTCTTCATTTGGTGTGGCGCTGATCGTTAAGGCAACTTCTGGAGTATTGCCTCCTCCAAATAAATTATTGACGATCAATCCAATCGCAACTAACCCTAAAATTGCAACAGTAGCAAATAGTAAAATTCGTCCAATATTATTTCCTGCGCGCGGTGGGACAATATCGACATTTATGTCATCATCATTACGATAGATAATCTCAGGAATATCATCGACAGCTTGTTCACGAGGTATAGGGTCATTCGTAGCTGGCGCAGCAAATTCCCCTTGCGCTTCTACAATTGAATACCAATGTTGATATAGTGGATATAGTGGATGCTGGTCAATGAACAACGCTCGGAAGAACTCATTGAGCAGTTCTAGGCGTTTACTCTTACGGTCTTGCACATTATATATATCGACAAATTGCTCGTATGTATCACGCCATTGGCGCAAAGTATCAGCATAAGAAGCACCTAATAAACGCTCAGTCAGTACAACTTGACCATTGAGGGTTTCGCCAATGCTGTCATCTATCGTATTGGGACGTTTTTCAATCAATGAGCGCATTTCACGCGCACGAACAGTCAAAGTCGCCGCACCCTCCATTAAGTCCATCAACCACGCGCGGTAACCTGATAAATCTAGGCTTGCGGCTTTTTCAACCTCAGTCACACTACGTACAGCTTCTTCTAATTTCAGCCCTGCTGAACGGAAGTCTCCATCTGACCAATCACGTAATGCGACTTCAACATCTCGTAGGCTTTGAATACCTGATGCCATAAGGCGTGCTTGTGCATTATTTTCTAATGAGCGTCGGATTGTCGGGAGTTCAGGCAAAATTTGCTTGCCATTAATTTGTGAAAATAGACGTTGCGCTTCGATAATGTCTCGACGTTGAACGATATATTCATCCAGTGTTCGCGTTGCAACGTGGCGTTCACCTGTACCCACGAGAGTTTTCTTGCCGGCTTCCAGCCAGAATTTACCATCATCTAATAAATTTTCGTGGAGGTCTAATGTGCCTTGTAATAAATAATAGAAAAATAAGGTACGTAAGGCGGCTGTGCTAGTATGGCTAAAGGTATTAACTAAGCCTCTACTCATGGCTTTGAGATAGGTTTCGATACTGGGCATTTGTGCTTCAAAATCTTGGCGAATTTCATTCTCTTGGCTTGTAAAGATTTTCTCTACGGCTTCCAATGTCGCACGAGAGCGACTAGCACTCGCTACCCCATTACGTTCCACCCATTCACGAGTTAAGCGACTAATGTCCTGTAGACGAGTTGCGGCAGATTTAGCATCTTCATTACGGGCAATCTCTAAAGCTTGCTGACCGAGGCGCTCGGCATCCGCTAAACGTCCTCTATCATATGCCGCCCAACCATCCGCTAAAGCACGTCCTAAACCACCGGGTAAGGCATGTCGTTCGATATAATTCGCGCCATCCACCACCGCGCGCAATTGGCGAAACCACTGACTCAATGCAGGGCTAATCGTATTCACTGCACGGCTGGCATTTTCTAAAGCAAAAAGTGCCTCATCACGATTACCGACGAGAACAACTGATTGATATTTTTGCCATGCTTGATGCGCTTCATCTAAACCACTTACCATATTAACGAGCATCTCATCAAAGAGACGCTCTTGAAACGGTTTTAATTTATCACGCGAGGTTTCTAACCATGTCTCTAAATCACTCCCATCAGCCGCAGGAACATAGGTCTGACTCGTTTGTAAACGCTCATATAAACGTTTGAGCAAATCGTCCAAGTCATCCCAAATAGAATTGGTAGGGTCAATTGTACGACTATTCTCTAAAGCATGGAGGGCTTCACGAGTAGAAGTGGCTTGTTTTCCAATAACGTGCATGTTATCAGCTAATGCCATCGATGCACTCAGGGCGCGCTCTAAGGCATTCAGTGGCACTCGTCGTGAAGATAATTGATGTTGTGCGGCGAATGTCTGTAACAGTGGGTTCAGTGTCGTTAGAGTATCGACTACTGAACGGTAACTATCACGCAAGAAGGCTAAATCTAGGGTGCCATTCGCAATACTATCCAGTGTTCTATCAATTTCTTCCATCAAGCTACGAGGTTCACCGACTTCATAACCATCAAGCCCTATTTGGCGTAATGCGTTATTAATCCGATAAAGGTTCGGATGCAATAGCAAGACTTCAGGCATGTGTGAGCTAATTCGCTCGGCAATTTGCCACTGTACAGAGCGTTGACGATCATCTTCAACATCTTCCAAGAGAGTTAAAGCAGCAGCAGTATGCTTGTTATCAAATAGTTGGTCGATTGCCGTCATGATTGGCGCTGGTGTTGGGTCAAAAGGTGTATCGGTCAGCATGACGCAAATATCATGTAGGAGGTCGCTCAAGCCCCCTGTTCGCTTACCTGTTTTGTCACGCAATTCACGGATTAACTCAGCCGAACGATTCCAATTCGCATTCAGCATGTAAATCCGAACCGCATCTAAATCTGCAGAAACGGCTAAGTCCTTAAAACGGTCTAAGATTGTATTGAAGGCTTCTTTTGTGGGTGGATAACCGGGGTCTTGTTTGCTTAAGGGTTCAATCTGAGTGCGTAAGGCACGTAATTCCGACATGGATAATTGCACACGCTTGAGTTTGTCGGCAATTGCAGCAATGCCCAGATTACGTTCACGTTCGATTGGTGCGCGGTAATTAGATAAATCAGCACGTAATGCTGTGATATTTGGATAGCGCAAACGGGTATTGGGATGCAAGGCTTTACTGATAATCTCTTGCAACCGTGAATGCACACGCCGATTATCATCGCCAAAATCCATCGCAAAATCGTCTTGAGCATCGCGTGGAACTTCGGCACGTCGTCCACCTGTAACAATGAAGTAGAGTAATTCCCCTACTTGGTAAACATCTGTTTGGCGACTAATACCCTGTTGGGTAATCTCGTCACCTTCAAGAAAAACAGCATTGCCCCAATCAATAACTTTTAGATTATGATTATCTCTATCCCAGAATAAATGTTTTGCATCTACATCATTATAAATAATATCTTTTGCATGGGCGGCATGTAATAAATCGAGTAAATAATCAACAATAACTAATATTTCAAGCTCTGGTAGACGTTCACCATTGGCGTTATATTCGAGAACTTCATCGCCAATAATTGTTCCCTCTGCACGCTCCATCACAATATATTGATGCGGCATACCACCCACGAAAAACTGACCATCATTGAGTAACTCAGTTAAAATAGGATGCCCTGCTAGGCGTTGCAATGCGCGTCGCTCATTGCTAATACTCACTTCTTGACCCGCACGAATTGGGGGCGCATCATTTGGTGCAGGTCGTTTAATGACCACAGGTTCTTCATCATTTAAGACATCCACCGCACGTAAGGTTTCGCCACTACGACCGCGCGGATAAATATAATCATATCGGTAGCGATTATCGAATAGGCTATCAGCCATCCAGAGTTCCTATTCTCATGTTGAAATAATTGTTCGTTGCTCTATTGTACCCACTGGAGCTATCCCGACAAGGGATACAATTTGGGATATATTGACTCAGATTTGGGTTATCTGATTTATTTTTGGGATATAGTTGTTCATTTTATACGAAAAAATCGCTACCTTACTTCATTCAGATGGAAGACTACACAACTATTCTTAGCCTGTATTACCCTATTGTCGATTAGTGTCCGCTTCAAAGGTTTCATGAATAGATACATCTGTTTCCGCAAGGGAGGCTTGCGCTTCATCTTGAGATTGTAAATGTATGTCAACTTGTTTTTGCGTCATATCTTGGTAGAAGCGAAAAGCAATTAATATCAAAGCAACTATCAAGTTGGTGATAACGAGCATATCAAATATTTCTGGCGTTAAAAAATCAAAATTCATGAGGATTACTTTCGCTCAGTTTATAAATGTCTTGTATTCTTGGATTGTCGAATGAAAACAAATACTTTTGCTAAAGTATAAATAATAGAAGAAACGCTAGAATAGCTTACTCACCTTAGGTAGCACTAGATGTATCAGCCTCTTTCCATACAGGTAGCTGAATGCTAAATGTTGTACCAACCGCTTCTTTACTGGTGAACCATAGTCGTCCATTCATAGCTTCTATCTCCGTTTTACAGAGATACAGTGCAAGCCCATATCCAAACTCAGCAATAATTTGTGGCTGACGTGCCCGAGTAAATGCTGAGAAAATGCGGTCATTTTCTTTGGTGCGTATCCCATAACCTTCATCGATAATATCAATCTGAACATTATTACCTTTTGGAAGTGCAACAATGGTCACGGGTGTACCCACTAGACTATACATAATTGCGTTACGGATTATCTCTCGTAAAGCAGAATTGAGGTACGGTGCGCTAGCATTAACCGATAATCCCTCACGTATGGATGTCTTTATTCGAGCGCGATAATCATGAGTTTCAGATTCAGGGTCAAGCAAGTTGACTTCATCCAATACTTCTATGAAGTCCTCCATAAAATCTATGAGGTCAATTTTCTTGCGTGACTCACGAATCACATCTTTGATTCTGCTAGTACGAATATCTTGTAATCTATCGAGCATTTTGATTAAACGACCTGCACGTGACATATGTATTTCAACAAGCCGAGTAAAACCGCCTATTCGACGAGCAATCCGTGCAGCTTCTGAGGTTTTATCGCTAGCTTCTTTATCCGTTTCTAAAGCGCGTGCGATTAATCGCATATGCCCAACAGTACTATCGACTGCTTCACGCATTTCTGAACGAAATCGGTCAATAACATTCGAGACAAGTTCCCAATCAGGGACATCTAAGGTGATGAGTGTGTAGACTTCTCCATCTTCACCGTGAACAGCTGTTGCCCAACAGGGAATATATGCGCCTGAACGATACACTTTAAAACGAATCGGTTGGTCAGATTGCATGGCTTGTTCTTTAACAGCATTTAAATTTAAATCGTCTGTCTGTAAACCTGCATCAAATAAAGCCGAAGTCGCTGTCCATCCCTTACTCTTAATGAGGTTAAGGTCTGCACCAAGTATTGTTGCTGACATGATGTTATGTTGGATGAGTCTGCCATCATTAGAATAAATTAGGACTCCATGCCCTAAAGCATCTAAAACAGCTTGCAACTCTAATTTTTCAGCCATGCCTTGCTCCCAAATGAGAACGGATAATGAAGAATATAGACGTTCAAATTATGTCTACGTAGCGTTTCTTATAAACAAATCTAAGTATACACACCCGACTTATAACCTGCAAAAGCCTCTCTCGTGGTTCATCACAGCACAAGCAAAATAAAGAGGTTAGAAAAGTCCACCAAAGTCAAAATTATAAGCTATTAAAATAGGGCATGATAAACATCATACCCTTAACTATACTCTATTCAACATCATCGCGTGTTCGTAAATGTGGGAACATCAGCACATCGCGGATACTACGTTGGTCAGTAAGTAACATAACTAAACGGTCAACACCACAACCAAAACCACCCATTGGCGGCATTCCGTAACGCATCGCATTCAAGTAATCTTCATCAAACGGTGTTTCGTCATCATCACCTTTGCCGTAGAGATTCGCCATATCAACGAAGCGTTGCTCTTGGTCAAATGGGTCATTCAATTCAGTGAAAGCATTACCCATTTCCATCCCACCAATGAAGAACTCAAAGCGTTCCGTATGGTTCGGGTCATATTCAGTCGGTTTTGCAAATGGTGATACATCGCGCGGATAATCCATGATGATGGTCGGCTGAATCAGATGTTTTTCAACATGATTCCCCAGCAAATGCTCGACAACTATCCGTCCCCAAGGCTCACCAGGTTTGATTTTTTCGCCAAATTTTTCTTGCATCATTACCGCTAAAGACTCTGCATCAGGATAATCCATATAATCAATATCTGTATATTTTTTGACTGCCTCACGAATAGTCATGCGTTCCCACACTGACATATCAATCTCATGACCTTGCCAAGTAATTGTTGAGCTACCTGTTGCTTGTTCTGTACAATATTGATATAGGCGTTCAGTAATATCCATCACCCCTGTGTAATCAATATAGGCTTTATAGAATTCCATCATCGTAAATTCAGGATTATGTTTGTAGCTCACACCCTCATTACGGAAATCACGCCCAATCTCATAGACGGCATCGTATCCCCCGACTAAGAGCCGTTTAAGGTAAAGTTCAAAGCTAATCCGCAAAAACAGGTTCTGATGCAATTGATTGTGATGAGTCGTGAACGGACGCGCCGCCGCACCCCCATAAATCGGTTGTAGAATAGGGGTTTCGACTTCAAGCATCCCTTCATCATCAAGGAATAGTTGCATCGCACGAATGACCTTGGCACGAGTGCGGAAGGTATCACGAACGTGTTTATTGACTGCTAAATCGGCATAGCGTTGGCGATACCGTGCCTCAACATCCGAAAATTCACCATATTCTGTTTCTGTGCCATCTTCATTTTTAACAACCTTGATAACAGGCAATGGACTCACTGATTTAGCTAATAGTTTGAAAGTCTCAACTCGTACGCTGACTTCTCCTGCACGAGTTCGCATCATTGTGCCTGTCGCTTGGATAAAATCATCAACTTCAATTAGCTTGTCTTTAATCAGGCTATATTCATCTTCATCCATATCATTAATACGGAAGAATAACTGCAAGCGACCATGCTCATCTTCATAATGAGCAAAAGACACTTTGCCTTTAACATTCATGCGCCGAATGCGTCCTGCAACAGTCACTTGAATACTTTCAGGATTTTCAGAATCTTTTTCTTCGGCTTTTTCAAATGCCTTGATAGCCTCAGCAGTAGTATGAGTGCGTTCCACACGACGGGGGTATGTCTCGACACCCCGCTCTTTTAGCTCATTTAACTTATTCAGTCGTTCTTCTTCTAAACTATTGCTTGGTTGCCACATGAGGGTTTGCTGTACTCCTATTCGATAATTTCTGTTGTTTAAATGTAGCGATACTAGCTGAGACTATGCAAAACAAAAAGGGCGCACTCTGTTTGAGATACGCCCTTGTGTGATTTGAGTTAATTCTCGTCGATTTATCCTATTTTACGAATAACAAACGTAATATCACCATCAGGCGCGTTGACCTTGACCTTATCGCCAACCTTAGACCCTAACAGGGCTTTACCCAGTGGGCTTTCGATGCTGATTTTGCCTTCGCGTGGGTTCGCTTCAGCTGGACCAACAAGGCGATAAGTCTCTTCTTCATCGTATCCTTTTTCGACCACATCAACAAATGAGCCAATAACGACTTCATCAGAATTAGCAGGGTCTTCAATAAGTTTCGATGTATTCAGAATTGATTCGATACGCGCAATTTCACTCTCAAGGAAGGCTTGCTCATTCTTGACTTCCTCGAATTGTGTATTTTCAGTTAATTCGCCACCGCCATCTAACGCTTGATGCAGTAAATCTGCAATTTCTGGGCGACGCACATTAATTAAGTATCCGAGACGTTTTTGTAGTGTCTCCATACCTTCTTTGGTGAGATATTGTACTCTTTCGACCATCTCGGTCTCCTTCCCAAATTGAACTTGAGAATACTTCGCTTTTGCTATTACTATAGTCTAAAAAACACAGGGCAAATACCTGTGCAAAAGTGCTTTGAATTATTTTCCGCCACACTCTATCATAATTTTATAGCATAGTAAACTTAGAAAAACGTAAGGTTTCTCTATGATTTGTAATAGATAAAATATTAGCTTCTCGTGTCACTCGCTTATTTAAAGGGTTATTATAGACCACAGTGTATCATGGAAATAGACTTAAAAAGAGAAAATAATTATATAAGTCGCATATTTTGAGACCACTCGTAATTGCAGCCTATTTTTAAACAAGCTATAGTTTTCTAATCTAATTGATAATTCTTGAGGAAATCTTAAATGTCTGAAAAAGAAACTGAACAAGAAAAGAAACAAGATACTTCAGATGAAAAGTCTAATTCGCAACTACCTGAAAAACCGATTGAAACTAAGCACAAAATTAAACTCGGACGAAAAACCCTTAATTACATAGCCAAAACAGGCATGATGCCTCTCAAAAATGAAAAAGGAGACCATCATGCGAACATATTCTTCACCGCCTACACGGTAGATGGTGTAGAGAATAATGCAGAACGCCCGCTAACCTTCGTTTTCAACGGTGGACCTGGTTCTGCATCTGTTTGGTTACATCTTGGAGCAGTTGGACCAAAACGGGTGAAGATGCACGATGAAGGTTGGTTGCCAAAGCCCCCCTTCCAATTAGAAGATAATCAACAGACTTGGCTTGATAAAACAGACCTTGTTTTCATTGACCCAGTTGGCACAGGTTATAGCCGTGCTTTGAACCCAGATGACAATAAAAAATTCTGGAGTTTACAAGGGGATTTAGACTCCGTCGGAGAATTTATTCGCTTGTATCTCAGCACAAATAGCCGATGGTCGTCACCATTGTTCTTAGCTGGTGAAAGTTACGGCACAACACGCGCAGCAGGTTTATCAGGGCATTTAATTGATAAAGGGATTGCTTTCAATGGCATCATCTTAATCTCGACGATTATCAATTTCCAAACAGCCCGTTTTGTACGTGGAAACGATTTGCCATATGCCCTCTTCTTACCCACTTACACAGCAACGGCTTGGTATCACGGTCAGTTGGATGATGAATTACTAGAGAAACCTGTTGCCGATGTAGTCGCAGAAGCGGAAGAATGGGCAGAAAATGACTATACGTTGGCTCTGATGCGTGGCGATAAGCTCAGTAAAAAAGAGCGCAAGGCAATTGTTAAAAAATTAGTGCGCTATACAGGTCTGGACGAGAAGTACGTTGACGGAAGTAAATTACGCATCAATATCATGCGCTTTTGTAAAGATTTGCTCCGTAATGAAAACCGAACTGTGGGACGTTTAGATAGTCGTTTCAAAGGATATGCTGATTTAGCCATTAGCGAGTTCCCAGAATTTGACCCATCAATGAGTGCCATTATGCCACCTTATACAGCAATGATGAATCAATACGTGCGTGCTGAATTGGGTTACGAAAACGATGATACTTACGAAATTTTGAGCTTTAGCGTTAACCAGAAATGGGAATACGATAGAGGCACATTCCCTGATACGAGTGACCATTTGCGCCGAGCATTAGAGCGTAATCCACATATGAAGGTCTACGTTGGTCAAGGTTATTACGACCTCGCAACGCCTCATTTTGCTGCACATTATAGCCTTAATCATATGGGTATCTCACCAGATTTACATGAGAACATTAGCTATTATTTCTATGAGGCAGGACATATGTATTACCTCGATGTCTCACAATTAGCTAAACTCAATACCGATGTCAGTGAATTTATGAAATCTGCATTACCTAAATAATAAATGTAGATTAGTGTAAGGTCACACCGACGGTGTGACCCTACGCATTATCGTATTTCTGCAAAAACTTCAGGCAATTTTTTCGCTGCTTGTCCACGATGACTGATATTATTCTTTTCTTCAGGCTCTAACTCGGCAAACGTTTTATCATAACCGATAGGCTGAAAGAGCGCATCATAGCCGAAGCCTTTACCTGCATTGCGTTCTTCTGTAAGGATAATCCCCTCACATGCGCCATCGACTGTATAAGATTGTTTGCTTTCAGGAACATAGACAGCAATCACACAACGAAAGCGAGCAGTACGCTCATCCATCGGTACAGATTGCAATTCTTCTAGCAGATAAGCACGCCGTCCTGCATCGTCAAATTCAGGACGACCATACCGCGCACTATACACTCCTGGACGACCATCTAACGCATCGACAACTAATCCACTGTCATCGGCAAGTGCAATTTTGCCACTCGCTTCGGCATAGGCTTTAGCTTTGAGTAAAGCATTTTCTTCAAATGTTGTGCCCGTTTCTTCAACATCTAAATCACCAAGTCCCACATCATTCAAACCAATAATGTCCGCTGAGACATCGCTCAATAAGCGTTGATATTCTTTAACTTTGCCTTGATTTTGTGTTGCAATGAGTAATTCCACAGTCATATCTCCTAATGTACTGAAAACTTGCTCAGGATAATCAAGGAGCAATTTGATGGCAAGCCCTTGACTCTCAAGTAGCTTGAGATGTCATACTGGTTTTATTGATTGTTCTATAAGGAGTATTTATGTTCAAAATAGGTGATTTCTCTAAATTGTGCCGAATCCCAGTCTCTGCCTTACGGTACTACGCCGATATTGGCTTGTTAGAGCCTGCCCATATTGACTCCGACTCAGGCTATCGATTTTACTCACTAGACCAACTGCCCCATTTAAATCGTATTCTCGCCCTCAAAGATTTAGGTCTTTCTTTAGAGCAAATCAAAATTCTACTATCTGATAACTTATCACTCAGTGAAATGCGGGGGATGTTGAAACTCAAAGCGAGTGAAATGCAACAATTGATTGATGAGCAACAAGCGCAATTAGAGCGGGTTCAAGCCCGTCTACAACAAATAGAACAGGAAGAGACGGGATTACCAGATATAGAAGTTATTCTGAAAAGTGTATCTGAACAAAGCATTTTATCAGTACGGGCAACTGTGCCAACTGGCGACTCTGTTGGCGACTTATTTATGGAAGTTGGTGGTATTGTGATGTCACAAAAGCTCAAAATCGTGTCGCCTCCGATGACGATTTTTCATGATGCTGAATTCAAAGAAAAAAATCTTGATGTTGAGCTAGCATTTCCTGTAGCAAATTCAACAATAGACCCTATTCCTCTATCAAATGGGCGCGAATTGAGCATTCGTACTTTAGAAGCAATTCCTCAAATGGCTAGCATTATCCACACAGGGAGCTACGAGCAATTTGCAGAAACATATGAAATTATTGGGCGTTGGATAGAACGCAATAATTTTCGCATTGACGGTGTATCGCGTGAAATTTATTTGCGTCCACCAAGTGAACAAGAAGAAGCAATTACTGAAATCCAGTTTCTAATTGAAAGGACATAATCATGGCAAGTTATCAAATGAGTATCGACATCAACCAACCAGTAGAAAAAGTCTTTGCATTTTTGGATGATTCTCATCATGCAACTGAATGGATTGATGGGCTTGAATCCATAGAAGCATTAACAGAAGGCGGTAATCGTGTTGGCGCAAAGTCAAAGCATATCTATCATGAAAATGGACAAGTGATTGAGATGATAGAAGAAACCCTTATCTACGAACCAAACAAAATCGTTAAGTTTCATGGGCAAACGGATGGTTTTGAACTCATTGTTCAATATGAACTAGAACAAATTCCCACAGGAACACGCTTGCATTATGAATCAGAATCACGCATGAAAGGTTTATTGATGAAACTGATTTCACCCATGATTAATCATTCTACCAATAATCGAGCGAATCAAGATCTGTTGCGCCTGAAAGAACTCCTCGAAAGCTAAATTAACCCCTAAGTTCTGGGGGGGTAGGTGTACTTGACATCTACCCCTATTTTTTCTAAAATTATATTAGACAATTAGACAATTATCTAAATATTTTGAGCAATGGCGAGCCTATGAACAATACATTCAAAGCCCTAGCAGATCCTACACGGCGGGAAATCATCCGAATGCTCAGTGACAAAAACATGAATGCAGGCGATATTGCCAGTGCCTTCAACATGAGCAAACCGAGTATTTCACATCATCTCAATATTCTGAAAAATGCAGAATTAATTAGTGGTGAACGGGATGGGCAAAACATTATCTATAGTATCAATTCGTCAGTGATGCAAGAACTCATCAATGAATTGATGACACTGTTTCAAGTCGGTGAGGAGGATAAAAAGTCATGAATATGTTTAAGAAACTCAATGGCACGAGCATTATGTTGGGGTGTATAGCGCTGATGTTAGTCATCTCAGCACTACTCTATCCTTCATTGCCCGAAGAATTACCACGCCAATGGGGCATTAATGGAGAAATCAACAGCACCTGGCATAAATTTTATGCAGTATTAGCCATTCCAGCCCTGAGTGTTTTGATGTGGATTATAACTTTTGTTTTGCCAAAGGTTGACCCAAAAGGTGAGTCCTATAAGAAATTTGGCAGCTTTTATATGCGTTTTCGGGTAGCCTTAATTGTATTTTTGCTGGGTGTTCACATCATTACACTCACGCAATATGACCAGCCAGATATGTTGATTCGTTTATTACTCTTAGGTATATCCGCATTATTGGCGCTTATGGGTAATGAGTTAGGGCGTGTAAGACCAACATGGTTCTTTGGTATTCGTACCCCATGGACATTAGCTGATGAACGTGTCTGGAAAAAGACTCATCGTATCGGTGGACGCTGGTTTGTCGGCTTAGGATTATTTAACATGCTGGTTGCACTCACCTTGCCACTTAACATCATGTATTTTGTATTCCTTGGTAGTGTATTGTCAGTATCTTTTGGATTAATGGGATATTCCTATATGGTGTATCGTCAATTAAATGGTTAAATCTATGATGGGCGTAACTCGCGCCCATTTTTGATTCTATATCAACCTGTTAGCTCATCCACTTGGCTAGTCTTTTTAATTTGCTAGCGAACGATAAGAATAAATCGGGTACAATATGTTCCATAGTTTTAACTAAATGAAGGAAATATGATGTACCGTAAAACTCTCGTCTTGATTATGTTAGCCTTCTACATTGTGCCACTCTCCGCACAAGAAACTGAAAATGACCTCATTGCTTACTTTAACGATCAACTCTACATCTTAGAAGATACTGAGCTTGTGGAATATGATGCTTGTATGCCTGATGAAGAAATCGTTGGGCAATTCATACCATCACCTGACAGCACTCAATTTTTAATTGCAACCTTCCCTAAAATTATCTCAGAAGCTCTAGCTCTTTTTGGGAGTTTAGGTGATGCACCTTATAGTTCTAATTTTTGGCTATGTGATACAGCAAGCGATAGTTTAGAACGTATTATTGTTCAACCCGGTGCAGATGACGAATTTTCTGATAGTTTACCTGAAACAGTGGCTATCACTGGGCAAATTTCATGGTCACCTGATGGTACTCAACTCGCATGGACAAAACTAGAATTTATTAATAGCAAGCAATCTGTTGTCATCTTTGATATTGCAACAGGTGAAACCACCGAGTTTGAAATAGATGTGCCTTTAGCGCCATTTCCGGGACCTCCTGACCTAATTGCGTGGACAGACCAAGGGCTTATTCTCTGGGTGTTTGAATTCAATGACGAAACCTTTTTCAATGTTGAAACAATGTTCATTGTCGATGTTGAGACGCAAGCCATCACAGCCGAATATGAAATCTTAAATGGTGGCGAAAGCGATGATTTTTATGTCCAACGAGAATTGGTACAAATAGAGGATGACTTATACTACGCGATTGAATTTCAGGAGCAAGGCTGGGTTTTAATTGACATTGAGACAGGCGAGATGATGCCGACTTCAGGACGTTTAGCACGAGTTTCACCAAATAACCCTGATTCGCTAGAGCTTGAATATGAAATTGACTTTGAATACAACTATAATTGGGACATTTTTGACCCACTTTCAAATTCTGAACCTGAAACATTACGGGCTTACCCACCAGAACGTATTGCGCTATCGGCTGATGGTTCACAAGTCGCCTATGCAGACAACACCTTACATATCTATAACCAAGATGGCGATATTACCGATATTGCTAATAGTGATGGTTTTGCGGATGATTTCCAAGCGCGTTTGATATGGGGAGATTCTATATTAACATTCATCGAACTTGATGAAACGGAACTAGCATCACCACAGAGTTGCCAAGGTGCGCCACAGATTCGTGTTGCAGTAGGTGATACAGCAACCATTATCTCGCCGACTGTGCCAAATCGTATTCGTAGTTTACCTTCAACATCAGGTTCAATCGTTGGCGAATTACCCGGCGGAAGTGAGTTTATCGTGCGTGATGGTCCTGTCTGTGCGGAAGTTTATACATGGTTTTTGATTGAATATAATGGCATCACAGGTTGGACAGCCGAGGGAACAGGGCAAAATTATTTCATAGGACCTGTTTCTAATCTGCCTTAACTATAAAGCTATGAAGTGGGAAGGTTTGAAGCCTTCCCTTTGTGTTTATTCAACTCGAGTTTCCGCTTGCGGAACTAATGTTATATTTGCCGACCAATTACCAGCAGTATCAACAGCCCACACTGCGAAACGATAGGTATTGCCTTCAACCCCTGTATAAATACCTTCCTCACGCTGAGTTTCCAACCAAGGTGACCATTCGCCATCATTGACTTGTACCCATACGACATAACGTTCAACAGAGCCATTATCATTTGCACCCCATCCTACGAGAAAGGTTCTTGCACTGATTTCAGGTAATTCAGCCATAAAAGTCGTAGGCGATTCCTCATCATTTTCAGGGGAAATGGTCGGGCTAAAAATAGGTCCCGGTGTAGGGGGTGCAACTGTTACAACTTGAGAAGGTTCTTCCACATTGATTATACTAGTAGCATTAATATCAGGTGCTTCACCTTCAATTGGTTCAATTAAGATAACTGGCTCACCACCAATACCACTAATATCATTGGCTTCAAGGTCTGGATAACTATCGGGTTCGGCTGGATTTAAGGCAATAGTATAGATGCCATCTTGTGGCGAAATAGTCGTTGTGCGTTCGAGTGTGTGTAAGGTCGCACTACTTCCTGCGGCTGTGATAAGCGCGGTATTGGGTTCAAAACGCCGATTCCAGATAACTAGAATGCGTTCATTAGTTGCAGGACGTTCAAACTCAATAATTGTATTACCTTCAAGGCGTGCATCGTCAACACTCACAAATTCTTCGCTACCAAATACTTGTGCCATTAACCGAAAGGCAGCAGCAGCAGGACGGGCTGTACCCGCGTTCGGATGTTGACTATAGCAAATTGACTCGCTTGAGTTGCGGAATAAACCATAAGCATCACCAAAACAGGCTTGCCCAGAAGTACATAAATCGCCATTGTTGGGAGGGAAATCCGTTCCTGCAGCTTGGTCTCCACAATCGTCATATAGCTGATGAAAGAAGACTACATCTGCCCCCTCAGCCCACGCATAGGCGGTACTCTGGATAAAATACCATGCTTGTTGCTCGACACTGCCGAGCCGAATGCGTTGTTCAGGTCCTTCCGCCCACACAGGACCAGGGTAATCATTCCAGACGCTAATACCTGTTTCATTCACGAAAATAGGTCGGTCTATGTCATAAGCAATTAACGTTTGCCTCGCAAATAAGGTCAGCCAGCCACTACGCCAAGGATAGCTATAACTATGGACTGCTACAGCATCCATATACCAATTATTACTACGTGCCAGCGGGTCATTATCATAAATTGCCAGAACACGCGCTAACCAATTATCAGGAGTCGCATAAAGCAATCCACCAAACATTACTGTTGCTGTAGGGTCAGCTTGATGCGCTGAGATATAGGCAACTTTGAGTAAGCGAGCATAATTATTAATACCACCGCGCCAAAATTGTGCTAAATCAGGTTCATTCCAAACTTCCCAAATATCAACACCTTGTCCACTTGTCCATCCGAGTTGTTGTGCCAAGACCCCACCAGGTTTATAGCGTTGAACTGCTTGGTAGACAAAATTCGCCCAAGGATTATTCGGATTCAGTTCTTTTCCTCGTGCTGGCGTATCTGACCCATCAGCAAAAATAGGCTCGTTCAAGCCAACGATAATATCACCTTCGGCAAAGAATTCAGGTCGTCCAAGTAAAATTGCATTAATATTTAAACTATGACGAACATCATCAATGACCAATCTATCGTAATCTGACCAATCCCATTGGTTCGGACTCACTTCTACTGCATTCCAGTATAAAGGCCAACGTGTCCATCCAGCACCTAAGAGAAGTGCATTTTGATAGCGTTCGTTATCTGTCTCAATTTGTGCAGAACTGATGAATGTAATACCTAAACGGTCTGAGCGTGAAAATTGACGACCTGTGTAAACCGAATTGCTTGCAACAGGTGTTGGGGGTGATTGAGCATCACTTGGTTGAATATCGAGACCAATAAATAAACATAAGAAGAGAAGACAGACTATTAAAACGGTGAGCCAGCGTTGCATTGATGAATCCTACGATATATCAAACAAATCAATTTTTAATACTATCAGAAATATCCGACTAGAGATAGCACTCTACACAGGGTATCATCAAACAAATAGACTATGAATTAAGGAGTATATTGTGGCAGAGCTTAATGATATTCGACAACGCCATATCAACTTGATGACCACAACAGCCGACATTGTGGGACATATTTTGAAGAATGTCAGTGCGGAGCAAGCACAAACACTACGTGATGGTCCAGAAGGTTGGACAATCCTTGAAATTTTATGCCACCTTCGAGACTTTGATACCATTTTTCGGGAGCGCGCACAGATGATGTTAGAAGGTAATCACCCAGCGTTACCTGCTTATGACCATGAAACGATGGCAATTGACAATGCTTACAACGATGAAGATTTTGCCTACGCTTACGACGCCTTCCGCTTTTCACGTTCGCAGACGAGAGACCTATTTGAAGCACTAACAGATGAACAGTGGTCACTTTCTGGCATTCATCCTGAGCGTGGTGAATTTTCATTGACTGATGCACTTATTCAAGTGAGTCATCATGATATAACACATATTGAGCAAATTTCGCGTTTGCTAGAGCAAGAAACACCTGGTTCAGGGGCATTACCTTCAGAAGACCTCGATGAAACTGAGCAAAACTTATGAGTTTCTTGTGCTAAATAATTGTTATTTTGTGGATCAACGGGGTATAATAAAGTTGTAATATTGTATTTTGCTGGTCAAATTTCACTTCGCTATTTCATTTTCAGAAGTTGAAATACGATATAAGGCTCAATACAGATGGCAGAAATCTGTCATTGTATCGTCCAATTTTATTGCAGTACCAATATGCTCACTACCACTCGGTAGTACCGCACTCTCTCATTGGCGGAAACGGTATATTTGTACGGAGGAGTTCTCTACTATGAACCCAGATTTTTTATCCCGACTTATCGGGCTAGTTGTATTTACCATTCTCGGTATACGATTAGGTGTCGATTGGTCAGATTCACTTAACCTAGGTGCTGAAGCTAGTGGCTTTTTATTCGGCTCAGTGGGTGCGCTTTTCGGTCTTATCATGACCCCTTGGATTACTGTACGTCCTGTACGATTTTTAAGACGCTCAATTACTGAATTACCAGTTGAACGACTGATGATGTCCATCGGGGGTTTACTTGTTGGCTTAGTGATTGCCTTATTAGCCTCATATCCCCTATCCCTCTTAGCACCTCCTTTTGGCACATATGCACCAACAATCTTATTGGTAGTTTGTGCGTATCTCGGACTCACGATTTTTGGGTATCGGTCTAAAGAAATTGCCGATACGCTCGGCACAAGATTTAGTAGAACCCCTGCACGAGTGGCTGGGTTATCGTCGCGTAAACTAATCCTCGATACGAGTGTGCTAATTGACGGACGTATCACTGATATTGCGGATACAGGTTTTATTGGGGGTACGTTGATAGTGCCACGTTTTGTTCTTAGCGAATTACACCGTGTCGCAGATTCATCTGACCCGTTACGACGCAAGCGTGGACGGCGTGGCTTGAATATGCTCAACAAATTACAACAGAACGAAATTATCCCGATGCGGATTGTTGAAGAAGATTTTGAAGACATTCAGCAAGTCGATGATAAATTGGTTGCGTTAGCGATGCAAATGACAGCTGTATTGATGACCAATGACTTTAACCTAAACCAAGTCGCTGAGGCACAAGGCGTAAACGTTTTGAACATCAACGCGCTGGCAAATGCAGTTCGTTCAGCTTATATTCCAGGCGAAACTTTTGCCATTCGTATTATCCAAGAAGGACGTGATGACGGGCAGGGAGTTGGTTATCTTGATGATGGCACGATGGTCGTTGTTGAGAATGGTCGGAATTACATGGATAGAACTATCCCCGTTGAGGTAACCAAACTCATCAACCGCGAAGCAGGGCGTATGATTTTTGCTGTGCCTGAATCTGAAGTGGATAGGTCTTTTTAAAAACTTAGCGTCTTGAGGGCAGAACGGTGAATCTGCCCTTCTTATTTCTCCCCGTTTATATAAATTTTTTGCAACTACACCCTCATATTTCCGTAAATAATGATAAAATATAAATAGCTTACCAACATATTTTGGGAAGGAAATGAAATGCAACATCGCTTAATAGCACTGATTATGATTTTAGCTATGGTATTGGTTGCTTGTGAAACAAATGACGACGCAGGTGATACTCTGTCAGCACAAAATCAACAACCAGCCTTAGTCGGCTATCAAACAACTGATTTAGATATAGCAAGTGATGCCTTGTTGGCGGCAGCAGGTGGTACAGCCGTTACCAGTGGTAATGTCCCACTCGCTTTGGCAATTCAGCGAGCAGATGCTCTATTACAATGTCTACAAGATACAGGTGCAGTTTCTGGCTTAATGTACGTTGAAGAAAATCCAAGCATTATTCCAGAAGTCGGCGCGTCTTTATTAGTGAACAAAACCCGCGTTGAACGTAACTTATTCGCCTGTGTAACAGATACAGGCTTCAGCGCACAAGCCCTTGATATTGAGCCTTGTGTTGCATACGGTGAGTTTACTCTGGAAGGTGAAGAATTCTGGTTCGCTTATGTCGGAGCAGGTAGTGGAATTTGTACAGGTTTCTCGACACATTATTCATCGCTAAATGCAACCATCCTTGACCAATACCCAGCACCCTAACATCAAGTTCTCACTGGAGGCAGATTTCGGTCTGCCTCTTGTTTATTCCCCTTAATTAAATCCCAAAATGCAACCAAAGTGATTGAAGCAAAAATCCAGAAAAATGGATATGTCGGGAAAATATAACGTGGCAAGGCAAGTCCAACAAAGTGGATGAGACTTGTATAAGCAATGAAACCGATTAAAACTAAGGACACTTGCCAGTTTTTACGACTTAGCCACATCCCCATTACACCTGCAATCAACCCAACGTAATGCCAGATATAAATCAATAGTTTTACCCAGAAACCTTCGCCAGAAATTAATTGCTGGAAGCCACTGAAGCTAAAGCCCGTCTTAACCCAGTTGACTGCTAATTCTTTTAAGCTCTCTCCACCTATCCCCAGTGTGCCATGTGGTTGGAGATAAGCATCTGTGAGTTCAAATACTCGCCGTTGCACAAAAGCAAGTGGATTGCTGGCTATCACTTCGGTAGTTTGTTCTAATGGTGTATCCTCACCCAATAATGCATCATTTTGCTCAGGAGACCCATCTCCTTCGATTGCACCTCGCCAGATTGCAGGGACGAACTGATTGCTGACAATAATCAGACGTTGATAATTGACCCAGTTATAGACTGTCCAAGTCGAAATTGTTAAGCTAAAACTCAATAAAATCCCCAAAGCCATCAATAAATTACGTCGCCATCTCGCTTTATCAGCAATAATCAATAAATGGATAGCAATTCCTATTGGAAATAAAATGCTAACAGCGCGTGTTAAAGTCGCTAAACCAAAGCCCAGACCTACGATAAATAGCGTTGTCCAGTTTGGATTGTCACTCAGCACGATATAACGACAATAAAGCCATATACTCAAGCATATCAACATGATATACAAAGTCTCTGAGAGAATATTATTGGGTTCGCGTATCCATGAGACAGATGAAGCTAAAGCACTTGCACCAACTAAACCAACACGCGCATCATCGGTCAATAAGCGCCCAATATCATAAACAAAGTAACAAACACAGAGACTCAATAGGATTTGAACAAGACGAATGACTATAATTGCTGTATTCACAGAGAAAAACTGCTGAGTCAATCCCGTGAAGAGTAGATAAATAGGGGCAATTGGGAGATTATTCACAGCATATGGATACCCTAGTATTGTTCCCATCGGTTCAGGTTCAAATAATCCTGCCCCATTCACCAAATACCAGAACTCGTCGCCACCACTCAAGCGTAAATCCTCTACACCTGTCGTAGAGAACGCAAATAAGCGGAAAATCAAGCCAGCAAGCAGAATCAGGAGAAACCATTTTAATGCTGATTTACTCTGCATCAGTTTCTCCATCAGGTACTATGGCATAGAGTTTAAATGTGATGCGCCCATTTTCGATAATGTCCTCAACCCATACGAAACGGTCATCTTGCTCGTTCTCAGTGAAAATAGCATCTAATGCAGGACGTGCCGCAGGCATCTGTAGATAGTCAATACCATAACGTGTCGCTATCTCTAGGACATCCTCTCTTGTTTCTGTGAGGGGTATCATCACACTTGAGTAACCGAAATAACTCATAATGTATGGGTCTTGAGTCATAGTACGGATTTCGCCATCGCCAGTTAAATCTGGGAGTGTTTCTAGGCGATTAGCAACAAGTTCGACACTAGTGTAATGTCTATCCGCAAATTGTGTCTCTTGACGTATAAACTCAAAACTATTGACAGCCATCAATAGACCAGCGAAACCAACAGCAATATATCGCCAGAACCCTTTAACGAAAAGTTGCTCAATCGCAATGGCTGAGAGTGGCAAAAGCATAGGAACAATCGTTAAGTAGGCTTTCTCGAAACTACCACTTTGACTTTTGTAGGGAAGCAAAATTGGGTAAGCAACCAGAATCCCTAGAAGCCAGATTAAAGCAGGTGACACCGTTAATAAATGAGACCTATGTCGTTTGAATAGTAAAGAGATTAAACCAATCGCTATTAAGACAGGCAAAATGCTATCCAGCGAGATAATCATTTGTTTGATAGCTGCCGCAAATTCAAATAGTCGTTTGCCGACTAATTGCTGAATTGTTTGTTGCTCAAGCATTGTTTCAAGTGTAATTGGGATGTTGTAGGCATAATGCTGTTTGGCATCAATCATATAAAACATACGACTTGTTTCAGGCGAACCAAGCATCCCTAGTGTTTCATAATTACGAATGAGCCAAGGTGTAATGGTAACGAGAAAAGCTATAGGTACGAGGATAACTTGCCATAATTGC
This sequence comes from Phototrophicaceae bacterium, assembly GCA_965230145.1. Taxonomy (GTDB): domain Bacteria; phylum Chloroflexota; class Anaerolineae; order Aggregatilineales; family Phototrophicaceae; genus JAUZRW01. The sequence continues at coordinate 1,639,523 of CBDDKI010000002.1, forward strand.
TTACGATTGATAATGTTTCTACCCCAAATAGCATAGGCAAAGACTGTCACAAATGCCATCGGCAAAATGATAACTGAGTCATTACGAGTGATATATGCAACACCACCGAGTAAACCACAGATAATATATCCCCACCAACGTCCGTGTCGTATCGCATAGGTCAACGCAATGATACTCGCGGTAATAAAGACCATATTTAGAATTGTGGTATCTGTTCGCAAGGAGTTCCAGACAAAATCAGGAATAACCACAGCAAAGCTCGCCACGATTAAGGCTAATTCATCAGATAAATCATATTGTTTTGTCGCAATGAAAACGAGAATTGGGAGGAATGCACCTGCAATGATGAAGAGCATTAAAGCAGATTGTGGTGTCTCGCCTCCAATTGCCATCCCAACAGCAACGGCAACACCTGCTAGGGGCATCCAGTGGTCAATTGGGTGAACAATCTCATCAGGCACACTGCTATAATGCCAGACGTAATCAATTGTGAAACCATCACCATTAATTAAGCGTCTGCCTAGATTGTAATAATGATTTTGATCATTCAAGCCTGGATTATGGATAAACGTCAGCAGACCTATTCTGAACAATAAGCCAAGAATGACGATTAGCAATAACAGCCCATGTTGACGCTTCATAGCCAAGTTGCACATCAATTTCACCTAAGGTGGCAAAAAATAGTGCTGATATTCCTCTCATTTTTGATGAAATCGCATTATAACAGCGATGCAACCCTTGTCTATGCTAGGAACATCAACGTAGACTAGCAGTAACTGCTTACACAACCTGATGAAAAGATAAATTTATGCACTATATCCGAACATTTTTCAAAGCCTTACGACTTACTATGCGTGGTGAAACAGTCGAAGCACCAGCAAAACGTTACCCCAACCTGCAAACTTGGTTAGGTCTTGCTCAGGAGCGTTTGAAAAATGTCTATGATGTCGCAGAAAATTTAGGATTTACTCAAGCCAAACGTGAGGAAATTGTGTTGAAATTAGATGGACGGGCATGGTCAATGGAGCTAATTTTGTCTTCATTACGCTTTCACTTACACATCGAATTTCCATCATTGATGAATAGTGTTGTAGACCATAATTTAACGACACTATATGCTTTACATTTAGATGATAAATATCGAATCTCTCAATTGGCACAATCAGAACAACTCCCCGTCGATTTGCGACCTAGTGTACAAGCATTAGCGGAACACATTCTCAATATTCCGCCAAGCAATGACCCCTAAAATTAAACTTAGGAAAGCGTTTTTGCTAGTATTTTGTAGGGTTCATCGCCAGAGGAGAAAATAAAACCCTCATGCAAAACATACCATCCCAAACGTTTATAGAATCGTTGTGCGCTCGTATTAGCTACTTGAGTCGAAAGTAGTAAATTAGACCGTGTTTGTTGTGTGATGATAGCTTCTAGTAACTGCTGACCAATATTCTGATTACGGTATGCCTCTAATACATTCAGTTGCGTCAGAACCCATGCGGATTGTAATGCAGGATGTTCATAACCGACATGATTAGCGACCTTATCATGCCACCATTGCCCGACCAATGAAAACGAGCCGAAAGCAAAGCCAACTATCCTTTTATCTATTTGTGCGAGCAAACCAATATAACCCGGGCGACGCATGTTGCTACGAAAAAAATGCTCTTGATACTCTCTATCACCGGGAATGTATTCATCATAAATTCTGATTGCATCATTCACATAGGGAGATGTTGCATTGAGGGAGAGAAAGCTAAGTTTCATTGTATTTTTGCTTGATAAAGTAGCCATTGCACTTGTTGCAACCTATTCTGGACTAATTAGCGTTTATCCATATTTTTACCCATAATACAGTATTGTTCACGATTTTTGTTAAATACCATGCCATCATGGAGATAGTACCATCCATATTTTTCATAGAATTTACGTGCAGGAATATTATTAACCTGAGTCGAGAGGAGTGCATTTGGATATGGCTGGATACTCAAAATATGATTGTGTAAAATTGTGCCAACCTGCTGATGCCGATAATCTTCTAAAATGCCTAATTCAATTAAGACCCACGCATCAATCAATGCAGGATGATTATCCCCAATATTTTTAGCAACTTTATCATGCCACCATTGCCCTTCTTGGGAGGCAGTCCCCATTGCAAAACCAACAGCTTGATTTTCAACACACGCGATATAACCCAAAAAATCAGTTTGTTGAGTATATTTCCTGAAGAATATCGTACTATCGTCTTTGTTGTGTCCCCAAATGGTGCAATAAATTTCGATGGCATCATATAGTAGGAACGATTGATTATTAAATGTGCATAGCTCAATTTTCATAAAAACCCGATATGTCCCTACGACTATGACTTGTCACTTGTGAGAAATTTATACGACAGGCAAAATACTATGAATGATGCTAGATATTAAGGATAAACTATGCCACAAACACCATTAGAGCGATTGATATATGGTGCTATTTTAATCAGCTTTTTAGTGCTTGGTGCTTTGTTTGCATGGCGTGTACCTGATTGGCAAGCTCCCGATGAACCTGCCCACTATAATTATATCGCACAGGTTGCAAATGGAGAATTATTGCCTGTTATCGAGATGGGTGACTGGAATAATGACTATTTGAATAATATTAAAGCCAATGACTTTGTACCGAGTGTTATCGGTGACTTAGATACAGTACAGTATGAGAACCATCAACCGCCACTATATTATTGGTTAGCAACGCCCATATTTATCGCCACGAACGGCAATCTAGTTGCTGTGCGGATGGTTTCTATAATTTTAGCCCTAATTACCTTGATGCTAGCCTATACAATCACTAAAACCATCTTCCCTGAACGAACACATCTCGGTCTAGCAATCATGCTATTGATTGGCTTTTTACCCCAAAATCTACATATCTTAGCGAGTGTTAATAATGATGCTTTAGCAGGTCTAATGATTGCCCTGACTATTTTACTTTGTGTGCGGTATCTACAAGATGAGACTCTATCAGCTTGGCAATTAGGGATTGCTGTTGGGTTTATTTTCATTACAAAAACAACAGCATACTTTATGGCGGGGATAGTCGTCATAGTGATTTTCATGCGTTGGTGGCAACAATCTAAGTATAAATTCGGTGATTTAGTTCAGCCTTATTTACAATTCGGAATTCCAGCTAGCATTTTCGCGCTGATTTATTGGGGTCGTAATATAGCGACCTATGGCTTCCCTGACTTCTTAGGTCTCCAGACCCATGATGAAATCGTTGTAGGGCAACAAAGACGAATAGAATTTATTGCAGAAAATGGCATTGATGCTTATTGGCGCGAGGCATTTTTGACGACATTTCATAGCTTTTGGGGTCAATTTGGCTGGATGGAAGCTCGTCTTGCTGATGCTTTACCGATTGCGATGTGGTTTATTGTTCTGCTGATTATTTTGGCAGTAACAGGTTTCGTTTTATACGGATTAGGCATCACCCGAAATCAAACTGATGCTCCCAAAAATATAATATGGATAACACTTGGTTTTGTGATGCTCTTCGCCTTAGCCCAATATGTCTACTACAACATCACCTTCGTTCAATTTCAGGGTCGTTATATCTTTGCAGGAATTATTCCCTTTGCGATAGGCATGGTGCTTGGGGTTGATACATGGCGTAGATTGATATTCAGACATCAAGAAAATCTAAAATGGATAACAGTTCTGTTGTTTGCTATTTTTATCCCCTTAGACCTATATCTTATCTGGCGCGTTATTCCCTGTGCTGTAGGCTGTATCTAGAATCAAAAAGGCAGTGAAGTTATCACTGCCTTTGAAATTTAGTGCTGGAGATGCTTATTCTTCTATAGCTTCAACTGCTTCGTCAGCATCTTCTACAGTTTCAGAATCTTCTGTTTGGGATTCTTCACGCTTACGGAACATCCACGCTTGCTGTTCTTCAAGTGTGACATCATCAATGCTTAGTTCGATGTGTTGTTGTTCGGTATCAATACCAACGATGCGAACCAAGACATCATCACCTTCACGGAACATATCGCGCGGTGTTGATGCGCCGAGTGTTTCCATACGGCTGGTGTGTACCAAACCTTGTGCGCCACCCGGTGCTGCAACAAATACACCAAAATCAACAACATTGGTGACTACACCTTCAAGCAATTGGTTGACTGCGTAGGTATCGGTGAATGATTTCCAAGGATCAGGCAAGATAGCCTTACGGTTCAAGGCAATACGTTCACGTTCAACATCAATACTATCGACCAATACTTCGACTTCATCACCAACAGCTAATACATCAGATGGGTGATTGACGTGACGATGGTCAATGTTAGAAATATGGATCATACCATCAACGCCACCAATATCGACAAATGCGCCGAAATCAGTTAGGTTGACAACACGTCCCATAATTTGTTGTCCGACTTCGATTTCTGCCAAGCGTTCACTACGAGCTGCACGACGTGCTGCACGTTCAGACAAAATCAAGCGGTTACGTTTTGTCTCAACCTGAATAACTTTCAGACCCAGTTTTTTACCGATGAGTTCATCTTTAATCTCACGCATACGCCCGCTGGATGTTGCAGGTGGTACACTTTCGATATGTGAATTTGGCACAAAGCCTGTTAAGCGACCAAAACGAACCAGCAAACCACCTTTGTTACTATCAACGACTAATGCTTCGGTGATTTCGTCTGCTTCCATTAACTTGTTGGCAATGCTCCAATCTTCGAGTTCAAGAGCTTTATTAATAGAGACAATGAGTTCACCATCGCCACTAAAAGGTTGAAGAACGTATGTCAGAACTTCTTTGCCCGGTTGTAATTTCTCAATAACCTCTTCGCTGAGGCGTTCGAGGTCTTTGCGAGTAACTACGGCATCGCGTTTTAAGCCAACATCCAAGATAATTTGGTCATGTTTTGCTTCAAGAATAATGCCTTCAAGAATCTGTCCACGGGAAGGTGATTCGTACATATACGAATCGAGTAAATCCGCGAAAGAGAGATTTTCAGCATCTAAATTTTGATTGTCTTTGGTTTCAGTGACCATGAGACTCCTTAAAAGGGTAAAACTATATCGGTCTACGAAATACCCCGCCGATAATAGGGTTTGAAAATAGAAACGCACATATAGCGAGTGCCATATGCACCAGTCATCAACGAAGATGATTATCTAGTTCGGCAGATAATTAGGAATACGAGAGGAGGAAGTAATGGGATTTTTAACCCTGAAAATGATGACCGTTATTGTGAGATTACCTCTCGTCGCTAGTTTCTACTTATGTATTGTGTATATTATCACAAGCGAATATCTGTTTCAATGGCTCGTTAAATGCTCTAATGAAGTACATAGAAAACGCTTCTAATCACATACATTAACTAGATACCAATAAACACTTATTTCTTACAAAATAATAGCGTATCTCTAAAAGAAATACGTATGAGCACAGTCTTTTAGATTAATGTCTATTTTTTATTGCTATAATGTCCTTTATCCATCACAATTACATTATGTTGTGTACAAAGGATAAAAGATGAATTTTTCAATTAGCTTGCCAGATTGGGCAGAAAAAGAACTTGCCTCGATGCGTGGGCAAATTTATGAAACGCTTGAAGACCGTATGAAACCTGTGATTCGTTTTTCACGCTTGAATTTTGAGCATGATACAGGTGGACCTTTTGCGGCAGGTATCTACGAGCGAGATACTGGCAAGTTACTGGTAATTGGTGTAAATCGTGTTGTTCCCCTGAATATGTCCTCTGCACATGCTGAGGTTGTCACGATTAGTGTTGCACAACAAATGCTCAAAACTTTTGATTTAGGCGGTGAGGGTTTGCCTGCTTATCAATTGGTTGTAAATTGGCGACCCTGTGCGATGTGTTATGGAGCAGTGCCTTGGTCAGGTATTCGTTCTCTGGTGATTGCTGGCAGTGGCAATGAAGTTGAGGAAATCACAGGCTTCGATGAAGGACCTATCCATCCAGATTGGAAAGTAGAACTCGAAAAACGTGGCATTGATGTTACAGACAACATCCTAAATGAGGAGGCAATTGAGGTTTTTCGTGATTTCGCCGCAAGTGACCGTCTGGTTTACAACGGGCGTTTGGGTGAAACCGAGTAGGACTATACTTCGTCACTTATGTAACAGTTATCGAATCTTGTGAGAATATGATTCCTATTTAGCATTTCAGCTTGTCAGCAAAAGCGATTGGGTATCATATTTTGCTTTAAGCTGAAGTGCTGATTGCTACGATGCTTATACGGCTTTGTGAATGACTTAGGTATACGGTAAAGATGTGTGCTACAAGGTGATGAACTTTACTTTGCTTATCTAAATCTCCCACTCACCTCTTAAAAGTCCCATATAAACGAGGTCAACATATTCCGCATTACTATAAACATGGTCACGCAAACGACCTTCTTCGATAAAACCTACTTTTTGATAAGCTTTAATGGCTCGTTCGTTATTACCATGAACCGTCAGCCAAACTTTACGAAAGTTTTGATAACGAAACGCATAATCGACTAATAAATGTACTGCTTCGCGTCCATATCCCTTACCCCAATAGAGCTTATTCCCAATTGTGATGCCCAATTCAGTCGTTTTAGCTAGATTATCCTCATTAAACAAAGCGCAGATACCGATAAAATTGCCATCTGCTTCAATTGCAAAATCTGAGCCATTACGTCCCCCACCCGATGCCTTTTGCTCAAATTCGGCTTCTAAACGCGCCAGAGATTGTGGCATTGGCGCATCACCACCACCAGCTAATTCAACCGCTAAATCATTATTAAAAGTATGCAATAAAGCTAAATCATCTCGTTCTAAAGCTCTTAATAAGACTTGTTTCCCTTTGAGCATGTTGTCCCCCTTTAGTGATAGTCAAAGCGATTATACGCCATAAAGAATTTTGGTCAACTGATATGACAGCTTGCTACAGCTACTGACCTATAAGTATATTTGATATTGAGTTATAGCTTTAGTCAATTTTTCCCCTTTCATGAGAAGCCATTCCCTTGCAAAATTAGGGTATGTTCCGATAAGCAAAGAAAGTGATGTTATGAGTGATATAGAAACAAAAGCAAAAGCTCTGTATAAAGATGGCGATTATGAAGCTGTTATTGAGATGATGAGTGAAGCCATTGAAGAAAACCGTCAAGCAGAATATTTCTATTGGCGGGGTTTAGCCTTAATCGAACTTGATGAAATGACCGATGCCTTTGCTGATATGAGTAAGGCTGTACAATTAGACAAACGTAATTCACGTTATTATGTTGGGCGTGGGCGTGCATTTTGGATGAAGGGTGATGAGAAAAATGCGGTCAGTGATTGGAAACGCGCTATCAAGCTCGACCCAAATAATGCCGAAGCCTATGCTGAACGTGGTGAATACTACAGCAGTCATCAATTAATCGACAAAGCTCTAGAAGATTTCAATAAAGCCTTGGAATTGGATGATGATCTTGGTGAAGCCTACTATGGACGTGGCATCATCTATAGCGACAAAGACGAATACGCCCTGTCCGTCGAAGATTACAATAAAGCCCTTGAACTCATGGGTGATGACACCGACATTTACACAAGTCGTGGAGCAGCAAAATTTTACCTTGATGATTGGCAAGGCTCGAAGGATGATTTCACAAAAGCCCTTGAGCTAGATGAAGAAAACGTTCGTGCGCTTAACAATCGCGGTGTTGTCGAATTTTGCCTTGAAGAATACGAAGCAGCACAAGAAGACTATGCTAATGCGCTGACGCATATCCCTACAGAGCGCCTACTATTGGGCGGAATGGCTGTTACACTCCATGCTATTGATAATGACGACGAAAAAGCCGTCGAACTCTGGAAGGGACTGGTCAAGCTCGACCCACGCTATAAAGATGCTAAGTGGACAGGACAACAATTGCTCTGGCCAGAACCACTCGTAAATGAAGCCGAAAAATTGATTGCAAAGTTGTAATTTACACCCAAATTTGCACAGATTTTAGGAGTAAGTATGTCAAGCCTTGATGAGTATAAATCGCAAGCACGTTTAGATATGGAAAGTGGCAATTACGGTTCAGCCGTTCGTTCATTGACTGAGGCTATTGCCATTGAGCGTGATAATGTGAATTTGTACTTCACTCGAGGTTTGGCATATTTTATGCAAAAAGAGTATGACCTCGCAATTGAAGACCTCACCGCAGTCCTTGCTGTTGAACATCAAAATTTAGATGCTCTGCTCACACGCGCCCATGCTTATTTTCATCGTGATGAACTAGATTATGCCCTTCAAGATTATACGGAATATATCAATATTGCGGGCGATAGCCCCAACACACCTTATGAACGACGGGCTATTATCCTAACGAGACTCGGTAAGATTGAAGCAGCAATTTCAGATTACACACGCGCGATTACACAAGCTGGCAAAAATAAAAATGGCAAACACTATCTCAGTCGAGCGACGTTGTATTACGCACTAGGTGACTTTGAGTCAACCATTGCCGATACCACCTCTGCTATCAAAAACGGATTTCCTGCGCCAGAAGTCTACTCTGCGCGTGGCAGTGCTTATGCCCAACTAAAGCAATGGGGAGATGCTCTCGAAAATTACGACAAAGCCCTTGAACTCGATAAGCTGAGTGCATCTGCTTACTATAATCGCGGCGCAGTCCATTACCAGATAGGAGATTTACCACAAGCCATTAGTGACTTTAGTGCCTCATTGAAAATCAAAAGTGACGATTTAAATGTATTGTATGCACGCGCAATTGCCTATTTTGATAATAATGAACTTCGGAATGCGCGACGCGACTTTAGTAAAATTCTCAAAGAAAATCCTCAAAACGCAGCAGTCTATCATAAACGTGGACAACTGTATTCTCAGCAAGATAAATTTGAAAAAGCATTAGATGATTTACAAGAAGCTGTAAAAATTGCTCCAACTGCGCCTGAATATTTACTTAGCCTAGGCGAATTAGAATTAGAGCTAGAAGCCTATGATAATGCAATTGGCTATCTTAAACGTTCATTGCTTAATCAACAGCCAAAAGAAGGCATTCTCTATCATCAGATTTTAGCTGGATTAGCATTGGCTTATTTCCTCAACACAGATGATGAACAATCCATCACTTACTATAATTTGCTTGTAGCGCAAGATTTAGCCTATGGTGATACTGATATATGGTCACATCGCTTCGGATGGTCTAGTTTTTTGATCGAATCTACTGAGAAAATGATAGCCAAAATTGAAGAAACTATAGAATAAAAAAAGGTAGCTACAAGAGCTACCCTTTGAAAATCGATAGGTTTGGTTCTACGTGCGTTCCACTGTTTTTACGCTACGTGAACTTGTATCGCGCAGTAAAATACGAATTAGTGTAGTCACTACTAGCGCAATGATAAAATAGACTACCATGGCAATCAGTGAAGTTATCTCTAAAACAGATGAGCCATCTCCGAAAACTGGATTTTGAAATAGTGTCGCAAATGGCACGATGAAAATATAGGACACATTGTAGATAAAATCTGCAAATCCGTTGATAGGATTAGCGGCAACTAATTTCAAAATGACACGGAAGCCAATTAAGAACTCAACAATAGCGGTCAACAACCATAGGAATTGATTAAGGCGCGACATAATTGTATTTTGAGCGGAAGGACTATGCTCCACTACCCGTTGACGACGCTCATAACCAGGTTCACGAACCACTTGTACATCTTCACGTCTCTCAGCCATCATCAAATCTCCTTGCTATCTGTACGAATACTGCGAGAATAGCGCGAGGAGTATTAGAGCAATATTTGATTTACGCGAATCTTACACATGGCTCACGGAAGCCACATTTCTAGAAATAGTACCCCGTCAACCCACTCCCCGTTGACGACAATTTCCCAATGCAAATGAGGACCATTACTACGCCCTGTATTGCCACTTGCCCCAATAATCTGACCTTGCGTGACAGTTTGACCTTGCTGAACATTCATCTGTGACATATGAGCATAACCTGTAAAAACACCCCAGCCGTGGTCAATGAGGATGTAATTACCCCTTATATCCAACTGATTGGCAAAAACGACTACACCATCTGCCATCGCACCAACAGGCGTTCCCGTAGGCGCAGACTGATCCCAACCTGTATGTCTTGTTTGGACGGCTTCATTTAAGATACGATATTGCCCAAAACTTGAACTGTAGGCAGAACCAATTGGCAACGTCCATGCACTCTCTGACCAATAATTTTGCAATGTAAATTCATCTACAAGACTATCTAAACGCGCATATTCATTGCGTTCAACAACAGGGTCGATTAAATAGCCTAAGGTTGAGGGGACTTCAAAAAATTGCCGAATGTAGCCACTCGATTCAACAGTAATTGTATCCGCAAAATTGAGCGTTGTGCCGTCAGTCTGGCGCACTACAATAGAAATCGGATAATTACGAGGTTGCGCGTCAATATCTGCTATAACAAAGGCATACCAACCATCTCCATTCGAGTCGAAGAATGGGTATTCTCGATTACGAAAGAGGACACGCCCTTCTTGGATATTCTCGCCTGTGAGATGCAACAAGCCAACTTGACCTTGTAATAATGAGGGAAATAATCGCGCAAGAGTCAGACCGCCATTCGTTGCAACAGCAACAGTTGGTGGACGCAAAATCACAGTTTCAGTGGCTTCTGGAGTAACTTCTTGAGCAATCGTTAAAGTAAGCGAAACGGTCAAAAGCAGACAAACAGTAAAAAGAGTTCGTATCATCGTTAGTGTTTTCAATAATGGCAAGATAATTATAATCAGGTTGATTGTAGCATAGGCAATTGCTCACACAAATTATGCAAGACCTACGTTTTTAATACGTTTTATCAATTTATTCGTTGAGTTTTTTACGCACAAATCCTATGAATGGTTTGGCTAATTTAGATTGGTCAACGTCTTGTTGCTTGAGATTAGTATAATTGGCTTCTTCAAAATCATGAAGCAAACGTTCAAGCTCACGGGTTTGGCTAGGTGATGGTTCATTTTTGAAGATAACAACAGCAGTAGTAAAATGCTTTGCCATAAAGACAACCCACAAACCATTGTCTAGCTTGCGTGTAATCGGTTCGACAGCCTCACCCTCAGCTAATTTCTTGGAAAATTCATTAAATGTTGGCGAAATTAATTCTGGAGCTAAATCAAAATTGCCCAGCGTTTCAATAAATGTGCCACTACGATGATGATATATTGCTAATCCACGTGCCTTACCCGTTGTTGCACGCCGAACAGCAATCGTGGATACATCACTATTTGATGTTGGCGCAGTACCATCCATGACTTCTAAAGCCATTTCAAGTTGATTATTAAAGCGTTCATAGAGAATATTAAATTGCTCATTGCTGACTTTACCTTCGCTAAATTCATTAAGAAGATTGCGAATTTTTGTTTGAATAGTCTCTTGAACAGCGTGGCTACCTTTATGACTCATACTAAATTCCTCAAACATTGTTCATCTATTTTATAATACCATGCCACCCGTCTTTGCTCGAATGAGGAAGTCCCACAATATTCCCATTTGCGACATTGGCATCTCGATAGCATAATAGGCGAAGTTAATGACGACATTGTTATCATGAGGGGGAAGCACTTTTGCTTTGGTCACGGTCTATTGTCACAATTTTTTTAATTTTTATTGTCTCAGCATGTTCATCACCAAATACAACAAATAATGACGTTATATCCGCAACACCACTTTCAGCGAATAGTGACCCAAGTAATGCGGGGTTTGTCGCAAGAGTGAATGGCGTTGGTATTACACAAGAAGTCTATGATAGTGCATTTGCACGGCGTAGTATTGATTCAAATGCAGCGAGCGATACTGCCTTAGCACAACAAGTTCTCAATGAACTCATCGAGCAAGAACTCATTAATCAAGGTGCGCCGAGTTTAGGTATTACAGTCACAGATGCGGATGTCGAAGCCGAAATTGCGACCCAACGCGAGATTGCTGGTAGTGAAGACGCTTGGTTGGCATCTCTTCAACAGAATAACTATAGTGTTGATGAATGGTTCGATGCTCAACGGGATGTCTTAGTCACGCTTGGGGTACGGAACACCCTGATTGAGCCTTATCTTGGTGACATCGAGCAAGTCAATGCCCGACATATTCTGGTGCGTACAGAAGACCAAGCAAATGAAGTTCTCGATAGATTAGAAGCTGGTGAAGGATTTGCGACACTTGCCTCTGAATATTCATTAGATGTTACAACAGCTGAGGTTGGAGGCAATCTTGGTTGGTTTGCCAGAAATGAATTATACTATCCTAGTTTAGAGAATAGAGCCTTTGACCTCGATATAGGTTCAATCTCCTATGTCTCGACACCATTAGGTTATCATGTCATTCAGACAATGGCACGCGAGGTACGTGCAGTCGAGATGTCACGTCTACCTGTGCTAAGTGAAAACATTTTTAATACATGGCTCGATACACAATATAGAAACGCAAGCATTGAACGCTATATTCAATGGTAACATTAAGTAGATTTACTCAGACTTACAACTAAGGGGAAGTGTATGGACTTCGATTTCGGCACTGGAACCAACCGAACATATAATATTATTAGCTTAGGGTTTTTGCTGGCATCAATTTTTGCGTGCTTGATTACCCTACTTTTGCTTTTATTTGGTGGGGATGGCTCTAATGACGCAGCAAACGCACCTGTCTTACCAACACAAATTCTAATTCCGACCTCAACATTGACTGAGACAGCTATTCCGCGTACTGAACTTCCAGCATCGTTTACACCAACATTTACACCAACTAATACGGACGTCCCAACTTTAACAGCAACCACAACAGTAACGACATCACCTACTGTTGCACCATCCGAAACAATTACATCAACGCCGTTAGCAACTGCAACACCTACTGAAACCCCAACAGGTGAGCCAACGCTGGGCACACCGCCACCATCGCCATCCCCATTCCTGTTTGCGCTACAAAGTGAACCTGTTTACACTTCCAATCTCAACGCTTCAGGATGTGCTTGGCAAGGTATTGGTGGGCAAGTGCTTGACCTACAAGGCAATGCGTATGCGAATCAACTGACTATTACAGTTGTTGGCGGTGGATTACCAACAGAAATTTCGGCAACCAATGGCACAAATTCTCTATATGGCGCAGGTGGTTATGAATTGCAAATTGCTAATAGTATCAACACGCAGACTTATCTTGTACAAGTTGTCACACAATTCGGGACACCTGTATCTGATGTCATTCAAGTAACCTTCCCCGGTACATGCGAAGGCAATTTAGCATTACTCACATTCCAGCAATCACGCGCAAATTAAAGCATATCGCGTTAGAATAATATGATATAACATAGGGCGAGAGACAATTCTCGCCCTGATTTTTTGGTGCTGTAATAGGGGTAACATGAGCGAAAACGATGAAAAAAATGTGCGTCGATTTGGACGACGTAATCAAAAAAATAAACTTGAGAAACCGAGTAGCCTTTTTCCTGTAGACGAATCAGACTTTGTACCCGATTTTGATCGAGAGAAAGCGAACTTTGATTTTGACAAATTAAATTTACCGGATAATGATGCCGAAGCCTTAGCCATGCTCTCCTCATTGCGTGATGAGGTCAAAGCACCTGTAATTACCCCTAAAGCAGAACGCTATCCACCGATAGCACCAAAGGATAGACCCCAGCCTAAAAAAGTGGAGAATACATCAGCCAAAGTAGCAGTTGCTCCGCCCAATAGGGGCAAAAACATCTTCTATAATTTTCTAACCTTATTCTTCATCGGTGCAACCTGTGCTCTTGTCTTCTGGTTTGTTCAAGTCTGGAATGACCCGCAATCCATATTAAATCCATTGCCACCCGACACACCGTTTGTCGTCATCACCGCAGACCCGAATACTGTTCAGAATGATGCGGTTCAAGTTGATGCAACACCTGATGAATCTGGACAAATTTTTGTGGTGATTACGGATACACCAGTGCCGACTGTTGATGCGACTGAGTCACCCTTTCCGTTTATAGCTGAACCTGTTCTTTATGCACCCAATAGTAATGAACTTGGCTGTAACTGGTGGAGTATTGCAGGCACAGTCACCGATTTTAACAGTGAGCCATTATCTGGGTATCGGATACGAATCATAGGCGAGGAACTAACTGAAGCTGTATTTAGTGGCGCATCGCAAGCCTTTGGCGAGGGTGGCTACGAATTACCGCTTATAGGCACACCGCGCGAAGCTGCATTCGTTGTGCAGTTGTTTAGCGCACAAGATGCCCCTTTATCTGAAGAAGTTTTCGTATCAACCCGTGCCGATTGTGATGGTAATGTCACGCTTGTGAATTTTGTACAAAACCGTTAAACAAAATAATAATATTTGCCTGTTATATTGAGTACAACTGTTTACCTTGAGAATTATAAGGATATTTTATGCGTAGATTTGCTTGGATTTTACCGTTATTCATAGTGATATTGTTTGCGCTCAGTATTAGTTTTACTGCACCATTATCAGTCTCAGCAATTGGTGAAGTTACCCCAACCCCTGCTCCAGAAAATACAACCGAAGAACCCGAAGAAGAAGTTGATATTGAGGGCTTAATTGAAGAGGGGTTACTCAATGTGCAAAACGGTGAGTTCCGCTCTGCATTAGCCAAAATGGATATTGTGATTGCGGCTGACCCTAGCGTGATGACAGCATATCTTATTCGTGGCGTTGCCAATAGCCAGCTTGGTTTAACAGATGATGCGATAGATGATTTTAGTGTTGCTATTGAACTCGCCCCTTGGGAATTCGATTTATACATTTTCAGGGGAGATGCCTACCGTTCGGATGGTGCACTAACCGATGCTCTACTTGATTATGACCAAGCCATACATATTAGACCACTTACAGCCGAAGCTTACTTACGTCGTTCAGATGTAAATTACGAATTGGGCGATTCAACGGCTGGCGATGTAGATGATTTGATTGCACGGGGCTTAGGTGCAAGTAATTTAGGTGATGTTGCATCTGCCTTTGGTTTCCTTGATGAAGCCATCGAAACGGGCGAGGGTTTAACGAGCATCGGCACAGCATATTACATTCGTGCCATTACTAACATGCGAACAGGCGAAGCCAATGCTGCTTTTGAAGACTATGACAATGCGCTTGAAGCTGACCCGAATTTACATAATGTCTATCTTGGACGCGGTATTTTGTACCGTCAAAGTGGAGACATAGTCGCCGCAGGGGAAGATTTTTATAATCGCATCACCCTTCATGGCAATGAAACTGTGGAAACAGAAATGGAAATTGGCGATACCATTGAGGTTGAAATGGCATATCGTCGCATAGTTTCGATTAGCTTTGAGGGCGAAGAAGGTCAGGAAATTTCAATTACTGCGGACGATTTTGGTGGCAGTGTTGTCGACCCACTCATCACACTTCTTGACCCAGAGGGCAATCCAATCGCAGGCGATGATGACTTCGGTGGCGCACTCAATTCACTTATTGACGATTTTGAGTTACCAGAAGATGGCACGTATACATTACTGGTGAGCCATGCAGAAGGTGGTTATGCCTTTGGTTTCAATGGCATCATTGAAGTCGAGATTGACGAATAAACTTAATAGGGAATGGCTACTTAGCTGTTCCCTACTTCTCTAAAATCTCCACATGCTTTAGAACGCTATCACAGCATCGATTGACATAATCTTCATCGACACTAGCATCCACCCATAAATTCACAATCTGCCGACTGAAGCTATCTGCCCCTTCACAGACATCATCTGGTTTGAAAAACTGATTTGCCGCCCAATATAAATTAGACACATGGAAACCATCCCGACGGATTGCCTCACTGAATGCTACTTGTTTTTCGGGATTACTAATCAGCAAAGAAAAACGCCAGCATACCCCACTCTGCTGAAAATCTGTTAGTAGATGCAGAGTAGGATGTTGTAAGCGTTCAGCATAAATATTGGCTAATTTCAAGCGATGGTGTAATGCGTCTGGTAAATTTTCCCACGCACTGTTGAGGTCTATTTCAGGATTTACAGGACGTAAGTACAGGGCATCATATGCGGAGCGAACTTTATTGAACGCGCCAGATATATTCTGATTAGAAATATTGTTCAGGCGCAGTATTCCGACCAATGAATGATGCAAATTGCGGTAACTCAACGCAAGCTGATGTCGGATATTATTATCTACATCTGGGAAAATAGGGTCAGACATCAATCGTTTTAAAGATTGAGTTACCTCAGCATTTTTCGATACGAGAACACCATTGCCTCTATCAATAATTTTTGTAGGATTGAAGCTAAATACCGAAACATCCCCAACCGAACCAGCGTAATCACCATTTGGATATTTAGCACTCAAAGCATGAGTAGGGTCTTCAATGAGCAGTAAATTTTCCGCCTTACACCACTCAGCAATTGGCTCAATATCAATCATATGCCCTAGCAGATGAATAACGACAACTGCAATTGTATTCTCAGTGTATCGGGCTTGGACTGTTTCAAGAGTCATTAAACCTGTATTTGCGGCAACATCGGCGAAACGAGGAGTTAGCCCTGCTATGAGCGCAGTATTGGCGGCAGTCGCACACATCATGGCTGGGACAATGACTTCGGGCTGTGTGATTTTAGGATGCCGTTGCTTGGCTAAGTGATAAGCGTAATATAGACCCGTCGCCGCACGCCCACTCCAGAAAGTGGAGTCGCCTTGTGTTTGTTTTAATAAGCCTTGTTCAGCAGTTTGAAAGTTTAGAGGTGTCTCTCTGATACCTATTTCAGTCAGAATCATATGGTGTCCTTACCAAAATTACAGGTATCAGTGTCTGTGTTTTTGAGGATTCAAGCAAGCCTTGGTTTAACTGATTACTTTAATTACTTGTGCGTACCCACGTTTGAACAATACCAGATGTATCCACAGTTTCGATGGTATTGGTATTCACTTGTCGCACGATGTCATACAATTCATCTGGCAAAGTCTGATGTGAATTACTAGGATTTTGGCTTGCCTCAGCATCAAAAGAGATGAATACAACTGCCCCAATCCCGACGAGAACTGTAAAAATCATTATGAAAACAAAGCCCATTGCGAATACAGTCATGATAAAATCCTGAATAAATAATTGTCTTATTCTTAGTATGCACCATGCTGATTTTTTCTGATGGATGAGCATGTTACGCTTAACTGACGCTTACCCTACGCTGGTTTAATTCTCCCACGTATCAAAACGAATTGTGATATTAGGCGACTCAGTTCCAGAAATACTGGCTATAAATTCTGGGAAATTCTGGTTTTCAAATGCTGAAACACGTCTTGAAACATTAAGTCTATCGGGATTAACCCACACTTCAAATGAAAACCCATAGCGGAATGCACCTAAAACAGAGGCTATATGCTCGACGTTGTCATCGCTATTACAATCGCCTTCAATGCAACCTTGTATTGTGTCCTGTGTTCCAAATACCATACGTTGGATGGAGACAGGCGCTTGAGTCTCAATATCTTCATAATACAAATTGAAAGTAGGGTCATGGACTTGCCAATTTTGTGTATCAGGATTGAATACTTCAAGGACAGTGTGTTGATTTATCCAGCCATCGACTTCGCCATATAAAAATATCATACGACTTTCGATGCCGAGTTCACGGAGTATTGTCAGCATAGTTGTTGAAATGCCATTACAATACATTTGAGGAGCATCACCGTCAGATTGATAATGTTGCAACATCGCATCGGCGGCATCACTATAATCTGGTTCATAAATATCTAACTCTGCTCCGATATGCGTATTCTCAAACATCCATGTCTGCGTAAAATCAATAATCTCGGATGCGGAAGACAAATTTTGTGCGAGAATAAACTGAGCAGTAGCCGACATCTCTGCTGGTGGTTGCGGTGTGAGAGACAAGCGACGAACACGGTGAAGCTCTTGTACGTCACTCCATTCACTTGCCATAGAGTCAAAGCTACCAGTTTCATTTACAGTAACTACAGCAACTTTCCAATAGTAACTTCCTACATCTTGGCTATAGCTATCAATAAGCTCATTTACTTGGATTGCCGTATCTTGCGTCCAAACTTCTTGAGGTGTTTCATCTTCAAACCATAATTGCAAAACATAGTGTTGATTAGCCTCTAATCCAGACCAATCCCACGATAATTCAACATCTGAATTCACAAATTCTGAGCCATTACTAGGCTGTATAACTAGCGGGCTAGACCAATCCTCTTGTATAGCTTCTGTAGGGGTAGACGGCAATGAAGAGGCACAGCCTGTTATTATCATGATAATCATGAAGATGACGGAAAGTCTCATGCTTAGTATCTCTCATCTGGCATACGCTGGAAAGGATAACACCTCTCTTATTGGTATGACTATCCTCAACTATTTTTGTCGCCATCGAGATTTAAACCCCAAACTAATCCGCGTTTCATGAGTTGTTCCAACATAAAACTGATTTTTTGAGGAGATTCTCGCATATCATTATCCAACCACCACTTAATCACACCAATTTGTGCACCAGCCATTGCGTAACTCATCATTTCAACTGGGATTCGGCTTTCCTTACCTTCAGGTATTATGTCTTTTAGCGTTGTTCCCATAATCGCTTCAGCTAAGTATTGCCGTACACGCGCTAAGAATGCAGCACTCCCCCGTTCGCCAATCATGATTTTGTAAAAAGCTGAATATTCTTGCACATGGATAAAATCCTCAGCCATGCAATCATTTTCATCGTCACTAAAGAAAGATTTTGGCATTTCACCACCAACCGCTAAATAAAGCTCTTCATAAATATCGCGCATCGTGCCAAAGAGTAGCTCATCTTTATCTGCAAAATGGAGGTAAAAGGTCGTTCGGGCAACATTTGCTTTGTCTGTAATGTCTTGGATAGTAATCTCATCATAGCCTTTATGAATGATTAAGTGCATAAGAGCATCACGTAATAATGCTCGTGTTCGCTGAATACGACGATCTACTTTTTTAACTTCTGCCATAGTGTATGCCTTTTTAAACAATTTTCTATTATGCAACATGTGTTCATTATACTACACAGCAGTCAAGTTGCTTGTTGACAACCTTTATTATAATGCGATATACAAGTTATACAACACAATGTTCACTAAATATCACTGTGATGTTTAAATAAGATAATCGAGGTCAATGATGCCTAAACTAATGCAAGAAATTTCAGGTCCAGCACCCATCAATAACTTATTCGGTGTATTGAAGTTTTTCCGTGCTTTCAACAAAGATTCACTAGGATTACTCCAGTCCCAAAAAGATAATTATGGTGATATGAGTTTGGTTGACATATTGGGGGATAAGCAAATTATCGTCTCTAACCCTGATTTATTCCGTGAAATTCTTGTCACAAAATCAAAATCTTTTCATAAAGGGCATGATTATAAAGATACGAAAAAAGGGCTAGCACGTTTCTTAGGAAATGGCATCATTGTTAGTGATGGTGAATTTTGGAAGAAACAACGCAAGTTAGTTCAACCAGCTTTTCATGTCAATCGTATCAAAGAATATGCTGATACGATGGGACACTATACCGAAGATATGCTAGATGATTGGGAAAGCAAAGAATCAGTTGATGTCGCACACGAAATGATGATGCTGACCTTACGAATTGTCGCACGTACTTTATTCCATACCGATGTGCGCGAGAATGCAACAGACATTGCCACCACAATGGAAGCCATAAACGAAACATCAGGGCAAAATACCCTCTTACCAACATGGGTTCCGACTCCACAAGAACTATTAGCACGTAAAGCAGTACGCGATATGGATGAATATGTCTACGCGCTCATTGCAGAACGTCGTCAACATGGAGAAGACAATGGGGACTTACTCTCGATGCTCTTACTAGCAGAAGATGACGAGGGTAATCGTATGAGTGATAAAGAAGTCCGTGATGAAGCGGTTGGTCTGTTTTTGGCAGGGCATGAAACCACAGCGAATGCACTCAACTGGACATTCTGGCTATTAGCGAAAAACCCTGATATTGCTGAGAAATTACATGAAGAATTAGACAGCGTTCTCGCTGGTCGGACTCCGACGATGCAAGATTTACGGAACTTACCATACACAGATTTAGTGATAAAAGAAGCCATGCGCTGGATGCCACCTGTCTCTGGTGTGGGACGTATTGCCATTGAAGATGTTGAAATTGGTGGTTACCTGATTGAGAAAGATACATCGATTTTTCTGAATTTCTACTCCGTTCATCATGATGCAGAATACTGGGATAATCCAAGCGAATTTTATCCAGAACGTTTTGCGCCTGAAAATGATACAGATCGTCATCGTTATGCTTATTTGCCATTCGGTGGTGGTCCACGTGTCTGTGTCGGCAATAGCTTTGCCACGATGGAAGCCCAAATTTTGTTAGCGACGATTGCCCAACAGTACACATTATCACTCGCACCAAATCAGGAAGTTATCCCTGTAACACGAATTACCACTTATCCAAAGGATGGCTTGCCGATGACAATAAAGAAACGTGTTCCAAATTTAGTGCCTGAAATGGCATAAGTGAAGATGGGGCAGGCTCAAATTCTGTCCCTACTTGAGGTTGAATAAGGCACGCTGAGGAAAGACCATCCGACTAGCAGGTAATTCACGGTCGAGTGCTTGTTTATTAGCACGTTCAAAATCACTCTGTAAATCGCGTAATTGATTCATTTGCACCGTAGAGGGTTGTAAGAAATAGATGGAGATTGTCAAAGACAGTTCCCCTACCATAACCATCATCCACATGCCATCACCAATAGATTTACGTGCTAAGCCTGATTTCCATGTCGGCATTTTCCAGAAGGCTTGCAATAACTTATAAATTTGCTCTGCTGCTTTTCGTGGGACTTTACCATCACTGAGGAGTGGCGTTGTATCATTTTTACGGATGACAACGTAATATAAGGGTCGCGCCTCAAAACGGTCTTTAAGATAGCTGGTAGACCCTTCTGCCGCCGCCGATTTCCACGCATCTGTATCAGGATTACGCTCGATGAGCATTTCAATGATTTGACGTTTTTCCGTATAATGACGATAGACAGCATTAAACTGTATCGCACTTAGACGACCTGATGAATACTCTTGTGTCGCGGCTTTTAAGCGTTTGCGAATTTGTTCTAAGGCTTCTTGTGGATTTTCTTCGTTGGTGGGAGGTTGTTCTGTCACGTCCTCCGCTCCTAACATTCATGAACTATTTAAATATGATACATCAAGTAAGGTGTTGATGCGCTATACTGAATGGCGAACTGGTCAATGTATGGAAATTATAACAGATGGTCTTAACAATTGAGCATTTAGGTTTGTATTTCGGGCAAGCTGAAATCGATAATGCAAATTCACAGCGCGATAAACAGGACAACTTGCAAAGCGCTTGGCAATGGCTCTTAGCATCAGAAGGCGAAATTATTAAAGAGCGTAAGCCACTTCAAAAAGATGCTGACCCTATTCAAGTGATTAAACCTGCTTTAACAGCTGAACAATCTCTGATTGAGCAAGCCTTTCGCTATCGGTTTGCTGATGATATTCCAGCAGGAGAATCAGCCGCACAATTTTTACAGCATGATTTTAAATTAGCTGACCAAGCAACGCTTTTAGAAACAATTACACATACGCTTTTGGGCGCACATGCTTTTGAGATGCTACGTGACTTGATGCCGAATGCGACTCATTGGTTGAACGTTTTTGCTGATTTTACAGGAAGTTTACTGCAAGCCTATGATGAAGCCTCTTATCAAGAGAAGTTATGGTTAATTGCTCTGTCGATTGTTTCAGGTGTAGTCTTAGAAGATGCAGGTCTCTTTGAAAACGGGACAGCTTTATTCCGCCATGTGATTGATAACGATGTGCATCCTGAAGGCTACTTTAAGCCATTGGTTGCTAATGCCACACATAAAGAGACCGCATTTGGTGATATGGTGCTGGCGTGTGCCGCATTGACGCTTGCCGCCGAAGCCGCTACACAAGCTGGTGAAAATTTGTGGCAATACGAAAATCGAGATGTAGGCATCAATACAGCTGTGACTTATCTTGTGTATTATTATTTTTATCCTGATAAATGGCGTTGGGGTGAAGATGATTTAACCGAAGAACAGACCCAAGCAATTTTTGCTGACCTTGGCGCATGGATAGAAATCTCTACGCGACGCGTGAACCCGCGCGGGGTGGAATTACTGCTAGATGACCAACGCCCATTCTTCAATGCTTATATGGGTGGATTGACGACACTCTCGCATTTTGAGACCAAAAAACCGAAACTATTTGGCTTGTTTGGCTAAGTAAAGCCAGACTGATTTTTCCTGTTTAACAGAGTATAACAGGGAAAACAGCCACTCTCGTGGTTCATCACTGCAAAAAATAAAATATCGAGTTCAAAAAAGTTCAGAAAACACGAGAGAGTCATTTCATTAAAGGTTTTTGGGTGTGAGGTACACAAAAATAACAGGGAAATTTTTGACACATTGGTTTGTGTTTGGTTTGCCCTAAAAGTGTGACGCAGAGTATTCAGTTGTTAAGGTGCTATCCAGAGGATACCCAATTTTGGGATGCTCATGTTGTACATATCCCCGTTGATATGACCGTTTTTAATATGAGAGATTGTTTGTAAGTAAGAAGTCTGAGTATATAATTTTATACACATCATTATGTATAGGAGTGTATAATGTCAAAGAAACTTGGACGCAAACCAGACGGTGAATCCGCAGGTAAGCGAATCAATATTTATTTCACTGAACCGCGTGAACATCTTTTTGAGCGGGCATATGATTTATTGAAGAACAAAGGTATGTTGCCCAGCACCGCAACTCTCAGACGTTCACGGACAGATGTTATAGACTTTGCTTTAGATGCCTTGATTGAGAAGCTAGAAAACGATTAATCAATAGCATTATTTTTGTCACGAATATCCCCAATTTTGAGTTCACCATTATCAAGTTCCCAATGGCAATTGGGACACAGGGCGACTAGATTTTTGAGGTCGTTGATTTTAGATACATTTGTTTCTGGCGAAAAATCAGAAATGGCTTGAATATGACAAATCTCGATATGTTTATCATAGCCACAATTCGCACAATATTTAGGACGGCTGGATTTACGATAGCGAAATCGTGCTCTTTGTCTAATTTGGGCATGAACTTGGTAGGTTGCTCTATCAGCAACATCAGATAAGGTAATATTGTCCCAATCTATTAAGCTTTTTGGGATACCACCTTTTTTAGGATTTTCCCTGTGGCAATCATCACATTTTTTCCTGCCAGTTCCTACTTTAACCCCACATTCACAACAATAAAATTTTTTTGCTGGGTTATTCTTTTTTCGGGTCTGGTATCTTTTGGTGTGTTTATAATTATTGTAGATTGCTGAACAACTCTTTGAACAGAGCTTAGGATTAGTTGTTTCATTACCGCAATTCATACACTGTATTACTTTAGAAGCCTCTGGTAGTTTACGTAATCTAGCTCCTTCTGTATGCTTTCGACCGCAAGTTTGACACTTCCAGCATCGTCTATTTTTGCTAAAACCTTGCTTTCGTAGTTTTGTCGAATTGCAATAGGGACATTCAGCCATTTTATGTAAACCTGTAATCATTTGTGTGTATATATCTAATATACTATAGGTTTACCGTAGAAAAATTGAGATTTACTCAAGGTTACCTTGAGCAAATTTTGGGAATTGTGTTATATTTAAAGCATTCGGGGCAGTAGCTCAGCAGGATAGAGCATTGGTTTCCTAAACCGAAGGTCGTAGGTTCAAATCCTATCTGCCTCAAATATATTATCTTATAAGACCTACATGCTGAGTGGGTCTTTTTGCTTTAATGGTCGTGGCACTACAAAGCCCTATACTTTTGCTTTATACTATTTGTGAATAGATGCACAAAGTAGTGAAGTGATTCATCATGACAATTATTCTGGCGCATGGCGCACTCGGTTGGTATGACGAACTGGTTTTTATTGGGATTATAGTCATTTTTCTCGGTCTGATGTTCGTCAGCTGGTTTCGCAGTCGTGGTATGGATTATGAGCAAACTGACCTCATGCCAGAATCTCCTGATAAAGAGACATCTGACTCCGCTTCTGCTGAACGATTTCAGCTTGATTAAGCTATGAAAGCCTCACGATATTTTCTACCTATTTTAGTCTTAGTCATTTTACTGACGGGCGCATTCCCTGTTTCCGCGCATGGCTATATTGTACGCAGTATCCCCGAAGACCGTAGCACGCTTGAGCGTCCACCTGCACGCCTGCAATATTGGTTTAGCGAAGCTCTTGAACCCGACTTTAGTGGCATCAATCTCCGTAATGATAGAGGCGATATTCTTGCAGAAGGCGGTGTGAGCGAGAATGACGATACCCTACTGACATTGCGCGTACCTCAAGACTTAGTCGAAGGTGCATATATTGTAGAATTACGCCCTGCCTTTGCCAGTGATGGGCATGTGGTTGTCGAAAGCCGAGTGTTTTTCGTCGGCGAAGAAATCGGTGGCATTGAGAGTCAGTCAGCATCCGACCAAGCCCTTCCGCTAGAAGTTATCTGGAAAGCCTTGCTGATTAACACCACTTACCTCTTATTCGGGACAGCCATGCTGTATACCTTTGTGCTTGTGCCTGTATGGGGGAATGAACGCTATCCACAGGGGTTATTGCCTCCGCGCGTGATGCGCCGTTTGAATATCATCATGTTCGGTGGATTATTTTTTGCTGGATACGCCAATCTCGTCGGTTTGATGCAACAAACGATGGTCTTCTTCGGCACAAGTCTGGAGTTAGTCTTAGCAGGTAATCTGTGGAATGTGGTGCGGATTGGCTCACGCTTTGGTGATGTCTGGAATTTTAGGATGTTAATTCTGCTGGTGGTGCTTGCCATGCACCTAGCCAGTATCTATTACCGAGCGAAATTCCCAAAATTTGTGCGCTCTTTCTGGACAGCAAATACCTATTTACTTGCCCTACTGATTGGGGCGCAAGCGGTGAATAGTCATGCGGCTGGTTCGTTGGTGATGCCGTGGAATGCCATGCTGATGCACTGGTTACACGCGATTTCAGTTGCGTTTTGGGTGGGTGGCATATTCGCTTTGGCATTGGTTTTGCCTGTTGCCTTGAAACCCTATGAGGGCGATGCACGCTGGCAAGCCTTACAACCGATTATGCGTCGATTCAGTCGCTATGTTGTTGGCGCGGTGATTTTAGTGATTACCAGTGGCATCTATAGCGCGACAAATTGGTTTTTCTCAGTAGATGACACTCTCAGCAGTTACGGCACAGCCATGACTTATAAATTAGCGATGGTTGGCTTGTTATTGTTTGTGGGATTACTCCATCATATTGCTTTGCGTCCTCACTTAATAGAAAAATTCCCTCTTAATCGCCTCGTAGACTGGGCGAAAAATTTCAAAAACTCAATGCGTATCGAAGCCATTGTGGCAATTCTTACTCTCGTGTTGGCGGCGATGCTCAGTTCTACACCTGTGCCTGAGCCAGATTTCCTGACACAAGAGATAGAAACCCCAACAGCAAATCAGCGTGTGGGTGAGTATGAAGTGCAAATGACGATTGCACCGGGCGCACCTGCCATTAATTCAGTGGATTTAGCAGTGCGTCGGAATGTTTTGTTGATTGATGATGTGACTGTACAAGTACAATTTGTTCTGCCAAGCCTCGACCAGCGTAGTAATTGGTTGTCCACTGAATTGGTGGCACAAGGACTCTATACATTGGTGGATGATTCGATTGATGCAACAGGCGAATGGCTGACATTAGTCGATATTACCGATGCTGAGGGGCGATTAACACGCATGGTTTTTTCTTGGAATATTAGCGATGAGGCAGGTGTATTAGAGTCAGTCGCGCCCTCATGGATTAATATTCTGACGGCATTTGCAACATTAGGGGCGATTATTTATGTGTTATCACCTGCACTAAGACGATTTTCGGCACAGATGAATTGGTCACTGACGAATATCGTGATTAGCTTGGGCGTGATACTCATGACTGTGATTATCTTAGTTGCGAGTACCTTATTCTTGAATTATCAAGCAGAGCAACTCGCCTTAGAGCAAAATCCACCGCCACAAATTGTGAATACAGTTTTACCTGATATGGGGTCGATTGCATCAGGCGGGGCATTGATACAGAGTAATTGTCCGATGTGGTCAGAGGATGAAGCACTCAATTCATTAACAGGTCGGCTCAATTCACTGCGTGATGAAGATTTATTCGCCATTACACAAGAAGGATGGCGCGATTTACCCGCCTGTGACGATAGCCTTAGCACAACGCAACGCTGGCACATTGTTAATTACTTACGAACACTCCGTCGGGATTAATCGGCTGTTTGAAATTCATCAAAAATATTTTTGAGTTTATCCATCAAAGATTGAGGAAATTCATACTCATCTTCAACCCATTTCCAGTCCTTGTGCTTGGGTAGTTTTTTGACTGCTTCATTCCAATGTTTTAGAGCTTCTTCGACGTTGCCTCGCACATATTCAAGTAGTGCATAGGTCGTATCTACTTCCCAAGAATGATGTTCTATAAAATGTTGAGCTTCTTCCACCGAGGTATAAGCTAACTCATATTTTTGGAGTAGTATAAAACATATTGCAAATTTGAGATAAATAAAAGCATTTTGAGGCTCTATTTTGATTGCTTTTTTACACAGTTCTATTGCCTTTTCAATTTCATAGTCATGCAAATATAATTGAGCATAATTTAAATGTGCATAAACAGATTTAGGATTGAGTTCAAGTGATTTTACAATATCTTGACGTGCTTCCTTGTAATTTTTCAGTTTTTGTAAAGCTATAGACCGATTATTGTATAAAGAGCTAGCATCCTCTTCTATTGTTAGTTGCATAGCTTTTGTTAAATCTTGAATACTCTTTTTGAATTGGTGAAGACCCAAACGATGTAATGCGCGCAATTGGTAATAATTGCCATTTTCACTTAATTTCACTAATCTATCCGCTATAATTAAACCTTCTTCATAGTTCTGTATTTCCCACAGCAACTTAGTATATTCATAGAGTAATGATGGTTCATTAGGAAATATATCTAAGGCTTGTTTGTAATTTGTTTTAGCATCCTCAAACCTCGCCTGTTTATAAAGAATTTTTGCTCTTAAATGTAAAAGACTAAGTTGATTAGGGATAAGTTTTTCAATTTGCTTACACACTTCTAGAGCTTCATCGTATTTTTCAAGATTATCATATGACCATGCGAGGTGGTAATATAAAGCAGATTTTGCATTAGCAGTCAAAACATCAAACTGTCGATGAGATGTTAATTTTATTACGTCTGTGACCACTCTCTCATAACGCTTGAGTTGATAACTGATTGGTACAATACTGAGTAGGAAAGAGTAATTATTGGGATTCTGTTCTAAAAACTTACGTATAATGGAATCGGCAGTTTCGTACTCACCTAAAGCAAAATATACTTTTATCCGACTAATTTGAGCTTCACTCATATCAGGCTTCAATATTAGAGCTTGTTCTAAATTTTCTAAGGCATTGTTATATTGTTCCAATAGCAGATAAGCATCGCCACGAGTGGCATATGCCCAAGAATAACAATCATCTAGTTCAAGTATTTCGTTACAATCTAAAATTGCTTCTTGATATTGCTTTAAAGCTATGAAAATCTTTGCACGTAACCATAAGCAACTTTTGCATTCTGATTGTAACTCTAATGCGTCATCAATGTTATGGAGCGCGTCCTTAAAATTTTCGTTTCTATAATGTTCTTTAGCCGTAAGAAATGAGACATTACTGTGTTTAGCGTCATCAAGTGGATGGATGGTATTCGATGATAATTTTCTCTTACGCTTTCTGCCTTTACGAGTAACTACAGCAACAAATACAACACAAGCCACTGCTAAGGCTATTTCAATTAGCATAATTTGTGACTATCCCCTAGTAATCTCAACCAAGTCCGATACATCTGCCATCATTTGCATCGGTAGGTTCATATCACGCTGGAGGACGCGAATATCACGATAGCGTGGTTGCAATGCCATGAGGTCTTGCCAGAGCTTACGGGCTTCCATCGCTTGCCCGAGCTTAAAGCGTGCAATCGCTAATCCAGCCATTGCCTTGTAAAAACTAGGATTAGTATCTAAGGCTTGTTGGAAGTATACCCGTGCGTTCTCTGCTTCTTGCATAAGATAATACAAAATCCCTTGATTGGTCATCACGGAGGCATGAATCATTTTCTTTTGTGGTGGGTTCAAGCTAGAACTCATCGCCAAATTATAATGGGACATCGCTTCGGTGTATTCGCCTTGCAAACGATAGGCTGTCCCTAAGTTATTATGGAGCAATGCCTTACCTGATGACGAAACATTGGCTTGATTGTCTAAGCCTGTGTTGCAATCACTAATTGCGCCATCAATATCGCCCAAAAACATCCGCGCCGCCGCCCGATTCGCAAAGCCGATTTCGGACTGGGGCTGTAATTCTAAGAGACGGTTGCTATCTTCGAGGGCATTTTCGTAGTCACGTTTACCGAGATATAATGCCGAACGGATGCCATATAATGCTGGGACTTCTTGTTTCGTTGCTTCCATTGCTGCTGTGTAATCATTAATCGCGCCATCTAGGTCACCAAGCGCATTGAGCAAGGCAGCACGTTGTGTATGTAAGAAAACCCGATTCACTGGAATTTTAAAGGTGTCATTGGCTTTGAGAATCCGCGTATAATGCTGTATTGCACCCTGAATATCCCCCTGAATGGTGAGGGCTGTCCCTAGATAATACACGCTCATCAAGTAGCCCATCGGAATACCCACTAAAATAATAAATAAAGCAAGCCCAACAAGCCAGTTGGTCTGGATGCCGATAAAGCCGACTAAAAACATGCTGACAAACAGTGGCGCAATAATTTTACGGGGGATTTTTATCATTGGATGTCCTCATTACAGTACAGTATTGGCATCATTGTATCATAGCTTTCATAGCATATGATGAGTGTCATAGCGAGTACGTGACAGATGTTACTAGGGCGAAATCATCAATTGCTATATGATGTAAGTAGCAAAAGAGAGGAGGCTGTAGCCTATATCATGAAACAATATTCACCTCTCATCTATGGGAATAGGGCACATATTTGATGAAGTTGTGACCACGCAAACATTGGTAAATCGGGGGATTTGCTATCAAGGAGTACAGGCGTTAGGTCACAACAGAAACCATCAAATAAGAATTATCCTTCCTGTGCAAAACCACCGCAGACTTGAGACCAAGGCTAACTTGCGGTGGTTTTGATTCACGCTATCTATCATTGAGGCATCCCCTATAATAAAGGCAATCTATTTCACGATAATCAAGGATTACCCCATGCTCAGATATGCTCTTCTGGTCATGATATTTGCCATCACAGCTTGTACGACTGCCGAAGCGCCGACTGATATTGAATTTTCAACAGCGACTCCCCGTCCGATAGAGACAGTGCCTAGCCCGAATGCTATTGGTGATACCTCTATCCCACTGGATTTTACTGGGGGCGAACCAACTATTCTAAGTAGCCAGAGTGAATTTGATTTTGCGGTAAGTGGTGAGTTTGTTGCACAAGCAAATACAGGGACAATTCTCTATAATTATTTGCCGAATACTGGCGGGCTTCCTGCACGGAACCAACTGTATATTGCTACAAGTGATGCCACAGCCTCGCAACAACTGTCATTTGAATTTTTTCCAGAGATTCAGGTCGGGCAATATAATTTGCTCACACCAGACAATTACTATACGGGTGGTGTATCTGCAAGTTATGTTCGTTTGGTATTTGATGGTTCATCAACTCGCACACAAGCATTTGTCGATAATGTGGTTGGTATATTGACCTTAACCAGTGTAGGTGAAGCACTTTCGGGACAATTTCAATTCACGGCTGATTTTGTGGAAACCAGTCCAGAGGGTGAAGTTGATATTCAATCAGTTGAAGTAACAGGTCAATTTGAGAATGTCCCCTATCGCATTACACTCAGTGACCCATTTGATTTGGATGTTCCGTTACCGACACGTAATTTCACAGCTGATGAGACTGAGCAACCTTGAGGTATCTAACCGAACTCATAAACTAAGGGAGACTTTAGAAGTCTCCCCTACAGATGCTTATGTATAATTACTCAGATGCTGGAAATGTTTCTTCAATGTCGTCGTAGGCAATCACAAAAGTTTCAGCAACCATCTCGAACGAACTGCTATCAAAATCAGAATAGCTAACGTGTTTAATCCAAGCGTTTTTAGCTGTCCAGCGGCGCGTTTCTACACCATCATCGACTGCTACAACGGTCACATCACGGCGCGGGTTGTCGTCACTATTCCGTGCATCGGTTGTCTCACGTAGCCATGAATTAAAGGCATTGTTGCCATCACGCTCAACCATTTTCGAGACTTCAAAACTTGGTTTTAAACGATTGCCCTCGTTATCTGTCGAATAGGTCACTAAATTCCCTACACGAAATACACCAGAAACAGCCTCGCCATTAATTTCAAAGGCGAACTCATTCGCAATCAAGCTATCAATCTGTACGGTATTGCTCACAATATCACTCCTTTTTGCCTAGATGAATCTGCTGTTTCTAATTATAGCGTGTCCTCTAATTTTTGCTTGTTTGAACCTCATTTTTATTCTGTGTCTAGGTTGGTTGAAATTCTCAGACGCGCCGTTGTGCTTCCCTACAATACCTACTAGTAGGGACATCCAACGGGATGTCCGCCGAGAAATAAAGATAATTTTGAATTTCAATCCTTTTCGATACAGCACCCTCACTTTTGCTAGAGATACTCAATTTTTAACAGTATTTTATCAATTGGTAAGGATAATCTATCTGATTGTGTCTAGTGGTTATTGTCATTAAATGGACTTTCGTCCGCTTTCTAATAATACTCTAAGACTATTAGCCAAAAAGCATGATATAGTAGTCGCAGAAAATTAAACGGACTATAGTCCGAATCAATCAAAGAGGAGATAACACTCATGGCACAATGGAATTTAGACCCAGCACATAGTTCAGCAGATTTCACCGTTCGTCATATGATGGTCACGAACGTTCGTGGTTCATTCGGCAATTTGAGCGGAACAATCAATTTCGACCCAGATAATCTCGGTGCATCCAGTGTAGACGCAACAATCGACGTTGCCACAGTCAATACAGGTGTAGCAGACCGTGATAATCACTTACGCAGTGCAGATTTCTTTGAAGTGGAAAAATATCCAAATATCACATTCAAAAGCACTGATGTCGAAGTGACTGGTGATGATAGTGCAAAAGTTACTGGCGACCTCACCATCCGTGATGTTACCAATTCTGTTGTGCTTGACGTAGAATTTTTAGGGCAAGGTGGCAGCCCATTTGGTGATACCCGTGCAGGTTTTGAAGCTACAACCAAAATCAACCGCGAGGCATTTGGCTTAACATGGAACCAAGCACTTGAATCTGGTGGTGTTTTGGTCGGTAAAGACATCAAAGTCAGTCTCAATATTCAGGGCGTTTTGGTTACAGAAGCTGAAACTGCTTAACCTATAATTCATCTTCCTATCCCCTGTGTGGCAAAAGACGAGTCTAATATGGCTCGTCTTTTGTATTTTATGCTTATTTTTTAGGGAGATTTAAGCGCAGAAATAAAACACGTTCTAGACCATGACCCATATTGAGATTAAGATCATACGAAATTTTGAATCCTAAGCGTTGGTAGAGTGCTAAAGCAGGTGGATTACTCTCTGCTACACCGATTTCAACACACTGAGTACCTGTGTCACGAATCGAGTGGATGAGATATTGAATCATCGCTGTACCAATACCATGACTGCGATACGCCTCAGCAACGAATAAATCACTAATTTCAGCACATCTTGGTAATATCAAAATCTGTCCATACGCAATGATTGGTAGTTCATTTGACGTGGTTTCGACAACAATACCTAAGCCACGCCCTCTTTCTGCTGAACTTGTTACTGTTTTGAGCAAATCTCGACTACTAGTAATAGACCGATGCGCCCAACAATTCTTGCGTAATTCGCTCATGTCGGCTTGCCTAACCATGCGAATATGATAGGGTATCTCGGGTATCTGTAGTGCTAATGGAATTGTGCTAGAATCAATTGCCATTATGAATACCTCATGAATAGGAAAAGAGTCTGGTGTCAGCTATTTTTAAACGTGTCTTTCGTGTGCGTCATTATGAATGTGATGCTTACGGACACCTGAATAATGTCAATTATGTGCGTTATATGCAAGAGACAGCTTTGGATGCCTCTGCTGATATAGGTTGGACAACGGAACGCTATCAATCAATCGGGCATCAATGGCTTATCCGCGAGACAAATATTGAATACTTACAAGCCCTACATTGGAATGATGAAGTTGAAGTCACGACCTATGTAGCCGATTTTCGCCGTGTACAATCGCGTCGGCATTATGAATTTCGCCGTGTTTCAGATAATGCCCTCGTTGCTCAAGCAGATACGAATTGGGTTTATCTTAATACAGAAACTCAAAAACCTGCGCGTATCCCTGATACTATGATACGTGATTTTTCATATGATAGTTTAGCGGACAATACACTATACCAAAAATTTCCAACCCCACCCCCTGCTCCTGATGGTGTGTTTCATCTCCAAAAGCGAGCAGAGTGGCGCGATATTGATACGGTTGGGCATGTAAATAATGCGGCATATATGTCTTATTGTGAGGATGCTTCAACACAGGTTGGACGTGAATTGGGCTGGACAATGAAACGTATGATAAAGGAGAGCTTCGCGCTCGTATTACGCCGATTTCATATTCAATATTTGCAACCAGCCCTCTTAGACGACGACATTACTATCAGCACATGGGTGTCGGATGTGAAACGGGCAACTGCCTTACGCCATTATGATTTAGTGCGTCAATCTGACAACGAACGTCTCGCCCGTGCCTACGGGATGATAGTCTGCTTTGACTTAGATAAGCAACGCCCGATGCGCGTTCCACAACATTTTTTGGATGCTTTTTCAGCGAACATCGTTCCTTAACTAAACAAGAAAAATTGCGGAAATTCATTAATTAATAGAGCAAGTGCATAAAGTAATATGCCTAAGCCCAATGACGCCCACAGCCAATATTGTTTCCAGTTTGGTATCTCGAAGTATTTAGTGAGAATGTAAATTAATAGGAATGTGCCACCTACCTCGGTCAAAGCAGGCACATCGAAAAATTGCCCGGCGAAAATCGCCAGAACTCCTGATAGCACAGCAAAAATCTGCCAGAAAATATAGGCATTTGGAGATTGCTTCTTACGCCATCGACTTGCCATCCATTCAACTGCGGCGAAATAACCATAAGCACCCAGCCAATGCACGCCGACTTCAAATACCCAATAGATACCCACAACATCATAGACTTCCATAATGATATAGGTCAGTAAGAGCAAAAATGACATGACAAGCAATTCTCGACTCAGCGATTCATTTTCAAACCCAATGCTATTGAGTACTGCAGGGATAGCCCGTGTTGCAGTGACTGTAGAAACCAAAACGGCAACAGTAAGAAAACCAATGAGTTGACTTTCATAGACAATCGCGGTTAGCCCCCATACCACTAACAAAATCACGTTTTCTAGGATGACTGTATTTTTAATGTAGTCATACTTGAGGCGTTTACCTTTGAGTATTTTCTCCTGTTTTGCCTTCAAGCGTCTGCCGAAAGAAAATGTTAGGGTGAATGCCAAACCTAGAACACCCGGTAAGGCAACGAATTGAGCCGCTTCTGCACTCACGTATAACCCACCAATGATAAAGCCAGCACAAGCCAAATAGAGGATAATCTCGTAAACGAACATCGGAATCATCTTGAGCAGTGGCACGACGTAACGCACAAAAAGCAAAGCAACAGATAGAACGATGATGATGCTCGCAAACACCCAAATAATATTGACGAAGCTAATGAAACGCCACCAGTTATCGGCACTATTGGCAAATAAATAGGCTTCTAATTCTTGCCGTGTAACAGGTTCGCCAATGATGCTTTCCGCTTGTAAGAGATAATAACTTTCTTGAGCAAGGGCTTCTTGAATCGACAATACACCACGTAGTTCTAAATCATCAATTGTTTTCAGTGCATGGTAAATATCTTCAAGTGAAGATGTATTATCTTGTGCAGTGATAACACTCATATCCGCAAAAAATACCAATATGAGGATGATAAAAAGACGTTTCATGATGATGTCGTTTCTACTAGTCATTTCTAATAGAAACACAGGTAGTAGGTAGATGATGCGTAATCCATAACAAAAAAGCCTCTCTTGTAAGTAAGAGAGGCTTTCGAGGAAATCTTGCTAAATGATTAGCAACTACCCGGTGCTAATACATATTGTGGTTCATTGCGGACATTATTATTTTCGTTACTTTCGGAAACCTGCCCATTCGGGTCAACAGTAATACGGGTACTGTGTGCTTCGTTGAAATTTGTACTCACTGTCAAGAATAGTGTTGCTGTGTGGGTTGCTCCCGGTGCTAAAACTGGTACAGGGGCATTAGTACTTTCAGTTACCTGACCATTGAAAATATCAGCAACGACAACGGATGTCTCTGTTGAATTACCACTACCGCTATTAGCAATCGTAACACGAATTTCTGATGACTCAGCGCATACGAAAGGATGCGGGCTAATAACCACATTGGTCACACTCAAATCCACATTGCTCGGAATAGGTGTTTCAGTCGGTAATGGTGTTGCAGTTGCAGGAACAGGCGTTGGTGGACCTGCTTCACGCGGTAAACCAGAAATATCGCCTATAACTTCGGCAACAACTGAACTTACCCAACCTTCACCATTATAATATTCAATTTTGTACCACGTTCCTGCTGGATTAACTGCCACAATATTAGAGGTCGCCCCTGCGGCTAAACTTCCCATTGGCGGGTCGAAGGCAACGTCGGGACCTGTGCGGACATTCGCGCCTGTCGTAATTCGTACTTGCGGGCGTGATGGTGTATTCGTAGGGGCAGGTGTATTGGTTGATGCAGTTGTTGCCGTTGGCGCAGTTGTCGCTGGCTGTGAAGATGTGTTTTGGGATGTATCTGTTGTTGGGCTTGGGATAGGTGTATTGTCTACAGCTTGAGCGTCTGCATCATCATCTGTGTCTTCGTCGCCCGCATCATCAACATCATCCGTTGCAGAAGCAACTACATTGATAGTTACACTGGCTTCTTCGCTCACTGTGCCATCATTACGAGAAGCAACTGCACTAATCACATGCTGTCCTTCTCCTTCAGCTGGCCAACCATTGCTCACTGTGAAACTGGCATCACCATCAGGATTTGGCAAAATTGCCTCACCGATGATTTGTCCATCTACTTCAATCGCAATTCGTGCAACATCTTCACCAGCGTTATCGACGCGGAGCAAAATATTGACCCCAACACCTTCGTTATAAGTATCCCCTGCTAATGGTGAGGCAATCGTAACTTCAGGAGGACCTTCAATAAGATTTTCTTCATCCACAGGTGCATTTGCAAGATCACATGCAACTAATACCATGCTGACAATTGCCAGTAAGACAATCAGGCGTGATTTAGCTGACATTATATTTGAACTTGATTTGAACATTAATGACTCCTACCCTAAATATTCCAAACTAGCTTACGACTTTAACCTATAAGGCTATCTATTTTCAAGTCTGCTAGCTGACGATTTCTCAACGTTTTTTGTAATAATTGTGATTTTCCCTTCACAATATACTAGAGGAAGTCTCTCTATTGAACCGTGAGTATGTTTCTATAGGCTATGCTATAATTACAATATGAAACCAGACAATATCATCCCTATCAATTCAGATAAGCCAATTCGCGCTGATGCAATCCGTAATCGTCGCCTATTGTTAGATACGGCTCTACAACTTTTTGATGAATTTGGTATAGAAGATGTAACGATGTCGGCAATTGCAAAAGAAGCAAATGTTGGCAAAGGGACATTATATCGTCATTTTACGGATAAAGCAGAGTTATGCCATGCGCTACTTGATGAAGATATGCGTCAATTTCAGACCCTGACCTTAGACCATATACGAACTTGCCCTGATGCTTTTGACTGCCTGCACTGGTTTTTGGAACAATCAGCAACCTATGTGGTAGCTCACAATGAACTACTCGTAGAAGCATCCAACCAAGGTGGTGTGGATATGCTAAGTCACCCTGCTCATATTTGGTGGCGACAAACGATTGCAGGCTTACTAACTCGCCTGAATCTAAGTGTCGATATATCGTATATTGCTGATGTTCTGTATGTCATGCTGGATGTGCAAACAATACGTTTCCAACGGCGTGTGCAAGGATATGATTTGGAACGCATCATCGCTGGCTTACATATGACCTTATGGCGTTTAGTAAAAAGTAGAGAATTAAATTAGACATAGGGTGAGCAAATGGCTTACCCTATTTTGATTCAAGTGCAAGTAAGGAATTTAAATGGGACTTTATTACGAAGATTTACCAGTCGGAACAATTATTGACCACCAGCTAGGACGAACAATAACTGAATACGATAATGTTATGTTCAGCATGCTCACGATGAATTTACAACCCTTACACTCCAACGAAGATTTTGCTAGCAAAACACAGTATGGTCAACGCATTGTGAACGGTATTTTTACAATGGGTGTGGTCGTTGGTATCACGGTTAATGACATTACCGCAGGGACAATCATTGCAAATTTGGGTTATGAAGATATAAAACACCCAAACCCCATGTTTCACGGTGATACAGTCTATGTAAAAACGGAGATAATGTCTGCCCGTGAAAGCAAATCGCGTCCGAATACAGGCATTATTACGATGAAGCATATTGGACGGAATCAACATGGAGAAACAGTCATAGAGGTGACGCGCTCGGCGCTATTCTTAAAACGTCCAAAAGATAATGATGATTTAGAATAATAGTTAGCTTAGTATCGCCCGAAAAGCCAAATTTATACGTTATGATAAATATTATTATGAATATAAGGGAAGAAAAGTATGGCTCAAATTACAATTAAAAATGTTGGCACATTTGATATACCTGATGACAAACGTCTTGTTTTAGGAATTGAAGATTCTGGCGTGGATATTTTACACCGTTGTGGTGGATATGCTGGCTGTACAACTTGCCGTGTCGATATTTCTGAGGGTGAACCTGCCAATATGACCCAAGCAGAATTGAATAAACTTAACGAGATAGAAAGTTTTGGCGAATTTAGATTAAGTTGTCAAATTTTGTGTGACCACGATATGACAGTTGAACCGTTGATGCGTGTGACAACCACCAATTATGATGCTGCTGGCAACCGCCCTAAAGATAATATTACTCCCGACCCAGAGTGGATAGATAAACCAGCCTCATAGAATATGATTCAAAGGATGTACATATCATCACGTTCGTTTCTGATGTGTACCCCTTGACCTATTGATGGGTATCAATATAAGATAGACTTATGAATACTGAACTCATTGTCTTCGCCAAAGCAATCGCAGACGAAACACGCCAAGAGATTATGTCTCATTTGTGCTGTGTTTGGTTAAGTGTGTCTGATGTTGTTGACAAGCTCGATGGTAAGGTCAAACAACCGACTGTTAGCCATCATCTCAAACTATTAGAAGATGCAAATCTTGTCATTAAACGGCAAGAAGGAAAAAACCGTTACTATACCCTCAACCAAGAATACATGACCGTATGCTGTGGCACGCTTGTTCGTAATTTCGCGCCTGACTATACCTCTAATTTAGTGACTGTGGATAAAATTCCAGTTGCAAATTAACCCCAAAATTGAATTTTCTCTACAAATCTTAATTGACATAACATAAGAAAGTGTTGTATTAATAGATAAGTGAAGTTGCTTTCTAAAGGTTTTATTAATGATTAGTTTTGGTTGGGGTGATTACGACCATACTTATGGTGTTATCGAGTTTAATGGTGACTGGACAACTGAAAATTTAGTTACTAGTGTGTCTACCATCTATAACGAATTAAAAACTGCGAATAAACCTATCAATCTAATGATAGATTTGCGACATAGTGCTGTACCGCCAACAAGTGTCATGGGCGTTGCGTCACGCATAGTTACAGGTCGCTCAACTTTTCCATTAGGACGAGTTATTGTAATTACAAAGACATTTTTATGGAAACGTCTCTACGACGCTATGTCTCAAAGTCGGCTTGATTATTCTATTGACATCCACTTTGTCGAAAGTATCGATAAAGCCTACGAATTACTCCTCACAGCAGATAACGCATCTTAAGCAAATATTCATAAATTTACTCTATTCTTAGGCTCAAACACTTTGGATATTGAGGATAGGAAATTATGTATAGATTATTATTCGCGCTTATTATGATATTACTGTTGGCATTATCAACTTCAGCCCAGTCTAATTCTCCTGATGAGCGTTATGTCGGTGAGATAGTCGCCCCAGCATTTCCCACCGAAGTCGATTGGATTAATACAGAAAATCCCTTAACCATAGATGGTCTGCGCGGAAAAATTATCATCCTCGATTTTTGGACATACGGTTGCATCAATTGCATTCACATGATACCCGTTTTGAGGCAATTAGAAGAACGGTTTCCTGAAGAATTAGTGGTTATTAGTGTGCATTCTGCTAAGTTCGATAACGAGGGTGAAACTGAAAATCTACAGCAGATTGTGCAACGTTATGAAATCGAACATCCTGTTATCAATGATGAAGATTTCTTAGTCTGGCGGACGTATCAAGCGACGGCATGGCCCACGTTCGTTGTGATTGACCCGCGCGGTTATGTCATTGGCGCACAAGCTGGCGAAGTCCCCTTTGAAGCATTCGAGACTTTCTTAGCGGCAACGATTGAATATTATGATAACAATCCCGATGTCGGCACAATTGACCGCACGCCTCTGGAATTTGCTTTAGAAGGTGCTGGCGACCCAGGCACAGCTTTAGCTTTTCCGGGCAAAGTCCTCGCTGATACAGCAGGTAATCGTTTATTTATTGCTGATACGAATCATCATCGGATTGTGGTTGCTGATTTAACTACCTATGAGGTGTTAAATGTCATCGGTACAGGGCAACGGGGTTATGCAGACGGCACTTATGATTCTGCGATGTTTGATCAACCACAAGGCATGGAAATTATCGACGATACATTATATGTAGCCGATGTCAACAACCATGCCATCCGTGCGATAGACCTCTCAGTACAAGAGGTTTCAACCATTGCAGGAACGGGCAATATGGCGCGCACACTCGTACCTTTCAGTTCAATCATTTCAGACCCACTCGCTTTTGATTTACGTAGTCCTTGGGATGTCATTCTTGGGGATAACAATATTCTCTATATTGCAATGGCTGGCGCACATCAAATTTGGCAATTGAACTTAGACACGAATGTTTTGCAAGCGGCTGTTGGCAACGCCAGAGAAGCCCAACTCAGCACAACCCTTGCCAATAGTGAACTCGCGCAACCTAGTGGCTTACACTGGCAAGATGGTCTGCTCTATTTTGCAGATAGCGAGAGTAGCACCATTCGTGTTGCAGATATTGCACAAAATAGTGTCTCTGTTATCTCTGGCACGACCAATAATGACCTCTTTGATTATGGGGATGTCGACGGTGAGATTGGTGTATCACGCTTACAACACGCGCTTGGCGTTACCACTAATGCGGATGGCTCATTGGTTTATATTGCAGATACATACAATAGTAAGATTAAACTCTTTGACCCCGCAACAGGCATCACAACAAGTCTATTTGGTTTGTCTGGCAATGGAGGTTATCGTGATGGGGATGCTGGTGTCGCACAATTTGATGAACCGGGGGGACTTGATTTTGCGAACGGTCTACTATATGTAGCCGATACCAATAATCACGTTATTCGTATCATTGACCTTGAGGCACAAACAGTTTCGACGCTTGAGTTCCCCAATCCCGAAGCCTTGGTCATTACACGTGATGAACCGACTGTTTTAGGAGGCAATTCCGCTCAAGGCATTCAGATTGAACTAGACACACAAACCGTCACCACAGGTACAAGCTATCTCAATCTCAACTTCACACTTCCAGAAGGCTATAAAATAAACGAGCTAACGGACTCTACTGTAGATATTGTTGTGGATGATTTGGCGCAAATAAATAATGACGATAGCCGTGTAGTCATTACAGAAGAAAATACGACAATTCTATTAACTGTAGAAGATGGTCAAAGCACCATTACCCTCACAATTGCTCTATTCTATTGTGAGGAAGACAGCTATTGCCTAATTGATGATGTCATAATTACCGTTCCGCTCTTCATTACACCAACATCGAGTAATAATCAGATTGTCGTCAACCGTGAAGTGACCTTGCCTGATTTCCTAACAGCTAGTAACTAAGCCTTCGGTTGTCATAGGCTCTGCTTGCCTCTACAATCTAAGTATATTGTTTGATGGATTGTAGAGGCATTGTATGAATATTCGTGAATTGGCTGGTTTGGAAATTGATGAGTACAAACTGGTCAGTATCATCGGGCAGGGTGGTATGAGTGCGGTCTATCGCGCGTATCAAGAAGAGTTAGACCGTGATGTAGCGATTAAAATCCTCTCTGACCAACTCGCACATGATCCCAATTACATCAAACGCTTTCAGAGTGAAGCAAAAATGGCAGCATCTCTAGAACATGCTCATATTGTGCCTGTCTATGATTTTGGTGTGCAAGATGACCTGAGCTATGTAGCAATGCGCTTATTGAGAAGTACCCTCACCGATAAAATGTATGCGACGCAAGTCATGAGTATGAGTGATGTTCTCGTCATGCTCGAACAAGTCGCAAAAGCCTTAGATTATGCCCATAGCAAAGGCATTGTGCATCGAGATGTGAAGCCCAGCAATATCATGTTTGATGATTCTAATACAGCTTATTTAGTGGATTTTGGTATCGCTAAAGCTACTCAACAAACGGATACAGGCTTAACAGCAGAACATATGGTACTCGGTACGCCTTCTTATATGCCACCAGAATTATGGCGTGGGGAATCACCCATTGGTGCATCAGACCAATATGCTTTAGCTGTCTTGGTATTTCAGGTACTCACGGGCGAGTTGCCCTTCCGCGCGGAGAGTCCATCTGCTGTGATGTATAAACATCTTAATGATGAGCCACCCATCGCCTCAAAAGTCAATCCAAATTTACCCTCAGCAGTCGGTGATGTCATCAAACGGGCAATGCACAAAAACCCGAATCGACGCTATCCGCTTGCGAGTAACTTTATCAATGCGCTTCATCAGGCAATGACCAATCCACCGAGTGCAGTTGAGACACAAGAGCGAGAAGCCGTTCCTGATAAATCTTATAGTGTGCCGACAGTTTTAAAGCAACCGAGTGTCCGAAATACTGTTCCGAATCAAGTTGCGCCACGTCCACCACAGCCACAACCTGCTATCTTGCCATCGCGTCCCTTACCACGTCAACGTCGCCCAAGAAAACAAAACCGTGCGAACACGGTCATGGTACAGATGATGAGTGGGGGCATCATCGGCTTAGGGATTATTTTAATCCTGATGATTATCGGGATTGCGGTTGCGCTCTATGTTTTCGCACCTTAACTTACATCCCCAAAATCGATTCAGGAGCTTGGTCACTATAGCGTACAATAAAGGCTTCGATTTGGTCACTATCAAGTTCATCTAAAGTCAGTAATCGTGTCCATGCGGCGGCGGCAATCCGCGTATCATTTGCTGGACGATAGCTGACAACTACACGGTCTGGATATTTTTCTTGGATAGCTTGTAGAATAGCAATTGCTTCTTCATCATCCGCATCACGATACGATAACCAGACATGCCCATGCTCTAAATTATGGACGAGCATATAGTCGTTTAGTTCTTCGGTGAATGTACCAATCGGCGTAATCCAACGTGCATTATGAGGACCTGATGTGGGTGGATTAGAATTATATTCACGGGGTTCAGTATCAGGGATATGCTGTTGACCTACCATTTCATAGCTCACACTATTATCTTCAACAGCCTCTACATCGAAATCTGGATTGAGTTCAGGTAATGGTTGCTCGCGCGTGAGGAAAAAATATGCTCCTAAGCCTATCACAACTACAATCCCTACCATAAACAAGACACCGTAAAATTGGCTTTGCACTTTCGCTTGGCGCATTTCTTCTGCTTTTTTCTTCTCTAGGCTCTGACGTTGACGTGCCATGATTAACCTCTAATCTCTAAAATTTTTGTAAACATATCGTTTCAGGTGATGCTTGTCAATTTATAATGATTTAGCGTAGTGAAATCATGCTACCATTGGCTGTTTTATCAACGATAACATGCACAGGAAATGCATCTCGCAATTCATCTATATGCGTAATGACGATAATCAAGTCGAACTCACTCTGAATGGCTGTAATCGCTTCAACGAGTTTGTTACGTCCATCATCATCTTGCGTGCCAAAGCCTTCATCAATGAATAAGGTGCGTAAATGCGCCCCTGCCCGACGTGCAAGCATCTTACTCAGAGCGACACGTATCGCAAAATTGACGCGGAATGCCTCACCACCACTATACATTTCATAAGGGCGTGTTCCGAGTTCATCGGCAATATCTATATCCAGTGTTTCGATAGTGCCTGAACCACTAGCTTTTGCCCGTTGAGTATTGAAGGTCAGGTGCATCTTGCCATCAGTCATACGACTCAGTAGCTCATTAGCGGCAGTCTCTAGCTCAGGCGTTGCTGCTTCGATTATCATGGCTGGAATCCCATTTTTGCCGAATGCCATCTGCAATTCTTTATAGATGACCTGCTCATTGCGGGTATTTTCACGGCGTTCTTCAAGCTCTTGCTTACGTTTACGATTACCCTCTAATGCTGAAAGCTGTTGTTTAGCAGCACTCACGCGACCATAAGTTTGTTGTTCGGTTGTTTTAGCAGCAGCAACTTCACGCGTGCGTTTCTCATACTCAACCTTCATCAAAGTCAAGTTTTCAATTTCGTCTTTTAGCTTTGTTAGAGATTCATTTTCTTCACTAAAGGCTGATTCAATACGTCGCTTACGCTCTTCCGCACCATCTAAGGCTTCTTTTTCTGTCGGCAAGGTTTTGCGGGCGAATTCTAAATCACGAAATTGCACCTCAAATTCTGTAAATTCTTTGAGTGTCGATTGTGCTTCATCGTGTGCGCTACGGTCATAGCCAATTGCCTGTCGTTCAGCATCTACATCCGCTAATTGCTGTCGAATTTCATGGGCGTAATCTTTATTTTCTAAAATGGCGACGATACTTTCTAAGCCTGCATTCGCTTCATCCACACGAGCTTGCGCGGCGAGTCTATCATCGGCTTGTTTCTCTAAGCCCCCTGCACGACTACGCAATTTCGGTAATTCTGCTAATTGCACACCTAGTGCCTCAATCTCAGTTTGCACGACTTTTGTTTCGTCTCCGATTTCAGCGATACGCTCCGTAGATTGACGATATTCTTCGCGTTTCGTATCACGCTCAAGCATCAGGTCAGCGAGGATTGCCTCACGGTGGTCATCATCTAGCGGTTGCCCACATAAGGGACAACTTGCCCCTTCTGCCTGTTCTAAGGTGTCAATACGCTCATTCATCTCCTGACCTTCGGTGGTCAAGGTCGTTTTACGGGTGGACAATCCCGAGCGTTCTTCTCGTAAATTAGCTAAGTTTTCTTGTAAGGATTCACGTTGTTTTTCGACGTTCTCAAGTTGTGAAATATCAGCGTTTACCTGTGCGAGTTCATCATCAATATCGTTTTCAAGTACGCGTTGCATTTCAGAAATAGTTGTTTCAAAGCCACGTTTTTCTTGTTCAATCTGGCTTTGTGCTTCTTTTAATTGTGCTTGCAACTCATTAAACCGTTGGTCAAGATCACTCATATCACGTAATTTCGCGCCGAGTTGTGTATCTGCCTCACGGGCATCTTGCAAAGTTTGGTAGCCTTCTTCGATGCTTTTACCATCGTTTAAGACCGCTTCATACTG
This sequence comes from Phototrophicaceae bacterium, assembly GCA_965230145.1. Classification (GTDB taxonomy): domain Bacteria; phylum Chloroflexota; class Anaerolineae; order Aggregatilineales; family Phototrophicaceae; genus JAUZRW01. Next base: position 1,683,470 of record CBDDKI010000002.1, read on the forward strand.
CTTAATCGTTTCGTGACGCTTTTTAATTTCTGTTTCGACTGAGTTAAGGTCATTCTGAAAATTGCTAATCCGCCTGTTGATGTCAGCTTGTTGATTTTGTGCATTGCGTAAATCAGCAGGAACATCCTTGACTTCTTCAACGCGTGTTTCGGCTTCTTTGAGGGCTTCACGCGCCAAATCATAGGCATTTTCTGCTGTTTCGAGTTCACGTTTATATTGGGGTTCTTTGGCAAGCTCTTCTTCAATCGTTCCAAGCGCACCATCAATGGAGGCAACGGCTGTATCAAGGTCTTTTAACTTAGTTTTGACACGGTCTTCATAAACTGACCATTGTTCTAATCCGAGAATGTCACTGAGGATTTTTTTACGTTCGGCAGGGGTTTTCGTAGTGAAAGCATCAGCTTTACCTTGTTGCAAAAAAGCACTGTTGATGAACGTTTCATAATCAAGGCGTAAAATTTCATCTATTTTGAATTGTGTTCCACGCATGGAAGGTTCGTTTATCGTGCGTGGTTGCTCGCCCTCATTGAGGATAAATAAATCCAGTTGACCTTGTCCACGTTTACCTGTTTTGCGTCGGCGCACAACGCGATAGGTCGTCCCTTCCTGCTCAAAATCAAGCTGAATATACATCTCTGATTGACCAAGATGCACCAAGTCATCATCGCGCCTTGCTCTAGCACGTCCCCATAACGCCCAAGTAATGGCATCTAACAAAGAGGATTTACCCGCGCCATTTTGCCCAATCAGGGCGGCAAGATGAATACCTTCAAAATAAATCGGGTCAGGGCTACGGTAGGGTAGAAAATTATGTAGTTCAAGCCGAACGGGAATCATGAATTGCTCACAATGTAATTGCTATCAATAGAACAGATGTGAGTCTAGCGAGAGTGTTTCGGATAAGCAAGCGTAGTTTTTAAATTAGCTACAGTGTTCACGGATAAAATCATCCATATAGGGCAAGATACCATCTGCAATTTGCTGATTACCTACAACTGAGGGATGTGCATCCATCGGACTATTTTGCTCCGTAAATTTAGGAATAATGATTGCCTGTTCAATATTATTTGTTGGCAATTCATCAAAACCAAAAATGAGGGTATCTTCTGCGATTACCTCAGCCACATCAGCACTAGGGCTAGAGCCATCATTAGTACTTGTCTCACCGCTCTCATATAAAACGTCAAATGGGAGTTTCCCGAAAATCGCAGGGTAGATGACATAAAGCCAATATAAGCGTGTAGCGAGTGGATAATCACCATCTGAATGATGATATTCCCTATCAGGAAAATCATCATTATCGACAATCAACCACATATAGGCATCGGCTGAGTAAGCATTATAAGAGCGTAGAACATTCCCTGCGGCAAATACAGGGCGACCATAATTCAAAAATTCTATTTCAGGGTAGGTTTCTGCGAGAATATTGACCCATGTTTCATTATCTTCAACACCCATCCCGAAGGTCAGACTATCGCCTATTGCAGCAATCGTACAATTTGCATTGCTATTCGTAGCAGGGACAAGGCGTGATTCATCCTCATTAATTGTATAAGAATAATTGAGCATTTCGTGCTCGCCGATAACGAAAGTGTACCCAGTTTCAGATGGGGCGGAGGTCTCCCAAAGCATGGCGAAGGAATGAAGATAGGTTACAACACCAAGTGGATCTAAAAAGTAAAGCGTGGCTTCTATCATGCCTAATGTGATAATCACCATCAGTAAAACGCCAATGATAGCGCGAGCAATTTTCTGACCACGTGTTGTTTCTTTACGAGGGGTAGACTCCATTAGTATGATTAAGTCCTTACTATGATTTCAAATAATTATGGACTCATCATACATCAATGGAGCTGTTTTTAACCTTTAAGTTTCTTTGGTTCTTGCCCGAAGCGAATTTCATAATCAGCAAGAGGTAAATTACCAGCATCACGGATGCCACGCAATTTTTTAATCCAATCATCACCACCGGGTAAGGTGAAATCCGAATCAGACAATAAAAACAAAATATCAGGGATTCCCATAGGCGAAAAGGTCTGCTTTATAGTTTCAGTGGGTTCGCCAATTTGTTGTACTTGACGTTCCATTACTAAGGCTAAGGCAGCATTCCAGCGAATTTCACCATAAGCAACAGGTGTACTGAGCATCGTAATGCGTTTGTCTTCTAGCAATTTTTCCAAATGCGGAATAATAGATGAGTTGCCACAGGGGTCTTCTGCAATACGACTCAGCCATGTTGCAATTGTCATTGGGTCATCTTGCTCTAGCGCAAGGACAAAATTATCAAAGGTGTCTTTATCCCACATAGCTTATCTTTCGTTGTTTTCAATCATCATATAACGTTTATTAAGACTGTAGAAAGCGCTCAGCCAATGGTTGGCGTGGAACGTTATTTGCATCGACAAGCCCGTAGCCATTATGCATTCCTTGCGCCCAAGCATACCATATCATCGCGGCAATTTGTCCCGGATACCGCACCTTAAGGTGATTGATAAAATTGATAGCATAGTTGGCAATATCGCTCGGATTATCATGTGGACGGTCTAGCACACCCCATTCTGTAATCCACAAGGGCTTCGATGGAAATATCTCAGAAAATGCGCGGATTGATTGGTCAATATGTCCGAAATGCGAGTATGGCGAATCAAGGTTTGTACCACGTCCATAAGGATGGAAAGCCACCCCATCTAAACGCTGCCCTTCTGGAGTCACATCAATCGCGGTTCGGATATAACGTGGACCTAATCCCGGACCAGATGTATGCCCACCTGTAATGACAAAGGCTGTTGAATCAGAGGCTTTAATCGCAGGTAATACTTTATCAATCATGCGTCCATAATTTTCTGGTGACATCGGTACGGATGCCACTGCCCCGATTGGCGCATCTTGTTCATTCCAGATTTGCCAGCAATGAACTAAGCCTCGATTTGCCCACTGTTGTGCAATACGTGTCATCATTTCAGAAAAACGGTCAATCAATGCGCCCCAATTAGCATCGTGCATTTGAGGCCAAGGTGGAAAACCTTTACCTTCACCATAAGTTTGATGACTGGTCGTAAAGCAGACTTTGTATCCTGCACGAACATACTGCTCTGCGAGGGGGGCGTAACGATTAAATGCTGCGTTAATGTCTTCTGAACCACTATTATTGCTGACGTTGTAACCAAATCGTACCCAGCCAATATCGCCTAAACGAGAAGGGTCAGGTGTGCCGAGATGATGTATCGCATCAAGATTCACCCCAACAGGATTGACATCTAGCGCAAATTTCTGATATTCCGTTGCTTCTAAGAACCACGCAGCCGCAAACCCATTTCGCCCATCAGGCATACGAACATTAATCCATTGCCCTTCATGCCCTGTCTTTGCCAAAACACGCCCGTGTTGCTCGCGTGGAACAACGAAATCATGTGGTTGCAGTAAGCCAATGACCTCACCATCTGCGGTTGGGATTTTGCGAACACGTAAGCCATTCCCAGTCGGGCGCACTCGTAAACCATCGATATAAATTAGCGAATTGGGATTAACAATTTCAGGAAGTCGATAGCCTGACTTACCTTCTGAGCGTGATTGAACAATAACAAGAAATTTGTCATTATCAACTTCGCCAATGACCTCACCCACAGTCACTTGTGTGCGTAAGGGGACATTCACATTACTCAAGCCAGCATAAGTCACGGTGTATTGTTTGCCACCATGCTTACTGACAACTTGAACATATTTACCCAGACGCAAGTCATCAGATTGTGTACCAGCCCATTGCTTGGTCACAATACCATCAGCTGAGGCTAGAACTTTTGCGCCTGCACTGGCTTCAATCTCTAAACCAAGTACATCCCCTGCACTACCCGTCGGTGAAGTCGTAAAAGGCTGCACAAGATTATAGGGACGATAATCTGTACTCCATGCCAAGACAAAACGTTCATCTATATGACCATCATTGATGCGTCGCCCATAACGGTCATCGTTGGCAATGCGCTCTTGCATCATCGTTGTTAATTGTTGAGGGGTTCGTACATCAATCTTATCTACCAAGACCACCGAAGGATAAATGCGTCGCATATGCTTAGTAGCATCATTGGAAATCCACATATTCGGCAGATTAACCGCACTAACGTTGCGATAAGGGTTGAGATCATTGCCTGATGCACCACGCACCACCGCAACATGCTCAAAATGACCCAAATACGGTTTTAAGGCGTTATACCATTGGAAGAAATCGTCACCACCCGGCAGAACAAAGGCGTGGGATTCACGTTTTTCGCTCATAACAATTAAGTACCATACTATTTTGACTATCGTTTCTAATAGTGTATCGCAGGTTAGGGATTTTTGTCGCTAAGTTGAGCATAAATAGGCTAAACAAATGCCAATAAAAAAGACATGTCTTATTTCGACATGCCTTCAAATTTACAAAGTTATCAATCTTAGTGCGAATTAAGCCAGTTGATTATCTCGACAACCAGTGTTTCTTGTTGTTCATCAAACAAATCCATACCATGTGCATTACCGTCATACATGATGGTACTAAAGGTATCAGGTGCAGTTTCTTGCATCTGAGGCACACCTAGCGCAGGCCAACGATCATTCTGAGCGTAAATACCGAGTACAGGACGTGTTGCAATACTATCTGCGAGGCTAATGCGATAATAATTCCAGCCGGGTGAAATTGCAATTGAAGTGAGGCAAGAATCGTTATTGGCACAACCAACAACCGCTAATGAACTGCCCATACTACTACCAATGGTATGAATGGCATCGGGATTAACACCTGATTCATTACGTAACCAAATCATCCAACTCTCGACATCATCAACTGCTTTAAACCAATTGATTGACCCGCGCGTTTCGCCCCATCTACCACGAATATCGGGGGCAAGAATGTTATAGCCATTTGCTAGAAGAGGTAATAAAAGAACATCCCAGCTTGTGCGGTTTTCATAAATTTCATGCAATAAGATAACGGTAGGACGTGCAGGGTCAACTAGGTAAAAATCTGCGATTAAGTCCAAACCATCTTCGGCATCAATTGTGATGACTTGTGCTGTAATGGGTAAAGGTTCAGCAGTAATTTCTGGTTCTGGTTCATCTTGTGCGGTTATTGGCACAGCAATCAGTAACAAAGCAACGATTAGGATTATCATTTTTGAGTACATTGATATAAACCTCATAACAAAAATACCGCCCTAGTATATCCAATTAATCTACAAAACGGTATTTCAAAAGTGTCCATAAGGCAATAGGCGCATCTGTCCATTTAATTTTTTTGCCTTCGTCCCACTCACGCCCATTGTAACTGATAGGGACTTCGTAAATACGAATACCTTTTTTAAGGATTTTAGCTGTAAATTCAGGTTCAAACTCAAAACCACGCGCATCAATTTTCATATCAGCTACAACTTCACGCCGAAATACTTTATAACAAGTTTCCATATCGCTTAGGATAGCATTATAGAGAATATTGGTCGCCAGAGTTAAGCCTTTGTTTGCTACCATATTCCAGAAATTCATCGCTTTGCGAGGACCACCTAAAAAGCGCGAGCCATAGACAACAGGTGAACGCCCTTCTTCAATGGGTTGTAACAAGCTAGGATATTCGCGTGGGTCATATTCAAAATCAGCATCTTGAATGAGCAAAACGTCGCTGGTTGCCGCCTTGAAACCTGTAACGAGCGCCGCCCCTTTGCCCTGATTATGGGTATGATAAATAATACGCAAATGGGCGTGATTTTCGGCTTCGATACGCTGTAAAATTTCGCGTGAACCATCGGTAGAACCATCATCAACAATGATGATTTCATCAGCAAGTTCGACGGCTTCAACCATTTTGACAACTTTTTCAATGTTTGGTGCTTCGTTATAGCATGGGATAACAACGGTCAGAGTCAGTGTTTTCTCATACTCACTTATTGTTACAGGTTTATATTCAACTTGCATAACTAGCCCACTCTCTTACATAAATCTATTTAAGCCTGAAATTTTAGCATAGCATAATTTTGTTGCTAGACTAAATTATTTCTGAGCATTACCCTACGCACTTAGGGCATTTTACCCTTATCTAAGCCTTCATTCAGGTTATAGGCGGCGCTAATCAAAGCTAAGTGTGTGAAGGCTTGTGGGAAATTACCGAGTGCTTCACCACGTTGTCCTGTTTCTTCGGCATACAACCCTAAATGATTGGCATAACCCAGCATCTTCTCAAACATGAGTCGAGCTTTTTCTAGTTGACCATTGCGCGCTAGAACTTCAGCTAACCAGAATGTACACATATTGAATGTGCCTTCATCACCTGATAATCCGTCAACTTTTGTCTCGGTATTATAGCGATACACTAAACCATCAGAGAGTAACCCGCCCTCATCAGGAGATTGCATCATGGCTTTAAGTGTACTTTCCATACGAGCGTCATGTGGCGAGATAAAAAAGACCATCGCCATCAGTAAATTGCTGGCATCTAATGATTCACCACCATAGTATTGGGTAAAGGCTTTAATCTCATCATTCCAGCCCTCAGACATAATTTCTTCATAAATCGTATCGCGCTCTTTACGCCACTTTTCATAAGGGGCAGGGAAGGAACGCTTTTCAGCAAGGCGTAGCCCTCTATCTAAAGCAACCCAGCACATCAATTTAGAATATACGAAGGGTTGGTCAACACCGCGAATTTCCCAAATACCTTTATCATGTCGTTGCCAATTATCAGCCACCCAATCAATAATATCTCGGATTTCAACCCAAAAATCATGACCAATACGCTCGCCATATTTATTATAGAGGTAGATAGAGTCCATCAGTTCACCATAAATATCGAGTTGCAACTGCTCTGCCGCCCCATTGCCAATTCGCACAGGTTTACTCTGACGATAGCCTTCTAAGTGGTCGAGTTCCAATTCAGGTAATTCATGCGCCCCATCTATGGAATACATAATATGTAGAGGAGAATCGAGGTTCAAATCTTTATTTTCGTGGATACGGTCTTGCAACCAGTGCATATAATTGGCAGCCTCTTGCGTAAAACCAATCCGTAAGAAACCATACAATGTAAAAGCTGAATCACGTATCCAGCAATAACGATAATCCCAATTACGGATGCCCCCAATATCTTCGGGTAGGCTCGTCGTGGGGGATGCGACGATTGCACCTGTAGGTTCATAAGTCAATAACTTCATCGCTAAGGCACTACGAAAAACCATTTCGCGCCAACGTCCAGTATAAGTACATTGCGAAAGCCATTCACGCCAGTATTGCACAGTTGAATCAAACAAATAATTAGCAGACTCCCAATCAAGTGGTGGCACACTATGGCTATCATCAGCTAATTCACTAAGGCTGATAATAAATGTATCACCTTCTTGCATTGTAAACTCAGAAATAACACCACCATTTTCTTGTTTTTCTAAGGATAAATCTGTCGATAAGGTAAATTGGTAGGTATCACTGATGAAGGTTGCGCCATTGTCAGTGAGGCTAGTTTTGTGCGTATCGCGTGCATAATTGAAAGCTGGTTGACATTCAACACGCATCGGCAACTCACCACGCACTAACTTCACTTGGCGCACAAGCCAGCGCTCGTGTTGGAGTTGATTATTGATACCAACAGGCATGAAATCTGTTATTTCAACCACGCCATCATCGCATAAAAAACGCGTCATCAGGACATTGGTATCTGCCCAATAGAATTGCTTTTCTGTGCCACCATTTTGAGGATAAATCTGAAAAAATCCGCCAATGTCATCATCTAAGATACGAGCGAAGATACTCGCATCATCAAATTTACGCGGACAAAACCAATCGATTGAGCCATTCTTGCCGACAAGTGCGACAGTGTGCATATTACCGATAACCCCGTAATTCTCTATTGCTTGATAAGCCATATCATTCCTTTATTCCTAGGTAACTTAGAGCTGAGACTAATTAAACAAAGCAGTTTTAGCATCAGCCTTAGAACCTATTATGCTTATCAAGCCTTATTAGAACCTTAGAATTAGACGAAAATAGCTTGATTATTTATATGCCCCAAACCTTAACCTGATTATCTCCACTCCCTGAAACGAGCATTGAGCCTGTTGGGTTAAATGCTAAAGATAAAACTGGTTTTTCATGACCTTCTAGCGTTGTAATTTGTTCGCCTGTCGTGCTATCCCAAATCTTGATGAGGTTATCACGCCCACTGGTCGCTAATAAAGCATTATCAGGATGAAATACTGCTACATCCGCACCCGATACATGCGCTTGTAAGATAAATGTCTGTTCAGCATCCAACAAATCCCAGAGCCGTACCGTCATATCCTTACTCGCCGACGCGAGTATTGTGCCACCTGTGCTGACACTGATGCCCCGTACCCAATCATCATGTTTGCCTAGCACTGTGCCTTGAGTTTCCCCACGTAAATCCCACATACGAATACTATTATCCCAACTACCTGAAAGGATAATTTGACCGTTGAGCGCAAATCGCACCGATGAAATGAGTTGCTCATGCCCTTCAAAGACTTCATCACGCCGACCAATTTCTGTATTCCACAATTGAATTGTGCGGTCCGCGCCAGCTGAAACAAGCATCGTTCCGCGCGGGCTAAAATCAATATCTTCGACGGCATCACCATGCCCTTCTAAGACGATACGTTCAGTAGCTTCGTGTGTTTCTGGATGAATATCCCATAAGCGAATAGTTGTATCGGCACTACCCGTTGCCATCATCAAACCATCACGACTAAAAGCAATGCACTTTACAGGACCTTCATGCGCTGAAAGCACTTGTGTTGGTGTACCACCAATTCCATTAACATAGAGTGCAATACCTGCCGCATCGGCAATAGCTAAAGTCTCACCAGTTGGTGACCATGCGATTTCGCTTATCCAGCCTCTTTTGACACTACTTAGAATCTGTAATTCAGAGGCATTGTCTAAGGTAATTGGTGAATATTGTGCCATTATCTATCCTATCTTGTCTCTATAAATCATAATTTCTTTAACTATATCATTGCTTTGTCGGATACGCCCTTGAGACTATTGCACTGTATTGGTTATAGAATCACCTATCCTTCTATGACATAGTAGAGGTCATTCACAGAAAGATCAAAAAACATGACATGGTTCATTTATGCTTTACTCGCAGCCATCTTGATGACGCTCATCAATTTTGGCGATAAATTTGTAGTCGAGAGCCAAGTGCCTAATCCCTTCGCACTTCTCATTCTTCTATCTTGCTTCAATCTGCTAATAGGGATTGTGCTATGGATAGTCCTCGGTTTTGAGACATTGCCTCTGAATCAAGGGGCTTTACTGATACTTGCTGGCACAACACCTGCATTAGCAGGATATTTCTACTTTCAGGCAGTCTCAAAAACAGAAACCACTCGGATTGTAATTCTTTCGCAATTAGGTCCTATTTTTACCCTTATACTGAGTGCTTTGTTCCTCAATGAACGGCTCACTTGGCTACAATTCATTGGTTTCGTACTCATTTTATTTGCGGCACTTGCAGTCACGCTTCAACGCTCAAAAACAGAAATAGGCGACATTGTCGAACCTGCTTGGGATATATTCGGCTTAATGTTGATGACAAATTTGATTGCAGCAGGAGGCTTAGTCTTAGCTGACAGTGTCGTGAATACAATTATCACAGATTTTCGGAGCTTAACGCTAGTTACAGCTTATTCGGGCTTAGGCTATTGGGTAGGAGGTATGTTTCTACTATTATTCGTACCGCGTGTACGCCATGCTTTCTTCAATACCATCCGAGAAACGAACATCAAAGCAATTGCTTCCCTCAGCAGCGTTGAATCAATTTTCGTCATACGTCAGTTTGTCTTATTCATGGCACTTACATTGGGACCTGTTTCGCTAGTGAGTGTAATTGGTAGCTTGAATGTATTTTTTGCAGTCGCCTTCGGTTGGATACTGACAATCTGGCAACCACATATTTTCAAAGAGGACATTTCGCGCAATAACCTCATTCAGAAATTCGCTTGGGCGACAGTTGCATTTATTGGGATTGTACTCGTACGTTAGCGTTTTCGTAGACGCACTATTGCTGTAATTATCGGCGCAAATAACCATCGTCCTGCACGGATAATGACTTCCAGAAAACGTGCTAATAAGGCAGGTTGCTTTGGATACAAAATCTCATAAGGTGCTTCATCCATTGCCATAAGGACTTCATTCGCGGCGGCGATGCCTGTAGTAGTGGCGCGTTCCATCCACAAAGATGGCGTATCATGCCCTATCCAATCGCCACAGGCAGAGATGTTCTGCCAAGGAGTCTCGACATGCAAGCTATCATGGGTTGGCACACGGAATTGACTATGTACTTTACTATTTCTGCGAACTGTCGCATGGACAAAATCCCCACGAATTTCAGGAAACGCGCGTTGAACTTCGGTGACAGATTGAATAATCAAGTTACGGTCAGGCTGATTGAGCAAGCTGTCGTCATAATAATGTAGCTCTATCACACTCCCACCTGTTTCCTTGTGCCAATTGGCATAGTCATCATAAAGCCGATGCAACCAGAAAAAATTATCAGGCGCAAAATCTCCCGTGAACATACCTCCTGCCGTCCCCTCACGCGGTGATGACCTAAACCACAAGCGCACAACGCCATTGCGTAAGCCATCAGGGAATACCATATTTGAGGCAATTTCATATGTATCAGGGCTATTGAGGAGTAAACGTTTTGTTGAAGGTGCGTTCATAGCGAGAATAATATGCTTGGTTTTGATGCGTCTAATGCCTTGTTTTTGGCTATCCTCAACGACGACTTGCCAGTTATCGCCGTCACGAACGAGTTTTTTTGCTGTGATGCCACCTTGTACAGCACCGCCCCCCTCAGTAATGCTATTAATCAAGGGCTGAATCAGACTCGTATGCGAATCCGCAGGGAGATACTGCATCTGCCAGCTATCATTACGAAGCATCGTATAAAAGCGTAAACCAGCAATAAAACCAGCTAATGAAATATCCTCTTTAGAAGCCGCCAGAAGATTAACCCCTAAACCTTCAAAAGTCGCGCGCAAATTGGGTGTCCAGCCAAGAAAATAATCTTTCATGGTTAAGCCATCCCAGGCAATCTTCTCTCGGATAGGGTCTGTGCCTACTGTGAGCAAAATACTGCTCAAAAAACCGGGTAACGATAGAAAATCCCAGGGTTGAATAGTCGCCCAAATTTGAGGATGAAACAATAATTGCAAGTAATGCAAAGGTGCAGGTATCCACTCACTGCGTACAGCATTGCCCGCTTCCAACCGCCGAACCTCTCGCCCCCATCGGTTAATCCATTCTTCACCAGCAGACATCTGTAATTTGGTGTTGGTAAATTGGGCAATCATCGCACGCATATTGACGTATCCACCCCAAATAGCATGCACACCGTGTTCGGGCTTAAATGACCATTCTCTATCTTGATAACTAAATTTTTCGGGTTCGCCACCTGATAAGCGTCCACCTGCCCATAAAGAGTCAGCATCAATAATCAGTGGTGCAATACCTCGCCCTGCTAAATGTACCCCTGCCGATAAACCTGCTAAACCTGCGCCAATAACCAGCACAGGGAAAGTTTCATAGTCTGTCATAGATTACTTTCTATTGTCGATTACGATTAAACGCTGAATATCACCCGAGCATAAAAGGTCAATTAATGATAAGCTACACTTATCCTACTCAGCGTAAGGTCACTTAATGTTAAAAATCACAACTCACAAAATTGATGACACAATTGTACTCGATGTATCAGGACGCATTGACGCGATTAATTCCCCACTCCTCCAAGAAAAGATTGACACCATCCTTGAAAATAATCAAGGTCATTTGCTCTTATTACGCATGATAGGTGTGAATTATCTAAGCGCAGCAGGGTTACGAGTTTTACGCTTACTCAAAGAAGCCACAGGACAAGTCCGCATTGTTGAGCCTAGCAAACGGGTAATTGAAGTCATGGAAATGACCGGTTTAGATGCAGTCTATGGACTCTATATATCCTTTGATGAGGCATTGCGTGAGTAACAACATCACCAAATATGATATGATGAAACTAAATAGTCGAAGGCTATCTTCATGAATATGGCTGAAAATATTCTTCATTACAATAATACAATTGGACAAGTTATCGCATTGGATGTGAGCGAAGATGTTTATATGCGTGATTATGCCGAACATTTTTGTGAGTGGGTTAATGGAACTGTTATTAAAATGTCACCTGTACATGATAAGCACGACAAACTAACACGTTATTTTGCCTATTTATTAGGGGCATATTTAGAATTAAGACCGATTGGACAGTTGAGGCAAGAACCTTTTGTCATGCGATTACAATTAGACGATAAACGTAGTAATCGAGAGCCTGATTTACAACTTATTTTGAATAGTAATCCTCGTAATTTAACGCCTACATTTATGGATGGTGCATCGGACATCGTGATTGAGGTGGTATCGCCTGAAAGTAAAGAGCGTGATTATGGAGAAAAATTCTACGAATATGAACAAGCAGGGGTCTCAGAGTATTGGATAATTGACCCTTTAAAGCAACACGCTCGTTTTTATCGTATAAATGCTGTTAATGCTTATGTATTGCAAGATACAATTAATAACATTTACCAGACACCGTTGCTGAAAGATTTAATGATTGTTATCACAGATTTATGGCAACCAAATCTTGCAGGACCAATTGCGATTGGTCAGCAAGTTCAGATGATGTTGTCCTAATGTCTTAATCAGACTTAAACATATGATTCAGTGTCTTATCTTGCACAGCCATCCTAAGCTATGGTACACTCTGCAAAACGATATTTTAGCTATCGTAAACGAATCTAGTGACCGATAAATCCCGAGAGCCGAACTAAATAGTTAAGAATCTCAAGCCGGTGGGTATAATCCTGCACGGCTTTTTGCGTTTGGTTAATGAGGGTAGAGTAGAAAGGTACTCAGTGGACGAGGGCAGTACGTATTTAAGCATCATCATAGGATTATTAGTGTTGGATGCCTTAATGACTTTAGGCTATTCGGCGTTACAAAATTCACGCGAAAGTGAATTGCAAGAACAAGCAGAAGCAGGACGGGGTTTTGCAAAGACAGCCCTAAAACTCTTAGATGCAAAGTCGAAATTATACATCACCTACACGCTTATTTCGTCGCTAGTGGTAGCAGGCATTGTCTTGTGTGCAACCATGTGGATTATTGTCCCAAGTATTAGCGGTGATTTGCAACTTAGCACTCCTCTAGCTACGGCAAGTGTGTTAGGGATTAGTTTGCTCACTCTAATTTTGGGGACAGTTGTACCCGAAGCAGTAGGTAGTGCATATGCCATACCTCTCATTGGCTTGCTTGCAACACCTTTGCGCTTTTTAACGATCCTATTCAGCCCACTTTCTAGCCTTCTACTAGGACTCAGTACCCTATTAGCGCGTGCTTTCGGTAGCGATACACTCGTTAATACCGTAACTGAAGAAGAAATCATGACCCTTGTGAACGCTGGGAATACAGGTGGCGCGATTGAAGATGAAGAACGCGAGATGATTTTCTCTGTCATGCAACTTGATGAGACCTATGCCCGTGAAATTATGGTGCCACGTATTGATGTTGAAGCAGTTGATGTGACAACAAGCCTTACCGATGCGCTCGATACCTTCATGCGAACAGGCTTTTCTCGTATTCCTGTTTACGAAGATAACATAGATAACATCGTCGGCTTACTTTATGCCAAAGATTTACTGAATCTATGGCACAACAGTAGCTTAGATGGTCATACCGCACGCGAATTGGTACGCTCTGCTTATTTCATTCCTGAAACCCGTGCCGCCGATGATTTACTGCGTGACTTACAAGCACGTAACGTCCATATGGCAATTGTTGTCGATGAATATGGTGGTACATCAGGCTTAGTGACCATCGAAAACATCATGGAAGAAATCGTTGGTGACATCCGAGATGAATATGACCTGAACGAAGAAACAGAATATATCCAACATGATGAAGATGAATTTGTCATTGATGGCGGTATGGATGTCGATGACTTAAATGAATTACTAGGAACAAGCATTAGTTCAGAGGATAACGATACCTTAGGTGGTTACATTTTCTTGCAAATCGGACGTGTGCCGATTGTAGGCGAAGAAATAGACACCGAAGAAGTCCATATGACAATTCGCTCTATTGAAGGGCGACGCATTCGTAAAGTATTGGTAAAAGTCAAACCAAAACTAACGATTGATGAAGAAAGCACCAATACAGATACAGACGAAACAGAATTGGCAGATGCAACATGAAAGAAAATCTCACGCTTCATATTGGTCGGGCTATAGAGGTCAGCCGACGAGCCTATGTCCCATACTCTCAGTATAAAGTAGGTGCAGCGCTAGTTTCTGCTGATAATTCGCAAGTGTTCACAGGCTGTAACGTCGAGAATGCTTCATACCCTGCTAGTATTTGTGCTGAACGAACTGCTTTAGTGAAAGCTGTAAGTGAAGGTGTGCAAGATTTCAAAGGCATCGTTGTCGCTACGCTAAATGGTGGCTCACCGTGTGGTATTTGTCGGCAGATGTTATATGAATTTTCACCCACGATGCAAGTCATCTGTGTGAATTTTGAGGGTGATATTACGATTGACACCACATTAGATAAACTCCTTGTATATGGCTTCGGTCCCAGTTCACTACCTCAGATTGATTAGCATTCTATAGAATCAAAAACAGGCAGATTATATAATCTGCCTGCCTACTCATAAACCTCAACCAATTAGTTTCCTTGACACCAAACTGTGCTACATGCTGTCTCAAATTGTAGTTCAGTTACATCTGGCAAACTACGCCATTCTGCTTGTGTAAGGCTTGTATTTTGCCATTCTACAAACAAGATAAAGCCCTCACCTTGAACTAGCGTCATATTAGAGAATCCGAGATAACTGCGCCCTAGTGGCGTAATGCCTGTTCCTACAGGAATGACACCTGCCCGTTGGCTAGCACTGGTGTTATAGAACCCAACAGCAATGGTCGTTTCGATTGTCACTTCCGCAGGAATACTAACCCCTTCTTGATTAACTCTAACCGCTGTATTTAGGAGATTTACTTCTACAAAACGTGAAATCTCAATTTCGACTTGTCGGCAAAATTCAGGTGATAATGGATTTGCCGTAAGCGTATATAAACCATTTTCTTCCAGCAAAGATGCCA
Source organism: Phototrophicaceae bacterium (assembly GCA_965230145.1). Taxonomy (GTDB): domain Bacteria; phylum Chloroflexota; class Anaerolineae; order Aggregatilineales; family Phototrophicaceae; genus JAUZRW01. The sequence continues at coordinate 1,698,634 of CBDDKI010000002.1, forward strand.
GTGCCTGTGTAGCACGGTCACAACGATAGATTGGGTCACTGCCTGCCCATTCAGCAGGACGAGCATTATCGCCAAAAATATCATCCGCTAAAATTTCCAGATCATGGCGAATATCACGCGAAATAGCTTCATGTGTACTACTGACTGCACCAAACCAATCAGCAGGGCGATCATCAATACCATAGATTTGCGCCGCAAGTAATTCTAGGTCAAGCCGTGTTAATAACGGCAATTCTGGATCTTCAATATCAAGGCTGCCGCTCCACCCAACTGGACGTTCAGAACCAATGGCTTCCTGTGCAGTCACTTCTAAGTCAAGACGCGCTTGGATGAGAATGTTCTGCACCTCTGGTTGGAATACAGGCGTAGGTCCTGTATCAGGCGTTGCGGTAACTTCAACTGCCTCGATGACATTTGCTAAAGCAGTTGCTGTCATTGCAACGGGGTCAACGACAACTACTTCCGTCGGTTGTGGCTGAACAACAACAGCTGTTGGTTGTGCCGTTTGACCACTTGCCGCAATCCAGCGACTCTTAGCTATATCAAGTGCTGTTGGTGGGGCTGGGAGTAACCCTGCGCTATCCGCTTCTACAGCCACATTCGTCAAATAGTAATTTAAGAAGCTCGAAACTTGAGTGCGGTTGCTGAATGCGTCTGAAGTCGTATAAAGCAAGAGTGGACGTGAAAGCGGATAACTGGCATCCACTATTGTATTAAAATCGGGAGTTATGCCGTCAATAGCGACACCTGTCATCAAATTACTGTTTAGCAGAGCAAAATTCGCCTCAAAAAATCCAATGGCAGTCGGTGACACTGTAATATTCTGAACACGCTCATTCGCATCCGCCACAAACTGTGTTCCCACTGAAGTCGTCAACAAGGAGCTATTTCCAGCAAAAACAACTTGAGAAAACAAATTGACTTGGTTTGAATCTGCGCTAGGAACAAAACGACTAATTGGATCACCAGGCCAATCGGGACGAACATCCGACCAAGATAACGCAGAACTGAAAATCTGTTGAAGTTCTGCTGTCGTAACATTGGTTGCATAAGTATTCTGGCGTGCAACAGTAACAATTACACCCGTTGTAGCAACACGAAATGCAATCGGTGGGCGACCAACCGCAGTACAAGCATCAACTTCTTGGGGCATAATCTGACGGTCAGCTAGAACAATATCGGTTGTGCCATCACATAATTGTTGGATAGCAGCATCCGTACCAATACTATCGACAAGGACAGTACCGCTATACCCTTCTAAACTAAAGCGTGTCACTAGATTATTTGTTGTCGGTACAAGTATCGAACTACCCGCAATATTAATATCGCCTGAAACTGCAGCAGGATTAACAGGTGGCAGGTCTTGTTGTGCAAATGCACTAAATGGAAAAACTAGAAAAACAACACATAGTAAAAAAACTAAACGGCGCACAACCAAACTCCTTGGTAGTTTGCTAAATAATGCGAAACAACATTATACCCTATCACGATAGGATATGCGCGTAAATTCATAAGTGCTTTAGAAAAATTAGGTCTTATGTACCAAGCTAACAATGAAGTGTCGCTCTACACGATATGGCGATTAACAGTCTTTCTCCACCCTTAGCATTATTAATTGTGCTAAATACACACATTCCATATCAAATTATGGTAAATAAAGGCTAATTTTAGACTTTTCGTCATGTAATATTCAAAGATAAGAATTATGATTGACATTACAATTTATAGGTTTGCATTTTGTAACAAAGTCTTTATGCTATCTAAATTTGTTTTGAAGTATAAAAAAGATGAAAAAAAGGGTTGGAGTATCGTTTCATAATAGGGCATTTTGCTTGACATTTGACCTTAAAATTACATATAATCACATCATGCTTGGTTAAAGTTACACATTCTTAAAATGTAAATAGCACTAAAAGTAAGGTCACAATATCGTGAATACGTCTAGTGCAAGTCTCCTCAGTAACCGTGTCTTAAAAATTAATGTTGGTTTTTTGTTATCTGATGGTCCTGGTAACAATAAAGACATTGAATTGAATATAGATGACCCTGTTCGGATTGCAGATGACTTAGTCGCCAATTCGATTAAGGGACAATTGCGCTTGAGCCGTACAAAAGAAGGCATCTTAGCACAGAGCAAACTTAGCATTGCAGTTGAGAGACCTTGTGCGCGTTGTTTAGAGACCTTTGAACACCATATTCCAGTAAATGTAGAAGAACTATACGCATCACCACGCCCTATTGGTGAAACAGAATTTTTCGTTGGGCAAGATGCTCAGCTCAATCTTGCACCACTATTGCGGGCAGAGGTACTCATTGCCTTATCTCATCGTGAACATTGTAGTGATGATTGCAAAGGCTTATGCCCTGTTTGTGGTGTTAATCTCAATCATGAAAGCTGTGATTGTGAAACTGATTTTATCGACCCTAGAATGGCAAAACTGAAAGAATTATTGGATTCCGACGGCGTATAAATGCCTCGGTGTAGCCTAGAAATACATATTATTTTCTTTTATGAGTGAGGGGATTAGATTTTTCACATGACTGACTTCGACGGCAACTATGACAATCTGAACAAATTTAATGCTGTGCAATCTGGTGGATTTGAAGACACATTTTTTGAAACTGATGAAGATGAAGAGCTTCTATTTGAAGACGACTTCATGGATGAGCCATACGACGAAATTGATGATGACGAAGATGAAGATGACGATTATAACTTAGTCGATATTTCCTCTAGTGATACCGTAGGCTTGTACCTCAAAGAAATGGCGCGTGTGCCACTACTCAATACTGAAGAAGAAGTCAGCCTAGCTAAACGCCTCGAAGATGGTCGCTCTGCTGAGAAGAAACTCAAGAAAACCCCGGACCACAAACGCGCAACAGAGTGGAAATTCCTAATTCAAGATGGTATTGCCGCCCGTGAACATCTGATTAAAGCCAATACACGCCTTGTAGTCTCCATTGCCAAAAAATACATGACTCGTGGCGTTCCATTCCTCGACCTCATCCAAGAAGGCAATTTAGGCTTGATGAAAGCTGTGGAAAAATTCGATTACCGTCGTGGTTTCCGCTTTAGCACCTATGCCACATGGTGGATTCGCCAGACGATTACCCGCGCCATTGCCGACCAAGGACGCACCATTCGTGTACCAGTTCATATGAGTGACCGCATTCGTCGCTTATACCGTGTTGCCCGTGACCTTGAGCAATCTTTAGGGCATAAACCCTCCGTAGAAGAAATTGCCGAAGTCATGGAATGTGAACCGCGCAAAGTCCAATGGATGCTCCGTGTATCGTGGCAACCACTCAGCTTAGAACACCCTGTCGGTGAAGATGATGATAGCGAATTAGGCAACTTCATCGAGAATGATTTAGAGCCTAGCCCATCCGAAAGTGCTTATAGCAATATGCTCAAATCCAAGATGGAAGAATTACTCACCACTCTCACCCCACGCGAAGCTCGTATTTTACGCTTACGTTTCGGGATGCAAAATGGACGCAGCTACACATTGGAAGAAGTCGGTAAGAAATTCGGCTTAACCCGTGAACGCATTCGCCAAATTGAAGGACGTGCCTTGCGCCGTTTGCGTCATCCACGCCGTAGCCGTCACCTACGTGATTATTTAGATGACTAAAAATAATTAATCTGTCCCGCAATTAATGGGCAGAACATAAGGAATGATTTGTGTAGGGACAAAGCTTCCTCTGTCCTAAAAATACACCGATACTTGCTTTATTATTTATGAGACAAGCCAATAACGAAGTGAATTTTTTAAAGACCGTACATTATGTGCGGTCTTTTTATATCCAAACTAGATGCGTTTTCCTCATAGTCTGACTATAATCATAGCCATTATCGACGTGCTTATAGGAAAGATACATGCCAGAGAAACGCTATGTAGCGATGTGGTCAGGACCGCGTAATATCTCAACCGCAATGATGCGCGCATGGGAAAATCGGGCAGATACAATCGTCCATGACGAACCCTTTTACGCTCATTACCTCGCCAATACAGATTATGACCATCCCAGCAAGCAAGAGATTATCAACACCTACGAAAGCGATTGGCAAAAAGTCGTTCAGCAACTGATGGGCGATTTACCAGATAATAAGTCAATTTATTATCAAAAACACATGACCCATCACATGCTACCTCATATGAGCAAAGATTGGATGCTGAACGTTACCAACTGCTTCTTAATCCGTGAGCCACGCAGAGTCTTACTCTCATTTTCAAAGGTCATCCCCAATCCTGATATAGAGCAAACTGGCATCCCACAGCAAATTGACCTCTTTAATTTCGTGCGTGAGCAGACAGGGCAAATTCCACCAGTGCTATCCTCTAAAGATGTTCTGACGAATCCGAGACAGGCGTTGTCAGCCTTGTGTGAGGCGATTAACATTCCCTTTGATGAAGCAATGCTCAGTTGGCGTGCAGGCAAACGTGATAGCGACGGCATCTGGGCAAAACATTGGTACGCTAGCGTCGAGAAATCTACTGAATTTATGCCCTACCATGACGACGAGACACCTGTTCCTGAACATCTACAATCCGTCATAGAAGAGTGTAATGCACTCTATCACGAAATAGAACAATATCGTTTATTGGCATTGTAAGGGCAGACCGTCGGTCTGCGCCCTAAAAATTATAGAAAGAACATACCATGAAACAATCATTCAACCCCAAAAATAAAGACATCCTCATCAATATCAATGGCGACCTCATTCACCGTGACCAAGCTGGCATTAGCCCTTTTGATAGCGTTGTACAAGGAGGCGATGCAGTCTGGGAAGGCTTGCGCTTATACAATGGACGCATCTTCAAATTAACAGAACATCTTGATAGATTGCGAGCATCTGCTCTAGCAATGGCATTCACTGATATTCCGACTCATGAGGAAATTATCGAAGAAATTAGCAAAACCCTTTCTGCAAACCAAATGACCGATGGCGTGCATATCCGCTTGACCCTCTCGCGCGGGGTGAAATATACCAGTGGGATGGATCCACGTCTGAATACCAATGGCTATACACTGATAGTCCTCGCTGAACACAAAGCCCCTGTCTACGACAAAGCAGGCATTCGCTTAATCACATCGGGTATTCGTCGGATTCCACCTGATTGTGTTGACCAAAATATCCATTCTTGTAACTTAATCAACTCGATTTTGGCAAAAATTCAAGCCAATGCGTCAGGAGCAGACGACGCGCTGATGCTAGATTACGATGGTTTTGTTGCTGAAACCAATGCGACGCATGTCTTCATAGTACACAAAGGGGTCGTGATGACCTCGCACACAGAGTCTTGCCCTGAAGGTATTACACGTCAGACGGTACTCGACCTCTGCCAAGCAAATGACATCCCCTACCTAGTGAAGAACATTTCGCTCTCAGAAGTCTATCGTGCTGATGAGATGTTCTGCACAGGCACAATGGGCGAACTCGCTACCGTTGCCGAACTCGATGGACGTACCATTGGCACAGGTGAAATGGGCGCAATGACCGAAAAAATCAGCGCCTTATTCCGTACCCTCACCGAGAGCGAAGGGACACAAGTTGTCGATATAGCTTAGAATGCAGCGAATAAATAGGGCGATTGTCGTGGGAACAGTGTCATCAATGTATGGATATGGTCCTGCGTTAGATTGCCCCATCCACGCCATTGAAAATCATTCGGGTTATGCGTGCCATAGATTAGTGCTGAGAGTGCCTGAATAGTCAATTTACAATCGGCTGAGTTGCCTTCTGAGACAATTAATTTTCCATCTTGTGACGTGAACGTGAAAATACGATTGTTCCATTCGCAGAAATCATCAACGACTTCAATGCTTATCTCTCCCTGCCCAACACTCATCCCACCGAGTTGTGCTACATCAATCACACGCCCCATCGGAGTGAGCCAAATATCGGGGTCAGCTTTGGTCGATAAATCGCTAAACCATGTTTCAGGAAATTCTTGGGCTGGTAGATGCTTAAAATGCACATCAACCACTTGGTCAATATGTTTGGCGATAAACTGCAACAAGAGATAACGTGCCTGACTATTCTCAACGAAGAAATATTTAATCTCGAACGTGCCTTTAAACGCTGTAATTTTATAGGTCATCGTACCAATAATTGTGCCACTGTCGTCGCGTGCAATGGCGAGCCAGTAATCATCTTTACCATACAGATAATCGAGAGCCACATCCCCAAATAACGCCATCCCATGTGTATTTGCCTGATATTGCTTCATAAATTCCCGACCAGTATCCCAGCCATCTTTATTGTTCAGAAATTCAACCGAACCAGAGAAGTCTTTATCGAGGAGTGGTTTCATATCACTCGCATTGAATTTCACAGCTTTAATATGATTGAATAAGCTATAGCCTAATCGCTCATAAAAAGACTCACGGAATGGGTATAATGCCGAAACAGGTAACTGAGCCGATTTCATCTCCTCAAAAATACGTCGCATCAATTGCTTAACATAACCGTTACGTCGTGCCATCGGGTCACTTGTTACGCCAGCAACACCACCCATCGGGAAGATTTTACCGCGTATGTTTTGTATCATGGGGATAGCAATCGTCGTCGCAACAGCTGTCTCATCTTCAAACATGCCCAGTTTAATGACACTTTCGTAAAGTGGACGCTGATTATCATAGTTGGATAAATCAAGCGGTGGCGAAGCAGAAAACGCATAGCGATGTAAAGGCGCATAATGAGTCTTTAAGTCATCAATGTGGATGTGACGAATTTCAGGCATAAAATCTCCTAGATTGCAAAATCGTTTGTTAATTGGTCTGTCTCGTAATAACTGCGGAGAAAATAAAGCATGATTCATGTAGGGACAAAGTCTGCTCTGTCCTAAAAATGCAAATATATCTTCTCCAACAAACCACTCATACAACAACTCGATTATGTCTGAAAGTCTAGGAGATGCAACTAGGCATTCTATTTCCTAAAGGTGCTTAAAGCGCATTCTTGCTTTTCAGCACGCTTTAGCGTCCGCGTTTAGGTAGACAGATGGCTTTAGCCTCTGTCGATAAACATATTTTCAGGTTTGCAACACAGCAACCTTTCGATTTTGGCTGAATAGCCATCATGTTTATATGAAGGCACAACTTTCGCACCGATTTTTTACCTAAAATATCCCGATTCACGGATAATTTTCTCAGCAGGCAGATAAGTCACATCTTGAATACAACACCCTGTGTTCCTCATGAACGCTTGCACCACATGGTAGCCTACCGCATAGCCCCCATAGCTCGGCATCCCGTTTTTTTCAAAGCCCCAATCATCCGCTATACTGTCACCAAAAATATAGCCACGAATTTTGTCGAAACCAGTTGTAACGAGATTTCCACCGATGAGTGACTTGGCTATTTGTAAGTCATCCTCAGCAATATCTGTGACGTAAAAGCCAAGGACTTCCTCACCAAAGAGTGCCGTTGCAAATGATTCAGCAATACCTTCGTGAATGATATAATCCCCCACAGTGGTATTTGCCATATCCCATGGGAAAATACGCAATCGAATGAGATGATTTAACTCATGCACCACTGCTCCTGAAAGTGCTTTGATATTCCGTTCATGCAGCTCAAAATATTGGCACATAAAACGCGGATTCATGAAGTCAATCGCACCTGTATAACCATCGGTATCAGCTTTATTGCGCTCTTGCACGCCCAGTAACAACCACCCTTCGACCTCATCAAATGGTAAGTCATAACCATCAAAAGCAGACACTCCCGTTTGCAGTGCTTCCTCACCTATTTGCCACGCATTAGCGTCTTCAAGTTTGCTCAGTGAATCAGGGATTTCGTTTAGTTCTTCGGGTAAATACCATCCCCATGCTTGTGCAACACCAAATTCATCATTCGGGTCGCTACCAAAACTGCCTTTCATCATTTGCATCATGCCCTGCCAGGGTCGCAGAAAATACTCTCGATAGAGTTCTTTTTTACGCTCAATATCTTGCTCATTGATAATCGCATGATAGTATTCATTAGTTGCTGTCCAATTTATTTTCATGATTTTTTCCTTTGCCGATACAGTGTCAGTGCTTGGTTCATGAAGCGCATCAGGTCAGGATTGCCCATTTGCTGGTCTTTTGGCATCTGCTCACGGTTTTGCCAGACCCTCGCCACACCATCCTCAGCTTCCATATCACCTGCTGAGAATAAGCTGATATATTCATCCATGGTTTTGGCTAAGGCTTGTACTAGCGCACTATCTATAGGCAAATGCTGAATTTCCTCAAACTGCACAATCAACGTTTGCCAATCGTCTGCGAATTGCTGAAAATCTGCTTCGGTATATTGCATCCGACGTGTGACAATGCCAGCCCATGCTTCGTCTGTGAACGCATCACGTCGCCAATCATCCTGTGGAAACATCACCGCACGAATAACCTTACTCACCGCCTCACTCTCAATATCACCGTCCTCTAATTGCCGAACTTCCAGTGCAGTTGCTAAAGCATCAGACGCTTCTTGCAAGCTAGCAATTTGGCTATCAATAGCGGACTTCTGCATCAGTAAGGCTGTACGCAAGTCATAACTCGGACTATCCAACAACTCTTTGATTTGGTCGAGCTTGAAGCCCATCCACTTCAACGTCAGAATTTGTTGGAGGCGTAGTAAATCTTGCCGACGATATAACCGATGCCCACCATCCGTCATATCAGCTGGTTTCAGCAGGTCAATACGGTCATAATATTGAAGGGTGCGAACAGTGATACCAGCAAGTTTGGCAAAGTCTGCTACACGGTAAAAATCAGTCATAAGGCTGTCCCTTTATCGCTTCAAGACACAGCCTATAGTATGACGCAACGTCAGGTTCAAGGGGTAATTTTAAGCGGGGGATTATACCTTACAGACTTCTGGCACATATACGTCAAACTCTGTTGTGCCGATTTCACCCGTGAAGAAGCCAGTGAGGTCACTCATCGGTATCGTTGTTGAGATAGCTGTATCAGTATTGGAATTAATATTCAATATCAGTGTGTCAAGATCCTCGTATCCAGAAACATAACTGGTGATATAACCAAATGCGTAACAAGGTTCATTAGCAGTCACCTCGATGGTAGATGCAACATCACCACTTGTATCAACTTCAACAGATTGCACGGTTAGTTCATCATTGCCAGCCCGCATAATATAGTCTTCAAAAGCCTGGCTATCAAATGATGGCTGTCCTGATAAAAGAACAAACGCTACAACGGCAATCAGAACAACTAACGCAACTAAACCACCCACCAATATCAATGTGTTGTTCTTACTCATTCAATCTCCTAATATATATGTTTTTGTAGTCCTACATATTTTACAGGCTATCTTATTTCTGCACAAAGGCAAATCAATGCTAGTTTAGAAATTTAATATGCCATAATTGAAGGGTGCGAACAGTGATGCCAGCAAGTTTGGCAAAGTCTGCTACACGGTAAAAATCAGTCATAAGACTGTTCCTTTATCGCTTCAAAAAACAGCCTATAGTATGACCGCAACATCAGGTTCAAGGGTTAATTTTTGTAGAATTGTAGAAATTTAGAGGAAATAAAATTCTAAGCCATATGCTAAGTACTCTGCCTGTAAATATCCAGAAATCATTTCCGAGCATCTCAATCCACAACGAAGCACAAGTCCCCTCTACGTAGTGGAGGGGATTTAGGGGAGGATTTTTGATCAGTTACAAGATAGCACTAAGATAGGATTTTCGCTCAGGCTATTGCAAACTCAGTATAAAACTACAAGTATTTCACGCCGTTGACCAAAATCAACGGCTATGTATCAACATCGACCTTGTGTCGATGTTAGCAGACTAGCCGTCATGTTTATATGACGGCGGATACAATGCACTTTTCAATACCTAATTATAGCTACTAGAAGTTACGCACTTCAGAGAACTTGTGTAGGGATAAAGCAAGTGTATCCGACGTAGAATTAGATTCATAAAAAAGACAAAAGGTTAGCAGGATTATTTCTAGATGTTAAAACATCCCGCTACAAAGACGCGGCAACTAATGTTGGCTTCAAGAATATTTCAGATGTAGCTTACTGAGATGGCAACTTACAGAAAGTGAGCTTTAGCTCCCAAATTTCTTAGCCTGATCTCTTTAGCGTCAAGTTTTAAAAATCCCTGCTCTGTCCTAAAAATACGAATAAACTATTCCGCTCTATTTCTGAGATAGGCAAACATGCTATTCTTATCTTACTGTTTTTAGGCAAAAAGGTAGGGACGTGATGTATCGCGTCCGAAAATAAAATCAACCACCGTTTTCTGCCTTCTTTCTAGTTTCTACAACAATTCAACGAATAGCTTATTTCTATATGGCACACTACTTAGCTGAAATGCTGTTTGCTGAGATGCTATGCTTTATACACAAATGAAGCATATGTTTCATATCCGCATTGAATTACTACAGTCATATATCTATTATTTCGGCATCTTATCCGCAGGAATATCTGCCATATAAGGGTTATTCATATCACGGTCAGAGACCAGCGGTTCACCAGAATTACCCCAATCAAGACCAAGCGCAGGGTCGTTCCATGCCACACCAAATTCGTCACTGTTATTGTAATAATTATTGACGTAGTAAATCAGCGTACAGTCGGTAAGAGCATAAAATCCATGCGCGACACCCACAGGAATAAATAAACCCAGATTGTTATCGCCACCCATATCAATCGTTTGCGTTTGCTTAAATGTTGGGGAATTAGGGCGTAAATCCAGCAACCCTGCCCGAATTTCGCCATGTGGCACAAACCAATAATCGACTTGGTGAAAGTGGTAATGCAATCCGCGTAAAACATTCGCTTTACTAATCGAGCGATTGCTCTGTATTTTCTCCCAACTCACTTGGGGAAACCATTCTTTTCTGAAAATTTCGCTAAAAACGCCCCGTTCATCTGCAAATTGAGGCATAGTAACAATTTGTACATCCGCAATGATGTCTGATTCCGTAATAAAATCAACCATATGAATAGTGATAGCCTGTCGTCATTTCGTTAATGTCGGCAGTATATCAAAAAATGCCGATGAACCCTACTGTGAGCATCGGCAAAGTTGTTTACGCTATAGAAATTTGCGTTGCTTCTAAGTGAGGTACTCTGAGCATCAAAATCGCCACAGGTATCGCCAGCCAAAAACCAGAGGCAGGCATCATCAGCACTCCGATAACACACATCACCAGCAAGCCCCAGCTAAAAAATCTCGGAATTGTGCCTGTATGTTCAAGCATCCATTGAGCAATCCATCCCATCAAAAAGAGGGTAATACCAAACATCAAAAACCAGAATGCAGCATCGCGTTCCCAATAAGGCGGGTTAATTGTATTAAAAAATCCCGCCTGTAGAATATCGCTCAAAGCACTACTATAGAAAAACACACCAACAACTTCGTGTAATACCGCAATTCCCATCAAAATTGTGCCCAGTCGCTTACGCATAAGTCAAATCTCCCTGTGAGCTTTGGTAATTAATACCAGCTTTCATCATGCTACTAACAACGATATGGTGAAATGGACGAATCACATTGAAATAAACAGGACCTGCCCAGTTGTTATAGTGGACAATTGTGCCAACGTGAAAACGCGAATGCCCATTGCTCAGTCTTTCCTGAGCGACAACGACATAAGCATCCAGATGCTTATCATTTGCGGTAGCAATCCAATAATGATTTTCTTCCGCTTTAAAAACTTGGAAAAATGTCGCCATCTCGCCCTTATTAAAAGGCAAAGATTGGGGTGTCAGGCGTGGGATGGGCATATTGTCTTGTTTCATGCCAAGCAAACGCACAAATCCCCAACGGATAGCATACAGTGCTTTTATCCACACTGGATAATAACTCAGCATACCAACGATAAACTCACGTAATGTGACATCCCCTTCGATTGTTTTGACATCAAAGTGGTCATCATTTTCCAATAAATCACGGACAGTTTTAACCTCATGTAGATAACTCATTGCTTATCCTTTGCTTGAAGCGATAGTGATAACTGTGTTAATAAGCGGTACATATTCTCTAAGTCCGATTGTGTAAGTGCTGGCATCATCTGTGCGCTACCGATTAAAGTTGTATATTGCAGATGTGCCATCGTTCGGGCTATCTCATTATTTTTATATAAGCCTTGCTGAATCTCATACAAAAAATTAAGCCGTTGCTGGTCAACCCGTTCTTGATACTTCTGTGCGAGTGGGTCAACCTGCGCCCATGCCCGAATATTGACCTCATACACGCCATAACTCTCTAAAACAAGCTGATGTAAGCGTTCGAGTTTCTCTTGAGCAGTCAACCCCTCTTGGCTAAAAGTGATGAACTCTTGGGTATACTTATCTTCCCAAAATCCCAGAATAGCCTCTAAAAACGCCTCTCGATTTTTGAAGTGATGATAAAACGAGCCTTTCGTCACTTGCATCAACTGGCACATCGCCTCAATCGTCAGAGCATCTACCCCTTGTTCGGCTAATGTAACTAATCCTTGTTCAAGCCAATCTTCACGTTTTAAACGCGCCATAGTCTCCTTCTTAGAATTTACACTGACAAAAATATGCTTGGGTATCTGCCTATACCCCCGAAAACAAATAACTATGTAAATGGTCTGCCTCTAATTAAGAGGGAAAAAGTCAATAACGATTTGTGTAGGGACAGAGCCTGCTCTGTCCTAAAAATGCAAAGGTTTTCTTCCATCAACTTAGTGAACTAAACCAGCTAATCCTATGCCATTAACCATACCATACTGTATGGTATGGTGTCAATTTCTAAAGAAAATCCCCAACATTTAGTCGAGGAAAATAGTCAACTCTATTCATTCTGCACAAATGAACCCGTTACAGACCAACGCATCCGCTACGCAATACCAACCGTTCTCTCACGTTAAAAACGGTCATATCAACGGTCATATCAACAACATCTACTTCACAAAATCTGCTATGCTCTGTCTAGCACCTTAACATCGAATACGAATTTTACGTCGATTTTCTCAAACCATTTACAAACCACTTTGCAGAAATTTGGCTATTTTTGCCGTCCCTCTCACGCCCAAAATTTTGCCAATTTTCCTGTAATCCCTGTTATGCCCTGATAAACAGAGAAATCTTGACTCGCAAAATCATCTACCTTTGTGGCAAAACGCCTCTTAACTGGCGTATAAAATTGCCACCCATGATGTTTTCTATATCCTCAGAAGCGTATCCGCGCTCTTTCAGGACATCAACAATCAGGATTAAATCACCAACGGTTTCAATGCCCTCTGGTGTTTGGTCTGCGCCGAAGCCACCATCAAAGTCGCTCCCAATGCCAACATGATTTGCGCTTCCTGTCACTTGGCAAATATGGTCAATCACATCGGCAACCACCGTTAGAGGCAATTGCTTATCATTCCGTCGCCATGTATTACTCAAGAACGCATTGTATAAAACCACCCCAATCACACCCTCGCGTTCAGCTAAACGGCGTATCATATCATCCGATAAATGCCTGTCACTATCACGAAATTTACGAGGATTACTATGGCTAGCAATCATCCTGCCCTCATAACGGTCAACCGCTTCATTGAAGGCTTGCTCTGCCATATGCGATAAATCCAAAATAGCATTGTATCCTGCCAAAATTTCTAGCAGTTCATAGCCGAGTTTACTCAAACCACCGGGTTCACCTGTTCCCCCAGCATAGCGCGTTGCCTTCCATGATGTACCGACAATTCGCACGCCTCGTTCATACCATTCTTCAAATTGCTTGGGTTCGAGAATCGGGTCTGCCCCTTCCATCAGAACAACCAAGCCTTGTTTACGCTCACCGATGGGTTTCTCCCAGGATTGTAAGACAGTCTCTAAATCTCTTTGTGAACGCACCAGCATCACACGGTCATCTTCATCCGCTAGCCGATGATAATAATCTAGTTGCTTACTCGCTTCTGTATAGGCTTCTTTCGCATCCTGATAAACAGGCGATGGATACGGTGTGGAACTCGTAAAATTTGCGCGCTTTGGTTCAACAAATAATGTCGAAAAAACTAACCCAACGCGTCCGAGTAGAGCATCAGGCAAGCCTAACATAGCTTTATCCCACGTTTGGCGGATTTCGTTCTGGCGATGTTGAATCGCACTAGTACGATAATCGCGTCCGTAGCAAGCTGTATTCCAAGCAATATCTTGATGTGCATCAACAATAATCATCATTTCCCCTAACAAAAAAGACGTAGCAATCTATACTACGCCTCTAATTTATCTAAAATTTTTGACTATTTACAGACGCGGAACAGTATCAATCGGGTCACTACCCGGTACGATGCCAATGAAGGGTGCAAACACCCAACCGACATAGCTCGTCGTGCTATTGTTCGGTGTATAGCTAATTTGATACCAGAAATCCTGCCCACCTTGCCGTGTACGCGCTAAAATTTCAAACTCTGCGCCCCAATCCAACTGCGGAATAGTTTCATTACGGGTAGCCCGTTCAGATGGTAAGGTTCTAAAGTTCATATTTGAGCGTGAAATACCGACCACTCTACCCGGTGGGTCATAAACAGTGGTGAAGGCTGTCGCATCTTGTAGCGGAATACTTTCAGGTGTGCCTTGCGTCAGCGCAAAATATCGCCCAGATACCCAACCTTGCGTATCAATATCATACTGAATCAAATACCAAGTGAATAAGCCTTCTTGTGTATTGCGTGCAAGCACAGGGTAAGTTGTTCCGGGACGTGTAACAGCTAATAATGTTGCCCCCAAGAATGGACCTGAACGAAGCGATAAACCCCGTACATAAAGAACCTCACCAAGAGCAGCAGGAGCAGGCGTTTGTGTACCTGTGGTCGTTGAACCATCTGAAACTACCCAACTTACTTGAACGAGTGCGTTCCCTGTAAACTCAACATAATCTAAGATAATCAAATATGCGCCTGTGGTCACGGTCACAATCACTGAATATTGTGCTTGTCCTGTGTTAGTAAGGTCATCAATCAGGACTTCGTTGTTTATGGTCAGGCGCACACCGCCATCAGCAACGATGATAAATTCATAGATGCCTGTTTGTATAGTCGTATTTGTTGAAAAACGAGCTGAAAAATTATCATTAGCGATTCCAGCCAATGTAGTTCCTGTAGTGGGATTGGTTGGAGAACCTGCCCCCCAATTTTGGCTTAAGCCATTTGGGTAACTAACAACTTGACTACTACCTGTGAAATTTGTCGTCGGGAAGAATAAACCTGTCCATGCCACACCTGTTTGTGCGTCAACGCTATTAGTTGGGACAAGCATCAGAGTAGTAATACATAAAACCATACTGAGTAAAAATAATGGATTGAAATACCGTTTCATGGTTATAAATCTCCATACCTTGCGGTTATATCTGAATAAGCCTGATAATGACCTAATAACTTAATAAATTGGCACATCTGCCATATTGCCCTGAACATTGACAAATGAGGCATCAATCCAGCCTACAATATCGCCATAGCGTATCAAATACCAATGGTCGTCGCCAGCCTGAACCGTGCGTGCTAGTAATTGTGCTTCCGCGCCCCAAGGAATTTGCCCTAAAGTCGCTGTCCGCGTACTTGGGCGAACACGAATATTCATAATTGACCGTGGATAAGCGAACGCACCTGTATCGGGCAATGCGCCAAGTGTTTCAAAGACAGATGATACTTCTGGCACACTAATTGTTGGAACACTATTGGATGTACAAGAATCACTAGATGTTAAAGAAGAACGTACAGTTTCTACAAATGATGTAATAGCCTCTGGAGCAGGATTGACCAAAACACCCGAGCAATTCGTGCTAATAGTGACAATCTCTTGGGCTGTCAATTCATCAGTGTCAGAGAAATTACTCGTCGAAGCCACAACAGTATTGATACATTGAAGGGCAACATTCGTGTCCACTAGAGCAGGATTAAATTGTTGGGCGATAGTCAGTGCGACTTCAGGGGTGACAGTACAGTTAAAACTTGAATTGGGCATGAAATCCACATTTAGAAAGCGTCCTGATGCCCAACCCATCTGCCCATTAGGATTAGTTGTTACGCGATACCAAGGATATGTACCTTCGGCATTATTTTGAGCTGTGACCGTATAAGTAATTCCTGGACGTAACACTGCAACCAAAGATGCACCAAGATAAGGTCCTGAACGCAGTGCTAAACCATCTACGCCAGCCACATCTGCATTAGCAATATTTGTTGGTACGGGCGTTGCAGTCGATGCTGTTGTATCTATGCTAGCTTGCCAAGTAATTTGAACGAGAGCTGTTCCAGCATACTCAACAAATTCTAGCACGAGCAGGGTCATGCCGCCTGTGATAGTTGCCGTGCCTGTCTGAGTTGTTGCGCCAGTGTTGGCTATGTCATCAATAATAACTGTATTATTGACACTCAAACGCACTCCGCCGTCAGCTACTACTGTGAAGTCGTAAGTTCCCGCTGGAATATTGGCGTTAGACGAAAATCGAACTGAGAAATTATCGGGTGGAATACCAACAATTGCAAAACCTGTATTGGGATCTGTGGGTGAGCCATTTCCCCAATTAACACTCACACCCGCAGGATAACTAACTAATTGGCTCGTGCCAGTAAAATCAGTGGAAGGAAAAAACAAAGCTGTCCATGCAACATCAGATTGGGCGTGTGCGGGTTCGCTAGAAAAGCCCCCTATTGCCCCTATCAGTATTAACATCACAAGAAGGCTTATTCTATTTGCATATCGCCACATGGCGCGTCTCCATTTGTGCATCGGTAAATTCTTGCCAGAAAATAATTGCAAAAAATCTAAAATACAAATAAACCAATTTTATTATAGCGTATGCTAACTAATCTTGCGCCTCTATCGCTATTTTAATGCAACTTGTTATAAACTGATGCGTATAGGATGTGAGAAAATCAAAACAAATAAGAGGGAATGAACCGTGAACCAAGAAACTGCAAACGAAAAAGTAAATGATATGATGGCAGAAGGTCGTAAAATCATTACTAAAGCGAATAAACGGCATGTCATTATTCGTCGGAATGATGGTACGAAACTCGCAGAATTAAGCGCAACCGTCGTCGCACTCGCTGTGGTTGCCATGTTCTTCTTCCAACCAATTGGTGGATTTTTAGCCATTGCTGGTATTGCTTACGGCATCTATAACAAAGTCAAAATTGAAGTTGTACACGAAATCAATGACTCAGAAGCAGTTGTTGAAGTGAACATCCCGCAAGAAGAAGATTAAAATAGCTATAGAATGGCATGGTATTCCTGCTAATATGACTAGGCTTTAGTCCGTAGGAGTATTCATGCCAACTGAAAAACGCCTCTTAGTATTTAATCTCCGCACCGATATTGACGACCATATTTTAGGCTTTACTTCGCGTTGGCTGGATGAATTAGCACAATATTACGAGCAGATTGATGTCCTCACGACACATAAAGGACGCTTAGACCTAGCAGACAATATCACAGTCTATTCAACAGGGCGCGAAGAAGGTTTAGGACGCATTGCTCAATTACTGCGTTTTTATCGGCAATTAATTACTCTTACTGTGAAAAACTACTACGATGCTTGCTTCGCCCATATGCAACCGATGTTTGCTGTTTTATCCGCGCCGATATTAGCCTTACATGGCATCAAAATCACAACTTGGTACACACATCGACAACTCAACCATATGGTACAGATGGCAGAGAAAGTCTCATATCGTATTGTGAGTGCAGTCGAGAGTAGCTTCCCGATTCAATCGACAAAATTGCGTCCATTAGGGCATGGCATTGATACGGATTTTTTTAAACCAGATGACACTAAAAAGCATCATCCCCCACGAATTGTACAGGTCGCACGTCTAACCGAAATCAAGCATCAGCATATCTTGTTAGAGGCAATCCAAGATATAGATTGTGAAGTGGTGTTTGTAGGAGATATTCCTGATGGTTACAATGATGCCTACAAAATACAATTACAGCAAAGAGTAAAAGCCCTTAATCTCACAGATAAGGTCATCTTTGCTGGCGCGCAAACTCCGCAACAAGTTCTTGACTGGTATAATAGCGCGACTATTGCCGTTAATCTCAGTCCACAAGGTTTGTTCGATAAAGGGGCATTAGAGGGAATGGCATGTGCTATTCCAACAATTGTGAGTAATCCCGCTTTTGGGAAAATCACAGATGAGTATCAATCCTTACTACATATCCATTCGCCTGATGATACAGAGGCTCTGAATATGGGTATAAAAAAAATACTGACGCTCTCACTACAGGAGCGTCAGCAAATCGGAGGTCATTTACGTGAGGGAATTATCACCGAGCATAGCCTAGCGACACTTATCCCAAAACTTATTTCTGTGATGCACACAGGCGAAATTTAACGCAATTCCAAGTGTGGCGATGCAATTTCACCCCAAATCGTATCAGGATAGGTATCCCAAATCTGATAATAAATGGCACGCGCACGCTCTCTATCACCCGAAAATTCATGAGCTAAGGCTTGAATGTACAACGCTGAGGGCGATAGCGGTGTATTGGGATTTTCGATAACTAAATTGTTGATGATTGTTAATACACGCGCAGGATTATCTTCTATCAGCAAAGCATCAACTGCATTTTGTGGTGTCATCAATATAGCTTGTGGTTCAATGACTTCTACAAAGGTAATGGGCGCGTCAATCGGTTCAACTCGGTATAAGCCATCTCGTCCGTCGTAAAAACCCCACCAATCAGTGCCAGCCAAACCAAATGACACAGCGATACGGTCCGCACGCCCGACTTCACTTACGACTACTGTTTCTAGCACTGGTAAGCCTAAATCATTGAGTTGCGTTTCTAAATCGGCATCCGTATCGAGGTTTAAAACATCAAGTAAACTACCTAACACAGCGTTTATATCACAAGCAGGGAACTCACTCGCCATCACAAGAGCTTCGCAAATATCCAGTGCCGTATTCCCCGATGCGTTTGTTGCTTGAATGAGTGCATTGGCTTGGCGTGATTCCCATGTTGTCTCATCATCTACTGTGATGATTGATGAAGCTGTGTTTCGTGCATCATCAAGGCGACCTGCAATCACATAGAGCATAGATAAGGTCATTAAAGCACGATTGCCACTCGGCGCATCAAAGCCATAATCAAGTAAAGCACTCTCAACAACACCTATTGCTTCAGGAACTGGCAAGGAAAATAAATTAGCATCCGCTAAAGTACAGCCCATGCTATCGACTTGGTTGTAACGGGCATTCAAATCTTGGAAACGTCGATAGAGGTTACGTTCGTAACGCCATGTATATTCGATTTGGCTATTGCATTGCCAATCAGGGTAATCACTGTTGGCGCGACTTTCTAAGACAGTTAATTCAGGCACAGCACGTCCCTCACTGAGTAAGTTCCAGTTGACTACTTCGCCTACACGCAATTCCAAGCTAGGGTCAACCAAATCTACAGCGCGTCCGTTACGGTATTCAATAATGTAAAATCGGTCACTTACGTTTCCATCATCGACGCGTAAAACCAATTCATCTAAGCTATCACGGTTGACATCTTGCAGATATTCAATGGACACACTTTCAATATCCCCAAACGGAACAGCAGGTATATCATAAGTCGTGGGTAGGATAGTAAATGAACCTTGATTGTTAGCCGTAGCAAGTAGGTATTCATCGTAAAAAAGCGTACCGTCGCGTTCATAACTCACCCGCACCACACGGTCTGTTTCGCCTAAACCATCCAGATTGGCAGGGGTAAGGTCAAAGGTAAAGCCTTCTGCTTCAAATGTTGAATTTCCTAGATTGTTATCAATAGCAGTCTGTATAAAGGGGCGTAAGATTTGGCGCATATCCAACGAACCAGCAGGGGTATTAATCATTGCAGTGATGAGTTGTAAGCGCTGTTCTGGATTAATTGGCGCAGATGGAAAACGATTTTCGAGTTCATAGAGTAAGAGATTAATTGCTAATTCTATATCTTCGTCTTCGGCATCTAATTTTTGAATTTCTTCAAACACTAGGTCAACAAAATCAGCCTCAAACCAGACACGCATGCCATAATTAAATAACAAATCTTGAGGAACTGTTTGTGTCATTATCTCAGAAGAAGCATCAGGCATCGCACCGATGGGGGTGTTGGTTGCAAAAATAAGCGGTGTCATCTCCGTCACCTCATCTGACATTTCGCTTGACCCTACAGGGGTATTGGTCGTGAAAATCGGTGGTTCAGCATTTTCCTCTTCACTTGTATTTACCGAACCAACAGGGGTATTGGTTGCAAATGAACCGTCTTGTGCCTGAATTGGCAAGGCAATACTCATTATAAAGATTGATATAAGTAATAAAGTGCTGAACAAAAACCCGATACGCTGAAACCCCTGATACTGCATAGTTGTCCCTCTTTTTAAGAATATTACAAAGAATATTTTTGATTCTACATGGTTTTGTGATGATTGCCAGCAATCAGGAGAAATTTATGATTGATAGCCTAGTTGTCTCAGTGCTTGAAAAATGATGGCAATGCTATGGACAGCTGAGATTCGACCTTGTGAGACTGCCGATAGTACATCTTCAATCGGCATAACATGGACTTTGATTGCCTCAGCAGGGTCTAGATGTTGCTCTGTCACCTTCTTTGCATTTCTAGCGATAAACCCATGAATGCGATTATTGAATCGTGTCGGATTGTTGATGTAAGGGTTCAAGGCTTGCCAATCATCTGATTCATACCCTGTTTCTTCACGGACTTCGCGTTGAATTTCCTCAAGCGGTGTGCCACCATCACTCAGACCACCGGGTACTTCTAAACATATTTCGCCGATGCCATGTTTATATTGCTCTACTAACACCAGTTGGTTATCTTCTGTTAGGACAAAAGCAATCACAATATCAGGCTCATCAATAACATTGTAATCAGGAATAACCAACCCGTTAGGCAAGAGACACTCCTCCTGACGCACCGTCATAAATGGGCTGGCATCCAAGACAATATTAGATTTATTCACTATCCATTTTTGCATTGTTATCTCATTTCAATTAAAAAGCCCTCGTCATGAGAGCTTCTAGTTACTAACTATCGATAAACGCTATTTCCCCTACGACACTGTATTACTCATCCCCAGCCAATAGGATAGCAATCGCTTCTTCGGTTGGCATCCCCATGACTTCACTCGCCAAACCACTATAGTAGGGGTCATGTTTGAGGTCAGGATTAAGGGCAAAGGCTTTTCTGGCAAGATTTTCAGCGCGTTCATAATCTTCATTGACCACAAATTCCAGCGCATCATCCATATGTTTCTTCGATAATTTTTGGTCTTTTTCAGGCACACTGCTCCCGACTGCCTTCATCTCTTGAGTTGGATTTTTAACGCCTTCGCCAACCCAATCGCCTTGAACAAGCAAGCGTTTTACATGCTTGCCACCGTCTAATGCCAATTGGCGCACGTCTGGGTCAGGGTCTTCTTTATATACTGTTGCTAAATAGCGTAGAGCTTCGCGTTCACCTGTTCGGGCTAAGGCTTTCACCCCTTTTTTGCGTTCTTCGGGGTCAGAACTGCGTAATGATTTAAAAATTAGAGGGTCGAATTCTACCATAATACTGTTCCTCAAATAAATTTATTAACTCATTATACGATACTGTCAACTATCCGCCACCGAAGAAACGGCGTACTTCTGTCCCAAAGCGCAAGCCAATAATCGTGCCACAGCTACAAAACAAGACAATGTAAGGGAACATTAGCGAGAGGCATCCCTTGCCAAAATCAAAATCATACACACGCCCAATCGTCTTGGACAGATATACAATGAATACACCAAACCCAACTAGATTAATGACTTCTATCATGCCAGAATCGACTAATAGCCCTAAGTCAACATGATAGAGATAGAGCATGAAGAAAATTGTTGACCACAAGAACAGAGAATATAGTGTGACAGGAATAAATGCACTATGAATGAGGCGATAAAATGAACCATTACCACCCAGAAACCAATTAGCAGAGAAATGCGTTAAGACCATTTGTGTAGCGAATGTTAGGAACAAACTTGCACCAAACCAAGCCACACTAATAAAAGCAAAACCGATTGTTACGGCAGATTCACCATAGCCAATTGTAGACGCATAATCATAAACAAGACTCGCTTGCCCTGTTAAGCGTCTGGCAGACATTGCTGTAAAACTCGCTGCCAAGATACTCGCTGTTAGGGTAATGATTAGAAGAAACGGTAAAGTGATAACAACGACATATAGAACGGCATCAACCAGAACTTCTGGTAAGCTGACATTTGGCTTATAGAAATAATTGATTGTACGTTCATAAAGGTTTTGGTCTGAGTATGAATATCCCATCTTCTTGCGGAAAGCTCTATCGACAGCAAACAAATCTTTATCACTTAATAAATGCTCAATGGCATCATCGGCATTCATTTTCATGATGTAAACGGCAATATCACGCGCTAAGTCATCAGCTTGAAGTTCAGGAGCTAATTGGAAAGCACGACGAGCATAAGTACGTGCTTCTTTAACCTTATCGTCGAACATTGCATTGTTGGCTTCTTCCAAAAATAGATTTGCCTCAGCAACAACATCTGCACGAGCTTGTGGCGGCAAGTTTTTTAGCGCATCAACTGCTACATCTCGTACACGTTTGTGAGGATCTATCTGAGCAATTTTTGTCAGGATTTGCTGATTATTCTCGCTCGCATCATCTGCTATCGCTTTTATGCCTTGAATGCGCTCTTGTGGTTTTCTACTTTTGAGCAATTTGCGTACAGCTTCTTGCATACGGTCTCCTCATGGCTTTCCCCTATAATCATTGTAGTATGAGAAGCCAGTCTCGACATTCAAAAAGTTATGAAATTCCCCTTCGCTTATTTTCTTATTCAACTACACCAATGATAAGTTGATTCCCCCATAAAAGATTGCTGTCCATCAAGTATAGAGGCAATGCTGATTGCTGAGGATAAATGAGCAATCTCAAATGATAGGTTTCATTATTCGGCTTTGTCATACAAATTTCTTCTTCGATTATGTCGCCTAAGGTATATGTTCTCAAATCTAACTCAGATTGTGCAACGACTTCGTTATATCCGCGTGTGAGATGGACACTTAACCTGTAATTTTCATCAATCTCGGCTAATGTTTCTAAAACAATCGGAACACAAATTTCGCCATCAGCGTTGGGAGTAAATTGGCTATTGAAGTCTGCTCGATACTCAAAGAGTTGATTATCACCACTCGTGCCAAAGGTGAAAGAAAAGGTCTCGTCAGATGCGGTGTCAAAAGCATATAAAATCGTGCCTTGTATACTATCGCGGTAGCTTATCCCTCGACTGTCACTTAATTCCATGACAGCATCCCAACTACTAGGGGCTTGCATCTCCATAAATGCCCAGACTGTATTAGCATTATCTACCTGATTGGATAATTCTCTGATTTCTTGTGGTGAGAAATCACGCCATTGAATATCAAGGCTGATGCCATCCAACAAACCTGTTTGCTGGGCATAATAAGTTAGAGGGCTATGGTCAGCGAGGTAAACGAAAGCAGGCTCTAGTGGTTGACGTTCATCAATGGCATTATTAGCAGACCTGCGCCAATCAGGTTTTGCGACCCAATGAATGTGATAAGTTGCCAATTGAGTATAGGCTATCCATGCTGTGAATAAGAGTGTTAGGATTAGTCCTATACGCTGATTATTCACCAACGGTATCCACATCTCACTCACTAGATAAGTAATCAGCAATGACCATGCACCAATAATCGGAATGAGATAACGTAGTTGTAATAAGGAAAGTGCTTGGGCATTTACGCCAAATAAGATACAGATAGGAACAAATCCCCATAAGAGAATCATAGAGAGAGCAGAAGATTTTTCACGAACCCTAAACATAGCTCTACTCAAGATAAATGTGAGCGCAAAAATCCCCCAATAACCACTGGTCAATTTCAGCCAGATTGCCGCAAAAGTTCCCCAATCACTAGCTATTGCACCGGGCGCAGAAAAACCTGTGTTTATCTCAATTTGCTGAACAAGAAATGGCAACCAAGGCATAAGCAATAGAATGCCAAGCCCAAATGGGATGAAAATTTGCCAGATGCTTGCTTTACCTGACCATACTTTCACTGTCGTTAAGGCATGAATTAGGTGAACAACAATAATCGTGAAACTTGTATAGTGTGTATAAAGTAACAAAGCTAAAATAAGACCATATAGTAAGCCACGTCTAATACTTGGTCTGTGCCACCATAACGTATATGCCCATGTTGATAGAGTTGCTAAGGCGAGATAGAGACTATACATGCGTGCTTCACGGGCATAGTACAAATAAAACCCTGATGTCCCCAAAACAATCAGCGCAATAATGCCTGTTCTCACAGTGAACCATTGCTTTCCCAGAGCATAGATTGAGGCTAAAGAGATTGTCGCCAATATTGCTGAGGGAACACGCAAAGCAAATTCGCTATGCCCTATGAGCATCGTCCAACCATCTAGTAATAAATAGTAAAGGGGCGGATGTACATCAGTCTGAATGTGTTCAAAAGTATTTACCAAGCTATCGCGTACAAAGCGCAGGGTTTCGCGTATTGAATTGGGGTCACGCATTTCATCGCGGACAACTGACGCACTATAGCCTTCATCTATCCAGAAGCTATAACTCAGCAAATTATTGAGTAAGATGGCGTAAATTACGATAATAAGTATTGAAACAATTAGGATACGAAGGGCAAATTGTTGTTTTTTGAGCATGAATCGTCGTCTCAGTTGGTGAATGATGGATGTCATTTTGCAAGCGCAAGCGTCATCCGACAAGCCAAAATAAAAAAGCACCTGTTACAGTGCTTCTAAAGAATCATTTTTCATCATTTGATTTCGGAGGTTTTTGATACAGCCACCAAAACTCACTCTGCGGATAAATCGCTTCTAATTCAGGCGACCACTGAAATTCATCAGGACGCATAACACTATGCAATTTTGTATCGGCAACCTCTAGTAATGCTTTCACATCTACATTGCTGAGATTCAATTCAGTCATTTCATCGAGTAATTCTTGAATAATAGTACGTTTTTGAATTTCAGGGCGATAACTATTATGACAATTCTGCAAGCTATCGGCACATTCTCGAAAGAAAGTTTTCATAGATTGAAGCCTAGATTCAACCTCACGAACGACTTTCTCTTCATAATGCAACCGCCAGTCATTGCGTGTTTCTTGCCATGTAGCTATAGCAGATTCTAAATCACGTTTTTGCGAATCATTGAGTGTATTCCGCATGGCATCTAAACGTCGCAGGCGCATCAACAGCGCACCAATAGTTAGGCTTGGCATCCTTGAGAAGAAACCTCCTTCGGCATACCCGTATAATTCATCGCCCCGAACATAATCGCTTAAATTTTCTGCCATTGACTTGGCTTCGTTTAAATCACGAGAAATTTTATAATTTGAGGACATGAATTCTCCTATATCATCGTTTATTCAAATTATAGCACCTCAACATAAAAAACCTCTCAGAGTATCTGAAAGGTTTACGTGATTTTTTGGTATCGATTTTAATTATTCATCTTGAAGTATTTCATCAACCATCTTAGCTTCGGCAGACCGTTCTTGTTCTAACACTTCTTCAACAAAAAAACTCGGTGATGCAATTAGACGGTGTACAGGACACATTCCACCAATTTCAATAATGCGTTCTTTTTGCTCTGGTGTTAATGCGCCATGTAAAGTAATTTTCTTAGTAATTTCATGAATATAGCGTTGGTCGCCCTCATAAGCGGGGTAATCTTTAGCTCTAAAGCGTTCAAAATCTAAATCTATTTCTACACCTTCAAGCGACCATCCTTTACGGTCAGCATAGAGGCGCATGGTCATGGCAATACAAGAACCTAATGCGCCCATCGCCATTTGTGTAGGTGATGGACCAGTATCAGTACCGCCATCTTCGATTGGTTCATCTGCATAGTAGGTATGATTGCCTGATACAATCGTGGTTTGCAAGCCGTCTTTTGGAAGAACAACCTTTGCTTTAGACATTTTTATCCTCATTCTTAAGACAATAATATACTAAACCGACAAGAGAGGGTTTTAATTTCTTACATAAGTAACATTAAATGAAAAGGGACAACCCTTTCGAGTCGTCCCTTTTGCTTGGTTTGTTGAAGTTGTTGCTTAGCCTTGTTGAAGACCACCAATAACATCAGAGAAGACGTTACCAATGATTGGACCAAGAATGAGTAGTACAACGATAACTACTACAGCAACCAATACGAGGATAAGAGCATATTCTACTAAGCCTTGTCCTTCTTCGTTTTGTGGGCGGTATAACATAATGATGTCTCCTAAATGATTGGAATAATGTCCTTTATTGGACTACTTTTAATAATATAGCAGAAATCAAAGTACAGAAGAATAAAGGAATGAGGATATAGCATATTTTTAACAAGAAATATACAATTAAAACCCTTGTGAACCTCTAAGACCCCAAAAATATAGTCGATATTACAATATACAAATGAAAAATATACTAAGTTATATCCTAGCTGAGAAATAAAAAAGGGAGATGTGACTATCACATTTCCCTTTAGAACCAAGTTTTATTGCGTTTAATTAGGTGCTTTTAAACGACGTAATCCTTGATACTGTGGATTCCCTTGAATATCTTTCCAACGCGTATCCGTATTGCCGACATGCCATTCAACGACATACAGACCATCAATATCTTGGTAAGCAAATGACGGAACAAGACCAAGCAATATCTGGCGCATTACTCCGATAAAATCTTTACGTTCTTCGCCCATGCGTAAAATGAAATAATCACCAGCTTCCCATTCAAATAAAACAGGAATGCCATTCCAATTACCTTCCATCTTGATGGGTTTTTCCGCTTGTGTACAACTCATAAATAAACCTTGTACACGATTTTTCCACAAGGTGTGATTAACACGTTCTTCAATGTAATAGGGACGCGGTTCGGGCTTTGAATAAAACCATGTCCGCGAGCTGGTTGACATAAGACCTAACTCCATGCTGTATAGTGAACATTAATGTCAATAGTGTACCGCATCTCACCCCACCACGCCTAGTCTCGGCTATTAATTACAAGTCAATTATGTAAATCTAGCTTTTTCCCCACCATTAACACCTATGCTAGACGGCGTATTTACTGCTTCGTTAAAAGATTTTTCATCTTTTTCCACTAATGCCCAAATGCGATTAAGCATATACCGATGCCGTAGCAAGGTCGCCACAAGTGCTGCACCCAAGAAGAAACAAGCAAAAACTTGCGCGAACAACAGAGGCTGTTCAAAAATACTAACTGGTGTAAATTCAAACAGGTCTGGCATCGTATAGAATGTTACTACTGTGAATATTGCCAAGCCAGATAAGACGAGAATTGCACGGCGTAATTTACGATATGAAGATGTATCGTATATATCTAAGCCCATGACAATCAAAACATTGTACATATTAAAGAGCATAATGAAGAATGTGACGATACTTCTGGCAACTTCTGTATCACGATTTGTGCCAAAATAAGCGGTGATATAGACAATAACCACCATAATTGACCCAACAAAGCCACTGACCATAATATAATCAATGACATCACGCCGATAATTCTTAATCAATTGCGGACGAATGATAGGAATGGTCATCAACATAGCAGGCATATTGAGGCTACCAAAGGTAACCCAACTAATTTGAATAGGCGTTATTGGGAACGGCAAGGCTAGGAATGTGATGAAGATAAAGTAAGCAATATGGTATCCCCCACGAATGAGGAACATCTTGGTTGTGCCGAAAATTGTCTGTGTGATTTCTTTACCTTCACGGAATGCAGTCGGTAAAGTAGACATAGCATTATTGAGCAAAACAATATCAGCAACATCTTTACTGATTTGTGTCCCATCGTTCATCACAATGGCTAGTTCAGCCTGTTTAAGTGCAGGAACATCATTTACCCCATCACCAACCATAGCTACATATTCTTGTTGCCCTTGTAACGCCGCGACGATATGCCGTTTTGTATCAGGTTCAACCCGCGCGAATACATTGGCAGATTGAACAGCACGAGTGAAATCAAAATCGGACATGGCTTCAAGTTCCGCGCCTTCATATGCCTGTGTGACGTTCATACCTGCTTCTTTGGCAACAGCTTTTACCGTTTCAATATTATCGCCACTGATGACCTTGAGCATAATATTTTCATCACGGAAGGCTTGTAACGTGTCGTTAATATCATGGCGAATTTGATCACTCATGACAATATAAGCAATAGGTTCAACATCCCCCAAAATATTGTCGCTAGTAGGAGTTGTATGCAGTTTAGCGAGAGCAAGCACCCGCTTACCCTGCTGACTAAGCTCAATCGAATGTTGGTAGTAGGGGTTATTTTGCGAAACTAGGCGTTCAGGCGCGCCCATCACCCATATACTATCAGCAAAAATAATTGCGCCCCACTTACGCCCACTCGTGAATGGAATTTCTCTCTCTTTTAAAACGCCGTTGGCGGATTTCACTCGCTGAACATATTCACTAATTGCTGTCGCTGTTCGGTTTTGATGGGCGAGATTTGCCAGATAATTGGCTAAATTCTGCTGTATATCTTCTACGGTCATATCACTCAATGGCAATATTTCATCTACAGCTAAAGCATTTTGAGTGAGTGTGCCTGTTTTATCGAAACAAAGCACAGTTGCATTTGCCAACGATTCAACTGCATTGACTTTCTGCACAAGGGTATCGCGCCGACTAATTTTAATTGCCCCAAGTGACAACGCCAAAATTGCTGTTAAGACTAAGCCTTGTGGAACGAGGGTTGTTACAAATACAACCGCATTGCGTACTGCACTTAAAAAAGGTAGGGGTGGTTGTATTGAGAACAGGTTGTTAATGAAGATAAGCGGAACAAATACCAACATCACGATAACTGAAATCTCGACAATAATATCAAGACGCTTTTGCGTTGGCGTTTTGACGCTTTTATATTCTTTTGCCACTTCAGACAATTTATTGATATTACTATTCGCACCTACGCGCGTGGCTTGCATTATCCCTGTACCAGCGATGCAAAATGAACCGCTAAAAATCTCATCGTCAGGATTTTTTAATACAGCATCACTTTCGCCAGTAAGCAGGGCTTCATCCATTTCGAGCGAATCGCTTTTAAGAACAATCCCATCAACGACAGCTTTTGTACCCGGTTCAATCAACAAAATATCGTCTTTAACAACTTCTCGCATCAATATTTCTTGTTTTTCACCGTTGCGGATAACAAAGGCTTTCTGAACAGTGAGTGTCGCTAGCTTATCCAGCCGAATTTTAGCATTTATCTCTTGAATCATCCCTAAAAAGGTATTCATAAAAACACTGATACCAGCAAAAAAGACTGTGCCATAATCACCTAAAACCAAAACAATACCGAGAAGGCTAAATAAGACAATATTGAAGAGGTTAAAGACATTATCACGCACAATATCCCAATAGGTGCGATTCACACGCGCTACATAGTTATTGGTTTCGCCACGTTTAATACGAGCTTCAATCTCAGCACTTGATAATCCAGAAAATTCGCTTATTTTTTCGTTGGGTAAAACTGATTGCACCATTAGGTATCCGTTGGTTATTTCAGAGGGATGTCATTTAATTGTATAGGACAATACGTTAAACACAGTTTAGCGTTGCAAGATGTAATTTTAACACAGTCAGTTAGCGAATAATAAGGTCATGATTTAAGCGTCATGTGTTCGTTGTATTCAGGTAAAAAAGTTTTTGGTAGAATCACAATTATGAAGTCATTATGGTTACTATTCATACTCATCTTAATATTATCAGCCTGTGCGACGACAGAATCATCGCTAACCTTAGAGGCTAATCATGCCTTAGCAGGGACACAAGTGGCTGATTTACGTATTACAGCATCAGTACAATCGGCACGGGCTGAAACAACGCTCGATTTTATGGGGACACGCGCTTCACTTGGTGCAACACAAAGTAGCCACTTAGAAGCAACACTGATTGCATCAGGTTTCTCAGCAGATGGGATGGCAACTCAACGTCAAAATATTTTAGGCAATACTGCGACACCACGTCCGACATTCACACCAGCCTCTGAAACAGATAATCAAGCAGTGGCAACCGCTTTACCAATTTTTGAAACATTCACACCGACAGTTCCCGGTGTCACGCTTAACGCACCTCAGCCAACGGCAACAACAGCCATTCAAGCCACACTAGACCCCACTGGACTGCGCTTTGGGAGTCTAGTTACTGCAACGGGTGCAGGTGATGATGGGTGCGGTAGTGGTATTACATCAACATTTGCGATGGGTGTGAGCGAAATATACGTGATTTTGCCCGTATTTAATATTACAGCCAATCAATCAACCTTCTCTGCTCGTTGGCAACGGGATGGTGAACCTGTTGGTCCTGTCTATGATTTCTCGCCTGACTTTGATGCAGACGAATTATGTATTTGGTTTTTTGTGGATGAAACTGATTTTGAATTTTTACCAGCACAATACACCGTGACAATTGATGTAAATGGGCAACCTGCAACGAACCCAGTACCATTTATCATTCAATAAGGAACTCATTGTTAAAATTTCTCGTATAATACACTGTACAACTCTTACAAAAGAAGGACTAGGCAATGGCAATTATCACAAAATGGGATGACAGTGGAAAAACGCGCGTTTTGATGGAATTTGAGACATCATGGACATGGGATGAACTTGATGTAGCACTAGAAGCAACGGATAATTTATTGGCTGATGTACCACATATAGTCGACATCATCATTGACCTTGAAGGCAGTGAAATTCCTAAAGATTATATTAAAGCCGCACAAAAATTACTCACACATCCGACGAATGAGATGCGCCCAAATGAAGGCAATCGCGTGGTTGTTGGCGCAAGTAAATGGATGCGAACAGCTTATCAAACCTTAGCGAAAACATTTTCTAAGCAATTAGATGGTCGTGAAGTCTTATTTGCAAATGATTTATCACATGCGCGAGGCATGATTTATAGTATGCGTTTGGATAGTTAAATCTCCTTGTCCACAGTCTAAATGAGTTAATCAATGCGCTTAATTTTGTTAATTTCACTGTTCTTGGGCGGTTGTCTGCAATTATTACCTGAAACACCTCCACCAGAGCCAACGACCAACAATAACAATTGGACAACCATAGCACAGGGTTTAGAGCAAGATATTATTCGAGATGGTGCCGTGGTCTTTCAGGCTGTGCGAATTGACCCCAACCAATATAGTTTCAGAGCGCATTATCGTCCCAATGCCCCTTTAACATTATCTGAATGGCAAGCAGAACTCCCTGCTGCTGAGGTCATTATCAATGCGAATTTCTTCACACCAGAAAATACAGTTTTAGGCTTATTAATAAGCGATAGTGTTCAGTATGGGGCATCATATACCGATAGAGGTGGAACGTTTTTCGTCAATGCTTCTACCGTTGGTATTCGGAGCAATATCACTCAGCCCTATCAAGTTGAAACCTATTCTCAAGCTGTGCAAGCCTTTCCGATGTTGGTCGAAAATGGTCAACCGACTTATAACAATTCTGAAGATACGGCTATTTCACGTCGGACAGTTATTGCTCAGGATAATGAGGGGCGCATTATTTTATTGGTTACAGCAGGCTTTGGACTAAGCCTCTACGATTTGAGTCAGTATTTATCAACGTCTGATTTGAATATTGTATCGGCATTGAATTTAGATGGAGGTGGCTCAACTATGATGAGCATTGCATCCAGCGAAACCACCGTGGTGTCATTAGACCCTGTGCCAATTGTCTTGGCTATTTACGCGAATTAATTATTGCGTTGTGTTTGCACGATAATAGCGATTTCGAGCATATCATCGGTGATGGTAATACGGTCTAAAGTAGCGTTGGCATTATTTTGTAGTGCCAGTCCGCTAAGTGCTGTGGCGATGCGGTCATTAAATTCTTGGATACGCTCGTCTGAAGCATCCCAACCTTCTACATCTACACTTGTAATTTGGGCTTGAATTGCGCCGTTTGTGACTGAAACTTGCAAGGTAAATGTTCCAGCGACGCGCCCCGAACCATCTCGGCGGTCATGCTCACCTGAAACCACAATCTGACCTGCTTGCAAACCCACACTAGGGTTACGCAGCAACGGATTTTCTGAATTATTGAGAGCTGTCGTGATAACTGTATTGATTTCGCTCTCCGTTAGCCCAACAGTCACCGTCGCTGTTCCATCACCATTCGGTTGAATATCCAAGCTACGATTACATCCAACTAATGTGAATACCAAAATGATTAAGAGCATCGTACGTTGCAACATCGTCATTCCCCTATCTAATTTGAACTTATTCATCAGTATAGCGACATCTGTTATCTAAGTGTTCGATAGGTGTAAAATAGTTGCAATTTTTTGCTCTTATGAAACACCGTTCGCTTCCTGATAGGGAACTAAGGCTAAATCATGCAGACGCAAAACAGCTTGTTGTAAATCTTGCTCATCAATGACAAAACTGATACTACATTCTGATGAGCCTTGAGCAATTGCTAAAACATTTATGCCATTTTCACCCATACGAGTAAATACACTACCAGCTACACCCGGTTTATCACGCATTCCTGCCCCGATAACTGTAATAATGACAATGCCTGCTAAAACATCAATCCCATCTACATCACGGTGGGCAATTTCTTCGGCAAGTTCACGCTCAACTGAATTTTTGACTGCCTCTGATTGAGCATCTACAACAGTGAAACAGAAACTCTGCTCAGAGGATGATTGTGAAATCATCAAAATACTTGCGCCAGCTTGTGCAGTTGCAAGGAAAGTACGCCCCGCAATACCGGGAACACCGAGCATACCCTTACCACTAACTGTCAGCATACTCACTTTACGAATAGCGGTGACAGCTTTGATAACACTATCACTAGCTTTGGCTTCCGCACCGATGAGAGTCCCTTCATGACTAGGATTAAAGGTGTTACGGACTCGGAGTGGAATTTCTTTAGCAATAATCGGTTGCACTGTCTTTGGATGCAGGACTTTTGCACCATAATAGGCAAGTTCGCCAACTTCGGTGTAAGAGATATAGGGCAGAACTTGAGCGCGTTTGTCAATACGGGGGTCAGTGGTCATCACCCCATCTACATCTGTCCAGATAATGAGTTCGTCACTATCAAGGTAAGCCGCAAATACAGCCGCACTAAAATCACTGCCCCCACGTCCGAGCGTTGTGATAACACCGTCAAGCGTTGCCCCGATAAAGCCTGTAATAATAGGGACTGTTCCCTCTTGGATAATTGGCTTTAAATTGTCTTGGATATTCTTCTCGCTGATGTCCCAGAGTGGGTCTGCGTCTTGATGAATGTCATTCGTAATGAGGAATTGCCCTGCATCAAAGGCTTGGGCGTTGATACCATGTTCTTGTAAAACGGCTGAGACTAAGCGACTGCTCAAGCGTTCGCCAAATGAGACAATCGAATCTTTAATACGCGGCGTTGCCTCACCGAGAATATTAATCGCATCACAGATTTCAATATGCTTATCAATCAGTTGATTAATTTCTGTCAAGATGCCTTCACGCAATGAACCTGCCCGAATCAGTTGATTGATGGCATCTTCATGTTTATCACGGATGTCTTGAGCAATGGATAAATAGCCCCATTTATCAGAGTTTATAGCTTTATGAACCGATTGAATCAGTAAATCAGTGACCCCACCCATTGCAGATACTATGACAGCGATTTCTGAATCTGCTTTGAGTTGTTCCGCGATGATGGTGGTAACTTGCACAATTGCTTCAGCACTACCGACTGATGTACCACCGAATTTCATTGTAATCATGATTCCAACTCCTCATTACCCATTCCTAATAAATAAAAAAGGCGCATAGGGTTTCGCCCTACGCGCCTTTTAGCTTCAATTTTTTAGCTAACTCAATGGCAAGCGAAACTCTCCGTCCCTATTTGGGTGGTCATCATCATAGTAGTAGTTGTAGTGATGATGTTAAACATAATAAGAAGAATTTTCGCCGTTTTTTTAATTGTGGAAACAATACCGCGTTTGAAAGATGATGTCAAGCGATTATTAGAATTTTTGCGTTTTTTAACGGTATAATTAAGCTATGTTCTATGTTCATGGGTCATTTCGGATTGTTGGCAAAGTCAGGTTTGGCACACCAACCCTCTACCATCTTAGTTTATTTTTAGCGTAGCAATGTAGTGTGCTATATCAGAAAGTTTCAACACCAAAACACTGAAATACATTCGTTCATCATGACTCAAGCAAAATAATAACTGAAAGAAAAAAGGTGAAATTCATGACGACAATTACTGTCGAGCATGTATCTAAAAAATTTGAAATACGGGATAATGAAAATGTACAAGCAGTTGATGATGTTTCGCTAAAGGTTAGCGAGGGAGGGTCAATTGCGATTATAGGTCCATCTGGTTGTGGCAAAACTACACTCTTACGCATGATTGCTGGCTTAGAAAGCCCTGATTCTGGGCGAGTTCTCTATAATGATGAACCTATCCACCAAATGCCCAAAGAAGAGCGAGGTATCGGCATGGTTTTCCAAAATTATGCGCTGATGCCTCAATGGGACTCTGAAGATAACATTGGTTTCTTTCTTCGATTACGAAAGCGTGAGCAAGAAATTCCTGAACGTGTGAGCCAAATATCCAAAATTACGGGCTTTGGTATTGAAAAGCTCATGGGTAAATTCCCACGTCAATTATCGGGGGGTGAAAAACAGCGCGTCGCGATAGCCAGAGCTTTTGCGCGTGATCTCAAATTATTATTGTTCGATGAACCATTTGCTAATTTAGATGCAAAACTCCGTCAGCAAGCGCGTATTGAAGCACGTCGTCTACTCAATAAATATCCTGTAACTACCATTTACGTCACACATGACCAGCAAGAAGCTGAATTGATGTCTGACCGACTGGTATTGATGAAAGAAGGTCAGGTCATTCAAGTGGGGAGTTATAAGAGCTTATACGATGCGCCAGCGAATATTTTCGTTGCAGAGTTTATCGGTGTGCCAACGATTAATTTATTTGAGGGTATCATCCGCGATGGGCGATGGTATGGAGATGATTTTGGTGGCTTCGTTTTGCCAATGCCAGTTACTGATGGCAAGGAAATTACACTCGGCATACGTCCTGAACATATGACTTTGAATGGCGATATTCAAGCAACAGTAAAATCAGCGATGCCCTATTTTGCTGAACGCTTCACTTTATTAGAAGTCACGACAGGGCAAAACCTTTGGGAAGTGCAAGCCCCTGAAAATGCCCCATTCAGAGAAGGAGACACTATTTCAGTCACATTTAATGCCGATAAACGTCTCTATTTTGATACGCGCACAGGTGAAAGTCTAACTTAATCAAATGATATTAACGGAGCGAGTATTTCTAAAGTTGTCGCCCCAATGCCTGGCACATTATCAAAATCTTCTAAACTAGAAAATTCGCCATTCTCAGTACGATAATCAATAATGCTTTGCGCTGTAGCCACACCAATCCCTGGTAAAGTCTGCAATTCTTCCATTGTTGCTGTGTTGACGTAAACCAATGTTCCGCCAGATGGTGTCGGTAAAGCTTCGTCTTCTACAACAATTTCTTCTTCAAGGGAGGGGATATGGACTTGGTCACCATCACGCACAATACCAGCGAGATTCACAAGGTCTAAATTAGCATCGTCAGTAAACCCGCCCGCTTCTTCAACCACATCTTGAACACGACTATCAAACGGTATCGTCAACGTTGTTTGTGGGTTGCTGACTGCCCCAGTGATATAGACAGTAATTGGTTCAGGTGTGCTTGTTGGAGCCTGAGTAGCAGTTGGTAAAGGTGGATTAATTATAATTTCAACAGGGTCAGGGCGTGACATAAGAAGGATTACGCTACCAACGATAATTGCTATAATAATGATGATAAAGGCTATCAGTGTAATCATCGGTGATGTTTGATTATTTTCGTTCATGATTTATCCCCACTTAGTTCAACCCGAAAAGGCGCACTATCATCATCTTTAGTCATATCAAGTAAAGCAAGTCGACTCACCTTAAACTCCCAAGCAAAATTACGCTGTGCTAAGCGTTTGACAATCGACGCTAGTTTATCTTTATCAGATAATCCCATCACTAGAGTTATATGTGGCATCCAGTTGTTAACAAGATGTGTTTCTGCAAAATCTTCGACTGCACCTGCTAAAGAAGCAATGAGATTGGTCTGAATAGCAGTAAGATTCGGAGTCCGTACAACCGAGATATATAAAGCATTGCGTTCGCCCGTGAAAATACCGATACCTGCTGTTCTTATACTGTATGATGCTTGTGCTTGTCCAAACTTTGTCAGGGCATTTTTTAATTGTGCTTCGTTAATTTTTCCTGCCTGAATATGGGTAATATGGGGTATTGGATTTTTGAACGGGAGGCGAATATCAAATTCACCTTCAATTTCTTGCCAAATTGTCTTGATAAATCGCTCATGTTCAGAGTCAAGCAAGGCAACGATACCATAATTGGCACGTTTTTCTGGGTTAAAGATACTGCGGACGAAATCTACCATGTATTCTATCTCTTTATTAATGAACTAACTGTCTCGCTCTTTTACAGATTTTTCTGAACGCATTATTCTGTTTTTGCTGTAATGAAGCGCGAGAGTGACTTGATGCTTGAGTGTTCAGCGATTATAGTTGTGCATTGCAATTTAGCGCAACAAATTGGAGTAAAGTCGGGTGCAAAAATCACTCAATAGTTTAACAATGGCATGGGCAACAGATTGGGCTGAGTTATTCGGCGCAGAGCGTCCACTCATAGTTGAAATTGGCTTCGGTAATGCCGATTATCTGATTGCTCTGGCTCAAGCAAATCCTGATTGTAACGTAGTTGGCTTTGAGGTCAGTACACAATCTGTTTATAAAGCTGAACGAAAAATCCGCAAATATAAACTCACAAATGTCCTTGCAATATACTCGCGCGGTGAAACTGCCATCAATCACTTATTTGAGCCACAAAGTATCCGTGAGATTCACATTAATTATCCTGACCCTTGGTTTAAAACTCGCCATGCAGGGCGACGCATCATGCAAGCGGATATGCTCTTAGCGATGACAAGTCGTCTTGAAATTGGTGGATTGCTCTATTTAGCAACCGACATTGTCGATTATGCTGAGATGAGCCATGAATTATTTATTGAGGCAAAGGGTTTAAGCAATGAACTTAATGCGCCCTGGGTTAATGATTTTCCCGAGCGCTTAATTACAACCAAATACGAAGAAAAGGGTATCCGTGAAGGAAGACCTGGGAATTATTTCAAATATCGTCGGAATGAGAGCGTTATTCCTGATGTACCTGTAATGGAGGAGTGGACTGTGCCACACGTTGTTATCAAAACCCCAATGACATCTCAAGAAATTGCATCTGCCGTTGAGAAAGTGACTTTTCATAAAGGTGAGTATATTCATGTGGCTGTGTTCAATGGCTTCTGGAATATTAATAATGATTCGGTCTTATTTGAGGTCAATATTGATGAGCCGACAATAGAACAACATATCGCGCTCTCATTACGGCATCGTGAAGATAAAGATGATTATATTTTACGTTATGCGACTTTTGGTATGCCTCGCCCAACTGAGGGTATGCACTTTGCGACATCGTCTCTAGCGCAATGGCTTGTAGACTTACATCCTGATGCGGAAATTGTGGCGGATAAAACTAGAGAATAGCCTAGTCATCTTCGTCTAGTCCTACTAAAGTTAATAAATCAGCTCTATGGTCGCTAGGAAGAAAATAATCTAAGTCCATTTCTATAACTATTTTTTTCACCTCTTCGTCGGCTTTGTTATTCTGACGAGCTTTTACGATTTCAGGGTGATTGAGAAATTTTGTGACAGCCTCTTGTAACACAGCATCTCCCTTTTTTGTAAACATCTTAAATTCTTTGTCCACTTCGTAAACTTCAACTGGTCTCCTTAAACCGTAATACATATGTTGACGTAATACTTCACGCACTGCTGTATCAAACATTTCACCATGCTCACCTTTAATTTCCTCTAGTTTGTGGAGAAATTCTTCAATAGCTTCTTTTATCGACATAATAATACCTATCTACTTAACTTCATTCATTGTCTAGTATTACTATTTTACGATTATTCTGCTCGATTGTCGCTAAAATTATGCCAACAATAACCATCACACTGCCAATACTCTGCCATAGTGTGGGAATTTCGTTGAAGGTAAACAAAGCGATGATACCACTCAGAACGACGCCGACTTGTAAGATAATTGCCATTGCGGTGGCGCTGAAACGTTGCAATCCAACATTAATGACCATTTGACCTAGTATTTGCGCTAAGAAAGTCACGTTGAGTGTCCATAAATAGCCTGAGATGCTATAGCCCAAAATCGGTGTCTGAGTAGTCATAACAAAGATCGTAATGACAATCGCAGCACTGAGAAAGGCTAACCAACTATAGAGTAATGTCGGCATAGCATTATTCAGTCGTCGCCCGATAAGCAAATAAATCCCGAAACAAATCGCGCTGGCAATCGCCATACTAGCCCCAAGAAGTGGTTGTGACCCTGTTTCGATTGTGCCACCACCACCGAGTGAAATTAACACCACACCAACGATACTGAGTGCTAAACTAAGCCAAATGCGTTGCGTAAAAACTGCACCGAGCAATAATATTTCAGGCACAATGATCCATAGAGGCGTGGTACGACGCAAAACAGAGGTAATCAAAACGCTCGTATATTCCAAGCCATAAAATAGCATCAATAAGTTAATTGCTAACCAAAACCCTGCTATTGCACCCATTAATATCTGTTTTTTACTCAGGGCGAATAATTCTCTTTGGTATCGCCTCCAGATAATTGGTGTTAAACCGAGACTAACAATCCACAGCCGAATGAAAACAATCACCAGCGAGGGTATACCCTGTTCTTGGGTTATTCGGATGATAATCGGCGTGATACCAGCCGAAAAGATAATACTCAGGACAATTAGGGTGGTTTTCTGGGAGGATGGCATACAATCGCTAACAAAACATCTACAATGATTTGATTGTACAATTAATCGGACATGCCATTAAGTCCAAAGGGACTACTTTCGCAGTCCCTTATGTAGCGTAATTAGTTATTCTTCTTATTTTGGATTTTCTTCCAAGGGTCACGTAAGGTGACAGTACGGTTGAATACCAATTTTTCATCCGTTGAGTCAGGGTCTACCGCAAAATAAGCTAGACGTTCAAACTGATAGCGTTCCCCTGCTTTTGCCGATTTGATACTTGGTTCAACGTAGATTGGGTCAAGCACAACTAAGGACTCTGGATTGAGGAACTCAGTGAAGTCTTTTTCATCATCAGCATCGGGACGTTCAACGGTAAATAGATGATTATACAGCCGTGCCTCAGCCTCTACAGCATGGTCAGCCGAAACCCAATGCAAGGTAGCCTTTACACGACGACCATCTGGCGCAGAACCACCTTTTGTTTCTGGGTCATAAGTACAT
Source organism: Phototrophicaceae bacterium (assembly GCA_965230145.1). GTDB lineage: Bacteria > Chloroflexota > Anaerolineae > Aggregatilineales > Phototrophicaceae > JAUZRW01. Next base: position 1,738,094 of record CBDDKI010000002.1, read on the forward strand.
CGCAATTCAATCACATTGCCCTCATCGTCTTTGATGACATCAGTACAAGTGACGAAATAGCCATAGCGTAAGCGCACTTCACGTCCGGGTGAGAGGCGGTAGAATTTTTTCGGTGGGTCTTCCATGAAGTCTTCTTGCTCAATATACAGCACTTTTGAGAATGGTACGGTGCGTGTACCAGCGGATTCATCTTCAGGGTTATTAACCGCTTCCATGTGTTCAACTAAATCATCAGGGTAATTCTCAATGACTACTTTGAGTGGATTCAAAACAGCCATTACGCGATTAGATGTTTTATTCAAATCTTGACGCACATCGTATTCAAGTTGCTGAATTTCGACTATGCCATTTTTCTTGCTCACGCCGATGCCTTCACTAAAGTTATTAATGGCTTCGGGTGAATATCCACGCCGACGCATACCTGAAATTGTTGGCATACGAGGGTCATCCCAACCGTTAACGAGTCCTTCTTGTACAAGGCGAATCAATTTGCGCTTACTGAGGACAGTATACGTTAGGTTGAGGCGTGCAAACTCAATCTGCTGTGGATGAAAAATTTCGATGTTATCAAGATACCAATTATAGAGTGGACGATGGTCTTCATACTCTAAGGTACAAATAGAATGAGTCACTTCTTCAATTGAATCCGACTGCCCATGAGCAAAATCATACATGGGGTAGATTTTCCATTTATCACCTGTGCGTGGATGATGTGCATCCAATACACGATACATCACAGGGTCACGCATATTGATATTGCCTGATGTCATATCTACTTTAGCGCGTAAAACAGCTTCACCTTCGGCAAAACCACCGTTTTTCATCTTCTCAAATAATTCGAGATTTTCTTCGGCAGTGCGGGTACGGTAAGGACTATCTTTGCCAGCTTCAGTTAATGTGCCACGATACTCGCGCATTTCTTCGGGGCTGAGTTCATCTACGTATGCTTTCCCCTCTTTAATGAGTTGAACAGCCATTTCGTAAAGTTCATCAAAGTAATCTGATGCAAAAAAGAGGCGATCACCCCAATCGTAGCCCAGCCATTTTACATCTTCGATAATCGCATCAATGTATTCTTGTTCTTCTTTGGCAGGATTGGTGTCGTCAAAGCGCAGATTACATAAGCCACCATAACGTTCAGCTAGACCAAAATTGATAAAGATAGATTTAGCGTGACCTATATGTAAAAAGCCATTGGGTTCAGGTGGGAAACGAGTATGAACTTTGCCATCAAAACGACCGTTTTCCATGTGTTCATCAATAATATCCGTGATGAAATTCGACGTAGTATTTTCGTTGTCTGTCATAACTTTCTCTCTAAATAGATACGTGGATACAACACTGTATCCACCATATTAGCGTCTATAACCATCAAATCATAACGGTAAATGTTAGCACCTTCAATACTCGCTACATATTGAAATTAGATGTTAAGTCAGACAGTAGAATGATTAGTCATCATAGTCTTCTTGTGCTTCATAATCCTCAAAGCTGACTGCTTCTAGCATATTGACTAGAACTTCTTCTTGGTCAGCATCTTCGACACCATAGGCTTGCCAAAGTTTGTCGGCAATGTCTTTTTCATCGACTTTGAGACCTAAGTTCTGGAAATACTCACAAACGCGCTCAACATCACGGGTAAGGATTTTACGCGCATAACGATTATTCTGTATATTCACAACCTGTGGAAAATCAATCAACATGATTTTGCCGTTCCAGTAGAGAATGTTATACGCAGATAAATCACCATGAATGATGCCATGTTGCAACATGAGGTCAATATTCCGCATCACTTCTTTGAACAGTGGCTCGACTTCATGGGGTTCAATGGTGACTTCGCTGAGAGTTGGAGCAGGTCCAAATTCATCGCCAATATAATCCATCAAAAGTGCATTCTCGCTAACAGCAAGAGGTTCAGGGACAGCTGCACCTGCTGCATATAAATCGCGCAGAGTCTTATTCTCATACATCAACCATGAGGTATGCGACATTGCTTGACCACGCGTGTTGCCTGTATTCATAGCTTTGAGCGCACGCCAATCCTTCGCGTTAATTTCCTTACCATTCATATCGAGTGCAGTACGTCCTTCACGATACATACCATCATTACGCAAATTTCGGAACATGCGCGGACGATATACTTTTGCGGCTAACCATTGTTTATCGCTGGTGTCATGTGCTTTACAACGATAGACACTGGCTTCCTTGCCCCCTTTGACCATTGCCACAACATCGCTGATGAGGTCTTGGTAGAAAAATGAAATCAGTGAATCTTGTAACCATTGGTTTTGATGATGATCTTTTTCACCGGGGCTATAAGTCATCTCAAAACCACCAGCAATGCCCGTTTCATCGGCTAATTCACTGATAATTTCTTCTTCACTTTTCTTAGGTTGATGATTCACCTTTTGTTTGCGTTTACGTCGACTTTGACGGTCTTCAAAAAACTCGTTTTCTAATTCATTGAGATAGCTTTCGTCCCAATTGGTGTACTTAGGCATTTTTGGTTTCTCCAAATGCTTGTTTGATATCGAACTGATTTAAGAGTTGGGTGTTATGTGTATTCAACGCCATCCGTAGATAACGTGTTGCTTTTTCGGTGTTACCTGCATTATTCGCCGCTTCTGCCGCTTCAAAATAAGCGCGTGGCGATTCGACATTGCGGGCTAGATATGCTTCACTATCGTGTAATTTCTGTTCGGCAAATGTCGTCATGGTTGCCGCTCCTTAATATTGACGTGTTTCAGAGATATTGAATTTGTTCTCAGCATAGACCAAGCAACAATGCGAGCAACTCCTCCATTGCAATAAAGACTAAGCTGTTGTGCGAGGTCAATCCGCCATTGCGAACCAGACACAAGCAATCTCCTGAGTTAAATTGTTTAGGGTAGGGGCTGGAACAAAAAAACAGCCTGCGTAAGTGCATTGCTGTTGATTAAAAACAGCTATAGCACACAATCTCACACACAGTTCTCTGTGTGTTTATCATGCACCATCGGCTGTTGGGGGGTCGAATTTTGAAGAATCTACTTCGTTTGAAGTCGACTTTAAACAACCGTCGGCGCGGCAACCAAGACTTCTGCTAAATTTTGGGCTTGCATATAAACGCCTCCGACAAACTTATATTATTAACTGAGAACACTCTAACACGGGTCAGAAGAGGTGTCAAGCATTTGAGATTAAAAATTCTATATCAATTTTTGAAGAGTTTTTATCGCGTGTAAGCTATGTTATATTGTTCTATCATGAATCCATATCTTAGGAGTTATTTGACCAATGCCTGCCCCTTTAACAATTTATCTAGCGCGTCATGGTGAAGTCCATAATCCAGAAGCTATTTTATACGGACGTTTACCCAACTATTATCTCAGCGAGACAGGACGCGAGCAAGCAAAATCAGCTGGGCAACATCTAGCACAATATGAGCTTGCCGCAATTTATTCTAGTCCGATGGAACGCGCTCAAGAAACAGCAAATTTAATTTCAGAACAACGTCCTAATCCGCTTGAAGTTGCTGTTGATGAGCGTCTGATTGAAATATATTCCCCTTATGACGGGATGTCTCATACAGAGCTTGAAGCAATTAATTTCGACTTATATACCGATACTGATGAGGAATATGAAAAACCCCGAGATGTGCGTCGGCGCTTGATTGATTTCCTGAATGACATGCGTCGCCAATACGCTAATCAGCAAATCGCGGCTGTCACACATGGCGACCTTGTGGTCAGTGCATTTATGTTTGCTAAAGAGCAGGATGAAAATGATATGGGGCGCACGAAAACACAAGCTAATCGCATCCATACACTCGGTTTGCCTGAAATCTATCCAGCGACTGCCTCTGTATCGACTTTAATTTATACAACTAATGACCCTCACGAAGTTCCTAAGTATCAGTATCACCGCCCCTATTAATCCTCAAAGAGCATGACATTTATCATGCTCTTTCCAGTACCTTTGTTTCTCGAATGCCTTGTACCATAAAAATAAGTTGACACACTATGGTTAGGAGGCTGATATGTTCGAGAATATAAAAGTCGGTGATTGGATGACTAAAAACGTCATTACAACTCGTCGCAATACGTCCATCAGTAGCGCACACCAAATAATGCGCGAAAACAATATTCGTCGCTTACCCGTTGTTGAAAATGGAAAACTAGTCGGATTAATTTCACTCGGCGATGTGCGCGAAGCTAGCCCATCTGATGCCACAACACTCAGTATTTGGGAACTGAATTATCTTTGGGCGCAATTGGTGGTTGATAAAGTGATGACGATTAATGTCTATACAGTAAAATCCGATACATCTATTTTGGATGCCGCCGAATTGATGCTTGAACATAAAATCAGTGGTCTACCTGTTATTGATGCAGATGGTAGCCTCGTCGGTATTCTCACAGAAAGTGATGTTTTCCGTATGTTAGTCCGTTCACGTACACCGAAAGTTTCAATATAATCTAACAATATTTGTAAGGGCGTAGCATGCTACGCCCTTACGTTTGATAAGGTGGTTAAAGTCTATGAACGCTATCGATATAATGACCACAAACCCCATAACTATACGTGCCGATAAATCCTTGCGGTCTGCACTAAAATTGATGGATGAGCATAGTGTTAATCACTTGCCTGTATTGAGTCAACAAGGGCATGTAGTCGGCGTATTGAGCGACCGAGATTGCAGGCTTGCGCTAAATTCTCCTTTTATTTTGCATGAACGCTGGCAAGATGAGGAACTTAGTAGCGTCTTGAAAGTCCGCGCTGTAATGACTACTGCACCAATTGCTGTCGAACCTCAGACATCCGCCGAGGAAGTTGCCCGTTTAATGCTGACGAATCGCATTGGCTGTTTACCTGTGATGCGTGTTGAAACGTTAGTTGGTATCATTACACGTTCGGATATTCTTCTGGCATTTATGTCTATCCATCGGCATTATGAACATATCGCCAAAGCAACCTCTAATCACTCATTCTCATTAGATAATGAAAATAACACCTGAATCATAACTAAATTCTTCAGCACGGTAGGATTAAACCTCCGTGTTCTATATTTTTAATGAGTAACTTCCCACTTTGTATTGTCATTTTAATCTTTAGCAAGCATCATACACTGCAACGGGACATGGCAATCTTGCGTATGGTCGTTATAAATTGTTGCTAATCATACTGGAACTTAGACTATGACTCATTCCGTCATTGATGTACAAAATGTAACGAAAGAACTCAAACTCGGACAACACACTGTTCATGCCCTCCGAGGTGTGAACATGACAATTCAAGCTGGCGAGATGGTCGGAATTGTGGGACCATCTGGTAGTGGCAAGAGTACCTTACTCGGCATTATCGGAGGATTAGACAGTCCTACCGACGGCAAAATCCTCATTGATGGCATTGATATTTCACGGATGAATGAAGATAAACTTACAGAAATTCGTAATGAAAAAATTGGTTTTATCTTCCAATTCTTCAATCTCATCCCAACACTGACTGCAGTAGAGAATGTGGCATTACCAATTCAATTTGCGCGGAAAACAGGGTTTAATCCAACACGTCGCGCAAAAGAATTACTGGATATGCTCGGTTTAAGAGACCGTATGAATCACCGTCCATCACAATTATCGGGTGGGCAACAACAACGGGTAGCTATTGCACGCGCCTTAGCTAATGAACCTCCATTACTGCTCGCAGATGAACCCACAGGTAACTTGGATTCAGAATCTAGCGCGACGGTTTTGCAAGCATTAGACCATGTACAACGTAACATGGGAACAACTGTTGTCATTGTCACTCATGACTTGAAATTAGCACAACGGGCAGACCGTACCCTAGTGCTAAAAGATGGTCTCATCGTCGATGATGGCATCTCCTCAATTACGCAACCACAAGCTGTTCAATACGCTCAATTGTAAAAAAGCTGAAAAATTTTGCTCAAGGTCATGCTTTCAGTGTGACCTTAACGCGTTATTTTGACCCCTTAAAACCTATTATAATGCCTCTTGTTTCAATATTATAACCTTCATGACCCTTTACATAAAGTAAAGTCGCTTTATAATGGTAATAGACTGTTAGATTAAGGAGGTTCGTCATGGAACCGTTGCAGTCGATAGTTTATCGAAGATATGATAAACGCCAATTCTTATTTACCGATTGGAGGACCATTGTGTCTGACACAGATAGTGCCATGCTTGCCCAGCGATTTGGGGGTGATTTACAACGAGAAATTCATCGACTCGTTGACAATAGCCGAAGCATTGCAGTTTCAAAATTAGCTCACTGGGTTTGTAATGAACGAAACCAAACGGGTACGGAATTAATTCACTTGCCTTTTCATGAGCGAACTTGTTCTTATTTCTCGGCTTATATAGCATAATTAGCGATGAACATTCACCCGAAATTCATCGCTTTTTAGTTAATGACCTCACAAGTCCCCTTCTCCTTTTAGATAAATTTTTCTTTATAAAACAATTATGACTTATGTGCGTCTATTTTCTGTTCCTGTGTTAAAATAGTTTAGGTTTAAATAAACGTTGTAGGGAAACGACTCGATGCGCGCCGATTTTTCACTCGATTATGATATGTTGACAGTTGAGCATCCTCAAAAGCTATATCTAATGGCACGGTTTGAGGCAGGCGAAGGCGCAGATGATGCCTTGCGTCGACCCCTTAATTTAAGCCTTGTAATAGATAAAAGTGGGTCAATGGCAGGTGACAAAATTGATTACACACGCCAAGCCGCACAATTCCTCGTTCAACATCTCGGCGCAAATGATATTTTTTCAATTGTTCTCTACAATGATAAAGTCGAAACCTTGGTTGCCCCTGAAAAAGTTAGCAATAAAGACTCCATTTCACAATTATTAGACCGTATTCGCGTGCGTGGGACGACCAATTTAAGCGGTGGATGGCTTGAAGGCTGTATGCACGTTGCGAACCATTTATCCTCATCTTCACTAAATCGCGTTATCCTCATGAGCGATGGACTAGCCAATCGTGGTGTAACAGATGCGGCGACACTCATCACAATGGCGAAGCAAAAACGGGGCGAAGAAGTCTCAACAACTACGATGGGTATCGGCAAAGATTTCAACGAAGACCTCATGATGGAAATGGCAAACGCAGGCGGTGGCGCGTTTTACTTCATTGAAAGTCCTGAAGTGACACCTGAAATTTTCCAAGAAGAATTGTCTGGTTTATTGAGTGTTGTCGGGCAAAACCTGACCATTACCCTTAATACAGAAGATGATGTGACAACAGTACGCCAATTGAATGCTTACCCTGCCGAAGTAACAGGACATAGCACCAGTTTCCGCCTCGGGGATATTTTTGCACAAGAAGTTAAGACACTTGTATTAGAACTATCTATCCCAGCAATGGCGACGATTGGTGAAGCGCAAATTGCCACCCTCCGCTTTGACTATGATGAAATTATTGGCAATGGCACTACTCACAAAACAGAAGAATTTCCTATAAAAATCAATGTCAGTGCTGATGCAAAACAATCGAAACCTAATAAAGAGGTTGCTCAATCTGTATTGCTCTTGCAAGCGGCAAATGCGCGTCGAGAAGCAGTTAAAGCAGCTGATAAAGGTGACTATGAAAAAGCATCTTCTGTTTTACGCAATGTCGCCAAATCTATTGATGAATCTCAAGTGATAAACGACGAATTGCGTGAAGAAAAAGAAGCTCTATTAACACAAGCCACTAAATTAGAAAAAGGTGCCGATTCATATAACGAATACAGTCGCAAAACAATGTCAACGCAAGCCATGTATTCGATGATGAATCGCCATGAAGATACCGTGATGCTACGCTTCCGTGAGCAAAAACGTCAAGAAAAAGATGGCGATAAACGCGACACAATGGAATACATTGTCGATGAAGGTACAAAGGGTGCGACAAACATCCCTCAAGAAAAAGGCATCGTACCAAAATACGTCAAATATAAAGATAATATTTTTAGTTTAGACAAAGACATTATGCGTATTGGACGCTCATCGCATAATGAAATTATCATTGATGAGCGTGGAGTCTCGCGGTTTCACGGTCAAATCCGCTTGGAAAATGGTAAGGTTTTTTACGAAGATTTGGGGAGCACCAACGGCAGTACCATCGGTGGTAAGACGGTCAAATCTGCTTATGAGTTAAGTGTTGGTGATGTTGTCTATGTTTGTGATGAAAAACTTGTATTTCATAAGGACAAAGACTAAGCTAATATCAGCTTGATTAAATTTTGAGGGTCATCATGACCCTTTTTTGTTTGAAATCTACAATCAATGAGGTGACTAATGCCAAATTATGAAACCTATCCAATAGAAATTGCTGGCGTAAAACGAGAATTACGTAAATTTGAGATTAAACCCGGTGTCAAAATAGCTATCCTCAATATTTTGGGCGATACAGAATTGGTGAATGCGGTGGCGAAAGACCTTGCAAAGTTACTTGCTGAGAAATCACCTGATGCACTGGTCACAGCCGAAGCAAAATCTATCCCATTAGCTCATGCAATCAGCACAGAAATGAACAATTTGCCCTATGTTGTGCTACGTAAATCACACAAACCTTATATGGGCGATTCTCTGAAATCAGAAACCCTCAGCATTACAACAGGTGCGCCTCAGACATTATTTTTAGATGAGAGTGACCGCGAATTCATCAAAGGTAAGCGTGTCGTTATTCTTGACGATGTCATTTCGACAGGAAGTACACTACAAGGAATGCGTTTGATTATGCAAAAAGCGGGCGCAAATGTTATCGCTGAGAGTGCTATCCTGACAGAAGGAGACCGCGCCCAATGGCATGACATTGTCGCCTTGGGTCATTTACCTGTGTGGGTGGATGATTAATCGCGCTGAATCGTCTTTTTTAGTTGCTCGAAGCTAATACCGAAGCGTGCCGCCAATTCAAGTGCATAACTTTTGCTATTCGGTGGTGCTGGAGTAATGGTGTAGGTACGCTTAATTTGTTGCCCTTCATCAATGACTTGTACTTGTGAAACCACACTGATGATTTTGCTATCGCCCTCAGTTTCAGCATTCATCACGTCACAGTCTTCAGCGAGGTCATGTAAATGTGTCGCAAAAATTGCCCTTGCTCCTAGCAAGCGAAAAGCACGGACGACATCTCGTGCTAGAAACAGACTCTCGGTTGCGCTAGTACTGGCTAAGGACTCATTGAGTAAGACAAGGCTGTGACGAGTCGCTTGCTCAAATATCGTATTCAATCGACGGGCTTCTTCTCCTAAGCGACCTGCCTCTAAATTCGGACGTTCCTCAGTAGCAAAATGGGTGTAAATAGCATCCACAGGGCTGATTTCTGCCTGTGTTGCTGGCACATGCAACCCTGCTTGCCCTAAGATTTGGACTAAGCCAATGGCAGTGGTATAGGTCGTTTTTCCACCTTGATTAGGTCCTGTCAGAATAAATATCCGTCCATCATCCCCAAACTCAACGTCATTGCCAACAATCTCAGTCTTATCTTTGACTTTGTTCAGTTGCTGGAAGAATAGGTTGATATTGTACATATCTTTAATCGACATTTTGCGTGTAGACATCGGCACAATATCAGGTTGAGTCATGGCTAATCCTGCTGACCGTACCGTTTCAATCGCTTTGACGACCCCCAAGTAGAATGCAATATCCATCTTGAGTGCAACCAAGACCTGGCTATTTACTTGGGTATATTTCTTGAGCGCACGCACCACAGGGCGACTGGTATCATCCATCAATTCAGATAAATCTCGGAATAATTGTGGCATGAAGGGACTATTACGGTCATTGAGTTCAATTTGGTAGTCTTTTAATCCCGAAACATGACGAGCATCGTGTAATCGACTGCTACTCTCGATACCTTCTTTGCCAAGTCCTAATAGACGTGAAATCATCGTTTCATGGATGAATGGGTCATTATGCGTATTGAGTAGTGTTGCTGAAAGCGGTCGCATATCTAAATCAAGATTGATGCCAATCGTAATACTACGTATGTCTCTAATTTTAGGTAGTAATTCGGGTAACTCTTGTTTGAGGTGCTGAAACGTTTCACCATTCATTGTTGTTTCTAAGTGATTACGTAACTTTTTAAACCCCTCAGATTGGATTGCATCCCCTGCCTTGACCAACACCTCATAAAGCATGGCAACCGTATCGACATAGCGTTGTAATTCACTCAATCGCCACGCGACCTGACGCAACACATTTTCTTTCCATTGCGGCGAGGTTAAATAGCCTTCTAAGACAATAATTTCTTCTAACAAAACATGAAGTTGTTGTACTAAGTCAGGATTATTGAGTAAGTCATTGAGAATGGCTTGCCGATATAAAATTACTTCAATATCAGTCGTGAAATTCAGCAAAATACCAGCTACATAACTCTCATATTGTGGATGAAGTGAAAGTGAACGTACTAGGCGTGTGAGGTTTAAATCATTATAGAGATTACTATTTTTATTGTGATGAGGGCTAGGAGCATCAGGAAACAATAAACTAATTGGAGCAAAGTCAGCCATAAGATTACTTTTCTATACTATTCGCCTAATATTACTGACTTTGCTCTGAGACCGCAATTTTATTCAGCAATTTCTTCAAAACCATGTTTGAAGAAAATGTTGGTGATTTCCTCTATGTCATCTTGGAAATATACACTAAAGCCAACTTTATTAATACTCAATCCCATTGCTTTGATGCACACAGGCACATCTCTGGCAAAGATTGAGACAATATCCTCAACAGCGCGTTTATAGGGCTTGCCCCCTTCGCCAGCACCAAAGGCAGGAAACAAAATGCTTCGTAGAGGTTTGTAGTTATCGTCAGAGGGGACGATGATACCGTTTTTTCCTTGAATTTCACCGTTATTGGCATCAATTTTATCAACGCTATCAAGGCAATTTTCAATTAATTGTCCGATATTACTCACAGGCTGATTAGCAGGCGTTTTATCATAATCAAAGCGAACAGCAGCGGCATGGAGTACATAACGATAATCTGTCTGGCGACGCATCACACTTTGCAGATGCCCTGCGCTGGTTGCTAAGACAGTTCGTGCAGGGACAGGTAAGCCTCGTCTATAGGCATTATCATACAATTCATTTTGGATGGTATCTTCAAGCAAAATTTCACCATCCATATATGCACCGTTTCGTCGAATACCATAAGACAAGGTATTTGTCTGATAAAAGCGTGCCATCTGCATATAATTATTTTCGGTATTTACCAAGACTTCGTACTCTCTTAGACGACTGGCATCACCTGTTGCAATCGCGAATGTTAGTCCGTATGCGTCAGGATGCGTAAATAATACAGCGTGTGAATTGCGTCTGCTGGGTGTTTTCTTAGGAGCTTCCACAGGTGGATTTAGACGTAATTGCAAGGCATCCAGCATATCTTTTTGATTAGCCACTGTTTCTTCACTTAATGGTTCGATGCGCCCTGCAATTTTCTGATACGTGGCATCAATTGCATTTTTGCCGAGCAACTCTAGGTGAATGAATTGCGTCGAATGTAGGTCAAAGCGTTCCAGTGCATCTTCAATATCTGATACTTCTTCATGCAATGTGACAGGTAAAATCGAGATATTCTGAGCGCGTGCCATATCAATTTCACGTTGCACCCAATGCGATTCAGCTGTGCCTTTGTTCAGAATAACAATAACAACATCACTACTCAGCAATTCGTTGATAATTTCTTGTTGCCATGTCATCCCACCTTGCAGATAGGTTTTGTCAAAAAAGACTGTATGCCCTTTATCAGCACTTAAAAATTCGCCTAATTCTGCCCCGATAGCATTACTTTTTTTATCATTACGATGGCTAATAAATATTTTTTGCCCCATATAAAGTTTGTCCCCACAGTAGGCTTAGGATATATGTGAATAAATTCTGGCACACAATGCACATATCCGCAATTGAGGTATAATTTTTCTATAATTCAATCAAGCGGAGGCAATATCCATGCCTAAAAAAGTGGAAATCATTGAGGAAACACAGGATTATAAAAAAGCAATTTTTCGGATTGTGCAAGCAAAGTTACGTCACGAAAAATTCTCGGGCGAGATGGGCGATGAAATCACACGTCTTAGCTTAGAGCGTGGTGATGCAGTTGCTGCTGTCGTACATAATCCCGTTGAGGATACTATCCTCCTCATTGAGCAATTCCGCTACCCAACCTATGGCAAAACTGGAGATGGATGGGTTCAGGAATTGCCCGCAGGCATTGTCGAAGAAGGCGAAGACCCTAGCTATACCATGAAGCGAGAAATAGAAGAAGAAACAGGTTATGAGGTCGATGTCTTGCGCCACTTATATACCTTCTTCTTGAGTCCGGGTGGTTCATCGGAACGGGTATTTTTGTATTACGGTCGGTTGGATACAGATGAAAAAACCTTTGACGGAGGTGGCTTAGACCATGAAGGCGAAGACATTCGCACCCTGCGTGTACCTGTTGATGAAGCATTAAAGAAACTCAAAGACAGAGAATTCACAGATGCCAAGACAATCCTCGGTCTGCAATGGTTACAGATGAATCGTACTGCATTAGAAAAATTTAATCAGCAAGACAGTGATTGAAAACTTTTACTGTTCAGTTGCTAATGTGCTTATCTGGCTTTGTCTCCGTGGCATCAAAATATGAATTATCCATTCGGCGATGATTAGATTGGGAATCCAACTGAGCCAAGGAACAATTTGGTAGGCTGTCATAAATGCAGGGTCGGATTCGATACCCACTCCAATTTGGGAAACAATTAATATAGGCAACCATAAGCGTAGTGTCACTGCCGCCAAGGTCAGAGAAAAGTTGCGAATCATCCAACGCCGATGGGTGTGTACATTTTTATTGAGAATCGCATAGAGCGATATTGCTCCAGTGATAAACCATGCAATCGCCATCAAGGAAAAGCCCAATGCGCCCGATAATCCTGCAACGGTGTCTTGAGCTATGACTAATCCTGAAACTGATGCGGGAAAAATCCCCAAAAACATATAAATGCGCCCCAGCAACCGATGCACATTACGATGTTTATTCCGTAACCATTTCCAAAATTGGAACGACCCTACTAATAGTGCAATGCCTCCTGTGATGACGTGCATGTACAGCCAAAAGACACTTGAATCAGGAAAACGTCCTTCAAAGACAGGTGAAAAGTTACTTGGATTAAAAGTCAAATAAGGGACAACTGCGATAATCGCAATACCAATAGCAAAAAATACCATCAATCCCCAGAGCCAGCGTCTTTGTAATATTGTTTTCATTGCTCTATCCTCAAATTAGATGAACCTGTTATCTAATACGGACTTCGAGCGATGAAGTTGTACCAACTTTCAAATTAAGGCTAGTCGATAGTATTCTAAAAGCTATTTGCAATTGCCTGTTGCACGAGTGAAATTGTTACCGTGCTTTCGATAATTGCGGCTATTAACAATCCCGGTAGGATAACACCCAACCACAGTTTAACTGCCCCACCAAATGTGGTTAGCCACGCATGTCCGACAGTTTGGTTGGTAGGTGGTTTGGTGATGCTTGCCCCAACGTAGAACATTGCCGCCGTTGCAATCAATACAATCGGGATTTCGACAATTCCATGTGGCAATATACCTGTTAGATACAACATCCCATACCCTGCTGAAAACATCTGTACCGCGACATAGCCCAGAACAATGAAAACAATCGGCATGATGACATACGCCGCAACGCCAAAACTGATAATCGACAAGAAAAACCCTATGGCAATTACACGGTTATTATTCCCAAATATCCATGCTGTAGTCAATTGCTCCGCACCTGTGTTTAAATTTGATGCTGAGATTGCATTTAATTGATTATCCGCACCCTCTAAAGGCAATTGGAAATTAGGCAATGTCCCAACCCACATCCCAATGATGAAGTAAACAATGAATACAAGCGTTGTAACACCCATTGCTGTGCGAATTTTCATGAGCGAATAGGGTATCGCTTTGGTGTACCACTCAACGATATTTTTTGCTGGTGTGCCTTCATCATTATATGCGCGGATATACTGCCAGATTTTACCGAAAATACTGCTCAAATTGATGCTATCAATCATGCGTCCGAGCAATTCTTCCCGATTAAAGATGCTATTGCCAATACGGAGCAGTAAAATTGTCACGATGAGCATTGCAACAGCAATTACCCATAAAGAGCTAATTCCTGTTTCTGAGCGTGCATCAGGCGCAACAAAAATGATGATGGCTTCGGCATTAATCACGAGAGTCATGGGGATGATAATGAAACTTGCCAGTAAATTAGCGGAACGAGTCGTTGTGGCTTGGCTGGATACCACGACTGCTCCTGTTACCATGACGAGGGCTTGTACAATCGTCAAGATAAACATCTGAAAGATGACCATAAATGGTGGTGTCCATGTCGTCTCACCAAGTGAAAGTGTGAACAGATAGAAACTCATACCACCAAAACTAGCAACTAAGGGTGGAATCATGGAGGATAAAGTCTTGCCGATGTAGAGTTCTGTATTGGTTAGAGGTGTACTTAGCAGAGGCTCAAGGCTCAAGCGTTCTTTTTCGCCTACAAATGTCTCTAAAGCAATCACCAGCGAAATTGAAATCGGGAAAAATCCGACAATCATTAGCATCAGAGGGATGAATTGCTCGCCGATAAACTCTGCTTCATATTGTGTTAAGAAGTTAGCCATCCAACTTGCTGCTGCTTGCGCCAAAAATGGAAAGAAAAATGTCAAAAAAATTATCGGTGCGATAATGCGCCAGTCACGCATACTATCGCGCATTTCACGCTTGGTGATAATTAAAGCATTGCTGAGAGTGGTTCGCCAAGTTCGCTCTGTTTCAGGCAATTGCGTGTTAATAGTTGTCATGCAGATTGCTCCTCTTGCTTGCCTTTTTCATCTTCTTCCACTACTTGCAAGTAAATATCTTCTAGCGTTTTCGTCACTTGCGAAAGGGTTACCACCTCAACGCCTAATTCCAGACATTTTGCCAATAATTGCGGATTTATCTGATACGGTTCAGGCGTACGATATTGCATCCAATTCAAGCCGTAATTCTCAATCGTGACCATTTGCTCAAGGTCTTTTTGTAAGCCATTGAGTTCACCATTGATGCGTAATTCCATAATCGGCTGACCCACAAATTGCTGGGCGAGTTCATCAATTGTGCCTTTTGCGATAATGCGCCCGTGCCGAATAATAGCAATCCGATTGGCGAGCAATTGTGCTTCGGTGAGATTATGGGTGGTGATTAAGAAGGTGCGTTCATCACGTTGTAATTCTAAAATCGCTTCACGGACTTGTTTAGCACTTTGAGGATCCATTGCCGAGGTGGGTTCATCTAATAAAAGCACAGGTGGATTATGGAGCATGGCGCGGACTAAAGCGAGTTTTTGCTTCATGCCCTTGCTATATTCTCCTAGACGCTTATCGAGTGCATCACCCAAGCCAAAACGTTCCATGAGAGCTAACGCCCGTTTTTTACGCAATTCTTTCGGAATGTGATAAATTTCGGCGAAAAAGCTCAGATAATCTACGCCTTTCATGCGCTGGTACAAACCATGTTGTTCGGTGAGAACGCCGACATTGGCACGAACTAACTCAGGGTTTTTCGTCACATCATAGCCAGCCAATTTTGCCCAACCTGATGTTGGAGGCAGGATACTGGTCATCATACGCACAGTAGTGGTTTTTCCTGCTCCATTAGGTCCAAGCATGGCTAAGACTTCGCCAGGGTCAACTTTGAGAGTAACATCGCTAACAGCGTGGAAATCGTCAAAGGTTTTAGATAGTTGAAATGTTTCAATCATAGGGTGTGCTCAATCCTCTCATACCAAAGTCTATTATCGCATAGATTAATTATCTCTGGATGAGGAATTAGCAGAATTTATAGGGATAGGTTCTAAAGCAAAAACGACCCATCTATTGAGATAAGTCGCTTTTGTAATTAACTTGTTTTTGAGTTTATGCTTCTGTCACAACTTCAACCGAATTATCATTGACTGAGGCTTCATAGCCATCAGGATGAACACTATTGCGACGCATAAAGAATGCCCCTACAGCAACTACAAAAACAACAGCTGCAATGGTCTGTGCGCTATTGATTTGTGTGCCGGGGAAGTAAGCAACTTCTAGGCGCAAAAATTCGAGAAGAAAACGGATGAATGAGTATTGTGCTAAATAGAGTAAGAAGAAATCGCCTGCTTGGAAACGGTCACGATTGCGACTATATAAGTTGAATAGCACGAAAAAGGCTATCAAATTCCAGAGTGATTCGTATAAGAATAGGGGATGGAAATTACCATCATATTGAGCAGCAGTATAGGGTGCAACGCGTTTATTCGCATCAATCGCAATGCCCCAAGGTAAATTTGTTGGCGTTCCGTACAATTCTTGATTGACGAAATTTGCCCAACGTCCGATACCTTGTGCGAGGGGTAATACAACACCAGCAATATCCAACCAAGGACTAATCGCCATACCTTCGCGTGGGAAGGTACTCTCAAATTGAGGAATCTTATAAGGCGTTACTTCACGTCCACCAATACGTTGTAAGGTAGATGTAATTAACCACCAAGCACCTTCAAAGATGATAGCGATAGGTAGGAAAATATAATGGAAGAATAGCGCAACTCGGTTGTGTAGTGGTCCAAAATAAAGCCACAAACCTAGCAAGCCACCAATTACTGCACCAAAGATGTGTAAGCCACCACTCCAGACAGCGATTGCCCCGTTTTCTAAATTAAAGAAATTTTGAAAAAACCAAGCGGTATCGTAACAAACTGTAGATGGACCTGCGATTGCATCTGGGCTACATCCTGCTGTTAAAGAAACAGGGGGGAAAAGAACAAACCATAAACGTGCAAATACAATACCGGGGAAAATAGCCCATGTTAAAGCACCCCAGATATGATCAGGGTCACGCCCTGTGCGTTCGGCTAAACGCGAGGCAATCCACGCGGCGATCAACATCGCAGTAACAATGATAATGCCATAATACCGAACTTGTACTTCTTGATTACCAAAATTTAAAAGAATATGCTCTGCTGTAAATTCCATATTTATTCGCTTTCATTATTTAAAGATTGATACACAAACCAGATACGCTGTAATGTCGTGAAGTTTGTACCAATCGCCAGTATTAACACCCCTGCTTCTAATAAGACAGGGAAGAACAGCATCACCATGATGACTGCTAAACGCTCCATACGAGTGAACAAGCCAACTTTACAATCGACACCTAAGCCTTCAGCACGAGCGCGCGTATAACTCACAAGCAAAGACCCAATTAAAGCTAGTTGTGCTAATAGAAGCATATTAAATTGATTATTCACCGCAAAATAATAACTCAAAGCCGCAAAAATAAAACCGTCAGCATAACGGTCTAATGTGGAATCAAGCATTGCGCCAAAACGACTTGTTCGTTGCATTGCTCTAGCGACTGCACCATCTAAGGCATCCATTGGTAAGGCGAAGAAGAACCATAATGCGCCAATGACCATTTGACCTTGTGCGACAAACACTGCTCCCACAATCACCATCAACCATCCAACTATCGTGACAGCATCAGGGTGAACACCAATTTGATACAGTGTGCGACCTATGACGGATGTAAATCCACCTGTCCATTCACGCATCAAGTCAGATAGGGTTTGTGCCTTCTGTTCCTTTGGTGGGCTTCCCAAACCAATCTTCTCCACATTCCTAAATATTATCTCCCACAGTTGTACACGACAATCGACCAAGTCTCAAGTGAAACGTCGAAATTGTCATGCTTATTCTTCAATAATTTGCGAAAAATCTTCTGCCACCGCAGAGGCTGTCTGATAACGGTTATCAGGATTTTTATGCGTACAACGGCCAATAAGTGCATCAATTTGTTCGAGTTTTTCTTGGGATAAATTAGCATTTTTCAATTTTGGCAAATCATCTTTTACAAGTTTCAGCATCAATTGAACCCGACTTTTGGTATCAGCATAGGGATGTGCGCCATCAAGAATCTCATGCAACATAATACCAAGCGCATAAATATCGGCGCTATTGCCAATGTCATAGCCCATGATTTGTTCAGGAGATAGATAATTTGGTGTCCCTACGACATCACCCACAGTTGTGATTTCTACTGTGCTATCCATGCGTTTCGCAAAACCGAAGTCACTCAGATAAGCATTACCATCACTATCAAGCAGGATATTTTCAGGTTTGATATCCCGATGAATAATCTTGACGGCATGAGCTATGTCAAGAGCATCACAAATTTGTATGAGGATTCTACTCACAACTTGAGGGTCTACAGGTTGGTTTTCATTGATGTAGGTTCTTAAATCACCACCATCATACCAAGGCATTACCACATAAATGCCCTTATCGTCTTGCCATGATTCAACTAGCGGAACGATATGAGGATGCTCTAATTCAAGGATAATTTCAGCTTCTTGTAGAATACGTTGAACCATTGTCTTATCTTCAAGATGATCTTGAAGCATTATTTTTAGAGCAACAGGCGCTTCTGAGTTTTGTAATGCCTTATAAACTGAACCGTGTCCACCTTGTCCGATAAAGTCAATTATCTGATAATCACGAATTATTTGTCCGATTAAGTCTGACATTTTCTTACGTATCTTCCTTAAGTTGACAGGTTTTCGGCTAATATAATACTCTTAAGGTCAGAATTTGAATATGTAGGTTACACTAAAGATTATGTAAAGCTAGAATGATATTGCTTGTCATCGTTCATGCTTATCTATATACTTGCACTATATCGTATTTTGGGTTGCAAACAAAGGACTCGTACTAGTGACTGAACAAGAGACACATACAATTTTAGTAGTTGATGATGACCCCGCCTTACAAAAACTTGTCGTTTCTTTGATTCGACGGGCTGGAATGGAAACATTATCGGCAATAGATGCTCATGAGGCAGCACAACATCTCGAAGGAGATGTGTTACCTGATTTAATTCTGTTAGATTTGATGTTGCCGGAAATTAGTGGCATTCAATTTTTACAAAAAATTCGGGCTAAAGAACATTATAATAATGTGCCTGTTATTATTTTATCGGCATTAGCTGACCCTGAACAAATCCGTGAAGGTTTAGAATCAGGTGCTGACCGTTACCTTACAAAACCCTATTTAGCGAATAATCTCATAAAAACAGTTCGTGAGGTTTTGCAACACGGTCGTCGTAAGGCACAATAAATAATGACAGACGCTGAATTGGCCATTTTGAGCTTATTAGCGCAAGGTGCGCGCTATGGGCATGAGATTCAAACAATTATTGATGAGCGAGGAATGCGTGATTGGCTTGCAGTTGGGTATTCTTCTGTTTATTATATCCTCAATAAATTTGAACGTCAGCATATGGTTATCAGCGAATTACGCCCCAGCCAATCAGGGACACCACGTAAACTTTACTCTTTAACCGAAGCAGGACAAGGGATACTCCGAACAGCCGTATCCGATTTATTACGAACACCGCGCTCTGTTGGGACTGGTTTTGAGCTAGGTTTGGCGAATCTACATGTATTACAACCTGCCCAAGTCTATGTGATGCTGAGTTATCATCGAGATGATGTCAAAGGTCAATTAGAAGCTGTCAATGACTTGTGGCAGAAGCATCAACAATCAGATGATATTGATAAACGCCACGATTTACGTGCATTATATACCCATAGCATCACCCGTATCGAAGCTGACCTCAAATGGCTAAATGAATTTTTGGATGATTGGCGTGAGCGTTTTCCAGGAGTTGAGAAGAAATTCGTGCCACCCTCTGATGAACCAGTGGATAGCCATTCGGCTCAAACTAAATTACATATCAAAACACCTCCTAATCCCTTGAAAATGCTGCAACGGTTGCAACGCCCTCCTCAGAAAGATGATGAGGAAGATTAATTCGGTGGAATTAATCTATAAACGCGGAAATTTTCTGATTCATAGTCTAAATCCACTGAAAATTGTGCCATTTCCAAAGCCGATAACCATTCAGATACATCAATATCACTGGGTGCGACGAAGTAACGAATACCTGCCTCATCCAAAGATAATGCACCGTCTACTAACAATTCAGGCGTAGGATAAAATACACGCCGTTTATCTGTCCATTGACCCATATAATAATCAAGTTCCCAATCCAACCATCGATCATAAATAACCGTAGCGACTGGTTTGCTATTCAAGTAATTTGCTAGTTCATCAATACTATCATGCTGACCATCATCCCCACCTATTGGCAATCGCCATAATGTCGCTTGAATCGCAAAAAATACAAGCGAAAATCCCAATAATGATATGGCGAAAATCCTAAATTTGGATGAAAAATTAACTGATGTTTCTCCTGTGAGACTAAGAGCAACAATCATGACTACAATTGGCAAAATGATAATTTGATTACGGTCAAAGAGGTTGAGTGTCAATACAATGTGAATGGCGAAGAAACTAAATAACCATCCCCATAGCAGAGCTATATATGCTGAAATTTTCTTGAAGAAAAACATTCTGAAAAAAGCAAATATCACGATTGTGCTTGTGAGAACCGCATGTCCACATAAATATTGTGTTGTTTGCCACCATGCCCAAAAACGCGCTGGATAATCTGCAATCGAGGTTAGAGTCGTAACTGTATAACGAGATTGCCCTAATTGATAAAAACTCTCTGCACCATTCGTAACACGGATGGCATCCCATCCCCATAAAAGTAAAATTCCAAGGATTACAGGGATGAAAAAGTATAGAAAGCTGATAGGGATTATACGGTTATTTTTGTATTTATAGGCGTGAAATGTCAGTAATGCTAGGAGTAACGGTAGGTAAAAAATTATCTGCGGTTTTGCTGAAACACTCACTATGAACCAACTACCAGACCATCCCCATTGACCCCGTAATGCCATCCATAAGGCAAGTGTTCCAAATAGTAGCATTGGCATATCAGTGAAAGTAGTCGGTGCAAATACAATCCGTAACGGTGAGAGTGCCACTAGGATACCAGCTAAACAAACAACTTTGGGCTTATCAGAAACTGCCTTTACTACTTGCATTACTACCGCAACGAGTAGAATACTCATCAAGGTCGCTGGCATTCGTCCTGCAAATTCGCCTTTGATGGGGTCAAGCTGTAGGACAGCATTTTCATCAGTTTCATTTGCAAAAAAAACGAGTGCTAGTGCATTTGTATAGTATGTGAGAGGCGGTTTATCAAGAGACTCGGAGAGAAGCAACCAATCACCATTCATAGCAGCATTGCGTGAAATTGTCATATAGAATGCTTCATCAGGATGAAGACGTCGGGCATTCTCTAAAGCAAAAAAACTCAAAAATGCTGTTAGAAGCAAAATAAATACAGCACCATATAATGGTAGCATCTTTTTAAAATTAAGGAACATTCTACGGAGCGAAACTTAACTAAAGCGTTTTCGCAGATACTCCAGAGTAACATGGTCAATGGCATTTGGATTATCGTGTAAACTCCATCGTTCTTCTAGGTTTTCATTACCGACCAGTACCCAAAAGGCTTGTTTGGTCACTTCATCCCACTCGCCGTTGACTTCACCACCCATGTAGCCTTGATCAACCATTATATTCTGCAATTCACGACTAATTTCTTCATTAATTTGAACTTGGTCTTCTGCTTTGGGTTCTCCGAAAAAAAGATGATGTGCTTCTAGCAATTGACGCAACTTTTTCACAGGTTGTTCATCGTCATCAACACGTAAATCAATATAACGGTCATTATCGCCACCATAACCACCATTTGGTTTCACAACAAGAACCCCTGCTGACTGCTTACCCCGTTTATCACCACCAGCGCCTTCTGCCGCCCGTAATGCGGTTACGAGCCTATCCGCAAGTTCGCCTTGAGCGTTTACGAAGCCATCAGCCATTGCGTCTAATACCTCTGCGCCCGTGAGGATGTTACCTTGCACACTGAAATGTTGTCCTGATTTATTGCCTGCCCAATCATGGCATTCACTCCCAGTGTGAGCGGCGACATTACCTTGTGCATCAACAATGCCCACTTGTCGCTGTTCTCGATTCGCGTCATCTTTTAGTAAGAGCGTCAGTGTTTCGCTAGCCGATTTACCCTCAGACAATAATTTTAAACCTGCTGGACCAAAACCCACTTTGGCATAAGACTGTGTGGCAACTGCGCCAGCCCCAGCTTGCGCCCAACTGACGACTGCCGCCGCCGCTAAAAATTTACTAGCAACAGCTACACCCCAAGCATTTTCGCTAGGGTCATAGGCTACGATGGAAAAAGTATTGAGGTGCATAGCGGTCTCTCTTTAAGTGTTGTGATTACCAAAATCCATTGTAACGTAAAACAAAATTTTAATCACGCACCATCATATCATCTACATTCAAAAGGCTGGTTAATAGAGCGATAAAGCAAGTGATTTCGAGTGTTGCACTCGGCTTGCATTCTGCTATAATGTGCTGATATTAGGCTCAAAATGGAGAGGTGGCGGAGTGGCCTATCGCGCTCGCTTGGAAAGCGAGTAGGGGAGACCCTACGCAGGTTCGAATCCTGTCCTCTCCGTAGATTTACCCCAACCGATATTCACTATCGGTTTTTTGTTTTCAATGCAATAGTCTTTCCTCTATTCACATATTCTCGATAATCATTACAATTCAAAGCTAATTTTTTAATACTCAAGGAATAGGTGCTGATGCCCGATAGCCAAACCAAACAAATCCCATATTTTGCTATCATCATTGCTGGATTGCTCGGTAATTTGGTATTGGTGCAGAGTTGGTGGGGACATATCAGTACAGGTGGAACAGTCTTAGGCTCATATAGCAGAGGGTATTTTGCGTTCCTAATAATGACGGTTGTCATTATTATCATCTGGGGGATATTGCTTCTTGGGCAAAAGCATATCCTAGAATTGACTGCTAAAACAAATGTTCAGCGAATACTATTTATTCTGTTTGCTATAACTGCTATTACAATACTTTTTCTTTCAACACGCGGTTTTCGATGGCAAATTACCGAATTTTTGGGCATGAATTGGGGACTTCTTACAGTTGTTATCTTGTATTCTTATGAAGACAATCCTAAGCATCAACGATATTGGCTCACTTTTATCCTCATCACAATATGCTTAGTTGCAATCCCACTTATTTTGATGTCTGTTTTAGGGCGACCTTATAGCCCCGATGAAGCAATTTGGGCAGATATTGCGGCATCATATCAGCGTGAGGGGACTCTAAGCTATAACTTAGCGAATAATCCACCTTATACCATTACACCGGGGCTAGGCTGGATTCACCTTCTCCATGCTGAAATCCAATGGCTATTCGATTTTGATATACGAGTCTCACGGGTATTCCAACTTGTGATCTTAGGATTGGGCATTGTGAGTTTAGGCGCAGTGAGTAAACGTCTGTATGGTAACTTAGCTGGGTTAAGTGTTGTACTTATGGCAATTGCTGGGTCAGCGTTTCTGAATGCTTTTGATTATCGCCCTGATCATTTTCTTGTTTTGCCGCAAGCTCTAGCATTCTTTTGTGCTATCTCTGCTTGGCAATCGGCAACATTTCAGCAACGGATAATCTGGAATTTTTTGGCAGGCTTAATCATTACGCTTTCACTTCAATTTCACGCGGCAGGATTAGCATATGCCATTGGTATGAGCTTGTTTTACTTAGTCGAGACCATCATTTCACTTATACGAGAAAGACGTATCACAGCCGATAGTATGCAGACAATTATTGCGTATGGGGCTGGGGCTGGCATTGGAACGTTGATTTACTACTTTGCGAATATTCTGCCTATTGGTGGCTTAGAGGTTTACCTTACTGCTCTCATTAGCGATAGATTTTCTACCAATCGTAGCTTTGCTTATCTATTCTTCACATCACAGTTAGACACTGTATTGCTATGGAGTGGACTATTGTTCTTACTATGGCGACATAATAACGATGACCGTCGTTACCTGATGCTTTTGGGGTTTTGTATGCTAGGGATTTATTTAGTTGATACACAAGGCTATGTCTATCCTTATTTAGCTTTATTTCTCGTCCCTATGAGTGCTTTAGTCAGTAATGGGTTTCCAAAACGTAAAACTTGGGTCATTGCTGTGATGGGAATTGCATTGCTCCCTCAGACCTTCCAGTGGATTAACTGGCGAGTTGTTGGTAACGCAATAACAACGCAATCTATCCCACCGCATGTAATTGAACTAGCTGGACGAGAAATTCTCAACCGTGTGCCAATGGATGATGACAGAGTCATTGTTGGTACACATGAATTAGTCTGGGTGATGCCTGATAACCAAAATTTACATGCTATAGCCTCTGAAGGGACAATGCCAAAGTATATGGATATAACGCCACTCGGTGTGTGGGAGTTATTAGAACCTGAAATCTATATCGAGATGAGTAATCGTGCGATAACACCTCCGGGTTTAAGCGACTATTTAACGCAAGAAAATTTCCAAATTTGCCAAGAATTTTCTTACTATGGTGTCGAAATTGTCATACACCGAGTGGATTGCCCACCTGAAAATTCGGAATAGCAAGCTCATATAGTTGTTATCTCATATTCACATATAACCGATATACTGCTGGAAATGAGTATGTTGGGAGCTTGTGATGAGGATTGCTTTGACTGTTATTTCTATATTATATCTAACTGTTGCAGTAGGATTGTCACAAAGTGTTGAGATTGATAATCATGCTTGGCAAGTCATAGCGCAAGGTAATTTTCAGTTTCGTGTCCCTGATAGCTGGCGAACTGATGAGAGCAGTTGGATAGAATTAAATGGTTTAGGGACGGTGACCTTATTAGAAAATATTGATCTCTTAGATGCCATTCCGACAGCAACCATCGAATTTGAAGAAAGCATTACTTTACCAATTGGATTGGCAACTAAATCGACAGCTCATAATACTGAATTGCACATACTTGCGTATGAGATAAACCTTTCCTCGATAAATGTTACTTTATTAGCATCTATGCCCATCAATAGCTCAGAAACTGAGCAAACAGCATTTTTTGCAGTCATTGAGCAAGTAGCTAACACTTTACAATTTAATCAAAACGAAGAGGGAATGTGGTCTTTATTTGCTAATGCAGATGCCACCATTTTCCTACGTACACCCTTAAGTTGGTCAAAAGAAGCCAGTAACTCGGATACCCTCAGTGTTACTCGAATTTTTGACGATGTGCTAGTAAGTATCACCTATCGGGATTTAGGTCGCCCATTTGAACTAGCCGAAGTTGAAGATCAATTCGAGACAATTTACATTTCTAATTCATATGATATTCAGGCACGAGAGCTTGTGAATTTACCTGTAGGCGATGCACTCTACTTTCAGCTTGGTGATGTCCGTGTAACCTCAGCCCTAACTCATACACAACTACATTACGTGATTGCTCGTGAGAATTATTTAATTGTGGTGACAGCAGGAGCAGATGAGCGTTATTTTGAAGATTACGAGAACACACTTCAACAGATGATGGATACCATTGTGTTTGAAGCACCACACTGAGGACATAGTCATGCCCTCAGTATCAGTATCTCATTTAACAGCTTATCGAGTTAGGTGGAGTCGCAATACTTTGAACACGTAAAAATTCATCAATATAAAGTGCAGCAATATCTACGTCACGTATGATTAAAACATTTTCATCATTGCTATCAACTGCATTATTGCTGAAGTTAAATGAACCTGTAATAACCGTCGCCTCATCTATAATAAATACCTTGTGATGCAAAATTCCATTGTTCCCATCTTGGCGAACATCCAAACCAGCGCAGAAAAGACGAGGCATTTCTGAATATTGGGTCTCGCTACCTGTTCGTTCAAATACACCTTGAATATTGATTCCTGCGGATGCTCGATTTAATAAGGCATTGCCCATATCATCACGGGTAAAAGAGAAAGTCATGAAACGGATGCTTGACTGAGCGTTTTCTAACTCCGCCAAAAGAACATCAATTACTTCATTTTCACTTGCAAATTGAATTTGAATGGGAACGCCATCTTGCAAAAAGTTACCGACGTTACTCGGGTCGGAACGAGGTCCAAATTCCCCACGCTCAAACATTTCATCAAATTCAGCCTGATACGTCTCAACGGCACGCCGAGAGCGCAAAGCAAGCGCATTGTTATTATTGCGATAAACGCCATTCATTGTGTAATTCATTGAACCTAACCATACTGTGATGCCGTCCATAATCATGAATTTATTATGCATCAGCGCTGTTCGTGAATCATCGATGATTGGTATGCCAGCCAGTTCAAGTTCAACAATTGTTGAGTCATCGTCATTTAAGCCATGTTCGTCATCCGTCACAACTCGTACAGTCACGCCACGATTATGAGCATTGACGATAGCTTCAGTGATGACTTCGTTATTAAGCTCAAAAGCAGCTATATCTAGGGTGTTGCGAGTGGCATCAATGGCGGCGGCAAGACGAAGATCAATCCCATTGATGTATTGCGAACGGTCACGAGTATTCAGAGGTGTGGTGAAATAAAGTTGCCAAAAATCTGACTGATAACCTAAACCTAGTGGAATATCGATTGTCGTGAATTCACCTGTTGAAACCCGCGGCGATTCCACTGTTGCCATTACATCAGGCGTGGTAGATATACCAAGAAAGTCTACTCCTGTCACGGCATAGACAATAAAGCCTATGACCACAATGATTATACCGATAATAAAACTCGGTCCTGATTTATTACTCGTCTTCTTCGTCATACTCGGTATAAGCCTCTATAAATTCACTTTTCAGTTTGTCACTGAAATTATAAGTACCACCATCTGCAAAGTCGGATAAGTTGTCTTGCATCGCTTCTTTTATGTCTTCTACTGTATCAGATATTTGTGATGAAGATATGATAGGGTCGATGATTTCCTCACTAATATCTAAATTAGGAGCAAGCGATTGAGCTTCAATAGTTGGGGGTGTATCAACCACTTGGCTCTCAGCAGCCTGTTTAGGTGATAAAACGCGGATGATTGCTAATAAATTACCTGACATATTGGCTTTATCATCGGGCAATTCTGCAAAAATATCATTCGATGACACATCGTTCCAACCGAGTGGCTCAAGATACATACTCACCTTGCTCATGTATTTGAGTTGCCCTTCCATCTCGTTAAATTCGCGTTGCCCAACAAAACGATTAATATTCTTGAGTAATTGACGTAAAAACCGTGCCTTTGCTTCAAATTCATCAGGAAATTCATTTGCTAGCCGTTGCAATTGCGATTCGCCCCATTCTAGCAATACGGTTGCTTCAGCATCGTTCAAATCGTCGCGTAGCGAACTTGATTCATATAAACGTTCTTTTTCAGTTGCCATTGCGTCGGGTGTTGGCATAATATGACCTCTATCTGCTTATGATAACTGTGCTAGTTGTAACGAGTAATGAAGTACATTGCAAGCAATAGTTTCATGTTGCTATCTGACACCCACAACAATAGCATGCAGAGGTATCTTGCGGAGCAATATAACCGTCCGTACCAATACTTAAACCCGATGCGCTAGCAAATTGCTCAAGATACGGATATAAATTGTCGCCGGGGCATTGTGTACGTGGGTTAAAATCACGATGTGTTGCAATATGCGTTAATTGTAGACGTTCACTCCCCCAATTAATCAACGCCAAGGTACTATTGAGTTGGTTGACATTTGGAGCTTCTCGCATGAAATTCCCTAGTAAACAGATACCCAAACTCCCTGTATTGAAAGTTTCGACGTGTGTTCCGCGTACATGCCAATCGCGCCCCTCATAAATTAATCCATTTTTCCCGATTAGGAAATGATAACCAACATCTGCCCAATGACGTTGATTCCTATGTGCTGTTTGCACCTCAAGTAAGGTGTTAATGTCATTATCTTCATAAAATGCTGAATGATGAATAACAACCGTTTGATAAGCTGTATTAAGCTCATCGCCATAGATACGCCATCCATCAACATTATCATCACTATAGAATCCATTTTCATTACTGGCATTATGATTAGGAGCTAATGCTCCCCAGCTATTACGACTGATAATCGGAGGTTGCTCAAAGCGAGGCGATTGCGTTGGAATAGGGCTAGCAGGGACAAGTGTTGGTAAATCAGGACGAGGTTGGCTACTGAACCATAATAATCCTGCTGATGTCATTCCACCACAAACACATGCCCCAATCCCTGAGCCTAAAACACCCATACCAATTAAGAACTTGCGTCGTGATAGTGTTTGCTTGTCTTGCATAAACCTAGTCTTTGCTAGACGCTGGATGATCCATTTTCATATATATACCGCCTTGTTTTAGCTCATCAATCATTTGATCAAGGCGTTTAATTTTTGTTGATTCTCGTTTCGCTCTGTTTATCCAACCTAAATAATCATTCTTTTGATACGCTGGACGATTGATATACTCATCCATCACATTTTCTTGTAATAGAGCTTCTTTAACAAACTCAGGCATCGGTTGTATATCACGTTCTAATGTATCCAGTTTGTTATTTTCAGAATCTATACTCATTTTATTAGCCTAAAACTAGGAAATTACTTTCAAATTATTATATATGAAAAACCAATTTTAGAATATATATTCTAAGCGATATATTTTAATCCCAGATACGCTTGATTGCCCAATCTGCCATTTCTGCCACCGATTGCTCATTGTGTTGAGCGAGTGTTTCTAAGGCTGGTTTCGAGCGTGCGTCAGCTAAGTTGCCTAATATCTCGCAAATTTCGATTAGAAAATCAGGGTCTTGGGTATCGTCTATGACATCAAGTATCGCAGGGACAGCAGCCCGACCTACTTTTCCTAAACTCTGCTTGGCAAAATACCGCACATTATAGTCATCATCATGCAAAAACGCATTTATAAGTGCCTCAGCAGACTCATCTGTATGGATTTCACCAAGGGCTTCTGCTGAATGTGAGCGTACTGTTTCATCGTCATCTTGTAGTGCCTTACACAGATAAGGCACAGCCTCTGCTGAACCAATATGCCCCATCGAATCCGCCGCTGTTCGTCTCACAATTGCATTATCATCCTGAATAAGCTTTGCTAATGTTGGTAACACCAAATCGGCTTCTTCACGTGTCCCGAGTGCTTCGGCAATGCGGACTCGCACTGTATATTCCTCATCATCACTGGCTGAGATGAGAGGTTCGACTACAAGTGCTTGCTTATCACGACCTAGTTTAAACGCGGCATATAACCGTTCATCGGGGTCTTGACTATTTTGCAATTGCCAGATGAAGTCCTCAGGGGTGAAATCGTCACTCATAGTAGCTCTCTCTAATTCAACTCAAATCTGCTGTGTCTAAGATAATTGTGACAGGTCCATCATTATGAATTTCGACTTGCATTTCAGCACCAAAAATCCCTGTTTCGATTTTTTCAACACCTTCATTTTTCAAGCACTCACAATAATACTCGACTAACGGTTCAGCGAGTTCAGGTTTAGCGGCATCTGTAAAACTCGGGCGACGACCTTTTCGCATATCGGCATAGAGTGTAAATTGAGAAATGACTAAAATGCTGATTTTCGCATCTAAGCCACTGATATTCATTTTACCAGCATCATCCTCAAATACCCGAAGATTTGCTGTCTTTTTGGCTAATAGCTCAACATCTTCTCTTGTATCATCATGCGTCACGCCAACTAGCGCCACATAGCCTTGACCAATCTCACCGACGATTTGCTTGTCAACTGTTACACGCCCTTGTGACACTCGTTGTAAAACCACACGCATGGATTTTCCTTTTTCTTGTTATCATTAGGGGATTGTATCTCAAAATTGAGTGAGCTTAAGTGTTAAAATTCTCCAGCTTGCTATACACTATGTCAGAAGCAATCATTACCCTCTGCATTTATCAAGGAAGGTTACATGGAGTCCTTTTTAAAAACAGAACGCGAACAAGGGGGTTGGCGTTTCTGGTTATTATGGATTATTGCCACAAATATTGGCTTTATATTTGGCATTACTATAGAAATGATGATATGGGGACAACCAAACCTTTATATTGCCGTACCTTTAGCAGGGTTCGGACAAGGATATATCCTCAATCGTCACATCTCAATTTATCTTCCTTGGGCAGTTGGAACAGGTCTATTTTGGTTACTCGGGGCAATCTTAGGAACACAATTACTCAATATCGCGCTGACTGCTGACAATCTCATTTTGCAAGTTGTCCGTTTAGTGATTATTTCTGCTGTCGGTGGTATTTTTGCAGGTATCCCCCAATGGTTCTTCATGCGCGATTGGTTGCCACAGGTTGGCTTATGGTGGTTGTTATTGAGTGCTGTCGCTTGGGCAGTCATTATTTTGCCTGGTGTCATTGAAGGCATTGTATTGATGCAATTCATCACCAAAGATAAAGTTCGGATGCAAGGTCGACGTTTTGAATTATCTAGGCTGTAACGAACATGATTTTGAGTATATAGTTCTAAACACAGATGTTATTATGAAGATTAGTCGAAACGGTTGCATAAAGTAGAGAGCAGATAAGATATGTCACTATCTCGTTAGAAACAAAAGAGGATAAACATCATTGTTATGGTGCGTATCATCAATTAAAACTACTCCTTTGGCTAGAGGTATGCGTTCACAAACGTAAGCCTATCCCCTATGACAAATTACAAATTATCGACGATGAATTATTGAATTAGATGCACAATAACACAGGAGACAGCAATGCTTGCTATTGAGATTATCCGCGAAAAGCCCGAATGGGTTAAAGAGCAAATGCAGAAATTACAAGATACTGCCGCATTAGAGCGCATCGACAAGATTGTAGAGCTTGATATTAAACGTCGGGAATTGCGGACTGAATTTGAGACTATTCAGGGCAAGCGCAACAGCCTAAATAAACTCAATGGGCGGTTACGTGGCAATAAAGAACTTAATGAAGGGCAAAAAGCCACTGTGGCTATATCAGCTGCTGCCGCTATCAAAGAAGGTGAATATGATAAAGCCGTTGCTATTTTAGAAGGTCAAGGTGAAGTCGCTGAACTCGAAGATGCGAGCAAAGGGGCAAAATCAGAATTTGACAGCCTCATAGCGGCATTGCGTGAACTGGGTGGTCGTATGGATGATGGCTTTAATCAGATTAAAGAGGTTGAAGCTGAACTCGAAGAAAATATGCTGTGGATACCTAATCTACCTCATGAAAGTACACCGGTTGGTATCACTGATGATGAAAACATAGCTCACCCAGCAAAGGGTGAAATACCAGAATTTGACTTTCAGCCAAAGCCTCATTGGGATTTGGGACCCGAGCTTGGCATGATTGATTTTGAACGTGGAGTCAAACTATCAGGGACACGTTTCTATATTGGTGTAGGATGGGGCGCACGCCTACAACGCGCATTAATCAACTTTTACCTCGATAGTGCTATCAAGAATGGTTTTACGCCTCTTTATGTTCCTCATCTAGTTCATGAAGAAGCATTATATGACTCAGGGCAATTCCCAAAATTCCGTGATGTGGTCTATAAAGATAGTGACGAAGGCTTTTACCTTTTACCAACCGCCGAGGTTGCTATTGCCAATATGCACCGTGACGAAATTTTTGAAGAAAGCGATTTACCACTTTATTATGTCGCGCATACGCCCTGTTATCGTCGTGAGAAAACCAGTGCAGGACGAGATACACGCGGTATTAAGCGTGGGCATCAATTTGAAAAAGTGGAAATGTTCAAGTTCACGTCAGCAGAAACCAGCTACGATGAGCTAGAGTCCTTAACGCAATCAGCCGAAGCACTCTGTGAAGCATTAGGCTTGCCCTATCGTCGTCTTGAAATTGTCACAGGTGATTTAGGCTTTAGTGCTAGCAAAAAATACGATGTTGAAATCTGGGCGGCAGGATGTAACGAATGGCTTGAAGTGAGTTCATGTAGTAATACGGAAGCATTCCAAGCGCGTCGGGCAATGATTCGTTATCGTAAAGAAGGTAGCAGTGGTAATGAATATGTCCATACACTGAATGGAAGTGGGTTAGCTGTCCCGCGTGTAATGATTGCCATTATGGAAAATTATCAACAAGCAGACGGTAGTATCGTTATCCCAGAGGTGCTACGCCCGTATCTTGGTGGCGCAGAGCTTATACCAGCCCCAGCAAAATAAATATACTTGGCGAGGACTACTTTGTTCTCGCCTTTTTTGAAATTCCCTCGCAATATTTTCAACCTATGATAGCGAGAAATCACACTCTCATAGGATTGCCTGATGCTAAGACGCTTATTCTTATTTTCACTATCAATCTTCTTCGTTTTCATACCGAATAATCAAGCACAAGATTATGATTTCTCGAATTATGACCTCACGATGAACTCAATGATAAGCACCCTAATTGACCTACGCTTCCAGAATGCTGGTTCAAGTGGTTATTTTGAAGCCATTGGTAACTCAGGAGATACACTATATATCGCCCCTTTGATTGACATTGCCTATTTTTCTTTCGGCATTGTAGAAGCCGAAGTGGAAATTTATGGCGCATTGGAGCAACTCACGGGTGAACCACCTGTACGTGGCTGGGCAATCTATCTGGAATGGGCGAGTGAAAATGATATTGCGCTTCCACCTGATTATGATGCGTTCAAAGGTAATCTACTCTCAGCATTAATTGACACTGATTTCGCTCAATTTTTTGAAAATGTCCAAGACACATCGCAAATAAATATGGTCGAAGTGGTTTGGGGTGGTGTGCCTGTTGATGGGATTCCTTCACTGGTGAATAATCCGCAATTAAGCCCCGAAGATGCTCTGTTACAGAGCGAGGCGAGTCTCCGCTTTTGTTCTGATGGCGATTGCACTTATCCACAAGCTGATGAATTCGTGTTTGGTGTCGAAATTGATGGCGACGCACGCGCGTATCCGCTACGGATTATGAATTGGCATGAGATGTTCAACGATGTTATCGGACATACGCCGATGTTTGATGCACCTAATGGTGAGCAAATTTGTAACTTCCGCGCCCCGACTATTTTCCAAGCGATTGCGCGTGATGGAGAAGATTGGGTACAGATTAACGGCGTTTCGGCGGGATGTGATTCACGAGGCTGGCTAACTATTGATGACCTAGAGTGGGTCGATTCGGATTGGGAAACTGTTCGAGGGCAATTACCCGATGTTAGGCAAAATGAGACAGCCTTGACTGTCGTCGAGGGTATTGATGGTCGTGTTACTGGTCGCCCTGTAATGCTCGCTTATTGCACTCTGTGTGGTGCAGGTATCCTTTATGATGTCACTATCCCTGACCTTACCTATACTGATACAGACGGAAACTTTCTCGAATTAGGCGAAACAGTGCTAGAGTTCGGCTCAACGGGTATGTTGATGCGCTCCAATAAATTAATGTATGACCGCAATACGAATACAGTCTGGAATGCGTTTACGGGTATCCCTGCCTTTGGTGACTTAGCAACTACAGACTTAGAATTGCCTCTATTGCCTGTTGTTGTGACGACATGGAGCGATTGGCTAGAAGACCATCCTGATACGAGCGTTCTCAGCCTTGAAACAGGTTATCAACGTAATTACAGCAACGGTGCAGCATATTCGGATTATTTCAATGATTCTAATTTCATCATGTTCCCATCATTCCAACAAAATACAGAAATAGTCCAGAATAAAGAGATGATTTTTGGTCTCACGGTGGATGATACACACCGCGCTTATCCCCTCACCATTTTGGTTGATGAGCCTGTGGTAAATGATACTTTGGATAATTTAGATGTGGTGATTATCAGCGAAGCCTCCCCTGAGCGTGATTTCTTTGAACCCGGTGGCGCGGCTGTCCGTGCGTATGATCGTAGTGGATTAACTTTTAGCTTAAATGCTGAGGGGGTATTAGTCGATAACGTCGGTGATACATGGCAACTGACCGAAGATGCTCTTATCGCAGAAGATGGTCGCCAATTAGAGCGTGTTGCAGGGCATCTTGCATTTTGGTTCGGTTGGTATGGTTTTTATCCTGAGACTGAACTCTATGCGTCGGTTGTAGAGTAATTTAGTGTATTTTACAATTCTATAATACCTAGAATCTTCATAAATTAGGATATTTTAGGGATGATTTATGATAGTATAAGAGAAAATTAATTACTAAAAATTGGATTGCCAATGCGCCATTATTCAGGATTTTTATTGCTAGGATTAATATCGTTGTGTTTATCTACACTTGCCCAAACGGATTCTACGCCAACACCAGATGGGTTTGTAACGGAGGAATTAACTTATATAGAAGAACAAGAAAGAGGTTTTATAAATATCCAAAGCGAATTTCTAGAGACTGGACTTGAAAATGTTTTCGTGGAAAATATGCCTTATTCAGGGGAATATCGTAGTCTAATAGGTATAAGTGGGCTTACACCATATTTGTGGTCACCTAATGGACGCTATCTTGCTTACACTGAGTTTACATCAGACAACATATACACGCTATATGTCGTAGATACATTTTTAGAAATTACTGCTGAACTCCCAAATGCTGTAGCTCCGACGTGGTCACCAGATAGTGAACAGCTTGCTTTCATGAGCTTTGAAAATGTATACGGTGACAGTAGATTTATAGGTGCATCACTCGATATAGCAAATGCTGATGGCAGTAATCGCTATAATGTAATAGTGGAGCGTGTTTTGTATCCTTTATGGGGTGGTGGAGGCATCCTTGCAAATCGTTCATCCGATCTAGCAATGTTACTTATTGTTCCTGAGACAGGTCATACGACTGAAATTCCAGTTCCTGAAATATCAATTCATCAACAATGGTCAGAAGACGGAACACGATTTTTATATGGAACTCAGGAAGAATATTTAGAACTTGATTTATATATTTATGACCTTGAAACTAAATCTTCCGAAAACATTCTTAGTGACTTGAGAACTAGTGAAACTTTCAGAGAAATTATATTTAGCGCAGATGAACAACAACTCTATGTCATACAACAAACACAAATTCGTAACTACAATATAGATAATCAAGATGAATATACTATTCTCTATGAATATCCTGTTGAAGATGGCGCAGAAGTTTCTAATCTATCCTTATCACCATCTGGTACTCGCCTTGCGTTCACAATAATCGACTATTCTGGTGATGATAGATTATTTTTTGTTTATTCTATGAATATAGACGGTAGTAATCTCCAACGGATAGGCAATGAAGAATACAATCAATTTGACCCAGCTTGGAAACCCTAATAGATGAAATATAATAAGAGCGCAGATATTCTCCACCCATTATCATCAAGCAGGCGAGAAGAAGCTATACAAAATAAATGCCATATATGCCCCTAATAAAATAGCGGATTCAACCCGTGAGAGTTGCTTATCACGCGCAAAGGGTAAAAGTATCAGCGTAAAGCCTATCATTACTACATATTCGATAACGGATAAATCCGTTTCACCAATATTAATCGTGCTGATAGCGGATGTCGCTCCTAAGACCAAAAGCAGATTAGCCACATTTGAGCCAATCACATTACCAATGGCTATATCATCTTCATGCTTGAAGACAGCCGTGAGACTCGTCGCTAATTCAGGCAAAGAAGTCCCGAAAGCAACAATTGTTACACCAATCACAAGGTCACTGACACCAATTGTTTCCGCTATTGCTGTTGCCCCATCAACCATTAGGCGTGAACCAATAATTAACAGAACACTACCGCTCACCACATAGGCGACATCTACCCAAACCGATTGTTTGTTTTTGTCGATTTCTTCTTCATCGGGGACATCTAATTCAAGCTCTTCATCAGTGTTTTTTGAAATTGTATAGAAAAAGAAGTTGAAACCAGCAAAACCTAGTAAAAGCAAAATTCCGTCTAGGCGATTGAGTGTTCCGTCTAGGGTGAGAGCAGTAGCAAAGAAGGTGATGAAAATGAGGATAGGAATTTCTCTACGAATGAGGGTTTGCTTGACAGCGACAACGCTAATTGTGCCTGATATGCCCAAAATCAAACCAATATTCGCAATATTTGAGCCAATTACGTTGCCAAGTGCTAAACCTTCTTTTCCGCCTAATGCTGCTTGAATACTCACAAATAATTCTGGAGCAGATGTCCCAACAGCTACAATCGTTAGCCCAATAATGATTGCAGGTACGTTAAAGCGTAAGGCAATCCGTGATGAGCCTGTGACCAACCACTCGCCTCCAAAGTACAACCCTGCTAGACCAGCTAACACAAGTAAAATATTAAAACCCATATAAGGTGGAACTCCTGCGTATGACGTTAGATAATTAAGAACAATTCATTTTAAAAGAAATCAGGGTCAACTTTAAGGGCAATTAAGGCTTCGCGTACTAAGTCATGCAAGGATTCATCCTCTAAGAGATTGACCAAAATCGGCACAGCATCCTGACATTTTGTAAGTCCCATTGCTTGTACGACTGCTTTTCGTACCCATAAATCATCATGTTCAAGTAAGGGCATCAACATAGCTATAGCCTCACAATCACCGAGTTTACCAATTGCCAACACACTAGTACGCACTACTGCAACAGAATCATCTTCTAGCATTTTAGCGAATAATGGGAGCATATTTTCGTCAGCAACTTTGCCCAATGCTTTCAAAGCCTGTACACGAATACGTGAGTCATCATGCGATAGTTGCTGAATAATTAGCTCTAAATCATTCATAAGTCTCAATTGCTTGCTGATATTTTTGGAGCATCTGGGTTGCTTGTTGCTCCATCGTGAACTGTGAAATCACTCGTTGATAGGCTTTATCTGCCATCTCATGCCGTAGAACATCATCTTGAAGTAACCGAATTAGTTTAGTTGCAAAATCTTCTGTATCAAATGGATTGATGATATAGCCTGTTTCTCCATCGACAACTGCTTCATGAGAACCACCATAACAACTCGCCATTACCACAGTATGACTCGCCATTGCCTCTAAATTAACTGTCGGAAAGGTATCAAAAATGATGCTTGGCGCGACCATCACATCGGCTAGATGAAATGCCGCAGATAAGTCCTCACCAGAGAGCCAGCCACCAGAGATAATATGTTTCTCACGCAAAACTTTGTATATGTCGTCTTGGATTTGTTCTTCAATTGGCACAGAGGATAACACTAATAATGTGGCTGACGAAACAGCTTGAACCACCTGTTTTAAGGCATCTAACAACTGATATGTGCCTTTTGCTCCTGTTAAACGCCCTGCAAATAAAATGACCTTGCGACCCTTTAAATTCAAGCGTTCGCGTAATTCATCAACTTTCGATTGTGATACCGAGAATTTATTTGAATCAATGCCATTATGCACTACATCAAAATGCGGTAAATCATTAGCATGATGAGCCTTACACAATTCTTGACTTGGTGCTGTCCGTACTTGCGTATAGCGATTCAGAAAGTGACGAATAGCGAGATTACGAAAAGGATTATAGCGCAGTCGCATCTGCTTGAGATTATGAAATGCTGGCAAACGATAGTCTGTCGGTGATGAAACGCCACATTTATCTTTTTGGATAAAGTAACCCATTTTGTGATAAGCAAATAACATCACATCATGCGAAGAAAACACGACAGGAATACGCATAGTATGCGCGATTCGCAGACTATTATAAGTCAGGAAATGATGAATATTATGAGCATTAATTACATCAGGTTGGATTTTCTGGTACAACTCACGCAAGGCACTATTTACTTGCGGATTATAAAGCGATAACCATGCTCGAAAACGCTCAGGATAGTTGATGTGAATGTGATAAGTGGGAATGTTATCACGGATTTCCTCGAATGAGGGTTTATCCGTTGCTGAAATCACATGAACATCATGCCCTTGTTGTTTGAGTTCTAGGGCTAATCGCCAGACGACTGCCCCTGCACCACCACGATTTTCGGGAGGGATTCGGTCATTGAGTAGTAGAATACGCATAATTACCCTTACGATTGATATGAGCGCGAATCGCCTTTGCGCGGGCATTCCATGTGTAATGGCTGAATACTAGCTTATGCGCGTTTTCGCTTAATCGTTGTGCTAAAGCCTCATCATCACGTAATCGTATGATAGCCTCAGCCAAAGCTGTGATGTCACTTGGTGGTACTAAGAGTGCTGATTCTTCATTCGTAACAACATCCGACCAACTGGGCAAATCTGAAGCAACAATCGGGCGTTCGACTGCCATATATTCAAATAGCTTGAGTGGAGAGGTGTAATAAGCAAATTGTGTGTTAAATGGATGAGGCATCGCGCAGACATCAAAGGCACGTAAATAGCGAGGAACTTCAGAAGATGATACCTGCCCTGCATAGTAAAATCGTTCAGCAGATAGCCCATGATTTAGCCATCGTTCACGCAAATCAGCTATGGATTGCTCAGGACCACCTACTAAAGCAATAGACGCACCCTCAACTTGTGCCAAAGCATTGATTAAGGTACTCACCCCTTTATCTAAACCTTGTAGCATCTGCAAACGTCCGACAAAACCGACGATGAAGGCATCTTCATCCCAACCAATTTCTTGACGGGCAGTCAATTTATCAGGTAAGTTCTCGAAGCGTTGTTTACGAATACCATCATGGGCAACAATGATTTTTTCAGATGGGAAATTACATTTTTCTATGAAGTCTTCTCGTAATTTTTTGGTAATCGCAACAATATACCCAACGCGATTTGCCATCAATTGCAATGTTTTTGCTCCACTACCTGATGCTGAGAATTGATGAGCTTCATAAACAAGTTTCTCTTTAGGAATAATTAAGCTGAGGGCTAAAAGCACATATTTGTCACGCGAGTAGTAGACATCCGCTTGATTGACCAGTGTGTTGAAAAGTAGCACCACACAATAACTCATGACATGAATCAAAAAAGCGATTGTTTCTAGCTTTGTGCCTGTTTTTACAAAACCATATAGGTCAATTGAAGAAATACGTTTGATGTCAAAATTCGGCTTGATGCCATAGTGAGGATAAATCTCTTGTGTCGGCATTAGAGTGGATGTGTTTTTGCGTTTACTCACCCACAACTGTACATCATAGCCAGCCTCAGCAAAGGCTTCGCAATTTTGAGCAATTTGCAAACCATGAGCCTTTTCAGTCGGGAAACGTGCAACAGAGATGTAACGTAGTGTAGGCATAGCGTATTACTTACTCATATCCTCTAAAAATGCAGATGGAATCGTGCGTGCTTCGTCCATTCGCGCATCGCATGACTATCTAGTAACTGGTACATACCGATACTCTTGCTTTTGTTATAACGAATATTATGCGTTACACCATCTAAAGATTGCGCTAAACTCTGAGTATCCTCTGATGTCCACTCCAATTCACCACGTACTGTGTGGAAATTAGGGCGTAAAATCACCTTGGCATAGGCTTCATATTCTCGTGCCAGTTCTGATGCCATGTAGCCACAGAGCAAATAATCGTCAGGACTGTCTAAAAAGCCAATTAGTTGAATCCGATATTTAGGGATTGTCCCTAATTTATTCAATAGGTCACAAAGTTCGAGTGTGGATGCGTTTTCTGCTTCCCAATTCATGATGCGGAAGACTTGCAAATCGACACTAAAGGGTCGGACTGCATTCGTAATCGGATATAAAACATCCAATTGTTGACCATCGGTGACACCAACATGCCAATATTCATGCAGTTT
Organism: Phototrophicaceae bacterium; assembly: GCA_965230145.1. GTDB lineage: Bacteria > Chloroflexota > Anaerolineae > Aggregatilineales > Phototrophicaceae > JAUZRW01. Next base: position 1,777,628 of record CBDDKI010000002.1, read on the forward strand.
CTGTCTAACAATAGTATTGAGATCATTGAGTTCCTGTTGAAGTGGTTGACTAGATGTTTCTTCTGCCCATAATTGTAGGCGTAATTGATACAGTTCGCGTTGTTCGCGCATCATATCATGATATTGCTGATTACGACGGGCAAAGGGTCGTCTGCGTTCGAGCTTGGCAGAAATTGTTGCTAACCAGACGTGTAAGGCTTGAATTTGTAAATCACTGAGGGCATACGGAATTAGAATATCAACAACAGGATTGGGCATAAATTAGCTAGAAACTCCACATTATTATCTATCACAAATCATATCAGAGGGCATTAGCCTACGGTAGTGCAAGATAGCCACCGTTAAGTAACTCAGTATTGCAAGAAATTCACTATCACCATAGCCTTATAATATACAATCATTGCGCTTGATGGTGGTCAAGGAAATTTATCTATGTATCGTATTTTTATCCTTTTTCTATTCACTTTTATGTTGACATTACCTCTGAATAGTCATGCACAGCAAGCTGATTTTCTAGCAAATTATGCAGATTGTGAGTTTAGCACTGATGATGACGATGCTGGCTTAGAACTGGGTGTTGTGGCAATTAATTTAGAAACACGCTTAGGCTGTGTACAAAATTTTGATACAGTCTTTAATACGGCAAGTGTTCCTAAAATTTTCATTGCGGCGGCATATTATGATGGCTTAGTTAATCGAACAATTAGTGGTACAGGTCGCCTACAATTCACTCGTAATTACTGGATGGCTGGCTCGAATGATTGCCTTCGTGAGAGCGATATTGGCACAAGTTATACCTATAACGAACTTGTCGAGTACATGATTAATTGTAGTGACAACGCAGCCACATGGATGTTGATGGATTCACTCGGTTGGGAACGAATCAACGCTTACGTTCAATCATTAGGTATTGAGAATATTGGTGACGTGATTCCTTATAGCGAGGTTGACCGTTTAAAGCTCGAATTCTTAGATGCACGTTGGGCAGATGTACCAGCAGGGATTGCTTCGCGCTTTTACCGAAGCGGACAAACATCAGGCTTATCTGATTATTTTACAGAAATCCCTAATAGACCTAATCGGCAAGAGTTCATTGACATTAATCAACGTTATTTTGACGAGTATAATTACAACACAATCACACCCCGTGCGATGGCAGAGTTTTTATTACAGTTGCGCGATAACCTCAGCAACGGCACACCCGAACAATGGTTTACGGCAACCAGTGTTTTCAATGTGATGCTCTATACCCAACGGCAATATAGCACCCAAGCATTGCCTGGCGAGGTCTATATAGCCAGTAAAAATGGCTTCGATAGAGGCTTACTGGCAGAGGTCAATGTTATTTTCAATGATTTGAACAATCGTGTTCCATCTGGATTGGTCTTAATGTTCGGGCAGTATGAGTCGTTATCAGGCGGTGAAAATAATTCTCAACTGCCTAATCGCTTTGGTGATGCGCTGAATGATACCTTCTTTTCCTTATCCACTGATATTCGAGATGTGATGTATCCAAATTATCGTCAGCCACTGGTGCAAAATAGCTTTGTCATGCCGACTATCATCTTCAATGACCAAGAGAGTATTCAAGTTTGCTGGAATCCATTTTTTGCATCAGATTTTGATTCGTCATTAGTTGGCTCAGTCGAAACCTGCTTCAATAACATCCGTCCACGCTTGACCTATCCCGTCGAGCAAAATGTCGCCTTCGGGATGATTTTGCGTAATCTCAATTTTGCTGATACCCGTATGACATATATCTACACAGCCCCTGATAATCGGCAATTCTCATATCAGCTAGACCGTCAGAATGTCACGAGTTCAGCTGTCTATTGGTTTCACCCGATTGATATGGCAGGTCAATGGCAAATTGATATTTATATCAACTTGATACATGCTCACTCTGAGTCCATTTTGGCACAACGCTAGTTGAAGATGCCAAGCCACGCTATGATTGGTATACATATTTCCAAATAAATATTTAAGTCGGGTGCAGTCCGTCGGTCTGCCCTTACCCTATCAATAAAGGCATAACGATGGCAATTAATTATGAAGCGCGGTTACAAAAATTATTAGAATCAGTCGATGCGGATGTTATAGCAATTGTTCCTAGCCCGAACATGGAGTATTTCACTGGCTTGCACTTTCATCTCTCGGAACGCCCGACGATTGCATTCGTAAGTCAAGCAGGCTTGTCGTTCATCATCCCACAATTAGAAATGACGAAACTCACAAAACGACCAGACCTAGAGGCACAAGCCTTTGGCTGGAGTGATTCAGATGGGTATGAGAAAGCCTTCACATCAGCAATTTCATCATTAGGCTTAGATGCTGACGCACAGCTTGGCGTTGACGGTATGACAATGCGTGTTTTTGAATGGCTTGCTTTGGCAACTGGTGGCGCAACTGTCAATAATGCCCTTGATGTAGGTCAAGATTTGCTCACTATCCGCTCCTACAAGACAGCAGAAGAGATTGCTCTGTTACAAGAAGCAATTGACATCAGCGAAGAAGCCTTGAAGCGCACAATCGAATGGGCAAAAATTGGTATGACGGAGTTAGAAATCTCCAAGAAGCTCAATGATGAAATGAGCAATCTCGGCGCAGATGGTTTAGCCTTTGGCTCACTAATCCTCACAGGCGAGAATAGTGCGCTACCGCACGGCTCAACCAGCAGTCGCAAATTGGGTGAAAACGAATTTCTACTGATTGATTTTGGGGGCAAAATACAAGGCTACCCTGCGGATATAACCCGTACATTTTGCCTTGATGAACCCACTGAGCAGATGCGTGAGATTTATGATGCTGTTTTGAGGGCGAACCTTGCCGCGCAAGCAATAGCAAAACCCGGTGTCACCTGCCACGAAGTCGATAAAGCAGCACGTGATGTGATTGTTGAGGCTGGCTATGGCGACTACTTTACCCATCGTCTAGGACATGGTTTGGGATTGTCAGGACATGAATTACCAAATATCGCTGAAAATAATCATGTTGTCTTAGAAGAAGATATGGTCTTTACGATTGAGCCGGGCATTTATCTACCGGGTATTGGTGGTGTAAGAATTGAAGATGATGTGGTTGTTACGGCAGATGGTATTCGTAGCTTAACCTCGTTCCCACGCGAATTATAGGAGAGATATATGGCTATAAGTGAAAGTCTTAGTGCAGATTTAGCACGCAAGAATAACGAACCTTTATATGGCACGATCAAATCAGCGGATGTCTGGTTTTTGCTGGAATACAATGGTGTTTATACCAATAATGCGTGGGAAGATGCCCGTATTCCTGATGACGTTAAAAGCAAGCTCGATAATTTTCCAAATAGTCGTCCGTTATTGATACGGCAACCTGAGCAACTTAACGCACATGACCGTATCGTCACCTTCTTTATCGTGCATGCTGCGAGTGAAACTCCGAAGATTTATGCTTTTGATTTAGCATCTTACAGTGATATTTTAGAGTTAGATATAGATACTGTTCTTGCAGGAGAGGTCGTTAGTCCATATGATGAGCCATTGTATGTCATTTGTACAAACGGCAAACGGGATGCCTGTTGCTCTAAATATGGAATTGCCCTTTATAATGCGATGATTCAGCGTGAACAACATGCTGTATGGCAGGCTAGCCACATTGGGGGGCATCGTTTTGCAGGAACAATGTATTGCTTCCCACATGCGATTTGTTATGGCTTCCTCACAGAAGAAGATGCTATCCCTGTTATTGAAAGTTACAGTCATAATCGTATCTTGTTGAATAAACTACGTGGGCATGCCATATATGATAAGTCAGTTCAAGCAGCAGAGTATTTTCTACGGCGTGAATTAAATTATGATCAACTAGATGATTTTAGATTTATTTCAATAGATGCCAAAGAAGATTCATGGCTTGTTCAGTTTAGTGTGTTAGATATGTCCTATGAAGTCCATCTTGAAGCGGGAACGCCGTTGCAGGTTATCGCTACAACAGGAGATGACTTCCTCAAGGACATTCCTCAATTCAAATTTGTGAGTTATCAGGCAGTGTAAACATCATTTCAGGGGGAAGCTATGGCGCGTTCGGTACGAGTGGCAACAATTCAAATGGATGGAACACCTGCACCGACTACTGAGCGTCTGCAACGGGCAGAAGAATTGTTAAAAAGCGCAGTGAATGATGATGCAGAGTTAATTGTTTTACCTGCCATGTTCAATACAGGGAGAACTTTTAGTGAAACTAATTACGAGGTCACTGAACGCCTAAGTGATATGACGATGCAGTGGCTCTGTGAACAAGCTAAAGTACATCAGGTGCATCTTGCTGGTTCATGGATGATTGTCGATGAGGATGATACGTTTCATGCCGCATTTCTAGTATCGCCCGATGGCACAACATGGCGTTATGACCAGCAACATCCTTATCTCTGGGAACGTGTTTTCTATCGTGAGGGGCATGGATTATGTGTTGCGGATACATTGCTCGGCAAAATTGGTTTAATGATTGGTTGGGATGCCGCCCACGCTGACATCTGGGAGCGATATGCCGCTAAGGTTGATTTATTGCTGATCATGAATTGTGAACTCGACACTGAACAAGCCAGCTTAGAATATGTTGATAATACCTCTGTTCCTGTACATCAATGGGGAAAAGTCGCGAATTGGCTAGCCAATTCGAGTGGGTGTTACCTGCATGATGACCTTGAAGCACAAGCAAACTGGCTTAAGGTACCGATTGTTTGTGCAGGAACATCGGGTAAATTTTCTTCTATTCTGCCTGCGCCATTTTTCTCTATGCAAGCTCTCTTATTCGGTCGCCCAAATTTATGGCATAAAGCAGATGAGCAGTATGCTGATATGACCTTAAATGCCCCATTTCAACGGAATACACGTATCCTAGATAGCAATGGGTATACGCTTACACGCGTTATCGAAGATGGTGATGGATATGCAACACATCCTATCGAACTCAGTGACAAACCTCCTCTCCCTCTAGATGCACCACAGCCTGAAATGAGTGTGTCAAACACAGCCATAACCTTTACGGACATTATTACAAGTGGTTTGCTTGTCTTGAACTATCGTCGTGGTGTTCGTCGGCAATGGGGCGCGAGAATGGCACCAATAGACAATAGCACACGTCTTTGGTTAATTGTTCTCATGGGTGTTGCAGGTATTTCAGCTATTTTAGGACGCTTGCTCATCCCGAAACGCTGAACTATACGCTTTGCCTACTCCACATTGACCCACTTTTGGGCTTTGATATACTCGTTTAATCTATACAAAGTAAGGTCACACCAACGGTGTAACCCTACAGCACAATTACAGAAAACGATATTTGAGTGGAATCTATGAGCCATCATATACCTGAACCTCCTTTTCATGACGATGATACGAGTCCATCCATCGCCTTTCGTCCTGACGAACTGGACGAGCGGATAAATGATTTGCAGAAACAGAGTAGCCCATCATGGCAACAAGGCGTTGGTTGGCTGAGTTTAGTCGGCGCGGCAATATTCACACTCGCAACGATAGTGGTCTTATTTTTGCCAAATGGTCAGGATAATTCAACCGATGTGGCAGGTATACCCACGATACAAGCTACATCCTTACCTGCTATTCCTACTGATGTTGAGCCTGTTATCGCCACAGCTGAGATCAACCCTCAAGTGGTGGAAAGTAGTAACAATGAACTGCCTCCAATTATCAGCGCAGAGCAGTTCAGCAGTATTTTAGAAGCACCGATTGTTAGCACCTCACCTTTGTTGCAAGTGCAATATAATCCTTTCACGGTGGTCAATACAGACCGCGCACGAAGTGGGTTTATTGATTATACAGTTGTGCAGGGCGATACGATGGATGAAATTTCGAGTCGTTATGGCTTACAATCCGAAAGTATTGCTTGGTGTAATGACCGTCGTGTTGTTGTTGCCTTACGTCCGGGCGATGTTTTGAGGATTCCGCCCGTTGATGGTGCATGTCATCAGGTATATGCAACACTCGAAGAAACCGTTGGGCAGATTGCTACCAGATATAAGATTGATGACCCCTATGCCATTATTGATTCAGATTACAATCGTGGTCAGTTACCGTCAGATGTAACCCCTACCGATGTTCTGCTGGGTGGCACCTATCTATTTATTCCCGGTGGTGAGGGTGAAGTTATCACATGGGATGCTGGTACACAAGAAACGGATTCATCAGGCAACATTGTTGGCGTTGGTTTTGCCAATGGACTAGCAGGCAGTTGTGGTTCTGTCACACCATCAGGGTTTGCGTATTGGTCGAATCCATTACCGAATGGCACATGGGTACGGGTTTCTATGCAGGGCATTCAGGCTTAGATTTATCTGCACCAACAGGTACACCTATTTATGCGGCGAATAGTGGGAATGTTTTATTCTCAGGATATAGCACTTGGGGTTATGGACAAGCTATTGTACTGGAACACGGTGGCGTGTATTCGACCTTATATGGGCATATGAGCGCACGCAATGTTAGCTGTGGGCAATTTGTCACTGTAGGGCAACTTATCGGCTATGTGGGCAGTACAGGCGATTCAACAGGACCACATCTACACTTTGAGATTCAGGTCAATAACTCTGCTGTTAATCCGAGTGGCACACCTGGTATTGGTTGGTAATTTATAGGGCATCGTTATAAGACGATGCTCTATTCAGTTATAGGTTTAACCCGAATGAGTTCTGCCAGATTATGCCCGATGATACGGTATTCATTGTTAATTCTGAGTTGCATGGGACCATTAAATGGCGCTTTGTGGATGACTTCTAATTCACGCTCTGGCAATAAGCCCAAGGCTTCAATGTAACTCAGTCTATCTGCCTCGCGCGTTCGCATTCTTGTGACGCGTACTTTTGTTTCAGCGTCCGCATCTGATAACAATATATCATCCATTACTTTGATGTCTCCATCAGCTTGTGGAATAGGTTCACCATGTGGGCAAAATTGCGGATTACCTGACATCGCCGCCATGCGGTCAATTATTGTATCGTTCAACGCTGTGCTGATTTGTGCAGCTTCCGAATAAACCCCATCCCAATCAAAGCCCATGACTTTTGATAGAAATGCTTCTGCAACACGGTGTGCGCGTAGGTGTAATAAGGATTCGCGGATACCTTCTTCTGTTAATTTGATGCCCTGATAGGGTTCATGTTCAATCAAATTAAGTTCTTTTAGTCGATTCACCATACGATTAACAGCAGGTGGACTCACCATTAGCACATCTGCTAAAGCAGACGTTGTTACAAACCCATCGTCAGGCTGTTCTCTATCAGTCAGGCGATATATTTCGGCTAGATAGAGCCGCATTTTATTACTGAGGTCATCCATATTCAGTCACTTCTCACTCAATTAAAAACAGAGGCAGGATGTGCCTCTGTCGGTAATTTTATCGGTTTTTTTCGTGATTACCACCCATGTTCAAGGCGTGTAATAAGTCGTTCGGGTAAACCATATTGCCGCATCCGTTTCTGTACATCAGGAATATCATACGGGATGCGTCGATGCTCAAAAAAGCCTGTACTCGTATCTAAGATACCATAAGCAGCATCGGGATTTTGGTCACGCGGTTGCCCAATACTACCAGGATTGATGATTTGGCGTTGCCCGTTCATTTTGTGTGTTTCACGATAACGTGGTTCGCGTGCGCGTGTATCACCGTTATCACTCACTTGTTCATAAATCACAGGTTGGTGTGTATGCCCTACGAAGCAATATGGTGTTTCAAAATGCGGGAAATTAAGTGCCGCAACCAATGGCTCTAAAATATATTCCCAGACTGGTTCGCGTGGGCTAGCGTGTACAAGCGTATAATTACCTATTACAAAAGTAACAGGCAAGGCTTCAAGAAAAGCAATGTTTTCTGGCTTGAGGGTTTCTTGTGTCCACTCGACTGCACGTCGCGCATCTGGATTAAAGGTGCGTATATCTAATCGTCCAAGTGCCGCCCAATCATGATTGCCAGCAAGGCACAAATGAGGCATGGTTTTCAGGAGTTCAACACACTCATTGGGGTCAGGTCCATACCCGACAACATCCCCTAAGCACCATACATAATCCCATTCACCCTCGGCATCAGCTAATACAGTTTTAAACGCCGTTAAATTGGCATGAATATCTGAGATAATCAGAATACGCATATTTAGTCCTATTTCACAAAAAATCATACAAGGCGGAAACTCAATAAGAGCATATTACCATGACTTACACTTTGGTGCGATAAAGTTTTTCAAATATTTATGTTTTGCTGGTGTTTAGGGAGCATTTTGAGGGATTTATCGGATTTTATGTGTAATAGCAAGGTCACACCAACGGTATGACCCTACTAAAACTTCATTTAACGGAAGACTTCACGAACAACGACATTCCGCAAAATTTCGCTTGTACCTTCGTAAATTTGGAATACTTTACAATCGCGCATCAGTTTTTCGACTGGATATTCACGCATATAGCCATAACCACCGAAAACTTGTACGGCTTCAGTTGTGGCTTTCATGGCGGCATCAGCAGCAAATGTTTTGGCGATTGCACTCAAACGTGAGTCTGAACCACCTTGTTCAACAACCCATGCAGATTGCCACACAAGTAACCGTGCCGCTTCATAATCCATCGACATATTAGCAATTTTGTGTCCTACAGCTTGATGTTGATAAATCGGAACACCAAAGGTTTCGCGTTCTTTAGCATATTGAACACTCTCTTCTAATGCACGGCGTAACAAGCCAACTGCCGCCGCACCAACACCCGGACGACTATAATCAAAGACTTTCATACCTATCATGAAGCCATGACCTTCTTCACCGAGCAGATTTTCTTCTGGCACTTCGACATTATCAAAGACGACTTCTGCTGTATCACTAGCGCGTTGTCCGAGTTTCTCAAATTTTTTGCTTATACTCACACCCGGTGTATTGCGGTCTACGATGAAACATGACATTCCACGATGCCCAGCACTGGGGTCTGTTTTAGCGAAAACAGTGAAGAAATTGGCGTAGCTGGCATTGGTGATGAAGGTTTTACTGCCATTAAGAATATAGGATGCGCCTTTTTTCTCTGCACGGGTTTGGATACCAACTACATTAGACCCTGCGGCTGGTTCGGTCATACAATAAGAGACCAATTCGCCTTTATCCATGAGACGTTCACCAAGCCAATGGGCTTTTTGGTCGTTATTACCTGCAATGATAATCGGCAGATTCCCTAAGCCATTGGTGCTGACACTGGTGCTGATGCCTGTACAACCATAACCGAGTTCCTCAGCAACCAGAACTTCTTCCATGAGTGATGCTCCCAAGCCGCCAAAATCTTCAGGAACATTCATATTGGCTAGACCAATTTCACGGGCTTTATCAAAAATATCTTGTGGGAATGTCGCGTGTTCATCATATTCTGCAGCTTTTGGGATAATTTCATTTGCTGTAAAATCACGCGCCATTTTTTGTAACATTTTTTGTTCATCTGTTAGTTCAAAATTCACGCCTTGCGCTTGCATGGTATTCACCATCATGAACTCCTTAAAGAAAAATAATCTAATTAAATTTGCATTAGATTAATTATAGCATGTATCCATTTAATAGAGCAAAACAAAAACCCATGTACAGGACATGGGCTTGCATAAACAATTTTTATGTTCTCTCGTTAGCCAGTTGTGACAACTTCTTCTTCATCGTCATCCATATGCTCGGTAATGGCAGAATTGACCATTGCTTCTAATTTTTTACGAGCATTAACCACTGTCATTGATGGATTCAGGGCTAATTCGCGTGAGAGTCTTTGAATGACATTATCACGGAGGCGTGAGTCTGTATTTGTGAGTTTATGCGTGCGTTCTAACCATACTAAATCCCGTAGTGCTTGCGCTAATTTACGCGGACTACGTGTCTTTAGTTTTTGGCGAATATTAGCTTGGCGTGTGCGGTAATTGTCATCAAGTTCAGCAGGTTCGTTATAGAATACTTCTTCAATAAGCGACATATCTGTGATGGCTGGACGGAGTTCTTCTTCATCAATATTTTCGACGGGTATCATCAGTGTCCGACGGTCATCATTCATCTCAATGCAGAAATACTCGCGTTTTTTTCCATCATATGTCATTGTGCGCGTTTCAATTACAACACCTGCTCCATGACGCACATGCACAACCTTATCACCGGGTTCGAACATTGAGATTACCTCTCTTTTTTTGCGGACAATTTGGGGCTGTTTGTAGCCTTCAACTTCACTAGTATATCATAAATTTGCCTAAATTACCATTACTATGTTAGCATATTGGGGTTAGCACAGTAACATATCTGATAATTAGCTAGAAACAAAAACGGGCAAAAAAAGCCCGTCTTTGCTATATTCAAATCTTGTTTTATTAGGGATATTTGCGGTTGAGCAAACGGGGATATGGGATAGTCTCGCGGATATGAGGCAATCCACAAATCCATGCGACGGTACGCTCGATACCGATACCGAAACCTGCATGTGGCACACTACCGAACTCACGTAATTCGATATACCACGCATAATTCTCACGTTCAAAGCCATGTTCGGCAATTTTTTCTTCGAGCAGTTTCGCATCCCAAATACGTTCACTACCCCCAATGATTTCACCGTAACCTTCTGGTGCTAGCAAATCTACACTACGGCAAACTTCCGGACGACCGTCTACAGGTTGCATATAAAAGGCTTTGACGGCACTCGGGTAATTGTAGACAAAAACTGGTTTATCAAACATTTCAGCTAATGCAGTTTCTTGCGGAGAACCAAAATCTTCACCCCACTCGATATGCAATAATTCTTTTTGCTCAGGGTCTTCAGTTTCGTCATAAAGAGCTTTGAGTCGTTCAACCGCGTCATCGTAGCTGATACGCGCGAAAGGTGCGGTAATTTTTTCTAATACACTTACGTCTCGTTCAAGCACTTCTAGTTCTTGGCGATTCTTCGTCAGAACTTGCTCGACGACATAAGATACCATTTGCTCTTCAATATCCATCAGTTCTTCAAGTGAACAAAAAGCAATTTCAGGTTCAAGCATCCAAAATTCGATGAGATGGCGACGGGTTTTACTCTTTTCAGCACGGAAAGTTGGTCCAAAGCAATAGACTTTGCCGTGTGCCATCATGTTTGCTTCGTTATAAAGTTGACCAGTTTGTGCGAGATATGCCTCGTCGCCAAAATAATCAATATTGAAGAGTGTCGTTGTCTCTTCACCTGCGGCGGGGGTAATAATCGGTGTATCGACTCCAATGAAGCCTTGATTATCAAGCCAATCACGCAATGCTTTGATGATCGTCGCGCGAATACGCAGAATTGCCCATTGTTGGGTACTGCGTAGCCATAGATGCCGCCTATCCATCAGAAATTCAGTACCGTGTTCTTTCGGTGTAATTGGGTATTCATTCGCTTCATGCACGAGTTCTATCGTTTTTAAGCCTACTTCATACCCAGCAGGGAAACCATCGGCACGTTCATCAGCACGCACTTCCCCTGTAATAATCACTGATGATTCTTGTGTTAAGCCCTTTGCAATCTCAAAGTGTTCTGGGTCAATTTCTTTTTTGAAAGCCACACACTGTACTTGTCCGCTACCATCACGAACACGCACAAATTGGAGGCGACCTTTGCCTGTTTTGGCATACACCCAACCCTTGATGGTGACTTCTTGCCCTTCGTAGTCTGCAATATCGGCAATGCGGATCACTTGTGCCAAAATATTTTCCTTTATGTGTATGTTATAAAAATCGAATTGTATTATAGCACGGAGAAAGACACTATATATAAACACAATTATGTGACAATTCAGCAAATTTAGGGTATTATCTATATATAATAAGCGTAAAGATATACTTGAAACCAGTAATAATTGTCATACTTTCACGTATCATTAATTCATATTGAGCTTTCGTTTGTGATATGCTCTGTATAATCTTCACTTAAAAATTATTTTGACACTTATGAAATTAGTCACATAGCCTCAGTGACGAACATAAGTCATTGTTTAAGTCACATATGATAAGATTAAATAAAGTTATTCTATAATCATTCGCCACAATAACGAGCAATATTGAGGAGTAGCTTATGACTATCTATAATCCCCAAGGTAATCATGGATGGTACACTGATACAGACCGTCATTTCTCGCCTATTTCTGAAATTTATACCGGTGCAGATAGTCTCATCACTGCGCAGCGCAATGGTTGGCGTTTAGTCAATATTGCTTATGAGCAAGTGATACAAATGCGCGGTGGTAGAACAACCTCACTCTACTATTTCAAACTCGTCCGAGATGGTAACAAGATGATTATCCCGATTGTCACTACGCCTTTCATTGAGCGTATGTTCCTTCAGCGAAAAATGGTTTTATTGCCCTTCCCGAACCGAGCAACGAATGACATCCGCGACCATACAGTTGAAATGGCGGCAGTCCGCGTTGAAGAAGCGAAATAGTATATTAATGCGTGTTTAATACACGCACGATATTATATGGTTACTTAGTAAATTATTTAAAAGGATGCCCCCATGGTCAAAAAAACAAATGTTAGTAATTACCACACACAATATAGTGATTTAACGAGCCAACACTGGCATCCTAATTCTGAGAGTTTCGCAGGTGGCGATAACCTCATTACAGCTTTAGAAAAAAAATGGTCTATCAAAAAATGTGCCTTAGTAACCCATTGGTATGCTGGTATGCGCTCTGTCAGAATTTATGAATTCACTCTCAATAAAGATGGTAGAACGGTTGTAATGCCCGTTTTAGATAACCCTTATGTGGAACGCTTCATTATCGAGGAAGGAATTGACCTCATTAAAGAAGCGGACGCAATGGCTTAAATAAAGCTATAAATTTTAGACTATACAGGCGAGTATATACTCGTCTGTTTTGATTCTACTTCCTTCTCATGTAAAGCTTTCTCCGATACACTCTAACACTTTGACAATTTTACCCTTATAGAAAGCTACCCCTTATGGAACTCCTCAGCATCATGCTGGATGTCATTGCACCAATCATGCTGGTTATGCTCATTGGTTATATTATTGGTAAACGATTCAACCCAGACCCCCGTAGTTTATCTGTTTATCTGATTTATCTTTTTACTCCTGCTCTCGTATTCAAAGGTGTTTATGAAGCGGAGTTATCAGGAGCTTTATTCGGAGTCGGTGCTGTCGCTATATTTTCGGCAATATCTATGGCAATCGTTGGATTCATTGTTGCAAGAATGATGAATTACAGCACACGCGCTGAGAGTTCACTAATTTTAACAATTACACTGGTTAATGCGGCAAATTATGGTATCTCACTGAATACTTTCGCTTTTGGTGATGCAGGTGGCAACATAGCCATTTTTTATTATGCCGTGAGTGCAGTAATTGGTAATATTTTTGGGGTATTTTTTGCATCAAGAGGTAGTGTTCCGATACGGAGTGCCTTTGAGAATGTCTTTAAAGTACCGATTTTATACGCCGCGATTATCGGTCTCATATTTAATTATTATCAGGTGGATTTACCGCTTGTTTTACAACGTAGTGTGATTGAAATTGCCGCACCTGCCTCTATTCCGCTCATGCTTGGCTTGTTAGGGTTACAGCTATCACGCGTTTCTTTCAACAGGTCAGAAGAAGATGATGATGATGAAACGTTGGCAACAAATATCCCAGCAGTTGGTATAGCTACAGGATTAAAGTTATTGGTTGCGCCTTTTATCGCTGTTGGATTTGCCTCGTTGATGGGATTATCAGGCTTGAATTTCAATGTGGCAGTTTTAGAGACCAGTATGCCAACGGCTGTATTGGCAAGTGCGCTAGCGACGCAATTTGGCGGTGATGCACGTTTTGTTTCGGCAGTTACCTTGATTGGAACACTAGCGAGTATTATCACATTGAGTGTTCTGATTTTTATATTGGGTGGGACAGTTTAAACCAATTCTCGTTATGGAGTGGTGATAAGTAAACTAAATACAAGTGGCTCATCGCCATCAGGCATACTTAATAGGCGTAAACTGGTCTCCTTTGATGAACAGAATATTGGTTTTTCGTGTTTCATTCGTTCGATAAATCCCTTTTTAGAATTAGTCTTTGGGGTAAATACCGTCAGACAGTATCTCAGATGAATAGACCGTCACGAGGGCTTCGGCTTGTTGACCAAACGGCTGATTTCCAACTGTCACATCAATGGCGATACGTGCACGACGAGTGACATTCGGCGAAGGTGTGAAAGTAAAAGTGCAAGATGCTTTCTCATCAAGTTGAATAGTTTGTTGGGATATTTCGCTCTGCCAGTTGTCAGGCAAAATCAGGGTAAGAACAGCGTTGTAAGGTTCAGGGAATGGATTATGCACCTCAACTGTAATTGTTATTTGTTCACCTGCTTTAACAAAAGATTGATATGGGGTAATACGGGCGATAAATCCTTGCGAGGTGAGGTCAACGGTTTCTAGCGGTAACAAATCTCGGTGAATGTGAGTAAGGGCATTTCCCCGTTCCTCGATAATGTCAAAGTAATCTGGCGTGACAAACATAGGTTCCCAATGCCCTGTAATAATAATATCTGGCTTGAGTTGTCGATAAAGTTCGGCACTATGGATGTAATCCCCAATATGGTAATCATTTTTATAAACATAGTTATATTCTAATCCTTCGCCACCCTGATATTGGTCACCAGAAGCTAGAACACGCTTACCATCTATTTCAAAGAAAATTCCGACCGCATAATGCGTATGCCCTGATAGCTCGTAAAGTGTAAATTCGTATTCCTCCCATGTGATGGCTGTGTTGAGGGGCAATTCACGATCAACAGGAATTGGGTCATACCATAGACACGGCAAATCATATGAGTGTGGATTCTCTAAGATGTGGCTGAAGTTCTCCGCCGCCCATACTTCAACACCTTCAACGTCTCGTAACAAATTGAGACCTGCGACATGGTCATCATGAAAATGTGTTGGTATCACGACATCTATCTTATTTACGCCATAGTGTTCTTTGAGTTGCTTGAGCGTGAACAACCAGGGACGACGTGAAGAACGGTCACTGCCTGCTGAAATACCTGTAATAAAATCATAGCCGAAATCAATGAGCAGGGCTTTGCCACTTTCAGAAAGCACAACATAGGCATTCGACATGCTAGTTTGATTGAAGAGTAAGTGAGGCGTAATTTCTCGATAAGCTGATTCCATAAATTGGAATAGTCGAGAATTTGTCCCTCGTAATTGTAAGAGATGCCAGAGGCGATCTATCGTTGCATCGATAGCTTCATCTGGGTTTTTGATGATGTCACCATGTGAAGGAAGTAGCATATTAGGTGCTTGCTCTTTGATTAGCGACAGTGAAGGTATACTTGCCGCAACGCCTTCCGCGCCATTATATGACCATTGCGTTGCCGATAATGACCAGATTTTGCCCTGCCCTGCTATCAAATCTCCTGTAAAAATGACTTCTTGACCATCAACACTTGTTTGCAGACTAATAGACCCCTGTGTATGACCCGGAGTTGGGATAATTGTGAAGTCGTAGTTTGCGAACTGGTAGTCGGCATAATCGCGCAAGGTATCTTTAACGGGAACAGATTCTAACAATGAAAAACGATCTTGTCGCATATCATAATTATTCATCACAGTCCGTGCTTGCCAGTGTGCCCCTACGCTATGAAAAAGATGCTGTTCCATATGTGGCACATAAATCGGTATATTTTGTGCAACTGCACGCGCTAGACCTTGCGCTTGGTCACGATGATGATGGGTCATCAAAATCGCTACTACTTTATCAACACCTATAGACTTTAATTCATCCAGAACACTGCCATTACCAAAGTCAATGAGAACAGCTTGATTTGCGTGTTTCAAAATATATGTATGGCAAGTATCTACATGATAATAAAGATTGTGACTCAGTTCTTGCATTAATAATCACTCCAAAAGTGTTTTTCTTATTTCAAATAGCCGTATTCGCGTGCTAATTTTATCGCTTCAATCATATTGTCATTGGGGATACGTGTTCCATCAGAAGTCAATTTCCAGATACCATTTGGCAAATGCTTGGTTTCATCTTCCCAGTCATACATCGAGATAGCTGGTGCCCATGTAAATACAGGAATATCTACACCACTCAAATTTGCTAAGCGAGTTTCAGCTAACATCCACCAGAACCATTCATTTTGTTGCCAGCCCTCAGGTGGACCAGAGGTTTCAGTAAACCAAAGGGGTTTATCAGCCCAGCGTTGTCTTGCGTTGTGAAATAGGCGATGGAGAGGAGGCAGTGTTGAGTCTCGATAATGATTTAGCCCAACAACTGATACTAATTCAGTTGTGCCACCTAATTCTGGCGAACGTAAGCCCATCACCATATCGAGTATAGCGGCTTGTTCATCCTCACTCACTTTATCAGTTGCGTGCCAAGGTTCTGGCAATATCAGCATGGCATCAGGGATAAATTCCAATACTGCACGCGATGCAGAGATAATCATCCGCGCAATTTGTGTCCGAAGTGCATCTGCTTGATTGTTTAAAAAAGGACTCCATTTTCCTTGTTGTCCTCCATAATCTACAAGCAAGCTCGGTTCATTAGCGATACACCAATACTTGAGTGAGGGGTATCGACGGGCAATTTGAACAGCAAAATCAGTAAAGTGTTCAATGGCATCTTCACTCATGAGGTCAAGCCAATCAGGATAACCATAGTGCCATAAATCGAGATACAACTTCAAATTGTATTTATCCGAAGCAGCCACCACCCTATCTAACCATGTCCAGTCATATTGATTTGGCGCAGTATGAGTAACATACCAACGTGCCGCATCCCTTACCCCTATGCAGCCAATATCCACCAATATCTGATAATCGGTATCTAAAAAGGTATCATGACGGATTAATGCGACTTCGTCATGGCGAACAATTTTGTCGCCAACTATTCGCTTGAAATCAGAGTTTTCAAGAAATGCCCATAATTCGATTGGAGTCTCATAACCCATAGTGTTACCCTTGCTAAAAACAGATATTTTGACCGATGTTATATTAATTGCTTGCAAAAAGCAACAAAACACTCATAATAATTATTGAATGGCTATCCACACACATAGGATTTTTTATGAATACAATTTCTTTCAATACAGCAAATTACGTTGCGCGGCAGATTAATTACAATATGACAGGTGGCTGGGGACAAGGCGATAGAAGCACAAGCCAATATTTTGAACCGATTGAAACATTTGCTGAAAGATTTGAGGAATATATGCAAGATGTTGTTGCAGCAGGGTTCAATGCGATTGATATGTGGACTTCAATTCTCAGTCCTGAATGGGCAACGGATGAGCATATCCAAACCGCCATTGCCTTGTGTCAAAAATACAATTTACAGGTCGTCAGTTTCGCTGGCTGGTTTGGGTCTGATATTGAGGCATTTGAGCGGAGTTGCAAACTAGCCTCGGCGTTCGGGCAACCCATTTTAGGTGGTTCAACCTCGATGTTAGAAAAAGACCGTCCAGCAGTAGTGGCATTGCTGAAAAAATATAAACTCAAACTCGGTATCGAAAATCATCCAGAAAAAACACCTGATGAACTACTAGCTAAAATTGGCGATGGTGGCGATGGCACAATTGGCGCATGTGTTGATACGGGATGGTTCGGCACGCAAAGCTATGATGCTTCAAAATCACTTGAAGAACTGAGTGAGCATCTCATGCTGGTGCATCTCAAGGATGTCTTGGAAGTGGGTGAACACAATACCTGTCGTTATAGTGCAGGCATTGTACCGATTGAAGAATGCGTAAAGACCTTGCAGAGAATTGGCTACACAGGTGCAATCAGTGTTGAGCATGAGCCAGAACACTACGACCCAACTCCTGATGTAATTGCTAGCCGTGAAATGTTAGAAGGGTGGCTTAAATGAGCAAAAAATTGGGAATAGGCATCATTGGTTGCGGCGTTATCGCAGCAGAATATGCAAAGGATTTGCTCAACTATGATGAAGTACAGTTAATTGGGGTTGCTGATATTGATAGCGAAAAAGCCCGTATCTTTGCCTCCGAAAACGATACACAGGCGTATGACAGTACAGAAGCATTATTAGCGGATGAAAAAGTCGATATTGCTCTCAATCTGACGATTCACCACGCTCATACTGAGGTTATTCGGCAATGTCTTAATGCAGGTAAGCATGTCTTTAGTGAGAAGCCTCTTTCCATGACTTATGCTGATGCCAAAGGACTTGTTGATTTAGCCGACAAAAAAGGGTTGCGCCTTGGTTGTGCGCCTTTTACCTTGATGGGCGAAGCACAACAAACAGCGTGGAAGCTCATTCGTGAAAATAAAATTGGTAAGGTTCAGGTTGTTTACGCCGAAGTCAATTGGGGACGTATTGAAAGCTGGCATCCTATCCCACAACCTTTTTACGATGTAGGACCGTTATTTGATGTAGGCGTTTATCCACTGACGATTCTAGTTTCAATATTTGGCTCAGCAAAACGAGTGCAATCTTACGGAAAAGTTATCTATCCTGAAAGACAGACAAAACGAGGAGAACCCTTTCAAATTACTACGCCTGATTTTGGAGTCACACTCATTGAAATGAGCGATGGCACAATTATTCGACTTACAACTAATTTTTACGTCCACAGTCGTACAAAGCAAAGTGGCATTGAATTTCATGGTCAGGATGGCTCAATCCATTTGACGACTTGGCACAATTTTGATGCAACAGTCGAACATGCAAAATTTGGCGATGAGTATAATGCTGTCCCATTGGTTCGTGATGGCACAGCAGGTACACCTTGGGGACAGGGTATCTGGGAAATGGCAGTTGCCATACGTGAAAATCGTCCTCACCGCTTTACAGGTCAACTAGCGGCTCATATCGTCGACATTCTTGAAAGTTCAGCCAAATCAATGCAAGAAGGTCGCCCTATTGAAATAAATTCGACCTGCGAAACACCCGCGCCAATGGAGTGGGCAAAATAATTATTCGGGACAACCACCACAAGCGTTGTCCCCTTAACCTTGTGGCGTAATGCGTATTAGGGCAACATCGTGGCTATCAACATAAGCCGTATAACTTGTCCTGATGCTATTGCTCGTTTCTTTACTCCAAACATCAAAAACATCACATTGCATTTGTGGGTTAATGCCTAATGCCTCCCATGCGACAGTAATCCGTCGTTGGTTGCTATGCCCTAAATTGAATAATCCGACCGCGACTGAGCCATCAGCTAAAGGTTTCGCCCATACTTCGGCAACTTCCTCACTGTGTATCATATTGCCGACATAATAGCCCTGCCGACCTAAGCTATCTTGATTAATGGCAATCGCATCTTGATTGAGCAAAATATCCTGTGTTGCCTGATTCATATCACGCACATCACATCCAATCATCAAGGGTGCAGATAATAAACACCACAAGCTAAAGTGAGTTTTGTACTCAATATCAGTGCAACCACCCTGTGCAACTTGTGGATTACCCTTACCATACATTCCGACAACCAACATATCAGGGTCATTCCAATGTCCAATACCAGCATATGGCTCAAGCCCTTTTTGCTTATTGAAGCCAATATCAACTATGGCTTCCCATTCATCATCTATATCACCTGTTGTGCGCCATAAATGTCCACCAGCCTTTGATGCCCATTGCCAAGGTTGATTACGTCCCCACTCGCAAATGCTATACACAATCGGACGACCTGTTGCTCGTAGTGCCTGCCCCATTCGTTGGTACAATGCAACAGGATTGACATTTGGCGGAACATAACAAAAATCGTATTTCAGGAAATCAACGTCCCAATCAGCGAAGGTACTGGCATCAATGTCTTCATAACCATAGCTTGCTGGTTTGCCACCACAAGTATGACTACCTGCACAAGAATAAATGCCGAATTTCAGCCCTTTACTATGGACATAATCAGCTAAAGGACGGATGCCATTCGGGAATTTTTCTGAATCCCATATCAATTTGCCATCAAGACGTTCATCCGCCTGCCAGAAATCATCAATCACGATATAGTCGTAACCAGCCTCAGCTAGCCCAGTTTCGACGAAAGTATCAGCGATACCAGCAACAATATCAGCATTGATATTTTCACCGAATACATTCCAGCTATTCCAACCCATCGGTGGTGTTTGTGCAATCGTCATGAAATCATCCTTTAATACGTCAATGCCACTTTGAGTACATCGTTTGCACCACTATCAATCAGGGAATAGGCATCTTGGGCTTTTTCATAGGAGATGGTATGCGTCAATAAGCCCTCGACAGATAAGCGACTACTCGCCAATAAATCTATCACCGTTTCTCGTAAGCGCGGACGACTCCAGAGCGGATAATCGCGGTGTGGATTGCCCCATGCACGGGTACTAGAAACCATCGTCACGCGGTTGTGATGCCATTCCTCGCCGAGATTTAACGCGGATGCCCCACCCTGATAAAATCCTGCTGCTACAACTAAACCAGCCATACGTACACTACGAATTGCATGGTGTAATGCAGAATAATTACCAGAAAATTCGATAGCAACATCAGACCCTGCCGTTTTTGATTTTATCTCTGCGCCCACATCAGACCTTATTGGGTCATAGACATGCGTAGAACCCATAGACTTCGCTAAATCTCGTCGTGTAGCTATGGGGTCAACCGCATCAATACGGCTTGCGCCATTGAGTTTCGCTAGTTGCACAGTCAATAGACCCAGAAGCCCTAAGCCGAATATAGTCACATGGTCGCCGACTTTAATTTGGGCATCGTGGATGGCTTGTAATGCGATACTGGCAGATGCGAGAAAAATTGCCTGTTCTGGGACAATTTCAGGCGGTAATGGCGCGACAACGCCTAGTTTAGCCATCTCGTCAGGAGAGAATGTGTGTGTTTCGCGGTGTGGTTTTGGGAGGTGGACAATATCACCTACTTTATACTGTTCGACATGTTCTCCTACTTCCGTTACTTCGCCAACCCACTCATAGCCTAAGCTAGTCGGGTAGGCTTGTTGCTCATCATCGGCGACAAACAAGCGCTTTTCGGGGTCGAAGCGTTTATTATGAAAGGGCGATGTACCGCGATAGAGATTGATTTCCGTGCCATGACTAATCGCACTCATGAGTGCCTTAGCGCGCACCTCATGTGCTTGCAAATCTACCTCGTCATAGTCGTTAAATTTAAGTTCAAAGTCTTTAACTAATAATAATTCTTTTGGCATATATTGGTTTCTAGCTCCTTTTATGATTAAGGCTGTTCTTCTGGATAAATGAGACCCCATTCTTGCCGTAGTGCATCCATAAACCGCATGATAGTGAGGCTTTCGTTTAAAGGCATTAATGGGCTTTCTTGCAAATTATTGCGTAAACAGCGATGCACTTCATGGATTTCATGAGCATAGCCATTACCTTCAAAGGGCAACTCAACGGTCTCAGGGTCTTGACCATTCAGATGCAGAGTAAGTGTATCGGGACGGAAAAATATATTATGCACTTTGATATAACCCTTTGTGCCCATGATAAAGGCTTCACGCGGTTTGTAGGCTCGCAAGCCACAGCTTAACATTGCAGTTGCCTGCGTGGGATAGCTGATGATAATGCTATCCAACTCGTCCACGCCTGTATTGCCAAAATGAGCAATACTTTTTACATCCTGCACAGCGTCTAGCCCCATCACCATTGAAGCAAATGAAATCGGGTAGATACCAAGGTCAAGTAATGCACCGCCTGCTAAGGTCGGGTTATAGAGTCGATGCTCAGCATTGAAGGGAATATTCAAACAAAAATCTGCCTGAAGTAGTTGGATTTCACCAATGACACTTTGTTGAAGCCAATCACGAAGGTGTGCTGTAGCAGGGAAAAATCGCATCCACATGGCTTCCATCAAGAAGAGATTTTTCTCACGGGCGACTTGAATACATTCTTCCGCTTGGGGTGCGTTCAGCGCGAAGGCTTTCTCGCACAAGACATGTTTACCAGCATTTAAGCACATCAACATATGCTCATAGTGGTAATTATGAGGCGAGGCAATGTATACAATATCAACATCAGGGTCATGGGCTAAAGCATCATATTGACTGTAGTGCCGAGCAATGCCCCATTTATCAGCAAATTGGGAGGCATTGTCTTCTGTGCGAGAGGCAACTGCCACAAGTTCGGCATCAGACGCATTGCTTAGTGCCTGTGCAAAGTTATTGGCGACATTACCCGTCGCCAGAATCCCCCATTTAATTTTATCCATTGGCTATAGCCTTAATACGGGTATATTAAGATAATCTGCGAATGCACTGAGTGAATCCACATAGTCGCCATAGGTAATTGCAATATGATGCTCGATTCCTTCGCGGATGATGGTATCCATCACAGCCTCAGCCGAGCGTGAAAATCGCATCATTCCTGACGTGCCATGAAAGGGCTTTGGCTGGTCTAGCATCTCCGCAGCCCCAACGACTAGACGATACTTGCCGTTTTGTTGCTCATTGAGTCTAGCAACTGTCACAGTCCCACCTTTGAGCGCAAAATCCATCAACATGGGCAACTTACGCCCCACATGATTCGTTACACGGGGTTGCTCATGCTCATTTGCCATAGCAAGAGGAGCAAGCCCACAATGCCAGAGTGCAATCGCGTCTTGCTCATCGATAATGGAAACTAAATCTGTGCCAAATGCAGGTTGTCCACTCATGGATTGCAAAATGAATTGCGTAATTGTCCCATGCACATCGACTTCACAACTAGCTGGCAAACCTTTGTTACTCAGCATAGACATAGCAGCACAGGCGGCACAACCGACACCACTGAAAAATTCTGGCCAACAACGCATCGCAAAACCATGTAAATTTTTATTCTCTGCCATCTCATCTAAGGTGACAAAGGTACTCAGGGTCTTGCGCTTAGGCATATCTTCAATTTCAGGTAGACCAGCAACTGTCTTAGAAAGCTCATCAATGACTACATCAACTTTTTCAGATTCGATTTTTTGAATAGGTTCAAAAACATCTTGCTGGAGGTCAACTGGGACGACTTCTACGCCCAAGTGTGTACGAAGTTGTGCTTCATCATAGTCACACGTTTCAAACCCTGGTGGACGCTCACCTACTCTTGCAATTCTTGCCTGTTTTAACAAGCGTATAGCTTTACCTGCGTGAGCTAATGTCGCAATTCGCTCAAGTGGTTTTTTAGAATCAACATTTGCATAAACATAATCATATTTCTGCCCGATCTTAGTAAGGGCGTGACCTGCTAGATTAATGCCACATAATGAGTTGAGGCGTAAGTTATCATCATTTCTTGGTTCAGGTAGTGCCCACATCAGCAACGGTGTATCAATCGCCTGAGCAACCGTTGTAATCATTGTCGAGTCGTTAAAGGTCGCCATGAATATTACTAGTAGGTCAATCGCCTCTTGGGCTAAGTTGTCTGCTAGGGATTGTGCTTGCTCAATTGATGTCACTGCCTCGTCTGCGCCTAGTAGACTGTAGCCAGCATTCTCTAATTCCTGTTTAGCAATCGAGGTTAAATCTTGCGCGAATTGCACATCAAATGTTGGTCTGATAAAAGAGATAAAGGCAATTGTAAAGTCTTGCATAAAAATGTCCTTCAAAATTAAGGTACTTCAAAATTATTTTTAGAGTGATTCTAGCTGATGGCGTGCCACTGCTAATGCTGCATAATCGCCAATGGCTTCACCTAGTCCTGGTGGCACAATATCACAAACTGCCGAAGAATAAGGAATCGCTTCTTGTGCGATGGTTGCAAGCATTCTTTCTTCTAAAATATGGTGTTGTCTTAAGAATATGCTGCCGATAATAATGCGTTGCGGGTTCAGAATATCTATCAAGATGGATAAGCCCAAGCCAAGTTTTTCTGCAACGGTATCAAAAATTTCTAAGGCGAGCGCATCACCTTCATTGGCAGCAATTGCCACTGATTTTGCCGAAATATCCGATACATCCTCTAATGTTGGGCAGAATGAAGGGGGTTGCCCTGTTTTTATCGCCTGTTCAGCACGCATTGTTGCTAAACGAGCAATCCCACCACCACTACAGAAACCCTCAAAGGAACCAGCCTTGCCAAAGCCAATAGGTCCATCAGGTGCTAGTCGAATATGACCAACCTCACCTGCTAAATCATTTGTGCCACTATACAAGCTATCATCTAAAATCAGACCTGCTCCCATTCCCGTGCCAAAAGTTAGGAAGATGATATTGCTATAGCCACACCCTGCGCCCCATTGCCACTCTGCTAATGCTCCAGCATTCGCATCATTCTGAACAGCAGTAGGCACACCAAACTCATTTTGAAAATATTCCACCACTGGAATATCAACCCAATTCGGTAAGTTCGGTGGCGACAAAATCATGCCTGTTTTACTATTTAAGGGTCCCCCACAACTAATGCCAATCGCATGCAAGGGTAGGTCTTGTGCGCTAAGCATATCAGATAATTCAGCGCTGAATTTTTCTAAGGTTGCATCAGGCGAAGCAGGGGTTTCAAAGCGACGTTTCTCCTTAATTGTAATGCTATCCTCTGCATCAATAGCGAGTACGAGCGCACATTTTGTCCCACCAATATCAATTCCTGCTAATAATTTAGTCATAAAAAAATTCCTGTTCCAATAAACGACACAGAGCATGATATACAGGTAAATGACGTTCTTGTATAGCGACGGTTGTATCATATGGTACACAAATAGTCACATCGCATAAATCACTCATTTTTCCGCCTGTTTGACCTGTTAAACCAATTGTCTGAAAACCAAGTGATTTGGCAACATGTATAGCATTAAGTACATTTTTTGAATTGCCCGAAGTGCTAATGCCTAATAAGACATCGCCAGCTTGCCCATAGCCATAGACTTGCTGTGCAAAGACCATATCGCTAGCCACATCATTACTAATGGCACTAATAAGTGCAGAATGGGTTGTCAGTGCAATCGCAGGGAGCGCACCTTGCAATTTTTCTGCAAGATACATCCCGTTTTCTGGATTTTGTTGAATAAGTTTTTCTCGCATCTCAGCACTGATAGGTCGATTGAGTTCAAAACCTTTCATTAATTCGCCAACAATGTGTTGACTATCGGAGGCACTGCCGCCATTGCCACAAACCAAGAGCTTATTGCCTTTCGCAAAGGCATCGCGCAATATCATAAAAGCCTGATTAATATCGGCAATACATACCTCCAAATCAGGATAACGTGCTTCCAATGTTTCTAAAATTGTCTGCATTATTTTGTCCTTAGATGCTCTAGAGCTTGTTCAAAAAACTGTGGATTGCCGAAACTCCCTGATTTCAAGACCAGCAAACGTTGCGGTTCAGTGAGGCTAATACAAGAAGGTAATCCTGCTTGAATTTCATGATGAATTTCGAGGCTATTGATATGCAACTGCTTACACACAGCATCCGATGTTTCTCCACCTGCAACAATCAAACGATTTTGTCCTGTTTCTTGTAAAACCCGTTCCACAATTCGTGCAAGTGTAGTAGATACCATGCGTGAGGCTTGCTGATGCGTCAACCCTTTAACTTGTGCCATGCTTATTGTGCTTTTCACAGTTTCCTCACTATTTGCCGAGTGCAAAATGACATTGTCCCCTTGTAATATCAGGTTGATAATCTGATGGCTGTAATCATCAATCATCGTGTTTGTATCCGCATCGAATAAAGCTTCCGTGTCGAGGGTAATAGTTGTTGTTCCAAGTTCTCGCATATAGTCAATCTGGGCGCGAGTTTGTGGCATCAAACTCCCTGCCACAATTAAAATACCTATATTTTCGTCATATGGAAGCCGCATCTCATCAGATGTAGGTAAATCATCTTGCCAGACCGAAGGTAATTCTTCGCCAATGGCTGAACTACCACAGATAATGACTTCGTCGCTTATGGCTTTTGCAATCGTCGTAAGCGCGTTTTGGTCGGTCACATCCAGAATTACATAATCAAATTGCGTCTTTGCGTCTAAGATTCCTCGCTGAATCGAAGCTACTCCTTGCTTAATAATTTCTTCAGAAATTAAACCAACCCTTCGTTTCGTTTGCCTCTGGAGAATCTCGACAAGATTAGATTGTAGCATTGGGTGAACAGGATCATTGCGAAATTCGGATTCATGCAGTGGAATCCCTCGTACATAATGCAGACCGTCAACGGTGGTACGCCCATTTTTCGGAAAGCCTAAGACAACAAGCGCAGAATCTTGATTGAGGGCATCCAGCATCGCATCGAATTCAACGCCGATATTGCCCCGAAAAACTGAGCATGTCTTATTATGAAATTGCTGGCAACCTGCCTCTTGTAATTCGTGACTCGCATCGTAGACTTTTTGATAGGCTATTGATGGCTCATCTAACCGCGAATTGGTATTGAGTATCACAATTTCAGGTTTGTCTGATACCTGATACTGCGAAACAAAATCTCCAGATTGTTCAAAATTATAAACCCGTGTCCGATAGCCCGCTTTAGCAAACATAATACCAATATCATTCGAGCCTGTAATATCGTCGGCGACAATGCCCATGCGTATCATGATGACCAGTATCTCCGTGCTTTATAATTGGCATTTTCGAGGAAATCTTGCACAGTATGAGGCGGTATTAGATTGAGTTTAATCCCTGCGCTCTGTGCTGTGATAAGGGTCTGGCAAGCGGCTTCTAAGGTTTGCAACGCCATCATCGCTTCCGCTAGCGAGGTATCAAATACCAGTACGCCATGATTTTCTAAAAGCAAAACATTGGCTTTTTTTGCCTGTTCTTGCACGGCATCGCCTAATGATTGACTGCCTGGATGATGGTACGGGACACGCCCTACTCGCTCTAGGTAATACATCGTTTCCACAAATAAGCCTGATGAAATGTCTAAGTTACTGCAAGCAAGAAGCGTGCTATACAAAGGCGCGGCATGAATCACAGCCTGACAATCCAAACGAGCTTGATATACAGCACGGTGCATCGGCAACTCTTTGGATGGTTTACGCGAGAATTGCTTCTCATCTGCTTTGATAGGACACAGCACAAAATCATCTGCGGCTAACTCGCCCAGCCGTGTCCCTGATGCTGTAATCAGACATTGCGCCTCATCTACCCGTAGGCTGAGATTACCAGCATTGCCCCAAGTTAATTTTTGTGCAATGAGTTCGCGTCCGATTTTCTGCAACTCGTTTTGCTGGTTCATGAGTCGCTTTCCCACTCCAACATATTCGTCTCAATAACAGCCTGTTTTTTATCGCGTGGAATACGGAAGGTTTTAATCTCGCAAGGGGCAAATGTCGTTTCAATCGTGCGCTCACAAACAGGTAAATGTATGTTTGTGCTAGTTTGGCGTTTATCAGTTTCATAAGCGCGCAAAATCAAATCATCATTATCTTCGGTTTGCTTGAGAACACTAATTATTACGTTTGGCGTATCTACTGAGACAAATGCCTGATGCTGTGGCAATGTACCCTCATCATGGTAGGTACAGTGTAAGGCAATCGCTGGTTGATTCAATTCGGCAGCACGACGTGGGATTTCGGCAGTCTCCCAGCTTTCGGTATGCGGAATCAGCGCATATTGAAACCGCTGAAAGCCTTTATCAATGAAGATATATTCTTCGTCAGGCGAGGGCTGTTTTGGGATATGATGAGCATAAATCGGACTGCGTACTACCGTCAGGCTAATTTCTCGAATTTTCGCATCATAGCTATATTTGCCATCGTTGAGGATACCCAAGCCATAAAAATTACCTGTATCTCGTGAAACACCCGATACATCAACCCAACTTTGTCCGGGAACTTCATCGCCATTACTCGGACGTTCAGTATGCCCATAAGGGATTTCATAGGTGAATTTCGGAAAATTGACATTCACAGGGAAGCGTAGTTTGAGCATTTTAAATTCTTCATGCCAATCAATCATCACCTGCACATCGACTCGTTTCTGATTTGGATAAATCGAAAAATCTTGTATCAGACGTGAGTTGCCATAAGTGCTACGAACCCGTAGCATTGCTTTTGCTGAACCATTGTGTACGAGATAAACACGCTCGGCATTAAATTCACCGATGACATCTGTGTATTGGGTGGTGTCATGCCCCCATGTATCGGTCGTATCTTCAAGCACAATAGGACGCGCCCCCGCCCCTTTGAAGATTTCTTGTTTTTCTACTTTGTCATAGAGGCTTTCGATAAAGCCCGTTTCGGGGTCAATCACTAGCTTGATGAGGTCGTTTTCTAGCACATTATCACTAGTGATAATCGAACTCTTGCCTGCTTTTACCTTACCCTCAACTACATGGTAAGTACGATAACCGAGCGCAGGTAAAGTCGCTACGAAACTCATCCGATGACGACCGTTAGCGGTGGCATGAGATTGCACTAATTGCATCGGGATATTGTTGCCTTCATCATCAATTAGCGCGGGGTTTTTGGGCAATGAGCCGATTTCAATTTCAACGTTGGTCTGGCATTCCCATGCGTGCGGATTGAATACGGCAAGCGGACGTTTGCTCGTATGATAAGGAATCTTCAAGTTCCAAGCGATAGCTTGCACTGCATAATTGAGGTTACGGTCTGCAATGGACATGGCTTCACCGTATAAATCACGGGCATCATGATAAGCCGATTCAAGACTTGTCCCTGCTAGAATGTCATGGAACTGATTGAACAACACCCCTTTCCACGCATGGGCAAAATCCTCTGGGTAAGGCTGTCCTGTGACGAGTGATGCAATGGTAGACCACTTTTCCGCCGCCATCAGGCGATTTTCTGCTAGTCGATTCCAGTATTTGATACCCGAATGTGCTGCATAACACCCCACAGCGTGCATCTGTAATTCTTGCTGTATCACAGGGTAATCGACATCCTTCGATAGTGCCGACGCAAAGAACGTGTTAGGCGTGCTAAATTGCAGATCTAGTCCATTGCCCTCTTTTTGTAGGCGATGAATACTTTCAATATTCTCTTTCGTGGGTCCACCGCCATGATTACCAACACCGTAGAAACACATCGTTTCTTCGTAAGGGGCTTTAATCTCATTCGCGCAACGCCAGACATGCTTATCGACTTCTTTGCCCCATGTCAGATATTCATATGGGATACGGAAAGTCAATACCTTTGAGCCATCGTCGGATTGCCACCAAAAGGTACGTGATGGAATCCCTTTTTCGTGAGGTTGCGGACGCATGAAAACATAATAATCTAAGCCACTTTTCTTGAGGATTTGAGGCAACATACCATTATGCCCAAAGCTATCGACGTTATAGCCAACTTTCGCGGTCACCCCGAATTTCTCTTTGAAATAATGTTGCCCGTAGAGTGCTTGCCGCACATAGGATTCACCAGCAGGGATATTACAATCAGGCTGTAACCACCAGCCTCCGACAATTTCCCATCGCCCCTCTTTAACGCGCTCCTGAATTTCAGCAAACATTGTCGGGTCACTTTTTTCGACCCATTCATAAAAAACTGCTGAACTCGATACAAACTTGAAGTCCTCATACTCGTTCATTCTATCCAGCGCAGAGCGAAACGAGGCTTTGACTTCATGAAACCCTTCTTGCCAATTCCAGAGCCAAACAGGGTCAATATGGGCATTACCAATCATATGTAGTGTTTTATCTGTCATTATTTCCAGCCATTTTCTTGATTAAAAACATGTAATTTCTGATTATTCACGGCATTCATCGCATAGAGGAACATGCCAGCAGACCATGATTGTCCGTCATAGCCCATCGCACGCCCTGATTGCCCATGAAACCATTCATTGAAGCCCCATTCACCCTCACGCGCAATATGATTCATCTCAGCTAATTTCTGGAGTTGATATTGTGCCTCATCAAAGCGACCAGCTTGCACCAATGCGGCAACGTAAAATCCACCGATATACGCCCATGCCCCACCATTATGATAATGATGAGGTTGATTGAGATTACGGACGCGATAATACTCGCGCCAATCTTTATCATTCGGATGAATGACAGGATACAACACCCGTACAGGATAGGGGTCATTGAGTCCAGTATTGTGGATATAATCGAGGATTTTATTGGCTTTGGTATCATCAGCAACACCAAAGATAATTGCTACTAAATTGCCGAACGTATCAAAGCGGTCTGCATAATCACGAAAAGCAACATAGGGCAAGTAAAAGGGGCGTTCAACGAGTTCTGTATCAATGCGCTTGAGCGTATAGAGCCATTCTTTGCGCTCTATAGCAATGTGTTCCCAATCTTTGGGTTCTTCTGCACCAACCCAGAGCAAGGTATTGATTTTACGCTTCACATCACGGGCATTTTCAGTATAAAAATCGTTGTCTTTATCCAGTACCTTTGCCATTTGTGCCATACACTTCCAAACAGCATAATACAATACATTATCAAAGAGGACGTTATAACGATTAGCGAATAAATCTGCCCAATCCATCGCCTCATGCACTTCCAGCAAGCCACATTCATTCGAGTCTTGATAGCGTAACCAGAGCAAGGCTTTTTCTAGGCTAGCCCACGCGTAACGCAGATAATCGCTATCGCCGTTCGTCACATAATTGTAGTAATGCCCGATGATGTACCATAGATTATTGTCTACACAACCTGAGTGGGCTGTATCTAAGATAACCTCTCCTTCTTTGCCCGATAATCTACCTCCATGGGCAATTAAAGCAGGGTCATTCACATTCGCAAGACCAACATTGTGTGGGATGCGTCCGAGTTCACTTTGATAATGGCGTAGTGTCTCTAATGAGCGTCGATGGATTTTTTGCGCTTTGGGTTTTCCACTGAGGAGCAAGCCCAAACTACCGACCATGCTATCACGCGCCCAGACTTGCTGATATGCTCGACTACTACCCAATAATCCTAAGTCCGAACTATTGTTGATGAGCAGTGAACTGGCTTGTTCAAATCCCTCATGCAGAAAATCAGACATGCTAGACTTCCTCAGATAAGAGATAGTCATCGGCATGGTTGACACTCAGTACGAATTTTTCCATTTTTTCGATAACGGTTACGCGTACTGCATCACGCGCTTTGTCAATTTCATCGGCTGAGAGGGCTTTGCATTCAGCGTTTGTCATCCGTTCTTCACGTCCGAGCGTGGCGAGTAAGGCTTGCTCAAGGTCTGTTGCGATATTCACCTTGCTAATGCCCCCACCGTGTAAGCGAATCGCATCCTGAATCATATGCGGGGGTACACCTGAGCCACCATGCAAAACGAGATGTACATCTGTATTAGCGCGGATAGCTCGCAAGCGTTGCAGATCGACTTTCGGCTGGCGCACCTTGTAGACACCATGTGCTGTTCCGACAGAGACCGCTAAAGCATCAATACCCGTTTGTTGAACGAATAATTTCGCTTCATCAGGGTCGGTATACAGTTCAACATCCTCATCCGTTTCGACAAAATCAGTTGTCCCAATACGTCCGAGTTCAGCCTCTACCGAGACACCCTTCGCATGAGCGTATTCAACAACTTCACGGGTAATGGCAATATTCTCTGCCAACGGCTTCGCAGACATATCAATCATGACCGACGTAAACCCTGCTGAAATCGCCCTTTCAATCACTTCAAAATCGCGTGTATGGTCGAGGTGCAACGCAACAGGAACGCTAATGGCTAAATCTCGCATTTGTTCATGAAATTCCGTCGCAAATTCATCGGTATCCAATTCATACCAATTCAATTCATTTTGCGAAATCTGCACAATTAAAGGCGAATGTGCCTGCTGAGCTGCTTGTAAAATCGGACGTATCATTGGTGTGTAACGTGGCGAATATGAGCCGACTGCGTAGCCATTTTTCTCTGCAACAGCCATAATTTGTTTTAATGTAATCAGATTTTTCATTAAGATTGCTCTCTTTGAATTTCAGCGTAATAGGCTTGTAGTGGATTCATCAGTTTAAGATAGCCTTTTTCGTAAATATGACGATACTGTTCATAGAATTCTGGTTGCGATGTAATGATGCGTGGCGTATCTTGTTTGACAGTGCCTAAGGCATGTTGAGCAGAGCTATAGACTTGACTTCCAATTCCTGCAATCATTGCCGCGCCCAATAAAGTGGCTTCTGAAAGTGGATAAATATAATAATCACAACCTGAAATATCAGCTTTGACTTGTAACCAAACGGGGCTACGGGTTCCGCCACCGACCAATACAATGCGTTTCGTCGTTAAATCTAAGATTGATTCAACAGTGTTGCGAATGTATTCAATTTCATATGCCGTTCCTTCAATTGCCGCTTTTAGCATATGAGCGCGATTATGATGTTGCTTGAGTCCAACAAATGAAGCACCTGAATTACCATTTGAACTGCTCCCAGCTAAGTAAGGAAAATACAAAATGCCACTGGGTTCACTAATGCTCTCTAAGAGTGCATCTATTTCATCATAATTCATGGGAGCATCATCAAAGATATTCCGTAGCCATTCAATAGAACCTCCCGATGCCGATAAACTACCCATCCAATACTGACTATCTGCGACGACATGGCACCCAAACAGCAAGCCTGAATCGTACTCAGATTGCCCCAAATTATGTCCAGACCAGCTACCGAGTAAAGTCTCGGCTGTGCCCATTGAATCAAGCATCGTTTCCGTTGAGAGGGTTGTTCCTGCGGCAAAAGCGGCACATACATGGTCATGCCCTGCTACACAAACAGGTGTATTCGGCGCAAGGCAACTATCTACTGAAGGGTATACTGTCCCTGAGAGATGTGCATCGGGGAAAATATCAGCAGGTAAGCCAAGTTTTTGTAACCAGTCTCTATCCCATTCACGACAATGAATATCAAAAGCATATGTTCGCCCTGCCAGAGAATAATCTGTTACGCAAACATGGGTCAAACGAAAAACAATATAATCAGAGGCTGAAAGCCAGACCGCGTTGTCTAAAATACCTTCATTTTCTTGCTGTAACCAAAGTAATTTCGTTATAGCGCATTTGTAATTGGGGCGAATACCTGTAATCGCAAATCGTTCAACAAGGTTACCTGCATGTTGTTCGACTATACTAACGAGTGTTTCAGCTTGTTTGCTAAACCAAGGGAAACAGTTAGTCTTTGGTTCACCTGTGCGACGGTCTAAAAGTAAGCCTGTTTCTGCCATACTCGCAACACCAACTGCTCGTATATCGGCTAAAGAATGGTCACTTGTCACCTGTTGAATTGTCTTACGCACTGTCTGCCAAAGAGAATCGGGGTCATAATAAGGATAGTCGTCAGCATCATATCGCACAGGTGACGGAATGCTAGAAATAGCAACTTGCTGACCATCTACTGTGAATAAAGCGGATTTACAATGGGTTGTACCAATGTCGATTCCCAGTAGCATTATGTTCCTAACTTTTCTGCCACCGATTTCACCCGTTCCATACCCATCTTGGGACTACTCAAGAAGCGATTTTGCACAGACTCTGGTAAACTTTGGACGACTCGTGCCATAGATGCCTGTGCTAAAACGACAACATCAACTGTCTGTACAAAATTGAGTAATGCTTCGGCTAGAATAGTATCATGTGCCTCTTTATTGCCAGCAATCAGTTGTTCATACGCTTCGGATACGAGTAAGGATTCTATTTGATAATCACCGTCGGCTTCTGCTGATTTTTCAGTAACAAGTGCAATCGTCGGGCGTAGTGTCGTAGCCAATGTAGCCGCAACACCGATACGATTTCCTCGTGTTACAGCGTCTTCTGCCATTGCTTCGTCAATCCGCACTATCGGGATTGTCACTTGAGTTGCTCCTTTTTGCACCACCTCGCCAACCGAGGAACAGGCATTGAGGATAATATCTGCACCAACCTGTTCTGCAAATTGATAGTAATGAATCAGCCTATCCTCAACTGCTTCGACCTTACCATCATTTTGCTTAAGTTGTGGCAAAATAGAATCATCCACGAAATTAATGACCTCATAATCTGGCAAAATTTCGGATGCAAGAGCTTTGAGTGAGTCAACGGTGACAGGGGTCGTATGCACAATGGCTAACTTTTTCATTCCATTTTCCTTTATACAGTTTTGGCGCGTGCCACTTGCTGACGATAATCTGCCCATGTTCGACGAATTAACTCGTAATCGGCATCTGTTAATGCTTCGCCTGTGGTATCAATATGCGTCACTGCATATAGCGAGGGGATGCCTAATTGTCCCTGTAGTGCCACATAATCACGCCATGTTGCCAAGTCAGTGATGGGCCAGTTGTCTGTATCAATTAGCAAATCTGGGCAAGCAATTTCTGCTATTCGCGCTCGATGTTTCATTGCATTTAGAACATCTCGCCCAATATTAATATCATTCAGGCGAATCATATCGGTGACATCTGCTAAATATGGATGTGGTGTGTGCGTCATCACGAGGGCATCGGGTTTAGCTTTTTTTGCCTCATCATGGATAATTCCAAGATAGCGTTTCATCAATTCCAAGCCCCATATAGGTTCACTCATTTGCAAATTGGGACTATAGGGAATACGCGCAGTAAAATCGATTTTGAAACCATCGGCATCATAACCATCTTTTGAGAGCATCTGTTGAATATTCGCTCTGAAACGTGCCTCAAATTTAGGATTGGTAGGGTCAACCGCAATGGGTAAACCTGCTGAATTACGAATACATTCCTCAGCTGGTAAACCTTCGGGATCCCATGCTTTTAACCATAGCAAAACATAGCGGTCACGGGCATGTTGTTCAGCAATGAAGCCTCTTATATCCGACCATTTATCGGTATCGACAATGTTATCCCCATAATTTGCTTGCCATTTATCATCCAGTACAACAATTTTGGGATTGATATTCTGCTGGTCGAGGATGCTAAGAAAGGATTCATAATTTTCTTGACGAGCATAATTCGGTGCAGGTTCGTCGCCTTGTGTTGCCAGATAACATTGGGGTCCCCATCCACAGAAAATCGGTTCTTGCCACCAAGCAGGCTGGCTCACAGGCTTAGAAATATTCAGGCGACGATAGCAAGCATCCACATGCTGTTTCAGTGCCTCATAAGGGTCATCAGCAAAATCAAAGCCGATAGTAGGCAATGTATATGCCCCATCAATAGTTGTTGCGCCTTCATAGGTGGTTGTTAAGCAAAATCCAGAGGGATATTGTCCGCGATAATTGAATGAACTAAAACTATATTGTCCTGCATCAGCTTCAATACCCATTGCCATCCATTGCTCATCAAGCTCTACCGCAAAGCAAAATGGCGGTGGCGTAAAAAACCAATCGCCACGTCCAGGTAAAGGAATACCACCTAAATCAATGGTTGACCCCGCATGAGGCGAAAAATAAAAGTCTTCCTCGATCATTGGTTCGGGCGTGAAGCATTGCTCGAAATGTTGCCCTGACCAAAAATATCCTGATCCCCAACGTACATTGCCCGAATAATATCCACCAAAGTAATGTACCTCTGTGATACTGCCCTGCCCGCTAACCTGAATTTCATAGTTCAAACGTGTTTCATAACACCGAATACGATATACCTTATCTTGCCAGATACTACTTTTTGCAGATTGCGTTAAAACAATTTCGGTTTCTGATTCACTAAACTGCCATTCAGAAAGCACCGTTGTATCATCTAAGCCTTGTGTTGAATGAACACTCGATGGAATAAATAAATCGGCAATAACCTGTTCTTGCCCATCTTTGATTGTGACAAAGGGACGTTTTTCATGAGTAATGAGTTGATATTTTTTGGTACAAATGACAGTTTCGTCATTAACTCGCTTAATCTGCATATACTTTTGTTCCTACTGTTTGACATTTGATAGCAATAAAAAGCCTGTGGTCACTCTTATAAGTACAACCACATTAATTCTTATGTTTGTCTTAGCGTATAGCATGGATGCCACCGCACATAAATCTTCTATTTTTAGGCATTATATAGGGTTAAGACATGTCTCAACCACTTAAAATTACAACAAGAATTTCATGATTAGGTATAGATAGTCTCATACTTAACCTTTTAGACCTGTTGTAGCAATTCCATCCATGAAATATCGTTGTCCTATGAAGAAGATAATGATGATGGGTATTGTCACAATGACGCTAGCAGCAAGCACAATTTCCCACTGCATTTCACCACCTTGCCCAAATTGGTCTAGAATTGCTTTTAAGCCACGCGGCAAGGTAAAGAGGTCAGAGTTATAAAGATAAATAAGAGGCTTCATCAGATCTGTCCAACTGGCTTTAAATTCAAAGATGAAGACAACAATCAAAGCTGTTCTCGTTAATGGTAAGGCAATATACCGCCACATCTGAAAATAACTCGCACCATCGACACGCGCTGCCTCAAATATCTCGCGTGGTAGCGAAAGATAAAATTGTCGCATCAAGAAAATATAGAAGGCAGATCCAAAAAGATTACTTCCCCACAAGGGAACATGCGTATTAACCAATCCTAGTGCATCCCACACCAAAAATACTGGAATCATGGTAACAACGCCTGGTAGCATCATCGTTGCTAGCACTAACCCAAATAATTTATCGCGTCCTGGAAAACGGAAAAAAGCAAAGCCAAATGCAATCATGCCACTACTAATCGTGACTGATAGTGCCGCCAGAACAGCGACTAATAAGCTATTTTGAAACCACTTAAAAACAGGGGCTGCATCCCACACTCGTATGTAGTTTTCCCATGCAATTGGGTCAGGTATCCATTCTGAGTTGAAAACCTCTGCGCGTGTTTTTAGAGATGCAACAACTAACCATAGAAAGGGCGTTAAAAAGAGAATTGTAAAGCCGATTAAGACAATGATGAATAGGATGCGTCTTATTAACTTCCAAGGGTCAGATAATAAATTGCGAAATTGTTGTGTAACTGATAATTCAGACCGTATGGTTTTTGCTATAGGGTCAACAGACATATTTATTCTCCTTCATAATAAACCCAGCGTTTACGCAAGCGAAGTTGTAAGAGGGTCAAGGCGAGAATGATGACAAAGAGTATCCATGCCATTGCCGAAGCGTAACCCATATGAAAAAATTCAAATGCCTGTCGGAAAAGGTAAATGTTGTAGAATAAACCAGCAGATGATGCAGGACCCGAATTCATCTGACCAAAATACATCGTGAAAACTTCAGCAAAAATCTGTAATGAAGAAATCGTATTCACAACCAGTGTGAAAAATATAACACCACTCATCATAGGTAAAGTCACGTTCCAGAAACGTCGCCAAGGACCTGCTCCATCAACGTAAGCTGCTTCATATAGAACTTCTGGCACGCTCCGTAAGCCAGCCAGATAAATGATAACGGTACTACCTACACTCCAGAGGCTCATCAGTACAATACCCGGCTTAATCCATGCCGGGTCAGTTGTCCAACCAGGACCATCAATCCCTATCATTTCGAGTCCCTGATTAATCAAGCCAATACGTGGATTCAACAACCAGAGCCAGAGTGTACCTATTGCAACTGATGGTGTCATTGATGGCATATAAAAAGCAGTTCTAAAGAATCCTGCCGCTTTACCCACATTGTTCAGGAGCATTGCTAGCCCAAGCGCAAACATCAATGACAATGGAACATAGGTCACAGCATAAATAAATGTGTTTACAATCGAAATTCGTAATCGGGAGTCTTCCATCATTTCGATGTAGTTCTCAAATCCCACAAATTCTGGTGGTTCAAGAACATTATATTCTGTAAAAGATAAGCCTAAACTTGCAATCATCGGACCTGCAGTAAAAACAATGAAACCAATAATCCAGGGCGATATAAAAGCAATTGCCGCCAATGTCTCGCGTTGTTTTAGGCTTAAAGAAGCCCACCACCCCTCATCAGAGTGGCGGGTTTCATTAATTTGCTCAGACATGGTTATGAATCCCAAGCTTCATCAAGAGCCTCTTGGGCTTCTGATTGTGCTTGTGCCAGAGCTTCTGCGGCAGTTTGTTCACCATTCAAGACACGATTAACAGCATCTTGCCATGCTTGGCGGAATTCAGCACCAGCAGGATTCGCAGGAATTGCGAAAGCATAATCTGAAACTTCTAAGACAGTAGCAATACCATCATCAAGTGCATCATTACCTGTTGGTCCCACAATTTCACTAAAGATGATTTCATCAGCAACACGATTACCAGTGAAAACACCTGTATTGATTGTGCCAGCTTCTTCACGTAAACGAGCACGTTCTTCGGCGGCGGCAACCCATGTATCTGTTGCGGTCATCGTTACAGCAAATGCACACGCTGCTTCTGGATTACTAGAATCACGAGGGATTGCCCATGTATTACCTGTCGCATAGGTCAAAATTTCACCATCACGGGCGCGGAATGGTTCAAAAACCATCGGGGCATCTGGTGATGTACCACCTAAGAAATTAACATACCAATTCTCCATAGGCCATACACCGATTTGGTCAGCTGCAACCTGATTTTCTACACCAAAGAAATCCCATGTATCACGGAAAGCCATGAAGTCTTGACGACCACCACCTGCTTCGTGAAGGCTATTTGCAAATTCAAGTGCTTCAATAACAGCAGGGTCGTCTAATTGTGCAGTACGTCCATCATCAGAGATTAATCCTACACCGTTAGCTTGCGCCCATAGCGGCAAGAATTCTGGCAATTTAGGGTCAAAGCCAATGCGGATCAAATCGTCACCATCATATGAAGTCATGGCTTCGTTAATCGCCGCAACATTTTCCCAACTACTTGTATCTAGGTCTTCAACGGTAAGCCCTGCGCTATCGAGTGCGACGCTGTTGCCAATCAACAAAATAACATTGAAAAATTCTGGTAAACCGTAAACTTCGCCATCAACTGTCACTTGTGCGACTGCAGCATCACGATATTGGCTCATATCAACGCCCATATTCGCAATACATTCATCAAGAGGCATTAATGCGTTACGACCAACATATGTGCTGAGAACATCACGGTTGGTATAAATTAGATCAGGTGCGTTACCACTTACAACTGAGGTTAAGAATTGTTGGGTATCTAACGAACCTTCAGTAATGTTTACCGCTACATCAGGGTAAGCGGCTTCAAATTGTGCAACACGTTCGGTTGCAATTTCATCTGGCAAACTAAAACCCAAAATATTGAGTTCGCCACTGACATCTTGTGCGCCGACTAGCGAAACGCTCATGGCGACAAGTAGAAAAATAATACATATCGATAAAATTTTGTTAGAGAATTTCATTACGTCTTCCTTTAATTTATATAAAAAACGATGTGTATGTGATGTGTGTAGTATTTTTGTGCGGCAATATCCTTTCTGTAATTGATTGTGTTTTACTATGCAAATCCGTAAGAGTTGCTCCTAAAATGGCTCAACTAATCCAAATTTCTAGGTTATGAAGTGTTTCTTGGTGTACTCGCGCTATTGCCCCCATCAAAGTTGCATTAGAACCATGCTTTGCAATCAAAATCTCACAATCTTCATACGACCATTGCAGGGCTTGTTCCGCTACAACTTCTTTGATTTTGGGCAACAAATACTCGCCAGCAATACTTAATTCACCACCAAGAACAATGAGGTGAGGATTTAGTGCATTGACAAGATTAGCAATGCCAACACCTAAGTAGCGCCCTGTTGTACTTAAGACAACTTGAGCAAGTTCATCGTCTTGATTAGCAGCATCAACCAAAACCCGAATACTTAATTCATCTAAATTTTCGTCTAATAACTCAGGGATAATTGAGGCATGACCTTCATTCAACAATTCACGAGTGTAGTCTAAAGCAGCTTTCTGGCTGGCGACTGTTTCCCAACACCCTTGTTTACCACAAGTACAAGATTTGCCATTAACATCTATGGTCATATGTCCAATTTCACCAGCAACACCATTTGCCCCACGCAAAACGGTATTATTGATGATATGCCGACCACCAATACCATATTGTGTGCTGATATACAGTACATGCGAGGCTGTTGTGGCTACTCCACTATAGCTTTCGCCAAAGGCTGACAAACTTGCGACGTTATCCACATAAATCGGTACGTCAAACTCTTGGCTCAATAAATTGCCGAGGGGTATATCACGCCAATTAAGGTTGGGAGCAAACAGCAAAGTGTTGTCTTCTGTATTCACCAGACCTTGCACGCCGATACTAATGCCATACAGAGGTAAATTCGGATTCTGCATCTGGTTAATTGCATCGCTCAAAATGCTAACCAACAAGGGTAAAACCGTCTCAAAATCTGAACCACGAGCAAAAGAGCGTTTATCAGACCACAAAATGCTGTGCGTAAAATCACTCAAAATAACTGCCAGAAAATCCGGTCCTATTTCAGCACCAATCAAATAACCTGCTTCTGGGTTAATCTCCAGAGGTATTGACGGACGACCAGGTCCTGAACTCTCTAGACCATTTTCCCGCACAAATCCACTATCTGATAAATCCGAAATTAAGCGTGTAATCGTTGCACGGTTTAAGCCAGTCTCTTTTGCAAGGTTACTTCGCGTCAACGCAGG
Organism: Phototrophicaceae bacterium; assembly: GCA_965230145.1. Taxonomy (GTDB): domain Bacteria; phylum Chloroflexota; class Anaerolineae; order Aggregatilineales; family Phototrophicaceae; genus JAUZRW01. Next base: position 1,817,938 of record CBDDKI010000002.1, read on the forward strand.
CTGTTGCCACAGGTATTGCATCAGGGTAGTGAGATTACCTTGGCGCAAATCACTTTGGCTTCCAGAAGTCATAGACCGAGATTTTTTCATGCTTGTTGAACATCCAAATTTAGATTAAGATTAGTTTGTTGCTTTTTGCAATCAATTAACTATAGCGCACATTTTTGGGATTTGTCAAACGCGAGTTTTATGGAAAATCAAAATTTATACTTTTCAGAAAAGAACTTATCATTGTTACATACTTGCGACATCTTAGTTATCGGTGCAAATTTAGGCGGGATAGCAAGCGCACTGCAATTGGCTCAGGCGGGAAAGCGCGTTATGATGCTGGAATCTCGTACTTATCCTGCTTATGAAATAACGGCGCAATTGCGACCTTGGCTAGAAAACACAGGAGATAATGCACCTAATTGGTTTAAAGAATTAGTAGTTGAATCAGGGACAGAAAAGCCATCAAACGAAATTGCGTTCAACTTGGATAGCCTCAAAATTCAACTCGAAGATTTGTTACTTGATTCCAATGTGAAGTTACTATATGCCTCCATACCGATAGGCTATCATATAGAAGATGACCATCACTATGTGATCATCGGCAACAAAGGTGGGCGGCAACTCGTCCAATGCTCACAACTGGTGGATGCAACTGCAGAACACATCATCGATCGATTAGCAAAACCTTCTGTAAAATCACATTTACCTAGCGAAACCAAGAGCTTTACCCTCGAATTTGATAATGTATCTTCACTCGATGGTGATACACTGACTGCCCCTGACTATCTACAACTCATCGATAATTGTTTTCATCTACACCGAGGCTATCGCAGTCCACAGCATGTTTTAGTCGAATGTCATGTGGAATTTCCCTCAGTAAGTGATGATTCATTTGGTGATTCAAAACGCCTCACGCTCAAGAGCCAAATTGCTATAGAGAGTGCGATCTATCTTATGCAACAACCAGCTTTTAAGAATGCCTATCTTGCTGGAATCAGTTATGAATTAAGCCAGTCGCACAAGCAAAAAGAAGTTTCCCAAGCTGAAACTCATTGGCGAATTGATAATGCTCAGTCAATATTTATGCAAATGAACGCAGGTGAAGCAATCGCTGACCAAATCTTATCAGGCGAAACCCGTCAATTGGTAGAATGTTCACCTCCGAGTGCTAAACAAAATAAAATTCATATTCACGAAATCACCTCTAAAAGCAAGCAATTGCTTAAACAGATACCTGCCCTACCCGTACCCATCGTGCGTGAAGTCGACGTACTGGTAATCGGTGGTGGTACAAGTGGCGCAACATCAGCTTACATTGCTGGAAAACAAGGTATGAAAACCCTTCTGGTCGAGATGAATCCAGGCTTAGGCGGTACAGGAACATTCGGTGGTGTGCATAGCTACTGGTTTGGACGGCGAGTCGGCTATTCAAAGGCATTATCCGAACGGGTAAACGCAGTTCATCGAAAAATGGGACATCGGGAAGCCCAAGGGGTGCTACCAAAATGGAATATTGAGGTCAAATCACAAACGTTACTATCTGATGCTGTAAATGTTGGTGTCGAAGTGCTATTAAATGCCATTACAATTGGTGTTTTACAAGAAGAAGATAGAGTTTGTGGAGTCGTTGTCGCAACCCGATTTGGTGTTATCGCGCTCAAAGGAACGATCATAATCGATGCAACAGGAGATGCCGATATTGCTACACAAGCAGGTGCAGAAGTTGTTTATGGTTCAGAACGTGACCATACAACCATGTGGTATGCTCTTGCACAATTTGCGCGTCCCGGACTTACCCAGAATCACTTTACCAGTACCGTTGATGTCTCCAGTGCAGAAGATTATACACGGGCGATTTTAGCTGGTCGCAGGCGTAAACGTAACGACAATATGCACGATCATGGTATTTATATTGCACCGAGAGAGTCGCGTCATATTCGTGGTGAGGTCGTGCTAACCCTAACTGACCAACTCTTGAAACGTGCATGGCAAGATACAGTCAATATTACTTTTAGCAATCATGACATCAAAGGACACACCACATCGGATTGGCTACGGATTGGATTAATACCACCCAATTTACTGATTGAAATCCCCTATCGCGCACTACTGCCGAATAATCTTGAAAATATTATTGTTGTCGGCAAAGCAATGTCTGCTACCCATGATGCTCTGCCAGCCATTCGGATGCAAGCTGATCTTGAAAATCTAGGAGGCGTTGCAGGATTAGCAGCTAGCCTCGCTGTGAAATACGGTGTCATGGCGCGCCATGTTCCCATTAGCGAATTGCAAACCGAACTTGTGGAGGCAGAGGTCTTACCCAACACAATTTTGACGCGGAAGTTAGAAGAGAAATCACTTAGTATTGAATACTTGCAAAAGCTAACAGAACGTGTTGCCAAAGACCAAGCCCTCTATTTGTATTCAGATATGGATTTAAATGCAATCTATAACGGTGATTTGCCACTGGTTGAGTTAGTCTGTTCTGAAGAAACGGCAATTACGCATATTGAAGACTATGTAGCGAGTGCAAGCCACGACGAACAATTGAAATTAGCCTTTGCTCTCGCATTGATGGGGTCTGCAACAGCTCGTCCGATTTTGCTTCAAGAGCTAATTAATCGCTTATCACAAGACCCTCTCCCTATCCGACAAGCCCATATCCATCACACACAATTACCACCCGACCAAGGCGCAATGCCCGAAGAATGCAACTTATTATATGCTCTGGGGATAGTAGCAGATGAAGGTATCTTGCCTGTTTGGTCACAACTCATTGACCAACTAAGCGAAGTTGATAGTGATGACTTGCGTGATGAAATGAAAGGTATTTTTTACTACGTTGATTCTATATGTTTTGGCATCGAACGATTGGGCAGTTCACAAGCAATCCCACTATTGCAACGCTTACATAGTAATCCCATTTTTAAGAAACAGGTGGCTAATGCTGGCTTTCAGGTTGATTACTTCTTAGAACGACAAGCCTATTTAGAAATCATCATTGCCCGAACCCTAGCACGCTGTGGTAGTGTCGAGGGCTATCGCATATTGATTGATTATCTCAACGATTCTCGTGCATTATTAGCAAAACATGCTTTAAGCGAACTCAAGCGATTGACGGGACATGATAACGGTTTTGATGCGCGATTTTGGGAATATTGGTTAGAGGTGAACGAAGCGCAAATCGCTCCACAAGCGGTGAAACACGATTCAGAAATTCAAGACTACTGGCAAGAGAAGATACTCACAGCGACGGAGCAACTCTATGACAACAGTTAAAATAGAAGAACGTAAAATTTGGGTTGATGATACCGCAATCCCACTGATTAGTGGCGAAGTTCACTACTGGCGATTAGACCCCCATAGCTGGCGTGACATCTTAAACCGTGTGCGCGAAATGGGTCTAAACATAGTCGCAACATATGTCTGCTGGGATTTTCATGAAATTGCACCTGGTGAGTATGATTTTCATGGTAAAACTGACCCACGTCGTAATCTTCTAGCATTCCTTGAGCTTCTGACGGAAGAAGGTTTCTGGATAATTCTGCGTCCGGGACCTTATATCTACAGCGAATGGAGCAATAACGGTGTACCTGACCACGCGGCACAATATCATCGTTTGCACCCAAAATTTCTGACATTAGCAGAACATTATATGCAAGATGTTTATCAAGCTGTCGAAGCACATCTTGCAACACGCGGCGGACGTATTATTGTCTGGCAATCTGATAATGAAATCGACCCTTGGGCGCACTTATATACTGAACAATTAGGCTTAGGCACACAAGTCGGGATTTTTCACGAGTACCTGCAAAAAAAATATGCCTTAATTGAAGCACTCAATCAGGCGTGGAACAGCCAATTTTCAGATTTTGAGGCAGTACGTGCTGTCAGCAATATGCGCCCTAATGATTCTATTCTAATGGGTCGCTACAATGACTTTCGTTCATTTTTGCATTGGTATGTCGAGAAAGTCGCCACTTGGGGTGTTGAGACTTATCGCACATTGGGCGTAGATGTACCATTCCTTCTAAACACCTACAGCGGTGTTGGCACACAACATTGGTCAAACCTAGAACAAATCGCTGATATTGTAGGTCCCGATATTTATCCATCGCGTGAATTTTTGCATCGTGGTGGTAATAAAGAACATCGCACTGTCTTAGAGGCATCACGCTATACAGATGCCTATTCTCGATTACCTTATATTCCTGAATATCAAGCAGGTATCTGGCATGATTGGTTAGAAGATGTTGGCTTTCTACCTCCCAATCACTATCGTTTGCTCTGCATCTCAGCCATGATGGGCGGTGTAGTCGGTTGGAATTGGTATATGCTTGTCAATCGTGATAACTGGTATCAAAGCCCAATCAATGAATGGGGACGCACGCGTCCTGAGTTATTTGATGTTTTTAAACAAATGACGCATCTTTTCAATGATATTGATGCGCCATCACTGAAACGACTGGCGAATATCGCCCTAACATTTGACCCACTGCAACGGGCAACCGACCGTCCGGGGCAAGATTTACTCCAGAGTTTTTATGATGCTGATATAGATTATGATTTCTGGGATTTGAGTAGAGACGTTACCGACCACCCAATCGCATTTTATGCAGGCGGGCATTGGCTTTCGGCAGATGGTCAACAAAAAATGCTCGACTATGTTGAAAATGGTGGACATCTGATTTTTGTGGGTGATTACCCCCGTATGGATGAGCATTTACAAGCCTTGAATATGCTAAATATCCAAGCACCAGATGGCATTATTAGTGCCGCACCCTTTGAAATACCCTTGGAGTCGAATAATAGTTATTTTGCCAGTCAGTGGCTTTACAATTACCAAACCACAGCAGGAACACCCATTATAGTCAAACGTTTACCAGTAGAGAAATTTGGTTCAGAAGAATTAGGTTTGCAGTTTAATCTACAAACGGGGTCTGAATATACGATTGGATATACCGAAAAACGTGGCAAAGGTAAGATTACAGTCTACGGATTAAAGCCTTCATCAACAGTTATTTTAGCATTGCTCAATCAAAATGATATATCACCACCATCGCAGTCTTTAACATCTGATATTACATCAGCAGTGCTTCAATCCGATGATGCTTATTATCTGATGCTCGCCAATCTCGGGAATGAATCTAAAGTAGCGCAGATTCAGCTTTCCCAAGAGTTGATAGATGAGAGTGAATTAGAGCTTTATAATTGCCTAGCTCAAAAATCCGAAATAACAAATATATCCAGTTCAGGGCTACTGACTACACCTATAGATCGCAAAGATGGCGCAGTATATCGCATAAGACTTAAGTGAAATAAATGTATGTTCATATCTCTGCAAAAATCATCAATTGAACAGAATAATTCGAGTAAACTGGACTTATAAGGAGACTCTCTATACTATTTAGTTTGGATACTTGAAGCTTCATAGCTTATAGTAAAATTAGGCTATGTTTTGAGTAGCGATTGCCCCAGCAAAGAGTCCTTCTCGTTCACCAAAGGTGGATGGGCTTAATTTAGGGGGTGTAATCCATGGTAAAATATCCGAAGCAAGCTGGGCTTCGACTGCATTCCACCAGATAGTACCTGAACGTGATACACCTCCGCCAATAACGATGGTGTCCACATCAATTAATGTATTAAGTGTAGCTAAGGCACGTCCGACATAGCGACCCGATTGCTTCAAGGCATCAATCGCTACTGTATCTCCATCCAGAGCTTGTTGTGCTATATCACGCGAAGTGATAGTTGTACCTGTTTTCTGAGCATACATACGACTAATTGCAGGTCCTGCGGCTAAGGCTTCAAGACATCCGCGATTCCCACAACTGCATAAAGCACCATTCGGTTCTAAGATGAGGTGTCCTATTTCACTCGCCATGCCATTCCGACCTTCTATCAGCTTATGGTCAATAATTAAACCGCCACCAATTCCTGTACTGACTGTTAGATAGAACATAGATTGCAAAGGCTCGGATTCAACACAGCGTGTCCATTCCGCCCATGCGATTGCATTAGCATCATTGAGGATACGTACTGGAACTTCTGCGATGTCGGATTGTAAACGTTTTTCTAAAGAAAAATTATCCCATCCCACTACATGGTTCGAGTGCATCACCCTATTCCGATTGACAGGTCCCCCGAAACAAACACCAATCGCCTGTATACGATTAAGTTCAGGTAATTGTTTACAAAGTTGCACAACTTGCTGATAGACTGCCTTGCCACCTTGTGTCGCAGGAGTGGGGCTTAAGCGCGTACTTATAGCAGTATGGGTTGATAAATCCACTACCCCAACCATGAGTTTAGTGCCACCAATATCAATTGCTAGAACGAGGTTTTCTGGCACTATTGTTGCTCCCTTCAATTAACTGGTTTCAATCGCACTCAGTATTGGCTTAAAATAGTCGACCCAATAGTGTGTAATTGCAATATGCGCCGTTTCAGCATGACCATAATCAGCAATATCCACATGCAAACAGGTATCTGCTAGGCTACGCAAACGTCCACCATTGAAACCAGTGAGTGCAATCACATAACCATCATGGGCGCGTACCCATTCGGCGGCGGCAACCACATTAGGAGAATTGCCACTCGCACTAAAGACAACCAAGACATCCCCTGCGTTAAAGTAACCACGTAATTGCTCTACAAAAATCGATTCGTAACTTGTGTCATTTGCCCAAGCCGTGACAGCCGCCCCATTTGCGGATAATGAATATGCCCGAAACCGCCTCACATCAGATTGACCACAGGTTTGTTTGGTTAAATCTAGTGCGAAAGCATCAGCAGTGGTTGCGCTTTGACCATTACCAGCTACAAAGATGGTTTTGTCATTTGCATACGCACGCTCTAATATCGCTAACGATGCCTCCATATCACTAGCTTGAACTGTCATTAATGCTGTGTGTAGCTCATCAAAATAAGCCCCTAAACTCATCATCCTTATTGTCTCCATTTCTATTTTAAACGCGATGTATAAGATAACGCAGTTAGTTATGCTCTTTAATTAATTGAGAGGGAAATAGGTTTTGTGTAAGGGCACAGCATGCTGCGCCCTTACCTAGAATTATCTTTCAATCTAACTCCCTATTTAATTTTTAACCTGCATAACTACCAGATTTCAATGTCACCCAAATAGGGCTACTCCATGCCATGTTGCCATCAGCTTGTAGCACACGCAGATAGTAATAGTGGCTTTCGTTAGGAATAATGATATTGTCATCCAATTCAAACTGTATAGACAAAACGTTCTCATCTGCGCCTAAATGAACACGAGAAAACACCTGCCCTGAGCGAATCACTTCAACGCTATGGAGGGCGGAACTTCCTTTTACAGATAGTGTAATATGTGGAGATTGGCTTACCTCTAGCTCACTCCCCATCAATTGCCCGTTCACCCGAAAATCTAGGACAATAAATTCGCCTGTAGTTGCGTAACAATGGCGATTGTACATACCCTCGAATAAGGCTTCACGAGTGAGTTCAGGTGCGAGAACAACTGTCATGCCTGTTCGGAAGGAATCTTCTTTCCAGCCGACGCGCGTTCCTGCTGGTACAAAACTATCTCGTCCTTCTGGTTCAGTAGCGTGCCAACGTAAACCATGACTATCACTCCCCCCGACAAAGCCCAGACGATAGCCTCGGTCAAGTGCATCTAATACGAATTTGTGCGGATGAATATGGTCGCGTCGGTAGCCAATCGGTAGATTACCCGAATATTCAAAACGCCCATGTGTTGAGCAAATTTCCACAACACGTTGTAATTCAGGGTCATGAGCATCCCAATCTGTGCCTGACCATGATGTATGATGTGGAATGACTAAGGCGCGTCGTCCCTTGAGCCTATTGAGTAATTTTGCCCCTGTATTAGCGGTTGGGTCGCCATAATTAACCAATTCGCCAGTATCATCAGGGTAAATGACATGACGATGCCCCTCGCCAACTGTTGCCCCTTCTGTGACATGCTCGGCAATCGCTGGCGATGTCCATTCATAGGCATACATAGCGATGAATTTACCGTCTTCACTCAAACGGCGTGATGTATTCCAAATCATATTTAGCTCTGACTGCGAGAGTATGATACCATCCAGATAATCGTGTTCGGTCAAGGTGGCAAAATCATAGCCATAGGCATCACGATAACGATGATATACCTCATCTACATCACTGGTCGCATCCCCATAAACTGAATGGCAATGTAAATCACCAAAATAATAATTCAGTACCTCGCCCTCACTGGTTTCCAATGAGGGACGCGGATGCTTTATCTGAGGTGGATTGGCTGGTATGGCTTCATGGATATTGAGCAAAGGAGGTTCTATAGCCGAATCAGCTAGCTCTAATTTTTGGAGCTGTGCGCCATTCAAGCCCATTGAAACCACATAATAAGGTGCTTTACTTGTAACACGAATACGTGGTTTCCAACTTGCCCAATGTTTTTCGGAAATAGTATGTAAATCAGACCAACCAGATGAACTACAAGATGCCATATACAGAGTATGAGACGATTGCCCGAATAACCATACTCTACCTGATGGCTCTACAAATAAATCAGGAAATTCCCAACCTTGAAAAGAATCCTCATTGTAGACATCACGTTCGGGTTGTATGGGGACATCATATAGCTTTTCACCATCAAAACAGCGTAATATGTTCCATTTAGTCAGCCACCATTGTTCACGGCGAGCAATATTTGTATTGTTGGCGTAGGCAATCCACAATTTGCCATCCTCGCCAACCGTCAAAGCAGGTTGTAAACTATGATAATTGCCATTGGATACTTTTATGGCTTCGCTATTGTCATCTAAGCGTTGTAAGTACACATCATATTGATTATCTGCATAACTATCATACGCACACCAAACAGCGTTATCAGGTGTCATCGCTAAACTAGCACGACTGCACCAAGACGACACATTACTCAGTTGCGTTGACGTAGTCCATTGTTTGAGATTATCCAAGCCACTACGCATCTCCATGAGTTGCGTAGCATCCCCATTGCTGACCTCAAAAACGAGCCAGATTGTGGCATCTGTAACGATGAAGCGTGGACGAAAGATGCCCTCTGTATTTTCATAGATAATTATCTCATCTGAAAACAAATCATCTGATAATGTACGAGCAATCAATTGATAACCATTAGCACGACGCGCAACATGGATACCGAGTATTGTTCCATCAGGTAAGGTATTAATACTTGGCTGATATTCAGTACCACTCACTGTACCCCATTCTAAAATGTCGCCAAAGCCCGTATCACTAAATGACCGTCCCAAGATACGATCACCTTTAAAACTTTGTTGCACCCAAATGAGAAAACCGCCAGTTTCTGTAAGACAAATATCAGGTTCAACAGCAGACCTTCCATTGATGGATTGCGCCGTACTCAAACTAAAACTCGTATCTTGTAATAGAGCGTCTTCAAACATTTATTTTTCCTTTCAAGAGAGAATCCTTGCCTTTTGGATCTGTCTCGCAAATAATGAGAGAAAATATATCTCATGTTTTGTAATGTAGGGGCGCAGCATGTTGCGCTCATTTATGAGACAAACCCTTAAGACAAGAGTAATTTAAACCCTAAAATGACAAGCAAACCGAGCACAATCCAATCAAAAATCCGTTGATTAAGGTGGCGCGCCACTATCTGACCAACACCAAAGCCAATGACAATTGCAGGCAAAGCTATGACGAAAAAACTAAGGACATCAGGAGTGATATTGCCATTCAGCCAATGGCTCAGAATAACGATGATTGTTCCAAAGATGAATGTCATTTGCAGATTAACACGAAACACATCAGGTGTATCATTACGCGATTTAAACGCCATCACAATCAGTGGTCCACCAGAGTTATAAGCACCATTCAAAATCCCTGCGAAGATACCTAGCGGAATCAACCACTTCTGATGCACATTGACCGTGCGTTGCTGTTTACTTAAGGCGGTGTAAAGGACAAAAGCTAAGATGATGATGCCCAGCAGACTTAAGAGTAACTGTTCATTAAGCCACGCAATGCCCCAGATACCGATAGGCGTGCCAACTAGTAACATGGCTATCATCACGCGCACAGATTTAAAATCAAGCGATTCTCGATACCGCCATACGATAATGACTTGTAAGGGCAATACCACCATAGCAACCAATGGCGCAGAAGCAGCAAGCCCTATCAATGGGACTAAGATTGCCATTGCGACCAATGCCGACCCAAAGCCAGCCGTTGTGTGAACAAAAGCCGCTAATGCAAAACATAGTGCAACCCATAAGGCTAGCATATTAGCCTTTCAGCAATTGCTCAATTTCATCATTGGTTAGGAGATGGCTCACGAGTGGTTGCGATTCATCCGTTTGTGATTGTTGCCAAGTCGCCAAGATACCTTCCTCTAGTACAATCGTAGAAACATATCGACTTGAACCTGTGCCATAAGGTGATACAAATAATGGAGCTGTCAGCGATAGGCGTTGCATGTCATATGAAGGATGTGCGTTGCCGACAAATGCACCACCAATTTCTTCGCAAGAATACCCACGCGGACGTGAGTTAGCACGGGGGTTCTCATCTAAGCGACGTAAACACTCTGCCCCATCATAGAAATACACATAGGCTTCTGGAGCATCAGCGAAGACACCGACAGCTGGTATGTATAAGCGATTGGTAATTCTGGTTGCAGCGACATCCCATACCGCACCGCGACTAGCAACGTCCCATTCAATCGATGTAAAGCTACTTGCCCCTGCCGGACGTACACTTATCCCCGTATTAGATGATGACCATGTAAAAGGATGCGTGCAGAAAGCAAGGGCTGTACCACCATCAGGCGTATCAAATACCACAGGGTCTTTGACATGCAGATATTCTGGGCGGTCGAAATTTTCTATGACAGTTTCAATACTATCAACGGAAAGTGTTTCAACACTATCACTATTAAGGCGGTCAATTGACCAAACTCCTGTTCCGGGTTTCTGGAAGGATTCTAAGCCTTCAGGGTAAGGACGCGCTTTTTCAGTGGAGACAAATAATTCGATATGCCCATCATCCATAATATGTAGGGCTGTTCCTTCTATCGAAATGACTTCACGACCTGCCACGCTTAAATCGGCTTTGCTAAAACTCAGAACTTTATTGAATGTTTTACCTCTGTCTTTTGATTGAAAAATCGCACATTCCAATCCACGTTGCCCTGAGCCTAAGCCTGTGCGTGAATCACCAAAATTACGATAACGCCCCGAAATCCATATGCTACCATCAGGCGTTTCAATGAGATTACCCCCGCCAAACCAGAACCCTGTTGCTGATTGCTGTGCTGGCACGATAACAGATGCCCCTTCTTGGTCAAGCAAAGCAGTGAGCATATTCTTCAGCTTTTTACTTTGCAATTTTGTAATGGTGAGTGTGTTAGTCAAATTAATTGCCATAATTTTCTTTACTCCTAATCATTGTAGAGTCTCGAAAGTCTTTATATCAAATTTGTGTTTTTGAGCGGTTGAGACAGGTCTCAACCCTACATTACTGCCTAAAACTGAGGATTGATGTAGGGATGGCATCCATGCCATCCGCCAAAAATTAGATAGTATTGCTAATTTCTTTTTAGTATCTACATCAGGCTTATAAACGCCAATCTATCACTATTCCTAGATAATCCTCTTTATGATTTAACAAACCATCGTAAGCAGTAGGTAATTCAGTTGGTTTGATAATATGGCTTGTAACCGCATCTACATTTAATTGCTGATGCCTTAATGAATAAATGAGCCGTCGCAAATTCGATTCGACCGTGTGTGGGATGCCTAAGCCATCGTAGGCTGGTAATCGCCACTCTAATGCACCACGCACAGTGAGCCATCGCAAATGAATATGACGAAATGCCTCTGTCATGTTCGCTTCATATGGCGCACGCGGAGAGCCAAGCAAAATCACTTGTCCAAAATCTGCACAAGCGGCGATACTGGTATTAATGATGGCACTATGCCCTACTGCCTCCACACAAACTTGTGCGCCAAGCCCATTTGTCAGGTCATGGATAGCTTCTAATTGATATTCAGGCGCAACATCAACCACTGTTTCAATGCCGACTGTTCGCGCAATATCACACCGTGACTTCACAGGGTCGATGCCGATGACATTTAATCCTGCTTGACGATACAACTGAGCCGCCATATTCCCCACAATGCCAAGCCCAAAGACAGCAACCGTATCACCCGGATTGCATTGGGTGATTTGTGGAGCATGGTAAGCGACCATTGCCATACGTAGCATCACCAGTTGCTCGGCGGCTAAATCTTCATCCACTTTAAAAATAGAGCGAACAGGTTTGCCAGATGCCATATTGTAGATTTGATGTGAGGCATGTTGACCAAAGCAAAACACACGGTCACCAACTTCAACACGATTAACATCTTCTCCAACGGCAAGAACTCTCCCTACCAAACCATAACCGGGTCGATAAGGATACGCATTCCAACTATCAGGATTATGCACACCCGGAGCTAATGCCGAATAGATAGAAAGTTCTGTTCCTGAACTAATAACCGTGGTCTCGGCTTCGACCATCACAGCTTGAGGTGTTAGCGCATCAAGGTCTATCGTTTCGCTTTCAATCGTCACCTGAAACGCATTTGGAATAACTGCGTACTGCGTTGTTTGAAGTCGCATTATGCCTCCAACTCTATCGGCTGATGTGTAGCAACGGATTGACGAACGGCTTCCAGAATACGCATTTGACCTAAAATTTCATCAAGGGTAACAGGAGCAGGCATAGCGTTTGTGAGTGTATCCGCCACAGCAGACCAATAGTGACGGTAATCCCCACTGATAATATCCATCTCCCCTCTTATGTTTAGTCCATGTGCGCCACCGATGACAATCTGCGCTGTTTCAGTTTGGCTATTCCAGCGTGGGTCACCTGGCATGATACCTTGACGCAACATCGCCTCTTGTGGGTCTGCACCAAATTTCTCAAACGTGCCATTCGTCCCACGAATTGCAAAACGCGGTACAGTCAAGCCGTTGAGTACATCGGTTGCTAATAAGACATACAAGCCGTTGGCGTACTCTAGGTGAATACGGAAGGCATCATCAACAGTGCAACCTTCTCGATTAATCATGACCTGTGCATTGACGCGCTGTGGCATCCCGAATAATTGAAGAGTTTGGTCAATGAGATGCGGTGCAAGGTCATTGAGGATACCCCCCAATTCGTCAGGTGCATCACGCCATACCCCACGCGGTTGTGGTCGAAACATCGCCCAGTGCATCTCAAAATGATGAATTTTGCCCAGAGTACCGCTCTTAATCAACTGGCGAACGGAGATGAAATCACCATCCCAACGCCGATTCTGAAACGGAATAATATGTAGATTACTGGTTTGAGTCGCCTGTTTGAGTTGCTCCACCTCTGCGATGCTGGTTGCAAGCGGTTTTTCTACAACCACATGTTTACCATGCTCTATAGCTCTAAGTGCTTGTGGCACATGAAAGCGATGCGGTGTTGCAATGACAATCAAATCAATATCATCGGCGTTGAAAATAGCATCCGCATCTGTAATACGAACATTGGGCAATTCTTCTTGTGCATAGGGGCGCGTTGTCGCCACTGCCCGTAAATCAAATTTGGATGATTCTTGAATAAAAGGCACATGGAAGTATCGTCCGGCTAGACCATAGCCGAGGACACCCACACCAATTTTTGAACTCACGATTGAGTACCTTTCTGATAAATTTATTCGATTGAGGCTATCTGAGGAAGTGATGCTTGTAGATGTGCTAGGCTCTGCTTGAGTCCTTCAAGCACCTTTGCACGACTACCTATGTATGCCTCAGCTTCCAATTCAATGATGATAGCCCCTTCATATCCCTTGCTAATTAATCTCTCTAAAAAACGTGACCAATCTAAATCCCCTTCACCGGGAATACGAAATTCCCACCAAGGCGCATGATTTTCCACGATACCGTGTGGTGCGATTTTTTGGTATTTATAAGGCGTAACTGTGCCGTATTCTGCCAATAATTCTTTATCAATATGGGTATCTTTAGCATGAACGCTAAAAATACGGGGCATAAATTCTTCTAAAGGCGCATATGGGTCAATCATCTGCCAGATTAAATGTGACGGATCATAGTTAAGACCAAAGTTAGGAAATTCCTGAGTTGCTTCAAACAACTTGCGCCAAATGGCTGGTGCTAAGGCAAAGTTGCCACTGGTCGGGCAAAATTCCAGAGCAAAGCGTACATTGTTTTTTAAGCCTTCTTGAAAATACGGTGTCCAAAAATCAAGCGCAGACTGTATGTTGTCTTCCAGCGTATGATTAGCGAGTACACCCGTAGACATGGTAATTTGCGGAATCTCTAGCAAGATTGCCATATCCAACAAACGGCGCAATTCATATTGATATTCACGCGCACGCTCAACATCATCACTCAGAAAATTACGAGCAAAAATCAGCGAGTGTAATTGAATATCACCCTTCGCCTTCGCTTCCTTTATAGAGGAAAGGTCACGCTTTAATGAGGGACCTATCTCTAAACAGCTTACATCAATCTCGCGTGCAACAGTCATAGCATCATTGATGGTCGTCTGCCCCAGACAATTGGTGACAAACCCAAAGTTGATACCAGAACTCATTTCAACGCCCCCATGGTCATACCGCGCAGTAATTGTTTTTGTGTCAGAATATAAACAATAATCACGGGGATAACCGTAAAAACCAAAGATGCCGCCAAGACAGGGTAATCTATGAAATACTCCCCATATAATTTCGCCAAGCCCGAACTAAGAGGGCGCATATTAGGATCACTCACCAGCGTATAGGACAAGGTAAACTCATCCCAGAAAAAGACAAATTGAAATAAGCCTACGGTCAATAAGCCAGAACGGCTGAGAGGCAATGCAATATACCAGAAGGTCTGCCACAGATTACAACCATCCGTCCGTGCCGCATCCATAATGCCACTCGGCAAAGATTCAAAGAAGGCACGTAAGATGAAAATCGTTAAGGGCAAGCCGATAGTCGCGTAGATTAGAGGAAGCGTATAAGGCTGATTGACCATCCCTAAGCGACGGGTATTCAAAAACAATGGCACCAGCAAAACTTCGGCAGAGAGGATTAAACCAGCAATGAATAGATTGTAGATAGGTTCTCTCAATGGAAACTTGAAACGCGCTAAAGCATATGCCGCTAAAGAGCCAGCAAATAAATTTAATGCTAATGCAGACAATGTAATATAGATGCTGTTCCACAAATGTAAGCCAAGATTCACTTCATTCCATGCGTCAACGTAATTTTGCAAGGTGAACGAACGCGGTAATAGGAATATCCGATAAGTATCCTCAAATTCAGATACAGACAGCGAAATAAAGTACATAAACGGTGCTAAGGTCATGAAGGTTAATGCCAGCAGAATCACAACTGCCACAATTTTGATTATTAAGGGTAATTCTTTCCATCTCATAATACGTAGTCCTGTTTCTCTATTGCTTTATTGACAGTGGTGTTTGCAAAATTGACACTAATCTAGGCTAAGTCGTTTATTAACCTGACTCCGCACAACTGCAATGACGATAAGCATTAACAAAACTAAGTTTGCCATAGCACTACCTAAGCCAATATCAAAGTAGGTGAAAACTTGTTTATAGAGGTAGGTATTGATGACCTCAGAGGCGTTAAAGGGTCCGCCATTGGTGAGGATAAATACCAGCGCAAACACACGAATACTCAATATCGTGTACCAAATTCCCATAATTAAGAGGATGGGTCGCAGTAAAGGCAGAACAATATAGAATACGGTTTGGAAGGTATTCGCACCATCTATTGCTGCCGCATCTTTTAAATCTTCATCAATATCGAGCAGTGCCGCACCAAATAAAATGACACCATAGCCAACCCAACGCCAAATAAAGACCGCGATAACCGAGCCTAACGCCAGCGTCGGATTGCCCAACCAGTCGGATTTAAGTGCGCCAAGCCCAATAAATTCAAGTGTTTGGTTCAATAAGCCATTTTGGGCACTAAGAACACGGCTCCACGCTAGACCGACAACAATTGAAGGCGTAATGACGGGTAAAAAAACCAATCCTCGAAATATCCCTGCACCGGGGATACCACTATCAAGAATAATTGCAATGAATAATGATAATCCCATCATAATTATGAGTGATGCAGCGATGAAGATAAGATTGTTGGTTGCCGCGTTCCAAAACAAAGGGTCTTCAAAAAGAACAACATAATTATTCAGTCCAACCCATTCTGGCGGACGGAAGCCATTCCATTCATGGAAGCCCATATAGAGGTTATAAGGAATAGCAAAGACTTCAATAATAAGAAACAGTGCAAGCGCTGGGATGACGAATGCAATGCCTGTCAATGCCTCGGCTGAAATTAGAGGCTTATCAACGCCTCGTTTTGATTTAGTTTTAAACCGATTAAAGAATGTCATAAATTTTACTCGTAATAAGGTCTCATTTCAGAGATTTTTTATCTTGCCAGTATTATGAGAGGTAGAAAAGCCTTCCACCCCTCATAAAGTAGTATTCAACTATATTTGAACTAACGAGCGCGATCAGCCGCACGTAAAGCGTCTACTGGTTGTGCTTGTCCAGTAATAACACCTTGAATGACAGCCGCCATCGCATCGCGTGCCGCACGGTCAAAGATGTCACGTGGTACAGCAGTTTCTTGACCTTCACATAGTAAATGTGTGACGTAATTAGCATCAGCAAGGGCTTCTTCACCTGCTGGACCTGCAGGGCAAAGTCCAACCACACTTACGGCTTCATCTTGACCACTCATGGTCGTAAAGCGAATGAAGTCTAGAATGGCTTCTTGGTGAGGTGTTTGTGATGAAACAACCCATGTACCTGCCATACTACCCATAGCAGCAGGGCGTGAATCTTCATTGATGGCTGGTACAGGGAATACACCGATTTCAAAGTCTGGTTCAAAATCTAGAATGGCATTTACAGCCCAGTTGCCAATCATGTATACGGATACATCACCATTCGCAAAAAGGGAGTTATTTTCATCAAGAGTCGCAGCTGTAACACCTTCTATCCAGATATCGTTGTATGAAGCGATGTCTTCCATGAGTCCTGTTAATTCTTCAGTTTCCCAATCAGCTTCACCCATATCAGCAGCGGAGAACGCCTCAGGATAAAGTTGCTGCCCCCAGTTGAAGAAAGGAGTTGGTGCATGGTCATTTGCAGATGCCCAATAGGTCGCGCCACCGTAGCCAGCTTCAGTGAGTGTGGCGATTGCAGCTTGAAGTTCATCCATTGTTTCAGGTACTTCAATACCAAGTTCTTCAAAGCGGTCTATGTTATACAACATTTGAACATTGTTTGTTGCTTGCGACATACTGAGAATTTGATCGTTGATGGTCAAATAATCAATTGTGCTAGGATAAAGTGATGCACGCCATTCATCATCTACATGAGGGGTTAAATCCATGATAAGTCCATTTTCATAGAAGTTTAGGACTTCACCGAGTGGCAATGCTTCCCACATATCAGGAATTTCGCCAGCAATGAGTGCAGCAGCAAGAGTCTGGTCGTAGTTGGCGCGTGGAATTAAATTGATGTTAATTGTAACATTGGGTGCGAATTCTGTTGTATATTCCTCAATCCAGCCTTCGTATACATCTAACTTATTGGCAGTCCAAGTCCATAAGTCAATTGTAATGTCATCTTGAGCATTGACGGGCACTAAGGCAATTAGACTTAGTAAGCAACTTAAAATGGTAATACGAATAATTTTTGTAACTTGTGTCATTTTTTAATCCTCTACTATATTTATGAAAACGATTGCATAAGTATCTAAAAAAATTTTCGGACAGTTCCTTTCTATCTTTTTTGACGAAAAATCTACTTAATTAACCCGCCTACAAGAATCGCGGATTATAAGAGATGGCATAAGAATATGACGCTGGGATTTCAACTCTGCTCTAACTTTTTCATCAGCTTCTATAAACTCAATAAGTATATTTACTGCTGTCTGAGCCATAAGTTCAGTGGGTTGTTGTATCGTTGTTAGTGCAGGAAAAGTAAAGGCAGAATCATCAATATTATCAAACCCGATAATTGAAACATCCTTTGGAACATCTAAGCCCATGCTTCTGCAAGCATCAATTGCGGTAACGGCTACGCGGTCAAGCGCACAAAAGATAGCTGTTGGTTTTTCTGGAGCATTAAATATTTCACGGAGTGCTTGATAAATATTCGCGTGATTTACTTGAGTCGTACGAATATATTCTGGATAGTTTGGTAAATCATGCTTCTTGATAAATCTACTATATTCTTCTACTCTTTCGCCGACCCCTGCTAATGCCTTACTTGCAATGCAAGCAATACGACGATGCCCTAACTCCAATAGGTACTCTAAAGCAATAGTTGTTCCAGCTTTTTCATCCACGTTGACCGATGGTGTGACTGCGTTAGTACCACGAGCAATAGTGACAAAAGGCGTTCCATATTCGATTAATTCATCAATGATGAAATTATCGCCAGGCATATCGCCCAATAAAACCACTGCATCGAATAGACGGGTTCGCATCAAGCGCAATAGTCGCTCTGCACGTTGAATATCGTATTTTGCATGTCCAATCAGCAAATCTTTTTTTGCTTGATAACAAACTTCCTGAATTTCTTGTACAAGCAAACTCAAGAAAGGGTCACGAATATCACGAATGACAGCACCTATGACATCAGTGCGATCAGTACGAAGTGCAGACGCGAAAACACTTGCTTGATATCCAAGCCGTCGCGAAGCCTTTTCTACCTTTTTCTGGGTTGCTTCGCTAATAGGCAAGTCACCTGAGCGATTATTCAATACACGTGAAACCGTGCTAGGAGAAACTCCCGCTTCTTTAGCAACATCAACAATGGTCACACGCTTTTTCATAACTTAATAAAATCCATTTACGGAAAACGTTTGCATAAGCGTATCACATATCACCATATTGTCAAGCAGTCCACTCTAACTTTAAGTATAAGAGCTATATTTATGCAAAATGCTCTACCCACCATAGGAGTTGCATGTGCATTTCAGTAGTGAGGTGCAAGTCATAATCTCTGTGATTTTTGCTTTAATAAAGGAAAGAAATGTTACAAGTAAAAGCCAATTTCTATTAGGCTTTTGAAGATGGTATCAATTTCGAGATTTGTAGGAAATTTAGATTATGGGGATACTGAATATATTACAAAAGTATTTAAGTCATTCACAGTCGAACATCCATCTAACTGTAGTATATAACCTAGGTATGTACTTTCATCAGATTTTGAAATGCCCTATATTGAGCCATAGAGCTTTGATCGTACATACCTATTCAATGCTAAATTTATGATTAATCACCAACCGCGTTAACCGCATTAATAGCTTGTGTTTTAAGCTGTTTTTTGACATTTTTACTACTGAGTCGGAGTTGGGCGCGGAAATGTGCTGCTTCAATGACACTGTATTTCTTACTGAGGATTTCATTCACTTCTGCGGCACAATGGTTACAAAATACCGCGTTTTTACCTTCAAAAAATGCTTCTGGCATTTCTTGCTCACAACGAGCGCATGGTCTAAGGGGTTGCATCTCGGGCAAGGTGATTACTCCTCTGCTAGCCTTACGATGTTAGTTATTATAGCATGTCCGTGAAAATTGTCACTATTCGACAAGATAACGTAGGGTTGCAGTGTCAGAAAACGACTTAGTTTCACAATGTCAAGAGGTTGGAATATGTCATGAGGGGTCAAACATTGATTGTTAGAGTTTCCAAATTTTTATAAATGCGTGTGCTTATCTCTTCGGGAGTCAGACGCAGAAACAAAAACCGTCCCAAGACTATAGGGACGGTTCTAAAGGATTTTTCTTAATTTAACAGATTTTAACCTTCACAGTTGTGGACAGGAGCATCGGCATCATTGACATCACAGGTATCGTTGCCACTACCACCATCGACTACATCAGACCCCGCACCACTGATAATCGTGTCACCACCTGGACCGCCGTAGATTTCGTCTTGACCGGGTCCACCGTTAATAAAATCAGGATTAACTTGTCCTCTAATAACATCGTTGCCTTCACCACCATATATGGTATCAGCACCTTGATTACCCTGAATGGTGTCATCGCCACGACCACCATCAATATAATCACTGTTAGGACCACCGACAATTATATCGTTACCCCCACTACCACTAATATTGTCTTCGCCCTCTTCACCATAGAGGAAATCCGCTGCGCCACCACCTGCGCCACCCTCAATGATATCATTACCTGTGCCACCATAGATAGTATCGCTCTGTGCACCACCATCAAGACGATCATTACCTTGATCACCATAGATGGTATCTTCACCATCTTCACCGAAGATACGGTCATTGCCACCCCCACCATGCAATATGTCGTTGCCACGATCACCATAGATATAATCTAGGCCACCTTCTCCGTAAACAACATCGTTACCAGGTCCAGCGTTTACAGTATCATTGCCTCTATCTGCACAAACTGTGTCATTACCTTGCATAGCATTAATGGTATCGCCATTACTTGGATCATCAGTACCAAAAATAACATCGTCACTTGATGTACCGTTAAGTATACCCGCATATGTCATTCCATTGTCAGGACCACCGACAATTACGCCATTTAATACGTAGATAGTTGCTGACATACCATTGCAAGTTGGTGTTTGTGCTTGGACAGCAATTGGAACTAACAATATTAAGAGCAGAATAGCTACAGCAGAAATTCGACTAAACTTGAACATATTCTATTTCCTTCCAGTAGAATTATTATGTTTGTAAAAATTAGTCGTAAAGAGAATACTTTACCACATTATATTATGTCAAGCACCTATTACAAAATAACGAAATCTTAATCGAAATTTTAAATTTGTCTTTGATTGTTAGTTTATTGATTGGTCTATCATGAGCCTTTCTAAGACAATATTGCTTAAATGATAGAGGTATATACCATAATATCTATTTTCATAAGATTTTACATCAGATTTGCACCTTAGAGTAAAATGTAATTAAGATTAATTTTCGCTTCGTACCATACTGAATATTACGTAATTTTATATGGTAACTAGACCAGATTTATGTTATTTTGTTAGTAAGCTATTAAGTCGACTAATAGCCTTAATTTTACGCTAAGATATTGAAGGACAATATTATTGTGAGAAAAATCTATATCATTGGATTTGTGGCTCTACTTTTAATGTCATTTACTACAACAGTAATGGCAACGGAAGGTTACATTCAATTTAATCATAGTAACATTATTGGTGGACAAATGGGACAACCTGTTCACCTTGTGGTTCAGTATGGCAATCCCGGTAGCGAAGCACTTGAGCATGCACGGGTGAGATGCCAATTTTTAGGTGGCTCGCCAGAAAACGATAACGTGGCGTTTAGCAATCGTTCTACTGCTCATGGTTTTAATGCTAATATTACTCCAAATGGTAGATTCTTTACTACAGAAACATTTACCATTAATCCAGGTCAAAACTACAATATTCAGTTAGTTGTAATTCCACAAGATTATGATGATATTCGTATTCGATGCCGTTTACAACAAGATTTTGGTTCAGGTCCTATTGTTCAGGTAGACGGCACTCAAATTCGTATTGAGATACATTAAAATTTATCAATAAAACATTGAGTACATATGAGCCACCTTGGATTTTTTGAAAAGAAATAAGGTGGCTCATATTTTTATATAATTATGAACTTTTTGTTTGAATGATACTAACAAAATTCAGTAAGTCGCCTAAATAACTTAAACATAATTAACCTTGATGTGATATCTTCAGGCATTGTTGATACTCTCTTTCCCTGTACATGTAAAGACTTAAACATAAATCTCAATATATGTTATTATCGTCTGTCTACTTAAAACGAATTGAATAGCATTGCATGAAAATTGAACATCTCTCTTTGACGAATTTCCGCAATTATGCGCGACTAGAATTGACATTGCCTCAAAAACCAATTGTCCTTCATGGGGATAATGCACAAGGTAAAACGAGTCTTTTAGAGGCGATTTACTACCTTGCAACCAGTAAATCTCCTTACACCACCAGTGATAGACAACTCATTCATTGGCGTACCGAATTTGACCCCATTCCATTCGCACGGATTGTGGCAGAATTTAGCAATAAGCATAGCCCACTGCAACGTTTAGAAGTCACTCTGAGCATGGATAATTCCACAGGTACACCACGCTTCAAGAAGAATATTAAACTTAACAATATCGACAAAAAAGTGATGGATACGGTTGGCTTATTGAATGTTGTCTTATTTGTACCGAGAGATTTATCACTCATAGAGGGTTCACCTTCAGACCGTCGCCGATTCATGGACACAACTTTAGGACAGGTCAACCGAGAGTATGCAGAAGCCTTGCAACAATATGAAAAACTTTTGCCCCAACGAAATGCGCTTCTACGACGGATTGCTGAAAAACGCTCTAGTGTTGCAGAACTTGATTATTGGGATGAGCAACTAACAACTCATGGGTCAATTATCATTGCAGAACGCCAACAATTTTTACGCGAGTTAGAAAATCTTGCTCAACAAAATCATCACCAACTTACAGGCAATAAAGAGACCCTGACCTTACAATATCAGCCGAGTTTTTTACCTACTTTTGCAGGTACGGGACAATTATCTTTTGATATTTTAGGGTTAGATTTACACCGTGAGATGAATGCAGAATCGATTAAGCCGCAATTTGAGGAGCAACTCAAAGCAGAACAACGTGATTCGATTGAACGAGGTGTGACACTATCGGGTCCTCATCGGGACGAATTGCGCTTGATGATTAATGGGCGTGATGGCGGCTTATATGGTAGTCGTGGGCAAGCACGAACCGTTGTGATGGCTCTCAAACTGGCTGAATTTGAGTGGATGCGAGGGCATATCGGTGAACATCCTATTTTGTTATTGGATGAAGTCGTTGCAGAGTTGGATAGCAAACGACGAACGTTTTTGCTTGAGCGTTTGTCGGATGATGTGCAGATGCTCGTTACAACCACCGAGCTAGAGATTTTCACAGATAATTTTCTGGAACAATCAACTTTATTGAATGTAATTGAGGGGCAAATTAGTGTTTAAGGGGGCACAGAGCATACTGTGCCCCGCCTACTTAGGGATTGGTCGTTGCTTGAGGTGTTAAATCAGGGAATTCCAGTGGCGCACGTGGCGTAGTTAGGATTGCTTGTCGAGTTGCCTCAAATTCTTGTGCGGTCACAGTAATTGACTCCACATCAAATACCACACTATCCAGAATAGCTTGTAATTCAAACTCGACAATACTCCCTGCCGGTTGAATAGGGTCTGCATAAGCGACAAATGAAAAATTGAGATTACCAGCACTCAATGCAGCAAACCATCCGCGTGTATCGGGTTGCTCAAAGGGGCAATCAACAGCATTGAATGTCGTCCCTACAGCAGGAAATCCACCTACAGAATAATCACGTTGCGGTGACGTACCAATATTGCATCGCGCATCAAAGACTACAAATTGCAACATACGCAAACCATCAAGCCAAGCTGCACGCGTGTAATATTCTTCCTCAGTCATTTCAGGGTCATAGGGTACGAGTGAATCATAACCCCACAACATGACAATCCAACCTTCCGCGTTGGTCAAAGGTCCTCGATATACATCAATCGGCAAGGTCTCTAGTTGACCATCTCCATCTGGCACTAAATCTTGGTAAGTGAAGGTATCACGCAAAACAAGCTCCCAACCTTCAGGCAATGTCATTTCTAAAGGAGGCGTAGTGCTGATACCTAATAAGGGGTCTAGTACCATCGGTGCAGGTGTGGGTTCAATCGGTTCAGGTGTTGTCTCGCCTGTTTGAGCAGATGTGACAATCACGCTGGTAATGGACAAAAATAATAAGCCAAGTATGAGCCATTTTTTCATGTGTGAAAGTGTCCCTTCTGGAAATATCTCATTCTATTATGTGTGCAAATCAGCAGAACACAATAGGATATGCGTCCATATTAGGCACGAATTTCAACAACGACCCCATCTTGCGCCCACTCATAGAGGATACCAATGTTGGTGTTGCTTAATAAAATACAACCGTAGGTTACGCGTGTACCGAGGCTATTTTCCCAGAGCAATTGTCCACCACCACGTGTTGGGAATCCATGAAAACCATTGGTAAATTCTGAATTAGGCACAGGTTGGTAGACACCCATGAAGTTCGGCATATACAAATCCCAATTGCCAGCATAAGCATTCGGTTCATGTGAGAGAATTTGATAAACCCCTGTCCATGTTGGACTACTGTTAATTCCTGTACTTGATGCCCATTCATAGATTAATTGACCATTTTCATAGACATAAGTACGTTGTTGACTGATGCTCACGACAATCCGTTTTGTAGGGTCAACATTGCCCTCAATGAAATAATCAGCGGGTGGGATAATAATATCTTGTCCGACACTGACTGAATCAATGCCACCGTTGTATTGCATGATATAGAGATAAGGAATGCCATAATCCCATGCGATGCTTGTAATACTTTCGCCAGATTGCACAGTGTGAATGCGGTCATTATGCTGGACAGTGACAAAAGCATTTTGTGGTGTGCCAGCTAAAAAGGCATCTTGGATAGAGGCAACAGCACTATCAAAATCGACAGTACGTGAGCTATCAAAGGAATTTTGTGCTTGTTGTTGGAGATAATTCCGTACTTGCCCAGCATCAACACTTAAAGCCAGACCAATCGCACTATTAGGGTCAGATGTCGCTGTGAGCCAGTTGCCCCAAACTTCGGGCAAGGATGACCAATAAATAGAATCGCCTGTCACGGGGTCAAATACACGAATATCGAGTGGGTTTAGGAGTAAATTTTCTGCTTGAGCAACCAAAGCACTCGAATCCATTACTGTCGGCGCAACATCCAGCATGACCATCTCTAATACGCCATCACTCAATAGTGCAGGATTGCTCTGTAGCGCATTAATGGTCGCTTGAATATCAATCATTGTGCCGTAGACGGGTTCAGTTGGCAGGACTTCCCCATTGACCAATTGTACGCCCGCATTACGCGCAGGCTGTTCAATTTCTTCAGTTAAGGATGAAAGATGTAAATTCATCGTATTGGCATCTACTGAGAACACAGGGGTTACATTAGTCTCATTGAAAATTGCTGATAGGCTTTTTAGTTTTAATGCCTGTTCAATGCTACCTTGGGCATCCAAGGTCAGACCTAAATATTCTGAGCTAGTATCCCAGGTACGAGAACCATCACTGAGTTCAATTGTCTGCCATTGCTGAGTGAGATAATTAATTGCCTCAGTTTCGGACATATTCCCGACTGAAATACCAGCCACCTGTACACGCGGTAAGATGCGATTAGCAAAACTCAATTGAAATAGCACAAAACTACTTACCAAACCGAAGAGAAATAGTACCATTAACGCAATTGGAAGCAGTATCAACCACATCGACAGTTTAGATTTTTTGCGTTGGGGTCGACGTGCTGGCATAGGTCTGTTTGGTGGATATGCAGGATGAGCAACACCATTTGCCCTTACAGGTGGTCGCTGAGTTTGTTTAGATTGTGGCTGTTGCAGTGCCTTATTGGGCATTGTACGGTAATTATTCATCTCACATTGGGACTTTCTTAGTCATCATGATGTTCTACTTATTTAAACACAGTCAGAGAGGAAATCGTTCCAAAAAAGTCATAAAGACTGCCTGTGCTATATAAAGTATATGAAGGTTTGTATTAGAAGTTCTTATGCGAAGGGCAAGCGTTGGGTAACTGTAATGCAGTCGTATATAACTACATTTTCTCAATTGGCTCAACTTGGCGAATAGTAATATTAATACGCCCTCCAGAATTAACATCGAGTAATTTTGGTGCAGTATTCGGAATAATTTTCTTTACACCATGATAGCAATAACGATGTTCACCACTCATCACTAAAACATCACCAGAATTGAGAATAACATCTCTTTTTTTATCGGTGCGCTTTAAGCCACCAATTGTGAAAACACAATTATCACCCAAGCTAATACTGACCACTGGAGCATCACAATTTTCAGTTTTATCGACATGCAAACCAAGTTTGCCATCCTCAGCATACCAATTGATTAAGGCACTTTCAGGGAAAATAGCCTCATCAGCGAATTCAGCTGCTTGAATAGCAATATCGGAAATCATTTTAGGCATAGGCGGAAAATTTGTTTTTGTTACTGGATGTTGTTCTTCATATCTATACCCTTTACGGTCAGATAGCCAGCCATATTGCCCTGCACTTGTACATAAATATTTGAATTTTGCACCGTTAGGCATTGTTTTCTGGAATAAAGGTGCGTCTGATATGATATTACGGCATAGGTTAATCAGTTGATTTTGTTGTTCAATATCCAACTTCAAAACGACCTCTATCATATGATTCTCCCAAAGGTATCTGTTGATAGAGTCATTATAATTTAAATTTCACAAAATTGGAACATTAGTTCTTATTATGAGGGTAGCTAGCGCGGTTAAATGAAGGACACACCATTTGCATGTCCTTTTGATTTTCAAATGATTAATAAACTATCAGGATATACTCTCCGCACGGGCTTTTAGGGCTTGTGCATGACGTTGAAATGCTTCATTAAGGTCAGGAATTGTACGCCCAACTAGAGGGAGTAGCAGACCTGAAAATTGTTCAATCACATGATAATGGGTTTTGCCAGCTCCATCTGCCTTTAGAGTAAAAGTACGTTGCCCTTTAAACAAGCCAAGTGGCATTCCACTCGCCCAGACCATTTTTTGGTTGGGAACAAACTCCGCTACTGTTACAGGAAATGAACGGTCAGGACTGACTTTTGTATAAACGGTTACTTTTTCGCCGAGCGCAATAGTCCCTTCAATACGAGTCACATCGGGATCCCAATGGGTGAATGCCTGTGCATCAACAAGCAGTTCCCAGACTTTTTCAGGTGATGCGTTGATTTCAGCAGATGCCTCGTAACTTAACATAATTTCCTCCTGAACAGTGTCATTAAGTATATTTACAAAAAAGGACACACCATCGGCATGTCCTCGAAAAAACAACTTAATTCCATGAACGGCGACCAAAATCACCTCGTCCGCGTGACCTATCATCTCCGCCAAGAGGATGTCCGCCACCACCGCGTATTAAGGCACGACGGGCTTTCTGAACATCACTCTCATGCTTAAGCAAAACGGTTAAGGTTGTTTCTAAAGTTTTCTCGTCGATGCTATCGGCATTGAGCATCATCAAGGCTTTTGCCCAATCTAGTGTTTCAGAGACACTCGGATTTTTCTTGAGGTCAAGCCCACGTAAACTCTGTACGACCTGAACCGCTTGGGAGGCGAGTTTTTCGCTCATCTCAGGCACACGCAAACGCACAATACTGAGTTCACTCTCATGGTCAGGATAATCGACAAATAAATATAAACAACGGCGTTTCAATGCTTCAGATAATTCACGGGTGTTGTTACTCGTCAAGAAAACGACTGGGCGATGTTTGGCTTGAATTGTCCCTAATTCTGGCACACTAACCTGAAAATCGCTGAGAATTTCCAGCAAAAATGCTTCAAATTCAGCATCTGCACGGTCAATTTCATCTATCAATAACACAACGCGTTCTTCGCTTAGAACTGCTTGTAGCAGTGGACGTGCCAGCAAAAAGCGTTCGCTGAAGAATACATCATCTTCCTGACCTAACCTATCGGCGGCCTCGGTCAAAGAGCCAGCATCGCTCAGTAATTGGCTGAGTTTATCGCGGAGCAATTGCGTATAGAGCATCTGCTTGGCATATTCCCATTCATAGAGGGCTTTGCTCTCGTCTAAACCTTCGTAACATTGCAGACGAATCAGACGCATCCCCGACGCGTTGGCGTAGGCTTTAGCTAATTCAGTTTTGCCGACTCCTGCGGGACCTTCGGCTAATAATGGTTTACCTAGTTGTTGGGCTAAGAATGTGACTGTAGAAATTTCATCGGTGGCAATATATTGCTGTTCGCTCAATTGCTTCGTAACGTGACCAACATTCTCGAACATGAAGGTGAACTCCGTTCAACTTTGCCTGCTAAATTTAGGCAAATCGGTTTGCTTATTCTTCTCTACTATAGAATTTTATAAGGTAGGATGCAAATGAGAAGCCTATGACCATTCAGTTATCGGTGGACAGTAAACGGTTATCCGTCTTTACAGTAACTGTGATTGTGTTTCATCAATCAGTTTTTGCAACCATGTCATGAATTCTGTGCCACCTGTGCCGAGGCTATCAGGTGATTGATTAGCGATATAACTGGCAGCATAGCGAATGTGCATTTTACGAAAGCTCAATAATTGTTGGAGTGTTTCATTATAAGCATCAACTAAATTCACATTTTGAACAATCTGAATATAATCACGCAGTGTGTTGGGATTAATCGCTTGAATAAATTCTTTATGTGGTTTGGGCATGTAATCTTGCATGATGCGTAGATATTTTGTCATCGTTGTTTCTTGATGGGAGACACCCAAAACACGTACTAAGGCAGGAATGATTGAACTCTGTGCGCCTGTTTCACCCACAAAGGATTGGGGGTTACCTTTAAATTTTTCTACACCTTCATAGATGATATTCTCAAAGCTAAAGATATAGGGTCGTACTTCATGATAATACACCTGTGGATGACAGTGTTCTGGCATTCGCTTGAGGGTTGTCATCATATCTACCAAGGAATTATTAATAGCTTGCAAGGAAACAATTACAGTCACTGTATTATCATCTGCTATAGCTTGTTCTAAAGTGGGAATAGCTGAAATTGCCTTGCCTGCTCGCGCTTCGATATCAACATGAATTAAGGTAAACCATGCCGCATCGCGCTTATGAATAAACTTTTGTATTAATTGTAGATTATCAACTTTAATTGCACCATCTGGGTCAATTTTCTGCCAATTGGCTAGTGTGTAAGGTGCATAGGCTAATATGGGTGGGCGCTCTACTTTTTCGGCAAGAGCCACTAATGGAATAGCAATGTTTGCAGGAATTTCCTGTGATGGTTTTTCGCCCGTTGCAAAAACATAGGCACTGGCAAAATAGGCATACAGTTGGAAGGCACGCTCAATCGCATAGGCATCCTCTAAATGAGCGACATCGTAGTTAGGCATATCCTCAAGAGCCGAACGAAGATGCTTGGTTTCAAGTAAATCAGCTAATGACTCTGCGATTTGTTCAAGTGTTTCGGCATCATCCATATAGCCGACTAGCGAATGAAGGGGTTGAGGCTGAATCAAAAAGCCTGTTTCTTCGCTAATTTGCCACGGCGTATGTTGCATATAATTAGTCCACTTCCTATTATTTTCTGAGATTATTCTAACGCAACTCCATCATATTAAGATACGTATAGGTTGGTAACATCGTCCAAATTAATTTGTGATACACTAGACATAAATAGCAGTAAAGGACTGACAGCCAATGAGCGAAGACAACAATAAAAATGATGATGTATCAGTCTGGAAAGTCATGTCTACTGTGGGTAAAGCAGTCGGTAAGACAGTTCAGTTTGTTGCCAACGGTACAGCGAATACAATTGATGCGGCTAATCAGGGTCAGAAAGCGGTAAGGAATACAATGGCAGTTACCGAGATTACAACCATTTTTAATACAACAGATAAAACTGTTAAATTTTACAATCGTGAAACAGCACGCGACTCCAAAGAAGTATTGGGGCAAAGTGCCGTTTCTTTACGGAGCGATAATACCGCAGGGGCATGGATACCTTGGTATGACCCCCCACGTTTCAGCGATTTTGAAAAACGTCATATGGAAATTGTCATTGATGATATTCCTGTGGTATTTGTCTGGCAAAAAGGCGATTATATCTATTGGTCAAACCGATTGGATGAGCAAGGTCGTCCAGCCAAAGCCTATAAAATGGGTGGTGTCTCACATGTCGGTGGCAAGCGGACATTGGTTATCCGTAATGACCCCGAAGCAGGATATAGTGTGTTCTTGTCCACTTCAATGGATGGGAAGTAAATCCATATCCTAAATCTAAACCTCTCACAATTATGTGTGAGGTTTTTTATTTATAGCGATGCCCTACGCAAAATGAATTGCTATTGACCTCTATACCCCATCCGCTACAATATCCACCGCATAACAAATTAGAGGATTCAGGTATTTATGAACCTAATTGATTACGGACACATTATCCTCCGACGCGGTTGGATTGCCATATTATTAGCAGTTATTGCGGCGGTAGCGGCATTTGGATTCAGTCAAGTGGTGACTCCCGTTTACCGTGGCACACAGACGATTTTACTTGTGCCATCCCGAAGTGATCTTGGTTTGACCGAAGCGGCACTGCGCCTCATCAATAGTCGTCAGGCTTACCTCAATAGTGAAATCCGCGCACAAGAAATCATTGACGATTTGCAACTTGACATGGATAAGGGATACTTATTAGGTCGTACTACAATTGTGCCCAACCGTGATAGTCTTGCCATTCAAATTGATGTCGATTTACCGGAACAACACCTTAATAGCATCGAGCAAATCGTAGAGGCATGGGGTCAAAAACTAATTGATTACCAGAATGAACTCAACCAGAGTTCACGCCAAGAAGATCGTATTCAAGCCCGTATCCAAGATAATCCCCGTGCATTTCAGTTACGTCCTAATACTCGAATCTACACAGCTATTGGAGCAATCGGAGGCTTATTTTTAGGAGTGGTCATTATCTTCTTGCTAGAATACCTCGAAAGTAATATCATCCGTCGTAGAGAAGATGTCGAGAATAGCTTAGATATGAAAGTCTTAGCAACTGTTCCAACTGATTAATCCTATGATAACTGCCGAAAATCAAACATTTCCACATAAACTCCGCTACCGTCATCTGATGGTAGCGGTTTTGCTTGTATTACTTGCGTTAACCCTACGTTTTATTCTCATTTACCAACGTGCAGAGGCAGACCCATCATTTGTTCCTGCATTGGGGACAGACCATCGATTTTATCTTGAATCAGGGCGTGAGATTTTAGATGGCACATTTCCCAATAGTCCTTTCTTTCGTCATCCGGGACCGTCCTATATTTTCGCAGGGATATTCGCGCTACTTGGCACACGCGATTTTGTCTTGTTGACCTTTGTTATGGCGCTGATAGATGCACTAACCTGTGGCTTATTGATTGCATCAGGCTGGTTAATAACAAAACGCGCATGGGGCGGATACATCGCAGGAGGGATTTATGCCTTATATCCTGTGGCGATTTTCTACGCGACTACGCCATTAATTGCTCCATTAGCGGCATTTTTCGTATGTGGATTTATCTTCTTAACAGTATGGCAAGGCGAAAAACTAACTCTTTGGCGCACGATACTTTTAGGATTATTTGCTGGCTGTATTGCCATCAATCGCATTAACCTCGCACCCTTAGCAGGATTATATATTTTGTGGTTGCTGATGCACCATTTTTCTTGGCGAGAGCGAATTCTACATAGTCTGATTTTTGCTATTTTTACAGGCTTGGTCATTGCGCCTTTTACATGGATAAATTATCGTCTCTCAGGG
This sequence comes from Phototrophicaceae bacterium, assembly GCA_965230145.1. Classification (GTDB taxonomy): domain Bacteria; phylum Chloroflexota; class Anaerolineae; order Aggregatilineales; family Phototrophicaceae; genus JAUZRW01. The sequence goes on from CBDDKI010000002.1 coordinate 1,849,463, forward strand.
GGAGATTTCATCCCAATAGCGACGACAGGCACAATTGAATTATATATGGCGAATAACCGTGATTCGGCAGGACGACATAGCCGAACTTTTGCTTTTGAACAGATTGATATGTCCTATGAGCAAGCTCTCATACGTGACATGAGGGTTGCACCTGAACATTTTTTAGGCTTAATCGGTTATAAATTTGCTCTTTTCTGGAGTGATGTAGAACCCGGAAATAACCTCACATTCGATAGAGCGAGAGAAAATTCGGCTTTGCTCAAAGCCCTACCAATGCGTTTTTCATGGTTGGCTGTTGTTGGCTTACTTGGATTATCAGCGTTGTGGTATCACAATCGACAGCAAGCAATTTTCTTAGGTTTGATGATTGCATGGATGTGTTTCGGCTATGTATTAGTATTTGCATTCGGGCGTATTCGCTTTCCTGCGGTTATCCCCATGACCTTATTGGCAAGTTTTGCCTTTAGCGCTGGCTATGAGGCAGTTCTACATAAAACGTCAGGGCGGACGCTCTTGAAACGATATACTTTGCCATTGATAAGCATTATTGCGCTAGTCACATTTGTGAATTGGGCGTTATTCCCTAAACCTAGATTACCCTTTGAACGTACTTATGCAGACCTTCCTTCTGAGGCTATTCGCTTAGATGCCTATTTTGGAGAGGTTACGCTGGTGGGATGGCGTTACCTTGATGAATGGTCATATTTAGAAGATGGTTATGTACCTGTTTTCGAGAGTTATGCCATTGAATTATTCTGGCAAATTTCAGCTGAAACAGAGATACCTTACAATTTTTTCCTCGCATATATTGATAATGGTCAGCGTTATGATGCAATTGACACGCCTCTCGGAACAGTTAGTTTCCCGAATAACACAACTGACGAATGGCAGGTCGGACAGATTTATGGCGAAATAGTGAGCCTACGCCTTGATGAAGATATTCCGCAAGCGACTAGCGCACAAATTCGCGTGGGTGTCTGGTATTGGAATGAGCAAGGACTGATAGTCAACGTTGCGCGTGCTAATGGTGAGGAAAATATATTCATCCAAAATATAGCTGTTTTTGATGAAGGTAACGTGCCACCAATACCCGATTTACCTACAATCAATTTGAATTTTGGCGATAAAATTGAGTTAATTGGCTATGACATCCCAGAAACTGCAAATGCAGGAGAGACTATTTTGCTCGCTTTTGCATGGCAAGCCACTCAGAATATGACCGAAGATTATCGTGTTTTCTTGCATGTTATAGATGAAAATGGCGAAATTGCTACCCAAGGCGACAATCGACCTATGCCAAATTTATTCACATATAACTGGATGATTGGCTATCCTCTAATGAGCGAACTACCCTTAGAAATGCCCACTCAAGCAGGGACTTATGAGATATACGCAGGCGTTTATAACGATAGCGGACGTTTACCTGTAGATGCGCCTGATAATCGGGTATTATTGGGAACAATTGTTGTGGAATAGGATTTTGATTAATGGCAGAAAATACAGATGCAATGATTGAAACAATGGTTAAGCAAGTCAATGCGATTCTGAGCGAAGCAGGGGTCTTGGCGCGCACAGGTCGTACACGCCCCGACTTAGGTGTGTTAGCAGAGGAGACAAGTGTTACTAGCATCATCGACCATACATTATTACGTGCTGATGCGATGGCACGCGAAATAGAGATGTTATGCCTAGAAGCAAAACAATATGGTTTCGCTTCAGTCTGTGTGAATAGTTGGTTTGTGCCTCTAGCAACAGAATTACTCAAAGACAGTGATGTCAAAGTTTGTGCTGTCGTGGGCTTTCCACTCGGTGCATCTTTACCACAAGTAAAAGCCTATGAAGCACAAGAAGCAATTAACGATGGTGCGCGCGAGATTGATATGGTCTTAGCCATTGGTGCGCTCAAAAGTCGGGATATTGTCGGTGTTTTTGAAGATATTACCGATGTTGCTTATATTTGCCATGAACATCCTGACGAAGTTATCTGTAAAGTAATTATTGAAACTGCCTTGTTGACAGAAACAGAAATCATCCTTGCCTGCCAATTAGCGAAGCAAGCAGGGGCAGATTTCGTCAAAACCAGTACAGGTTTTAGCTCGGGTGGTGCGACAGTAGAACATGTTACCTTAATGCGTGAAGTCGTAGGGGATGGCGTTGGAGTCAAAGCTTCTGGCAACGTCAGCAATTTAGCAGAAGCACAAGCGATGATTGACGCAGGAGCAAACCGAATTGGTTCTCACTCAGGTGTACAAATTGCTCAAGAAGAACGTGGTGAAGCGTACTAATCTTAAACAGGCAGATACTGACGCGTTATCTGCCTGAATTTTCTTCCTCTAAGACAAGATTTCACATGTATTGCTGATTGTGCCAATTCCCTCAATCGTAACACTCACTTCATCCCCATCTTGCAAGAAACGAGGTGGTTTCATTGCCTTACCAACCCCCGATGGCGTGCCTGTCAGGATTAAATCACCCGGTAACAGCGTGAATGTCCGTGAGAGATAAGCGACTAAATAAGGAATATTGAATATCATATCTCTGGTATTGCCATCTTGCATGACCTCGCCATTCACTTTCGTGACAATTTGCAAGGCATGTGGGTCAGGAATATCGTCTTTTGTGACAATGGCAGGTCCAAGTGGGCAAAAAGTATCTTGCGCTTTAGCACGTACCCATTGCGACTCATCATCTTGAATATCACGTGCACTGACATCATTAGCGACAGTGTAGCCGAAGATATAATCATAGGCATCTTCTTCTCGGATATTTTTCGCTTCTTTGCCGATGACCACAACCAATTCGCCTTCCCAATCTACTTTTTGGGTGATGTCATTATGCCATTGAATATTGTCGCCACTTGCAATCACACAAGTAGGATACTTGCTGAAAATAAGGGGCTTTGTTGGTACAGCATTAGATAACTCGGCGGCATGTTCGGCGTAGTTGCGTCCGACACAGAAGAGTTTGCTCGGCTCAATCGGGGCTTGGATGCCATTATGCTTCATCACTTTGAAGGATTCATCTCGATTGAGTGTTTTCTCCTCTGTGGCGATTTCTCGCATTGTTAAGCCTGTACCAAGCGAATATAAATCTTCACCACGCAATTCACCTACATTGAGGCTACCGTCTAATTTTTTGTAGGTCACTAATTTCATATTAAAAAATCCTCGCTAGATTTTGCTTTAAGTATAGCGAGGATTTTAACATGCTTTAAATAGCTTATCGCTATATCCAATAAAAAATTATGCCAATTGATGAAATACCTCTTTGAGAGTTGGATATAGTTTTGTGTACTGTTGGTAGATTTCAGCATAGATAGTAACATTGTCACTAGGTTCTACTCGTTCGCCTGTAGTGATTGTCGCTGAACAAGCAGATGCGACATCAGCAAATACCTCAACGCCAACAGCCGATAATAAGGCTGCCCCAAACGCCCCTGCTTCTGGCGTATTCACATTGACTAAGGGTGCGCCGAAAATATCAGCAATGATTTGTTGCCATATCGGTGACTTTGCCCCACCGCCACTGATTCTAACCTCAAATTGCTCAGGCAAGCCGACATTATCTATTAAAGTGAAAGAATCTTTTAAACCAAACGCAACGCCTTCTAGCACGGCGCGTGTCATGTGTCCGCGAGTATGACGACTGGTTAAGCCAATGAATGCCCCTCGTGCCAGCGGGTCAGGATGTGGTGTGCGTTCACCTGTGAGATACGGCAAAAAGAGTAGACCTTCACTGCCTGCTGGAATGTCTTCCGTTTCGGCAAGTAAATCATCGAAAGAGACTTCAGGCGCGATTGTATCCCGATACCATTGAAGACTCCCTGCCGCACTAAGCATTACACCCATAAAATGCCATTGCTCAGGCACGCTATGGCAAAAGGCATGTAAGCGCCCTTCTGGTTCAAAGGCGTAGTCGCTAAGTGGTGCAAAAACAACACCTGATGTACCGACAGTTACTCCGATTTTATCAGGTGAAACACAACCCATACCGACAGCCCCTGCCGCTTGGTCGCCACCGCCACCGACTACGGGTGTACCTGCTTTTAAGCCTGTTAAGTCAGCAATATCTTCTGTGATTTTACCTGTGATTTCCGTACCTTCATGGACTTTTGGTAGCCAAGACTGTGGAATATTCAGGGCTTCGAGTACCTCAGTTGACCATTGGCGTTCAGCGACATTTAAGAGCGATGTTCCTGCTGCACCTGCCAAATCAGTCGCATAATCGTCTGTGAGTTTGAAGCGAATATAATCTTTAGGTAGTAGGATATGGGCGCATTTTTCATAAACGTCGGGTTCGTTATCCCGCACCCAGAGAATTTTCGGAGCGGTGAATCCTGTTAGGGCACGGTTACCTGTGAGTTCAATTAGACGTGAAAAACCAACCGTTTCGGTGATGTCATCACACTGTTGTTGCGTACGTTGGTCATTCCACAAGATGGACGGGCGTAGAACTTCACCGCTCTCGTCGAGCATCACTAGACCGTGCATTTGCCCCGTGAGTCCTATTGCCGAAATATCGTCACCTGACAAATCCGCTTCGCTAAGTGCCTCCCGAATAGAGGCAACCATACCTTTCCACCAATCTTGTGGATTTTGCTCACTCCATAGGGGCTGAGGTTGGCTAATGGGTTGTGGACTACTACCAATTGCCATGACTTTGCCTGTTTCATCAATGATGAGGGCTTTTGCACTTGTAGTGCTAATATCTAATCCCATGAAATAGGGCATGATAAGCTCCTAAGAAAATTGTCTTAAATAATATCTCTTTAAATTTTGAACCGATAGTCAAAAATGGATGGATACACTTATCCATCCTCACAATATTGGTATTCTATAGAATCACATTGCCGTTGCAATCAAGAACTACAGGTTTTTCGGCAATGCAGCTGGACGTTCAGCATAACTATCGATAGCGATGTGCTGTCCTGTTTCAGATGATTTGCCAAATGCCAACATTGTTTCGAGAACGTGTAATGACATCGCACCATTTGCACGATGTAATTCACCATTTTCAATACACTGTGCCATATCAGCAACGCCAATCCCACGCTGAATATCGCTTCGATGTTGATGATCTACAATTTGCCATTCACCTGTTTCAGGTTTGAATAGTTTCACATCACCACCAAATGTATTCGGGTCTGGAACACTTAGTGAGCCTTCTGTACCATGAATTTCGATGCGTGGTAATTCCGAGCGCCATGTATCAAAACTTGTGATAATCGTTCCGACAACACCTGTTTCAAAGAGGGTCAAGCCTGCAACATGCGTATCAATGCTGACGGGGATATTCTGCCCCTTAATTGCTTGATGTCCTGCGGTACGGTTATCATAAGCACGGTTCGCCATACCAGACACACTACGGATAGGTCCCAACAAATTGATAAGAGCAGTCAAGTAATAGGGTCCCATATCGAGCATCGGACCACCGCCTTCTACAAAGTAGAAAAATGGATTGGGATGCCATGAATCAGGGCTATGACTCATCATGAATACATTTGCAGAAACAGGACGACCGATTACTCCTTCATCAATAAGACGACGAGCAGTTTGTCCACCAGCCCCTAAGAAGGTATCAGGCGCACAGCCTACTTGTAAGCCTTTTTCATTCGCCAATTTCATCACCGCTTGACCATCTTCTAACGTGACAGCAATCGGTTTTTCAGCGTAAGCATGTTTACCTGCATTTAGAATTTTGAGGCTGACTTGAGCATGAGCGGCAGGAATAGTCAAATTAATGACAATTTCTATACTGTCATCGGCTAGTAAATCATCAATTGTCATGGCTTTGATGTTATATTTTTGTGCAAAATCCTTCGCACGTTCCATATTGATGTCTGCACAAGCTACAACGGTAACCTGTTCAGGAAAAACTGCTAAACCAGTCATATAAGCAGGCGCGATTGCACCTGTGCCAATAATACCAATATTTGTCATGCGTTTAACTCCATAAGGTAAGAATAACTATCTTTAATTGCTGTCATCATATCGCCTGAGCATCGGTCTAACTCGACAATGTGCCAATCAGATGGACTCACTTCCAATATTGCTGGAACATCCATTGCGCCATCACCAAGTGCCACCATATCATCTGTATTATTTGCGGCTGACCCATCTTTGAGGTGGATTAAAGGTAAGCGATGTTTCAGGTCATCAATTACATCAACAGGGTTTAAACCCGCAACTTTCGCCCAGTAAGTATCAAGTTCAAATAGAATATCAACTTCAAGGTAATCCATCATATGCTGATACGCCAGTTTACCTTCAACCATTTCCATCTCGAACCAATGATTATGATACGCCAATTTAAGACCAGCTGATTTTGCTACTTGGTTTGCTGTATTCAGCATTTCACATGCTGTTTTAATACCATCCAAATCGCTGAAATATTCTTCAGGGGCTAACCAAGGACAAACAAGGTATTCACAGCCAAGACTTTGAATATGGTCAAGAACACCTTCACGATTAACGCCTAGTGGTAGAGGGCTATGTGCCGCCACAACTTTCATTTCAAGGTCATCAAATAAAGATTTCGCTGCATCTACACTAACATCGGCGGGCAATGTTGCCGCTTCTACTGCACGGTATCCATAGCTAGCCAGTGTTCGCATTGTCCCTGCAAAATCATCTGCTAGTTCTTCGCGCGCACTATACAATTGTACTGCGATAGATTGTTTATCTATCATCACGAGTCTCCTTTGCTTTTTAATGTATCAACTATAGGCGTTTTTAAGTAATTTTGCAAACGTTTTCATATATTATCTATACATCAAAAAAGACGCACATTAAGTACGTCTTTCGTAAGTCACTATTGTAACTGATGAAGTTTAATTTGGCTCAGGTTTGTTATCGAGGATGCCTTCAATTGTTTCCATAACATCATCGGTGAGTTGTGCTACAAGGTCAACTGCTTTAAGGTTATCTTCAATTTGAGATAACTTGGTTGCGCCTGTAATAGCCGTACTCACATTTGGATTTTTGAGTGTCCATGCGAGCGCGAGTTGTGCCATACTTGCTCCCAAGCCTTCAGCGACTTTGGTCAATTCGCGGACTTTTTCTAGACGTTCTTGCCCCTCATCACTTTCGAGCATTTTGCGTAGCCACCCATAGCTTTCGAGTGCCATACGAGAGTCATCAGGTATGCCATCGTTATATTTACCAGTTAGTACACCTGACGCTAACGGCGACCAAATCGTTGTTCCAAGTCCAATTTCGCTATAAAGGCGATTGTATTCAACCTCAAAACGTTGGCGATGGAACATATTATATTGTGGTTGCTCCATTGTCGGTGGAATTAGATTATATTGACGTGCCACACTATGGGCTTCCATCAATTCTTGTGCAGTAAATTCGGATGTACCCCAATACATTACTTTGCCCTGATTAATGAGATCAGTCATAGCACGCACGGTTTCTTCCATCGGGACTTCACGGTCTGGACGATGGCAGAAATACAGGTCGAGATAATCGACTTGTAAGCGTTCCATTGCTTGGTAGCAAGCATCAAAAATGTGCTTACGGCTCAATCCACGCTGAGTTGGTCCCGGGTTCGGGATAGCTCCACCAAAGACTTTGCTAGAAACAATGTAACTATCGCGTCGCCAACCTGTGCGTTTAAAAACTTCGCCCATGATTGTTTCAGCTTCACCATGTGCATAAGCCTCAGCATTATCAAAGAAATTGACTCCATTATCGTAGCAATAGGTCATGATTTCTTGGGCTTTTTCGACTCCTAATTGCGTCGAGAATGAAACCCAAGCACCATATGACAAGGCACTTACTTTTAAACCACTACCACCTAAACGACGATATTCCATAAAAAACTCCCTATATATTTGATTTGGCATCATATTTTAACGCTACACATTAAGTGTAGGATAAACTGGATATAGCCAAATCAAAGTCCTTACATTTGCATGCCATCTGAATGTTCATCAATGAAGGTATGAGCGAACATAATAAAGCGATACACATCCTCAAAGTTGCTAGCAATTCCGACAGAAATGCGAACTGCACCAACAACATCAGTATCACCTGAATTTATCATCTCATCGGCTAACTGCTCAAACGTCAATCTATCTTGTCTAAAACATTCACTGAGACGTGCGCCGTCTATATGATGAGCAACTTCACCCGCACCTGGATTACAGAAACACCCTGTTCTCAAAGAAATATTTATTTGATTGGCTAATGTTTCTACTAAGCGATAATCAAAAACGGTGCCTTGTGGGTCATAAAAATTAAGAGATAACGTTCCTCCATGCTTGTAGACGGTTTCATCACCGTAAATATGCACAATGGATTGTCCATTACTGTGCTTCAAACCAGCTAATTCATCCAAAAGATACTCTGTTAAGACCATTACACGATTATGAATCGTATGTATTCCGATATTATGCAAATGACGCAAACCAATTTCTATCGCAGGAATACCCAAATAGTTGATTGTGCCATCTTCAAAACCAGCTTCATTATTATGCAAAAAGTGACCATCACCCTGAACTGTTGCGACGCTAATTGTGCCACCAGCGAACCAAGGGCGTTGCATCTTAGAAATCATCTCCCGCTTCATAATCAGCGCACCAAGTCCTGTCGGGTAGCCAAACATTTTATAGAATGACAAAGTCACGAAATCAGGTTTTACTAGGCTTAAATCTAGCTGGTTGGTTGGTAAGAAAGCAGCAGCATCCAGTAACACATCCCAGCCTTTTTGTTGAGCAATGTGTATCCACTCTAAATCGTGTTGAATGCCTGAAAAATTAGATTGTGCAGGGAAAGCAAAGAGATTATTGCCATTGAGGATTGCTTTGTCCAAATTTGCTCGTAGCTCGTCAGCATTGATGCGTAGTGTTTCGGAGTCAATTGGAGAATAAGTTATTTTCGCATCACAACATCGTGCAAATTCACGAATACCATTGACAGAGTTATGATTATCAAAAGTGAGAAGGTATTGACCGTTATCTTTGAATGGGTAGGATTCACCCACTAACTTGAGTGAGGCACTAGCATTTGCCGTGAAAATTACAATGTATTCTTCGGGGTCAGCATTGAGATATTCCAATACATAATGGCGCGCAGATTCCGTAATGTCTGTTGCGGCAAGTGATGTTGGATTTAACGAATGTGGATTACCGTAAACATTATTGGTGAGTTGTTCCATATGCTTCTGAATTTGTGACTCAGCGTATAAACCACCACCTGTGTAATCCAAATAAGTATGCCCTAGTGTATCTAAACGAGCATAATCTTCTTGGCGCAAAGCATCTAACTGGCTTGTGTGTTCGTAATTAGAATACTTCGTCTTAAAATCTGTTTTGGCTTGCTCCATATTATCAGTGGATGATTGCATGGTTGCATCAAGTTTAGGTAGAAGATTATTAGGAACTTTTATCTCAAATGTGTGCATGATATGCCCTCAAAAAATGTGTTTTGTCTCTTTATCTTAATAGAAAATGAGTGATTTTGCTCAACCAATTAGCTACACTTAGTAATAAGCCCAATGTTATATGTCGTCTATATTCTTGTTATAATTCGGAAAATCAATCACTATATGATACGAGGTCGTATGAAATTTCCTGAAGTAGGCTCACAAGCCCCTGAATTTGAATCCTCAACAGACGAGGGTAATCCAATAAAGCTGTCAGATTATCGTGGTAAAACTGTTGTTTTGTATTTCTATCCGAAGGCAGATACTCCGGGTTGCACCAAGCAAGCCTGTAATTTCCGTGATAACTATGGAGAGTTTGCTGAACGTGATGTTGCGGTCTTAGGTGTCAGCCATGACACGGTTGAAGAACAGAAAGCCTTCAAAGATAAATTTGATTTGCCCTTCACATTGATTGCTGACCCTGACCACACTGTATCAGAATTATATGGTGTATGGGATGACCATGAGATAAAAACACGCTCAGGTAAACCTTATAATTTTACTGGGATTTATCGCTCGACACTCATCATTGATGGTGACGGCACAGTGATTGATGCCCGTTGGGGTGTTGACCCAACGAATGATACTCAGGTTATCTTAGAGATTTTAGACGATTTAGAGCAATAATCATTTGATAAGGGCAAGGAGTTTTCTTTCTTGCCCAATTTTCTCAGTAGCGTAGAGACAAGCATGTTAAACCACCATCCATTTTTTGAAATTCGCTCATATCTAAGGTGATGATGTTATCGTAATAGCGTTTTGCTGTGTTTAAAGCCGTTGGATAACCTTCTGCCAAAAACAAGGTATCATTGAGAGGCATAACATCTGCCGCATAGCCCTCCTCTGCTGGCAGAGTGATAACATCTGCCCAATCAAGCGCATAATCTGTCTTAAGTTGTGGGTCATGAATAAGAACATTGGGCGCGAGTTCGGTTAAGCCTGATTTCAAATGCAATACGCCATCAAACTCCACAAAGTCAACGCGTATATCTGCTTTCACCGTTTGTAAGGCTTTCTTGAGACATTCTGCCCCTGCGATAGTTGTCCGTTCAGAAATACCCACCAAGACGCGGTCAGCACAAATGAGGACATCACCTCCATCCATAAAGGCATCCTCACCACTAATTTCAATAATGCGTAAATCACTCAGTTGTGGCAATAAGCCATTTGCTTCACCTTGGCGAGCCGTAGCCCCTGATTTACAGACAAATGCCATATCGTGGAAAATAATCATCGGGTCTTCTACGAAATGTCCATCAGGATAATTGGTATCAGCATCTAAAATAGTAACATTTAAACCTAACTTCTTGAGTGCTGTAAGGTATGCCTCATATTGTTGAAACGCAAGCGCAACAGCAGGTGTGCCAAGTGCTTGAGTTGTTAATCCATCAGCAAAGTTAGGCGATGGTCTCCGCGCTAAGATACGGGTGATAGTCGGCAATAAGTGCATTCTATTCTCCTAAAAACAAAAAAGCCCCGAAGGGCTAAAATGTAAATAAACTTCTACTTAACGTGAGTTTTGGTTTAGATAACAGCTAATTGTCGAAGAAAGCGTAAATCTAAAGACGGTTTCTTGGGCTGGTGACAATAAGCAATCAGTCCAGCCAATAAATTGACAGTAAACCCGGTAAAACTGCGGTGTCGCGTATGCTCAATTTGTGAGATGTTCTTGAGTTGGTCATAGATACTTTCCACAATAGCGCGTTTGCGCAAAAAGTATTTATCCATCTCATCCATCAGTTTGTTTTTCATATTCTTACGAACTTTCGTGACCAGCTGGAGCATGTGATCTTCCAGTAAATGCTGTGTGAGTGTGGTTGAGATATAGCCTTTGTCAGCAAATAACTTCCCAAAACAACGTCGAATTTGGCTGACCATTTTTGGAACGGGTTGGCGGTCATCAGTATTACCCGTTGTCACACAACAACTCAAGAGTTCACCGCAATCATTGACAATCATGTGTAACTTAAAGCCAAAGAACCAGTCCACAGAGGTACGCCCACGCTCAGCAACACCCTCAAACACACGGTGCTGGTTGATGCGACGATTGTGGCATACAGCAATTGCTGTTGAATCCACAAAGGATAATCCTGTGCAAGTGCCATAACAGCGTTGTAAGTAAGCACACAGGGCGACCACGACACGCGGCATCAGTTGGATAAACCTGTTGTAACTGAATAATCTTGGAAATTCGCCTGTTAAGTGTTGCATCACATAATCTGTGTAATAGGTTTTAAAATCACGATAGCGTTTCTGGTGAAAATGCACCACGAGGGTCATCATCTCACTCATACTCATACGAGTCGCGCGACGGCGACACCGTTGACCACTTTCAAGTAGTGTCTGATGCCAAATTGGTTCATAATCTTGCCAGAAATCGTCGATAGAACAGAATAATTCGAGTAAACTCATGATGGGACTCTTTGTCTTAGGTTTTGTCACCTTGAAGCTTAACGCTTCTCGCAAAGATGTCCCACCTTATCCAAAACTCACGTTACTTAGCTAATTGTCTTCGTCAATTTGTTCATCTGTTTTGCCAAAACGTCGACGGCGCGAGGCAAATTCATCAATTGCATCTTGTAGACATTCTTTATTAAACTCAGGCCAATAGACATCTGTGTAATAATGTTCAGTATAAGCACTTTGCCAGATGAGGAAATTACTTAGTCGAAATTCTCCACTTGTCCGAATGATGAGGTCGGGGTCGGGTAAATCACTCGTATACAGATGTTTGCTAATCAACTCTTCGGTGACATCATCAGCAGAGTAACCTTCCCGCATTATGTGCTGAACAGCATGGACAATCTCGTCACGTCCACCATAGTTAAATGCAACGTTGAGTATGAGACGGCTATTAGCTGCCGTTGCTTCGCAGGCTTCAACGACTTTTTCCTGTACTCTTTCAGGGATGCCTTCTAGCTCGCCAATATGCCGAATTTGCACTCCTTCTTCATTAAGTTCTGCTAATTCACGGTCAATGACCATCTCAAGGATTCGCATGAGCAAATTAACCTCACGACGGGGACGATTCCAATTTTCGGTAGAAAAAGCGTAAATGGTAAGAATTTTGATGTCAAATTCAACTGCCGCGCGGATAATTCGTCGAAGATTCTCTGTACCTTGACGATGACCAGCCGAGCGCGGTAAGCCTCGCTGTTTTGCCCAACGTCCATTACCATCCATGATAATAGCAACGTGTTTTGGGATATTTTTTTCCGTTTTAAGATTTGAAATATCAGATTGTTCGTTGGTCATCAATGTCATATACTTTCTTGCCTTTACTTCACTGAAAGAATTATCGGGTTATCATAGCTTATACAAGAAAAACGTCGCAAAACCTCAAACATCCATGATGTCGGTTTCTTTGTTCTTGCTCATATCTTCTATTTTGCCGATATACGATTTAGTGAGATCTTCTACTTTTTCTTGACCACGTTTCGACTCATCTTCACCAATTTCGCCTTCTTTTTCTAATTCTTGCACATCTTTCATAGCATCACGGCGAATATTACGAATCGACACTCGCGCATCCTCTGTACGTCTACCGAGCATCTTCACAAGTTCAAGTCGACGTTCGCGTGTGAGCGATGGCATATTGAGATGAATTGTGCCACCATCACTATTTGGATTTACTCCTAAATTAGCCTTATTAATCGCAGTTTCTATTGCTGATACAGCAGTTGGGTCAAAGGGGCGGATAGCGATTGTCATCGGTTCAGGCGTTGAGATATTTGCAAGTTTACGGAGTTCAGTTTCTTGCCCATAATATTCAACTGTAAGGCGGTCAACTAAGCCCGTGCTAGCACGATTGCCTCGTATACCGATGAGGTCATTTTCAAAAACGGAGGTGGTACTTTGCATTCTCTCTTCATGGTATTCAAGAATATCATTTAACATTTTGAACCTGCTTTCTGTATTAAATGTATTGTTTTTAAAATCTAGGAATACCCTCTATTGTAACGCAATCTTGTATTTTGATGTAGTTCTAACCAAATTACCCGAATTGTAAAACTCTACTTTATAGATAAGACGCGGTATGATTATGCTTTATATCAACGTCTATGAAAGTTTTTTGAATGTTTTCTAGCATTGTATTGCCTGCTATTAGCCTTGGCTTGAGCGCGACCAGTATACCGGGACCATTGCAAGCCTATCTCCTCAATGTCACGCTCAATTATGGTTGGCGACGGGGGTTATTAGTTATTTTCTCACCTCTCATCACCGATGGTCCGATTATATTTTTGACGGTTTTTGTACTACAGCAAGTGCCTGAGTGGGCAATTCAACTAATACGCTTTGGCGGTGGCTTTCTGTTATTGTGGATTGCTTGGGGGGCATGGCAACAATTGCAATCAGGCGCAAAATTTACTGCAAGCGATACAACTGTCGTGAAAGGGACGATTTCTCCCTTGAAGGTTTTAGGCACTGCCTCAGCGATGAATGTTTTTAGCCCTGGACCGTATCTATTTTGGTCAACAGTGACAGGTCCTCTGTTGCTTGAAGCTCTTGAGATTTCTCCGTGGTGGGGATTAGCGATGTTAGTAGGTTTTTATGGCACGTTTTTAGGTGGAATGGCAGTTCTAGTAATTTTGTTCAATCGTTTAGGAACAATAGGTGCAGATGTTACCCGTTATATTTTAGTCATCACGATTGGGTTACTCACTTGGTTTGCAAGCCAGCTCATCATTGCCGACGCGCTGAATTTAGTCTGGTTATATCAAATTATCTCGATTGCAATTCTCTCAATTGTAGTTTGGTATCTTGGGATGTCGTGGTGGAAAAATAGAAGTCATGTGTAGGGCATAGCATGCTACGCCCTTATTCTTTTGCTATATCAACCCATATACCATTGGTCATAAATTCAAGTTGCTCAGGTGTGAGTCCAAAATTAATATTAGCTGTTCCCCCTGCCGCCCAAATTTTATCAAATTGTTGTAAATCTTGGTCGAGATAAATCGGCAGATTATCTACGCGATGCCCAATTGGAGGCACACCGCCCGGTGCATAACCAAAAATTTCGATACATTGTTCGGGCTTTGCCAAACGAACTTTCTTGCGCCCAACATCCAGAATGTTAGAAAACTTGCGGTCATCAACTGTATTCACGCCACTCGCCACGACTAACATAGGGTCAGTCTTATTAATCATGAAGCAGATACTCTTGGCAATCTGTGCAACTGTACAACCGATTGCTTCGGCGGCTAATTCGGAGGTAGCTGTATTATCACCATATTGTGTAAGTTCTAAGCCCAAGTCAAATTTGTTTAAGGCTTTACGAAAATCATCAGGTGTAAGGGGTTGCATCAAAAGCTCTCCTATTTTTGAGTGTGGTTAAGCATCAATTTTGAGTTTCACGTTCAATGCCCACGCAATATACATCGCATTAAAAAATTCTTTCAATTCAGCAATTGTGCGGTCATCGCCTTGGATGATTTGATGTAAGAATGGATGCTTACGAATTTTCTCTTCATCAGCAGGGGCTAATGCCATAATCTCATTAGCTTGGAGTTCGCTACGTTCGATAGCGTTGTAAAATAGCAACATAATTGCGCCATGATTAGGGATAATATCACCAACAACAAAAATCATCTCAAAAATCTGATTAGCGTTAAGGTTAAATTCTCCTAAAAAGCGAAATGCTGCTTGGTCATCTTCAAAATAGACATCACCCTGAGCGCGTAAAGCTGCCATTTGCTGACCGTCATAATTAAAATTCTCTACGCCTTGCTTGAGCAATAACCAGACTAGAGGTTCATTGACAGACGGCAATTGATTTAGTAACCACTCTTCACCTCGTCCACTGATTGGATATTGAACAAAGCCTGTGCAACCAAAGGGTGTACCTGTGCGATTTGCAGGGCAACTTTGGCAATGATGTGCGATAGGGTTTAAATCTGCAACGAAATCTAAAATGTCCTGAACAACGACTAATTGTGTTTCTTCTTCGCCTTCAGGGGTGCTACGGGTAAATTCAAAGCCCATTTCGGAAGGGGGACGGTCATCGCCATTTTGTCGAAACATATTGATAATTGTATCGGCACGTTCCCGACTTTTGAGGCGTTCTACAATACCATCTGTGCCAAGCGTCTGCTTAGGAACACAGTCATAATCAATTACATAATCTATTGCCATCAGTCTACATTTCTCTGTTTTTTCAGTTGATGGCTTATTCTACCATGTGCCTTAATCGACTTGGAGAGTGTAGCTCACAGATTGAGTGGTCATCGGTGCAAAAGGACTAACTGCTATATAAACAGACTCAGTTGCATCATCAAGCGAGAGCTGTAAACTACCGTTACCATGGGCTATAAAACGGTGAATAATAGGTGTTGGAATATCTTCTACGATTTGCACCCATGCCCGCTGTGGAAGCCGATTATCTGTCCATATCCAGCCTTCGGAAGTCCATCCACCATCATTTGCTTCAAAATCAGCCGAATAACCTATTGCTTCAAGCCGCATATCATCTATTGCGATACCATTGAAATTAATAGCATCATCTGTGACCATCTCAAAACGAACGAGAATATGTTGTCCAGCATATCTATCAAGGTTGAGTGTATCTGCAAGCCAACTTCCACTTTGCCCCGTATAGCCTAGAGCATAAGCGCGTTGATTACTATTTCTTGGAGTCATATATGAGGTGATTTGTGGTTGCCAAGTTCGCCCATTATCCATACTCACACTGATATAGGCGTAATCCCATTCATCTTCAAGGTCATACCAAACATTGAAATTTAAACGTGCCTGTCGAACATTGCGTAAATCAAAGGAACGTGTGAGGCGTGGATTACTATTATCACCTCGTTGGCTATACCACATCATCGTACCACTGGTGGCTTGAACAGGAATAAGAGGCACCGTATCACTCATTTCAAAAGAAACCGACATTTGTGAAGGTAAATTCTGATAATGATAATAGTCTGTAGCATATTGGTTTAATACACCACTTTGTGAACCTCGTTCAATATTATTCATTGCGACATTGTTTACGTTATTGAGTGAATGATAACCATAAATCCCATTTTCACGACGCAAAAGATTTGCTAGTACCCAATCCGCAAAGATAACATCAACAGAGGGTTGATTACGGCTTTGCAACATATTATCGACACTCTGTAAGCCATTATCAGGATCAGATGCGATTTGTTGAACTGCTTCTAGACCAAAACGGTCATTCAGATAGATCATGAACAGCATTGCCGCGCCGTACTCCGCTTGACGGTTTGTACCTAAGCCCCACATTGTAAGCGAGGTTTGTGGCTGTGTGATAAAAGAATTGAGGAGGAAGTTTGAGTTTTCTAAGCCAAGTTGGTTTTCAGTAAAGGTTGAAAATCCTTCATTTAGCCAATTGTCTTCATTTGAATCGATATGATGTTGAATCATATGTTGAAATTCGTGAGCAATAGAGTTAAGCCCAACATCCATATTCTGAGGTGATAGGATATAATCACCTAAAACTAGCATATCGTATTCGTTACTATTTGGAGATATTGCCTCTGGATAAGCATTTACAGATGAAAAATATCCCCCGACACCCTGCCTAAGTTGTGACGTAATCACAAGGTGTAAACGTGTTTCACCATCAATACCGGGAAGAGGTTCATTTCCCCACAAACTACGCACAAATTCATAGACTTCTGTATCGAAGCGATTGGCTAGATTGGTCACACTACTCTCATCAGTCCGTATTGAACTTTCTAGCCAGATATAAACATGTTCACCGATTGCACTTAGGCGTGTAGTGATAGTGGTTGTGCCACCTGCTTGGATTGAGGAGATATTGAAGGTCTCAATTGCGCCAATATGCCGTCCCGAAAAGTGTGTTGAAATAGCAATATCTCGAACGCCTTGTAAACGATAAGCTAAATCTTGTGGGAGTTTGCTAGGTAAATCTGTTTCTGTGACGAGGGCATAACTTGGAAATAATTCCATATCAATTGCTGGCAGACTAATTGCCCCATCAGATGCTGAAACGATAGGGAGTAACATACCCAGCGATAATAGAATTATAAATAATCTTTTCATAAAAAGTCCCACAAACTTCACATGCTAGAGCATACAACAAGACACGTTAGTTAGCAAAGACTATCAAAAAATAAAATAGGAATGCCATTTTGGCATTCCCATTATGAAAACTCTATCTTATGACAGGAATATTCTCATATTCCCCTTCAGTAATTTCGAGGTAACCTGTAAAGACCCAGCCTATAGTGCCTTTCCATAACACTTGATACCAATCTCCGCCCGCGGTTCGTCCTGATACAGGGATAATTGACCCCCAAGTAATGCGTCCCGTTTGCATCGAGAAAACATTCGGTTCAGCACGTAAGCGCATGACGGCTTGCGTTTGAATCAGCACACCTGTGTCATTAAATCCTGCTGGTATACCATATATTGAGGTGGCGCTTCGTATCGGTGGATTAAACTCATTACCATCAATAAAGAGATAATAACCATACGCCCATGCTTCAAAACCACCAAGTTGTAAAACAAACCATGTGGCATCTTCATTACGACCAGTGACGGCATAAGTTTCACCACGCAAAATACGCCCAACTACATTACCACCCAACGATGGCGCATCGCGTGTATTCAAAGCACCTGCACGAATGACGGTTGCTCTTAATGCTCCTGGTGGAATAGGCGGTAAAGCCGTATTTGCTGGCGTTGATGTTGCAGCAGCTGTACCAACACTGACAGGTTCCCAGAAAAATTGAACGGCAGCATTGCCTGAAAATTCTACATATTCCACGACAATATCGCGTGTTCCTGCGGTAATATTGACATCAGCCGTACGAACTGTGAATGCTCCTGTTTGGCGGAAATCATCAATAACGGTTGTGCCATCAATAATCACGCGGATACCATCGTCAGCACTAGCACTAAAGCGATATACACCCGCTTCAGTAAATGTCTCTAAGCTAGACCAGCGCACACTAAAGTTATCAGCAGGAATACTGGCATTCGGCGCATTCGCACCCCAATTAAAATTAATGGTGGTATCAATAATCGCCAAAGTTGGACTACCACTCAGGCTGTTATTGCTGAAATACTGCCCTGTCCATCCATTGCCGAAACTTTGCGCTGATACAACACTCACGCTCTGGTTAAAACCTGCAAAACCAAGCAATGCAACCATCAGCACCGAAAATATTGGGAAGAATATCTTTATTGTTTTCCTCATAAAAACCGCTTTCTTCACAGGAGGCTTATAAATACCGTTTACAGAGCTAGTATAACACTACTCAGGATTCATGACAGTATTTCAAAGCATATTTCAGACAAAACTAGGACTATCGTATACGACACACCGTATTTTGGCATCTTTTGGACGTATTCGAAAATCTGCTACTCGTGTTATTATCAACGGCTATACTTCGTGATGAATAGGATATATAAATGATTGAACGTCAGAATGTTTCATCAGGCACGATATGGGAAGATGAAGTAGGCTATTCTCGTACTGTGCGGGTTGGGAATTTAGTTTTTGTTTCAGGTACGACAGCCACAGATGATGATGGCAATGTTATTGGTGATAATACTTACGACCAATCAAAATTCATCTTTGAGAAAATAGAGCGTAGCTTACAAGCTGTTGGAGCAGAGATGCGCCACGTTGTGCGTACCAATATGTATGTCACTGACGCCAGCCAATGGGAAGGTGTTGGACGCGCCCACAAGGAATTTTTCGCTGAGACTCGTCCTGTAAGTACCTTAGTTGAAGTCTCTGCATTAATTGGCGAAGCCTATCTCGTCGAAATTGCGGTGGATGCTGTCATTCATGATGACTAGAGTAATAGCTTATTAGTCTCCACAAACACACACAAGAGAAATGAGGACTTATGAAACCGCGTATTGGCATCACGACAAGTTATAAAGATGGAACACAATCAGTGAGCCATTATTATATTCGTGCAATTGAAAACGCAGGAGGCATCCCCATTATTGCCCCAATGCTCGAAACGGATGAGACCGCAGAGGCATTTGCTGAGATGCTAGATGGTCTTGTCATGACAGGTGGTCCCGGCATTACTCGCGGTTTAATTGGGGAACTCCCAGATGACATTTCACCTGTTGACCCTGTACGTGATGCAGGTGATGAGCGCATTTACCGTGCATTTGCTGAGAAACGACCTCTATTGGGTATATGTTATGGTATGCAGTTCATCAATGCCATGCACGGTGGCACAATCTATGCCGATGTGACACAGCAACAGAATAACGCTGACAATCATAGTGATGGTCGTGGTGCAGAACCTCATTTTGTGAATATCGCTGAAAACACGTCTTTATATCGGACGTTAAACACACCCAAAATTAAGGTGAATACTTATCATATCCAAGCCCTTGAGACTATAGGAGATGGTTTGACTGTATCAGCGACTGCGCCTGATGGGGTAATAGAAGGTATTGAAACCTCAGATGGGCGCATTATGGGTGTACAATTTCACCCTGAACGCATGGGGAACTCGATGATGCCTCTGTTTCGTGATTTTATCGCCCGTTGCCAGCGCTAGTTTTCGTCAGCAATCGGGTAATCATGTGAGCCTGAATAATTATCACCATAGAAGACAGTTATCAAACGAATATTCCCTTCTATTTGTTGATTAAAATTTTCGAGTTCATCTGCTGGTATCCATAATTCACGATGTTCTGAGCCACCGACAACTTGTTCTTCAAATTGGCTTAGATACTCACTATCAATATCAAATGCTGTGACAAAACCTACATAATCTGAGGCTGAATCTTTCGTATTCCAATCACGCGCAATTTGTTCAGCATACATACGATTTAAAACAGGATAGAATATCGGTTGCCATTCAAGGCGTGGTGGAAAACCTTGCCAATTTGTCTCGATAATGAGTTGTAATTCTTTCAATCCAACAGGACGATACAAGGTTTTTAAAGGCACAATGTTTGCTTTCTATTGTGGAATAACCCAACGAGGGAAATAGGCGGATTCAACAATTTCGATTAACTCACCTGTTTCATAATTCAACACCCATATTTCGGGACGTGCCAGATTATTAACTGCACCTGTTTCGTCTAATAGGGGCAGTCGTTGCATCACTAAATTTTCACCGAGATTATCCCATGAAAAGAAAAAATGACCA
Organism: Phototrophicaceae bacterium; assembly: GCA_965230145.1. Lineage (GTDB taxonomy): Bacteria > Chloroflexota > Anaerolineae > Aggregatilineales > Phototrophicaceae > JAUZRW01. The sequence goes on from CBDDKI010000002.1 coordinate 1,870,009, forward strand.
TAGCTTTCATCGAATAGCAAGGTCGTGACTTCGCCTGTTTCAGCATCTGCCTCAAATAATTGGTATCCGCGTGTCCAACGGTCATCTGTAAAGCGCCGTGCAATCGTGACGCTATCACCATTCGGGTGCCATGCCACAGCAATATCATCAATTGGGCTATTTGGGTCTGAAAAATTCGTAAGCGTTGCAGGTTCTTCTGTAAAATCAACGAGCTTAAGATAGGTAAAAACCTGCTCACCGCGATTAACAATGTCAGGCACAATAAGACGTTGACCATTCGGTGACAAAGTTCCAACAGAACCATGATTACTAGGGACAAAGTTCAGAGTTTGTGTATCGTTCAGTTGTGGGTTGAAGTTATAGACCATCACACCTGGATTCGATAAATCAGCACTGTAATATGCAATTGCATTACCATTATCCGACCAGATTGGAGAATGCCCAATTAATTGCGAATCATTCGCAAGAGGTTGATTAGTACCTGCCACATAATCTAAAACCCAGATACGTGGTGCGCCTGTACCAAAACCTTGATTAGACGTATTTTGTTCTACGCGAATATAAGCAATCACTGAATCTGTTGGATGAAAAGCAGGTGTGTAACACTCGGCATCCGCATCCGCGCAGAACGTAACCTGACGTTCATTCCCAGAGACTAAATCCAGCAAATAAATATCGCGAGTACGGTTGATTTCATCACGCATACTGTAAGCAATTGTCTGTCCACGACCATCTACGGCAAAATCGTAAATCCCCATAGCACTAAAAGTTAGTTGTTGAGCATCTGCAGGGTTATTCACTGGGGCAAGCCAAATATTCGGCACATCATCACTTGCAGGATACAAATATGCGACCATTGCTCCTAAGCGTGACGGACTACTCCAATAAGATACAGCAATGACTACCACAACAAGCACAGCCACGATAGTTATCACTAAGGTATCAAATTGAGATAATCCGAAGATAGTCTTTTTTGTATTATCTGTTCCCATTAGAAATTTGCCTCAGTTACCGTCTAATATCGTTTCATGAATAGAGATAAGGATTGTTCGGTATTTCAGTCGGTTCGATGGTATCGGGGATAATAATGGGAACTTGTCCGCCACGAAATTCACCCGACTGTAGGGTTCCCTGAATGCGTACCCATGCACCATCTTCTATCGTTTGAGCATTATCATAATCGACGGGCATTCCGACGGCAAAGGCATCCGCAACACAGCAACTTAACGTAAACCGCGCCGCCATAAATTGGGTTGATGTCATTTCAGGTTCACGATAAACAAAAGCGATAATATCAACAGGCAAACCATCTAATTCTGCCGGATTACTGACAGCGTCAAATTCGCGCAACCAATCAAGAACATTGCGTTCAAGTGGTGGAACATCAAATCGTACTTCACTACTGACTCCACCAATAGGGTCTAAACTCACACTACCAGAGATTGCATCAGCTCCTAAGGGCTGAGATGGTAAAAAAGTTGCAAAAATTAATGGCAAAGCCAGCATAAAAATCCCTGACCAAGTCATCGGCGTATGAGAAGCATGATGGTGGGAATGATGTGCCTCTTTTTGGAATAAATTTCGGATGCTCCATAAGCCCAATCCAATGAAGATGAAGCCCGCTAAATACGACAACCACATGAAGCGAATATTGATGTAATTATTCAATTTTCCAGAGAAAATAAGCCCAAAAAAGTAGATTCCAAGCCCTAATAAAATAAGAGCTTTAGTCCATGCTTGATGTTGTTCACTTGACCGATTTATCTTAATTAATGATGTCATGTAATCGCCTTATGCTAGTCACAACTATATTCTTTCATAATCAGGTATACCTTGCAATCCCGTAGGGTATTCGTTGGGCAAGCGTCAGACTACGATGTTTTTAGACAATCTCAGTCTATTTGCCATATTTTGAGCTTCATTTCACAATGAACTCATCGTATTTTAGCATCATTTTATTTAAGTAAGATTAGGAGAAAGAGATGTTCCCGAAATCGCTCATACGATTATTGATTGTTTTTATTTCGCTAGTGGGTCTGAGTAGTGTCATCTATGCACAAGGGGGTCCCATAACTTATGGAACAACCCTTAATGAGACACTCAATCCAGGCAGTCCCATTATCTATACATTTACGGGCAATGCAGATGAAGTAGTGACCGTTTATGTTATTGGTAGTAATGACTTAGAAGCAACTTTATCTGTCTCAAACAGTAGTGGACAACCTCTTGGGTTTAGTAATGATGACACCCTAACCCCCATGACTAACGATGTCCGTGTGACAACAAAATTACCAGCAAACGATACCTATATTGTCACTGTGAATAATCTAGGTGCAACTGCTGGTAACTTTTTCTTATCACTTTCGGTTGCTGAACCTGCTACCCCAACATCCTTTACTGATAGAACAACTGTGACGATTGAACCTCAAGGCACAGGGCAAGCATTTTCAGTCGCACCTAACCCTGCTATCTCGCAGGTGGTCAGCGTACAAGCCCTCACTTCAGCAGGATTTACCGCACAATTACAATCAGAAGATGGAGAACTCCTTGCGTCTGTTCTAGGTGGCGTAGAGGGTACAACATTTGTATTACCTGCAAGCAACACAGGTTACATATTGATGATAAATGCACTTGACCCAACACTTGGGGTACAGGTTGAGCTAGCAACATTAGCTGGAGGCGTATCACCAAGCGATACATCTGCCCCACCACCTGCGGCAACGGAAGATGTACAAGCACCTGCTGACCCGAATGTTTGTACAGTGACAGCAACTGGAGTCAATGTTCGTAGTGGACCCGGTACGAATTACGATACAATCGGCTCACTAATTCAAGGTAATCAGTTTATTGCAACAGGGCAAAACAATGGTTGGTACAATGGGACATATAATGGTCAAAGTGCGTGGGTTGCAGCCAGTGTTGTGAATGCTGTCGGCAATTGTAATCTACCTTTTGTCGATGCTCCACCAGCACCAGCAACATCATCTGATTCATCTGGAGATACATCTTCTTCACCGTCTGAGTCAACCCCTACAGCAACTGCGACAACCAGTACGACAGATAGCCAAGCAACCAATACAGCAACTGCAACAACTGATTCAAGTACGCAAAATCAACCAACCAGTACAGCAACTGCGACTTCTACTGCAACTGCGACAACTCAACCATTTACGGTCATTAGCATAAGCTGCCGCTACTTCCAAAATGAAGGTGCGACGGTCGATTTCCATGTTGAAGGTGCACCATCGACGACGTTCCAAATTGATGTACGACAAGGAAACACAGTTTATAGCGCAACCCGAACCATGAATCAACAAGGGTTCTTGAACGCGAATTACCGTTTCGGACAAGCTGGCAATACTAATTATGTAGCTTATATTGTCTACAATGGTGTTGACCAAGCCAGTGCTGAGTGCTAATTAATTAGCGAGTTTAGAATTTTTTATAAGGGCGTAGGATGCTACGCCCTTACAAATATTTAGGGCAATTCCTCTAAAATCGTAGAGATTTCTTCTGAATTGACTTGCTCATTAAAACTAAGATACATTTCCAAATCAGTTCGTGCCTCAACTGCGTAATCTCCTGAAGTCAGCCACAAATCATAATAGAGCAATCCGCGCCCTAAGTAGGCATCAGCGAGGGTAGAATCCAGAGTGATAGCTTGCTGATAATCGTCTAGTGCGGATGATATAGATGTTTCATTACCATCAGCGTAAAGGGCATTATAAGCTGTAGCACGTTTTAAATAGAGAACAGCATTATCAGGAACAGCCAAAATCGCCTGCGTATAAACATCTATTGCAGTTTGATATTGTCCGAATCCCATAAAACGATCACCGATACTCTCATTATCTGATGATGAACGTGGGGTTGCTGTGGGGTTAAACACGATGGTAGAACGTGCGACGAATGTTGCCTGTTCCGAGTTAGTCGTGGCTTGTAAATCCAACATGCGAATACTACCTTCTGCTGTGGGATTACGTGGCACATAAGTTGTGAAGGGAGTATGAGTGCGTGTAATAGCATTACTGAATAATGCCGATACAAAAAGTAACATCACCACCAAACCACCAAGTATGAACCAGGGAATGCCTTCTTTTGGTGGGGCTTTAGGTCGATTAGGATTCCGATGATGAGGGCGTGTTTTGACAGTACGCCGACCATCTTCCCAAGTTTGCACTCGTCGTTGACGCTTTTCTTGATTATATTTCCGTTGACGTTCCTCGGATAAGAAACGGTCATATGCCTCGCGGTCATTTACATCTGATAAAACAGCATATGCCCCATTAATCCGCTGGGTCATTTGTTTTGCATGTTCGATTTCGCGCTCTAATTTACGAATGGCGCTCACATTCCCCGTTTGTTTAAGGTCTGCGAGTTCTGCAACGAATTTATCAGGATGATACTGGCGCATTTTTTGACGATACGCCTTTTTGATTGTATCAAGGTCTGCATTGGGTTTTACTTGTAGGATGCGGTAGTAATTTTGCGATGGTGACATCAATACCAACAAATAATGTTATCAACAATACAAGTTAAGTTTACCATGCCGATGCAAATTAAAAAGCATCGAGACAATAAGGGTAAACGCCCTCTAAGCGTAGGGTAAACGTAAAGGATTAAGCACGATGTCTGCTCTATACTAAGTTCGAGATGTTGTTAAATGAGAGATGGTATGGATACCATTCGTTTAGGCTTAATTGCAGATACCCATTACCCCACAAAATTGCCCTTGTTACCCTATGATGCGATTGAACATGCTTTTCGAGATGTTGATGGGATTTTACATGCTGGCGATATTGAATCGCAGGATGTCTTAGACACTTTATCCGGTATTGCTCCAACGCAAGCTGTTCGCGGAGAAGCTGATTGCTTATCACTTCCAGAAAAACGAGTTTTACGTTTTGGTGATGTTCGTGTCGGATTAATACATGGTAATCGTCACCCACTCATCGAGCATTACTTCCGCTTGCAACGCCAATGTGGGAACTTGTATGCTGGTGGAAGACACTTGCTGGATACATTGCCTCAGCGCTTCGCTGACGATAAAGTCGATGTGATTATTTTCGGGCATTTACACCGTCCGATGTGTATAGAGCAAGATGGAATTATTTTAGTCAATCCGGGTGCAGTCTATACAATTAGTGAGGATGTCGCACAGTGGCAACTTATCCACGAACAAAATCCAGAACGTCGAGAAATGCTTGAAACACATCTTAAACGCTATAAAGAGTACCCTCATTGGCAAGCTCCGCGCTCAACAATCGGCATTTTAGAGATTGCCCCTAATAAACAAATCAGCACACATATTCATCCTTTAGCAATCAGTACCTATGCTTAATAAACAAAAGTCCTCCACCAATATCTGATGAAGGACTTTCGAGGGGATAGGATAGAAGCATTCAAAGGGAATACATCTCATGCTACTGATATTAGATTACACCTTAATCATTACAAATATCTGAACAAAGTGTTTTCCATCTGTAAAACGAGCATCTTAACCTCAAATTAGTAAAGTTTTGTCAAGAAAAACGTATAGACAGTGCAAAATAACCATTTTTTAAGTATATTAACTATTAGTTCTTTAAACTCACAAATTGAAAGTTCTGCTAAACGATGCCGCGTTTAAAAATGCTCCGAGGTCCTTCACCTAATCATGATTTTGATTTAGATGAGAATGTTATCACGATTGGGCGTGGGCGAAAAAATGGCATTATTATTCAAGATAATGAAGTAAGTCGGACACATTGTCGTTTGGTACGTGTCTTAGATGATTACGAAATCCACGATTTAGGGTCAACCAACGGCACATTCGTAAATGGTCAAAAAATTGATGAAAGCGGTTGGTTACTGAGCGAACGTTGTATTGTCGAATTAGGAGATTCAATCACGCTGGAATATCAGCCTAACGAAGCCTCAACTGCAACACTCCCACCTATCGTTAGCGTAACAGGTGCGTTAAAAGAAAAAACTTACTATCTCGTCATCAAACAAAAATCACAAGAAATGCCTGAAATCTACGTTTTAGACCGCCCAACTATCACAATCGGTCGTGACGTGGACAATGATATTGTATTAGATGAACTTGAAGTGAGTCGCCATCATATGCGTTTAGCTTTAGAGGAAAGTGGCTATACGATTGAAGACCTAAACACAGTCAACGGTACATCTATTAATACAAAGCCTCTGGAAAAGAAGAAACGTCTAAAACCAAGTGATGTACTTGCAGTCGGCGAAGGTGTTTCATTATGGTATACCGACGATCCAGATAGCATCATAGATAGTTTAAATCAGCTAGATGAAACTGACGTTCCGTCGTTGGGAAATGCTAAGAATGAAGAAAATGCAGAGCTAAAGCCTCCTACAGAGAAGAAAAGAACAAAAGATATTAACATCCAATTGGGGCATGGTCTGGAACATGGTGATCTAGAGAAATCTGTATTCTTACTCTATGCGCGCGAAGAATGGAATGTGATTGGACGACATATTTATACCTACCTAGAAGACAACCATATCAAAGTTTTTACTGAGCAATATCTCACACCACAAACTAGCGATTGGGATTCAGCAATCGAGCAAGCCCTTGCTGAAAGTCCTTGTGTTCTCGCGATAGTATCTGAAAAATCCATTGATGCGCCACATGTAATTCGCAGTATTCGCCATTTCCTCGCCCGCGAGAAATCAGTTTTACTGTTGAAATATGGTAGCATCACAAAATTGCCCATGATTCTTCAAAATATGCCAGCTATTAAATTTACACCCCAAAATCCTGATAAAACTTATCGTATGATCTTAGCCGAATTACGTCGTATTGGCTTATAATTCAACCCTCTTGACATGCTAATAGTTCTCTGCTTAAATATAGGGGTCATGGCGGGTCACTAATATTTTAGGACGACAACCCATGATTATGATAATCCGAGTGTAAGGAACAGGCATGTTTGTAAGCAACTGACATCGAGATAACATCCAAAAAAATGGATACCCTCTTATGTTTGCGTTGCTTATGGAAAGTCAACATTTATTTTGCTTTTTGCTAAAATAAACCCTTGCCTCTTGTAGATAGAGTCATAAATCGCGCGCCACATAGGAGCATATCCTACGTGGCGTTTTTGATTCCAATTCACATTATCATGCTAAAGGCATAGGTTTTCATGGCACAAAGTTTAGAAATTTTACGCTTAACAAACATTCGCAAATATTATGGTCCAAAACTCATTCTCGACGGCTTAGATTTGAGCCTCAATCGTGGTGAACGCATCGCCTTAGTCGGTGAAAATGGCGTTGGCAAGACGACACTTTCGCGTTTGATTACAGGCGAAGAGGATACTGATTCAGGAACAATTGCCTTGGCACCGCAAGCTGAAATTGGTTACCTACCTCAAGAAGTCCTTGGTTATGATACTCAAACTGTGCAAGCCTACATTGAAGAATCAATGGGTGCAATTAATGATTTGCGCGAAAGATTGCATCACCTAGAACAGCAGATGGCACATCCAAATGAGGATTTTGACTTAGACAATATCCTTGACGAATACGGCAGAGTGCAAGCGCAGTTTGAACAACGCGGTGGGTATGACATTGATTCCAAAATTGAGCAGATTTTTGATGGTCTAAATATTCGCTATATTGAGACAGATCGCTTACTGAATACACTCAGTGGTGGCGAACGCACACGAGTTGCCTTAACTGGTCTATTACTCCGTGCACCTGAATTGCTAATATTAGATGAACCCACCAATCATCTTGATTTTGCAGGGATTGAATGGCTTGAAAATTACCTTGCGGAGTATCCGCATGCCCTCTTATTAATCACCCATGACCGTACTTTTATCAATCGCGTGGCGAATGTCATCAGTGAATTGAATGCCACAAGCAAGCAACTTCATATCTATCATGGCAATTACGATGATTACCTTGCCCAGCGTAACCGCGAATACGAACAAAAAGTCGTCTCTTATAATCAGCAAAATAACGAACGCAAAGCACTCCAACGATTTATCACCTCACAGACGAACAACACTCCCGGCAGGATGTCTGCCAGTGATGAACCTGATAAACATATTCGTTTCTTCAAGAATATGCAAAGCGACAAAACCAAAAAACGCAAAATCACTGATGCAAAAGGGAGACTAGATGATTTAGAGAATAATCGTATGGATAATCCGCGTCATGAATGGCATGTAGAGTTTCGTTTTGACCCAAAGCCATTGAATAGTGCTGAACCCATTCGTTTTGATAATGTCAGTAAATCTTTTGGTGATGACGCTTTATTCAAAGGCTTAACAAAAATTGTGCCGAATGGTGAACGGATTGTCTTAGTCGCACCCAATGGCACAGGTAAATCAACCCTATTACGGTTGATTATGGGTTTGCAAACATCCGATACAGGCACAATCAAAATTTCACCCAGTGCCATCATCGGCTATCTTGACCAAGATGGCGAAACACTGGGTATGAACAAAAAAGTGTTAGATAGTTTTCGGGAAGTAATGCAAGGGACAGATAGCGAACTACTAGCTGAATTACATCGCAGTGGTTTATTCAGTGATGCCTCCTTACCAAAGAAGATGATTTCTGAGCTAAGTGTGGGGCAGCGTCGAAAACTTGGTTTAGCGCGGATTATCGCCTCCAAAGCAAATTTACTCTTACTCGATGAACCAACCAATCACCTAGACCCATTGAGTTTAGAAGCCTTAGAAGATGCCCTCATAGAGTTTGACGGTACGATATTGGCTGTCTCGCATGACCGTCGCTTTGTGGAGAAAGTTGCTACCCGCATCTGGCGTATCGAAAATCAAAGATTTGTCGAAGAAATAGTGACATAAGAGGTAAAAACATGAAGGTACAAGAGAAACACAAAATCTATCACCATTTATCTGAACATTTTGATTTGCCTCTATCAGATTTAGAGCAAGCTGGCACGCATATTTTAGTCGATAACTCACGTGAGGCTGATGCTAGCCAAGTTATTTGGACACTGAATAACACGGTCATCATTCGGACACACCCGAGCTACGTCACACAATTTGAAGGACTCATACAAGGGGAACAACCACTATCGATTGCAGAAATTGCTGAAAAGTTGCCTGTAATAGTGCTGGAACAAGATAATTTCTACAAGATTACATCAGCCGATTTCAAACCTGCTCATAGTAATTATGCTATTCGAGAATTGGGCAAAGAGGGTAAATCCGCATTTGAGGCATTCCAAGCGCAATGTTCAGAGCGTGATAAAAATTATGGTCAAGTAGGTTTAGACGATGAGGTCATTTATGGTGCATTGGATGGTGAGCGCATCATCGCTGTAGCGAGTAGTTTTGAATGGCATGGATTTGTTGATATAGGTGTGCTGACTGACCCTCATTATCGTGGGCAAGGGGTAGGAAAAGCTGTTTCATCCGCAATTATTGAACATTATCTCAAAAACGACGAGTCACGTCCCCTACTCTGGCGACACGAAACAAGCAATCTTGGCTCAGGCAAAATCGCCATGAGTCTAGATTGGCAACGCTTCACAACGTTAGATTACATTCACTTTGAGGAAAATAACGCATGACTGATAACAATCTCCATCCTTTTGCTGAAGAATATGCACAATATTTCCCAATACAATTGAGCAAAAATATCGTTGCAAAACAAGTGGATTTGCAAACGTATTTTGACATACAAGATGCACTTGAGCCGCAGATATTCCCTGAGAATGAGCAAACAAAACGCTGGTTCAGTATGCCAAGTGACCGACGCAAAGACAAAGAACGCTTGGTTAGTTTACAACGCCTAACACATCAGGAAGCCGTTGTCTTCTATGACAATGAAAAGGCTGTCGGGTATTCAGCTGGACGCATGACGGGCGCAACTCAGTTCATAATGGACGATACAGGAATTTTACCAGCCTATCAACGGCAAGGGATTTATTCTGCATTTTTAAAACACTATATCCCCTACTTACGAGAGTGTGGCTACGAACGAATTGTCAGTTATCACAGCCCGACCAATCGTGCGGTGCTGATTGCCAAGCTCAAAGCAGGATTCAATATTTCAGGCATGGAATTAAGGGAACATGCTGGGGCATCTGTAAAACTGGTCTATTTTCTGCATGAGGATAGATTATTGGCGTTTGAAGATGTGCATAGCTTAGACCCTGATAATACAAGAGGATAATTCATGAACAGCATTATTTATAGACCCGCAACAAAAGACGATATTGATACATTTTATGATTTGTATCGGCATGAGCATATCGAAAGCTATGGTGATTTTGGTATGACAAAAGACGAACTGATGGCAGAATGGGAGTTCCCGAATTTTGACCTCAGTAAGCACACGATGTATGCCTTTGATAATACAGGCAAGAATATCGCCTATGCAGAATTACGGGCTTGGCGTGAAGTACCTGTGCGTCCGTTTATCTATGCTTATGTGCACCCTGATTATAGGGGGCAAGGTATTGGCACATATCTGACGCAATGGGGCATTGAGAATGCACAGCAATTTGTTCCGCTTGTGCCAGACGATGCACGGGTTGTCTTGGGGGCATTTACTAACATGGATGACGGGCGTGAGCTATTGGACAATTTGAACTTCAGCAATACACGGCAATCCTTGGTGATGAGTATGGCATTGGATACACCTGTTCCCGAATCACAATTCCCTGATGGCTTTCAGGTTATCACGATGGCGGAGCATCCTGTGTTGGAAGATTTTATTCGTGTTTATCAGGAAACTTTCCGCGACCATCGAGGCGCAGTGAATGAGCCACTAGCGGCGGCTGTAGCCCGTTGGGAGAAAATCATGGAAGCGAATGAATTTCCGCCTGAAAATTTTGTGCTGGTGAAAGATGGTGAACGGGATGCCGCCATTTTAATTGCCTCTGATAAATCAGACGAAAATCCTGAGCAGATGTGGGTGCAGACCTTGGGAACAATGCCTGAATATCGTCGGCGTGGGCTGGCAAAAAACTTGCTATATTACGCACATGACCTCGCTCGAAAAAAAGACAAAAAACGTCTGGGATTGAGTGTGGATGGCAGTAGCTTAACGGGCGCAAACAAACTCTATGAACAAGTCGGGATGGGTGTGGATATGGTGTATCACGCTTATGAAATGGAAATTCGCGCAGGGATAGAAACGACTAATCAAGGATGAATTTCCCTGTTTATCAGGGGATAACAGGGAAAACAGGCACATTAACAGGGAATTTGGGCGTGCGAAAAGACCGCCATAACAGGGATTTTTCGTCAAAGCGGTTTGTAAATGGTTTGTGGAAAAAAGTGCAATGCAGGTGTTGAGTTTCAAACGTTTTTAGAACAATTTTGGGTCTTTTGTCGCGGACAGCATTCATGCTGTCCCTACATGAATCCTAAATTTCTAGACGGAAATGTAGGGACGTGATGTATCGCGTCCGAAAACAAAATTTACTGCTTTTTCTGATTACGTCCCAATTTCAACTCAGGCACAGAGAAACGGTGAAACCAATGATATTTAGTTGGTAAGGTGCTTAGACAGAGTATAGCAATGAAACGCTCATAGATGTTGTGGATATGACCGTTGATACTGCCGTTGATATGAACAACGGAGTACGTAGGGGAGCAGTGGGTTAAGATAATTCTTATTCAGGAATAAGAGCGAAGCATGATATGATGATGCGATTGTGTTCAGATATGTGGGTTTGATGATGATGGAAAAAGCAAAAGAGAAAACAAAATCAAACAATTCGAGACTTTACTGGATTGGTTTTAGCATCTTGTTATTTCTACTTATGCCACCGTTTCGTGTGATATTACCTTTTTTTGAAGCAGGTGATAAGTCGATTTATGCGTTCATTGGTTTAGCCATCATAATATTCGGCATACACCCAATCATCAAATTTAGATCTAAATCTACCAAAAAATTTATTGCTTTGATGACTGCTTGCCTAATCGCATGTGGTTTCCAATTGTATAGACCAGCATCATCTCTATATTGCAAAGAGGATGATAGAATCTATGATTACACTGAGGCAGTTCATTGGGATGCAATTGTAGTAGAGCCTGTTTGGTGTTCATCTCATGTGATTTTTGCTTGCTGTATGTCTGAATACGCAAAATTCAAACACATTCCCATCCTTATTGATGTAGATATGCTCACTGAACGACTTCCCAATGCTGGGTTTGTTTATCACGGGTAAAACTGATGGAAAAAGCAAAGCGCAAAGAACAATACTATAACGCGAGACGCTATTGGCTATTTTTCAGTGTACTTGCGGTGCTATTGCTGATACCCTTTCGGATTGTTGGTTACTGGATACTCACAGATTTCATTTATATCGTGATTAGTGTCTTGTTGATGATTGCAGTAATCCGATTTGTTCGGCGTTATAGCTGGCGAAAGTGGATAGTGGGTTTGATGCTAATTTGTGTCATGTTGCCGATACTACAAATAACACAAAACCCTGCTCAAGATGATTGCTATATATTTCATGATGCTATTGTCAACCAGGTATATTGTAATCATGTTTGTACAATCGCAGGAAGTCACTTCTTAGTTTTAAAAAACACATCCATTGGCGTGCAGATAGGGAAAAATGTATTTGCTGGTGGTGTTTATTGTCTATTTTAGGAAACGTGTGAACTATAGCTATGGGTCACACCAACAGTATGACCCTACAGCGTAAAGATAAGGTCTATGGAGGAAGTGAAAACAGATAGTTAGTTTAGATTTTCGGACGCAATCATGCTCTTTAATAAATTAGGACGGAGAAAAATTTAGGTGTAAGGGCGCAGCATGCTGCGCCCCTACGTAGAATTATCTTTTGATTTAATTCCGTTTTTAATTATAAAACTACATAATGCTGTCCGCCAAAATTAACTACACAATTCATAAGACATAGCAAAAATCAAACAAAATAAGAAATCAAAACAGGTAAAAACTAAACATGAGTATTTTAACTTTCGATAAACTGAGCCGTGCATATGGTGGGAATGATATTTTCATCAGCCTTGATGGCAAAATTGAGGTCGATAGCAAAATCGGGCTAGTGGGTCCGAATGGCATCGGCAAAACGACTCTCTTACAACTCCTCGCAGGGGTTGAAGAAACTTTAACAGGCGACATCTACCGCGCGGATAACCTCAGCATTGGCTATCTGCGTCAGGAAGCAGTTCTCGCCTTTGCTGATAAGGAAAACACACTCGGTGATGAGATGATGTTAGTCTTTGAGCGTGTTTTCGAGATGGAACGCAAAATGCGGAGCATCGAAGAAGGCATGGCAGATGGTAGCGCAACCGATGAAGATTATGATTTGTATGGTGATTTGCAGATTAAAGTCGATTTGCATGGGCTATATGACTATGAAAGACGGATTGAACGGACACTCGACGGTTTAGGATTCGATAAAGAGGATTGGAATAAACCGATTAATATCCTCAGTGGTGGGCAAAAAACACGCGCACTGCTGGGCAAATTGGTCTTAGAAGTTCCTGATTTGCTGATTCTCGATGAACCGACGAACCATTTGGATATAGAAGCGATTCGTTGGCTGGAAGGCATCTTGCATGTTTGGCAAGGCGCACTGATTGTTGTTAGCCATGACCGATACTTCTTAGACCGTGTTGTCAACCGTATTTGGGAAATGTCTCCAATTAATATTGACGAATACAAAGGCAACTATACCGCTTACTTACATCAACGGGCAGAACGTCGAGCGCGAACACAAATTGAATGGGATGCGATGATGGAACGCTTCTGGAGTGAACTCAAGTTTATTCAGAAACATACCCTCGCTGACCTGAATGCGAAAGGACGTTTTAAGCGTATCACCCGTGAGGTAGAAGCTATTCAGTCACATGGGATTGATGCCCTACGCTATATCAAGCGCAAGAGTTGGTCTGAATACACTAATAATTTTGAGCGTAAAAACCCACCTGCGACAGTTAAAGCTCTAGAAAAAGCTATTAAAGGCTTGAAAAGTCCGATTACCGAGCAAAGAGATATGCGCGTTAAATTGGTCGCAGAAGAACGTAGTGGCGAAGTGGTCTTGCGTGGGCGAAATTTGGAAATTGGCTACGAACGCAATGACCCACTATTCACTGCCGATGATTTTGAACTCATTCGAGGCGATGTCGCTGGTTTGATTGGTCCTAACGGGGTTGGTAAATCCAGTATGCTCAAGACCATCTTGGAGAAAATACCAGCCCTCAAGGGACATATCAACTTTGGTGTTGGTTTGCAAATCGGCTATTTTGCACAGGCTCATAATGAACTCGAACACGAAAATACCGTACTTGAAGAACTAATGCGCCACAAAAATATTGGTATTCAAGCTGCACGTCATTATCTAGCACCTTACCTTTTCACAGGGGATGATGTCTTTAAGGAAGTCAGTTCTCTATCAGGTGGTGAACGCGGACGTTTAGCTTTGGCGATATTAGCCTTACAAGGGGCAAATCTCTTGCTATTGGACGAACCTACGAACCATCTTGATATTCCAGCACAAGAGGTCTTGCAGGAAGTGCTGGAGAGCTATGACGGTACAATTATCCTCGTGACCCATGACCGTTATCTAGTCGATAGGTTAGCAAGCCAGATTTGGGATTTGCAAGACGGTCATATGCGGGTGTTTAAGGGAACATACGAAAAATATCTCAGTGTATTAGATGCTGAAAAAGTAGAGAATGATAACCAGCCGAAGAAAAAGGTCAAAAAAGAAGTTGAAGAACCTGCCGTTGACCCTAAATTGGTACAACGGATGGAAACACAAATCATCTCATTGGAGAGTGAAATCAAGGAATTGGAGACACTCCTCGCGCATGCCAGTGCGGCAGGTAATGGCGACACCATCACGATGTTGAGCCAGCAATATAAAGCGCAACAACAACGTCTACATGAACTTAATGTCGAATGGGAAGAATTAGCGACAAAAGCCTAATCGACAGCGAAACTCAAGAAAAATGCTGACTATCAGATGGTCGGCATTTTTTGTATGTCATAATAATAGTGACAAACCGCTCAGAGGAGAGGTCTATGAGTCACTATCAGTTATACACATTACCTGAATTTCCAGATTATGAAGAACGTGCGAAACATCTCGCCAGCCAATGGGCAGATTTCATTTATCATGAGGTTGATAGCATCGATTATTACCCAACAATGGTACAAGCCTATAAGCATCTGCATTTTTTCTTGTGTGATGCACAGGATGAGGTCGTTGTGCATGGGCAAGCAATGGGTTTGTGTTGGGATGGCACGGTTGAGAACTTGCCCCTTGGTTGGTCGGATGCTATACGATGCTGTGCAGAAGACCATCTCAAGCAACGAGTAGCCAATACCTTATGTGGGGTTTCGATTACGGTTGCGCCTCAGCATACGGGCAAAGGTTTAGGACGCAAAGCGATTGAGCAGATGAAGCAACTAGGTCGAGATGCTGGTTTTGACTATATGATTGCACCTGTGCGTCCGTCACAAAAATCATCGTATCCCCTGATTAAGATGGAGAATTACATTACTTGGCGGCGCGAGGATGGGTATTTTTTCGATAAATGGTTACGTATTCATCAACGACTTGGGGCAAACATTCTGAAAATTGCACCGCATTCTATGCGCGTGATTGGGACTGTGGCTGAGTGGGAGCAATGGACAGCGATGCCCCTCCCTGCCAGTGGGATGTATATCATCGAAGGGGCATTATCGCCAGTTATCATTGACCATGACAGAGACGAAGGCGTCTACGTTGAAGCCAATGTCTGGATGCAACATCCGCTAGATTAGTTATCAAAAATATTTTTGAACTTTGCTGGAAAAGGGCTTATCGGCGATAAGCCCCTACGAAGTTGCTAATCGTAACGGAGAACATTCATAACCCGTTCTTTGACGGCGACATTTGCACTGAGGAATGTGCTAACCCAAGAAATTAACACGGCGGCAATCACTAAGCCTACTGCGACAATTTGTGCCGAACGTGGAAACGGTATGGTTTGGTCTGTTAGCAGGGTGAATAAGTATAAGCCCAATTGACTCAAGCCTAAGCCTAGCCCAGCACTGAGCAAGCCGATAATGGTCGATTCAATTAGCATCACGCCCAAGACACGGTTACTTTTAAGTCCAATCGCTTTGAGTACGCCAATCTGTCGGCGACGTTCTAAGGTGCTGAGGGCAATTGTGTTCGCCATAATGACAGCGGCTGCAACCAATGACAAAATGCCGACAATCGTGGGGATAGCGGCAAATTGCGCGATAAAACGTCCGACAAGGCTATCGATGAAGCGTACATCTAGGGCAAGCGTTGGCGGAACAACGACTGATGAGAGTTCAGTGACAGCTTGCGGAACAGACCCTAGCTCAACATCATAGGCATAAAATTGAAAAGTCGGGTTGGTAATGTCAGCTACTGCATCAGGTGCAAGTGTAGGTCCGCCATTGCCGAGTAAGCTACCGACATCGTAAAGACCAATCACTGTGAAATCAATATTTTGGCGTGCAATCCGATAGGTAATCGTCGAGCCAACATCTATGCCCAAGGCTTGTGCCGAATCGAAACTACCAATAAGAACACGTTGTCCTCTATCTTCCAGCGTGATATTGCGTCCACGCACGATATTAAAGACGTTATCGAATGTTTCAGGGTTATCCGTATCCCAGACACTGAAATTTTGCCAAGCTAAGGGTGCGGTAGCGGCATCGTCGAAAATATTGGTTTCGTCGATGTCTATATCAGCAACTTCTTCGCCGTTAATTGCAATGAGTTCAGGATTATAGAGAGCGATTGTTGAGCGTGCGATAACACCATCGACTCTATCAATGGCTGTATTAAGGTTACGGTCTGCTAAATTGAGTAGACGGTCATCAAACGAGGGTTGGATTGGGATAGCTAAGACATTGCCTCCAAAGGATTGCCCTAACACATCATTGAGCAATTGGCGTGTGCCTTCCCCCACAAAAGTGATGCTACTGAGAGCAAACATCCCTGCACTGAGCGCGAGCAAGGTCGTGGCTGTCCGCAGACGCTGGGTACTCATATTACGCAGGGCAAGTTGTAAATCCACCCAACCGAAAGCAGGTAGTTTCCCAATTAACCAGACCACAATCCACAGAACGAAGGTGACTAGAAGCAAAATCAGCAAGGTTGAGGCAACGCCGATGACACTCCATAAATAGGCATCTTGTGCAGTGAAAGAAGATGTTAAACCAAATGTAGGTTGCACGATTTGCCCGACAACTAAGCCCAGCAAAATCGTAATGATGATCATCAGCGCGATAGTCTGTAAGATACCTAAGCGTGCAAAGTTGCCCTCATTCGGACGTAAGACAATTGCTGGTCGGATTTGAAGTGCTGTCAGGATAGGGGCAATCCCAAAAATGACTGTCGTTGCCATGCCGAGTGTAATACCATAGAGCAGGGCTTCGGGATAAATACGCCAGCCGAGACTTTGCTGAATGAATTGTTCACCGAATTGGTTGACCACTCCGCCGAGTAAAACCCCTACAATACAGCCGATGACACTCCCAATTAAGCCTAAGAGAATGCCTTCTGATAAGAATAAGAGTGCTATCTGCCGACCTTTTAAGCCAAATGTCTTGAGGGCGGCTATTTCATTGGTACGTCGTCTGACTAAGACCAGCATCGTATTGAGAATACCCACGCCACCAATTAGCAATGCGCCCAAGCCCAAAATGACAATGAAATCACCGAGGACGACTGCAATTTCCTCACGGGCTTCGAGTAAACGTGCGGCGGAATCTATGTCGGTATCGCGTCGGCTAAAGCCAAGCTGGGTTTGAATTGCTGCGCGTTCTTCACTGGTTTCATCAATGGTAAGGGCTTGTGGATAACCTAAACTGGCGCGATTGTAGCCAATTTCAGGGTCGATGATGCGTTGGGCTGTCGCAATATCGAGATAAGCAAAGCCGAAAAATGCCGCAAATGGGTTACTAATCCCAGCTTCGGATTCTGCCCCGACGATACCTCTCACAGTGAAGACTTCTTCTGTTCGTGCGACTCGGACTTCATCCCCAACAGATAGATATTGTGACTGTGCCATGTTCTCGCTAATGACAATATCTGCTCCACCTGTGAATAAATCAGCGAAGGTTGCGCCTTGAGGTTCAATCACCCGAATATCGCCGATGACGGGATAGCTTATAGGGTCTACTAAGTAGGTGACGATAAATTGCGAGGTCGAAATGACACCACTGCTCTGCCCTGCAATCTGGACTGCGCCACCTGTCGTAAATAGGGAGAGGTCAATATTATTTGTTTGGGCGTATGTTTGTAAGCCTTGAATTTCCTGCTGAGTGAAATATTCGACATCACTACTTCCGCGCAAGAGAGCGAAATCGGGTCCATCATCGGATTCCCGTTGGATAGATATATCGCCTTTGTTATCTTCGCGTACTGTGCTGATGAGGGATTCGCCGATGGATAAGCCCAAGCCGCGCAGGGCGACAACCGTTGCAACCCCTGCCGCGATACAGAAAATTGCTAAGGTCGTCCAACGTCCACCGCGTGTGATATTTCGGAAGCCATAAGTAAAGTAAAAAATGAGTCGGTTAAAAAATCCGAGTTGATTGCCAGATTGTGAGTTGCTCAATGGGTGTGCCTCGTTGATTAATTGCTATCTGCTTGTTTATACGTGAAATAGTGTTCGAGGTTTTAAGTTTAGCATGAGCTTAGTAGGAGTTGTATAGAATGCTTGATGAGTATTTGATGCGTAGGGAACAGAAAAACATGAATAGAGAGAGCATCCGCATGTGGATACTCTCTCTGTAGGATTAAGCTATTGGTGAACTCTCGATATAGTCCAAGCTTTGGTGTCTGAAATAGGTGTCGTAGAGATGCGCGTAATGGCGTTGTTGTGCCATCAGCTCATCGTGTGTACCTTCTTCCAATATTTGCCCGTTATCTAGAACGATGATACGGTCAGCATTTTTGATGGTAGACAAGCGATGTGCAATCACTAGCGACGTGCGATTTTCAAGCACTGTGTCTAAGCCCTCTTGAATGAGTGTTTCTGTGAGTGGGTCAACACTAGCTGTGGCTTCATCCAAGATGAAGATACTCGGATTTTGCAGTAACACACGCGCCAATACCACTAATTGCCGTTGCCCCATTGATAGACTAGAGCCACGTTCACCGACTTGGGTCTCTAAGCCCTGTTGTAGACTTCGCAACCAATCGCCATTGGCAATCATATTCGCCACGCGCTCTACGTCCTCATCTGTGGCATCTTCTGTGCCATAGCGGATGTTATCAGCAACTGTGCCATCAAACATGAAGGGCGTTTGCGTGACGATACCGAGTTGACGATGATAATCATGTAAATCTAGCGTGCGAATGTCAACATCATCAACGGTAATTGTGCCATCTTGAAATTCATAGAAGCGTGAAATCAGCTTGCCGATGCTCGATTTACCTGAGCCTGTATGCCCGACGAGAGCTAAGGTCTCGCCTGCGGCAATATCTAATGTGAAATTTTCTAAGACAGTCTCACCGTCAACATAGGAAAAGTCCACATTTTGGAAGCTAATCGCGCCCTTCATCTCAGGGATGCTGATGTGGTCATCGGTTTGTTCAAGTTTGGTTTCGGCATCAATCAGCGCAAACATGCGTTCACCTGCCGCTAAACCTAACTGAAATTGGCTCCAGAACGAGGCGATACTCGTGAGTGGAAACCAGAATAGGGCAATCCCTTGAATGAATAAGTACCATTCCCCTGCTGTGAGGCTTACGACAGGGTTACGAACGGCTAATCCACCAAAATAGACTAGAGCGGCTGTCCCGATACCTGCTATCGTATTCAGGATGGGGAAGATACTACTGAACGTGTACCCTGTGCGTAAGTTAATCCCGTAGGATTGCTCGTTCACATTCAGAAAATCATCATAGACAGCACCCTCTTGGCGAAAGGTCTTTGCGACACGGATACCACTAATGGTCTCTTGAATGTGCTTATTGACCTCAGCATTAACGCGACGGGATTGAGTAACGGTATCACGCGCAATTTTACGAAAACCCAGTGCTACTATCACAATGAAGGGTGCGAGAGCTAATGTCAGTAAGGTCAGTTGGACATTCACAAAAAATAGATAGCCCAGCAATAAGAACACGAGCAATAGTTGACTCATCAATTCGGAGGTGAGGTTGACTACTGCTGAAAATGCTTGTGTATCAGATGTTACACGGCTGACGATTTTCCCTGATGGGATTGAATCGTAGAATGATAAATCCCGCTTGAGTACCGCATCAAAAGTATCTTCACGTAATTTGAGCGTCACATTACCAACAGTTGCCGCCGATACCCATTGACGAATTGCATTGAAGACATAGCCTAAAGCACCGAGAACGATTAAGCCAATCGCAATCTGTATCAGCTGGTTCGTGCCGATTGTTTCTGTGAGTTGGTCAAGACTACTGGATATATAAATCGGAATAGCAGTATTGAGTGCGGAAGCCGCTAAAACTGCCACCGCAACCACAGCCATGCGCCCTGCTTGGGGCTTAAAATAGCCAACAATACGTCGCACAAGTTCACCATCGGTATACGAGCGATCATACTCTTCGGCATCCAGCCCATCCATAATAAAGCCCATAGAAAATCTCCCTTTTATTGCGCTTGTGCGGTCTCTAGTGGTGGTAATTCGGCATCGTAACGCGCGAAAATACGACGGTATAAATCGGATTTGCGGAGCAATTCATCATGATTGCCATACGCTGCAATCCGACCATCATCAATGACAAGGATGTGGTCTGCCCAGCGAATTTGTGAAAGTCGATGAGTGATGAGTAAGGTTGTACGCCCTTTTTGTGCGCGTTGAATTGCTTTTTGGATGTCATCTTCTGTCGCGCTATCAATCGCGCTTGTGGAATCATCCAGAATTAAGATGCGCGGGTCACTGAGGAAAGCACGCGCTAAGGCAATCCGTTGACGTTGCCCGCCCGATAGCGTTACCCCACGTTCACCAACGGTTGTTTCATAACCTTCATTGAAGGACAAAATGAAATTATGTGCTTGGGCTTCTTTGGCGGCTTGCTCAATTTCTTCTTGTGTGGCATTCGGCGCACCAAAAGCGATATTCTCAGCAAGGGTACGGCTGAACAAGAAGATGTCTTGCTCAATACGTGAAATTTGTGAGCGAAGTGCATTCAAGTTCCAGTCACGGACATCAACACCATCAATTAAGATGCGTCCTTGTGTCACATCGTAAGTGCGGTTGATGAGTTCAGTGAGGGTACTTTTACCTGAGCCTGTTTGCCCGACAATGGCAACTGTTTCACCTGAATTAATCGTGAAAGATAAATCTTGTAAGATAGGTGATTCATCATAGCCAAAACTAACATTTTCGAAAGTAATATCCCCACGAACGCTAGCGGTATGCCCTGCTAAATTCTCATCTAACTCTGCCTCTGAGTTAATGAGTTCAAGGATACGGTTTGCACCAGCCAGACCCAATTCCACGAGCGAGAAGGCAAAAATTGAGATGAAGATAGGAAAGCGCATTGCTCCGACTAAACCCATCACAGCGATAATCTGCCCTATATTGAGCGCGCTTATGTTATAGAGGTACATACAATGTAAAAAGGTTAATCCCAATGCAAAGGCATAAAAAAGCGTCGGTAGATAGCGTGCTTCGACGCGACCTTGCTTGGCAAAGCTATCCCGATATTTTTTAGCGGCTTCGTAGAATTTCTTACGTTCAAATTTTTCGGATGCACTGGCTTTGACAATCTCAATACCACTGATGGTCTCTTCTAGCCCTGCATTCATCTGACCAAAACTATAGCGTTGTGTCCCAATAACAGGATTGAGCATCCGACGGTAGTACCCAATGAACCCAGCATAAAAGAAAACAAAAATGATAGGTACGAGTAGCAAACGCCAATCAATCGTAGCGATATACGTCATGGGGACAATCATCCCAAGAATAATCTCAGAGATGAATAGCAATCCTGGATTAATCATGACATTCAATTGCTGAACATCATCGGTAGAGCGTGCCATAATATCACCGACGCGCTGTTGGTCATGAAATGTTTGACTTTTCCCCAAGAGGCTAATATAGAGTTCTTCGCGTGAATCACGTGATAGACGTTGGGCGATTGTCTCAATCGAGAGACTGCCCATTAATGCCGAAATACCATCTAATATTAAGATGCCGAGTACCGACAATGAGGCGATCATTAAGCCATTTGCCGCTGTCGGATTGATGATTTCTTCCGCAGCTTGCCCGATGAGTACCCGTGCGCCCCCAAAACTCGTCCATGCGAGCATATACATGAGAATAGCAAACAAGAATAAGCCCTTGTACCGCCAGACATGCGAGAATATCCACCGTACTGAACTACGATGATCATAGACATACGCTGACTCAACTGAAAATTCACTCTGATTTTGTGTAGCCAATCCTTGCACCCCCTCCAACTAATTTAACAGAAAATCTGTTCGCATTTTATCAGTTTATCACCTTATTGACCTCTTGTGAAGTCTTTTGATAGTGAATTTTGACGTATAAATGATTAGATAAAGCAAATTCTCGGACGCGCCGTTGCGCTTCCCTACAATACCCGCAGGTAGGGACATCCAACGGGATGTCCATCGGTAATATAAAGATAATTTTGAATTTCCACCGCTTTCGATATACTATGTTTAAAAGCAATAATGCCCTATTCAGAGTATCATCAAAAATATAGTAATGTGCCGTTGCACATCCCTACAATTGGTTTTCGGTTGTAGGGACACCCAACGGGGTGTCTCTGATATTCAACCATATGTTCAAAAATAGACAAAACTAGATGAAACACCGCAAATCACCGCGTTTACAAGGTTATGATTATTCGCAATCAGGGGCATATTTTGTCACAATTTGTACACACCAACGGCAATACATCTTCGGCACAATTCAAGATGGCAACATGATTCTGAATGATTACGGCAATATCGCCACAGAACGCTGGTATGCTATTCCTGACCATTATCCTGATCTTGAATTAGATGCTTTTATTGTGATGCCTAACCACGTACACGGAATTATTTGTCTGGATGCTGAAGGGACTAATTTTAAAACTGTTCTGGGGCGTGTAATCAATGCCTATAAAGGTGCAGTTACAGCAGGTATTCGCAAACTCGAATTATCTCAAGTCATCGTCTGGCAAGGTCGCTACCACGACCATATTATCCGCAATGAAGATAGTCTCAACCAGATTCGACAATATGTTATATCTAATCCACAACTATGGTATGAGGACACATTCTATTCTGAATAACAATTTTTATATGCGATAGCATCAATCTTAACGGGAGTGAATGGGAGTCGAACCCACCATCGCTTGCCACGCAACCGACCACCAATTTTGAAGACTGGGGCATCCACCGGGACACAACCACCCCCCTATAGCGCACACACTATAGCCTAAGACTTTTTCAAACTCAAGCGAGAGCCTCACCCATCTGTTTTAAGGCAATTCGGGCAAGTTCATCCCATTTGTTTTGTTGTGGTATATAAAACCAATCACGCATAGGGGCTTTATTCTTGAATGGTGAAAGAACACTGTAGTCTGTGATACCGTATTTCTCTAAATCAAAGTCACGCCCTAATTTGAAGCACATGCGCTCATCATGATAAAAAGCGAAAACTTTTTTCTTGTAAGTAATCGCTTCGCTAGACATCATCTTGCCCAGAGCAACACCTGCTTCTTGCACCACTAATCGTTGCCGAATAGTCTCAAAATGACTCTGATTACTGTTCATGAAAAGACCTTCACTAACCATTGTTGAATGGGACTCATATTCACAAAGTGGTCTAAAACGGTATCCACAAAACTATCACTCGTAATTAGCTCACGTTCGATTGTGGGATACGATGCCCATAAACCATTGTAGAGTAGGTATTCTCCACGTTCGTCATCGGGCATCTCAAAACCGCGTGGGGGACGTTTATAGTGTGCGCCACTGATTTCGTAGTTTCCAGATGATTGCACTTTCTTGACTGCTTCGACCAACTCAAAGCCTAATTCTTTATCCGTCACAGCTTCACGGTAGGTTTGAAGTTGCTCTTTATCGAAACTGAATACCCCTGCCATCAGCCCTACTTCATCAGCAGAAATTTGGATGCCAAAGCTCGGGGTTTGCATCTTCTTGCCTGCACCTTCAGGAAAGCCCATCG
Source organism: Phototrophicaceae bacterium (assembly GCA_965230145.1). Taxonomy (GTDB): domain Bacteria; phylum Chloroflexota; class Anaerolineae; order Aggregatilineales; family Phototrophicaceae; genus JAUZRW01. The sequence continues at coordinate 1,894,144 of CBDDKI010000002.1, forward strand.
CAATACGATCTTTATACGGGGTTTTATCTTTGCTAAAGCGGGTATCACGGTAAATTCGCATCAATGAGCCACTTCCATTGAAGGCAGTATCGTAGGTGACATTGGGGAAATGTTCTTGTAAGCCTGTTCCAAGTGCAACGACTAGCTCAATTGCAGGGTCACGCAATTCATTTTCGTAGCGCTTTTTATTAGCTTGAAACCATTCTCGATTGTTATTCTCTGATAAATCTTGCAAAAAATCTAAGGGTGTTTCGGGGAAGCGAGTCATTACATTGGGGTTGCTCATAGCAGAATCTCTCTCTTGATGGTTTACCGAACAATCTTTATTGATAGCTTTGTTTCTAGTATCATAGGAATATCTGTTCTATCGAACGCTACCTATTTATACACTTGTTCTATAAATATTGTCAATAAATTACTATATAATTTTAAAGTGAATTCGATTTAAATTCTGTGAGGGGTCATCATGGCAAAACGACAATACAATCAACTCTGCCCGTTAGCTTACGCATTAGATGTCATTGGCGAACGCTGGACATTACTCATTATACGTGATTTGGCATTTGGTCCGCGTCGCTATACCGATTTGTTGAACGGTTTACCGGGTATTGGTACAAATTTATTGTCGAACCGCCTCAAAGCATTAGAAGAAGCTAATATTATTCAGCAACGGCAATTGCCTCCACCAGCAGCATCCAGCGTTTACGACTTGACCGAGCATGGCAAAGGCTTAACTCCAATTGTACGAATGATGGCACATTGGGGTATGGCATATATTGAGATGCCTCCCCCTGCTGACCATTATCTCGGCACTATCCCCACTATGAATGCCATGACGATGTTCTTTAATACTGAAAAAGCCTCTGATATTAAGGCGAGTTGTGAATTTCATGGTCAAGATGAAGTGTTTTATGCGGAAGTCGACAATGGCGAATTGAATATTTCACAAGGAAATGGTGATGCACCTGATGTGGTGGTTGATGTGGATTATCGTTCTTTGTTGATGATACTCAACGGCATGATGCCTAAAGAGACGGTACAAGACGCTGGCGGAATAACTATTACACAAGGTTCGGACGAAGCCTTAGATCAATTCATCGGTGCATTCGGTTTTTGAGGCAATCGTTCATCAATTCCACATAGACCTTTGATACGGTGAAACTATCATGTTAGTGTTAGGCAATAAGCAGACATTCGGAGAACATCATTCATGCGAATCGTGAAAATTATCATTCCCATCCTATTGTTGTGTTTTGGAGTAACAACCTTAGCGCAAACTGAGGGAGCAAGCCTTGATGAACGCGGTTATGGCTTATACATCCCAACTAGCTATGATGAGGCAGGTACAGAGGAATTACCTCTTGTGATTGCATTACATGGTTTTGGCGATACTTGGGAAAATTTTTACCCAGCAACGGGTCTTATCAATCGTGCTGAACAAGGCAATTTTATTGTCGCATTTCCGCAAGGCTATCTGCGGCAATGGAATGATGGCAGTATCGGCGACCATGAAGAGGATGAAATCCAGCTATTTCGGGATTTAATTGCCCGTGTTCAACGTGACTATCGTGTGGATGAAGACCGAATCTATCTTGTGGGCTTCTCGAATGGTGGCAGTATGGTTTTCAAAGCGGCATGTGAAGCGCCTGATTTATTTGCAGGGATTGCCTCGATTGCTGGCACAATGCGAAGCGCACAGAGTGAGAATTGCGAAGATGCTAGTTTACCTGTCTTGATTATTCATGGCACAGGTGATGAGGTCGTGCCGTGGGAAGGTAGCGTCTATCGGTATTCGGTAACATCAGGCGTGACTTTTTGGGCAATGCAGAATAGCTGTGATTTAGAAGCTGTCCCACCATTTAATGAGGAGCTATTTCGGAATGGATTTAGCACCTATTTCTTTGAAGATTGTGAAGATGGCAATTTTGTCATGCTTCATGCGATTGAAAACGGTGGACATACGATTCCGGGTTCTGGATTTTACATCCGAGACTTAGTTCCACAACCGCAACAGGGCGACACAGCACGTCTGATTTGGAGTTTCTTTGAGCTAACCTATCAAGCGCAACAATCTGCTGACGAAAACCCTGAAATAACCCCCGAAGCTACCGAGACCAGCGACGAATAAAGTTCATTCGGGCATAGGGAAGCCTATGCCTTGTTTCCTCCATATTTCCGTCGAATACGAATTAACAACTCATTGAGTTCATCTTTACCTTGAGGATGTTCTGGTAAATGGCTTTCAGATTGTGCTTGACGAAGCATATCTGTTACACGTTCATATTCTTGGATATGAAATTCTACATCAGCATCTTGCAAAATTCCTTTTTCATCACCAGAGAGTTTTGCCTCAATCAAGTCAGGAATATAAGGTAATTTATAAACATCATTTAGAATCACTAAATTTGATTCTATTTCACCTGTTTTCATAAGATGAATGCCAGTCAGTAATGTGCGATAGGTATACAGTAAAGCCTTAGCGGTAGGTTTATCATTAATAAACTCGCCCCACTTTTTACGTGAAAAACCAAAATAATGATGTGCATGATGAACGGTCAAAGTCATCGGCACAATAGCTTTTAGTTCTTCATGCTCTGGTGTTGTTTGCATAACTAAAGGAGACATAATCCGCTCAATAATATTGCCACTCTTTTTGAGGAGTAATAAGAAAAAATTGCGAATATCATGCGTCACTAGGTCGACTTCTAGACCCTCTTTCATCCAAGTACGGTCAATGGTTTCTCTCAGCCCATGCAATCCGAGTACATCATCGACTGGTAGGATATGAACACCGCGTAAGTCATAATCACTATCATGAGATGGAAAACCAAATAAGTGCGCTCCACTAATTGTAGTAAACAACAGTGGATAAGGTTGCTCTGACAAAACTGATTTTAAGGTTGGATTGTGCGCTACTTCTTCATACATAATGTCTATTCAACCATACTCTTTCTTGCTTCGATTAGAAATTCATTTGCTGCTTCATAATTGGGTCGGTCAGGTAAATTGGTTTTTTGATATGCCATATCAAATTCTTTATGCAACTTTAAACGCCATTCATTGATCTGATTCCATGTCATTTCTTCATATCGAATAGCTAATAATTTGTCTCGATAATCACCGACATCCACCATAATTGAGCCAGTCTCAAGCGCAGTAATTCCGCTAATGAGTAAGCGAATTAAGTGCATAGCATGTTTCCAACGAATATTCCCATGATTCTCTAAATGCTTCCGCATTTTCTTGAATTGAGAAATAACATATCCATTGTAAGTTTGATATAGCAACTTGCTCATGAAGATATGACGTTGTTCCACCAAACGCTCGGCAATCGGTGCAATATATTCTACCTTTGGCGAATTTAATGCTTCTAAAATATTTGGGTTTGCTTTAAGTGCTAATTTAATAAACTTCTGGATTTCCCAATAAGCTTCCTCGCCACGTTCAAGTTGCTCTGGCACACCATATAATGACCAGTGCAATTCAGCAGGAGGTAAATAAATACCGCGCCGATCAATATCACTATGCTCATCGTCAAGCCCATAAGCTCGTGAGCCAATAATCACTCGATAAATAATGTACTGATACAAATCGTCGTTATTTGACTTTTCTTCCCAACCTTCTCGTCGATAATGCTTTTGAACAGCAAATTGATGTCTTTTAAAGCTATATTCTTTACCATCAGGAAAGCGAACTATATAGTTATGTGTAGCATCAAGCGGTGATTTTTGGATAACACCCACCATACCCTGACTCAAACTAGAATTATCATTTTTATTTTCTAAGACTACTATTTTTGTACCAATCGGTAGAATGAACTCAGGTTTCTTTGACATTTTATGACCCCTTATGAACTTTATCAGTATAGCACATCAGAACCCTGTAAACTAGAATATATTCTTATAGTTCTCTACTAAAATATTCAGAACGTTATTTCTACTGCGTGGTATACTGAACAATCGAAACAATAAAACCTTGTGCTAATTAGGAGATTCTTATTCATGAGCAATATTTTACGCCAACACGCCGAAGAGCAATTCGCCCATGAATTGGCGGCACTCAAAGAAGTCGATACGCATCAACGCCCTCCCAATTGGGAATTATCGCCTTGGGCTGTGGCACGGTATGTTTTAGGTGGCAAGTTAGAGAGTGGTATCGTCATTGAACCGAAATATTATGGTGAACGTCGCCTAATTGAGATTGCGATTGCTACCTTAGCTACTGACCGTGCGCTTTTGTTGATTGGTGTACCGGGGACAGGCAAAACTTGGCTAAGTGAACATCTCGCGGCAGCAATCTCTGGCACATCAACTTTGCTGATTCAAGGGACGGCTGGCACACCTGAAGAAGCCATACGCTATGGTTGGAATTATGCCCAATTGCTGGCAGAAGGTCCCTCTGAGAAAGCCTTAGTCGCTAGCCCTGTAATGGTCGCAATGGAAAATGGCTCAATTGCGCGTGTCGAAGAAATGACCCGTATCCCCTCTGATGTGCAAGATTCTTTAATTACAATTCTCTCCGAAAAAACATTGCCCATCCCTGAACTCAATAGTGAAGTACAAGCAAGGCAAGGTTTCAATGTCATTGCGACGGCTAACACCCGTGATAAGGGAGTCAATGAACTCTCTAGTGCGCTCAAACGACGTTTCAATACCGTTTTACTACCACTTCCAAAACAAATTGAAGAAGAAATCGAGATTGTACAGAATCGGGTCGAGGCATTAGGACGGGTGCTTCAATTACCTGCCCAACCACCTGCCTTGGAAGAAATTCGCCGTGTTGTGACAATTTTCCGTGAATTGCGGAATGGTGTCACCGAAGATGGTCAGAAAAAAGTAAACTCACCGACATCGACATTAAGCACTGCCGAAATCATCTCAGTGATGAATAGTGGTGTTGCGCTCTCTGCTCATTTTGGGGATGGCACACTCAATGCACGCGATATTGCCGCAGGGATTACTGGTGCGGTGGTCAAAGACCCTGTACAAGACCAGATAGTGTGGCAGGAATATCTCGAAAATGTGGTCAAAAATCGGCAAGGATGGAAAGATTTGTACGAAGCCTGTCGTGAAGTGTCTGGATAATTTTCTCTCATGAGTACACACATTTTTGGTATTCGCCATCATGGACCGGGTTCGGCACGGAGTCTACTGAATGCACTCTATGACCTTGTCCCTGATATTGTCTTAGTCGAGGGTCCTCCTGATGCGGATGAACTTATCCCCCTATTTGCACATGAGGATATGGTCGCGCCTGTTGCAATGCTCATCTATGTACCTGATGAACCAAAATTTGCCGCCTATTATCCATTTGCAGAATTTTCACCTGAGTTACAGGCTATTCGCTTTGCATTAGAACACGATATTCCAGCACGTTTCATGGATTTGCCTCAGCGTTATGCGATGCGCATCAAAAAAGACCAATACGAATCAGCACAAAATAAAGAAGACAACCCAGAAACACCTAGCAATAATGAAGATGCAACTCCCGACGAACATCTACGCAGTGACCCTCTTGGGGAGTTAGCAAAAGCAGCTGGCTATCCTGATGGTGAACGATGGTGGGAACATTTTGTTGAAAATCGCAAAGATGATGGGGACATATTCACGGCAGTCTTGGAAGCAATGACTGCTCTACGTGATGAAGGCATTGCCAGTCATCATCCGCTAGAAGATAAACGCGAAGCCTATATGCGAAAAATCATTCGTCAGGCAGAGAAAGATGGTTTTGACCGTATTGCAGTGGTCTGTGGCGCATGGCACGCACCAGCACTTGCCCAAATGCCTAGCCAAAAAGACGATAATGCTATCCTCAAAGGCATGAAACGCATCAAGGTCGAAGCAACTTTCACACCTTGGACGCACAGTCGCCTGACGATGTGGTCAGGTTATGGGGCGGGAATTTTATCGCCTGGTTGGTATCAGCATCGTTGGCAGGAAGATACGGACGATATTTCGATTAGTTGGATGACACGAGTTGCCCAATTATTGCGCGAAGAAGACCTTGATGCCTCACCTGCACAGGTCATTGATGCCGTGCGATTAGCAGATACTTTAGCGGCAATCCGAGAACGTACAATGCCGAGTTTGAACGAATTTAACGAAGCCGCACTCAGTGTCTTTTGCTTTGGTAACCCTGCACCGCTAAAAATCATCCATAAAAAGCTGATTGTCGGCGAAACGATGGGCGAAATCCCTGATGAAACGCCAATGATGCCCTTGCAACGCGATTTGAAGCGTGAACAAAAACGCTTACGTCTGAAAGTGACACATGAGCCTAGTGAACTCAAGTTAGACTTACGCGAAGACAGTCATCGGCAACGCAGTTATCTACTGCATCGGCTTTCCATTTTAGGCATCACTTGGGGGCAAAAAGTCGAAGTCACTGGCAAACAAGGGACGTTCAATGAAGTCTGGGAATTACAGTGGCGACCCGAATTGACAATTCAACTCATTGAGAAAAGTTCATGGGGCAATACCGTTTTGGATGCCTCTAACCAATTTGCGAAATATTCTGCCAAAACTTTGGAATCCTTACCTGCATTGACCGAGTTAGTAAATGATGTTTTGCTGGCTAATTTGCCTGATGCCGTCTCTTATGTGGTGCATCAGCTTCAAGCGATTGCTGCCGCCACAGGTGATATTAAAGAACTGATGCACGCACTACCTGCCCTTGCCGAAGTCATAACCTATGGCAATGTACGCGATACAGATGCCGAGATGATCAGTACCGTCGTCGAGGGTATTGTCACACGAACCTGTGTCGGTCTGCCTCATGAATGTTCGATGTTAGATGACGATGCAGCTGGCGTTATTTTTGAGGCAATATTGCACTTTAATAGTGCGATTTATCTGCTTGATAATCCTGAATATACACAGGGTTGGCAATCTGTACTCAAGATTTTGATGACCCAAGACAATGCACATGGTCTGATTCGTGGGCGTGCTTGTCGGATTTTGCTAGATGATACTGTCATTGATACTGATGAAGCACGTCGGCAAATGCAATTAGCGATTTCACTGGTCTCCGACCTTAATGATGTCGCGGCATGGATTGAAGGTTTCCTAAAAAATAGCGGACTCATACTCATCCATGATGATATTTTACTGAGTATCATTGATGCGTGGGTGATGTCTCTAAATAATGAGGATTTTGAGAGTTTGTTGCCCCTGCTAAGACGCACATTCTCGACATTTGAAGAACCTGAACGCCGACAAATTGGGCGAATTATTAGCGGACGAGTGCGTTCACGGGATAGCGCCGAAACTCAGATTGATGAAGACCGCGCCAATGCTATGTTGCCCATTTTATCAAAATTGCTCGGTATTGACCCACCAGCTAGTGAATGATTGGAATGATTTATGAGTGATGCACAGAATGATGAACAATTGAGACGGTGGCGCTTGCTTCTGGGTGGCGATGGTGGAGATGGTACAGGGCATAATTTAAACCAGAGCGATGCCAAGATGGATGAAGTTCTGGAACAATTGTATAGTAAGAAAAAAGGCAAAGGTAAAGGCGGACGTGGTTCGCTTGGGCGAAGATTGTCCAGCCGAGCAGGTCGCAGAGGTGGCGCAGGACAACAATCTGCTGGTGGACAACAAGGGGGTATGGGGAGTTCGATGCCTGATGTTGCCCGTTGGCTAGGCGATATTCGCACCTATTTCCCTGCTAGTGTGGTACAGATTATGCAGAAAGATGCCATTGAGCGCATTGGTCTACAGCAGATGCTCTCCCAACCTGAAATCCTCGAAATGATTGAACCTGATGTCAATTTGGTCAGTACATTATTGACTCTAAAGGATGTGATTCCTACAGAAACGAAAGCTACCGCGCGGATTATTGTACGTAAAGTAGTCGATGACTTGATGAAGCGCCTCGAAAACCCGATGCGACAAGCTCTGCGTGGTGCATTGAATCGCGCTATTCGCAATCGTCGCCCAAGGCATCATGAAATCAATTGGTTGAGTACGATTCATGCCAATCTCAAGCATTATCAAAAAGATTATAAGACTGTCATCCCTGAGCAATTAATTGGCTATGGTCGTAAACGTTCATCAGCACATGATGTTATTGTTTGTGTTGACCAATCAGGTTCGATGGCAAGTTCGATGGTCTATGCCAGCGTGTTTGGGGCGGTGATGGCAGCTGTCCCTGCGCTAAAAACACACATGGTTGTTTTTGATACGTCGGTTGTGGATTTGACTCAATATCTAAGTGACCCTGTAGATTTATTGTTTGGGACAACCCTTGGTGGGGGAACAGACATCAACCAAGCATTAGGCTATTGCCAAAGTTTAATCACTCGCCCGAGTGACACAACACTCGTTCTGATTAGTGATTTATATGAAGGTGGACGACGAGAGCAGATGTTAGGTAAAGCAAAGCGCATTGTAGAATCAGGCGTGAATATGGTGGCACTCTTAGCTTTAAGCGACCAAGGCGCACCAAATTATGACCATACGACTGCTGCTGAATTTGGAGAATTGGGTATCCCTGCTTTTGCTTGCACACCAGATTTATTTCCTGAATTGATGGCGGCGACCATGAACCGCCATGATTTAGCGAGTTGGGCTTCGCATCATGGGATTAAAGTCGCTAAGAGCAAAGAAGATATAGAACTAGAGTCGCCTTTTGAGTAAAAAATCGTATAGATTTCGTAGGGGCGTGCGCCCCATCTCCCTACATTATTACTGTATAATTGGCTCTGATATTTGAGTGCTAAGAGATTATCATTTTGATGCGATTGATTTGTATTTTGATTATTGCGACGCTGTGTATGACGGGTTGTTATCTGCTACCTGTAGGCGACGCGCAATCAACGCGCACAGCAATAACGATACCTTCAATTACACCAGATTTAACGCCTCAAGCTAACGCGACACCTAGTAATCTACCGCAAGGGGTTTATGATGCTCTGCCCTCTGTTATGGGCATTTGCTTTGAAGCCAGTTGGGATGCCGCAGATAGATTGTTTATCATCCGAAGTGCAGAAGACCACATTCGCTTTTATGATCTAGCAGATAACTCTGAGCTATGTCGGCGTGCAGTGCGACGCGTTCCGTTTGATTTTTCAACAGGCGATATTTTGATTGGTCGCTGGAATCGTGGCTATGGTTGCACAGCCCAGCATGAGATTATCAATTATGAGCGTAATGATACGGCTAGAACAATCTTAATTCAGGCACAATTTAGCACTGAGGGCGATTGCCCTTATGAATTAGTACGCGGATTTTGGCTCGGTATAGAGGATGCACAAGATTATGATATTCGCTTAGAAGTGCAGTGAATTTACGTTAGTTCGGTGTACCGCCATTAAATGTTGGGGGTTCTAAGGGAGGAATATCATCATCATCGAACAGTTCGTCTTCTTCAAAAAAGTCATCATCATCCCAATGCTCATCGTCATCGGCAATAATTTCGAGGTCTTCAAGGTCAATATCAAGCTCATCAGAGAAATCACCAAGGCTAAACGTGCCATCACTGTAAAACTTTAAGTCGCCAAAGTCATCAATCACAGTAGCATCGTCATCACTTTGACCAAATTCAACCTCGTCTAATATATCAGCAGGGCTATCATCACTATATATTGTCCGCATAATGCCATGAAAATAATGATCAGTGATAATGAGGTTTGGATACACGATTTGTTGAATAATAGTTGATGTGAGGTCTGTGCCGTCAACGTCGATGCTGGTTTTATAGCGGACTTCGCCATCAATATAATCCATTTCAAAGTTACCAATCATCATGCCATAATTGATACGAGTGATAAATTCGGCAACTTTATGACGTTTATCAGTAGGCACATTAACCGATAAAACGGAGTAGAATGCAAATTGCGCTTCAGCTTCACGCGCATGAGCATAGCATAACCACTTTCCATTCTTCCCACTGAATCCCATACTTAAAACAGATGCACCATCGACTGACTGGAATTCCCAACCATCTTCTTCAAAAAATTCGACCAACGCATTGAAAATTTGCTTATCAGTCATGTGCATACCTCAAAATTCGGAGTGGAAAAATTAAGACTACCTCACTATGAAGTAGCCTTGATATGTCATAAGGGATTGTCTTCATCACCTTGTGTGGTTTTGTCATCATCTTCACGGCGTATCCGCATAATACCTGTTGTTGAGCCGATGCCACTTACAAATTCAATTTCTGGCACAGACTTTGGGCGTTTTGATTCACGTTCAAGGCGAGGTTCAGTTTCAACTTTCTCAAACTCACCTGTCGGTGATGATATAGTTTGTGGACTATCTGGCATGGTAAGCCTCCACATATTTATAAATTCTGATTTGAGGTATGAAATCTAATTAATGAATAAATATCTCTGAATATAGTGTAATCGAATAAGACCAATTGTTCAAAGGGTTTAGTCTTAATAATACAAAGGGTATAATTAACAAAATCAAATGAGAAGTATAAAAAGGATAAAAAATGCCTAAAGAAGTTATTCATACTGACCACGCACCCGCAGCAGTTGGTCCCTATTCACAAGCGATTGTTGCTAATGGATTTGTGTTCACAGCAGGTCAAATTCCACTTATCCCTAGTGAGGGGAAGATGCTAGAAGGTGACGTGCAAGACCAAACACGACAGGTATTGGAGAATTTAAGCGCGGTGTTAGAAGAAGCGAATAGTAGTTTAGATAATGTTATCAAGACCACAATTTTTCTCGATAGTATGGACGACTTTGCTAAAGTCAATGAAGTATATGGAGAATTTTTCAGCAGTAATCCACCAGCGCGTTCAACAGTGGAAGTCGCACGTTTACCTCTTGGTGCATTGGTAGAAATCGAAGCCGTTGCCTTACAAAACACGTAATTTATTTATTTTTTGCTAAATCTTACGAGTATTAACAGCACAATCTCGGAAAATCTCGTAAAATAACGGTATTAAGACTCTAGTATAGGAATTGATGTGGTGATAGAAGAAAATGAGGTTTTTGTAGATGGCGAACGACGACTTGGACGATATACTGTTGTTTTGCTGAATAAAACCAATAATGGACGTTGGATGCCCTCTATTATGCAATTGGATTCAATGGTAACAAATTATCGCTTGCTGTTGCGTCCATTTCGCAAAAAATATCGCCCTGCCTCTTTGCCATCCGAGTATATCAAAACAGTTGAAATGACACGGCAAGGTAACTATCACTGCATCAAACTTGTACTCATTACGAATCACATTTTGTACGTTATGCTTAGTACAGGTAAGCTTGATGATTTGCGTGACGATTTACATGCTATGAAATCACCTGCTCCGAATTTCCAATTTGATGACAAAGTTGCTAAGAAAGATATCGAACGTTTGATTACCTTTTTTGGCAAACAGCCCCTAGAAACACCCTCCCAAGATACGTAGGCAAACAATCGGCAAAACGTGGTCTTAACCGACTTGGAAAGTATGTAATTTCGGCATATAGTATAAGAAAGGGAAATATACGTTTTGTGTGAAATGCCTTAGTCAATTATGAAGAAGTATGAGCAAGATTATACTTGAAAAGCATCTCAGCAATCAGCATTTCAGCTTAAAATACTGTAAGATGCAATACCTTCGTTTTTGCTGACTAGCTGACAGGCTGTCATGCTAACTAGTAATCAAGATACATGTCAATTTGACACTCTATTTCACATACAATGTATAGTAAATACCTTAGAAGTCGCCACTGCTGAAATTTTAAAGGTTTGCCAACGATGGGCAAGAAACATTTTACGTTAATCATCCTGATTTTCTTTTCGATGAGCTTAATTATATCTGCACAAGGTGCGCGCGATTATGAGATAAGCTCGCTACGATATGAGCTAATTGAGGATGATTCTGTCATTAAACTAAGTGTTGTTGTCCAGAATAGTGGTGCAGATGCGACCTCAGAGACGAATGTAATTGTGACCTTATTAGGCGATGAGCCTGATATATTGGTTACAGATACCTTGATACCTCTTTCTGCCAATACGTCCGTAACATTAGAAATTCCTTTCTCGGTCAATTTATTTCCCGCTGATAGTCAGCAAGAGTTGGAAGTACGCGTCGGGATTGACCGCTTTGAACTCGAAAACACACCAATTGCTATCAATAATATCGAAACAATTACTATTGATGTTCCTGCACGTGCAACCTCAAGTAACGAGCCTGTCTTTTTTGAACGCACAGCCGACGGTATCATCTTACTCGGTGAAGAATATTCTTTAGTTACAATTGCGCTAGCGACCTTGGGCTTTGTTGTTGCCTTGATGATTTTATGGATATTCACGATAGTTTTCCGTGCCTTGTTTAGTCGTCCACCACGCTTTGGCGCATGGCAACCACCTTATGGTTTAATGCCGATGTATGACCAAAACTCCGTTGAGGGGCGACGTTGGGGCTGGCAACAACTCGCTCAGAATGGATTACTACTCGCACCAGCCAATAACGGCAATATTCATCCCGTAAAATTATTGATGAGTAGCGAAGGACGTAATTTAGAAAATTGGAAAGTCACTGGTATGCGTTTGAGCCAGTACGATATTTATGGGCGCATTGCACGCACCCAAGTTATCGCGGACAAGGGTTTAGTTAAGCGTATGAACAAAATCCTGCAAAAACGCGATTCAATTGACGAAGCCAAGTTACAAAAAATGCTCCGCCCAATTACGCAAAAACTGGTGAAGAAATTCAGCAAAAAAGTCCGTAATAAGACCTCATTTCTGCCCATTTCTTTCGATATGCGTTGGGAAGGAAGTCATGGGGATGTGCAGATTACATTTGAGCTATATCAATTTTCAGATAACGCGTGGTATCGCATCGACCAATGGAATCCGATGATGCAGATTGTCTCGCAAACCATGCAAGAAAATTACACCTTTACCATACATGGCAAAGAAAATGCTGAGAAAATGAAAGCATTTCGTGAGCGTCTACGGGATGATTTAATTTGGCTATTGCTAGAGAGTTTCCGTGTAGAGGCTGTGCCTGAACCACAGCCCGATGAGTTACCTGTATCGCGTCAACAATTCAATATTCCAGACACTTTATCAGGCATGACACCAATACCTGCACAAGACCAGCCTTTGCCGAATCAAAGTTAAGGTGAATTGAGAACAGCACTTCGCAATTGATATGCTGAATCAGGTGGATTGATGTCTCCATCTTGTGTGCCAGAAAAGACCATAATAAGGTCATCCACACAGGAGCTATCCAATGTTGTGAGGTCATCTGCACTAAAAAAATCTATCACAAGCGATTGACCGCAACCAATACTACCTGAAACTCCATGCCCACTATTCGGCAATTCAATATAGAGGCTATTAGAAAGATTCCCATGTACTTGGTTAGCCCAATGTGGTGGCGTAATCGGGTCATATTCACCTGAAAGTATGAATGTCGGAATAGCACTTAACACGGGTTGATTCTCTTCGATTGTCGCTTGTCCTGCATTAAAGGCATTACAAATCACATCTAGTTGTTGCGCGTTATCAAAAGTTTGACTATAAGACGCAAACTGTGGGAAATTCGCCCAAGCTGAAACAACCTCTCCGCTTTCGATAAAGGCAACTTCTTCATGACATTGCACAGCATAATTCATCCCGATGGCAATCGAACCACGTTGTGCGATTATCCAGCCTAATAACACAGACCATACACTTATGTCACGGTCATATGCGTCATAGATGAGTTGCGGTAGGCGTGGCAAAATATCAGTAGAATACAATAGCTGGAAAATCATTCGTAGTAAAACATCACCATTAAAGACAATACCTTCAAACACCTCATTGTTATATGGGTTTGGCGCATTTAAACGAATAGGATAACGATTCATATCATCAACTGCTGAGAATAGAATCTCCTCTAAGTCAGGATAAATTTGCTGACATGCTGTGTCAGCTTCGCAATTTTCAAACAAAACCCGTAGTGAACGGTCAAAATTAACAGGTAAGTCTGTAAACAAATTTGCTTCTAGCGGGTAAACAGAATCTAAAACAACCCGTCGGAAACTATTGGGATAATCGCGCATTGCGGTTAGAGCGAGTTTCGTTCCGTAAGAAATCCCCCATAAATTAACCTGCTCGTAGCCTAATGCTTGACGAATTGCCTCAATATCCGAGGCATTTTCACGGGTATTATAGCCACTCAAGTCATGTGAATTAGAGAGTGCCTCACCACAACTAATCAGCAAATCACTCAGATAGGTATCAATTTCTTCTTGTGACACACCATGATTATTAAACATAAAATCAAGCAAGTTTGTCTCTTCTTCACGATATGTTGCACAATCTAGATTTGGACGGCTATTACCAATACCCCGTTGGTCAAAGACGATAATATCGCGGTTAGTAGCAAAAAGTGGCTCAAAACGATTTGAAAAGGTAAGGTTCAGATTATCGAGTGTTACGCCACCGGGTCCCCCTTGTAGGAAAATGATAGGGTCAGGCTCGGGGTTATTATCAGGATGACGCAAGATAGCCAATGATAAGGTGATATTGATACTATTAGGGTCAGAGCGATTTTCGGGAACGTGCAAAATCATACAATCAACTTGGACACGATTGGGAACTTCAAAGCGACAAGTACTATCACGTAAAGGGTTATTTTGAGCAAGGCTCGTTGAAATGCTTATGAATAGAGATAAAAAAATTAGACAAGCACTCAAAAATCGTATCATTTTATACTCTAAAAAGGTGTTTTTCGCTTGTGTCCATGTTATGCTAGGTTAGATTATCATGTCAATCATTACACAGGCATAATTAAAGGACTAATGCAACAATGGTACATAAAGTCGAGCGTCAGCCAGCCGAACGGGTCATTTTAGATGGTTTGGACGCGCTCAAAGTCTATTTTGACCCTATGCGACAAAAAATCATTCATCAGATGATTAGTGAACCCAAAACAGTTCAACAAATCGCTGAAAATCTTGGTGTTCCTTTTACTCGCTTGTATTATCATATTAACTTATTAGAGAAACATAACATCATTCATGTCGTAGATGTCCGTGAGATGTCAGGCGCAGTTGAAGAAAAATATTATCAGGTTGCCGCTTATCAATTCATCGTACCGCGTAAGATGCTCAGTTTTAACCATCCAGAGCATGAAGCAAGCCTCAACGTATTTTTATCAGCCATGTTAGATGAAACTGCCGACGATATACGCCACAGTGTGCAGGCTGGGAAAATTGATATGGAGCGCGAATCACCTGACCCAATGTCTTTGCTAGTTCGCCGTGGCTTATTGCAACTACCCCCTGATAAGGTCTCTGAATTTCATAACGAGCTATTGGATTTACTGAAACGGTATCAAACTGAGCCTTCTAATGAAAATGATTCCCATTATGGTGTGACAATTGCCGTCTATCCATCAGCATTTTTAGAAGCCAAAAGTGACGATGAGGGATAATTCCAATACGGATTTAACACTAACTCAAGGCAAAAATCGGGTAAACTAGAGTATGATATAATCGCACCTACCAACGATATTTCAAGGCTTAACGGATATGGAAGACTTTATACAACTGGTAGAACAAGCACAAAAAGGCAATGATCACGAGCGTCGTGAAGCATTTGATGCCCTCATACCAGATTTTCAGAAGATGGCATTTCGTGTTGCATATAGTACATTGCAAGATGTGCATATGGCAGAAGATGTTGTACAAGAAGCCTTCCTCAATGCGTATTTGCGGATAGGGCAATTACGCGACCCACAAGCCTTCCCTGCTTGGCTCAAAAAAATTGTCTTAACCCAATGTGATCGATTAATTCGGGGCAAAAAACCACAATTTGAACCAATTGAAGCACGTTATGACCTTGCAGTCGAAAAACCAAGTCCTGAAGCAATGGTGGAAGAAAGCGAAATGCAATATCAGGTTCTCTATGCCATTGAGTCACTCCCTGAAAATGAGCGTGAAGTCACAGAAGGCTTTTATATGCAGGGACAATCTCAAAAGGAACTCGCCGAGCAATTACAGTTACCAATTACAACGGTTAAGAAACGTCTGCAATATGCGCGTGAACACTTACGTTTGATTATTGGGGATGTCAATGCGGTGGTCGATACAGCGATTGCGCGTGTTTTACAAGCTAATCAGGCAAATCCAGAACCTCAACCACAACCTGTTTACATCTACTCGCGCACGCAGAAACGCAACAACGACGATACCTATTGATGAGTGACAAACAGAAAAACCAGACAAAATCACTGAATATTGTCTATCAGCAAGCTCCGAAGCCCTTACCGAATTACACTTTATCCACGGTTTGCCCTGCTTGCGGACATGACACGTTCAAACTTGCATGTAAAGTGCGATGCCCCAAGTGCAATTTCATGTGGGATTGCTCAGAACTTTAATCCAAATAATCTTTATCCGATTCCCATTCAAAGAAACCACGTACACCTATTGTGTAATCAGTGATTAAACCAATAATTTCGTAGCGTTTATCACCGACAGACTGGTGATATTCTGTGATGAGGCGCGCCAATTCGGGATAGTCCTCTCGAGTGACTTTGAGTATATCTTTATGGCGTGGTAACCATCGCCCATTTTTCTTAAATTGATACTGTATCATCCCAATCAAAATACTATCGAGTAAGGTCAAACCCATGAGAGGGTCACGATAGCGTAAATCGAGCGCATTCTCAAAAGTATCGGCTAGCATATAGCATTCATTAATCAAATTTTGAGGCTGATATTGGGGGTTTGCTTGTAGCGCAGTTTGAGCTTGTTGAATTAAATCATCTATAATAGGTGAACGATTGAGGATAACATGCCCTGTTGTAAGCATATGGGCTGTCGATGCACCACCATCACGACTTTCTTCTTCAAAATACAGTGGCACAAAGTCGACTGCATTACCAAATAATTCAAAGCGTACTCCATTGAAAAATTTCTGGATTCGCTGTCGATAATCGCCCTCAAAGATAATGAAGGTATCAATATCACTATGAGCATCGCCTTCACCGCGCAAGATGCTCCCTGCAACGATAATCCCTAACACATTGTCAAATCGGTCTAAGATATAATCAATCGCCATACGGATTGCTGATGCAATGGGTTCGTCAACATCTGGGAAATTGAGGTCACTCATTGCCGATAACCTTGCTTCGTCGTTCTAGCATGACGGTATTACGCCACACCCCATCCAACTGAGCAATGCGTTCACGATAACCAATCATACGGAAACCGAATTTTTGGTGGAGTGCAATGCTGGCTTTGTTCTCTGGGAATGTCGTTGCCAATATCATCCAGATACCATCTGCTTCCGCTTCATCAATGAGAGCTTGCATCAAGGCTGACCCAACACCTTGCCCTTGTGCGCTGTTCGCAATATAGATTGTGTTTTCAGTCACGCCACGATACACAGCCCGATGCGACACAGCACTTAATCCGACAAAACCCAAGATTTTATTGTTATTGTCCGCAGCCACTAAACGTCCTACATCCAGATGTTTTTCATCCCAAAATTGCCAATCAGGAACATTGGTTTCAAAAGTCGCGTTACGTCCTGCAATACCTTCTGCATAAATTACACTGACTTGTTCCCAATCATTCGCTTGCATTTTGCGTATTTGCATAAACTATAAACCTTTAGCTTTCGCTTCATCCCAGAGTGCATCCATCTCGTCGAGAGTCATCTCTGTCAGTGGGCGTTGGGCATTTTCTTCAACATATTTGAAACGACGGTAGAATTTATTATTCACACCACGAACGATGCTCTCGGGGTCGTCTACATCCAGCCAACGCAACCAATTGACTAAGACGAATATTAAATCTGCAATTTCTTGAGCTTTCTTGTTTTTATCGCTTTCGGCAATGATTTCTTCGATTTCTTCACGCGCCTTATCTTCTACCCCACTCACATCATCCCAATCAAAGCCGACTTTAGCTGCTTTCTCTTGGTACTTGTAAGCAACCATCAGCGAGGGTGCGCCTTTAGAGACACCGTCAAGTAGCGATTGACGCACATCTCCGTTTTGTTGTTGCTCACGTTTTTTGATGTCTTCCCAATTCTGTACCACTTGGTTCGCATCACCATCCACGTTGACATCACCCCACACATGCGGATGACGGCGTATCATCTTCCGATTGACGTACTCTAAGACATCAGTCATGTAAAATTCACCGTATTCGATAGCAATTTGAGTATGTAGCACAATCTGTAGCAGAAGGTCACCCAATTCACCAACAAGGCTGTCCCAATCTTCGTTGTCGATGGCTTCTAGCACTTCATAAGTTTCTTCTATCAAATAGGGTCGTAAGGATTCGTGGGTTTGTTTTCTATCCCAAGGGCATCCTTCTGGTGCGCGCAGATGAGCAATAACTTCTTGAAAGGATTCAAAGCTGGTATAGTCACCCAATATCGGCACATAAAGCGATGTCAGGTGGTTGATTGCCTCGCTACGGTCTATTTCGTATAAGGGCAATTTCTCAATATTTTGTTCGCCTGTGCCTGCACCATGAATGAGCGTGACTTCAAATTCATCAGGATACTGGTTCATCAAGACCAATTTAATATCGCTGGCTATTTCTCTACTATATACTTGACCAATTAGTGTCGGATATTCAGGGTTCATTGGTGGATGGTGCATCGTAGCAATATCAAGGGCATCTAAAATTTGCAAGCCATCAAGGGCATCCAGTCCTAATTGCGTCAGCATCGGCTCAATAAAGCTAATCCCATTGATAATCTTTACCTCTATATTTTCTGCTTCTGCACCAGACATAATCCGCAATGTCGTGGATTCCCCCACAAGTGGGTCACCCGGTACACAATAAATCACATCCTCTGCTTGGGCTTTTTCCAGCAAAGTCTTCGTAATGGTGGCATAAACATCTTCAAAGGCATCAATACTTTCGTAAAGATAATCAAAGCTATGATATGTCGGGCTTTGAGGTAAATCTGGTACACAGGGATGCCGCTCTGTGCGTAGATAGACGGTTTTCGCTTTTTCAATAGTGCGCCATGCTTTTAATGACAGGTCTTCAATAGCACCTGGACCTAAGCCAATAATGGTAATTGCCATGAAATATCCTAAATATGCTTAATTCATCCGATATTATTCACTATCAATAACAGTGAATGTGTAGACTACACCTTCTAACAGCGCACGAACTGTTTGCCCATCACTACCGATGCTAGCGAATAAGGCACGAATGAAGTTATTTTCCTCAAACTCATACACCCGAGTGACATCTTCTCCTGCTACTGGTATTACAGAAATGCCAGTTGGTGCTAATGATGGATTTTCGGTAAATAAGAGATAAGAGCTATTCGGCACAGCTACAGCGAAATTCGGATAATGATAAGCATTGTCGATTTCCATAAGCTCGGACAGGCTAGAGACATCGCTATAATCAAATACGGCTTGTATGTCGTTATTGGGTATATCAACAGAATAAATCATCCAGAATGGCATAGTTGAAAAATCCATACTCACAGTTGAAAAAACCACGCTTATATTATCAATCCAGCCAATACCTATCGTTTGCAAATCACCTGTAACTTCAGACCAATCTGGCAGACCAATATCGTAACTGCGTGATATGTCTATTACCTCTTGCACTGAACCATCCTCTAAATTAATGATCCAAATAGCATGATTTTCCAAGCCAATATCCCGATAGAAAACAGCCATTTGTGTACCATCTGGAGAAATACTCGCATTACCGTCAAAGGTTGTGACAGTTGCAATATCATAAAAAGTCAATGATGCTTCGACTTGACTTGTATAGTCAGCAACCAATTCAGGTTCTTGTTCATCTGATGGAATGCGATAGAGTTTGGTTGTCATCGTCTCGATGGGGAAATCTGCATAACGGAAGAAGTATAAATCCCCTGTTGATGACCAAGTGGGCAATATATCAACGAACAAACCCTCTGAGTCTTCTTCGCCAAGTGGCAAGCTACCCTCATAACCATCGTCTGTAAAATTCGTATAATCGCCTGTCTCGATATTCAAAACCCAAATATCTGCATCAATGAAGAACAACAATGCTGGTGTCATGATTGCAATTTGGGTGCTATCCTGTGACCAACTGAAATTTGATATACGAGGATACTGGATGAATTCACCTTCTGAATTTTCCTGTGGGAAGGGAAAGCAGGTGTTTTCCTCTGTCGTGAAATTATAAACGCAAAGACCATTATCCCCTTCATAGCCGATTAAGTTACCATTAGGCGATAATCGAGATAATCTGATATTACCTTCGATAAGTTCATCAAGTTCTTGAACGTCTGATAATTCATACGGGAAATCAGCAATATCATCATCTTGAGCCATTGTTACGAAAAAACTGAAGCAGAGTAAGAAAAAAATACTAATCAAATGGCGCATTTGATTATCTCTCCCAAATAATTGTCAATAACATTACATCGTATGTTACACATTTTTATCTCATGAAAAGCATAGCATAGAGGTACGTAAGTTGGTAGAAGATAATTTATAGGGCACACTCAAGTCTTCTTTATATTTAACGAGGTCGCCAAGATAGGTCAGTTTCATTCGCACTCGTATACGTTAAGCGACGCAAATCACCTGTGGCAATATTCGCAATAAAAATATCACTTTGATTACTATTACGACGGGATGTAAAGGCGAGTAAATTGCCATCAGGCGACCAAGTGGGGTCTGTATCATAATGTGTTGACTGTGAGATATTTTGCATCTCTAAACTTGCTATATCCAACACCATGACTTCCCCATTGAGTGTATTATTCTCTCCTGGTTGATTAGATGTAAAGGCAATTCTCTCGCTATCTGGCGACCAAACAAGGCGACCTACAGCATTTGTCCTGATAGGAATCTGGTTAATAGCACCAGTTCCTATATCAAGTATATAAATCTGCCCAAAGTTTGTTTGTGTTGCGATGAAAGCTATCTGTGTGCCATCAGGTGACCATATAGGTATGCCTATGTTATTAAAGGCAATCGTATAATTGATGATGTCACCTGAGATTGTATCCATAATATACAAATCAATATCTTGGGCAATCGTCCCGGACGATAGGCTCTCGCCTGTTTCCAAATCTTCATAGCGATTGAGATAGGCAATATACTGTCCATCAGGCGACCATTCAGGGATACTAAGTGTAGAGGCTAAAATTTGCTCACCATCGGGGTAAACATCATTAATGAGGGAAATAGGAACATTAATGACAGTTGGTAGTGTTGCGTAAAGTTGTTGATTATTTGCGCCGTAAATCGGCATACTGAAATAGCCATATTGCTCGGTTAAGTTCGTTACAAAATAATTCTCTATTTCGATTTCAAAAGCGAGGCTGTCACTCCGATTATGAATCGTCCAAAAGGCAAGACGCTGACCATCTGGTGACCATTGAGGCGAACGTCCTAAAATATCCCCTTCACCAATATTATGAACCATATTGAGTGTTTGTCCTGTACGCACATCAATGACTTGCACTGAAAAATCAGTGACAGTTTCGGAAATTGTGTAAGCAATGGTACTATTGTCGAATTGTCGACTCAGCAGGATAACGCTACTAACGAAAACAATATTGACAATAAATATCAATAATATAAGGTGAATCTCACGTCTCATGCTACACACAATATAATCGATTGAGGGTTATTAGTAGCCATTGTAACAAAGCCTAGTTAAAACGAAAAACGGGCATCATATACAATGCCCGCTTCAAATTGATAGTTATTGCCTATAGATTATCCATCTGAGGCGTTTGATGAGAATGTTATATCTTGGAAATCGCCTACCTCAAAAGTATATGTTCCCTCAGCATCGGTTACAGCGTATTCAATCGTACCTGAAACTGAGCCACCGGCTTCAATTTCGGGCATAACGAGGTCTGGAGAAGCAGTAGAGGGGACAACATCTAACCCTGCTGAATCCGTGATAATGTAATCATCTTCAGCAAATGGAAGTGTTACAGTTTCTTCCGTTGTATTCTCGAATGTCACCATCAACTGTAATGTGCCTGCTGCTGCACCAGCAGGAGCAACTGTATCAATTGCTTCATCTAAAGTTAGCGTAACACCTACATAATCTGAATCAGCACTGGCTTGCATCATCATGGTTTCAGACGTATCATCGTCTGCTTCTTCCATATCGTTACTATCTACACCTTCATCACTATCTGCATCTGGTTGCAAATCAGCATCAGAATCTGTTGTATCGCTCATTTCTTCCGTAACGACTGGGTCATCGGCATCGGTAGTATCTGCATTAGCACATGCAACGAGCGCAAATACCAGCATAAAACTTAGTAACATCGCAAGCAAACGTTTTGAAAAGCGCATAATATTCTCCTTTATCTAAATTCATGACCTAAGTTTGGGTCAAGAGTGTTGGAGAAGTCTTTGATTTGCCTGAATACGTACTCAGAATAACGTTAATTATATATAGAATTTCCCTCCATTGAGATGAAACTGTCAATTGCAGATGCCATCATACGCCAATGACCACTGGCATGATTAGTCGCAGTCCAATGCCCTAACATGCGTCCAATAAGAACTGCTAGCGATGCTTTATAGTCATATTGAAGATCATCCCATTCATAGCCACTTACCCCTTGCTTCCGTAGCCTATCATAATACTGTTTGAGCAGTGGTGTCTCTTGGAACTGTCGTAATTGTTGCGACCAATGAAAGGGTATCATCATAGCAAGGTCATCCATTGCCATCCCAATTGACCAATCACGCCAATTGATGATACGAGTTTCACGTGGTGAATAAAGGATATTTTCTGGAAGCAAATTATTGTGGACAATAGTTAGATTTTTACCTGATAACAGCTGTTCTTTACGTTTTTTGGGAAAATCTGAAGCGATTTTCTCCAAAATTTCAATATGATGATTTTCCAAATATTTGCCTACAGTTGCCTTAATATCAACTAATTTTGCTTGATACAATTTGAGACTGTTTGTCATAGTTTCTTGTGTAGGTAGCTCGCCTAAATCTTCTAACAGTGGATGTTCCCACCAATAGGCATGGAGATAAGCTAAAGTATCCATCAATTGCTCACGTTGGCGCGGTGTGGGAGGAGTATTATCGTTTGAGGTTTTAAACTCTTGGTGAACATCATCAATTAGCAGATGATATTGGTCGCTATATTCATCATAGTATGAATCATAACACACAGGGACTTTGAGCAAGTCGCCACCAAGACGATTTGTCATCGGTAGAACAATACGCTCATAGAAATCCACCTCACGCTTAGACTGCGCCCCTGTTTTTTGGCTTATTTGTAAGCGGATATAATCAGGAGCATGGCGTTGTGTGCGGAAGTCACTATATTGCACAGCAAATGAATACACTTTGCTATCGTCTGTTTTGTCTGAGCGCATGAGAGCTAGCTTACTCACTTTTTCATGTGTATCCATAACATCATTAGCGTGAAAAAGTGCTGTAATAACATCTGGGGTAAGCATCTTAACATCAGTGATGAGCATAATCAGTCCTTGTTAATATGACATCTATACGCTCATTGTAGCCGATTTGTTGTATTTGTTGCTGAAAGACGGACTATGATTGGGGAAACGTCAACTTTATGTGCCACCTAAGAGCCACGAAATCGCTTTTTGATAATCATCAATCGCAAACATATTGAATTTCATACGGGGTATGTCTAAAAATTGCATATACCCTAGTATCATCTCCTGTTCTTTAGTCATTTCTGGAGATATATTTGCAAAGCGAAAATAAGGACGTTTACACGAAGGATAAAGAGCATCGAGCTTTTTAATCTGTGCATAGTGATAATCTAAGAATTGATGGCGAACCTTACCTAAGTTACACACTATATATGCTGTATCATTTGAAGCTGTTGCTTTTGCAACCATGCCAACAAAATAGACAAAATTGTTAGCCGCTCTTTCTGAACATTCATGGTAAATGATTTCATTTATACCATTATTGTATTGATTGAAAGTAACTGAGGTCGTCTCAATCTGGCGTACATTAATCATGGTTTCCTCAACAGCCAAATTTAGCTGTTACTAAACAAAAAGATGTAATACATTGCATAACTTAATAATAAGTTATAATTAAAAATTTATCTATAGGAATGATTAAAATTTACAAATTCTTAACTATACGTCATATAAAACAAAAAGACGAAGCCTGCGCCCCGTCTTTTGTATCGTTAGAGAATACCATGGTTGAGTTTTAACGTTTGGTAAAGGTTGGTGCTTTACGCGCACGTTTGAGACCTGGTTTTTTACGTTCTTTCACTCGTGCATCACGGCTGATTAAACCGCGTGATTTGAGTGCACTACGCATATCAGGGTCAATTTTGAGTAACGCACGTGCGATACCGAGTTTAATCGCATCACGTTGACCGGTAATACCACCACCATTAACATGGACACTCACATCGTAGCTGAGTTCTTGCCCGACAGCCGCAAATGGTTCTAAGAGACGTTCCATATCGCCAATACGTGGCATGTATTCTTCTAGTGGTTTGTCGTTGACAACAAATTTACCTGTGCCACCCGGAAAGAGGCGCACACGGGCAGATGCTTCTTTACGACGACCAATTCCTTCGTAATATTGTGCAGACATTTAATTTGCTCCCTATCTTAAAGTTCGAGAACTTCGGGTTGTTGAGCTTCATGTGGATGTTCTGCACCAGCATAGACCTTGAGTTTACGCAACATATCGCGCCCTAATGGTCCTTTAGGTAACATACCCTTCACAGCGAAACGAATCACACGTTCTGGGGTTCTATCCAACATTTCACGCAGGGTCCGATTATACAGACCACCTGGGTATCCACTGTGACGATAGTATAACTTTTGGTCTAAACGGCGACCCGTTACATGGATTTTTTCACAATTCGTCACCACAACAAAATCGCCAACATCGAGGTTTGGTACGAAAGATGGCTTGTGTTTACCGCGCAAGATTTGTGCAATCTCTGAAGCGACACGCCCCAGTGTTTTGCCTTGCACATCAACAACATACCATTTACGTTCGATTTCATCAGGCGTTGTGAAGTGTGTTTTTTGAATTTGTGCTCGCATTACTTACCTCACCTCATGACGAAAGATTTTCGTCAAATATTTTGCCCTAAAGCTTTCAGATATTCATCTCTGCTAATACCCTTTGGTGGGTATGTAACAGATGTCAGCGTTAGACCCTGCGGTGGTGCTATCCATTTATTTTGGCTGAGGTCACAGCTTCGGAAAATTTTTTCAAATTCTTTCAAATTTATTTTCCCGATACCGACTGCAACCTGCATTCCCACCAAGCGCCGCACCATATGATGCAAAAACGCTGTTGCTTCTACTTTGTAAATAACTCGCTTGCCATATGGCTTGTTTTCGCTTTGCCAAGCAGAGTGAAAAATTGTTCGTACTGTGCTGTCACCTTGTGGTGGATTGCCAAATGCGGCAAAATCATACTCACCTATAAGGCATTCTGCCGCAGACTGCATTTCAACGAGATCCAACTGATTTCGCATCTGCCATGCCCGCTTTGCAAGCAAGGGCTGACGAACGTCAACAACCGCTATTTCATAACGGTACGTGCGCGACAGCGCATCGAAACGTGGATGGAACTCATCCTGTTGAATAATATCTTGCAGTGCAATGTCATCTGGCAATCTTGAATTTATTGCCTCTAACAACACATCACTTTCATGTTTCCACTTTGCATCGAAGGCGATTACCTGCCCTGTTGCGTGAACGCCCGTATCAGTGCGTCCTGCCGCGTCTACTCTTGTTGGTTGCTTGAGGATAATCTCCAGTGCAATTTCCAACATGCCTTGAACTGTCGGCGCATGGGGTTGTATCTGATACCCATTATATGCCGAACCGTCATATGACACTGTAGCGCGAAAGCGTGCCATTTACTTAATTACTAAACCTCGTCGCTTACGTTCTCGACTAATTCTAGTAAAACCATTTCTGCATTATCGCCTTTACGCGGTCCGATTTTGTAGATACGTGTGTATCCACCAGGACGTTCTGCGTATGCTGGGGCGATTTCATCGAACAATTTATGCACGAGTGCACGATTATTGTTCAGGCGACTAGCAACGACCCGACGTGCATGAATTGCCACGCCTTCGTCACCTTTTTCTTCTGCTTTTGCAAGACCACGTTTTGCCAACGTAATCAAGCGTTCTGCAAAACCGCGCACGTAATCCGCTTTTGCTCGCGTAGTTTTGATACGACCATTGCTCAAAAGCTGGGTCGCCAAATTCATACGCAACGCCTTACGGTGTCCGCTATCACGGTTTAGCTTCTTACCCTTCATTCTATGACGCATAGCTTGCGCTCTCCGTTAGTTCTTACTTTACTACTCGTCTTCGCCTTCGATAGGCCAGTAGTTCTTTTCGCTTAATTTTTCCTCAAGTTCATCGAGTGATTTCTCACCAAAGTTACGGATAGCTAACATTGCATCCGAACCGCGTTGCAACATATCAATCACATCACCGACACTGGTAATACCAGTCCGTTTGAGTGAGTTGAATACACGCACGCTGAGGTCAAGCTCTTCGATTGGCTTATCGTATAAGGGCTTAATGGGTGATGGTTGCTCAATTTGTGGTGGTGGAGCGATTTCAAAATCGTCAATTGCCACACCAGCAATCGGTACAAGATGACGCATCAAAATCTGAGCCGCTTGGCTAACAGATTCTTCAGGACGTACACTACCATCTGTCCATACTTCCAGAATCAGTTTGTCGTAATTGGTACGTTGACCAACACGCGCACTCTGTACATCGTAATTCACACGACGAATCGGGCTAAAAATAGCATCGACAGGTAATTCACCGATTGGCAAACGTCCTCTATCTTCTGCTGGGCTATAACCACGACCACTGCGTACTTCAAATTCCATTTCAATATGGGCATCAGACGCATCAACGGTGAATAGGTACAATTCTGGGTTGATAATTTCTACTTCTGGCGGGCACCAAATATCTGCCGCCGTGACTGTGCCTTCGCCTCGGTGTTCGAGACGTAAACGCGCACTTTCGACATCATGTAGCATCAAGCGCAGTTGTTTAACCTGCAAAATTAGCTGAGTCATATCTTCGCGCACATTCGGAATGGCTGAAAATTCGTGATGCACATCACTCACACGTATACTCGTCACGGCTGCACCAGGCAGGGATGACAAAGATACGCGACGGAGTGCATTCCCGAGCGTCAAACCGTACCCACTTTCCAATGGGCTGATGATGAAGCGACCGTAGTTACGGGTCACGTTTTGGCTTTCAACCTTATGTGGCAACACCATGTTTTGGGTGATGCTATTCACATCACTGCTACTCGGTGATGGAATCGGTTGTGGCACATTAGATGTAGGTGATGTTGGATACACCATGAAAATTGGGTCTCCTATAAAACTTAGACGCGACGTTTCTTAGGTGGGCGAACCCCATTGTGTGGGACGGGGGTCACATCGGTAATCGAGCGAACTTTAAGCCCACTGGCTTGAATCGCACGAATCGCAGATTCACGACCCGGACCCGGACCTTTTACGAACACATCGACTTCTTTCATACCATGTTGTTGCGCTTGTTCGGCGGCACTTTCGGCAGCTAAACGAGCGGCATATGGTGTACTTTTGCGGCTACCTTTAAAGCCACTGGTGCCTGCACTCGCCCACGCAATTACGTTCCCACTCTGGTCTGTCATGGTGACAATTGAGTTGTTGAACGTTGCGTAAATGTGCGATTGTCCATAAGGTATATTCTTTACTACCTTTTTGGATGTGCGGCGACCTGTACGTCTTGCTTTTGCCATGCAAACTCTCCACAGACTTGTATTCTTACGCGAACATCGCCCTGCGAAAGACAGGGCGGCTTATAGACATTGTAGCTTTTAGAGATAAAAAGCTAGCTTATTTCTTGCCTGCGCCGCGACGACGACCACGACCCGGAACCGTTTTCTTTGGTCCTTTACGGGTACGAGCGTTTGTGCGTGTACGCTGACCATGTACTGGCAGATTCCGACGATGACGTAAACCACGATAGCTGTTGATTTCAATCAGGCGTTTGATATTCATGTTCACCTGACGACGTAAATCACCTTCGGTAGTAATACCGCTAATGACTGCACGTAATCGTGATAGTTCATCTTCGGAAAGGTCACGCACACGTGTGTCTGCATTAACACCTGTTTCTGCGAGAATGTCTTGGCTTGTTGTTAAGCCAATCCCGTAGATATAGGTTAACGCAACTTCGACACGCTTATCGCGGGGCAGATCGACACCTTCTATACGAGCCATACTGCACCCTACTCCTCATACTTTTCCAAAACCAGCTTACAAGACTTAGCCTTGTTTCTGTTTGTGCTTTGGATTTTTCGAACAAATTACCATAACTCGTCCACTACGCTTGATAATACGGCATGAGGGACAGAGTTTCTTAATGGATGTAGATACCTTCATGTGGTCTTTAGCCTTTTTAATGATTGGCATCTCTAACGAATTGAGGATTATATCAAGACAGCATAATAGTGTCCACTGCGAATAACGCAGTAAATTCGCTAGAGAAAAACAACATATAAGTTATAAGTACATTTCTGCACTCATATTTACGGTGATATTCATTATACACTATCTGTCAAGAGGCTTGCAGGGTTATCTAGTCCCCACAATATTATAATTTCATACGAGTTGGTCAAGGTAGTGTTAAAATTTGAGGACCCTCTTCGGTGATAACAATCGTATGTTCAAAATGAGCGCAAAGTGAACCATCTTTAGTGACAACTGTCCATTCGTCATCAAGTTCATAGAGTTCGTTGCGTCCTGCAATTAACATTGGCTCTATGGCATAAGTCATACCGGGCTTGAGTGTGTAATCCAGCCAGAAAGGTTGCCCCGGACGCGGTTTTTTACGATGCCACCAATTCGGCACTTGTGGGGGTTCGTGCATCTTTTGTCCGACACCATGCCCTGTGTATTCCATAGCGACGCTGTAACCATTTTTTGAGGCGAATTTTTGTGTCGAGCGTGCGACATCACTGACTTTATTGCCTACTACTGAATTTTCAATAGCGACATACAGGGCTTCTTCACATTTTTCGAGTAAGCGTTTTACAGCAATACCGACTTCCCCAATCGCATGTGTATAAGCGGCATCACCAACATAGCCTTCATAAAAACAAGCTGTATCAAGGCTGATAATATCACCCTCACCCAAAACACAATCGTCACTTGGGATGCCATGCACCAATTGATTGTTCACACTGGCAGTAATGGTTGCAGGAAATGGAGGCTTATCACCGGGGGCATAATCTAAGAAGGCTGGGATTGCCCCATTGTCACGGATAACAGTTTCGGCAATCGTATCTAATTCTTTGGTAGTAATTCCTGCTCTGAGAGCATCTTTCATGGCTTGATGCGCCTCAGCAACAATCCGCCCTGCTTGACGCATAATCGCAATCTCATCTGCGGTTTTATATGTTACCGAAGCCATTTAAGTCTCTCCCAGTAATCGTTGTAGGGGGATAGCATGCTATGTACCCTTACTTATTTTGCATTATCCAATACTGCTTTGATATTTGCACTTACATCAGCAATAGATTGATTGGCATCAATTCGACTCACAACACCTTTATCATCATAATATTCTACAATTGGCATTGTTTCAGCAAGGTAGGTTTCGATACGGGTAATTACTGACATAGCATCAGCATCGTCTTTACGCCGTTTGAGTTCTTGACCATTATGACTTGCCACTAGGCGCGGTGGAAATTCATCTTCGGGATGTTCTTGAACCTCAAAAGTTACATCACCTTGTTTGAAATAATAATTGAAACTTTCGCCTGTTTCTTTATGTGTTACACGCCCAAATGCCCGTTTGAAAGCAATGTACAGGTCAAGTTCTAACAATAGAACAGAATTGATGCGTTCCCCTTTTTCAGCAAGGTAATTAGTCAGGAACTCAACTTGAGCATAATTGCGTGGGTAGCCATCTAAGATAACCCCATTTTTTGCATCACCTTCATTCAGACGGTCAGCAACTAGTTCATTGGTCGTTGCATCATCGACAAGTTTGCCACTTTTCAAAATAGCTTTAACACGTTCTGCTAATTCATCGCTACGATTTTGCAAACCACGAAAAATATCACCTGTTGATACGTGGGGAATATTGTAAGTATTTTTGATGTAATCTGCTTGTACACCTTTACCTGCTCCCTGCACGCCCATCAAGATAATATAAAGTCCCATTTACTCATACTCCACTGTGTCCAAATTAAATGATTTCGTAAAAATAGTAAGTGAGTTTAATAATCGGTGAATTAAATGGTTTTATGCGGATGGCATGTATGCTATCCCTACACTAACCTTGATTTTTAGGCATTTAATGTAGGGTCGAGATACATTCGACCGCTTAAAAACAAAACTTATTCTAGAAATTTACCAAACTTTAAAATTGTATTTGAAATAAATAACAAGAAAAGCGGCACAGGATCGTACCGCTCTTGTTGGTATTTAGAGCTACATTATTGGTTTAGCGCATGAAACCTTCGTAATTACGCATGACCAATTGGGCTTCTAGCTGACGCAAGGTATCTACAACAACACCGACGACGATAATCAAACCTGCACCTGTCAAGATAGCGGCTGGATTTGTTGCAGGGTCATGTGCCGTTATCGTTTCAAGTGGGAAGATAATGCCGTTAATGAACTGAACAATGCCTGGTACAACTGCAATAATACCAAGGAAAAGCGCACCGACGAGTGTAATACGACGAGTCACTTTAACAATGTATTCTTCAGTTCGTTGCCCCGGACGAATACCCGGAATAAAGCCACCTTGTCGTTGCAATGTTTCTGCAAGGCGATAATTGCCTACCATTACATCTGCATAGAAGAAAGTAAAGCCTACTGTCATCAAGAAGAAGGTAAACCAGTAGACAAATCCTTGCTGATTACCAAAACTTGATTGCAACTGCCCAAAGAAAGATTCAGGCGCAGGGCTAAAGAGACCAATGATAATCGCAGGGAAGGTAATAATTGCCTGTGCGAAAATTAGTGGAATCATACCGACAGGATTCACACGCAGGGGTACAAAGTTACCACGTCCTTGAACTTGTTTATTACCGCGCACACGCTTACCATATTGGACAGGAATCCGACGGACACCTTCTTGAATATAGATAATTGCTACGACACTCACCAACAAAATAATGATGAAGAGTATGATATTGTATGCAAGGCGGAATCCTTGGTTAGCGACAATCATCTGGTAGATGTTGTTTGGAACAAGTGCGACGATACCTGCGAAAATGATGATCGAAATACCATTACCGATACCATCTTCAGTGATAAGTTCACCCATCCAGATAGCAAACATACAACCCGCTGTCATCGTGATGATAACCGTCGCTGTTAGCAAAATATCGCTACCGAAACCCGGAATAATTGCATTCCCCCCTAATGAGGAAAAGACCGCAATTTGTGAGATTGACTGTAAAACAGCCATAGGGATTGTTGCGAAATAAGTATAGCGTTGGATTTTTTCCTGCCCACCCGGCTCACGTTGAATTGCTTCTAATTGAGGAACAATTGGGATTAGGAGTTGGAAAATGATGGATGCAGTAATGTAAGGGTATACACCATTTGCAAGAATACTAAACTGTGCAACTGCACCACCAGACAGTAGATTGAGGACATTGGCAAAACCTGCACCTTGTCCACTAAATACTTGGTCTAATGCTACTCTATCGACACCAATGACCGGAATGTGAGCGGCAAATTGATACACAACCAGAATAAAGAGTGTAAATAGCAATTTGTTTCGCACATCCGGTAAGCGCCATGTATTACGTAAAGCCTGAATCATCGAGCTTGCCTTCTACTTTAAGACTATCATGG
The DNA here is from genome assembly GCA_965230145.1 of Phototrophicaceae bacterium. Lineage (GTDB taxonomy): Bacteria > Chloroflexota > Anaerolineae > Aggregatilineales > Phototrophicaceae > JAUZRW01. The sequence continues at coordinate 1,925,932 of CBDDKI010000002.1, forward strand.
AGCGCATTATAGCGCATTCTTGGATGAGACTAACATAAGCGTTTTATATAAATTCTGTATTAACATCAGAGAAATTGCTCACCCTAAATTGAGAAAAGGCAATGAGCGTCTGCCCATTGCCTGTGATTTGCGTTGGATTACTCACCTTGTTGGCGAAGGTTCTCCACATCCTCTTTACGAGGTTTACGAATGGTAGCCGCAGGTCCAGTTAGAAGCAGTTCGAGTTTTTCAAAAGAACCCCCTGCTTTTTCAACTTTCTCTTGTGCGCTTTTGCTGATGCGATGCGCCTTGATAGTTAATTTCTTGTCGGTTTCACCCTTACCAAGAATAACCACAGGTTCATCAGTATCACGCAATAAGCCAGCAGATACCAAAGTTTCTGGTGTTACGTCTGCCCCGTCCTCAAAGCGTTTATCGAGGTCTGCCACATTCACTTCCTGATATTCAATGCGGAAGAGATTGGTAAACCCACGCTTGAAAGGAAGGCGACGGACGAGCGGTAACTGACCACCCTCGAAGTATGCTTTCTTCTTACGGCGACCACGCGCACCCTGACCCTTGATACCGCGACCAGCGTATGTACCGCCACCTGCCGCTTTACCACGACCCACACGGGTACGTTTTTTCTTTGAGCCTTTAGTTGGCTTCAAATCACTCAGTTTCATCGTTATATCCTCCCTAGTACGCTTAACTTGCGTCCTCAATCTCTAGCAAGTGGCTGACTTTGTTAATCATCCCTTGCATATGAGCTGTGAGGTTCACTTCACGGGTTGAATTTATTTTATTCAACCCAAGCGCACGGACGGTATCTTTCTGTTTCTTGTTATAGCCAATTGGACTTTTCACCAATGTGATGCGAACTTTCTTTGCATCAGCCATGATTACTCATCTCCCTTCATGCCACGACGTGCCCAAACTGGCGTGGTTTCGCGGACTGATTTGCCACGCATATCTGCCAGTTCTTCAGGGCTATTCAGTTGTTGCAGTGCATCAACTGTCGCCATTGCAACATTAAGCAGGTTCGCGCTTCCTTGGCTTTTAGAGAGAATGTTACGAACACCCACGACCTCTAGTACAGCACGTACACCACCACCCGCAATCACACCAGTACCTGGTGCAGCAGGTTTCAGCAATACACGCGCGCCACTGACAACACCTGTCACTTGATATGGAATCGTGACATTACCAGCATTATCTTTAGAAAGTGCTACCTCAACGAGATTAGCCCGTGCTTTTTCATTTGCTTTACGGATGCTATCAGGCACTGCACGCGCCTTACCCACACCGATTCCGATACGACCTTTGTTATCGCCAACCACAACCACTGTGCGGAAAGCGAAACGGCGACCGCCTTTAATTACCTTTGCAACGCGACGAATATCGACTACTCTTTCATCGAGTTCTTCGCGGTCTTCGTCACGACGTTTACGTCTTCTTCTATCTGCCATCGTTAATCACTCCAGCCTTAGAATTTCAATCCAGCTTCGCGCGCACCTTCAGCCAATGCCGCGACACGCCCATGATATTGAAAGCCACCACGGTCAAAAATCACATTTTCGACGCCAGCTTTCTTAGCACGGTCAGCTAGAACTTGTCCAACAACTTTTGCAGATTCACTCTTTGTTTTATCCTGAACTTGCGGTGCAATTTCAGTATCAATGGTTGAGGCAGACGCAAGCGTTAGACCTTCATCATCATTGATGATTTGTGCAAAGATATTTTCATTACTGCGAAAAATGTTCAAGCGTGGACGTTCTGCTGTCCCATACACTTTGGCACGTACACGACGCTGACGGCGTTTACGAGCTTGATATTTTTTCTTGCCCTTAGTTTCAGCCATTCAGCACCTCTATTTCTTACCAGCCTTACCGGCTTTACGACGGACATATTCATCCTCATAGCGGATGCCTTTGCCCTTGTATGGTTCTGGTGGACGCCAACCGCGAATTTCTGCCGCAATCTGACCAACGACTTCATTGTTGATGCCGTCGATGTGAATGGTACGACCACGCGATTCTTTCGGAATATCGAATGATGTATCGCTATCAGGTGGGGCAATAATCACATCGTGTGATAAACCCACTTTGAGTTCAATGTTTGAACCTTGCAAATTTGCTTGATAACCAACACCTTCAATGGTGAGCGTCTTACGGAACCCATCACTCACGCCTGTAACCATATTCGCAAGCAAAGCACGGGTTAAACCGTGTAATGCACGATGATGGCGCAGGTCGCTTGGACGTTCAACCGTTAGGACGTTATCTTCTAACTTAATTGTCATATCAGGATTGAAGCTACGGCTCAGTTCCCCTTTAGGACCTTTAACGGTAACTTCATTCTTATTGATTTTAACCTCTACCTTAGCTGGTAGTTCGATGGGTTGTTTACCAATACGTGACATGATATTTTTCCCTTTCTTTCTACCAGATGTAGCAGAGAACTTCGCCACCAATGCCTTGTTGACGAGCTTTTTGCGCTGTCATCACACCACTAGGGGTTGTGACAATTGCAATACCCGTACCACTAAGCACGATAGGGAGTTCTTCACGTTTACGATATACACGGCGACCCGGTTTACTCACACGTTGTAACTTGGTGATAACTGGGCGACGTTCACGACGCGTGCCGAAGTATTTCAAGGTGATGTGAATTAACGGAATCGGTGTTTCGTCACCTACCGAAAAATCACTGATATAACCCTCTTCTTGTAGAATACGGGCGATTTCGATCTTAATTTTTGACCGGGGAATATCAACGGTACGATGACGCGCTAAAATCGCGTTCCGTACACGGGTTAACATATCCGCAATCGGGTCATTCGTCACATTTGACATTTAGGCTTCTCCTACCAGCTTGATTTAACCACGCCGGGGATTTCTCCCGCCAACGCCATCTCACGGAAGCAGATACGGCACAAGCCGAAACGACGAATATAAGAGCGTGGACGACCACATTTTTTACAGCGGTTGCGTACACGAACTTCATATTTACGATTCTCTTCACGAGCAATCATGCTTTTCTTCGCCATCGTCTGTCCCTTCTTAGTTTTCTCGGAAAGGCATACCGAGTAGTTTGAGTAAACGGCGCCCTTCTTCATCAGTTTGTGCAGTGGTTACGATTGTTATTTCCATACCACGCACCTTATCAATGCTATCGAAGTCAATTTCCGGGAAAATCAGTTGTTCTGTTAAGCCAATGGTGTAATTACCACGACCATCCAATTTCGGTGGGACACCACGAAAATCTCGAATACGTGGTAGCGCGACATTCATCAAACGATCGAGCAAGCTCCACATACGTTCACCACGTAGGGTAACTTTAGTCCCAATCGGACGACCTTCACGTACCTTGAACCCTGCCACACTTTTCTTGGCGCGGGTAATAATGGGCTGTTGCCCCGTAATGGTACGTAGGGTATCGACCGCAAAATCCATCGTTTTCGGATTGTCATTCGCTTCACCCATACCGATGTTGACGACAACTTTACTGATGCGTGGAACTTCCATCACATTGGCAAAATTGAATTCATCCATCATGGTTTGAACAACTTCGTCCCGGTAACGTGCTTCTAGTACTGGAATGATACGTTCAGACATCACTCACGCTCCGGTTAGTCAATATCTTCATTACATTTTTTACATACACGTGTTTTGTAGCCATCTTCTTTGATGACATAGCCCACGCGTGTCTTTTCATCACAATTTGGGCAAACGAGCATCACATTGCTGAGGTGAAGCGGTGCTTCAAATTCGGCAATTTGTGCTGGAATTTGTTGGTTCCCAACTTGCTTTGCTTTCTCGTGTCTCTTTGCGATGTTAATACCATTGACGATAACGCGGTTATGTTTATTGATTACCGAGACAACATCGCCCCGAAATCCTTTATCTTTACCTGCGGTAACTTCAACAGTATCGCCTTTCTTAATGCGTTGCATCGGTGCCTCCTACAAGGTCTCTGGTGCTAACGAGACAATCTTCATGAAGCCTTTGTCGCGTAATTCACGGGCAACTGGTCCAAAGACGCGTGTACCACGTGGATTTTCCATATCATCAGCCAGAACAACACCAGCGTTTTCATCAAACTTGATGTATGAACCGTCATTCCGACGATATTCTTTTGCGACACGCACGATAACGGCGCGGACAATTTGACCTTTTTTGATGTTGCCCTGTGCGCTTGCATTTTTCACAGTACCAACCACAATATCGCCAACATGACCATACCGACGAACACTACCACCCAAAACGCGGATGACCAGAATTTCTTGTGCACCACTGTTATCAGTGATTTTTATGCGCGATTCTGTTTGTATCATTCGTCGCCACCTTCACCATCTTCACTCGCTGCCTCGTACCCTTCATACTCAGTACCTAATTCAGCTTCTAAAACAGCTTGTTCAGCTTCAGTTGTACCTTCGAGTACTTTTTCCACAACCCAGCGTTTACTTTTGCTCAGGGGCTTGCTTTCAACAATCTGAACAACCGCGCCGAGTGGAACTTCATTATTTTCGTCATGAGCTTTGAACTTCTTAGTTTTGCTCACAACTTTTTTGTAGAGGGGGTGCATACTACGACTTTCGATGGCAACAGTCACTGTTTTATCCATCTTATCGCTTACCACACGCCCAATCAAACGTTTACGATTGTTAGCCATGGTTTAACTTTCCCCTTCGGCTATAGCGGCGGCAAGCTCACGCTCACGCAAGATAGTGAGTGTCCGAGCGAGTGTCCGCTTCGTCTTTCTAAATTCTGTTGTGTCGATGAGTTCCCCTGTTGATTTATTCAAGCGAAGAACATACATCTCTTCCTTGAGGTCATCGAACAAATCGAGTAATTCATCATCACTTTTGGCACGTAATTCACGTACTTTCATGTCCGCCATTAGTTCACCTCCCGACCACTGATAGGGTCAATGCGCTTGACGAACTTGGTTTTCACTGGCAACTTACCTGCGGCAAGGCGCAGTGCTTCACGCGCAACATCTTCTGGCACACCTGCCATCTCGAATAAGATGCGTCCCGGTTTTACCACAGCGACATAATACTCAACTGAACCTTTGCCTTTACCCATACGGGTTTCGGCGGCTTTCTTGGTATATGGCTTATCTGGGAAAACGCGAATCCATACCTTACCACGACGACGGATAAAACGTACAATTGCACGACGTGCAGCTTCGATTTGGCGGCTGGTCATCCATACAGGTTCCAACGCTTGTAAGCCATAATCACCGAAGGCAACTGTCGAGCCTTTATAGGCTTTACCTTTCATGCGTCCACGATGCTGTTTCCGATACTTGGTGCGTTTAGGCATCAACATAGTTCACAACTCCTCGTTTCGTTCAGCGTTTAGCCGTTACTTGCTTCTGGCTTTTCGCCGCGTACTTCTAGTTCGAGTACGTCGCCTGTGTAGACCCAAACCTTGATGCCGATTTGACCAAATGTAGTCAATGCTTCAGCAGTACCATAATCAATTGACGCACGTAGGGTATTGCGTGGTACACGACCTTCAGACATCCATTCGCGGCGACTCATATCAGACCCACCCAAACGACCACTGACTTCGATACGGATACCTTCTGCACCCTGACGCATCGCTTGGGTAATTGCACGTTTCATTGCACGGCTATGACCTATACGACGAGCCAATTGACTACCGATATTTTCAGCAACTAAGGTTGCATCAATATCAGGTTTATCTACTTCCGAAACTTCCACACGAACAGTTTTACCTGTCATTTGTTCGAGGTCTGTCCGTAATTGTTTTACGGTTTCGCCCTTGCGCCCGATGATTAGACCGGGACGAACAGTGTGGATGGTGATACTCACCACGCTCGGTTGACGTTCAATTTCGATACGGGAAACACCAGCACGGGCTGTTTCTCGTTTAACATATTCACGAACCTTGCGGTCCTCTTGCAAAAGGTCAACATAATTTTCACCTTCTGCGTACCAGCGAGCGTCCCAATCACGATTGATTTTAAGACGTGCGCCAATTGGATGTACTTTACGACCCATATTTAGTCCTCTCGCTCTGCTAGCGTAACCCACAGATGCGACTGGCGACGGACACGCGGTTTATACCGCCCGCGCGCACCGGCTTTAAAGCGTTTCAATCTCGGTCCTTCTCCTGACCAGATTTTGCTGATAATCATATCAGCAGTATCGAGATCAAAGTTGTTACGAGCATTTGATAACGCACTATGCACCGTTTTGAATACAAAGTCAGACCCTTTTTGTGGCATAAATTCTAAGACCACTAAGGCTTCTTCTGCATCCATGCCGCGCACTTGGTCGCACACCAACGCCAGCTTCTGAGAGGAGATGGGCAAGTATTTTGTATGTGCCTTTACTTCCATGTGAACCTCTCTTCGGGCTTATCGTTTCTTCTCAATCAGATGCCCACGATAAGTACGTGTGGGCGCGAATTCGCCAAGTTTATGACCAACCATGTTTTCAGTAACATAAATTGGCACATGTTGACGACCATTATGCACAGCAATCGTGTGACCGACCATCTGTGGGAAGATAGTGCTAGCGCGACTCCACGTCTTAATCACTACCTTTTTGTTATTATCATTCAGCGTCTCAACTTTTTTGAGCAGCTTAGGGCTTACAAAAGGTCCCTTTTTTAATGAACGACCCATAACATCGACCTCCTAGGTACTAACGGCGTTTACCGCGACGGCGCACGATGAAAACATCTGTGCTTTTGTTCTTACGAGTGCGAACACCGAGCGCAGGTTTACCCCAAGGCGTTTTTGGTGCCGGCATACCGATACCTGTACGACCTTCACCACCACCATGTGGATGGCTTGAAGGGTCTTGTGCAGTACCGCGTACACTGGGTCGCCAGCCGAGCCAACGGGCGCGTCCAGCTTTACCAATTTTGACATTGCCATGTTCAGCATTGCCAACCTGACCGATGGTTGCCATACAGGTTTCTAGAATCTTACGCATTTCACCGCTTGGGAGGCGCAATGTAACATATTTGCCTTCCTTAGCGACGAGCTGTGCAGAAACACCTGCGGCACGAACTAACTGACCACCCTTGCCCGGACGAAGTTCCACATTGTGAACTACTGTACCGACAGGGATATTTGCCAATTGCATTGCATGACCGGGGCGGAGTTCCGCTAGGTCACCACTTGCAATTGTTGAGCCAACGGTAACACCTAATGGAGCAATGATGTAACGGCGTTCACCGTCTTCATATTCCACTAAGGCGATACGCGCACTACGGTTCGGGTCGTATTCAATCGCAATCACTTGTGCTTTGCTATCGGTCTTATTGCGTTTGAAGTCAATAATCCGATAACGGCGTTTGTGACCACCACCACGATGACGTACCGTTACGCGACCTTTGTTGTTACGTCCACCACGACGGCGGAGCGGTTCGGTCAGTGAACGTTCTGGCTTACTTTTGGTAATTTCATCAAAAGTATAGCCCGTCATGCCACGACGACCCGCCGAGGTTGGTTTGTAGACTTTAATCGGCATCGTATCGCTCCTTTAGACGTTAAAGATTTCGATGGAGATACCATCGTTGAGCGTGACAACAGCTTTTTTCCACTGACGACGGCGAATATACACCTTACGTCCGCGACGACCACGTTTAGCGGGCATGACCATTGTACGCACCTGCAATATATCGTCAGGGTCAATATCGAAAACCAATTCGATTGCTTCCATGATTTGGAACTTATTCGCATTGGGTGCAACCTCAAATACGAATTGGTTCAATTCATCCTGCAAAATGGTTGATTTCTCGGTAATAACCGGACGACGAATAACATCGTATGGATGCAGTTCAGGCATCGTTACGCCTCCTGTCCCCAAATGTCGTTAATCACATCAAGCGCATCCAGTGTGATTATGACCTTATCGTACTGCAACAAGTCACGGATATTAAGGTAATTTGCTAAGATGATATGTGCCTTTGGCAGGTTATGAACACTCCGTGACACATTTTCATTTTTGCTACCAACTACTACAAGGGCTTTTTCGCTCCCTGTGAGTTTTTCCAAGACTTGTTTCATTTGTTTGGTTTTCGGTTCATCGAAAGCCAACCCATCGACAAACACAAGTTGATCATCACGCAAGAGACCGCTCAATGCACAACGAATTGCTTTGCGGCGCATTTTCTTTGGCATGTCTTTTGTGTATTTGCGTGGACGTGGTGGATGTGCGATACCACCACCGACAAAAATTGGGGCTGTCCGCGCACCATGACGCGCACGACCTGTCCCTTTTTGTCGATAGATTTTCGCCGTACTACCACGCACTTCGCTCCGTGCTTTTGCCTTATGCGTACCCAGACGGGCATTCGCCATTTGGCGCACATATGCTTGGTGCATCAAGCCTGTGTTCACTTCTACTTCAAAAATGTAGGATTGAAGGTCAAGTTTCTTGACCTCTTTACCCTTCATATCTACTACTGGTACTTGCATTTTTCACTCTCCTCGCAGTCGCCCTAGGCTTTTCTTGCCGGACGAATCATAACGATGCCACCTTTGGTACCAGGCACCGAGCCTTTCACCGCGAGTAAGTTCTTATCAGCATCGATAACGGCAATCTCAAGATTTTGCATCGTGACACGGTCGTTACCCATACGTCCACCCATTCGCATACCTTTGAAGGTACGCCCTGGTGCGGCACACATACCGATAGAACCCGGTGCGCGCTCACGGTCAGATTGACCATGTGTTTTTGGTTGACGATTAAAATTATGACGTTTAATCGTACCAGCGAAACCGCGCCCTTTGCTTATGCCGATGACATCAACCAAGTCACCTTGTTCAAAGACATCGACCTTGATTTCAGCACCTTCTTCTAATTCGATTGCACCGTCGCCCTTTACGCGAAATTCACGTAAATATTTGAGCGCGGGCAAGTTGTTCTTTTGCAAATGTCCAAGCTGACCCTTTGTCAGACGAGCAGGTTTTGTATCACCATAACCGAGTTGAACTGCCACGTAGCCATCACGTTCGTCATTACGAACTTGTGTGACGTAACAAGGACCAGCTTCAATAACGGTTACAGGGACAACATTGCCCTGTGCGTCAAAGATTTGAGTCATACCGACTTTTTTGCCAATCATGCCCTTCATGATTCAGCCTCCAGAGGGGGGTTAGACGCTAACGCGGGGCTAGTTCCCCTCCCAATACTTACTTACACTCTTACAATGTTCGGGTAAATCCGAACGAGGTTGATGAAGCTACACAATGTCGCTTCACTTAAATTTTAATTTCAATGTCCACGCCTGCAGGCAGATTGAGTCGCATCAGGGTGTCGATAGTCTTGCTATCGGGGTCAAGCACGTCAATCAGACGTTTGTGGGTACGAATTTCAAAATGTTCCTGACTTGTTTTATGGACAAAGCTGGAACGAATTACGGTAAAACGTTCTAGCCGTGTCGGAAGCGGAACGGGTCCCACGACCCTTGCACCTGTGCGCTCAGCAGTTTCTACAATCCGTTGCGCGGACTGATCTAACACCCGATGGTCATATGCCTTCAGTCGGATGCGTATTTTGTTCTTTACTGCCATGTCGCAACCTTTAAAGTCTGTTAAATCAGACTATCTCATTGTTAATTTGCAATATCCGAAAAATATACCGGAGTAGCACCGTACTCCGGTATATCGTGATTCAGACAATTTATACGTTAGTCGAGAACTTCGGTGATGATACCAGCGCCTACGGTTAAGCCACCTTCGCGGATAGCGAATTTAGAGCCTTTTTCGAGAGCAACTGGTGTAATCAATTCAACATCGAGGTTGACGTTATCGCCAGGCATAACCATTTCCACGCCGTCTGGCAGGGTGATTGTACCGGTTACATCCATGGTGCGGATGTAGAATTGTGGGCGATAACCTGTTAAGAATGCTTTGTGACGACCACCTTCATCCTTACGGAGAATGTAGACTTCGCATTTGAATGCTTTGTGTGGTGTGATGCTACCTTTTTTAGCGAGAACCATACCACGTTCAACTTCTTCACGGGTTGTACCACGAAGGAGGATACCAGCATTGTCACCAGCTACTGCGTTATCGAGTTCTTTGTGGAACATTTCGATACCGGTAACGGTTGTTTTCATGATGCTATCACGAAGACCAACAATGTCGATTTCTTCACCTTTGGTCAATGTACCACGTTCAACACGACCTGTTACAACTGTACCACGACCCTTGATGCTGAAAACATCTTCAACTGGCATCAAGAATGGTTTATCAGTTTCACGTTCTGGTGTTGGAATCCATTCGTCAACAGCATCCATTAGCTCAACGATTGGAGCATATTCTGGTGCGTTGGGGTCTTCACTCGCACTTTCTGTCACAGCGAGTGCTGAACCCTTGATGATTGGTGTTTCTGGGTCAAACTCATAGCTTTCGAGCAATTCACCCAATTCCATTTCAACCAGTTCAATGAGTTCTTCATCGTCCATTTGGTCGATTTTGTTGAGGAAGATAACCATTGCTGGTACTTCTACCTGACGCGCGAGCAAAACGTGTTCGCGTGTTTGTGGCATAGGACCATCTGGTGCGCTAACAACGAGGATAGCACCATCCATTTGCGCTGCACCGGTGATCATGTTTTTGATGTAATCACGGTGACCAGGGCAATCTACGTGAGCGTAGTGACGGTTGTCAGTTTCATACTCAACGTGACGAATAGAGATTGTAATACCACGCTGTTTTTCTTCTGGCGCGTTATCAATATCGTCATAGTTTTGAAGTTTTGCTTGACCCTTGAGACCCAAAACTTTGGTGATGGCTGCTGTCAGGGTTGTTTTACCATGATCAACATGACCAATTGTACCAATGTTGACATGGGGCTTATTACGTTCAAACTTAGCCTTTGCCATTTGTGTTTTATCCCTCTTTATATATCTACTTTAGAGAACTACATTTATTAAATGAGGCAATGCCTCAAAACAAACGACTTTAGATGCGTGCCAGCCGTTCACTGACAAACTGGCACGCACTCCTACCTAACGCTTACCTTCAATTACTTCTTCCGCAATTGAATTTGGCGCGATTGTGTACTGGTCGAACTCCATAGTGAAGTTGCCTCGACCTTGTGTCATGTTACGGATTTCAGTTGCATAACCGAACATTTCAGAAAGTGGAACTTGTGCGCGAATAGTTGTTGCCCCTTCGCCACGCGGATCCATACCTTCAACCGTACCACGACGAGAACTCAAGTCACCGACCAACGTACCAGTATATTCATCTGGTGCGATAACTTCAACCTTCATTGATGGTTCAAGAATAACTGGTGAACCACTTTGAATGCCTTCACGCAAGGACATTGACCCAGCAACTTTAAACGCAATTTCGCTAGAGTCGACATCGTGCATACCACCATCAATCATTGTCGCTTTGAGGCGAACGATTGGGTAGCCAGCGATGATGCCACCGTCCATTGCTTCACGGATACCTTTTTCGGTAGCGCGAATGAATTCTTTGGTAACAGACCCACCTCTGATGCTATCTTCAAAGATGAGATTTTCTTTGGTTTCTGCCGCTTCTTCATCTGTCATCGGAGCGTATTCAATAACAACTTTCGCATATTGACCACTACCACCAGATTGACGTTTGAAAACCGTATCGACAGTGTGTGTGCGGGTAATCGCTTCGCGATATGCTACACGCGGACGACCAACTGTTGCATCAACACCATATTCACGTTTTAAGCGGTCTACCAAAACTTCAAGGTGAAGCTCACCCATGCCTTTAATCTTGGTTTGACCTAAGTTAGCGTCAACTTCGATTTGGAAGGTTGGATCTTCATCAGATAAGCCAGCAAGACCTTTGGACAATTTATCTTGGTCTGCTTTACTGTTTGGCTCAATTGCCACTTCAATCACAGGGTCAGGGAATTTGATGTTTTCGAGAATAATTGGAGCATCTGCATCACAGACAGTATCGCCTGTGTAGGTATCTTTCATACCAATAACAGCTGCAATATCCCCAGCATGTACTTCATCAACATCTTCACGACGGTCTGCGAACATCCGCACAATACGTCCGACACGTTCAGTTTTATCTTTAACAGGATTGTAAATACGTGTTCCTGCTTTTAAGACACCAGAATAAACACGCGTAAATGCAAGACGACCATATTTATCAGCAATAATTTTAAAAACCAATGCTGACATCGGCTCATCATCATTTGCTGCTCGTTGAAGGGTTTCTTCTTCATTATCTGGTGATACGCCATTTACAGGTGGAATATCCAATGGTGATGGAAGCAAATCAACGATTGCATCAAGCAACATTTGAACACCTTTGTTCTTGAGGGCAGAGCCACACAAGACAGGATGTAATGCACCAGAAATAGTTCCAGCACGTAATGCCGCATTGATTTCATCATCAGTAATTTCTTCTTCCATGAGATATTTCTCAGTGAGGAAGTCATCACTCTCAACGATTTTTTCAATCATTTCTGCGCGACGTGTCTCAGCTTCTTCACGATGACTTTCAGGAATCGGATGACGTTCAATCATCGTACCTTGGTCATCACCGTAGGTTACTAATTCCATTGCGAGCAAATCAATGATGCCTGCAAAGTCTTCCCCTGAACCATAAGGGAATTGAATTGGAACTGGATTACCATGTAGACGGTCAACAATCATGCCCACACAACGGTCAAAGTTTGCCCCTGTGCGATCCATTTTATTAACGAAGCACATACGTGGTACGTTGTACTCGTTAGCTTGCCGCCAAACGGTTTCGGATTGTGGCTCAACACCTGCAACAGCATCAAACACGGTGACACCACCATCGAGTACGCGCAATGAGCGTTGTACTTCGGCGGTGAAATCAACGTGACCAGGCGTATCAATCACATTAATTTTGTGATCGCGCCAAACGGTTGTGACTGCGGCTGAGGTAATTGTAATACCACGTTCGCGTTCTTGTTCCATATAATCTGTAGTCGCGGCACCATCATGTACCTCACCAATACGGTGAACCATACCTGTGTAATACAAAACACGTTCCGTCGTGGTTGTTTTACCAGCGTCGATGTGTGCGATAATACCGATGTTGCGGACCATATTGAGGTCGAATTCTTGTTTTTTAGCCATTTTGACCTTTTACACCTTAAACTTTACCCATTTTAGGGAGAGTGCCCCGGTGATAGTAATTAACGGAAATGTGCAAATGCTCGGTTTGCTTCCGCCATCTTGTGTACTTCGTCTTTACGTTTGACTGAAGCACCCTGTCCTTGAGCCGCATCCATAAATTCTGCCGCAAGTTTGGAAGCCATACTACGACCACCACGTTTGCGTGTATTTTGGATGAGCCAGCGCATCGCTAATGCAACACCTCGGCTTGGCTTAACTTCTGTCGGAACCTGATATGTTGAACCACCTACACGACGTGGTTTAACTTCGATTGCTGGACGCACATTATTCAGTGCTGTCTCAAAAACTTCTGCAGGATCCTGACCCATACGTTCTTCGATGATGTCAAATGCTTGGTACATGATTTTAAAAGCTGTGCTTTTTTTACCACCGTACATCATACGGTTGACGAACATCGTAACGTTCTTATTCCCGTACTTAGCATCTGGACGGACATCGCGTTTTTCAGGTGTCTTTCTACGCATCGAAATTCCCTTCTTGTCTACGCAAGATGTCTATTTAGCCTTCTTGGTGCCGTATTTACTACGCCCTTGCTGACGACCTTCTACGCCACCAGTATCAAGCGTACCGCGAACGATGTGATAACGAACACCCGGTAAATCCTTCACGCGACCACCACGAACAAGGACAACACTGTGTTCTTGCAAACGATGACCCTCACCACCGATATAGGCAGTAACTTCCATCCCGTTTGACAAACGAACACGGGCAACCTTACGCAGTGCCGAGTTAGGTTTCTTTGGGGTTGTTGTGTACACGCGCGTGCAAACACCACGTTTTTGTGGCGCGCCGCCTTGTTGGCGGGTACGCCGTTGACTATATGCGTTCAGCGTATACTGCAATGCTGGTGCTTTAGTCTTACGTTTTTTGGCTTTGCGACCCTTACGTACCAACTGATTAATGGTTGGCATGAAACACTCCGCTCTTCTTAATTACAGACAGTTTTTAAAATAGTCTTTGCCTAGTTTTTCTAGGCGTGCAAACGGGCGTATCTATAAGGTATAGATCGCCCGTATCTGTCTTAAGTCATAACGAGTAACTTCACGGTTATCGCGAAGCACTATCGTTATCTTGCTCAATTCAGTAAGTCAGTGCCTCAATTGAGGAGTCCACTTACTGTACTAGCTTGCGGTATCATATCAGTGCCACAAGGGACTGTCAAGGGATTTCCGTTGTATCACAGTTGACACAGTGTTTATGGGTCAGGAAGAGCCATTAAATATCGTAGACTTATGAAGTTATTGCTTTATTATCTCTTTGAGTGTGCTTAATGCTTCTATAATTTTATCCACACTCAGGGGTTTTTCAATTAAGTCATCTACGCCTTTGGCACGCGCTTGGTTTTCACGATACCCACCTGCTGTACTAGTTGTCGCAATAATTGGGATGGTAGTGGAGCTAGCCTGATGCACATAATCCACGAGGTCTAAACCATTATTATCACCTAGCATAAGCTCAACGATGATGCCATCAATATTGTCTTTATCCCATATTTCGATTGCCTTAGTAACATCATGAGCAACAGCCACAGTGAACCCTGCTTGTAGAGCTATCATCCGCAAAACAGCACACACTTCCTTATTATTGTCCAAAAGAAGAAGGCGTTCACCGTTACCAATTTTGGGGATGTTCACGTCATTACCAAAGTCAGGCATCGTATCTTCATTAGAATGAGGCTGAACTACAAAATGAACTTGAAGGGTTAGATTCCCTAATTTGAGTTGGTCACCATCGCGTAATCGCATCGGCACCATAACATCAATGTTCTTACCATTAATATAAGTTCCATTCGCACTTGCTAAATCTTCGACTGTCATCCGATTATCACGCATGATGATTCGGGCGTGTTTCCGTGAAACACCAAGTCGTTGCCCATTAAAGGGTACTAAGTCAATTTCTGGATGAATATTATTTTTGGCATCATCCCGACCAATTATCAGACGCTCACCAATAGGCGCACGAATGATTTGAGGTGTCCCAATAACACGAAATTCAATTACCCACGGAATAAGTGGCTCAAGCGGTACATCTGTTGTTGCTTTATGTTCAAGTGCTTTTAGTTCTGCTAATTCTAAATCTTCTAGAACTTCATCAAGACGAGTTGTGTAGTTTTCGTCACGTATATGTTTATTATCTTCGGGCATACTATAAATACCACGCTATAAACTAAAAATGATTATGAGATTAATTATACAGTAAAGCATTTTAAGCATAGTCAATCGTTACATAACATTAACAATTAAAAATGAATAATAAGTACCATCACTAAACTATTGCCTAAAACTCTCAACAATTTTGTATGCTAAACTAGACTTTGCTTTGCAATTTGTTTGTACTTTTAAAGGCAAGCTGACGAATGAATCCTTTTTTACCTGCATGGAGCATGGAACGTATTACTTTACTTGCACCTGATGCTGCATCAGCACAATCAGGACGTGAACTTGCAAATCCTCAACTCACGGCTTGGCAAGCCATTGCATCAGACAGTTATAGCGCATGGGCAGTTTACCAAGAACACAATAAAAGCCCATATAAAGTCAAAGTGGATTTACTCAAATTACGTCACGATGATAAAGTTTGGGACTGTAATTGCAGAACCTATAAATCACCCTGTAAGCACATCATTGCCTTGCTCTATATGCTCATTAATGACCCTCAACACATTACGGAAGCACATCCCCCACATTGGGTAGAAGAATGGCTTGATAAAGAAGCTATCAGCGCTCGTAAGCGTGATGAACGCAAGCAAAAAAATGATACGATTACCCCTGAACGCATTGCTCAACGGCAAAAATTATTTACGAAACGCAAGCTAAAAATTGCCAATGGTCTGCAAGAACTAGAGCAATGGCTCATTAATATGATTCGACGTGGCTTGGCTGACCCACAAGTGCGACGTTATGATTTTTGGGATAGTCGGGCGGCAAGGATGGTCGATGCACAGGCACCGGGTGTGGCAAATTGGATACGAGACATGGGCAGTATTCCATCAAAAAGCACCGATTGGATTGAACCGCTACTAGAGCAATTAGGACGCTTATATCTACTAATAGAAAGTTTTAAAAATTACGATAAGCTCCCCGAAGAAACGCAAGCTGATATACGTAGTGTACTCGGTTGGCATATCAAGCGTGATGAAATGGTTTTCTACGATACACTAACCGTAACCGATACATGGCTCGTTATCGGACGCTACACAGGCGATGTGGTTGATGATAGCCAGAAAAATGGTCGGCGCGGACTCAAAACACAACGTGTTTGGTTAAGAGGGTTGGAAACAGGGCAAAATGCACTCATATTAGAATTCACCTTTGGCGATTCAGCCTTTGAGACGATTCGGCAAATTGGAACATCCTTTACAGGCGAATTATGCTTCTACCCTTCACAATATCCCCTACGAGCGTTCATAGCAGAGCTACACAATGACAATAGCTATCATGAAACAATTATCGGACGCTCTATCAAAGACAGTATCGAGCAATACGCCCTAGCACTCGCTAAGAACCCTTGGGTGATACAATATCCCTTCGTATTAGAGGATGTCATCCCTGTACAACTTGATCATCAGTGGGTTCTGCGTGAAGTTGATGGCACTTATTTACCCTTGAGTGAAGCATTTGAGCATACATGGTCATTACTTGCTCTGAGTGGAGGCTATCCTATTCAAGTAACAGGGGAATGGGATGGTAAAACCCTCTATCCCATAGGGGCAATGGTCGATAAACGCTATGTCGATTTCAACGTCATTGGGAAGTTCCACGGTGCATAGACTAAATCTAATTGCGGCAAACGGTACTGATGCGCTAAAGTCGCCCATTCAGACAATTCATCCGCAAATCGACCCTTATCTCAATAGCATCAATACAGATAATGATGCTGTAAAAGTCCTATTTGTTGCAGGCTTGTTGACAATGCGGAGACAAGCAGGATTTAATCCACAATGTGATATGCGCCACTTAGAAAGTACAGTTGAGCCTGATGATGAACATCAGCAAGTTGCCTATTCGTCTGATATTTTAGAAATCCTAACACAAATATATCACGGGAAATTTCCAGAAATTTATGCCGAGTGGTTACATTGGGTCGCATTAGAGGAAGCAACTTTCCCCTATGAAGCGATACCTCTCATGCTCACCCTTGCAACATATTTACCCAATACTCGCGATTTAACTAAACGAGTTATCGGATCGCGCGGACGTTGGTTAGTGGAATACAGTAAAAACCCTGAATGGTCTTGGTCGCGCAATATCAAACCAGCGCGTCGCCCACGCCTGACAAAACATGAAAAATATGAGGCGCGTGTGACTCTGATGCTTCAAAAAGTGAGGTATCAACGGATACCTGTCGCTGTGACTAATGAGCTTCGCAAGATGGATTTCCCTTGGAGTGTGCGCTTTAGTAAAATGCTGACCACAACCATCGCAACAATGCTTAACCGTCAAAATCAGATGTTAGCCGATGATTTAGCTCGGTTGCTCGATAGCGTGAAATGGCATATTCATCCGAAACAGAATAAGCATCTCATTGATGTCATAAAACACTACAATTCCGCCCGTGAATTTCAAACTTTAGCATATGATGTCTCTGAATTATTGGAATTTAGAGCAAAATTAACTGCAGTCTTTGAAATGGAGGCTGTGTAATGCCACGCATACCAGAAAAACTTATTCGTATTGCAGCAACAGGTAGTAATCCCAGTACAAAAAATGTGCTATCTAAAGAACAATCTTCTTTACTTACTAGTGATGACTCACCTGAACACAATTTACTATTAAGTGTCGCGGCGCATGCTCTTCAAATGGAAGCAGGCTATGTTCCAGCACAATTGACTGACGAGCTTTCACAATCTCCTCAACAGAACGAGAATCCACCTTGTTCATTGAAAGCACAGTATCACTTGATGCTAATGCTCAATGGTCTACATGATAATTTATTACCGATGTGGTTCGAGAAACTTGAGGAAAATCAGCAGACGATACCCTCCGAGATGATACCGACCTTACTCAGTTATGGAGCACGAAAAAGACAACTAGCACCCACAATTAGGGAAGCATTAGGAGCAAGAGGAGCTTGGTTAGCACAACAGTCTCAAAATAAACGCTGGCAGTGGATTATATTAAAGACGAAAAAGAAAGAAGAACACAGTCGTTATACAGCTTGGGCAAATCATTTCCGACGATTGCGTACAACTGACCGAGAACGTGCTTTAGATACTCTGGTAAAACATTGGGATAAACTAGACCCTTTAATGCGTTGGAATTTAGTCAATGAGATGTCAGTAGATGTGCAAGAAGAAGATATTCCTTTTCTATGGTCATGTCTTGACGATGACTATACTCGCGACCTTGCCATTAGTCTCTTACTACAGATTGATGAATCGGGACTAGCCAAAGAAGCCTATGACAATATCAAAAATTTGATTGTCCTAAAGCAGATTGAAGACGAGTGGGTCATTGACTTTGCATACACATCAACTTTTAAAGGTCAACCTGAGCATATCAACCCATTGCAAGCGAGAGATCTATGTGAATTATTAGGACACGATTTCTCACCTGAATCGATTTTGATGATGTTGCCCTTATCGTATTGGTATCAAAAATATAGTGCAACGCCTGAAATATTAGTCGAGGCAGCAGGCAAAAGTTCACGTCCCGAAGTGTTTTATCGCATTTGGGAAGATAGTGCAATTCAAGCGCAGGATACAGAGTTTCTTTATATTTTGATGTTGCATGTAGAGCATTATGCGACAGCCAAATTAATGAGGCATCTCAGCCAAGAACAACTCATGAAACTGGCTTGGAACTGGCTTAATAAAGAACCTATGTATTCGATAACTCACTATGCCAATAACATCTTAAAAGCTATTAAAGCACAGTGGAATGATGAACTCACAGATAGATTTCTCGACAGTTTGGAATCAGCCTTCAGGACAATTCCTCGCCCGATGCTCGACAAGAAAATGAGAGAGATGCTTCTACAATATGCAGAGTGGATTTCTTTAGATGCCTATAATCGCTTTGAGAATATCTTACATATCAATGAACGTGGTGATTTAAGTGAAGCCGAAATTGAACAAATCAATGGTATTTTGAGTGTTATCAAATTCCGCGACGAGATTATTGATGCCCTAAGAAGCAAATAATTAGCAGATGATGTTACGCAATCGTGTTTTTAGAATGACAATCTGATTACAAACAGTCTCGTTGAAGTCAATTTTGTTTTCAGTATACGGTTGTCGGTTATCAGTAATGTGAAACTGGAAAGAAAATAGAAATACCTGTCACATTTTTGGCGGATGGCATAGATGCCATCCCTACATCAATCCTCAATTTTTAGGCACTAATGTAGGGTTGAGACCTGTCTCAACCGCTCAAAAACACAAACTTTATTTTAAAAACTTTCGAGACTCTACATAAGGACAAAATGCTTTTTCGGACAACTGAAAACCGACCACTCTATCAGTGAATATATACTTGATACTAAAGTCTGTTTCACATTACTGCGTAAGGTGAATTAGCAATTTAGCTACTCAGGATGTGTGCCTGTATAACGGGCGCGTGGGCGAATTAAACGATTAGTCTCATACTGCTCAATTGAGTGTCCTATCCAGCCAATAGTACGTCCTAGAGCAAATAAAGCTAAAGCACTGCCCTTTGGCAATTTCAGCACGCGCGAGACAGCCACCAGAATGGTATCTATCGTTGGAAATTCGCCTATGAGGTCATTTGCTATATCAATCGCTTGCTTAACAAAGGTAAATTCTGAACTATCGCCATATTGTTCCGCTAAAATCTGATAGAGAACACGCGCACGAGGGTCTGCGTCAGCATATAATTTATGCCCAAATCCCGGAATTATATCGCCACGACGTAACCGCGCACGCATCACATCCTGAATTTTTTCGGGAGATGAGGCTTCCTCAAATAATGCTTCAACCCGCTCCGTGTAGCCTCCATGTTTTACACCTTGTAATGCCGCCAAGCCAGCAATGACTGCGGCATAAGGTGTTGCCCCTGCCGAAGCAACTACACGTGAGGAAAATGAGGACGCATTAAGTTCATGGTCAGCTGTGACGATAAGCGCGGCGTTTAAGACAGTGATAGCCCGTTTATCTTTAGGACACCATCCTTGCTGGAGCATCTCAGGGATTGTGACATTTTCTGGCACATCACCAGAAGCAATCGAAGCCATCAGACGCATAATACGAGCGCCTGTTTGTGCGACAGCTTCAGAGCGTAAATCGTAACCACTGATGTCATCAGCTGATGCAGAAGGCAAAAAGGTCAATAACTCCTGAATAGGGGTTAATTCTGCGCCGTCAATCTCCATATGGAGGAGCATTGTCTCATATTGCTGCGCCGAGACTTGCACATCTAAATTAAATAGTTCTTTTGCCTGAGACATATCATCTAGCCAGATGAGTGCCGCGACTTCTTCAACAGTATTGTCACGCGCTAATTTTTCAACATCTCGTCCACGATAATAGACTTTGCCACTATCAATTAACGTAATGGCAGAATCCATCACGGGTGCGCCCCAATGAAGGGCATCTTTAGCTAAAGTTTCAGGATTACGTCGCCCATCTTTGCGTGCTAAGAGTTTCTCTATATCTTCCGCGTAATATCGCCGTTGACGCTTACCTTCAGCAGCTTGTTCACTACGAATCAGTCCTCGACTGACATAAGCATAGAGTGTCGATAAACTAATATCGAGCATTTTGGCAGCTTCTTTAGCACTCAAATAACGTTTAGATGGCATCTTGCATAATCCTTAACGAAATAAATTCACTTTTGAGACAAAATTTGGAGAATTATTTCATAAGGGCGTAGCATACTTACGCCCTTACATTTAAGCTCTTTAATGATTAGTAGTGTAACGAATGCACAGCAATAATCAATATCGCCCTTAATCCTCGTCTGGCTCAGGGAAAAATACTGTATTCATGACTTCTGCCCACAAAATTCCGCCTGTTTCATCGAATATCGGCTGAACGACAAAATGGTAGATTGTCTCATTCACAACAAAAATGGCTTCGCGCTCTATGCCTCTCTCAAAAATGAGTGTGTCTTGTCCACCGATGGTATCGTCATAAACAATAACATCATCATCTTCTAATTGCTCACGAATATCTTCTAAAGTGGTGTCCTCTGCATCCTCTATTTGAATCAGCAACAGTGCGTTACTGGTTAGAGGTTGGCTGATGAGAACAAAGTCATTCCCTATCATGACATCATTTTCACTTGGATACAGGAAACATATCCCCAAATCATTGAATAAAGCAAGGTCATCATCTGCTTCTGGACAAGTTAATTCAACAGATTCAGCATCAGCAGAAGCCACAATGGTTAAAGCTTCGGTTACGCCATTCACATCAAGCGTGTAGTCTCCTGCTTCAATGTCGCTGGTATCAAGCGTATAGGTTTCTTCAAAGGCTGTCATAACTGTTGCACACATGGCATCCGCAGGGCGTGTTGTCTCGACCACGACGAGAATTGCATCATCCTCAACAGATTGGCTAATCTCGCCAATTTCAGTACAGGAATCAGGTAAATCACCCATAATTGTGATGCTAATGTCTTCACCTTCTTCTACTGAGATGCTACTGACCATCGCCACATCAATAACTACCTCGCCTTCATCGTCTTGTGCAAATGTCGGCAAGCTGATGAGCAAAAGTGCAATAACTGTCCAGATAGCTTTCTGCATGAATTGTCTCCTGATATTGTTTTGGTTTAGTTGCAATCACTCTATTTTAATGTGACAATGAAGAATATGCTCTACCTGAGTGAATTTTATCAACAGAGTCTAATCTAGTTACTGAAACATGACATCACCTATCACTAATTATTTCGACGATGGGGTCGAATTTTTTGAAGATGAAGAATATGAACAAGCGATTGAGATGTTCACCAAAGCATTACGCCTGAGTTTAGGCGACCTTGCTGAGACGCATCTCTATCGTGGGATTTGCTATGCCTATTTACAAGCCTACGATAAAGCGATGTACGATTTTAATAATGCCCTGCGTAAGAATCCGTATCTAGCGGATGCTTATAATGAGCGAGGCAATCTCTATCGTTTTAGTGGCGATTATCAATTAGCGATTGATGATTATCTGGCGGCTGTCACTATCGACCCTAAGCATTATGCTGCCTATTATAATCGTGCCTTAGCTTATGAAAAAACCACGCAACTCGTTGAAGCTGAAGCTGACCTGACCAGCGCGATTGCCCTTGATTCAGGGATACCTGCCTGTTATGAAGCGCGTGGACGCATCCGTACAGCCTTGAGAGATTTTTCGGGGGCATTGCACGATTACGAGCGATTTTTGCGGATGGGTGGCGGACGTGAATATGATAATCAGAGTGATGTGCAGAGTTTGTTGATTGCCTTACGCATCAATCATCTGCTGAGTAAGGTCATTCCAGCGCGTTTTCTGCCTAATGTTCGTTTGTAAGGCGATAAGAAACGAAACTTGATTTCCCTGTTTATCAGGAGATAACAGAGAAAACAGGGACATTAACAGGGATTTTGGGCGTAGGGAAAAATCGCAATAACAGGCAATTTCCTGTTCAGCAGTTTGTAAAAGGTTTGTGTGATAACCCGAGCTAAAATATTCAATTGGTAAGGTGCTAAACAGAGCATATCAAACAATGATGACTAGATGTTGGGCATATGCCCGTTGATATGTCCGTTTTTAATATGAGAGATTGTTTGTAGGCGGTAGTTACTGAGTTAGGCTGATAAGTAGAAAGTCCGCCGTCATATAAACATGACGGCTAGCCTGACAACATCGACACAAGGTCGACAATTTTGGTTGTCGTCTTTAGACGATGTTGATATATAGACGTTGATTTTAGTCAACGGCGTGAAATAACTGGAATTTTATACTGACTATGCAATGGCTTAAGCGAAAGTCCCCAAAAATCGTAAATTAAAGCGAGTAAGATTTTATGCAGACCCTCAACCTACTCGAAGAGCATATCGGCACAATTAATGATGCCCGAACGGTTATCAATGAATTTCACTGGTTTCTGAATATTGACCAAATTGCAGGGACATACACTGTGACCACAGGCGAGACAGTCGTTTTCACAGCCGATTCACGCGAGGCAGTAGATGCTTTTTTATACGGGATGGCACTCGCTTACAAAGGCTTACCTGCACATCTCTATGCCAAGTTATTCAATATGATGGCAGGCATCCCTATTGAGGATGAGACACCTGTAGACCCCGTTGAGATAGACCTCATTGACCAAGTTGAGGATGATGAACACCTCGCCGACCTGACTACCGAAGATTTAGAGAATATCGAAGCCCAAGCCAAAAATGAAAATGATCCTCTGTTTGAGTAAGTTGTGAACGTATGGCAAATAAAGAACATCTTGCAATTTTGATGGAAGCCTTAGAAAAAAATGATATAGGCATTTGGAATCAATGGCGAAGAGATAATTGGGGATTAAGAGTAAATTTAAGTGATGCTGACCTAGCTAATTTGAATCTTATTGACGTGGATTTACGCGGAACAGATTTACGTGGTGTAAATCTCAGTAACTCAGACCTAATTAATGCGGACTTTGTTGATTCAAACTTGAGTGGTGCAAATTTATATGGTGTATATCTTCGTGATGCAAATTTACGTGGTGCAAATTTGAGTCGTACATACTTAAGTAATGCAAATCTAAATGATTCAAATCTAAGTGATGCTAACTTGAAACAAGCAAATCTAACTGATACAGACTTAAGCAGAGCACACTTAACTCGCGCAAACTTAAGAGGGACACATCTAATTAGTGCAAATTTAAGTGACACTAACTTAGGTCGAGCCGAACTCATTGATGCAGACTTAAATAGAGCTAGATGCAATATCACTATGTTTTCGGATGTTGATTTATCACAAGTCAAGAACTTAGATAAGGTTAAGCATGATGGTCCGAGTACAATTGGTATTGATACGCTCTACAAATCAGGTGGTAATATCCCTGAAATGTTTTTAAGAGGTTGTGGTGTGCCAGACAATTTGATTATTTATGCTAAATCTCTAGTTGATAAACCTATTGATTATTATTCCGTATTCATTAGCTATAGCACTGCCAATGAAGATTTTGCTGAGTTGCTCTATAACACTCTACAAGGGGCTGGTATTCGTTGCTGGTATGCACCCGAGCAATTACTTCCCGGTCAACGTATAGATGACGGCATTCATCGGGGTATTCAATATTGGGATAAGGTGCTTTTTTGTGCCTCAAAAAGTTCACTCACAGAAAAATGGTGGGTTGATTTTGAGGTAGACAAAGCCTTCAAGAAATCGCGTGATTTACAGCGTGAACGGGGCGAACAGGTTGGCGTACTTATACCACTAAATTTAGATGGTCATATGTTCAGTGAGGAATACAAAAACCATCCTCGCGCAAGCCAATTCGAGACAACTTTAGCGGCTGATTTTGTTGGTTGGAAAAACGATATAGATAAATTTAATCGGGAAGTTAAACGGGTCATCAAGGCTTTGCAGACTGATGGAGGTTTAGAAGAGCCACCTCCGAGTAAATTGTGAAGTATTTTAGGTATTTCGGACAGCATGCATGCTGTCCCTACATGAATGTAACCTTTTTAGGCAATATTGTAGAGACGTGATGTATCGCGTCCGTGACTAACAAATGATTTTCTCCGTTCCCCAATGTATCAGCATTACCCACTAAAACCCCAAATCTAGGGCTTCGACTTCCCGAATTTCGAGGGTCAGCACCTCGCCATTTTCGACTTCCGCATAAGCATATTTGCCACTCTCCCATATCGGACCCGGATTGATAATCTGTGTATTGCCGATGCTATCAATACCCACGCAACTGTGCATATGCCCCGTGAAGCAGATAAGCGGTTGTACGCGCTCAATAAATTCACGAACGGCATGGCTTCCAACATGCTCATCTGAACCTGAGGGCAAATCCATTTGTGTGCCATAAGGTGGCTGATGACACATCAAAATTGTAGGCGTATCGTCGGGGATGTCTTGCAAGCTATCGTTCAAAAATCCTGCGAGTTCGTCTTCGCTAAAAACATAACGTCCGTAAAATGGCAATGCGCCACCACAACCAAGAATCGCTAAGTCATCAACCAAGACATGCTTCCGATGGGTGCTAATCATCTCGCGTGATAACCACATATTCATCGGTTCGGTATCCATATTGCCACAGACAGCGTAAATCTGTTCGTTGTAGTTGCTGATCATATCGAGGATGGTATGCAAGTTTTCGACGTTGCCATTGGTCATATCACCGGGCAAGAGAACCACATCCACATCTGCCAAGACATGTCGAATTTTCTTGAGGTCTGTCGGTTTATCATGAATATCAGGAAAGGCAACGAAGCTGGTCATTGGAGTATCCTATTTATTGAGATGCAGTACAATTTTAGAACGATATTTTTGGAGTTATTAACTTATAAAAACTGGAAAGAAATTAGAAATATCTGTCACATTGTTGGCGGATGGCATGGATGCCATCCCTACATCAATCGTCATTTTTTAGGCATTCATGTAGGGTTGAGACCTGTCTCAACCGCTTAAAAACACAGACTTTATTTTAAAAACTTTCGAGACTCTACATCTGTTGCCAGTATATTTTTGTTTTCGGTTATCGGTCAATAGTTATTAGCCACTACAAAAAACAGTGACGGATAACTGATAACCGACCACTGATGACTCTATGCCTTGCGTGTACGAGGGTCAAGTATATCACGCAGACCATCGCCAATGAAATTGAACGCCATCACGATGCTTGCAATTGCAATACCAGGATATAACCACATCCACCATTGGTCGAAGAAATCAATGCCAATTGAGACCATGCGTCCCCATTCGGGTGATGAAGGCTCAGGACCTAGACCGAGGAAACTCAAGCCAGCAAAGAGCAGAATCGCGTTACCAATATCGAGCGAGCCATAGACAATTGCAGGGGCAATCGTATTCGGCAAGAGTGTTTTGCGGAGGATGTAAAGATTATTCGCGCCTAAACTTTTCGTGGCTTCCACGTAGTCCTCATTTTTAACATCCAGAATCAGACTGCGCGTTAGCCTTGCGTAATTGGGCCATCGCACAATGATTAACGCCAGCACCGCATTCTGAATATCAGGACCTAAAGCGGCAGTGATTGCCATTGCGAGGATAATTGTCGGGAATGCCATGAATAATTCAGTAATTCGCATCATGGTTTCATCCCAGATGCCACCAGCGTATCCTGCTAAAGCACCGATAATTGTGCCTAAGATACCATCGACCACAACCACAGCCAATGCCGCAGGGAGAGTAATGCGTCCACCATATAACACACGGCTGAAAATATCGCGTCCGAGTTCATCACTGCCCATAAAGTAATTATCACCCGGTGCGGATAGTCGTGCGCCGACATCTTGCGCGAGTGGGTCTTTGGGTGCAATCACAGGGGCAAGGAAAGACATAATCACCCAAAATAGAACGACAAGGATACCTAGCAACACGACAGGGTTACGCCATAATATTTGCCCTACTGCAACAAAAATATTCGTGTTTTCTGCTGTCCGAATTGATCCTAAAGTAGCAATGTTTTCGCTCATATCAATTAACTCAATCGTATTCTGGGGTCAAGGAAATAAACAACCAAATCAACAAGGAAGTTTACGACAACGTAAATTAGGGCAATTAACATACTGACTCCCATAATGGCAGGAAAATCTTGTGAGGTCGATGCACGGAATGCATAACGCCCTAAGCCGGGCCAAGCGAAAATAGATTCGGTTAGAACTGCACCAGCCAACAAGCTACCAAATAGTAAGCCAATGATGGTCACGACAGGAATAAGCGCATTGGATAAGGCATGTTTCATAATGACCACCCGTTCGCGTAAGCCTTTAGAGCGTGCTGTGCGAATATAATCTGCGCTGAGTTGTTCGAGTAAAGATGAGCGTGTAATCCGAGCGATAATTCCCGATACATACATGCCTAATACGATACTCGGCAGTATTAAGTGCGATACCGCATCCCAAAATGTATCAAAATCCCCTGCTAACAAGCTATCAATTGTAAACCACCCCGTGACATGCGGTGGGTCACGCACGAGGAAGCCCAAACGTCCTGGACCTGCTACCCAGCCTAATTCAGCATGAAAGACCGTTAGACCAATCAATGCTAATAAAAATACAGGGAAACTCACACCAATTAAGGCAAAAAATCGCACGAGATAATCAACGATTGAATTACGCCAAACGGCTGAAACAACCCCAAAACTAATACCTAATGCCAGCCCAACAACGATAGAATAGGTTGAAAGTTCTATCGTAGCAGGAAGAAATTGCTGAATATCCTCACGAACAGGATTTCTAGTCTTAATAGACACGCCCATATCACCACGCAAGAGATTACCAAGATACACAAAATATTGTTCAACAGGTGACCTATCTAAGCCCCATTTCTCACGGAAGGCTTGGACGAGTTCTTCGTCACCCAGTGCATTTTGTGGCAGATTAGCATTAATCGGGTCAGCAGGGATAGCATTGGCTATTAAGAATGCGACGATTGTAATGCCTAAAACAAGTGGGATTGCAAACAATAAGCGTCGAATGATGTACTTATAAATTGCCATGTGCTTTGTCGTTTCGTTAGCGTCAGAGAGGATAATGTAGAGTCTTAAAAGTTTTTTGAATAAATTTGGGTCATTTGTCGCGGACAGCAGGCATGCTGTCCCTACATGAAATCTACTTTTTTAGGTAATAACGTAGGGATGGCATCTATGCAGTTTTACAATTAAATACGGAGTATCGCATCCGAATAAACTCGGACGCTATCAAATCGACATCGGCTAAAGCCGACAGCTTTCATTGTCGACCTTGTGTCGATGTTAGCTATCTAGCCTTCATGTTTATATGAAGGCGCAAAAGCCGAGACTTTTCTCCGTCTTAATTTATTAAAGAGCATTATTGCGTCCGAAAACGAAAGTCACCGCTTTTTTCTAATTACTTTCCAGTTTCTACGTGTGTAACGTCTCAAAAGTTTTTAGAATTAAGCCTATGTTTTTGAGCGATTGAGACAGGTCTCAACCCTACAGTATTGCCCAAGAAATGAGGATTGATGTAGGGATGGCATCTATGCCATCCGCCAAAAATGAAATGGTTTTTCTAATTACTTTCAAGATTCTACAACAGTAGAGGCACACCACTGATGTGCCTCTACAGGAAAGTGATTATTCAGCGCGGCTGAGGCGCGTTACATCAAGACTCCAGCTTGGATGCCAGATGTAGCCCAAAATATCAGACCCAACTGCTGTTTGAATTGTTGGTACGTTGAAAGGAGCATATGCACCATTCTCTTGTGACCACAATTGCAACTGGTTGAACACGTCAAGGCGTACTTCTGGATCAGATTCTGTACCAGCTTGCGCGATTAAATCTAGGATTTCTTGGTCAACCCCTTCTGTTGTCCACAGGGTACGTTCTTCAGCTACTTTACCGCCTGGTAAGAAGGAAAGGAAATCTACAGGATCAAGAATATCAGGACCCCAGAACCAGTAACCAAATCCTTGTTGACCATTACGATATTCTTCTAGTGATACTTGGAGTTCACCAGGACGTAAGGTGACAACAATACCGATTTCAGCAAGGTCAGCTTGAACTTTTTGCGCGTTCGTGCTGAGGTTTACACCACTAAATGTAAGGTCAGGGTAGCTGAGTTCGATTTCAAAACCATCAGGATAGCCAGCTTCTGCAAGTAGCTCACGCGCAGTATCGAGGTCACGGCTAAGTGCCATATCAGGACCTAACGCGCCTTGAATACCAACCCACATATTTGAACCTGGTGTTACACTGCCTGTCCAGAGTTGTGTATAACCTTCGTAATCGAGTGCTAAACGAATGGCACGCGCAACGAGTGGGTCAGCAACTGGACCGCCAACTTCTGGATCACGGTTCATCAATAAGAAATGTGTCCAACGGTCAAGCGCACGATAAATGGTAATATCAGGGTTTTCTTCCATTGTGCTGACTTGGTCAGGGGTTAAATCTGTAGCGATGTCAATATCACCTGATTCAAGCGCGACTTTTTGGGTTGCTGCTTCAGGAATGTTGACGATAATCACGCGGTCGAAGTAAGGTGCTTCGCCCCAGTAATTTTCGTTACGGACAAGTACAGTTTCTTCTTGAGGTGTCCAACTTTCGAGGATGTAAGGACCTGTACCAGCTGAATTTTGGTCAAAAAATTCCATCGCGGTATCGGATTCTGCTGCATCTTCGGCGTTTGTACCACCAGCTGCCATCACTTCACTATCGTTAGCGATAGAAAATGCTGAGTTGACCATTTCAGCAAGGAAGGATGGGCGTGGCTCTGCTAATGTAACTGCAACTGTCAAATCATCTACTGCTTCAATACCAATGATTGGGTCAGCTAGGAATGATGGATTGCTCAATACATTTTGTAAGCGTGTAAATGAGAAGACAACATCATCAGCACTCAATGGGTCGCCATTAGCAAAGGTGACATCATCGCGCAAATTGAATGTGTAGACTAAACCATCATCTGAAACACTCCACTCTGCTGCGAGATTTGGCTCAATTGAGCTTGCATCACCATCAGGGAATGTTACGAGGGTGTCGTAGGTTGCACGGTGAACCATACCACTGGTTGGGTTAAAGGCGTGTGCTAAGTCATAAGATTCCGTCACCTCGGAATGCCCTACAACCAATACACGTTCTTCTTGGGCTGTTACCAGACTGCCTAGCACTAAAAGCAGGGCTAAAGTCAAGAACAGCGAGAGTTTTACATAATGTTTTTTCGATAACACAATAAACCTCCACGTTCATTATTAAGATAAAATATCATAAGGATATTTGATCAAAAATTATAGACGAGTTGAAACGTCACTGCAAATTTTTGTCCTATAACCATCACAGTCCATTGTATGATTTTTGAGGCGGAATGCGCTATAGTCAAAAAATAATTTACAGTTATAAAGGTAGAAACACTATGGATTACACACAACGAATTTCAGATTTTCAAGAACGTTTAGGCAACCAAGCCGATGTTGCATTTCTCCCTGTTGCATCATCAGATTTACAATATTTAGCAGGTGTTCCGCGTGACATTCCTAACTTTGGTGCAACTATGCACCCTGGCGCATGGTTAGAAGGAGCATGGTTGAGTCCAAAACATCAACCCATTCTTGCCTTGCCTCGTATGTCAGCAGAGTTTGGTGGCTTAGAGAATGTAAAAGGCATTGATTTGCGGGTACTCGGTGATTGGGATAACCCTGCTGAGATGGTAAAAGGCATTCTGGATAGTTTTGATTTGCCAGAAAATCCGCGCGTCGCCATTAGCGATTGGTCAGAAGGTGAAACAGTCTCGTCATTGAATAAAATCTTACCGACTGCAACCTTTATTTCGGCAACTGATATTTTGCGCGAGATGCGTGTCATAAAGTCCGAAGAAGAAATCGATATGATGCGCCAAGCAGGGGCAATCACCGAAGCCGCATTTGCTGATGTATTATCGAACCTCAAACTCGGCATGACGGAGCTAGAAGTTATCTCAGAAGTGGATTATCAACTACGGAAACATGGCTCGTTAGGTCCTTCCTTCACGACGTCACTCTACAATTCTGGTCCTAATCATCCCCTGCTCTTTGGTCAACGCGAAACGACATGGAAACGTACCTTAGATGCGCCTGTATCTCTCTTGTTTGACTTTGGCGCGGCGTATCAAGGCTTCTGTTATGATTTTGGACGCACTGTATTTTTCGGCGAACCCACTGATGAATTCTTGAATATTTACAATCTGATTATGCAATCACAAGCCGCTGGGATTGCCGCCATGAAAGCAGGTGAAGCCACAACAACTCAGGTTGATGCAGCAGCACGTCAAGTCTTGGTGGATGCAGGTTATGGTGAAGAATTTCGGCATCGTTTAGGACATGGTATCGGTATGGATGTGCATGAACCTCCATTCTTAACGGCTGGTGACGAAACACTTATCCAAGAAGGGATGCTCTTTACAGTTGAGCCGAGCATCACCCAATTCAATACTTACTCTGCACGCGTTGAAGATGTTGTCGTTGTTCGCCCTGATGGTGGTGAGCCACTCACAACGGGCTTCCGTGAATTGTATGTAGTGAGCTAGTTTTCTATGTATTGTCGGGGACGGTTCAGCCCGTTCCCGAATAATTTCTTCATATTCATCCCAAATGATTAAGAAATTAGCCAGTATCTATGTGCCATGAATAAAGGTTCTCTAGTACAATAGACCCATTAGCACTATTCGGTAGACTGGTAAAGCACTATATGAGTTCAATCGACAAAAAAATTGACAACCGTTACCACATTCGCTCGATTGTTGGCACAGGTGGAATGGGAATTGTCTATAGTGCATACGACCGTTTAACAGGTGAACTTGTTGCGCTTAAAAATGTTAAGGCAGAATTTCATCGCAAAATAGAAGAAACCACCGCCTCTATTGCTGATTTCCGCGTGGCAATTGCCCAAGAATTCAGTGTTTTAGCGACTCTCCGCCATCCTTATATCATTAGCGTCTTAGATTTTGGCTTCGATTTTGCAAAGCAGCCTTACTTCACAATGACTCTGCTTGATGAGACGAAAAATATTGTGGAATATGCTAAAGGCTGTTCTGTTCTAGAGAAAACTGAATTAGTTATTCAGATGATGGAAGCTATCCACTTTTTGCATCGACGCGGCATTATGCACCGTGACCTCAAACCAGAGAATGTCAGTATCCAAAATGGGCAAGTCACTGTTCTCGATTTCGGTGTGGCGAAAATGCAAAACAAAGATGGTTTTGAGCCAGAGGATATGTTTGTGGGTACATTGGCATATATGGCTCCCGAATCATTTGGTGTGGATTATGGCGATAATTTGGTACGCCTATCTGATATTTATGCTGCTGGATTAATCATCTACGAAATATTTACAGGGGTTTTCCCTTACGATAATAGCAATATCAATTCACTTGTAGAAGATATTTCGTATCGCATACCTGACCCTAGCCCTTTTTACAGCTTAGAAACTGACCTCAATACGGATGCTTTAGCCGATATTGTGGCTAAAATGTTGGAAAAAGATCCGCTAGACCGCTATCCATCAACTGATGCCGTACTCTCTGCTTTTTATGAGGTATTAGGCTATAAAAATCAAACCAATATCGAAGTACGTGAGAGTCTGTTACAAAATGCTGCGATGGTTGGGCGTAGCAAAGAACTCGATAGTCTAGATAAAGCCCTAAAATTGGCATTTACAGAACAAGGTGGCGTCTGGCTTGTTGGAGGAGAAGCAGGAGTTGGTAAATCACGCCTCATTGATGAACTGCGTGTTCGCGCGTTGGTACGGGGCGCACTCGTATTAAGAGGACAATCTGTATCAGAAGCAAGCGCACCGTATGAGGTATGGCGTGATGTGCTAAAACGCCTCTTGCTAGAGATAAATATTGAGCCTCTACAAGCGAGTGTCTTAAAACCCCTAATCGAAGACATTGACCGTATTATCGGTTCTGAAGTGCCTGATGCCCCTGATATTGGTGCAGTTGCTTCGTATAATCGTCTACTAACAGTGATTATTGAAATTTTATCTAGCTTCAACCGCGAACTGGTAATCATCTTAGAAGATTTACATTGGGCAAATGAAAGCCTAAATCTCTTACGGCAGATTATTCCCATCACCCACAATAACCCTATTATGATTGTCGGAACATATCGCACCGATGAGCGCCCTGATTTACCTAAAAATCTGCAAGGCGCTGAAGTTCTGCTCCTCGATAATTTATCACAATCGGCAATATCAGCCTTTGCTGAAGCAGTTGTCGGTAATCTTACAGGTCAATCTACAGTGATTGATTTGCTCCAAAACAAGACCAATGGCAATGTGATGTTCATTATCGAGGTCTTGCGAGCGATTATCGAGGAATTTGGCTCACTAGATAAAGTTGACTTAAATCGTTTACCCGCGAATATGTTTGGGGACAATATTCAAGCCGTTATCCGCTATCGCTTGCAGAAATTGCCTGAAAATGATTATGCGATGTTCAGGATGTCGGCAATCATAGGTAAAGCGATTGATCTAAAGGTGATGAATCATCTATTTAACGAGGATAAAGTAAATGAATGGTTGCAAGTTGGTGAAGAATCCTTATTCCTGAAAGTACGGAACAATCGCTGGTATTTCGCTAACAATGCAGTCCGTGATACCTTAGAAGCCGACATTACGGAAGCAGATTGGCAATCTTTACATACGCAAGTCGCGCAAGCCATTACAGAGCTTTATAACCCCGACGATGAAGCGGTACGTTTGGCATATCACTGGCAAGAAGCTGGTCATGTCCAAAATGAAGCTCATTATAAAGCTATCACTGCGGAAAAAGCCTATGATAGTAGTGCTTTCAAAGAAGCCTCAGAAGATTTAGAACGCTTATTAGAGTTAATTAATTCAGAACAAGTACAGGCAGATAGATTGAAAATTGCTCATTATTATCGCAGGTTAGGCGCTTGCTATTATGAACTGGGTATGATTTCTGAAGCTCTTTCTACATTGACTAAGGCAGTTGGTATTTCAAATGCTGCTGTTCCAAATAGTAGTTTGGGGCAAGGAATAGCCATTGTTGGGCAAGTGCTACGACAAGCGTGGCATCGTATCGCCCCATATAACCGCGTCCTAAAATCTCCGCAAAAACATGCTGAATTGACTGAGTCAGCATTAGCTTTAAATCAAATTTCTGAAATTATTCTTGCCTACCAACCAGAACAGATTTTGGGCATTTATGCCAGTATTCGTGTACTCAATATGGCTGAAAAATTAGGCGCAGGATATTCGTTAGCCTATTCTTATGCAGGGGTAGCCCTCTTAACATCAACTATTGGTATGAAGGGCATGGCAAAGACATATCTTAAACAGGCTCACAAAACACTTGAGCATGATATAAGCAAGAGTGCGCGCGCCGTCTCGACCTTCCCGATGGCAATTGTGTATGCAGGTTGGGGTAAATGGCAAGAGGCTCAACAGTTGCTAGAAGAATGCCTGACGATATCCGATGAAATTGGGGATTGGCGTGAATGGCGACAAGCGATTGGCTTAGTAGGCGATATTCATCATTTTCGTGGTAATTATGAAACAGCCATTGAGAAATACACTCAAGCATACACCTCAACGGAACGTGTGCGTCATCTCTCACAAATGGCGATTCAACTTGCAATTCGTTCACGGTCACTCTTCATGATGGGTTGTTTTGATGAGGCATTTGCCATTGCAACTGAAGCACTAGAATTAGATTCTAAAACACCGATTGTGACCCTCAATGCACTTCCTGTTCAATTATTGACATCGTTACGCCATGAGAATTGGGAGTTGCTCTATCAACAAGCCATCATACTCTCGCAGAAAATCACAGAGAACCAAATCAAAATCTATGTACAATTTGATGGTTATTCTGTTTCTGCTGAGGCATGGTTGGCATTATTGGCTCAGAATCCAAGCGATGAAACGCGCCAAAAAGCACAAGAGGCTTGTTCCCAATTAATGAGCTTTGGTAAAACCTATCCCATTGGTCTCGCCCGTGCCAAGATTTTTGAAGCCCGCCGACTGTGTCTCAATTCAGAAACGCAAAAGGCAATGGTACTAGCTAAAGAAGGTCTCAAATTAGCTCATGAATTTGATATGCCCTACGAACAAGGTTTAGCGCATATGGTCTTAGGGCGTATCCAGAATGATGAGCATCATCTAACACAAGCACAGTCCTTATTTGAGTCAATCAATCACCAATGGGGATTGCATCAGTTAGCACAATTAGAGGTTTAAATACTGATGTTAGGTCGTACAATTTTTAGGATGATAATCTAAAAACAGATAGTTTCGTTCAGGATAGTTTTGTTTTCAGTCATCAGTTATCGGTATAGCTACAAGATAGCCTGGTCATCGCTTTTTTGTCACGGACACTATCCATAGTGTCCCTACTGAACCCTGTTGATTTGTAGGGACGCAATGTATTGCGTCCGCCCTGATAATGTTTCGCTCTCCATGCTATTCTGTGATGTTACCCAGCAATCGGCTATCACTAAAAGCAAAATGCTTTTTCGGATAAATGAAAACCGACGACTGACGACTTTTCAGTAGAATATATGCTTAATACTAAAGTCTACTTCACATTTTGCTAAAGATGGATTAGCTTTTACAAAGCATACATATTCCCATTCGGATACCATCGCCCATGAAAACCAAAGGGAATGCGAATCGGTATATCAGCCGTTGCCCTTACGTCAAATGTCTGTCCGTCAAGCAGTAATAAATAGGATTTTTCAGTTTCAGAGTTATACACTGTCGACATCAACACGCCATCATCTTCATCCGTTGCCCCCGGACGTGGTGCAAAGACTGCCTCACTCGGATAATGTCCTTCCACATGCCAACGCTTATCGACTTCTGCTAAATGCGTATTCACACGCACTAGCTGATTTATGAAGTCGCGTCTATCACCAGCTGTACTCACCCCATAAGCATATTGATACGGTTTTGCGTTGTAATGATTATAGTTAATGCGTGGCAAAATAAGACGGTCATCGGATGTGACATCATAATTAACGGATGTCAGCGAACTAGGATTTCCCATATCTATCGTATAGCGTCGATATTCGGCAGTCATGGTTGAATATTCCACATCAGAAATCATCGTCTGCACATAAAGCCCCTGCACAATACTCGAATCGGCGTAGGCGGCAATATCAACGACAACTTCATTGCCTCGCTCAAAAGCATTCACATGGTGGAAGGCAAAAAATGCTTCAGCTTGCACCTGTTTGACGACCTCGCCAGTATTCTTGCTGATAACCGTTAGCGTTGTCTCCTGCTGTGGTCGCCATGCAAAATTCGCTAAGTACGGCGTATCTGAGAATAAGAATTGCAAAATTGAGCCTAAAGTCATCTGCATGGGATATTCTGCTAAGACGATGTAGTTTTCAGTCATGCCGAAGCTGTGCATATAGGAGGGAGTCCATGTGGGGACACGCCCTATCAACTTATATCTGCGCCCTTTGAAGGAATAAATTTCATACTGACTTCGCATCCCAGAACGCAAGGCAAGATTGAATTGTGTTTTTGTAGCAGGGTCATAATGTTGATGCGCTGTTTGTGTAGCATTGCCAATGCCATTATCGTACTTAAACAAACCCTTTGTGGCTAATGTATCAAGGTCAAATGTCCATGCTATTTGACGCTCTGTAACTGAGACATATTCATTTGCCATTTGTAAGGTATGGACATTCGTATTATCCGTAAAATCCATATGAAACATAGAAAATAACTTCTGCCAGACCGTCCGCTTGGGGTCTGTCGCAGACATGCGGAAGTTCAGTTTTTGAGTAGCATTATCTTTTTTATAAGCATCCGACTGGATATAGCGATTAGCAAAACTCACCTTACCATCTTCAAAGCGATACCGATGAGGCATGGCTAAACCGTCAAACCAATGCCAATAACGTCCATGCTCCAAGTCAAATTGTCCGGGACCATTGCGGACAAACGTGCCTTTCAACCAATCAGGAATTGTGCCTTGTACGGGCAAGTTATCCACAGAAATTGTTTCTAGCTGTGTCTCGAAACCTTTACGGAATGGTGTTTCTTGTAATGGCATTAGGAAAGTCCGATGATAAGATAAATGTCACTATAAATGATTATAGGGTGATGCTTAAATTATGCAAAACACTTATGCTTCTGCTTGTTTAAGGTGGGCTAAAAATGTTTTGCGAAATTTATCTTTCTGTTGGTCATGCACGGGATGCCCAGCATCGAACATTACTACCTGACCATTCACAACGTCCTCAAGAAATTTATCGGCATATTTGCGCGGGTTTAGCTTATCTTTATCACCGAGCATGATAAGTACAGGCATTATCATTTTTGGCGCGAGGCTCACCGCAACATCCCCACCACTGTCGACCAACTGTACCATTGACCGCACCCACTGTGCTGAAAATCTGTCGGCATCAGGGATACTGTGTAATTGAATTTCTTCCTCTTCAATCCATTCACTGCCCGGACGATAGTTCATCATGACTGCGCGTGTATCTGGACCCATATAACCCAAAGAACCAATTGTTGCTACACTAGCAAAACGTTCAGGTTGAGTGCCACCACAAATTAAGGCGACTTCACCACCATCGCTATAGCCTAAAATATGACATCTTTGTACATTGATTGCTTCCAAAAAAGCCAAAATATCGTCTGCATCTCGATGGTAAAATTTATAGGGGAAATCACGCGGTTTAGGCGTTGATTCACCATAGCCACGCAATGAAGGGGCGATTACCTCGTAGCCTTCATCAGCAAGCCAATCAAGGACATGCCCTAAATCTTTACGACCTGTTCCCAATAAACCATGAAGCACTACAACTGGAAGACCCTCAGCCTCAGCATTTAAGTGTTCATAGAATAAGTTCGCGCCTGTCGAAGTCTCAGCAAATGGCATAATCTTCCCTCGAATGATAAGTCTTGATATAGTCAGAGCATTATAGCAATGAACATCTAAAGGGAAAACATAATGGCGTTACTCGGTATACAAGTTGGTAAAGTACAGACTCATGATTACAACGGTAAAGATTGGGTCACAGGCTACATGAAAAAACCCGTGTCTGGTGAAGTTTTTGTCAGCGAGATGAATGTAGAAGGCGATGAACAACATCACACAAAATTTCACGGTGGAATTCATCGCCCAGTATTAATGTATTCTGCCGAGCACTATACGATGTGGCAAAAAGAATTAGGACGTGATTTACCTTACGGGTCATTTGCTGAAAATTTTACTGTTTCTGGTTTAGATGAAGATAGTGTTTGCATAGGCGATACTTACCAAATCGGGGATATGGTACGTGTTCAGGTATCACAACCACGCCAACCTTGTAATCAAATTTATCAAGCCTTAGGAATTCGTGGCATTGTGAAGAAAATTCAGGCAAGTTTTCGTTCTGGTTGGTATTGCCGTGTACTACAAACAGGACATGTCTCGGTTGGGATGCCAATTAAACTAATTGAGCGTCCACACCCTGACTGGACAATTATTCGTACCCATGAAGTGATGAGCAACCGTAAAGACCATCCACAAGAAGCACTAGAATTATCCACAATAGCAGAGTTACAACCCACTTGGCGTAAAAAATTAGCCCAAGCTGGCAAATCTGCTAAATGAGTAGTCGATTGGCATATTGATTTTCTCACATAATTTTTATAGTCAACGGCTAAGATAACATCATAACTGTAAATTTATTTAGGACACATAATGAACGGTAAAGTCGTCATCGTAACAGGTGCTACCAATGGCATTGGTGAAATTACAGCCATAGAACTCGCACGAAAAGGTGCAGAAGTGGTTGTCATTAGTCGTAGCAAATCCAAGCTAGAAAATACGATCAGCAAGATTAAAGCGGAAACGGGCAATCAGAATGTGTCATACATTCAGGCTGACTTATCCTCCCTCGCTGATATTCGACGTGCAGCAGAAGAATTTTTAGAAACACATACGCGCCTTGATGTTTTGGTAAACAATGCAGGTGCATTTTTCAATGACCGTAAAGAAAGTGTGGACGGCAATGAAATGACTTTCGCACTTAATCACCTCAACTACTTCCTGCTGACGAATCTCTTGCTGGATACAATCAAGGAAACAGCGCAAGAAACAGGCGATGCTCGGATAATCAACGTATCGTCAGGCGCACACACAGGCGGAAAAGTCAACTTCAATGATATTCAAGCGAAAAATAACTATAGTGGCTTTGGTCGTTACAGTGAAAGTAAGCTGATGAATATCTTATTCACCTATGAATTAGCACGACGTTTAGATACCACGAATGTCACGGTCAATGCTTTACATCCTGGATTTGTGAATACAGGTTTTGGGATGAATAATGGGGGATGGCTTGCTAAGGGTTTAGGTTTAATACAATCCCTAGTAGCAATATCACCTGAAAAAGGTGCAAGCACACAAATTTATCTTGCTTCTTCGCCAGAGGTTAAAGGTATTACAGGTAAATATTGGGTGAATAGTAAACAAAAATCATCAAGTAGTGCGTCGCATGATGTGGCATCGCAAGAACGCTTATGGCAAATCAGTGAAAATTTAGTTGGGATGACATCTCCGCAACCAGTGTAATGTTAAAAATTGAGGGGATTTCCGTCTCAATTGTGAGTATTTTGTATAAGGAAGATTAAAACTTGTATAAATTGTCCATTTTTACACAACATTAACTGTACATGGTGCATAAAAGGCGTATACTGCTGAATGTATTCTGAAATTTAGCAGGAGCTAACAAGTGGATAACTTCAACAACGACTATAATGCAATGACTTTACATAAATCACGCGAACAAGAATTGATTGCTCAAGCAGAAAATGAGCGCAAAGCAAAAACATTGCGTGAAACATTCTCACATCGAGTTCGCCGTATTATCGGCAAAAACAACAATCCAATTCGCTAAGGCAATTCGGTCTTAAATATAAAAATCCCTATCACATTGATAGGGATTTTTTGTTTAGCTTTCTTGTTAAGTAAGTGGTCGTTGTATATGGAATTGTAGGAGAGTGGTTGCGTGCGCTCTCCACTGTTCGTCCACACAGGGTTCGACATCTATTCTTTTGACCACTATTTAAGTCCAATTGTGGACAATCGAGGTTAAATACATCACATATTCACTTACTTTGGCATCATCCTCTTTGGGTGCCCAGGGTGCAAATTGCTTGTGTGTCGCTTCTTCATAAGGACCTTGTATTATTTCTAATAACGCTGATGGTTCTAAGGGAAGCAATGTGTGATACGTTCGTGGTGGAATATCGACTATCTTATTTATCCCGTTGGCATCGAGCTTTATTACCACTTCAACTTTGCCTTTTTCGTCAAATTGTAAGACAGCAACTGACCCTTTTAAAATATTAAATAATTC
Source organism: Phototrophicaceae bacterium (assembly GCA_965230145.1). GTDB lineage: Bacteria > Chloroflexota > Anaerolineae > Aggregatilineales > Phototrophicaceae > JAUZRW01. The sequence continues at coordinate 1,966,016 of CBDDKI010000002.1, forward strand.
GACCTTATCAGGATTCTCATGTTTATGCGGTGGGATGTATGTTCCTTCAATCATCGCATTGACCATCCGTTGTACAGGTTCATGATGTTCATGCAAGCGAAAAATCTTACGCTTACGAGGGTCACGCTTTGCCTGAAAAATCAGGTCATCTATTTCAATTTGAGTGATAGAACGCATCATCATTAATTTGCCTTTTTGAACTTACTTCGATTATAGATAATGCTCGTTATCTGTAAACCATCCGTAGGCGTATCATTGGGACTTCGCCAAAAACGCGTCAATATCTTCACGCTGAGGCATACCAGCCGTTGCGCCACGTTTTGTAACCGCTAACCCAGCCACAGCATTCGCAAATTGGACAGCATCTGCTAAAGATTTCCCTTCTGCCAGTGCTACTGCTAACCCAGCATTAAAGGCATCACCACCGCCAACAGTATCAATTGCTTCTACCTTAAACGCAGATACAACACCCGTTTCATTATTCTTTTGCCAGCGTGCCCCTTTAGAGCCTAAAGTTGTCACGATGATTTTATCTTCTGGTAGTTCGCCTAAAGCCTGTGCTTCACCTTCATTGGGCGTGATAATATCGGCTGAGTTAAGTAAATTCTCTAAACCGTCACGTACAGGTGCAGGATTGAGCAAGGTCTTTGTCCCATGTTTTTTAGCAATTTCAAAGGCAAATTCGACAATTTCTAGCGGTACTTCAAGCTGTGCCATGACGATGTCCGCTTGGGCAATTTCAGCTTCTGCCTCTAAAATATCAGATGTTTGGGGTTCACGATTTGCACCGGGTGCAACGGCAATTATATTTTCACCTTTTGCATCCACTAAAATCGAGGCTGTACCTGTCGCAACATTCGCCACCTGTCGCACATGCTGAGTATTAATGCCTTCTTTTGCCCATAAATCATAAGCTTCCTGTGCGAATTGATCATCCCCAACACACCCTATGAAACTGACATCTGCCCCGAGGCGTGCTGTCGCCACTGCTTGATTACTTCCCTTGCCTCCATGTAATGTATGTAATGTGCCATCTGTGACAGTCTCACCTATATTGGGGATACGCTCTACATAGGTGACCAAATCCATATTGAAACTACCGAGTACAACAATCTTCACCATAAATTTATTTCCTAATTCCATTTTTGTAAGGACATCGGCTAACATCCTATCAGAGTAGCGTATTCTTACTATATTGCACACTATGAGGTCAAGCATGACGACAAGTGCCATCATTGCGGATAAGCCCAAAAATAATCCTGATAGCATCTTACTGAAAGGGACGCTATTGGTTGCAAGCACCTTAACTGTGATGGCAGGGGCAACTATCTCACCTGCCTTGCCAGCAATTAGAGAATTCTTTGCTGATATTCCTAATCCTGATTTGATGGTACGCCTTGTTTTGACCCTTCCCGCCTTATTCATTGCGATAGGCGCACCGATTGCTGGCACGATTGTCGATAAGTTCGGGCGTAAGCGTCTGCTGGTTATTTCTGCTCTGGTCTATGGTTTTGCTGGCGGTGCTGGCTACTTCATCAATGATATTTGGCTATTGCTCTTCTCTCGTGCCTTACTCGGGTTAGCTGTATCAGGCGTAATGACAACAGTTACCACGCTCATTGCAGACTATTACACTGGTCAAGCAAGGTCTTCATTCTTGGGGATTCAAGCGGCAGCTTCGGGCATGGGAGGCGTAATCTATCTCTCTTTGGGTGGTTTCCTTGCAGATATAGGCTGGCATTCTCCCTTTTTGATTTACTTCATTTCATTCCTGATGTTACCTTTTGTTGTCACTGTCATTTATGAGCCAACGTTGCGAAGTCAGCAAGCATCCGATGAAACACCAATAAGCAATGCAACATTACCCATCGGATTAATGACATTTGTTTATATCGTCATGATGATGACACAGGTTGTTTTTTATGCCGTACCCGTACAATTACCCTTTTATCTTGAGGGTTTGGTCGGTGCCAATGGCGCACAATCTGGATTAGCCATTGCAGGATTAAGTCTATTTTTCTCGATTGCATCAGCATCTTTTGGTCAGTTTGATAAACATCTGCCGAATTTGTATACGATGTTGCTTGGTTTCACCATTACAGGAATTGGCTTCATCTTATTAACACTAGCAACTGGGTGGCTATTAATTGGGATGGGTCTCGTCTTAGGTGGATTTGGACTAGGTTTAGTTGTGCCGAACCTCATCACTTGGCTCGCTAGCGGTGTTCCTGAAAATTTGCGAGGACGCGCATTAGGTGGTGTGACGACTTCACTCTTTTTTGGGCAATTTATATCGCCCTTCATCATCACACCAATTAGCGCACAGGTAGGAGATGGTGGAACATATGCTATATTAGGCGGATTTTTGCTAGTTTTTGTCGTGATAGCATTTATCTTGCGTAGCGCAATTGCGACCTTAACAAAGTCTCCCCTAGAAAAAAAGAAGCGTTGACCCACCAACAGCGATTAATGTACCAATAACTGCCTGTTTCGTCACCTTATCACCAAAGACATAATAGGCAATCGGAATCAAGAAAATAGGTGTGAGCGAACTCAAGGTGGTAGCAATTCCAATCGGGCTATTTTGAATAGCCACGAGTGACAGCCATACTCCAATAATTGGTCCCAATAAGGCAGCGATAATTAACATCCCCACAGCGCGAGGATTAGCTCTGAGATTACGATAACTACTCAAGACCTCCTTTTGAGCGATGGTCAATGCCCAGATAATCGCGGTGGCAACAATCAAACGAATTAGTAAGGCTGAGAATGTAGGAAAGTTATTCGCCAAGCCGATTTTCGCTAAGACTTGTCCACCTGCTTGCCCAAATGCACCCCCTAAAGCGAATAATAATCCATAAATATAGTGACGTGTATTATCTGGAGTCTCATCATTTTTTGGTTTTTCTGTCCGCTCAGTCACTACCATCGCAATGCCACCAACGGTAATAAAAATCCCTAAAATATCTTGCAGGCTGAGTGTTTCGCCTAAGAATACCCACGCAAGGATTGCGCCCAAAACAGGTGAAAGTGAGAAAACCAACATAGACAGTCGAGGACCTATCATCACAAAGGCTTGGAATAACAATCCATCCCCTAAAGCTAGACCCACAAAACCTGATACACCGAGCCAAAACCAGGGCTGAAATCCTGCATCACTGGGTAGAACATCACCAAACCACAGGAAGTGTACGAGCATTACGCCCAACAGAGCTATCACCAGCCGTGTGCGATTAACTAATTTTGAGCCGATAATGCGCCCTGATAATGTGAATAAGGTTGAGCCAAATGCAAACGCGACAGATGTACCAATTGCCGCCAATTCACCTATGTATTGTGCAAACATACTTACTCCATAATTTAAGAAGGAGCGACACAAAATCGCTCCTTTTAGATAATGCTATTGTATGGTTAGTGTATCGGATTGGCATATCCAATGCAGTCCGATTCTTGTGCCATTTATGTCATCACAACAACATCAGAATCACGCCCTAATTGACGAATACGAGCAACGAGCCACACAGCAGGCATCAAAATCATGCCACTAACACTGATAGCCACTCGAATGTTTGTCAGGATACCGATATAGCCAACAGGTGCGCCACCCGCAATCTGACCAATGGCATCAGCTTGTGAGGATACAGATAATACTGTCGCACGGACTTTACTATCAATGTGATTGTTAATCCAAGCAGTAAAAAGTGGATGACTGACCGTTCGCGCTGCGCCCATAATCCATAAGCTACACAATGCCAGAATGAGATGTCCTGACCATGCAAAAGTAAGAACACTAAAACCCATCACAGCATAAGTAAGCATCAAGGCAGTTGATAGTTCTTCATGGCTTTGCAGATTGCGTCTTTCGAGCCAAGTATTGCCCACATAGGCGACTAACGAGCCAACACTCCCAATTACCCCGAACAAAATTAAGGTACTAAACGAGGTACTCGGGTCGGGTAAGCCAAAGTTTGTCAGTAAATGGGCTGTTTGCAATCTATCCCAGCCTTCACTGAACAAGCCAATCAACAAACTTGAGGCAATAATCATCGCTAAGATATGGCTAGCATGAATGAGCTTGACTCCATCACGAAATGTCTTGAATAAATCACCCCATGTTTCTCGTTCTTCTTTTGGCACACGTTGAAATCCATCTTCTGGCATCACAATCCACAAAACGATACTGAGGATAATGAGCGTTCCCCCACCAATCAGATGAGGCAGATTCAATTGAATTGCGCCTAGACCTATACTAATCCATAGCGCAACAAAGCCCACGATAATCGACAGGCGTTGTGCTTGAACGAAGGCTTTTGTCGCCCGTTCATTCCCAACTTCATCGACTATCCAAGCATCGGATGCACCACTAATGAAGGTATAACCTAAACCCCAAATCAATTGTGCCAATAAAACCATAGCAAAAGTTGGAATTGCTTCTACAAAGAAGCCTAAACCAATGATGAAATAGCCAATAATGACCGATAATCGTCGGCTATAGACATCGGCTAAAACACCTGTGGGAATTTCAAAGACAAACGCCGAAACTTCTAGCATTGTCCCGACCAAAACGAGTTGGAGCGGATTTAAACCGACCATTGCAACCTGATACACCATATTGATGCCGAAAGTCACGCCAAAGCCAAAAGCAGCGAAAGCACGCATCAGCATATATGTTTGATACGCGTCCATTTTTCGGAGCATGTTTTATTCTCTTTTCAAGATACCTGTTTCCAAAAACGCAGACAGTTCCGCCGTTCGTTGCGCTAATATTGCCTCAACTTTGCCCGCCACATAAGGATTATCTTGGTTAGATGCTATCCAGCGCATACTCGCCACTTGCCGACCTGAAATTAAAGTTTCCAGTAAATCACGGTGGCGCTGTGTTAGTAGACGAATGCTAGCGTAACCATCCCAAAGGGCTTGCTCAAGTTGTGGATAGCGTCCTTGCGGTTTTAACTGCCATAAAATCGGTGTGAGGTCATAGAGATAATAACCCCAACCACAATACTCAAAATCGAGTGCGTGTACAGTTTTGTTATGAAACAGGATGTTCTTGAGTAGAAAATCACCATGAATGATGCCAAATTCTTCTTCACTTTGCCCCAAGCTTGCCATTGCTGATTGCACGCTTTCAGCAACTTGCTTCATCACAGACAATTGCTCACCAGTAAAAACGCGCATATTGTCGTCACTTGGTTGATAAATGCCCTGTTCAGAAAACAAACCATCCCAATTGAGTGCATGTCGGGCAAGAGTCGAATCGAATTTGATTTGGTGTAATTGAGCGAGGAATTTGCCGATAAGAGTCATCTGTGTAAGACTGACATCATCGGCTGTCGGTGATGTGCCTTGCATGTACATCAGCAATAAACCAGAAACCGTGTCAGTCTGAATTACCTTCACAGGTTTAGGAACATTTAATCCTTCTTGTGATAAGGTATCTAGTATGTGCCTCTCACTGTCAATCTGTACAGCATTCTCAGCAAGTGACAAGCGTAAAACATAATGTTCTTGCTCATAGCGCACATCAAAAACAGCGTTATGTGTATATGCTAGCCATTCAATCGACGCATGTGGCAGATTGAGGATAGCTAAAACAGATTTCGCTTGATTTAGCCACCATACTTCTTGTTCATCAAGAGACATAGCCTCGAAGGTTTCGCTCAATTTCTAAACTTTCCTGTTTCAAAATTTGTATGATTGTCATGGTTGCTCCTCCTTTCCTTTGTTTTTAATTAATCTATCAATGGTCTGTCTCGCAATTGCTACGAAAGTATAAAGCAGGATTTGTGTAGGGACAGAGCCTGCTCTGTCCTAAAAATACACTTCATCATTTATTTTGAGACAAGCTAGAATATATTATAAATCAATTTCGTTGCTAATAAGACCTGTTAATAAATCAATACAAGCTTGTACATCGCTGAGGTCAACCGTTTCGCTAGTTGTATGTAAAAAGCGCGTCGGGATACTAATACATCCACTGGGTACCCCTGCGTGCGTCGATTGTATTGCCCCTGCATCGGTGCCACCACCTGTTAATAATTCTAGTTGGTGGTCGATTCCATCGGCTTCCGCGCGTGCGACCATCCAATCAACAATTGGCTTAGGCACAATCAAACTCGTATCAATGACTTTAATTGCCGCGCCACCCCCTAATTTGACAGCCATCTTACGCCCTTGAATTTCATCGCCTGTCGAGGTGACATCTAGCGCAATCCCAATATCAGGGTTTACCCCATACGCGGCTGTTTTCGCCCCCCGTAAGCCAACTTCCTCTTGGGTGGTAAAAGCAAAATAGACTTCATTTGCTGTGCCATTCGCTTTCAGCTTTCGCATCGTTTCGATGGCGACGACACATCCAATACGGTCATCAAGGGCTTTAGCGATTACCCGATTACCGCGCTGTTGGGATTCACGCCAAAATCCAGCAGGGCTACCATCCCTGACCATCATGCCATTTTCATCTTGCACATCAATATAGAAGAGGTCGGTGCTATTTGCAGAAGAACGCCCCTTGCCGAAAGAATCATGCACAGAGATAACCCCAATTGTGCCGTCTTCAAATTTGACACGATTCCCATGTAACGAGGTATAGATTAAGCCTCCAATATTCGTAAAACGCAGATATTGGCTTTTTGGCTCAACATAGGTTGCCATCACACCGATTTCGTCCATATGAGCGGCAATCAGAACTTTCTTACCCTGCCCCTTTTCACCCACGCGGCAGATGAGGTTGCCCATACCATCAACATGCGTCTCATCGGCTAAATCGCTAACTTCTTCTTTAATCAGCGCGCGAACCTGATGCTCATAACCAGAGGGTCCCCATGCTTCGGTTAATTTTTTGATTAAATCAAACACACTCATTTTCTCCATAAAATGTAAAGTTTATTTTTGATATAAAACAACAAACCGACGTACTGAGCCTTCGTGTTTATCGTCGAAATGAATTTCCTCTAAGCCCAATTCTGCAAAGTAGCCTAATTCTGCACGCGATAACAACCAGGGAATGCGCCCTTTTGCTTCATGTTCATCACGTCCATTACATAAAATCAGCAACTGTCCGTTATCAGCCACTAGATGAGCAATCGCTGTCATCGTTTTTTGATATATATCTGAGGGTAAGGCTTGTATCGTGCGGTTTTCAAGGACAAAATCAAAAGATGTTTGCCATGAATCAGGCAGGTTGAACAAATCAGCTTGCTGGTACGTCACTTGACTATCAGGAAAGCGTTGCCGACAAATATCAATAGCAGTTTGCGAGACATCAAATGCGGTGACATTGAAACCACGTTCAGCTAAAAATTCGGCATCATCTCCCATACCACAGCCGATAACAATGGCGGATTTTCCCGTGCCAATCACATTATCTGCATCTGCCCATGCCACAAGGTCAGGGGTCGCTTGCATATATGCCCAGGGCGGATGTCCATCACTCTCTTTTACGCGACTATAGACTTCTTCAAACCAGCCTGTATGGTCTCCTTTAGCGAGATAGTCCTGAATAATTTCACTAATTGGCTTCGACATAATTAGTCCTGTGTTGTGAGAATATGTAAAGCATTCGGCTTCAAGCTGATGTCACACGGTGTATTGGTGAAAGCAATCGTCTCGCCATCGCCATAAATTTCTTGAGGGGGTTCAGTCTCAATCCGAATAGACTTTCCTTGCCAATGTTGTAAATCTATCGCTGAGTTTTCAATCTGAGCAATGTGGCTTAATGCGCCCAGAATGCTCTGAACATCGTTATTGATGATGAAAATATCCAGCAAACCATCGTCAATCTTGACCTTTGGTGACAGTTTAAGTCCCAATGCACCTAGCGAATTACCATTTGTTATTAGGCAAGCGGTTCCTTCTGTGCTAATTGTCTCGCCATCTATCGTCAGGTTATAAGTCACGAATTGCGGATTACTAATCGCACGGATGCCTCCGATTAAATAGGCGGCGATGCCAAAACTATCCTTGAGTTCTCGGCTAACCCCTGCGCTAAAAGTAGCAACCATGCCTGTACCAACCCGTAACAAGAAATATTTATCCTCAGCTTGCCCTATATCAACCTGCCGAATTCTTGCTTTCTCAGAAAATGGCAAATTCAAGGCTTTAGCAAGATTATTCGGCACACCCATTTCATCTGCCATCGCATTGGCTGTGCCACCGGGTAAAATCCCTAACGGCACATCACTACCGATTAATCCCGTAGCCACATCTAAAACTGTGCCATCACCACCATACGCCATCACCAAATCGCAACCGTTGTCGACGGCTTCTGTGGCTTGTTTTGCACCATCACCATCGTCATGCGTAATCGAGACATCCCAATGAACATCATGTTCTTTAAATACATCATTAATCGTATTGAGGATGGGTTCGTTATTGCCCGATGCTGGATTGATGACGATGTGAATTTTCTTGAAATCCATTGCTATCCTATTCTACGCGAATGTCATCGGCGGTGATGTTATTCAAGACAGTTTGAACTAGAGCGAGGTCATGAGCATAATCCTCTTTGCTGAGGAAAGCCGTCGGACTATGGATATATCGGCATGGCATACTGATTACAGCCGATGGTACACCCGTATTGCTGGTGTGAATACGCCCTGCATCTGTGCCACCACCCAATGCTGTCTTGATTTGGTACGGAATATTGTGTTTTTCAGCAGTATCACGGATGAAATTCAAGAGTTGTGGCGAGGCTATCATGCTTCTATCCATCACCGTCAGGACAGGACCCGCACCAACTTTACAGGCAGGGTTCACGCTATCCATGCTATCAGGGTCAAGTTCAGGGTTAGGGACATCGTGCGCCGTTGTGCCTTCAAGGACAATTGCCACATCAGGCTTGAGGCGTTCTGCCGCGACCTGTGCGCCACGTAAGCCAATTTCTTCTTGCACTGTAAATGCCGCCAAAACATCAACTTCATATGCGTCAGCTTGCAAAATATCTATCAGTAAAGAACATCCGACACGGTCATCAAAGGCTTTGCCCCGAACCATTGTCTCGCTAATTTCAGCATAGGTACTATCAAAAGTGGCGCGTGTCCCTCGTTTGACCTTATTTTCTGCCGCCTTCTTGCTATCGACCCCAATATCAATGCGTAGGTCTTTAATTTGCTTCACGTTTTGGTCACGATTGAAGTGAATCGGTTGCCAGATGACCACGCCTTGGATATTCTTGCCGACTTTCACACGCAATCCCGGTAAGATATTCGCTGGTACGCCCCCCACATTCGTAAAATGTAAAAGACCATTGCTATCATAGCCCGTAATCATCATGCCAATTTCGTCCATGTGCGCGGCAATCATCACCTTGAGATTGTTCTTACCTCTGCCTTTTTTGAGCGCAGTTAAATTACCAACTGCGTCAATCTGAATATCGGTCACATGGTCTTGAATCGCATCTAAGATAATTTTTCGTACTGCATTTTCTTCACCCGAAACACCAATCGCATTCGAGAGTTCTTCTAAGAGCATAGAGTGTCCTTAGCCATTTAATTATTAGGTCGTTTCTTTATTTTTAATGAACATTACTAGAAACTTATTTATTAGAGAAAGCAACATTTCTATTCCAATGAATAAAGCCAAAAGGAAAAAATCAGGTTCACCTGTATTTATTTGAAACAATAGAATTGATAAACCAATTATTGCTGATAAATCACCAATCCCTCCAAGTATTCCGTAAATTACAGCATTTATACCTTTGAGAATTACAGAATATGATTTTATTTCAATTTCTTGTTTTACAATGGCTTGAAGGGAGTGTATCAACCATCTCACTAATAGAATAATTGATATAACAATTCCGATAGATACAATAAGAGTGCTGTTCACTATCTGAATCTATCTACTTATACGGGCAATCATCACGTTCACAACCACCCTCAGCAATCAAGGCTTCAGGTTTCCCACAGACTGAGCAGACGGCTTGTTCAGGATGCAAAATATCGTCTTTATCATCCCCATGTAGCACAATATCATCGTCGCCTGTCATACGATTAAAGCGCGTCATTGCCCCCATTGCCGCTGTGAGTACCATCGGATTGTTATCGGTCATGGCACGGTTCAATGCCGATTTCGCCGCTTCATATTCTTCGTCATTGAGGTCATCCACATGATTGCCAAGTGTACGCGCGGCTTGCATACGTTCTGCACTATCAGAGCTATTGAGCAAGGTATCAATTAAGGCTTGAAATTCAGAATCCATCGAAAACTCCTTTGTATACTCTCTTGTTCAAAATGAATTTTCTAATTTGGGCGTAGGGGAGGGTTTTTAACCCTTCCTTACACACACAAAAATTTATCACTCGAAACAAATAAAAACATCCTAGTTAGTGAACTTACGCTTTAAGCTCATCCCAATCAATCGCACGCATAAACTCAGCATCTAGCGAAGCAATGAACTGTGCGAGTAAGCGTCCTGTACGTTTAATATCGTTTAAATCTAAGGTTTCTACAGGACTGTGCATATTTCGGATAGGAGTACTGAGCAAGGCAGTCGGAATACCATCACGCGCAACTTGAATCGCCCAAGCATCTGTCCCTGTTCCTGCTGGCACAGGTTCTATCTGATGCTTAATTTCATAGCGTTCAGCGACTTCAATCAGCTTATCAAACAATTGCGGATGGATATTTGCGCCAAGTGTAATCCCAGCACCTGCACCCATCTTGATGGTATCATCGTCTTTCATACCGGGTTGCTCGGCAAAACCAACATCCAGCGCAATCGCTATATCAGGTTGGATATAGTGTGCGGCTGTTTTTGCCCCCAATAAGCCACTTTCCTCTTGGACAGTCGCCGTCGCATAAACATCCCATTGATGTTGCATCGACTGTAATTCGTGTAGAGCAAAAGTCACTGCTGCGACACAGGCACGGTCATCCATTGCCTTACCAGCAACCAAACTACCGTTGAGGTCAACCATCGGTGTATCAGGTGTAATTAAATCGCCAATGCGTACCAACTCACGCACCTCATCATCAGGTAAGCCAATATCGATCACCAGTTGATCAAAGGTCGGATATCTTTTGCGGTCTGCGGCTTTCATCAGATGCGGTGGGATAGAGGCAACCACACCGCGCAAAGGCTTTTTACCATGTACAATCACAGGTTGCGCCAGCATCACACGATTATCGACACCCGAAATACGATGGACATAGATAAACCCATCGACAATATCACGCACCATAAGACCAATTTCATCCATATGTGCCGCTAACATAATTTTACGAGGTGTTTCTAAGGCTTGTGTAGCGCGTTTAATTCCAATTAGGCTACCGAGTTTATCTTGGTCAAATTCATCTACAATTTCTGACCAACTCTCGCGGATGATGTCACGAACAGGGGCTTCATGACCAGAGGGCGCATGGGCATCAACGAGTGAGCGCAGATGTTCTTTTAAATCAAACAAATGAGAAAATCCTTGCAACAATATTCATTGTAATATGACTTGCATTGTACCACTCTCCCAAGCACTTGTCATAACAATTGGTGCAAAACAAAAACCCTCACACATTGGCGAGGGTTTTTGCTACACAACGTCACAGGGAGTGAGACGTTAGGGAATTACTCCATTGGTGGAACAATCACAGCATCAATCACATGGATAACGCCGTTGCTTGCTTCGATGTCTACCAATTCAAGTACGATGTTTGCTTCGTTAATCATCACACCCATATCGGATACGGTGATTGTTGCTTCTGAACCATCAGCCATTTCAATAGTCGCTGAACCCATATCGTCTACGAGGTCACCCAATTGGAAACTATAGACTGTACCTGGGTATACATGGTAAAGAAGGATAGTTGTCAGTAAGTCGGTGTCTGCGACAATATCTTCTAAGCCTTCTACTGCGGCAAATGCTGCATCAACTGGTGCGAATACTGTTAATTCTGCTGTTGGGTCAGAGAGTGTTTCTACAACAGATGGGTCTGCAGCTTGTACAGCTGTCAACAAGGTTGTGAATTCTGCATCTTCTTCCATGCTAGCCGTTTCAATCACGATGTCTGCAATGGTACGCAGTTCTGGCACAAGTACGGCATCAATCACATGGATAACGCCATTAGCTGCTTCAATATCAATCATATCGAGAACAAGATTTGCATCATCAATAGTAATGCCTGCTTCAAGGTCTAAAGAACCTTCTTCTCCAACAGTACCTGCAACATCAATTGTTTGTCCACTGAGGGTAACAGCTGGGAAACTTACGCCCATCATATCGTCTGCTTCTGCGCCTTCAAGTCCAGCAACAACGTCACCTGAAAGAACGGTTGAGCCTAAGACATGGTAGAGCAAAATCTCATTGAGACGTGGTGTGCCTTCTTCGGTAAGAATTTCATTGAAAGCTTCTTCACCCAATGCTTCTGCGAGTGCTGCAAATGCTGCGTCTGTTGGTGCAAATACAGTTAATTCGGCTTCTGGGTCAGAAAGCGCTTCTAAAATTGAAGGGTCTGCCGCGCCAACCGCTGTCAACAAAGTCGTAAATTCTGGTGTCTCTGCTTCGGTGGATGCGACAACAATATCAGCAATAGTTGCTTCATCATCTTGTGCAAAAGTGGGGACAGCTAACAATAAAACTGCGAACAAAATACTTACAATACGTTTCACTTCACTTCACTCCTATAAATATAAATTGAAACACTAACGTTAAAATGTCTTGCGACTGTCATATTAGGTTAGATTTCTGAGTCAAAATGAAGTCAATGATTAAGGCGTAATTAATAGATTAAGATATATGTGAGAGAGCTAAATAGATGTTAAATGACAGCCTAATATAAGCTGTGTAGAAGTTAAATTTAACACAAATTTTACTCATCAAATTTGAGGTTATGGTGATGCTGTATTAGTCGGTGGTAACAAAATATCTGCCGTTGGTGGCGGAGCTTGCGTATTCACTGGCGCAGTCGTACTGGTTGGGATAGCTGTCGCTGGTGGAGGCGTAGTCGGTGTACTCGTAACAAAACGCGTTGGGAACTGAGTCGCTGTACTGAAAAAGACAGGTGTTAAACCAAGATTATTAGATGTCGGTACAATCGGCGTGAAAAAGCCACTCAGAGGCGTTGGTGAAGCCACAATCGATGTTACTATCAAGGATGGGTCAGTCAAAGCGAGTTCAGTTACATTAATCGGTGTCCATGATGGAACAGGGGTACGCGTGGGCGTAGGTTGTGTGCCACCACCCCGAATGAAATAAATGCCAATCGCAAACAAATAACATGGAATTGTCAAGAAAATAATACCGACAAAAATATTGCGCCATGTATTCCGTGTCATAGAAGCTCACCCTGTTACGGTCAATATCGTAGCTATTATACCGCATGAACAAAAAAACAGACTAGCCAAGTAGTCTATTTTCTGGTCTCTTGTTTAGGCTTCTTCTGTGCCTTCAGGTAATGGACACCCATCCGCGCCTTCACCAAATGTATTCGGGCAACTATCTTGTAGGTTATTAACCCCATCGCTGTCAGTATCAATTGGGCAACCGTCTGTGCCAGCCCCTGCTGTGTTCGGGCAAGTGTCTTGTAAATTAAAGACAGTATCGTTATCGCTATCTATCGGGCAACCATCCGCTCCTGCTCCTGCGGTATTCGGGCAAGCATCAACAGAATCGTTGACGCTATCGCTATCAGCATCACCATCTATCGGGCATCCATCAGTACCTTCACCAAAAGTATTCGGGCAAACATCAACATCATCATTGACACCATCACTATCCGAGTCTGTGGGTATTGGGCAACCATCCGCCCCATCCCCTGCAACTGCGGGACAAGAGTCACTCGCATCGGGGATACCATCCCCATCACTATCTGTCGGGCAACCGTCTGAGCCATCACCCGCAGTATTCGGGCAAGCATCAACATTATCGGCTACACCATCACCGTCGCCATCAGGACAGCCATTTGTGCCTGTGCCAGCTTGATTGGGGCAAGCATCTACAGTATTGAGGACACCGTCACCATCATCATCGCTATCAGGACAACCATTTAGTAATGGAATACCTGCTTGGTTCGGGCAACTATCCTCATCATCTAGCAAACCGTCATTATCACTATCAGCTGGACAACCATTCAAATCAGCCAACCCTGAACGGTCAGGGCATTGGTCAGAACTATCAGGAACACCGTCGCCATCACGGTCTGGTACAGGACAGCCATTACTCTGTGTGCCAGCGGTATCAGGACAACTATCGACATTATCCAGCACACCATCGCCATCTCTATCCCCGACAGCCGTTGGAAGCGGTGTATTCGTCGGGATAATCGTCGGCGTATTGGTTGGTACGCGTGTTGGCGGAATGAATTGGAACGGTGTCGGTTGGAGTGGGTCAACATCTGTTGCGGTAGCATTACTGGTTGGGCTAGCTGTTTGTGTCGATGTTAGAGTGACATCTGCACCAAGTGGTGTTAAAGTCGCATCTGCGGTAAGTGTCGTTTCAGCTTCACTCGAACTATTACCACCGTTTGCTAGCACATAAAATCCCATCATGTAAAACGGTAATGTACCGATAATGATGAAAAATAAAATGCCACGTAAAAATGTTTTGCCGTTGCCTTCCGCAAACATTGCTCAGACCCTTGATTTCTATGAGTATTTCTACTCTGATTGTGCGTCAGGCATAGGTGATTTGCAACCTACGTTTGCTAAACTTTCCCTCTATTTTGCAGGATTTGTATAGCTTTTTTACTATTCCCCCTCAACCTATAGCCCTTTCTCTCACCAGTGAAATATGAGCAGGGAGCAAGTCTTTCTCCCTTGATGGGAGAAAGATTTAGATAGAGGGTGATGAGCAGCAATTTTTATCACAAATCTCGAATTTGATAGAGCGTCTTGTCATAGAAACCGCGTTTCCGATAATATTCGCGTGTGCCAATCGCACTAATCACTGCCATATGCTGATAGCCCCGTTCGGTAGCTAGCTCTATCGCCCGTTCAATCAATGCCTTACCCAATCCACTATGTTGAGCAATGCCTGATTTATCATCGCCGATGCCCAGTGACTGTCCATAAACATGAATCTCACGAATCATCGCTGAATTCTCTAGTTCCTCATGGATAGCCACTTCGTCTTTATGTGGCAGTGATAGCCTTAAAAATCCTGCGATTTGCCGATCCTCTGTGATGAATTGCATAAAGACTTCATCACTCATGCTAGAGGTATACCAGAGTTCATCTAAGTGCAGCTCATCCTTACCAACTTGCTTATAACGGATTTCTCTAGCACGAATATCCATACAGCGTTCGCCACGTTTATCAAGTTCTTGCGCGACAATTTGTCGGAAATTCGTGAGTTGATTGCCTTCGACAATATCCGTACTCGGAATATCCCGAATAACCCGCGTCAAACGACAATACTCAGGCGTATCTTTGAATGTCTCGACCAGCACCGAGAGTAATTCATCGTGGCTATAGGGTTGCCAATCGCCACGTTGAAAATATTGCATTAATTCCGCACTCTCAATCAGTGAGCAAGGATATACTTTCAACTCATCAGGACGGAAGTCAGGCTCGGCAAACATTTTGTGATAATCGGCAACATCTAATTCAGGATTACTACCGTAGAGATTCGGCATCCAATGTGCGTGAATCTTGAACCCTGCTTGACGCAACAACTTCACAGCGCGTCGTGTCGCATCCACACGATGTCCACGACGGTTCGCACTGAGAACATCATCATTCAAACTTTGGAAGCCAATTTGTACCTTGGTGCATCCTAAGCGACGAATACGCAAAACTTCGGCTTCATCAATATGGTCAGGGCGCGTTTCCACGACTAAACCTACCACACGGCACTCAGCAGTTTCGTTATATTCATGTGCGTCTTCGAGTTCTTCCCAAGTCGCATATTCATCAATTGGCGAACGGTCTATCACACCTGTGGCAATATCCTTGACCAATTCTTTAGAACGGCGCATCTCTTCTTTGTAGACATTCTGCACGACTTGGTTATAAGTTTTGCCAAATTCCACACCCTGAATCGTCACATTAGTCAAATTATTCTCAGGATGTAATTGTGACCCCTCTTTAAGCGCATCCCACACTTCTTGCTGACGGTCTATCCCGTTACCAAAATCATGCAAAGCATCGAAAATCCGCTTCGTAAACCAGATTTGGTAGGTTTCAGGATAAAAAGACCACGTCCCACCAAGAATGATAATCTCAATTTTATCGGTTGGATGCCCCATCTTGTAATACGTTTGCAGACGAATATAGGTCTGCAAATAGGGGTCAAAGCTATTTTGCTCTGCGCGTTGTGCGCCCGGTTCATCTGATAGATAACTTTTCGGCATACGGACATCATTCGGGCAAAAAATACACTCGCCAGGACAAGGGAAAGGTTTTGTGAGTACCGTAACAGGCGTTACCCCCGAGATAGTTCGCATCGGCTTCCGACGCAACTTGAACATTTGCTCCTCATCATAAGGGGGCAAGCCATAGTTTCCAGCAAATTTGCGATAACCCTCGACCAATTGGGTACGACTGTGCATTGAGCGGTCATCCTGACGCGGATAACGGCGTAAGATAGCACTCAGTTCATCCCCTGTCGGACGTGAGGGCATAGCAATAATTTCACGTAAAATTGCAACCAGCGTTTCGCGGTGCAAATCATAATCGAAGTCATATTTGGATTGCATAATGGGCTATCCGAGAATTTTTCAAACAGATATAGTGTTTATTCTATCAAAGTGCAATCTAAGAGTCAGTGGTGAAGGGGAAATGACATACAATTAATGTAAGGGAGCGGTCTATGACCCTCCCAAAAGGTTAAGTTTTATGTAGGGACAGCATGCATGCTGTCCGAAAAGTGCTGATAAGAATTATTGAATTTGTATTTCTCAAACAATATCAATCGAATCATCGTCATCAAGCACATCATTTTTGCGCTTCGGACGTGGCGCATCAGGCATATCAAATTCCAGTTGCAGACCACCAATACTCGGAGCAAGATTATAGATAAATGCAAACATCCCAAACGCGAATGACATGATGACACTACTAATCAAGATACTTAGACCAATTTGTTGCCATAAATCAGGACCTAGCAAAGAAATCGGCACACCATGCACAACAACGATGAGAAATAAGAAAAAAGCGAAATTCGCTACACTCGTTGCCATGCCCATAAAAAAGCCCACCCGACCAGCAGACCGTACCCCTATGCGACGCAAAGTAACCATGTTCGTGTATCCTTAAGTTATCTATTCGCTAAAAACAGTATAGGCGAAAACGAACGACTTGTGCGAATTATGCAGATTTTCTAACTTAATCGAAATGATGAGGCATAGAATAAGAGTGTATCTGTAGGGACAAAGCCTGCTTTGTCCTAAAAACGCTTCGGAGAATTAGAAATAGCAATTTAGCTTAATCTTCAATATCTCTCGGATTTTACTTAGTTTTCTCGTAAAGTCTCGATAAGTCTATTTTGTAATTAATAGATACCAATTCCAGACTAGCATCTGAGCCTTCTACCAAGGAATATCGCCAAATGTCTCTTTCATCGCGCAGGTAGTTTTCAACACGCACTTCATGTTGAGAAACAAGGACATATTCCTGTAATGAGTCTATTTGAGTATATTCTTCAAACTTGGTTTGTCGGTCTTCGACTTCTGAATCAGAGGACATAACTTCGATTATCACAATGGGATTGATGAGATTGTCACGATGCTCATCTAAAAGCTGAGGCTCACCACAAATAACCATAATATCGGGATACCGAAATGACTGTGATGCCTCATTCCACAATCGCATTTGCATCGAAACCACAACACAAGGTTCATCCCTAAGTTGTTGATGTATGGTCGCGGATGTATTGACAGTAATTGTACCGTGTTGCATACCACCGGGTTCTTTAAGCCATACAACACCATCAACGAACTCATGCCGTTCTTCACTTTGCCTCTCAAACGCGAGATATTCTGCTGTGGTCATATTTTGTGGTTGTGAATCATTGTCCATAGATTGTCCCATCTTTAGCATACCTCATCACATACAGTCATTGTTTTTACTGTGTCTATTGTATTTACTTTTCCTAACGATAAAAACGGTCATATGACCAACATCCCATAAACAAAAAGTGCTAGACTCTGTCCAGCACCTTAACAACTGAATATTACACATTGATGCAAGAAAACGTGGTTTAGCACCATCTTAGAGGATAATATTTAACCATTCCCTCTGCTTCTCTGATGCTCTGCGTTACGCTTTTTCAACAAACCACTTACAAACCCGTTTTCGGAAAAATCCCTGTTTTTGGGTCGATTTTCACGCCCAAAATCCCTGTTATTTTCCTGTTCCTCTGTTATCCCCTGATAAACAGGAAGCCAATTTCACCAAAAAAGCAGGTCAGTAAGCAAACGACTTACCAACCTTCGCGATAGATAGTCTATTCAGTAGCGACAATCTTCAACACACTGCCTTGGTAATTCACAATGTAAAGTTCACCATCGGCATCTTCGCCAAAGCTACTGATATTGAATTCTGTATCAGTCAATTCATCAGCCACCCATGTGTCGGCATCTGTGCGGTAAGCTGTCCACATCTGTCCTGAACAGTAATCTCCATAGAAGAAAACACCTTCCCAATCAGGCAATGCCTCACCACGATAATTGTAGCCAGCCGTCACACTACAGCTTCCACCACCATGATTGTACTCAGCAAATGGAATCACCGTCGCAGATTGGTCGCCACCACCCTGATAAACAGTAGTCGCTTCAAAGTAATTCCAACCATAATTCAGTCCACCTACACTATCGGCTGGTTCAAAATTGAGTTCTTCCCATTGCGCTTGCCCAACATCACCAATGTACATATCGTCAGTCACACGGTCAAAGGAGAAACGCCAAGGATTACGCCAACCCCAACTCCAGACTTCATCTGCGCCTTCATCACTACCCACAAACGGATTATCTTCTGGAATAGCATAACCAGTCTCGCCATCCACATCTAAGCGTATGATTGTTCCCAAAAGCATCGTTGGGTCTTGTCCTGCGCCTAATGGGTCACCAGCCGAACCACCATCACCCAGCGACACGTAGAGGTAGCCATCTGCACCAAACGCCATATGCCCACCATTATGATTCGGGTAAGGTTGGTTCTCAGTGAAGAAAATCTCGGCACTATTCGCATCAGCAACATTGGCATCATCACTCACTTGATAACGCGCGATATTAGTACGACCTCTAAAATCAGTATAATTTACGAAGAATGTGCCGTTCTCTGCATAATCAGGATGAAACGCCAAGCCGAGTAATCCACGTTCAGTATAGCCTCCACTATTGGCATCAGGTGAAACGAGGTCACTTATATCCAAGAACATACTCGTAGTCTCGCCATCCCAAACCTTGATGCGTCCACCTTGCTCAACAATAAACAAGCGTCCACTATCATCATTAGCATGGGTGACATACAAAGGACGTGCGAGGTCATCTACGACTACCTCAAATTGGATTGTATCCAACGACGGAATGCCCTCACGGTACGATAATGGCTCATCTTGTGCGAAAACACTCGTTGTCATCAGTAAAACCAGTAAAAACAGGAAACGTTTCATCGGTTCAATTATCTCCTAAATAATGTTCAATCTGAGCGCATTTTAGCATAATTTGTGTCGTAATTTTGCTGGCGTAGGCATATCGTAATCGAATATTCATCAAACGCTCTCTTAAACCCACCACTAGCTTCGTTATAATAGATACACTATTTATAACAGACTTAGGCAAAATTATGTTTGCAGATGACCGTTACCAAGCACTCAAACAAATCCGAGATGAAATTATAGGTTTAGAGGAATCTCCTCTATATGAATACCGTACAGAAAACAATTATTTCCCTGTCATTGGTCAGGGCGACCATTACGCCAATATCATGTTTATCGGTGAAGCACCTGGTGAAAACGAAGCCCAAACAGGACGACCTTTCTGTGGGGCATCAGGACGTGTGTTAGATGAACTCTTGCGAAGCATTGATTTAGACCGCGATGATGTCTACATAACCAATGTTGTGAAAGATCGTCCGCCCAAGAATCGTGACCCACACAAAAATGAAATTGCACTCTATACCCCTTTTCTCGAACGGCAAATTGAAATCATCCAGCCGAAAGTCTTTGCTACATTAGGGCGTTTCTCGATGGAGTTTATCCTCAATTTATTTGATTCAGACCAGAAAAAAGGCAAAATCAGCCAGTTACATGGGACAGTTATTCCTGTAACCACAGGCTACGGAGAAGCACACGTTGTGCCGCTATATCATCCAGCTGTCGCGCTCTATAAAGGCAATGACACAACAGAACAACGCGAAGATATTAAGGTATTAAAGCAGTTTCTTTAATATCAATCTTATTTGACGCACATGATAATATAGACATGATGAGTAACTCAATTTTCATTCACATAACGGAAAGGAAAAAACTAATTTATGCACTTAAAATGCTTAGGCACATTTACATTTGATGAAGACGATGCGTTAAAACAAGGTTTAGATACTGTCAAAAATAAAATCCAAGCAATGGATGATAGCTTTTTGACCATGGAGCATATTTCACCTCTCGGCTTGCATGTCACAGTGAAGCATTCTGGCAATGCAACGGCAGCCCAAAAAGACACTTGCGAAGACATATTAAAAACCTTAGCAAAAATAGCCTATAGCGGTTATGTTGATTTAACAGTCGATAATGCTGAATCTGAACGCTTCCACGCTAAAGAAATTGGGTACAAAGAAATCAGCGTGGAAGATATAGCGTCTGACTGAATTTAAACAGGGTATGCTGGTCTTATCGCATACTCTGTTTTTGCTAACGACCCCCTCATAGCAAGGTTGACTAATCTATACTAAAATGAAGCTAATCAAGACGCACATAGAAATCATGAATAATGGAACAGAAACAATCAGGCATTACTGACCTCATTCCATATCCTAGGGGCTTTTTAAAAGTTCTAGTACGCTTACCGATGATTTTTCATCAGTTAGGCTTAGGCTGGGTTTTGCGTCCAATGCGCTTGATGGCTGTTACAACAAAAGGGCGTAATTCAGGCTTGGCACGTCATACAATTTTGGAATATCGTCGGCATGGGAGTAAGCTCTATGTCGTATCGGGCTGGGGAGACAGACCTCATTGGGTAAAAAATATCATCAAATCCCCTGCTGTGACGGTTCAATTCGGTCAGCAGGAACTCTCTGCCAATGCCACGATTGTCTCTGATAGTGCGGAAGCCTTACGGGCGTTATATATGTTTCAACGCACAGGTTCGGTATATGAAGCGATACTCGCAAACATGAGTAATGCGGAGTCGATTGATTTACGCACACTCAAAACTGTTGCCGATAAGTTTACAGTTGTGCGCTTTGATTTAACAAAAACAGCTGCGCCATTACGTGGCATCCAACCGCTTAATCCTGCCTTACCATTTGTTATTTTGGGGATTGTGATGGCTTTTATGTCATGGGCTGTTTGGATATTATGGGCGCAATTGAACGATGATGATGTGCAATAAAGTATTCTCTATAGAACAAAACATCAGGTAATTTATTAAAAAGATGCTACATGGATAAACAAATAGAATTATTGAGAGATGTCAGGCTGGCATTGCAAAACGATGATTATCTCAGCGCAATTAACAGCCTCGAACAAGTCGTTGCCTTAGCACATGAGCGTGGTGATACAAGCGCGGAAAGTCGCCATTTAGGCAACCTAGCTCTCACCTATTATCGCTTAGGTAATACGCAACAAGCCCTAGATGCCTTCGACCGTGCCTTGAGTTGTGCGCGTGCAGATGATGACCGCATGACTGAAAATGGTATTTTGGGCAATATGGGCAATGTGCTACGGGAAATTAAACGCTTTGATGATGCCATCACCTATTTAAACGAAGCCTTAGTAATTGCACAAGAACTCGGTGATATGCGTGGACGCGGTATTTGGTTGACCAACCTCGGCTTAGTCTATGATGACATCAAGCAACCTGCTGAAGCCATTCCGCTACACGAATCATCAACAAAAATTGCCCGACAACTACATGATAATCAATCACTGGCGGCTCGTTTGGGCAATCTCGGCAATTCCTATGTTGCCAATAACAATCTCCTAGAAGCAACAAGTCCCTTTGAAGAAGCCGTTGAATTATACGAAAAACTAGGGCGTAAAAATGATGTTGCTTTACGAGTCGGGATTTTGGGTAACCTCTATGCTGAGATTGGTCGACGTATCTTGGATAGCGACGAGAAAACTGCGTATTCCCATTTTCATAAAGCGTTAGATTACTACGGCAAAGCCATGTTACTTATGCGTGACTTGGGCGATACAGTAAGCGAGGCAGAAGTTATCCGCAGTATTGGCAATGTGCTGGCTGATGCAGGACAATTAGAAGATGCTGCACAATATCTCGATGTTGCTCAACAAATGTTTGAGGCATTAGGCTTAAACCAACAAGCCAGACACTCTGAGCAAACCCTCAAGCGAATTATAGATTTTCTTGAAGAAAATAAGAGTTGATGTATAGAGTAGAAACTTTAAAGGAGCAATAATCTAAATATTGCTCCTACTTTTACACCATTTATCGTTGGGCAATACTCTTGTACGTATCGTCAATTTCCCGATGCAAGGGTTTCCACGCTCCATAATAGATTGCCAGCGCAAACATCAAAATTGCAATACCCGCCCATGTGAGCGCAATGATGCTCGGCGATACAAAGGGGGTAACGCGTTGTGAAAATTGAACTGCGTCGTTAGCCGTTTGCCCGTTCGAGGCACTAATAGCAAACATCAAATAACGCAAGTCAAAGAAGGCTTCTAAAGCAGTTGAGACAGCCAGCACATTAAGGACAAGCATCGTAATCACAGGATGCGCGCGTAGTCCTAACGCCATCATAATCATGCCCATACCAACACCTAGTAGCAACGCTAGCAGATTACCACCAGAGAAAATAATCGTGAATAACGCCATTCCAACACCCAATGTTACAGATAAGCCATTGGTCAAACGTGGAAAGCGATTGATGAGATAGAATAAAATTGACCCAAAGAGTGCCGCACCAAGATAGCCCGCAGGTCCAATCAGCCAATCTGCACCACCAATACGACGTGTTAAGCCAGAGCCATCTAAGGCAACTGAGAAGCTCACGACATCACCCCCACTAATCAGAGTCGCTAAAGCATGACCTGCCTCATGGATATAGGTGGTAAAAAGTTTAAGGGGGTAGAGAAGAATATCTAAGGCAGGAATATTCCATAAAATATAGACAATGACCATTGCAACAACGGTCATACCTAGGCTCTGCCGACGATAATTTTTCGGTTTTTCATAGGCATCATTTAACATAGATATTATCCTACACTATTTTCTAATGGGTCTTCTATGAATGCTACAGGTCTCATATTTTACTTACTTATTATACGATAAAATCGTCAAGAAGTTGTTATCAGAATGCAAAAAATATCTTTCTGGCATCCTAGAATCACAGTATATAACTCGGCTTTTTCGTAGATATTCAGGCGTTTACCCTTTGAAACCTTGCCCCTCTTGCACATCAGGATACAATACAATATAGGTCGTCATTTTATCACGGACATCCTGTATTGCGTTTGTTATAATACAAATCTTTATTAAAAATCGCGCAACAAGCGGAGCATTTCATTATGGCGTATGGTCGTCTTGAGGTTTATTGGCCCGATGGTCGTCTCGAATCGTATTTATTAGCAGAAGATACGGTCTCAGTCGGACGTGCGGAAGGCAATGTTATTGAACTAGAAACAGATAGTCTCTCACGGTATCACTTTAGCCTTGTCCGTAATGGTGATGCAGTCACGATTACAGATTTAGAGTCTGCTAATGGGACATTTGTTGATGGTGTTCAATTGCCAGCGAACGAACCACGCCTATTGGGAGATGTAGAAGAAATCATGGTTGGCTCTTTGAGAATTATCTTCCGCCAAGTGGATGATTCGCCAACAATCATGGTATCCACACTGGATGACGAAACACAAAAAATGGAACTCGGCGAGGCACAAATTCGCGTAGATATTGATTATAAACAATTACAAGTTTGGCCCGCCGCCAGTAGTTCGGCAGAATTATCAATCACCAATTTAGGCGATAAAACTCGGGAGTTCTCAATTCAGGTTAGTGGTCTTCCAAGCGGATGGTTACGTATTACCCGTCCCGAAGTTGAGCTTGACCCTAACGAAACTGCCTATATCCTATTGAACGTTAAGCCACCACGCCGACCCAATACTGTTCCACAAAAATATGATGTCACTATTGATGTAATGCCTGTTAGCCAACCTGCATTAGTTGTGCACACTCACTTAGATGTTGAAATTAAGCCATATAGTGGTTTTGGCATGGCTGTCGGTAAGCAAATTGATGCTGATGACCCAATTCCAGTATTTTTGCATAATCAAGGTAGTGGGACAATGCGCTTCACGCTGAGTGCAAATGACCGTGATAAGGCGCTTATGTTTCAAACCCCAAGAACACCTCTGGATTTGAAAGCGGGGCAACGCCTACGGGTAGATCTAAATGTCAATGCGAAATCACCACCACTTGTTGGTCAAGCACAAACATATCCCTTCATCATTCAAGTGCAATCACACGATGCCTCACGCTTTATTGCTGCCAGTGATGCCGAAGTCACTATCTCGCCTCGTATTCCAACTTGGGCGGCAATTGCGGCAGCAGGGATTACTTTATCAGTGCTGATAATTGGTTTACTAGCTGTTTTGGGGATATTGAACCCACCAGAACCTGAGATTACAAGTCTTAGTGTCAGCAGTGACCAAGTAGCACAAGGTGAACCATTGACTGTTTTCATCGACACCGAAAATACGGACAGTTTCGATGTGCTTGTTAATCAGTTTGCTATCCAGAATGACGTATCAGGTGACGTTGATTCATGGGAAATTGATACCAGCGAACTTGATGGCAATATTGAGATTATGGTCATTGCACGTAATGGCTCAAGGTCAATTCGTGATAGTGTAAGCTCTTTTATTTACGTGCCGATTGCTCTCAACAGTTTTGAAGTCAACCCAAACCCCTTAATTGCTAACACGGTGAATACCCTCACCATTTCTTGGGATGTTTCAGGTGCAGCGTTTGTTAGAATTTCAGGGCTGAATGATTTCACCAATAATTTAATTCAATCTTCTACTGAATATGGCGCAGTTCATACTTTAGAAGGGATTGGTGGTATCCCCACTGAATCACTGAATTTAACTCTCTATGCAGAAGACCAATCAGGTGAATCAATTGAAACACCTTTATTAGTGCCTTTAATCGACCCCGTTTGTACGACAATCAGTGAGATTGCCTTACACGAAGGACCTGATACCCGTTATCAGCAGGTAGGTACAATTCCGAATACAACCAGTGTCGTTGTATTGGCTCAAGATGCGGATGCTGCTTGGTTACGAGTGCGCCTGCCAGAAGATATTCGAGGGTGGAGTCCGCGTGAGGCGTTTACTTGCGCTGAAAATTTCGATTTAGCTGACTTACGCACTGAAATTAATGTACCTGATTTACCAACACCAACAGTAGAACCACAGGTAACAGCGACACAACCTCTTGCGCCAACACCGATACCTCGCAGTAATACAGGAAACTAACACAGGAGATACAATGCAGACCAAACATGGCAATTATCAAGAACAATCACGCAAAACTTATAGTGACATCGAAACCAATGATTTCATCGTTTACCCTACGCTTGGTTTAGTCAATGAAGCGGGAGAATTTGCTGGCAAAATTAAAAAAATCTTCCGTGATAAAAATGGTGAATTTTCAGATGAAGATAAAGAAGCACTCAAAGGCGAATTAGGGGATGTTTTATGGTATTTGACTCAAATTTGCACAAATTTAGGCTTCACTTTAGAAGATGTCGCCGAAGAAAATTTGGATAAGCTATTTTCACGTTTAGAACGTGGCAAAATTCAAGGTAGTGGTGACAACCGCTAAACACATACGCCCAAACTTTCCCGCTTGCATTTCTCTTGGATAGTGCTATCGTCAGCACGCGCTGAAAAATTAGCTATCTGTCCATGAAGTGTAGGCGGCTCTATGACCGAAACTCCGACTGTTTTTTCTGAAGAACCCATCAGTCCTTCAACAAGCGAATTAGAACAAGAAGCGACCAATGCCCATGTGGCAGGGGCTACAGGCATTATTGCTTTAGGCAATATTGCTAGTCGAATCTTGGGCTTAACCCGTGAAAAAACACTCGCATATTTTTTCGGTGCATCATCACAATTAGATGCCTTTCGTATCGCAGTTCTCGTTCCACAAACTTTCTACGATTTACTAATTGGTGGGCATGTTAATGGGGCAATAGTGCCCGTACTGACCGAAATTGTCACGGTGGAAGGACGGGATGAACTGTGGAAGGTCGTCAATGTATTGGTGACGATGCTCTTGATGATAGTTTCTGCATTAGTTATTGTTCTGGAGATATTCGCCCCACAGATTGTTGCGCTCACAGCCGATGGCTTCACTGAGGCAAACCAAGCATTAGCAACTGATTTACTACGGATTACAGCCCCTGCGCTAATTTTCTTAGCTCTATTTGCTATTTTCAGTGGCACGTTGTATGCCCTCAAATCTTTTACCTATCCAGCGTTTGCTGGGGTGATGTTCAATGCTAGCATTGTCATTGCTATCTTTGTCCTTGTCCCACCTGCTGAATTGTTAATCCAACAAGAAAACGCACTATTTCCATTTCATATTAGCTTACCAGCAACTGCTGTCACAGCCGCTGCAACGGGGTGGTTTATTGGGGCAATTGTGCAGATGATGATTCAAATGCCAGGTTTGCAACTCTCTAAATTACGGATTTCCTTTAATTGGCGACATCCTGCCCTTAAAAGTGTGGTCTTTTTGTATGCGCCTGTGATGGCTTCGCTATTGATGGATACGCTAGTGATTCGTTTTTTCAGCTATCGCCTCGCTAGCCAGTCCAATATTATCGGTAGTCTTTCTTATATGCTTCAGGCGACAACATTGATTCAATTGCCACAGGGCTTGGTAGCAACAGCAATCAGCATTGCGATTTTACCAACATTAGCTTCTCAAGCCGTCTCGATTTTAGATGATGGTGTACGTGCATTTCGCAATACACTTGGCTTAGGGATTCGCCTAGCAACGACTCTAATTATCCCTGCCACACTGGGTCTGTTGGTCTTAGCTGTCCCAATTGTTCGACTATTATTTGAGGGTGGAGAATTTACCCCTGCGGATACCGAAATCACAGTTTTAGCACTCCGCTTATATTTATTTGGCTTGCCCTTTGCTGCGATTGATTTATTACTTGTTTATGCTTTCTACGCCCGTAAAGACACACTTACTCCTGCCTTGATTGGCTTATTCAGTCATGTGGTCTATATCGTGACAGTACTCTTGTTGTTCAGTCAATTTGGCTTATTCAGCCTCATGATTGCGGATAGTGTCAAGCATATGGTACACGCGGTTATCTCAGGCATATTATTACATCGGCGGATAGAGGGTTTTGGTCAACAAAATTTCGTCCAAACTGCTCTCAAGACGAGTTTAGCCGCAGGTGTGATGAGCGTTGTCGGTTGGGTTTCTTTAAATTGGCTGACAGACACTCTTGGGACGTTCGGCGCACTTAACCAGATACTATTGGTGCTGATTCCGAGTATTTTAAGTGGTAGTATTTTCCTGTTTTTAGCATATCTTTTGAAAATAGAAGAGTTACGTTGGTTGCTTGGTTTAGTCAGAAAACGGCTAGTACCATAGTAGCAAAGTTGAAAATTTTGTCTCAGTAATGCTATCATCATGACGGTGCTACAAAAGACCTCTTCAAAGGAGACTATGTTAAATCTAATTGACCCAATTTATCTGCCTATAATCATTTTTGTTTTGCGTGTTGCTAACAATGCTGTTGGAACAGTTCGTGTAATCGTCATGACTGAAGGTAGACGTTCTTTGGGCTTTGCTTTAGCTTCTCTTGAATCATTATTATTTGCCTACACGGCAGGCATTGTCATCACTGACCTCAACAATGTTCCGAACTTAGCGGCTTATGTATTTGGCTTTGCAGTTGGTGGATATGTCGGCATGTTTATTGAACAGAAATATCTCAATATCTATAACATAGTTGATATTATTGCGGATGAAACGACTGCTCACGAAATTGCTGAAGCTCTACGAGCCGATGACCATGGCGTGACCGAGATACATGGCGAAGGCGCACGCGGGCATGTGACGCAGTTACGAGTTGTCGCTCATCACCGTGATGTAAAAGCTGTTCTTATGATCGCCCGTGAAATTAAGCCGAATTGTTTTATCACCGTTGAAGAATCACGCTTCATTAGGGGCGGTTGGGTACGTAGTCAGCACCAGCACCAACGTTAATTAAGGTCTATCACGTATCACTTCTAAGGCTAATTTAGGGCGGTAATCGCTCGTCCATAAGCCGAAGTAGTGTTCTTGATTATTCACACTCTGGCAAGGGGATGGATAGCAAGTGACTTCTCTTGGGAAATCAAATGCTGTCCAGATAAGCCATCCTAGCAAATTGGTATTTTCGGCTGTCGATAACACAGAGTCTAATATCTCAGCCTGTTCTTCCTCTGAACGCATAAAGGTCGCATAGCCTACTTCTTGTAGCAAAATAGGTGTATCTGTGAAGGCTTGCATTCCCTCAATGCGTGCCGTCAGTTCCTCGGCGCTCGTCCAGTGATGGAAGCTAATAAAATCAACATATGGAGCAGTCGATTCTGCCTCATATAACCAGCCTGCCGTCACAAGATGATTATCATCAATTGCGCGGACAGCCTGTATCGTTTGATCCAACCAATTGAGGACTGTCTCACGCTCGAAATCGCCACGCAAATTGGGATGTGTTCCGTAATCTATATCACCTTCATTGCGAACATCCCACGCCAAGATAGCTGGTTCATCTTTATAACGGTCTACGATAAATGCTGTTTGTTCGACAACATGTGAAGGGTTGTCATATAAAGGATAGCTAGTTAAATCAGGCAAGTCATTGAGCGTCACAATCAAGCGAAAGCCCATAATGCCAGCCAGTCGAATCATCTCGTCTAAACGTTGAAAATTATAAGCATTCGGGACTGCCCCACTACCATAACACTGAAATATCGCCTGATTCCAAACAAAAATTCGTAGGGTATTGAGATTCGCCTCTCGCATTAAAGTCAATTCTTGAATAAGAGTATCGGTATCACTTTCGCTCAAAAAGCGTCGCCAAGGATATTGTGCTGGATAATAATTGATACCTCGCACAGGATAAGGGGCATCATTTACTATGAATTGATTGCCTTCTAACGTCACAAACCCTTCCATAGTCGACGGTACATAATCGCCTAAAATAGCGTTCGCATCCTGAATTTGTTCATCAGTACAAACTGAGAGCGGTTCGCTTACTTGTGCAGATGAAACATTGATAACGAGCAATAAAATCACTATCCAAAATTGTCTTAGCATAAAATTTAATCCCTTTGGTGAATAAACCCCTAAATATTAGGGGCATGCCAAAATGTAGTACACTATATAATAAATGCAAGAAAGTAAGTGAAAAGGAGGTATGCCGTATGCCAATTGATTTTTCATTGGTTGATCCCAACCTAATTTACCTCGCATTACTTGCAGGGTTATGGCTCGGTGTTACGGCACTCTACGTTCCCGGTACATGGATACCCGAAATCGTATCGGTAGTCATGGTTGCTGGTAGTCTGTTCGTACTAGGATCAATGGCGACTACTTGGTGGGCAGTTGCCTTACTGTTCTTAGGTGTCTCTATGTTCTTAATCTTGCCATTCTTTGGTGAGAGATATGGACGCTTTGCAGAAGTCGGCTTAGTTGGGCAACTCATTGGTGGCTTTTTTCTATTCCAAGAGCAAAGCATCTCACCCATTCTATTGATTGTAACTGTACTATTTGGTTTGCTTTACAACCGTTTAGTCCTCATTCCAACGATGAAAAATCAACGTCGATTTAACGAGTACGATGAATCAAATGCAGTAGTTGGTATTCGTGGACGTGTGATGAAGGATTTAGACCCTGTCGGAACAGTATATGTCAATAAAGAATTGTGGCGCGCCCGCAGCTCTGAACCCCTAGACAAAGATACACCGATTATGGTCGTTGGTCAGGATGGCTTAGAGCTCATCGTTGAAAAAGCCAAAAATGAAGATGTTCCGCATTATGAAGAAGCGCAAAAACGTGCGTCGATTAATAATTAAAACATATTTTAGTGAGAGGAACTTAACATGCAATACATTATTATAGGTGCTGTTGTTATATTTTTTCTGTTGCTGTTCAGCACAGTAAGAATTATCGACGAGTATAAACGCCTCGTTATCCTACGTTTAGGTAAATATCAAGCAACACGCGGACCTGGTATTGTGATTGTGATACCCTTCTTTGAAAGTGCTACAGTTGTCGATTTGCGTGAAAAATTAATTGACATTCCAGCACAAACAGCTATCACGAAAGACAATGCGTCCATTTTGATTGATTTCCTTGTGTACTTCCGCATCACTGAGCCGATGTTATCGGTACTCAAGGTTGATAACGTGATTAACGCTTCAAAGAATATCGCTACCACAACCTTACGTGCGGTCATCGGTGATATTGAACTCGATGGTGTGCTGAGTAAGCGTGAGCAAATTAACGATATTCTGCGCGTGAAACTGGATGAAGCCACCGAACGTTGGGGCTTGAAAGTCACGGCTGTAGAAATCCGTGAGATTGAACCGCCTCGTGATATTCTCGATGCGATGAACCGTCAGATGAGTGCTGAACGTGACCGTCGTGCAGAAGTTACTCGCGCACAAGGTGAACGCGAATCGGCTATCGCACGCGCTGAAGGTCATAAACAAGCGGCTATCCTCAAGGCTGAGGGTGAACGTGAATCCGCCGTTCTGGAAGCACAAGGTCAAAAAGAAGCGCAAGAACTCAAGGCACAAGGTTATGCCAAAGCCCTTGAAGCCATTGCTCAAACAGCATCCACATTGGATGAACGTACTATGGCACTTCAATATATGGAAATGCTCGAAAAAGTCGGAAGTAGCGCGAGTACAAAATTCGTTGTACCAATGGAATTGGTCGGCTTCGTGAACCAATTTACAAAAGTAACAGGCTTAAATGGCGCACAAGAGCGTCCACGCATCAGTGGCGACTAAATGCCACAAGCATCAAGACACTCGAGAGCAATCTAAACAGGTTGCTCTTTTTTGTTATATTACAATCTGCTGAAAAAGTCACGAAATATTCTAAAAGAACTTTATATAGTAGTCTGGTAGATTATTTAGAGAAGAGGTATAGATAATCATCTAATTCTTCATCACTTACAATATTAGGCTTATCTAAATTTGTTAAACTCATTTTTTGACGGACAACATTGATTTTCTTTAGTGTAGTTTCAAATTCTGGATGACTTGGATGAGTGAAACGCTCTATATCCGTGTTTTCTGTCCATTTAGTACCATCAGGAAGAGTAGCTGATGAAACATGACCATAAGAATGTATAAATTGCCACTTGATATCAGTAAATTTTGCACCAATTACATTTGCACCTAAGAGACTGGCATCTCCTAAGTCAGAGTCTGTAAATGAAGTTCCTTTTAGATCAGAACCAACAAAATATGCTCGCTGTAAAACAGCATTTTTAAATTTAGCGGAGCGTAAATTTGCATTGTTGAAATTTGCTTCATATGAAATAACACTTTCAAAATTACTGCTATCTAATTGACATTCTATAAGTTTGGTCATCATAAGTTTAGCCCCAGATAGATTGGCGCTAGATAAGTTTGCATGCGTAAGGTCTGCATACATTAGGTCAGAATCTTCAAGTTGTGCATACTTTAAGTTAACCGATTTGAGATTAGCTTCACTCAGATCAGCGCCTTCTAGATTTGCTTGTTCTAGATTAGTGTCCATGAGCAATCCATTTTCATTTGTAAGCCACCCCTTGTATCGAATTCTATCAAGCGCTGATTTTGCAGTTTCATTGGATCTGCTCTTTGCTTGCCAAAGCAATTCTTCTTTTAATTTAGTTTCTTCTAGTTTATCTTGTCTCCATCTTTCTAAGTAATAAATACCTGTAATCGAAATTCCAATCCCAACCACTTCAGGTATCATGTTTTCAATTAAATTATAATTATTTGGAATAGAATAACCAAGTGCAAAACCAAATGTAATTCCTAAGATAAACGCGGGAACCAGCCACAAAGCTGAATATTTATTCCAAATACATTTAACAGCTTCCCATCCTGACATGTTGGAACAAACTCTATTTAACATATAATGTTTCCTCTAGTTGAGCGAATATAATTTATCGATACATACTTTTCAACAAACTAGTCATTTTTGAATAAGAAAAAAGATATCTATTAGCATGTGCAAATGATACTGGACTAAAATTAAGTTAGAAGATAAATAACAATATCATTTTCACCTATTATTCTGTATTTGCTCCGTTAAGATTCAATGACATATACTAACGCATGATGAGTAAA
Source organism: Phototrophicaceae bacterium (assembly GCA_965230145.1). GTDB lineage: Bacteria > Chloroflexota > Anaerolineae > Aggregatilineales > Phototrophicaceae > JAUZRW01. The sequence continues at coordinate 1,998,496 of CBDDKI010000002.1, forward strand.
ATAGAAGATTAGAAGGTATAATTGAAAGTTATTTTCGAGTGCAATCTAGCAACCACATTTTGGCTATATAGATAGCTTTAACCATCTATCGACAAGCATATTTAGAAGGTTTACCATACAGCATCTTTTACCTTTCGGATAAATATTGCTTAACTTGTCCTCTTACATACAGCATGCGAATACTTCAAATAAACATATATTCAAAAAATAGAAATTTTTTCGGGTCTTAACAGCTAAAATGTTCAAGCGACTGTATAATAGTTACTAAGATTAACCTGTATTTAGCTAAATTATCATCTCAAGACAGGTCTTCCAAAAGTCTTGTTGCGAGTGGAGGTCGTTATGCAAAATGTATTCAAGCAACGTAGCTTATTATGGCTATTCACTTTATTGATTGCCTTACTAACCGTATTTATTGTTACGGCGCAAGATGGTGAATCGACCGAAGAACCTGAATCGACACCCATGGCAGATGAAGGCATGATGGTTGATGAAGATATGTTAGCACATGGTGAATATTTAGCCCAAATTGCTCGTTGTGTTGCTTGCCACACGCCCGATACTGAAGAATACAATGCCGAAGAACTCGATATAGAGCAACGTGTAACCTTATCCTTACGTGGGCAGGATGCCTTGGATTTAGAGAATTATTATCTTGCTGGTGGCAGATCCTTTAATTTGGGTCCTGCCGGTATCATGGTTGCTGGCAATATCACCTCTGATGAAGAATTTGGCATTGGTGCATGGACGGATGAAGAACTGGAGATTTTGTTACGCTTAGGGGTTTTACCCAATGGTGAAGTCGTCGGACGCTTGATGGCAAGCTATCCTACATGGTCGGCATATGATATGGATTCACTCATTGCTTATTTACGAACAGTGCCAGCAAATGCCAATGAAAGTGAAGAAAGTTTAATTATCCGCGATTTATATGACGGTAACGTAGTCGAAGCCTTGTCCGAACTGGAAATCGCTGAAACATCACCAGAAGAGGTCATTGAGCATGGTGAATATATTGTTGTTGAAGTCATGCGCTGCACAGGATGCCACACACCACGCGACCCTGAAACGGGTATTCCGAATTTTGAACTATATATGGCAGGTGGACAAGCCTATGAAGGAACATGGGGGATTGTTTACGGCAGTAATATCACACCAGATGTCACAACAGGTATCGGTGCATGGACTGATTCTCAGCTTGAACGTGTCTTCCAAGAAGGCGTGCGTATTAATAGCCGTCGTCTAATTTTTATGCCTTGGCAAGACTATAGCGTTATCAGTGAAGAAGATTTGAATGCCTCTATCGCCTATTTGCGCTCTATTAATGCTGTAAATAATGAAATTCCACTACCAGCAATTAATGAAGAATTTGAAGAAATTGTAACATTTGATGAATAAAAGGATAGAGAGGCAAAGTGTAATCTTTGCCTCTATAACAATCTTCTACAGCTTACATTGTTGGATAATTGTGTATGACTAAGAAAACTTCACCACCTTTAAGACGATTATATTTGAGTTTGCGCCTCAAGTTATTGTTGCCGTTTGTGATAATCATCATTGTGATGTTTGCTTTTGCGCTTCCTGCCACAAATAACGTTATCTCAACACGGCTTGAAGAAGAGGCTGATGAGCGCCTTGAACAAAGTGCTATTGCTTTTGGCTTGCTACTAGAACAAGCCGAAGATGAAGCGGAATTAGTTGCGAGTTTCACCTCAAATTTACCAGAAGTTGAAGCCATAGGTCCTGACCGTGCCTTAGCTACCGCGGTGTTACCCTCACTCAAAGCAGAGTTTGACTTACAAGAATTAAGTTACTATCGCGCAGATTATCGGACTGGAATGCCAGCGTTATACTATGGTGGTCCTCAAATTGACCGCCAAAATGTGACGAGTCAACGCGCATTAGATATACGGGATGAGCTTATCCTAGAAGCAATCGAGTTAAGTGACTCTGTAAGTGGTATCATTATTGCCCCTCAATCCTCTCAAATTATTGCTGTTGCCCCTGTAATTGTTGATGAAGAACTAAATGGTATCGTGGTCGCTGTTTTATTTATTGATAACTCCTACGTTGAAGAAATCGGCACCATCCTAGATGTTGATTCAGCTATTATTACCGATAATAGTGTGGTTGCCAGTTCAATTGACGAGAGTGCGAATCTTGAATTACTACTACAAACTCGCCTCGACCTCGAAACAGGTATGCAGTCAATTAATATAAATTATGATGATGGTATCCGTCGTCGACTTCACACGCATCCTCTAACAATAGACGGAACTACGCAAGGTCATGTTGCAGTTGTACGGTCGTTGGATGATGTCATTGTGGTTCAGCAACGAATTCAACGAGTAGTGCTTATCTTTTTGGGGATTATTGTTCTAGTGATGTTTGCCTACTCTGTTGGGGTTATTATCAACTTTGCTAACCCACTCAAACGCCTAGCCGATGCAGCAGAACGGGTCAGTGCGGGGCAACTTAACGAACAAGTATCTATTCCGAATGTTGGCATCGAAGATGAAGTGATTGACCTCAGCCGAAACTTCAATATCATGACGCAACGCTTGTCAGGATTTTATACTGAGTTAGAAGATAAAGTCCGTGAACGCACGGAAGAATTAGTGGAAACATTAGGTGAGTTAGAGATTAAGCGTGATGAAGCACTTGAGGCAAATCGTACAAAGAGTCTATTCTTAGCGAATATGAGCCATGAGCTACGTACCCCCCTCAACGCTATTATAGGCTATAGCGAAATGCTTGAAGAAGAAGCCGAAGACTTTGGCTATGAAAATCTAGTCCCTGATTTAAAGAAAATACAATCTGCTGGTAATCATCTGCTCTCACTCATCAATGACATTCTGGATATTTCCAAAATTGAAGCGGGTGCAGTCGAACTCTATCTGGAAGATTTTGAACTTGAAGATTTAATTGATGAAATTGCCATGACTGTTCAGCCTTTAATCCAAAAGAACAATAATAAAATTAAGCTGGACTTCACCAATGATTTAGGAACAGTCCGCTCAGATATGACTCGTATTCGACAAATTTTAGCGAATCTACTCAGCAATTCTGCTAAATTTACTGAAAATGGGACAGTATCTCTTATCTCAAGGCGTTTTGATAAAAATGGTGCAGATTGGATAGAGATAATTGTTCAAGATACAGGCATCGGCATGACCCCTGAGCAACAAGAAAAAATCTTCACCGAGTTTATGCAAGCTGACGCATCAACAACTCGTAAATACGGGGGCACAGGTCTTGGACTGCCGATTAGTCGGCATTACGCGAAGATGATGGGAGGCAGTCTAACAGTATCCAGTGTGGTTGATGAAGGAAGTCGCTTCACGGTACAACTACCAGCGAAACTCACGCCACCGAAGCGACGCACCAGCGAAATTCAACAAATAACAGAATAGGGCAATCTAGAGAAGACTGCCCTATGAAAGCATTAAATTATTCAGAGGCTTCGGTCGCTTCTGGAGTCATCTCTGCTTCTTCGGTAGCTTCCATTGCATCAGCCGTTGCCTCTGGAGTCATTTCTGGCTCAAGCACTGGCGGATTAGCTAACATATCAACCAACAAAACGACGCTATTGGCATCTATTAGAACGACGGAGTCGAATTGGTCTACTAGACCGTAATAGATTGCCCCTGTGGGGTCTTGGTCGCCGAGTTGCAGAGTATAAGTTGTTCCATCAACTGTACGTGCTTCAAATGTATAGGCAGGTGTGTCTAATCCTAATGACGCTAAATCTGTCGCACTTGATTGTTGAATGCCACTAATTGTGCTGAAACTGTTCAAGAGAATCTGTAGGAATTCTTGCTGAACTTCTAATGTTTCGCCATTCAACACATAAACCCATGCTGTGTTATCTTCACTGCGCGAAATTTCGACAACGTCACCGGTTGCTTCACTGGTGAATGTAAAGCCTGTCGCGTTCGTTAATACAAAGGCACTAAATGGTGCTTGTACATTCAAAACAGGGGCTAAAGTCGGAACAGCTGTTGGCTCTAGCGGTACGCGAGTGGTCAAGTTTAGGATGCTATTTTGTAAGGTTGTTGCGTTTGTGATGACATAAATTGTTTCAGAATCATCATTCAGGAAAGCATAATAGCTATTCTCCCCAATCGTACGGTCACCAATACGCAAACGATAGCTCACAGGCTCATTCATTGCAGGTTCTTCACCCTCAGCAACAACACCTGTTTCAGCAACACTTTGCTCGGTAAAGGTGATGTCGAATGCTGGTTCATCTAAGCCATACTGTGAATAATCGCCATCACTTGGCGTAAATTGACGATTTGAGACAATTGCCCCTAAATTGCGGAGTGAATTATCAACCGCCACTGAGTCAATTGTACCGTCTAAGGTTACTGTACTGGTCGCATCCGCAACCCATAAACCCGCTTCATTTTTACTAATACTGATAATTTCTGTTGTCATCTCAGGGTCAACGCCATCAGGTAATGGTGTCGGAGGTTCTAAAGTTGGATTACCAGCAATCGGTGTTGGACGTATATCCCCGACTTCACGTTCTTCGGTAATGGTTAAAGTTGTAATACTACTTGCCGATAATTCAGGAAAAAGTTGTATGGTCTCAGCCGTTGCTTCAATATCTGGTGTATTACCACCATCATCCGTATCTTGTAAAAATATCATGGACACAATAATGATAACTGCCAGTAGCGCAATGAAAATTGCGGAATTTCTGTTTAAGCGCATTGTTATTTGCTCTCCTCATCAAGTTGACACTGTAGGGGCAGACCAATGGTCTGCCCTTACGAAATCAGAATAGATTTCTCAGAAAATAGCAGGGGCATAGCACACTATGCCCTTACATGAAAAACGAGTCAAATTATTTAGGCAATCACACGGTTACGACGACGTGCGCCCCAAACGAGCAAGCCAAGAATCAACATGCTGAATGGCAAAACACCCCATGCGACAATCCCCATCCAGCGCAATTGAGCTTCTGTCAGGAAAACAGGTGCATCGGCTTCGTTAGGGTCAGGCGTTAATTGACGCACAACATCAGAGAAATTCTGCGCCTCAGATGCCCAGAAAATAGCACTTTCAGAAATTTCAGGGGCTTCGATGTTACTATAAGCACGCCATTCATTTTGCATCAAATCGGAACTGCCGAATAGCACAAGTCTTGAGCCTGTAGTTGTATTTTCAGCCGTGACACCAAGCGGGATTTCGCCTGTTAAGTCACCTTCTGCAAAAGCTAATTCTTCCTCAGTCAAATCGCGTGTGAAATCGAGATTGGTTTTAGCATAGCCATCTGCACTTGTGCTGACCAATACCGACACAGTTGCAGGAGGTGTATCCGAAATTTCGATTGAATGTGGTGAGGATACCACCAAGCGATTTTGTTCAGGGTTTAAACTAGCGACAATTGACTGCGTTCCATAATTATTGACTTGGTAAACCCGTCCTAATTGACGCACAGGAATTGCAGGGTCAATTACAATATCATTGCGGAAACGAACACCGAAATTGTCCCAGAGTATGGTTGAGAAAGCATCATCTAAAGCTGTTGCTGTACCACCCTCGGTATTGATGTCACCTAAGACAATGATGTCACCACCATTTTCAATGTATGTTTGAATGACCTGTAAGGCTTCGGTTGATAGTGGTTCAGTACCACCAGCAATAACCATCACTTCGGCACTGGCAACAGGGTCATTGAGTGTAACAGGTGGGTTCGGGCTACTGAGTAGGAGTGGGTCAAGTGCTTCAACTGTCCACTCGTCATCAATATCACTGACGATACCACTCGCACCTTCATCACTTGTATCTGTAATGCTCAGTGAGCCTTCTACATCAAGGAAGTAAGCGCGGAAGTCACCCTCAACACTGAGGCTCAAAATTGCATTGATAATCTGGAATTGCCCTGCTGCTAAACCACCTTGAGGGTCACGCGCAGCAATTTCAAATTCAGTGGTGCTAGCATCCCCTGTTTCAGGGTCAATCTGTGCGACAACAATCGCTGGAACACTTGCGTTTTCGCCAAGATAGCCTTCGGTTAAGAGGGGTTGGATGGCTGGGTCAATAAATTCGTAGCCTGCAATTTTGCCATCACTATTATTGACCATATCTTGCAATAAGACCGAGATACGGTCACGTTGTCCGCCCGATGTCGCGTTATAGAAGCCGATTAATTGTACAGTTGGGATAGAGGGGTCATCGCCCATGGCATCAAGCACATCACGGACTTGTGTATCTAAAGAGTAAACATCGCGTTCACTAAAATCACGACTCCAGCCTTGGCTTTCAATCACGTTGTAGACAAGGATACTCGCAACGATTAAAACCAGCGTCACGCCAATACCAAGTCCACCGAAAGTTAAAGCGCGTCCCTTGATGAGTTTAATCACTTCTTCGGGATACATTAACGCCCAGACAATCAGTGCAAGGACACCTATCGCAAGCCCTGCCCAACCAGCAAAGTTAAACTCAGATGCGACGAATAGAACGCCGAGCGCAACTGCAAAACCAACTGCCGAAACGATTAAGAAAATCCAAGGCGGAATAATCGGTGGAAATTCATCAGGCGTGATACTCACTTCTTCGATTTCATTTTCTGTTTGTGGATTAGTTTCTGGTGTTGTCATCTTATGAAGCCCTCCAGCGACGTGTTCCAACGATTAATGTGGTGATGAATATAGAAATCACAATCATTGCCACAAAATAGGCGATGTCCTCAGCGCGTAATAAACCACTGAGCATCGTCTCATTAAAGTGAGTGGTGAGACCTAGTTCACGTACAAATGCAGATGCGTTTGCCGCCAGTAAGTTACCTTCAAATACAGTACCTAAGTTTGAGGCGAGGTAGAGTGCTAAGACTGTCGTCACGCCCAAGAATGCCGCTACAAGCTGGTCATCTGTCACGGCTGACCAAATCATTGAAACAGCAATCGTTGTGCCACCGTAGAGCCATGCACCCAAATACGCGATAGCCAAGATACCGACATTAACAGGACCCAGTAGCGAGAGCATCCAAGCATGAATTAAGGTCAATGCGAGTAAGAAGGTATAAAATGTCCATGCGGCTAGGAATTTGCCTGTTACGAATACCCAATCGCTCATGGGTAAGGTCATGAGAACCTCAAGCGTGCCTTCGCGTGATTCTTCTGCCAGCAAACGCATCGCTAGCACAGGCGAAATAACAAAGAGTAGGAATACAAAAGTATCTAAAAAGCCTGAGATTAAATTCGCAGCATTCGCACCTGCTGGAATTTGTCCGCCTTGTTGGACGAAGCTAAAGAGTTGCGAAAGGGTACTCTGGAAGAGCAAGCCCATAAAAAGCATCAAAGCGAAAGTGATGCCGTAAGCAATGAATGATTTAAAATAGAGTGCGACTTCGCGCTTATAGACAGCGAATAATGCGCCCATAATTTAGTCCTCACTTTCTACAGCGATTTCCGCTTCATCATAGGTCACAGCAACAGGAGTATCCTCAACATTGCCACGACGGGTAACTTCTAAGAATATTTCTTCGAGATTATTGGCAGCAGGACGAACTTCCAATACGTTAAAACCACCTGATACTAAAGCACGAGTGATTTCAGCGCGCGGGTCATGCTCTGGGTTAGCAGGATAAGCAATGATGTTATCGCGCTCAATCTCTGCGTCCATCACACTTGCAACCTGCTGAACTGTACCAATAGCTTGCGTTGGGTCTTCTGCGGTGCGGATAAGAATCCGTGCGCCACGTTCCATCTGCTGACGCAAGCCAATCGGGTCGCCCTGTGTCATAATCTGACCCTGATTGATAATCACCACACGGTCACAGACTTGCTCTGCTTCTGAGAGAATGTGTGTGCTGAACATCACCGTATGGTTTTGCCCTAATTCAGATACGAGGTCACGCAATTCCAGAACTTGTATCGGGTCAAGACCAATAGTCGGTTCATCTAAAATCAGCACTTCGGGGTCATGAATGAGTGCGGCGGCAAGCCCAACCCGTTGACGCATACCCTTGGACAGCGTTCTGATTTCACTATCCGCACGTTTAGCCAATCCAACACGGGCAAGGACATCTTGTGCGCGTGATTTACGATTCTTGACACCACGAATTTCTGCCAGATATTTCAGGTATCCAATAGCAGTCATATCACGGTAGAGAGGGACGCTCTCAGGCAAATAGCCGACATTCTTGCGAACTTCTTTGCTCTGCTCAAAAATATCATAGCCAGCGACAGTCGCTGAGCCACTGGTTGGAGGTGCGAAACCTGTTAGCATCCGCATAGTGGTCGTTTTGCCAGCACCATTTGGACCCAGAAATCCAGTGACCTGCCCCGGTTCAGCTGTGAAGCTGATACCATTAACTGCGGTGAATGTTCCAAATTTTTTAACGAGATTATTGACTTCAATCATAAAATGTATTGCTCCTGATAATTAATTTGAATAGGAGTCTATAACGGCGGACATTATATCGTAATGCAATTTTTGGTGTAAGGGGGCATCTGCTAAGGAAGTGTAAAAAATGTATGAACAGATTTTTTGTGTGCATTTCCCTGTTTATCAGGAGATAACAGGGAAAACAGGGAGGTTTTGGGCGTGAGATACTCAAAATAACAGGGAATTAACAGAGAAAATTTCGCCCCTTGGTTTGTGTTTGGTTTGACTATAAAAGTGTAACGCAAAGTATAAAGTTCTTAAGGTGCTAAGTGCAACCACATTAATTCATTGTTTATTTTGGCGGATGACATGGATGTCATCCCTACATTCTCGCGCCTGTTTGTGCAGATTTATGTAGGGTTGAGACCTGTCTCAACCGCTTAAAATGACGACAAAAACTTTTGTGGTTGTACTTAGACAGAGCCTAGCATAGTTTGGGGATTACATGTTGTTGATATGACCGTTCATATCACCGTTTTTATTGTGAGTATAAATGAGGCAATACGACGATATTATGGTGTTGTATAGAAGTGTAAAAAGCTATATAAATTGCATCGCATGATGCGCGTTCAGCATTACAATGTGGATAGATGTAGTAACATTACGGGGGCGTTATCATCATGCCACAAGCCATACACGATGTTTTCCTGAGCTATAGTCGCCACAATACTGATATGATGCATCGTATCCGTGCATCCTTATTGAGTGCAGGATTAAGTGTCTGGACAGATGAAGGCATCAAAGCAGGCACAGAGTTATGGATTAATTCGATTGAAACAGCGATTGAACAATCTAAATGTGTACTGGTCTTGTTATCCCCTGATGCCAAAGCCTCTGTGTGGGTCAAGAAAGAACTCCGTTATGCCAATATTCAAGGCAAAAAGACTTTCTCTATATTGGTACAGGGTGATTCTAAAACAGCGATTCCCTTTGAACTGATTGGCTCACAGTTCGTGGATATTCGCACAAATTATAAGGCAGTATCACAGAAATTATTGCCTGATATGTGTAGCTATTTAGGCATTCAAGATATTGAACAAATCAGAGCAGAGCTAGCCCATGAACGGCGTTTAAACCAAGAGCTAAAAACTAAACTCGAAGCCTATGAAACGCGCACTCAGCCTGCCAAAGAAAAGGCACTATCACAACCACAAGCTAAGACACTCGGCAAGCAAGCCTTTCAGAAACTCAATGAAGGCGATTACTTCGGCGCGATAGAAGATTACACCGTTGCCCTATTTTTAGACAAAAGTAATGAGCATTTCTCGTCGTTTACGTTTTATCGTGCGCGTGCTCTACGCTGGCTTGGCAACTTAGAATTAGCCCAACAAGAGCTACTACGTTTAGAGCATAAGAACGGAACTTTTGACGAATGGGTGTGGTGGGAACTCGCCGAAATTGCAGAACAACTCGGCAATTATGAACAAGCCATTTCAATTTATAGTCGGCTATATCATGCTGGCACAGACTACGAAGCCTATAATCGTGTGATGTATCTGGAGCAGAAGTTGAAAAAAGGAACGAATACGATGAATGCCTTGAGTTAGTTCTGCGTAATTGTACTATCGAACCAAATCGGTTAATACATCTACGAGAGCATCTTCCATTTTTTCGGTTTTATCTTCGTGTTTAGTATGGATGATGGTTAGCTCAAATGTGAGTTGTTCTTCTGTTACACCGTCCTCAGACAATTTAGATATAGTCGAACGTAGGTTTGAAAGAGGGTCATTTCCTTTCAGAGCCAGATTCAATTCTTCTCTAATTTTGGAACTTTTATCTGTAGAAAATTTCACCGTTGGGTATAAGTTTTCTAAAACAGATAAAATGATTTTTTGCTTTTCGACTGATTTAGTTCGTAGCCAGAAACTGGTAAGCTCAGATACGATGCGAGCGTTACTCACGATTTCTTGCCATTCTTTGATAACAGTTTTTAATGCTTCATTAGGATGTTGGGCTAACATTGCATCATTTAAAGAGTAATAAAGAGGCTTTGTCATTGGTATTTGCTCAAATTAATTCTAATTTTTGTACATTATGATTATACTTTGTGAAAGTTCATAGGTATAAATATTACAGTTTCTATAAATTTTAGGTTCTAACTCCTGTTATTGCCCCTCCCTATAATCTCACTTATAATCAGCAGATATTCATACGCAGGGAACTGACGCATTTATGGCAGACGAACTCATTGGAAAAGTAATCAGTGGTTATGAAATCATGAGCCATATTGGCGAAGGTGGCATGGCAACTGTTTATCTCGCAAAACAACAATCCATGAATCGGCAAGTTGCCATTAAAGTGCTACCCAAGCACTTCATTAAAGACGATACCTACATGGAACGCTTTAAGCGTGAGGTGGATATTGTCAGCAAGTTAGAGCATCGCAATATTATCCCTGTGTACGATTATGGCGAATTTGATGGGCAACCTTTCATTGTCATGCGCTATATGCCCGCTGGCTCGTTGGATGACATCCTCAAAGATGGTCCGCTCAATACTGACCTCATCTATAAGATTGTGAACCAAATTGCCCCTGCGCTAGATTATGCCCATAGTAAAGGCGTTCTGCATCGAGATTTAAAGCCGAGCAATGTCCTCATGGATGATGATGGGGGTGCATTTTTAACCGACTTCGGCATTGCGCGTGTGGTGGGGGATAATAATCCTGGATTAACGACACAAGGCGTTGTCGGAACACCGTCTTATATGTCACCTGAACAAGCACAAGGTAAAGACCTTGATGGACGCAGTGATTTATATTCATTAGGCGTGATGCTCTTTGAAATGGCAACAGGTCGTCGACCTTTTGAGAATGAAACGCCTTATAGCATTGCCGTCATGCAAGTGACGCAACAACCACCCTTACCGCGTAAACTCAACCCGACTATTTCGACGGCTTTAGAGGTGGTTATCCTCAAAACGCTCAAGAAAAATCGGGATGACCGTTACCAAAATTCGGTTGCTCTTGCGGAATCACTCAAATTGGCGATTGAACGTCCGACAGCCGTGCATGATACCGAACCGCGCCTCAAGATGACATCGTATAAAGAGGTCTTAGCGGATGAACCGACGAAACCACCCTCGCAACCGCAGAAGCCTGTTCCCTATTCGCCATCCCCTGCTAGCGCAAGCCGTCCCGTTGTGCCACCACCGAGTAGCTTACGCTCACAAATTCGTAAACGGCGCAACCAAAGTCCATTATTAAGTGCTTTAATCGGGGGGACGATTGGCTGTGGTTTATTAGGGATAATCGTTGCAGCGATTTTCTTGGCATTTAGCCTCTTATTGCCGAGTAATCCCAATAGCACGGAAACACCGCAAACCGATGTTGATATTTCCGCGAGCAGTGTCGCTACGCAAGTGACTCGTGCGCCTGAAACAATTATTGATGGCTCAGAAATCCCAACCCTAGATGCAACAAACGAAGCCGCGCGTGCGACCTTACTGGCACGCGCAACAGAGAGCGCACCAGCTATAACCGATGCGCCTGTAACGCCTTTATTCTCGCAAACACAGGTAGGTGTCGCACCTGTAGGGACATCTGGCACACCTGAATTACTCGCATCTTTACGTGGTGTATCAGGCACAATTGTCTTTGCTGATGAACGGGGCGAAGACCCAACTTTAGAGGTTATCACACTCAACTTAGACTCATGGACAGAAACGCAATTAACACAACAGCCCTTCGCTAATAATCAATATCCTGTGGCATCCCCTAATGGACGCTGGATAGCGTTTCAATCGAATCGTGATGATGATTTTGAGATTTACATTGTCAATCGTGGCGGTGGTCAATTACAGCGCTTAACCTTCAACGATACGTTTGACCGTCTGCCCGCATGGTCACCTGATAGTGAATGGGTGATTTACTCCTCAGAAACAGACGAGAATGTTTTTGATTTACGTCGTGTGAATATTGGCGATAGCACTGATGAATTGGTCTTGAGCAATGGGTTATACAATGGACATGCCCGTTATAGCCCTGACGGACGCTACATTGTCTACACTCAAGGAACAACGCGCCTGAATGCGGAAACATGGGAAATTGCACTCTTAGAGGTCGAAACAGGCGAGGTGACTCTGCTCACCAACAATGCGCTGCGTGATGCCTCACCTGTCTTTTCACCTGATGGAGAGCGAATTTTGTATATCACCTATAATCTTGAGAATCAATCCAGTGGCATTGCTGAAATGAACCTCGACGGTAGCAACAAGCGTGTGGTGTTCGATACGGATGCGGTGGAATGGGCGGCGAGTTATAGCCCAGATGGCGAGTACATCATCTTTACCAGTAATTTCACAGGTGAAGACCAACTCTTCTTGATGACTGCCGATGGTCAAGAGGTGCAACAAATCACGACCACAGGTGGTAACTATGCCTCATGGATACCGTCAAGCTAGAAGCGTAACGCAGAAGTGATACCTAGGAATTTTTTGTAATTAGTGTTGTGTTTTTCGCATCGGGCGCGATACATCACGTCCTTACATCATTACTTAAAAACTGAGGATTTATAGACAGTAGGGATACTATCCAAAAATAACACCTCTAAATTATTGCTTTGTGTTGATTTACTAAGAGACTGAGTAACAGAGAAAAGTTAGTAAGAGGATTTTAAAATGGCACGCAAAAATATCTCGTCAGGCTCACCGTTTGAACCCAAAATTGGCTTTTCACGGGCTGTTCGCAGTGGTAATTTCATCTCAGTGTCTGGAACTGCACCGATTGCAGAAGATGGTGGTGTTGCTCATCAAGGCGATGTATACGGACAAACCAAGCGGTGCATCGAAATTATGAAAGAAGCGATTGAATCCGCAGGAGGATCACTAGAAGATGTCATTCGCACGCGGATTATGCTGGTAGATGTGAATACATGGCAAGAGGCGACTCGTGCTCATGGTGAATTTTTTGCGGATATTCGCCCAGCAAATACCGTTGTCGAAGTGAGTCGCTTTATCAATCCAGAATGGTTAGTTGAATTAGAAGCAGATTGCTTGATTAGTGAAGATTAAATTGGGGCAAACCTTCTCGCCCCAGTCGATTACCAATCTGCTTTATCGAGTTCGCCACGCGGTCCAATCACATCCCCTGAGAGTTTAATCATGGGTTGGTCTAGGGGCATTACCCACTTTGTCCAAGTATCCGTATGATAGAAGAAATTATTGATTGATTTCGGAAAATCACGGATATAACTGCTATTGGGTTTTAGTGGATTAAAACGTGCTGTTAGTTCCTCGTAGATGTCTTCTGTGAATAGTAATAATGGGTTCACTATCCACGATTTCATGAAACGCACTTCAAGATGTAGATGATCCCAACCGTTATTGATACTATGATGTTCAATCATGCCAATTTGTGTATGCGGTGTAATGACATCGCCTTCATTGAAGTGGCGTGGCATCGTGATATGTTGATAAATAATCGTATAATCATCTTTTTTGAGATAAATACGTGTATTGTTTCTGCTGGGGTATTCTGTTTTAACAAACTCAGCATCTAAGCCAGCGTAGATTGGTTTAGGGCGAATGCTATTGCCAAAATCTAAGCCACCATGTAAACCCTGTGAATAACGGTCATAACCATAATTCGCGCCGTTTCGCATGGCAAACATATTATTGCCAAAGTATTGAAACCATTGAATATCGTCCAAATTAACGGGTAAGCGCGTGAACATCGCTCGATAATGTGGTAAGTCTTCGGCTACAGGTCCATCAGGTCCGATGTAGATTAATCCCTCTACTGACCCCGGTTCGACTAGAAAGATTGTTTGCCCATTGGTACTTTGAATCGCTGACCAGCCTTGAGAGTGACGTATCCAATAATAGCCATCAGCCTCAGTGAGTGTATCCATATCACATTCGAGAACTGCCCCACGCCCAACGGTGCGAATCACTAATCCACGCGGATTGAGGTTCGGTTGTCCGCGCACTTTAACAGCCGTTGAGACTTGTAAGGACTTCTTGCCTTTCCATGTATCAGGAATGGTCGCTTTTTCTGTTTCAATAACGACCATTGTTTCGGGTGTATCGAAAATCTCTTTGAGGTAAATTTGATTACCGAGTTGATTACGTTCTGCTGACCAGCCTTCATCATGTTTCCACCAGACATAACCACCGAGTTCGGTACGAGAATCAGGATCAACTTCGATTTCAGTTTGGCGATAGAGTTTTTTCGGGAGACGTGCGCCATTGGCAGAATCTCGAATACTCAAGACACCTGTCCATACGCGGAAACGCCGTTTGGCATTGGGGTCACGGTCAGTAACATCGAGCATATACATTTCAGATTGATCAGCTGTTCCCATCGCCGACCAACCACGTTCGTGTTCAACCCAAATATAATCCCCAGCTGTAACAGGGTCTGTTGATGTTGTGATGTCTTCGCCTTGTGCTAAGGATGCGCCCGTGCGTCTGCCATCAGCAGAATCACGAATACTGAGAGGTCCATCAATAATTTGATACCGTTTTGCCTCAGTCATAATTTCCTCTTCAAAAATAATTTTTGAACATTACATTACAAGATTAGCATGATTTGCAGAAATCTGTGCGTGAAGATGTGTGCTATATAGGAAAAATGATTGATTCTTGTAAAATATCAGAGGTTCATACGCCCAAATGTCTGACTTATGCTATACTAGAACAAATGTAGAACATTCTATCGCAATCCCTCAAAATGTCCTGTGAGGAGCTAAACAAATGGCATTTATTGAAGCACCTACTAATTTTTACCTAGGTCGTACTTTTAATAATCAAACGGGTAAACTTGGTACTGATGTGGTCTATTATGATTCACGAGACTTAACCACACATGCTGTTGTCGTCGGGATGACAGGTAGTGGTAAAACAGGTCTTTGTGTGACAATGCTGGAAGAAGCAATTCTCGATAATATTCCAGCCATTATCATTGACCCAAAAGGCGATATTACCAATCTAGCTTTGACTTTCCCTGAATTACAACCGCAAGATTTCAAACCCTTCATTCATCCTGATGATGCACGTCGGGCAGGGATGGATATAGATACCTATGCAGCAGATATTGCCCAAACATGGGAAGATGGTTTGGCACAATGGGGTATCGTCAAAGACCGTGTGCGCTGGTTAAAAGGCGCGGCAGAACTCAGTATTTATACACCGGGTAGTGATGCTGGCTTGCCTATTAGCATTTTGGCTTCCTTGCGTGCGCCACGTTTTAATTGGCAAGGACAAGAAGAAACTGTCCGCGAACGTATTACAGGTATCGTCAATGCGCTATTCGCCTTAGCAGGGATGAATTACGAACCTGTGAAAGATGTTGAGCATGTGTTGCTATCAAATATTATTGAGAGCAATTGGATGCAAGGCAAAGACCTCACGCTTGAAGATATTGTCTTGCAAATTCAACAACCAAACTTCGAGAAGTTAGGCGTTTTCCCCTTAGACCAAGCCATTAGCGAGAAAAAACGCTATAAATTGGCGATGGAACTGAATAATATTATCGCCGCGCCTTCGTTCCAATCATGGCTCAAGGGTCAACCACTGGATATGCAGAGTCTCTTGTACCAACCCAATGGTCGTCCGAAAGTGAGTATTTTCTATACCGCACATCTAAACGACCAAGAGCGCATGTTCATTACCACGCTGATTTTAGAAACTATGATTGGCTGGATGCGAACATTATCAGGCACGCCGAGTTTACGTGCGATGCTCTATATTGATGAGATGTTCGGTTTATTCCCACCTTACCCTAAAAATCCTGCGACAAAAGAGCCTCTCTTGCGCTTGATTAAGCAAGCCCGTGCTTTCGGTATTGGGCTAATCTTAGCCACACAAAATCCGGGTGACCTTGATTACAAGGGCTTATCTAACGCAGGAACATGGTTTATCGGGCGACTTTCTTCTGCGAATGACCGCAATAAGGTCATGGCTGGTCTAAAATCAATGGCAAGCACCGAAGACGAGATGGATTTAGGGGATGTCGAGCAACTTATCTCCGATGTGCAACCACGTGTGTTCTTGATGCGAAATGTGCATAATACAGGTGGTCCTATCTTGATGCACACTCGTTGGGCGATGAGTTATCTTGCTGGTCCATTAACGCGCACCCAAATTGGCTGGTTGATGCAAGGGCAAAAACAACAATTGCTGGCACAAATGGCACAACAATATTATGTAGGTCAGCAAGGCTATCCCCCACAGCAAGGTGGATACGGGCAACAAGGCTATCCACCGCAACAAGGATATGGGCAAGTCCCCAATCAAGGATGGACACAACCGCATCAAACAGGAGGCTTCACACCACCACCCCCTGCATTCGGAGCGCAAACCGCGCCTCCACCGCCACCGGGGTTTAATGCGCCACCACCTCCGCCGGGATTTGCACCACAACAACCTAATTATGGTCAAGGTGGATATGGTCAGCCACCAGCGCAAGCAGGATTTGGCGCGCAATCAGCAGGGTTTGGTACACAAGGGATGCCACCTGCAAATGTAGGCGATACAGGTGCGTTCAATACACAACCATCACAAAATCAACGGTTACCGGGCGATTTCGTCCAGAACAAACCTCCTGTATCTGGCAATATGCAAGAATTTTTCTTGCCAACCATCATGACCAGTCAGCAAGCATTTGGTGCATATGAACAACGCACAGGGCAACGTCTACCAACTGCTGGACAAGTTGTATTGGCTTATAAGCCTGTCCTACTAGCGCAGACATCGGTGCGTTATCAGGAGAAAAAGGCAGAACTCTATACATCGCGTGATTATGGTTTCCATATTCCTGATTTAGATGCGCGTGGTTTAGTCCATTGGGAAGAACATCAAGCGCCTGTCTTTGATAGTCGCCAATTGAGCCGTGAACCGTTTGGTGAAGCAATTTTCCAAGAGTTACCTTTGGGCTTACAAGACGAGAAGCGCATCAAAGCCTTAGAAAAGGAATTGGTTGATTTCTTATACAACACAGCCAAGATGATTATTCCGCATCATACTCAGTTTAAGATGTATGGCAATCCTGATGGGGATATGAGCCAATTCCAATCAGATGTGTATCAACGGGCGCGTGAAGAACGCGATGCCGAAATTGATAAGCTCTCTGACCGTTATGGTGGCTTGATGGATAAACTCGAAGACAGATTACGCCGTAAAGAACGTGAATTGACTGCCGAGCAATCCGAAATTCGTGACCGTCAGCGCGAGCAACTCTATACGACAGGTGAAGCGGTGCTGAGTCTGTTCCAAGGACGGACTAACTATACACTCTCACGGATGAGCCGTGCCACACGCTACAAACGTCAGACAGAAGAAGATATTAGCGAAAGCCAAGAAGTAATTGCCGATATTGAGCGTGAAATGCTTGCCCTAGAGCAAGAATATGAGCAAAAACTCAATGAGGTCAATAACAAATGGGGGCAAATCGCCAATAGCATCCAAGAATATACCATCACGCCATATAAAAAAGACATTCACATCATGGTGTTTGGCGTAGGTTGGTTACCGAATTACTATGTCAACGTGAATGGGCAAGCGATTGTTGTCCCTGCGGTGAACTAGAACTGCAACAATGTGAGACAGTACGATAGGCGCAGTTTGTTCTGCGTCTATTTTATTTGTGGTATTAATTGGGATACGCCACAATTAAGGTTTATCTGCTCTCAAAAGCCCCTGAACAATAGTGTTAGTAGAAGTACAGCAATCAACAAGGTTGCCACCATTGCCAACACAATCCGTTTCTTTGTCCAAAAAGACGGACGTGTATCGCCGACATAACCAATGGTTAATGGCGAATAATCAGGTGGCGAATCGTGACCAAATTCCTCAATATCTTCTGCATCAGGATAATCTTTATCACTTAAAAACTCTTCTTGGTACATCGAATTTACTGTCCTAATATATACGGTTGACTATTTGTCAGCGTGAAACAAACTTGACAAATGGCAAGGATTTTTCAGCAAGTGCGCGGTATTCTTCGATTGTCTGCGGAGGCTCATAGCCAATAATTTGGATGAGATTTTGTGCCAGTTTCGGATGTTGTTCTACATAGCGCACCATCTCATCCCCACAAGCTGAGGGCGAAAGTAAATTCGCATGAACAGCTAACTTGCGACCTCCAACCTGAATAGTTACATCAGGCTGTGCTTCTAAGTTTTGATACCAATGCGATAATTTCCCAAAACCAGAGCAAACATAATAGGCATCTTCGGCTGTATCATGGCGCACAACTTCCAAAACTGCTTGACGTTCTGCGCCACTTTTGCGCCCAATATGGTTCAAGAGGAGCAGTCTTTCACCTAGTAGCCAGCCTAAGTTAAAGCGATACAACCAGATTGGCAATCGCCATAGGATAGCTTGAAATCCTCTTGGTGGTTTTGGTCGTGTATTGGTCATTTAATCCCCAAAATGTAGGCGTGAAAATTCCATAAATGCGTCGATAAAAGATTTAGTTGGTAGCAAATCATCTGCGAATAAGGCTTGCAGTTCAGCTTCGGCTTCGGGTGTTATTACATACCAACGGTCATCGTATTCTGAACATGATGTACAAATAGTGTCATCATAATTCACTAAGCCCGCATAATGAATATAACCTGATAGCTCAGGATAGTAAACGAGCATATCAAAGGCAACAAATTCACCCTCAACTAGACCGCCACGTCGCAATTCATAACCATTTGAAGTCGGTAAAAGTGCATCAACCTCTTGTTCTCTATCAAAGATGAAGAAATTTTCGAGAACGAGATTTTCTGAAACATCGACTGTCATATCATTTGCCATATCCGTGATACGGACGATACCAAATGCGCCTTTTGCTTGGCTAGCTATTGGCATGACAAATATACTCAATAACAAAAAGAAAATTCCTTTTTTAAACATATCATATATTCCTTTTCAGTTAGAACCAACACACAATATTATAAACTACGACAATTTTATCTACCTCTACGATTACACTACTATTGCTAGCTCAACCTCACTCGTCACGTATCATTAGCCATGATATAGTTAGATTAATTGATAAATGAAGATGTTCTGCTGATGCCTGTTGATATTCAAGATAAAATCGCCAACTTACATTTGCTGATTGCCAGCCAAGAAAAAGAAATTATCTTGCTAGAGCATCAATGTGAGGAACTCAAAGCTGAATTGGCAGAATTTGAGGCACGCTTCAATCAACTCATCAAGCCACTGTCTGACCAAATTGACGCGGTAAAATCTGCATTAGATACTCTCAGGGATTTGCAATTTAAACAGCAAATGGGCGATGATAGAATGTCATTTGATTCTTTATTACGAGGTCAACGAGTAGACGAGCCTTATATTCCACCACATGAGCGCGACTTCAAAATTCCTGAGCCAGTGGAGCTTCCCCAAAAACGTGAAAATAAAAATATCAAAACATTGTATCGGCAATTGGCACGGCAATATCATCCTGATTTAGCCCAAGATGAAGCAGACCGCGAGCGACGTACCAAAATTATGTCGCTCATCAATACAGCTTACCAAAATGAGGATTTTGAGTCCTTAAGCGCTTTAGATGATGCGAGTTCTGAGCAGAAAACCAATATTTTTAACAGCCAAATTCCGCTGGACATGATGATTCTGAGGAAACTTCAAACCCAATCTCATGATTTAGCTGTCGAAATCCGTAATCTGAAAGAAGAACTCCATGAATTACGCTTTGGGCATATGATGGAACTCAAACTCGAAGCGACACTTGCCAAAGCACAGGGCAAAGATTTATTAGAAGACCTCGCCGACGACATGCAAGCCGAATACTGGCGTTATGTGCAAGAACTGGATGAGCTACGGCAACAAGTGCAATAAAAATTAGTCCTGCGGATACATCTGAATACGGGCATTCGGGACTTTTTTGGCGATGCGTTCCATACTTTCGCGCACTTGGCTAACCACCTCAGCTTTATCAATCGTCAGCAATTGCCTATCTTGCATCAGCACTTGCCCATCACAAATCACGGTTTGCACATCACTTGCACGCGCACTATAGACCAAATTTGCGCCAATATTATGCACAGGTTGATGATGTAGTCCACTCAAATCAATCAGCGTAATATCTGCTAATTTCCCGACTTCGATTGCGCCTAAATCATCGCCCATGCCATAGACTCTTGCACTATCTTTGCTTGCTATTTCAAGAGTTTCGTGGAGAGGCATAACAGTTGATTGCCCGTTACGCTCTTTTTGCGTCATTGCCATTAAGCGCATCGATTCAAGGATGTCCATTGTATTATTACTGACTGCGCCATCCGTTGCTAAACCAACAGGGATACCGCGCTGACGTAGCTCTGTGACGGGCGCAAACCCCATCGCCAATTTAAGATAGGTTTTGGGAGCATGAGCAACATGGGTTGGATATTTCTCTAATAAATCAAGGTCAGCTTCTGTAGCACCACAGATATGCGCCAATATGGTACGCGAATCGAGTACGCCAGTTTCTTCTAAAATTTGGATGGGTGTTTTGCCGTGTACTTTGAGGCTAGCTGTTGTTTGTTCAGCATTTTCTGAGGCATGAATGTGAATACCTGTGCCGAGTAATTGCGCTTTTTGGGCGACCTTTCTCAAGAAATCATCATCACAGGTATAGGGCGCATGCGGTGCGAGAATAGTCGTGATGCGTCCATTGGCAGAACCATGATACTCTTTGACAAAATCGCCTGTCTTTTCGATAGCTTCTTCGCCATGACTGCCAAACATCGCCCAACCTAATAGCCCACGTGTACCTGCTTTTTCGATGGCTTCGGCGGCTTTGTTCATATGCCAATAATGGTCAGCGACGGCTGTAACTCCCCCTTCTATCATCTCAGCGATACCGAGCATCATACCCCAATACACATCATCAGGCGTGAGGTTGGCTTCAAGTTGCCACATCTCGTTAAACCAGTCAACGATATTGACATCCTCTGCTAGACCCCGAAAAATGACCATCGGAACATGAGCATGTGTGTTGATTAAACTCGGCATAGCAAGCATTCCACGCGCATCAATTACGGTGTCAAAGTGTGACTCATCCACACCCGTCGCTTGAATAGTCTCAATACGATTGTTCTTAACTAGAATATCTTGGGCTTCTAAAGTTTGGATACTATCTGATTCGACTTGCAAGACGCGGGCATTTTTTATCAATAATCGGGTCATATTGCTTTCCTAAAGTTTCGGTATTTATAGTCAAATCATATCGTGAGACATCGTTACTGTAAATAAAAAGACGGCTCATATTGAACCGTCTTGTAATATTTTTCATTTGAGCTATTTAACGTGGCGTGCCATCCGAATTGAAGATTGGTACAAAAACATTACCTGTATTACGGATAGCGACGTTATTGGCATTCATCCAACCTTGAACGGTTGTACCATCTGTACATTGTGCTTCGATGAAAACCCATGTTGTATCGAAATTACGTCCGAGAAGTGGGTAATTGTCGCTGGCTTGTACTGAGCAAATTGCTTGTGCTGATTCACCGAGTACATTATAGATTGGGTTGCCTGTATAGCCAATGTAAACGGTTGCCTGTGCAGGTTCACCTTCAGTTTCGATAATCGGTAAATCCGTTAAATCGCCACGTCCGACGACGAGGTCGCCCCAAATCCAGCCTCGAATATCACCTGATTGAACGTACCACCAAAGAGTATCGCCCGATTCGCCATTTGTACCGAGTGCTACCAAGAAATCGCTACTATGAACAATCCCTACTCGTGAGCATGTTGGTTGGTCACAAGAACGCAAATTAGCATTGAGTGTCGTTACAACTAAATAACCTGCTTGTGTTTCAGCGACACCTATTATATTTTCAGGCTGTGGAATCGGTTCGTTAATCGGTGCCGCGGGCGAACGGTCAATTAGTTCAAATTCACTGGCGGTTGAATCGCAAGTTAAACGAATACGACCAATGGTCACAGTTGTGACACCGTCACTTTCGGATATTGTCCCAAATGGAACAACCAACACATCCTCAGCATCCGCAAATTCAATAACCAGACGCGCAGCTTCACGAACGCTTGATATAACAGTTTCATCAGGACAAATAACTAAAACATCGGGAATGGTGATTGTAATAATATCATCGCTAGAATTTTCCTGTGCGGCGACAACCCCAGTCATCATTGTAAATAATCCCACAAGGAAAAGTGCTAAAAGGCGTTTCATGTGTAGCTTCCCCTTTATTGAATAAGTAACTCTTACCATTGTAACGCCAAAATGAATTTTCTACCCTTGATAGAGGTATGTAATTCGTAATAGTGTAGACAGTCTATTAATTTGAGAGGCTATCGGCTGAGAAAATGACAGATTTATACGCTGAGTTTGAACATTATGTAGAAAAAGGCGCACTCACTGAAAATCGCTTACGACGAGTGATAGAAACCGCTGAGAAGCGTCAACGTGGATTAATGATGCTGATGGAAGATGTGCATAATCCGCATAACTTGATGGCAATTGCACGTAGTTGTGATGCCTTTGGTGTCCAAGATATTGCCTTCACGATGGAAGATGAAAATTTATTTGACCCTCACGAAATCGGCAAAGTTTCCTCGGCTAGTGCCTCAAAATGGTTGGATTACCGTATTTTCGAGAATGGTACTCGTGATGCAATGACAACGCTAAAAAAAGAAGGCTGGCATATCATGGCAACGTGGGTCAACCCTGATGCGAAAAGTATCTATGACATAGACTTTACTCAGCATGAAAAACTGGTCTTGATGGTTGGGAATGAACATGCAGGTATTAGCCAAACAGCCGTTGAATTAGCCGACTCGTATATGTATATCCCGATGATGGGCATGATAGAGAGCTTCAATGTTTCCGTAGCGGCGGCACTCAGCCTCTTTGAAGCCAGCCGTCAACGGCGTGCGAGTGAAAAAGATTTTGCATTATCTGGCGAAGCCTTGCACAAACTCACCTCTGATTTTGTAGTACGAGCCATCAAGCCAGATTACTATCAGCATTTGAGAAATCGAGAGTGATTGCCTCTGATTCTCGACTTCTCTGCGTTACGGTATTATGTCAAAAATAATCTCTATTTTTCTGGTGGACATCCCGTTCGATGTCCCTACCAATAGGCATTGTAGTGCAGGACAAGGGCACATCCGAGAATTTCAGCTGACGTGGATACACGACCCTGCATCACACTTTTTCACATATAAGCATTTTTCTGCTATTATAAAGATACAAGCACTGTGCAGATGCTATTTTCAGGCGAAATTCACTCATTTAGGAGTCAACATGCAGTTTCAGTATCAAATCTTTAACCCTGCATTATTAACCCCACGATGTTGTTAGTTGTGGCGGAGTTTTAGGCTGGAAAGATTTGCTCCGTTCACATCCTCTATAACTTGAACTTATAAACTCGCCTATCTGCACTCAGGCTATCGTTCGTCAACTTACTCAATAAAATAAGAAGGGAAATACCCGCCATGGCACTGCGGATATTCAATGTATTAGGACGCGAAAAACAGGACTTCGTGCCGATAACAGAAGGACGCATCAATATGTATGTATGCGGTCCGACAGTACAAGATTATATGCACCTCGGACACGCCAAGAGCTATGTCAGCTTTGATGTTGTGCGCCGCTACCTCAAATATAGTGGTTTTGATGTCCTTTATGTTCAAAACATCACCGATGTTGGGCATATGCAGGTGACAGGTGAAGACAAAATCGAGCAAAAAGCACGCCAGTTACAAGCCGAGCCAATGCAAGTCGTGGAGATGTATACGCGCTATTTCTTCGAGGATATGGATACGCTAGGGGTTACACGCCCTGATATTGCCCCACGCGCCAGTGGTCATATCCCTGAGCAAATCGCCATGATTCAGACACTAATCGACAAAGGCAACGCATACAACATTGACGGTAATGTCTATTTTGATGTCACCACAGCTGAAGATTATGGCAAACTCAGCAATCGTCGTTTAGAAGACCAACAAGAAGGCACACGCGAAGATGTACGTGGCGAAAAACGCAATTCAGCCGATTTCGCACTCTGGAAACGCGCCGATGATGGTCATATCCAACAATGGGATAGCCCTTGGGGTGTTGGGTATCCGGGCTGGCATATTGAATGTTCAGCGATGGCGAAGAAATATCTCGGTGCGACCTTTGATATTCATGGGGGTGGGATTGATAACATCTACCCACACAATGAAAACGAAATCGTACAGAGTGAATGCGCTAATGAAGTTGAATTCGCCAATTACTGGATGCTCGTCGGTAGCTTGACCATCGACGGCGTGAAAATGTCGAAATCATTGTTCAACTTCGTTACCATTCGGGATGCACTAGAAGATTATCGTCCAGAAGTCTTGCGCTTGTTTGCGATTAGCGCACACTATAGTAGCCCAGTCGATTATAGCGAAGACTCCATGGAAGCTCTGAAAGCAGGATGGGAACGACTCTATGGCGCAGTACGACTCACACGGCAAATGATGAAACATGCACCAGAAGGGTCTGCTGGGGATGCTTTCTTAGCACGTTTAGAAAAAGCCAAAGCAGATTTCATAGACCGAATGGACGATGATTTCAATACACCTCAAGCGATTGCTGTTTTGCAAGAACTCACGCGCGATGTGAATACCTTGCTTAACAGTGATGAAGAAGTTGGCTTGACTGTTTTAGAGGCAATCAATGACCTCTACAACGAACTCGGTGGCGATATTTTAGGTATTATCCCACAAGCAGATGCGGGTAGTGGTGCAAACGAAGCACGCGAATCAGCACTCATTCAAATGTTGATTGATATGCGTAAATCAGCGCGTGCCAATAAAGACTACGCAGAATCAGACCGTATTCGAGATGAACTCGCTGAAATTGGGGTTATCTTGGAAGACCGCGCAGATGGAACAGTCTGGAAAGTTCAGTAGGTTTTATAAGGTCACACCGTCGGTGTGACCTTATCTACCTTTACGAATAATAAAATTGCGCGTCACCCACCACTTCGCTAAGTCATCATTATAGGGCGTGCCGATTTCATTGAGCCACAATTCATACTCTAACCAGCGTTGTAGATGCTCATCCTGATGTTTTGCTGGCACAACTTTATGAATCCCCTTGAGCATGGTATTAAATGACTTCGCCTCTTGTATCGTCATCCCTGCTTGAGCAACCATCCGTTGAAATTCATTTTCTGGCATAAAACGTTGATAATATTGTTCGACACCGACTATTGCGAGTAAAGGACCTACGATATTCTTGATGCGCTCTTTGAAACTGGCGGGATGCTTAAAATGTCCTGCATCGTAATTGATGAGGAAGTAACTATCGTCGTGCATACACTCAGCAATGCTATTCAGGAATTTCTGACGTTGAACTACATGCTCCATCACACTAAATGACACCACAATATCAAAAGGTTTATCCACCAAACGCCCCATGATGTCATATGCAGAGTCATTGATGATATTTACATTATTACCTTGTAAATCGCGCTTCGCTTTTTCGCAAGCAGAAGCATAGGGTTCAACTCCAACATAAGTTACATCAGGATAACGACGTATCAACTCCACAAAATTATTGGATGTACCACTACCCACATCCAAAATACGAACGCCTTGTCCGTGTGTTTGAATGTAGTCCTCTATCCAGTTTAAGCAGTAGACCTTTGCCGTGTTACCTGTTGTGAGTGGTGTCATGTTTTATCCTAAATTGACCTTTTGCCTGTACGATTAGAGGCTTCTTAGCTATTCTATATGAATTAAAACCATATTAGCGTCTTAGATTGAGAGTACAATGCCTGAATTTATCTACGGACTTTGGCCCATCATTGAAAGCCTGCGTGCTGACCGTCGTACATTTGAAAAACTCATCATGACAGATAACCTCGAAGAAAGAGGATTAGTTGCCGAAATTGCGACCCTTGCCCGTGAAAAAGGCGTGGATGTGTCGCGTGTGCAAAAGCGAATCATTGATGATGTCAGCGATAATAGCAATCATCAAGGGATGGCATTAAGAGTGAGTTCCTATCCATTTGTAGAACTCCAAGATATGCTAGATTTGGCTCAGAAACGCGGTGAAAAGCCTTTTATTCTCATCCTAGATTTGCTCAAAGATCCGCAGAATGTTGGCTCATTGATGCGCGTTGCCGATGCTGTCGGGGTGCATGGGATTGTGATGCAAGATAGACGACAAGTTGGCATTACACCTGCTGTGATTGCATCCTCATCGGGCGCAGTCGAACATCTACAAGTCGCACAAGTGACCAATCTCGTTAATGCCATGAAAGAACTCAAAGACAATGATGTCTGGATTGTCGGGATGGATGTTGGACCCAATGTACCAGCACTTGATAAACAAGATTTAAACATGGGGCTTGGCTTGGTCATGGGTAGCGAAGGTGATGGTATGCGTCGTCTTGTACGGGATACCTGTGATTTTCTCGTGACTTTGCCGATGCGTGGACAAGTTGGTAGCTTAAATGTCGCTACAGCAGGCAGTATTGCTCTCTATGCGGCATGGCAAGCACGCGGTTGGCAAGGCTGGAAAGATGCTTAATCAATAGGCACTTCACAAATGACGCAAACCCCGACTAATTCTGACTACAATCTATTGATGCTCAGTGGTGATTCATCTGTGGCATGTAGAATTGATGGGGCTTTTCACCAGATGTTAGGGCATTTCTCGCAATATTGGAAACGCATCGACATCTTAACACCCACTGCACCAGATGCTCGTGCGCGGACTATCCATGATAATATCTTTGTGCATCCTGCGCCTCAGCATCGACTCCTGCAACCTCTGTTCATCAAGCAAAAAGGCGAGGAACTCTTAGCTGAACGTGACTATCACCTTGTGACCAGTCATGATTTTGGCTTCTTCTATAATGGCATGGGTGCGTATTGGTCATTACGCAATAAAGACATCCCACTTGTAAGTGAGATTCATCATATAGAAGGCTACCCAATAGCAACGACCACCCGTGAAAAATTGTGGCGATGGACAG
Source organism: Phototrophicaceae bacterium (assembly GCA_965230145.1). Classification (GTDB taxonomy): domain Bacteria; phylum Chloroflexota; class Anaerolineae; order Aggregatilineales; family Phototrophicaceae; genus JAUZRW01. Next base: position 2,025,816 of record CBDDKI010000002.1, read on the forward strand.
CCAAACGCTATATCCCCTTCATTGCAAAACACGGCGCACATTTCCGCGTGGTCAATAATACCGTTGCTCAAGACTTGCTAAATTTCGGGGTTTCGCCAGATAAAATTCACATGCTCTATTCGCTTTATCTGGACTTAGATCTCTATCAAGCGCAAGCTGTCGATAAAGAATATGATGTACTGTTTGTGGGACGCTTGGCACAGAATAAAGGGATTATGTTACTGCTGGAAGCCATCCGACAAGTAAAGGAAGTTTATCCAGATATTACCTTAGCCATCCGAGGCACTGGTGGACTTAAACCTCAAATAGACAATTTTGTTCAGCAAAACAATCTAGAAAATAATGTCATTTTTCTAGCGCGTGTCGATGATACTCGCCAGATGCCATTGTTATATAACAAAGCAAAAATGCTGGTATGTGCCTCCACTGTGGAGGGCAATCCGCGAGTGACGATTGAAGCCATGGCATGTGGTACACCTGTCATTTCGACACGAGTGGGCATTATGCCTGATGTCATTGAGCATGGGGAAAATGGTCTACTGGTTGATTGGTCGGCAAGTAAGATAGCTGATGCAATCCAACAATTGCTTGATGATAAAAACCTCTATGCAAAAATCGTTCAAGCAGGGCTAGAGTCAGTCCAGCGTTTTGCAGTGGATAATACGATAGAAGCCTATGCCGAAGCCTATCATGAGATTATTAAGCAAAATCAAAAACGCCCGACATAATTTATCAGGCGTTTATTTGAGGCTATTTGTTGCAGAAGATTATTTTTTGGTAGCTGGTTTTTTGGTTGTGTTCTTCTTATCTTTAGTAGCTGGTTTCTTATCAGGCATGGTGTGAATCTCCTGCGATTTCTATCGCGTTTAGTGAACGGTAATCGTTCGTGTGTATATTTATTATCGCATCTTCATCACAAAAGTTTTTCACTGTTCGAGCATTATTTTTCATAAATTTTCAATCTGCTATTGTGTTGCTTCAAAAAGCTGATTAAAGTTACGCTCTTTTGGGTGAATAATTAGGACAAGTAAATTGGAAAGTGTCATTTATAATACCATTGGGACGATTGGCGTTGGGGTTATCCTCACCACCTACTTTTTACTACAAGCTGAACGTCTTAAAGCCAATCAACTACGCTATTCTGTATTGAATTTCATCGGTTCAGGGATGATTCTCATCTCACTCTTTTATGAATTTAATTTTCCATCGTTTGTCGTAGAAGCCGCGTGGGTCTTGATTAGCTCCATGGGGATTGTGCGCTGGATAATGCAGCGTAACGGGGATAAAAAACAAGCATGACAAAATTAGTAGGCGACCTCATCAAAGAGCGACGTAAACGTAAGGGGTGGTCACAAACTGTCTTGGGTGATTTTTCTGGTATGAGTGCAGCAACAATTCATCGTATAGAACACGGTGAAAAAATCCCCACAGACCAAGAAGCCAGTATCATTGCTGGATTTCTAGGTATAGACCATGAGGTGATGCTACAAGCCTGCCAAGACGCTCATAATCAACAACCACAACTCCCACAAACAGCGTATAAGACCGACTGGCAAACAGCACATCCTGCAACCTATTCAGGTAAGGTATGGATACAGATAACGCCACAACCTGGATTACACAATGAGGGTCATAGCTTTACCTTGCGCTGGGGAGTATGGGAACGCAAAGGCGAATTTACAGTACCCGTTAATCAAGACAAAATTTTCTTGGCTCACTATAAACACAATGATGGTCTCGGATTACCTCTATTTCTGACTTTATCGCATCCCTGCTATGTTGTTTTTGGTAAAACGGACTTACTAGACGAGGCAATTGACATCAATTTTCACTGGCATCGGGTCGAACCGCCTCCACCAGATAGGATGTGGCAATTCATAAAAAATTACATCCAATGGTTTTGGAAAAGACTTACAGGTAAAAAATAATTATCTTAAATTAATAAAACTCTGTTATCATAGGGTCATAATGTATCTTATAGGGGCAAAATCAGAGGAGTACAATGTCCGGCAAATTTCTAATCGTTGGTCTGGGTAATCCCGGACGCGAATATGCACAAACACGGCATAATGCTGGGTTTCACGTCATAGATGAACTCGCAGACCGTCATAAACTGACTAATTTCACCAGTGAGCGTAAAGCATTAACCAGCAGTGGTCGTATTAATGGGCAGAATGTCATCCTTGCAAAACCCCAAACATACATGAACCTCAGTGGTGAAGCCGTCCGTGCCTTGATGGACTATTACAAAGTTGACATCAACGACATCATTGTGATTTATGATGACCTTGACTTACCACTCGGCACACTGCGTCTCCGCAATAATGGGGGGCATGGTGGACAAAATGGAGTGCGAAATATCATTTTGCATCTAGGTACGAAAGATTTCGCCCGTGTCCGTTTCGGCATTGGTCGTCCACCCGGCAGAATGCGAGCAAAAGACCACGTTCTGCAAAAATTCAATGAGGAAGATGCTATTACTGCCTCACAAGTAGTCACGACTGCCGCTAACGCTGTTGAACTCTGGCTGAAAGAAGGCATAGGGCTAGCGATGTCTCGCTATAATGGTGATGTGATGTCTGGCGGGACATCAGGCAAAGATAGCAAGGTTGAACTAAAGGCACAGTTGGATGTCGTACAACGCGCTCATGAGCTTGACCCGAATAATCCAAAGCCACTGCGTCAGATGGCGAAGTTATTCAAGCAACTTGGCAATTTAGATGGAGCTGTACGCGCACATCTCACCTTAGCTGAGATTTATAAATCACAAGATAAAATCAAATCGATGCTTGCAGAATGGGAAATCGCAGCGAAAATTCGTCCTGCATTGATTGAATTGCGTGAAGAAATCGCCCTCAGCTATGAAGAACAGGAAATGACCAAACGTGCCGTGAATACATGGCTGAAATTAGCGGAGTATCATGAGAAAAATGGTGAGTTAGATGATGCACTGGCATCCACAGAAGAAGCCATCCGCCTAAATCCTGAGCATCCAAAAGCTGTGGATTATTTAGAGAAATACAGGCAGAAAACTCTACTCTAATTGCTTGGAGGAAAATATAGATGCGTAAAGATGAGTTTTTTGATGAAAATCAGGATGTTTTAAGAGCAATTGAATTTGAAGTTGTTAGGTATTATCGTCTGCGTCCTGAGTTAGTAGACAATAATGTAGAAAAAGTCTATAACAGTTTACAACGTGTATTTGATAAAGAAGCTCAAGATAAAAAGCCACCAAAATTACGTTTTACGCCGCTTGAACAAGAATTGTATGACCGCATAGACGATATTTGTCGCTTACATACAAATGACGGTATAGAAGATAACGAAGATATGGAAGAATTCCTTGAAATACAAGAGGGTTTTGAGTTTCATATTGTTTCAAAAACTGTCATCATTCAATGTATGAAACGTTTGCGTAAGTCTATCAAAACGTGGTCAGGTAATACCTACGGCATACGAGGGTATCTCGATTACATTTCAAACTTCATGTAATTGTTTTATTATCTTCATTTCACACTAAGTATAGTAAACTATAATTCCTCATCTTTCCTGTTAAAAAATACAATGGATATGGATAGCTTATGCGCCTCATCGGCTTGACTGATTTGCTATGTGACGACCCACTGTTTCGTACAATATTCGAGCGTCTCAAACAATCTGAATCACTAAATTGGAATATCATTCGTTCAGCACGTCCCTATGTTTTAGCGACTCTTGCGCGAGAGTGGTCTGCGCCGATTATTTATCTCACGAGTAGCGGACGGCAAGCATACAATGTAGCCGAGCAATTGCCTGTTTGGTTAGAAGATAGCCAGCGAATTTATCGTTTCGCAGAACCTACTCCGATGTTTTATGACCGCTTAGGCTGGGATAAAACAGTCATTCAAGAGCGCATTGATACTTTGCAAGCGCTACTCTATGCAGAGAATAATCCAGTACAACCTATTGTGATTTCGTCAGCACGAGCTTTGATGCAACGTACCATGCCTGTCAATCAATTCCTCAAGCACAGCACCTTGCTTAAAGTGGGTGAACGCTATCAACTAAATTCACTGGTTCAACAATGGATCAATTTAGGCTATGAAGCGGTCACGATGGTTTCTGAGGCAGGTACATTTTCGCGTCGTGGTGGTTTACTCGATATTTTCCCCAGTACAGCCACACATCCTATCCGTATTGAATTTTTCGATGATGAAATTGATACCTTACGAACATTTGACCCCTCAACGCAACGCACAATAGAGGCTATTCAACAAACGGTCATTGTGCCTGCGCGTGAAGTCTTCCCAGACGATATGCCACAGCTTGCACGTCATCTGCAAGACTGGTTCTCAGAACGTGCTGGCGTAGATGATGTGAGCAGTTTGCAACAAGATTATGATGCTATGCTCAACGCACAGAGCTTTCCTCATCTCGAACATTATCTGCCTTATGTCTATGATATGCCTAGCGGTTTACTTGACTATGCACCGTCCGATAGCTTGATTGTGGTTGATGATATTGATGAATTATCACAATCCATCATTGCGCTTCAAGAAGAAGCCGAAACCAACCGTGAGAACAATATCAAAACACAGCAACTCCCTGATGACTTCCCCGTACCATATATCGCTTGGGAAACTTTGGCTGAGGATTTAGCACGCTCAACGACCCTCAATCTATCTAATCTTGTTGAGGGTAAGCGTCCATTTTTGCCAAATGAACGCTTTGGGGGACAACTCCGTCCTGCGATGCGCCATGTACGCGAGCAACGCGACAATAATATGCGTGTCATTGTCGTGACGAAACAAGTGGAACGGATGCAGAATATTTGGTATGAGCAAGATGCGTCTAGTTTTGTGCCGACGACGCAAGAGGTTGAGCAATTGCCACCTGCTGGCGAGATGCTTTTTGTACAAGGTGAACTCAGTGCTGGCTTTGTGCTTGAACTAGAATCAGGCAAATTAGAAATACTCACCGATAGTGAAATCTTCGGTTGGCAACGTCCAGAGCCACGTCGGCGCAAATCCAGCAAGAAAGGGACGAGCAAATTACCTGAATCCGATTACAGCGATTGGCATGATGGTGACTATGTTGTGCATGTCGATTACGGTATTGGTCGCTTCAAAGGCTTAAAAACACGTACTGTTGAAGGCAATGAACGCGAATACTTACTGGTCGAATATGCTGAAAATGGCTTATTATTCGTTCCCATTCATCAATCTGACCGCCTAACACGTTATGTTGGAGCAGATGAAGTCCCACCGCGTTTGAATAAAATTGGGAAGCAAGATGTCTGGACGCGCACAAAAGAAAAAGCGCGTAAAAACGCTATCGAAGAAGCGCGAGAATTACTCTCAATCTATGCAACCCGTGCTAATACAAATGGACATGCCTATGCTCCTGATGCAGCTTGGCAACGTGAACTCGAAGCATCCTTCCCATATGTCGAAACCGAAGACCAAATTCGAGTTATCCATGAGATAAAAAATGATATGGAAACCCATATGCCGATGGATAGACTCGTCTGTGGTGATGTCGGCTATGGTAAAACAGAAGTTGCTTTACGAGCAGCATTCAAAGCGGTGATGGATGGCAAGCAAGTCGCTATTCTCGTGCCGACGACGGTTCTCGCTAATCAGCACTACAATACGTTTGTCAATCGCATGGCAGAATTTCCAATTAAGGTCGAGATGCTCAGTCGCTTCCGCACCAAAGCAGAGATGAGCCACGCCATCACTGAAATTGTGAATGGTCGCGTCGATATTGTCATTGGCACACACCGTATCCTCAGCAAAGATGTAACCTTCAATGATTTGGGCTTGGTCATCATAGACGAAGAGCAACGTTTCGGTGTGAAGCATAAAGAACACTTCAAAAAGTTACGCGCAAATGTGGATGTATTGACCTTAACAGCCACCCCTATTCCGCGAACACTCTATATGAGTATGAGTGGGGTACGGGATATTAGCATGTTGCAAACCCCTCCCGAAGACCGTTTACCTGTCATCACGCATGTTAGCCCGTTTGATAGAAAATTAGCACGTCAAGCTATTTTGCGCGAACTCGATAGAGGTGGGCAAGTTTTCGTCATCCATAATCGTGTTAAAAGCATAGAGCAATTGCGCGAAAAATTAGAAGAAATCGTGCCAGAAGCAAGTATCGTAGTTGGGCATGGGCAAATGAGTGGTCGACAACTCGAAGGTGTTATTAGCGATTTTACGAAGGGTCAGTATGATATTTTGCTGGCAACCAGCATTATTGAAAGTGGCATTGATATGCCGAACGTTAATACACTAATTGTCGATAGAGCCGATTGGTTTGGTATGGCACAGTTATATCAGATTCGAGGACGTGTTGGACGTGGTGCAACCCAAGCCTATGCCTATTTCTTCCATGCTGGAAGCAAGAAAATCACCGAAGAAGCCCGTGAACGCTTAGAAACCTTAGCCGAATATACTGAACTCGGTAGTGGTTTTCAGGTGAGTGTGCGTGATTTAGAATTGCGTGGTGCAGGTGACATCCTCAGTACGAAGCAAACAGGACACGTCGCCACAGTGGGTCTACAACTCTATACCCAGTTATTACAACAAGCTGTTAGCGACCTCAAAGGCGAAGCAGAGGGCATCGAACCCCAACCTTACGAGCAAGAAAAAGCAGTCATCATTGATTTGCCTATTCCGAGCTATATTCCCGAAGACTGGATTCCTGAAATGGCATTGCGCTTACAATTGTATCGACGCATTGCCAGCTTAAAAACCTTAGATGAAATCGAAAAAATGGGGCAAGAATTGCGCGACCGTTTTGGGGTGTTGCCAAAGGCAGTTGATGGTCTCCTCTACCAGATTCAAATTAAACTCATGGCAGAAAATATCAATGCAACTGCCGTTATCAAACCGCGTCAACATATTTTGATTAAACTCCCTTGGTTACAAGGCATTGACCGCCAAGCATTAGAGATGGAACTTGGGGATGACATTGAAGTGAGTCGAACAGCGGTAGAGCTAAGATATGATAGTGACATTTGGCAATTACGTTTAGTAGATGTTTTGCAAGAACTGAGAGATGGCATTCCAGAGCAATTAGGCGTTTAGCAAGAGAGGTTTTATAGTGATTGAGTTTTTCAATGGCATCATTTCACGCTTACAAGAAATTTTCGACCCCAATGAACTTGGGACATATGCTGTAGACCTCATCGCAAATTTGATAATTGGGCTGGTAGTATTCTTAGTTTTCTATGCGATTTGGAATATGATTAATCGGTTTCTACGTCCTTTACTCCTAAGAAGTAATTCAGACGAAACCACTATCTCATTCTTTGAGACTGTCCTTAAATATCTCGTACTCGGCTTAGGCGTAATCGTCGCCCTAGATTCTATTGGTATTCAAACGACTGGGATTATTGCCTCGCTGGGGATTGCAGGTCTAACAATTGGTTTTGCGGCAAAAGACGCACTTTCAAACCTTATTGCTGGCTTACTCATCTTCTTTGACCGTCCATTCGTTATCGGTGATTTAGTGGAAATTGACGATCAATACGGTACGGTTGAAAAAATCACGTTGCGCTCAACGCGAATCGTGACCCGTGATGGCAAAATGCTGGCTGTGCCAAATATCGAAATTATCAATAAAACGGTCGCATCCTATACGAATTTTCCTCATTTACGATTAGATGTCGCCTTAACAATTGCTCCAGAAGAAGATATAGACCGTGTACGTAGATTACTATTGAATGTTGTTGAACGCGACACCGATTATTTAAACAAACCTTCACCTCGCGTCGTATTAACCGAAGTCAACGATTATAATATCACTGTGGAATTACAAGCATGGTTACGTGACGAGCGTCAACATATCGAGAAGCGTTTTGAATTGCGCGAAAAAATGCTTGAAACATTGCTTCGTGAGGATGTCGATATGCCCTATGAAACCATTCGTTATGTTCCTGTAGATATTCCTTCAGATGGTGAAGCATTCTTACCACCGACATAAATGGAATTATGGCAACGAGAATAATCGTTTGTAAATTGTAACGCAGGCTTAAGCAAAATCAATGATGTTATAGATGTATACTGTTGAAATGATAGTAGTAACTACATCATTGTGAGAATAATTATATGTTAGATGATGAAAGAACCAGACCACCCAACACTGCAATATTAAGTGATGATGCCAATTCAACTAATAAAATTGATTCAGAAGCATTATCCCTTGATGTACATGAACTTTATCTCGACCAATTGTATCGTCAATACAATATAGAGGTTAATCATGCGCTGTTGTTTTATATCGCCAATGAAGCAGAACCTGTGATTTTTGTTGATAAAGTAGAAATCAGTGTAGGACGTGGAGATGCTAGAGGGCGCATTAACCCTGAATTTGATTTAGGTAATTTTCGCGGAGCAGAACTCGGTGTTTCTAGGCTACATGCACGTATTGTCTGGGATAACAAGCGATACCTCGTTCAAGACATTGGCAGTACCAATCATACGTGGATAAACGGGCAAAAAATTGTCCCATATCAATGGCATCCAATTGACGACGGATATACCTTGCAGTTTGGCAAATTAGCCCTCACGGCATTTGTCATCACGAGAACCCCATAAATTTGACTACCTATGAGCGTAACTCAGTTACGCTCATTTTCTTTTTCCAGCTATTCCATCTCAATAAAAGCAAAGTGCAGATGCCCTAGTTCTAGGGGGATGTCTGGTAGAGGTTTTTCCCAATACGTTGGTCGGATAAAGTTCGCGCATCGTGTATCAGGACACCGTTGATTAAGAGCGTAATCCCATTCAAAGCGAACATGCTCTGATGTCGCTGAATTTTTTGACCAAAATAGCTGGAATACATCCGCTTCATCTATGAATTTCTTCAGTGCAGTTTCCCACGCCTCGCCTACACGAATAGAATGTGTATCCATAAAGACGGTATTGCCGAGCATCATCTGTATTTTACGATATTGCTCCGCAATATATGTATCGTCATGCGAGTAGCTTACGAAAATTTTCTGGTAAATACTCGCGCTGATGCTAGGCTTATATCCAATTGCGTTTAGTGGGTTTGTTGGTTGTGCCGTAACCATTGCGATAGGATTTGCTGGCGTGATGCCTATCTGGAAATCAATGCTCGCTATTTCTATCATACCGAGCAAAATAGCAATGCGTCCCTCTACAATTTCATCAATCAGAGCTTTATGTGCGATAAAATTAAAGTCAAAACGGACGTAAGGTTCATGCCAAGTTTGTATCGCCCCTAATTGATTGAATTTCAATTTGTCGCATTGAATAATGACAGCAATATTCGATCCTTCTTCAATAGTTGCCGTTTGGGCAGATACTTTAGGTTTCGGGACACGCCCGCCTAATTCCGACGTAAATTGTTGAATGTCACTAGCGACAAGGGCATCAGGTAGATGAGCGTAGACATAAAAGCCATATTCTGTACCAGCCGATGCTTGACGTGGATAGTACGCTGTAAATTGTGCTTCACTGACATTATTACCTGAGGTAACAGTAGGATTTCCCGATAACTCTTGATATAGAGCAATAAGTTGCTGTTCAGATTGTTCACCAATAGGGATTTCTGACATTTTGGCGAAAAATTCTTGTTGTTTTTCAGGCTCTAGCGAATTAACCATTGCCATTATGTCAAAATCGGATGCTTCTGTAGCGGTATCTTCTTCGCTTTCTGAATCCTCCCATTTAATATCGAAATCCAGATCGTCTAAAGTTTCCTCAAAATTGAGTTCTTCTATCATCATTTCAGCAGTACTTAACTTGCGGTCTCGTTTGGCTTTCGCTTCCTCATTTAGCCAATCATCGCCTTCCCCACTAATGAGGTCTTCAACAAATTCATCAACCTCTTCATCGTTAATGTAATCTTCAACGTCTTGACGTTGATTAGCCTTGTCAAAAGCAGATTGAAAGAATTTTTCTAAATCCTCTGGCGAATCCCCTAATGTACCCTTGTCCATTTGTTGCTGAACATTTTCAGCGAAATCGTCGAAGTCTTTAACACCAGCCAATAAGCGACTATTGGTGACTTCGTCCGTAATTTGCTCAACCCATTCTTCATCCTCTGCCTCAGATGCCTCTGCTGTTTCATTCGCCCCTTGAGTATTTTTTTCCTGTATGCCCTCAATTTCTTCATAGATACTTGCAGGCTCACTAGGAGCTTCTGTCTCGACTTCATCTTGTTCTGTCGATATCGCCCCAAAACTTTGCGCTTGCTTGGGTGCTAGAGCTGGTTCAGGAGCAGGCGGTGATGCAGGTGGCATAGCCTCCTCTTTTTTTTGCTCGTCATCATCGTTATCTGAAAAAACTAAAGTCTCATCAAGTGGTTTGGGTTTTGCTGGCGGCGGCGTGTCGAGATCTTCCCAAGACCCTTCAGGACGTTCAATGTCTTCAATTCGCCTAAACTCGCCTGTACGACGTGGCAAAACATGCTGAGCAGGTTCAACAGGACTTGTATTCTGTTGAGACATAGTATTTATCAGCGCATAGCCAACAATAACAAAAACAAGAAAAACAACACCCCCTATAAAGGCATATAAGGGATTAATAAGCCACAAATAGATAAATGCTGCACCCATAATGATGAGGCTAATAATTCCTAGAGTTAATCGTTGCATTAGGGTGTATCCTTTTCTGAATCATGCTGATGCTCATTATGATTATGCCACAAATCAGGATTATCTAAGTTAAGGTCATCGCTCAGGCTCTTAGGTGGTTGAACTGAAAATCCGAGACGATGTAAGATGCTCCGAACCAGCAAGTCCCAATCATCGCGTGTCTTAATTTCGGCAGCATAAAGTAAGAGTCCCAACCATATCAAGAGACCCAAGCTAACAACGCCACAGGGAACTAAAATCAATAACGGACTCCTGACCCAGAGTACCATCATCATGCCAAGCCAAAGGGGCATGCTTAAAATGAGTATAATCAGTTGCGTTCGACTCATTATTTCGTATCCTTGACCATCATACTTTGAGTGTACAGACATAGCGAATTTGACGCAATTTTGCTTGTAGACAATATTTTCTAAGATGTGCTATACTCCACTTATGAGTAGATACGTAATTGACCCAGCAACCTATAACAAGACTGTTTCAGCATTTAATAGCGGGCGCACATATTAAAAGCGTCCAGTATTCAGTAAGTCAGTTACACATAGTTTCGTACTATCAATGGACGCACAAAGCGTCTATTTTTGTTTCTGCTCACCTCTCAACCAGCACATAAGCGCCTTGTGTGTCCCTAAGCAATTAGGAGAAAGCAATGCACATACTACATATTCATCATTTAACTGTTAATTTTGCAGGGCGTGAAATTTTCAGTGACCTAAACTGGGTGATTGGTAATCGTGACCGCATTGGTCTCGTAGGACCCAATGGCGCAGGCAAGTCATCCCTACTCAAAGTTCTTGTAGGTGAAGTCATCCCCGATGATGGCAACTTGGTCAAATATGGAGATATTTTCATAGATTATCTCTCACAAGATGTAGACCTCAATCCACAGCATACGCTTATTCAAGCCGCAATGGAACTTCCACCACGCTTGGCACAGGTTGAAGCGGACTTACAAGCTGTAGAGGAACGGCTCACACATCCTGATGTTTACGGGAATGATGAGCAATTAGCCCAAGTTTTAGAAGAACAAGCGATCATTTTAGAACGATATGAGCGCCTTAATGGTCCAAACCATGCGTCACAAGTGCGGAAGCTACTCTCTCAACTAGGGTTCACACCTGATGATTATGATTTACCGACAACGGTTCTCTCTGGTGGACAGAAAAAACTCGTAGGATTAGTTCGGATGGCTGTCTCTGCGCCTGATATTCTCTTACTCGATGAACCCGATAATCACTTAGATGTGGTGGGCAAGCGAAATTTAGAACGCTTCATCTCGGGCTATAGTGGCTGTGTCATCATCATTTCACATGACCGTTACCTGCTGGATGAAATCGCTACTCAAATTGCTGAACTCGAAAACGGTAAAATGAGTATTTATCATGGTAACTACAGTTACTATACAACAGAGCGTGAATTGAGGCGTTTGCGCCAGCAACAGCAATATGTCGCCCAGCAGAAAGAAATCCAACGCATTGAGGAAGCCATTGCACGCTTTGAACTATGGGCAAGCATGGTTGTCGATGAACGGCATATCAAGCAAGCCCGTAGTCGACGTAAAATGCTAGAACGCATGGAAGCCAATGGAGAAATTATTGAAAAAGTGCATGTCGCACGCACGATGGGTTTTGCCATTGATGGCGGACGTGGCAGTAAAGAAGCGGTGCGTTTCAAAGATGTGACGATGGTCTTTGAGGATGAACCCATATTCATGGATTTGAATTTTCTCTTACGACATGGCGAACGAGTCGGCTTAGTCGGACCCAATGGCGCAGGAAAATCAGTCATGATGAAATTGATGACAGGTGAATACGAACCCTACGAAGGCATCGTCAAAATAGGGAATAGCACAAAAATTGGCTACTACTCACAAGAATTTCAGACGCTTGACCAATGGCGCGATAAAACGCCTCTGGACTTAATCCATCGGAATCGTTTAGGAAGCGAAGGGGCAGCAGTCTCATTTTTGCTGAAAATGGCATTTGAGTATGAGCAAGTTCGGCAACCGATTCATGTGTTGAGTGGTGGTGAGCGCAGTCGATTACAACTTGCTTTGCTGATGCTCCAACAACCGAATTTACTCCTGCTAGATGAACCGACCAATCATCTGGATATTGCATCGACAGAAGTATTAGAGCAAGCCCTAGATGAATTTGAGGGGGCGATACTCTGTATCTCACATGACCGTTATTTTCTGGATAATGTCGTCGATAAAATTGTCGAATTAGAAGATGGAAGTCTGACAGAATTTATCGGTGGCTATACAGATTATGTCGCCGAGAAGAAATGATAATGAAAAAACTCCCACCACTTGGTAGGAGTTTTTATTTTCCACTATCACATCATATGAATCGCATCGACAGTTTGGAAAATCAGTTCACTACCATCAGCATCAACGATTACATGCTGATTATCTTGTACTCGCCCCTCTAAGATTGCAATCGAGAGTGGGTCTTGTAAGTAGCGTTGGATAGCCCGTTTTAGGGGTCGCGCACCAAAAACAGGGTCAAAGCCTTCTTCTGCCAATTGCGATTTTGCGGCATCTGTCAATTCAATACTGATATGACGCTCGGCGAGTAAGCCTTCTAAGTGGCGTAACTGAATATCGACAATCTGCTTGATGTCCTCTTTCGTCAAGCTATGGAAGATAATAATATCATCCAAGCGATTCAAGAACTCAGGACGGAAATGCTTATCGAGTTCGCTCTGAATAGCAGACCGTATCCTCTCAGTATCTGTGCCAACTTGCTTGATTAACTCGCTACCGACATTACTGGTCATAATAATGACCGTATTCGTGAAATCGACTGTACGACCTTGCCCATCCGTTAAGCGACCATCATCAAAAACCTGCAAGAACACATTGAAAACTTCGGGATGTGCCTTTTCGATTTCGTCAAATAGAACAACGCTATACGGACGACGACGCACTGTTTCGGTGAGTTGACCACCTTCTTCATAGCCGACATAGCCCGGAGGCGCACCAATCAGCCGTGCAACCGAGTGACGTTCACCATACTCACTCATATCGATACGCACCATAGCATTCTCGTCATCAAACAGAAATTCTGCCAGTGAGCGTGCCATTTCCGTCTTACCGACACCTGTCGGACCTAAAAATAGGAATGTACCAACAGGGCGATGTGGGTCTTGCAAACCTGCTCGGCTTCTACGGACAGCTGCTGACACTGCATTAGCCGCTTCGTCTTGCCCGACAACGCGTTCATGCAGACGGTTTTCCATACGCAGGAGTTTCTCAACCTCGCCTTCCATCAGACGAGCAATTGGGATACCTGTCCAGCGTGAGATAACATTTGCGATTTCATCCGCATCCACCTCTTCTTTGAGCATCGAATTACCATCAGCGCGTAATCTATCGATAGTCTCTTCGGCTGATTGCAACTCTTTTTGCAGTTCTGGCAAATCACCATAGCGGATTCTCGCAGCAACTTCTAAATCGCTACGCCGTTCAGCCCGTTCAAGTTCAATTTTTACGTCGTCAATGTCTTCCTTGATACGCTGAATTGACTGAATCGCTTCTTTTTCATTCTGCCATTTCGCCGTCAAGCTATTGAGCGTTTCACGTAAATCGGCAATTTCGCCTTCTAATTCTTCAAGGCGTTGTTTGGATGCGCTGTCCTTTTCTTTCTTTAGGGCTTCGCGCTCAATTTCAAGTTGCATCACTTGACGGTCAACGCGGTCTAATTCGACAGGGCGACTATCAATTTCCATCTTGAGATTAGCGGCAGCTTCGTCAATGAGGTCAATTGCCTTATCAGGTAACTGACGGTCTGCGATATAACGATTGCTGAAGGTTGCGGCTGCAATAACGGCACTATCTTGAATCCGTACACCATGATGCACTTCATAGCGTTCTTTCAGACCACGCAAGATACTAATCGTATCTTCAACGCTCGGTTCATCTACAAATATCGTTTGAAAACGACGCTCTAAAGCCGCATCTTTTTCAATGTGTTTACGATATTCATCAAGTGTGGTCGCGCCAATCATCCGCAATTCACCACGCGCAAGCATCGGTTTCAGTAGATTACCTGCATCCATCGCACCTTCACTCGCCCCTGCACCGACGATTGTATGCAATTCGTCAATGAAGAGAATAATTTCGCCATCATTTTCAGAAATTTCATTGAGAACAGCCTTCAAGCGTTCTTCAAATTCACCTCTGTATTTTGCACCTGCAATCAAGCTACCCATATCGAGCGCGACAATACGCTTATTCCGTAGACCATCTGGCACATCTTCATTGACAATCCGTTGGGCAAAACCTTCGACAACCGCTGTCTTACCAACCCCTGCTTCACCAATCAGCACAGGATTATTTTTTGTACGCCGACTGATAATATGAATTGCCCGTCGGATTTCCTCATCACGCCCAATCACAGGGTCGAGTTTACCTTGACGTGCTAAAGCGGTTAAATCACGCCCATATTTCTCTAGACTCTGATAGGTACTTTCAGGGTCTTGGCTGGTCACGCGTTGCCCACCACGAATATCTTGCAGAGCTTGGAGAATACTATCTGATGTCACACCATGACGTGCTAATAAATCAGATACAGATGAGTCATCAGCAAGTGCTAAAAAGATATGCTCTGTGCTGGTGTATTCATCTTTCATGCGCTTTGCAATACGTTCAGCATGTGAGAGTACACTCCCACTTTGGCGCGTAAATTGGGCTTGTTGTGAACTACCTCGTACTTTCGGTAGATTATTGACTTTATTTTCTGCATCACTCAATACATCATTCGGACGTGCGCCAATTTTAGCGATAATATCGCGCGCGACACCATCTTCTTGTGTGAGTAATGATATAAGCAGATGAATAGGTTCAATACTCGCATTGTTAAACTCATTAGCCAGAGTTTGCGAATTGACCACTGTCTGCTGTGCTTTATGTGTATATCGGGTTAAATCCATATCTCCCCCAGTTATTCTA
Source organism: Phototrophicaceae bacterium (assembly GCA_965230145.1). GTDB lineage: Bacteria > Chloroflexota > Anaerolineae > Aggregatilineales > Phototrophicaceae > JAUZRW01. The sequence goes on from CBDDKI010000002.1 coordinate 2,041,379, forward strand.
AGATTTTGTTACATCTTCATAATGCAAGAAATATGAATGAATTACATTGGCATTTTGTAAGAAAATTATCGGAAAAATGAGCGGTATTTCAAGTTTTGAAACTGATTATATAGATGGAGCTTATCTGTCTCAATCAACATATCCACTACGTTGCCAATGACGGTTTTTGTTGATGGCAATTTTCTTTTCAAATGCGCCTTCAAGGTCAATGTCCAGCATATTAGCAAGATCAACGGCATTCCAAATGAGGTCATAAATTTCCAAGCCGATACGCTCTTTAATGTCTTTTAAATCATCAGGAGATAGCTCATTAGCATTTCTAAATTCGATAACTTCATCGACAAGCTCGCCCAATTCACTCACCAAATACATCACACGCTGTTCTGGACTTTTTGTATCTAATTTTCGACTCAATGCCTTTACTTCTTGTTGAAACTGCTTAATATCCATAGCTTTGATTTATCAATCATTTTTCAGCATGTTATAGATGATGTCCAACTTCTCAGGCGAGCGGATTTCAACACCTAAGTCATGAATAAGTCCATCTTCTAAGCCATAAATCCAGCCATGAACTGCCAATGGCTGTCCTTTACGCCATGCGCCCTGCACAATGGTTGTTTCACAGACATTATAGACTTGCTGAATAACATTCAATTCACAGAAGCGTCTAAAACGAGTATGCTCATCTTCAATATTTTCAAGCTCTTGCTGATTTTTACTATAAATATCTTTGATGTGTCGTAACCAATTATCAATCAGACCATTTTCTTGACGTTGCATTGCAGCTTGTACACCCCCGCAACCATAATGCCCACAGACGATAATATGCTCGACTTGCAAGACTTCGACGGCATATTGAATCACCGATAAACAATTGAGGTCACTATGCACCACGACATTCGCCACATTACGATGCACAAAAACTTCACCGGGTGGTAAACCAATAATCTGATTGGCGGGTACACGACTATCCGCGCAGCCAATCCATAGATAATCAGGATTTTGTTGTTGACTTAGTTTAGAGAAAAAAGCAGGGTCTTGTTGAGACATTTGCTCAGACCATGCTTTGTTTTGTGCAAAGAGTTGTTTTATGACAGGCATCAGCACGACTTTCTTTTATGAATTATCGCGCCAATTATAGACGATTGCGCCAAACAGACCAAGTCATTACCCACAACCACCCAGTTCAGTTGCCCGTTGGCTAATAATTTGTAGTGGCGCATCGCTAACAGCCAAATATTGGCAATAGGCTTGTCGTGCTAAGTCAGGCTGATTTTGCCAACGGTATAATTCACCCAAACGTGCATACACTTCATCATAATCAGGATTGGCATTGATAGCCGAAGTGTAATCACGCAAAGCAGAGTCGCCATCGCCCATAGCAAGGTAAGCTGTACCCCGATTAGTTAAAGGTAAATAGTCATAGGGATTTCCAAGCGTAATAGACTGAGTTGCATCAGCAATCGCTTGTTGATATGCCCCTAGCATCACGTAAGCACGCGCACGGTTGTTATAAGGGTAAGGATGATTAGCATCAAGAGCAACTGCTTGTGTGCAATCGGATACTGCACCTTCGTAATCGCCGACATGGTAAGCTCGCACATAACAACGATTGTTCCATGCCATGAAGTGATTAGGCATAATCTGAATGGCACTGCTACAAGCAGGTATCGCGTTCTGATAATCATTCGCCTGTACGCGCGTAAAACATAAGCCAAATTGATAATCCCCATTTTCGGGCGCGAGAACCGTTGCTTGCTGATAATCATTAATCGCGTTGATATAATCACCAATACGAGCATAAGCGGCAGCTCTTGCTCCATAAACTCGTGCAGATGGTTGCCCTTGCTGAATAGTCACATCTAAGAGAGCTAATCCACCTACGATATTGTTATTGGCAATACGATTTTCCGCTTGGGCAATCAATAAATCCTGACCCAGTGAAGGTTCGGTTTGCACATTGAGTGCCTGTGCATTGAAATTACGTGCTGCGCTCAAACTACATGCACGGAGCAATAAAAGCGTTAAAACCACCAAGAGGAGAGCTTGTCCTGCAACCACAATCCATAATTGTTCTTTTTGTATCTGATTAGTACGGATAAGCATGATGCCCTCCCCTAAATAAACTTTAAGATATTTTAGTTTTATCTTTTGCAGAAACTGGAAAGAAATTAGAAATAGCTGTCACATTTTTGGCGGATGGCATGGATGCCATCCCTACATAAATTTTCAACTTTTAGTCATTAATTGTAGGGTTGAGACCTGTCTCAACCGCTCAAAAACACAAACGTTATTTGAAAACTTTCGATACTCTACACTTATAACGAGTATAAAAACTCATAAAAGAAGTTAATGGATGCTCACCATACGCCAACTGTACTGCTACCCACCGTTGCGGAACGATAATTCATTAGGGTGTGTTTGCTGTTTGAAGGCGTAACCTTGTCGTGAACGCCTAATTGAAGTAGTATCACGCCCTAACAAGAGGAGAAATTTTATGCCACATGCCTTAATTACGGGTGGTGCTGGGTTCATCGGCAGTCACCTATCTGACCATCTACTCAAACATGATTACAAATTAACGATTGTCGACAATTTATCAACAGGTCGCTTTGATAACATCCAACACTTAGAAAATAATCCCAATGTTCGCATCGTCATTGAAGACATCCGCAATATTCACACGACAGACCGTTTTGTGAGCGAATGTGACATTGTTTTTCACATGGCGGCGGCAGTGGGTGTCCAGAAAATCATCGAAGAACCGATTAATACAATTGAAACCAACATCGGTGGGACTGAAATTTTGCTCAAAGCGGCACGACGCTACCGCAAAAAAATCATGATTGCCAGCACCTCAGAGGTCTACGGAAAAGGCGTTTCTTTCCCATTCAAAGAAGATGATGACAGCTTATTAGGTCCAACCAGTAAGAGTCGTTGGAGCTACGCCGCATCCAAGGCAATTGATGAATTTTTAGCCCTCGCCTATCATTATGAAGTCGGTTTACCAGTGGTTTTATTCCGCTTATTCAATACGATTGGTCCGCGCCAGACAGGGCAATATGGGATGGTTGTTCCCCGTTTTGTACAATGGGCATTGAATAACGAACCTATTCAAGTCTATGGTGACGGCGAACAATCACGTAGTTTTGGTAACGTAACTGATGTCGTAGATGCGATTTATCGTTTATCATTGAGTGATGAAGCAGTTGGCGAATTATTCAATATTGGTAATAATCAAGAAATCACCATCTTGGAATTGGCACAGTTAATTAAAGACCGTGTTGGAAGTGAGTCCGAAATTCAGGTTATTCCTTATGAAGAAGCCTATAAAACACCAGGCTTTGAAGACTTTCGGCGACGTGTGCCAAGTATTGATAAAATAGGTGGGATTGTTGGTTGGGAGCCAAGTACGAATTTGGCTGACACCATTGACCAAATTATCGACTATTATCGGGAGAAAATGTAAATGGGCGAAATTTCACGCAAAGACCTCGTACTAGCTCTGATTGGCGCAGGCACAAAACCCCGTTTAGCTGGGGTAGATTTGTCGGCAACGAATTTGCATCGTTTAGATTTTGAAGGTGCAAATATGCGTGGCGCGAATCTGACAGCCAGCAATTTACAAGAAGCAATTTTGCGTCATACCAACTTAACAGGTGCAAATATGCAAGTGACTCAAATGCCCTATGCTGACCTCAGTGAAGCGAATTTGACCGTTGCCAACGCGACTGGCGCGAATATTCAAGGCGCACGCCTCGCCAATGCCAACATGACCAATATGACCCTCAATGGCGCAAACCTCAAAGGCGCAACGATGACAGGCGCAAATGTCACAGGGCTTAAATTCGATGAGAATACCATTTGGCCCGACGGCAAAAAAGGCAGTCAAGGCAATCCGGGCAGTTATACATAAGTTATCAGTTTACAGTAGACGGTTATCAGTAAAGACGAGTGATGTAGCTCGTCTTTTTTGATTCGTAAGTGAGGAAATGCGCTATTTAATGTGTAGTGTAAGATGATATTTTAAAATAATTAAGGGATATACGTTTGAAAAACAAGTCTCGTCCTAAAAAATCTAAATGGATTTACATATTTTCAGGATTGATAACAGTCTACATTATCCGCTTTGGCTGGCTTTTATATTTCTTATCCCTACGTGGACCATTTGGATTAATGGGAATATTTGTCATTTTAATGCCTTTTCTATTGATAATTTCAATTGGAATTGGCATTGCTATTTTTATTCTATCAGTAAGCTATGTCCATACACAGCAGAAAAGGACACCTGTTTGGGTATTAGTTGCTATGATTATTGGTTTGCTTCTACCTTGCCCAATTCCTACATCACCAATTCCTGAAGTAGAACATTTTGCATTATATCGGAGTGATTATGAAGATTTTGTAGAATTTATTCAGGACGATTTAGAACTTCCAGAATGTCGCATCGGCTTTGCTGTTCCAATCCAATATCAGCGTATTTCCAACGCACATTGCATATTTGTGTTACAAAATGATGAGAGCAATTTAGTTATCGAGTTTTCCCCTTTTGATTGGTATCACCCTATTCATTACGTAGAAGACAAGGATGCTTCGACCCATTTTCCGTGTCGATACGATGGTTTTGTAGAAGTTCAAATAGATGACAATTGGTATGTTTGCCAACGTGATTGGAATTAAGCAACATCATGACAATCAAACAATATGTTTATAGAACAATTCTCATCTACTCTATTATGGCATTTTTGGCATTCTTTTTCGGTACATGGGGATTTAGAGCCATCATCCAAGAGATACTTTATCATCATCATTTTTTTGTTTTAATATGGTGTATCAATACTTTTGCAACCATAGCTGGTCTTACACTCATTGGAGCTATATTCGCTTTCTTGTATGAGAGAACAATCAGCTACCTACCGATATTAACAGGTACACTAGCAATCGCTGTGTCATTTCAACTTCCTTTACAAAAACATCCTGAGATACGCTACTTTTACTCGCATCGTGAGGATTATGAAGCAATTGTTGAATTGTGGCGAAATAACTCTCTAGCGGATAATACATTTGAAAATTATTCAAGACATTGCGACATCATATATTATCAAATGCAAGGGCATGAATATTGTATTTTAGTGCAAGATGAAGGTTTAGTTTTCTTTTTAGATGACGCTTTTGAAATAATCATGTATAACAGCGAGAAAGATAATCCTATCTATCCCTGTGAGGACAAGTTATCGTATCTTGATGACAATTGGATTTTTTGTCGAACATCTTTACGTTAGAAGCAAAAAGCGCACCCACTTAGATACGCTTTTGCTGTTTAGTGAAAACCAACTACCGACAACTCTTGTGTCCTCAAACGTTGAATATTGTCTGCACACTGATACTTTCTCCATTACGGCTGAGGACTGTTGCCGTAAAACGCTAGTGAAAATTGTCTTCGTAAGGTAGCGAAAATGAGCCTTTTTCTTGCTTTTCTTCGTGTTCTTCGTGCCTTCGTGGTGAATGTTTTGGCTTAACTTAACGGGGTAGGGGATAAAAAAAGCGCACCCATTTTCGGATACGCTTTTGGTAATTAATGAAAACCAACCACCGACAACCCTAGGTCACACGATGGCATGCCGCCCAATGCCCAGGTTCATGCTCAATCAGTGGTGGATCACCCTCTTGATTGCACAAATCGAATGCTACAGGGCAACGGGTGTTGAAGTTGCATCCTTGCGGTGGATTTGCTGGTGAAGGCAAGTCACCACGAATGATGATACGACGACGATTGGCTTCTTTAGATGGGTCAGGTTCTGGCACAGCCGAGAGCAAGGATTGGGTATAAGGGTGCAATGGATTGTCATACACTGCCGCCGTTGGACCCATTTCGACGATTTTACCGAGATACATCACCGCAACACGGTCACAAATATGGCGCACCATCGACAAATCATGAGCAATAAATAGATAGGTCAGCCCCATTTCTTGCTGGAGGTCTTCCATCAAGTTCACAACCTGCGCTTGAATAGACACATCCAAGGCTGAAATCGGTTCATCAGCCACAATGAAACTTGGTTGCAATGCCAATGCACGCGCAATACCAATACGCTGACGTTGACCACCAGAGAATTCATGTGGATAACGATTAATGAAATAGGGATTCAAACCCACACGTTCTAACAAACCTTCGACATATTCCTGACGTTCGGCTTTATTAGGATATAAATTATGAATTTGTAGGGGTTCAGAAACGATACTACCCACAGTCATACGTGGATTGAGACTCGCAAAGGGGTCTTGAAAAATAATTTGCATTTCACGACGAATGAGACGCATTTGATTATTAGGCAAACCAGATAATTCTTGCCCTTCAAATTTAACGCTACCATCAGTGGGTTCATATAATTGTAGAATCGTCCGACCTGTGGTGCTTTTACCGCAACCAGATTCCCCTACAAGACCTAATGTCTCACCACGAATTACATCAAAACTGACACCATCAACTGCTTTTACAGCCCCAACTTGTCGTTGGAGGATAAAACCAGCATTAATAGGGAAGTGTTTTTTCAGATTATTAACAGAGAGAATAACATCTCCCCCAGTTTTTGCTCTTTTGGGCTTATCTTGTACTTCGACACTCATATTACCGCTTACTCCTTAACATTAATTTACTAGGCGGCTCTTACGATTCATCATTACGCATTGATTTACGTAGGTCATACCAAGCCGCAGCAAGATGTTCAGGATGCCCACCTTCGACAGGTTTGAGCGGCGGCATTTCTTGGAAGCAACGGTCTGTTGCATAGGGATTACGGGGTGCAAACGGATCACCTGCTGGTGGAATACGCATATCAGGTGGTGAACCATCAATGCTGACAAGGCGTGTATTACTCCCATCCAAACGTGGGAGCGAATCCAGCAAGCCTTGTGTATAAGCACTCCGCGTATCTTGGAAAACTTCTTTTGTTGGACCAATTTCCATAATACGACCACCGTACATCACAGATACGCGGTCAGCAATACCAGCAACCACACCCAAATCATGAGTAATCCAGACGATTGCCATGTTAAATTCATCTTTAAGTTGCTTAACCAACTCAATAATTTGTGCCTGAATCGTCACATCAAGAGCTGTAGTCGGTTCATCTGCAATCAATAATTTAGGATTGCAGGATAAGCCCATCGCAATCATCACACGCTGACGCATCCCACCCGAAAATTGATGAGGATAATCGTCTAAGCGTTTAGCAGCGTCAGGAATACCGACCAAATCGAGCAATTCTGCTGCACGACGACGAGATTGGTCATTATTCATACCGAGATGCAATTTGAGTGCTTCGGTAATTTGTGTACCAATAGTCAGAACGGGATTAAGCGAGGTCATGGGATCTTGGAAAATCATAGCGATTTCTTTACCACGAACCAAGCGCATTTGTTCTTTAGGAAGTTTAAGTAAATCACGCCCTTCAAATAACACTTCACCGGATTCTACTTTTCCCGGTGGTGAGGGGATTAACCCCATAATTGCCAGCGAGTGAACACTTTTGCCACTGCCAGATTCGCCTACAACACCCAATGTTTCACCTTCATGCAATTGGTAAGAAACACTATTGACTGCGTAGACAGTACCTTCTTGTGTGTAGAACCGAACAACCAAGTCCTTCACATCCATTAACACGCCCAAGAGGTTGCCTCCTCAAATAGTAGTTTGAATTTTAGGAATAATAGCAGATTATCATCAACATTTAAACAAGCTATGAGTCTGCATGATAATAGTCACATTGTCAAGCAAACCAATCGACTCACAAAGGTCAGCTAAAGACGAAATAACAAGTTCCACAAAGTTTACAAAAGAGCCAATAACATAGCTTGCTAGAAACAATACAGGACTTTATCTCATTTATTGTGACATTTTTACAACAGTTACACAGCATAAGATACCCAACATCAGTAAAAGATGCGAGTTTTTGTATAGTAACCACAAACTATGAAGTTATGATGAAGGCATTAAGAACTGGCAAATATTTGCATTCGTCAATTTATACAAAGAGCTTAAACTCAATGAGGCAAAACCCTACATCATAAAAATTTGCTTGTAATCATCATGGCTTAGGCTTAACATAGAGAGATTATTTTCAATCGCTGATGTTACGCTGTACGATTTTAGAATGATGTTTAGGTTGTTAATGTAAAATCTCGAAAGTTTTTAGAATAAACTTGGGTCATTTGTCACGGACAGCATTCATGCTGTTCATACATGAATCCTAATTTTTAGGCGGCGGTGTAGGGACGCAATGTATTGCGTCCGAAAATGAAATTCGCTACTTTTTCTAATTTCTCTTCAGTTTTTACATAAGGGTTTTTGTCAGGATATTTGTTTTCAGTCAACAGTTATCAGTAGGTATAAAATATTGCGGATAACGGATAAATGAAAGCCTACAAAGAACATAAAACATCAGGCTATTTTTACAACAATAGTGCGTAAATTAAAGGTATATTAGGTATCTCACCTTATGAATGAAACAAGTCAGAATCTGTGCCAAACAATTGAGACATTTATCCAAACAGCCCAATTTGATGCACTCATTGATACATCAAAATTGGCTTTGAGTGATGCGCGTGACCGAAATGACAAATCTACTGAGGTTATTTGTCTACTAGGATTAGCCGAGGGACATAAGTTCATTGGTAAATTCAAAGAAGCACGTTTGTTAGTCGACGGCGCAACTACTCTAGCGACTCAGTTACAAGATACTGAATTGATTGTCTTATCCTTATTAGCTAGTGGACGAATTTATATCGCTACGACTTTCCAAGCTGATGAAGCCGAGCGAGATTTTCGTCAGGCATTGCGATTAGCTCATGACATTAATGATCAAGCCTCTATAGCAGATGCGCTAAATGGTATTTCTTCGGCATTAGGGCAAATGGATGATGCCGTTCGCGCCCAACGCTTTGCGCGGAAAGCCTTTGATGTTGCCCGTGATGATGGCTACCATCATGGTATGGGAGTTGCTCTCTCCTTAGTAGGGTCTGCTTCTATGAAAGCAAAACCAGAAAAAGCCATGCAAGCCTTTGAAGATGCCATGGCAATCGCCCAACAAGATAATTTTCGCTTATTAGAACTCAGGCTGATGGGCTATATCGGGCAATTACTCTGCCGTGAAGAGCGCTATGCTGATGATGGTCAGATGATGCTCGAAAAAATGTTAGCAATGGCGAAAGATTTCCGTAGTGTCCCTGATGAATTTACCGCTCTTTATCGCCTCGGACGTGCCTTTGAACAACGAAAATCCTTAGAACGCTCGGCACAATATTATGGAATGATGCTCGAACAAGCACAAACATGGCGCGCACGGTCTTATGAAGGTTTCGCCTTTTTCAACTTGGGTTTATTAGCCCATCATCGCAAACATTATGACGATGCAATTAGCAATTTAGAGCAAGCCATCGCAATTGCCCGTGAAACAAAAAATCCTTATCAAGAAGCACAAATAGAACAAGTGCTAGGTGCGACTTGCCTTGAAAGTAAAGATTACGACTCTGCACTCGACCATTATATGGCGGCACGTTCACTCTATGATTCTCTAGATAACGCTTACATGGCGAACCAACTCCTACAGCAGATGATTATCGTCTATTTGCAACGTCTGTTGAATAATGTCTTACAATGGATTGGATTGCGTAACGACGATACAGAAATTTCTGAGTAGCTTGGAGTATCGATGAGTCGTTTTGGACAAGTTGGCATCGCATTCGCAACATTAGGCATCATGATAACTTTGATGGGGCTTTTTCCTGGTTTGACAGGTGTAGAAGAAACCATCGGTATAGGGATTGTTCAAGTCTTTATGTTGCTGATTGGTTATGCCCTGATGACCTTTGGCGCGTTAATTTATGTTAAAGTGACATTTTATAGTAACAAGCAATCGAACCTTACCCAGCAAATCGGCATTCGCTTGATGCTCACAGGCTTGTTGTTTGCCGCAATTGCAGGGTTAGCCGATATTCTAGGCTTTGGCTCGCATGTGCGCAGCGATACCTCCGATATTTTCTTTGGTGGATTACAAGGTATTGGGATTATCGCTTGCCTGACAATTTCGTCCTTTGGTGTGTTAATTTACACTGTTTCAGGAAATCCACAAGTTTCAGAAGAATCACTCTTAGATGACCTCTCCACAAAATATCCTCAGCAATTAAAACGCATCACAAATGAAGTTGAAGCCATAGCTGATAATGAAGCAGAAGCGGACACTAAAACCAGCGACTAAACATCCACTTTATAACCCAAGTCGAGTTCATCACCTACCTTGCCACGAATACCCCAATTGTGTCGTGGTGTTTCAAAGATTGTTATCTCCACATCATTTGGCGAAATATCGAGTTCGCTTTCAAATTGTCGAAAAATTGCACGAATTAGGGCTTTTTTCGCTGAGACACTGCGTCCCTCAAATATAGAAATTTCAATAACAGTATATTTCTTACTACGTCCAGTACCATAGTAAAAATCTCCGTCATCTAATTTGACAAAACGATGAAAGCGTTTGTCTCTTGGATATTGCAGTGTATCAACAACACAATTATGTAAAACATCTGATAATTTTTGCTGAATTGGTTCAAGGTGTTGCCGATAACCGTAGATTTTAATTTGTGCCATATTGTCCTATCCTACTAATAATTTACAAATAGTCTCACGCTATAATAGGCGCAGTATATCAAGAAACGAGGGTCAGATGCGCGATACGGAGCCGAATATCAAACGCAAAAATACATCACCATTGCGCGTGATTGTCAATCAATGGGGATGTTTATTCGGGATGCTTATGCTGGCACTAGGTGGAGTGATAGGCTTATTAGGCGCAATTTTCGTGGGTCCGCAATTACTCGGCTTTGATATGACAGCTACCGCGCTGATGGAACGTGAAATCATCTTAGCATCCACAGAAGTCGATTTGAATACACGCGCCCAAGATGCCGATGCCCGCGCAACCAACTTCGCATTGGATAGCCAAGCAACCCAAGCCTTCATGAATAATGATGCCAATCTGCTAGCGCAAACAGCCACACAATCCTCACAGAATATCGTTGCTACCACAACTGCCTCTGCCGCCCAAAGCGCACAACGTCAGACGCAAATAGCGAATGATTTCGTCAGCACACAAGCCGCCCTCAATGCCAATGCAACCCAAGTCAGCCTTGATTTTCGCAACACACAATCGGCTTTAGGTATCAATAACGCTGAGTCACAGTCTGAACCCAATATCAATGAGACAGCACTACCCCGTTATAGCTTTGATATGCGTGAAATTGACCTCGATAACAGCATTTGGCAACTCTCTAGTCGGGTAGCATGGGATAACACTTCCGATGGCATCCTTGCGTTGACCGATGGCGCAAGATTGATTGAGCAATCACCACGTATTCTAGTTAATAATGGTTTCGAGGATGCCTATACAATCACCGCAGACATCCGCCCTGCAACGGCACTTAACACGGAGTATTGGTTGATATTTGCAGTAGATGATGAAGCTGGTTATGCTGTCCATTTCCAAGCAGAAACTTTAGCCGTTAATCAAGTTGCACTCTACAGCTTCGATGCAAGCCTTGTGCGTGGCAGTACAAGCCTTAGACCTGATAATCTCAGCATTATTCAGCGCATAGCCACTGATAGCCCTCTGACCAGCCGTACTCAACTAGCCGTTCGAGTAGATGAGGATACTGTTTCGATTTTGATTAATGGAAATACGGTTATGGAAGCAAATAACCTGAGCATAGAAGTAGGAGCTATTGGCATACAATTACCAGCACAAGCAAGCCTATCATCTATATCGGTAAACAATTAAACGCCAAGGCATACCATCGGCATATACTAGTCTCTAAATTTCAGAATTTATTCGTAGGGGCGCAGCATGCTGCGCCCTACATTTGGATAATCTTTTTCAAATTTCTTTCCAGTTTCCACAATAACGCTAGCAAAAAATGAGCCTTTTTCTTGCTTTTCTTCGTGTCCTTCGTGACTTCGTGGCTCATATTTTGGCTTAACTTACTAACAACACACCATCGCCATGCCCTAAATAACTATTCCTCATTAAGCGGACCTTTATTAAAGCTCCAAATTGGACTCCCCGGACACACTTGCACAAAATCTGAATTGAGTGGAATCGCTTGCCAATACCAACGCCCACCTGCTTCAAGGGTGATTAAATCAACCGTGTGATTTTGGCGCAAATCAAAGGTGTAATCGAACCATTCATCAGGGTCAGGTGCTTCATCAAAGTCATAATCTGGCGCATATATACGTAGCAAATACCTTGGCGCACGAGGACCTCGCCAATTAAAAGTAATTGTCCCTGTGGCTGGCACATCATAAGCATCGTTAATCGGCTGTAACAAGACAAACTCTTCGCAGACCACCTCTGGTACAGCAGGCATCGCATCCCCCGGCACGCGCAACCGTTGTCCAGAAACAATGACATTGGCATCATCCAAGCAATTGCCCTCAGCGAGTTCAAATGCACTGGTATTGAAGCGATTGGCTATCATCGTCAGTGTCTCATTCACTTGAACTTCAACAGTTAAAGTCCAATCTGATCGCACTTCACAGACTTCTTCACTTTCGACAGTGGCTGTTGGTAAGCCACGAATACCCTCAACAGTGACATTGACCACAATCGGTTGTGTTGCCGTTGCTGTTGGTAAGTCTGTCGGCAAGGCAGTCGGTGTGGGTGGTTCAAGTGTTGGTGCTGGACGCAAGGTACTACGCGGTGTCAATGTCGATAACGGCGTTGCTGGTAATAATGTTTCAGTTGCTGTCGCATTCTGAGCGATAATTTGCTCTGGTTGCGGTGCAGTATCATTTGCCCCATTAAATACCCACGTTGGCGCAAGTAAACCAATGCCCAGCGCAAACAAACACAATAAAATTGTCCAATACCAGCCCGGTATGCGTTTTAACATCTTAAATTAACTCCATTTGTCGTGCTTGTAATTTGCCATCATGTAAATCATAAGCGCGGTCAACATAATCTTGAACAGCCGCATCATGCGAGACAATTAAGAATGCTGTCCCCTGAGCTTCCCCAATACCTCGTAATAGTGATAAAGCACGACGCGCAGTACGGGTATCAAGTCCGCTAGTCGGTTCATCCGCTAAGACGATAGCAGGACGCAATGCTAAAGCACGGGCAATCGCCACCCGTTGCCGTTGCCCACCCGATAATTGTCCGGGCAAATGGTCTGACCATGCCGTTAAGCCCACAGCTTCTAAAGCACTCTTAATCCGTCGGCGACGTTCAAAGATATTCAGATTGGGTAAGCGTAAAACTAAATCAATATTTTCGGCAGCCGTATAAGTCGGCATGAGCGTATAAGTCTGGAAGATAAAGCCGAATTTTTGCCGACGTAATTTCTCTTTTTTGCCATCACGCATTTTATTCAGGTCATCACCCTGAATGCGTACTTCACCACTGGTGGGTTTATCAAGTGCGCCAATCAAATTGAGCAAGGTCGTTTTACCACTACCAGAGGGACCAAACAATGCGACCAATTCTCCAGCTTGCACCTCAAGGTCAATCCCACGCAACACATCAACTTTATTTTTGCCTTGTCCGAAACTGCGCGTCAGGTTTTCGACCTCAACCAGTGTGCCATCATAGAGTCGTTGCGTCATGCTGATGCCTCCTCTGAGGATGTCTTTTTCTTACCGAAGATGCGTCGAATACGGGTGAAAATCGTGCGTTTTTCGGGTGGTTTATCTTGCGGTAACATCCCTGCGAGTAGGGCATCGGTATTATCCTCATCATCGAGTTCTGGACGGAGCAAAATACCTTCTGGACGAACTTCAATCGCAATTCGGGATGCGCCATCTAGCTTGGGACGTGCATTTTGTGGTAATTGGATACGCCCTTCGCCATCTAATTCAGGTTGAGATTGCTCAGACATATCTTGCCCCAATGCACCATCACGCAAGGTCAAAATACGGTCTGCATATTTGGCAACTCCCATATCATGCGTCACCATCAAGACAGTAAGCCCATATCGTTCGCGTAAATCCATCAGCAATTCCATCACAGAGGTCGCTGTCGCTCTATCGAGTGCGCCTGTGGGTTCATCTGCCAGCAATAATTTCGGCTGATTCGCCAACGCCGTTGCAATCGCCACCCGTTGCTGCTGACCGCCTGAGAGTTGCGAGGGCTTTTTGTTGATATGTTCATCTAGCCCGACAGCCGATAAGAGTTCTTTGGCTTGTTTACCTCGTTTAAATGGAGATACACCATCCAACATCATCGGTAGCGTGACATTGCCTAAAGCTGTCCGATGAAAAAGCAAATTTCGCTCAACCTCTTGCCATACAAAACCGACATTCTGTAAGCGGTATTTCGCTAAGGCACGCCCTTTCAAATCCAGCAAAACTTCGCCATCCACCAGTAAACTGCCAGCAGTAGGGGTATCCAACCCACCTAATAGATTGAGTAGAGAGCTTTTCCCTGCGCCACTAGGTCCGATGATGGCGACCATTTCGCCCTTATCCATCGAGAAATCAATCCCACGCAGAGCAACAATCTCATGGTCATCGACTTTATAGGCTTTAACAACTTGCTTGCATTCAATGAATGGCATAATTATTCCTATTGCTGGACAACAACATCACCTTCAACGACACCTTCTGTAATTTCAACGCGCTCATCTGTGCGTAAGCCAATCACAACATCGCGTACCCGTTCACCTTCGGGCGTTTGTAAAACGACAAATGTACGGTTACCAAATTCATTAATGGCTTGCGGTGGCAACCATAATGTATCAAGACTTTCATCCAACACCATTGTCACATCTATCAATGCGCCAGATTGTAATTCAGGTAAGGTCGCTGCAACCCGTGTTGTTTGGTCGACTTCATTACTCGTAAGGGGAATAGACCGCACCAAACATTGCACGATGAGGTCATCATTATTAGCTTCTTGGCATGTCCCCAACTGCCCAATTTGCAAAAATTGAGTCTCGTTGAAGGATAAATTCGCAATCACTTCTAGTGGTTCAGGCAAAGCAACGGTGATTACACTCACAAAGGCTTCGACAGCATCCCCCGGTTGAATCGTCACTTCGAGAATAACGCCATCTATAGGCGCTATCAGTGTTGATTCTTCAATTTGCTCACGGGTGCGGTCTATCGCCAATTGAGCGCGCACAACTGCATCCACCAAATCAGGATTGCCACCGCCCGTTACAGCATCAGCCAAAGTTAATTCCGCTTGCAAGACGCTATTTTCTTGTTGTTGCACGCTAATATCGTATTGATAATAACTCACCTGTGCATCATAGAGGGCGCGTTGTGCAGTATCTACGCCATCTTGGGCATCCAGTAAACGCTCATAAGCTGAGTTCACCTCTGATGCAGGCGTATCAACTGAACTGACAGAGTCATCATAATCTAATTGAGCATTTTCGAGTTCGCGCTCGGCATCATCTAAACGTTGTTGTGCATCGGCTACATTTGTCCAAGGATAACCAGCCACATTACTATCTAAAGTGAGGTTTGCATTTGCCAAACCAAATTGAGCATCCACAACACCGCTACCACTATTATCGCCACTATCATCCAAATCACGTTGCGCGGCGGCTAAATCGAGCAATTGTGTTTCTAGCGTCGCTTCGAGTTCATCTATTTGCAAATCTGCCAGTACATCCCCTGCAACGACGGTATCGCCACGTCTGAAATTGACACTACGAATACTGCCGTTGACTTCAAACGAGAGTTGTACTTGGTCACGCGGTAGCCACCGCCCACGAAAGACAAATTCCTCCAGTACGTCGCCACGCTCAACCGTAAATGTTGTCCGTTGCGCCGCAGGGGCAGTTGGAATCGGTGTCGCAGTTGATGCCGTATCAGCTTGCCCTTCTGGAATATCAATTGGGTCACAGGCTGTCATGATAAAGATAAGTATCAGCATCCCAATAAATTGTTTCATCAAAGATATTGCTCCATTGTTTCAGGCATTCGTTAAATATTCCCCAATTTGACCACACGCGATAATTGTTGACGACTGAGTACCAGTGACAAGAATAACGCGACCAATAGCAAGACTGCCCCAAAGACAATGTACACGAGCGCAATTTCATCCCATGCCACACGCACAATGTAAGGCGGTAATCCACCACTAAAATCAAAAAGAGGTAAAAATAGTAAGGTTGTCCCTGTGCCAATGAGCGTACCACTCCCCACGCCACTCACAGCAATCAAGCCTTGTAAAACTAAAATATAGAGACGAACCGAAAAGCCACTCATGCCCATCGCACGTAATGACCCTAACTGTGATGATTGTGCACTGAATGATGCAGTACTCTGAATCACTGCCCCGATGAGTGTTAAAACAATCGAGGCAACAAATCCTACTGACAGAAATCCGAGTACACCGCGTCGGCTCGGTTCAGCTTGGGCTTGTTCGAGTAAAGCCTGTGGTTCACGATAACGCAAAACAGGGAACTCAATTTCGGCTAAGGCAGTTTGTATGTCTTCAAAAGTGGCATTCTCATCTAAATTCAGCCAGACATTAAACGGTAACGGTGTCCCCGATACCTCAAATATCGGTTGGATACTGGTCAACAAGAAAAATTCATAGTCGTTCGGGTCAATCGTTGGGAAATATTCGATATAGCCCACCACTGTTGCCCGAATTTCACTCTGCCATTCGCCGAGTGCTTGCACCTCATAGCGCACTTCTTGACCAATAGCGATGCCATATTCCTCGGCTGTTTGCTTGTTAATGATGATACCCGTCCGATTGTCCGCCAATTCATTGAGCATGTTTCCCAATGGCACATCAGTGAAATCATCACGCATGAAGGTCACGCCCCCTAAGCCTTCACGGTCAATGCCGATAGCTAACCCTGATAAACGTCGCCCTGTAACGGATAAACGCGCATCGTATAAGCCCACACGTGACATATAATCTACTTCATCAAGTTCCAGCAATTGCAAGACAGGTGGGGCATTAAAACCTGTTACTTCTTCGCTGGTTTCGCCTGTTTCTTCATTTTGAGATTGCTCAGTTTGGGCATCAGGTACAGTGACAACCACTAATTCCGCGCCAACTTGATAGCGCACAACATCTAATAGACTACGGTCTAAAGTGCTTGCCATTGATGCTGTAAAGCCGACGAGACTTAGTGTGAATGCTGTCATAATCAATGTGCCACGATACCGCCCAATATTGCGAGTTAATTCGCGCAATGCCATCAATAAGGGAATGTTGCTCGTCACACCAATAACTCTAGCAAGAATAGTCAACACAATTGGCAATAAGCGTAAGAACAGTAAGGTCAAGCCAAGCGCAAATAGAGTCGGTGCAACGAATGTCAGTGGATTGGCAAAGGGCGATTCGGCAGCATCAATCCCATCTTGCGTGAACAAGGTGTAGAGCGCATAAGCACTCAGCGCAATCACGATGAAATCTAAGTAAGTGCGTTGCCACCATGCTCGGCTCGATACGCGACTGACCCGTTTAAGACTGTTGATATTTTGCTGTGTGATGCGCCATGCCAAGAATAAACCACTACTAGCGGCAATCAGACCTGCGCTGATAGCAATCGTCAGGGCTTCCGTTGTAATGACCACCTCATTGACTGAACTCACGCCTGTGAAGTCCAAAAATGAGGCTGTCTGCCCGATGAGTTGCACCAACAATGGACTCAATACG
The DNA here is from genome assembly GCA_965230145.1 of Phototrophicaceae bacterium. Lineage (GTDB taxonomy): Bacteria > Chloroflexota > Anaerolineae > Aggregatilineales > Phototrophicaceae > JAUZRW01. Next base: position 2,059,057 of record CBDDKI010000002.1, read on the forward strand.
AGAGATAGTCCCAAAGCCGTGCCAACGATAAAACTCCACATCAGTATGTGGATGAACATCACATTGGTTTGGCTCATTCCACGACTGCGTAATTTGACATCTTCCGCTTGTTGCCGTGTGACCAATAATCCAGCCACCAGAGAAATAAAATAGAGAACTAATCCACCCACAGGCAGAACAATGATGAATAATTGTTGGGTTAGCGCATCGACTTCGGCGTTGAATGCTTGTAAACCATCATCAGGCGAATCAGTCAAGCGAATACCGGGTAAAGCACGGTCTACTGCTCGTTGCCCTGATGTGCTTGCTGATAAAAGAGCATCAATCTCTGAGGTACGCACCTCACTCCCATCAAAAACTAAAAACCATGCCAATTCATCTATAGGGTCGTCAATTTCTGAAATAAGTTCAATCAGAGTTTCTTCTGGAATAAGCATCTCTTGCTCAAAAAAGCGCGGTGGAAATATCCACAAAGGGTCAATTTCATTGATAGGTCGCCAGAGTGCCGCCACATAGGCTTCTACAGGTTGCCCACCTTGCCGTTGTATCGTGAGATTGTCACCTACTTGGATACCATTGCCAAAGAGCATCGTTTCAGGCAATAGAAGTGGAATACGCCCTTCTTCGTCAGCCTCCGCAGGATATTGCCCCTCGGTGATAGTGAAACGCTCATCTGAACCCGATAAGGTACTCAAACCATATGTGCCGAGCGGAACGTTCGTTTCAGTCATACGGGCTGACCATGTGCCACCGCTTATGAAGCGCACACTTTGTTGCACAGGTAAGCCGATAGTATCGACAAATTGTGCTTCGATTGTGGCAGTTGCGGCAGTGGAATCGTCTAAACCAACATTGCCATTCCATGCCCCAAGATAACGATAACGGTAAGCATATGGTGGATTATCAAGGCGTGATTCTAAAATACCCGAATAAACCGAATCGACATATAAGGGCAAACTCAGCGAGAGAGTGACAGCGATTGTGATGCCAACCAACACCCAAAACACCAGCAATAAATGTTGGCGAATACGTTCGAGCGAGAAGCCAATAATGTCAAAAATACGAAACATAAACCTACAATCGCTTTTGCTAAGAAATTACATACTAGGGGCGAAGCATACTAGTATCTCCACAGAATAGCGTGGAGAGCGAGACCTTATCAGTTCGGACGTAACACATTGCGTCCCTATAAATCAACAGGGTTCAGTAGGGACACTATGAATAGTGTCCGCAACATGAAAATGACTGACCATCTTATCCTGAACTCCTACTAGCACACTACGCCTCTACATCAAACAGCAGTATACAAAATTTATTCCTCGTCGTCTTCCAAGGCATTGCCGAAAATTTCACTCATTGATGGGTCAACATCAACAGCGCAACGCAAGTACTGATTAAAGTAATCACCTGCTTCTTCGTCGCTCAATTCTGCGAAAGGACGGTCAAGCGATTCAATGCCACTGGTACAAGTTGCGAATTCATCAATGAATTGTGTCGCATCGGCTAAAGCAACATCTACATCGGCATCTTCTAAGACAATATTATCGAAAGCACGATTGAGCCAATTTTGTGTGATGAAGTTTGTCACTGATGCCGCTGGGTCAGCAACACTATTACCAAACGGGCTAGGAATAATAACAACATTGGGGTTTTGTAATGCGTCATTATAGGCTTGATATAGCGCAACAACATCCTCTGCCTCATCAATCTGAGCGACAGCTTCATCAAATAGATCAACCTGTGCAGGCATTCCTTGTAAAACGTCACCACGACGTGCTAAGAAACTCAACCAACGATAACAAGCATCAGGCGCAGGAGTATTTGAGCTAATATGCCCAACACCTAAAGCATAAGACAATGGGATATAGTCGATACCGCGCGGGAACATCACAATACGGGATGGGTCACCAAATTCTTCACCACGATTTTGCAAACGAAAATCATTCGGAGAGAGCGTTGCATCAAATAAGGCACGAGTGCCACCGCCAAATCCGCCACCACCAAAATTACCAACCGCTTGATAATCTATGAGACCATCTTTAGCGAGTTGTAAAACTTGTCGTATGGCTTCCACATTGGTTGAGCTACTAACGTCTACAGTATAAGGTGTTGTCGAGTAATCTATCGGTAAGCCACCATATGCCGCAATCAGTTGGTAGAGATATGCACCACTAAAACCTTGACTTTGATACGGTGCATTCTCGCTAACACTATCTAAAGCCATCAAAGCATCAACAAATTCAAAAATTGTCCAATCGTTGCTTGGTTCTGGTAGACCAGCTTCCGCAAAGAGTTCAGGGTTATACCACATCACATCTGGTGTGATAGAGAGTGGTACGCCCCAAATCGCATTATCGCGTGTTACTTGGTCAAGCGTCCCGTTCACAAAGTTATTGGGGTCAAGGTTGACATCTGTTGATAAGAAGGGGTCTACACTCAAGAATTGTGCTAAATTAGCCGTTGCCACAACATTTGATGAGAGATAGAAACAATCTTGTTCTTCTATGCGCTCTTCTAAAGACATGAATTCCGAATTAAGGACAATTTGTCCGACTTGTGAATCTTGAGCGACAAAGTCACCAATTGCTGCATCCCACAAGTCACGATTACCACTTGGACCAAAATTACTTTCGATACCAAATGTCAGGGAGACCTCGCCACTTTGTAGCACTGGCGTTGGAATAGCTGTCGCAACAGCTACAATATTTGTGCTAGCAGCTTCTTCAATTGCGATAAAGACTTCATTAATTTCGTCTTGTAAATCCTGCAAAGCAACATCTGCAGTCACAGGCTCTTCTTCGCTATTAACGCGCGATGCAGCAAAACTGACATAATTAAAAAATGCCAAGCGATTCGCAGGTATTGCGTTTGCAATAGCGTCATCAATTAGAGCTTGTAATTCTTCAGGGTTATCAGGACGGAAAATAGGCAAATCACTGGTGTCAGCGGTCAGCAAACTTTGACGTGCAGGTGTATCACCGAAAAATGCAAAGGCAATCTCAGGTGTTGAGGACATATATTGCAAAAGTTCGTACGCTAATTCAGGATGACTTGTCCCTGCGCTAACAGCATAGGCTTGTACTTGCAAAGCAGCACGATTATTCGGTAGCAATGCCCCTTGGAAATTTGCATCAGCAGGACCAATATTAAACTCATCATTTAAAGCAAATGTCCCCGTAATTCTGAGGGGAATCGCTTCAAAATCAAAGTCAACACCTGAGCTAAAATCTGGAGAGTAATCTGCTTGGTAAGCCGCCCATTGTTCAACAAACGTGACAATCTCAGGCGTGTTAATAAGTGGGCGCGATGGAAATGCGCTTGGGTCACTCAAGTCACCAGTGATAATAGAAGCGAATAAGGTGCTTGGGTCAAAGCCAAAGAAACCCGGTAATATGACATTGCCTTCCGCATTAAATTCGGTCAAAACTTCGCCAGCATTGATAAAATCATCTAACGTCCATGAGCTATCAGGATAAGCTAATCCAGCTTCATCAAAGGCATTTTGGTCATAAACGACAACTTGCACGCTACCTGACATCGGTAAGCCCCAAACGCCTCCATCCCATTGCATTGATTCAAACATAGCAGGGTAAAAATCTTCAATATTTGCATCAGGGTCTGCACTCAATAAGGGGTTAATATCAAGATACATCCCAGCGCGAGTTCTTAAACGTGGATTATTGAAAAAATCAAAAGGTAATAAATCTGCTTCAGAAGCGAGGGCATTTGTATTTTCAAGGAATTCTTCAACACCTTCGGTATCTTGCGGTGCACCAAAAAAACGTGAGTCACTAGATAGTATAACGGGCACAACATCAACACCTGGATGGGCTTCTTCAAAAGCAGCAAATGCTTCATCATTGATGAAATTTTGCTGAAATTCCTCAATCCCAATTGTGATGACGGTTGTGTTGCCTTGTGCGAACAAAGGCATGAGAGTGACACTGCTTAATATGATAAGTAACATGATACCTATCAACATCGTAGAACGAGTTTTCAGGAATTGCATAGGGGTACTCCTTTTCATATGGTATGACTATAGTCCTATTCCCTACACATATTTATACGGGCTTTTACCAAGCAGTGTCACAATTTCGAGACAACGTATACTAATCGTCATGTAACCTTAATCATAATTTCATAATGTACGATTTGTTACAGTTTTAGAGTATAGCCACAAAAGTTTTTCCTATTTTAAGCGGTTGAGACAGGTCTCAACCCTACATGAATGCCTAAAAAATGAGGATTGATGTAGGGATGGCATCATGCCATCCGCAAAATAAACATAAGAATTAATGTAGTTGCACGTAGAGCGTAGCAATTACTAACTACGCCTCCTACGATTAATCTAATCTTGCACTATTGACATCTTCCACACATTGATTTAATGCTTGTAAAGTTTGAATACTCAATTCAAGTTCAATACCACTACTACAATCAATGTAATCCAGTGTATAGAGTTGTGCATCTTCTAATTCGGTCAGCAAATCAGCATCTTCATTGAGATAAGCATTAATCGCCTCTTGCAACCATGTACTCAAGAAGGGGTCAGTCGCGTTAAAATTCACCACATCAGGGCTTGCCATCATTTCGGCAATCGTGCGATAGGCAGCCGCTGTTTCTGTTCCTAGCGCATCTTGTACACGGGGGCTATCTAAGAGTGATAATTGTGCAGGCATCCCACCGATGAATAACTCAGGTTGTGTCGAAATATAGCTCAACCAACGGAAGCAGGCTTCTGGCAGAGCCGTATCAATGCTGATATAACCAGCACCAACATCAAACGCGACAGGTGTATAACTTGTGCCTGTGGGATAAGTTGTATAGCTTAGTTCAGGGTCGCCGAAGCCAGCAAAAAATGTCGGAACAATCGCTGTTGCACCGTCATTATCGTCACCACCGCCACCACCAAAGATGCCACTGGTATCTCCTTGATTAATATAACCAGCATCAACCCAATCCAAAATATTTTGAAGCGCATTTAAAGATTCGGGCGAAGTGTAATCAATCGTGGGTGGTGTCGTGCGAGTATCAATTGGTAATCCACCTTGCGCCGCCATCAGCATGAGCAAGTAGCTATTATCAAATCCCTGTGCTGTGAATGCAGATTCATCTTCTTCAAGCACCAAATCGAGCAATTCAAGCGCATTACCAAATTCTGTAATCGACCATCCACCAATAGGTTCTGGCACACCTGCTAATGCGAAAATTTCAGGGTCATACTGCAACATCTGTGGTTGAATAACAATCGGTAAGCCATACGCGACACCATTGAGTTGTAATAGTTCTAAAGCCCCAAATGGTAAATCATTGACGTTATAATTCAGGTCTGAGAAAAGCAAAGGATCGAGTGCTAAAAGCAATTCCGTATCAAGGTCGATGAAGAAGGTGCTGGAGTAATAGGTGCAATCATAGGTATCTGGACTACCACCACCTAATATACTTTGTGCGATATTGATTAAATCTAAGTTGACCGCCCCAACATCGGGGTCATTGGCAACAAAAGTAGCTATCGCTTCATTCCATTCAGCTTCATTAGGTAACGGTGTGATAAAACTCTGAAAACCAAAATTGAGGATAACTTCGCCTTCTGCAACCTCAATAGGTAAACCAGAGACAACCGTAAAACTCACATTGAGGTCATCCATTGCCTGCACAGTTTCCAAGCCTTCAAGTTCGGCTTCCTCTAAAGCAGAGACAGAGTCTGTACCAGCTTGCACTTTATCAATGGCAGATGAAAGATAAGGATAAAAGCGTAATTCCGCAGTGGGCAAACCATTTTCGAGAGCATCATTTACCAAGGCAAGTTCATCTTCGGTACGGTCATCGCCGAAACTAATCTGAAAATTACCCGTTGTTTCAGCCTCCGTAAAATAGATATTACGAGCAGGTTCAGCCCCGATAATAGCATCTGCAAAGGTTTGTTGTTCACTCAGATAACGTACTAAACTATAAGCGAGGTCAGGATTGCTTGTACCACTACTGACGGCTAGTCCGATTGAAAGCAACACCGCATCTCCATTTGGCAAAGGAGCTAAACCGCGTTCAGGCGTATCACCCTGAAAGTTCCCAGCATCTGTTTCATTGCCGTCATCATCCAAAATTGTAAATGAGAATGACCCACCACTACTCAGAACAATGGGAATATCATCAGCTTGTCCACCAAAGCCACCAACTTGTACAACACCATCAGCAACTAATTCAGTCCATAAGTCAATTAAATCAGCCAACTGAGGATTATCGAGGTTCGGTGTATCAGGGAAAGAATTAAAATCGTAAAAACCTGCTCCGAGAATTGCACGGAATAATGCGTCACGTTCAATATTGCTGACAACCATACCGGGTAAGCTGACCTCACCATTTTCATCGTATTGCGTTAATTCACGCACAGCAAAAGCGAAATCATCCAATAACCAGCTTTGATTTGGATAAGATAGTCCAGCCTCATCAAATGCTTCGATATTGAAATCAACTAAGAGTGGTTGGGATGCGACTGGCAATGCCCACATACCACCATCCCACATGAATGATTCCCAAACTCCACTATAAAAATCATTGGGATTAAGGAAACTATCAGCACTAATGAGTGGCGTTAAATCAAGTGCATAGCCAGCACGAGTGACTTCTGGTGTCAAAAATTGATCAACGATAAGGACATCAGCACTCGACATATATGCCTGTAAGTCTTCACTATATGCCTCAATATCATCAGTTGTTTTTGGTGCATTGTTAGAATTTGGAATATCGAGGTCATAGATAAATTCAACTTGAACGCCATTCTGCGCTTCAAATTCTGCCACAATTGCCTCATCAATAATGGCTTCCAAAAACGGGGGCAATGCAATTGTAACGGCTTGTTGAGCTTGAACTGTATTTAGGGATGTTCCGAGTAAGAATAAAATACTAAGGGCTAACAGTGAAAACCAATTTTTTATCAACATACAACCTCTCAAGCTAAAAACAAATTTCTTAACATTTGTTGTCTATCATATAATGTCGATACGCATTACACGATAGAGTGTTGTTCACATTACAAAGTTTTTACAAATACCCCCCATACTTTAGTGCTGTATAATAACTTTTGGTAGCTAGTGAAAGTCAATAAAATTATGATGACAATACCATCCACAATAAATGTACCTCTACACCAAGATAATGACGGTTCGATACGAATAGGTAATACGCGTGTCTTACTAGAATTAGTGGTTCATGCTTTTCAACGGGGTGAAAGTGCTGAGAGCATTGTCGAAAGTTTTCCAACACTACGCTTAGATGATGTCTACGCCGTATTGGCGTATTATTTACAATACCAAGATGATGTACATGCGTATATAAAAGTTGTTGAAACTGAGAGTCAGTTAATCCGTGAAAAAATTGAAGCCCGTCAACCTAGTGTAAAAGCTATCCGAAATAGACTCATTCATCATTTAAATAAAAAATCATCATGAGTTTAGAACGCTTTGCTACTGACGAAAATTTTAACAATATCATCTTACGTGGCTTAAAACGTCGTAAACCTGAATTAGACATTTTAAGAATACAGGATACAGAGTTATATCAAGCTGATGACCCTACAATATTAAATTGGATTACAGAACAAAATCGTATTTTGCTTACTCATGATGCAAAAACAATTCCTAAATATGCTTATGAAAGACTTGAGAGCGGTTTATTAACAACGGGTCTTTTTATTGTGAATGACCAAATGGCTATCGGACAAGCTATTGAGGAATTACTCATATCAGTAGAGGTCACCGAACCTGAAGAATGGCATAATACTATTTTGTACTTACCATTATAAACTTACATAATTTATGAGCTATAAAACTTATACTAAGTGAGGTGATATTCAGGAGATGGTCGCCGAGGATAAACGAGTAGTTGCTTTTTGGATAATGTCAGGAACACATAAAGGAGATTTATCGAATTTACCAGCCACAGGAAAAAAGTTTGCTATCTCTGGCATGACAATTTATGATTTTGATGATAGCAACAAGGTTTGTGGTCATACACAAGCATATGACCGTATGGGGTTCTTAGAACAAATGGGGATTTTAGGTTAAATGATTATTGGGGCATAAAGATAAACATGCCTTTTTATCTCAGAGCTATTTTGAATTGTTAGCAGAATTAATTTGCTTAATAGGAATATCAAAGCCAAAAGTGCTTCCCTCTTCATAAACACTTTCAAATACCATCTTGCCGTGATGCCGTTCGATGATATTTTTTACGAGATGCAAACCTAAGCCTGTTCCTTCGATAAAACGTGTTTCTGTGGTCTTAGCACGGTAGAATGGGTCAAACAAGCGTTTCTGCAAATGCTCAGGAATACCATAACCTGTATCCTTCACACGTACTTTCGCTATATCATTCTCTACAACAAGACTAACATCAACCATACCACGACGTGGCGTATATTTAAGTGCATTATGCACAAGATTAGACAAGGCTTCGTATATTTGTAGCGGGTCGGCGCTAATTAAAACTTTGTTTTCAGGCAAATGACGCTGGAGTTGTTGCTCATTACCGACTGCAAAGTCCATATGCTCGGACACACTTCGGTAGACCAAATCTTTTAAATCAATACTTTCGCGCGTTTGTTCATCAGAAAGTTGCTGAATCCGTTCTAAAGATAAAATACCTTTTGTAATGCGCTCCATTTTTTGTGTAGCAAGTTCAATTTTATCGAGATAATTACGCTCCTGCTCAGATAATTTATCTTCCGCATCCATGCGGAGCATCTGCATGTAACCCATAATCCCACCCAAAGGATTTTTCAGGTCATGGCTGGCGATACGTATCATATCCGTTTTAAGCTGTTCGAGATATTGCACCTCTGCATAGAGTTCTTTCAATTCTTCAAACTGCTCTTGTGTCTGACGATAAAGACTAGCATTGTCTAAGAATGCCGCGATTCGTCCTGTAATGAGTTGTAAAAATTGGAATTGTTCAGGTGAGAAACGTTCTGAATTGCGTGCTTCCAAGACTAAAGCACCTACAATACGCTCGTTTGAATTGAGAGGCACAACAATCATTGCCTCTGTTGTTTCCAGCATAGGGATATAATCATCCATACTATGAACATCTGAAATCAGTTCAGGTCTCTTAGATTGGATGACGCGCGGAATAATCCCTTCTTCCATTGCTAACATCTCATCTAATTTTTCCGTATCGTATCGACCAAAAACAGTCATTGATTTCAAAACACCAGATGCTTCAACCATCACAAGATACCCTGCTTGTGCATTGCTCAAGCGTAAAGCAGCATCTAAGGCAAGTTGCGATACATAAGTCACATTCAAATTTGCAGATAATTCAATATTTACTTGACGCACAATGGTTAAATCGTCAACATGGCGACTAAGTTCTTCTTGAACACGCTTTAATTCAGTAATGTCACGTACTAATGCCATCACTTCTTCATCATTCAACCGAACTAATCGCGCTTCATAATAATTACTACGTGTTTGTTCGAGTACAGATTGTCTTTCACCACCAAATTCAAATGATTGCACATATTGAGTGTCGAGTGCTATGTCCAAATACAATTGCGCTTCATCAATAAGCGGTTGGGGGAAACCTGCTTCGGTAAATTTCTTCCCGATAGCAGTTTCATCAACGCCCAAGGCTTTAACCTCTGGTGTAGAACGAAACTCTGTGATTGTGCCATCACGCCGCACCACAAACATCAAATCAGGCAATGCGCCAAGTAAAGCACGGTGACGTGCTTCGCTCATTGCTAGTTTTTGTTGAGATACTTTTTGCTCTGTTACATCTCGTGCAATACCAATAACACCGCGTATAGTCCCTTTCGCATCAAGCATCGGCATCTTGGTCGTATTAAGCCACCGTTTTTCATCATTGGTGAGATGCAAAAGTTCTTCGTTAACGATTGTTTGTCCTTGCTCAAGCACCTGTGAGTCTTGAGCATCAAAGTAACGATGTGTTTCTTCTGGCAACACAGCATCATGACCTTGCCCTAGAATATCGGCAGGACGAGACTTACCTAATAACTGAGCATGGGCAGGATTACTAAAAATATACTGACCACTTTCATCATTAGCATAGATAGCCGCAGGTAGTGCCTCAATAATATCGCGGAGCAGATTTAACTCACGTTCAACATGGTCACGCGGGCGTTTATAATGACTAACATTTTGAACAATAAAGTCATAACGCTCCTCATCAGTGTCGTAGTTAATCTCGCCACTATGGCGTACCCAACACCATGTTCCGTCTTTATCAACAAGTGGATAATCAAATTGTGTAATCGTGGAATCTTTGATTAATTTATGAAACGTATCCTGATAACCAAGCGCCACCAAATCTATATAAGATTTACCAATAAGTGTGTGAGCATCATATCCGAGAAAGTCAACGATAGACTCTGTTACATTTAGGAAACGCAACTCCTCATCCAAAGTAATAATAGCGGATTGGCTACGTTTGAGCATTTTGTTGTACAAAGCAATGTCTACATTATTATTATTGTAAACATCATTATTTGTCGGAGTACGATGAGGCATAAGATTAAACCAACTCAAATAAATCCAGATATTTCATTTGCTCTATCAAGAGTATCACAACTTATGACACTCTATCATAAACTTCATTCACATAATCCATTATAGTATAACATCTTAGATTACGATAATTGTTATGATTTTGAATGAATCATCACGAGCTTATCATATAAAAAATACCACTCTATATTTAGAGTGGTATCATCAATGATTGTGTCGCTTAGGATTTATTCAGCAAGTGTTTCAAGACGGTCTACTAATTGTGATAAAACCTCAAAAGTCTTTTCAATTGGTTCTGGCGAAAGCATATCCACCCCTGCCATATTGAGGGCATCAAGTGGGTCTAATGAGCCACCAGCATTCAAGAATTTGAGATAATTCGCCACTGCCTCATCATCACCAGTTCCAACAGATTCTGCCAAAGCATGTGCAGCACTAATACCCGTTGCATATTGGAAGGTATAGTATGGCAAATATAAATGCCCGAAAGTCGCCCATGTAATACCTGTAACATCATTATCAAATGCTAGCGTATCCCCATATCCTTCTGCAAAATACTCAGTCATAATCTCATTTAAGGTATCTGCGGTAAGAGGTTTCCCAGCCGCTTGACGCTCATGAACCTCAAATTCAAAACGTGCCAACGTCGGCATGATGAAGAAATAACGGTGGAAATTATCCATTGCTTCTTGAATCAGAGCGAGTTGGAAATCACGGTCATCATTTTGCTCAAAGAGATACGCACGAGTCATCGCTTGGTTGAAGTTACTGGCTGTTTCCGCGGCAAACATCGAATAGCCAGCATAAAATTCAGGCTGAGTTTTGCGCGAATAGTAACTGTGCATGGAGTGACCGAGTTCATGGGCAAGGGTACTCATTCCACTCAGTTGGTTATCGAAGCTCATCATAATAAAAGGATGGGTATCATATGAGCCATTCGAGAATGCACCCTGACGCTTTCCTTTATTTACTGACCAATCAACCCAATTTTCTTCAAGGCAACCTTTGACCATCGTATTAACGTAATCATCACCCAGTGGACGCATCCCCTCAGCAATATGATTAACAGCCTGTTCATAATCCATCTGTGGCTCGTTTTGGGTCAAGGGTGCCCATATGTCATGTTCATGAATCGTATCTACCCCTAAGATTTTGCGCTTGGCTTCCCAATAGCGATGCCATGTTGGCAAATTTTTCTTATAAGTGTCAATCAGGTTATGGAACACATCAACAGGGAGATTAAAGGGACTGAGCATCATTTCAAGGACACTATCATAGCCACGTACACGCATTCGCATGGTACTTTGTTTAACGCTGGTGAGATATGTCGCGGCAAAGGTATTTTTAAATTGTAAGTAACCTCTATTGTAGTTTTCCCAGCCCGTCTGGCGTAACTTACGGTCTGGGCTACCTTTCGCAATACGAATACTACTTTGGGTAATCGGGAAAGCCTCACCATCTGCACCGATTGCATCCTCAAATTGCAAATCTGTATTGCTTAACTCACTATAAGCATTTTGTGTCCCACCAAAGGGTTCACCCAGCATGCCCATCACCTGTTCAACTTCAGAAGAACGGGTATATTGTGCTTGGCGAAACATCTCAGTGACAACGCGTTCATAAGCACTCAAACGCTCATTTTCTTTGACCCATTGTAAGAGGGCATCTTCACCAATAGCAATAAGTTCAGGAGTAGAGAAAGAAGTATTGCGATTATAGACCCCAAATATACCAAACAATTGCCCCATCATGGCTTTCGCTTCGCCATCGGTACTATCAACCGAGGTACTCATGCTGACATAACTTCTCAATTTCATGAGCCGACGACGGAGTGCCGTTTCTAGCTCCCAGTAGTCTGCAAGAGTATCAGGACTATTGCTCAGTGTATCTTTAAATTCGCCAAGTTTGGGTAAGTCGCTATTAAGTGCTTCAAACTCAGCGCGCCAAGCATCTCGATTCTCAAAAACACTCCTATCATTCCAACGTTGTTCTTGTGGCACGTTTGAACGCTCTAATACTTTGGTCGTTGCCATTTGAGTCCATCCTGTCATTTAAAATTATTTTTTAACGTAACTCTATTATGTGTTGTTGCTAAAAATATTTCAACTTTATTGGTTCATTTATATTGTGACGAAATACACAAAGTAATTCTGATACATTGACAGAGCAAAATGGAATTAACTGGTTATTGTCGAACAATTCGCAACGAAGACCAAAAATATGTTGACTATGCACAATATATTGACAACCCAATTGGTACAATTAGACATATTTTTAGCACTTAAATAAGTAGGTATATCTATTTTATGAGTAGAAAATGAAGCAAAAGGCATGACTTTCTTCTTATTGTTTGCTGAATGATGAGGAATATGTTAAAAACGTCGATTAGCGTATAACGCAATAGTTAATTACATTTTTTAGGAGAGTATATATATGATGACTCGTTTGTCTCGTATCGTGCTGGCTACAGCTTTAATTGCGATTCTCGCAATTGGCTTTGGCTCAATGACAACAGCACAATCAGAATTAGGTCCGATTACCTCAGCCATTATTGAACGTGGCGAACTCAACTGTGGTGTGAACCAAGCACTACAAGGTTTTGGTCTTGTCAATGATGCTGGTGAATTCACTGGTTTCGATACAGATTTCTGTCGTGCAGTTGCCGCCGCAGTTTTAGGTGATGCCAATGCTGTAAACTTCCGCCCAGTTGTGGCGAGTGAACGTCAAGCAGTTATGCAATCAGGTGAAGTTGACTTGATGGTACGTAACACCACATGGACACTCAGCCGTGATAATACTTGGGGCGTTATTTTTGGTCCAACCACCTTCTATGATGGTCAAGGTGTTGGTACATTAGCTGAACTTGGTGTAAGCACCATTGCTGAACTCGATGGTAGCGCAATGTGTGTTCAAACAGGTACAACAACCGAATTGAATATCACTGACTATATCGAAGCTAACGGACTTGATATTGAACTCGTCGTATTCCCAGACGCAAACAGCACATGGGAAGCATTCCTCAGTGGCGCATGCGAAAGCTGGACAACAGATAAAAGTGGTATCGCAGCTTTCCACACAACTGCTCCAGACCCAGCTGCATATATCATTTTGGGCGAAACACTATCAAAAGAACCACTTGGTCCTTTATCACCACAAAGTGATCCACAATTTGCTGAAATTGTTGCATGGGTACACTTCGGTATGGTAAATGCTGAAGAACTCGGTATCGATAGCATGAACGTAGGTGAATTCCTCGATAGCGAAGACCCAGTTGTACAACGTTTGCTTGGTCAAAATAACAACGATAGCGGTAATTACCTCGGTATTGCTAACGACTTCGTTGTAGAAGTTATTACCCAAGTTGGTAACTATGGTGAAGTTTATGACCGTAACCTCGTACCACTCGGCTTAGGTCGTGACGGTTCGCCAAACGCACTCTGGACAAATGGTGGCTTGATTTACGCTCCACCATTCCGTTAAGCAACACTCTTAGCTAGTAAATAGCATAATCATTCGACGGGACGCTGATTTAGCCTCCCGTCGAATATTTATCGGTCAGAACATTTTGTGGGAAGTGTTTGCATATGTCCCAAAACTCAAATAATTCACGCTCACCAAGCCTGATGGATTATCTCAGCGATTTACGTGTCATCCGAATCGTCGCGCAGATTGCTTTCGTAATCGTTATTGTTTTTACAGTGGCATTCTTATCGAATAGTGTTTACACACAATTAGTCGAAATTAATGCGACACCCAGCTTTGACTTTTTAGAACGACGCGCAGGCTTTGGTATTAATCAATCACCTGATTGGTATAGCTCCAACAGTAGCTATGGGGAAGCATTCCTCGTTGGTGTCGTCAATACCTTGCAAGTTGTTTGGATTGGTCTTGTCTTAGCAACTGTGATGGGTGTATTGCTTGGTATTTTCTTACTAAGTCAAAATTGGCTTGTACGTAATATCTCAAGAATATACGTCGAGATACTGCGGAATACGCCATTATTAGTCCAACTTATTTTTTGGTATTTTGTATTCTGGCTCGGCTTACCAAACGAGAATATTAGCCTACCCAATGAATCAATCTTGGTTGTGGCGCTACGTTATTTCCCATATTTAATTGCAATTATTGGGGCTTTAATTTACGTATCACGCTTCCCTGCACCAAGCCGTTTCATCAATGGCATCTTATCAGGGTTCGTACTTGCCGAATTAACATTCTGGTTATTAGGCGATAATTATTTCATCATTATAGTTTTAGGTGCAATTGGAGCAATTGCTCTATTTATGGCACAGCGTGAAGGTACAATCCCTAAAGGCTATGATGGCTTCGCACAAGGGATTGGTGTCATGCTAATCGTTCAGCTGGCTGGTCATTTGATGCTCGACGGTTTAAGCATGGCAGGAATTATTGAAAATTCGCGCTTTGTATATGGCGAAGTTGTTCCGCTTGTTGTATTAGGTCCTAACCTATTTGCATTACCGAATTTTGCCTTTGCCAAAAACATCAATTTCATCATTTTTGCAGTCTTTGCAATTGTTGGCTTGGTGCTTGCATTTGGCATGTATATGCACTGGGGTGGTGTTATTGAACGTACAGGAGCAAACATACCCCGCCTTCTGTATACAACAGCTATTATACTTGTTTTTGCCACCGTTGGATGGTTTATCGGCTCACGCTCTATCGCTGATGACACATCCGTCTTATTCTCTATAACAACATCAGATTTAAGAGAACTAGAGCTTCTTGAAGAGCATCAAATTGCTGTGTTTGAAGCCGAACAACCTATTCTAGTTCAACCACCTCAACTCAATCGCTTTGGTTCGCGTGTTGAAGTTGGGAATAGCCTCTCACCCAATTATGTCGCTTTATTGGTAGGTTTAGTCGTCTATACATCAGCCTTCATTGGCGAAATTGTGCGCGCAGGTATTCAAGCAGTTCCTTGGGGACAAGTTGAAGCGGCACGTGCTTTAGGCTTATCTACACCGCAATCACTGCGTATGATTGTTCTACCACAAGCACTCAGAGTGATTCTGCCACCATTGGGTAATCAATATCTCAACCTATCGAAGAATAGTAGTCTCGCAACCGCGATCGCATTCTCTGATACTTACCAAGTTGGGCAAACAATTATGAATCAGTCAGGACAATCTATAACTGGGTTCTTCTTGATTTTGGTCGTTTATCTCAGCTTGAGTTTGATTATTTCATTCGTAATGAATCTTGTAAATTCTCGTTTCCAATTGGTCACACGATAAGGGGGTCATGATGGCGAATAACGAACAAAACAGACCCGAATATTATGTCAGTCAGCATGAACCCGAAGCAAAAGCCCCACCTGCGCTAGAGACAGGTGCATTGAAATGGGTACGTGAAAACTTATTCAATTCAATCGCAAATACACTTCTGACAATTATCGGTGTTTTAATCGTCTTTTACACAATTCAAGGCGTAACAACTTGGGTTGTACGTGATGCAAATTGGTTCTCAGTCAGCGCGAACATCAATAACTTTATGGTGGGTCGTTATGAGGCAGAGTATCAATGGCGCGCATCTCTCACATTGTTTATCTCGGTATTCATCATTGGTGCAGCAATTGCAGTATGGGTACGCCAAATCGCCCGTACCATGTTAATTTCAATTGTAGTCATCATCCTAACGCTACAAGTTGCGCCACGCCTAGTGAATACCTCGCTTGAACTGCCCTCTTGGTATGCAGGGGCAGGAAACGTTGAAATTACAGTCGCTCAAACAGTGGAAACAGCCTTCGATTCAATTGCTTTTATTGGCGAAGAAGGCGATGAAATTTCCATTATGTTAGCGGATGAAGACGTAGCCAGCGAAGAAGCATTAGCAGATCTCAACGGCTTTGTTGATAACATCGCAAATACCATTCGGAATCAAGCGGCTAATCGCTTATCTGCTATTGATACATTAACGACACTGGTAGACTTTGTCACACGCGATGACGAAGCTCGCACAAGTGGTGATACACCTGTAATCACAACATCCCAATACGAAGAATATTCAGCTGAAATCGAAGGGACAGAAATCCCAGAACCGATTATCGAAACATTCAATATCAATGAGATTCCTGTTTTAGTCGAAATAGTTGACCCTGAAACAATGGAAGCGATTGCGAGTGTTACGCTAGCTAGTGCTGAGGATGTTTTCCAAGCAACCCTCCCTCGTACAGGGTGGTTTATCCTTAACAAAACATTGGTCACTGAGGGTGCAGAAGTCAGTGAAGGTCTAGCCTTACTAGATGTTCATGGTATCTATCCTGCAGCAAAGAGCGAGACAACCAATCGTTTAGCATTTACTCGCCGTCCTGATGGACTTACCATTGAGAATGAAAATCCACCTGTCGTTGACGGTAATGAATTACCATTTGTGGACATTATCCGCAATCAATATCGTGGTGATCGTCCTCTTAACGACTACTTACGCACATACGTTGCGCCCTTCTTCTTAGATATTGCCAATTATGTAAGCCTTGTTTTGCTGATTGGTATTGCGGGTTATATCTTTGCTGAGATACTTCGCAATTCCAGTGGTATCAAAGCGGCTTCTAGCTTTGCAACCTATGGTTTAGCATCAATACCCATTATTGTTTGGATATTGATTAACGGTCTATTCTTATATAGCGCCATGATGTGGTTATTCGTCGCCGCAATGATTGTCTTTAGCTATATGCTCTTTAAAATGGCACAGAAAAATGGCTATAGTCAGAATTTAGCCATTATCGGTGTTGTGGGTTATATCGCTCTAGCCGTTGGGTTAATTCTTTCAGGAACGTTCGATTTCCCAAGACTCCTGACGATTTTGCCTTTAGTAATTGATGATGCTTCCGTACCACGCTTTATTGCTTGGTTAGGGATCCTTTTCATCCCCATTGCTTTGTGGTCTGGTAAATCAGCCCATATTCCGGGCGATGTAGTCAAAGGTAATATTCCACTTTTAGGTGGGATTGCAGCAATCCTCTTTGCGATAGCAGTCGTAGCAACATCTGGAATCCTTGGCGATAGAACTATCACACTCGCCACAGTATGGGCATTACAACCTTCCGACCCACGCGGTTGGGGTGGTCTATTACTGACCTTCATGCTGACAATCTACGGTATCATTATCGCCTTCCCAATTGGTATTGGTTTAGCCTTGGGTCGTCGGAGCGATTTACCTCTGATTAAATATCTCTGTACAGCGTATATCGAGTTGGTACGTGGTTCACCATTTATCACGGTCTTGTTCTTCATGCAGTTGTTCATTCCGTTGATTAATAGTGATTTCAACCAAGTTCCGGGTAGTTACCGCGCGATTGCGGCGACCATTGCTTTTAGTGCAGCATATCTCGCTGAGAATGTTCGTGGTGGTTTGCAATCACTCCCACCCGGACAAGGTGAAGCGGCGAAAGCCTTGGGACTCAATCCTTGGCAGAGTGTCTCGCTGATTACCCTTCCGCAAGCACTCCGCGCTGTTATTCCAGCATTGGTTGGTCAATTTATCAGCTTGTTCAAAGATACCTCACTCGTCACGATTGTTGGTCTGATTGACCTTGTAGGCTTTGTGAATGCAATGGTTGTACAAGCTGAGTTCATCGGTACACGGCTTGAAGGCTTACTCTTCATTTCGATTTTGTACTTTGTTGTCAGCTATGTCATGTCATATATCAGTCGATTACTCGAAGCAAGTGGTTCAGGTAGTACACGGCGCATGTAGAGAAAATAATTAGAAAAAGACAGTGAATTTTGTTTTCGGACGCGATACATCAAGTCCCTACGTTATCTTCTAAAAAAGTAGGATTTATGTAGGGACAGCATGACTGCTGTTCGCGATAACAGAGCCAAATTATTCTAATAATTTTCGATACTCTACAAAATAAAATAGCTAAAAAAGAATATGGTGGAGTTATTATCATGATTGATGAACTAGAAAAAGAAAAAAATAGTGGCGTAGGCGAAAATGCCATTATCGAAATCCGTGATATGAATAAGTGGTACGGCGAGTTTCATGTTCTAAAAGACATCAATATCACCGTCCCAGAACGTGAAGTATTGGTTGTTATCGGACCTTCTGGTTCTGGTAAATCGACACTCATTCGCTGTATTAATCGCCTTGAAGAACATCAACAAGGGGATATTATCGTTGATGGCATCGAACTCACCAATGATGTTCGTAATATTAGCGCCATTCGTCGTGAAACAGGGATGGTTTTCCAATCATTTAACTTGTTCCCTCACATTACCGTGATGGAGAATATCACCCTTGCCCAACGTCATGTCCGTCGTCGTCCAAAAGCAGAATCAGAAGAAATTGCGCGTGGATTATTAGAACGGGTGGGTATCCCAGACCAAGCCAATAAATATCCCGGACAATTATCAGGTGGTCAGCAACAACGTGTGGCAATTGCACGAGCATTAGCCATGCAACCCAAAATCATCCTCTTTGATGAACCAACATCTGCGCTTGACCCTGAAATGATTAAAGAAGTTCTGGATGTAATGAAAGAACTCGCAACCAGTGGTATGACCATGATTTGTGTGACGCACGAAATGGGCTTTGCCCGTGAAGTCGCAGACCGTGTTATTTTCATGGATGCAGGGCATGTGGTTGAAGTCGGCACGCCAGAACATTTCTTCACCAATCCGCAACATGAGCGTACCAAATTATTCCTCTCACAAATTCTCTAATATCCAAACAGGACGTTTAAATAAGCGTCCTGTTTTTTTACAACCACTTCTTCTCTAATATCCTTCGCAAAAAATGTTCCAAGTCAGTAAGTAAGCGTTTGTTTCATGCAATATATCGAGATTTTTATAGGGTTTTTTGATTTCTTTACTGCGAGTAACGCCTATTCCCTTTATAATGATTTGCGTAATATTGACGTTGCATTAAGGAATAGGAATTTTGAAGCAAATTATTTATTTAAGGAGAAAGTTCTCTTTTTTGAAAACGCAAAGTTTTCAGATTGGTATCTCAGCTTTGGTGATTGTTTCGATGTTAGCCAGCACAATTGGTCAATTACCATTGGTGCGCGCGCAAATTGCCGAAGATACCATTGCTGCCGTTGGAATGCCTATTAGTGCGCCAATGGGCTTATCTATTAACACCCTTAACGGGGCATTGACCTACTCACGACAAGACATGACTGTTCGGGGCGGACAATACCCTATGACAGTTAGTATTGGCTACAATAGTCGCAATCTTGAAGTTACGTCTTCTTTAAGTGGTGGCTGGCAACACAATTTTGATATGTATTATGAAATCACGGATTCAAACGATATTGATGTCAATTTAGGAGATGGCAATCTAATTCGTTTTATGCGCTTTAGCGGTCAATTTGAAGCAGTTGGAACGTCAGGTTTTCAACTCATTCAAGATGATACGGGCTATATGCTCTCAGATTCAAATGGTACACGTTATCATTTTAATGACCCAACTCACCAGCATGTTACCTCAATAGATTATCTAGGAACTCAAGCTAAAACCTTTACATATGATGACTTAGGACATTTAGTAGGTGTCCAAAATTTATTTGGTGGAGAGCTAGTCTTTAGCTACAATGCCCTTAATCAAGTAAGTACCATTACGGATACCGAAAGTGGTCGGTTAGTATTTATAACCTATGATGCTGAGGGACAACTCATCAGCATGAGTGATGTAAACGGTAGTCCAACCACATATAGCTACAATGATGATGGATTGCTCTCTAGCGTCACCAATGCGCGCGATGTCAGTGCAATAATTAACTACCAAGATAGTAATGCAACTAGCATCACCACCCCTCTCACTGATTTACAGGTTGCCTATGACAATATTGCAGGTCTTACAACTGTAACTGAAATAGTAGAGGGTGAAGCTCAGGTTACAGAATTTGATTACACAATTGATAATCAACTTGCTAGTATCCGCTCATCAGATCAATGTCAAACGGATTACATTTGGAACGATGATGGGACACTAGCCGAAATGACCATGCCCGGTGGCTCAGTCTTTAGCTATTACTACACTGAAGACGGGTATCTACAAGCCTCATCAGGGGGTGGGATGGCACAAATCGCTATCATGGAACCCTACGAATTTGAGCGCACAACAATCGAACGGATCGTACAACATATCGTCATTCCAGAAGAAGGACTAGATTACTGGATTAGAGAATCATTTGACCCTGTAACTGTCACGGATACAGGCTATCTAGTACGCTACGAATACACCAATGACCCGCTACGCCCGACAGCTATCATAGAACCCAATGAAGTCCGTGAAGAACTAATTTATGATGAAAATGGTTCTTTGGTCGGCATCATTGACGCACTGGGCAATGAAACTACGATTAATATCAATGAACGTGGCGACATTACAGGTTATACCAACGGTAACGGAGACACTTTCGCACTTATTAGTAATTCTGCTGGCTTCATTAGCGCAGAGACTGATCCTCTAGGGAATGTCACACGACGCACCTATGATGAGATGGGTAACACAACCAGCGTAACATATGCCAATGGTGGTCGAGAACGCTTTGAATACGATAGTGTTGGTAATCTCATTCGCCATACAGATACCAGTGGCAGTATCACTAGCTTTACCTATGACGAGTTAAACCGCGTAATTAACACCAGCGATTCACTCGGCAATACCATTCAGTATACCTACGATGCGCGTGGCAATATGCTCACCCGTACTGACCCGAACGGTAACGTAACAACCTATACCTATGATAGTGCTGGCAATGTCATTTCTGAAACAGCACCCGATGGCACTATGACAACACTCGAATACGATTGTATGGGCAATGTCGTTCAGATGACAAATCCTGATGGTAATGTCAGCGTGCATGAATATGGCGCTATGGGCAACCTCACCCGCTCAGAATATGCAGATGGGCGTGTGGTTGAGCGTGGTTATGATTATCTTGGGAATCCAACTAGCTTCACAGACGAATCGGGGACAACAAATATCGTTTATAACGAGAATAATGTAGCCACCAGCGTGACAGATGGTAATGGCAATACACTCGCTTATGAATACGATAAAACAATGGTTAGTCGGACATCAGTCACTTATCCAGACGGCACACAATATGATTACACTTATAATCCGTCGTATTTCCCAACCTCAGTGACAGGTCCAGAAGGCACAACAAACTATACCTATCGTTTTGATGGTTTACCTTTAACCCGTACACTTCCAAACGGTATTACAACCACTTATACCTATAATAATGTCGGTTGGATTACACAGGTTTTACATCAACGTGATGACTCGATTTTATTCCAGTACGATTATCAGCACGATAATGATGGCAATGTCACACAGATGACCGTATCAGGGTTAGAAACCGACGCATACAGTATGACTTATATGTATGATGACCTCGGGCAACTAATTCGCAGTCAACATAGCGATGGCACATTCAATGATTATCAATATGATGGTCTCGGCAATCGCCTAGCGCATATCACCAATGAAGGTGAAACACGTTATATCTACAATGAAAATAATCAGTTAGTACAACAAACAGCCTCTGATGGACTTGCCACGATTTATCAATATGATGCCAATGGCAATCTCATTAACCAGACTTCAGCCAACGGCATTATGAATTATCAATATGATGATAATAACCGTCTGACGCAAGTCAGCAATAATGAGACAACAACAGAATATATCTATAATGCAGTCGATGAGCGTATAGCAAGTATCCAAAATGGCACACGAACCGATTACGTTGTGGATATGAACCGCAATTACTCCCAAGTTCTAGCTCTGGAAACAGAAGCAGGGTTCACGAACTTCACTTATGGTGTCGGACAAATCGCTCAAACTACGCCCGATGCTAGCATTCAATATTATCTAGGCGACCATCTCAACAGCACTGTTGCCTTAGCCAATGCCGATTCTTCAATTGCCGAAACCTATCAGTATGGCGATTTCGGTGAGTTCCTAGCAGACGATGCGCCGAATGCACACTTTACCTATACAGGCGAGTCTTATGATGCAGATAGCGACTTACTCTATCTTCGGGCACGCTATTATGCCCCTGAAACAGGTCGTTTTGTGCAAGCAGATGATTTCAGAGGCATGGAAGATAATATCCTGACCCAAAATCGCTATGCTTACGTCCTCAATAACCCAATCAATTATGTAGACCCCACAGGCTTATGTCCACTTGCCGCATTTGGTCTTCTGGTTTTGGCATTAGTGAGCGCATTCTTTGGCGCGGCGGCAGCGCTTGGAGCAATTGGTACAGGATCGGTCTTAGTAACCGCACTAGGAATCTTCCTTTTTATGAGTGCTTTATATGGGGCAGGTGTGGCAGTCCACAATGCCTTCTATGCTGATAAATCCAAACATCTGCCCGGTGGCTTACTAGAAGCCTTTGCAAAGCGCGCTGGCTTACCACCGACTGTAGTTGCCGCCGCAGGTGTCGCAGATTTCGTCATTGGGTTAAAAGGCGCACCCGGTGCTTATCAATATACAAATCGTGCCGTTGGTTTAATTGGTGATGCCAATAATGTTGTAGGTGCAGTTAATGCTGGTACGAGCTTAGGACAAGCAATTGGCAAAGATGCGCTTAATGCGTCTAACCTCAACTCACTAGGCAATACCAACT
The DNA here is from genome assembly GCA_965230145.1 of Phototrophicaceae bacterium. Classification (GTDB taxonomy): domain Bacteria; phylum Chloroflexota; class Anaerolineae; order Aggregatilineales; family Phototrophicaceae; genus JAUZRW01. The sequence goes on from CBDDKI010000002.1 coordinate 2,082,193, forward strand.
TTTCTGGTAATCCATCAAGCGCAAGTCCACCCTCCGCAGGGAATTCTGCTCTCAACCCATCATCAGGTGGTCGTGGTGGCGGAAGCAATAACAGTAGTAATCCTAACAATGGTGGTAATGGCGGTGGTTCGCCAAGCAGTAACCCTAGTAGCGGTGGGTCGTCAAATGACAGTCCTTCTAGCAATAACTCAGGGTCAACTACAGGTAATAATACAGGGTCTGGGACTGGTAACAACACAGGGTCTGGAACTGGTAATAATACAGGGTCTGGGACTGGCAATAATACGGGTTCGGGCAATGGCAGTAGCACAGGCTCAAGTAATGGGTCTAGCTCTGGAGACGGTAGTTCCGCATCTAACTCTGGTAGCACGGGTAGTGCGAATGTTGCTAACAACCCAACAGCTACAAACACAGCTACGGCTACGAACACGCCTACAAATACACCAACCAATACTGCGACGGCAACACATACAGCAACAAGCACAGCCACCAATACCGCAGTTGCAACAATGACATTTACACCAACGGTTACAGCAACTGAACCTAGTTCAACAATCTTAGAACCGATTGGTATTGGGATTGCTATCGTATGTGAGAACAATAGCTCAGTTAACGTACGTGAACAAGCAACAACCAACTCAGCTATCGTGACAACACTTGCTGGCGGTACAGTCTTAATTGTCACAGATGCCAATGATGACGAATCATGGTATCAGGTTGAAATACCAGGCGGTCAAGTTGGTTGGATTGCGGATTTCCTGCTCTGTTTTGAGGAACGAGGTCCTATCACACCGACATTCACGCCGACATCAACAATAACACCGACACTGACTCCAACTGTGACTCTCACACCTGATTTGAATCTTGAGCCTGATGTACCGCTCACTTGTCCAGAAGATGGTAATTTTGACAGTATTTTCAATACAACAGCAATCTTTGGGACAAATACTATCGTATCGTACTTGCGAGCGAGTGTGCGCCAGTTAGAAGCAGAAGGTGCAACAGATAGTGGCTTATTCTCAACCTTTGGTGAAGATGGGTATCTATTTGAAGTATCTACTGAGAATCTTTCATTGCTCTATGAAATCAACTTTATAGATGCCACCACAGCTGATGTACGAATTGAAATGACCTATACCTTACCTGATGGCTCAACCTGTCGTATTGAGGGAACAGTTCGCATTACAGACCTTGAACCAATTACCGTTGAAATCACGGGTCGTCAACCGCCTAATCAATTGATCAATCCACGTCCGGGTACATGGACAACCTACTATGGAGAAATTATCAATAATGGTTGCCCTGCCTTCATGATTGATGCAATTAGCTCAGGTTTTGTTGGTAGCCAGACCTCTTCTGTGCCACCTTATGAAGGTGACTTCAATTATTTCGCTTTAGTGGATACCGAAGACTTACCACCTAGCGGATTCACAAGAAGTAATCCAACACCGAATGTCTATATACTGTCTTACAGCGAACAAGGGTCTACACTTGAAATTGAGTTCCGTGTCCTATCCGAAGTTGAAGTTGAAGCATTCTTTACTTTCAGCATCAATGCAGAAGGAATCAGCTGTTCATTTACGGTACAAATACGTAGTGAACACGAAGATTTCACGGGCTAATTAACCCACAGAATGTAACCGAAAGTCGGAAGCTAACACTTCCGACTTTTTTGTTACAATAATCTAGGCACGAACCTACGTAACACAATTCAGTAAAGAATAGACAGTTGCGCCAGCAGGACTTTGGTCATATATTAGCTATAGGGAAGCAGACAAAACACAGGCGATGAATATGCCCGGTATCGGCTCTATCAATCTTAAAGTTGTTATTCTGGATACAGATTACTATGCTATGCAGTCCATCAATGGCTATCTAGCATGGGATAGACGCACGCGCGTGATGTATATGACAACCCACCTTGATGATTTTTGGACTTATATGCGCGAGACACAAGTCACAGAATTACCAGATGTTATCGTTATGGATGCCGACCATCTAGGCGATTTAGATCACATCGAAAAAGTGCTTGACGATGTCCGGCGTTTTGTACCCAATGCCCTGATTGTCTGCTTATCACAGACCAACTCCCCTAAACTTGTGGAAACCGTAGCACAGGCAGGCGCTCATGCCTTCTTACTCAAACATGAAGTGGGTATGCAAATTGCATGGGCGATTGTATTTACACTCAAACATGAATTTGTCATCACACCGAGTGTTGCCAAGATGGTCGTGGGGTCACAAGTAAAACGGGTTTATGAAGCAGAAGTGCTTCCAGAACAGCGCGATTATCCTGAAATGACAGACCGCATCCGCCAAGCCATTCGTCTCTGTGTCATAGAAGGCATGCCAGCCCACCTCGCAGCAGATGAAATGGGGATTAGCCTACATACGATACGCGGTTATATCAAAGAAGGCTATCGTATCTTGGAATCTTATGACCAGCATGAATACCCAACTGATATGACTCCCCAAGAACGCGCCTTCATGCGTTTCACCGCATTATCCAATGAAAGCAATTAATCAGTGTAAGGCATCTCGCCTCACCTTATTTTATAGTTAGAAGTTACCCCTTGAGAGAAAAATTGTAGGGGGGTATCTGCGTATACCCCCGAAGACTTAAACCAATTGCGCAAGTCCTAATTTTATTCCTCGTCACTCGGTGCATCATAGAGAATATTCTGTAAGACCACCTCCGCACCTTGAAGCGTTACAGTCATCGTCGCATCTTCTAATACAACATCCTCAAAAATGAGAGGCGTTTCCCCCAGTAACATGATGATTTCCTCGCCATCAAAGGTGTAATCTGTTGCAAAAGCCTCATCTTGCTGAATATCAATCATCACAATGCCATTACACGTAAAATCGAAGAAAATTGTCTGAGTTGGGTCAGGTTGCCATACCCATGAACCTTCAATTAATTGCTGGATTGCCTCATCTGAGCATGCTTCGCCATCGCTTAGGGCTTGTAGGGTATATTGCTCACCATCTTCACGTTCAATAACCCATTCTGTATCGCTTAGTGATTGCGTTACATAGAGTCGTTGCTGATAAATGAAGTAAAATTCATCATCCTGCGTAATCGAATACACAGAGACAACTGCCCCGCCAAAGGTTGCAACAGCCAATCGCTCTGAGCAAGCAATATTTATTTCGATGAGAGGTGTTTCAGTCTCTGCGTCAAGTACACCCCATTGACGCGAAGTCAATGTACTCAGAGGTTCATTACTGCAATCGTAAATGTTACCTGCCACACTTGATATACTTAAAGAGAAATCACTCACATCGTCACTTTGTACAAAGACAATAATCACATATGTACCACTAATAGGAGCAATAAATTCACTCGTTGCAGGTGTTTCTGCACTTTGAACAATGGCTTGTGCATAAACCAGTGAATTAGCTGTATTATCGAAAAATGGCTCGGTGACAAAATATGCAGGAGGTACATCACCTGTCATGGTGAGGTCAATTGTCACAATATCAGCTTCTTGTGCTTCAAAACAATAATACAGAGGCGTTGTCCCTGTCACACTACCTTCAACCGTATCACCATAATTAATATCAGAGCTAAAAGCAGTCGTACATAAATCCGTTTGACCATAGATAATATTAGTGATGCCATTCGCATTCGCTGTTGTTTCAGGGACTTCTGTCGCGTCTTGTGCGCCTAAAACACTCCCACCCGATTGCTCAATGCTGACATTGAATGTGCCTTGTGTTTCCTGCAATGCTTCTACCAAAATAACATATGTACCATCGGCAGGGATTGTCACTGTGCCTTGGTAAGGACTAGCTGGCGCAGTAGCAATTTCATCCAGTAGAGGCTCATCTGATAACGCCCCCGTTGCATCATTGATAAATGGTGTTCCAACAATAAACGCGGTCAATAAATTATTGGATGTCGGTTCGATTGTAACTGTGATTTCGTTAGCACGTTCTGCTTCAAAGCAGAAAATCATAAAGGGGAAGTTGATGTCTAGTACGCCTTGTGCAGTCTCGCCAAAAGCGATTTCTGGCGCACCTGTGTCACGGCAGAGGTTGCTCTCTTGGGCAGTTGTACTAGGAATGCCTATCATCAGCCATAAGCCAACAACAATAGTCATCAAGATGACACGCTGTTGACGGAATAGTCGAATTATCATATGAATTGTATCCTCCGAGTCAAAGTAAAAGTTCAAATTGTACTATTCATTCTACCGCATCATCTTAATTGGGCTATAGCAATGCCACAAGCGACGATTCCCCTTAAAGTGTAAAAAAATGATTACTTGGGAAAATGAGGTAGCGGTACAAGACAGCATATTGCCATCAGATTAACCGTTAATGATTGTTCTTCGTCACAGAAGGCATAATGGGTCTATCTCGCAATTACTGTGGAGAAAATAAAGAATTATTTGTGTAGGATAGAACCTATGTCATGTGCTGTAGAGTTATACCAATAAAAACGTATTAGGGTTGACCTAATTGACCTCAATTTGAATGCCGTTGACTAAAATCAACGGCTAAGTTATCAACATCGGCTAAAGTCGACACCCTACATTGTCGACCTTGTGTCGACGTTGTCAGGATAGCCTTCATGTTTATATGAAGGCGAATAGACGATTTTGATTTCAAATTGATGTCGGTATAACCTGATTGCGCCAAAATTAGTATAACCTGATTGCGTGTAACACCTACTCTGTCCTAAAAATGCAAATATATATTTCACACCAAAATCTAGTTTCTATTCAATTTTCAAAAGCACACTGAAACACTAAAACAAGTAGCTAATAGTAAATACCTATCATGACCCATCTTGCCCTAATTCTAGTAGATTTGGTAGTTTACCCGATAGTTTGGGAATGCTTGACTTTAGTAGTTTTAGAGGCGTAAACTGCAATTAAATAAATTATTTTTTGTTCATATAGTCGTAGGAGGTGTTTAATGTACCATACCCCACGTCGTCCTTATTACAATCGCAGTAACAATATGCCACAATCAGCCTGTACCGATGACTCGGTCTCGATTGATAACAAACGCTTTTGGAGCTTACTCAAGGGTTTGCGTCGTCGCCAAGAGGATGCGAAAGAAGAGAAGAAACAACCAGCACAATCTGGTAAGTAACAATCATAGTTACCAATTTTATAAATAAAAAAAATAGGATGCTCTCTTAGCACCCTATCTTATGTCGTCTATTTGATTATTCCTGAACGAGTGGTAAATCTGCTTTTTGCCACGCATCAATACCCCCTGCTAGATTAATAACATTAGTAAATCCTGCTCGCTCTAATATACTCAAGACAATTTGTGAGCGTAATCCTCCCCCACACTGCACAGCTAAAGGTTCATCACGCGGAATATGATTCAGTTGTTGCGGGACTTTACCCATATGTATATGAATTACATCAGGGATATGCTCGGATTTGTATTCGTCTAAGCCCCGCACATCCAAAATTTGTATGTCTGCCTCATGAATAGCTTGCGCGGTCATCTCAGTGACAGTTTCCGACAGCTCAAGTGCATCAGGCGCAATGTAGCCCCCAATCTTATCAACACCAATTGCCCTCAGCGCGTCTAAAACCTCATTTAGCGTATCATTCTCAACAATTAGATAGATAGGCTCTGAAAAATCAATATACCAGCCGACATAGGTCGCAAAATTATTGCTACTGATAGGAATATTAATCGTATTCTTCACATGCCCTTCGCGGAACGCTTCTGAACTCCGTGTATCAATAACCAGAGACTCACTAGCATCAGGCAAATTATCCAGTTTTTGTGGCTTATCTAATTCATCTAATAGCGTCGGAGCTTCTTTATTGACCTGCTTCATATGAGCGAAATAATGCGGTGCTTCTGGTTGACCCTCTAATAGCCAGTTCACAAAATCATCTTCATTATCAATCTGAAAAGCTGGGTTGAATAACTTCTCATATCCGAGGGTAGTCGATGGCACTGCACCTAAAGCTTTACCACAAGCACTTCCAGCGCCATGCCCTGGGAAAACTTGCAGGTAGTCAGGCATGTTTTTAAAACGTTGTACATTAGCGAATTGCTGTTTTGCTCCAATTTCGCGTGTATCAGCTTGTCCTGCCACTTCTTCTAGCAAATCAGGACGACCCACATCCCCAGCAAAGAGAAAATCGCCTGTGAACAATGCCATTGGCTTATCGGCATCACTATCCGTGACCATGAAAGTGATGTGTTCAGGTGTATGCCCTGCGGTATGAATGACATCAAATTTCACACCACCGACCATGAAACTATCTTTATCTTTGAGCAAGCGAATATTGTCATCAGGAAATTGATATTGCCAATCTTCGCCACCTTCATCACTCAGGAGCATCATAGCCCCTGTCGCATGAGCAAGCTCGCGTGTCCCACTGAGGAAATCCGCATGAATATGAGTCTCAGTCACAAAGTCAATTTTCAAATCATGTTGTTGAGCAGTTTCTAAGTAAGGGCGAATATCACGAGCAGGGTCAATCACAATTGCTGAACCACAAGCAGGACATCCGACTAAATATGAGGCTTGTGCAAGTCGCTCATCGTAAAAATATTTTAATAACATGGGGAGATTTCCTAATTATATCTAAGCGTGTGAATAAACCTAGTATAAAGCAAATTCTGGCAGGGTATGACACTGATTGTTTTATAACGAGGTATTAGCAGGAAATTATGGTAGGGATATGCGATAGTGTACTATTTTAGATTGATTTTTGTATTTAGTGGATTTTTTATCGGTCAAGATGGATGTTACCCGACAAAGGCTTTGCTTATCAACTTCACTCTCATCAAGAGCAAGAGACTGGCTTGCCACACCATGTTCCCCTTCTCCACTGGTGGGAGAAGGGGCTAGGGGATGAGGGGGAAAGGGCATATTCTTAAGAGCTTCTCTTAACAGTCCCTTTCAGTGAACTTACCCTCAGAAATTAGACAACAGTTTTGAACTGTTGTCGTAAAAATGGCAGTAAAAAATGTCCTTCTGAGACAGCGAAAATGAGCCTTTTTTCTTGCTTTTCTTCGTGTTCTTCGTGACTTCGTGGCTCATATTTTGGTGTGACTTAACGCTTATGATTTTCTGAATTAACCTTGCTCTGTTGGCAAATTACGACGTACCCAACCCATTGTACCCTCAAGCAGGTTATAAACATTATCATAGCCACTAGCGACTAGAAAATCACCCACTTGCTGGCTACGTCCACCTGAACGACACACAACAACTATCGGCAATTCATCTGAAACTTCGTCCATACGCAGTTGGAATTCACTCATTGGGATATTAACCGTGTTTGGTAAGCGCACGTCTTCCCATTCTTCTATTTCACGAACATCAATGAGTTGATACTCTTGTTTGCCATCAAAATCTTGGTTGTATTCTTCAATCGTTAAATCTTGTAATGCCATGTGATTGCCCTCTATTGGATTGTTTTCGCGTACAGTATACATCATCAAGATGCAGATAAAAGCATAAAATTCTAACTTATCTTACTCAAATAGTGGGATAATTCCTCGAAATAACCTATATCTATGACTGTATGAGTTATCAGTATTCAGTTTACGATTTTCAGAAAATGCTTTTTGTCTTTGCTGATAACCGACAACTGTCAACCGAAAACAAAACTATACTGAGAAAGGTTGTTAACTACAAAAAAATAAGTCTAAAATATTATTGTTGAACCTCAGCGAATACTTTATCGAATGCTGGTGATTGTAGCCACACTGGAAAGTAAGGAGATTGCTCGAAATAAATAGCAAATTGCCCATTTATCTTACCAATACGCCAGATAGCTTCAGTAAATGGTGTTTCCTCTAAGCCGATTCGTAATTCAATTTCTTTCTCTGGTGGTTCACAAATGGTAAATTCTGTTATTTGCTCAAGAGCGTTTTTCATCTTACGTATGAAAAATTTACCTGTCGTATCCTGTGGGTTATGTGGTTCAAGATAAATAGCATCATAAAAGTCAGGAAAGTTTAGAAGTAGCAGGTAAGTAAGTTCTTCAGGTTGCAGTATCTGGTTGGATTGCGGAGATTTGCCCATAAAATCAGATAAAGCTAAGTTTAAATCTGCTGATTTTTTGTTAGCATCCTCACATGCCGTTTCATATCGATGAATATCAAATTGAAATCCTGTTTCATCCTTGTCCCAAGGTTTATAATATGGGAGGTCAAACTCTAGATTGCTATACCACATAACATAATTCCCAATTCTTCTTACCGATACATACCATTCTCCGTCAAACCAAAATGGATATTGAATATTTGTCTTTAATTCAATAATAGCATCAGTAGATTTGAAAGGTCTTGCTGTATCTGTTAATAAGTTGCCATCTATCGATATTTTCCAAACAACAAACCCTTCTTTAGCACCACGGTAACGTTCTTTAGTCGTATCAGGTTTGACAATATGGGGTTCTATTCGTAGTTCGTTGATTTTCATGAATTAATGTCTCTAAAAATTTGAAATGTAGATGTCAAATATTAGCTCTAAATTCAAATCCAACAAAAGTTATGGCAATATAGCACAGCCTTTGATAAGATATTCACAAATACACGGCAGTATTGCCAAGACCGAAATTTATAGGAGCTTGCAATGACTCACATTATCACTAGCCTGTGCCTGCGCGATGGTGCTTGCACAGAAGTTTGTCCTGTTGAATGTATCGTCGCTGGTAAACCAGAAAACGATTGGCCCTGGTACTTCATTGACCCAGATACTTGCATTGATTGTGGCGCATGTATTCCAGAATGTCCATTTGAAGCGATTTTTACTGAGGAAGAAGTCCCTAGTAATTATGTCATGATGGATGGGCAAGAACGTCTGCCTTTCGATAATCCAAAAATTGTTATCCATGATGAAGGTGACGTGGTTGACCTCACTGGTGATACTATCCATAACTATGACTTTTACAGCAAAGGTCCTGGTTACAACGCATTAAACATGTAACATCTTAGATTTTAAACTGAGCACCTTATCATCAATGATAGGGTGTTTTTGATTCACGACAGGGTGTCTAAGTTTAACCACTGTGAAAATTCCATATGCAAACTGTAAATTTAGTTTTCAAATCCAACAAAAGTTACAGAAACTAAGGGTATACTCTGTTAAGATGCAAGCAAATGAGGCAGTTTTTGCCTGTTGAACGTATTTTAAAAGGAGCAACCCATGACTCATATCATAACCAGCTTATGTCTTCGTGACGGCGCATGCGTTGAAGTTTGCCCAGTTGAATGTATTATTCCCGGTCAACCAGAGAATGAATGGCCTTGGTATTTCATTGACCCAGATACCTGCATTGACTGTGGTGCGTGCATCCCAGAATGCCCATTTGAAGCGATTTTCATTGAGGAAGAAACTCCTGATGATTACGAGATGATGGAAGGGCAAGAACGTATTCCATTTGATACTAAAACAATTCAAACCTATGAAGGTGGCGAAGTGGTTGATCTCACCCCTGATATTCAACCGAATTATGATTTCTTCAGCGCAGGTCCTGGTTACGACGCACTTGATATGTAATCAAAGCCTAACTTAGACATTAAACACCCTGTCAGAGTGGCAGGGTGTTTTGATTCTCGTTAGAATCTATTCAAAAGGTGTTATTATCCCGATTATGACAAGCAAGAATCCGTATCTTAACCAACTCATTCAGGGTGATTCTTTAGAGATTTTGCCTCTATTACCAGAAAATAGTGTTGACCTTGTGTTCGCTGACCCACCTTATAACTTGCAGCTCAAGCAAGATTTATGGCGACCTAATCACACTCAGGTGGATGCTGTTAATGACGAATGGGATCAATTTGATAGCTTCAAAGCCTACGACGAATTTACCAGAGAATGGCTCAAAGCGGTTAAACGCGTGATGAAACCCAATTCGACAATTTGGGTATCGGGGACATATCACAACATTTTTCGAGTTGGCACAATTATGCAAAATCTAGGCTTCTGGATACTTAATACCGTTGGTTGGATGAAATACAATGCCATGCCCAATTTTCGCGGAACACGCCTCAAGAACGACATTGAATTTATTATCTGGGCAAAATATGACGAGACAAGTCGCTATACCTTTAATCATCATCTGATGAAACGCTTTAATGATTATGGTAAAGGTAAGCAATTGGGTAGTGTTTGGCAGATTAATACCTGCATTGGTCCTGAGAGAATGCGCGATGACGAGGGTGAAAAATTACATCCGACACAAAAGCCAGAAGACCTTCTAAAGCGTATTATCCTCGCATCCAGTATGCCGAATGATATTGTTTTAGACCCCTTTGCTGGCACAGGAACAACGCCGACAATGGCAAAACATCTGCGTCGGCAGTATATTGCTATTGAGCAAGAAGAAGCCTACTATGATGCCTCTGTGAAGCGAGTTAAAGCAGTCAAGCCACTCCCTAAAGATGATGAGCTTATCCAAGCGGTTTATAACGAGAAACCTCCGCGGATTGCCTTTAAGAAGTTATTGGCGGCAGGTTATGTAACAGTCGGGCAAAAGCTCTATCTGGATGAGCCATCAACGACAGCTATTATTACTGAAAAAGCGAAATTAAAAGCTGGCAAAAATATGGGTACAATCCATAGCCTAGCGCGTAAACTCAAGGATGTTCCCTCTACGAATGGTTGGAAAGATTGGTACTTTGTCGATGAAAATGGCAAACGTCGACAAATTGATGTGTTACGTCACCAATATGACCAAAATGGTGGCGTGAAGTAATCTCCCCTTTACCTTTAATCTATAAACCTATACCTTTTTTGATGGCGCATTTTCTGAAAAGGTTCTTATGACAATCACTCTGATTTCAACTGTCCTCAATGAAGGCGATAATATTCATCACATGCTGGCTGGCTTACTTAAGCAAAGTCGTCAAGCAGATGAAGTTGTGATTGTTGATGGTGGTAGTCGCGACGATACAGTCGCAATCATCGAGAGCTATACTGATAGGTTGCCCTTGAAAGTCATTGTGCGTGAGGGTTGTAATATTAGTCAGGGACGTAACCTTGCGATTGATAGCGCACAGGGTGATATTTTAGCGATAACGGATGCTGGTACACGTCTTGATGAGCATTGGCTAGAACGTATTACCCGACCCTTGCTAGAGAATGCTTCTGCCAATGTGGTGGCAGGGTTCTTCAAAGCAGACCCCCAAAATACCTTTGAAATTGCAATGGGTGCGACGGTCTTACCGCTTGCGGATGAGATTGACCCCAAAATATTTTTGCCGAGTAGCCGAAGTATTGCTCTGCGGAAATCGTCTGCACAAGCCATTGGTGGTTATCCTGAATGGTTGGATTACTGCGAAGACCTCATTTTCGATTTGCGTCTCCAGAAGACACAGCCACCTTTCGTCTTTGAGCCTGATGCAATCGTGTATTTTCGTCCGCGTGGCACTCTCAAAGCCTATTTTAAACAGTATTATCTGTACGCGCGTGGTGATGGCAAAGCCGATTTATGGCGCAAACGTCAGCTGATTCGCTATATCACTTATCTTGTGGTTGCACCAATAATTATGCTACTGGGTGTGTTGATTCATCCTGTATTTTATGGACTATTTTTGCTTGGTGGCGCAGTCTATCTCTATCAACCCTATCGACGTTTACCTGTATTGATGCGAGACAATCCGCACCAATCGGTCTTTGCATGGGTATACGCAATCATCTTAATCCCTATTATTCGCGTTGTTGGGGATGTGGCTAAAATGATTGGCTATCCTGTTGGCTTACGCTGGCGCGCCGAGAATAATCCCCCCAATTGGCATATCATCGAGGAAAATTAGTCAGGATATGTTATCCTAAATGTAATATTTATCACTCGCTGAGATTTGTCCTATGTCCCGTTTGCTGATTATCCTGATTTGTTTGCTACTATGGATACAACCAATATCCGCTCAGACTGTTAGTTGTGTTGGTGCGCCTCCCTCACGTCTGATGACCGGTGAGCAAGCACAAGTAATTGCAATCGGAGGTAGCAATTTACGGGTTGTGCCTAGTGCCACTGCTGATTTGATGAATGTCATCCCAGAAAATGAACTCATCCCCGTGATTAATGGACCGTATTGCGCCCAAAGCTATACATGGTGGCAAGTTGATTATGCAGGTGAACGGGGTTGGGTGGCTGAGGGTGTTGATGAATTTTATTGGCTTGCGCCCTATATTATCCAACGCGCCCAAATTGGTGATATTCGGATTGAGTTACAACCTAATTTGATTAGTAGTATCCGCCTTGAACGGCTTGCCGACCCGCTTCGTACTCAGTTTGTGCTAGAGGGTTTCCCAGTAAATGATAATCAGATTACGCCCTTTATCGTTATTTTTGATGATCCTCCCGATGACGTTAATATGGAAGAGATTGAGGGTAATACAGTATCCCAGCTTCAATCACTGGAAATGGGGACTCGTTGGGTCGATTTGTATTTCATTGAACCCTTACGCGAGGATTCTGAGATAACGCTCGTTTATCGTTATATAGCACTCACCGATGATAATCGTTTTGTGGATGCGTATTTCCCGATTTCTGTGCCGAATTTACCACTTGAGTACAATCCCCCACAGTCAGAAATTCAACAATATATGAATGATTATTTTGAGGAGACACTCTCAGCTTTAGACTCACTCACAGATGAGGATTTCACACCGACACTCAGTCAAATTGACGGTATTGTGCGTTCTATTCAGATTAATACACCACTTGAAGAAAGTAACCTATTTGAATTCGTCTCTAGTGGCATCCGTTTAGACTATAACCCTGTTCTGGCAACGAGCATCACCGAGGATTTAATTCCAGCCGATGAAGATATTCCTGCACATATTCTGCTGACATTTGAGAATTATCCTTTAGGGACAGGGCATATCCGTATTTATCGGACAGAAGATGTGGTAGGGACAGCACTTAGCACCCTACAGCAAATTCTAAGCCGACAACCGAGTAATCCACCGCGTATTCCTGTACTATCCGAAAGTGATGCGCCTCTGATGCGTGAGGATTTAAGCTATATACGATTTATCAACGGTGAAGGCGTTCGCTATATAGCGAGTTTTGCCGAGGGAGAGCAGGTTTATAGTTATCAGGGCTTGTCGGATAATGGCGATTATTTTGTGTCGATGTTGCTACCAATAGATGCTGATTTTATGCCGATTACTATCTTGGATATGCTGGTACAGAGTTTACAAATCGGCGAATAGTAGCGAGTTTTTTATACATATTTTCTGAAAAACCATTACAATTCAAGTATTAAAGTCCTTTGGAAGGGGAAAACTCATGCGAAAAATTATAGGAGCGTTGATAGCAGGGATTATCGTCGTAGCAGGTGGATGGTTCGCTGTGACCACTTTAGCACCCGAAGAAACAGAGCCAGAACAAGCCCTTGCCTTAGCACTAGAGCAAAATTATTCCGCGACATTGGCAAACGCAACAGTCAGCATAGATTACCCTGCAACATGGGCATTAGGCGCGGAATTTCCAGATTTAGGCGTGAACATTGCCACGACGGAAGCACTTGCTGAAACATCTGACTTTGATGGTAATGTCGCTGAGGATGAGGTATTCATTGAAATTTTATTCGCTAGTGAATCAGCTCTTGATGGTGATACCCCTGCGGCAATCCTACAAGGCTTAGTTGATGATGTCGAAAATCCTGAAGGTACAGTCAGTGATATTGAGACGCGCACGATTAACGGCAAAGTTCTAGCGTTTGTGACCTTAGATAGTGACGATGGTACAGATGGTATGACATTAGTAGTTGATTCAGGTGATTCTTATTCACTGATAACGGCAGCAGTTTCTGATGGCGACCTCGCACAATATCAAGCGACTATTGAAGCAATTGCAGGGTCAATTGAATATATCTTGATGGTTGAAGAAGAAGCCGAAATGACACCTGAAATGACCCCCGAAGCAACAGAAGCCTCAGAATAACATTTCTAAGATAACAGAGGGCGTATTAATCCTACGCCCTTTACTTATTAATCCTCAGATAAATAGTTGCGATACAGCGAACGATAGCATACCATCTTAGGCAGTTTAGTTAAGATACCTCATGGAGAAAAACCATGCGTGTTGTGTGTATGGGCGAATTATTGATTGATTTTGTTGCGCTAGAAAGTGGTGTGACAGTTGGTGAAGCCTCTGGTTTTCAAAAAGCACCGGGTGGCGCACCTGCTAATGTAGCTGTTGCTATTAAACGGTTGGGTTTAGCGAGTTCGTTTCTGACTCAATTAGGGGATGACCCTTTTGGGCATTATCTTGTAGGTGTTTTGGAAAATGAAGACATTGATGTATCAGGGATTACATTTTCTAAAGAAGCCCGAACAATGCTCGCTTTTGTATCCTTGCGTGAAGATGGGGAACGTAGTTTTAGTTTTTATCGGAATCCAAGCGCGGATATGCTCATGACCCCTGATACTATAGCGACCAATGTGATTGATGATGCGGAGTTATTTCACTTTGGTAGCATCACCATGATTAGCAGTCCTGCCAAAGAAGCGACATTATTCGCCGCGAAGTATGCTCAAGAACAAGGTAAGCTCATCGCATATGACCCTAATCTGCGCCTTGCACTCTGGGATGATGAGGATGCCGCACGTACAGGAATGCGTCTCGGTTTGGAATATGCCAATATCGTGAAAATTAGTGATGAAGAAGCTGACCTTGTACTAGAAAAAGGCGAAGTAGTTACAGATTTATTCCAGAAATTCAGCCAAATTGAGCTTGTGATGCTCACACGCGGTGCAGATGGTTGTACGGTTTACTTGCGTGATGGCAGTGAATACAGCCATGCTGGTTATCAAGTCACATCCGTGGATACAACAGGTGCAGGGGATTCTTTCATGGCAGGGATTATTGTGGGTGTATTAGAGCAATTGGATGATAGCCGAGATTTTAGCAAAGTTGATTTTGAGAGCGTGCTTCAACTTGCGAATGCGAGCGGGGCAATGGCAACGACAGGACGTGGGGCAATTCCTTCCCTACCCACCCGGGCAGAGGTTGACGCATTCTTAGAGACAGTGTAATAATAACTGTTATAATTCCTGAAATTGTGATTAAATTTCCCTGTTTAACAGAGCATAACAGAGAAAACAGGGAATTTTGGGCGTGAATAACAGGTAGCATAACAGAGAAATTTCAGCAAAACGGTTTGTAAATCGTTTGTTCAAAACGAAGCGAATTTCTAACTACTCGTTAATATGTTGGTGTTAAGGTGCTATACAGAGCATACAGCATTTTAAAGACCTCATGTTGTTGATATGACCGTTTTTAAAATGAGAGATTGTTTGTAGGTGAGTGAAGGTGTATCAAACTTGACAAATCTAAAGCTGAATTTAGGTATTGTTGCTATATGCTTGCTGGTGCTTGGGGCATGTGCGCCTGTGCCAACCCAAGAATTGCCAACATTGGTGCGCCTCCCGACAGATAGTGACGTAGCAACCGCTGATATTAGCCTTGCTGATGCTTCATCTTTACGGACTCCCTTACCTGCATCATTCACTCCAACTTTCACCCCGTCAACAACACCGACATTAGACCCAAGTGTGACTCCAACCTTAACATCGACAGTTAGTGTGACACCGAGTGCAACTATCACCAATACGGCAACAGCCACACCAACTGACCCACCACCACTTTTACCAGAAGACCGTCCGATTTTAGCTTTTGCATTAACTGCTGCTGCTGCAACCGTTTTGCCACAAGATTATCAAGTACCGAATTTTGGTGGCGCGGAGATAACGCTCATTCCACAGGAAACTGTGACTTTTGACCCTAGTTTGCCATCACCTATACCACCTTTAGGTACAACAAGCGGTGTTCCGCTGACCACGACTTGTACAACAATCCCAACAGGGGGCTTTGGCACGCTATTCCAAGGTAACCCTGATATTGCTAATCAACTCGGCTGTCCTATTGGTGCTGCCCAAAATATTCCTGCCGCGTGGCAAAACTTCCAAACAGGGATTATGGTCTGGCTGAATGGCGAGATTTTAGTTTTCTATAGTGTGAGTGATACATACCAGAGTCTGCCTGATACCTTTATTGAAGGTGCTGACCCTGAAACGACCAGCGAAACGCCACCAACAGGCTTATTTGCACCTATACGGGGCTTCCTCAAGGTTTGGAGTGGTAATTCTGCTGTACGTAATGGCTTAGGTTGGGCGACAAACAATGAAGCTGGCACAACCGCAACTGTCCAGAGTTTCAGTAATGGGCGTATGATTTTTATTCCTGGACGGACGGATGTCTTGGTCTTGATTGGGTCACAGAATGGCACATGGTTAGCATTTCAAGGCTCATACTGAGTGCTGAAGTATAGTCTTACCAGACTCAGCCTCTTATGGCTGTTTTTGGTATTATTGCTGGGTGCAATACTCATGATTGCACCTCATCTACCCTCTAAAGGCACATTGCTTCTCACACATAATGTTTTCCTCAATCGCTACAATCGCTTTGAATTTTATGACATCTCGCGGGGAGTTTTATATGGTTTTAGTCCCACTTTTACGGGGGATGTTGTATCAGCGACATTAGCACCCAATGGTCGCTACGTAGCATTTTTAGCATTTAATGAGGATAGAGCCAATCTGAACATTACGACGTTATCGGGGCAAGTTTTAACCGAAGCGATAACTATCGAACGGCTTAGTTTAGGGTCATGGTCAAGGGATAGTCGCTATTTTGTACAAGAAGACGGCGAATCAACAATTTTTGTTTTTGATATTGTGGAATCCGATGTGATGGAGTTTCGTGTGGAAGATGAAGGATTAAGTATGCCTTCGTGGTCACGAGATAACGCACAGATTGTCTTTATTGGTACGACAGAGGATTTAATCTATAAAATTTGGTTTGCAGATACTGATAGCGACACCTTACGCGAAGTTATAAATACCACCAATATCATTCGTTGTCCGATTTTTTCGCCTGATGGTGAGAGCATTGCTTATTTTCAACGCGCGGAAAATGGTAATCAGCTGAAATATATAAATTTGGATGGTTCAAGCAATCATAACTACGAATCAGGTCAATGGCGTACCACTGATTGTCCATTATGGTCTACGAATGAGCGTTATGTTCTATTTATGGCATTTTTAACTCAGGAATATACAAGTACCATCATCTTACAGGATGTTTTTACAGGTGAGACAGATGTCGTTCTAGATGTTGACCCAACGACAAATATTCAATGGTGGCGTTGAGTAAGTGATGTTTACGCTTTTATCTGCATCTTGAGTAGCCCACTCTATCGTTTAGGGACGAGTATTCACGGTTTCGATGTTCGACGCGCTCATCCTTCGCATCAAGATAATTTCATACGAGCGCAACTCCCTGAATTTGACGAAGAATTTGTCAAGCGTCCGCAGAAGCATGGTATCCACTGCACGATTGTTGCGCCACAAGTTTGCCGATATGGTGATTTAGACTCAATTGCCTTTGAGATGGAGCGAATCCTGAATTGCTTCGCGCAGTCAACCACTTTCGAGATAACGGCGCAATCTGACCTTGTGGCATTCTGGGGTAAAAAACAGCAAATCGCCGTTCTACAATACGAAGCCAACCCAGCGATGTTGATGTTACACTCGCTTTTAGTAGCCCAATTGAGTCAATATGCAAAGCCTAATGCCGATTTACCCAGCCAAGAGAACCTTCACGAATATCATCGGATAAATAACTTCAATACACCCTTTGTTTTTGATGGCTTTACACCCCATTTCACGATTTTATTCCCCTACAAAGGCAACCAACATGAAGCAATGCAGAGGTCACTCTATTCAATTTTTGGGCAATTCAAGAAAATTGTACTCGATAGTATCTGCCTGATGGTGCAACCGAGTAAAAAAGAAAAATGGGTCATTCATCGAGAATTTGAGCGTAAAGATTATCCACAAGCTATTAATTAAAAAGGATGCAACATGACAAAACAACTCGCAATGGATAGCACAATCAAATTATTAGAAATGTTTTTAATCGAAGCCTTTGAGGATGTCCAAGCACAACCACTCTTTATTAATAGGGGAACGTCTCTATTCATAACTTTAGCTGGTATATCAGCCGAACAAGCCTCACAAGATATGGGAAATTGCGCCACAATCGCCGCCCACGTTGACCATATCCGCTACTTTTTGGATGTCATTGAAGATTTCATGTTCAAACGCGATTTATCGCATATCAATTGGCGCACCATTTGGGAAACAGTCGGTGTGGTATCAGAAGATGAATGGCAGACCATCAAGGATAATCTACACACGAGCTACGAGCGTGTAAAATCGCACTTGAGCAATCCCGATGTTTGGAATGATAGCCACGAGGTATCCGCCATGATGGGGATGATTGTGCATACCGCTTATCATCTCGGAGAAATTCGTCAGATGCTATGTCGTTTAGACTGAAAAAGAGGACTTGCTGAGTAGCAAATCCCCTCTATCTTATCTATGCAAATATTCAGACTGAATTACATCGCGGCAAACGGTAGAATATCGCCATTGTAACCGAGTTGGTCTGCTTCTGCGCGAATTGAGGCAATATCTTCATCAGTTGGTGCAGAAACTGGACCTACAAAACCTTCAGCAGAGCCATCTAGGAATGGTTGTAACACAGGTACAGCATCAGATACATTTTGGAATTGGAATTCTTCATAAGAACGGTCATTTGGCAATAACATACCAATATCACGGATAAGAACGCGATGTTCTGCTTCAACAGCCGCAATCTGAGCAGTCGTTACAGCAAAAGCAGTCTCGCCAGCTTCGCTAAAGATGCGTGTAGCAGCTAAATAAGCAGAGACGAACGTAGTTTCAGCAACTTCTGTAGTTGCCGCAAACGCCGCAACATCTGTGAAAAGTCCATCAGGAACATAAAATTCGCTAACCACTGGCTCTGCACCTAACGATAACAGTAATTCAAGATGGTCTTGCTCTGCGAGGAATGCCGCTTTTAGATAAGCAAGTTCATCTTCTTGAAGTGCTAAATCGCCACTGATACCAGCATTAATTGCGGCAAGATAATGAGTTGTAGCGAATAATTCTGCAGTTGATGCCAAATTCACAATTGTCTGAACATCATCATTAGCACCTGCGTCTTGTGCAAATGCAGGACTCATACCAAATAGACCAGTTGCGCCTAAAGTGACTCCGCCAAGTGCGACTGTACCTTTTTTCAAGAACGAACGACGTGATAAATTACTCATCTTATATCTCCTAACAATACAAACTAATCGAATTATCAATAAATTTATTGCGACTTACGGTATTGATTACGTATTGAAAGGGGGTTTTCAGATGATAATAAGTATCTTCACTCATAAAGCACTCATAAATTGTTGTATCACAAATGGGCATTTATTGGGGGATATAGATAAAATAATGATAAATCAAAAAGGGACTTGCTGTTCAGCAAATCCCTTGAAGTTTAAGAGGCTGTTTCGTCAATGAAGTAGCGCACATGACGCTTATTCGCTTTGCCGTAACTCTTGCTGAACAAACGCGCTTCACTTGCGATTTCGTGTTGTCGCTTGCGGATGTCTTGTACTTGCGGATTAAGGATAACCATCTCCTCACCAGAGCGAATCCGCATGACGGCTTGCTCTGCCTCAAGTACAGCTAACTCAAAAGGGTCGTCAGAATCGCCCTCCTCAAGACGATAGACATCTGTGAGGAAGTTTTCCATCTGCGAAACGGTATTCGCCCGTAGCACATAAATCGGCATACCCCGTCGTTCAGCATCGGTTATCACCTTCGGACGCCGACGATAGTAATTCTTAAGCGTTACAACCGCATCAGCTTGACCAAAATCATCAATGACTTCCATTGGCACATTCAGGCGTTTTGCCGCTTGGTGCAGACGATTCCGCGCCACACCATAAGCATAGACTTTCATACTCGGCAAATTCGAGCGAATTTCTGCTTGGTAAGCAGGTGTGCTGACTTTACCATTGCCTGAATTGTCATTGTTGCTACGCCTATTGCCACTAACCATCCGTATTTGCTGTTGAGGACGGTCTGGTTGATTAGACATACGTGGGTCAAGTTCAACCCGTTGTGATTCTTTTTGGATGTTGCCATCTTCATCACGATAACGAACTTCAACAGTTGGTGATTTCGTCCGCAACATTGAGTCAACAGCAGCAGCAATATCTTCATGCACAGCCATTTTGTCACGGGTTTGCAATTCCACCAAAATATCAAATGTCGGTGGGCTACGACGTTCAAGTACCGTTTTCTGTGTACCGCGTCGACGTGCTTCATCATCTGATAGCGTTACAGACTGAATACCCCCTACTAAATCCG
Organism: Phototrophicaceae bacterium; assembly: GCA_965230145.1. Lineage (GTDB taxonomy): Bacteria > Chloroflexota > Anaerolineae > Aggregatilineales > Phototrophicaceae > JAUZRW01. Next base: position 2,102,447 of record CBDDKI010000002.1, read on the forward strand.
ATAGCGTCGGGTTCAGCATGAGATTTTCTAGCGTATTACCATGCGCGGTTGCTACTAACTGCACACCACGTTCAGCGATTGTACGTGCCGCCATCGCTTCCAGTTCGCGCCCAATTTCATCAATGATGATGACTTCAGGATTATGATTCTCGACAGCTTCAATCATGACCTCATGTTGGCGTTCAGGATGGTCAACTTGCATCCGACGCGCTTTACCGACAGCAGGATGTGGTACATCACCATCTCCACCGATTTCATTGCTAGTATCAACAATGACAACCCGTTTATCCTCAGCGAGAACACGAGCAGCTTCGCGCAACATCGTGGTTTTACCAACACCAGGAGGACCCAGCATCAGTAAACTTTGACCACTGGTCACTAAATCTTCGATAATATCAATTGTGCCATAGACCGCACGCCCAACACGGCAGGTCAAACCCACCACGTCACGGCGACGATTACGAATACCAGAAATACGGTGTAGAGTTCGTTCAATCCCTGCACGATTATCAGCGTCAAAATCACCAATTTGGAGCAAGACCCATTCAAGGTCATCACGCGATACTTCGGCATCGGAGAGAACAATTTCACCATCAACATAACGAGCGGTTGGCAAACGTCCCAAGTCCATCACAACTTCTAACAGATTATGGGTTTCGCCATAGTCCTCAAGCGCACGAATGATGTAAGTCGGCAATACGCGCTTGAGTTGTTCTATATCATCTGTGATGCGTCGTTCCATAGAAGTGTTTATTTTTCCTTGCTAGTGCAATTTTCAATATCAATTGACCAATAGTTCGGGATATTAGAGCTTACTTTTAATTTGCCTTGAATTTCAATCTTCGCAAATCCAGGATGCTTAATCCCTGCCGCAATTTGTTTAACCATCACGGCTTGTTCAATCCATTCCTCAAAGCCCAGTTTTTCAAATGTGTGGTTTAACCAATCTTGATAACTCCGCACACAGACATAAACAGGCACTTTGGCACTACGGTCAATCTGAGCAATGGCTGAGGTCATAATATCAGCCGCTTGACTCATAACATCGGGATGAATGAAGGGCAGCAGGTAAACACCATTCGCACCTTCAGAAACGCCTATATAGGCTTCGATACGTCCCTCTTTACGATAGACCAACCCTTGCATATCACTTGGTGGTGCAGCGACTTGTTGCAAGATGGTCGGGACGGTCTTGTTAATGAGTGCCATCACACCGAGATGATCACTCTCTATTTCTTCGTCTAATGATATCTCGCAATCATCCAAATCCAGTTTGATGGCTGGATGTCGCCAGATAGTTTGTCGTGCATAGGTTGAAAAACGTGCAGTCCGTAATGTCTCAAAGAGATGACTGTTCGTTTCTACCTCAGCAATCAGTGAATGTGCGCCATGTTTGCCAGCTTCGCGTGTCATCGCATCCAAAATGTTGAGCCAAATCGTGTCCTCAACATCTTCACTGAGCGAACTCGCAATGTAGACAATATGGGCGTTAAGGTCGTCAGGACGATAGCGAAATTGTCCCACCACTTGTTGATTTTCTGACCGTGAAACCAAAGTATACACACCACGCGGAAAGAGCAAGCTACTGAGTAAGAAGCTATTCGCCCCGCGCGCATCGCGTGTTAGACCTCGTTCGCTATCAAGAACCGTACCATTGGCAGTTAATCGCCGAATAAGTGGCAAATCAACAATCGTCATTGTACGAGTATCGGTTGGTGTAGACATTCAAGACCTCCCAACAGTGCGACCTTTTGCCAAATGACCGCAAAACATATGCAATCATTGTATCGTTTTAGCACACTGATTTCAATTACATCTGGTATATCAACTATAACCCTCAGCACGGCATTTAGAGACGTAATTGCGTTGCTTAATCTTATCATATGTCTTATTAGAAAAATGTAAAGGGTCAATATGGTTCACAAAAGACCAAATCTAAGTATATTAATTTCTCAATAATTACTATCAGAAAGGTTTTTTAGTAGTCGTAGCCCAATTGATAGGATACCATTCATCATCAAGTACATGCCATTGCCCTTTTGTAAAATAAATGCGCCTGACAAAAAATGTTTCTAATTTTCCAGCTAAAAGTTTATTGAATACACTATCATTTAGCACGTTACCCAAAATTGGTATAATTACAGCATGTAGGTGATTTTTCCCTGTACTCACAAATATTACTCGCGCCCATATTAAACCATGCTTTGTTTTACATAATAAACTTATTCCATCATCTATAGTGCCTCTAGATTCCCACCCTATTGAATCAACTGGGCGTACCATTTCTGCACAATTCCTAAAGTAACTTTTTGCATTTTCCTTAATCTGTTGTTTGTCATCTAATTGTCGATTTTGTAAAAAGAAATTGCCTAGAATATTATGTCCAACTATATATCCTGCACGAGTAAGTGCATACTTGTATCCTTCGATTTTAAATAATGTTAAGTGGGCGGCTTTTATCAGCGATGGAATTGCATCAGGAGTAACATTAACCTCGTACTGGACATACCAAGAAGCATTCTTATCTTCTAGCAATTTTTGTGGTTCGATTTTTAGACCAAATGCTTGATTCAATTCATCATCAAATAGTAAACGAGTATGATGTTCTGAAATATTGTTTTGACGTAAAAAATAATAATCTATAGGATTATCATTTTTATAAATCTTAGGTCTTAGCTTTGGGTTTAGTGATTTATCTTTAATTGCTTCAAAAACATCTGTTCCTGCATATTGTAACTTTGTAAACTCGCTTTCAAAAAATGCTCCATAAAAATGATCTACATCCTGTCTTTGAATAGTCCATGCATCAGACACATTGGAGAAACTTTGATTTACAATATGTGCTTTACATAGTTCAGTTTCTTCATCTATGAATAGAATAGGGCAAAAAAAGTATTCAAAGGTTTTCCCATTAGAACTATTTCTTGCAAAATCTTTCTGTAGCGATTTCAATACTTCTTGCATAAATTCTCCAGTAAACATGTTCTATAAATTATACATTGAATCAAAAACGCCCCGAAATGGAGCGTTCTTAGAATATTTAATTGTAATAAGTAGTGCATCTAACTAACAGCATTCACCACCATTGCTACCGAGTTCAATCGTTTCTAGTTTAACAGGAATATCACCGATACTAATGCTCGCAACCTCAGCTTGTGCTTCTACGGGTGCGCCACAGCACGCACTGACCAAACCCGAATCACCGTCAACAAAATCGGTACTACAAACGCCAGTTTCAGGTAAATCAAGCTGGACTTCTTTCGCTGCTTGATAATCCCCTGCCAGATATGCCACTACTGAACGTGCTTGTTCATAGCCAGTTGCTAATAAAAATGACGGCGCACGTCCGTAACTTTTCATACCGACCATATAAAAATTGCTTTCGGGATGACGCAATTCCGCTTCGCCATGTGGGCGCACTGTACCACAACTATGGATATTCGGGTCAATCATGGGTGCGAGAATTGGCGTTGTTTCCAGCGACGAATCAAGATTAAGGCGTAACTCACGGAGCATCCCTAAATCAGGGCGTGCGCCCGTTGTGCCGATAATCTCATCAACTAATACAGATTGTTGACTAGAATTGCTATCACCAGACACACATAGCCCCTCATTTTCGCGCTCAATTTTTGCCAGATAAAACGGACTTAGTATAGTCACTGCTCTATTATCAACGAGAGCTTTCATTCGAGTTCCTAATGCCCCACGCGCTGGCAAGGCATCATCTCCTTGCCCACCATAAACCTTTTGCATGTGTGTGCCACGCATTGCCCAGAACATAGTCGTTTCGGGATATGTATCACGTAATTTACCGAGTTCAAGCAAGGCATTTATCGCAGAATGTCCGCTACCAACAACGAGGACTCGTTTATTAGCATAGCGTTGGCTATCTTCACCGAGAATATCAGGAATGCCATAATAGATTGCCTCACGATTAGCTTTTTCGCCTGATGCCATTAGCCCATGTGACCCAAGCGGATTAGGATTATGCCATGTACCAGAAGCATCAATCACAGCTTTCGCCTCTATAAAATAATCATCGCCATTAGCTTCTTCAATGTGTAACACAAATGGCTGTTCATCGCGTGATTTATCTTTCATTTTGTCTGTATGTAAACGGCTAATCGCAATCACTTTGCTATTGAGGCGTAAATGCGGTTTGACAGCTGGTAACTCAGCAAAGGGACGTAAAAAGCGCGTCACGAGGTCACCACCTGTAGGTAATTCAGCGAGAGGTAGCATGTCCCAACCATCTGCCTCAAGTAGTCTGACCATTGCCTTATCGACAGTATATTGCCAAGGCGAAAACATCCGAACATGCGCCCAAGACATCATATTCTGCCCAACAGTCTCACCTGCTTCAAAGATGAGAGGCGTTTGGTCATATTCGATGAGATGTGCGGCGGCGGCTAATCCAACAGGACCCGCCCCAATAATTACTACAGGTAAATCAGTCATTACAAACCTTCTTTATATTGATGAATGTCGATATGAATTTTATTATATTGATATTCGTCAATATGTCAAGCGGTCTCACAAAATTGGGGACTGTATCAAAAATAGTTGAAATTCAAAATCATCTTTATTCTTCCAGCAGACATCCCGTTGGATGTCCCTACCAATAGGCATTGTAGGGAAGCGCAACGGCGCATCCGAGAATTTCCACCGAAGATACATAACCCAAAATTGACCTCTTGCAAACCTTATTAACTTTTAGTACACTACTATTAATCGTAAAAAGGTTTAAAAACTATGTGTGTCACAATAACTCGTATATGGATTTCCAACTAGAACTCGGCTGAACAGCATTACGCTTTTCAGCTAGGGGATGTGTAATTCACATCTACCGACTTCGCTGATTCACGTAATTCATTCTAGGAAATTCATAACATGGCACATAAAAAATCACCCTCTGGCTGGGATAACGTCGCAAGTTGGTATGATGGCTGGGTTGGACAACACGGTAGCGACCATCATCAAAAACTCGCAATTCCCTCACTTTTAAATTGTCTAACTTTAGATAAAAACGCTCGCTTGCTCGATATTGGTTGTGGAACAGGTGTCCTTGCCCCATACATTGCTGAAACAGGTGCGACCTACACAGGCATAGACATCAGCCCAAAACTTATCCACACAGCAAAACGTTACCACGAGAAACAAGGTGCATTCATAGTAGGCGATGCCCGTAAACTCACACGCTACTTTGCACCTAATGAATTTGATGTCTGCACCTTTCTTCTCAGCATCCAAGACATCAACCCCTTGCTAACTACCATTCAGCAAACGGCATCTCTATTGCGTGAGGGAGGCACACTAGCGATTTTATTAGTACATCCCTGTTTTCGTATTCCGAGGCAATCAGGCTGGGGCTACGAGAACACGCGCAAATTGCAATATCGTCGCATAGACCGCTACCTCACACCGCTAAAAATCCCCATGAAGCAGCACAAACGAGGAACAACCATCAGCTTTCATCGACCCCTCAGTACGTATATCAATACACTCGCACAATGCGGTCTAGTCATTGATAAATTAGATGAAATCACAACCTATCAATCAGGCAAGAACAAAGCAGAAAATCGAGCAAATGAGGAGATACCCCTCTTTATGGCAATCCGCGCGAAAAAGCAAGGTAATGTATCCATTTCAGTGTAAATTCTCGAACGCAGAGTTGTGCTTTCCTACAATCAACGGGTAAGGGGATGTCCGACGGAAAAATAAAATAATTTTGAATTTCCAGCCTTTTCGATACACTATCAAAAGTAGGGATAATAGCGTTTGTAGCCAAAATTTAGTACAATAGTGCTATAAAATAAGGTGATTTGAGGCGACAATTATGGTCAGCAGAGTAGCCCAATTATCTGCGATACATACCGAAATTTACCACTGTACGAAATGCCCTTTGCACGAGGGACGTACTCGAACTGTACCGGGGGCTGGTAATCCTGATGCTGAAATTTTGTTCATTGGCGAAGCACCCGGTTACAATGAAGACCAGCAAGGATTGCCCTTTGTCGGCAAGAGTGGTCAATACCTTGAAGAATTGTTAGCGACAATCAACCTAACCCGAAATGATGTGTTCATAGCGAATGTAGTTAAATGTCGTCCACCAGATAACCGTGACCCTCTCGAAGAAGAAATTGCCACCTGTAATCCTTACTTACGCGCCCAAATCGAAGTCTTAGACCCTTTACTGATTGTGACCTTAGGGCGTTATAGCATGAATATGTTCTTCCCCAATGAGAAAGTCAGCCAGATTCATGGGCAAGCGAAATATGGCACACGCCGAGCCTATTATCCACTCTTTCACCCTGCCTATGCCTTACGAAATCAGTCAGTTAAAGTAGAAATGGTAGAAGATTTTGCTCGAATCCCCAGATTAATAGAAGAAATCCAAGAGAAACGTGCCTCTGGCGAAATGAGCCTCGACCCCATTCCTGAAACTGAAGAAATCACCTTACCTACAGACATCGACAATTCACCCAAGCAAAAAGGCTTATTCGACTAATCTTAAAGCAACTTTAGAAGTAACTCCTATTAACACAGGTCTTATACTGTCTTGATATATCTAAGTGTATAGGGACGTTAGATAGGAAAAATAATATGAATATTCTCATAGGCAGTAGTATTATCTTAATCATGATTGGCATCGGCGCAGTTATATACTCAATCTACAAAACACCCGATGACAATTTGAACTCTGATGAAGAACGTGCAATCAAAGATTATGTCTCTAAACATTTAGAAAGTTGATATAAAACACCCCGACAAGTTATCTTATCGGGGTGTTTCTTTTTTACTCTCTAACAAATGGCTGACGAATAATCGTTTTGAGCTTCTCAGGAGCGACCTTACGTGGGTCATTAAGATAAATTTCATGATGTTTTTTGCCAAGTTGCCAGCCATTATCCTCTATATAATGATGTAAACGCGCAACAGTAGGTCCTTCATCATCATATGAGCCGATGTGCATAATTTGTACAGCTTCCCCTTCGTCATATGCTTCAAAACGAATTGAGTCTAATGGGGCAAGAGATTTCTTCTTACGGACGGTGTCGCGTGCCTGCTCAACCATCTCTGATGTAATGTGTTCAGGTTGCAGAAGCATCAATGTCCATTCAAATGTGTCTTTATCAGCATCTGTTATCTGGAAATTACTCTCTTCCTGACCTTCAAATGACCACAAGCCCTCTAAAGGCATGACCGTAAAAACTTGTCCAGTAGCTTTGCTTATCGCACGAATCCCATAGGCTAAACCGTATAATGCTTGGACAGCTTCGAGATACCCTTCACTATTTGGGTTGCCCTCACCATCCAGCATCAAGTAATTCATAGTTGGGATGTCTACCACACTAACTTCTTTAGCAGACGGTGAATAAAGGTGTTTGAGTGTTTTTTTCATATCAAGATTTGCCATGTGTCACGCTCCTTATGTTGATTTTTCTCTAGCATACAGAGTATTCTTGACATCTATTGTCAGGAATAGGATTTACACTTATAAAAAATCAAAAGAGGCATTTATGCGAGCAGACCGCTTACTCTCGATTATTGTGCTACTACAAAAACATCATCGTCTGACCGCAACAGACTTATCGCAACGATTAGGCGTTACGGAACGCACAATTTATCGTGATATAGAAGCTCTGAGCATGGCAGGTGTGCCTGTTTACACCCAAACAGGTCCCGACGGCGGTTGCTTTCTGGATGAGGACTATCGCAGTCAATTTCATTGGTTCACAGAAGCCGAATTACAAACACTTCTATTCACAGGGTCAACTATCCCATTATCTGAACTCGGTATGCAAGATGCCAAAGAAAATGCCTCGTTAAAGTTATTTGCTTTGTTATCGAAATCTCGGCAACAAGATAGTGAAAAGATGCGCCAAAGACTACACTTCGATGCCACCGATTGGTACGGCACACAAAATGAAGATTTGCCCAGTTTGCCCTTGCTCAAAGATGCCATCTGGCGTGATGTCTTGATTGATATTCACTATGAAAATTGGGATGGTAAGCGTAAACCCTATACCTTAGCTCCCTACAGCTTGGTATACAAAGCCTATAAATGGTATCTCGTTGCCTATAACAGCCAGAAAGATACGATGCTGACCTATCGTGTGTCGCGCATATCCAATATCACTATCACAAAAACACCTTTCGAGCGTGATTCAGAGTTTGATATTGAGCGTTATTGGCAAGAAACCTCAGAGAAGTTCCAAAAGAAAGTACCATCATATCCTGTAACCTTGCGTGTGAAACCTAATGTAATGACCTATTTCAAGACTTTGTTCGTCGGGCGTTACGAGATATTAGAACAGAATACGGATTGGTGGATACTTGAAGTGAAGTTTACCGTTTTTGAAGAAGCCCGAACCAGTGTTCTTGGTCTAGGTACAGAAGTCGAAGTCATCCAACCAAAAGCCTTGCACTTGGCTGTAATTGAGCTAGCACAAGCTATCATTCATAAGCACAATCCGACTTAATATATTGATTTATTTATCAACATTGACAATATAATTTATATATCATAAAGTAGAGTAAACACCTGCGCGGGTGGTTTCTATTCAAACATTATCTACGAAAGAGAAACCACTATGATACAAGACCCTATTATGCGAATTGGTCTACAAGGAGTCATTGCGGCTGAAACGCGTTTGAGCCGTGTGGATGGCTTGGCTGGTGAACTCATCATCAACGGCTACCGCTTAGACGACCTCGCACCAAACGTCATTTTTGAGGAAGCAGTTTACTTGCTGTGGCATAATCACCTGCCAAAGCACAGTGAATTAAGCAATTTTCAAGCAGAATTAGCATCCCTACGCGAGATACCTCAGATTGCCATCGACACGCTCTATCAAGCCTCCACGCAGAATTTATCAGTGATGGATGCCTTACGGATGGTCGCTGGTTTAGTTAGCTTGAATACCAATCCTGATGATGCACAGGCATCTGCTAAAGCCTTAGTGGCGAGTTTCCCGACAATCATTGCGAGCTATTGGCGCATTTTGCACGGCAACGACCCCATTAAGCCAAGTCCTGAACTATCCCATGCAGAGAATTATCTCTATATGCTCACAGGCGAAGAACCCTCAGAAGGTCAGGTTCGCGCGCTCAATACCTACTTGAATACCGTTATCGACCATGGCTTGAATGCCAGTACCTTCACAGCACGAGTGATTATCTCCACTCAGTCCGATATGATTTCAGCGATTGCCGGGGCAATTGGTGCGTTGAAAGGTCCTTTACATGGTGGCGCACCCGGTCCTGCACTCGATATGGTCTTTGAAATCGGCACAGCTGAAAAAGCTGAGGCTTATCTACGACAAAAACTAGCATCGGGTGATCGTTTGATGGGTTTCGGGCATCGCGTCTATAAAGTCCGTGACCCTCGCGCTGATGTGCTAAATCACGCGGCAGAGGCGTTTTTTGTAGAAGGTGAGCAACGTGATTTATATGAATTGGCGAAAACTGTAGAAGAAACGGCTGTTCGTTTGCTAGAAGAAGTCAAACCCGGACGCAATTTACAAACGAATGTCGAATTTTATACGGCACTGGTTTTGCATGGGATTGGCTTAGAAACAGATTTATTCTCACCAACCTTTGCTGTGTCCCGTGTCGGCGGCTGGACAGCCCACGCCCTTGAGCATCTTAAAGAAGGTCGATTGCTCCGTCCGTTATCTCAATACACAGGCGATACAGACCGCCAATTCATCGATTTAACAGACCGTTAATGTTGTGTGAAGGCAGTGCGATTCTGCCTTCCAAATAATTAATTTATCCCACATATCCAACATTATCCCACATATCTTAGGCTCGATAATTACACCATTTCGGATAGTTTGGTGACTTATCGCCTATTTTTAGATACATATTTCAGATAATTGCATACACAATTTGGGAAATATGGTTATTTTTCGCCTTTTATCCCAAATATATCCCAAAAAACTTGGGTTAATTGGGATATATTCGAGTTCTCAATCAAAATACAAAACGTAATAATGTGAATGGAACTTTATGGCTCTCTTGCTGTGACTATTAGTATACAGAAGCAGTTCAAAGGAGACGCTGATGCGATATATCACAATTGTTCTTCTAACAGTATTCGTTTTATCGGCATGTGCAACAGAGACAGAACCAGCACGCGAAATTAAATTAACTGTTCTTCCAAATCCAACCAGTGACAGTACAGCAACACCATTCCCAACCCATACAGTCACGCCACTTCCGACAGGTTTTACATCTGTGCCTCAGCCAACCAGTACACCAACTTTACTAGGTGTGATAGGTACATTGGGTGCATCCCCTGTAATTGAAGCGGGAAATCCAGCAGATTGGACAGATTATGTCATTGAGGCACAAGTTCCTATTACGATAAATTGGACAGGAATTGAACCCGATATTTATAACCAAGTATCGGAAACAACATTTTTCTACACGCCCGATGGAGGTACACCTCAAATGATAGGGGTCGATTCGAGTCTAGCTGGTGGGATGTCAATCACATGGACACCGCCTAGTGGTGTTTCTGGCACAATTACAGCTAGCGCACGTACCATCAACAATGCGTTTATTGACTCTTCGCGTCTCCACATCCGTGAAGCAAGTGAAAGTGAATAGGCTATATAACGTGAGTTTTGGATAAGGTGGGACATCTTTGCGAGAAGCGTTAAGCTTCAAGGTGACAAAACCTAAGACAAAGAGTCCCATCATGAGTTTACTCGAATTATTCTGTTCTATCGACGATTTCTGGCAAGATTATGAACCAATTTGGCATCAGACACTACTTGAAAGTGGTCAACGGTGTCGCCGTCGCGCGACTCGTATGAGTATGAGTGAGATGATGACCCTCGTGGTGCATTTTCACCAGAAACGCTATCGTGATTTTAAAACCTATTACACAGATTATGTGATGCAACACTTAACAGGCGAATTTCCAAGATTATTCAGTTACAACAGGTTTATCCAACTGATGCCGCGTGTCGTGGTCGCCCTGTGTGCTTACTTACAACGCTGTTATGGCACTTGCACAGGATTATCCTTTGTGGATTCAACAGCAATTGCTGTATGCCACAATCGTCGCATCAACCAGCACCGTGTGTTTGAGGGTGTTGCTGAGCGTGGGCGTACCTCTGTGGACTGGTTCTTTGGCTTTAAGTTACACATGATTGTCAATGATTGCGGTGAACTCTTGAGTTGTTGTGTGACAACGGGTAATACTGATGACCGCCAACCCGTTCCAAAAATGGTCAGCCAAATTCGACGTTGTTTTGGGAAGTTATTTGCTGACAAAGGCTATATCTCAACCACACTCACACAGCATTTACTGGAAGATCACATGCTCCAGCTGGTCACGAAAGTTCGTAAGAATATGAAAAACAAACTGATGGATGAGATGGATAAATACTTTTTGCGCAAACGCGCTATTGTGGAAAGTATCTATGACCAACTCAAGAACATCTCACAAATTGAGCATACGCGACACCGCAGTTTTACCGGGTTTACTGTCAATTTATTGGCTGGACTGATTGCTTATTGTCACCAGCCCAAGAAACCGTCTTTAGATTTACGCTTTCTTCGACAATTAGCTGTTATCTAAACCAAAACTCACGTTATATAAGCTCAAACTCAACTTCAGCGACAATCGTTCCATTCACCTGAATTTCAATTTTATGTGTACCAGAGTAATACCGTCGTGTGGTAATCGCCTTAAAGCTATGCTTTTTGCTAATAGTTAGCCTTTCATGGGGTGATAGTTCCGCTTTACGTAGCTTGAATACTTTGGGCGACTGTGAACCATTTGCACGCACAAAATGAACCACATAATCCACCATGAGCGATTGTGTCTCTTCACTTTGGGAAACAATATCAAAAGCAAAGGATAGGTCAGCGCCCATTTCAACAGTCGAGGGAGTAATGACCAAATTCTCGATTTCAATTTCCGCCTCACCATAGCCTAATAATGCTAAGGCTTTTGTATCCCCCGCTTTGATAAGGGTGCGTAAGGCATGGCTTGTAATCCATTGGATAGACTCAGTCTTATTTTTCTGCCATTTTTTCAGTGTTTTTAAGACAATTTGCGGATTATCTTTACTAATATCATTTAAGTTATTCGCAACACTACGTCGCACATAATCAGATTCATCATTCTTGAGTGCGTCCAATATCGGCAGTATCAGAGAGGGGTCTTTCTTGAAAGCGGGTAATGCCATCGCCCAGGGCAATCGCGGACGGCATCCCTCACTAGCTAATCGACGGACATGATAATTTTCATGCGCAGCCCATGCCGTCATTTGAGACATCATGCGCTCTGTATCGTGCAAAATGAAAGGACGCACTGCAAATTCAGCACTCGATAACTGGGTGAATTGTTCCAATGCAGGCAGAGATACATCCCAATGATTTAAACCATAAACCTCCACAAAATCAGGAAAAATCATATTCTCAAATGTATACGCTTTAAGCGACTTTGACTCTGCTGATTCGCGCAAAATAGTGATAGAAGCGTCATAATTGTTAGGAAGAAAATGCTGTAAGCAATGGGTGATATGGCGCATACGATCTTTGAGTTCACGCTCAGCCCACCCTTCATCGAATACACGATGCGCGAAACCTACACTATCAAATTGTGGATGGACTGCCTCAATTGCCTTAGATACTGTTGATACATAGCCTTCGTTATACATATTCTTGAGTGGTTCAGGCATAAGATAGTCTCACTTATTAGAGTTAAACAAAGAACCATTATAGAACATTTGTTTTTATTTGTCGAGACAGTATGTGACTTTTAAATTCATAGAGTAAGTCAAACGAGGCTAAGCCATTAAATGCGATAGACGGGTAGTTCAAGCCCGTCTATCAAGGAATGGGAGTTTGTTTTTGAGCTAGGATGTCACAACTAGCTCATAGATGAAAAAATATTAATATATAACTATCATACGCTTGATACCATTGCATTGATACAGGGGAAACACACAGATTTTTGTGACATAATTATGTTAAATGTGACAAATTCATTCATAGCAACGAGATAATTGATGCCAACTATTCGGACAATACAAAGCCGTGATGTGCAATCCCTAGCCGATACCTTCACCGAACAAGACTTTGCTTATTTCAATAATATGTATATTGACCACTTACAAGATAAGTCTATTGTGTACCTTGCCTGCAAAAAAGATATGAGGGGCAAACGCACTTACTTCGGATATGTTCGGGTAGTATGGGAATCAACTTATACACAATTTTGGCGACGCAATATCCCCGAAATTACGGATTTATTCGTTCACCCAACGTATCGCAAGCGAGGGATTGCCACAGCCCTAATTTCAGCCTGTGAGGCAATTATTAAAGACAAAGACTATCAAGTTGTTGGAATAAGCGTGATTCAAGAAGAAGATAGTGGAGTTTTACAATCTATCTATCAAAAACTGGACTATCATAGTGATGGTTTCGGACTTAGTGAGCAAGATAATCAATTACATTTCGTCAAAAATTTATCGTAAGCCCCTTGCTGAGAATGGCTTCTTGGCGTAAGATATGCACCGCAAATCCTATCCAAAGGCTGATTACAAGCCACAAAATATAAAAATTCCATCAGAAATGTTGTTGTTTATGCAATTTTTGTGCATAAGCACTTAATATAGACAACAGAAGATAGAAGCAGGTCAAGAGGGTACTGAGTTTATGCCAATTTATACCTATCGCCGTGAAGACGGTACAACATTCGAGATTCGTCAAAAATTTTCAGATGATGCCTTAGAAACTGACCCCGAAACAGGACAAAGTGTCACACGGGTGATTCATTCTGCAGGTGTTATTTTCAAAGGCTCTGGTTTCTATGTAACAGATAACCGTAGTGCAAATAATCCAGCTGCACCAAAAGCGGGTAGTGAAGACAGCAACGGTGCATCAAAAAATGGCGCATCAGACGAGAGCAAAACCAAAAGTAGTGACGATAAAAGCACAAAGAAAAGTAGTGAAAAAACATCAAGTCCTGCCGCCGATTAAATCAGGCAAAGTCCTCATAAAGCAAAACGCCCCTATATCAGAGGCGTTTTTTTGATTCTAGAGCATGTACATCACATTCTAAATTCGCCTGTCGTCTCCACGACTTTATGCGAATAATTTTCAACATAATCCATTAACTGCGCTTGAATTTTATGCCAATCAGGATGTTTCAAAATATCACGGATCGCATCAGCATCTTCGGCAACCGCTTCCGCACGAATCATCGGCACAGTTTCATCAATACGCCATTGCGTATACCATGCCGCTACAGGTTGTAAACCTAGCCGACTAGTTGCAGGTACCCATTCACGCACAACAAACTGGAAATATTCTTGCTCCATGTCATCTTTAATGTCCCATGTCATGATGAGAGTAACACTCATAGTTAGCTCCTGTTATTCACTTAAATTCGGTAGAAGAACCACTATTTCAGATGTTTCTGGTAGAGAACCAGAATTCACGCGCAGCGTATCTTCTTCGGCAACACGGTTTACACCCATCGCTTTCAAGAACTTATCGACTGGGTCAAGCTCGACATTCAAGCCATCAATAGCATAGTGCATTGGAACAACATAGTTCGGTTCAATCAAGGCAATAACATCAGCCGCCATCCCTGCTGTTAAGGTCTTGCCACCACCAACAGGCACAAGCGCCACATTCACCTCACCAAAATCTTCAATCGTGGATTGGTCTGGCACATGGGCTAAATCACCCAGATGCAAGACTGTAATATCAGTCGGATATTTTATCAGATAGGCGACGTTATGATGATAAATGCCTTTTTCTTCATCAGCATAATGCAATGGAATACCTGTGATGAACACCCCACCAATCTCATATTCACCCGCACCTGCTAAGACATATTCTTGCCCTTTTACCTCGTCAACCGCATTATGCCCTTGTGCATCGTGGCTAACGGTGACAACATCGCCTTTAAGCTTTGGTGCTGGTAAACCAATACTATCGCTGTAGGGGTCGGTGACAACTGTTGTTTGGTTACGTTCTACTAAACGAAAGCAACTCAGACCATACCATGTAATATCCAAAGGTTTGCCTCTTTTTCTGTGTTATTGACCGTATATTATACCTGTATTATAGCGTGATTATAGGGGGCATGTAAATTCACAGCCACGCTTAGAACAAATGTACCACAAACTTTCACTTTGTAAAATAGGGGCTATAATTATCCACATAATTTGCATTTCTCACCCCCCAATTATTGGGGGGCACAAAAAACAAAAATAGGCGTATTATACAAACGAATTTTAGGCTTATTGCCACATACCTCAATGGAGGATCATACCATGCTAGAACTAGAAAACCGTTGGCTCATCGACCCAGAAGATGATGAAGATTATGAAGACGAAGACTGGGATGATGAAGACTACGACGATGATGATTGGGATGATGACGATTACGACGATGATGATGACGACGACGGCGATTGGGACGACGAAGACTAATCATCGCTAACAACTAAATAGACATTCAAAACCGACTGGCAATACAAGTCGGTTTTTTGTTTCTAGGGCATAACCGCTTGTAGTTGTTCCCACAAAGGACGATTAGCTTGTTCTACTGCACGTTCAATTTCGCTAATATCCTGTTGCCGAACATAGAGCAATGTATATTCATTGAAATAGTAAATCCAACCTGTGAAGACCATAAAACTCAACACTTCTAGCCCAACAAAATTAATCATCCTCGTAAATTGATACAAAATGACAAAGAGCATACACAAAGCAAAATACCAATACCCTAAGCGGACAAAATTCTCATTATAAATATTGGGAATGAGCCATCGAATACCTAACATGCCAATGGTAAAGATAATCGCCGCCGATTGAACACCTAGATTATGCATAAAACTCTGAAATGGCGATGCCCCACTCGTAAAAACAGCAACACCAATCAGACCGATGCTAGCGACAGTTGCCCCAAATGCCAGTGCCGTAACACTCCACCGTTTTACTTTTCCTGCTTCAACTAAAATATTGAGCGTATTAATCAAATCACGCCATAAACTCAACATTAAAATACTCACACTGATGATGCTCCAACGAAATAAGCTATCTGAACCCGTATCAGCTCCAAGGTAGCTGAGTGATACGCGCCACCATTCAGGATCATCGGTTAATAAAATGCTCCCTAATAAGCCTAAGACGAAGGTAGCAATAGTGAGCCATGTAACATTTTCCGTTGTCAAAGCAACAGACCATCGTGACACATAGAACCCAATCGCCCCTGTGTATACCGTTGTAATCAAGAGAGCATTCACAAAAGGCACTCGCAAATTAGTAAACATCAAACCCACGATAATCCAGAAAAACCAGGCAAATGCTGTAAGAATAGCTGTTGTCACCAGAGAAACAGTTATACGAGCGACAAAATTCTGTCGTCCTTTCAGCGCAATTTTCTCAATCGGCGTAATATCATCAGCTTCAAGCGACAACATTTTATAAGAAACAAGGCTACAAGCTAAAGTGACTGCCGCTGTTAGAACAAAACACACAATACCTATATTGATGCCATTTGGTCTTGATGCCTCAGAAAAATCAAAGAATAAAAGAACAGGTTCAGACCTATCATAAAATATGAATGCACTGATAAAACCAATAATGCCTGTTAAAAAGCCCAACCGCGAAGCGTAGTTCAAACGTTTTTTCTCAAAATCTGTGAGTAAATCTTGCATTATTCCTCCATCACAAATGTTAAATATGAATCGTATTCAATTTGCAAGCAAACATTGAGTCGTATCTGGTTCATAAGTATAGAAAATAGAGAACTTGAATACCATTTTTGGGATTAATTTTATAAGTAGAGACAAATGCAACGTATTAGAGAACCTATGCCTTTGATTAGGATTGCTTGTGTCTGTTCTGAAAATAGTTTAACATCGTAAGTAGTGGACTTGGTTTTCATCTCTTCCCAGAAAATCAACCTAACATCCTCGCCAATAGTCTTTTTTGAGGCAATTATGGATCAACGAATGGTAGAATTTATCCGAGCTTTGCGTGCCGCAGGTGTGCGTATCTCGATTTCAGAAAGCCAAGATGCAATGTTTGGGGTCAATGAAATCGGCATCATCAATCTTGACCATTTCAAAGATACAATGAAAGCCACACTCGTTAAAGAACATCGTGACCAACCCACTTTCGATTATTTCTTTCCATTATTTTTCAATAATAATCAGCCACCGATGCAAGACATCATGGATAACCTCACCCCTGAGCAACAGCAAATGCTCCAACAGGCATTGCAATCACTAATGGGTGATATGGACGCTCTGCGTGATATGTTACAACAATTACTTGATGGACAAGCCTTATCTCAAGAGCAACTAGAGCAGATGGGTGAGATGTCGGGCTTACCAAATGGTGATGAGATGTATCAGCGTGCGTGGTTTGAACGCAGAATGCAACGTCAAGCACAGATGAATAGCCTAGAGCGCATGATAGGCGAATTATTAGAAGAACTCGCCGAAATGGGCATGAGTGAAGAAGCCCTTGCCGAACTTGAGCAAATGCTCCGCGATAATATGCAAGGCATTTCAGACCAGATTAGCCAGTATGTTGGCGCGAGTTTAGCCGAGCAAATGGCACAGCGTGAACCAGACAAAAAGCCTGATTTACTGGATGTACCATTTAGTCGCCTTAGCCAACATGATATTGATAACATCCGTGATGAAATTCGGCGTTTAGCGGCGAAATTACGCAGTCGAGCATCAATGCGCCAACGCAAGAAAAAATCAGGTCAATTCGACCCTCGTAAGACGATTCGCCAGAACATGAAATACGGTGGCGTGCCGATTGAGATGAAGTTCCGTAAGAAACACAAAAAACCGAAACTCGTTCTCATCTGTGATTTGAGTACCTCAATGCGCTACATGGTCGAATTTCTAATGACACTCGTCTACGAGATGAGTGACCATGTCCAGAAAACAAGTAGCTATATCTTTATCAGTGATATGGTGGATGTCTCGATGGATTTGGAGCAGATGGACAGCCAAGATGCCGTTGCCAAAGTCCTGAGAGAAAATCCACCGGGATACTACAGCACTGATTTAGGCAATAGTCTGAATACCTTTGCCAAAGACCACTACAGCGCGATTGATAGTCGTACAACGGTGATTATCTTAGGGGATGGACGCAATAACTATAATGACCCACGCCTTGATATTCATGGCGATATGCAACGCAAGTCACGGCGTTTATTCTGGTTCTGCCCTGAACCACAAGGGCAATGGGGAACAGGTGATAGCGACATGCACAAATACGCCGCACAAGCCGATGGTGTCTACCGTATCCGTAATCTACGTGACTTAGCAAATGCCGTTGATAGCATCATTGCTGATGGGAGCGCGTAAGTAAGGCATTTCAGATGGAGACTATCACACAAGCCAAATTCGGCAATACGATTGTTGACCTTGTGCAAGGGGATATTACTGAGCAAGCGGTAGATGCGATTGTCAATGCCGCCAATAGTTCCCTTGCAGGCGGAGGCGGGGTTGATGGAGCAATTCATCGGGCGGCAGGTGATGAACTGCTCAAAGAATGCCTAACTTTGGGACGATGCCCCACAGGCGAGGCACGCATCACCAAAGGCTACAATTTACCAGCCAAGCATGTGATTCATGCCGTCGGTCCTATCTATTACCAGCATGATTCTCCTGCCCAATTATTAGCCAATGCTCATAGCTATAGCCTCAAACTCGCGCAGGAGAATCACCTCAAGTCGATTGCTTTCCCTGCCATTAGCACAGGTATCTATGGCTATCCCCTAAACGAAGCTGCGCCGATTGCCCTCACAACTGTTTACGATTACATCAAAAAACACCAACCCGAATTCGAGTTGGTGCGTTTTGTCTTATTTTCTGCTGATGCCTTTGCAATATTCAGCAGAGCGCTAACTAACTTAGCACAAGATAACCAATGACTAGTTTTCGTTTTCAGTCGATTGCAAGGTATTAAGACCATCCAAGAAAACTTCATAATCTGAGTGTGAGAACATTGACGCAATTTCTTGGTCAACATTTTCTGCAACATCGAGAACCTCATTACGCTTATCTTTACCCGCTTTTGTCAGATAAATCCGAACCGCACGACGGTCACCAGCATCAGGACGACGTTCGATGAGTCCCTTATCTTGTAATTTATCTAAATTCGGCGTAAATGAAGTTGCGGCACGTCCTACTGCGCTCGCTAATGCTGAAGCATGTTGTCCATCATTTTCGTAAAGTGCGCGCAAAATATACCATTCAATAACTGTTAAATTCAGTGGTCGAACAGCGCGACGAAAAATTTGGTCAACATTGCGTAAAGCAATATCAAGGTTTGCCCAAATTGAGCCTTCAAAGCGGAGCGTCGATGTTTTTTCTACCATGGTCATTAAGATTCCTAACTGAGTACAATGTACGAATAATTTGTGCTAACGATGATTGACACGCTGTATAAAAGTAACACAAGGAAATATAATAGTAGCAACATATATATAATGCAAGGGTTAAATTGATATTCCCTAAATTTTTTTGAAATTTACAATATCAAATTAATGTAATACCAATGGAACATTATGTAGTTATTAATCGAGGAACTACGATAAATTGTAAATTAGATAAGTATATTATCCTAGTGTTTCCTAACACTTGTCAACCTGAAATCATTTGCTTTTTTGGGCGTATTTCCAAGATAATCACACCCGAAATGATAAATAATGCTCCAATCCATTGAATGGGTAAAATAACCTCATTCAGTAATATCATTGCTAAAATCATCGTTGCTATTGGCTCAGATGTACTGATAATCGAGGCTTGCGAAACACCTAATTTCTGTATGGCAACATTAATGACAAAAATCGGCATAGCAGTACTCCAAGTCGCCATAGCGATGAGTAATCCCCACGTTTGAAGGTTATCAGGTAAACGTATGCCAAAAAATGGTATTAACAGCAATAATATAATCAAAGTTCCTGTGATGACCCAAGCCGCCCCACGACTCACACTACTCATTTTGGGCATTTCATATGAAATAATGACAAAATAAATCGCTACCACAGCAGCATTTAAAATAGCAATTAATAATCCTAAGCCCGTATTCTCACCTGAGATACTTAAATCAGGCACAGTGAGAATCACACCAAAAATCGTAAATGCGAGAGCAACCCATGCCATCAAACGCAATTTCTGCACCAATATCAAACTCATTAGAGCAACCATTGCAGGATAAGTATAAAAAAGCACCGTATACAGACTAGCAGGAATATACTGTAAGCCAAAAAAGGCGCATAACGTCGCACAGGTATAAAATAAGCCTAATGCCATCATACGCAGAATTTGTCGCCGAGAATCGCTTCTTTTGGGCTTTTCTGCCTTTCTTGCATCACGCGCCCAAATAACAAGCCAAATAGCGGGTGTGGCAAAGATAAAACGCCATATTGCGATGTCTGTAGGTTGCAATGTCGAATATTGATAGATGAAACGTGTCAGAATCGGAAGCAGAGCATAGCCAGCAATAGAAAATGTAACAGCTATTAAACCTATCTGACGATTCGACATCAAAATTTCCTCAACATGAATAACCAAATTTGATGATAACGGGAACAAGCAATAAGGGATATATCCAAAAAAATAAGGGCGTAGCATGCTACGCCCCTACACATAATTCTTTTCGATATGGCACAAGATGTACTATAGAGTTAGTCCGACGGTCTGCCCTTACGACTATTACTCTATTTAGAAATTAATCGCGCTAGCCAAACTCGCAACCACAGGAACAATAATCCCTGTAATCAGTACCCCTGCCATCGACGCATAAACAGCTAGTGTTACAGGAAGCGTTGCACCAGGTGTTTCGCTACCATCGCCATCACGCAGGAACATACTCACGACCACGCGCATATAGTAAAACGCACTCACAACACTCGTAAGCACACCGATTACCGCTAAGATAATCAAGTTAGATTGTACTGCCGCACCAAAAACAAGCCATTTACCGACAAACCCACCTGTTAGTGGAATACCGATTAAACTAAGCATGAACACGGTCATTGCAATCGCCATGATTGGACGGCTATTGAATAAACCATCGAAATCATTGATGTTAATGCCCGAGCCATCCTCGTTTTCGAGGGATTGTACAACCGCGAATGCCCCTAAGTTGGTGAACATATACGCCAGCATGTAAACTGCCATACCTTGCGCCGCCGCACTATTGATGTCAACATTGCCTGTTACGCCGACTGCTGCAACTGCCATCAGAATATAACCAGCATGAGCAATCGAGCTATAGGCTAACATGCGCTTGACGTTTGTTTGCGCGAGTGCCATGAAGTTACCCAGAATGAGTGTTGCCGCCGCAATCACTTGAATAGTCATCACCCATGCCGCAACATTGCCTTCACCTAAGCTAAAGCCAGCTAGACCCGTAATCATCAGGCGTAATAACGCCGCAAAACCACCGATTTTCGCTGCAACACTCATGAAAGCTGTTACAGGGGTAGGCGCACCTTCATAAACATCAGGTGTCCACATATGGAAAGGAACAGCCGCCACTTTAAAACCTAAGCCGACAACAGTTAAACCTGCCCCAGCTAAGAGTAAGAAACTCGCGGTGCTATCACCAGCAACAACATTCACAATCGCCAGTGCAATGTCTTCAAGCATGAATGAGCCTGTCGCCCCATACAGCAATGCCATACCGTAAACCAAGAAAGCACTTGAGAACGCACCCAAGATGAAGTATTTCATACCACTTTCTTCGGATTTTACAATTTGAGGGTCAACATCACCGCGCGCGACCAAAGCTGAATTTTTACTGATATGATCCGCATCTGTGGCACGGAAAGCCGCCAAAATGTAAAGCGGAATACTCAATAATTCTAATGCAATGAAGATGACAAGCAAGCTATTTGCACCAACCATGAACATCACACCAGCAGTTGAGAGCAATAGCAAAGTGTAATATTCACCATGATGAATATTCGCCTGTTTCAGATAATCGGTACTCAGCAGAATCGCGAAGAACGCTGTACCGAGAGTGACAATATTCAAGAAGCCTGTAAAACCATCAGCGACAAACATGCCACCAAATGCAGAGGTTTCCTCTGGGCTAAAGTTGAACAAGGTCATGACGAAACTGACGCTAATAAAGGATAACGCCAAAATCGGTGTCCAGTGCTTGCGCTCTTCCGGAAGGAAAAGGTCTGCTAGCAGTAATAACATCACACTACTAGCTAACCAAATCGCCGGGAGCGCAATGTTTAAGTTGAAATCTGCAAGAGTTTGCAGAGTCGGTGCTTCAAACATTGTTGCTCCTTATTCGCTGGAGTTCTCTTCCGAGTCGCCTTCAGATTCTTCCGCAGCCTCATCGTCTGCTACTTCTTCATCAGCATCAGGTTGAGCCGCTTCAAATTGTTCATAACTTTCTTCAACGTGTTCAACAAGGGCATTGGTACTTGCACCCATGTTATCGAAGAAACTACCCGGTTGCAGACCAATCCAGAAAGTTGCAATCAGGATAGGGATGAGGACGAGTAATTCTGTCCAATGTAATTTATAGGTATTTTCGTCAGCATGTGGTGCTTCAATGACATCACCCATAAAGACGTGTTGATACATCTTGAGGATATAAGTCGCCGCAAGAATTACACCAATCGTCCCGAATAATGTCCAGAAGAAGCCAAGATATTCACTACCGACTGAACCTAAGAGAATGGTGAACTCACCAACAAAGCCGTTGAGACCAGGAAGCCCCATCGAACTCATGGCAACCACAAGGGCGATACTGCCGAAGAGAGGCATCAATTTCCAGATACCACCATAAGCCGCCATCTCTTTTGTGTGATAGCGTTCATAGAGAATGCCCACAATCAAGAACAAGCCACCCGTGCTGATACCATGATTGACCATCTGCAAGGTTGCGCCCTGAATACCTTGTGAGTTCAGCGCAAAGATACCGAGTACCACAAAACCCAAGTGAGCTACAGAGCTATAAGCAACCAATTTCTTAACATTATCTTGAGCATAGCTGACCCATGCCCCATAGAGAATGCCGATTACCCCGAGCGTGGCAATCAATGGTGCCCATTGCACCGCCTCGACTGGGAATAGTTGTAAGTTAAAGCGTACTAAGCCGTAAGTCCCCATTTTCAGCAAAACACCTGCCAAAATAACCGAGCCAGCCGTTGGTGCTTGTACGTGTGCATCAGGCAACCAGCTATGGAAGGGGAATACAGGCACTTTAATCGCAAAGGCAATGAAGAATGCCGCAAAGAGCAATCCACCTGTAATCACATTTGCAGAAAGTGGTGATTCATCAGCAACAAAATCGCTTGCGCCAGTCGCAACTGCCATTGCTTCTTGAGAACTACTATAATTCCAGAAACTCAGTTCAGCCTGCGAGTTTTCGACTTGGGCAAATTCTGATATTTGTGCGGTAATTTCTGGTAGTACGAAGCTATCCGTATAGTTACCGACAAACAAGATAGCAATCAGCATCAAGATTGAGCCAGCCATCGTATACAAGAAGAATTTAACTGCCGCGTAAACCCGTTCTTCACTACCCCAGATACCGATGAGGAAATACATCGGAACCAGTGTGACTTCCCAGAATACATAAAAGACAATCAAATCTTGGATGAAGAAAACACCGAGCATTGCCCATTCCAGCAAGAGCAGAAGCGCGTAATACAACTTTTCGCGTCCGCGTTCTTCAAGTACACCTGCACGGAAGGATGCCATAATTGCGATAGGCATAATGAAGGTCGTCAAAACAACCAGCAAAATGCTTAGACCATCAACGCCGACGTAGTATTCGGACGTGATATTTGTACCTCCCACTGCAATATCAAGCCATGTCCAACGTTGGACAAATTGCAGACCCGCCTCAGCATTATTGAAGCCCGCCCACATGACCAGTGAGAGTACGAACGTGATTATTGAGAAGCCAAAAGCTGTCCACTTAATGGCTTCTTTCTGCTCTTTTTCATTGATGAAGAGCAGGATGGTAAACCCTACCATCGGAAGGAATAAAATGAGTGTAGTCAGAAATCCTTGTTCCATCGAATTCCGTCCCCTTTATGAGCCATTCAACAGTAGTGGAAGCAGCATCAGCACAATCACCACTACAACGCCAACAAATACAGCAACTGCGTAGGTGCGTACATAACCCGTTTGGATGCCACGCGAGCGACCACTGAAGAAACTAACAACTTTACCAACACCATTTACAACTGCATCAATAATACCGACATCAACAGGTTTACTGAGAATTTCAGAAACTGCGTCATAGCCAGCTTTGATTACATTATTATGTAAGTAATCATGCCAGAAATTCCAATCAAGCGTTTCAGCTAAGAACTTGCCGATACGCTCATACGGGCGTAGGAAAATTGCATGATATAAATCATCCGAATAGAGACGACGATTAGCCGCAACCCAAATTTGACGGGTCGCAGGATTTTTATAAAGTGGGTCTTTGCCCAATTCGCCATGTGCTTCATCACGGTCAACAACAGCGTTATTACCAGCATAAATCGTGTGTGCTAAGAAAATAGCAATAGCTGGCAAAGCGACAGAAGTTGAAAGTGCGATGAGCCAATTGAAATCAGGTGCGGCATGTTCACTAATACTTGGGATTGTTGTCTCCAAGAAGTGACCAAAGCCATGGAAACCGCCATACCAGCCCCAATTACCAACCCAGTCAAAAATCCATGTGCCTGCGGGTAGATTAATGAACCCAACCCAGAAAACACCGATTGCGAGGATGATTAATGGTACAGTCATCCATGCAACACTCTCAGGTGCATGTTCAGCAGCTTCACTACGGGTCTCCCCGAAGAATACCATCTGGATTTGACGCCACATATAGAAAGTGGTGAAAAATGCCGCTATGGTCAAGAAGAATAAGACAAACAACGCACCTGTAATCTCAATTGTGGTGAGTTCAGGTTCAAAGAATGATTTGAGATAGGATTCTAGCAAGATTTCATCTTTAGACCAGAACCCTGCGAAGAATGGCAGACCCATCAAGCCGAATGTGCCGATGAGATAGGTCAGGAATGTAATTGGCATTTTATTCGCCAAGCCACCCATATTCCGCATATCTTGGGCATCAAAAGCATGGTCATCATGATGATCATCGTGGTGGTCGTCATGCCCGTGTCCGTGATGTTCATGAACATGATGCTCACCGTGTTCAACACCGTGAATGATGCTACCACTACCTAGGAAGAGTAGTGCTTTAAATACAGCATGTGTCACAAGATGGAACATCGCCGCAACATACGCACCAATACCCACAGCCGCAATCATAAAGCCAAGTTGCGAGACTGTAGAATAAGCGAGAACACGTTTGACATCCCATTGCCCGACAGCAGCTAAACCTGCCGCGAAAGCTGTCAGCGCACCAATAACTGCCACCACAAAGCGAATTTCAGGCACGAGGTCTAAGAACACACTAGAGCGTACCAAAAGGTAAATACCCGCCGTAACCATCGTCGCCGCGTGCATCAGTGCTGAAACAGGTGTAGGACCTGCCATCGCATCAGGAAGCCAGACAAACAAAGGAATCTGTGCCGATTTACCTGTCGCACCGAGGAGTAAGAACAAAATTATCAAGCCAATTGTGAAGCGAATATCCCATGTGAACGGACCAATATGAACTTCGCGTCCACGTTCTGTCCATTCGTCATTGATGGCATCATACGCCCAAGGGATAGTTTCCCCCTCATCGAGCGACATCAGCAATTCAGCTTGGTTGAAAATACCTAACTGGTTTGGATTAAACAGGCTGTTATCGAGTTCAGCTATGGTAAATACCGTACCATGATGTCCCTCGTCATCGCCGTGTCCATCATCTTCACTGTGGTCATCAGCGGCAACTACACCATCTGCTGAGTGGTCATCATCTTCATCATGAGACTCGTCTTCAGCATGGTCTTCGTCGCTTTCACTGTGCGCTTCATCTTCGGCGTGTTCTTCATCGCCTTCGCTGTG
This sequence comes from Phototrophicaceae bacterium, assembly GCA_965230145.1. GTDB lineage: Bacteria > Chloroflexota > Anaerolineae > Aggregatilineales > Phototrophicaceae > JAUZRW01. The sequence goes on from CBDDKI010000002.1 coordinate 2,128,446, forward strand.
GTCTTCACCCTCAGCAACGGCTTCGCCTTCTTCAGAATGCTCCGCATCACCTTCTTCATGATGCCCACAATGTTCATGTTCGAGAGCTTCCTCGTATTCAGCGTGCGTTGCATCCAATGAACCAGCATGTTCGTTTGATTCGAGCATGTAGCAAACATTGCTTGATTCACCTGACTTATAGTAATCAACTGTGCCAAACGTCCAGAAGGTGAGGAATACAGCCATCAAGATACCCAAATCGCCAACACGATTGAGAATCATTGCTTTACGCGCCGCATTACTATTCTGCCAGCCGATTTCGCCCTTCTTATCCCACCAATAGCCGATGAGCAAGAATGAACAAACGCCAACACCTTCCCAACCCACAAACATCATCAGCAGATTGTTACCTGTGACGAGTAAGAGCATGAAAGCGAGGAACATATTCAAGAATGCAAAGAAGCGTGGTGCTTTTTCGTCACCATGAATATAGCCAATTGAATAAATATGAATTAATGAGCCAACGCCTGTAATTACGAGGAGCATCGTTCCTGTGAGGCTATCAACACGGAATTCCCAAGGAATGTTCACGTCAAAATTGAGCGCGTCTATCCGTATCCAGCCATCAAGCAAGAAGGGTTCTACAACCACTCCGGGCGCATGACTACCACTTAAATAATTAAATATAAGGAGCGAAATGATAAAGGTAAAAATTGATGCGCCACTCGCAATATAGCCAGCCGCACGTTCCCCCATCTTCGCGCCCCAGAAAAAGTTAATAAGTGTCCCAACTGCTGGAACAAGTATTAACAAGGGGACTAACAAAGGAAAAGTTTCCATAGTCTAGCGTGCCTTTCCCGTCTTCTGTAAAGAGCGGGTGCTAACCTTCCATCTGGTGCAAATCGTCAATATTAATGCTACGTTTGTTGCGGAAAATCGCCACAATGAGCGCAAGACCCACAGCCACTTCTGCAGCGGCGACAGTCATCACAAAGAATACAAATACTTGTCCATCCAAATCGCCCCATTGTCGGGCGAAGCCTGCCAATGCGAGATTAGCCGCATTAAGCATCAACTCGACGGACATAAAAATGATAATTGCATTCTTCCGCAACAATACGCCCATTGCACCCAGAATGAATAGCACCATGCTTAGTGCAAAAAATGCTTCAATCGGTACTGAAGTCATAAAATCATATCTCCCGTGCTTAATCGCCGGAACTGGGTTCGTCCAGCTTAGGTGTATCAACCACGACATCGCGTCCTGTTTGTTCAGCAATCACACTGACCAATGGACGACTGACTTTGCGCCGACGGTTGAGTGCCGAACGCCGTGACGTGGTTATGCCTTCTGGACGTGTAAGTACAATTACTCCGACTAAGGCTACCAATAGCAAGAAACCAACCAAATTCACTGGTAGCAAGTAATCAATGAACAATAAGCCACCAATATCACCCGGTGAGCCGAATGGTTCATTAATTTCAAATTCGCTATCTAATACCGTCGTGCGGAAGCCAAAATTGTCTGCGGTAGAGTTGTAATCTGGCGTGATAATGAGAGTCTGTTCGGTTGCTTCTGCAACATCCCAATTTAATTCACCACCAATAGATGAAACAATCTCAAAACCATCTTCGGTTTCTTCTACAAAACGCAGATTATAGCGTCCATCAGGTAAGGTGATAACAGCAACTTCACCATAGACGAGTGCGTCCGTTAAAGTGCTATCGGTTATTTCGCCATCAGCAAAATCTAGTTGGGCATCACGTCCGAGATCAACCAAATAGAGTGGCTGGTCTGTGATGAGATTCAGCACATTGATACGCGCCTCATCATCACCAGTACTCTCAAGACTACTAGGAATGAGTGCAACAGACTCTACACCCTCCGCACCATACGCTATTGCCGAAATAACTTCATTCGGTTCTAGGGCAAGGTTTGTCTCGAATAACGTACCACTATCATCAGCGATAACAACATCATACTCACCTGCTGGTAACTCGTTAAATCTTGTCGAATCACCAAAGCCGACGTTATCAAATGCTTCTTCGCCAACGGTAATCGTCACAGGACTTTCCACGTTTGCGGCATGAACAAGGCGGAGCCGAGGGGCATCACCAGTCGCATCAGGTAAATCAAGCCCACCAGATGCAACAAGCGGAATAGCCATTGCAAACAGGAGTGAAGCCCCAAGTACCGTTGCGGCAATAGTAATCCACCCAAACTGGCGTGCGTCTGTGTCGGTTGTTTGTTCAGCACCTAAAAGCATGATGACGAACAAGAACAGAACCATAATCGCACCTGCGTAGACGGCTATCTGTACCATTGAAATAAATGGCGCATCCAGCATCAAAAACAACAGGGCGACACACCCAAAATTGAGTATTAGAAATAAGGCACTGTGAACCGCATTTTTCTGGTAAATCATACCTGCGGCGCTCACGATTGCCGTTAATGCTAGTAGGAAAAATAGGGCTAGTTCCATCCTATTTACCGTATCCTATCTAAGTCGAAAATTTAAGCATGTGAAGTTTAACACAATCAGACCTATTGTTCAAAGGTGTGAAACTCATTTGCGACTCGTTAATTAATTGATTAAATCATATTGTATAGATTATTAGCCGTGTTTCTCATAATTATGATTCGCTTACTAAAAAGTCAGCAGTCGTTGCTAGCATTACCTATTTGATTCTTTTTAATGAGATGTCTATCTTACTCTTTTATAGGCTATTCTGAACTCATTATCTTGCCTGTGCCGTGATGAACCACGAGAGTGGCTTATTTTGGCGGAGAACATAATGCCGTTTTAGAATTAAACACGGAGTTAAGTAAGTTAAGTCCCCCTCCTTGAATTCGGGGAGGGGGATTTAGGGGGTGGGGTCAACCACCTGAATCTTTCTCCGTCTTAATTTATTAAAGAGCATGTTGTCATCCCTACATTCTGCCTTTATTTGTGCAGGTTTATGTAGGGTTGAGACCTGTCTCAACCGCTTAAAATGACCACTAGAACTTTTTTGGTCTTAGCTGACTGAACCACAACTACATCAATCTAAAATTTCTACGTCACATCGGTACTTTATATTATTGACTTCTAAGCGATTTTGCCACTCTTTGGTCTATTTATACCGTTGCATTAAAAAAGAGACGCACAGCGCGTCTCTCTGCTTAAACCATAAACACCTATTATTCTGGGTCTTCCATATGTGGAATAGACTTCGTATAAACACCAGGTTCAACTTCGCGTGGTGTTGCCTCTGCATCACCCACTGGTGCATCAATCAACATCTCTTTCGTGTAGATTGAATCACGTCGGTCTGTGAAGCTCAATTGATGCTCATGTCCCAATTGAATCGCTTGTGTTGGACAAGCATCTTCGCAATAGCCACAATAAATACAGCGTAGCATATTGATTTCATATGTTTTAGCGTAACGCTCACCGGGACTATAGCGTTCTTCGTCGGTATTTTCTGCCGCTTCAACCCAAATGGCATCCGCAGGGCAAGAAGCCGCACACAACGAACAACCTATACATTTTTCCAGCCCGTTTTCATAACGGCGCAAGTGATGACGACCTTTATAGCGTTTTGGGAAGTCTTTCACCTGCTCTGGATATTGGAGCGTCACGGGTTCCTCAAGCAAATGCTTGAATGTCGTTGCAAAGCCTTTGATGATATTCATTGCTTATTTCCCGTAATTAACTGACTGTACAAGTAAATCATTTTTGTAGAGTGTATCACCCTCTCTCTAAATCTCTCTCCCATCAAGGCAGAAAGACTTACTACCCGCTTTTGTTCCCTTTCTCCACTGGTGGGAGAAAGGGCTAGGGATAGAGGGGGAAAAAGTAAATCACCACTACCATCTTCAATAACCTAATCCCCACCTTGGTCGCTAGGAACAATCGCCGTTTCATCGGATTCACCCTCAAGCGAATCGCCAAATGTCTCTAAGCCATTGATAAGCCCATTCACAATTGCAAATGGAATGGCTAGCAAGCCACCAACGAGATTCAAGACTGTCCAACCGACACTACGATAATTGCCCGTGATAATAGGGTCATCATAGAAATCAAGTTCTTCGCTATCATCTTCATCCGCTCCTTGTGCGCTGAGGAAGGCATATCCCCCACCAACAATAACGAGGAAGAATATAGCGGAAACAACCACATAAACCGTGAAACTATACTCACGTAGAACAACCGCAATAGCTGTCCATGCGACTGAGACCAAGGCTAATGGGAGCAAAATTTTCCAGCCGAATGTCATCAGGCGGTCATAACGGATACGTGGCAATGTCCCACGAACCCAGATGAAGAAAGCAAGGAATAATGCAATCTTACCGATGAAAATCAGGGGTGCGAGAATTGGTAACCCTGCTGTTGGGAATAAGTTATAACCACCAAAGTACATATGGATGGCAATCGCACCTACGGCAATCATACCCATGTATTCAGCCATCATGAACATAGCGAATTTCATACCACTATATTCAGTCATATACCCTGCGGTGAGTTCTTGCTCGGCTTCGGTGAGGTCAAACGGTGCGCGACTCACTTCTGCAAATAGAGCCAATATCAAAATTCCTGCGGCAAGAGGGTTCTGGAAAACAATCCATTCCCAAGGCCATTGCTGAATCTCAACAATATCAACGAGGCTCATACTACCAGCAATCATAATAGGTACAGCCAAGGTCAAGCCCATGCTGAGTTCATAGCTAATCATCTGTGCGGATGCGCGTAAACCACCGAGCATCGCATATTTATTATTGCTAGACCATCCAGCCAAGACCATACCATAAGTAGCTAAACTGGTAATTGCCAGCAAATAAAGCACAGCAACATTGACATCAGCCAAGACCAGTGGCAATTGATACCAGTTGCCATCAAACCAAGGCACAATAATATCAGGACCAAAAGGCATCACTGCGAAAAGAATAATCACAGGGACAGCTTTAAGCACAGGCGCGATATAGTAAACAGGTTTATCTACTTGGTCAGGGATAATATCTTCTTTGAAGATAAGTTTCACTGCATCAGCCAATGGTTGGAAAAAACCACCAGGACCAACACGGTTTGGACCCACACGTTGTTGAAGACGCGCTAGCAAAATGCGTTCGAGCAAAGTTGTATAGGCGAAGCCTGTCAGCACCACAAAAACAACCAAGAGTGTAAATATAATGGGCCATACGATACCGCAAACCCCAGTACACTGAACAATCACAGATGGATCAATTTCAAACATACTTTACCTCTCTACTGTACGACTGCTGCTGAAGTTTTGACCACTGTTCCCGTTGTCGGAACAAGTGGTGTCGTCTCAGCAGTCAGCTTACGTGGCAGAACAACTGCGCCAGAACTTACATGATTTGTCACTTCAGCACGGACAACAACGCTACTCTCGCCAAAGCCAATTTCAACACTATCCCCATTTTCGACACCCAATTTCTTAGCATCATCAGGGTTAATTAGTGCAAATGGCGCGGCAACCCGTGATTGTACCAACACTGTCGGTGCGAATTTCGCATCCCGATTATATAAGCGAGTGCTTGGCACAATTAGAATTTCTTTGCCTTTAGCGGCTGGTGTTGTCGGAGCTTTTACATCCGCTTTTTTCGCAGAACCAGAGAGCGCAATTTGTAAACCTACGCCACCTTTATTCTGGTAAGCATTACCGCCATAATATAAATCTTCGCCACCAACATCTGGGAACTGACGTACTGTACGCGCCAGTTCTTTATAGCGCATACCCTCAAAGGCTTCTACAGACTTCGTAATATCCAGCATAACAGCCGCCGCACTCAATTTTGCGCGACCTTGCCCCATTGTTTCCCGAACATTGGCGATTGCCTTCCATGCAGGAAGTGCTTCGCCCATTGGACCTTGTGCTGTATAGAAGCGTTGAACACGACGTTCACCATTAGTGAATGTACCATCACGCTCTGCGAAACTCTGGATTGGCAACTGTATAGATGCCTTGCTCGCAGAATCCTGCGCGAACATCGTTAAGCTGATGACGGTTTCAACTTTAGAGAGCCATTCGCCTGCGAAGGGGTCATCTGCCAGTATATCCGCATCCAATGTCACCAAGACTTTCGGTGGGTTCATCATAATGTCTTGCGTAGTTTCAGGTGTATAACCCAGATAATACAAGCCCATACCATTCGCACCGGGTAGTGGCACGAGTAAACCTGAATTTTCTTTACCAGCATGATTACTATCAATCAAGAAATTCGCCGCAGATTGCACCAATGCACGATGACCATCCAATGATAAGCCTTCTGCACCAGCAACAATCACTAAGTTTTCAGCATCTGTGAGACGTTTCGCTACGTCTTTATAATCTTTGTTGAGATTTTCCATCACTTGGACAGCATCACCAGCGTTGTAACGAATATCAACACCTTCGACATCGCGGTTATCTTCCGCCCAAGTATCGGTTGCGAAGTCTCCCATTTTTGTCAGACGAGCATTCGCAACAACCAGATAGGCTCCTCTATCTTGTGCTTGTTTCAGGCGCAAACGCCAGATAGGAACTTCTTCTTCAAGGTCACTAGCGATAATCAGAACAGCATCGCCTTTGCCCAGATTACTGAGGTTGCTACCGTTGGGTAAACCAACTTGTGCTACAAGGTCAGCCCCTGTATGCGTTGGCGACCATGACCCAAGGCGTTCACCACCCACACCCTTAATTAGTTGTGCGAGTTCCCAGGCATCTTCGTTACTTGCCATGCCCCCAGCGATACCTGCAACATCACCATCCGCAGATTTGAGAACATCAGCAACCGAATTGAGTGCATCATGCCAGCTACGTTCGCTACCATTGACTGTCGCTCTTTGTAGACGATTCTCACTACGGGTGAAGTGATGTCCGAAACGGCTTTTATCGCTAATCCAAATTTCATTCACAAATTCGTTTTGGCGAGGCATCACACGCTTAATCATCACTTTACCGCCGAAATCACGGTCAATGCGTGTGCTGAGGCTGATATTTTCACCAGCTGCATCCCAAGGGCTAATACTCGGAACTTCGGTAAGCTCCCAAGGACGCGCACCAAAGCGGAAATCGCCAGTTGTCAATGCCCCAACAGGACAAATATCAGTGGTATTACCACTAAAGTAAGTATCAAAACCGGGGTCACTATTGGTAATAATCTGCAAACGACGACCACGTTCATGGAAGGCAAGCACATCATCACCAGCAATTTCATCTTGGAAACGAATACAACGCGCACATTGAATACAACGTTCACGGTCTAGCCAGATGAGGTCACCCAATGGATAATGTTTATCGAGGTGAATTTTGTCTTCATAATACATACGGCTTGATTCTGGACCATGCTCCATTGTGAGATTTTGTAGCGGACATTCGCCACCTTTATCACAAATTGGGCAATCAAGCGGATGACTGGTCAGCAAGAATTCGAGAACACTCTCACGACCTGCATCGACTTTTTCAGTATTGGTCTTAATATACATCCCGTCATTGACGGTTTGTGTACAAGCAGTTTGTAATTTAGGAAACCAGCGAATGACAGGTGAACCGTCATCATTCAGTTGCACTTCGCCAGTTGCACGGTCACGCGAGACACTACCTAGCTCGACAACGCACATACGGCACATGCCAACAGGATCCATCTTCGGGTGATAGCAAAAGACCGGAATATCATTATTAGCAAACCATTTCGCCATATCGACGAGGTTGCCACCTTCCGGTACGCTGTAGTCTGTTCCATCAATATTGATGGTAACAAGTTTTGTATTGTCTTGAACTGGTGTTACCATTCTTACCTCCGCAGGTTTGCGGTTTTCAGTTTAACGTGACGTACATATTCTATCGTACAATTTGTTGTAGACCACGTCGCGCTCTATCCAAGATAGCTTGCGACCCTAATCCCCAACGGTCATTCTCATATTGTTTTTCGGCTAACACAATCGCTTGCTCAAAATCTTCTTGTGCTAAATCCATCTGCCCTAGTTCGAGGTGTAATTCCCCGCGTAAAACATAATTGACTGCACTAGCTGGATAGGTCTCGATTGCGCGTGTGAGGGCAGTTAATCGTGACCGTGTTTCTGCCCGTTTTTCAGCCGATGTTGTGATGAAAAAGCGTCGTATTCTCTGCCAAAGTGACGGACTATCGGTTTTTGGCTTCGTAGAAAATTCTTCATCAGCATCTTCTACACTTAAATCGAGGTCATCTTCTAATTCATCGACCTCTGGACGCTCATCGGTCACAAGCATTAATCTCCAGCTGCCTCAAGTGATTTTTCACCATCCACATGCTGTAAGAAATCCTCACGGAAATTTTTAATCGTGTGAATAATCGGATTCGCCGCAAATTCACCCAAAGCACACAAGGTCAAACCTTGCATATTTTTCGCTACATTGTCGATGCGGTTAATATCGGCTTCCGTTGCTGTCCCTGCCATAATACGGTCAAGCACACGGTCTAACCAATATGTGCCTTCACGACAAGGTGTACATTTACCACAGCTTTCATGGTGGAAGAACTTGGTTACTTTACTCGCAACCCATGTCACATCAACCGTGTCATCCATCACAATCAGCGATGCCGAACCGATAATCGTACCGATTTCGCTGGTGTGTTCGTAGCTCATTTTACAATCAAGGACTTCATCATTAAGTGGCACAATCGGACCCGACCCACCTGATGGAAGCAAGGCTTTAAAAGAACGTCCATCTTTTGGTCCACCTGCGTGGTCATAAAGCAATTCACGGAAAGTCGTACCGAAAGGCAATTCATAATTACCCGGTTTTTTCACATTCCCACTCACACAGAAAATCTTTGTCCCTGCACTTTGCTCTGTACCAATGGCTTTATAAGCATCTGCACCTTCGGTCATGATGAATGGCACGTTGGCTAATGTCTCTACATTATTAACAACGGTTGGCTCACCATAAAGACCACCTCCCTTTTGTGCAGGGAATGGTGGACGTACACGCGGTTGTCCGAGCTTACCTTCAAGACTATTGAGCAAAGCACTTTCTTCACCACAGATATAAGCGCCTGCGCCACGATGCACATAAACAGGGCAGTTGAAGCCACTATCCATGATGTTCTCGCCAGCATAACCTTTTGCCGTTGCATCATCAATCGCTTTATCGAGAATATCAGCAACATCCCAATATTCGCCACGAATGTATATATAAACGGCAGCAGCACCAATCGCATAAGCACAAACCAATGCACCTTCAATCAATTGGTGAGGATTTTTCTCCATGATTTCACGGTCTTTGAATGTCCCCGTCTCGGATTCATCCGCATTGACCGTCACATATTTAATCGGTTCGTTCTGTGGAATGAAGCTCCACTTAACCCCTGTCGGGAAGCCAGCACCACCGCGTCCGCGCAAGCCCGATGCTTTAACTTCATCGATAACGGCACTTTTTTCCATCCCAAGGGCTTTTTTCAAGCCTTCATAACCACCATTTTTCACATAAACATCGAGTTCTTCAATATTATCAATCTCGCGTCCACGTAAAAGGATATATTGTTGTTCAACCATAATACTCTACCGTCCCAACGCCTAATCGTACCGTTCACGTCCACGCCAATAATCTAAAATATTATTGACTCGACCCATATCAATATTACCATCTGTGTCACGTAAGTTGCGATATTCGCCGTTTTCACTGTCACCAAAGCTGTAATTACATTGCAACATCGGTGCTTTATCACATGCCCCAAGGCACATCACATGCTCTACTGAGAATACACCATCAGCGGTTGTATCATTATGATGGTCGAGTCCAAGTTCCTCCAAGACCTTTTCATAGAGGTCATCGCCACCTTCTAATGCACACGCGAGGTCAGTACACACATAAACCCAGTGCTTACCACTTGGCTTCTCGCGGTACATCGTATAAAAACCAGCGATGGATTTCACTTGTGTTGAATCCATCTCACAGAGTTCTGCTACTTCACGCAACGCATCCTCTGTAACCCAGCCATATTCTTCTTGCGCGATATACAGCAGAGGCATAACGGCGGAACGTTTATCGGGATATTTCGATAATTGCTTCTCGATGCGTTCAGCATATTTTTTATTGCCAATTACTGCCATGTTCAATCCTTATTATTTTTATTCTTAAGGGCTTAGCATGCTGGTAGAGGTACAAGATAATAAGGTTTGTTGCTTTCTCGTCGCGGACACTACTCATAGTATCCCTACTAAACCCTGTTGACTTGTAGGGACGCAATGTATTGCGTCCGCCTTGATAATTTCTCGTTCTCCACACCATTCTGTGGAGATACTAGCATACTACACCTTACAATTTCTCAAATTAACGGTCTGCATCACCCAAAACAATATCGAAACTACCAATAATCGCCACCATATCAGCGAGCAATAAACCTTCAGAAACAACAGGCATTGCCGAAATGTGCATGAAAGAGGGTGTCTTAAAATGAACACGACGTGGTTTTGGACCACCTGTACCATGCAGGTAGCAACTAATCTCACCGCGTGGGCTTTCTATTGAGACTTGTACTTCCTCGTCAGGCGCATCGAAGCCTTCCGTCCATAATTTGAAGTGATGAATCACAGCTTCCATGCTACTGCCCAAATCGCTACGGGGTGGTGGCACAAATTTACGATTATCACTACGGAAAACACCTTTTTGCGGTAAGCCGTCCAGTGCTTGCATAATAATTTTACGACTTTCAGACATCTCTAAGATACGCACGCGGTAACGGTCATAAACATCACCATGTTCACCAAGTGGCACATCGAAATCGTATTTTTCATAGCCAGAATATGGGGAAGCTTTACGAATATCCCAGTTTACACCAGAGCCACGCAATGATGCACCTGATACACCATAAGCGAGAGCAACATCAGGTTCTAAGATGCCAACACCATGTGTGCGGTCAATCCAAATCGGATTATTCTTCAGCAAAAGTTCATAATCTTCTATACGCCGTGGAAGTTCTTCCATAAATGCCGTAATCGCAGGGAAAAATTCTTCTGGCAAATCGCGCCAGACCCCACCAGGACGGATATAGCTACCCATCAAGCGTTGCCCAGATGCCATCTCTAGCATGGTTAAAATCTTCTCACGTTCACGGAAAGCGTAGAGAAAAACACTCATCGCACCCATATCAAGAGCTTGTGTTCCCAGCCAAACAAGATGGCTAGCAATGCGTTGCAGTTCGAGCATAATCACCCGAATGGTCTGAGCGCGTTCAGGAACTTCTAAATCCACCAATTTCTCAACAGCCATGCAATACACAGCATTATTTGACATTGGTGATAAATAATCCATACGGTCAGTGAGTGGAACACCCTTTTCGTATGTCTTATCTTCAATATTTTTTTCAATACCTGTATGGAGGAAACCAATATCAGGCAGAATAGTCACCATTTCTTCACCATCAAGCTCTAACAAGAGGCGTAATACCCCGTGTGTACTTGGGTGATGCGGACCCATGTTCAATAGCATTGTTTCGCCTGTCATCGCACGCTCACTCACAAGCCCACGAAGTTGCTCAACACTGCCTTCCCATGTTGCGGCTACCCGCTCATCGTTGCTTCTACTGATGTCTTTTGTCACCATAACAACTGCTCCTAATCATCTATCGCCTTCATTTCATCCGGATTATTCCCTGTCTGATGAAATGACACACGATAGGTTTAATCTTCTGCGAACGGTTTATGCTTGCGGATTTCATTCACATTGAATGAGAATGCTACCGTTTCTTTGCCCAGTGGGTAATCCCGACGATGCGGATGACCATCCCAATCATCTGCCATCAATAAGCGGCGTGGGTCAGGATGCCCTTCAAAAGCGACGCCCATCAAATCAGCAATTTCGCGTTCAAGCCAATTTGCGGCGGGCCAATCATTCGTTAATGTCGGGATAATGGGTTCTTCTTCTAGGGCGAAAGTTTTTACACGCAAGCGACGATTGTAAAGCATAGAATAGATGTGGTAAGACACACCATACCGCTCTGGGCGGAAATCTTTGCCGTCGCCGTTGTAGTCATCACCGTAATCATTCGGATAATAATCAACTGCGCTAATATCTGATAAGAAATTGTAAACCAAACCCGGTGTACTACGGAGGAATAGCATCACATCAACAATGCTGCTTGGGTCAACGATGATAGTCGTTTCACCCCGAAATTCTTTACTATGTAAAAACGCATCAGGGAAATTCGTTTTTACTTCCTCTACTGGATTAAGCGGTGATGGAATTTCCATAAAAATTGTTTCCTATTTAACTCAACAAACGGACAGACTGCCTAGCAACCTGCCCTTTAGTATTAAATCATTATCGTTGAACTAGACTGCCCAATCGTTAATACGTTCACCCTTAATTTTTTCATGAAGGGTGAGGATACCATGAATCAGCTGCTCAGGACGTGGTGGACAACCAGCCACATAGACATCTACTGGAATAATTTCGTCAACACCTTGTACGATAGCGTAGTTGTTATAAACACCACCACAAGATGCACAGTCGCCCATGCTAATCACCCATTTAGGGTCTGCCATTTGGTCATATAACTGACGAACAACAGGTGCCATCTTACGGGTTACACGACCAGCAACAATCATCAAATCACTTTGACGCGGTGTTGCACGGTTGAGTTCCATCCCAAAGCGAGACAAGTCATAATCAGATGCTTGAGTAGCCATCATTTCAATCGCACAGCACGCCAAACCAAAAAGCAAAGGCCACATCGCGCCTGTACGTCCCCAATTAACGGCTGTTTCGAGGGTCGTCGTAACAACGCCCATATTTCCTAATTTAGAAGTTACTCCCATTCGAGTGCGCCCTTCTTCCATTCATAAATGAAACCTACGATAAGGATCAGCGTGAAAAATCCCATAACAATAAGACCATATAGACCTAAATCACGCATTTTTACAGCCCAAGGTAAGAAGAAAATGACTTCTACATCAAAAACAATAAATAACACCGCTACCAAATAATACTTAACTGGTAAACGACGATTAGCAGAGCCGATGGGTTTCATACCGCTTTCATAAGGTGCATTCTTACGAAAAGACGGATTATGAGGTCCAAAAACCCGTGAAATCATTAAAATTATGAGCGCGATTAAAAGTGCAACAATTATCATCACGCCAGCAGGTGCAAATGCTTGTAATGCCATTCCATACTCCGATTGTGATTTTTGGAGCAAACTATAAACTAAACAAAGATTAGCATAACGATACTAAAACATCAAGCGAAACTACGCCTGAGAAATGCTAAATTTTCGTGCAAAATAATTGTAACGTATTTCACATGCCTTGACGAGGTTTTTTTAGTGGATGTTATTGAGGGTTTAATCAGGACTAAAATAATGTATGTCATAATTGAAACAAAGAATTAATAATAGGCACTTTTAAAAGAACACAGCGTTTACAAACTACTCCGTAATCCCCTTTTCAGCTTAAAATTCTGCCAATAGAAAAGCCCTAACTTAGTAACTAATCACCCTCTATCTAAATCTTTCTCCCTTGTTGGGATAAAGACTTCCAAGGTAGCTTAGTTCCCCTTCTTCACTGGTGAGAGAAGGAGTTAGGGGATGAGGGGGAAAATGTGAATCGCGCACATATTAAAATTGATTCTTTATTCCACATATAGCGTTTTAGATATATACAGGCAGATAAAGTCGTTTTTGTAAGACTGCAATCAGTAATAGGCTGACTAGCTGACAGGCTGAATTGCTTGCTCAAAAACCTTTAGCTTGAATTAGTTCATTGTCTTCACATATAACGTGTTCTTATCTCACCCAAAACGAGGTCCCACTTTTTGTTTGTCTAAGGCTCTCTGGTGCAAAGTCAAAATATCCTCAACCAGCATATCGCGTGCTTGAGCATGATGAAAAGCATTGGTCATGGTCTCGTTACCGACACTGAACATATAGTGCGTACCAGGTACAACGTGGATATTCGCCGCAGGAAATTCGAGTTTGCCGAGTAAATCAATCATAGAGACTAATCCCACCAGTGGGTCTTTATGCCCCAACATCACTTGCATCAAATCAAAATCATGCGCGATTTCAGTATCCTTTAGGCGACCCATCGCCATAAATGTTGCCCCCGTCACCCCACGCGGTGTCGCATTATATTGATAATCATGAATTTTCTTAACCGTTTCGCTTGCCCCTGATGCCAATGTCCGCAACACACTCGGTTTCACAAACCGTTCGACAATTTCTAGTACAGGTAAATGCTGTAAGATACCAATCCCTAAGCCCAGAGTTTGGTAAAATGCCCGATGCGTTTCATCTTCTAGCAAGATAGCTGGCGCAACAGCAAAGCGCGTCACTTCCCCAAAGTTCCATTGTAGGGGATTCATATAGAAGAGCGTTGCTCCACCCATACTGTGCCCGACGAGGTTAATTACCTTATTGCCCTGTTGCCCAGGTTGACGACGTATCTTGATGAGGTCGATAAATTTCTTGAGGGTACGCATCGCCGCAGGGGGATTACACGTATCTAAATCAGGCGTTTGGTCTTCAAATTCACTTGCACCAAAGCCATTATGGTCAATCGCAATCGAGACAAGTCCCCGATTTTTCTGGATGACCCGCGCTGGCAAGTCTTCCCATATATGTAAATTACCTGTCCAACCATGTATCCAGACCACATACCCCTGCACACTCGCCAGACGATTCACAAGCATCTCATCAGGAACATCGTAATCATCATACCAAGTGATTTCCCAATGAAAATCAAGCAAGCCAGCGTCATCTAAAAATGCCTGTGCCTCACGCTTATCAATATAGCTTTTCTGCATGAGTTCGGACAATTTATACTCAGCAATATAGGTATTAGGAACGAAACCCAAACTACGCTTTGTATAACCAGCAACCCAACTTAAATGGGGATTTAAATGACTCATAAGACATTTACTCGACAATATGTCAACAATACAGTCTCTATTGTCCGCTAAGACGAATGTTTAAGCAAATCCCCCAAAACGGTACTGTATCGAAAATAGGTCAAAGTCAAAATTATCTCTCATGTTTTGTAATGTAGGGGCGTAGCATGCTAGTACCTCCACATTAATAGAGTGGAGAGCGAAATAACATCAGGGCGGACGCAATAATGCAGTTTTACAATTAAACACGGAGTAAAATTACATGAACACTCCCATATATCCTCCCCTGAATTCGGGGGAGGTGTCGCGTCAGCGACGGAGGGGGTTATGTCTAATGTATACTGCGTCTTAATTTTTTAAAAAGCATAATAGTGTCCGCGACAAGATAACAATTGTCCACGTTATCTTGTACCCCTACCTGCATGCTACGCCCTTACCTCAAACGCTTTGCTAAAGTGAGCTTTAGCGTCAGCTCTTAAAAATCCTTAAAACCCTATGACACATTTACCCTCAAAATTAGACAACTGTTTTAAAATGTTTGCGTAAAAGCCTCAGCAAAAATGTAACTTTTTCTTGCTTTTCTTTGTGTGCTTTGTGCCTCTGTGGTTCATATTTCTCCTTAAATGACAGGCATGGAAGGGAAGCCTAACGGCGCGTCCAAGAAGTTCCACCAACATGCCTCCCCCTAAAGCTGAGGGGTTTATACACATTTGGCTATCAAAGCCTTGTATAATACAATCACAGAATATTGGAGACAGTACAATGTTCAGCAAATATGAAAAAGGAAAATCAAATCAGGATTTATCTCAACTGACCTTTGCCTCTTCTCTCCCTTTAGAGGATGCCATAGATTTATTAACTTCGCTGGCTGATGAAAACCACCCCATTACACTAACCGAAGTTTCTCCTCATAAAGTTGAATTTGAGATTGGCTATATCCCGAAAGATGTTCCCCTAGCGACAGTGAAAGGCAGTTTGCAACGCTGGAACGGTATCGAAACTAAGTTAGATGCAAAAGGCGATGTCATCAGGTTAGATAGAACGTCCTCAAAATATGATGATAGGGGAGCAATTGTCAGTATGATAGCTTTAGCAGTTGCAGGGTCTGGAGTTGCCCTCGCATTTGGGCAAAGCTGGCTCGTCCCACCTATTATCTTTGGCGCAATGGGCATGAGCTACTATGGCTCAGATTATTCAAAAGAAAATAAACCGAGTCGAATCGTCTTATTCAGAGAACGCGATTATCTCTTCCAACGCCTAATTGATGCTTTCAAAGCCGTAAGCGAAGTTGAGGGACTGTAAATTTCATCAAAACTTAAGCAAGTTCCCATATAATAAAATCAATCATCCAATGAACTAGGTCACAACAAATATGACGAAACGCAAAGGTCGCTTTAAAGGCAATGTCAAATTTGTATCCCCTCTTCCTCTAGAAGAATGTATCTACCGCTTACAAACACTAGATACAGAGGATATTCAGCTACAGTTCAAAACCAAAAGTATTGACTCCATCTCATTCCAAGCAAAATTGTTAGAACAGGGTGTCGTTCGTGCCGAAGGTGTCGGCACATTGCGCCGATGGGAAGGCACACTTACCCGTGTTGATTGTGATGTACAAGTGCGTGAAGGACTCATGCGCTGGTTAATGCTTCTCGCTGGCTTATTCTTGATGCTTATGATTATTCTGCCGACTATTTCTTTGATTTCTGCAAACGTAAATATTGTAGGCTGGGTAATCATCAATGTTGGTTTTGTTGGTATTCTAATCGGCATGCTCTGGCTAACTAAACGTTATGCCCCAATTGATGATACACCCCAAAATTTACTCTACATCATTGAAGAAACACTCAAATAGCAACCCCCTATCTCTGGGGGATTACAGGAAAATCGTCCTCATTTACAATAGGGTTAGGTGTAAAATACCTATAAGCAAAATCTGTTATTGAGGATGAAATGATGAGCTACCAAGCACAAACCTATATGGCAAAAATTGATGCCCTTGACCCTGACCCACTGTCGATGGCATTAGCAGGACAGGTCATCATTGAAGGTGGATTGGTCGCATTCCCAACAGAAACAGTCTATGGCTTAGGTGCAAATGCCTTAAATGCCGAAGCAGTCGAACGTATCTTCAAAGCGAAAGAACGTCCAGCCAACGACCCCGTTATCATTCATATTGAAGACCTTGAGCAACTCAATCTCATAGCAAGAGATATTCCAGATATAGCCTATGACCTCGCCGAAACATTCTGGGCAGGGGCATTAACGATGGTACTTAAACGCAGTCAGCATGTGCCTGATATTGTCACCGCAGGGCAAGATACGGTTGCAGTGCGGATGCCTGCTCACCCGATTGCCTTATCGCTCATTCAAATTGCTGGCGTACCCATCGCCGCACCGAGTGCCAATCGCTTTGGTCGTCCTAGCCCAACCAGTGCTGTGCATGTGATGCACGACTTAGCTGGACGTGTTGATGTGGTCTTAGACGGGGGTAATACGCATATTGGGGTTGAATCTTCCATTATTGATTTAACCAGCCCCGTCCCGACGATGCTCCGTCCAGGAGGAATTTCACTAGAAGAATTACGTCGTCACCTGCCCTCACTCGCATTTCGTCCACAACATATTCTGGATGATCATATTGCCCCTTCACCGGGAACATTGCTCAAGCATTATTCACCGAATGCCGAGATGTTGGTCTATAGTGGTGAGAGTGGTGCTGTTTGGGATGCGATGCGCCAGAAGGCATCTGCGCTTTTAGCTAAAAAATGTAAAGTAGGCATCATGGTCTTGGATGAAGATGTCAATCATTTTGAAGGTATCGTCGCCCAATATGTTCTGCTCGGACGCGATAAAGAAGCAATGGCAGCGACCTTATTCTCTGGTATGCGTGAACTCGATGCCGCTGAGATGGATGTTATCCTAGTGCGTGCGCCTGAGCAAAAGGGCTTAGGTCTAGCAGTCTATGACCGCCTCAAACGCTCGGCTGAGGGCAATATTATCGAAATAGAAAACTAAATTTCGATTAACACTACAATTAGACGGAAAACTCTTCAAAAACATAAGGCAAAGCCACAAGATTCAAATTGTCCTCTTGTTGCCAATAATCAGCTTGACTATTCAAAATCAGTTGATTATCTCTGTGTATCATAATAGGTATATCCGCATGGTATAAAACACAATCCGACTGTGTTTGAGTGATGATTTTAAGCGATATTCTGGTAATTTCGTCAGTAACATGGTCAATATTCGAGCGGTCTAATCTAAAGACAATCTTAGCATTTGTTCTGAAATTAATCTCTCGAATATGGTTTGTTAAGCCACTCAATGCCTGAGCCATAAAATTATTCTCGTAAATCACATTATGGTACATAAGGTCAAGCTCTTGAGATACGCGCTTGCTAACTATCTCTACTTCTATGTCTCCCAACTTTAAAAATTGTGCTAAATTTTGTTTTGGACTCAGCCTGTTATTAAAGAATAGTTTTATAGTATTTTGTTGCATACCCGTATCCTCTCATGACAACCATCAAAATAAGATACAATATAAATATTCTCGCAAAAATGAAGATTTAGCCACAATGAACAAACGAAAACGCTTGCTGACAATCGGCTTTCGTGAGCGACTATTACGAGCAATCTCATTTGACCATACAGTTGTCAGTAAACCGCGTGATTTTACCCGTCATATGACGACCATTGTCCGTTATCCAAAGTTAATTAATGACATTGGGCGAACAGTCGATGTGCGTCGGATAAACGACAATCGTTATGCTTTTGAAATACGCCAAAAACGCTATCTCGGGCGTGGGACATATGCCATCAGTGCGCGTGCTAAAGGCTTCATCAGCTATGATTCCGCCAGCCAACAGACCAGTATCTCTGGTCACGTACAACTCGGCGGGCAATATGTAACACTCCTCGGCATCATGACAGCCTTTGTATTCCTCAGTCTCGGTATCGTCTTTGTGACAATCTTATTCCTACCCTTAGCCTTATTGATGTTAGCAGTCCTCGGCTTACACTGGCTCTATCTCAGGTCTGACCAAAATGACTTGCTCGAACAATTAGACCATCTCGTAGATTTAACCAAGCGTGAAATGCGTCTTAGTGAGACAGAAACATCGGCAATCCAAATACAGCCCGAAACACCTACAGCCCAAATATCAGCGAAACAGCGTTTTTAGCTTCCTTTCTCCATAGTGAGCCTGCGAACGTTAATTGGGGAAAGGACGGGAGGATAGGGGTTGCTTTTCTTCGTGTTCTTCGTGACTTCGTGGTAAATATTTTGGCTCAAATTAATGGCAATGTGGTGTGGCGTGTCTGAAAATTCAAATTGGCAAAATATTGAAACTCACTGTTCACATTAAATTCATAATTAGATGTTACCTTTCAGCATATAATACTAAAAACACCCAAGCGTTAGGCTAATCTTTTATGAAACGCATAATACTATTACTATGTATTCTCTGCTTGAGCGTACCCATAGTCGCCCAAGATGACCTTACCGAAACCTATGAATTTGAAACAGGCACAACCATTGACTACCCCAAAGGTTGGGAAGCTGAAGAAGTCGATGGCTTGGTCATCATCGCCTCAAATGATAATCGACAAATTATCGTTGTAGATTACCCCATTGTCAGCGTCTTGCCCGAAGATTTAGAACAAGTTGCGACAGGCGCTGTTGAAGTTCTTGCAAATACCCTCTTAGGCACAGAAATTAACCCCGATGACATATACACTTTTGAACTCGATAATCGCGTCGTCACGGCTTATGACATCAACTTTTCTGTTTCAGGATTTGTCTATGCAATTGAATTTACAAACGGTGCAATCGGCATGATTGTCACCGCTGAGATAGACAACGATTTGAGTTTAGATATACTGAGTTCCTTCGATAATAGCCAAGAACTCACCAATGATGTTGCATTACCCATTGGACGCAATAGTGTAGTACGTGATGTTCCCACTGTATTTTTATTCGAGAGCAACCAACGTTTCATCTATCCTGCCAATTGGATAGTCAACGCGCGTCGCCGTGACACCTTAGAATATACGACACTCTCCGCACCTGATAATGACGATGTCACCGTTCAATTGTTCGACCTCAGCCAAACGATTACCAAAGGAACGGAGTTAGAAGAAGCTCTCAGCACTGTAGAAGACATCAATTGGGAAGATGATTTTGACTTTGCAATTGATAATGATTTTGAACCTTACGTTTTCGGTGATAGAGATGCCATTCAGTATGAGTTAGAGGTTGATGGTAGCCAAGGTAGCCTAATTATCTTGCGCTATAGTGACGATAACATTGGTATGGTGGCTATCTTCGGTGAAGACATAGCCGATTACGAATTAGACATCATACAAATTATCGGTTCGTTCAACAATTTAGGGGCTGTATTGGACTATATGCGATAAGAACAATTCAAAACCAGTGAAGCATCAGGTATACTCGCTGAACTTAATATACACTTAACACACCAACACGGTGTTCTAATATCTAAGAAATTAAGTCGGAGATTATAGGGGTAGTTCAATACATAGCCGTTAAGTTAAGCTAAAATATTCCCCTCTAAAGCACGAAAAAATCTAAGCCGTTTCTGATGGTTTAGACGTGCCTCACTTGAGAGAATTGATGTAGGGACAATGCCTGCGTTGTCCACTGAGAAAACCAGTCTGTTACAAGAAACCTTAGCTTAATGCCTATATAAATCAGCGTATCCTATTTTCTTGGCATACGCATACGCTCATGTGCCCCTACTCAAAAGCATATTTAGATTAAATCTACTCATGTTTTTCTCCGTATTGAATTGTTAAATTGCATAACTGATTTGTCTCGCAAAGAAAATAAAGAATTATTTGCGTAGGGACAGAGCCTGCTCTGTCCTAAAAATGTAAACAGATTTTTTCCACTCTATGTCTGAGACAGACCAATAACATCATGCTTTATTTTTAAAGGTAAAAATGTGACAGATTTAGTACACACCTTAGCGAATGGCTTACAAGTCATCCTCCGCGAAGTTCATACAGCTCCAGTAATTAGCTTTTGGGTTGCCTATCGAGTGGGTAGCCGTAATGAACGTACAGGACAAACAGGCATCTCCCATTGGACAGAACACATGCTGTTCAAAGGCACAGAACAATTCCCAGCAGGCGTACTCGATAGAGAAATTGACCGTGCAGGAGGGCAATGGAATGCCTTTACCAGCACAGATTACACCATGTATTATGCAACCCTCCCAGCAAATCGCATCGAATTAGCACTTCAAGCCGAAGCTGACCGTATGGCGAACGCACTGTTTGATGCCGAGGAAACGGAATCTGAGCGCACTGTCATCATCAGTGAACGGCAAGGGAGCGAAAATAGCCCGACCTTCTGGCTCAATGAAGAAGTGCGTGCCGCCGCTTTTCGCGTGCATGGCTACCATCACACGATTTTGGGCGATATGGCGGATTTAGAGACGATTACCCGTGATGATTTATACAATCATTATCGCACGTACTACACGCCCTCCAATGCAGTCATCGTAGCAGTCGGCGCATTCGACGCAAATGAAATGTTAGCCCAAATCGAGAGCCATTTCGCGCACATTCCAGCAGGAGACAAAATTACCCCTTTTGTTCGTCCTGAACCAGAGCAACAAGGCGAACGGCGAGTAAAAGTCGAACGCCCAGGAATGACAGCCTTCTTGAGTATCGCGCATCATGTGCCTGATAGCACCCAAGATGATTGGTTCAATTTAGAGATTATTGATAGTGCGCTCACAGGGGCAGGCAGTGGTATCGAGAATAAAACCAGTCGCCTCTATAAAGCACTGGTCAAAACAGGCATTGCCGCCAGCATCGACGGGGGCATGTCCGAGACAATCGACCCGTATTTGTATGAAATCACAGTAACACTCAATGATGGTTATACGCATCAAGAAGCCGAGGATGCAATCTTAGCCGAAATTGAGCGCATTCAGGTTGAAGGCATCAGCCAGAAAGAACTGGATAAAGCCAAGAAACAAGCCAAAGCCTCTTTTGCCTATAGTAGCGAAAGTGTCACCAACCAAGCCTATTGGATAGCACAATCAGCCATGCTCGGCGATTTACACTGGTACGATAATTTCCTAGACCGCCTCAATGCCATTACACTGGAAGATGTTCAAGCAACTGCCCAAAAATACTTGATTGCACGCCATCGTGTGACAGGCTTACTCGTTCCAACAGGCATTGATGAAGCAGAGTATTACGAGGATGACGTAGAGGAGGCACTCGTATGACAATGCCACGCTACGCTCTCCCGAATGCAGATACCATCCACCAGACAAAACTGGATAATGGTATCACTGTCCTCGTCTATGAAAATCCTGTGGTTGAGTCGGTAGTCATCTATGGCTCATTACTCACAGGCAGTGTTTTTGAGCCTCTTAATCGTAGTGGGATTGCCTCCATGACAGCCAATGCCCTCTTACGGGGGACAACCTCACGCGATTTTGAATCCTTACACAGTGAATTAGAAGATATTGGCGCAGAACTCGATACCAGCACCAGCAAATATCGGACAACCTTTAGTGGACGTGCTTTAGCCGAAGATTTCTCGACCCTCTTGGATGTCTTTGTCGATTCAATCCGTAATCCACTCTTTGATGCCGATGAAGTTGCCGAAGAACGTAGCAAGCGCATCACAGAATTGAATTTCGCGCATCAGGATACGCGCTATATGGCGGCACGCGCATTTCGTCGCACACTCTACCCTGATACGCATCCCTTTCACTATTCGACATACGGGTCATTAGAAACACTACCCAATATCCATGCTGATGATTTACGTGCGTTTCATGAGGCACAATATGGACCTCAAGGCATGATTATTGTCGTCGTTGGGGCAGTCTCTGCCGAAAATGCCACGACGATTATCGAAGATAAATTGGGTAATTGGCAAAATCCACGGCAAGCAGACTACCCAACCTTAGCGACATTGCATCCACCCCAAGCAATAACCACAGCGAAAACACCAATTGCTGGCAAAACGCAAGCCGATGTGATGATTGGTTCATTAGGTCCTTCTCGTTATGCAGAAGATTACATTCCTGTTCAAATTGCCAATAGCATCTTAGGTGAATTTGGCATGATGGGACGAGTCGGAAATGTCATCCGCGAGCAATTAGGGTTAGCGTATTACGCCTATAGTCGATTAGATGGTGGTGAGGGGCAAGGCGCATGGGCAATCACAGCAGGAGTCGCACCCGAAAATCTTGACCTCACAATCGAGAGAGCTTGTGAGGAAATTCGACTCTTAACCACAGAATTGGTCAGTCAAGAGGATTTAGAAGATAACCAATCCTACTTTACAGGGCGTTTGCCTCTACGCTTAGAGAGTAATTTCGGTTTAGCAACAACCATTCACTCGATTGTGCAATATGATTTAGGCTTAGACTATCTTACACGCTACCATGATACAATTTTCAGCTTAACCCCTGAAGATATTCTGGTAGCAACCCAGAATTATCTCCACCCCGACAAGCTAATTATCTCGATTGCAGGATAGCGTACTAAAAGCACTAAATACTGTCTCTGTTACTCTGCATCTCAATAACACCTTATACATATTTTGTAATTAGTGCTATTTTTTCGTAACAGACGCGACACATCACTTCCCTACATTAATGCCTAAAAAATGAGGATTGATGTAGGGACAGCATGCATGCTGTCCGCGACAATTGACCCAAGATTCTTCTAAAAATTTTCGAGACTTTACATCTGCGTTACGTTTTTGAGCAAGCTAATTCTTATAATTCCGTGTTTCGAGATTACCCGTGAACATATTACGCAACCATGTGACAACGCCACCTGTATTTTCGTAGGGAACTTGGGCAAATTGCAAAATATCATCCACAATATCCACCATTCTGTCGCTGGAATCAGATGATGGACTCGTAATACCTGTAGGGAAAGGCCAGCCACTGGTAATCACACGCCAAATATCAATCGTACAATAGACTGCTTTCTGCTCGGTGACGAGATTAATCCGCAAGTAATATTCTGTATTTTCATCATGTCGCCGTAGCCCAGAAATAGAACTAACAGGCAATCCTTTATCATCACTATACTTATCAATATAGAGCAGACCGTAATTCCATTTGAGATGCAAATTCTCAGATAAATTCTGAGTCGCATCTTCCAAATCTATATTGATGCTCGTTTCGTAATGCAAATCAGGTTCACGCATTATCTAACTCCTCTTGTGTATACTCTCCTTTACGCAAAAATAGCCCCATAAGTAGCACAAACGACAAAATCCACACAATCCCGCCAACACCCATCGCGAAATACCAGAGACGAGGCACAAATTCAAAAATTACGTCGCTTTCGCCAGCAGGCACAGCCACAGCCCGAAACATCACATTCGCACGATAGACAGGGCTATCCTCACCATTCACAGTTGCACGCCATCCCGAATAATAAGCATCCGCAAGATAGAGATAAGTCGCTTCCTCAGAATTAACGCTCATATGAACACGCGTATCGCCGTATTCCGTAATCTCGACTGACCCTGATGATGTTCCCTCTAAAATCGGTGCATCGTGTAGGACTAAAGTATTCGGATTATCGCGCAAAATATCCAGAGCAGCTTCATGACCATCCCACGTATCAGGGGTAATCATAATCTCAGAAGCTAATCCAGCCCGTGAAGATGGTTCTAAGCGATAAATCTTAATATCACTCGATAAAACACGCTCAAAACCTGCTGGCGTGAGTTGCTGAAATGTATCAGTAATCGTATTAACCACACTCGCGCCTAAAACAGTTTCACTATGGGTATTCAGTAAATCCCTAAACCCATCCCAAGACAATGAGGCTAAATAATAACTTGTCCCCTGAAAATCAAAGGTTGTCGTGTCGAGGTCGCCTATATTTTCGCGTAATAAAATCCGCACCTCATCAAAGTTAAACTCAGGTTCTTGGGGGATATTCTGCCAATACTCAGCAAGCGACGTATCATAGAAAATCCCCTCATACGGCACATCGAAATTCTTATCTGCGATGATATATTGTATGTCCGTGAATTGCAGAAGCTCATAATCAGGAATACACGCCCCACGACAAGCAGATTGACTCAACATCTCACCAATACGTCCATCAACACTGCGTAAGCTATTGTCTGGTAATAGCAACGAAGTAAATTGCGAGTAATAAATTGTCGGCAACACCCCACCACCATAGCCATCAATTGTCGGGATGTCCCACGTTAGCCCTAAATTCGGGAAAAGAATTTCTTGGTTTTTTATCGCTGTAAATGCAGTCTGTTGAGCAACATCATCCATGCCATAGTGTGTATAACGTTCTTGGAGCGTGCTTCTATCACCTGTATCGAATAATCGCCCACTAATCGCCAGCATCCGTGCAGGAGGCACACCTTGCTGATTAAACGCCAACATCTGGCTAATCGTGAACCGTTGACCCAAATACACATCACGCGGAGCAAGGTCGTTATATGGTAAAATTTGTGAGGCTAAGAATAATTCAGCAACGAGAAAAAGGCTGGCAAAAAGGGGCATAAATTTATACTTTGCTGTGGCAAATATCCCAACCAGAACAACCAGAGCAATCGCCCATAGCCCAAGTGTCATCAATGTAGGTTGCGCCGACCCTACAATATCCACTTGAAGCACAGGTAATAGATGCGCCAGCAACATCAATATAATGAGTACGCCAAACACAAATATCACAGGGATTTTTTGTAACCCGTGCTTTTCCAGAGTCAATAAGCCATACCCAGCCAGCATCGACATCCCTAAAGCATAAAAAGCGAGCCACCGTGCAGGCACACGAAACAGATTAAATCCCGGTAATTCAGCAATATACCAATACACCCCCGTATAACGTCCCATCGCAAAGAATAATCCAATACATACGAGAACTATCCATATAGTAGGTCGTGGCTTATTGGGGATAGAAACAAGCGCACCGTAAATCGCTAATCCCAGCGCAATCACCCCGATATACCCGATATATTCTGTAAAAAGTTGACCATCATAGCTGGGCAGTAACGCCCGTCCGAGATACGTAGGAGGCAATGAAAAGGCAGTCGCTTCATTAGCCGAAAAACCACCCCCACGATTTGACATACCCGTGAGTTCTAAAGTCGGCAATAGCTGAGGCAAGGCTAATAAAATAGCAAAGCTAGCAACGATTGCTAAAGTAACAAGGTTAAAGACAATTGTCTTTAGTGTGAGTGAGGGTTTCAAACCCTCCCCTTCATTTGATTGAGGCGTTGTAAAGACTGCAAATAAACCATAAATCCCAAGCGCAATGCCACTCATAAACACGGTTTGCGTGTGTCCGCTAAAGATTTGCAATGCCCATGCCATCGCTAAGACCAATCCCCAGCGCATACGATACGGACTCACGAGTGTCTTATGATAGAAAAATATCAACCACGGCAACCACGATAACCCCTGTAATTGGTTAATCTGCTCAACATGGGCAGTCATATAGCCACTTAGCGCAAACACTGTTGCTGTTACGCTTGCAGGCAGTAAACGCTTGCTCATCAACTCACGGAATAATACAAACGCACCCAAAGCACTCCAACCAATATGCCCCAAAATACTGACGCGCACCGCATCAGGCGCAGTCAGCGGGATTGTCAACCAATTAGCAGGGTAAAATGTCCCAAGCTGAGGATTCGCTAGCAGAGGTACGCCCATAAAAATGTCAGATGTCCATAAAGGCAAGTCCCCCAAGCGCATCGCCATATTACGAGCATCCCAATATGGATAGAAATAAGTATAAGTATCCCCCCGTGCCAAAATCATATTGCTAAAAGCAAGTTTGTAGAAAAATAGCATCGTGAGTAATATTAAAGCAACAAGGGGTAGCCAGTGATAGATGCGTCTCATCTTTTCTCGTTTCTCGTGGAAAGAATCATATACAGATTATTTAGCGTTTGTATGTGAAATGAATCATCAAATTCAGCCTAGAATATTATAGTAAATGAGCAAATTAGTCTGTCAGAAATACCATGGTTGATTGCAAATTCGGGCAGTAAAAAGCTGAAAAGCTAATTACTGAAATGCTATTAATACTATTCCACCGTTTCTTGCGCTACACTCTAAAGTAAATGATGTTATATTAGTATGTAATGCAGGTTTAAAATTAAATAGGGAGATAATTCTACGTAGGGGCGTAGTATGCTACGCCCTGACATCTAAATCTTTCTCCCTATAATTTTCTTAAAGCGCATAACACATTAATCAATGTAGACTATCATCTATTTAGTTGATACGAAATGCTTCAATGACACTATCTATTCAGGCAGTCAAACAAATTCTTGATTCAGTAGATACCAACACAATTCTCCTTCACAAAGATAAAATTGTGTTGGCGAATTGCCGTACACTTGACTGGCTCAATCTCGCAGAAGAAACATTGCTAGAGTATGAGTGGACTGATTATGTTCATCCGATTTCGCAACAACTGGTACAGGACAGCTACAAACAACTATTAAATGGTCACGATATTGCTTCATTACATTTGACGGTCATTCATCCTATAACAGGTAATACATGGATTGATGCCACATTTAAAACAGTTGATTACCTTAATGAGGATGACTATTGGCTGGTCACTTTTTCTCCAACAATTGAAAATAAAGTCTATGCAGAAGAGGTCGATACCTTTCATGACGATTCATTGATCGAAAACAACTTGATACTATCCAGTGTTATTCATGAAAACCGCTTGAGCGATAATGCCCTGAATGACTTTCTGGATACGCTACAAGATATTGTCCCTTATGATAGCGCAAGTATTACCCTCTTACAGGCGGGAGAGTTGCACTTTGTTGCCACGAAAGGCTTACCAAAAGAAGTTTTCGATATTAAATTCAAGCCCAATAAAACAGTACCGAAATCTGGCAATATCATCTATGAAAACACCTTGGGCAAAGTCCGTGTGATTAACGATATTTCTAGTAACCCGAAATGGATTCCCATCAAAGGAACAGAACATATCAAATCATGGATGGGCATAGAATTACGATATGAAGGAGAAATGCTTGGTGTTCTGAACCTCGATTCTAGCCAACAAGACTTTTTCACAGAAGATTATGCTCGATATGCGCTAGCACTGTCACAACAAGCCATTACTGCGATTGTTTATACGCGCCTCCAGCAACAATATGAAAATGACCTTGCAGAACGCAATCGTCTCCAGAAAATTCTCGTCAAAAACCTTATCAACACGGAGACAATGTACGCCGCCCAAGAATTACTATTTTCTCCAGCAAGTCTGGAGGAATCACTGCGTGACTTGCTCAATGTAATCTGCTCATCATTGGATCAAACACGCTTATTTCTCGTGATATTCAATTTACCAACGGGCAAAATCCTCCATAAAGTACAATCCTTAAATGCAACTGACGATATGTGGCATATTTTCACAGAGGTGATACGACAGCCTCATCTTATCGAAGACACAATGCCGACCACCGATTTAATCTTATCCCCTAACGGGACATATACACTCGATGATGGGCAAAAGGCATTAGCGGCAATCGTCAACCGCAGAGGAATTTTCTTGGCAGTACGAGATGACAATGCGCCTGAATTCAACGATACAGATTACGAGTTGATTAACACAATATCTAATCAAATCAGTGTGGCTCTAGAAAACGAGATTCTCGCCTTACAATTACGTCAACAAAACGAACAGCTTGAGCGTCAAATTGAACGTCGCACTCAACAATTATCGGTTGAACGCAAACGCCTCAAAGCTATTTTAGATTCAACAGCGGAAGGCATTTTCTATATGGAAAACTTCACCATTCAATATGCTAATCCTGCTTTCTGTCGCATGGTAGGCTATGGATTAGATGATTTATATGGTAAGCCCTTATCCTATGTACGGGTAACCCCCGAAGATACCACCCAGCGCAATATCGGCAATTTACTAGACAACCCTCAAGAAGTTGAAGCAGGGCGTAGTGAAACACGTCTCCAGCATCGTGACGGCACAGAATTTTATGCCAGTATGCGCTTCTCATTAGTAGGACAACCAGGCGAAAACCCTGTACGGATGGTGGCTATAGCCCGTGATATTAGCCAAGAACGTAAACTATACTTCCAACGCGCACGTTTTATCGCTAATGCTGCCCATGAATTACGCACCCCACTCAGCAGTATCATCTTACGCTTGCATATGTTGCATCGGCAACCCGAACGCCTCGACACGCATCTGGATAGCTTAGATAGAGTCACTCAATATCTACGTGAATTAGTCGAAGAATTATTAACATTATCGCGTTTCGAGCGTGGCACAATTTCCTTAGAGACAAGCAAACATAAGCTACAAGACATCATCCATGAAGCGATTGATGAACACCGTCCATTTGCCATTGAGCAAGAGGTCATCATCAAGGTTGATTTGCCAGAGGAAGATGTATTTGCAACAGTCGATAACAAACGCATCAACCAGATGATTGGCAATCTAGTGCTTAATGGTATTAATTATTCCGAAAAAGGCGATACAGTAACTGTCACCATGTCGACAGAAGAGGACATGATAGGCAATAAAAATGCTATCATTCACATCATAGATGAAGGGGCAGGTATTGAGCCTGAGTTACTACCAGATGATATTTTTGAACCCTTCTCACGTCCAAGTGGCGGGTCACGTAAAGAAACAGGTATGGGACTAGCGCTTGTAAGAGAAATTGCTACCCTACATGGTGGTCATGTCCATGCACATAGCATCTTAGACGAGGGAGCAACCTTCCGTGTAAGTATTCCGCTAGACTAGAACTTCAAATGCACTGTTGCGACTTGGTTCGGCTCTAAAGAAACATTGACTTGATTCTTCTCCATCGTTAAATCGCCCTGATACTCCTCAGCCAAATTCAGCAGGACAGCCTCTGATAATTTTTCATTCGACACAATATGCACCCCACTGTCTCCCTCAGCCAAATTCAAGAGGCGCATAATAATTCCTTGACCATTTTCAGGCGTTTTGAGGGCAGTCATGATTACATTGTCATTATCAATCTGCAAGTAACTATGGCGATTCACCTTAGGTTTTTCATGATACTGAATAGCTCTGAGTGGCGAACGATAACTCATGCTGTTACGCAATAATTCCGCAGTATTCCGCGGCGTATCCAATGGCATTAGCATGAACTCTGCTGTTAAATCTTGTTGCAATTGTGCGCCAGTCGCTGAAATTTTCTTCTTTTTATTCAACCAACCAACCGAACGTAATAGCGTCAGTGCTAATGTAACCTGCTGATCTTCTTTAATGGCTTCAAATGATGTTAATCCGCGTGTGAATAAACCTAACCCACGTCTATCATCATATATCGTTGCGAGGCTCTGCATCGGGTATTCATTCAGATTATTGGATACGGTGCGTGCTTCTAATCCAAAAACAGAGTCACTGTGCACCACTGATGAAAGTACACCTGTGCGGATATGCGCCCTCAAACGATGGTCTTCAGCAGAATTGGTGAAGTGTGTCTTAAAGTGAACACCGTCTAAGTCATTATAATAAGTTGCAGTTGTTGTTAAATCCAAAACTTTTAAACCACGTACCCGTTGCCCATTTGTAAGGCTCGGGGCTATCCGCATTCGTTGACGAAATATCAACCGTTCATAAGTCGGAGTTGCCTCAGTCTGAATAACATCAACCAACCCACCTTTGACAATCACATCAGGGGCAGGGGTCTGGTACTGCCAAATATCACCTGCATCGCCCCCATCATAATAAGACAACAAGTCAGAAATACTGCCGTTTGCAAATGTCCAATCAAGTCGCTCATCAATAAAACCCAGCGATACACCAGATGCACTTCCAATCGAAAGACCGTCCACCACACGCGGTTGATTATAGGTAGCAGTCTTATCTCGGCTAATTTTTAGCGTATAGACAGCATAGCCTATTGAGGCAACACTTGCCCGAAAATCGAGTACGTTACGCTCTGCATTCCATGTAAATGCCTGTTCCTCTCCATCAGGGTCAATCAAAACATTCGGATAATATCCGCGCGGTAAGTTGAGTTCAATTTCAACCACCTGTTGAACGGCATACCCGTGTGGATTCCAGACTGTAATATACGTTTCTGCTGTCGCTTGCCTTGAATGCTCTGCACGATACCGTGTGCCAGATAAATCATCTAAAGACTTATTGATAATTGCTTGGTTATTGTCTTTAATTTGTCGGTTACGAATAGCCAGCTCATCTTGTACATCATCAGAAACAGCACCAGCAAAAACCTCATAAGCCATATTTTGCATCAATAAACGCCAGCTATAATCCAGTAAAGATTTCTGCATTTTAGAGAAAGAAATCGCACCAAAGGCTTGTGCCAGTGCAAAAATCGGTTCAACAAAATGATTTAACTCAGATTGCAAAGCTAGCACTGATTGTTTATGAGGGATGCGACCAGAAAAGCGTCCCGATGTTCGGGCTAAGGGTTCGAGGTGCAATTCACCACTCATGCGCGGACGAAAATCATCAGGCAAGCGTTCGCGCAAAACCCCAACTAATTCCTCAAGAGTGCTTTGGGTAGCTTTCGCTGACGCTATGCCATCTTGCAGATTAGATAAGAGTGTTTCAGATGAGGTACTGCGGTGCATCCAAAAAAATGGACCATCAGGTTGAGAATCAGATTGCGCTTGAATAGACTCCTGTGGATTATCCCATGCCTGATAATTTATCACCAGAACTGACGCATCATTAGGAGCTTGCCAATGAAATGGCAAGGGGATTGTGGCATAGTCAGAATAAAAGACAACCGCATTAATACCGAAGTTTTTTAAGATTTGTGGTAATTGGGCTGAATTTTGATAAGACTTTGGCATAAAAGCAATGGGACTCAGTGGGATGCCATAGCGTTGTGCATCCATCCGCCCCAAAAGCAAATTCCGAATATAACTTTCGCCATTTGCTAATAGCCCATCTAAATAGCGATACCACGAACCAATTTGTACATAATCATCTGCCGTTTCTGCCAACCGTTTCAGCAAAGTCTCGTTGATAAGAGCAATATCACTTAGCAGAATCGTTTCACCACCGAGCAGAATTTTCTCAGAAAAATCGCCCGTTTCGAGTAGGTCTAAAATATTCGCTATAAAATCTAAAATAATAGGACGTTGTGTATCTACACTAAATTGACCTTCACGTTGCCAATCCAGAAAATTAATAATATGAAGTTCGAGTTGAGTGTCTATCGAAGTGTCTACCATACGTACTACTTTCCATGCCATATACCCAATTACATTGTAGCGTATACCGATACACAGTAGGCATAACGTTTGGCATTAAGATTGATACAAACTCATTTTGTGAGATATTTTGCCTAGAAAATAAGCACGATTAGGACTAAAGTCACAGTCTATGATTGGATTACGGGGAGAAATCTATGCTACGGTGCGGAATTGATACCATTGAACACGAACGCATTGCCGGTGGTATTGAACGCTTAGGCGAACGTTTCTTAAATCGGTTTTTTACAGCAGGTGAACGCGAAGACTGTGAAGACCAACCTCACCGTTTAGCAGCCCGTCTTGCGGCAAAAGAAGCCGTTGGTAAAGCACTCGGTACAGGTATTGGCGATGTCAGTTGGCAAGAAATCGAAATACGTGTCAATAATCCCCGTAAACGCCCTGTATTGCATCTCTATGGCGCAGCAGAACAAGTCGCACAAGAACTCGGCTTAACCCAGTGGGATGTCAGCCTCACGCATTCTAAAGAACTCGCCTCTGCTGTCGCTGTAGCAATGGGTGACCAATCCAAATAACCTAAACCGTCGCTTGCCACTTGCCCTCAACATAAGTCGCTTCATCATCGCCTAACCAGGGAGGCATAGTCACGCAGATGAACTTCAAATCAACATCACCGACATTCCGATACTGAAACTTCGTTCCGACTGGAATATCAATTGAAACACCAGCAACGAGTTCCGTAACAGACTCTTCCACACCATTATCCCGCCAAATTTCACCCTGTCCTTCTAAGATATACCAAAACTCACTAACAGTCGCATGAACAGTCGCCTTATTAATTTGATGGGGTGGTACGGTACTATGAATCATTCCACCTGTTGTACCATCCATTAAGTAACGAATATCTGCCCCTGCTGGCGATTTCGCGTCAGGTTTTTTTGGAAGCATCGTTGTCTTCATAAGATTATCCTATCTCTATAAATAGCACGCGAACAATTTAATAGTTGACCTTATTGGTCTACCTCGCAATTACTACAGACTAAATAAAGAATGATTTTTGGGTAACAGCTACTTTTGCTTTTTAAGAAATAAATGACGGAGAGAGATTTGGGTGTAAGTGCACACCGACGGTCTGCCCTTACGAAGGCGACCACACAGGGTTCGTCCCTACTTTAACTCCTTGTTTAATTGTAAATCTGTATTATCTCAACCCTACACCCAATGCCTAGAAAATTAGGTTTTGTGTATGGTGGCGTTGACATCCTCAATTTTATATTTGCATCATAATATTCACCTGCATCAAAGGCTCTAAAAAGCACAGGTCAAAAATGGTACACTAACGCTCGCTTTATGATTATTGGGAGTGGTTATGCGTGTATTGATGCTGTCAAAAGCCTGTATCGTGGGCATTTATCAGCGCAAATTAGAGTATATTGCTCAGGAAGGTATTGAGCTACTAACGCTTGTTCCACCATCCTGGCAAGATGAGCGTGGTGAGCAAGTTTTAGAGCGCGTCTATACTAAAGGCTATCGTTTACAAGAAACTCCGATTGCGCTCAATGGCAATTTTCACACGCATTTTTATCCTCGTTTGCAAGATTATATCTCTGAGTTTAAGCCTGACATTGTTCATATTGATGAAGAACCCTATAACTTTGCTACATGGCAAGCCCTGTTATTTGCGCGGTTGGCACGGACTAAGAGCTTATTTTTTAGCTGGCAAAATATCAAACGGAATTATCCACCGCCTTTTAGCTGGGGTGAGAAATGGGTATTGAACACTATTGACTATGCTTTGGTCGGGACAGATAGTGCTGGTGAGGTCTGGCGTGATAAAGGCTACAAAGGCTCGATGCGAACAATTCCGCAATTCGGGACAGATGCTGAGTTATTCAAGCCACGCACCCAAGTCAATGACCGTCCATTCACAATTGGCTATATTGGTCGATTAGTGGAAGAAAAAGGTGTGCATCATCTGATGGAAGCCTGCACTGCACTTGAAGGGGATTGGCAACTCCGTTTGGTGGGTAGTGGTCCTCTAAAGGACGATTTACACGAATTAGCCTATGACCTCGGTATTGCAGAGCGTATTGAATGGATAGACTGGGTCGCCTCTACGGAAATGCCCAAACAATATGCAGAAATTGATATACTCGTGTTACCCTCCTTGACACGCCCAAACTGGAAAGAACAATTCGGGCGCGTATTGGTGGAGGCAATGGCTTGTGGCTTACCCGTTGTGGGCAGTGATAGTGGTGCTATTCCAAGTGTTATTGGCAATGGGGGCTTAATTTTCCCAGAGGGCGATGTTGAGCAATTGGCGAAGCACTTGCTTGATTTACAATCTAAGGCTGATTTAAGGCATGTTCTGGGATTAGCAGGACGTAAACGAGTTCTAGAACACTTCACGCATGAAGGCATTGCAAAAGCAACGGTAGCGGTTTACAGAGAGATGCGACCCAATAAGGTTTGATGAATTATGTCTGATGAGAAAAAACGATTTGGATTGACACAAGCTGAATATGAAAACCTGATGCAAGCTGTGCGCTATGGCATTATTATTGTGGTTACTGTGTTGATTACCTTCACTATCTTAGCGACTGTGACTCGCCTCTTTGGTTATGTTCCCTCTCCCCCAGCAAATTATGAGGTTACCCCAGAGATTAGTGCGGTTTCCGAGTGATTGCCGACATAAAATTTTAAGGGCAGATAGTCGGTCTGAATGTATTTCCGAATTTCAACAAATAAGACAGGTAATGTGTTAGGTTTCTAATATGCGGATGTGATAGATCGCATCCCTACATCAAAAATCTTGTGGTGTGGAATGTAGCGGTACAAGATAATGAGGGCAGTTGTTTTCTTGTCCGGACACTATTATGCTCTTTAATAAATTAGGACGGAGAAAGATTTAGGTGTAAGGGCACACCGTCGGTGTGCCCCTACGAGAATTATCTTTTGTTTTAATTCCGTGTTTAGTTGTAAAACTGCCTCATAGTGTCCCTACGGACTCCTGTTATTTTTTGAGATGCAATGATATGCGTCCATGTTGATATTTTCTCACTCTAAGCGTAATTCTGTTGAGGTACTATCAACTTGCGCCTCTACGTAGGATTATCTGCCGATTTGATTTCGTGTTTAATTAGGAAATTTCATTATCATATTTCTATATCAAAAGATCTTGTGATTGGGCAAGGCAGGGGGTTCTTCTTACAATAATATGAAGAAGTTTGTTGTATTTTTAGGACAGAGCAGGCTCTGTCCCTACACAAATCATGCTAGATTTTCTCTGTAGCAATTGCGAGAAACACTTTGCCAATTATATATCGGTGTGCGACCTATAAGTCTCTGTTTAAATTGTTTTTAACGAAGTCGTTTTCTAGGAATGTGTTTTTCATTTCAGCGTAATCGTTTAGGTTATTCGCCCGTTCAATAATGAGTGTTTGTGCTTTTGAGAAATGGTGCGATTTCGCTTCATTATCTTCTAGGGCTATTGCTAACTCGGCATGACATAGCCATGTATCCAGTCCCGCGAACGCAATTTCATCGTTTAGAGCTTTGTTTAAATGTTCAAGGGCATCGCTTGTCCCTAGATTATAGGATGCTACTCCTAAGTGTCTTAGCGCGCGTGCTTTGAGGGATGGGTTGATGCGGTCTTGCTGTACGAAGGCTAATGCTTGGTCACGTAAGTTGGCATAGTCTTTTGTGATAGCAAGGCTTTGTAAATTGACCAGTTGTAAGCGTTGTTGCATATCGACATCACGCAGAATATGGCTGGTTGCATCTGCTATGAGTGCTTTGCCTTGTGTTGTACGTTCTAATAAGATTAGAACGAGTCCACGATAGGCTTGTAACAGTATATTTGTATGATTGATTGGATTTAGTAAGTTGTCAGCGACCGAGAAATATTCAAAGGCTTTATTGTAATCTGCCATATGCAAATGGACTAAGCCAATATAAAAGAGGTCGTTCGCTTGTTCAGGTATACGCTGGAGTGAACGATGAATTTGTAAACTTTCTTCATAAGCTGTCAGGGCATCTACTAGATTACCCCGCTCAAAATCTATGAGACCCAACTGAGAAAGGGCTTCAGCAATCAATTGTAAATCTTGAGATTTTTCGGCATTCATTACTGCGCGTTTTTGGTAAGCAAGGCTTTCTTCTAGACGTGATTGGTAGTAATACAAACGTCCAAAGGCAATTAGCACGGATGCAATTTGACTTCGATCATGCTGAGGTAGTAGATTATGAGCGCGTGTAAGGGCATCATAGGCTTCGTTGAAGCGCCCTAGACTTGTATTGGACAAGCCGAGAATACGTTCTGCGGTAATACGACTGTCTGATAGCTGATCATCTGGTAACTCTTTTAAGAGCATCAATGCAGATTGACTGGCGGCACTCGCTTCTTCATAACGCTCTAACGCAATGAGGGCTTCACCACGATATGACCATAATCTGGCAACGATAGGCAAGGCTGATGCACGGTCGACTTTGTTAGAAATGCTGAGGCTTTTATCAATCATTTTGAGGGCTTGATATTCTTTTTTCAAGCTAATTTTGACTTCAACAGCTTCTAAATAGGCTTGAAGTGCTGCCAGATTTTCACCCGCATCGCTAAATTGTTCAGCTAATAAATCATATTGTTCGACATTGCCAGCGATATGCTCTAGTAACCACGTAAACATTTTTTCGTGATAGGCTTCACGCTTGGCTCTGGGTATCATTTCATACGCAACGTCACGGTATAAGCTGTGTCGGAAATGATATTGTCTTTCGCCTTCAAACATGCTGTTTTCATCACTGATAACCATGCCGCGTGTGAGCAAATATCGTAATACGGATGGAACGTTATCTGTATCCAGTAATAAGGCGACACTACTCTCCCAAAAGCGTTGTCCGCTAATGGATGCTGCCTGCATTACCTGACGGGCTTGGTTCGGTAAATCATCTAGGCGTGCTTGTAAGATGCTCAATAGACCATTGGGTAAAGTATTTAAGGCGACATCCAACATGATGATATTGAAACGCCAATTGCCATCTTGTGTGGTTTTGAAAACATTGGTATCAAATAACATGCTGAGATATTCACGAACGAATAATGGATTGCCCTCAACGCGCTCATTGATTTCATTAGCAAGGGTAATCGGAATACGCTCAATCTTAGAGAACACATGGTTGATAATGCTTAGGGTGGTATCTTTATGCAGTGTTTCTAAATCAATAGTTGTTTTACGGTCACATCCTTGCATATAGCGTGGATGAATGGTTGCATATTCTGGTCTACCTGCTGAGATGATAACGCTTGCTGTTTGATGTAAACGCTGTGCAATTTGTTCTAATAAATCAATGGATTGTTCATCTGCCCATTGCAAGTTATCTACCATAATCGCAATAGGGGATTTTCTTGCTACGCCTTCAAACCAATTTAATACCCAATGGATAGGGTTATCATCTGGTGGTGCAATATCAAAGCCTGCGAGGTGTGCAATTGCATGGGCTGATTTTATGGCATCGTCATCTTCCCACATATGCTTTATGTAGGCTTCAACCTGTTGCTGTACCATTGTGATAGGCATATCATCGGTGAGATTACACTGATTCATCAGCATATCCCACAAGAGATTTTGTGATTGCGTGCGTGATTCATACTGCGAACTCATGATAATATGCGTGAAATGCCCTTCTGTAAGAAGGACGCTTTCTTGTAGTAAACGGCTTTTGCCTATGCCGATGTCGCCTGTGATAGTCATTACCTGACATTGTTTATTTTGTAACGCTGTATCACACAGATAACTTATTAATGCGAGGTCATCATCACGTCCTAAGAGAGGTAATTCGATACTCGCTACTTTCGTATCTGTGAATTGATTGGCTGGCTGCGTGCGACGACCTAAGACTAGATAATTGCTGATTGGGTCATCAAAGCCCTTAAATTCAACAGAGCTTTGTGCCTGAGTGATATAGTCACGGCGAATGCGATTATAGGTTGCGCTATCTACTAAAATACCACCGACAGGGGCAACACCTTGTAGACGTGCGGCGAGGTTGGTTGCGGGACCCAGTGCTAAAAGTTCTTGTTTGACAGTTTGGCGACCAATCATGCCCACAATGACGCGCCCTGTACTGATGCCAATGCGTAAGCCAAAGTCAATGCCATGGAGTTCTTGTAGGCTTTGGGCATATGTATTTATTGCGGATTGTATTTGTAAGGCGCAGGATACTGCGTGAGGGGCATCATCACCACGACTACGTTGTGCGCCGAAGAAACATAAGACACCATCGCCTAAGTATTGCCCAATTTGCCCATCCCATTGGTCAACAATATCAGCAATTAAGTCATGTGCGGTTGCGATAACGACTTTCCAATCGCTGGTATCAAGGTGTTGTACCATTTCGGTAGAGTCTTTGACATCAATGAACATGACTGTTACCAAACGGATTTCATCATTTGTTAGACGTTCGCGTGGTTCAAGTGTTTGTAAGCGACGCAATCTATCTAACAGGAGCATCACAATTTGGGAGGAGGATTCTGCTGTGAAATGTGCTTTATTGGCGCGCACTTCGGCTAGTGCTTGTTTGATTTTTTCTGCCTGCTGATTGGGGTTCAGGCTCATTAAGATAAGTACCTAACGTCAATTTTGGATAAGTGCTTATTGCATATATATGTCTCTAAAAGCTGGAAACTAAACTCCAAAGGTAAAAATTTAAAGGTAAAAGGTAAATCTCGAAGTACGTTTTGCCTTGTACCTTTTCTTACAATTGGTGCTTCAACTATTATGATAAGGGCAACCCTATACAATAATAAGATACCTTAATAAAACTCACGTTACCTAAGTGAGATTATGAATAGAATGATATATTGACCTCAAGGGATTTGTCACATCACCTCTATCTACCTGCTTCCTGTACATATCTGTCTTCTCCTACCAGTGGAAAGGGACGATGAGTACAGAGGAAAAAATCTCTTGATATACTATAGGACTTACGCAGTTGAGTAATTTTTGTGGACAACGCAGGCATTGTGCCTACACAATTTCTCTCAAGCGCGTAATTTCCAAGACTAATCTTGGTTTTTGACTTTTAATTTTACATACAATGTATGTTATGTTCCATAATAACGGAAATCACTACATTTTTCCGTAAAAACCTGTAGGATTATTGTCATATTGTCGTGACAACTTACCAAATGAGAGATTTATGCTTAGAGATTTAGAATCACTTGCTCCATCTATCAATATTTTTCCGCGTGATGAAACACCGAATACTATTCAACCCAATATTGGTGTCATTAAATTATATAACCAGACTATTCTGATTGATGGGGGTAATAGTCCCCGTCATGCGCGGCAGATTATTGCGGCAATCAACGGAAATTTTTTGCCGCCTGTTCGTACCGTTATCCTGACGCATCATCATTGGGATCATAGCTTTGGTGTTGCATCGTTTAATGCCAACGATATTATTGCCCACGAAAAAACAGCACAGTATCTTGCTGAGTATGCCGAGCGTGAATGGAATGCTACCGCGTTGCGCGAAGAAATTAGCGAGAATCCGAAGCGTGAGATTAGTAATAACGCGATGATTGATGCGATTTCTGATTGGCGTGAATTTAATGTGCCTAAACCGACGATGACTTTCTCTAAGACGATGACTCTGCATCTTGAAGAGATACTCATTGAGCTAGAGCATGTGGGTGGTGTTCATGCTGATGATTCAATTGTGGTGCGTTTTCCTGAGCAGAGGGTGATGTTTTTAGGCGATAGTTATTACCCTCGTCCATATCATCTCCGTGACGAAGGGGATGAAGATTTAGATTTGGCAATGCTCCAGCGCTTTTTAGAGGCTGATTATGATATTTATGTGGATGGGCATGGTGCGCCACGTACCCAAGGTGAGTTCGCTAAGATGATTGCTTGGGAAAAGGGTCGGCAGGGGATTAGTGAGTAGGGTTTGAGGGTGAAGGTAAAAAAT
Source organism: Phototrophicaceae bacterium (assembly GCA_965230145.1). Taxonomy (GTDB): domain Bacteria; phylum Chloroflexota; class Anaerolineae; order Aggregatilineales; family Phototrophicaceae; genus JAUZRW01. The sequence goes on from CBDDKI010000002.1 coordinate 2,168,450, forward strand.
TCTGTGTTGCAAACTTTAAAATTCGTTTTATCGACAGCGGCTAAAGCGTGCTAAAAAGCATAGAATGAGGGTTAGGTGTTGTTCATATCAACGGTGATGTGACTGTTTTTAATGTTAAGGACAAATATGAACCACAGAGGCACAAAGCACACAAAGAAAAGCAAGAAATAAGGCTCATTTTCGCGGTTTCAAAAGTTGTTTTTCGCTATCGTTTTACGCCAACGGTTCAAAACCATTGGCTAATTTTGATGGTAAGTCCACTGAAGGGACTGGAGAATGAACTCGTTTAGTGGGTTTGCAAAATAGCTAGCATGACGTTTGGAACGTCTCACGGTGTAAATCACGAATGTTTATGCTCAAATTGCTTAAATGACAGGGGTGGACAAAGCAGGCTGTATCCCTACTCTGGCTTCTTTCTCGATGCTTCTAGTATGTCTAAATTCCTCTTAGCAGAACTTACTGTAAACCAAGTCCTGCACATTTCTAGCAATCCAGCAGTATTCAATTTGTGAAGCATTGTTTCTAATGATTCTCTCTTAAAGCCATTTTTCGTTGCAATTTGTGCTATTTCTGTGGTTGATATTGGCTTGACAACATTATTCACGATAACAATTCTATCATCATTAACTATTGCACGCTCAGTAGCAAGAGCTTGCCCTGCAATGTACCGAAGTTCACTAAAACGAATTGGCTTAATGCTAACTATAGTAAAAGGACTATTATTATCGTCTAGCATATTTTCTAAGATTTTTCTGATTTTATCATCACCAGTAGGATGGGATATCAGAATCTTTAAAGCTGTTTCAATCAACTCTTTATCTTCAGATTGTAACGCTTCTAAAATACTTTCTTTTGTTTCTAATAAAACCATAGCTGTATTTTCTCTTGTTTATTTCTCGCTAGATAGTACAGATTCGGCGAATTGTAATTCGGCTTGGCGACGTTTGTAGCCGACAGGTTTTGGTGTTTTCGTTGTGGTGTAATGCTCAACGAGTTTGCCAAGATAATCGTAGAGTGGGGTGTAAGTTAGACCGAGTTCTTCTTTGCTTCTGGTGTTATCGAGTTCACTCATCCAACGTTCGCTGAATGGAGAGCAATCTGGCAGGAAACCATTGGCTTCTAAGATACTGCGTTTTGCACGGACGATGTTTGGTATCACGCCCATGTGTTCAGCAAGAATGCCGAGAAATTCATCTATCGAGACTGTTTCTTCTTGTGAAATATTGAATGCTCGTCCGAGACCTTGCTTGTCTTTAATGAGTTGCTCTAAGACGCGCACAACATCTTGCCCATAAATATGACGCAAGGGGTAGGTGGGCGTTTCTGGGATGAGAATAGGTCCACCATCTTTGAGGCGAATGATGTAACTATATAAACGACGGAAGCTATCACGTTCACTATTGACCATTGGGAGGCGTAAGATTGTATAGGGGAAGCCTTGTTCTTGGTGGGCTTTCATGAAAACTTCTTCGGCTTGGCGTTTGTTGACCCCATATGACCATTCTTCATAGGCAAAGGTATTGGCTTTGGGTGGGGGTTGGATACGCCCTTCAAAGCTATCTTCGGTGAATGGACGTGAAATGCCTTCACGCACGAGATAAACTTGCCCAGTGCTAATCATGATGTAGTGTTCAATTGCACCACCGAGTAAATCAACGACAACTTCGGCTTCATGCTGGCGGTACATCACAAAATCGACGACAACATCGAAACTTTTACCCATTAAGGCACGTTTCATCTGCTGAGGGTCGGTACGGTCTGCACGCAAACGATAGACTGTTTCGGGTAACTTATCTTCGCTCATGCCCCGATTCAGGATGGTGACACGATGCCCTGAGTCTACCAAGCGTTGGGTTAAGAAATACCCCATGTTGCGTGTACCACCGATGATAAGAATATTCTTCATAAGTTCACCCGCCCTAGTTGACGAGCCTCCTTCACCTTTTGATAGCTATGCATTGTTATACATGTAGCGTCTGGAAGATTTTTAGAATAGTTTTGGGTCTTTTGTCGCGGACAGCATCCATGCTGTCCCTACATGAATCTTAATTTTTTAGACATGATGTATCGCGCTCGAAAATAAAACCACTACTATTTCTAATTTCTTTCCAGTTTTTACAAGCATCCTTTGCCAATGTGTTCATCATACATCATTAGACTTCAATTTAGCATAAACATATCAGAGAGTGACAGAGACTAATATGCCTAATGTATCTCGTAGGTTTTACCTATGTATTGAAAAACACCCTAGTAATTATAGTTGTAAATAGTACAATGTTTCGTCGTAATGTTCACTCCTATCTATTAGAGATAGTTTAGAATTTTGAAAGCAAAAGCGGGTAGCGGCTGACTCGCGGTATAGCTGTGTTAAAGAGGTTGATTTATGGCATCGTATCATGGACCGAAAGCTAAGAAACAGCGTCGTTTTGGCGAAATGCTGATTGCACGCCCTAAATACGCTCGTATCTTAGAAAATCGTGCCTTCCCTCCCGGACAACATGGACGGGAAAAGTCGTTCCGTAGTGGTCGTCGTAGTAACTTCGGCTTGCAATTGGACGAGAAGCAAAAGCTCGCTTTTATCTATAATATCCGCGAGCGTCAAATGCGTAATTACTACAAAAAAGCTGACAAACAACCGGGTACAACAGGTAATAGCTTGTTGGTTCTGTTGGAGCGTCGTCTTGATAATATTGTGTACAAAGCTGGTTTTGGTGCTACCATTTGGGCGGCACGTCAACTCGTTGTACATGGTCATATCAATGTCAATGGCAAACGCCTTGATTTGCCGTCATACCAAGTTGCCCCTGGCGATGTGATTGAAGTTAGCGAACGTATGCGTAAAAATGTTCATGTTGAAGAATGGATTGAGCAAATTTCAGCTTATCCTCCATACCTTGAAGTCAGCAAAAAAGACTTCAAAGCAACATTTACACGCACCCCAGAAGAAGGTGAAGTCCAAGTTCCTGTCGATGTTCAGCTTGTGGTTGAGTATTACAACCGACTCACATAATTCTTGGGCAATAAAAGCTATTCAAACGACCTATACTATTATGGGTCGTTTTTGGTTAATGAATCGCCTACGGATAAACCTGTAGTCTATAAAACAATATCGACACAAGGTTGCTGTGTTGCAAACCTGAAAATATGTTTATCGACAGAGGCTAAAGCCATCTATGGATATTGATTACTTGATGTTTATATTTATATGAAGACAATCTGAGCAATATTTAACTGAGATGATAAAGGTAAAAGGAGAAAACAAGTGATGTTTACCTTTGCCCTTTTACCTTTCATCTCTATAGGATTGAGCGACAGAGAAACCATCACAGGAGCGTAAACGACACACCTGTTGATGGCTTTTTCAGTTGGAAAAACTTGTAGAATTTAGTGAACGGTACGAATGACCGATAGAACCTTGCCACGAATTTCACAATTACGTGCATCTACATAGATGTCATCCATTGTGGGGTGGGCTGGCTTCAAGCGAATTTTGGCACCCTCATTGTAGAAAAACTTGAGAGTCGTTTCGCCACGTTCGGGCAACCACACAGCGACCATATCCCCGTTCTTTGCCGTCTGAGTCGAGCGCAATAAGACAATATCGCCTTCGCTAATCATGGCATCAATCATCGAATCGCCTTCAACCTCAAGTGCAAAGACCTGAGTTGCATCAACCCCACCCAGCAAAAATGGTGGAATATCGAGCATATCATCATCATCGAAACTATGCGCGACATCTTCTGGTACTTCGATTGGCAAACCTGCAGCAATCTTGCCCACCAATGCCACACGTTCGACAATATCAGATGCACGAACTTTTCTCTCGCTTTTGCCCGGAATTTTAGCCACCAAGCGCAAGCCACGAGAAACCTTATCAGAGCGGTCAAGGTAACCCGCATCAACAAGTTTGTTGAGATTGTAATTCACAACAGAAGTCGAATTAATGTCCGTTGCTTCACCAATCTCACGAATGGTTGGCGGATACGCATTCTCTTCCACATAATCATGCATGAAATTGAGAATATTTCTCTGCCGTTCAGATAACTTCTTAAAATCTTTTACATCACCCATCGCTCAATCCTTTTTACATTTGCGATAGTTTACAAAACACATATTCTAACGAATACTTGTTCTGATTGTACCGAACGAACGTTCAGGTGTCAAATATGATGTTAAGACTATCAAGGGATATGTGACTGTTTATGTGGGAAACACCCATCATTTTTATTAAAAAATAAGGGACATAACATGCTGGTAGGAGGTCAATGTTTTCTCATCACGAACACTATTATGCAGATTAAAAATTTAATTGTGAAACATTTTTAGGCGGATAGCATGGATGCCATCCCTACATGAATCCCAATTTTTTAGGCGTTGATGTAGGGTTGAGATATATCTCAACTGCTTTGTTCCTTACCGACCTATTTTCTTAAAACCGCATGATAGTGTCCCTACTAAACCTTTTGACTTGTAGGGACGCAATGATTCAGTTTTACAATTAAACACGGAGTTTAAAAATGGCTTTTGGCGCATCCGAATAAACTCGGACGCTAGGTATCCAACATCGGCTAAAGCCGACAGAAATAGTCTGTGTCGACCTTGTGTCGATATTGTCTATCTAGCCTTCATGTTTATATGAAGGCGCAATATTCTCTCCGCCTTAATTTATTAAAGAGCATTATTGCGTCCGCCCTGACAATTTTCGCTCTCCACACTATTCTGTACTTTAACGTCGCAACAAACGAAGCCCCAATGTAACCACTAACTTCCATAGGGGATGAGGGTCAGCCTCATTATCCACCCATACCGTTTTAATCAGCCATTCACCACGCGCTTTTGGCATAGCCACCACATGCACTTTACGTCCATTAAAAGATTTGAAAAACTGCGTATCGCCATCATCCTCTTTTTTACGACCATCAGGTACATCCACAGTTTTCTGAATCATGCCCTGTGAGACACGCCGTTGCCATTGACGTTCAATTGCATGATGCGTCATGATGAGTTTTGCCATGTACTACTCCTGTATAATCCGAATCGCCGCCCCATCAAGGTCAGCTTGTAAGATAATTTGCGAATCCGATTGCGAGAAATTATCAGTGATATAACTGGCAATTTCAGCAGGTGTGCGTGGAGCATTCGGCAATGAAATCTCCGAATTTGCGCTACTCGCTACGATAATCTGAACACCTGTTGTTGGCGGAATAGTCAACGTAAAGCCACCTGATTGCACAGTAACATTCCCTGCAAAACTCACCCCTTGAGCAATATCCAAATTTAGCAATCCCCCAATACTAACGAGCTGGCTGGATTGCACAACTGCCCCAGTAGGAATCGAAAAATTGACCGTACTCTCACTCGCATCAGAGGCTAATTGAAAAGCCGAAATCGGGAAGTCAACATCAACGGTGCTATTACTTGCCACAATATCAAAGCGCGGTACATCAGCTATACTCAGGTTAGCGGATAATGTGCCGTCGGTCACATCCACCACATAAGCCACTGGAATAGCAGAACTAGCTTGAATTTCCCAATCATTTGTGGATGGCAAGTTAGGATTATCACTCAGGAGGATAAAGGCTTGCTCGTTAATTTCAGCACTATAGCTAACAGTGCTGACATCGCCAACCAGTGCAGAAAACAATAATTCCGAATCCGATGCGAGAGGCTGAATCGTCGCCGAGCGATTCATGATGTTGAGATTCATCACAGCCGATTGCGCGATACCAATCTCAGCTTGCAGGCTATCAGTTATTTGAGGTGTGCCATTACAACTTGCCAATAGTAACAATAACAACAAGGCAAGTTTCTTGATATGTGTCTCAATGAGCATAAACAGGCTTACATCTCATCAGCAAAGCGTACAGGCGCAGCATTCTCTGGATGACGACCCACTGCATCATCAAAGAAGGGTTTAATCACAGCGAGGTCAGCATCGATATCACCAGTGGGGTAGAAGGCTTCCCGTGCGGTAATCGTCCGTTCAGGATAATTCATCTTGAAAAAAACAATCGGCATATCGGTCTTCTGTGCGATGAAATAAAAGCCTTTTTTCCAATGGTCGCTATAATTACGTGTGCCTTCGGGCGCAATACATAAGACGATTTTATCCGCTTGTTTGATATGCTTAATAACTTGTTTCAAGGCTTTCAAAGGCGACTCTCTATCGACTGGGATGCCCCCTGTATAATACGACAACGCCCCAAAACGTCCCTCAAAAAGTTCTTTTTTACCAATCCAACTGGGCGTTACTTTAAAATGCACTGCCAGATAAATAATGAAGAAAAAGTCAGCATTCGTGGTATGTGGCGCTAAAGCACAAATCATCTTCGGCGTATCAGGAATTTGCCCCTCAACTTTCCAGCGCAAAATCACACGGAAAATAAAATAAACCAGTGGCGCAAATATCCATGCCCGAATGAATTCCATCACACCATCAAACAACTTTTTCAACATACCTGACTATCCTTATTTGTAATACAACAAACAAGGCTAATAATACGTTCCAAATCCTAGTCACGTATAGGTTGAATTTTAGCTATGATTTTCTTGCTGAATTTCTTATTTTTTGAGCTTTCTTAATAACACTTTGCCTAAAAAGTTCAAGAAGAGGTGTTGCGCCTGTAAACCTATTATTTTCTTCTCTTTTCTTACACCATTCAGAAAATATAATTGGCTTTTCTTGTTCAAAATCTTTTGCTTCTACTAATCTCTGTATTGCCCATTCATTTTCCTCATAACATCCTCTCACGCCTTGCTGTGGAAATTCAATAGCTGTAATGTGTTCTATAAATAATTCACAAAATTCTGTACAGATAATAGATTTCTCTTTCGCAAGAACAAATTGACCTCCTATTACACCCTTATGAGGATTATCAATTTGAAATCCCCAATTCTCAGCATCCCAAAGGTATATAATCAAAGTTGATTTACTAGTGCCTATTTCGGAGCGTATGACAATACTAGAATCAGGTTTTTCGTCGCTTTCTGTTTCAAAAATAGCATAATTAATAAACTTATCTTCGTTACGTATTTTTATAATAAACGGACTAATTACATCACCACCGTTTTGGTGATAAAAATGAAGTAATTCAGCCTCTACTTGACCAATAGACGCGCCAATCGGAATTTCGACTTTATTTTCGTAACTCATAATTTATTCTCCTTGACTTTGTGCTTAAACATATTGAACAAGATTAATAACAAAATCTAAAGAGGAATTATGGAAATATCCTTTTTTACTTGTACACCCTACCCACAGAAAATCCATCACCTTGCCTAATAGTTGGAACTTGACGAGTAGGATACAATATCTCAACAAGTCACAATACGCATTATGCTACATATTTAAAGAATGTCGTATATTGGTAAAATTAAGCATTTCAGCTAAATCTTGAAGCAGTGTATAGTCTGTTTCTTTTCTTCGTGTCTTTGTGCCTTCGTGGTAAAAAGCCCTAGAAAATCGCATTTAGCATCTAATATTATGGATTGGGAGATTTTTATGGCTGTACCGACCAAAGAAGAAAAACAACTTAATGAACGCAGTCGCACCTTATTAGAAGGACCAGACCGTGCGGCGGCGCGTGCGATGCTCAAGGGCATTGGTCTCACCGATGATGACCTCAAGAAACCAATTATCGGCATCGCCAACACATGGACAGAAATTGGACCCTGCAATTTTCATCTGCGCCTCTTAGCCCATGCGGTCAAAGAAGGCATTCGTGCCGCAGGTGGAACACCACTCGAATTTAATACCGTTTCCATCAGTGACGGCATCACAATGGGGACAGAAGGCATGAAAGCCTCGCTCATCAGCCGTGAACTCATTGCCGATAGCATCGAACTCGTTGCACGCGCGAATTATCTAGATGGGGTCATTGCCCTTTCGTCTTGCGATAAGACCATTCCGGGGACGATTATGGCACTCATTCGCCTCAATGTACCGTCCTTGATGCTCTATGGTGGCACAATTGCTCCCGGCAAACGCACCATCATCCAAGATGGCAAAGAAGTCGAGCAAAACTTAGATGTGGTTTCTGTCTTTGAAGCGATTGGCTCTTACGCATCTGGCAAAATTGACGAAGAAGAATTTAAAGAAATCGAAGACCGCGCTTGCCCGGGACCCGGTGCTTGTGGTGGACAATTCACAGCGAATACGATGGCAACCATCAGCGAGATGATTGGCATTTGCCCAATGGGTATGGCAGATATTCCAGCCGAAAATGAAAACAAGAAAAGTGTCGCCTACCAAGCTGGCGAGATGATGCTCGATTTAATTGAGCGCGATATTCGTCCGCGTGATTTTATCACTCGTAAATCACTGGAAAATGCAATTGCCTCCGCAACAGGCACAGCAGGTAGCACCAATGCCGTCTTGCATACCTTAGCCTTTGCACGTGAACTCGGCATCGAATTTGACCTTGCCGACATCGAGACCATTAGCCAACGCACCCCTGTGATTGCCGATATGCGCCCGACAGGGAAGTATGTCGCGCAAGATTTATATGAAGCAGGTGGAATGCGCTTACTCGCCAAGAAAATGATTGATATGGGCTTATTGCATGGCGATACGATGACCGTCACAGGCTTAACCCTAGCTGAAGAAGCCGCCACAGCCGAAGAAACAGCAGGTCAGAAAGTCATCATGCAAAGTTTAGCCGATGCCATTAAGCCCACAGGTGGATTAGTGGTCTTGCATGGCAACCTCGCCCCCAATGGTGCAGTTGTCAAACTCAAGGGTGACGAACCCAACCATCATATCGGACCTGCCCGTATTTTTGAGCGTGAAGAAGATGCGATGACAGCCGTCCAAAATCAAGAGATAAAAGCTGGGGATGTCGTCGTCATTCGCTACGAAGGACCTACAGGCGGACCCGGTATGCGCGAGATGCTCTCAGTAACAGCGGCAATTGTCGGGCAAGGCTTAGGACGCGATGTCATGCTCATTACCGATGGACGCTTTTCTGGTGGCACACGCGGGTTGATGATTGGGCATATTGCTCCCGAAGCCATGATAGGCGGACCCATTGGCTTACTGCGTGAAGGAGACCAAGTCGAGGTCAAAGTTGATGAGCGTAGCATCAATGTCCTGCTCTCCGACGATGAACTTGTCCAACGGCGCGCAGAATGGCAAGCCCCTGCCCCCAATTACACCTCTGGCGTGATGGCAAAATACGCCAAACTCGTCAAACAAGCCGACGACGGCGCAGTCACCAACGTATAACATCCTCAAGGGGCATACTCTATGCCCCTTTTATTTTTAACTACCACTTTTTGATTTCAACCCACATTGCTGTATGATAAGGTCATATCTGATAATCATAAGAGATGAATTATTATGTTCACACATCTACGATTAGAAAATTTCAAAAGCTGGCGAGAATTAGATATAGATTTAGCACCTGTAACTATTCTTTTTGGCACAAATAGCTCAGGAAAATCGAGCATTTTACAGTCCATATTATTGTTACTTCAAAGTTATGAAACGCAAGGTATTGATTATATAGATTTTGGAGGGGGACGAGGTGACTATGTTGATTTAGGTGGATTTCAACAAGTCGTATTCAATCATGATTTAACAAAATCAATAAAAATATATTTCAATTATGCTCACCGTTACTCTAAAGAATTTGAAATTGTTATGCAATATAAAGATGATAATACAGAAATAACTGATAGATCCATGTCAGAATCATTGTGGGATTTTTTCGGAAATGAGTTACAGATTTTCAAAGGTGCACAAAGTTATCTATCATATCTAGGTCCTATTCGCCAAAATGCACAACGTAGCTACTTATGGTCTGGTTCTATGCCTCATAATATTGAAGCTGATGGTGAAAATACCTTAGCTATATTAACTGCATCGAGTAGGTCAGAAGAGAATAATTCATTATTAGAGAATGTTTCTAAATGGCTTAATCATTTAGAATTAACAAACGAATTTAATATCAATCCCCTTGATGAGAGTAAGAGATTTTATGAAACAATCGTTAAAATAGGTGAAATACAAACAAGTCTGAAAGATGTGGGATTCGGCATCTCACAAGTCTTACCCGTTATTACCTTGTTATTTTTTGCTCGTGAATACTCAACAATTCTACTAGAACAACCTGAATTACATTTACACCCACGCGCACAAGCCCATCTAGCTGACTTGATATTGCATGTCGCTGAGGAACGTAAATTACAATTAATTGTCGAAAGTCATAGCGAACACCTCCTCCGCCGATTACAACGGCGCATTGCCGAAGTTGAACACGAGTTCGCGTCGCCTGAAAATGTCAAAATGTATTTTTGTGATACGGGTGAAAATGGTTCAACGATACAATCGGTAGAAGTTGATGAATACGGTCAAATTCAGAACTGGCCCCATAACTTTTTCGGTGATATTACAGGTGATTTAGAAGCAATGACAATGGCGGCACTCCAGAGGTCGATGAATGCCGAAAGTTGAAGTTGTTGACACGAATGTTTGGGCAAATATTGATAAACTTCCGCCCGAAAATGCCATAGAAGCCAATTGTATTTTAGCCTGCTTAAAATGGTCAAAAGCCTTTATAAACGGTGGTGACGATTATCAGTTAGCGGTTGATATGAGGTTCAAAATACTCAATGAATATCGCGGTCAAATCAAACAGGGTGGTTTAGCAGAACGCTATCTCAATGAGTTATTATCTCAGCCCATAACGCGCTTGCGCTTTGTTAGCATTGAATACGATGAAGATGGTATTGCGAAGTTAGATAAAGACCTAATAGATGACCCTTCCGACAGGAAATTTGTTGCGGTAGCACTAAAATTTGACCCCATTCCTACAATTATCAATGCTACTGACACAGATTGGGAAAAATCTAAAGAAAAGTTATCTCAAGCAGGCATTAATGTTCAAGAATTATGCCCAACCTATATCAGTAGCAAACTCACTCAAAAATAAGATTATCCCAGTTCCTTCTCGAAAAACACAGCCAAGGGGTCGGGCTTATACTCACCGAAAGGGTCAATACGCTGAAAACCAAAACCCTCATACAGACCAATCGCCGCCAATTGATGAATACCCGTTTCCAAGCGTAGCGTCGAAATGCCTTGCTCCAGACTATAATCCGCAAGCCGTTTCAGAATTAGCTTGCTCAAGCCCGTCCCACGATACTCAGGGCGGACATACATGCGTTTAAGTTCAGCATAATCGCTATAAATCTGTACCCCACCACACCCAGCAGGCGTATCCTCGTGGCGTGCCACAAAAAATATGACACCCTGTCGAATTAACTTATCAACACTATAGCCATGCCGACTTTCATCAGGATAATGAGGCGCGAGGGTTGCTTCAAGTTCATCTATTAGCTGAATCGCATCAGCCGTATTCGGGGCTTCTCTAACAATTGTAAAGTCCATCACTAAACCTTTTTCTAATAATTTTTCTTTAGTATAGAGATATTTTAGGTTAGTTTTGATAGCAGATTATACTGAATAATGATAATGGTTTATTAGGATTTTTTGCCTGATAGTACAATATAAGTGAACTTAGATAAGAACAATGCAAAAGGCATTAGTATGGAAATTATTAGCATTGGTGTGACAGGTTTATTGTTCGCAATCGGTACGTTATGGGGCTATCTTGAAGTCAAGCGGTCAAGGACAAATCGCTTGGTTGAAAACCTCAAACAATATGACCCGCTTTACCTTTCAGACTATTGGAAAAAAACTGATTATTGTGTAGAAATTATTGGTGATAATAAGCAAAAGTGGGAAAATGCTATTTTATTAGTAACACACAAACGTATCGCACTCTATCCCTTTAGCTCCAATAGCGAGGGAAAAACTAAGGCATTATTTACGATTCATCCTCATGAATTACGGGGTTTTTGGCAACGTATAAAATTTTTTGCAGGTGAGAATACAATCTGGATTCATGCTGAAATTGATACACAGTGGTACATTCTCAAACTGAAACCGCATCCATATGATAGGGCAATATTGGTTCAGGCACTTGAAAAAATAAGTACCTCTGAACAAGCCAAAGCCTATTACATGCCTAGACCTTATATCCATGAAGGCTTATCGACAGCATTTCCAGCCCATCAAACTATCACAGGTACTTGGGAACTTGGGTCGCCCATTCAACTCTATCTGATGCCCTTATTTTTGGTCATTTTGAGTAAGAGCCATGTGCAAGAAACAATTGACCTAAGTAAAATTCAAGATATTGGCGCACTGAAGCGCATGGAAGACGGCAAACCAGAAGGAATAATTCGCTTTTTTGTGGACGAAGAATTTCGAGCCTTTGCTCTTGATGACTATGAACGGTGGGCAGAATTATTAGCCACTGCATCCAAGCGAACACTTGAAGAGCCTGTAATGCGTAAACAAAAAATCAAAGATGAGGATGAGGATTAATGCAGTTGTTCTAGTATCAGAAAAGAGCATATCATCCGATATGCCCCGAAAATCATCTCATCTAATCTGCACTTGCCTTCTGGCAGAAATAATCCCCAATTACCAGCATATCCATCTTCGTCCGTAGATAACAATCGACAGCCTCTTCTGGCGTATTCACAATCGGCTCATTTTCATTAAAGCTCGTATTCAACACCACAGGAATACCCGTCTTATCAGCAAAACGACTAATCAAATCGTAGTAGCGTTCATTTTCATGCCGAGAGACTGTCTGTAAGCGTCCTGTATCATCAACATGATTCACGGCAGGCAATTTCTCGCGCCATTCGGGTTTTATCTTATACACATGCAACATAAATGGTGAGGGATGGTCATGCTCAAAGACATCTGCCTGACGCTCCGCTAAAACAGCTGGCGCAAACGGTCTAAACCATTCACGACGTTTAATCCGTGCATTCAGAATATCTTTCATATCATCACGGTTCGGATTCGCTAAGATAGACCGATTACCCAGCGCACGCGGTCCCCACTCACTACGCCCTTGATACCACCCCACAACTTGACCATCAGCAATATCCGTTGCAGTCTTTTCAATCAGGTCGTCGCGCTCTAGCTTCTGATAATCCGTAACCCCTGCCGAGTCCAAGGCAGATTTAATTTCACTATCACTATATTCGGGTCCAAAGTACGAATTCGTAATTTCCCAACGTGGCGCATCTTCCAAAACAGACTGACTGACATACAGTGCCGCCCCCATTGCCAAACCGTCATCCCCTGCCGCAGGTTGAATTGTCGTCTTATAAAACGGCGTTTGCTCGAACAACTTACCATTTGAAACACTATTCAACGCACCACCACCAGCAATCACCACACGGTCATTCGGGACAAGCATATGCAATTTATTGAGCAAGTGCATATACACCCGTTCAAACGTTGCTTGCATCCCATAAGCTAAATCCATATCACGTTGTGACAGTTCATCAGCAGGATTACGAGGCGCACCAAAAAGCTCTACCATCTTATCGCTATATAAACGCGCAACTTCCATCGAGCCATTGTCTAAAATCTTAATATTGCTCTGTGAACCAAAGGGAACAAAAAATTCTGGATTAATCTCAAAGCCTTTGTCCGTCAATTTGACCATCTGCTCAAAGATGTCACCGTAGGTATCTTGTCCATAAGGAGCAAGCCCCATGACCTTACCTTCATCACCATATTTGCTATATCCGATGAACTCACAAATCATCGTATAAAAGAAACCCATCGAGTGGGGGAGGTAGATACGCTCTTTGATGTCGATTTTGTTACCCTTACATTCTGAAAGTGTCGCTGTCACAAAATCACCTGAGCCATCAATGCTAAACCCTGCCGCATTTTCCCATGGGCTGATGAAATAGGAACTCGCAACATGCGCCAGATGATGCTCGACATTAACCTGCTCAAAACGTAAATCCGATGGATTCGCCCCACATTCCCGTTGTAAGAGCGTTTTCATGTCATCAAGGTCAGTCCGTTCACCCCGAATTTTGAGCAAACTCAGTAATCTGTTGGGATTGCGTAGCACATATTCAGCTTTTTTCAGCGAATTCGCGCTATCATCTCGACCCACCGCGACATAATCAATATCTTTAAAGCCGAGTCCAGCCATTTTCAATACAGTCTTAACCGATTGTGCTGGAAACTTCGCATAATATTTAACACGAGTCAGGCGTTCCTCCGCGATTGCCGCAACAGGCACTCCATCCACGACCAATGCCGCCGATGCCCCTGCGTGATGTGTATTAATTCCGAGAATGACAGCCATAATCAGCGTACCCTATTTTTCTATGTGGATTAAAACGGTGGACATTGTACAGTCTTTATACAGGGATGTGAAGTCAGCTAAGAGCAAAACAACGTGAGCTCTGTTTAAGGTATCAATTGTATCGGATTAGCTTTATCAGATAGGACTTTCACTTAGGCTGTTTCAAAATCAGTCTAAAGTCACACAAATTTCACGCCGTTCACTAAAATATAGGTCTATGTACCAACATTGGTTAAAGTCGATACTTATGAATGTCGACCTTGTGTTGCTGTGTTGCAAGGTTATTTAGTCGCCATATCCTAAAGCATGATGGCTAAGAAACAGGGGTGCTAAAGCGCACTTAAGAGATAGTTTTTGAGTACGCTTTAGCGTCCGCATTTTGGCTAGACAGATGGCTTTAGCCTCTGTCGATAAAACTAATTTTGAGGTTTGCAACACAGCAACCTTGTGTCGATGTTGTCAAACTAGCCGTCATGTTTATATGACGGCGAATACCTTTTCAACCTAATTATAGTGATTTATTAAGCGAAAGTCCTGAATACATGAAGCACCAAGTGCAAGAAAAGGTAAATCGCAAAGCATGTTTTACCTTTTACCTTTCAATTTTTACCTTCTTGGAGTTTAGCTTCCAACTATTTGAGACAATTTAGATGTGAACCGCTTATCCACAATTGTCATTAAAATAGGTCATAACTGTTGTTATGACCTGATGAGTGGGGGTAGTTTCATATCGCATTATGAGAATTGCGGTTGAGGAAGTTACCGTGAAGTAACTATTACCCAATATTAATTGGTTGCTTTCCCCATAATGTTGATACCAAATCTAGGCTTTCGTACAAATCGCTAAAATATGTAACATTCAGCAATTTTTTACGTTAGCTATCTTCATTGTATAGATTATTGCTCAATATTGCAACCAAATCTAAAGCTTATATTTATCCATACAGCTTGTAGAACCTTCAAAATCTTTAAAGGACTTTCTTCATAATTTATGAGCTTCAAACATAAGAAATCTTCTATCAATAAAGCCGAGAATATTTAAGTAGACAATTCTTCAACCTGCCCCATGACATGCTTGAATCATCACCAGAAGGCACAAAATATTTTGAAGCTAGATAACAAGAATCAGTCAGTAACGCGCTCAATTATTTTGCCAAAAACATAAATTTGCGACAGAAACTTAGCCTGATTCAAGCAAATTTGAAGCCAAAAATTGCGGATTTTTCAGTCAATTGTAGCTCCCGAATTTTTACCACTTTGTCGTCTAATACAATTTTTGAAATTGGTGCAAAAATCAAATCAAACGAATTTCGCGGAATTCACATTGTCTAATTTAAAGCTCGGTAAAAGTGAGAAATTTATTTCGAGGAGATGATTCATCACAAAGTGCAAATATCAATCATTTTCTTGTCAATAAAAACGATGGGTGAGTCGGATATTTGTGACTGAGGAATTTACTACATCACATTTCGTATACCGTCAATTATACGAAATGTATAACACCAGCCACTTATCATAACAATTCTTGAAAAATGCTATTATATCGTTTGGCACTTCCTTCAGCAGAAAATTTATCCAGAACATGCTGACGACCTTTTTCACCCATCTGCTGACGCTCGTCAGGGTTTCGCAGTAATTGTATGACGTGGGTCGCCAATGCTTGTGGATTGTTCGGTGCAACCAGATAACCCGTTTTCTCATGGATGACTGTTTCTGAGGGTCCACCACGATTCGTGCTGACAACAGGCGTACCAGTCGCCATCGCTTCAATATTCGCCTTACCATAACTTTCAAAGTCACTCGCACACACCACCACATCAGCCGCGGCTAATACCGACTCAATATCATTGCGAAAACCTATATAATGAAGCCGTTTCCTCAGAAGTGGGTCTGACTTAGCATTTTCAAGCATCTCCTGACGATACACCTCATCTTTTGTTACTCCGAAAGTATCTTCCCCTGCCACAACAAAATGAGCATTAGGGATTTGCAACGCAACTTGTTGTGCCATTGCCTGAAAGACATGATGCCCCTTAACAGGCTGGAAACGTGCCACCATCACTACAATCGGCGTATCTTGAGGCACACCCAAATTGAAACGTTCACGAATAACAGCATCCTCATTCGGACGAAAACGCTCAGTATCAACTCCCGAATAAATAACAGGGACTTGGTCAGGATTAATAAATGCTGGCTCACCTAGAAAACCATCTCGAATACTCTGTGAACGCGCTACGATAGGGATAGTCTTAAAGAAATCACGTTGCCAGAATTTCGGCTTGAACCACCAACCATGCACTGTCCACATAAGAGGGATACCGAGTTGCTTCGTAGCGGAATGTATCATCGGCAAGGTATGGTATTCACTTGCGACCAATTCAATGTTCTCTAATTTGAGGAGAGATTTAAATTTCTGCACGACAGGGAACCTCGCCCAGATAGAGGGTACAAACAACGTACTTGCCCCGCGATAGGGAATAACATGAACTGCCCACCCATGCTCACGCCACTTTTGTGCAAGAACACCCTCCGCAGGTAACAACAAATGCGGAGTCCATTCTTGTGGATCGAGAAATTCAGCTAAAGACAATAAATCTGTCTCGCCCCCTCCCAAACCTGTATACCAACTTGTGAACAAAATATTTTTCGGCATATGTAGCGTCTCGAAATTTTCAAAATAAAATCTCGGTTTGTAAATAATCGAGATAATTGGTCTGTCTCGCAATGGCTACGCAGAAAATAAAACCCGATTGGTGTAGGGACATCCAACGGGATGTCCTATAGGTGTTAAGTTAAACTATCTCGAAAGTGTGCTTTAGCACCCGTGTCTCTTAGCCATCATGCTTTAGCATATGCTGACAGAGCATTCCTGTATGAGCACTTCCATTTATAGAGGCTTATGTAGGGTTGAGACCTGTCTCAACCGCGTAAACAAAACAACTTCTAATTCTATCACTTAAAACTAAAAGGGGAGTCTCAAAAGGTAAAGCCTGAATAGACTATCGTGTATAGCCTATTCAGAAAATTAATCTTCAGAAGATTTCAAACCAGGCACAGGTGGAAAACGATTAGTTTGCTCCAAATCATCATCTAAATCAAACCAGATAGGCATCGGCTGTGTCTTATCCTGATTTTTCTTCGCAGGTGTGTTATCAGCATGCCTCCCATTGACCTTATTCGGGTTCAATTGCCCTGTTTCTGGTAGTGAATTAGGTGGCACAGGACGCGATTTCTTCTGTGGAGCGTGCTGTGGTTGGATATGCACCTGTTGAAACAAAGGCTTTTTCATTGTCGTCAATGAATATTGCTGTATCGGCAACGTAATCAACTGACGAATAATCTGTGTACATTCTCTCGATATAGCATCGTATTGCCCCCTATCAAGTTCATCCGCTTCCAAATCATCAAGGATATAGGTCATTAATCCCCGAATTTCAGCATCAGAGATGGTATTCGTTTTCTGACGCATCGCAACATAAGGCACAATATATCCCGCTAATACCTGAATCACAGCTGGAGCTTCACCCTGCATCACAATCACAGGTGGACGCATCGCATCGGCTGTGCCTAAATTGACGGCAGTAAACAGCGGAAACAAGTTAGAACTTATCACGCCATATAAACGATTATAGCTATCAATCCATGTACGACATAGAAAATCAAAATTATTAACAGGTACATCAGCAACCATGACCAAAAAGCCATTGTTTGCTAGACCATCAGCAAGATACCCTAAACGACTATCATCTGTGGGGGCGCTTTGTAATAGATGATAAGCATACTGCTGTGTAATTGTACTCAGGATACCATCAAGACGCTTGTTCATGTCACACTCTTATAGAAACGCTTTCATTTTGGTAATAAACTCAACTATTTTCTATAATACACTATTCAATGGTAAATAACCTAGCATCAAGTTCATTAGAGTCCACTATAGACCAGAATGATTGACTATCTAAAATCTGGCACGTTGATATAAGTTAAACAATAATCCTTCAAACTGTAGTGGCGATGGCATGCCTCGCCTGTTATGAAACTATAAGTTGACCAAATTTAGGCAGGCTATACTATAGAAACTGCAAAGAAATTAGAAAAATTTTCGCACGCAACACATTACGTCCCTACCCATAACCTAAAAAATTAGGATTATTGTAGGGACAGCATGAATGCTGTCCGTGACAAAAAAATCAAATTTATTCTAAAAACCTGCGAGACTCTACATATACAACGGTCAGTTTTTCAGATTAAGTATAAATAATGGATTTCGCATAAATTAGCCATCCACATTACACTAGAAAGCATTATTATCGGCAAATGTTATTTTTATCACACACTGTTTATAAGAAGCAGAAGGTCATCACGGAATTATGGAAATTGGACGAATTTTAGGCGGACGCTATAAAATTGTAGAACGCATTGGCTCAGGTGGTATGAGTACAGTGTATAAAGCCCACGAGGTCGGCTTAGAGCGCGAAGTCGCCGTAAAGGTACTCATCACCGCTTTGTCCGGTGACCCACAACTGGTAGAACGCTTCAACCGCGAAGCACGAACAATCGCTGGCTTACAACACAATAGCATTATTCCAATTTACTTCTACGGGATAGAAGAAGATTTCGGCACGTACTTGGTGATGCCCTTACTCAAAGGTGGCACACTCGACCAACGCCTCGAACAATTGACCATTCGCCCGTCCCTTACCGAAGTTGGAGAACTCGCCGAACGTCTTGGTAATGCACTCCAATACGCCCATGACAAAGGTATCGTGCATCGGGATATTAAATTCAGCAATATCATGTTCGATGATGCTGGCAACCCCTACTTGATGGATTTCGGGATTGCCAAGATGCTCGGCGCAACCAACCTAACAGGCACAGGCATGACAGTCGGCACACCCCAATTCATGCCCCCTGAACAATGGCGCAATGATGAAATCACCCCTGCTGTAGACCAATATGCCTTCGCAATTTTGCTCTACGCGATGCTCACACAGCGGATGCCCTTTGATGCACCCACCCCCCATGCGCTAATGTATCAGCACCTACAAGAATCGCCCCCATTAGCCCGAGATTTTCGTGGGGATGTGCCAAAAGAAATCGAAGATGCCTTGCATAAAGCCTTGAGCAAAGACCCAGCAGACCGTTTTGATAGCATCTCAGAATTTACAAATATCATTGCATCTAAAGCCCTATCCAGCACACGCGAGTATAGTGGCTTCTTCAAAGCACCCATCACAATAGAAAAAGGGCAGACCAATATCGGCACGAGTATTCATACGCCGAATGCTCCTCAGAAAATGCCCAATACCCCGACTGAGATGGTCGCCTCCTCTACAGCAGCAGGCGCAACAACACCATCCAGCAATAATCGAGAGACCAAACCACCAACGCAAATGAACGCTGAGCCTGTTCGTGAATCATCAAGTTCAGATGGCAATAACACCGCATTTTGGAGTGGGATGGTAGCAGTCTTATTGATAGGCGTTGTTATCATTGCAGGGATTTTTGTTTTCACTCAGAGCAATAATACCCTTGCCCCAACCGAAGTCCTAAATGCAGGATTAGACGAAACAGAAACAGTTATAGCAATCGAAGCACAGGCAGAGAGTGCAGATGCCACAGGAACAAGCGTCGCTCAAGCTGTCCTTACCGATGAAGCAGTGACAGAAACCCCATTACCAACAGAAACACCGACCAACACAGCGACGGATAATCCAACTAGCACGTCCACAAATACAGCCGAACCAACCGACACGCCTATCCCGACAGATACCACAACACCCACCAACACAGCGACGGCGATTCCTACCTTTACGCCTGATGCTACAGGTACACAATTGGTGATTGTGCTTACAGACAATGCGAATCAGCAAGCAACAGATAGCGCAGTATTAGCCCTAACAGGCACAGCTTTATCCGCCCTAGCAACCTCACAAGCAAGTGATAATGCAACAGCGACAGGCGAAGCTCAAAATGATATAGCAACCGCACAAGCCAATCAGAACGCAGCCAATACGGCAACCGTTCAAGCGGTACAAAATGCAACGCAACAAGCAATTCTGAATTCAACCAGCGAAGCCATTGATATAAATAACACCCAACAAGCGGTGAACTTAGCCCAAGCAACAGTGACTGCACAAGCCCTCAATATCAATGGGACAGCCACTGAATTTGCTAACATTCAAGCACAAGCCCTCACCCAACAAGCGATTTTCAATGCGACACAAACCCAACTCGCCATCTTAGCGAACCCAACTGCTACCGCAACGGCAATAGAGGTTTCAGGCGATGAAATTACCTATGGACAATCCATCGTGGATAGTGGCGAAGGTGAACCAGATATTCGCTTTACTTTTAGTGGCAACCAGAATGACCTTATTTCTATTTCGGCGCGTAGTGCTGATTTTGACACTCTCTTAGAGTTATACCGTGATGGCGATTTATTAATTGCCGATGACGATGGGGGCATGAGCCTCAATTCACGTATTAGTAACTATCGCCTAGAGCAAAATGCAGAGTACACGATTGTCTTACGCACCTTCTCTGGCGACCCAATTACGGGTGAATATGTACTCGGCATCACCGAAATGTTAGATTGCCCTTCAGTCCTAGCATCCCGAATGCTTGTCGGCGAATACGGACGTGTCACCTTAGATGGCGGTGCAAATCGCTTACGTGAATCCCCATCAACTGACGGAGACATTGTAACGACCATTCCCGAAGGCGATGTCTTTGATGTCTGGGCAGGTCCTGTTTGTGCCGATGGCTTCGCATGGTATCAAGTGGATTATGATGGTGAAGTCGGCTGGACAGCAGAAGGCGATGATACAGAATACTATCTAGAATTATTGCCAGATACGGACCCTGTTATCTTAGCGGGCGCACAAGGTTTAACCAATGGGGCAGATTTAGCACCGGGTGAATTTCAAGTTGAATATTATTGCTCTCGACGTGGTTTGAGTACCCGTAGTGACGGCATCGAATGGTTCTGCGTCAATGCAACAGATGTGCCTGTCATCACCCTTGTTCAGAGCGACTTCGACCAAATTTGCCGTGACACCTACGACATAGACGATGCCTTTGCACTACAAGATGGTGACTCAACTGAACCTGCATTCCGCTGGCGTTGCTATTATTACCCAGAGTAAGTGTCTCGCAATGACTACGGTGAAAACAAAACATGATTCATGTAGGGACATCCAACGGGATGTCCTATAGTAGGGATAGAGCCTGCTCTGTCCTAAAACACAAGCATATCTTCTACACTGGCGTAGCTACATTTACCCAGAAAAGGATTATTGATATGTCTCACAATGATTACGGTGAAAATGTAGGGACATCCAACGGGATGTCCAATGCTGTCCGCGACATAAAACTCAAAGATTATTCTAAAAATTTTTAAAACTCTACATCAACACACAAGGACTAATAATCGGTGATTGCATTATTCTCACAACGTCGTCGCTTAGATGTACTCGATAGATTGAAAACATTTTTTGCCACAGATAGTGCCATCGCTGGCTTGGTCTTGGTAGGGTCTAGCGCTGAAGAGGATATGGATCGATTCAGTGGCTTAGATTTACTGGTCGTCGTGGCTAATGGCTCAGTGTTTCCGAGCATCTACCGCAAATGGAAAAATCGCTTGTACGATTTACTGCCTCTCCTATACGAATTTGAGGTGGAATCCAGCTTCGACCATGCTGTCTATTCCATGATGCTAGAAGATTATCTGGAGATTAATCTCTATTTTTCACCAGTAAAAACCCTCGTTGCACACCGAGAACCTTGGCATGTCCTTTTCGACCATAGCTCGAATGAAGATATACAAGCCACCCTCGAAGCCACCTACCGTAAAGAACAAATCTTAAAACCAGTTCGTACCTACGAGCAAATGATGGCATCTATCTGGCAACCGATACTCAAATGCGTGATAGCCCTCAATCGTGGCGAAACATGGCGCGCCCTACACATGCTAGACCTCATTCGCCAGCAAACAATCGAACTGGCATCCATTAATCACAATGTAGATACCCGTAATTATGCCGAAGTTGACCAATTACCCGAGATGTTTCTAATACATCTACGCCATTCATTACCGCTCAATACAGATAACATGGCTATCCGCCGAGCATTGCAAGCAACAACCAACTTATTTTTTCAGCAAGCAGAATTATTTGAGCAAGAACTGCAATTTAAACTCGCACAAGATGTCCGCGATAAACTACAACCCTATATCGAAGCCTATTCTTAAAGTAACTATAATTACCTTGATTGCTAGTTGGTAAGAAAATATATTTTTATCATTGTTTTCGGTTGAGATAGATTTCAACTCTACAAAAATTCCTAAAATCAGGATGAAATGTAAAGATGGCATACATGCCATCCGCAAAATTTAACCACAAAACCAACTCTATTTTCGTGAAAGGCTAGTTTATCAGAGACATAATTTTTGGGGTCTAACTAGAGCCACTTTTCCCTTCAATCATGGTCAATGTAGGGACAATGCCTGCGTTGTCCACCCAAGATAATAAGGAATATTTTACATTACTTTGATCAGTGACTTGAACCGATTTTGGGCGGAAAAAATTTGAATACTATCTGACTGAAGTGGACGCAACACATTATACCCCTATACTTCAGCAGGGTTCTGTAGCGACACTATGAATAGTGTCCGCGACAAGAAAACAACTGACCACGCTACCTTGTATTCCTACCAATTTACCTTTGACCTTTTAATTTTTACCTCAATCAAAAATGCACCGTCAATTCAATCCGACCCAATTTCAGAGTATCTTGTGCTTGCAGGGGATAGCGACGCATAGGCATCAGGTGATAATGATTCAGCACAGTACCGTTACGACTATTAAAATCCTCGATAAAAATACCTGAATCATCCACATAGATAAACGCATGTAAACGCGAAACCCCATGCTCCCCTAATTCAGCAAAATCAATATCAATTTGCTGATGATTAGCCACATCACGCCGCCCTAACGAAATAATCGCCTGTTCAGGACAATGAATAATATATCCACCTTGCGTTTCGAGTTGTATAGCTGTCATCTCGCTACCCCATACTAATAAGACGATTGCAAAAACAGTACAAAACTGACAAGTCACACACTTGTAGTAACTTTCGATATACTTTTAGGATTGTAGGGGAGTGCCTATGTGCGCTCCCGAACAGGCGACCACACAGGGTTCGCCCCTACTATTTTCCAGTTCTTTTCCGAAGGTTACTTTGTGTAGAGCCTAAAAAGAAATTAGAAAAAAGTAGTGACTTTCATTTTAGGACGCGATACATCATTATCGCCTAAAAAATTACGTTTCATGTAGGGACAGCATGCATGCTGTCCGCCACAAAAGACCCGAACAAATTTTAAAAACTTAAAAGTCACACACTTTAGAGAACCTGTGTAGGGACAATGCCTGCGTTAAAACGGCAGTAAAAAGTGTCTTTCTGAGACAGTCACAATGAGCTTTTTTTCTTGCTTTTCTTCGTGTTCTTCGTGTCTTTGTGGTGAATATTTATGCTTTAGGATATGGCAAGTAAATGACCTCGCCTTTTTGAATGTCTAACTCTCCACAGGCACAAAACGCACCTCAAAAATCCGCGACCACAACTTACCTGTGATGAAAAAAGTGTCACTCTCAGCATTATAAGCAATCCCATTCAAGACCGCGCCATTAGGAGGAACAGCATTACCTGCGCTATCCTCAGAAAAATTCGGAATTTCACGTATCATCTCATCAGTCAACAAATCTGAGGCATTGATGAGTCCCACGATATTGCCATTGTATTTATCAATCTGCGCGATGAAATCCGTCTGCCATAAATTCGCATATACATAATCACCCACACATTCCAATTCATTCAGCAGATTAGCTTGTATCGGCGAACCATTCAACGTCACCAACATCCGAGCGACTAAATCAAAGCTATCAGCTTCACGAACAGCCAAATACTCGGTACTATCACTCATATACAGATACTCACCATCAGCACACAAACCCCACCCTTGTCCTTCATACTCAATCACATCCACTTCTTCAAAGGTCTCTAAATCATAGACAAAAGCGACATTCGATTGCCATGTTAGCTGAATCAATTCGCCATTGACCAACTCCAAACCTTCAGCGAAATAATCTTGTTGAGTTTCTAATTCCTCAGCAGTCCGAGAAACATCCACACTAGCAAGGACATCCCCTGTTTCAATCTCTACTTGGCGTAATGTAGATTCGCCCCGTAAACCCGTACTTTCATAAAATGTTCCATCATGCACTATCAAACCTTGCGTAAAGGCAGTCGGATCATGCGGATAAGTATTCACGATTTCGATTGTATATTCAGTCACAGGCGCATACCCTGCATCGGTTGATTGCGCGTGGATACTGACAGACAAACTCAGAATAATCATCAAGATAACAATACGAATACGACTCATATAAACTTGCTCCATTTAGTGTGAAAAATCAAAAGTAACAACAATTTTCAGAATTTCATTCAAACGAACTTTTCCCTAAAATTAAGTTCAATGTAGGGACATTGCCTGTGTTGCCCGACATCAGGTTAGCAGGTTTATCGCTAGATAAAAAACATCCAGCTACAAAGACTCACTGACTAATAAAGTCGGCTTCAAGGATATTTCAGATATAGCTCACTGAAAAGGCAACTTGCAAAAAGTGAGCTTTAGCTCCCGAATTTTACTTAGACAGATGGCTTTAGCCTCTGTCGGTAAGCGAAATCTTGAACTTTGCAACAGAGAAGCTAAACCCGACACCGTCCATTGTCGATGTTGGCTTTTCTCATAACCCTCGTTTATCACCTGTGAGAGCAGTTGAGTCCCCTCTCCGCAAGGGAGCTTGCGAGTGCTGAGGGGAGGGGATACTTGGGGAGGGGTTGAGAAGACAATTCAGAATAAGTATCTATCTCATATTCTCCGTCTCAATTTATTAAAGAGCATTATTGCATCCGAAAGTAAAAATAGCCTTTCCTTGCTTTTCTTCGTGCCTTCGTGGCTCACAGTTGTCCTTCCAAATAATCTGAAACAGTCTAACTTGCTTAAGACGTTGCTTCATCAATTAAGGCTTCAATGGGGTTAGATGGTAAATCCGCTTTAACAGAAGCCTCTATATCAATCAGACTGCTATCTGCAATGAAATCTTTTTCAGCGGCATGTAGTGCGGCAACCAAAGTATCGGGGATAAGCAACATATCCACCCCTTGCTCACGAATTTCCTCAGCGATTTGTTCCACCCGCTCATTAACCTTCCACGTTTTACCCGGACGCACATCACGGATATAAATGGCTAAGATACGGTCAGGATATTGCTTCACCACCTCCGCATAAATATCAGGGTCATGCTCACCACTATCCCCAATCAGAATAAACGGCAGGTCAGGATGCAATTCGAGTAAACGTGAAATCTGTATAGTTTTATGATTATTCTCTGCCCCGACGTAACGTTCTGTTAAACCAAAGTCACGCAGGAAAATAGGTCCTTGCGGAATATCTCGCACATCAAAAAATTCGTGTAATAAATCATACAAATTATAAGGGCTGTTTGATACATAATAGATTGGGTTCTGCGCGTTATCAGTCCCTTTTTGCAATGCCCGATAAAACTCAGCAACACCAGGAAAAGGCAAACGGGTACGCGCATTCTTAAAGAGGGTATTCGCCACCAGTTTGATACGGTTCGGCACATTGCTCCGAATAACCGTATCATCCATATCACTCACAACAGCAAATTGAGCATTGGGCAGAGTGATAATCACATGACTAGTTGCATGGGCTTCGCGGGACTCATCTTTATAATGAAACTCTGCGGGGTAACCAGTTTTATCGAGAGCTTGCTCTAGATTAAATTCAGCGTAAAAAAAGCCTTCATCATTGGTTATCACCGTCTGTTCTTGACCAGCAAAGCGGATAGTTAATTCTACATGAGGCAGTTCATGGCTATTAAATCGTCGGATAATATTTCGTAGATTGCGTAAAGCATTATCGCCATCTTGTGCCATTTCAACACGATGATTTTCTAGCACACGTCCACGCAGACGCACATGATGCGGATTACCATAACCCACATAAGGCATAATCGTCACATCAGTTTCCCGATTAAAACGATTTTGAATGCTATTCGTCACTTTATCTGTCAGATTTTCTGTTTTATGAAGAACTTTTTTTAACGACTGCCACACAGAAGCTGTATTCCTTTTTCTTTATTATAACACCTTGCTCAAAGCCATCGTTACGGCGTTATCAGACGGTCTTTAGCCTTATCATCACTAGCATCTTCAATAAAATACAATGGACGCTTTCGGGCTTGTTCTAATGTACGCCAGAGATATTCCCCAATGACACCCAGCATCACCATCTGAATCCCCCCAAAGACCAACACCACAATCATCAATCCTGCCCAGCCAGCAATCCCAACAATATTAGCCAGTCGCAAAAATACCAGCACAACCGCATACACAAAGCCAATCAAGCTAAATATAAGCCCTGCATACGACATCAAGCGTAGAGGCATATAAGAAGTCGTGACGAAAGCATCCGCAAAGGCATTGAGTTTCTTCCGCAAATTCCATTTTGAGACACCGTAAAGACGTTCTTCCTTTACATAGGGGATTTCGACCTGTTGGAAACCCAGCCTCGCAATTTCAAGGGCAATACTTGGGTTTGCTCCCACAGAGCGTAACAGTGCGTCAATCACATCTCTATCCATCAAGGTAAAATCCGCCCCTGTTGGTGGTAATTTAACATCACTAAAACGATTAAGCAGATTATAGAATAAATTAGCGAAGAAAATTTCCCGTCGAGAAATGCCTTCTCTGGCTGAACGCACGCCCCATACCACTTTATTCCCCTCATGCCACTCAGCCAATAATTGAGGAATAAGTTCAGGCGGGTCTTGCAAATCGGCAGCAATCATCGTCGCGCAATTACCTTGTGCTTGTCGTAAACCAGCCAAAATCGCAATATGCGAGCCACTATTACTTGCCAGACGAATGTAATGATAACGTGGGTTATCGTGGCAAATCACTTGCAAAAGCTGAGGCGTATTATCAGTAGAATGGTCATCCACAAGCCACACTTCAACATCGACTTCCAATGTATCAATCAACGCATTCAAGCGTGGGGTCAAATGCGGGAGGCTCTCTTCTTCATTGAAGACAGGAATGATAATACTCAATAAGGTCATAAATTAGGCAATCCATTAGTTACATCGCGCAGATAATCATACATGCCCTAGCTCAATTGCCTAGTCTGTATTCCTCTTAATGAAGCGTAGGGACAGAGCCTGCTCTGTCCTAAAAATTACAATAAACTTCTCCATACCACTTCTGAGATACGACAAAATAGGCTGTCTCGCAATTACCACGGAGTAAATAAAACATCATTGGTGTAGGGACAGAACTTGCTCTGTCCTAAAAACATAAATAAACTTCTCCATACCACTTCTGAGATACGACAAAATAGGCTGCCTCGCAATTACCACGAAGAAAATAAAACATCATTGGTGTAGGGACAGAGCCTGCTCTGTCCTAAAAACATAAATAAACTTCTCCATACCACTTCTGAGATACGACAAAATAGGCTGTCTCGCAATTACCACGGAGTAAATAAAACATCATTAGCGTAGGGACAGAGCAGGCTCTGTCCTAAAAATTACAATAAACCTCTCCGTATCACTTCTGAGATACACCAAATTTTGAACTCTGCAATAGAAAAGTTAAAGCCGATAGAGTTAGTGTCGAGCTTGTGTCGATGTTGATAAATAGCCGTTGATTTTAGTCAACGGCGTGAAATAATGGCAACATTGACTGACATTGCAATATCCTACGTGAAAGCCTTAAAAGGTTTTTTCGCTGTTGCAGTGATGAACCCTACTCAGGCTTATCAAATATCATCCGCGATTTCACCCGCACAGCAACAACCTCACCCACAGCACAGATTTCTCCATGTGCCATAAGATTAGTTGTCACAATAGCCTTTTTAGGAGTCATCTCTGTGATACGCGATTCCAGTATTAATTCAACACCCATCGGAGTTGGCTTCTTGTAGCTCACATTCAGATTACCCGTCACACAAGTGATTAATGGCTCTGACCCTGCTGGACGCTCTGCCTCGGTATACATAGCAGCAATCGCCGTGCCGATGCTATGGCAATCAATCAGACTAGCGATTAATCCACCATAAACAACACCGGGGAAAGCAGTATGCTCATCCCGTGGAATAAATTTACTATGCCCAATTTCGCCATCCCAACGTGTCTTGATGTGCAAACCATGGGGATTATTAATGCCACAACCATAGCAGATTGCAGCAGCAGGATTATAGGTATCTTGAATAGGCTGGATTGAATCGCTCATCGCTAAACTCTTTCACTATAACGAGGATATATGCAGTTTTATAATCATACACGAAGTTAAGTTGAGTAAGTCCCCCTTCTTGCATTCGAGAGGGATAACGCACTAGGGGGTAAAGTCAACCACCAAAATTATACCTGTCCTATTATTTAAAGAGATATTGGGTCAATCTCGCAATTACCACGAAGTAAATAAAACATCATTAGCGTAGGGACAGAGCCGTTACCGCCTTACACTTTTCATTGATATAAAGTTAATAAAGCAGGGCAAGACTTGTCAATGACATATTGATGCACAAGCCAATCCCAACCGATACGAAATAAACTGAGATGTCGCTGAGGTTTAGCATCGACCTTAGCCCGTCTACCAACCTTACAAAGCCAGCGTCCAAGGCAAGTTGCCCACAAATAAGCAACAGATAGGACAGTCATCAGTCCTTCACGCCGTTTTGGATGGTATAAATTGGACAGTTGTAACTGCCACCCAGCAGATTTGAAATCTTTGAAGCAACATTCAATGCCCCATCGTCGTTGTCCAATCCGTCGTAAAGTTGGTGTAATTGGCAGGGAGGTGGCACAGTAAATGATGTGTTGCTTACGGTGATGTGTGCTAAATTGTGGTTTATAAAAGCCAAAAAGATTGAGTAGTCCATAGCCATGTGTTCTAGTCAATTCAATCCCATCCACATAGACACTGTGTGACTTGGTCACAGGGAGTGTTGATAATCTTTGCCAGTCACGATTAGGATATTGACGATAACAGGTACTACTCGATTGTCCGACAATAACATCCCAGTTCAAGTGTCGCAGATACTGCATAAAGGGCACACCGCCAAATTCATTATCGCCGTGAAAAATGATGTGCTTATCAGCAGGTAACAGCGATAAACTACGCTCAATTAACCTCACATGACGCTCGTAGCCACTCATCCCGTGAGGCATGAATTCCCACACTAAAGGAATTGCTCGGTTGCGAAAACTAAGATTTAAACTCAATAAATCTGTATGCTTATCTGAGAGCGGACTGCGATCCATAACCAGATGCAAAACTGAGGCTTGATGTGCTTTCAAGGCAGTTGTGATGAACGGTTTGTACACATGCTCTTGGCTAAGATACTCTTGCTCTAAAGTACGACGAATCCATTGGATGCGACTATCTTGATTGGACTCCTGATGAAGCCATTTTGCTATTTTGCTCAAATAGCATCCTCCTGCCAACAGCACACCCATACACAATTGTGATATTCTCGCTTTTTGGGCTTCACTTAGTTGGATAACCTCTCCAAACAGCACTTGCAAGCTCTTTTCCACTCCATAATAATCCATTTTGAGGCATTTTCTGACTAACTTTCTGAATAGACACTGAAAGTCTAACTCAGATATGCCTCTTTCTTTATTCTTTCTTTGTAAATTCTGTAAGGCGATAACGGGACAGAGCCTGCTCTGTCCTAAAAATACAAACAAACCTCTCCGTACCATCTTTGAGATACGGCAAAACAGTCAGTCTCATAATTACTACGAAGAAAATAAAACACGATTAGCGTAGGGACAAAGCCTGCTCTGTCCTAAAAATACAAACAAACCTCTCCGTACCATCTCTGAGATACGACAAAATAGGCTGTCTCGCAATTACCACGAAGTAAATAAAATATCATTGGTGTAGGGACAATGCCTGCGTTGTCCACCGAGAAAACCACTTAACTGTGAAATCATCTCGTAAAGAAACCAATAAACGCACAAAGTAATGCAGTATGTCACTCAACCGTTGATTTAATACTGGCAAATTTTAAACTCTTATCTTGTTTTTGAAGCAATGCCAGAGCCTCATCAATTGTTGCCACACGTACATATTTAATGCCAAGCATGTTCATTAGCATGGGCAAAACCATCTTAGCAATAATATTGACTTCGCCAATGCCAACAACCCACCCCAATTTCTCGGTATCGCTCAGTTTTAAGGGAAGCGCCATTTTCAGTTGTTTCAAACTCAGTGGAGGTGGTTGGGCAGTCGAATCATCAAGCAATACATGTATAGGAGCTATACCCTCTTGAAGATAGTTACCCGCTACACTAGCAAGTTGCTCTATCTGTTCAATGTCAGCTACATCATATACATGAAGATGTATAATTCTCGATGAAACATACCAGCTTATATCAATCGGCATACGACCACATCCTATAAACTAAACCCACTATAAATTATCTTAGCATAAGTTTATTGGATGTAATCAACCCTTATCTTAATTCTTTAT
Source organism: Phototrophicaceae bacterium (assembly GCA_965230145.1). Classification (GTDB taxonomy): domain Bacteria; phylum Chloroflexota; class Anaerolineae; order Aggregatilineales; family Phototrophicaceae; genus JAUZRW01. Next base: position 2,199,267 of record CBDDKI010000002.1, read on the forward strand.
TCAGTCACCAAACGTACTCGCTAGCGGTGTCGGGATACCATCAATCGATTCCATATTTTTCTCACGTCGGTAATCGACCATCCCATCTTCGCCTTTCGTCTCCGCATATTTTTTCAGTGCAAGGCGTTCTTCTTTATAATCCATGAATGGCACAGCAAAACCGCAGGATGTCTGAACCCGTTGTACATGATTCACAATAATCTGACGCGCACCGGGTAGCATATCAAATAAAGGGCTTAATTCTGCCCAACGCTCGGTATCAGGTAAAACAACTTCACCACGTCCATATAACCGAAAAATACGAGGCGCACCTTCAAATGCACACCACATGAGCGTGATACGACCATTCTCGGCAATATGCGCTGATGTTTCATTGCCACTACCCGTCATATCAAGATAAGCCACTGTATGCTCATCAATCACGCGCAAGCAATCATGCCCTTTAGGAGAAAGATTAACATGCCCCTCGGCAGTTAAAGGCGCACTAGCCACGAAGAAAATCTTCTGTTCATCTATCCACTTACGAAATTCAGGGGTAATACTCTCATGTACCTTTGCCATAAAATTATCCTTTACGCTTAGCTTCACTTAGAAGTTACCACTTGAGAGAAATTGTATAGGGACAATGCCTGTGTTGCCCGACGTAGGGTTGTGACAAGGTAAACGACATTGGGTTTTGCTCATCACCCTCTATCTAAATCTTTCTCCCCTCAAGGGAGAAAGACTTTCTTGCCCTATCGTGTTCCCCTTCTCCACGGGTGGGAGAAGGGGCTAGGGGTAGAGGGGGAAAAGCGCAATTCCTTGAGAACCAGCCTAATAAGTCAGGCGAAAAAGTGCTAGAACCCTATGTCTGAAAATCTTGATATAACCCTACGACGCATAACACCTGCTCTGTCCTAAAAATGCAAATACATCTTCTCCACTCTATTTATGAGACAAACCAGTAAACCATTTGAGGATAGAAAATCGAGCTTTGCATCGCGCGACGTTCAAAGCGTCAGCAAAAATTGTCTTTACGAGACCGCGAAAATGAGCCTTATTGCTTGCTTTTCTTTGTGTGTTCTGTGCCTCTGTGGTTCATATTTGTCCTTAACTTGACAGGTATGGGATAAAGCCTGCGTTGTCCTTCCCAACCAATAATTCGACTGCATCAGTCTCTATCACTTTACAGTAGACCAAATTCGCAAACATATAAATAACCAATATAGATTATTCACCTATAAGACAAAACCAGCACAACAATTACAATTTACGCTACAATAAAGCAAACTCATTTCAAACAGGAAAGAGGGAGCAGGACATGGCACTTATAAATCAATTTTTAGAAGCACAACGCCGTTTCCAACAACAATTACTCGCAAAACAAGGCGTTGTTGGGGTGGGTATCGGTTATAAAAATGCCGAAGAAGGTAACAATGACGAGCTATCCGTTGTAGCGATGGTTGAGCAGAAGAAACCACTTGTCGCTATTCAAGATGAGGACAAAATCCCTCGTGAACTCGATGGTGTTAAGACTGATGTCATCGAAGTCGGCATCATGCGCGCGCAGGTCAATAGTGGCTCGCGTGATTTCTGGCGACCAACCATTCCAGCAGGGGTGAGTATCGCTCACTACATGGTGACAGCAGGCACATTCGGGGCATTGGTCTATGATGCAGGGGGAACAGCCTACGTTCTATCCAATAATCATGTGCTAGCAAATAGCAACGATGCAGTGATTAACGACCCAATTCTTCAACCAGGCGCAACCGACGGTGGCAATCCGAGTAGCGATTCTGTAGCAGTCTTACATCGCTATGCCAAGTTGAGCTATGTTGATGAGAATGTATCAGGTGATCCAAATCCGATTATCGGCAAAGACCTCTCACAACCACCAATAGACCCAACGCCAAATCCACCTACGAATCCGCCGACCCAACCACCGACGAATCCACCATCCAATCCGCCGTCTGGAAATGGCTGTGCATCATTTATTGTCTCTTTCGCAGATACCCTTGCAAAACTAAACGACCCTGATGCCAGCGTACAAGTGGTGAGAGCATCCGCATCCTCTATCCCAAATAATTTTGACCCTGCCGCCTCAACAACAATAGAAGCACAAGCCGTTATCCCAGAAAATCAGCTTGATGCCGCCCTTGGTTTACCATTGCAAGCAAGTATGTTCACCCCTAGCATCCAGCAGATTGGACAACCAACAGGCACGATGCCCACGTCTCTGGGGATGCGCGTCCGTAAATATGGTCGTACCACCCAATATACAGAAGGTGTCGTCACGCTCATCAATGCAACAGTAGATGTGTCCTACAATACTTTAGCAGGTAAACGTACAGCCCGATTTGTTGGTCAGGTCATGACCAGCGGTATGAGCCAGGGTGGCGATAGCGGCTCACTCATCGTCGACATGAACTCGCAGAATGCAGTCGGCTTATTATTTGCTGGTTCAGGCACGGCAACTATTTTCACACCAATAGACCGCGTATTGAACAAGTTAGGAGTCACCATTGTCCCACAAGGAGTCTAATAATATGCAAGAGAGAATAGCCGAAGTTCAAGTGAAGTATGTCGACGAATTGATGGAGAAAGCCCACGTCGTCGGTGTCGGCATTGGACTAGCAAAAGTTGACGATGAATATACCGATGAAATGGCACTCGTGGTCTTAGTGGATGAAAAAGTCCCATTAGAAGAGCTAGATGAAGAAGACCAAATCCCCAGTGAGCTAGATGGTGTACGCGTCGATGTTCAAGAGACAGGTGAAATAGCCACATTTTAGTATGTGAATTTCGCAAGGGTATATTCAATATTTAGGCATGCTGTGTCATGCCTAAATATAAATATGTGCTAGGGTATACCCTAACTTCTCCACCTAAGTGGCTTCTCGCAATTGCTAGGGAGAAAATCAAGAATGATTGGTGTAGGGACAATGCCTGCGTTGTCCACCGAGAAAACTCAAAAACTCCCTTTCTCCACAAGCGAGCCTGCGAGGTGCATGGGGAAAGGGTTGGGGATAGGGGTCAAGAAGATAAAACAGAACAAAGTTAATCCTGACGTATATTGAACGATACCATGCCTTTTTTCTGTATACTAAAATAAATCACAAGTCTTGAGAAACCTTGTGTAGGGACAGAGCCTGCTCTGTCCTAAAAAACTTAAAATCTCCCAAAGTATGCTTTAACCCCCGTCTCTCTTAGCCATCATCCTTTAGCATATGGCTTTTTTTGCTGTATACTAAAATAAATCATAAGACTTGAGAGAATTGGCGTAGGGACAATGCCTGCGTTGTCCACCGAGAATCCTCTCAACTCTATCATTCATAACTCTGTATCTAGCTCCGAGAGCGTATCCTATGACCATTCGAGATAACTTCATAACAATTGACGATTTCGAGGCATTTATCCAGCTACCTGAAAATGCCGATAAGGTCTTTGAATTTATTGGTGGGGAGATTGTCGAAGTGCCATCTAATCCGTATGTATCCAAACTCGCCATGATAATTGGCGCATTATTACTCACATTCGTCAAGAAACATAACTTAGGTCACATCACAGGCGAAGCAGGAGGATACATGGTCAGTGGCGAACGCTATGCGCCTGATGTCGCCTTCATCTCCTACGAAAAGCAACCTGAACTCGCTAAGACAGGCTACAATCCGAACCCACCAGACCTAGCCGTTGAGATAGTCTCCTCAGACCGTAGCGACGAGCGGGATAACCTACGCATCAAAATCTCAAACTATCTCGCGGCAGGCACTGTCGTTTGGGTGATTGAACCTGAGAGAAAAGTCGTTGAAGTCTATAAAAGCGGACAACCTGTGAAGATTTTCCTCGAAAAAGATACGGTATCTGGTGACGATATTCTGCCGAATTTCACGCTAAAAGTCGCCGAGATTTTTGCATAATCGATTACTCGATACTAAATTCACCTACAACAATATAATCTAACTCATCCGAAGCATCGACTGCATCTAAACGTGTGCCATCCTGCCATTGATATACAAATGCCCGTATCTCATACTGCCCTTCACTCAGAGTATCCAAGGGTATATTCACCTGCACACAATCAAATGAGTCTGTAGGTAAGCCATAATCAGCCTGTGTGACCAAGTTACCCTGTCCATCCATTACATGAACAGCAAGTGAGTATTCAGAACGCGGAAAATCGTCACTGAGTGCCCAAGCATGATTGACATACAACACACTATTAGGATGAGAGGGGATTGAGCCGATAAGCGCCAATTCTGCACGAGCATCTCCCTGAGCAAAAGTAAATGTCTCACTATTAGCTACCGAATTCGGATGAGCAAACAAATCCACATATAATTCATCCGTATCAACGAAGTTCCCACAGAAGTTAAAATCATTTTCTAGCAATCTATCTTCAAACAGACCAGTACGCCATGAACGTAATTCAGGGTCATAACTCAACCAGATGCGATTGCTGTTCTGTGTAGCGAACGTAGCATCTAATAAGAATGATTCGTCCGATAAATTCCGCACATCCTCGACAAACATCGGTTCAATCACGGAATCATGGAAGTAGTGAGGCATCACACGCTCCTCATGCACCCCCTCCCAATCATTTCCTTCAATGCTAGCGATAAAAGTCATCATATCGCCATCTTGTTCATAGAGAGACAATAGCTCAGTCAGGCTGTCCCAAGGGAGATAGCGTATCGGCAAATCATACTCTGCCTCTAGTGCCTGATTAAAATTACCCAAAACACCACCAAAAAGTATTACACCCAAGATGAGTCCAGATGGTACGCCAAAAGCAATTAAACGTTGGATGCCTAAACCTGCGAGTATCGCTAACGGTATCCAGATAATCAGTGTATAGCGCAAATTGACGAAAACACCGAATGGCTCATTCAGAATAATCATCAAGGATAAGCACGAGATACATAGGAACCAAGCAAATCGGCTTGCTTCTCGGCGCAGTTGAAACGCCAACAAAGCGAATAAGATAAATAACAAACTACTTTTATTACTAAATGCCTCCACCATCGTCGAGATAGCCGTGAAAAACTCAGTAGTATGAATCGTCCGCATATCATTACGAACGGTATCATCAAATACAGAGAAGGCAGTGATAAACCAAGGCAAAAACAGAAGCCCTGCACAACCCATCAACACAACAACACGCCACCACTCTCTGTTCTTCTCTACAAAGATGAGATGATACAAGCAAACACTCGCAATAATGACAATAGACAAATAATAAGAGTACATCATCGCCGAAGCCGATAACACCAGTCCCAACTGTGACCACGCAGTTACCCTGTTATGTGTAATGAGCCAGTAACACCAGATGAATAGAGCAATCAAAAACACGAGAAAAGCATAAGTTCGCATCTCATGTAAAAAGAGCATGTAAAATGCACTAGATGCTAACATAAGAGCTGAGTTTATACCTGCTATGTGACTATGTAGTGACCGTCCAATTTGGTAGGCAATCGCCACACTGAGGACACCAAATAGCAGTGACAAAGTACGCAGAGCAAAAGGCGTTGTCCCGACAACGTTCCCCCATAGTGCCAATAAAATATAGTAACCGGGTACTTGGTCAGATATTAAAGCAGTACGTTCCCACACATCACTCGGCGCAGTAGAATCCACATAAGAGACAAGACCAGAGCGTTGCATAGAAATCACTTCATCAACCCAAAGTGGGTCAGCATCCAGCCGATACGCACCATAGAATGTCGTCAACAATAAAATACCGAGCATCAACCAACGCAAATTAGACCTTGCTTTGGCATAATGTCTCAAGCTCATTAAATCCCCCTGATTTAATACAGTTGTGACTAATTGTATAATTGTAAGATGAAAGTGTGAAGAATTTATCAAGACAATACTAAATGAAGGTTAATCACACTATCTAGTAAGTCATTACGTGGAAACTATCAAATGTGTCACAAATTGCTCGAAGATACAGAAACCAAATTATTAATAACCGCTCGATTCAGAGCATTGCAGTAGGGACAGTACCTGTGTTACCCGACATAGGATTAGATTGGTAAAAACATCAGGTTAGCAGGATTATCGCTAGATTTTAGAACACCCAGCTACAAAGACTCAGCCACTAAAGTCCGCTTCAAGCACACCTCAGATATAGCTCACTGAGATGACAACTTGCAAAAAGTGAGCTTTAGCTCCCGAATCTCTTAGCCTGATCGCTTTAGCGTCAGGTTTTAAAAATCTTTAAAACCCTGTGTTGTCTCTTGTACTTACAACCCTATGACGCATCACACCTGCGTTGTCCACTAGCTAACAAATCTTGATTCTTCGTAACCCATATGTATCTCTAAATTGACAGGCATCAGATATTGCCTGCATAGTTCTAAACTACTGCCATATTTTGAGTTTGCTTCCAAAAGGCTCTCTTTCTCCACAAAGGAGCTTGCGAGTGCAGAGGGGAAAGAGCGGGGAGATAGGGGTCATTTCTTGCTTTTCTTCGTATTCTTCGTGACTTCGTGGTGAGTATTTGCCCTTAATACAGTCCACAACAAAAAACTCTCCATGAGTCCAACTACGGGGAAACTACCAAAGGTGACACATATTGCTCGAAAACAGTCAGAGTTTGCTCACGTCTGAGTTGTTGAGTAGTTCTATCAGCATCAAACAGACACCAACCATCATTATCGACTAAATACATCGCCTGTATGATGGGTAAGCTATTCGTTGTCATGAAGTCCTGTATCTGTTGTTCGCTCAGAGGAGCAGGAATAGGATAATCAGGGTCAGTCTTGATAGAGATATGAAACAGGATAGCCGTTACGACACAAAAGACATCGTCTGAGTGCAATTCACGTAAGCCTCGAATAATCTCAGGGAGTTGGGCGTTATCTTGAATGTACTCCTCATGCTCATCGTCATAACGTATTGCCTTATAAGTTAAGTCGTACCAATTATCTAAATCCGCCTCAGATTGACCATCATTCAATGCGAAACCTAATTTGGCTAGGGCTTTACCAGCAATAGCCCCAGACTTAAAGCCATGAATATAATCATGCCCATTCCGAACAGGAACTTTCGCAACATCATGGAATAAAACAGTCCATTCCATCAAAGCCTGTTGATGAACAGTTGCCCGTTGATATTCTGGTAACAGATACAATGCAACCAGAACGCTTGTCACATGATACAGCGTTGCGCCATCACGATAAGATGCCATCTCAATCCAGCCTGTAGCCACCGAATCTATTTTTCGCATCATGGCATCATCATAGAACGAGTCACATGCTTGACGAAATAGCTCCCAAGTTAAACTCTGTTTAAGATGGTCACTGGCAAGTTGTCGGGTGAATTGCTCAAGTTCTGGCAAATAATCTTTTAGTGTCGGTGTCATATTTCTATTCCTATCAGGCTAAGTGTTAATTATTTTTTGTCGTAGACGACATGGATGTTTTCACAACAAAGATTTTTGGTGGGATGCGATGATGCAGTTTTACAATTAAACACGGAGCTAAGTAGGGGCGAACCCTGTGTGGTCGCCCTTACACAAAAATCTTTCGGCGTCTTAATTTATTAAAGCGCATTATCATATCCGCAAGTAGAAACTCAGCAAAATGATTAACTTTTTTGCTGAAAACCGAAGCATTAATGGTGTATTGTGTCATACACTACCCACGTATAACACTTGATTCAAGACGACGCGCATCGACAGCGCCAGCATGTTCACCATGTAATAACAACTCAACTGCACGTCTCGCAACACCAGCGCCGAGTGCTAATCCATGCCCTGTAAATCCAACAGCAAATCCGACACGCGGTTTATTGGGCAAAATCCCCGCTAAAGGCAAGCCATCGACACTGAACCCCATAATACCAGCCCAACGGCGGGAAATAGGCTTTTTTACGTCAGGAAAGTATCGTTGCATGTAACGTTCTAATTCGGTTTGTACCAAAACATTGATACGGTCTTCTGTTGTATCATGTTCGCGTTGCATATGCTTATCGCGTGCGCCACCAATGAGAAAGCGATTATCAAAAGTCATACGGTAATACATATAGCCATAATTGCTGTATCCACAGACATCCAACACAGGCTTATCCAATGGTTCAGTCACAAAAACTTGAGCGCGTGTCGGAATGATTTTATCGTAGAAATACGGGTCAATTTTTGGGGAATAAGCATTCGTCGCCAGAATAACATAACGTGCCTTGAAAATCGCTTTCTGCGTATACACAGTCACCACATCAGGTGCAGTCTGCTCTATTTTATAAACTTCATTATTAATGATAAGTTCTGATTGACTAGCTTTGAAAAGAGCATGTGTGAGCTTTACAGGATGAACCGCCGCATCACGTGCTTGCTCAATAGCGGCAAAGTATCCACGCTTGAGGGGGTCATCCGCGTGAAAGATAACATCAATGCCAGCGTCCTTCAGTGCTTGCGCGGCGATTGCTAATTCTTCCGCTTCCTTCTCGGTTTCAGCCAACAGCAATGACCCCGTTTCTTGCATTGGCACATCACCTGACTCAGCGACAATTTGTTTCCAGAAATCAATCGTATCAAGTGATAAATTCCACATCTCACGGGCAACATCCGCACCATATTCTTCTACCGCCCGATGATAATAGGTATCCAATCCTGTAATCATAAATCCAGCATTACGACCACTTGCGCCCATCGCAATATCACGCATCTCAGTAATCACAACATCGTGTCCTGCTTGGGATGCAAAGTAAGCCGCAGAGCATCCAACCAATCCTGCACCAACAACCAGTACATCGACCTCACGAATTGCTTGTGTATCATCAGCTTGCCAAATAGAGATACTCATCTAATTATCCTCGTCTTTTGAATTCAGATCGTTGCTTTGGCGGATGGCATGAATACCATCACCCAATCATTCTTTAACTTTAGGGCACAGATGTAGGGTTGAGACCTGTCTCAACCGCTTATAATTACGTCAAAGTATTTTACGGTTTTGTAGGCGATTGAGATAAAAAGAATCTTTTATCAGGGATCAGCATACTCTCATCTGTACCGCCTATCACCAAAGAATTTGTTGTTATACTTCCGATCGTTATAACATTATAGGTGCAAAATATTTTGCTCTGGTAAACATCTATGTCCAATCAGGTTAATACCATAATAAGACTGCTACGCTGATGCTATGAACGATGCTATAATTTTTGCATCTATTGCTTATTTGACATAAAACCAATCGGAGAGATGATCTCTTATGACTGACGAACTAGATGATATTATTGTTGAAGGCTACTGCATGAGTTGCCGTGAAAGCGTCGAGATTGAGGAGCCTCAAGCAGTCTGGACACGGAAGGGGCAACCAGCAACTCGTGGCACTTGCCCAATATGCGGTGGTACAGTTTTTCGTATGGGCAAGACTGAGCTACATGATGAACGCAATCGTCCAGAACCAATCGAAATTGGCGATAGTGGCGACAAACGCACAGCACCAAAATTGACACGCGACACGGTTTATCTCAACTACACTCAAGCAGACGAAGCCCTCGCACAACGCCTCGCAGAAGACCTTGAAAAAAGTGGACTAGCCATCTGGTTACATGAAGGCAAAACAGATACAAATTGGAGTAGTGGTGTCCATCCTGCGCTAAAAGAATGTAAACACATGGTAGTGGTTTTATCGCAAGCAGGGCTATCAGCTGAGGATGTGACATCTGCATGGACATTCTTCCGCGATAATCGTAAACCGATTGTGATTGCACAGGTCGAAAATGTAGCACCACCGGATGCAATCCGCCGTAGCCCACGCTTCAATTTTGATGGCGAAGATTACAAGAAAACCATGCGCCAGATGGTGCGCCAAATCGCAGAATTATAGAGAGAAATTGTGTAGGGACAAAGCCTGCTTTGTCCTCCCCAGAACATGAGACAACTTCGTAAGTCCTACTAGAGATATTTTAGGTGTGATAGGTTAAAGGATTTAAATGGATATTATACGCATAGAAAATCTTAGATTACGGTGCATGATTGGCTTTAATCCACATGAGCTAAAAGATAAGCAAGATGTGGTCATCACAATGGAGCTATATACAGACATCCGCAAAGGTGGCGAAACAGATAATCCCGATGATATTTTGAATTATAAAACAGTCAATAAAGCCGTCATCAAACACGTCGAGGCATCTCATTACAAAACCTTAGAAGCACTGGCAACGAATATCGCCAAGGTCGCAATTGTTGATTGTGGCGCACCGCATATCAAAGTCAAAGTTGAGAAGCCTCACGCCTTACGTTTCACTGATAATGTCATGGTCATCATCGAACGCACAGCAAATGACTTCTGATAGATTGTAGGGACATACCAATGGTGTGTCCTTTGTTTAACCAAAATATATCCCAAATTATCATTTGGAAATTTGGGATAAAAACCCGTCAAGTCGTCAAAAAACGCTCTAACTCCCCTATCAATTGCAAAAAATTTTTTAAATCCACAAAAATGCACCGCGCACTTATGGCGATGATAGTTTAGAATAAGGTCATAAGATTCAGTCTGGAGATTATTTTAAATGAAAGTTATTACCCTCCTCAACGAAAAAGGTGGCGTAGCAAAAACCACGATGGCTATTCATGCGGCGGCTGGATTAGCGATTAAAGGTTATCGTGTTGTCATCATTGATGCAGATGCTCAGGGTCATGCAACAATTGCATTGGGTCGTCAAAAAGAACCGGGTTTCTACGATTTAATTGTCCGCGATGCACCATTTGATCAGGTGCTAAGACGAATTTCACCTGAGCGATATGCCACACGCGAAATGATGGAAAACATGCGTGGCGACTTGTTACTTGTACCATCCAATGTCGAGACACGCAGTATTTCGCAAAACATCAGTGATGCCTTCGCAGTATTAAAACGTGTGATGCAATTACGCGAGGCAATCGACTTTGTGATTTTCGATACCTCACCAACACCGTCGTTGACCCATGCCTCAATCTACATGGCGACTGATGCAATTGTGATGCCTACCAAATTAGAAGCGTGGTCATTTGATGGTCTGCGTGAGAGTATGGCACACAAAGACCAATTCCAACCCATACGTCAGCAATATGGATTGGGCGCGATTAAATTGTACGGTATTGTCCCGACGCTATATCGTCGTGGTACATTAGAACAAGAAACTAATTTGGAAGTTTTACGCGAACGCTTTGGCGATAAAGTTTGGGATCCAATTCCGATGCGTACTATCTGGTCGGAAGCAGCAACTGCGAAGCGAACAGTATTCTCACTTGCGCCCCAAAGTAAGACAGCCGCAGATGCGTGGCGATTCGTCAATAAAATGGAGGAAGTAGTCAATGTCAGCACGTAAACGTCGTGACCAACTAAATAATGATTTTTTCGATACCAATGATGACTTACCGACTTTAGATATTAAAGCAGTTGACGAAATAGGCTTTGGTGGCTTGTCTTTGCCTGTGGCACGCATCCAAGACGAAATGGTAAAAATGGGCGCGTTCAGCATCAGCATGACGGGCTTGCAGATTGAAGGGCGTGTCACTCAAGATGAATGGTGGGCATTCTTTGAGGGTGTGCGAAAAATCGAAAGTGCGATTCAATTTATCATCGGTGATTTAGCTAGTTATGGTGAAAGCACATTTCAAATTAGCTATGAAGACATCGCAGAAAAAACAGGCTACACACAAGAGACTGTAGAAAATTATGCTTACGTTGCACGCAATGTTCCACAGCATTTACGCAACAACGAATTGTCATTTAATCATCATTATTTAGTTGCTAGCTTAGATTCTGACGACTTAAAACAACGCTGGTTATCGACAGCAAAAGAGCATGATTTATCTGTTCGGAATTTGGAGCTTGCACTCAATATTTGGAAAGATGGTGGCGACCCTCAGCGTGTATTTGACATCGTTGATGACAAGCCTTCACCAGTGCAAACTGCCCGTTTGAAAATGGTCAAAGAACGAGCAAAAGTGATGAAAAAAGCAAAGACCAAAACAGGCAGAAAATTGTGGCTAACGTATGCTAAAGAACAAGCTGCAGAATGGCAATCACTCGCCAGTAAAATTTCGGAAATGCCAGAAGAGTAATTAGCCAGTCATTACGTAATGACTGAGAATCGCCTAATAAATATTTGGAGTGAGCATAGTTTTCTATGCTCACTTTTTTGTTCCATTCATTTGCGTTTTATTGCCATCTCATTGTTAGAGTATTTCATGCCCTTGTAATGGCAACCTCCCCCATCTTCTTAAACCTATGAATGACATTAACATGCTCTAGGTCATTTACAGCTTTTTTATAGGTTTTGCCTACAACGGGGTAGGTTGAAGCGCAAATTCGTTTGATTCGTATTTGATTCATAGCTTATCGGGAGTATTCCTGTAACTTATCGTGACTACGCTTATCAGGAATTATCTATAGAGTGATGGTCGCGCACCGTATCTCTAGCAACGCCTACCCTTGTAGCAGTTATCAGTAGCTATTTGCATTGGTTTGGACGTGAGGATATAGGGACTTTTTCTGCATTAAATGGAATGCTTAGTCTCACATATTGAGGATAGATTCTGTTGGTGAAATCACTCAATTTATGCCCTCATTTCACATAGATTCATGAGGTTGTATTTCTCTATTTTTGCTTTGCCAGAAGCTTGCCAATGATGCCAAATATTGATGTCGTCATACTTCGGATGGATACTTTTCTCGCCTTCAATAAAACCCTGCTTAGCATAAAATTTTCGTGATTGTAGATTACATCCTAAGGTATGGAAATTCACTTTTAATGGACACATTTTTTTAGCTTCGTTTATCAAGGGTGTTCCTAATCTCTATCATTGAAATGACACATCAATTGACAATTGACTCAGGCAATTCTCTGTGAGAACAATACACATAAATTAGCTATCCGCTTATTCTAAGTCTCCAAATATTGGTGGTCAATGTTGGCAGGAATTTTAGTGGCTAAGCATTTTTCCCAATTGAGTAAAAGTAGTAGAGTGTTCCAAATCTAAATCGCTATCATCCTATGTGGCATAGCACAATTTAGCTACTTCATTAAATCGGTATGCTCATATGGTCTCTGATGAATTTTGGGCACTCGTTGTTTATCGCTCATCAAATAGCCTCTCAAATCGGTCGGTGGAATTTGGGATATATGCCAGTCATTACGTAATGACTTTGGGATATATTGAATTTACCCCTCCTAAAAAATTCAGCGAACATGCCCTACTAGAATTTGAAAATTTTGATTTTTGGCGATTCATGAGGTGCAGCCCAGAATAGAATTTTTTCCTCATTGCATCTAATAGCGGACACGACGAATCAATAAGAGAAGATATAGGTGGGATAACGGCTCAAACGGAAGCCATACATCAGCGCATCTTACAGCTACATTACTAACGCATCACAAACCAGCATGTGTAGGAACATCAATTTGGGATATACAACAAATTGTGCAATTTCATTTGGGATAAATCTATTTTACTCTCGATTAGATACTCGCAATTTTCATATTCTCTCTGATACCCATGACTTAACAGCATCACAGGATGTATCAATGCTGATATGGGTTGTATCCAGTAGCGATAAAGTTGGTAAAATATTTGACTTCTCTTTCAGCCAGTGATTGAAGCCAATTTGCTCCTGAATAAAGGTCTCATTGCCACTTTTCCGCCAGCTAGGGCGTTCTTTCAAACGTTTACTGAGTACCTCATCATCACAGACTAGGGCTAGGTAATGGATCTCAGAAAAATAGATAGCCTCAGCACATGACTCGATATTATCTGGGATTGCACCTGCACTGAACAGCAAAACGGGTCGTCCTGATTGAGCGATATTCTTGCTCACACGCAAACACAAATTGAAGTAGTCACTCACAGTTATTGAATCGTTCCAGAGGATGTTACCATCAAGAACAACCACATCCTGAAATTCCCTTATCATACTTTGGCAGACCGTTGATTTGCCTGTACCGCTCGCACCGCATACTAGAAATAAGGGGTGAAAAGCGAAGGGGTTTCGATGCTGACATATAGGACATATCGCCACATTCTCTTCGACAATCACGGCTTTATCCACACTATATTCACCACAATTAGCACAGACATTTATCATAGTTAGCCTCTATATTCGTATAAGCAATTAACAGCTTAAATTATACCCATCAAATACATTCGTACCGATTTCGATTAATTATCATGATAAGTTTATTATGCGATAATCTCGATGAAAACGCAGGCATAGTCCTAAGCCTGTAACTTAAGGGCAAATTTGAACCACAGAGGCACAAAAAACACAAAGAAAAGCAAAAAAGGCAGGCTCATTTGGGGGATTTCATCGCGGACAGCAATCATGAAGGGACACGATATACCACAAGCCACTAATATTTCAAATATTTTTGCGGGTTGTTCAAAAGTATAAACGTAAAAAGTTTTGTCCTCATCTTAAGCGGTTGAGACCTGTCTCACCCCTACATCAATCCTGATTTATTAGGCATTCGTGTAGAACTAGCATTCATGACATCTGCAAAATAAACACAGGCATCAATAGGCTTGCTCGTGATGTATCTTCTGACAGACAATTTCGTGGTGACTGGTTAGCTTAATCAAAGATCTAAGTTAGGTATCTGAAGATCTAAGAATTTCTGATTTCATTTTTAGATGAAGTTTTTCAAGAAATAGAGATAAATATGGATGAATTTGGGATATATGTGAGTCATTACGTAATGACTTGGGATATATGCTTATTTTGTCGATAAGTTTGGGATAGAAGGGAGTTAAAACTAACTCGTACTATACGAAGTAGGTAAATAAAAAAGTGACGTAGATTTACGCCACTTCGTTTTTAACGTAGACGTTACTATGCTTCGATTCGCATATTCTGATTCAGTTCATACCAGCCTTGCGTTGATTGCCGCAGATGCTCAAAGCTATCAAATAAAAATAATTCCGTATGGTATTCATGTGGGCTTGGATCGATTTCATCCATGCGCGATAAAGTAAATGGTTGCTGTGTGACTGTGCCATTCATTGCCCGTTGCATCTCTGCATAGCTGGACATTAAGCCAGCACCGAAACACTTTACATCACCATTGTGACGCATTAGACCAAACTCGATTGAATACCACCAGAGGCTCCCAAAACCATGTCGATTTTCTTGCGTGAATTGGAGCGATTTTAGGGCAAATTCATGAACGTAATCCGCGTATTCCTGGTTAATCATCCAAGGTAGGTGTCCGAAGGTATCGTGCCAAATATCAGGCAATGGGGTGTAATCCAGTGCATCTTCTGGTCTGATGTATTCAGTTATGAGGAATTTCTTCTGAGCGAGGTTCTCAAACCAATCTTGACCATCAGAATATTGGACATTGGTGCTGACTAATTCCCAACCGACCTCTGCCTTAAAAACCTCGTTCATTGCCTCGAAATCAGGCACGCGGTCTGGCTCGATATTGAGTTTTTTTAGCCCTTCAATCCATGTAGGATGAGCGTATTTCAGGCATTCATTGTATTGCTTCTTATATAAGGTTGCCCAGATTTCATCTGCAGTTGCATCAAATTTATAAAAAGGTCGCTGTGACATTTAATAAATCCTTTCTCATATGATCTAACAGGTGGAAGTCTACATAAGAAAATTTATCTGTTATTAGTAACTACCAAAAGCAATATTTTTAGCGCAAAAGCCCTCACCCTAAATCCCTCTCCCTCAGGGAGAGGGACTTTAAAACAATTACACAAGCTAATTAATTCCACAGTTTTTGCTCAATATAAAGATAGCTGAATATCATGTATTATTGATAATTACACTTATACTGTACGGCAAAAATAATGTAATTGACCATAAGATAATGTGTCTAAATCATGTACTTTTTGCTTGAGCTAGTAAGATTTGGCATTGATTGATAGCCGCTAACACAGCATCATTTGAGCGATTATTAGATTTGATAAGTTCCAAAGTTTCAGCTATCAGTTCTAATAGAGCAACAATAGCTATTTCAGGGGTACTTTGCTGGATAACCATCAAGCGATTTGGGATATTTTTGGGATAAATATTGAGATTTTGTAAGCTATATTCAGCGTATTTCCAGTTGATTTCCCATTGATGATTCAATGCGAATATGATGCGCCAAATACGGTGAATATCCGCTTTGAAAATAGTTTGATTCAGGTGATTTTCGAGCCAATTTCCGCTTAACCAGCCTGAAAGCGCATCCTCAATAAGTTTGTCTGCTAATGCTGGGGGATAATTGCTTAGGATAGGTTGCCATTTCTCCAGCACACCAGAACCACGCAAGGACTTGGCACTGAGGACGAGTTCTGCCAAGCGCAAGGCTTTGTGATTGGTTGTATGAGCTTCTATAAGCATCGTCAGGGCAGTATCTAAATCAGCAAAAGTTTGCCAACCAGCCTCTAATTCAATGCCTTTATAACACGCATTTACCCAGTAACTGTTATCGGGGCGAGGGTCACGGATTGCCTCAACATCCGTCGCCTTGAGGGTTTGAATCCATTGTAAGCGTGCCTCAAAACTGGGTAGTTCATCCACCCAAAAATTAATCTCAATGTCCGAGTCTGCTGTTGCTATCCCTCGTGCAGATGAGCCTGTGAGTGCTATCTCGCTAAAGAGCGCATCAGGGCATAAATCCGCTATTTCTTGAGCGTATTGGTAGCGAATTTGGCTTTCTTGGCTGTCAGTTGGGTGTAGCAAGGGTTTTTTCCTATGACATTAGGTTATATTTGTACATTATACCATAGGTACACGGGCGCAAAACTAGATGTATTGCACAAAGTTGTTAAGATTTTGAGCTATTACGTGCTTAGATAATCGTGGGTACAATATGGAGATAATTCCAAGGTTTTCATGCGTGTCATGTAGAGCAGTCGTAGAAGTTGGGTTTATTCAAAGTTTTCTCGGTGGACAACGCAGTCATTGTCCCTACACAAATTCTCTGAAGAGTGGTGCTGTCAGCAACATGATTTTAGGGTATTCTTCTCTGAAAATGGCAATGATTTCAATTGTTTTTTTGTTATCTTGGCAGGACAGAGATTTTGCCAAGGCAGCATTATGTTCTTTAAGAAATTAAGACGGAGTGTATATTAAACATAACCCCCTCCGTCGCTGACGCGACACCTCCCCCGAATTCAGGGGAGGATTGGTGGGAGTGTACCCGTAATTAATTGTAAAACTGCATCATGCTGTGCCTACATTTATTCTCTGAAGTGCGTGGCTTCTAAATGTTATTAATATCTCTTATGGAGAAACTATGAATATCACTGTATTTTCGATTGTGCCATTGTTCCCTGATTATGATATGGGTGGCGCGCAAAAGCACCTGCGTTACATTGCTAACTTTCTAGGGGAACGTGGGCATCAAGTCACCATTGTTGCTACAAAGCGTCAAGATACGACGGAATCGTTTCATTGGCATCCAAATGTCACCGTCCACCCTATTCTGCAATTTAAGCAACCCTTCCCTAGTCCTTATGATACAGGTGCACACAACTTAGCGAATATCATTCAGGATGTGGTGGTGCATTTACAACAAGCTGACCGTTTCTATATCCATGATGGCGAGATGTTATTTCCCTATGTGTACCAAGATATTCCGACAGTGGTTGGCTTACGCGATAATGTGTATCCAGAGACATTGATGGGTGCTTATTTATTTCGGGGGGATACCTTAGTTGTTATTAGTGAATACTCGCAACGTTTCATTGAAGCAACTGTTGGACGGTTTTTCCCAAGTTTGGGAACACATCTTAAACGGATCAATAATGGTTTGGATTGGGGACACTTCAAAGCGACAGCACCCAATAAAATCTATGACATCATTCCACAAGACATCCGCGATAACTACAAAATCATTCTACAACCTCATCGTCCTGAAGATAGCAAAGGCATGTGGCAGACGATTGATATGGTTGAGAAATTGGCACAAAAACGCCAAGATTTCCGTGTGTTATTTCCGCGTTGGTTGGGGGTAAAAGAGGATGCTGGGGTTCAAGAATTTTACGAGCGTGTTACACAGGTCACAGCCGAAAAAGGCATCAGCGAATACTTCATATCACACGATTGGATACCTTATAATTTACTGCCAGAATATTACTCTTTGGGGGATGTCACACTCTCATTAGGCTGGTTTGTTGAATCTTTCGGGAATGCCGTTTATGAATCCCTAGGATGTGGGACGCCGAGTGTCGTGGCGCGTATTGCCACGCACCGTGAGTTGCTTCCAGATGAATTAGTCGATAAGGTTGATTTTGGAGATGCGGAAACGGCGGCAGACATTGTCGATGAGATACTATCGACTGAGCGTGCGACATCAACTGAGACGCTGGATTATCTCAAGGTTCATTATAATTTTACCGACCAGCTTGAGAGCTACGCTGAGACAATCGAACATGCCAAAGTTGCTGAACCGATGGCATTCCAGCCACAAACCATTACAGAAACAACGGGTTTCACAATCGCGCCCTGGTGCTATGTCACGGGCAATCGCATTTATCATGATTTTCGGGCGGATTATCGTGAGGATGCGGCGTTAATTAGTTTGCTCAATTCGGGTATGACTATTGAGAATGTACAGGTACAGGGTGTTGGTGCAGAGCAATTTGAGGCATGGTATCGAGATGGGTATATTGTGCCAGTTCGTTGAATCAGTTGTTAATGATGACTGAGCCACGAAGGCGCGAAGAACACGAAGAAACGTCAGAAATAAGAACCTTTCTAACTGTCTCAAAATGACATTTTTACTATCGTTTTATACCAACAGTTCAAAACTGGTGTCTAATTTTTGAGGGTGAGTCCACTGAAGGAAGTGTCAAGAGACTCTAAATTGTAGAGTCTCAAAAGTTTTTAGGACAAATTTGGGTCAATTGTCGCGGACAGCATGCATGCTGTCCCTACACGAATCCTACTATTTTAGGCAATGATGTAGGGAGGCAATGTATTGCGTCCGAAAACGAAATTCACCGCTTTTTTCTAATTACTTTCCAGTTTCTACACAATTGGTGTATATGTCCACTAAAAAACGGACGGATACGCTGAACCTTACACATCAAGATAGGACATTAAGTGTTTGTATTCGCATCCGAATAAACTCGGATGCTAGTCATCAACATCAACTAAAGTTGACAAACAAGCTGTTTCTGTCGAGTTTAGCCGATGGTGTTTAGAAGGATTAAGACCAATTTGGATGGCTGAAGATACGCTGATTTATGACTATGTTCGTGTTGATTTATTTTGAACTGGTGTGAATTTAACTCATGCGTATTATATGCTTATTGAACTTATCATATCTAATTAAACCAAGACGGTATCGTCTAATTGCTGGCATTAGGATAGAATAGAACATATTATCTATTTCAAGGAGGGTTGGTAATGAAAGCAAATTTGGATTTAATCGGGATTATGGTTAAGAATATGGCGAAAGCTCTCGCATTTTATCGTGCTGTTGGGCTAGATATTCCAGCGGAGTTGGATAGCGAAGGACACGCTGAAATTACTTTAGAGAATGGTCTGCGACTGGCGTGGGATACGCATGAGGTGATGCGTAGTTTCGATGAGCATTGGGAAGAACCAACAGGTCATCCTCGTATTGGCTTGGCATTTTTGTGTGATAGTCCAGCTGATGTTGATGCCCAGTATGAGCGTATTATTGAACTTGGTTATGACTCTCATAAAGCTCCGTTTGATGCTTTTTGGGGTCAACGTTATGCACAAATTAAAGACCCTGATGGTAATGTGATTGATTTGTTCGCAGGGTTATAATTTTTACATCTCGTAAAACTGGTACTGGTCGAAATAATTTGAAGTGACATTTTTTTATTTTGGTGGACAACGCAGACATTGTTCCTACACAGATTCTCTAAGGTTTTTGTCGTAATTTCAAGCGGTTGAGACAGGTCTCAACCCTACATTATTGCCTACAAATTGATGAGTTATGTAGGGACATGGAGATTACCAGAGAATATTTAGAGGAAATTCAGCGTGGTGTGGGCTATACGAAGTCGGCTGATATGTATATTTTCGAGAAAATTTCTTGAATTAGATGCCTAAAAATTGCACAGTAGTATAGCGATTGATGCTATTTTCCTAATAGCGCGTTAGTATTGGTTAGTATTCGTATAGATAAGGAATAATTTTATGGCTCAAAATATTAGTGGACAAACAGCTGTCGTTACAGGCGCATCTCGTGGTATTGGTCGGGCGGTGGCACTAGCCTTAGCAAGTGTCGGTGTAAATGTAGCTGTGACCGCCCGTAATGTAGAAGAACTCGCGTCTTTAGTCGAAGAATGTGAAGCGTTAGGCGTTAAAGCGCAAGCCTTCCCCACTGATGCCACTGATGCCGAAGGTGTTTTCGCACTACGTGATGCTGTTATGGAGTCTTTCGGCAAAGTGGATATTTTGGTCAATAATGCTGGTGTTGCACGCTATGCTGACTTAGATGAAACCACCGTTGAGGATTACGATTGGATGATGAATACCAATATGCGTTCGACATTTTTATTCTCGAAAGCCTTTGTGCCAGCGATGGTTGAGCAAAAGAGTGGTACAGTAGTCTTTGTTTCCTCGCAAGCAGGGGTAAATGGCTTCCCCGGTGAAGCAGTCTATTGTGCGACGAAACACGCTCAAGTGGGTTTTGCTTGTGGGCTTGATGGTGAAGTACGCCCACATGGGGTCAAGGTCAGTATTATTGCGCCAGGTGGTGTCAGCACAACTTTTGCTATTGGTACAGGACGCACAGAAGATATGCCCGCATTGGCTGATATGAGTGAAGCGTCAACAGTCGCCGATGCGGTTGTTTTTGCCGCACAGGCTGACCCTAAATCACGGATGTTGATGATTGGGATGCGCCCAATGAGTGAACCACTTTACGGTGGTGCATAACATAAGGTAAAAATTGCTGTGTTGCAAACCTCAAAAGTATGTTATCGACAGAGGCTAAAGCCATCTGTCTAGGCAAAATTCGGACGCTAAAGCGTACTCAGAACTTATTGCTCAAATGTGATAAAGCAACCATGTTTCTGAGTCATCATGCTTTAGCATATGCCGACTCAATAACCTTGCAACAGAGCGGGTAAAAATTGAAAGGTAAGGTGGATAGATGTCTGTGTCTATCCATTTATTCTTCCTCAGCCTCTATGAGGCTCTCTAATTGTGTGAAGAAATTAGCGAAGTCTCCATCAAAGGGGACATATTGGGTTTCATAGCGTAGTTCGCAATCATCACGATTATCAGCGATTGAATAATAGGTGAAATCAATTGCATCCTCGGATACGATAGCTATCTGTGTGGTAATCTGCTCGAATTGCCCGAACATACCCTCTTCTTCTAATTCAAAGGTTGTTCCATCCCCTACTAACATATGCTCGCCGATTATCATTTCGCCAGCGTCTTCATCGATTAATATTACTAAGATAGGGTCGGGTTGGGCAAAGGCTAGAGGTGGACTATTATCTATGCGTCCCATGCACTCACCGAAGAGCGAATATTCTTGTAAATCACGCTCAAATTCTGTGTAAATGCCAATGTCGAAATCAGTACGTTCATAGCTTAAATTGGTTTCAATTGTGAATGTTCCTGTATCAATCACGGACATCGTTTCAATCGTATCCTCGTCGATGATGGTCAGGGTCGCCTCAAATTCATATTCGGCAGGGTATAGCGTTGCGCCACTATATGTGCCATCGTCATTGGGGCTATATAAGACATCTTCACCTGACCAGACCTCTAGTAAAGAGCCATCCTCTAGTTCTAAAAAACTCGCATAAACTGTAGCGGATTCATCGTCGTCATCTTCGGCAGTTAAATCAATCACTATCCACGCAGAGGCACGGTGACTATCGTTATCTGTTTCATCCTCATCTTGAGCAAAAATTGTAGAGGAAAACAGGAGCATGATTAGGAAAATAAGGGCAGATTTTTTCATCAGGACAGCCTTTGAATCATTTTATGCTTAGCTACAGTATAAGCTAAAACTACAGTGAGGGCGTTTGCATCCTGTATCGTTCTTATTTATAGTGGGTGGGAGTATATTGTAGAAGGAAAGCAATGATGTCTAAGCATGATGATTTAAGCCAAGACCCGTTCGCATCTGAAAATCTACCAGAGCGCCAGTCTATGGCAGAAGATATGCGTGATGTTGCCTTTGATAAGGTGAAATCATCGGCAGGAGAGTATGTGCGGACAGCCCCTAAGCGTATGGGACGGCGTATCTTTTGGAGTATTGTCTTGCTGCCGAGCCTTGCCAATGAATATGAGAAAGACCGTATGCTAGACCGTTTGGAGGATGGGCGTAAAGTTGGTTGTTATCAGATGTTCTTCGGCGAAACATTCAGCCTGTTTAGTATCCTCCGCATGATTATTTTCTTTGGGGTGTTGGGCGTTGTTATTTATTATCTATGGAGTAATGGGGTTATTGCGGACATTATGGAGCAACAAGCTCTCATTGAGAGTCTGCAAGCGACACAGACTCCCTGATTACTGGATGAGCTTTTAATCACAGGTTACGAATAAATTGTAATCTGCCTGTGAAGAGGCGTTCCAAGCTATGCGCGATGTTTCACCACCATAGCTAATTTCTATTTCATGAACACCTACATACCAATATAAGCCCCAATGATAATATTGTTGAATGTAAGGTTCTCCTGTATCAGTAAATGTTTTATCAAGCTGAGCTTCAACATCTAATGCATTATCATCATTAGGACGATACAAATCTACAAACACGGAGTTACGCTCATCGCCAAAAATAATAAATTGCATCTCCATATCGCCACGTCGAACATCAGCAATGATTGTGCAACCTGTTCGCTCATCTACGTAAACTTCAGATAAGTCTTCAATATATACATCAGGTCCTCGTTCTGTCAGCCAAGATGCAATATAAGCTGACTCACCTTCAAACTCAAATTCATACCAATCATCTTGTTCCTCAAGCACTGTTAATACTGAGCCATTAACTGCTTGACCTACAACTTCACAGTCTGTACTAGCACAGGAACGAACATTTACATTTCCATTTACTATGACATTAAATGTATCATCAGGGGAACTTGCAACATTAGATTCCGCTTCAACATTGCATGCAGTTGTAGCATCCACGAAAAGAGTATCAACAGTAATTTCTGATTCATTCAGTAATAATTCTGTTGTACGAATACCAATAAAACCTTCAACATCAATTTCTTTATCATCAATACGAATAAAATCGTCACCTAAGAAATCTGTGGCAGCTTCTGTATCATTCGTCTCAATTGCATTAAGAACTGTCGTCAACACCTCACAATTATATTCCATATCTGAGTCTTCCAAAGATTGCCACTCACTATCTTGAGCATAAATAAGACCCACAAAAATGAGTAGACTCATGATAGATAATATTGATTTAAACATTTAAATCTCCTGAATTTTTCTTATGACTTAATGAGTATAAATGTAATTCAAGAGTTTCAGAGTTAAGAACTTTACATATACATTACACAAATTTCACCAACAGGCATTATTTTGTTAATTTAATCCTCTGTGTTATAGCCAATCACCACTGACTTTAACTCCGTATAGATATCAATAATAGGTGTGCCGTGTTCGCGTCCATAACCCGATTGTTTATACCTCCAAAATGAAACAAGATATGATACCGCTCGTTGCTAAAACGAAGAACACAATAGCTTGTCCGCCTATCCAACTCAAAAGAAATTGCCATTGTGAAATCCGATTATGTGATTTTTTCGGCTTCTCGCTCATATGATGACCGCCTCTCCTAATTTTCACTTAGATTTATTATAGTAGATTCATTTGATTTGCTGTGAGACATTATAAACATACGCTGTTATGCCTCTATGATTGATGGCGAAACGGTCTGTTAGCCAGAGGTACATATAGGCAAATATCCTGAATAATATGTATCCGACGATAACACCTAAGGCGTTCATTAGCACATCATTGATATCCACAATGCGGAGGGAATAGGGTTGAAAGAACATTATCAGTAATTGCCCACCTTCTGTGATTAAGCCGACCAAGGGAGCTAACCACAAAATCGTCTTTGGTTTAATCGGCGCAATGAAGCTAATCCCAAAACCGAAGGGAATGGTTAGGATTACATTCAGGATTAGAGTCATTAAGGAGCTTTGTAACGTGCCAAAGCGTCCAAAGTAAAATGGAATGAGGTTGAGATTGGCAGAGATATCAACTGCTTCTCCTTCAAAGCCCGCACCAAAATAAATGGGGAGATACACTTCATCTATCGCAAATAGGAGATATATAGCGAAGATGCTCGCAAAGAAAATATAAGAAAAACCTCGTCGCCAAAACAGAAGCACAATTAGGGGCACAATAACGATAGAGCCAACAATTGCTATATCATCAATAGCATACATCTAAGATTTAATCCTCGGTGTTATAGCCAATCACCACAGACTTTAACTCAGTATAGGTATCAATGATAGATGTGCCGTGTTCGCGTCCATAACCTGACTGCTTATAGCCACCAAAAGGAAGATTAGCGTCAATGCGCACAGGGCTATTGACGTAAACTGAACCTGCTTTGAGCTTCTTTATCATATGATGTGCTTTGGATAGATTATTCGTAAAGACTGCCGCGCCTAAGCCATATGGGGAGTCATTTGCCATGCGGATAACTTCGTTTATATCGTCAAAGGGCATGGCTACTAAAACAGGTCCAAAGATTTCTTCTTGTACCACGCTCATTTGCTGAGAGGTGTTTACAAGGATGGTTGGTTCTACAAAATAGCCCTCGCGCTCGATTGCGTGTCCACCGATACTTGCCTCTGCCCCATCCGCTAAACCTTGCCCGATGTAATTCAGCACGCGCTGGTGTTGTCCCTGTGAGACTAAAGGTCCTAATTGCACGCCATCATCTAAACCTGAGCCGATTTTCATTTTAGTGGCAATTTGTCCGACACTATCCACGACTTGCTCAAAGTGACTCTTATGCACATATACTCGTGAGCCTGCCGCGCAGACTTGTCCCTGATTATAGAAAATACCCTTAGCAATATCTGCTGGGACGGTGCTTAGGTCTGCATCTTCTAAGACGATGACGGGTCCTTTGCCTCCGAGTTCTAATGAAACGCGAGTCATATTGTCTAAAGCAGCTTGCCCGATTTTCTTGCCTGTGGCTGTTGATCCTGTGAAGGCAACTTTATCGACATCAGGGTGGCTGACGAGGTTTGCCCCTGCTGTATGCCCGTAGCCTGTAACAACATTAATCACCCCTGCTGGAATATCTGCTTCTAGGGCGAGTTCAGCTAGGCGTAAGGCGGAGAAGGGCGTTTCTTCTGAGGGCTTGAGGATGATTGTATTACCACAAGCTAAGGCTGACATTGATTTCCAAATCGCCATATTGAGTGGGAAATTCCAAGGGATGATTCCGACTACTACGCCAATAGGTTCGCGTAGTGTGTAGGCAAAATAGTCTGTGTTGGGTGCGCTGTACGATACATCGAGTGTTTGCCCGCTAATCTTGGTTGTCCAGCCTGCGGCATAACGGGTATAGCGACTTGCACCTCCGACTTCGCGTTGGGCGGCGGAGAGTAATTTACCATTTTCAGCGACTAATAAGTGCTGAAGTTCTTCGGCGTGATTTTCAATGATGTTTGCTAAGTTCAGCAGGCGACGTTCGCGTTCTGTTGGTGGCATATCTGACCATACGCCACTGTCGAATGCGCGTCGGGCAGATTTTACCGCTAAGTTGACATCCTCTTGGTTGGCATCAGGCACAGTCGCAATGATGTCGCCCGAGGCAGGGTTGACAATATCAATGCGTTTATCTGATGTCGATTGATAGGGTTTGCCATCAATCAGCATGGGTTTATCAGTAGTAGCTAAGAATTTTTGTACGTCTGGGTGGAATCGACTATCCAGCATGACTATTCTCCAAAACAGTAGTTTTAGTCTCATTGTATGTAAGAACGAGCGCGCGTTTCAATCATCAGGGAAAAATCACCTAATCTATGCACTTTTTTACATTCCCATAAAGTCATGATGTTCTTTAGACTTGTAGATAACACCTTCATATAAACATGAAGGCTAGATAGCCAACATCGACACAAGGTCGACACTGGACGCTATGGACAGAGGCTAAAGATTAGAAATTGAATTTTAGTAGTTGCGCGATTTTCAGTGGACAACGCAGGCAGTGTCCCTACACAGATTATTCTTTATTTTCTGTGGGGTGATTGTGAGATAGACCTATGATTGGTTTGTCTTAGATGGAGCGCGGTGATGATTTGCTTGCATTTTTAGGACAGAGCAGGCTCTGTCCTTACACAGATTATTCTTTGGTTTTTGTGTGGTGATTGCGAGATAGACCTATGATTGGTTTGTCTTAGATGGAGCGCGGTGATGATTTGGTTATAGGTTTCGGATATTAATAAGGCGTGATGGCAGATGCTAGTACCTCCACAGAATGGTGTAGAGAGCGAAAAATTATTAGGGCGGACGCAATACATTGCGTCCCTACACCATTGCCTAAAAAATTAAGATTGTTGTAGGGATATGAATGCTGTCCCATGTGTGGAGAGTTAAGAGCAAATTTGAGCCACGAAGGTACGAAGGACACGAAGAAAGTAAGATATAAGGCTCGTTTTTGCGGTCTTAACAAGGTAATTCTCACTCGCGGTTTACGCCAACAGTTCAAAACTGTTGTCTAATTTTTGAGGGTAAGTCCACTAAAGGGACTGTCAAAATAGTATTTACAACAATCATTCTTTGTCTTTTTGTGTGGTGAGTGTGAGATAGACCTATGATTGGTTTTTCTTAAAGGTAGCGTGGTGACAATTTGGTTATAGGTTTCGGTGGACAACGCAGGCATTGTCCCTACATTAATTCTCTAAAGTGCAAACGGAAGGTACGCAATCTTGGTACAGATGACAGGTGGGGAAGCAGTTGTAGCGAGTTTATTGGCACAGGGTGTTGATACGCTATTTGGCTTGCCCGGAATCCAGAATGATTGGTTATATAATGCGCTCTATGATGCTGGCGATAAAATCCGCGTGATACATACGCGCCATGAGCAAGGGGCGGCGTATATGGCTTTGGGATATGCACAAGCTAGTGGGGATATTAGTGTATTCAATGTCGTACCGGGTCCGGGGCTATTGAACGCATCGGCTGGGTTAGCGACTGCCTACGGACTCAATGCCCCTGTATTCTGCTTGACGGGTCAAATTCCGATGGATGACATTGGCAAGGCGAGTGGTGTTCTGCATGAGATACCGCATCAGCCAGAGGTTATGCGCGGACTCACTAAATGGGTTGACCGTGCGACTCACCCATCGGATGTGCCACGTAAGGTTGCCGAAGCATTTTATCAACTACGTTCAGGTCGTCCGAACCCTGTTGCTTTAGAAATCCCCATGGATGTTTTAGCGCATACTGCCGAAGTCGAGATTAGGACAGCGCGTCAGCCATTTGCCCCACCGATTGATATGGGTGCTATTGAAGACGCTGGAAAATTACTCGGTGAAGCACAGAACCCGATGATTTACGTTGGGAGTGGCGCACAAGGGGTTAGCGAAGAGGTCACGCAATTAGCGAATTTACTCGAAGCCCCTGTGGTTGGGTATCGAACTGGACGGGGTATTTTGGATAGTCGTCACCACCTCAGCTTGACGATGCCTCCTTCGCACGAATTCTGGAAGAAAACAGATGTGGTCTTAGCAATCGGGACGCATATGCGGATACCCCTGCAACAATGGGGGACAAACGGCATTACAGTCATTCGCATAGATGTGGATGCCAGCGCGATGGGCAAAATCAAGCAACCTGACTTGGGCATTGTCGCACGGGCTGAGGATGCTCTGCCTGAATTGCTCAATCAAGTAGAACGATACAATCACAAACGTGAGTCGCGTAAAGATGAAATGTCAGCGATTAAATCCCAATGGGCAGAGCAAACGGCTTATCTCGAACCGCAAATGAGTTATCTCAAGGTAATTCGTGAAGAACTGGGTGAAGATGGGATTTTCGTTGATGAATTGACGCAGGTGGGGTTTGCCTCACGCATTGTGATGGATGTCTATAAACCGCGTACCTTCATTAGTACAGGTTACATGGGAACGCTTGGTTATGGTTTCCCGACTGCCTTGGGCGCGAAAGTTGCTAAACCTGATGTGCCTGTTGTGTCGGTAGCGGGCGATGGTGGCTTTATGTTCGCTGTACAAGAACTGGCGACTGCTGTTCAGCATAATATCGGCTTGGTGACGCTTGTTTTCAATAATGATAGTTATGGCAATGTCCAGCAGATGCAGAAAAAGAAATACGGCGGACGTGTGATTGCCTCTGATTTGGTCAATCCTGATTTTGTGAGACTCGCTGAGGCATTTGGCGCAGAAGGTTTCCGCGCAGAGACATTAGACGAGTTACGTTCCGCTTTACGCAAGGGGTTTAACAGCACTGTGCCGACACTGATTGAAGTGCCGATTGGTGAAACACCAAGTGTAGACCGTTTCCGTAAGTTGGGCATGGTGCGTGGCTAAGATGCAAGCGGAATTTATCCCGATATGGGAAAAGGCAAAGCCCTATCTCAATACGCGCATGAATGATAAGCATACCTTGTATTGTTATTATTTTGCCGAGCAATTGTTAGATGCGTATCCGACAGCCGATGAAAGAATTGTCTTGGCAGGAATTTTATTACACGATGTGGGTTGGTCGACTGTGCCAGAAGATAAGCAATTAGAGTCTTTCGGACCGCATATGGTATACCCTGAATTGCGTCGTCAGCATGAGGTGGAAGGGGCGAGAATTGCGCGTGAAATTTTGCAGGATTTGGATTATCCCACCGAAGCAATTACTTCTATTTGTGCAATTATTGACGGGCATGATACACGCAAAGAATCACAATCTTTAGAAGATTCGCTGGTGCGTGATGCCGATAAACTCTGGCGATATACGGATTTTGGTTTAGAGACTGTGGGAGCATGGTTCAATTATAGCCAAGAAGCGCAAATGAACTTACTCGCTAAGTGGATTAGAACCCGTTTTTATACCGATGCAGGGCGTGATATGGCGCGTGGTCTCTACGGACAATTGCTGATACAGCAAAATTATCGAGATTTTTTATGAGTAAAATCGTTCTTCCTAAGACATCAACTGCATACCAATTGTGTGATGCGCTGGTGCAATCCGCCAAGATTATCATCCTGACAGGGCTACCCGGTGTCGGTAAGAGCTTATACGTTCAACAACTGGCACTGATGGCGCAATCGGCAGGGCGTAAGGTGCATCTTTTACAATGGGATGTGACCCGCTCCGCCTTTGAAACACCTGAAAACCTCGCCAAATACCCTGAGATTGAGGGTGTCACCCATGCGATGATTCGTAAGGCAGTGGGTTTATGGACACGGCAAGCACTTGCAGAATGGTCACGAGCGTATCCATCAGATGAGCATCTTTTGATTGGCGAAGCAACTTTTGTGGGTGAACGTCTGATGCAATTGGCAAAAGTACATGAGGATTCCGCCGAAGCACTGTTACGGTCAGAGAAAACTCAATTTTTACTCCCTGTGCCAAGTAAAGCTCTCCGCACACAAATTGAAAACAAACGCGCTGAGTCGATTGCTAATCCGCAACATGAGCATGAAACCAAAGACGCGCCACCGAATGTCTTGGAGATGCTCTGGCATGAGATTCACCATGTTGGTTACAAACTCGGCATTGCGGATACTGCGAAAGATACGCCTGATTATGAGCCGAGTGTGTATCAGGGAACGTATGAGCATCTGCTACAGCATCGGCATTGCAACACCCTTCATATAGATGAAGTTTTTGAGCGCGATGGGTCGGTCTATGATTTGGAGCATATCGCAGGGCATTTGAAAGCAAGTCCTGAAGACGTTCAGCAGATTATGTCTCGGTTAGAGCAAGATGTGAGCGTTGAAGAGGTTCAAGCTGAGGTGGATGCGTGGTATCAGTTTTAGCAAGGTATATGAGCCACGAAGGCACGAAGAAAAGCAAGAAATAATGTTCATTTTCGCGGTCTTAGAAATATATTTTTTAGTACATTTTTGTTGTCATTTTAAGCGGTTGAGACAGGTCTCAACCCTACATCATTGCCTAATTTAGGAGAATATAAATAATGAAATTAGCACGGTTTGCGTATAACGGACAAATTCACGAGGCAGAGTATCGAGATGAGCAATTGTGGGTCGGGAATGTGAGTTATGACCCGAATGATGTGATGTGGTTGCCTCCTACGGAAACACGGGGTATTACGGTCTATGGGGTGGCACTCGGTTATGCTGACCACGCGGCAGAACTCGGTTTGGAATTACCTGATTACCCGATTATGTTCACCAAAAATCCCCATGCGCTGATTGGGCATAAAGCCAATGTCAAACGCCCTGATGTGGAGTATATGCACTATGAAGCAGAATTGGTCGCGGTGATTGGTCGCCCATGTAAAAACGTGAAAGCTGAGGAAGCACTGGATTATGTCAAAGGCTATACGGTCGGGAATGATGTTACTGTGCGTGATTTCGTTGGTAATTATTATCGTCCGCCTGTGAAAGCTAAGGGATTTGACACCTTTGGTCCAATTGGTCCTTGGCTCGTCAGCCCTGATAGCATTGACCCTACGAATGTTAATGTGCGTACTTATGTGAATGACGAATTACGCCAAGAAGGTAATACCAGCCATTTGCGTCATAGCGTTGCTGAATTGATTGAGTATCTCACTGAATTTACGACGCTTTATGCAGGCGATATGATTTGGTCAGGTACGCCTGAAGGTATCTCGCATGTGCATGTTGGGGATACGATGCGCTGTGAGGTTGAGGGTATTGGGGCATTGGAGAATGGTGTTATTTAGTAAGGGCGTTCCAACATATTCACCACGAAGGCACGAAGGAAAGTAAGGGGAAACCTCGTTTTTAAGCGGTTGAGACAGGTCTCAACCCTACATCATTGCCAATGTGTTAAGAACGAATATGAGCCACGAAGGCACGAAAAACACGAAGAAAATTAAGGGCAGACCGTCGGTCTGCCCCTACGGATGTAACTGATTTATTGGAGGGTATTATATGAGCAAATTTGACGAGAATTTACAACAAGTTGCGGTGTATCGTGAAGCGATTGAGTTGAACGGTGTGCGAAATATTATCAACGGTGAGCATCGGGATGCTGTTAGTGGTAAGACCTTTGAGAACCTATCCCCGATTGACGATAGTTTTATTTGCGATGTCGCGGAAGGTAATTCTGACGATATTGATTTAGCGGTACAGTCAGCGCATTCTGCCTTCCCTGCTTGGCGTGATATGCCAGCGAAAAAGCGTCGTGACCTTTTGTACCGTGTGGCTGACCTCATCGAAGAAAATGCTGAGGAACTGGCTTTACTTGAGTCGCTTGATACAGGGCAACCGATTCGCTTCATGGCAAAAGCGGCGATTCGGGGGGCGGCGAATTTCCGTTTCTTCGCAGACCGCATCGAAGGGGCGAATGATGGATTATCTTTGCCGACACAAGAGCATCTGAATTACACCATTCGTCAACCTATCGGCGCAGTGGGTGTTATCACGCCTTGGAATACGCCGTTCATGCTCAGTACATGGAAGATTGCACCTGCACTGGCATCGGGCTGTACAGTGGTGCATAAGCCCGCCGAACTGAGTCCTGTGACAGCGATGCGTCTGAGCGAGATTTTCTTAGAAGCAGGTATCCCAGCAGGAGTTGTAAATACGGTTAATGGATTTGGTGAAACAGCAGGGAAAGCCCTCACTGAGCATCCTCTGATTAAGGCGATTGCCTTCGTGGGTGAGACAACTACTGGTAGTCATATCATGGCGCAAGGCGCACCGACGCTCAAACGGGTTCACTTTGAACTTGGCGGTAAAAACCCTGTGATTGTCTTTGAGGATGCTGACCTTGAACGCGCTTTGGATGCAGTTGTCTTCATGAAATACAGTCTTAATGGGGAGCGTTGTACCTCTAGTAGTCGCTTATTCGTGCATAGTAGCATCTACACCGAATTTGTAGAAAAACTCAAAGCGCGAGTGAGCAAGATTCGAGTCGGCAACCCGCTTGACCCTGACACGGAAGTGGGTCCGCTCATTCATAAAACGCATTTCGACAAAGTATCGAGTTATGTGGGCATTGGGCAAGGCGAAGGGGCAACATTGGCGAGTGGTGGTCAAGCTGTGGTGGGTTTAGGTAGTGGTAATTATATCCAGCCGACCTTATTCACCGATGCTCATAACAATATGCGGATTGCTCAAGAGGAAATTTTTGGTCCTTTCCTGATTGCTATCCCCTTCAATGATGATGAGCAAGCATTGGAACTGGCTAACAATGTCAAATATGGTTTGACGGCGTATATCTGGACGAAGGATGTCACACGCGCCCATCAGGTCGCGCAGAAGGTTGAAGCTGGGATGGTCTGGGTCAATTCCCATAATGTGCGTCATTTGCCGACACCTTTTGGCGGGGTGAAATCAAGCGGTATCGGGCGTGATGGTGGCGATTATAGTTTCGATTTTTATATGGAAACCAAGAATATCTCGATTGCACTCGGCAATCATCATATCCCGAAATTGGGGAAGTAAGGGCAGTTTAGTCAACATATTCACCACGAAGGCACGAAGAAAAGGAAGCGATTTTAAGCGGTTGAGACAGGTCTCAACCCTACATTAATGCCTAAAAAAATGAGTAGGAATGGTATCTATGCGGTAGCACCACAGAATAGCGTGGAGAACGAGAAATCATCAGGGCGGACGCATTAATGGTCTTTAACAAATTAAAGCGGAGTATACATTAGACATAACCCCCTCCGACGCTTCGCGCCACCTCCCCGAATTCAGGGGAGGAAACGCCCTTTAGAGATGGGGTAGAGACAATGCCTGCGTTGTCCACCAAAAACACAAAAGAAAAGTTATGAGGAAGGCGTGAATTATGCCTGTGTTATATCCTGTTCCGAAACCTGCCTTTGATATTGTGCGCTTGAGCCATATCAATCTTGCTGTGACGGATTTAGACAAATCGAAAGCCTTTTATGTAGATACTTTGGGCTTAATCATCACCGAAGAAACGGAGGATACTCTCTATTTACGCTGTCTGGAGGAACGCAATCATCATTCGTTTATCTTGACGCAGAGTGATACGCCTTCGGTGATTCGTATGGGTTATAAAATGGCAAGTGAGGCTGACCTCGACGCGATAGCCGAGCATTTCCAATCATTGGACTTGCCGATTGAATGGGATGAACCTTACGCGCAAGGGCGCACGCTCATCACACAAGACCCAATGGGGATGCCTCTCGAATTTTATTTCCGCATGAATCAGGTAGAGCGTAGTCTACAACGGTATGAGCAGTATACGGGTGTGCAGCCGATGCGGATTGACCATTTCAATTGTTTCACGCCTGATGTGCAAGCCTCACATGATTTTTACGTGGGCGAACTTGGTTTTAAGGTGACAGAATACACTGAAACTGATGACCCGAACCGTGATAAGCAAGATTTATGGGCAATTTGGATGCACCGTAAGGGCAATGTGCATGATTTGGCGCTGACCAATGGCACAGGACCCCGTTTGCACCATGCGGCGGTATGGGTTCCTACTGCGCTGAATATCATTCATCTGTGTGATTTGATGGCAACGACAGGCTACTTGGACAATATGGAACGGGGTCCCGGACGGCACGGGATTTCTAATGCTTTTTTCCTCTATGTGCGTGACCCAGATGGGCATCGGATTGAGATTTATACCAGCGATTACCTGACCGTTGACCCTGATTTCGAGCCGATTAAGTGGGATTTGCATGACCCACAACGGCAAACGCTCTGGGGGCATCCTGCACCGCAATCTTGGTTTGAGGAGGGGTCTACTTTTGCAGGGGTCGAGATACAGGAGTCGGGTCTATCTGCCCAGCCGATTGTCGCGCCGTGAGATAGATTACCCTCTAAAACATAAGTTAGAGGGTATTTTTTTGTCTTTACACTAATTGGAAGGATAAATTGTTATAGTATTCATAATTGTAAATTAGCATATCAATTTAGGTAATATTTTGTTTAGAAAAATACTTCTCGTTGCTATTTTCTTAACAACATGCGCTTCATTTTTTCCTCCAATAGCATGTATGGTAATGTTATTTCCCGTTATGGGGTTAATTTTAGTTTTATCAAGAAGAATCGCCTATGATGAAGCAAATTATATTTTGAGCTTATCAATAACCATAGGAATAGCGATAATAAATACAGCTATTTGGGTCGTAGTATCTGATTTATCACTAGATTTTTGGATATTTCCAGCTATTGGACTTACTATATCAATCCTTCCTATCATCCTTTACATCCTCTATCCAAAAACTGATGAAAGTTATGTAGGCATAGATGCTTGGAAATTTCTCTCAAAAGCAGATACTAATTATCATCATTTACAGCCAGAAGAAATGGTTGTTCAGTATGTGATTAGTATTCTGAAGACTATTTATGGTTACAAAAATCAGGATATAGAAATTGAATTTCCTATTCAACTAGGTAGTTCAAAGAAGCGTGCTGACATTGTTATTTTCAGAAAAAACACCTCTCATAGACAAGAAAATATCCATATCATCATTGAGTGTAAAAGGGCAGATAAGAAATATAGAAAGTCTCATGAACTACAGCTTCAATCCTATATGTCTGCGTGCATGAATGCTCAATTTGGTGTGCTTGCGACATCTGAGTGGGTAATCTTCGAGAAATTAAGCACTCACCAAGGCTTTAAATTCAGCAAAATCCCTTCGTTAGTAAATACAGCAAATCAAACTATTTATTTTGATTATCAACCACCAACACCCGTTCAATTTTCACAATAAAATAGCACTTTCAGAATAGCTTTGCACTCATTATATGATTAAGATACACAAGCACATTGGAAACTGATTATGCAAAATGCGCCAGTCATATGTATTTGATGTTATCACGGATTTTCTCTGAGCCATCGGCTGGCGAAGTAATCAATTATCATCTACCCGAAGATTTACAAGCACGCGCTCATTATCTCTTAGAGCAAAATGGTGAGGACTTATTGACTCCTGCTGAGGAAGGCATGCTGATGAGATGATTTCACTCCTCAAAGCGAAGCTCAAATTGAAATGTCGTAATCAATCAGATTGATGGAAGCATCTACTTCCATCAATCGATTTAGTTTTATCGAGGAATAGCCTAGTGTTTTGCGAGTAATTCGAGGGCATTGGGTTTATTATGAATTGCCAAGTTTTCTACGATTGTGGCATTGGCACTGTTTATACCCAGTAGTTCTACCTGTTTACCCTCGCGCCGAAGTTTAACAATCACTGTATCTAAGGCATTCACGGCTGAAATATCCCAGACATGCGCCTGAGTAAAATCGATTGTCACCCGTTCAATATTTTCATTGAGGTCAAAGGCTGTTGTGAATTGATTAGCAGACGCAAAGAAGACTTGTCCATAGACCTTATAGATACGATGACTTCCATCGCCACTCAGTTCTGAGGCAATTGTGAATGAGCTTGAGACTTTATAAGCGAAAAAGATAGCACTCAACAAGACACCTGCAAAAACACCATAGGCGAGATTATGCGTCAATACAACCACTGTCATTGTGGTTATTAATACAATACTTGATGCTTTGGGATTGGTTCGTAAGCCCTTAATCGATGACCAACTGAACGTACCAATTGAAACCATAATCATGACGGCGACCAAGGCTGCCATCGGGATACGTTGAACCCAATCGCCGAGAACAAGAATCAGGAATAAGAGGAAAACACCAGCGAAAAATGTCGATAAACGTCCACGTCCGCCAGATTTCACGTTAATCACAGATTGTCCGATCATGGCGCAACCCGCCATGCCACCAAAGAAACCAGCAACTATATTCGCAATGCCTTGCGCCCAAGATTCACGATTTTTATCGCTTGGGGTATCGGTCATGGTATCCACGATAACAGCAGTCATTAGGGATTCCAACAAGCCAACCACTGTTAAGGTGAGGGCATAAGGCAGAATAATAAAGAATGTCTCCAGTGAGAACGGTACATTGGGCAGTAAGAAGGTCGGCAATGTAGTCGGCAATACACCCATATCGCCAACGGTACGAAGTCCTAAGTCACTAAATAGTGTGATACCAGTGAGCACAATAATACAGACAAGGGGTGATGGAATAACGGTTGTGAAACGGGGCAAAATATAGATGATTGCTAACCCCAAGCCAACCATTGCAAACATCTGCCAACCAGCCCCTGTAAATTCGGGGAGTTGTGCTAAGAATATCAAGATTGCTAACGAATTAACAAAACCTGTCATGACGGAGCGCGAGACAAAGCGTAACAAAGACCCTAGCCTTAGCACCCCTGCCACAATTTGAAAT
Organism: Phototrophicaceae bacterium; assembly: GCA_965230145.1. Taxonomy (GTDB): domain Bacteria; phylum Chloroflexota; class Anaerolineae; order Aggregatilineales; family Phototrophicaceae; genus JAUZRW01. Next base: position 2,235,560 of record CBDDKI010000002.1, read on the forward strand.
ATACCTGTCAGGATGGTTGCTGCAAAAAGATATTCTATGCCATGGTCTTTAACTAGCAAGACCATCACCAGTGCCATAGCCCCTGTTGCGGCAGAAATCATTCCTGTGCGTCCACCAAAAATTGAGATAATAACAGCAATACAGAATGAAGCGTACAAGCCTACTTTTGGATCAACACCTGCAATGATGGAAAATGCAATTGCTTCAGGGATGAGGGCGAGCGCAACAACTGTACCTGCGAGCAAATCCCCTCGTACATTTCCAAACCATTCAGAGCGTAATTGCGATAGCGATAATGACATTGAGATCCTTAGTGATAGTTGAGATTAATTAGCAATGGATTAGGCAGTCATCTTGATTGCCAAAAAAAACACAAGCTCTCTGAAAAAAAGAAGAGCTTGTGTAAGTTGTGAATTATAGTACAAGAGTGCAACCATATGTCAATGCACGACCTTGTTTGTCATATTCTGTGGACAATACCTCAACTATCTAGCCTAATCCTTTTACAACCCAGCCATCGCCAAGCAAGGGAATAGAGCCTGTACGGCTCACATCAACTTCGGCTTCGAGGTAGGTGTTTGGATTAGCGAGGACTGTTTCGACTTGTTCCCATGTGACTGTTTTGAGATGCACTTTGCTCCGTTGCAAAATGCGCCATTCAGCATTGGGGAGTGCCTTGGTTGTGAGGTAAATAAAGCGTTCTTTCACCGTGCCGTGTGCAAATTCGCCCGTAAAATTTGGCTGACCATTATCTGTCTGTTTGACTGGCAACTCAAAGGTAAAGGCTAGTCGTCCATCCTCTAGTTGTGTGCCTTCGATGATTTCCTTGTTTTTGTCTTGTAAGCCGAAAAACTTGCTTGGGGAATTTGCACAGATTATTTTTAGATTTATTGTCCCTGTCATCACAATATCACCTTCAAACCACTGTGAATTTGGGTCATATTTTACCAAGGGAATGTCTATTATGAAATTTCGCAAGAATTTTGTTTTACAAGAGTTAAAGTTTAATTTCTATGTACATAGACTTTTGTTTTGTTGAGCAACACTCATATTTAAGGCGACATAATTTGTAAGCAATCACTAGAGCAATCTGGTAATTAACCCATCCCGTAGACGTTGCAGTTCTACCCTCTATATAATCCCCTCATCCAATTGGAACCATTACTCATACATTGCACAATACATAGGAGCAATAATGCTTACCCAAACGTTACGTGTTACTCACCAAAATCGGTTATTTGCGATACTTGCCGTTGTCGCGTTACTTCTACTCAGCTTTACCGCAGTTATAGCACAAGATGAAGACGTTACGATTGTACATGCACAAGGTGAAACAGTCGTTCCACTTAATCCACAGGTTGTTTTAACTTTTGATCTTGCGAGCCTCAGCACATTACATGCACTTGGTATTGAGGTAGTAGGTGTACCCGATTTTCTTTATCCAGAAAGCCTTGCTCAATATGCAGGAGATGAATACGTCAAAATCGGTTCATTATTTGAACCAGATTATGAACAAGTTAACGCACTTGAACCAGATCTAATCATTGTTGCGGCACGTTCATCAACCGTGTATCCGCAGTTATCCGAAATTGCTCCTACGATTGACCTCACTGCACCTTGGGGTGAAGGTTACCTTGAAGCACAGCAAGCAAACGCCGAAATTATCGGTCAGATTTTTGACAAAGAAGAAGAAGTTGCGGCACTATGGAGCGATATTGAAGCAGACATTGCTGCAGTCGAAGAAGTTGCTGCTGAGGCTGGTAATGCTTTGATTATCCTCACTAGTGGTGGCGAAGTAACCGCTTATGGTGGTGATTCACGCTTTGGTTGGCTTCACAATAATCTCGGTTTTACACCTGTATTTGATGATATTGAAGCTGCAACACATGGTGAAGCTATTTCGTTTGAATTCATCCTTGAAGCTAATCCTGATTGGCTCATCGTCGTTGACCGTGATGCCGCTATTGGGCAGGAAGCTGATGCCGCTGCGGAAGTTCTGGATAATGAGCTAGTAGCACAAACAACCGCATGGCAAGAAGAACAAGTCATTTATATCAATCCATCAAATTGGTATATTGTTATGGGTGGTTTAGGCGCTATTCAAGAAATGGTGGACGAAATTGCGGTTGCTTTAGGTGTTGATATTGATACGGAAGTCGATGCAGAAGCAACAGCAGAACCAGAAGCAACAGAAGCTAGCGAATAAGGTCAACATATATGGCAAAGCCGAGATGGTAACCATGCTCGGCTTTTTTCATTTGTCTAACGATAAAGGAGTTTTGTCGTTTGCTACATACTGCCTCTCTTTACGATACAACACTGAAACAACTTGCTTGGGCAACTCTTGTGCTAGGAATTTTTGCTATAGTTAGCCTCTTTATTGGTGTAAGTAATGTCACACCACAGCTAATCTTTTCAAATACGGATGAGGGTCACGCATTACAGGTATTACTCATCAGCCGTATTCCACGCACCCTAGCTATTATTTTATCGGGTGCATCAATGGCTGTTGCGGGTATCATCATGCAAATTATCGCCCGTAATAATTTTGTAGGTCCTTCTACGGCTGGTACGGTTGAATCAGCTAGCCTTGGCTTACTGATTGCAACGATGGTGAACCCAGGGATGCCCTTATTCGTCAAAATGCTCTTTGCAACGATAACGGCTATGATTGGAACTTTTATTTTCCTCCGCATTCTACGGATAATTCCACTGCGCTCAATCTTAATTGTGCCACTTGTCGGAATGATGCTTGGGGGTGTGATAAGTTCTGTGACAGCATTTTTTGCGTACCGATTGGATTTACTTCAGTCTCTTGGCGCATGGATGACAGGCAGTTTTGCAGGAATCTTGCGGGGGCGTTACGAGTTACTCTGGATTAGTTTGATTCTTACCATCATTGCTTATATTGCGGCAGATCAATTCACCGTAGCAGGTATGGGTAAAGATTTCACAACCAATCTGGGTATGAATTATGAACGTGTGTTGACGCTGGGTCTAATTATTGTATCGATGGTTACGGCTGTTGTTGTTGTCACTGTGGGAATCATTCCATTTTTAGGGCTTGTTGTTCCCAATATTGTGCGCTTAACAGTCGGTGACAATATACGTATCTCACTCCCGTGGATTGTGGTTTTAGGCATTGGATTTGTGTTGATATGCGATATTTTCGGGCGGATTATTCATTACCCTTATGAAATTCCGATTAGCGTCGTTATTGGTGTATTGGGCAGTGTGATTTTTCTGTATCTTCTGCTAAGGAAGAATGCACATGTTGCCTAATAACAGTTTATCTAAACGCAAATTGACCGAGTTCCCTAACCTGTCTCGTCCTGCGATTGTGATGTTAGGATTAAGCACATTACTGGCAATTGTTATCACGTTGTTCATGACACTGGATGCAAAAGGCAGTTGGAGTTTTGTCCTTAAATTCAGAAGTACAAAACTAGCCACGATGGCATTGGTTGGGTATGCAATTGCTATCTCGACAGTATTATTTCATACCGTTTCTCATAATCGTATTCTTACCCCATCCATTATGGGTTTTGATGCTTTATATGTGTTGTTGCAGACGAGCTTAGTATTCACGATTGGCTCACAGCGTGTTACAGCACTCGACCCAAAACTACGCTTTATAGTTGAAGTTATCTTGATGTGTGTATTTGCTGGCATGTTATATCGCTGGTTATTCGCTGGAACAAGACAGAGTTTGCATCTGATGTTATTGGTCGGTATCGTTTTCGGAGTACTTTTCCGTAGTCTGACCAGTTTTATGCAACGTTTGATTGACCCCAATGAATTTGCTGTACTCCAAGATATGCAGTTTGCGAGTTTTAATTCTTTTGATCGTGACCTACTTCTTGTTTCTGCAGTGATTATATTGGCAGTTTCCATCGGCTTATGGACTATACGGCACAATTTCGACGTGCTTTCGTTGGGTCGAGAAATGGCAATTAATCTTGGAATCAACTATACACGTATAGTGACTATCATTTTGATTGCTGTGACGATTTTGGTCTCAGTATCAACAGCTTTAGTCGGTCCTGTGATGTTTTTCGGTTTATTGGTTTCAAATCTTGCCTATCAGATTATTGGAACACATAAACATATCTGGGTTATTCCCTGTGCCGCATTACTATCTTTAATATTTTTGATTGGCGGACAAATGATTGTGGAGCGTGTTTTTTCATTTACCACGAGCCTAAGCATTATTGTTGAATTTGTTGGTGGCATTACATTCATAGCCATTTTGTTGAAGGAGGCAAGTCGATGATTGAAGTACAAGGTGTGAGCAAAGCCTACGAAAAAGCACTTGTCGTGAATAATGTTACGCTGAAAATCCCATCTGGTGGGATAACATCTATCATTGGTCCGAATGGTGCTGGTAAATCAACCTTGTTATCAATGATTAGTCGCTTGCTTCCAATGGATGCAGGTATCGTCACTATTGATGGGCTGGATGTTGTAAAAACGCCAGATGATGTATTGGCACGGCGACTCTCAATCTTACGGCAAGATAATCATCTTGCGTCCCGATTAACAGTTAAAGATCTTGTGACGTTCGGGCGTTATCCCTATTCTAAAGGTCGTCCGACAATAGAAGATCTCAAACATGTTGAGAATGCGCTGAGTTATTTGCAACTAGAGGCACTCAGTCATCGTTTTTTGGATGAACTCAGTGGAGGACAACGCCAGCGAGCCTTTGTAGCTATGGTGTTGTGTCAGGATACAGACTATATCTTATTGGATGAACCACTCAACAATCTTGATCTTAGACATGCAGTGAACATGATGCAATTAATGCGACGTACCGCAATTGAGTTCGGCAAAACGATTGTGCTTGTGTTGCATGACATTAATTTTGCATCCTGCTATTCGGATTTCATCATTGCCATGAAAGATGCGAAAATCGCTTATCAGGGTACACCAGATGATATTATCCAGCCCGATGTATTAGGTAATATCTATGACATTGATATTCAGGTCAATATTATTGACGAGCAACGGATTGCCACCTATTTTCATTAGTCTAAAGCAACTACTCAGGGTGTTATTTTGGGTGGACAACGCAGACATTGTCCCTATATCAATCAAGCTATTTTAAACTATCAGTCAATACTGAACCACTACTGTATTTCTTGGCGGATGGCATGGATGCCATCCCTACACTAACCTTAAATTTTTAGGCAATCATGTAGGGTCGAGAGCTATCTCGTCCGCTTAAACCTGAGACTCAGTGTGATTAATTATCGAATTTTACTCAATGAGCAATTTTCGGTGGACAATGCAGGCATTGTCTCTACATCAATCAAGCTATTTTAAACTATCAGTCAATACTGAACCACTACCCAGTATTTTTTGGCGGATGGCATGGATGCCATCCCTACACTAACCTTAAATTTTTAGGTAATCATGTAGGGTCGAGAGCTATCTCGTCCGCTTAAACCTGAGACTCAGTGTGATTAATTATCGAATTTTACTCAATGAGCAATTTTCGGTGGACAACACAGGCATTGTCCCTACATCTATTCTCTCAAGTGCGTAACTTCTATAGGTAAGAGTAGCGAATGACTGATTACAATCATCCGCTCGTTTATTGTCTGTAAACGGGGTCTAAAACCCCCGCCTTTAGGCGGCGACTTTCAGTATTCAGGTCGCGCTGAATGTGTTGTCTGATGAGAAGGTAGCAACACATTCGCGCGGACGCTATGATAAAGATATGGAAACAAGACTGTATGAAACGTGGCAAATGGCATATCGAAAGACATCGCACTCAGTATATGACCTCAAATATCATATTGTGTGGGTCACAAAATATCGTTACCCGATTCTACGAGGTGGAATAGGAGTGAGGACTCGTGATCTAGTTCGTCAGATTTGTACGCAATTAGACGTGCAAATAATGACGGGTCATGTATCAGTGGATCATGTGCATTTGCTAGTATCTGTACCCCCAACGCTTGCGGTGAGTCAGTTGGTACAAAGGCTCAAGGGAAGTAGCAGTCGCAAATTGTTGCAAGAATACAATGAATTGAGCAAGCGGTATTGGGGTCGCCATCTGTGGGCAAGAGGCTATTTTGCTGTGAGTACAGGTAATGTTACGGATGAAGTCATTCGGCAGTACATCGAATCTCATGATGATAAACCGAATGGAGAAGATGACAATTTTAGTGTGGATGAAGGCGAATGAAGGTGAGTTTCACTCGCCAATTCAAAGCCACCACCTTTAGGTGGTGTGTAGTTTACTTAGGCGACTTTTTGGGTGCGGGTGGTTAGGAGGTAGATGGCTATCCCACCTGCAATCAAGTGCATGATGACGAGGATAATCTGCTGTGTGAGGGTGGTTTCACCTTCTAGGAACAAGAAGGGTTGCGCCAGCGATAAGACCAAGACCACAATTGCAATCCAACGCCAAGTGGTAATCGGACGGTCAAGGAAACGGTCTAATATCCCAAGCAAGACCCCACCAAGTACAATCTGTACGAAAGATACGATTATTACAGGACCTATGCTAAACGGATTGCCCATTGCCTCTGCACCTTCAAATTGCCCTTGTGTGACGAGAAAGACAATAGCATTGATGACCGCCGCCGCGACAGCGGCAACGATTGTCCAGATTGCGAGTTGTTGCATATCAACTGCTTCGGATTGAACGGTTTGTGTAGTCATAAGTGATGTCCTTTCTAAATATTCTTGATTAGTACCTACTCAGGATGTTATTTTAGGCGTAAAAGCCCTCACCCTAAATCCCTCTACTCATGGTGAGGGATTTTAAAACACCTTTTGAACCCTTGTAACTCAGCTACTTTTGTCAAATTATGATTTGAGGTCAAAAAGGTGGCTGAGTAGTTACCTTAAATTTTAGATGTTCTCATGACTTTATTTATTACGAATAATCTGAGCAAAATCATGGTACTGTATTGAAAATGGTTGAAATTCAAAATTATCTTTATTTTTCTGGCGGACATCCCGTATGTCATAAGTTATAGGGTTATATCAAGATTTTCAGACACAAGGTTTTATTGCGCTTTTCTCCCTCTACCCCTAGCCCTCATCTCCCACCAGTGGAGAAAGGAAAGTGAGCTAGCTTAGAAGTCTCTCTCTGCTCTGACCTGTCGATGATATTACTTTAACTAATATCACCTTTTCCTAACATACAAGAGTGAGGGTGATGAGCACAATCCTACCTCGGACATCCCGTTGGATTTCCCTACCAGTAGGGATTGTAGGGAAGCGTAACGGCGCATCCAAGAATTTCAATCAACATGGATACACTACCCACTTTAGCTACTTAATTGTCCTAAACTTGGGAGTAGTGTTATACTCGCAGTTATAAAAGACCGTGTTTATTGATATGACTATTGGGGACAACACATGACCGATTTCACACCCCTTGAAGTACCTGCAAAAGATATTCAATCGCTACCGATTATGCACCCCGGTAGACCTGTTGGGCGTGATGACTTATTGAAAGAAATTTATACGCACTTACAAGAGAAAAAGCCCGTTTTGCTATATGGTGCGTCGGGGAATGGTAAGACTGCTGTAGCAGGTGCGCTCGCTGCTGCCTTTGTCCAGCAAGAAGGTGGCGTGATTTGGCTGAATGCACGGACACATCCTCTACCTGCACTACTGGTACAAATTGGACGTGCGCTAGGTGTGGATGACATCACCGAGAGTGAACAACCCTCAGCACGAATTGGCGCATTATCAACAGCCATTACCCAGAAAAAACCCTTCATTGTGCTGGATAACGTCGAAGATGCTTTATCGGCACAACAATTCATTGATAAAGCCGCGAATAATCTACCTGTTGTTCTGATTAGTGATACAGAACTTGAGGGGTCTTGGGAGAAAGTCGCTGTTGATGCTTTGGACGATGTCGATGCACTTGCCTTATTCAAGCAAAAGAGTGGCGTTCAAGGTGCGGATAGTGATATAGATATTTACGGAATTACCAAATTATTGGATGATAAACCTCTCCCACTTGTCTTAGCCGCGCGCGGAATGGTCGCCGCCAAGCAAACCCCTGATGCGTATTTGCAAAATCTCAAGACAATTCATGAGCAATCAGGCGATGCCATCATGTCGGCAATTGCGCTGAGTTACCGTTCTTTGAATAATGCCCTACAAGGTCTCATTCTGATGCTAGGGGCAACCTTCAAGGGGCAAGCGAGTGTTGATTTTATTTCGGCTGTGAGTGGTGTGCCAGAAGCAGGTATCGCACAAGCTATGACGGTTCTCTCACAATTGTATCTTGTAGAAAAATTTGAGGTCTATGGCAAACCTTATTATCGGATGCACCCGAAAGTATATGAATTTGCACAAGCGGCATTAACTGGCAAAAATCAGTTGGACGCATTGCAACAAAAAGTCCATGATACGATGCTGACTTATGCCGAAGATAACCAAGATAATCCTCAAAACTTAGCCAAAGAGATGGACAATTTCATTGCGACAGCACAATGGGCAAGTGAGAATGGCAATCGTGAGACAGCCAATAAATTAGTGAGTATCCTCACTGATGCCGATGATTTAATCCAAGAACAAGGCTACGTCTATGAGATGTTGACCTTACGTAATCTTGGTAGTGGTAATACGCAAGCCTTCCCTGCCTATCCAGAAGAAATGGTCATTGCTACTGAAGATGACGAGGATGACGATGACTTCTACAATTATGACCTCGATGATTTCGATGATGAGGATAGTGACGACGAAGACGACGCTTACGAAGATGATGAAGAATACGATGACTATGACGATTTTGATGATGACCTCTACGAAGAAGACCTCGAAGATAGCATCATCAATGAGGAAGATTCTAAAACTTTTGAAACACCAGATTTAGGCGACCTCAATATCATTGAAGGCATGAATAGCCAAGCCTTGCGCTCGGATGCCTTGCAAGGGATTGATATTGACCAATTGCGACAAGCATTGGTACAAGCCAAACAGCAAAACGATATAACGCGTACTCTGCAAATCCTCAAGGCGATTGGTAAGGTACAGGTTGGGCAGGATAAAGAAACCGAAGCCATCACAACCTATAATGAAATCCTTGAAATTCATGATTCAGAGTCCGATGAAGAGGGTATTCTGGATTCCTTGAATATGCTTGGCTCTTTACTGATTAAAACAGGCAATTCACAAGCGGCAGTTATGCACGCCACACGCGGTATTCAGCTGGCAGAAGATAGAGACGATAGCCAAACTGAATTACAAATGCACATGATTCTGGGCGATGCGCGTCAGGATTTGGGCGAAACACAATCTGCAGTGGATAGCTTCAAAAAGTCTTTAGAGATTGCGCGTAATACAGGCGATAAACAGCATGAGGCTCTTGCGCTCTATAAATTGGGTAACGCTCATCTGGATAACGGTTCAACCGAAGATGCGATTCACTCACTAGACCAAGCACGAGGGCTATTTAAAGAGCAACTCAAGCGAGGTTATGAAGGTCGGGTACTCGGTGCATTAGGGAGTGCTAATAGTGAATTAGAACAGTGGAGTGAAGCAATTGGCTATTACACCTCTGCGATTTATATTGCGCGTGAAGTTGCAGACCAAGAGGAAGAGCGTCTGCAATTGAGTAGCCTCGCGCAAGCACAAGAACAAGCCAATAAAGTCGGGGATGCCTTGCAGAGTTATCGTCAGGCATTGCACCTCGCTTTTGAAGCAGATGACCGTGATGAGATTGTCTCGGCGATTGTGGATTTGGTGCGCTTGTTGCTGATTAGCCCTGTGCATCTGGATATTGCGGATATGTTGCTCAAGGAAGCACTGGAGCGCGAACCCGAAGATAAAGATGTGCTGGCATTATTCGAGCAGGTTAGCCTGAAACGCCAAGAAGCCGTTCGAGAAGGTAGAGAACAAAAACCTGTGAATGGGTCTGCTCAAGATTATGCTGAGAATGCGTATCAATTGATTTAGACGATTAAACTTGTTGGGTTAGACCGACGGTCTGCCATTATGCCCCATGTGACTACTTGCATGGGGTTTTTAATTTCTCTGTTTTCCTGTTTAACAGGGGATAACAGAGAAAACAGGGATTTTTGGGCGTGAGGTAGCCGAAAATAACAGGGAAATTTTTATGCTGTTGGTTGGTTTTTGGTTTGATACAAAAGCACAACGCAGAAGCGCAGAGAAAGTGAGAAAATATACTAAAAAATTGCCCTATTTTGCCTCGAATTGATATTCAATTGGTAAGGTGCTAAGTACAACCACATTAATTCTTATGTTTGTTTTGGCGGATGGCATGGATGCCATCCCTACATCAATCCTCATTTTTTAGGCACTGATGTAGGGTTGAGACCTGTCTCAACCGCTCAAAATGACGACAAAAACCTTTATGTTTGTACTTAAGATGCTGGCAAGGTGATGGTGAATGTAGAGCCTTGCCCGACCTGACTTGTGGCGCGGATTGTTCCGTTATGAGCTTCGACAATGGATTTAACGATTGCCAGACCTAATCCCGACTCACCCTGACTTTCATGGCGTGACTCGTCAACGCGATAGAAGCGTTCAAATATATTCTCTAGCTGGTCTGCTGGGATGCCCGAACCTGAATCTCGAACAATTAACTCCACAGTATTTTGTGAAGAGCGCACACTCAGGCTAATTCCGCCACCTGCTGATGTATACCGTAGCGCGTTACTCACCAGATTGCTCAGAGCCTGTATCATTCGTTCTCTATCAATGTGTAAGTCTGGCAACTTACCCGAAGAATCAATCTGGATAAGCACATTCTGTTCTTCGGCACGCGCTTCAAAGGTATCTTTGATTTGTTGTAGCAACTCTTCTGGCGGGACTTGCTGATAAATGAGGGTTAGTTCTTTTGCATCTGCTAGGGAGAGTGTTCGTAAGTCATCTACGAGGCGTTTTAGCAGATTAGCCTCATTATTCATCGCCTCAAAGCGTTCAGGTGTTGGTGGTAATGAGCCGTCGCGCATGGCTTCTATATATCCTGCCATAACGTGCAGGGGAGTTCGTAAGTCATGAGCAATATCGGCTGTCATTTGCTGGCGTAATTGGTTGGCACGATGCAATTCTGCACTCATTTGATTAAATGCCTCAGCCATTTGCCCTAGTTCATCTTTGGTATTCACGACAACATGCTGATGCAAATCACCTGATTTCATGGCTGTAATTGCCTGAGTTAAGCGGACTAAAGGCGATAAAAGTTGCCGTGAGAGGAGTAATCCGACCAAGATAGACACAGCACTTGCCCCAAGAATACCGACCAGCAATGCCCGATTAGTATTTTGCAAATAGTCACGTTCAGGGGGCGACAGACCACGGGGCGGTCTTGTGATGAGCGCATAGCCGATAATTTCATCATTAGAGGTTAGCGAAATTAAGTCTGGAATAACCTCACTCGGCAAGGGCATCTCCAACTCAAAGGGTCCACCACCAGCGAGTACCACATAATCGACATCCACAACGGTGTAGAGTGGCGGTCTAAAAGCATCTAGCTCAGAAAAACCTTCTCGGTTTGCAAATAGATAGTCGTTAAGACCCAGCCAACTAGATTCTCTTTCATAATATTGAATAACATCAGTAATGAACTCTTGCTCGACTGTCTCATTGAGGAAGCGGTCAAATTCGGTGACTGTAGACCAATAAGCGAAGAAACCCACAATCGCTATGCCTATCAGGCTGGTTAACAGAACTATGAGAATCCATTTAACCGTAAGCGACAAGCGTATCATTTGTGGTCATCCAAAGCATTATTAAAGCGATAACCAATGCCGAAAACAGTCAAAATATATTGAGGATTACTTGGATCAGGTTCGATTTTCGTCCGTAAGTTGCGGATATGAACATCAACTGTGCGTTGGACATTTTCAAAGCTGTTGCCTTTGAGGGCATCCAGTAACTCAGACCGTGAAAAAACCTTGCTTGGTGCGAGCATAAAGATATTGAGTAAATCAAATTCTGAGGGAGTCAGGTCTGTTGTTTTGTCGCCGATGGTTACAATGCGCGTCGTTTTGTCCAATATTACGTCGCCGACCTGCACAATATCCTTCTCCGTAACGCTTGCATCCTTAGCACGTCGGAGAACAGCCCGAACTCTTGCTAAAAGTTCAGCCATGCCAAAGGGTTTGGTCACGTAATCGTCTGCGCCGAGTTCTAAGCCCACTACTTTATCGGTTTCCTCAACCTTGGCGGTGAGCATAATGATGGGTGTTTTGTGTTCTTTCCTGTATTGTCTTACAAATTCAAACCCATCCATCTCTGGCATCATGATGTCGAGTAGTATCAAATCAGGTTTTTCTTGACGCGCAACAAAAAGCGCGTCCCGTCCGTTATTGGCAGTCACGGTTTTATAGTTATTTGCGCTGAGATAGTCACTGACTAATCGCTGTGCGCTCATTTTGTCATCTACAATTAAGATGGTTTCCATGATTACTTGCACCTAAGTTATTGTATTCGTAATTTTAGGACAGAGCAGGTGGCATGCGTCATAAGGGTACAAAATGCGACATAGGATTTTAAGCCCTGACGCTAAAGCTCTTTAAGAAAATAATTCGGTAAGAAACAAAACGGTTGAGATAATGCTTTTTTCTAAATTAGAACGGAGAGAATATTGCGCCTTCATATAAACATGAAGGCTAGATATACAATATCGACACAAGGTCGACACAGACTATTTCTGTCGGCTTTAGCCGATGTTGGATACCTAGCGTCCGAGTTTATTCGGATGCGCCAAAAGACATTTTTTGAACTCCGTGTTTAACTGTAAAACTGCATAATTGGTTTGTCTCATAAATAGGGTGGAGACGTTTTTTTGGTTTTTAGGACAGAGCAGGCTCTGTCCTTACACCAATCATTCTTGATTTTCTCCGTAGCAATTGCAAAACAGACTCTCTTGCACGAGCATTAGACCCGATACTACTTCTATAATTGGTTATTCACATATTCTTGTGTAACAGTATAGCGTTGATTGACGTGTTCAATCAGTTGAGTGAGTGTATTCTCAAAAGTTTGAGCAGATGCAAATTCCATATCTGGTGACCCTGTTGCAGACCCCGTCACATAGGGGGTAATCATCTGATGTAGATTTTGAAATGTTGCCGTCATTTGTGTTGGCTCAAAGACCGTGTTGATGGCTTCTTCTGCATAGCTGACATAGAGGTTATGATAGACAGGGTCATTCACGAGAAAGCTGATGAGAGGCCAGTTGTTGCTTGTATTGCTCAAATCAAGTGAACCACTTTCGGTATTTGAGCCTCGCCCACCAAAACCACGTCCACCACTCAAGGCTTCATTATTATCCCAAGGAATCCACGTTAGTAGACCTGAAGCTGGATTATTGTAGAGATAGTAGTTATGTGCCATTGAGCCGTAAGTATCCCAATTTTGGATGACAGTATTCACAGCCAACCATTGCAGAAATTCTGGGACATCTAAAACAGTTTCCAGATTGCTACGCCAAGTTGCGGGGTCACTCGTACGAGTTTCCGCGTGTAGAGCATCAAAGAGTGCAAGTATATCGCTGAAATCAGCCTCATCTCCATTGGTTTTTTTCTCGAAGCTGACTTCATCAAATGTACCTGCCATGAAAGAAGCGCCTGTACCTTCTGGTTTATAGAGATTGCCAGAATCATCCACGAATTGTGTCTGGATTACTGTATCATCAACCTCTTCGACGGCTGTATATAGACCAATGTAAGTTTGCCCTTCACCATAATCAAGTGTCACCGCATAAAAAGCTGTTCGAGCTGAAGGAATGCCTGCGTTTCGGAATATATCCGCTGCGACTTTTTCATGCAAATATGAGCTATCATTATAATTACTAGAGAAACTCAGTTCATCGAAACCGAAGAAGCGTTGGTTATCAATTTCTGGATAATCATCCTCAAATTTATCAAAATTCAGCTTGAAGCCGATTTTCAATGAACCGCTCGTCCATGCACCATTGAGCGTTGAATTACCCTTATAGCGAAAGCCAACATTCTCCCATATTTCATCGCCGAATGAGATTGTGACAGGTACCCAGATGGGGTCTGTTTCTGTGAAGCTTATGCCACCGACAAAGCCTCCACCACCCGGAAACTGTCCACCGCCGGGACGACCACCATTGGTTGGCGGTTCAAAGCCTTCTGGGGGTTGGAAGCCTTCGGGTAGTTCGCCATCTGCTGGGGGTTGGAAGCCTTCAGGTAGTACGCCATCTGCTGGGGGTTGAAAGTTGCCACGACCACCAAAACCACCACCTGAACCGAACTCGCCAATGAGACCTGTTAAATCATCTTGAATCGCTTGCCAGTTTTCAGGGCTAATGGTGATGATAATGCTATTGACGAGGTTATCAGGGAAAACAACGCCATAATCAGGTGCGACATCATTGCCGTGTGAGTAATTGTAGTCATAGTCTTGGGCAGATACTTTAATACCGCCTAACAACTGCTCAAGCGTTATGCCTGTTAAGATTGCTCCACCTGTTCCACCTAATAATGTAAGCATTTCACGGCGACTCAATAGGCGTTTATTTTGGGTTTTTGGGTTTTTCATCTTCTTTTCTCCTCAAATTGATTGTGTGATTGATTGGTGGATTTACTCCAACTCCATCAGGTTTTCACTCACATCGAAACTTACTTTTGCGTTTTCGAGCGTATCAGCGTCACAATATATCTTGATGCGGACAGAATCTCGCAGGAAATTGAAGCTACCGATTTCAATGCGCTTAATGGGCAAACCTGTTCGATGTTCTAAGTCGTCTAGTAGCTCTTGCCATCTATCGGGGCGAATTAAATCGATGCGTTCATACTGAATTGTCTTCCGAACTTCGTATTTAAAGCCCCAGCCTGTTTCTAAAATGAATAGCACCGCAATTACAGCCAGATTGGTCACAACAAATTCTGGATAGGCATATGTCCCTAATAAGACCGAATTGATAATGGGTAAGGCTGTTACTATGAATAGATAGGTCATCTCGCGGATTGGGATGGTATCGGTGCGGTAGCGCAAGATTGAGAAGATTGCGAACAGACCAAAGCCTGCGCCTAAGCTAATTGCGCTATCGTTCATCAAATTCATCACAAAAAAGATGATGGTATTGAAAGCGAAGAAGGTAAAGACATACTCTTTTGAACGCTGTTTTGGGTAATAAATAAAGCGTACGATAATGACGATGATTGCCAGATTGATGACGAATCCTAAGCCATAATTAAAAAATTCTTGCATTGGATTTCTCCATCTCTACCAGTTTCTGTACTTTACGCATGATTGGTTTGAAATTATTTGTTTTAACGTCGTCATACAACAAATAAACACCAGCGCAATATTTACTAAATGAGCTACTGCGGATACCAAGACGACGCATGACTTTTATGAAAGGTGAATCGTGTGCAAAACGCTTTTGTTTGACTTCTACAATTGCAAAGCCTGGTAACTGTACTTGCGCTTCCTCATGACCAAATGCGAGTGCTAAATCAATGGTCACCCGTTCAGGTTTAGAGGGGTCTACCAAGGTAAAGCGTAGATAGTCATTCCAGAGTTTGACCTCTAGTTGATTGGAGGCGGTTGGAACATGATGTTCTATAAAAATGCCTAGGTCACTGGCGTTAGTCTGACATTCTGCATTTAATGGCAAACGAGTTTTTATAGTGCGTTTTTTATTGGTTTTATGTTTGACTTCAAAGAAGGATATGTTGCTATCCAGATATTGTCGCGCACGGACTTTATAGCGGTCTCCATGACGATTATGATGCTGAGTATAAAATTTGAAGTCTGGCTCATCATAGTAAACTGTGTGATAGCGATTCAAGCGCACTCCATCAATATCTAAGACACGATAGCAGGTGCTAACTTGCTTCAAGATTGTTGGCAGAAAATTTATCGGTATTAGATATTTTGTATCGATACGATTGAGTAATTCTGCATCTGACATCTGTGATAGATAAATGGGTGGGAGCTGTGCTAGAAGTTGTTCAATATCTCCATATTTATCTAATTTTGTTTTGCTATCGTATGCAGATGATAGTTGTATGTTCATGGTTGAATATTTCCTCCACCTCAGCATTACTGATTGAGGCTTCTCACATTAAGTCGTTGTTAAAGCTGACCCTATTTTTGGGTATATAGATGTCGCTTTTTAAAACACTTAACGAAAGTTTAACAAGAGGATGTTCAGAAGATGTTCAGAGAGTGTAATTTCATGAATGAGGGGAAAACTGTGAGAAGAATTGCCATAATATAAACATCACTCAGCCTCTGGATTTGCAGGCTGACGCACTACCTCCCCACGAAAAAAGAAAAAAGCGCAGAAGTAAATCCATAAAAAGAATTAGAATTTTTAGTTATTTTACTTCGGACAGCATCATGCAGTTTTGCAATTAAACACGGAGTATCATTAGAGGTTTATTTTACTTTTGGACCCCTATCCCCAGCCCTTTCCCCATGCGGTTCGTTCCTCACCTGTGGAGAAAGGGAGCAGTTGAGTCCCCTCTCCGCGAGGGAGCTTGCGAGTGCCGAGGGGAGGGGATACTTGGGGAGGGGTTGTGAAGACAATTTAAAATAAGTATCTATCCCATATTCTCCGTCTTCATTTATCAAAAAGCATCATGCTGTCCCTACACGAATCCTCATTTTTTAGGCACTGATGTAGGGACGTGATGTATCGCGTCCGTTGCGAAAAACACAACACTAATTATAAAAACTTTCAGACTTTCGCTTCTGCGTTATGCTTTTATCTACTACCACGTCCGTAATTCAGGGGGGAGATGGTCTACGCGGTTGATGTAATGCACGCGCAGATGGTCAGGTGAGGTGCTATAAGTCGATTCGGCAAAGTCGATGCGTGTGAGACCCGTATTATAGTGATTGTAGTAAAGATTATTGGGATGCGTCGGTAGTTGATTCAGCAGGGCTTTGATGAGTGAATCCAAAAAGGCGGCATGTGCGACAAGAGCGATTTGCTCATCTGTGTGGGCATATTCGCGTAATTTCATCGCCACACGAATGGCGCGTCCTAAAAATTGGTCAGGGGTTTCTCGTCCATGATTGACATTCCACCAGCCTGTATCAGAGATGTGTTCAGGCAAAACGTAA
This sequence comes from Phototrophicaceae bacterium, assembly GCA_965230145.1. Classification (GTDB taxonomy): domain Bacteria; phylum Chloroflexota; class Anaerolineae; order Aggregatilineales; family Phototrophicaceae; genus JAUZRW01. The sequence goes on from CBDDKI010000002.1 coordinate 2,252,609, forward strand.
TGGGGATATTTGTCTGCGAAATCAGTGGTGCATAAGCCTGGATAGCCTGTCACGTTATCTTCGGCATCGGCTGTGAATAAGCCCCCAACTTCATGAATATCTGTCCAGACTTCGGGTACTATATTCAGGGCATCTGCAATGGGTTTAGCGGTATCTAAGGCGCGTATCATCGGACTCACATACATCTTGGTAAAGCCAATTGGCTCTAACTCAGGATGTGGCATATCAATTGCATCCACCAAGTAGTCTGCAATTTTTTGGGCTTGCTGATGACCTATCTCAGTGAGTTCGGGGTCGTGTGTGCGGTGAGTGAGGTATTGGCTTTGGTTCAGAACATTGTTCGCGGATTGCCCATGACGGATGAAGTATAAACGCATTGATTTCCTCTATGTGTGGATTGCATGACTACAAAAACCTATTGTAGCCAAGTTTTCCCGATTGGTTAATATCTATAACATAGAATACGTCAATTTTGCATGATGGGTCGGCGTGTAAAATGTCTCGTAAAGTTGAAAACTAACCTTACAAAAGGTAAAAATTGAAAGGTAAAAGGTGAATCTTGAAGTATATTTTGACTTTTCTTAAAAGTGTTTCACTATCGTCACAATGGTAATGTTATCCGATAGATACTTGAAACAAAACACCTGTTAAGTGATTGAGATTTGTTCTAATTCTGGTACAGGCAAAATCACAATTGCATCACCGACGCTGATATGCCCACTTTCGATTACACTTGCCATGATACCTAACTTGCCAACGCTCTCATTAACAGGTTTACCTTGAATTTTTTCTAGCCAAACACAGCCTGTGCGCGGTTTATTGAGGCGGATAATCGCAGTCTCACCCATTTGAAGTAAGGTTCCTGCTGGCAAATTCTCAATATCGACACCGCTAATTTGAATTTGCTCGCCCATCTCGCCAGCGGATGTTTTGTAGCCATAGGTCGCGAGGTCGTCTAAGGTCTCGCGCATCATAATATTCAGATGACGTTTGGGATTACGTCCTGCTTTACGGTCACCTTCGATACCGTGCCCAGCTAACAATTGAACGCTATTAATCGGCACACGGTAAAATTCCCCATGTGTGACATCCGTTGCTTGCGGTTGGTATACAATACTCTCGATTTTACCGTTCATATTTGATGCCCTTTATCTGTATCTATAATGATATAGACCTAGTGTGCAACAAATTAATTACGCCGATATGTATTTGGCTTGACAATTTTTCATTCGATTTTGATAACTTTGTGCTTGAATTTAACGTAAAGGCAAGATGGAACTAAGTTAGATGTATCTGTGTCTTATAGGATAAGACGGCACAGGGAAGTGGGAAATATGGAAAACCGCAATCCATCAACTTCGTCAGCCTATGAGGGTTTTGACCCTGATTGGACGTTGATGCGGTCAATGGCAGATGGGGATGTAAGAGCATTGAACGAGGTCTATGCACGTTATGGACCGATGCTCTTAGGGTTCTTAAATGCACGGCTACCGAGTCGTCAATTAGCTGAGGAAGTCTTACAAGATGTGATGTTAGCTGTATGGGATAACGCAAAATCATTTGAAGCTAGAAGTAAGGTCAAGACATGGTTGTTGGTGATTGCACGTAACCGCGCGATTAATGCGACACGACGCAAAAAATTACCCTTAATTGACATCAGCCAAGTATTTGATTTGAAAAGTGATGATACAGGACCTATGGAATCGGTTATGCGCCATGAAACCCAAGATAAAGTTCGCACAGCGATTCATAAACTGCCTGAAGGACAGCGCGAAGTTTTGGTCTTAGTCTTTTATCATCAATTAACAGGACCTGAAGTTGCTGAGGTACTCGATATTTCTGAAGGGACGGTCAAAAGCCGATTGCATAGAGCGAAAGAAAACCTAAAAGGATTGTTAGCACAGGAGGATAACCTCTGATGCAACATCAACAATGGCAAGACCTCATTCCATTTTACATAGCTCAGACACTCTCGCCTGATGATATTCGCCTGTTTGAAGCGCATCTGGCAAATTGTGATACCTGCCAAGCAGAAATTGAGACATGGCGCACTATAGCCTCGGCAGTTTGGCGTGAAGCTGATGATGCCGCACGCCATTTGCCACCCTTATCACCCGAAGTCTATAACCGATTGAATTATCGGGATAAAGCACCACAAAGTCGTTATAGTGCTAACCCACCGACACGCCAGACGGGGGATACCCCTTCAAATGTACGGCAAATGCCAAACTCACGAAATAATTTTTCCCTGACTTTAGTTGCTGGGGTGATTGTCGCCCTCATATTTGGGGGATTACTCTTAGCCTTTGCTTTACGTGAACCCAGTGATGCCACCGAAATTGCCCTCGGTGGCACTTCTGATAGTTTGACAGAGCAATTCGGGAATACAGGGTTAGGCATCGAAACGGAAATTGTCGCAAGCCCAACTGCTACATCCATTGGCATCATTCCAACTTTTGACCCCAATGCACCGCAACCGACACAGGTTCTAACGCAAGGTGTGCCTTCATTTTTTACAACGACGCCCTCTGGTGAAGCGACGATTGTATTACCAACAAGTACGGTTATTCCAACCCAGCGCATTCTTCCGCCGACGGAAACGCCCATAATTCCACCCGATTTCCCACCTGTCGGGGACATTACGCCTGATTCATCTGTTCAATCAATGATTATTGACCCTTCGCTAGTACCGAGTCGCACGCCCGCGCCTCTGGGTGGAGGACCACATATCACGGTGACACCGGGAACTTTTGCCAATGGTTTCCCAGTCTGCGATGCCTTTAATCCGACAGCCGCGACGATTGAGATTTTCATGCAGGCGAATCGTAATGCTCAGATTGCTGGCGTATTGCAACCGGGTGAGGTAATGTCTGTATTTCGGGTGAGTACCAGCGGATGGTATGAGGTATTCCTACAAGATGGCACTGTCGGGTGGTTAGCGCCTGAATTTGCTTACTTACGAGGCAATTGTCGGGAAGGGTTAGCCTCGCCAACGCCGTCAGCCACATTTACACCAATGGCTACGCCGATACCTGCAATCGAAGAACCACCATTCGAGTCTATCGTGGTGATTAATGCCGCTTATGCTGATTTGCATCAAGGTCCGAGTTTTACAGCCACTGTTTTAGGCGTTGCTGAACGGGATGACCGATTTGCAGTAGTTGGCTATCAAGGGACAGGCACGAATCGTTGGGTATTGGTGCGCCAAGCTGATAATAGCGAAGCATGGATTTGGGCATCTATCGTGACGGAATATGCTGCTGATGAAGTGCCACCGACAAGTACGCCTGTGCAGTAGGGGAAGCGTAGGCTGTGCTTTGCTAATTCTCATTGAATTGACCTCATGTTAGGATGCGTTGGCACATATACATATTAAGCTAAAAAATCAGTCGAATATTTTTGTAGAAACTGGAAAGCAATTAGAAAAACTTGTCACATTTTGGGCGGATGGCATGGATGCTATCCCTACATTAATCCTCATTTCTTAGGCAATAATGTAGGATTGAGACCTGTCTCAACCGCTTAAAAAATCAGGCTTAATTCTAAAAACTTTCGAGACTCTATAATTAGAGTGGTTTTGTTGGTGGACAACGCAGGCATTGTCCCTACATTAACCCTCTGGGGCGAGGCAATCTAAGCAAGTAGATATGGTTTCTTTGATGCTTTTCTTCGTGTTCTTCGTGCCTTTGTGGTGGATATTTTAGCTTAACTTAAGGGCTATGTGCCTTGGCATGTTCAAACAAGGAGGTCAGGATGCGAATTGCGTTGTTATCTGATATTCATGGGAATCAATTGGGCTTAGAGGCAGTCTTAGCAGATATTGACAGCAAAAATGTGGATGGTTATTGGTTTCTAGGGGATTATTGCTTTGGTGGGGGTGCGCCAAGAGCTATCCTTGAAACGATTACAGCATTGCCCAACGCAACCTTTATCTACGGCAATGGCGATAAGATTTTGCTCGATGCGCCTTTCCCTTCCGCAGAAGACCTCGCAACCGTTGATGATAGTGAAATCATGAAACGTATCCTCCAAGGTTGGTGTGATTTATCGTGGACGATTGGGGCATTAGCAAAGGATAATTGGCTCGGTTGGATAGCGCAGTTACCCCTAGATTATTGCACGACTTTACCCGATGGCACGTCTGTGTTATTGGTACATGCGCGTCCGAATGAATATCACGGAAAAGGCTTAACTCCTGATTTGACCGATGAAGAAGTCTGGCAAGATTTTAGCGTTGCTGACGAAAGCCTGATTATTGTCGGGCATATGCACAAAGTGCAAGAACGCTTCATTAAGGATAAACATATTATTGGTCTTGGGTGCATCGGCAAACCGATTGGCAAGGAATTACGGGCGAGTTACGCCATCCTTGATGCTGATGAAACAGGCTACAGCATCACGCATCATTATGTCACTTACGATACCGAAGCCTTTATTCAACAACTTTATGATGTTCATTTCCCCACCCCGACTTTCCTAGAGCAATTTTATCGTGGCGAGTATGTGCCAAAATGGGAGCGCGAAGAAAGCTCTGCATCAACATAGCAATATAAAGGCATTTACGGCACAATAAGCAAGTTCATAAACAAATCACATTGGAAAATTCATGATTGAACTTATTATTTTGCTTATTATTGGCTCACTTGCTGGTCTGATGTCGGGGATGTTTGGCATTGGTGGTGGTGCGATTATTGTACCTTTGTTGATGGTTTTTCTCGGCTTTGAACAAACAGCAGCCAATGGCACATCCTTAGCAGCTCTGCTTCTTCCTGTTGGGCTATTTGGTGCAATTGAATATTATCGTAATGGCAAGCTCAAGATATATCCTGCTTTGGCGGTTGCTTTAGGATTAGCGATTGCGACGTGGTTTGGCGCGAATTTAGCCCTCAATGTTCCGCGTGATTTATTAAAGGGCATGTACGGAATATTCCTCATTTATTATGCGTGGCGCTACCTTGCACCCCTAAAATGGTACAAAGAATGGCGTGGTATCGCAGAAGAACCTCCCGCCGAAAGCAAAGATATCGACGCTTCTAGTGCGCGTACCTTGCTGATTGCATTTGGTATTGGATTAATCGCAGGGGTGGCATCAGGCTTATTCGGGATTGGTGGCGGTGTTGTGATTGTACCTTTCACAATGACTATCTTGGGCTTTGACCAAAAACTTGCTAATGGGACATCATTAGGTGCATTACTGTTGCCTGTGGGTTTGCCCGGTGTTATCCGTTATATGCAAGCTACAGAGACAGCCCCCGTTGCAGGACCAGAATTTTTGACTAGCATTCTACCTCAATATGGGGATGTTGCTTTTTGGGTTGCCGCACCCTTAGCGATTTTGCTGCTGATTGGGGCATTCTTTGGCGCACGTCTGACTCTGAGCCTACCAACGAAAACGGTACGTCGTCTTTATGGCGTGTTTTTGTTATTTATCGGTCTACGCTTTTTGTGGGATTATCTGGCTTAATGGATAAGACTTTTCCCTTGTATGGAATAGTTGTATCTAGTGCAAAAGTCAGTGTAAGATAATGAATCTTATAAGCATCTCAGCAATCAGCATTTCAGCTAAAAGATTAGTGACCATGTTGTTGTAACTTTAAGCGGTCGAGATAACGCGCTTTAAAAATAACAGGACTTTCGCTTGATACAGGTCACATAGATATAATTAGGTATTGAAAAGAGTATTTGCCGTCATATAAACATAACGGCTAGTCTGACAACATCGACACAAGGTCGACATTTAGGTTGTCGTCTTTAGACGATGTTGATACATAGACGTTGATTTTAGTCAACGGCGTGAAATAGCTGCAGTTTTATACTGATTTTGCAATCGCCTAAGCGAAAGTCCTAATTAAATATAAGGAGAGGCGGTCGCCCTGCGTAGGGGCACACCGACGGTGTGCCCTTACACCTAAAACTTTTCCGTGCTAATTTCTTAAAGAGCATCATTACATCCCTACAAATCAATAAGAGTCAGCTAAATCCGATAATATATTCTGCATAAAACAGAGAAAATAGACTGCTTTTGTCCTACCAAGAGTCCCGTACCTCATTAAAAGCCATGATAATCTTCTTCGGATTACTCTTCTTTGTGGCGATTTTTGGCTCATTGTTGTGTGGATTATGGTATGGGCATTTCACCACACGAAGCACACAGCTTACAGGCATCCAGACGACTGCCATTTTGGAAGAAAAATTCACGGAAGGTACAAGGCAAACGCGCTATTGGTTTACCTATCGTTTCACGACCCTCAGCGATGAAACCTATCTCAGTTCGATTGAAGTCAATGAGGTAATTTATTCACAATACGAGCTTGGCGATACGTTGCGATTGCGGTATCAAGCGAATAACCCTAGCTTTAATTCCTTAGAAATCTTATACACAGACCTCAATTTAAGTTTATGGTCAGTGATTGGTTTGAGTGTGCTTGTTATTGGCATCACGACTGTGTTGGGCGTTAGTTTTGTGCGTTTGATGTCACGCTAGTTGATAATTCTCATGACTATCTCTACAATTATGCGAGGATAAATTTGTAATGTCGTTAAAGTTTTTAGAAAAGTTTGGGGTCTTTTGTCACGGACAGCATGCATGCTGTCCCTACATAAATCCTCATTTTTCAGGCAATAATGTAGGGACGTGATGTATCGCGTCCGAAAATAAAATTGACCTCATTTTTCTAATTCCTTTCAACTTTCACAAAAACTCTCAAGGAGCATCTTGTGCGTCGACTTTGCCTACTATTCATACTCATATTTACAGCCTCACAAGTGACAGCACAAACCGAGGGGTGGTCAGTTTGGGTGTATGATGCCACACAAGGACGTGCGATTCAGGTCGATAACACAGGCATAACGCTTGAAGATATTATTCTGCCTGTGCCTGCCCCTTATAATGAATATACGCTATCACAAACTGTTGCTATCTCACCTGATGGTCGCCGAGTGGCTTATGCTGTGACGGGGGCGACAGTTGATGATGAGCCGATTAGTTCTTTCCTCGTTTATGATACAAGTCTTGACGGTATTCTCTTCACATATGAGACTCCGACTTATGCGCTGGCTTCTTCTTTGATATTCAGCAAAGTCGCATGGAACAATACTGGTAACATTGTCGCTTTTGCTTATGCCACAGGTGACACACTCGAAACACAATCTTGGCGCATCATTGTGTTGAACGCGATTGATGGGCGCATTATCTCAGATTTGGATGATTCCTCGATATTTTTCGCCTCACAAGCGGATACTCTCGCACCGTATTTATTGCCCGTTCTGCAATTTTATGGGGAAGCCACGCTCGGCTTTAACCTCATCCCTTACCAGACTGCCCAATTCAGTGACGATTTATTCAGCTATGAATGGGATATTGTGACAGGGCGTATCATTCAGACCAATCGCGCACCACGCATCACTGGTGATACACTGCAAGCAACAGGTGAAACCATCACCCCGATTGTTGATGACCGTGCCAATTACGATGCAACTTATACGCCTTATACCAATGCGATTCATGTCTATCGCCCAGAGATTGGCGCACGCGCACCATTTTTTGCCACCCAAACGTATGATGTATTCTCGGCACAATTCATCCAAAATGGGGAGCAAGTGCTAGTTTATGCCGAAGATTTACTCTCATTAGAACGGACGCATCTCGTTGTAAGTCGCATTGGTGTTTTACGCGGTTTGCCGAGTATCAGCGCGATTAATAATGCAACAATTGGCACACCCGACGGTTTTGCTTATGTGATTGATAACGCTACCCCCTTGTTGATTGCACTCAACACGCGCGACCTAGCATTTCCGCAGACACCTATTTGGACAGCACCAGAAAATTCACGTTTTGTTCCTGTGTGGGCAACAACTTTTGAGCAGGAAGCGTATGATGCGTGGTTACAACTCGCGCCACCGATATTTCCTTCGCAAATTGTCGTGACTAATATTGGCGCACAAGCAATTTCACCTGACGCTGTTCCCACCACGGAGAGTTTTACAGGACGAAGCACCATTGTCACTGTGGATAGTGTGGCTGTGGTCAATACGACCAGTGGCGATAGACTCAACATGCGTGATAACCCGACTCTAAGTGGAAACATCATCGCGCGTGTGGATAACGGGGTACGAGTTGTCATCACTGATGGACCTGCTACGTCAGATGGCTTTACATGGTGGGAAGTGCGCCTACCAACAGGGCAGACAGGCTGGATGGTCGAGCGCGCAGAAGGTGTGCAGACGCTCGTGCCTGCTGGGTAGTAAGCAGTAGGTATTAATTAATTTATCTAACGGAGCGACGTGAAGAAAACTTTAACACGGTGCAGTGTTCTACTTGTAGAGTTGTCGGTTGTCGGTTTTCAGTTTTCCGAAACAGCATTTTGTCTTTACTGATAACTGATGACTGTCAACTGAAAGCAAACTTGACTTGAACAAGGCTATTTGTTTTCAGGTTATCAATCTAAAGACTGTGGTGTATAACATCAATCATTAAACGAAAAACGTCCCGATATAAGTGGAACGTTTTAATGAGAACAGCTAATAATTTAGCTATTACGGGCGCGACGGAGCATCATCTTACGAACGAATTCACGAGTTTTCTGTTTGGTCGCACGAATTTTCTTGCTTGCCATAATCTTACTCCTTCTACAAAGTATGAATGATTATTACATTATCTACTATACTGGAATTAAATGAGAATAGATACAGCATAAGCAATAAAATCTTGTAAAGATTTATTATCAATTATTAACAAATTTAAGGTGTTTCTTAAGAAATATAGCCATTTTAGCTTGACACATGGCTGATTAACTCTCGCACAAAACCTATGGACAACTGTTGTTGACGGATGCCATTGATGAAAATAGCGGGCGCATCTTGTACACCACTACGTTTAGCTGTATGAATGTCATCATCAATGCGCTTATTAATTGCCCCAGACGCAAGGTCATCTTCAAACTGTGCCACATCTAAACCAATATCTCGTGCGAATTGACGCAACGCCCCATCGGTCAAATGCTCTTGATGTGCGAGAACTTGCGCTAACATCTCCCAGAATTTATTTTGTATGGCTGAGGCTTCAAGGGCTTGGGCTGTGGCATACGCAAGGGGATGTTTTATGCTCTGCGGAAAGTGGCGATAGACAATCAAGACATCGTCGCCTAATTGGTCAAGTAATTGTTGTAGATTATCTTCAAGTGAACTCATCTCTGGATTAGCAAAATCTGCATAGATAACAATGTTTACAGAGGCATTGGGATTGCCTCGTAGATGGTCATTTTCATGAATGGGTTGTTTTAAGTCAGGCATGATTTTTCCTAAAGTAAGGGCGAGTAGAGACAAGCTAATTATGTTTTATGATTATTGGATAATATAGGTAAGAAAATCTGAATTGTATATTTAAGTATAATTTACTTGCTAGCAATTATAAATATAGTAAGATACTTAAATCAGTATTGTGTCTAATAACAAAACATAAAATGGAAAATGTATGCACAACTCTAAAGTACAATATATTCAGAAATTAGGCTCTGGCGGTTTTGGAGAGGTGCATAAAGCGTTAGTTACAGGTCATGTTGGTGAAGTGGCTGTTAAAGAATTAACAAATCCTAGTTTAGAAGGTATTTCAAGGTTTAAAAGAGAAGTATTGATTTTATCTCGAATGAAGCATGAAAATGTTATTAACATTCTAGAATGTTCTTTAGATAATCCTCCTTACTGGTTTGCAATGCCTTTAGCATCAGGTAGTTTGGTGGATGAAATGGATTACCTTCGGTATGATCCAGCGAAACTACAGGATACTTTTCTTCAAATATTAAAAGGAATGATGCACGCACATACTCAAGGTATTATTCACAGAGATTTAAAGCCAGAAAATATTTTGATTTTTAGTGATAAAATTCAAGTGTCAGATTTTGGTTTAGGAAAAAGAGTAGATAAAACAGAACTTTACACAACCTATACAAAGACAGGTATGCAAGGTGGGACAATTGTTTACGCATCACCTGAACAAATGCGAGAACTAAAAACTGCTGATGAACGTTCAGATATTTATGCCTTGGGGAAACTATTGTTCCATATTTTAACGGGAGAGATGCCTTTCCCAAATATGGATATGAATTTAGTCGATGATAAATATAAGTATCTTATTGAAAAATGTACTAGAAACAATCCAAACGATAGATTCCAAACAATAACTGAATTAATAGGAACTTTCTCTAAGCTCTCAGATGAAAAAGCTTTTGCTCATACAAAACAACCTATTGAAAAATTAGCTGAACTTTTATTGAAACCAATTGATGATAATATTCTTGACAGTATCATCGAGATTTTTTCTGATAATAGATCAGATTACGATTTTTATTTGGAATGTTTTCCTAAATTAAGTGGAGACCATATAAATAAATATATTTTGAGAGGCAACTCTGGTTTTAAGGATATTTTGAAAGTGTATGATAGTCATCTCGTAGGTGGGTTATCATTCTCTTACTGTGATGTGGTAGCAGAAGTTTATGAAGAAATACTTCTATTGAGCAATGATTTAGATATATGGAGATTGCTATTAACAAGACTATTGAATGTGGGGGTCAGTCATAATCGTTATTATGTTATGGATAAACTAACTGACTTATTGTGTGATATAAAAGATATAAGTAAAGCGTTAATAGCTCAAGATGTATTGGAAGACAATAGAGGCGAGACATACTATTGGAAGCAAGGTCGAATCTTAGAATGTAATATGATGAAAATTCTACGTGATACTATTGATTCAATAGAACTTCCAAAAAATGATGATATAGACGATATTCCATGGTAGTGAAAAAGTCCAAACCAAAGTCAGGACTTTTTATATTATTCAAATGTAGATTTTAGCTAATCAAAGAGGGTTTAACCTTATACCACTCATTCACTTGTTCGTAAGCATGGGCTGTCTTGAGGATAGTTTCCTCGCCCAGTTGGGGACCTAATATCTGCATGCCTATCGGTAAGCCCTTGCTATCCATGCCACAGGGGACGTTAATGCCACAAATCCCAGCGACGTTGGCAGCAATCGTCAGCACATCGGCGAGATACATCTTGAGTGGGTCGTCCGTGTTTTCGCCAAATTTGAAAGCAGTCGTCGGTGACGTTGGTGATACGAGCACATCCACATCTTCAAAAACGGTATCAAAATCTTGTTTGATATACTGCCGAACACCGAGTGCCTTGCCATACCACGCATCATAATAGCCTGCACTGAGCGCATACGTGCCGAGCATAATCCGCCGTTTGACTTCTTCACCGAAACCTTCACCGCGTGAGGCTTTGTAGGTTTCCCACATATCGCCTTTTTCGACCCGTTGCCCAAAGCGTACGCCATCAAAACGAGCGAGGTTTGCGCTAGCTTCACTGGTTGCGACAAGGTAGTAGGTCGGGAGGCTATATTTTGTATGAGGCAAACTGACTTCTTTCACAGTTGCACCCATCGCTTCAAGTTGGGTAATCGCGGTGCGGACTGCACTTTCGACTTCAGCATCCATCCCATCGACAAAATATTCTTTTGGCAAGCCGATTTTCAAGCCCTTAATATCGCCTGTGAGAGCAGATAGATAATCAGGCACAGGCTCAGGGCGACTGGTGCTATCAAGAGGGTCTACGCCAGCGATGACTTGTAAAATGCGTGCGCTATCTTCAACTGTGCGCGTCATCGGTCCTGCTTGGTCAAGCGATGAGCCAAAAGCCACCAATCCATAACGTGAAACACGTCCGTAAGAGGGTTTAACTGCGGCTAAGTTACAAAAACTTCCCGGTTGGCGAATACTTCCCCCTGTATCGGTGCCAAGTGCGCCCATTGCCATATGACTAGCCACTGCGGCGGCTGACCCACCTGAACTACCACCGGGAACACGTTCCAAATCATAAGGATTGCGCGTTTCAAAGAAGCCACTATTTTCAGTGGATGATCCCATCGCAAATTCATCCATGTTGAGCTTACCGAGCATCACCATACCAGCATCCAATAAACGTTGGACGCAGGTCGCATCAAAGACAGGCACATAGCCCTTTAAAATTTTACTGCCACAGGTTGTCTCAACATCTTTTGTTGATAGCACATCTTTGAGCGCAAGCGGAATACCCAACAGGGGCTTATCTTCACCATTGGCTCGTGCTTCGTCAGCGGCTTTCGCTTGCTCGAGAGCGAGGTCATGGGTGGGGGTAATAAAGGCTTTAATTTGCCCGTCAAATGTGTCGATTTTATCTAAATGGGCTTGTGTGAGTTCTACAGAAGTTATCTCGCCCGCGTGGAGTTTTTCCAGCGCGTCGCTAATCGTCAAGTCGGTGAGGTCGGTCATATTATCATCCATGAAAATGCAGGTCACTAAACGCGCAATAGTATAACAGAAACTCAGCCTCATTTTCAGAGTTAGAACCTGTGACGAACATTGGTTTGTTACACCAACTGCATTAGTGTTTCTCGATGCCCGTGTCAGCAAAATATTTAGTCACGACAGCATCGATTTTATCATCGGAAATTGAAACAGGCTCAGAGAGGCTGATGCTTCCGGTAGCGATTTTCCGTTCAATGAGGTCACGCAAATTTACCAAGCTGGCTTGGTCATTTTCACTTTGTATTCTAATCATCATCGCGCCGAAAACTTTAAAAAAGAGCCGATTCAAAAACATCGGTATCTTCCGACCAATGAGTTGCAATTCACTAGAACGGGCATTAACTCGGGTACCTCCATCAACCGATGTCAATTCATAGGTGTAGTAGAATCTGGCTCCGTCGAATGGTAGCGGCACGACATTATAATATGAGACATAATCGAATGGGCGCAAATCAACGGTTTCCATTGGAGAGGTCTTTCCGCCATGTACACAATGTCCCACCGTCCCTGCTTGTGTGCGCTCGTTGTTTTTACCCGTCACCTGTGCAATTGCCTCTACCCCAATCATCCACTGCGGAAATGTTTTGGGTTGGCTCAAGAATTCCCAAACAATAATAGGTGGTGCGGCAATGGTAACCTCAGAGGGTAGGAGCAAGTGAGGATCATCAGGTTTAACATAGATCCGATTCATACTTTGATACTGTACCCAAGATTGGTGCATATCTTGGATGAAGGTAGTCACCTCACCTAAATGTTCATATTGTTCGCTATGGGGTTGCATCTCGAATTCACAATAGGCTTGCATTTGTAAAGCGTCGATTGCGGCTGTAGTATACAAGGTATAAGCGTCTGCATCGACATTATTTTTCATCAAGCGATGAATCAAAATCACATTCGGACCACTGAGTTCTTGCCATCCGCCGATATCAAGTAATGAATAATTGCCATAGTGGACGAAAAATTTCAAATCTAGATTGGGAATGTTGCGACACGCATCACAATGACAATCAGAATAGCGGTGCATGTTCTCCCGTGACATGCGAAATTTTGCATAAATCGTTTCCACCACTTCCATCAGAGATTGTCCTTCAGAGAATCCTTCTTTTGGCGCATAAGAAAAAATGGCGTCGCCTTCAAGCTTCGAGACGACAAGTGGTGGCACAGTATGTTTCAATAAGGTGTGAAACAGGTCTTGCAGAATTTCTTCGGCATGCTCTTGCTCGGTTCCGGTTAAGTAAGCGGTATAACCCGAAATATCAGAAATGACCAAATAACCTTCCATAATGAGTAGCTCCATAATTCCAATAAATTTACGAAATGCCCTGTATTCTCGGGCTGTTTCATCGACAAGGCGAAATATATTATGATAATATCCATCATTGCGAGGTGGCGAGTATCATCGCCCATTATATAACAATCCGAGATGAAATAATGTGGAAAATAGTATCAACTGAAGAATACGTGGACTAGAGCGAAATAGGGCAACAAACTCGAAAGCTTGAGCTAAGCCCAGAAGAAAAGTGCCATAATTTTTCTATTGGAATGTAGGCATAGGGAATGTAGCGTGTTATAATTTGCACTAAAGTAAGCCTCATTTATAGTGTATTTGGATGTTGTGCTGATACTTTGAGCAAACATACCAACATCCGTCAATATTTTTAGTTTGGAAAGGTCAAGTATTTTGGCATCCCTAGTCCTAACTGTGAAAGAGACCTTGCGTTATAAAGGCGCAATTGGTCAATGGAGTTGGGTGCTACACCGTCTCACCGGTCTCGGTGTGGTACTATTTTTATTTCTACACGTTATTGATACAGCTTGGGCAGTAACCAACCCTGAAGGCTATGTAAAAGCAATTGCCTCTTATCAATCCCCCTTATTTACAATTGGTGAGTTTGGTCTCATTGCGGCAGTTGTTTACCACGCGCTGAACGGGCTACGGATTGCTGTTATGGATTTCAAGCCTGAATGGTGGAAGCATCAGCAAAAAGCGGCATGGTGGGTTTTAGGCGGAACAGTTGCTGTCCTCATTCCCTTCTTCATCCCGATGGTTACTGAAGTGATTGCACATTATTCAGGTGACCCCGATGTTCTGCCAATAGGTGAAGTCATTAGTGAACAACTTATCTTTGGTATGTACTTCGGCGGTGGGTTAGTTGCCGCTGCAATTATCGCTTTTGCTTGGAGTGCTATTCGCATCAATGTCAAAGATGATGCTGGTAAGGTTAAAATTGGTGGGCAAGGGCAATTTGCTCGTCGTATCGAGAAATTCTGGTGGTCATTCATGCGGATTAGTGGTGTACTGATTATTCCACTGGTTTTTGGTCATCTCGCTATGATGCACGTCCTACAAGGTGTATTTGACCTTACCTTACAAGGTAGTGAAGTCGTCGGTACGGCAGTTGTTGAAAATGTTGCTCAGGATGATGCACTCATCTACTTAGAAGATGTTGCAGTCGATACTCATGATGATGAAGTTATAAATACAACCATTATTGTTCCGAATGGCATTAACGAATCTGGCACGGCAGTTGAATTTGTCGCTGAACGCTGGAATTACCTCTGGAATGGGGTTCTCATTTGGAAATTCTACGATGCTGCTTTGCTTGTTCTAGTCACATTGCATGGGTTCAACGGTTTACGCTTAGTCCTCACTGATTACACAATGGATAACCGTCTTGCACGGACAACTGTGATTGCCTTAACAGCCATTGGTGCAATCGCACTCATTGTAATTGGGGTTCAAGCACTGTTGCTCTCAGTTGATGGCAAAGCAATTGAAATGGCAATCGAAGCTACGCGAAATCTATATCATTAGAATATTTCCCCCTCTACCCCTAGCCCCTTCTCCCACCAGTGGAGAAGGGGAACAACACAGCTTTTAAGTCCCTTGCCCTTGATGGGAGAGGGATACAGGGAGAGGGTGATAAAACAAAAGACGATTTTTTAGGAGTTATTGGTAATGCACATCCATAAGCATGAAGCAATTATCGTGGGTGCAGGTGGCGCAGGTTTGATGGCGGCACTATACGCAAGTAAGGGCGGTGCAGATGTTGCCGTCGTTTCAAAATTGTACCCAACGCGCTCTCATACAGGGGCAGCGCAAGGGGGTATCAGTGCGGCACTCGGCAATTTAGATGATGATAAACCTCTGTATCACGCCTATGATACGGTTAAAGGTGGCGATTATCTGACCGACCAACATGCGGCAATGGTACTCGCTGAAAATGCAATTGACGCAGTTATTGAACTGGAACACATGGGCTTGCCTTTTGACCGCACCCCAGAAGGTAAAATTAGCCAACGTCGTTTTGGTGGTCACACCAGCAATTTCGGTGAAGCACTGGTTCGTCGGGCATGCCACGCCGCTGACCGTACAGGGCATATGATTTTACAGACGCTCTATCAACAATGTATCAAACAAGATGTGAATTTCTTTGATGAATTTCAAGTGGTTGACCTGATCAAGAATGGTGACCGTGTTACAGGGGTTGTCGCTATTGAGATTGGCACAGGTGAATTCCATATCTTTCATGGTAAAGCTGTTTTGTTCGCAACGGGTGGCTGGGGACGCGCATGGTCAGTAACCAGTAACGCTCATTCGCTAACAGGTGATGGGGCGGCGATTGTTTTACGTCGTGGTGTTCCGCTACAAGATTTAGAGTTTTATCAATTCCACCCGACAGGCATCTTCAAGATGGGTATCCTCATTACCGAAGGTGTTCGCGGTGAGGGTGGTGTTCTCATCAATGACCGAGGCGAACGCTTCATGGAGAAATACGCTCCAAGTGTGAAAGACCTCGCCTCGCGTGATGTTGTCAGCCGTGCAATTTACGATGAAGTCGAAGCCAAGCGTGGTATTGGTGGCAAAAATTATGTTCACCTCGATATTCGTCCAGACACGGTTAATCGTTACTTTGCCGAAGAAGGTCGCGAAGACCGCATCGACGATACCTATGTTGAGAAGAAGTTGCCCGATATTCTCGATTTCTGCCGTACTTATCTCGGTGTTGACCCTGTTAAAGAGCCGATGCCTGTTCAACCGACAGCACATTATGCGATGGGTGGCATCCCCACCAATGTTGATGCAGAAGTCACCTACGATGAAAATCACACGGTTATTCCGGGCTTATACGCTGCTGGTGAAGTCGCTTGTGTCAGTATTCACGGGGCAAACCGCTTAGGCACAAACGCTCTGCTTGACCTCGTTGTGTTTGGTCGTCGTGGTGGTATGAAAATCGCTTCCGATATGAAAAATCTGGATTGGATTGATTTACCAAACGATGCAGGTAAAGAAGTCGAAGCCGAATTTGCACGTATACGCAATAATAAAGGTAAGACGCGAGTCCACGAAATTCGCTCACGTATGCAAGATTTGATGATGCGTAAAGTAGGTGTGTATCGTACTGATGAGGTTATGAGTGAAGCTGCTGATGAGTTACAAGAACTCAAGCAACTCTATCATACTGACATCAAAATTGATGATACAGGCAAACTCTTCAATACCGATTTGATGGAAGCATGGGAACTCGGTTGCTTGCTAGATTTAGCTGAAACAACCACCATGAGTGCCATTAATCGTACAGAAAGTCGTGGCGCACATAGCCGTGACGATTATGCAGAGCGCGACGACGACAATTGGTTGGTTCATACATTGGTTTGTGCCAATAGTGATGACCCACTCAACCGTCAATATAGCCTCAACACCAATAAAAAGGTTGATTTGAGCCTTTACGATGAGGATGTGCGCTTTAAACCAAAACCGCGTGTGTATTAATTAAAGCCTTTTCCCCTCTACCCCTAGCCCCTTCTCCCACCAGTGGAGAAGGGGAACAAAAGTGCTTTGAAAGTCCCTCGCCCTTGATGGGAGAGATAGCGCACTAGGGAGAGGGTGACCAACTATTTTTCAAAAGATTTTGACTGAGGATTAATCTTCATGGATTTAACATTACGTGTCAAACGTCAGAATAATGAACTCGGCAAAGATAAACCTTATTGGGAAGAATTTACTGTCAAAGACCTTGACCCAACTGACCAATTGCTCCATGCTTTACACCGCATTAAGTGGGAACAAGATGGCACAATGACCTTACGCCGTTCTTGCGCTCATGGAGTCTGTGGCTCGGATGCAATGCGGATTAACGGAGTCAATGCGCTTGCGTGTAAGGTACTTGTGCGCGATGTGGGCGCGACAGTAACTGTTGAGCCAATTTTGGGCTTGCCAGTTGTCAAAGACCTTGTGGTTGATATGGAACCCTTCTTCGACCATTACAAATCAGTCATGCCTTATTTCGTCAATGATGACCCTGTGCCAAGTGATGGGCGCGAACGGTATCAATCAGCAGAAGACCGTGAACTCTTTGATGATACAACCAAGTGTATTCTCTGCGCTTGCTGTACCACATCTTGCCCCAGTTATTGGGCAAATGGCAAATATGTCGGTCCTGCCGCGATTGTACAGGCGCATCGTTTCATCTTTGATACTCGTGACCAAGCCAGCGAAGAACGCTTGGAAGCCCTATCAGAACCGAATGGCGTATGGCGTTGCCGTACTATCTATAACTGCACACCTGCTTGCCCGCGTGAAATCCAAGTCACTAAGGCTATTGGTGAGGTCAAACTGGCTATTCGTCGTGGCTCAACCGAAGGCATTGTTGTGCCAGAGCAAATTGGGGTCAGTGAGTAGCTTCTAAGTAACAAACACACCTTAATAACAAAAGGGCATCGTCGGATGCTCTTTTTATTTGTAAACCATAATATACCCTCTAGTAATAATAGCACAGGTGAGCTAAACTATATTGTAAGGTCAAACTGGCTATTAAGTCGGTATGCTCGTATTGGCTATATCTTAGAAAACAGAGTTTATGTACAGGAGGGTATTGCATGGAAATTCGTACATCAAGAATCATATACGCTCCAATAGACCGCGTTTTTGAGGTTTTTTCTGATATAAGCAAACTTGAAGACCGTATCGACGGAATTACCAGAGTTGATATACTTTCTGACGTAACTAATGGGCTAGGCACACGTTGGCGCGAAACACGCATTATGTTTGGGCAAGAAGCAACTGAAGAAATGGAAATTAGTTCCTTCAAGCCCAATCAGTCGTATGAAGTCGTAGCGGCATCTCGGGGCACAGAATATCACTCGATATATACCTTCACTGAAAATGCTGATAACAGTACCACTGTTGAGATGGTTTTTAGTGGTAAGTCAGTATCGTTCATGGCAAAGTTGATGTCTCCGATAGCGATTTTATTCAAAGAGGCAACGCAAAAAGCCTTAGAAGCGGATATGGATCAGCTTAAGGCAATCTGTGAGCAGAAGTAGAGATATTATATTGTGAGCATTTTACTCCTCAAGAGAGTTGGCGTAAGGATATGATAAGATAGTGTCCATTGAAGAAAATATAGAACAAATGAAAACACAGGGGTTTCGTGATATACGACACCCCTTTTTCGATTATAGTTAGCGCGTTGAGTCTTAGAAATTGCTCCATAATAGAAGTAAGTGTTATTTTCAGGATACAGTATGGAAATCTTTTTAAGTCAATTTTCTCCTATTACTCAAGCCTTCTTCGCCACACTTTTTACATGGGCAGTCACGGCATTAGGGGCATCATTGGTCTTTATGACCCGTGAATTTAATCAGAAAATGCTAGATTGGTTATTAGGATTTGCAGGCGGTGTGATGATTGCGGCGAGTTTTTGGTCATTACTTGCACCGAGTATTGATATGGCAGAAGCTCAAGGAATGACACCTTGGCTACCTCCCTTAGTTGGGTTTTTATCGGGTGGCATTTTTCTGCGACTGTTTGATGCTTTATTACCGCATTTGCATCCCAGCAAATTGATAGACGATGCGGAAGGCTTACCCACTCGTTGGCGACGCTCTATTCTCCTCGTCACAGCGATTACGCTCCACAATATTCCTGAAGGTTTAGCTGTCGGTGTTGCTTTCGGAGCGGCAGCAATTAATCCTGACATGGGTGCGCTCACAACGGCGATTGTCTTAGCTATAGGAATTGGCTTACAAAATTTTCCAGAAGGGATAGCCGTAGCGATGCCTCTCCGACGTGAGGGCATGAGCCAAACAAAGTCATTTCTTTATGGACAAGCATCAGGAATGGTCGAACCAATTGCAGGAATTATCGGCGCAAGTTTGGTATTACTGATACAGCCGATACTCCCTTATGCCCTCGCATTCGCCGCAGGCGCAATGATTTATGTGGTGGTCGAAGAAACCATTCCAGAATCCCATGCAGAAGGCAATACAGACTTAGCCACACTCGGCTTGATGATAGGCTTTGCCGTCATGATGACCCTCGACGTTGCTCTTGGCTAAAACTAGGGACAGTCCTACTAGGGAAACAAAGAGGTTTCAAAAATAAGGATAAAAATCAGTGCCAAAACCTGACGAATAACAGGCATCCTCTCCTCAATGTCTTATATGCTGTAAGTAAAGAAGTGGATTTTCGAGGAGGGCATTATGTCTCAAAATAGATGGCAGTATTGGGGACTTCGTTTGCTGGCAGTGTTGTTTATTCTCTTTATCAGTTTATTTGCCTTCGATGTTTTCGGCGAATATGAAACGGTATGGGAAACATTGTTAGCCCTGTTCATGCACCTAATTCCATCCTTCTTACTCATCATCGTAACTGTGATTGCATGGCGTTGGCGAGTATCAGGGGGAATGTTGTTCGTGTTGCTCGGGCTAGTCTCTATCGTGTTCTTCCGCACTTACGTGGATGTGATTGTATTCCTGCTGATTTCTTTACCACCTATCGTGCTTGGCATATTCTTCATGCTGGAATCACAGTGGTATCCACCGAATAAGCAACATAATACCTAGCTCTATCGGATTGATAGAACGCGAATTTTTGAAAGGAGGCTAATCTACTTCGTCCCTCTCATGAAATTAGCAAAAATTTACATGATGCGTTTTTTCTTAGGTGGACAAAGCAGGCTTTGTCCCTACACTGATTCTCTCAAGAGCGTCATCCTCAGATACCTATTTTAGGTTATGCGGGGCTAAGTATCTTGTTTTCATCACGAAAAAATGTGTTTATCTAACTTGCTACGCCACCAAACTCGGCACAGGCTTCTGTCTGCCATTGGATTTCGGCATCCTCGCCATGCGTATCAATGAACAGCGTATAAGATTGGTTCTCTTGGTTGAGATATTCATGCAAGCGTTGTTGCGAGCCATCCGCACAATCCGCTATCCAGATGATGCCTCCCTCAAAGACCAAATCGTCAGAAAATTCTTGCCCGTCGAATAAGGCTGGTGCATAACGTTCGGCACGGAATGCCCAACTCGCAGGTGGCAAATAATACTCCCAGACAATCTCGCCATCCTGATTCACTGAGACAATCCGTCCGTTTGTGCCATCAGTAATCAGTGTGTTGCCATTGGGCTGACGTTGCATCCCTGAAATGAACGCTGCATAAAATGAATGGTCAGGGTCACCTGAGTAATACCACTCAACATCAGTTGGTAGCGTCGCTTCACCTGCCGTCATAGTGTAGTCGCCGTTTTCATCTGTAGGGATGCTGATTTCCAGTACATCCGAAAATGTGCGTTCAGGTCCGCCATTGCTAAAGATGAGGATATTGCCTGCACCCTCGTAGCCGTCAGGTATCCATTGGGCATCATGCTGATAATACAGCAGGCGGTCATCGTTTGTACCGCTGTCATATGTTTCGGGATTGCCCCAACGGTAGAGCAAATCACCCGCTGTGCCAGTTGCTTCTTCGGTGCTGATGCTATGGTCAATAATCCAGATTTCACTATGGGTTCGTGAACTCAATACAATCTGGTCTAAGCCCTCGTTATAGTCAATCGAATTAACATGCCACCAATTCGGTTGCAGAGCAAAATCATCTTCAAGATAATTTATATCCATCAAATGTGGATTGTCTGCAACGACACCATAATTTGGTAGTGTCTCGTCAAAATCTTGCACAAAATGGTCGCTGAGATTCCATTCCCAGACAATTTCGCTGGTTTCAGAGTCAATTTCAATGACGCGCTCACTCCACATTTCGCCATTTTCTGGCAATAGCTCAGGATTACGCCCCAATGCTACTGCGTCTTCGGTGTTAAATCGCTCAAAGGCAATCATCAAAATATTGCCGTTGGGCATAATTTCAATATCGTGATGCCCGATATAATCTTCACTGGCATAATCGAAACGCCAAATCACATCACCATCCCAATTGACTTCTTCGATTGCACCATTCACAAAGCCCCATTGACCATTAAAGCCAAAGTCAAAATTATCATCTAGTGAGACTGTGCGAATGAGATTGCCCTCGGCATTGAGATAAACCGATGCGCCTGTATACGTATCGCCTAGCCATTTATGAACCACATTGCCTTCATTGTCGTAAAGCAAAATCTCTTTAGATTGAATAATCGGCACTAAGATATAGCCATCTTGAACGTTGTCACTGGTGACGGTTAAGCCCACAGGACGGTCAGGGAGGGTGCGCCCAAGCCACCTGAGTTATCTTGAGCAACTACGAAACTACTAAACATGGCTGTTAGGCACAACAGGAGAAACACTCTGAACTTAGTCATCTACTGTCCTAATTTCATTTATCCCAAAAATCGCGCATAGGATAACCCAATGTAAGTCACCTATGAAGGGAAGAATTCAGAACGGTGGATAAACTTAATCACTTATTCACAATCAGCATCCAGATTCAGGTAGACAGCACCCTGTGGCGCACGTTCCAGACGCTCTACGTTCAGGGATTGTCCCCAACTCTCGAAATCAGCATCAGTCAGGATGAAATAGCGTGATTGGAAAGTATCAGGGATGGTGTAATCATCAGGGACAGGTAAATCAAACTCAGGGAAGACCCAATCAAACGCCCATGACAAGCCCAAACCAGCATCAATTGCTAAGAGCATTGCAGGTTGTCCTGCCGCATCTAAAGTGTAAAAGGAGGTGGTCATTACTGTATTGCACCAAGGCGACTCTGCCTCAGCATCATAAACCAAATCATCACCCATTATTGAACGCCAATCAGCGAATTGTTGCGCGACTGTGCCATCAAAATTAATCGCTTTATACTGATATTCATTCAGCGCATCAGGCATCCAGAACAGGCTCATGGCGATTATCGGTATTACCAGCAAATTTCGTCGGAATGCGACCAATAATACGAGTGAAAAAAGTAAATGAGGCGACATCACACGATAATCATGCCCACCCAATGTTTCATGGAACAAAATCGTCGCAGTATAAAACCCGATTAAATTATAGAGGTGCAATGCCAGTTCCCAACGCCACGCTGTTTCGTCGGATTTCTGCCTGCGCCACATCCAAATGCCCCATGCAATCAGCAGTAGGATGAGCAAGCTTATCTGAAAGCGTTGCGCCATAATGATACTTGCACCCTCGGTCATCCACACAAAACTCTGCCGAATGTAGATGCCGAAATTAGCAAGTTTCACAGTCAGAGGGTCATCCCCAAGAAAGAGAATGGTACGGAAATGTGGGAAAGGTGCAGCGGATGTGTAAAAGCCGATGGCGGCAATCAGCACGAGGGGCAAAGCTTTAAAACCTGCGATAATCGTATTTTTGAGAGTACGTTCTGTATTGGCTAGTGCAAACATCGGTGCAAGAAACAGCGCATAGGTCGGACGTAGTAAGCCAGCCAAGACCGCATAGACCGACATCGCCAGCAGAAAACGCCAACCGACGGGTCGCATCAGCAGATGGTAAAAGCCTGTGGCAAAACCGATTGCAATCGCTAAGTTCAAGAGCTGTAGTAAGCTACTTGGCATATAGATAATAAGCGGAATGAATGTCGAGAGGACAAAACCCAGTAAAATTAGCTTCTGCCAACTCGGACGCACACTGTAGATGAAGAAGGCTACCGACCCCATGAAGGCAATGAGGTTAATTATCGCAATCGCATGCAGTGGAAAGCCTGTTACGCGTCCAATCATGCCATAGAACACATAGACCCACGCCCCCCACGCATAATAATGAGAGAACTCAGCAAGGGGAATGTTTTCATCTAGCGTATAGTAGCCATTATCAAAACCCGCCTCCATAAACGAGACACTCTGATGCCAATGGTAAATCTCATCATTATAAAATGGCGCATGGTCGAATAATGTTGCGTTAAATTGGCTGAACAATAAGTAGCTAACAATCAACACAGGTAGGGTTATCACTAAGACAGCTAGTGCGATATAAGCAAATTTCCGAGTCATCTCTCCGCCTCAAACTAATGCGCGTAGAACGGTACTCAGGAAAGTGCAAAAGTAACAGGGTGAAAAAGGCAGTAAGCGGAAGAAGGTAATAGGTAACAATTTTCTGAGTTTCTACTCGCGGATGCGATAGATCGCATCCCTACATCAAAAAATATCGTGTTGTAGCAAAGGCATAAGGCTTTTTAATAAATTATGACGGAGATTATGGAATGTATACTTATTCTGGATTATCTTCTCAACCCCTCCCCAAGTATCCCCTCCCCTCGGCACTCGCAAGCTCCCTTGCGGAGAGGGGACTCAACTGCTCCCTTTCTCCACAGGCGAGGAACGAGGCGCATGGGGAAAGGGCTGGGGATAGGGGTCTAAAGGTAAAATAAACCTCTATTTATACTCCGTGTTTAATTGTAAAACTGCATATATGCCTTCCGCGACGAAAATGCTACTTACAATTATTGACCTAAAAATCATACCCATTCACAACCACATCGACCTTGCCTGTGTTCAGGTCATAGACCAGACCATGCACGATTAAATCATCGGGGAGAAAAGGCAGGTTCTGGATATGCTCAACTTCGGCTTTTACAGCGTCATAGGGGTCTTGGAATGCCTTGAAATAGTCACGCAGATTATCTTCTAACGGTATGCCTATGTTGCTTATGAATGAATCGAACGCCTCAGCAGATAAGCGTGATTGCATCCTCTCAATAATCGTATCGACTTTGGAATACGCCAAGCAACAACCACAATCGGTGTGCATCATGATGACTACTTCACGAAATCCTGCCAGATAAATCCCGACAATCAGTGAGCGATACTCTGCCATTGCGCCGAGTGTACGGATAACGCGCGTTGAAGATGCTCCTGCACCATTTTCAGCAAATGACGGAATACCAATCACCTCCAAATTCACACGCGGATCCATACAGGTAATCACCACTTGTCCGGGTTCACGGGCTGTAGGTAGCTTATCGACTGCAATCCGTTCTTGAAAATTGGCATTCGCTGATACGATTTGTTCAATCCAAGTTGTGTTTGTCATGCGCTTTTTCTCCAAATAGACGTTGCTCATTTTCTTTATGCCGAGCAATCTTGAGGTCAATAACAGACATGAAATCTATGATGCGGTCAACCTGTGCTTGCAAATCTGCACGATGTTCTTCGAGTTTCTGACGGCGTTCGACGATAGTGGCATCACCGCCGCGCCTTAATTGTGCGAACTCTTGCATCTGTGCAATCGCCATACCCGTTGCGCGGAGTTGCTTGAGGAACAATATCCACACAATGTCTTGTTCGCTATAGCGTCGATGTCCATTCTCAGCACGAGCAATGTCTGTAATTAAGCCAATCCGCTCATAATATCTCAGCGTATCTGTACTTAATCCTGTTTCATCTGCTGTTTGCGTTATGGTTCGTAGGGTTTTCATGTCACTTTTATCATATAAGTTGGAGCGCACTCCAAGTCAAGCAATTGGTTAAAGACTCAAGGTGATAATACCGTGTTTTGCGTTAAAATTATGATGTTACTTTAGAGAATCAATATAGGGACAATGCCTGCGTTGTCCGCCAAAAATATATAGAGGATACCTAATGAGTCATGTTTTCATCAGTTATAGTCGCCAAGATATAGACTTTGCCCGTTATGTTCGCGCCATGCTCGAAAACCAAGGATTTTGGGTTTGGATGGATGAAAAACGTCTTAGTGCAGGCATGGATTGGTGGGATGAAATCGAAGCGAATATTGATTCTTGTAGTGCCTTTATCGTTATCATGTCGCCTGATTCACGGAAATCTGTTTTCGTTCGTAATGAAATTCTACGTGCGCTCGACCAAAACAAAGCCCTATTTCCTATTCTCTATCGCGGACAGTATTTCGGAATGTTGGCGCATGTTCAGCATGAAGAGATGCTCGGTGGCTTAAACGATGAATTTTCGGATGAGTTTATTGCAGGTTTAGCAGATGCAGTGGGCTTGAGCAACCAACGAACAGTACGCGTAGAAGTTACCAATGCCTCTGTGGAAAAACTTGAATCCGATGTCTTAGTCATGAAATCTGCACCGGGGTCAGGTGGGGTCGATGCCTTCATTAAGAGAACTTTCAAACGCGCTGACAAACCGCTGGACGAAGATGCCTTAGCCGAAATTGGTGATTATATATTTCTGGATGCGAGCGAAACACCTCTCTCCTCAGCGCATGTTCTTTTTGTCAAAACAGCATGGGTTGGCATTTTTGGATACAAACAAGTGCGCGAATTTGCAAACCGTGCTTTATCGGTCATTGGCTCAGATTTACCCGATACCAAGCACATCTCAATGACCATTCACGGAGTTAATACGCGCCTACGCCTCGATGAAGGCGAATCGGTTTTAGCGCAATTGGCTGGTTTAGTTGATGTGATGCAAGCATGGCAAGCGCCGAGACGCTTAGAAAAAATCTCGATTGTTGAGCGTAACGACGAACGCTTTGAGCGTGTCAAAAGTGCGTTAGAAGATTATTTTGATAGTGTGGACTATGCACAACGTGCGAATGATGCTGAATGGGCATACGATTTAACCTTTGAGCGTGAAAGCCAAATTGAAACCCCCGATGCAGGTGCGGACGATATTAAGCCCTATGCGGTGGTCTTATTCCCAGAACATCCAGACTTAGAAGATATTTTTCACTATGGGATTAAGCGTCCGATTCATGCCAAAGGTCTATTATGTGAACGGATAAACCCTGCGATTGAAGACGATATGGAAGATGATGTTCAAGCTACTTTAGCACGCATCAGCAACGCAACACGGGTTATCTGTGATGTCACCGAGATTACACCGCTACTCTATTTACAATTGGGCTACGCGTGGGGCAGAGGCATCCCAACGGCGCTTATCACACGTAGTGATGACGAAACGAGCTTATTGGGCAACACAGCCACTGTAATCTATCAGAAAATTTGGGAACTAGAGGAACGTTTGGGGCAGTGGCTCAAGGAAAAATGAAGGTCAGAAAAATGGAAGTGGCTTATTGTAGAGATTGGTAAGAATGTAGAAATAGGGCGTCAATTTTAACTTTTCGGACGTGATAGATCACGTCCCTACATAATTGTCTAAAAATTTGGGTTGTGTAAGGATGGAATCCATGCCATCCGCCAAAATTGCGCTTACTATTCGCTCAGTAGCTCTGCTTTTTTCAAGGTAAACCAGAAGGTACTCCCTTCACCGTAGACACTCTCAACACCGAACTTGCCATTCATACGCTGTACGATACGTTTTACTAAAGCTAAACCGACCCCTGTACCCTCAGCATTTGTACCCTCAACCCGTTTGAACATCTCGAACAAACTAGTGAGGTCTTCTTCTTTGATACCAATGCCTGTATCAGTGACCGAGTAGCGTATCATATCACCTTCAGCCTTTGTTGTAATCGTGATACTTGGTTCGGCTTTATCCCCCATATATTTAATGGCATTGCTAATGAGATTTGCAAACACCTCTTCTACCCATGGTGCTTGACCAAAAGCATCAGGCAAATCAGATGCTAGTGTTAATTTAATAGATTTTTCCTCTAAGCGAGTTGTAAAACGAGGCAAAACATTTTCAATACTCTCATGAATATTGACTTTTGTAAGAGGGTTTTCATCATGACGTAGCTTCGCTAATAAGAGCAATTGGTCAATCATACTCGTCATATGCCTGATTGAATCTTCAATAGACTGGATATAATCTTTGCCTTTATCTGGCAAAATATCAGCATATTTTATCTGGAGTAATTGACTACTGAGCAAGATGCCACCAAGAGGAGATTTTAAATCGTGGGCAATCATATGATTATAGGTATCAAGGTCAGTAATTCGCAGTTCAAGTTGCTCTTGGGTCGAATGTAATTGCTCAACAATACGCGCATTGCGAAGCGCAGGTGAAATCTGCAAAGCGAGCATATACCCAATCCGCATATCATCTTGGGTATATGCTTCTGCGGACGTGGAAGCAAAATTGATTGTACCAAGAAGCGAATCAGCAGCAATTAATGGGATTATAATTTGCGATTGATAGCGTTTCAAAAAATCCGAGTCGTTGCCATTTCTGACCAGTTTAGGATAACGATATTTGATAATATCTTGTATCGTTTTGCTATCCGCTAAGTTAAAATCTTCAGCAAGCTCTTTGCCGAATAAAGAGACTGTTTTCCATGATTCACCTTCTTTAAGGCAGATGCTACAATGCTCGAAATCCATCAGCCATTTAGCTTGCTTTGCCACGACGCGCAAAATTTCATCCAAATCAAGTGTTTCATTCATTGCCACGCCAATTTCATTCACAGCGGCAATACGACTGGATAATGCGTCGGCTTCTGCAAGGACACGCCGAACTGTAACTAAGAGTTCTTCACGACTGAGGTTTTCGAGCTTTTTAGAGGGATTCATGCTTATAGGGCATCAATTTCTAGCTGAATCGAATCCGTATATTGATTCACCCCTACAAATAGATTTGAAGTTGAAATAATCTCAAAGACTTCTTCTTGGTCTAAGCCTTGTTCTTTCAATTCATCGTAATGTTCTTGCTTGAGTTCAAGCGGTTTTGTACCTGCCATTAGTCCAAAACGAATCACGGCTTTTTCGCGTTTTGGTAGGGGGCAAGCTTCAAAGTCTGAAATTAATGTCTGCAAAACTTCTTCACTCATCCCCAGCGCGGATAAACCATGTAAATGCACATTTAAGGCATATTGACTGTTATTGGCTTGCGAAATCGCAACGCCTACCATCTCTTTGAGAGTACGTGGTAAATTACCTTGCAAAATCGTAGTGCGGAATTGAGTCCATTGAACATCCAGAAAATCAGGGCGTGTCGCCATAGACTTAAAGAGATTTGGGACAATACCAAAGCCGAGTTCAGCTTTAATTTGGTCGTAGATTGCTTTCACGCGCTCATCGGTTACATCGTCGTGTTCGACAATAGGAAACTGTGCCATCTTTATTTATTCCTCGTAATATTAACATACATGACAACTATACAGGGGTTTGATGAAAGGAAGAATTAAGATTAGTTAAGATCTATCATTTAGAACATAATAGACATTTCGAGGCTACCAAGACGAATAATATCGTCCTTGCGGATGAATACTGGTTTACCTGCCTCAAGTTTTCGTTTGCCAACATATGTTCCGTTACGACTATCGAGGTCAATAATCGTTAGGCGACCATTGGTGAGGGATATTTGTGCGTGTTGACGCGAAACACTGCGTGCTACCTGCCCAAAAATACTTAAATCAAGATCTGCTCGCGATGTTCTACCAACAATTATAGGGCGTGCATCTGTAATTGGGATGATTTCAAGTGTCCCATTGACTAACACACGTAGATGATCACGATTGCCATAAATATCGCTTTGGTCTAGCTCTAACGTTTCTATGACTTTAAATAACATTTCGGATGTTATTGACCCTGTATTGAAGGCTTCTTCACCGGGAGGCACTAGCAACCATTGTTGTGCTGCCGTCGCATTGAAGAAAATTTTGGCAGTAAAATTATCATGCTCATAATTGATAGGTACATAGTTATTGAGTGTTCCTAGCATCGTGCTAGAGAGAATAACCGCCAGTTGAATATTCACTTGAGAATTGTTTTTTAAATATCTTAAAAACTGTTCTTTGCCTGATGTGGTGATACCCATATTGAATAACTCACGACGGCTCAATACAAAATAAGACATGCTCACATTTGGGTAGGTGAGGTCAAAGATAATTTTAGGCGGCGTTTCTTTATCCCAATGGCGCAAGCTAGTTAAGACGTTCTCACTCCATTCTTGCATCATCCCACGATTAACACTATAGATAGTATATTTCAGGATTTGATTATTCTGAACCCAATCAGATTGTAAATGAAGGTTAGGGCGAATCATACAGATAATCTGTTCTTATTTGGATTACGACAATTCATTATATCACTAAGTTTTGGACTTATCTTGAGTATACTGTTAATTTTTTGTAACAAATTCCAAAGTCTATTATCCATAATTTTTTATAGAGCGCAATTACGGCGTGAGGAATAAAAATATCTATTCTTTTGGCTCAAGATAGTATCCTTAAAGAATTAATTTATAAGTTGATTATTTGTGAATATCCATTTACAACACTAGACTTTCTTTATCTTACAGTGTAAAATGATATATGTAATAATATGTAATGTAAAAAAGAGGTGACAGATGTATCAAGTAACCTGGCTCGTTCGCAATAAAGTTATTTTTGTTCGATGTGAAGGTATTGTCACTTCCCAAGAATTAAAATCAAGCGCATCCATTATGCACGCCATGTTGGTCGGCATCAATGAACCAGTGCATTGTATTGTTGATAGTCGTGAACTGGAAAAATTCCCGATGAGTATCTCACCAGCGATGTACTTAATGCGCCAGCAAGAATATTCGGGTTGGACGATTAACATTAGTCGCAACCTGCTCAAACGTGGTATCGCGAAAATCGTAAACCCTCTATTTACGAACGGTAATTTAAAAACAGTCCCCACCTTATCAACCGCTTTCGACTTTTTACAATACGAAGACCAACAATTACCGAATTTAGTCGAACACTACAATCAAAAATATCTGGTGCTTGCATAGTCCACTCTTCCTTATCGCACACAATTCCCCTATCCTATCTCTGATTGCTTCAGGATAAATTATTGGGGGACAATTATGCGTGATGTGGTAATTGTAGGTGGGGGACTAAGCGGGTTAGCAGCAGCAGTTGAGCTTGCACAGTATCCTCTCGATGTCACACTAATTGAAGTCAAACGGCATTTAGGTGGCAGTCTTCAAACAATCCAACAAGATAATAGCATCCTTGATACAGGTGCATTTGCTATTCAAAATTCGCTTGATTCAGATTGGTTAGCTAACCTTGGCTTAGACAATGCCTTATTTCATCTCAGTGATGATATTGTGGCGTTCAAAGAAGGTACGGGTCAGCTAATCGCTACGATGAAACAAAAAATGACTGCGACTCGTCTCATGCGGATGGCAGTGAGTAGCATCGGTTCACTCGACAATGGCAAGTACAGCATTTGTATGGAAAATGGCTTAATGTTTGATGCACAATCGCTGATTCTGGCGATACCTGCACGTTATGCCGAGCGTATGTTTTATGGCTTCATTAATCCCATCACTGAAGCACTACTGGATTATCATTATGACTCGATTCATCGGGTATCCCTAGTTTGTAAGACAGATGCCATCCCTGAGAATTTACCAAATCCCCCTGATATGGCATATTCCTTCATTCACCGCACCACTCACCCTGCCCGCGTGCCTGATGGCTATACGCTGTTACAATTTGGCATCCGAATTGAACCGGAGCGATTATCTTCTGATAAACAATTGGTCTCATTTTTATGTGAACGCTTCAATTTACCCGAGCCATTAACATCGTATGTGGGCTACTGGGCAGAAGCTGACCCAATTTCTTGCTTTGATGCTACCCATACCGAGTGGGTGCAATCTATACGCGCCAAATTACCAACTGGTGTAACATTAATAGGGAGCGATTATTGCTTAGAAGCCCCTGCCTCACGCGGAATTAACCGTTTGGACGAGCGGATTCAACAAGGTATTTCGGCGGCACATCAAATCCTCAAGAGACGCAACTTAAAGGAGTAAAGCAATGTCGAATAATATACACTTACGCCCTGCCACAAAAGATGATGCAGCAATTTTAGCGGACATGAATCAGCAACTTATCCTTGATGAGGGTAGCTCTAATGGTATGTCCTTAGAAGACCTTGAGCAACGGATGACGAAGTGGTTATCCGCCAACCGCGAAGGTGTGATTGTCGAACGTGGTGAGGATATTATCGGCTATATGTTATTTTGGCGTGTAGAGGATGAATTTTACCCCTATAAAGATAGTATTTATATTCGTCAATTTTTTATTCAGCCGAGTTTCCGTAGACGCGGTATCGGACAAGTTGCCTTTGACCGTATTGTTGCAGAATTTGTCGATGAGGGCGTTGCTCTAACATTAGATGTGCTTGAAAGTAATCCTGAAGGTAAGGCATTCTGGGCAAAGTTAGGTTTTGTGGAATATCATACAACCATGCGACGCGACTAAATCTCTAGAAAAATAGTTTGAGAAAATTTACAAGTATTTACGCCCTCTGCTTCAAAATAACATTATACTGTCTTTGATTTTACTCAACGCTAGGCATTACCCAGTTGAGAAATTTTAGGTGATTAAAGCAAAGCTTTGTCTCTATATTTTCTCCTAAGCGTAAAGACTATATGTGAGTGAAATCTATTGTATTTATATATCGAAGGGGCAAATTTACAGATGATAATCAAACAATTACCCAAGTTACTATTAATAGCTCTACTTATTGTCTCCAGTATGACAGTATCGAGTGTTTTGGCACAAGATAGTGTGGAATGTGGGGATGTTATTGAGGCAGAACTCGATGGCGACCCGATGAGTTTTGAAGTGAGTGTTGATGATGAAGTCTTACTCAGCATTTCTTTACAATCAGAAGATTTTGACACATTAATCGAAGTCTATGAAGATGGCGAATTGATTGCTAGTGATGATGATGGTGGCGAAGGTCTGAATAGCTATCTCTTATTGACAGAATCGGGTGAGTTTGAAATTGTAGTCACTAGTTTTAGCGGGTCAGCCGAAGGTGATTTTGAACTCCGTGTCAATTGTGCTGGAGGCTGTGAAGTATATGATAGAGAACTCAGTAATGATGATCCCGAACACTTGGACTTCTCAGCAGAAGAAGGCGATAAAATCCTCATTTTAGCTTATTCGGAAGAGTTCGATACGCTGGTTAATTTACTGGATGCCAACAACAATGTAATTGCATCAGATGATGATAGTGCCTTTGGTCTGAATAGCTTACTCATCTTTGATATTGAAGACGATGGCGATTATTTCGCAGAAGTAACCTCATTCTCAGGCGATTCAGAAGGTGATTTCAATGTCATTATCTGTGAAGATGCTGGCGATGTATCCCCTGCTGATGGTAGTGCAGTCAACTATATTTACCTTGAATGTGGCGATACACAAACAGGCACAATTGATGACGATTTCCCGATTGTGTTCTTCTATTATGACGGTGAAGCAGGCGATGAAATCACGGTTACACTCAGTGCCGATGGTGGTGACCTCGATACGTACTTAGCGTTCTTCACACAAGAAAGCGCACAAACTGATGAAACTGTCGCTGAAAATGATGATGCGGACGGTACAGATAGCGAACTCACCTATGAGTTAGAAGACGATGGTCTGATGATTATCGCCGCAACTCGCTATGAGTTTGCCGAGGGTACAACATCAGGCGATTTCGAGATTGAATTAGCATGTAGCTAAAGAGTAAGGGAGGGTTTGAAACCCTCCCCTACGAATGAACATTAAAATCCTGCTTCTAAATTGTAATCACAACGTGTCCTCTTTTTTGCCCTGACTCAATATAACGATGTGCCTCAGCAGTTTGCTCTAATGGAAAACATCTATCAATCACTGTTTTAATTGACCCTGCCTCGATTAGTTCTTTAAGTGAACGTAAATCAGCTGATGTTTCACTAGATAATGCACAAATCACTTTTTTACCGTTTGAGCGCGATGTCCAGAGCATTTGCAATAGTTGCTTCGTTTTGAAACTCACCAAGAGGTAGCGACCAGTCTCGGTAAGCGAGTTTTTACAAGCATCAAAGGATGTTTTACGAATAACATCGAAAATGAGGTCATATTGTTGACCATTTTGGGTGAAATCTTCTTGTGTGTAATCAATCACATGGTCAGCTCCTAGAGCCTTGACCATCTGAACACGGGCTGTACCACATACGCCTGTGACCTCTGCACCGTATTGTTTAGCAAACTGCAAGGCATAAGACCCAATCGCCCCTGATGCGCCGTTAATAAGCAC
Organism: Phototrophicaceae bacterium; assembly: GCA_965230145.1. GTDB lineage: Bacteria > Chloroflexota > Anaerolineae > Aggregatilineales > Phototrophicaceae > JAUZRW01. The sequence continues at coordinate 2,286,075 of CBDDKI010000002.1, forward strand.
TTTATGCCCGCGACGAATATCGATCTTTCGTAAGAGTGTCATAGCAGTTAAGCCACCATAGGGGACAGTAGCGACTTCGGCAAAAGACATATTCTCTGGTTTATGAGCAATGAGAGCATCCCTAGCTATAGTGAGGTACTCGGCATTTGCGCCCATGCTCTGCCCACGATACCCAAAGACAGCATCTCCAACTTTGAACTCTGTAACCTCTGCGCCAATCTCTTCGACCACGCCAGCAAATTCACTCCCTAGTATCTTTATCTTCGGCTTATTGAAGCCAAAGAAAAAACGGGTTGGAAGCCAAAGCGGTGTCGGCATAGAGAACTCACGCGGTGAGATGGTCTTAAAATTACGAACCAAGGTATCGCCGAAATTTACGGGTGTCGCATGTACTTTGACCAGAACTTCATTGGCTTGGGGTACTGGTCTCTGCACCTCTTGCAATTGCAAAACATCGGGTGAGCCATAGTCCGTTAAAATGACGGCTTTCATGCTTTGCTCCCATCTCCTAGGGTGCTGATGACAACTTTGCCCTGTGTGCTTCCTGTTTCAAAATAGCGCATTGCATCGGCGGTTTGCTCTAATGGAAAACATTTATCAATTACAGGGACAACTTTGCCTGATTCAAGCAGAGTACCCATAAACTCTAAGTCCTCTTGATTAGGATTTGCCATATAGTTTGCTATTGTCTGCTGGCTATTGCGTGAGAACCACCATCCGAATAGCATTACCTGAAATATACGCGGTATTGAGCCACCTGCTAAAATGTATTTACCTTGAGGCTTTAAAGAGGATTTGTAGTCTGCTGGTGAGTGATAAGCAGCAATATCGAAAATGAGGTCATATTGTTGACCATTTTTCGTAAAATCATCTTGTTTGTAATCAACCACATGGTCAGCACCAATAGAACGCACCATCTCTACTTTGGAAGTGCTACAGGTTGCTGTGACCTCTGCTCCATAATATTTGGCAATTTGTACGGCAAATGTGCCAACACCGCCCGATGCCCCATTGATTAAGATTTTTTGACCTGCTGCAAGTTGAGCATGGTCACGCAGACCTTGTAGAGCAGTCACGCCAGCAAGTGGCACAGAGGCAGCTTGTTCAAAGCTAATGTTACTCGGCTTGAGGGCGACGATACTCTCAGGAACTGCAACATATTCAGCATACCCGCCTGATGCAATGCCTGAAATATCAGCAAAGACTTCATCCCCGACTTTGAAAGTTGTCACATCTGTGCCGATTGCTTCTATTACCCCAGCGACATCTGCTCCCAGCACCTTATTTTCTGGCGGATTGAAGATACCACCTGTCATCAAGCGCACGAGGAAGGGGCTACCGTTCATGAGGTATTTATCCGCCGCGTTGATAGACGAAGCATGAATTTTGATTAGCACTTCATCGGATTGGGGTGTAGGTTTTTCAATATCTGTGAGTTGAAGTTTATCTGCTGAACCATATTGTGTTAATACAACTGCTTTCATGTAATGCCCCCTGTTTAGGTATTGATGTAGCAGTTTATACGGTGAAAATGCTGATTAAGTTGCACATAATCTTGTTTGTAGATCTATATGGTAAATCTTATTTGTTAGCAAGATGGCTTATTTATATACTAATAGAATATTGATGCACCTATTAGGAAACCCGAATGAATAAATTATTGATAGCACTAATTTGTATTGTTACAGTGGGTTGTACATCGAATAATGCTGATAGAGAAACAGTAAATGAAGCACAAAGCCTCGTCACACCATCTGCTATTCCAACTTTTACACCAATACCTACTGATACACCTTTCCCTACAAATACACCTGCACCAAGTCCCACATCACTACCACAGCGTTTAGATATTTTGCCTGAATATAATGTAAATGATGTGGTGGTTATTGCTGGAGCATATGTTTTTCAGATTATGGGTGTAGATATGCGTGACCAAATAGGAAATAGTACCCCAAATGAGGGCAATCAGTTTTTGGTAATTGATGGGATTTTATATAATTATACCGATGCTGATCAAAGTTTTTTCCGTACAGATTTTGAGTTAGTTCAAGCCAATCAGGATAGCATTCTCCCTAATGTTGAAAGGATGGAAGATTTACAAGACTCTGATATTGGATATAGTGAAACCAATTTTCCAGCAAGAAGTGTTATCCGCCTCAATGTTTTGAATATTCCAGCCCATCAATGGAAATCCACTTTTCTTGTTTACGAAGTGCCAGAAGATATTTCTGAAATCACCTTAAATTTCAGCCCTGCGAACATTTCCCCTCCATCAGCAATGGGTCTATGGATAGTTGAAGACATTGATTCTAATGAAATAGATATATACAAAGCATACGATAATGGGATTGCGCTCTACAGTATAGATTTTGAATTTACTAATAGGCGTGTTCAGCTAGAAGAACTTATTGATGAAGAGCTTATAGAAGTCGACAATTGCTTTGGCAATGCTACCGTTACACGCACATTTACATTCCGAGAAGAGATAGAAACTTCTTATAATATTGGTACATCTGTTGCAACAGCAGGTTTAGATGTAGCTGGAAGTGCGGCAGGTGCTTTAATGGGTAATCCTATTATTGGTCAAATTCTTACGACTGGTTTTACAGGATTTTTTGATATAGAAGAATCTGAAGTCATTGAAGTGACACGCGAAGAACAATTAAGTGCCGCGCCCAATACAATGACACGTTATCAACTAAGCTGGTATCGTGTTACTCTGCAAGGTACTCTCCAAATGCAAGTTGGAGGCGAGAATTTTTATGTCCCCTATACGATTACTGATAGATTACGGTCTAGCTTAGTTTCACTTACTCCCGGAATTTGTGAAACTGACAATTAATCCACCTATCTGCCACTGATATTTGACTTGCTACCTTAGACCTGTAATATAGTGATGGTATGATTTGTTCTAAGTGGACATGAACATGGGCTTTAAGAAATTGGTGTAGAGGTTGTAAAAAATGGGTACTTATCCCTCATTTAATTCTCAAACCTTCCCCCATATATTCCCTGTGTGCTTGTAAGCTATCTGGCGGAGAGGGAACTCATCCCTATCACCTGAAACGCATCCATGCCATTCGCCAAAACAAATATAAGCATTAAATTGGTCGTGTAATAGACTAGGAATATTTTTCTTTTCTGCTCATAATAAAGAGAGTATTTGAGATGAAAATCAAATGATGAGGACTATAGACATATGCTTAAGCAGTCACACCTTTTCTTTGTAGTATTGGTACTGAGCTTTATTGTCGGTTGTACCCCCGTCTCATATGAGCAACCCATTACTACTGGCTCATTTCAGGCAGTTACAGGTCGTGATTTGCGTATTGTGACAGGGCAAATGCTCTATGTTCCTGCTTATTCAGAAGTATTATTAGGTGGGCGTGACCTCACTCATGAATTGGTTGTAACCCTTGCAGTTCACAATACAGATTTAGATTCTCCTATCATTCTGCAATCTGTCCGTTACTATGATACAAATGGCGACCTTGTCCGTGATTATGTAAACGAGCCAATTGAGGTGTCCTCCTTAGCAACAACGGGCTTCCTCGTAGAAGCACAGGATACATCAGGTGGTTGGGGGTCTAATTTTATTGTGGAATGGGTAGCAGAAGAACCTGTCTCTGAACCTATTGTTGAAGCTGTTATGGTTAGTAGAAGTGGGACACAAGGCATTTCTATGATTAGTCTGGGACGGGTTATCTCGCAAACAGATGCCGAAGCCTCTGACGAGTAATTATTAATGCCCATGCCCTCCATCGAAGTCATTCTGTTCGCCACGGCAATATTGCTATTGGTCAGTGTTATTGCGAGCAAATTATCTGCCAAACTCAGTTTACCTGCGCTGGCATTGTTCTTGGGCATCGGTATGCTGGCTGGTTCAGAAGGCATTGGCGGCATTTATTTCGATGACCCGCAATTTGCTCAATCGCTAGGCGTAGTCGCATTAGTATTCATCTTATTTGCTGGTGGACTCGATACCTCTTTTGCAAAAATTCGCCCTGTGATTGGTCGTGGCATTCTTTTATCAACTGTCGGCGTTTTAATTACGACATTCGTGGTCTCAGCTTTCGTTTTTATGCTATTAGACCTATCTTGGGCTGAGTCCTTTCTTGTCGGTGCAATTGTCGCAGCGACTGATGCCGCCGCCGTGTTTTCTATCCTCGGCACTCAGAAAATCAGTCTCAAGGGTAATACTGTCCCTCTGCTCGAACTCGAATCGGGTAGCAATGACCCGATGGCAATCTTCTTGACCATCACAGCTATTGAACTTATCCAACAACCGCAAACACCGATAGTTAATCTTCTAGGCATATTTATTCAACAGATGTCGATTGCGCTAATCGTCGGTTTTCTGATTGGCTATCTGGCATCAAAACTAATTAATCGGCTACGCTTAGAGGCAGATGGACTGTATCCTGTATTTACCAGTGCGCTGGTTTTGTTCGTCTTTGGCTTAACAGCTATTTTAGGTGGCAGTGGTTTCTTGGCTGTGTATATCATCGGCGTCGTCATGGCGAATCAGAACTTTGTTCACAAAAATAGCTTGAGGAAATTCCATGATGGTTTGTCATGGCTCATGCAGATTATTATGTTCCTCTCGCTAGGGTTGCTCGTATTTCCCTCACAATTGCCACCGATTGCTTTGCAAGGCATCTTAATCGCTATTGTTCTCATCTTCATTGGTCGACCACTCAGTGTTTTTATTGTGCTTCTCTTTTCACAATTTGATTTTCGAGACAAATTAATGATTTCATGGGTTGGTTTAAGAGGGGCAACACCGATTGTTCTGTCTACATTTCCTGTTCTAGCAGGCATAACAGGCTCTGATGTAATCTTTAATATTGTTTTCTTTGTCGTGTTGATTTCGGTCACATTACAGGGGTCAACGCTGATTGCTGTGGCAAAATATCTCGGTATTACAGTTCCTTATGTTCCTAAACTGCAACATCCCTTTGAATTAGCCGATAGTCATGACTTGCGTAATGAACTTGTGGAAATCGTTGTATCAGCAGGGTCTCCTGCAATTGACCGTCAAATCGTCAACCTCGAATTACCTGAATCCAGTCTTATCGTTTTAATTTCAAGAAATCAGGACATTCTTGTCCCTAACGGAAACACCATCATTCAAGAAGGGGATACCTTGCTCATTCTCGCGGATAAAACCAGTCTGAGTAACTTTCGGCATAAAATATAAATTTCACCATGCCTCTATAACAATGCTTTATGCCTTAATTTCCAGCATAAAAGACAGGTGTTTTGCTCATTTTCTACTCGCGGATGCGATAGATCGCATCCCTACATCAAAAAATATCGTGTTGCAGGGAAGGCGTAATACTATTTAAGAAATTGAGACGGATATAGATTTTGTGTAAGGGCAGACCGTCGGTCAATATATGTCAGGATAAGAATTAATGATTAAGTTTTCAGCAAAAAAGATAGTTATTTTGCTGAGTTGCTACTCGCGGATGCGATATATCGCATCCCTACATCAAAAAAATCTGTGTTGTAGGGAAGGCATACATGCCTTCCGCGACGAAAAAACAATCATTGGCGCTTAACCTTATGGCAATAGACCGTCGGTCTGCCCCTACTTTTAACTCCGTGTTTAAATGTAAAACTGCATATATGCCTTCTGCGACGAAAAATAATAATTAACGCTTAACCTGATGGTGATAGTCTCTATAACCCACCTATCTGTCACTGATATTTGACTTGCTACCCTAGACCTGTGATATAGTGAGGATGTAGTCCATTGAATTGAATTAATGGAGTTTTTAATAGTGAAATATTTAAAGAAGAAATCATGGCGTATTGTTCTGATGTTCGCACTAGCGTCCGCATTTTTGCTGTGGATTGGCAACCCTGCCGATAGGGGGCAATCAGACAACTTTGTGAGTGATGTAAGTGCCTCATCTATCTTGCATCAATATCAGTCAGACTTTGCATCACTTCCTGATGAGATGTTGCACCTACGCGATACAGGAACAATTAGCATCCTCTTTGGCGACATGGAAAATCTCGAAGGTGATGGTGAAATCATGACCTTCTTCACCACAGATGATGGTGAAATGAAAGAAGTTACCACGATTAATGACGGTGATTTCCTTGCCTATAATGGCGACACAGTCTCAATTGAATATATGCAACGCAGTAATGTTGGTCAAGCTGAATTTGAAATGCCTCAAATTTACATCAGCGAAATTACTGTTCTACAAAATGATGGTATGCAAGAAGGCGTAACAGGCAATACCCGTTGGGTTAACGTCGCGTGCCGTTTTGGTAATATGGAAGATGAAACCCCACGCCCGCTCTCTTACTTTGAGAGTTTGCTAGTCAATGAAGCACCTGGTATGGATGACTACTGGCGTAACACCTCAGCTGACCTCGTTAATATTGAAGGGTCAGGCGCATTTGGTTGGTACAATCTACCACGCACCAAAGCCGAATATCTCCGTATGGCAGCAGTCAATACAGGCAATGCACTCAAAGCCCTGATGACTGATTGCACGAATGCAGCTATAGCTCAAGATAATGTTGATTTCACCCAATATGGTGGCATTAACATGATGCTCAATGATACCTTCGGGTGCTGTGCATGGGGTGGACGTATGCCACTCACGATTGATGGTCGCACGATTACGTTCCGTACCACATGGCTACCCCCTTGGGCATTCAACTCTTTGCATGTTATCGCCCATGAGATGGGACATGGATGGGGCTTACCACATTCATCTGGTCCATATGGCAAGGTCTATGATAGTGCTTGGGATGTGATGAGTGGTGGTAACAGCAACCACACTGATGCCATTTGCCGTGTTGGTAGTGAACCACTCGGATGCTGGCAAGTCGGCACGATTGGTCTGCATCTTGGTATGCTCGGCTGGATACCTGATTCGCAAATGGTCGTCGTAGGGGATGGTCAATCAGCAACACTCGAACTCGAACCACTGACCACACTCGATACCAGCGATAATAATATGATTATTCTCGTACCAATCAATAACGGCAATACCTTCTATACCATAGAAGCCCGTAGCTTCATTGATTATGACCGTAATTTACCGGGTGAAGCTGTGATTTTGCATCAAGTTGTCCCCGGACGTGCATCACCAGCGCATGTTGTCGATGCCGATAACAATGGCAACCCGAACGATGAAGGCGCAATGTGGATGGTCGGTGAAACTTTTGAAGATAGCCGTGCCAATATCACGATTGAAGTTCTCGCCCGTAATGGGGAAACAATCACGGTGCGGGTCAGCAATAACGACTAAGCACAATACAATAACAAAATCAGTTTTAGAGGGCATCTTTGAGATGCTCTCTTTTTAATAATATTATTACAAAGAAAGAGTAGATTTACCACAACAATTCTAAACAATTACAATGGTAAAACAATGCTACAATGCAGATTAACAGACAAAATCCTTGGCAAGAGACTCATATGAAGCATACAGTGTATAATCCATTCTTGAGTGCTGATCGCATGCAAGTGTTGTTTGAATTATCACTCATCGAAGACCCTGAAGAAACGATTTACAATAAAGTAACTGCTTTTGCTAGCCAAGCTATCGGCGCACCTGTTTCCTTATTGTCGATGGTTGCTACTAATTACCAATACTTCAAAAGTGAAGTTGGGTTGCCAGAGCCTTGGAAATCAGAGCATCGTACTCCCTTGACGCACTCATTTTGTCAGCATGTGGTCAAAGAGAACGAACCGCTCATTGTATCCGATGCACGAGAAAACCCCCTTGTAAAAGATAATCTAGCTATTCGTGATTTGAATGTCATCGGCTATTTGGGGATGCCCCTCACCTTAGAAGATGGTCTTTCATTAGGGTCACTCTGTGTGATTGATAGTGATGTGCGCGATTGGACACAAGTTGAAATTGACATCATGCGAGAACTTTCAGCAATTATCATTAAAGAATTTAATGCTCGTGCCTATGTTGTCCGCAAAGTAATGACACCTGACAAACTCAAGGAGTTACAAGACCGCATCATTGAATTTGTGGATAGCATAAACCTTGAGCAAGATAAATCTCACATTCTCGCAGAAATTCGTGATGAACGTGTCACGTACAATTTGACTTAAAATTACAAAAAGGGGCAGAGATGCTCCTTTTTTATTTCTTCTGACATCAAAATCCTCCCAGACCTAATTCCTATTCGACAGCATTCATTAGAAAAATCCTGTATGATAGAGGTATTCAATCCATGATAAGGGGATAGTAATGTCACAACCATTGAATAGCAGTCAAAGACAGGAACGTCTGAATCAGGCGATTGCATTAGCGAAAAAAGGGAAATACCAAAAAGCCAGTTACTTACTAAAAGATATGACGAATGATCCAAAAGCTCGTCGTTTACTTCAACAAATGGAAGGCAGACGCGACAAGGTAGCGGTAACGGATTTTTTCAGTGGAACAGTCTTAACGATGATTGCTTTCGCTGTAATTGTATTTGGACTTATTGTGTATGTCGTTTTGGGTATTCGAGCAGAATTTGCGGCGCGTGATGCAATTTATGCAGAATTTCCTGCGCGTGGCTTAGAGGGCAATGACGAGCTTTATTACGACTTAGTCTTATTTTGTCAGGATAATCTCGGCACTGATAGCCCTAGCTGTCTTGATTGGGGAGAACTGGTTTTCACCACCTATCAGCAAGAAGTGCGTTCATGTTTAGTCGTCAATGATAACGGTATTTTTATTGATGATAACAACCGTGCGACAGTGACAAGTTGCTTTAGCGATGTCGGTATTCCAGACCCATCATAAGTACGGTCATCAAAGGGAAGATGATGGCAATACAAAAAGAAAAAATAAAAATGGCACAAGCCCGCATTAAAAAAGCGGTTTCTCTAGCCAAAGAAGGGCAATATGCCAAGGCACGGCATATCGTCCGCAATATGGAGCATCCAAAAGCCAAAGAGCTACTCAAAGTTTTGGATGGCATGAAAGAAAAACCCAAGCGCAAACCTTTTGTGAGTGGCTTTGCTGTGATGGTCGTATTGGTCGTTATTGCTGGGCTTGGCGCTTTTGCAGGCTTTGCGTGGATTATGAATAATTATGTGGGACGTTTTTCTTTATTAGAGTTAGCGACCTTTGGCTCAAACATCAGTGAGGAAGAATTCCTCTATTATGACGTAGTCGGCTATTGTTATGACTATACAAATTATGGTGGCGATTTGTGCGAAGATTGGGCGGATGGAGTCATTGCAAATCACGAAGATAGTGCAAGAGCGTGTTTTGCACCCTATGTAGAAACCTTCTATTCAGAACAAGAATTCGCCGAAATCCGTAGTTGTCTCCGTACCGCAGGAATACCAGACCCCTTGTAGCATCAAAAATTAAGGGCTAGCAAACAAATCTACTTGCCAGTCATTGCATGTCATCGGATTGCCAATTGGATATTCAAATTCATATTGCCCCAGAAGCCGAAATCCGACTTTTTTGCATATGGCGTTAGACGCTCCGTTATTAATTGAGGGGAACGCATGTAGAAATTGATGTCTTTCTTCTGAACGAACTGCCTCAATAATCATCTTAGTAGCTAAGGTAGCAATCCCTAAACCGTGAAATTCAGGAAGTACACTCCACCCTGTTTCCCATACAAGCGTATCATGCCATGTTTTTTCCCAATACCCAATTGACCCAACAGGTATTTCTTGCTCTCCGTATAAAATAGCAAACATTTTTCCTGTATGTGTATCGCGCAAGTTACAATATTTTGTATGTCGCTGTTGAATTTTCTCTAAAGTTTCTGCACCACCTAGATGCTCGGTCATTTTAGGGTCGCCCATCAGGCGTTGGAGCAAGGGCAAATCTTCTTCAGACCAAAGCCGTATCTTGATGTCTTGTTTGGTGTCTAAGTCGGACATAAGCCCCTCATTGAGGGGCAATAGCAAATAGCCGTCACTAAATGAAGCTATTTCCATCACCCAACCTTGCGTTCCATCCTCAGTTTGGATACGCCAATACCGTGCTGAACTGTCTCTATCAACCAAGCAGTGTGAACCAGCAATCACTAAAGCACGCTCTCTATCATTTATTGTCCCTAATCGTTGACCTGCATTCGGACGTTCATAAATGACTAACTCGGCTGTTTCAGCAAACGCATCCGTGATTTGTGGCGCAACTGTATCTCCAATAGAGATTTGACTAGCAGGTAAATCTCCGCATTCAGCATTGAGAGCATTGTCATTGCCAGCGAAAAAGGCAGTTATCGTACCGAACATCAGCAAACTAACGCTTATCATCACAGCAAGAATGCGCGAACGTTGATTAACATTACCATTTTTGCGTTTTGCTTTTTCGTTTATCATAGTGTCCTCCTGATTTTTTTAGTATACGCTCTCATCTCATCATACACGAGTCAGCCAATCGGGTTGCCAGAAATCAGGATGATTCGGGTCTGTGTAGCGTGCCATATCTATATCAGGTGACCAATGGGCATCGAAAATGAGTTTGCCATCAGCATCACGACCTGTGGCATTTGCTGAGGGTAGCACTGTCGTTTCAGTGAAAATCGCCCCTGTTAAATCCGCACCTCGCAAATTGCAATCCTTGAGGTTGGTATTATTAAATTGCACATAGGTTAATCGAGATTCTTCTAAATTGGCACGTAACAACACAGCCTCAGTCAGATTACTATTGTGCAAATCTGCCTCGCGTAAATCAGCATCACCCATTTGTGCATCTGTTAAATTTGCCCGACGAATATGGCTATTGCGTAAGTTGGCTTTGCGTAAACTGACTGACACCAGACTGGCATCACGCAGATAAACCCCCTCCAAATTTGCATCATTCATATTCGCATTATCGAGTAAGGCACTCCATAAGTGAGCGTTTTTAAGCAAACTATCCTTGCCGACAAGCCAGTCCTCAGCACGTAACCACTCAATTGCAGAAATAGCAACTTCATTCGAGCGACTACCTGCTTCCCGAACCAAGCGTTTCTTGAGCGATTGTCTATCACGCCATTGGTTGATGCGGTCTAGCACAAGAATCGTGACCAACACGCCCATCGCTTCCGTATAGAGATTTGTTCCGTAGCCATCGCCAAATAGCGTTGACCCTAACCAAATGCCGATAATTACAAGAATAATGCCACCACTTATAGGATAAAAATCGCCATAATTTTTCCAAATGTCTTTGCGTTCTTCATCGCGTATATCTGCCATATTTGTATCCTTGTCTTTTGGTTTCTTAAAGCATAACTCAGAAATGATTTTTGTAGAATCTTGATAGGAAGTAGAAAAACTTATCACACTTTTGAGGGATACTATCTGTACATTCATCCTCACTTTTTGGTCAATAATGTAGGGTTGAGACCTGTCTCAACCGCTTAAAAACATAGGCTTAAATTTGAATAAATTTGGGTCTTTTGTGGCGGACAGCATGCATGCTGTCCCTTGTATCTTATGAATAGGTGATATTTGTTAAACTAAATGTCACGGACAGGTCAGAGCAGAGAGAGACTGTGCTGTCCCTCAGTGAGAAAGACTGTAGTGTAGATTAGTCCCTCTGCTCTAGCTGAATCCATCAGAGACTGAACGGTATCATCAGTACCTCATCTTGCATTTACAAGGTTAGTCCAAATGGGTCACGACCTGCCCTCAACACTGTCCATAGTATATCGGAAAGTTTTTCTTATGTCTGTTTTTATTGGCATTGATGTATCCAAAGCAACTTTAGACATCGCCACCCATTGTGGGTCAGAGCATATCCATCTTCCCAACACACCCTCGGGTCATAAAAAACTCAGCCAGTGGCTACAAAAGCAAGGTGAGATTAGCCAGATTGCCTTGGAAGCTAGTGGACGCTATGGCGAAGCTGTGGCACGTTTCTTGGTTAAGAACAACTACGATGTGAGCTATCTCAACCCTAAACAAGTTCACCAATTTGCCCAGATGCACTTGCATTACAACAAGACCGACAAGCAAGATGCCAAGCTGATTGCTCAGTATTGTCATTTATTCAAACCTGACCTCTACCAACCTCAGTCTGACCGTCAACGACGCTTACAACAGCGTTCCAGACGCTTAGATCAACTCAAGAAAATGCGTCAACAAGAAGTTAATCGCTCTAAGTCAGGTCTCAGTGACCCCTTCACTTGCCAGCAGATTGAGGCAACTATCGCGTACTTTGATACACTCATTCAACACACCAAAGATGCCATTCATCAGCTGATTATGGACGATGAAAACCTCGCTCAACAGCATCGCCTCCTATGTTCTATTAAAGGCATTGCCCATGCCACTGCTAGCCTGCTGCTCGCTGAAATTAATATTGCTGATTTTGCCTCTGCTTCACAACTTGCCGCCTACATTGGCATCACCCCTCAGCAATTTCAATCCGGCACATCTGTCAACAAACGGGCTTCTATTTCTAAGCAGGGCAATGCCCGATTACGGGCTGGATTATACATGCCTGCCATTGTCGCTAAACGCTGGAATCCGCCTTGTCGTACCTTCGCTCAACGCTTAGAGGATAAACAAAAACATGCTAAAGTTATTGTCATTGCTGTCATGCGTAAACTCGTACGTCAGATCTTTGCTATTCTTAAATCTGGGCTACCTTTCGAACCCGATTTTGGGAAAATCGCTTGACAAACAAGACGGTATCTACACAAATCCTGATTTTTTAGGCAATGAGGTAGGGACGTGATGTATCGCGTCCGACAGTAAAAATCACGACCATCTCTAATTTTTTATAAGACTCTGCAATAAACCACGTAACTAAATCGCTAAAAGCCTTTTTCCCCACGCTATCAAATTCAGTATTCACAGCAGGATAGGTTATCCATCATAATTTTACTAAGCTGTAATATTCGCAGGTTATGATGACCACCGTATTGCTCATCTCTTTGATTGGATAACACTTTATGACACTAACACGATGGCTGTTGATTGCCATAATCGTTTTACTTGCTTTGCCCGTCACTGCCCAAGAAAGTACAGAATCAGCGCCCGTACCCTTACCGAGTAATGTCCTTTTAGAAGGCTTTACATGGATACATCAGGGGGTTAATCGTTGCTCTGCCGCCGCCTTGAGTATTCATCTCTCCTATTTTGAGGAAGTCACAGCCGAAACGTATAATAGCTTTGCCCGTGAAGAACTCAATACATGGGGAGCAGATGCCAGCGTACGGATTGAAGAGATGGCTCAGGCTATCCAAGATAGAGGTTTAGGAGCTGTTGTACGGCGTGCTGGCACAATTGACCTCATGAAAGAATTGCTCGCGGCAGGATTTCCCGTACTGGTCGAAAATTCTTATTATGAAGGCGAGAATTTCTACCGTGATTGGTTAAGCCACAACCGCGTCTTGGTGGGTTATGACGATGTTCAGGGTGTTTTCTTCTTCCAAGACCCTTTACTTGGTTATCCAGAAGGCGACTTGGTCAGCTATGATTATGCTAATTTCGACTCCCGTTGGCGACCTTTCAATCGTGATTATTTGGTGATTTATGACCCAGACGATGAAGCCCTAGTACAAGATATTTTAGGCGATAATTGGGATGAAACCCTCAATGCCGAGTATGCGCTCAGTATTTCTCAAGAAGAGATTGCCAATGGTCAAGCAGATGCCTTTGCTTATTTCAACCAAGGTTGGGCGCAACTACAACTAGAGCAATTCCAAGATGCCGCCGCATCATTCGACCAAGCGCGTAATATTGGCTTGCCATTTCGGATGCTCTGGTACGAATTTGGCATTTTCGAGGCTTATCTCGCTGTTGAACGCTACCAAGATGTGATTACTTTAGCCAACGTAGAAATTGCCAATGCTGGCGAGACGATAAGTGTTGAAGAGTGGTATTTTTATGCCGCCCAAGCCTATGAAGGACTCGGCAATACGCAACGCGCTCTAATCAATTACGAGGTGGCTGTCGCGCGAAATTATAATTTCACCGCCGCCGCCGAACGCATCGTTGCCTTGCAAAATCCATAAAACTATGTGGCGTTTTCCCAGCTTCATCCCTTTGGCGTGTAACACAGGCTCTGTCCTAAAAATACAAATACCGCTTCTATTCTATTGACAACATAAACCAATAATGGGTCAGTATCCTAATGACTGCCGAGTAAATATAGAACGATTGGTGCAGGGACAAATCTTGCCTTGCACACTAAGCCCCTCATCTTAGTCACCAAATAACTGTTCTGAGTTAAGCCCTGTTTCTGATATGATAGCACTACAAAATTGACTATTCAGGAAGTCTACGATGAAGCACCTATGGGTACTCCTTGTTATATTAATCTCAATCATCCCCGTTCAGGCACAATCAGAAACATCTGTCTGTAACGCGCCATTTTCTGAAACACTCGATGCTCAAGAGATAATGACCGTCAATCAGCAAATAATCACAGTCCCAAATTTCGTCAATCGGGTTCAGTTCGAGCAAGCCTATAACAGACTCAAACTCGCCATTCGTGCGGAAGCACTACAGAATGATGCCTCTTTGATGGCAAGCGACTCACAAATCCAGACGATTAATGCTGAAATTAATGACCCATCGCAATTAGGCAATCGCGTATTAGGTGAATTTGCGTCCGATGTAATCATCTGGGACTTTGCCTCAGCCAATGGTATCGCCGTTTCCAGTGAAAATTTAACAGCCAAAATCAATGCCTTCTTTAACCTCAGTGATGAATCCCCAGAAGAACGCGAAGTGATTATTGATGATTTTAATCAGCGTCTGCTAGCGAATGGCGCAATGCTCAGTGAAATTACAACCTTCTTCTGTCGGCAGACTTTATACGACTTTGTACAAGATACAGTCATTGGTAATGTAGAGAGTACCCTCTATATCAATGCGGATCATATTTTAGTTAATTCGCAAGAAGTCGCGCTGGATATTATGGCTCTCATCGAAGGCGGAGAGGACTTCGCGACCTTAGCCCGAGAACTATCGTTAGATATCGCCTCGGCTGAACGGGGTGGTGAGTTAGGATGGCAACCTGCGGTATTTTATATCCCTGAGTTTGAAAGTGTCGCCTCACAAGCGGAGATTGGCACAATTACCTCACCTGTACAAACGCCCTTTGGTTGGCATATCATCCGTGTGAATGGACGTGAGGAACGCCCTGTCGAGGATGAGTTGCGCGAGTTCGTTAAGGAGTCTTTGTTTACTCGTTGGCGTAATCGACAAGTCGCACAAGCGAACATTAGCATCAATCCTGACTGGCAATCTTTCATTCAGACTGAAACCTCAGAGAGCGAATAAAAACAATGCGGAAGTTTTTACAACAACATGGTGTCTTGCTGATTATTCTATTCATTAGCCTGCCCATTAAGTTTGCGACTGCTCAGAATATGCCATGGGATATTGATTTTGTACCCGTTGTTTCGCGTAATGTAGAGTACCTTATTCCACCTGTGGGCACATTATCCAGTGTCGCCGCCTATAACCTGCCCATGTTGCAATGGTTACATCTCCCTGCACAATGGCTCACAGGCAATGTCTGGTGGACAATTTTCCTCACGCTTTTAACCTTTAATTTTTTAGGAACAACGGCTTTATATGCACTCGGTGTCTCAATGTTCAATCAACGGGTTGGATTAGTCGCCGCTGTGTTATTCACCTTTAGTGAGGTCGGCATCAGTAGTAGCTATACAGCATGGGCGCAATTGCTTCTACCAAGTTTTTTTGCAATGGTCATGCTCAGTTTGTGGTTATGGATTAAGCATGAACGCGGAATCTATTTAGCTGTAGCAGGAATTATAGCCACAGCCGCTTTCATGACTCATTTTTCAGCTTTGTTGTTGTATCCAGCGATGCTTGCTGTAGCCATAGCGACTCGTGCCAAGTGGCAATGGGGCTGGTTAGCTATAGGCGCTGGTATAGTTATCTTGATGTTCACACCGTATTTGCTAGTTGAATTTGAACGGGATTTTACGGATGTCAAAGCCTTTATTTCGCAAGAACCACTCGTCACAGAAGCGGTTTTTGCAGAATATAGGGTGTATCAGTTTGGCGTGTCAGCTTTGGTAGAACCTCCTCCTCAAATGGTTGACTCCGCACCTGCTACTGAACAAGTGCTTAATACAACCGCTGTTCCAGCATCGCCTCGCCCCCGTTGGTTACGAGCGATAGATTACGCCCTTGAAGCACCGCATTGGTATTGGCGTGCCATGACCCTTGCCTTTAGTCGTGGGCATCGCGGTATTGATGAAGCCTCTCCAACCCTTATCCCATTTGTAAATGCCTTCATGACGATTCCTCTGCTGATGTACGGTGTCAGTATCACGGTATCGCTTTGGCAATTCGGACGTGAGGCTATCCAACATAAGAATATCCACCACACATTCCGTGAAACTCAGGCAGGACGAGTGCTATTATTAGCGGGCTTCCTAACGGTGATGATTGCCCTGATGATAGCCACCCGCACCATAGATAACTCCACGTATTGGATGGGGTTCGTCAGTATTGAATTACTAATTGCGAGTTATGCAGTCAGTCTATTGCCCAATACACGCAGGATGACAGTAGCAATTGCCATAGGATTGTTACTTTATATCGGCATCCAAAATACAGAACGTAGCCTACGCTTAATCCAACATGATGATACGGTATTCAGTTCTTACAATGTCTCGATATATCGTCACGTAGCATCAGCCATAGATTACATCGCTGAGGATTGGGATGGCGACGATAAGATAACAGTCAGCTATGATGTGATTCAAGATGCCCCGAATTTATGGTGGGTAGGGGCATGGCATAGCATCGACCCCTTCTATGCGATGGGCATGAACTTTGACTTTTTACTCAGCTATCATCATGGCTTAGAGAATACGAACAAAAACCCCGTCGGCACAGCCGAAAATGCGGATTACATCGTCGTCTACACCCCATCATTGGGAAATTACAACCTAGACGATTACACCCTCGCCCAATTCGGCACAATTGTTGTCCTCAAACCCCTTGAGTGAAGTGTACTAAGTCTCTCTATTATTGCTACATCTCGTAATCACTTGCCTCTAATTATAGAGGCAGTGTTGTAGGGACAGAGCCTGCTCTGTCCTAAAAATGCAAATATATCGTCTTCGTTCTATGTCAGAGATAAGCCAACAACAAATAATGTTTTCTTACTTTTCTCCGTGCCTTTGCGCCTCAGTGCAATCCTAAAAGATTTTGTGATTCGTGTTGTGTTTTCGTAACGGACGCGATACATCACGTCCCTACATCAGTGCCTAAAAAATGAGGGTTCATGTAGGGACAGCATTCATGCTGTCCGAAATAAAATATCTAAAAAATTCCAGTTCTTTTTATGGATTTACTTCTGTGGTTCATATTTATCCTCAATTCCGTTCACGCCGACGGATTAATCACCACCATCTTAAGCGTCGTCATATCCTCAATCGCAAAACGCGGACCTTCACGCCCAACCCCCGATTTTTTGTTACCACCATAGGGCATATGGTCAACGCGGAAAGTTGGAATGTCATTAATCATCACACCACCGACATTCAACACCTGAATCGCACGCATCGCTTTATCTAATGAAGGCGTATAAACCCCTGCTTGCAGACCAAACTCCGAATCATTGACCTCATCTAAAACAGCATCGAAGTCACTATATGGCACGAGATTGACCAATGGACCAAAGGCTTCGGCACACATCACCTGCATATTGTCTTTCACATCCTCTAGCACAGTTGGGTGCATCATACGCCCATCCCGTTTGCCCCCTGTGCTGATAGTCGAGCCCTGCTCCTTAGCAGACTGCACCCATGTTGATAGACGTTCCCCTGCGTCATCATTAATCAGCGGACCTATTTCCGTATCGGCACTCATCGGGTCACCGAGAACTAATTTTTCTGTACGTGCGACGAATTTATCACGAAAATCATCGTAGAGACTCTCATGAATATAGATGCGTTGAACACTAATACAGACTTGCCCACTATAAGCAAATGCCCCAACGATTAGACGTTCGATTAAGTTATCCGTGATGGTCGTATCTTCATCAATAACAGTAGCGGCATTACCACCAAGTTCAAAAGTTGTCCGACGCAAACCAGCGACTTTGCTAATCGCCTCACCAACACCCGGACTGCCTGTGAAGCTAATCATAGCAATATTCGGATGCGTGGTGACCAATTTCCCAACTTCCACATCGCCCACAACCACAGTGAATAACCCTTCTGGCAGACCAGCTTCGCGCAGGACTTCCGCCAGTTTAATCGCCGTTAGGGGAGTCATCGGTGACGGCTTGAGGACAATCGGGCATCCGACAGCGATTGCAGGAGCGACCTTATGCGCGACGAGGTTCAACGGAAAATTGAATGGCGTAATCGCACCCACCACACCAACAGGCTCGCGCACATAATAGCCAATCTTGCCCACGCCCCCTTTTGCCGCTGACATCGGAATTGTTTCGCCATGTAAACTACGGGCAACATCCGCCGCGAAAGTCAGAGTCTCGGTGCATCGGCTGACCTCACCGCGCGCATAACGCAGGGGCTTCCCACTCTCGCGCACAATCGACTCCGCAAATTCGTCCGAACGTTCCTGAATTAAATCTACCGCACGGACTAATATGCTTGCTTTTTCATGGGCAGGCATCTGGGCAAAGTCTTTCCGTAGCGCATACGCCCGTTCAATAACTTGAACCACGTCATCTGTACTATGGTCAGGAATCGTTTCAACAATGGCATCATCATAAGGATTACGCACTTGCATAAACTATATCTCCAAAAAATTTTATATGTGTGATGTCTCTATTGTAGACAATTTTTGCACAAAATTCTTGCACGGGATGGTTTTACTTGTGTATCTATGTCGGTTGAAATTCTGGATGCGCCGTTGTGCTTCACAATAATACCTAGTGGTAGGGATGTCCACCAAAAAATAGAGATGATTTTGAATATTAACCATTCTCGATACAGTACCTAAAATGGGAGTAAGGTCATATCAGCAACTACATGAGTTAATTGCGACGGGCGACAAATATCATCGTGCGACTATCGTCCAGAAAAGGGGTTTTTTGCCAATCCCCATAGACGTATTCAATCGTAAATCCTACCTGAGTTAAAGAGTTATGAATTTGGTTATGAGTGCGGAAACGAAGTTGACTACGAACGACGACATCTTCACCTGTCGCATTGAACACATTATGCCCTTCAAACGTTACGAGATGGTCATCAACGCTCACTAATTCTACCCAAGTTTCCATTGACCCGTTTACGGATTCAAACTGAAAATAGCTATCCTCATGATTCCATTGTTCCCAAGCTCGTGCTGAGGGGTTTCGGCTCTCAAATACAAGATACCCATCAGACCGTAAAGCGGAATAAATCTCCTTGATTGTTGTAAGCCAATCGGCATCAGTCAGGAAAACTTGGGCTACATTCCCTGTCATAATAACTAAATCAGCTTCTTTTGCCTCAAGAAAACTAGCATCACCGTCTATCCATTGCACTCGTTCAGCACCTGATTGCTTTTTTGCAAATGCAAGCATGGTTGGGGCTGGGTCTATCCCGATAACGTGACGATTTGCTGTTGCTAATTCGCGCGTGAGCAAACCAGTACCACAGCCAAGGTCAATAATGTGTTTTGCCTCAAGTTCTTCGGCAATTTGTACGTAAAAATCAGTATCCATTCCGCGAGGATTTTCAATATCGTAAATCGCTACTAAATGTGGGTCAACGTAGTGCTTATCGAGCTTTACCATAACAGGTGTTCAACCTCTCTCAGTATCGATGAAAGTTATGCGGTCATTATAGTACATCTATTCCGACTGAATGAGTTCAGGCTCAATGCAGATAAATGCCAAGATACTGCTCAATACACATAAGCCTGTGGCAATCCACATGATAATACGAAACATAGCGACAAATTCATTTTGAATGACTGACCTCACCAGTTGCGTATCGGTTTCAGATAAAGTATCAGGGATTTCCGTGCCACCGAGATTATTCGCGGATTGAATGATTGCATTCTGAGCCTCTTCACTGATGTTGAGGGCTTCTACAGACGGTGTTAATGAACCAACAAAGACAATTAGCCCAATACCTCCTAGAAAAGATAAAGCTAAGACTTGTGAGGCACGCGACATCGCATTATTCACACCTGATGCAATCCCAGCACTAGGATTCGGCACAGACCCCATCACCGTTGTCACCAATGGCGCGACAGTAATCCCTAAGCCGATACCTAGCAGAATAGATGCAGGGAAGAATGTGAGCCAATAATCCGATACACCGTTTGTTACACTTGGGAAAGTCATCGCAAGGAAGCCTAATCCAGCAACAAATGGACCCAGTACCAATGGCAAACGCGGACCATATCGGTCTACGATGCTCCCCATAAATGGCGACAAGACCACCAGTAAAATCGACGTTGGAATCATGGCAAAGCCAGCGAATGTTTCACTGTAATTTTGTATCTGAATCAAATTAAGCGGTAGAAAATAAAGCGCACCGCCTAAAGCCCCGTATAGAAAGAGCGTCAGCAAATTTGCGCCTAAAAACGAGGATGATTGAAATAAGCGTAAGGGCATCATTGGTTCTCTGCTACGACCTTCCCATACAAAAAAGGCGAGCATCAGCACAAAACCAGCGATTAAAATCCCAATTAAATCCCAGCGTTGGAAACCATCAATCCCAGCTTCACCAATACTGATTGCCCCATATGTAATGCCAGCCATCCCTAGAGTGACCAAAATTGCCCCAATCGTATCAAAATGTGCTGTGGCTTCTTCATCGTAACTCTCAGGGACATATCGCCACAGTGCGAACAAAGAAGCAATAGCAAGCGGAACATTAATGAAAAATATCGCGCGCCACAGACCATTCTCAGCCAAAAATCCACCCAAGATAGGTCCAATCAGCGAGGTTAATGTCGTCACAGATGACCATATGCCAATCGCTTTACCGCGTGTGTTATCGTCAAAATAAGCGGAAACAATCGCCAGACTACCCGGTATCATCAACGCGCCACCAATGCCTTGTATAATCCGCGCGCCAATTAAAGTTTCAGATGTAGGCGCAAATCCACAGGCAATCGACGCGCCAACAAAGACGACAATACCTATCATGTAGATGCGCTTGCGCCCGTAATGGTCACCGAGTGAGCCACCGAGCAAGAGCAAAGCCGCTAGAAATAGTGCAAACGAGTTCACAATCCACAGCAAATCACCCCCACTCGCACCGAGGTCACGCTGGATAGCTGGCAAAGCAACATTGAGCGCACTGCCACCAATAAACGCCATGCTAGATGCGCTAATGGTCGCAAATAAAACCCACCATCCCGTCGAATCGATTTTGCTTTTCTGGATATTTTCTTTCACTGGCATAAGCTTTTTCCTTAAAATTATTAAGTGCTTACGCCTATCAGACGCACCATAACTATCATTTCTTTTTGGGTACTGTATCTTGAAATTTAAAATTATCTTTATTTTTGTAAAATCTCGAAAGTTTTTAGAATTTATTCGGGTCTTTTGTCACGGACAGCATGCATGCCATCCCTACATCTATCCTCAATTTTTAGGCATTCATGTAGGGTTGAGACCTGTCTCAACCGCTTAAAATGACGACAAAAACTTTTATGGATTTACTTAGATTATTGATGAATAATCTTAAACGCTATATGTGGAATAAAGAATCAATTTTAATATGTGCGCGATTCACATTTTCCCCCTCATCCCCTAACCCCTTCTCCCACCAGTGGAGAAGGGGAACTAAGCTACCTTCTTTCTCCTTTGATGGGAGAAAGATTTAGATAGAGGGTGATTAGTGACTATTCGCTTGAGGTCAACATATTATTTCTATTTCCTATACAACGTCTTAAATAACCAGCAAGCAAGTTATTCAATATTTCATGCTATCTATTTATGTCACTTAGTTATCGTCGTGGGATTCATGACCTTGTGGAACTTCTGCGCGTTGGAGGTCTTTTTCTCGATGTTCTTCATTGGCACTTTGTAAAATCATGACTTTGAAGAACTCGGCGTATTCTACCCCGACTCGTGCGCCACTTTGAGCATTGCGTTCTGTGATGAATTTTAATGCACCGTTTTCAGCATCTTCACCTGAGCCTAATTGTGATTCGTGCGCTCTGAGTGAAGCGAGTTTTTTATCGAATGTGTCAGTAATATCGACGTAGTGAGTTGGTTCAATACTAAGCGTTACCCATAATTGACTGACCTTATGTGGTTCGTAGCCTTCGTCTAATAGCTCTGGGAAAATTGGACGGGTTTCGCTACTGGGGAAGGTTGCATAAATTGCGGCTTCGCCTGCGGCGCGGTGGTCTGGGTGATTGATGTAACCATCACCGAAAAAGACGGTACGTGGGTCTTGGCAAATCACACGGTCTGGGCGGACTTCACGCAGGATGCGGGTTAAGTCTCGGCGGAGTTCAAGCGTGGGTTGGAGTGTGCCATCTTTATAGCCTAAAAAGCGCACATCATGAACACCAACGACAGCAGAGGCTGCGAGTTGTTCTTTTTCACGGAGTGCGGCAAGTTCTTCGCGGATAATACCGGGTTCATTGCTTCCACTACCACCATCGGTGACAATGACATAGGTGACTTCTGCGCCTTCTTCAATCCAGCGGGCAATTGTGCCTGAACAGCCAAATTCAATATCATCGTGATGGGCGACAATCACAACGACTTTAATTGGTTTTTGTAATGGTTTTTCTGCGACGATAAATTGCGGTTGCATTATATCTTCTCTCAAAATAGGTCAAATAGTCTATGCAATTTGAGTGGGTCACGAGGGTGAATCTTACAAATTTATTGTGATTAAAGGGCGTAACGCAGAGACTCAGAGAAGCGGAGGAAGGTTGTCTATGAATTCTATAGCTCGCAAAACCCCATCCTAAATCCTTCCCCGAATTCAGGGAAGGACTTTAATGCTAAAATGAGGATAATTCTGTCTGTTTATAACTGTTTAGCTGATTTTTCTTTAATTTTCACATTTGAGAAGCGATTGCAGAACGGACTCTGCCCATGCGTCGATACTGGCGTAGTAATTTTCGATGCCATTGGCGATTACATCCGCGCAAGTCATTGTCCAGAGTATTGGCTGTGGATATTGTCCGTAGGCATCAGGTGTGCCTGTGATTTTATGTTGGCGCGTATTTGAATTAACTTGCTGGCTAATCTTTTGGCGCATCTGCTGTGGACTTATTTCGGTTTCTAAGAAATCACGCAACATTAGCTTAGCATCGACGAGGGTTTGCGGGGAATAGATGTGTGGATGTTGTAGGTTATAGCATAGCACCATCAGATGATGCTTATCCCATAACTGATGGTCAAGTTCCCAAAAGCCCATCATGTGGAAATGGTCGATACATTTTTGCTCGTCCCAACTCGCTCCGCAATCGGGACAAAGGTTCTCGCTCATTGCATCAAGCCTCTACGACTATCGTATCGGCGACCATATCATGCCATGTTTGGGATTGTTTATCCGAGAGCATCCATAAATGCCCTGTTCCTAATACCAAATTGGAAAAGGCATAGCCGATGACTGTACGTAAGATGGCTTCCCAGAGGCTAAGGGCAGTACCATCGCGTTTGACTACTCGTATTCCAAAAATTTGCTTACCAACTGTTTGCCCATCTCGTCGGGTTAGGAAGTAAGCAAAGTAGATGGCTTGCACAATAAGCGAGAGTGTCGTTAAGAGGGTGATGAGGCGGATGCTATCATTCAGGGTTGTCTGCTGATTTGTGGCAAGGGCGATACCTGCTAACGGCACAAATAGCGCAAAAATAATCATGAAGTCGGTCAGGAATGCGCCTACACGCTTGCCAAAGCTCGCGTATTTTATACCTGATTGCTGGCTGACCTTTGCTTGAGTCGGTTGGATTTTGGGCGTATCAACAATCACTTGAGGGTTATCAACTGTGTAGAGTTCATTTGCCGCGAGATGATTGAGGGGGTCGAGGTCAACGGCTTTTTCTAAGAAGGCACGTTTCTGAGTGGGATTAACAGCGACTTTTGCTGCCCAATACCAAACTTCACTGGATTGCGGATGTTGTTCAATTAATACGCGCAATAGATTACGGGCGAGTTCGGTTTTGCCTTCTGCTATGGCTTTTTGTATGGATTCTAGTTGTTCGACCATGATACCTTCAATCCCTTTGTAATGATTAGCTATATTGTACAGGATGCTAGATGTATAACAATATCAACTGAAACTTTTATGAATCTAATGCGTATAGTTTATAGTAACTCTAAATCTATCTATAAAGGGGAATGAACATGAGTGAAGAACACGAAAAAGATACAATCACTGAAGAATTTGAAATTGCAGGTAATGAACTGGTAGACCGTGTTAAGCAATTGATTGAAGATGGTAATGTACGCCGTTTGGTGATTCGTAAGGCAGATGATGAAGTCCTAATGGTTGTACCATTAACTGCGAGTGTCGTCGCTGGTGGGGCAATGCTAGTCTTTGCACCCGTCTTAGCCGCACTCGGAGCTGCCGCTGCTTTCTTGGCAAAGGTCAAACTTGAGGTTGTGCGCGTTGATGAGAATAAGGTCAAGAACGACAAGACCAAAATTGACCTTGATTAGTCTATAAGCAAAATTTATCTCTAAGAACGCTCATAATGTGGGCGTTTTTTATTTATGCTAAGTTAAGGGCAAATATGAACCATTGAGGCACGAAAAACATAAAGAAAAGCAACCCCTATCCCCAGTCCTTCCACCAGCGAGCGAAGCGAGTGCAGAGGGGAGGGGTTGAGAAATCAATTAAGGATTAAGTTAACGTGAGTTTTGGATAAGGTGGGACATCTTTGCGAGAAGCGTTAAGCTTCAAGGTGACAAAACCTAAGACAAAGAGTCCCATCATGAGTTTACTCGAATTATTCTGTTCTATCGACGATTTCTGGCAAGATTATGAACCAATTTGGCATCAGACACTACTTGAAAGTGGTCAACGGTGTCGCCGTCGCGCGACTCGTATGAGTATGAGTGAGATGATGACCCTCGTGGTGCATTTTCACCAGAAACGCTATCGTGATTTTAAAACCTATTACACAGATTATGTGATGCAACACTTAACAGGCGAATTTCCAAGATTATTCAGTTACAACAGGTTTATCCAACTGATGCCGCGTGTCGTGGTCGCCCTGTGTGCTTACTTACAACGCTGTTATGGCACTTGCACAGGATTATCCTTTGTGGATTCAACAGCAATTGCTGTATGCCACAATCGTCGCATCAACCAGCACCGTGTGTTTGAGGGTGTTGCTGAGCGTGGGCGTACCTCTGTGGACTGGTTCTTTGGCTTTAAGTTACACATGATTGTCAATGATTGCGGTGAACTCTTGAGTTGTTGTGTGACAACGGGTAATACTGATGACCGCCAACCCGTTCCAAAAATGGTCAGCCAAATTCGACGTTGTTTTGGGAAGTTATTTGCTGACAAAGGCTATATCTCAACCACACTCACACAGCATTTACTGGAAGATCACATGCTCCAGCTGGTCACGAAAGTTCGTAAGAATATGAAAAACAAACTGATGGATGAGATGGATAAATACTTTTTGCGCAAACGCGCTATTGTGGAAAGTATCTATGACCAACTCAAGAACATCTCACAAATTGAGCATACGCGACACCGCAGTTTTACCGGGTTTACTGTCAATTTATTGGCTGGACTGATTGCTTATTGTCACCAGCCCAAGAAACCGTCTTTAGATTTACGCTTTCTTCGACAATTAGCTGTTATCTAAACCAAAACTCACGTTAAGTTACTATATTTTCTTGCACAAGCTGACTTTCTGTGCGCCTTTGTTGTGATTGCAGAAGAACAAATACTGAACCTGTGATGATGCCATATGCCAAGCCACCCAAAACCACTACATAAAAATATGACAAATCATGGGCAACAACAGGAGACGAAATATAATTTATATCGTTAATTTCGTTACTAATACGAGATGTCCACCAACTAACCTGACTGTCTATAATTATACCGACTATAGTTGAGCCAATACCTGTCAGTATCCAAAGCCAGCCATTACGAATTACCAGCCAAATCGAAAGAGTTTGGAAGAAGGCAGGTGCGGTGAACCAAATCGTCAATAGCAGTATATTTCTTAATGAGACGATGTTATCGGACTCAATATAACTTTGCCCATAATATCCGAACGCAATCCCTGCGAATATCCAGCCGACAATAGTCACCAATGCCCATTGATAAATTTTAATACTGCTAAATCTCTCTATCAGGCGAGTTTGAATAATTGCTGATGTGATGCCAATTGTTAGCCCTATCATCAATCCGACCTGCCACGGACTATGGTGAAACCAATCAATACGGATAATGATTAAAATAGCAAACCCTGTTATTGGTGTAGTCACCAAAGCGTTCCAAACCCAAACAATACTGAATAATGCCCAAGCAATGAAATAAGGTAATGTCCATAATGCAATAAATCTCAGTGGTGTTAAAGGCGCTTGGTTCAGTTCATCTGGCTCACGTTTTGGGACAATGCCTTGGCGTGGATTTGCCATCAGGTACATTATTACGATACTCGTCCCAATCGCTTGTATCACGCTACCAACCATTAACGCCCAATCTTCGTTCAGAGACCAATAAACATCTAATGGATCAATAGCTGAGATAGAACTGGCAACAACGCCAGCGATAATCCCCACGAGTGCAAATAACCATGCACGACGATTCACACGAAATAACACAACAGCTTGAACTGAATGTAGAAATGAAAACCATATAAAAAATGAAATCCATTGTTGATGAGTTCCCAATAGATAGTTGTAAAAAGGGAAACTAAGCCCTGCTAAGGTTGCACCAAAAATTGTAACAGAACGCCATAGCAAAGGGACAAAACCATAACGTTGACGAATGAGCCAAGTCTGAACAAGTGATAAGATTAGACCAAAACTGAATCCAATCAGAACAGCGCGTACCCAAAGAGCATTATTTCTGAACCAAAATGATATGGGGTGATGTGCATAATTAAAGAATAACTCAAAAACTGAAACAGTATGCCATGCTAATCCATAAGAAGCTATCCAAGCCAATATAAAGAAGATGCGATGGGATTGTAGGTCTGTTATACGGGATAGAATATTCTTGAAGGTAGGCATAATATTTCCTGTTTGTGTAACAGTTATCAGGGGAATAGCTAGGATGCTATTCCCCTAATACAATATTATGCTGAAACAGAAGTATGTTCTACACGGTTTTGTTGGGATTGTAATAGAATAAAGGTCGAGCCTGTGATGATGGCTTGCGCTAACCCACCGAGCATAATCGCATAAAATGTATCGTTGTATGTCCAAGTAGACTGTGCATCAATCAAGAAGGCGATAATCGCACTTGCTATACCTGTGCCTGCCCAAATCCATCCACCACGCATCACACGCCACATAGGAATTGTCTGGAATAGTGTTGGTGTAAAACCCCAGATAAACAGCAAAATAGCTATTTCAACATTGATGACATTATAGCTTTCGACATAATACCAAAAGCCGATACCAGCAATTGCCCAGCCGATTGTGCTCAGAACAACCCAATTTTTGACTTCAACGTTGCTATATTGTTTCATTAGCCAAAGTTGGGCAATGGAAGAGGTTAGACCAATAACTAAGCCGTAGAACGCACCAAATGTCCATAGAGCATTAGTTTCTAACCAATCAGTAATTACATAGCCAAAATTTGTTTCACCAAATAGCATGTATAAAAAGCCTGTTACCAGTAATACCATTACCCACCCAGAGATATATGCCAGTGTCCACAGACCAATGAAGGTTATCGGATGTAAGCCATCACGCAGGCGAGATTTGGATTTTTCGTCATTTTCACGTTTAGGAACAATACCTTTACGAGGACTTGCCATCAGACGTAACATAACTATGCTTGTACCAACCGCTTGTATCAGTCCACCCCAAAGTATAGATAAACTCTCACCAGTATATCTATCAATTTCTATAAGCTCTATTCCACCAGCAACAACACCTGCAATAATCCCAACAAGAGCGAATAACCATGCTTGACGATTAACTGGAAATATCACAAATGCTTGGAGTACATTCAGAAGAGCAAACCAAATAACCAGCACAAACCACATATGCTCATATTCCCAATAAAAGTAATATGAACCAAAAAATGGGTATATAAGCCCAATTAGTGTTGCTCCTAAAATAGTAGCAAGCCGCCAAAATTTTGGTACAAAACCATAGCGACGACGAATGAGCCACGTTTGAATCAGAGAAAGTGTCAGACCGAAGGTAAATCCCATCCCTATACCGTTAATCCACTGTGCATGGCGGTTAATCCAGCGTAGGAAATCTCCAATAACGGATGCGTTGTTCATATCTTGGACTATCATTGAGGCGAAGAATAAAACAAACCATGCCAGCGCATAAGACGCTACCCAAATAATAGCGAAGGGGACTCGGTGTAAGCGGGGGTTATCATCATCTTTAAGTCGAGCCAGTGCATTTTGAAAAAACATCATTTTTCTCTCCTGCTTTTTTTAATCAGACGGTGTCCAAACGTGTTTCGTTCCATTTTGGCATAATATCATTGTATGGGATTTTATATTATGATTCTGTACAAATATGATTAAGTAGGCTAATCGTTGAAAAACCTCAAAACCTGCTTTAAGCAAATAATATTTTGAAAGTAAGATTATCAGGCTTGCATCATAACCATACATAAGAGAGGAATACATCATTGAGAGAAAAACTGATTAAACGCTTTCGATATTTATGGACTTTAGAGCTACTCAATGCCGTAGTCATATTTCCATTCTTTCTTTATACACTGGCACAAAATATCGAAATAGGTATTTCTGCCATTCTTGCGACAACAGCAACGTGTATTATGCTGATAATCGGTTCTGCTTTTTCATTTCTCAAATATCAAGACCTGAAACAGAATACCCATCATATTGAAAAATTTGACAATACATTCAAGCTACTAAGGTGGACTCTTCCAGTCGCACTGTGCATAATCTTGATAATTAATCTGCTCCAATTCAACTTCTTTGAAACAGGAGACTGGTTTATCGCTAGCTTGTTCTATCTAATGGCTATTCTTGAATATATCAATTATTTTCATTTTCAACTGATGTATGACAACAGAAATGACCTTGGCTATTTATCAAAGCATCACAGATTAAAGCGCGGACTCATTCCCCGTGAATTTGGCTGGTAATCAACTAAATTTTATTTTTCTGACACTAATTTTTTAAAATTCGGAAGGTTGTGTGATTGACTAAACAAGAAGCAATTGAAATTGCGTTAAAACTTCAAGGTATGTAAAATCTCAAAAATTTTTAGAATAAATTTGTGTCTTTTGTCGCGGACAGCATTCATGCTGTCCCTACATAAATCTTACTTTTTTAGGCAATGAGGTAGGGACGTGATGTATCGCGTCCGAAAACGAAAGGCACTACTTTTTCTAATTTCTTTCAAGATTCTACAGCAATAATGAAGGAATTGATTTAGATAGTGTAAAAGCATTTCGTGAAGATGAAATATATTGGGTAGTAATGTATGAATTTGAAAAAACTGATGTAGGGTTACTGTAAATCGATAACTGATGACTGAAAACTTATTCGGAGAATACAATGCCAATCATCATCCAAGATATGCTAAATAATGAGGATACAATCCAGCAAGCAGCGGAAATTTTGCAAGTGGCATTTGCCGAAAATTTTATCGACGCTTGGAGTGATATTGAAGACGGACTGGAAGAAGTGCAAGAAATGTTAGCTGAAGAACGCATTTGTCGGGTAGCACTGCTCGATGGGCGTGTGGTTGGCTGGATTGGTGGCATCCCCGAATATGATGGCAATGTATGGGAATTACACCCTTTAGCCATACATCCTGATTTTCAAGGGCAAGGTATCGGACGCTTACTGGTCGAGGACTTTGAGACTATCGTCGCAGAAAAAGGTGGTCTGACGATTATGCTCGGCTCAGATGATGAAACCAACATGACAACTCTCTCTGGCGTGGATTTATATGACAACCTACCAGAAAAAATCGCCACTATCCAAAATCTCAAAGGGCATCCATACAGCTTTTATCAGAAACTAGGCTACACAATTATCGGTGTCATGCCTGATGCCAACGGCATTGGAAAACCCGATATTTTCATGGGTAAAAGAGTGAATAGGTAAAACTAACTCTTATCCGTTTTATCCTCTTGCGTGATAAATTCCACAGGACAATGCGAGAGATAAGCAATCTCTTCCGCAAGTTCACGATATTGTGGTAAGGCGAAAGCAACCGTCTCGTGCAGGGAATATAACCGAATAACACCATCAGGCGCATTGGGTTTGAGCAAGGTATCTAAGCGACCACTGACCCGTTCTACCGATAGAATTCGCCGAATGCTACTCGTATCGAGCTTCGCTTGCACAATGTCTCCGCGCAGAACAAGTAAAAGGTGAGGCAATAAATACAGTCTAACTTCCGCGCCGAGGTTACTCTCACCTTGTAGTGTATCCTCAGTAATATGGGCGGATAATGGTCCAACGGGGTTTGCAGGTGGACGACCAATATTCAGGCGTGAGGATGTTGTCACATGGCGTAGCACCTTAACCAAAACAGACATATCAGCTTCAGGCATTTGCAAAGTTAATATACGCCAATAGCGTTGTACTTCAATGTGAATAGAAATTTCAGCGATTCCACTTTGTGGCAATGTCACCGCACTCACCCATTGGATAGTTGCAAAGTCAATGAGATGGGCTTGGTTTGAGGCATTATTAAATAGTTTGAGTCCGCCTTCAATAAGGTGTAACTGACGAAACGCTTGTAAACGAGGTTTATCACCCGGTGACGATAAACGGAATAATCCTCCCTCTGCAATCACAGACAAGGAACGCCTATCGAATTGAGAATCCATCAGTAATGGCATTTGCTGACGCTTATTGATTTGTTTTGCTACTGCCCATAAGCCACTGGCAATGATGACGAAAATAGCCGCTTCAAACATAGATTATAATTTCTAATTTCTAGTGCATAATGTTAATCACCATACTGCATAAACATCTAAATTGCGTCAGAACGGCAATCAATGCAGAGTTTTCCTTTAAGCCGATTGCACTCCGAACATAGAATTTGCAGATTGTCTATCTCGGATAAGCCACCCTTAGCAATACTGATGATATGGTCGAGAACCAATGTATCAGTCTCTGATGTCACACCACAATTGAGGCACTGCTCACCATAACATTCTACTAGAAAAGTGTACCATTGCTGATAATTTTTGCGGAGCGTATACCGTTCTTTGCGTTTAATTTGGGGCGGAACACCACGCTTATAATGCTTTAGCATCCAGTGAGGATAATAATTTTGAATTGGCTGAGGTCTGCGTGCGAAAAACTGATGCAGGAAGCTATCGTCGCTATCACACTGGCAACGATGCGCGATGCGTCCACAATATGAGCAATACAATTTTGGCATACTAAGGTTTTACAGCGACCAACTGCGTGATATGGCTGGATTCATCATAATGAATGATACGCCAATTGCCAAAAGTATCTTCTAATTCACCAAGTTGTAGCAAAAAATCAGGATTAAAGTCAGGTACTTGCTCTAAATAAGTTGTGTTGAATGTCTCATAAATAATACGTCCACCAGATATCAGTGCTTCTTGAAAAATTGGAAAGAGAGGGCGACGTAAATAACGAAAAACAGCAATCAACTGATAATAATTAGGACAAATCTCATGCAACTGCTCACAATTGCCACTACGACGCAACACCAACTTGTCGATGTCTATTTGCAGTAGATTAGCACTGCGTATATTCCGCATCGACATTTCAGCACGCGCCCGTTGTAATCCGACACGGCTAATATCCATTAAGTCCGTATTATAACCTTGCTCTGCTAACCATAATCCATTCTGACCCAAACCCGAAGCTAAATCCAAAGCACGGGGTGTCTCGTCATTTTCTGGCGCAGGCGCATATTCCATCAGCAGATTATCGGGTGATGGATAATCCTCTGTAATCCGTTTTTTGAAAATATCATCCCAGCGGATGCGGTCTTTTGCAGACATAGTACGTCATTTCTGATTATTAGTTTCCAGTGGTGCGTTTATCGACTACAGCCTTGGTGTTATGTCTGATAACCGTTGACTGTAAACCGTAAACTTACCCCATTTTACCACCATAAAGCACAGTATACGCCAAGACATTAGGCACAGCTTTTAATGTGTCCTCGTCGCCTGCAAATGTTTCGTGGATGCCTCTTAGACTTTGGGCATGTATCGTGTAAGCGGTACGAACAGTCGTGAAATCAGGATGTCGCCAATTATCCATAATATTGAGGCAATCCATCACAGCACGAATATACTGCCCACCTTGACTATCCCAATTGAGTTGCTCATTAATGAGGTTACGTGCCTCGTTACGCCCGATAGCCTTCAAAAGACGATTACTTAATTTCTCAAATAGCTTATTGGCTTCTTTCGCATTCACCTCTTGCGCCATCTGCTGAATATCATCAGGCAATGCTGAAAGCGGTATATCTCCTATTTGTCCGTCGTTCAAAGGAGCTCAGTGGAAAACTTCAGTGTTAAGAATAGCTGTGATGTCACAGTCGGAGTACGCTTGCGCCCATTGCGCTAAATTGATGTGATGACCCTCGCGGAAGCCATGAATTGTGCCGATGTTGCCCTCTAAACGCACATACAGACAATCGCAGAATTTAGAAATTTGTGCTGATAATTCCTCAATAATGCCTGAATCACTATCATCATCCAATAATAAGCGTGACCAACCAGCTTGTGCAGGAGCTAGAAACATTTTTAGAGTCTGCGGATATGATCTAGTGGGTAAATCACCAAAAGGGTTATAACCTGTATAACTCTCTCTGTCGAAATAGTCATGAATGATGTCAATAATTTGCTGAGGTTGCTCAGACGACAAGTACAGACTGTTCCAAGCGGTCATCAGTTTCCTCTTGTTGAGCATCTAGGTGTGCTTGTTCAGCATAGGTAACAATGCTACTTGAATCCACAAAACCTATTTCACGATAGAGTTTACGTTCCTCTTCGGTTTTTCCTGTCACAAAGACTAAATCCGCACCTCTATCGAGAGCAACATCTAATGCGACTTCGCGGATAACCCGTTCCCAATCGCTTTCCCGCATTTCCTTGAGCATTGCATGGGCAACCAGATGTGCTGACCCCTCATGGAAGGTAAGTTTCATCACACCCATCGGATAGCCCCGACGATACATAACAACATTTGCCTGCCGACCCAAATACACATCTTGTATATCGCGCCCGATTAACAGCGGTTCAACACTGCTGACCGCAACATCATAATACGCATTACGCCAAATATACCACCAGATAGCAAGGTCAGAGGGTGACGTCGCTTGTGTAAAGGTGACATCCGAAGGTGGATTTGCCATTTTACGGGGTTGTGCTGACTTCTTATAAATGAGGATAGGTGTTTCATCTTCAATATCTAAATCAAGTTCGCGTAAAGTACGCACAAACACAGGTGGGTACAATCCCTCTGCGAAACGAACCCGTATATTACGCCCTTTTTCACGCAGGTTATCAATTCCCTGTTGAAGATGTTGCCCTGATACCCACGCTGTTTTTTTGCGAGGTGTGACATAATTTAAAGCAGGCAAGGCACTGCTGGGGTGATGAATCACATCAACAAAGCTGATGCCCTCTTCTTCCGCACCCATTTCCAAGTGAGATTGACGCAAATGTGATTCAATGCGTCGCAAAACTGTACGAGCAGCTCGGGTCTCGTCGCGATTCATAGTTTTTTACCATTAAAGTTACTTGGATATAATATTACAAATTATAACAAAAAATAACGATACAAGTGTTGAGACACAGTTTAAAAATTGTTTGAACTAAGGATGAATTTTTGGAGATTACGTTATAACAACTTTAATTATAGTTCATCTATGATGAATAGTTTTACAATAAACTACTGTTTGTAGGGTAGATTTATTACTGTGCATATTACCAAATTAGTTTAAATTGAGCAAATATTAAGAACTTGCCTCACTAAATTCGCGGAAATTATTATCACTCGTCCACAAAAAGTATTGATAGAGTGGGTAAAGGTCTTCAAGATGCCTTATAACGTCTTCTACAAGACTATTCGAGGCTAATGCTTCATCATCCCAATCGTACCACATGCCAATCCGAAACCAATCAGCATTTGGATGGAAGGTACTCATCCACTCATCAAGAATCCGTGCATGTGGAAAATATTTGCCACTGAGGTGCATCTCGCTAAGGTGTACGCCTTGCCAGAAACCCATACAATATTCTTCATCTAACTTCATCAATGTACTATAAAAATCATGCCGATGACGAGAAATAGACAATTTCCCTTTTACATTTTGTTGGTCGAACCACGCATCAGGTGAAATCAAGAGTTCGATAGCAAAACCCGTTTGAGAAAGGCGCATTTCAATAACAGGGTGCAATCGCGTAATAATATTATTGACAGAGGCAACCCCCTCGCGCCCCATCAATCGCTCAACATTAACGGCTTGTCCGCGTTTCCGCAAATATTGCACAACCAGAGTTGAGTCATCAGTATGATTGCTTACAGTTTCATGATGGACTGCATTTTGGCTAGGCTTAATGAGGTGTAAATCGAGGTCATTGTTTTGGATGTAAGCATAAATTTTTTGATGCAATGCCAAAAAACGCTCTTGTACCTGCCTCTTTGCGTTGGCATCATTATTTGCTAAGGCTTGAATATCTTCATCTGAAAAGTATCCCATAGTATCCCCACACTCCAACTGACACATAAAATCATGCTATTAATTATAACAAGATATAAATTTAGAATGCTATCTTGCACCAATACTACTATAGGTTGTCTTTTGCGGATAGTTTAGTCGCATAAATAAAAACATATTTGTTACATTAATTTGCTTAATAATTACACGAAATCAATCTCTCACGAAAAATAAAAGAGATTTTATGGGTCACTTTTGTGTATAGTATTATGCTCTTTTTAAATTAGAACGAAGATTGTAGGGAATAGATACGCATTTTTGATAGTCTTCACAACTGCTCCCCTCGTTCGTTAGGGGATAGGGGCTAAAAGTGTAAATGTGCCTTTTACGCAAAAAACACATTTACACGGAGATTAATAAGTCAGCATGTAGTAAGCAACACTGAAAAAGTGGAAAGCAAAACCTGCTAGAACAAAAAGATGCCAAATCTCATGATGCCCCCACCATTCATTGAAGTTCGGGCGTTGAATACCAAAAATAATTGCGCCAACCGTATACATCACACCACCCGAAACAATCAGCAGAAAACCTGTCAAATCAACAAATGGCGATACATAAGGGAATAAGATAACACTGAACCACCCCATACCAAGATAATATAAGAGCGACCAAATCGAATCACGCTTGTAGAAGAATAACTTCCAGACAACCCCACCTAATGCCATGCCCCAAACAGAAATCATTAGCCCCACAAACCAGACTGTATCAAGGAAAACATAAGCGAGAGGGGTATAAGTGCCAGCAATCATAATGTAAATTGCCGCATGGTCGAGGCGCACCAAAATATCAATGATGCGATTGCTTCCTTTATAGGAGTGCATCACACCACTCGCGGTAAAAGTCAGAATAACACTAATGCCATATACAATTGAAATGATAATGCGGTCAATATCAGGATATGTGATTACTAATAACCAGATAAGCCCAATGCCAGCCAATATTGCGCCCAGAATATGCGTGATGCCATTAACAGGTTCGCGGAGGTAACGGTGCATTGTTCTATCCAATCACTAAGGTTATTTATCAGTTAAGCTGACTAACCTTAGTATAGCGCAACTGTAACCTTAACAGTGCATTGGAAAAATAATCGTAGGCTGAGTAACACCCATCAATTATCTGTATCGAGCAAATCATAACTTTCAGCATTGCGTACTAACAAGACTGAGCCAACCGAATCAACTAACTCATTGAGACGTTCAGCATAATGAGCTTCGTCGCCATCAGCAGGTAATCCCATTCCTAGAATAGTCAAATCAGTGTTTTTAGCTGTCTCACGGATAACCTGTGCAATCGGTTTTTGATTATCCTCATTCACAATAATCACCACATCAGCATCAACACGTATATCCCGTAGTAAGGCTTGCATATGATTAGTAGTATCTTGAATACCTGCTTCATCATCAATCACCCGAATCAGGCGTACCTGTGCATCACGCCATGTCGGATGCCGTTCAATGAGATAAGCGAGCAAGAGCATCAAATCTTCATTACCACCACTCCCTTGCCACCACACATCCATCCGCCGACGTTGCCCGAAGTCTCTTTCTTCATCGTAATTTAGGAATAAGACTGAGCGATTGAGTAGTACGAGGTCACGCAGGAGGTGCATCTGCATCTCGCGTCCACCTGCTGTACGAGACCACCCCATCAGCACAGAATTGACCGTAATCCCACCAATCCCGTGTGATTGTGCCACCATTGTTGCGCCTGTACGGAAATCGGGAACAATATCGGCTTCAGCAAAGGCACTCATACCGTTATCGGCAATATATTCTTGTATCGCACGCCGAGCCGTATCTTGGATGCCTGTTCGAGCCATTGTGCGTGCATTCCCGACAATCAATTGGAAGAAGGTCACGAGTCCGCGCCCTAAACTGAGCCACTTCGCCATCTCTACCAATTGCTGACGGTTATGGGGTTGCCCTGTAAAAACAATGATATTGGGTCGCCAATTCTTGACCGTCCAACGCGATTTTTCGAGATTGAGTAATGACCATCGGCTTATAGCAAACCATACACCAGAACGGACATCGCCCCATGTGCTTTCAATACTGCGCCGTTGCAAATAAATGAAAAACCCATAACTGATAACAATCGCAATTACGGTTGCGACAGGGTTAATCAAGAACATTGCGCCATAACAGCCGATTGCGCCCAAGAATGAGACATACCATGGAATTTTGAACCTTGGACGATAGCTCGGGTTATCAACCAATTTTTCAATGGCACTGGTGAGATTGACCATGCCATAGGTATTAAGGAAGAACATCGAGATTATCGGTGCAACAGCATTTAAATCGCCTGCCCAAATCACAGCAAAAGCAATCGCCCCTGTGATGAGAACCGCCATACGAGGTTCAGTTTTGCTACCCATATTGCTGGCAATCCAACGCGGAACCACATCATCATTAGCAATCGCCTGTAAAGTACGAGGGGCGGCTAAGATACTCCCCAATGCCGATGAAAGGGTACTCGCCCAAACCCCTGCCAAAATCGCACTTGGAATAAACGCTATCCGACGCATTGCCAGTGAATCACCAAGTAACTGTTCGCTAGTGAGGTTATACGCGAATAAAATCGTCACCAAAATGTAGATGAGTGCTGTAAATAAAATGCTGGCAATCGTACCGAGTGGGATACTCTTAGACGGGTCTTTCAAATCACCCGATAAACTCACCCCAACTTCAATGCCTGTCACCGCAGGAAAAAATATCGCAAAGACTGTCCAGAAGGTCACACCCTCCGAGAAATTCGGCTGTAGCGCAGGTGTTACCGCATTACCAAAGCCCATAATCGCCCCAATAAAGAAAGAGCCTAAGCCGAACAGCAATATCGCAAGAATAAAATACTGTATCCTGAGCGCGAAATCTGCCCCGACATAGGCAATGAGCGCGAAAATAAGTGTCACAACTGTTGAGATAATACGCGGGTCAAACTGGGCGAAAAACTCAACGGTGAGTAAGGCTTCCGTGAAACCAATCACATAAAATGCGACACTAATTGCCTGTGATAAAAATAGTGGTATCCCGATTGCGCCACCAATTTCTAAACCCAATGAGCGCGAGATAATATAATAATTTCCGCCAGCACGCACGGTCATATTGGTTGCAATAGCGGAGAGCGATAGACCAGTCAGCAAAGAAATCAGGTTGCCGACGATGACGATAGCCAACGCGCCAAATAAACCTGCTTGACCCGTAACATATTCCATCCGTAAAAAGAGGATAAGTCCCAGAATGGTGAGGATATTCGGAGTAAAAACCCCTGTAAATGTGCCAAATCGCCCTGTAGCTTGTGGTGTTGTTTTTGCTTTAGTAAAACCGTTTGCCATAAAAATAAAATTCACTGTGGATGAGTCTGCCCGATAGTAGTCGATTCAAGAGAAATCGGCAAGCATAATAGGTGGACTTTAATATCTAGGGCATCTTTTTCCAGTATTTGGGATGGTTTATTGCTCTGTCTCGCAATTCCTAAGAAGAAGCTAAAGCATGATTTGTGTAGGGACAGAGCCATAGGGTTATATGAAGATTTTCAGACACAAGGTTTTAGCACTTTTTCGCTTAACTTATTCAGCAAGACCTCAAGCAATTGCGCTTTTCCCCCTCTACCCCTAGCCCCTTCTCCCACCAGTGGAGAAGTGGAACACGATAGGGCAAGAAAGTCTTTCTCCCTTCATAGGAGAGAGATTTAGAGAGAGGGTGATAGGCAAAACCCAATGTCGTTTACCTTAGTACACCCCTACGTCAGGCAACAACTGCTCTGTCCTAAAAATGCAAATACGTCTTCTCCCTAACGGATAAATTACCCAAAATGCCTCCACAGCAAAATATCTAAAAAATGATATACTACATAGTGTCTAGTATCTTTGAGGAAATAGCATGACAACCGACGTGAATAGCTACCCAATTTTTAATCGTAAAACACGCGCCAATCCACAAGCTGTGTATGAGCAAATGCGCCAGAACACACCCATATGGCAAGGTATTGGTCCACAAACGGGCAATAGTATCTGGTTTTTCACCAGATACGAAGACGTGGTCAATGTGCTAAAAGACCAACGCTTTGTCAAAAATGCGCGTCAAAATTTACCACCTGAGATTGTGAAGCGGTATATGCCCCTCGAAATCGACCCAACATGGGAAGCGATTAATCGGCATATGCTTAACCTTGATGCCCCTGACCATACACGCTTGCGCTCACTTGTGCATAAAGCCTTCACCCCTAGCCGTGTTCGTGACCTTGAACCCCGTATCGAAGCTATCGCGCAAGAACTATTAGAAGATATGCACGGGCATAACGAAGGTGATTTAATTGATGATTTCGCCTTTCCGCTACCGATTACCGTTATCGCTGAGATGCTCGGCATAGAAAAAGAACGTCGGGATGATTTCCGCCGTTGGACACGCGCTCTCTTATTTGGTCCAAGCGAAGAAGAAGGGCGTATTGCCGTGATGGAATTTGCCCAATATATGAATGGGCTTATCGAAGAACGGCGCAATAATGACATGGGCGATATTTTGTCAGCACTGGTGCAGGTAGAAGAAGACGGTGATACCCTCGACCACATGGAATTATTGTCGATGATATTTCTGTTGCTCGTCGCAGGGCATGAGACCACAGTCAATCTCATTGGCAATGGGATGCTCCTCTTAATGCAACATCCTAAACAAAAAGAACACCTCATCAATGACCGTTCACTCATGAAAACAGCAGTTGAAGAGATGCTCCGCTACAATGGACCTGTCGAAACACCGACAACGCGCTTTGCTTCCGAGGATATAGAAGTTTCTGGTGTAACCATTCCGTTAGGGGATATTGTTTTGCCATCTTTATTAGCAGCAAATCGTGACCCAGCAGTATTCGATAATCCCAATGTATTTGATATTACGCGTGACCCGAACCCCCATATCGCTTTTGGTCATGGGATACATTACTGTCTTGGTGCGCCCTTAGCCCGCATGGAAGGCACTATCGCAATTAATGCTCTGCTTGACCATCTGCCAAATATTGACCTCAATGCCAACGTGGATGACCTTCGCTGGACAGAAAATCTGCTGATTCATGGTCTAAAAGCCTTACCTGTGAGATGGTAGAAAATAATAAGATTTGTGGAGGTGCTGATTGGCGGTAGACTTTAAAGTTATGACTGATGAACATATTCCAAATGCAGTTGTAACTGAGCTTACAAAGCGGGGTGTTCATGTACAGAGACTCATTGATATATTGGAAGAAGGCACACCTGACCCTGAAGTTTTAGAATATGCTAATGAACATGGCTATACATTGATAACTGCAGATGAACATATAACGGGTCATATTAAATCTCATGTTGATAAACATCAGGAATATAAAGGCGTATTTATTGTTTCTCAAAATTTGGGCGCACAGTTAATAGGTAGAGTGGTAGAAGAGATTTCATTTTTTGATGGAGCGATAAAAGCAAATGCCGCAAACTTAGAAGATGACGTGTATAATCAGATTAGATATATTAAATAAAAGGCATTCGTATGGTTCTCCAACTCAAGCAACATATACTTTTACAGGGTGAAAACCCATTAAATGCCCGTTTGATAGAAAAACCTTTAAAAGCATATCTTGTCGCTAATTTTGCGTTTAACTATGGCTTAGAAGCAACAGTAGAACAATATAATCTTAGCTCTGCATCTATTTATGCTTCGATGTCATTTTACGAAGATAATCGCGCAATAATTGAACGGGCAATCGAGGAGTCTCGGCAAATAGGCATTTCACTTAATGCAGAAGACAGCAAAGATGCTATTGCCGAGATTAAATCACGGATGAAATCCGATTAAAACCTGATTACTCAATCACAATTGGCAAGGTATACATCGCATCACCAGATGGACTACCTTCCCAGAATGCACTGACTACCAGCACATAATCACCATTCAGTTGCTCCATAAGCGGAATACTGACAATTCCACTCTCGTCTAAGGTGGCTTCTAAATAAATATCAGCGATGCGCGTCATGAGATTACTACCAGGATGCACATAAGCAGATACACTACTCGGTATAACGCCATCAAAGCTTAATTGAAGGCTATCATCAGGGATACTCACATGTTGGTCTGCTTCATATGCAGGTGGTATTGTATCCACACACAAACCGACCTCAGTGCTTGTCCAGCAATATGTACCTAAATCCATTTCGATAGATACATTCTCAAGCATAAGACTAGGCGGACGGTCAGCATGTGGGGCAGTTTCTGGACGTTCCTCAGCAAGCAAGCTCTCCACGATGCCACAGCCAGTTAAAACCAAACTGATGATGATTAAGCTGAATATATGTTTCATTACATCTCCTATTATATGAGGTATATACCATATAAACGCCTGTAAGCGAGGATTTGTTCCAAGCTATAAATAAAAAAGGACATCATCATGATGCCCTTCTAATCTTTTGACATGCCAATCCTAGTTGTCAGCTGTAACGTCGCCTAAACCTTCGAGGTCAACATCTACGGTTGGATTACCACGATAAGTAATACCGCCCACACCGTCGATTTCACCTGTTAGGGTCTCATTTACCGTAACTTCTGCACTCCCAGCCCCTGAAATTTCAACCTCTGCATTTTCAGTCACGAGGTCAAAGCCTGAGAACTCACCAACGCCACTAAGCTCCACTGTGAGTGTTTGTGCCGTACCACTCGCAGTTGCGCCACCAGCCCCTGAAATATCAATCGTTAGCTCATCGACATCAATATCTGTCAGTGTAGTCTCTGTTGCGCCACTTAATTCTAATTCCAGTGAATCGCTGTCGATACCTTCGATAGACACATCGCCAGCCCCCGATATGACAACCTTTTCCAAATCAGTCACAGTAATGAGAAAAGTGATTTCTGTTGATTGCATGAGGTTATTGCCCTCACGTTGCCCAATATAGAGCGTATCGCCACGCACTTCTGCTTTCATGCGTTCTTGTAAGTTTTCATCAGTGCGGATAATAACCGAATCAGTTTCGCCAGCTTCAATAAATACATCCCCGACACCATCGAATTGAATCTCTGAAAAATCACTTATATCAAAAATCTCATCGGTGACATTGCCATTACCTTTAACGACATCGCACGCAGATAAGACAAATATGAGGCTAATTGCGAAAAATATTCCTAACAAACGTTTCATGATTTCAACTCTCTCCATTTATATAGTTAATTATGTCGAGTCTCGAAAATTTTTAGAATTAAGCCTTTGTTTTTAAGCGGTTGAGACAGGTCTCAACCCTACATGAATGCCTCAAAATTGAAGATTGATGTAGGGATGGCATCTATGCCATCCGCCAAAATGTGATAAGTTTTCTAATTTCTTTCGAGACGTTGTTACTAGTAACCTTCGGAAAAGAACTGGAAAATAGTAGGGGCGAACCCTGTGTGGTCGCCCGTTCGGGAGCGCACATAGGCACTCCCCTACAATCCTAAAAATATATCGAAGGTTTCTTACTTAATAGAATTTACGCTATCTAAAGAGAAAAGTTGTAGTTTTACTATAAAGAAACAATAAAAAAGGAGCATCCCCATCAAGAGGACACTCCTTTTCTGCCAAGCTAAATTTAGCTGCGATTATGAGTCGCTATCGGTGTCACCATCAGTTGCTGGTGCGCCACATGAACCTGTACCTTCGAGGGTATCAATCACACATTGTGGAAGCAGAACATCATCAATGATGTGAATAACGCCGTTACTTGCCAGAATATCGGTTGTAACGAGGTCGACACCACCATTGAGAAGCGGTGTACCATCATCGCGGAATGTCACAACAATACCATCTTGTGCATCATCAAGTAGGGTGTTCACAACTGAACCACCTGTTACTGCTAGAACATCTTCTGCCATGACATCACCTTCAACCACATGGTAAAGGAGAACTTGTGTCAATAAGGCTTGGTTTTCGCTAGCGAAGAGGTTGGTAATACCATATTCTGAACTAAGCAATGATTGTAAGTTGATGAACGCTTGATTGGTTGGTGCGAATACTGTGTAGTTGCCTTCACCACTAAGGGTATCGAGAACTGCACTGTTTGCATTTTGTGCCGCACGAACTAACAAGCTGAGACCTGAGCGGTCATCATTGCCACCTTCAGCATTAGCGATTGCAATATCAACGATTGTGCCGAGATATTCAAATCCACTAACAACGGTTTCAACATCAGCGACAGGTGCGCCAACTTGTCCACGACCTTCATGGAGTGAGAGTACAGCAAAGCGTTCACGACCTAAATCATAGAGATATGCAATACCTTGTTGTCCACGACGGCTATTTGAAACACCAACTGCCGCAACCGCACCTTCTGGTATGTTTTGTTCAACACCCACAGTGTATCCTGTACGGTCAAGGAAGAATGAAAGCTCTTCTACGTCTGTTTCAAATTCTTGAGTACTCAATACTTGGCTGTATGAAGCATCAGAGGTTACAAGAATGGTATCATCACCACTAACAAAGGTGACAGAACCATCAGCATTTTCGGTAATTTCATAACCTTCTGGCATACCATAATTAGGTTCTTCTACTGTTTCTTCGTCTTGTGCAGCGACTGGAGCTATAATAATCCCCATTGCTAGCACAAAAAGACATAATATAGCAAGTAAATTACGTTGTTTCATTGTATGTGTGTCTCCTGATTCTGAAAAAAGTTAATTTAAGACTTCATAGTTTTAACACTTTCCCTCTAAGAGTGCTAATATCTGATGAAGTTTTCATGAAACATTCAGGCAAATTACCCAAAGCATTAAGTAAAAATAAGGGAATTAATGGAAATGTCAAGAAAAATGTGGATTGATACCGATATGGGCAGTGATGATGCCGTTGCGCTCATCATGGCGCTACAATCGGAAGATATCGAAGTCGTAGGAATTTCAACCTTATCGGGCAATGTTCCTTTAGAACAAGCAACGCTAAATGCACGCTTTATTGCAGAACTATGTGAGTCAGATGTACCAGTCTATGCAGGAGCAGATAAGCCCCTCTTGCGCCCCTATGTCGATGCCACTTGGTTTCATGGTATCGATGGACTCAGTGGCTATGGGGGTATCCCTCAGCAAAAACCAGAAAAAGCCCACGCAGTCGATGCCTTAATTGCTGCTTCACATCAATATGAGGATTTAATCCTAGTTACGTTAGGACCCCTCACGAATATCGCACTAGCAGTCGCCCGCGACCCGAGCATTATCTCTAATATATCGCGCTGTGTCGTGATGGGCGGTGCAGCATGTACCTACGGCAACGTCACGCCAGCCGCTGAATACAATATTTGGGTAGACCCTGATGCCGCTCGTATGACTTTCCTATCAGGTTTAGCGGTTGAGATGGTTGGCTGGGAGTTTTGTCAGGGTGAATTTGCCCTGAGCAAAGATGAAATGGAGCAGGTGCGTAACTTAGATACACCACTTGCCCACTTTACGCTAAATTGCAACGAAGTAGCCATTCAAGCCTATTATAAACAGACCAAACATCATGGCTTGTCCTTGCCCGACCCTGTGGCGATGGCAGTTGCTCTGGATAAAACAATAGCAACAGACATAAGTCCCCATTATGTAGAAATTGAAACACAGAGTGACCTTACAAGGGGCATTACGTTGGTCGATAAACTCGACGTTGTCCTAGATTCGCGCAATGAA
Source organism: Phototrophicaceae bacterium (assembly GCA_965230145.1). GTDB lineage: Bacteria > Chloroflexota > Anaerolineae > Aggregatilineales > Phototrophicaceae > JAUZRW01. Next base: position 2,330,441 of record CBDDKI010000002.1, read on the forward strand.
AATACGTGGGCTCAGGCAATCCAATCAGGCAAAAATGTAGAGGTCACATGGGCGATAGATTCCCCCCGTTGGAAGCAGATGCTCTATGATTCGCTACTGTAAATATTAACATCATCTAAATTAGTGAAACAAAATTTGGCAAAATGCGCTAGGCACGATATAATCATTTTCAATGCAATATTTCGCAATCTGATAATTATCTTGACAGGTGCGAAAGATTAAGATATATTTAGATAAATGGCAAATGCTATATAGAATTGGTGTTAATCAGCGTAAATACGCTGTTTGCATGTAAGTTCCCCCTGATATTTGTCCCTAGAGTGCGGTCTGCCAATTCGGTAGACCGTATTCTATTTCTCACTATCACCTCATTTCAACTTCATGAATCATTCAGCGACACAACTTATTCTAAAATCAAAGTCTGATACGAAGTCAGATAATATTGGCAACATATTTGGGATTAGCGTCACCAAATAGTGTCATTGCCTCCCTGTTGGATAGCCCGATGTGTTCCCCCTCACATCGGGCTTATCCTTTGCTTTATACTCTTTGTAGATGTTGGCAGGCAACCATACCATCTGGGTCAACTTTGTGAATGCAAGATAGGCTTAAGATACCGTCCGACCTCTGGCTGGTATGGCACACAGTAGAGGGACTACTCTTTCCTCAGAGTCTCATGCTTCGGGCGGTGACAGCCTCTCTCTACTCTGCCTGTCAGGTGCTGATTATCTTATCAAATAACCTCTTCTTGCATCATACAAGGGCTGGGGATAGCGGTCTGTTATCACTTAATCCCCACTCAAAAACTCATGTACCAGTGATTGAAAATGATGCACACCGTTTTCGCGTTTAGCTGAGAATCGTCCTTTATCATACGCGCGAGATTGCAATCCTCGTTGCATCCATTCGCAGAGTTCAATATTTTCTGGCTTAATCTCACCATTGAATGGGATAATTTCTATTTATTTCCCCCAAACTATTGAAATAGGTATTCGTGTAGAATTTAGTGATACGAACTAAATAGCAATTTCTCATATCTTAATTTTACTTTTAAAATTAATCCATATAATTAATTATAAATGAAATTAATCTAAAATTAATTATTCAGACTTGATAGAACAATTTTCACCAAGGGAGATAAAAAGCGTGACTTCAATTTTGCTTTTGGAAGATAACTACAACTTGCTTAGGTTGTATACGAAATTTTTAACCAGTAGTGGCTATACAGTAGAGCCTATCATGGCTGTGGAAACGGCATTAGATGTATTTTCTCATGGAAAATTCGACCTAATCATCTCAGATTTACGGGTCGGTTCTTATTCAATTAGCCGTTTAATTAAACGCTTGAAGAAAATCAATGTTAAAAGCAATATTCCAATTTTAGTCATTTCGGCTCATATAGAGGTTTATGAGAAAGAGTGTCATGAAGTCGGAATCGACAAGCTTCTTGCTAAACCTTTTGGCAGAGAGGAGTTACTCGTAAAAGTTGAGCAAATATTGTCACAAACGAATAGCCTAGCCCGTCAAGAAGTTTACGCTAATATATCAACTTCGATTTTGCCGTAATTTTGCATATACCAAGTGTGCAATGTCTCAGATTGAAGCGCGTATTTAGTTGTCTTGTCGGCAATAGCTATAGGTGTGCGTTAGCGTTCACGGAAATAATCTCGCAACATCATCCCTCGTCATAGGGATTAATACCACCTTGTGTCCCCTTGCGGATGTCTTGTTGCCAAGGTTTCTTCGCTTCGCCTGTATAACCAATCTCACGCATACGCTCGGTTTCTAGGGCTTCTAACTCTGCTGAGACAGCCTCTTGCTTAAGGTCATCTAAAGGGATTTTGTGGTCAACGCCTGAGTCATCCCGATATACATAACCAATCCCAGCGCACCACGCGCAATCTTCGACTTCGCCTGAAAAATCGTCTTCGCTCCAACCAAATCCATCACAAGATAGACAGCGTATAATTTTCATAATGTCCTCAATATTTCTTTGCGTATAGAAATTGTAGAGAGAATACTCACATTGTCCACCGAGAATTAGCTATCCCCTCGCTTTGCCTTATTTTTAAATTTCTCGTGCCTGTGGATATGAACGGTCATATCAACGGGGATATGAACAGCCTAAATTAGAACAAATATGCTATTGTGATTAAAACGACTATATAGGAGGTCATAATGGCATGGACTCAGCCCAAAACTTGGAGCAATGAACCACTGGTCGCTGGTGATTTGAATACGCATCTACGTGATAATCTGGAAGCACTCAAAGACCCACCCCAAGACGGGATTGATATTGATAGTGCCACAAATTACAGCACCACGAGTGGCTCGTTTAATGATGTCGATTCGACGGATTTTTCCGCAACTTTAACGACAAATGGGGGTGATGTCCTCGTGACATTTGTTGCCCCGATTGTTGGGAATAGCACGCTCGGTGCGTTTTTTGATATTAGTGTCGATGGTGTGTTGGTCGGGGGTGATGATGGCATCACGCGCAAAGAGGTTACTACAACAGTCGATACGATTTGCCTTGTTTATTGGGTAAAAGGATTATCGGCGGGGTCACATACGATTAAATTACAATGGCGCGTGACAGGTGGCACGGTCACTATTTACGGTGGGCAAGGTGGGGGCTTAACTGATTTGCACGGTCAATGGGATGTTCGGGAGGTATCGTGATGAAGGTCTTCTTTTTTGAGGGGCAAAAAACTTTCAATGTTCCATTGTTAGACGAGGAACTGAGCGCAATTGCAGGTTATCAATCTTGTACGGTGCAACGGCAAGGGGTGGCTGTCTTTGTGGATAATGATGTTCTCAGCAGAGAGCCTTTCCGCAATGTGCTAATCGCCCATGATGCGAGTCAGTTATCCAGCAAGCAAGCGCAACAGCTAGCCTTGCAAGGTCAGATTCAAACACTGAAAAATGATGTTGGTGATATTGATAATCTGACGACGCTTGAAGCCACCGCAGCAATTAAGTTGCTATATAAGGTCTTGCGTCTGAATGAGTTGGTTTAAGCCTTCACCCTCTCTCTAAATCTCTCTCCCATCAAGGGAGAAAGACTTTATTTAACGGTAGCTCAGTTCCCCTTCTCCACTGGTGGGAGAAGGGGTTAGGGGTAGAGGGGGAAAAGGGCAATTTCTTTAGCTCACATACTATAAAACCCAAAAACGGAGGAAAAGACATGCAAGAAAAAAACAAACGTCGGGTGCTGATTGACCCACTCTTGATGGTATTGAAATCACGTCGTGTGATTATCGCGCTGGTATCGTTGTTGGTCGGGATGTTGGTCTTGGCTGTGCCACAGTTGGAAGCACTCCATAGCGAACTTTTGGTGCTGGTGGTGTCCTTAGCTTTGGCACTCATCGGCGGACTCAGTGTCGAAGATGCGGTGATTGCGGCTAAACAAAGCACGAGTGATGCGAGTATTCGCCAGCAAATTGATGAAGCGGTGGATGCTATCATCGACGAGATGTTGACCGAAGTGGAGAAAAATCTCTGGCGTTCAGGCGATATCGAAAACACTGAACCAGATTACACGTCCAACTGATTTACTCGCTTCAATCTCTGACAAATAATCATGCACGACTGAGCCATCGCGTAAGGGACAAACCATCCCTGCATCCCACGCGGTGGCTTGTGCGATTTCTGAGAAGGCGTTCGTTGGACTAGATTTTGGATGCAAGGGCAGAGTAATCGTCTGTCTATCTTCAGCTAAATATTTGGCAATAGCACGCGCACTCTTATCATCACGCGCTAAAAAGAGACGTACATCCTCCGCAGTTCCCCGTGTATAGCCGACAATGTCTCCATCATGACGATACACCGTACAGGGAATCGCTGTATTTGGAGAGAGCCATTCGGCTAAAGTAGCTTCTGGGATAAGGGTTAAATCCACATTTTGCTCATTGCTCCTATATAACTCCGCTAAAATTGGCACATCATCTGGTAGCGGAGGCGATGTCTCTAAAGAAATTGTCTCTAAATCTTGTGTATTTATCTCAATTGAGCTTGTGCCGAAGGTATGCGTCACATAGCCAAAACGCGGATAATATGTCGGATGCCCGAGTAAAATCGACAATTCATAACCCTGTTCCTGTGTGATTTGGTGTCCTCTTCGCATGAGTGCGTCACCAATGCCCTGCTTTTGATAATCAGGATGTACAGCTAAGGGCGCAAGATTAACTGCACGAATTTCTTGCCCATGAACCAGCATTTTAAGCGGATTGAACATCGCATGTCCGACAACTTGCCCGTTAATTTCCGCAACGAGTGATAGTTCAGGGTCATAGCCCACACGAGTCCGCAAGAGAGCGACGAGTGCCGCCTCATTGAAGTGATTGCCAAAGGCACGGATATGCAATGTATTGAGCGTGGCGAAATCAGCAGGGGTTTCGGGGCGAATGTGCATCGTGCAAACCTTCATTGAATTTTACGAAACAGAGAAGTACAGTGATTATAGCACTGCCAGTAATACGAGGCTGAGAGATGCAACGCCGACAAGCATCATCTTACACAGAAGAATTGATTGCCAAACGTGAAGGCTGGATATTGCCACTTTGGGGAATTTACACAGCAATTATGTTGTATTTCCTGATGCAAGGTCTACCGAGTGCCTACGCTATTCGACTTCAAGATGCCATCGACTTATTCACTGAACCATTAAATTCATTCGGTTTACCGCTTGAGTTTTACCCTATTTATATTGTGTCGCTTGAATATTTGCTGGTTGTTATTGCTGTGCTGACAGGCTTGTACCTATTGCTCATCAGTGGGTCTAACCGTATTGCGACAGTCAGTGCATTTTTCATGGTGGGCTGGATGAGTTCTTGGGGATTATCTTATTATGAAGCGCAAAATTTAATCCCATTGCCCATTATGGTCTTTGAAATATCAAGCAATGTGATTTATGCCACACTCTTACTCACGTTTCCGACAGGACGCTTACAAGACTCTTGGTTGAGGTGGGGGATTATTCCGGGTTTTGTGTTGATGCTTGCCGCAACAACCTATAACTCGTTGACACCCGGAACACCAATTGATAGAGGATTCTCGCAGACTATTTTATTCATACTGACGGCAAGTGCTGTGGGCTTACAGATTGTACGCTTCCGCTCACATTCTAATGCGATACAGCGCCAACAATCCAAATGGGTTTTCGCAGGTTTTGTCATCAGTTATGCCTTACCGATTTTCTTCGTCATTATGGATGCCTTTACGACACCCTATCTGATTGAGCGCCCTTACATTCGTTTTATCTATCGATTGTTCTCTAGTACCTTTTTTATCTTTGTCCCTTTTTCACTATTACCTATCTCGATGCTCATTGCCATAACAAAATCGCGCCTCTGGCAAATTGACCTCTTGCTGAATAAAGCGGCTGTGTCTGGTGGGGTGACGCTGATTCTCTTGGGCATGTTTGGAGCAGGTATCGCTGGTTTCCAAGCGATTAGTGGCAATACGATTTTCTCGACAGCTTCGATGCTGATTATCGTCTTGCTGGTTTATAACCCTTTGCGTAATCAGATCCAGAATTTGCTGGATAGGCGTATTCTGGGTTTTCGTTTTAATCTGGATGACTTGCGCCGTTCGGAAATTCCACGCGAAATTACCAAAGCAGGTTTGTTATCGGGCAGTTTGATTGATGGCTACGAAGTCCTGAATGTGATAGCACGCGGTGGCATGGGTGAGGTCTATCATGGGGTGAGTTCTAACCAAGCGATTGCCATTAAGACTGTTTTGCCTGATGTGGCGCAGAATCCAATTGCGATACAACGCTTTCAACGCGAGGTTGAAGTCGGCAAGATATTGAAACATCCTAAAGTGATTCAGATTTATGATTCAGGGGACGCTAATGGCACACCCTATCTGGTGATGGATTATGTTAAAGGGCATGATTTAAAACGCTTGATGACTTCTCAAATTTTGGAGATTCCGCGTGTGCTAGACATCTTCGCTGATATAGCCGAGGCATTGGTCTATACACATGAACAAGGGCTGATTCATCGGGATGTGAAACCTGAGAATATCCTTATCCGTGAGGATGGCACAGCGATTTTGATTGACTTTGGCTTGGTGAAATATGCCGATAGCGAGAAAGATATTTCAGGTAAAGGGGCGATTGGCACAATCAATTACATGGCTCCCGAGCAGATTCGGTCAGGGACAGCGATTGACGCACGCGCCGATATTTACGGTATGGGCGTCTTACTCTTTGAGATGCTGACGGGGATGTGTCCTTTCGTGGGCGACGCTGGACAAATTCTCTACGCGCATCTGGAGCAACCGCCACCTGACCCCTGCAATTTTAACCCCAATATCCCTGTGCATATTTGCCTAGCTATCTTACGCGCTCTGAGCAAAGACCCTGATGACCGTTACGCGACAATGTCCGATTTTATGGCTGTGGTCTTAGAGCCTGAATATGCCGAGTCAGCGTAAAGGTTTTTAACGCAGAGACACAGAGGTTGAGAGAGAAATTAACGCCCGCCATTGACCCATTGAGGGTCTCTCCCGACAATCGGCAGGGTGATTTCTTCGCGTGTTTCCATATCGAATAGCATGAGATGTATTTCAGGCATATAGTCTGTGTATAAAATAAGCGAACCATCGGCGTTAAATACTGGTTGAGGATAGCTATTTTCAACACTCAAGAGGATTTCGTAATCACCAGTTAGCATGTCAAAAAGATAAATATCAGCAATTACGCTACTGTCATTGGGATCATAATTGTAAATATAATCAACCATCAACAGTTCTTCGTTATTGGGATGCCAGTCATAAACTGGATAAGGTATTGAATATATTAATTCAGTGCGATTTATATCTCTTAGTTGTCCTGTAGAGGCTTCTGAATGATCAACATAGTATTCATAGAAAATGCCATTATGAGAAAAATGTGGTGAGCCTGTACTTGAATCTAATGTTAAAATATCGATAATTTTATGTTCTGATATGCTATAAAGTGCAAATTTATCATAATCTCCATCGCTGATTTTACGAAAAACTAGCAGAGTAGTATTACCAACCCAGTTTGGTGAATGAGAATATAAGTGTCCAATTCCAAAATCGAAAACAAGATATTTTTCAGAAGTACTTAAATCATACACATATATTTTATTCGATGGTTTACTATAATCTTCAAAAGTCAACCACCTTCCATTAGGATGAAGTTGATAATCTCCACAATGACTTATTTCACATAGTTCTAACTGCTGTCGTTGACCAGTATCAAGACTAATTATCCATGACTCACTTTGTTGAGGATTATTTGAAAAAACGTAATAATACGCCATACTATTTTCTTCTGAAACTTGCAAATCTCGTATGAACATTCCCTCATGAAACGTGAGTTGGCGTGGGTTTTCGGGGTCGTTCAAATCAGCCAGCCAAATTGCATCGTAGCCGTTTTCATCAGGGGCAATGTAAACAATTTGTGCGCCTTTTGGTTTTAGAGCGCGTAGTCCTAGCACCAGCAGAATTGCAATCACAACGATTGCTAGGATGAGGCGCATCAGCAAGCGTCGGCGTGGATTGATTTTGCGTTTTTCTTTGCTCTGCATGGGTGGTTTCCTTTTAGATTTAACGTCCACCATTCACCCATTGCGGGTCTCTACCGACAATCGGTAAAGTGATTTCTTCACGCGTTTCCATGTCGAATAGCATGAGTTGATGTATGTTTAAGTCATTCGTTGCAACCGAATATAAAAGTTGAGTACCATCTGCATTAAATGAGCCAAATGATTGTCTATCTACATTATTTATTAGAATTTCTCTCTCCTTGGTTATAACATTGTAGAGATATAATTGATAAAAGCTATTTTCATTACTTATCTCAGTAATTTCATTAAGCAGTACACTATTATCATGCCAATCATGGACAAATTTTGTTGTAGGAATAATTTCACTAATTACAGTATTAGGATTTTCTAAATTGTAAAAAACGATAAGATTGCTTTCCTCACTGTCATTAGAATTAGGATAATAATAATATATAGAACCATCATCAGAAAAGGTAGGTGTTGAGCGAGGAATTTCAAGGAATAGAACATCAATAATTTCATCATCTTCAGGACTATAAAGTGCAAAGCTATTTTCTTCCTCAGTATCATGAAGTCGGAACATAAGAAGTCCAGTATTTCCAACCCAATGGGGGTTTGGGCTAAGAGAAATAGGTAAATTATTAGTATCTGCTATGATTTCATAAACAAGCCTTAATTCACCTGTCTCTAAATTATAAATGTATACCTCTGTCTGCTCACTATAATCTTGGAAAGTAAGCCAGATTCCATCAGGTCTATAAATAAGAGCTTGGCATTCAGCGCATTCTGGAATTGCTTTGTGTTCACCATTATCAAGATCAAGTGACCAATGAATATGATAAGAATTTTCAAGTCTTCCAACTAAACTATAAGTCAGGATACTGTTTTCATTAGACATATTAAGACCAGCTATTATTGCTCCTGCGTGATGTGTGAGTTGGCGGGGATTTTCAGGGTCGTTCAAATCAGCCAGCCAAATCGCATCGTAGCCTGTTGCATCAGGGGCAATGTAGACAATTTGTGCGCCTTTTGGTGTTAGGGCGCGTAGTCCTAGCATTAGCAGAATTGCAATTGCCACAATCGCTAGGATGAGGCGCATCAGCAAGCGTCGGCGTGGATTGATTTTGCGTTTTTCTTTGCTCTGCATGGATGGTTGTTGTCCCTAATAATATAAATAACAATTCAGCTAGTCGGCATACAGTAATGTTGTAGTTAGTTATGGCGGATGGCATGGATGCCATCCCTACATCAATCATCACGTTGTAGCATTCATGTAGAGTTGAAACCTGTCTCAACCGCGTAAAGATGAAAAATTTCTATCTGTATCATACCCCATTCGCATCTGCGAACGCTATCAGCATAGGCAAAGCAAGGGATGAGCGTCGGGTGATGGATTGTTTGCACCTTCTAAGCTCCAATAAAGGTATGGCGTATTCGATTGTTTGTGCGGTCTAAATTTGCTGTTCCCCGTTGCCGAAATGTGGGGTTTTCTCATAGGATGAGAGTAGTTATTTCGGTGGATAACGCAGGCATTGTCCCTACAAAAACCTAGTTTTTCGTCGAAATGCAGAAGCGTGATGTATCGCGTCCGCTTTTAGAAAAGAAATTTAGCATCTATAGAGAGGTCTCGTCCTTGGCAATATCGCAGACAGCGCGTCAGGAAGTTCACAATGTGCTGAGTATCACACTCGCGCTCAATATTGCGGTGGCAATCGCTAAGATAGTCTTAGGGATGGTGACGGGCGTTGTGGCAATCACAGCGGATGGTTTCCATAGCTTGACTGATAGTGCAGGGAATATTGCTGGCTTAATCGGCAATTACTATGCTGGTCGCCCTGCTGATGAGAATCATCCCTATGGGCATACACGCTTCGAGACACTCTCTGCTTTATTGATAGGGGCATTGCTCTTACTTACGGCTTGGGAACTGGTTCAAACGATTTTCGAGCGTCTGCAAGAGGCTATTCCACCACAAATGACGGCGATGGTCTTTATTGTGCTTATCATCACACTGGTGATTAATATCGCTGTGAGTACCTATCAGATTCAAGCAGGGAAGCGCCTCCAAAGTGCGATTTTGCTCGCTGATGCTCAAAATACTCGTGCGGATGTCTTTGTGACTTTAGCCGTCCTCATCAGTACAGCGGTTGTCGCGCTTACTGGTTGGTTGTGGGTGGATATACTCTCGGCATTGGTGGTTGTGGGGCTGATTGGCAAGGTTGCTTGGGGTATCCTCAAGCAGACAGGCGAGGTCTTGGTCGATACTGCGCCTTATGAAGCAGATGAATTACAGGATATGATAGCCGAGATAGATGTCGATGTTGTGCGCGCCCGTAGCCGAGGCACACGTCAATCTGCCCATATTGATATTGATGTGAGCGTCCCAGCTGAAACCACCACAGGGCATACCAATTTTATCGCCGAGCGCATCCGCGAACATTTAGATACACAACTACAAGGCTTAGAAGAAGTCGAAGTGCATTTCATTCCACAAGCACCTCAGCATCGTTAAATCATCAGCGTATTTACAAGTTTTTTGCGAGCTTAGTCCTTCTAAATTCAAATAATCTCTTATAATTATTACACTGTAAATCATAGAAAAAGGGGAATATCTCATGGATAATATGGGTGGTATTTTTGGTCTGATTATTTATCTTGCTGTGCTTATTTTCTATCTCTTTGTTATGTGGCGTATCTTTGAAAAAGCAGGTATTCAAGGATTTTTAGCCATTATTCCGCTCGTTAATATTTACTTCATGGTGACGCAATTGGCACTTAAACCTTGGTGGTGGATTATCTTGCTATTCATCCCATTCGTCAATTTCTTTGCACTTATCATGCTCACGCACGCCATCTCAGAGAATTTTGGACATGGAATCGGATTTACACTGGGTCTTATTTTCCTCAGTTTCATCTTCTACCCGATTCTTGCCTTCGGTGATTCGCAGTTTGTCGGTGGCAGAAAACAGAAATACTCGTACTAAAACGCTCCAATTAGAAAAACACGCAAATTACAAAGAGACGTGCTTGCATGTCTCTTTTGTGTTTAATGCCCATTTTCGTGCCTGTGGATATGACCGTTCATATCAACGGGGATATGACCCACACCGCATAGAAAAAATGTTCTATATTTAGGTCATAACAAATTGATGTGGCGCGGATGGTAAACCTTTCTCATTTTTTGAACCAACCGTTTGTAATCGGATGATGAGCCACTAGCTGAGAGGTGTAGCAGATAAAAGTGCTATGCCTCGAATGCGCCTAATCTAACGCGAATTTTACTAAGTACAACCACATTAATTCTTTTGTTTATTTTGCGGATGGCATGGATGCCATCCCTACATGAATCCTCATTTTCTAGGCAGTGATGTAGGGTTAAGACCTGTCTCAACCGCTTAAAATGACGACAAAAACTTTTATGGTTCTACTTAGTTAGGTTTGTTGATTAAGGCATTTAAACCCAAAGACAATTAGGGAAAGTTGAAACGTAAAAATCGTAGCACACATTTACCTTTTATCTTTCAATTTTTACCCCTCAATATTTTTCAACCTTTAGAGCCGTCTTCTTACTTCAACCGCTTATTCAAAATTGACGCTAATAGAGGAGGCAGGATGACAGAACAATATACGCCTTTAGATAAGATGGAAACGGTCTGGAAGTTACGAAAGCAGACCTACGAGAAGGTCAGCCAAGAGACAGGTGTTCCTATCGAGATAATTGAAGATTGGCAGAAAAATTACGAAGATATTCACGCCGAGTTTCATCGTTATTTGGATGATGAAGCTATCCATACCTTGATGCTTGCCCAGAAAGATATTGCCGACAAAATCAGCGAATTGGTCTCGGCTATGACTGCGGACAAAATCGCTTCTGCGCCGTTAAATCAACTTTCTAGTGCATTAGGTGTACTCGTTGACCGTTTTCTAAGGATTCAAGATGCCAAAGACATCGAAAAAGATACTGACAATACATTCCGAGTCGAATACTACGACGCAAGCACAGGCGAAATTAGTGATACCCCACCCTGGACAGATGACGATTCTGAAGATGGCGCGCCGCTTCACAATAGTTTCATGTGGGAGACGCTTCGGGAAAACCGAACTCGCCAAGCTGGTGATAACGGAAATGGCTCTGAGCGGTATGCGGATATGGTGGCTCGCACCCACGTATCAGATGGCAGGTCAAGTGTGGCGCGATTTGAAGAAAACGATGACGAACGTGACTGGTATCGAGATTAGTGAGCGCGATAAACGCATTGAACTACCTAATGAGGGAGTCATTGAAATTCGTAGCACCCATTACCCCGATAATCTTCGTGGGGCAGGCTTGGATTATGCGGTTTTAGATGAAGCCGCCTATATGCACCCTGATGTTTGGTCTGAGGTGGTGCGCCCGATGCTATTAGAGAGCAAAGGAGGGGCGTTATTCCTCAGCACCCCACGCGGACAAAATTGGTTCTGGCATTTGTATAATCTGGGGCAAGACCCCGCCGAAGAAGACTGGCAGAGTTTCCAATTTGCATCGTCGGTTAATCCTTTGGTGGCTTATGAAGAACTACAGGAGATTCGACGCAACACATCCGAACGCACCTTTCGTGAGGAATATCTCGCAGAATTTCTGGATGACTCAGGCGAGGTGTTTCGAGGTATTCTGCAAGCGGCGACTGCTCCGAGAGGCGCACGGTTTGACCCTGAGCATCGTTATATCATGGGGGTCGATTGGGGCAAAGAGCATGATTATACGGTGCTGGTGGTCGTTGATAGTAGCACACGGCAAATGGTGGCTATAGACCGTTTCAACAAGATTGATTATCGCTTTCAACGTGAACGCCTTAAAGTAATGGCGGATAAATGGAAGCCTTCCGTTATTTGGGCAGAAGCCAATAGCATCGGCACACCGATTATCGAGACGTTACGAAGTGATGGTCTGCCAATACGTCCCTTTATGACCACATCTAAGAGCAAAGCTCCGCTGATAGAAGCCTTATCCTTGGCGATTGAGCGTGGTGAATTTGCCTTGTTGCATGATGATACGCTTCTGGCTGAATTGGCATCCTACGAACTTCAACGCACAGCAGGGGGTGGGTATCGTTACAGTGCGCCAGCAGGTTTGCATGATGATATGGTGATTGCGACAGCCCTCGCATGGCATGGTTGCCGCTACGGTGGGTTACGTATTGATTTTGCTTAAGAGGGTCAGTTAAGCAATTTTCAACAACTGAATTGACAATCTTAACACTTCTCAGTTGACATCCATGTTATATTAATCATGTCAGGTTAATTCCTGACGCATCTCTCAAATAAATGTTCTACCCCTTCTACCCTTGGACACAGACTTACCCCCTGTGTCCTTTCATTTTATAGAGTCAACAAGTAACCTTCGATATATTTTTAGGATTGTAGGGGAGTGCCTATGTGCGCTCCCGAACGGGCGACCACACAGGGTTCGCCCCTACTATTTTCTAGTTCTTTTCCGAAGGTTACTAACAGTTGTCGGTTTTTAGTAATTAGAAAAAGGAAAATTCTCGGACGCGCCGTTAGGATTCATTACAATATCTGCTGAATAGAAGCAACAGTTGTCGATTTTTAGTAATTAGAAAAAGGGAAATTCTCGGACGCGCCGTTGCGCTTCCCTACAATGTCTATTAGTACGGAATGTCCACCAGAAAAATAAAGATAATTTTGGATTTCAACCATTTTTGATACCGTACCCAAACATCAGCCATTAGCCCTATATTTCTATTTCAAGCTATACTAACTATCTAGTGTATTGATGAAATGGATACTTAAATGCTCAGTTTATATAAATTAGAAATTTTTGCGACAGTGGTACAGGCTGGGAGTTTCAGTGCAGCCGCGCAAACATTCCCGATGACGCAACCTGCTGTGAGCCAGCATATACAAGATTTAGAGAATAGTCTCGGCACCTCTTTATTCATTCGGGGCAGACGTGGGGTTACTTTAACATCGGCAGGTGAGACACTCTATGAATACACTCAACGCATTTTGCAATTGGTCGCAGAAGCTGAAAATCAGGTGACTAACGTCGAGAATATTGCTAGCGGTCAATTAACGATTGGTGCAACACCCGGCGTGAGTACCTACTTATTGCCTGATTGGCTCAGAAGTTTTCGTGAGTTGTATCCGCAATTGAACGTGGCTCTGCAAACAGGGATTACCTCACAAAATATTTCAGCTGTGATGGAACATCAACAAGATATAGCCTTTGTAGAGGGTGAACTCGAAAAAGTAAATCGTAAAGGCTTAGGCTACATTGTATTGCGTCCTGTGACGATGCTGGTTGTTGTTGGGCATGGGCATGAGTGGGAAAAACGTGATTCAGTCATCCTGAGTGAGCTAAATTCACAATCCTTCATCATGCGCCAGCAAAATAGCCGTACCCGAGTCTGGGTCGACTCTATATTTAACCAGCATCATCTTAAACCGAAAGTGGTTGCAGAGTTCGATAACCAAGAGGCGATTAAACAAGCGGTGATGTCCAATATGGGCGTGACTATGTTGCCTGATTACGCGATTGAGCGTGAAATGTCGGCGGGGTTGTTGCGCGGACTAAGTGTTGAAGGGGTACAACTTCAACGTGAACTCAAACTCATTTACGATGCGACTATGCCTTTCACACCCGTAGCCCGCGTTTTAATACTGCACCTTGCTCAGATATTCCCTCAATTAAATAGTTTGGTATCATAGTTTAATGATGTATAGATATTTGGACATAGATAGAAGTGAAAATAATAATGTCATCTGACCCAACAATGCAAACGTATGAAACCTTGAGTGCAAAATATCATGTCCCTATGCGTGTTATCGAAGCAATGGTTGAGATAATCCATAATAGCGTGGGCAAGAAAAATACGTTCTTTGATATTCCTGAACTTGGTGGCATCGGCATGTGGCATCCGACAGATGGCGCACATATTGGTAATGGGTTTAATCGTGATTTGAACAATCGGGCAACAGAATTATTTAATGAAGTACGTCGCTTATCTGAAAAAGAAACCCAACGTGACGAGACAACAATCGTGACGAAACTCGATGATACACAGGGATTAATGCCAGCCTCGATTACACCGAGTGCCAAAACATGGTGGGCAGAGCGATACGGCGCAGACCCAACCCTCTTAGGCAATGCAGGGGGCTTACGCTATGTCTATTTTAAGAAGCATAACCGCTTAATCATCCAGAATAATTTACGCAACCGCATCTTTGATACCACTGGATATGAGCTTGTGGATGTTATCGCAGGGAAGCGCACGGGCTTCTTCAATACCATTATCAAGACAACTGAGGAAAATCTCCCGATTACACGCTTCCGCGAGGTTGCTCGATAAAGTTCTGAAGCTCTCTAATAAATTAAGACAGATTTAGATTTTTGTGTAAGGGCAGAGCGACGGTCTGCCCCTACGAAGGCGACCACGCAGGATTAATACACGTCAGGTTAAGGTTTTATTCTTTAATTTTCAGCATATAGCACAGTTATTTTGCTGAATTTCTACTCGCGGATGAGATAGATCGCATCCCTACAGCGTTTTCCCAAATAAGTCTCTATTGCTCCTTGCTATGAATATTCTCACCTCGCAATGTGACTGTACTCACATCAAATCATGCACAAGTAACTCATGATTCATGACTGCGTTCACTGGTCAAATTCTCTCTAACTCTCATAGACTGACTATACCGTTTAACAGAGTTATGGGGACACCATCATGACGCTCAAAAATTTTCTAATGGCTTGCATTATCATCCCATTCATGACTGCCTGTAATGCCAATGTACAATTCAACTTGGATGAGCATTACTCATATTTGACTATCACCATGACCGAAGAAAATGTTGAAAACCTGATTGAGACTTTGCTGACATCTGGTGAATCACGCTTACAAAATGTGACGGCAGATTTACGGGCTGGAGAAATTTTTGTCACAGCCGATGCACAAACCAATAATGGATTGCAATCGGGCAGTCTCATAGTCGATATTGGCGCACAAATTGGTTTGCTGGATGTTGAAGTGCAATCTTTTAATTTCGGTGGATATTCAGCACAGCAAGCTGGGATTGATGATTTCAATCAACGACTGGCAGATGGCATTGCCCGTAATGCGCGTAACAACGACAATGGTTCAGAATTTACGGCAGTTAATATTACCAGTACAGGACTCAGCTTCACAATTCGTACTCCGCGTCAGAATTGATACAAGCATGTTCCTCAAAATTAGAAGACAATCCCTATGATTTTATCTAGGGATTGTCTTGGTTTTAACTGCTTTATTTCTTTCTTCCTATATCTGAACATACTTGTCACAATCTTAATTTCAAGAGTAAGATTAGCGATATGACACTTGTCCATATAGAAATTGGTACTTAGGGAGAAACGTCCGTGCAACCTGTTTTGTATAGCAATTATAATTGCCCCCATAGCTTAAAAGCCGCTTTTTTTATGAGTGAAAAAGGCATTGATTTTCATCGTGTTGAAGTGGATATGAGCCAAAAAGAGCAAAAAACGCCTGCATATCTTGCCAAAAATCCAAATGGAACGGTGCCTGCTTATGAAGATGAACAGGGTGTTATTGGTGATTCGCTCGATATTATGCGTTATCTGGATGAGATCAGTGAAGCACCGAAATTTTTCCCTGAAAACCCAGATGATTTAGCCAATGTTCTGGCATGGATAGAGCGTGGCGATAAAGATTTTTGGGATGTGAGTCATCATCTCTATTGGCAAGTGCTTGATGTTCCAGAAGATGGCACAGATTGGGATGAAGTTGAGCGATTGATGGCTAAGGGGCATCGTCTATTACAACAATTAGAGGATGCACTGAGCGAAAACGAGTTTGTTTGTGGGGCATTCAGTGCGGCAGATATTGCTATATTGCCCTGGGTTTATGGTTTCAAACGCTTTGAGGGTCTACTGGATGCTGAGAAATTTGTGCATGTTGTCGCGTGGTGTGATAAACTCGCGCAAAAAGAGACTTTCAAGACGAACTATCGGGTAAAAGGCACACCTTTTCAAGCAGTGTCAGTGTCTTAAATTACCTTACTTAGAGATAAGATGCTAAATTAGCATAGGGCAATTATAGTATTTGAGTCGTCAGTCTTCGGTTTACAGTTATCCGAAACAATATATTCTGATTGCTAGTTACACAAAACCTGTCATTTATGGACGGCATAATTCTCTTTAATAAATTAAGACGGAGAAAATATTAACACAACCCCCTCCGTCGCTAGCGCGACACCTCCCCCGAATTCAGGGGAGGATATGTGGTAGTGTTCATTTAGTTTTAACTTCGTGATTAATGGTAAAACTGCATTATCTCAACCGAAAATACTGACACAAAAACTTTTCGCTTTTCAACTCGTAATCACTATAAAATCTGTTTTTACTGATAACTAATCTAAAAACGGTATGGCATAAAATCAATTTTTAAGAAAGAAATCTAAACGTGGGTCAATTTTTACTACGACGCGTATTCTATTCTATCTTCGTATTATTAGGCTTATCATTGGTGGTCTTTACACTGACGCGCCTCTCAGGTGATCCGTCTGCGCTGATGTTGCCAATTGATGCAACAGAAGAAGATTATGCTGTGATGCGCTCGTATCTTGGCTTGGATAAACCGCTTATCTTCCAATATACGGACTTTGTCGGACGTGCTGTGCAAGGCGATTTCGGCACATCGATTCGGCATCGGCAACCTGCAATGGATATGATTTTGGAACGGATGCCCGCCACATTGACTCTGACTTTTGCGGCATTTGCTGTTGCCTTAGCGATTTCCTTACCACTAGGCATCTTATCGGCGCTTTATCCTAATTCACTAATTGACCGCATTAGCGTGTTAATGGCTCTCATTGGGCAAGCAGTGCCGACATTTTTGCTGGGGATTATCCTCATTTTGGTCTTTGCGGTGCAATTACAATGGCTACCCTCCAGCGGACGGGGGGGCTTAGAATTTTTGATTTTGCCTGCTCTCACACTGGGACCTTATTCGGCGGCGGTCATTAACCGCTTGTTACGGGCAAATCTACGCGAGAGTTTGACCAAAGATTATATCCGCACAGCCCAAGCTAAAGGCTTTACCCAGCAATATGTGGTTTTACGTCACGCGCTCAAAAATGCCGCTATCCCTGTGGTGACAGTGATGGGTTTACAGGTCGCTGCCTTGATGAGTGGTTCAGTCGTCACTGAGACAGTGTTCGCCTACCCCGGTGCAGGGCTATTATTGGTACAAGCCTTGGGCAACCGAGATTTCCCTGTTGTACAAGCCTTTGTGATATTGGTCGGCACGATTGTGATTATCATCAATTTACTCTTAGATGTTTTATACGCCTATCTTGACCCGCGTATACGTTTTTAAAGGCAAAGCATGAAAAGCGATGTAGCGAAAATTGCGTCACTCTATCCAAAACAAAATAGTCTGCAACGCTTTTTGCAAGGGGCATGGAATCTCACATTGTCCTTAATTTCAAATCCGTTGAGTTTGATAGCGCTCATGGTACTAATTATCGTTGTGGTTGCCGCTGTGGGTGCGCCTGCAATTGCACCACATGACCCCGAATTGCAATCACTCAGGTTACGCTTGAAGCCTCCTTTTTGGGCAGAAGGTTCTGAAGTAGGGTATCCGCTGGGAACAGATGCCCTCGGGCGCGATATGCTGAGTCGGATGATTTATGGCTCGCAAATTTCCTTGATTGTGGGGCTATCTACCGTGTTGTTGCAAGGCGCAATCGGCGTTTTAATTGGTCTGTTGTCAGGATATTTTGGCGGTTGGGTCGATAATGTTTTGATGCGAATTGCCGATATTCAGCAATCTGTGCCTTTCTTGATATTGGCAGTCGCTCTCGCCGCGGTAGTTCGTCCGAGCCTTATCAATATCATCATTGTATTGGGGATTACAGGCTGGGTGACTTATAGCCGTGTGGTACGTGGGCAAGTCTTGAGTGTTCGTGAGCAAGAATTTGTGGAAGCATCGCGGGCTTTAGGGAGTGGTGATGCCCGTATTATTTTCTTTCATATCTTACCGAATATCGTGCCATCGATTACCGTCATCGGTACATTGACTATTTCTACTATGATTCTCGCGGAAGCCTCTTTGAGTTTCTTAGGCATGGGGGTTCCGCCTCCCACAGCGACATTAGGGGGCATGGTGGCAGATGGGCGCAATTATGTCTCGACTGCATGGTGGGTTAGCGTTCTGCCCGGTATTCAGATTTTCGTCACCGTGTTGTCGATTAATCTCATTGGCGACCATCTACGGGAAATTCTTGACCCTACTTTACGCAACACATCATAGATGTATCAGGCATTGTTCATTCATACATAAGATTTGCGTGCTTCCATTAATTAAGATGCAGATTTTGCTCTTCTACAAAAGATAAATTGGGGAAAATAGCCAATAGAAAGGGGAAGATATGCACACTATTCACAGTCGATATAATCGACGATGTTGTTAGCATGGGTTATATCCACATTTTTAAGTCTAATTTACAGGAGTTACTTAATGAAATCTACAATTATTCGTTCGCTTGTTCTGGTCTTTGCGCTATTTGCCTTGACTATCTCAGGACTTGCTCAAGATGACAGCAGTATTGTCATCGCGCAAGGGACAGATGCGGCATCGCTTGACCCTCAGCGCCAGAATGATGCCTTTACCACCAGTATTCTCAGCAATATTTTTGATACACTCATTTACCGTGATGCTGACCTCAACCTTGTTGAAGGTTTAGCGACCTCATGGGAATTGGTCGATGATACAACATGGCAAGTGACTTTGCGTGATGGTATCACTTTCCATAATGGTGAAGTATTCAACGCTGAGGATGTTAAATTCTCACTCGAACGTCCGCTTGACCCAGATTTAGGCTCACCATTAGCGAGTCGTTTTGCGATTATTGCAGGGGTTGATATTGTTGATGATTTGACTGTCACGATCAATACTACTGAACCATATCCATTACTTCCTGCACGTCTCAGCGAATGGTTCATGATTCCAAAAGATTACTTTGAAGCCACCGATGCCGATACACTCGCTGAATCACCTGTTGGAACAGGCGCGTATATGTTTGTCGAATGGGTACGGGATGACCGTCTCGAATTGACTGCTAACCCAGATTATTGGCGTGGCGCACCGAGTATTCAGAATGTGACCTTCCGTCCTATTCCTGAACTCTCAACCCGTGTTGCTGCACTGCAAGCAGGAGATGTCGACATTGTGACCAACGTTCCAGCATTCCAACAAGCAGAATTGGATGCTAGCGACGACCTCAATGTATTGTCTGTACCGAGTACATTCTTCCAATATGTTGCCCTTGATGGCACAAAAAATGAAGTTTTGGCTGATGTTCGCGTTCGCCAAGCGATTCAATATGCAACCAACGTACCAGAAATTGTCGAATTCTTGTTTGATGGCAATGCCCTCCAAGTGGCTGTACCGCTTGCATTTGGTACATTTGGCTTAGATGAAAGCATTGAACCTTACGCCTATGACCCAGACCGTGCGCGTGAACTCTTAGCAGAAGCAGGCTACCCTGATGGCATCACCTTTACAATGGATGCACCAACAGGTCGTTATGCACAAGACCGTGAAGTTGCGGAAGCACTCGTTGGGCAATGGGCGCAGGTGGGTATCAATGTTGAACTCAATATCAATGCGTGGGCAGACCAACTCGCGTTGTATCGTGATGGTGCAGCACTCGCAGAAGCCCACTTCATGGGTTGGGGTACAAGCACATTCGATGCTGATGATGTCTTCTTTGGGGCATTTGCTCGCCAACCAACAAAGAACAATTACGAAAATGACCGTGTGACAGAATTGGTCTTGGAAGCACGTACAACGTTCGATGAAGCAACACGCATTGAACTCTATGCCGAAGCACAAGACATTATCTACGAAGAAGTGCCCTGGTTATTCTTGTTCCAACAAGTTGACCTCTACGGCACATCCAGCAATGTCGTTTGGCAACCACGTCCAGACCAAAAGATTGAAGTCCGCACGATTACGCTTCAATAAAGGGTAAGTGTCTTTAGGTGGGTGAGAGATTAGTCCTCCACAGAATAATGTGGAGAAAATTATTGGGGTGGACTCAATAATGTCTTTCACTAAATTAAGACGGAGAAAGATCTAGCTGTAAGGGTAGACTGTCGGTCTATTGCCATCAGGTTAAGTGTTTATCATCATTTTTTCGTCGCGGACGACATGGATGTCGTCCCTACAACTACAAATTTTATAGTGTAGGGATGCGATCTATCGCATCCGCGAGGAGAAACTCAGCAAGATATTTATTTTTTTTGCTGAAAATCTAAACATTAATCCTTATCCTGACATATATTGACCGACGGTCTGCCCCTACACAGGGCGACCACACAGGGTTCGCCCCTACTTTACTCCGTGTTTAATTGTAAATATGTATTATTTCAACCCTACACCTACGCCTAAAAAATGAATTTTTACTAAATAATTAAATAGTAGTTGGTATAAATTTTGCTATGAAAAACGCATTTGCTTGACAAGCAACTGATGCGCGTGTTACATTTAATTCAATTACCCGTTTATTTGGGTAATTAGTAAGTTTAATTATTTAGGAGTTGGTATTGTGGCAGATTGGGATTTCATACTCGCCCCCTCAATAGTGACTGTAAAGATTGTATTGGATGAAGTTGCCATTATTGGCAATAGCCTCAAAATGGTGAAAGCAACTGAATTTCACCAAGGCTTACATGAGTGGATTAGCCGAACAGCGAGCCAATTAACGCCAGAACAAGATGCCATGCACCAACAACTTGCTCATGTCATCGACCATCTGATTGTTGAAACCAATGCGCGTACTTTTCCTGAATTTATCGAAGCCGTTGCCGATATTGCTCCTGAGAGAATTGCTGATTTCAGATTGAAATGGCTCAGGGAAGCACCTAATTATCCAGGCGATGCGGTTATGCTTAATGATAAACAAGCCTATTTGGATTTTGTATCAGCCACGACTGCTGAGAAATATGCCAAAAAAGGTGAGGATTTTGACCCTGAATTTTGGGCGGATGAGTGGGAACATCTACAAAATCTCGAAAGTTTCCCCCGTGAAGCCAGTAATCATCTTCAATTTATGTGGGATACATTCGCAAAAGCAGAATGGGCGCGTGTGAAACCGATGCTCCAAGAAGCTGTCGATGCCTTTAATGAAATTGATTATGATGGGATGTCTGCCTATGATGCCATTGAAACGGTGGCAGGGCGTAATATGCGGGGCAAAGATTTCTTTGAAGAACGATTAGAAAAAACAGATAAGCTCATCTTCATGCCGAATGCCCATCTTGGTCCTTATATCAGTTGGGGTGTAACTGATGATGAGCGTACGATGCTATTTTTCTTTGGTGCGCGTCCACCAAAAAATGCCAAAACAAAATCAACCGATTTAAGCCGAAGCGAATTATTAGTCCGATTGAATGCGCTAGCCGATGAAACACGCCTCAAAATGCTCGAACTCTTAACTGAGAACGACGAACTTTGCGCGCAAGATTTCATCACAGGCTTAGACCTCAGCCAATCGAGTGCAAGTCGTCATTTACGCCAATTGACTGCATCAGGATATGTTAGTGAACGTCGCCGTGATGTTGCGAAGTGCTATTCACTCAATCCTGAACGCATTGATGACACGATACAAGCACTCAAAGGCTTCCTCAATAAGAACTAAGGGTGTAAGAACGACTATTTTTAGCTTTCTCATAGCGGAGATTATGGGATAGATGCTTATTCTGAATTGTCTTCTCAACCCCTCCCCAAGTATCCCCTCCCCTCGGCACTCGCAAGCTCCCTTGCGGAGAGGGGACTCAACTGCTCCCTTTCTCCACAGACGAGGAACGAGGCGCATGGGAAAAGGGTTGGGGATAGGGGTCTAAAAGTGAAAATAAACCTCTATTTATATTCCCTGTTTGATTGTGCAACCGCATTATCGCATCCCTACATCCTGCCTCGTTAGTTATAGGGATGACATGATGTTGTCCGTGACGAGAATTTATTAAAAAGATAGTTCCAAAAGCTCCCCTTATTCCCATCTAATAATTCTGTGCTATGATGCCTGCATATTCGTAATAGACCACAGATAATACAGACTCTATGAATCCAGTTTTTGCACAAGAAGATGTTCTCGTCATTGGCGCAGGTCCAGCAGGCATAGCCACTGCCTATGCACTAAAGCAAGCCAAGATTAGTTACAAAGTGATTGAACGCACCCAACAAGTCGGGCATACATGGGCGAATTTGTACCCCTCGCTAACGCTTAATACCTCACGCTATTTCAGTCATATGCCAGAGAAGCCATTTCCAAAAGATTACGGCATTTTCCCATCTGCGGAACAATACCACAGCTATCTAACACAGTTTGCGGATGAGCATGATTTCAATGTTCAGTTTGGCGTTGAAGTTCATCGTGTCTCACGTTCAGGCGACTATTGGCAGGTCGAGACAAGCGAGGGAACGTATCTCTATAAAGCTGTCATTAGTGCAACAGGTATCTGGAATAATCCTATTATGCCGAATATCGACGGCTTAGATACCTTTGCTGGCGAGTGTTATCATGCCCATGATTTTCGCAATACAACTCAGGTTGAGAATAAGCGTGTACTTGTCGTCGGCAATGGTCCGTCAGGGATAGATATTTCAGTTGCATCAGGGGATGTCGCCCAGAAAACTTATATTGCCATTCGTAGTGGCGTAAAAATGTCACGACGCTATCCACTGGGTATCACGGCACATGCGTGGTTAATGGTGGCTGATATGCTCCCAAAAGCATGGTGTCGTCCATTAATGAAATGGATAAAGAGTTTCGATTTTGGCGATACATCTGCCTATGGACTCAATCCCCCACCACCTAATTCTGGAGGTATGACAGGCTATGCTGGTGACGAATTATTGAATGCGGTTAAAGCTGGCAAAGTACATCCTGTGCCTGCACCGATTAAGTTTGAGGGCAACACAGCCATCTTAGCGAATGGTCAGCACCTTGAAGTTGACACGGTTATTATGGCAACGGGTTACTACCCTGTTTTGCATCAATATCTTGATGTGGAATTACAATTCAGCACCGAGCCTTGGCAAGCACAATCGATTTGTGATTGGGAAATAGGACCTAATGGACAACGTGGTTTCCCATTGCGAGACACATCCGAGCATCCGAATGGACGGCAAGTATTAGGACATGAAGGCTTGTATATTGTCGGTACCTTCTATAAAGGGAAAGGCGCAATGTATAACTTCAATGTCGAAGCCGAGGTTGCCTCTCAGCAGATAAAAGAGTATCTACAAGAATTTGAGACGAGAGTGCCAGCGATAGAGCAAGTGGGTTAGAAATAGTGCTTTCCCTTTGCGAGATGACAATTCCACTCTATACTTAGCCTATAAAAACAGGATAAAGGATTAAACTTATGGCAGATACAGTTTCTCCACAATTGCTCGAAATTTTACGTTGTCCAGAAGCTGTGCATTACACGGATAAAGGCGATGACCCCGGTAAACTCGAATTGGTCAAAGACGGTAATTGGCTCGTATGCGAAGATAGTGGCTATAAATATCCAATTCGGCAAGGTATCCCTGTGATGCTCATTGACGAAGGCAAAAAATGGAAAGATATGGCTGTCGAAGATTTGCCAGTCCCGCCACCTGCGGAATAAAGTTGCACTCAAGAAGCACATCATGACGGTGTGCTTTTTTGATTCAGCAACAGGGCATTATGCTATAATGAATCGTATCAAATTACGGTATGTCTCTTGTCCTTCATATAAACATGAAGGCTAGATAACCAACATCGACACAAGGTCGACAATGAGGGGTGTCGGCTTTAGCCGATGTTGATTGGATAGCGTCCGAGTTTATTCGGATGCGATATTTCGTGTTTAATTGTAAAACGGCATAGATGCCATCCCTACACTTTCTCTCAAGCGTGTAACTTCTAAGAAATTTAATAGGACTTATCCTATGTCCCCATCACCACAACAACCCTATTATATGAGCGTAAAAAATTATCTCGCTTTTGACCGTGAGAGCGATATTAAGCATGAATACGCTGACCAGAAAATTTACGCAATGGCAGGGGCAAAAAGACAGCACAATCTTGTTTGCACCAATATTGTACGAAAATATGGTAATTCTCTCAGTAATAAGGGATGTGAAATCTACCAGAGTGATATGCGTGTGCAGGCGGCTAATGCAGAGTCCTATCGTTATCCTGACATTACGATTGTTTGTGGTGAAGTGCAATTTTTAGATGCAGAGCTAGATACCCTCGTGAACCCTACAGTATTGATAGAAGTCTTATCAAAATCAAGCTCAGAGCGTGATCATATCACTAAAGCATGGGAATATCGGCAGATTACATCCTTGCAAGATTATCTGATTATTGCACCTTATAAAGCACAAATTGAGTGGTATCACCGCCAAAAAGACAATACATGGCTGATTAGTAGCATCGTCGGGCTAACAGAGACGATTTACTTAGATGCGATAGATTGTACGCTAGCTTTGGAAGATATTTACGAAAAAATAGATTTTGATGAGGATAGTGAGCAGTAGGGCAAGAGTCTCTCACCCTACAGTTGTTCTTATAGGTTTATTTCAAGGTTGCGCTGAGGGTCATTTCGTCAACATTGAGCGCACGACTAACAATGCAATTCTTTTTAGCATCTTCAGCAACTGTTTGGAATTCTTCTGCTGTTACACTGGGAACATCCGCTTCAACAATAAGATCAATTTTGGTAATTGCCATCGCATCATCTGCATTTTTACCCAGATGTACTTTTGCAATGGTATGTACGTAATTAGGCAATGTCCCCTTGCGTTCCAGATTTACACTGACTTGCAAACTATAGCAACTTGCAAGTGCCGCACCAATTAATTCTTCAGGGTTTGTGCCTGTGCCTTCTTCAAAACGTGAACTAAAGCTGTATTGACCTTCAAACGCGCCACTCTTGAGCGATAAATTGCCTTTACCTTCTTTAAGTGTACCTTCCCACCGTGCATCTGCTGAACGTATTGCCATTTAATATATCTCCTTGTATTTTGTGTTTATAGTGACAAAGGATACTATAACGTAAGTCCTTAAATAATTCATGAGTAGAGGAGAAATTCATGGATAATATTCGTCATTTGGAGCATATTAGTTTACGTGCATGGTCAGCATTGGAAACAGAGCAATACGATGGGTGGTTATTGCGCTATGCCAAGGGCTATACAGGACGCGCAAATAGTGTTCAAGCATTGGATGGAACGTCTTTACCATTACCTGAAAAAATTCACTATTGCGAAAATTGGTATGCTCAGAAGGGATTGCCAGCAATATTTCGCTTAACCTCTGCGATGCAACCTCCTGAATTAGACGCAGTTTTAGCAGACCGACACTACGAACGCTATAACGAAACCCTCGTACAGACAGCCGATTTAAGTGGATTATCCCCCATACAAGATAGCCGTTTTAATAGTAGCGATACGGTTTCAGATGAGTGGTTATCAGCATGGGGGACTTGGAATAGTGTGCGTGTAGAGCATATTGCGACTGCAAAAGAAATGCTGATGCAAACTCAGGCAACATCCTGTTTTGCATGGATAGAGGACAAAGCCGTTGGCTTGGGTGTTTATGAGGATGGTTATATTGGCTTATTCGACATTGTGGTCGACCCGAATCAACGTCAGCAGGGACTCGGTTTTGCCTTAGTGAATAGCCTTCTGGCTTGGGGTAAAACTCAAGGTGCGTCAACAGCTTACTTGCAAGTTGTCGCGGACAATGCACCTGCGCTTGCACTCTATGATAAACTAGGATTCAAAACGCATCATCATTATTGGTATCGTCGCCATCAATACATGATAAAATAGTCATAAAACAATATCTTCATTTATTGCAAATAATACATGCGGTAGTATAGTTAAAGTAAAGACAACATTCAGGCAATAACCACTGAGCTAGGAAAATCATGACATCTGAACATCAAGACGACTTGATACGCAAGCATTATTCAACTGATGACCATTTGCGTGTTAGGCAAGAAATCCATGACAAATACACCATCCCTGACCGCAGTTTCGCGGATTGGGTTATTGAGCGTATTCCTTGGCATGGTGGTGAACGATTGCTGGATGTTGGATGTGGTAATGGGCTTTACTATACTAAGCTCAATAAACAGAAGCCTGAATTGGATTATGTCGGCATAGATTTAATGCCCTCGATGATTACAAATCACCCTTTGGCTGGTGATAAAGAGCATATTTACCTCGGCAATGCTGAGAACTTACCTTTTCCTGACCACAGCTTTGATATTGTGATGGCGAATCATATGATGCACCATATCGACAATATTGAGTTAGCGTTATCTGAGTTTCGTCGTGTGCTTGCACCGAGTGGGATTGTGGTGATTGCGACCAATAGCATGGCAACGATGCCTGAGCTACAAGTCTTGATGCGTCGGGCAATTGTCTTGCTCACACGCACAGGTGCGGCGAGTGTTCGTGCGCCAGAGATGCCCACAGACCGTTTTGCTCTCGAAAATGGGATACGGATGCTCACACGACAATTCTTCTCGATAGTGCGCCATGATTTACCGAGTGCGCTCGTTTTCCCTGAAGTCGACCCAGCCATGACCTATCTCGAAAGCACCCGTGATTTACGCGAAGCCTCTCTACCCGAAGATGTGGTCTGGGAAGATGTAATGATGATTATGCGCCAGCAAATCAACCAGCTGATTAAGCATCTCGGCGAATTGGTTATCAATAAGCAAGCAGGTGTCTTGATTGCCAGTGATGATGGACGCTTTATCGGTGAGAAAATCGCCATCATGAAAGATTCGCTGACGGCGAGTTAAGAAGATTTGTCATTATAAAAACTAGCAAGTAGGTGGAAACACAGTCGCATTTTTGGCGGATGGCATGGATGCCATCCCTACATAAATCTCAATTTTTCAGACAATAATGAATTTAATCCCACATACGCATTGTAAGAAAATATTATGCAAGCACCTATCCTACATATTCTAATTGATGAAGATGATATTCCACGAACAATTAACAAGCGCGTTAAAGTGAATATGATTGCTGTGAAACATACTTATGGCGTTACTGTTGATGAAATTGCCGAGCATTATGGAATCACTGTAGGAGATGTCTATTCAGCTTTAGCCTATTACCATGATAATCGTGCTTACTTTGAACAACGAGATGCTGAAACTGACCCATTACTCGAAGAAGCTAAAAAATACAGTGCTGAATTACATGCCAAAGTAAAAGCACGGATGGAACAGAAACAAGCTGAGGATTAATTCTCAGCCAGCCAATCTGCTAAAGCCTCAGCTAGAACCTGATTTCCATACGGATTGAGGTGCATGTCATCACTAAAATACAGTGCTTCGCCCTCGTTAGCGACTTCGACCAATGCTGAATAGGCATCAAAGCAAGTTATAGACAATTCCTCGCATAAATCAAGCATGGCGGTGCGTGCTGAGGTCAATTTAGCTAGCTCATCCTCTCCCATAATTGGTGCAGTGATGTCACCGTAAACTTCTTCGCGGGTGGGGATAATGACGACAAGCAGAGTGCCATTCATATCTTCCACAATAGCTTGCGCTTCTTCAAAGGCAGTAACCGAATAGTCATAGCCAATCTGATTAATCTCACGCGACATATCAAGGGCATTACGTTCGTATTCGCCGCCAAATTGCAAGATATTATTCTCACCGTAAGTTGCACGATAGGGCTTGAGGAATAGGGCTTCGCTATCTGGCACACCCACAAATTGCCCTGTGAATAGGGTCTGTGCGACTGCAACTAAGGCACTCCATTGGCGGACTTCGGTATCTTGAGATTTTTCAGTTTCAATAGGCTCTATTTCATCCCGAAAGACAGCTAAACCATAGTCATCGTTGAAATCATTCCCAAAAAACTGCCAGATAACCAATGGCTCAGGATTTGTTTCTAAGAGTGGCACACCGAAATCGCGCAAAATACGTAGATGGCTGGTTGTGCCTGTCACAGGCTGGCTCAGGTTGACTACGCCTAAACCACTTTGTTGCGCGAATTGCTCTACCCAGCAATCAGAACGCTCCGTGAAGCACATGCCAAAACTATCCCCAACGACCACTGCATCCACAAAAAAATCGACAGGGTCAGTGCGGAAGCCGATGCCTGCATCATCCCATAATTCGACGGTACTCATAGTAAAACTCACTGTGGGACTGCCATATTGGAGCGCATTATCAATATTCGGGCGCAATGTCCAATAGTGGTCGATATTTTGTTGCCATGCTTGCGTCCACTCTTCTTGGTAGGGTTGTCCTGTGGTCACCCAACGGACAGCAACCCCAACCGCACCGGGTAGGCTCGGGGCAAAAACACGTAATAGAACTTCGAGCAAAATAGCGATAATTAGGAGATTAACAGCAACGATGCCGAGAATTTGCAGTAGTTTTTTCATAGAAATCTTTTCAAGAGTGCATGAATGATGAGGATATTTTGAGGTTGATTCGGCACAAAGGCAAGGTGAAATAATGGGGCGTGGGTTAAGTAGCTTAGTAGAACTAGCTTTAAAAGTATTTCAGTATTTCAAGCGGTTGAGATAATTGGTGCGTCCTGAAACAAATTAAGACGGAGAAAATATTGCGTCTTCATATAAACATAAAGGCTAGATAGACAATTGAAGCTGTCGGCTTTAGAACATTTCAAACTTTCGCTCATCGACAGAGGCTAAAGCCGTCTGTCTAGGCACATTTCGGACGCTAAAGCGTACTTGAAAATTAGTTCTCAAGAGCGCTTTAGCAAATGCCATTTGCCAAAACAAAACATAAGAATCAAGGTGCTTGTGTATTGAGAAAATAAAGCAAAATTTTACCTTGTCCTTTTTTTACCTTTATTCATCAATGCCCCAAACTGATGCCCGTGGATTTTCTTCTATTCCAGCAAGATATAAGAGACTGCCATCCACATTGAAGCCTATTTCTTTGCCATTGGTTTCGGCAATCGGTAGGCGCAAGAGTTGGATAAAGGTGTCGGTATTGTAAACATAAAGTTCATTCTCTGAGGTGAAAAATAGAAGTGGTTCTGTCGGGTGAAAAGCTAAGGAGTCAATTTGGCGATAATCTTGTGTACCAAGAATATTCACTGTTTCAAGTCCTGTGATGTTACGGGCATCAAAGACCATGACTTGTCCATTGCGACCCTCTCCTACAGCGAATAAAGTGCCATCAGGGTTAAACACTAAATCACCTGCTGTTTCACCTGCTGAGAATGCACCCAGTGCGTTATTACTATCACAGATAAAGAAGTTCGTTGTGGCACTCGGACGATATGCGACGTAAATGACATAGTCGCTCTGAGGATGTGCTATTGCAGAGATAGTATCACGCGAGGGGATACTTGCCTCAAAAGTCGTTTCGCCCAAGAGAGCTAGCTGTTCGAGATTATCCGCAGCAATGACTGTGTTTCCAATAAATGTATCGTCTTCAAAAATGGTGCTATTGGAAACAGGTTCAGATTGGGTCGCTAATAGCTGGCATTGTTCGTTGGCTTCGCGCTTGACTAGATACTCTCTCACATTTGGTGCGAGGATGGTTAAGATGGCACATAACAAAACAGGTGCAAGGATAATCAGGCTCATCCAGCGTCGGCAACCTTGCGCTTGAACTTTGGCAATCGCTCTTTGTTCATCTGATAATGACATTTAGATTAATTCCTTACTCACCTTACGCAGTCATGTGAAACACACTTTAGCATCAAGCATGTGGTCACTTGTCGAGTCATCAGTCGTCGGTTCTCAGTTATCCGAAAACCGCATTTTGTCCTTACTGATAACCGATAACTGTTCACTGAAAACAAAATTGAATGAACAGGACAATTTGTTATCGAAATATCATCCTAAAAACGCTACTGCGAAACATCAGTTCCTTAATGGTGTTGCATAGAGTCCAAAATGATTGGCTATGGGTCGTTCTCGGTAAGGGATTCTGGTATGAATAGCGGAATTGAGCAAGTGTGCATCTCCATTTTCATTTTCCATCACCATCGCAACTGAGCCACCACCATCTAAATTTAGGGCAGAGTAGCCTCCATGCTCAATGATAATCGTTGCTAATTCGAGCATGGTGACACCAACACTATAATTGGGTTGGCGACCATCTACAACAAACAGAAAGAGAGTGCTAGCATCCTCACTTAACGCAATTGCCGTGCGTGGATGGCGATTATCGAGGTAGCTATTGCCTTCAGTAAGAGCGTATACGCCATTTTCAACGAGCATGATGTTTCCGCTAATAGCCGTTTGGATAGGCGCGTTGGGTAAGGTGAATGAGGCTTGATTATCAGTGGTGATGTAGAGTGTGGAACTAAATTCAGGCGCGTACCCCTCACTAGCAATTTGACCATCGGCTACTGCTAAACCACGTGCATTAACGCCATCTCCAATTTTAGGATAATAGTTAAAGGGTGAATACGAATACCAAGGGTCAAAGAAATCCCCATTAATCGCGAGTTGTAAATCAAATTCTTCTAAAAAATCTGAGGTCGTTCGGGCAGAGAAATCGTACCCTTCAATCACATCTGCTGGTGTCGTGAAAAATCGGAGTCCTTCTGCTGACAAATCAACTTCAATGAGGTGATAGATTAGAGGAGGGTTATCTCTCACAATACGCGAGTAGCTAATCCCTTCAAATAAATCTTGGTTATCAATTGGCTTAGGGGCAGGTCGATTGAAATACCAAATTGCAACAAGACAGATAGGCAGAATGACTAAGCCTATACTGATGAATAAGCGTTTCTTCATGCCATTTCCCTCAGAGTACCCGATAAGTGCCTATCATCCTACAAATGTCTACTATATTTAGGTACGGATAGCTTCTGAGCGTAGGGCAAACAGTAATTTATTGAAGGTCACTTTGGGATAATTTAGCAAATGCGCGTATGTCGGCGAGTTTTAGCTGGAGTGTTTCAGTTGGGGCGACCTTACCTTGCTGAATATCGCCTATCATTTTTACTTGGTCAACCGCATGATTGAGGCTATCTTCCATACGCCGTATATGGACTTTCCCGTCATCGTTACTGGTTTTTTCAAGCATATGGAGGCGCAATTTCAAGGCACTGATGGGGCTACGAATATCATGTAAGGCACGTTTCAGTTGCTCTGTACGAATGATGTATTCGTCTTCTTTTGATTTAAACATTGTGACTTTTGCTTCTAAATCAGCAACTTTAACTTGTTGTTCAAAATAGGCATAGAGCATACCAGCGAAAGCAATTCCAATTAGGATAAATAACCAGAATAATTGCGGTGCTAAGACAATACTTGCAACAGTAACAATGATGACTGTACCAAAACTAGGAATAAATTGTGGAGATTTTAAAACTTGCTTGTTCAATTTCATAAAACGTCGCTCTCGTTTGCCCAACTTGTCATAACACTACGTAATAACTATGTCTAAATCATTACAAGTTTAGCATGAAAGGAAATATTAATTCATAAAGGAATTGGGCTTGTGTTTGAAAGGTTCATGATAAATCGGTATATGTACATTATAGTGTCGTCAGTGTTTTATTGTTGCGGACACTATTAGGCTTCTTAAGAAATTAAGGCGAAGAAATATTTAGGTGTAGGGGCGCAGCATGCTGGTAGAGGTATAAGATAACGTGGTCATGTGTTTTTTCGTCACGGACACCATTCATGGTGTCCCTACTGAACTCTATAGACTTGTAGGGACGCAATGATGCTTTTTAATAAATTAAGACGGAGAAAGATCTAGGTGTAAGGGCGCAGCATGCTGCGCCCCTACGTAGTATTATCTTTTGATTTAAATCTGTGTTTAATTGTAAAACTGCATTATTGCGTCCGCCCAAGATAACAGATGGATACGCTGATTTATCCCTACACTAAATCTATCTATGGCTATACCTGATAGTAGGATAATTTATTGCCAGCAGGGTCTTGAAAATCGAAGTATTGTATTACCCCTTCGACTGACACAATTTCGCCTACATTGGATACTAACGTTTTAACCTTTTTATGAATAGAATTTATATCGTTTGTCTCAAGCCGAATTATTCCCCCACCGACTTTGAGGTAGCCTGTATCATCAAGTTGAAGCCAAGTATTTTCGGTTAGTTGCAGTTCAATCGTACCGGGGGCTGGCTCTATTGTTTCAACTTCACCAAGCAATGTCTTATACCAACCTACCGCTTCATTAACATCCTCAACTGCAATACCAATTGTTATGCTTTCAATTTTTTGTATCATCTCTCATATCATCCTGTACTTATTTAAGTTCCTTCAAAGCGTACAGTAGTGATAAGAGTAAGTATTGTAAAATTGCGACATATTCACTCATTCATAGAATTTTAAAGATAATGCCATTTCCTCATTTTCAAATTCAAAAAATTCTTTAGGTGTCATTCCCGTAAATTCTTTAAAATCTTTAGTGAAATGGGCTTGGTCATAATAGTCACCATTGTAGGCAATTTGCGACAAACTCTCAGACGTTTGATTAAGCATCATTTTTAGGACAGTCTGTATTCTGATAACTTTACATAGTTGCTTCGGACTAATCCCAACTTGTTCTGTGAATTTCCTCTCTAGTTGTCGCCGTTTAGACATATCATTTTTAAGCATATCTTTGATAGAGATACTACCCCCTGTTGAAAATATCGTATCAATTGTAGTCTTTACGATATGATCAATAGATACTTGCTCGTTTAGTTTTTTAAAAAGAAAGTTTTCGATAACGATTATTCTAGCTTCTGTGTCTTTTGCGTTATTGATTTCGTGGCTTAGTTCGTTAGCGGTTTCTTCACCAAATAATACAGTGAGCGGTGTTTCTTTATTGGCTAATTCTTTAATTGGTATCGATACGAAATTGGCAAAACCATACGGATAAAAGCGAACAGCAAAACTATTGACATATCCTATTGGCTCAATAAAAAATGGTTGAGTAATTTGCCCCAGTACCATTGACCGTGGCTGGATAACGTATTCATCTTCTGATGTGTATCGCTTAATATCATCTCCAAAGATAAATGCCATTTCTATACAGCCATCAGGAACAATGCGTTGTCTTTGAGCCTCTACATTTAACGGAACCTCTAAAGTCCAGTAGCACTTTACAAATGATGCTAGGTCTGGATGTGGCTCATAGATTTGGTAGTTCATAGATAGTCTTTCTACAAAATACGCCTAATCAACCTTTACTTCATCATCTGTAGCTTACACTTCGCACAATAACTTTAGTTAATTTCAAATGTTTAATTTTCATCTCACCCG
The DNA here is from genome assembly GCA_965230145.1 of Phototrophicaceae bacterium. Classification (GTDB taxonomy): domain Bacteria; phylum Chloroflexota; class Anaerolineae; order Aggregatilineales; family Phototrophicaceae; genus JAUZRW01. The sequence goes on from CBDDKI010000002.1 coordinate 2,364,265, forward strand.
CAGGAGTGCGAACCCATCATAGCCTTTGCTCCCGACAGTTTGCAGGGATGTCGCAGTGACGCGCTCATCATTGGCGATGAGTTCCGTGACAGCTTGAACACCATGCACCCGTTCATCACTGCTATTTGGATTAACAACTTCACCATCACGCACGACGTTATCAATGATGATAATTGTGCCTGAGCGCGATAGTTTCACCGCCCATTCAAAATAGGGTGGGTTATTGGGTTTGTCGGCATCAATGAAGATAAAATCAAAGGGGGCTTTGTCGACTAAACTAGGTAGGTTATCCAGTGCTGCGCCTTCAATGATTGTTACTTTGTCATCTAAGCCTGCACGGGCAATATTCTTTGTGGCGACTTGGACACAGGTCGGGTTCATTTCTAAGCTAATAAGTTTGCCATCATCTGGAAGGGCGCGTCCGAGCCAGATGGTGCTGTAGCCTCCGAGTGTTCCGATTTCTAAGATAGACTTCGCACCTTGCATCTGTGCCATCAGCATCAATAACTTGCCTTGATTCGGGGCAACATTGATTTCGGGTAGCTCGGCTTCTGCACTGGCTTTAAGTGCTGAGGATAGAATGGGGTCTTCCTCTATAAAATGTGTTTCAAAATAGTCATCAACGGCTGTCCATTTGCTTTGGGTCATTGTGTTCCATCCTGTAGTTTTTATTAGGAAATATATCAGATTATAGTGATTTTTCTTAGTTCAATTAGGTGGAAAATATCTGCTGGTAGGAGTACAAGATAAGATGGTCGGTTATTTTCTCGTCGCGGACACTATTAGGCTTTTTAAGAAATTAGCACGGAAAAAGATTTTTGTGTAAGGGAGGTTTTGAAACCCTCCCCTACTAGGGCGACCACACAGGGTTCGCCCCTACTTTAACTCCGTGTTTAATTGTAAAACTGCATCATAGTGTCTCTACACCTGCCAATTTATAGAAACGCAATGTATTGTTTCCGCTCTGATAATTTCTTGTCCTCCACGCTATTTATAGGGGTACATCGCTAGATTATTTCTTTTAAGTGCTTAGATATAGCATTACAAAACACTAGGAAAAACGTAATGCACAATGAAATTACCTATAGCCATCTTACAGAAATATGTTATGCTGTAGATGCAATGAGGAAATAAGTAGGCTATGGTGTCTTGCCTCATTGGTGCAGTGGTAATGCACCCTACAACCTAAGTAGAGAGCGACAGAAGTTTGAAGCATCGTAAAACCCCCATATATGCGGTTTGTGTATGCGGAAGCTCCCATGAAGTCTCACAGAGTGCCGCAGAAGTATCCTGAAATATTTGGAATTGCAGGTACGCAGCAGGTTATGGCAAAACCAGATATAAATCTCAGGAGATTGTTACAATGGCAGACCGTCAACAAGGTACAGTAAAATGGTTCAACGCTGAAAAGGGTTATGGATTCATTACCCCAGAAAGTGGCGATGACCTCTTCGTTCATTATTCGGAAATTCAAGGCTCAGGTTACCGTTCACTCGATGAAGGTGCTAAGGTTGAATTTGAAGTTACCCAAGGTAAAAAAGGCTTACAAGCTAGTGCAGTAGAAGTCGTTCGCGACTAATACGGGACTTCTTGTTTCGAGAATTTAATATTAAAAGGGATAGGCTTATAGCTTATCCCTTTTTTGTTGGTGAAATACACTTTTTCAGGCAGATTATCGGTGCATAAGCATTGAGACGGTAACGTTGTACCATATTTCAGATACTTACGTGATTTTCTCTATGGACAACGCGGGCATTGTCCCTACATCAACGTTCTTCATAATGAACATTCTAGCTTAATTTAATGGCAATATCCCGATGGCATGACCTTACCAGTAATCCATTATCTACCGCCGTCTACCCCGTTTTTTACGGTGTTTATCTGCACGGGCTAAGATGTCGGCAATCTCTTCATTGGCGGCAGGAGGCAAAGGTATCTCTTGTGTTGATGTGATATTATCAGGCAAAGTAATCCCAAGCGACTCCGCAAAATCATCCATGATTGTCTTGAGCGTGCCGTCTTGCTCCATTTGGTAGTAGACACTGTTCCAATACAATATCCGCCCAAGGCGTTGGGCTGTCTCGCGGACACGTTCGCTATCATCATTGGCATAGGCATATGCCATATATTGCAAGCCCGCAGGATTTTTGGCGCTATTCAGTTGCACAATTGCTTCCTGACGGTCACTCGCATTGTCTGATTTGATGAGTTTTATCCATCGGCTAATATCCTTTTGAGTGGGAATGGTTGGGCGGATACGTTTCTTCTGTTTTTTCATCGCTTCAGTTACAGAGCCAATGTTAGACCCTAAATCGAGGATTGAAGCCTTAACCCCCATGACGGTTGATGCGCCCATCATACGTGAAGCAATTAGCATACTCGCTGTATTGATTGCCTTATTATTGACATCCTCATCTTTACGCTTGTCAGTTGTCAGGAGAACCATCCGATGAATTTCTTTGAATTCTTCCTCATCAGCAAAGGTCAGCACTTCACTATAGACGTTAAAATGCTCACAAATCGCTTGCACGGTACTATAACCATCTTGACGAAGTTTATTCAGGTAACGACCTGTCGCTTTGAGGTCTTGCTCAACTTTTGCATCCATCTCCATCGGAACACGCGCACTAATTGCGTCTAATGCGCGTTCTTCATCTACCATCTTGATGGTATGGATACTCATTAAGCGCACACTTGGCTTGGGATGTTGTAAATATTTGGTCAGTTCTTGAACATTCATTTTTCGTTCCTTAGTATCATTCTCCTAACGGCAGACTTACATTCTATTGTAATATATTTTAATTATTTATGCTTGACTTACCTAAATTTTGCTTATGACATTAACAAAAAAGACCCTCGCTGTGAGGGTCTTTCTGTAATTCGTTACTGTAGCACATTCACCCGTAAGACATGCAGGGCTTGGAGTGCGGTCAAATTCCGCATGACATAACCATATTGTAAGTTATTGCCTCGGAAATCTGCACCTTGTTCAAAACCGAGTGGTGGTGATGTTGGGTGTAAGCCATCTTCTCTGAGTCCTGAATCGGGTAATGTCACCATCGCGCCGTAATAATCCCATAAAGGTAAACCACGGTCTGCCGCAATGCTGATGATCACCTGATTATATGATTCAGCACGTCCAGGGAAATTCGGGCGTGGTGGAATGGTACTCAAGACAGGGATAACACCATTATTGACACTGTAATCAACAATAGTACGCAGGTTATCAGCGAATTCGTCAATAGGTACAGTGGTTGTATCGTTACTGCCGAGCATAATTAAGGCTACAGCAGGACGTGTAAGGCGATATTCACAAGCGAGTGGTGATTCACCGGGTAAGCACAAAGCTGTGTTTGAGAATTCAGAACTCAAGACAGTGCGCGTGTTGTAGCCATTACCAGCTGCTAGTGAAGTGTTGTTGAAAGAGTTATTGTTACGTGCTTGTGCCATGAAGAAGCTAATCGTCGGTTGCAGATAACTATAGCCACCCAAATTGTAGACACCGAAGCCAAAGGGCGTGAACATTTCCTCAGCAACGGTGATGCTATCACCAATTTTTGAGAAGACATTGGCACGATTCCCTAATTCTTGCCCTGTTGCGAAAATATTTGATGCGCTTGCGCCCAAGGTGAAATAAGGAGCATCGCCAGCAGGAACGGCAACTTCAACAGAGCTACTTGTATTTGTGGTTGTTGTGCCATCTTCATTTGTGGTGGTAGTCGTGATAACTGTGCTGGCGTTCGTCGCAGGTATGCTGGACATACTCATGCCTAAATCAAGCAAGCGTGCAAAAATCCAACCTTGTTGACCATCGGCTAATTGAACACGAATCCATGTGGATGTGCTATTGCGCCCGATAACTGTTACTGATGTACCACTCGGAAGTTCAGCAAGAATAGCGGAACGGGTATTGGCAGAAGCGCGCATATTCGCAGCCACAACATTGACAGTCGCATTACCGACAGGCTCACCTGCTGGCGTATCAGCTGTCGTTGTCGTTGTGCTTGTACTTTCGGTAGTGGTTGTCGTCGTTGTCGTTGATGAAGAACTCGTTGCTGACGCACCAACAACTGGAATAGAGGCACGTTGTACATTAAGTTGAATGAAATCAGAGGCTGCCCAACCCGTGACGCTACCGTCTAAGCTCGTTATTTGAAACCAACGATTGGTGGATGTGCGTCCGATGACGCTAACGGGGGTATTGCCAGCGAGTTCACCAACAATAGCTTCTGCGCCTGATGGACCAGAGCGAACATTGAGTGTATTCGCCATATCAATAACTTGACCATTGGCTTCTTGTGCGCTGATAACAACGCTACTGAGCAATAGTAAAATGGAAACCAGACTAAAGGTTATCCAACGTGACATAGATGTATCCTCAAATAATTGACTTAAAAAAGATGACGACATTATAACGGTCATCATGACGATTACTAGATTCATCCTCGAATTTTTTTTGTGGCGTACCCTAATCGTAGGTAAATTGTTAGCCCAACGACAATGCTCTATAATATGAAGTCATGCTACAATGTGGACATCATTTACCTGTAATTATCCCATCATAGGCGTACTAAGTTTTTATGCAATCAAATCTCAGCCAAACGCAAACCCCTGTTTATGACGACTATTCAGAATTTGACAGCCATAGCACTCATGACATTAACTATGAAGATTACGATTACGCTAATTATGAATATGATGTTAATAATGTAATAATTGATTATGATGAAGAAGGGCTGGCAAATAAACAGCGGGTTGTTTACTTACTACTCGTTGCGATTGTTGTCATTGTAATTGCTGGGATACTCATCTTTGGTGTTGTTCCCTATATTGAAACCTTCACACAGGGCAATCCACCTCCACTTCCCCCTGCCGTGCAGGTTTAAATTGAGCATTGATACTTGATGCCAGATAAGCAACTTATAAAAATTGTGTAAAATTTCACTATCCTCCCCCTAAAGGCTAGGGGTTTAACGTTTTCTTAGTGAAACCTAGTGTACAATGGCTACGTATTGCAAGTAGTAAATATAGACATTAGGGAGAAAGCCTAAATGAAGAAAATCAGTCGTTTTATTATTCTCGCACTCAGCATCTCACTCGTTTTGAGCTTGGCTGGCATTAGTTTTGCTCAAGATGATCTATGCCTCGGCTTAGATGAAGATGATTGCGAACTTTACCACGAACTCGCTGAAGATGCAGAAGTACCAGTTTCATCAGCTTTTGCTGTGTCCATTGATACAGATGGTAGCATCGAAGAAAATGGCAATGACCCAGAAGAATTTTCTGCTTCATTCGACCTCAGTGGTGCTTATGTTATCGACGAAGAAGCAGTTGATGCTGCATGGGAAGAATTTGGTGATGTTGATGTTCTAGATGTCAGCGCACGTTCATTCCTTGATTTATTCCGTGGCACACTCGAAGGGTTCGATGCAGAATTAGAACTAGACTATGCGTTCCCACAAGAACTCGGTGTTCCACCTATTGGTCCATTTAACCTCTGGTTGGTTGATGGTGTTGGCTATGTCGATTTCACACCATTCTCAATGTTTGACCCAAGCCTCACAGGTGTAAACGGTATCAATATCTTTGATCTTGTCGAAGTTCCACTTCAAAATGTTGAAATGGGCGACCTGCTTGAAGGTTTAGAAGATGCTGCTGATTTCAGTATGGATGATATGCTCGGTACAGATATGGGCGATGATACGAATCCATTTGAATCCTTCATGCCAGCTAATATTAGCGAAGACGATATTGCAAGTTTCGCTACCATGGAACGCTTAGATGATGAAACAGTGGATGGTGTTGATGTAGCTGTATTCGTTACAACCATTGACCTTGCTGCTGCAATGCAAGTCGATGCGATTGTGTCACAAGCCTACCAAGGTGCTTTACAATCTGACCTACCAGAAGAAATCAGCGAAGAAGAATTTGGTGAAGCATTAGCTGAAGCACTTGCTGGTTCTGTCGTTACTGTGACCGAAAAGATTGATACTGAGACAGCTATCAACATGCAAACAATCGTTGAAGTCAACATGATCCTTGATATTGAGCCATTTGCTGCTGCAATGGGTGAACAAGAAGAAGGTTCACTCACATTCAATATGACAGTTGATTTCTCACGTAGTGATGTCAATGCGGTAGACGCAATTGAATTACCAGAAAATGCTCAAGAAATTCCTGTTGAAGCATTACTCGGTGGTTTCTAAGCAGAATAAGCACTAAGTTTATGAAAATGGGAGCAGAATTTGCTCCCATTTTTGATTCTAATCTCCTATTAAATTCAGCCTCTGACGCTTATCTATCATAATCGCTATAATCTATGTATCACAAATTATCAGTAGGGAGCAACGATGAAAAATATCTTTATTTCATTTTCTCAGCGCGATACCCGTCATATGACGACCTTGCGTGAAAATTTAATACGTATTGACTATAAACCTTGGATAGACCCGAAACCGCGTCCGGGGCAAGATTGGCGTTTTGAAATTGATGATGCTATTCGGGCGGCAGATGCGATGATGGTAATTGTCACGCCAAGCGCGGCGGACTCCACCTATATGACTTATGAATGGGCATTGGCTATTGGTTTAAATATACCTGTTGTCCCAATTATTTTTGAACGCGCACGGATGCACCCGCGTCTACAAATGCTCGAACATTTTGATGTCAATAGCTTCACGAGCCAAGCGCATTTTTGGGATTATTTTAATCGTGAAATCAAGCGCACTTTAGCTGATGAAGCGCAACCGAGTAAAGCAATGTCTGTTGTGCCTGCTCCAGCGCAAGCCTCCCCTGCTCCCGCACAAAATGCTGCCTTCACACGCCAAGTGATGCCGACAACTCCCGGACATCATCTGGTTGTGCGACGTGGACCTAATCTCAATAAGGTTTTTTCTTTGAGTAACGAAGTCATTTCACTGGGACGAGATTCGACTAACGATATTCAGATAGATGACCCTGAAGTAAGCCGTTATCATTTACGCCTTAAATGGGCGAATAATGTCTATAGTGTAGAAGATTTAGGCAGTACCAACGGCACACGCATCAATGGTGGCGCACGCATCACTGAAGAAACCCCACTGTATCCCGGACAAGCCTTGATGCTTGGCGATACGATTATTGTTTCTTATGAGGTTGTCAATTAGTGGCTATCACATATCGTCTTTGCCAGACAAACGAAGAATTTGAAGCAGTTAAAGCCTTAGAAGTGCTGGTCTGGAATATGCCGAATCATAGTGAAGCGATTTCTGCCCACACTCTGCATGTATTACAGCACACAGGTGGCATCGTCATGGGCGCATTCGACGATGATACGATGATAGGCATGGCAGTTGCCTTCTCAACCAAAACAGCAGGCATGATATGGTCACATATGGCGGGTATTCATCCTGAATATCAAGGGCAAGGCATTGGCTACCAGATAAAACAAGCACAACGCCAGATAGCTCTTGACTTAGGCTATCGTGAAATGCGCTGGACATTTGACCCTGCGATGCGCGGTAACGCTCACTTCAATTTTCATATGTTGGGCGCAACATCCAATATTTACCACCACAATTTCTATGGTGTGATGAGTGACGGTATTAATGCGGGTGTTCCGAGTGACCGTTTTGAAGTAATTTGGGATTTAGAGGCAAAAGAGTCATTACGAAATGATTATCCCAACGAGCTTTCATTTTTGCTCATAAGCGAGGATGATGTTCCCCTTATTTCAGCACAAGCTAGCGATACCTATCATGCAGTCCAGTGTCCTTATGATTTTCACGCTATGAAAGCGCAAAATCTTGACTTAGCAATACAATGGCGACACTCTATGCGCGAGGTACTTCAATCGGCATTTGCTAAGGGGTACGAGATTGTCGATTTCGTCAAGCAGGGTGAGGCGAAGCGATGTTATTATGTTTTGCAGAAATAAATTTATTATTAGGAGATTGCCATGACTGACAAAGTACGCGAATTTGTGATAGCAGCACATCGAGATTTAGAGGCAGTCAAAGCCATATATGCAGAGCATCCTGACCTGATTGATGAACCCATAGAATGGAGTCCTGGGCAAACGGAGTCTCCTTTGCAGGCGGCGGCACATACGGGGCAACGAGCGATTGCTGAATTTTTGCTAGAGAACGGCGCAACGCCCAATATGGTCGCCTATGCGATGCTGGGTGATGAAGACCAATTTAATGTCCTTCTCGCGCAAGACCCCGACAATATCGACGAGATAGGCGCACATAACTTTAGCTTGATGTTCCACGCCGCATTCGGAGGCAATCTGGCTATTATTGAGACGATTCATAATCAAGTTGATGATGTGAATTTAGGACAAGCTCTCTTGGCATCTATCATGGCGAACCGATTATATGCTGTGCGCTGGTTTATTGAGCATGATGCTGACCTCACCGCAACAGATTTCCAAGGGCGCACTGCGCTTGAAATGGCTGTTGAATTTGAAGATGACCCCCTCATTGACATCCTCAAAGAAGCCATCGGTGAAGATAACCTGCCTGTGTGTGCGAATTGTGGCGAAAAAGGCACGAAGTATCTCGCTAATTTAGAGGGTAGTTCAATGGGCGAGCATATTAAGTATTTCAAGTGCAAAAATTGTGACGCCGAGATGGAAACCCGTCAAGTTGGCGGGTAAAAACTCAACCCAGAGGTGAATCCGAAAAATAATTGGAAATATTCCCTAGCAACCCGACACCAAACAGAAGTAGGGTTTGAATAAGATAGGGATGGGGTCATCAAAGGTAAATCGTCGTGCCAACCAATCCCATCCTAAGCGAAAAATGCACAAATCTTGACGCTCAGTGCGGTCAACTTCGGAATTGAAGCCCAGAAGCAAGACATATTCACCTATTGTGACAAGCCAGACGTATAAAATACAAACAGCAAGTGTCAAGCGAGACAAGCGTTCAGGAGTGCATAATCGACTAAGCTCCAAGTCACAACCATGTCCCTTCATATCACCAAACATCTCTTCAATCCACATGCGTCGTTTGTACAAGTGTAAGGCAGGCAAAGCAGAGAGTTGGTTAGTAGCCAGATACCAAGTATATTTTTCACCTCGTTTCCAGTAAATCATTAGATGAGTATGACAAGGGTTGGATTTCACCAGTAAAGCATGTTCAAGCCATTTTGCTTGCTCACGCCCGACCTGTATATAATCCAGACGTTGCCATTGCCTATTGCTTGACTCAGTCCTTCTAAACTACTGGTGGCATTACTTTGCCATCCGAATACTAAGCCACTGACAAAACTACTACCTGTCAACACTCGTTCGCGTATCATAAACCCTGTTTCTATTGCTAATTGGTTCGCTTTGGTTACTAAGACTCTTTGCATTGTTTTTGATACTCGTGTTATTCTTCTTCTCATGAGATGTTACTCGGGTTGTTTGTGATGATTCAACCTAGTTTAACATCTCATTTACTCTTAACTTGACACCTATGGGACGTGATGTATCGCGTCCGAAAACGAAAGTCACTACTTTTTTCTAATTTCCTTCCAGACTCTACATTTCTCGGCAGACATCCCCTTTGTTGCCCCCACCTATTAGCCATTGTAGGGAAGCGCAACGGCGCGTCTGAGAATTTTAATCGACATGGATACATTTATCCTTTTTGGCAATCATACGCCATTATTGCGCTGATGTTGTAAAATAAAAATGATAGTCAAAAATTTGCAGAAAATGGTTATGATTTATGTCTGCTGTTGACATGCGAAATCCAATTGTGCATATGACACTCTGGAACTTGATAGCGACCAGTGGTTTATTATCCCTGCTAATCATCTTCAATAGCCTGAGCGAAGCAGGACGTACTGCGCTCTTTGAGCCGATGCCCGAATTTTTAGCAGGTTTATCCTTCTGGATATTTGTCGCAGTAGTAGTGGCGTTGATAGGTGGCGTGATTACAGGTGTTTTGGTCTGGACGATGACGTTTACTGCTTTAGTCAGTGATAGAACAATCATCTATTATTTCTTCAAGGCATGGATACGGATTGGGATTCTCTTGACGATAGCCAATGCCCTGATTGCTTGGTGGTATGTGAATAGTGAGCTATGGATGAACTTACCGCTTGCTGATGTACCACGTATCCGTGATGTGATGCTGACAGTCGTCTGGATGGTCGTCATTCCGTTAATTGGCGCAACCCGTTTTATAGATGACCTCAAAGCTGACCCAAGCCATCTCCGAAAGAAGGCATCCAATGAAAAAGCGTCCTAATGCGATTTGGCACATGATGAAATGGGGGGCTGGCAGTGGTTTCATTCTTGCCCTTTTGTACATCATCGTTGTGGCGGATATGTTGGAAGCAGGCTTTAATTGGGAAACACTGGGGATTCTATTTTCGCCCTTTGGTTGGTATCTCGGATTTATCTTCGGCGCTGTTCCGGGTGCTTTAATGGGAGCGATTGTCGGCGCAAGTTTATGGCGAATGATGCGCCACGTACCGCTTCCTTTCACCAAAGCAGATATGATGGCGAAGCGTCCACAGGTCTATGGTATTACAGCAATTTTAACTTTCCTGATGTCCCTTGCTTTGATTGTCATATTTTTTGGTCTTAGCTTTTACGGTTTCTTTGATTTTCTTTTGCTCGGTTTTCCAGCCGTGATAGCTGCTATCGCTTCAGCGTATGCCGCACATCGCTATATGTTCCGCATCAGACTATGGAGTGGGGGCATCGAAACGCATAAAACCAAAGCCAAGAACGATGCTCTCGTCGCATCACGCCTTGCAGATAATGCCAACGATAGTAGTGATTTCCACGATGACCTCCAGAACGATGAAGTAAATTCGGAGCAATCATCATGAATCGTCCTGACCCCGTTCAGCATATGATGGCATGGGGTGCAGTCAGCGCGACAATTCTACTGCTAGGCTATTTTGCGCTGACAGGCTTACTCACTTTGCCTACCATCGCGCCCAGTGTTTTCGGTCTAATTTTGGCAGGCATTTTCACAGGATTCACACTCGGTGGTATGGCAGGGGTGATTATCGGCACAGCTTTTCAGCATGAGCAATCAACAGTGACAACGAGTAAAATTCATAATCGACGCATGGGTGTCTTGATAGCGGTTTTTATGATGGTCTTGGTGCTGAGTCGCTTACTAATTATCGTGACACAAGGCGCAATCGGACATCCCCTAACCCTCTCATTAATTACAGCAATCCTCGCGGCAATTGCTTCACAGCATTATCTATATCGCATGGAACGCTGGCTCAGCGTGAATAAACCCAAGCGCAAACTCAAAAATGAGGATATTCCAACACGCCTTTTGGATGAAGATGTTGTTGATGAAGGTTCCCAAGCTGATGAAGCAAACCAAGCAAAACGCAATTTATAGCATAATGTAGAAACTTGAAAGAAATTAAAAAAAGTAGTGACCTTGGTTTTCGGATGCGATACATCACGCCCCTACATTATTGCCTAAAGAATTAGGTTTCATGTAGGGACAGCATGCATGCTGTCCGCGACAAAAGACCCAAAATTATTCTAAAATTTTTCGAGACTCTATATAAGTTCCGCTTTAATTCTCTCTAGCCAATCCTTAGCCTCTATATCCACCTCAGCATAATGCGATAATGCCCGTTTCGCTATCATCGCATCGACATCATTCGCACCCTCGTCAACCTTAATGACAGTGAGTAAATGCTCCGCTAGGCTGACATCACCCAGAAATGCCATCAACGAACAACCTGCCGAAATGCGTAATTCAGCATTGCTCTTTTCGTTAGCAATTTCTAGAAAATCGGCTGTTGTTTCCCAATCTGCAACTTCCGATATATCGCTTGTTTGCAGGGCTTGCTCGAATGTTAAGCCGAATTTTTCATGGAGGAGGGTGATGCTCTCTTGCACAATATCGCGCAAAGCGAGATTAATGTCGACAACTATATCAGGCAAAGATTGTTCTTCTACCAATACCTCGCCAATAGCATCAATCTCATGTTTGCTCACTTGCACCCCACGCTGACCCAACAAGGTCGGCTTATTGAATTGCTTGAGCAAATCAGGCACAAGAATGGTCAATGGCACTGTTTTGAGTTGTTCGGCTGGATTTTGCATAGATAGGTATTTCTTTTGAATGATTATTGTAGGGACACTATGGATAGTGTCCGAAAGACCAAAATTTATGAGCAATCAACCTTATCATAATAGTAATAGCAGGGCATTAGTAGCCTAAGCGTAGATATTGCTCTGAATAATGACGCTATAGTAGAGACAAATAAGCGAAACAGGCAACTTTCTATGCGACTTTTCTTAATCACATTTATCTTATTTCTGGCTTCTGGATTTGTATGCGCCCAAGAACAAACGCCCTACGACATTGCCCTAGAGCGTATCCTTGAAGCAGAGCAATCAGGCACGTATAGGTTGGTTCTTGAGTCACTAGGCTTGAAGGAAATACCACCAGAAATAGGTCGCCTTTCAAAAATAGAACATCTTCTTCTGCATGATAATCAATTAACTACCTTACCATCTGAAATAGAACATCTCACTCATTTAAGAACTTTACATTTGTCCTCAAATGAGTTTGTACTTTTCCCACTTGAAGTAGTAAATCTCAATAATCTACGGGATTTGGACTTAAACAACAATCGTTTGACTATTCTTCCATCTGAAATAGGTAACCTTTCTAACTTAACAGTATTAAGATTGGGTAATAATGAATTAACACGTTTGCCATCTCAGATTTGGAATCTTTCCAATTTAGTAGAGTTAAACTTAGACGATAATGAACTACAAAATATTTCACCGGAAATAAGTAAGCTCACTAATCTGAGAGGTTTATCGTTAGCAAACAACCAATTAATGAATCTACCTCCTGAAATTGGTTTTCTCACTACCTTACAAGGTCTAAATATAGGAAATAATAATTTAAGCAGTATACCATCTGAAATGAGCAATCTGTCTAATTTATGTTATCTTCGCATTGAGGGTAATCAATTAAGATATTTACCCTATGAATTAAGGGAACTAACTAATTTCCAAACAGACTTATGCTTTATTAGATTACAAGATAACCCTCTTGTCTCACCCCCACCAGAAGTTATCGCACAAGGTACGCCAGCAATCTTAGATTATTTGGAAAACCAAGCATGGTGGCATCTGCAACGTCTACTCATTAGTATCGCAAGTGGCATCGGGCTACTCGCTACTCTAATTTTAGGCTTGCGTTATCGCCAGCGCAGAAATGGTAAGCCCAAGCAAAAACGCAGTAACTAGGATGGAAAATCCTCCCCTGAATTTCGGGGGAGGTGGCGCGAAGCGTCGGAGGGGGTGTGTCTATTTCCACGTTTTCCGCAGAACACGCATCCAATTCTGATGGGTGATTTTATTGAGTGCCTCATCATCATACCCTGCATCCTGCAAGGCAGAAAGCAGATTGGGCAAGCCTGTCACATCGCCAATTTCGGCTGGAATCCCTGCCCCATCAAAGTCTGAGCCTAAGCCCACACGGTCAATGCCGATGCGTTCGACCAAATAATCAATATGTTTGACCATTATTGTGAGCGGTGTTTTCGCCCGCTCATCTGCGCTGAGTCCTTTGCCTCCATCTTCGCGCAAGAATGCCGTCGCAAAATTCAGCCCGACCATGCCGTCGCTCTCTTTGATAGCATCCAATTGTTTATCGGTCAGGTTACGAGGCGTTGCACAAATCGCGTGGACATTAGAGTGTGTGGCAACCAGAGGCGCATCACTCAGCTTGGCGACATCCCAAAAGCCTTTTTCATTCAAATGCGAGAGGTCAATCATGATGCCCAATTCATTGCAACCCTTGACCAATGCCTTGCCAGCATCAGTTAATCCATCCCCAATATCAGGCGAATTAGGGAAGCGAAACGGCACACCATAGCCAAAGGCTGTCGGACGGCTCCAGACAATCCCCAATGAACGTAAGCCAGCTTGATAAAATACCTCTAACGAATCGAGATTGGTATCAATTGCTTCTGCGCCTTCAAAGTGCAAAATCATCGCCAGCGTGTCATTCTCGATACAAGTTTCAATCTCATCGACAGTCCGCGTAATTTTGACCTGCCCCTCGGATTCCTTCTCAACATCAAATAGCTTTCGCATCATTTTAAAGGCATATTGCTGAGCGTAATCGAGTTCTAAGGCAGGCGGTAAGGGGATTTGTGCAGGGTCTTTTTCAGCCAATGCCTTCAATTTTTCCATATTCTGCGGGTCATTCGGCACGAACATCGCAAAAAACCCACCAGCGAAACCACCTTCTTTTGCGCGTGGCAAATCAATATGCCCGACCTCACTGCGCTCGAAAAAACTGCGCCCCTTGCCTCGCTCCTCAGAGATTAAATGCAAAACGGTATCATTATGTCCATCAAAAACGGGAAACTTACTCATTAAATTATTCCTTCAACTATGAATCATATATCCCCTAGTGTAACGCTATCCTCGAAAAGCCATCAGACCAATTTTAGAAAAGTGTAACGCGGAGAATCAGAGATAGTCTATCGAAAACGATGGAAATTCAAATTATCTTTAATTTTTCCGACGGACACTCCGTTAGGCTTGTCCGTAATTAAATTAACAAATAAGTGTGGCGTGTGAAAGTAAAGCACGCTCCAAAGTCCGATTAAGTAAGATACCGATATTGTGTGCAGTCGTTGCCAGAGCGAGGCGTGTATACAAGCCCCAAAGTGAATGAGCACGCAAGCGTTTTAAATCAAAGACCTCTGTCAATAAAGCAAAAACAGTTTCAATGGGTTGTCTTAGTTTGCTAAACCATGCAGTCCATGATCGAGAGCAAGAGCTACGAGTACCTTTAGAGGGTAGCGTTAAAACCTCAACTTGGTAAATCGTCAGCCAATGATTATGCCAGCGAAAGCCATTGAAGCCTTTGTCTGCTAAATAAGTAGAACAAGTGGACTGTCCACATGCTTGAAATGCCCCCAGAAAGTAAGGAGGTGTTAATTGTCGGTGAGGTCGCCATGCTTTGGGCACAACCAAATGAGCACATCCTGCTCTCTGACTGAGTAATCCTTGAAGTAGCCAACGATCATCGCTTGATGCGGCAGATAGTAACCACCCTGTGATGGCACCATTAGCTTGAATACTCATCAAAACCTGATGCCCCCAATACATCCGCCCTTGATTACCGCCATAACCAACATCCGCCGTGTGAAACCAATGACCCTTTTCTGCCTTCGATTGACTAATTGAACCCACAGGGACTGGCACAGTATCCACAATCTCATAGAGTTGATCTGGCTCTTGCAAAATGTGGCTTATATCTTGTTGTAATCTCAATAATATAGCCCATAAGTTACGCACACGCTGATTGAACGCACTTCGCTTTAACATCTTCGGAAACCATTCTTTACCATGCTCGTTCATATAGCGCACTAAACTCCTCTCTGAATCCCATGGCACTCCTTTGCGCCATTGACCCGCGATGGCAACTACCAACACTTCTACATCACTCATCTTTGGTGTTGGTCCACAACGTTTCAGGTCTTTGGCTATCTTTTTGTCTCTAAACCACTCATCAACTATCACATATAATGTTGTTAGGAAAGTATCTAAGTCCATTGTCAGAATCCTCAGTTTCGTCACTTTGAATTCTAACTGGCTTAGATACTTTCAACTACGGACAAGCCTCGTTAGATGTCCCTACGAGTCGGGATTGTAGGGAAGCGCAACGGCGCGTCCGAGAATTTATGCCGAAATAGATACAGTACCGCATCAGAGGGGGTTGTTTCTCATGCGAAGAATTTACGTTACAATCACGCCAAATTATTAACCTTATTTTTTAAGGATTATTTCATGACGACAGAAGCAGATGTCATTATTGTGGGTGCAGGTCTCGCAGGGTTGGTCGCGGCGGCTGAACTGGCGGATGCTGGCAAAAAAATCATTATTGTTGACCAAGAACCAGAGCAGAGCCTCGGCGGGCAAGCCTTCTGGTCTTTTGGGGGATTAATGCTCGTTGATTCCCCTGAGCAACGCCGACTACGCATCAAAGATTCGCATGACCTCGCCTTGCAAGATTGGATGGGGACTGCCAAGTTTGACCGTGAAGAAGACCATTATCCGCGCCAATGGGCAGAAGCCTATGTTGCCTTCGCCGCAGGTGAAAAACGTTCTTGGTTGACAGCACAAGGCATCCAATTTTTCCCGATTGTCGGTTGGGCAGAACGCGGTGGCTATGGCGCAATCGGACATGGCAACTCTGTCCCTCGTTTTCATATCGTCTGGGGAACAGGTCCTGCTATCTTAGAACCCTTCATAAGACGGGTGCGTGAAGGCGAAGCGAAAGGCTTAGTGAGCTTCAAGTTTCGGCATCGCGTCAATGAAGTCTTAGCCGAAGGAGGCGTTGTATCAGGCATCAGTGGCGAAATCCTTGAACCCAGTAATGTCGAGCGTGGTGCAAAAAGTTCACGGGTAGCCATCGGTGATTTTACCTTTAAAGCCCAAACGGTCTTAGTGACATCAGGGGGCATCGGTGCAAATCTTGACCTCGTGCGGAAAAACTGGGCGAAAGATATGGGCGAACCTCCGAAAAAAATGCTATCAGGTGTGCCTGACCATGTTGATGGACGCATGTTAGCGATTACTGAAGATGCAGGGGGTACAGTCATCAACCGTGACCGTATGTGGCACTATACTGAGGGCATCCAAAATTGGAGTCCGATTTGGAGCAAGCATGGTATTCGTGTGCTACCGGGTCCATCGTCACTGTGGTTTGATGCTGAGGGCAATCGCCTCCCCAACCCACTCTTTCCGGGCTTTGATAATCTCGGTTCACTGCGCCATATTTGCAAGACAGGCTATGACTATAGTTGGTTCATCCTCACCCAGAAAATCATCGAAAAAGAATTTGCGCTCTCTGGCTCAGAACAAAATCCTGATTTAACAGGCAAAAGTTGGGCGCAAGTGGCTAAACGCATCTTACCGGGCGCACCTCCACCTGTGGAAGCCTTCAAGCAAAAAGGGGTGGATTTTGTGGTTAAAGACAATCTTGCAGACCTCGTTGCAGGGATGAATGCCCTCACCGATGAACCCCGCTTGGATTTCAAACAAATAGAATCAGAAATCATCGCGCGTGACCGTGAACTGACCAATTCGTTCAGTAAAGATATGCAGATTATCGCTTTGCGTGGCTCACGGAATTATTTGGGGGATAAGCTCATCCGCACAGCTAAACCGCACCGTATTCTTGATTCGAGTGCAGGACCTTTAATTGCTGTGCGCCTGAATATCCTCACCCGTAAGACATTGGGTGGCTTGCAGACCAATCTCGACGCGCAAGTGATTGGTGTAGATGGTCAGCCTGTGCAGGGTTTGTATGCCGCAGGTGAAGTTGCTGGCTTTGGTGGTGGTGGTATGCACGGATATGCCGCACTGGAAGGCACATTCTTGGGGGGCTGTATCTTCTCTGGTCGCACCGCAGGACGGGCGATTGCAAGTGCAACTGTGTAAATGATTTCCCTGTTTATCAGGAGATAACAGAGAAAACAGGGACATTAACAGGGATTTTGGGCGTGCGAAAATTCCACATTAACAGCGGATTTTCGCCAATGTGGTTTGTAAATGGTTAGGATAAATCCTTCCTGAAATGTATTCAGTTGGTAAGGTGCTAAACAGAGTCTAGCAAGTTTATCTGATGCGATGTTGTTCATATCCCCGTTGATATGACCGTTTTTAATATGAGAGATTGTTTGTGGGTGATATACAATGAGTGTTCAAGTTACGCCCTGATGAATAAAATCTAAAATGTGATGAAGGGTATATCACCAACATATGAGCATAGAATTCACAATTGATGTGATTGAACAGAAGAAAGACCTCCTCTTTGTAGCAGGCATCAGCCTCTCTGACCTTGCCCTAGAGGATACATTTACGACGCTATTGCAATATGGCACAAGTAAAAAGTCAAAAAAAGTGCTTGCACAAATTGACCTCACGGTACAATCCATTATTGTTGACGGTGAACCTGTGGATAGTCTATCTAAAAATTCGGCAGGGATGATAGCCCTCTCAGGCGATTTCTTTGCGATTGAGACACAAGCTCAAGAGTTAAAATGGCGCAAAAAAAGTGGACGCTACATTCGGACGAGTGATATCGCTCTAACGCTTGCAGATAGCTAAGCTCCTACTATCTTCCTAATTGCATAATATTAAGCTAGCGTTTATAAGATACTTTGCAGAAAATAGATTACAATAAAGCAGTTAGACATATTCAGGAAAGGAACTATCAATGCAAAAATGGGAATATATGATGATTGGTGTGGTTAAATCATACGGGCTGAATTACCGCGCCAATGGTGATAAAGTTAATGATTGGAAAGATGTGCCTCTGCATGATGTCTTTGCGAAAGTGGGCAAGGCAGGCTATGAATTTGTAGCGTATGATGGCGATAATTATATCTTCAAACGCCCTCTAGCGAGCAAGAAACCCTCATAATCTGATGGAGGCACTGAGCCTCCTTATCTACTTAGCACCCTAAATCTAAAATCTTACAGAATGACATAATGCTCAGTTTTGGATTTTTCGCGCTTTGACGTGCTAATATACATCCCAAAAAATCCACCGATGATGATAGACACAAACATAACAACAATCGACAATTCGTAGAACCGCAGATAATCCATCAGCATATTTTGAAGCATGAATCCGATTGTCGCACCGATAACAAAGCCTATTGCTCGCTTAAACCAGAATAATGGCAATGCTAGCAAGACAATATAGCTTATACCCAAAGCAATCGGCATCGTAAAAAAGACTTGTAACTCACAATACATCTCTTGACTATTGGCGCACATCGGAATAATAAACAGCCAGCCAAAAAATATCCCAAGCGGAATACTCAGGGCTAAAGTTAACAAGGCTCGTTTTACACTGCGTACCGCGCTACCCATTAGTAGTAAAATCCCAATCCCTATCAGAAGTATCGTCTGGTATTCCATAATTTTTAATTCTTTTCTGACTAACTCTACTTATTTTCGGATATTGCTAACCCTTGATACGTTTATGCTGATTGCCCATATGGCGTATATCGCTGTAATTTAAGAATGTACGAGCCGACGACTAACAACATGAAATAGCCCAGCACAACAATGATTGGTACGGTGAGGTAGACATAATATTGACAATATGCTGTACTGGATTGTCCGCAAATGGTGCTTGTACCGAGTACACCAGAAAAAACACCCAATGGAACGCTCAATAACACACTCAAAAAGGTTGCTAGATAGCCTCGTTTTTCGTCATCTGCAACAAAAAGCATCAATAAACCCAGTAGGATTATCATTATTTAATCTCCTTTGTCTGTATAAGTTTTGCGGTGAGTGGGTTATGGTTCGATGTACTGATGTAAGCACCGAGAAAACCACCAATAATTGCCGTAACAAGCACTAGAGAAGAAGAAACCGTCACAACATGAGTTGTTTGATAAGCATGATAGTCACCAGAGATAACTAAAACGATAGTCACACCTAAGATGAAACCAAAAAATGGCTTAAACACTGATGTACTATATAGCTTTAATAATATGATTATATAGGTCAAAACAACGGCAAATGGAAATGTAAAATAGATGAGAAAACCACACGCACTGTCATTCGCTAGCCAGCAATACGTTGTGACAGCAACGGTGCTTAAACCAGCACCTAATGGAATACTGGGTAGCAAGCTAAAAATCGCAACTTGAAAACCACGTTCATTAGTTGCCCAGTTTAATAACAATAATATTGCACTAAATATTGCTATTATAAGATTTATCATCATTTACTATTTCTATCTGTTTTGCAGTTACTCCTACTATAAAGAGATGATTAGTCCATCCAAAGTAACTACGCGTAGTTACTATAAATTAAAAAAATGATATATCGTTATTGCATAAAATGAACAAATGTAATCTGCGCTTAAGCGTGACCCTAACTTAATGATGTCACTAAAACACCTTATACGATATGATATTTCCTAGATAAATCTAAAAATAGGTAGGCATTGATTATGCGATTACAACACATCAGTATTCCACGCACTCCTGAGCGCGAAGATGAAACACGCGCATTTTATGGTGATTTGTTGGGGATGAAAGAACTCCCTGTCCCAACCACTATCGCGCACCTCAATTTAATCTGGTTTCAAATTAGTGGTGATACTGAACTGCATGTTTTCTTGAGCGAAGAGGAAAATATTCCTGCGGGTCGGCATTTTTGCCTGATTGTCGATGATGTTCAAATAGTTCGTGAAAAAATTGAACACGTAGGCTATGAGGTCTGGGATGTGGAAAAAATCATAGGTCGTCCTCGCTTCTTTTGCCATGACCCCTCAGGTAATATCATCGAAATTGCGACTATCGAAGATGATTATTTAAAATATCAGGAAGAATAGTCTGCGTTTTATATCGATATGCTATTGCCCAGAGATTGCCTCACCAAATCCTCAGCAAGTTGTGCCATAATTCACATATAAATTAGGCAGAAGCTAGAGGTTTTTTATGAGTAAGCAGGAAAAAGAACAAAGTGCGCTGATTTTGTGGCTCAGTCAGCAAGCCTTACCGATACGAGTTGTATCGTTTTTCATATTTGTTGTTTTAATTATTGGCATGATTATCGGTGCAACCGTTGGATTGTATTATCTCAATGTGAGTAATTTTCCGCGTTTAGTGCCGTTTGCTTTAGCAGATAATGTCCGAGTTGCCGAATTTGCAACGCTTGAGGGTGAAGAAGCTTATCCCTCAGCAGTCGCTAGCACAGCCGACGGCACACTCTATACAGGAAGCTATCTTGATGGGGTTGTCTGGCAAATTGACCCCAATGGCACTATCACCGAAATTCCTGATACACGCGCGATGATTGGTTCAGTCATTGGGATTGATGTTACAGAGGATGGGACAGTTTACGTCTTAGACCATATCGACGCATTTGAGACAGGTGGTGCAAAAATCTGGCAGATTGGCGCAAATGGGCTGGAACTGCGGGCTGATATTCCTGAACGGGGCGATATTTCATTGCTCAAGCCCAACGATATTGCCGTCACGCCTGATGGACGCATTTTTGTGCTGGATATTTCCTTAGGGCAAATTCTACTGATTGATGGCGAGACGCTGAATATTTGGTGGCAATCGCCTGATTCAACCTATCAGGTAGCAGGTCTAGCGTATAACCCGATTAATGACTCGCTCCTCATCACTGATGCTGTCCGCACAGCTATCTACGAAATCCCTGTATCGGCTGAAAATTCTGAAACTGAACGCCAAATTATCTTCGTGGATGAGAACACACAATCGCCTCCAGCCTTCAATGGCATTGACATAGGGGATGACGGCACAGTCTATGTCGCTGCCTTTGACCTCAATGAAGTGTGGTCAATCGTGCCAAATACCAATGAATTTACGATTTTAGCGAATAATTATCGTGGCAGTAGTGATGTCGCTTATGACTCTGCCAACCAACGCCTTTACGTCAATAATTGGGATCAAAGTTGGCTGATACCGATTACGCTGGTCGTCATGCAAGTGGATTTACCGCCACGTTTGCCGTTTAGTGTGGATGTGATTGAGTTTATCCAAGAATAAGTGACCAATGCCCCTCTAGATTGAGGGGTTTTTTAGGTTGCCTCATCCACCAAACGCGCCCCACCGAAGACAACCATCATAATCTTTGCCATCTTATTCAAGGCACGGGTAAATATCGGCATCACCATCATCGGACGCGAAATCTTGACGAACTCACGCAAAAAATTGGTGAATAAGTGTGAGGCTTGTTTGTCATCTGTGCGGTCATATAACCAGAAAACAATCACCAAAAAGTGAAAGGCATACAATAATAAGGAGAGGTCGTCATGCTCTTGTCTGGGGGTATCGCTAGCACCTTCAATTACCGCTTGCATGACGTGCATCATCGGGTCACGCAAGCCAGGTGAAATATCAGAGGGCAAAATCTCACTTCGAGGGCGCATGGCTGTCGCAAATAGGGCGCTGACACTTTCCTCATGCTGGCTCAATTGAGATAGCTTATCTTCCATCACCAAAAAATAACGCTCAGAGATTGTCCCTTGTTGCAAATTGTCAACATCGCTTAGGGAATCTTGTGCTAAGTCATGGTAAATTTGGAGGGCAACATGCGCGGTACTCAAATATTCCTGCTCGACAAGGTTTAAGGGTAAATTGAGTGCATCCGCAATATCTTTCAGTGATATTTGCTCAAATCCTTCTTCCTCAAATAATTGCTCTGCTTGTTGTAAAAACAGTTTTTTATCCAAGAGTAAATCGCTCATGTTTGATAACCAATACATAAAGACAAGTCTACTGTACAGATTATCAGGATTGTTTCGATAATTCAATAAATTCTGAATTTGCTAATCATACAGTCAAGTTTTGTAGGTCTACATAGATGAAACGTCATCTCTGATAACCGACAACCGAATACTGACGACTCATCATCCCCTTGATTTTTGTAAGGGGAAGTGTATACTAAAGATTAATCTAACTATGGACCGCTAGCTCAACTGGCAGAGCGTCTCGTTGACGTCGAGAAGGTTACAGGTTCGAGTCCTGTGCAGTCCATCTCAATAAACCACTTACTAATATGTAGGTGGTTTTCTTTTTATGGGTGCAGATGCTTTTCTAGATGATAGCAATGATTGTCTGTGGTCTATATGGGCTTATTTGAGTTTACCTCTTAATGCTATACACTCGATTGTATTGCTTAGTAATATCGACGATTCTACAATTGGCAAGTTACTTATGACATTTCTCACAATGATTAAACGCCACAGCCCACTTATCAGGCTCGCATCGCTCCAATTTGTGAGTTTAGCAACAATCGGTATGGTTGTTCCTTATATCAATATCTATCTCATTGATGCAAACTTTTCCGCAACGCTGATTGGCACATTATCAAGTATAGGGGCGATTTTAGCCTTGAGCATTACCCCGCTACTCAATCATTATGCGGATAAGAATATGCTCCACCGTCGCTTGTTCATGTGTTATATGTTGCTCGTATCAGTAGCGAGTATCATCTTTGCCAATTTCACGGTGAAAATCTTGCTGATTACAGCTGCCTTATTGTTCCCTGTTGCTATCGGACCCAGTATTACGCTTGGCTTGCAATTAACCATGACCCAAATTGCAGACCGAACAAACAACATACTCGGTCAGATTCGCTCTTTTGGGGCTTTGGGCTTTGCCGTAGCAAGTTTAATGGCAGGGCAATTATTTGGGTGGGGAGGCTATTCCCTCTTATTCTGGGTGAGTGCTATTTTAGGCTTCATCAGCATCCAAGTTTCAACAATTTTCCCTGCTCACTCAAAACAAAAACAGAAAGAAGTCCCCAAGATAACGAATTTTAGCAAAGGCTTTTACGTCCTGTTACTCAGTCAATTTTTTATCGCGATGGGCTTACGCAATTCATTTGCCTTTACCTTTATTCACCTTGCCGATAATTTAGGTGTCGCAACCAGTGATATTGGGTTGTGGGCATTTTTTATCGCTGGTATTGAAGTGCCGTTTTTCATTTTGACAGATCGCTTTTTACCAAAAGTACAATCCCGATTAGCCTTCATCACGGGTGCTGTGGGTATGACAGTCTTCATCTTTTTGCTGGGTATCACTCAAAATTGGATGTTGCTTCTGCTCTTAATTCTATTTCGCGGTGTCATGTTTCCGATTTTTCAACTCTCGTCGTTTATCATTGTTGCAGAAATTAGCCAAAAGAATCGTGTTGCAACCAATCAAGCTATCTTGCATGTCACTATCCCTAACATTGCAATCTTATTCACGGGGTCAGCATTTGGTTGGCTTTATGAGCATACAGGCGCATTCACCTTTTTTGCCGTGTGCGCCCTAGCATGTTTCATAGGCGTGGTCATTATCGCCCTCTATCGTGGCGAAATGGGACATACTACTCCTATCGAGGATAATGTACCGTAAGGTGATAAGGCTCTTTATCACCCTATAGATTTTAAACGGTAAAAAATGAAGCGTTCTTAGAAATAATGAGATAAAGATTTATGTGTAAGAGCGCAGAATGCGTAGCAGTATATTTTAGAGTGGTTAGTTATTTTCTTGTCGCGGACACTATCCATAGTGTCCCTACTGAACCCTGCTGATTTGTAGGGACGCAATGTGTTGCGTCCGCCCAGAGAGTTTTTCGCTCTCCGCGCTATTCTATTGAGCTACCGTAGCATTCTGCTCCCTATGTAGAATTATTTTTCGGTTTACCACCTCATTTAATTTTTAACCTGCCTAATAATGTCCACGCCCCTTGCTATCCAGCTTTTTTAATCTCCACTATAATGAATTTGTTCACATATTTTAGGGAGCAACTGATGCCATTCATTATCTGGGGTACGCGCGGAATTACCAGTACATCACATTCTGGCGAATTTTACTGTCCGCAATGTAATCGAGAACGCTCTTACGACCAGAAAGGTGTCCGTCGCTTCTTCACAATCTTTTTCATCCCCATCATCCCTCTGGATAAACTTGGCGAATATGTGGAATGTCGGAATTGCCGAACCTCCTTTAATCCGCGTGTGCTGGACTTTAACCCAAAGAAAAATCAGGAAAAATTTGAAGCTGAATTTCATATTGCTATCAAACGCACACTCGTCTTGATGGCACTTGCTGATGGTGTCATCGACGATACAGAAATTGAGATGATTCAATCCGTTTATCTCAAGATGACCCAAATTGAACTGAGTACCGATGAAGTCAAAATTGAGATTGAACGTGCTAAAACGGATGGACGTGGCGTAGAACAATTCCTATCGAAGATGTCAGGCACACTCAATTCCTCTGGGCAAGAACTGGTTCTACAATCAGCAGTTTTCATCGCTGGCGCAGATGGCGTATTTCAAGAAGAAGAGATTGCCCTACTGGAATCAATTGGTAAATCACTCGGAATGACACCTGCTCATATCAGTGGTGTACTCCAGCAGATAACAAATCCGCCTCCGTTGCCTGATGCAGAAGAGTAAATGCCTCTACATTTTATCGGCAGTAGTAGGTGTCTCACTGACTCTCGGCTTGATGCTCTTGCCGTCGATAGTCTTGGGCGTTCCCCATCTTGCCCTAATTGACCATCGCTTACAAATATTTCTAGTAATCATCAGTGTGTGGGTTATCCTAGAGGCGAGAGGCTCTACTCAAATCATCAACCCTGATGTGCAGACGCAAGCGAAATGGCTACCCTATGTCATGGGTGTTAGCCTGTTACTACTATTCATGTTATCCCTAACAGAACGCGCACTTACTGGGATAACACCGTTTTCGATTATGCCAATTTTGGGTGGCATCATGATGAGTCTCGGCATACTCCTACGTTATCTTGCCATCCGTGAATTGGGAGATTACTTTTTGGATGACGTTGCCATTATTGCAGGGCAACTCCTTGTGACCACAGGCATCTACAGTCACCTGCGCCACCCCTCAGAAGCAGGTAATCTGTGCATCGCTTTTGGCTGTAGTCTCTTGCTCGGTAGCCAAATCGGAGTGCTACTCTGTATTTTTCTCGTATTGCCCATCGTTCTCAAGCGCATCCAACTAGAAGACCCTCTCCTGATGAGCCACTTTCCTGAGCAATTTAGAGATTATTCGCGCAATGTCCCCGCACTCATCCCTTGGGGATTTTGAACTTACCCAGCAATATTTTTCAGACGCGCAAGGTCGTTCACAGTGACCGCATACCCATCTACTGAAATGATGCCTTCACCTACCAATTGTGCCATATGATGCTTCACAACGTCCGCATCGAGGGCAGTCGCGCGGGCTAACTGTGTTGTATTGACCTCGCTCGCAATCGCCCCTTCATTGCCACTGGCTAATAACACGAGAACGGTTGCTATCCGTGCTTGGATGTTCCCAATCGCACTTTCACGCACATGCAAATTCAAGCGATAGAGGCGTTTGCCTAAATGTCCGAGTGCCTTTAAAGCAATATCAGGGTATTGGTGCGAGAGGGTTTCAATCGTATCTCGGCTAACCTTCACCAAGTCACAATTCCCGACAGCCACGACACTGCCTGTGCGGGGTTGGTTCGCCAGTAAAGAAAGTTCCCCAATCACATAAAAAGGAACTTCTGTAGCCAGAATCACCTCTTGCCCTGAGCGATACTGCCTGACGACATGAATTTGTCCCGCTTCCAAGAAATACATCGCATCAGGTTCACTATTTTGCTCAAAGAGCGTCTCACCAGCTAATAGCTCCAATCGCTGACAATGCACAGCGACTTCTGCCAAAATATCGCTATCTACTCCCTTGAACAAGAATGAATTGCGTAAGAGTGTGGGTGTAATTGTCTGCATCATGAGCGCTTCTCCTAAAAATAGTAATTTGGCAGATTTATCATAAAACTTGTAGAAACTGGAAAGTCATTAGAAATACTTGTCACATTTTTTGCGGATGGCATGGATGCCATCCCTACATCAATCCTCACTTTTTAGGCTGTAATGATGTAGGGACGCAATGCTGCTCTTTAATAAATTAGGACGGAGATTATGGGATAGACACTTATTCTGAATTATCTTCTCAACCCCTCCCCAAGTATCCCCTCCCCTCGGCACTCGCAAGCTCCCTAGCGGAGAGGGGACTCAACTACTCCCTTTCTCCACAGGTGAGGAACGAGCCGCATGGAGAAAGGGCTGGGGATAGGGGTCTAAAAGTGAAAATAAATCTCTATTTTAACTCCGTGTTTAATTGTAAAACTGCATGCATGCTGTCCCTACATGAATCCTACTTTTTTAGGTAATAAGGTAGAGACGTGATGTATCGCGTCCGAAAACAAAACCAACTATCGTCTTCAATGACTTCCTAATTTTCCCAAAATATTCGCACTTAATAAATCACGTAATACGATTATACACTGAAATAGCGACAAGACCTGCAATTTCATAGTTTCGGCTTACTTTCTTCGTGTCATTTATGCCTTCGTGGAGAATAGTTTTTTCCCATTATGACCTACTATGATTGACAGACATCCTTAACTACGCTACTATGTCCAATGACTGACACCCATAAGGACAAAGGAGGCTTGAAAATGCGGTTTTCACGAAATCTACCAATTTTATCGTCAACACAGGCTCACCTGATTCCCACTGTACTTAGGGTTTTGTAGAATAATCTCTGCATAGTCGCTCCATTTTTTGTGATTTTCCCCTGACAAACAGTTGTATCAGATAGGCTTGTTGACCTCTTTATCTGAGGTGATGGCATACTATTTGCGTTGCTAACACCCATTCTCTAGTGGATATGTCCGCTATACTCATCACTGACAACTGAATTAACTCATTCAAAGCAGGATAGCTGTAATTGTTTACCTATGTTTAAATTTCTTGGGTAAGCCATCCTAAAAGCAGTTTCTCCCCTTGAATTCGGGGGGAGATGTCGCGTCCGCGACAGAGGGGGTGTATTTTGCTGTATTGCCTTTGAATGAACCCTGTGGAGAAAATTGATGGATTCGCGTAGTAAAAAATTCTTATCCTACTACAAACCGTACTTAGGCTGGCTCAGTGCTGACCTCGCCTGTGCGTTTATTTTATCGGCAGTAACCGTCATTCTGCCCTTATGTGTTCGCTACATCACCAAAAATATCCTAGAAGGCAATGCACCCGATGCCATGATGCAAATTTTTCTGATGGCATTGGTCCTGCTTGGCTTGTTACTCATCTACACTCTATGTAACTTATTCGTGGATTATCAAGGGCATATGATGGGCGCAATGATGGAAAGCGATATGCGGAAAGAGTTGTTTGAGCATTATCAAAAACTATCTTTCGGCTTTTATGATGAGCAAAAAACAGGACAATTGATGACGCGCCTGACCAATGATGTGTTCTGGTTATCGGAACTCTATCATCATGGACCTGAAGACCTTGCGATTGCTGTACTGAATTTTGTCGGTACATTCCTAATTTTGATGACAATTGACATACCACTGACACTCGTCACTGTGTTCTTTTTGCCTATCATGGCAATTTTTGCTTATTACTTCAACAAACAAATGAATCGCGCTCATCGACGGACAAAAGACCGCATCGGTGATATAAACGCACAAGTTGAAGATACACTCGCAGGTATCCGCGTAGTGAAATCCTTCACCAACCATGCTATTGAGCAAGAAAAATTCTCTTACGAGAACAATCGTTTTGTGGATAGCCGCCGTGATAGTTATCGTAGTGAAGCCTATTTCTCAGGGGGATTAATTGCCTTCACACAGTTGATTACGATTGCTGTGGTTGTCTTTGGTGGCATGAGTATCCTCAATACCTCACTAGATTTAGCTGATTTACTAACCTACCTACTCTACGTCGCTATTTTGATTGAACCCATCCACCGAGTGATTAACTTTGCGCGACTGTATCAAGAAGGCATCACAGGCTTTAACCGCTTCATGGATATTATGGAAATTACGCCAGATATTCAGGATGCGAGCAATGCAATGGATATACAGAATGTTCGTGGGCATATTGAATTTCGGAATGTGAGTTTTAAGTACAAAGATGAGTACGATTTTGTCTTGAAAAATATCTCGCTGGATATTGCTGTGGGTGAATACGTCGCACTGGTGGGGTCATCGGGCGTGGGTAAGACGACACTCTGCTCCTTAATCCCCCGTTTCTATGATGTCACCACAGGGGAAATCCTAGTAGATGGTCAGAATATCAAAGATGTCAGCCTAGAATCATTGAGGCGAAATATCGGCATTGTTGACCAAGATGTCTATTTGTTCGCTGGCACAATCGCAGAGAATATCCGCTATGGTAAATTGGATGCAACAAAAGAAGAAATTATCCTAGCCGCAAAGCAAGCCAACGCTCATGACTTCATTATGACATTGCCCAATGGCTACGATACCGATATTGGTCAACGTGGGGTGAAATTATCAGGTGGTCAAAAACAACGCCTGAGCATCGCCCGTGTCTTCCTGAAAAATCCAGCGATTATCATTTTCGACGAAGCGACCAGTTCACTTGATAACGAAAGCGAAAAAGCGGTTCAAGAATCGCTAGAGACCTTATCCAACCAACGGACAATGCTTGTTATCGCTCACCGTCTATCCACCGTCCGAAACGCCGAGCGTATCATTGTCTTGGATGATGGGGGCATTTGTGAACAAGGCACACATGACGACCTCATCATGCTCGGTGGCACATACGCCAATCTATACAATATGCAATTGACCTTGTAAAAATACTTATCCGCGTAAGAGGATATTTGTAGAGACTTGTGTTGCCCCATACGAGTCATTTTTGCAATTTGAGGATAAATATTCGGGATTTGCACGGCACAACGTTCAAAACGTCACGCTAGCCATTCTGGAAACCCACTGAAAGGGGTTATTTTGACAGTCCCTTCAGTGGACTTGCCCTCAAAAATTAACCAATGGTTTTGAACTGTTGGCGTAAAACGATAGTGAAAATGAGCCATATGTCTTGCGTTTCTTCGTGACTTCGTGGCTCATTTTGTCCTTAACTTGACAGGCATGGGACGTGGTGTAGCGTCCGAAAATAAAAACTATTCTGTAATCGCCTGAATATAGCGTTCCATCGATACCTGCATCGCCTGTTGTGCATCGGCTTCAATGACTTTGCCTGCCCAACTGCTATAAATACGGTCATAGGCGAAGGGGGCGAGGGCTGAGACAATCGCACGCACTTTAGAGGCATTCAAGGGAATATAATTCGGATAGCTATACATAAACGAGACATAGCGACGGTCTGAGGCGACCATGATGCTATCCCCTGTGAGCAAAACACCTTTGCCGTCTGCGCCATCTGCCCAATGCAAGACCGATGAACCAGTGAAATGCCCGCCAACGCGAATGATAGTTGCGCCTCCACCCATATCAAAAGTCTCGCCATCCCAAAAATGAACGACATCAGCAGGACGCATGACCCATTTGCGATTGGCTTCATGTAAATAAATGGGGATGCCACCGAAGGCGTTGCTCCATTCGACCATTGCATCATAAAAATGTGGATGTGAAATAGCAATCGCTTTGAGTCCACCCCGATTTTCGATTTCCGCTACCGTCGCATCGTCGATATAACTATTGCACTCCCAGAGGATATTGCCCTCACTGGTGCTGATGAGATAGGGCGTTTGCCCGATAGCAACACTCGGTTCGGTGCTAATCCTCACCATATTGGCTTCAACATCGCTAAAGACATTACGATGATTTTGCTGTAGGTCGGCTAAAGTTGTCCATTGCTGACCATTGGCATTGACGTATTGTCGTTCATCTTCACAGATAAGGCAGTGTTCAGGGGGATTGTCTGTCTCGGCGTATTGTACGCCACAGGTGGTACAGATATAAGCTGGCATGGTGTCCTCGTTTCGTATTTCATAAGTATTATTATAGTACGGCATATCAAAATAACTTGCTTCGGTGATTGGATATAGATTGACCTGTACGAAAGTTATAATATGAAAGCTGAAAAATTAGAGAACGTTTTTTTCGGACGATACATTCACGTCCCTATATCATTGCCTAAAGAATGAGCATTCCTACAGGGACAGTATGAATGCAGTTTTACAATTAAACACGGAGTTTAAACATGGCTTTTGGCGCATCCGAATAAACTCGGACGCTAGGTATCCAACATCGGCTAAAGCCGACAGAAATAGTCTGTGTCGACCTTGTGTCGATATTGTCTATCTAGCCTTCATGTTTATATGAAGGCGCAATATTCTCTCCGTCCTAATTTATTAAAGCGCATGGATGCCATCCCTACATCAATCCTCATTTTTAGGTATTCATGTAGGGTTGAGACCTGTCTCAACTGCTTATAAACCTTCAAGACTATACACAAAATCAGAAATGGAGACCCTCATGTTGAAATCCATCCGTCATTTGGATTATGTAGTTTTGATTTGCAATGACTTACAGCCCATGAAACAGTTCTACCATGAGATTATGGGCTTCCCGATTCATCTGGAAACGGAGTCATGGATAGAGATGCGTGTGGGGTCGATGTTGCTGACCTTATCGAAGCGTGACCGTCCCTTTGTTGGGTCAGCATTACCTGATGATTCGGCGGCTGTGCAATTGGCATTTCGAGTCGCACCGCAGGAAGTACAAAGTTGTTATGAGGAATTACTAGCGCAAGGTGTTGAGATTGTGCAAGCACCGCAAATTATTAATCAGCGAGTGTGGCAATATTGGAAGCATCGGACGCTGTTCTTCAAAGACCCCGAAGGCAATCTGTTAGAAATTTATGCGGAGATTGAGATTGATGAGGGCTAAAAAGTGCTAGGTGCTGAGATTTGAGTATTTCGTCGTTAAAAATATAACCACAAAGTTGTCTATGAACAGCATTCACTATGAGCGATGAAAATAAGATTTTTAGCCTTGAGTGGGCTTAAATTACATATCTGACGACACTCTTGAGAGTATTAGTGTAGGGACATAGCCTGCTTTGTCCACCAAGAAAACAATGAATGACTTAATTTTTTGCTATTTTTAGAAGAAGCCCCAAGAAAAAATAAGGTGCTGAGGAAAAGCAGTAAGGACGGTAAAAGTGCTGAGTGCCGAGAGTGAAAGATTTTGAGTTCTTATGCATATCAATGAAGATACAATCTACTTTTCAATACCTCAACGGCTTGCCTATGGAAATACTACGATATAAGACAACATTTTTGTTATAAGATACACTCAGCCTAGAAACATATATGGAGACTGAGTGATGTTTCAGCAACTACTATCCCGAATACAGCATGATGATAATCCACGTTTACACCATACACCTTTTCTCATTCTCTGGGTGGCATCCTATGGTTTAGGGTGGTTTTTGGTCAGCACCTACAGAATGATATTCTCAATTCAAGAATTAGATTTTATCTTTTTAGGCTTGCTTTTCGGGATTTCTCTAGCATTTGTCCAAACTTGGCTATTAAAAAGTCGGTATGGATATGTCCCTCGATTTTGGACATTAGCAACAATCATTGGAGCGACAATATCTCTTTCTAGTTGGTATGTATTCATGGGTCTGAACAGTCTCTATCTTAGGGTATTTCACTTATATTGCATCATCAATATATTTCAAGCTATTGTCTTAATACCTATAAATCGGAAAGCATGGATGATTATAGGGGTTGGTATTCTTGCTGGATTGTTAGCTTACGCATCATACTTTGTTCCAATACCTACTAGCTATCGAGTTAATCTTTCATTTGGAATTGGAAGGATAATACTAGCTGTTGGTACAGGCTTAGTAATGCTTCAAATAATGGCAGAAGCAAGTTCGCAGGTTAGCTCTAAGCACGATAGTCAGAAAACTAAAGAAAATTTAATCACACGATTTCAGTCATTGCCGTTTTTAATCTTTTGGGTTGTGTCTTATGACATGAGTTATGACATGGTTGAATTTATGAGTGGTATCATACGAGTAGTAAATAGACATTTTGGAATTTTCACTTGGGCAAACGGCAACTTAGAGTGGATACTTAATGTACTTATTTATGCTTTTTCAGGATTTATTTTAGCTCTGTGCCAACAATGGTTGATGAAGAAATATCATAAACCAATTCGACATTGGATACTATTTACTATTGTGGGCTGGCTGGCTTCTCATATTCTTTTGTCACAATGGGTTATTCATCGCTTCAATCCAACTTCTGACCCTATCATATCTCTATTAATCATTCTGTTCACCATTCCTATTCTATTTCAATCTTTACCCTTGTTGCGTGCTATGCGCTTTGCTTGGATTTGGATACTGGTAGGAGTTGCCATACCAATTATTATCATTACTTTTGTTCCATCAGATTTAATTTGGAATCGTAATGCTTATGTTGTAATCGGTAGAATCATCTTAGCATTGATTACAGGTATTGCATTTCTTATGATTAGTTCGCTTCAACAAGAGCAACCAGTGTTAGAAGTAGAGGGATAAATGGCGTTCTGTGCATATCAACGGGGATATGAACGGTCATATCAACAACATCGGTTCATCAAAAAATGCTAGACTCTGTCTAGCACCTTAACAATCGAATATCAATTTTAATCTAAACAGGGTCACTTGGTGGACAACGCAGGCATTGTCCCTACATAAAGTATCAACTTTTAGGTAAGGATGTAGGGACGTGATGTATCGCGTCCGTTACGAAAAACACATTATTGATTACAAAATCTTTTGGGATTTCGCGTCTGCATTACGCATTTCTCTCTAACCAGAAACAAACCAAATCCATGAAATCGTCCCTGTTATTTTCTGTTACCTCACGCCCAAAATTCCCTGTTTTCTCTGTTATCGCCTGTTAAACAGGGAAATCACATCAAGCTAATCATCTTCATCGGCGGCGAGGAGGGCAAGCAGTTCATCATCAATGAGAGCAGTCGATGAGCCTTTTTTGCGCTTCACCACACGGTAAAAGACAACATCTTCGTAGCCTTTTTTCTCGCGCACAATTTCAGTACAGCGTTCACATTCCCAAATATCACTCACACTCTCGAACGTCGCTTGGCTGATGATAACTTCGCCTGCCCCTGCCTGTTCTTGCAGATATTTACAAACATCGGTTGCATCACCCAGCGCAGAAAACTCCTTACGTCCCTGACTACCCACATTACCGAGAACCGCTTCCCCTGTATGGATGCCAATTCCGTAAAACAGCCGTTCATCTTCGGGTAGGACTTCGTGCATGGCGTGTAAATCCAGCACCAATTGCATTGCCGCCTGCACTGCACGGTTAGCATGGTCAAGTTGTGGGTTAAGTTGCGTATTCCATAAGCCTGTAACGGCATCACCCATATACTTATCAACTATGCCCTCAAACAGCCCGATTGAATCACTAGCGATACTCAAGTATTTGTTAATCACGCGCATCAAATCTTCAGGTTCGAGATTTTCACTAAAGCTGGTAAATCCGCGCACATCTGCAAACATCGCTGTAATTTCACGTTCTTGGCTTTCAATCTTGGTAATATCAAGCGTCGCCATATTTCTTACTAGAGCTTCTGGCAAATAACGGCGCACTTCGACTAATTGCGATTGGCTCTTTTTGTATTCAGTCAGGTCGTCAATGACCATTGCCACACCCTGTGTATCGTGGTCACCGCGCAGAGGACTAGCAATCACTGTCCAATCGCGTGGTTTACCGTTGATATTGGCTATGATTTCCCGTGTCAGTTGTGTACCTGAACTACGCACTTCGGCAATCATATTGTAGAAGGTATCGGGCATGGGGGGCAGTGCCTCATTTAAGGGCTTGCCAATGACATCACTCACTTGAGCAATCTCTGCCATTGTTGCATTACAGACCAAAATCTGCCCGTCTTCATTAATGGTCAGAACGCCACTGGCAATACTGGTGAAGAGGTTCATCATGCGGTCACGTAATTCGGTTATTTCTTGCAAACGCGCTTGGGTACTTTCAAATAAACGAGCATTTTCTAGCGCAACGGCTGCTTGATTAGCAAAAGCAGTCAAGACATCCAGTTCTGTGTGTTTGAATAAACCCTGCAAAAAGCGGTTATCACAATAGACAACACCTAAGACTTCTTCACGTACTTTCAATGGTACAGCTAAAATACTCCGTAACTGGAAGCCAACGATACTCTCTTGCGATTCATAGCGTTCATCCGTGCTAGCGTTATCGGTTAGGACAGGTTCACCTGTATCAGCAACGGTATTTACAATGGTCTTAGAGACAATCATGCCTTTACTACCATCCAGTGTTGAGTGATCCATACCACGCGCAACTCTAAATTCAAGTTCTCGGGTATCGGCGTTTTTCATTACAATATAGCCACGTTCTGCGCCTGTTAGAGCAATAACCGTATCCATAACCTGATTCAAGACTTCATCCGTTTTTTGTGCGCTATTGATGAGGGCTGTTGTTTCAGCCAGCGCCCGTAATGATTTCAATTCTTGCTGGCTATCGGAGATAGTCTTTTGCAGTGTATCGAGGCGTTTTTTGAGCGCACGTAAATTATCAATTGACCCCGACGGTAAATTGACTCCTCGTTGGCGGAGCATATCGCGTTGATTACGCAATAGCCCCATGATGTCGTTGATTTGCTTGCTAACATCCCGTAATTTAGCACTTGAACCTGTTGTATCTTTATCAGCCATCTGCTCTGAATACCTCATAGACTTGTGTTGCTGTAGATTTGCCTTTACCTAAAATCGGGGGACTATCAACAAAGCGGAACCCTGACGAATCACCCGAGGCTTGCAATTGCTTCATTGTATCTTCACTGAGAATAATTTGCCCTGCACTGGTATTTTCTTCAAGGCGTTTGGATAGATTAATCGTATCGCCAATTGCTGTAAAATCCCGTCGGCTGGCACTACCAACATTACCCATTGTCGCATCGCCTGTGTGCATCCCAATCCGATACCAGCGCACATCCTCATCTAGTCCAAGTTGACGATAGAGCGCGTGGAAACGGTCACGCATGAGTAAGGCACATTCAATGGCTTTTTCAGCATGATTATCGACAGCATTGAGTTGGGTATTCCACATCGCCATGATTTCATTACCCATATATTTATCGACGATGCCACCTGTTTCAGCGACACAATCGGCGGCAATACCCAGATACTCATTTAGAATATCCATGATTTCCTTTGGTGCTGAGTCCTTCATGCTCGATAGTGGGCGCACTTCGGCAAATAAGCAAGTTACTTCGCGTCGAACACCCCCTAAATCTAGCTGGCTGATTTCGTGAATTTGGTCAACCATTTCAGGAGGCAAATAAGTTTTCATGACGCGTAATTGTTGCTCTTGCTCGCGCTTTTCAGATACATCATCAATGACGATTGCGACACCACGCACGCTATCATCGGTATCACGCAATGGTGACATCTTCAAATTGATGGATACACGTCCCCCATCAGGACGAGGAATATCTGCTTCAAGTGAGTGGCTCTGTAAAGTTTCCCGAATATTCGTGAGTTCTTCTTCTAGGGTAGTTGTAATGCGTGTCAGGACGTTGCTCACAGGCACACCAACGGCTTTGGGAGCTTGCCATGCTAAGATTTCTTGTGCGGCACGGTTAAAGGTTGTAATAATATCATCGGCATTGGTTGCAATCAAACCAGACCCAATGGATTCAAAGACATTTTCCATTAGTTCTTGCACTTGCGTAATTTGCTCTAATGAATGTTGGATTTCAGTGTAGTAACGGGCATTAGCAATGGCAACAGCGGCTGTATTCGCAAATGCCATGAGAGTTTGTTTTTCACGTTCGGTGAAAATTGCCGCTTGCAGACGGTTATCCACATAAACTAAACCTGTGAGACTACCTTTGTACATTAAAGGCGCACATAAAACAGAGCGTAAAGAGAAATTCGCTATACTTGCGCCACCTTCAAAACGTGCATCTTGGAAGGCATTATCAGCTAAAAGAGCCTCGCGTGTATTAACCACATGCTGTAGGACTGTCGTGCTAATTTGTGGTTCTTGTCCTGACATAGTTTGTCCGGGTTTGAGGGTATTATCGCGGATGACACGGTAATGGAAGCTACCATCATCTTGGAGTAGTAGGATATAGCCTCGTTCTGCACGGGTGAGGGCAATCACTACGTCCATTGTCTCTTCAAGAACATTGTTGACTTCAAGCGAGGTCGTGATATTGGCAGACATATCAGCTAAGGCTTGTAATTGCCCGAGTTCTGTCTGTTCTTCAACTAAGGTTGATTCGAGCTTACTCAAATCTGCTTGGGATGTTTTTAAAGCTGTTAAGACCATTGGTGGCAAATTCATGCCCCGCTGTTTCAAAATCTCTTTTTGGCTCGTTAAAGATGTTGTCACTTGTTCTAATAATGATTGTGCCTGACTCAATTCTTGAATCATGCCTAAACTAGATGAGGGGGATTTCTCCGACATGCGAAACGATACTCCACGCAATAATTCATATTGCTTCATTATACCTATAATTGTCTAATCAAGGAAACCGTGAGCGTTAATATATGCAAACATCTGTTTTGCTGTATATATACTGAACCTATAAAATATTTTGAGAATTGCTTGCTTATCATGTCTCTAATCACTACTATTGAGTCACACTAACTAAAAATATTGAGTGAGCCTCCTAATTATGACCAGTAATGCCCAAGTATTTGTATCTTATTCCCGACGTAATATTGATTTTGCCAAACGTCTTGTCGATAGTCTGACCAAAAATAACCGTGATGTATGGGTCGATTGGGAAGATATTCCGCGTGCATCCGATTGGATGGATGAAATTTATAGTGGCATTGATAATGCCGATACGTTTATCTTCATTGTGAGTGAACATTCGCTTATATCAGAGATTTGTAACCAAGAACTCAGCTATGCAATCAAAAATAATAAACGTGTCATCCCTGTCATTTTTGAAAAAGTCGAGAATGAAACATTTGACCGTGTGGATGCCCAATGGAAAACTACGACTTGGTATCCTGTTGCACAAAAAAACTGGGATGAAGTTAAACACCTAAATTGGTTATTCTTTGATAATCCTGAAACTTATAATCCTGAATTTGAAGCACTTGTGCAAACCCTTGACCAAGATTTATTCCATATCAAGACGCACACACGCTTATTAGTCCGTGCGCGTGAATGGATGCAAAAAGAGAAAAATCCTAGTTCACTATTAGCAGGTGATGATGTTGTTGCCGCCGAGCAATGGCTCAAAAATTATGTTAATACATCACCACAACCAACACAATTACACCATGACTATATCCTCAAAAGTCGTGAAATTGAGAATGAAAAAATTGCGCGTGATGCTTTGTTACAAGCACGCGCCCGTCAGCGTTTACAGATATTGGTCGCTAGTTTTGGAATCATCATCTTAGTCATGATTTTCGTCTTATTGCCAATTATCCGTAATCTACTAGAAAGTCGATTAGGCGAGGATGTTGATGAGCGTTTATCAGAAGCAGGACTTTCATTTGAGCAACTTATGGGAAATGACCTTATTTTTGCTGAAATTGCCGCTACATTTGTTGCGGAATCGCCTACTTTACAATTACTAGGTATTGATGATGATTTGGTATTTGAGGAATTTACTAACACAAAAGATGATTTTGATTTGCAAGAAGTGAGTTTCTACCCCGCTTGGTTTCAACGTGGTGACGACGCAATCTATTATGGTGGTCCTGATTTAGCAGGGTTTAATGAGCGTGTGATTTCCGAACGTGAAACGCTCATTATCGAAGCAATTGATACAGAAACGGTAACCAGTCGTGTCATAATTGGGACACCTGAATCGCAAATAGTTGCTGCTGTCCCTGTTTTCCGTGAAAATGAGAATGCTCCTTGGGAATTAATGGGAGTCGTGGTTGCAGCGAATCATATCAATGATGACTATGTGACTAATTTAGGTGTGATACTCAATGTAGAAGCGGTCATTATTAACCCAGAACGCCAAGTAATTGCAACGACATTAGGTGATGGCTCACAAATTCAAGATGATGTCATGTACTACGAAAATGAGATTGGTATTTTCCATGAAACAGACTCAATTTATTTTGATTTTGATGTTGCATCAACAGGTGAGCCACTACGGGCTATTAATACACCGCTCATTGTTCAAGATGAAGCAAGAGGTTATTTATTGGTTGCTCGAAGTTTTGAGGCTGTTATCAATCTGCAAAAACAACTCACCCAACTTTTCTTTATTTTCTCAGGAGGTATCTTAGGCGCGAGTATTGCTCTGTTGATTGTCTTGGTGGGTATTCCTGCGTGGCGCAATCGTCAAGCAGAGAACGGTTAGTCCGAACGAATTGTATATCTATTTTTA
Organism: Phototrophicaceae bacterium; assembly: GCA_965230145.1. Taxonomy (GTDB): domain Bacteria; phylum Chloroflexota; class Anaerolineae; order Aggregatilineales; family Phototrophicaceae; genus JAUZRW01. Next base: position 2,402,972 of record CBDDKI010000002.1, read on the forward strand.
GCCTTTTCAACAAAAAAGACATCCTACTTATGAGGATGTCTTTTAAATTTCAGCTTATTTTTCTAATGCCGTTGTATTACCAGGGTCAATGACAATGGGTTGTGAATTTGTCTGACGATTGATACGGTCAGCCCAATCTGCAGCATCTTGAACAATCGGTGGGAAAGTATTGTAATGGCAGGGAATAACGTGGCGTGCATTGAGTAATTTCGCTGCTTTAATCGAATCGTCCACGCCCATTGTGAAAACATCGCCAATCGGTAAAATAGCGGCATCTAGCCCCTCTTCACCAATCAATTTCATATCGCCAAATAAATTGGTATCACCTGCATGATAGACTGTAAAACCACCCGCATGAAGAATTAAGCCATTGGGTTGTCCACCATAAGAGCCATCACCAAATGAGGAGCTGTGAAAGGCTTGTGTGAACTTCACATCGACCCATTCGCCACGAAATGTACCACCCGGATTACCTTGAAAGACTTGTTCCTGTGGAATACCTTGCCCCATAAACCAATTGCCCATTTCAAAATTGCAAACGAGCTTCGCACCTGTGCGTTTGGCAATTGAGATGGTATCACCAGCAGGACCTTCATCTGTATAACCCACATGGTCGCCATGAGCATGAGTTAATAGAATGAGGTCAACGTCAATGTCGTCTGGAGTTGTTTCAATCAGTGGATTGTTCGTCAAAAAAGGATCAATAACTAAACGATGATTATCTGATTCAAATAAAAATCCAGAATGTCCAAGCCAAGTAAAATTAAGTGCCATTGATGAAACTCCTTATTAGCAACTACTATATCTTTATTTTAGCGCGAAATACAATAAAGCAATGTTAAGATTAAAGTTTGTGATGGTTTACATTAAACTGATTCTGCTGTTGGCAAGGCTATCTTGAAAGTAGCACCCTTATCAAGTCCATCGCTTTCAGCCCATATACGCCCGCCATGTGCGCTAACAATTGCGCGTGAGATGCTCAAACCAATGCCCAAACCACCATGTTTACGTACCATATGGTCTTCAACTTGATAAAATTCACCAAATATCTGGTCAAGCTGATGCGGTTCGATGCCCTTACCGCTATCGCTAACGCTAATTTGCATTTCATTCTTTGACGTTAATTCGGCTTTTAAGCTGATTTTACCACCCGGTGGGGTAAAGCTAATGGCATTGTGCATTAAATTGGTCAGAGCCATCACCATGCGTGTTGAATCAACATTCAAGAGTTTATCGTTATCTGGCAAACTGTACTCAAATTGATAATTATTCAAATCCATCAAAGACATGAGTTCTTGACGTACAACGTGCATTAAGAGAGATGTCTTGACTTTATCGAGATGCAAATCTTTCTGGTTTTGTTTCAGGTAACGCAGATTCACCATATCTTCGATAATTTTGCGGAGTTTAAGCGCACTCTCTAAAACTTTGCCCGCATTTTCTTTAGCTGATTCACTCTCTTCTTCTTGCAGAAAACTCGCATAGCCCATGATAACGCCTAATGGGGTTCTAAGTTCATGGCTTGCAATCGCAATAAAATCATTTTTAAGTTTATCGACTTCGCTTAAATCGCGGTTAGCTTTACGGAGTTCGGATAATAATTTTGTATTTTCGATTGCGACTGCTGCTTGTGCTGCGAGGGTAGTTAGATAATTGTGGTCATCAGTTGTCCAAGGCATCGTGCGTTTATTCATTGCCTCTAAAACACCAATAGGGCGACCTTTGTAGGTGAGGGGTACACCTAATAAAGAACGAGTCTGAAATTGAATATCTTCATCGACTTTTTCGTAGTGGCGCGGGTCTTGCTTTGTATCATCAACCTGCATGACTTTATTTTCACGGTAAATCGTTCCTGCAATGCTATCCATTGGGACGACCATACCAAATAGATCAGCATCGTTAGCAGTTGTTGTTGTACTTGCTGCAAAAACGAGTTGCTGTTTTGAATTATCCCATAATAAAACCGATGCCGCTTCGCAATCAACAATTTGAACTGCAACATCCATAATATGCTTGAGCAATGGACGAATTTCTACTTGTGCATTGAGTGATGCGCTGATGTCTGCCAGTTGTTGTAATATCGAAACTTTATTTTCTAATTTTAAGAGGCGATTCTCTGATGTCGGTTGCGCCATGTGTCTCTCGTTTCTTAATGCTTCTCTTGTTTAAGGTAGTTTAGCATCATTGTTGCTTTTTGGCGATTAAGGTATCTAAGGATGAGTGAGCTTGTATAAAACTTTTTTAATAGATAGTTCTATATAAAAGATAGTAGTAATAGTAGTAGGGGCTGTTCAAACTGTTCAAAACTCTGTAATAATTTTCGTAATGTGGGATAACCGAGCCATTTTATCCCTAGTATTACAGATATAACCCAAATTATTACGGCAATGTGGGATATGTGGGATAAAAGTTTTGAACAGCCCTGTTCAAAGTTATGAACAGTTTTAGACAAGTGTCTATTATCCTGTTCAAAGTTTTGCACAGAACGTATGTTTTTGTTATGTGTTCATAAGAGTTATGAACAGGTGACCCTTTATGACCCAGAGTTATGAACAGCCTGTTCAAAGTTATGAACAGGTTTTGAACAGGTTATGCACAGGTTTTGAACAGACCTTATAATATCATAATAGTTTTGCACAGAACAGGCGAGCTAATATCCCAAACGACTTGGGATATATTCCTAAAAATTTGGGATATATTGTGTTTTGTATTTGTCTAAGGTTTCTTTTAGGTATGCAAAAATAAATTTTATCCCAAAAAATTTGGGATATATTCCGCACATTTGGTCTAAAAATTTGGGATAAGTGGATGTGATAGTTGTTGAAGTGTTAATGTGAAGTGTTATTTTAAATTCACATTAAGTTTTTTGTCTCGAGGATTTTCAATGAACAAGCACATTGTGTTTTGTGCCTTCTTGCAAATCTTCAGTAGTCTTTGATTACTATCATTTGATAGATTATAAACAAATGCAACGCCAGTCTGCACTGATGTAAACCAATAGATTATCCAAGTTAATGTAGAACCTGAGCAAATAATTTGTTTCACCGAGAGACAACTTCGCAGGAACAAGACAGTTGATAATATTTGTGGTTTCTTCGTCAACAGTATAATTCGCAAAATCACCACGCGACGGAGTGCTATCCCAACATCCATCATAATAAAGTGGATAGTTACTCATGAAAGTTAAAATCTCATCACTTGTAGTGACATAAAGATCAAAATTGTCGTGTAGAAAACTAACAACCTCTTCTTCCGTTTCAAAACGACCAAAATAACTCAAATTATGATTAAGGATATAATAGTAAAAAGAAGATGCTCCAAATAAACAAATCATCAACAGCCCAAAGATAGTCAATACACCTCGTTTAAGCCAACGTCGTTTGGGGTTAGCCTTATTCTTTTCTTTTTCCATACGAGTACACGTCATTTTAGTCTTTCATTCACTTTATCATGAAAACGGAAATAATTACTCATATGGAGGCAACGGATACCCTATGAATCACAAACGGAGCAAGCCGACTCACTCCGCTAAAATGCTGAAATGCTATTAAGCTACTTAGCGACTCATCGGCATGATGACATGCACAAAGTCTGTGCGGTCTTCGGGCTTAATCACACCCGGATTTTCTGCGCCATTACTCTGGAAAACGACGCGCTCTTCATTAATCACTCGTAGCACATCAATCAGGTAATCAATATTGAAGCTAATATCGAGAGGTTCACCTTCGACACTGGCATCGAGCATTCCATCTAAATCACCACGTTCAGCTGATTTACCAATGACCTGTACTTCACCGGGTTCGTTCGCGCCTTTGGGTGGCACAACGTACATGCGTCCGCTATTGGCATTATCACGGGCGAAAATCTGGGCGCGTTGGCATGCTTTGAGCAAATCTTTGGTGTACATCGTGGTCGAGGTGACATAAGCACTAGGGATAATCGCGCTGAAATCAGGGAAGCGACCTTCGAGAATTTGGCTACTAATATCTACATTTTGCAGATGAAAGGTCACGATGTCGCGTTTCCAAGGCAAGCTAATCCCCACTTCGTCGTCGTTTTCATCAATCACTCGTGCGACTTCCATCAGGGTTTTGGCTGGGATGACGAGATTCATATTTTCTGCAACCTCGCGTGCCATTTTTCCATTGCGGACAGCTAAACGGTAGCCATCTGCCGCCGCCATTGTGATGTTATCGCCATCCAATTCGGTATAAACGCCTGTTAGTATGGGACGATTATCTTCTTTTGCCGCCGCGAATGCTGTCTGATTAATCATTTCTTCCAGTGTTTTACCTGTAATAGAAATATCCGCACCTTCACCATGTGTAATGGGTGGGAATTCCTCAGCACTGATGCCCTTAATATTGGAATTGGTTGCGCCACAGTGGATGTGTACCGTCTGGGTTTGCGAATCGAGTTCAAGGTCAACTCGTTCAGGCGATAGGTTGGTCACAAGGTCTCTGAAGGTGCTGGCAGGTAAGGTGATGCTACCGGGCGTATCAACCTTTGCACCAATCCACATGGTGATGCTCATCTGTAAATTGGTGGCGGCTAATTTTAAGCGACTGCCTTCTGCTTCTAACAAAATGTTGTTGAGGACAGGCAAGGTAGGGCGGCTATCAACAGCCTTGGAGACAATACTCAGCCCTTTGGCAAGATTCTCTTGTAGTACACTAATTTTCATTGGATAGCCTCTTTTCGCATAGTAGAAGGAGTTGGAGTCGAAACTCTGCTCTTAAATTGGGTATTTTGTGCCAAATTACCCAAATATATCCCAAATTTGTCAGATTATCCCAAATTATACCTAAATTTAATCGTTTTGAATAGTTGTTCTACGTTCGGGGATGGTTAGAGCTTCAATATTTTGAAGGTTTATTTATAGTTTGTGATGTGTACGAACTTGATAATAATGAATGTTTAATTGATTTTCTTAACTTTTATTTATTAAAATTAATTTATTATATTGGTAAATAACGCATGGATTTAGTGTTAGTCCTATAAAGGAAGAGCATCATGTTAAGTAAAATCACATTACAAAAACCGAGAATCCTTGTCGCTGATGACGAAGAATTTAATCGTCTTTTGCTTTCTCGTATTCTGCATCAGGATTACGAGGTTGATTTTGCGAAGAATGGGGAAGACGTATTAAACCAACTTAATTCGCGTGATTATGACGCGCTCTTATTAGATGTGATGATGCCTATTATGGATGGGATTACCTGCCTTAAAATCATTCGTGAGATTGTCGATTTTGCAACATTACCTGTGATAATGGTATCTGCCCTAAGTGATAAAGACTCGATTGTACGGGGGATTCAACTTGGTGCGAATGATTATATTACCAAGCCTCTTGATGCTGAAATCATTCGGGCACGTTTGGATACACAAGTTAGCCTGAAAAAGTTGATGGATGAGCGTAATCAAGCTATCTCAACTTTACAAGAAGCCAATCAACTCAAGGCTCGGATGATGCAAATTGCTAGCCACGACCTCAAAAACCCACTGAACAACTTGGGGATGGTTACGTCAATTCTAACAGAAATGCTTGCTGAAGATAAGAAAGCCAGTCATGTTTTGAGCATGGCGGATAAGAGCATCATGACGATGTTGGGAATTATCAATGAATTTTTAACAGGGCAAGACCTCACCGAAGGCATTGTTGCTGACATAGAACAAATTTCGGCACTTGATGTTGTATCCCAAGTTTTAGAACAGAATGAAGTCGCCGCAAATCATAAGAATATAGAGGTTATTACTGATTATCAGGGAAATGCCTCAATTTTTGCCGATGAGAAACGCCTCAATCAAGTGATGAACAATCTGATCAGTAACGCTATCAAATATTCCCCTAAAGATAGTCGTGTTATTGTACGGACAATGCAAAATCAGGACATTTGGCGTTTAGAAATCCAAGATTCAGGCGCAGGTATCCCCGAAGAAGAACGTCAATTTTTGTTCCAAGCCTTTAGCAAACATCATATCAGCACACAACCGACGGCAGGTGAAAGTAGCACAGGTTTAGGCTTGTGGATTGCCGCCGAGATGATGCGTGTTCAAAACGGTGCAATTGGTATGGATAGCCCACAAGAGGGCGGATGCTGTTTCTGGATTGAGTTACCCCTCGCAGATGAAGCACTCTTAATCGGAGCTTAGTCTACTCGCTCTTTCATTTGTATTTTCGTCTTCTGCTAGCATACGCTCAAGCTCGGCTGTTTCGAGTTCATCAACGTAATGTGTAATGGCTGTTTCTAAAAATGCTGGTAAATCAGGGTGCATTTTCTGAAAATTAGCCATAAAATCAGGACTCGTGTTATAGAGTTGCCCTAATCCTTCCAAGATTGCGAGCGTTGGTTCGTAGAAATAACGGATATGCTCATGCCACTCCACTAGAATGGACTGTACATCAGGGTCAGTTGTTTCTTTCCCTGCTTCAATTTGCGCTACGATGTCCCGATAGATTCGATTCCCGTCTTCTTTAATGAAATCTTGCTGAGATTTTGTGTAATCATTCCACTTTTTATGAGACTCTTTAACGATTTCTGGGTCATATTGTAGGCGTGCCTCGCGCTCATATTGTTTTTCTTGCTCTTCGGATTGCGCCCCAAAAACGCCTTTATTATCACTCATTTGTCTTACTCCTGCTTTTTTACATATCTTACCATCTTACAATATGACGCAAGGTCAGGTTCAAGTAGTAATTTTATTATATCCTTAAATTTGGATAGGATGTTTCTTGGCGCATTTTGCAGTACACTTATATTATAGTGTGATCATATCTTAAGAGCTAAATTTATGGTGAATCAGCGTCCGCGATTGTTAATTGCAGATGACGATAAAATGAGCTTGTTCCTGATGCGAGAAATCCTTGATGATGTTGGGGATATTGATACTGCGCTTGATGGTCGTGAAGCCCTTTTGTTTATGGAAGAATACGAATATGACCTCGTAATCTTAGATATTATGATGCCTATAATGACAGGTTTAGATATTTTGCAGGTAATCCGTAGTAGCAAAGATATTGCTGCCTTGCCCGTTATTCTTGTATCAGGCATAAGTGACCAACAAAAGGTCGCTTGGGGGATTCGGATGGGTGCAAATGATTTTATGTCAAAACCGATTAATACCAATATCCTACATGCACGGGTGAGTACACAATTACGTCTCAAACAATTGCATGATGAACGCAATCATCTCATAGAAAAATTACAATCCGCAAATCAACTCAAAACCCGTATGATGCAGATTGCTAGCCATGACCTCAAAAACCCACTGAATAATCTTAAAATGCTTACGACGATTATGGTTAAAGAGGCTGATGCCCACGAAAAATTATCGAAGATGCTCGGGATGCAAACCGATAGCCTCGAAACGATGGTTACAGTGGTCAATGACTTCCTTGATTCAGCTGTGACGCATACTGATGAATTAACACTCCAAATTGAACCGCTCTCTTGCAAACCAATTTTGCGACAAGTCATTAGCCAATATTCGGTAGCGGCAAAGACGAAAAATATTAAGTTGATACTGGGTAAAATTAGAGGCACTATCCTCGCTGATGAAAGACGTTTGACCCAAGTCATTGGTAATTTAGTAAGCAATGCGATTAAATATTCCCCTAAAGATAGTGATGTGCGTATCTTCACTCAGATAGATGATGATAATCAGCTCTGGCGTTTAAATGTTCTTGATAGTGGTGAAGGTATCCCCGAAGACGAGCAAAAATATCTATTTAAACCCTTTAGTAAAACTCACATTAGCACCGAGCCAACAGCTGGTGAAGCGAGTACAGGCTTAGGCTTATGGATTGTCTCGGAGATGATGGCTATTCAAAATGGACGTGTCGGGATGGAAAATGCGGAGGGTAATGGGGCGTGTTTCTGGGTTGAATTGCCTCTCGCACCTGAACAACTGGATGTTGGTGTTTGATGCGTAGAAATAAATGACCCCATGACAATGTTGAATGCGCGTTATGAATTATTATCTGAGTTTGGGCGAGGTGGTATGGGGGTTGTGTATCGCGCACATGACCGCTTGCTACAGCATGACGTTGCCCTAAAACAAGTTACCCACACCCTGAATGACCTCGATTTTGCGACGAAACCTGAGAATGATACCGATACAAATATTGCTCTTGCCCATGAGTTTCAAGTCTTAGCGCGGTTACGACATCCCCATATTATTAGCGTTTTGGACTTTGGCTTTTCTGATGACAGTGTCCCATTCTATACGATGGAATTATTAGACGATGGTATCCCCATAACGCGCTATGCTCATCAGGTAGATGATAAAACAAAACAAGATTTGATTATCCAGATGTTGCAGGCAATACAGTATCTACATCGTAATCATCTCCTGCACCGAGACATCAAACCAGATAATATTTTAGTGAGTAATGGTCAGGTAAAGGTGCTGGATTTTGGCTTGGCTGTACGGAAGGATTACGATAGTGATAATTTACCTGTCGGTACGATGCCGTATCTTGCGCCTGAGGTGATAGGCGGGCAACCTGCGACCTTAGCAAGTGACCTCTTCGCTCTTGGGATATTGATACACCAAATTATGACAGGGCAACATCCTTTTCGTGGTAAATCTATTGCCCATACAATTACCCGTATTATGAATGATGACCTTGATTTTGCCTCTTTGGATGTAGATGAAAAAATGCAAGGTATATTGTCGGGTTTATTAGCGCGTGTTCCTAGCCAGCGTTTTGCGACTGTTGAAGCAGTTTTATCGCGCTTGAGTGATAAACGTAAAACTCTCGAAACAACAAGAATCCGCGATAGCTTCTTAAAAGCAGCTGAGTTTGTAGGGCGAAAAACCGAACTAGCACAATTAGGGGATGCACTTAAGCAAAGCCAAGTAGGGAAAGGAAGCGCATGGCTAATCGGTGGTGAAAGTGGGGTTGGTAAGACGCGCCTTGTTGATGAATTGCGTATTCGGGCATTAACGGCGAATGTTTTGGTATTGAGTGGACAAGCACGCTCAGATTTTAATGCACCGTTTCAGATGTGGCAATCTATTCTCCGTTTGTTGCTCTTAAATATGACAGTATCTGATGAAGAAGCACAACATTTACAGCATATCATAGGTGACTTATCCATCCTAATGAAGCGTGATGTAGTGGTTACATCGGCTTTAGAACCACAAGTGCTGCGGGCAAAATTGCTGGCTATCATCACGGATTTATTTGAGCGTTTAGACCAGCCAGCCCTCATTATTTTGGAAGATATTCATTGGGCGCAGGATGACCTCAGTCTATTACAAAATTTGCTTAAGCGTATTGATAGCTTATCTCTATTAATCGTTGCCACGTATCGTAATGATGAAGCGATTGACTTACCGCAGACACTGCCTGATATGCGCCTGATGAAACTCCCACGCCTCAATAAAGCGGATATAGAAGCTCTGAGTATGTCGATGCTGGGCGGAAATGCACGGGATAACCAACTTCAAGAATTGCTCCAACGTGAGACAGAGGGCAATGTCTTTTTCCTCGTGGAAGTTATGCGGACACTCGCTCAGAATGTTGGGGATTTGAACGCAATCGGACGAGCAACATTGCCAGCACAAGTCTTTGCCGAAGGGGTTCAAGCCTTAGTGCAACGACGCTTAGACCGTATCCCACCTCGTTATTATCCTTTGCTCCAGATTACTGCATTGGCTGGTAGACAACTCGACCTACAATTGCTGGAGCATGTAGCAGATGCCGATATTGACTTGCCTTTGTGGTTATCATTCTGTGTTGAGGCATTCGTTTTGGAAGCACTAGGGGAAAACTGGCAATTTGCCCATGATAAAGTGCGTGAAACGATTATTGCTAATCTTGACCCATTGCTAACTCAAGACATGAATAAGACAATCGCTGAGGCGTTAGAAATACTCTACCCTAATGATAATACTCTGGCAGTACGTCTGGCACATCATTGGCAACAAGCACATAACAGAGAAAAAGAAGGCTATTATTCTTTATTGGCAGGACAATCTGCATTAGCGACAGCCACGTATCCCACTGCACAAAAGTATCTCGAACGTGCGTTGAATTTGTCTGACCAAGTCACTATTCCGAATTTACATCCTGCGCTTTTACGCTTGTGGTTAGGGGATGTTTACTATAGTTTAGGCGATTATGACAAAGCGAAATTTACTCTCGAAAAAGGTAAATCTCTTGCAGAAGCGACAAGTGATAATCGTGGTTTAGCACGTATCTACAATTTGCTAGGCAATATCGCACTTGCTCGTGGCAATTTGGACTCAGCACAAGAACTTTTAGAAGCAAGTGTACGAACTGGACGTGACACTGGCGATACACTTGAAATTGGTAAATCGACCCGTAGCTTGGGCTTAATCGCAGATACTCGTCATCAACCTGACAAAGCACGGGCATTATTTCAAGAGAGTTTAGGCTATCTGCAAGCCGTCAATGACTCGCTAGGGATTGCAGGGGCGTATAGCAATCTTGCCAACTTAGCACGCCAAGACGGGGATTATGAAACGGCACAAACCTTGTATCAACAAGCGATTGAAGGATTTGAGTCGATTGATTTTGCTTGGGGAATTGCTTATACCCTCACCAATTTAGCTTTAGTGCAAAATACACTCCAAAACTATGATACGGCTATGGGTAATCATCAGCGTGCGATACAAATTTGCCGTGAGATTCAGCATCAATGGGGATTAGCCTATGCGCTAGGTAATCTTGCACGGACAGCTATCCAAATTGAGGCATTTGATACTGCCAAAACAGCGTTGAGCGAAGCTCGAACGATTACATACAGCATTAATACCTTGCCCTTAATGATGGACTTATTGGCGATACAATCTCAATTGCTGGCAAGCCAAAATGCTACGCTACAAGCCTTAACCTTACTAGAATTTGTAATGGAAGATACTCGGACAGAGGCGATTACCAAACATGAATTTCAAACATTGTTAGACCAGTTGCGTGAAAACGTTACTGAGGATGAATATGCGGTTATCTTGAATGAAAAAGATGACCTCACATTGGATGGTATTCAAGATTGGATTTGACCATGCAATTCACGATAAACGGTCAACAACAAACTTTTATTCCCATTAAAACCTTCCGTGATACATATCAACTCCCGTCCGATTTTAGTGTCGCTTTTTTTGAGCCGAAAGATTTTACAGGGCTGGCGGTGATGGATAAAGCAGGGACAGTCTTGCAGGAGTTACGGCAGGCATTGTTAGAAGCTATCCCTGATAAAATTACGATAGGTGATTTGCTGAGTTGTGTCGACACTTTACGCGAGATGTTCCGCGCTGGCTTGTATGGGAGCAATCAGTTAATAGGGCTGAAACCCGAAGAAGTTGATTTTGCTGTGTCTGGTTTTGGCGATATGCTAACGCATTGGGCGTATGCTCTCATACAATCAAGAGAAACCCAAGCCGATTTTAATCATGTTCACCATCAATGGGTGCAAAATAGCCTCCGCATAACCCAGACTATTCATAACTATGAGCATCATAACGAGTCATGGCAAATTCAAATTGTGAATCATGTTTATGGACGCATGGGCTTGATGGTCAAGATGCCAACAACTGAAATCTATGTTTTAGATGGGATTTATGCTTGTCCTGCACAGGGCTATATGCAGAACTTATTAACGGAGCTAGGGCAAAAAATCGCGGACAATTTTGGGTGAATAGCTTTTCAACGCAGAAGTAAATCTGCTAAAGAATTGATAATATTTTAAGATGTTTTATTTCGGACAGCATGCATGCTGTCCCATGCGTGTCAAGTTAAGAGTAAATGAGATGTTAAACTAGGTTGAATCATCACAAACAACCCGAGTAACATCTCATGAGAAGAAGCATAACACGAGTATCAAAAACAATGCAAAGAGTCTTAGTAACCAAAGCGAACCAATTAGCAATAGAAACAGGGTTTATGAGACGCGAACGAGTGTTGACAGGCAGTAGTTTTGTCAGTGGCTTAGTATTCGGATGGCAAAGTAATCCCACCAGTAGTTTAGAAGGACTGAGTCAAGCAATAGGCAATGCAGGCACACCGATTAGTCGTCAAGGCTTAGCCTATCGCTTTGATGAGAAAGCGGTTGTATTTTTGAAAGCGATGCTGGAAGCTAGTCTGGAAGAAATGGTCAGTGCGATGCCCGTATCTAAGGGGCTTTTAGCGCGATTTAGTGGCGTAGATTTGGTGGATAGTAGCATCATCAGCTTGCCGAATGACTTAGAGCATGTGTGGCAAGGCAGTGGTGGGTTTGGTGCGAATGCTCGGGTCTCTAGCTTAAAGTTGAATGTGCGTTTAGATGTGCGAAGTGGACACTTAAAAACCCTCGATTTAAGTGATGGTCGGCAGCATGATCGTCGCAGTGTGGCACATCAGCAGGCTGTTGAGAGGGGGAGTTTACAAATCATGGATTTGGGCTATTTCAAATTGGATGACTTTGAAGCCATTGCCCAACAAGATGCCTATTGGCTCAGTCGCTATAAGCTAGGCACGATGGTCTGTGACCAAAACGGTGACAAGCTAGACCTCGCCACCTACTTGCCCCAACAGATTGGCAAGACCATTAATACACAAATTCTCTTAGGTAAAAGGAAACAATTACCCTGTCGTCTGGTGGCTGAACGTGTGCCTTTATGGGTCGTGAGACAACGTCATGAACGACTTAAAAAAACCGCGCGTGTGAAGCAAAGCCCCGTCTCACAACGCGCCTTAGAGATGGCTCGTTGGACAATTTATGTCACCAACGTGCCTGCTCATCTTTTAGCAACACAAGAGGTCTTTATCTTGGGACGCTATCGCTGGCAAATTGAACTCTTATTTAAACTCTGGAAAAGTGATTTAGGCGTTGATGAGTGGGCTTCTGACAAGCCCGAGCGCATCTTAGCTGAAATTTATGCCAAACTCATTGGCGCGATTGTCACCCACTGGCTTTTATTGGTCGCTTGTTGGCATAATCCACGCGCTTCCTTTCGTCTCGCTATGCCCACTATTCATGCCCTTGCTTGGCAATTTGCTAATTCTTTATCTCACCTTGCCTTGTTACTACATGCTTTTGACTGTCTGTGTCGCTCTCTATCTCGCTCTGCGACTGCCAAGTCTCGCGCTGACCCTCGAGCTTGGCAACTTATTTATGACCAGATACCTTAACTTGACACGCATGGGACAGCATGCATGCTGTCCCTACATGAAACCAGATTTTCAGGCATTGATGTATCGCGTCCGTTGCAAAAAATATTGATTAAAAATCTCTCAGAGCAACAGAGACAATCTTACATCCTTGCGCCGTTTTTCTTGGGCTTTTCATCATAATAAACATCATCGTAATCGTCGTAGGGTTCGACTAGACGTTCATATGAAGGCATTGATTGCGACTGTTCTTCGCGTTCGCTTCTGGCATATTCATCGGCGAGCGCTTCACCCATCGCTTTATCTTCAGCATCGCCCATACGATTAAAGACATAGTGAAAACCGAGTACGAGCGTCCAGATACCTATGATAAAGCCACTGCTTATGAGTGCATTATAAAAGTTGGACTGATACCAGCCTAAATAAGTCTCATTAAGTTGGATTGCTCGTTGTAAATCATAATACGATATGCCGATGGATAATAAAGCAACCCCGATACCAATGACGTAAGCCAGTGTGTTTAAAGCAAAGAGACGTTTGCGACGATATTGGCGTTTGATGCGCCAGAAGATTTCTTCTTGCCGAGCATTGTCGAAGTTGGGAATGCGACCACTGATGATATAGCGCAATAGGCGATAAGGTTGTGAGAGTAGCCAGCCAGCAATCTGCCAGCCATTCTTGAAAATAAATGCCAAAATATGACCGAGTTGCTTGGCAATCCAGACTATGGCTTTCATAAAACTACTCAAGATTGTGCCGATAAGCCCAAAAACGAGGACAAAAATATTGGGTTGGAACTCACTATTTTTGCGTTTAGCTTTCTCCACTGGATGCGCTTTCTACTATGTTTGTCACTATTGTATGACAACATATATTACGAATCAATGTGAAAAGCGACATCAGAGGGATGTCACCGTTTAGCTAGTGATTTTTGCAAATTGTTCCCTTCAATATCTCAGTCAGTGAAGTTACCCTTAAAACCAGTCTTTCAGATGACAATAAGTTTATGATTATAAAACGGAGTGGAAATCTTTAAGCAAACGTGCAATAACAAGTTAATAGATGCGATTTTTATTATACAACTGGGAAATCTGCTAGGCTTTTAACAGAAGGTGATTTTTTGTGTCAATTAAATTTCTTGTGGATGAGCAAATCAATACTCAGGTAGCTCTAGCATTACGAACAAAAGGGCTAAAGGCTGTTTCGGTGCAGGAATTAGGACTTGCTAATCAAGGATATACAGATATCTATTTATTAGAGTTAGCAACAGAAAGAGGTGAAACAATCCTAACCTTAGATAATGATTTTCCTCGACTTCATGCCGAGTGGTTAGGGGCTGGTAAAACCCATTGTGGCATTTTCTATGGCGAAACCAGCAAGTATCAGAAAACAGGTGCAATCGGTCTATTAGTCAACTTTTGTGTTGAGTGGGCAGAACTTATTGGAGATGACTATGAGGTACTTGAACAATTCGTGTATAATGAAATTGAGTACATTCAGGAGTAATGACGAATGGAAGCAATTAATTACATCGAAATCAATGAGCATGGAAGCGCGGTCATTGCTGGGACTCGTATTCATGTCGAAGCTATTGGATTTGCTCATGAAAATGGTCGTAGTGATCAGGAGTTGCTTGACTGGTTTAAAGTAACTAAAGCTCAGTTATATAGTGCCTTAGCCTATTTCTATGAGTATCGAGATGAATTGATAAAAAGTGAGCAAGACGCAGTAGAAATAGTTGAGCGTTTGTCCAATAATGGACGGGACAAACTCAGACAATTGCGTGACTCGCAATAGCCTTAATAAGATGAATACACCCATTGAATTAAGAGATGACAATCCAGTGAGGGCAGTTGTTGCAGGTACAGAAGCCAATGCTCATTTAGTGGCAAGTAATGCGCTTACTTGGGGTGTTGACCATGCCAGCGAACAATACAATATATCAAGCGAGAAGGTGTTATCAGCGATTAAATTCTACTTGAATAACCAAGAAGAAATTGACCGTTTATATAATGCGACATTTGATGATGCACCGACACAAGAGGAACAACTTGCCCGTATTCGACAGAAAAAAGAAGCCTACTTAGAACGAATGAAAAAGAGTAGCTGAAAAAGCAAAATTTTCTCTTAGATATTAACATGCCATCTGCTTAAAGTAAGATTTACTCTTGATTACTCTTGGGTTTTTACTGATAAAGACTATGAAAATGTGCGAGAGACTAGACTGTCTCTCGCACTTTTAAATTACTCAGGCAGGACATCACGCGGTTTACTACTGCCATCTTTAGAAGGACCGACCACACCACGCGCTTCCATCACATCAATCAGACGAGCGGCACGGGTATACCCAATCCGCAAGCGACGTTGTAGGAGGCTGATGCTGGCTTTATCAAGGCGACGGACTAACTCAACTGCTTTGTCGTAGAGGTCATCTTCATTGCCTTCTTTAACATCGCCTGTGAGTTCGCGTCGTGTGAGTTCCACGTCTTCTTCACTAGATGAACCATTGCTTGTGCTGTTATTCGCAGATGCAAATAGCGGTAAATCATCACTATCATTATTATCCCATACTGCGCCACCATTACTGCTTGAAGTAGACTTCACGGCTTGTGCTGTCGGGACACCGAAATTAGGAGACGATGCCGAGGTAGTTGCTGGTGCGTCGGCATGTTTTAAGCCTTGCATCTTCCAGTAGCGCACAATGTTATTGATTTCCATATCCGAGACGAACACACCTTGCAAACGCAATGGCGCAGGACTATCACCACTGAGATAGAGCATATCGCCCTTACCAAGTAGGCGTTCCGCACCCGGTTGGTCGAGAATAACACGACTATCAACTGACCCTGCTACTGCGAATGCAATACGCGCAGGGAAGTTCGCTTTAATTAGACCTGTGACAACATCAACCGATGGACGTTGGGTTGCAATCACAAGGTGGATACCTGTCGCACGCGCAAGGGCGGCAATACGGGTGATGGTACGCTCGGTTTCTTCTGGGGCGAGCATCATCAAATCTGCCAATTCGTCAATGATGACGACCATATACGGCATTTGTTCAGTGGTATTCGGGTCACGATTTTTGTTGAAATCTTCGATATTACGTGAACCTGATTCACTGAATTGTTTGTAGCGCGTATCCATCTCACGAGTGACCCATTTCAACACGCCAACGATGCGTTCTAATTCGACAACCACTGGTGCGACCAAATGTGGAATACCGTTGTAACCTGTTAATTCCACTCGCTTCGGGTCAACCATGATGAATTTGACTTCTTCAGGGGTATGCTTTGAAATAATCGACGCGATGATACTATTCACACAGACTGATTTACCTGAACCCGTCGTACCTGCAATAAGCAAGTGGGGCATCGTTGATAAATCAGCACTAATCGGCGCACCCGATACACTCTGACCTAATGCGATAGCGAGTGGGGTTTTATGTTTCGCAAAACTCGGCGAATCCATCACATCGCGCAAGGAAACGAGGGTACTTTCAGCATTTGGAACTTCCACACCGACGTAACCTTTACCCGGCACAGGGGCTTCCACACGGATTGAGCGTGCGCCAAGTGCCAACTGCAAATCCTTATCCAGACCAGCAATTGCAGATACCTTCACACGCTGTTTACGGTTATTGCGTCCGCTAACATAATCAGGCTCGACACCAAATTGCGTAATCACAGGACCTGTATTGACTTCAACCACTCGTCCGGGCGCACCAAAGGCTTCCAGTGTATCTTCAATGATGCGAGCTTGTTTCAGCAGATATTCGCGGTCAAATTCTTGTTCGCTACCCGAACTGAGTAAGGTGCGGTAATCTGGCAAACGCCACTCAGGACGCACAATGTTGGATGTAACCTTGCTTGATTTTGGCTTTTCAACAGGTACAGAGAGCATCTCTTGTTTTGGACTCGTATCGCCATCCGCTTGTGCCGATGGTAATTTGCTGGGTGGTGTAAATTGTCCGCTACCATTACCTGCTGGTTGGGCTTCTTTTCTAGCTTCTTCGCCAATACCTGTACCGAATTTACTGCTAAATTCTTGGTCACGTTGACCTTCGTTCGATGGCACAATTACAGACGAAACATCATCTTGTTTTGCGCGTGCCATTGCACTTTGTGAGATAGGACCGATTTCACCCTTACGCAATTTGTCTAGACGGTCTTGGCGTTGCTTCAAGAAATCATTGACCTGACCCACTTCTTGCTCTGCTTGTGCTTCACGGCTTGGTGTTGCTTGAGCATTCGCTGTAGAAGCACTTGCCGCAGGTTGTTGAGGTGCAGAGTCTACACTTGGTTGCGGTGTTTCGGCTGGCTTCCGCAACATATCTCCAACTCGTTGCGGACTGTCGTTCGTTGCAACGTTGGGCTTAAATGGACGTGTGTCAAAATGACTATAACCATCATCCATTGGCAGAGGGGCATCTGGCAAGGATGTAGGCGGAGGAGGCGATGTTGTTGTGTTGTTATTATTGCCCCGCCCGAATAAGCCACCTCCTAAGCGCCCAAATAAACCGCCATTACTGTTATTTTGCTGAGGCGCAGGTTGCATCGGCATCGCTTGAACTGGTGGACCATAAGCGGGTTGTGGTTGCCCATTTTGTTGCCCCGCCATCGAGACTGTTTCAGCATGACCACCCACAGTCATACGAATTTCACGTCCTGATGCGTTAGGGTCTACAGTATTGACTGCGGCTGTTGCCCCTTGTAATTGTGGGGTAAGTCCCGCTTCACTTAATAGACGGGCTTGCTCTTGTGCAGCTTGTTGGGTGGCAAGTTGCCGTTCTGCACGTTTCTGGACTGCTCGTTGCTTTGCGTTTTCACGGATTGCAAGAGTCATCCCTGCAATGGCTCGTAAAATTTCTGCGGCACTCATCCGTGTAATAAACATAATCCCGACCAAAGAAACGAAGCTCATTAGCAGGAAGCCACCAATATCGGTGACGGTTGTAACCATCAGATAATAGATTTCTGCACCGATGACCCCGCCACCTGCTAGTTCATTTTCCCATGCGTGGGTTAAGCGTTGGCGCAGGTAAAGGCGTGTAGTTACACCATCTTCTGAGACAATGTTGTCGTAGCTGAATGAATCGTACCATTGGAAGAAATACAGTAAGGAAATGAAGACCATCACTACGCCGATAACTCGAATCGGGTCGACGGTAGGGGCTTCATCACCAAAGTGGCGCACAATCAACCACACACCAATGATGAACATGGTAATCGGTACTGCCATTGCGCCCCAACCGAATAATTGTCCGATTGCTGTGTGGACGAAGGCAATTGCGGCTTGTTCTTGACTAATGGCACTAAAGAATAGCACCAGTGAAACGACAACTAATCCCACACCGATAATATCAAGCCAGTTATCAAGCGTTAGTCCGTCAGATGTATTGGCTTTCGGCACTTTCCTAGTGGGTGTTTTAGTAGGACGCGAAGTCGATTTGTCGTCTTTATTGCCACCAAAACTAAAGGCTGATGTAATACGATTTAGAACACCTCCGCTACTTTCCGCTTTGGCAGTTGATGCGGCAGTTTTTGAGCTACTAGAGCTACTACTTTTGCTTGCGCCGAAGGCGGATTGTCTGGAGGAGGATTTATTGTCTTTTTTGTCGTCGGACTTGTTACCACCACCAAAGCGACCAAAGCGACTACCGCCTGATGAGGATTTATCATCTTTTTTATCGTCGGATTTAGAGCCACCACCAAAGCGTCCAAAGCGACTGCCACCACTGGATGAAGATTTATTGTCTTTTTTAGAGCTAGAGCTACTACCAAAGCGAGATGTACTGCCCGATGAGGATTTACCATCCTTTTTGTCGTCAGAACTACCACCACCAAAGCGACTGGTTAATCCGCCAAGAATGCCTCCGCCTGAATCACCGTCTTTTTTGTCATCGGAACTGCCACCACCAAAGATTCCCGTTACAGCACCAAGAACGCCACCACCCGAGTCGCCATCTTTTTTATCGCCATCACTGCTACTACCACCTAAGCGACTGCGTATCCCTGAGAATACGCCTGATGATTCTTCAGACTTATCATCTTTTTTATCGTTGGATTTAGACCCACCGAAACGAGACGAACTGGATGATTTGTTATCGTTGGATTTTGAGCTAGAACTACCGAAACGTGAAGAACTCGACCCGCCAAAGCGTGAGGACGAACTGCTAGACGATTTGTCATCGTCTTTATCATTAGACTTACTACTACCGAAGCGTGAGGAGCTAGAACTACCGCCAAAGCGCGACGATGAACTACTGGATGATTTATCATCTGATGAGCTAGAGCTACTACCAAAGCGTGAGGAACTCGACCCACCAAAACGCGAGGACGAACTGCTAGACGATTTGTCATCTGATGAGCTAGAGCTACTACCGAAGCGTGAGGAACTAGAACTACCGCCAAAGCGCGACGATGAGCTACTGGATGATTTATCATCGGATTTGCTACTACCAAAGCGCGATGAACTTGACCCACCAAAACGTGAGGATGAACTGCTGTCATCATCGGATTTGCTACTGCCAAAGCGCGATGAACTTGACCCACCAAAACGCGAGGATGAGCTACTACCGCCAAAGCGTGAGGACGAACTGCTACTATCGTCGTCTTTACTGCTACCAAAACGGCTATTTGTACCACCAAAGCGACTGCCACTAGACGATGACCCCGGCAAACCACTACTACCACCGAAACGCCCAGAAGAACTAGACCCCTCATCCTCCGAGTAATCTAGATATTCCTCATCATCTTCATAATATTCTTCGTCGTCTTCGTATTCATATTCGTCGTAATCGTCATAGCCCATAAGTCATTTATCCAAACACTTAACAACAAGTGTAAATTTTTCTGGTAACAGAAATATGTACCAGTTTATGTTAGAAAGGTTTTATTCATATAAAATCTACTATAAGGGAAAATACTATTTTTCTCTTTAAATCATACCATAAAATGAGTAACTTTGCAGTATTTTTAGAACAAATATTCCATTAGAATTGCTGATTAATAGGGCTTTCGTTCGTTTAAGAGAGCTATCGTAGGATAATACGACGGGGTATTTTACGAATTAAATTTATTCAGACATCATTTTAGAATAGGATGATGCAGTCTTTTAAGTAGGAAACTGATATTGCAAAGACACATCGGTATATGGCGTCGATAATCACAGTTCGGATGGATTATTGTTTTCAGCCCTACGCCAATTTCAATTGATTAGTAGCGTGTCTTTAATTCGTGGATGTCTTCTACCAAAATGAGACCTTCACGCAAGGCTTTAAGTGCCGCTGACATACGGTCACGAACATTGAGTTTATCGAGTAATTGCGCGTTAATCTCGATGAGTTCCATCACACTCAGTCCGACTTTTTCTGAGATTTCTTCATTATCCATCCCTGCGGCAATATGCAGTAAGACGTTCATCTCAATGTCGTTAAGTGCATTGGCATCACTATTCAAACGCCCTGACACGACTTTTTCGGCAATACCACGTCCGAGAATCATATCGCCTGCCATCACATTGCGGATACTTTCGACTAATTTTGTCTCGTCAGTTGATTTCAGGACGTAGCCATTTGCACCAGCCCGCAAGGCACGCATAATGTAATTATCATCGTCACGCCCTGTTAAGACCAATACTTTCACATCAGGGGCTTGTTGACGAATATCAGGCAGGGCATCTAAACCATTTTTACCGGGCATATTCAAATCAAGCAATAAAATATCAGGCTGATGCTTCAAGGTCTCTGTAAGGGCATCATCGCCATTTCCAGCTTCGGCTACCACCATAATATCATCGTGTGTGCCGAGATAATTGGCTAAAGTAGAGCGTAATAGTTTGTGGTCGTCGGCAAGGACAATCCGAATAACCGAACTTTGGCGTTGATTTGACGGCAAATCTAAAGTTGGTGCCGAGCTTGAAGGCGCACTTTCGGTGGGGGTTGTCTGCATTTGATTATTAGGTGATAGAGCAGCTAAGAGTGAGTCTGCTAAGGCGCGTGCTGTTGTGAAGCGATGGTCACGATTTTTCTCTAGTGTTTTTAGGATAACATTTTCGAGTGCCATCGGAATATCAGGATTCATCACTGTCGGGCGCGGTGGTGGTTGTTGTACATGCTGTAAAAGTAAGGCGGTAATATCATCCGCATTGAAAGGCAATTCACCTGTTGCCATCTCGAAAAGCACAATCCCTAATGAGTAAATATCGGTGCGATAATCGAGGTCTTTACCTTTTGCTTGCTCAGGTGAAATATAGGCAGGGGTTCCGATAACCATGCCCGGAGCCGTTACCCGTTTGGCTTCGCGTGGTAAGGCTAAACCCAAATCCATGATTTTTATATTGCCTTCAGGCGTTACCATGATATTGGCAGGTTTAATATCTCGGTGGATTATCTCACGTTCATGGGCATAGTGCAAAGCAGAGGCAATTTGCGCCCCAAGCCTCATTACACGCTCATGGTCTGTTGGCACAAAATCAGATAAGGGTTTGCCACTAACATACTCGACAACTAGATAATCGCGTCCATTGTCTTCACCTCTATCATGAATCGCCATGATATTCGGATGATTCAATTGCGCTGCTGCCATTGCTTCCTGAAAAAAACGCTTGCGTGTGGTATCCCGTACATGGGGATGTAAGACTTTGAGCGCAACCTGACGACCTAGAACACCATCTGTCCCTAAATAGACTGTGGAGGTTGCCCCTTCACCCAATAGTTTCTGGACTTCGTACCGATTGTTGAGATTTGTACCTATCATGTGTTTATCTGCCTACACCGCACTCGCAGGTTTTATGAAAATTGTTGAAATACATTGTTAGCTTACCACAGAGATAAATCTTCTGCATTACTTGGCTTGGCAAATTTTCATTTTTGCAACAAACACTCTTGTTTTGCCGTAGAATAAGGTAGATAGGGATTAATCAATTGCAAATGTAATGTAAGGGCGTAGCATGCTACGCCCCTACTAAAATTATTGCGAAATTATGCTAAAACGCATCCAGCATCATGATAGGGGAGTTTATATGAACAATCACACTCGCTTGCAAGCAACCAAATATATCTGGATTACAATGGGTATCGCGCTGTTCTCGTTATTTCTGAGTGCAGGGATTGCCAATGGATTAGAAGCGGGACACGTTATATTAGGAATAACACTTTGTATTGCTGGTTTCTTATCCACCGCAGTGGTTTGGAATAAGGATGATTTAGAAGAAACTTCGGCACTTGATATGGAAGCCCAAGAAAAAGTGAAGCGCGAACGCATTGATGAGGTACTCCGTGACCTCAGTAATGAAGAATTGTTTGCTCTGAAACAACGCTTATCAGATGGTGCAATTGACGATGATTTATTATACCAACGTATGACCTTATCTGATGATGGTGAAATTGTGCCGATGGAGCGTCGCTGATGCAGGATGTCGAATCACGAGGTTGTGTCACAGTTGTCATGTGGATTTCATATCTCGCTATTGTGTATGTAGCGATGACCTCTATGGGAGTCTGGTCTGGCATTATTGCCTTCATTGTGATGATTCCACTTGTGGCAGCAATGGGCATGGTCTGGAATATGTTTGGTAATGAAAATGCCCATCTCGCACAGTCTGAGGCAGAGATAGAAAAACGCAAGCGCGAGCGTCTTGATGATGTTCTACGCAACCTTAGCAATGAAGACCTATTGGCGTTGCGACATCGTCTGCAAGATGGCGACATCAATGATGAGATACTCTACGACGAAATTGTAGGCGATGATGGTGAATTCTTACGGGGACAAAATAGATGAAACGCTTTGAACGCTTTATAGCCTCTCAGATTATTTGGGTTATCACGATTGTTTTGCTGTTTTTGAATTTAGATTTTCTGCGTTTTTCACGTTATGGATTGTTAGTTATCGGTGGGGCATTGCTCTTGGCTATTCTCATTAATCTGGGGATTTGGTTCGGCGAAGGTATTGCGCGTGCCTTTGATGATGACCTATATGAAAACTTAGCTGATAATTCTGCAACTGATGACCTAGAAAAACGTAAACGAGAGCGTATCGACACAGTGTTGCGCGATTTATCTGATGAGGATTTGTATATTCTTCAACAACGCTTACAGGATGGCAACATCAATGACGAGATACTCTACGAACACATGATAGGCGACGATGGAGAACTTGTGCGCCGAAATTAGGAGATAATCTTATGAACCGAAAACGTTTTGTCGTGGCACAGTTTATATGGATCTTAACAGCAATTATGTCAGGGCTTTTAGGCAATGCCCGTGAAGGTCTGATTATTCCATTTGTGGTTCTTACAGCTTTCATCATGACAGGGTTCTTATTGAAATGGGGTAGTAAAGAAAAGAATCAAAATAGCAATGTTATGGGCTATGATGGTCATGTTATTGCACGGGTAGTTGCTACAGCACTCATTTGGATGACCTATTTGGCGGGGTCTGTTGGCGCAGTCATCGAGATGGCTGGCTGGGGAGTTTTACTCGCCTTAATTTTGATGATACCAGCGATTGTGTTTACCGCTCTATTATGGACATGGGAACGCATTAGTGGCATTGCTGACCAACAGATGCAAGCTGTTTCAGATCTGAGTGAAAAACGGAAACGCGAGCGCATTGATACCGTTCTGCGTGATTTATCCGATGATGATTTATTGCGATTACGAGAACGCCTGACTGACGGTGTTATCAATGAAGATGTACTCTATGACCGTTTTGTTGGGGATGATGGTGAACTCGTTTATCATCAGTGATTAGAGTTATAAGTCATCAATTGATAGTAAACAGTTATGTATAGAAATAAAAATCAGTTTCTGCTGACTGTACAATGAACACAGATAAGACGAATGTACTGACAGCATTATTTAAGACAACAACACACGCTCAAATAGTAAGGAAAAAAGAAGGTAGATTATGGATAGAAACACGAATTTTACAACTATTGCACTATGGCTGAGTTATGTAGTGACAATCATTTATCTCGTTAATTCGATTGGGGTTTTGACGATACCGATAGCGGCAATCATGATGGTGCCGTTGATTGTTATGATGAACTTTTTATGGCGTAAACCCAAGCGAGAGTCAATCGATAGCCTCAATATGCAAAACACAGAGAAGCGAAAACGGCAACGGATTGATAGCATGTTGAGTGATATGAGTGATGAGGAACTTTTTGAGTTACGTCAACGCTTACAAGATGGTACATACGATGAAGATTATCTCTATGATAATGTTGTCGGTGATGATGGTGAGTTGGTCATGAGGTGAGGCGATGGATTTTAGGTACTTCATTCGTGGCATCGTAACATTAGTCTTGATTGTATTTATATTGCTCGGACTTGGTGCTATCGCTATTCTATTGTCGCTTGCAGGTATTCCTATCTCTCTACCAAATGGTCTTAGCTTTGCAGTTATCGTCGTCATTGCTTTGATATTTTTAGCGTCGCCTTGGGGCAAAACGGTTTTTGGCAAAGACATTCTAGCAGATATTGACCGTCAGCTAGATGAACAATTTAGCACATTGTCGGATGCAGAGATGCTCGAATTGGCAACTGCCTTAGATGAACTCAGTGATACACTTGGCGTTGAGATTACACCGCCGATGAAAAGCAAGAAACGTAAGCGTGAAGATATTGATAATGCTATTCGCAATCTGAGTGATACCGAATTACTACATCTGAAAGACCGTTTGCGACAAGGCGAAATTGACGAAGAAAAATTGATTGCATGGCTTGATTCACAGCGATATGAAGACTAACGTCATTACAGAGGCGAAATATGGAGACAAAAGGAACATTATGGCGGGCAGTATCAACGATTGCCGTATGGTTTATGGTTTTGGGGGCAATCGCACTCACGGGTGTTTTCTTAGCGCCTGAAATCGGTGAAGATGCGCTTGGGGCAATTTTCATGATATTGGTTGCAGCTGTTGTCACCAATGGATTTATCTGGAATTGGGGCGCAGGTACGAGTTCAAAGAAGGATAAGAAAAACCGCAAAGAAGCTGAAGAAGAACTCTATGACTTAGCCTTAGATAAACAGCAAAAACGGAAACGCGACGAAATTGGTTCACGCTTGAGTGACCTCAGCGACGGTGAATTGCTCGATTTACGCCAACGTCTGCAAGCAGGGGATATTGACGAAGCCGACCTCGCTTTTATTTTGCGGAAGTAATTATAAGAAGCTATGAATATGCGCTAGTAAATCTTCAATTGGTAAGGGCTTGTAGAGCAGTAAATCAGCAGACGCTGTTTCGGCAATGTTCTCAGGTTTAGCGATACCTGTTAGCACAATAATCAGAGTATCAGCCAATTCCGCCGTGCTACGAATCGTCCGAATGACCTCAGCACCATCAATGCCTGGCATCATCAAATCAAGCAAAATCATATCTGGTTGATCTATAAATAGCTGTTCGAGAGCCTCGCGTCCATTTTTGACGACAGCAATGTTGTGATTATCGTGTTCTAAAGATGATTTCAGGAGATAACGTGTGAGTTCGTCGTCTTCTGCGATGAGTATTTTTGCCATTTTCGCCACTCTTAACCTTACAATATTACATATTATAACGGAAAAGCGGAGAAAATGGAATTAGTTTTGTCTGAGTATCCTAACGTATACCCAGTGCGACGGCAGCACTGTTACATAAATTAACGCCACCTGCGCGTAACCATTGGTCGAGGTTATCGCTATGGTCGCTGAATGTGACGGCATCACGATAAATTGTTAATCCCCAAACATAATACCGTTGGGTTTCATTTGCCCATGTGTCATAGGCTCTTTGCGTAACAGAGGGTCCGCCATTGTAGCAAGCTAAAGTTAGACCAATATCGCCATCCGCATAGCTCGTACATTCGCGGATGAAATTCGCGCTACGGTAAGCATTCGTGTAGGGGTCTAGCATATCTTCGCCAGAACTAAAGTGAAAGGGCATCACCTGAAATAAGCCACGCGCACCTGCATGACTAACCACGGTGGGATGTCCGCAAGATTCAATCTGCATGATGGTTGCCATTAGATTGGGGTCAATATCATAGGCATCTGACCATGTTGCAATATCAGCTTCCCAATGTTGAACTTGGTCAGTGAATAACGGCGCAATGACACCATCATTTTGGGTAACGCGCCAATATTGCAGGGCATAGTTTGCCACAAATGGGTAAGCGAATAAGCCGAACATCGCTAGAAAAGCGAAAAAACCGAAATTGAAAATGCGCTTAGGGCTGAATGTCATTTTTTTCATCATTGTGTATGGACTTCTCTATAGATAGTTTACGCAGAAAAGGCATAAAAGGTTGCTTGCGGTTTGGTTAGAAGATGACCAAATTTCTAACTTAATTGTAGTATAGAACTTATGTTCTGTAAAGGTGGTAAAGGGTTAGAATTTTGCTAATTTTACGACCTAACTTATCAAAATTTAGATATGTTGTAAAATAGGATAACTTAACTAAAGGCGGTCTTAGTTGACTATTCTTAATATTGAGGAAAGACCTTCAGACTCACCATATATTGAGAGAATATGGTGTAGTCAAACAAGGGAAGCTGGTACATTTACATCAATTGCTTCTAGTCATTCTGAGTTGGTGATTTGGGAAGAAGCAGGGCAAACGAATATTTCCCTGCGCGGTCCAGAGACTCTTGCATCAACCGCGCCTGTGCCAGAAAACTCGCCATCTTTTGGCATTATTTTTAAGCTAGGTGTTTCGATGCCACATATCCCGATAGAATCTATCATTGATAATGATATCATTTTGCCACGTGCTGGTAGTCATTCATTTTGGCTAAAAGGTGCAGTATGGCAGTTCCCGACATATGACAATGTTGATTACTTCATCAATCGTTTAGTACAACAGGATTTATTAGGCAACGATCCTTTAGTTGAATCAACCTTAGCTGGCAAGATACCTGATACCTCGATGCGGACACTACAACGACGCTTTTTGCGAGCAACAGGTATTACTCATACAGCTATTCACCAAATTGAACGCGCCCGGCGTGCTACTATTCTTCTCCAAAATGGTGTTTCTATTCTCGATACAATTAATGAACTCGGATATTATGACCAACCGCACCTAACGCGTTTATTGAAGCGATATATTGGGCAAACTCCCGCACAAATTTCTAACGAGAACTCCGATGAAGAAATGTCGTTTTTGTACAAGACCTCTCTAATTGGATGACATAAGATAGGGCTATCAGTTAAGTGATAGGTTTATATGAAAGAGGTTCAAAATGAGAAAACTTGTTTCGGGATTGTTTATCACAATGGATGGGGTTGTCGAAGAGCCAAGTGATTGGCAAGAAACCTTTGATGAAGACATGATGGCAAGCCTCGAAAATCATCTTGCTACGACTGATACAATTATTTTGGGACGTGTTACTTATGAATATTGGGAACCCCATTTTTCTATTGCTGAGCCTGATGGGGGATTTGCAGACCATATCAACAATAATCCAAAATATGTTGTATCGACGACACTCGATGATGTTAAATGGGGCAATTATGACAACATTACGCTCATTAAGAACAATTTGATTGAAGAAATCAATCAGCTTAAGCAACAAGAGGGTAAGAATATTGCTGTATCAGGTAGTCCGACGCTAGTTCGATATTTGATTGAGCAAGAAGTTCTCGATCAACTTCAACTATTTATTCATCCTGTAATTGCAAACAAAGGTAAACGATTATTCCAAGAAGGTAGTCCATTACAACGCTTTGATCTCGTTGACTGCAAGGCAACCATATCTGGAAACATTATTGCAACCTATCAACTTAGAAAAACAGCAAGATAAGCCAATTCAATTTCAAAATGCGAAAATAGGATATAATTATTACATCCTATTTTTAGTCCATTAATATATGCTCTTTATTGGGACAGTTCAGAACAAATTAAGCATGCTATAATATGAATATGGTAGCTCAAACTACCATACAAATAAGGAGCATAACAATGGACTTGCAGTCTGTTTCAGCCAAACATACGAATGACCTAGAACAATCTGTCACAACAATTCTCAAAACAATGCGTCGTGCAAAATTACAAGACCTTCCAATTTTCGAGTCGCTCCAAGAATTTGAGAAAGAACTAGGGAAAGCCCGTCAAAGTCGCTTTGATGACGATGATAAAGAATACAAGGGTTATTGAGCTAGTTCAGAAGTCCCTATATATTTTATTTAAAAGTATGTTATGCTTAATCGACAGTATCAGAAGTATAGATAATAAGATCTAACTGATAGTGTATTGGTGATGCACCTTAGAACCTGAAGAGACAATGCGTTGAACAGATACCATAATTTCCTATTTTCACGGTTAAATGTTACTGCTTCGCTCATAGTATCTCCCATATGCCCAAATTAAAATGTCATAATTTTGAAATTGGGTTAGGTATATATAGGGTTAGCAGGACCTAAATTAACCAACATTATAGGAGTAACAAACATGGCTCGTACACAAGGTACAGTAAAATGGTTTAATAGCGAAAAAGGTTTCGGCTTCATTTCACAAGAAGGTGGCGACGACCTCTTCGTTCATTATTCAGAAATCCAAAGCGACGGCTACCGTTCACTTGACGAAGGTGACACAGTAGAATTTGAAATCACACAAGGTAAAAAAGGTTTACAAGCAAGCGCAGTGACTGTTGTAAGAAACTAAGCTTGGTTTAAATCCAAAAATGCGAAGGATGCTCTTAAAGAAGGGCATCCTTTTTTGATTCAAAATCAATAGTGTTCTACGGAAATCTTGCCAAGGGATAAACCCAGAAAATCCGCGTAATTTTCGGCTTTTTGGAAAAGCTCATCTTGAGTATCACCCAATTCTATAAACGGATGAAGTGTGATGTCGATGGACGTTGTTTTGATTTTATATTTCCAGATACCGACGACTTGACCATCCACTACAATGAGTGGTTGGAATACGCCGTTATTCCCTGGTACAACCTTATCCGCATATTCATCAGGAAGCACAGCAGAACGGTCTTTATACCCTAGTAGATATTCATCAAATGCGGGTAGTAAATGAACTTCGTGATGCGAGTCTATTTGCTGAGGATTATCTGCCATCCAATAGGTGTTGTCGTCATGTTCAAATGAGATTAAACGAAAATCATTTTCTGCAAGCCCATTGCGCGTATCGGTGAGCGTTAAGCCTGACCATCTTGCAAAGTCGTAATCCGTAGCAGGCCCATGGCTGGCAAAATATCGCCATACTAACTCTACCAAGGCTTCATCACGAGAAAAATTACGCAAATTAGAAACCCAATCATCAAGTAAAACGAAGGTTTGCTCTTTACCGTCCATAGCACCCATGCAGATGACCCCATGATGTGCTAGATGCCATACGATATGGTAGCCACGTTGTCCTGTTGTTTTGACTCCATTCGCTTCAAATAAGTCGAATATAGCCGAGCGTGTCATCACTGTTTTGTCTGATAGTGCCTTGAGAAGCCAGTTTTCACACTGTGCTATGTCCTTCTCAGTAAGTTTGAGTTGGCTCATTCTACGCCCATGCCCAGCAACAATCCGTGATGCACATAAATCAAGCATCCACTTTGTATCTTCGGCTGGCACAAAGTGAATTGTTCCCCGTTGTGACCATGTTCTCACGATTTTTGCATCAGCAATGGCGTTTTCTACATCTAGGAGAGTGAGAGATTTTGTGCGTAAGCCAATTGCCCACAATGCTTGTTGGTAATTTTGGGCTTGCATCGCGCCCATCCACCGCGTGACATCCTCAGCTGTATCATGGAATTGACGTGAAATGCCAAGGCTGTGTAGTCGATGGTTTGCTAGTTCGAGCATATTGTTCCTTATCGTTAATACATAACAGTTTACGTATTTCCAGTGCTTTTCTTGATGGACAACGCAGGCATTGTCGCTACACGAATGCTCTAAGGTGAGTTTATCTATACAAGTTAGGAAGTCTTGTTTTTTGCTTTTTTTCGCGTTCTTTGTGCCTTCGTAGTGAATATTTAGCTTAACTTAGCAGTTATTCACCAGCGTGCGCTTACGCGAAATTGAAGATAAAAAAGGGCGTTCCCGATTGAGAACGCCCATGGTAAGCCTTATGGATTGTTGAATGTATCAGGGGTTGCCGTCGGAATATTATCGAACGGCAAAGGTGTAATCTCTACTGAGAATGGTGTTGGTGTTGCTGGGACAGGTGTTGGGTCAGGGTTTTGCACTGTCACCCGCACATCACGGAAGATAAAGCCACCTGTATTCGAGAAAGCGGCAAGGCGTAAGATATATGCGCCATTCTGTACCGTCCGTGAATCCCATTCGTAGAGAACTGAACCACCTGTTGGTACTTGGTTCGTATTCGCTTGTGGCATAATCGAACGGAAGTTATCCGTACCAACTTCTGAAATTTGTAATTCCCAGCGTTGTAAATCACTCGCACTTACTTGACCTGTAATTGCTACATTGCCCTGTAAGTTCGTATTCTCTTGTGGGAAGTTAATCAATACCGTCGGTAATGGTTGCCCTTGTTGACATTCCCCTGTTGGGGGAGCTTGTAAATTCGTTGGCAAATTGAGCAAGCTCAGGATTTGTCGTCCTTGTGCAGTATCATTGAGCCAAGGTACTGCAAATGGGTCATTGATATTAGCAAATGTCTCTGTGACGACATTCTCTGCACACCATTGATTAGCGCGTAAGCCTGTCCAGCTATTGATGCTGATTGTTGCTACAAAACCAGCTTCTGGCTGTGGCGGTGGTTGTGTTTGAACAAAAATTTCGGTAACACGCGTTGGGCAAGTGCTAGCTTGTTGTGGTGCGAGTGTGCCTGTTAATTGGCAAACAGCATCCTGAACCACACCTTGTGGTGAGTCGAAGTTACCAGGATTTGCACCATTGAGGGCTTCTGCCATTATCGCATTCCATACAGGGGATACGCCCGTTAAGCCTGTCACGCGCCCTGTCATTGGTGTCCCTTGATTAAGTGTACCCATCCAAACACCGACAGCGTAATTGTTCGTGAAACCAACTGTCCAAATTCGGCTTGGGTTGCCATTTGCTGTGTTATTCGTCCCCGTTTTTACACCAACTTGGTCGCGGTTATTCAAACCGAGTGATGCGCCACTAATTGCGCTATTCACTGGGAAAGTTGAGGCAACGCCGTTCACAGATGTCGTACGGGCGGTATCGTCACTTAAGATATTTTGGAGTAAATAAGCCACTTGTGGGCTAATCGCTTGAGTCTGAACATCATGAAGCAAGTTATCAATCAATTCGACAGGTTGCTCTGAACCATTTGATGTGCGCTCAGTAATTGTCTCAACAGCATATAGTTCAGTACGCACACCATCGGCGGCGATAACTCCGTAAGCCTGTGTTAAATCCATCAAGCTAACTTCTGTTGCGCCAATTGCCGTTGGTAGACCAAAGGTTGGGACAACATCATCATTAGGGTTGGGGTCGAACGTGATGCCCATCGCTGTAGCAATGTCGATGAAGGCTTGTGTGCCGAATTGCCCATAGGTCTTGACGGCAGGAATATTCAAACTCTGTGCCAGTGCATAACGCAAGGGAACAGGTCCTCGGAAACGACCATCAAAATTCGTTGGTTGATAAAGTGTGCCGTCGATATTGTATTGGGTTGTCACATCCCACAAGATGGTGGCAGGGGTATAATATCCTGCTTGTTCTGTTCCTGTGAGGGCAGTCGCATACACAACAGGCTTAATTGCACTACCCGGTTGCTGTAAGCTAATCGTATTGTTATTTTGCCCATCAATTTCTTCATTATTGAAATCAGGGCTACCGACCATTGAGACGATTGCGCCTGTACGGGGGTCAATTACGATTGCCGCGCCTGTCTGTGCGCCGTTTAATGCAAGTTGGTTTACACCTTGTTGTAAGGCAATTTCAGCCGTATTTTGGATACGTGGAATGAGTGTCGTTTGAACAGTGAAACCCCGTTCAATATATGCACCACGCCCATAAGCGGCATCTAATTCACCGAGGACATAGAAGACAAAGTGTGGATATTGAATATCCGATTGACGTTGTTCATAACGGCGTGTTTCGACTTGAGCTATTTGCAAAGCGAGGAAACCACCGAACGTGCCATCAGGATTCAGGCGATAGAGTGGTACTTGTCCACCGTTGCCATCGTCTACAAGAGTATCTTCATTGATGCAGAATGGTTGCCCTGATTGCGCCCAAACGCCATGTTGGAAGGCGATGCAATTTGCCGCAATCATCCGATTGAAGATAACGCGCATATTGCTAAAGGCTACTGCAGGAGCAACTACAGGATTACCTGATGATGGACTTGGCAGAATACCTGCGAGTGTTGCCGCTTCAGCAGCATTGAGTTCGGCAGCAGTCGTATCAAAATAAAATTCGGCAGCGGCTTCAACACCGTAAGATTGTTCACCGTAGAAAAACTCGTTGATATAAATATCGAGAATTTCATTTTTCGTATACTGGCGCGCGACTTCCATCGAGAGCAGAATTTCGGTTAGCTTACGGTCAAAGGTGACTTCGCTACTACCGAGAATACGTTCGCGCACGATTTGTTGGGTGATGGTACTCGCGCCTGATTCGACTTCACCAGCAAAGTAATTTTGGAAGAAAGCACGCCCAATTGCCATCACGTCAAAGCCCGGATTTTCATAGAAACGTGGGTCTTCTGAGGCGACAATCGCATGAACGAAGAAGGGCGAGACATCCCCATTTTCGATGCTAACCACTGTTCGTGCGCCTTGTTCACCTGTCAGTTCGGCGATGATTGTGCCATCTGCGGCGAGAATGGTTGCCGTTTGGAAATCAAATTCTTGGCTACCGAGTGCCGCAATTTCGTCTTGCCATTCATTGATGATGCTACTGTATTGGTTCATGGCGAGTAGTGCGAAAATACCCACAACAATTAAGCCGACAATGACAACTGCGAAAAGACCAAAACCGAGATAGGTCAGGGTGCGGTTGCGTTCTTGCTGGGATAGGGCTTCGTAATCTGGTGCAGATTGTGCGCCATAATCGCTATAGCCATCATCATATTGGGCTTGCGGAATACCTGCATCATAGTCTTGCCCGTCACCATAGGTTAAATCATCAAATGACGCGGATTGTACTGTCTGTTGCCCATCAAAAGCAGACGATGGCACTGTCATATTATTTTGCAGGGTTTCATCGGCATAACTGAGCTGTGTTCTATCCACACTCTGCCCAACTTGGGTTAAGTTCGGGTCAACAGTTGGTTGATTACCATAGGGTAAGGGTGTATCTGTGCCGAATTGTTGGCTGTAATCTTGTTGTGCCTGTGAATACTGTGAATCATCGTAAGGATCACTATATTCCTCTTCAGGAGGTGCTTGTGTTCCGTCACTTGGCAAGTACGGCAATGAATTTGCCATCACATCGGGGGCGGCTTGCCCTAAACCCGTTTCGGTAAGAAGGGATTGCCCTGCATCCAATGGTACAGGTGGTTCTGAAACTTCCCATTCGCCAGTCTGGTTGTTATAGCGATACCATTCATCGGTTTCGTAGCCGACCATCCACCAATTGTCTTGTGAATCAAGTATCGTATGCTCTTGTAAGCGAGATTGCAATTCATTTTGGTCAATCTGACCTTGCGCCGCCATTTGCCGTAAAATAGCTACTTGGCGTTTTGTCTCGCGGAATTTCTGCGCGAGTTCAATTTGCTCTGGGGTGTATTGTGCTGGTTGTGGTACTTGCTCTTGATAAGGCTGTATCACACCACTATCACTTGCATCTTGCTGGCTCAATGCCTCTAATTGTTGACGTGCATAATCAGCCGCTTGGTTAGCAGGTTGTGCGCTGGTGTCATCCATTGTAATGGTGTCACCCTCCTCAATTGGAGGTTCGCGCCCTGTATCCATCTCATCTTCAACTTGGCGTGCAATATTAAAGACAGCCCGTTCAGCGGGGGAAAGGTCAGCCGCGTCGATGTCAGAGAAATCATCATCGCCCTGTGCCAAATTCGCTAAAGCCATGTATTCGCTCATGCTCATGGCTTCGTCATCATCATCCAGTAGGCTTAAATCTTCCTCGTCAACGAGAAGTGTCGCACCTTCTTCAAATAAATCGGCGGCAACTGTTTCTTCTTCCTCGTCATCTGCTGTTCCCGTCGGATAAACAAAGTCTTCGGGACGGGGTGCGCTGGAGCGTGATTGACCCAAAATATCAGCAATGAGGTCTTCAGGGCGTGCTGATGCAATCGAACTTGTCGGTTGCTGACGTGGTTCGTTTGTAATTTCGACCACATCTTCACTTGTGAAGACAGTGTCTTCTTCATCAGGCAAGTGCCAATCCCCGCGCTTTTCAGGCGTAGAATCGACATTTTCGGGTAAGGCTTTGACCTCACGCCATGCCACACTCGCCACCGTTTGCGTTTCGGGAGCTTGCCAAGGGCTTGCCTCAGCTGGCGAATGCCATCCGCCCGTTGAGGATGTTTGTTCGTCTTGGGGGTTTTCAGGACGTTCTGACATAATAATGACTAATCCCACTGTCTGTTGATAATTCAATCACATAGTAAGTTTTGAGTGTAACGCATTGTTTCCCAACACACCAACACTTTTGTAACAAGACAAAATTTGGTTTGTTTTTCTGCGATGTGATATATCGCGTCCGAAAATTAGTTTTACTACTATTTTCTGATTTATCAGTTTCCACATTTGAAAAATAGGAAATATAACACAACACCAAAACTTAGCCCTTATTATACAACAGGTTATGATTTCGTGTGAAATGACTAGCGGAGATTTAACGTTTATGGCGAGTAGCGTTGTTCTGTGTGAATAAAAATACGGATTTAGCGGGTTTTTATTATGAAGTCTCAAAAGTTTTCGGAATAATTTTGGGGCTTTTGTCGCGGAGAGCATTCACGCTGTCTCTACATAAATCCTAATTTTTAGGTAATGACGTAGGGACGTGATGTATCGCGTCCGAAAATGAAACTCAAAAAAATGTATCAAACGAATCACTACCTTCGCCAAATAGCCCTGCGGATGGGGTTTCTTGAGTAGCAAAAGGGTCATCATCAGCTTCCACATTATCGAGATTTTTGTTGACGCGTGTCACATTGAGGTAATCAGGGTTCAATTGAATTGTTGGCTCGTCATCATCACCAATATTATAGTCGAACTCGGTTTCTGAAGTTTTTTCTGTTTCATCAATCTCAACTAACTCAACCGTAATAACAATCACACTGACATTATCTTTACCACCGCGAGAGTTAGCCAATTCAACGAGTTTATCAGAAATGGCATTAGGGTCATCAGAATCAAGGGCGACATCACGAATTTCATCAGGATTAACGTGCAAGGTGAGTCCATCACTGCATAAGACTAGCCTATCACCTGCGTGGATGCGAATCTCTTGTACAACATCGACATCAAGGTCTTCCGCTTGCCCTAATGCACGATACAAGACATTTTTCATGGGATGTACAGCCGCTTCTTCGTCCGTGATATGCCCCGCATCAACAAGGGCTTGTACGAAGCTGTGGTCTGCTGTTAATTGATTGATACTTTTATCAGAGGAATCAACATAGTAGGCGCGGCTATCCCCAACATGTGCCAGAATGACATCATTAAAGCGAGCAAATGCCATTGTAATGGTTGTCCCCATGCCTTTTAAATCAGGAGAAGCCTGTGCTTTGTCGATGATGTTCTGATTGGCTTCTTTAACCGCTTCATCCATTAGGTCAGCTAAGTCGTCGGCATCATACTGGCTATAATCATCAGGGCTACGATAATACTCCGTAACTAATTTGCTTTGTATGGTCTCTACTGCAATCCGACTCGCTTCTTCGCCAGCAACTGCTCCACCCATACCATCGGCTACAACTGCTAAAACAGAGGTGTCCGCATCCCAAAGGTGAACATTATCTTCATTATTTTGGCGCACTCGACCTCTATCACTACGTGCGCTACTGTGTAAGCGAATCCCACGACCCGAACGGTACATGCCGGACTCCTAATTGACCAAACATCCTATAATATTAACTATTTGCTATTCTATCATGCAATTTAATTTTACATGCTAGAAATAGCATTGATAATTAGTATAGTGTATTTCATAAATTTTGCGTGCGTCAATATCGTTACAACTGAGTTAGATATTGAGAATTGCTAACTATCACTTGAGACTAGAGGCGGAATAGCCGATAATATTTACCTGTTGTCATTTCATCATGCTACTGCAAATGTAGGGAAATTCTGCCCATATTACCCTGCTAGATCATCAAATCACCTTAGAAAGAAACACCATGACCCAACTGAATGAGCGTTACCACATCGAAAATTACATTGATACATTTGCTTTAGGGCATTATGCGCGTGTTTTATCAGCAAATGACCTCGATACAGGTGAAACGGTTGCCTTTAAGGTGATGCGTCCTGAGCATGTTCAAGCGGATGGGGATGCGAAGTGGGAATTTCGGGCATTTGGCAATGAAGCAGAAATTCTGGATACGCTCAAAGCAAGTCCACATGTGGTGAAATTGCGAGATTGTGGCTATGTCTCGACCATAGCCGAAGCTCCTGCTAGTGGTGATATTGAATCCTTTGGCGATGATATTTCAGGTTTTGTATCACAGATGACCACTTATGCCAGTGCAGGTTGGCGACCTTATCTTGCATTGGAAAATTTGCCACGCACGGAAAACTTGTTTTATGCTATGAAACCCGCCCAACAAGGCAGTCGGCGACGCTTACCGAGTGAAGAAGCGATAACTCTTGCACTACAATTTGCGAATCTCCTTGCTATGGCACACGCGCAAAATATTGTCTACCTTGACCATAAACTAGAGCATGTGTATTGGGATGGTGTGACGCTCAAGGTGATTGATTTCAATAGTAGTAAGCAACTTGGCGCAGGCAATCAATCAGCAGAATTTACCCGTGATGTACATAACCTTTGTGTGGGTATTCTCTACTCACTTTTCACAGGGATGTCTCCTCAGAAAACAGCGTTGCGTCCGCAAGCAGGAGGAATGGATACAGTCGAAAATCGGTATAGTGATGTCGATACCCTTGATTTCATGATGGAACCTAGTTTGAGTCAATCTATGCAAGCTTTATTACAACGGGGTGCGCGTCAAGAGATTGCGACTGTGCAAGATTTCGTGAGCCAATTACAGCGAGTTGCCTCATTACACGGACGAGATTTCCAAGCGACGGATACTACCTCAGCCAGTCGGCAAGCACGCGATAACCTCCGTAAAGGTTTAGCCCTGTTGCGTGAAGGCGAAGAAAATATCCGTACTGCGCGTGATTTGTTTCGCGATTCACTGATTTTGGATAACATCACCCCTGATTTAGAAGACGAGTTGCGCCGTCTGGTGAAAGCAGTCAATGAAGTCGTCAATAATCGGGTGATACCCTGAGATTTGATCTACCTTTATGAGTAAACTGATTTTCATAACAATAAGTGTTTTTACCATTCTGTCTGCTTCTGTGTACGGATTTTTTGTATGGATAGGATTTGAATCTCAATTTTACGATGCGGATGAGCTTTATCCTATTTGTAGAACAATGAATTTAGAGACTACTGATTTTTGTACTTTGCAAGAAAGAATGACGCATGAAGATTTTGAGCAATCTTTAGCTACTGCATATCCACTAGAGGAAACGACATATTCTGATTTTACCCATTCTATTGATGAGATTGCTTACTATAATTATGGTACTTGCTCCCAAATAAATCCAAATGAAAGAAATTTATGTCCAGAACCAAGTAATTGCACTGTAGATTACAGTTGTTATATCATTTCAGATATACATAAAATAAATTTTGGTATCAATTCTGAGGGACATTTACAATGGTTTAGTGTGCCACCAAATGGGTCATAATAAGAGCCTTTATGACACTACTTACTCATCTCGTGAGGCAATCCTATCCTTGAATTGCGCTATGGTTTGTCCATTTGCTTCTGCCCATTCAATAGCTTGCTGGTGTTTGGCATCTAACTCTTCTTGATTATCATAATAATACGCAATAGCCGAGTGGACTTCTGCCGCACTCAAGTTATAGTGTTCCATCACATCTTCAATACTATAATCTGTTCCGACATACATACGTGCAATCATTTCAGCTTTTTTGTTTGTGCCACGAATGAAGACACCTGTATCACGTATTTCAATATGATTGACTACGTCCATTTTATTTACCTCTAGCTTATAAAAATCACTTGATTTTTGATGTCGTAAATTGTTCCTGCGCCACTTTCAATTATTTCATGATATTCACTACATACTTTTACTATAAGCCCGATACTAGGAATATCTCGATAAGGACAATAAAAGATACCAAAATGGGTATTTACTGAATTAATATATTCCTGATGCAATTTAAGAAAGTCGTTATCTTTTGTGAGTAATGAAAACTCATGACTTATGGCGTATTCTAAAAGTTTTGCATCCTCAGCATCTTCTAATCCGACCTCTTAACATCGTACCACTGTAATCCCTTTTTCTCGAAGCTGGATAGCAACTTGCTTGGCAATATGAGTATCGGTGAAAAAACTTATATTCATTTTAGCATAACTTACTAATCCTAATTTTACAGAATTTTGAGAGTCATTATTGTATCATGCTCTTTAGTACACAAATAAAAGAATCGTAATCAGTAATAATGCCCCATTAAATACTGCCCAATAGAGTAGTTTCGTGATGATATTGTTACGGTAACGAACAATGAACCAGTCTGGATAGCGCGCTACAACAAAGACATTCGCCGCGACTAGTACAATCGCTAAACTTCGCAAAAACTAACCAGGTCTACTATCCACATGGCAGATGTGCAGACGTTTGGGCTATGGTATCGTTTAAGCATACTTTTGTGAGAAACACAAAGTTTTCGTTAAATTAGGATGTAAGGAGTTAGAATCACATGGCAAAGAAAATTACCGAAATCGAAGGAATTGGTCCTGCTGCTGCAGAAAAACTTGCCGCTATGGACATCACCACCGTCGAAGGTTTGCTCGAAAAAGGTGCAGAGAAAAAAGGGCGTACTGAAATTGCTGATGCGACTGGGATGCCTATAAAAAAAGTATTGACCTTCGTGAATATGGCTGATTTATTCCGCATTAAAGGTGTTGGCGCTGAATATGCTGAACTCATGCAAGCATCAGGTGTTAATACGGTCGTTGAACTTAGCAAGCGTAAACCAGAAAATCTACATGTTAAGATGCTTGAAGTGAATGAAGCTAAGAAATTAGTTCGTCAACCACCATCAGAAAAAGTGGTTACAGGGTGGGTAGAACAAGCAAAAGAACTCCCTCGCGTTGTGAATTACTAAGTTTTGCTTTAGTCAAGTGAAAAGGCACTATTTTTATGATAGTGCTTTTTGTTTATTCTTTATTCCTTCTTTTCGTCTTTTTTGTTATCGAAAGACATCATTTGCTCTTTTGCTTCGTGCAATTTTATTTGATAAGTATTTAATGTTTTATACATCTTTGCAATCGGCGAAGATAACCAGTTAGCAGTATCTAAATTTTGTGCGTTTTTAAGACGATGATAAGCTTCATCAAGATAATTTTCACTGATATTCATTGCATCTTGTTTTGTCTCAGATGTTTGCCAAACTATATCAATTTGTGACGTGAGAATATGAACTATATGATATTCTATAACCGCCTTATTTGGATTATAGCGTAATGCTTGTAGCATTAATTCCTTAGAAATATTTAAAAGTGAACTCTCATCAATTTCTTCGGTAAAGAACTCCTTGTCTACTCCGAAAACATCAAGATCTTTACGATGAACATAGACTAGCCATGCGAGGGTATCAAGATATTGAGCAACACGATAGCGGTAAGGATTATAAAGATTCTTGCTCCCACCAGCTTGATGGTATAACAACTGAATTAAGGCAATTGCAAGTAACGCATCTAACAAATTGAACTTGTTGGGTGTTCGTTTCTCGATTCTCCCATAGACAATTAAATTCAACATATCACAAATGCCAAGAACACAAATGACAGCATCATAGACTAATTTTTCAGATTTATTTTTGGGTAAGCGCGTTAAGCGGTGGGAGAACAAACCAAACTTACCATAAATAGCATCAAATGAAATATGATGTGATACTTTGAGGGATGGTGCAAATACACTTTGCAAATCTTGTTCAGCGAGAAAATATTTCTCCCTTTTGTCGGATAAAGCCTCTTTTTTGAACTTAATATACATTTCTTCAATAATCGAGCAATAATCCTCAATCTCCCAACTATCTGTAGGCTCTTTTTTCATTGTTTCAGTTTCACTCAGTTTTAAAATGTCAAAAATTTGTGATAACTCGAAAGCAGCCATTGCAATACAATTTTCAGATACATGATTGTCAGGCAATTTTGAGGGTAATGCTATTGATTTCATATGCCCTTTAAGAGTTGATAGATTTTCTAGGGCAGTTATGATAGATGCAGAATGGTTGTTAGTGCGTGATAAAGCAACTGTTTCTAATAGTCGTGCACGGATATGTAATGTAATGGGGTAATTCGCATCAAGATAAGTAGATAAATGGTTAGCAGAACGAGCAGTCGCTAATGCTTGTTGATATTTTTCTGCATCTACTAAAACCTCACTCAGACGAATGAGGAGTTTTAAATCCACATCAACGTAAGGTGACCATCGCACGGCTTCTGCCCAATGATAAGTTGATTCATCTACTTGCTTTAGTTCATAAAACGTATCTGCCATCTCGGCATGAATTTGCCACATTGATGTAAAACCATGGAATTGTGACCATCCTGCAATGCGTTCCGTGTAATAAAATTCTTCACGTTGAGAATCACTACCACGCTCAGGCGGTTGCTCGTGCCTAAAATCTGTTGATAATTGAGGCAGGTAAGGCGTTGTGGCATCCAAGATACGATAATAAATATCAATAGCTCTTTCATGCTCTTTATGGTCACGCAGAAACCAAGCGTCGACTAAAAGTGCAATTGGATGAGTAGGAACACGGCTTAAAGCATTATTTATTGATTCTCTAATTGTGATTTTTAAGTCATCAGATGAGTTCTGAACATCTTTTTGTACAATATAGCATGCTAAGGCATGCCAAGCATAAAGTGACGCACGTTGAAACTCACCAACTTTGGGGCTAAATGTAAAATATTCATTATTGATTTCGGATGCTACACGCCAGCTCTCTTCCCAATTAAAAACATCCTTAATGCTATCATCTAATAGCTTTTTGAGAGATTGAAAATCATGGGTTTCTGCCATTAATTGACATAATCGCAAAAGGGACTCATTGTGCAGATCAGCAATTATTCGATGTTGTAGGGTAATTGTCCTTGTAAAGTAATTATGTTGTTGGGCTAAATTAGCTTCTATTTCCCTGAGCATTTCTTGATGTAAACTTTTAACTGCCTGTATCTTACTACTTGACCCACTAAAAATACTTTTTGTCATCTGAACTAATGCATCATGGTTCTCAATTGACTCTAACGTGGGGTAATCTTGTTTATCAATTGCTCTATGAAATTCGATACCTGCTTGGCGATTTTGACGTAAAGCGTTCACAATGGACAGAATATCTTCATTTAGATGAATGAAGCGCTTGATATCACGCGGAAGTAAATTATATTTTCTGAGTTGTGGGTCTGTCATTAAGGAATAAATTCGATAATTAAACCATTGCGCCCCAGCCTTTGGCTCATAATTAAATTCATTTTCCACTCTTGCTTTAATAGTATCGTTATCTGATTGATAGAAAATCATGGATTCGGTAGATGAATGTACTTTCTTTTGTTGCAATAATGTGACATTTCTTTGCGCTTCCTCAAATCTGAAGAAAGGCCATTTATAATCTGGTAAATCACGACGCAACCAAACTCGAAAATAATTTTTGACCCAGTTTGTATTACCCCAAAAGCTAATGAAACGTGGACGCATCAAAATAGCATAATCAAGGTAACCTATTGCTTTACTGTGTTGAAAATCTTTATTATTAGAAGCATAAGAATTAGGCACTTGTTGGAAAATCTTACCAATCCCCAAATCAAAAGCACCTCGTAGAAGCGATAATTTGCCGTCATTAATACCCCCTAAAATAATAGCGCCCATATACATATTCGGATGTGGATCCCATTGTAACAGGGGATAGCTAAAAACTTCGCGCCAGAGATACTGTTCACCTTGTTGCCAATTCTTACCGACAAAATACAACTGAGCTAAGTCTGTTAAATTCTGCCTATCACGCGGAAATGCCGCTTGGACATCGCGGTAATAAGTTTCGGCTGTCGAGAACAATCTTAAACCTCGAAATGTATCACCAATAGAATGCGCGATTGACATTCTTTGTTGTAAACTCGTATTGGTTTCCATAGAGGATTGATTAAAATAATTAGGGCTTTGAGGAACACGCGCTTTTTGTTTGTCGAATAGATGAATTGCCTTGTGTAAGAATTTTAAGGCTTCCGCATAGTACCATTTGTAATCGTGTTTTTTATAAAAAGCCGGCATCTCATATGTTGAGTCATAATTGTTTGTTGTCGTCCGTTCAATTAAGCGTGCTAGTCGATAATAGAGCATCCCCCATAGCTGAAATGTTTCGGGAAAATCATTCCGCAAATCAATGGCTAAACGGCAATGCTGTTCAATTTCATTGAAGATGGCAGGGTATTTATGAAGTGTTGTCCAGTAAGAATGTAATAAGGTGAGAGCCAGCATATATTGAGTTTCTGCCATTTGCGGACCATCTTTTTCGGATTTCCGCAAATGTTTCATGCCTTCGCGCCAATTCCCTTGGAAAATCAACGACGCGCCTAGGTGGTAATGCCCTACACCGAAGTAATCGTTATAGGTTTCCTCAATGCGTGTTGCTTGACGATAATAATATTCTGCTTCCCACCAATTTTTCTTAACCGAGGCTTCTAGCCCCAATAAAAAGTTATTGAGACCATCTAAACGTGAGCCGATATGTGTTAATTGACCAAGTTCTAAGATGAGGCTCAAAGCTAAATTACGAATATAAGGTTTTAGAGCTTGCTGATTAAATTCTGATAAATGAGCTTCTGGATTGATAGTAATATTAACAGCAACGGACTGACTCCCTGTGTAATTGAGTTCTGCCCAAACATCAATAGAGCCGTTATCGCGCGCCATTAGTTTTCCTTCTATCCGAATACGCGCTAAAAATCGGGTAATATAATTTGTGAACTGTGCAAAACTCCCAATCTTGACATTGCCATTAGCCGTTTCGACATTGACGACATCTTGCATTTCATTGATAAATTCTTGTGAGTAGCCTGCCGTTACGAAAAAGGCACTGCTATCACTACCTGATAAATTCACATTTTCGACTTGGCGAGTTGTAATGAGGATAGAAATTTGTTGAAGTTCCTCGACAATCAGGTGTGTAATGAGATTTGCAATAGCTTCTAGTTCTGCTTTTTTAGATTGATCCTTTTCATCAACGCTACTGACCTCAAATTTGCTGATAACATAACGACTGCGATTCATAATAAGCCAGATAGACATATAGAGAACTATCAAACTAATTGTAATAGCGATGCTCAAGCCAAAGCGCGATGCAAAATTAGGGTTATCAGCGTCTATTGGTATAGAGAGAGGAACAATGACTAATCCAACAACTAAACAGAGGGTTAAAATTAAATAGCGATTTGAAAAGCGCAAATATTTAGGCATCCAACGTCGCCATAGGTAATTGAAGAAATTGGTCGGGGCAATGCGAGGCGATGAAATATCATAAATACGGTCTTTACGAATTGGCAACCATAAAGAGCGAAAACGATTAATTGCACTGTGCCAATATCGTTGCGGACTAAATGCGAGCAATTGCATGAGTAGGGCGATAATTAAGCCGATTTCACGATTAAATAATGTTCCGCGACTTTGAGGAAAATTGTTATAGTCAATTGTTTGACTAT
The DNA here is from genome assembly GCA_965230145.1 of Phototrophicaceae bacterium. Taxonomy (GTDB): domain Bacteria; phylum Chloroflexota; class Anaerolineae; order Aggregatilineales; family Phototrophicaceae; genus JAUZRW01. The sequence continues at coordinate 2,446,938 of CBDDKI010000002.1, forward strand.
TGAGAAAGTTTGCTTGAATATATAATATCGTTATTCCTAGTATCACCCAGAAGATAAATCTTAAAGACAATACAAATCCCACCCAACCCCACCATATTTCCCATTTCTTTTTATGGGATTGTTTTCCGAAATTATGTAAGGTGCGGAGAATAGAAAATGGAACATAGAGAATTAGATACCCAGTTAAAATAAACGCATTAACTAACCATAAGAAATTTGAGAAGACATTTATTGATGTTAGCCATGGTGTCGGGGAAGATGGAAAATAAATTGTTAAAATGATTAAACTTACTAAACTAATTAATATGATGCCACGCTGGAAAATATTCGTGATAAATCGGGAAAGAACAATTATTACAATCGTCTCAATCACCCAAACACTTATAAAGATAGTTACTTGCGATACTGGTGTTTCAATTAGGAGGAAGTCGTTAAGTACGCCTCCTGCTGACGATGGGGTAGTTGTAAAAATAGTTGAAGGGTTAAAAATAATTTGAGGGAAAAACAATAATACTAAAACGAACATACTACTGATGATGAGCCAATGCCTATCACGAACCCCTAATCGCCAATAATATTGTCCGCTAAAACCTAGAAAAATATGAAGCGAGAAAACGATCCATAATGAACTTTTAATCAAAGCATCAAAAAGATTTTGTTGATTATCGTCAATAGTGCTGTAGGTAGAAGAAAAATTAACAGTAAAATTTGGAAATACATGGATGCTAAAAACATCTTCATTCATACTAACAAAAGAGGTATTGTTAGTCAGGTTGGTACTATTAGTGCTATTGTCGATAGACCATGAAATTTCTAGAACAGGCTCAGGTTCGCTTATGAGTGTTAAGTCGATAAGTTGAAACATCATACTGAGCGCAATCGGCATGACGAAGAAATAAATTGACCAATAGGCGACGAGGTTTCGATAGGTGGTGACAAAGAAAGACTCAGTACGCTTATCTTGTAAGGAGAGCAAAGATTTCGACATAAATAATGACCATACGCAATATTAATTAAAAACAAACTATAGCAAAAAGTAATATAGCTCATATATTGCGAAACGGCAAATTATGTAACGTAATTTTTGAAATTTTAAGAGATATGAGTTTTAAACTCGTTGAATTGCCACAGCCTGCCAGAGGTCGACAATAGCGGTTATCATCGCTTCTTCATTGAGATCCGTTGCGTCTAATTCGTAGATATTTTCATGCTTGCGAATAGCCCATTCACGCCTAAGCATACCTAGTTCAACGCCACGTTCATTAGGGCTATGGTAGCGTGCGCCGAGTGTGAGGTGAATTTTTTGCAAGATGGCATCTAAGCGAGCAACGAGGCAGATAATCGGACCTGTCTCTTGTAAGCGTGTTAAGTAATCTGAATCAGCTAGGATACTGCCATTAATCCGTAAAACGCTTCTACGGTGTAAGATCATCTCTTCCATGAGTTCATCTTCTACTGTTTTCATATGACGTTCCCCAAAAGTATCACGAAGAGCTTCAATGCTGTCGCCCATACGATCTTGAATACGTTCCTCAATATCAACGAATGGCATTCTCAAACGATCAGCAACTTCACGCCCGATACGGGGTTTATTTGGTTCAATGTAGCCTGTGAGGATGAGGTTGCGATCTGTAAGTTGTAAGCTAGATGTTGTTACCATCAGGTTTAGATACCTTATCTGCAAATCGAGCAGAATTATATCATTAAGTTTAAAACCTGTAGACACTGTTGTACACTGTAATCAAAGATGATTATTTGGAGTAACAATGTTATGGCAACATCATCATGGATTGACCACGAAATTAAAGACATCATCGCCGATGCAGAGGCATTACGCGCACAACTGCATGAAGCCCAAATTCAGAATGCGGTGCTTAAGGCACGCTTAGACGAAGCGAAAGAATTACAAACTGCCCTCATCGATATGCTAAAACAAATGGCAGTCTATGAATTCATCCTCAAACAACATGGCATTGACCCTGAAACTGGGCAACAAATTGTGACCAACACTCAAAATGGTGCAGGTAATTAGGCTTTTGCTTTACGAACGACTTCTAATTCACGCCCAGTGACAATCAATGTTGACGCTAAGAGCATCACGATTATGAAGGCGAAACGTAAGCTCGTTGCTTCGGCGATAAAACCGATAATCGGGGGTCCGACTAAAAATGCAGCATAACCAATGGTTGCGACCCCTGCAATAGCACGTCCTGATTGGATATTGGGTAATTTACCTGCGGCACTAAAGGCAAGCGGAATTGCCACCGCAAGCCCAATCCCTGCAAGTGCAAAGCCGAGCACTGTTGTCCAGAATGTTGGGATAAGTAAGGCTAATCCCACACCGATGACAACACCAACGCCACCTAATCGTACCAAGCGTGCTTCACCCACCCGTTCTGCGATCATATCCCCTGCAAAGCGCATCGTGACCATTGTAAATGAGAATGCTGCGAGTCCTAATGCCGCAACGGCTTCGGTTGTGCCGACGATTTTCACGAGATACAAGCCACCCCAATCAATAATTGCGCCTTCGCTAAGACCCGAGGCAAAGGCTACTGCACCTAAGCCCCACAATACTTTTGGCGGAAATTGGAAGGTTGCTTGATCATCATTGTTTTGTTCGCCATCAATATTGAGCAAATAGCGGCGTGCTATCAGCATGATAACCATGAAAAGAATAGGAGCAATCAGGAAGTGTTGCCGAAAACTAAAGCCAAGTGTTACAAAACCTGACCCCATCAGCGCGCCAGAAAATAAGCCGACACTCCACATAGCATGAAATGAATTCATGATTGGTTTTTGCCGACGTGTTTCTAGCTCAACTGCTTGTGCATTCATAGCGACATCGGTGATGCTGTTACACATGCCTGCAAAAAATAAGCTCACTGATAATGTGAGGAAATTTATGCTTAAACCTACTATGCCTAAAACAATTGCATAGGTAAATGCGCCCAAAAAACTCACGTTTTTACTACCAAACCGAGCAATCAAACCACTAGCAGTCAGTAAGCCGATGATTACCCCTATTGAGCTAATCATGAGGGCTAAACCTAAGCCTGCTTCACTTAGATTCAGGGTTTCAGATACTTCAGGAATACGAGAGACCCAGTTAGCAAATATCGCGCCGATGGTAAAGAATGTGGCTGAAACTGCCAGACGTGCTGCAAAGAAATTGTTGTCTTTAATTTTCTGCATTGCTTAACCTTGATGTTCTAAATGTGTTGTCTGCACAGTGTAGAAGATTTTCACTTAAAGACCTATAACCAGTTTTGAATGTGGCAATCCCAAATAATTGTGATATTAAAATGCGTTTTGAAGGAATGGATTTTCCTGTTTAACAGAGCATAACAGGGAAAACAGGGAATTTTGGGGGTGAGAAACAGGTAGCATAACAGAGAAATTTCGACAATTTAGTTTGTAAATGGTTTGATAAAATTCTGTGATTTTATGACCAAGAAACTTTGCAAATTCCAGATGATGATTTGATATTGAGTTGTTAAGGTGCTAGACAGAGCATACACTATTGGGAGATAGGCGTGTTGGGGATATGACCGTTGATATGACCGTTTTTAATATGAGAGATTATTTGTGATTACAGACTGGTAGGAGACAAATATGCGCGAATTTGATTTTTCTGTGATTCCAATTTTAGAAACGGAGCGTTTACGCTTAAGGCGTATTGTTACCGATGATGCACGAGATTGGTTGACTATTCTAAGTCATGAAGATGTGCGTCGCTATCTGGTGGATATAGAGCAAATGAATTTTGACGAGATTAACGAGATTATTGCATGGACAGAGGGCATTATCGCCAATCAATCAGGTATTCGCTGGGCAATTACGCTCAAACCTGATGACAAGATGATTGGAACGTGTGGCTTTCATGTATATGATAGAAATAATCAGCGTTTAGAAATAGGCTACGAATTGGGCGCAGACTACTGGCGACAGGGCATCATGCGAGAAGCTGTTAGGGCTGTTTTAGATTTTGCTTTTAATACACTCGGTGTGCATCGTGTAGAGGCTGATGTGACCGTTGGTAATGAGAGGTCAGCTGGATTATTGAAAAATTTAGGTTTTACCCATGAAGGCACTTGGCGTGACCGTGTCTATGCTCATGGACAATTTTATAGTTTATGGCAATTTGGACTGCTGAGGGATGATTATTTTTCGGATACCATGTGAGTAAACGCGAAAATCGTTCGAGGTAGGGGCGCAGCATGCTGTTAGGCGTACAAGATGACGTGGACAGGTGTTTTCTGGTTTCGGACACTATTCATAGTGTCCCTACTGAATCCTGTTGAATTGTAGGGACGTAATGTATTGCGTCCGCCCTGAGAGTTTTTCGCTCTCCACGCTATTCTGTGGAGGTACTAGCATGCTGCGCCCTTACACTTAACTTACGCCGTTCCCGTGCGTCTCCCAATCTTCGACCAGAAGTAAAAGGTCATCAAAATTACGGATAGTCGCATCGGGTTGGACTAAACGACTGATGTGGGGACGGTCTGGTGTTAATAGACGTAATATCGCACGCATACCAACAGACTGTGCGCCCGCAATATCGGCTGTGGGATTGTCGCCAACGAAGAGCGTATGTTCCGCTTTTGTGCCGATTTGTTCTAAAGCATGGTTGAAAATTTGAGGATGGGGCTTAAGATAGCCGACATCCGCCGCCGAAATACGCAGATTCTCATCCGGGAAATAATCTAATAATTCATGTATTTCTAGTTCAGCATCCCGTAACCACATGGGTTGGAAGGCATTGGTTACAATTCCAATTTTGATACCTGAATCAATGAGCGCTTGCAACACAGGTGGTACATCAGGGAAAGTAACAACCCCTTTGCCCCCACGCCATTGATAGGCTGTCATCACATCACGCATCGAAATTGCATCATCAGGAATAAAGCCAAATTGCTCAAGGATTGCTTGCATGATATTGGTCATATGTGGCGCGCGAAGGGTTGTGCGTGATTCTGCCCATGCACCCTCTACGCCATCACGATAACTGGTTGCAAAAACTTGAAATTCTGTATTTAAAGGACGTTCATTCTGGGCTAGATAGTCATAAACTAATTGTAAATGACCATGTTCCATATCCGCCCAATTATCGTCGAAACCACTCCAATCAATGAGCGTATTGTCCATATCGAAGAGAACGCCCTCTATTGGCTGACTCATGCTTTCACTATCTCCGTGCTGTCACTGTTTTCTTCTTGATGATAAACCGTCACTTCGGCATCTTCGGCATGCCATAAGAGGAGCATCTTATCGAGAGCTAAATCGATACTGCCTTTTGGTGACCAATTAAGCTCTGTGCGTGCTTTAGTGGTATCAAGTAGTGTACCGGCATTGAGTAATGCTCGTTGAACGTCATTCACACGGAATTGTGCCATAAACCCTGATAAAGGCAGTGGACGACCTGTACCATATGCCGCGCCAAATTTGTCTAAGAGGTCATCTGGAGAGGCTGTTTCGTCGCTGGCGATATTGTATACATGGGCGACATCTTCATCACTGGTTTTTTCCGCGATGGTTAATGCGGCACGGGCGACATCTTCATCGTATGCCCACGCTGTTGGCTTATTACCATTTGGCAGTGACTTTCCTGCGCGGAGTTGTTCTGCAACAGCAGCATAGCTTTGATGTGTTCCGAGGATATACCCTGCACGGAGAACATAACCTGGAATACCGCCATCTAAGACGGCTTCTTCTGCTTGATGCAGTGCTTTGGCTAATGGTGTACTTAAATCTAAGTGGGCATCTTCTGTGACAGCTTCGTGATGAGTATCACCATAAATGCTTGCCGAACTAATATGAATGATGCGGTCAATATCGGCGCGACCTGCCGCCGCCATGATGGCATCGGTACTCTCGGTAAGCCAAGGTAATAAAGTATCATAATCTGCGTTATATTGTGGTAAGCCATTGAGGGCTTGTGGCGCGGCATTGATGATGACATCTGCTTTGCCCATTTGTAAGGCACTGTAGACTGCTGATTCGCGCGTGAGGTCTGGGTAAATTGGGATGCCTCCTGCGCGTCGGATGCGATATGCGCCAACACTACCGAGTTCAGTTGTGCCGACAACTTTATGCCCTGCACGAGTTGCCAATGTTGCTGCCGCTAAACCCACACCTTGTCCTGCACCGATAATAAAAATAGTTAATTGTTTGCTCTCTGCCTGTTCAGTCATGGGGATTCCTTAATTTTCTGTGTCTTTATGCACTATGATTATGCCATGATGGGGCAGGAGTATCAACTTAAGGCTTTATCGAAAATGAAAACGCGCCCATCTGCTGATGAACGCGTGAGTTATTAGTATTAATTTATTTGAAATGGTCTTAGGCTTTTTCAGCTTTCGGCAAGCTAATATCGACTTCGTGCAAGAATTTGAGGGCATCATCTGAGTTTTCTGCAAAATGATGACGGATACCTCTAATCTTCAAAACAAAGCCAACGGATAGTTTGAATAAAGGGTTCGTTACCCCGTGAAAAACCAGCCATCCTACACGCGCATCTGTCACCCAATCACGCTTACGGAATGTTGGGAATTTGATGTCCGTACAGTCTAAAATGATATGGGATTTGGGGCGTTCGGATTGCTCCAATAGACTCTTGATGAGTTCGTCATGGGCAAGTTGTAACTCAGGGGTGAGATTGTGGTCGATACGGTCAGCAATAACACGATTATTAATAACCCAATGTGTTGTGAATGGCATCATATCCCCCTTTAATAGGATTTATTTTGCACAATACAATAAGTTTATTCCATCATTAGATGAAAGACTTATAGTAATTCTTACATTCCTTGTATCAGAATTATATTATAACGAGACGAATTAGACATTTCCTCATGAAATACCCATAAAAAAGCGGAGAGAAAATTGGTGCTATAAGCTAGCACTATCTGGTGTGCCATTGTTTAGAGAATTATCATTTGAAGCTGAGTATGCTACACTCGCACGATATTGTGATTAACGGCGAAACTGATACCTATGCTGAATAACCATGCTCTGAAAATTGTCATCCTGATAGCGATTATGTTGCGCTTGGGGATGCTCTTTGTGTTCTCGGATATTTTCGATTTTGTGAATGCCGAGAGTATTCATGGTTCGGATGCTTATGATGAGTATGCGCTGAACTTAATCGAAACAGGGGTCTATGGGCGCACAGCTGGTATCCCTGATGCGGCTATTCCACCGATGTATAGCTATGTGCTGGCTGGTGTTTACGCTCTTTTCGGGCGCGGATTTGTCCAACTCGGGTTGTTTCATATTGTGCTGGATGTCCTCAGTATCACCTTAGTCTATGATATTTGCCGTCGGCTGTTTCGTGAAGAAAAAACGCTCTGGGGTTCGCCGATTGGGCGTTGGGTTGGTCTTTTAGCTGGTCTGATGACTGCCTGCTATCCCTATCTCATTTTCCAGAATTTAACGCTGATTGATACGCCATTCTGGATGTTCATGCTCCATCTTTTCGTATGGTTGATTGTCCTCTTACGTCAGCAGGAGGGACTGACAGCCAAAACGTGGGGCATTGCAATCTTAGCAGGATTAGCTCTCGGAATTGCGACGCTTGCCCGTTCGATTACACCACCACTGGCACTATTGGTCGCGTTATGGTTCTTATTCAGGTTGAATATCTGGCAAGCATTTCTGCGCTTACTGCCTGTTGCTGTCATGAGTATCCTCTGTTTGATGCCCTGGATTATCCGCAATTACCAGATTTTTGATGCCTTTGTCCCGATGAGTACCACCTCGGGAGGGAATTTCTGGCAGGGGAATAGTCCCTTTACGATACCTGTGTTTGAGGCTGGCTATGATGTGCAATGGACAGCTCCCGAAGTGCAGTACGAACGCTTATCACGCGAAGCTGATGCTGAACGTTTTGACCTCGCATTGGAGTATCTGCGCGAAAATCCTGAGCAAATACCGCATCTTATCTGGACAAAGTTCCTTGTACAATGGAGTGTCGAAATTACACCGCGCAATAATCCACAAGAAGGGGAGACTTTCGCTCTGGATGATAACGGCGACCTGCTGATTGTGCGTGGGGATGGCTCACTTGTGGGGCTTAATGATGCGAATACCTCTTATAATAGTGGCTTAATTGATACTGTCGGGCGACCTGTACAGGTTATCTACTTTGGCAGTTTGCTCTTGTTGGCAATTATTGGTGTGGGTTTAAGTGCTAAACAATGGCGTGATGTTTCGCTCTTATGGTTTGTGCAAATCAGCATGACTCTGATGTACGTTATTTTTCATCCTAGCACACGCTATCGTGTCCCGACTGACCCACTGCTATTTGCATTTTCAGCTTATGCGCTCGTGTTGTTTATATATTGGTGGCAATCACGGCAAAAATTAAGCACCTAGTTATTCACCACGAAGGCACGAAGAACACGAAGAAAAGCAAAAAAGAATCAGTTCAACTATACCTCGCCTTAAAGATTTGATGTACTCATAATGTCTGCATCTTCCACCAAAAAAGTGAATGGTGTTTGCTGGTACTAGCGACTGAACTTTACAGATTGTAAGGTCGAATGAACCGTTATAATCTGATCGGAGTTCCTATGACTGTTCCCTTCAATTATCCTCTAGATGAGCTACTCAAAGCCCACGCAAATAGTGGCAAACTCTATCATGAGTTTTTGCGTGTCCCTGATATGAGTGCAGGATTATATATTTTGCCAGCTGGCTCAAAAGACCCTCAGCAACCGCATAGTGAAGATGAAATGTATTATGTGATTAGCGGTAAGGGGAAATTCTTCTATGATGGTGAAGATGTGGACGTTGGGGCAGGCTCGACGCTGTATGTGCCTAAGACAATTGAGCATCGTTTCCATAGTATCGAGGAGGATTTGGTGATTATTGTGATTTTCGCGCCAGCTGAGAGAAATTAAAAATGCCCCTGAACTGAGTCAAGGGCATTACGAGGCGCAATCATAACTATTCTAATACCCAGCGACTTGACCATCCGAACGGGGTTCTGCGCCACCGAATAGAACACCTGTATCTTTATCACGCAGGATGATGTGTCCACGCCCGAAATTGCCTCGCGCACGTCCGCTTATTGGGCGAATTTGATGCCCCAAAGTAGCGAGGTCTGCCATGACTTTCGTAGAATAGCCTTCTTCAATAAGGATTGTGCCAGCAGGGTCACCACTATTCACTTGCCAGCGTGGACGATTGAGTGCATCTTGTGGATTGAGGTCATCATCAATCATAGCGTTCAGCACTTGGAAATGCCCCTGTGGTTGCATGAAGCCACCCATCACCCCAAATGGACCTACAAGTTCATCATCCTTGAGCAACATACCCGGGATAATCGTGTGGTAGGGGCGTTTACCGCCTTCTAAAGCGTTGGGATGTCCTTCTGTGAGGACGAAATTCGCGCCACGATTTTGCAAGAAGAATCCATAATCTTTGACTGCTACACCACTGCCAAACGTTCCCCCTTGATACAAGCTATTGATGAAGGAACAGGCATTGCCTTCGCCATCAACGACACAGAGATAAATCGTATCGCTGGTATTGACGGGTGCGCCAAAATTCGGTGGTGACATGGCTTTATCCTGACTAACCATAGCACGACGCTCTTTGGCATAATCTTTACTGAGCAAGAAATTGAGCGGGGCAGGGTTCATCTGTGGGTCAGCGACATAGTGTTTGACATCAGCAAAGGCAAGACGCATAGCTTCAATCATGAGGTGTAATTTTGCAGGGTCATCCCAAGCCATCTCAGCGAGTTGCCAGCCCTCAGCAATGTTGAGCGCGATGAGTGCTGCTAAACCTTGCCCATTGGGGGGATGCTCGGCAACAGTATAACCTCGATAATCTGTGGTGATGGGGGCATCCCAGCTTGTTTCATGATTAGCGAGGTCTTCTAATGTCATCAAGCTACCACGCGCTTGTACTGTTTCGACCATATTTTTAGCAATATTGCCTTTGTAATACGCATCCGCACCATCTTCGGCAACTGTACGGAAAGTGCGTGCTAATCCTGGTAAACGAATAACATCGCCAGCACTGGGTGTTTTGCCATTAGGGATGTAATCCTGTGCGTTCGGGCGTTCAGCTAAGAATTTGCGAGCATAGTCACTACCCCAAAATGCACCATAGGCAGGGGCGACTGCGAAACCATTTTCAGCGTAAAAAATCGCGTCTTTGAGGACTTCTGTTAGTGGCATTGTGCCGAATTTCTTCACCAAATCTTCCCAGCCCCGTGCCGCACCGGGAACGGTAATCGCGTGGACATTTAAACCGGGAATGCTATCTCCCTCCACACCGTCTTTACGAAGATGCTCAATTGAAAGGGCTTTCGGTGAGCGTCCGCTACCATTCATTGCGGTAACTTTGCCTGATTTGGCATCATAATAGAGCGCGAAGCAATCACCACCGATGCCAGTAGACGATGGCTCAAAGACATTCATCATTGCGGCTGTAGCAATTGCCGCATCAGCCGCATTGCCCCCTTGTTGTAGGATGCGTAAGCCTGCTTGTGCTGCCATTGGATTACTAGCGGAAACCATCCCGCGTCGAGCAACCACCATACTCCGACGCGATTCAAAGTCGAAATTCATCTGCTTCATAATTAAAATCACCCCATAAATATCATTATGGGGTGATTATACCTTCTTTAGCTTAGGGGATTATGACCATTTGCTGATTTTATAGGCGATTGTAATATTCATTCTTCAAATTTTCTTTGACTTGGTCGCCCAAGCCTTTGTATTTTGGTAGTCCAGTGATTGTGGCTAAAAGTTCATCAATAAGTCTTTTGTTTTGGTCTTTTTGTGGATTGGTCTCGGCAGTTGCATGAGCGACAAAATCATCCCATGTTTTCTTATTATTTTTACTCGTGGATGAGGCATCTAAATATTTCAGTCGTAACTCAGCATCTTCACCTTCTTCAAGGTCAGTAAAGCGATTTTCGTTAATCAAAACATTGTGATATTCGAGGATAATTTGATTAGCGGTAGCGAAATTTGCACCACCTTCATTCTGTTTGGCATGTCCCATCTCGTGGAGGATAGCGCGGTTTACATCGGTTATGCCTTCGTTATACATCACCATATTATGGGTGTGCATATAGCCACCACCACCACTCATATCAACAATGTCATAGGCTTTGCTACCTAAAAATTCCGCGCTTTCGGGGTCTGTTCGCATATCATCTGCCCCAGCACCGTAATTCACGTCTAAAAGTGACATACCAGAAATTGCTCCAGCATTATAGGTTGAGCCATCAGGGTAATCACCGAACTTTGTATCTAATGTGATTGATGTGTTATTCGGAACTTCAACAATCGTTACACTGGATAAATCCAAAAGTTCTTTGAACTCTGCAACTTTATCCTCATCGATTTTGCGCTGAATTTTGGGGGTTTCAACTGGTGTATGACCCAACATATTCTGAATTGCTTGGTTACCCTGTGTGTTTTGAAGTTGAGTCAGCGTTTCTGGTGAAAGAGTTACATCACGCATCAATTGTATAACCGCTTGGTTACCCAGTTGACGCTGTAGTTGCATCATTAAGTCAGGGGATTGCTGTATTTTCTGGGCGATATTCGCGGTATCGACTTGTTTATCCGATTTTTTTACCCGTTGATTTTGCATGTCACCCTCCTAATTATTGTTCTTAGTATACACTGCATTTCTACTGGGCTGGATAAAGAAGTTCTATTAGAGGATTGTTTCTGATGATTGTGTTGTTACGTAGATTGTCCGCATTAAAAACACCACTCTAGGACTATCCTAAAGTGGCGTATTTTCTCTAAGATGAAAATTGCTTTTAATTCACGACAGCCCCAGTGAAGAATTTGTTGAGTGCTTGCCCGATGGACGTATCGTTCAGGTAGTCGATGTGTTGCCCTTTGAATGGAATTGGATCCATTCCAAACTCTTCAACGAGCGCATTATTTGGCACTGTATTCGGCACAGCCAGTAAGTCTAACAAGCTACTGCTGACAGGGGAGCCGGGTAGCGTATTTTCCATAACAAAAACAGCTGGACGTAAGAGGGCAACAGGTGCTGGCACAAATATTCGGCTGGTATTGAGTGCCTTCACAACTCGCTTCTCAATTTCGCCTAAGGTCAAGACTTCTGGACCACCGACCACCAATTCTTTACCGATGGAGCTGTCATCTTCGATACTGCGAACGGTTGCTTCGGCTACATCAAAGACTGATACAGGTTGGAACTCTGCTTTGCCACCCCCAATGAGTGGAAAAATAATCGGCGTTAATTTGACTAAACGTGCGAAGGTATTGAAAAATTCATCTTGTGGACCAAAAATTGCTGAGGGACGAATGGCTGTCCATTTGAGGTTTTCTTGCATGGCGACATAATCTTGGGCTTTGCCTTTACTGGCGAGAAAGCGATAGGGCAAGCTGGCATCCGCACCATTTTGGCTGATATTGATGAAGCGCCCAACCCCTGCATCGACTGCGGCATCAACCACATTAATTGTGCCTTGATAATTGACATCATCGTAGGTTTGTCCGCCTTTTTCCATTGATATAGCGACGGTATGCACGACGGCATCAACGCCTTTCATGAGGTCTGCCCAATCATCACGTTTGGTAACATCACCCTGTGCAATTTCAATTTTGTCGCCGAAATGCCCTAAGCGTTTGTTTGCTTTTTCAGGATTACGAACGACCGCGCGGACTTCGTAGCCTTTATCAACCAATTTGCTGACGATATTGTTGCCAACAAACCCAGCCCCACCTGTAACCAAGACTAACATTTATACTCCCCTTTGTTCATTGATTCCGTATATTATGCTTGAATAGTAGCGAGAGTTCATGAGGGTTGGATTAAATTAAGCTAAAGGAATAGACATTAGTTATCAGTTTACAGTCCTCAGTTATCGGCTTTCATAAATAAGAACAGCCCTGTGATAGGGTAACAGGGCTGTCATTTGGTTTGGACAATCGTGGGGGGATTGCCCAAGATAGGGAAGTTGGGGGTAGAGATTTGTAATGTATCTCTACAGTAGATTACGCAAGAATTGTTTAAGCGATGCGGAAAATTTGTAAACTTTGTGTAATCTGTGAGTTTACAGTTATCGGTAGTCGGTTATCAGTCGTCAGTTCACACGACATTGATATATCTGGGCAATAGTACGGAGTAAAGTGATTGAATTTTTAGGACAGAGTAGGCTCTATTCCATGCGTGTAAAGTTAAGGACGAAAATGAGCCACGAAGTCACGAAGGACACGAAGAAATGCAAGAAAAAATCTCATTTTGACTGTCTCAAAAAGACATTTTTTACTAGCGTTTTACGCCAACAGTTCAAAACTGTTGTCTAATTTTTGAGGGTAAGTCCACTGAAAGGGACTATCTATAACCCCTTTCAGTGGGTTTCCAGACTGGCTAGCGTGACGTTTTGAACGTCTCGCGGTATAAATCCCGAATTTTTATCCTCGACTTGCTTATCTTGACGCCTATCGGACAGAGCAGGCTCTGTCTCTACATGAGTTCTCTCAGAAATGACACCTGTGCCATTAAAACGAAACGCCCCCGAAGTGGGGGCATTTCATTATTGGGGAAGCCTAATTCGAGTGAGTGTGGGGGCAATCATCTCGAATACATCTAATGTATCACGTTTATAGCTTTGCTACCTGACGCACACCTGACGGCTTCCCTACGCTAACATATTTCTGACATAGTACCTTATGACTATGCTAGCACTTTAACTTTGAATCACAAAATACGTGGACATGCCACGCTCTCTATAGTCATATAGACGTAGCCGTTTGTACAAGCGTTCCATTTTCAGCATAGGGAAAGCGTATAAAATAATTACAACCACCCTTGATGTCGAAAATAGGCAACCATCCCCCCGACTATCGCAACCATTGCGAATAAGATTGCCAGAAACAGCCCTAACCCAGTCATAGGTATTTGGAATTGGTCTGTGGTGCTGATGAAGTTCAGTTCAAATAAGCCTGTGATGAAGGTCAAAGGCAAGAAAATCATCGAGAAAATTGTCAAGCGGTTGACGGCACGCCCTAAGCGTTGTGACTCTTGGCTTTGGATTAAATCTAATACATTGCTCGATAAATCACGTTGTGAATCAATCAGGTCATAAATTCGCATCATGCGCTCATATAAATGTCGGAATAAATCACGATTTTCTACGCTACGGGTCAAACGTTCCTCACCAATGACATTGGATAAGACCTCACGTTGAGGTGCAACCATCTGACGCAAGGCAATGAGTTGTTGTTTGATACGATAAATTTTTCGACGGGTCATATTGCCTGTTTTGTCGTCGAGCAATTCCTCCTCAAGGTCATTTAGTGTATTGCTCAAGTTATCGACGAGAGGGTAATAGGCATCAATGACTGTTTGCATAGTGAGATACAAGAAATAAACGACATCACGCTCCCAATAATTGGGATTTTGCGCGGCACGGTTATAAGCATCGTCTACGGCTGAGGTATTATCATGACGAATGGTAATGAAGGCATTTTCGCCAATGATACAATGAATTTCATTGCCCTTAATGTGTTGGAGTTTCATTTCGGGCTGAAATAGTGATAAAAAAATGTAGTTTGTATACGCTAATAAGGTCGGACGTGTATCGACACGTTTTAAATCTTGCACTACAAGCGGATGCAGTTCGAGGCGCGCTTGTAACCAATCCAATTCTTCATCTGTGGGGTTGGTAATATCAATCCAAACAGGAGTATCACCAGACAATATATTTGCCAATGACTCTTGTGTGAGATTGCGTCGTATAATACCTTCTTCTATTGGCGCGGCAATTGAACGAATCATGTCCCCCCGACTCTGTTGTGCAATAATAAAAGTGCCACAGACTTTGTGACACGTTAAGTATAGGTCAAGCACATTAGGATTATGCCAGTACACCGTAAGAACTATATTGTAATTGAGGGAGGCGTGCAGACCTTTTTCTACACAAAATACTTGTTATTGATTGAGTGCCTCAGGGATGAGTGCTGGGTATAAGCCATTAAATGTTTCTGTTTCAACATCATAAATCCCAAATGTAGATGCAAATTCCCAATAACACCAAGCAATGTCGTGTTCTTCTGCGGCTTCTCTGACAGCTTGGGTATAGGTAATGCGTTGTTCAAAATCTGCACGGGAGTATGCACCAAATTCGCCTAATAAAATCGGGACATTGCGTGCTGCACCCCATGCTACAACCTCATCAAAGGTATTATTGATAATTCGATAGTCTGCAGTTGAGCCGAAGGTTGTTCCCATCCATTCCTCTGAATCATCAACCCATTCTGCACCTTGATGCGTAAATTCAAAAGGTTCATAGAAGTGGAAGGTCACGACTAAATTATCAGTATTGCGTGGTAGAACAAGGTCATTCAAAGCGTTTGCTGAATTCCAATCGTCACCACCAACAATGAGGGAACGTGTCGGGTTTGTTTTACGAATTATCTCAATTAGTTGGGGATAATACTCATTCCATAAATTGAAATCTAAATTATCATGCGGTTCATTGAGCAATTCAAATAAAACAGAATCAGGGTAGTCAGCAAAGGCGGCTGCAATTTGTTCCCAGAGTACCATGAGTTGCTCAAATTCGTCCTCAGGATTGCTCATCATCTCTTCGTAATGATGTACGTTAAGGATGACATTGAGGTCAGCATCTAACGCCCAACCCAGCACTTCATAAATACGGCTTAGAAATCGTTCGTCAATTGCTTCACCATTGCGATGCGTTGACCAGCGTATTGGGATACGAACACTATCAAATCCGGCATCCGCTATGGTTTCAAAATAGGATTCTTCAACCCGTAAACCCCAGTCGCCTTCATAGGGTGCTTCAAGCATATTGCCCAGATTGATACAACGATTAATCGACAACTCAGTTTCCTCCGTAGCACTTTGTGCGATTACTGCTATCGGAAAGATAATGAAGATTACAATGAGAGAATACAGTGTACGCATTGAGTGACCTTTGCCAAAATGACCTAATGATAATCCTACTAAAGTCCTAGTTTATTACTTTTACGTAAATTAAAATATATTAAAATGTAAGAAACTTATATAATTGAGGCTCTATACTAACACGTATAAAACACTTTTGTGTATAATACGATTATAGTATGACTGCTCACGCCATTTGTGTGGGCGTTTTGTTATTTATATGCCAATCAATAAATGCAATTTTCGTTAAAGATAGGAAATTGAAAGATGACGACCAGAAGACAATTAACACGCGAAGGATATGAGAAGCTAGAGCGTGAGATTTATAAATTACAGGAATCGGATATTCCAGCAATTACAGAGCGGTTGCGTGCAATTCGAGAAGATAATGTCGGTAATGAAGAAGACTCTGAACTCCATGATACGATGGAGAGTAAAAAACGCTACGAAGAACGACTCGCTAGTTTGCTTCAAATTTTGAACCAAGCAGAAATCATTGATTCTAATGATCCTGATATTATTAATATCGGTGACCGTGTTGTATTGTTTGATATGGAATACGAAGAAGAAATGAGCCTCGATTTGGTTGATGGTGTTGAAGTCAGTGCTGACCGTCGAGCCATTACAGCCGATTCACCTGTAGGACAAGCACTAATGGGCAAAAGAATCGATGACATTGTCAAAGTGAAAGTCCCTGATGGTGTTGCCAAGTACAAAGTGCTATCATTCGCCCCGATTGATTAGCTGAGACTGTAATGATAGGTAAAGCATAAAATGGTCGAGATGTGTCTCGACCCTACACCTCATCAAATTTCAGGGATTATATCGTAGTAACTCAAGACCCTCATCCGAGAGAATAGGTTCAGCGACTTCTTCGGCATCTGACCCGATACCAATAATCATATGGTCATCATTCAATGGAATACGGGTCAATTCGCCTGCACTTAGCGGAAGTTCAAAACCGAAGGTATTCACGATAGCCTCGCCTTCGAGTGTCTCTATGATGAGTTCTTCATTCTGTGTGTGGATATAAACAATCCCAATACCCTCTATTTGTGCGCCATTGATGCCAAAAATTATGGTTTCCTCTTCGACTTGTGGAGCAATGATGATTAATCCAGAACAATCCTCTGTCAGCAGTGTGAGAGATTGCATTGGTAAATAGGGTGGGGTAGACGGTGTTACGGCATCAAGCTGAGTAAAGCCATCACGGGTGCTGAAATATTGTGCGGATGCCCAACCAAGACGACCATCCTCTAATAACACACGTATCCACGAATTATCTGCCAAACGTCCGACGGCTGTATAATCTCTGCCTTGTACGAGTGAGCCAATCACGCTTGCATCAACTGAAGGTTCTTGGCGTAAATTGACTCCACGTAAAGCATACACGCTAATCGTATTGCGAGGCGCGGTATTTTCGATTTCCGTATGACCGTAGGCAATCATTCGTAGTGCAACATCTTCCCGATTCAGGGCTATCATTGCAGTAGCACTCGTTTCATCATCATTTTCTGTCTGAAATGAAAGTATGTCACTTAGATTGACTGTATCACTAGGGCTTTCAAAACTTATTTCGTCTGCTGATGCTTCTAGGCTTATATCCCCTGAGCCATAACATAATTTACCAACTTCTACAGCATCACAATTAGTGAGCGCATCAGATAGAGCAGTTTCTAATGGAGGGCAGGTCGCTTGTGCAAAGGCAATTGTCGCTGATGATACGATAGCAAGCAGTATCCAGATAAAATTTTTCATGAATTTAAGTCCAGTTTTAGAAGGATTATAGCTTGTGCTTGGGAGGTTTACTGGGTGTTTACCCTATGTTTGGACAATGCAACATAAAGTAGAGGCGAACGGCAACAGCATTCGTTCCAACATTACGCGGATTGGTCGAATTTAAGAGAATCTTCCATTAGAGTTGTATCGCAATTACGACACTGCCAAACCGTTTGAATTGGGGATAAGCCAGCTGCTTTGGCAACATTATCGGGCCATCGCTGTATCCCAATCAAATCAAATGAGGCTTCTTTCTGACAAGAAGGGCAAGTACCAAATTGCAAAATTGGACGTGTATCTACCAGATTTCGCATTGGTAAAATCTATCCTTCGTATAAGTTTTGTAATGTTAATCTAAATATACACTAATTTTAATTGTAATGTACAGCATTTTAACGAAACTCAAACAATATTAATATGATTGTTGACAGTTTCTTCTTACACAAAACTGATAATTTTGAGATATTCCTGAAATATATGCGGTCAATACTGTGTATGCTACAATCGAAACAAATAGCTAAAGGATACAACACATGGCAAGGGAAATAGCAACATTAGGTGGTGGATGTTTCTGGTGCTTAGAGGCCGTCTATGACCAACTAAAAGGTGTCAGCGAGGTCGAGAGTGGTTATGCAGGTGGGCATGTTGAAAATCCGACTTATGCCGAAGTCTGCAACAAGACCACCGGACACGCAGAAGTTATTCGGCTGGTTTTTGATAACGAAGCGGTAAGCTTCTCCGACATTTTAGATGTTTTCTTCACCATTCATGACCCGACAACCCTCAATCGTCAGGGTAATGATGTGGGTCCACAATATCGGAGTGCGATTTTCTACCATTCGGATGAGCAAAAAGCCACAGCCGAATCAAAAATTGCTGAGTTTAATAATGCTGGTATTTGGTCGAACCCGATTGTGACCGAAGTGACACCCATTAACAATTACTATGTGGCTGAGGATTATCACCAAGAATATTTCGAGAATAATCCGAATACGGGCTATTGCCGTGTGGTGGTTGCGCCGAAGGTTGCTAAGTTCCGCAAGAAATTCATTGACCGTCTCAAGAAAGAATATGCTTGAGGTCTACACCCTCTCTCATAGTTGGAGAAAGCCTTTCAAAATATTTAGCATTGTAGGGGAGTGCCTATGTGCGCTCCCAAACGGGCGACCACACAGGGTACGCCCCTACAGATTTTTATTCACTTTCCCAAGATTACTATGCCAACGAAAACACTGCACATAACTACACTCAAAAAGCCGACGCGCCTTGACCGTGTTCTGCGAGCTGAATTGTCGAATGTCGGGCGTAAGGCGATAAACCAACTCATTCAAGATAAGCAAGTGCAGGTCAATAACAAGACTGTCTGGCTCAATTCTTGGAAAGTTCATTCAGGCGATACGATAACGCTACTGAGCATCCCCGAAACCTTACCTGAAACGCCTCAGCAATTTGATGACAACTGGATTATTGCCGATGAGGGCGATGTGATTGCGCTCAATAAACCTGCTGGCTTGCTCTCACAAGGCACAAAGTATGGTCAGCAAGCGAATTTGTTGGGGATGGCTCAAGAACGCTTTGGCGAAGTTGCACTCTTTCATCGTCTGGATAGAGATACATCGGGCGTGATTTTGCTGACTCGTGGTGGCGTGATTAACCGTTACTTAGATACGGCGTTTAAGTCGCAGACGATTATCAAGCACTATGTGGCGATGGTGCAGTATCCGAATGAACTCACTGAAACTGGCACAATTCAACTACGCTTAGACTCGCATGGCAAGCAGAGAATGCGCGTGGTCGAACGCGGTGGCAAAGTGGCGATTACCGACTATACAGCTTATCCTGTGGATGGCAATCGTCAGCGCGTTGACCTGACCCCGAAAACAGGGCGCACACATCAGCTACGGGTGCATCTGGCACATTACAACGCATCCATCTTAGGCGATAGGCTCTATAGCACCTCTGCTGACCAGTATCCGCGCTTATTCCTCCATGCTCATCAGATTATCTTGCCTCAGTCAGATGATTTCCCTGAACGACGTTTTACTGCACCCCTGCCTGATGGGTTTATGTGATAACGATTTTTCACCACGAAGGCGCGGAGAACACGAAGAAAAATGAGTTTGTAAAGCCATATGCTAAAGCATGATGGCTAAGAAACACGGGTGCTAAAGGACACTATTTTGTCAGCACGCTTTAGCGTCCGCGTTTTGACGAGACGGACGGCTTTAGCCTCTGTCGAACCAAAGCAAACTACCGATACTCTAAAGCTCACTTAGCCCCCAAGATTGAGGGAGATTTACCCCTTTCAGACCGCATTTTCCCTGTGATGTGCTACAGTTAATTCATGAACCACATCCACACAGGAGACTGCACTCATGACTACTTATTCAATCAATGACCGTTGGCAAGAAAACCGCAATGCTTGGCGTGATTATTGGAAAGATTTCACAATTGAGAAATTTGCTACTTGGCTGATTATCATAGCACTAGTAATTGTCATATTTGGTTATTTTAATCAGCATGGAAGCGTCGTGAATTGGACGAATATTTTGGGGGATTTCTATGCAAATGTCAGTTCGGAACTTTTAAGCATAGTTCTAACTGTCGCCATATTGAATCGCCTTAATGAACGGCGACAAGATGAAAAGGAATTGACACGTCTCAAAGCCTTGCTTGGAAGTAATGAAAATGTGGTGACGAAAATCGCTCTTGCCGAGTTAAGAGCAAAAGGTTGGTTAAGAGATGGTTCGTTGAGAGGAGCAAAATTAGCGGGGGCAAATCTTGAAAGCGCATATCTGAGAGATGTAATGCTTCATGAAGGATTATTGAATGGGTCACATCTTGAAGGTGCGGACTTAATGTTTGCAGAACTTAAAGGTACAGATTTTATATTGGCTCATCTAGAGAATGCACAATTAGGGTGGGCTAATCTTGCAGGCGCAAACTTAATCGATGCTCACCTTGAAGGTGCAGTATTATCTGAGGCTATATTGCCAGATGGTACAAGATGGGATAAAGATGAAGATATGAAACGCTTTACTGATGTAAAACATCCAAAATTTGAATACACTTGTGAGCAAATTGACAAAATCCGCGAAAAATTAGGATTCGATAGTATGTATTTTAGTAGTTTAATACCTGATGTTATGCAATAGCATTTTTAGAGTGAGATGTTGAAAAGCAAAAGCTCTTTGCAAGGCAATTTTGTTTTTAGTGAAAACAAAGTGTTATTTTCGGATAACTGAAAACCGATAACTGATGACTTTTCAAATAGAATAGATGCACCTTAATCTGAGTTGATAAGATAATCCATCTCTTGGCACTGATTGGCAGTGGATTAATCGAAATGAAACGCAGATAGACCCTAGCCTCTGTCGCTTGCATCTCATGTAATCGTCACTACACTTGAGGATATGTAATGTAAAATCGAGATAATTAGAAAATGGTGGTAGATATTATTTTCGGACGCGATACATCACGTCCCTACATTATCGCCTAAAAAATTAGGATTAATGTAGGGACTGCATGAATGCTGTCCGTGACAAATGCCCCAAATTTTTCTAAATATCTTTAGAATATTACAGAAGTAACCTTCTTATAATTTTAGGATTGTAGGGGAGTGGCTACGTGTACCTCCGAACGGGCGACCACACAGGGTTCGCCCTTACAGGTCTCTAATTATTTGAGAGGATTACTATCTTACAGGGACTAGGGGAGAAGAATGCCAGAGCAAGAAAAATTCACGGCGGTGGTCTATTTTCATGGGATTGGGCAACAGAGCCGTTATGAAGAACTCAGTCGCGTGATTGAGTCCTTTGATGATTATTCGGTAGTCAATAAAGGGCAACATCTACAGCAATTCCAAGCCAAACTCGAAGCCTCGCGCTCAGACCTTTCGACGCAGAATGTCGGCTATGTGAGTTTCGAGCAAGACGGGAAAGAATATCGCTTTTACGAGGTTTATTGGGCACCGTTGACCACGACAGGCACAACGGGTTTAGGTGTGATGGCATGGTTTATGAAGCATATCCTCAGCCCGATACGCATTTTCAATAGCTCATGGAGCAATCGCCGACGCTGGCGCAGGAGCTATCTTTATCGTTTGTGGGAAGTGAAGCATGAAGATAAAGATGAATTTCGCCCTCTCATGTACCTCATCCAACTCTATAATGATTTTTGCGAGAAAGCCTTACGCGGTATTCATATGGATGATAGCTTTGATGCCTTTATCAATTACGTCAAACAGCAGGATGTCGCTAAAGAATTTGCCAATACAGACGATGATTTAGTCAAACTTAGCCGTGAATGGCGACGCTCGATGATGCGTACCGAAAGTTGGAATTTTTTCGTATTCCTGACATTGGGGTATCTTACAGTGATTGTGCCATTGTTGACGGTTGCGCGTCTGCTGTATTTTTGGGTTACAGATGAGACGCTCGCTAATTTTATCCCGACCAGCACACCAGCTTTGATTTTTTACGCCATTCTGTTCTTGTTGATAGTTCTCGTTGTACCATCAACCATAGCACGATTTTTACGAGATTATGGAGGAGATGTGCAACTCTGGGCGACCTATGAAGAAACCAATGAGAAGTATCTGAAACGGCAGGCAATTCTTAAACTTGGTCTGCATAAGATGACGCATGTGCTAAATCATGAAGATTGTGAGCGTGTGATTGTGCTGGGGCATAGTCTAGGTGCGCCGATAGCCTACGATACGCTCTTATTCATCGGACGACACAACCGTGCTATGACACAGAGCGCACAAGAAGCTGATGCGCCTGATGTGTATGTTGAAAAAGCGAATGCGACCCTCAGCACAGGTTTAACTAAGGCACTCGCTACCGAAGAAGAGATTCCCTTGGCAATGCCACTTAGCCACACGAGAGAGTTGATTCAAACTGACAAAATCGAATATTTCGTGACCTTAGCCAGCCCAATTGACAAGATTTATTATCTCTTTGAGAGTAAACGAGGCTTATATCGTCCTTATGAAACTATTGTTGACCAATTACGAGGTGATATAGGCAACACGCCTTTTGTGTTAAGCGATGATGTGCCGAATTTCGCCTGGGTCAATTTTTGGTCACAAGAAGATTATGTCGGTGGCGCGACCTTTACACCAAATCCACGCACTGTCAAAAAGCGTGAGCTAAAGGTCAATAACGTGCTGATACAAAGCCATGCTTTTCCGTCACCTGCGCGTTCGCACACAGGCTATTTCCAGCATAATCTTGTGATTGGTGTCCTTTATAGGTTGATTTTCGAGCGCGATAAGCCTGAGACTTCTCAGGAATTGAAGGCAATGCTCAATGCAAAACCCGAAATGCGGAGCCAACGATTGCGAAATATCATGTTGATTGCCTCATGGAGTCTGCTGTTTGCGATTGCCTTTGATGTGTTGGGCTTGCCACAATTTGGTTTATTCTTTACGGCTATTCTCTTTGTCTTATTAGCGGTGATAACGATTCTCATCATTATGAGTTTTGCGCGTGGGGCATTGCATCCTTTTAAGAAAAGCAAAGGATGAATGGAATATTTCCCAACTAAAATATGAGCTACGAAAGCACGAAGAAAAGCAAGAAATTTAGCTGAGGCGCTTATCAGCTGACAGGCTAACTCGCTAAAGAATTTCTTTGGCACGTATTTGTTCTGAATTATTGTATGATTAAGCTAGTGTCGAAAAGGGACTAAAGATTTAGGTCAAGATATGCCATCCGTTGCTGAGATATTGGAACATGAATTATTAGAACACGCCACAGTGATTGCGGGTCATGCTGGCTTAGACCGTGAGGTGCGCTGGGTGCATAATTCAGGTGTGCCAGATGCCGCCGATTGGCTCAATGGTGGCGAATTGGTGATGACGACCTTTATCAATATGCCCGAAGATGAAGAGGGTCAACGGGCTTACATTCAGAAAATGGCTGAAAAAGATGTTGCAGGTTTAGCCATTACAATTGGACGCTATATCAAAGAAGTGCCAGAGTATCTGCTTGAAACAGCTGATTCTTGCCAATTCCCCCTGATAGAAATTCCATATACCGCGCGTTTTGTCGATATTGCGAAAGCGATAAATGAGCGCATCAGTGAATCTAGTTTGCATATGGCACGTCGTGCGCTGACGATTCATCAAGCATTGACAAATCTGGTCTTGGAAGGCGGTGGATTAGCACATCTTGCAGAACGTCTAGCAGACCTACTCGGACATAGTGTCAGCATTGAGAACGAGCGTTTTGATGCCATCGCTACCCATAATATTAGTGAAGTGGATGAAGCCCGACGCTACACACAGTTACATGGTAGAACTGACCCACGCCTTGTCAATGCACTAGAAAAACGCGGTATTCTGCCTGACATTCGTCAAGAAAAACGCGCACAACATTTGCCAGCAATGCCCGAAGTTGGGCTAGAAATGGAGCGCATCCTCGCGCCGATTGTGGTGCATGGCGAAATTTACGGTTTTATGTGGGTGATTGCTGATGAGCATCGCCTGAGTGAAATTGATATGATGGCTATCGAGAGTGGCAGTACCATTGCCGCCCTGATGATGCTCTACCAAGAGAGCGTGCAAAGTGCGGAAGCCTCGCTTAAAGGCTCATTGATGAGCCAACTGATTGAAGGCAATGCTTCGCGTGAAACCATCCTCACTGATGCCTCCATGCGTTATGGTGTCGATTTGCGCTCACCCTATGTCATGATGATTGTTGAATGCGCTATGAATGGGTCACAAAAACTAGGCACACTCTACCGTACCCTTAATCAGATGATTTCTAACGATGGTTGGCATGCGGTTGTGGGGCAATTCGCAGGGCAGATTATTGTTTTGGCGCAAGATGATGAACACCTTAAAGCGCTTGCGGCACGTATTCAAGAACGAACGGCGCTGTCTAAATTATGTGGCGATAGTATTCCGCGTGTAGGGGTAAGTGATTTACAGCAAGGCGCAGATAACGTGCGCTGTGCGTATGACCAATGCCAAGATGTTTTACATATTATGCGCCGTATCGACCCCAAGGGACGGGTGATTTATTTTTCTGAATTAGGGTATATCCACACGCTGTATCATGCTGGAAAAGGCACATTGACAGGTAATCAATATGTGCCACTCTTACGCCTCTTACTAGATGAAAAACAAGCTGATTTATTCCGCACATTAGAAGCCTATCTCGATAGTGGTGGTAATGGTGTCGGAACGGCTGAGATATTGCATATTCACCGTAGTACGCTCAATTATCGTCTACAGCGTATCAATCATATTATTGAATTTAACCTCCAAGACCCTATCATCCGCACTAATTTACAAGTTGCCTTGAAACTCATGCGTTTATTTGAAGTTACAGACGATGATTTGGTGTAGTATATGCTGTGTGCTAAGTTGATTTAGCACATTTAATCATTGGATGTAAAAGGCAATTATGATGAATTTCATTGGTGGCATCTGGAATATGTTAGAGGCACGTCGTCGACGTAGAAATATGGAAACGGCTGTTATTTTTGGTATTGGATGTGGTGGGTTTCTAATCTGTGGGATTATAGCTGTTATTGTTGGGAGTATCCTCAATGCGGTTGAGACTGGCGCAGTCCGCAGTACCTATGGCGAGACCTATGCTTCTGCTTGTAATCCAATGCCTTCTGGGCGCGATTCACTTGATAATATGAATGAAGGCGACACACCGCGTCAGTTTCTTTTGCTCACAGGCGATACCCAACGGCGTGATGATTATCACTCTGAATTACCTGAGCAATGGCGTGCCGAAAGTGAAGAAGAAGTCAGCTTTGTTGGTTGCGTTGAGCGCGATGAAGAGGTGCTAGAAACATGCAGCTACAATCGACAATCTGATGAGGGAAGCTATACTGTCACTGTTGACCGTGAACAAGAATCTGCAACGATTGTTATCGTCAATCCTGATACAGGGCGACGCATCGACTCTTTAGAAGTAATAGGCGATGAACCTGATGAATGCCCTGACGATTATGAAGATGTGCCTGCTGGGAATATCATTCGTGGCGATGACCCTGATTGGGATGAATTTGCCGAGTGGATTGAGGAATACGTATTCGAGGATTAAATTATGCCTGTTGAAATTGTTCCTATACACGTAAAGCATATTGATGGTTTCTGGCATTGTCTGGATGCAGTTGCGCGAGAACGCCTCTGGTTAGGGGCGTTTGAAGGTTATCCGATTGACGCTACCCGTAATTTTGTCAAATCCATGATAGACGACGACAATCCACAATTTGTTGCCCTCGATACTGAGACAGTTGTCGGTTGGATAGATATTTCCCCAAGTCGGTTGCCTGTTTCTCCGCATGTCGGGGGCTTAGGGATGGGCTTACTCAAAGGCTATCGCGGACAAGGGATTGGCACACGCTTGATGCAAACTGCTTTAGCCAAAGCCAAAGAAAAAGGCTTGCTCCGCGTCGAACTTGAAGTGTATAAGCACAATATCGCTGGCATCAAACTCTACGAAAAAATGGGCTTTCAGCATGAAGGCGCACGGGTTAATGCCGCCAAACTTGATGAAGGCTATGTCGATTTGCTGATGATGAGTTTATGGCTAGGGGAATAATATATATAATTACTATTCCCGCTAAAGCTCGCCAAAAGCATCCAACTTAAGCATCTTGAAGTAATGCTAATTGGATAATACGTTCTCCATTATTAGAACTAGAAGTAAAATCTTTAATCTCTTTTTCCGTCTTTAAATCAGATATTTTTTCAGGCAGTCCTCTTGTCATTTGGTTTAACACTTCACCATAGACTTTAGGATTAACATAAGGTTTAACATGCTCATTAGCTAGACTTATATTCCAATCGAGAAATGCTTGAACCACTTCTAATCTATCTGATTCAGCAGCATCAATCGAAAGTTGACCGTTGGATTTAACATGCCAAAACACTTCTTTATCATCAGGCGTATCTGGCTTAAGTGCGAGAAGTTGTTTCTGAAGGTCTATAATTTCCTGTTGGGCTTCAAGTAGTTGTGCTTGCAGGGTCATTTGATATAGAAATATACGCATCAGCGCATTTTTTGAGATATAGTTTAGGTTCGACATTTGTACCGCCTTATGCGTTTTCTTGCTCACGATAGGATAACATCCAAACCCTTACAGAATGAGGGTATGCTCCAGGGTTTTCAAAAAACTCGCGCAATTCTTCATTTCTATACAAGTCTTCCATCCGCCAAAAATCGTCAGTTCTAGACTGTTTAAAATGTTTCATACTTTGCAATACTGCAAAGACTTTTTCATTAGGGTTCTCATAATATGCAACTTCGAGCGACTCAATCCAGATATTTAAAGTAGATAAGTCTAATAAATCACTATAGCGTTCTTGTAAAGTTGGACGAGAAGTTCTATTCAAAGTCATAGATTTTATACCTTTATTATTGTACAAATATTCTACATCATTAAGTTATAGTACGCAAAACAAATAATTTAGATAAGAGGCAAGCAGTCCTAATTCCAACTTTGTATTATATTAATTGGAATTGTTTAATATCTTGCTGAAAAAATTTATCTTCTACTTAGTATTCATACATTTCTCTATGATTTGGTTTAAAAGGCATTTATTGGCTTGCGCTATGATTTGTGAAAAACATCTCTGGGGGAAGCCGTGTTCCAAAAATACTTCGAGTTACTCAAAATCACATTTAAAGAGTGGAATGACGACCAAGCGCCACGTTTAGCAGCATCACTTGCGTATTATACTGCCTTGTCAATTGCGCCACTTATCCTTGTCGTAATTGCTATCTTAGGATTTTTCTTCGGTGACGAAGCCGCACGCGGACAAATTGTCGCCCAATTTAGTAATGAACTCGGCACAGAATTTGCCACTTTTATTGAAGAAATGATTCAAAATGCAGATAAGCCCTCAGAAGGCATCTTTTCGACAGTTTTGAGTCTTCTCATGCTGATTGTTGGTGCGACAGGTGTATTCATGCAATTACAGAATGCGCTCAATCAAATCTGGGATATTAAGGTCGAAAAAGGTGGCTTCGTCTACATGATTAGGAAACGTTTCCTATCATTTGGCATGATTATGTCTTTGGGCTTCTTACTACTCATCTCCTTGCTTGTAAATGGCGTGATTGCGTCACTAGATGAATTTTTGACGGGCATCATTCCTGCTTACCAAATTCTAGCGCAACTGATTACCACATTAATATCGCTCGGCGTAAGTACCTTGTTGTTTGCAATTATCTTTAAATATATGCCTGATGCGACCATTGAATGGCGCGATGTGGCAATAGGGGCGTTCGTAACCGCTATTTTATTCACGATTGGACGCTTTGCTCTTGGCTTGTATTTGGGCAACGTTGGGACAGTTTCAACCTATGGCGCGGCTGGCTCATTTGTACTCATATTATTATGGGTATACTACTCGGCACAAATTCTAATGTTCGGTGCTGAGTTCACCCAAGTCTATGCAAGACGCTATGGTACAAAAATAGTCCCTGAAGAGGGCGCAACCTTTGATATTCAAGCACCTGCCTCGGTATCTGAAAATCCAAAAGTAAGCACGAAACCCACTGATGCTGTGCCAGCTTTGGCAACAGAAATTGAAGAAGCATCTAAACCAGACCTCAGCGAAACGTCTGTAATCGATACACCGATTGAGGTTAAAGACGCGACGATTATTCATCGTGAACGCAAAGAACCTGAACATACGCTTATTATTGGCTCGTTTATAGCGATTTTTGGGGCAATTGCTGGTTGGGTCTTAGGCAGAAGTGCTAGTAATGATTAAGTTCTAATCACCCGAAACGTGAGATTCATGCGTTCGGACTTTGCTTGTTTAGATTTGGGGATACGGTGTTTCCAATGATGTTGTGTTGCACCACGCATCAACAATAAACTGCCTGATGTGAGGTCAAGTGCTAGACGCTGGCTGTCATTGGTCTTGTGCTTGAACTGAAATTGGCGCACATCACCAAAACTAACGGAAGCAATCACAGGATTTTCGCCGAGTTCGGTTTCGTCATCGCTATGCCAACCGACACTATCTTGCTCATCACGATATAGATTGAGTAGAACACTATTAAAAGCTAGGTCTGCAACTGACTCTATCTTAGATTTAATCTCCAGTAATTCAGGTGTCCACCTATGCGGATGATGGGTAATGCCACTATAACTATAGGGTTTGCCTTCATCTCCATACCACGCTGTCAGACGCGGTAGGGCAATTTGTTTGCCAAACATCTTGAGTTCTTGTTGTTCCCAAGCAATTGTCTCACGTAGGGTATCAAAATAGCGATTTGATTCCTCTTCAGAGAAAAAATCCTCATAAAATAGGACATCGGCATCTGGCATAGCTAGGGCTGTTGGCATGGATGACCTTGTATCCTTGAACTTTCTGTAAGGGCGCAATATGTTACGCCCCATACTTAATCTAGATTATTACCTAATTAACACTCACCAATTCAATGTCAAAGATAAGTGTTTTTCCTGCCAAACGATGATTTGCATCTAAGATAATGCTCTCATCTTGCATCGCGACAATTGTCGCTGGGACAGGTTGCTCACCTGCTTGGAGATATACTTGTAAGCCGACTTCTGGCGTTGCATCATCTGGGAATTGGGAACGGTCTAGCGTGACAATCATGTCTTCACGACGTTCGCCATAGGCTTGTTCGGGTGGAATAGTTGTTTTCGTGGATTCGCCAACATCCAGCGTCCGCACAGCTGATTCAAAGCCCGAAATCACTTGCCCAGCACCTAATGTAAATTCAAGTGGGTCGCGTCCTTCGCTACTATCAAATACGCTACCGTCTTCTAATGACCCTGTATAGTGAATAGCGACTGTTTGTCCATCAGTTGGTTTTGCCATTGTGATATTGCCTAACATAAATGAAAAGTTACACTTAGCCTAACGGAGATACAAGTTAGCGTAAAGGGTTGAGCATGTGTGTTAATAAATAATTGATAAAAGTGGTTTCCTATAAATCTCAAGCTACTGACGTGTACATAAAGGTAATATTGCGTTATGATATAAAAAACTAGATATTGAAACGTACATGAACAGACTCTCCCACACTATCAATGTGCTTGGCAAATTACTTGCTTTCCGCGATATGAATTTATCGCCTAAAGATCAGTATCGTGCTAATTTACTACGAATTATCATTTACAGTAATTTGTTTGCGATACCATTTTTTATGCTGTATAGCATTGCAGGTACTGTTAGCAATAAAATCATAGGAATTGTGATTGCTATCCCCATTATTTTGATGAATTTGTGGGCATTAAGGCGATTACAACAGGGGAGATTAACGACGGTTAGCCGTCTCATCATTAGTATTGGTTGGGTGTCGGTAGCGTTTATATCGTATGGCTCTGGGGGCTTATACTCATCAGGTATGATGGGCATGATGGCACTTATTGTTACTGCAATACTTTTGCTTGATATAAAAGCGGGTCTTGTTACGTATTTTGTGACCTTAGCTTACTTTTTCGTTTTACTATTTATTGAATTGTCTGGCAATTTGCCTGATGCCCCATTTAAAGACTTACCATACCGCATCTTGGTTCTCAGTTCGACGCTTACCACACTATTCTTGGTCATCAATTATCATCTCTATGCGTTTCGACAATCAGTAGATAAAAATATGGCATTTAAAGTTGATGCTGAACGGTTTAGTGTCCAGCGTGAATTAACACAAGACCTCGCACATGATTTACGCACACCTTTATCAACATTGCTTGCTTCTGTTTATCTGATAAAACGGCGGCAGGAAAAAGGCTTGCCGATTGATGACGCTCTAATGCGTTTGGAAAATCAGGGTAGGCGGCTAGATAGTTTGATTGAAGATTTGTTCCAGATGACTTTGCTTGATGATAGTGACACACAGAGTAATTTAAATCTTATTTCTGTAGCACGACTTATTCATCAAAGTATTGCTGATGCTGAATCATATGCCCGCACACGTAATATTAAGCTCAGTTTTACCAATCAATCTAAAGACCAAGAACGCATTATTGGGGAGCGCAATCAACTCAAGCGAGCTTTGGATAATCTCATCGAGAATGCGATTCATTATGGACATGAAAACGGCTCAGTAGATATTACCTTATCAGCTAATCATTCGGATGTGATTATTGCCGTAAAAGATGATGGTATTGGCATTGCTCGTGAAAACTACCAAAAAGTTTTTGAAAGATTTTACCGTGTTGATACCGCACGTAACGCACAAGCTGAACAAGGTTCAGGTATTGGTTTAAATGCCGTGCAACGTATTATTCAGTTACATGGCGGTGAGGTGTTGTTAGAAAGTGTATTGGGGCAGGGTAGCACCTTTACAGTTCGACTACCCTATATAACAGCATCCCAAAACGGTAGCAACAATTATGCTAAAGATTCGACATTGTTAGCCACATCACAATCTTAAAGTAAATCCATTTCTGTTAAATGGTCAAAGCGGTTGTGATAATGAACCATCCAATTTTCATGTACTGTTTGGGATTTATACTCAAATAATGACCACGCTGTATTATATGTATCTGTGCGTGCATTACGGTATGGTCCAGTATTGTAAATGTTGTCTAGCATTGCAGAAATAACCCCACCATGTGCTACAACATAAACCCGTTGTCCCTGATGTTTCGTTATCATATCATCCACAAATTGCCCTAGGCGTGTGCGGAAGTGCATCCAGCTTTCGCCATTTTCAACATCAATACCTCGTCGTGCAAATGGGTCTGTGCTGGGTTTAAGACGGTTAAATTGTCGTGGTAATCCTGTTTCAGGTAGGGCAGTGCCATCTAAAGCTGAATTACCAATCTCACGAATACGGTCATCGGGGATGGCTTCTAAGCCTAGTGCTTCCTCTATGTAACGCGCTGTTTCTTGTGTACGGCGCATAGTACTGGCATAGAGTACATCTGCTTTGCGCTCGTTTTTAATAAGCCAATCACGTAAGGCTTGCGCTTGTTTTTTACCTTTTTCGGTTAAGCCAGCGTCCATTGAATCTAAGGTCGCCCAATCCCCTACATTAACGTGGCTTTGTCCGTGTCGTATAACATATAAATACATTCATGCTCCTCATAATTTGTATCTTTTGTAATGACTATGATAATCATTCTCGGAGAATCTGCCTAATTGCAAGATAGTTAAAACAAGTTACAATCATGGCAATTTTCATGTGAGCGAATTCTTAACCTATGGAACATCTGCCCTCATCCATGCGTAAAATAGTAGACAAAGCAGACGTTACCTCCATTACGGTTGGCATGTCTGCTGATGATGTGTACCGTATTGAAGCTGATACAATTTACTACCTCAAAATCGGTGCTGATTTACGAGGCGAAGCCGAACGACTACGCTGGTTAGCAGGTAAATTGCCTGTCCCAAAAGTGATTCAATATGACCTCAATCACGATAAGCATTATCTACTGACTTCTGAAGTGCGCGGTAAGATGATGTTTGAGGCAGATTTACCGACCTCGTGGCGCATAGACCTCATGGCAGAAGCCGCACGTATGTGGCATAGCATTCCGATTGATGATTGCCCCTTTGATAATTCGCTAAAGCAACAACTCAAACATGCGCGTCAACAATTGGATAATGACCGACTTGACTCACGTTATTTCCATTCGCAATTTTATGGGAAATCTGAGCAGGAACTCTATACTGATTTACTGAATACCATTCCTGATGATGAAGACCTCGTGATAACACATGGAGATTTGTGCCTGCCTAATATTTTAGTGGATGAGCAGACAGGGCATATCACAGGGTTTGTGGACGTTGGCGAGATGGGTATCAGCGACCGTCATCTGGATTTGGTTTTAGCCTCGCGCAGTATCGAATATAACTTGGGCAGTAAATGGATCAATCGTTTCTATGATGCTTATGGAACAGACCGTGATAACTTGAAATATCACTTTTTCTGTATTCTCAATGAATTTTACTGATGCTTCCGCGCTTTATAATTGCCAAATAGAAAAAATGATAATCACACCCAAAGTTATCGCAAGTAGCGACCCAACAATGCGTTGCCAATATCCATGAGGGTGTACAGAATACACACCGTAATCGGTATTAAGTGCCTCTATAAATTCACCATCATCCCCGAGTAATTCATGAAAATTTTCATCACGCATTGAGTTCCGCCCTTTGCATTATTCAGGTTGAATATCCAAACCAAAGCTATTTGCCATGAAGATTCTCTGGCTATCAATAGCCGCTTCATCACCCTCTACTTGAACACGTTGATAACTTCCATCTGCTTGTAATTCCCATGCACGTTGATTATCTAGCAATTCCGTTGCCAAAATACGAAGGATACGTGAACGTAAGGTCGCATCTAGCACAGGGAAAACAACCTCGACACGATTATATAAATTACGGCGCATTAAATCGGCACTGCCCAATAACAATTGCTGTTCTTCGGGTGCATTTTTGAAGTAATACGCGCGACTATGTTCCAAAAATCGACCAATGATACTGATGACACGAATGTTTTCGCTGATGCCAGGTACATTCGGGCGCAAACAACAATGCCCACGCACGAGTAAATCAATTTGAACCCCTGCTTGTGAGGCTTCATATAACTTTTGAATAATGCGGTCTTCTTCGAGTTGATTCATCTTTAGAATTAGTCGGGCTGATTTGCCATCGCGCGCGGCTTGAATCTCGTTGTCGATTAAGGTGGATAACGTGCCAAACAAATAATCTGGCGCAACGAGGAGCTTTTTATAACTGGTGTCTGGTCCATAGCCTGTAAGCCGATTAAATAAGCGACTGGCATCATCGGCTAAAACAGCATCGCAGGTGAATAATCCTAAATCGGTATATAAACGGGCTGTACTCGCATTATAATTACCTGTACCCAGATGCAAATATCGTTGAACACCATCTTCTTCACGACGCACAACGAGCGCAATTTTGGCGTGTGTCTTGACGTAGAGTTCCTCCACACCATAGACAACATGCACGCCCTTATCTTCTAAAGCGCGCGCCCAAGTGAGATTATTTTCTTCATCAAAACGAGCTTTAAGCTCAACTAATACAGTAACCTGTTTATCGTTGTCCCGCGCAGATAATAGGGCTTCAACGATGGGTGAATTTTTGCCAACACGATACAGCGTCGCTTTGATTGCTAATACTTGTGGGTCATTCGCGGCTGTCCGAAAAAATTCTTCGACAGGTGTGAAGGCATCATATGGGTGGTGAACAATAACATCGCCATGATTACGAATTTGGTCAAAAATATTGAACTCACCTGATAATACATCGACTGTACGGGGGACAAAGGGAGCAAATTTAAGCCTTGGGCGACTCAGTCCTGCTAATGCAAATAAATCGCTAGACCCCAGCACACCATCAATTGCATAGATGAAGGCATAGCGTCCTAATTCTAAACCCTCTCGTAGCCGTTTTAACATGCGCTCGCTAATATTTGTGGGGACACTAATCCGCACAACAGAGCCAAAACGACGTTCCCGTACTCCTTGCTCAATAACACTCATAAAATCGAGCAACTCTTCATCTTGTTCTTGCTCATAATCAATATCCGTATTACGTAACACACGGAAAGGATAGGCTTCAATAACTTCCATTCCTGGAAATAAATCATCTAAGTTATTGATAATGATGTCTTCTATCCATAGGAAATAATCGCCTTCAATATTGGGTACACCGAAATCTGCAATAATTTGATTGAGGTTAATCAGGCGTGGTAAAACATCAACAGGCACTTTAATACGGGCAAAATCTAAATCTTCGCTATATTCACGCCGAACGAATACCCCTAAATTCATGCTCAAATTCGAGATAAAGGGGAAAGGGCGTGCATGGTCTGCTGCAAGTGGAGTCAGTATAGGGAAAATCGCTGAGGAGAAATACTCTTTCAGCACCGATTGCTCTTGAGAACTGAGGTCAGCATAGCGCACAATATGAATATTCTCGTTTGCGAGTTCTGCTAAAACTGATTTCAAGATTTGACGTTGCTCACGAATTAAATCATCAACTTCGACACGGATTTTCTCTAAAAGTTGGTGCGGTGTATAGCCATCTGGGCGCGAAGTGGTAATGCCTAATTTAACTTTTTGCAAATAGGAAGCGACCCGTACCATAAAAAATTCGTCTAAATTATTGCCGACAATCGCAATGAATTTGATACGCTCTAATAAGGGAATATCAGGGTTTGTCGCAAGGGCAAGTACACGACGCTGAAATTCTATGGTACTAAGTTCGCGGTTGATGAATGTTTGGGGACTGAGTTCAGGCGTTGAGTGCATTCTATCAGCCATCGGCACGCTCCATTTAGCTTATCATTAAAAATATGAGCTTAAATATACCACGCTTTGACTAAATTACGGTTAAGTCCTATGGTTTTGGTCTCAATGTCCTTTACCGTTCTTTAAACATAAGTATGATATTATGTGATGCGTGACCTATTATTTGTCAGTAACACATTCATTCTGAAGCAATAATTTGATACTAAGAGATAGGAAAATTTCATGGATGCAATTATCTTAGCGGCAGGTAAGGGAACACGAATGCGCCCCTTGACTGATGATATACCAAAGCCCTTATTAAAAGTGCAAGGTCGTCCAATTATTGAGTGGTCTTTGCTCAACCTAGCGCCGATTGTAGACCGTGTGATTGTTGTGGCGAAATACCTCAAACCACAAATTGAAGCCTATATGGCGGAGCAGAATATCATCTCTGATTATGTAATTGCCGAACAATTACCTGAACCATTAGGCACAGGACACGCTGTACAAGTCTGCCATGAATATCTAACAGGTGATGAATTTTTGGTACTCAATGGCGATGATGTGTTTGATGGACGCGCTTTAGCCAAGATGAAAGGTGTTCCTGCGGCTATTCTCGCGCTAGAGCTAGATGACCCGACAGCTTATGCAGCCATTATCCAAAACGAACAAGGCTTTGTTGAACGTTTGCATGAAAAACCTCCTGCTGGCATGTATCCGCCTCCTGTCAAAGTGAATATTGGCGCATATAAATTGACCACCCAAATTTTCGATTACGATATTCAGAAATCAGAGCGTGGCGAGTATGAGATTACAGATTATGTTTCTTACCTAGCGACACAGACAGATATGCACGTCATCACGTCTGACTTCTGGCAACCCGTTGGTAATCCTGATGATTTTGAAGTTGCTCAGACGGTGGACATTCCACGAGTGTAATTCAAAAATCATTCACCACGAAGACACAAAGAACACGAAGAAAAAAACGGAGAAATCTGTCACGAAATCTCCGTTTCTCAGTAAATCCATAAAAAAATTTGGAAATATTTTAGATATTTTATTTCGGACAGCATCCATGCAGGTTAAAAATTAAACACGGAGATAAAACAGGCGCATTTTTACTTTTTGACCCCTATCCCCAGCCCTTTCCCCATGCACTCGCTGACGCTCCCTGTGGAGAAAGGGAGCTATTGAGTCCCCTCTCCGCCAGCGAGCTTGCGAGTGCCGAGGGGAGGGGATACTTGGGGAGGGGTTGAGAAGACAATGAAGAACGAGTATCTTTTCCCTAATCTCCGTCTTAATTTCTTAAAGAGCATCCATGCTGTCCCTACACAAATCCTCATTTTTTAGGCAATGATGTAGGGACGTGATGTATCGCGTCCATTGCGAAAAACCCGAAATACACTACAAAACCTTGTAGGATTTTACGTATATGGCTCTGTGTTAATGTTTTTAGCCTAATCCCTCACGGATGACAGCCAGCACCTCATCGCGTTTTTCTTCCATCAGAGGCACACTATCCGCTTCAAGGTTGAGGCGCACAAGTGGTTCAGTATTAGATGCACGGACATTGAAACGCCATGTGTCGAACTCGAAGGTAAGTCCATCCACAGTTAGCACTTCATTGGCTGAATCGCCATAAATTTCTTGCAGACGTTCCATCACATCTTTAGCGACGACTCCGCGTGTATTGATTTCGCCAGCGAGATTGTAATTCGCTTCGTATTCGTCAATCATCTCTGCCATTGTTTTATCGCTATTGGAGAGTAAATCAAGCAGGTAGAGCATCGGCACAACGCCCGAATCGCTGAAATAGAAATCACGGAAATAATAATGCCCTGTGACCTCACCACCGAATACGGCATCTTCTTCCATCATGCGTTTTTTAATGAAGGCGTGTCCGACACGGTTATAGAGAGCTTTTCCATTGTTGGCTTCTACGGTGTCTTTGACTGCTAATGATGAGCGAATATCGTAGACAATTGTGCCACTGCCTTCTTTTTCGAGGAAATATTTTGCCAGAATTGCAGTCATGAAATCGCCCGGTACGAAACGTCCTGTGCTATCGACCACGAAAAATCTATCGCCGTCAGGGTCAAATAAGAAACCGAGGTCTGCGCCTTCTGCTGGCACACGTTCTTGAATTTCAGCACGATTTTCTTCTTGGAGGGGGTCGCCACCATGATTCGGGAATGTGCCGTCGGGTTCAAAATACATTGGCACAAGAGTCACTTGTGGGATTTTCTCGAATACTTTGGTCAATGAAGGACCCACCATGCCGTTCGCTGTATCAGCTAAGACGGTGTATTCCTTGAATTTGCTTGCATCAACCAATGTGAGCATCTTAGCAACAAACTCATCCATCACATCCCATGTTTCGACGGTACCTTTTGTCTCGGCATCAGCCGGGATTTGGTCATTTTCAATCATCTGGCGAATATCTTGGATACCTTCATCGCCTGAGAGCAAATGCGGTACTTTCCGCACCATTTTGAAGCCATTATATTCTTTCGGATTATGGCTCGCTGTGACCATAATGCCCGGTAAGCCTTTTTCAGCACAGGCGTAGTAATACATATCGGTGGAGACCATGCCCAGGTTAATCACATTCACGCCGACAGCGGTTAAGCCTTTGAGGACTTCCGCATGAAGGGAAGGGCTAGACACTCGCGCATCGCGTCCGACAACAACGGTACTCGCACCCACAACTTTGGTAAAACAACGGGCAACGGCTTCGGCTGTATTTTCAAATAAGTTTTCACCATAGATACCACGAATATCATAGGCTTTAAAAATTTCTGAGGCTACTTGCATTGGTTGTCCTTTCTTGGGGTTATAAATGAATTTTTGCAGACGACATTACTTGTATTATCCCATTCATTCCAATATAAGGTCAAATATGAACCACAAAGATACGAAGAACACAAAGAAAATCATGGATGTCATCTCTACATATGATATAGGGTCACACCGTCGGTGTAACCTTACGCTATGATTTTAATTGACTACTATTTTCTATTCAGAGCTTGACCTTCTATACTATAGAATATACTCGTAAGAATTGCCAAAGGAGAGGGCAAGAATAATGAATGAAATAAAACGCGCAATTGTGATTGTGCTGGATGGTGTCGGTGTTGGTGAAGCCCCTGATGCTGGCGCATATGGTGACGAAGGCAGTAATTCTGTTGGCAATACAGCGAAAAAAATTGGCGGACTTGATGTGCCGAATATGCAAAAACTAGGTTTTGGCAATATCATCCCGATAGAAGGAGTACCTGAAACAGAAGACATGTATGGTGCGTGGGGCAAATTACAACCAAAATCAGCAGGAAAAGACTCTGTGACAGGGCATTGGGAACTGATGGGAATTTATCTCGAACGCCCTTTCCCAACTTATCCGAATGGTTTTCCTGATGACATCGTACAAAAAGTAGAAGAAGCTACAGGGGTAACTTTCATCGGTAATGTGGTGGCATCAGGCACAGTGATTGTGCAAGAGATGGGTGCAGAGCATGTACGAACTGGGCATCCGATTTTATATACCTCTGCTGATAGTGTTTTCCAGATTGCGGCACACGAAGAAGTAATTCCCTTAGAACGCCTCTATGAAATTTGTGAGATAGCCCGTGATATTTTAGTCGGTGAGCATGGGGTTGGTCGCGTGATTGCACGTCCGTTTATTGGTAATGAAGAAGCTGGCTTCACACGCACCAAGAACCGCCATGATTATTCAATTACCACGCCAACACAATCGGTCATTGATAGTCTCGCAGATAGAGGTAAGCCTGTGGTAGCTGTCGGCAAGATTTATGATTTATTCGGTGGGCAAAACATCTCAGCGCATTATCCTGCAAAGACCAATCTCGATAGTTTACAACAGTTAGAGAAGGCACTAGATGAGGTTGATGAAGGATTGATTTTTGTCAATTTGGTGGAATTTGACCAGAATTTCGGACATCGCAATAACTATGAAGGCTATGCCAATGCCATCCGTGAATTTGATGACTATTTGCCGAAGATTATGGCGCATCTCGATGATGAAGACCTTGTATTTATATCAGCTGACCATGGCGTAGACCCCACTACTGATAGTACAGACCACTCACGCGAATATGCACCTCTGCTGGTTTTTGGGGGTGGCATGGATAAAGCCGTTGACCTCGGCACACGCGCAACCTTAGCGGATGTTGGCGCGACGATTGCCGAAGCCTTTGATGTAGAAACGCCTGAAATTGGACAAAGTTTCTTGGGGATTTTGTAGATTATGGTAAGTAATGGAGAGAACACAAGTTAAAATTAAATATGGAATTCAGTTACTCCGAAATGTCCCCACCCAGCCTCCCCTGAATTCGGGGGAGGTGTCGCGTCAGCCTGCGACTCGGGAGCGACGGAGGGGGTCATAGTTTGTATTTTTCTCCGTTTAATTTCTGCCTACGTGCATCCTCGTCAATTATCCTCAATGCGTGTTTTGACCGTATTCAGGACATAATTCTGGAAATCTTCCATAATCCAATCTGCCCAGATTGCGCCGTAGAAATTGAAATTGGTTGATAAACGATACTCGCTATATAAACTCAATCTCACTGTATGGTCATCTACTGCTTCCAATTCGTAACCTGCACTGATGAGGTCATAATATGCGCCACCGATTTCTCTGAGGACAGGGGTTGCTTCTGAATTGAGCAAAACCTCTACATCAAATTCCATCGCACGATAGGGTTGCCACAGGGTCACTTCCTCTTCAAAGCTCAAGCCTGATTCAAAATATCCTGTACGGATACTGCCAACACCTTCACCCTCTAATGTTGCTTCGGTTGGGCGTGGAATCCCCATTAAATGATACCAAGATGGACGTTGTTCTGCGGGCGAAATGGGTTGCATTTGGACGATGCTATTCCAGACTTCTTCGGGTGTTGTATCACTGATGATGACCTCTGTTTCGACAGTGCGATACCAAGACGATGGCTCAACATTGGCTTCAATCGGTGCGAGGATATAAGGCAAAATCAGCAATAGACCAGCAATAGCATATTGCGTATTTTTCTTCTTTTTGTTCCTCATGTACTTGGTATAAATCATGTTCAACAATGCCCCAATTGCACCAAGAGCTACAATCGGAACAGCCGCCATTGCTACACAAAGTAAGATAACAGGATTAGATATAACAGCAACGACCAGAAATAAGATGATAGTTGCTATTGCTAAAGTAATCACACGGAATGGCGTTCGTAAAACAGGTGGAATGGTGTAAATACTAAATGCACCAATTGCGATTGGGACAAATATCAGAAAAGAGACAAAAGCAGGTGAAAGGGTTTCGTCAAAGCGTAGCTCAGCAAATGTATACCAAGAGAACCAACCATAAGCAACAGCTAAGACAATCACCCCAAAGAAACGTTTCTTTGACCAAATTTTAATAGGCGATTTATCGTTCTTTCGTTTAGGTTTTTCCATCAGATTGTCTCCTGTGATTATTTGTTGTTTTGATTGTACTTTATTTCACAATCGCTTTGGTTCAAGCTGATAGGTTCTGAGAGGTGTAGACATATCAAGTTGAGATTCGAGAGAAAATTATTGCTCTGAGGTGGAATAATTCTCTGTGAGGCTGTCATCCCAATACGCAATTTCGGCATCATCGGATAAATCATGACGCA
This sequence comes from Phototrophicaceae bacterium, assembly GCA_965230145.1. Taxonomy (GTDB): domain Bacteria; phylum Chloroflexota; class Anaerolineae; order Aggregatilineales; family Phototrophicaceae; genus JAUZRW01. Next base: position 2,487,512 of record CBDDKI010000002.1, read on the forward strand.
AGACGACAGGTTCAGCAGAAAGAAGGGTATGTGTGGCAGGGGCAAAATGCAGAGCATAGATTTTGCCCTCAACGAATGCTCTTGCTTGGTCTTCCATCAGCAAAAATTGAATGTCCCCAATCCGAATACCTGATGGATGCGTTTCAATGCCCATGATGCTATCGCCACGCCAAATATAGTGGACAACACCTTGAATCGTCTCAATTTCTGCTGCGTTCAAATCACGGGTATAGCTCTGATAACCAATGACATACTCAACAAGTGACATAATACCTAAAACCAGTGCCATCACGCCTAAGACAATCATGCCTAAACTACCGAGAAGAATTGCACCAATTGCCATCATGACAATTACGCTAGTAATACCAATCAATAATTTGCGAGAGCGTTGTTGCCGTGAAGAAAGATAGTCGCGTTGATTAGCAGATAAGTAACCGTCTGTATTCGCTTTTAAATCAGCATCCGTGAAATTGATAACTTGCTGGAGTTCATTCATGAGATTTTATCTTGTGTCAGTGCAAACTATTGGTCTGCACTGACAAATGCTATTGAGTTTAATCGGCATAAACCCCACCAGTGAGGTAGCTAATGGCTATCCATAAACCGCGTACATTACGATAAAACAGCACGCCAGCAATCACCACAAAGGCTAAGGGAATCCCTGCACTTATCCAGAGGGATGTACCAGGGTTAGTGAGTTCTATAGCGAAGAAAATAATCATCGCTAAAATCGGTAAAATACTCACCCAGATGATACTTGCGCCAGCAGTTTCGCCAGATTTACGCTCAAATTTAACATGGCAAACGTCGCATTCTTGGCGAATACCCAGCAGACCATCTGCCATTGTGCCTTGTTCACAATTTGGGCATCTCAGCCAGAACCCGAGCCATAATTTTTTGAACATGATGTCTCCCATTCTTGTTAGGTATTGTAGAAACTGGAAAGTCATTAGCAATACCCCTCACATTTTTGGCGGATGGCATGGATGCCATCCCTACATAAACTCTCACTTTTTAGGTAATAATGTAGGGTTGAGACCTGTCTCAACCGCTTAAAAAATCAGGTTTTATTCTAAAAACTTCTGAGACTCTACATATAGAATAGGGGCATTGTAAATAAAAAAACGCCCTATAGCGAGATAGAGCGTCTGATAGCAGATGAATGGATTCTATTTAACATCCAATTAGCAGTATACAACCGACATCTTCAACGACTGGGGCAACAACATCTTCAACCACTGGCTCAACGACCTGCTCAACAACAGGCTCGACAACTTGCTCAACAACGGGTTGAACAGGATTGTTATTCTGTGGTGGGTTCGGTACGCTCGTCGGTTGGACAGGTACATTGGTTGGTTGCACAGGCACACTCGTAGGTGGCGGGACTGGTGTATTTGTCGGTAATGGACGTGGTGTATTCGTGGGTCTAGTTGTATTTGTTGGGCGCACAGTTCTAGTCAACGTTGGTGTTTTCGTTGGACTCGGCGTGCGTGTTGCGGTATTGGTGTTTGTTGGGCTAGCTGTGTCGGTTGCGCTCGGTGTACTGCTCGGACCTGTCGTAATCGTTGTACTCACTGTTTCGGTAATGGCTGTACTTGCTGTTACGTCCGTTGCTATCGAAGGTGCCGTCAAATCATCTATGCCAGAATCTTCTGTATTTTCTGCTACAGTTTCTTCTGTACCCTCAGAATTAAGTCCCGTAAAGGCACTCACAGGATTATTTCCACCAAGTCCTAATAAGATTGTCGTGCCAATACCACCTAATACAAAGAGAAGTAAAATCCATATCAGCACAGGAGAACGACGTTTTGGTTGTGATTGAGCTTCTAAAATATCTGTTGTTTCATCGTCTGCCGAAATAACAGATAAATCTTCAGTAAATTTCCGTGTCGCAATTCCGCCTTGTTCCATTGGTTCAATCGGATTAGGCTTTTGCATTTCAACAAGCGTTGTAATCGGTGCGATATTTTTCAACGCTATCTCAAGTGAATTGGCAAAATCTATTGCACTTGGGAAACGATACTCAGGCTCTTTTGCAAGGGCGCGTATCAAAACACCATCCGTTGCTTTCGGTAACTCACTGTTTACTAAAGTAGGTATAGGAACTTCTTGCGTTGTATGTTTTAGAATGAGGTGTATGGGGTCAGCTGCTGTAAACGGGAAAACCCCTGTGAGCATTAAGTATGCCATCACGCCAAAGGCATATAAATCTGCCCGATAATCAATTTCATCATAAGCACGCGAGGCTTGTTCAGGAGCCATATATTGCGGTGTGCCTAAGAAATGACCTGTAGCTGTCAGGCGTGTTGTATTAGCGACTTGGGCAATTCCGAAATCGCTGATTGCGGGCTGACTATGTTTATCAAGTAAGATATTTTCAAGTTTGAAATCACGATGGATTACACCCTTAGAATGAGCATAATCTAAACCCTCAGCCAGTTTAGTCAAAATTTTGAGGCTTGTATCATGGGTGACTGCACGCGGATGATAAAAGTAATCAGCTAAGGTTTTTCCTGCATAATAAGGCATGACCAAATAAGGGCGGTTATTCACATGATTAAATGTGATAATCGGTGCAATATTTGGGTGTTTTAATTCCTTGGCAATTTGTGCTTCACGTTCGAGGCGTTTAATAGCGGTCACATCATCCACAAACTGTTCATGAATGATTTTTATGGCAACTTTGCGTTGTAATTTATTATGAACAGCAAGATAAACAGTTGCCATCCCACCAACACCCAATTTTCGCTTGAGTGTGTATTCACCAAAAATCTGTTCTGGATGTTGTTTGCTTATCATACTCTGTTAGTCTCGTATCCCCCATATGACATAATATTACACCAAAAAGTCATGAAAGTAGGGTTGAGAAATTGTCAGGATATTCTTACACATTAAGGCTTCCATCTAACACCTATGAGGATAGATGTTAGATAGATGAGGATTATGCACTACTCAACAAAGTCTGTGCCTCAGCAAAAACAGATTTGATGCTGTCTTTATCTTGTGCAAATAACAAACATGCACTCACTTCAAAGGCGACTTCATCAGGGATAGCTGTGACTTCAAAGGGACGTGCATCAGCCTTACCTAGTCGATTGAGGGCGAAGCGTTCCCATTGGGCGAGTTCTTCACTCGCGGATTTTGTTGCTAGGGTATTTTCTTCTGGTGCATTTTCATCAGAGGGATTATCGGCTGGAGGTAATGCTTCTGGTGCTTTTTGCAATGCCAAAGGTAAATCTCCCCATGCTACAGGCTCAAGATTGTAATAAGTCTGACGAATTTCATTGATAGACAGTATTGCCTGTGCAGTACGGATTTCGTCTAAACGCGCTTGTACATCAGTCGGGCGGATGTCTTCAAATTGTGCGATATGATTGCCAGCGTAAAAGGGCAAAATTTCTTGGGTGATTTTCTGTGCGATACGAACTAATTTCGGGTAGAGGGTGCGCTCAATGAATTGACGTTCCGCGACTTTAGCATTGGCTTCGGTGGAATTTTCACTGACTAAGCCGACAGGGATACCAAAAATATTGAGAATCTCATCCCGATGCGCGACGCGTCCCTTTAGAAAATCAAGGTCGGTGTGGCTCATGCCGATGTGTTGCCATTCGATAGTGCCTCCGCGCAAAAAGGCAGTCTTGCGCTGACCAGAGCCATAACTATTGCGCCATTCGCGTTTGATACGGTCATAATCTGCGTCATTCACCAGATCGACAATATTGACGATACCCGCAGGAACACCATTATCTTTGCCGAAGGTATTGTTGTTCCAACGCGCCATCGCACGGTCACTCTCGACAGCCAAACGTGCTGATTCTAGGGGGCTGAGTCCATAATAATCATTGGCAGGATGCCAGCGTTTGAAATGCACCACCTCTACTTTTTCCAGTGGAATTTGCTTGCCATCCACTTCATAGAGATAACCAGCAATATAATCGGTTGGGTCAGGCACAATGCTGATGCGGTCAGGGCGCAGTACCCAAATTTCAGCAGGTTGCCCTCGATTATCGCCAGCTAAGAACCAGTAGGCATTACCTGTTAGTTCCAGATAGGCGAGTGTCGATTCAAATAATTCAAAGCGACTCATCGTCGGGTTTGGATTATCCAGCAGAATTTCTAGCGGATGTCGTTCGACTTCAAGGCGAGTTTCGCCCTCTAAGCGTTGGACTTTGAGTGGGACGAGTGCGCCTGCTTCGGCAATTCGACTGACCGCTAAATGTACCCATGAGGATTGCTGATACATCGCGCTGTGTTGCGTCTGCTGGAATGAATCATTGAAGAAGTGGCTATTATGCACAGCGACGGCAGGGATATGTGGCGCACGGTTTTGCAGTGTATTGCGCCGTGACCAAGTGAAGATATTGCTCAACCAGTTGAACATCGTTTGCCCTCTTTCTAGGGATAATGGACGATACCGTTTTAGCCTAGCAGACAATGGCTTGCGGATGTTGTTGATATGACCGTTGATAGTCCCGTTGATATGAACAGGGGAAAATATGAGTGTTTTATGCTGAGTTTTGAGTGCTGAGCGAACAAGCGCGAAAAATTAGGCTCATTTTGCTTTATCTTGCCGACCCCTCCCTAGCCCTCCCCATAAATGGAGAGGGGACTCATAGGCTTCCTTTCTCCAGCATGGGGAAAGGACGGGAGGATAGGGGTTGAGAAGAAAACTAAGCTAGCGTGAAATGCTCAATCCTCTAAAAATGCACGCAATTCAGCCAGAACTTGCTCAACTGAGATGCCATCGCGTTCCCAATTCCAATTGGCTGAATGAACCCCAGCAACACCACCTGCATCCAGTGGGATGGGCTTCCAGAGGGCGAGGCTGTTATCGGTGAAAGGGGCGTAGCGAACGGGGTCAGTGAGTCCGAGTATCATAGCTGTTTTCGCCCCTGATGCGGCGGCAATGTGCGTTAAACCCGTGTCATTGCCGAGATACAGTCGTGAATTTTTAGCCAGTGCGCCAATCTCAGGGAAACTGAGTGTGCCAAGAAACTCATGCGCTGGAACAGTCAAATGCTGACGCACAGCCTCAATAATCGGCGCGTCGTCGGGTCCTGCTAAAAGCACAATATCACAGTCTAATTCAGTAGATAATTGATTAGCGACTGCGGCAAAATTTTGAGGCAACCAACGCTTACTATCCAAAGTCATACCGGGATTATTGCCACCTGCGGGGTTAATCACGATATAGGGTGTCTCGATATTCTTCTCGGCTAATTTTGCCTTTAGCGATTGTTCAGCTGAGTCTAAAACAGGGAGATTACTCTGGAAATTGTCGGTGGGGATGCCTAACTGCGCGACGACATCTAAGTAAATTCGGGCTTCATGCTGGGCGTTCTTGGGGTCGATTTTGTGGCGGAGTGTATAACCAAAACCACGCCCGTTACTATCAATACCGACCCGTTGTGGGATACCACTTAGCAGTACGGCGAGGCTCATCAAGGGCGAACGCACCAGCGAGACGACCATATCAAAATTACCTGCTCGCATCTGCTGGACAAAACGCCAAAATCCGCCAAACGATTTCACAGGCATATCCGCAGACCCTGTATCGAGGAAGGCATCTATTGCAGGGTGATGCTCAACTGCCCTGCGTGACCATCCCCCAATTGCCCAAGTGATATGGGCATCAGGATACGCTGACCGCAGAGCAGATAAGGTCGGTGTTGCCATGATGACATCACCGATGCAACAGGGGCGTATCAGTAAAATTCGCATATGAGTATGAGTCGACAGCTACGCCGTTCTCAAAATTTTCTCCATCTTTTTACCCTTGGCTAATTCATCCACCAATTTATCCAGATAGCGGATTTCGCGCATGGTCTCTTCTTCAATTTCCTCTATGCGCACACCACAAATCACGCCTTTAATGAGACTGCGTGAGGGGTTCATTTTTGGGGCTTCTGCGAAAAAGGTCTCAAAGTCTGTTTCGTCGTCTAAAATTGCATCTAACTCTGCTTGGCTATAGCCTGTGAGCCAAGCAATAATTTCATCGACTTCGGTCTTGGTGCGCCCTTTTCTCTCGGCTTTGGTGATGTAATGCGGATAAACACTTGCAACGGGCATTGTGTAGATACGGTGCTTGCTCATAATATTGCCTCATCTCTATATTTTTCTTTATCGTACACAAAACTTGTAAAATTTACAAACATTCGTTCTAATTAAGCGTGTGTTTCAGATTACTGCCAGTTTAGAAGACCCAAAGGAATAAAGTAAAGATGAATGCACAAGCCTTTCGTGAATATTTTAATTATCACTTTGCTGAAAATCGCAAAATATGGGATAGCTATATTGTTGCACTACCACAAGAGCAATTCGTTCAAAATATAGACTACTCGATTGGGTCTGTGAGAAATCATATCATCCATCTTATGAATGTTGATGAGGCATGGTTTAGTGGCTTGCGAGGAGTGCAAGAACCAGAATTTCTTGATGCTACTACAACAGATAACCGAGACATCATTCGCGCACATGGAGATCGGGTTGAAAACACTATGCGTGATTATTTAGCAAAGTTACAAGATGATATGTTATTCACTAATCCACTAGCTGATGAAGAAGATAAAGACCTCGTATTATGGCAGGTACTTTTGCACGTTATCAATCACGGTACAGATCATCGCGCTCAAGTTCTCAGACTATTGAATGATTTGGGTGTCAAAACAGCTCCGCAAGATTATGTGTTTTATCTCTACGATAGGTTAGGGAAATAAGCAATAAACCACTCATTCATAGGGAAGTTTCCATAATTCTTTCAATAGGCTGATTAGAGTGAAGACACCCGTTCCTGACGGATACAATACGTCCCATCCACGCCTGACCACCGTTACCCCCATCTCATGAAAAATGATAGCATAATAGAGCAAAGTCCGAGCGTTTCCAGAGAGGCGTTTCATGAAGCACCTTTTGAAAATCGTCATTATCAGTATTTTATTATCTACTACTGCACTTATCTCAGCGCAAGAGACAGACGACGCGGGCATTGTCCTAGAGAATCATCTCAGTACGCCTGATGTTATCCTCGATGAACTCGAAGATTTAGGCATTGTGCCATCAGGTGCAGAGCTAGTATTTGCTCAAAATGGATTAGCATTTTCAGGTGCTGAGGCACAATTCAGCAATTTCCCAAATGAAAACGACGCAAGCAATGTGGTCATCGGCGCGACACTCAATTTATCGCCTCAAGCTGATGACTTAGAATTTTGCGCGATTACCACCCGTACCCAACGTGTCGAGAGCAATCGCTTAGAAGATGGCTCGAACATTGTCACAATCCGCTTGGATACCTATGTCGCAGTAGGGGTGGATAATGAGGGTAGCATCTTCACCTTTGAAATTAGCGACGATGCCGAGATTGCCCTCCTCGACAATACCGTTGATTTAAGTGAACCTGTGACACTATTAGCAGTTGTTATTGAGGATACCCTCACGCTGTTCGTCAATGGCGAAGCCCTCATCACAGACTACACCTTAACCTTGCCTGCTGGCTCATTTGCCTTTTTGTTCTCAGGATTAGCCGAGGATAGTGTCTGTGAAGCAGAGACATTTTTCGCCTATACCATCGCTGATGACCTATTGGGCGATTGCCGTGTTAGCACCGATAGCCCCATTAATCAACGGGCAGGGGCAGGAACGGATTTTGCACGAGTTGGGCAATTGCTCGCTGGCGAAAGTCTGCTAGCAACAGGACAAACCATCGGCACAGATGGCTTTATCTGGTGGCAATTAGAGAACGACTCATGGGTACGCGATGACGTGGTCGATACGATGGGCTTTTGTAATCGTCTGCCAGAGGTGGGAGTTTGATTATTCACCATGAAGAACAAAGAATACGAAGAAAAACAGAAAACATCTTGTAAGTATTCAATCTTGTGTTTTTCGTAACGGACGCGATACATCACGTCCCTACCTCATTGCCTAAAAAATCAGGATTTGTGTAGATACCGTCTTGTTTGTCAAGCGATTTTCCCAAAATCGGGTTCGAAAGGTAGCCCAGATTTAAGAATAGCAAAGATCTGACGTACGAGTTTACGCATGACAGCAATGACAATAACTTTAGCATGTTTTTGTTTATCCTCTAAGCGTTGAGCGAAGGTACGACAAGGCGGATTCCAGCGTTTAGCGACAATGGCAGGCATGTATAATCCAGCCCGTAATCGGGCATTGCCCTGCTTAGAAATAGAAGCCCGTTTGTTGACAGATGTGCCGGATTGAAATTGCTGAGGGGTGATGCCAATGTAGGCGGCAAGTTGTGAAGCAGAGGCAAAATCAGCAATATTAATTTCAGCGAGCAGCAGGCTAGCAGTGGCATGGGCAATGCCTTTAATAGAACATAGGAGGCGATGCTGTTGAGCGAGGTTTTCATCGTCCATAATCAGCTGATGAATGGCATCTTTGGTGTGTTGAATGAGTGTATCAAAGTACGCGATAGTTGCCTCAATCTGCTGGCAAGTGAAGGGGTCACTGAGACCTGACTTAGAGCGATTAACTTCTTGTTGACGCATTTTCTTGAGTTGATCTAAGCGTCTGGAACGCTGTTGTAAGCGTCGTTGACGGTCAGACTGAGGTTGGTAGAGGTCAGGTTTGAATAAATGACAATACTGAGCAATCAGCTTGGCATCTTGCTTGTCGGTCTTGTTGTAATGCAAGTGCATCTGGGCAAATTGGTGAACTTGTTTAGGGTTGAGATAGCTCACATCGTAGTTGTTCTTAACCAAGAAACGTGCCACAGCTTCGCCATAGCGTCCACTAGCTTCCAAGGCAATCTGGCTAATCTCACCTTGCTTTTGTAGCCACTGGCTGAGTTTTTTATGACCCGAGGGTGTGTTGGGAAGATGGATATGCTCTGACCCACAATGGGTGGCGATGTCTAAAGTTGCTTTGGATACATCAATGCCAATAAAAACAGACATAAGAAAAACTTTCCGATATACTATGGACAGTGTTGAGGGCAGGTCGTGACCCATTTGGACTAACCTTGTAAATGCAAGATGAGGTACTGATGATACCGTTCAGTCTCTGATGGATTCAGCTAGAGCAGAGGGACTAATCTACACTACAGTCTTTCTCACTGAGGGACAGCACAGTCTCTCTCTGCTCTGACCTGTCCGTGACATTTAGTTTAACAAATATCACCTATTCATAAGATACAAGGGACAGCATGAATGCTGTCCGAAATTCAATAACTAAAATACTTACAATTCATTGTGTGGATTTACTTTTGAATCTCTGTGTTACGCCCTTAATTAATACGCGCCACTACGGAGCAACACTTTGGGGATGGTCATCAGCATAATTTGCAAATCAAAGCGCACCGACCAATTCTCAATGTAGTAGATATCCATCAGCACCATCTCATCAAAGGGGACTTCACTCCGCCCTGAGACTTGCCATAAGCCCGTAATGCCCGGAATTGTTTGCAGACGTTGCAGATGCCAAGTTTCGTATTTTGCCACTTCATCAGGAATAGGTGGACGAGGTCCTACGATGCTCATTTCCCCTTTGAGGACATTGATAAAGTTCGGGATTTCGTCAATGCTAAGGCGACGGATAAACTTGCCAACCTTGGTGATGCGCGGGTCATCAATCAGTTTAGGATGCTTGGGGTCTAAGCCTTCAAAAACATCGGCGCGTTGTTGGTCAGCATCCTCGACCATGCTACGAAATTTGAGCATTTCAAATTCGCGCCCATTTTCGCCCACTCGTTTAGCACGGTAGATAATATTACCACCATCGTCTAACTTGATTGCCAAGGCAACCAGCAAATAAATTAAACCCCAAATCGGCAAGAGCAAGAGTACGAGTACAACATCCAAAATTCGCTTAATAACGCGTGATGTCCCACGCAACTTTTTCACACCATTAATCCCCAAAAGCGGGATACCATCCAGATTTTCAAATTGTACTTGGCGTAAATTCAACTGGAAAATATCAGGGACGAGACGCACATCGACTTTGAGACGCTTTGCTAGGCGGGTTAATTCTAAAATGGTGTCGTAGTGTCGCCATTCCATCGTGATGATAACGAGGTCAATACCATGCGCGGTGAGGGCATTTTCAAAGTTGTCCAGTTTGCCTAAGCCAACCACACGCCCCAAATCAGACTCACCTCGTTCGGGGTTGTCATCAAGGTAACCAATGACCTTATAGCCGAGTTCACGCCGTGAGATAAGCGTTCTTAAAACCGCTTGCCCAACATCGCCCAAACCAACAATTGCGACCCGTTGAACACCGATACCTTTCGCCCGTAAATAAGACCACACCATATGGCGTATGGCACGGGCTGAGGATTGCAAGATAATCGTCAGGGCGGCGACGTAAACAAGCATCAAGCGACTGGTAATTTGCGGTTGCAGCATGAAATAGAGGGCTAATAAGATGACCGTCGCATTGGCGACACCCCCTGCAATAACCGTCACTTCTTCCATCCACGCGCGACCACGCACATGCCGATACAAGCCATTTGCTTGGTAAATCACAACCAGCATCAGCGCATAAAATGCCGCATAGGGTAGGTAAGGCAAAAACTCACGCCGTGTAGGGTCAAATAGGGCGCGGAATAAACGAAATTCGTAGCGCAAAAGGTAGCCAATGCCGAACGCCACAAAGACCAACACCACATCAATGAGTGGCATTAGCCAGATTGGTTCGATATTTTGCTTGTGTTCGCCTTGATTATTGTCGTTCATTTCGCTCTTAATGCACGCTGATAACTGGCTAAGGTTAAGCGTGCGGTTTCTTCCCATGTGAATGTTTGTGCGATTTGCAATCCACGTGCGCTTGCACCGTTACGCCAATTGGCATCATGATACGCTGTTTGGAGCGCATCTGCCCATGCCTCACTATCATGTGGAGGCAATTGTATCCCTGCATCCTGAGCGACTTCGGGTAAAGACGAGACATTACTCGTCAGTACAGGTGTCCCACATGCCATCGCTTCTAACACGGGTAAACCAAAGCCTTCAAAGACTGACGGAAATATAAATAATTCTGCGCTATTGTACCAGAGGGCAAGGTCATCGGTAGGGATAAAACCCGGTAGGCTAATCGCATCATTCAGTTGATGCTTATCAATCGCCTCGAAAATAGGGTCAGTAAGCCAGCCTTTTCCCCCTGCTAAGACCAACGGCAAACGTTCATTCTCTGATAAACGGGCATAAGCATCTATCAGTGTCACGAGGTTTTTGCGCGGTTCAATTGTGCCTAAGTACAGCCAAAATCGCTCTGGCAAGCCCTTTGCCTTTTTGAAGGTTTCTACTGTTTCTGATGACAAAGGCTTGAGTAACTCTGTATCATAGGCAAGTGGAGTCACATCAACTTTATCTGCCGAAATACCGAGTAAATCAACGATGTCTTGCTTCGTACTTTCAGAGATAGCGATAATGCGCTTGGCACGTTTGCAAGTGAGTTCAGTAAAAGTTTTGAGATAAAGTCGACGCGCAGGCGTTAAGCGTTCAGGGTATCGCATGAAAGTCAGGTCATAGACAGTGACAACCATCGGCACAGGCAAAAATAAGGGCGCGACGAATGCCCCCGCATGGTAAAGGTCGTACTCGCCTAATTGAAAGGGCTGTATTGCTTGTTCCCAGAGAATACGCTTCGCTGGCGATTCGGTATTCAGGTTAGCACGCTTCATCCTGATACCTGAATACTGCGCCTGATTCTCAGAGCCGACCATCGCTGTGAATTGACAATCATCAGGGGCAACCTGTGGCAGATGCGTCAGCGTTTGGTGTAGAACATTATGAATACCAGCCGAGCGATAACCCGCTTGGCTGGATAATAAGTGTGCGTTAATACCGATTTTTGTCATGCAAGGCAGTTTAGCGTAAATCAGGGTGACAGGTAATGGTAAAAATTTAACGCAGAGCCACAGAGAAACGGAGGAAATTCTACAAAAGGAGTACAGTTGAATAAACTCAAACTTTACAAAATAATTCGGTAAAATAACGTGAGTTTTGGATAAGGTGGGACATCTTTGCGAGAAGCGTTAAGCTTCAAGGTGACAAAACCTAAGACAAAGAGTCCCATCATGAGTTTACTCGAATTATTCTGTTCTATCGACGATTTCTGGCAAGATTATGAACCAATTTGGCATCAGACACTACTTGAAAGTGGTCAACGGTGTCGCCGTCGCGCGACTCGTATGAGTATGAGTGAGATGATGACCCTCGTGGTGCATTTTCACCAGAAACGCTATCGTGATTTTAAAACCTATTACACAGATTATGTGATGCAACACTTAACAGGCGAATTTCCAAGATTATTCAGTTACAACAGGTTTATCCAACTGATGCCGCGTGTCGTGGTCGCCCTGTGTGCTTACTTACAACGCTGTTATGGCACTTGCACAGGATTATCCTTTGTGGATTCAACAGCAATTGCTGTATGCCACAATCGTCGCATCAACCAGCACCGTGTGTTTGAGGGTGTTGCTGAGCGTGGGCGTACCTCTGTGGACTGGTTCTTTGGCTTTAAGTTACACATGATTGTCAATGATTGCGGTGAACTCTTGAGTTGTTGTGTGACAACGGGTAATACTGATGACCGCCAACCCGTTCCAAAAATGGTCAGCCAAATTCGACGTTGTTTTGGGAAGTTATTTGCTGACAAAGGCTATATCTCAACCACACTCACACAGCATTTACTGGAAGATCACATGCTCCAGCTGGTCACGAAAGTTCGTAAGAATATGAAAAACAAACTGATGGATGAGATGGATAAATACTTTTTGCGCAAACGCGCTATTGTGGAAAGTATCTATGACCAACTCAAGAACATCTCACAAATTGAGCATACGCGACACCGCAGTTTTACCGGGTTTACTGTCAATTTATTGGCTGGACTGATTGCTTATTGTCACCAGCCCAAGAAACCGTCTTTAGATTTACGCTTTCTTCGACAATTAGCTGTTATCTAAACCAAAACTCACGTTAAAATAACACGGTCGAGATAGATTTCGACTCTACACCAATGCCCTAAAATGACGATTTATGTAGGGATGGCATCAATGCCATCCGCCGAAATATTCTTCAAAATTAAATTCTTTTTCTACATTATTCGTGGGGAAAATATCACCCACCATTCTCCAAGATACCCGTTATCTGAAACCACTCAGGCTCTGGATTCGGATTACGCTCAATGACCATCCCCAAACGTTTCATGACAGCAATCGAGGCTGGGTTATCATATTCAGTGGTTGCGACAATACGCTTTAAGCCCCATTGATTGAACATGAAGTCAATCAAGCCTTGTGCCGCTTCACTGGCATAACGATTGCCCTGATGCGCGGGGTCAATTGCCCAAAATAAACCCATTTCAGGTGTCGATAGTGTATTATCTTCTGCGGTTAATCGTTTCTGAAAATAGGGTAAGGTCTCAAAAGGTGAGTAACTCTGAACCAAACCAATCGCCCCGACCAATTCTCCAGTCTCTTTCAATGCAATAGCACGTTCGCCATAGGGTGGTTGCTGTAATTGTGCTTGGATTTTATAGCCTAATGTTGTCCACTCCAGCCAATCCCGACGAAACACCATGTTGCTTTCGCCAAAGCAAGCATTGAGAATAGCGTGAATCCTATCAAGGTCATCCATCACAAAGGGACGAATAAGCAGATTGTCGGTTTCGATATTCGGCACACTCATAGATTAATTTGTCTCCACATCAATTTCAGGCGGAGGCGGTAGCGGTTCGACTTTTTCACCACAATAAGGGCAAATATCCACCTCTTGATTGACGACTTCTTTACAATAATCACAGATGAAGGTCTTACCAGGTGCAAGCTGATGGTCAACGGAGATGCGGTCATCAAAGACAAAGCACTCGCCTTCCCATAAGCTGTTTTCTTGGGGCATATTTTCCAGATAGCGCAAAATCCCACCATTCAGATGATAGACATTCTCGAAGCCTTTTTCGAGCATCATTGCGGTTGCTTTCTCACAACGGATGCCCCCTGTGCAGAACATCGCCACTTTTTTATGCTTACTTGGGTCGAGATTTTCATCCACAAAGTCAGGCAATTCATTGAAAGAATCGGTCTTGGGATTGAGCGCATTCTTAAATGTGCCGATTTTGACCTCGTAGTCATTGCGTGTATCAATCACTACCACGTCAGGGTCACTGATGAGTGTATTCCAGTCGTCAGGCTCAACATATGTCCCGACCTTGTGATTGGGGTCTATGCCATCAATCTTGAGGCGCACAATCTCTTGCTTGAGGCGCACTTTCATCTTCTGGAAGGGGATGAAATCCGCATAAGACTCTTTGACAGTTAAATCGGCAAAACGTGGATCATCAGATAGCGATTCTAGCACATTGTCGATGCCCTCGCGTGTGCCAGCCATCGTGCTATTGATGCCTTCTTCTGCCAGTAAAATAGTGCCATAAACGCCATTCGCTTTGCAGAGGTCAAGCAAGGGTTGTTTTAGGTCTCGGTAATCGGGCAGATGTACAAATTTATAGTACGCAACGATTAGAATTTCGGGTTTTTCACTCATAATATTTGTTCAACTCTAATGTTCAGGAATACAGTCTATTTTAATGGGAAGCCCGTAAAATTTCTATGTGAGGGTTAGTGATAGTGTTAGCAAAACGGTGGAAATTCAAAATCATCTATATTTTCCGACGGACATGCCTACCAGTCGGCACTGTAGGGAAACGCAACGGCGCGTCCGAGAAATTACTTTTTTTTGCTTCGTGTTCTTCTCGACTTCGTGGCTATTTTTGTCATTAACTTTTACAGGCATAGGACAACGCAGGCATTGTCCCTACACCAATACTCTAAAGGGGTTTTCCTCCCTCTCTCTGATTCTCCGCGTTAAAATACCTCACCGCAAAATCGGCGCGAAATTCAACGGCTCCAAGGTAGAAAACAATCCCATCAACGTCGCCACAATCCGCACCTGACCATCAGGATTGAGGTGAATGCCATCCCCATAAATGACATTGTTTGGCGTATTCGCCCAATAGGTATCGAGCATGGCTTGGTCAGCAGGGTTGACGAGCGAATAGCGGAAGGTCTGGTAATCTGTGCGTGAGATATTGCTGACCACATACTCACTAATCGGACTAAGCACGCTGGCTGTCGATACACAAGTGATATTGACATCGGCTGTACAGGCATTTTGGTGGACGGTATTCAGGCTAGCGACATGCGCGGGCGTGACATCACCGCCATAGGTTCTATCGCCTACCCCTTGCAAGAAGGAGTGATAATAATTCATGACGATAATATGGCTATTCGGGCTATTGCTTCGGATACCGTTGAGCATAGTCGTCATGCCAGCTTGGTAAATCGCCTGACCAGTTGAGCCATCATCGGTTGTGTAGAGGTCATTCAAGAAGGGGAAAATCACCACAAAACGGCAATTCAGTTCACGCCCTAAGAAATATTCACGCGAGGTCAGATACGGTTCGGCATTCGGGTCGGTGATGGCACTCGCAGAGAGGCTCAAATCATAGACACCATAGTGAATGAGGTCACGGGCTTGTAAAGCATCATCCAAAATGTAGGCAACATGCCGAGATTGTAAGACCGTTACGCCTGTTCCCGGAATTTCAGCGACAAATGTGCCTGCTGGCAGAGAATCGCCCATGATGGCAATGCAATTTTGCGCCCCAATCGTCGTTTGGGCTGAGAGGGAGATACTACTGAAGATAAAAACACATAATGCCAGAAACAACCGTCGCATAAAAATGACCTCATCCTAAAATAAAAATGCTCTACGATAGTATACAGCAAAGCATAGAAGCACAGTGGAAAATTAGCTTTATTCTTGGTCTGCTAGAACCTGTCGCACGGTTTTCAGATTGTGTTGCGTGTCTTTATTTTCGGGGTCAATCTCTAAGGCGCGTTCCCAATCAGAAAGGGCATTCTGATACTCGCTAAGTTCAAAATAAAGCGTTCCCCGACTGTAATACAGTATTTCAAATTCAGGATTGAGGTCAATTGCTTTGTTGAAATCCGATAGGGCTGACTGATAATCATTCAAAAAATAGTAGGTATTGCCCCGATTATAATACAGCATGCCATATTCAGAATTGAGGTCAATCGCTTGATTGTAACTCGCCAAGGCAAGTTCATACTCTTCTAAGTCGGCGTAGACATCACCACGATTATTGTAATACATGGCATTCTTGGGATTTATATTGATTGATTTATCAAAATCGACCAATGCTTTTTCATAGTCTCGCATATCTGCATAGGCATTGCCACGATACGCATAAATTTCAGCCTTATCAGGATTAAGCTCTAGGGCTTTATAATAATCGGCTATTGCGCCCTGAAAATTCTTCATTTCCGATTTAACCCAACCTCGTACCAGATAAGATTCATACGAATCAGGGGTCTCTAAGACAGATTTCTCGGCTTCGACCAAAGCATCTTTATATGTCTCTTTCTCGACAAGGATATGCGCCTGCATGAGACGTGCTTTGGGATGCTTGGGGTCAATTGCTACCGCACGTTCATAATCGATGAGTGCTTGTTCGTTATCCCTTAAATCCCAATAGCATTGTCCACGTCTGAAATAGGCTTCGGCTAAAGTTTCGTCCAATAAAACTGCACGCGTGAAGTCATCTATTGCACCTGAGTAATCTGCATCATTAATTTTTGCAATGCCTTTCTCAAAGTATACCTGCGCTTTGAGTTGTTCAGGACTTACTTTTTCCTCTTCAATTTCTACTTTAATTTGAGCAACTTCATCTTGCTTTTGTTTCGAGACAGGATGCAAAACCGTATCTAATGACTTATTCAAAAAATCACGCTGAACCCTGACCATCGCTTCATCAAAATACGTCCAAGGTACAGGCAAGCCATTGTAGTTCGGCAACATCGGCAGATAATCACCTTTTAAATAATTTGTTGCCTTGCCAAAGTCGAAACCATCAAAGAGCAGTGGCACGATATTGCGCTTGAGTTTCATGGCTTCTTCTACCTCACGGCGCACCCAGTCATCAGGGCTAACACAACGCTCTAAGGTCGAGGGCGTGAGTATCAAAATGAAGTGCGCGCGGTAGGCAATCTGGTTGAGAATCGTCTGCTCAAAATCCCCATTCGTAATTGACTTCAAATCAAAGAAGACATCAAAGCCTTGTGCCGTGAGTTTGTCATATACGTTATGGGCAATCGGTATATTAGTGCGTCGGTAACTGATGAAAACGGTTTTATGAATTTGCATGATTGAGTGGCACTATAGTTTGTGTTTATCCCATTATGACCTTGGGCTAATGTCGTGTCAAATGAGGCTGCAGACGTTTTGCCTTAGTACTCAGCATTTCTTTTCCCTTGTTCATATGAACGGTCATATCAACGGGGATATGCACAACCCAAGCTATCCAAAATTATGTATCCTCTGGATAGCACCTTAACAACTGAATATCATCAGGATGTTGGATGTAGATACCGTCTTGTTTGTCAAGCGATTTTCCCAAAATCGGGTTCGAAAGGTAGCCCAGATTTAAGAATAGCAAAGATCTGACGTACGAGTTTACGCATGACAGCAATGACAATAACTTTAGCATGTTTTTGTTTATCCTCTAAGCGTTGAGCGAAGGTACGACAAGGCGGATTCCAGCGTTTAGCGACAATGGCAGGCATGTATAATCCAGCCCGTAATCGGGCATTGCCCTGCTTAGAAATAGAAGCCCGTTTGTTGACAGATGTGCCGGATTGAAATTGCTGAGGGGTGATGCCAATGTAGGCGGCAAGTTGTGAAGCAGAGGCAAAATCAGCAATATTAATTTCAGCGAGCAGCAGGCTAGCAGTGGCATGGGCAATGCCTTTAATAGAACATAGGAGGCGATGCTGTTGAGCGAGGTTTTCATCGTCCATAATCAGCTGATGAATGGCATCTTTGGTGTGTTGAATGAGTGTATCAAAGTACGCGATAGTTGCCTCAATCTGCTGGCAAGTGAAGGGGTCACTGAGACCTGACTTAGAGCGATTAACTTCTTGTTGACGCATTTTCTTGAGTTGATCTAAGCGTCTGGAACGCTGTTGTAAGCGTCGTTGACGGTCAGACTGAGGTTGGTAGAGGTCAGGTTTGAATAAATGACAATACTGAGCAATCAGCTTGGCATCTTGCTTGTCGGTCTTGTTGTAATGCAAGTGCATCTGGGCAAATTGGTGAACTTGTTTAGGGTTGAGATAGCTCACATCGTAGTTGTTCTTAACCAAGAAACGTGCCACAGCTTCGCCATAGCGTCCACTAGCTTCCAAGGCAATCTGGCTAATCTCACCTTGCTTTTGTAGCCACTGGCTGAGTTTTTTATGACCCGAGGGTGTGTTGGGAAGATGGATATGCTCTGACCCACAATGGGTGGCGATGTCTAAAGTTGCTTTGGATACATCAATGCCAATAAAAACAGACATAAGAAAAACTTTCCGATATACTATGGACAGTGTTGAGGGCAGGTCGTGACCCATTTGGACTAACCTTGTAAATGCAAGATGAGGTACTGATGATACCGTTCAGTCTCTGATGGATTCAGCTAGAGCAGAGGGACTAATCTACACTACAGTCTTTCTCACTGAGGGACAGCACAGTCTCTCTCTGCTCTGACCTGTCCGTGACATTTAGTTTAACAAATATCACCTATTCATAAGATACAAGGGACATAGCCTGCTCTGTCCTAAAAATAGGAAATTACAGTGTAAATTAGGCAAACCAAAAATAAACCAATGTGCCAAAAAATCCCCTGTTAATTCCCTGTTATTTTGTGTACCTCACGCCCAAAAGTTCCCTGTTTTCCCTGTTATCTCCTGATAAACAGGGAAATTAATCTTAATTTTCTACGTCGCGGCGAGAGTCACATTGCCTTCCAGCTTACGACGAATCGCTTGTACCGCTTCGGGTGTCCGCACAAGATTCACACTATCACCATGCCCAGGGCAAATATATTTCGGGGCAAGGGCTAAGGCTTTGGTCGCACTTTTATGGAGTTCATCGACATTCCATGTAATCATCTTCGGCGATAAGCTGAGGTCTTTAGACAGCCCAAAGAACAAATCCGCCCCAAATAGAACGCCTTCTTTGCGCCAGTAGAAATTGTAATTTTCAGGCGTATGTCCGGGAACATGAATCGCCAAAATGCCACCTGCTATATCAAGGGTTTCATTATCATCAAAGACAACATCCACCTTGGCTTTTTTCTGGAGTAAACCAGCGAATGCACTCATAATAGCAGGAACATGCGGAGGTGTTTTCGCTTCTTCTATATAATGTACTGATTCTTTCCCCGCGTAAATTCTCGCGCCTGTTGCTTTAGCTAAACTTGCCAGACTGCCGATGTGGTCAATATCAGCGTGGGTGATGAGGATATTTTTTATCTGATTCGGTGCGTAATTCAGTGCTTTCGCCGCCGACAAGATAGCATTGCTTGTACCCGGTGCGCCCGTATCAATGACGGTTAGTTCATCAGGTGCGCTCTCGATGAGAAAACAATTGGTTGACATCCGCGTTACAACATAAAATCCCGGAAAAATTTCTTGCATACCGTGCCTCAACTTCTATAGCATCTTAACCTGTACACATAATGCCTTGTTTTCGTTAATTTGTCGATAATATCATCACCCCTGACTTTTATTGCTATCGCTTTTGGGCTACACTATTCGCACAGATGTTTTATGGATTTTTCAGTTTTCGGTAGATAGTTCGTCGGTGCATTTGTATCAAGCTAAGGTGTCTTTACAACACAATTTGCACAGTGCAGAGGGTTTCTCGGTGGACAACGCAGGCATTGTCCCTACATTAACCCTCTCAAGTAAGGAATATCGATACAAATAGAAAAGTTTTTTGCTTTTCTTCGTGTTCTTTGTGCCTTCGTGGTGAATATTTTAGCTTAACGTAACGCCTATGCACCATCGGTCTACCCCGACGAGTAACAGTGAAGAAATGAGGCGTATTCTCATGGCAAAAACACGCACACGCTATGTCTGTTCAAATTGTGGTTGGCAAGGACCGCGCATGATGGGACGTTGCCCGAATTGTAGTGAATTTGGCACTATCGACCCAGAAGTGGTCGAGGCACGTAGCCCCAGCAAAGCCAAAAATCAACGCGCACCGATTGGAGCATCCCGTGCAAAACCACAAAAATTAGGTGATGTTGACATCAAGGAAGAAGCGCGACTGTACGTCCCGATTGAAGAATTTTCACGAGTTTTGGGTGGTGGATTAGTACCCGGCAGTATCAGCCTAATTGGTGGGGAACCAGGGATTGGCAAATCTACATTGCTTTTGGATGTAGCCGCCCAACTAGCCAATGAGCATGGTAATGTGCTGTATGTCAGCGGAGAAGAAAGTTCGCGCCAAATCAAGATGCGTGCGGATAGATTGGGCATTAAAGCGGATAATCTCTATCTGCTGACCGAAACCAATCTCGGCAATATCTTTGAGGAAGTGAACAATCTTGACCCTGTTCTGCTGATTATTGATAGTATCCAGACGACCTACACTGATGAATTAGACTCATCGCCCGGTTTAGTCTCACAAGTGCGCGAGGTGGCGACTCGTCTACAAGGTTTGGCGAAATCGAATGGTGTCACGACCTTTATCATCGGGCATGTGACCAAAGAAGGTAATATTGCGGGTCCGCGTGTATTGGAGCATATCGTCGATACGGTAATGTATCTTGAAGGCGAGCAATTCCAGAGTTTTCGACTTTTACGAAGCATCAAAAACCGCTTTGGCGCAACCAGCGAAGTCGGTGTATTTGAGATGGTCGGCAGTGGTATGGTTGAAGTACCAAACCCGAGTGAAGCGTTTCTGGCAGAGCGGGTGGTCAATGCCTCTGGGAGTGCGATTGCAGTGACTTTAGAAGGCACACGTCCGCTATTGGTAGAAATACAATCACTGAGTAATCCGACTGCTTTTGGTAATCCGCGCCGCACAACGAATGGGGTGGATTACAACCGTCTACTCTTGATTTCGGCGGTGCTGAGTAAGCGCGTGGGGATGCGCCTCTTTGACCAAGATATTTTCGTGAACGTCGTCGGCGGGCTGAAAATTGACGAACCAGCCAGTGACCTTGCGACAGCGATTGCGATTGCCTCCAGCTATTACGATAAGCCCGTGCCTGCGGATACTGCTTTCATCGGGGAAATTGGTTTGAGTGGTGAGGTACGTACAGTGAATCAACTCTCCTTGCGCTTGAACGAAGCCTCTAAAATTGGCTTTCGTAAGGTCGTTATCCCGAAGATGCGTCGTAAAATTGAGGACATCCCACCGAACTTGGAGTTGATTCAGGTGCGGAATATCGCGGAAGCTCTCACGAAGATTTTGCCTAAAGATTAAATCATGGATATTGTAGGGTTTGTCGGCGATAAGCCCAAAACAGAAAAGGACAGAACCATGACCATTAACCCGAAGATTTTTCGTAAATATGATATTCGTGGGATAGCAGATACTGATTTGACGGATGGTGTTGCTAAGGCGATTGGTCAGGCAGTGGGGACGTATTTCCAAGATGAGTTTAGCTTACGAAAGGTGATTGTCGGGCGCGATAATCGCATCTCTGGGCAACGTTTGCGAGATGCCTTTATTAAGGGACTCGTTGCTACGGGTGCAGAAGTCTTGGATATTGGCATCTGTTCGACCCCGACACTGTATTGGTATGCGGTCAAAGAGGATACGGCTGGGGTGATGATTACAGGGAGTCACCTTGACCCAAAATACAATGGGTTCAAAATTGCAGTGGGCAATGTCGCACTCTATGGGGATGGCATCCAAGCCTTATATGAACTCGTCAATGATGATGAATTTGCAGAAGGTAATGGTAGTGTCACTGTGCATCAAGATAGTCTGACCCCGTATATTGCCGATGTCAGTAGCAAAGTTTCACCGAAAAAACTCAAAGTCGCCGTTGATTCAGGAAATGGCACAGCAGGCTTATTTGTAGATGCGCTCATGGCAAATTGGGGACAAGATGCCGTGACCATAAACACAGAATTGGATGGTACATTCCCTAATCATGCACCTGACCCCTCAAAGGCAGAAAATCTGGCACAGTTGATTGCCTTGGTGCGTGAGACAAACGCCGATTTAGGTCTGGCATTTGATGGTGATGCTGACCGTGTGGTGGCAATTGATGAATTGGGCAATGTCATTGCACCTGACCGTTTTGTGGCAATCTTGGCGAAAGATGTCCTCACACGGCATCCCGAAGCGACAATTATTGGCGATGTGACCAGTAGCCAAGCCCTCTTTGATACGATTGTGGAGGCAGGGGGCAATCCTGTGATGTGGATGACAGGGCATTCGCTCATCAAGGAGAAAATGCGCGAGACTGGTGCAATCCTCGCAGGGGAAATTAGTGGGCATATCTTCTTTGCAGAGGATTATTATGGATTTGACGATGCTTATCTGGCGGCAGGAAAATTACTGCAAATCCTCAGCAACAGTGAGCAGAGTTTGTCTGAAATGGATGCCGACATTCCCAGTTATTACAGCACGAAGGTCTTTCGTCCTGAATGTGACCCTGAGATTAACCATGATGTGCTAGCGACCTTATCTCAAGATTTAGGTGATAAGGGTGAGTTGATTTTGCTGGATGGTATTCGGGCGCAATTTGATAGAGGCTGGGTGATTATCCGCGAGAGCAATACCGAGCCTGTCCTCAGCATTCGGATAGAAGGTAAAACCCGTGAGGATGCCATGCAATATCGGGATTGGGTCGTTGAGATTTTGCAGGAGTTTGATGGCGTTGAACTGGGTGATTTGGTGGGAGAGATTTGAGGTAAAAGTGCTGCGTTCTGAGCGCAAATTTCCCTGTTTATCAGGAGATAACAGAGAAAACAGGAACATTAACAGGGATTTTGGGCGTAGGGAAAAACTGCAATAACAGGCGATTTCCTGTTTAGCGGTTTGTAAATGGTTAGGAGGAAACACCTCCCTAATTCTATTCAGTTGTTAAGGTGCTAACCAGAGGATAGCAGATTAAGATGATGCGATGTTGTTCATATCCCCGTTTATATGACCGTTTTTAATATGAGAGAACGTTAGAATTTTTTGGCTATGTTTCTATGCGCTACATTCATGTAGGGACAATGCCTGCGTTGATAGTATTTTTTAAGACCAAAGATATTCTATTATAGATAAACAAAAAATTGTGGTGGGTGCTTAATGTTATAGTTCTTTGTAAGTTCTAAAGGTTCGTCATATTTTTTAACTTTACCAATTTTAATAGCATATCCAGTTTCTACACCAGAAAAATAAGCATCAAAAAACTTTTTTTGAATACCCGAATATTTGCTAGTCTGATTCCATAGTTTCGGAATTTCTGTTTCGATAATTCCATCAACCTCAAATTCACCAACAACTTTACTTATAGGTGCAGTAGCATATACGACGATACGGGTTACATTTCTATTCTTGAAAATTTTTCTTCTAAATTCAAAATGTTTAGAACCATCAAAAATTCTATTAACAAACTCTGGCTTAATCGACAATAAGACGCTGGTCTGCATTGGAATTCTCCAGTAATTTTTTAAACGCTTCATCACTAATTAGATCAAATCCACGGGGAGCTTGTGAAATAATTCCTAAGTCTAATAGTTTTTGCATATTTAGTCTACGGGATAAAGAACAAATGTACAAAAAATTGACAACAAAAGGTCGATTGCGAGGATCATAATTCCAATATTCTGCTAATTCCTCATCGTTAAAGACACTACGTCTTCTGCATAGATGAACGAACTCATCAAATCTAGAAATGTTATCAGTTACTGATTGTACAACACCTATAGTAGTAGCAACCGAAGTATACTTTGCAGGACCATTATATTTCGTTCGATAGAATACAATTACATCTCCAGTTTCCATGCTTCTTTCAATAGAACGTGAGATAAATACTTTACTAATAGCATTACGATTAGGGCGATTTTCAATATAATCATTAGGTGATTCTGTACGTAGAATTGAATCAGGAAAAAGCTCAGTATGATATTCAGGGCGAATAGCTACTATAAATTTACGTGTTTTATTTGATATATAAGGATAGGTTAGAATCGGCTCTTGGATATTTACCATTGGAGAGAAAACTCTTTTGTATACAAGTTCTTCTCCTGATTTTGCTTTTTTCACGCCATGTTTTGTAAAACCACAGCTTTCTAATAAGTCAATTAACCTAACTTGTCCTTCGTTTCTATCAAAAATTGTTACATAGATTTCTTCTACGTTAAACCTTAAGGCATTATCAAAAACTATTTTTAGAAATCTTTCACCTAATTTAAACCCGTTTAGAGTGACCTTAAATGTACCAATTTTTAATCTTCGCTTTGGAATAAAAGTCGGTTCAATATCATTATAATTTTCATCTTCAGTTTCAAGTTTTACATAAAGAAATGCTAAAACTTCATCTATTCTGGTACAGATGTAAGCAATTTCATCTGATTTTCGATTAAACCAACTCGCAAATCCAGGATAATCCTCTTTAAATGAATCAAAAAAACTATCATCAAGATTGATATTTCCAAAATATTCTTTTTTTACCGCAAGAACGTTATAGTCAACTAAATCAGGGTTTTCAGCAACACATTTTTCAAGAAATTCTTCAATTGTAAATACTTTATCATCAATCTTTAATTCTTGAGACTTAATATGAATCTTTTTGTCTTCAGATATTAATAAATCTACTCGTTTATTGAAAACTTCACTTATCAAAGAAGTATCTATTTTATCATTTTCGTTCGAGTCGTATTTTTTTCTAATAACAGTGATTTCAGGAGTATCAGGTGCTAAGGTCTTTAGTATGTCATAGCTACTTAATTTAATTCTAAAGCTATTTACCACCTTACTATCTTTATGTTTTTCAATCTCACTTATTGAATATGGGTGGATACACTTGCCATATTTAAGTTCATCTAGCCATCTGAATAAATAACCAATGTCTTCCCGAATCACATTGCTAGCTTCTCTATGAATAAGAATGTTTGTATCTAGTAGAACTCTCATTAAAAATCCTATTAATTTATTGAATAACAAAGTTAAGATTTGATGCTTGTATTATACTTGAAATCAAGAATTACGTATTAAGGATAATACAACAATTCTTACTCCACATGCTCGGCGAGTTCTGACCATTCCTCCATTGCGGTTTCGAGGGCGTGTTCAGTTTGGTTGTATTCGATGCCGAGGGTTTGGACTTTATTGGCATCCCCATTGGCAGAGGCTGTTTCGATGTCAGCCATGATGCGCTCCATCTGTGCTTCAAGGTCGGCTATTTCGGCTTCGACTTCGACGACTCTCTGCTTGAGTTGGTAGGGGGTCATGCCTCGGACTTTGGCGGCGTAAGTTGCGCCTTTGCTCGTGCCGTTGGGTGTGGCTTGGGCTTCGGCGAGTCGGACTTCTTTTTGTTTGCGCCAAGAGACGTATTCACTGTATGTGCCTTTATAAATTTCGACTCCTTCACGCGGACGAATCGCCCAAATTTGGGTGGCGAGGGCATCAATTAAGTAACGGTCATGGCTGACGAGTAAGACCGTGCCTTCGTAGCCTTCAACTACCGCTTGTAGGATTTCTTGTGCGTCAATATCAAGATGATTTGTAGGTTCATCGAGGAGCAGTAGATTTGCACCACTGAGTGCCAATTTCGCTAGAGCAACCCGTCCGCGTTCACCTCCTGAGAGCGAAGCAATATCGCGGAAGACATCCTCACCGCTAAAGAGATACATCCCCAAAAAATTACGCGCATCCGCAATGCCCATATTGCCAGCTTCCATAATCACATCAATGATGCTTTTACGCGGGTCAAGTCCTTCGTGAGCTTGCGCGAAATAACCGATTTCGACTTGTGCGCCGAGTTTACTCTCACCATCTAATGCCGATAATTCGCCGATAAGTGTTTTTAATAGTGTGGATTTACCCGCGCCATTGGGTCCGATGATGGCGGCAGTCTCCCCTCGATAGAGTAATAATTCATCAATGGTAAAGAGAGGGTCATCATAACCGACAGTTAAGCCATTGGTCTTGATGACTTCATCACCTGAACGGGCATCAGCCGTCAGTTTGAGGTTCATCGTGTTGCGGTCTTGGGGCGCAGAGTCGATGATTTTGCCTCGTTTTTGCATGGTCTGTAATCTCTTGAGCCGACCCTTTGCCTGTGCTGTCCAGCGACTGCCCATATGCTTACGGATGTAATCCATCTCTTTAGAGATAAATTCTTGTTGCTTTTCATACTCTTTTTGCAGGCGTTCCCGACGTTCATCGCGTTGTTGCATATAATGCGAATAATTGCCACGATAGACTTCTACACGATTCCATTCTAGTTCCCAGACTTGGCTGGCGAAATTATCAATGAAGCGACGGTCATGGCTGATGGCTAAGACTGCACCATCGTAATCCTTGAGGAAACTTTCAAGCCATTCCACTGCATAAATATCAAGGTGATTGGTCGGTTCGTCCAAAATCAGCAAATCAGGTGATTCAAGCAAGAGCCGAACCAACATTGCACGGGTTTTCTGCCCACCAGACAGTTGTTGTAAGGGCGTGTCGTAATCATCGGGTTCAAAGCCCACGCCCGATAAGACCATCCGCGCTCGAATTTCATAATCGTATCCACCGAGATGCTCAAATTCACTTTGTAACGCACCATATTCGGTGACAGCATCATCACTATTGCCCATTTTCATTGCCAGTTCAGCGAGTTTAGCTTCCATTGCTTTGAGATGTTCAAAAGCAGTCATGGCTTCTTCCCACAATGTGTGATTGCCAACTAGCTCAGGACGTTGGGGCAAGTAAGCCAGTTTTGCACCTTTGGCTATATGGATACTGCCTTCAGTTGGGAGTTCATCGCCAATAAAGAGTTTAATCATCGTCGTTTTGCCTGCGCCGTTAGGTCCGACAACGGCAGTACGGGCATCATTGGAGATTTCTACAGAGACATTGCTGAAAATTTCATCTGCACCATAGAATTTACTGATGTTATTGGCTTTGAGAATGGACATACTGTTTTGCTCGGTTCAATTATGTGGTCGATATGCAGGGTATTATATGGGGAGGGGAGAAAAGGGTAAAGTGAAAAGGTGATAGGGACGTAGTAGACTACGCCCTTTAACTTGCTTCGATGCTTCTCAACGTAATATGTGCAATTTCAGGACGACAGAGGAAGCGAATCGCCAGATGTACTGTACCAACACCACGCGAGACATAGAGTTGTAGACCATTGGCTACATCAAATAAGCCATCTTGGTAGCGGTGTCCGTGTTCTGGTCCATAAAGTGTGCCGATGAAAGGTAATTGGATTTGTCCACCATGTGTATGCCCTGATAGTTGTGCATCAAAGCGACCTGTTGCCGCCGCGACATCAGCAAAATCTGGCGCATGAGCAAGCAAAATTGCAGGAGCATCTTCTGGAATTTTTGGCAGTAAGAGGTCTAGGCGTGCTTGCTTGGCTGAGAGATCGTCAATACCTGCGAGATAAAAATGCCCACCATCATGTTCAATTGTCATGCAGTCATTTTGTAACTCACGGATACCCACATCTTTGAGTACCTCGCGCACACGGTCTACACCTGAGAGATGGTCATGGTTGCCCATCACCGCTACGATGCCATCCCGCGCATGAAAATTTGACAAAGCATCCCGTAAATCATTGGTTACATATTTGACTTCATACGAGACAAAGTCACCTGTGATGACAATTAAATCTGGCTTGAGTTCGTTGACTGTTGAGGCAATTTTCTTGAGGCGTTCGCGCGTCATAGAGCTATCCATATGTATGTCGCTCAATTGCACAATGCGGTAGCCATCAAAAACAGGGTGTAAATTGTGGATTTGAAGTTCTGGTTCGGTGATTTCGTACCATTTGCTCTCAATTAAGATGGCATAGGCTAATGCAATGACAAAGCAAATTAATAAAAAACCAAGACTATAGATTACTAACATTGACTCTCCCAATTTTTCTCGGACATTAGTATAGATAAGTCAATTAAATATCAGCTTTAATCCATACAAGAATTTTAATAGAGCTTGAGGTCGTAGGGTAACGTTGCATTAAATAAAAGAACATCGCCATAAAATCGACAAGGGAGAATGTCTTTTTTAGGCGATGCTATTTAGCCTTTGATGTTTAAGTCAAAGACCCCAAATAGGCTATATTTCGACTTACTTTTTGCCGAACAAACCTGCGAGTGCGCCCATAACCCCACTATCAGTGTCATTATTTGCCGAGCCTTCACCAGTAAGCATTGCGTCTATTTGGCTCGAAATTGGTTCTGGAAACTTGTCTTTGAGCATACCCAGTACAATCGTAACAGCTTGTCGAGCTATTGCTTCGTCCAAGCCTAATTGGTCAACCAGTTGTTTTACAATTAAGTCCATCACTATATCCCTTTTATATGTGACTATATTTACAGGATATGAGATTTTTGCTGAGGGCACATCTGCCAGGTGGCTAGCTAGTTGGCTAGTATTTTAGAGGGTTAGTTTAAGAATAGAGAAATTTTGCTTTCCCTGAACTATGTCGAATTTTTCTTTTGCTGTCGAATTTTTTGGGCGACCATCCTATCTCGTTTCATACAACATTTTTTGTATTTTTTGCCACTGCCACAAGGACAAGGGGCATTTCTTTGAGGTTTATCAGATTGTCTTTTGTCTTTTTCAGAAGGATATTCAAAGTGCTTGGACCGATGCCATTCTATATGCTGAAATAATTCTAATTCTTCTCTTAATACAATTATTTCAGCTTGCTCATCTTCACTCCATTCTCTAAAGTCAAAATATGCAAGGTCTTCGGAGTTGTCCGCATCTTGTCTTGCTGACATAGCAATGCCAATACAATCTTCCATATCTGGACATTCTAATTTTGCAACCTGACAACAACGTCCTAGAAGATTTCTTCTTGTCTCTCGATATTCTTCATAGTTAATGCTGTCTAACTCAGACAAAATCAAAAATACGTAATATGGATCGCCAACATCTTCAGGAAAAATAACACTATTTCTTCTCATCCCATGTGGTGTATTGTTATACATATCTAGCAAATGGTCTGCTAATATTCTTCGACGAGTACGACGCTCTCTAGCAAGAAATCTATGTGCAATCTCAGACGTTTTTATATCAGATGTACTAGTGTAATCTCTAGTACCTTCCATCAAATGTTTGTTAAATTTTAGTATTAAGCTATCCCAAGCATAACTTATAGCATTTGCTTTTTTTTGAGATTGATAAAGGTCGCTTTGTAGAAATTCTGACCACAGACCTTCCTCTGTAATCAGAGTATCGTATTTTTCGTCTTGTAAAAAAATATGCTTTTTGTTTTCATCTGTTGTTTGTAGATAAACTGCTAATAAATCTTCCTCACCTGATACGGTAACACTTTTATTTAGTATTAAATCTTCTTTTTTCGTTAGATACTCTACGAAATCTGTAACAGTATCTAAATGTCCCATGACAATATCTAAAGTTACATCATCAAAAATGTGGACATATCCCTTTTTAGAATTAATAATACCTGTAATGAATGGAGTTTTATACAGTTCTTTCTCTTTTAAATCATTCCAAATCATGAGACTACCAGTACCACCGCCAAAATATTGTTGACAGCGTATTTTTGCACCATGAGCAACCACAATCCGATGAATTACTATTTCATCATTGGATGGAAGAGGAATTGGAAATGGATTATTACATTCCTTATCAAGGAATAATCTACTTGGATGTTCTCTAATCCAGCGTTCTGCTCCATATATTTGATTAGCAGATTTTTCTATAGCTCTTTTATACCAACGTGACCAATCAGTTTCTAAGTTTCCTATATTAGGAAATTCAATATCTTTGTCTGAAAATATAATAAGATGATTTCCAAATATGACTAATAAATCACAAACTTCTTTGCCTTCATTACTCTTCGCACCATTAGTCTGGTCTCGAAAAACACCTGGATAACTCCAAAGTGATAAGAACGTATTCTCTGCAAGTCTATTAAGATAACGTTCGGATGACGTTACGCCTTTTGCTTTTTCAATTTTAGGTTGTGATGTCATATACTTAGCACCATTATCAGAATTTATGTACTAATTATATCATATCACTTACTAAATCTTATTATCCAACACTCGGCTTCTTGGGCGAGAAGAGGCTGAGGATTGCCATCGTGTCGCGGACATCACTGGCGAGGCGCATCTGCCCACTGACCATTGCTTCGCGCATGTTCATGTAACCTGTGAAAACACTCAGGAAAATATCAGGACTAGCGAAGAATAAATCAAATTCTGCGCCATCGACTGAGCCTTCGGCATGTGCGCCACCATCTGGGGCAGCGACCAAATGCCAATCACCCCCTGCATTTCCATCCATATGGAAGTTAATCGTTTGGGCTGTATCCGAACCTAAGTTTGCCCAATAGACAAAGCTCCACTGATTCAGAAAATGCCCAACCATACGGTGCAAGAGGTCATCATCATATTGATGCCAGAGGGGCGGCATATCAAGCGATTTGGTCACTTGTGCGCCATGAACCACCCCTGCATGCGAGAGTTGCCAATGGATGGTATCAATCGCACGGGCAGGGCGGTTAAAATTTGGCATAACGACTATTTTTTCGGCAGTATCGGCTGTGAGTTGACTGGCTTTATCGTGGGTGATACGAAGTTCTTGTAATAACTGAACGATGAGACCATTGGGGGCAAGTCGAGATAAACGGGCGATTTGTTCGTCATTCCAGTTGGCTAAATCTTCGCGCTTTTCAAACCCTTTGACGGTCAATTCTTCGCCACGTAGTGCTGCATCGGTTGCTTTATTGAACAACTGAGCAATCGAGAGAATATGCGCTAAGGTTTCATGCAATGTCCAATCTTTATCGCGTGAACCTGTCTTGCGTTCCCATGCTTCATCAGGAACGTTTTTCCAGAATTGGCTGACAATCGTATGGAAGGTCTTGAGGTCGCTTACGGTTTGCTCGAACATGGCAATAACTTTCTAATATGTTTAGGTTTTTAGGCGGACAGCATTCATGAGTAGGAGTATGGCATAGTCAGATGTTTTCTTGTCGCGGACACTATTCATAGTGTCCCTACTGAACCCTTTTAACTTTTAGGGACGCAATGTATTGCGTCCGCCCTGATAATTTCTTGCTCTGCACATTATTCTGTGGAGATACTAGCATCGTACGCCCCTACAATTATTACATCTCATTGGATCATACCTCAATCATAACATCTTTAGAGACTTCGTGTTACACTAGCGCATATCCTTTTAAAAAAATTTAAAACGAGGTTTTTATGAGTGATTTCAGCGATAAAATACAAAAATATGCCGATGTTGCGGTGTCTGTCGGGTTGGATTTTAAGGCAGGGCAACGTTTATTTGTTAATGCGCCAATTGAAGCACGCGAATTGGCTTTAGCTATCACCCGAAGTGCTTACAAAGCAGGGGCAGAGGATGTCTATGTGAATTGGGTTGACCCTGAGACTGATAAAATCCGCTTGCAACATGGCGATGAAACAGCGTTACAGGCGTATCCACAATGGGTGATTGATGGCTTGATTGAACACACAGACGCAGGCAATGCGCGGATTAATATCTCTTGTGCTGACCCTGATTTCCTCGCCAATGAAGACTCTGACAATGTGCGCTTGATGCAACGTAGTCGGGCTTCAAAATTTGCACCTGTGAGTGACCGTGTGGTGAAGAATGTCGCTAATTGGAATATTGTGATGTCACCGCATCCTGCGATTTCTTCCAAATTATTCCCTGAGCTATCTGCTGAGGAGGCACGTCAACGACATTGGGAAACCATCTTCAAAATGTGTCGGATTGAAGGCGATGACCCTGTGCAAGATTGGAAAGACCATATTGCTAATCTGGAAAAACGCTCGAATTATCTCAATAGCAAAAAATATCATGCCCTGCATTACAAATCTCCCGTGACTGATTTGACGATTGGCTTGCCTGATAACCATCTCTGGGAAACGGCACGTCTCGGCATGAAAAATGGCACGAAGCCTGTGGTGAATATTCCAACAGAAGAGGTCTTTACCTTGGCGCATCGGGAACGGATTGACGGTGTTGTGCGATCGACAAAACCGCTTGCCTACAATGGCAAAATTATTGATAATTTCACCTTGCAATTCAGTGAAGGCGATGTTGTGAGTGCAAAAGCTGAGCGTGGGCAAGATATGCTGGATACGATTCTCGGCACAGATGATGGTGCGCGTTCAATCGGTGAGGTTGCGCTTGTGCCTCATAGTTCACCGATTTCACAATCTGATTTGCTATTTTTCAACACCCTCTATGATGAAAATGCTTCTAATCATCTGGCATTGGGTCGGGCGTATCGCTTCACAATGGAAAACGGCGCAGAGATGTCTGATGAGGATTTTGCCGAGGCAGGGGGCAATAATAGCCTTGTGCATGTCGATTTCATGATGGGCAGTGGCGATATGGATATTGACGGTATCAAGCAAGATGGCAGTCGTGAGCCGATTTTCCGCAATGGCGAATGGGCATTTGAGGTGTAAAAAAGACTTTAACGCAGAAGTACATCCACATTAATTTTTATGTTTATTTTGCGGATGGCATGGATGCCATCCCTACATCAATCCTCATTTTCTAGGCAGTGATGTAGGGATGAGACCTGTCTCAACCGCTTAAAATTACGACAAAAACTTTTATGGTTTTACTGAAAATCAGAGATTTGGAGAGATTATGAACCAAGAAAATTTTGAACAAAATTTGAGAAAATATGCGGAAGTTTTAGTACGAATTGGGGTCAATATTACGGAGGGCGATTTACTGCATCTGACAGTTAGTGTGAGTGATAACCCAAATATTCGTAAATTGGCACACTATGTCATCGAAGCGGCATATGAGGCAGGGGCAAAATATGTCGATTTAGAATGGCGTGATGCCGAAGCTAATCGTCTCCGCATACTGCATTCTGCGGAAGATAATCTCGATTATGTACCAGAATGGACAATTAAAAAGGTCGAATCCTTTGCGGATGCTGGCGCGGCACGTCTGGTTATTTCAGGGAGTGATCCTGCGTTATTTGCAGGGCTTGACCGTCAGAAAGTGACGACAATGCAACGTGCAGGTCAGATGGCAATGGCACATCTCATTCCGAAACTCATTGATGTGAATGTTTGGTGTGGTTCGGCTGTGCCTGTCCAAGCATGGGCGGAAAAGGTTTTCCCTGATTTGCCAGCAGATGAGCAAATGGCAAAGTTATGGGATGCGATTTTTGCCGCGACCCGTATCTATGAAGATGACCCTGTTGCCGCATGGGAAGCACATCAAGAAAATCTGATTGCACGTCGGCAATATATGAATGATAAACAATATACTGCTCTGCATTTTACGGGTGAGGGGACAGACTTAACGGTTGGTTTGCCTCAAGGTCATCGTTGGGCAGGGGGTGGCTCGGAACATGGGACAGGCAAGTTGTTCACACCCAATATCCCCACCGACGAAATTTTCACCATGCCTCACCGTGAGCGGGTCAATGGCACAGTGAAGGCAACGAAGCCACTAAGCTATAACGGAAGCATCATTGAGGATTTTTCGTTTACCTTTGAAGATGGTCGCGTGAAAGATTTCTCAGCGGCAGAAGGTGCGGATGTTATCCAAGATATATTGGATACAGATGAGGGCGCGAAATATTTAGGTGAGGTTGCTTTAGTGCCGCATAGTGCGCCGATTTCTAGCACGGGCATTCTATTTTTGAATACACTCTATGATGAAAATGCTGCTTGCCACATCGCGCTCGGACGGGCGTATGCAAAGTCAATTGACGGCGGTGTGGATATGTCACCTGATGAATTTATGGAAGCAGGGGGTAATAACAGCCGAACTCATGTTGATTTCATGATTGGCAATGCAGATGTCAATATTGATGGCGTGACAATGAATGGTGAGCGTGAGCCAATTTTCCGTAATGGCGAATGGGCATTTGAGGTATAAAAATAATTTAACGCGGAGAATCAGAGATTTGGAGAGAGTAGGGTCACACCGTCGGTGTGACCCTACGATATATGGAGGGTAAGATGAAACAAGAACAGTTTGAACAAAATCTCAAAAAATATGCCGATTTGCTGGTACGGGTCGGGAACAATGTGCAAGCAGGAGAACGCCTGATGATTGTTCCGTCTTTAGATGGTGACCCGATTATCCGCCGTTTGGTGCAATATGTGGTCGAATGTGCGTATAAAGCAGGGGCAAAATACGTCAAGATAGATTGGCGTGATGAGCAAATTACGAAGATTCGGCTGGAACATGCGCCTGATGATTCATTTGACGTGACTGATGAATTTTACTACGCCGCGCGCAAGCAAATCACCGAAGAAGGGGGCAATATGATGTTCCTGATTGGTGATGACCCTGATTTATTAGCAGGGCAAGACCAGAAAAAAATCGCAAGAATGCAAAAAGCGTCTGGCGAATTATTCCGTCCGATTAGCTTGCTGAGTGACCAAGGCTACGGCACATGGACAATTGGCGCAATTGCAACCAAAGCATGGGCGGATAAGATGTTGCCTGATATTGATGAGGATAAGCGCATCGCTAAACTATGGGATTACATTTTCATGACCTGCCGTATTTATGAAGATGACCCTGTTGAGGCATGGCGTGTTCATGCTAGCAATTTACAAGCCCGCGCAGACTATTTGAATAGCAAGCAATTTGTCGAATTGAAATTCACTGCACCTGAAACAGATTTAACCATTGGTCTACCAGAAAACCATGTTTGGATTGGTGGGGGTGATGTGACCAATACAGGGTTGGATTACATGCCCAATATCCCGACAGAAGAAGTGTTCACCATGCCTCATAAATTGCGCGTGAATGGGACAGTTAAGGCAAGTAAACCCCTCAGTTATTCTGGCACATTGATTGATAATTTCAGCGTGACTTTTGAAGATGGCAAAGTCGTCGATTTCACAGCCGAGCAAGGCGCAGAGGTATTCCAAACCTTGCTGGATATGGATGAGGGTTCACGGTATTTGGGTGAAGTTGCCCTAGCCCCCAGTACCTCACCAATCGCCAAAACAGGACGTTTATTCTACGAAACTTTATTCGACGAGAATGCCGCCAATCATATTGCACTCGGCAATCCCTATCGCACCAATCTTAAAGGTGGCGCACATATGGAAGATGATGAATTCTTCGCCGCAGGGGGCAACGATAGCATCACGCATGTTGATTTCATGATTGGCTCAGAGCAGATGACTGTTGAGGGCGTGACGGCAGATGGTACGCGTGAAGTCATAATGAAAAATGGTGATTGGGCGTTTGAGGTATAAAGCAATTAGCAGGTCAGCATTTCGGCTAATTAGCACAAGATAATATGCTTACGAAATAGCTAAGATAATTGGAACGGATGTCCGTATAGGCGTGTCATAAGTAGTAAGAAGCCATTTCTGATTAATTCGACATGGGGGAGAGGGCTATTATGACACGCAAACTATTCTTTCTAGTACTCATAGGCATATTTATCGTACTCAATGTTGTACCGACTTCGGCACAAATTATCGTTGGCATTAGCAGTTTTTCTACACCGTTTAACAGTATCGGTTGGGATGCACTCAATAACCGGTCTGCACGTATTCCTGTTTCTTGGACAACGCAAAATCGTCTTGTTACCTCTAATCTAGTGTTTGAGCAAATATTACCTGATGGCACGGCACTCAATGTCGAACTACCAAGGCTTATCCCTTATGTTGCCTCAAATGGGGATGGCGTCGTCGCACCGATTTTACCCGATGGCGCTACAGAAATTACGATTAGAGTCAGTCTGGTTAATTTAATTACAGGGTCGGTATATGATGTCGAATTTATTCACTTGCCGATTATCAGTGGTGATACTGGGAGTGGCGATGGCGGATTTTTCCCTGCAATTGTGAGCTTTGACGCAGGTTATTCAGCACCATTGAATCCGACAGAACTTGCTAATGGGACGGCTCGTATCCCTGTTTCATGGCAAGCAATTAATCGCCCGATTACAGCGAATCTGGTTTTTGACCAAGTCATGCCTGATGGAACTGTGGTCAATGTTGAGTTGCCACGCGACTTCGCTTGGGTTAATTCGAGCGATAGAGGTTTGGTTGCGCCTATTTTACCGAATGAGGATGTGGATTTTATCACTTTGCGCGTTAGTCTAATTGATGTGGTTTTCAAAAACTTGATTGACCGACGCTCAATTACTATACCTATTCAAACCGAGGTAAACCCACCATCGATTACAAATTTTAGTTCCACAGTCATTGAGATATTGGATGAAGCCGTAGTCAATAGCTTAATTGATGTCAGCTGGTCAGTGAGTAATCGCCCGACAAATACCAATCTCGTCTTTGAACAAATTTTGCCTGATGGTTCGACACATAATGCTGAATTACCACGCGATTTTACCATCGTGCCGTCAGAAGGGATTGGGCTTGTAGACCCTATTCTTCCACAGACAGATACAGATGTTTTGCGTTTCCAATTACGTCTGATTGATCTGAATAACAATAGCACCTTAACAAGTGCTGAAATCGCCATCAATTTGGTTCGTGTAGATATAGGCGATAGAGTTGTGGTGACGGGAAATGCTTGTTATCAGGGTTTATTCCCACCAAGCCAAGACCTTATCGCTGGTTCAGAAGGTCGTATCCAATATCGTGAAAATGGTATAGATATTCCTGTTTATAGTGCGTCTGATAGCAATGAAGTTATCAATCAACTTAGTGCAGGTGATAGCATCACTATTCAAGATGCTCCGTATTGTAGCTATCCACTGGCTAATGCGAACAATACCTCCCGACGCTGGCATGTCCTTGTAGATGGGCAGGATGCGTGGATAGAAGAGTATAATTTCTCTACTGAGAGAGGTTATATCTATAACTTCATCCGAGCAGACCGTGATGACTTTCCGCAAGTGAGTGTTGATAGCTTCACGGTGAGTCCGATGACTGTAGCAGCAGGTGAACTCAACACCACGACCTTTACAGTTACATGGGAAACATCGAATGCTTTACTGGTCAATATTAATCAAGTAGGTGATTTAACGAGTCTCGATAGTGGTTCTTTAACTATAAGTGGTGCAGATGTTAGTCTTGTCGGGGGTAATATCAATTTTTATATCTATGCCTTAGATGGGCAAAATAACGATGACAGCATGGAAATTGTTGTGCCTGTACAATCGAGCATTAGCATTAATGACTTCACTATGACACCTGATACCGCATCTGGGAACGAGCAAATTACATTCGCTTGGGAGATTGAGGGCGATTTCGAGAGTGCGTCAATTTGGACATCTGCACCGTATAGTGGACAGTTAGATGTTATCCATACAGTGACGAATAATTCTGGGACATTCACCTATATATTACCTGATAACTATTCTGCGAGAGACCTTAATTTCACATTGGATATTCGTGATAACGATGGAGTACGATTAACCCAAGAAGTAACACTCGCCTATACTTGTGCCTATCAATGGGGATTAGGCATTAGCAATGACCAATGTCCCCGCACAGCACTCATCAGTGAAAGTGGTGCTTACCAAACATTCCAAAATGGATTCATGCTTTGGCTACCAAGCAGTGCTGATAGTCTATGGGTTTTCTATAATGATGGTCGTGTCGAGAGTTATGTGGATGTGTGGGATGGTAGCGACTATGCCATTGAAGACACGCCTCCCGAAGGAACTTTCGCGCCAGAACGTGGCTTTGGGTATTTATGGCAGTCTACTTCTGCTGTACGTGATGGTCTAGGTTGGGCTACAAGTAGTGAGCAAAGTTACACTGGAAGTCATCAATCAACTTTACCTGTCAATCGTTATTCGCTAGCCAATTATTATTTCCAACTACCTGATGGACGAATTATCAATGCACGACAAAATGAACTCGGTAGTGCGCTAACTTGGTCAAACAATTAGGCGACCCATTTTAATTGTTGTGTTTGATGTAGGGATGGCGTCCATGCCTACATCAATCCTCATCTTTAGGCATTCATGTAAGGTTGAGACCTGTCTCAACCGCTTAAAAGTACGACAACAACTTTTGTGGTTCTGTACTGTAATTTTGGGCATGACAGCGTCATGCCCTATATCATTTTACTCCAACCATTCACGCGCGAGGATGCTATAAACAATGACACCAAGATACTTGCCATTGCGGTAGATTTCTTGCCGTAAGCGACCTTCATTCGTGAATCCATTACTCTCGATGGCTTGCTGTAGCGTCGTGTTATCTTCCACACATTGGATAGACACGCGGTTGAGATTGGCTTCCCAATAGACAAATTGCAACATCGTCTGGATGACATCCTGCAAAATTTCGACTGTGTAGAAATCTTCGCTCAGGATAGCTAACTTCAATGTAGCAACTCGTGGTTGCCAGCCTATCCCATGTAATTGGGCGATACCGATACCGCTTTTATTATTTTTCAGGCAGATAGCAAAGACAATTCCACCTGCATCTTTGATAGCTTGAGCCACTTTCTGCGGCGATGTCGGGAAGAGTGGCGCTGAACCGTCCTGTAAATAAGTAAGCAACTTTTCGGATAATATTTCCTCGCTCAGATTTTCGATGACTGATTTTGATAGGGCAGAAAGATAAATCTGCTGACCCTGTCGTACTTCATCGCCTTTGATGAGATTATTCATCGCGTGCCTCCCATTCTGTGCGTAGGATACTCATGATGTAGCCATCGAAATAGTTACCATCGTGGAAAAATAGCTCGCGTTCATGGACTTCATACTGAAAGCCTAATTTTTCATACAGGCGAATTGCCCGTGTATTGAAACCCATAACCTTCAACATGACACGGTTCAGGTTCATCTGCTCAAAACCGTAGCGCATTAGCAAGAGCATCACTTCGCGTCCATATCCTTTGCCTTGCGATTCAGGGTTTGCTAGTGTGATACCAATTTCGGCATGATGAGCAAACATATTCAGATTCGCTAACGCACAAATCCCAATAAAGGCATCATCTTCACGGATATGAACAGCAAATAATTGTGACTTTTCGCTCGTTAAATCTTGCTGAAACCAGCTATTTGGGTCAAGCAAATCATCGGCATCGCTAGGGGTACTCATGAAGGGATTCACCAGCCGTTGCAGGCTGAAATCCGATAGCCATTCGGCATATTGGGGGATATTATCGTTGTGAATGGCAGATAAGCGAATGCGTTCGCTCTCAAAAATAGATGACATAGTGTGTCCTCTCTATAGACTATTTATATCGTAATCAAAATTTTTGCTAGATAGTGCAATCTAGCAATGTGGGAAAGCTATGAGATTGCCTGAGTGAAGTTATTCAGGCTTAGAGGACTTCTGCCATTGTATTTGTCATATGTTGTTTAATATAGCACAAAAATAATGTTACACTGAAGATAAGTTTAGAACTTAGGTAGGTGGATTATTTTTGGGGAGAACAAAACAGGCAGAGAGGCTTACAAGATGATAAGGGCATCAATTTTCTCGTCGCGGACACTATCCATAGTGTCCCTACTGAACCCTGCTGAATTGTAGGGACGCAATGTATTGCGTCCGCCCTGATAGTTTTTCCACGTTATTATTAGCGAAGGACAAAGCAGGCTTTGTCACTATACATTCGTTCTCTCAAGTGCATGAGTTTAAAGGGCTGATTATGGACATCACAAGCCATGCGTATAACGAGCAAATTACATTGATTGAGGTTACAGGGGCGATAGATGGCAGTAGTGCGCCACAACTCCGCACAGCGATTACGGAAGCTTGTGCAACGGGGCAACATCTATTGCTGGATATGAGCCAAGTTCATTTTATGTCGAGCGCAGGGTTACGAGTGATGTTGCTATTACATCGCCAATTACAACAGAGTGATGCCCGTGTGGTATTGGTGGGCATGTTAGAGCCGATTTATGATGCGATGGAAGCCACTGGATTCTTAAAATATTTTGAAACTGCTCCTGACCGTGACACAGGTGCAAGATTGCTAGGAGCATAAGTTATGGAACGCATCGATATTTATCCTACCCATGAATATGAAGGGTATCCTTTACGACACGGCTATGTTGAACCCTTCGGTGCAACACTGGTACACGGTGGCGTGAATTTTTCAGTATTTTCGGGTTCAGCCACCGCTTGCACACTCGTTTTGTTTGAACGTGGTACAGACAATATTTTGGTAGAAATTCCATTCTCTGATGAATTTCGTACAGGCAACGTCTGGTCAATGGTTGTCTTTGGCTTGAATTATGAGCATATCGAATACGGGTATCGCATGGATGGTGAGTATAATCCGCCTGTAGGGCATCACTTTGACCGCTCAGTTATTCTACTAGACCCCTATGCCAAAGTGATTGGTGGGCGTGATGTTTGGGGAATGGCAGACCGCAACGACCATTTGTATCCGCACCGTGCGCGCCCGACAATTGATGATTTTGACTGGGAAGGTGATCGTCCGCTTGAAATCCCCATTGAGGATTTAGTCGTCTATGAAATGCACGTTCGCGGCTTTACACGGCATCCTTCATCGGGTGTTAAAAATAAAGGCACTTACGCCGCCATCCGCGAGAAAATCCCTTATTTGAAATCACTCGGTATCAATTGCGTTGAACTCATGCCCATATTTGAATTTGATGAACTCGAATATGCTGACCGTTTTAACCCTGAAACAGGCAAACCACTGATGAATTATTGGGGCTATAGCAGTATCGGATTTTTTGCCCCGAAAGCTGGTTATGCCGCTACAGGCAATTTCGGGATGCAGATTGATGAGTTCAAGAATTTGGTTAAGGAATTACACGCTAATGGTATCGAAGTCTGGTTGGATGTGGTGTTTAACCATACGGCAGAAGGTGGCGAAGGCGGAACGACAATTTCGTTTCGAGGCATCGACAATAAAACCTACTATATGCTCGATGATGACGGTCACTATATGAATTATAGTGGTACTGGCAATACACTCAATTGTAATCATCCTGTGGTGCGTGATATGGTGCTTCATTGCTTACGCTACTGGGTTTCGGAGTATCATATTGATGGTTTTCGCTTTGATTTAGCCTCGATTTTAGGGCGTGACCAAGATGGTAATCCTTTGCCAAATCCACCTTTATTAGAGCAACTTGCTTATGACCCTGTCCTAGCGAAAGTGAAATTGATTGCCGAAGCATGGGATGCTGGTGGATTGTATCAAGTGGGGTCATTCCCTGCGTATGGACGTTGGGCTGAGTGGAATGGTAAATTCCGCGATACGATTCGCAAATTCATCAAATCAGACGAAGGCACAATCCAAGATGTATCGTTACGGGTACAGGGTTCGCCAGATTTATATTTTGGGCGAGGTCCTACATCCTCGATTAATTTCATCACCGCTCATGATGGTTTTACTCTGCGTGACTTGGTCAGCTATAACAGCAAGCACAATTTCGCTAACGGTGAAGATAGTCGAGATGGCGCAAATGATAATAACAGCTGGAATCATGGCTATGAGGGCGAGACAGATAACCCGACTATCAACAATTTACGTCGGCAACAG
Organism: Phototrophicaceae bacterium; assembly: GCA_965230145.1. Taxonomy (GTDB): domain Bacteria; phylum Chloroflexota; class Anaerolineae; order Aggregatilineales; family Phototrophicaceae; genus JAUZRW01. The sequence goes on from CBDDKI010000002.1 coordinate 2,528,950, forward strand.
GTGAAAAATCTGGTCGCACTACTGATGTTGAGTCAGGGAGTGCCGATGATTTATATGGGCGATGAGATGTATCGTACCAAGTGGGGCAACAATAACACTTATTGCCATGACAACGAACTCACTTGGTTGGATTGGAACAATTTAGACAAACATGCTGATATTTTTCGCTTCTTCAGGATGATGATTGCCTTTCGTCATGCTCACCCTGTTTTGCGACCACGTCATCACATGCGTCATACAGATTATGTTGGCGCAGGCATTGCAGACATCACTTTTCATGGGCATGAAGCATGGCAACCTGATTGGGATGAAGGGAGTCATAGTCTGGCGTGGATGCTCAGTGGGAAACATGCTTGTGAAGGTGGTGAACCTGATAATGATATTTATATTGCGACAAATTCGTATTGGGAACTGCTTAGATTTGAACCCCCGAAACTCCCGAAAGGCAAATATTGGCATCTCGCTGTTGATACTTACCGTCGGTCGCCCGATGATATTTTTGAAGTCGGGAATGAACCTCGTTTACGCAATCAGGCATCGATTAATGTAGAGGCGCGTTCGGTGGTAGTTCTGGTGGGGAAGTGACACTAAACAAACTATGACCACAAAGAGAAACACAAAATAAAAAACCTATACAAACATGCTGACGTTGTCCAAGTATTATTTGCCCAGAATAATAATCAGCTTATACTGAGGATACATCAAAGTGGTTGATTAGAGGGCACTTATGGGACGTTTTCTGATTTTGCTGGGAATAGTGTTAATTATAGGCTCTATAATTTTCATGGGATTAGTCTTTGGCATGGCGGGCGAGGATGTCTCCGCACAGATTATTAGTCCTTTTGCTTGTGAGGATAATGAAACTCTCACGCAATATAGCCGAACTGTCTCTGACTTTGATGGCACGAGCCAAACAATTGATTTCTTCTGTGAAGATAGTGAAGGTCAAGAACGCAATGTTACCATTACAGCGATTATGGTAATTATTGTGGGTTTTGTTGGGCTATTGCTAACAGGTATTTTCGCTACCATTGCAGGTGCAGGAATTGCCTCTAAAAATGCCATTCAAAATTTCTCAGGGGATATTATTAGTGGGCAATATGGTACGACGGTTGATTTACGCGCCACTAAAGTTGATTTAAATGATGGCACATTTAAAGAATACAACCCTCAAATACCAGCAAATTTACGGGCAGTCCTCAAGCAAGCATCGTATCAGCTTGATCAATTGGTCGGTAATGAAACCCTAGCGGATAAATTAGAGCAATTGCATGAAGCATACCAAAAGGGACTCATCACCACTCAAGAATACGACAAAATTCGCGCGTCCATCCTTGATAGTATGGATGATTAGTCGTTTGTTCGAGTTTCGTTTGTTTTAAGTTTGGATTTTTGTGATGTTGTTCACAACCATTTGAAATTCGCTTACAATGATAAAATGCGTGTGTCCCAGTTAAGACCTGTCATACATGTTGCTTTTTGGCTAAAAATTCAGGATTCCATCATCATGACGAGCCACCCAAATCCTAGAGATTCAGACGAGCACAACACACTTCCACGCAAAAATGTCGAGTGGATTGAGGCGATTGTTAGATGGACACGCTATGATTATGTTGCAATGTACGATTACCCCACCACCGAAAATAGCGACACTGTTAAAGAAATCTTTAAGGGTGATACCGTCCAAGTTAGTCGGCGCTATCGGCGTGAAGACTGGTGTTTGTGCCGTGTAGGGCATGTTTTAGGGTGGGTTTTCCTCAAGGATGTTCGCTTCATTGTTCAAGGGGCATCTGCTCCACGTCCACAACCGATGCGACGTAAAGCTAGACCAGAACCCATTGATAAACCTAAATCTCAAGATGCGACCACACGGATTCCTTATCTACAACCGAATCAAAATGAAGTGGAAACACAACCTGTCTTTAGAAAAGCGACACCAATACCACCTGTTATTGATATGCAAGACAAGCCCTTGATGCCCGAAGTGGGTAGCGAGGAAAGTAACAAAAAGTCAATAATTGAACGTTTGATTAAGTTTTTTAAGAAATAAAAAGGTCACACCATTAGGCATGACCTTTAATATAAATTGCTATTATTTAACTCGTTGCCACAACGGGTTTTTTCTTTTCAAATTTCGCCCCAATAACCAAGCCCACACTCAATAAGATAATCGCCATGCCAACTAACATACCTAAGTTAAAGGGTTCACTTAGAAAGACAATTCCCCAAATTGTACCAAATACAGGTACAAGGAAAGTCACGCTGGCTGTGCGTGTGGGTCCGACGTTCCTTAGTAAATAAAAGTAAAGCAGGTAAGCGAAAGACGTTGACATCAAAATGAGTGCAATTAGCGAGATGATAGCACGCATACTCGGGGCAGTTTCAGGAATTGTAGCGACAGATGGAATTGCCAATATTAATGATGCGCCGAGTAATTGTCCGATAGAGGCTTGAATTGCTGGTAAACCTTTAATATGACGTGAGGCATAAACTGTGCCTAACCCATAACACACAGCCGCACCGATTGAGGCAAATACGGCGAGTAGGAATTCAGCATTTAATTCTAAGGGGCTTCCGCCGACTAATACCATCACCCCAACGATACCCAAAATCGCCCCCAGAATTTTTTGTCCCGTGAGGGCTTCACCGACCCAAATAGCAGCAACAATTGCCGTGCAAAGAGGGGTTAAGGAATTGAGGATAGAAGCCAGTGATGCTGTAATCGTCAATTCGGAAAAGGCAATTAAGGTGAACGGAATGGCTGAATTGAGCGCACCCATGATGAGAAACTCGCGCCAATGGGAAAGTAATTCGGATGAGCTTTGACTCTGTTTATTTCTGAGTAGCAAAGGCGCAATGGGAACTAAGACTAACCCTGCGACCAATACCCGTAAGAACATCAGCACAATGGGTCCGAAATCATGTGCAGCTTCGCGGATAAATAAGAAAGATGCGCCCCAAATAGCACCTAATAAAATCAACGCTCCAATGTGAATGGCTTTCATAGTCCCGTCCCCTTTTGTGTGAAATATTAGTCCGTTGTTTTCTTGTTGCGGACTCAACCCTGCTGAATTGTAAGAAAGCAATGATGCAGTTTTACAATTAAATACGGAGTTAAATTAGAAGATGACTCAGTGTGGTCGCCTTTCGTAGGGGAGGATTTCAAACCTCCCTTACACAAAAATCTATTTCCGTTCTAATTTCTTTAAGAGCGTTATTGTGTCTGCCCTAATCATTTGCTCTACTAGAATCCTGCCCAAAATAGCTTGGTTTGTGTGTTTGCTTTCCGAACATTATTACTCTCGACAATCACTACAATTGTTCTAATACATAGTCTACTGGTTTGATGCTTAAATCATAGCACCATAGCAGACCGTCTTCACCCGAATTGTTGTGGTTTTAATGAACAAAAAAAGGTGTAGAGAGTCTTTGGCAAATTCACCTCACGAATGAATCGCAAAATCACGAAGAATTGTTACACTATAGAGGATAATATTAAATTAGTTTATATACACGTCCTTGGGGGCAATTAACGCTTATGAAAAGATGGCTCATTAGCCTTATTTCAATTCTTATTTTAATTCCGTCCGTTTTTGTATTGGCACAAGATGCACCACCAGCACCCTCACTTGAAATTACGGGGGCAAATGCGAGTGAGTTGCCGACCATTACAATCACAACCAATGTGCTTGATAGCAATAATTTACCTGTTGCAGATTTAACCATAGAGAACTTCACTCTCGGTGGCGACCTTGAAGGTTTAGCAACGATTGTGAATGTGGAAAACATCACACAAGACAATTTACCATTTGCGACAGTCTTACTGATTGATACCAGCACCAGTATGACTGGATTACCCTTGCAACAGGTGAAAGAAGCCGCGTCACTCTTTGTGCAATCTGTTGGCGATGATGATCCAATTGCTATTGTGACCTTCAACACACGCGCTCGACTTGTTCAAGATTACACGACTGACAAAGACCAATTGCTCGCGGTAATTAATAATCTGCAAGTTTCAGGACGAACAGCCTTATATGATGCAGCAGTTCTAGGCGTAGACATTGCATCCAATGCACCAGTACCTCGCCGAGCAGTCATTTTGCTAAGTGATGGTGCTGAATTTGGTGGCGATAGCGTGGCTTTACGTGGTGATGGTCTAACGAGTGCTATTCAAAATGGTGTGTCATTTTATACGGTTGGTCTCGGATTTGGTACAGACCGTAGTTTCCTACAAGAATTAGCCAATGGCACGAACGCTCGTAATTACGAATCCCCGACCCCTGATGAATTGAGTGCAATTTATGCTGAATTAGCTGGCTTATTCCGCACACAATACGTTCTCACTTTAGAAAGCGATATTCCGGGTGACGGTACGGTCTACGAATTTACCTTACAATCAACCACGCCACAGGGTGCAACTAATGTCGATACAGGGACAATCCGTGCGCCAATACCTGTGCCAATTGTCTCATTGGATGATAATTTATTCAGTGTGCCTTTCAGCACCTCCGTTGACATCACACCAACGATTATGGCAGATGATGACATCAGCGAAATTGTTGTGACTGTTGATGGCGAGGTCATTGAAAGTGCTGATGATGGTACATTCACGATTGACCCTGCTGTTTATCCACCACAAACATATACTATTGAAGTCACTGCAACTGATGTAGATGGCGATAGCGGTGGTGATACAGCAAGTTTCGAGACAGCCGCGCTTGCATCAGATATTTCTCTTAATTTAGCTGATGGCACTGTTATCTCAGAACCCACGACGATTACACTCACCGCAGATGGTCAGACTCCAGCTATTAGTGCCATCTACACGATTGTCGGCGGAGATACCTCTCAGCAATTTGACGAAAATACAGATGCCGCAAATGGCTTCCCGATTACGATTGAACCGTATCAACTCAGTGCTGGCGATTACGACCTGATGGTAGGAGTAGAAAATGCAGGTGGGGCAACGGCAAATCTCAATGTGCCATTTACGATTGCTAGTTTGCCACCAAGCAATATCAATCTTGAAGGTATTGATTTGGCTACAGAAATTTCTGAACCGACTGCCTTTAGCATCAGCGCGGATACACAAGCAGGGGCATCCATTACAGATGCCAGCGTGACGATTGCAGGGCAAGATATGCCTCTAGACGATTTCAGTATTCGTCCAGCAACATTACAACCCGGTAGCGTTAATTTGGAAGTAACTGTTACTGATAGCAATGGTCAAAGCGCAACGCAACTTATCCCTGTGATGATTGCTTCGTTACCACCGCAAATCATGTTTGGTGAATTACCAGACCCCATCACGGCGGATACGACAATTGATGTGATTGTTGACAGCCAAACAGATTTACTCTCTGTTGTTTACAATTTTGGCGATGACGTAGATATTGCATTAGCCGAACAACCCGATGGTACATATGCAGGTATTCCACTGAATGTACAGATGCTCGGAGATGGAGAAACCACGATTGTCGTAACTGCAACCAATAGCGGAGGCACATCGGCTAGTGAAACACTCGTATTCAATATTGTCTTACCGACACCAACTCCAAATCTAACAGCCACAGCCGATGCTGGCATTGCCCAAACTTCCGTTGCGGCGACCACGAACTTCATTGCTACTGATGACGCTCAAAGTACGCTAGATGCAATGGCGACAACAGAAGCCCAAAGTACGGTAGACGCGATTGCTACTAATGATGCACAAGCGACGGCAGATGCCCAAAGTACAGTCGATGCGATTGCAACTATCGACACACAGGCAACCAATGACGTACAAGCAACCTCTGATGCTATGCCAGAAGAAGATACACAAGCGACGACTGATGCACAAAGCACACTAGACGCACAAGCGACAAGCGATGCACAGTCAACAGCTGATGCACAAAGTACACTCGATGCACAGTCAACGGCAGATGCCCAAAGTACGCTGGATGCACAGTCAACCACTGATGCCCAAGAAACTTCCGACGCTCAAAGCACACTTGATGCACAGTCAACACTGGATGCTCAGAGTACACTCGATGCACAGGCAACAACTGATGCTCAGAGTACACAAGACGCCCAAGCGACGATTGACGCACAGGCAACACTGGATGCAGTCGAGCCAACAGAAGAACCGACAGAGCCTGCCGAAGAAACCGAGGTTGCCATTAGTGTGACAGAGGCTGAAACGGCTACAGAAGATAGTGAAACAGTCGAGCCGACAGCAACCATCACAGAAACACCACAAGACACGAGTGAACCTGTTACATTGACACCTGTGGAAATTGTGGAAGTTGATACACCAAGCCCAGATGAACCAGCAACAGAAGGTAATCTGACAGGGATTGCGGTTTGTGGTGGTGGTATCTTGCTCTTGGTTATTCTGCTCGGTATCTTGTTCTTCGGGCGCGGACGCAATCGTGACGATAGGGCGTAAAGTCTAAAGAAGAGCATATAAGTTACACAATGGTGGAGGCATCTATATGGATGTCTCCACTTTTATATTTAAATCAAAAAGAGGCGACCCGAAAGTCGCCTCTTGTCGTGTTACTAATGGGGGAGAGTAGCTTAGAAACCACCCATACCCATACCACCCATGCCACCAGTTGGATCCATTGGCATACCGCCACCACCATTTTCGCTAGGAAGGTCGGTGATGAGTGCTTCGGTGGTTAAAATCATGCTTGCGATAGAAGCTGCATTCTGAACTGCACCGCGTGTTACTTTCGCGGGGTCAGGAACACCTGCTTCAATCATATCGCCATAGTCACCTGTCATGACGTTGTAACCAACGCGATGATTTTTACGGCTCTTTTGTAAACGACGGACGTTATCAATGATAACCGCACCATCTTCACCAGCATTTGCCGCAATTTTCTTCATTGGGACTTCTAATGCACGGCGAACAATGTCGATACCTGTGTTTTCGTCGAGTACATCAAGTTTGATGTCTTTGAGTGCCGCTACTGCATTGATGAGTGCAACACCACCACCCGGTACGATACCTTCTTCAACAGCCGCACGGGTTGCGCTGAGGGCATCTTCTACGCGATGTTTTTTCTCTTTAAGTTCAGTTTCGGTTGCCGCACCGACTTTGATTACTGCCACACCACTGGTGAGTTTTGCTTTACGTTCTTGCAATTTTTCACGGTCATAATCGCTGCTGCTGTTATCATATTCAGCTTCGATTTCACGAACGCGAGCTTCGATTGAATCTTCTTCACCAGCACCATCAACAACTGTGGTTTCGTTTTTGGTAGATACAACTTTACCAGCACGACCCAAATCTTGGATGGTTACGCTATCGAGTTTGCGTCCTGTTTCTTCACTGATGACTGTACCACCTGTAAGAACAGCAATATCGCGGAGCATAGCTTTACGACGGTCACCGAAACCTGGAGCTTTTACAGCGAGAACATTGAGCATACCGCGCAATTTGTTCAATACGAGGGTAGCCAGTGCTTCACCGTCAACATCTTCAGCGATGATGACCAATTCACGTTTACCCAATTGAATGAGTTTTTCGAGGATTGGGAGCAAATCTTGTGCGCTACTGATTTTTTTATCGTGAATGAGGATGTAAGCATCTTCAATTTCTGATTGCATCGCATCTTGGTTGGTGATGAAGTATGGGCTGATGTAACCACGGTCAAATTGCATACCTTCTACATAGTCCACTTCAAATTCGAGGCTACGACCATCTTCAACTTGGATGATGCCGTCTTTACCAACTTTGTCCATCACTTCAGCAATTAATTCACCGATTTCGGTATCTTGTGCTGAAACACTGGCAACGCTAGCAATTTCTTCTTTGGTGTCAATTTGGGTTGCTTGTTCGAGGATGAAATCAGCAACAACATTTGCAGCATATAAAATGCCACGTTTGAGCAACATTGGGTTTGCGCCTGCTGCAACGTTCTTCAAGCCTTCATTGACGATTGCTTGTGCGAGAACGGTTGCGGTTGTTGTACCGTCACCAGCGATGTCGTTGGTTTTGGTTGCTGCTTCTTTCAGCATTTGTGCGCCCATGTTTTCATATGGGTCTTCGAGTTCGATTTCTTTAGCAACGGTTACGCCATCATGGGTAACGGTTGGTGCGCCAAAGCTCTTATCGAGGGCAACGTTACGTCCCTTTGGACCTAAGGTTGTGCTGACGGCTTCAGCGAGTTTATCAACGCCTGCTTTAAGGCGATTACGTGCTGCTTGGTTAAAAACGAGTTGTTTTGCCATGTGTTCTTCTCCTTATTAGTGGGTAAACAATGCGATTAAGCTAAAAATTAGCTAACCACACCGAGAATATCATTTTCTTTCATAATGAGGACTTTGTTGCCGTCCAGCTTAATTTCTGTACCAGCGTATTTTGCGAAGAGAACGGTATCGCCAACTTCAACATCGAGTGGCATACGTTCGCCATCTTCATCGCGTGCGCCAGGACCCACTGCGACAACTTTACCTTGTTGCGGTTTTTCTTTTGCTGTTTCAGGGAGAACAAGACCACTAGCTGTTGTTGTATCTTGTTCGATGGGTTCGACCACAACGCGGTCATTGAGAGGACGTAGATTCATATTGGAACCTCCTATGTGTGTGTCATCATCAGGAGATGACAACTTATCTATAACAGTTTTTCAAAAATTTAGCACTCTCATACAGTGAGTGCTAGGTTTATACCTGAAATATATCAAATATGAGGATAATGTCAACGGTTTTGTGAGGTTTCTAGCAAAATTCTTATGTCCTTGCTAAGAGAGGGGAATATTTTTTCAGTCTGGTATAAGGGGTAGACTGATTGAACAACAGTAACCTTCGGAAAGTAAATATAAGTCAGTAGGGGCGAACCCTGTGTGGTCGCCCGTTCGGGAGCGCACTTAGGCACTCCCCTACAATTCCAAAGTATATCGAAAAACTGTTATTCTCATGGTGCAAAAATGGTGACGGATTCCCAGACAATAGGCAAAGCAAAATAGTCATGCCAACCTGCATCACTATTATCGAGTGTGCCATAAATATGTAATGGAACGTGTTGGGCTAGTGAATCTTGGGCAATGGCAACTAGAGGGCTATCTGCGAAAGTAATTAATGGTACAGTCATCGGTTCGTAGGTATCATCAACCCCTTCAAGATAGTCAGGTGGGGAGAATTGGGCTTGGTCACGATAGGTTGCATTGGGGTAGGGGCGCGTTTCAGGGCGTAACGGTTGCCCACTAAAGGCAATGATTGCCATTGGGAAATCAACATCTTTAATTTCGGTCAGATGAATGGCTTCAACCAAGCCCCCTAAGCGCACCGAGCCATCCCACTGCAAATTGTCAATCTGCCAATTTAATTGTGTTAATGCAAGCCCATCCTCGCTATTCCAACGGAGTGTGAGGTGTTGCGCTGGAGCATCGAGTTCAAATAAGCCATAAGCGCCTTCACATCGTGCCGAGCCTGATTCACTATCCAGCCATAGTCGATTCTGGGCGTATTCTGGAATAAGCCAATCCGATGTTAATTGCCCTGCTAAATCGTCGTTCATTTATTCATCCTATACCCGAAAGTCGATGTACTAAGTCTTGCTCAGGTTAGATTAATTTTCAATGTTTGACTGCCCCGAAACACTGTCCTCATCTTCATAAATAGACTCAATAACAGCCTTATCTGTGAGATGTGCCTCTGCTAATAATTCTTGGCTAGCCAAACGAATGTTACGTGCCAGCAAATTAACATAATGGGTGTGTCGTCCTAAGTCTAGTGTTTCTAGTGACGAGGTTGGTGCGCTATCAATTTGTAAGCGAGTGGTGTGAGTATCTAAGCGTTGTAGTTGGATGTGGATAGTTGAAAAATCTGTAAAGTCTTGGATACCCAAAGTTTTCGCTTGTAATCCAGCTTCAATTCGACCTATTTCAGCATCTGATGTACGGATTTTTAATCTTTGTTTACTTGGAATGCCTGTCCTTGTTTTGGGTATATCTTGTCCGTCCAGTGTTTTTAAAGTATCTAAGGCAATTGTGAAGGCTTGTTTAAAAGGGGTGTCTATTTCAATGGTGCGTGTTTGATGACTGGCATTATCATCAACAGACTTATGCTTACTCGCTAAGGCTGATTTTTGGCGTTGATATTGGATACCATAACTCACTAATCCTAAGAGTGCAGTTAGTCCTGCCATGAAACTGCCAGCCAATAATCCACCTGTTGCGCCGACCCACGTCGCAGAAAACATCAGATAAAAGAGGATAAATGTCAGAACAATTGCGAGTGTGAATATGCTAAAGTTTTTACGTGTTTGGCTCATGATACGCTCTCTTCAACTCATTCTTCTCTTTAAAAATAGCACAAGAATCAAAAAAACCGTCACAATTATGTCTGTAACGGTTTTTTATATTGGATTATTTTGCGAAATCATGGGCGAGCTATCCTCTAAAGTATAGGGCGTGAGTTACGCCGTTTGCCCAAAATTCCTTTTGGATATGCTGACTTCTGTGCCAATTCAGCCATGACTTGTTGTTTATTGGCTTTTTGCAGATGTTCCGTACTGTAGTGCTTATGATGCTCAACTGTCCATTGCATGAGCTTTGTCCTCATTATCTAAATTAGCGATTCGGCTTGTTGTTCGATTTATTTTTATTGACTTTACGACTCTGATTTTGCTGACGTGCTTTTCTGCGTCGTTCAATAGCATCGTATTGGTAGTGTTCGTAGCTATAGTTTTGCATGTGAATCATCCCTATCTTGATAGTGTGTTTGCTTATTTGTGCTGTTACTTATTGCGATTGCGCTTATTTTTACGCACTTCTTCTTGTTGACGTGCTTTTTTGCGACGTTCAATTGCGTCCATTTCAAAATGTTGGTAGGTATAGTTATCCATTTGATTGTCCCCTATCTTTGTTTGGTTTGCGCTTCTGTTTATTTTTGCGAGCCATATTTTGCCGACGTGCTAATTCCTGACGTTCAAGTGCATCGTTCTGGAACTGTTGGTAATGGATGTAATCATTGAACATTGTGCTGCCCCTCCTTGTTAAGAGACGCTATTGTCTACTCACATCTTACCCTGTTTAATCACTCTACCCGATATTTTGGGTAATAGAAGTCAAATTAAAGACTAGCGAGCGCGACGTGAAGCTTTTTCTTGTTTACTTTTGCGTGCCATTTCTTGCTGACGAGCTTTGAGTTGGCGTTCGGTTGCTTGGTATTGATATGTTTGGTAGTTGTAATCCATTTTGTTTGTCTCCTTGTTTTTGTTTGTTACTTGCTTATACGTTGCTTTGCACAGAAAGGTTCAAAATTAGTGCAAATTTTTATAATCATTTATTTTCTTGCTCAAAAAGACCGTGATTTGCTGTCTTAATATGTTATACGTAGAACTGCTAATAAAGGTTCAATATTCGCTAAATTTGCTAGTCAGTTATGATCTTCGATTGTTAAGGTGCGCCCTAAAAAGGGTGGGTTACCACTGAAACATATACTGCTTGGCAAAGCGTTTGGACGTGTTCTCTAAGGAAACGTTGTTCGCGCGGTAACCCCATTATCGGATTTTTAAAGGTGTATCTTAGACCGCTTCCCATCAGTCTGGCTTATCCATTACCCGATTATTGAATAAGTTAAACTCATTATATGCACTAAAGTGGGTAATGTCAAGTTAATGCTTTGATTTAGAATATTCTAAAAGGTTCATAGTGGTTCATTATAGTTAATTTAGAACGTGCGAGCTACATAAATTTTGGTATATATTCACTTTTTCGGGTAAACAAATCGCCAAAATTTCGCTTTCATACAATTTGACCTGTACTTTAGGACAGTTTTTTAGAGATGAGTATTTTAGATAAACAGCGTAGGCAAAGCGTAAGATAGAAAAATTCGCTTAAAAAGCGTGTTAAACTCACATTATTCAGATTTATCTAATGAGAGTGGGATGTTTCATATGCGGAAGGTATTATTTCTTTTAGCGAGTATTATTTTGGTAGGTTGTAATCTTGGCGCACCATCGCAAGAACAAGCTAATGGTGAAAACAATACTGCAAATGGTGTGGTCAATACAACCGTTCCTATTGAAGACATCACCCCTTTCTCAATTACACAACGCGCTCGTCCGACGACTATATTTGGCGCAACTGATACACCTGCTCCGCTAAATTACACAGGACAACTGACTTATTCCCGTCGTGAAGAAGCAACTGGCTGGGATATTTTTACGATGTTCGCCAATGGCACAGGCATCACCAATGTGACCAATACAGCAGGGGATGACCAACGCCCAAAATGGTCGCCTGATGGCACACAAATCGCCTTTGATAGTGATATGACAGGTAATCAAGAGATTTTTGTGATGAATGCCGATGGTAGTGGGCGACGGAATATCAGCAATAATCCTGCAATTGATTTACGGGCAAATTGGTCGCCTAATGGCAGTGAAATCGTCTTTCATAGTAACCGTAGTGGCAATTGGGATATTTGGCTGATGAACGCTGATGGTAGTAATGTGCGCCGTTTGACACAAGATTCACAAGATGATTTCGTTCCTAGTTTTTCACCTGATGGCACGCGCATCGCCTTTCATAGTAATCGTAATGGGAATTATGAGCTGTATACTATGAATACAGACGGTTCAAGTCTTGTGCGCTTGACCAATAACCCTGCTGATGATTTCGCGCCTGAATGGTCACCTGATGGGTCACAGATTGCCTTCCATACAGACCGTGATGGTAATTGGGAAATCTATCGTATTCAGGCAGATGGAAGTAACCCAACTCGTTTAACTTCGCATCCGGGTGCGGATTATTCGCCTATTTGGTCGCCTGATGGTCAGTTTATTGTCTTTCATAGCGTCAGAGATACAGACCGTGATTTATTTATTATGAATGCGGATGGAACAAGCGCACAATCAGTGACCTACACCCTACAAGAGGAACAAACAGCCGATTGGAAACCATGACGGGGAACATGCTTGCTATTTTCTGCGTATAGGCGTATAAGTTTACTAAGGACATTGCACATTTAGAATGAATTGTTGATAACAATATAACGTGTCAGATAAATTTTGTTTTCAGTAGACAGTTATCGGTTATCAGTAACAGCGGTTTCGGATAACTGAAAACCGACAACTGATGACTCTACGACTGGAATAAATGCACTCTGCTAAAGTGATTCTCACAACACTACGAAAGCTGTATTGCTAAGTTAGATAGATTATAGGGGAAATGATGTCGAATTTAGAAATGAGCCATCATATTAAAGAAAATATTGTTATCGTGACACCCAATGGGGATATTAACTCAGCAACAGCACCTCAATTTGGCGCATACTTAAAGGAAGCCATTGAAGACGCGGAAAAGGCACAGGTTGTTTTGGATATGAGTAGTGTCTATTACATGTCCTCAGCAGGATTGCGCGATATTATCTCAGGCTTAAAAACAGCCAAACGGCTTGGGGGTGATTTACATCTTGCAGGTATTCAAGGTCGACTAAAGCCTGTTTTTGAGATGGTGGGGCTAGACAGCTTGTCATTTTTCTATGAGAGTGTCGACGATGCTATAGCAAGTTTCAGCTAGGCATTACGCACCAAATCAGCCAATTGCTCCATGTCATCGTAGCTCAGTTGACCAATATTCATATATTGAATCACACCCTCTTCATCAATGACGAACGTTACAGGTGCGCCGAAAACACCGTAGCCATAACGCACATTGGAATCATAATCCATCACTGTTGGAATACCTAAGAAATCATATTCAGCGAAAAACTCACGCACCATTTGGTCAGTTTCATCAAAATTGACTGTAAGCCACGTTACATCGTCAGGTTGGTCTGCCATGAAATCCAGAAAATCAGGCATTTCTTCAATGCAGGGTGGGCAGGTGGTCTGCCAGAAGTTCAAAAACAAAATTCTGCCACGATAATCACTCAAAGCGACAGGTTGTCCATTGAGGTCAGTGAGTTCAAATTCAGGCGCTTGTGAATTAATGAGTGCCGCAGGATTGGTATTTGTGAAAACGGCATTGGTATCAGGGTTTTGCTGGCTACGAATATCATTGGCAACCATCAATAAGGCTGCGATAATACCCAATAGGGGAAGTACCAAAAAGACCACCAATATAGGATTAATCGCGCCGTCATCTGTGGGTTGAGTGTCAGGATTAGGTTGTTGGATTTCGTCTGGCATGAATAAAATACTCACTTGCAACAATTTTATCCATTATAGGACGAGTAATTAGCTGTGAATAGGTAAATCACTGACCGTAGGCATTATAACCGTGGATAGACCATCTGCATGGGCAAACCTTCTGCATTAAGGCGTGGACTAGGCGGTAGGGTTGCGAAGTTTCCAAGACGCGCACAGACTGCACACACTAAGGCATCGACTATATCATCATCCAGCGAAACTTTAGAAAAATCGTCATAGGTTTGGCGGATAATATCAAGTGCATTGGCTTGGTAGGGGGATATTCTTGCCAGCCGTTCGATAAAGCCCAAGCCTGTTTTTTTGCTATAGCGCATCGGCTGATGTTCATTCAATGCCCAGAATAACACTTCGGGATGGCTCTCTTTGATGATGGATTGTGCAGACGGTGTATTCACTAAAAACTGATTGACCTCCTGAATTTTTGCTGAGATATTCCAACTCTGTTTGGAGAATTTTTTACCTTCAATCTGATGATTAATCTCACAAGCGATAGAGTAAGCCTCAGAGGAAAAGCCATGCTCTGCACCATAAGCAATTGCAGACCTAGTTGGTACAACAAATACTGAGGAACGTCGTTTTTTGAGAACATCACGCGCTGATTTCTCTGCTAAACGCCCATCCTTAACATCTGTGAGTCCAATCGGCATATCAATCAGTATTTGCCGAGCAGATTTGCCGTATTCGTGCCAAAAATTGGAGATACTTTTAGCATAAACAGCCTTGTGAGACTCATCATTTTCAGATAAGCCGATAGCTATCCATCCGCCTTTGCAACCATCAATTCCCCAGTACACTTATTGCCCTGCACGGATAATTGGCAACCATGCTGCTTCTTGGTCGGATTCGCTGGCATCATCTGTCAATCGCACAACATCAACTGCAGATGTCGCTGTTGCCGAGACATTTACACTGGCTGAGACAATATCCAAGTTGCCAAAGCGTTCTGAGGTGAACATGACACGACTACTATTCGGCGACCAAGTCGGTTCAAAATCTCGCCCTGACGAAAGCGATATATTAATTGCTTCAGCATCTTCTGTGGTTAGGTCGATTACATATATTTCTAGGTTATTATCCCGATTTGAGACAAAAGCGATTTTCGTACCATCATGTGACCATGCAGGGTCAGTATCTGCAGATGGGTCAAGCGTGATGTTGCGTGGGATGGCTTCTGCATCAGTTAAATCTAATATAAAAATTTCGGCATTACCTGTGCGAGTGGAACTAAATGCAAGTTGTAACCCATCAGGTGACCAAGTCGGCGAGGAATTGCCCCCGTTGCTCGTAATCTGGCGTACCTCTGTACCGTCGGCATTGGCAATATAAATATCATCTGTACCATTAGAGCGATTTGAAACAAAGGCAATAAGCGTGCCATCAGGCGACCATGCAGGCGACCTATCTTGATTACGACTATTGGTGATATTCACAGGGGCTTCATCGCCTGTGGGTGACATTGTGTAAATTTCAAAGTTGCCATCAATATCAGAGACAAACGCCAGTGACCGACCATTAGGCGACCATGCAGGTGATTCATCTTCTACGCGCGTGTTACTGGTCAGGCGGGTTTGGTTGCTACCATCAGGGCGCATCAAATAGATTTCTGCCGCTCCATGACGATTGGTGACATAGGCAATCTCACCCGGAATATCGCGGATAACCGCTTCGTCTAAGTTCGGGTTGCTATTGCTAAAAGTGATACTCTGTCCTTGTTGCAAATCGACTGTATCACCATTACTGGTATCGGTAACGGTACAATCGCCCTCAAAACAGTTCGTCTGGACAGTATCATTAATCGGGTCAACTTCGACTTCGATATTTTGGTTGGTGTTAATATCAATGCCGTTCGGAATTGCTAAACGCCCTTGCATACCGCCCGTTTCAACCGAGACATTACCTGTCGAAACAGTTAAATCGACTTCTTCATCTGTGAGGTTATTAATGCCGACAATACCATCTGCTTGAACGACAGCTTCAATTCGCCCGTTTTCAGATTGCAATTCGAGCGGTTCACTCCCTGCCTGTATGCGTGTGCCGATAGGGGCAGTGCCATTGAGTGAGGCAAGGGCAACGGCTTCAATCTCACCGGGTAAGACAGCAAAGCCTCCTGCGGTATTGCCCCGAATATAGAAAATCGCTGGTTGATTAAAATAAACCCATGCAAAAAATCCACCAAAGCCAATACCTAATAAAACGACAAGCATCACTAAGAAAGAAACAATGCGATTGGTGCGCTTCAAGACGCGACTCTGTTGCTCAATCAGGTCTTCGGCTTTGTGCCTCCGTTGACGGTCATGTTTGGATTTTTTACTCTCTGCGATACCCCGCTTTGTGGAGCGTCTTTGCATTGGTGCGGTAGTCTCGCCATCAAGGGGTTTAAGATGTTGGCGAAGCTCGACAATCAATTGGCGTAGGGAGTTGTTGTATTCATCACGTTCGCTGAAATCTATCCACTGAATCCGTCGTAACTGATAGGGAACAGGTGCGCTACGTAGCAAAATAGGCACAACTGGCTTGCCAAGGTCAATGAAGTATTGCCACTCATCTTCAACGTTGATTGAATCCATTGATTCTGGGGAGACAATCACAATCATGACTTCACAATTATCCAAACCATCTTGAATAGCCGCACTCCACTTTACACCCGGTTGAATATCATCAATATCAATCCAGACCCCTACATTGAGGGTATTGGCTAACCAAATAGCAATTTTACGCGCGAAATTTTCATCATGACGACTATAGCTCACGAAGATTTTATCAGTTGTCGGTTGCATAGCTTTGTCTTTTGTTCGTATATATTTATTTTAGTATATAGCAGGTGCGCGGTTGGTATCATTTAGAAATATTAACTATTTGATGTTGAATAATCTTTAGAGGGGCGCACTTAGCACTCCTTTACCATTTCAATATTTATGGGGCTTGTTCATCAATATCATTCATCAGCCAGATAATTGAATTGCGTAAGCTAGCTTCGAGAGCTTTGCCACCTTCAACTGTATCTTCATACACCAAAAAGCGCAGATGTCGAATGTCAAAGGGCAGAGCATCGACTTCTTTCGTTTGCGAGAGCAAAATCGCTGGTTTACCGAGTGTATGCGCGATACCGAGTTCATAATACACATTGGCATTAATCTCAGTTGTTTCTACGATAACTAATTTACACGCATTGAGTGCTGCCCAAACTTCCTGCATGATTGACCCGCGTGTCGAGCTAAATTCATCCCCACGTTTAATTGTTAGATTAAGGTCAGCTGTTACAGGACGAATTACATTCTCGAAAATAGCGTTATATTTTTCGCGAAAGGGCATTACCATGAAGATGTCACTTTGAAATTGGCTCCGACGTAGTGGTTCGCCCCATAATGGTTCAACAGTTATTTTGTTGTCGTATTCTTCGCCGGGTTCGCTTGACACACGATGTTGAGCATCATGTAACTCTAAAGCACGGCGCACAATCTGCTCGATATTGTCGCTTGCTAATTCTAAAGCGCGTTCAACTTGTGCATCAAATTCTTCTTCACTGGTTTGCGCTTGCTCAATCTGAGGTAGTCTATCGCGGAATGTCTGTATGGGTGGTCGCAAACCCCGACGATGGCGTTTCGTCTGGCGATAATTATCCAGCGCAACTTTGACCTTTGCGGCAAGGTCTTCCGCTGAGGTGTAAGTCGTGACGACATTGTGTTGCATTACATAATCTAAGAAGGCTTTCTGACGCTCATTGCTTGTCTCGCTTGCCCCTTCCATAACGAATATCAGCATCGACTTATTGAGTTCAGCTGCAAATTCGTACTCTATTTCTTCATAAGATTTCATTTCACCATCAGGGATTTTGCCGTAGTCGCCATCATATAAACCAATGAAAACTTCGGATTCTTGAATGAGTGTTTTGGAGGCACTATGACGCTTATCGCCGAGTATAGGCATATCTTCTGCATTCACAGCTGATAAGGCAACTTCGTTAATCGAAAACAGCGCACGGTGCATTGCAGCTAAGTATTCAATGTTATCGTCGCTGGTACTGATGTAAATTTTATAGACCATTACTTGTCCTCTAATGCAAGTGCTATATACATGAACCAATGGTAGCATGAAAATAGTATTCATGTTTTCAATAACCAATGTAAGGCATCACGGGTTTAGTATTAATATTCTTGAAGTATGTAGTCCATAACAACATTAATTTTTATGTTTGTTTTGGCGGAAGGCATGGATGCCATCCCTACATCAATCCTCATTTTTTAGGCAGTGATGTAGGGATGAGACCTGTCTCAACCGCTTAGAATTACTGTAATTTTTTAATTTCAAGAAAATTTTCACATTCTATAAAGATATACTAAGAATTTAAGCGTATTTTGTAATATCCGCTTTATTTCTCTCAGGCACAATGCGCTTGTTTGTAAAGTTATTGACGAAAATGATGGAGCAATATCAATGGCAACAACAGACAAGAGCCAGGGAAAACAAGACAAATTACCAATTAGTGCGCGTATCATCAATTGGATTAAAGACCATCCAACCCAAATTACAGCTGTCATCTTCTGGACAGTTGCTATTTTTGCAACGCGTCAATATATGCAAGCCAATGAACTCGGCTTTGGTGATTTAATCACGCAATTATCAGATTTATTGACAGGGACTTGGTATGGTCCGCTGATTTATATAGGGATTTACCTCTTACGTCCGCTTATTCTCTTCCCCGCTTCCTTACTGACACTCCTAGCAGGGAATGTCTTTGGCTTAGGCTTTGGTTTCCTCTATGCTCTAATTGCTGGCACGGCATCGAGCGTTATTCCATATAGCGTTGGGCGTTGGTTCTCATCCGAGGAAGAAGCTAAAGAAGAAGTCGCAGAAGATGGTGAAGAATCACGCATTGAGCAATTTACAGGGCTATTGCGGAAAAATCCTTTCCAAGCTGTGCTGACTATGCGCCTATTATATTTTCCTTATGATGCCGTGAGTCTAATTGTTGGTGCATTACGGATTGCGTTCTTGCCATTTTTCATCGCAACGGCTTTGGGCAATATTGCTGGTACATTCGTGGTTGTAAGTGCAGGTGCATCCATACAAGGGGATATTGCCTCTGCTGATATTAGTATTGACCCTACGACGATAGCTTTATCCATCACGGTATTGGTGATTAGTTTAGTTATCAGCCAAGTATTGAAGCGGTATCAAGGTAAATCCAACGATGACTCTGCAAATGCGAGTGCCTAACATCTGTTACTAGCTGTTATTCGGTTTAAGCTGAATATCTGTTAAGGTTGTTTGGCAATTGTCACAATTATAGAGAGTCACAATGGTTGGAATACCGAGTCTTTTGGCGACGGATTCTGACCATTTTTGTTCCCCGAGATAATGAAATTCTGTATCTTTATCACAACTTGGGCAATGTGTTTTGATTGTTTTTTCTACTGTGATAACGGTCTGCATAATGTCCTCCTGAAAGGTGTCCCTACTGTAATATACGTAAGCTATCACAGAATCGTTCCATTTTGGTACGAGTGGAGGGTGGGCGTAAGTTGCCAGTAGCGCAGTCGTCAGTTATGGGGAAAAGTTGCTCATGGCTCATGTCATCAGTTTACATTGGGGATAAGGTCATGAGCTAACCAAGCGTATCATTGGCTCTCTAGCAAGGACTTGAGAGTTTGTGCATCGTCAAGAAAAATTTCTGGGGCATCATGTTTTACAAATTCAAGCGACACGGTATGATTTCTTTCCGAATTTGAAAGAATGTCAATATAATTTTGCCAGTCTAATTTGCCCTCTATGAGTTTAAAACGCTCTCCTGTTTGCGGATGCCAGTGAAATACATGAACATTCGTCAACCATGGTAAAAGCATCTCCAGACCATGTATTTTGGTGTTCAGGTCTGCTGTGTGAGGAGGTTGCCAGAATGTCTGAAAGTAGGGGCTATCGATAGTTTTAAGTAAATCTAGCGTAGAGTCCAGGCTATCGGTTAAGGTGTTAGCGTGATATTCCAGACTTATAATAATGGAACGTTGAGAGGCTTGTTCTACAATCCGAAAGGCATCATCAAGAATAGCCTTTCGATATGTCGCATCTGCTTCTGATGAACCGCAATCACCTGCCCATACGCGCACAATAGGTGCTTCCAAAACTTCTGCTGTATCCAGAACTGCTTCAAAAAATGGGGATTCTGATTTTCCAAGTCGGTAGTATGACCCATAAGCAGAAGATAGTAAGCCACTGTGTCGTGTCATTTCGCTAACTTCTTTTGCGATTTTCAGGTCACCGTGTGGCACATGAATATCACCGCCCCATTCAATACTTTGAAGTTCGGCAGATACGCATAATTCTACAACTTTCTGTGGGCTAAGCTGTCGAAATGTGACTGAAAGCAAACCTGTTTCTATCATATATGTCGCCTAATAGTGTCTTGAATAGTTATGCCATTGTTTCTAGTTGCTCTTTATTGATTTCCCACTGCAACGGTTCACCCTTTAAATAGCGCCTAAGTTCTTGAAGCATAGCGTCTCCCATAGTAGCAGTTTCGTTTTTCTCAATTGCGCCTGCAATGTGTGGCGTGAGTATTACATTGGGTAAATCGTATAATTCGGATTCGCTTGCTGGTGGCTCTGGATGTGTTACGTCAAGTATAGCAAATATATCTGTACGCTCACGAAGTACAGCAATCATTTCATCTTCACGAACAATTGCTCCACGCGCCGTATTGATAAAAGTTGAATTTGGCAACATCAATTCAAAATGTGAGGCGTTAATCATTTCTCGTGTTTCGCTGGTCAATGGAGCGTGTAATGACACAACATGAGCTTCTATAAAGACAGTTTCTAGGTCGACAATTTGAATATCCAGCTGGTGCTTATTTTGACCTATATAAGGATCATAAACGAGAATGTCAACATCAAAGGGTTGGAGTAATGTGCAAACATGGCGACCAATTAACCCTAATCCTATGATACCCACCTTGCTTTTACTCAATCCTGCATTGCCAGTAGTTTGATTGAATGTTCGGTCAGAACGAGTTTGTTGCATATATTTCCATACCCCTTTGAGCGACATAATAATCTGTCCGAGGGTAAATTGTGCAACAATCAGAGCATTGGCATTTGCCGCATGAGTGATACGGATGCCACGCTCCCAGAATGCCTTCGTCACAACATGCTTTATCGAGCCAGCACCGTAAAAGACCATTTTAAGATTGGGCGCTAATGCCAAAAATTCTTCATCAATGGGCGGGCATGTCCATGACGAAAATAGGATTTCCATTTCAATTAATAACTCTGGCTTCTGGTTGACTACATTCGGATGTTGTGGCGGTGCATAGACATCGACAAGTGAACAAATTTCTTCATAAATCGGGTGAGGATATATTCTCTCATGTACTGTGTTGTCTAGAATAAACAGCGCTTTAGGCACGATGTTGACCTTACAATAGGCAGTTTTTCATTATTATAAACTCAACACCCATCTTGCGACTTTATATTGCTTAGGTATCAGTTTCTGAAAAATGTATAATGTAAGTAACAACGAAAGCACATGAAATGTATTAGCGTTTTGCTTAAAAGGAGAACGATAATGTTAAAGCTAGAAAAAGTAGCCATCTTTTCTTTAGCAACACCTTTCGCTATTGCTATGACATTCCTTGGGTTAATCGCTGGAGTAGCCTATGCTTTGATAGGCGCTATTTATGATCTATTCAACAGTCAGCTTGGGATTGGAACATTTCTCGCATTCTTTGCAATCGTCGGTATGCCTATCATCTTTGCGACTTTTGGATTTATCATTGGCTTTATCGGCGCACTTCTGAACAATTTGGTTGTCAGCTTATTCGGGAAATAGAAGTGCGTTTATAGAGTATAATCTGGGCGATGATTGTATTTTGGGACAAATTCATGAAACGATTTTTGTTTATAGTTTTCGCCTTCTTTTTTATGGGTATTGTATCGCAAGCACAGACAACACTTCCGCTTGTTGGGGATATTCTGGCAATGAATACGGTACAGCAAGATAAAATTGTACTGTATGACCTCGTAACCGATAGCTACCGCGAAATTTCTTACGGAGCAGGGGCGCATCATGTTTGGGATTTTTCGCCTGATGGTTGCCGTGTGCTATTCACCTATGAGGATGGCACAAGTGCAGGACGACTATTTAGCATGACATTAGATGGTAGCGATGTGCGAGAAATGGCAGTTTATCCTGATTTACCGCAAGAGCGTTGGCGGATTTGGGAACCTGATTGGTCAGCCGATGGACGTATTGCCTTCACAATGATGCGCGTTCAGAATGACGAGCAAACGACAAGTCACATTGCTTTTGTTGATGATAATGACCCGACAATCCAATTTTATAGTGTTTCAGGTACAGAGTCCTCGCCTGTTTGGTCGCCTGATGGAGATTGGTTAGCCTATATTTCTTATGAAGAACGTGTTGCTGGTGCAAATGTGATGGCAACAGCCTTACCGACAGCAGAACCCCCACCGGGACAAACACCCATAGCATCTATCACTGTTGAAGAAGCAGAGTTATGGGTGGTTAGTGCTGATGCTGACCTTAAATATCAAGTGACAGACTTTGCAACAGGTACTGTCTCACAACCGCGTTGGTCGCCTGATAGTGAACTCATTAGCTTTGTATGGTCGCCACAGAATAGTAGCGATATGCTGTGGATGATTGCTAATCAACCCGCATCTATTCCAACGCAATTGAGCTACCAATGGTCAATGATATTGGAAAGTGCTTGGCTTCCTGATGCAACAGGCGTGATTGGCGCAATGCGCGAGTTTCGAGAGATAATCCCCAATAGCTTATGGCAACTCCCGCTTGTAAATACAGATGATTCATTGAGTGTGCGCTATTTGGATGGGATGAATATCAGCCATGCAGATTTCCCACGTTTTAATGCAGATGGCACATGGTTAGCTGTGCGGAGCGGTTACGAAATGTTTCTCATTGATATGGAAAATAACACGTCACGCTTGCTTAATCGCTCTGTGATTGGCAACTCAGCAGGGGTATGGTCGCCGAAAACATTCACTGGTGAATTAGCCTGTAATTCATAAGCCGAAATTCACATTTTGATGTAGGATTATATGGTGTCATATAATTTGGAGAGCTAAATGGCTTATTCAATCGAATGGTATGTTCCCAACCGTGTATTTATTTATAAACTGTGGGACAGTATTAGTCTAGAAGATATTAAAAATGGGTCAAAAGAAGCCCAACATTTTACAAACTCAGGGATTGCACCTGTGCATTGCATCGTTGATGCTCGCTACCTCAAAACATATCCTATAAACTTCGGCATGATAAAAGATGCTGCTGCTATCATTCGTCAACCTAATTTCGGCTATTTTATTCATGTGCATCAAGATAGAACTGCTGCTTTAGCGACAAAAATCTTGGTGACAATCGCTAACTTAAACTATGAATCCACTATGGACATTGATGAAGCCTTACAGAAACTCAAACTTGTAGCGCCTGAGTTGCAGGACTTGCCTGCGTACCCCGATTTTGAACTGAAAATATCAAAATTCTAAAGTAAAGAACCAATAGAAAAGTGTAAAAACTTGTGAATAATTTCACATCTTCATTGACTCTAACTTGATTTATGCGTATTGTGAAACCATATACGAATAGATACATAGAGGTTTCACACACATGCAAAAATCACTCACAAGTCAACAAGTCGCTGAAGCACGTCGGCGTAATACTATGATGCTTGCTATTTTGTTTGCAATAATCGCATTAAGTGTTGCGTTTGCTTTTGGGCATACAGTTTTCTATGTCATTGCCTTCTTCACTTTACCGATTGCTGTCGTCAAAATTTGGGAAGAAGTCCGTACACAATACGTTTTCCAAAAACCACAGAATTTGCGTAAACAAAAATAGTCACGCCGTTAGTCAGATACTTCAAACGCCCGTCATAAGATGGGCGTTTTTTCTTTGCATTTATACTATAATCCGCTCATAATAAAGGGTAGTGTATCCATGGCAGTTGAATTTCTCGGACGCGCCGTTTGAGAATACGTAACGCGATGTCCGCTGAAAATATTAAGCTATTAGTAGACAGGTTGCCGTTACCAGAACTGTTTTTTTGCGCTCACTCATAACCGTTGATTTTTCACTAAGAAGTAAATTATGAAAGTAAACTCACGTTGACGGCAATCTTGCACACCGACATACATCGTGAAATGGATAGCACCTTTGCACCTGAGCAGGTTGCAGAAGTGCTAAAAACAATGTCGCTCCATTTTACTTTTGGCGATTATGATGGCGACAATATTACATTTCAGCATCAAGGGGAACGCATATACGTCGATGGCATTATTCAACGTTGGCAGGGAACTGAAGCGCATATTGAGGTGGTTGCTGAAGTGAACCAATCTCTTTTGTCCAATAGAAGGCGCAATAGTCTGATTGGGTTAGTAACTGCGGTTGGTGGGGGGCTAACTTATGTTCTCATAAATTTATTCCGCGCTGTCGAATGTGCGCGGATGCTTGACGATATTTGTTACGAGTATGTTGGCTTTTCTGAGTGGGATCTAATCCTGATGTTCATTGGATTGTGGATAGTCGTTGCAGTGATTATCTGGCTGATTAGCAAACATGACCCAAAAGTGAAACAGCGCTGGCAAGCACAACAAGAACTCGGCACAGTCACCAACATGATTTTTGACCATATCCGCAAGCAGGAAGAAGCCTAAAAATGGTGAGGACTATATTACACACTCGCGTAAGTGACACCTTTTATTTTGAGCAATCACCCGAAGAAATCTCTCATCTTATCGAAACAACTCAATGGCATAATTTGAGTATCGCTGTACAAGAAAATATTGAGCATTTTGATTTTCAAATTATCAAGCTAGTAGAGCAACATCCAGAAATCGTCATTAACGGCACTATTCGTCGGTGGCAAGGTACGAATTCACGATGCGATTTTGAAGGAAATGTTGAAGTACCGCCACCAAATTCTGGCGCACAACATCGCTTAGTAGCCCTCATTCTTGCGATTATTAGTGTTGTATATTGGTTTTGGGTATTAGATGCCTTCTATGTATTCTCAGAACCTAGTTTTCTAATTTTTATTGGCATACCTATTTTTACAGGATGGCTATTTATAATGATTGTTGTTGGCTTAATAAGTTTTCGGCTAATTGTTAAGGACAACTCAGATCAACGACGATGGGAGGTTCAGCAAGAAATGGGTTGGATTATTGATGGATTACACACTTTAGGAACACCACTAGAAGATGAATAATAGAGTCTTAAATCTTCCCTCTGAACTAAAAAATCTCACACAAAACGCACAAAGGCAACACATCGCTGAGGGGGAATCTGATGCTGAGGTTTACCGCTTAATTGATGATACCGTTCGTTATCTAAAGGTGAGTTCTAATGACGCACAATATTTAGTCAAGAATGACACTCTACGCCTGCAATGGTTGGATGGTAAAATCGCCACTCCCAAAATTCTGCACTATAGCGAAACGGATACGCATCAATATTTACTGATGAGCGACTGTGCTGGTCTGCATCCATTGCATGATGATTTGAACTGGACAGCACAACAACGTATTGATGTCCTCATAAGGGCAGTGCGAGATTTTCACGCCATTCAAATCGATGATTGCCCATTTCGAGTATCCTTTGACGAGCAAATTGCTTTAGCTCGACACAATATTGAGCATAATCTCGTGCGCCAAGATTTGTGGGATGAAGAGAATATCGGGCGTAGTATCGAGGATTTATTTGCCGAATTTGTCTCGCTCAAGCCTAGCCAAGAAGATTGGGTCGTGACACATGGTGATATGTACCCGATGAACATCCGCGTCGATGAGCAGACGAAGCAGATTACAGGCTTCATTGATGTTGGTGCAATGGCTGTTGCTGACCGATATACTGATTTAGTTCCCATTACCAATGCCATTGGTTGGCATCATGGTGAGGTATGGGTGAATACATTTTGGGAACAGTATGGTCTTAGACCTGATGTGAGTAAACTCCGTTTTTATCAATTATACTTTGAATTTTTATGAGGCATAGCACAAGCGTAGGGTGGACGTAGCCCAATCATTTTTTGGCGTGTGCCATCGAGGTGGTAAGCTAGAAGGGCAATATATATTAGAGTAGTGGCTTGGCGCACCAAGCCAGTACAAGCGGAGAAATTATTTCATGCGTCGTATTGCCATCTGCTTCATCCTCATCATCATCGGACTATGCCTCAATCTCTTGGCGACCTCAGCCCAAGCAAGATGGTCAATGTGGGTGTATGAAGGCAATTCAGGGCGTTTATTGCGTGTCGATAACAATGGTCAAGTCGTCAGTAGCCAGAATATTGCGCCTATTGCCGACAATCTTTATCCTCAAAATTTAGTTATAGCTCCTGATGGACGCAAAGTCGTCTATACTAGCCCGAATAATCAGCAATTAAAAGTAATGAGCCTTGAAACAGGGCAAATATTAGCTGAGATTGGACTCAGTGAGATTGGCATTGACCATAATGAAGACGATTGGCTGTACTTGAGTGATGTTGCCTTTAGTATAGATAGTCAACAATTGGTCTATGTTGAGATTTTAGGTGGCTTTGGCTGGCAGATTCACGTTTATGATTTTGCCAGTAACGGCATTATCCAAACCCTAACTTATGGTGACGAATCCGCACAGCATTTCACTGCTTTGCATGGAGGCATCCTACCGATTATCAGCCAGATTGCAGGAGATAGGGTCACGTTCAGTGCTGATATTGACTTTCCTGTAGGTATTCATAGCTACCATTGGTTCTATCAGGGAAATATTCTCAGCGAGACAGTTGGCGCGCCGACAACCAATGCAGTTGCATTTCCTTATAGCAATGATATTGTGAATGTAATGCACGACTATCGTTTTCCTGCTGAAAATGATGATTTCACTTATAGCTTTTTTCAAGAAAATAGCCTTCATGCTTATACATTTACGCAAGGACGTTTCCCAATATTCTTTGCGCCTGATTTGAGTTTTGAGCAATTGTGGTTTGTCCAAGGAGGGGAGCGTCTACTAGCAGAAGCCTATCTGGATGAAATTCGGGATGTGTGGGTTTTGATTGCGCGTGATGGCAATGAAATTCGACGCTATCCTGTTGCAGGACGTGATGTAACAGGCACACCTGATGGCTTCATCTACATAACCCCTGTGGAAGCACAGACGGCAGTGGTCAATGTGGATACCCGCAATACCGATACAGGCGGTTCGACCTTATGGTTACAACCCGGTCAGTGGCGGATTTTATGGGCAGGAAGTAACCAACCGAGCAATGAATTAGAAGACTGGGCGCAATTAGCACAATCTATTGAAGACCCGACAGGCATCGCAGACCGCTATTCCACGCCAACACCTGCACCACCGTACCCACCATTTCGTTATGTCGGGCAGGCGATACAGATATTTGTACTAGAAGAAGGCTATTTAAATTTGCGTGATGCTCCGACGACTAATTCCAATGTTTTGACCTTACTGGAAAGTGGCTCACGCGGGACAATTATCGGAGGTCCTGTGGATGCGGAAGGCTTCCGTTGGTGGGAAGTCAGCATTGCGAATCGGACAGGGTGGGTAGTAGAAGAATTAGAAGAAAATATCGCCCTCATTCCACCGCAATTAATTCCATCCATTACACCGACACCGACAGCAACAGTTAGACCTTAATCACAAATGATGTAATTGATTTGAGGCTATTGCCTTTAGCACTCTTAAATTCATACACATCACTGAAGGCATAGGTATTGCCATCACTCATGACAATTTCGCCATTTGCTGAACCTTCTTTGCCGTGTGTGATGATTTTATCCACAGTGAGTTCAGTAACTTTTGAGTCTTTCATCTGTTCAAGTTCGTTCATGAAAGCATCTTTGCCTTCAATGCGTTTGTCCCCAACCATGACCCAGATAACATCGTCAGTGATATTTTCTGAGATGAAGCTAAGGTTTCCTTCAGCAAAAGCTATATTGAAGTCTTTTAAAAATTCTTTTTTGGGAGAGTTACCGCAATCTGCCTCAATGTTTATCTTGACCATTTATCAATCCCTTACAGTTATGGGTATTTCTAATAGTATAAGAATGAATGTTCTAAAGCGTCAAGTATAGTTATAGAGTTTAGGATGTAGTGACATGGAGGAAATATAAGGGATAGCTTGAAACCATCCCAATGTAATCTATTATTGTTGCTGCTGTTGTTGCTGTTGCTGTTCTTGCTGAGACATCTGATAATAACTGTATTTGGGCATCACGAGTTCAGGCACGAGTTCAATCGTTTCATCATAGGGCAATTCATCTAATTGTGAGACTTGTACACGTACTTCTAACTCGGTTGTTGCTTCGCCTGTAAAAACACCTGTTGAAGGTGAAGCATCCGCAAAATCATTGGAAACATGCACCCGTATATGTCGATTGCCCACAATGAGATTGTTAGTAGGGTCAAAGCCCACCCAGCCGTAATCAGGTAGCCATGCTTCAAGCCACGCATGGGTTGCATCTTCATCAGAACGGTCATTACGATGAAAGAGATAGCCACTCACATACCGTGCAGGGATGCCAATATGACGTGCCATCGTCAGCATGATATGGGTGAAATCTTGGCAAACCCCACGACGCATACTGAGGGCTTCATCTATCGGCGAATCGAATTTCGTCACGCCTTGATGATATTCAAAGGAATTATAAATTGTGCTATTGAGTTCTCTTAATAAGGAAAGTGGGTCGCTACGTCGTCGCCAATCGACTTCTTGCTCAAATTGACTCAGCAAGTCTGTATCATGCGTGTATTTGCCATCCAGCAACATATCGTACAAATCACGGTCATCTGAATTGGCATCAATCTCATCCCATGCACTATCAGGTAATGAATCAGGCAAAGGTTCTGGCTCAGTAATTTCTACGACAGCTTCGGCTTTGATTGCCAAACTTTCATGCAAGGCAGGAATATTGAAATTGTGAATCGTATTGCCTAAATAATCTTTGAAAGAGGATATTTTCGCATCAGGACTCACATTAACGTTGAAACGGACACAACGCTGATTGCCATCACTGCGCGGATGCATCCGAATTTCCATCATGCTATCACTGACGGGGTCACTATAAGTATAGAGTGTTAGATGACTAATAGCTAAATACATCGCTAAAATGCCGTTTCAATCGCGTAACTAATGTAAGTATCATACAGCGTATCATGTATTTCATAAATTTGGTGTTTGATATTCTCAATGTAATCGTGGAAATCGTGAATATCGCTCATTTCATCAAAGCTCAAATTCGATTGCAAGCGTCCTGCCAAACGATAAAGGCGCGTATTGCGACTACGCCCTGTGGCATCTGATAGAGCATAGAGCGAAACGAGCGTCATATCAATACAAAAGCGCAACGAGCGTGGAAATTCATGGTTAAAGAGCAAAAATTCGATGATGCTTTCACTCCGAACATCGGGATTGTAGACCTTACAATAGGCTTCAAAAGCCGTTACGGATTTGAGGATACTCACAAGGTTAAAATAGTGTTCGGTAGAGATGTTATCTTCACGAGTAGGGATATTCTCGAAATGGACATCAAGCAGGTTCAGTAAATCCAATGCCCGTTCCACATAACGTCCAATTTGGATAAAATGCCAGCCTTGATTATGATTCATGGTGGCATCGGTCACCCCTTGAAATAGATGCGAGCCTTCACGGACTTGAATCAGATAGTCATGTGGTGAAACAGACCAAATTCTATCGGCATCCGCTTTTTGTACGAGTAAATAGAGTTTATTGAGTTGCATCCACATTTCGGAACTGAGTTGCTCACGTACTTGCCGAGCGTTCTCGCGCGCAGACGCAATTGCAGATGCGATAGATGCGGGGTTATCAGTATTGAAGGCTAAGAATAAGAGAATATCTCTGCTTTCTTCGAGCTTGCTATCGACATTGAGGCAATTGAGTAAATTTGTTAGGCGTTGTTGCTCATGGTCATCAGCCACCTCTAGCATGAGATTTAAATGCACATCAATCACACGCGCTGTGTGTTCTGCCCGTTCAAGATACCGACTCATCCAATAGAGGCTATCAGCCACCCGTGAGAGCATTGGTTGATTTTCAATCATAAAGCACCCATGTATCCTTACTGCCACCACCTTGTGACGAATTGACCACTAATGAGCCTCGTTTGAGCGCAACCCGTGTGAGACCACCGGGAACAAGGGTTGGTTTTGCACCTTGTAGCATAAAGGGGCGCAAATCAATATGACGCGCTGTGAGACTTTCTTCTAAAAAGCAGGGCGCAGTCGAGAGAGCAAGGGTCGGCTGGGCGATATAATTACGTGGTTTGGCATTAATCGCTGCGATGAATTTCTTTTGTTCTTCTTTGGTACTGCGAGGTCCTATCAGCATGTCGTAACCACCCGCTTCACCCACCGCTTTGACCACCAGTTTATCAATATTCTGTATCACATGCTGACGTTGTGCGTCATCTTCAAGCAAGTACGTTTCAATATTTTGGATAATAGGTTCTTCACCCAGATAATATTCTATAATTTTTGGTACATACGCATACACCGCTTTATCGTCGGCTAAACCTGTGCCGACAGCATTCGCCAAAACGACATTCCCCGCACGATAAGCGTTGAAGAGTCCTTTTACCCCGAGTGTTGAGTCTTTTCTGAATGCTAAGGGGTCTAGGAAGTCATCATCAATCCGACGATAAATCACATCGACCTTTTTGAGTCCGCTAGTGGTTCGCATATAGACAATATTGTTATGAACCAGCAAATCGCGCCCTTCAACCAACTGAATCCCCATCTGACGTGCTAGGAACGTATGCTCGAAATAAGCTGAATTAAAGACACCTGGTGTCAGCAATACAATGGTTGGATCATCGGTAGTCGTCGCCAAGGATTGCAGGGTACTGAGCAAGGCTTGCCCGTATTGGTCTATAGGGCGCACACCATAATTTTTGAACAAATGCGGGAAAACATTCTTCGTCACTTGGCGATTTGCCAGCATGTACGAGACACCACTCGGTACACGCAAATTATCCTCTAGCACGGCAAATTCACCATCAGTCAGGCGCACAAGGTCAGTACCACAAATCGAGACATAGACATTGTGAGGAACATTGACTCCGCGCATCTCACGTCGGTAATGCTTGGCGCTGGCAATCAGGTCATAGGGAACGACCTTATCCTTAAAGATTCTGCCTTCATGGTAGACATCATGCAAAAAGCGATTCAGGGCTTCAAGGCGTTGCGTTAGTCCACTTTCGATATGATGCCATTCACTAGCAGTCAAAATACGCGGTAACAAATCAAAGGGGAAGGTACGCTCTGTCCCTTGCTCATCACCATAAACAGTGAACGTTACCCCTTGATTGAGGAATGTAATATCGGAGGTAGATTGTCTGGAAATAAGTTCTTCCGCGTCTAATTGCATCAGACGGTTAATCAATGAGCGATATTGTGGACGCGCTTGCATATCAATATCGAAGGTTTCATCGTATGCCGCTTGGTGCGTAATGTAGTGGTCTAAGACTGTTGGTATAACGGACATTGGTTCAATTTCCTACCATTCGGATACGGATGGATGGTGTTGCGTATATGCTTATCACCCTCTATCTAAATCTTTCTCCCATCATGGGAGAAAGACTTCCAAAGTAGCACAGTTCCCTTTTTCCACTGGTGGGAGAAGGGGCTAGGGGTAGAGGGGGAAAATGTTCATCTCACTCAACACGTTCAAAGTCACCTTCACTGACGGTTTTGCCATCCTGAGTGACGAAAACAAGGTGCTGATGCTGGTTCGATTGTTGCTGAGAGACACCTGTAATACGATACGTTTTGGTGTTGTAGACGGTAATTCGACCGTCACGCATAATTGCTAGACGTGCTTTATTCGGGAAAATGGCATAGCGTGAGTCATTCTGTTGCCCACTAGATGAAGCTGTGCCTAAATCCTCTGACCACCAGCGCGATGTTTGCATCTCAGGGAATGTCATCTTGGGCATCATGACTTCACGGTCTAAACCTGCAAGTTCTTCACACAAAGCACTGACTTTTGCTTTAAGCCCATAGTTAAAAGCATCGCCTATCATCAACATGCCATTCTGCCATTGCCCCATGCCACCAAATTCAGGGTGATTAAATTGGGCTTGCAGACGATTACCGCGTTGCATTGCCTCTGCAAGATGTTGCACTGCCGATAAGCTAAATTGATGTTTTTGAGCTAGGTCGTCTAATTTACTCATATAGTCTCCATCCACATATTATGACTCATTGTGACAAAGATAGCATCAGCAATAAACACAAAATAATTTAGACTTGCTTGCTGATTTTATACAATTAGTACATGAATGTAGTAGGAATAACTTGCTCTATGCTATATTAAAGATTAAATCTTAGGGAAGGAAAATATCATGCGTCGTTTACTCAGTTTATTGGTTGGTTTGCTGATGGGGATAGGCTCTGCCATTGCCTTTGTAACCTTATTCTCGCCTGTGAGTGGGGATGAATTACGCGAAAATCTGAAAGACCATTATGAGAATGCGATGGATGCCGCTCGTAGTGCCAGCGAAGCCAAGCGCAAAGAACTCGAAGAAGAACTCGCCAAGATGCAGGCAGAGTAATGAGCCGTATAGCATCTCAGTGACCAGCATTTCAGCTAAAAACAGGTAGAGAGTCATCATTTTAAGTGGTTGAGACAGGTCTCAACCCTACATTATTGCCTAAAAAATGAGGATTGATGTAGCGCAAAATAAACATAGGAATTAATGTGCTTGTACTTAAAGTGCTGATTGCAATGACTATCTGACTATTTGCGCCAATTCGCATGATAGGTCATGATTAGGGACGATAAATCTATTAGCCCTATATCTTGTTCGGATAAATATGCGTTATTTGCTTCTATTGCTTGCCATACTTACAGCTTGCACACCAACTGTTCCCGAGACACTTGCTCCTATACCCACGCTTGCCCCTTTACCCGAAGACGTTTTTGCTCTGTTTTTTTGGCAAACGGAAACGAGTCAGTTAAGCATTGAGGGTGAATATGATTGGTGGCAATTTGGTGGCGAAGCAGGAGATAATGTCTTCATTAGGACAGTTAGCCGCGGTGTTGAAATCCGCTTAACGCTCTTTCAAGAAGATATAATTCTACTTGAGGGAACGGACACACTCGAATTG
The DNA here is from genome assembly GCA_965230145.1 of Phototrophicaceae bacterium. Classification (GTDB taxonomy): domain Bacteria; phylum Chloroflexota; class Anaerolineae; order Aggregatilineales; family Phototrophicaceae; genus JAUZRW01. The sequence goes on from CBDDKI010000002.1 coordinate 2,562,251, forward strand.
ACCTTGCCTGAAAGTCGCTTATACCGTGTGCGTGTCGATTATGTGAGTGGAGCAGGACAATATGATATTGGTCTTGGCTATACTGACCGTCCGAACCCTGCTGATATTCGACCCAGCCCGATTCCCCAAGTTGTTGGTGTCCCTACGCCAACGCCTCCTTTTAGTAGTCTCGGTGAGTTCATTACTCGACTCAGTGAATCACGCGAACATGCTGGCTTACTCAACGCTAATTCGCCTCAGCATATCTATACCTTGCAAGGCACAGCCGACCAAGTCGTTAATTTCGAGTTGTATCGAATCGCAGGTGAGCTTGACCCTGTACTGCGTTTTTACGATACGGACGGTAATTTAATCGCAATGGATGACAATAGCTTGGGTAACGATAATGCGCGTCTGTTGAATTTGCGTTTACCGAGTGATGGTTTATATAGTGTGCAAGTGGATGGCAAAAATTTAGCTGGTGATTATACGCTGGTTTTTAATAATGGTGCTGTCAGCGTTGAGCCTGACGTTCAGCCAAGTGTTGCTCCCACGACAGTTATCCCCTATGAAACGCCGATGATTCGCTTTGCAGTCCCTGATCAACGCCTAGAAGACCATCGTCCGTCCATTAATTCCATCACACGCGTCGGTGATTTCCAGCGATTTTCATTTTTTGCCGATGCAGGGGAGCGTATTAGTATGGTGGTTGAGCCTTTAGAGGGGTCTACGATAGTGCCTCGCTTTGAAGTCTTTGACCCGAACGGCGAACAAATTGCCTTTGCCAGTGCATCTACATCTGATGCCAATGGGGCAGCGGCAACCAACGGCATCATCATCGCGCAATCAGGCGCACACATCATCATCGTAACAGCCGAAGATAATAGCGTTGGGCAGTTTGTGATTTCATTTGGGCGTGGGGCATCGGTGCGAGATGACTATCAAGGCTTTGCACTCTCCAATTCGCAGACAACAGGCACGATTTCACGGATTGGGACACGGCATATCTGGCAACTTGCCCTCAATCCACAAGATGTTGTGTCGATTGCTGTTAGCCCGAATGATATTGCCTTAGACCCTGTGATTGAATTGGTAACGACAACAGGCGAGTTGATTTACCGTGATGATGATGGCGGTTCAGGTAATGCGTCACTCATTCAAATGGCAGATATTACCATGCCTGCGACCTATCTATTACGCATCTATGACGAGACAGGCACAAATACAGGTAGTTACACGCTCTTATGGAATTACGTCACTATTGCGCCGACACCGACACCGATTCCGTCTACAACGATGCTCATGGCAGTTGATGGTTCAGTTATAGAAGGTGAATATCAATTTTTTGCATTTCAAGGTCAAGCAGGAGAACGGGTTCAAATTGAGGTTGTAGGTGATACAGGGTTTGACCCAGTGTTAGCGGTATTGGATCCGAATGGCGAGATTATATTAGAAGCTGATGACAATGCGAACTCGTTAAATCCGAGTGTGATGATGACATTACCAGAGGACGGCACATACCAAATTCGCGTGAATGGCTATTTATCAAGCGGAATATTCAGAGCAACAGTCGCAATTTTGTACGATTAATGATGCTTGAGTTGCTCAATGAGGTCTTGTAAATCGCGCAATTCCATCTTGAGAGAACGGAGCATGGTACGTTCGTCATCTTCAACATTGCCTTCAAGATAGCTCATACCGATTGAGAGGGCATGGAGACGATTGTTAATTGCGTGAGAGATAAGTTTTTTACTGTCGTTGATGCTTGCAACTGCCATTGTGATTTTCCTTATAATAAAAATTGATGAGATTAAATCTGTTTCATTGATAAATTAATTATACGATTAAATATATTTATTATTAATTAAGGAATGATTTATTATATTCTTCAAACACACAAAAGCGACTAGGATGATCACATGAGAAATGGTTGGTTCAGTAGCTTGCTACTATTATTCATTTTGAGTGCCTGTAATAACACAACACCGACACCAATTGGGACAGCGACAACCATTCCGACACAAACAGTCTCGGCTGATGAGATGACTCGTGCAGTAGGTTTTCAAGCGACTTTGCCAGCATCGTTTACACCGACCACTACACCATCAGAAACCCCAACCCCCGTTGCGACCAACACAGCAAGCGCGACACCGACGGCAACGCCTATCCCAGAAGATATGTTGTGTGAGGACTTTGTTACCTCACCAGCCCCAAATCCAGACGGTGTTCTAGTCGATGACCTTAATGATTTCTTGCAATTCTTCATCCCGTATGACGATGTACGTATTATCTTAGTGGTAACAAATTTAGAAACAGGCGACATTGCCGAACGTGCTATCCTGAATGGCAATGTTGTTTGGGATGCGGCATTCACGCCAGAATTTTATCCTGATATTGCAGAATACGAATGGGTGGCAACCTTAGAAGATAGAACACGCTTAGGCTTATGCGAACGTCGTGGCACATTCGACACACGCGCAGATGAATTAGTTACTCCTGAAAGTACAGCCGAACTAACTCCTGAACTGACTGCCGAAGTTACCGCAGAAATGACACCTGAAAGCACGCCCGAAGCGGTACGGAGTCCTGTGCCATTCCCACCGCGATAGATTAGCAGACACTATCTGAACTACCTAAATCAACTGTGGAGAGGTTTGAGCAAGATTATACTTAAAAGCATTTCAGCTTAAAATTGCCTGATTACAATATATAATCGCTTTTGCTGACCTGCTAAAGTGAACTCATAATACAACTAATTTTAATACTTACATCTTGTAGGCACTGGAAAGAAAATAAGACTTTTTGGCGGATGGCATGGATGCCATCCCTACATTACCCCTCAATTTTTAGGCAATCATGTAGGGTTGAGACCTGTCTCAACCGCTCAAAAACATAAGCTTATTTGAAAACTTTCGAGGCTCTACAATAAGATTTGAAATGAGCTTAATATCATGACCTCGCCACTTGCTAATCTGAAAATACTCGATTTCTCGACCTTGTTACCAGGTCCCTATGCCACGATGATGTTGGCTGACTTGGGCGCAGATATTATTCGTGTCGAAGCCCCTAATCGGGTGGATTTGGTGAGAATGATGCCCCCTTTTGATGGAGGTGTTTCAGGACAACACGCTGTTTTGAATCGCTCCAAGCGCAACCTCTCACTTGACCTCAAAAATCCAGAAGCAGTGACAATTATTAAAGCCCTCGTTCAAGACTACGATATTGTCGTCGAGCAATTTCGTCCTAATGTGATGGATAGACTAGGTGTGGGCTATGATGCTTTGCGTGAGGTCAACCCGAATTTGATTTTCTGTTCGCTGACGGGCTATGGTCAGACAGGGGCGTATAAAGACCGCGCAGGGCATGATATTAATTATTTAGCTTTATCTGGTTTACTCAGTTATGCAGGACGCAAAGACGAAACGCCTGCACCTTTCCCGATGCAGGTGGCAGATATTGGTGGTGGCTCTCTACATTTGGTGATTGGTCTGTTGAGTGCAGTCATTCGGCGGATGGCGACAGGTGAGGGTGCGCGAGTCGATATTAGTATGTTGGATGGCTCGTTGGCGTGGAATGCTGTGGGGGCATCCCAAGTGATTTTGGGCGATTCTAGCCCTGAACCCGAAGGCACATTGCTGAATGGGGCATCTTTCTATGATTTATATGAAACTAAAGATGAGCGATTGCTCTCGGTTGGTTCACTCGAACCGAAATTCTGGCAAGGGTTCTGCGAAGCGATTGAGCATCCTGAACTGATTGAAGTCGGGTTAAATCCTGATATAACAAAACATCAAGCTGTGAAACTGATTGTACGCGAGACAATTGCTAGTAAAACACTCAGTGAATGGGAGACAATTTTTGCAGATAAGGATGTTTGTGTTGAACCTGTTTTAACAACAGAAGAAGCCCTCAAGCATCCACAAATTAATGCGCGTGGGATGCTGGTGCAAGTGCCGAAACCCGACGGTAAAGCGCAAAGCCAAGTTGCTAGTCCAATACATATCTCTGACCATGTGCCTGAGTATCGTTGGATTGGCACAGAAAAAGGTTCGCATACACGCGGGATATTGACCGAGCTAGGCTATAGTGATGAGCAAATTCAAGATTTAGCCCAGCGCGAGATTATCAAATTGGCTGAATAGTTTCCTGTTTATCAGGGGATAACAGGGAAAACAGGAAAATTAACAGGGATTTTGGGCGTAGGGAAAAATCGCAATAACAGGGAATTTCCTGTTCAGCAGTTTGTAAATGGTTTGGGTGAAACCATCTCTAAAAAGTATTCAGTTGTTAAGGTGCTAAACAGAGCATAGCAGAGTTTGGTGCACGAATGTTGGTTATATGTCCGTTCATATCCCCGTTGATATGAACAAGAAAAATAAGTGTAGAAAAAGATTCATCACGAAGGCACGAAGAAATACAGGGAAAATAAGAAACATGAGAAAAGAAAATATGAATCACAGAGACCCAAAGGCACAGAGAAATGCGAGGAAAAAGTGCTGAGTGCTGGGTGCTGAGATAGTGCAGAAAAAGATTCACCACGAAGTCACGAAGAACACGAAGAAAAGCAAAAATATAAACCACAGAGGGAGCAAAAAATGGCAAATTTTCCTTGTAGAGTTTGTGGATTAGAGCAAGTCGCTGATATGTGGAAACCGAAGAGTCATTCTATATGTATTTGTTGTGGAACGACGTTCGGGTTACAAGACGATAATTTAGAATTGGTTCACTATCGTAGAATGCAATGGTTAACGTATGGTGCGGAATGGTTCATAGAAGAACTGCGACCTGTTCAATGGACAATCGAGGAGATGACAAATCAGTTAAAGAACATATCAGAAGAATGGTGGTAATTGCACAGAGAATTATAATGCACTGACTACTCACATCATCTGAGTACAAAAACTAAGAAAATCTCCGATAACCATAAAATTTAGGACAATATCATGCGAATTAGCGATATGAACTGGATACAAGTCGAAGCTTATTTACAACAAGATGACCGTTGTATTTTGCCTCTCGGATGCACAGAGCAACATGCCTATCTCAGCCTCAGTGTTGATAGCATCCTTGCTGAACGTTTAGCCATCGAAACGGCAGAGCCTCTCAACATCCCTGTATTTCCTGTTGTGCCGTATGGGATTACGCCCTATTTTAAAGCCTATGCAGGCACAATCAGCCTCAATATGCAGACTTACTTTGCCATTGTTGGCGATATTCTGACCAACTTAGCCGAACAAGGATTCAAGCGAGTCTTGGTCGTCAATGGGCATGGGGGCAATACGCCAGCATCAAGCTACCTGAGTGAATGGCAAGTCGATTATCCTCATATGCGGATTAAATGGCATGATTGGTGGCGCGCGCCAAAAACACTGGCAAAAGTCCGCAAGATTGACCCTGTGGCATCGCACGCCTCATGGATGGAAAACTTCCCGTGGACACGTCTAGCAGGTATCACCATGCCTGAAGAGCAAAAACCCATGATTCATTTCGACTATATGCGTCAATTATCGCCCCCAGAAGTCCGTGAGTATTTGGGCGATGGTAATTTTGGTGGCTTGTATCAACGGAGTGATGAGGATATGCAAGCTATCTGGGATGTCGCCATTGAAGAAACACGCGCTTTATTAAACGACGGTTGGGCATAACCAATTTATTTCAAATTCTTTCAATTTTTATTACAATATGAAGAATGTTGATTTCATCGTATTGTAAGGATTTAAATAGTGGCGCACGTTGATGTTTTTATTGTTGGGGCGGGTCCTGTCGGATTAACTTTAGCGAATTTATTAGCCCAGTATGGCATATCATTTCGTATTATAGATAAATATCCTGCCCCTTTGGTTTTATCAAAAGCGGCGGCACTCCATGCAAGAACGCTCGAAGCACTTGATACCGTTGGTGTAACAGAGCGTTTGCTGGCAGAAGGGGTTCGCGTCGAAACTTTGACTTTACGCACCTTGTATAAAGATGCGGTGCGCTTTCCCTTCAACCAATTAGACAATACACGTTATCCCTTCATCTTGGATATTCCCCAATACCGTACCGAAGAACTGCTCATAGACCGTTTAGCCGAGCAAGGGTTTGCTGTTGAGCGCGAGAGACTCTTGACGGATTTCTCGCAATCTACTGATGGCGTGACGGTAACTATAGAAGATACAGAGGGGCAGATTGAACAAGCCACAGCAACCTATTTAGTGGGGGCAGATGGCGCAAAGAGTACCGTTCGTCGTTTACTGGGATTTGATTTTGTCGGCGACGATTATGCTGACCCATGGGTGTTGTTTGATGCCGAATTAGATTGGGCTGTGCCAAGAAATGAAATGACATTCAGCAGTAGTGAAGATGGGATTTATGGTGTCTTCCCATTGCCTGACAATGTATACCGTGTTGCTTATACTCAGAATCATGATGCACAAGGCAATCCAATTGAACCGACTTTTGACGATGCCCAAGAGATGATGAAAATTACAGGCATTGAGGGCAAAATCCGTGAGATAACCAGTAAATTTTGGGTGTTCAATTTGCAACATCGTCAGGTGGATGATTATCGTCATGGGAACGTGCTTTTATTAGGGGATTCTGCTCACATTCATACGCCTTTTGGTGGACAAGGACTTAATTTAGGCTTGATAGATGCCTTTAATTTAGGCTGGAAATTGGCAATGGTTATTAAAGAACAAGCCAACACCAGCTTATTGGATACCTACCAAGAGGAACGGCATCCAATAGGGCAACAAGTGGTGCGCTCGACTCATATTGGTGCATCGTCGATGCTTTTACGCGAACCGAGTCTCAAGCGTAGTCTGCGTGAGGGTGTAATGGGTATACTCAATAAGGTTGCGCCGATAAAACGTCGTATCGTGCATACGATGGCACAGTTGAACCACAGTTATAAAGGCGCAAGCATTGTTAGTGGCTCAGATGGTCAATTACGTGGGGGGCAACGTTTGCCAAATTATGCTTTTGCTATCAATGGTAATCAGCAGGATTTGTACCAGTTGCTTGATACATCACGGCACACGCTATTTTTGGTAGGGGACAAGCTCTTAACGCTTTACGATATTGCGACTCGGATTCAGGCACAGCACGCGGATACCCTCTCTATTCGGATTGTCACGACGCAAGCCGATAGCATCAGCAATGATAACCCAGCAATTGAGATTGTGGTCAATGAGCAAGGACAGCTTAAACTAAAGGAAAATACAGCGTATCTGATACGACCTGACCAAATGATTGGCAAGATTCTGCCTGTGGATGAGGTCATGAATGATTTGCAACGCTTGTATCGTTAGGGGGTTTTATAATAAGGTCAATATGGGTAAGCGGGGGGCGTATAAAATGTCTCTAAAAGTTGAAAAATCTTGACATAGGTAAAAATTGAAAGGTTATTTAGTCGCCATATGCTAAAGCATGATGGCTAAGAAACACGGGTGCTAAAGCACACTTTGTTGCTTTTGATTACGCTTTAGCGTCCGCATTTTGGCTAGACAGATGGCTTTAGTCTCTGTCGATAAACATATTTTTGAAGTTTGCAACAGAGCACCTTTTCCCTTTTGCCTAATTATCTTTGGGTTAAATTCCTAAATCAACAAAACTTGTAATCACATCTTAAAGCAACCCTCGTGTCATACTATCTCAACCTTGATACCGACATCACCGAGGGCGACTTGTAAATCTTCTTGTTGATTGGCGCGGATAATGCACGCCATCTCGCCTAATTTTGCTCCTAGATAACGGCGGAGAGTGGGTTCATTATAGATTCGGTCTAAGACTTCGGGAGAGGTTGTGCGTAAGACAAGTAGGCGTTCAAAGGTGACTTCACTGAGATTGCCACCACCACCTTGCCAATTCTCCAATAGCTGATTAACGCGGTCAGGGAGGGGTTTACCATCGGCATGTTTCTTGAGGAAAGTTAAAATATGCCCTGTGGTGATATTTTGTTTTCCTGCCATCTCAATACCCTCAGCATCTAGGCGATAGTAATACTCTGCGCTATCGGGCGTTCCCCATGTCGTGAAACGCGCTACTTGAAAACGGTCAACACGGCTCACGCGACGAGAGACAACAAACACACCATCATCATTGATAGTAATCAATTCACTAGGGTCTGGCGGATAGGGGAAGTCACTCAAGCCGATATAGGCACGTCCATAGGCTGTGAAACGGGCGGCATCTTCGCTAATATCCACTAAGCCAAGCCAGTGCATAGGTCCTTTGATGTAGAAATCTATCAATGCGCCTTCAATAGCATCCCAGCTTTCGTAGCCATGCAGATATTCACCTGCATCATTGCGGATATACCAGCTTTCATAATCGCCACCGGGACGTTGAAAATCAGAGTCAATGGCTTTGACGGCATCAATCAGTTCATCGACAGCAAACCATTCATTAGCAGGGGCAACTTGGCGCAAAATTTCCACCATTGCCTCGCGTCCGAGCAAGGGGTCGTAGGGGAAGCCTGCATCATAATCGACATGCAAGCCTTGTACATGCCACATATCGCGGTAGATTGTGCTGGTGTGCCACGCATCTAAGAGTGTCTTGAGTTGCTCACTTCGGGTGCTATCCAGCCATTTTTGGCTATTTCGCTTGGGGTAAGCACGTCCTTCCTGGGTGGTGATGAGGTCGGCAGATGCGCCAATCCCGAGTATAAAATTCAGACGTTCAGGCGATTGATTGAGTAAATAGGGCATGAGGCGTTCCACATCGGCTGGTAGAAAATCATCTTCTACAATACCTGCTGTATGATTCCTCAAAAATGCGAGTAAGGTACACATATCATCAACAATTGATGTGTCGGCTGGTTGTATCTCTTCAATATAGTGTTCTTCAACAGGTAGTAAGTGGTCGATTGTGACCGTTTCAGCTTGGGGCATCGGCTCGTTTTCGATACCTTCATAAGCGGTTTTGTGAATCGGCAATACTTGAGCCAGTTCTTCAGGCACGAAAATCGTTAGTTCCATGCCTTTTTTGCCTTGTTTGAATTGCTCGCCAATCAAGCCCTTGTAGAATAAGCCCTCAGCAATTGTAGCGGGATTTTTATGCGGTTGTTCGCGCTCGACTTGTCCTTTGCCCATCTTACGAATATCTCCGTAGAAGCGTTTGAACATATTGCCCTGCATTTGCAATTGGCTACCGAGGAGCGTTTGCAAGGCTTGGCGTTCATCTTCGCTGAGTTTGCCCCAAACAGTTTCGGCTTTCTCAGGGATTTGCAAGGCATCGTTTAAGGCGCGGATTTGTTCTTCGGTGTTCATATTGGTCACAGTGACGCTCCAAACACTTGCTAGTGTTGGCAAAATTCCTTCGTCATGTTCACGTAACATTGTTTGGATATTGGGCATGCCACTGTCGCCTTTGCTTTATTATTAAATCACATTATCACTCACAAAATTATAGCACAAACGGTCTGTTATATCGCGTGTTGAGATGGCTAAATTAGGCTCACTGTAGTTTCCAAATCTGTTTAGTTGATGAGAAATATTCACCACAAAGGCACGAAGAACACGAAGAAAAGCAAAAAAAGGCTCATTTTCGCGGTCTCAAAAAGACAATTTTTACTGCCGTTTTTACGCCAACAGTTCAAATCTGCTTTTGTCAACAATCTGAAAATACCATTTTCAATAATAATCAATAATGCTTGGAGATTTCTCGAAATAGGCGAACGATTTTTTGAACCTGTGCTTCGTTTTCCTCGTTAGAAATGCTCTCTAATGCACGTAAGAGTAAATCATCTGCCGCACGGTGAACATCACGCTCGATGAAAGGTTCTATCTTGATGATGCGTTCTAATTCACTGGCAATATAGTCAATTGAATCGCTCATGATTAAGTCGCGCTTATTAACGCGCAACGGGGCTAGTGACGGCACATCAAATTGCACAATCACCACATCTTTACGGATTTCCTGCACGAGATGTCCCTCTGTGCCACGCGGAATTTTGACTACAATTGTGGTTTCTAAGATGTAGGCATCTAAATCATTTTTGGCAACGACAGGTACGGGCATAATTGACCTTTTGTAATTTTGTAATATATATCTTTGTAGCATAGCATATGTGAACCTTATATGCTCTTTAATTGGCTGAAAAACACGAGTATCATGTCATCGACCTTATTAGCTTAAAGACAATATGACACTATGCCTGAGCAAATCGAATATATCACTGTTGTCGAACCTGTTTTAGAAGTCAGTTTGATAGGAAATGCCAGTCGTGAAAGTTGGCAAAGTCTTATCCAAGAGGAAAATTTGGTTGTCGAAGGGGATACTCTAGAAATCGTCCTCAGTGCGGTTTCAGCAAAGTATATGGGGATACCTTTCCGTGAGTTATCCGTATCCTTGCGACTGAATGAAGTCGAGTTTTTCCTCATTCATGCTTATAATTCCTTGTGGTGGTTTGCGCTAGCTGAGCGAAAATTCTTCCGCACGCCATACTACCCAGCTGATATACAAGTCGCTCCGCATTATATCCAACTGAGCAAAGGGCAGAACAGGGTATTCGAGGCAAAATTAGCGGATGCAACTAAGGTCATTGAGGATACAGCCCAACGTAATACATGGAAAATTTATCTACCGCGCAAATTACGCAAACAGGCACATCAAGCCCATTATTTCCATGCTATTCTGGAAGGGGCAACTCAATATTATGACCTTGCCTCTCTGCAAACGACTGTCAGTACACAGGGGCATAGCGAAGCAGTTTTTGCTACTTTAGCACAATCAGATTTTACAGTGCGTCAGTGGCTAGTGCGTGAAAAAGCTCGTCATAGTAAATCTAAGACAATGATGGAATAGAAAAGCGTTATTGCAAAGTGATTATTTCACACCGTTGACTAAAATCAACGGCTATGTATCAACATCGACACAAGGTCGACAAGCTGTCCTGTCGGCTTTAGCCGATGTTGATTGACTAGCGGTCATGTTTATATGACGGTGGCTATTTTTGTCGAGCAAAAGTCCTAAAAATAAGGCTTCGCTTAGGTCACAAAGTCTCTGCTTTGCTGATGCTGTTTCCAAGTCCCATCCTCTAAAATCTCGCCAATGGTCGCCACTGCTTGACGCACTTCCTCATCCGTATTATAGAAATGAGGCGCAATCCGTATCCCTGCCCCTTCACGGTAATCAATCTTGATATTCCGTGCCAAAAGTTCGCGTGAGACAGCGTAGCTTTGTGGCGGATTGAGGGTAACGTGTCCGCCTCGCCGAGCAGGGTCGCGTGGTGCAATAACCTCATAGCCTGCTTCGTCAGCGAGGTCAATCAGCAGAGAGGTCTGGCGTATTGATTTTTCGCGGATATTTTCAACACCGACTTGGGTAATAATTTCAATGCCGGGTTGTATCGCTTGCAGAGAGGCAATGCCCGGTGTGCCATTCATCAGGCGATAATTATCTTCACGCCAGTCTAAATGCTCGACATCAAAGCTAAATGGTGACTTATGCGACATCCAGCCTGTGACTTTGGGATGCAATGTCGTCAGTAAATCAGGGCGGACATACATGAACACACCGCCTGTTCCTCCACACATCCACTTGAGGACACCGCCAATATAAAAATCGACATTGAGTGCAGTCACATCCACAGGGATAATACCGACACTATGGTAGCCATTCAGCACGACCTGTGCGCCTACGCTATGCGCTTTTTCCACAATTTCTTTTGCAGGCATGATATAGCCACTACGGAACAGCACATGCGAGATACTGACCAAGCGTGTGGTTTCGTCAATTGCGTCCAGTATTTTCTGGGTATCAATGCTGATGCTATCCTCAGTTTTGACCATGTGAATCTGCATATGGTCTGGCAACCATGAGCGCAACACATAAACATCAGAGGGGAAATCCATATCCGTAATGACGACTTTATTGCGTTTTTCGTCGCTATAATCCAGCGCACCAAAGAGGATGCTATTGGCAATACTCGCATTCTGATGGACGAGTACAGTATCAGGCTTTGCACCCATCAGGGGAGCAATCTTATTCCCGACCACGCCGTTGAGTTCGTACCACTCTTCTCCCCATGCGGATACGCCATGTTCTGCCCACATATCTGCATAATGTTTTAGCGAATCATAAACACCCTTCGGCATTGCACCGAGAGAATTGTTAATTAGATAATTGCATTTTGATAAAATTGGAAATTCATCGCGCCATTGTAAAAGAGGGTCTTGGTTCATGTTTATTACTCCAAAATCGAATGAATACCGTACGATTTTAACATGAATTGACCCTCTCATAATAGCGCAGTAGACAATCAACTTGTAGAGGAATAGGTTTAATCTAAAGCACCATGTGTTTATACTGTCAAATAATCACGCCATGAATGATTAGGGCTGTATCCTAGCATATCTCGTGCTTTATCAATGCTGAGTAGCGTATCAAAATCTCCGACCTCTTTCAGTTCAACATCTGGAAATACTTCTTCCATCAATTTACTATTTTCGGTCGTCATACAGGTATCTGCCGCTGCAATGATAAAGACTTCTGCGCCAGAAATATCGGCTTCTAAGCCTAAGCGGCAGGCTTGTGCCACATCACGCGCATCGACATAACCCCATAAATTCCACTTGCGTATCATCGGGTCATCCCAAAATGTAGGAAACTGTTCATATTGCCGAGGCTCCATGATATTCGAGATGCGTAAGCCCACAAAGGGAATACCATGCCGACGGTTGAATTGTCGTGCCATTTCTTCGCCTAATAATTTAGACAATGAATAAGAGGATTCAGGGTAGGGGGTTTGCTTCTCGTCAATAGGAGCATAATCTGGCTTTTCGTCATCAAAAGGTAGTCCTAAGACCGTTTCGCTTGATGCCCATACCACGCGCTCCATGCCAAGTGTAACAGCTGCCTGAAAGACATTATATGTACTGGTGATATTATTACGGAATGTCACTTCATCGCTATATATTTCTGGCGCGGGGATTGCTGCTAAATGCACCACTGCATCATAGCCTGTCATGGCATCAATTGTCTGCCCGAAATCGCTCAAATCCGCATAGATAACATTGGGATTCCCTCGTTGATGTTGTCCTGCACGGTCTACATTGCGAACTTCATACCCGTGCTCTATCAAATCTTTGATAGCGGCTCGTCCTGCTTTGCCACTACCCCCTGTAACAATAATTTTCTTCATCCTAAAGTTCCTCTCAAGTTAAAAGTAAAGAGTCGAATTTGTACGCTGTGATTCATAAATTGCTGAAAATAACTCAACAACAGCCCGTCCATCGCGTCCCGTAACGACAGGTTGCCGATTATCCAAAATAGACTGCATGAAGTCCTCAATTTGTAGCGCGATATAATGGCGCGTTGGCTTGATAGCTTGGAAATGTTCTGCATCCTCTTGTTGCCAATGTTGCAAGAGATGTTCTTCGCCTTCAATTGTCCATATATCGTTGATGGGTGGCGCACTGATGTCACTCATGCCAGCGATAAACATACTACCGCTTTCAGTTTGAACTCCTACTGATGCCCCGTTACTCCCATGTACATGAACCTTGCCGAATAAACCAGGCTTTTGTGAATTGCTGAGGACAATGTTGCCCAATGCGCCATTTTTAAAGCGGATAATGGCAACAGCTGTATCTTCGACTTCGATATAGGGATGATTCAAGTTATCCCAATAAGCTGTGACTTCGGCAATTTCGCCCATATACCACAAGAGCAAATCGAGTTGATGTGGAGCTTGGTTCACTAAGAGACCACCGCCTTCGTATTCCCAAGTGCCACGCCAAGGGTCAGAATCGTAGTAGGCTTTATCGCGCCAGCCAAGCATCTGTACTGTGCCTAAAATGGGCTTGCCAATTTTGCCATTGTCTATCGCATGGCGCACCCGTAAAGCAGGTTCATAAAGTCGTCGCTGACTGATAACGCCTAATTTCACGCCTGTTTCTTGTACAGCTTCAATGATGGCATCACAATCTGCGAGTGTACTGGCTAAAGGCTTTTCAACCAGTATATGCACACCCATCTTTGCCGCAACCACAGCCGAATCCGCATGGGCAGGGTGTGGTGTACAGACGATGACTGCCTGTATGTTCTCAGCTGTTAGCATTTCGACTAGATCGGTATATGCTATGATGTTGTATTGTTCAGCGAATGCTTGCGCTTTTTCTAAATTGCGCCCATATACGGCAATACAATCTGCCAAGCTCGATTTCGCGAGTGCCGAGGCATGTAAATGGGCGACTTTCCCGTAGCCAATCAGTGCTGTTCGTATCATATTGTTACCCCGTCAGGTGTTAGCACGACTTTGAGTAAATCTTGCTCATTGTAAAGACGGTCAAACCAGTTTGCACCATCACTCAGAGGTGCAATCGCGGTAATGAGTGGCTCAACCTGAACTTTGCCCTGAGCAAGCATCGCCAAACTCGCAGGATAATCTCCTTGTGACCCGCATGAGCCATATAGTGTTAATTCACGCGTGACTACAAGCTGAATCGGTAACTCTGCGGTTTCCGAAATATTGCCTACCAGTGTCAGTGCGCCACCTTTGCGTAAGGCTTTTACCGCTGTTTGTAATGTTGCGGTAATTCCTACTACTTCAAAGGCAATGTCTGCACCACGCCCTTCAGTATGAGCGAGGATTTGTTCCTGAATATCTGTGTCGCGCGCATTGATCGTGACATCTGCGCCAAGTTGCCTAGCAAGTTCCAAACGTGAGTCTGCGAGGTCTATCCCGATGACTTTACCCACACCTGTTTGCTTGAGAACTTGAATGAGTAATAAGCCTATCATCCCTGTGCCGACAACGACAGCTGTATCATTAAGCGCAATGGGCGTGAGTTCGACTGCATGTGCAGCAATTGATACGGGTTCGACAAACGCAGCTTGAACAAAACTCAGGTCATCTGGGACACGATATAAAATTCGAGCAGGCACAGCAAGATACTCGGCAAAAGCCCCATGTTGACGATAATCGCCACAAGATACTCCTACCACCCGACGATTGTCACAGAGATTAATCTCACCCCGTCGGCAGAAGAAACAATCTCCACAATAAATTGTTGAATCAAAGGTTACACGGTCACCGACTTGCCAATTGCTGACATTTGCGCCGACCTTAGCAATGATACCTGCGGATTCATGCCCCATGATAATCGGCGGAATTCGTCGTCCGCTTGACCCATCCATCCCATGAATGTCACTACCACAAATTCCTGTGGCTTGTACTTTTATCAACACATCATCGGGACTTATATCGGGTTCAGGTACATCGCTATAAGCGAATTGTTTGATGTCTTCCAGTACGAGTGCTTTCATGTTTTTATTCCTAGAACTTTTGCTGACAATAACAATGAATCCCTCGAAGTTTTAGAATTATTTTGCATATTTTTCGGACAGCATTCATGCTGTCCCTACATAAAACCTCACTTTTTAGGCAATCATGTAGGGACGTGATGTATCGCGTCCGCGAAAATAGAAAATTGCTATTCTGAGATACTTTCAGGACTTTAAATCTACAAATCTTATTTCGCTTCTAATCCATACAAGGATTCATTCAACTCGCGCACGGTGTTGATGTCCATTTTCATCACCGCACGGTCGTAGGTCAGCATACCGTTGGCTTCGGTTTCAACATCGGTAGTTTGCGTATAAATGGCGGCACATAGCCCTTGTTCTTCAATCATTGGGCGCAATTTTTCGATAAGTTCAGTATACGCGGCAGTGAGTTCTTCTTCGCTATCATAAGCGCGGTAGCCCCAAAAATCAGTGACCCACATATGCCCTTCTACGGGTAAGCCTAAGCCACCAAATTCCCCTAAGACCAAACCACGTCCGGGCGATTCAGGAGGCATATCGGGTCCCGGATAGCTATGAATATCGTGGAAATGTCCCACACCCATATCATTCCAGCCTGTGACGCTATTTAACAAACGGGTGTCATCCAATGATTGCGCGAACTCTGTTACACGCACTGTATCATATTGTCCCCATCCCTCATTGAAGACAACCCACATCACAATGGATGGATAGTTGTAGAGATAGTCTACCATGCGCTCGTATTCTAGCTCAAATTGTTCGGCTGATTCTTGGGAGCGTTCAATTTGCCCTTCACCACGGTCAACACGTTCTTCACCGCTTGGCATATCTTGCCATACCAGTACACCGAGCTTATCTGCCCAATAATACCAACGCGCAGGTTCGACCTTCACATGCTTGCGAATCGTGTTGAAACCTAGTTCTTTGGTGATTTCGATGTCATAACGCAGAGCGTCATCATTCGGGGCAGTGTATAAACCATCAGGGAAGAAGCCTTGGTCTAGCAAACCATAATTGAAAACCAGTTCACCATTGAGGGCAATGCGTAATGCGCCTTTCGCATCAGGGACTAACTCGATTTTCCGCATCCCAAAATAGCTATCGACTGTATCTACAACAGTATCGCCATCAAGTAGGGTTAATTTGAGGTCATACAAGAACGGATTCTCTGGCGACCATAATTTCGCATCTTCAATGGTCAATGTCAGTGTATCGTCACCTGTGACGGCACTAATGGCAACGGGTTCATCACCATCGAATGCTCTCGCACTAACTTGCAAGCCCTCTGCTTTTCCTGCGGTCTGTGGAATAACTTGTAGCGTACCCTCATCTATATTGGGAATGATTCTAAAACTTGAGATGTATGTTTCTGGCACAACTTCCAGCCAAACTGTCTGCCAGATGCCTGTGGTTGGGGTATACCAGATAGAACGTGGTTCATGGGTTTGTTTCCCTAGTGGTTGGGTTGATGCGTCTGTAGGGTCATAAACGCGCACGACCAAGTCTTGTTCACCAGTGCTATTAAGGGCATCGGTAATGTCAAATGTAAATGGGTCATAGCCCCCTTTATGTGAGCCGACCTCTGTGCCATTGACATAAACAGTTGTTTCCCAATCGACTGCGCCGAAGTGCAAGAGGACACGCTGGTTATCCTCATTACTGACTGAAAATTTGCGCTGATACCAGAGCAATTGGTCTGCTTTTACGCTTTTTTCAACACCAGATAAGGTTGATTCGATTGGGAAAGGAACGAGTATTTGTCCCTCATAATATTCGGGAGCATGTGCCGTATCTTTCGATGTGATGGTGTAATCCCATAAGCCATTAAGATTTTGCCAGTTGTCACGCACCATCTGTGGACGTGGGTATTCTTGGTGAACATTATCTGCGGTGACTGTCTCACCCCATTTTGTCATTAACATTTGTAACTCCTCTGCACGGCAAGTACCTGCCATGCTAAACAATGGTTTAATAAAGTGATTTAAATATCCACAATAATTTTATGGATACCGTGTTCATAATTGAAATTTTTCTCAAAGGCTGTTGCTGTTTCTTCAAGTGAAAAATGATGTGAGATTAAACTATCAAGCTCAACTTTGCCTGATGTTGCCAAGTCAATCGCACGCGGATAACTGTGCTTCATGCGTCGTACCATCATAATCGTAAGCCCTTTGCGTCGTGCGACAGCGTGTGAAAGCCTGATTTGGTCATCAACTGGAATACCCACTAGGACAAGTCGCCCACCGAGACGTGCCATATCTGCTGCCATCTGTACAGAATGGTCAGCCCAAGCGACTTCAATGGATACATCAACGCCCCGACCATGGGTGAGGTCTTCAATCTTGCTTACAGCATCGATAGAGTCAACATTCCATGCTTCTGCGCCTAGTTCTCGTGCTTTTTCAACACGCCAATCGAACTTGTCAAAAGCATAAATTTTAGATGCACCCACCAATTTCACCAGTTGGATAATTAATAATCCAACTGGACCACAGCCAATTACGGCAACTGTATCTGTGAGCTTTATTTTGCTGAGGTCAATCGCATGGATGGCAACGCCCAAAGTCTCTAGGAGTGTACCTGCTCCGTCGCTAATGCTATCTGGCATCGGGAAGCAATTACGCGAAGAGACAATCATGCGCTCTTGTAATGCACCTGCATCAGGATATAGACCATGAAAAGCCAAATTCCAACAGAGATTTGGGTGTCCTTTTTCGCACATTTCACAGTGCCAACAGGGTGTTGCAGGGTCAACCGCGACCCGTTGCCCGATTTCTAAAGGTTGATGATTACCATCAAGGGCGGTATCACCAACTGCAAGCACTTCACCCATGAATTCATGCCCTAGAATGAATGATTCAACAGCATCTGTGTAACCGATGCGTCCACTTTCATACATATGTAAATCAGACCCACAAATGCCAACCGCACGCACACGTATTAAAACCTCCCCCGCTTGTGGCATTGCAGGGTCATCGACCTGTTCTAGGCGTAAATCCTTTGCTCCGTGCAATTTTATGGCTTTCATTCTGTTGCCTTTTAACTGAGTGTCAGAGCGACAACAGATGCTGCGGGTAAATTAATCGTGAGAGTACTCTCATTGAGTGTTACCCCTGTAAACTCAGTAGGGGAGACAGTCTCAGGATTATCAAAAGTGTTATGGGCTTGGATTGCATCAGCGACCAGTATTCTGCCGTCAACGTTAGATACATCCATATCGCTTATGTCGCAAGTAATGCTCAAGTCCTCATTTGGTTTTAGGTTGCATAAAGTCAGTAAAATTTTGCCTTCATCATCAACTGATGCATTGGCACTATATGCAGGGAGTGACTTGCCATCTTGTGCGTAGTAGGTGTCGCTCTCAATATCTAAAGCTAAATAAGTCGCGTCCATATGCCCCTGAAACATATCAAAAACATGATAGGTCGGGGTCAAAACCATCTTTTCATCTTCTGTTAGGAATAAGGCTTGAATGACATTGACTGTTTGTGCGAGGTTCGCCATCTGAACACGTTCGCCATGATTCTGGAAAATGTGCAAGGTTAATGCCGCGACAACTGCATCACGCATTGAATTTTGCTGATATAAGAAGGCAGGATTTGTGCCTTTTTCGACGGGATACCATGCCCCCCATTCATCGACAATCAGCCAGATTTTCTTCTCGGGGTCATATTCATCAAGAACAGCCGAGTTCTGCGCGACAACATGATCCATATGATTGGCTTCATGTAAGACAAAGAACCATTCATCTTCGCCAAAGTCTGTTGCGGAATGTGCTTCATTGTTTGGCAAGAAAATATAGTAATGAATGCTGACACCATCCATTGTCACATTGTGGCGACGATTGAGGACTTTATCCATGAAAATTTTAATATCTTCGCCGTTATGGTCAGTGCCACCCATGCCAGCTGCAATTTTCATCATCGGTGTATCGCCGTAATTACGGACAAAGGTATGATATTGGCTATAGAGGTCAGCATATTGCTCGGGTGTCATATGCCCGCCACAGCCCCAATTCTCATTCCCAATACCCCAAAATGGGATTGCCCATGCTTGCTCACGACCATTTGCACGCCGTTCATCGGAGAGGGTAGTATCATAATTTGAGGTTAAGTATTCCACCCAATCGCGCATTTCTTTCACTGTGCCACTACCGACATTACCCCCAAAGTACGGGTCACAATCTAGTTGTTCACATAAATCCAGAAATTCATGTGTGCCGACGGCATTTGTTTCAGGTGCATTGCCCCAAAAATTCAAGCGTTTAGGACGATTTTCTTTTGCGCCAACGCCATCGCGCCAGTGATATTCGTCTGCAAAGCAACCACCAGGCCAACGTAAATTCGGAATGTTAATCGCTTTGAGAGCATCCACAATGTCATTGCGAAATCCGCGTGTGTTGGGAATAGCGGAGTCTTCACCGACATAGAAGCCATCATAGATACAGCGTCCGAGATGCTCGGCAAAATGTCCGTAGATATGCTTGTTGATTTTGTGCTGTTTAGCATTTGCATTTAGTGTGATTTTATTCATTAAGATTCTTTCTATCGTATTAGGATGTTTTAAGGGGTAAACGTGCTGCACCTTGCCAATCCTTACGGAGTTGCACACGCGTACCATTACTTTCATGTGACTTGAGTCGGGATTTGGCAGAAGCAATCGCATCGGCACTATAATTCGGAAGCCATTGTGCTTGTGCAACCAGCATCTCATCAGCCAATTGCCAGATTTCTTCGGTATTACAGACAGCAGATACTAGAGGGTCATGCAACATGGCTTGCTTCAACAAAGTCACGTCCCCATGTACGGCTGCTTCCATTGCCATTTCTTGCACGCGCACACTCACAGAGCAGGTGGTGGCACAGGCTAAAGGCAAGTCACCGACTACTGGCATATTGATACCGTTTGCATCCACATAACCCGGAATTTCGATAATGCAGCCATCAGGCAAGTTGGTGATATGTCCCTGATTGACGATGTTGAAATGTCCGCGATAGATGCGCCCTGTTTCCAAGCCTTCGATGATGTAAGAGCCGTGTTCTTCGCTACGTTTTCGCGTTTGGATATTTGGTGGGTCTTCTTCTAGCCATTGTGGAAAATCCTTCTCGAACCAGTTACGCTGTTCGATACAATGTCGGAGATAGCCTCCTGTTTCACCATTTATCCATACTGATAGGTCAATCCACTGTTCGATTTCATCAGGACGTTTACGATACCAAGGCACATATTCGCTCAGATGCCCGTTCGATTCGGTGCTGTAATATCCAAAGCGTCGTAACATATCAATGCGAACTTTTTCTGTTTGGCGATACTCAGGATGCGCCTCAAACATCTCAAGCATTAACGGAGTCATATCTCTATTACGCCATTGCACTTGCGTATACCATGTTTGATGATTAATCCCTGCACAGATAATGTCCACATCGTGTTTAGTGACCACTTCATCTGAGGCGATTAAATCCTGTGCCTTTGCCCATTGTTCAATCACATTCGCAATTTGATCATGCCCATGTTGCACGCCATGACATAATCCAATTGTTCGCACACCACCATATTTGTTACATGCCCAAACATTCATCGCCATTGGGTTTGCATAATTCAGGAATAGGGCATCGGGCTTTGCTACTTCCCGAATGTCTTTGCAAATATCCAACAAAACGGGGATTGTGCGTTGAGCATACATGATGCCCCCTGCACATAAGGTATCCCCGACACATTGGTCAATGCCATACTTGAGTGGAATCTCAATATCCAGCTGGAAAGCCTCTAAGCCACCTTGCCGTATGGTGCAGATAACATAGTCTGCATCCTGAATAGCCTCACGTTGGCTTGTGGTTGCGATAATCGTTGCCGAGAGATTATTCGCTTGAATATCGCGCTCACAAAGTTGTGCGACCATCTGCAAATTAGGCTCAGAAATATCCATCAGCGCAAATGTCGTATCTTGTAATTCGGGTACAGCTAAGATGTCGTGCATCAAACGGCGTGTGAATCCGATTGAGCCTGCGCCAATCATTGCGATTTTGATAGGCATATGTATCCTTCTTTATACGGGATTTTCCCCTGCTTCTGAGAGTCGTTTCTTGGCTTCTTCATATACATCGGCTGGCAATGCGCCTTTTTCTGCTATGGCGACATTTTCCGCTAGATGTTCAGGGTTCAATGTCCCCACAATGGTTGTATGGCAATGCGGATGACTCAGGGTAAAGCGTAATAAAAATGCTGTCGGACTTTCGCCCTCTTCGCGCAGTTCATCTAAATTAGCATTTTCATAAAGTTCCCATTGGTCTTGCTGACCTAAGCCACTGCCCGGTTCACCACGCGCAACCCCACCACGAATGATAATACCTGCCCCTGCTTCAGCGGCTTCTGTAATGAGATTTTCATGTCGACGGTCTAATGCAGAGTAAGGTATCTGGAAAACATCAAACACACCCCAATCAATGTAGGTCTTGAGATGTGGCGAGGTGGAAGAACAGCCAATATACTTAACAATTCCTGCATCTTTAAACTCTTGCAAGACATCTACGAGATTGTTGTCATCTGTGGTTTGTGCATCAGGATTATGTAATTGCAAAATGTCTACATAATCTGTATCCATCTTTTGCAGTGAATCGGCAATGTTGCGACGCAGATTATCGCGTGTCCATACATGCGGAGTTTCATCATGGTCGCCAGCATAAACGACGGTACAACCACACTTGGTCGCGAGGTAATACTCATCACGTCTATCCGCCAAAAACCGTCCGATGTAAAGTTCGCTTTTTCCGTAATCATTGGCTGTATCAAGGAAGTTAATCCCTGCATCTAATACAGCGTTGAGAATCGTATCTGCTTGGTCGTGGGTGCAAGCACGACCTCCCCAAATCCGATTACCACGCACTTCCATCGCACCATAACCTAGCTGGGTTACCTCTAATCCTGTGCGTCCTAGTGTTCTTGTTGGTAAAGCCATAAAAATTATCTCCTATTCTTAAAAAGTGAGGGCTTTATCGACCCCTAATCTGTTATTTTTCAATACTCCTTACTCAATGTCTGCTTGTGTTGTTTCGTTAATCCAGCGCAAACAGTCTTGCAACCAGTTGAATGGTGTATCTATGCCAAGCCCATGTCCCCCTTTGTTATATAAGTGCAATTCAAAGGCAATGCCATGTTGTCGTAAGGCACTGGCAAACGATAGACTATTTTCAAGTGGTACACTGCTATCTTCGCCTGTGTGCCAGATAAAACAGGGCGGTGTTTTAGCAGAAACTTGTTTATCGCAAGATAGTTCCGTCAGTAATTCTGATGTTGGATTTTCACCTGCTAAATTTTGCATTGAGCCTGCATGAGCAAATTGCCCCTCAGAAAGGATGACTGGATAGCATAAAATGCCGAAATCGGGTCTTAGAGAAACTGAACTTTCATACTGTTCCCATGCAACAAGTGTATGGGCTGTAAGATGCCCACCTGCTGATGACCCCATAACCCCTAATTTGTTGGGATTAATGCCAAATTCTTTCGCTCGTTCTCTGACTGTCGCTATGGCAGATAAGGCATCTTCGAGCATTGCAGGATGGCGATTTCCTGCCGTACCTAGCCGATAGCTCACCACAAAACAAGCGATGCCAGCATCACAAAGAACCTTGGCATAGCCTTAGCCTTCGTGTGCCGCTAAGTGACCATATCCACCACCCGGAAAGATGATAATACCCACGCCATTAGGATTAGACTCTGGAATCCAACACACAATTTCAGGTGATGGGGCTGTTGTTCCAGAATCTAGCTTGCCATTGATTATTTTCATGCTTCTTTGCCTAATGTTTATCTAATATAGTCACGCCGATTTAAAAACAAAATATGAACCCCAGAGGCACAAAGCCCTAGAGAACGGCAAGAAAATAACGCATTTCCTTGTTCTGTTAAGACAGTTTTTACCCTCGTTTTTCAACAACAGTTCAAAACTGAATGTGATTAAGATAGCTACTATACGACCTATTTAATTCTTATATTTATATTGCGGATGGCATGGATGCCATCCCTACATAAATCAACACTTTTTAGGCAATAATGTAGGGTTGAGACCTGTCTCAACCGCTTAAAATGAGGACAAAAACTTTTGTGGTCTTGTCCTACAATTAAACAACCTGATAACTACTCTTAAAAGCCTTTAGCGATGGCGTAATAGACTTCATTCCAGCGTAATTCGTTTTTGAAGTCATAAATTGTCGTATCGTTATCTATCCGCACGAACTCAATACCTGCTATATCAGAATAATCGGCAATGTGTTCCCATGTGAGAGCTTGGCTAAAGCCTGTATGGTGTGCGCCCCCTGCGTAAATCCATGCCGCCGCCCCAACTTTGAGGTCAGGTTGAGGTACCCATAACGCACGTGCCACAGGTAAATTCGGCATCTCGTGTTCTGCATCAACCACATCCACATCATTGACAATCATACGGAAGCGATTGCCCATATCGACCAAAGAGGCGTTAATACCTGCACCTGCTGGCGTATTGAAAACCAAACGAGCAGGTTCAGCTTTGCCACCAATTCCGAGTGGATGCACTTGTAAACTGGGTTTACCGTCTGCAATAGATGGGCAAATTTCAAGCATATGTGCGCCCAAGACCTGCATCCCAGCAGGGTCAAAGTGATAGGTATAATCTTCCATGAAAGATGTTCCACCGTCTAAGCCACTCGCCATGACTTTCATTGCACGCACCAATGCCGCTGTTTTCCAATCGCCTTCACCAGCAAAGCCAATGCCATCTGCCATTAGGCGTTGCGGGGCAAGTCCGGGCAATTGCACCATACCGTGCAGATTTTCAAATGTCGTCGTAAAGGCTTTGAAATTGCCATCGTCTAAGAAACTCCGCAGACCTAATTCAATGCGTGCTGCTTCAACAATTGATTCATGACGTGAACCACCTGAGCGCAAATCATCGGACATGCTATAAGTGGATTCGTATTCTTGTATCAAGGCTGAGAGGTCGGCATCAGAGGCGGCGTTGATATGTTCAACCAAATCGCCAACACCATAACCCGATACTTGGTATCCGAGCCTTATTTGGGCTTCGACTTTATCACCTTCGGTCACAGCGACTGAACGCATATTATCGCCAAAACGTGCGACACGCATATCTTGTGAATCTGCCCATGCACAGGCGGCACGCGCCCACACGCCTAGACGCTCTTGCACTTCGCTATCAGCCCAATGCCCGACCACAACTTTACGATTCATCCGTAAGCGACTGACCATAAAGCCAAATTCACGGTCACCATGTGCCGCTTGGTTGAGGTTCATGAAGTCCATATCAATATCTGCCCAAGGAATGTCGCGGTTATATTGCGTATGGAGATGTGCCATTGGCTTGTTGAGCGCACCCAAGGCAGAAATCCAATTTTTGGCAGGGGAGAAGGTGTGCATCCAAGTGATGATGCCAATACAGTTATCTGTATTATTTGCCTCACGAACGGTATTGAACATCTCTTCTGGCGTTGTCAGAACAGATTTGAAAATCACCTTGGTAGGAATAGCAGACGCATCATTTAGCGCACTAGCAATCTCGCGTGAATGAACGGCGACCTGTTCTAAAGTTTCAGGTCCATAGAGATGTTGACTCCCTGTTAAAAACCAAATTTCGTAATTGCTTAAATCAATCATTTTTAAATTTTCCTTCCACGAATAAATTATGTCTGATGGCTTTTTGTAGGGGCGCAGCATGCTGCGCCCTTACATTTCTTTCTATGAAAAAATATTATGGTGACCTTACAACGTATGCGCTTATTGCCCATAAACGTTCTGATAACGGTCATAGAGCTTATCAATATCGGATGCCTCAAGTGTCAATGGCGTGCCGAGTTGCATTGCTGTCCAGACGATGGCGGCATTATCTTCGGTCATCACTGCCGCTTTGACGGCTTTCTCGGCAGATTCTCCTGTTGCGAACACACCATGACTTTGCAAAATACACGATGGACTCCGACTATCCTTGAGCGTTTCCACCACAACTTCGCCAATTTCTTCGCCACCAATCAGCGCGAAACCTCCACAAGGGATAGCTCCACCAAATTCATCGCCCATTGCGGTTGTTAGGCAGGGGATTTCCTTGCCGACTACAGCAAACGCCGTTGCATAACGTGAATGGGTATGCACAATACCATTAACGTGTGGCATATGGCGATAGATATAACAATGTGACGCTGTGTCTGAGGATGCTTTATAATCCCCTTCGACAATCTCACCATCTACATTAACAACAACCATATTTTCAGGTGTTAAATTATCAAATGTAATGCCACTTGGTTTGATGACTACCAATCCCGTTTCAGGGTCACGTCCACTGATATTGCCACTTGTCCACGCGACCAGATTATTTCTCGGTAACTTGGCGTGTAAATCACATACTTCTTTACGTAATGCCTCTAGCATCGTATTAGTTCTCCTTGCAAATATAAGTTGTAAGGCGCACTAGAAAATCGGTCAAGGCGGATGCGATAGATCGCATCCCTACATCAAAATTATTTATTGTAGGGACGACATCTATGTCGTCCGATAAAAACCACCCGATATTCAATACTGATGTACCCTTACAATTGAAAAATCTCAATCATTAACTCAGTGCCTCGACAGACGCACCTTGAATACTCAAGCCAGCTTTATAACGTTCCATAAATGCCTCAAACCCTTCAATATCATCTGGATTGGGGTTAATCGTCACGCTATTTTCATTGGCGAAAACTTTGTCAGATAAAAACGTGGCTAAAGTCTCGTCAGATGCGTTCGTTTGCATGTAAGCCGCTAATAATGCCATACCCCATGCACCCCCTTCACCTGCTGTTTCCATTACTGCAACAGGAACATTCAGAGCCGTTGCCATCATCCGTTGACCCACTTCGGGCGTTTTGAAGAAGCCCCCATGCCCTAGAATTTGGTCAATCTCAACCCCTTCATCATCAAAGAGAATATCCATGCCAATTTTCAATGTACCAAGTGAAGCATAGAGATGGGTTCGCATGAAATTTGCTAAGTTAAACTGACTATCTGCCCGACGCACAAATAAAGGTCGTCCTTCGTCAAAACCTGTAATCGGTTCGCCAGCGATATAGTTATAGGCGAGTAAACCACCGCCATCAGCATCGGCTGAGAGTGCCATCTTATACAGGGTTTCAAATAATTGTGATTGATTAACCTTTAATCCCATGGCTTCTGCAAATTCACCGAATAAGCCAACCCATTCGTTCAGGTCTGTGGTGCAGGTATTGGTGTGTACCATCGCTACAGGGCTACCCGATGGTGTGGTCACCATGTCTATTTCATGATGTAATTCTGAGAGTGCTTTTTCGAGGACAATCATGGCAAATGCGGATGTTCCAGCCGAGACATTACCAGTGCGTTCAGCAACGGCATTGGTTGCGACCATACCTGTACCCGCATCACCTTCGGGTGGGCATAAGGGAATGCCAGCTTCTAATGTGCCTGATGTATCGAGTAATTTTGCACCTTCTTCGCTCAAAGTCCCTGCAGATTCACCAGCAACTAGCACTTTTGGCAGAATATCTTGCAATGTCCATGAGATATTCGCCTCGCTGAGGAGAGTATTGAATTGCTCAATTCGACTCGCGTCAAAGTCATTTTTCTGACTATCGATTGGGAACATACCCGATGCTTCCCCGACACCCATGACTTTTTCACCTGTCAAACGCCAATGCACATAGCCAGCAAGTGTGGTTAAGTGGCTGATATTTTCAACATGGGTTTCTTGGTTCAAGATGGCTTGGTATAGGTGAGCAATGCTCCAGCGTAGGGGAATATTGAATTGGAATAATTCCGTGAGGGCTTCTGCTGCTTGCCCTGTGGTGGTATTGCGCCATGTCCGAAATGGAACGAGTAACTCGCCTGATGAGTCAAAAGGCATATAGCCGTGCATCATCCCACTAAAGCCAATTGCACCGATTGTTGTGAGTGGTGTATTGTACTTTTGTAAAACATCATTGCGTAGCTCACTATAACAGGCTTGTAGTCCTGTCCAGATTTCATCTAGGTCATAGGTCCAATAGCCATCTTTATATTGGTTTTCCCATTCATAACCACCCGAGGCAATAGGGGCGTAAGTGTCATCAATGAGTATCGCCTTGATGCGGGTTGACCCAAATTCAATTCCGAGGGAAGTCTTGCCGCTTGTAATCGCTTCTCGCGTCATACAGTGTTCTCCTTTAGTATGTTAGCTTTCGCGCCCAACCCATACAGCCATCTCACTAACGCCTCGATGCGCCCATGCGTAATACGGAATCGCTGTAAAATTGCCAGCCTTGATGAGCCTAATACCACCAAGCAAATCTAGGCGCGATTCTGGAGTGAGCGTGTCGCTATCTGATAATGTAATTTGTTCGACTGAGCCATTATTATCGACTCCTTCAAACGCATAGACGATTGTACCGCGTTCTATAGCGACCTTGCCCTTGCAATCAGCAACATTTTCATGGGCGATTACCCGTCGAATTGGCATTTCGATATTGAGTTGTAGACTATCGTTAGGTTGCCATTGGCGGTCAATGGTGATGTATCCATCGTCAACCTGAACATTCAGCGCCTCACCGTTAAGTTCTAAGCTGATGCTCGCAGGCGTGTCATCAAGGTAAGTGTATAAATCACTATCGGGGACAGGTTGCCCTAATGCCCAACTTGGAACACGGAGCTTGAGCGCAAATTGTAGCGGTTCACTCGGATTTATATTAACCGAAATATCGGCATCCCAAGGGTAATTACTCTTTTGTTGGATAGCGACAGGCACACCATCAACGTCGACTGTTGTCTCGCTGTTGATATACAGATTAATGAAAACAGCATCATCTTTTTGGCTGTAAATATATTCTGGGAGGGCAGGGAGCAAACGAACTACATTGGTCGGGCAACAGGAGCAATCAAACCATGCTTGGCGAGTCATAGTCTTGCCAAAATTGAATCCATACTCTGCATCACATGCAAGCGGATTCACATAGAAAAATTCTGTTCCTTGTAAAGAAATGCCTGACAAAAATCCATTGTAGAGCGTGCGTTCAATGATGTCATAATATTTTGCTTCACCCGAAAGCGAGAACATCCGATGATTCCAGAAGATACTGCCAATTGCTGCACACGTTTCATTATAGGATTCTATATTCGGTAAAACATAATTCTCGTCAAAGGCTTCGCCACGATGTCTTGCCCCTAAACCCCCTGTGAGCGCGAGTTTTTTCTGGACAACATTTGCCCAAATATGATTTAGCGTGTTGATGTAATCTTCATCTCCGAGCAATGCGCCAATATCTGCCATTGCGGAATACATATACACCGCACGCACCGAATGTCCAACTGCTTCACGTTGCTCAATCACAGGTATATGGTCTTGCATATAGCCGACATCTTCCGCCGCTGATTGCAACTCACGCCCATTGGCATGTCCACGCTCATCTAAGAAAAATTTGGCAAGGTCGAGGTATTTTTGCTCACCTGTTACCCGATATAACTTAATTAAGCCCAGTTCTACCTCTTGGTGTCCGGGAACATTGCGTAGTGCGTCTTCCCCAAAAACATCACAGATTAAATCCGCACTCTTGAGGCAAATATCAAGGAATGCCCGTTTGCCCGTTGCACGATAATAGGCTGTTGCTGATTCGTACATATGCCCCAAATTATAAAGTTCATGGCTCATATACAGGTTCGACCAGCGTTCAGGTCCTGCATGATGATGGGGATTAGCAGGGTCAATAGTGCGGGGCGTATAGAGATAGCCATCAGCTTCTTGTGCGCCACCAATTTTAGTGATGATGTCATCAATATAGGCTTCTAACTGAGGGTCAGGATGCACCTGCAAGTCATATGCTGCGCCTTCAATGACTTTGTAAACATCGGAGTCATTGAACCAATAGCCCTCGAATTGACCTTCCATTTTCTTTGCCGCTTTGAGGAAATTGTCAATCCGCCCTGTATCTTCGCACTTTTTAAAATCATAGGGAATTGTCACCCTGCGGTTGGTTTCAAGGCGGGGTAGCCAAAAGCCGTCCTGAATATCGACGGCTGTAAACGGTATGGGTTGGAAGGGATAATCATTATGTGTCATAGTCTGCTATCGCTCCTCTAAGAAAGTCGCTTCTTCGCGTTGTGCATCGGTCATAGCGTCATTATTTTCGACCAATGCCATCACACCAAAGCGTTGGCTGACATAAAAATTTTCTTGATTGTATGCTTCAAAGGAAAACCACTCAGGATTGGCTAAACCTTCACGCAAATGCCATGTTGCAGCTTCCGCAAATTCATCTGTGCCGTCATAAGGCGCAAATACAATCGCATTATTTTGATGAATCATGAAGTATCCCGGCAAATTAATTGAGCGTATCGAGACAGCGTCGGGGTCGGCTAAACCGGGCAAGACCCAAAATTGCGAATCGCCAATAGGGGCGGGGTCGACATCAATGCGTGCTACCACATCAGAATGCCGTAAATAACCTGTGTCATAAATCATCGAACGGAAACGCGAGAGATTTAAGCTATCAAAATGAGGTACGGGATCGACACCTGTATCGCCTGATGGCATCGGAATGACAGTATCTGTTGCAAGCGGTTCTCCAAAATTCGGCGTGCCATCTTCATTCCATGTGAAGGGTTGTACACGGGTTGTTCTACCATCATCACAAGCCCCTGTCTCACTATCATTCGCATGGTACACAATCCAATTTTCTGTGCCATCCGCCGACATAAA
This sequence comes from Phototrophicaceae bacterium, assembly GCA_965230145.1. Taxonomy (GTDB): domain Bacteria; phylum Chloroflexota; class Anaerolineae; order Aggregatilineales; family Phototrophicaceae; genus JAUZRW01. The sequence continues at coordinate 2,592,207 of CBDDKI010000002.1, forward strand.
GAAGCCATTATGAGCAGGACCAAATACGCCATTTTCATCAGAGCGTTGGAATACAGGCTCAGGGCTTTTTTCCCATGAAGATGGACTCATAGGGTCGCCACCGAGATAAGTCAACATGCCGAGTTTGTAATCAGGTGTGACGCAATAACTCGCCGAATAAACGATAAACACGTCGTCATCATGATAGAGTGCGACAGGACCTTCTGTAACATTTGCGCCTGACTGTTCCCACTCATAAGTTGATTGTGTGAGCAGAACACGCGCACCGCTAATCGTCCAAGGGTCGCTCATTGGGGCAATAAAATTATTCTGGTATGCCCCTACCCAGGAAGAGAATAAGAAATAAAGATTGCCATCAAGTTGCAAGATGCTCCCATCAATTGCCCAAACATCATTTACAGGGTCAAAAATGCGCCCTACATAATGATAGGGACCCATGGGGTCAGTGCCTTCACTTTCGAGGACGTGTGTGCGCTGGTCATCTAATGTTCCTGATGTGCCTGCGCTGTAATAGTAATACCAGCGTAAGCCATTCGGACCATCCAGCAAATGAAATTCAGGTGCCCACATATTGCAACAACGCGAAGGGTCTGTCTCAGTGTAGATTTGAACGGGGGTGGCAGTCTTTAACCCTGCTAAGGTTTCAGCGCGAGACATAATGAGTTCAGAGCGCCCAGTAGTCGTAGCGAGGTAATAATAGCCCTCGTAATACTGTATCCAAGGGTCTGGACCACCAAAGGCATTAAGCTGAGGAGTCATCATGCCATCAGGTAACGCATTCTCATCCGATTGCCCCTGCACAACGGAAATTATGAAAAAGATTGAAATACTAAGTATCAATAAACGTCTGAAAGAAAGCATCATTTTCATAAAAAGATCCATCTAATTTTCAAGGTTTATATGATAAATATTCATAGGGACATAGCGTACTATGCCCCTACAATTACCATGTTTACAACGATAATTCTAATGCTGTGAATGAAAGTGGTGGTAAGACCATAGACGCACTACCATCATCGACCTTTGGTGTCGCAATTGGCACCGCTACCAGTTGATTAGGATTATCAAAGCTATTAACCGCTTTAGGGTCTGTCCCTGCAAGTTGATGCGCTGACTTAATTGCAGATGGTTTTAAATCTTGCCAGTGCATATCCAATGGAACGCTATCTTGCTGGCTACGGTTCACAATGAAGATAGCATGTGCGCCTGTTTCTTCATTATAGGAAGCTGAAACATCGAGCAAGGGCATATCACCGAATTTTTTGGTTTCATAATGAGGTGCGCGAACCGCTACATCTAAAGCAATCCCATTAGCGAGTTGGTTAAAGAGCATTATTGGATAGTAAATCGATTGTTTGAGCATTCCCTCAGTGGTGGTTAAGATTGGGGCAATCACATTCACAATCTGAGCAAGGCAAGCGATTTTCAAAACATCTGATTTCCGCAAGAAAACATTCATCCATTGTGCGACAACCAACGCGTCTTCCAAATTGTAAACTTCTTCGATTAGATGCGGTGCTTCTGTCCACGCACCTTTGACATCATTTTCTAGGGTTGCCTTATACCAAACATTCCATTCATCCCATGAGAGCTTAACATCATGCTTAGAGCGATTTTTCGCTTTTACATAACGTAGAACACCTGTTAGTGTATCAACGAAACTCTCGAATTCGGCACTCATAGCGAGGAAGCTAGCGGTATCATCTTCATGATTTTGTGCATAATAATGAAGTGAATGATAATCAACATGATCCCACGCTAATTCAAGCACTGTTCTATCCCACTCAGGGTAGGTTGGCATTCTTGAATTTGATGACCCACATAATACAGTCTGAATAGATGGGTCTTGCCAGCGCATCATCTTCCCTGCTTCACGCGCTTTTTTGCCATACTCCACAGCATCCAGATGACCAATTTGCCAAGGACCATCCATCTCGTTACCGATACACCAATATTTCACTCCATAAGGATCAGCGTGACCGTTCGCTGCACGCATATCAGCATATTTTGTGCCTGTTTCTGCGTTGCAATATTCAACAAGGTTCGCCGCATCCTGAATTGTGCCAGTCCCCATATTGACTGCCATCATGGGTTCGGTATTAATTTCCTTGCAGAAGTGCATGAACTCATCTGTACCAAATTGATTAGTCTCAAGAGATTGCCATGCGAGGTCTTTACGAGCAGGACGTTGATCTTTTGGACCAATGCCATCTTCCCAACGGTAGCCACTTAAGAAATTGCCACCGGGATAACGGATTGAACGGAAATTCAAATCACGCAAGGCAGAAAGAACATCTTTACGAAACCCGTTCTCATCAGCATGAGGTGATGCAGGGTCGTAGATACCTTCATAGATACAGCGTCCCATATGTTCAGCGAAACCACTGAATAGTAGAGGCGATATATCACTAATTTTACGATTGTTATCAATATAAATACTTGCTTTTTGGCTTGTATTAGACATTATTTTCTCTCTTAATCATCTGTTTTAGTCAAATATTTTTGCTAATACAGACCCATCACCAGATGATGACACCTGATTTTGGGTTGTATTTAATTAAAAGTACGATTGCTTCAGCTCTAAATTAACGTCCTGCTAGACCACCTGTAACCATCACGCCCTGTGTAATGCGACGACTAAATACGATATACACAAGTAAAATTGGTAAGGACGATAACACTGCACCTGATAACACTGTCGGACGGAACTGCCCTGCATATGACGAATTCAAGATTGCCAAACCAACGGGTAGTGTTCGTGTTTCCAGACTGTTTGTGACGATGAAAGGCCAAAACAAGTCATTGTAATGTCCAAGGAAAACGAAAATCGCTAAGGCAACCAAGGCATTTGTCGATAGGGGCAAGACCACATGCCAGAAGCGTTGGAAATAGCCTGCACCATCCAGAACGGCGGCTTCTTCCAATTCCGTCGGTATCGACTGGAAAAACTGGCGTAACAAAAACACCCCGAAAACATTCGCTGCACCGGGGAAGATGAGTGCATAAAAAGTATCGAGCCATCCTAAGTCGCGCATCAGCAGATAGTTGGGTATCAAGGTGATTTGTGGCGGAATCATGATTGTAATTAACAGGAAGCCAAACAAGAGATTATTGCCCGGGAAGCGTAAGCGAGCGAAAGCATAAGCAGCGGGCGCACACAGTACCAATACTGAAATCGTGTAGCCTGTTGCCGCAATAAGGCTATTCCTTAGCCAAATATCAAGGCGCATATCAGGTTGCGTTATCACACGATTAAACGCTTCGAGTGTTGGATTAGTAGGAATGAGCGTAGGAGGCCACGAATTGACTTCGGCATTTGTCATGAATGATTGTGATACAGCAATCGACAATGGGAAAATCACAAACAAAGACAATACGATTAAGACAATGTACGTTAGCATTTTACTTGAGTCAAAGTTATTCATCGTTTTGCCTCCCTTAGAATTCAACACGTTCGTTGAAGAATAAAAATTGAACAGCTGTCATCGCCGCCATAATTGCTGCAATCGCAACAGCTACTGCCGCACCATAACCAAAGCGGAAAGATGTCCATGCAATTTGATATAAGTAGAAAATTACCGTGTAAGATGATCGCCCAGGACCGCCTGCCGTCATAATGAAGGGTTGCCCATAAACTTGGAAGTGAGAAATGACCCCTGTAACTGTGACAAACAAAATAGTCGGTCTTAAGAGGGGCAATGTAATTTTGAAGAAAATGTCACGACCATTCGCGCCATCAATCCGCGCGGCTTCATATAACTGCTCTGGGATACCTTGCAAGCCTGCGATGAATATCAGCATCGGGAAACCAAATCCCCACCAAATAGTTGTGAGGCTCAGGGCAGGTAGGACGAGATTAGGGTCACCCAGCCAATTGAAAGGTCCTAATCCAATAAAACTAAACAAGTAATTGATCACACCAAATTGAGTATTCAGCAACCATACCCAGATTAGACCCACTGCGCCTACAGACAATAGGGAGGGGGTATACAATAAGACCTGAAAGAAACCCTTGCCTTTGATATTTTGAGTGACTGCAACCGCCGCAATTAAAGCTACAACTGTTGTACCAATTACTGTAATCAATGTAAAAATAATAGTATTTTGAAGTGCTATCCACCATACGTCATCATTGAATAACTCAATGAAATTTGCAAAACCTATGAAGTCCTGTGTGGGTGGTAATATTTTCCATTCATAGAAGCTCATACGCGTTGCAAGGATAACAGCACGAACGACAAAAATTGAAAAGAATATGAGAAAAGGTGCGAGAAAGGTATATGCCGCAATAATTTCTCGTGTTTTTAAACTGATTCGGCTATCGCCTTTACGTTTTTGCTGAGACATATACTTATCCTCTACTTGTCTCGAACAGATTTTATCCTGTGGGTTTTAGGAGCAAGTTAAGTAGCTATCTATCAAGCCAGAGTATTTGAGAAGTTAAACGCTTGAGCAAATGGTGTAGGCACATTGTTTTGCCCTCCACAACTTTAATCAACTGCGTAAACCCTATCGTTGAAGCTCACTCCTAATTGAGAGTGGGGGATAGAGACATTGCCTCTATCCCATAGATTGACTACTTAGATTTATTGACGATCTAAGATTTGTTGTACACGTTCAGCCGCATCGTTCAGAGCTTCTTCAGCGGTTTTTAAGCCGTTGAGTGCTGCGCTGAGTTCTGGGTCGAGTGCTGCATACATTTCTTGGAGGGCAGAATTGCTAGGTTCTAAAACACCATAGTCAGTAAATGATTGCCCGAGAAGAATGTTGGTTGGGTAGTTTTCAGCATCTAATTGTGCTTGTGCTGATAAACGTGCAGGAACTTGGCCAGAAGCTGCCCATGCTACTTGGTTTTCGCTTACCCATTGGATAAGGGTTTCAACTGCTTCAAGTTTTTCACCTTCTAAACCAACAGGAACCATCCATGTGTGAGCGCCGAACCATGTTGCAGGTTGTGCACCAAATTGGACTTGTGGCCATGCTGTTGAGTTCACTTCAAGGGTTTCTGCAAAGTTACGGAACCATGTACCTGTTGGTAGAATAGCAACTGAACCATTAGCGAAACCATTCCAAGTATCGAAACCAGCTTCTTCTGGTGAAACGTTGTATTCGTAAACGAGGTCGACAGCTTGTTGTAATGCTGTAATACCAGCTTCAGAATTGAAAGCAACTTGTGTGCCATCATCACTTAAGAATGTACCGCCATTTTGTGCGAGTGCAGCGAGGAAATTCACACGTGGCCATTCACCGACAGTGTAACCCCACTGTACAACTGCATCTGGGTTAAAGTCAGCTGATAGGGCATTGTTACCATTTTCATCGAGTGTCAGCATTTGGAATAATTCGACCCAACCTTCATAGGTTGTTGGTGGTTCAATGTTCGGGTCAACACCAGCAGCTTCAAAAGCATCAAGGCTTACCCATAAACCACGACCATGATTATCCAAAGGAATACCGACTGGAACGCCTTCCCACATCATACCGCTTAGAGTTGTCTCTGAAACGTCGTCATCTGGGAACCAACCACCACCAGAAACATACCAGCTACTGAGGTCTTGCAAAACGCCAAAGCTACCAAATTGTGGAACTTCAGAGGCATGAAGCATGAAAACATCAGGTGGATTACCTGCTACGAATGCAGCTTGTAATTTCGTGTAGAGTGTATTCCAGTCTACGATTTCGGTTGTGACAGAAATTTCTGGATTTGCTTCAACAAAATCAATGAGCATTGCATTGAGGGTTTCACCATCAGACCCGGTTAAGCCGTTCCAGAATGAAACACTAATATCACCGTCACCGATGTTTGCGACGATAGCGGTAGGTTCAGCATCTTCATCTTGAGCTGCTACAGGAATGAGCGAAAGAACTGTTGCGAAAGTAAGAACTATAGCGAAAAAACCAACTAAGGAAATACGTTTAATCATTGAAAATCTCCTAATATATAAAAATTTTTTACCTAAATTGGGTTTTGCGAAGGAAAGAAATTATTTTGAAACCAGCCAATCCGCATGCGGGGTTGTGATGAAGATAATAGTGTTTGGACGGGTTTCACAGTGGTGTGTCACCTCCTCGAGTACAATAAACTGTACTATCTAATAATAGTATGAATGTTATGTATACGATTTCATGTATACGTATTCATAACTATGATTAGAACACGATTAATGACATTTGTCAAGCAGTTTTGTTCAATTTGCAATATATACTGATTTATTCTTTGTCTGCTTGTGATAAAAAAACGGATAAAATACTAAATCTATCCGTTTTCTCGATTTAAGTGCTATTTATAGCGCAATTAAATTTCAACTGCAAAAATTGGGTGCTACCTACACTTCAACTCCTACAATCGAAGGCCAGCCTTCGTCATCCCATTCTAGTGGCTCAATGCGTAAAGTGGGTGTACCACCTTGATACGCATCATAAGCATGATACACAATATAATCTTGACCATCTTCTGAGAAAATTCCATTATGCCCAGGTCCTTTGTACCGATTTGTGGAGAATGTGATTTGTGTGCCACCCCCGTCCATCATCGCTACTTCATCACGGTCAACATAAGGTCCTGTGATGTTTTCTGATCGACCTACACGCACATGATAGGTACTGTTAATTCCTTGGCAACAAGAATCAAAGGACACAAACATATAGTAATAGTCGTTGCGACGAATGATAAAAGGAGCTTCGACAGCACGATTGTTATCTTCGCGCGTAGCCAATGAAATCAGTTCTGGTTCTTCGCCGTCCTCTGTTTCTGCGACCTTACCTGTTTCATAATCGAGCTGTACTAGCTTGATGCCACCCCAGAAACTTCCAAAAGCTAGCCAAGGAATATTATCCTCATCCAAAATCAAATTAGCATCAATGCAATTATAGAAATCACTACGTTGCGAACGGACAACTATGCCCTGATCTGTCCATTCAAAATTTTCGTCGTCAGGGTCTAATGTGGGGTTCGTCGCTAATCCAATTGCTGAATGATTAGAGCCAAAAGTCGAAATCGAATAATAGAGATGGTAGCGGTCATTATAGAAAGAAATATCAGGTGCCCATAAATCAGTGGCTTCAGGTACATATTCATAGGCTTCTTCGGGCATAGACGGAAAAGGCAAAGCGCCACGCGCAATGCGCCAATTGAGCATATCCGTTGAGCGTCTTACAGGAACACCACCGCCTGTGGAGAAAATATAATAGTAGTCACCGTGCTTAATCATCACAGGGTCATGCACATTGAGGATTGCGCCAGAAACATCTAGGGCAGAATCACCTTGAGATTTTGCTGACATGAGAAATGGAGGTAATTGGGTGCTAAAGATAGCACCAAGCGTGGCAAACCCTCGTTTGAGGAAGTCTCTGCGGTTTATCATTGTCTCGTATCCTAATAACTTACTTTATCAGGAATACGTCATGAAATCGTATAAGTGTATTTTAATAAATAATAATAAGTGCTGTCAAATATTGCTTAAGTAGAATCGCGTATGATGAGGTCATTGGGTAATTTGATACGACGGGCAGGTAAGCTAGTATCGTCAATCCGCTCAAATAACAATCGAGATAATTCACGACCAATAAATGCTGAATTTTGCTCAATAGTGGTAAGGGCAGGGCGGATAATTGTTGCTTCAGGGATATTATCGTAGCCCACAATTGCTATATCTTCAGGAACACGGATACCTGCTTCTTGTAAGGATAAAATTATGCCTAATGCCATTGCATCGTTTAGGACAACTACTGCGGTTGGTAAGTTATCTAATTGTGCTATCTGCTTCCCCACAGCCCGACCACCTTCCAAGGTAAAGTCACCAACAATCATATGTTCTGGGGGAATATGGAGTTGTGCATCCTTAACTGCTTTCAAAAAACCATCTCTACGACGTGGTCCCGGTGGCAATATATCAGGTACACCTACCAATCCCAGTTTTGTATGTCCTTTTTCTTCGATTAACCATCGGGTTGCCTCGTAGATAGCAGCTTCATCATCAGCATAGACTACATCAATTTGTGGATGTGTGACTTGTTGCCCTAGCACAGAGATTGGTGTCCCTGTTTGTTTGTACAAATCGCGTAAATCTTGCTCAGTCAGATGAATAGGCACCATGATAATACCGTCAACAGCGCGTCTCGAAACTGATTCACAAAAGAGCTTTTCATTTTCATAAACATGGTCACTATTAGAAATCATGACATCGAAACCTTGCTCACGCGCAACAGTCTGAATAGACCGTGCAATCTGGGGATAGAAGCTATTGGTAATATCTGCCAATAGAACCGCAATCAACTTGGTTTCTTGGGTGCGTAGGCTTCGAGCGTGCATATTCGGGCGGTATCCAAGTTCAGCTACAGCCGCCATCACTTTTTCGCGTGTTTCAGGGCTAATGGGAATATCGGTATCTTTTTGGTTCAATACCCGCGAGACAGTTGGTTGTGAAACACCTGCTAATTTAGCGACATCACGCATGGTAGGTGGTTTTTTCATTTTGATATTCTCTGCCATAATAAAGACAATCCCCACGTTAATAAATAGAATCAGCTTACCATATCACACACTGGCTAGATTTGCCTAATTTTTGAGTAACTTGCAAAAATGAGTAGAAATCTGATTGAGTCGTCAAGATTAAATTGGCGAGGGGATACCATGTTCTGCTATGATACAGGTCTTGAGTCTGTCAAATATGAGTTCAGCATATCGTGTTTTATAGGATGTCTCTCCCTCAATACTAACTACTAAAATAACGAGAAAACTACGCTTAAAATTTAAAACATAAGGAGTATCTGCATGCAAAAAACTCAACTTGGACAAACCGATATTGAGGTCAGTCAACTCTGTCTTGGGGCGATGTATTTCGGCTCCAAAAACGATGAATCAACCTCCTACCAAATTCTAGACCAATATGTTGATGCTGGGGGAACATTCATCGATACAGCAAATATCTATGTGCGCTGGATTGATGGTTTTCAAGGGGGTGAGAGCGAAACGTTGTTAGGCAAATGGATGAAAGAACGCGGAAACCGTGAGCAATTATTTATCGCATCCAAAGTCGGTTTTGATTACCAAGATGTGCCAATCAGCCTTGACCCTAAACTGATTGAGGAAGAATGCAACAAGAGCCTTAAACGCATGGGTATCGAGACAATTGATCTCTATTATTGTCATAAAGATGACCGTAACACACCTATTGAAGCAACACTGGAAGCACTCAATCGCCTTGTTGAAGCTGGGAAAGTACGCTATATCGGGGCAAGTAATTATATGGCGTGGCGTTTGGCAAAAGCGCATTGGATTAGTGATGCCAACGATTGGGCGAAATTCGCTTGTGTTCAACAACGTCACACATATCTACCTATGCGCCCTCAAGCGGATACAGGTCGCCAAGTGGTTGCAAATGAAGATTTGCAGGATTATTGCCTTAACACGAATACAACCTTACTAGCATATTCTGCTCTTCTAGGTGGGGCTTACACACGCCAAGACCGTCCTATTCCAATAGGCTATGATAGCCCCGACAATCAACAACGCCTCGACGTTCTTAATCAAGTGGCTGAGGAACTCGGCGCAACAGCTAATCAAGTAGTTCTCTGCTGGATGATACAATCTTCACCATCTGTTTTACCACTGATTGCTGCTAGTACGCAGGAACAATTAGCAGAGAATATCAATGCGCTTGAGTTCACCTTGACTGATGACCAAATGCAACGCCTCAATTCAGCAGTTGACGCGTAATACTTAATAACATAGATAGGAGTAGTTCAATGCGGGTTGTAATTATTGGGGGAAGCGGACACATCGGGACATATCTCGTGCCAACACTTGTCGAGTATGGTTATGAGGTTATCAATATAACACGCGGTAAGAGTGACCCTTATTTGCCTCATAAAGCATGGGATAAAGTGCAATCTGTCGTGATTGACCGCACAGAAGCCGAAGAAAAAGGCACATTTGGTGACCAAATCGTCAATCTTGAACCAGATATTGTCATTGATCTAATCTGCTTCACCATCGAAAGCGCTCGGCATATTGTCGAAGCATTGCGCGGTAAAATCACACACTTTTTACATTGTGGAACAATCTGGGCGCATGGACCGAGTACCATTGTGCCTGCAACTGAAGACCTACCTAGAGAACCATTCGGGGAATACGGCATTCAAAAAGAGAAAATAGAAACCTATTTTTTAGCCGAAGCTCGCCGAAATAACTTCCCCGCAACCGTGCTGATGCCCGGTCACATTGTGGGTCCGGGATATGTACCGCTCAACCCTGCTGGACACTTTAATGCAGAAGTTTTTGCAACAATTGCGCGTGGCGAAGAATTGAGCTTGCCCAATTTTGGACTTGAAACCGTGCATCACGTTCATGCCGCAGATGTGGCTCAAGCATTTTTCAAAGCAATCACCCATTGGAATGCTAGTGTAGGCGAAAACTTTCATGTTGTTTCACCAGCCGCTATCACACTGCGTGGCTATGCTCAAGCGATGTACAAGTGGTTTGGTCATGAGCCTAAGCTATCTTTTGGATCGTGGGATGATTGGATAAAAACAGTTTCAGAAAAAGAAGCAGCCGCAACTTATGATCATATCTATCATTCTCCGAATGCCAGCATTGAAAAAGCCCGTAGGTTACTCCAATACGAGCCTCAATATTCATCAATTGAGGCAGTATGCGAAGCCGTTACGTGGCTAATTGACAATCAAAAATTGGAGCTGTAGACCTTTAACCTTTGGTTTATGGTCTCCATTCCAAAATTAGGACATCTTGTGGTGGGAAATCGACCTCTTTCTCACCATCACCTTGCTCTGTATTTTGAACGAAAAGATGCAGGATATAATCTCGTTGCCAGAGTTCTGTATCATAAGATGGCTCCCATACAGTCACAGATTCATCGGTTAAATCTTCAACCCGCCATACTTGCGCTTCTAAATCCTCACAAATTGCTACAGATACCTTATCACCTCGCTCAATATCACGAAAAATCATGTAGGCTTTGTCCGTTTTTCCGCGTGTATCGACCAGTATTTGCGGGCGAGAAAAAGGAATACGACGAGAGCCTCTACCACTCACATCAAAAGGCGTTATCCGTTGGCTGACTTGTTGGCTTTGCCATGAATCTCCATCATGATAGATGAGCTGATATTGTGGAATGTTAGAGCCAGTGGGTCGCCAGTAGGTCGCTATAAAGGGTCGCCCCTGTGAATCCGCAACCATTGCTGTTTGGTTCATCAAGAATGAGTTCTGAGGAATACGTTGTGCATATTCTGCTGTGGCTTGCGTGATAGGCAAGGCATAAACCTCACCTGTAGATTTTCGCCATGTTACGCCCTTGTCATCAGACTTGGCATAGCACATATCATGATTGGTCGCTACGTCAGGAGTTTCACGCCAAACCCACGATAGGTGAATTGTCCCCTGTGCATCAATCGTTGTTTGCCAATAAGCATTGCGTTCATCCTCGCCACTGATGAGATTATCCTGACGCTGTGACCAGTGTTGCGTACGATAATCATAATAATTAATCATCAAGTCACCACGCCCTGATGAGCCATCGCGGTAGAAAAATAGCAAATTACCATCAGCCAAACGATAAAATTCTGGATAAGTGACTCTATCTTCTTTGTGACCTGTCATGGGTAATTGTTTAGTCAATTGCAGGGAGTAAGGTTCGATACTACGGCAATAATGCAAGGGATGCACATGATGATCCCATGCCATATGTAAATACCCTGCACCATCTAGCATAATACTAATGACATTATGGGCATCTGATGTGTTGCCTGTGTATTGTGTTTCCGCAATCGTCCACTCATCTGACCCCATTTCACGGCGAGCCAAAATAACACGGCTGTCAGAATCGTAAAAAGCGACAAATTGATACTTTTTATCACTCACGACAGAGTTACGGCGAAAAATTGTCGCATTGACTGCTGTTCGCGCCCAGCCCTTGCCAATTACGGTGTTACGAATTTGAGACATGAGAGTTATATCCTAGATTACATGGACAACGTAAAAACAATCTAATACATTTGAAATTCGCATTTCCCCCTCTATCCCTAGCCCTTTCTCCCACCAGTGGAGAAAGGGAACATATGCAGGTAGCAAGTCTTTCTCCCTTGATGGGAGAGAGATTTAGAGAGAGGGTGATGACATAATACCAACCCCCAAAATGGACTTACAAACATCATCGACAAGCAGGTTGAACTGAATTAAACTTATAGAACCATATATCCTATAGGAAGTATAGGGCTTTATTCAAATTAAAGTTAGGCTTATTACAAAATAAAATGAAACAAAAAGACATCTTATTGGATGAACTCTCAGCAATTGCATGTGATAGTGAGGGTTGTACTTTAGCCAAAACACATGCACCGCAACTCCGTTTTGATGCCAACGAACCTTTTTTTCCGCTAGCAGTTGGCTATACGGTTTTTCGCACCACGTCAAAATCACCATCCTCCAAATTCACAATTGAGCCTGACAATGGCATAGCAATCGAATATGCGATTTGGTGGGATTGGGATATTCAACATCTTTATGAATTAGAGCATATCTGGGTTTACTTGGATGCGGACAAAAATCTGCTAAAAGTCGAAGCCTCCGCGCATGGTAATCAATATGCGATGCTCATAGATGATGAGGCATTACCTCTCGAAGATGGACGCATTACCCTCTATTCTGAACCCGGAAAACACGGTTTTGTCGCCCAGCCGGAATGGTTTGAGGCACGTAGAGACCACACTATTGAATCATGCACAGACAAAGCAGGTGAAGGTGGTGTTCACATAAGCAATCCCTTTGGCGCAGAGACTCTCGGCAATCCGACTGCACTGCAACATCGTCTGGCAAAACGCTATATGCAGAGGTTAGCCTTCACCCCGACATTTGATTTTTCGGAAGTATTTGACCTTCGTGACGTGCCGTTTGTAACTTGGGATACCTTGCAAGATTGGATTCCGCGCCGTGTATCTTGGTGGCTGAGTGAATTAGAGCGCACCGTACCGCATCTAAGACTAATTTGCCTTGATTCAGGCGATACCATCATGGATGAAGGCACAGAAGAAAAAGAAAATGATGTTGGAATCCGCGCTGAGTTAATCCCCGGTGCGGATGAAATGCTCCGTCGATTACAACAAGAAGGCTACTTGATGGCACTTGTCGCCGATGGTCCGGGCGCAACCTTTGAGAATATCCTCACCACACAACACGGTTTATGGGATTATTTTTCAGCCCATGCAGTTTCAGGTGATGTCGGTGTGATGAAGCCTCATCCGCGCATGTTTCATACTGTTCTCAATGCCCTCAATATCCCAGAATCCGATTACGGACTGGCAGCGATGGTCGGTAATAATCTCGAACGCGATATTAAAGGTGCAAATGATACAGGCTTAATTAGTATCTGGCTGAGTTGGTCGCCACGACGCTCGAAAATCCCTGCGGATGATAGCCAAGTGCCTGATTACACCATCGCAGAACCGCTAGATTTATTGCCCATGTTAGAAAAAATTGAATTAAGTCTACCGAATGAGAGCGAAAATTAATCATGAATACACCCATTTCGTTGGAGACTGTCGCTCAATACCTCGTTGACGATATTAAGCGTGATTTTCATTGGCAAATCATGGATAGCGAGCATCCTTATTATGGCGCGTATTTCAGCAAAGGTAGTGGACTAGAAGAAGCAGGGCATGGTGGCACAACTCGCTTTGTCGTCAGTTGTGGCTTGATACTTCTGCTCCTAGAACAGCATCCAGACATCTTACTAGCAGATACTCCCTCACAAGATGAGTTATTGCATCGCGTGTCGATTGCTTTGGATTATATGCAACGCGCACAACGTCCAAGTGGTCTGATTGATTTACGCAGTACCAATTACGACTCCAGTCCTGATACGGGTTTTGTGGTCGAGTTACTGTGTTCTTTAGTCAGTATCGGGCGTGACTCTGCTATTCTGCAAGATATTCTTCCGAAAATTGAGACTTTCGTGCGAAAAGCTGTCGCAGGGATGCTTATTGGTGGCTTCCACACGCCAAATCATCGTTGGGTGATTACCAGTGCCTTGACCCAAGCGCGTCAACTTTATGATGGACTAGGCGCAGAAGAAGTCATCAAGGCTTATCTTGCTGAGGGCTTCGATGCCGATGAAGAAGGCGCATATATTGAGCGTAGTGTTGGTATTTACGACACAGTCAGCAATCGGGCGTTGCTATTCATCGCCGAAAATTGGCGCGATGCAAGTGAATCTGCTTTAGATGCCGTTGACCGTAATTTAGATTTTGATCTGCATTTGCTCCATGCCGATGGCACAACAGAAACAGGCTTATCGCGTCGGCAAGATTACGGAACACGTACTGTGCCGATAGGTCTACTGACCTCGCTTCTACAATACAATGCCATTCGACCTGATACACGTTACGTCAAAGCCGCGCAATGGTTATGGGAACAAGCCTCTCCGTCGGATGTTGGTAGCGCGTATTGGTTGTTGCACACATTACTCAGGCATGGGATTCCACCAGTTTCAGATGCGGACTATCCTGTGGATTTTGTCCGATATTACCCTAAAAATCAGGTATGGCGTGTGTTACAAAATGACATTAGCGCGAGTGTATTCGGTGGTGTCACCCGTTTGATGACTCTAACCTATGGTGAGATTGCTTTGAGTAGTGTCAAAATCTCGCAAACCTATTTCGGGGTAGGGCATTTTATTGCGGAGACCGTTTCAGCAGAAGATAAGTCTGTTCGCTTGCATTCATCAGGCGTGCAAAAATTACACAAACCGGGGTATGAATTGCCCTTAAATCGCCCTGTAGACCCTGATTTGTGGGAGGCAACCTTCGCTGAACGTGATGTTTATCACATACCGCCTGCCGAAAGCGAATTGACCGTTACAGCAGTCGATAACGGCTTTGATTTTCACTTTCGCACTTTAGATGGCTTAGACCAAGTGCCTGTGCAAATTGCCTTTGATTTTCCAGCAGGGGGCTATTGGGAAACAGGTGATACGGCATTGCAAACGCAAGCAGGACAAGTCATATTCTTGAAGCAAGGCTATGGACGTTTACGCATGGGCGATGAGGTCTTAACACTAGGCGTAGGCGCAGAAGGTCATCGTTACTATGCCATGCGTCATGCCGAACCTGTCCCCCATGACCATGTACGTATTCTCATCACTTTTATCACACCTGTAGACCATCATTTTACAATGCGCTTGTCTAAAGGGTTAGAAGGTGGAATGTGATTGAAATAATCGGATGTGGTACAGTACATTGCCAGTAAGTTACGCTAATATATTCACCACGAAGGCGTGAAGAACACGAAGAAATGCAAGAAATCAGGCTCATTTTGATTGTCTCAAAAAGACATTTTTTACTGCCGTTTTACGCCAACAGTTCAAAACTGTTGGCTAATTTTGAGGGTAAGTCCACTGAAGGGACTGCCGAAATAACCCCTTTCAGTGGGTTTCCAGAATGGCTAGCGTGACGTTTTGAACGTCACGCGGTGTAAATTCCGAATATTTACCCTTTATTGGCTTAACTTTACACGCATGGGACAATGCCTGCGTTGTCCACCGATACTACAAATACGCCTCAAACCATTCCAGCGCGAGGCGATAATCATAACGATGCCCATGTGGATGCGTGACTAACGATAGCTTCTCTTCTGCTGTGGTGAGCGCATAAATAGATTGCACTGTGTCATAGACTTGCTGTGTGCCTTCAATCGGGAAAATATGGTCAGCTTCACCATTGACTAAGCGCAAGGCACGCGGTGCAATCAAGCCTGCAATCTCGGCGATATTACCTAGCGCGAGTAAATTCGGGACATAATTGCACTCACAATGACGCATCCCCAAAATAGATTCACCGTAATCACAGAAATAGCCTGAAATTACTGTCGTCGTCAGGCGCGTATCCAATGCTGAAAGAAACAATGCCGTTGCGCCACCACCAGAATGCCCTGTGCAACCGATTGAATCTGCTAAAATATCATCGCGTGAATGTAAGTAGTTGATGCTAGCAATTGCTTCCCGAACCCGTTCACCTAAGAGATTTTTGCCCTGCATCAAATACTGCATGGCTAATTGTCGGCATGAATTGGCATTCTCGCTAACATCTCTCGCAACTCGTTCACCAAAGCCTTGTTGCTCAATCGCACAGACCAAGTAACCATCCTCGGCAAAACGTTGCGCGAAATTCTCATCTTGAAAGAGCATCTTTTGCGTGATAGCTTCATCAGGATAATGCCCTAAAATCTGCTTGACTCCCATGCCATGCCCATGCAAGGCAACAATCGCTTTATAGGGTGGGGGTGTTTTGGGAATGAGCAAGTACATCGGGACAGACACATCATCTAAGCTAATGACATGTTTTTCCTCAATATAGCGTCCCTTATCCTCTGACCTTAATATCATCGTTTCTGGGACATTGCTTGGGATACGTCTGCTTAATCCGAGTAAATCTGTTAGAGCTTCACGAAAGTCACTTTGCCACTCGCTAAATTCAGCTTCTGTACGGGCAGTAAAGACGAATTGATGCGCTTGCTCGGCTAGTTCACGCTTGAGATGTTCCTGAAGATTGAATTGCATATCAAAACTCACTTGAAAATTGTATTTTACTCTTTTGACCCCTATCCCCAGCCCTTTCCCCATGCACCTCGTTCCTCGTTTGTGGAGAAAGGGAGCAATTGAGTCCCCTCTCCGCAAGGGAGCTTGCGAGTGCCGAGGGGAGGGGATACTTGGGGAGGGGTTGAGAAGATAATGAAGGGAAATAGTAAATTTTGAGACTAATTCTTCTCTACCATCTCCGACTTACTCAAAGGCATTATCGCTAAATTGCTGACTAGCTGACACGCTAAAACGCTAATCTACAGCGATACCCCCAATAATCCGCGAGTTACTTGGAAATTGACATTGCCTGAGCGCACTGCCTGCGGTACATACGCGCCTGACAAGGTATCAACAATGCCATCCAATAGGTCTTCTAGCGGATTATCACTCAAGGCAATATCCATGCCACTATTGCCTGATTCACTCACTTGCAAAACAGGTATCATCGGATGTCCTGACATGGGCTTTTCGCTGATGCTCAGAATTAGTTCGACTCCACTCGCGCCTAATCCCGTTAAGATTTCGCCCCGATCACGAGTGGGCATAGCCATAATATGAAAACCGTCCTCAGTGATAGCTTGAGCATACGCCACACTCGGATATATTTTGTCAGCAATGCCTAATTGCTCAACAAAATCCGTTTTGAGTAGGGCATCTTGCTCACTGATGAGGACTGTCCCACCTGCTTTGACAATCGACTGGGTTAAGTCCGCAAAAACACTGGCTTGTGCGACATCTCCACTAGAAATGATGGCTATGCGTACATCTGCAAGCGAGGCTGAGATGGATTGCGTTGGGGTTTCCTCCGCAATTTGCGCTTCAAACCATGTGACCATCTTCTGCATCACAGATTGAATGCCTCCATCCAATTGGATACTCGCCCAGCCATAATCATCAGGGTGATAGCCTCTTGCGTCCATTGCGTGTCGGAAATAATCATTGTGTGTCGCTTCACATCCGTGTTCGAGCAAGAGCGCATGTTTGACAAAGGGGTGTCCGAGATAGCCCAAGAGCGTATCTTGAAATTCTTGATTAGTAGAGCCACCACAGCCTTCGGTATGCGTCAGGGTGACAAAGCGCGAAATAGAACTATGCTCTAGCATCGGATGCTTATTCAAGGTCTCTACGCACATTTTAGCAATTTGTCCCGAACAAAGGCTCGTCGGCAAAATTAAGCCAACCTGTTGACTGGTGATAACAGAGCCATCTTTTAGCATCGGTATGGAAAGGGCTGGCACGCTCACCTCAATATTGATTGGGATTGCCTTGCCACTGTAATCAATCGACTGGAATTGGTCTAAGTCGATAGCCTGAGTGAGTTGCCAATCGCGCCAGATTTGTACCTGTGAATGACCCGCTTTTTCGCCCACTGATAACTGACCAGACGCGACATCTATTGTATATTGCAAGGTCTCTGCACCGACTGTGTCTATAGTTGTGCCGTCGAGATACGCCCCTGCATTCACATCCATATCATCAGCAAGCAAATCATAGCGTGCAGTTGTGGTCACGATTTTGATAGTCGGAACAAAGGGAAAATTCGTGATTGAGCCATTGCCTGTCACGAAGAAAATCATATTACAACCCGAGGCAACTTGCCCTGCGATGCTTTCGAGGTCGTTTCCTGGACTATCCATAAAATAATAGCCTGATTCGTCCATACGCTCGGAATAATCAATGACATAATCAAGTGGAACATCAGGATGCCGTTTGGTCGCTGCCCCCAATGATTTTAGATAGATGTTATATAATCCCCTAAATTTATTACCCCCCGATGGATTGCCTTCTGCGCTATGCCCATGCCAACCGACGCGCTCCTTGAAGCGTTCCACAAAGGAGAGGAATTTTTTCGCTGTGGCACTATCACGGACTTTATCCAAAACATAGGTTTCTGCACCAATCAGTTCATCTGTTTCGGCGAGGTTTGCAGAGCCACCATACTGAATCACCTCTTTAGCCACCCAAGATGCCAGTGGATTACCACTCACGCCTGAGAAAGCATCTGAGCCACCGCATTGCAAGGCAATTTTGAGATTGCTCAGAGCTTGTGGACTGCGCTCCATCGCATTGACTGTCTCTAGCCAATTCAACACAATCGACTTTCCCCGTTCGATGTCATCTTCAAATGAGGTCGATAAGCTCATGAAGTCATGGTGAACATGCTCCAGAGGGTAGTCCGCCATGTAATCTTTGAGTAGCTGATTGTTGATATGTTCATGTCCGTAATCGACAATCAAGACCGCGCCGACATTGGGATGCACAGCAAATCCAGCTAAGGTACGTAAGAGCAAGTCTTGATTGTTGGAATGTCCGTGTCCGCCTTCGGTATGAGCAATAGCCACAATGCCATCAATATTCGGATATTGGTCGGCGATGCCTTGTAATTGACTCTCTAATTTGCGTACATAACCTGATACGAGCGAGGTCATCCCCAATAGAATAATCGTATTGCGCGTACCAACACCTCTACCACCATTGCGTGGATAACCCATAAAGGTCTTGCTATCTTCATAACGTGGCAATGGGCTTGCAGGGATGAAATTTGCTTCATCAAATTGATAATGCTCTAAATCATTCTGGAAATTCGCTTCGTGGGGTAAATTAATTTCTAGTGACCGCCGACGCAATTCTTTGAGGACATCAGCATTGACTACGTAATCGCCTGCTCTAATGGGTTTGGTGGCGATGCCAAAAGTTTGTTCCCATGATAGTAAGGCTTCGCCGATGGCAATATCGCGTATCGCGAAGCGGTGTCCGACCAATATCGTGTGTGATAGGGTCAGAAGGTTATCGCCATAGCGTATGCTTTCACCTGCTGATAACTTCTGTGTTGCAATAGCGACATTATCGGCTGGAACAGGTAAGCGTGCGACATCATCAAAGGCTAGGGGCATGATATTATCCATTCAACTGCTCAATGAGTGCTAATAAGTTACCTTCATCTATTTGTGTTAAGTATTGGCTTAATAAGCTGTGTAAGCCATCAATTTGTGTGAGGTCTGCTTGCCATAAACTTTCATTCTCTAAAACTGATGCGACCAATTCATCCATGTTATCGCTGGATTGCCACCGTTCACGAAACCAGTCGATAATCGCTGGCTCATCTTTTAAGGCAACCACTTCGCCAGCCCATTCGCCTTTATACAAACGAATGAATGACGCAATTGCCAGCACAGCCCGTTGGGGCACTCTGCCAAATTTTTCATGATATACCAATACAGTGGGTAAGATGCGCGTCCTCATTTTGGTACTGGAATTAAGGGCAATGCTCATCAACTCGTGATGAATGGCTGGATTACGGAAACGGTCAAAGGTGGCATCCGCAAATGTTTCTAATTCATCTGAGGCTAAATCCATCGAGGGGATGATTTCTTGGTAGCATTCATCTTGCAAACACTGTAATAATGCCTCATGTTGCATGCATTCGCCAACAGTTTCTAATCCTAGCAAAAGTCCAATTGGCACCATAGAGCTATGTAAGCCATTGAGTATGCGTACCTTTGTTTGCCGATACGGGGCAACATCATCGACAATTTTGATACCGTCTAAGACACCTGCTGTTGGTAATTCGTCTTGAAGTCTTTCAGGCGCTTGGATAATCCAGCTATAGTACGGTTCACCCATGACGAGCAAATTATCTTCAAAACCAATTTTTGCTTGTAATGCCTTGCTGTTCTGTGGATAACCGGGAACGATGCGGTCGACCAATGTATTGCAGAAAGTATTATGGGCTTTAATCCATTGGGTAAACCCTGTATCGAGTTGCCATTGTTCAGCATAACGCAAAATCATTTCCTGTAGCTGAGTACCATTATCAACGACCAACTCTGTGGGAATGATGATACAGCCTTTATCCTCTGCGCCCTCAAAATGCTGATAGCGTTCATGGAGAAAAATTGTTAATTTTGCAGGAAAACCCTTTGGCGGTGTCGCGTCTAATTCGGCAGTTTCGTCATATTGAATCCCTGCTTCGGTCGTATTCGAGATGAGAAAGCGAATCTCCTCTTGGCGTGCCAATGCCAGATACGCCTCATAATCGTCATAAGGATATACTGTTCGGCTAATGCACTCAATCAAGTGTGTCTCAGAGACAAGTTCGCCAGCTTGGATGCCTTCTAAATGCAGATGAAATAAGCCATCTTGTGCATCCAATTCCATATATGTACTGCGTGGAGTGACTTTAACCACGACAACACTACTATTGAAATCGGCTTTGTCATTGAGTTCTTGAATTGCCCAATCAGCAAAGGCTCGCAAGAAATTCCCTGCACCGAATTGCACAATGCGTTCAGGAAATCGGACTGGCTTATTCGCTGTTTCTCGGTTGAGGGGTTTTAATGATGTCATACATTACTTTCATAATAAAAGGTGTGTTTTGATATTATAATTTTTGGACAAAGTAGGTGTTCGACTTAGTGTTATATACAGGTTTTGAGACATTTTTCGCTCTACTTATTAAGCAGGTTCTCAAGAAATTGTCCTTTTCCCCCTCTACCCCTAGCCCCTTCTCCCACCAGTGGAGAAGGGGAATCTGGCTACCTGTGAAGTCTCTCTCCCTTGATGGGAGAGAGATTTAGAGAGAGGGTGATGAGCAAAGCCCATTCTACCAATAATCCAAAATACAACACCTATTAACATCAGTTTAATCTATACGTATTCTTCGCTAGACTATATGCCATTGCCTGTATCATCGCTTGGGCATCTTCTTCATCAATGATTTGGCGCACCAGTAAGCCTGCCAGCCAATCCGCAGAAGCGCGTCGCCAAACATCATGCCGCGCAGGGATAGACGCATAGGCACGGGTATCGTCATTAAATCCTGCTGTATTGTAGATGCCTGCTGTCTCGACAACTTCATCTAAGAATGTTCGCATCCCCTTGAGGCTATCAAAGAACCACCACGGCGGACCCAATCGCAAAATTGGATAATGCCCTGCGAGAGGGGCGAGTTCTCGCCCATAAGTTGTCTCATCTAAATTGAATAAGATAACCGTCAAATCAGGATGGTTGCCGTATCTATCGAGGAATGGTTTCAGATTTTGAGTAAATTCACTACGGATGGGTATATCTGCACCCATATCTTTGCCATGTTGCTCAAAAATTTTGGCATTATGGTTACGATACGAGCCGATATGCAATTGCATCACCAGACCATCTTCACTACTCATACGCGCCATTTCAATTAGCATATGCCCTGTAAAGCGTTTGGCATCGTCGTTTGTTGCTCGACCTTGTAATGCACGTTGGAAAATCACATCGGCTTCGGCATCACTTAAAACTTCGGTATATGCAGTCAAAGCGGCATGGTCGGTGGCAGTTGCTCCCATTGATTTGAAAAATTCCCGCCGTTGCTCTAAGGCTTGGATGTAGGTCTTATAATTGCTGATTTGAACACTCGATACCTCCCCGAGTGCTTCAATGTTGCTTATCCAGCCGTCGGTGTCGATATTCACCACCGCATCAGGACGAAATGTCGGTACAATGCGTCCATTCCAGTCCGAATCGCGAATCGCTTGGTGATGCTCTAGTGTGTCGGTTGCCGCATCGGTTGTGGCGAGGACTTCAATGTTGAAGCGTTCAAATAATTTACGTGGATTAAAATCGGCTTGCTGGAGTTTCTCCTCAATCGCTGTATAGATTGCTTGGGCATTCTCGCTGTTCATCTTTTCATCAATGTCGAATACATCGCGCAATTCATCACGTAGCCAAATATAAGTCGGTGTACCACGTAGTAGATACCAATTATCACAGATGGTCTGCCAAATTTTACGATGGTCGCTCTCTACGTCACCCCCATCACGACGTGGGATGCCCATTTCTGGCATTGAAATCCCCTGTGAATACATCATACGGAAAATATAATGGTCAGGGATAATCAATAATTCAACAGGACTACCAAATTGATAATTGGGGTCGGCAAATAAACGCGGGTCAACATGCCCGTGTGGACATATCAGAGGCAAATTAGCGACTGTTTTGTATAAATCGTGCGCCACATTGCGCTGGCTAGGGTCGGGTGAAAAATAACGGTTTTCCATAAAAATACAATTCCCTTTAATAATTTAGGACTTCTGTCTTGGACAGTATGTCACAAGATAAAATTAAACATGGAGAAAAGAGGAAGCAAAATTTCACTTTTTTACCCCTATCCCCCACCCTTTCCCCATGCGCCTCGTTCCTCGCCTGTGGAGAAAGGGAGTCTATGAGTCCCCTCTCCGCTAGAGAGCTTGCGAACGCCGAGGGGAGGGGATACTTGGGGAGGGGTTGAGAAGATAAGTCTGATACTCTAACTTTATGTCTTATCTCTCTATCATGTTATCTACTAAAAATTTAACTTGCTTCACTCACAGATTTCTCTGGCAATTTAAACAAATCATCCACATTGACCAATTGCCCAGTGTCCATGGAGATATTGCCTGAAATACCTACCAAGATAGAAGCCGCGCCATCAATATGCGATGCCGCCCGATGGAAGGGGTCATAGGGGGGATTGGGCGAGAAGATTTGCTCCAACATCACAGGGTCTGCCCCACCATGTCCACCGTCGCCTCTGGGAACATCGACCAGATAGCCATCCCCGAACATCGGGAACACACGCATCGTTGCCGATTTAAAGGCACTTTTGCTGGCTTTGGCGGCACCATCACCTTGTAGATGGTTAATATTCTCAGCGATTTCCATTTCAATGCGCCCTTTTGTCCCCGTAACTGCGATTTTCAGACCTTCCCAAGGGGAATATGCGACCAAGTTATACGACAAGAGCGCACCGTTTTGGTAGCGTACCATCACATTCATGGTATCCTCGGCATTGACGGGTTCACCAAAGACATTGCGGTCACGCAGATAGCCTGTTTCGTCTTCGGCATTGAGATACAAGCCCTTATAAACTTCCTTCTCATCCAAATACAAACCAAAGGGGTCTTCTTGTGCTTCGGGAATGCCCGTATAGCGTTCATAGGGATAGCTCTCGCCACGCGCTTCGGCATTGGCTTTGCCATAAAAGAGGGTATCGCCCATTGCCATCACCTGTTTAGGGTAGGAGTCAATCCACCAATTCACGAGGTCAAAATGATGCGTCGATTTATGCACCAGTAAGCCACCGCTATTGTGCTTTTCACGATGCCAGCGTCGGAAATAATCTGCGCCATGACTGGTATCCAGCACCCAAGAAAAATCAACAGCCAGTGGTCGCCCGACCTTGCCTTCCATAATCAATTCACGGAAACGGGTATAGGCAGGAGCATAGCGATAATTGAAGGTCACACGTAATGATTTCCCTGTGCGCTCGATTGCATCATAAATAGCACGGACTTTATCAATATCGGTGGTCATCGGCTTTTCGCTGATAGCATCGCAACCGAGTTCCATCGCACGCACAATATAGGTATGGTGGGTTGAATCCATCGTGGTGACAATGACCGTATCGGGTTTTGTCTCAGCAATCATTTGGTCGAATTGGTCTGCTTTATAAGTAGGCAATGGCTCTAAACCACAGTCCTTGACCAACTCTGCATTGTACCAATCCATGCGTACTTGGCTTAAATCACAAAAAGCAACCAGTTCAGCGACATCAGAATAGGTCTTGGTGATGGCATCGACAAACATTCCTGCGCGTGACCCTGTTCCGACGAGTGCGTAGCGTTTCTTAACTGACATGCGAAAATTTCCCTATTTTGTAAGTGCAGTGAGCTTTTAAACAATAAAAATTACTTGTTATGATTTTAAGCGGTTGAGACAGGTCTCAACCCTACATAAATGCCTAGAAAGTGTGAATTTATGTAGGGATGGCATCCATGCCATCCGCCAAAAATGTAACTGGTATTTCTAATCTTTTACGAGTTTTTGCAATTATCATATTTCTTATATGATTGTTTGATGAAATGAGACCAATCAGTTGCTCGTTCTCTCATTATCCTATATCATATACGATAAACAATTTCTTGCAAGGAATGACGAGGTTTTCCAACAATGCCATCACCTTTTCGTAGTAAAAAAGAAGTGGTTTACGATCTTTTACGAGATGAAATTGTAAAAGGAAAATTTGAGCCAGGGTCTCGTCTTGTTATTGATGAGCTTGCCACATACATTGGTGCAAGTCAAATACCAATTCGAGAAGCACTCCAACAATTAGAAGCAGATGGTTTTGTATCAATTGAACCCTACGTTGGTGCAAGGGTCACAGAAATTGATGCGACCTTTATTTTCGAGGTCTTTGGACTCCTTGAAGCAATGGAGGTAATCAGCAGTCGCTCGGCTTGCACATCAATGACTGATGAAGATTTAGATACTCTTTCGCAGATGGTAGCCGAAATGGATAAAAACCTCCAAAATGCTGAAAAATGGGGCGAACAAAACCGCGAGATGCACCTATTTATATGCCAATGTGCCAATACTGCCCTCATTATGCGAATGATGACAAAAATCTTTTCACATTGGGAACGTCTGCGCCGTTACTATCTCGAAGATGTATCACAAGACCGAACCGTTATTGCTCAAGCTGAACATAAAAAAATATTGGAGGCATTTCAAAGCCGTGACACCGATTTAGTCGAAAAGGTCATCCGTGAACATAATCACAACGCATTGCATGATTATATCCAGCATCTTAAAGCAGAAGGTCATCTTAATTATAACTGAGGGGTAAATGATTATGATTGAAACAACTCTAGACCCGACACAATTACTGGTTACTGGACGCAAAATTACAGGCATGTCTGCGATTTTGTTACCGTTTTTGGAAGATGGCTCAGTTGATTGGGATAGCCTCCGCGCACATATTAGCCGTACTGTATCAGCAGGTATTGCTCCCGCAGTTAATATGGATACAGGCTATGCTAATCTTATTGATGAAGCCACACGGCGTGAAGTTCTGCGTCACACACAAGAATTAACAGCTGGTGGTGAATATGTAGCAGGGGCGTTCGTAGCCGACACACCTGATTCAGACTTTAACTTGGATGCGTATCGCCAACAAATAGAGCAGATACATGAGTTTGATGGCACACCGATTATTTTCCAAACTTATGGCTTAACCTCACAAAGTCCCGATGGAATTGTCGAATCTTATGCACAGATAGGGGAATTTGCTCCGCGCTTTATTGCCTTTGAATTGGGCAAAATGTTCGCGCCCTTTGGCAAAATCTATAGTTTAGAAGTCTATAAAGGGTTACTCGGTGTTGAGCAATGTGTCGGCGCAAAACATTCCTCGCTAAGTCGTGAACTCGAATGGCAACGGTTACAGTTACGCAATGAAACACGGTCCGATTTCATGGTCTTAACAGGGAATGACCTCGCTATTGATATGGTGATGTATGGGAGTGATTATCTGCTTGGATTAAGTACATTCGCACCAGATTTATTCGCTAAACGGGATGCCATGTGGGAGGCAAATGACCCCAATTTCTACGAGCTGAACGATGTTCTGCAATATTTAGGTTTTCTCGCCTTTCGTCCGCCAGTGCCAGCGTATAAACATAGTGCGGCACAATTCCTTAATTTGAGAGGCTGGATTACAACCAACAAAACACATCCAGACTCGCCAGAACGTCCGCAAAGCGATATTGCCATTTTACATGAGATTGCTGACCGTCTTGACTTACTATAATTGATTGGAGATACGGTGCATTTTTGGCGGATGGCATGGATGCCATCCCTACATGAACCCTCTCTGTTAGGCACTTATGTAGGGTTGAGACCTGTCTCAACCGCTTAAAAACAAAGACTTTATTTAAAAATTACCAACATAAATATATTTCAAAAATATATAGACAATCACAAGTGAAAGTTCTTTCTATGAAATTTAAGAGAATTGCACAATTACGTAAAGCCGAGCAATTTCTTGATTATTGCCAAGAAACTGGCGCGGATCTCCCATTTGATGCTGATATGATAGTCGGTTCTGATGCCCCACTTGCCAGCCCCTACAGTTATAAAGACAAAACACTTGGTAACCGCTTTTCGATTTTGCCAATGGAAGGTTGGGATGGCACAGCGAATGGTCATCCAACGGATAACACACGCCGTCGTTGGAAACGCTTTGGGCAAAGTGGCGCAAAGTTGATTTGGGGAGGGGAAGCTGTTGCTGTCCGTCATGATGGACGCGCTAACGCCAATCAACTCATCATGAACGAATATACAGTCGATGACATTGCTGATTTAAGAGAAATCTTAGTTACTGCCCACAAAGAGCAAATGGGAACAACAGACGATTTGTTGGTTGGCTTACAATTGACTCACTCAGGACGTTTTTGTCGTCCGAATACCAAAGCGCTTGAACCTCGTGTTGCCTATCGTCATCCTTTGCTAGATAAAAAATTCAATATTGATAGTGATGAGTATGTCTTCACTGATGATGAAATAGATGAACTCGTCGACGACTTCATCAAGGCGGCAGTCCTCGCACAAAAAGCAGGCTATGATTTTGTTGACGTAAAGCATTGTCATGGGTATCTAGGACATGAATTTTTGAGTGCGATTGACCGTGAGGGGAAATATGGTGGTAGCTTTGAGAATCGTACTCGCTTTTTACGCAATATTGTTGCAGGCATACGCGAAGCAGCACCTGGGCTTGATATAGGCGTTCGCCTCAGTGCGATTGATTGGATTCCCTTCAAACCGTCGCTGGAAAGTGTCGGTGAACCTGAAGATTACGAGGGCAATTATCCTTATGCCTTTGGTGGCGATGGTACAGGCACAGGCTTAGATTTTACCGAGCCGAAAAAATTCTTAGATTTACTCCTCGAACTTGATATTCATTTAGTTTGCATTACAGTCGGCAGTCCATATTATGTGCCACATATTCAACGCCCTGCTATTTTCCCACCCTCCGATGGCTACCAGCCACCAGAAGACCCTCTCGTTGGGGTTGCCCGTCAGATTGCAGTCACCAACGAACTAAAATCTTATCGTCCTGAAATGACCTTTGTGGGTTCAGGCTATTCCTATTTGCAAGATTGGTTACCAAATGTTGCTCAGGCAGTGGTAAGCCAAGACAAGGTCGATTTCGTGGGCTTAGGGCGTATGGTGCTATCGTATCCTGATATGCCAGCTGATATTTTGCGAGGTAATGACTTACAGCGTAAACGGGTTTGTCGTACTTTCAGCGATTGCACGACAGCCCCCCGCAATGGCATGGTATCAGGCTGTTATCCGCTTGATGATTTCTATAAACAAACTCAAGAATATGACCAACTTATGCAAATCAAAAAAGAGACGAAGGCAACCAGCTAATGCTGAATCAAACAACCTTACGAATGCCCGGTGCAACCTTGATGACACGCTTAAAAGTGTATGATACGCCAACCCCTGATGGACAAATTGGCGGAACACCGCATCTGCATCTTGTTTGCACAGAAATGTATGTGGTTCTTAGTGGTAGTGGCGCAGTTGAGTTGATGAATAAAGATGGGTTTTCACGAGTTGAACTCCAGCAGAATGAATCGCT
This sequence comes from Phototrophicaceae bacterium, assembly GCA_965230145.1. GTDB lineage: Bacteria > Chloroflexota > Anaerolineae > Aggregatilineales > Phototrophicaceae > JAUZRW01. Next base: position 2,620,239 of record CBDDKI010000002.1, read on the forward strand.
CTTATTCTCGCCCGGGACGATTCATCGCCTCATCAATCCCAATCGAGACTTAGAAATATTGGTCATTATGCAAAATAGTGGCTTGCCAGAACGCGGTGATAATGTCGTAACGTTTACCGAAGAATGGCTAGCAACAGACAGTGCTTATAGTGAAGCCATGCGTATCAGTTCTGTAGAAGATGCTTATCAACGGCGTAATCGTGGCGTAGAAGGCTTTATGGAACTAAAGTCAGCTTTTGAAACAAGTCTCGAAACAGGACAAAATGCCCTGAGAAAATTTTATGATTATGCCCTCGCTCGTACTGCTAACCGCCATCAAGAATGGCAAGACATTGTCGAAAATGGTGCAGTCCTTGCTACCAATGAATCACTCGCCCAAATTGACCAGCTTAAACAACAGGATGCAAGTTACCTCTGGAATAGTGACCACGCATTTATCGCTAACCATGATGCCCCAACACCAGGTTTTTGTGGGCATTTAAACCGTTATTTTGACCCAGCAACCTTACTACCTGAAGGACAAAAAATTGACTAAAACATACCGTGTAGCGATGGTCGGCACAGGCAAAGTTGTCGGCAATCACATTAAAGCTATTAAATCGGCTGGAGACCGTGTTGAATTGGTCGCCGCAGTTGACGTAAATGAAGCAGCAGTCCAGCAATTTTGCCAAGAAAACAATGTACCCAGTGCTTATACTTCTGTCAGCGAGATGCTCGCTAACGAAAATCTTGACCTTGTCTGCGTTGCGACACCACCTGCAACCCATAAAAATATCTGCGTGGAAGTGTTAGAGGCAGGCGCATGGGTCTATTGTGAAAAACCTCTGTGTGGCTCTCTCGCGGAATTTGATGCAATCCAAGAAGCCGAAAAACGTTCAGGCTGTTATGTGAGTACCGTCTTTCAATGGCGCTTTGGCTCAGCTGTCAAACATCTTCGTAAATTAATAAGCGAAAGCGCCCTCGGACAACCCCTCGTCGTCGTGTGTAATACACTGTGGTATCGCACACAGGATTACTATAATGTGGGTTGGCGTGGTACATATGCCTCTGAATTTGGTGGTCCTACAATGGGATTAGGCATTCACATCATGGATTTATGCCTCTATTTGATGGGCGACTGGCGCGAAATTCAAGCTAGTATTGGCACATTAGACCGTGACATGGAAATTGAAGATGTGTCGATGGCGATGGTACGTTTTGAAAATGGGGCAATGGGTAGTTTTACGAATAGTTCCCTATCCCCTCGTCAAGAGACTTACTTACGCATGGATTTCCAGAAAGCTACAGTGGAAGTAAGTGCATTATATCGCTATGAGAACAAAAATTGGCAATTCAACATTGCTGAAGATAGTGATGACATCGATACAATGGCATTATGGAAGGCACTAAATGTTGATTTCCAAGGCTCACATGACCAGCAATTAAGCGAAATTTTGGATGCAATGGATGCTAAAGAAGCCCCACCTGTTAGTGGTGATGAAGCACGACGCATACTGGAATTTACTTCAAGCCTCTATAAATCTGCCTTTACAGGGCAATTGGTTTCCAGAGGTGATATTACCGCAGATGACCCCTTCTACTATTCAAATAATGGTGCTGTTGGAGCAAACAACTAATCATGACAATTAACTTCGCTGTCATTGGTCTGGAACATTATCATGTGATGATCCAGACTGATGCCTTACTACGCGCTGGCGCTAATCTCGTCTGTTTTTATGATGAAAATCCAAAGCAAATTGAAGACTTTTTGACTCGTTATCCAGATACGCCTCTTGCAGAGTCCATTCAATCTATTTTAGATGATGAGACAGTTCAGGTTGTGGCTACGGGCGCACGACCCGATGAACGTGCAAAACTAGGCATCTCGGTGATGCAACATGCTAAAGATTTTATCTCGTCCAAACCTTCATTCACGAATATGCAAGACTTAGAAGAAGCTCGCCGTGTTCAAGCAGAGACAGGTCAGATTTATACTGTCTTTTATGCTGAACGGTTTGACAATCCAGCCACCGTAAAAGCAGGTGAACTTGTTCATAGTGGGGCAATTGGGCAAGTCGTACAGACAGTTGGCTTTGGACCTCATCGTCTTTTAGGGCGTGGGTATCGTCCAGAATGGTCATTTGACAAACAATATTTCGGTGGCGTTATTAATGATTTAGCCAGCCATCAAATGGATCAATTTCTGTTTTTCACAGGTAGCACGTCTGCGGAAGTCGTATCCTCGCATGTAGGTAATTTCAGGCATCATCAATTCCCCAATATGCACGATTTCGGTGATGTCATGGTGCGGAGCGACAAGGCAGTTGGTTATGTGCGCGTTGATTGGATGACTCCACAAGGCTTAAATTCTTGGGGTGATGTCCGTCTCTTTATCCTTGGCACAGCAGGCTATATTGAGTTGCGTAAAAATATTGACATCACTGGGCGTGAAGGCACGAATCATCTATTTATGGTGAATGAAGAAGCAATGCAATATATTGCTTGTGAAGATGTGCATTTGCCATTTGCTGAACAATTTATACATGATGTTCTGAACCGTACCGAGACTGCCATTCCGCAAGCACATTGTTTTCTTGCCTCTGAACTTGCACTCCGAGCCGAGTTACAAGCTACTGAATTAAATGGTGTCAAATAGAAGGCTTTGCGATTACTCAATACACTTTCATTTGTAGGGGAAGGTTTCAATCTTCTCCTACAAATTGACCTCCTCTAATACTGAAAATTTGATAATGTCTCAAACAGATGTCACGTTGATTTCTTCAATGTTCAATAGCATAGTGTTAATTTAATCTTTGGAAATGTATAAATCTCATAACAAAATCAATTTTGATGCTCACAAATAGTCTTTTTTCGTGTAACATATTGTTATATTTATAAGTATTACAAAAACGAGGTTATATGAGCATCAAACGTTCATCAATCGTGATTATTGTCTTAATCAGTATTTTTACCCTAGCTGTAGGTAGTGCAGGAGCGGTTTGTTCGCCTGCGTTCACAGCAAATGATGACAACATCTCTTGCATAGGTACAGTAACATCCATTGTCGGTGACGCATTTATAGGACACGCATCTGGCAATGATGTTATCACTAATAACGGTACAGCAGAATACATTGCAGGCGATACCCTAGAGGGTAATGGCTCTGGCAATGACGTAATTACCAATAACGAAACCGCAGATTTTGTATCAGGCGATACCTTTGAAGGCGATGGCTCTGGCAACGATATTATTACCAACAATGGACAAATTATTGTCATAGTCGGTGATACAGGTTTTGGTGATGGCTCTGGTAACGACATCCTCACAAACAACGAACTTGCTTACGTTATCTTAGGTGATGCAGGTTACGGAAATGGCACAGGCAACGACATCATCAGCATTAATGGTACAAGCTACCTCGTCATTGGCGATACCCTGATTGGTGATGGTTCTGGCGACGATATTCTCACAAATAATGGCATTGCTTATGTCATCATTGGCGACAGTGGTTTAGGCGATGGCTCTGGTGCAGATAGAATCACCAATAATGGTGAATCTTTTCTAATTATCGGCGATTCTTTCATGGGCGATGGTTCTGGTGATGACAGAATTAGCAATAACGGATTAGCAATCGCTATTTCAGGCGATACCGTCATCGGCGATGGCTTTGGCGAGGACATCATTACTAATAATGCAACTGTTTACATCGTAACCGGTGATACAGGTTTCGGCGATGGCTTTGGTGATGACATCATAACCAACAACGGCACAATGTACGTCGTTTCAGGTGATACCTTTATTGGCGATGGCTCAGGTGATGACATCATCACAAATAATGGTACGGTTTACATCATCATCGGCGATACAGGATACGGTAATGGCTCTGGTGATGATATTCTGACCAATAATGGTGAAGCATATGTCATCATCGGTGATTCATTCTACGGCGATGGTTCTGGTGACGACATCATTACCAATGACGGTCTTGTAGAAGATATTTATGGTGACAGTGTTGAAGGTGATGGTTCTGGTAACGACATCATCACAAATAATGGACAAGTTGCTAATATTTATGGTGATAATGAAGCTGGCACTGGTTCTGGAGATGATAGAATTCTCAATACTGGTGTCGTTACAGGAAACATTCACTCAGGTGGTGGCAATGACATTGTGACCATCGGCGGACCTGTTTACGGTATGATGGACGGTGGAGATGGGTTCGATATTCTGCAAATGATGGGGCGCGTGTGTGTCGGTGCAGGTATGCCAGCTGACCTTGATGCTTTCCTTGATGCTAACCCGAACGGTGATACCGCTATCATTAACGGTAATCTCTACACATGGCAAAATTTTGAAGAGCTACAAGCTATCCTCTACAGTGAATTTTGTGATGGTCGCTTACAGGCAACTGATTTCGCTACACCAATTGTGGGTTATTGTAATGAATACGGTGGTCTCGACATTTATGATGTTGCCCCAGTCGGTGAAGATGATCGTGTTACAGAAGGTCTACTGACCATGCGCTCATATCGTCAAGACCTCGTTGATATTCTCGCATTAGCTGTTAGCACAGGCGAGCATCAATTAGTGAGTGAAGATGAATTCGGTAATCAGCTTTGGGCATTATCCAGTAATGAACTCCAACTGATGGGACCTGAGGTCAATGAGCCTTCAAAAACCTATGAATTTATCTTATCCCCCGGCTTGTGTGGCATCTAAAGTCCACTAACCCCAAACATCTAACGGATACGTGAAAGCGTGTCCGTTTTTGTTTTCTATCAAGTGGGCTATCAGCTATCAATAGAGGTATACTAAACACCTGCTAATTAAAATTGCTTATTACATAGGACAATAATACATGGCTCTCAAAATTGACCGCGACTATATCATAACTGTGCTTCAAAAAATGGTACAAATTGATTCGATTAATACGAGCCTCGTAGCAGGTGGTAACGGTGAATCGGAGCTTGCACTATACCTTGCAGATGAAATGCGTTCACTTGGTTTAGAGGTTGATATTCAAGAGGTATTACCGAACCGTCCCAATATCGTTGGCGTTCTCAAGGGGATAGGTAATGGACGTTCACTAATGCTCAATGGACATACAGATATTGTCGGTGTAGAGGGCATGGTAAACCCTTTTTCGGGCAAAATCGAAAATGGCAGGATGTATGGTCGTGGTGCATATGATATGAAAGCAGGGCTTGCCGCATCATTAGGCGTTGCCAAAGCATTAATTGATGCCGATGAACAACTCGCAGGTGACCTCGTTTTAGCGATGGTCATTGATGAAGAGTTTCATAACGTAGGTACACAAGCAGTCATCAAAAGCCACCCAACAGATGGCGCAATTGTAACCGAACCCACAGGATTACGAGTCTGTGTGGCTCATCGAGGGTTCTGGTGGTTTGATGTCGAAACTATCGGACGTGCCGCGCATGGAAGTCGCTATCAAAATGGCATTGATGCCAATCGTCTGATGGGATATTTTTTAGTTGAACTCGATAAATTTGCAGAAGAGCTATTACAGCGTCCAGCCCATGAGCTATTAGGCACACCATCCATTCATGCGCCCTTGATGAAAGGGGGTAGCTCACAATCGGTCTATGCCGCAAATTGTCTTACGGAACTCGAAAGACGACTTTTGCCCCATGAAACGCCAGAACAAGCACTTGCAGAAATACAAGAAATAATTGACCGCTTATCGAAAACAGTGCCGAATTTCAACGCCACTGTAAAGCAGGGTTTTGGCAGACCTGCTTTTGCAACCTCTCCAGATAATCCTATTGTGCAAACAGTGGTTGAAGCATATCAAGGCAAATTTGAGCAAAATCCTGAAATCTATGGTGAACTATGGTGGATGGATTCTGGACTACTCGCAGAAGCAGGTATCGACACGGTGATAATTGGTCCTAAAGGGGCAGGCGCACATGCAGATGAAGAGTGGGTTGAGCTTGAATCTGTCTTTGAACTTACAGAGATTTTATTGCAATCAACTCTACGATACTGTCAATAAGATGTTATCATCTCCCCAAAATAGTGATTAATCCTCGCAATAAATTATAGAAAGTAAAACTCATTATGACAGACAACCATAAGCCTGAACGCGGAACACTCTCAGTATGGGCAGGTGAAGAAGCGAAAAATTTTCAGGATAGATCGACTCAGATGCCTGTCGTGCATAGCGTATCTTTTGGCTATAAAGATGTAGAAGAATGGATGGGTGTTGCACTTGGTCAAGCAGAAGGACATATCTATGGGCGCAATACCAATCCGACTGTAGCCGTATTTGAAGAGAAGTTGCGTATTTTAGAAGATGCTGAAGCGGCAACCAGTTTTTCGACAGGCATGGCGGCGATTAGCAATACCCTCTATACACTGGTAAAGCCCAATGACCGTGTCGTTTCTGTTAAAGATACCTACGGTGGAACGAACAAAATTTTCATCGAATTTTTACCGCGTTTGAATGTCGATGTAGCTCTCTGTGATACAACTGACCACGAAGCAATTGAAGCTGAAATAGCAAAAGGCTGTACGGTTTTATATCTAGAGAGTCCTACAAATCCTACGCTAAAAGTTGTCGATATTGAGCGTTTAGCAAAAGCAGGTCATGCTGTCGGAGCAACAGTCGTCGTTGATAACACTTTTTCTACGCCGATAAATTCTAATCCTTTGAGTCTCGGCGCTGACCTTGTTCTACATAGTGCCACTAAATTTTTAGGCGGTCATGCGGATGCGCTTGGTGGTGTGGTCTGTGGTAGCAAAGACCTCGTAGAGCAGATTTATCATTACCGCGAAATCAACGGGGCGACCTTGCACCCAATGGCGGCTTATCTCTTATTACGGGGTATGAAAACGCTCGAATTACGTATTCGTCAGCAAAACGCCAGTGCAATGCAGGTAGCCGAATATCTACAAGCCCATGAATTTGTCCGCAATGTGTATTATCCCGGCTTACCGACACATGAGAATCATGACATTGCCAAAAAGCAAATGCGAGGCTTTGGCGGTATGCTAAGTTTTGACCTGCAAGGTGGCTTTGATGCGGTACAAGTCTTTTTGCCTCAATTAAAATTTGCACATGCGGCGGCAAATCTCGGCTCAGTCGAAACCATTGTAGGTCCTCCAGCCACAACCAGTCATGTTGAGAGTACAGCTGATGAGCGGGCGGCAATGGGCATCCCAGAAAGTCTCATCCGATATTCAACAGGCATCGAAAATATTGACGACTTACTCGCCGATTTAGCCCAAGCCTTAGCAGCTACTGCTAATCAAATGTAACCTAGTCTCTTTTATCTGTCACAGACGGCATTAGCAAGTCTTTCTCCCTTTATAGAAGAAAGATTAAAATGATATCTTAAAAGACAAGTGCTAATTCGTGAGGTCAATATCTATATTTCTATTTCTGGTATAGCGTTATTCAGTAGATTATTTGATGCCAAGCTAGACCATTTTATCAAAAGTTTATTTTGAGGCGCTACAATCACTAGGTATAATGGCAATATGCACACACAAATAGGATAGAGACACCATGTTTGAATCTGGATTACGAGTTGGCTTAATTGGCGAAGCAATCGATACAGTAACATCCGAGCAAACGGCGCTTACAATGGGTAGTGGCGCTTTTGATGTTCTAGCAACCCCTGCGCTAATAGCTTTGATGGAAAGTGCCTCGGTCGCTGCTATTGCCCCTAATATTCCTAAAGACCATGCGAGTGTTGGTATCGAAGTTAATATTAAACATATTTCAGCAACCCCTATTGGTGAAGGTATCGTAGCTATGGCAGAAGTCACTCGTCTCGATGATAAACGTGTCTATCTTGAAGTCCGAGCGTGGGATGAAAACGAAATGATAGGGGTCGGCACACATATCCGTTATCTCGTGAATGTTGAAGAATTTGAAGATCGAATCCGACGGTCTGATTAAATGCAAATCTCTCTCTAGTTAAGAGAATATCTCAGCACTATGTAATCTGAAAAAATCCGTAAGATTTTGCGGATACTCCTACTCTGAGATTTGTCCTATCGCTACACTATTACATTATTAACGAACAATTTTAGGAGATTTTGTATGGGTAATAAACCCGTTCGCGTTGCAATTATTGGTGTTGGAAACTGTGCTAATTCATTGATACAAGGTGTAGAGTATTACAAAAATGCCGAAGATGATGAATTTATTCCGGGTGTGATGCACGCCACACTTGGGGATTATCATATGAGCAATATTGAATTTAGTGCCGCAATAGATATAGATACTGAAAAAGTCGGTAAAGACCTCAGTGAAGCTATTTGGAGTGGGCAAAACAATACCATTAAATTTGCTGATGTACCGCACTTAGATGTACCAGTCGTGCGCGGTAAAACCCTCGACGGACTAGGCACATACCTCACTAACAAAATTACTGAAGCACCAGGCTCACCAGCCAATATTACCCAATTACTAAAAGATACTCAGACAGATGTGGTTGTGAATTATTTGCCTGTTGGAAGTGAAGAGGCGACCAAGTGGTACGTTGAGCAAGTTCTGGATGCAGGCTGTGCCTTTGTGAATGCAATTCCTGTCTTTATTTCTCGTGAGAAATATTGGCAAGAGCGCTTTGAACAAGCTGGTTTACCAGTCATCGGTGACGATATTAAGTCACAAGTTGGGGCAACCATCGTACATCGTGTGCTGACCAATCTGTTTACTGCGCGTGGCGTGAAGTTAGAGCGTACAAGCCAATTGAATGTGGGCGGCAATATGGATTTCTACAATATGCTTGACCGCTCACGGCTTGAAAGCAAAAAAATTAGCAAAACCAATAGCGTGACAAGTCAACTCCCTTATGAATTTGAAGGTGAGAATGTATACATCGGACCCAGTGATTATGTCCCTTGGCTAACAGATCGCAAATGGGCGCATATTCGTTTAGAAGGCAAGAGCTTCGGTGATGTTCCGCTCAATATTGAACTCAAGCTAGAAGTTTGGGATAGCCCGAATAGTGCAGGGGTGATTATAGATGCGGTACGATGTGCAAAAATTGCTTTGGATAGAGGGCTAAAAGGAGCAATCGAAGCACCGAGTAGCTATTTCTTTAAATCGCCACCGATTCAACCAGATGATGAGACTGCACGGGGTATGGTCGAAGCCTTCATTCGTGGGGATAGTTACACATGGCAAGGGCAAGACCGCTCTAAAGGCACATCAGAACATACGAATTAACCTGAGCTTTGCGCCCTACGAATAAATTCTAAAGATTTATACTGAGACATCCTAAGCAGAGGATGTCTTTTTCTATACAAAATAGACAGTGATGTATAGACCACCTATTTGAAGTTCATCATTATGATGTAATTCGTAGGCTTTACCACTCTCAAGGATTTCACCATTACGTTTTGTACCATTTGCGCTATCGAGGTCACGAATGGCAACACCTGTTGGGGTTAAGAAAATTTGTGCATGACGACGCGAAACGCCTAGCAAACGCCCATGATACTCTGTCAAATTGACTGTAACTGCTTCATCATCTCCTGAACGACCAATGACAACTATTTGGTTGGTTTCGACATCTATAGTTTCGGGTCTATCCCAAATAGAAAACCTGAGTATCGTAGGATGAATATCAGGATTAATCGGTTCAGTTGACATATCGTCTGGGTCGCGTGTTTCAAGCATAATTATTCTTTCAAATTCAGTGTCCTATGGCTGATACCTGCTAAAAAGTCTATTTTCTTTAACTATTGTAGTATAGTTACGAGAAAATTGCAGTTTGAATTTCGTTTTGAGGCTCGGCTATCTGCGGTATACTACTCTTCTAGAAAAATACAAAAATCAAAATTGGAGACTGATCAATGAAATGGGAATACTTAGTCGTCTATGTCACTGATAGCAAGGTTGCAGAAGATGGTTCTGAAATGGATACACATTTAGATGCAGACCGCTTTACGGATAAGCTCAATAAATACGGTGATGCTGGTTGGGAAATGGTCTCCTTTGAATGGGAAACAGATGGGGCAAAAGTTGCCTTCAAACGCCAGAAACAATAAAAAACGATTGACAAGCCTATATTATGCTCGATACAACAGTTAATATCCCCGCAGGCGATTATACTATCGGGCATAGTGCATTCCCCCTTAGCCAACCCATTCATACCTGTCATATTCAAGCGTTTCGTATCATGCAGGGCGCTGTTACGAACCAACAATTTGCAGAATTTGTCTCAGCAGGTGCTTACCGCAATGATGACTATTGGTCAGAGATAGGCAGTCGGTGGCGTGATAGCAAACAGGTCGTCATGCCTGCATTTTGGGGCAATCCTCAGTTTGATATACCCCAACAACCTGTCGTTGGTATTTCGTGGTATGAAGCCCACGCCTATAGCCGATGGCTATCCTCAGAAACACAAATAGAATGGCGATTACCAACCGAAATTGAGTGGGAAGCCTCAGCACAAGCAGAAGGTACTGGGCAAATTCATCATGCCGGAAGCGGTTTGGCGCATCCCATTAAAGCAATAAATGAAGGTTATCAATCGAATCACGGTGTATGGAATTTACTCGGTAACGTCTGGGAATGGTGTTCGACGCGCTGGGGACGCAATTGGCAAACCTTAGATTATGTATATCCATATCGTGTAGAAGATGGACGTGAAGATTTATCAGGAAGTTATGCGCGTATTATGCGTGGTGGCTCTTGGTTTGACCTTCTACAAGATGCTCATCCTAGTAAACGCGCACGCTACTTGCCAGGTTCACGTGGGAGTAATATCGGTTTTCGCTTGGTGACTTCTATTCAAGCATAGACATGAGCTATAGATTCAGATTCTGATCCTCTGTAATCTCAATAGAAATCTTTATGATTCTTCATACATTCTCCTTATACAATGGCTTATAGCTTTACCGTTAAACAATCGAGCAAAAATTCGTGATGAGTGAACACAGTATCTTTAATCAGACTGATAAAATCCTTGATGAAGCACGCCTTGAAAAACTTTACTCCCTAAATCTCCTTGATACAGAGGCGGAAGAATCTTTTGACCGCTTTACACAATTAGCAAGTGATGTATTAGGTGTACCCGTTTCTCTCATTAGTTTAGTAGATGCAGATAGACAATTTTTTAAAAGTCAAATTGGTTTATCTGAACCAGTTGCAAATAAGCGACAAACGCCTTTATCTCATTCATTTTGCAAACATGTTGTTCAAACTCAAGAGTTTCTAGTTGTTGAAGATTCAAGAAAAGATTCCCGTGTGTGGGATAATTTAGCTATTCACGAACTTGACGTGATTGCATATGCAGGCGTACCCATCACATTGTCTGATGGAAATACTTTGGGTTCACTTTGTGCAATTGACAGAAAGCCTCGGCAATGGTCAGAACGCGATATACGGATTCTGAGAAATCTAGCCGCATCGGTTGTGACAGAAATTGAGTTACGCGAAGAACTATTAAGGCGACTACAGGCAGAAGAGACGTTACAGGCGAGCGAAATGAAATTTCAGCAAGTCGCTCAATCAGCCAATGATTCCATTATTGTCTTGAATGAGAGTACCGAGATTATCTTTTACAATGACGCAACCAGATATATTTTTGGTTACACAGAAGAGGAATTATTAAACAAATCTATCGATGACCTAACACACGATACTTCGCACGTATCGTTCAACCAATTGTCTTTTGGGGTATTTTCACAACCAAATAAAAATCAAGAGTGGCAAGCAATTCGTCTAATGGGACGACATCAAGATGGGTCTGAGATTCCCATTGAGGTGGCACTCAGCCATTTCACCAATCAAGATGAACAATTTTTTACACTGATTATCCGTGATATACAAGCTCAGGTAAGAATAGAGAATGAATTAAGAGCCAGTGAAGCACGTTATCTTCAAGTTTTGGATGCTATTCCTGATTTTGTATTCGTTAAAGACCCGAACTTAAACTTAGTTTGGGCAAATAAGGCTCTGCAAGAATACTATGGAATGTCGCTTCAAGAAATGATTGGTGTTGCTGATGCTGACCATGTTGAGACAGGCTTAACTGAACAGTACAATGAAGTAGATGTACTTGTTTTTGAAGAGGGTAAAACACAAATTACCCCTGAAGAGCCTATTATACGACATGATGGTACAATACGGCAATTCACCACCTCGAAAACCCCAATTTTTGATGAAACGGGTCGGGTTGCTCTCTTAGTAGGTATTTCACGTGACATCACTGATTCTAAGAGTTTAGAGCGTTATTTAACAGAAGCCTTAGAGAAAAATCAAGAACTTGTTGAACTAAAATCAGGTTTTACGTCTATGGTTTCGCATGAATTTCGCACACCCTTAGCGGTTATTCTATCGTCTACTGAAATAATGTTGAACTATTTTGAGCGTTTAACACAAGAACGGCGCAAAGAAAAATTAGCGACTATCCGTGATCAAGTCAAACGTTTAACCCATTTGATGGATTCTGTATTAGTCGTCAGCAAAGGGGATGCACAAGGCTTGCCCTTTAAACCGTCTTTACATGATGTTTGTGCTCTGGCGCATAGTATCGTAGAAGAAATTAGAATAGGCTATAGCGCTTCCGACGTAACTATCCATTATGCACATCAAGGTAGTTGTGGTCATCAGTATGTTGATGAGGATTTGTTCCGCCATATTTTTCAAAATTTACTATCGAATGCCGTTAAATATTCACGTCCAAATACTGAGGTTCAAGCAAAAATTAATTGCTCAGAAAATCATTTAACGATAGTGGTTGTTGACGAAGGCATCGGTATTCCAAAAGAAAATCAAGAAAATCTCTACCAAACTTTTCACCGTGCGGATAACGTCGGCACAATACAAGGTACTGGCTTAGGCTTGGCGATTGTCAAGCGTGCTGTGGAGACACACGGTGGCACAATTAATTTCAAAAGTATAGAAAATCAAGGCACAATGTTCGTTGTGACCTTACCTACAAACCAATCATCTACAGGAGAGCAAGTTTAGATGCCTGAAAAAATCTTAGTTATTGAAGATGAAGGTCCATTACGGGCACAAGTTGTTGAGATGTTAGAGCTTGAAGGCTACGATGTCAGTGAAGCCGAAAATGGTGGCATGGCTTTTGGTATGCTTCAAAATATCCAGCCTGATATTATTATCTGCGATGTTGCTATGCCTGATTTTGACGGCTATCAAATCTTACAGCATGTTCGTGATAATGAACGCCTAGCGATGATTCCTTTTATCTTCGTGACTGCACGCGCAGACCGATCTTTCGTGCGGCATGGGATGGAACTTGGAGCGGATGATTACATCACCAAGCCTTTTTCACGCAGTGAGTTACTCGCGTCAATTGAATCACGCTTGGCACGCTTCCGCAAAGTATCATCTAGCAACAAGTCAGAAGACCTTGATGATGCAAAACGCCAGCTAACCACCATGGTCGCCCATGAATTGCGGACACCGCTTGTTTCCATGACTATGATCCATGAGCTTATTTCACAAAAACTAGATGATTTATCTGGTGAGGAAATGCGTGATTTACTGAAGATGATGCAATCAGGTAATCAACGGATGCAACATCTTGTTGAACAAATGGTGATTTTCACCCAACTCAATACCAATGTTATTGATGAAGATACAGTTTATCGGCATGGTAAAGCCCTTGATATTCAGACGGTTATCAAGAATGCAATTGAACAAGGGCGTAGCTTTGCCTATCGGAATCAAGATGGGTCTATTAAACGCGCTCAGAACAAACCGTTTGCAAGTGTCAAAGCCTTGATAAAACCACTCAGTTTCGCACTGGCTGAGATTATTGCGAATGCGCTAATTTTCTCGCCAGAAAATAGTAGTGTCATCATTCAAGAACGTGTCGTAAATGATTGGGTGCATATTCATGTTGTTGACTCAGGCGCAGGTTTAACCACAACTCGCCTCAAGAAAGCCGCAATGCCGTTTGAGCAGATAGACCGTGAAAATCAAGAACAACAAGGGATGGGCATGGGCTTACCTCTTGCCATTAAAATTGCCCAAATTCATGGGGGAGATATAGGCTTTCAATCTACCGCTAGTGGTGGCACACAGGTTACGGTTAAATTGCCTTTAGCAACATAATCTATCACAATTTTAGTAGTCAAGCTGTGCCAGATGTGCTACATTACAACTCAATTATGTGAGTAAAATTGGGGCAAGTTCATGGGCTTAAATGCACGTATATCTGGCGAAAATCCAGTATTCATCAGCAGTTGGAAGGGCTTCCGCAGTTTTCAGGATGCGATTGCAAAATTAGGCAACGAGAACTTCCCCACAATCGTTGAGCAACTGCCCGATGGCGATGAAGGCTTTACCTCCGCCGATAAAATCCAAACCCTACTCGACGAATTAAATCGCTTCATCGACCAGCAGACCAATATCCAACAAGCTGTGTTGGTCGATACGGAACGTGAGATCGATATTAGCATGGGCAGTAATGTCTTGCGTGGAGCATTAACAACTGACCGTCTGACAGGCTATGATTTGGGTTTTAATGAACAAGGATTTTTCGTGCGTGATCGTTGGGAGCTAGACCGTATTTTATTCCAAGCGATGCGCGTCGAACAACGCCTGATTAACCCTGAAGAGCATCAAGTCGAATATCATGACCGCGATAGTGACCGCCATTTCTTATGTACAACGCCTTTCGGCAAGGTTATCACAGGTGAAGATGGTGTGCCTCGTATGTTACTGCAGCACTTTCATATCGATTTGCGTGCCACAGCCCCGAATCGCTTCGCTTACATCACAGCACCACTAGGGCGTGTTTTTGATGCAGCCATCGAGAAAAACGAAGGCATTGAGTGGATATAGAAATTATCACAATTTGTGAATAGGTGATGGCAAGGGGTAATTAAGCGTATTAATAGAGCTATCTTGAGGAAGTAAAGTAGTTATTTGTAGTTTTTTATTAACGTAAATTTATTCGACAGTAGTACGTCGAAATTTACGGTCTGGTGTTAATTCTACACGGTCTTGGTCAATCAACTTCCAGATGGCTTCTCGTGCTGTGATGCTAGTGAGAGGCTCATCTATCTTTTCTAAGAGTTCCTTGATTGTAAAATCATCCTCATTTTCAAGAAAGACTTTTTCTAATTGTATGAGTATATCTTTAGCCACAAGACGCCTCTTTTCACTAAACAGCGCATAATCTCTCATTATGACCTCGTCATTATAATAGATTCCTTGACACATATTAGTATACATTATTTTCTAAGTTTGCGCCTTAACATTAGTATTTATGTACAAAATCCATGTCCAATCATTAGATATATTTGCCTGATTTTCACATCTGACCATTGAAATATATCTTAATCTATACAATTCGTAAGTCAATTTGCTTGTATTGTAAGTAGACAGAGATATAATATTTTAATAAAAATTATAATTAGACTTCAAAAGTTAGAATAATAATATGAATAAAGAAGAACGCAATGCACGATTTCACGAAGAAGTAGGCAAAACGTCTTTTAACGACGATACAGAGCGAATTTATCAATCCTTTGCTTTACGTCGTCTAGCGGGTGTCACACAAGTGATAGCGGCAACCGAAACTGGAGTTTTTCACAACAGATTAACACACTCAATCAAAGTTAGTCGAATTGCAAGAATAATTGCTCGCAATCTGATTGAAAAAGGCGAAAAAGATGATAAGTTTCAACGAGAGATTAATCACTTAGGAGGACTTGATGTCGATGTTGTAGAAGCGGCGGCACTCGCTCATGACATCGGACATCCTCCATTTGGGCATTGTGGTGAGAAAGAATTGGATAAACTTGTTTTAGAATATGGTATGGATAGTGCTTTTGATAGAGACCAAATTGATGGTTTTGAGGGCAACGCCCAATCCTTTCGTTTATTGACGAAAATTATTCCCAGACATACATCATTTTTGGGAATTAATGCAACACGCGCGACATTGAATGCCTTATTAAAATATCCTTGGCTATATGGTGAATCAGAGGAAAAACCGAATAAATATGGTGTCTACAAAACTGAATTAGAAGAATTTGAATGGGTTAGAAATGCTTCCGATATAATGCCTCAAAAGCGGACACTCGAAGCAGAGATTATGGACTGGGCAGATGATGTTGCTTATGCCTTACATGATTTTGAGGACTTCACTCGAGCAGGTCTTATCGACTTCAGTGGGATGCATATATATTCTCATTTAGGGTACTGGAGTCAGACACAGCACACTGAGGAAAGAGAACGATATAGAGGCGATATTCTGGGATACTTAAAAACATTAGATCCTGATGTGGTCGGTAAGAACCCTGATGAAACCTTGTTATCGTGGGTAGAATTAATGCCTTATAGTATCCTGTCTAATTTCACGCCTGAGAGCGAAAGGATGTCGAGGGAGGTTTTTTCAGTACTTATTGAACGAAGTATTGCTCATTTCACGATACAGGATGGTGAGGTTTATGTACCGCTTGAAATTAGACATGAAAATGAAATCTTGAAACAATTGACAACTTATTATGTGATTAACAGTCGGACTTTACAAACGCAACAACATGGTTATCGGAAAATAATACGCTATATTTTTGAAGCATTCTTTGAAGAATCTAGCGATGCTATTAACAGTACTGTACGCAAATCTATATTACCTGTAGACTTTCAAGATTTGTATGAACAAGAGAGAGAGATAAATGGGGGTAGGTTTCCTGATAATTTGATTAAATCGAGAATTATTGCTGATTGTATTAGTCGCTTAACAGATGATGAGACACTCAATCTTTATCAACGTTTATCTGGCAATGCTCCTGGTTCAATCTTTGAGCGTTTAAGATAAGATCGTAAATTTATAAGTTTGATAAGAGGCATCTCGATTTTGATGTCTCTCTGAAAACGAGCCTACTTCAATCGCTCAACCGCCTTATAGATAATTTGCCGAGCATCTTGTTCATCTTTAGCAAATGCGACATCCTCAACAACTGATTTATCGACATTAGCAATGGCATCAACAACCATTCTAATCATGCTATTGACCCCCAAGACGACCACAGGACCTTTTTTTGTCCCCTCATCGTTGAGCGAGAGTAATTGCTTGAACTGATTCAACCCCTCTTTGCTGAAAATGTTGCCACCAGGGAAGTGCATTCCATTGCGTAAATCAAGAATTGCACCAAAAATCTGCCCGCGTTCTTGCGAGAGAGACTTTATTTTACTGAGGACTTTATGCAGGTCTTCCCATGTCCAACGACCATTAAATTCTGCAAGGAAAACTGATTGCTCATCATCATCCCAATACAAATCAATCGCCATTGCTGATACTCCTTGAAACGCTGACATAAATTTCATTCTTATGTTTATTTTGGCAAATGGCATGATGCAGTTTTACGATTAAACACGGAGTATAAATAGAGGTTTTTTCACTTTAGACCCCTATCCCCAGCCCTTTCCCCATGCGTCTCGTTCCTCACCTGTGGAGAAAGGGAGCAGTTGAGTCCCCTCTCCGCAAGGGAGCTTGCGAGTGCCGAGGGGAGGGGATACTTGGGGAGGGGTTGAGAAGACCATTTAGAATAAGTATCTATCCCATAATCTCCGTCTTAATTTATTAAAGAGCATCCATGCCATCACTACATAAATCTTAAATTTTTAGGCATTAGTGTAGGGTTGAGACCTGTCTCAACCGCTAAAAATTTAACAACTCTTTTCTATTCCAGCATATCACAAACAAATAATCATTAGCTCAGAAAAAGATTAACCAAATCTAAGGGTGAATCCAATAATTTGCCCTATAAAGTGACTCGCCACCTGCTATGATAAAGTCCTAAATTAAAATCCAAGATAAAGGATCACATAGCCTCATGAGCATCCGCGCAATTTCACCAATAGATGGTCGTTATCATAGTAAAACCTCGGAACTCAGTAACTACTTTTCAGAATATGCGCTCATGAAATATCGCGTCACGGTTGAAATTGCATGGTTACGCCATTTAGCACAGGTAGATGACATTCCAGAAGTCCGTATGTTGACAAACGAAGAAATTGAGTTCCTCCAAGCAATAGTAGCTAATTTTGACGATGCACAAGCCGAGAAAATTAAAGCCACTGAACGCAAGACCAACCACGATGTCAAGGCAGTCGAATATTATATTAAAGCGTGTATTGCGGATACCTCGCTGGCTGATTTAAGTGAATTTGTCCATTTTGCCTGTACAAGTGAAGATATTAACAACCTCTCCCATGCGATGATGCTCCGCGATGGCTTGATGGATGTCTGGTTGCAATCAGCATATGAACTCGTAGAAACAGTAGCCGAAAAAGCAGACTTACTACGTGATACAGCCATTCTCGCACATACACATGGTCAGCCTGCATCACCGACGACAATGGGCAAAGAACTTGCTGTCTACGTCTATCGTTGGCAACGACAAATCAAGCAACTAGAGAATCAGGAATATCTAGGGAAATTCAGCGGTGCAGTCGGCGCATTCAACGCGCATTTATCGGCATATCCTGATGCTGATTGGTTGGAAATCTCTCGTACATTCGTAGAGAGCTTTGGGCTAACCTTTAATCCACTGACAACCCAAATTGAATCACACGATTATCTAGCAGAAACCTTCCATATTATCAATCGCTTTAACAGCATTTTGCTCGATTTTTGCCGTGATATGTGGGCATATATCAGTATGGGTTATTTCAAACAACTGACTGTCGCAGGTGAAATTGGCTCATCCACTATGCCTCATAAGGTCAACCCGATTGACTTTGAAAATGCCGAGGCGAATGTCGGCTTGAGCAACAGTATTTTAAGCCACCTCGCTGATAAATTGATGGTTTCACGCTTACAACGTGACCTCAGCGATAGCTCGGCATTACGCAATTTAGGGGTCGGTATCGCCCATAGTCATATCGCTTTGCAATCAGCACTAAGGGGTGTGAATAAAGTCGATATTAACGAAGCTGTGATTGCCGATGACCTCAATCATGCGTGGGAAGTCTTAGCCGAGCCAATTCAAACCGTCTTGCGTAAGGCACAGTATCCGAACCCCTATGAAAAACTCAAAGACCTGACTCGGGGTGTTGCAATTACTCAAGCAGAAATACAAGCCTTTGTCGATGGTTTGCCGATTAGTGATGAAGATAAAGCCCGTTTACGCCAGCTAACACCAGCAACGTACACAGGAATAGCCAGTGATTTGGTCGATATTATCGGCGAGTAGAAAAGGTAATAATCGGCACAAATGTATATGAAGGTGTATAATCGTGATGATACCAGTTGTTTGCTTTATTAGAGACAGTCATGATTATCGACAGCATACAAGCTCAAGATTTCTCTGAACGCGAAACAGAAATCATAGAATTAATTGCTGAAGGATTGACTAACCGCGAGATTGCAGACCGCGTTTGCTTATCAAGAAATACGATTAAATGGTACATCCAACAGCTTAATCAAAAACTCTATACTGAAAATCGAGATGAAATCGTTGATGTCGCCCATAATTTAGGTTTATTGAATATTGATTCAATCGGCATCAATGGTCGTCCTCACGATAACCTTCCACAACAAACTACACCGTTTATCGGGCGTAATGCTGAACTAGCAGAGTTACAAACCATCTTTGAAAAACCAGAAACTCGCTTATTAACCATTCTAGGTTTAGGTGGCATGGGGAAAACTCGGATTGCTCTTAGATTATTAGAAGAGCAGATGGAGAATTTTTCTGATGGTGTGTATGTTATTTCGCTACAATCTTTAACGCAAGTCGAGCATATTATGCCTCAAATTGCGACAAGCATAGGCTATCAAGTTAGCACAGATAGTACGCCACTGAATCAGCAACTATTACATTACCTATCCAATAAAAATCTTCTCCTATTATTAGATAATTTTGAGCATTTGTTGGATGGAATAGATATTATCCATAAGATTCTCAAAGTCGCGCCCAGAGTAAAAATTGTTGTGACCTCGCGTGAAAAATTGAACTTACTGAGTGAAACTGTTTACACATTAGCCGGATTATCATATGCTCATTTAGATAGTCATGATGATGCCATAAAATTCCTAGTCCAAAATGCCCAACGTGTAAATCCTAATTGGACGATTAACAGCGAAAATAAAGAAGCGATTGCGCGATTGTGTCATCTTACTGAAGGTATGCCTTTAGGACTTCTGTTATCAGTTGCTTGGCTAGATGTTTATTCTTTAGAGCAAGTTTGTGTTGAAATACAAAAAAATTCAGATATTTTGGCAAGTACCAAGCATGACATTCCTACCCGTCAGCGGAGTATTCGAGCAATATTTGAGTATTCATGGCAAGAGCTAACGGAAGAAGAAAAAAACATTTACATGAAAATGAGTGTGTTTCAGGGTGGATGCTCATTAGAAGCATTAGAGCATGTTTCAGGGGCAACCGCACCCATATTACAGAAGCTCATCAATAAAGCTCTCATTTCTCGTAATCGTGATGGAAACTACAGTCTTCATGAGTTATTACGCCAATATGCAAATGAATACCTTGAACAAAGCGATTTAGCCACATCCGTTCGCACGAAACACATGAACTATTATGCGAAGGAGCTTGAACAACATACAGAACAGCTAAAAGACAGTCGTCAACTAAAATCTGTGCGCTATATAAAGTCTAATTTTGAGAATGTTAGAACAATGTGGTATCACATGATTGAGCATCAGCATTTCGGCATCCTGAATGATGTTCTTGTCACTTTGAGGGTCTTCTCTTTATTAACAACAGGGATGGATAATTGGGCTTTATGGTTATCCTCAGCGATAAATACACTAGATGATGCTCATGACAACCGTATCTTAAAAACACAATTAAGAATTTATTATGCTGATGCAATTATCGAATTGTCACAAATTCAGCCTGCCTATCAAATCCTTAAGGACTGTGAACCATTTTTTGATGCGCTCCCTGATAAATCCACTGTTGCACTTGGATTAATTAGCTTATCGCGGACAAGTTTTATCGTTGGTGAGCAAGACGATGCTTTAGCATACGCTGAGACATTTTTGCCATTAGTCACAGAACTAGGTGATGATTGGCATATCGCTCAAGCTCATTTTGCATATTGTCTTCTAACAAATCATCAAGCAACTGAAATACCCTTAGGGCATGTCGAACAATCACTGGCAGTTGCCAGCAAAGTCGGCGATAGATACTGGATGGCAAGCGCGTCTGTCCTATGTGGATTGATGTACTTTCGTATTGGTCAGTTTGATAAATCAAGAGATGCTACTAAGAAAGGGTATCAATATTCTCGTGAGCTTGGTAACAAATTCGGTATGACACGTGCCTTAAATAATCTTGCCGAGACTATGAAAGTTGTAGGTGATTGGAAAGCCTGTGAAGATTTATACAATGAGGCAATTCATATCACAGAAGATTTAGGATACTCACACGGTTATCTATGGGTCTTAAATACTTTAGCACAGGTCTATCTTATTCAAGGAAACGTTACACTCGCTGAGGAAACAGCAAAAAAGACACTGGTTGTTAATAAGCACGTCGATTATCCAGCAGTCTCAATGTTATATCTTACAACGATGAGTATGATTGCCGAATATAGAGGAGATTTTGAAGAGGCTCATACTTTAGCATTAAAAGCCTATGATTATGTAAAAGTTGGATTGAACTGGGCAGGCAGATATAGAGGAAATGAACGTTTGGCATGGAGTTACAGTTGTAATGATGAGTATGATGCTGCTTTGGAGTACCTAACAAAAATAGCTGTGCAAGATTTAGAAATGCGAAATACATGGCATATGCTAAAAGATATTGCTCTTGTAAGCATGATGTTGGTTCATAAAGGGCGATTAGATAAAGCTGTAGAACTATTAAGTCTTATTCATCACCATGACATTCAAGCAGAGTTGCTGACACAGCACCCGAAGCTGAGAGAGTTAAGACAGACGATACAGAAATCCCTTGATAAAGAAACTTATGATAGAGCATGGCAAAATGGTAAGTCTCTGGATTTGAGTGTTATCTTAGAAACCTCATTAGCTGAGTTATCAAACTAATTAATCGACCTCTGATTGATAGTAGGCTTGATTCATGAACATATAAACTAGCGCATTGATGTCATCTTCTGATAGATGTGCAAAACTTGGCATATGGTGATTGCTAGCTTCATAACTCGGTGTATAAAATATAGTTGGATTAATAATACTCTCTCGAATGTAACCCTCAATACTGTTAGCATCGCCTACATAAGTTGATGCAAC
This sequence comes from Phototrophicaceae bacterium, assembly GCA_965230145.1. Taxonomy (GTDB): domain Bacteria; phylum Chloroflexota; class Anaerolineae; order Aggregatilineales; family Phototrophicaceae; genus JAUZRW01. Next base: position 2,642,405 of record CBDDKI010000002.1, read on the forward strand.
GATGTATCCCTCTGAATCAGCAACGATATTATCGTGATTCGGCGCGAAAGTCCCATGTGTATTGGCAATGCTTAGTGCATGGCAAGAACCACAGTAATTTTGACGGTAAACAACAATACCGTCTGCTATCAATTCTTGATTGACAGGTTGATTTGGCAATTGGGCAAACTCAATCAATGTGGAACAAGCCGATACCCAAAACATCACTGTGATTAGTAGGATTGTTTGTCGAACGTTCATCAATCTCTCCTAATGAATCAAGAAGAGGGGAATAGTCATCCTTATTCCCCTACCATAGTTAATTTAACTATCCATTTCCATCATCGGCATTGCTGTACCTTCCATATCAGTTAAGCCTTCATAGTAGACAACCATTCCAGCTTCAGGAATACCAAGACCATTTATCGCTACATATCCATTACCATCACCATCAAGTGCTAAAGCTGTTGCAAAGGGAAGTCCCTCGATGAGTATTTCAGCCGAGCCATCCTCTAAAATCCGAGCGACATAGCCTGAGTTAAATACAGGACCTTCTTCAGTGAACATACCGAAACTTAGCACGTAGAGATTGCCGTCAGCACCTAATTGCATATCAGTGAGCATCGTGAACCCTGTTGCATAGTCACTAACATTGCCCTCTGCATCTATTTGCACAACTTTTGCTGAACCAGGGATAAATGGTGCGCCTGATAAGAATGAGACATACATCGTGCCATCCTCATTGAGAGCAACTGCCGTTGGTACAGGGTCTGTAATAGGCTCACCACCATAAAATTCACTTGGGAATACACCCGGTAAACCATCAAACGCTGCAACAGTTTCGACCTCACCTGTTTCTGGGTTAATACGCCAAACAGCATTTGCAGCGGCATCAGCAACCAATACCATACCATCTGCATCAACTGCCATTCCATAGGGGTGAGATTCAACATTTGTACTTTCGTCAGGGTTGTTAGCGAGTTCATGCGCCCATAAGTCAGCTACGGTTATAATTTCGCCCTCTTCAATTCGTACAAGCTGTGCTTGATTTGGGATGCTCGTATCATCGCCCAATGCACTTTGCCATGTTCCAACTGTTGCATAAAGATTGCCATCAACTTCTAAGATACGTGCTGTACCAATGAGGTCTTGCCCGACAGCCACAGAGGGAAGTTGTGCTACGACCTCTTGTTCACCTGTATCGGTTAAGTACATAATGCGTGAGGTCATGCCGAAACTTGCAGTTTGCGTTTGTAAAGTATTAGGGTTAATAAATTCAATTTCTTCATCACCACCTAATCCGCTATCAGCAATCCATAAAGTACCATCAGAAGCGACGAATAAACCTTGTGGACTATTGAGACCTGTCGCCACAATATCACCAGTGAGTTCAGGTGGCGGAGGCGCATCTTGCGCTAGTGTCGGTATGAACATTACAGAAATTAAAACGAGAGTTAAGAGAAGTTTACTTCGCATTTTCTTTTGTTCCTTCGATTATTTAAGGTCTGAATCAGCTTATAATCAAAGGGGGATGGTTGTCACCATACGGGGGGTATGGAAAATCAAAGTACCTGATTATCTCTCAGGATAATCCGCGCATCCAACTCTATTTAAAGCAAGATGAATAGCATCTGGCACTATCTCCTACACCATAAAATCATCTTCATCTACGATTGTTTTAAATAACTTTTCCATATACATCTCAAGACGATCCAGTGCGTCTTCCAAATCATCAACTAACTCTATATTCTTGCTTTTTTGAGCACCTCCTAGTCGCACAAGTAATGAATGCTTCCAACGGAGATAATTATCTACTATAAATAAACTGATTTCTGTATCAATCTGGTCTCTGCTTGAATAATCCCAATTGGCATTCTCGTAGTACGAACTAAGGTTATCCCACTCATCTAACATTGTACTAAACTTTGAAATATCCAATTCAAACTTTCCTGAACGCTGATTTTCAAGCATTTGCTTGCTAATTTCGTAAGAAATTTTTCTAATTTTCAGTTCTATTTCTTTGCGTTGCTTGTTCATTACTAACCATCCTACTTACCACTTATACACTTAGCACCCAGAACTCAGCACTTATTTTCCCTTGTTCATATCAACGATTATATCAACATTCATATCCCCAACACATCCCAATCAAAAAATGCTAGACTCTGTCCAGCACCTTAACAACTATATAACTATTTCGGTGGATAATGCCGGCATTGTTCTAAAATTTGAATTGACTCCCAACATATTCGACAACAAGAATTGCCCCAAAAACTATTTCTGTAGGGACGTGATGTATCGCGTCCGAAATATAAATCTGACCACCGATACAATTAAACAGACCATTCCCCGAAAAAATGAATTGTTCTTTGGTTTTCTTCTCACCGACAGCATTCATGCTGACCCTACATCAAGCCTCCACATTTGCTTTTTTCACAAACCATTTACCAACTGCTTTGGCGAAAAATGCCTGTTATTTTGATTTTTCCCACGCCCAAAATCCCTGTTAATGTTCCTGTTTCCCTGTTATCCCCTGATAAACAGGAAGCAAAAAGTGAGACTTTCGGCAAAATTTCACAAACCATTCACGAACAATAGACTGCATCTTCACCTGACATAAACTCAAATTCCCCACGCGCATTAATCGTCTCTGCACCACTACTCGCCGAAAAATCAAAACTACCACGTACCTGTTCGTTCGGGCTATTGGCAAGCTCATTAATAATCAAAATGCCCTCAACATTGGTCGCAAACACACGCCCGTCCTCGAAGAACACCGTCCCACTGGCAACCGAGCCGTCGCCCGTATTATTTGCCAAAGTAAACGTCTCAGGTGATGCACCACTTGGCAATATCAGCGAAATTTGCGGGAAACTACTCATATCCGCACGGATAACATACACGCCGTTTTCGCAATTAATTGCGCCTGCGCCTGTTATATCAGCCGTTTCTGCACCATCCAATTGTGCCACAAATCCTGTACCTTCAGGAGCATCCCCCAAACCAAAGCCACTACCGGGGTCACCACTCACATCAACACCACCGCTATCATCCCCTTCACGAGTCGGTGTCGGCGCACCCCCTGAATTATTATTGGGGTCAGGCGTTGTACTTGTCGTTGGGGCGCAAGCACTCATAACCAGTATTAACAGCAGAACCAAGATTTTGTGCATCATCATATCCCCTTCAATATATCCCTTTTTGCGAGTCTTAATCCGTAAAATCAACCACCACCTTGCCGATGTTTTTACCAGCATACATATACTCTAAAGCATCCAACGCCCCAATCGCCCCTTTAAAGACGGTGTCATCCGCATTGAGTTTCAGCTTGCCATCATTGACCAATGTCAGTAATTTCATCATATGCTCTGAGGTATAGTTGAAGAAATTCATCAGCCAGAATGCGCGTATCGATGCTGATTTATTCATCAGTGAATACCCAATGCGTGGACGTGTGACAGCCTGTGGACCTTCTTCGTATTCGCTAATTGCACCAATTACAATCAACCGACCATGAACAGCGAGAGCTTTTACCGCTAAATCAAACATCTCACCACCGACACTCTCAAAGACAATATCCATACCATCAGGATATTCATGCTTGAGAACCTGTTTTAAATCTTCTTCGCGGTAGTTAATCGGACGGTCACAACCAATCGATTGTAAAAATGCAACCTTATCATCATTACCGCATGTGCCAATAACGGTATTACCAGCAATTTTTGCTAACTGAACAACAATGCTCCCAGTACCACCTGCTGCAGCAGTCACTAAGATAGTCTCGCCACTTGTCATCTGTGCAGTGCGTTCCATTGCAATGGATGCTGTTAATCCACTAACACCCAGTGAGACAATTTCAGGCGCAGAACTCGGTACAGGAATTGCATGTCGAGCTTTCATACTAAAATAGTCTTTAAAGCCACCGTCCCCAATTGATAAAACATGGTCACCGACCTTAACATTCTCGACACCGTCCCCAATGGCAACCACTTCACCCACAGATTCAGCCCCTAAATCGAAGGGTGGGGGTGTGGATGCGAGATACCGCCCAAGTGCCATCAAATAATCAGCCGCATTTACACCACTATAATGTGTCTTGACCAAGATATCGCCCGGTAAAGGCATCTTCAAATCGACTTTTTGAACCTCACAAGCCGAGCGTAAATCAGCATCAGACTTCACAGCAACAAGTTTTTCATATGTTTTTGGTAGAGACATTGGAATATTCTTTCAAAAAATGTCTAATATTAGAGGGTCTTAGAGTAACATACTCATCCAAATTCATCTATCAGTATGTATTAATAGATAATGTAAATTTTGCGACGAAGTGAACTGAATAAATATGCTTCTAACGGGTTTTTCTCAAGGGATAAAACCACAATACACCATTATACTTGTAGTTATAGTGGTTAATGTACTTGCAAAATGCACTATATAATTGAACATACATTTGATTTTGCATACTCTTTTGCTTAAAAAGTCATTTGTGCAAATTTATGGAATGTGGTGTACTTAAATTGAGCATACCAACAGAGACATCGAGACGGTTTATGGTTGAGTTTGACAAAGACCATCCAACATTTGAAGATTTGAACGTATTAGTTGAAGCGTCCCAATTACTAACTGTAGTGGATTTAGATGAAGTCCTACATAAAGTGATTTCTCTAGTGAGTCGTAGTGTCGGCGCACAAAAGACAAGTTTGTTCTTGCATGAGGATGAGCGGGTCGCATGGGAACATATTGTGACCATGCGTAATTTGTCCTCTGACCAATCAATTAAAGTCGTTTCCAAAGTGTTAGATGAAGGCTTTGCAGGCTGGGTTCTTTACCATAAAAAAGGCGATATTATCTATGATACAGAAGAAGATGACCGTTGGATTGTATTCCCTGATGATCCAATTAAGACACGTTCGGCAATGTGTGTGCCATTTATTGTTAATGACCAAGTCATTGCGAGCATCACGTTAATTCACGAAGAACCAAATCATTTCCGTCCATATCATTTGCGTCTGATGGAAATAGTTGCTAACCAAACATCGGTTGCTATTCGTAATGCCCAATTATTCAATCATTTACGAGAGCAACGTCGGCAATTACACGCAGTTCTACAATCCATGCGGGATAATTTAATTGTCTTAGACCGCGATAAAAAAATCGTGATGGTGAATGAAGCTGCATTATCTCTTTTTGATGCAAGCAATCAAGCTGACATTATGGGCTTACCGCTTGAGCATTTCGTTATAGTGGACAATGTATTTAAACCCATTGTTGAAATGTTTAATAGTGGACTTGGCGATACACAACGCTGGAATTTTGAAACACGCTCTGAAAAACGCAATATTGACTATCAAGTGCGGATGTCTTTATGGGATGCTGACGAAGAATTACTTGGTTACGTAATCGTCATGAACGATATAACCAAACTGCATGACTTGTCTCGCTTCAAAGACGAGATGTTACGTGTTGCTAGCCACGATTTACGGAGTCCCTTAGCCTTAGTAACAGGCTATGCCGACATGGTAAAAATGGATACGCCTGATGTGGAATCACCTGTCCACACCTATATTGAGACAATCAAAGGGCAAGTCGAGAAGATGAGTAATCTTGTTGATGATTTGCTCCGTGTAGAGCGTATTCGTACATCGCCACTAGAATTGCGCGAAAGAACAGATATTGCGTCACTGGTAAAACTCGTTATCGTGAATTTACGCCCAATGGCGGCGAGCAAAAATATCAATCTCTTAACCGATATTCGATTACAAGATATACCGCGTATCGTTACTGACCCCGTACTCATCCGACAATCAATGGAAAACCTGATTAGTAATGCCATAAAATATACCTCAGAAGAAGGCACAGTCAGCGTTAGCTCTTATTATGATGATGAACGCTTCTATTTTGAGGTTGAAGACAACGGGATGGGTATCCCAGAAGAGCATCTTGGTTTTGTCTTTGAATCTTTCTACCGAGTAAAATCACACAAAAATAAAGAAAAAGGTAGCGGTTTAGGATTAAGCCTCGTCAAAAATGTTATCCAGCGTCATGATGGGGACGTGTGGGTGAATAGCGAAGAAAATGTCGGAAGTCGCTTCGGATTCTGGTTGCCACTTTTCTCCAAACTGGATACCTCACAGTTCAAATCTGTCTAAGTGCCCCTATTTATGCAGCTACTTTATTGACGTTTCTCTAGGCGCATTTTCATCCCGTATTTAGGACGCAGTGTGACGAGTGGTTCAGGCACAACACGATGTTTCTCTACATGGCTTAGGTGAAATTGCTGAACAATACTCGCTAAAATCAACTGCGCTTCCATCATCGCAAATGAATTCCCAATACAAATACGAGGACCTCCTCCGAAGGGGAGGTAAGCATAGCGCGGAACAGCTTCTGCACGTTCATCTGCCCAACGCTCAGGCTCAAAAGCCTTTGCATTTGGATACCACCGCTCATCATAATGAACTGACCAAATGGGTATAACGGCTGTGGCATATTTGCCAATCTGATACTCACCGAGTTGAGTCGCTTGCCGTGCTTGGCGTGCTACACTCCATACAGGCGGATACACCCGCATCCCTTCTTTGATGACTTGATCGGTATATGTTAAATCCTTTAAATCGGCGAGGGTTGGTAGACGCTTACCTAAGACACGGTCAACTTCATCGCGTAATTTGTCGGCAACAGCAGGATATTGTGAGAGTAAATATAATGTCCATGTGAGGGCATTGGCAGTTGTTTCATGACCTGCCAGAACTAAGGTGAGCGCTTCATTGCGGATTTGCTCGTCACTCATACCTTGCCCGTTTTCATCTTCTGCAAGTAAGAGCATCGAGAGTAAATCACCTGTGTCTTCCCCTGATGCTCGCCGTGCTTGAATAATTGGCATGACGACGCTATGAAGTAATTCAATCGTGCGTTGCTTGCGATATTTCATCGGGGTTGGCATCCAATCAGGGAGGCGAATGACTGTTTGTGAGGCATCAATTATGTCTGCCAACATATAATCAAGGGCTTCAGCAACATCGCCTGATGTCGTTTGAAAATCCGCGTCGAACAAGGTCTTGCCGACAATATATAACGTCACTTGCATCATTTCCTCAGCAATATCGCGGATTTCGCCATCTCGCCAATTGGATAACAGGCGCTGTGCATAGTCCACCATGGTATCGGCGTAAGCACTTATGCGGTTGACGTGAAAAGCTGGTTGCATCAATTTACGTTGTCGTCGCCAAAAATCCCCATCGGAATTGAGCAATCCTTCGCCCAAATAATCTTTGAGTGTATGTTTATACACCACTGATTTGTGCCAGATAGCATTATCTTTGGTTAAGACTTGTCCAATTAAATCAGGATGATTGACTTGATAGGCATCGTATTTCAAAAATTTTAGATGAGCGAGATTGCCATATTGCATGTTATCTGTCAAGAAACCCAAAGCATCACGGCGCATACTGAGTAAATGCCCACCAATTAAATCAGTCGGTGGTCCCGATGGATATTCAATATTAATAACAGTCATTATGAATTTTTGCCCATACTTTATGCTTATTTGAAGTGCTAATCGCTTATAATATTAAAAGCATACCATATTTTTCGATACGTTCCGTTTATATTTGTGTTAAGTGTCTATTTATAGACAAATGCCTATAAAATATGAAATGGTTTTATCATGATTACACCTGCAACATGGCTTGTGAAAAACCGCGTTATTTATGCTTATGGAACTGGTTTTACAACCGACGATGACCTCCAACAACACGCTGAACGGGTTATTGCTTTGTTAGATGCAGGCAACACACCCGTGCATTTATTTTTGGATACTGCACCAGATTTTAAAGTTAAACGCCCTGATTTACGCTCTGGGATAGCGAATTTGCGCTTTTTGAGACACGAATCATTAGGATGGGTTGTCCAAGTATCTGCAGGGAATCGAGCATTAGACTTCGTATCGTCACTCATAGCACGTTTTACGCGAGTCAGCTACAAATCCGTCTCTACGCGCGACAATGGCTTAGCGTTCCTAAAATCTGCTGATACGAATATTGATTGGTCTGCTTTAGATGAGTCTGTGATACACTCACAGCAAAAATAAGCATAGAAACTATAAAAAATATTATAGATAGATTGTCAAGCTCGCTTGGCGTATGCTATATTACAAGCTGAATGACAGTATAATCATTGTTGACTGACCAAATTTTATGACAGCGAATAATGCGCTAGCAAAGTTACGTTGGGTAGACCCATCTACCAACGAAAAAAGAGAATATCTACTAAATGAAGGTGCAACGGCAACGATTGGTCGCTCCTCAAATAATGATATTCAAATTCCTGAGCAACACGTCTCGCGTCAACATGCGGTTATCAGTTATCGAGACGGCATTTTCATGATAGATGATTTGGGTAGTAGCAATGGCTCATTCGTTAATGACCAACTCGTTGAAGAACCGTTCCCACTATTTGCAGGTGATACCATTCGCCTCTTTGAACCCATCATTGAATTTCTTGCAGTCATTGCTGGGGATAGCATTGACGAGCATAGTACAATCATTGAAGCGACAAACCCCGATGGACAGGGCAGTTTAATTGTTACCAATGGTCCCCAAGAAGGGCAGACTATTCCTCTGTTATTGCATGAAGTCACAATTGGGCGGGCAACGAGTACCGCATCGTGGGAAATTCTATTGCAAGACCCCTCGGTTTCGCGTCCACATGCGCGTTTAGAAAAACAAAATACACAGTGGCATATCACTGATTTAAACAGCAGTAATGGTACGAGCGTCAATAATAAACGGCTTGAACCCAAGGCGGAAATCCCCCTACGTGATGGTGATAAGATTGAACTTGGTGGGTCTATTCTCTTGTTCCGCACAGGTTGGGAACAACCGAAATCCTCAGATGCAAATGGCTCAAATATCCTCACGAAACCTGCAAATTAGCCTCGTTAAATTGATAATAAGTTGTAGATATTTGTCTATATATTTTGAATAATTAATGTAATGTGCGATAAGTACTAATGGACTTATGATAGAATTTAGTTAGTATGTAAATACTGACGAAATGTTTTTATAGGGCAGGTGAGGTTTGATGACAAAATATTCAGGTGATGATGGCAAAGTCGTGACAATCTTCAATCGGAAAAAGTTGCGACCTGCAATTGATGATACTGTTCGTGTTGCGAGTGGTGATGTCCCTTCTGAAATATATTTTGTTTTACCAGATGGGAGTGAACACGCTGTTGATGCAACAAAAGATGTTGTGATTGGTCGTCAACCGCGTGAAGATGATCCGCCTGTCACTGTCGACCTTGAGGCGTTTGATGGACATGACCTCGGGGTGTCACGCCACCATGCGATGATTAAATCGATTAAAGATAATCTCGTTTTGGTTGATCTTGATAGCATCAACGGTACATTCGTGAATGGGCACCGTGCTTTACCACTCAAACGTTATAACGTAATGGATGGCGACACAATTACTATTGGACGCTTAACCCTAGAAGTTCGCTTTAATAAGCGCAACCGTTACTAAGCATTCATCGTACTCTGCTATTATTGAAGCGAATCGACATCGGTTCGCTTTTTTCATGGGTGCATGTCAATATTTTACTGATTTTTGGATACGGCACGCTACATATACATTCAGCTACTTTCTCTTTGCAACTATACACTTTTGAGATGTTTTCTTGGTGGACAACGCAGGAATGTCCCTACACGAATGCTCTCAAGCGAGGCACATTCCAGCAATTAGGAACAGCTTTTTTGCTTTTCTTCGTGTTATTTCTGCCTTCTTGGTGAATATTTGGGATTAACTTTAACAGCTATGCGATATGCTAAATCCAATTCTGCTAACAATCTGCAATACATGCTTTTTACACCTTACTTGCCTAAATCATGATATGATAGTCAAAAATAACGCTAAAAATTTATTGACTAGGATTTGTTATGCAACAGCAAAAAGATGACTTCAATCGACGACACAGCGCACAATTTAATAGCGATTTTTCAACATCCAATGAGGCACAAATGGATGACCTCAGTAGTACGATTCAGCCACTCGGTAAACGCAGAGTTAGCCTTCCATTTCGCTATTTACGGACATGGTTATTCAGCTTATTAGCCTTGGTATGCTTGCCAATTGGAATAGGTGTGTTCTTAATTGGTATCGAGATGGAAGAAGATGTTCGTGATGATTGGGATGAAGTCACGGCTGAAGTTATCCGCAATGATGCAAATGGCGTGGACTATCGTATTACAGACGGCAATTCAAGCGATGATGAAGGCTCATTTGGCTATGACCTTGACTATTTCTTAGATAATACACCGGGGCAATTAACACTCACCGCATCCGTTTGTGATTTGGTGAGTCGCTTCATTATCCCTAAAGAACAAGGCTCAGAATTTACGCTGTGGGTTAATCCTGATAAAGCCTCACAACAATCCTGTGTGCCGATTAACCGCGATATTAGTTCTCTGTACATTGTGCTAGGGGCAGTCATCATGGCATTGAGTGCTATCCGATTACTGAGGACAATCAATTCCGCCGCCTTAGCGAAATAGGTACTGCTATACTCTTATTTTCCCCATGACCATAAAGCGTTATGGGGAACGTTCTTACCCCATGACGAAAGACCTATCTAAATTTGCCCCCTTATTGATGCTACAATATTCTCCTCGAAAAATTACAAAACAAATTAAAGGAGTAAGATAGTGTTCAAACGGACTATAGGACTCATCAGTTTGATATTTACCTTCATCGTGCCCACATTGGCGCAAGATGTTGATACACCTACGGCGGCAATTAACGCTGCTTTGAGCGCAGTCGAAGCAGTTGTTGGCGAACGGTCACAAAACTTCACCTTTGAATTATTAGATGAAACCAACGATTCATCACTTGGATGCCCCTTAATTACAGGCGAAGAATTGCCATTTACAGTGACTCCTATTCGTGTGACAGTCATTTACCCTGATGCGAGTTATATTGTCTATACCTCACGCAGTGGTCAGACAACGTTTCTGTGTGACCCTCAATTCGGCGAGGATGTCATAGGCGCACAATTAAATGCCGAAGATGCTTGTGTGGTAACACCACTAGCGGCGACACCTGTTTATATCGCACCGAATCTCACCGTAGATGGTGTCTTCACCGCAGGCGTAGAAGAGTACCCCGTATATGGTGTTTCGGCAGATGCAAGCTGGTATCAAATTTACTCAGACGTTGGTATTGGTTGGGTTGAAGCGACATCTGTCACTGTGACGGGCAATTGTGATAATTTGGCAACGACTGCCGTTACTGACCCGATAGTACAGGTTATCTGCTTTGTGACACCTCAAGGGAGCTTTACAAACGTTCGTGCTGGCGCAAGCACCGATACCAATCAAGTCGGACGCATTTACGAAAACGAGGTCTATCAAATTAGTTCCCGTAATACAGATGGCAATTGGTTCTATATTCAGCCAGTAGGTTGGGTATCGGATACAGTCGTATTCCAACAAGGGGATTGTGCCAATATTCCTGTCAATAATAATGGCGTGGGTATCGGCTTCATTGATGACGAGAGTGGCTTATCCGTAGCGAGTGATGTAGCGTTAATCCTTGAGCAATTAGAATGTACAGCGAATTTTGAGGGTTATTTAGCACCACGGATTGCTGTCGGTGAATCCAATGCCCAAATCGTCGCAGGAGATGTTCCAAATGCAATACGCGCATTCCCATCTGTCGATGATACACAAGCCCCACGTTTAGGCACGATTCAACCTCAGCGCATCTTAGACCGTGTACTAGCGGGTCCTGTTTGTAATCAAGGCTTCGTGTGGTGGTTAGTCGAAATTGACGGCACAGTTGGTTGGACAGCTGAAAGCAATCAGAGTAGCAATGATTACTATATTGAACCTGTCGGTGGTGCGCCAGTGATTGGCACATTCGATGAACTCGAAGTCAGCACAAACCCCGTGACCGAACTCATTTACAATACGGATGCTACCCGTTTATTTGCCCTCAGTACCGAACAAGGCTTTGGGGACGCTACTCTCGGTGTGGTGATTGTCTTTGACGGCGTGACAGGGGTATCACAAGCGCGGATTGAAGAACCCACAGGCATCCTCGATATTGATTACAATGCGGATTTGGATGATATTGTCGTTGCGAGTGGCAATGGCATCGTCACCATTTATGATGCTCAGACCTTAGCATTGGAAGCTGAATTGCGTGAAGTCTATAGCATCCCTGAACAAGTCTTTGTCGAGATTCAACCGAGCAAGTTAGTCATGTTGATAGCATCTTGTACCGATGAAACCTGTACCGCAAGCAATGTCCGCAGTATGGATATTGTGGGTGGCATCGAACTCGCTAGCTTCACGACGACTAGCCCTGTGTTAGAACTCGAAATCAGCGCAGATGATTCAACACTCGCTGTCTTGACCGAGGAGGGCGTTAATTTCTATACACCTGATACCCTCACACTCATCAGCACATGGGAAAATAGCGATGGCTTTGCTCTCAATTCAGTTACGCTCAATGAAAATGGGAGTTCTGCTTTAGTCGCTGGGTGCAATAACACAGATTGTGATGAAGGTCGCATTGGCTTAATCAATGCGACAGATGGTACGCTGGTTGGGATTGTCCCCTCACATACCGCATCAGCAACAAATGTTACTTATAGCAATGATGGCACACGCTTCGTTACTGTTGCCGAAGAATCAGGCGAGCTTATCGAACGGAGCGCAACCACAGGCGAAGTCACCCAAACCTTTGAAGTGCAACTTGTGGATGTCGTCAGCCTTGCCTACACCCCTGATGGCACACAAATCGCCGTTGGCACGTCTGATGGTCGGGTGCAATTTTTGGAGTTAGCGGAATAGTATACTATATTACGAGGGCGCGACTTTTTGCGCCCTTTTTTGTTCCCAAGAAGATATTACAAGAAGAATTATTCCTGTAATTAAGGATAGGCTTAATTCGACAAATAATCTACGAGATGATTGATAATATTGAGTAGTCGGTGAGATTGCTAACACAGAAAATGCTAAAATGCCTATTAGAGTCAAAATCCAGCCAAAATATATCCTTCTCATGATTAGTAACGATGGTAGCAAAATTGGTACAGTGAAATAGAAGGCATAATATAAAGGTTGAAAACCATTAGGGATACGGTTTGACAACATATATCCTGCAAAAAGCCAGCTTAGAGTAGTTACTAAAGTCCAATAATCAATAGTTCTATGTTGTTGCTTTAGTAACCATTGTTGTCCGAACCCAATAATAATGCCTGCAAATGCAAAGCGATTAATCTCAAGTATCCATGAAAACCCTGCACCCCTTGTCCATGAAATAAATTCCCTATAATTATAAAAGTTCTGATATAAAATCTGCCTTATTTCTATTATGACATCTAAGGTTAAATGCCCCATCAAACATATTAACAGCCATAACCCGATAAATGTTATAGGATGAAATTTCTTCTGAAAATTATTTTTTGATTTGTTTTTACCACGTTTAGGCACAATTCCTTCGCGTGGCTCATTCATTAACTTAATCACACTTAATGCCGTACCAAGTGCTTGTATAGCTATGCCTAGTATCAATGCAATTGTATCACCACCGCTATGAGGATTTAGTAGATGCAATATTGAAATTGCTACGAAACTAGAGAGAACACCAATACCTGCAATTTGCCACGCCGTCTTATTAATTCGCCACATCACAATTGATTGGAAAATATTGATGGTACTAAACCAGAGAAGATAATCGAAAGATATATCAGCAGAAGAAATTATCCCATAAGGGAAAAGACCAAGTCGAGGATAACCAAAGCCAGCTATTACAGACCCTATTATCGTCGCTACACGCCAGAATTTTGGTACATAACCATAACGGCGACGGATTAACCATGTTTGCACAACTGCTAAAGATAAACCAAAAAGTAATCCTACAAATATATCTTCACGCCACCAAGTTTCAGGGTTTCTGTCATAGCCACCTCTCAACCATAGATAAAAATCGCATAAGCCACTCTGATACCAGAGGATTTCATAAGTTCGTAGGAAAACCCACCCTAAACCATACGATGCCATCCATAAGATGATAAAAGGAGTGTGATGTAAACGCGGATTATCATCATGCTTTATTCGAGATAAGAGTTGTTGAATCATTAGTCTACCTACAATTTTTATGGATTAGCGAAAATTGTATCTCACACCAATATGAGGTATTAATGAAAGACTGCTATCCGTAGGTATAACGTATAGAGACTTACGCGTATGCTGTTTCACTCATCTCCAGAGCGATTGCCCGTTGGTTCAATTGAGGTGAAATAATCGCGCACGACATCACGCACACTCAGTGGCACATAACCATTTTCGAGCGCACTATTGGCACTATCAGCATAGCTACTGAAAATCTGATTATAAGGGACGGTACTTTCCCCATCTGGATTAGCTTGAAATTCACCCTCAATGGATGGCGCATCATTGTCATCTGTTTCGAGTTCGACGGTGGTATCACTAGCTTGAACATTGTCGATACTTGGCGCAAAGACCGATTCAAAATCTTCTTCACCACCATCATTGCTTGTGCCATCAGACTCAGGCGAATCTCCTGTACCTGTTATTTGCTGAGTTTGTTGTTCAGAACTTCCATCACCAGAGCCACCACCTTGCCCTGATTGCTCGGCATCGGCAGATTGTGACTCAGGGGGTTGCTGCCCTTCACCTTCGCTATTAGATGATTGTGCCGATGCTGACCCTTCGTCCTCAGATTGAACAGGGCTACCATCTTCACCCGTTTGGTTGGCATTTGGGTTTTGCCCTTCGCCCTCAGAATTGGCTTGTTGACCATCTTGGGCTTCTTGTTGCCCCTCGCTTCCAGTCTGTTGCTGACCGTCTGCATCCGATTGTTGTTGCCCTTCATCGTCTGTCTGTGCGCCTTGTTCACCTTGCTGTTGATTACCTGAATTTTCGTTGGCATCAGTTTCAGCAATGTCACGCGCCGATTGTTGTGCTTGTTGGGCAGCTTGCTCTAATGAATCAGCCGTTTCCGAGCGTGATTGATTTGTCTGAGCGTTACTTTGTGCTTGTTGCGATGCTTGGGTCATGGCATCTTGTGCTGATTGCTGTTGCCCATCTTGGAGTGCTTGTGCGGCTTGCGCTAAACTTTCGGATAAGGCTTCATTTTGTGCGCTCGTTTCTTCGGCGGCTTGCTGTAATTGTTCCGCAAGGGCGGCTTGCTCCTCAGCAGACATGCTATTGAGTGCCTCACTGAGTTCAGATAAATTCTGCGAGAGTTGTTCCCCTGGATTTTCAATTGGCTGACCATCCCCATTGAGCGCATCTAATGCCGATTGCATACTCTCGTTTGATGCGTCAACACTCTCTTGGATGGCATTGGCTTGTTCACGTAAATCAGCTTCAAGGTCACTCATTGCCACGAATGAATCTTCTGCATTGGCATCAGGATTTTGCAATTCATCGAGACTCGTCTCGCTGGATTCAAGCAGGGCAGAGCGTTCTTCGTCTGTTAAGCCTGAGTCCGTCGCCAAGTCTTCGGTGATGTCACGCGCAGTATCTGCCGCCGCCGAGATAGCCGCTTGTGTCTCTGCACTAATAGCCCCTTCACGAGCTAAGGTTGCGTAGGTCGCAAAACCCAAGACGACAATGAAAAGTATCAGCATGACGAATACCCCCAGCCATTCCGCCCATTTGACCTTGAGGGGCAGTTGTTTACGGGCATCTACCCGTTTGGCAATTTCGTAGGTATCGTCTAATTGTCTTTGGGCAATTTCTGGCGCAGTTTGGATGCGTCCGTCCAGTAATTCTAAGGCAGTGGCAAGGCGTTCTTGCAAATCAAAGAGGTTATCAAACTGACGCGCCGCCGCATGACCATCTTTCCTGCGGAGACCAATTGCGCCTGTGACCAGTACCAAGCACGCACCCATCGCAATCCCGACTAAGATGAGCATCCTTGTTGCAGGGAGCAACTGGAAAATGGCTACAATCGCCGCTACAAGCATCCCGACGGCAAATGTCAGCATCATAATACGGGGTAGCCATAAGACAACCCGTTGCAAACGCCAGCGCGCGCCCCATTTATTGAGCAGACTTTCGAGTTGATTGCGCGTTTCGGTTGGTATTGAGCGACTTGCCATGAGATTGGTCTCCAATTGAGCTAGTCAGCGTTTCAGCGACTCAGCATTTCAGCAAAAAGCTAGGTGTTACTTTCGGATTCTAAAGGGCTTTCAAGAAAACTTTAAATACTTTTGGTGATATGCCCTGAAACAATAACGCTATCCTGCTGAATTGCTGTCTAGCTAACATGCTGAAATGCTAATCTAACTGCCTGATTGCCGTAAGCGTTTGATAAATGGTGCAAGCATCTTTTTCACTTCAATTGTAGCTGATTGCAATTCCTCAAACTGTACTTCGTCCAAGTAATGTAAATCTTTTGCCAGCAACAAGTGATATTCCAATTCACTCGCTGACCCCATTGAAATTTGCATATAACGTGCTAATTCTGATTCTGTATTTTTGCCACAGCCTTCAGCAATATTTGTAGGAATTGATGATGCGGCGCGACGTGTTTGGCTCGTTAAACCATATAACTCTTCTTTTGGAAAAGTCTGAGTTGCTTGATAAACGGCTAACACAAGCTGATGCGCCTTCTGCCATGCTTTTATATTGCGAAAATCTCTCATATACTTCCTTAAACTGAATTGCTGACTAGCTGACTAGCTGAAATGCTATCCAGCTAATTAACTACTTCGTCTCATGCGACGAATGGCGAGCAATAATAACCATGCCGTGCTACCGATATAAACCACTGTCGTGATAATCCAAGGGGCAAGCACAGGGATAAAAGTATTGTTCTGCAATTCGACATCCAGCAAAAAGATTTCTTGATGCGCTGTAATCATCTGCTGTGTGTAATAAGCAGACGTAATCGGGTTCAGACTGCCCCAAAACATATCACCATAAATACGGAAGGCTTCAAAAAAGGGTGTATCTGCATTCACGCCGACCTGATTCACTGCTGAGACAAAGGCATTCTGGAAGAAAAATAAGGATACTAACGGTAAGCCAAAGACGATGACAATTGCTACTGTATAGACGCGCACGGTAGAAGACATCGTTTTATCGACCATTGCCGAGAAGAACATCCCCAAAGCACCTAACAAGAGTGCCGTTGCCATCAGCAAGATGAAAGTTACGATGACCTCTGTTTGGCTCACCCCACCAAATAAGAAAGCAATACTCTGTAGCGGAATAGCACTCAGGAGCAAGAGAACAATATAGCCCAATGCAGATTCCATCTTGCCCACAATGAATGAAGGTGCAGATAGGAGAGTGGTTTGCAGTAAGTCATAAGTTTTACGCTCACGTTCGCCAGTGATTGCACCAGCCGTTAGCGCAGGTACAATGAAAACAATCAGCATCAATTCCACGCCGACTACACCAAAAAAGAGTAGTTGTCCTAAGTTACCTGTGATAATGACATCCGTTGCGCGTAAACGCGGGAGTTGTAAGAGATAGAGCAGAACGACAAAACTTCCCATCAGCAAGAGGAAAACCGTGATAATCGCAAAGGAACGCACACCGCGCATCCGTCCACGCAATTCACGCACACTCACCGAATTGAGGTGAAAGGCACGCCAGTCTCGGAACATGAAAAATGTACCAATAGCGACAGGAATGAGCGCAACAATCGCAGGGTAAAAGCTATACAAGACTAAGCCTAAAATATTGAAAACAATTAGTGCAATCAGTAACAGCCATGCCCAAAATTCCTGTGCGCCTGATGCCGCCGAGAGTAAGAGCAAGCCAGCTACATTTGCCCCAATAGCTACTAATCCCAGCAACGTCATTTCGCCTGTTGTGCCAGCCCAGCCAGAGAATAACCATGTTCCCATCTCGCTCGCTTCCGCAAAGCCAAAAGCTAAGATGATATTCAGCACCAGCAAGAGCAACATATTTACAATGCTCCCCCATTGCATAATCGCTGAAATTTGGCGCACCAATTTTTCGCGTGGGGTTAGCGAATTGTCATTATCAACCCATGCTTCTTCCGCCCCAATACCAGAGCCAAATAGGTTAGAGATATTTTTAAGCATACTTTTCGCGTATTGCATAAGATGTCCTTCTAATTTCGTAAGGATACACCGACGGTGTGTCCCTACAACATAAAAATTTTATCTACGTCACAAGCCCTTTGGTGACGCGCATGAACATATGCTCAAGGTCACGTTCTTCTTCTTGGAAGCCCAAAACAGCAATACCTTCACTGCTCAGTTTACGATTAATCGCCAAGATACCGTCGTCATCTCCAGCAAAATCAATCCGTACACGCGACCGTCCGTTACGCGGGGTCAATAATTCTGTCTGCTGAACATCTTGCATGACGCTCATTAACTCGATGACGCGATTGGCTTCCTCAACATCACGCACGGTTACGATGATTTCACGGCTTTCCATCAATTGGTTTTTCAAATCATCAATGCTACCTTCCATGATAATTTGCCCAGCCTCAATGATGCCGATGTGTGAACAAATATCTTCGACATCTGCCAGAATGTGTGATGAGAAGAAAATCGTCTTGCCCATATTTGCCAATTCACCCAATAATTCACGGATTTCAACACGCGCACGCGGGTCTAGCCCTGATGCAGGTTCATCCAAAATCAATACTTGCGGGTCATGGGCAAGGGTGCGTGCTAAGGATAGACGTTGCTTCATACCACGCGAGAGCTTATCCACCATATCTTCCCGACGGTGGGCTAAATCCACTAATTCTAGTAAATCACCCACAAGGCGTTTACGGTCATTTTCGGGGATGTCATAGCAGGCGGCGAAGAAATCCAAATATTCCCATACACGCAAATCTTCATAGACACCAAATTCATCTGGCATATAGCCAATTGCGCGTCGTACAGCCCGTCTATCTTCCAAAACACCATGTCCTGCAACACTTGCTGTCCCAGATGATGGACGGGTGAGGGTGGTTAGTATCCGCATAGTAGTGGTTTTACCTGCACCATTGGGTCCGACAAAGCCATAAATAGACCCTGCTGGTACGTTAATTGACACACCTCGTACTGCCTCAAAGTTGCCGAAATTTTTTCTCAAATCATGTGTTTCAATAATGTTTTCCATCGTGTTGTCTGCTCCCGCAAATTCATGTCTAGTTTAACAAGCAATTATGATGATTGCGTTGGGTTTGTCGGTATTCGGTTGTCAGTAATCGGTTATCAGTATTCAGTAATCGGTTATCCGTAATTACTGTTTGTTGTTAATGCTACGGATAAAGTCGCCTAACATTCGTTTAACACCCTTTTCCTCCCCTGAATTCGGGGGAGGTGTCGCGTCAGCGACGGAGGGGGTGATTTAGTTTTATAGAAGGACAATGCAGGCAATGTCCCTACATCTAGCCTCTAAAGCATATAATTTCCATATTCTTAAACCAATAACTCTCTAACATTTAGAAGTTACCCGTTTGTATGACTCGCAATTGCAATACGCGCCCTGTTGATGTCGTAGATGTAATATTTGTATCCAAAGCAACACGCATATTGACGATATTATCACGCCCTAAATAGGGGGTTGGATTTTCGACATTGTAAGTTTCAGCACCACTGTTCTCAAAGGTATCCCATGCTTCGGTTTCCCAATTCCAGAGTGATATGTCGACTTGTCGTCCCATACTCGTAGCACGATTAACTTCGACAGCCATACTGGTAACAGTATCTAAAACCGCGCCTTCGAGTGGCGTAATTTGGAATTCTGCCCAGCCCGGATTCACTATCACAAGGTCATGCAAGCTACCCGTCACTTGTCCGAGTTCAAGCCCCGTCATTGCCCAGGTGAATTGGTCTGCTCCTAGTGTCACTTCTTGGCTCGATGGGGCAGGTTCAATTTCGCTCTCTAACTCGATGATATAAAGCGAGGTATCGACTGCATTATAATTAACATCCGAAATAGTGATGTCATCAGCGCGTTGTTCAGTAGACCATCCAAAAACATACACCTGATTGCCGATGCCACCTGTTGCGTATTGGTCACGCATGAATGAACGCAAAAAGGCACGACGACGGCTCATCTCTTCATCTTCAAATTCAAAGAGGGCGACATCATCGCGTGGATTCGTGCGTGTTGCCCAGTCCAGATTAATGAGAATGCGCGATGTGACCAACGTTTCGTTATTACGGGTACGATTGGTCAATTCGTCCTGAATGTCATACGTTGCAACCGATTGGAACGGTGACGCAATCGGAAATAATAAATGGAAAAATTCATTGATATACTCAAAATTGTCTGTATCAAAGTCAAGCACATCACCGGGTTCTAAATTACCCTCGACCCGATAAAAACGGTTGCGCGTCATAATTACTACATCTTCAAGAGTGACATCACTATCATTACGGACAAAACCGCGTATAGATTGTGCTGTCGGTAAGAAATCTCGGATGTCATCAGAGACTAAATTTGGCAAGTAGCCGATGGTCGCACTCCCGCTTATGTCAGGCGCAGTCACAACACTACTCATAGCAAAATTGGCGAAGATACCGCCATCAATCGGAATGTTATTCACAGCAAAGTTCTGACCCTGTGAAACTTCAGCAGTGGTACGCGAGACATTTGCCGAAAACAAGGAATCATCTTCGACACCGGGCAGAATTTCCAAGGTATTTCCGACTGGAACATTAATATCGTATATTTCACGCCGTGGTGATAAAACACCCACTAACTCATCTTGGAAAGCGAGGTCTGTCTCGCTAAAGGATTGTGTGATAAATAAGCGACTGACAATCACATCATTACCGCGCAGATTAAAGCCGACATTCCATGCCAGCAGGGTAAACGCCACAATGAAGAGCGGAATAGTTACCCAACCCCATGCACGTCGTCCAAGCCGTGATAAGACGAAATAATTGATAGGACCAATCAGCAAGATATAAGCAATGATGAAGAGCATCATACTCGTCACTGGTGGTAATAACTCTACATTTGGCAATATAGCTAAAGAACGTGCTGCATCCTGTAAATCCAAGAAGCCGCGTTGCCAACCGGGTTCTGGTGTCGGATTTGATAACATCGTAAACCAGAAATCACCGAGGCTGCTCCAACTACGAAGTGGCTCAAGCGTCGGGTCTACTGTGAGGAAGTCGACATTGCCTGTGCCAAATTCACGCCGAATATAGAGCGGTAAACCGTCGCCTGTTTCAATGAGTACCGTCGCGTCCTCATTGACATCGCCAGTGGTAATAAAAGTCCGCGTACTGAGGTTTGTATCATCATTGATGTATGCCGAGAATGAGCTAATGTCATCAATATTTTGGCTACTGGTCGGCATGAAGGGTAAGAAATCAGCACCAAAGCCTGATGTCGTCTGCGCCCAACTGGGTCCCCCAATCACAATAAGATGACCACCAACAGCCGTCCATGCAGTGATTGCTTTGATTTGGTCGATAGTGAGTTCATCACTCTGAACGTCATACAGAATGAGCGTGTCAATTGCTTGTAAAGCGGCAACGTCTGTGGGGATATTATCAACTTCCCAACGGGCTTGGCGTGCTGTATAGCCCCCTTGTACCACATTGTTCAGCGGAATAGTGCTTGCACCTGTCCCTGAAACGACCATATGCAAACTGTCGCGTGGGTCAATAGCTGTTAAGCCGACGGGTTGCTCTGTGATGCGAACCCCTTCATCATCAATCAATTCAATTAAAACGGTACTTGCGGCTGGTTGAGCTTGAATATATAAAAAGGCAGTTTTATCAGAGCCTGTAGGTAGGTCAATCGGTGTGCTAAAAGCTGATGAGACAGAACGTCCTGATGTTTCAGGGCGAACAACTAAGCGACCTGATACACTCGTTCCCTCGTTGCTAACTTGAATCTGTATGGGTATCCATTGCCCAGTCCGAAAATAATTGTCAAAGCCTGCATCAGCGAGCAACACAATAGGCTGACTATCTTGTGCCATAGAGGGTAAAGCAATCGCTCCGACGCAAAGCGTGGCGAGTAATATCAGCAAAAAACGGCGTAGTTTCATGAACAATTTATCCTAAAAATATCCACTTGCACTATCCATATTAGATAATAAATATGACAAATGCTTTAAGATTTTACGTAATAACTATATTGTATCATGTGATGAGAGGGTTTTAATGGCGCGGTTTTTGAAGTTTCCATGAGGATTTCTTATAATAACATCACGATGCGTTCCGTTGGTTCTCTCTTACACGGCTTTTCTTTACGCTAAAATAGGCTTTTATAACATATTATCTGTATATAAATTTCCATGAAGACGAAACTATAAGAACATGATTCAGGAAAAACCAAGTACCTACGATATGTGGTCAGCGAGTGCGCGTAACGCCTACGACGCAATGGAACGTCGTGCTTTAAATGCAGAGGCAAAATTAGCTACGCTCGAAGATAGCTTTACGCAAGACATTAATTACCTGACTCCAACTGATGATAACTTATCGTGGAATATGGTCATGATGCGGACGCTCAATGATATGTTAAACGAAGCTGCTGAAACATTTGACTACACTAAAATGTTTGATAAAGTGATGAAAACCATTGGCACGTATCTTGATGCGACCAGAGTAACCATATGTGACTGGAATGCACTCGAAAGAACAATCACAATTGTAGCAGACCATGTTACTGATAGAGCAAGCGACACAAGTGAACCTTTTGCGGTGGGTACATATCGTAAACCAGATACTTCTTTTGAAGCAGAATTGTTATCGCCAACAGGACATTGGGTTCATCATCATGATGAGGACAATTTATCGCCAGCGAAATCGCTCAAATATGAAAAATACGGTATCAAAACTGGTTTATATGCTTCAATGGTGACAAATGAGGGTGAGGTAGTTGGGTTTGTCGAAGTTTGGGATATCGAAAAAAAACGAGACTATACGCCTCAACAGATTGTCTTTCTAGTCTCAGTTGCTCAACAACTGGCAAGTGGGGTTCGCACGGCACAATTACGGCGTTCTTTGGTAGAAAGTGAACGTCGCTATCGTCTGCTAATGGATACCATGCAAGGGGGTGTCGTCTATGTCGATATGAACAGGACTATTCAATTCGCTAATCAGCATTTCGCCTCCATGATAGCACTTCCTATAGATGACTTAATTCATCAAAACTTGACAGAATTAGGGATGAAATATACATCACCAACTGAGAACGAGGATGAATTTATTCTCATCAATGCTCAGGATGAGCTTAGTTATCATCAAGTGACTAAAACACCTGTCATGGCGGACTCTCAACAACAAATAGGTGAGGTTTTAGTCTACACGGATATTACGAAACGCAGAGAGGCTGAAAAAATAGCTGTCGATTTGGCTTTAGAGCAAGAACGCACGGCTCTTTTGGGGCAATTTATCCAAAATGCGTCTCATGAATTTTATACCCCATTATCGATTATCAATACAAAGGTGCATTTACTAAAGAAGGCTCAAATAGAAGAACATACTATTCGTGCATTAACGGCTATTCAAAATCAATCAAAACTTATAGGCGATTTAGTCAAAGCTTTAGTGCAGATTTCTAATTTGGATAGTATCCATGACTTACCGACGCGCTCACATAACATTATTCAATTCGTACAGCAAATCATTGCTAGCTTTGAAGATATCGCGTTAGAAAAGCAACAGACACTGACTTTTGAAATTACAAATCCGAAGATAATCTTAGCCTGTGATGCCCACAATTTAATTTTAGCTATCAATAATCTCATCCATAATGCTCTACGTTATACACCAGAAAACGGGACAATTATTGTTCAGGTTGTAGAACATAATGAGAGTGTTAGCATAACTGTTGATGATAATGGAATTGGTATGAAGGCTGAGGAGCAAGCGCAAATGTTCAATCGTTTTTATCGTGCAGATACAGCCCATTCAACCAGTGGCTTAGGCTTAGGTTTAGCAGTGGTCAAACGAATAGTTGAATTACATCATGGGCATATTCACGTCGATAGTGAAATTGGTCAAGGGACAAGCATTACTATAACGCTACCCAAAACTGCTATGAATTAAACCTCTAAATTTGAAACCACTTCCTGCTTGAGAAATTCTTTCACATCATCTGTCCCCGATAGTGTCCACCAGACTTGACCATCCTGTCGCAATTCCAAAGTGAAATCAAAGAAGGGGCAACACCGTGCCTCATTGGGAATATATGAAGCAATGTCTGACCATAATTCTGATGGAAATTGAAACGCATAGCCGTCATCACATTCTTGAACAGTAATCAGACTAGCAAAGATTTTTTGATAAGCTGATTGATGTGCAAGGCGTTCTTCATCTGTAAAAACACTCATATCACAAGCAATATTGTGTGGCATAGTCACTCCTCATATTGATAATCATAAATATGATGGTCTAAATATTGATATTTGTCAATATATCGCTAGTTTTTTTATAAAATCTGATAAAATAACATCAGAAAATCATTGGAGGTGTCTTATGAAAACATTATCTCTAAAAGCGCGTACTGATAAAGACGGCATTGTCAAACTCGAAATTCCAACCAACATTAGTGAAAAAGAAATCGAGATTGTACTTGTCATACAAACAACATCTGACGAAGCAGTCGATAGTCTGGGGTATCCTATTGGATATTTTGATGATACATATGGTGCATTTGCTGATAATCCGATAGAACGTCATCAACCCACACAACTTGATATTCGTGAAGATTTAGAATGAAATATTCATTAGATACAAACGCTTGTATTCGGTATATCAATGGACGCGCTCCAAAACTTAGGAAAAAAATTTCAACTATTCCAGCATTTGATATTGTTGTCTTTAGTATTGTTCGTAGTGAACTTGCTTATGGTGTTGCTAAGAGCCAAACACCGAAGTTATCTTCTACCAAACATAAAAAGTTTCTTCAACCCTTTGCAACCTTACCCTTTGATGATGTAACGGCTGAAGAATATGGGAAAATACGGGCTTATCTTGAAAAACAAGGTACGCCGATAGGGGCGTATGATATGCAGATAGCAGCTATTGCTATTGTTCACAACTTAATACTAATCACTCATAACGTTAAAGAATTTAGTCGCATTTCTTGGCTTAATATCGAGGATTGGGAAGCATAAACATTCACTCATCACGCGATAATGCCCAGAAGGTAATATCGTCAAATTGGGTTGCGCTACCAATCTGATTAAAAATGCGGTCTGTTAAATGGGTGATAAAGCCTTCTACTGAGCTTGCTGATGTCACCATGTCGATAACTTCTGCTTCACCGAGCAATTCTCCATGCTGATTACGTGCATCATTGACCCCATCTGTAAAAGCAAAGAGCATATCATTCGCTTGTAGACGAATAGATTTTACTTCAAACCATGCTTCGTCAAACATGCCGACCGCAGGACCTGTTGGTGTAAGGCGTTCGATTGTGCCTGTTATGCCTCGACGTAAAATAGGCGTAGGGGAATGTCCACCATTGATATAATACATACGCCCTGATGGAGTATGTACTAACCCTAAAAACAAAGTCGCAAACATGGTTAGCTCATAGTGATGCTCAACAATATAATCATTGGTATTCTGGACAACTTTACGCAGTTCTACCATCAGATTGGCAGGTGTTTGGTTTTCACGTGGTAGGGCAACCATATATTCACGCGCTTGAGAGATAAAAGCCCGCAATAGACTACGAATAAGTGCCATAAACAAGGCTGCGCCAACGCCTTTATCACAAACATCCGCTAAGATAAAAATGGCATACTCGCCCAAGACAAAAATATCATAAAAGTCGCCAGCAACATCACGCGCAGGGTAGAAACGAGCATCAACTGACCAGCCATCAATGCTTGGGATTCTGGCAGGCATGAAATCACGCTGAATCTGTCGACCAATTCGCATATCATTCTCGATAGCTGTTAGTATCGACTGACGTTGCAAAAGGCGATAATTGCTTAGAATCACCGCTGTATGGGCAGATAAGGCTTCCACCATCATCTGCTGAGACGGGTCAAAAGAGATGATATGTCCTGCATCGTCTTGAGCATTGATGAGTTGAAGTACCCCCACGACATCTTCATTATGGTCTTTGAGTGGCACAGTTAAGGTAGAAACCGAGCGATATTGATTATGCTTATCAAACCAGCGCGTTCCCGAAAAATCGAATTGCTTATTTTCATAGATATCGTCAATGTTAATTGTTGCCCCTGAATGAACAACATGCGCCGCGACATGATGATGATTTGCCAGACCATCTTCATCATATAAAGGAATGGTTGGCATATCGGTATTTTGTGGGGATGTCCCACCTAATTTAATACCTAAAGACTGTGTGTGCATCACCGAAAAATGAAGCGTATCATCTTCTGTTTTTAGATAAACCGTACCAGCATCTGCATTATAAATTCCCTGTACCTCTGTGAGTACATGCTCTAAATAATGATTGATATTCATATCACGCCCGAACCGCAATTCAGGCGCATCTGATAGCAGAATATTCTTGATATGTTGGGCTAGTTTTTGAATGCGTTTTTTAATTACTGCTTGCGAATTCACTATCATGGTGCGAACACGTAAAGCTAACAATTTTGGGTCAACAGGGTTAATCAGAAAATCGCTTGCACCGAGTTCGACACAACGTGAAATATATGTACCATCTGTGCCAATTACCAAAATCGGCAAATCATGATTGCCTGCTTCAATCCGAATCCGTTTGAGTAGGCGAAAAACATGCGATTGGCGCATATTATCGTCCAAAATGAGCAAATCATACTGTGCTTGATGCAAGGTCTGAATCAAGGTGTTTAAATCACTGAGTTGCTGAACACTATATGCCTTTTCGCTGAGAATTGAGGTGATATTATGTTTATCGTCTTGGCTACATAAGAGAATAGTCGCTGTGTTTTTGGATGCCCCATTTAGCGGACGATACATCACAAATTGATTACGATTACAGTGGTTTTGATAGTGATAATGAAATTCATCAACGCTGTTTAAGGCAAAAAAGATACCTAAGCCACCCATCTCGCGGGTGTCTAGTGGACTATCAAAATTCTTAGTGAGATGATGCTGACGAGGATTATATTCAATTCCTGTGTCTTCGAGCGTAATTTCGAGATGGTCAGTGTAGATGCTTGCTGTAACTGTAATGAGGTCGTCATCAGTGCTATCAGGGTAGGCATACATCACGATATTGGTTGCAATTTCATCAATCGCTAGCGTGAGATTATAAATAGCTCTTGCTGATAAACCAGCACTCCGCCCAGCGCGAGAGACAAAATCACGCAATGCTGATAATGTCTGACCCAATTGCTCGTCTCGTGCTGAGAAAACTTCAACACGACTCTCTGCGGACATTGTCTTTTACCTTATAGTTTAACAACAATTTTTCCTTGTCCATGACCACTCATCATATGAGCAATTGCAGATGGTACAGAGTCAATCCCTGAAAAGACTGTGGGGTCAACTAAGGACTGTAAGTTTCCTCGTTCCATTTGGTCAAGTAATTTGAGGCTTTCACTGGGGATAGCATTGGCATAATCTCGTAAATTAAAGCCAATAATCGAGAGACTGCGCCGAATGACTTTATGATAAAAGTCGATTTGGTGCAGAACATGTTCATGATTGATGTGTTCGCGCAGGGCTTCGGCAATAATAATTTTTGCGCGTGGCGCACTATGATCAATACAAGCATCTAGCAGATTACCGCCCATCGTATCAAAGACAATATTAAGCATGTCATGATACTCATTTGCCAATACTTGTTCAGCATCTTCTTCATCACGGACAATAATGCGGTCTAAATTAAATTGTTTGAGTACATCAGCTTCTTTAGCGGAGGCGCACGTCCCGATGACATGGCATCCTTGTGCTTTAGCTAGCTGAATTGCAAAATGACCACTTGCACCTAATGCTGATGTCACCATGACAGTCTCATTCGGTTGCATATCTACTACAAAATCGAGAGCAATCTTAGCCATTGCACCACTAATGAATAAGCCAATGTATTTAGGGTCTAGCGCAGGAACTTTGAGCGCAAAATTACGGTCAATTGTTGTATATTCTCGATAACCATTTCCGGGTAATGCTGTTGCAACAATATCTCCAACTTTAAATTCCTCGACGCGCTCGCCAACTGCAATAACCTCTCCCAAGGCTTCTACGCCACAATCAAGCGGGAGTTTACCATGCGGATTAATACCCATCATGTGTCCTACATCGGTTGGATTAACACCTGCGTAGTGATTTTTTACCAAAATATCATGCGCTTTTGGCTGTAATAGCTTGCTCTCTTGCACACTAAGGCAGGTATGAGGGTCATCACCTGTTTGCGTAACGACAACTTTCTTGTAGGTTTCAGGGTACATGCGTCATTCCTCTTGGTAGATGTGGTGAGTATGTGTCGGTGTATAGTGTAGGATGCGTCTCTTTAGTGTGTCGTAGTCGGTATGTGTGCGATTCGTGAAGGCGATAATTGGTGCGCCACCTTCACCTGCTAGAAAACCAGCAAAACGATACAAGATAGGCAACTGCGGAATAATCAGCATAATACCCTCAGCTGGGCGATAGTTTTTACGTCCCACTAAATATTGCTTGAGAATTTCCTGATTGGCTTGAGGTAAAAGAGGATAGTCACTCACTTTTTGAATGTCATCCCACGCAATTAGCTGTTCACGCCCTAGAAAACTCGCTATCGTCAGCCCTTCATCACTAATAACTACAGGTGGCGTATTCAGCAAGCCCATACAGAGTGGTATCGCCAAGAGCAAGACCAATATCCCCATGGCAATAAAGAGAGGCGCAGGTAAGAGCAGAGCAATGATGATAAACATCACCGCGCCAAACAGTGCCAGCACAATTAGCGTGCTAAGGATAGCTTGTTGGAGTTTATATAGACTAAGATTTGGATGTGTGTGTTGTGTTTGTTTTCCCATAATAAAATTATAGCTGGTTTCCTGCACTTATGACAAAAGGGATTTTTTTGAGGTTCATTTTCTTAGGTATCAGCTTCTGGAGCATTTGAAGGCAACAATGTTCAAATAATCTATTCCTACGTTTGCTCTATGCTCCGCTTACCTCATTGAAATGCACCTTCGATACTTTTAAGTTATTGTCCAGTGTCAATGAAGTGAGGAGTGTGTAAATATGCGATTACTCACCATCAGTCTCATGTTATTCCTTATTGTAAATCTTGTGCAAGCACAAGATTCGGTATCTGCCGAAATGGTTAGCCAAACACAAGAAGATGTGACCATTACTTTAGAGCATGCTTATGCTGATATAGCTGAAGTTGTTATATGGTTTCGTATCGAGGGTTTAGATTTGCCTGATGGACAGTTGATGGGCGCACCTATTATCAACGTTGCACCATCGGCTGAAGGTTATTCTCACAGCTTTTTCGGAGCATCCGGAGGAGGATATACCATTGCTGAAACAGGCATGATTGAAGGTGAATACCAGTTTGACCTCACCGAAACAAGCAGTGAAGAAATACACTTTACTTTCGATATTAGCATCAATCAAAGTGATGGTATGCCACTCTGGATTGTCCCTGATGATTTTGAGATAGACAGTGTTCCATCTGACGAATATGCTTATGAACTACCTTATGATTTGACTTTTGCTTTACCAATCACCCTAACACCAGAAGCTGGGCAGATTCTTGAGCCTGAACTTAGTGCTGATTCTAATGATTTAAACCTCAGCATTGAGCGTATTGTCCTCACGTCGATGCGTGCTAATGTAATTGTTTGCTTCGATTTACCAACTGCTGAGGATTGGCAACCTGATATGCACCTCGAAATAAATGGTGAAGCAACACAACTCATGGGATATGGTCTGGAGAGTTTACCATCAGCAGACGATAACTCACGCTGTTCACATTTTAATTATCGACTACCAGTCGTAGAGAATCCGTCCGAATTGGTTTTCTCAGTTGAAAGTCTTTTCACTTCTATGCCTGAAAATCCATCTGTAGACCATTTTATAGAGGCACAAATCATGCTGGCGGAACAAGGTATTGAGGTCAATTTCAATGTACAAGAGAATGGTTTCTCTTATGAGATTGCCTCTAAACCTGATGATATGGCAGAAACTGATGCCAATCGCTTAGTGTATGAATCATTACGCACACATTTTGATGCTTCGTGGGAATTTGTGATGATACTTGATGAATAGTGTCGATAGCTAGCCAAGCACAAATAAACGAAAAAGTGCCTTGCATGTCTCTATTTTTCGGTTGCGCCTTAAAAATCGTCTAACATGAGTTCATCTGAGATAATTAAAAGGAGAACATCGGTGCAATTGTCGGTGGCTATTTCATCACAGCAATCTTGACAGGTATCACAATCGTCTTAATGGGACTGGTAGTGCCTGCCTCGCTTGACCCTAGCAATACAGGTTGGGTGATTGTCAATATTCTGTATGGTGCGGTCTTTGCAGTAATTGGTGGGTACATTTGTGCGCGGATTGCTCCAGAAAATGGTATGCGAAATGTCCTGATTTTGGCAGGGATTATGCTCATTTTCGGCATTATGACGATGATTGCCAGTTTGCCATATCTCGAAGAGACAGGTCAG
Source organism: Phototrophicaceae bacterium (assembly GCA_965230145.1). Classification (GTDB taxonomy): domain Bacteria; phylum Chloroflexota; class Anaerolineae; order Aggregatilineales; family Phototrophicaceae; genus JAUZRW01. Next base: position 2,672,939 of record CBDDKI010000002.1, read on the forward strand.
CCAGCTTGGTATTATCCACTACTACTTGTTTTGACTATTCCTGCCACAGTTTTAGGTGGTGTTCTCTTTACGAAGCAAGTTCCCCAAAAAAGAAAAAACGAAGCTTTTTAATCCTAGCTAAAATAATCTACTGCTTCTTAAAAGCATCTGAACAAGGTGCTTTTCTTTTATATATCTATCTATTGAAATAGAATCTTTTTCACGAATGAATTTTCATATTTCATGTATAATCCAAAATGTATACCCACAATCAATCTAAGAAGTGAGTGTTGATGAGCGAAAACGAGCGTCCTGAACCCCAGTTTTTTAAGCGAATTGTTGTCCCAATTGCCCGTCCAGATACGGCGGCGCAGATGCTTGAACTCGCATCTTCTTTAGTAGACCCCGAAGAGGGTAAGGTTATCGCGCTTACAGTGGGTATTAATGATGAAGGCGAAAAAACTGCCGAGCGTATGGAAGCGATTGAGCCGATTATTGCTCAATTTGAACACGTTGAATTGGTGACGCAAATCGCCAGTAGTATCACTCGTGGCATTTTAGATGGTGCGCGTGAACAACGAGCGGAATCACTGATTATGGGTGTACATCGCAGTGACCGTCGTGAGGTGGAATTAGGGAGCGTCGTCGAGAATATCATCAGAGCTGCTCCCTGCAATGTCATGATTTATCGCACAGGAGACTATACTGATTTCAAGCGTGTCGTCGTTCCTTTAGATAACAATGTGATGACAGGCATGGCACTCCATCTTGGTACATTATTAGCAGCATCGCATAACACGCCAATTACCACACCAATCATCCAACGCGATTATTCATCCACCCGTGAAAAAGAGGCATTCTTCCGCGAGACATTGTCCGTCTTAGATGATGAACAAATTGCGAAACAGGAATACATTCAAGGACGAACACCCGGTGAAGTCTTACTTGGGAAATTAGATGAACGCGATATGCTCGTCTTGGGCTTTTCGCAACGGGCGAATCTCGAACTCGAATTTGGGCGTGATGTCAGTGATATTCTATTGCGACGCGCTAAAGGACCTGTTTTACTCTATTCACAAATTCTAGAAGAAGCCGATACTGTTGCTGGGGTTTTCCAACGGATTTATCAACGCTTTAATCCAGCCCTGACGCAAGTTGAACGCAATGAATTGGTCTGGAGTGCGCGGAAATCAGCCTTATCAAGCATTGATTTCAATTGGCTTATTATGATGTCGGCAGGTTTGGCTTCCTTAGGCTTGATGCTCAATAGTGTTGCGGTGATTATCGGGGCAATGTTGGTCGCGCCGTTGATGTCACCCTTGGGCGCACTAGCAATTGGTCTTGCGGTTGGCGAGCTGGATATGACCCGTCGTGCCGCAATTACCTTGCTCCAAGGAGCTATCCTAGCAATCATCATTAGTATGGTTATGGGATATGTTTTTCCCATTAGCGCCCCTACCCAAGAGATGCTCAGTCGGGGTACACCAACTCTCCTAGATGCGGGTGTAGCACTCGTATCGGGATTGGTTGCCGCATTTGCATTAGCCCGTAAAGAAATCCCTGTGGCTTTAGCAGGGGTCGCAATCGCCGCCGCTTTGATGCCTCCTGTATGTACGATTGGGCTGGGATTAGCATTTGGCAATATGCGCCTCGCAAGCGGAGCAACTCTCTTATTTGTGACCAATATCACCTTCATTGTGGCATCCGAAAACCTCATCTTCTTATGGATGGGTATGCGTCCTGGGCGACGACAAGAGACACAGCGAGGCGTTGCCGCATGGTGGTTGCTCATTGCAAGCATATTAGTCGTTGTGGTCGGCGCGATTTTGTGGCTTGGGCAAGAAGCCACCGAAGATGTTGAAGTCGAAGATATTTTACTAGAACAACTCCCTGCCGCAGAATTTATCAGCATTGAGGAACGGTTTCGCGATGATGGCACGCTTAGTGTGTTGTTTACCGTACGTTCAACTGAAGATATTACCCCGCAACGGGTCTCCGAATTAGAAAATATTCTGGAAATTGAGTTACAAGAACAAGAAGTCGCTTTAGATATTATTAATATTCGCGTTGTGGAAGCCCGCAATCAATTTGAAAACGATATTTTAGGCGCACTGCAAGAGCAGTTCCCGACAGGGCGAATTGCGGAGGTTGATGTGACGCGCCAAGAAAATGGCATTGTTCGTGTCGATGCTGTCTTACGCACCGCTGAAACGGTAACAGTTGAGGATATCGCTGATGTTGATGGTATTCTCTCACAGCAATTTTTAGAGCCAATACGGGTCTATTTAGTCGTAGAGACTGTCTTAAATAATCCTGAGCCTGTGCTAGAAGTCACTCCTGAAGTTACGCCAGAGGTCACACCAAATGTAGAGGATGAGTAAATTATAAATACAGCGACTGATTAATATCCATTTTTTATATTCTTTTTAAACTTTACCAATAGGTCTTTGGTATTGTGAATAAAAGTAATTATACAGGGGGAGAAATGCAACTGTTTTTCAATTCGTGGAACAGTATCTTTCGATTAGTTGCTACATCTATCATCTTCTATCCAGTAATCATCATCTTATTGAGACTATATGGCAAACGCTCGCTATCAAAACTCAATATGTTTGATTTTATTATCACCGTTGCACTGGGTTCTGCTTTTGCTTCCACCTTATTCATGAAAGATGCCACGATTATTGATGGCGCTATCGCCTTTATCATGCTTCTCAGCCTTCAATATCTAGTCACCTGGTCATCATTTCAATGGAAATCCGTTGATAAGCTCGTGAAATCTGAACCTGTTTTGTTACTTCAAGATGGGAAATTTTTGAAAGATAACATGGAACAGGAACGAGTTACCGAAGATGAAATTTACGCTGAAATACGACAAAATGGTTTAGCTTGTCTAAGTCAAGTATATGCAGTTGTCTTAGAGACAAATGGGATTCTGAGTGTTATTCAACAAGTAGATGATATTGAACAGTCTACCTTAATTGGTGTCAGAGAACATTAGTCTAATGAGTAGTCGGACGCTGAGTTTCGATACTTATCCCGAACTGGTCTTGCAATACTTCATGCCAATAGGTTTCGTCATGAATAGGCGTTTCCGTTCTTTGACCATCCCAAGATGTGGTAATTAACTTATCATCACTAAGTGTAATCCGTCCTTGTTCTGACCAGCGAGAGCACACTCGTTTCTGAGTAAAATGGGTATCTGGTGAGGTCTGCATATAATGGCAAGCTGTTTCGTAATCGGCTAACTGGTGAGGCGTGAAAAAGAATCGATAGCTAAGGCTCATTGAGTCATCAGTAATCCCTTGACTATAGTAGTAAGCTGTGTCGCCCTCAATCTCGATTTTGAAGCGTCCCACTGATTGCTCTTGAACAGTTTTTGTGTCGATAGCAAGTGGCTCTATGAAGCTCGCACCAAAACCCACATCTGCCAGATAGCGTTCGCCATCAATTGTCACTAAGAGACACATATGATCCATAGAGATGCCATACTTACCGTTACCGTGATGTACATTTGCCTCTAAACGTTGCACATCGTAGCCGAGTTCAGTTAGCACAGCATGAAATAGTCCATTCTGTTCAAAGCAAAATCCACCACGATTTTCCTCAACAATTTTTGTGAAGAGGGCAGATTCATCTAAGATAATTGGCTTAGGCATATGGATATTCAAGTTTTCAAAGGGGATATGCATTAGATGGGCGCGATGGATAGCGCGTAAATTGATTAGTGTTGGAGTTGTATCGCCTACGTATTGGATACGCTCAAAATAGGATTGTAGATTCATGACATTATGTCTCCTCAGTTTTAAGGGCAGACCGACGATCTGCACCCTTTAACGTAATCGTATCTAATTCAATTTGGAAACACACTGTCCTTAAGACTCAATATTTTTAGGCAATCGTCCAACAGCCGACATGATGCTCGGTACAGTAAGCTGATGAAAATATTGTGCCATTTCTTCAGCCGTATAAGGCATATCGTGGTCAATCCACCATGAGACCATGCTGAACATCGCACCTGCCAAGTGTCGGGAGGCAACATCAATCGGCACAGGGAGCTTGTCTTCGTCTTCATTCTCTATTATGAGGCGATATTGCTGTGCGCCGATGCCCGCAATGTAATCGAGTATACGGTTAATAACGGAAGATACGCCTTTTTCTCCTAAAAGCGATTTATAGAGGTCGGCATATTCTTCGACATGCTTGAAGGCGGGTAAACTCGGCGCATCACCATCCACTAATTCGAGTTTACGACGCAACATCAAATCTTTGACAGAATCCATTAGTTCATCAAACATCTCTTCGAGACTACTGGCTAATAGTTCATCTTTATCTTTGTAATGCAAGTAAAAGGTCGCTCGGCTTAAATCGGCTGTATCCGTGATTTGTTGAATTGTGATGTTATCGTAGCCTTGTTCAAGAATGAGCTTAATGAGTGAATCACGTAGTCGTATACGGGTTCGTCTTACCCGACGGTCTAATTGTTTTTCCATACTGTTCCCTATGTCATTGTATTCATTGTAGGAATAGACTGTCGGTCTACCCTTACGAAATGTTTTCGATAACGATTATAGTCATTTGTCCAGAAATAGACAAGCTGATGAAATTTTACATTTAGTTGATATTTTCACAGGCTTTACAGGAGTATACTGAGAATTATCAAGTGAAAATTAGAACAAGGCGATGAATCATGCGTAAACAAGCACAAGGACCTAGAGGTTTGCCGATTGTCGGTAGTATGTTCCAATTTGCAAATGGGCGGCATCAGTTCCTCTTGGATGTCGCTAAGAACTATGGCGAAATTTCAAAATTCAAAATCATGAATTTCAATCTGCATATTCTATCCAATCCTGACCATGTGCAAGAATTGTTTGTAAAGAAGAAAGCTCATTTTATCAAAGCGGATGCCTCGCGCGATAATTTACGCCATTTAGTAGGGGATGGATTGCTAACCAGTGTTGGCGAGTATCATACCCAACAACGCAAAATGGTTCAGCCTGCATTACATGCGACCCGTATTCACGGCTATGCAGATACAATGGTCGAGATTGCGGAAAATATGTTAGCAACTTGGGAGGTGGGTTCGGAGCGTGATATTCACCGTGACATGATGCTCATTACCATGGAAATTGTCTCACGCACCTTATTTGGTAGTGATGTGTTGGAAGATGCGATTGCCGTTGGTGAGGCAATGATGGTCTTGCAGGAAAATTCACAACGACGATTTATCCCTATTTTTGAATTACCTGAATGGATAGAAACCCCTCAACGCAAACAAGTTAATGAAGCGCGTGCAACTATTGACCGCGTTGTGATGCGTTTTATCAAAGAGCGTCGCCAAGAAGATGACCTTGATAGAGGCGATTTACTCTCGATGCTATTACTCAGTGAAGATGAAAATGGCAATCGCATGAATGATAAAGAAGTCCGTGATGAGGCTGTAACGCTCTTCAGTGCAGGGCATGAGACAACATCCAACGCACTCTCATGGGCATTATATTTACTCTCACAACATCCTGACATTGAGGCAAAACTACATGAAGAAGTAGATACAGTTCTGGCAGGTCGCCGCCCAACCTTAACTGATTTACGCGAATTGCCCTACACAAACATGATTATGAAGGAAACACTACGCTTGTATCCGCCTGCATGGACGCTCATGGTGCGCGGAATTGTAGAAGATGTGAGCCTTGGCGATTACAATTTGCCCAAAGGAGATGCGGTCTTTGTCTCACCATATGTGATGCACCGTCATCCGAACTTGTGGGATAATCCCGATAGCTTTAATCCAGAACGCTTTAGCCCTGAAAACGAAAAACAGCATCACAAATACCAATATATTCCTTTCGGTGGCGGTGAGCATATTTGCATCGGCAATAGCTACGCGATGATGGAAGCCGCACTCGTTTTAGCGACTATTGCCCAAAAATTCCATCTGCGTCTGATGCCTGATACAGAAGTCAATGAACGTGCCTTGATAACGCTTGTGCCTGAAAATGGCTTGCCCATGCGTGTTCTGCAACGCGAATTTGTCCCTGAACCTGTATTGGCGTAATATGATAGTCAAAGAGTGTATAAACTAGACCAAAGGCAAGCATTTGGTTTCTATCCAACAACTGGACATATCAGCAATCAATCGTATAGGTGAAGTTGACCGTCGAGAACATGTGACACTGAAATATACACAGGTCGATGGTCAGCTTGTGCCTGGAAAAGTTGATTGGAATATTCCTCGTTGGGCTACAGATGACTCTCCTTTTAGTGCAAATACCAGAATCAAGAAATGGACACCTATTTTAGAACAGGGTGGCGCAATGTTCGGTGCGCTTGAAAAAGATGCCCTATGCGGGTTTTCAATCGTTAATCCAAAGTCAATTGAGGGTGTTGCAGAACTCATCGCCTTGTTCGTCGGTAGAGATTGGCGTAAGCAAGGATTAGGTAAGCAATTAACAAGTGAAGCAGAAAAGTTTGCTCGTGATGCAGGAGCAAAAGCGATATTTGCTTCTTCTAATGACACGGAAGCGGCAGTACGTTTTTATCTGAGCCAAGGTTATGACCTCGCTGAAACAACCCATCCCAAACTTTATGCCAAATTATATGCTATCGATCCCGACGGCATTCATATGGTGAAAAATATTATTTAGCCACAAACCTGTTTTTAAACTCCTAAGCTGAACCCTAGAGTAAGCCCACACGATTCAAAATATCCACTTAACATCACCTTAAACAAAAGGGAAAAGATGTTAATGTGCAAGCCAATAGACGTTAATAGGCTATTGGCAAAATAACGGCGAAATCACAGAAGTGATTCCATTACACTTACAGATAATAGGAGTTTCATAGATGCAAAAGGCACGTTTTATTGTTGTTGCACTCGTACTTAGCTTGGTCGTATCGCTTGCAGGTAACGTCATGGCTCAAGACGGTACTATCGTCGACGTAGCGGCTGGTAACGAAGATTTTTCAACACTCGTTAGTCTCGTCGAAGCTGCTGGACTTGTCGATGTTTTAGCCGATACCAACGCTGAATGGACAGTATTTGCTCCAACCAACGCCGCATTTGAAGCTGTTCCACAAGCCGTTCTCGATTATCTCGCCGCAAATCCTGAATTATTAACCCGTGTCCTCACATACCACGTATTATCTGGCACAGTCATGGCGGCTGATGTATCCACAATGGGTGCTGAAACCATGGAAATGACAGCTGTTGGTGCAGATACAATGGGTAGCCAACTTGATATTATTGCTGACGATATGGGCGTAACTGTAGACGGTGTTCCAGTTGTTGCTACAGACATCACCGCTAGCAATGGCGTTATCCACGTCATCGAATCCGTCTTAATCCCAGATGTTGAATTACCAGCTGTTGATCCACTTGATTACAGTGATGGTAGCATCTTTGCCGCAGGTAGCTCCACCGTATTCCCATTGGCTGAACGCTTAGGTGAAGTATGGGCAGATGCTGGTGGTGTTGCGCCAAGTATTGATAGTATCGGTTCTGGTGGTGGTTTTGAACGTTTCTGTGAAGCTGGCGAATCAGACATCAGTAATGCAAGCCGTGCTATCCGTGATACCGAAATTGAAGCCTGTGGCACCATTGGTCGCTTACCAATCGAATTCCGCGTTGGCACAGATGCACTTGCTGTAACTGTCAGTGTAGAAAATGACTTCGTAACCGACGTTACCATTGAAGAACTCGCTTTAATCTTCAGTTCAGCTGAACTCTGGAGTGATGTCCGCGCTGAATGGCCAGCAGAACCAATCGCTCGTTTCATCCCAGGTACAGATAGTGGTACATTCGATTACTTCGTAGAAGAAGTATTTGAAGAAAATGAAGAACCTGCACTCACAGCTAGCAACTTACAACAAAGTGAAGATGACAATGTGCTTGTCAGTGGTATCCAAGACAGCCCATATGCTATCGGTTTCTTCGGCTTTGCTTACTACCAAGAAAACCAAGATACACTCAACGTATTGAGCATCGACGGTGTTGCACCAAATGGTACAAGCGTAGAAGATGGCTCATACCCATTAGCACGTCCATTGTTCATGTACAGCGACGCACAAATTCTCGCTGACAAACCAGAAGTTGCTGGTTTCCTCAACTATGTTTTGACAACCGTCAATGATGAAATTGTAGAAGTTGGTTACTTCCCAGCATCAGACCGTGCGCTCAACTTTGCTCGCTTGCAATTGTTGGCAACTGGCTTGTTCGATATGTAATTCATGAGGATTTTAATCCTCAGTGTTTGATGAAATGGGTTATGGCTGGATTTGCTATAACCCATTTTGTGCGAATTTAGCTTTTGATATTTGGCTTTTGGTGAAACACATTATAGACACGCACTCAAGCCAATATCTCGCTCAAGAGCCAAGTGCCAAGTGCTAACTTTCACACAGTATTTCAATAAAGAAGTTTTTGAGAGGATGTTATGCCTGAAAACAACGGGTCACAGCGCGAGAGCTTAATCAATAAAGCCCTCAAGCGAACCATTGCTGACCCAAACGCACCTGTTAATTTGAAGTCGAGTCCACGTATCCACGAGAATATTATCCAATTATTTTTATTGGCTTGTGGCTTACTTTCTATACTCACAACCATTGGTATCCTCTACGTTCTTATCCAAGAATCATTGACATTTTTCAGCCGTGATTTATGGGAAGTTACCAATCGTCCGATTGCTATTTCAATTGATGCTGAACAACGTGTATTCCCTGCTGAAGCTGTCGGGCGCGAACTCGAACAAGGTTCAAATATCCGCCTTGGTGAAGAAATCATGTTCCTAGAAGAATATGTCGCTAATGACATCGCTATCGATATTACTGGGACAGGCGGTGGGTTTGATTTATTCTGCGACGGGCAGACGCAAATCAACAATGCTAGCCGTATGATTAGCCAAGAAGAATTAGAAATCTGCCGTGCGAACAACATTGAACCTGTGGCATTTCAAGTTGGGATGGATGCGGTTGTTGTCGTTGTGAATGCAGGCAATACCTTCGCTACTGATATTACCCAAGACGAATTACAAGAGATATTTGGAACAGCCGAAAATTGGTCGGATATTCGTCCTGAATGGGTCAACCAGCCCATAACGCGCTTCATTCCCGGTACAGATAGTGGTACATTCGATACCTTTGTTGATGTAGTCTATGAAGGTGATGATTCAGTTTTAATTGGTGCAGATGCCGTTCGTATTTCCTCAGATGAATTAGTGACTTCCGAGGATGATAATCAACTGGTGCGCGGTGTGAGTAGTAATCTCTATGCCGTCGGATTTTTTGGTTATAGCTATTATCTCGATAATGCCGAATCTCTCAGTGCGGTAACGATTGATGATATAGCACCGTCCGTCGAAACTGTTGCAGATGGCACCTATCTCTTATCTCGCCCACTCTATATTTATACGAGCGAAGAAATCTTAGCGAATCAGCCACAAGTAACGACCTTCATTGATTATTACCTCCTCAATGCACCTACTATTCTTGATGAGGTAGGCTATTTCGCCTTATCAACGGAGCAAGTTAATGCCACACGGTCTAACTTACTCGACTATATGGGTGTTGCCATTAATACAGATGATGATGGCAATGTGGTATTACCAGAAGTAACTGTTACCGATGTCTCGGGTGATATTCATATCGCAGGTAGCTCAACGGTTGCACCTATCACAGAACGCATCTCGCAGATGTTCAAAGATGAAGGTTATCAACCGCTGTTGACAGTCAGCCGCGCGATTAATGATACCTTCCCTGAAGAACATCGTGCAGGAACAATTATTGAAGTCGGCGACAGAGTGTCACTGTGGGAATTTTTCACCCATGATAAATGGCAACCTGCAATTCGAGACTTTGGTATCTTCCCCCTCATTTATGGCACAATGGCTACGAGTCTCATAGCGATGTTGGTTGCTTTGCCTTTGGGGATGGGGGCGGCGATTTACCTCAGCGAATATGCTCCTGAAAATATCCGCAATAGTATCAAACCTATTCTGGAAATTCTGGCAGGTATCCCAACAGTGGTTTATGGTTACTTTGCCTTAACCTTTATGACTCCACTCTTACAAGCGATTTTTGGGAGTGGGGTGGTACAGATTTATAACTCCGCATCAGCTGGTATTGTCGTCGGTATTCTGATTATCCCAATGGTCAGTTCAATGAGTGAAGATGCACTCTCGGCTGTACCACAAGGTCTACGCGAAGCAAGCTATGGCTTAGGGGCAACTAAGCTAGAAACCACAGTGAAAGTAGTTATTCCAGCCGCTTTATCTGGAATTATGGCGGCATTCATTGTTGCTGTCTCACGCGCGATTGGTGAAACGATGATTGTAGCGATTGCCGCAGGCGCAGGACCGCAAAATAACATTTCTAACCTCTTAGCGACACGCGGACCCGGAATTTTATTTGAACCAGCCGAAACGATGACAGGTCATATCGCCCGTATTTCAGGTGGCGATTTAAGTTATAACTCGATTGACTACAACAGTATCTTTGCGATTGGTTTGATGCTCTTTGTGATTACATTCGTCCTCAATATCATCAACAATGCCATCATTCGACGCTTTCGGGAGGCATACTAATTTATGGATAATAAAACTAAACGACCAGATGACACCTATATGCCGAGCGAGGAAAAGTTCCAGAGTGGCTTAAATACGCGCAATCTGTGGGGCAATATCTGGCGAGCATTCTATTTTGCTTCAATTTTAGTCGCTATTCTCGCGCTAATTGTGCTGTTCATGAATGTGATTAACAGTGCATTTGGCTCAATTGCAACATCTTTCGAGATTGACCCGAGCGAATTAGTGGCTGAGGGACAATCGTTGAATGAATTAAGTGCTGAAGAATTGGTCGCTATCCTCATAGAGCGTGAACCAAATCGTTTGCCTGTCTTGGTGCGTGATAATCTCAGCATCTTGCCAAACGAAGAATTCACTGAAGCAACGCTCTCAGAACTACGCCCGAATGGTACATATCCAGAGGGCTATGCCGATGTCACTATCAATGAAATCAGAGATGCAGACAATACAGCAGAGGTTCTAGGCGAATTTTTAGCAGGTAATTTGTCACGCAATCAAATCCTTGCGATTGTCGAAGAAGATATTGTCGCCTTGCAAGTGGTCGATGCGTGGGTGCTATGGGATGCGCTCTTCAATTACGAACCAACAGAAGAAGAACAAGCTCAACTAGAGGCGTTACCTTTAGAAATCGCCGATATTGAATCCCAGATAAGCACATTGAACGAGAATATTGCGGATATTGAAGCGGAAGTGACGACACTACGCGAAGAAAGTGCTAGCAATAATGCCACTGAAATTCGTGATTTAAACGCGCAAGTTAGCGATTTACAAAGTGAAGTCTCTAGCCTAACCAGCACGCTGAACGATACCCAGCGCGAACTCACAAGTCTGATTACATCAAACGTCGTTACTGATAAAGAAGCAAATTATCCTGATGCAACTTTAGTACGCTTCCATTCATGGATTGATGGTCGTTTCTTACAAGACCCAATGTCTAGCGTGCCAGCACAAGCAGGTATTCGCACAGCACTCATCGGCTCAATCATGATGATGGTGATTGTTATTTTAGTCTCACTTCCTTTAGGTGTTGGGGCAGCAATCTATCTCGAAGAATACGCAAAAGATAATTTACTGGCACAGATACCCAGAGCAATTGAAAATGGTCTAAGCAATGTGCCGATGCCTCAATGGCTCAAGAATCGCATCATAGGAATGTCTAATCTCAACCAAATTATCGAAACGAATGTCCGTAATTTGGCAGGTGTTCCATCTATCATTTATGGGATGCTGGGTTTGGCGATTTTTGTGCGGATATTAGCGCCATTCACGAGTGGGATTATCTTTGGAGTGAATAGCAATCCGCCCCCTGTAAGTCGCGTTGTTTCAACGATAGAAGAACCCGAAGTATTGGGCATCGACTTAGAACTGGATGACAATTATCAGATTGTATCCTATACAGGTCCTGAATTTATAGATGAAGCCCAAGCCCAACGTCTTGTGAATACCTTCCGCAGACTCGGCACACCGTCTGTGACCAATACAGGTAATCTCAGCTTAGACCGTACCGACCAAGAGATTGGTAATCTATTTGGTATTCGCTTTTTGGACGATATTCCAACCAATGCTGACCCACTTGAGTATGAACGCGTGGCGGCTGGTTATGTCGACCTTGATGCCTTGCCCATGACTTTAGAACAGTTTGAAGCCCTCGCACAGCAATTACGGCGCATCACCGCTTTCACTGTCAGTGGACGTACTGTGCTGAGTGCCGCATTAACCCTGTCTTTGCTGATTTTGCCCGTGATTATCATCAATTCACAGGAAGCTCTGCGGGCTGTACCGTCTGCACTTCGTGAGGCGAGTTATGGTTTAGGCGCAACCAAATGGCAAACTATCTGGCAAACGGTCTTACCTAGTGCCATCCCAGGTATCATGACAGGGACAATTTTGGCTGTCTCACGTGCAGTAGGTGAAACCGCACCGCTAATTGTGGTGGGCGCGTCAACCTTCTTACTCACAGACCCTACTGGTCCATTCTCACAATTTACAGCATTACCCATTCAAATTTTCCAGTGGACATCACGCCCACAAGGTCAATTCCAATTCATTGCCGCCGCCGCGATTATCATTTTGCTATCGATGGTCTTGGCATTAAATGCAATTGCAATCGTTATTCGTAATCGTTATACGACGAGGTTCTAAGATTATGGTTTATGTTCCAGAAGTTAAAGCAGATAAAGAATATGCTCTCATGCTTGAAGATGTGAATGTCTATTATGGTGATTACCACGCCGTAAAAGATGTTACTATTCCGATTGAACGGGGTAAAATTACCGCGTTCATTGGTCCATCAGGCTGTGGGAAAAGTACCGTCCTCAAGACCATTAACCGTATGAATGATTTGGTTGATAGCGCAAGGGTTGATGGGCGCATTATGTATCGCAATGCGAACTTATACGGCGAAGATGTAGACCCCGTTGAAGTCCGTCGTCGAATCGGTATGGTCTTTCAAAAACCAAATCCATTCCCAAAAAGCATTTTTGATAATGTTGCTTATGGTCCACGCTTGTTAGGTGTTAAAGACAAGAAAGTCTTAGGCGAAATTGTCGAGAAAAGTTTGCGAGGCGCGGCGCTCTGGGATGAAGTCAAAAATGACCTGAATAAATCAGGGATTGCCTTATCAGGTGGTCAGCAACAACGCTTGTGCATTGCGCGTACCATTGCTGTAGAACCTGACGTTATCCTCATGGATGAACCTGCCTCTGCACTAGACCCAATCGCTACCCAGCGCATCGAGCAACTCATGCGTGAGGAACTAGCAGGGTATACCATTGTTATTGTGACCCATAATATGCAACAAGCCCAACGTGCCAGTGACACCACTTGTTTCTTCAATATTCGTAAGGAAGAACGCGGTGGTAAAGAAGTCCGATGGGGTGAATTAGTTGAAATGAGCGCGACACACCAGTTATTCAATGACCCACAAAGCGAAGAAACTCACGACTATATTAGTGGGCGTTTCGGCTAAATCTAGCTAGCTTCAAGAAGTAGATAAAAACATCTCATATCTTTGAGGTGTTTTTTATTTGCTTTAATTTCCAAATCTTAATTAATTTTTCCTATAAATTGTTTTACCATGTCATTATGTCTTAATTGTTTGCATATGAAAATCTGTTATAATTGATTTATGTTACGAAATTATCATTCGATAAGGATAAACAGGAAAAGCAACATGTCGTACGAATATAGCTGGTATGAATACCCTAATGTTCTCGAACTCAAATTTACGGGTGATTTAAGCCTTGAGCAATTGCGTGAATTGAACGCAGAACTACTCGATTATTACGATAAATCCGATAGACCTGTTACATTAATTGTTGATGCTACGGATGCGAAAAAACTCCCCAATGATTTGGTTAATATTCGCCTGATCACACAAGATGTTCTGGCACATCCAAATTCTGGACCTGCTATTATGCTTGGATTTAAGCAAAATGCCATTTTGAAATTCTTGGTGAACGTCATTGCTCAACTAATCAGTAAACAATACAAACTTGTTCAATCGCGAGATGAGATTGACAGCGTTTTACAAAGCTACAAGGCTGGAGTATAACAATGCTTGGAAAGACAATTTGGCTCGGTGAAGATAGCGTATGGCTTGAGATGATTGGCGAATTTCGTGATGCTGACTATGCAGGATATTGCGAAGATTTCCAGTTTGATGTTTTAGAAAATACATCAGAAAAACTCAATGTTGTTCTTGATATTCGCAGTCTTACCCACACCGATAACAGTTATATTGATTTCGCACCGCTTGATAAACTCATTCGTCATAAAAATGTCGATAAATTTATCTTCGCTGTTGATACCGTACTTGAATTATTCCCCCTACAGTCCATCAGTGACTCAGACAACATCTTTTGCTGGGCAGGTAATTATACCGACCTACAAAACCTTTTATGTTCATAAGATAGCAATCTGATTCTATGAAATCAATTTAAAAATAAACACAGAGAGTAAATTAAGGGTACGCCAACGGTGTACCCTTACTATTTCTGCACAAATTTCTTAGGAGGTATTATCTCAATAGCTCTAAAACACTAGATAAAGTGTCTGAGTTCTACAAATGGTGAATTTTTAGAACGATAACGGTTTGTCCCTACTAATTGCCAATGCCAGGCGGCATTAATTTGGTCATGTAGCCCCTCATAAAATAGGCGAACATCTTCGCCAGCAGGTAATTGATGTTCTAAATCAAGAAATGTCTCGATAATATCGTTGATGAGAATCACGCTTTCATGAACTGCCTGCTCAAAAGACAGATTTTCAGAAGTCATGACAACATGTACCAGATTGAAACGAGAATCGAGTTTGATTACCTCTTTTTCATAAGAAAATAGGTCATTCATGAGGGCTGCACTCTGAATACAACATTGAATGGCTTTCTGAACCACTTCATGTTGTAAAATCTCATCTGGCAGATAAATATCTTGTGCAAATTCAATTAAATCTACCGTAGGAACCATGCCACTATCATGCTCACGCAATTCAATATAACGTGAGGTCAACATGCTATTATTACGGTTTTCAATATCTTCAATATCGTAAGTTGTTGCTTTAAGATGACGTTGTGTATTAACGATAAGTCGCTGTAACCACGCTTTGTTAGCAAATGGCAACATCAATTCACGTATCTTGAGAGCAGAAACCTGCATTACATTGTTTTCATCTTTCACTTCGCCAAAGCGAAAGATATGAATAATATCCTCAAAAGCATTGCGTCGTGTAATATCATCGACCACATCATCGTCATTTCTATCCCACAAATCATCAATGTAAAATAATAGATTGTTCAACATGATAATCGCTAAAAGTTGATCATAGGATGCAGTAGGGAAGAGGTACGCTGACATCGTATTATATTCATCAAAATTATCGAGCTTGATGCCAAGTTCGCCAGAGATGCAATCTGCATCGTATTCAGCTTGTGTAGCATGTGCATTGCGCTTGAGGTCATTAACCACAATGACATCAGATAGAGTGAATAGGTGCTGTGTTATCATATAATAATTCCCCCGAATTATGATGAATTATGGGATGATAGAATCTTACTTAAACAACAACAGTACTATTATTATAATATCAACTTATAATAACATTACGAAAAACATTATAATTTACACCTATATTATGAATAAATTTTAAAAAAAGCTAGTCATAATTTGTATAAATAGGTTAATGATTTGTTGTGTAAAATTAATAGATTGGACGTTCTGGATATAAAGGTGATAAATAAACTTTAATACAAGAGGATATTTTGAACTTTAGAGAGGTACTTACCGAAGTAATCCTCTCTGTTTTTGTCTAGCTACTCTATAACAGCCTCTGTGCGCGTTTCTTGCCCCAAGACAATACGTGCAACACGGCGACCTAACGCCACAGAAAAATTTGTCCCTCTATCCCAAGGGTAAATTTGTGACATGGATGCCCATATTACACCATCTAAGGGTGTCTGTAAATCTGGCAGATTCTGGCTGTGGTTCACGACTGGAATGGGTTGTGCATAAGGCGCACGAAATGCCCATGCCTCACGTACCCACTCGCGCGTAAAATTTGGATTGACCTTTTGCAATGAGGGGAGAAAATGTTCAATAAGGTCTTCTTCGCTCCATTGGAAATACTCATGGTCTGGTGTCACATAATCACCACAATAGATAATATGGTCGCCATTATAGTGTGATTTATCCATAAAATGAGTGTGTTCAACCAATGCCAAGTAGGGGAACTCGTTGTCATGATAATCATGAGATTCTGCAGGGAGATTCAGCCAATATGTGCCATCAGTCATCAATTCATGCTTGAGCGCAAAGACCACACATAAGCCACCAATGCTCTGGAGAGATGCCATTTTTTCGCCATACGGCGTACCTTGTAATTGCGGAGTCATCTTGAGCATGATACGAGGAGATGTCGTGCTGATAATAGTATCATAAACAAGTGTTTCATCATTTACGGTGAGGCTTGCTTTCTCACCATCATTACAGATTTCGCCAACACGGGCATTTAGGCAGATAGTCGCGCCTTTTTCGATAACGGCTTCACCGAGTAAATCCAGAAAATTCTGAAAACCACCCTCAAAATTACCTAGTTTGAGACTTCTTGCCTGTACGCGCGACCACATCCACGCCATATTGACCTTGTCATAATATTGCCCAAATTTGCCCACGAGTAGGGTCTTGAAAAAACGTTCGTAGCCTTCTTGCCCCATCCATTTTTGCATCCACGCATCGGCAGTATATTGCTCCAATTGCCGCCAAAATGGGGTTAGCTTGACAAACGCACCACCCATCATGAATTTCAGTTTGCCAAGTAAAGACATTGGTAACATCAAAACACTTATCGGTTCGATTTCACTACGGACAATCTCACCATCGACCCAAAAACTGGTTTTAGGACGCTTAAAAATCACTTTATCACGGTGTCCAATTTCTTCTATCAAGCCCAGCATTTCGCTATCACCTTCAAACCAATGGTGATAGAACTTTTCGAGTGTCCAGCCCCATTTATCATCTTTGAAGCCAGCCGCTAATCCCCCAACACGATCACTCGCTTCATAAACGGTTACATTGTGTCCTGCTTGGATTAAATCCCACGCTGCAGATAAACCTGCCACACCTGCACCGATAATTGCTATACTTTTTTTCTCAGTCATACTGTCTCTTTGTTGTTTTTTACTTGCGTATGTCTTACAGAGTAAGGGCGTAGCATGCTACGCCCTTAATTATATTTAAAAAAGTGTTGTTGCTTTTATGACTCTCTAATTACTCTATTTTACACGCTTCACTAGCAAAAGACTTGGGTGATTTTGATATTAATAACTGAGATTGGAGTAAGACCCCTAATCTCTGGGGGATTAACCTGCACGTTTATTTGTTAAGATAATATCAATATATTCAAACAAGGAAGGAATACAAACTCATGAAAAAATCAGAAAAAGGTCAAGGCATTGCTTCAGGTATTGGATTCGGCATTGCAATTGGAATAAGCCTTGGGGTCGCTTTTGGTATTGCATTAGATAACCTCGCCTTAGGTATTTCATTAGGTGTTGCAATAGGGGCTGGGCTTGGAACATCACTTGGTACAGCTTTCGGAGCACAAGGTAGCGACGAACCCGAAGTTGATGATGAAATAGATAACAGTGAAAACCAATAATTGGATTAAAAATCGTAATAACATCATTCTAATAGGGATTACTTATACTTTAGATGTATGTATAAGTTAAGGAGGTTGCACAATGGAAAAGCCAAAAAAAGGACAAGGCGTTGCGATGGGTGTTGCATTGGGGGCTGGTCTTGGTGTTGCTTTAGGTGCGGCATTATTCCCAGAGAATATAGCACTTGGTATTCCCATCGGCGTTGCTATTGGTTTGGCAATCGGGGCAGGATATGATGCTCAAAATAGTGAAAAGCAGAAAAATGAAGAAATCATTGATGACGTTGAAGAATAAACAAAGAAAACGGGTGGCTTAAATTAGCACCCGTTTTGTTATATGTGTAGTGAACCCCTGAATTTGGACACAGGGCTAAATGAAGTAAACTGTGTTCACAAGGGAGTGTACCATGAGCAGAAGAAAGCGTCGGACGTTCAGTGCGGAGTTTAAAACTGAGCTAGTTCTATCGGTTCTTACAGGCGAAAAAAGCCAGGCGGAAGTCTGTCGTGAGCATCAACTGAGCGCACAACAGTTTGGCAACTGGAAACGCCAGTTTTTGGAGAATGCGTCTAGTGCGTTTGAGAAACCCGACACAAGCGAAGAAGACGCGCAAATTGCAGAGCTAGAGAGGATGGTAGGACGGCTAACCATGCAACTGGAAATTGCAAAAAAAGCCTCCAGCATCTTACGCTCGACCTCCAGCAAAAACGGGAAATTGTGATGGAATTACGCGTAGATTTCCCGGTGAAAGACTTGTGTGAGGTGCTGGAGTGCGCTCGTAGCAGTTTGTACTATCAGTCGAGCCATGCAGATGATCGTGAATTGAGGCAAGCCATTGAGCGACTGGCAACGCAGTGGGTGACTTACGGTTATCGTCGCATCACAAAAATGCTTCAGCGTGAGGGTTGGAGCATCAATCACAAGCGTGTGCGTCGTCTGATGGGCGAAATGGGCTTGTTGCAGACACGAAAACGGCGTAAGGTGCGAACCACAAACAGTCAGCACACCTTTGCCCGTTATCCAAATCGTGTGCAGTCATTGGACATCACAAACCCCGATCAGGTTTGGGTCGCAGACATTACCTATGTGCAGTTGGGACATGGGCATGTCTATCTGGCAGTCATCATGGATGTCTTTACACGAGCAATTCGCGGTTGGCAACTCAGTCGCAATCTGGATGCACAATCGCTGACTATTTCTGCTTTGAAGAAGGCGTTGAACACCCACTGTCCGACCATTCATCATTCGGATCAAGGCTGGCAATATGCCTGTTGGGATTATGTCAATCTGCTGCGTGACCGCGAAGTACAAATTAGCATGGCGAGTGTGGGTGAACCCCGTGAGAATGGCTATGCTGAACGGCTTATTCGCACCTTGAAAGAAGAGGAAATTGACTTGTCATTTTACGACAATTTTGCTGACGCGCAACAACGCATTGGTCAATTTATCGAGGATGTCTACATGACCAAACGCATCCATTCCTCATTGGGATATCTCACGCCACAAGAGTTTGAGGATCGTCGCCGTGAACAGCAATTTGTTCACTAAGAAATTGTATTTTTGTGTCCAGTTCTTTGGGTGCATTACAATGCGCTCGTAGTTCGCAAAATAGCTTTAAAATCTGATATGTAAACTTATTCAATTAACCATAAACTCAGCCTTCCAATGCAATCCTAATAAGCCTCTTGGGTTTTACTCACACAAACCAATGCACCTTTTATGTTACTAGGCTAATCTATATATACTTATTCATATAATTGATTGGCTTATCCATGAAAATAACGCCTGCATCAAATGTGCATTTTATAGTGAATCCCGTCTCTGGGACAAATGGCGCACCTTTCGATGTGATAGGGCAATTTATGGGGCAAGCAGAGTGCAAGACAACAATGCACGTCACAAAATTGACACATAGTGCGACCGATTGTGTTGCCGATGCCTTAACTGACAATCCCGATTTGGTGGTTGTCTATGGGGGGGATGGATCAGTCATGGAAGTGGCGAATTGCCTACATGAGCATAATATGCCATTGGCGATTCTCGCAGGTGGGACTGCTAATGTCATTGCTCATGAACTCAATATTCCAATTAATACTCAGCAAGCCTTAGACGTTATTTTTAATCAAGAAAATGATTTAACCTCACTTGATGCAGGTAAAGTTGATGATAGCTACTTTTTGTTACGCCTGAGTATGGGCTGGGAAGCGGAATTATCGTTGCGTCCCACGACAGAAGCTAAATCCAATTGGGGTACGCTCGCTTATACGCAATCAGCACTCCAAGCTCTTAGTGATACCGAACCTGTAACTTACGAACTTACTTTTGATGATGGCACGGTTGAAAGCGTGGCAGGTATCAATTGCAGTATTTGTAATATTGGCAATATCGGTTTATATGGCATGAGCATCGGCTTAGGGATAAGCCCTCATGATGGTCTATTGAATGTACTAATTCTGCAAAATACGAATATTCAAGCAATGCTGGATATTACCCAAAATGTCTTAGCAGGGTCTCTCCCACTTGATATTGAAGAACGCTTACCACACTACCAAGCACGAAAAGTGACAGTCATACCGAGTAGTAACCAACGCCTGAGTATGGATGGTGAAGCCTTTGATCGTGCCTTTCCTATCACGGTGGAATGTGTGCCAGATTATATTTCTATCCTTACCCCGAAACAACAACAATAGCAAAGGAGAAAATTTTGGAAAAACTCAATAAGTTTGGAATTTTAGTCCACCGTTTTTGGAATCAACTGAGTACACAAGGTTTAGTTATGACGGTTTGGGCAGGTACAGATACGATTCTGCGTAACATCACTGGCAAGCCAGTCCGTAAATTGAGCGAAATTACCCCTAAAATTTTTGTTGGTGGGCAACCTGCGCTCAGCTTTTGGGATGACTTAATGGATTGGGACGTTGGGGCAGTGGTTAATATGCGCGGTGAATACAACTATTCTGTTGAAGTAGACCCACTTAATTTGCCTCTAAAATTCTTACATCTACCGACTATTGATAATGAAGCACCATCTCTCATTCACTTGGAACAAGGTGTCGATTTTATACGTCATCATGTACAGGAAGAAGATAAAGGGGTTTATATCCATTGTTGGGAAGGCTTAGGACGAGGACCTACAATGGCAGCGGCGTATTTTGTGAGTACAGGTCTAACACCTGAGCAAGCATGGGATAAAATCCGCGAAACACGACCCTTTATTCGTCCAACTGAAATACAGCGAAAACAGCTTGAGGCATTCGTCGCCCATTATAAACCAGATAAAGCACCAAAACCTGCGGAAATTAAAGACGTGCCAATGCCAACTGAGGAGATATAAAGATGGGGCATCAACATAGTCACCATCATCAAGATAGTGCGAGCATACGGACTGCTTTCTTCCTCAATTTCGCGTTCACTATCCTAGAAATCATTGGTGGCGTAATGACCAATAGTGTGGCTATTCTCTCGGATGCGGTTCACGATTTAGGCGACACCTTATCCTTGGCAATGGCATGGTATTTGGGGAGTTATTCTGAGAAACAGAGTAACCAAAAATACACCTATGGCTATAGACGCTACTCGTTATTGGGCGCGTTGATTAACTCAGTCGTCTTAGTCGGTGGCTCATTGTTTATTCTGTCAGAAGCAATTCCGAGACTACTCAATCCCGAATCCTTTAATTCACAAGGGATGATAGTGATTGCGATTATCGGTGTCATTGTCAATGGGTTGGCAGTTTTTCGTTTACAAGATACAAGTTCAGTGAATGCTCAGGTTGTTACATGGCATCTGTTAGAAGATGTATTAGGTTGGGTTGCTGTTCTGTTCGTGGGGATTGTTTCACTTTTTGTGGATTTACCTATCCTTGACCCTATTTTATCTATCCTGATAACAGTCTATATTATGACAAATGCGATTAAAAATCTGCGAAAAACATTGCGCTTATTCCTACAAGCCTCGCCTAGTGATATTGACGCGGAAGATATTGAACGTCAACTACAGGCAATTGAGGGCGTTGAATCAACACATCACACCCATATCTGGTCTTTAGATGGTGAACATAACGTGTTTACGTCACACCTTGTTACATCAGCGCATATTTCTGCTCAAGAATCAACACGCATCAAACAAGCTGTTCAAGACATTATTAAAAATTTAAATCTCGAACACGCAACGATTGAGCTTGAATTCAGTGAGAATGATTGCTCCATGGAGGGGATGTCGCATTAATTCAGTGCCTATCCTTAGATAAGCACTGATAACCCTTCTAATAATCGTAAATATCTTTACGAATATCATCTAAAGCTGTGATTTTACCGCGTGCAACGGTCACTTCATCCAGTTCAATATCGGCTGTGATAATTTGGGGTGTTTCGCCAGCTTCCACGACTATTTGCCCCCAAGGGTCAATAATCATGCTATGCCCAGCCATTACGGTATCACCAGCTTCTCCTGCCGCATTACACGCCACAATGAAGCATTGATTCTCTATCGCACGCGCGATTAGTAAAGCACGCCAATGAGCCAAACGGGCTAAAGGCCATTCAGCAGAGATAATAACCATCTTTGCATTTTCTTTAATAGCATAACGGCGGAAAATCTCAGGGAAGCGCAAGTCATAACAGATGGCTAAACCAGTTGTCCCCCATGGTAAATCGAGGACTAGGGGAGATTGCCCAGGGGCGAGATATTGGTCTTCATCAAATAAGCCAAAGAGGTGCATCTTACGATAAACCCCAAGCATGCGTCCATTGGGGGCGAAAAATGGCATACTGTTGGCGACTTCTAAACCTCTTTTTTCGAGGATAGACCCCGTAATTGCTACATTGCCTTTGGTTGCTAGCGTGGAGATTTCGGCAAACATGCCTTTGCTGAGTTCATCGGAACGTTCACGGGCTTCATCGAGGGTATACCCCGTGATGAACAACTCGGGAAAAACAAGTAGGTTGGATTTGCGCCGTGCCGCTTCGGCAACCATCTTTTGCATTTGATTTGTATTGCGTGAAACATCACCCAAAACAACTTGCATCTGGGCAAGGCTAATCGTCAACTTAGGCATCGTAATAACTCCAATTTTAAGGATACAAAATATATTATAACTTATGTCAAGGAATTGTTAAGATGAGACGATAGGGCTAGCGAGGAGAAGGGAAATAAAAAAGAGCGTGTTCTTACGCTCTCATTGTTGATTAATTGACAAGTATCTCATCGTCATCTTGGAGTGAACGGAAACCGAGTAAGCCTAACCCAATCACTAATAGACTCACTGAAATGGTCATGACACCTAGCCATAACGATGGGTCGCGCCAGTAGGGGGTTTCACCTGTTGCAGGCAAGGCTTGCACAGGTAATCCTCGCACACAATTCTCGCCACTCAGGTTCGATGCTGTCACGCAAGCAGTATTGCTCACATCACTATCATCGAGAATAGTTGTGAAGATACTAAATTGAATTGTTTCATCGGGTTCTAGCATGGGGATTGAAACCGTCACGGTTCGTCCGTTAATGCTCATTGTTCCCGTGTTAATTTGCACATTTTCGACTTGCAGACCATTGCCGACGGTATCAGATAATACGATATTCTGACCTGCCGAATCGCCTGTGTTGCTAATTGTCACTATCCATTCGATTTGGTCACCAACATCTGATGATGATGTGAAACCGAGCATATTAATGACTGGGTCGAACCCCGTAGCATGAACTGAAAACACAGCCGTTGTCAATAGACTCAAGATGAGCAGGCTCCATGTCAGGATTCTGGCATGAGACATGCGTCCATCTCCTTGGTGAATTGAAACTCAACGCGAGAGTATAACACGACTTGAGGCTTCTGCAAACAGAAAAGATTACTCTGTAATTTTTTTATAACCCAAGAAAATTCCAAAAGTTACGCAACACATTCTAAAACAGGTTAAAATAGGACTATGGTATTATGCTTGCAGATGATTATAAGCAACTCAATTAGGAACACCACATGATTTACCTCACCATACCAACACCGTCTGATTTTGACTTTATGGCGACAGTTAAAAGCCATGGTTGGTATCAACTTGCGCCGAATAACTTAGAACGAGGCTATTTGCGTCGTGCTTATCATTTGCACAATGGTCGATTGGCACAACTCTGTATTCAAGGCAGTAAATCACGCTCAATTTTGGTTGAGGTCAAAGGGCAAGCTATCATCAGTAGTCGTGACCGTAACTTAATCACCCAAGCTGTTCGCGCTATGTTCAATCTAGAGCAGAATCTGAAACCGTTCTATGCCAAAATGTCGAAAACATCAGGCTATGAATGGGTGACTGAAAAGAAAACTGCACGTTTATTAGCCTCCCCAACAGTCTGGGAAGACCTCATCAAGACTTTGCTAACCACCAACACGTCGTGGAGCAACACAGTCAAAATGGCGGAACAAGTTTCTGCGCTTGACCCTAACAATATTTTCCCCTCAGCACAGACATTGGCACACTTTTCTGGAGATGAACTTGCTGACAAAGCTGGCTTAGGCTATCGAGGGCAATATCTACATAGCTTGGTGCAACGTGTCATATCAGGTGAATTAGATGTTGAAAGTTGGCGGTATTTATCGAGTGCCGACTTATATAAAGCCGTGACCAATTTACAGGGTTTTGGTGATTACTCCGCAGGGACAGTGTTACGTCTACTAGGACATTTCGATAAACTCGCGATTGATAGCGTGGCACGCAATGCCTATGAGCATGTCACAGGTCATGCCGCTGAAAGTGATGCCGATATTCGCAATTATTATGAAGATTTTGGCGAATGGCGCGGTCTTGTACTGTGGATGGATTGTATCCGTGATGAAGTCGAGGATGCGCCATTGGGTGTTGTGGAATAAGGTCTTATTAGATTTAGGAAAATCCGATGCTATCACCAATCCTTGCTTGTGAAGATGTTGCCAAATCAATCAGATATTATACAGAAAAGCTAAATTTTGAACTTGGTTGGGAAATGCCACCCAATGATGAGGGAATAGTCGAATTTGCCTGTGTGAAGCTAGCCGATGCTGAGATTTTACTCGGCATCACAGAGGGTTTTGTCGAAGAAGCAGACATAGATAAACGAGGCATTGGTATTCAGATTTATATTAATCTGCCAGAGTCAATGTCAATCGATTTATTATATGAACACGCTAAAGAATCAGGTGCAGATATTATTCATCCGCTTGAAACGCGAGATTGGGGCGAGACAGTTTTTACTGTAAATGATATTGATGGCTACAACCTCATGTTTGCTCAAGAGAGTGGTTCATAATATTCTATCTCTTGTTGGTAACTATAGTAAAATAAACAGTAGGTCAGTCTCCAGAAGGACGGGCAACTATTTTCGTATTACACAAATGATCAAGAAAGGGTTGAACATCGAGAATTACTTATTCAGTTTGATAACTATCCATGCAATTGAAATTCGCTGTGCTTTAGTTGAGCAGGTAATGGTAAGCGCAAGTATCTATAATCAGATGCACGCTAACCTGAGTTACTGCCGTATTCTCGGACGCTCTGGTAAATCAATGGACACCGCTTTGATAACGGCTCATTCAGTTGCTGATAACTCCCTCAATCCACAAGTCTATCTACAAAAGTTAGATGAGATACAAGCAGGAAATTACTGGGAATATGCGTGGCAAAAAGTCAAATAAGGATATTTTTGAATGTATGTTGATTTGTGGCAATGGATTTATGATTATGCTAGTCGTGTTAGCTTACAAGTGGATGGGAAAGGTGTTCAATTAGCATTGGCAGTCCATGATGGCTTGCAATATCGGCAAGATGCTGATGCTGACAATGCACTTCGTAGATTAGAGGACGGGGTGAAACTAGCAAAAGAATTGAACGAACCATGTTGGGTCATGTTCTGCAAGCATTGGATTACAGACATCCACTTTTATTTCAAACACAATTATCAACTAGCATTAGATAACATTATACGTTTGGCGACAGAATCTCGTAAAGAGATATATGAAGATTGTCCTATAAGAAGTGCTGTTTTCTTCTTGCTAGCAGATATTTACTGCACGATTGATTTTTATGGATATGAGAGCAAAATCGTCGATTTATTAAACTATATCGAAACCGAAATCCAAATGGATGAAGATACCCATTTGCGGGTACTACATATGCGTAATCGAATCGACTTTGAATACAAAGATTACGGTTCTGCTGAAAAAAGAATTAATAACATATTGAAGCGCTCATTAGAGCAACATCCGTATCGGCATTATTCGAGTTATGATTTTTTACGTAGAATTGCCTACGCACGTAATAATATTTCACTTGCATTAAAGTACAATGGTATCGCCCAGAATTATGTGGAAGAAGTTCAAATGCAACTCTTGATTGCCGAAGGTAAATTGTGGCAAGCTGTCTGTTTACAACGCATAGGTGAAACTCAAAGAGCAAAAGAAAACTATACAACAGCTTTAGCAAAGTATGAACAGTATAAGCTATCAAAAGAGGTCGTATTTTACTCAGCAAGTGCTGAATATATGGAACTCATTGGGAATATTGAACAAGCAATTGAATTACGACTTGCTTTAGTTGAGCAGGTAATGGTAAGCGCAAGTATTTATAACCAGATGCACGCTAACTTGAGTTACTGCCGTGTTCTAGGACGCTCTGGTAAATCAATGGACACCGCATTGGTAACGGCTCGTTCAGTTGCTGATAACTCACTTAATCCACAAGTCTATCTACAAAAGTTAGATGAGATACAAGCAGGAAATTACTGGGAATATGCGTGGCAGAAGGATAATGCTTAAGCCTTAAGAGATAGTCGCTTGTCGCTATGCTTGTTGCAACGTACAATATAAACGTATTGACACACTTTCTGCAAATTTGGATAAATTACATGAGCAGTTCGACACCTGTTAAAATTATTTATGATGACCGTCTGCGCCTGATGGCGATGGCACTCGCCGCGACAGATTTCCCACAAGAAGCCCAAAAACGGAAGCGTCATCATGCCCATGCCCATGCGCGTGCGGCAATTAAATATCTACAAGACCGTGATATGGATAAGCATCCAGCGATTGTTGAATTACAAGGGATGCTGAATCAAGGGATGCCGATAGAAGCGCTCTTTACCTTGGCGATGTTCTTCCAATGGCCTAATCTGACTGCACCAACGTTACCTGCTTGGGTGCCGAAAGGTTGGAATGAGCAACTCTGGGATTTTTACCAGAAAGCAAATATTGCTGAGTTCTGGAAAAGTGCTGATAAATCATGGCAAAATGCACTCGCAGAAAGTGAACGTGTCTTTGAAAATGACTTAAAATTCAAAGAGCTACTAGAAAAATTCATCGGCAATATTGATGAAAAATTTGCCTTTGCGCCCAATTTACTCTGGCCCGCAGAGCGTGAAGTCGGCATTCGTGTTAATGATGAGCTAATTAGCATTGTGCCTCCGCCACTTGCATGGGGTGAAAGCCCACCTTGGCCTTATGACGAAGAAACCCGACTTGCTGAACATACCTACCCGATGGCATTGTCGCAATATGCGCGTCTGTTGATGCTCCATTATCTGCGTGAAAATGCTGACGAAATCGGTGAGGCAACCTCTAAAGACTTACCCATTAGTGACGAACTTAAAGTCCAGTACCCAACGTGGGAAGACCAATTCTTAGCTTTGTTTCAATCAGCAGTAGTGGCGATTTATCTAGAAGACTATGTTAATGAGACTGAGGCACGGGGATTTATGCTGATGGAAAAACGCATCCGCAAGATGACCGAATTGCCTGGCACAGTCAGTGTATTGCGCCGTTTCTTACAAGAGAAGGGCAATCGCTATAATACATTGGCGGAATTTCTGAGCGTATTCCCGACACAATTACGAGTCGCCAAGAAAATCGTGACGTTGTGAGGGCATAACGCTAGTACCCCCACAGAATAGTGTGGGGAGTAAAAAATTGGTCAAGGCGGATGCGATAGATCGCATCCCTACACCACGAAATTGCTCATTGTAGGGACGACATCTATGTCGTCCGCGACGAGAAAACTCTAAAAACTAAGAAATTGTCTCTACAACCCCAGCCAATACCCAATTGCTACTTCAGAATGTGTCCCAATCGTATACTGCCCACGTTCGCGTTCGATACAGCCTTGTGCTTCGTAGAATTTTCTTGCTGACGCACGCCCTAAGACCCACACCCAAACACCACTATATCCAGCTTTTTGTAACTGTGTCATCGCTCGTTGCCATAGTAATGTGCCAATACCATCTGATTGATAGCGCGGTAAGATATAAAAGGTCGTTATTTCAGCCGATGTGTCGTTTAGTAGTGACCCCATGCCAATGAAACCAACAATCTGCTGATTGGTTTCAGCGACCAACATCCCTAGACGTTCATCGCGACGATAGACCCAAGTGCCATTCTGACTTAAGCTATTGTTGAATAACCCCTTAATTTCTGTTTCTGTGTATATATGCTGATACGCTTCTTGCCATGTAACGCGATTCACATGCAAGATAGCGTGACGGTCAAAGGGGATGGCTGTGCGGATGTGGACTTTTTCGGCTAACATATGAATACCTAACAATAAGAACAAAACAATTCTAATACAGATTTTTAACCTGTTAAGGTAAAACAATGATTAAAATTATCGGTCTTGGGGATGCTGGATGTACCTTTGTGAATGGAGTCGCTCGCTGGAACAATTATCCGCATCCTCTCCGTACAATCGCGCTCAATACGCATCCACAATGGGATGAACATTTACGAGTGGATATAGCCTATGTTTTTGAAAACTCTGGCTTAGGTGCAAACGGTAATCCCATGTTAGGACGACAAATTGCCGAGGACAACAAAGACCTTTTATTTGATTTACTCAGTGGCACAGATACGGTTATCCTCACCGCAGGCATGGGCGGTGGGACAGGCACAGGCGCGAGTCATATGGTCGCCTATGTTGCCAGAGAACTTCATATCCCTTGTATTGCTGTTGTCACGATGCCAATGGATTTTGAGGGCAGTCAACGCAAGCAAATTGCGGATTTAGGCGTTCAAGCGATTCGCAAGTTTGCCGATGATGTGATTGTTATTTCGGCTGATGCAATCGAGCTTAATGCACAAAAGAATGTTAGTCCGCTTGTGAAGGGTATCTCCTTACCCATAGCGACTTATTATGAAACAGCTGCTTACCTTGTTCTAGGCAAAATACTGAACATTATTCAACAGGATGATGCGTAGGCATGGCGTGGGCAGGACGTATCATCAGCGTGGACGACACAATATGAAAATGGTGATAAGGTTAATTATGTTATTTTGAATTTTACTACTGGATTAATTGACCATGCGCCGACTGATACTCATCCTATTCCTGCTGATTTTAACTTTGCCTGTCATCGCACAAGATGAAGAAGAGATTCCTATTCCTGATGCCATGCCTCTCATAGATGAAAATGGGCAAAATATCACCAATGTTCTGCTGATTGGGGCGGCGACTGAATACAGCGACAACAATCCCGGTTTAACTGATACCCTGATGATTATCTCTGTGAACCAAGATACTGGGCATATTGCCATGGTCTCTATTCCGCGCGATTTATACGTGTATATTCCTGAATTTGGGATGCGTAAAATTAACCAGACTTATTATTTGGCAGAACGTCGAGAAGCAGGCACAGGGATTGAGACACTCTATGCCACTTTAGAATATAATCTCGGTATTCAAATGGATTATTATGCCCGTGTTGATTTTGAGAGCTTCCCCAATTTGGTGGATTCTGTTGGGGGTATAGATATAACAGCTGATTGTGCAATCCAAGATTGGCGATTGAAAGAACCCGATTTAGATAAGACTGATGAAGATAATTGGGAAATGTTCACGCTGTGGAGTGGACTGCATCATATGGATGGCGATACTGCCCTATGGTATGTCCGTAGCCGACGCACCAGTAACGATTTAGACCGCAATCGTCGTCAACAAGATGTCTTACGTGCCTTATGGCGACGCATCCGTAGCGAGGGATTATTAGAGAATTTCCCTCAATTATGGGAACAATTTAACGCGCTAGTCGATACAGATTTAGAACTCGGTGATGCGATTCAGTTTTTGCCTGTCGCAGTTGATTTAGATGCGTCTGCTATCGAGTATTACACCTTCCGTATCAATCGTGAGGTTACACAAGGCTATACAGAAGATGGCGAAGGACGCTTTATCCTAACGCCAATCCGTGAGGCGATGATTGAGTTGATGCAACAAGTCGTCGCCCCGACAACCCGTTCTCGTCTGACGCGTGATATTCCAACAGTAGCAATCTACAATGGCAGTAATGTCCCTGGCTTAGATTATGTAGCGGCACATCGTTTAGAGAGCGAAGGCTTCCGTGCGATTATCACTGGTGAGCCTGCCACACCACGCAATTACAACCTCATCATAGACCATACAGGCGCAAGCAGAAATAATCCTGTGGAGGATATTCAGCGCGTCTTGAGTATCACCGACGAAGGCGTTCAGGTTGATGCAGACCCTGAGCGTGACTACGATTATGAATTGTTTATCGGCTGGAATTACCAATATTTCAGTTGTACCTATCCTGTTGAACAACCTGTTTTACCAGAGGAAATTGAAACCACCAGCGCAGATTGAGTGTCATTAAGGATGACATAAGTAAAGCTACTGGAGAAATGTCATGCGCTACAGCGTATTTATCATCACAATTTTCCTACTAATGGGTTGTAACTTAGGCAGTGATAATCAGTCACCTGTGCAACAAACTCCAACACAGCCTATTTCTGAAAGTGACGAACCCATTACCTATTGGCAGATGCTCCCTATAAATGAAGTTGTCCCGACAGAAGACGATGTCGTGCTATTTGACCAATTGATTTTGCGTCGAATTGAGGATGATACACCACGCACGGATAGCGATATCATTAATCTGGAACGTGCTATTCAGGGTGTCATTGATACGGCAACTGTTTGGAATGCAGATAGTGTCAGCATAGAAAGTCTTATGATAGAGGATGGTTTGGCGACGATTCGCCTTAATGGGACGATAAGTGCTGTTGGTGGGGCAATTTTATCGGCTGTACCGACACAATTCTACTTAACGGTCTTTGAAAACCCAACGATTGATAGTGTCCTCATAACACTAGGTGGTGAGAATATCGCGAATTTAGGCATCTCGCACGACAGCCAATTTCAAGAGAATGATGTCGTTTTCAACCGTGAGATGTTGGAAACGCAATTAAGCAATTAAGCAATTCAACAGGGGCAGGTAGGGACACTATGGATAGTGTCCGCGACGAGGAAACTCAACTATTCTGCTCTTGATGTTTTGCTGATTGGATAATATCCATATGAGTTTGCATCCCCATAATCAATACGCTCCATCGAGAGGATGACTTTGGAGTTCGGCAAATAGTGAATAACATAGGGCTTTAGGTGCTGTACACGACGCAATACATCAGGGGAGGCATGGAGCTTTTCTCCATTAATTTCTAAATATGACTGGCTACCTCCGAGATTGACAACCGCAAGTCCTTGTGCTGTTCGTAGTGTACCCTTCGCAAGGTCTTTCTTTATCTTCCTAAACCTCATAAAACTTATTGTGCCGAAAATACTAGCTAAAGACAACAAGAATATGCTTATAAGCAAGGCGACAAGGGGTGCTTCCTCAAAATTGAAAAAAGTTATAATCGGTACAGCTAAATTAAATAATAAGAGGACAAGAGCAATATTGCGATACTCTTTCCACTGATATGCCTGCCGTTGAGGTACATTCTCACATTGCTCATCTGTGATATACCCACCATCATTAGCGATTAAATCATCAACGCTTATATTGAAGGCACGCATCAGTTCGCCTTGTTCCCCTGTAAGTTTTTTCTTCTTCTCTTCCATTTTATCCTCAAGTCTCAGAATTTTTTATAAATTCAAAGATTTCCTTGGATTGCTTGCTCATCGTCATTAAATGATGAGGTAGAGAGGCTTTTATCTTCCAAACGACTATGACTTGCATCCTGACGAATGTTGTTCTCATCATCGATTTGCTCCATCGAAAGAATGACTTTAGAGTTCGGTAGATAATGAATGATATAGGGTTCTAGGTGGCGCACACGACGTAGCACATCAGGGGAGGCATTTAATTTCATGCCGTTAATTTCTAGATAAGACTCGCTCTCACCAATATTGACAACGGCGATACCTTGCACAGTCGGGAAGGTTTTTGCTTCTAAGTCCTTTTTTAATCGTCGGTATTGGTAGATGCCAACACTACCAAAAAATGTAGCGAGAGAAATAAAGAATAAACTTAGCAATAGAATAGCAGGTTCTATATCATCCAGTAGGAAAACAAGTATCGGAAAAATCAATGCAATCGAAGAGAAAGCCCCGACCAATATCTTATATTGTAACCATTGATAACTCTGACGTTTAGGTACACTCTCACGTTGAGCATCGCTAATATAACCATCATCATTGGCAATTAAATCATCAACGCTTATATCTAGCGCACGCATCAATTCGCCTTGTTGTCCTGTAAGTTTTTTCTTCTTATTTTCCACTTTGCCCCCTAGTCGCTATCTCGTAATGCTTCAATAATATTGGATACGATTTCCTTGAACTTTTCTAGTCTTTCAGCGTCGCCTAGTAAATATTCTAGCGCAATGGTGGGGCGACGGTCTGCACGGTCTCTTTCAAAACTGTCATCATCTGGCAAAAGCGTTTCGAGTTCTCTCAAGATTTTCAAGCGATTTTCTTTGCGTGTGAAGGGTGCATACTTACGCAAATAATCAAAGGGGATTTGCACCGCAGGATGCCTTAAATAAGCAAGTATTGAAAAAACGGAGACTAATTTGCCATCAATAACAAACTTAGCGTGAAAAGCAGGGCGAAAACGCCCAGAAAATTCTGTCTCGGTAATCGTCTTTTGTGACCAACCGTATAAATCACGGGCAAGTGTCGCTAACTCATCACCCTTATCCATCTGCGCCAAATACGCGAAGAAGTTATCTTCATTGGCTGTAGGTGAAATTGTATCAGGTAGGGGATGTGCCTCAGTTGGTTTCGGGGGATTGGCGAGTGTCGCTTCTAAAACAGTTAGTAAATCAGCCAATGCCATATCGTAATCGTCTACAAAATTATTGAATTGCCTATCGACCAATAACAATGGCAGAGGCACATCGTCAATCAGAGCGATATAGAGCGGTTTACGCAATTGAAGTGCATAAAGGCACTCACGCATGACCCAATCTGCACGGCGAGACACTTTCGATAGGATAACCAAAAATCCTGCACAGTCATCAATTGCTGTTTGGATATTATCCAACCATTTTGCGCCACTCTCTAGACGGTCAAAATCCACCCAAACACCAATCCCTTTAGCTTGTAAATCGTCCACAATTTCGGCAACAGCAGGATTATCTTGGCTACTATGGCTGATGAAAATATAGGGTTTGGGCATAATTGACTTTCTCTATTTTGTATGACCTAAATCAGTTGTTCATTGTAGGATAAGCTGTGGTTTGTGCAACATACAGCTTTAAAAGGATGCGTATGATTCATTAACGTATCAACGTCTATAAAATGAAAAGACAAAACCTTTTGGAGATAGACATGAGCGATTTTAACAAGAAAGTTATCGAAGAATTTCGTGCGAACGAGGGTAAAGTCGGGGGACATTTTGAAGGCGCGAATTTACTTATCTTGCATACAATAGGCGCAAAAAGTGGAAAAGAACGGGTCAATCCATTGATGTATCTACCCGATGATGACCGTTATGTGATTATTGCATCGAAAGCTGGCGCACCCAGTAATCCTGACTGGTATTACAACGTTGTCGCCAACCCACACGTTACGATTGAAGTTGGTACAGAGGAACTTCAAGCTCAAGCCTCCGTCGCTGATGAGCCTGAACGCAGTGAACTCTACGAGAAAATGGTTGCCGTTGCTCCTGGGTTTGACGAATATCGGCAAAAAACAGACCGTACTATTCCTGTGGTAATTCTCGAACCGAAATCTTGAACTATTTTAGAAATGAGAGTGGATGTGCGCTCTCATTTTAGTTTAGATATAAACCAAGCAACCTCGTTCTTCTAAATCACGCATCTCCGCAGTTTTGTCTTGAATTTGATTCCAGCGCAAATCTAATTTCTCTAATTTCGGTAGATGAAAAATGCTATCAGGAATCATGTTCAGATTGTTACCGCGCAAATCGAGATATAGCAAGTTTTCGAGGTTGCCAATAGTATTAGGCAATTGATTAAGACGATTATTCCGTAAATCAAGAATGCGTAAATTATTTAGTTGCCCTATTGTATCAGGTAGGCTGTGGATACGATTATCGCGTAGATACAATTCGCGTAAAGCAGATAACTTGTCTATTGAGGCAGGTACTGTCTCTAGTTGATTATTATAGAGGCGTAATTCAATTAGCCGAGATAATTCTCCAATAGAGTCAGGGATTTGCTGTAGCTGATTGTCGGTCATGTTGAAATAGCGTAAATTAGCTAATTCCCCAACCCAAGCAGGGCAATCGGTTAGCTGATTATCACTCGCGTAGAAAAATTCTAGGTCTTGTAAATTTAGTAGCGACTCAGGCAAATCGACTAGCTCACAATGCCCTAAATCCAGTATCTTTAGCTGAGTCAACTTCCCTAAGCTATCAGGCACATGCCTTAGCGGATTACCATCTAAGAACAATTCGCTCAAAGATGTGAGATTGCCGATTTCATCAGCTATCTTTGTGAACTTGTTATTGCCAATTGATAGTCGTTGTAAATGATTTAAACGCCATAGGGAATCAGGTAAATGTGATAATTGATTATCGCGCAGACTGATTCTAAGCACATCGTCAGCTAATAAATCAGGAGACAGCACACTTAAATTTTGCTTATCGAGGTTGAGATTCATCTTACGTGCTTTGCTGTGGGAGCAAGAGATACGTCCCCAATGCTAAGACAAATAAACCAAGTAACCGTCGCCAATCTAAGGGTAGTGGTGTGCCACCTGCTAAAGCAAAGGTATCCACGAAAACAGCAACTGCCATCTGCGCGAAAATGAGTGCGCCTTGACCTGCCACCTGACCGATACGTGGAAAGGCAAAGGCAATTCCCATCAGAATAATCATACCTGATGTGCCACCGATAAAAGCCAATAGAATAACAAGCGGCGTGATCTTCACAGCTGGTAAATTCGGATTTGTGAGCATGACGAATAAGACAATGATTGCGCCGACAATCGTTCCGCCAATGTGAATGGCTAATCCCCCGCGTGCAGGACCTAAAATTTGCCCTGTAAGGTTGGTGAAAAGACCTTGCAAACCAATGGCAACGCCTGCACCTAAAGCGACCATCAAGCCGAGTGTCATGGATGTGTTCATGATGTATCCTAGTGTATAAAATGAAATCATGGCACAGTATATGTCATAGTCCGTTATTGATAAAGGAACTAAATAATGTCTAATTTTGGGATGGTTGGGAAATTACATGCTGAGCCTGAAAATCGTGAACAATTAGTAGATATTCTTAGCCAAGCCAGTGACCTCATGCAATCGGCAGAAGGCTGTAATTTGTATGTGGTCAGTAAAGATGCTGATGATGATACGGCTGTGTGGGTCATGGAATTGTGGGACTCCAAAGAAGCACACGACCACTCACTCAAACGCGAGGATGTCCGCGCTTTAATTGGACAAGCCATGCCTATTTTAATCGGTAGTCCTGATGGCGCGACGCTCATCCCTGTGCGTGGAGCGGGTATATAGTTGGGCTAATTTCGAGGTAGTAGATTTTAGTTTTCGGACGCAATACATTGCGTCCCTACACTATTTCCTCAAAAAGTAGGATTTGTGTAGGGACAGCACGAATGCTGTCCGCGACAAAAGACCTAAGAATTATTCAAAAACTTTTAGGACAATTCGATACTCATGCCTAATGAATACGTAGACTATTTTCGACAAGCAGGATTTCGTTTTTCATTGCGTAGTTCTCACAAAATACCTGATGGACAGCAATTACTCAGGCAATATTATGAAGAACGCAAAATAGATGAAACGCTAAAAACCCCTGATTATGATTTTTGTTGGGCATGTGTAGGATTGCTCACCTACGGGCAGATAGAT
Source organism: Phototrophicaceae bacterium (assembly GCA_965230145.1). Classification (GTDB taxonomy): domain Bacteria; phylum Chloroflexota; class Anaerolineae; order Aggregatilineales; family Phototrophicaceae; genus JAUZRW01. The sequence continues at coordinate 2,708,720 of CBDDKI010000002.1, forward strand.
GTACTAGATGACCTAATCAATCATTTGCCACCGTTAGGTATTGATTACGGAGGTGTGAGGATTGACTTACTAAGTCAGGCTGTCGTTTATATGATTCCTCTACCTGAACATCTCAATGATCCATTAGGTAGATATATTGGACGTTATCGTCAAGAATTTCGAGACTGGTTTTACGAGAATGAAGAAATTCTTGTATGGAATGAAGCAGAAGGTAGATTTAATCTGAAACAGATTATAGACGACAAAAATCCCTCCACAGATTAAGTTGATGCCATGAAAATATCAGAATCAAAAAAGCCCCCTCCGTTTGGAGAGGGCTTCTGTAATTAACGAGGTGCAAGAATAACCTCATCGCCGATGCTATGTGTGCCGATGATGAAGAACAAATCACTATCAGAGGGTTCGAGTAACCAACGCACCTGATGCCGTGTGCCACCCATATCAACCTGATGATACTCGGCAATAATTGCATAATTGGCAGAATGTCCACTCTGGCTTTCTTGGATGCTGATGAGGTCAAAGAGGCTGAGTGATAGTGTTTCTTCGGGATGATTGCGCGTATTGGTCTGCAATTCACGAACCCGTCCATAGGCTGAACTATGCCGTTGTAAATCCCAATTCGCTATCGCAATCGCTTCGTCTATATCAGTGATGACAGGCAATACTTTTTGCGTTGCATGCCGACCATAAAACGCGATACTATTTTTATCCTCAGCTTTGAACGTCAGTGTTTCGCGCTTGTAAAGCGGTGTGCCATACAAATTGAGTTGCGTCAGGTAGCCATCATAAACCACCCGATTTCGGATTTCAAAAACCGTTGCGCTCATACCTGCTTCGACGACGCGCACATCAAAATCATCGGTGAGATTAAGGGTGTTGGTTTCTTTTTTCAAATGCGCTGTGTAATCCGTGTGTGGTTTGGGTGTTAGGATTTCTAATGCACCGACAGGCTCATCATCAATTTTATAACGGGCGATAATCTGTATCGTACTCCCTGCTCTTACAAGCATCGGATTTGCCAAAGACCAGATGAGCGTATTGCTAACCCCAATAGCACGAGGTGTGAGCAAAATCTCGACATCGTTGACGACATTGCCATACTCATAGACCAAATCCGTCATATCATCATTGAAGGTTGTGCTAATCGTATTATTCAGCATTAGATGATGCCGATTATGGAAAATGGCTTGCCCCTCACGGTCAAAGAAGAAACGCCCACCTTCACCTTCTGCTAATTCATTAATTGCACGGTCAGCATCTAAGCCATCTGCCCAGTTATCCGCAATGAACGCAAAAGTCGATAAACCTGTTTCTATCGTCTGGTTGATGCGCTCTGTTGGGAAGATGTCGCTACTGCCAATGCTATCGCGCCCGATAATACACATGCCATCTAAGATGTCATAACGCCAATCAATCTGCTCAATGATGTCCTCAATAGCAGAACTCGCGCTTACATTGGTCTGGAATGGTAGACGTACCCGATGTTGTGTGAGTTCGTATTCACGCCCGACAGCCACAATCTCACTCAGACGCTTACCTTGATTGCCTGTTTGCGGACGAACCTCTTTGATAAAACCGATGAAATGCGTGCGTGCGGTTGTGCCGTCATCGCTCTGGATGCGGATACGTTTCCCGATAATGTCTGTGTTGACCTCTGGCGAAAAATCGCGTGATTGATTGCGAACTATGATGCTAGCTGAGGATACCTCTGCGATATGTGTATACGGTGCTGGTAGCCCTATATGCCAAGCGACACTGAGAAGGTCGTCTAGTTCAGTGAATGTGCCATCGTCAGCATAGTCAATAGCAATTGAATAGGTGATGCTCATGGTAGCCTCCTTTAGACTGCGATAATCCAACGATGACGGAAAGAACAGGCGATATATTGCGTATCGCCAATTGTGTACAGTGTGGGTTCAACGCGGACATTCGCTGGATGTTCTAAAGCATCATTCAGGGTGATATCTGCCCCTAAAGCGGTGAAGTAGTTATCAATACAAGTGACAAGCAAGGGCAGATGCTCTCGTAATCCTTTGCCGCGTTTGGCTGGTGCGATAATCAGTAAGTGGGTGGTCACGTATTCCACCGTTTTTGTACCATCGCTGAAAGCCACCGCCTCGAAAGCCTGTCCACCTTCGTGGAACAAGCTATCATCTTGTGCTTCTAGGGGGAGGACAAGTAGAGCAGGCAATTGAGCGCGATGTAAACTTTCTGGCACGCTATCAATACCGTAATTGTGGACAATCCCCGAGACTGATAAGTCCGCGAGGTTGCTGAGTGCAGTTTGAAACGACATAGTAAATCCTTCCTATATACAGTCTTCTTATGGTTGATATATAAAGTTCTGCATTACACTGAGTAAAAATGAGGTGATGGTTCAATCTCGATAAATGGAATTAGGAAAAGATAGTAGATTTTATTTTCGGACGCGATACATCACGTCCCTACCTGATTGCCTAAAAAGTGAAGTTTCATGTAGGGATAGCATGGATGCTGTCCGCGACTAAAATCCCCATATTTTTCTAAAGACTTTCGAGACTCTAAAATTAGAAGCGTTTTATCACCCTCAAAAATGACGAAAATTACTTGGAGGACATGATGCGGAAATTAGGATTATTATTGGTTTTACTGCTGACCATGGGTGTATGGTCATCTGTTTTAGCACAAGATGGTGAAGAATTTGATTGCACCACACCGGGCATCAATCGTCAGGTGGATATGTGGTACAACAATTATCTTGGCGCACGCGGTGAGTTTGAAGTATCTCAAGCACTAGAAGCGGCACAAGAATTAGCTGATAATGTCGCTAATTTGACTGAAACTTGTGGCTTTATTGCCTCAGCAGGTCCAGAAGAAGAAGTTCCGCAAACAGGGTTAGGCACATTAGACGACCCCTTTATCATCCAAGCTCCCGGTGTTGTTGGTGATACGACCATTGACGTGACAGAAGGTGTGCGCCCTGCGGATGATGTCCTCATAGAAGCAGGCATAAACGGCGTTGAAAATATCTCTGCAGACCAAGAATATGCCGTCGTTTACCTAACCTTGAGTTGTCGTTTAGGGTCTACCAGTGGGTGTCTACGGGGTGACGATGCTTTCCGCTTGGTGGGCGATATGGGTGTGCTGTACGAACCAACGCTCGACCAATTTGACCTCTATTTACCCGGTTCAGTACCGATTAATGGTGGTTCACAACGTGCTGGGGCAATTCCCTTCTTAATTGATAGAGATGATACCTCTTTACGCTTAGTCTATTTCCCTGATGGCAACGCGCTGGATACCAATGCACAAGCCTACTACTTTGATGCCCAAGGACGCGCGAATAGCTTTGAAGTACGTTCGACAACCGCAGAATTGATTGTCCGTAGCGCACCGAATACGAGTGGCGCACCAGTGGGTGTGTTGCGCTCTGGTCAAGTTGGGATTGCAAATGGACGTACTGAGGATGGTTCGTGGATTAGCATTGAAGCTCCCGAAGGCACAGGTTGGGTTTCAGCCGATTTTGTAACCAGCGATAGTGACCTCGAAAGTCTGAGTGTGATTCGTCAACAAGCGGATGACGAATAAAAAAGAAATACATAGGGGCATGGCACGCCATGCCCTTAAACTTACCCTTGTGATGCCACCCGTACAGGCTTAATCTTAATCACTATACGGTCTTCTCTATCTTTTTGTTCTTCAGGTACAATGTCACCATAATATTTATCAACGCCTGTATATAATTTTGCCATCGCATCGACAACACTAAAATCTTCATCTAATTTCATCTCATCAACAACCCCTCGTACATCTATCCATCGCTGGGCATTCTCAGGGTCAAGTACGAATAAGGCGACATTCGGATTATTACGAATATTATTCGGTTTGCGCCGACTATCAATTGTGCTGATTAAGACATGCTCCCCGTCCCAATTTGCCCAAATCGCTGTGTTCTCTGGGATGCCATCAGGGGCGATTGTAGTCAGGGTGGCTATGATGGGTTTTTCTAGTAAATCTACTACATTGTCAGGGATTTTCGACATGATACGAGCCTCTCATTCTAAATTTACACTATGGAGTAAATGATGTGGTGATAATACCTATTTCTTACTATCTTCAGCAAGTTGTTTATCATTTCTTAACTCGACATAACAAAAGAGTTTGTTATATTGACATGTTATACAAAAACTAATATAGTTAGTCTTAAAGATTAACGACATTAGTTTTCGAGGTGAAATCATGCTTAACACACTATCGAACGAAACAACAAAGCAATCCAAAACTCTCACACCACAACGGATAATGCTTTCAGTAGAGGGCTTGCTGGTTTTTATAAGTAGCATTGCTATTTATGGATATATTGGTGGCAATTGGTGGGTATTCATTGCCTTGTTATTTGTGCCAGATTTAGTTTTCATCATTTATATGCTGGATAAAACTATCGGTACAACAGCCTATAACATCATGCACACCTATAGCATACCGATTGCACTTGGGCTGACATCTCTTTTAGGTGGATGGCAACTCGGACTGGTATTGTCACTGATTTGGTTCGCTCATATTGGTATGGACAGAACAATCGGCTATGGCTTGAAATATCACACCGAATTTAAAGATACGCATCTCAATCGGGTTTGAGCAATGACCTAATTCTCCCTACACATTTTGACGCACAGGCTGTAAGGTCTATCCGCTCAAAATAATCGAGGATAACAATGCCCTATCCATCACAGATAGACCGCGAGACAATTATACAAACAGCACGACAACTGATAGAAGCTGAAGGTGTCGATAACCTATCACTTCGGGTTTTAGCCGATGCGCTTGGTGTTAAAGCACCTTCACTCTATCGCTATGTCAAGAATAAGACAGCTCTCTTACTGGCAGTCAATGAACTGACCACACGCGAGATGATGGCACATTTATATTCTGTTGCGGATGACGCACTGCCTGTTAAAGAGCGTCTACTGGCAATCGCTAAAGCGTTTCGCCAATTTGTGCATGATAATTCAGCTTGTTACCTCCTAACCTCTAATACACCTCTCGGTGACACACGCCCTGCTGCTGACGAACGTGAGCAATTGGTATTGCCATTGCAAGAACTTTTTGCCGAAATCTCTGATGATGACGACTCTTTCCCTGCAATTCGTGGGGCATATGCTTTTATGCACGGATGGGTGATATTAGAGGTGATGCAACAATTCGAGCGTGGGGGAGATTTGGATGCCCATTACGAACGTGCATTTCGAGCTTACTTATCGGGCTGGTAATTAGTTGCCAACGCCAATCCGACGCAAGCCAGCAATTGATTCAGCTAAAATAGGTGGCATATATCGAGCAAAACTATCAGGTTCACGATAAAGCCATAATGCCCAGCGTAAGGTCAATTGGCGGATGTCATTCGGCACTTGGTAAATCTCGATAGTTGCACCATTGGCATGGGTTGTGGCTGTTGTGCCTTGTGCGCCACGCTCTACTGTCAAGATATTCGTGCTGGTATCAATCGCCATGATAACAATATACTCATCCTCAATACGAATGAGTTGCCCAACCTGAAAACGCGGACTAGAGCCAGCATCTGCATCTGTGACCGTAATCGTACTGACAGAACTGGATAGCGAGGCATCTTGCACAGTATCATTGCTATCTGCCCACGCATCTGACCAATTCGGGTGATAGCCCCAAATCCCCGTAACGTTGATTGCCTTTTCGACTGTATTTATATAGCTAAATGTCGCCCCATTCGTCAAGATGAGTACGCCACTCGAAACGTGTACAATATCATCAATAGCGATAGCTGTACCGTCACCGTTTGTTAGCGATTGTAATGTCAGCAAATCATCAGCTAAGAGTAATTCACTCCGATTTTGAGGGTTCATCGTGTGCAGAATGCTCTCCTGACGTGGGAGAAACCTGCGCTGAGTATGGCGCTCAATAGAGGCACTTGCTGAGGATAACGCATCGAGTAGACGCATATCCTCACTGGTATCACTTGCCTCTAAACCGAGATGTTGCCGTAAAGCGTACAATGTGGATAAAACATACATCGTATCAACCTCCTTTAAGGGTTAATAATGTGATTCAAATAGACATTTATTTAAACTCTAGTAATAATTAATGTAATATTTTGGGTTATGAGTTATAGTGAGAGTCAGCAAGTGTAGGGAAAATGAAAATGCCATTTAGACGACAATGGTTATTACAAGACCGTGTTTTATTTGTACAATTTCATGATGCAATAAGCGCAGATGATATTTCAACAGTGACGGAGCAACATGAAACATGGCTTGCTTCAAGCGATAGCCCACATCCTATTCATTACATTGTAGATTTGCGCCAAGTAACAGCCTATCCACGTCATATCCGCGAAATACAATCAAGTCTTCATACCCGTATGCGACATACGGATTGGATGCTCTTTGTCACAGATGATTTCTTCATGAAACATATCGGTGATGTTTTCAGCAAATTGTTGAAATATCGCTTCAAACGCTATAGTTCGGTCATTGAGGCTTATCGCTTTTTGCAGGAAATAGAGGAGATACCCAATCCAGAAACTTGGGTTGATAATATTGATGATACCATGCCACGCCGTTAGGAACGACTTTTGCAAAACTTTCTATAATCGTTTATAACGAAAAAGTCACTTGCAGTAGGAAGTCTGTGAATATTATGAAAAAGAAAATGGATGATAATAGGAAAATTTCTCAAAAATTATTTGCTAGCTGGTTAATTGCAGGATTATTGCTTGTACTTTCAATAATGTTTAGCAAACATTTAGTATTCGAGGGACTTATTATAATTACCATCGCTATAATTTTTATAATAAGCTCCCAAATGCTCATAAATACTATTATCAAGCATTATCGGCGAACATATTGGATATTAACAATCTTAACTCCTGTATTGATGATAGTTTTCAGTTGTCTTGTCTTGACTACTTTGTTAATCGCCCCTCCGTCCAAAAGCTGTCAACTCGAAACTATAAATATGGCTTTCTGTAGCGATACTCATGAACGTTTTGGAACTGGTATACCACAACCACCTCCTTGTTATTGGAAACAGATGCACATAGTAGGTTTAATCCTTATTGGGGACGAGATTGAAAAAGAGTGCAGGAGCAACGGATAATTGGCGACTTATAGGATGTCAACCAAGTGCAACATTTCCCGTTACATACAGCCCTAAACCTTGAGCCGAGTGCGACTATCCAATTGACTGCCTTAGAGATGCTAATGTGGGGGCGTGACTTACAGTTTTCTGGTCATGTGGCTTCGATGCCCTTTGAGCTACACTTCCTTGATTGCAGGGAACTACGCTGGCAACTCTATAGCCATTTACAAGACGAAAACAACCCAGCCTTTCCACCTACTGAACTGGTCAATTTCAAAATAGGGCGGACACAGCATCGCAGTCCTGCTCATCTGCTAACCGAGCATTTTGGCTTATCGCTGGTTTATGGTGAGCTAGCCTTGCATTATGCTGATGAGGTCATTCAGCTAGGGACTTAGACTATCGTTCAATTCCCCTGACAACTCTTCGCTTGTCTGCTACACTTCTCCTCGACATGATATTGTTTTATAAGAGGCTTAATTATGGCATCACGCAAACAAAAAATTAAAGAAAAACGCGCTCAAGAAGAAAATGAAGTCAGACAAGTTCGTATGGCGGTAGCAGGATTTGCCGTGCTGATTGTGATTGCAATTGTTGCTTATGTGGTTATGGATTCAGGTGTGTTTGACCCACCATTTGAAGCGGTCAGCAGTTATACAGGCACACCGACAGAAATCTGTGAGCAAGCGACACCAGCTGATGGCACAGGCACGGATGGTCAATATGACTCTGCACCTGATACTATTTTAGAAGATGGTGTTGATTATCAGGCGATATTCTGTACCTCAGCAGGGGCAATTCATGTTGATTTGTACGAAGATGTCGCGCCGATTACGGTTAATAGCTTTGTCTTTTTGGCGAGTGATGGCTTCTATAACAACACAGTATTCCATCGTGTATTAGAAGGATTCATGGCGCAAGGTGGTGACCCCACTGGTACAGGACGTGGCGGACCTGGTTACCAATTTGTGAATGAGAATGTTCCTGAATTGACCTTTGATAGCGCAGGCATCTTAGCGATGGCAAATGCAGGACCTGATACCAACGGCAGTCAATTTTTCATCACCTTTGAACCTGCACCGTTCTTAGATGGTGGCTACACTATTTTTGGTAATGTAATCAGTGGGCAAGAGAATGTCGATGCGCTGACACGAATTGACCCCCAAGCACCGAATCCATCCATCACACCATCTGATTTACAGACTGTTGTGATTGTTACACCAGAGCAGGTGGCACAACAATAAACATAACATATTAAATTACTTACTGTAGGGGCGTAGCATGCTAGTACCTCCACAGAATAGCGTGGAAAACGAGAAATTATCAGGGCGGACGCAATACATTGCGTCCCTACAATTCAACAAGGTTCAGTAGGGACACTATGAATAGTGTCCGCGACAAGAAAACAACTGACCACGTTATCTTGTACCCCTACCAGCATGCTACGTCCTTACAAATTTATTGTCTCTAACCTTTAGGAAAAATAATGTTTGAAGCACTTGAAACAGGAATTGGCTTAGACATTGTGCTGTGGTTTCAGCAAAATCGCACAGCATGGATGGAAGTCATGGTACAAATTCTTGACCAAATTGGTTTAGACCTCGGCTACGTTGCCTTATTTGGCTTTATCTTCTGGTCTGTTAATAAACGGCACGGCATCCGACTCACATTTGCTTTAGTCGTCATTGCGATTGTCAGCTTTGCGCTTAAAGATGCTTTGATGCGCCCACGCCCCTATGTGGTATCGGATTTGGTTAATCCTGTTTTTGAAGCAGACGGCTTTGGTATCCCCAGTGGACACACGTCATTTGCAGTCATGATTTGGGGCTATATCGCAATTTGGGTACGCAAAGGTTGGGTGTGGGGCTTGGCGATTAGCTATATGCTCTTGCAAGGTGTCGGACGTATGATTGCAGGGGTGCATTATCCACAAAGTATTGTTGCGGGTTTTCTAGTTGGGCTAATTATTTTGGCTATTTACTATCCTACTGCACGCCGTTTTGGTCAATTCTGGTTGCGGCAATCTCTTGCTACACAGTTTGCTATTTCTATTTTCATTCCTGTTGTAATGGCAATTATAGGTATGTCATTAGCATTAGAAGCCTACCAAGTCGAAGCCTATTTAACGATGATTGGTCTATCAATGGGCATTGGGTTAGGGGCATCTATCGAGCAACATTTTGTTCAGTTTGAACCACCCTCAGAACCTGCAAAAAGACTTGCTATCTTTATCATTGGTGCGGTGATACTTGTAGCTATTTTACTCGGCTTGAGTCCTGTATTTGACCTCATTGCTGAAACTGGGATAGTTGCCTATATCTTGCGGATTGTTCGCTATGCTCTGACAGGTTTTACAGCGATTGCGCTTGTGCCAATGCTCGGCATTCAGCTTAATTTACTAGAGAAATCTCAGCAAAATCAGAGCCATGCGTCGGTGTAATAGATGCTAAAGGCTACCTATTTCTGAATGAATGGGTAAGCGAACGGTGAACGTTGTGCCTTGCCCATGGATACTAATTACTTCAATTGTCCCATCATGTAGCTCGATGATACGCTTGACGATTGCTAAACCTAAGCCAGTGCCTTTTTCAAAATTGACAGCGTTTTTTGCCCGATAAAAACGTTCAAAAATATGTGGCAAGTCATCCTCGGCAATACCAATTCCTGTATCTTTAATCTCAATAACAACGTCTTTTTCTTGTTTATTGATATTGAGACTGACGCAACCTTCTTCGGGGGTATATTTAATGGCATTACCGATTAGATTACTAAATGCACGTTCTAATTCAGAAACATCAGCCATTATTTGTACTGGCGTAATCTCTGACATGGTGAATTGTATATTTTTTTCAGCCATTCTATCCAACAAGGGATTCAGACTGCTATTGATTATTGAATCAAGTTGACTTTTTTGCTTATTAAGTTCAGGAATGTGGGTTAAACGTGCAACATGCAGAATGTCATCAAACATAGTTGAGAGTTTATCAATTTGTTTCTCAATGCGCTCGGCTCGTTTATCAATAGACTTCGGATTTTGGCGCATCATATAGAGATTCATCCGAATTGAACTGAGGGGCGATTGCAAATCATGGGACATACTGCTCAAAAATTCGCGTAAGAATGTCTCACGTTCTTGAGTAATAAGGAGTTCGCGTTGACGTTCTTCAAATTCTTTGATGACAGTAATCTCACGCCCAACCGATTGATATTCGACAACCACACCATTGTCATCATAGATGGCTCTATCCGTCCATTGATGCCAACCTTCAGAACCATTGGGTAACTCTACAATATGTTCGTTGGTGATGCTCGGGTTTTCGGGTGTCATTTTCGCCATTTTTGCATGAATCCACTGGCGAGATGACTCAGGGATGAGACTAAACATATTGAGATTAAGAATATCATCACTATCTACAACAAAATAACGACAATAGGCATCATTGGCGAAGGTAAATTTACCATTTGGTTTCCAACGGATAATAAATTCTTCTTGGTCTTCGATAATTGCATGGTAAAAGGCTCTATTTTGTCGTAAATCGCGCGAAATTATAGTTAAGTGTTGGCGAATACTCACGGCAATATAGTATGTCCCAGCGAATAATGCTGTTGATATTACCCACATGCTAGCAGGTTGAAGATTTCTGATAGGGGGTCTCGGGATAATACCTTGTGTATGTTGATAGACCAAAAAGAGACTAAAACCAATGGTGACGGTAGTAAATAAAATACTTGCTCTTTTGTCAATTCCAATTGCTGAGAGAATGATAGGAACAATGACTAGGAAATACGCTGGTGCATACACCCCAATCCCAATAAAGCTATTGTAAGCCAAGATTGCCCATATTCCCCAACTATAGAGTATAAGAGCAACTTGTCGATAACCTGATTTAAGGATAATTAGATCAATTGTGATAAAAAGCAGGAGACCTAAAAAGACAGGAGAAGGTCTTGAACCTTGCCCAGAGTTTAAGGTTGATGCCACAAAATAACAGACCATCATGAAAAGATTAAGCAAAAGTATATGTAGAAAGAGTCTACCTGATATGAATTCCCAATCATCATCACTAGCTGGTACTGCAAAGACCCACGTTAGCAACTTTTGCATAATCAAAACTCAATAAAGAATTGTTTACTCTCTTAAAATATAGCTTATTTCAATTTTTTTCACAATAATATAGATTAATAGTATATTGTCTAGTTTTTTGTGGAAAAAGAGGACTTTTTTATTAATTAAGAAATTAACGCTTAGAAAATGAGAAACTTCCTATGAATAGAATGAATCTTTTTCAGCCCATATAACCAAAACAATTGGTATAGATTGTTGCTAGTCGGACTATGCGTGTCTCTATATAATCACGCTATAAACCGATAGAGGAGTTTTCTATGAGCATTTTCTACGTCAATGGCGAGTATTTACCCGAAACAGAGGCGAAATTACCAGTGCGTGATTTGGCAATTTTGCGTGGCTATGGGGCATTTGATTATTTACGAACCTATGGTCAGCAACCTTTTCGTTTAGATAAAAATATCGCTCGCTTACGCCGTTCTTGTGAAATTTTAGACCTGCGTTTCCCTTGGTCAGATGATGACCTCGCTGAGATTGTACATGAGACACTGAATCAAAATCTTGCCCTTAATGAAGGGGATGAATACAGCATTCGCCTCTTGGTTACAGGGGGCATTAGCAGTAGCAATATTACTCCAGACGGTGACCCCTCGCTGATGGTGCTGGTGCAACCCTTTACGCCTCCACCAAACAAATACTATGACAATGGCGTTAAACTCGTCAGTGTTGACCTCAATCGTTTGTTCCCTGATGCCAAGAGTACGCTCTATACACCTGCGATTTTGGCGCAAAAACGAGCGAGAGAACAAGGTGGCGTTGAGGCACTTTACATTGATAATGAAGGCAATGTGCTTGAAGGCACAACCGCAAATATTTTTGCTGTCTACGACAATACCATTGTAACACCACCAACAGCTGATAACATCTTGCCCGGTATTACCCGCATGACGACGATTGAACTCGCCGAGCAATATTTCACCTTAGAAGTGCGTCCGTTACCCTTTGAAGAATTGCTCCAAGCTGACGAAGCCTTCATCACGTCTGCTAACCGTGAAGTGATGCCTGTTGTTGAAATTGATGAGCATACAATTGGTGATGGCGCAGTGGGGGAAGGCACACAGCAGATGATGGCGTTATTCCGTGAACTTACCCAAAAACGCGCTCAAGGGGTTAGCGTTTAGCCTTATCATTAAGCACAAATCTAGAAAAATCCACTAGAATGAGAGTACAGTATTCTTATTTCAGGTGGATTTTTTATGTTAAAACGTTTTGTGAATAGTAAAAAATATGGTTATGTAGTTATTGTTGTATTTATAGTGATTTTATTTGTTAGTCTATTTGAAGAAATGGCATTTGGTAGTTTTGCTCAATATGATAAATTTGTACTGAGTGGAATAGCAATTATGGCTATTATTTTCACTGGTTTCTTATTAAGAGTGTAATGCACCCAAAGAACTGGACACAAAAATACAATTTCTTAGTGAACAAATTGCTGTTCACGGCGACGATCCTCAAACTCTTGTGGCGTGAGATATCCCAATGAGGAATGGATGCGTTTGGTCATGTAGACATCCTCGATAAATTGACCAATGCGTTGTTGCGCGTCAGCAAAATTGTCGTAAAATGACAAGTCAATTTCCTCTTCTTTCAAGGTGCGAATAAGCCGTTCAGCATAGCCATTCTCACGGGGTTCACCCACACTCGCCATGCTAATTTGTACTTCGCGGTCACGCAGCAGATTGACATAATCCCAACAGGCATATTGCCAGCCTTGATCCGAATGATGAATGGTCGGACAGTGGGTGTTCAACGCCTTCTTCAAAGCAGAAATAGTCAGCGATTGTGCATCCAGATTGCGACTGAGTTGCCAACCGCGAATTGCTCGTGTAAAGACATCCATGATGACTGCCAGATAGACATGCCCATGTCCCAACTGCACATAGGTAATGTCTGCGACCCAAACCTGATCGGGGTTTGTGATGTCCAATGACTGCACACGATTTGGATAACGGGCAAAGGTGTGCTGACTGTTTGTGGTTCGCACCTTACGCCGTTTTCGTGTCTGCAACAAGCCCATTTCGCCCATCAGACGACGCACACGCTTGTGATTGATGCTCCAACCCTCACGCTGAAGCATTTTTGTGATGCGACGATAACCGTAAGTCACCCACTGCGTTGCCAGTCGCTCAATGGCTTGCCTCAATTCACGATCATCTGCATGGCTCGACTGATAGTACAAACTGCTACGAGCGCACTCCAGCACCTCACACAAGTCTTTCACCGGGAAATCTACGCGTAATTCCATCACAATTTCCCGTTTTTGCTGGAGGTCGAGCGTAAGATGCTGGAGGCTTTTTTTGCAATTTCCAGTTGCATGGTTAGCCGTCCTACCATCCTCTCTAGCTCTGCAATTTGCGCGTCTTCTTCGCTTGTGTCGGGTTTCTCAAACGCACTAGACGCATTCTCCAAAAACTGGCGTTTCCAGTTGCCAAACTGTTGTGCGCTCAGTTGATGCTCACGACAGACTTCCGCCTGGCTTTTTTCGCCTGTAAGAACCGATAGAACTAGCTCAGTTTTAAACTCCGCACTGAACGTCCGACGCTTTCTTCTGCTCATGGTACACTCCCTTGTGAACACAGTTTACTTCATTTAGCCCTGTGTCCAAATTCAGGGGTTCACTACAGAGTTACATATAGTGTCTTGTTGTTTCGTAGGCTTCAAAATAAATTCAATTCACGAGAAGTTGATACACTATATCGAGATTTAACAGAAGAAAATATTGATATTCCTGTAGATTTTCAGCCAAGCATATCAGAAATAGAATTTCTGGAATTATCTCCTTTTGCAGTATTAGGTTTCTCAGATGAGCAAGGTAATGACCAAATTTTATTATATTGGACAAATAATAGTCATACTGTGCGGGCTTCTTTAGTACGAGCAACTCCTACAAATAGAATCGTATCGTCTTTTACCACTATTTTAGAAGATAAAGCCATGATTCAAACTGTTTATAATGTTCGTATGCAAATGGATACAGATACACTACACATCCGTAATGTAACCAGTAGTCTATCTGCTACTTACGATTTTCATTTACAGCAAATTGCTAATTATGAAAACCAGCATGGTAAGCCCATTTCAATTACAAGTAGTACAGAATTAATTGAATTAAGTAACTATCTTGGAGGGAAGAACCAGCGAGATTTTTTTGAAAATCGTATCCAGAGTACACAAAAATATATGGTTTTATACATCGTTTTAATTATTGTATGTACACTGGCAATCTTTCTAAGTCAGTGGGTAAATCTAATGTCGCTCTTTGGTCTCGTGGGCATTGTTATGGGAATTTGTATTATATTCTTCAAGTCATCTAGTTTGGAGGAAGCCTTCGGCTCAGTTGAAGGGCGCAAAAAGCAGAAGAATTAATTTTTTAGCAGACAGCACACAGAAAAAATCAGAGTAGACTATAGACATTGTTCATGACGGTATTTCAGATTATGGAACACTGTCTATTTTTTATTAAAGGGTGTTTTATATGCAAACTAAAGCTCAGTTCAAGTTTCGTGGATTCGTAATTTTTCTCTTAGCTGTTTTCCTCGTTGTGCCTATGCTATCTGTATCTGCACAAGATGACGATGATTATGATGATGACTATTACGACGATGAATACTACGATGACGACTATTACGACGACGATTATTACGATGACGATGAATATTATGATGATGTGAACGGCGACCAAGAGGAAGAAGTTCTCGCATCCTATGAGATTTCGGGCATTGATCTGCTCGGTGACCCTACCGATGACCATTTAGAATTGTGGGATGCCTTTGTCCTTGTTATTCCAGCGGTATATCTTGACCGCTTCACATTCTTCCAAGTGCTTGATGATGAAGAAACATCAGGTTATGTCTATATTGATGAAGATGATGATGAACGTTTTGTCTTGGCGTTAAATCTGATTGAATTAGACGAACCTGACGAATTGCGACACACGATTGTTCACGAATTTGCTCATACTGTCACCATCAATGCGGCGCAAATTGATGTCCGTTTAGAGCGTGGCGGTACATGCCCGACCTTTGAACTCGAAGAAGGATGCTCTGAGAGTGATTCCTATATTTTTGCTTTCTATGAACTCTTCTATGCTGATGGTGAAAGTAGCGATATGGATGATTTTGTTACTGAATATGCTTCAGAAAATATCGCTGAGGATATGGCAGAATCGTTCACCTTTTTCATTTTAGAAGATGAGGAACGCGATGGGGATAGCATCGCTGATGCGAAAGTTAATTTCTTCTATAATTTCTCTGAATTGGTCGAATTACGTGATGAAATTCGTGAGATGATAGGCGCGGATTAAGATGTATATCTTGTAGGGGCGCAGCATGCTGCGCCCTTACTATAAGTTATTATTAGCTTAGAATCCCAGTGCATCCAGTGCAGATTGTGGTAGTAACACATCATCAATTACATGGATAACACCATTGTCGGCTTGAATGTCAGTTTGCACGAAACCCACAATATCATTCAAGAGAATTGTGCCGTCGTCAGCAACGCTCACACCGATGTTAGACCCACTCAACAAGGTTGGTACAAATTGTCCATCCATACCAGCTACAGAAGTTGAATCCACTTCACCACTTACAACATGATAGAGCAGAATATCCGTGAGTAATTCGCTCGCTAGCAAGTCATCGGCGGACATTCCTGTAGCGGAGAGTAAATTACCGAATGCAGCATCAGTTGGTGCAAACACGGTTAAGGGGTCTGCGCCTTGCAAGGTTTCTAATACCGCAGGGTCAGCATTTTGGATTGCTTCCAAGAGAATGGTAAATTCAGGGTCGGAGGAAGTTGCGCTAGTAAAGACTATATCCGCAATTGTTCCACCCATTGACATGGAGGCTTCTTCGGTTGCTTCCATATCGTCCATTTCGTCTTCTTCACCGTACAATGCGTCATTGAGTTCGGTTGCGCGCATTGAATCAATGGTGAATACATAAGGCGTTGGTGCATCAACTGTGCCACTGACAGCAATGAGGTAGTAGTTACCTGCGACTAAACCAGCGTCGGTTAAATCTAGGATAACAGAGTCTTCACCATTAACGTTCACAGTTAAGCTATCTGCTGGTAATTCAAACCAGAGATTGAAAGCACCGTCATTTGTGCCATTTGTAAATGGATAGGCAAGTTCTTCTACAGCGACATCACCATTGAGTACAACATCGATTGCAGGCGCACCTTCAAGCGCATGGAATACAGTTGTGCTAACTTCGTTCTCTTCAAGCAATGGGAATGCTTGGTTAAAGACTGTTACATTTAGTGTTCCAGCTTCAACTGAACCAATTGCCGCAATGTTCACTGATTGACCTGCGTTAAAGGTGAATGTTGCAGGACCAATGACAGCATCATCGAGTGTTGTGCCTGTTGGTGCTACTGCAATTTCATGTGAACCAGCAGGTACGGTTAGGTAACCTGAATTTTCACCGAATGCGAGGTCTGCGACAGCGAGTTCGCCATCAACATAGACATCAACATTGGGTGCATCTGGTGAGAAGTGCAAAACCTGTACATTACTGTTTAGCGCAAATGCCAAACCTAAGTCTTCTAAAGCAGCTTGTGGTAGCAAAACATCATCAATGACGTGTACGACACCGTTTGTGGCATCTACATCAGTTTCGATGACTGTCACAACATCATTGAGAGTGACTGTGCCATCATCGGCAACCGATACTGAAACATAGTTATCATCGAGTAATGTTAAGGCAAATTCGCCATCTAAATCAGCAAAATCTTCGGCGAAAAATTCACCTTCTAAGACGTGGTAAAGCAGAATATTTGTTAGCGCTGGTAGCTCTAATAAATCATCTACTTCTACGCCAAGTGTCGCTGCTAAATTGACAAAGGCTTGGTTTGATGGGGCTAAAACTGTATATGCACCGTCATCGCCTAATGTCTCAGCAACCGCAGGGTCAGCCGCTTCGACTGCCGCAACTAATGTGGATAAATCGCCTGTACCTTGTGCTATCTCAAGTATGCTTTGGTCAGCATCTTGGGCTTGGGTTGTCATACCTAGGGCTAGCATCAATACGGAGATGATAGCCAAAAACAAACTTCTTTTTATCATCGTTTCTACTCCCAGTTATTTCCTATAAATATGCAGAATACCGATAGTTTTGGTATTGCAACGGTAAGAATAGGAGCATTAGCTTAATGTAAAATGAAATATAATAATTTCTATACAGAATGATTATCTGGCTATCATAATTACTTTACCTTACGTATTTGAGGTAATTTTTGATAAATAGGGGTGTTTTTAGAGATTAAACTTTCTTACCAGTTAATTTAAAAGCAATATGTCCAAAATCTGCTAAACGAGGGTCATCACTGAGTTTAGTTGTGATAGTTTGACTATGATTTATAGCATATTCTATTAATTTTTGTCGTATCATCTCCCAATTAACACCCCATTGATGTGCTAATATTCTGAGAATTTTTTCTCCTGAAAAATGGAGTCTAATTTCTGGATGTGATTTTGAGAACCCATTATATATCTTTATCTGGTTTCTATAATCGTCTATAATATCTGTAAATTTTGATGAATTAGAAGCATCAATTAAATTTTGCTTTACAACTTTAGCGTTCGTTAATAACTTTGCTTCCCAGTCTGTTTGTGAAGATATTGCTATGCTAGTCTTTTTAGATATGCCCTGTGGCACCCCGAAACTGCCTCGTTTATTTATTCCAAGGGACTGATTAATAAGACAGCATGTACGTCTACCTGCATGGTCTGGAATGAGACGTTCTGCTATAGCTCGTAAATCAGTTTCAATCTTGGCTTGTGAACTCGGTAGGCTTCCCGCTAATGGATATTTACCATTTTTAAAAAATTGAACGCATCGCCAAAGCCAATCAGAATGTATTAAATAACCTTCAATATCTATATGTGTCCATATTAGTTTTGGTTTCTTGTTACTATATGAATCAGTAGCATCTTTTACAGAATAGTCAAAATCTCTATCTCGAATATAGAATGCAGGAGCAAGAATTGCAGCGAGTTTTGGAAGTTTTTCAACACCATCGCCATACGTTATATAAATATTAGGCCCATATTTTAAAATAATTGACCCTACAAATTCGGCATCTTTCTTATTTTCACATACTAAAACGGAATTTTCTTTAGGACGTAATGGATGAATATTAGGCATCGTCGCTATAATCCATTTCAAGTTGCCATTTTGGTAATTCATCTAAATTACCAAGTAGAATAGTCGCTTCATCAGGAGCAATAATCTCAACAGTTGGAGAGTGAGTGGTAATAATGAATTGATTATTATGGTCAAATCGTTGCAGACTCTCAAAAAGTCGACGTTGCCAAGTTGGATGTAAGTGCATTTCGAGTTCATCAATTAAGACAATTGCGTTTCGTGCTTGCATAGTGACATATCGTGTTAGGATATAGAGAACACTACGCTCACCACTACTAAGCCCATCGAATGTGTAGCTTGTTCCCGTAACTGTGCGAAATTCTATCGTAAATTCACCTTCAATTGTTGTAATGTCACGCATTTCTTTAGGATTGCATATATAATTAAAGCCTTCTTGTATTAATCGATAGCGTGTATCGCTACCATTACTATAATGTTCTAAATCTTTTAAACGAACTAATTGACTTCTTAAATTGAAAGATGAATTTTCATTATCTTTTGTCTCATCAAGGTTTCGATCAATATTCTGTATAGAAGTATCTTCAAAGCGTCTTTCCTGTTCAAAAAGATAAACACCACCACGCATATCACTTCTGCTAGGACGCTCGACATTAATATTATCGAGTTTCCGATAGTAGTTATGCCCCTGCAACAACGCCCAATCATATCCAGAAGAAAATTTATATCCTCCAAATTGATAATACTCATCCTTATAATTAGGTTGTGCAGGATATGTCCATTCTAATTTAGCAAGGCTTGCATCTGGGAATTGATAGTTTCCCATTGCCTCACGCGCTACAAGCGTATCTTTCCACTCTTGAATTTGAGCATGTTCTGTGTCACCAATCTCAATTTCATAATTGATTTTGGCATAGTTTGCGCCTTTACGAACAACAAAATATTTCTCTTCTCGAAAGCCTATTCTTTGAATTTGATATCCAATTACACTCATCAGACCAAACCAAATAGCATCCAAAATAGAGCTTTTACCACTGCCATTCGGTCCGACTACTACAGTTACTGGTTGGACTTCACCAAACACATCAATAAAATCCCATTCAAATTCGTCAATTCCGCGAAAGTCTTGTATTTTTATATGTCTTAGTTTCATAAGTTGCCCCTGATAGGGTAAATTCAATTTTAAGAATTATAGCATACTGATTTTGAAAATGATGTAAGTTAAAACACTTTCCACCAGTTTTGAACAATCTCTCAACCTCCTGCGTAATGGAGTGTGAAGGCAATTAATCAAACAATAGTCGGACGCAAATTGTGAGCGATGAAATTTATGAGCAGGTGCTGTTAGAAGCGGCTCAACAGGGCGATATAGACGCATATGAGGAACTACAAATTTTGCTCGAACCCGATATTCGACGGTTCATTCAGCGCAAAATTTATGACCCCTATACTGTTGATGATGTATTACAGGAGGTGTTTCTCGCCTTTTACCAAAATATGCACCGTATTAACCCTATCGAAAATTTGCGACCGTATATTTTTAGAATTGCGCGCAACAAATGCTATGACGATTTGCGAAAGCTAGAGCGGAACGACAATGTCTCGCTGGATGATGAGCCTGTACGGATGCGTGTTTCGTTTACCGAAGCCAGCACCCAGCCAAAGCCCGATGACCTCACACATTGGATGTTACTTCATATGGAAGTTCAAGAGGCGATGGCACAATTACCAGATAATCAGCGTGAGGCACTTGTCCTTTATAGTGAGGAACAAATGACTTATGCCGAAATTGCTGACATCATGGATTGTAGTATCGGCACAGTGAAAAGTCGTTTGTATTACGCCAAGAAAAATCTGCGTGGGCTGATGAATCCTGAAACGTTAACTGTATTAGATGATGAATTTGATACCACGCCGAAAGACCCTAAAAAAAACGCAATTAATAAAGACGAATCAGAATTAACTGAGGAAGAAAGTAAAGAGGTGAGCTATGAACCCGTTTGATGATCACAATCATGATTTTGAAGACGAAATGCACGATTTCGAGCTTGAAATTGAAGATGCGATGCAGGATATGGAAGACGAAATTGAAGATGAGGTCGAAGATATGATGGATGAAGTCGATGCGGCTTTGGACGCGGCTTTATCTGGCTTGGATACGATGAGTGATCCGCATGAAGCGATGCAAAAAGCCCGTGAAGTTATGCGCGCGGCAAAAGAAAAAGCGCGTGCTGAACGGCAACGTGCCAAGGAAGCCCGCCGTCGGGAAGTAAGAGAGCGTAAGCGTGAAGCGCGTCGTAAACGTAAGCGCGGAGGTGTCAGTTTTAGCTTTGGTGATGGAGTCAACATGCGTGTGACACCACCAACGCCGCCTACACCACCGACACCGCCAACCCCTCCTAGCGTGCCACATATCTTTAGGATGGGATACATAAGTTCGCTTTCAGATGAAGAATTAGAGAACTTGGATGTGCCTGCGCTCAATAAGCTCTTAGCACAAATTACATCATTTGTTCGCTCGGTTGAACGCATCGTACAAACACGCGAATATAAGGGCTTGGTCGAAAAGGTCGTCAGCAACTACGAGAAAATTTATGCCAAAGCCAATGAACTCATTCCTGATGATGACTACCTGAGTGAAACGGTTGTCCTTGAGATTAGTGAGGACATGGAAGACTTAGCCGTTGTTCGGCAGGTATTGTTTGTGGCAGGGCAATTGCGTGATTATTTGCGAGATATGTTGCGCGGTGTTGAACACTCGCAAACGATGGATTTTAGTAGCATGGGTCGTCGCCTCAAAGATGAGATCATGTCGATGACTAAAGATGTGATTTCACGCGCAATGTCGGGTATTGATGTGGAATATGATCTCGATATTGATGGCAAGACTTATTCTAATAAGGGTGAAGACTTAGCTGGCGCAGATTTGTCTGGTGAGAGCTTCACTGAAGAGGACTTGCGCCGTGCGAATTTTTCTGGTGCAACGCTCAAAGGCACATCCTTCAATCATACTCAACTTGAACGTGCGAATTTGAGTGGTGTCATTGCCAGCCAAGCGGAATTCATTGAAGCCAACTTGGAACGCGCTAACTTAACAGGTGGCAATTTCACTGAAGCTGTTTTCAATCATGCCAACCTTCAAGGGGCTAATTTAACAGGTATTCGCGCACAAGGTGCAGAATTTATAGAAGCCAATCTTGAAGCCGTAAATTTGTCAGGTGCGAGCTTGCAACAGACGATTTTTAATCATGCCAATTTGGAAGATGCGAATATGGCAGGGGCAAATATCTCTGAGGCAGAATTTGTTGAGGCAAATCTCGAAGATGTGCATTTCAATAATGTAGTTGCACCGAATGCCATTTTTAATCATGCCAATTGTGAAGATGCCAATTTCCAGAGTGCTAACCTGCAAGGTGCGGAATTTATCGAAGCGAATTTGGAAGATGCCAACTTCCGCCATGCAAATTTACAAGGTGCCAATCTCAGCCATAGTCGGCTAGAGGATGTGAATTTCACAGGTGCAAATATGACCGATGTGAATTTGTTTGAAGCTACTCTTGAAGATGTGATTTTGCCTGATGGCACACGCTATCGTCATGGTGATGACCTCAGCCAATTTGGGATTGTTGGTAGCGAAAGTGATGATGGCTCTCAGTTAAAACGCAAAACACCCGGTGCAGGTAAGGTCGATAATATTGATGAACTTGATGATTTGCGTGGTGCGAATTTACGCGGGGAATCATTAGAAGGACGTTCCTTCAATGGGCAAGATTTGAGCGGGGCAGTTTTCACATCAGCTAAACTCACCGATGTTGATTTCGGTTCAGCGACCTTGCTCGGTGCATTTTTAATCGGTGTTAGTGCCTATAATGCTAATTTTGAAGGGGCAAAGTTGATTGGTGCGAATATGGCAGGTGGTAATTTTAGCAATGCTAATTTCAGCAATGCAAACCTGACGAATGCTAATCTTGGTGGTGCGAATTTTAGTAACGCAATTTTGGATGGTGCAACTTTGCCTGACGGTAGTGCGTATACAACAATGACCGACCTCGCACGCTTTGGCGCGATTGTCAGTTAAGCAATTTTGAACCTTTCGACTATCTGCTACGAATGTAGAGATAGATATAAACAACTTTAGCTCAAACGGTAGAATTTTCTGCCGAGCGAACAACGTACCGCAGACGGGCTTGCCACCTGTCTGCATTTTTTTAATGAGGGTGCTATACTGTTAAAAAGAATAAATCGTAAGGTCATACCGTCGTTGTGACCCTACATATATTATAAGGATGGCTGATTGATGCGTCGGATACAGCACCTCATTACAATGTGCATGATACTCTTACTCACACTACCCGTATTGGCACAGGTCGATTTAGATGAAACCTACGAATGGGAGAATGGCATCACGATGAATTATCCCGATGATTGGGATACTTTTATTGATGACAATGATATTAGCCATTTCGTCAGTGATGATACGGATATTTTTATCATCTTTGATAGCTACGACGCAGATGATGGGCTTGCAGAGTATATCGAAGATGCTTTCGATGATTACAAATTTGAGACATCTACTCGCTTTGATGATGATGACGTATTTATCGACGAACTAGAAGATTTTGATGAAACAGCTTCGTATTACTACACTGAAGAATTAGGTGGGGATGAGTTCCAACGGGCGATTTTTGCCATTCCACTTGATGATGAAACAATTGCTATTGCGATAGCTGTTCCTTTGCAAGATGATGAACTAGAAGAACTCGATACGGTTTTAGCTATGTTAGCAACCTTAACAGGTACAGGTGAAAGTATTGTTGAGGACGATATAAGCTATGAATGGGATAATGGCTATGAAATCACACTAGGTGATGATTGGCAAGTTGATGGTGAGCTTTTTAGCAATGGCACAATAGAGGTCAGATTTTATTTCTTTGAAATAGAGGATGACCGCACTGATACGCGCGCACGCTACTTACGTGAGATTTTCGCCCAAACCCGTGATGACAGTAGCCTTAGTTATGATGAAGACCAACTTGTGTTTGTCGAGCTAGAAAATGATGAAAATGCACTTGAATACGACTATGCAGATACAGACTATACACCTGTCCTAGTAGCTTTTAGCCCAGATAATGAACATATTGTGATTGCATTAGGTATTCCTAGTGACGGTGAAAATGGCAATGCGGTGCTGAATAATATCGAGGATATGTACCTTTTTGTGGAAACGCTGGAGTAATTGAGTTTTCAGTTGTCGATTTAGAGTTAAATGCTTCTTTGATTTTCAGATAACTGTACTTACAAAGCAAAACGGCGATGAATAGAATCATCGCCGAGCGAACAACGTTCTTAATTTTACTTTGCCATATTTAATATAGCGTATTTTAAGAGTTTTTCCACTAAATTAATCATAATCTAAGGATTTTTGAACAAACTGCACAAAGCCTTAGCATAAATTAGTCGCTAGCAGGTTGGGATTTCAGTATAATAGTTTATTGATACGTTGTAAGGAAAAGCGTATGGCACGCCTTAAGATTAGACTCACATACCTTATTTTATTCTTATCGGTGCTGACAATACTTGCGAGTGTAGGTGTCGGACAAAGTCGTAATAGTGATGTTGTCACTTTTATGGCAGAGTTCGATGAGCAAACTGATATTTACCAGTATGACCCTATCTCTCGTGAACTTATTAACCTGACAAATTCAACCTATCCTGAATGGTCTTTCGGCTGGTCTCAAAGTGGTGCATTGCTTTATACAGCAACGGTGAATATCACTCAGGCTTCTGATGAACTCTTTGTGATGACACGCTTAGGCGATGAACAATTCATTGATACGCCTAATACCCTCTATAGCTTCGGTGGGGTATGGTCGCCAGATGGCACAACCCTCGCCTATTTTTCAAGCCATCCACGCAATTTTTCAGATATTTACACGATTACTTTTCCTGATTTAACAGTGCGAAATTTGACGCAAACCGAAACCATCTCCGAAACAAATCCGCTGTGGTCGCCAGATGGTACACAATTGTTATATCGGCTGGATGGAGATTTGTATCTCTTAGATGTTGCGACAGGCGATAGCCTACGACTGGTGGATTTAAAAGGTACAATTGAAATGCCTGTGTGGTCGCCAGATGGACAATCTATCGCGTTTTATATTCGTACAATTGCTACTGGAAGCAATGTTTTATCAGGATATATTGTCTCGCAAGATGGCAGTGACTTGCAACAGCTGGACTTACCACTGACTATTAATTCGCCTGTATCGTGGTCGCCTGATAGCCAACAAATTACCTTGACGGTGGATGATAATTTCCTCGCTATTTATGATATTGCCTCACAAACAATACAGACAATCGACGGTGACAATCGGCGTTTTTCACCGTCTTGGTCGCCAGATGGACGTTGGATAGCCTTCATTGAAAATCGTCAGTTACATCTTTATGATATTGAAAATGACGATGTGCAAATGCTATCAACAGATGGACGCATTAAGTCACCATTGTTATGGCAACCCTAAGCCTGTAACAAATCAGTTTGCTAATTATGATAGCTTCCAAACCAAGTCTTTTTTTTATCCCTCATACTTCTGCATCATGATATATATAAGTTTTTTATAGGATTGTTGTATTCTAAGAGGCATACTAACCCTATACTGAATTTGTAGGCAAGAATTTGTCCTCAATTTTGTTTGTCATAGGTACATATTCGTACCTTTTTATATCTATTTAACGCAGGAGTTTTGTATGATTAAGTTTTTCCGTTCTTTGCTTGTTCTCTCTTTAATTTTCGTCTTTAGTGCTATCGCAACATCCGCCCAAGTAGATGGTGGTGAACTCGAAGATGGCGAAGAAGTTGAAGTTGAAGTTGATGGCGAAGAAGAACTCGTTTTCACTTATGATGGCTCAGAAGGGGATGTTATTACAATTATTGTCAGTGCTGATGATGATACTGATACCCGTATGGCTCTCTTGAATGAAGATGGCGATGTAGTTGCAGAAGATGATGATAGTGGGTCAGGTACAAATCCTGCGCTTATCCGCATCGAATTGCCAGATGATGGTGAATACAGCATTGTTATCACCGATTACAGCGAAGGTGAAGAACTCGACGACGAATTTGAAGTCACCTTATTTGAAGTTGAATTGCTTGACCTCGGCGAAGGTCCACAAACCGTTGAACTTGGTGGCGATTTCCAAGTAGACCGTATGGTATTTGAAGCCGAAGACGATGTTCGCTACTTCATCTTTATCAATGCAGATGACAACATCGACGGTACACTTTATATTGATGTTCTCGAAGAAGATGATTTCTTTGCTGATACACGTATGTCCTTAGCTGGAACAGACGCAGGTGCAATCGTCTTTGAAGCAGGTGATGATGGCTTGGTGGTTGTCGAACTTGATTTCTTCTCATTCGATGGCGAAAACGAATTTACTGTAGAAGTTCAAGCTGAAGAATAATCTTGCTCAAGTAAGCAGAACTCTCATTGTGAGGGTTCTGTTTTTTATTAATGTTAGAAGTGTTGCGCTTGAGAGAAAATTTACTATCTGTTTTTTGCGGATGGCATAGATGCCATCCCTACATTAATCCTAATAGTCTAGACAATAATGTAGGGTCGAGATATATCTCGACCGTGTAATAACTAATACGCTAATTTCTCTCCAAATACTACTAACTATGTAAGTCATATAATGTATTGGAGTAACAACATGAAACAAACATTACGCATATTATTGATGATGTTATTAGCACTCGCTTTTGCGACCACCGCCTTTGCTCAGGATTCAATTGGCGTGGGTGATAGCATCGACGGTGAAGCTGATGATGACACCGTTGATTACGAAATCGAACTCGAAGAAGACCAAACTGTTGAAATCACTTTGGAATCCGACGACTTTGACACCGTTCTTGAAGTCTATAACGAAGATGGTGACTTAGTTGGCGAAAATGATGATGGTTTTGACTCTGGTTTTAACTCCTTCTTAGAATTTACAGCCGAAGAAGATGGCACCTATACCATTCGTGTTGAAGCATTTGGTGGCGACCCAGATGGTGATTTTGAACTCACTGTTGAAGGTCAAGATGCTGACGAAGAGGCTGATGAAGAAGATGAAGATGCCGACGAAGAAGAATCTGATGAAGATATGGGCGATGCTGATTTAGCCTATGGCGATGAAGAAGAATTTGATGTCGATGGTGAAGATGAACTTGAAGTAACCTTTGCAGGTGAAGAAGGTGATGTAGTCACCATTATTGCGCGCTCAGAAGCCAATGATGAACAAGACTTAATTCTGGCTTTGAATGACCCTGATGGGGATGAACTCGCACTATTTGATAGCTTCGGTACAGCAGTTCTTATCCGTATCGAATTACCAGATGATGGTCTCTACACTATCGCTATCGAAGAACGTAACGGCGAAGAACTCGAAGATGAAGTAGAAGTTGAATTGCTTCAAACCGAAATTCTCGATTTAGGTGACGGTCCTCAAACTGTTGAATTGGACGAAAATTTCCAAATAGACCGCATGATATTTGAAGCCGAAGAAGATGTCCGTTACTTTGTCTTCATCGAAGCGGATGACACGATTGATGGCACACTCTACATTGATTTCCTCGAAGAGGGTGCATTCTTTGCGGATACACGCATGTCACTTTCAGGCACAGATGGTGGTGTAATTGTCTTTGAAGCAAATGACGATGGTATCGTCACGGTTGAATTAGATTTCTTCTCATTCGACGGTGAGAACGAATTTACAATTGAAATTGACGAAGAATAATTCAGTCGATTTGAAGTAAACTCATGAAAAGAGTATGGCATACCGTCATGCTCTTTTTTCTTGCCTATCTGTTACAATCTCTAAAAATACAGCAAAGGATATTATTTATTATGAAAGCCATTTTATGTAAAGAATTTACTGAACCTGATGGACTTGTATACGAAGAAATAGACAGTCCCAAAGTACGTGGTGGCGAGGTCAAAATTGCGGTCAAGGCAATTGGTGTCAATTTCCCTGATTTGCTGATGGTTCAGGGCTTATACCAGATGAAACCGCCATTTCCCTTTAGTCCCGGTTTTGAAGTTGCAGGAGATGTTATTGACATTGGCGAGGGTGTCACTAATCACCAAGTCGGCGATAGAGTTATTGGGATTGTCAATTATGGTGGCTTTGCCGAGGAAGTAGTCGCACCAGCTATGATGACCTTGCCCATGCCAGATAATATGTCTTATGAAGATGGTGCAGGCTTTCCTATAACATATGGTACATCGCATATTGCGCTATCACATCGTGCGAAAATACAGCCAGATGAAACCTTGCTCGTTTTAGGTGCGGCAGGTGGTGTTGGTCTAACGGCTGTTGAACTTGGTACATTGATGGGTGCAAAGGTGATTGCCGCCGCTAGCACTGAAGGAAAACTTGCTCTCACACGCGAGTACGGTGCAATCCATACCATTAATTATGTAGAGCAAGACCTCCGTGCCGAAGTAAAAAATCTTACCAATGGTCGCTTTGCGGATGTGATTTATGACCCTGTCGGTGGTGATGCCTTTGATACTGCTATTCGTTGCGTTGGCTGGGGTGGACGCTATCTTGTAATTGGGTTTGCTAGCGGACGCATCCCTGAATTGCCTATTAACCGTGTTTTGCTGAAAAATAGTTCCTTAGTTGGGGTGTTCTGGGGCGCATATGAACTTAATCAGCCAGAAGTCATGCAAGAGTCTTTTGAAACCTTGCTTACATGGTATGCAGTTGGCAAGCTCAAGCCACATATCGATCAAACATTTGACCTAGAAAACGCCGCCGAAGCCTTGATGGTGATGGCAAATCGCCAAGCGAAGGGGAAACTCATTCTCAAAACATAATGGTTGTAGGGGCGGAGCATTTTCCGCCCGACAAAGTAATGATTGTTTGTTCTTATGCTGTTAATGCAAAGGCTTCTGGAATATGTTGGCGCAGTACATCATATAATTCTGTGCGTGATACGGGCTTTGCAATGTAATCATCACAGCCAGCTTCTAAACAACGTTCACGGTCACCGTGCATGGCATTAGCAGTCAAGGCAATGAGAGGAATATTCGCGGTAACACTATTTTCTTTCAAACGACGGGTAACTTCTAAACCATCAATATCAGGCAAATTAATATCAACTAAGATAGCTGAGGGTAATTCGGACGTTGCTACCTCAATCCCTGATAAACCGTCAACAGCTTCTAACATATCAAGTTTTGCACCTTTGAGGTACTTCTTGACTAAACGCATATTAAGAGAATTGTCTTCAATGTATAAAACTGTGACCATAATAAATGCCTCTAATTGGAATATGAATGTAAATACATTGTAATATAATAATCCCCAAAAATAATTAAGGCTTATTAAGAAAAATATTTCATAAATGCTTTCCCCTATAAAATCACTTGCTTTTAATCTATCAACTCTGTAAGAATATACTTATAATAAGAGACAGATATGTAATTATCGTATAACATCATAGTATCCGCACCTTCACAATGGCATAAGATAGACTGCTCAAGAAGAATAGGGGCAATCTATGTTGGATAAATTAGAATTAAGCAATCATGCACGGGTTCAAGCACGGCGACGGAATTTTACCGATGAAGATATTTATTTTGTGGTAAAAAACGCGACCACCAAACGCGCTACAGGGGCTATATTCTTCCAGATGTATAAGAAAGATATGCCTGCTGATGTTCCACCGAATGACCGTCGGCAAAATCTTGTGGGCGCAACAGTGCTGACCTGCAAATGCAAACAATATGTTATTACCTTGTATAAAAATCCAAATGCCTTTAAGCGTGATAGCAAAAAGAAAAAATACGATTGCCGAGACGATGCAACGTATAGCTGTCCATACTGTAACGACCACATTATGTGATTGACTGTTAGGAATGCGACAGTAAAACAACAAAGACTCTCATCTGCAAACCTCGTAGTCCTATCTCATCTATTGTGAAGGTAGAACGGATCAACGTTTTCAGTTTACTTATTCACTAAACTTAATCTTTTACCTTTTGCCTCTGCGTCCGCTATAATAGGTGCAAAGTTATTTCGATTATCGGAAAGCATAGGCACTATGAGTACACACACACGCAATACAGGCATTCCGCTTGACCTCGGCTGGGTAAATGACACACACGTTAATCCCAGTGCAACCCAACGGCGGGCGGCAACCCTCAAGACACGACGCTCTGTGAAAAAAGATTGGCAAGCCGCATGGTTACTACGCGCCATCACTTGCATTGACCTCACAACCTTAGCAGGAGATGATACTCCCGGTAATGTCCGACGGTTAGCCGCGAAAGCACGACAACCAGTGCGTCAAGATATTTTAGAGGCGCTCGGGGTTGGCGATATGAATTTGACCACAGGCGCAGTCTGCGTTTACCATGAACGTGTTGCTGATGCCTTAGAAGTGCTTGAAGGCACAAATATCCCCGTAGCAGCAGTCTCCACAGGCTTTCCTGCTGGATTGAGTCCGTTTAAACAACGTATCCAAGAGATTAAAGAGTCGGTTGCACTTGGTGCAAAAGAGATTGATATTGTCATCACACGCGAACACGTCTTAAGGGGCGATTGGCAAGCCCTCTATAATGAAGTTTGCGAGATGCGAGCTGCTTGTGGTGAAGCCCATATGAAATCCATTCTCGCAACAGGCGAATTAGGTCCCCTGTGGAATGTTGCTAAAGCTAGTAAAGTCTGCATGATGGCAGGGTCTGATTTCATTAAGACCTCTACAGGGAAAGAATCCGTCAATGCGACGCTCGAATTTGGGCTAATTATGACGCGCACCATCCGCGAATACCTTGCCATGACGAAGTTCAAGGTCGGTTTTAAACCAGCAGGGGGCATTCGCTCCGCTAAAGATGCCATTACGTGGCAAGTCCTGATGAAAGAAGAACTCGGCGATGAATGGCTACACAACGATTTATTCCGCTATGGCGCGAGTAGCTTATTGACTGACATCGAACGGCAATTATCGCACCACGTCACAGGACGCTACGCCGCTAAACATCACATGCCAATGGGTTAAGAGGGAGAACACACACATGCCAACTGTAAAAGAGATTTTTGAGACAATGGAATACAGTCCAGCACCCGAAAGTGACAATGCCGCACAAGCATGGCTTGACGAGCATAACCGTAAATTTGAGTTATTTATTGATAACCAATGGCAAGCCCCAGAAGAAAAATATCTTGAGGTCAGCGCACCAGCCACAGGCAAAAAGTTAGCGGATGTCGCTGATGCCAGTTCGGCTGATGTCGATAAAGCTGTTAAAGCCGCGCGCAAAGCCTTCAAAACGTGGAGCAAAACATCAGGGCATCAACGTGCGCGCTATCTCTATGCGATTGCCCGTAATATCCAGAAGCACGCCCGATTATTTTCAGTCATTGAGTCGCTTGATAATGGCAAACCCATCCGTGAATCGCGTGACCTCGATATTCCGCTAGTTGCACGACACTTCTATCATCATGCAGGCTGGGCACAACTGATGGAAAGCGAGATGGCAGGCTATCAACCTGTGGGCGTTGTCGGGCAAGTGATTCCTTGGAATTTCCCCTTGCTGATGCTGGCATGGAAAATCGCTCCAGCTTTAGCGATGGGCAATACAGTCGTGATTAAACCAGCCCCCTATACACCACTGACCGCGATTCTCTTCGCGCAAATATTGCAGGAGAGTGGCTTACCAGCAGGTGTTGTGAATGTGATTACAGGGGGCGACGAAGCAGGGGCATCCCTCACAGCACATCCTGATATTGATAAAGTCGCCTTCACGGGGTCAACCCATGTTGGCGGCATCATCCGCCAAGCGATTGCTGGCAGTGGCAAAAAATTATCACTGGAACTTGGTGGTAAATCACCGTTTGTTGTTTTTGAAGATGCTGACCTTGATGGCGCGATTGAAGGCATAGTTGATGCGATATGGTTTAATCAAGGGCAGGTTTGCTGTGCGGGTTCACGATTGCTTGTGCAAGAGAATATCGCCGAAACATTCTTAGAGAATTTACGCCAACGCATGAGTAAATTGCGTGTCGGGGATTCGCTCGATAAGAGTATTGATATTGGCGCAGTAGTTGACCCTGTGCAATACCAGACCATTGATAAATGGGTCAAAGCTGGGATTAACGAAGGTGCGTCTATCTTTCAGCCCGATATTCCCATGCCACAAGAGGGATGCTTTTATCCACCAACATTAATTACCGAAGTATCACCATCATCAATTGTTGTTCAAGAAGAAATTTTTGGACCCGTTTTGGTAGCGATGACCTTCCGTACCCCTGCCGAAGCGATTGAACTCGCTAATAATACGCGCTACGGATTAGCGGCAAGTATCTGGAGCGAAAATATCAACACAGCCTTAGAAGTTGCCCACAAAGTGAAAGCTGGTAGTGTTTGGGTCAATAGCACCAATCTCTTTGATGCCGCGAGTGGCTTTGGTGGCTACCGTGAAAGTGGCTTCGGACGCGAGGGTGGCAAAGAAGGACTCTACGAATATGTGCGTCCTAGCTGGCAAAAACGCCCACAACCTAAACTCGATGTTGAAACATTGGATGTTAAGGAATGGTCAGCGCATGTACCACCTGCACCAATAGCAATATCTAATGCTAATGGAGGTTTTGCTCCGTTAGACCGTACCACTAAACTGTATATTGGTGGTAAGCAAGCTCGCCCCGATGGTAATTATAGTCGTCCAATCTTGAGTGCAGATGGCAAAGAAATCGGGCAAGTTGGGGATGGCAACCGCAAAGATATCCGGAATGCAGTCGAAGCAGCTCACAAAGCTCGCGGTTGGGCAGACCGCACCCCACATAATCGCGCACAGATTTTGTATTACATCGCCGAAAATTTGGCGATACGTGCCGATGAATTCGCGCAACGCCTCATCGATATGACTGGCTGTAAGAAAGCCGAAGCTACTGCTGAAGTCCAACAATCAGTCGAACGACTCTTTACCTATGCCGCTTGGTCGGATAAATACGGTGGTACAGTGCAAGAGACAACTTTGCGCGGTATCGTCATTGGTTACCATGATTATCTTGGTGTAGTCGGAGTCGCTTGCCCTGATGAATCGCCATTGTTGGCTTTTGTCTCGCTAGTTGCACCTGCGATTGCACGCGGAAATACCGTGATTGCCATTCCATCGGAAAAATATCCGCTCAGCGCGACAGATTTCTACCAAATTTTAGAAACATCTGATTTGCCAGCAGGGGTTGTGAATATCGTCACAGGCAAACGTGACCATCTCACAAAGACACTCGTTGAACATGATGATGTCGATGCAATGTGGTATTTCGGCAGTGCTGAGGGTAGTTACTTTGTGGAATATCTCGCTGCACATAATATGAAGCGCACTTGGGTCAGTTATGGTGAAGCGCGTGATTGGGCAAACCCAGAACAAGGAGCAGGTCATGAATTTTTGCATCATAGTGTCCAAGTGAAAAATATCTGGGTGCCGACTGGTGTGACTTAAACCTAAAGTATTGCCTACAGATAAATCTGTAGGCTACCAAACAACATCGACTACAAGGTGGCTCTGTTGCAAAGTTATTTAGTCGCCATATGCTAAAGCATGATGGCTCGGAAACCCGGGTGCTAAAGCACACTTTTATAGTTAGTTTTTTTGAGTACGCTTTAGCGTCCGCATTTTGGCTAGACAGATGGCTTTAGCCTCTGTCAGTTAGTGTTTTGTTCAAGGGTTGCAACACGGCAACACAAGGGCGACAACCGTTATTTCTGAGGGCTTTAGCTGATGTAGGATACCTAGTGCCTAAATTTGTTCGGATGCGCCAAGTGGGCTATCTAAACGTCGTATTTAATTTTAAATCTTCACAGAGTGCCCACGACTGACATTCCCCTATACGCTGTTTCAGCATTTTATTAACTGCGCTATAATACCGACACAGTTGACCATCCGTTCTAAATAATACAGGTATGCCATGCCCACGAAAGAACAAGCCCGTCAGGTATTAGAAAACCTCATCGAACAATACAAAATAGACCAAGCTCAACATTTGAGCGAATCCGATGTGATTGAGAAATATCTGCTACCGCTCTTCCGCGATGTTTTGGGCTGGCCCACCGATTACGAACATTTTAGAAACGAGTTGACCGTCTCAGGCGGACGGGTTGACCGCCTCTTAATTGCCGATAATGGCGAACGTATCTACATCGAAGCCAAACGCTTCAAGGTCATTGACGCGCTAGAAAAAATCGAATCTGACCGTTATATGGGCGAGATACGACGGGCGGAAGAAATCAAGAAACGGCGTTTGAATGATGCGCTAGGACCGCAACAATTGGCATTGCCCAGCATGGCAGTTGACCGCACCGCAGAAGAACAGCAAGCGATTAATTATGCCTTCCAAAATGGCGGACAATGGGCGATTTTGAGCAACTTTGAACGCTTGCGCTTATTTAATGCACGGCGCGATTGGCTAGTTTTATCTTTTGAAAACCCGAATGCCTTCTTACAAGATTTTGATTTGCTATGGCAATTATCGTACGAGAGCATCCTCAATGGCTCATTGGATTACCTGAGTAATCAACGTTTTCGGGTGGATGTCGATAGTAAATATCTCGAATTGATTGATTCATGGCGGATTGACCTCGCCAATGACCTCCTCAGTAATCAAGAAGCGAACCCGTGGATAGTAGCTGAGACAGGTAGCCTCGCCTTAGCCCAAATTCGTAATGTGGTGCAACGCATCATTGACCGTCTGGTGATTGTGCGCTTTGCCGAAGACCACTTGGTTGTTAAACCCGGCACATTGCATGACTTTTACGAATTGCGTCGGCAGAATATTTATGCACCGTCGATGATTAGCCTGATTAAGAACCTCTTCCGCAATTTTGACCACGAGCATAATTCTGCCTTGTTCAGCGAAGGCATAGTTGACCAAGCCATTTTTAGCGATGATGTCTTGATGCGTCTCGCGCATGATTTGTATTTGGTGAAATTCCGTGCGATGCCTGCCGATATTCTGGGCAATACCTACGAGCAATATCTGGGCAAAGCCTTGGTGCAAGCCGATGATGAACGCATCACAACCCGTGATAACCTCGAAACGCGCAAGAAACAGGGGTCTTATTACACACCACAAGTCATTGTGCGCTATATTGTGGATAACAGCTTAGGACGTTATCTCTATGGTACAGAGGATGGCAAGCCCGATGGTGAGCCACTCGACGGCGAAAGGCGCAAAACCAGCCGTGACATCATGGATTTACGGGTGCTGGATAGTGCCTGTGGCTCTGGCTCATTCTTGATTTACGCCTACCAAGTGCTACGCGATTTTTACGAGGGCGAAATCCAGCGCTTAAATGATGCTTACAAAGAAGGCATTGCTGAGATTGCCGCCAAATTTGAACAAGCCACGGTTGACGATAATGTACGGGTGAAGCAATATGAGCTTGAACTCAACCGCATTCGCAATTACCCGACCCTCATCTTAGAGCAACATCTGTATGGCGTTGACCTTGACCCGCAAGCGGCGGAGATTGCGGTGGTGAATTTGATGATGCGTGCCATGGAAAAACAAGGCACAGAAAAACGTCTGCCTCTCATCCTCAACCAGAATGTGAAGGTCGGCAACGCGCTGATTGGCTTGCGCCCCGATGATGAGCGTCTGGCAGAACACCAAACAGCGATTGCAAACGTCCGCAAATTACGGGCTGACCTCAAAGCGACTGCCAATACTGACCCGCAACATGACATCATTCAAGCGGATTTAGAGGCGCAACTGAGCAACCTACGCGCCACGTTAAACGCGCATTATGCTGAGCATTTCACTGACCTTGATAGCACACGCCTCTTTCATTGGGGCTTAGAGTTCCCCGAAGTGTTCTTTGATGAGACTGGCGCACTGCGTGAGGGTGGGGGCTTTCAGGTGATTATTGGCAACCCGCCTTATGGGGCTAAACTCTCAAGACAGGATAAAGATTACTTTGGCGATGTATATAATTTGGGAACGACTGATACAGCCGCTTTATTTGTAAAGCAAGCTCTGAATTTAATGTCATCAGATGGAATTAATGGCTACATAATACCGAAATCGCTGACTTATTCGTCACGTTGGCAAAAGACTAGAGATATATTAAAAAAAGGACTGAGAATATTAGTCGATTGTGGAAAAGTTTGGCAAGAGGTGAACCTAGAACAAAGTATTTATATATATTTCAAAAATAAAGAGTTTGCTAGTTATGACTCACTAATACGTGAAGATTTAGAGTTTCTTCAGTTAGGAACTATATCTAAATTTGATGTAGAGAAATTTGGGTTCTTTTTGAACGGTGTTACACCTGAGGAAATTACCTTAGCACATAAACTCAAGGAATCAGAAATCTATTTAGATACCCATGTTACAAATACTAGAGGAGCTGGTTTACAATCGGATATAGTTGAAAAAGCGACTAACAATTTAAAAGTTCTTAGTGGTGCTCAAATACAATCTTTTCACGTAGATGGTGCTAGAGGTTATATCTCCGATTCAAATATTCCCGATAATGCGCGTGTTGTATCTGACAGTATTTTAGTTCAAAATATTGTCGCTCATGTACAAAACCCAGTTGACCATATAAAAATCATTTCAACTATTCCTACGCAAGATATTTCACAACTCATAATCCTTGATACAGTTAATCAATTAAAAAATAACTCGTCACTTTCAACATATTTCTTTTTAGGATTGCTACATTCGGAGTTAATAAACTGGTTTGTGTATAGGTTTATTTTTGCAAAAGCCATCCGAACTATGCACTTTGATGGTCCCGTAACACAACGTATACCTATGCCCGAGATGGACTTAGGCGACAAAGAAACTCAACATCTATACCAAAAAGTCGTAGATTTAGCGATGGATTTGACTAAAAATCCCCAAAAAAGGAATGAAGATAAATTGAGTCAACTCAACGAAAAAGTTTATAAGCTATACAGAATAAATGATGAAGAAATGAACCTGATAAAATCGAAAATGCCAAAAAATGATTGATGAAATTGATGCCCTCGTCGCGCATTTGTATGGCTTATCCACAGACGAATTCGCACATATCTTAGGCACATTTCCGCTCGTTTTTCCCAATACCAGCGAAGGCAAGGCGAAAAAATCTGCGCTCTTAGCGGAATACAGTCGTTGGGAGTCTCTCGTGCAAGGGTGGTCACGGGGCTAAGTTTTCGTGTCACGGACGGCATTATGCAGGTTAAAATTCTGTGTATCGACAGAGGCTAAAGCCATCTGTCTAGCTAAAATGCGGACGCTAAAGCGTACTCAAAAACTATCTCTAAAGTGTGCTTTAGCACCCGTGTTTTTAAGCCATCATGCTTTAGCATATGGCGACGAAATAACGTATTCGGCAGGCTCTCAAGGAATTGCCCTTTTCCCCCTCTACCCCTAGCCCCTTCTCCCACCAGTGGAGAAGGAGAACTGGGCTACCTTAGAAGTCTTTCTCCCTTGATGGGAGAGAGATTTAGAGAGAGGGTGATGAGGAAAACCCTATGTCGGATAACACAGGCATTTTCCTACGCCAATCCTCTCAAGCGAGTCACATCTTTTTAGGATTTGCATTCTCACACCTCAGTTTCCATACAAAAACAACCTATATCAAGTAGATTTTACCCCCTTAGAAACAAATTTCTAAGGGATTTTTGTATCATTTCGTTATAATTCCTAAATTTTAGTTCCCTTTTTTAGCCCGAATAGGGTATAGTAGGGGGGTAATTATGCTAGTGGGTACGTAGTCACTATGAGTAATTTCCACAAACGGGGAATACCAACACAGCGCGGATTAATCCAACGCCCACATTTGCAAGACATTTTGTCTCAGGCAATTGATTATCCTGTGACCTTATTAAGTGCGCCACCGGGCTGTGGTAAAACATCCGTTGCTTCACAATTGGCAGAGTCCATAAAGTGTAATGTCATTTGGCATAATGTCACTGCGTATCAGCAAGATATGCGGACGATGATTACGCATTTATTGCAAACGCTTTCGGATTTTGTACCCGAAGTTCAAACCTTAAACAGCCTCATTGAGCAACCTGCAGAAATCATCGCTCATGAGCTTGCCCTGATATTGCAACAATTCACAAGCAAACCTTTCCTCATTGTCTTTGATGACTGGCAACGCTTTAGTATTTTCCACCCTGCGAACCAATGGCTCAAAACATTTGTCAACTTCATGCCCAATAATTGCCATGTGTTGATACTGAGCCAAACCATTCCACCTTTAGATATGCTGACAATGATAGCCAAACGTCAGATGTTATCTATTCCACAAGAAGATTTATTCTTCACTGAGGCAGAAGTCTACCTCTTAGCCTCAAAAGCAGAACGTCCCGTGTCGCCTGATATTATCCAGTTGGTATGGGAACGGATGAACGGCTGGCCCGCAGGGACAAGTCTTGCCTTACATCCACTGCCGACAGATTTGCTTTTCCAATTAGGTGGCGATAGTCAACCATCGGATGTGCTATTCCAATCGATTGCCCATGATATGCTGAAACAACAAGCTCCGCATATTCAGCAATTCCTAAAATGGACATCAACTGTTGAG
Source organism: Phototrophicaceae bacterium (assembly GCA_965230145.1). Taxonomy (GTDB): domain Bacteria; phylum Chloroflexota; class Anaerolineae; order Aggregatilineales; family Phototrophicaceae; genus JAUZRW01. The sequence goes on from CBDDKI010000002.1 coordinate 2,746,614, forward strand.
GTATTCACGTCACACATCTGCACCGAAATTTTGGATGTACCCAATTGGGAAGAATCGCTGGCTGAGGTTCTGAGTTTAAATCTCTTCATTCAACGTAATGGGGTCGGCTACCAATATCATGAGTTGTTCCGAGTTTTCTTACAGACTCACTTCCAACTCAATGAGCCAGAATCTTTTGCATCTGCACACCGTCGAGTGGCAGGATGGTATCAATCACAAGGTCTAACTGACCGTTCCATTAGCCATTATTTAAAAGCTGGTGCGAATCATCAAGCCATCTACTTATTAGAATCGCTCGTGCATAGTTATTATGTTCAAGGACGAGTCGAAACCTTACGGCAATTCAGTGATGCGATTACCGATGTCGATATTCCAACACCAAATTTCGATTATGTTCGCTTACTGATTGCGCTGGATTATGACCGCGATGCTGAACAAGCAAGTATATACGCCAAACGTGCGTTATACGGTTTTGAGCAAAAAGATGACACAGAATGGTACAACCGTACACTGTATCAAATGGCATATATCGCTTTCTTTAAAGGGGCATATGAAGAGTCCTATCAACTCAGCCATGACATGCTCAAAGATGTCGAAGAATATCCTGAGTTATATGGTCTTGTACTGCGTCGGCGTGGTATGTCGCACTATTTCTTAGGTCGCCTAGACGAAGCGATAGCTGATTTAGAAGAAGCAAAACCCTTGCTCGAACAACACTCAGGGTTGTTCAAGCAATCAAGCCTCTTACAAGATATGGAAGTGGTCTATCGGGATTTAGGTCATAAAGAAGCCGCCGATACTTGCCTCAATAATTTGATTACCTTGCGTCGTATGCTCGATAACCGCGAGCAACTTGCCTTAGCACTCAATAATTTGGGCTATTTATATTATGAAGAAGGCAAGTATGACGAAGCACGCGAAGTTTATCTTGAAGGCTTAGAAATTATCCGCTTGCTCGAATCTGGACGTAGTCGCTATTTCTTGTTGGCTTCTCTAGCTGATTTAGAGCGTGATTGCGGTTACTACGAAAAAGCACGCGAATATTATCAAGATGCTCTATTATTAGTCGGGACAAATGAACCCTATATGCGTTGTGAGACTCTAACACATCTCGCCACTGTCTATCGCTGGCAAGGACGTGCCGAAGCCGCAATGACCTGTGTGCAAGATGCGATGACCATTGCGCGCTCACATCAGTTATTAGGTGCATATCAAGAAGCTCATATCGAATCGATGCACGTTAAGCTACAACCTTACAATATTCGTAGCATCGCCCATGAAGCGCAGAAATATGGCGCTAATGGGAATGGGCAATCGATTGAACAGACGATGTTGCAATTACGCCTCGCTCATTCACGTAAAGATAATGAAGCGTTGCAAACAATTACCGAAACACTGCGTGATAAATATGAGAACGGCACAGCATTACCATCTTTCTTTGCAGAATTAGTGAATAACCAAACTCTGACAGATTTCCGTCAACAATTAATGCTCCATAATGGTGGGTTGGGAAGCCATTTAGAACGTCTGATTGATGCCTCGAACAAATCAACCCGTCGCATCATTATTCCTATTAGACCGCTGACTTCTAGCTTACAAGTCTATTCTCTTGGCACTGAAATTATCCGCCAAGATGGGGAACACGTTCAGCAACAAGATTGGCAATCCAAAATCGCACGCGAATTATTCCTATATTTTGTCTTTCATAAGATGTCGCGTCGGGATGATATTTCTCTCATTTTTTGGGAAGATAAATCGGCTGAATCAGCTACAAATTTATTCCACCAAATGCTTGCACGTATTCGGCAAACAGTCGGTAATCAGACGATTATCTATGATGAAGACAATGACAAATACGGAATCAATCCCAAAATTCATTTATGGTGCGATGCCTTACGCCTCGATACGCTTGTCGCGGAAGCCCGTAAACTAGGGACGAGTAGCGTTCGTGCCTTAGATATTTGGATGCAAGCAACTCAATTGCTGACAGGTGACTTTTTACCAGATTTAGATTATCACTGGGCAACAGTTCTACGAACAAAATATCAAAAATTATCGCTTGAGGCGTGGATGAACTTAGGACATTGCCACATGAGCCAGAAGAATTACTATATTGCACTACAAGCCTTCCAAACAGCCGCACAACATGACGAAATTCATGAAGCCGCTTATCGTGCTCAGATGATATGCTGTTCATATTTGAATGAACGTCCGAAGATTATGTATACCTATAATCTGCTAAAATCTCGCTTACAAGAACAATTGGGCATTGCACCCTCCCCAGAAACAGACCAATTGTTAATCGAATTACTGACCTGAATCACCTATGAAAACCTAAAAAATAGTGGACAGATTTCTATCTGTCCCTTTTTGTTTTAGGCAAACTTGACGAATTTTTAGAGTATTTTGACCTTAATTACAGGTGTAATTAAGAAAGTTTGAAAACTCTAACTTCTATATTCAGTACCCCATACATAGGCAAGAACTATTCTATGTAAAGGATATTAAATATAGGAGTTTCATCATGCAATCACAGGTTCTTCAGGTGACTCATACCCTGAATAAATACCGTACTGTCATCTTTGGTCTAATTTTGTTAGCAGTGGTCATCGCCCTATTTGTGATGCCAACAGCAATGGCAGAAGCAGGACGTGCAGTTGGTGGTAGTTCATAAATTAATAAACGTCTCATCACGTTTATGAAGCAATAAAACCTTATTGATTGTCTCATCGCATGACATAAGGAAGCAATAACCCTCTATTTACGTCTCATCACGTTTATTGGGGAAAAACTTTAGGAAAATTATTTCGACATAGGGGAGTCTAATCATGCAATTGCAAATCCTTCAAGTAAGCAACACATTGAACAAGTACCGCACTGTCATCTTTGGTCTAATTTTGTTAGCAGTGGTCATCGCCCTATTTGTGATGCCAACAGCAATGGCAGAAGCAGGACGCGCAGTCGGTGGTAGTTCATAACCTTTATCAAGCGTCTCATCGCGTTTGATATACAGAAGTAACTTCTTTAAACATCTCATCGTGTTTATTGAGGAACAATCTAAGAAAAAATATTTGATATAGGGGAAATAGTAATGCAATCACAAATCCTTCAAGTAAGCAACACATTGAACAAGTACCGCACTGTTATCTTTGGTCTAATTCTGTTAGCTGTGGTTGTCGCTTTATTTGTGATGCCAACAGCATTGGCAGAAGCAGGACGCGCAGTCGGTGGTAGTTCATAAATTCAATCACCAATATTCTAGCATCACAGAAGTACTGTGATGTGTGGGGAGTAAAAACATGGCTGTACTAAGAAATTACGGACATACGCCGGCATATATAACACCATTGTTCTCGAAACATGAAGTGCTTAAGTTAAATCAACTGGTTGGGTCTGCATTAACAAGCCGTTCAATCCGACAGAGACTCATTGTTCAAGGGGATGCAACACTCCAACGGGAATTTGATTTAGCACCTGAAACATGGCAATATATCGCATCGATTAGAGTCGCATCGTTAGAAGAATTCTGCCAAGCGGTTCTACAATTACAAACTGAGGTGCGTGCATCTTAATTGATGAAAGGCACTTCACATGTACCAAAATATATATGAACAACTAGAAATAGGTCAGCCTGCTGTTTACCAGATAAAGTTTAAAGGGAATCTCTCATCTTCTCTTTCAACCTTTGCCAAACGCTTCAAGGTGACACCCGAGACAGCGAATAAACGCTTTCCCGTCACTATGCTAACAGGCGTACTCAGTGGGCAGACCGAACTTCTGGAGGTGCTGATTAATCTCAACCAACGAGGGCATTCGATTATATCAGTAGCATGTATCGAAGTTCTTGCTAGCAGGGATGATTACGCACAAACATAATTCAATTTAATACCGAATTTATTGACCATAGGATACAATATCCTGTGGTTTTTGTTTTCATAGCCAATTCACTCTGGCACTATCCCTCTGAGTATCGCAATCTATAATATTAGGTAGGGGTATGGTATGACACACCTCTACTAAAAACATAAAATGGATGAAAATTTATTCCTAAATAGGAGTTATCCCTCATGACGAATTTTTTAGAAAAAGCCCAAGAAATCGAGCAGAACATTATCGCATGGCGACGTGAAATTCATCAGAATCCTGAACTCGGTTTTGAAGAACTCCAGACAGCTAACCTCGTAGCCAAGACCCTCAATGATATGGGTGTTGAAGCTGAAGTGGGTGTCGGGCGTACAGGGGTTGTTGCGCGTATTGGCGACGGTAATGGTCGTAAAATTGGCATTCGTGCGGATATGGACGCGCTACCGATTCATGAAGCTGTCGATCTTGACTTTAAATCACAAGTTGATGGAAAGATGCACGCTTGTGGACATGATGCCCACACCGCAATGTTGCTCGGCGTAGCACAAATCCTCCATGACATGCCTGATTTATCAGGTGAAATCCGCCTGCTATTCCAACCCTCAGAAGAGAAGTGGGACGATGATGGCATTAGTGGTGCGACAGCTATGATTGATGACCAAGCACTTGAAGAATTGGATCATGTGATTGCCTTGCATGTTGATAGCACCCTGCCTGTTGGTGAGATTAAAGTCGGCGATGGTTACGTTTTAGCGGCTGTCGATACGTTTGATGCGACGATTTTTGGTGAAGGCACACATGGCGCATCACCTCACATGGGCGTTGACCCTATCTGGATACAAGCACAAGTGATTAGTGCAATACAAGGTGTTCGCGCACGCCAGACCGACCCAACGAGTGCATCTGTCATTACAATTGGTGCTATTCATGCAGGGGTTGCCCCCAATGTAATTCCTGACAAAGTCGAAATTCGCGGTACAATTCGCTCTTTCGATGAAGAAATCCGTGAGCAATTGCATTCAGGCTTAAAGCAATGTTTTGAGATTTCTAAAGCACTGGGTGGTGATTACGAACTCAGCATTAGTCGAGGTTATCCAGCACTATATAATGATGCAGGTGTGGCAGGTTTACTACGTGATATTTCTGCACAATATCTCGGACGCGAAAACGCGCATGTGGCAGTACCAAAAATGGGTGCAGAAGATTTTTCCTACATGACTCAAAAAGCGCCGGGTGCGATGTTATTCTTAGGCGCAAAATACGATGAGGTTCATCGACCACATCATAGCCCGATCTTTGCTATCAGTGAGGACTCTTTCAAATATGGGACAGCAATCCTCGCCGAAACAGCCGTGCGGTTGATGCAGGGGTGAAATTTGTAATATGGGTGGAGGATGCTCCGCCTAGTCTGCCTTGCTTTGACCAGTATAAGGGTATGTGTAATGAAAACACCCAAGAAGATATGTAACAATTAACGAGTACATTGCTGATCATCATATCATCATGGAAATCAGCTAAATCTTATTCTTCAGCAGGTTAGGTCGTCTGCTGAAGAATTTGTAAACTATTAAGCACTTGGCTGAGATTCTGTTTCTGAAAGGGACGGCGACAGAAAGCATCACACCCCACATCATAGGCGCGTTGTTTATCCCCAATTGCCGAAATTGCGACAATAGAAATATGATCGGTTTGTGGGTCTGCTTTTAATTCTTGGCATGTTTTATAACCGTTCCACGTTTTTTCAGGCATCAATAAATCCATAAAAATGACATCAGGTTGGTGTTTTTTGGCGAGGGCAAATCCATCTTCGCCTGTGGATGCACTGATGGATTGGATGCCAAATAAACTTAAATAGGCTTTGAGTAGATTAATATTGGCTGGTAGATCATCTATAATTAAGGCAGTAGGCACACTTAAGACTTTCTTTCTTTTTCTTTCATCATATTACGAAATCACAGCGAAATGCAAGTTATTGTTTACAATTCTTGACAAAAATAAAGCCTTAAGACCTTAATGCTTTCATCTCTTAATCTGTTGTAATATTAATGTATTGTAGATTCTTTGAGGGAAAAGTACAATGTTCCTTGGCAAACAAATTTGTGATAAATGCGACCAATCAAATCCTGCAAAAGCAATGCACTGTATGAACTGCGGTGCGATACTCAATGAAACCATATCCGTTGGTGAGTCATTCCGTGAGGAGTTACAGCAACGCTTGGCAGAGCTTCAAAAAGAACGTCATTTGCATGAATCACAAACTGTAAATAAGAACAAGCAAAGTACATTATTCTTGCCGATTACTGAGAAAATCATGCTAACCGAGCAAGTGACAGGTATGGAATTTCTCATTGAAAATGATGTTGCAGATGAAATTCTCATCGGGCGCGGTGATAATAAACTAGATGACGCAATATCTTTGGATTTAAGTAAGGTCGCAGGATGGAATGGGGGCGTATCGCGTCAACATGCCAGCCTGACTTATGTTGATGATAATTGGTATCTGACTGACCACCAAAGCAAAAATGGCACGTACCTCAATGGCAAGCGTATTCGACCTGAACAAGCGCGTATCCTGCATGATAAAGATTTCATCAGTTTTGGTTATGTCAATTTCCTTGTGACTTGTTCATAGGATTTTCCGTGTTTAGCAGAGAATTTTTGTAGAACTCCATACCTTAAATCCCTAAAGTTTAGGGGTGTGAACCACAATGGCAGATGCTAGAATCATCGGCATTGTTAGTAAATCATAAGATGGAGTAGTACATGAGCTATAAACTTCATTGTCCTGATTGCCGTAGTGTAATTCCTCCTGAAAACATCAATGTGCAACAGACGATTGCCGCCTGCCCAAATTGCTCGGCGGTGTTCAATTTTGCGAATAAAATCCCCACTGGCGAAAAAATTAAACGGCGCAAAAGTAAAAAGCCCGATAATCTGATTCAGAGTGAGACCGAGACCAGCCTCAAACTGGAGACACCTTACTTACAGACTATGAGTTATAAAGTTGGTGCAGGGGCAGCCGCATTATTTAGTATTGGGTTTTATAGTCTCATTATGTTTAAGGCACTTGCAGATGGTGACCCTGAGATTGTGGCTGGTATTGTGCTTTCTGCGCTTGTTTTGCCCTTTATTATTGCCTTCATTGGGTCATTCTTTGCAAAGCAAACAATTGAAGTGGATAGCGAAGAATTGAAGCATGAGATTCGCTTGGGTGTGCCTGTTTATCAGCGCAAGATGTCTGTTGATGATGTGGTTGATGTGAGTATTGAGGAAATGGTGGCAACGCGCGAATCAACTGCTGAGGCACGTTACAATCTTTATGCAGATAAATACGATGGGCGACAAGATATGTTCATCCAAAATCTGCCCGAAGAAATGGCATTCTACGCTCAGCAAGCCCTGTCCAGTTATTTCACCGCCGATACTGCCGATGATGTGTCATTGCGTTTGCAAGATGAAGTGCGTGATGATGCGATGCTCATTGATGAGCAAGGAGATAGTCAAAGGCAGGGGATGTGATGGGAAGTATGTTACTCCTTTTGCGGGTGGAAATAATTGTTTATATGGGATGTGAAAATAAGACTAGGTAGCTATTAGCACATATTCACTGTTTATGGTAAATTAAATTAATTGTAATATACCTTTCTATTAAAAGGCTTAAATACCATCATGTCCCAACCTCATTGGAATTTTCCTCCCCAAATTGAAGGTTATATGCGACAGGACCCAGTAAATTCACAGTTTTTTACAACAAATGTTGTGGGAGGGTTAGCGCATGCTTTAGTTAGAGAGACTATACAAAATGTTTTAGATGCTAAACTTAGTACAAGTCAACCAGCAGAAGTGATGTTTCGGTTTCTTCATTTAAAGAGAGCACAAGTTCAAAAATACTTTGAGACCTTGTTACCACATTTGCAAAGTGAGAATAATGGTATACATGAGCATCTTAAAAACTTGAAAAAAGAAATCAGATTTCTCATCGTCGAAGATTTTGGCACTACAGGTTTATTAGGTGATACTTTAGCATCATCTGATGATAATAATAACAATAATGGTTTTTATTATTTTTGGCGGAATATAGGACGGTCTGGTAAATCTACTGATAGCCGAGGACGCTGGGGGTTAGGTAAATCGGTTTTTCCAGCTACATCACAAATAAATACTTTTTGGGGCATTACAAAACGTCATTCTGAGCCTGACAAGATATACTTGATGGGAAATTCAGTACTAAAAATTCATAAAGTTAATTCTCAGGAACATACTGCTTATGGACATTACGGACATTTTTCTACTACAAAGCCGAATTTTGTAGTACCGATAACGGATGATGAAGAGGTAAATAGGTTTTGTGATTTATTTAAGTTGCGTCGCAAGGAAACAAGTGGTCTATCATTGATAATTGCTATTCCTGATGAAGAAATTACAGAAGATAGATTGACTCAATCAGTGATTCAACAATATTTCTATCCAATATTAGAAGATTCCTTAAAAGTCAGAGTAGGAAATGTAAAAATTGAGCGTTCTACTTTGGAAGAAGAAATTCTAAGACTAGAAAATAATGCCAATTTTAATAAGGATGTCTTTCTCAAAGCACTCGATTTTGTACTATGGTCTATGAGATTACCACACGATGATCATAAAATATTCCCTCTACCTGCTGATTTAACTAAAGCTCCACGATGGGCGGAGTATTTTAGTTCAGTTGAAAACGTTATCGACAATTGGAAGCAAGAGTTTTCTCAAAATCGTAGAATAGGTTTTATTATTACGACAAAAGTGCAACTAAAGCATGAAAGTCCTGAACAAGCAAATTTTAAAGTTTATTTAGAACTTGATGATACTTTATCTCGTGCGGAAAATTATTTTATTCGTGAAGGCATAACAATAACAGGCATAAGAACTCTAACACAGCGTGAAATGCGAGGGATGGTTGTTATTGATGAAACCCCTTTAACGACAATGTTAGGTGACGCAGAAAACCCAGCACATACGGAATGGCAAAAGGACTCACAAAATTTTAAAGGTAAATATATACATGCTTCTTCTACCTTAAACTTCGTCAAGAATAGTATACGTGATTTGGCAAGGAAACTAACGGAAGCAAGTAAAGAATTGGATGAAGATCTATTAAAAGATATGTTCTTTTTGGAAAAAGATATCGAAGATGAGCCTACTTCTCCAATCAAAAAACGTAAAAAATCAAAAAAGAAAGCTAAGAAAACCGATAAACCAACTATTCCACCATTACCTCGTTCTCCTACACCAATTATTATAAATAGGTCGGAGTCAGGTGTCACAATTAGAAGAAACACTGAATCTAACAAAAAAGTCACTCAGTTGAAAATCTCCTTCGCATATGATGTAAGAACTGGAAATCCATTCAAGAAATACACTCCTTTTGATTTTGAATTAGAAAAGTCACCCATAGTATATGATATTATCGACGGCAAAATCGAGAATGTAGATTCCAATAAAATGATAGTATCTATATTATCCGAGAATTTTGTGATTAGAGTTAACGGTTTTCATAAAGCACGTGACTTAATGGTAAATGTTAGATCGGAAACCACTGAATGAGAAGAATATTTAACTATACTGGAAGAGAAAAATTATATAGAGAACACATTACTATTACATCTGTTGACCGCCATGACTCAGAATATCCAGCTTGTCGTGCAACTATTGACCTAACAACTTATGATTTTCCAGAGACAGCAAAAGTTTATTTAGAAGCATATTTTAAATCATCTATGATGCGCTTTGATTATGGGACAGTAAATCAAGTATTGTCATTTGCAGATAAAATACATTATTTGGATGAGCTTCAAAGTAATACACCAACATTCAGAGTGAAAGTAGTTGATGAATCAGAGGATATTGGAAGGCTTATAGCAGTTGCTGATGGTATCCAGTCGTCTGCAGAGGAAACAAAAAAAGTAGAAAAACTACCCTTACTATATGTGTCTTACGAAGATTTAGAGGATCGTATATGGTCATTAGATTTGACAGAAGTATTTGCCATGCCAACATTACTAATTAATAGTAGTTTAGATTTAAACCAACCGGTAAATGAAGTTGTCAGAACACATCCACTGTTTGTTTCTTTAGTGTTTCCTAATGTAGTAGAGCAAATACTATCTCATATAATCTTGAATATTGAGGATGTCGACGAGACTGATGTTGATAATTGGCGAACAAAGTGGATCACATATGGAAAAACATTAACGAGAATGTATATAGACAGAGATATTAGTGATTTGACTGATGATGAAAGAGAAGCGTGGGTAAATCACGTTGTACATGAATTTTGTATATTAAATGATGTGAAAATGAATTTTGAAAAATTCATAAATAACGAAAGTAATTAGTAAAAATGACTTTAATCCGAAAATTTAATGACGAAGGTCTATTATATTTTAGAGAGCACTTAGATGTTTTGAGGTCTAATAATACTTTAGAGTTAGATAGAAATTTAATTAATAATGAGGATTATACAATTATTTTATATCCTGAAACAAACATTGAATTTTTACCCTTTACTTCAAAATTGCAAATGGCTGAGTATTTATACCCTAGATTAAACACCCTCAGCTTAGAAAACAAATTTTATGATGCTGGCTTATGGTCTTGGTTATCTATTTTCTATTTTGATGTAATTTGTCCTGTTGATAAAAATGGAGACAGAAGTATCAAGGAAATCCAGAGATACATACCTGATAAAAAAATTAATTGGAGAAATTATTATCGCCATTTGATTGCATTACCACTAAGAATATATGATTTTCACAGAGATATGCCAAAAATTCTATATTCATCTGAACCAGATAAGGTTGGTGAAGTTGTAGAAGAAATTGCTTCAAGACAAGATATTGTAATGAATGGAGGCATTCTTGAGGCGGCAAATTTACTATACTGGAATAAAAATAAGCAATCAAGCAAACCAAGTATAACTACAAAAAATCGTCCCGGAAATATAAGGCGTTTTGTTGCAGTTATTCAGCAATTAGATTTAACGTATGATTTGCAATCTATGAGTGGAGGTGAAATAATAAAGCTACTGCCACAACATGAATTTGAGCGATGGATAGACTAAACGTTCATTTGGAGTTCAATAACTGTTTTATAATTTCTATTCCAATAGCTTGCACAACAGGTACACTAATTGAGTTCCCAAATTGTTTATACGCTTGAGTATCTGAAACAGGAATTATAAAGTTTTTAGGGAATCCTTGTAAATTCGCAGCTTCTCTCGGTGTAAGCTTACGTGGATTTTTTTCATTTTGTGCTATTAATATTTCTTTACCATCTTTATAGTAACGTGCAGGAAGAGTTCTAGTATATTCATCATCATGAAAAACAAGAGAGTAGCCAAAACCATTTCCTTTTTGCTTGTTTCGTTTCTTACGGGCTATATGACTTGTCCATAACAAGTCCGAGATAGTATATTTTTCGTCTACTTTATCTTCCAATATATCTTTTACACGAGTCTCTGGTGTCTCACTAATCTCAGGGAATCTAAAAAAGTCACCTAATTCTGGAAGCCAAGCTATCATAAAGGCACGGTGTCTATTCTGAGGCAAACCAAAATCTCTAGAATTAAGTATTTCTATTTTAAAATGATATCCTAAATCATTTTCAAAAATACTTCTCACAGTTTCTAAAGTTCTGCCTTGATCATGGTTTCTAAAGTGCTTAATGTTTTCTAATAATATTACTTTAGGAGAATTATTTTCGTTTATTTTATTCCGAATAATACGTACAATATCATAAAATAGGTTTCCACGAACATCCTCAAATCCTTTTCTGTAACCAGCTTGAGAAAATGGCTGACATGGAAATCCTGCACATAATAAATCAAAATCGGGAACACACTTTTCATCTAATTCTGTTATATCTTTATTAAATAAAATTTCATCATTGGCAAATAAGTGAGGACTACTAGCCTCAAAATTTGCTTTGTAAGTTTGCCGAGCATATTTATCGAGTTCTGATGCAAAGACACATTTTCCTCCAACATCTGTCATTGCAAGATGAAATCCTCCGATACCTGCAAACAAATCAATAAATTTAAAAGATACATTTTTACTCATGAATTTGTGTTGACTTTCATAAACAGCAAACTTAGTAATTAAACTACAAGTATTATATCAAGAGGTAGAAATATCTACCCCTTGATACAGATAATTACAAGCTGATGTTATAGAGTATGCTAGAGACATCGGTGTTGAAATTGACGAATGCCAAACGCACGGTGGCAGTCATCTGGTAGCTATCGTAGTAGGGGATGTAATCCACATTAACAGCAATCCGACGACGGTAGCCGACAAACCAACCCGGACGATAGACGCAGAGGGCAGTACCTCGGTCATTTGTGCCGGATGCAGTATTAACCTTGCCATCGCTCATGGTGAGGGGCATTTCGGCGGTGATGAAGACAGGGATGCCATCAATGAAGCCAATCTGACCTGTTTGCGCTGTCGCTAATGCCCCCGCTTTATCCATTGTGAGGAACTCCGAAAGCCCCAACAATTGGGCATAAGTCCCACCATCAACTAGCCATGCCAAATCTGACGGACGTGCCGAGTATTTGCTCTGCATGGTGAAGCGTGCCTCACGCATTTTTGCCAAGGTCGGGGCGACATTGCCCATATCAACCTTGTTCGCGGTGTTGGTCACGATGGGCAGTTTGCGTAAACCATCGAAGGCGAGGAAACGGTCGATGCTATTGGGCGCGGCATCATCGCTGTTGATATTGCCTGTCGCGCCTGTTTCGTCATCGCCATTCAAGAGCAAGTGGTCGATGCTATCGGCAATGGCACGCATGGCTTGTTCACGGTAGATATTGAGAACAGGCACAATCGCATCCTCGACCAATTCACTGCTGAATCCGACGCGCAAGGCGAGTTTCTTGGCGGTTAATTGCACTTTGCCACTGCCTACTTTGCTATCTGGGATGGTATTGCCACTGCCTAAGCTGAGATTGCTCTCGCCAGTGGTTTCAGGCACAAAATAGACGCTGGGGTCTGTGCCTTCGATGGGCAAATCAAAGGGATTGCTGGGCATTTCGATACTGCGGAACAAAGGCAGGACCACGTTATCTTGGCGGGCTTTGTTCCAAATTTGCTGACTCCACAATTCAGGCACCCATTCATCGCCAAAACCTGTTTGGGTACTATACGCCAGTTCATCAGCCTTGATAGCGGATAAGCCTGCGCCGTGAATCTTGTGCGAGAGGGCATTCGCATAGCGTTCGCTCACCCCCTGAAAACTCTTCGTGGCACGCATCAGCATATAGCCGTGAATCATGTCTTGCGCGTCGAGGGTGTCAAATTCGCTACTGACGGTAATGCGTGGGGTGGCATCAGCTTGGGATGCTAAAGGGAGTTTTTTGTTGGCTTCCATAGGGATTCCTTTCGTTGGTAAATCATCATCTAAGTGGGAAATTGTGGGATAAAGTGGGGATAAATGCTCAGTTTCGAGTCCTAAATCCTCATAAATCGCCTTAATACTGCTCACATCGGTGCGACGTGGTTCGGCAGGAGTGGGTGTGAGGCTACCTTCGACGAGAGGCCAGCGTTTAATATGCCCATCGTCTGCGACCTCAACCAAATGGGCGAGACTTCCGCTTGACCAATGCAAAATGCCTTTATCGACCAAGCGTTGCACTGCACGAACATAGCTCTTGTGCATATCTAACTGCGCCTCAGCCCAAATGCCAATTTCATCGGCACGGAGTGTATCAATCTGCCCAATTACAGCAGATTTCAGATTACCGTCTAAGCCATGATGGTAAAGCATCGGACGTGCTTCGTACCAATCAAGGGCAAAGTCGGTATCTTGGGTAAAAAATTCGCCCTGTAAGTCGCGCACGGTGGCATCTCCCCATACAACGAGATAGCCTCCCAAGCGTCCTTCTTCGGCGTTTAGTGCTTTTACGGTGGATAATGTCATCATTCTAATGACCTCATTTCATAGACTGGCTAGAAAAATGCGAATACCTCAGTCCGTCCACACGCGATTCGTCAAGTGGTGCAGGGGTGGGTAGCCATGTGCAGTTGCTAGTCATCACTACCGCACCCCGTCAGCACCGCAGGTCACGACCCCGCCACTGTTGGTAAGGTACGGTTATTAGATTAAAACATTTGTTCTGGCATATGTTGTTCATATCCCCGTTGATATGACCGTTTTTATCGTGAGGATTTTCTAACGATGGTTTTGGTGGATAGAATCGGTTCGGAATGGGGTAACTATTCCATGATATAATCATCATAAGTTTAGTGAGGCTAAGAAAATGGCAATTGCTTATCCACCTGCGATGTTCTCTGAAATACTCGATTTTCTGGTGACATCCCCAACACCAGAGGATATTGTGGCGTTTAAACCCTCCTCTGAGTTAGAGGAACGCTTGGGGTATTTGATGGCTAAAAATAAACAGGATGCCCTTAATCAGGAAGAACAAGAAGAATTAGAGTCATTTTTGCAAGTTAATCACTTTGTGAATATGCTCAAGATACGCGCCCGAAAGAAACTTGCTAACTTATGAGTGATGCTTATATTTCGGCAGAATTGCGTCGACAAGTTATTGAGAGAGCGAATAATTGTTGTGAATATTGTCGACTAAGCCAAACTGATAACTTCTTCACCTTTCACGTTGACCATATCATCTCGCAAAAACACGATGGCACAAGCCAGTTTGAAAATCTTTGCCTGAGTTGCCCGAATTGTAATATCCGCAAAGGTAGCGATATTGCAGGTGCAGACCCGATAACGCAAGCACCAACATTTCTTTTTCATCCTCGTAATGACGTTTGGCACGAACATTTTGAAATTATAGACAGCCATATTCAAGGCAGAACGCCACAAGGTCGTTTGACAGTGAATTTATTACGTTTTAATGAGATAGAACGTGTAACAGAGCGTGTTGAATTGGCTCAATTAGGTAGTTATCCTTGTTAGACTTCTCGTATAAAAGGAACTTATAAATGAAATTTAGTATTCGTTTGAATAATGATTTGCCTGTTGCCGAGTATATTCAACTGGCGCAAGCGGCTGAAAAAGCAGGCTTTGACCAATTTTGGGTGAGCCATGATTTGTTTATCCGTAGCGCGATGGTCATCCTGACAGCGGTTGCCTCGGCGACGGAAAAAATTGAAATTGGGACGTGCATCCTCAATCCTTATACATTGAACCCCTCCGAGATTGCGATGTTCTCTGCTACGTTAGATGAATATTCAGGCGGACGCTTCAATTTAGGTATTTCGTCGGGGGCGGCGGAGTTCATGAAGTGGATTGGCATTGAAACGCCCAAACCACGCACAACACTGGTCGAGAGTGTAAAGGCGATACAGGCACTCTTAGCAGGGGAAGCGTATCCGCATGAGGGGCATTTCATCAATTGGACTGATGAAGCCTACTTACGTTTTGCCTCTGCACGCAAGATTCCCATCTATATCGGTGCTATGAGTCCGAAAATGTTGCAGAGCATCGGTGAAATTGCCGACGGTGGCTTGCCTTTGCTCTTCCCGCCTGAGCATTATGCCAATGTCGTGCCCCACATTGAGACGGGCGCAAAACGTGCAGAACGTGACCTCAGCGAGATAGATATTGCCGCCTGTATTTGGTGTTCAGTGGCGGAGGATGCCGAGAGTGCGAAAGACCCTTTACGCGAGAAGGTCGCTTATTATGGGCATGCCCTCAGCCCGACGATTTATGAAGCACTTGGTGTGCCACAATCAGAGTTTCGGGAGATTGAACGCTTGGTGATGGTCGAGAAGGATATGGCTGCCGCCAAGAAACAGGTCACGGATGACATGCTCAAGATTGGCATCGTCGGCACGGCTGAGGATTTAATTGCCCGTATAGAAAAATTGGTGGATATGGGTGTGAAGCACCTGAGTTTTGGACCCCCACTTGGACCTGATCGACTGGACGCGATTGAGCAAATCGGCGCAAAGGTCATTCCGTATTTTAGAGGGTAAAAGCGTAATTATTAAACGGGCGAGAGATGAACATTGGTCAAGGCGGATGCGATAGATCGCATCCCTACATCAAAAAACCTGTGTTGTAGGGACGACATCTATGTCGTCCGCGATGAGAAACCACAAAACTCTCTCATAACAAGGTCTTTGGGCGGGGGACTTCATCCATGTGTTTAACATCGGTCACACAGACAATCCCTGACATGGCAAAGGCGAGAATGCCCTTGCTATAGGCGGTGATTGTGCTGATGGCAGTTCCTGTTGGGGGTAAATCGGCTAGTAACTGCACCTGATTGGCATCCGCTACGAGGTCGATGGCAAATTTCTGGTGGGTGAGGACGAGTTTATCCCCCTTATACACGCGCAATACCCCTGACTCCATATCACTGGTGATGACCATTGCCCCACTTGGCGAAGCTGAGAGTTGCCCCACATAATAATGCGTTTCGAGCGTTTTCTGGATAACGCCTGCGCTATCGACATAGACAATGCGCCGACCATCGGTTGCATAAATGGCACTGCCTCCGCGTGAGATAGTGACGGCTGGGCGTAAATCATCATCTTGCGTCAGACCAATATCAAACGCGCCGATACGAATATTTTGCTGATAAATATGCAGTTTGAGGTTTTCATCTAAGGCGACAAATGTGCCGAGTGCGCCATCTAAATCCATGCTGATGAATTGTTCGCCCCCGACAATCGCCAATTCTTCTTCGAATCCATCAGTTTCCATGAAAATGCGTCCATCACGCTGATGATAGACACGCATTGCACCATCATCGGTACTCCAAATATCGCTGGTTGAGGTTTGCACATAGGGTAGATAATAGGGGCTATCAGGAGCTTTGGTCTGGCTGATGAAAGTCAACCATGCTTCGGATGTTCGTTCGGCATCAGGCGCAGACCCTAGCGACAGTTCATTGAGCAATGTGCCATCATCTAACGCATAGACCTGTGCCTTGTCGCGTCTCGTCCAGACCACGAGTTGGGGATTGCTACCGGGTAAGATATGTAAATTCTGAATTGCTTGGTTGCTGAGATGTATTCTAAAAGCCATAAGTCCAAAATTTGGGATAAAGTGGGTTAATTTGGGATAAGTATAACACTCTTCCATGAATTTTTGCATTACGGATAGGACAATGTGAAAAGCTTAACGCGGAGACTTTTACATAAAGAGAAATATGCTCAAATGAACTCTTGTGAACCTTAAAGGCATCATGTATTATCTTGTAAATTTACATTCGAGAATAAAATGAAGAAATACAGCTTTTCACACATGAACCGTCAAGACTTACGGCAAGCTGTTAAGCGGGCTGATATGTCTATTTTTGAAGGTTTAATAGAATTTCTTGAAGATGACCCTCGGACATTTGGTTCAGGTTATAGCAAAGAAAGAATCTGGAAATATATTAAACGCTATGAATTATCGTCTAATGATATAGAGCGATTGGAAAAAGCCGCTCTACATTATCTGTTTCGCCCAATGTCGCGTGAATTTCGTTATATGTGCCAAAAAATGTGTCGTATTGCCTCAGATAAGTTCTGGAAAAATGTCAAATCATATTTGGACTCGGATGATGAGATTATAAAGTTAAATGCCTCCTGTCTATATCCTTATTCCGAAGGTATGAAAGCAGGTGAAGAGAAAAGATTACTATGGAAGTATCATCTACGATGGAGACAGCAACCAATACAACCTTTTCCAAAATACTATAATCGTGAAAACTTTATAGCTTTGATGAAGGAACCCGAAAATTGGCATAATGGACAGGTTCTTTACAGAGATATCCCAGAGCAAGACTTACCTATTTTGTATTATTATCCCAAACTCGATTCAGAAATTGCTTCTTTAGATATTAGTCAGAGTAAAAAAGATATTGTCTTAGAGAAAATTGAAAATGTTTTGTCAATATGGGAGTTAAATACTCACACCATAGATGCTTGGGTATTTGCCATTTACCTACTACGCTACATAGACGATGAACGGGCTGTTTCTATAATTATACAGTTTATGGAGACTAAATTAGATTATAAATTTGAATCGATAAAGAAATACATTGTAGAAATAGGATGCTTTAAGGTTTTACATCACTACGACACACAAGAAGCCCGTACTACGTTGGAAATACGTAAAGAAAAAGATAAAGAATTTGCCGATAATTCACGAAACGATACAACTGGTTGGATAGCGGTATATCCATGTTGTTGAAAAAAATAAAACTATGCAATCACTCGAAACCCTAATCACCGACCTAACCCAAGAGAAAGACTATGCCTCGCGCAAGACAATAGCCGAGCAAATTGCTAATTATGGGCAAGAGGCAATCGCGCCACTCATTGATATTTTGCGTCAATTTGCTACGGATGATGATTACTTCACTGATGGGAGTGATAATCATTTGCATGTTGTCGCTGAGGATGTACTGATTGTGATAGGGCAATCGGCTATTCCTGCTTTAATCCCGCTCATCACATCAGATAATTGGGGCGAACGTCACGGGGCGATTTATTGTTTGCGTGAAATCGGAGACGAACGGGCAATAACACCTCTGGTCAATGCCTTAATCAGCGACGATGTGAATGTCATCACGGAAATTCAGGAAGCCTTAGCAGCCTTTGGGGAGAAAGCACTTGCCCCTTTGCGAGAGGCAAGCCAATCGGATAATCCAACTTTACGCGAGAATGCGGATTTTTGTTTGCTGTATCAACAAAATCGCTCTGCTAACTGAAATGTTGCATGAATGAGCCTTCAAAGAGGTATTTGCTACCACTCTTATCCCGTCGGAGATAGCCCATATCCACCAAATCTCGACGCAAACCAGCATAATCCTCATTGCGTTGCTTGAGAATTTCATTGACCTCGCGCTCGGTATAGATATGGTCGCGCTCAAAGAAGGTCACGAGCCATTCGAGTACCACAATCAATTTCGTTTGCTTGCGCGGAATGTGCGCCAAACGTTGATTCACGGTGCAGTCACGCAAGATTTTCTTGGCAAAATCATCCAAATCAAGCGCATCCAACCACGCATAATCAGATTCCGTCACATCATAATCGAACTTAAAGGCATCCAATTCCATGATGCTTTGACCCTTCTTACGTAAGGTGTCGGTGTTCAGACTATAGAAGCGTTGGTTGCCGTCTGAACGTAAGCGCAAAAGTCCTGTTGGACGCAATTTCGACAAATGATGCGAGACCGTCGGTTCTTTCAAATCTAGCAAAGTCGCCAAGTCGCCAACATTGCGCTCGCCTTCCATTAATAACCCGATGATTTTTAAGCGTGTTGCGTCGCCTAGCGCATTGAAAAACGTCAAGGTTTCGTAAAACTTACCTTCGTCGATGTCTGTCACGGTAGTGGTTTCCATATATGTTCCTCCTCAATCTACCTCCATATCCGTATTTCGATGCACATCTAATTAGAAGTATATCGAAATAGATGATAGTGTCAAGAGGGCAAAGGCAATTACTTAGTCACAGGATGTTTCAGAGGCAATAAAATGGTGATTATTTCATGCCGTTGACTAAAATCAACGGCTATGTATCAACATCGACACAAGGTCGACAACGAACTCTGTCGGCTTATGGAAGTTTCCGAATTAATCACGTAATCTTTTGGCGGATGGCATGGATGCCATCCCTACATCAATCCTCACTTTTTAGGTAATAATGTAGGGTTGAGACCTGTCTCAACCGCTTAAAAACACAGATTACCATTCTAAAAACTGGAATGCAGAATATCGCTCATAAGGTGTCAAAGGCATCATCGAAGAAATAAGTTTGATTGACGCCAGCAATAGACTTTTGCAGGTCTTGGTATATGTCCTCAGTGGCATCCAGCGGTACATAGACCGAAATATCAATATCGTCGCCTAAAAATTTCGGCGCAGTCCGCAATGACCAGAATTTGATAATGCCAATTGGGTGGTAGATTTGTGCTTCAGGACGAGCAACTTTGTTTGAGGGCGTATCGTCATCATCCATACTCAGTTCCCAATAAGCGCGAAACTGTCGATTTTTATTCATACCGTCCATGATTTCATTATAGCGCGGTGTTCCAACAAAACGGAAACTCTCGCGTCGAAATGCTTTTAATGAACGCATGGCATTTTCACGCCATTTGACATCGCCACCAACGTACTGAGCATTATTAAATTGCTTATCAAATAAGATGCGGAGCAGGTTCGATTTCAGGGGTGGTTGTTGCAGACGTTTACGGGTTTCTTCGTCATAGCCGAATATCTCACAAAGATAGGTGTTGAACGCCAAAATATCCCATAGGCGCGTGCGAGCAAAACATGGATAACGAATGTTGGTGAAGATACGCTCAATCTCTTGGCGAACAATATCTCTGTATTTTGTGTGGCTTAGAGTCTCTTTTTCAGGACTTTTGTAGATAATATTTGCTTTTGCGTAGAATACTGTTTTCTCTGCTTCACTGAGGTGCAGGCACTGGGCTAGTACATCGATATATTTTTCCAGTGCAATAATGCCAATTGCTCCCCGTTCAATCCGTGAGATATGGTCTTTGTTGATGTCGCCCTCGTTGTCATCGCGGTCTACAACATCATTAAGTTGTTCTGCAAGTTCTTCTTGTGTGATGCGCTCACGTTTTCTCAGGGTACGGACAAACCGCCCAAATTCTTCAAAATCAAACACAGTAGCTCCGTAAAGTAGAAAAGTTATTCGAGTTTTGTAGAATAACTTTTGCGAGTAGGGGTGTCAAGAAATTCGATAATAACCGCAAGCTATAGTCGTTTTTTTGTGAGACAGCGTTTCAGAAATATGGTTTCATTAAGGTAGATGCTCGCTAGAAGAAGGGCTGTATCAACATGATGTCAACAAATCCAACGCAATTAGATTACAAACATCTGACTCCGAACACGATTCCTAGTATCCGTGATTATTTGCATCTAAAGACTGATTTACCAGAAGAAGCCGATGTAGCGATTGTCTTCGGTACAAAATATGAAGACCCTGCCCACGTTGTGATAAACCAAAACCTCTTAGAGCGCGTACAATATGTCGCGCTGACGGGCGGTGTAAACAAGCAGACTCATGTTCGGGAAAGCCTTGAGTATTTACGCATCCTGACTGAGAAAGGTGTCCCCGAACAACGTATTCTCTTGGAATGTCAATCTACTAATACCAAAGAAAATGTCCAATTTTTACTACCGATACTGCAAAGTCATCTCAACCAAATCGAAAGTGTGATTGTGGTATCAAGTTGGTTCCATGCAAGACGCGCTATCATGACCTTGAAAGCACATATGCCAAATGCCAAATATTACTCGGTGGGCTATTATCCAGAAGATATATACCCTGAGAATTTCCACCAAGATGAGCAAAAAAGTAGTTATATCTTGCATGAAATCAATGTCATTCCGAAATATTTGCAGAAGAATGATATTGCGGACATCACATGGGAGGGGGGATATTATGCCTAGGTGACAATCCTTAATTTGAAAATGTTGTCTATTATTAAGGGATATATAGGCTTATAGTCTAAATATTAAAGTATTTACATAGCGCCATTAAGTTTTGCGCTTTGTCAGTACATTGCCGAATGGGATACTTGCACTAATTTTGTTTCATTGGTAAGTTCTCTCCATAAGCTAAGTCATTAGCTAAAGTATTAACTCGTTTATCTATATTTTAAAAAGGATTTAGTTATGCAACTAAGCCGTAAACGTCTTTTCTTACTTTTTTCTTTGACCTTGATGATGCTCTCAGGTGTTGTCTCTGTGCAAGCACAAGATGTCACCCTACGCTATTTTATGTGGGATCCTTCTTTTGAAGAGTCCGAGCAGGTAATGGTCGATATTTGTTCCGCAGAAGTTGGCGTCAATGTTGAATTTGAAGTCATTGGCACACCAGACTATTGGACAAACCTCCAAGCACTAGCGGCGGCAGGTGATTTGCCTGATGTTTTCAACATGAGTTCAGGCTTTGTTGATGAATGGATTGCAGACGGATTATTGCTCAATATCCAAGAGTACATTGACCGTGACATCATGCCGAATGCTGAAGATTACTTCACAGGCTTGCTCGATGTGGCGCGTGCGCCAGATAAAACAACAGGCGATGCTTATGCCTTCCCATTTGCCTTTGTAGAAACCGTTCTCTTCTACAATATGGATGCTTTTGATGCCGCAGGTTTGGAATACCCAAGTGAAGATGGTTGGACATGGGATGAATTTTTGACGGCAGCACAAGCCCTGACGATTGATGAAGGCGATGATGGTCTTGTAGAGCAATATGGCTTCTGGTTCTATGGTCGTTATGCTCATATCGAATCATGGGTTTACAATAACGGTGGTAGCTTCCTCAGTGAAGACCGCACCAGTTTTGCACCGAATGAAGGCGCTGTAGAAGCCCTTGATTTCCTCGTTTCATTGGTTCAAGAACATGGCGTTGCACCAACTAGCGGTGAAATGGAAGGTATCCGTCAACAAGATGTATTCCCACTCGGTTTGGCAGCAATGTGGGTTGATGGTGCTTGGAATATTTCCAATAATCGTGACCAATTGGAAGGTAGCGACCTGCGTTGGGGTCTTGCACCGATTCCACAAGGTCCAAGTGCAACTGAACCTCAAGCTTATGGCTGGCCTGATTTGATGGCGATTGCTTCTACCTCTGAACATCCAGACGAAGCATGGGCTTTCATCAATTGTATGACAGGTCCACTACGTACAGTTGACTTGACATTCCCCGGTAAAATTCCAGTTTATCGCCCAACAGCTGAAGCTGATGAATGGCTAGAACTTGACCTCTTACCTGCGAATAAAGGCTTCTTATTAGACTGGGCAGTCTATACAGGACCAACATCATTTACACCGGGTTGGGGTGAATGGCGCGGTTATGTTGATGGTGCTGGGCTTGAAGGTCAAATTGATGCGGCAGTTTCTGGTAACGTTACTGTTGAAGAAGCACTGGCGGCAGCAGGTGAAACAGCCAATGCAGTCTTAGATCGCTTCTACGGCGAAGAATAAGCTGAATGTAAACTACATTGTGTAGTATCGTATGGGACGACGAAAGCTGTCGTCCCTATTTATTGTAAAATTAAAAAGTAGATTTTATCATGCGCTATCATAAAGTTACCCCTTATTTATTTATCGCGCCGATGCTAATAGGTTTGCTCCTCTTTCGCCTAGGACCTATCGTCGCTGCTTTGTTCATCAGCTTCACCAAGTGGAATGTCCGCACACCACCAGAATTTCTTGGTTTAGCCAATTATCAAGAGATGTTTGCAAGCGATACTTTTTGGCTTGTCTTAGGCAATACACTCTTATTTGCAATTGTCTATGTGCCGAGTGTCATTATCCTTGCACTGGTTATGGCATTGCTAGTCAATCAGAAATTACGGGGTATCGGTGTATATCGAGGCTTATTTTTCATGCCTTATATCACCTCGATGGTGGCTGTTGCGATGGTCTGGAATTGGATTTTTAGCACCCGTTTCGGCATTTTAAATAACGTCTTGCGCGACCTATTTGGCACGAGCAATGTCTCTTGGTTGACAGAGTATCCGCTGTGGGTGTTGATTATTGTCACTGTCTGGAAGACGAGTGGTTTCCAGATGATGATTTATGTTGCTGGTTTACAAGGAATTCCGAGTTATTTATATGAGGCGGCACGTATTGATGGCGCGACACGCTGGCAACAATTCAGGCATATTACCCTGCCACTTCTTACGCCGATTACTTTCTTTGTTCTGATTTTTTCTATTATTGAAGCGTTCCGCACCTTTGAGGTCACTTTCTCGATGACAGGTGGTGGACCGCTTAATCAATCAACCACTTTAGCCTATTATATTTACCAAAATGCCTTCGTCTTTAACCGCATGGGCTTTGCATCCAGCCTTGCGTATGTTTTGATGTTCATCGTCGGTGTGATAACTGTCTTGAACTTTTATGGTCGGCGACGCTGGGTTATTAAAGATACTTATTAGGAGTTTATAGAGATGACAACCCAAGTAAAAAAGAGAAAACGGCAAAGTTTTGATAACTACAAACTCCTAATATTGTCGCAACGCTTTCTGAGCTATGCCATTTTGACGATATTCGCATTTCTGACAGTCTTTCCATTTTTATGGATGTTATCGACTTCATTCAAGTCTCAGCAAGCCATTTTTAGTTTGCCACCACAGCTTATCCCTGATTTACTGTTCCAGCCTGAGATGTGGGACAATTACACGGAAGTTTTGACCCGTCATAATTTCATCCGCTATACGCTTAATAGTCTCTTTATTGCGACAATGGCGGCAACAGGGCAGATTATCACCTCTTCATTAGCTGGTTTTGCCTTTGCACGGATGGAATTTCGGGGCAAGAATCTTATTTTCGCTGTTTTACTTTCGACGGCACTTATCCCAATTGAAGTGTCGATTATTCCTGAGTTTTTATTAGGCGCAAAATTTTTTGACCCACTCCTTGCACCAATCGGGGGGTGGATGGATACCTATTTACCTCTGATTATTCCATCGTTCATGGTGGGGACATTCGGCACGTTCTTAATGCGTGAATTTTTCTCGACTGTGCCAGCAGAATTGGAAGAAGCCGCCGTGATTGACGGTGCGAGTACCTTCCGTATTTACTGGAGCATCTTCTTACCTTTGTCTGTTCCAGCCATGACGACACTCTTCTTGATTGCCTTCATCAATAATTGGAATGAACTCTTACGCCCTGTCTTGTATGTCTCGGATAGAAATTTACGGACAATCACCATGGGCCTAACGACATTTCAAGGCGCATATGAAGCCCAATGGGGACTTTTGCTAGCAGGGTCGGTTGTGTCGATTGTACCTTTGCTGATTATTTATATTTTAGCGCAGAACTTCATCGTAGAAGGCATTGCTACCACAGGCTTAAAAGGCTAAAGTATGTCGGCTTATTCTTACCAGCAAAAGCGTCTTGTGCATGAAGGTGGGTCATGGTCGGATGTCAGTATTGTCGAGTTCCCTGCTGATAAGCTGACTTTCCAGAATATCGTGCTAAGAGATTACGAGACTCGACTACGTGATATTGCTCATTTACGCTTTATAAAAGCGAAACAATATGGACAAGAAAATCCGATTATTGTGGCGTGGGCATGTCTTGAAGATGATGAAGCTGTATCGACGGTTTTCCCTGATGTTAATGCAGTCACGGATGAGGGCGAGCATCTCCTGAGTGCGAACTCGCTAATGACTTACACGATGCGAACTCTCTTGGAGCGTAATTGGTTGTTTTACGAAGATAAGCATTGGCAACTAGACATCCCTAGCGACGAAACTATCTGGCAGAAACGCGCTGAGACCATTTTAAATTGGTTGATAGAATGCAACCGCTTATGGATTGAAATCCCAGATGATTACACGGTGTCGCGCCGTGATTTTGTGGATTTTAAGGCACATATCAACGCCATTCCTGTTGGCAACTTGAACTTTTTGCGACGCGAAGTACAAGAAAAACGCTATCGAATTGCCTTCAATGCCTCCTATTTTCTCTTAGAACATGATGACTTTGATAGCTTTCATTCAGCCTTGGGTGAAGCCTACAATCTATTTGTCCTTGGTGGTGAAATAATACGCCCACCATTATATCGTCGCTCGGCATTATTCTGTGATGAGCAAGCAAAGTGGCGCATCGCTCAAATTGGTATGGAGGATATAAAGCTAGAACTTCTCCAAGATATTGTGCTATCTGACTATAGCGTTAATCCTGAAAACGAGACACCTATAGCCGTGTATACGCGCTACTATGGCGTAGACAGTCATGGTCGTGCGCTGGCTTACACGCCGATTTCAAGCGATAGGCTGGAATTAACCATCATAGAAAATCGCATTGTGGGTTTGAAAATTGGGGGCAATTTGCATATTCCGCAAAATGGATTCGTCTTATCCTTTGCGCCCAATCAATTAAGTGCTGAACAGCTTGACGACATCCTAAAGAATCAACGAATTCACTATAGATTGCGTGGGGAATTTGAAGCGATTCAACATGCTATCCAATGTGGACCTGCTTTAATCCATAATGGGCAGATTTTGCAGGATAATGACATTTTTGAACGCGAGGAATTTTGGGTTAGCAGAAATATAGATGAACAGTTCGTTTTGGGTGTTGTCCCGACAGATTATCCTGATGATACAGATAAAACACGCGCAGGACGCTTGGCAATTGGTATCAAGCCCGATGGTGAAATAGTCGTTGTAGGCGTGGCTGGTGTGAATTCAGGTTATGATTTGAATAATACGGATAGCATGGGCGCGACCTTGGTTGAAGTTGCGAATGTTTTGCTGTCGGCTGGTGCAATCCATGCCGTTAATCTCGATGGTGGTGGCTCAACCCAATTATTTTATGATTATGGCGCAATGGTGCGCTTTGGTGATAGGCGTAGTTCTCCCGGTATCATCTACGAACGCATGATTCCTTCTGCTGGTGTTGTTAGTTGAGTTGTAACTCTTCAATTCTTAACTTACTTTGCTAATATGATAAAACATGAAATAGCAATCTTGAAACTTATTTAGGAAATTATTGTAATGAGACGTAGACTTAGCACCATAGCACTAATATTTATTTTGATAATTCTCGCTATTGGCACATTAACTATTAATATTGCTCCAGATAGAGCAATACAATTCGCGGTGGTATCTACTTTTTTCGCTGCTTTAAGCTCAGTTGCAACACTCGTACAGGCTAGAGAAGCACAACGTCAACGTGAAGATGCGGAGCGACCCGAAGTAGGAGTTTTCTTTCAGCCTAGAAACCGACTCATGTATTGCGTAATTCAAAATTTTGGTGTTTTACCAGCACGCAATATAGAAATTCAATTTATTCCTTCTCCCAAAATGCACGATGGTAGAAGTTTAAATGAGTTATCTGCTTTTTCTAAACCGCTACCTTTTTTACCACCCAATGAAAAATATTGGCGACATATAGGTAGCTCTCCAGACGCACTTAAAAATAATAATCAACCATTTACTATAGAACTAAATTATGAATCGGCTAACGGAAGGACTTATAATGACAAAATTGTTATTGATTTGTCAATTCTAGCTGAAATAAATGACCCAGAACCCTCATTGCCACATCAACTGTCTAAAGTTATTGAAAAACTTGAAGA
Organism: Phototrophicaceae bacterium; assembly: GCA_965230145.1. Classification (GTDB taxonomy): domain Bacteria; phylum Chloroflexota; class Anaerolineae; order Aggregatilineales; family Phototrophicaceae; genus JAUZRW01. The sequence goes on from CBDDKI010000002.1 coordinate 2,773,554, forward strand.
TATTGAAAAGGCAATTAAGTCTAATCCTTCTTAAAAGGTTCAAAAACTAAGCTGATGATTTATCACTCCGCCTCGTCGAGTTGGAAGCGTCCGCCACTGACATCGACCTGAAAGCGCATTTGTGCCTCTAAGTTATCAAATTGACGCGAAGCCAGCACGTAATCAGGACCTTCAATCAGCAATTGGTAATTCAGATTATCAAAGCCAGTCGGTTCAGCATTGGTCGCACGAGCAAATGAGAGCCGAACGCCCAATTCTTCTGGCACAATCACCTGTAGATTGCCATCACGCACTGCCCATATGCCGTTGCGGTCAACCACACTCGGTGAGAGCGGTTGATATAGAGGCAAGCGCACTAGCACATCGCCCTCATTGACACCAAACGAGAGGCGTTCTAAATTGAGTTCGCCCATATCCAGTGTGACAGACTCTGCACGATTACTGTTGTAATCCAAGCCAATCGCAATCTCCGCAGGGAGTTGAAGCCTGAGTTCACCACGTCCAATATTTTCTAACAGGGGAAATTCATCCACTTGGCGTTCAATCACCTGTAAAGAAGCAATGTCGCCATCTTCGCTATAGGCAATATCAGGATTGCTATTGTTACTGCCGATAAATTCTGCTTGTATCTGACGTGGAGTATCGCTCACAGAAATGGTGACATCGGTATCGAGTGTGCGAACATTGACTAACAACGTCGTGATATTCTCGCTGATGCTGGTCTGGTCATGGTCATCTTCATTGGGGATAGTCAGCGAAATTTGATTAGCGGTGCTGATGACATCCACGCGACTGTTATAAGCAAAGGTGGCTAATCCAGCGACTAGAGCAATACTAATGAGGAGGGCAATCCAACTACCGAAGCGCACACGATAACGTAGGGCAATGCTCAAGCCCAAAAAGACCAAAATCGCAGGCGCAGAACGGAAAATAATATCAATTGCGCCCTCTTGCAGAACATCATAACCTTGCAATAGAAAAGCAGTCGGAATTGCTACGGCGACTAACCCAAGCGCAATATTATTCCCTTGTCGTGTCAGAACTTGTTTCAGCAAAAAGACAATTGCTAGCACCAAGAAAGCAATCGCCCAGTAAACATCCGCAATATTCAGTGACTCACGCCCGAACCATAGTCCGATAAGCAAGATGCCTAATAAAATGCTGATGAGTCCTTGAATTGCACCACCACGACTACGCAGAGGCGAATCTAAGGGTAATATCCACCACATCAGGATATAGACCAACGCACCAACCCCTGACGTGAGGAGGGTCAGAACGATGAAAATGATGCGCCAAATCCACGCATTAAAGGGTAATGTGCTGGCAAGTCCTGAACACACACCACCAAAAATTCGATTACTAAAACTGCGATTCATAGCAGACGTTTTCTATCCCAAGAGTTCAAAATATCAAGCTGTACTATACTTTATGTCCTGCTATTGAGCAATCCACCACCTGAATTTACCCTAAAACAAAACCAACTCCCAAACTCAGCATAATCAGCCCAATAACCATTCCCTGCGACCATCTGCGTCCATTATCTACGTTAAAGCGTATCAATATCGCTGAAATCGGAATAGCAAGGCTGAGGCTAGTCAGTATCAGGGGGAAGGTACGCGCCCAATAATCAGACTGTTCATAAAAATATAAATCACTTTGCCGTAGATATGTTGCCCATAAATAGAGGGCGATTATCATCAGTAACATGACCACATCCGCCTGTATCACATATGGACGACTTTCTGCCTCAAGGTAGGGCAGTGTAACGGTGTTGAATAAGGCTAAACTCAGCAAAATGAGCATTAAATAGGGATTCAAAGTCACAGCAAAAATTGGATTCGATGAGGTTGTTATTATCAGTACAACGGCAATAATCGTCACTCCAATCAAAAGCCAACTCCGCAAGCGAAACAGGCTGATGAGCCATGCAATACAAGCAATCAGTGGGGCGATGTATAAACTAAAAATACTGAATCCAACTATCATGCGAAAGGTTTTCCTAAGTAGATACTTTGTGCTATGCTGATAATCATAACATCGAGGAGAACAGAAAAAAATGATTTCGGATGCCTTCTACGGTATGAATAATGGCTTTGCTATGTTTGCTATGGCAATGGGAAGCCTCTCAATATTATTTGGCATCGCACTACTCATTTTACCTATAAAGTATTTTCAAATTTTTGAACAATATGGCTATAGTGCGAGATTAGTAGGGATAATTCAAATTTTAGGGGGCGTATTGTCAGTAGGAGCAGTTCAAATGCGACCTACATTTGTAGCTTATATTTTTATGTTTGTAGGTATTTCCTTGATTGTACTATCGTGGCGAATTGCTTACGAATTAAAACCACAACAAGCTAAACGTAAATCAAAACCGAAGCATTAAGCTCTAAAACCATGAATTATACTGACTTTCTCGATACAAATGACCTCAAAGTTCTAGCGCAATCGATGAACAGCCGTGCCAAGCAAGTCGGCAAATCTGGCAGGCTGAAAATCGCAGGCTTACGGCATCGTATCTATGATAGTGGGGGTAAATGTGAATGGTGTACTGTCTCGCTCATCGGGAACCCCTTTGAGATTGACCATATCATTCCGCTGTATCGTGGGGGAGGCAATATCTCTGATAATATTGCTGTCGCTTGCCCGACCTGTAATCGAAGTAAATCAGCCAAGCATCCAGCCCGATTTGCTCAAGAAACCTACGCCCGTACCAGCATCATGACCAATCTTATCGAACGGGTACTCCAGCATTACAATGTTGAGCCGATTTCGCAATTGTCCTTATTCGATAGTCCTGATGAAACCGTTCAAATCATCTTAGACGATGATAACTTCTCTGATGAGCCACCACCTTATATTTGGGGGAAATGATTACGTTTTTCGACTTGCATTTATCCGTGACTTTGTGCCTCTGTGGTTCATATTTGCCCTTAAATTGACACGCAGTACCCAGCACTTTTCTCCTAATTCCCTACCCGTACTTGGCAAAAACCCTCAGCAATTTCACAACGAGCGATTTCAACATTATCCCAAAAAACCACAAATTGTACTGCGCCATCCTCTGCTAACCAGAAAATCCGCTCATCGTCCGTTGGGAAGGTCAATTGTGAGTTAAATTCTGCCCCACTGGGAGCAACACAATTCGCAGGACGAGTCCATGAGCTTTGGTCAAGTAGTTCAATCGCTACACAACGTCCATTACTATCAATATTGCCGTAAAACTGTGCCCACTCAGTACCATTAAAAGGCTCACTAACCCCACTACTACTGCTATTAATTGCTTGAAACGCCAACCGACTATCGCTGATAGTCTCGTCACTACTATTCCGCAGATAAAATCCACCTGAGTTGTATGTCAATTCCAGTAGGTTGCCATTCGGGAAAGCCTGTGTTGGGGCATTTGCCGTTACTTGGCTGGCTTGCTGGGTCAGGATTGCTTCCTGCTGTGCATTGGAGGTTGCAATGGCATCGTTTGTCGCGTTAATACTTGCAGTAGTAGCGACTGTATCTTCAGTTGGAGCATTTGTCACTGTCACAATAGCGGCGACTGTATTCTCAACAGTTAATTCACTGACTTCAATGACAGAGGTAGGAGCATCTGTGTTAGTCACATCTAGTGCGATTTCTGGCGTGTTATCATTACCAAAATTCAACGCCAAAATAATGATTGCCACAATGATTATCGCTACAATCGCAACCCCTAAACCAACTAAAATCCCCATCTGATGCTTGTTCTCATTTGGCTTTGTAGCGCGAACTGTTGGATTGACCTTTGTTCGCAGTTCGTTGGTTTTTTCTGTATGGTTCAATACAGGTTGTTGATTAGCACGTAGCGTGTTTTCATTTTGCTTACTGAACATGTCCAATAGTGAATTATCATTCAGCTCAAGAGCCAGCATATCCGAAATCGACACTCGTGATAATGTGGGTGCATTGCGTTGTTTGGTAATCGCTGCTGGAGGTAATAAGACCGATTGAGCTTCTTCATTTTCTGTATTAATAGTAGCTAGAGCGTCAGCTAAGGCATCAATGAGTTCGTTCGCTGACTTATACCGTTCCTCTGGATTTTTAGAGAGTGCTTTTAGGAGGACATCTTCCGTTTGTTGGTTCAATGCAGGATTCAGATACGTTGGTGCGGGAGGTGTTTGCGTCACATGCTGGACAGCAATTGCTGTTGCACTAGGGTCATCAAAGGGGATCGCACCTGTGAGCATCTCATATAAAATAATCCCTAGACCATAAATATCACTTTGTGGCACAGCATCCGCTGAACGACGGGCTTGCTCTGGCGAGATATAATGTGGTGTCCCAAAGACTTGCCCCATTGAACCTTGCCCCATATCCAACGCCAAACCAAAATCAGTTAAGACCACGCGGTTATCACGGCTAATCATGATATTGCTCGGCTTCATATCTCGATGCACAATGCCTTGTTCGTGAGCATAATCTAAAGCATTCGCTACATCCCGACCAATCCGAATAACATCGTCATGAGGGGTTAAATGACCTTCTTGAATATAATTCTTGAGTAAATCTTCGAGCGTTGCACCCTCGATATATTCCATCACAAAGTAATACAAGCCATCATCTTGGTCAGCATAGTAGACTGAGATGATATTTTCATGTCGCCAGCGAGCGACTATTTTTGCCTCATCCACAAAGCGTCGAGCAAATTCTGGCTCATCTTGATACATCGTATTGATAATCTTAATCGCCACAGGACGGTCTAATTGGGTATCCATCCCGAGATACACTGTTGCCATCCCACCTTGTCCGAGACGTTGCTCAATACGGAAATTAGCGAGGATTTTGCCGATGAGTGGGTCTTGATTCATAGAAAATTAGTCTCCGAGTGTACAGCAATGAGATGATTGTATGATTTACTTAAGAGAAAGATTATAGGCAAAAGGTCTGCCTTTGTTGTTGTCTTATGCTAAGTTTTTCAATTTACTTGTGAGATAAGCTAAGTTATTTTCTAAATTAGTCGGATTAGTACGAAGAAAAACCTAAACTTTTGCGCCTTCATATAAACATGAAGTCTAGATAGACAACATCGACACAAGGGCGACACAATAAAATGTCGGCTTTAGCTGATGTTGCTTTTATAGTCTCCGAGTTTGTTCGGATGCGATAATCCGTACCTAATTTTAGCTATAAACTATTTCCATCATTTCCCAATTTGCGTCTCACGGCTTTTCAAGGTGATGCGTTGTAAATCACTGACATAGCGATTGAAACCCTCAGCATACGCATTTAGATAATCTTGCGTCATAGCTTGTGCTAAATCATATTGCCCGACCTTGATTAATGCCCGTACATGCGGACGAAAATCGCGCAAACTGATTATCATTGTACCCTCAGCATCGGTCAAGACACCCCATGCGAGTTCTTTCTTCTCATTATCATCTTTTGCCGTAATAAATCGCTTGAGCGTACTGGATTTTGCAACTCGACCAACATTTGAGAAAACTTCACGCCCTTTAATAATATCATTGAGCATATCAAACTGACTCGGTATCTGATTCAGTAGATGTTGTAAGGGCATGGGCATATGCGCGAGTAATTTAATTGACCCAACACTAGCTGATTCCCCTGCATTAGCGATTTCTTTTGCACGGGTCATCACTGCGCCGAAACCCGCCAATGAGGCTAAATATCGACGCTGTAGCATATCAAATCGTTCGCCACTATTTCCAGCCTCATGGTCATCCAATGCAAATATCACCTGATTATGCAAATCAAGCAGATGCAAATCATTCAAAGGAACCTCAAAACTCATTGGATGCAAACGGTCACGCGGTGATTGTCGGCTGGCATCCACAGGGATGAGAATAGCAGGAGGTATTTTATCCGCCTGGATTGCCTGTAATGCAAGGTCACCCGCGGACTTTGTGAATTTATCATTCGATAGTGTTTTTAAAGCATGGATAATGTCAGGGTCTGCGGTGTAGGTGACGGCATGAATAGCACGAAACAATAACAATAAATCGTTGACAGTTAGTGTGAGTAAATCGCTACGTTGTTTGAAAACACGGCGTAAGGATAGCACCTTATTCAGACGAATATCACTATTCTCTGATGATACTTCTGGGATAACTTGAGCGAGGTTGCTCACGTAATTGTAAACATCCTTTGTGATGTCAAAACGTGGCGAATACGGACGCTTTGTCGCTGATATATGAGATTGCTGAGAGAGATAATATGCCCATGCTAGCGCTTCGTTGGACATAATTTCAGCGAGTGCTACACCCCAAGTGCCATCAAAATAGATATGGGATTGGTCAAAGACAGCAGTTTCGCGTGTATCAAAGATTGTCAGGGCGTGGTCGCCGATACCTCGTTCAGCTTGGCGAATTTCAGCCAGTGTCTGATCGCGTCTACGAGGATTAAAATTCAGAATAATCGGACACAACCGTAACATGCTCAAATCTTCGACTAAATCTTTAGGCAATTTACGTCGGACAGCATCCCACTGATGGCGTTGAATTTTTGCGAAGAGGTCAAGTTCGGTTGGAACTTCTTGAGATGGTTGTTGAACCATTGCTCGAATTGCACCGCGCACAAAATTAATATCGACCATTTCATCACTATCATCTTCACAGACAGGGATAAGATAATAATGCTCATCGTAAATCACAGCCACATGTAGATTATCAGGTGTGATGGCAGTTCGTGTTTCGGCATATTGTTCGGGCTTTAGGAAACTATGAATGCTCATTTGCTCAATATAAGCAGGTAAATCGTCTGCCTTGGCTAGCTTTAAGCGTTCTAGCCATAGTTGCTTCAAGCCCTTAGGTAAGTTTGATACCGATGAGAATAACCACTCGTCAAACTTGCGCCGACGATACGTAGGGTAGGTTTCATCGCCACGCGCATCTGCCATTCGTCGATAGGGGACAACGTTCAACCATTTTGTGAAAAGTTTTTGATATTGCTCATGATAGGGTGTATCCACACTGACATTAATGAGTTCGTGGATATACACGCGCTCACGCCATTCGTTTTCCAGCAATTGTGGATAATGATGAATAGTCTGAATGGCTGTCATCACCCATGCTGTGATGCGGTCAACATCGCTCAATTGAATATTATGACGTTGTAGAGCCTTATCAAAACCATCGGTTTCATTGGTATGGCGTGCTGTATCTTCACGTAGAGCGTAATCTACATAAAATTGCCATGTTCCCTCTGGGAAGGCTTCTTCGGGATTTTTTCCTGTCAGCTTGAGTAGATTTTGATAGCCCCAAATCACTTGAGCAGGACCTGCAAAAAATACATTATAAACTGCGTGGTCAAGCATATGATTAACACCATGAAAGAGCATGTTAATATCTCGCTTGACTTCTTGATTAGAAGGGTTTTTACCCTGTAAACGCGCTAATCCGCTGGCAATAAGTCCTGGAACATTTCCAGCAGGCACAACTCGTGCTACCACATTCACAATCTCATCTACCTGCGGTAGAGATAATTCAGTGATATGCTCACGCGAGAGACTATTCGCAATGGCACGTAAATCCTCGCTGGTTAATTGTGTTGCTTGTTGCAGGTCATCTGGGGAATGGTCGATTTCTACCATTGTATCGTCCTTATTGCCGATTAATGTCCTCATTATAAAACATAAATAGAGATTGTGGCTTCAAGTTAGCTTAAAGACTGGCAATGTGGCACTAATGATACGAATCAAAAAAAGAGCAGATAAATGCTCTTTTAACAGTCACTTTGAAAAACGCTTACTTCACCCGTAAATCATACCAAATGGGCATATCGTCCAATGCCTCTGAAATGTAGCCACTAGCTGCCTGTAAATCTGTATGAATAATATCCCTATTGAGTTCACGAATCGTATCACTCCGCGGAACCATGAGGTCAGGCTGAGGCGTATTGGCATTATCTTCAGGTTGCTCTTGACGCAACACAAACTGGAAGTCACCACCCCCTAAGTGCAGATTTAATTCACCATATTCTGTCGCTGGAGGCTGTTCATTTTTCTTGGCAATTTCAGATACATAGATAGATTGAATTTCAACCTTAGGTATCATCCAGTGCATTCTCTTCCCCGTCCATGCACTGACGACACCGCGTTCGCCATCAATATAAATTTGCTGAATGCTAGAAAGCATTTTATAGATTTGATAGAGTGCCGATGCAAATAATCCCACACTGATGATGATTCCAAGGTAAGGTAAAATTTCTGGACTAGGTAATAATGTGCCTGTGTTGGGCAAAGCAATATCACCGAAAATTGTTGCTAAGGATAATAAAAGATACGCAACTGACCAGAATACATACCATGCAATGCGCGTCATCTTCCGCATCTTCCAAGCGGATTTTCGACTGATAATGAAATGTTGATTGTTACTAGATACACGATGCTTGATACCTTTTTGCATATCAAAGATGCCTGCTTCCATCTCCCAATATCCAAAACTAAGCGGTAGTGGGGGTAAATCACGCTTGGGAATCGTTTTCTCTACAACTTGTGGTGGAATGACATAGAAGGGGACACCAAGACGCTGGGCTAGTTCTTGCCCTGTTGTTTGTGCTAAATCTTGAAAAACCGTAATGTCGGGGTCAGGCCAATAGACCAATTCACACCAACGGCTACCACGGACATCAGCAAGCTGAGGCTGGAGTATTAAGCCCAAATGCCATGATTCATCGGTTTGTTGCCAGCCAAGAACAACCTGCTGAATATCCTGATTTTGAATAAATCCACCATCTGGTAAACGACGTGTTGTTCCGAAACTGCCACTATAGCGAAACCCTTTATTGGAGGCTTCTGCTAGCGGACGGTCATTATATATTAAACGCCAACGCTCATCGGTGCTGAGAATGGTATGGTTATCGGCTGAAGAAATTTGGCTCATAGATGACTGATTTCTAAGCTGTATCGTAAAGGTGTATTATGGTCTTAAACCCAAAATCCTAAAAGGGCTAAATTGCCTGTCGGGCTTCATTATACCTATTCTATTTCAATTCCTTTTGTAGCAAACGCTTGACCTTATCAACAGAGACATTATAGCGAGACATCATCGCAACGCCTTCATCATTGAGAGTCAGAGCCAATAAAATATGATCTGCCCCTAAATAATGTGTGCCGAGTTTTTCAGCTTGGTTAATCGCCTCTTCTAAAACACGCTCAAGACTGACGAAAACCAAGCGACTATCATTCGTTATATCAGACTGTAATTGCTCGCTATTCAATCCACTTTGTAGGAGAACATTGGATGTTATGCCTCGTCGTTCTTGGCTTAGAGCAACCAATAAATGCCCGATGCCAATTATCGGATGGTCTAATTTGATTGCCAGTTGTTCAGAGGCATTCAAAATACGCCGCGAAAGTTCACTCAGTCGTGCGTTTGCCCGAATAGTTTCTAGGCTCCACTCTGCATGACCATCACTAATCACATGGCGTAAACGACGACGTAATTGCTCAGGAGTCATATCCAATAATTTGAGCAAGTCAATCGCATTGCCTAAATTTGTGCGTGTGATTCCCAATAGCAAATGTTCCGTACCAATATAATGGCTCCCCAGTGACTCTGCCTCATCGGTAGCAATATCCAAGGTTTTCTTAAGGGATTCAGTTCTGGGCGGCGGATGGGGACTATCGTTTTGCGCGACCAAAAGACGTTTAAGATAAACACGCGCAACAGGCACAGGAACATCATAAATTTCAAGCACTTTTGCACCCAAGCTACCCTCAGACATCAAGACGCCAACCAGTAAATGTGCTGTATCTTGATAGGGATGTCCATATTCATCAGCCAGATGCGCGGTATGCTGTAGGGCGCGTCGTGAATGATGACTATAACGGTTTTGCCGTGCCATAAATTTTCTGTCTCAGGTGGCTAAGTGAAATTCCATTATACCGTTCTGGTGATGTTCACAGCAAGCGTTATCAGACGACACCTATACGCAGATTTTGAAGACTTTCCAGTATAATTATCTGAAGTGTAGAATACGTGAAACGTAAATTGACGATAACAAGATGACAACACAAAACACTGTACCAACAAATATCAACCGCAAAATAGTTATTGACCTACTCCTAAGACTACCAATTACCTTAATTTTATTGTTATTAGGACTTGCCATTATTCTTGGACCCAAGTGGAAAGTCGAGCTTATTCATTTTAGTATTGCTAGAGGTCATGGTTTCACCACACAAGATGCCGTTGCCCTAATTCCTATTAGTATAGGTATCCTTTGGTATAGTATCGGCATATGGAAATATCGCATCCCTTTGAGAAATTACATTCGTACTGCGCCAGAAAAGGCTTTTGCCCTCGCTTTAATCGTAGGATTGTTCGTCGGTATATTCTTGGGTACAGGAATTGGCACGATTTTTGAGTTCGAGATTATATCGATTGCAAGATCTCTATTTCGATAGAATTGACCTGTTTAAGACTCGATTTCTCACTATAAATTTACAAAATTTTGATGCAAATTCGCTTATACTGAGAGCAAATAATGCTGAGATAATTGACAAAATCTGAAAAATCGAATTAAATTTACGATAGCTAAACATAATATCAAGCCTTTTTTCGATATACTGTCAGCATAAACAGAGAAACTAATTGAGGGTCAGAAACAACATGGTTGAGTTAATGGAGAAGAATTCTTCAACATTTGAAGGATTACACACACCTGAAAATGTCTGGTTTGAGTTACATCGTGAAAAAGATGCTTGTGATGTGCTAGTCCAAATGGATGATGGCACAGTCTATACAGCACTCTTTGCAATCACGGCATATATCAGTCGTCAGATGGATTTGCAATTTCGGGTGACGCAACAATTAGAGGATACGCCACAGGTGCGTTATTGCGTGCTAGATACACCGCATATCCTTGTGGAAGAACTCAGCCATGATGTTATCGAAGATACAATTGATAACTTAATCGCCCTTGATGTATTCGAGAGTCACTTCACGCGCGTAACAGAGAACAACGAAACACGAACTATCGGCGGCGGCAGACGTGCGACGCAGGAAGTTGCGGCTGTTGTGATTTCGGATGTTTTGTTAGTTCAAGAGTAACATTCCTCACGATTTCCCATTAGTCATACACTCACTTGCACGAGGTCGCACACAAAATAGCGACCTCGTGTTTTAATTTGCCTGCAATTCGCTATAATCAGCGAGGTATGATGCTGTCGTCGGGTTAGCCAAGTACCAAAATGTGGATGATAACGTAAGGGCGTAGAATGCTAGTACCTCCACAGAATAGCGTGGAGAAGGATAATCTGTTTGGGCGGACGCAATACATTGCGTCCCTACAAATCAACAGGAGTCAGGTAGGGACACTATGATGCAGGTTAAAAATTAAATACGGAGAATAAATATGGTTTTTGGCGCATCCGAATAAACTCGGACGCTAAATATCCAACATCGGCTAAAGCCGACAGAAATAGTCTGTGTTGACCTTGTGTCGATATTGTTTATCTAGCCTTCATGTTTATATGAAGGCGCAAAACATGAGAATTTTTCTCCGTCTCAATTTATTAAAGAGCATAATAGTGTCCGTGACAAGAAAATAGCAAAATACCTTATCTTGTTACCCCTAACACTATGCTACGCCCCGATACAACTTAAATATTCGTGAATAATCTACATTCACTAAAAACACAAAAATGAGGAGAAACACCGCATGTCAGAACGCTATGAAGATAGCAAACTCTATCGCATTCGCCACAGTCTGGCGCATGTGATGGCGCAAGCTGTACTCGAAAAATATCCAGAAGCCAAAATCGCAATTGGTCCTCCAATTGAAGATGGCTTCTATTATGACTTTGAATTACCCGATGAATTCAGCGAAGATGACCTCAAAGGCATCGAGAAACGCATGAAAAAAATCGTGGGTGGTAATCATGCCTTTGAAAAACGTGAAATTACACCCGAAGAAGGACGTGAAATTTTTGCTGACCAACCCTATAAACTCGAACTCATTGATGACTTGGTCAATGGGCGTGTTGATGATAATGGCAACCCAATCGCTGAACCTGCCGAAAAATTGACGATTTACACGCAAGATGGTTTCGTTGATTTATGCCGAGGACCCCACGTCGAAAGTACAGGTGATATTGATGCCAAAGGCTTTAGCATCACGTTCCGTCAACCAGCAGGGGCGTATTGGCGTGGTGATGAAAAACGCAAAATGCTCACGCGCATCTACGGCACAGCATGGGAATCACGCGACGAACTCAAAGAATTTCTGCAACTCTTAGAAGAAGCCAAAAAACGTGACCATCGTTTGCTAGGGGATAAGCTCGATTTGTTCATCCTTAACCCATTGGTGGGTAAAGGTCTGCCACTCTGGTTGCCGAATGGTGCAATTTTGCGTGATACGCTCGAACGTTGGCTACGCGACCAACAGCTAGCAGGGGGGTATGAACCTGTCGTTACGCCACATATCGGCAGTATCGAACTCTATAAAACGAGTGGACACTATCCTTATTATAGTGATAGTCAATACGACCCGATTGATGTTGATGGCGAGTTGTATCTTCTCAAGCCGATGAATTGCCCACATCACATTATGATGTATAAGCATGTCCCACGTAGCTATCGTGATTTACCTGTTCGTTTTGCTGAATTTGGGACGGTCTATCGCTATGAAAAATCAGGACAACTCAATGGATTAACGCGCGTGCGTGGCTTCACAGTCGATGACGCGCATTTATTCTGTACGCCAGAGCAAGTCTTGGAAGAATTTAAGGCAGTGGTGCGTTTCGCTCAGCATGTACTCGGTATTCTCGGCATCACGGACTTCCGCGCGCGGGTTGGTCTGCGTGACCCGAATAGCGATAAATATGTGGGTGATGATGCCCTCTGGGATACAGCATCCAAAGCGATTATCCAAGCCTGTGAAGACCTCAACCTTGATTTTACAGTTGAAGAAGGTGAGGCGGCATTCTACGGACCCAAGCTAGATATTGTTGTGCGTGATGTCCTCAAGCGTGAATGGCAACTCGGTACAGTTCAGGTCGATTACAATTTGCCCGAACGTTTCGACATCGAATACACGGATAGCGATAACACACAAAAACGCCCTGTGATGATTCACCGTGCTTTGTTTGGTAGTGTTGAACGTTTTGTGGGTATCCTTATCGAGCATTTCGGTGGCGAGTTCCCTGTATGGCTTGCACCACAACAGGTCGTAGTCATCCCAATTGCAGATGATCACCATGAATATGCCCAAGAAATTGTTGATACACTCAAGAAAGAGGGTATTCGTGCTAAAGCCGATTTACGCGACAAGCACATGCGGAGCAAAATTAAAGAACATCGCCGTATGTTGATACCGTACTTGCTCGTCGTCGGTGATAGAGATGTCGAAAACCGTGAAGTCAGTGTGCGCCTACGGACAGATGAGGACAAAGGCTCAATGGCACTTGATGCTTTCCGCGATATGGTCGTTGACCTCATCGAGAGCAATAGCCACGAGCTATTTCCTGAGACAGTGCAGTAGGTTAAAGGCAGTGGTAGGGACAATGCTCGCGTTGTCCACGAGCTAGGAGTGAAAGAGGCAAGTCAGAAATGGCTTGCCTTATTTTGTTGTAGGATATTAGCTGGTCTCAGAAATATAAGTTGATCCAACGAAGTTTAAAGCTAGTGCTAAGTCCTCACCACTGACTAAAATCTCTCGTGCTTCAGAGGGTTTCAGATCAAACAATTCTGCCCAATGTTTAAAGAAACTAATTTCTTCTTCAGTTATTTGACCGTCTATGCAAGCAATCGAAGCTAATTGACGTAGCAATCGTTTTTTTGCTCCATTATTATCTCCAATACGTTTCATAATACGTTTTTGTACAACATCCATTGTATCTAGTGAATTATTTCTCGCTTTTTCCATAAACATTTTATTCACTGTATCTGCTTCTTCAACGCTTATACCCCAATCAACTAAAAACATACGCGCAATTGCATAACCAATTGGACTACCACCTTTATTATCTTGTAATGTCATTACTGCTAGAATGTTAAGAAAATCCATGGCAAATTCAACACTGTTATTCATATTTATTTCCTGTTAATGATAGCTACATTATGTAGATTCAGTATATATCTTAATATACGCTGGCAAATTATAGAATTAAGACTTATTTAATACTCTGAAGATTTTACATAAGTCTTTCAAGTCAGAAATGGCTTGCCTTTTTTGTTGTATACTGGATATATGATGTAATTAGTTGTTGAAGGTAAAAAATGGTCACTCGACATATCATAGATTTAATTTTTTCTGATGATAGTGTTCGCAATGGGCAACCCTGTGTTGCAGGTACAGGTGTGCGTGTGTTAGATATTGCGCTGGCTAAAATCGCTCATGGTCAGGATGCAGAAGGTATAGCTGAATGGTATGATTTAACTCTGCCACAGGTCTATTCTGGACTCGCTTATTACTATGATAATCAAGCTGAGATTGATGCTGAAATTCGTCGCCAGATGCAACTTGCACGCGAGATGAAAGAGCAACAAGTTGGTAAACGACATTCGTTGTTAATTTGAAAGTTTCAAGTCGTTGACTAAAATCAACGTCTAAGTTAGCAACATCGTCTAAAGCAGACAAGCTTGATTGTCGACCTTGTGTCGATTTTGGCTGACTAGCCTTCATGTTTATATGAAGGCGTATACTCTTCGTGTCCTTCGTGACTTCGTGGCGAAAACTTATCCCCGCATGATCAACTCACCATCATCACTGACATAATCAAGCAAGGAGTCTTCATTGTAATCGCCAGTGGATAAACGTTGCTTGAGTTCAAGCAGTTCATCATCGCTCATATCACGCAACATTGTGTCGATGCGTTCGCGCTTGGCTTTGGCTGTATCATCATTCGCATTGCGTCGTGTCCAATAAACAGAAAGTGATGAGCCAACCAATGCCAAAGCAAAAATAATACTCGCAAATACAGTGTGAAAAATCGTAAACTCACCTTGTAAACCAGCCCCGATAAACAATGCAGCTAGCATAATGGCTGCTAAAAACCAAATCATCAAGACATAAGCAATATCTTTATTCTCTTCATCCATGATTTTTCCCTTTAATCTCTAATACTTATTATTACGCAAAATAGAGAAAAAGGTTACTTAACTCACTAATCAGAATCGTAAAATTCTACAATCTCTCTTAGATTATCCGCATAATCATAAATATCGTCAATTGATTCAATTGCTACTCGTTCTTCATTTTTATCTTGGTCAATTAATCCAAGATATTTTTGGCTCGTATTAAAATGTAGCCTACAAATAGGTTTACGATTATTGTCATCAAGCAAGATACCACAATACGAACGTACATCTCTAATTGCAACACGGCTTGCGTCAATATCCTTACGTAAAATTGCTCTCACAACATAAAAGGCATCACGTTCGTCTTGTGTAGTTTCTACTTCATTGCTATCTGATGTTACCTCTTCAATTTCAGTTTCTTCAACAGGTTCATGATGTTCTTGAGGAGTTTCACTATCTAATGCTGTTTTCAACCGATTAGCAATACGTAAATTTACAAACTCGCGGAAAGCATTTTGGGTGATTTCAGTAAATTCTTCTACAACAGTTTGTCTAAGAGAACCTGAATACACTTGTCGAGCAAAATGTTTAACAAAATCTTCCGTTGGCTCATTGTATTCTGCCTCAATCAGATTTCGGATTTCACGTTTATACTTTAGTTCATTAGCACTAGATAGAATGTGTTCGACATCAAAGCTAGATTTTGAGAACTTTTTTAACTCTGTGACTAACTTTTCATCAATATCTGCTACATCGAAAATAAGAAATGGTTTTTCATCCATTTTGTTCGGCTTTTCGAGGTCTGTGTGGAAGCGATATTCAGTGCCGTTAGTGAGAATACTAAATCTCGCATCACACACAGTAAAATAGCGGAATAATTGTGAGGCATGAACTTGAGCCAAATTTGTTCCAACGGTTTTCACTTCGACAATAATAATAGGTTTTCCGTCCTGCATTACAGCATAATCAACTTTTTCCCCTTTTTTGATACCGACATCGGCGATAAATTCTGGCACAACTTCAGTAGGGTCAAAGACGTTATAACCAAGAGCATTGATAAAAGGCATAACTAATGCGTTTTTAGTTGCCTCTTCAGTGCTGATATGCTCTAATTGGCGTGGCAACTGGGAAGATAATTCTCGAATTTTATCAATTAAATCCATAATTTCGTCCTTCTTAAATTATTAAATACAATATTTAAACTATACAAGAAATATGACATATTGACGATTAATAATTAAATTACAGCCAAAATACTTTTGTTTGGAACAAAACCTCCACACACAACGTTCTCCTATTAGACTAGATTACAAACTACCTAAAGGAGAACGTCTCTCTATGAGAACACTTATCACTACTATTATACTTGCAATCAGCCTAACAGCCTGCGGATTATTCAATTTCACCGAAAGTACAGAAAATCCAACCATTGAAACTCGAACCATCACAGGAACAGTGGTAGAAAACAGCCAACAAGTCCCCGTTGATGGCAATAATTCGCTGGTTGTCGAAACCGAAACAGGCACGGTCAACGTCCTTTATCTAGAAGGTGGACTCGTTCCGCAGGAAGTCGCCGAACAACAGTGTAACGACAACGGCAGTGTTGCCCAATTTGCACAATCGCTTCAAACAGGTGATAGAGTGGAAATTTTTGGTGCAACGCACGAATTTTACGACCTTGAAGTCTGTAGCAATAGCGATTTCTATATCACTTTGTTAGATTCTGAGCCTGAAACAACAGATGATACACGCCAAGTTACAGGCACTATTGTGGATTTCATCAATGAATGCCCTGTAGATGGTATCTGTGCGTATGTTATCGAAACGGACGAGGGGCAAGAAGTCACCGTTATTTGGGTAGAAGGCGATTCCCCAAATTGTGCCAATGACCCCTTTGGACTTGATAACGGTATCGACATATTTGGTGCAGAAGATGAGCGTATAGAAGCATTTGGTACAGTTGTGGATGCCAATACAATTTCGGTCTGTGGTGATGAAAGCTACTACATTTCATTTATTGAGGATGCTATGCCAGACAATGATGAACAAGCAACACGCCAAGCGACAGGAGAAATCATTGAAGTCATCGGCGATTGTGCCTTTGATGGGAACTGCGCCTATGTTGTCGAAACAGCAGAGGGCGAGCAAATCACTGTTATTTGGGCAGAAGGAATGTCACCCATTTGCCAGAATGACCCCTTCAATGGCAATAGCAATAACGATATTGCACTCGGCGATACGATAGAAACACTCGGGCGCGTCATTGACGACACAACAACATCTGCTTGTGGTGACGAAAGCTACTACATTCGTAAGATATAAACGAATCAGACATATTAAAACCTCCCCTGAATTTCGGGGGAGGTGGCGCGTCAGCGACGGAGGGGGTCTTCCAAACCACCGCTTTAGGCTTAACCATAGCCAAAAAACCAAAAATGGGTATCATTACGCGTAATATGACAATGCTAGGTATCGAGAAAGTATGATGCGTCGTTTAGGCTTTGCCTCAATTTTGCTAACCCTGATAGCTTTGATAATCCCAGCCCATGCTCAGGACACAAACGTGTTTGACGCGCCTTGGCGGGCTGAATATTTTAATAACCCGTATTTGTCAGGTACACCGAATGTCACACAGTTTGATGAAGGTATCGGCTTTGATTGGGGAGACGATGCCCCTGTTAGTGGCGTGCCTGCGGATAACTTTAGTGTGCGCTGGGGTAAAGGTGGCAATCTC
Organism: Phototrophicaceae bacterium; assembly: GCA_965230145.1. Taxonomy (GTDB): domain Bacteria; phylum Chloroflexota; class Anaerolineae; order Aggregatilineales; family Phototrophicaceae; genus JAUZRW01. The sequence continues at coordinate 2,791,299 of CBDDKI010000002.1, forward strand.
CCTGCTGGCACGTACCGTTTTATCGTAACAGCCTCACTCGGTTTTAGGCTCTATATTGATAACGAGGTCATCCTCGATACATGGGAGGGTGGCGCAGACGGTGTAACCATCGGACGTGATTTCTTTATCTCTGGCGGTAACCATAATATCCAACTCGATTATCGTGCCTTTGGTGGCGATGCCTTCATTTATCTTGATTGGGGATTAGCCCCAGATGGTGGTGTCGCACCACAATCAGCAACGGTTGTCAGCGCAGATACCGTTACTGTTACAGCCAATACTCTCAATGTACGTAGCGAAGCGCGTATTGCCAACAATATCATCACACGCCTCGCACGCGGACAACAATTCACACAGATTGCTACTAGCGAAGATGGGCGTTGGGTACAGCTTGACCTCGGTAATGGCACATCAGGTTGGGTATCCAGAGCCTATATTCAAGCCAGCACAGCTGTCGTAACCACCGAAGGCTTAACAGGACAATCACTGCGTAGTACCGCACGCTTGCTCATTCGCACTGCACCAACAACAGATTCAGAAGCGCTTAACTTATTGCTCAATGGCGAAGATGCGACCATTATCGGAAGAAGCGCTGATGGAAATTGGTGGCAAGTTAATGCCAACGGCACAATCGGTTGGGTCAATGCACTGTTTGTCGTACTTTCCCCTGATGTCGATGTGGATAGTGTTGCCGTTACGAATTAGATAGTGTCAGTTACATACTTAAGAGAACTCATGTAGGGACAAAGCCTGCTTTGTCCACTGAAAATTTTGCAACTGCCCAAGTTCTGAATGTATTGTATAAAACTATTGATACAAAATTCACTTCTTCGTTGGCTTCGGTTTTAAGGTCTGCACATACTCATGGCTCTTAGCAAGGTACGGAGCAAGTTCTTCCATATTTTCTAAGAGACTTTCAGGCACTTCGACATACTCACGCATGTTTGCCCCGTAATTCTTAAATTGAATCGCATCATATTTTTCAATAAACGCCTTGAAATCCTCTTTGCCTAGCCGAATACCAATCCGTCCATCTTTCGATAGCATGGTGTACATATTGCCATTATGTGATGTATAGGGGAGTTTCATCCCACCCTTGAGTTCACTCTCAGGATGAGTGTCCAGTAACTTTTTATAGAGTTCTAAGCGTTCTTCAGAGACTTGGTCGGAGTTTTTGCTCATGCGCAGTGCCTCAATACATAAATCGTCTGATAGTTTAATCATCTCTGATTCGATATAAAAAGGCAAATAATAAGGATGACAGTAAATCTATCACCCTTAATTGATCTAATGCTCTAGAGGACTTTCAATAAAGCCAAAGCTCACTGTCACTGCCATACTTGGCTCGACATTGGGTTCGCGTGCCTCGACTATCTCTGGTTCAACAATGCGAATTGCATCATCAGCATCTTTGATTTTGCCCTGCATAATGGGCGCAGGGTGGCGTTCAAAGGTTGCCGTGAAGCTATTATCATCATTACGTTCCAAAAATGTTGGATAAACGTCTTTACGATTCAGAACTTCTTCGGCAGTTTCTTCACTAACAAGAACAAAATCTGTATCATTCATCATATTTGCTCCTGACTATGTTTAACTATAGTCTGTTGGTTCGTCGATGAAGCCAAAATAGATTTCAGTCGGTTCACTATCATCTGGCTCAAATAGGACAATTGTATCGTCAGCATCTTCAACTTGTCCGCGTAGAACATCAGTGACTTCTTCAGCAAACACAGCTTTGAAAGTATTATCGGGATTACGATGCAAAAACGCTGGATGTACTTGTTCACGCTCTAAAATTGCGCTGGTAATAGCTTCACTCACGCGCACAAATTTTGTGTTTTCCATAACGATTACTCCTAAATATGCTTCTATGATTGTAGTTAAGCATATCTAGGCTAATCCCATCTGAGTTAAACGTTAAAATTGTCAATGAACGTCCGATGCCACTGCTCAAGTGTCAATAATGTCCATAAAAGTCGATTATTGTCTCGCTGACCTGTCTCATGCTCATTGATGAGTGTCTCGATAGTGTTCATATTGAGCAACTTGCGTTGACGCGCCCGTTCGCTGAGGAGTAAGTCTTTCACAGGAGATATATCCTCACGTAACCATGCCCCTAACGGCACACCAAATCCGTGTTTTTTACGGTCAATAATGTGGTCAGGCAGATAATCTCGTGCAACTTCTTTCAGGATATACTTTGTCGTTGACCCGTTCAGCTTGAGGTTTATCGGCATCGGCGCAACGATTTCTGCTAGCTTATGGTCGAGGAATGGCGCACGCGCTTCTAGTGATACCGCCATACTGCACCTATCGGCTTTAATTAGCAAATCATCAGGCAAATAAGTCGCTTGATTAGCGGTCAAAATACTCGCCAGCGAATCGTCTACCAGCATTTTCTGAAAGTCTCGTCCAGCACTATCGTCGGTATCTGCTAGTGCCTTGACCATCTCCGCATCGGCGACGCGCACCCAATCAAAATAAGCCAATGCCAGAGGCTTACTCGCACCACGCGCAAAGCGTCCAGCCCGTTTGATGCTGTTATAATAGCCTGTGCCTTCGGGCAGAAATCCCACAAGAGACGCAATGAATCCCCATAATGGTTTTGGAATAATGTTCAATTTCTTGAGCAATGTTGCCGCGTAGAAACGCTCATATCCAGCAAATTGCTCATCGCCACCATCACCTGTTAGCGCCACTGTCACATGCTCGCGGGTCAATTGACTGACTAAAAATGTCGGAATCGCACTGCTATCAGCGAAAGGTTGGTCATGATGCCAGACTAATTTTTCTAGTAAATCTATCGCATGAGGTTCAACACGAAAGGCAATATGCTCTGTATCCAGATAATCAGCGACTTCTTGAGCATAAGCAGATTCGTCGAAGCTATCATCCCCTGTAAAGCCAATACTAAAAGTCTTAACTTGTTGATTGCTCATCTTCTGCATGAGCGCGACGATTAGTGAACTATCTAATCCACCTGATAAAAATGCCCCTAACGGTACATCAGCTATCATGCGGAGTTCCGTTGCTTCATATAAGGCATCACGTACTAACGCCACATAATGTGCAATCTTATCCGTTGCAGTGCGTTCATTTGTAATGTGGGGGAGGTCCCAATACGCATGAGAGGCTATATTCCCCTGATGAAATTTTAGAATATGAGCAGGTCGAAGCGCATGAATACCCTTGAAAGCAGTCTCTGGTGTAGGAACGTACCCATAGCTCAGATAATTGGCTAGCAAACTTGGCTCATCAAATGCTGATTCACAGGGGACCCTCGGATGCTTGAGCAGGGCTTTAATTTCACTGGCAAAAATCAGCGCCTCGCCCTGATGATAATAATAAACTGGTTTTTGTCCGTAACGGTCACGAGTCAGGTAAAGGCTATCGGTGTTGCTATCCCATAAGCCGATAGCGAATTGTCCACGCAAATACTGAGGAAAATCTTGCCCATATTCTTCATAGAGATGCACAATCGTTTCGCCGTCACCATCGGTGCGGAACTGATGCCCCTTATTAATAAGGTCTTGGCGCAAGGCTCGGTAATTATAAATCTCGCCATTAAAGACAACGACAATAGACTTGTCTTCGTTATAGAGGGGTTGCTCACTGCCACCTACATCAATAATGGCTAGGCGACGCATCGCCAAACCAACAGCATCACACACATAATAGCCCTCACCATCAGGTCCACGATGATGAATCGTATCATTCATTGTGCGTAAAAGTGTTTCTGTTACTTGGCTATCGGCTTGAACAACACCGCAAATCCCACACATTTCAGCGCATACTCCCTCATTTATAGGTGCAACCGTCATCATAGCGTACAAGTAAACCTCTACCTAGAGGATGTTCATAGGCGTTGGGTAGCTTCCCATAAAGACTGAATAAAATATCGTCACAAAATAAGTTGAGAAATAAATTATTTTTATGATGTCCAAAATTTAGATTTTAGACCCCTATCCCCAGCCCTTTACCCATGCGTTTCGTTCCTCACCTGTGGAGAAAGGGAGCAGTTGAGTCCCCTCTCCGCAAGGGAGCTTGCGAGTGCAGAGGGGAGGGGATACTTGGGGAGGGGTTGAGAAGCAAATCAAGAAGTAGTTTTAATTTATGAGAGATTACATCAGATTCCTACTTCAACGAATTTGGAACTTCGTAGCTCTAATCCATGTCAATATCAATAACAATACCCATCGACAAGTCGAAAACTACACAACTTCTCGACAATACACGAGCGGAGCTTGCAAAAACTCGTTAAAATAAGCTATATAAGTTGACAGTCTTAGGGATAAACTCTAAACTACCACTATTATTATTGCAAAAAAGACCCAAACCACGCATGACGATGCAAACGGGGGAGGATATATTTCATTATGGAAAATGATAGCTTTCGGTTAATTGTCCGACGTGGACCAAGACCGAACGAAGTATATGAACTCAGCAGTGAAATCACAAATCTTGGGCGCGACATCACCAATGATATTGTCATCAACGACCGTGAAGTCAGTCGTCATCATTTGCGTTTCACACGCGGTGGCGAAGCATTCACAATTGAAGATTTAGGCAGTACCAATGGGACATTTATCAATGGCAAACGCTTAACAGGCGCATCATCCCTCAAAAATGGGGATATGATAGGTCTTGGCGAAACCGTCACACTTCAATTTGAGGTCGGTCGTCCAGGTAGCCAAGCATCAGCACCACCTCCTGCATCTGCCCCTGCGCCACAACCAGTTGGGGATTCAGCGTATCGCCCACCTGCACAACAACAAGCACCACAACCATCAATACAACAACAACCTGACCCATACAGTGCGCCACAGCAACAGCCTGCGCCACAACAATACAATCCGCCACAAAATTCGCAACCGCAATATCAACAAGCGGAAGAATATGCGCCACCACAAGATTATTATAATCAACAAGCGCCAGCCGCGAGTTATGGTCCACCACCACCAGGGTATGATTATGACCCTTACGCCATGCGCGATGACGAAGGTAGCAATACCAATCAGTGGTTACTCATCGGTTGTCTTGGATTACTATTGCTTTGCTGTTGCTTAACAGTGGTTGCAGCAGTCGCCATCGATAGCTTCTGCTTGTATGAATCCGTTCCGATTCTGAATAATGTACTGAATGCGCTGTCAATTCCAGTCAATTGCCCAACGTAAAGAAGTTCATTTTCTTTAGAGAAAAGGAACAATGCCTGCGTTATCTACCAAAATAATATAAAAAGGAGCGAACCGTGTTAGGTCGCTCCTTTTTGCTTCTAAACTAATACAGATGCCATACTCTAGAGCATGATAGCTAAACTACACACTTGAGACGCATTTTTTGATTACGCTTTAGCATCAGCATTTTAGCTAGACAGACGGCTTTAGCCTTTGTCGATAAGATTAATTTGGAATTTATCCAATGCTCTCTCGATTTACTCCTCAGAAACGCCACTCCGCGCCACAAAGTTAATCGCCAAATCTGCATTATCCTCGACATTCGCAACGATAGGAGCAGATGGCACAGGAATACCCCAATCACCATAGGTTACATTGGTTGATGCTGTACCTGTAATTTCGGTTTCGGAAACAATCGTGACTTCGGCGTTGAATGTGACTTCGTTGGTTGCATCAAGGATAGTCAAATTCCCGATGATGTCAAAAGTATAGGTCTCGCCAACTTCCACGCTATCGGGCAAACCACTGAGACTGGTAGGCTCAAATGTGATGAACTCATACTCATCTTGAGCAGAATTTAAGATTTCAGCGCGTAGAGCTTGGTTACGGAAACTATTATCTGTTTCGAGTGACCGTGCGTTAATCGTAATTGTGCCAACTTCGGATGCGGATGGCGTATCGAAATTAATTGCTACATCACCACCTACTTGATTAGTCGTGCCGACAACGACAGTACGTACTGCTCGTAAGTCTTCTTCAAGTGTGAAGCTGACCTCAGATTCTTCAGAAACGATGCTGAATACCACCGCTTCGCCATCGCCTTCAATTGCTTCTGATACATCCCCAATATCTTGGCTGACTTCGCCATCACCACCAGCAATATAGAGGTATGCCATACCGCCACCGACAACGATAAGCCCGGCAACCACAATCCCAATGAGTATATTTTTTAAATTCATGTTGAACGTGTTCTCCTATGTAGGTTATCTATGAGAATATTAGACTTTTAAACAGTCAACATCTTGTGCAGTAAATGTAAATTTTTCCTAAACACAAGATGAGTGCTTACTCATAAACCCAGCAATAAAGAAGGCTGCTAAAGCTCAAAGTGACATATTTTATCTCTATTTTTACAAGTGAATTTAATATTGTGATATATAATCTAAGCACATATCTTTTTTACTTAAAGATTGTGGGGAAAAGAAAGGATATTGTTTATGAAAGGTCAGAAACTATTTTTCGGGCGCATGATTGCGCTATTCATTTGTCTGGTCTTATTCGTTATACCAGCAACCGCACAAGAAACATTGACTTACGGAGGGGGTGCATCAGGCACTTTGAGTGCAACAGCGCCGCTCAGTTTTTATACTTTCTCAGGCAATGCTGACGATGTCGTGTCAATTCAAGTACTGGCAATCACATCAGGATTGCAACCCGTTATTTCACTCAATTCGCCAACTCAGCAACAATTGGCATTCAATAGTGGCGATCCCTTCAATGCAGGGACAGCCCGCATCACCTATCAATTACCACAAACAGGACTTTATACGATTCTAGTCAGTGGAAATGGCACAACAGGTGATTTTGCTATTCGGCTAGATGGGAGTGCGCCACCGCCTTCAACAGATGTATCTGATGATGAAGATGTACAATCCACCTTAGATACAGATAATCCATCACAGGTCTATTCAATACAAGCTAGTCCAGATGCACCTACGATTGTCACAATTAGCACTGACACATCAGCCTTTGAATTTACGGCACTTGTCCGTAACAGTGCAGGGCAGACAATCGCTACCTTTATCGGCAATGACTCTCAAGATATTCTTGTTACTCTCCCACAGGGAAATGGAACATATAATGTTGAAGTCCGACCGCTTGTAGTTGGCACACAAGGCGATATTCAGGTAGCAATCGAGCTAGTCGGTGCGCCAGATGTAGCCGAAACCCCAACACCGACACTGGATGCAACTGTGCCACCGCCTGTCGCTACTGAAGAGGTGGAGAATACAAATGCTTGTACCGTAACAAATAATAGCGCAAATGCGATAAATATCCGTGGCGGAGCAGGTACTAACTTTGAGATTGTCGGTTCATTTGCACCGAACACATCACGTACCGTAATCGGCGTGAATAGCGCAACAGGTTGGTATCAAATCGTCCTCTTGAACGGTGGCGTTGGTTGGGTCTTTGGTAATCTTGTGACCTTCGATGGGGATTGTTCACAATTACCAGAAGTCGAGGCTGATTCTCAAGAAGTTCCTCCGACACAAGCACCACCGACAACGGCACCAACACAGGCGCAACAGGCAACGCCGACATTTACACCATCGTATACACCGACGGTTGCACCAACTGGTCAGCAACAACAAGCAACCGCGACATTTACGCCATCGTATACACCAACACTACAAGCAACGGCAACATTCACGCCATCGTATACACCAACGACACCACCACCACAGCTTGCGCCACCTGATGCGCGGTTCAACAATCCGTTGAATATCGCCTTAGATTCGACAGCATCCGTGCTTGATTTCGTCTCTTATCCTGATGGGGATACAGAAGACCGCGTGCGTTGGGATATTACAGGCATGAACTCAAATTCATCCTTACCAGGTGGACGTGCGCGCCTTGTAATTAGTGTATCTTGCTTTGGAAACAATACTGATCAAGTACAATTCTTCACAGGTGGTCAGACCTATGCCTGTGGCTCGACCATTGTTGACCAAGAAGTAACCTTCAATTCAAAGACAGGTAGCGTCGTCATCACGGCTGTCGGTGGCGAGGGTACATATGTCCAGTGGGTGCTGACAGGTACAGCAACTCGCGTCAATAACTAAAGCATAATTCGGGGTGATAAGGCGACTTATCGCCCCTTTACTTGTGGGTTAAACACTTGAGAAAAACTAGAATAGAGACAGAGCAGGCTCTGTTCTCTCAAAAAACATTCAACTGAGTGATTTTCATTCCGAGTGATACGCATTCTGAATAGCGACTTGCACAGGTTTCGGTGGCAATTCAGGCATATGTTTCGTAGGAAGTTGGTCTTGTATTGGTAATGTCTCAACATTATAGCCATTGAGAATCATCTTATACAGCACACGCTCATATTCCAAAACCAAAGATTTATCATCCTGATTATAACGCCATGCACCAGCTATTTCGCCTAATTTAATTTCTAAACGTAACACTTCTGCCGAAGGATAGCCCAATTTCCGTGCATCTGCATCTGTATATTGATTAACCCGTTGTAAATATTCTTCACGGGATAGTTGGTCTTTCATTGTCAATCGCTTAACCATTTGTCGTATCCTTCCTCATCCATAATTTGAATGATTTCTCGGATGTTACCACTTTCAACTGGCAAAGGTATCGAGAAACGTTGCCAGAAAATAGCACAGTTACTTTCCCCTAGTTGGAATTCTCCATCATCATCGGGGAAATTGTACAAGGCTAACTTTTTCTCATTATACCATAAACGGATGTTTTCAAGCGTATCCTCAGAAATCTCGACCTCATACATGTAGACTGTAGTGCGACCATCGGTTTCTTCTATCAATTCAGACGCTCGTTCAAAATAAGCATTGTCATCTTGTAAACAACCAAAATGAGGTATCCTTTCTCCTAGAGCTTTTAGGAGAGTTACTTCACCACCAATGGCTTCCGCCACTTCAGGAGTAGGATGAAACCCGATGATTTTGCCATCAATGACACCGCTAACACCAACGTGACCTGCTCGTACTAAAGCAGGTTCGTTGTAATATGGATGTTGAGAATTGTAGACACCACCCGTGCCTCTAAAAATCAAAACTTGTATGATTGGCAAATCTATCTCCAATGTGTAAAGTCAAATAAAATAGGCTCAACAACTGTGTATGTGTCAGCTACCAGAACTATACCCCTTAGCACGCTTCCGAGCTTCAATTCGCCGTTTTTGTGCTTCAAGATTTTTCCGCTTTGCTTCTAACGCTTCTTCAAGGCTTGAGTGAATTGCGAACCCTTCTCTATTTAAAACCTCTTCTGCGGTGCGAGTATCAGGCTTTTCTTCCTCTATTTTGCGGAATAACTCGGCTAATCGTTTATCTTGTTCTTCTTTGTCCATTAGCTTTTGTCCTCGTTTATCTTCGTATTTTTGCGCTTTTGTGGTTCAATTGTCTTTGCTATTGTTACTCAGCACTCAGCACTGGTTCAAGCTGAAATGCTGTTTGCTAAAATGCTAAAGTCGCTACTCAACCGTAATCGTCTTATCACAATGTACAGTTTAAAGTGTGGATGATTTACATATCCAGTGCAAAATCATGGGTTGTGGTCATCAAGAAATACTTTGACATCAACTAAAGTATCCTCATTGAACAGGAAGACTATTCTGAATACCCAACTAGACACAGCTTCATTAATGTTATCACTTATTATATTGCCAGTTGATGGGCTGTCTGCATTTGGGGCAGATACCCAACAAACAATCCAACTATCATATTCTTGTTCAGAAAAATCTGTAGAATAAGAGACATCCTCTTGTTCTATACAGTTTAGATTATTGTCTTGCACATAGGTAGTAACTTCACTAGCAGTTACTTGACCAAAAGTGAGTGAATCTTCAATCATTTCAACTACTTCTGACGTATTTTGAGCATAGAAAAATAATGTATTAGTTGTATTGCTTGTTGTACATCCTGTTACTACTATGATAACTAAGGTGAACCAAATTAGTTTATGTTCCCACATCTTTAAATACTTACCTCCTTGCCTTCGTACATATCAACGGGGATATGACCGTTCATATGCACAACATCATACCATCAAAAAATGCTAGACTCTGTCTAGCACCTTAACAATCGAATACTCAAAATCTGTACCACAAAGCACGGATTTCTCACAAACGAAACACAAACCAGATTCGAGAAAATTCCCTGTTAATGTTTCTGTTCCTCACGCCCAAAATTCCCTGTTTTCTCTGTTATGCTCTGTTAAACAGGAAAATCAGACCTACTACTCAATCGCAATTGTCTTATCAATGAACAGCGTCGGGATAATCGCCAAACCAGCAAGCACAGCCCCAATCAAGCCCATCTCACCCAGAACCTGCACCGCCGAAGTCGTATAGGCATCGTAGAGCAGAGCCGTATCAAAGGTACTCACGCCAGCCGTCGCTTCGGCAACGAGAGCATTCACCCGATAAAACATGATGCTACTCAAGGTGCTAATGCTCACCGTCATGCCCACCAAGCGCAAAATCAGCACGATTGCGCCTGCCACACCGCGTTCTTCATCTGTCGCACTATTGATAATCGCTGTACTAACAGGCGAGAATGTCAAGCCGATGCCCACGCCAACTATCGCCATCTGCAAGCCAACGGCAATCGAGCCAATCTCAAATGTCCATGTCTGCCAGATGAGCGCAAAGCCAACTAGCGATAAGCCCAAACCAATGAGTATCGTCTGCTTCACACCAATGCGGTCACTGAGCCATCCACCGGGGACAGCCGCAAATGCCATCGGCAAGGTCAAGGTCGAGAGCATCCCACCCACAGCAAGAGCTGCATCACTGAAATTCGCCGTATCGCCCCGTTGCAAATTCACCAAAATCGGCACACTGACCAAACCAATAAACAAGCAGTAGCCAACCAGCAAATTCACAATCGCTGCCGCTGATAAATTCTTGCGCTTAAACATCTCAAGATTAATCAAGGGGTCTTTGACTTTCGCTTCAACCAATATGAAGCCAATGAATAAAATCCCTGCTAATCCAAGCAGAGGCAGGGCATAATCAGGCAGAGGTTGCAAATCTTCCACACGGACTGCGCCACCAGCAGGGTCGATATTCGCGCCTAGTCCAATGCTCATCGCCGCTAAGGATGCCACAATCAGCACCGTTCCCAACAAATCAAAAATGCCGCGCACTTTGACCATCTGTACATTCCGTAGCGCATAGAGAACACTCAGTAGAGCTAAGAGCGTCAGTGGCACATTCATCCAGAATAATCCCTGCCAAGGCATAATCTGCATGAAGATACCGCCATAAACAGGACCCAACACCCAGCCTAAAGTATCCATCGCCGCCACAAATCCGAGCGGACGGGCGCGTTTATCAGGTGGGAAAATATCCCCCACCAATGCCAGACTCACAGGAACGAGTGCGCCAGCCCCTAATGCCTGTATCGTGCGCCCGATAATAATCGCTTGCAAACTCACATAAGCCGTATCCTGACGTTCACCGAGCAAAGCGTAGAAACTCATTAGCCAATCGGTTGGGGCAGATAATGCTACCGCAACCCAAACTGAGCCAGCAATGAATACCAGCAAACTCGCTACATAGACGACCCGTCGCCCTAATAAATCGCTCAAACGCCCTGTGAAGGTCAAGCTGACTGTGTAGGCGAGCAAATATGCCGTCACAATCCATGAGGCATCGTCTAAGCCTGTATCGAAAGGTAATCCCAATTCAGAAACGAGTTCAGGCAAAAAGGCACTGACTACTGTTAAATCCAGTGACCCAACAAAAACAGGAATCGCAATGAAGCCCATCACTACCCAGGGATTGACCTTGCTATAGTCAAATGAGGATACAGATTTGACAGGCACAGTGTCAGTATCGTCTAAGCGTGGAATGAAAATCCACAATGGCAGTAGTAAAACGAGGCTACCTATCGCACCGACAAAACCACCAATCACAACTGCATTCGCCACATGCCGATTTTTTCGTTGGTACACAAATGGCGTGACCACCGCACCTATAATCGAACTCAGCCCTATAATCCATAAAAGTGGAGTTAGCCAATTATTCTGGAAATCGTTAATCGGCTCCGCAGGTAGGACAATGGCTTCTACGCCCTCTGGTGTATCGAGTTGGATTTGCTCATTGGCATCGTAAATATCAATCAACCAGAAGGTATTCACATACTCCTCTGTTGCTGTATCAGGCAGTGTTAATAAGATTTCGGCAGGGAGTTCACGCTGTCTATCAATATAAAAATCGACAATAGCAACGTCTTCAATAATTTCTAGTAAACCAAATAAGAGCGAATTGACCACATCACTGGTCGCATTGCCACGCATATGGATAATATCGTTTCCGTCTTGCTTTTCTGTGCCGATATATTGAATATTGGTGAGATTATCAATCGCAAATCGGAAACCATCACCATCGGTCATCATGCTACCGGGGTCAAAACCGGGTGCATAGACAAATGGCACCCACGCCGTATTGAGCGGACTCAACCACTGACCTTCGCTAGTCGCAAATAACCCTACATTGACCAGTAAACCCTGAAAGCGAATCCGTGCGCTGGCATACAAATTATCAGGTGCGATGAATGCGCCCTCGGCATTGCTCATCGCCGTCACAAATTCACCCTGCTCAGGTCCCATCTGGAAATAAAAACGGTAGGGTACGCCCCCTTGCTCTACACCTACCCGAAATGACCTTAATGAGCGCAAATTATCCACAGATTCGCGCAATATTTCGCGTGCCTCATCATCGGAAATATCCGTGTCATTGCCTTGCCCTGTACAACTGACCACAATCAACGTAGTCATCAAGATTAAAAGGATGGAACGCACGTTTTTTAAGACTTTTTTACTCATAAATTTGATTGCATCACCTAGCACTGTGTCAATGTTGTCATCTATCATTACGCGGAATAATGGACTTGGGTTACATATCCTGTAAGTCATCCTACTATAAGACCAAACCAATTCTACGTATAGAGAATTCCGCAAGAGACAACACTCTTTTTACATCCTTAACATAACTTTCCTATCAATAACACGAAAATATCGTTCAGCCTGTGTATAATGGTTGTTCATTTGTTTAATCAACATGAGAAAGTACACATATGACAATTTTGGTATCAGGTGGGGCAGGGTATATCGGTAGCCATGTCGTCGAGCAAATGGTTGAGCAAGGCTATGATGTGGTGGTATTTGATAGCTTAATCGCAGGGCATCGTCAGGCAATTCATAAAGATGTGCCATTTGTGCAGGGCGATTTACTCAAAATTGAAGAAATTCGGGATTTATTTAGTAAGCACACCTTTGATGGCATCCTACACTTCGCATCACATATCAATGTTGGTGAAAGTATGGAAAACCCTTTCAAATATTTCCGTGATAATGTCTACGCGATGATGAATTTACTAGAAGTCGCTACCGAGCATCAAGTCGGACGCTTTATCTTATCCTCGACAGCCAATCTATTTGATGACCCTGAAACAATCCCCATTGATGAAACCGAAGCCCTCATTCCGGGAAGTGTCTATGGTGAAACTAAATTTTGGGGCGAACGCTTGCTCCACTGGATGGATAAGGTCTATGGTATGAAATACTGTGCCTTACGCTATTTCAATGCTTGTGGCGCACACCCTAATGGACACATCGGCGAAGACCATCACCCTGAATCACATCTCATTCCTTTAGTCTTACAGGTCGCGCTAGGGCAACGGGATGAAATTACAATTTTTGGTACGGACTACGACACCCCTGATGGAACGTGCATCCGTGATTATGTGCATGTACTCGATTTAGCCGAAGCGCATATTCTGGCTTTAGAAGCCCTCAAAGATGGTGAAAGTCGTGTCTATAATTTGGGTAGTGGCACAGGCTATAGCGTGCGTGAAGTCATTGAAACGGCACGGAAAGTCACAGGACATTCTATCCCTGTAAAAGAAGGCGAACGTCGTGCAGGGGATTTACCAACACTCGTAGCCGATAGTAGCAAAATCAAAGCTGAACTCGGATGGTCACCTGAATTTGATAACCTCCATACTATCCTCGAAACAGCGTGGAATTGGCATCAAAAACATCCCAATGGCTATGACGATTAATCATGAGGGCAGGCTGATTGGCTGCCCACTCATACCGCTCCAGCCACACAACCTAATTTAAACAAAATAAATGTCTTTACATTATCGTGATGCAACTTCACGTATGATGGTATTATGGAGTTAATTTTTAATAGCTTATATTTATAGATGAAAATATTTTGGAGAGGCGCACTTGTAATGCATTCTTTTAAAAGAGTAAGGAAAATTAATCGCAAAGCACACACGCCAAAGCAACAAGATGAGTTACAAAACGCGACAAACACCCACCAAAATACACCCAACACATTGCAATCCAACATAATGAATTTACAAGGTCTAGTCGGAAATCAAGCGACTATACAACTGATGCAAGACACAGGTACTAACTTGGCGATTCAGCGGATGCCCGTCCGTGCAGAAGTGATAAATAAATTAGGCAACCCCAAGAAACACAAAAAAGATAGAAAAGGTAGAATTAAAAAAGAAAATTCGACCAAATATCGTGCTGTGCTGGATTCTCTAGAAGTTTTTGAAACGTATATTCAATCGAACTTCTTATCACAAGACCCTGACGGTATTCGCGCTCAAATGGTGAGAGTGAATCAGTTATTGCAGGCTATATATACTGCAATGAGTGCCTATAAAGATAAAGGCAAAAAAGGCAAATACATGAATCTGCGACGCGATGAAGTTAAAGACCTACAAGGCATCGCGGCGCGTGCTTTCCTAGAGAAAATGGATCATCCTAGTGTGCATGCCTTTTTAGCCCCTTCATTAACTAGTTTCCTCAATTCTGCTCAACATAATGCTGGCGCAGCACCCATTCAATTAGATGCCGACGACAAAGTGGGGAGTGCGCGAGGCGGTACAAAAGAAGTTTCCAAATTCGATATGGGTGATGGTAAACAAGGCTACTTCAACGAAAATCAGGACACCCTATCAGCAGTAGACCCCAGTAGCGACGAATGGAATGATTTTGTTGCCGAATTGAGAGCGGCTGTTAAGCTAGAAGGCGCGGAAAAAGGTTGGGATGACGAAAAGATAGCCGACGAGGTATTTTTACGGAAAAATGCCTTGATGAATGAATACTACATTGGTGTTTCCTCACTCGGTATTAATCCAGATGATGCCCGCATGAACAAACGCGACATTGCGATGAGTCGCCTTGACCAACTCTTTAATACACAATTAATTGCGCGTGCTCAAATGGCTGTTGTAAATTTCGAGGATGGCTCAAAAATTGAGGGTACTATAATGGCAGATGCTGGTGGTGGTGGGGCATATTCACCAAAAGATATTTTGGGTGAAGGAACAGACGGTGGATTTGCTAATAAACAAGAATTGATGGATCACCGACAAGCTGGAATAGGTATGGATGACCCCGAACTAATGCGCCAACTATCGCGCCTATATTTGTTAGACCTTATTGCATCGCAAGTAGATAGAAATACAGGCAACTATTTTATTCATCGTGGAGCTGATGGTAAATTGTTAAGTATAACAGGCATTGATAATGACTTTGCATTCGGCACAAAAGAAACAGCCGATATTAAGACACAAGAATTAAATGGTATCTCGCGTTATGTCGATAAGGAGTTGGCAACAACTATTATCAGTTTAGATGCAAACATTTTAGAACCAATCCTCAGTGATTTGTTGCCCCCCGATGAAGTGCAAGCAGCAATCAAACGGATGCAAGATCTACAAAGCGAACTCAAAAAAGATGAAACAAATCTGCTTGAACCTGATGAATGGCTGGCTCATCGGGATGCAATTCTTGATGAGGGTAAAGATTATTATAGTACATTAGGTAGTAAAATTCGTGATGCTCGTGGCGTAAAATACCACGATTAGAAGAAATAATTATTTGTAAGGAATGATTGATACTCATGAAACTCTATTTCATCCGACATGGCAAAGCAGGGTATGATGCACCCAGTGACGAAGCCCGCCCCTTGACTGATGTCGGTATTCAACAAGCGAAGAATAATGGCGCATTTCTAAAAAATCTTGGTATACAGCCAACGAAAATCTACACAAGTCCACGCCTCCGCGCCCAGCAAACGGCACAACAAATTGGCACAGCCCTTAATAGCACGCCTGAAATAAATGATGCCTGTAACTTCAGCTTTTCTTTAGAAAAAGCTCTCGATTTAGCATCCCAATACAATGAAGATGATGAAATTTTCTTTGTTGGGCATAATCCAAGCATGAGTGAGGTCGTTACCGAGCTAACAGGTGCAATTGTTGATATGAAACCTTGTGCAATAGCTTGTGTCCATTTAATGAATACAGCTTATACACAACATGCCGTTTTAGAATGGTTCATCAAGCCAAAAATTGTTACTGCAATTCGCTCATCTTAATTATTTTAACAATTACTAACAATTTTAGACATAACAAAGTACATTTCATAACAAGTTTTAGACATCTTTGAACACTATCGAGACAGGCTCTCTGGTATAGTTATAGAGTAATGGTAATGAATCTGATTTTTTTGGACTATTGAAGGAACACCCGTATGAAAATTCTTGGGAAAAACAGAGAACAAGGGCAAAGCCTCGTCGAAATGGCAATTAGTTTGCCAGTTATTTTGCTCATTCTTTCAGGCTTGCTAGATTTAGGGCGTATTTATTACCTAAACGTTGCACTTGAAGAAGCCGCCGCAGAAGCTGCTGTCTATCTAGCAATCAGCCCAGATTGCCCTGTGGAAAATAGCCTAGCAAGATGCGAAAACCCTAATAATGCCCTGTATCGTGCTGTAAATGCAGGAAATGATGAATTTGACCCAGCACTAGCAGAATGGAATATCCCATTTTCAACCGCTAAAGAAACAGCTGGCTGGCGTAGTCCCTTTGGGCAAGATGCTAATGGTTCAGCTTCGAGTGATTGCTCAACAATTGGATGTTCGGTTCTTATTCAGGTTCGATACCCATTTGAATTTTTTACACCCGGTATGCAAGCATTTCTCAATAGTATTGATAATACAATTACCTTAAACGTACAAGCATCACAAATCATCGTTTACGAACAAGTCGCAGACTAGGACGATATAAGTAAATTAGAGAGAGTAAGTCTTATGAAATTACCCTATCAATCGGGACACTCACAGTCTCATAACCGCAAACAAATTGGGCAAGGGCTGGTAGAATTCTCTTTGATTCTACCTATGTTGCTATTTTTATTGCTGGGTATTTTGGATTACGGGCGTATTTTGCTTGTATACTCCAACGCATCAAGCTCGGTTCGTAATGCCGCCCGTCAAGGGACATTGGTCGGTACAGTGACTGATGCCCAAATGGGTCCAGATACTCAGCGTTATATGGCATGTGCAACCATTGATGATTTCGCGCAGAACGTCTATGGTGCAAATGTTAATAGTGTTGATATTCTTTACTTCAATACAAGAGAGAAAACATCTGCTGAAAGAGATGCAATTGAAACTGCACTGAATGCCCTAGACCCAACAACATTAGCTACATTAGACCCAGCCGATTATGATTGTGCCGATGACACTATTAATGGACCCCGTAATCGTAACCCAGATATTTCTGCAGGGGCAATCCAAACTGGCGATTTGATGGTCATTTTGCTTTCAGCACGTATTGATTTCATCACACCGCTCCTTAGTAGTGTTTTCCCGTCATTTGAAATCACCTTCCGCGCACAACGCACCTTAGTTGAATCGCTTGTGCTAAATGTTGAAGGCGATGACCTTGATGGGGATGGCTTGCTTGACCGTTGGGAATTTGAACGCTTCGGTTGTATTCTTGAAAATACAGAAGATCTGAACAACCCAGTTTTCCTACTTCCAGATACTTCTATTGCTAGACGAGTTGGTCTAAGTTGGGCTTATGTACAGGCTGGATATTCTAATTCTCCTGCGACTGAACCAATTGCCCAAACACCGCCTCCCGGTACACCTGCCGCAAGCGGATATAGCATACCCAATGATTGTGCAAGAGATAACTTGTCTCAGTCCCTCTTTGATGACCCTACACAATATGATTATCTGGATTGTACTACACCTGACCCAGACCCAACCGATGATATACTTGAAGATTGTATTATAATCGCAACAGGGTTGTTTAGCTCAACCAGTGATCCTGATAATGATGGCTGTAACAATGGGTGTGAAGAAGCGCGTGGTACGAAACCAATCGACACGCTTACGGGCTTTGCTGCAAGTGATAGTGATGGTGATGGTCTCTCAGATGCAGCAGAAATAGGCACTGGGACAGACCCTAACGACGATGATAGCGACGATGATGGTCTATTAGATGGTCAGGAACGGTGCGAAGTTATCAATGACGTTGACCCAACTATCTGTGATTCTGTGCCATCAGGTCTTACATGGTCAGATACAAATCCACTATCAAGTGATACCGATAATGATGGCTTAGACGATTTTTCAGAATTTTCAGGTGGCATCACTTTACCAAATGATGGTGATACCGATAATGATGGCTTAGATGATGGTACAGAAACCAACGGTTTTGTGATTGACCTCGAAATTAATGGCGTTATCTTTACCACAGGTACAATTTTCACCGACCCAAGTGCTAGTGGTGGTGATACTGATGGTGACGGTATTGGCGATGGTGATGAAGTCAACGGATATAGCATCACCAATGCGATTGATGGCACAATTACTGTAAAATCTCATCCTGCTGATGCTGATACTGATGATGATGGTGTTTGTGATGGTGACGGAACTGGTGGTAGCTGTTCTGGTGTTGCTGATGTCAATCCTACTCGATCCGATACAGATAGTGACGGTTTAACGGATGGTGAAGAACAACTGACATACAACACCGTTGCTGATAACATCAACAGTGATGCGGATGCGTGTGACTTAGACGACGGCTTTGAAATGCTCGGCGACCAATCAATGGCATCTTTCACTGCTTATGGCGATTACGACTTTGATGCTGATGGTGATGTCAATGCGATGGATTTAGATTCAGATGGTGATGGCATCACAGATTGTGACGAAGTCAATATCTACGGTAGTAATCCCTACGATAACAATAGTGATGGTTTAGATAGTTTCACGGATGACCAAGAAGTTGACCCTGCGAACTGGTGTCTCGAAATCATGCGTGATGATAGTGCTGAAACCTTACCTTGTGGCGGTGCAGGTGGCGGAACAGATAGCGATGTTGATGGTTTACCTGATGCTTGGGAATTGCTCTACTTCCCTGATCTTTCCAACGATGCCTCTGCTGATAATGATAGTGATGGTTGCAACAATCAATGTGAATTAGACCGCCGTACTGACCCAAATGACCCTGATACCGATAATGATGGTATCAATGATGGGCTTGAAACAGGCAGTAATCCCCTGATTCGAGACACGGATAATGATGGTCTGATTGATGGATTTGAAAGCAGTGATACATGTCTAGATTTAGTTTCATTGAATGATATGGATGCGCCACTTCCACCGCCTTCACCACCGTATACAGACGCTAATTGCTATGCGACCAATCCTCTCTTAACCGATAGTGATCTTGATGGTTTACTAGATGGTGCTGAACTCATTGATATGTTTGTCGACATTAATGGTGTGTCTAATACCCCTGTCGGTACGACTGACCCAACCGACCCTGATACCGATAATGATGGTTTGCTCGATGGTGAAGAAATAAACGGTGTGCTGGTGAATACAGTCATCAATGGTTCGGCTGTTGCCCCAGTGATACGCTCGAATCCAAATTCAACTGATAGCGATGGGGATGGCGTACAAGATTATCTTGAAAGCAAGGTTTATAATATATTCGCTAATGATAGTGATACCGATGACGATATGGTTCAAGATGGCTCGACTGTCGGCACACTCGGTGAATTACCTAATAGTTTCGATAATTCCTTATCGTACTACGATACAAACCCACGCGAAGAAGATACCGATAATGATGGTTTGCTAGATAGAGCAGAAATTGATGGCTTTAATATCAGTGTCACAACCTATGATGCTGGTGGCACACCGACAACCGTCAATCCAACAGCGATTGCTGGCTATGATATTGGTAATCCATTCTCAACAACTAACTTATCACCACGTATTTCTGATACAGATGGCGATGGTTTATCCGATGGTGATGAAGTCAACGTTGGTGATGTGACTAACCCAACCCTTGCTAATACAGATGGGGATACAGATGCTGGTGGCAACCCAATTGTGGATGGCGCAGATAATTGTCCTATCCATGTCAATTCTAATCAACAAGACCTTGATACAGATGGTATTGGCTCAGTATGTGATGCAAGTGAAGCGGCAACAACCGTTTATGTCGACCCAATCACCGATGCCAGTAACCTAGTAGATGCAACAAACTGGACACCAAGTGTTGTGGTACGTGCTGTCAATACACTCAACCAAGTACAAAGTGGGGTAAATATCACAGTAACGTTCACTGACCCGAATAACGGTGGCGCAACAGTTGGTACAGCCCAAACCTGTACTACAAACGCATCAGGTGAATGTACAGTTGATATTGGCTCGCGCTCACAAGCAACATTCCCTGATTTGGATGTAGCTGTAACAAACCTGACCAATGAACCCGTTGGCTTAACCTATACACCTGCAAGCAATGATGGTCCAATAGCGATCAGCGTGCCACCACTCAGTGTTCATGTCGAAACGATTGCTGGTAGTAACTCAGGCACACCAAGTGCATGGGAAGCCTTCGCAACAGTGACCGTACACGATGATTTCGGCGCAACAGTGAATGGTGTCGATGTTGAAGTGACCTTTACCGATAATGACGGTACAGTATCAGTTGAAGTGTGTACAACATCAGGCGCAGGACAATGCCAAGTATCAACAGGTGTAGCATCCTTAGATAGCACTGACCCAACGGCTACGGCAACAATAACGGACATCACAAATCTTGGTGGCTATGGCTATGATGACACCAGTAATGCTGCTCCAGAAGTCATTAATGCACCATCATTGGATGTGCATGTTTCAGCAATTTCTGGATCAAGCACAGGTGATACATCTGATTGGGAAGCATCGGCAACTGTGACGGTTATTGATGAAGATAGTAATACAGTCAATGGTGTTGACGTCAATGTTGAGTTCTTCAATGCAGGTGGAACTGTTGCTACAGATACATGTACAACTACTGGTGCAGGACAATGTGTAGTTCAAACACCTAATAGTGCTTTGGATGGCGCAGATGCTAATGTGACAGTTACTATCACTAGTATCACGAACTTAGGGGCATATGGATATGATGCCGCTAGTGATGTCGCTGATGTTGTTATAAATCCGCCAGCACCTGTTGGCTCAATCACTGCACAAATTCGGATTAATAATGACTCTGCTAATCAATCAGGTGTTCATTACCAAATAACAAATACAAGTGCTTCCGCAATAACTAACATTCGTGTTCGCGTTTATTTCACGACAGATGCAGGTCGTCCAGCTTCACAATACGTTTTGGATAGAGATTACGAATCATCAGGTAATCCACAAACAAGTCCGACAGGTCCATTCTTGCATAGTGGTAATATTTACTACTTTGAAATTAATTATGGCACCAAGTCGCTAGCCGCAGGTGCGACGTGGCTATATCAATGGCGTTTGCATCTTAGTAGCTATAACAACGATTATGATGCCGCTAATGATTGGTGGTATACAGGTATTACGAGTTCTTATGCTGATACCGCTTATCTACCAGTGTATATCAATGGTGTATTAGAAACGGGTAACGAACCCTAAGCGAAGCGTTGCACCGTAATATCAAAAGAGCAGGTCATGCGCCTGCTCTTTTTGCGTCCATTTATAAAAATAGTGACTACCCAATTGACACCTTACGCTTGACCTCACCTGTAGTGGATGGTTTTTCGAGGATAAATTTACGATAGATAGCAATCGTTTCATCTACCATACGCGCTACCGTAAAATATTGCTCAACGCGGTCTTCGCCAACCATGCCCATGTGGACGCGTAAGCTACGGTCATCTAATAGGGTGCGGATAGCCTCAGCCAGTGCAGAACTATCTTCAACAGGAACAAGTAAGCCTGTTTGCCCATCTTCGACCACTTCGGGCAGGGCAGTCACAGCACTAGCAATCACAGGGCGACGTTTGCTCATGGCTTCTAGCGCCACTAAGCCAAAGCCTTCCCATAGACTTGGCATCAAGAATATGTCAAACCCTGCCATCAACTGAGGTACATCTGCGCGCCACCCTAGAAAATGCACATTGTCGCTAATTTCATATTCTGCCGCCACATGCTTGAGTTCGTGCATCAACTCGCCATCACCCGCGATGACTAAGTGCGCGTTAGGATAGTCACTATGAATATCGCGGATAGCTTCCAGCGCATAGCTTACCCCTTTTTGTTCTACCAGACGGCATGCCATCCCTAGCAATTGCGCCTCATCATCTAATTCTAGCTCTGCCAACAATTTTTTACGTGCAGAGTCAAAATCTGCTTGGCTCAATGCCTGATGTTCAATCCCGTATTTAACCACATAGACTTTGTCTTCAGGAGCATTCTCAATACCAATCACAAACGTCTTAATTGCGTCCGAAATAGCAATACAAGCATTGAAGCCACTCCACATCACAGAACTAGCCCATTTTACGATGCGTTTAGTACGGAAATTATCATCATTATGCCGACTCGTAATGATAGTCGGGACACGCGCTAATTTGCCTGCCGCTAGCCCAAAGGTATCTGCATGGATGAGATGTGTATGTAGAATATCAGGTTGAAGTTCGAGTAATTTTGCTCGTATCCGCCGAATAATCACGACATCAACCGTACTCCGTACAGAAATCGCTTGTGCAGGGATACCACGTTCTTTTGCCTCAGCGAAGAGGTCATCCATAGGGGTATCAGGCTCAATTAAAACCAGCAATTGAGCATCAATGCCACGTTCAATCAAGGCAGGTAAAAGCATCAATAGATGACGCTCTGCCCCTCCAATTTGTTTTGCTTTGATTAAATGTACAACGCGCATATTTGGTCTACCATGTTTGTATGAGTGCGATATTTTAGGCGTTACACACTTGAGAGAACATATGTAGGGACAAAGCCTGCTTTGTCCACCGAACATTGCTGAATTATGTAAAGTCTCGAAAGTTTTTAGAATAAATTTGGGTCATTTGTCACGGACAGCATTCATGCTGTCCCTACATGAATCTAAATTTTTAGGCGATGATGTAGGGACGCAATGTATTGCGTCCGAAAACAAAAGTCACTACTTTTTCTTGTTTCTTTCCAGTTTCTACATAAGTAAAATTCGATAAATATTTAGAATTTATTCGTAGGGGAGAGACATGCTTCTCCCCTTCATATGAACGCGTTTTCTAACTACATTCTCACGAATAATTATGTAACGTCTATATCTATTATAACGGATAGTCCGCAGAAAAGTTGCGCTCGCTATAGCCAGGTGAATTGGGGCTTTTTAAAGGGGATGAGTGCCATAATCACAGCCGAGACATAATACGAGGTGCGGGTGAGGGCGTTATCTGTGAGTAAACCGATACTGCCATTCTGCTGTTTACTATTATGCTGACCAAACACAATATCATCAGCATGACCTAATTCCTGACCATCATGAATGAGTTGGGCGACTTCATCAGGGAGGTGAAAGATACCTGTCTGTGCGCGTCCAATCGTATCCTTGTGTAAGACCACGACCCATGCAAAGACTTCAAAACGTCCATCAATCTCTTCCAGACCACCTTCAATACCGACGACATAATCGGCGTCAGGAACGCTCAGTTTAGCATTATTGGCACGGTTTAAAGCACCTTGTAAGGTTTCATCTCGTGAGAGCGGTTGGTCGGATACACCACTAGCAACGGAGATGCCCTCAAACTCGAAGGCTGTTTCAGGATACATAGAGGCAAAACCCTGTCTTGTAGCATCAATCTTGACAGGATTTTCAGAAGCGATAACAACAAGCGTCATAATGTTTCAGGGTCTTTGAAGATAATATTGCTCCGTAATCTGGCAAATTCGATTTCATCACCATCACGTAAACGATATTTCTGTTTTGCCGTTAGCTGAAAGCCATTAATACGTGTGCCATTGGTACTGCCTAAATCTTCAAGGTAAAGATAGCCATTGTCGAGTGTCATCACAGCATGATTGCGTGATACACCAAAATGATAAGCGCCAAAGGGTGTTAAATCAAAATTGAGCGTATCACCATTTGCACCAGTTTCAGCCTCACGCCCAACCATAATCCGTGGTTTAACGGGGATAGTTTTTCGTTGGTCACCAATTCTAAATTGAATACGCCATCCTAAACTCAGTACAGATGTGTTAGGGTCAAACAATCGCTCAGACATAGGCGAAGCATCGTCTGGCATCGTCAATCGAGTTGTTTGCAAATTATAATCGCCATCCTCTGTAGATTTTTCTTTATCAAGGCTTTCTAATTCTTGGGGATTTTTTTCGTCAGACATAAGCATTCACCTTTACATTACTTTTTGAATAACGATATAACCCTATTGTGATGGAGAATGCCTCTTTTTGCAACTAGGCTCATGCTAAAATAGTATAGTATTTAAGTTTGGTTATAATTATCTTTGGTGTTTACTAAGTAAAACCACATTAATTCTTATGTTTGTTTTGGCGGATGGCATGGATGCCATCCCTACATCAATCCTAATTTTTTAGGTAGCCATGTAGGGTTGAGACCTGTCTCAACCGCTTAAAATGATGACAAAACTCTTATGGTCGTACTTAGAAATACAGAATCCAAATAGCGGACTTTCGCGTATACGTTATGATGCTGATTAATGCAAAGGCTCTGTCATGCTCCGTAAATTGTTCTTATTATGTTGTCTACTCATTTGCATCCCGACAATCACCGTCAGTGCGCGTGATGTGCTGAGTGATACCATTTGTACGGTTGCTGAAAATGAGATTATTGACGGTTCGCTCTTTGCCTTTTGTGAAGAACTCTATATTGATGGCATTGTGCGTGGTGACGTTTTCGGTGCAACTGTCCGTACTGTGATTAATGGTTCAGTAGATGGTAGCCTCTACATGATTGGCGGACAACTTGATATCTATGGGTCGGTTGCCAAAGATATTCACTATGCAGGAGCGGTCTTACGCTTTAATCCTATCACCTTTAATGAAAATGCTGACCAAGAGAATCCTGAAATCAACAATGCCGATTCTGATGAAGACCCGACCATTATTACCACACGGAGTATTAAAGCCTTAACCCTCAGCACCACACTTTCACGAGCCACGGTTGTAGAAGATGGGGTGATTGGCGTGGGCTATCAACTCATCATGAATGGTGACATCAATTCTGAGGTCAGTTTTTGGGGGTCAACCTTCATCCTTAATGGCATGATAGATGGCAATGTCTATGCAATTGTGGGTGACCCTGCTTCTGATAGTTCACAAATTGAGACTCTACTTTTGCCACTAAATCTTGACCTTAGCCTCCTCAATCCCGGTTTAGTCGTAGGGGCTGAAAGTGAAATAAGCGGTCTGCTGAGTTATCGAGGACCTGTTGAAGGGCAGATAGATGGGTCACTCGCCCTAGACCCTAATTATGTCGCGCCAGACCCCAGCATCATTACCTTTGATGAGCCAGATTTCTTAACGTTATATTTTGAAGCACTGGGTAGCGAGTTTGCGACCTTAGTGATTATTGGCTTAATCGTTGTGTTTTTTGCCAGTGGCTTCTTGCGCGCTCCTGTAGCCAACCTCCGCGCACGCCCATTTGCTAGCTTAGGGGTAGGTCTACTTGGCTTTTTGCTCTCTTTCCCGATTGTTTTGATTATCCTTGCCTTGAGTTTATCGCTCTTAGGTTTCTTGTTTATCCTTGGTTTTCGCGGTGTGGTGATTGCGATTGCCATTGTTCTAGGGCTAGTCAATATTGGTGGCGTGAGCATTTTTTACTTTGTAGCGATTTTTGTTACCCGTGCATTAGCAGGGCTGGCAATTGGTCGCTTAACTTTACGCCTCGCTTTCAATCGCCATGATGTAGATGATAAGCGTTGGTTACAATACGTGGCATTGGTTATGGGTGTATTCTTCATTGCTGTCCTAATTTCATTACCGATTATTGGCATTATCCTCAATGCGATTTTGTTGTTTTTAGGCTTAGGGGCAATCCTAATTGCTGTCCTAGCCCAGATTGATCGCTTCCGTAATAGTACGCCGTCACCGCGTCCTGCATGGTATACTCCCTCGCCCTCCATTATCCGCGAACGGCATTTCGCAGGTGATTTACAACAGGCAAATTTCCCGCAAGTATCTGGCACGCCAACAGCAATGCTTGATGGGGCATCCGATGACATAGACGATGAACCGCCCATTGGTGTGGACAATCTGCCTGAAGGCTTTGATTGGACGTTCTTTGAGGATTGAGGTAACTCAGTCGCGCTACCTTGTCTTTCGACCCCTATCCCCATGCTCTTTCCGCATGCTGGAGCAAGAGAGCCTAGCCTTTCCTCTCGGATTGAAGTGTATTTGGGGTGAGAAGTTGTGTGTCATTTTCTGTTTTTCTTTTGATAGTTTGGCTGGTGAACTGAGTGTAGCCGACTTTATGATGCTGATGTTGGGGATATGACCGTTGATAGTCCCGTTGATATGAACGGTCATATGAACAGAGCGTTTTTGGGGTAATCTAAAAAACGTTTATTGCGCTTTTTGGTTAGGATTGGGTAGGGGATGATAGTGTGAATTGGAGGGGCGTAATGGTTCGCGTCCGAAACGTGACCCAAAAAATCATTATTGTAGGGACGTAATGGTTCGCATCCGAAAACTGAACCTAACGACCATTAAAAATTGTGCGAAATGTGACCCACGTGTGTTAATTGTCCTTTGTTATTCTTGTGGCGGACAGCATTCATGCAGTCCCTACATTTGTACCGTAGGGATGTGACGAAACACATCGGGAAATTGCCCCAAAATATCATTATTGTAGGGACGTGATGCATCGCGTCCGAAAACTGAACCTAACGCCCACTATAAATTACGTGCGAAATGTGACCCGCGCATGTTAATTGTCCTTGTTTTTCTTCTCTCGGACAGCATCCATGCAGTCCCTACATTTGTACCGTAGGGACGTGACGAAACACATCGGGAAATTGCCCCAAAATATCATTATTGTAGGGACGTGATGCATCGCGTCCGAAATATGAACCTAACGACCATAAAAATTGTGCGAAATGTGACCCCCGCGTGTTAATTGTCCTTTGTTATTCTTGTCGCGGACTACAGGGTGTATTTGGGATGGCTCGTGCCTGAATAATTTACTTATCTAGAGCTTACCCCTCCACAATCGCAATCTCCTCCGCCGTGAGGTCATACAACTGATAGACCAGCGCATCAATATCATGGTCTGTTTGGGCGATTTGTTGCTGGACGACTTTTTTGGCTTGCCCTGATAGCTCTGGCAATTGCTTGTGTAAATCTAACATCGTTTGCACGAGGGCGACCATTCTATCGTGCTTGGCTTTGTCGTCGGGATTAGCAACAGGCACTTTTTCGAGATACTGTCCGAAGAATCTTAAATATGTATCACCAGTGCCTTCCAAACCCGCACATACTTGGGTAAAGTAAAATTGACTTAACTTGGAATTTAAGATACCAAGAAGATATAAATCATCACTAGGTATGAAGTAGGTCGTATTTGTTCCATAAAAACCCGTTTTATCTAAAGAAAATCTTGTAGTTGTACCAATGTCAGGAAAAATAATTTTAGGGTTATCCATATATTCAGCAAAGCGATATTGAGGTTGTTGTAACTCGTACCACTCTTGTTTTGTCGCACGTTTTTCTAACTTTCCTTTAAAAGCTCTCAAATAATTTTCAACACTAGGATATTTTGCAATATCAACACCGTGATATGTATAAATCAGATAGTTATTACTGTAATTAATTTTGTAACGCCGAACATCTCGACCATTCAATAATGGCTTAATTATCTCACTAGCTTCAAGGTTATTTTCGATTATTGCCTCTTTAGTTTGTTCATCAATAACAAATGCGGAGGTTAATCCAGACTTCACTCCCATACAAACTGGTAGAGGTGAAATGTAGTCGAGAAGTGATTGTGTTGATGTAGATAGCCTTTCGAGTAAACCATAAACATTTGGACGAGCAAAATTCCAGTCTTCACCTGTAATTTGCTTAATTCCAATCTGATACGACGAATTTTCATGAATCTGCGACATCAATTGTGATTTGCCCTCTATAGAGCGAAATTTTTCCAGTGCCATAGTTGGAACATAGTCCAATTTGCCTCTATTAAGCCCTTTGGTAGACAAAATAATGACAGTTCGTACTGTAGCTCCTGAGAATACGGGCAGACCTGCTAAATCAAATATTTGAATAAGATTTGCGTTTTCAGATAAATACCGTCTTAACCCCTTTCCATAACGTGCCTTGATAAATTTGTTACTTACAATCATACCGAATAGTCCAGAATCACGAAGTAACTGATGTTCTTTCTCTATGAAATATCCATATAAATCCATACGGTCTGCGTGTATGCTGTACTTATCTCTAAGATATGGCTTTATATCCTTAAATTCTTCCATACGCACATAAGGCGGATTACCAATCACGGCATCAAAGCCACCGTCGCGCATGATGTCGGCGAATTGCGTGTCCCAATCAAAGGCTTTCACACGGTAAATCTCTTCATCATCAAACATACCCAGTTGCTTGCCACTGTAAAAATCGCTCCCAATCAGGCTATTGCCCCATTTAATATTGTCGCCTAAATCGGGCAGGATGCGCTCCCCTGTGGCGAACATCGTCGTCTGGCGGGCGGTGCTATCGGTTTCATCTTCGAGCATTTTCAGCAAGAGCGAGAGTTTGCTCACTTCCACCGCTTGCTGGTCGAGGTCAACACCGTAAATATTGTTGGTCAGGATGCGCTTCTTCTCGTCCGTGGTCAGGGCATAAGGCGTTTGCGGATTGCCTGTCTCGCGGATTTTCTTATCGCGTAGAGCCGTCACGCTGGCTTTTTCGCTGTAATAGGCTAAGTGCCAATCCATCAGATATTGATACGCGCCAATCAAAAATGAACCCGAACCACAAGCAGGGTCAAGCACGCGCAGGGTCGCTACGGCATTGGGTGTTTTGCCTTCTACCAATTTGCCGACGGTGTTCTCTACGATGTAATCCACGATATAGGTCGGGGTGTAATAGACTCCGCCTGCTTTGCGAACTTCGGGCTTCTCGACAATTTCAGCAGAGCCGTTCTTATCGAGTTCAATCACCTTGCCCAAGAAACGCTCGTATACTTGCCCCAGAATATCACTCGGCAATACCGAAAATTCATAAGGGCTATTGGGGTAATACAAGCGTTTAATAATCTTCTGGAGGGGGTCATCACTGATATGAATATTTAACGAGACCGTATCGCCATCGCTGTCAAAATCGAATAAGCCCGAATTGTATTTGTCATGGGCTTCGGCATAAATCGCCTTGAGCCTATCATAGACCCCGTTGCGTTCATTGGCATTGCTATAGAGGCGTGCATAGGGTTCGATGTTGCGGTCTTCACAAATCCGCAAAAAGACAATGCGGTCAATCGTGCGTTGGACAGCGATATTCAGTTCACGGCGCGTCAAATTGGGGTTATGCAGGGCGATGTCTTTGGCTAAGAGCGTGCGCCATTGTTCCATCTCACGCAAGAAGGCTTCATCAACGGTCACTGTGCCTTTGGGCAATTCTTCTTGGGCAAATTTTTCAATCGCGCCATTTTCGACTGCCTCAAAACTCAGCAGGTCAGCGATTTCGTCCCAGCGTTCATCAAATTCCGTGTATTTGATGTACTTAATACGGGCTTGGTGCGCCTTGTCTTTGCGGTCAGGTTGTTCCGCGCAGTTGTAGATGATGAACTCTTCAAAATCGGTCAGTACGCTCACCTTGAGTCCCTTAGACCAGCCATAGCGTCGGACTTGGTAGGCAGGGTCAGGATGATGTTGTAAATCAACGGCGGGCTTCTTGGCTTCCACGTAGAATTTCACATCGCGCCCGATGCGAAAGCCATAATCCGGATGTTTGACCTTCTTGCGTTCGCCATCGACCACCGATACACGGTCTTCATGCACCACCTGTAAGCTATTCGCCACATCCCAGCCGAGAGCCTTAAAAAGGGGGTCAATAAATTCGATACGGACTTGGGTTTCGTTATAATTGGGGTCGCGGAAACGGCTTGCATCTTGGGTGAATTTGTCGACAAGGGCTAAAACTTCGCTGGGTGCTGGCATCATTTTCCCCACAAAAAAAGAAATTAGTAATATGTGGGTGATTATAGCATGGTTTCTGGAGGGACGTGATGCAACGTGCCCGAAAATTGTCCCAAAAGATCATTATTGTAGGGACGTGATGCATCGCGTCCGAAAATTGAACCTAACGACCATTAAAAATATGTCCGAAATGTGACCCAAGCATGTTAATTGTCCTTGTTTGTTTTGTGGCGGACAGCATTCATGCAGTCCCTACAACATTCTTTGTTGTCTTTGTGCCTCTATGATTCAATCGTTTCTTGCTTCCTCTCAGCACCCAGCACTTATTTTCCCTTGTTCATATCAACGGGACTATCAACGGTCATATCCTCAACATCATCCAATCCAAATATGCTACCCTCTAACCAGCACCTTAACAATTGAATACCTATTTCGGCGGATAACGCGGGTATTGTCCAAAAATTTGAATTGGCTCCCAACATATTCGACAACAAGAATCGCCCCAAAAACTATTTCTGTAGGGACGTGATGCATCGCGTCCGAAATATGAACTGAACAGCCATTATAACTTACGTGCGAAACATGACCCGAACAGGAAAATTTTGTCTTGTTTATCTTGTCGCGGACAGCATCCATACTGTCCTTACATCAAGCCTCCGCGTTGGCTTTTTTCACAAACCATTTACCAACCGCATATCGGCAAAATCCCTGTTTTTTAGGATGTCTGCCACGCCCAAAATCCCTGTTAATTTTCCTGTTCCCCTGTTATTCCCTGATAAACAGGACACGAAAAATCGACATTTTGGCAATTTTCGGCAAACGGTTCACAAACCTTAGCG
Source organism: Phototrophicaceae bacterium (assembly GCA_965230145.1). Classification (GTDB taxonomy): domain Bacteria; phylum Chloroflexota; class Anaerolineae; order Aggregatilineales; family Phototrophicaceae; genus JAUZRW01. The sequence continues at coordinate 2,822,325 of CBDDKI010000002.1, forward strand.
TAGAATCCCATTAAAGCGAAAGAGACAAGCCACACACTAGCTCGTCTCTTTCATCACACACACATAGTAGGAGAAGGTGTCCTATCACAGACACATCTTGTGCTTTTTAAAGAGGGCATAGAGGTTATGCCCTCATCACACATAAGTTAGGAAATTAGTCGCCTGCAGGTTCTGTTGCAGGGGCTGGTACTGGCAAGATGTCGCCGTAGAGGCTTGCATCGTGTTCGTAGCTATCGATACCAACTTTACCAGCTTCGTCGCTAATACGGAGTAAGCCGAGAGCTTTCAGTGGTACGAACATTGCAATACCAGTGACGGTTGCGAATGCTGCGACTACGACAACGCCGAATGCTTGTGCGCCGAGTAATGCGAATGAACCATCTACGAAGAGTCCGCCTGTTTCAGCACCGAGTAATCCAGGAACACCCCAGAAACCAATTGCTAATGAACCGAGCATACCGCAAGCACCGTGTACTGCGAATGCGCCAACTGCATCATCAATTTTGGATGCTTCGATGATTTGAACGGTTGCATAGATAACGACACCAGCTGTGATACCAATAAGTAGTGAAGCAATCGGTGTTACAAAGGCACAACCTGCGGTGATACCGACGAGACCAGCCAATGAGCCATTGAGGATGAACCCTAAGTCCCATTTGCCAGAGCGGAAGTAAGCAACGAACATTGCGGATAATGCACCTGCGGCGGCAGCGAGTGTTGTATTGACTGCAACCAAGCCCATGATGTTCGGGTCGCTTGCGGCAAGGGTTGAACCGACGTTGAAGCCGTACCAACCGAACCAGAGTACAAATGTACCGAGTGATGCCAGCATGTAGTTGGATGGGCTAGGTGCATCCCCGAAAACACGTCCTGGACGAGCGCCAACGATAATTGCACCAACGAGAGCTATCACACCACCAAATTGGTGAACAATGGTTGAACCAGCGAAATCTACAAAGCCATTTTGTGCTAGTAAACCACCGCCCCATGTCCAATGTACGACGACAGGGTAGAGAACAGCACCAAGAATAGCGGAATAAATGAGTTTGCCACGGAAATCAGTACGTTCTGCCATTGCACCCGTAGCGATTGTTGCAGCTGCACCAGCGAACGCGAATTGGAAGAAGAAATCAATGAATGCTGCGCCATCGCCCTCACCTAAACCGTTGATGCCATCTAGGAAGAACATTGAACTTTCATAGACTGCGCCTTCAGCACCAAAGAATAGGGTATTACCGTATGCCAGACCAAAACCAACGGTAAAGAAGGTTATTGCGGTCACACAGGCATCCATGAAATTCTCTGCCATAGAGTTAATAACACCTGTATGGCGGATAAAGCCACCTTCTAGCATTGCAAAACCTGCTTGCATGAAGAAAACAAGGAAACCAGCTAAAAGCAACCATGTCATATCGAGGTTGAATTGGACATCTTCGGCTGTCATTGCAGCGGCTTCTTCAACGACGACTTCTTCAACAGGTGTTTCTTCGGTAGTGGAATCATCTTGAGCGAGGCTGGTCATCCCCATAACAAAGAGGAAAATAAGTGCAACGCCGACGGAAATGAAACGGTATAAGAAAGTACGTTTACGCATAGTTTTTTGCCCCCCAAGGCTAATTAAACTCAATTTGGGTCAACAATTCATTAACGAAATTTGTTTTGATGGAGGAAGTGTAGCGCGAGTACATAGCATACAAAAAGTCAACATTTTTATAAATTTTTTGCATTCCTTTTTGTAACATTGTCACAAAAAATGCTTGAAAATTGGTAAGATTGTTCAAAATTGCACGAATTGTATAGTTTTCACTAATGCGGGGAATAGTTCACGGTAAGATTGCATAAGTGATTGTGTAGTCTGTACAAGAGGTATTTCTGTGAGTTGTTGATTCATGCTGATAATGAAGCACTTTTTGTGGGAATTGGCTAAATTAAATCCTGATTTAATTGCAGTAGAACGCGATGTTTTAGAATTAAGGCTTATTGTAATGTGACAATTTGTGAGGTTTTGCACACTTTAACCAAAAGATTTGTCAGGATGCAATGAATAAGTCCCACTCATGTCAATTTAAGAGCGAATATGAACCACAAAGGCACGAAGAACACAAAGAAAAACAAGAAACATGGCTCATTCAAATAACGTAACTTGAAATATATGGGGCAACGCAGGCATTGTCTCTATAAGAACTTTCTTCAATATAAGTTTAGTTGGATACAATGCGCGTTAAGGTGAGGCGATAATCGCCTGTGGTATTGAGATTGCCCGATGTACCTTCATAGCGGGTGGCACGAATAAAATGGATACCTGTATATGTTAGTGTTGTATCAATCCGTGCGTTATTCTCAAAGCCTGAGTCGTCGTCTCGTAACATCCGTACTTGGTTACTATCTAATAATTCTAAGACAGAGTCCAAATCGCCAGTGGTTCTATCCATTGCAATGATGATGCGTTCATCTTCTGTCCCCCAGAATACATAGAAGGCTTCGCTCTCATTGGCGGTGATGCTTGCTTGGGTGGTTGTCCCATAAAGGAGGCGTGGAATATCAGAAGCGACATCAGAAAAGGCAGAGCCTTCATCTGTCAGGGTTAGGTTGTATTCACCAAAAGTTGTGCCAGCCTCACGTTCAAAGCGAGTTGCAATGATGTAATACAAGCCATCTGTGGGGAGGCGATAATCAATAATGTAGGCGTTGTTACTGCTACCTGAATCATCATCTTCGATTAATGGCTGAAACCCCGCGTTGGTCAGCACCAAATAGCTGTCGAGTTGACCTGCAAATTGGGTTCTATCCATTGAAATGCTGATAATTTGGTCACGTTGCCCTTCAAAAACATAGAAGCGTTCATAGCGATTTTCGCTGAGTTCAGCAGTGATAGTCTGATTAAAGGCAATACCTGCTGGCGCAAAGCGACTATTACCCAAGCCACTATTACTGGCTTCATCCACTGTCAGTACGAAACTCCCTGCGCTATCTCCAGATGCTTGTCCGTAACGGGTTGCAACGAGAATGTATGTCCCTGGAGTATTAATGACAAGCGCTTGTATTTGGGCGTTGCGTGTATTGCCATTGGCATCATCATTTTCGGCAACTAAGAAACGATTGGCATCTAATAATTGCACGTAGGGGTCGAGTGAACCACTACTTCGTATCATCGAAATATTGATGATGTCGCCAGCTTGTGCCTCAAAAGTGAAAAATAGACGTGGTTGAGTATTGGTGATGGTATTCGTAATTGGGATGCCATATTGTAGCGAACTGCCTTCTTCTGACGATACGCCGACACGCTCTAGTGTGAGGTCGAAATCTCCTGATGTTGTGCCAAGCACATAGCCAAAGCGTCCAACAACGACTGTATAAATCCCATTTTCTTGGAAGGTCAATGTGAGGTCAATATCGAGACTGCCTGCGGTATCATCTCGATTGATGAGAATATTACCTGTAGGGTCGATTATTAATAAGACAGGATCGAGATTACCATTTGTCGCCCTTAAACGTACCCGTACAATCGCGCCACGCGAGCCATTGAGGCTATACTCGATACGCGGTGTTGCATCATCAATCTGCCCACTGATTGATGAGCCAATCGCTATGGTTTCATTAGGTGGATTATCTTGTGCTGATGTATAGCTTATAACCAGCACAAAGCAAATGATGATAATGTAGAAGTGTCGTTGTATCATAAGGCTAATTGTACTTAGGCTTGCCGAAAATGATAGCTCTCTGTAGTTAATATAATCACTAAGAAGAAATGAAGAACTCGAAGAAGCTCCGAGAAATCATCCGACCTCATGTGCCTTAACACCCTGTTGCTCAACCGCATCTAGGAAATTGCTTGCTGTTTCTTCTAATATGTCTACTTGTGTATAGATTGTGTTCTCATCCTCTAGGACACTGTTTTCGGCTTGTTCCAATATATCCTGTAAGTTGCGTCGTTCTCGACTATAGCGCGTATAAAGTACAAAAATAGCTGTTGCACTATTACGTTTTTCTAGGAAACGCCAGCCATAAACAAGAATCAAGAGCATGACGCTGAACCCTAAGATATTTGCTGTGGAAAGTGTTAGCGGAATGAAGCGTAGTATAAGGGGAATACCTAACATATTGATAGCAACCACGGAAATCAATAGCAGTCCATAATTAATCCCAAGCTGGTAAAATGTCTCTGGCATGTAGGGTCTTACTGCTTCATGAACGCGCTCGGCAGATGTTTTAGCATGTTGTATGGGGTTTGCCATCATGTTTCCTTAAATTATCTTGTCTGAATGACTCTCAGTATAGCAAAATAAAGGATTTGCTTTTAGATGTAGTTGATAGTGTATTGCCTACGATTTCTGCTTGATTATTTTCACCTTTTACCTTTGTCCTTTCACCTTATATACTAGCCAGCATGAACGGTTCACTACAATACATACCAATTTTAATTGTGGGTTTTGCGATGTCCTTGGGCTTTACGCCCGTGTCTCGACAGATTGCCATGCGCTTTGGCTTTGTTGATAAGCCGAATGAAGCCCGTAAAACACACACAGACCACAAGCCGATGATGGGTGGATTGGCAATTTATATTGCTCTGACCCTCTCCGTACTCATATTTAGTCCGCCACAACATATTCAAGAACTGCTGGCAATTATCAGTGGCGCAGGGCTGGTTGCTTTGGTCGGCTTAATAGATGACCGCATCCAACTCAGTTGGCGCGTGCGCTTCGGACTGCAATTCGTTGCGGCGGCAATTTTAGTATTTTTTGGTATCCAGATTCGCTTGTTCGGCATTCAATGGATTGACATTCCAATCACTTTAATTTGGGTGGTTGCGCTGACCAATGCGACGAATTTCCTCGATAATATGGATGGACTCACGGCAGGCTTATCTGCGATTGCGGCAGGGTGGTTTTTACTGATTGCGGTCACTCAAGGGCAAGTGCTGGTCGCGATGTTAGCGGCGGGGATTTTAGGCAGTTCTATCGGATTTTTAGCCTATAACTTTGCGCCGAGTAATACCTTTATGGGTGATATGGGCGCACTACCACTCGGATTTTTATTAGCAACGCTGGCGATTAAACTCAATTTTAGTGATACACCTCTGAGCGTGACTTGGATGATTCCACTCTTGGTCATTGCTTTGCCGATTTTTGATATTAACCTCGTTGTCTGGACGCGTCTACGTGAAGGGCGTTCGCCAACCGAAGCAGGACGTGACCATACCTCGCATCGCATCCAAGCCTTGGGCTTTAATGCCCGTAAGACCTTATTTATCTTATACGGGATGTGTTTATTGTTCGGTGGGTTAGGCTATCTTGTCAGTGCTGTACCAGCAAATCAGGGGTTCATGATTGGTATATCTTCGTTGATAGGGCTATTTTTATTGTGGTTATCGATGTGGTGGATACGGGCGAAATATCAGAAAGCTACTGCTACCTAAGGAGACATCATGCTAGATGAAACGAAAGCGATTAAAGCCAAAGATATTATCGATAATCCTGATGATGTCTACGGATTGATGCGGTCACACGTTTTGCTGACTGATTCGTCTATGAATGCGACGTTTAGTAATTTGATGGATGCTGTCGATATTTTGGCAGATGCAGGCTGGGAATTGGTGAATATCACCTATGATGGTGGCTATATGTTTGCGATGTTCAAAAACCCTAATTATAAGCGCAAGAATCACGGAGTATAATGATGGCAGATGAAAGCAAACCCATAACCGCTAAAGAAATTGTTGATAATCCGCGCATTATTTTAGGATTTATGTCTGAATATGTGATGATTAAAGATTCATCAATGCTATCGACCTACAAAAATTTAATTGAGGCAATTAACATTCTTGGCGATTATGGCTGGGAAACCATCAGCATGTCAGGTGATGCCCAAAATAATATGTTTGCCCTCATTCGCAATACGAATTATAAACGCAAAAATTTATGACAGAGGATTTATGACAACATATCTCGTGACAGGTGGGGCAGGGTTCATTGGCTCACATATTGCAACACGATTATTGACCGATGGTCATACAGTGCATGTGGTTGATAACTTGCTGACAGGGAAAACGGAAAATTTAGATTATCTCAAATCATTAGATGGTGATTTAACCATTCATCAGGTCAGCATCACGGATTATGATGCACTTTTAGCTGCCTTTGATGGTGTTGAAGTCGTATTTCATCAAGCGGCGTTAGCTTCTGTGCCACGTAGTATCGCTAACCCACGCGAGACCAATTTGCATTGTGTTAATGGCACGCTGAATGTTTTGGATGCGGCACGTAATGCAGGTGTGCGTCGGGTGGTCTATGCGGCTTCATCCTCTGCTTATGGTGACCAAGAAGGGCAATATAAGGTCGAGACGATGGTTCCTGAGCCAATTTCTCCTTATGGTGTTGCAAAGTTGGCTGGTGAATATTATTGCCAAGCTTTCTATGCCGCTTATGGCTTAGAGACAGTCGCTCTACGTTACTTCAATGTTTTTGGCGCACGCCAAGACCCACAATCAGAGTATGCGGCGGTTATCCCTAAATTCATCACCTTGATGCAAGAGGGTAAGCAACCAATTATTTTCGGCACAGGTGAGCAATCACGCGATTTCACCTACATTGATAATGTCGTACATGGGAATTTACTTGCGTCTGAATCAGATGATGCCGTTGGGCAGATGATGAACCTTGCGACAGGTGGACGGGTGTCTTTGCTTGAGTTAGTCGATTCGATTAACACTATTATGGGAACGAGCATTGAGCCAATCCATGAAGATGCGCGTACAGGCGACATCATGCACTCACAGGCGGATGTCGGCAAAGCTGAAAATTTATTAGATTTTGCGCCCGTCGTTGATTTTGAAGAAGGCTTGCGTCGCACGATTGAATGGTATGCGAAGAATTAGTGTGAGACCTTCTTATTTATCTATTCTGCGCGTTAATCACACTTATATTCTCGATGACATAATCTAAGGGTTGAGATTGAAGCTCAAGATAACGAGTATATGCCGAGAGTGCCGCTTCATTGTTGCCCAGTGCGTAGTTTGCATCCCCTAATGTTCTAAAGACTTCGGGGGTGCTATCGTCTATTTCTGTGGCAATTTTTAAATCTGTGATGGCTGTAGCGTATTCCTCAAGATTGTAATAGGCTAATCCACGATAACTATAGACTAATGCAGAATTGTTCCCCCGATTTATCGCTGTTGTGAGAGCCTCAACTGCAACTTCATATTCACCAGCCAACAATGTAATGTAGCCACCATGCAGATAAGGGCGCGTATCATTACTTTCTGGGTCAAGGTCAATCGCAGTGGTGAAATCATTAAGTGCAATAGCATAATTTTCAAAGCTGAGATGGGTCAGCCCACGTCCGATGAGATATTCAGGATTGGTTGGGTCTTCATTTACGGCTCTATCAAATTCGGTCAAGGCTGTGCTGTAGTCACCCAATATGTAGGCTTCTTGAGCCAATTCAAAATGTGATGGTGTTGTTTTGAATAAGGTGCTAATAACCACACCGACGATTACCACGATAACAGCTAATACAGCTACAAAAATCCAAATTCGCAAATGCTGTGGCATTGATTTGCTGGTCATAAATCCCTCATTCTGTTTATACGCTATAGCCACATCTTAGCAGAGTTTTTGGCTTATGTTTGTTTAGAGTTGTATGGACTTATTAACGCAAGTGGGTAGTCACTACGCCATCAACAAGACGAAAGCCAAGCTAATAATCATGGCAACCATCCGTTTGATTTTGCGCCGACGACGGATACTGTGGATATTGGTGTGTGCGAGATATTGTGCCTTGCGCTGATATGCACCATCTATCTGATACTCTCGTTGACGATGGGTGAGATGGTATTGAATATCATGTTCGTTCATGATGCAGTCTCCTTCTGCTTGCCTCACAGAATAGGCTACCTGCATATAAAACGGAATTATTTTAGCGAAAACTAAAAGCTAGCGAACTTGGCGACGAATATACTCGATTGTGGCGAAAGCTAAGACACCCACTTGGACGAGAATTGCCCCGATTAACCATAATGGAGGTGTATTGGAATTTCTTTGCGGTTGTGGGGATGCCTCTAAAATTGGCTCGGCAATAGGTGTATTGACCTGTGCGACGCTGATAGCGGTAGGTTGTTGGTTATTAATCTGTAGGGTGGGTATCGGCGTTAAGGTGCTGGTGACAGTCGGTGATACTGTGACGGCGACAAAGGTTACAGGTTGCCCAACTTGTTCCTCGGTTTGAACGCTTGTTTCATCACTTGCATTGGGGTCAGGTGTCGGAATAATCCCTGATGTTTGGGCATCGGCTGTTCGCGTTGGGATAGGTGAAATCTCTGCTGTTGGCGTAATTTCTACTGATACATCTTCTGTGACTTCGGCAACTATTTCCTCAGTTACTTCCACGATAGCTTCTTCTGTGCTTTCCTCAGCTAAAGGCGTGGGTGTGTATGTCCCCTGTGGTGGTGGTACAAGCACAACCTGACCCACATCAAGCGAACGAATATTCGCATCAGTGAAGGAATTAAGGTCTAAAACGGTGTTGAGGTCATCCCATGTGTAGCCAAATAGAAGCAAGACATCACCTAATGTATCGCCTGCTTGTAATTCATATTGAATATTGCCGACTTCGTCATAGCCGACAATCGCAATCGGTGGCGCGGCTGGTGCATTTGAGGCTGAATTCCCATTGCCACCACTATTACTGACAACTGCACTGCTTCCCGGTGGTACACCAAAAACCAGTACAAAGGCTTCTCCGCCTGCGCCTTGTGCGGATGCTATGCCTATATCTTGGAAATTTGCACTGGTTAATCCACGATAATGGATGGGAGAATTTATCCAGAAATTCCATGCACTGTTGACGCTAGCAAGCCCACCCATATAGATATTCTCGCTAACCCACCGTGATTGATAGCCGTTGGCTTGCGCGCGTGATTGCGGACTACTGCCATTGTCTTGAACATGGGTCACTTGCTGGGTATCCGTCATCCATTGAGCGTGGCTCTGTGCGGCGGCAGTGAGCGCACTATTGAGGCTGTAAGGAGCTAATCCCAACTCCGCACGTAAGCTATTGATGCGTCCCAGTAAATCTTGTGCCACACTTTGAGCTTGTGTCGGCGCAGATACACTATTCATGCAGAATATTACGATGATGATTGCGAAAAAATATCGTTTCATGTCGTCATTCTAGCAAAATTATTAACAGATAAAAGTGACGTTTTCCCTATGCTTAACATTAACTGTGGGGGTTTTCGGTTATGATGGCATTAAATCTTTAGTGAGTTTGCCCAAATTTTGCGACGCTTGTGACAATTGATGTTACACTCTGCACGTAACCATCATAAGGTGCGCGTGTTTTTATAGGTAGACAAAACAATAGGAATTATATTATCCCCCTCTACCCCTAACCCCTTCTCCCACCAGTGGAGAAGGGGAACTGAGCTACCTTAGAAGTCTTTCTCCCTTGATGGGAGAGAGATTTAGAGAGAGGGTGACAATTTGAAAAATATAGAGAAAGACCCAAACGTATGTCCATTCTCCAACTGTTATTTATCATTTTGGTCGGGTATCTGATAGGCTCTATCCCTAGTGCCTATTTTGTGACCTTAATTGTAAAGCGCATTAATATTTTTGAGGTTGGTAGTGGCAATATGGGTGGCACGAATGTGGCAAGAACGCTGGGGATGCGCTGGGGGATTTTTACCTCTTTCTTGGATGCTATCAAAGGTTTTGTTGCGGTTGTCATCGCCCAATATCTGATGACAACACCGATTATGCTTGTACCTGCGATGAGTGTTGGCTTGCCTGTTGATTTGCTTGTACCGTCAATGGTGGCAGGGTTAGCGGCAGTTGCAGGGCATAATTGGTCATTGTTTGCGACCTTGCTCTTTGCTTATTACCAGAAAAAATTTGAGATTCGGGGTGGCAAAGGGGCGGCAACTGCCTTTGGCACGATGCTGGCTATCTTACCAATTTTCCCCAATGTTTTATTGCTGGTTGTCGGTATTTCGATAGCCTTGCTTACACGCTTTGCCTCACTCAGTGTGCTGGTATCATTCTCGACTGCGTTTATTTGGGTGATTGGATGGTCACTGCTGACTGAGGCTGTCTCGACTTACTATATTTTGTACGTGGTATTATTGGCAGTATTAATTGTCTGGCGTTTCCGTGAGAATATTGAACGCTTATTATCAGGCACAGAGCGTCGCCTTGGAGAGCGTGTTAGCACCTAATTTTAGTCATGTGTGATGACCTTCGTTGGGCTAATGGTCACAATCACGCGCTTATGCTCATTCGTCTCAACATCAAAATCAGGACGACCATATTTAGTCGCAATGTCTCGGATAATCGCTGAGGCATTTTTATTTGACATACTGGCAGTTCCACGCACTTCAAGATAACGGTACGGCTCATTCGTATCCACAATTAAGATAGACACCTCTGGATTCACCAGCAAATTCTGATATTTTTGCGTATCATTTAAGATAGCAACTTGTATTGTTTCCTCATATTGACGACACCATACCACTGAACCATGTGGTTGACCATCTGGCGTGATGCTAATAAAGGTTGCAACGAGGGGTGTAATCAGCAAATCTCGGTGTGATTCTGCAATAGTTTGTGACATTTGTCTTCCTTTAAAATTCGCTTAACCACAATTGAGTCGTGTAAAATCGCATCTTATTCTACAATATTTATAGCAAAATATTATTAACCTAAAAAAGGATAGCATAATGTTGAAGCGTTCCTTTGTGCTAGTGTGTTGTTTGCTGGGGCTAGCATTTACAGCCATAGCACAAGACGTACCAGACGAAATAGATGATTTTGATGATGATTGGGATGTAGTCATTGAGCAACTCGATGATTCAGGCTATATCGATGAAGATGATGGCGAGCTTGTCTTTGAGGAACGTCGGATCAATTTTGATGATGAAGATGATGATACGATTTACATTGAATTGAATGATGGTGCGCCAAGTACAGATTTTGTCATTGCGGCGACCTTACAATTTGATGTTCCGTCCGATTTTGATGAATATGGTTTCTGTGTCATAACATTCCGTGATTCGCCAAGTGATGGCTTTTTAGGGGCAGGGATTGATACCTTTGAAAGTGTTATCCTGATTGACAATGTCTACGATAATGATGATGATGTCCTGATTGATGCTGAAGAACACGGTGAAGATTATGATGAGGAAATTCACTTAATTATTATTGGCTTAGATGACGAAGTGACAGTTTACGTAAATGGTGAATTGTTCTTTGAAGATGATGATTTAAGTGTGCGTTCGGCGGCATTTGGTTTGTTACGCTCAGAAGATGCTGATTGTGAAGCAGAAGATATTTGGGTATGGGAGCTAGAATCGTCTGGTCGTTCTGAACCTGATACACGCGATAATGATACGAGTTCTAGCGATTTGCCCGACGAAATTGATGATTACGATGGTGCAAGCGAAGATGTGATTGACCAATTAGTTGATGAAGGCATCTTGGGCAGTGGTAATGCTTTTCTCTTTGGGGAAGATTATGCTTTCATCGGTGCATCTGGTTCGACATTCACCTCTCTAGGACGTAATCGTAACCGTACCGATATTGTGATGGCTGGCGAACTGACTTTTGATGCCCAAAGTGATGATTACGAACAATGTGGCTTGTTGCTCCGTGTGGATGACTCACTTGACCCTGTGCAAGATTTCCTCTATGTCGGGTTTGATAGTGACGGCGACCTCTTCATTCAGAATAACAGTGATGACGATGATAACACCTTTGATTTCGTTTCGATGGATGTCGATTTGGATGACCCACAGCATCTAATTATGATAGCCCGTGGGGATACTCTTGATGTCTATGTGAATGGTGAATTAACTGTTGTAGGCTACGAAATCTATGAAGTGCGCGGTATTTTTGGTGTTGCACAAATATCAGATTCAAGGGCATCAACTTGTGAAGCACGCGATATTTGGGTCTATGATACGCCATTCTTTGAAGAGGGTGTCTGTAATGTGGTTGCATCGGGTAACGTCAATAAGCGCAGTGGACCAGGTACAAATTTTGACCGTGACGGGCAAATGAACTCTGGTGAAACACTAGAAGTCGAAGGACAAACAGAAGGTGATGATGGCTTTATCTGGTATGAGTTAGAAGATGGCTCATATGTCCGAGAAGATATTATCTCGCTTGTTGGTGATTGTAGCGATATAGACGAGAGTTAGACATAATCGTAAGGGCTTGGCGCGCCAAGCCCTCCCTCATATATGTTATTCCTCTGCTGAGTGAAGTTGAATGGTAATTATATATACATAGATGAGCCATGATGTAACAAATAGGTGGGAGAGAAAATGCCATTCAGTAATATTAATCGGAGATATGAATTTCTATACTATATTGATGTATTAGCAGATATAGATAAGCAAAGGGCAATTTGGATCAATCACCAATTTCCAGATGGTGTTGAGATGGATAATTTAGATTTGGCTATTCATTTTTTCTTTGATGATACGGGTTTAGCAGATAATACCGAAAGACAAATTGGCTTTATTCTGGAAGATAAAAAGGAAGCAAAATTAGTTAAAGAACTTACAGATATTTGGGGAACAATAATTGATGAATTAGGAGATATATCTGATTCATATTATCTTGACCATCCGAGATGGATGGAAGTTATTAATATATCAGTTAAGATAAAATCTTTAAGCTCATTTAATGAAGATTATAAGCTATAGCATCTTCATCATCATTCGTTATCATAGAGTGATATTAAGCCTATCTTCTGGAGAGACATCTTATGAAAATTGCCCTTGCATCTGACCATGCTGGCTACCAAATGAAACAATATCTTGTGAATTATCTACGTGAACAAGGACATGATGTTCTTGATTTAGGTGTGGATACAGATGAAGTCCGTACTGATTATACCGATGCCGCCAAAGCAGTCGGACATGCTGTAGCAGATAAAGAAGCCGAACGCGGTATTCTGGTTTGTGGCAGCGGTGTGGGTGCATCAATCGCTGCCAATAAAATTAAAGGGGTGTATTGCGCGATTACCCACGATACTTATAGCGCGGCGCAAGGCGTTCAGCATGACAATATGAACCTGATGGCAATTGGAGGACGTGTCGTCGGCACTTCAACTGCCGCTTCTCTTGCTGATGCCTTTCTTGGTGCGACCTTCATCACTGACCCAGAAAGGTATATGCGTCGTTTTAAGGATGTTCAGGCGATGGAAGGTGATGATTAGACCAATAAGGTATTGAACATGCTTTGCGAAATTAGGAGCATGTTCAATTTGATTTTGGCTTACGTTACGCGCTTGAATGTATTTAGTAGGGTCATGACGTGGCTTGGATTATCTTTGATAAATTGCATTGTGAGCGGCTTATCGAGAAAATCACTAAATCCATCAATTGATTTGAGGGTCTCATCATCAATTACATTGAAACCCATTGACCAATCTTCAAAACTACGTTCGGAGATTTTATTTTTATAAAGCACTAAAATATTGCGATGACGTGGATCATTTTTGATGATGTCGAAGGTTTCTATGACCGTTTCTCTGTCGCCTTCTAGGGCTTGTACGAAGAAGCCATTGCGATAGAGCAACATTCCTGTGATGTCTTTTTGCTTATTTTTTCCTCGTGCCTTAGTCAATATGCCTTTTAATTCATCTTCAGCCATATTTTTATTTTTTGCAAAACTCACATACACAAGTGCTGTTAAAGACATTTTATTCTCCCATTTACAATACTGATAAAGTGTTCGTCAATTTATAGTATATGTTAGTAACATTGCTTAATAGTTAATTTTTGAATTTACTCATCCAACGTTTAGTCTACGCTACGATGAAGCCGTGCAATTCTCCTATAATTACTGACATTACAATCCTAAAGGCATTACACCTGAAAACTGGTGATATAGTGAATTGAGCTAAGGTGCTAAGGTGCGGAAAAATCTGCGTGGCATCAAGCATTATCTAGCGAAAGATGATATTGCAGAGGTTGAATGTGTAGGAGATTATTACATTTGACTAGCTTAAATCAGACCAATGACCTACGAGATAATGTAGCATAGTTATATTAGCCATGATATGATGAAATTGATTACACACGGACATGGGGTATGCGCCACACACGCTTGCTCCATAATTTGGAACAACTTTACATTAGGAGACTCTTACTTATGAGCAATCCCGCTATTGAGGTTCAAGACTTCGGGCAAAGCCTCTGGTTGGATTATATCCACCGTGCCGAACTCGAAAGCGGTGAATTCCAGCGACGTATTGATAACGATGGCATCTTAGGTGTAACCTCAAACCCTGCGATTTTTCAAAAGGCAATTGGTGAAAGTGAAACCTATGATTCAGCAATGAGTCATATGCTGGATTTAGAGCCGATGCAAGTTTATGAAACACTTGCGATTGCCGATATTCAAAAAGCGAGTGATTTATTCCGTCCTATCTATGACCGCACAAACGGTAAAGATGGTTACGTTAGCCTTGAAGTCGCGCCTCAATTGGCTAATAGCACTGCCGATACGATTGCCGAAGCGAAACGTCTGTTCAAAGCAGTAGACCGTCCGAATTTGATGATTAAAATTCCGGGTACTCAAGAAGGCATCCCTGCAATTGAAGAAGCGATTTACGAGGGCATCAATATCAATGTGACCTTGCTCTTTTCGGTGGAAAATTATGAACAAGTTGCCGAAGCATTTATTAAGGGCTTAGAGCGACGTTTGGCAAATGGTGAAGATATTTCTAAGGTTGCCTCTGTGGCGAGTTTTTTCTTGAGTCGAATTGATTCTGCTGTTGACCGTATCTTAGAAAATAATATCCGTTCGGCACAAGTGCATCATGATACTTCACGTATTGCGGCTAATCGTAAATTACTGGGACAAGCCGCAATTGCTAATGCAAAATTAGCTTATAAAGCCTTTGAACGCCATTTTAAAACCTCACGCTTTAAGGCATTAGCCAAAGAAGGCGCAATGGTACAACGTCCTTTATGGGCGAGTACCAGCACAAAAAATGCTGCGTATAAAGATACACGCTATATTGAGGAACTCATTGGCGCGGAGACTGTTAATACTGTGCCACCCAATACTTTAACTGCTTTCATTGACCATGGGGTCGTTTCTGAAACGCTGACAAAATCGTCTGATGAATTCATGCTTCCTGAAGAAGTCATGGATAAGTTAGCGGAGTTGGGCATTGATATTGATTCTGTCACCAATCGTTTGCAGGTTGATGGTGTCGAAGCCTTTATCGAAGCCTTTGAGACCTTGCTCGAACAAGTTGAGGCGAAATTGACGGTGCTTAAAAGTGGCGTGATGGATAGGCAACGCTTGGCATTGGGTATTTACGCTGAACCTGTGAATAAGAGCATCAGACGAATTGATAAAGATTTCGTCAATGGGCGCTTATGGAGCAAAGATGCCAGCCTCTGGACGACTTATAATCCTGACCGTAATAAAATCGAGAATCGGTTGGGTTGGTTGGATGTCCTCGAAACGATTGACCTGCAACGTATTAAGACTCTACAGGCAGATATTAAAGCTAGTGATTTTGGGCATGTTGTCTTGCTAGGGATGGGAGGTAGTAGCCTTGCACCTGATGTGTTGTATCGCATTTTTGGTAAGCAATCCGACTTCCCAGAATTGATTGTCCTTGATAGCACCGACCCTGCGCGTATTAAGCAAGTTGAAGCGCAAATCGCATTGGATAAAACGTTGTTCATTGTTGCCAGTAAATCAGGTACAACGCTCGAAACACTCTCATTGTTTCGCTATTTCTGGGAGCAAACAGGGCAAGCAGGAGCGCAATTCATCGCCATTACTGACCCCGAAACACCTTTAGCCTCGTTAGCGAAAAAACACAATTTCCGTGATACCTTCATCAATCCTGCGGATATTGGTGGGCGTTATAGTGCGCTCAGTTATTTCGGATTAGTGCCTGCTGGTTTGATGGGGCTAGACCTTGATAAGCTATGGGCTAGTGCCGAGCATATGATTAACGCCTCGCATGAGAATATCCCCGGGCAATTCCATCCCGGTATTAGCTTGGGCGCAGTCATGGGGACATTAGCACAAGAAGGACGTGATAAGGTCACGATTTATAGCACGGCTTCTATTCTTCCTTTCGGAGATTGGGCAGAACAACTGGTTGCTGAGAGTTTGGGCAAACAAGGGCGCGGTGTTGTGCCTGTTGTGGGTAGCGATATTACGACACCTGCTGATTACGTTACTGACCGTCTATTTGTTTATATGCGGATGGACGATGACAGTGATATGGAAGAAATGGATGCAAAAGTAAAAGCCTTACGCGAAGCAGGGCATCCCCGTTTGACCTTACGTGTGCCTGATAAGTATGCGCTGGCAGGTGAATTTTTCCGTTGGGAATTTGGCACGGCGATTGCAGGTAATTGTATGCAATTGAACCCCTTTGATGAGCCAAATGTTGCTGAAGCCAAAGAAGCCACTAATCAAAAACTGGATTACTTCAAAGAACATGGCGAGCTTCAACCTAATTCACCTGTGATTAGTGGGGAACATGCTAAACTCTACATGAATGAGCAGACTGCGAATCCACTACGGGAAATGTGCCGTTCGCATGGTTACGACCCCAATAGTCGAACAGAGGTGCTTGCCGCGCAAATGGCAGGGACACATGCGGGGGATTACTTTGCAATTTTGGTCTATTTCACGCCAGATAAAGAGGCTGAGGCGATGCTCCACGAAATACGCCATCGTTTGCGTAGTGTAACCAAACGCGCGGTGACAATCGGTTACGGACCTCGTTATCTACATAGCACAGGGCAGTTGCATAAGGGTGGAGAGAATAATGGGATTTTCTTCCAGCTAACCACTAATGTGCAGGATGACCTCGCTATCCCTGAGACTGAGTATAGTTTTGGTACATTGTTCCAAGCCCAAGCCAGTGGTGATTTAGAAACCCTACAAAAACATAATCGCCGTGTTATACGTATCCAGATTGATGATGATGTCCATAATGGAATACAGAAACTGTTGGATGCGGTCAAATTTGTGGAAGATAGACGGTTCTAAGGCGAATTTCTAATTTATCCGAATCAAAAAAGGCGTACCCATAGTCGGATACGCCTTTCGGATTTAAAAAGTCTGTTGCTTAGGTTGTAACCTTAACACCTGGACCCATTGTTGATGTAACGACGAAACGGCGCATGTAGATGCCTTTCATTCCGCTTGGTTTATGACCTTGCACCACTTCTAAAGCAACTTTGGCGTTTTCAATGAGAGCATCGAGTTCAAAGCTGGCTTTACCAATTGGGAAGTGCAAGTTACCTGTACGGTCATTACGGATTTCGATACGACCTGATTTGAGTTCTTCGACTGCACGCGCTAAATCGCTGGATTGCACCACTGTACCCGCTTTAGGAGTTGGCATCAGACCACGAGGACCTAATACACGCCCTAAACGACCAACTTTAGGCATCATGCTCGGGACAGCAATTGCTGCATCGAACTCTGTCCAGCCGTCATTTTGGATTTGAGCGATAATCGCATCGTCTGCGATGATGTCTGCTCCAGCATCTTCTGCTGCTCTTGCATCTTCACCTTCAGCAAAGACGAGAACGGTCACTTTTTTACCCAAGCCATTCGGTAACATTACCGTTGTACGGATTTGTTCCTCAGCTTGGCGTGGGTCGATGCCCAGACGGAAGTGCATTTCAATGGTTTCATCGAATTTCGCGGTTGCGCCTTTTTTGGCAATTTCAATCGCTTCTTCTAATGGATATTCTGTGTCGCGGTCACGCAAGTCTGCCGCCGCAAGATAACGTTTGCCGTGTTTTGGCATAAGGTTTCTCCTTGTGGTTTAACGGGTGGTTTGCACCCTCCCACTGTTTTTGTTTATGTTTTCGTTGGACAACGCAAGCATTGTCCATATCGGACTTACTCTACGACTTCTACACCCATGTTGCGGCATGTGCCTTCAACTTGGCGCATCATACCTTCGACATCAAGAGCATTGGTATCACCTGCATCAATTTTGATTTGGGCAATTTCGCGCACTTGTGCCTTCGTCAAACGACCTGCAACATCTGTTTTAGGGTTGCTTGCCGCTTTTTGAATCTTGGCATATTTCTTGATGAGGTAAGCGGTTGGGGGTGATTTCAAACGGAATCTGAAACTACCATCTTGGAAAATAGTAATTTCTGCCGGAATAATTTCACCGATTTTATCACTTGTACGGGCATTATAATCTTTTGTGAACTGCATAAGGTTCACACCATGTTGTGCCAATGCAGGACCAATAGGGGGAGCAGGGTTTGCTTTACCACCTTGAATCTGCAAAGTCACGACTGCTTTGACTTTTTTCGCCATTGCTAATCCTTCGCTTCAGACTTTGTTTTTTATGTTGCCGATATATGGCATAGATAGGGGCGACACAATTCATGCCGCCCCTAAGAGATCGTATTATAGCTGTTTCGAGACTGCCTGTGTAGGGGAGAGTCCTAATTAGGTAAAAGGTAAAAGGACAAAGATAAATAAGCGTTATTTTTACCTTTTATGCAAATAGTGCCTTGATTATCGTCATAAATGCAATCCTATCCGAAAGATACCTTAACAAAAATCAGATTAGTGTTATTGCTCACAATATTGTATACTATTTGAGAACAAATATTCTAATTGCGAGGGGCATTATGCTAGTAGATAAAACTATT
Source organism: Phototrophicaceae bacterium (assembly GCA_965230145.1). Lineage (GTDB taxonomy): Bacteria > Chloroflexota > Anaerolineae > Aggregatilineales > Phototrophicaceae > JAUZRW01. Next base: position 2,840,998 of record CBDDKI010000002.1, read on the forward strand.
ACAAACGGCAAAATTCAAGCGATTTATGACAATTATCCTGATGACATCCGCCAAAAATTACTGCTATTGAGGCAACTTATCTATGAAGTGGCAGAGGAAAATCCTGAAATTGGGGCATTAGAGGAAACTTTAAAATGGGGACAAATTAGTTACTTACCGAAAAAGCGTCGAGTTGGGACAACGATACGACTTGACCAAGTGAAGGACTCATCAAAGTTTGCGCTTTATGTGCCTTGTAGTACATCTTTACTCGATACTTATCGTCAGATGTTTGCGGATAAATTTGTCTATGAGGGTGACCGTGCAATTCATTTCGACGTGGATGATGCTTTACCCATTGAGGATGTGAAAGAATGTATTCACTTGGCATTGACCTATCATCTAAATAAATAAGGACATAGTACGATACTATGCCCTTGGAAGTTTAATTCTGATGAATTGTGGCTTAAACTTTTTCGACTTCGAGGAAATCGAGTTCGACAGGAGTTTCACGCCCGAAGAAATCGACCATTACGCGGACTTTTTCTCTGTCGTTGTCAATGTCTGCCACTGTACCAATGAACTCGTTGAATGGTCCACCGACAATACGCACTTTCTCACCGACTTTGAAATCGACACGGACTTTGGTATCAGGGTCTTCCATGCGGTGCATAATACGGTTGACTTCATCTTTCGTGAGGGGAGTCGGTTCGTTACCCATACCCACAAAACCTGTGACACCGGGTGTATTGCGGACAACATACCATGAGTCTTCATCAAGGCGCATTTGTACCAAAATATAACCGGGAAAAACGCGCTTCTCAACGGTGCGCCGTTTGCCGTCTTTCACTTCGGTTTCTTCTTCTGTTGGGATGAGTACGTTGAAGATACGGTCACGCATGCCCATGGTTTCAATACGTTGTTCGACAGCGTGTTTCACCTTATTTTCGTAGCCACTATAGCAGTGAACGACAAACCAATGTTTTTCAACGTCAGCATCAGCACTATCGCCCATGCCATCATCGAGGACAATATTGAAATCATCGTCAAACTCATCATCTATATAAACAGGTTCAGGGTCATATTTTGCACCCTTCGCCTCAACTTCTTCTACTGCCTCATTTGACGATGCTTGTTCATCATCACTAGGAGGCAAAAATGGATTACGTGTTTCGCCCATTTTATCTTGCTCCTATACTATCGCTGCTGAATCCTGACTAGAGTAGCCAGCAGGTTAATAACTTTTACTTTCAGTCTCACGGAACGACCACCATGTGCCGACTGCAATTGCGATGAATAGCACAACCAGAATTAATGGGTTATCGAAGCCGAATTGGTCAAGGAATAAGGTTAAGCCGATGCTCAACGCCCCTAAACCAAGTGAGGTCACGGCTGTTACGAGTAAGACAATACGTGTTAGACGGATGACATCTTCACGCGAGGGCCAACTTACTTTGTTGAGTTCTGTACGTACTTCACCGAGGTATGAACGGATATTTGCAAGAAATGATTTATTTTCATTTTTAGTTTTGGTTTCAGCCGCCATTTGCTTTTGGTCTCCTAATATTATGCGCTATGCTGACTGGGATGGCATCATTGTACCATACCCTTATTAGATGTCTGTATATAAAAACACCGTTCATATAGGGAACGGTGCTTTATTTAACAACAGGGGTGGTAAGAATCGAACTCACAACCTTTGCTTTTGGAGAGCAACGCTCTGCCAATTGAGCTACACCCCTAAATCAACAATCTATCCCATATTCTGCCATTAAATCCATGATATGCCAAGCCCCTTCTTTTGCTGTTTTGATTTGATGACAATTAGCACAACGTACCTCGCATTTAGCAATTTCTTCTTTCACACGCTTTAAGCTAGTCGTGCTACTAATTAATACTGAAACAGTTGCTTTCTTTACGCCTCATACATGGTCAAACTGCAAAGCAAGGGGATTCGTTTCATCACAATCTATGCACGGATTTTTGAGAAGATACTCAAAAGCATATCGTCGAACCTTCATCCTGTGCTGGTCTTGATTTTCGTCATTCCAACGTCGGGCTTTTTCTTTATACATTTCTTGGTTATCAAGATAGTGTTGTCGACGGTAAGCTGAGTGACAAGTTTTGCAAGTGTTATGCTTAATACCTCTTTTTTTGTCACGCCAATTGTAGTTTTCAAAAGGTTGTTCAGTATCACACTTAATACAAATCTTCATCTCAGACATTACTAGACCCTAAAATATAATAAATGTTTTGTTGCTTTGTATTGATTAATGGTAACATACTACTATCATTATAGTAGCATATTTTATCTGATTGAACTAGAAATTGCTCACACAGGTAGTGTATCCATGTCGGTTGAAATTTTCAGACGCGCCGTTGCGCTTCCCTACAATGCTTACTGGTAGGGACATCCAACGGGATGTCCGCCGGAAAATAAAGATAATTTTGAATTTCAAGCATTTTCGATATAGTACCTCACGCAAAAAAGCCCATTAAAACAAAAATCTCCGCCTGAATTTAGGTGGAGATTGTCTGTTTCTCTATGAGAAAATGTTTATTTCGTCTCTTTATAGACGACGTGTTTCCGCACGAGGGGATCATATTTGCGGAGTTCTAAGCGTGCTTTTGTATTATCACGGTTTTTCTCTGTGTAATACATATGACCGCTTTCCGTACTACGCATTTTGACGAGAATACGTTTCCCTTTTTTAGCCATAATTCACCATCCATTACAATTCTATTCATTTGCTGTACTTTATTGCTGAGGAATAAAGCCTTTGATGGGATTTGAACCCATGACCTCACCGTTACCAACGGTGTGCTCTACCCCTGAGCTACAAAGGCATTACTATGTGGGGATGTTACAGTGGGCCAGGCAGGACTCGAACCTGCGAAGCTTTCGCAAGGGATTTACAGTCCCCCCCCTTTGCCGCTCGGGACACTGACCCAAATTATGTTAATCAACGCGATACTGCTCATACTGTCCATCATTACAAACATTGATTCCACGTCTGTTTGTGATAAATGATTTTGGTATGAAATACATCGCACCATTTTCTACCACAACAAACAAATAGTCAACGTCTGTATCAATAAAACGCTTCACTTGTCCCGTACCAGAGCGATTACCACCTGTTACACGCAAGTTGACTTCATATGAACCAGATTTTCGTTGATTGTAGGTTGTTCGTACTTGTACTTTTTTGAGAGAACCTGACATATCAATGATTAAATCGTAGTCTTGGCTATCTGTAAGCGGAATTGATACGGGGTAGTCGTTCATTTCAAACCATGCTATTGCTAGCACTAATCCTATATCACCCTGCTTTTTACTATTGCGATAATTCGCAAGTGAAAGCATAAGTATATCAACCTGTATTGCTTTGTTAATGTTCTTAGCTCTATTGTTATAGAACTGTGAGCCACAGATCAGACTTGAACTGATGACCGCCATATTACAAGTATGGTGCTCTGCCAACTGAGCTACTGTGGCGAAAAGAATAATTCACCATGTAGAAAGGCGACAATCACCCAATAATGGCGAACGTTCAATATAATACATAAAAGCAATTTTAGTGTCAACACTTGCTTTATTGAGTTGCAATATCAATTTGAATTTATAGTCTATAGAATGATTGAAAATGCAAAAAATGGTAGAAATTATGAATCCAACACAAATAGGCGACATTAGTGAGGCAATGGTTCGCGCTCGCTTTATAGAGAATGGATATGTTGTGCTTGTCCCGCTTAATAGCGGACTGAGATACGACATTGCTGTTGAAAAAGACGGTATTTTTAGGCGCGTGCAAATTAAGACAGGACGGTTGCTTAATTCTGGAGTTATCTTATTCAATACATCAAGCCTCGATCCAATAACGAGAAATAGCCAACTTAACTATTATGGAGATATTGATTGGTTTGCTATGTATTGTCCGCAAAATCGTAAAGTTTATCTTATGAATGTTAACGATGTGCCACCAAATAACTGTAGATTGCGCACAACTCCAGCTAAGAATAATCAAACAAAGGGTATTCGCTGGGCTGTAGACTACGAATTTTGATATTCACTGCTTTTTGTAAATGAGTTCGCAAATGAAGCTTACTCTCGGTACAATAGTCGAAATATTTATACGTATAAATAATAAAGTGACATATTATGACTGAGAAAAACAGTAAGAAGCGCGGACGACCGCCTAAAGGTAAGCATCGTGGGCGACCGCTAACGATTTATATGAGCCAACCACGTGAGGATTTGTTCGCCCAAGCCTTTGACCTTATGCGTGAACAAGGAATTTTACCGAGTACGGCGAATGTCAACCAATCTCGAACCGAAGTAATTGACCATGCTCTCGATGCTTTGATTGCGAAGTTAAAACAGAAGCAAGAAAATTAGATTTTTTCTGTAATTCTTTATAGATTTAAAAATTAAATCGGTCATTATTTATGGCTTTAGAATACATTTTGCATCTGAAAACAGAGAACTCATTACAAGAAGTCGCTAATGAGTGGTTTGCTCATGAAGACTATAATTTGGAATTTTCTGAAAGTGGTAAAGAAAATGTTATTTTTGCCAATTATCCGTATTTTCAGATTACTTTTCTCAAGTACGACAAGAATGAGAAGCGTCCCATAGTAATATTTGGCTTCACACCCACAATTTCAGTCTCTTTTCGGCTTTTGCCTAATGGGGAAAAACACGAATTAGCAAGAGAAACACTTGCCCGAACAGGTGTTGAATGGTTACAAAATACGCAAGATTTGCTTTGTATACTTTTCAACGGAGAGCAAGGTATGATTATGCGTTCGAGTGAGGGTATTTTTATTGACCCAAGACACTTTCCCCAAAAAAAAGAAGATAATCTGCCGTTTGATTATCTCGAAGAAGTATTCAATGTTTAGATTGACTACTGAGATGATTTCTTCCCTAATAATCCCCGATAAAGACTATCTAAATCTTCTGCAAGGCGATGAATCCCATAGCGACGAAGCATGGTTTCTTGTGCGTGGGTCATATCAGGTGGATTGCGAAGCGTATCAATAATTGCTTGTGAGAGAGCCTCTTTATCTTTGCTAGGGACGAGTGTGCCAAGTTCACCGTTATTCAATAAATCGGCTAAACCACCGACATCGGTTGCCACAACAGGGCATCCTGCTGAGAGAGCTTCCATGATGGGAACGGGTGTGCCTTCATTAAGGCTACTACTGACCAAAACACCTAAATCACTATAGATTTGCTCCATCTGGTGTTGCCATCCTGTGAATATGACACGTTCAGATAAGCCTAATTCTCTTGCGTAGTTTTCGAGTGATTGACGTTCATCGCCATCGCCGACCAATACAAAATAGACAGATGGCATTGCCTTGAGAACATCCACCGCCGATTCTAAAAATAAACGTTGATTCTTCACAGGCAGTAAGCGTCCAATGATACCGACTAGCGGTGCATCAGAGGGGATTTGCCATTGCTGGCGAAATGTGCCTTGATGCCGTTTGCTTTGTACGAATGATTGTAAATCGAAGCCCAGCGGTAGGACAGTAATACGACTCCTGCTGGTAATACCATATGTTTCTACCAGAGCATGACGTAAGCTCTGCGATAAGGTGATAATGCTATCTGAAAGAGATGCACCAAAACGCTCCATATAGATGAAAACAATCGTGCTGAGTCGATTGTAATACCCACGAAAAGGATATTCATGTAGGGTATGCACTACAACTGGAACACCTGCCATGCGTGCGACCAAGCGCCCTACAAATCCCCCACGTGGATTATGGGTATGCACAATATCAGGCTTGAGGTCACGTATGACTTGATATAATTTCCACAAGGCAGGGATAGCTCCCCAAACATAGCGATATCTAAATTCAGGGATAATTATTGGTTCAATATCATATTCCTTAGCAACATACGCCAAGCTGTCTTTTACATCTCTAGGATGGCTACTCACGAGAATACACTCATAGTCCATGTGTCTGAGTTCAGCATTCAATAAAACTGCTTGTAATGCAGGTCCACTGACATTCAATTGTGAGATAATACGCACGATACGTTTTGGTTGTTGATTAGGCATACTGATTCTTAATGGTCTCCACTTGATGACCTGTAGTGTATCGGACAGAGGATTAATCTGCTATGGCAGGTGTCAAAGTCGGTTGTCTCTTTTCATAGGTCAATCTTTGCGTTAGTCTGTGCTGATATAATGAGCATCTTGAATTATTAATTCGCAATCATTGGAGCTAACATCACGATGGATACACAGTCTATACTTGAAAATGCTAGTATCATTGCCCAACAAACTGGCGTTATCCTCCGCACTAAATTTCAGCAACCGATTAAACAGACAACTAAATCAAGTGAAGTGGACATTGTTACTGAAGCAGACCAAGAAGCCGAAGTGTTCATCAGTCGGGAGTTATTGCGCCTCTATCCTGAGCATCATCTAGTGGGTGAAGAAGGGGGCGGACAAGGGGCATCACTCGAATCGGCAGAGTATCATTGGTATGTAGACCCAATCGATGGCACAACTAATTTTGCAAGTGGTATCCCACATTTTTGTACTAGCCTTGCGTTGACAGATACTGACCGTCAGCCGATATTGGGTGTTATCTACAATCCGAATGCTGATGAACTTTATACTGCGATTAAGGGCGAAGGGGCTAAACTCAATGGGAGACCCATCTCTGTAACCCATACCGAAACTTTATTGCAATCTGTCATTGGTAGTGGCTTTCCGTATACCAAACATATTGACCCTGACAACAATACATTACAATGGGCTGAATTTACTAAGCGTGTACGCGGTATTCGTCGGATGGGCAGTGCTGCACTTGATTTTGCCTATGTTGCGGCAGGACGTTTCGATGGCTATTGGGAACGTAGCTTAAACTCTTGGGATGCTTTAGCAGGGGTGCTGTTGATACAGGAAGGTGGGGGTATGGTTACAGACTTCCAAGGTGGCAATCGTCCACAATGGGATGAAAAGGGACGTTTTGTAGCGAGTAATGGGCGTATTCATTCCTTGATGATAGAGATACTCAAGGATAGCTAATGTTGTCTTAGGATTAAATCAGCCGCACCGAGTAACGCCGCTTTAGTACCGAGACTGCCTCGTACAACAGGAACATGAATCCCTGATTCTAGAGCCTCGCCGAAATAGGGATATGCTGCTGAGATGCCACCTGAAACAAGTAGTGCTTCGGCAGAGAAATCACGTAAAAATGGTGCTAAAAAGGTTGCCATATCTGCACCAAACATGGCAAAGGTCTGTAAGGCATATGTATCGCCAGATTCTGCGACAGTAGCAGCAGAGGCGACGCTCGAAAATATTTGTTCAGCCTCCGCAAATCGACGCAATAATCCGCGTGTACTAAACCATTCGTCAGCTTGTTCACCATGAAATTTAACAGGGAAGAGAAAGCCTTCATCAGGAACACCCTTTCCTGTACTCACGCGTTCGCCATTAATAATAAATGACGAGCCAAAACCTGTGCCAAGGGTTACGCCAATGAAGCGCGAATAAGGTTTGCCTGCACCATAAATTGCTTCGCCTACGAGTGCGGCTTCGGCATCATTACGGAAACGAATTGGTATTGTATCTGCAATATTCAAACGCTCACGGAGCGCTTTACCAATATTGATGCCAAGAATCGCTTCGTATTTATCCACTCCTTGAATAAGACTGATACCATTTTCATAGTCAAATGGACTAGGAAAACCGATGCCAATACCGCGTATCGTATGATGTGCTTGGAGATAAATCACAATAACTTCTGCTAATGTGCTGAGGATATGTTCACTTGTGCCTTTGCTATCGAGAGGAGTTGTGCGTATGTTGTCTACCTGAAAACGTGCATCTACAATGCCACTTTTAACAGAACTACCCCCGACATCTAAGGCAATTGTGACTGCTTCTGGCATAGGGTTTATCCTCTCAGATGATGATTGATCGCGCTGTCATTATAGCGATAAAGAACTGAATGTTAAGCGTTGTATCGTCATCACTATATCCATATATCTTTAGGCTATAATTTATTCAGAATCTTGTTATCAAAAGTTAATGTATATCTTAATGTGATAGAATGAATATAGGTTTATAATAATTAATGTTGTAAGTTTAAATTGACTAGAATTGACGTTATCTCTATGATTATGGACAGTAAATCACATATTCTTGTTGTGGATGATGACCCCAATAATGGCTATTTCTTAAGTGAAGTCCTCAAAGGATATTATGCTACTAGTTTAGCAAGCAATGGCAAAGAGGCTTTAGCTCTTGCACGAGAAATTAACCCTGATCTCGTTTTGCTTGATGTTGCGATGCCGATTATGAATGGCTATGACGTATGTAAAGCCCTTAAAGATGATCTCATCCTTAAAGATATACCCGTAATTTTTTTAAGCGCAATTCATAGTACAGAGAAAAAGGTCAAAGGCTTTGAAGTCGGGGGAGTAGATTACATTACCAAGCCTTTTCATATTCCTGAAGTGCTGGCGCGTGTGAAAACGCATCTCGGGTTACGAGAGGCACAACGAGAATTGCAACAGAAGAATGAGCGCCTTCAAGCTGAAGTTGCACTCCGAATAGATGCAGAACGTAAACTCACTAAAAGTGAAGAAAAATATCGGCTTCTATTTGAGAAGACACGCGATGCAGTTTTGATAATGGATTTAGATTTCGTTATTCGAGAAGTCAATCAGCAAGCAGTCGTCTTGTTTGGTTATCCTATTGATGAAATGATTAACAGACCCGGTAGAGATTTTATTGTACCAGAAGATGAACCAGATGCTGTAGAAAAAGGAGAACGCTTGCGTACAGGTGAAAAATTAGCGCCTTATATGCGTAAATTTGTAAGAAAAAACGGTACTATTCGCATAGGTGAACTCAATCTAAGTTTAATCCATGACGATGATGGTAACCCCTTATATTTTCACAACGTTGTACGTGATATTACCGAAAGAAAAGAATTGCAAGACGCTCTAAAAGAAAGTGAACGTCGTTATCGAGAGATATTAGAAAATACCGGTGAAGCGGTCTTTGCAACAGATACTTATGGTTTTTTTACCTATGTTAATCAGGTGATGATTAAACGAGCAGATTTAAGCGAAGAAGAACTTATCGGCATGCATTTTACAGAATTGATTGATAAAGAATGGCAACAAACTGTTATGGAATTTTACGGTAAACAATTGCTTGAGCGAGTTGAAGAGACTATTTTCGCATTCCCACTGGTAAACAAAATAGGGTCTGAACAAGTATGGGTAGAACAAACAACAAATTTTATCAGGGATGGTGATAGGATTACAGGATTTTTGGGTATCACCCGTGATATTACTGAGCGTCGGAAAATTGAGGCTGAACGTGAACAACTTATTGCTGAATTAGATGCCTTCGCCCATACGGTTGCCCATGATTTGAAAACACCACTCAGTGCATTAAAGTTATATGGTGATATTCTCAATAAGATGTATAACAAAATGAGTGCCGAAAAACGCCAAGATATTATACAGTCGATTCAATCCGTCACAGATAAAATGCACTCCATTATTGAGGCGTTACTCTTGCTCTCTAGTGTGCGGAAACAATCTGATATTGCGGTGCATCAACTAGAAATGAAAGACATTATCGCCGAAGCTGAAAAGCGTCTTAAAGCACAAATTGAGGCATATAATGCTGAATATACGATTGCTGATGACTTCCCAGTTACTGTTGGCTATGCCCCTTGGATTGAAGAAATTTGGGTGAATTATATGAGTAATGCCATTAAGTACGGTGGTACGCCACCTAAATTTGAGGTTGGCGCAGATAGGCTAGATGATAGGTCAGTACGCTTCTGGATAAAGGATAATGGTAAAGGATTATTACCCGAAGAACAAAGCCAATTATTCACGCCCTTTACACGCCTCGATAAAGTAAATATTGATGGGCATGGTTTAGGTTTATCTATCATCCAGCGCATTACGGAAAAACTCAACGGGCATGTAGGTATCGAAAGTGAAGTAGGGTATGGTAGCACCTTCTATTTCGTTTTGCCGACTGCTAATTTAGATTCTGCTTCGTAATTTGCAACCTCTTGAGGGATAATGCGTAGATAAGAGAAGGTTAATCAAGGGGAGGAGCGCATCTATGAGTGAGAATACAGAGATCGACTACGAAAATAATCATTCGACTGCACCGAGTTGGGATGAACGCACGGCTTTATTTGTCGGTATTGGGTTTGTCATTTTATTGGTTGTTCTAGGTGTATTGTTCTGGTCAGTTATTCCTTTTGCACTAGCTACTAGTGTTATCGCCTATTTGATGTTCCCCATTACAAGGTTTTTTGAGAAGCGCATCACGGCTGGGCGACGTGGTTTAGCGATTCTGCTCACATTTTTATTTATTATTGTCTTGATTGTTCTTGTCTTTGTGATGTTACTACCACCCTTAATTGAGCAGAGTATTAATAGTATCATCAGCTTGTATAACACAGTTATTGAACTTATTACCCAACCTTATACTGATATTCCTATTTTCCGTGACCCTGAAACCGATGAAGTTATTGCACTAACCGATTACATCAGTATTGTTCTGCGTGACCAAGGCTTTACGACGGTTAATGAATGGATTGTTTCTACGACACGTAATTTGCGCCTAGACCGTGACACGATTATGCAAATTTTCAATATTAGTGGTGATGTGACCAGCAGTGTAGTTGGCTCGGTCTTCACAATTGCTGGTTCGGCATTTGGGCTGTTGTTCAGTAGCTTATTCTTCATTTCAATTTTGTCGATGCTCTTAGCTGGTGGGGATAAAATCCATAAGACCTTAATCGGCATTGCACCGCATGGCTACCATGAAGATACAAAACGCCTACTCTCTGATTTGGGTGGCGTGTGGGATGGCTATGTGCGTGGGAATTTCACTCTGGGTTTGATTATGGGCTTTGCGATGTGGTTGATTGCGGTTGTCTTTGGCTTGCCGAACCCTCTATTCTTGGCTTTTGTCGCGTTCTCGATGGAGTTTATCCCGAATGTAGGTCCGACGGTTTCTATGATTGCTGTGGTGGCTGTTGCGCTGATTAGCGGCTCAGGGACATTTTCTGGGCTGAATAATGTCACGATTGCGGGGATTGTTGCCGTTATCTGGATTATTATGCAACAGCTTGAGGCGATTATCTTAGTGCCTCGTATTGTGGGTGAAAATTTGCGCTTGCATCCTGTGATTGTGGTGATGTCTGTGATTTGGGGCGCAGGTTTTGGTGGCATTATTGGTGTTATTATTGCGCCACCACTTGTTGCGAGTATCCGCATTATTTTGCAATACATTTACGGGCGTTTGACTAATCGACCTGCGTTTGTTGAGCATGACGACGAACCTGATAGTCCGCTGGAATTCATTCAAGATGTTGTGGCGTGGTTTCGTAAACGCTTCACCAAGAAAAAACCACCTCGGAAGCCAGCACAGGTCGAGGAGCAGGCTTCGTGAATTTTCCTGTTTAACAGGGCATAACAGAGAAAACAGGGAATTTTGGGCGTGAGGTAACAGAAAATAACAGGGAAATTTTCACTGTTGAGGTTGGATTTTGGTTAGTGAGAACTCCCTGTTTTTGAATACAGAGTTTTACTATTCGGTTGTTAAGGTGCTGGACAGAGTCTAGCATTTTTTGATGATACTATGTTGTGGATATGACCGTTTATATCCCCGTTGATATGAACAAGAGATACTAAGTGCTGAGTTTTGAGTGCTGAGGAAATGCAGGAAAAGCTATTGAGCCACGAAGGTACGAAGGACTCCAAGAAAAGCAAAAATATGAACCACAGAGGCGAAATTTAAAAGATTTTGTGATTCATGTTGTGTTTTTCGTAACGGACGCGATACATCACGTCCCTACATCACTGCCTAAAAATGAAGTTTCATGTAGGGACAGCATGGATGCTGTCCGAAGTAAAATACCTAAAAAATGCCAATTCTTTTTATGGGTTTACTGAGTACCCAAAGGAGCTGAAAAACGCAGGCACTATCAATTTTGACTAGCATAATAGTGAAAGATTGCCCAATCGCCTTGCTCAATAATTTCTTGCGGTGCATTAAATGGATTACCACTTAATTGTAATTCAGTTAAGTTCGTTAGATTGCCAATTTCAGACGGTAAACTTGTCAATTGATTATCTCTCAATCTGAGAGTTTGCAAATTAGATAAATTGCCGATTTCAGGAGGTAATTCTCTTAGCCGATTACGTTCTAACACTAACCATGTTAGATTAGTTAGATTGCCGATTTCTGGTGGAATTTCTCTCAAACGAGTGGTAGCTATGGAAAATTCCTCCAAATTAGATAAATTGCCAATTTCTGATGGTAATCTGACTAATGGATGATATTGAACAGATAATCTTCTTAAACTTTGGACATCACCAATTTCCGTTGGTAAATTGACTAGATCACCTATAATGAAAAAAAGCGTATCATATTCTTGCGCTGTCGCGGTGCGAATTTCATCGCGTGCTGTATTATATGAAGCCACTCTTAGAAACAAGATATAAGCAGACAAGCCCAAAACAGGAACAATGATGAATAGACTTAAGAGATAAATTAGCTTTTTGAGCATACTTTTTGCCATAGTATCTAGCCAATGAGGTAACTTTATACAATAGAGCTATTTCAGATAAAATGCGGTGTTTAGCATCGGAGGGGAATAATATAGTTTATGATGATTCCCCCTGCACCTATGAATTTGTGTGTGCAGAGGGAGAGGTTATGGCTAGTTAAACCGTGTCTGGCTTAGTGACCCGTTTGGCGATTTCCTCACGGACAACGGGGGCGACTTTTGTGCCATAGAGTTCAATGGCGTGCATCACCTTACTATGTTCCATTGTGCCGACACTCATCTGCAAGAGGAAGCGTTGATGCCCGAATATCTCGTGCTGGAACAAGATTTTCTCGATAACTTCATCAGGGCTACCGACAAAATTCGCGCCACGTAGTGTTGCGGCGGCATCATATTGTTCGCGGCGCATTGGCGACCATCCCCGTTCACGTCCAATTTTGTTCATGGTTATTTCTACAGCAGGGAAGGACTCGTCTAAGGCTTGTTGCTTGGTATCAGCGATGAAGCCATGCGAATTAACACTCAATGGTGTGTTTTTATCATGCCCATATTGTGCCAAAGTCCGACGATACAAATCAGCGAAGGGTGCAAATTGCTCAGGCATTCCCCCAATGATAGCCAGTGCCATTGGCAGACCTTTACTCGCGGCACGAACGACAGATTCAGGTGTGCCACCGACAGCCACCCATAATGGAATTAACTTTTGAATAGGGCGTGGATAAATCCCTAAATTTTCAAAAGACGGACGATGTTTGCCTTGCCAAGTGACATACTCACTTTCGCGCAGTTTAATCAGCAAATCCAGTTTTTCACTGAATAGCTCATTGTAATGATTGAGGTCATAGCCGAATAATGGAAAAGACTCAATGAATGAGCCACGTCCAGCCATGATTTCAGCACGACCATCTGAAACGAGGTCTAGGCTAGAGAACCGCTGAAACACGCGCACAGGGTCATCTGAACTGAGGACAGTTACCGCACTGCTCAGACGGATATTTTTGGTGCGAGTTGCGGCTGCCGCCAGAATGACTTCGGGTGCAGATGAGACAAAATCCTCACGATGATGTTCACCTAAGCCATAGACATCTAAGCCGACCTGGTCAGCTAGTTCGATTTCTTCCAGTAAATTCTGGAAACGTTCAGCATTGCTGATTTTTTGTCCTGTTTTGGGGTCAGGGGTGAGTTCTGCAAATGAATATAAACCGAGTTCAAACGGTTTGGGTTCTTGGATTTCAGTCATGAGTATAGCTCCTATATGGACGATATTTCTTATTGGACGCATGAAAGTGGCTATCAATTACGGAGAGGGCGTAAATGATTATGATTTTCTAAGATTTTTGACTCACCACGAAGTATGAAGGGCATGAAGAGAGGAAAGTGCTTCTTATTTAAGAAGCACTGAGATTTGGATATAAAACCTTAGACGGTTGTGGCGTTGGTTGTGGCTTTGGTTGTAGGCGTTGAATCGGCTTTGGCTCTGGTTTCGGCGGTAGGGGGGCGTCCGATAAATAATCCACGTTTAAAGCTGGTTTTTTCTGTAGACGACGTATTGGTTTTTTACGTGCAGGTTTAGCAGGTTGTGCGTTCGGTATTTCCATACCAATTTTGGACATGAAGTTATTCAAATCTTTTCTCATATTTGTGATTTCATGTCTGATTGCCAAGCTACATTGGTGAATATTTTTGATTGCCTCACGATAGTTTTGGTGTAATTTACGAAACTTGAGTAGAAATTCGCTGTGTTGTTTGATTAATTCTACATAACGTGGGGCTTGTTCACTCAAAAAACGATGGAGTGTTGGTAAGTCAGTTGATTCGTTTTGTAGGCAAAGCGTAACAAAGGTAACGGCGCGTTGATTGATTTGCTCAAGCAATTCAAGTTGCTCGGTAGTAAGTCCACGACGATGTTCAATCATAGCGTCTGTAATATCAATGATGTATGTTCCGTATTCCACGACTTTAGCCATGTTACTTGCTTTCATTACACTATATTAAGCTCTATGTAATTCATTGTAACACAGTGTAATTAATCTGGGGTTAATTATTTGTATTTACTAACCTTTAAATTAATTAAACGAGGCTTAATGATCAATTTTGAGGGAAAAATTCCGTTAAGTTAGTACAAAAATACTAAACGAATATGAACCACGACGTCACAAAGACTTAGAGAAAAGCAAGAAAAAGGCTCATTTTGATATTAGTTTAGAGGATAGATACGCTGACCTTACGCATTAAGATAGGCGTTAATTGTTTGCAATCGCATCCGAATAAACTCGGATGCTAGTCGCCAACATCAACTAAAGTTGACATGATGTGGTTTTTGTCCGCTAATGCAGATTAAAAATTTAATTGAGAAAGATTTAGGTGTAAGAGAGCAGCATGCTGGTATGGGTACAAGATAACGTAGTCATGTGTTTTTTCGTCACGGACACCATTCATGGTGTCCCTACTGAACCCTGTTGATTTGTAGGGGCGCAATGTGTTGCGTCCCATGCGTGTAAAGTTAAGAAAAAATATGAACCACAGAGACGCAAAGGCACAAAGAAAAGCAAGATATATCGCTCATTTTCACGGTTTCAAAAAGAGATTTTGCACTATCGTTTTACGCCAACAGTTCAAAACTGTTGTCTAATTTTTGAGGGTAAGTCCACTGAAAGGGACTATCTATAACCCCTTTCAGTGGGTTTCCAGACTGGCTAGCGTGACGTTTTGAACGTCTCGCGGTATAAATCCCGAATTTTTACTCTCGATTTGCTTATCTTGACACCTATGGGACAACGCAGGCATTGTCCCTACACCAATTCTCTCAAGTGAGGCACATCAACGCAATCAGAAACAGGTTCTTATTGTTTTTCTTAGTGCCTTCGTGGTGAATATATTAGCTTAACATAATCGCAATACACCATCGGCATGACCTTACAAAGAAACAATTATTCTTCTGTTTCAGCCTCAACTTCGGTGACAGGTTCTTGACGGACAGGGGCAACTCGTGAGAAATCGACACCCTCCGCTGAACCCGTGGCAGCTTGCATCAGCGCAGTGAGGCGGTCTGCCATAGCGGCAGGGTCTGGATGAATGCCGTCTTGCAGAAGTGCTGTCTCAAATACTTGCTCGATGACCACATCAATGAGTGGGTTATCGCCACTACCTTGCAGTAAATTGGTGACATTGTGCAAGAGTGGGTGACGTGGATTGAGTTCGAGAGCTTTGACTGGCAAATTATAGTCTTTATCCAGTAGACGGTTAATGCGGTACATATGGCGTTGCCCAGACGCATCATCTGTCACCAAACGGGCTGGACTGCCGACCAATGATTTACTCTCACGCACATCCGAAACACGTCCACCTAGAACCGCTTTCACACGTCCAACAAGTGTCTCAAAGGTTTCTTCTTCAATAGCTTCTTGTTGCTCATCTTCTTTGACTTCACCGACATCTTTGAGGTCAATATCAGATTCATCGACAGCGCGGAGTTTGAAACCGTTAAATTCGTCTAGCCCCATCGGCAACATCGAATCCACAGGGTCTGAGAAGTAAAGCACTTCGATACCGCGTTGACGGAAGGCATCCAAGTGAGGACTACGTTTCGCACCTTGGAAGTCATCGGCAATCACATAATAGATTTCGTCTTGTCCATCGACCATGCGCTCGGTGTATTCTTGCAAGGAATAGAACATATCCTCGTCATCATCAAAGCTGGTATTGAAGAGGAGCAAAGGCAGTAAATCATCTTTTGCCATTGGATCCATCACCACACCTTGCTTGATGAAGCGTCCGAACTCGGTGTAGATTTTGAGATATTCTTCGGTTTGGCGTTTCGCCATGCCCTTGAGTTCGCGGATTACTTTATCGGTGACGGTCTTCTTGAGATTCGCCATGATGCGGTCTGCACGAACACTCTCACGGCTGACATTCAGGGGCAAATCTTCACTATCGACGACACCTTGAATGAAGCCGAGATATTCAGGTAGGAGGTCTTTATTGTATTCATCAATCAGCACCTTACGTGCATAGAGTTTGAGTCCGGGTTCTTTACGTGGGCTGAATGGACTGGCTTCTGCGCTGGATGGCACGTAGAGTAGGGTATAGAACTGCATCGGCACATCGGCACGCATATGGATAGTATGCAGTGGCTCATTGAAATCGAGGGTCAGCATTTGGTAGAAATTTTTATAGGCTTCGTCCTCAACTTCTTGTGGGGATTGTCGCCAGATTGCGGTTTGCTTGTTGGCTGGGTCTTCATCATCCCCGATATAAATTGGGAAGGCAACGTAATCACTATGTTTGGTGATGACATTCTTGAGTTTCCATGCCTTTAGAAATTCATTGGCGGATTCTTCATTCAGATGCAGGACAACATCTGTACCGCGTGAGTCTTTTGCCGCAGGTTCAATTGTGTATTCTGTTCCGCCTGTGGCTGACCACTTGAATGCTGAGGCATCAGGGCGATAGCTCCGACTGATGACTTCGACATTATCAGCAACCATGAAGGCACTGTAAAAACCCACGCCGAATTGTCCGATAATGTTTTGGGCGGATTCTTTATTGGGAGCATCTTTGAGTGCTTCTAAGAAATTTTTTGCGCCACTTTTGGCGATTGTCCCTAAGTTTTCGACCATCTCTTCGGAGGTCATGCCGATGCCTGTATCACTGACCGTTAGGGTTTTGGCATCTTCATCCCATGTGATGTTAATTGCCAATTCTGCATCAGGGTCAAGGATATCGCTCTCGGTGAGTTGTTGGAATTGCATTCTATTCAAGGCATCCGAGGCATTGCTGACCAATTCACGCAAGAAGATTTCGTGTTCGGTATACAGCGAATGAATCAGAATATCGAGGAGTTGCTGGGTCTCCGCTTGGAAGGTATAGGTGTTGCTCATGTGCTATGTCTCCAATAAATCTTTATTTTGTTTGTTTTTTCGGCATGGATTATGCCACAGACTTGTTAGATTTGAATAAAAAATTAGGAGACAATTCTGAGTGCTGGGTGTTGAGGGGAGGGGCGTAAGGGAGGAGGCTAAGTTCTGAGTGCTGGGTGCTGAGGGGAGAGGCGCGGAGATTGAACTCTAAAACAGAGTATAATAGTGCTTAATACGTCAGAGGCTAAAGCCGTCTGCCTATCAAAATACGGACGCTAAAGCGTACTCCCAAGATACTCTCAAGTGTGCTTTAGCACCCGAATAGTTTAGCCATCATGCTTTAGCATATGGCGTAATGGAGAAATTTTATGCCATATGCAATCTGTTACTATCACATTATTTGGGCAACAAAATATAGGCAACCACTCATTACACCAGCAATAGAAAAAATTATTTCAGATGTAATTTGTGCTAAATCTCAAGACCTGAGTTGCCCTATCCATGCAATAAATATGGTAAGCGATCATATTCATATTGCTGTTTCTATTCGTTTATCGTTATCAGTTGCTGAATGGGTAAGGCAAATGAAATCCTTATCTTCGCTTGTCGTGAGACGTGAATTTGAAGAGATGGATGAACCTTTCCGATGGCAAAAAAGTTATAGCGTATACACTTTTGGTAAGAAAATTTTGCCTTTTGTAACCAATTATATTGAAAATCAGAAAATCAATCATCAAAACAATACCCTTGAGCCTTATTTAGAATATATTGATGAAGAATAGTATGCTTAATGCGTCAGAGGCTAAAGCCGTCTGCCTATTACCAACACTAATCCTAAACCGTACCTAAAATCAAAAAAGCACGGGAGAAATCCCCATGCTTTTCCAGTCTCGTTTATCGTGCTTGTGGTCAGCCATACTTGAATGAAGTAGGCGCGATTGCCTTAGTAGTCGCTGTCGTAGCTTCCGTAGCTGTCATCATCGCCAGAATCATAGCCACCACCGTAGCTGGATTCAGTTGGTGCGTGTGATTTTACAGTGACTTCACTGGCTTGCGGACCTTTACGTCCTTCGGTAATCTCAAATTCGACGACATCGCCTTCATTGAGTTTGCGATAGCCATCCATTTTAATCGCGGTGTGATGAACAAAAACATCATCATCACTGCCATTTTGCTTAATAAAGCCGTAACCCTTCTCGGCGTTGAACCATTTTACGGTTCCTTCAATGCGTTCAGACATCAGATAGTACTCCTGAATTGTTTTTGAATTGCTTATACCGACTCAGTTCAGAAAAGGCTACTTGTTGCCATGTAGTGTGTTGCGAGAAAGGGTTAGACGAAGCGTTGCTGACCACAAGCGCGAGATGGTGTTGCGTCATGACCACTGCGCCCCAAACTAGCCAAGGCACACAAATATTACTTTGTAAATAGAGCCAAATGCAGTGTAAGGGAGTTACAAAAACCTGTCAAGCAGATGTAGAATAGAGTCGGGAGTTCTGATGAAAGGAATACACAATACTAACATTACATAAACAATTGCGTGAAAAATGGCACAAATACTGGTTATTGCGTTGGGTTATCGTAACAACGCTTGGAGGCACAATCAGCCTATTGCTTAGTGCGCTGTTTGTCTGGCTTACAGGTGGATTCGGGGCATTGCTATCAGGGGCAATTATTGGCGCAGGGCTAGGGATAGGGCAGGCATGGATTTTATTCACAACGGAGGAAAATGACTTTCGTAGACAGTGGGTTATGTACTCTGCCTGTGGCGGATTTTTTGGGATGTTCCCCGCTTTTTTCCTATCCGTTACCAGTATTTTCAGTGTTTGGCTTGGCGCATTTTTGATAGGATTTGCCTTTGCTGGATTACTGGGCTTTTTGCAATCGTTCATCTTGGTTAAGTTACTGGGTGAACGTGCTTTCTTGTGGATCGTGATGTGCCTTTTTGCAGGGGGATTGTCTGCGATGCTGAGTGTGCCTATCTTACAGACTCGCATTCCACTATTATGCTCACCAACATTGCCTGTGTTTGCTTTATTGACTGGTTGGTTATTACTGCGTTGGATGCAGGAGAAGTGAATGAGTTTGTTCAGTTATTAGAACGATAATCTACTAACAAATATTCTCGTTTAAGTCACTTTTGTTTTCAGTGAACAGTTATCGGTTGTCAGTAAAGACATCAGGACTTTCGCTTAGACTATTGCAAATTCAGTATTAAAGAAGCAATCATTTCACGCCATTGACTAAAATCAACGGCTATGAAGCAAAATCGGCTAAAGCCGACAGCTTTAATTCTCGACCTTGTGTCGCTGTTGTATATCTAGCCTTCATGTTTATATGAAGGCGCTTTAAATTTAATTTTCAATACCTAAATATAGCTACGTCCTAAATATACGGCGGTTTCGGATAACTGAAAACTGTCAACGGAGGACTCACTCTAAAGGATAAAGATTTATGCTTCGCAGACTCTTAAAATGGTTACTATACGCTGTGCTTGGGATAATATTGCTGGCAATTATCGTGATTGGGGGGATGATTTTACTATCAGAGCCAATGCCTGAGTATCCGTTTTTTGCTAATTTTGCAGATGATGAGCTTGTGATTCTGGCGCATCAAGGTGGGGATGGCGAGTTCCCGAGCAATACCCTTTTTGCCTTTGAGAATGCTGTTGAACTCGGTGTGGATGTGCTTGAGCTAGATATTCATAGTAGTGCAGATAATGTCTTGATGGTGATTCATGATGGCACGGTTGACCGTACTACCGATGGCTCAGGGCGTGTGAATGAGATGACTGTCGCTGAATTGCAGGCATTGGATGCTGCTTACAATTGGCCCACCCTCGCTGGACATGAGTTGCTTGGCACAGGGGAATACCCGTATCGAGGACAAGGTATTAGTATACCAACACTGGAAGAGGTCTTTATTGCTTTCCCTGAGATGCCGATTTCAATCGAGATTAAGCAGGAAAGCCCTTCTATTGCCCAACCTTTATGTGATTTAATCCGCGAGTACGAGCGCGAGAATATGACGATTGTGCCGTCATTTAGCCCGATAGCAATGAATGAATTTCGTGAGGCTTGCCCCGAAGTCGCTACGGCAGGTGTTGCCCCCGAAGTCACCACGTTTTTCGCCTTGAACTATGTCGGATTAGGGTCAGCATGGCAACCAACTACGGAGTCATTCATGATTCCAGAGTATCAAGGCGATTTGCACGTGATTACTCAGCGATTTGTGAATCAAGCCCATCAGCACAATGTCGTGATTTATCCCTGGACAATTAATACAGCCGAGCAAATGCAAACTATGATTGATTTGGGCGTTGATGGACTCATTACCGATTATCCGTCCTTAGCCTTGGAATTGTCGGGGCGTTAAAAAAAGACACCTTATGTGGTGTCTTTTGACCATTAATCTATTGCAGTCTATCCTTTGATTTCGGCAACTTCCTGTGCGGATTTGTACATCACCTGAATGTGAAGTCGTCCTAGCATGATGTCGGATTTTTGTCGTATACGATGTTGTTGATTCGGTAACAATTTAACACCGTCGAGATATGTACCATTGGTGCTATCCATATCGGTGATGTAGAGAATATCATCTTCCATGTGGATTTGTGCATGAATCCGCGAGACTCCACGTTCTTGAGCGCCAAATGGACTGAGGTCGATGTGATTTGTGCGTGGTTTTGCGCTGTTGAAGCGTCCTAATAAATATGATGTATCGTTGCGTAGTTCAATACGTCTTAATCCACTATCTGCAAGCAGAAGAACCTCACGGGCTTTAGCAAATTTCACTTCGCTGAGGGCGCTATCCTCGGCTTGTTTTTGTCGCTTTTGGATTGCCTCTAATACTTCGACTTCATCAAGGCTAAGACGTTGGGTTTGTTTGGGTTCACTCATGTATTACCCCCATTTTGACTATATCATTCTATCATCTCATAAGAATCAGATGTATGCAAATAGGGGAAAGGTCATACACGTCGATAATTTACTCTTATCACGCCCAAAATATGAAGCAAAAGCAATTTCTAAAACCTTAATTATGTTATGTTCTGCAATTTCTCATCGTTGCCCACCAGATGAATTTGCGTGATTTTGTTGTTTATAATTTCAAAGGAAACAACAGCATATGCTGTGTCGTCATCATAGAGAACGATTGCTGGAAAACCATTAATCGACTTTATTTCAGGGCGTAAGTTTAGGTCTATATAGAAACGGCGCAGACCGATGAAGAAACGCGCTATGTTGTTTCCGCTATAAATAGGTCGGGTTGCCGCACCACGTTTATTGCCACCGTCCCCAATCAAGACTGCATCATCCGCTAACATCGTCACGAGATTATCCAGATTCCCTGTGTTGACGGCTTGCAAGAAATTCGTCAACATTGTTTCATGTTGTTGTGGGTCTGGTTCAAAGCGCGGACGATTATCGCTGAGATGTTTCTTGGCACGGCTAAACAATTTACGGCAAGCCTCTTCACTTTTCTCGACAATGTCAGCAATTTCACTGTATTCATAATCAAAAATTTCACGCAAGATAAAGACCGCTCGTTCGGATGCGGATAGATTTTCTAATAGCACTAAAAATGCCATTGAGATTGAATCTAAGGTACTCACGCGCTCGGATGGATTGACCAATTGTGGTTGGTTTTCGGTCAAAATCGGCTCTGGTAACCAATTGCCCATGTACTGTTCTCGTTGGGCATGTGCGCTCTGCATCTTATTGATACACAAGCGCGTTGTAATCGTCGTGAGATAATATTTGTGTGATTGAATCGTATCCCACTCGGCTTGGCAATAACGCACATAGGTATCCTGAACGATGTCCTCCGCTTCCATTGCTGTGCCTAACATGCGATAGGCTATGCTGAACAAAAGCCCTCGATAGTCCTCAAATGTTTGATGGTGCATGAGACTTGTCCTTCGTTTCAACTCACTAATTGATGTAAGGTCAGACCGACAGTCTGACCTTACAATAGCTTGTTATACGGATTGCTTGCTCAGTGTTGTAGCTGAGTTTTCACCCTTTGCTTTGTTTTTGGCATAGCGATTTTTACCCAACCATGAGTAAATCCCATAACGTTTTTCATAGTCAAAGATAACATCTAGGCTGGCTAAAATCGCATTACGAATCATCAGCGCAGGTTTGCCACGAGTCACAGTAAGATGTACGTTGTCATCAGGATACGCTAGCCAACCAATTGCATCATGAATACCTAATTGAATCCCTTGCCCATAGTAATCAAAACTGAGTGGTTTTTCTGCTTTGCCAGCTAAAGAGCGCAGGATGTTATCGGCGGCATGTGCGCCCATTGTCATCGCGACTGGGCAACACATCCGATATGGTTGACCTGGCACTTCAATCGGGAACGCGCAATCGCCAACAGCAATGACATTCGGATAGCCTAATGCGCGTTGGTAAGGGTCAATCAAAATTTGGTTCTGTGCATTGACCTGCAAGCCAGCATTACGCCCTAAGGTCGGCGCAGTAAATCCTCCTGCCCAAACACAAACATCAAATGGAAGCTCACGACCATTAGCTAGAACGACTTTTTCTACCTGTATCTCTTTAACAGAGTGATTATCCACTACATTTATCGCTTGTTCAGCAAATGATGCCTGAATTTCGCGCTCAACACGTTCATCCTGCTTGAAACTGCCCAATGTCTGACGGGTTACAATCGTCACATCCAAATGAGGATAGAGTGATTTAATATGGGTTGCGCCTTCAATCCCTGTAGCACCGCCACCAATAACGACAACGTTACCATTTTTATGTTGATAGCCGAGTAATTTTTGACGGAGTGCTTCTGCGCCACGTTCCGCATGGGCATCTAAAACATAGGCATAGTCCTTGATGCCACTGATAGATTTGGTATTTACATGGCTACCCAAGGCAACAATCAGTGAGTCGTAAGTAATTGTTGCTAGTCCCTGATTGGTCTGAGCAGACAGGCTATTTTCTTTTGGATGTAGCTCCGTAACCCAAGCCTTTAGAAATTCGATACCTGTGCCACTGAGCATATCCTCAATTTTCTGGCGTTGATGCGTCTGATTGGTTGCCCACTCATGCAATCGCGGACGAATAATATACTCGTCACTGGCGTTAATCAGTGTGATTTTCATCGGAAGTTGTTTTGATTTACGCGATAAGCGAACAGCTGCCATTAAGCCTGCAAAGCCCGCACCGATAATTACGATATGATGTTGCTGTGTTTTTTTCATAGTTCGCCTCATTTATCTACGCTTCAAAATAACAGCGAGTATTGGCTGTTTGAACAATAAGACAAGTGAAAGTATCATTTTGTGACATGACCAGAAAAAATGCGCTTATACACGCTCACTGCAAAGGTTTGTTTTGACAAATGTTGAGGCTTCGTTAATTGACAGAACGTGTAATCCGCCATAATCTTAAGAGTAACGATTAAATTTTGCCTAGGTATTACTATGTCGTCGGATGATGCTAAAGAAACAGTCGTATTATCGTCTAACAATCCCTTATTACGACGTGCGCTTAATCAACAATTGAATGAGATAGAGACAGAAGAGACTGAAGTAATTCAAGAGGTCTCTCATGAAATCTTATTTCTCATTCGAGGTATGGTTGAACGGTTTGAACTGAAAAAAGGGCAAGTCATTAAAATTGGGCGCTACGATGTATCGAAGGGCAATGATGAATTAGATTTAACGCCTTATGGAGCAGGCGATAGAGGCGTTTCGCGTGATCATGCTAGTGTACATGTTGATGACAACGGTATTCATATTACGGATTTGGAGAGTACCAACGGCACATATATTCATGGTAAGCGCCTTGCCCCCTTCACGCCAACATTATTGCAAAAAGGCACTGAACTTCTCTTAGGTCGCTTAACAGTACAAGTCATGTTTCATTAGTAGAATTAGCAGAATTAATTAGGTCAGATGAAATAGTTATGGCAAAAAAACCAGATAACACACAATCGCTACCTGTCAATGACCGTCGTTTTCAAGAAATGATTGGCGAACTTGATGATGCCTATGGGACATCGACACTGGCGCGGTTTAACGAGATTCTACTATTAATTGCTGATAAAACAGCACGCCTGACTATTGAAGAAAGCCAAGTGTATTATCTGGGACGCTTCCAAGAAAATAGCGATACCGAACTCGATTTGACACCATTCGGAGCATTGAAACACGGCGTATCACGGCAACATGCTAAATTGCTCATGCAAGATGAACGCCTCTATATTTTGGACTTAGGTAGCTCCAACGGCACATATGTCCGTCGTGAACGCTTAGTTCCCAACGTTCTTACGCTTTTACGCACTGGCGATGAAGTATTGCTTGGCAGGATGCGAATGCAAATTCTTTTCCGCTAAATACCCTCCACGTAATATTTGAACAACTCTCTCCGTCATTTATAGTATAAGCACATTACAGAGGAGTTTGTTATGCCTGTTTTTGATACCCCCATCACTACTGATGACAATAATCTCAAAAGAGTTTTACAACAGAATTTGCCTACACTTTTGGTTTTATATAAAGGTACACTCGATAAACCTTTAGAAGATGCCATTACTAAAGAAGCTAAGAAGAATGCAGGTGAATTGCTTGTTGTGCGCGTCAATGTAGATGATAACCCTGATACATTTATCCGCTATGGTGAACCTAGCCCACCTGCGCTCGTTACATTTTCTAATGACGCTAAGGTGAAGTCTGATGCGACCAATGTGCGCCCAAGAGATGTACGCGACCATATAAAGCATTTACTGAAAGATAAACCTTTGCCAGACCGTTCATCAAGCACAGGGTCATTCAGTGACCGTCCAATGGTTGTGACTGATAAGAATTTCCGTACCGAAGTCCTCAAGAGCAAAATCCCCGTTTTAGTTGATTTCTGGGCAACATGGTGTGGACCTTGTCATCAGATTGCACCGCACATTGAGCAGATTGCTAAGGATTATGCTGGTAAGGTCAAAGTCGTGAAGTTAGATGTTGACCATAATCGGGTCATCTCAGGACGCTATAATATCCAGTCTATTCCGACGATGATTGTCTTTGAAGGTGGTCAACCTGCGAGCCGAATTACGGGGGCAAATCCATCGGGCTTACGGGAGATGGTCAAGCGATTTGCGAATTAACAAGTTTTCTCGTCACGGATACTATGATTCTCTTTAATAAATTGGGACGGAGATTATGGAATAGATGGCATCCTAGTTTTTCTTCTCAACCCCTCCCCAAGTATCCCCTCCCCTCGGCGTTCGCAAGCTCTCTGGCGGAGAGGGGACTCAATTGCTCCCTTTCTCTCACAGGGAGCGAAGCGAGTGCATGGGGAAAGGGCTGGGGATAGGGGTCGAAAAGCCAAAATCTACCTGTTTTAACGCCGTGTTTAATTAGTAAAACTGCTATGCCTTCCGCGCCGAAAAATTATTAACACTTAATCTCATAGCAATTGATATTATGACTGCTTTTTACGCATCTCCGACTGCTTCAGTTACTTCGGGAGTTAGCTCAGGTTGCGGATTATTAGGGATAACCGCGATACGGCAAGTTGCCATCTCATCTTCAAAGGCTTCTTGTAATAAGGCATCGCCCTCATCAAAGGCAGGTAAGCCACCAGTGATAACCATGTCGTAGCCAATTTCGAGGTAAGGCGTTGCCGCTGCACAACTGCCCAAGACACGCTCGGCACGTGCTGCCCACCAATAATGTCTTGCCCAAGGTGTATCATTATCAATCGCATTTTCAAAGGCTGTGAGGGCTGCATCTTGATTATCTAAGCTATAGAGTGAGCGTCCGAGCATATATTGGCAGGTCACATCTGAAGGTGCAATACTGACACAATCCGTGAAGGCTTCCTGTGCTTGCCCCCATTGCCCTAATGAATAAAAATGTGTAAAGCCGATTGTATATAAAACGGTACGATTACTATCATCTAGGGTCAAAATCTCATTTAGAATACGGATTGCTTCCTCTGCGTTCCCTGCATCACGCACAGCACGCGCCCAGCCTGAGCCGACAACGCCTGCCATAGCTGGATTTTGCTCTCGCGCAAGATTGTATCCTAATTCATAATCTGCTTGGGCAGACGCAAGGTCAATCGGAATTTCGTTTTCAGAAATAATCCCTCGTAACCAGTAACCTGACCAGAAGTTCGGGTCAAGTTGGATAGCATCATCAGCACGACTATTGGCTAAGGTAACTTCGCCAGCTTGGTAATATGCGTATCCTAAGTAGGTCATCGCTCTTACATTATTAGGGTCAAGTGCGAGGGCTTGTTGTGCGCTAGCTATACCTTCCGCGATATTGTTCTCCCAACTGTAGATGAGGGCGCGGGTTGCCCATGCGTCAGCACTAAAGGGATTGGCTGTCACTGTGCGTTCGGCGTAATCCATTGCTGATTCAATATCACCACGGGTTAAATAGCCCTCAGCAATGCGGATATGCACATCCACATTATTGGGCATCATTTCCACGTTATTGTTATACGCATTGAGAGCAAAACCGATACGTCCTGCTTGCCATTCGTTATCGGCATCAATTAAGACGACATTCGGGTCAAGCGTTGGCATTGGAGTAGGGGCAAATTGTGTTGCTTGCCAATCACTCATTTCTTCTAGTTGCGCGTTGACAATTGCAGTCATGCGAGGGGCAAACATATCCCGCATTTCATATATGCCAATACCAACGCCAATGAGGATGATTAGAAGCCCAATCATCAAAAAGCGTTGGCAAGAGAATAAACTGCGCCGTTGCATCCCACGATAACGTTTAGGGGTATTGATATACATATTTAAGCCTCCGCTACAACCGCTGTCGCTTCAGGTGTTAGTTCAGGAGTAATTTCGGGTTCAATTAACGGTAGTGTCCGTCCGCTAACCCCACTACAGGCAGGGTCACTCTGGATAGCTGTTAGCCCTATGGTGATAATTTCTATATCTCCGTCTGTATTGATGCGTGAATCTGCCATTAAGAGAGCTTCTTCTAATAAGTTCCATCCTACTTGGCAAATCTGGCTCGCTTCGCAATCCAAAGCCGTTAGGTTATTGGCGATACAATTATCCTGATATTCGGTTTGTGCCAGATAATACTGAGTCAAACCGAGGTAATATGTACATTCCAGATTATCAGGCGATAAATCCAGACAGGTCTGGAACATTTCATCTGCAAGAGAAAACTCACTATCATTATATTGGATTTGCCCTAGCTGGAATAAAGCAGGGATATATTCAGGGTCAGCGACTACAGCATCTTCACATAGACCGCGCGCTTGTTGGAATTGTCCCACTTTACGATAGGCTTGGCATTGACGTAATAAAGCACGGGCATTTGTCGCTTGTACGCCCAAAATACGATTGTAGGTATCAATTGCTTCTTGGTCACGATTAGCGGCTAGGTATAAATTTGCTAATTCAAGATATGGAGGCAAAAATGTCGGGTTAATTGAAATGGTGCGTTCATATTCTGCAATGGCTTCATCGCGTGCGCCACTGAACGCCAAGGAACTGGCATATGCCCAATATGAGCGAACATCACCCGACGCATACTCAATGGCTTGAATACCGTTCTCTTGACCATCTCGTAAATTACCTTCACCGACATAAGCCCGTGATAATGCGGCATAGAGTGGGGCAAAGTTCGGTGAAATGTCGATGCCTGCTTGAGCAACCGTAATTGCCAAACTTGAATTACCTGTCCAGACTAATGAACGTGCGCGTAAGGCATAGCCGCGTGGGTCATTGGGGTCAATTTCCAGAATATCCATTGCCAATTCGCCAGCCAATTCCGCATTCCCATTTCGACCATCATCGAGGTCGATTAGAATCATGCCATATTCATAGAGATAATCCACACTATCCGAGCGCATCGATAGCACCCGTTCCCAAATATCTGCCGCGCCGTCTAAATCACCAAGCCAGAAGAGGTCTTGTGCTTGTTGGGCGAGTTCACCGGGTAGGGGTGTCGGTGTGACTTCAGGACCTAAAAATTCATAGGCAGTATCAATCACCATATCTTGTTGCCAAAAACCGATTGCCCCTAATACAAGGATGATGAGTAAGGCAAGCAAAAATCGGCGCAAAACAGATGGTTTACGGTTTTGACTATTTAAGAAACGCTTACGTTGATTACGTCTGACGTACATTGTGCATTTTCATTATATGAACAGAAGTGTTCTAAATCGTATCGAAAAACGTCGTGGGATAACAGGTGCAGATAATCGCGTAGGGATTGGGTAGGGTGTAAAGTGTAAGGCAGGATCAAACTATCAGGGTAATTTAACGGCTGGAATATATTCCAGCCCTACATAAAACCTTCAAAAATTGGTTTTGTAGGGTTGAGATAATGCTCTTTAAGAAATTAGAACAGAGAAAAATCTCGGCTTTTGCGCCTTCATATAAACATGAAGGCTAGATAGGCAACATCGACACAAGGTCGACAATGAAAGCTGTCGGTTTTAGCCGATGTCGATTTATAGCATCCGAGTTTATTCGGATACCATACTCTGTGTTTAATTGTAAAACTGCATCATCTCAACCAAAATCTTACAGGATTTACTGTTCATCTTGCTGGAGTAAACTCCCTAATTGCACAGGCTCATGTTCTGTATCAACTTCTTCTACCTCGCGGATACGCTGACGTGCCATGTCTAAGCGTTGGGCGTTTTCTTGTTCTATCAGACGTTCATAATGAGGATTATGTTTGGGTTTACGCGCTTTTCGCTGTCCTTCTGCCTCGTAATCTAGCGGATTATGATGCCAGAGAACTTTGATATTACGGTAAATATGGAAGTAGTTATCAGGCGTAATCTGGACTTCTGCGCCCGTTTTGCGCTTCATCAACCACCGAAATGCCTGAATACAGAGCCAAACACCAGCAACAGGAATCATGGCGACGACAAATAAAAATAGAATGGCTATCATGGGTTATTGCTTTCAGAAAATAAGCATCATACACTCATTATATGCCATTCTATCATCGTTATACACTATTACACATTATTCTCATATTGTTGTGACCACCACTCAAACATTTTTAGGTGTGCTAGCAACAACAATACTGGCAAGACGATCAATAGTAAGTTGAGTAAAAGTTCCATCTGCAACCTCCTTTATTGACCCTTAGCTTACGCCGATTTTTGAGTTTTCATAAGATGACAAATGACACATTTCAAAGACACATAAGGAGACAATGTAATGCCAGAATATCATTTAGCGCAGATTAACATCGGGCGGATGCTTGCGCCTGTCGATAGTGAGGTTATGTTTGGCTTTACCTCACGCCTTGACGAGATTAATGCGCTTGCCGATGAAGCAGAAGGCTTTGTCTGGCGTTTACAAACGGATGATGGTGATGCTACAGCGATTCGCCCTTATGACGATGACATGATGATTATCAATATGTCGGTCTGGGAGAGCTTTGAAGCCTTACATACCTATACTTATAAGACGCTCCACGCTCAGTTGATTAAAGGGCGCAAACACTGGTTCGAGAAATTGTCGAAACCGCATATGGTCTTATGGTGGATACCCGCAGGACATATCCCCACAATAGAGGAAGCACTCGCTAAATTAGACTTGCTTGAAGCAAATGGCTCAACACCAGAAGCATTTACCTTTGCCAAACGCTTCACAGCCGAAGATTGGCAGGCAATCGAAAAGGCATAGTCAGATGGAATTTGTCGGTATTGGCGTAGCAGGATTAATTGTTTCGATTGGGTCATTATGGGGCTATTGGGAAATCAGACGTTCAGCACGAACAGCCCATCTGCTCGATAATCTCAGACAATATGAGCCACTCTACCTAACAGACCGTTGGGAGAAAGTATTATATCGCCTTGATAATGCTGGTGCAGATACCTCTAAATGGCAACGCGGTATTCTGCTGGTTACCCATAAACGCATTGCGATTTATCCTTTTGTGCCTGATGACCCTGACAAAGCAAAAGCGCTTGTGACGATTCAGCCAAATGAATTGCGGGGCTTCTGGCGACCTGTGAAGTATATGGCTGGTGTGAATGAGATGTGGATACATGCTCACATTGGCGAACACTGGCAATTACTCAAGCTGAAATTGTATCAGTACGATATGCAAGTTCTGGTGCGTGCGCTCAAAGAAATTACTACTCCCGAACAAATTAAAGCCTATCGACGCAGGCGACCTTATATTCATGAAGGATTGGTGACAGCCTTTCCTGCTCATCAGACGATTACAGGGGCTTGGGAGCTGGACACGCCTATCCAACTCTATCTGATGCCGTTATTTCTCGTTGTAATGCGTGATAACCATGTGCAAGAGCAGATTGAATTGGCAAAAATCCAAGATATTGGTGCGCTCAAGCGTATGGAAGGAGGGAAACCCGAGGGCTTAATCCGCTTTTTTGTTGACAATGAATTACGTGCCTTTGCCATAGATGATTATGAGCGTTGGGCGGAGTTGCTTGCGACAGCCTCCAAACGGACACTAGAAGAACCTGTGATGCGGAAGCGCAAAAGCAAAGATGAGGACGACATTGATGATTGGGATGAGGACGAGTAGACCACACGATTTAAAATCACGGTATAATCAAAACATATAGACATCATATCTAAAGGATTATCATGGCACTTTCACTGGATCATATCATCATCTCTGTACAAGATTTACAGACGGCAATTAAGACCTACCAAGATGCTGGCTTTACTGTCAATTATGGTGGACAACATGGCGATGGGTTCACTGAAAATGGCTTAATTGTCCTCAGCGATGGCAGCTACATTGAATTGATTGCACTGGTAGAAGGCAAAAGCTATGCTGACGCTGGTTTTAAGCCATTGCTCAAAGAAACAGGAGAAGGTTTTACAGGCTTTGCGTTAGTATCGGACGATATCGAAGCCGATGTGGCTGCGATGCGTGAACGTGGCATTGAAGTCGGTGAGATTACGCAAGGGTCGCGTGTTCGCTCTGATGGTGAAACGCTCGCATGGAAAAGTGCGAAAATTGACAATGCTATGTCGCCTTTTGTGATTCAAGACCTAACAGACCGCGAGTTGCGTGTACCGCTCACCACTGAAAATATCACACATGAAAATGGGGCAACAGGTATTCATGAATTGCTGATTCATGTGCCGAGTTTTGACGATGCCAAAGACCATTTTGGAAATATCGTCGGCGTTCCTCTTATTTTAAACGGTGTTGCACGTTATGAAATCGGCTCATCAGCACTGGTCATTATGGGGGTATCTGGTGGACAGTCTATACCGCAATTGTTATCGCTCTATACGAATGAAACCAGCCCAACACCGTATCAATTTCACGGTGCGGATTTCATGTTTATCTAGGATAAATTCAAGAGGAATCATGAGTGATATCAAATTTTTGGCGGCGAAAGAATTAATTCAAGAACATAAATATGATGAAGCACGAGGTATTTTAAAGACAATTAATCACCCAACGGCGAAGAAATGGTTGAGGCGTATTGATGAGCTAGACCCACCGTTTCCTGAACCAGTGGTACGTCGAAAATCTGAGCAGAACACTGAACAAGAAAAGTATTATAAGCGTGAAAATCGGCGTGCCAGACGACGAGCTAAAGCATTTGGTCTTGATTTCATATTTCGTGGCGTTGGTGTGCTGGGTGTATGGTTATTCTTATCTGGGGTTTTCTGGGGCAGGTCATTATCTGATGCGTTTTCTGGTGTAAACATAATTTTATTCTTATTAGGGTGTGGCATGATACTCTTTGGCGTGATAGATGTTTTGCGTGTTAAAGAATGATGAAAATACATAAATTTTAGTAGTAATATTCATCGAGATACCGAAATTTTTCTGTGTTTTTAAACGGTCGAGATATATCTCGACCCTACATGAATGCCTAAAAATTTGGAATTGTGTAGGGATGGCATACTGCCATCCGCCTGAAAATGTTATGCGATATACCATTCGTAATGAGAAAATACCAGATTATGTCGGAATTACCTCAACGCAAATCTCCTCGCTTACAAGGATATGATTATTCCCAATCAGGGACTTATTTTGTGACAATTTGTACTCATAAACGCTATTTCCACTTTGGAGATATTCTTGGCGATATGATGAAATATTCTTTGTTGGGACAAAGTGCAATTAAATTTTGGAAGTCAATCCCTGAACACTATAAGTCAATCGAATTAGATTATTTTGTCGTTATGCCAAATCATATTCATGGGATACTTGTTTTGGAAGATAATTCTCCCAAACTCGGAACAATTATCGGTACATACAAAGCAGCAGTTACCCGAACTGCCCGTCAAAATGGGATATTCCATAAGATATGGCAATCAAGTTACCATGATCATATCGTTCGTAATGAAAAATCGCTCAATTACATTCGACAATATGTATTATACAATCCTGAAAAATGGGCAGAGGATAAATATTATTCAGAAAATAATGGTATGAAATAAGAAAGGGGTCGAGATATATCTCGACCCTACATCATCGTCTTAAAATTATGTGTTACAACAATACCTCACGCCCTGTTTTTTGGCTTTCGTATACGGCATTCAAGATTTGCATCACTTGCATGGATTGTTCGGCTGGCACAGGGGAGGGCGCACCATCCACAATTGCTTGGGCGAACTCGATACACTCTTGCGCGTGTGGCTCGGCAAGGTCTTTGGTCATTCTCAGGCTACGATTATAGAGTTGCTTGGTGTCATAGTTGGTGTGTAAGATTTCTACCTTGGGCCAATGTGCGCCAGCATCACGACCATATAACCACATCTGCATATCTTCGCCTTCTGTATCATGATGAAGCATCCAGCTCACTTCTAAGATAAGGCTTGCACCGTTCTCAAAGCGTACAAAGGCAACAGCCAGTTCTTCAACATCCATTTCAGCAGGGACGAGCGCGTTGTTATCCCATAAACCAAATGCTTTCGGATTTTCTGCTAAGACTTTACGGGCAACACCAGATACCGACACAGGCTTAGGATTACCCATAAACCAGAGCGTGAGGTCAAGAATGTGAACGCCAATATCAATGGTTGCTCCACCGCCACTATGTTGCTTGAGTAGAAACCCTAAGCGTGTGGGGATAGCTACACGTCGTAACATCCAGCTACGCGCATGATAAATCTCACCCAAAACACCTGCATCTATTTCTGCCTTAAGTGCTTTTGACCTGCCAGAAAAGCGGAAGTGTTGAGCGGTCATCAGCATTTTGCCCGATTTATCACGGGCATCAATCATACGTTGGATGTCTTCAGGCGTGGGGGCGAGTGGCTTTTCACAGATAACGTGTTTACCTGCTTCTAAAGCGGCAACTGTTAATCCAGTGTGATACATATTGGGTGTACAAATATCAATGATGTCAATATCGGGATTATTAATTAAATCTGCACTATGGGTTGTGACTTTGGGAATATCCCATTTTTTAGCCCAAGCCTCAGCAGCATCTAGGCTTAAATCTGCACCAACAATGACCTCGGCATGGGGTGATTCTGCCCAGCCGGGCATGTGTACGCCAGCGATACCTCCTACACCAATAACACCAACTTTTAATTTACTCATAATAAAATTCCTTCTAAGAAATTGAGGGCTTGACCCATGTATTGGAGTCAGTTGATAAATAAAATGCTTCCATAACTGCGGTGCGGTCTGCGGCTTCTTTGGCTGTCACCAAAGGTACATCTTTGCCGTTGAGCGCATCTAAAAATAATTCAAAGGCATGAGGTAAAGCATCTGGCAAATCTGTCCATTCTGAGCCATCAGCTCCCTTGATATTGTCGCTCTTCAAATACACTTTATCGTTGTTGACATACACAGTGCCTTCTGTACCTGCAACGAGAATGGGCAGGGTATTGATTACATCGACCCAGCCTGCTGCCATTGTGCCTATTACCCCATTGGAAAAGCGCATCAGACCTTCGCCAAATTCATCACATTCATAATTGTTTAGGGCTGTATCTACTTGAGCCGTCACGAGGTCAATATCACCCATGAGCCACATCAAAATATCGAGTGAATGTGCGCCAAGGTCACCAAATGCACCAACGCCTGCTTGCGCGGGGTCAGTCATCCACATCCAACCATCTTCAAACCAGCCTTTGCCAGCATCAAACCATTGTCCGATTGAGCCTGAATGCACGTTCGAGTGACGGATACGTGTGATTTTACCTAATGCGCCATCATCGACTAATTTTTTAATAAATAAGTGTTGTGGTTGACTCCGCATAAAGAAACCTGTTTGGAAGATAACGCCAGCAGAATCGATGGCTTGTTGCATAGCATACGCATCTTTGGCTTTCATCCCTAGTGGTTTCTCGACGAAGAGATGTTTTCCTGCACCTGCGACTTTTTCGACTAGGTTCTCATGGACATTTGTCTCTGAGGCGATAATCACAGCTTCAATGTCATCATCATTGAGAATAGCATCAAGGTTTTCAGTTGCAGTTGTATTGAGTTTGTCAGCGGTGATTTCGGCGCGTTTGGGTTGCTCATCCCAGACGGCTTTTACCTTAAATTCGTTGCTACGTTTGTTGAGTCTGTCTACAAATCCAGGGGTGTGGATATGTGCGACACCGACATATGCTAATTGTTTCATTCTCTTTCTACCTCTTTTAATCCTGATTCGTGAACGTGTAACCAGCGCAAACCATTCGGTAAGTTACTATCTACTTTGAAAACAACGGTACTTGTGCGCGAGGTCGTAACACGGTTAATGGTTTGCCATTCTTCATAGGTCACAATCAAAACGGTGTCGAACTGTTGCTTGAGCGATACATTCTCCGTCCAAATTCTGAAATTTGGGCGTGACCCATGACCATCACGAATATACTGTGTAATGCCTTCACGGTCTATAACCACACCCTCGGCGGTCACAATCGTGAAATTTGTATCCGTAACATCCTCAAATCGTTCCATTAATTCTGGGTCAATATCACCGAGCAAATAGGCTTGAAAGAATTGATGTAAATCATGTATTTCTTGTTCGTAATTTTGCATTAGCCATCCAATCGTGTTGCATTAAATCGGTTTAAAAAACCTTCGTGGTCAAATTCGTACTCTATTTGAATTGGATTACAGCAAACTTCGCAATCTTCAACATAGGATTGTCGACGGACTGAAGAATCCAGAAGCATTGTAACGTATTGCCAGCAATACGGACACATAAATTCATGCTCATTAACTTCTTCATTCATCCACATAAAATAAACCTTTCGATTATTATTTACTGATAGTCTGTAGCAGCGTTTTTAGGGTGATAATTTGATGACAAGTATCTCGTTCAGTTAATTATGTTTACAGTGAACGGTTATCAGTAAAAAGCAGTTTGCGGATAATTGAAAACCGAGGACTGATGACTTCGATAAGTGAACACTTGCTTGATACCTAAGTTTGTTTCATAGCACTGCGTATGGTGACTTATAAGATATATCATTCGTTTATGTAAAAAGTAACAAAATTAGCTTAGAATTATACTAGAACAATTAATTGGGGGTTTGATAGTGGGCAACGATAATACACCCGAAATGTGGTGGCAATCTGTTTATCCATTTGCGGTACAACTGGAAAAATGTATTACACCATCACCAGAGAATTATACAAATGCTGATGCTACTGAGATTATCCGTGTGTTACAAGATATTGGTTTCAATATTGAGCAACAACGCTATTCTGATGATGTTCGTATCATGCGTGAGCATCTATTGCGTGCAGTCGAATATCTTGTGCTTGCCTATGAAGAGAAATTAAGAGGGCAAGAGACAGAGGTTGAGTATCATTATTCGAGTGGCTTAATGCAAATCGCCCAGTTCCATCATATTCTTGTATTACATGGATTTGCTAGCTAAACCCGTTGTAATTCTGTATACATGGCTTGTTCAATGAGTCGTTGATAATGCTCAATGACTTCATCCATCATATGTCCCCATGTTTGTGTTTCTGCGAAAGTGCGACCGTTAATCCCCATTTGCTTCATGCGTTCTTTGGTCACACTAATGCTTTGCACTCCTTCAATGATGGCTTGGGTATCGCCAACATTAAACGTATAGCCGTTGTAACCTTCTTCCACGACATCTGGAATACCACCAACCCGTGAAGCAACGACGGGTAAACCTGCTGACATGGCTTCTACAACAACTAATCCAAACGTTTCAAGCGAACTGGGGAAAACAAAAATATCGGAACTGGCATAGGCTTGAGAGAGAGTATCGCCTGTGAGATAACCCATAAATTTGGTTTTAGTACCTGCAAAAATACGTTCCAAGTCTTTTCGGTAAGGACCATCGCCAACAAGGGCTAAACGTGCATTCGGGACAGCATCCATGAGCGGGCGTAAATCGTGGATGTGTTTTTCATGGGATAAGCGTCCGACGTAGAGCAAAATCGGTGCATCAACATCACCATCTGAGAGTTGATAACGCATCTCATCATTATAAAATTTCGGGTTAAAGCGTTCGGCATCAACACCACGCTTCCACAGTCCTACATCCTTGATACCCAGCTTGAGCATATCGTCTTGAATTTTCTTGCTGGGGGCTAGGGTATAATCACCCCAATTAAAGACAACTCGCGTCAGATAATCTGCAATGCTTTCCATGAAACCTAAATTAATTGGTCCATAATTCATGTGGCGTGCCAAACGCGCGAAATCCAGATGAAAGGAGACCAAGGTCGGGATGTTCATGGACTTAGCCATAGCTAAACCCGGTATGCCGACAGTGACAGGGTGGAAAAAATGAGCAATATCAGGCTGGAAGGCTTGTAATTCACGGTAGACTGTTGGGGAAGGTCCTGTGAAACGAAGTTCAGGATACCAAGGGAGCGGCAAACCATCGAGTGGAATCACCTTGCATCCATTGTATTCTGTTACCCGTTCGCCATTATCTGCCAAATTAGGACCGATAATTAAGACTTCTATATCATTTTCTCGCAGATGGTCAATGAGTAGGCAAACTACTCGCACAATACCATCCATTTTTGGTAAAAAAGTTTCGGTAAACACCGCAACCTTCATCTGTTATCCCCTAGTGCTTTAGAATTAATAAGGCTTCCATATTTGTATTCATAGTCTTTAACCCAAAATAGAGCTAAAAGTCACGCAATTTTATGTAAAATTAGCCTGAGAGATTGTATAAGGTACGACAATAGAGTCAAGTGATAGGTTATTGGGTGGATGGGTTGTTGAAATGGGTGATTTTATGGCTTGATTATTCGCTAGTGATTTGTATAATGTTAGTCGCTTTATGGCTCCGTAGCTCAGCTGGCAGAGCAGTTGACTTTTAATCAATTGGTCGTAGGTTCGAATCCTACCGGAGTCACTTTCTAAGACCTGACTCGAACAGGTGGTGCTTGCATCACCTGTTTGCGTTTTAATGGGGTTCTCCAGATTTTCCTCACCACCAGAGACAATATCGCTAATCTCCCGCAAGTATGCAAATGGTGGTAATAAATCCACACGAGCGATCTCGCCATCAGGGCTGACAACGACTCTCTCGATCACATTTCGCAACAGTTCTTTCTGGTCACTGCGCGAAAGCGTTTCATATAGTATACCCAATTTTGTGATTAGTGTAAGCGCATCGTCTAAATCGTCGATGTAACTTTCACATTTCTGGTCAAGCAAAGCGAGATTTGCACGCAGTTTATTTCGTTTATCCTGCCATTCTGCCCACATATCTTTCCAGTTTTCCTCAGTGAGCATTCCAGCTGCATAGACACGCAACACACGCGCTTCTTCTTCATCAATTTGCTTCAATGTCCGTTCAATTTCCGCACGTTCATCTGGACGTAACCGTCCGAGCTTGTCTGCGACTTCATTGATGTAGTAATCGCGGATGAGTGGAATAGCCTCAACATCCACCTGTACAAGCCGTAAATGATCGACTAACTGCTTTTCAATGTCATCACACAAGAAATGAATTGGGTGACGTTCCAGGCGATAATGTGCTGTTCCACCACCTGAACGATGCGTATTGGACGTCGATCCTGTCAGTCGATATAGCTTATTGCCAGCTTTCGTCGGGTCTTTTTTATCTGCCAGCAGAAATATAAAGCTACTCAGCAAGTAATCATGCTTGCGTTTGGCGTGTCTGTGCTTGGAACGTTTCTTGAGAATGGCTATCCCACGCTCAAACTCTTTCGTTGAGATGAGAGCTTCCCAATTCCCGCGAAGTGTTTTCGGTGCAATGCCTTTTTCCTCATTAACAATCCAACCTGCATATGCCCAATTATGGAAGATATGCGACATCGTATTGTAATTGGCTTTGCGTCGTCCCGTTGCCTTGACTTCAATAAAGGGTCGCCCACTTCGATAGCGGTAGCCCTGTGTATGAAGTTCCTCGCAGATTTCAGCAAGCGTTAGTTTATCTTCTAAGAGTAAATCCCATGCCAATCGCCAAATGGGACTACGCTCAGGACAGAGTTCGATGTGATGGGTTCTACGAGCATAAGATTTACGATGAGGTTGTTTATCTTCAACGCTGATATATCCGTCGGGTGGACGACCAATGTAGCCACCATCCTGACGCTTGGCATCAATTGCCCCTTTGATCCTCAAACTCGTCATCATACTTTCACGACGCGCTAGTGTGAAGGATAGAGCAACAATGACCCGATCATCCGGTGACATCGGATCAAGATCAGGTTGATTAGCAAATCGTACAGCTACACCAAGTTCATCTAGTTCATCAATGGCTCGAAGTGCTTCTGTATCATTACGACCAAAACGATCTGCTCGTTCAACGATGACATGAGAGAACTTACCTCCACGCGCATCCTCTAGCATCCGCTGGTAATGAGTACGATAAGGCGTTCGTCCAGTCAGAACGTCGATATACTCACCAACAACAGGCAAGTCAGAACGCTCAAGAACCGCTTTTTCAATCAAAAAGCGTTGACGAGCCTGAGATGCTTCGGGGTTCTGGGCTTCTTCGTCACTGGTACGAAGATAAATCGCCCATCCCGGTGATGGTGTTATCTGGTTCTTTTTTCGCTTACGACGTGCCATTGTTGTCCTGCCTAATTTTGCTCT
This sequence comes from Phototrophicaceae bacterium, assembly GCA_965230145.1. Lineage (GTDB taxonomy): Bacteria > Chloroflexota > Anaerolineae > Aggregatilineales > Phototrophicaceae > JAUZRW01. The sequence goes on from CBDDKI010000002.1 coordinate 2,880,398, forward strand.
TTACCTACAATACATCAACTCAGGTATTCTGTGTTTTTCGTTGCTTTGCGTCACGAGTATCGGTTTGATTCTGACTGCTTTCAGACTTGGATAACAACTCAGCAACTGCCAGAACACGATTAAACATCTCTTTTGGTGTGACATCTTGTGCTTTCTTTTTTCTAGGCATAACGTTTCCGTTCCTGTTGTAACCTCAATGTATCTTGAAACCACCTCGTAAGATCACCATCGTGCAAATAGAAATCGGTGATGTCCTTTCCAAAAGGTAGGATCACTTGACGAAATCGTGGTGAGATTTTGAGTAATTTATCAGCACCCATGATCCCTGCTTCATCATTGTCATAGGCAACCAGAATCGTATGGCAACAACTGAGTTCAGCGTGCCAGCGTGCTGTCAGGCGACTGGTAGCACTCCCCAATGACACCGGGCAAATCGAATCACCAATCTCCTGTCGAGCCAGCAAGGCATCAAACTCACCTTCACAAAACAGTGCTATCTGGTGGTATTGCAAATAATCCGCACCATACAAACCATGAACACTGCCTCCTGCAATTTGCACATACTTTGGGAAACCTGCAGCACGGCGCACCTTTATTGCCCAGAGCGCACCAGAAGCAAACCAGGGAATGGTAATGCCACAGGGTACGTTTAAGCCTGAGATATCTTTCCACTGGCGATAGTCGCCCGGAATGTATCCCAATCGTGCATCACGAATAATGCCATTGGTCAAACCGCGTTCGTGCAGGTATTGCCGAGCAGGTTTGCCAGCCTCAGACCAGAGGTTTGCCTCAGCCTGTTCGACAACTTCCCGTGCAGATCGTTGCCAGTTCGCAGGTGGTGGTTCACTACTTATAGAAGATTGCTTAGCCGAAGATCGTGCTTGCACCGATACGTTTTCACCTAATGTTTCCAGCGCGTCAGCAAAGCTCAATCGTCGGTAGGTCTGTAACCAGTCAAATAAGTCACCAGAGGTATCACATTTGCCAAAACAGCGATAGCCATCTTGCCAGACTGCAAGACTGTAACCTTTGCGCTCCTGATGAAAAGGACATTTCCACAGGTAGGCTTTGCCACTTCGTACAGGGGCTTGTCCGAGATCTTGCTCTACAATATGTCGCAAATCGACAGTGGTTTTTAGTGTTTGTGTATCCATTTTTTCTCCTGTTAGCTAATTGTCCCGTTGATGTGACAATTGACAAATGACAATTAACGTCATTTGTCACGCCCCCAGACAAATAATCATGCGGTCTGAACAACCGTGTACATCAGTGATTTGCGTCCCGGTTTGGGTGGCCCTTCGACCTGCGTGACCATGCCATCCGCTTCGAGTGCCTTGAGGGCTTCCATTACGGGTTTGCGCGTTGTGCGCAATGCGCGGTAGATTTCACGGAGGGTCACTGGCTCAGCCTGCCCGCGCATCAGACCGAGAATGCGGTTTTCAAGACGCACTTCTTCGTTCTCGCCAAGATCTGCCAGCAAACGGTGTGCTGATGCTCGCCAGCTTTCAGTAATCAATTGCGCCCGGTACCAGTGGGCAGGTTCTATCACTGGACGTGAACTTGTTTCATCTTCAGCCCAATCCATTGCCGCGAGCAGAATCGCAACTTTCAATGCTTGCACATGCAAGCGCCCGTATATCGCACGCAAGCGATCATCCAGAGGCGCATCCGGTGCGGTCATCGCACGCAGTGCCTGTTCATAGGCGTGAACTTGAGACCAGACACGGGCGGTCAATGACCAGACTTCAGCACTATTTGTCTCACCAAGCGCATCGGGTAATGGTGGTTCGGGTAAACGCTCGTGCAATTTACGCAAGCGTTCTGATAGATCGGTTGGTTCAGGAGAAGTGGTTTGTGCTGTCCGTTCTTCATAATCAGGTTCGGGTGTCAGCAGTCCAAAACGTGCTAGATTGCCATTGAACCAGTCCGCTGTAGATAAGGCGTTGCCTAACTCCGCAGGCGTGGCAGCTCCCATGATTGAGAGTGCGGCATCACGGATGACGACCAGACCTTTGTTATTAGTATTGCTATCGAGATAGGCAGGGCAGTCGTAGAGTGTCATGATGAGTTCCTTCAGCCCGGCCATATAATCTCTGCCCATTGACTTGAACAACCCGGATAGCTCATCTCGCAGTAAACCGCGTTGTGCGGCATAGCGATTGCCATGTTCCAGACGCTGGCGATCTGCTTGAGGAATATCGCTGAAATTCGGTGGCAAGACACCTCCGAGCATACTCATGAAATTCTCGGGTGATCCCGGTTGTGGCATCAGCATGTGTGGAATCGCTTTGCGTGCCACTTCCTGAGCCAGGCTCAAACCAGCAGATTTACGATAGTAAGTTGAGACCGCAACTGCCATCAGGTAGAGATTAGGAAAGACCTTCTGTCGCCATGGCGTTTGTATATAGAGCCTGCGACCAATAGCAACTGCGACCAGATAGAGTCCTGCACCCTGATGAAATGCCAGTGGCGTTTCATTAGCGGCTGTTCCTGCCCAATCGACATAATCATCCAACCACTGTCCAACCTCGCTCGCTTGATCGAGTTCTGCCAAACCCAATTGGGCTGTCCCGGGTAGCGGTGGCACGACGTTCAAATCGCGTGACTGGGAGCGCACGATAGGCGGTTCAGCATTGGGGTCAACTTTCAAGATCTCCAGTAACAAATCCTGCCCTAAGATGCGGCGCAGGATCTTTGCGTCCTCCGCTGTTGTCGGGTCAAGTTGTGCCAGCAGGAGACCCGTCACGGAGCTCAGAGGTATATCTTTCCAATCGAGTCCGACCAGCGCACGGGCGAGTACATACGCATCGTGAGGGGTCAGGATATAGGGTTGTGAGGTCATGATTATCCGCTCGCTTTCGTCTGAAATCGCATACGGCGTTGCTGGTTAACGCGATAAATATATGCGCGTCGCGTCGCAGGCCATGTCTGTCCTTGATTCTGCATTGTCATCTCCTATAGAACCGATGTTCACAGTTTCAGGATACAAAATTTGGACGCAAAAGTCTGGCGAAATGCGACAAAAACATGGCGAACTTCGCCAACTTTCTGGCGAAAATTGACAAAATGTTGTCAGCAACGAAAACCTAACAATATTCCTACGCTATATAGATTGATGTGTTGAGATTTTGTAATACAATAATTTAGCTCATTTGTTCTGTTGAGCATACGGTCATTTTATTTCATTCATGAAAGGATTATCTACATGACAAAAGTTTCTATCATCGCCGCTAACGCCATTATGCGTGGTGGCACACAGACCTTATTGGTGGGGGGCGGCATACCACCCAATTGCATTGTCACCTTTGAAACGGTGGCAGAGTTTCTCAATCATCCCGATTTACAAGGATTCCCGGTTGCCCTGCTGGATGACGAACCTTACTTCAATGAGATTGAAGCCACTATCGAGCAATTGTTGCAAGCACACTCAAAGCTACTGATTATCCTGCTGAGTGAACGCCTGATGGTTGCCTATATCCGTAGCATCATCAAACAGGGGGCAAATGGCTTCATCTATAAGGAAGGTGAGATGGAGCAATCACTGTTATCAGCACTGAGTGCGGTACAACGGGGAACGGTATATCTGTCACCCGAAGTTTCAGAGCTATTGCTCAACAATGACATGATTTCAATGAGTGGTCTCAACAAACGGGATATCGCCGTGTTGCACCTGATGGCTGCTGAATTAAATGTACAGGAGATTGCCTATCACCTTCACACGTCGGATCGCACGGTCTACCGTTCACGCGAGAAGTTACGTGAGGCGCTGGGGGTACAGACGAATGAAATGATTGTCGATGCTGCAAGACAACAGGGGTTACTAGAAGATGCTTGACTGGAAACATTTGATGTTCGACACACCGCTTAATACAGATTGCGTACCAGAGGGCTTGAGCAACCGTCAGGGACGTATTTTGCTTTACATCTATCACTGCCAGCAACATTGTGGTTTTACACCGAGTATCCGTGAAATCTGCAATGCAGTCGGGATCACATCAACATCGGTTGTCAATTACAACCTCGATAAACTGGCGGAACGGGGCTATCTGGGACGTATGTCAGGTGTCTCACGCGGCATCGTGCTGATGCCTGTTGCCTATCAATTCGTGTACAGTATTTACCCTGAAGAACGTGAAAATGATCCCAAGGTAAAAGTGCAACACCTGCAACGTGAAAATGCCTATTTAAAGCGGCATTACGAGACAAAGTTGAATAGGCTGGTTGAAGAACGGGATGCGCTACTGGCACGGCTCGAACGCATTGAGCTGGTACTGGCGAGTTGAAATTTTTCAGACTATGTTGCCGAAATTACCGTCGATTCTGTCGCAAATTCCCTTCCGTCTGCTATGCCATTTCGACTACGCTGGAAGAAGCAAGCAATCTTCGGAGGACAAGATGGCAATTCGTATTTTCATCGCAGATGATGCTGACCTGACCATTCGTGGGATGCAAACGATCTTGCAAGAAGATCACCGTTTTGATGTGGTAGGCACAGCCCGTTCGATGGATGAATTACTGGCAACAATCACCGAGCAATGCCCGGATGTAATTATCTTGGGCGAATGGCTCTACAATATGGATCTGCTGAGCGGGATTGAGCAATTGCGGATGCTCGTTCCACCAGCGAAGATCATCGTCTTAGGCTCACTGGCGGATGGTTTACTCATCCGTGATCTCTTTCATGCTGGCGCACAGGGCTATCTGTACAAGAGCGACGACCTCTGCGATTGCCTGACTCTTGCTGTGGATACTGTGTTGCGTGACCGCAAATACCTATCTCATACCGCCAATGCCGAGTATCTGGTTGCGATGCAATCGCCGCAACGGGACTGGCATTTAGACCATGAAGCCCGCCATATCTTGCAGATGCTCGCCCGCGGACACCGCGCCTGTGAGATTGCGGAATCGCTTGATATTGAAACGCGACGGGTGTATCACGTACGGCAGAAGCTGCGTAAACGCTTCAATGCCGAGACCAATGAACACCTGATTTCTGTCGCGGCTGCCGAAGGCTTCATCTACCCGTAGTTTTACCAACCCGATGTCGTAAAATTTCAGCCCTCACCCATTCCCAATCTGCCATCATGAAAGGGTAAACACGCGCTGTGGAGACCCTTTCATATGTCATCTCGAAAAACATGGCTTATTGCCCTCATTACAATCACCATCGCGATCTGGCTCGTCGCGCTTTTTTTATTTCTAAGTCGCTCTTCATTGAGTACAGTAGCACAAGCTCAACAACTGCCGACCCTGATGGTGTTTCCATCTGCGACACCAACGGGCACAGCAACAACTGTCCCGACAGCAACGAACACTCCGCTACCAACACTAACAGCACTTCCAACTAATACACCACTACCGACAGCAACACTGTTGCCCACGCTAACACCCACACTATCGGTGCGCTTGCTAGAAGTGACAGCCGTCATGCCCGGTGTTTATGTTGAGCCAACAGGGACACCCTTTCCATTTGGCACAAATCTCTTGCCTGCACCACCCAACCCAATTGAGCCGCTACCGGATGCGACAGATGAAGCACCACCTTTCATCGGCTGGTATAGTTTCGAGTCAGATTATCCAAGCGTCCAATACAGTCCCATTCGCTGGACAGCACGCCAGATCATACAAGCCAGTGAAGGGCAATATCATCGCTATGAAGGGGTAGGCACAGCCAGTTTCTCATTTGAAGGTGAAGGCTTGCGTGTGCGCTATGTTGCCGCCCGCAATATGGGTATCTTCGAGATTGTGGTAGATGGTCAAGTTATTGACACAATTGATGCCTATAGCTCCGAACTTATCTTTCCTGGAACGCGCGTGTATTTCGTTGGTTCAGGACAACATCTGCTCCAAATTCGTGCCACAGGACAACGCAATAGCCAGAGTGAGGGGATTACCGTCGGGCTGGATGCGATTCAGGTTTACCGTGCTGACGAGAACACGCTCATTATCCCGCCACCTGTCGAGGACAACACGCCTGTCGCCACGCCGCAACCTGCACGGAGCATTGAGCTGGTACAAGCACCATCGACAGTTATGCCTACCGCAACACCACTCGCACCTGCTGAGATTATGGTGTCTGTCGTTATTGCTTACGACGAGAACGGCAACCGTGAGGTCGATCCTGCTGAAGGTGTTTCGGGAATTCCAGTACGGGCTGTTGCAGCAGATACCAATCAGGTCATCGCGCAAGGCGTGACCGATTCGCGTGGCTACACCCAATTGCTAGTTGTGGCTTCCTCTGAGGTGCGAATTGTCGTGCCATATTTCGGTGAGGTCTGGACTGTCCCGATTTCATCGACAACAGGCAATGTCAATTTCACCTTGCTACTCGAACCCGGAAACCAGCCAGGCATCATTCCATAAGGAGACCTATTTGAAACGCTACCTCATGATACTCATTGCACCCATCACAACCTTGCTGGCAATTCTCGCCTGTGCAGGCACACCACTGGTCGAGACACCGCTCTATACCTGCCCAACGGATGTGCCTTTGCCAACAGCAACAACGCTCGTAGGCACACCACCACCGACGGGTGTGCCACCCGCGACACCCTATATCATCATGCCACCATCGGATTTCTACGTCGGTGATGCTGTTTTTATCGGTGGGCAACTCTCGCCATTGCGTGTGCGTCTCCGCTTGCAGAACGTACAAATCACGCCGCAGGCAGGCAATGAGCAGGTCGTCCAATGGCAACTTGAAGTATCCAATGTCGGGCAAGAAGATTACGAGATTTTTCCATCGGTGCAGTTGTTCATCAGTGAAGTAAATGCTGTAACTGGTACATGGGGTTCGACACAGGATTCAGGTGATCTGGTAAATGTGACTACCGATAGTGACCTGTACCAACTCAGTGCAGGACAGACTGAAATTTACCAGTTGGCAGCACTGACTCCCGCAGGGAACGACATTCGTTTCAGCTTCCAACTTGATCCCGCGCAGGGTACGAATAGTCCTGTGATGACCTGGGTTAATCAGACCAATCCGTCGTGTAGTGGCGATGTAGCAGCCTAAAGGAGCGCGTTCTTGGATATTCTCAATGGTTTTCAAGTCCAGATCGATATGTTCTGGTACAACATCCTGCTCAGTCTGGCAGGATTGCATTGGAGTTTGCTACGTGGTCTGATCCTGATGGGCTACACGATTGAACTGGTCAATAACTGGTTGATTGAAAATGCCTTCATCCCGCTCATCACCCAGACCAATGCCAGTTTGAGTGTTGCCATCAACCTCGCGTTCGTGATTGCCATGCTGATCTTGGGCATTACCTACTTGCTGGCAGCGTTTGTCCGTCTGGAAGTGGTCAATTTACGCAGTGCGATTCAATGGTACATCGCAGGGGCACTCTTTTTCTCGGCAGGACCTGCCCTCTATCAAGGCATGAATGATTTCCGGATTGGTACAGCGCAGGCATTTTATGCCAGCACTCTGACAGGTTTAGAGAGCAATTTCGGTACGGGTTTCAACTCGCTCAATCAAGTCACATCAGCAGAATTAGGATTGGGACAACTCTGCGATTATCTCGGTGTTTATTTGCCATCGGGTACAGGCGGCATTGATGGTCTGGATGTCGCATTAGCTTATCTACGGGCAGACGGACCCGATGTCATGGGTTATCCCTATCCTGTTGCCACACCTGCTTGTCCCTTCCATTACAACCATCCGATTACGGGTGAATATGTTAGCACCATACCTACTGAGTGGTATCAAGATGGTTCGTATTTCTCGATTCTGGAATCGTCTTATTTCTTTCCTGACCTCGAACCTGAAGTGCGGACAGCCTCAATTGACATGGCATCCTCTGCACAAGGACGTTTGCTGACGGCATGGCCACTTGTACTCTTTGGTGTCGTGGAGCAGATGGTCTATCTGCTGATTACTGTCGCACAGGGGATTACCTTCATTTCTTTTGGAGTAGCCGTACTGTTTGCCTTCTTCAAGAAAACCGAAGTTATTGCCCGTTCGATCATCGACCAGTGGATTGAACTGGTCGTGCTGACGGTAGTTATTGCCCTCATCCAATCGCTTGTCGCCGCATTCTTCCTGATGGGGACTGCCAGTGGTAGTAGTTCGGTTGTACTAGGGATGGGTTTGATGTCATTGATCTTCATGGTGATCGCGCTCTGGTCAGGTGTCAAAGCGGTCTGGAACAGCTTCAACCGTCTTTTTAACGCGATGGGACAGGCAACCGGTGGCGTCATGCCCTCGCCCGGTCAGGCAACCACAGCAGTCGCCTCCGCAGGTGGCGCAGTACTCGGTGCGTATGTTGGTTTGAATGCCAATCTCCTCGCAGGGATGTCTGCCATGCGTCAGGGAGGTACCGTCTCGCAAGCCGCAGGTATTTCCTTCGGTGGCTCACGCACTCTCAGTGGTGCAGCGCGTACCTTAGCCTATCTACCCGGTATTCGTGGCACGTCACTGGGCGATGCGGCAGAACAATTCACCGAAGGCTCAATCACACGCACCATTGCCCGTAATGTACCTGTTGTCGGACGGGTCACGGGTCCGGTGGTTGGTGCGATGCTCCTGACAGATCGCAATCCTGACAATGCGGAATACGATGAACAGGGTCGCATGACCAATCGCCCGATGCTTGTCCCTGCGATTGGCGAAGGCTTAGATCGCTTTATTGTGCCACCCGGTGCGCCTGCACCACGTCGCAATCCAATTGATCCTGAATACATTGAAGGTGAAGATGGCGAGATGTTGCCTGTCATGCCTGTTAATCGGCCTCGACGCATGGGACGCTTCACACCTGTTGAACCACTGCCATTTGCTGATGATGCCGTTGATGAACAGAATGAAGACCGTCGTGCCCAACGCAGTATCTATGCGTCTGAGATGCAGGGCGAGGAGATGGAACAACACATCAGCGATGTCATGCGCTCCTCCACCGGTGTCAATTCGACACTGGGAGGATTGCTAGAAGATGACGAACAGAGCGATACAGATCGCATGTCGCAAGCCGCAGGACAGATTGAAGCCGCAGCCACCCGTCTGCAACTGGTGGCAGGACAATTACAATTAACAGGTACGACAGATATTGCCAGTGTCATGGGTGATGTTGTTCAAACCAGTGACGAAGATGAATTGGATTACTTCACCACATCGGATCGCATGGCAACCGTCATGGGCATGACCACCATGGATGACGGGCGACCTGCCGTGCGCGAGAACCTGCCACAATTTGGCTTGTATATCAATCAGGCATTGCGACTGGGATTATCTGGAATGCAGGCAGAGCAAGTCGTGCGTGAGGTCAAAGACTCGCCATCCGGTCAGATGATGCCTGAAACCCACGATATGTTGACCGAACAATTACGTGAAGAACGTGGCTATTCTTACAACGATGCGGAAGATCAGGTCAACTGGCTTGCACATACAGCCCGCACACTTCCCGATGAAATTACGGCTGTCGGCATGATGCCCCTGCCAGTTGTGCAGCCACAGGTCGAAGTAACGCCCAACGTGACGGTTGAACCCGATATTGATGTGAGGGTGGATTTGCCCGAAACCGATAGCTACGACAAAGCAATGAAAGACGAATCTGCCATGAGTGGCTCTGGCACTGTGATTGGAGGCGATAATGAGTGAGCAACTGAAATTCTATACGGTGGAAGAGCTACAAAACCTGAGTCTCGAAGAGTTACAAGCACTCTGGGAACTCGTGCCAACTTCTCGTCAGCGAGCCTATCGACAGGCGTATGAGCGTGAGGTTCGCAATGCGGGTGCGTTGGGTTCTGACCAGTTAGAGCAACAGGTGACAGCAGAGCTACTCTCGCGCTATGCAGAATCTGCGCTCGTTCCCGTCGGGATGCGCTGGGCACGCACACCATCCCGTGTGCAGGATGCCGCAAAAAGTGATGATGGGCTGGTAGTACCTGAAGATACCTCAACCAGTGTGTCACGGAAGCCCTCACCGGTGATACTGATTGCTGGTGTCGTTATGGCAGTGGTCTTGATTGGCTCTTTCCTACTGCGTGGCGGCGGTAACAACGATGGGGTAGCAGTCGCGGAGCTCACACCAGAAATTGAGCCAACCGAGACACCAGTGGTAACGCCCACCCCGACACCCCTTGCCCTCGAAGCACAGGATGACATCATTGAAGATGGTGATGACGAGCGCACAGTAGCCTATCCAGTGAGCTTGCAGGTTGCCTTACCTGATGGCAGTCCACCGCGTGTTTGGGTCGTGCAACGCCGTGCTGTCCGTGCCTCAGAATGGAATTATGATCCCAACCCTGACATTGCGTCCTTCATCAATGGTATGTCGGTTCGTCCTGTAATGGGCATTCCTTTTTCGGACGATAACGCCCAGTGGTTCGAGGATATGGATGAAGGGACGATTTTCACTGTCACCATGAATACAGGGGCGATGTTGCGCTTTGACTTTGCTGCACGCTCACATGTACGGCGTAGCGATACCGATATTTTCCGTCAGGTTAGTCCCGGACTGGTCTTACTCCAGATTGGTGAACGTGATGAAGACGGTTTACCTACAGCGACACGGACGCTGATTACAGCCACCTATCCGCCTGAGCAAGAACTCGGACGGGATGGTGAGTTAGTTGGTTTGACTTTGCCTGATTTGCCACTGATTGTCGCAACTGCGACTCCAATACAACAGAGTAGTCCGTTTACAGATGTTGATGTCCAGATAATCTCGGTTACGACCCAATCAGGACAATTGACCACCCGTTTTCGGATTTATAACGGTGGTAGCGAGACACTGTATATCACGGGGGATGATATTCAGCTTGCATTGGGATATGTTCCTAATCCAGTTGGACCTTATGTACCTGCGGATGGATTACAATCCTTCTATTTGCTACCAGAGCAAGCGATTGATCTTACACTGACATGGATTTGGGGTTATGAAGCATACGGTAGTTTGCAAATTGGTGACTATCGATATTCTTTACAATTTCTCCCGTAAGTGAATAAATCTGTTTTCAGTGACCTCATCAGAAAATGTTATAAATGGTTTATAACAGGATTGATGTAAATTTTTCGTGCTAGCTTGTAACTATCGGATACACTTAATATTGAAAAATCGGAGCGCTCTCCAATCCATTCTTGAGCTACCTCATGTGAAACAAAAAAGTTCACTTGACTACAAAACGTGCCTTGTATTCCTGCGCTACATCCAGTGGCAGTCATAATAGATAAAACTGCCTCTTGCGGTTGAATATTCTCGACGGCATTCGGAGTAATGGTCGTCCTGATTGTCTTTTTTGTTATGGGGCAAGTAGATGTGACTTGAGCAGTCTTGCCAATATAGGCAGGTAGAAACATCGTGTCTAAAGCACACCATGCGTAAAGTTGAACGCCATCAACAGTAAAGTGATGATTTGTAGGTGTCAGTGTCAAGGCTGCTCCCATTAATTCTCCTTTATCGTTGAGTTCTGCCCCTGTTCCTTGCATTTGATGAAGGGCTGTTACCATAAACTCAACCGGATCTCCCAATTCATCTGCGAGAGCCTGCGCCGAAACAGGCTTACCCTGAGCCAACAAACGTGTATATGCAACGATAAACTCTGCGGTTTCAGGAGGTATATCACCCTCACGTCGTGACTGTAACAATTCAATGATTCTGTCTAAATCCGACATTTGTATACTCCAACAACTAGATTTCCGCTTTACTTGTAGCGATGAGATGACAAACGCAGGCTTTCATCTGAACATCTTCAGGTAGTTTGCGACCAACTTCGTGTAGCACTTGAATTTCATCGCGTAGTTTTACTAGGTCTTGTATCCGTGCCTCGATCTCTGCGACACGCTTCTCCATCACATCCATGACATATTGGCATGGAGGCTCTTGACGATCACGAAAAGCAAGAATTTCTCGAATTTCCTCAATCCCGAAATCCAATGACCGCGAACGACGGATGAATTGTAGTCGTTCCACATCCTCGTCCTTGTACTGTCGATAGCCATTTTGAAATCGCTGCGGTTCGGGTAGCAATTCAATCCGTTCATAATAGCGAATCGCTTCTCTCGAAACGCCTGTTAGTTGACTGAGTTCACCAATCGTATACATTGACTAACCTCCAACTTTTTACATGATAAACCCTATAGTTACTACAAGGTCAATACATTGTATCAATCTTGACATTGTAGCTACTACAACCCTTACACTATCCTCAAGAGCAACATTTGATTGCTACCTAAATTGCTTCTATAAAAGTATTCAATGTCTACCAGAGCAACTAAGATTGGGGTGAAACAATGTCAAATGCAATGTGTCCTCAATGCGGTTACAAAGGCTTGAGTGTTGATAATGCTACGATCAAAAGTCTTATTTCAGTGACGCTTCATCGCGTGGCAGATGTGGAACATCGCTTTTGTGCTGTGGCAGACTGTAGTGTCGTCTATTTTGCCGCAGATGATTCTGAAATCTTTTACAAACACGAGTTACGAGAACGGGTCTATCAAAAAGAACCAGATGCAGAAGATGTGTTTGTCTGTTATTGTTTTTTTCACACGCTTGGAGATATTCAGAAGAGCGTAGATAAAGATGGCAAAAGCCCGATTATCGAAGATATTAGGCAGGGTATCAAGCGAGGACATTGTGCCTGTGACTGGCGTAACCCGGAGGGACAATGTTGTTTAGGCAATGTCGTAAGAATTGTCAAAGCACGGATTCAAAATGCAGAATAAACGTTCGTATTGTGATATAGTTGAACTATCCAAATCGGAAAGGATAGAAAACACTCGTGGAAACCATTAAACCCAATTTAAAAGCTACAGATATTCGTATCTTTGTACCTGCAATGGATTTTGAGCAATCACTGCGCTTTTATACTTTACTCGGATGGAAGGTGAAGTATAAGGATGACCAACTGGCAGAGTTAGAACTTGCAGATTGCCGCTTCTGGCTCCAAAATTATTACGTCAAAGATTGGGCAAACAACTTTATGTTTCAAGTCAGTGTCGAAGATGCTCAAGCCTGGTACGACCACGTATCGAAAATTTTAGAAGAAGAAAATTTTGAATTTGCGCGATTGAATCCACCGAAAAAAGAGAGCTATGGTGCTATCACTACGCCTGTCTGGGATCCATCTGGCGTGCTAATTTACTTTTCTCAATATTTAGATGAGTAAAGTAACCGATTATCGCAGATAGATAGCAAACGCCGTATTGGGAGGTGGTTTCAATATGCTTCTGTTCGATGTATACAACAGTACGAATAATTATCGTTGAGTGATGTTCTATTTAACGAAGACGGCGGCGAATCGCTACGCTGGTCTGTTCAACAAGAACGGCGATTATCACAACTACAATTGTCATGGTGGCCACCTTCTGATATTGAAAAGCTCGGCTGTAGAGGTGAATATAGAATCCGATGCCACCAGCCCCGACCAGCCCGAGTATCTCCGCTTCACGTATATTCAATTCCAATCGAAATAAGCTATCACGTACCAGATCGGGTGCAATTTGGCTCAAGACACCATAACGGATTTTTTGCCACCAGTTTGCACCAGCGCTATCCAACGCTTCAAGTGGCCCAGGACGGGCATTCTCGAAGGCTTCTGCGTAGAACTTACTGAGCATTCCTATCGAATGAATAGCAACTGCCAAGACACCCGGAAGTGGTCCCAGCCCCAGCGCACTGACGAAAAGCAAGGCAAGTAAAATCACTGGAATTGCCCGAACAATTGTCAGGAAAGACTTAATCGGTAAATGAATCCAACCCGGTGTTAGATTAGAAGCAGCCAGTAAGCCGAGTGGAAAGGAAACAATCGCACTTAAAACCGTGCCGAGTAGTGCAATCTGGAGCGTTTCAAGTGTTGCCTGTATTGCAACATCCATGACCGACATATCCGGCGGGGTTGCTCGATTCAAGAAGTTTAAGATATTTTCGGGGCTATTTCGTAGAGCATTTTCATTAACATCTAGCGTGTTAAATGCCCATACAAAGGCAATAATCAGGATTGCCAGTCCACTATATTTGAGCAAGCTGTCACGCAAATTTGGCTTTGGATAGCCTTTCAACTTTGAATAGCTATCTGTCTGTTGTTCGCCAATACTCATACAATCTCACTCGTTGTTGTCGGTTCTTGTCTATAGATGTGCTTGATTTCTGCGTCAGTAAAGTCTTCAGCTTTTCCATCAAAAACAATTTGCCCTGTTTGCAAAGCAATGATGCGCTGTGCATACTGCCGTGCGAGGTCAGGTTGGTGCAAACTCATTAGCAATGTAGCGGATCGCGCAACACTAACATTAAGCAATAACTGCAATACATCGTCTGCCAGACCTGGATCCAGACTACTCACGGGTTCATCCGCCAGAATAATGTCTGGTTCTTGAGCCAGAGCGCGAGCAATGCCAACACGCTGCTGTTGTCCACCGCTCAGGGTATCACAACGTTGCTCAATCTGATCCAGTAAATCAACTTCCTGAATAACAGATAAGGCAATTTGCTTGTCTTTTTCTGTAAAGCCTCCGACAATGCTTGCTAATGTGCCGACGTAACCTAATCGTCCCCATAACACATTTTCAAATACAGAGGCACGCTCAACGAGATTAAAACCCTGGAAGACAAAAGCAACTCGCCGTCGCAGATCACGACGACGAGCGCGACGGGCTGTCATTTCCTTACCCAGAATATGTAGGCTGCCTGATTTTGGGCGTAAATAGCCATTAATCAGACGCAACAGAGTTGTCTTCCCCGAGCCACTGGAACCGACAAGAGCAATGCGTTCCCCCTGCGAGATAAGAAGGTGCTCGATGTTCAGAGTTGGTTTTTCAGATTGCATGTATTGCACATGCACATTGGAAATATGGATAGCTTCCGTATTATCTGTCATATCGGGACGAAAATCTCCTAATCGTCAGTGTCCTCTGTCGTATCGTCTCCATTTGCTTCGTCGAGTACATCTTCCTCAAGGAAACCATAACGCACCGCTATTTCACGCACACCGTCATAGGCATCGTCGCTTACCCGTACATAACCATCTGGACTGAAAACGTACTGGAGCAGGTACTGGAATTCGGGTTCATTTAGTTGCAGCATCGCTTCGGTAAAATCCTCAACAAGATCCTCATCAAGTCCCTGACGAACAATGACATTGTGTGAAGGGATAGGGTCTGACTCTGCAATCCATCGAATCTCTTCAAGCTGTTGTGGTTGTAACGAGAGTGTCACGTACTGATTTGCACCAGCCGCATCGACAAATCCATTGATAACTGCTTCAACTGCTTGCTGGTAGCCTCCTGCAAAATAAACGCTGCTAAAGAATTCTTGCGGATCATCTTCTGCATCCAGTAGACCTGCCTGAACAAAGATATCTAGCGGATAGAGATAGCCCGACTCAGATATCGGGTCAGCGAAGGCAATACTGCGTCCTTCTAAATCTTCAATAGTTTCGATGTCGCTATCAGCACGTACAAAAATACGACCATAATAGATTTCATTACCGCGATAAACTTCACCCAGAATAACTTCAGCACCAACTAATTCGTGTGCCATAACATAAGGTAAACCACCCATGAATGAGACATCTGCGGAGCAATTTCCAAGTGCCTCAACTGCCGCAGCATGATCCAGCGCGACAAAGCCCTCAACTGGAATACCTAACTCACCTTCAAGATAGCTGCTGATCTCTGTAATATCTCCAATTAGCTTTTCAGGATTTTCTTGCGGGATATAGACCAGATTCAAGGGACGATCTACTCCCACCTCAATATCTTCACAGTTGGAGGATTGGGCAAGCACACCCGGTAATCCAACGCCCATGAGTAGCCCGAGAAACAGGCTTAATATCATGCTTCGTCTCATGCTTTCATTTCCCTTCATCATTTTAGCGTAATTGTGATCCATATTCTTCAACTAAGGCTTCGTACTCATCGTATAAGGTTTGTGCCAGTTCCCAATTACCTTGTTCAATCGCTGTTTTGATTTCATCTAACTTATCTGCGACTTCAAACACCATCCAGGCATCATCATAATTTTGCAGACCACTAGCATCGGCGCGGAAATCCGGTGCAATTGTATCGATCAATAAAATGGCATGATAAGCATCCTGTTGTGGGATGTGTTGTGAGCCAAGAGTTGTTGCAAAAGTGGTCAATTCTGCCCATGCAAGGCGGAATGGTGTATTTTCCTCATCAAAAATTTCGTAGGGTTCATCAGCCGCCCCAATGGTCGTGACATATTCGACAAGGTCAGCAAGTTCCTGGTCAGTGAGGTTCATCTCAAATTGTCCGTTTTTCCAGTTCACAACATCTTCCAGGGTATCGAGTGAACCATCATGGAAGTACGGTGCGGTATAGACGACGTTGAGCAGTGTTGGTGTATCAAAGAAATTTTCGTAGGCATTGGGATGACTGTAATTGTCACTTGAACCAATATCCCATTGGTTGCCATCGGCAAAATGTGACCCTGGCGTATGGCAGGATGCACAGGACATGCCATCCATCATACTATCGTATTCTGTATTGAAGATAACTTCGCCACGTACTGCGCTTTCTGATGCAAGGTCTGTTAACGTGCCGTTCGGGTTCAAGTAAGAGTTGGGCTGGAAGTCGAATTCCAGCATGTAAGCAACCAGTGCATCCAGCATGAATTCTGTGGGTTCTTCGCCTGCAAACTCATTTATGATCACATTGCGTGTAAATTCCCGTAAGCTTGCGAAGCGTCCATCACGACCATAGGGTCCGGTAAAGCGTAACCCCCGCAATGTTGGAATATCCAGAGAATCGAAACGTTGATCGTTGAAGTAGGGATTGAAGAACGCGCCATCAACATCCGCAGCACCTGGCTGATGACTCACACCCGGGATAAAGAACGCTTGATTGATGTCACTGCGATTATGACAGGTTGAGCAGGTGATCCCCATGCTACGTGCAGGGTCGCCAAAAATCTCAGGCGAGTCAAATAACATATCGCCATAGGCGACCAGCGGGATATCTGATTCCTCAAAGCCCTGTGCTTCAAAATTCAGGCGTAAAAGCGGAAGCGGATCTTGATCGTTCAGGTTCATTCCCGGCGGTGTCCACAATGGAATTGTCACCTCACCCACCGACATTGGGATCGGTGCAAATCGTTGACCGACGGCTGTGTCAATGACATACCCGCCATTCTCGAAGTTTGTGATGAGATAGTCTTCAATGATTGTCTTTGCTTCCATAAACTGATCGGGGTTAGCGGCTGTGCTACCTGCTCCGCCAAGTCCACTATTGCCAACACTATTGGTCATATTCAGCCATGCAAATCCCAATTGTCGGAATGCTTCTGGATCGACACTGCTAATAAAATCTTGTCCGAAGGCACGATACACTTGTTGTGCAGTCTGGACATCATTTAGGGCAGCGCCGGGTTGATCCAACCTGGTCTCCGCCAGACGAATATAATAGCGTGTTGCTAGCGAATTTGCTCGTGTTGTGGCATCAAAAAATGCAGTTGCATCTTGATTATGTATCGCCTCCTGAATAGGCGCAATGAGTTCGACATCAAACATCCCCTCGACGGATTCAAGTGCTTCATAGACGGTTACAAACGCATATCCTTCTTCGGTGATTTCTGATGCGTATTCTTGCTCGATTAAGCCCCAATTTATTTGCGGACCCAAATTAAGGTAAAAAGTGCTACGAAGATATGCCCCCGATACTGGATGCCAGGGTTGTTCTGGCACAATATGCGCCCGGGTAATGTACACGGTAATTCCGAGTAGCACTAAGATTGTTCCCATGACGAAAAGCCAACGTGAACGGTTTCCTTTTATACGAATATCTGACATATAATGTCTCTCCTCCGGTTCAACAAATATCTATGTATTCATTGTTTACCGATACTATGAGGTTATTGAAGCTCAAACAATTCTTGAAATTTACCTCTTTTAGTGATTTATTTTTCTCCGTTAATTACTATTTTAGGTTAGTCTAAATTTTTTGTCAATGGAGTCGAAAATTATATCGGAGGGGCACTGCGAAGCTTACCGGGTAACAATTATGACTATCTGCTTTCGCGAGTAATGAAAAATAATTGGATATTCATTTTTTAGAGGGTATTGACATACGGTGAAAATGAAATATAATATGAATTATTGCTCATATATTCACAGTTATTGAGGATGATATGACATTACCATTACAACAACCTGATGAAACAACAGGAGATATTGTTCCACTTGAAGCCTCATTAGCAGCAGATATGGCAGCAATATTTAAGACATTGGGCGATCCAAATCGTCTACGGATAGTCTCATTGCTGGCGAAGCATGAACTCTGTGTCGATGATGTTGCGTCATTGTTAGATATGACACCATCCGCAGTTTCGCATCAGTTGAGAACTCTACGACAAATGAGGCTTGTAAGTTCAAGAAAAGAAGGTCGTCAGGTATTTTATAAATTGCAGGATGAGCATGTTATGGATTTGTATATGACTGCCATGAAACATGCGTGTTGTGATTAAATAGGAAAATTTTTTACGTAAATATATGAATAGTTGTTCATATATTCACCTAATGAGACGGTGTATCAATTAGAGAAACGAACATGAACCAATACGAAACTGACATACTCATCATTGGTGCAGGGCAAGCAGGCTTAGCACTCGCTTATTACCTGCAATCGACGGAATTACGCTATATGCTCATCGAACAGAATGCTCGTATCGGAGATAGCTGGCGTCAACGCTATGATTCACTCACATTGTTTACGAGTCGTGCTTATAGTGCCCTGCCTGGACTTGAACTGGAGGGTGATCCCGATGGATATGCTTCACGGGATGAAATCGCTGATTATTTTGAACGCTATGCCGATCATTATGATTTTCCTATCCATCTCAAACAATCAGTTGAGCAATTGAAAAAAACTCAAGAGGGTTTTCAAGCAAGCACAACAACAGGTGATATTTACCTGAGCCGTATTGTTGTGCTTGCAACAGGTGCATTCCAAAAAGCAAGTGTGCCGCAATTGGCAGGGCATTTTGCGCCAGATGTCAACCAGTTCACTGCACAGACTTATCAAAACCCTGCCCAAATCCCGATAGGTAAAGTGCTAATTGTAGGAGATGGTGCCAGTGGACGTGATTTCGCTCATGAACTGAGCCAAACACATGACGTATTGCTAGCTACAGGACGTTCACGTCGTTTGTTACCAGAAAAACTGCTAGGAAAAAGTATCTGGCGGTGGCTGGATCAATTCAATCTGCTTAAAGCTGGCAAAGATAGTTTTATTGGCAAGCTCATGCAAAAGACTGATCCATTTCCCGCTCGTGGTAGGCGACTTAAGAGTCTTGAGAAAAAAGGTGTTCGTATTCTACCCTACCTGACAAAGGTTAAGGGTGACATTGCTCATTTTGCCAATGAGTATTCAACTCAGATTGATGCGGTCATCTGGGCAACAGGTTATCAAGATAATAGTGATTGGATAACTATCCCGGATGCCAAAGATGAGAATGGCAAGTTTGTCCATAATGAAGGAATCTCACCCGTTGAGAATCTTTACCTCATCGGGCGCTCGTGGCAACGCACGCGCGGATCAGCACTCATTACGGGCGTTGGTGACGATGCTGAGATTCTCGTGCAACAACTTCAGAAAAAATGGTTTCAAAAAACTGAAGTAGAGCTTCAAAAAGGAGTATAGACATGACTAAAACAACACAACTTGAATTGAATCTATTGCTACCCGATATCAACCCTGACGATGACTGTGTACAAATCTTAACGGAACGTCTGGCACATCGCAGAGGTATCGAAAAAGTCCATATAGTACAAGAAGATGATGAATCCCAACTATGTTTGCACTTTGACCCGAATCTGATTTCTCTCGGAGAGGTCAAACGTGTGGCACAAGACAGTGGTGCAACGATCACAGAACGGTATCGTCATGAGCAAATCCCGTTTCGCGGATTGAGAACTGCAGATGCCGCCGACAATCTAGGTGATACTCTCAGCAAAACGGAAGGTGTACTTCATGCTAATGTCAATTATGCTGCGGGATTGATTTTCATTGCTTATGACACAGAGCTGTTCCAACGTTCAACATTGAAACAGCTCATTACGCGCACTGGTGCATCAATTGTGACCTCTCCACACGACACTCATGCAGAAGATGACCACGATCAGGAACATGAAGACGATCATGGACACGATCACGGTAGTGCGCCAGCATTCTTACCTCATTGGATGCAAGAACGCTGGGCATTACTCTTAGTGGGTTTAGCTGGCGTATTCTTTCTGATCGGCTGGCTCGGTGAAACATTTTTTGGTCTAGCCGAATCCATTGCCTTTATCTTCTTCCTGCTGGCTTACATAGCAGGCGGCTATGATGTGGCGACACATGCTCTACCTGCTCTGCTTAAAGGCAAATTCGACACCGATATTCTGATGTTAGCAGCCGCCGCAGGTGCAGCCATCTTAGGTGAATGGGCAGAAGGCGCGTTCCTACTCTTCTTGTTTAGTCTCGGTCACGCTGGCGAACACTATGCTCTGGATCGAGCGCGTGATGCTGTCAACAAACTCGGTGAATTGATGCCTGCAACCGCCCAACTCAAGACAGGCGACGGTGTTGTGGATACACCTGTTGAAGAACTCACTATTGATGATGTCGTGCTGGTGCGTCCGGGTGATCGCGTGCCTGTTGATGGTGAAGTTGTTGCTGGCGATAGTAACATTGATCAGAGTCCGATCACTGGCGAAAGTGTGCCAGTTACCAAAAACGTTGGCGATGAGGTTTTCGCAGGGACAATCAATCAGGATAATGCTATTGATGTTAAAGTCACAAAATTGGCGAAAGACAATACACTCAGTCGTGTCATGCAGATGGTTGCTGAAGCCCAGAGCCAGCAAAGTCCCACCCAGCGCTTCACGCAACGCTTTACCGCATGGTTTGTGCCAGCAGTTCTAGTTGGAACTTTGCTTTTTGTGGTTATTCCGCCACTTATGGGTCTGACAACTCTACAGGATAGTTTCTATCGCGGAATGCTTTTGCTGGTTGCGGCATCCCCATGTGCACTGGCAATTGGGACACCTGCTGCTGTCTTGTCGGGGATTGCACAGGCAGCCCGTAACGGTGTGCTTATCAAAGGGGGTATCCATCTGGAAAATCTCGGCACATTAGATGCGATAGCCTTTGATAAGACAGGTACAATCACAACAGGCGAATTTGGTGTCAGTGATCTTGTCACAGCCAATGGCACATCTGAAATGGAACTCTTGCGTATTGCTGCCTCTGTCGAACAACAATCTAATCATCCGCTGGCGAAAGCCATCGTCGCTGAGGCACGAAAACGTGATCTCAATTTACGAAATGCCGATGGATTAGAGAACATTGCAGGTAAGGGTGTACGTAGCGCAATAGACGGTACACCTGTATTGCTTGGCTCAGGTAAGCTATTTGTAGACAATGCAGATTTTCAATCCGGGTTAGCACAACAAGTCGAAACATTGGAGCAAAAAGGACGCACTGCGGTAATTGTTCAATATGGCGAGCGTTTTCTCGGTTTGCTTGGTCTCGCAGATGTTCCACGCGAGAATGCTCAATCTGTGATGCAATCGCTTCAAGCGATTGGTGTAAAACATCTGGTGATGCTCACAGGTGACAACGATGATGTAGCACAACAGATTGCTCAACAGGTAGGCTTAACCGATGTCAAAGCAGAACTGTTGCCTGAAGATAAGTTGCAAGCGATTAAATCAATGGAGAAAAGCTATAACTCAATTGCCATGGTTGGCGACGGTGTGAATGATGCGCCTGCTCTCGCCACCGCTACAGTTGGCATTGCAATGGGTGGTGCAGGAACAGCGGTCGCTCTGGAAACAGCTGATGTTGCGTTGATGGCAGATGATCTGAGCAAATTGCCATTTGCAGTGGGCTTAAGTCGGGCGAGCCGACGCGTTATCCAGCAAAACCTTGCGATCTCTCTGGGAGTGATTGCTCTTCTGATCTTGGCTTCAGTTCTCGGTGTGGTGCAACTGAGTGGAGCGGTGATTCTGCATGAAGGCAGTACCATTCTGGTTGTAGGGAATGCTATTCGCTTACTTGCTTACAAGGAATAACTAATGCAGATAAAGAAGACGATTCACTGGTACGATAGGTTTTCTAAAATCTAGGATTGGATGAGTGATTGACGTTTTGATCGTGGTTGCCACATTATCGAGTCACAGTATTAGTCAGTTCGGGCAGAGCCGTGTACAACGCGGCTCAATTGCGAATGCGATACGGCGGTAAGGGGCAATTTGATATTGTTATTGACAGTTTATGGCTCCAGTTCATTCTACCGTTTCCTTCCCAATTCTTTTTCATTTTGAGATGTATCACCTAGCATATACAACAAAAACATTGTATCATTGATTGCTGATATAATGATATGGAGACTAATCATGCTTATTGCATCGGAGCAATTAGAATTAAACTTGAAAGCCAAATTATTTCGCGGATTCGGTGACCCATCGCGTCTGCGTATCCTGAGTGCACTTCATGATACACCACTTACCGTAAGCAAGCTTGTAGAAGTTACTGGTCTTACACAGTCTAATGTGTCGAATCATCTTAGTTGCTTAAAAGACTGCGGATTGGTTGTGTCCGAACAGTCTGGACGCTATGTGTCCTATCGCTTGAGCGATGACCGTGTAGCAGAATTGCTAGAGTTAGTTGAATCGTTTTTGGCAGACATAGCCAGTGGGATTTATGAATGCACACGATATAACCTGCCTGAGAATGGTAGTAGTGACACAAAGGGGTAAATTATGGAGAACTTACAATTTGATGTATATGTGGGCAATCTGGACTGCGATCACGATGCCTCAACAATTAAGCGAGGACTCGATAATAGCAACGGTCTAGTTGAGTTAAAAGTCTATCCCAAGTCCGCAAAGGTGTCACTAACCTATGATCCCCTAGCAACATCACCGGATACTCTGCGCGAGAAGTTAGATGAACTCGGCTTTCCCCCCCAGGAGGGGCGTGCCGTTCCACAGCAACCAGAAATTTGGCGCAATCCAAAAGTCATTACGGCGGTTGTCGCTGGTGTGTTGCTATTGGTCGGTTGGCTTCTGGGACAAGCCGGAGTATCGCAGATCGTCACTTATGGCATATACATTTCAGCCGTTGTGATTGGTGGATATTACTTTGGGCGCGAGGCGCTTGAAGAATTAATCTTCGAGCGAGAAATTGGGATTGAACTTCTCATGTCTATCGCAGCAGTCGCAGCCCTCTTATTAGGCGAACCTGCTGAAGCAGCTATGCTGGTTTTCTTGTATTCTATCTCGGAAGCAGCCGAGGGCTATACCGAAGAAAAAACACGTTCAGCAGTTCGAGCGTTGATGGACTTGACACCCAAAATGGCACTGGTTCGGCGAGATGGGCGTGAATCAGAAGTGCCTGTTGAAGAGCTTCTTATAGGGGATATATTCATTGTGAAGCCAGGGCAGTCCATTCCAACCGATGGCGTGGTGATCGCTGGCGAATCGAATGTTAATCAAGCACCAGTAACAGGCGAAAGTGTGCCCGTTGAAAAGCAACCGGAAGATACGGTGTTTGCGGGCAGTATCAACGAACAGGGTGCACTGGAAGTGCGTACTACGAAAACTTTTGCGGACAATACGATTGCACGCATTATTCATATGGTCGAGGAAGCACAGGAAAAGAAAGGTAGTAGCCAGCGTTTCATCGAGCGTTTTGGCAAGGTATACAGTCCGCTAGTGCTGTTAGTGGGCATTTTGTTTGCGCTGCTGCCTCCACTGCTATTCAATGGTAGTTGGGAGACATGGTTGACAAGATCCGTTGTGTTCATCGTTGCAGCTGCCCCGTGTGCGCTTGTTATCTCTATTCCCATCACAATGGTTGCAACACTCGGAACAGGCGCACGCAAAGGTGTTTTGATTAAGGGCGGCAGATATGTTGAACAGCTTGCTAAAATTACTGTTGTTGCTCTAGATAAAACGGGCACTTTAACCCATGGTGAACCAGAAGTGACGGATGTAATTCTACTGAAAGATGAACAGTTAGATGGGATTACCTCATCTGAGCAATTATTAACCATTGCCGCCGGGGTAGAACGTCTAAGTCAACATCCTCTGGCGAAGGCTGTGATGCGAAAAGCAGAAGCACAGGGCATTAGACCTCCAGAAGTGACTGACTTTCATTCTCTGACAGGCGCTGGTGTCTCGGCTCACGTAAATGGATCTGCAATCTACGCAGGCAGTCCTGACTTGTTCGCAAACCAGCTAAATATTCCGATGACAGAATATATGACTGAGATCGAAGCATTACAGAATGAGGGCAAAACAGTAATCGTGATTGGAGACAAACAAGCGCCATGGGGTTTAATTGCCATCCGCGACACCATTCGCCAAAATGCACGTGAAACAATAGAAGTCTTACATCAGGCTGGTGTTCGAGTCGCCATGTTGACTGGCGACAACGCTCGCACCGCTCAGGCAATTGCACGCGAAGTTGGTGTGGATGAGGTCTACGCAGACCTTAAACCAGAAGGTAAGGTAGTACGAGTGCAAGAACTCGCCCAGAAACACGGTCATGTGGCAATGGTCGGGGATGGTGTAAATGATGCACCTGCACTGGCGGAAGCCACGGTTGGTATTGCAATGGGTGCAGCGGGAACTGATGTAGCACTTGAAACTGCCGATGTAGCACTGATGGCTGATGACCTTGGGAAACTCGTGTATGCTCTGCAGCTTGCTAAGCGCAACCAAACTGTTGTGAACCAGAACTTGGCGTTATCAGCAGTTGTGATCACTATTCTCGTTGTCGGAGCATTGACAGGAGCATTTACGCTACCTATTGCTGTGATTGGGCACGAGATCAGTGAATTCATCGTGATCGGCAGTGGGTTGCGAATGCTACGCGGATAGTCTTCGTTTGAGTCATGTGAACTACACTTTTATCACGGTATGACTCGATGTTGTTGAATGAGGTTAAACGGGCACAGCATTCGTGTTGAGTTGCTCAATCGGAAGATGTAGCTTGGCATGAGTGGTATCAGCTAAACTGCTATGCACTCGGCTTTAGTTTAGTCTTCACTTGCTTTATTCAACAACGTCCCTCTAAAGCATGACAGAGCAGACTGATGCTTTTAATCTGCTACGATGTTCTGTAATAGTAGCAAGCGAAGTGAAACTATTTGAATTAGGAGAAAACAATGATTAAAAAAGGTCTTATGCTTGTAGGATTATTCCTGTTGTCAACCATTATGGTTGCTTGTGGGAATATGCCAAATACAAGTGAAATTACTGTAAACAACGCATGGATACGTCCTGGAGAAACTGATGGTCCACCCACTGCCGCCTACATGGTGGTTCAAAACACGGGAAATGGTGCAGATCGCCTTTTGAGCATCTCAGCAGACTTTTCCGAAATGCTAACAGCGCATGAGACACAGGTCGTTGATGATATTGCTCGCATGATCCCACAGGAAGATGGTGTGCTAATTCCTGCGAAAAGCACGGTTGAGTTTAGGCAGGGTGGACTCCATGTGATGATTATGCAACTAAATGAGAATTTAATAGAGGGACAAGAAGTTGAGTTGGTTCTCATGTTTGAAAATGCTGGGGAAATCACCGTTTCTGCGATAGTAAGTTCAACAGGTCAAATTGGAGATGAACAATGACAATTCCATCATAAAATAAAGTAACGTCGCTATAGTGTTGGGAATGAAGCACAAAATAATGTGTACGTTTCAAGTGTGGGCAACCTGTCATTGGGTCAACAAGGTTGAATGGATTCTCTTTCTAGACGGCAATTGTTAGATGAGTTACAATGATTGTGCATATTTTCACATAATCACGGATATGAGATGACTGATGAAGTAGTAAGACTAGTCTTTCTATGGCGAAGTTATTGGATGTTGGTCTATCTGTAATCTCCATCAATTATGTACAGGCAATAATTATGATGAGTACAATTTCGTAAAGAAGGTTGCCATGTCTTTGACAATTCAATTGAGAATATTCTGTACTTTATTCATGAATCGGTAAGATTTTTTTACGAAAATATATGAATATATTTTCATATATTCATAAATGAGACTTAGTATCAGTGAGTTAGAGGTCGATTGAAATGGATAATTTATCTGATAAGCCAAATATCTGGAGTACACTACGCCCGACACTCCTCTATGGGGCATGGACAACTACGCTTATCGCAACTTTAGGGAGTTTGCTTTTTAGCGAGGTTATGAACTTTATCCCATGTGAATTATGCTGGTATCAACGCATCTTCATGTACCCTATCATATTGATTTTGACCGTAGGTATTCTCTTGCGCGATAAACGGGTTGTGTTCTATACCCTGCCTCTATGCGTTACGGGTCTGGCGATTTCTGTTTATCATAATTTGCTTTACTACAATGTGATTTCTCAGGGTTGGCACGTCTGTACGGCAGGGGTACCGTGTGAAACGCGTTGGATTCAATGGCTTGGATTCGTCGGTATCCCCTTCCTTGCCTTAACATCTTTTGTGATCGTGATTTTGTGTCTGCTCTGGTATCAAAGCCCTAATGATAACTTGAATGAGAAAGAATCCAACCAGAATGCAATTACGGTTATGCCAAGTTGGATTTTGAATAGTCTGTCTGTAGTTATAGTCATTGGTTACTTCGCCCTATTAATCATTGCCGCTACAAATGGAAGTTAAACAACGACTGTAATCTCGTGAACGAGTACATAAGAATTGTTGAAAAATGTCTGTAATAAAGTCTTGAAAAAGGATATACAACCATGTCAAAAAGAAGAAATACAACATCTAAACCAGGTTTTAAACTTAGTAAAGAATTGCAATGGTTATTGTTGATTGGTATACCCATTATTGTGGTAATGGTATTAGGCGTAACACTATATAACTCCAATCAAGCTAGCAACGCTGGTGTTGATGAATCTCTTTTGATACGAGAGGACAGCCCGACACTGGGTGCAGAAGATGCGCCTGTGACTATTGTTGAATTTCTTGATCCCGAATGTGAAGCTTGTCGCGCTGCCTTCCCTGCTGTGAAACAACTTCTTGAAGATTATGGTGAGGATGTACGTTTGGTTGTCCGCTATCTTCCTTTACACAACAATTCCGTATTGGCAGCAGCAGCAACTGAAGCGGCTGGTGAGCAGGGAATGTATTGGGAAATGCAAGAGGAGTTATTTGTCCATCAGCCCGAATGGGGCGAACAGCAAACGCCACAAACTGAGCTTTTTATAACTTATGCTGAAGAAATCGGACTAAATATTGAACAGTTTGTTGATGCACTTGATGATGAAGATATTCTTGCCAAAATCGAGCGAGACTATGCAGATGCACAGGCACTCGGTTTAACAGGCACACCAACCTTTTTCATCAACGGACAACTTGTTGAACCTCTGAGCCTTGATCGAATTGTTGAAATGATAGAGGCAGAATTAGACTGATTACGGACTTAATAAATATGTACATCAATCATAGAAAATCAATGCAATAGATGGTTATCAATCCACCAATTGTTGTTTGATAACGAGGAAAAATTGATCTAATGAATTTTACACCGATTCTAGCGCACGGTGCGCTTGGTAACTTTGATGAAGTTGTTTTCATGCTGATAATTTTCATCTTTGTTGGCATGATGGTCGCTAGCTGGATGCGAAGCCGTTTTCAAGATGATGAATACGCTCATCAGAATAATGAGAGAGAAAAAATATCCGATATAGAAACGACACAATCAACAAGTAAGTTTGAACTTGAGTAGATTAGTCCTTATGAAACGTCTGAGTTTATTATGCCTACTGCTTATCCTTAGTTTGCAGGTTGTACCAGCATCAGCACATGGATATATCTTGCGTTCCATCCCTGAAAATCGGGCGACTTTAGAACGTTCACCTACTCGGCTTCAATATTGGTTCAGCGAATCGCTTGAACCACAATTTAGCGAGTTCATCCTGCGTGACCAACAGAGCAATATCATCGCGACAGGTAACGTAGATGAAAATAGTGACTCGTTAATGTCACTACGTTTGGATGAGCCCTTGCCTGATGGTGCTTATATCGTTGAACTCCGCCCTGCATTTGCCAGTGATGGTCATGTCATTGTTGAGAGTTATGTATTTTTCGTTGGGAATACAGTGAGTGGTGTTGTAGGTACAGCCGCCAGTGATTTGCCTGTCCCGCTCGAAGTCGTCTGGCGTATTCTGGTACAATCCTCTCTGATTTTGTTGTTCGGGACTTATCTTCTCTATAGTATGGTTTTGTTACCTGCATGGGGAAGTCGTCAACACACGGCAGGATTACTTCCACCTCGTGTGATGGTGCGTCTCAATCATATTGCCGTATTCGCTTTTGTACTTACTTTCGCTGCCAATCTTCTCGCCTTGCTACAACAAACGATGGTCTTTTTCGATGTGAGTCCCATTCAAGTGATTTCACAAAATTTATGGCAAGTTGTACGGGTTGGATCTCAATTTGGAAGTACGTGGAACATTCGCATGACATTTCTTGTTTTTGCAGCATTGATTCACGGAGCAAGTATGTATTTCCACAAGCGACAACCAGGCAACGTTCGGGCATTGTGGATTGCGAATACATGGCTCTTAGCCCTTTGTATTGGTACGTTAAGTGTTAATAGTCACGCTGCGGGTACATTGTTCTGGCCCTGGGTTGGTATAGCGGTTGATTGGTTTCACGCCATGGGTGTTGCTCTTTGGGTTGGTGGTATCTGTGCCTTAATTCTTGTGCTACCTGTTGCATTACGACCCTATGAAGGAGATACTCGTCACCAGGCGCTTCTAGTTGTCATGAACCGTTTTTCTTTTCTCATTACGGGTGCCGTTGTACTGGTGATTACGACCGGTATCTACAGTGCTTTTAATTGGTTTTATACACCTGCTGATGTTCTTACAACTTATGGAGCAGCACTTGGTATTAAGCTTCTCATGGTCGGTTTGTTGTTATTTGTCGGGGCACTTCATCACTTTGCTCTTCGCCCGCAGCAGTGGCAACAGTTAAAGATACGTCTTCAGAAATCATTACCTACCACAGCAGTAGCAACCTTATCTGAATCTGTTCAAAAGGCATCTGATTTTATCCCGACATTACGATTAGAAGTCGTCGTTGCTCTTGGCACATTGATAACAGTTGGTCTGCTCTCATCGACACCTATTCCACAGCCAACTTTTCTTGACGAAGAAGTTGAGACACCACAGGCAACACAATATATAGATAATTTTGAGATAACAACTTCCATTATTCCAGGCGGACCTGGTGTAAATACTTATGACACCGTAATTCAATATAATGGAGAACCTTTGGCAGCGGATGCAGAAGTATACATGCGCTTTATTAATCCTCAGCGTGATCAACGAAGTGCATGGCTCACAACTGAACCTGTTGAAGATGGTTTATTCGTTGCAACAGGAGCAGAAATTGATGAAGTCGGACAATGGTGGACGTTGATAGCGGTTCGATTATCTGATGATGAGTATATAACATTCTCTGCATTCGACTGGGAAATATCAGACGAGGCAAGCGTGACGCAGACTCGTCCGGCGACGATATTCAACATACTTGCCTTTCTGGGACTTTTGGCAGGAATCGGTTTTGCTTTATCCCCCGCTGCGCGTGTGCTGAATAAACATTTGGATTGGTCTCCTGCTAATGTCACGATTTTGATTATGTCAGTTCTATTCACGATTATCACTCTGGGTGCAAGCGCCTATGTACTTGAGCAAAATTCAAGACAGATAGAACTAAGATCAAACCCGCCTCCTGAGATCGTTAATCCTACCTTACCGACACAAGCATCTGTTCAGCATGGTCAAGCGCTTTTTGAAGAATTCTGTTCTCATTGGATTACAGATGAACAATTCTCTAGTTTTAGAGGTCAACTTAGACTCCTTCGTGATGAAGGAATTTATCAGGTGACAATTGAGGGCTGGCGTGATTTACCCGGTTGCACCACCAACTTATCCCCCGATGATCGATGGGATTTAGTTAATTATATTCGTACATATGAAATCAGGCGCATTGACGATGAGTAATTCGCAAATATCTGCTGATAATAATGAAATACAATCTCACACAGCCAAACCGAACATGGTATTAGTTGGGTTCCTAATTCTAGGTATTGGAATGCTTGTATTAGCAGGGGCATATCAAGTATGGGAAATAGTTCAGGATAGTCCCCCATCTGCGAATAATGGATACACAGGAAGTGTTTACGAACCACCCGTCGAAATTTCCGACTTTACTCTTCCTGCATCAACAGGCAATGATCTGAGTCTTAGCGATTTAGAGGGGCAATATGTACTGATGTTTTTTGGATATACTTTCTGCCCCGATGTTTGTCCAACGACCCTGGCTGAGTTTCGCCAAGTAAAGTCAATCCTGGGTGATGATGCTAGCGATGTAACTTTCCTATTCGTCAGTGTTGATCCTGAACGGGATACACCAGATGCTGTACGTGAATATATTGGGCGCTTCGATGCCGATTTTATCGGGATGTCAGGTGACGATGAAATACTTGCAGAAATTGGAGAACCGTTTGGTTTATATTATCAGCGTTGGGAAGCAGAGGGAGAGAATTACCCTGTCGATCACACAGGACGGTCTTTTCTGTTAGATCCGCAAAGTAACTTAATCATGTCCTTTGCCTATGGCACCGATGCTGAAGTTATTGCTGACGGTATTCGCCAAATGATGAGATAGTGTATATAGAGAGCGGTGCAAGAAGTGAATCCAAATAAGCCAAAATCCAACAACAAGAACTATAACGAACTCAAGATATTACTCGTCATTGGGGCGATTGTCCTATTAACGATGCTTATTGCTATCATTCAATTTGGATCGTCAGAACAACCAGCTATCGCATCCGATGCAGATTTGCTCGTCCGAGAAGATAGTCGCACACTGGGTCCTGATGATGCCGCTGTGACCTTCATCGAATTTCTTGATCCCGAATGTTTCGCTTGTGGTGCAGCACACTCAGATGTGCTTGCGATTCTTGATGATTATGACGGACAAATCCGTTTCGTCATTCGCTATTTCCCAAATCATGCCAATTCAGAGATGGCAATAGCTGCAACTGAGGCAGCTGGTGAGCAAGGTATGTACTGGGAAATGCTGGATTTGCTATTTATCAGACAATCTGAATGGGTCGAGCGGGCGACACCTCAAACCGATCAATTCATTGCATATGCTCAGGAATTGGGATTAGATATGGAAGAGTTTATGCGTGATCTGCATAATCCTGCGTATCTAGAACTAGCAGAGCGTGATTTTCAGGATGCCAGCTTATTGAATCTACGAGGAACGCCCGTTTTTTTCGTAAATGGTCAGCTTGTGTATGGTATGCAAGATCGTGTCATCAGAGAAATGATTGATGAGATATTACAGGCTCAGTAGTGTGAATTTCAAAACTCTTCTGGTACAAATTAATAGATTTAGACATGATGTGGTTTGATAATGATTGTTGCTTATGATTCACGCCTTTTCGATGTTATTCATCAAGTTGGCAATCTCCTAATTTTCTTCATCTATGATTAGCAACCGCTGAAATGCTATATAAATCGAGCAAGACTCGATCGCGGAGATTATGTCCATTAAGATCGGATCGAAATGAGAGATGTTGATAATTTTTTCTACATTTGACTAGTTTTAAGGTAAACAGTCATATTTCGCGTTTTCCACTTTTACAGACAATGGTAATTTTCCCAACCCAACCCCGTAAAATTCAACCTCTGCACTGTCCTCACTTTGCTAATCTGGAATCAGATGCGGCGGGGACATGCGAACAGACCTCACCCTAGCGACCAAAACTCGTCTCAGGCATGTCCCCCACCGCTCACACAAACCATTTCACTCAGTGAGGAGACAAACCCGTGGGTCTTGCACAATTCATCGAAACACTGTTCACAGATATTCAAACTGCCGCGCAAACCATCGCGCCTATCGCTGCCATCATCGGTTTTCTCGGTCTCGGATTAATGTACATGGGTAGCTCATGGCCCATTATCGGGGACTGGAAAAAAGATAATCCAAAAGCTGCCAATCAGGTGGTCATCGGTCTGTTTTTCGTGATTTTCGCATCCAGCGTCACGACACTCATCAGCTTCACTTAATTCGTCCACTAACGCTAGTCGTTGTTGTCATGTCTGGCGAGGTTGGTCGCACCTCGTCACCATGCTGTATTGGAGGATTCCACTTGGCAGCAGATTTCAAATCACACGTCTTGCGCCGCGATGAAAAAGGTTTCTTCGGTATTCCCTTTAAGCGTCTCTTGCTGGCAGGGGTTATCGGAGGTCTGGCGTACACCTTCAGCAATATCTTTCTATCCCTGTGGGCAATTCCCTTCGGGATTGGCATCGCCATACTCGCCCTGATCTTCACTGCCCTGCGCGGTGGCTTGCCACTCTGGCAACGGCTACTATTCGGGATGCGCGGCTCATTGTTGTTGCAAGCAGCTCGCCAACCCAAAAGTCTTGCAGGGCAATTTGTTCGCTTGCTGGATCTGGATGTGGATACGATTCGTTTACAGGGTAATGCTGTCTTTGCACCGCCTTCTGGAGAACTAGACGTGGATCTACGTGAATGGATCACCTTCGCGTATGCACAAGAAACCGATGGACTGATCTTCGTGGATTCGCCACTGGGAGGAGATGCCTCATGACAGATGCCCATAGCTTTCTCATCGAACCTTTCGACATCATGTTGCACGCAACTGAAGAAGGCGTAAACACTTTGCAAGCGCGTTTTGCAACCTGGTTGCGAACACTCAATACACCAGCACGCTTTGTCTGCTGGCAGATGCCCGCAACGCTGGATGAAAAGATCAATACGCTCAATCGCAGTGTTAAGCACATTGAAGATGCCCGTCGTCGTGAATTGATGATGGAATATCGTCGTCACTACGAGCAACTTCAAGATAGCGCGGAATATCAACGTGCTTTATGTGGTATGGCTGTCTGGAGTGACCAGAACCCGCGTGCCTTAGCAGGTGGCATGGGCAGTGCCTTTGATACACCCGTGGTGGAAGGCAACTGGCCCGCACTCTTCGATGGCAAATACGAGTTGCGCGATACACCATTCTGGCATCTTGCGCCTGTGGGTCGTCCCGGTGGTCGTCCATTGTGGGCAGTGTTAACCAGCTATGATTTCGCACCTGCAACATGGAATTTCTTTCGTCCCTTACCACCATTGTTGCGCTTGAATTTCCCATTAGCGGTCAGCATTGACATCCCCAAAACCTACGAGCGCAATGCAGGGATTGATGCGCTGGAAGGCATCATCCAAGCCTATGATGTGCATCTGTCGGGCGTGCGTGGTGAAGATAGTCGTTCGGTTCAGCGCGTGGCAGATTGTCGTCGTGCCTTGCAAGAAATCAACAATGGCGATGCCCTGCATCTGGTGCAACTGAGTATTGCAGTCGCTGCTCATGATTTAGCGACTCTCAAAGAACGGGTGCAAGCCATTATCCATGAGACCAAAGCATGGTTCTCCTTAAGGCAAGAAGAAGGCGAGATGCTGGCACGCTCATTGGGCTACTTTGCCGTCAAACCCACCAAACAGATTGGTTTGCCAGATACCACATGGCCTGTAACTTCACGCGAACTGGCGGTCATGCTTTCTCCGCTTGGTTACCGCAAGCTCTCAGCTACAGATGGCGTTCTACGCGGTGAAGCGGCTGGTGCTGCGTATCCTGTCTTCCATAATTCATGGCGTGATAAACGGGCAACCCATGAAATTTGGGTTGGTGTCAGTGGTTTTGGTAAGACTTTCGCCTGCAACTGCTACCTGACCCGTGAATACGCCGAACATGGCATCCCCTTTGATTTACTTGAGCCAATGGGGCATGGCAAACATATCGCAGAGGCATTTGATCTGCCGTGGTATGTCCTGAGTGCGAAGGCAACCAAACTCAATCCGCAGGATGTGATGTTCCCGACCCTGATTGAGCAGGTCTCACACACGACCCGTATCTATGAAACGGTGCTGGGTCGTCCGCTCTCAGGTGGGCAACGCGAGAACTTAGAGCGTGGTTTACTCGGTGAGGCTCTGGAGACCATTTACAGTGGGTTTCCTGATCTGACAACAATCACCCCAGATGTTACACCAACAACAGAAATGGTTTGCAGTGTATTGTCTGGGCTTGGCGATAAGGCAGCTACTAAAGAAATTGCACGCAATCTTGCCGACGAAATCGCAGGTCTGTGTACTGGAAGCGGTCCGTGGGCAAGTTTTCTGAATGGCATCACCAATATCGACCTGACACGTGGCAATCGTGACAGCATTGAACCACGTATCTTCAGTTTTCATGAATTGGAAAGCGACCCAATTCTGCAAGCGCTGGCTTACACACAGGTACTGTCTGCTATTCGCAGAGACAGCCTGATTGACGAGAATCCGCGCATCATCGCCGTCGATGAAGTCTATCGTCTGATGCGACATCCATCCCTGCTGGACTTCCTGATTGAAGCGGCAAAGACCTTCCGTACACGCAGAAAAAAGCTCATTTCAATTGATCAACAGATGAGCGTCTTCCTTGAAGGAAAGTCACGGCTGGTCTTCGAGAACAGCCCGATTCGCGTCATCTTCTCGCAACGTCAGGGCATGAATGTCTTCCACGAAGATGCCGCTTTCCAGCATCTCAACCAGCAACACCGTGACATCATCGCGGCACTGCCACGCTTCCACTTTGTCTTAGACATACAAGACGAAGGACTTTTCTATCTATTCAATCGCCCGACAGGTGGCGAGTTAACGAGATTCCAGACGACTTAGCGAGGATTTTTGAACGAAATGGCAAAAGACAATGCCCGGAGCTGGGAAAAGATCGAAGAACAAGCCTATCACGCCTTCCGTGAATGGTCCATCTGGTTGCTGTTGCGACAGGTCGAATTGTCGCAGCACCTCCAACAAGCAAATCCGCCAGCAGGTGCGCCAGTTGCTGCGCCAACTGATTCGCCTCTGCAACCACAACAAAGCAAAAAACGCATTAGGAGAATGTCATGAAACTCGTAATTGTCGAATCACCTGCCAAAGCCAAGAAGATTGCCTGTTTCCTCGGGGAAGGCTGGCGCGTTGAAGCCTCACGTGGTCATGTCCGTGACCTACCACGCACCGAACTGGGTGTGGATGTCGCCCATGATTTCCGTCCGACCTATGAATTGCTGCCACGTAAGGGCAATCTCGTTCGTCGTCTGATGAAAGCGGCAAAAGAGGCTGAGGCAATTTACTTAGCAACCGATCCTGACCGTGAAGGGGAAGCCATTGCATGGCATCTCTTGCAGATGGCACGCTTACCAAAAGACAAGAAAATCCATCGATCAACCTTCGCTGCCATTACCAAACAGGCGGTGCTAGATGCCCTCAATAGTCCACGCCATCTGGATACCGCGTTGATTGAAGCCCAACAAACACGGCGTATTGTAGATCGACTGGTCGGCTATTTAGTATCGCCACTAGCGTGTAAAGCCTTAGATGGTCGCTTATCTGCTGGTCGCGTACAGAGCGTTTGTTTACGGCTGGTGGTCGAGCGTGAGCGCGAGATCGAAAACTTCACAGCACAGACCTACTGGACGCTGGCTGTTGAACTGGATGCAGATGGACAAAGTTTCAAAGCGAACTTGCATCGCATCAAAAATGCTTCACCACAATTCACAGCGCTTGAGCAGGCAAACAAGATTGCTGGCTTGCTGAAGAAGGCTCAGATATGGGTGGCAAAGGCAGGTCAACACAACAAAGAACGCAAACCGCTCCCGCCTTTCACCACCAGTAGTTTGCAACAGGCAGCCGCCAAAGGTTTAGGCTTGTCGCCTGAGCACACGATGCAAGTGGCACAGATGCTCTATGAAGCTGGTCTGATCACCTACCATCGTACCGATGGGGTTTCGGTTGCACAAGAAGCGCAACAAGCCGCAGGCATGGTGATCCTACGCCAATATGGTGAGCAATATCTCCCTGAGAAGCCACCAGTGTATAAGACGAAATCCGCCAATGCACAGGAAGCACACGAAGCCATTCGCCCGACGGATGTGAATCATTTACCGAATGCTGAAAAAGGTGAGGGCGCAACACTCTATGAATTGATCTGGCAACGTTTTGTCGCCTCACAGATGGCAAATGCAACGTATACCGTTACATTTGCCATCTTGCACGCTGGTCAAAGCCAGCAGAAACCCTTCCCGCTCGAATTACGGGCACAGGGGCGTGAGCTTGCCTTCGATGGTTTTCTGCGGGTCTACGAAGAACCTGCTGATGATGGCGAGGATGAGGAAAACGAGGACGCTGGCACAGTACCTGTGCTGAAACAGGGACAGGTGCTAGAGATGGTTGATGTGCCTGTGACAGAGAAGCAAACCTATCCACCTGCACGCTTCACTGAAGCCTTGCTGGTGCAAACACTCGAAAAACAGGGTATCGGACGACCTTCGACCTTTGCGTCTACCATCAAGGTGCTCAAAGACCGCAAGTATGTCAAATTAAGTAAGAAACGCATCCAGCCAAGCGATCTTGGTCTGCGCTTGAACGATTTTCTGGTGGCTCAATTCCCGAACGTCTTTGCGTATGACTACACGGCGAAGATGGAAGCTCAGCTTGATGAGATTGCATCAGGCGATAGCACACGACTAGCTACACTACAGTCCTTCTGGAAAGACTTTCAGCCTGTGCTGGGTACAGCTACCGAAGCGACGCTGGCTCAGATCAAAGCCCGTCCACAAGCACAACCGATTGGTGAAACTTGCCCCAATTGTGGTGGTGACTTGCTCCAGCGAGAAGGCAAGAACGGCGCATTTATCGGTTGCGCTAATTATCCGACTTGCTCTTATACCCGTGCTGTTGAATCCAAACCGCTTGTCCTGCGTCCAACCGTGGAGGAATAGCCTATGAGCGATATGCCACCATCGGATTACAACCAATTAGAACCACCTCCCTATTTCGATACGGAGCCGCCACCCTATCTGGATGATCCCTATCCCGATGACTGGTATGACTATCTGCCCGAAGATGAGCCATTTCTACCACCACCATCGGACTTAGATGCCTTCATTCCGGATGACTACACACCGCAGGATACGGGCATCCCCGATTTACCATCGGATGAACAAGATGGTTTGCAGGGTTTTGAAGAACTTGAACCCTACGAAGAAGCCTGGAGCTGGCACGATGCCCGTCTGATTGGGGTGGATCGCGGCGAGGAGATGACCACAGGACGCTATGAGATTGGTGGCATGGATGTCTATGCCAACCATGAGACAGGCGATCTTGGCGGGAGTTATCTACCAGTCGCTTCCTTTGACGATCTAGGTGAAGCGGAAACAGTCTTTCATGACTTACAAGGCCAGATTCATGACGATGCCATTCCTGCTCATGAGATGATGGATTTCATCGAGCAAAAGGCGTTTGTCTACAATCCCGAACCACAAAACTGGCGTGGTGCAGAACCACTTGAATATGCTGTCTATGAAGAAGCACGCGGTCTGGACGAACTCGATCACTGGCTTGATGTCCCACCTGGTGAAGCGCTTGACCCGTTGATTGAAACGGCTATCGAATTGGGGGGTGTTGTCCGTGAGATTGAACTAGAAGAGCCTGAATTCACGGAAGAACAACAGGCACTGGCAGAGATTGGCATTCAAGCCGATAGCTTTGATCCTGTCAACAACCCGCCACCGTTCTACGATGAAGAAACGGGTACAGTGTACTGGATCGGGGTCTTTCAGCCCGATGTCGATGACCGTGAGAACTGCGTTACCAGCATCCTCTCGCTCGGACGCGACGAAGATAGTGGCGACCTGGTTGCCCATCTTGCACCTTGTGTTCCCGGTGATTGGGATAAGACCTATGGTGCAGCCGAATACCTGATTGATGTCGCCCAACGAGGGGGCATTGAACCCTGCTTCGATGCTGCAGAAGGCATGGCACTGGCAACTGAACAACGTGATTTATGGCAAAGCTCGCGGGGTGTCCCGCTTGATCCCGAAGCAGCACAGGGCATTGCTGACATCACAACTGACAATTGGGAGGTGGATTTATGAGCAAGAGCAAGAACTTTACAGTACGCCTCTCTGAAGAAGATCAGGTGGTACTGGACAGTCTGGCAAAGGCATTTGATACAGATCGTTCGGCAGCTGTTCGCCGCGCCCTGCGAATTGCCCTGCGCTCACAGAAAGCACTGGCATCCGGTGGCATCTTCACACCTGCTAACACCCCCGAAGCCAACATTGCCGTGCGTCTAGCTGATGACGGAGGTGAAGATGAGTGATAAAGACTGGGTTCTCAACGACGATGGCTCACGCTATGCCGTTTTTCTGCAAGTACCCGATGATCCACAAAACCCGTATGGTGTCGATCTGGTGCGTCATGCACAGGATGAACATGGTTTGCTCCGTGAACAACGCCTGACGCTGGCGCAATACAACAGCTATGGTGAAGCCGAAGAGCATTTCTACGAAGCCGAACAGCAGATGCAAGACACAGGTCTGGAAGATTTCGATGTCGATACGTTGGCGACCATGCCCTATAGCGACACACCCACCATCTTGACGGCACACTTCCCGCCTGATGCAGCAGGGGATGAGCTTGCAACCACCAACATTCTGGTCATCGCTGAGGGTGATATTCAGGCTACAAGGCTGGCAGAAGGTGACATTGAGACACAACAAGCGCTTGTCGCTCAGCTTGATCTGGCACAGATTGAAGGAGGTGATGATCGCTTGCTCGATGAAGCTACGGAACTGGCGGAAGTTCAAGGACAGCACGCCCCTGCCACACCCCTCTTCGCACCGCAAGATGTGGAGACACCTGCGGACTTGCTACCCTTTGCAATGGATGACAACCTGCAACCCTTTGATGCTAATGGCAATGCAATCCCGCATCTGGTTGATGCTGGTGACACTGCTCACTGGTTTGGAATTGTTGAAGGCGATGACAATGATGGCATGAGCCATGAATTGCGCTACTTCCGCGCGCATGAAGGACAGGGTGATGAGGTGCTTCATGACTCCTATCCTGTGATGCCATTGCCTGATGGCGAACGTGAAACTGCATGGGTTTTGCCAGACCTCGAACGTCATTTGCAGGCAGGTAATATCTATACCGCCCAGCAATTGGCTTACAATGTCGCTGAGGTCTACGAACAGGAATTTCCTGACCCGCTCGATTTACCTGCGCTCAATCCTGAACCCGAATATTACTTCGGCTATGGAGTGGGACCCAATGACCAGCCTTCACTTGAAGCAGTGAAAACATGGATGGATGGTGATGAACGGCGTTTTGACACCCTCACAGTGGGTGAATACGGCATGTTTGAAGAAGCAGCAGTTGATGAAGCAGAGCTGGATGAACTTGTAGCAACCGAAGGCTTGCAAGCGGCTATGAATCTTGCTGAAACAATGGCAGTTGCGGGTGGCTACCTTGATCCTGAACGCGATGACTCTCGTATCTTTTTCGAGGACGATGCACCCCCTGATCCCTTCATGACCAACCGTGAACGCGACTTAGCAGAACCGTCTTATTCGATTGCGGCGATTTCAGCCAATGGCGAGTCTTTCCTCGATGTCTACAAGGAATGGGGGGACGACGACTACGAGCGACTGGTTGTGCCACAACCGACATGGGAAGAAGCCCGTGATAAGGTAATGGATACCCACGAGATGATGGACGAGGGGCGTTTAGAAGATGCCATGCACCTTGTCGAACTGGAAGCGATGCGGATGGGTGTTATTGATGGTGATCGACTTGATCCGCGTTTGTTCACGCAGGGTCCGCCTGACACATTTGAGACCTTAGCTGAACGCCTTCAAGATGAGCCTAATCCCTTCTGGAATACGGATGGTGAATTCATTGAAGAGCCAGAACTAGAAGTTGAAAACACTGTCGAGAATCCCTATTGGCGATTGGATGCTTTGCCTGTTAATAACCCTGATGGTGAACCATTGGGGCAGGCATTGCATATTGTGGTTTATCCCGATGTACCTGATGGGATGCACAGGGAGATTGCGGAAGATACACCGTTCCAGATGATGGAGATGGCGCACTTTGAAAAAGAGCAAGAGATGGAGAATTTCAGCAAGAATTTCTGGAATTATCTGATGCCTGGTGTGCTGGAAGGACCTGAACTTGCGAAGGAAGTGGCTCAACTTGAAGGCTTACCCGCAGAATACCGGACACTTGAAGGGCAGGAACTGGACGATTACCGCGATGCAGAACTGACACTCACGCGCACGCCTGAGCAGTGGCATCCCTATAACCCGAATGCTGAGCGAGATGCACGGATGGAAGCTGAGGGCATGTATACCGACCCAATTCATCGACACATTGAACAACAAGAGGATGAGCCTTCACATACTCCAAGTCCAGATTTCAACTTGTGATAGGCAAATCCACCCCTCCAACTTCATCTGGCTTTACAAGCACCAATTACAAAGTAGGGTTATAATATCCATACAATGTTATGACCCTACCATCCTCGCAAATTCTAAATCAAATGGTATCTGTATCTAATGTCCTGACCAACTGACTAGCGGATGTTAGGGTAATTATTCCAGCAGTACAAAAATTGAGATCAAGCGATGATAATAGATCAATAGATCTTTGCTTAGTACAACTTATTTTACAACTCAACTCCGTAGGATTTTTGCATGACATTTCTTGAAGATGTGGGATTACGCCCACTCTCATTTGCTAAAGATATTCCATTTGAACCTGTAGGTTTGGCTCTCGGTGAAGGTGCTTACGCACTTGAAATCGCTGTGGTTCGTGCTGAACAGCGACCAACGGCAACTGATCTACGTGCAGCTTGGAATGTGCGGGCAGGTGGTCGCCCCGTTCCTCTGTTGCTGGTTGCGCTCTACGATAATGATACACAAGCTGCGATTTGTGGTCCCGAAGGGCAACAGCCGCCTGTTTATCAAGATTTGGAGACGGATCAAGTTGAACGCATTTGTATTGCGGCACTCGAAGCTCCAGATCGTCATCGTGCATTTACGATGTTGCAAGAAACGTTGCCTGAAGTTGGAAGTAAAATCCCCGGTGTTCTCAATGAAGGGCTTCTAGCAACTCATGAACTGGAAAACGGCGTACCATTGCGGGATGACTGGAAAGATTCCGTTACTCGCTCAAAATCGCTACTTACACGGCGCAACCAAACTTTGCTACGCGATTTGGGCTATGAGGTGCAGAACTTAACAGGTCCAGTCTCTGTCCTCGTCGCAGAAGATACCAAAGTCTCAATCGGTCTATTTTTGAATCGTTCTGAAGCATTTGATATACCGAATGAACGATTCTCCAATCTATCGCCGATTGCATATGCACTTGCTCGTGCGGACAAAGAGCGTCTTCCATATGTAGTTGCTTTGGCTGAAGGTGCGATTCGCCTCTATCCAGTGCAGGCAGGGGTTGGCGTTGGACAACGTGGGCGTACCGAAACCTATGTGCAATTGCGCTTGGACTTATTATCTGAAGAAAAAGCAGGCTATCTCTGGCTGTTATTTTCAGCTCAGGCATTGTTGCCAAAAGGGACATTTGAGCAAATTCTAGCAGACTCGACAAACTACTCTGCTGATCTCGGTAGTCGCCTGAGAGAACGCATCTATAACGAAGTCATCCCACAACTCGCACAGTCAATCGCACAAGCCCGTAACATGACTGATCCAACAACGGATGAACTTGATGATACCTATCAGATGGCATTGACGATGCTATTCAGGCTCTTGTTTGTGGCATACGCAGAAGATAAAGGGCTACTACCTTACAAGACCAACCAATCCTACAAATCACGGTCATTGAACCAGAAGGCACAAGAGCTACTCCGTATGGAGCGTGAGCAAATCCCATTCGATGCACGCGATACGATGTGGGGAGAGATTCAGTATCTTTTCGATTCGATTGACAAGGGACAACGTGCATGGGGCATTCCGCCATACAACGGTGGATTATTCGCATCAGATACCGACACATCACCGATTGGTGCGGCAATCAAGGATATTACGCTGAGTGACCAGCAATTCGGACCAGCCTTACGTGATTTATTGATTGAGGATTCTCCAGATGGCATTCGCGGTGCAGTAGATTTTCGTAGCTTGAGTGTGCGCGAGTTCGGGACGATTTATGAAGGATTACTCTCAAGTGAACTATCAGTTGCTCAAACTGATCTTGGTTTGGACAAAGATGGCTTGTACATTCCCGTTGAGGATGAGAAGCGTATTGTTGTTCATGAAGGCGAAATTTATCTGCATAACGCCTCTGGTGCGCGAAAATCAACGGGGTCTTACTATACAAAGAGCTTTGCGGTTGAACATCTACTTGACCATGCACTTGAACCTGCATTGGATGACCATCTCGCACGACTTGATGAACTCGATGAACGTGCGGCTGGTGAAGTCTTCTTTGACTTCCGTGTTGCTGATATTGCGATGGGATCAGGACACTTTTTGGTCGCGGCAATTGATCGAATGGAACGTCGTTTTTCGACTTACCTAGCGACACGTATATTACCTGAAGTGACCGATGAACTAACACGTCTGCGTGAACGTGCGAAGGAAGTCACTGAAGAATACGGTGGACGGTTAGAGATTGAAGATACGCTGTTATTACGTCGTCAGATTGCGCGTCGGTGTATCTACGGTGTTGATATGAACCCGATGGCGGTTGACCTTGCCCGTTTATCTATCTGGATTCATACCTTCGTGCCTGGTCTACCTCTCTCATTGCTGGATTACAACCTCGTTCGTGGTAACTCGCTGGTAGGTATTGCTACATTACAGGAAGCAAAAGATATTCTCGCTGAAGATAACCCATTGTTCTCTTTTTCAGCAGATAAATTGCTCGGTGATGCTCGGGAAACACTGTCGAAAATTGGTCGCCTAGCTGATGCTGATGCCTCAGAGATTGCACGCGCACGAGAAGCCTACGATACGGCACGCGATGCACTTGCATCGACAGAAGCATTATTCGACATTCTTGCCGCTTCACGCATCAACGATAAGCTAAGGCAAGAAATTGATGAAGGACAAGCAACTTACTGGGTCAAAGATGAAGTTCTCAAAGAACTGCCTGATTCTGATTTGCATCAAATCGCACAAGGTGCATTAGAAGCAATTGCACCATTCCATTTCCCAATTGCATTTCCGCAAGTGTTCTTACGTAAACAATCTGGATTTGATGTCATTCTCGGTAATCCCCCTTGGGAGGAAAGCAAACTTGAAGAGCACGAATTCTGGGCAAGATTTGTGCCGGGATTGAGAGGCGAGACACAACGTTATCGCGAAGAGTATATACCCAAATTGCAGAAGCAACGTCCAGATTTGGTCAAGCAATATGAAGAAGAAGTCAAAGAAGCAGAATTAACAAGACGTATACTAGTAACTGGTCCCTTTCCTGGAATGCACACAGGTGATCCAGATCTATATAAAGGATTTGTATGGAGATTTTGGGCTTTAATAAATCGACCTAGTGGGCGCTTGGGGGTTGTTCTACCTCGTTCAGTATTTTCTACAAAAGGAGCTGAGGAGTTTCGAGAAGCTATATTCAGTGACGGTATTGTGACCGATCTAACTACTCTGATTAATAATAGACAATGGGTATTTGACAATATTCACCCGCAATATACAGTAGCACTCGTTACACTTCAGAAAATGAATCCTGATCAAGATGCTGAGATACTTTTGCGTGGCCCATTTCGCAATCTAAATAATTATCAAACAGGTTTAGATTTAGCACCAATAGCCTTCAAGGTTGCAGATGTTGGAACCTGGACAAATAGCTGGACATTACCATTGCTTCCAGATGAGAAAGCAATGGATGTATTTGCCAAAATTCGTGAAGTGCCTAGCCTAGATTACGACCATAGTAAAACATGGAGAGCTATTCCATATGCTGAACTTCACTCGACAAAAGACAAACCACATATGGATTTTGGTGAAGTTGATGAAAAGAGTTTCTGGCCAGTTTATAAAGGTGCATCCTTTGATATCTGGAAACCCGATACAGGTATTTATTATGCTTATGCTAACCCAAGTGAAATTAAGGCTTATCTTCATGCTAAGCGTGAACGCGCAAGTAGATACACTCGATCTGCTTATTATGGATTTGACCCTAAGTGGATAAGAGATGAAAGCACATTACCAGCGCTATTCCCGAGAATAGTGTTCCGTGATGTTACAAGAGCAACTGACACGAGAACTGTTCGTGCTGCACTTATTCCACCAAATGTAACTATGACAGATAAAGCTCCTACACTTTTATGGTTACGTGGGGACAAAAAAGATGAAGCATATCTTCTGGGAATAATGAGTTCAATTCCTTTTGATTGGTATGCTAGACAGT
The DNA here is from genome assembly GCA_965230145.1 of Phototrophicaceae bacterium. Classification (GTDB taxonomy): domain Bacteria; phylum Chloroflexota; class Anaerolineae; order Aggregatilineales; family Phototrophicaceae; genus JAUZRW01. Next base: position 2,924,637 of record CBDDKI010000002.1, read on the forward strand.
TTGTTGAGACTAGTCTCGCGTATTACATTCTCAACAGTTTACCAGTACCAAGACCCAATCGCGAGAATATTTTATGGCAACGTGTCGTTGAGCTTGCCGGGCGGCTTGCTGCCGTTGATGATCGCTATGCAGAATGGGCTGATGCTGTTGGTGTAGAATACGGCGCACTTGATCCTGACGAAAAAGACAACATGATCTTTGAATTGGATGCAGTTGTTGCTCATCTGTATGGGTTGAGTGCAGATCAATTGACACATATCTTTGAAACCTTCCACGAAGGCTGGGATTATAAGCCTCGCCTCAACGCCGTGATGACACACTTCAAAAACTGGGAAGGCAAGTTATGACCCTCGATTTTAACAAGCCAGAATTTGTCGATAACCGCGATGGGCGGTCAATGATTAATGCACTTCGAGGACATCTCGAATGGCTTGCGGATACCTACAAACACCCTGTATCAGTGGATGTTGCTACAGGCTATTTCAATCCTGCTGGTTTCGCCATGATTGCTGAGCAACTCATGAAAACTGAGAAGGTTCGTCTATTGCTTGGTGCAGAACCAACAACCCCACCAAAAAATCCCCGTCGTAAACCCGGTGAGAAGCGTGGTCGAGCTTACGATAATGAACGTATCAATATAGCACTTCAAGAGACTGAAGAAGGTCTCAAAGAAGACCGCGATATTATGGGGTTCTCTGCGGAGGTCGATCAGACAATCCTAAAACTGCTTGACTTTCTCGACTCAGGCAAAATTGAAGTGCGCCGTTATAGTCATGGTTTCCTGCATGGTAAGGCATATCTGTTTACAGGTGGGGGTCAGGGCGAAGGTGTCATTTCAGGGTCATCAAACTTCACAGCAGCAGGTCTGGTAGCGAATCGTGAATTGAACCTCGGTCATTATGATCCTCGTGTCGTTAATCAGGTTGTTCACTGGTTCAACGATATGTGGGATGAGTCTGACCCATATGATCTTGCGGCAATATATAAAGCACGTTTTGAACCATATCCACCATATCTGATTTATCTGCGTGTGTTGTATGAACTCTATGGCGAAGAGATTCGTCAGGAAGAAGAATTGAAGCATCAACTGGAGCTAACCACGTTCCAGAATGATGGTTTGTTCCGCGCACATCGCATTCTTGAAGCCTATAACGGTGTCATCATTGCCGATGGTGTGGGACTCGGTAAGACATTCATCGGTGGTGCGCTCATCGAAGAAACCATTCGCGAACAACGTCAACGAGTTTTGCTGATTGCTCCAGCCGTCCTACGTGATGGTGCATGGGCATGGTTCAAAAATGAGTATAGCCTCCAGTTTGAAGTATTGTCATATCAGGAATTTGAGAACATGCCCGTTCTGGGTGGCGATGGGCGTACAGATTTGTGGTTTGATGTCAACGACTATGAAATGATTATCATTGATGAGGCTCATGCCTTCCGCAATCCAGATACAAATCGTGCGCGTGCATTGCGTCGGATGTTGCAGGGTCAACCACCTAAGAAACTCGTCCTAATGACGGCAACTCCCGTGAATAACTCGCTTTGGGATTTATATAATCTATTGTCGTACTTCGTTGGTCATGATGCTGTATTTGCTCATCGTGGTATTCGGTCACTTCGTCAGCGTTTCCGTGATGCAGTTTCCGAAGATCCTTATGATTTACGTCCAGATATGCTTTTTGATGTGTTGGATGCTACAACTGTTCGGCGAACACGTCACTTTGTCAAACGCTACTACCCTAATGAGCAAGTTCCAGGACTTGACGGCGTAATTCGATTCCCCGATCCACATGTGATGCAGGTTGAGTACAGTTTGGATGACGTGTTACCCGGTTTCTTCGATGAGTTTGCTGAGGCACTCGCACCAGAAGAAGGTGATCCACAGCTTAATCTCGCTCGATATTGGTCATCTCGCTACAAGTACGCGCCTGACCCAGAAGATCAACAACGTGAAGCGGCGCTCGTGGGTCTTCTACGCTCTGGATTGTTGAAGCGCTTTGAATCTTCTGTCTACGCCTTTGCGAGAACAGCTCGCAAAATGGCAGATAGCCACGACGCTTTTCTCGCATCTATGGATTTAGGATATGTTCCGACACCACAAGCTATTCTTGAGTGGGGTGCAACTGATAATGATGAGGTATTTCTTGAGCTTCTTGAAGAATCGGGGGCTGAGCCTCTTGAGCTATATGACGGTGATGCACTGCGTCGAGATGTAACTCAGGATCGTAATTTACTACGTCGTCTATCAGATACCGCTTTTCAGATATTGTGTGATAGTGACCCCAAGTTACAGCAGCTAATTGAAGAACTTGCTGAAATAGCGGCACAAGCAGAACGTGAAGGCATTGATGATGAGGAGAAATCTGACAAACGCAAAGTTATCATTTTCTCGTATTTCTCAGATACCGTCGGATGGATTGAGAAGTATATATTTGATGCTATCGAAACTGATCCACGTCTAGCACCCTATCGTGGACGAGCTGTATCGGTTTCCTCAAGTGAACCTCAACACAGCATTAGTCGTGAAGATGCTGTCTTTGGTTTTGCGCCACGATCTACCCGCGCTCCAGCAGGCAAGCGCGAGTCTCGCTTTGACATTTTGATTACGACTGATGTGTTGGCAGAAGGTGAGAATCTTCAGCAATGTCGTCACATCATCAATTATGACTTACCATGGAATCCGATGCGTCTAGTTCAACGCAATGGTCGTATTGATCGAATTGGTAGTCCTCATCGTGATGTTTATATTCGGTGTTTCTTCCCTGATCGAGAACTTGACTCCTTACTCACACTTGAAGAACGCATTCGTGCAAAACTAGCACAGGCAGCAGCATCTATTGGTGTGGAAAGTGAAGTTATTCCCGATGGGGCTGTCAGCAATCTTGTATTTACTGAAACACGCGAGCAGATACGGGCACTTCAACGTGAAGAAGCTGATTTATTGATTAATGGTGGCGAGGAGCCAAATGCGTTCTCCGGTGAAGAGTATCGCCAAGAATTGCGTCGAGGTTTGCTAGATTACGGAGAAGATATTACTGCTTTGCCATGGGCAGCGGGTTCAGGTTTCATAGGTTTAGAGAAGGGGCATTTCTTCTGTGCAAAAGTTGGTGAAAGTATTTACCTGAGATTTGTACCGTTTAATGGAGGCGAAATGCTCAATGATTTGCTTGGCTGCCTCCGCTTGATAACTTGCTTGCATACGACAGAACGGCATATGCCTGATAATTTGCGATTAGGTGTTTATGATGCGTGGCTTAAAGCTAGAACCGACATCTATGAAGAATGGAGTTATTCGACTGACCCTGCAAATCTACAACCTCGTGTGCGCCCATTATTACGTGAGGCTGCACAGCATTTACGTACATATCCACCAGAAATCAATCAGAACGAGTTATTAGACATTCTGAACTCCCTTGAAGCACCACTTGAACGACGCACAGAGCGTCAAATTCGTGAAGTCTTTGATCGAGAGTCTGATGATCCCTATGCTGTTTCAGAAATCATCGTTGCTAAAGTTCGGGAATTAGGTCTGCAACCATTTGTTCCGCCTGAACCACTACCACCAATCACAGAAGATGAGGTTCAGCTTATTATATGGATGGCTGTTGACCATGTGTAAAATTGTGTGACAGAAGTTGGAAAGTTTACCAACTCATTTGAAGGACTAATGATATTATTTATTGTATGGTTGGCTCAATTCACAAACAAGCCTATACTTAACTAAATAACATTCATTCAACTTATTTATACGTAGTAATACTTTCAGTTTGTACGCAAATGATAGAGAAATTATGTCAGAATTTTCTGCAAGACCATCAGCATTAGGCTATCTTTATCAAATCAGATACGCACTCTATGTTATTTTGGCTTCCGAAAATGACAATTTGAATTTGCATATTGAGGCTTTGGATGACATTAATTTAGATATTGATGGTACTCCCACCGAATTACTTCAACTAAAGCATAATTCTCTCAATCGTGTAGCTAACTTAACAGATACAAGTCCAGACTTTTGGAAAACTATCCGAGTGTGGAGTTCCGCTGTCACAAGCGGTTCACTTGCTGATGATACCATTCTAACACTTGTGACAACTGCTAGTGTGCCAAACACCTCAATTCTGAGTAAGTTTCATCCTAGAACCGCTTCTACGGATATTGCTCAGACAGAAAGTAGATTATTGGAGATAGCGGCTTCTTCAACAAACAAGTCGCTTGAAAACGCATTCAGTACCTTTAAGTCCTTGACTACACCTCAAAGATTGCGGTTACTAGGCGCAATACGTATTTTGGACGAGAATCCTGATATATCGGATATACAAGATAGAATAAAAAATCGGCTGAACGTACCCAAGTTGTTTAAAGAGAATATTTTTAATCAAGTAGAAGGCTGGTGGTTTAAAAGGGTTATTGAACAAATGAATAGCATTAACAATGTTTCAATCACCAAAGAAGAAGTGATTGATAGCATTTGGCGTATACAGAAACAATATGAAGATGACAACTTACCTACAGAATTTTGGGAAGAAATCCCAATCCCACCTGAAGATGAAACAGATCAAATGACGTTTGTACGTCAACTTAGAGAAATTGCATTACAGAAACCACAAATCAACAAAGCAATAAAAGATTACTATCAAGCGTTTGAGCAACGTTCACGTTGGCAAAGAGAAAATCTGTTATACCCTGGTGAACTACAGAGTTATGAAGAAGAACTTGTAGATGAGTGGGAACGACAAAAATATTGGCAAGAATATGATGAACATGATGATGATAGTCTTATAGAAGCTGGTAGAACAATTTTCAGATGGGTAGATGAAGCTAAGGACTTCCCGAAAATTCGTCCAAAAGTGGAAGCACCCTATGTTGTGCGAGGGAGCTTTCATATTCTTGCGAATGAGACAAAGCCTAGGGTCTGGTGGCATCCGTTGTTTCTTGAGCGACTCCAATCAATTATTGAAGTGTCAGATCCTCAAGCGGCTTGGCAACAACGCCCAACAGAAGTTGCTAATTTATTGAATCCTGCATTCTGCTCGTTACTTCTGAGAGATGCTATAAAAGCCTATCAACAAACAAACACCAAAGGTCTACCTTATACCCTCTTGTTTCTCATACTACCCGTAGTATTGCACAAGGCAACTCGTATAGTGCTACCTCGTACCAAAACTACGAAAATGAATTCATGGATAAGCGAAAATCCATCAGTCTTAATCGGTTTTCCAGAAAGAGTTATAGGGCTAAAAATTATAACGAAAGAAGCAATCTACTATGGTCTGCAAAAAGAGGTGTTTAGTCAGAATGCAGATGCGATGTTTTCCCCAACTTCAAAAACTTTCAGGAAGTCAAAAGATTTGAAAAATAGACTGGCACAACTCGATCAGACTGAAATTGAAGAAATACAAAATAAAGCAAGATTTATTGGTCGATGGTTTGCAACAATGCCATCTGAAGCTACGATATATGCAATGTGGGGCATTAAACCGTGAGTATGCAAATTAAATCTATCATTCTCTACAACACCAACGGCGAGCGCAGAATACTCAATTTTCGGTCTGGTCAAGTCAATATTATTACGGGGGAATCAAGAACTGGGAAATCTACGATTATCAATATTGTCGATTATTGTATGGGAAGGTCAAGTTTCAATATTCCAGAAGGTCCCATACGTCAATCCGTAGAGTATTATGCTGTCCTTTTCTACCTGAATGATGTAGAGCTGTTTGTTGCTAAACCCAAACCACCAGGCGATGGACGAAGCTCAAATCAAGTATACTACCGTATTGGCAAAGATTTAAGCATTCCAAGTATTCAAGAAATTGCTCCTTTTTCAAATGATACTGATTTGATAGAAGTAGTGTCCAAAAGACTAGGTATACATTCTAACAAAGCTGGTGAAGATACCGAAAATCGAGATTTTGAGGTTACTGTTGATCATACGAAATTTTACCTATTTCAGCCTGAGAACTATATAAAAAATCAGGATGCTTTATTTTACAGACAAATTGAAGAAGGTTTGGCAAAACATATCCGAACAACATTGCCCTATATACTAGGAGCTGTTGAAGATGAAAGCTTACAACTGTCTATAGAATTACGGCAAAAGCAGAGAGACTTATTACAATTAAAACGAACTCTGTCAGAATCAGAAGTTGCTACCATCGAAAGAGCAACAAGAGGGAAATCTTTACTAAGCGAGGCTGTCCAAGTAGGAATGATTGATGAGAGCCAAGTTCCTACTGATGCGGCAGGAATGCTTAGATTGATTAGACAGATTATTGCAGATTGGAAACCTGATGAGGTATCCAGTCAATCAATTAGTAACCAACTCCCAGCACTAAGACAAAAAGAAACAGAAATTCGTAGGCTTATACAGGAACAACAGGAGCAGATTGTAGCTGCACAAGCATATATTGCGTCAGCAAATGGATATGAATCTGAGGCTTCTCAACAAGTCGTGCGCTTAGTATCTGTTGGATTATTTGATGATGATGAGCAAGAAAACACATGTCCGGTGTGTTCGTCTAAGCTAGATCAGCCCATTGCCTCTACAACTTCTATACGCAACCAACTACAGAAACTTGATTCGGAACTGAACTTAGTTGGAAGAGAAAAACCCAAATTAGATACCTATTTAGAAGAATTGAATACAGAATTAAAAAGACTCCAAGAACGCAGGAAGCAAATACAATTCAATATCAAGTCTGTTATTGACGAACAAGAATCAGCAGATTCGATTAGCGATGATAGAATTCGTACCGCACGAATAATTGGGCGAATGAGTTGGTTTCTAGACACTAACCCACCAGAAATCAACGAGATTACAGAGCTTAGAAGACTAATCGAAAGTACCCAAAGGGAAGTAGATTTACTCAGCGAAAGACTTGACTCACTGTCTGTAGAAGAACGACTGGATTCGATACTTGATAATATTGATTTTGAAATGACCACCCTTGCGAAAGAGTTAGAGTTAGAACATCAATATCCTTATAAATTAAATCCTAAACGTCTCACTGTTACCATCAGTGTCCCAGGATCTCCAATTGAAATGGGTAAAAATTTAGGAAGTGGATCAAACTATCTCGGGGTTCATCTAATTACATTTTTGGCATTGCATAAATATTTTATTGAACAAGGAAGGCCAGTTCCTAACTTCATCATATTCGATCAGCCTAGCCAAGTATATTTTCCTGAGCAAACTTATACCGATGATGATGGAGTTGAGCAAGAACCTGAAGATTTACAGGCAGTGATCAGAATGTTTAATCTTTTTTTCTCTTATTGTCGAAATTTGAATCCTAACTTGCAGATTATCATTTTAGAACATGCCGAATTTGAAGATCAAGAGTTCCGAGACGCTCTTGTGGAAGAACCATGGCGAAATGGAAGAGCTTTAATACCTGCACATTGGATCTAACATATACCAACGTACCTCATCCATCTTTGTTTTGTATTAGCCATCGCAGTTTTTTACTTGCTCGTAAAGTAATACGGTTAAATAGGCGTTGAGATTGGAACTGGAGATGATTACTGTTTTTTTTACCCCTATTAATCTCTTTTACTTCTAGTACTAGGAAATTCTGAATCTCGATTTTCTCACCCTCAACCAGCGCCTCAGTCCAAACGTCAACTAGAGCTTCTACAACTTCCTGTACTTCCCTATTTGTCAGGCGGGTACGGCGACCAATCTCACGCACCATTTTCTTCTTTGTCAATGTCATGGGGTTTGCACCTTTCGTTTCTGTAGTTGTTCGCGCATGTCAGATACATGCACAGAACTGACACCTTTGCCAGTGAGCATCATGGCAGCTTCCCTAGCGTTGTCCATCACTTCATACATCGCCTCATCAGATTGCGTTTCGGTTGGTAGTTCAAGCCACAAAGCTAACCCACGTTCAAGGAGCAATGCTTCTGACGGGTCAGAGAATTTAAGATGTGTTTTCCAATCTTGCCGCTCGTAGAAACGGGTCAGGCGGGCATTCAAGATGACCTGTGTTGCAAAGCCTGCTTCGACATAACGGGCGAATACGGTGCAGTTACCCACCTGTGGTGTAATGACCTCATCAACGGTCAATAATGGACGCTGGCGCAAGTGACTGGTCGGATCATCTGCTTTAGAATCTGCTGTAGCTGTACCACTGGCTTTACTGTAAAACTCAGCAGTTTCAGCATCACAACCACCATAAATAACCTGTGTTGCGAGGCCCGTGAATAATGCCTGTGTACCTTCCTGCCCATAAATCAGATGGAACTGCCCTTTGGTCTGAGCGCCAATCAAAATGGAAATGCGGCGTTTACGGACAAGGTTGACATCCGCCACCAATGAATCAAGTTTCCCGAGTGTTGGGAATTCATCCAGGATGATACCAACGGGCATAGGTAGTGGTCCTTTATTACGTTCGCCAATGGTATCGAGATCAAGCATCAACTTACGGAGGGTTGCCCCAAGATAGGAAGCATAGACAGCACGCATCCTGCCCGGGCAGGTTAAGACCACGACTGTTGGTTGCTCGACTGCCATCTCTGCATCAAAGTCGGAAGCAGCAGTATTCTTGCGAACATCGGTAGATGCCCAACCAGTAAGTGCTGTTGCTAACGTCGCAACAACATTGGATGCAACTTTACCATCCGAGCCAACACTGGCGATGAAGCTGTTGGCAAGCAACGCTGCATCATCTTTTTCAGATGCGAGTTTTTGTGCCAGTGACTGGAGGTCATTCATCGCATTGTAGATTTCACCAAGATTGGGAAAGCGAATGAGGCAAGCAGCGAGCAAGGCAGCGGCACTATCTGTCCAGAATTTGTTATCGCCATTGGCAGAGGGTACAAGTACATCTGCGATAGCACGAGCATCGGATACATTGTCGATACCTTCAGCCAGATTGTAACGCGGACCAATCGTAGATGTCGGGTCATGCACGACGACCAGATGACGGGTTACAGCCGCATATTTGAGTATATGGGCGGTAATCTCGCCCTGTGGATCAGCCACAATCAGCGAGTGACCGGATAACATGCGATCCGCAATCGCAGGTAAGATAATACCTTGCGTCTTACCCGACCCCGGACCTCCGAGTGTCAAAATCCCACGTGAGATATCTTCTCCACTCAGACAAAATCGACCTGTTCCAATGTCAAGGCGTTGCTTGTTCTCGCCCCAGAATGCGCCCAGCAAGACAAGCCCTTCCTCATCTTCACGACGAAAGCGTTTGTACTCGCGCATCGTACAAAAATGAGATGAGCCTAATGCCCCACGTCGAATCTGTGGTGTGCGTAGACGATCAATCCGTTCACGCAACCAACCACCATTCTTGATGCCACTGTGCAAGCCAACCCCGACTATGAACCAAAGCATGAATAGCATTGCTCCGAAAACAAAGAGTCTCATCTGGTCAATACCCTGACCACCCACCACCAGACGAATGAATCCACTTTCAGCAGGTTGTCCGTAGGCAATCGCACGATCAGCCAGCAACATGATGTAGAGGGTTGTGATGGAGGCAAATATCAGGACATATGTGATGACACGTAAGCCCTGTTGCCATGCAGTCAGTTGCTTCTCTTCGGCGGTACGGCGGATACCTGCACCGAGAGAAACTGAGGTCACAATGGGCATCGCCAGTGACAAACACACAAGTTGCCACAACAGCGATTGCAGAATGAGATAGCCATCTGTGAATAACCAGTAGAACATCGTGTATCTTCCTCTCTAGTCACGCCCGAACCAGGCATCCAAGTCATTGGGGTCACTTTCTTGCGAGTGTTCGTGATCCAGTTCTTCTCTTTTCAGTCGCCATTCAGGTCCGACGACATCATCGAGCATGGCTTCAAAATGTCGGGTAGCCACATCCCGAAACAAAGCATCATGACCACGTTCTTTGTTGTTGTAGACGGGTTGCCGATCTGCAATCGATGAGACCGTACCGGGCAGAACGACATGGGTGTGGAGTTGTTGCAGGGCTTCATCATCCGTTGGTCTGTCGTGCAGAATGTAGCTGTATTCAGGTAAGTCAAAACCCCGTTCTGCATAGTAGTCTTCGACAACTTGCTCTGTCAGATCACACACGAAGTCACGCCGTTCTGCTTCTGGAACGAGTGCCATGAGTTCCGGTGCAGGTGACACCACCCATGTCCACGCCAGCACATGCTTACTCTTGAGTTGTTCACTATTGGTCAGAATATCGCGCCAGTGCAATCCCATCCCCCGATCTTGCCAGCGCTCGTAGTCACGATTGGCTGCAAGCTGATTTTGTACTTTGTCTCTGTATTGCAGATACTTGAGTGTGGAACTCAGTCCAACTCGTCCTGTCCCATAGCCTCTGCGTTCGGGACCTTTGTAGGCAAAGTCAACCACGATGATGGCTTTGCTCATGCGTCATCTTTCAGATTACGAACCGCTTCGATTTGAGCCAGTAAAGTATCCCCATGTTTGCGTGCAGTGATAATTGCTTCACGCAAGGCATCTTCATCTGCTGTCAGCAGGAACAGAATCACATTGAGTTGAAATGCAAGTGCTGCTTCCAGTTCATCTATACGATCCCGAAAGGAACGCTGAAAGTGACGACGGCTACCAATGAGGTCTTCTTGCCCGTCAAGATACAGGCGAATAGCTTCACGGATGATGTCTGCCTCAGTAACATTACGTGGTTTGCTCTTGACGATTTGTTTGAGCCGATCTGCCATCTCAGGTGTCATCGAGAGGCTACGGCGAACTGATTTGTTGGACACAAAACACTCCTAACAGCTTGCGATATAATGTCTATTGTCGCAAATAGACCCTGTTGGAGGGCTGGAAAATTACCACAGTGATGATGTAATTTTTCGCACATTGACGATTAGGCAATGATTTGTCCTGCAAATCCCGTTTCGGCATCGAAACGGATGCGGAGATACGAAGTGTGTCCGCTGAGCGCGATAGGTCGTGCTCGTACGCTACTTGACACCTCGATGGCGAGTAGCGGTGCGTCGTGTGGGCGCGATGCACCAGCCTCTCCGGCTTGAGGAGCGAGCGTGTTTTAGCTCGCTCCCCCCTCAGCGAACCATTTGAGATGAAGAATATACATGCCATGCACAGGCTGGCTGGATGTGTAATGCAGATATACTGAGGGGGTCGGGGCTGTCCGCAGGACAGCGGCGCTACTGCAAGGTAGCGCCATGCACTACACGCGCTACACATAGGCGATGTGATACAATTCGGACATTCTGAAACAAGATGAGATAATCGAAGAAATGGACGAATCTCCACAAAAAACCAATCTCATTAGTGAAGCCATGCTACTAGATGAAATAGAGCGTATTGTCCGCATGACACAAAAGGCATATGGCTACCAGCACTTGTCAACTATCGGACAGCGATTGCGCGATACCTTCCCGACTTATGACCCCAAGCATTACGGATATAAAAAGCTGCTTCATTTGATTGAAGCGCATCCAGAACGTTTCAAAATCAAGTGGTCAGCACCTGCCCACAAAGGGCGCTCGCATGTATGGGTCCGTCTTTCCACTGAGCCTAAGCGCAAAGAAGGGTATGCAAGTTCTAATGCCAAAGAGGTGTCTACACCGAAACCTAAACTCCGTTTGATGACTGCCAAAGAATTCGACAAATTGTGTCACTGGTTAATGAGTGAGAAAGGGTGTAATTTTCGACCTGACCCGAAAAATCCTGATGAATTGAAATGGAACTGTGATGGGACTCTCCGCAAGACACGTCAGTGGCTCAGGCGACGCGACTTTTTAAGTTTGGACGGGAATAGTAAATTACTGCGTAAATTGGGTGGGCGTTGTGATTGTGAGGTGATATTTAATGTGCGCGGGAATTGGCTTGAGGACTGATGGAAGTGGAAAAGCGGCACACTGCTGTGTACCGCTACGCTGAGGTAGATTGTGGGGAAATCAGAAAGGAATCTCGTCGTCGGGAGTTTCGCTGTTTTCGCCGTTCACGCGATCCAGCAGGATGAGACGGTTGGCATCAATGTCGATGCTCGCTTGCGGATTGCCGCTCTGGTCAACCCATGCGCTCGGACGTAGCCATTCTGTCGTCAGTTGCACGAGAGAACCTTTCTTCACGTAGGTCATTGCGACATCGGCAATTTTGTTCCAGACGTTGGCGCGTACCCACAGGGTTTGCTGATTGCCATTACTGGTCGTGCGATTAATTGCCACTGAGAAGGATGCCACGCGCTGTTCACCGACCTGACGAAGTTGTGGTTCACTGCCAACGTAACCTGTGATTGAAACTGTGATAATTGAACCCATGATGTATTGCCTCCTGTGATTGGATGTTTGTGTTATCGACCCATTGTCGATTTCTGACCTGCATCAAGCGGAGGTTCTCAGGCGGGCTGTCACCTGCAAGGCGCTACCTGTTTCTGGTGAACGTAGAGGCACAAGCCCGGAAGAAAGAGGTAAAGCGATCCCACAGGGATTGACAGACAGTCGCCTCTGCTAGCATGGTCAGCGACAAATCGACTGCTATGGGGTTGATGCGGACATCCACAAGCACCACAGGGGCACACATGGGAACTGAGCAGATTTCATCGAGGATTGGTGAACACAGTGACTGGTTCGGTGTTTAATTGGCAGACTGACCTGCAATACGTGACTGCTTGTACATCAGCATTGTGGGTTTGGATTTAACGGACATAAGAGCTGTCGCAGATGATATATAAAGGGGATTGCAACAGATGGAAACTGGCAGAGCGCGAGGATTGCAGATAGAAGCAAGCATTTACTCAGACTGCCAACTACCCTGCTGGAGTGTTGTAACAGCAACCCGAAAGAAGTCTCTCAATCGTGAGAGCAACCTACATGGCTGTACAGGTGACGCTATTTAGAATCATCACCATCAGCTTTGGGGAAATCAACGGTGTGAAAGTCGAAGAAACGCGGTTTATCTGCGTGGCGCAAACCCTCATGTAGCGCACCTTTGAGATGCCAGAATGACGACTGTAACTTCTCGCGGATGTAAGACAGATTCCCGTGCATCAACAAATGACTGGCTGCCTGTGTCAGATATTCGGCTGTGACCAGTAGATCATATGCAATACGTCCCTGCCAACTGTGGATGCCATTAGCGGCTGTCGCAGCACTATGTAAGCTGTCAAAACTAGCGTAGCTTCGTAGCAATGATTTCGCCGTTGCCTGAAAATCTTCGATGATATTATCGGGTTTAATCTGGAAACGTCGCAGATAGTCTGCCATCAGGTCAATGGTCACAATGCTGACATTGTTCTGCCCGCAGAAGATCGCCAATTTCAAGCTAGCATGGGTGTAGTGTGGATGTTCAGAGACCTGAAACGCCACGTCTGAGAGCATATTCATGACATCAGATACCCGTAAGGATTCACGGTCAGCGCGTAAATCTTGAGACAGATGTGTACCAATAGCTTGATATGCCTTGTTGTTGAAATGTGTATTGTAATGTTGCAGTGCTGATTGTGGTGTAGTCATGGATCATTCCTTATTGAATAAATCAACAAAATTAGTGAGTACAGCATATAGATCAGGCGCGGCAGGATTCACCTCAATGGTTTGCATCAGGGATTGTGTTTGCTTCTGGAATTGTAGGTACAGGTTGTACAGCGCATCATCGTAGGGCAAAACCCATGTGCCAGCAGGAATAAGTGTAGATACACGCGGATCGCCATTCCGAAAGAACTGCACGGGCAGTTCAAAAGGCACATCACGGGCAGGTTTCCAGCCCACAAGTTGAGCGCGAGGATATTGACGATTTTCGACAGGGACATCCCAACCAGAGGCGAGAATGCCATCTGGATGTTGGGCGAGGTGCATCCGTGAGACAGACAGCCCGAGATGATGTGGTAGTAGAGCTTGTTTATGAACTTTGACTAGCAATACAGCTTGCCAGTCCAGAATAGGTAGTAAATCAGTCATGTTAATCTCTTTCGTTGTGTTTATTAGAACAAAAGCGTAGTCTTGAGGGTTATCATCGATAGGAATTGCGACGAAACCACAGAAGTAAATCTGATGTAAATCAGACGCTATGCATTAAATCGTAGAAATCTGGATGAATTTGCTTTATGGTGACTGCAAAATTCGGGAACTAGAGGATGACGTATGGAAAAACCTAAACATCGGAATCCGAGTAACGAAGCTACCATAGCTTACACAATCATTTTGATATTGGTGATTTGTGTTAGTGTGATATTGATAGGTCTTGGAAGTAATGCTACATTCTCCAACGATGTCTTATCTTGTTCATATACATCTAATCGTGGACTTCCTACAAGTCGTATAACTCAGTTGCCTGAGCGTTTTGATGTTGATATACAGTCTAGTAATCACATCACACTATATGCCTTAGACTCATCAGATAAGCGAGTCTGTTATTATTCAAATGAGAATACATTTATCTCATTATCTCCGGATGGGATGTACATTGCATTTGAAGATGGCATTAGGTATCCCAAAACGATTGTTGTAATCTCGATTACAGGCGAGGCAGTTATTGAAGTTACAAATGATCTACAATATCCAGCTCATTTCCCAATCTGGTCTCCTGATAGCGAGAAATTGGCGTTTTCATACGGTGATATATCTTCTGAAGTCTATATTTTTTCCCGTAATGGATTAAGTTTCCAGAATTTTCACCTCAATGGCGGTACCGCATTTTACTCAGAGGATTGGGCATCATGGTCTCCAGATAGTAACTTTCTTGCGGTTGCGGTAAGAGATGGTCCTGGACGTTCTGGAAATCCCGGAATATATTTGATCGATCAACGTGCAACAGAATTAATACAGCTCACTACCACAGAAGTAGATAGTTGGCATGGACTACCAACTTGGTCTGATACGGGAGAACAGGTAAGTTATTTAGCAGGTGGTATATATAATACTGCAACACACTCTTATGACTTTGACGAACAATGTATCATCGCTATCAGTACAAGACAGACTGAATGTGAGAATATAGAAATCTCGCAGTGAGTATTTATTCACTATCAAGCTAACCTACCTCTTTTATCATTTCTGATTTGTGCATTCGCACCGCATTCAATGTTTCTCGTGAAAGAAGCTCAGGTTGCAAGTCACTGAGCCAGAAATCTTTGCGGAAACTGTAGCCTGTCACAGCTTCAATGCGGCAGTATTCACGATAGGTATCGGGATTGTGTAATGCACCGTTGATAAGGTCATTGAGGCTTGCCAGCACACATAGAGCGCAGGACAAACGGTGATTGGGCTGTTCCAGTCGATAGGCAGGGTGAGCAATGTCTCCATGTTCGCGAATACATTGCCAGACATCAGTTTCTGTCCAATCATGAATCGGCAGCCAGTCATACACAAAACGTCTCTTTGTCGGGGCGGTACAATCTTTGCGTGCTTTGAAAGTCTCTTTCTTTGAACGTGCGCTACTTTCAAGAGCGCGAATGCCCATTGAGCAAATCACATTCCCTGTCGGAAATGTATTTCGTATCCAGCGCGAGATTGGTCCACGCTTCAAATCCGATGTACAAAATCTTATTTTGGCAGAGGGCCAACATGGACGCGACGGATCTTTGTAGTAGCGTTGCCAGATGCGGTCAATCAGGTCGCCATGTGACCAGCGCACAACATGCAATTCAACGCCTTTACGTTTAGCGAGATTTCGTACATACTCCGGTGTCTGATGCCACTCAACACGCTTGCCCAAATCTGCGTGTAACATAACAACGTCACCTGTCCACTGTTCGCGCTCCCTCATTTCAAGCAAATGATGGCTCATCGCATCACTGTCCTTGCCGCCTGAGACCGATAATACCAGCGCTGCACCATTGCGAAGCAGGGATAAAGCATCCGGTGTATTGCGTTCAGTTTCTAGCTCAAACAGTTTGAGTTGGTGGCTCATAAGTAGACCTCCAGCTCCTCCCGACAGATTGGCACGGATCGAACTGCCATGCTGTCAGCGTTGATGTAGGTCAGAAAGCTGTGGATTGGCTGACGATGGAGTAACTTATACACATACTGCCCGATGATGGCTGCCATCCAATCATTGATTAGTAAATCTTGCTCACCAGTTGCGACTAATTCCGCACAAGACAGATTTTCTGGTTGTGGTTCGGGCTGAGCTTCAGGCTCAAGCAAGGCTGGAAACAGTAACCCTTCTTTGGGCAAATAGCGCACTTTTTCTTCATCCAGATAGCGTCGGATAAGGTCGGGATCATCACTTGAACCTATATTTACCTGTCCAGCGTCCTTATGGTTACCGCTTGATATAGTGATTCCATCAATTCGATGAATCTCATGCCGTGCCAGATGATTATCGACACAGCTAATCACGATATTCGAGCTATAGCGGTCAAAGTGGCGTTTGGCATCAACAGTATCAGGTATCCACCGTGTAGAAAGTCCAAGGGCATAATTGAGACGTTTCCCTACTACTTCGGCTTTATATTGCCCGACATCAGATGGCGCAAAGAGCTGTCGTCCGACATTTTTCTCCTCGACCTTATCCGGGTCAATTAGCAGAATATCTGGTGCATGACGGCGATTGCGTTGCATGTCATAGGCAATTCGCCCAACGATGCGAGCGACATTTGCGCCCGTCCCACCCAGCCCGATGATGGCAATGGTCTTGAGGTAGTGGTTGGGATCGAAATATTGCATCATGATTTATCTCCAATCGCTTGCGCCAATGTCTTATTGGCTGAAATTAAATCACGACGCGGGTAGACACGCGCCTTGCGCCCTTCAAGCTCAATCAGCATCTTGCGAACATCAGACGGATGGGCAACAGATTTCCCGTGACAGGCATGGTCTCCAAAGGGACTACCTAATAACATTGACCAGTCTGCCGCGAGTGATCCACTACTGAGCGCATCATCGCTGACACGTTTTACCGTTCCCCAGCAAATAGACGCGGAATTGAAGACATTCGGTAGTGGACAACGGAAGAGTTCAGCATCCAGTGAAGTCGGGCGACCTTTAACCGCGTAGACCTGATATTGTGGTGTGTTGTTGTCGGTTGTGGTACGAATCATCAGCAAATCAGGTAGTGATACACGCATGGCAGTATCAGAACCATCCAGCCAAATGCCTGTCTTGCAACGTTTACGGAAGCCAATCACCGTGCGCTTGACACCATCCTGACGCACCATCAAGGTATCACCATCCAGAAAACCTGTGTCGAAACCAACTTTAGCGGCAAGCACCATCGCCACTTGCTGCGGGTCAACTGGAAATTCCGTTACGGTCTCGCCTTCGCGTTTCCGCAAGACACAGCCGTAGGAATAAAAATCGAGCGAGAGACTAGGCAACTCGCTCAGTGCAGATTGTAAGATCGACCCATTTAAGTCGAACGTTTGGGGCATCATTAGCATTGCCTTTCTTCTGGATTGCTTTGTAAATTCGTTGGATATTGTCTTGCAAGGATTGCATAACAGCAGGTTGGGATGTGATCCAGTAGAGACCTGTGAGAACCTCAGCCATGATTTCATCAGCTTCTTCAATCATGACGCGGGCAAAGGCAAGATCATCGGGTTCCCACGAGAGCGGTTCGACTTCGCACATGATTTCAAAGTCCCAATCTATAAGTTATCTGGAATTGACACCGATTGCGCTTGCACGGTGTTGAAGTGTATCCATGTAAATGACCATAGATGAGGGAGGCAGATCACATGGATTTGAGTAAGTATCCAGGGCTGGTTGTGAATGAACATGCAGTCCGTTGGCTAGAGTTTGAGTTTCGTCGCGGATTGGCAGACAACACACTCCATGCTTATGCACGAGGATTAGCAGATTTCTTCGCATTTTGTGAGATGCAGAAGGTTGAGATACTGGCAGTCAAGCAAGATATCATCGGATTGTACATCAATGACCTGCGACAACGACCATTGCCTGTGAATGCCAGACAGTCACAATACAAACAAGTGACAGGTCTGAGCAACAGCACCATCAGCCAACGTTTGACCATTGTTCGTCGCTTTTACGACTATCTTGAAGAAGATCGCATCATCGAGCAAAATCCAGTTCGACGTGGACGCTATGTGCATAACAATCCACGCGGTGGCAAACGGGGTCTGGTACCACAGATGCGCCACTTTCCATGGATACCCAACAGCGAAGAATGGGAACAGATTATCCAGTCTGTTCAGCGATGCAAATTGCGTGACCAGTTGCTATTTGCCCTGTCATATGACGCGGCTTTACGTCGTCAAGAAGTATGTGGGCTGCACATCAGTGATTTCGACTTTGCCCATTGTCTGGTCACAATCCGGGCAGAGAACACCAAGAGTCGCCGTTCACGAACAGTTCCATACACACAGGGCAGTGGACAACTATTGCGACAGTATTTGCATGAACGGGCACAGATTAGCCGTGAGGGTGTCGCCCTGTTTCTGTCGCAGTCACCACGCAATTATGCCCAAGCGATTAGCACTGCAATCTGGTCGAAAACAGTCCGTCGTATTGCACAGGAAGCAGAAGTTCCCCAATTCACACCGCACACACTGCGTCATCTGCGTCTCACAGATTTAGCCCGTTCAGGGGTGGATGTGCATGACATTGCCACATTTGCAGGACACAGAAACATCGATACAACCATGCAATACATTCATCTCAGTGGTACAGATCTTGCCAACAAGATTCGTGTCAAACTACAAGATCTGGATGTCTGGCGATTGAAAGAGGTCATTCACAATGCAAACTGACATGCAGTGGAGATGGCCCATCTCACTCGACAGCTTTGATCTTGCCACGCCATTGTTAGCAGAAGAACAAGAGACTCTGCATGAGTTGTTACGCTTACGCGAAAAGCCCGGACGTGTTGTGGGGTATGCAAAGATAGCACAGGAACAATTACCACGCATTGTGACACCGATTCAAGCTGCGCTGTCCTGCACACCATATGACATTGACTACCATAACCCCGTGATCTACTTGTTCCTCCAGCAGATGGCAAACAGTGGACAGATCTTCACAGATATACCTGAAACAGTCTGGGAAAACACACTCCACAAACCCATGCAGGGTGCGCTAACAAAAGCAGTCGCCAGTCGCGCTCAACACGCATTTTTGCTAACCCTGTATCTCCTGAAGTGCTTCAGAAGTTTCCACCGCTTGCCACGTCGTGAACCTACATCGGTAGCCTGCCACATCTT
Source organism: Phototrophicaceae bacterium (assembly GCA_965230145.1). GTDB lineage: Bacteria > Chloroflexota > Anaerolineae > Aggregatilineales > Phototrophicaceae > JAUZRW01. The sequence continues at coordinate 2,943,725 of CBDDKI010000002.1, forward strand.
TGGCGAACACATCTTCAATGAGAACATGAAGACCATTGAACAGAGCCTGACAGCACTAGGATACAGCGATTATGGTAGCTCAGCTTTGCAATCTACTCTGGCTGAGATTTTGCTGTTTAACCGCGATCCGCATCTGGAGAACATTAGCAGCGAAACGCTGGTACATCTGCGTGCAACTACTGCTAAACCGAGTCAAAAGCGTTTTATTGTGCGGATTTCCTACGCGCTTTTCCAACTCGATATCTTGAAATCCCCATTGCCCAAACATCCACGAGTACAAGAAACAAAGCTTGAAGCAAATGACTGGGATACGTGGTGCCAACGCTGGGAGGCAAGCTCAACCCTTGCTCCTGCAACCCGCCGTGGCATTGTGCATATTCTGGGTCAGGTCGGGTTCTGGTTACAGCAGTACCATCCACAGGTGACAACACCGCAAGACTGGAACCGCCAACTTTGTCTGGAATTCGTCGGGGCAGCCTGCAATCTCCAGCGTGGCGCATGGGCAAAAGAAGCGAAGATGAGCGGTGAATTGTTACAGGCTTCCACCCGTCGCAAGAAGATTGATGCCGTTCGCAAATTCTTCCAGGATTTACACGAATGGGAATGGATTCCCCGACGATTTAATCCGGGACAGAGTCTGACAGCACCTGCTTATCTCAATGCACAGATTGGACCGAACCCACGCATTATTGCCAGCGATATCTGGGCGAAACTGCTACAGGCGGCATTGAATCTCGCTGAGGCAGACATCCAACCACTCACCGCCTCGAATGCTAACATTCCAACACATCCACTGGAGATGGTAAAGGCTGTGGCACTCATCTGGGTATTTGGTGGACTTCGCAACGATGAGATTCGACGCTTGCGCGTTGGATGTATTCGTCTGGAAGATGAGGTATCTACAAAAGCACAACAAACAGCAACATTGCGTGTACCTGCCAACAAAACGTCGGGACGTTTCGAGAAGCCCATTAGCTCTCTTGCCGCGAAAGCTCTCTTGCAATGGGAAGCGCTTCGCCCGACCACACCACCGTTGCTGGACCCCAAAACAGGTGAAATGTGTCACTTTCTCTTTGTATATCGCGGACGGCGACTCGGAGAAAATTACATCAACAAACATCTCATTCCCATGCTCTGCAAGAAAGCAGGTGTACCACTGAGCGATGCTAGAGGCAAGATTACTAGCCACCGTGCTCGTGCAACGATGAGTAACGCGCTGGTTACAGGAGACAATGCCATGAGTTTACTTGAGCTCCAGCGATGGTTGGGACACAGCATGATTTCTTCTACGATGCATTATGTGAAGCCTACCCTGACACGTCTTGCAGACACTTACACGGATACAGATTACTTTGAACGCAATCTACGGCTCGTTGATGTACTGGTTGACCAGGAGGCGATTAGTGCTGGTGCAACTGACCACTGGTTGCATTACGATCTAGGACATGGCTATTGCAACAATGATTTCTTTGTCCACTGTGCACACCGGATGGCTTGTGCGCGATGTACTTTCTATCTACCAAAAGACTCGACACAAGCTCAGCTATTGGAAGCCAAACGTCATCTGCGCCATATGATGCAGTCGATTGAACTCACTGACGCAGAAGTCGCTGCTGTTTCAGGGGATTTAGAGGCACTGGACAACTTGCTTCAGTCGCTACAGTCCGTTGCCACACCAGATGTGCAACTACAGGAGGTATGATGACAGTAGCTCAAAAAGCACGTACGGGGATTTCTCAGGTATGGTTAGATTGGGTTGACCGTTGGCGCAATGCCAGCACTTATTCACCCGCCAACCGCAAGACCCACTACCGATGTCTCTTGCTAGTGGGGCGTTGGCTTGCAACAACACATCCTGAAGTTACATCGCCAGAAGACTGGACACGTGATTTAGCTGTGACCTTCGTCGCTGCAGTTGACCGTCTCAAGGTCGGTGACTGGGCGCATCTGCATTACAAGCAGAAAGATGGGCAACCCATCTCCCCTTACACAAAAGACCGCTATATTTCTGTTGTCCGAACTTTCTTCACCGATTTACAAGAATGGGGTTGGATTCCAAGACGATTCGATGCAGGACGCTATCTGGTCTCACCACGCACAGTACGTGGCAGGCTGGGTCCGAAACCGAAGCCTATTGACCCTGCAATCTGGAAGAAATTGGTCATTACTGCACTCAACCTCCAGCCTGAGCATCTAATGTCTCAACGCTATCCCTTTGCTCTGGTTAAAGCCCTGGCTGCCATGTGGGTCTTCTCGGGTCTGCGTCCTGATGAAATTCGTCGTCTACCTGTTGGCTGTTTGCGTTTTTCTCAGGACAAGGAGGAGCAGATTTGCTGGTTAGATGTACCTGCTAACAAGCTCAATCCCGCTTACACCAAACCAGTGGATTCTGTACTCGGGCAACTGGTGCAGGAATGGGAACAACTTCGCCCACCATCTACACCTTACATTGATGCAAAGTCCGGGCAGCCCGTGCATTACCTGTTTGCACAGGCGGGAAAACATATCTCAAAACATTATCTGGCACGAACCATGCTTCCACTTCTGTGTGAGCTTGCAGGTGTACCTGAGTCTGACAGCTACGGACGCATTACGCCCAACCGGGCTCGCCACACCATTGCTTACCAGCTTGCCAATGGACGCAATCCCATGCCATTTCTTGAACTCCTGAACTGGCTCGGACACCGTTCGCCTGACTCGACTTTGTATTACACGACACGATCTCATCTCGAACTCAGTCAGGCAATTGACCAATACACGACACAAAACACACGCTTAGCTACGGTTCTGCTTGACCGTGAAGCCATTGCCAGTGGTGCAGTACCACAGGGGCAACCATGGAAGTACTATGATGTTGGACATGGCTTTTGTACCCACGACTTCTTCGAGACCTGTCCGCACCGTATTGCTTGTGCACGTTGTGCCTCGTATGTACCAAAGGCATCCAGTACGCCTCAGTTACAGCAAGCGCATGACAATCTCTTGCAAATGCGTGAAGCCATTCCCTTAACTGACGCGATGATGGTCGCCATTGATGAGGGTGTTGGAGCGATTAACAAGCTGCTGGAGACCTTAGCGGATATTCCGACCTTGTCTGGTGAAACACCACGACAATTGGGGACAGCTGACCAGCGACAGCTTACGCTGATTGCACCGGAAGACATCCCCATTCTTCCAGCAACGTCTTGATCTGCGTCTCTGGATCTTGCGACAAATCTGGCCAGGTGAGGCTCACATCTACGGGGGCTTCCGGGTTGTTTGCTAACATCTGGTGGATTTGTTGCGCGTTGTAGCGCAATGCCAGTAACACAGCCACTTCCCCTTGAACCCATGCTAATCCTGCCTCAGCATCTGCCATGATGCTTTCTGCTTCAGCGATGAGTTCTACAGCAAATGCCACATCTTCTGGTGTCCACGCTAGAGGTTCCACTGAGTACATGGTTTCTGCATCCCAGTCCACGCATGAATTGTTCGAGCAACTGAACAACCATTTCACTGTCCAGCTGAGTTGCTGGTATGCCTCTGCTTCTTGCTGTTCCAGACTGTCTGCAATGATGCCACCAACGGTGTAGATCTTGCCTGACTGGAGGATGGTCTCTGGAGTGGGTGATTCACTTCTTGACAGATGGGTTTTAATTCCACATAAGCAAATCGAATTGCCAGTCGCTGAGAACAACCAGCGCAAAAACCATGCCACCTGCTGATATTCTTCTTCGGGACGTTCTTCTAAATCTGAGGCGATCATTTGGGCGGCGGTGTACGCACAGGATGGGATGTCGATGTTGTAGCGATTAGGAAGTGGTTCAATCCCGAACAATGCCAGCACAGGAAGTGCGTCTTTGTGGTCATCATAGAATTCAGGATCGTCGAGCATGACCCCATAAGCAGGAAGCGGGATGCCATATGGCAGTTGTTCCAGATGATCCAGTGGGATTCCTGTATTTGAGATACCTTCACAGATTAACTTATCAACCGCGACATAGGTCGCACCCTGGCGCAGTTTGTCAATAGCATCCACATACAGGTCAGGAAAAGATTGGCGTGTAACCACCAGCGCGGCACTGAGAAACCCATCAGGGTCATCGTAGAACTCTTCATCGTAGCCACGCCACAAGGGGTCAAGCCAACAAACAGCTTGTGCAAGACAGAGTAGTGAATCGCTCTGCATCGCCTGATTGAGATACATATAGATTTCTTGGAGGTTATTCATGCGTTTCTCTGTAAAATAATATGAACATGAAAGGAAACACGAGGTGAAAATGAGTACCATTCATACCGTTGTGCCATATAGCAATCAATTCAAAACTGAGCAGTTTCGTAAATGGTTTGGACGAGACATCCCATCCAACATGAAAGATGGTTGTCTACCATCGTGGCAAGTAGTCGAAACTATCCTTGAAGAAGTTGCGCCAGAAGGATATGAATATGAGTATGGGAATGACAATATCGCTACATTTAAGGCTATCAACAATAGCACTTATGAATTTGGTTTTGTTCTATTTGTAGACGAGAATCCCGAAGCACATATTCAAACATATTCATTTCGGGGTAACAGAATACTCATTGAGAAGGTTTTCAAAGGCTTACCTGAAACATATGGTAGTTTTTTGATTATGACAAATGGCGAAAAAGCCAAGATTGTAACAGCCAACGGAGAACTATAAGCCATACTCGATTTGTTCACGTGTCAGCAAAGGTATAGGAGCGAGATTGCGGAGACGGCGTGCGGTAGCATTGCAACGTTCGGTGTATTGCACGAGCTCCATCACCGCTTCTTTCACCGTTGCACGCGGGACATTCTGTGGGAACAAGCCTGTTGCAGTAGGACACGCTTTGAGCAAACGCATCCCCTGCAAGTCCACAGGCTCGACACTGGCGAGACAATCATGTAATGCCTCGAACGAGATGCCAGAGCCAAACATGATTAACCTTTTCTGCCTGCACGGGCGATGAAGTGGTGGCAAATACTGCCATCTTCAAGTGTCGTTTCGCGGACGGTAGCATGAGCGACTTCAGGATATGTCCGTTGCAAGATAATTTTGACTTCATCGAGTGATTTTCCTGCCAGAGATTCGTCCTCCATAATGGTGGTCGAACCGATTTTGAAGATACGAGTAGGTGTGGTTTGTTCAGTCATAGCAGTTTCCTTTTCTGATTCAGATTTTGGTTTTCACAAGTGAGTGTTAAAGCAATGTAGCGGGTTCAGTTTCGGTGGATTCCTCAGAAGTTTCTTCCACGTCTTCGGATACAGATTGAACGAAGTCATCCAGTGTGAACAGCGAGAGGTCTTTGATGGTGAGGTGCTTCATCTTTTTGGCAACTTCTGTCACGTTCTCGAAGCGAATCGGCGTTTTGCCATCCCAGAGCTTGCCATCAATCAAGCGCCCTGCGAGCATCGTTGCCTGACGATAAGCAGCCGCATCAGTTTCGCCAGACACGATTTTGATATGACTCATCTTGACCGCTTGTGTACCTTTCTTGAGCGGGACTTCGATGGTTGGTTCACCGTCATCAACGGGTGTGTCTGCTTTTGCCTTGCGTTTGCTTTTGCCTTTCTTCTCTTTAGGCAATTCGGGAATGACGGGCGGACACTCTTCAATCAAGCCCAGTGCTTCGCTTGCCTCACGGATGGCATCAGTCAGGTCAGCAAGCATCCCGTGATAATGAAACTGGCGCACCTGAGCCAGATCGCCACGCTGGATGAGCAGGGTTGCGGTTGCTTCTTCAGGCGGAATGCCACCCCCTGTGGGTGTGGGCAATGTCAGGGTGATAACGGTTGGAGGATTCGTCTGTTTCGTCTCGGGCATAGCAAATTGTCCTTTCAGATTAAATTGGTTGGATTGTCAGTGCAGTACAGATGTCTTTGAGTAGAATCGAACCGCATACGTAGCAATTTCCGTAGCCAGTACGTGTGTTGAAGCCAAAGCTCGGATGGGCATCGTCATGGAGGTGATTTTCAGGGTAGATACATGCGCCACTAAGCCATTCACCAGAGCGCTTGTAGCCCAGACGGATGAAGGTTTCTGTCACCATCTGCAAGACATCTGGATTGAGTGTGTAAGTGCCAGACCATTTGGACTGCCTTGCACGGTTTCGGCTCGATCTTTGTTCTGGAAGCAGATATGCGAAGTCGTCAAGCGAGGTAGTGCTATCTTGCTGGTGAATCACGCGGCATAAGGTATCCTTTCTGTGCGGTTTCGTGTTTCGCGTTTGAGGCAATCTGAGGCTCTGAGCAGGGCTGAGGGTGTCGCCACTGGTTGTCTTTGCTAAAGCTCGAAGCAATTTGCGAGCAAGATTCATATCGGTGAGTGGTTTGTCCAGTAACCAATAGGCGTGATAGCCACCTCCTGTGAAGGTAACCCAGCTCGGTGCAGGACGCATGTCTTGCAAGCGTTTCAAGGTAGACAAACTGATGTCATCGACATCCACAAACAAGGCGGGTAGTGCCAATAGAACGGCAGCACCACCCCGTCGATAACGTTTCAATCCTCTACGACGTAGACCTATTGCGACAAACGCGCCCCAGCCCATTTCATTGGCAACATGAAGCTTTTGCATTGCGTCTTGCAACACGTCTAGTTGGTCTAGTGGGATGTGTCGAGACGGAGTGCGGTGTTTGCCATCTGGATGAATGGCAGTCAGCGTGATACATCCACTGTCTCGATAAGCATCACAACGGGAGAAAAGCTGTTGAACAAAATCGAGAGTGGCTAGAACATCGCCAGTTGCTTCGGGGTATCTTCTTCCTGCGTTCGGGCTAAAGGGCGTGTAGATGCTGTTTCCTCTGCATCATCTTCGGGGATTGCCATCAGATCGATAGTCTTCTTACGTTTCTTACTGGCAGGTTTGGACGGTTGAGGTTGCAACTGCTGGAGGTCATTGATGGCATCGGTTTGAAGTTGCTCATCTTTCATGTCTTGCAAAGCACCGAAAACATCCAGTTGCAATGGCTCAAAGCCTATTGCCTGTTTTGCTACAGTCACAGCTTTCTGTGCGACTTCTTCCTCACAGCCCATGAAAACATAGCGTTTACGCTTGAGCCAGCGACGAACCCATTTTGTGAGTTGTTCTTCATGCACGGGATATTGCGAGAAATCTGTATCCAGCAAACCAACGACTTTGCGGGTCTCATCATCGTTAAGAACACCATGTAGCATGGTAGTCAGCAATTCTGCTTGCAGTTCAGCATTTTTGCTCACATCATGGATGAGGCTGACGGTATCCAGATAACGACGCACAAAGCGTTGTACTTTGCGTGTGTTGGCGGGTTCGGGTTTTGCTTGTGGCTTGTCATCGGTCTGTACAGTAGTAACAACGGGTTGTTTCTCATCTTCGCGCACGATACCACCCAATTGAATCGCTTCCGCAACCAATGGGTCTGGTACAGATTGTTCAGTATTGTCATCTTCATCGACTTCGACATTCCAGAAGGCGGCATCTTCAGCATCCAGTTCGCCTGATTGTGCCTTGAACATCTCACTGGGATCAACGAGCACATCATCTTTGGCAATGGCATCCAGCAAGGCAGATTCAAAACCACCTTCACCTTCAGTCAAGGCTTCGAGACCCGTAAGCCCGATGTCTCCAGTCAACAACTTGGCGGCACGCTGTTTACGGCTCATGAGTTGCACAGCTGTGTGTTCCATCGTCTCTTCTGCAAACAAGTAAATCGTCTTGCAATGTTCATGGGTCTGATTCAAGCGATACGAACGAGCGGCGGCTTGCATCTGTGTCGAGAGATTGAAAACAATTTCAAAAAATACGAGTGTTGGCGCAAACACAAGGTCGAGCCCGGTCTTCACCAACTCAGGATTACAGATGATGATATTCGCACCGTTCTGAACCTCTTGCTCAATCACTTTCTCACGTCGTTCTGCTGCAACCGTGTTCTTGAGGATGTAAGGCTTTGCACTCGGTACATGCTGGCGGATTAGTTTCTCGATGCGCGGTTGGATGTCGCGGGTTGCCGTCTGGCGCAGGTAAACAACACAGGGTCGATTGTTTGCCAGTTCCTCAGTCAGCAGGTCGATCAACGCCTGCTCTTTTGAGTAAATCCGCTCCTCACCATATGAGGGTATCCGTGTGACTATATGTGGTTTTTTCTCACCCGTAATGGGATGCTTGATATTGTGGATGACATTTGTCGGGCGAAAACAACTATTTAGCCAACCCATCGACCATTGCAAAAATGCGCCCCTGAATGAAACATCGCCCTCCCAGCGTCGTTGGATGAGATAATCCTTTAACAGGGAACGGGTACGTTCATATTCACCCTGCGTATCAGCATCCATCGTGACAGGGATTGCAATCTCTTCGTACTGCGGCAACTCTTTTCCGAGATCACCGAGTGAAAAGAATATCGCATGATCCAGCACTTCTGCCACCAGCAAGGGTGAGATGCCCGGTGCTTCTTGATAGGGTTTTTCATAAGTGGATGTGCCTGTGTACGCGCCTGAATCTTTGTCATATGACGGGCGTTCTTCAACCACTCTCTCGCGGACACCCATATCGGCAACCCATTTGGATTCGGCACGTCCGCGTTGCGATGCACCACTGAATGGTTGCTGAAAACTGGAACTTCCCCGTTCCTTGCGACTGAAACGTACTGCACCGCCAATCGGGTAACGCTGGCGAATTCGCGGGTTCAAGGCATATTCAATGTTGAACATGCTACTGGCACGACCATTGAACGGAGTCCCCGTCATCGCCAACACCTTCTTTGCGACACCTGCCATTCGACTGAATGCCTCACCGTTACCCGTTGCACCATTAGCAGCCTCATGAATTTCATCCCATATCAACATGTAGACCCGATCTGCATACTGCTTTTTGAGGTACTCATCAAGGCGATAACGCGGGTTCCTGGTGGGATACTTCTGCCCTTTCTTCGGACGTGAACCACGATCCCGTGTTTCCTGCCAGAGTGGTGCATGACAGTTCGAGCAAGCACGTTTACCAGACTTCAACCAGTTCTCTGATGCGGGGACAGCCGTACCCTTCTTCTCTTGCATGACCGTACAACCGCAATGCGGACATTTAGGAACTCGTTTCTTGATGATGCGTGGCTGATCTTCGTAGCCTTCAGGAGTCGGCTGATCGTGTCGCCACAATGCAACGGGTTCATCCCGCCAGATAACTGCGACATCGCGTCCTGCACCCAGTTTGGTCATATCGCGTTTGATAAGTCCAATCTTCGGAATACCTGCACCGATACGTTTCGATTTGGACATAAAACTCTTGATATCTTCGTGGCGTTTAAGATGCGATACTATGATATTGGGATTGATACTGACCAGTTCGCGCTTCCATTTTTCAATCAAGTGGGGCGGACAAATCACGAGAATCACCTGATCGTCGCCGATGTCGTCCTGCAACGCTTCGACTGCACCACTGGCAATAGCAATCGCGGTGGTACTGCCCATGGCGGTCTTTCCAGTTCCCATCATACCTGACAAGAGGATGCTATCGCGTTGTTCAAAGCCTTTCGTGATTGCCGCGATGACATGCTTCTGTGCAGTGTAGAGCGGATATTTACCCTTTAATCGTACACGGCTGAGGAAACGCCCGATGCCATTCATATCAAATTGATACGCAGGGCGGAACTTGTTGTTCAAGTAGCTTGCCAGTGCTTGCTTATTACTCGTGATGAAATCCAGCAAAGCATCATCCCTATCCATCTCGACCAGTGTGCCATCGCCTGCAAGCAGTGTCATGGTCGTGACGGGCTTCAGACGAATGGTCGTTTTCTTGACCTGCCGTTCAGGATCATTGGGATCACTTTCAACATCGACCCGTGCAACCTGTTCAACGTGACGGGTTTTGCCCCGAATAGCAACCTTCCCGTAGTCGTCTGTGTCAATCACTGCACCATTAGCAACGCCCGCCGCAAGCACAAGTGCCATGTGCCCGGGGCGTGGTGCAACCACAGGTTCAATCTGTTCGGGTGGCGGTGGCACATCCAACAAAGCCTGGAATGACTGAGATTGCCATGCACCCAGTTCTTCGACTAGCAACAAGCCACGTTCCGCATCGATCATATCGGGGGCGAAGGTGAATCTTTTGCCTGCTGTCGGTGCTGGTAAGGTATAGACCGCTTCGTCTTGCACGCTCAAGGGAAGTGGGTTGACTTTCTGCTGGAGAATATCCTGATAGAGCGTGTTCGGATCAGCTTGATGCCCGACCACTGCTGCAACAACAATCTGGCTGTATTCACCGAGATGTTTTCCTGGAAGCGCCCAAACATCGACACGACGGCTATTCTTAGCTAAAAACGCCATCGATTCTTCGGTGAGATGATGAATATAGATCGCCCATAGCACTAGCGCACCATCCATCGCCCATTTCCATGAGTGACGCAACATCGCAAATTCAACACGCTTATTGCCTGAAGCAGCCTTATCATGATCGTAGGGTGGATTGACCCACAGACAACTGAACGCATTGTTGCTCGCCCGCAAACGCAGGGCATCTGAGCGCACTGCCTGTTTCGGACCAAATCGCTGGATACATTTGGCAGCCCGCTCACCATCTAGTTCATTGGCGTAGGGCGTGACGTTCCATTGCTTCGCAGCCACTTCCAGAAATTCGCCTTCACCTGCAAAGGGGTCTAGCACTTTATAAGCAGGTGTCGCAGGCGCAACTAGCGAGAGAATTGCCGTGTGATGTTTGTCTTCCAGAGGGTAGTATCCGAGATTTTCTTTAGAAATTGCACGCGCCATTTTTTCGTTACCTCTCTAAACTAAAACAGCCACCTGCGAAATACAGATGGCTGTGTGTCATGCGATTAATGAGAATTAGGATTGGTCTGGCAGTTGGATAATGCCTGCACTGAGTCCGCCAGTAATGATGCGGGTCCAGGAATCCACATCAAGCTCAACTGTCCAGAGATTCAGACAGTCATTGGAGCGTGTCTTGCGGAGCAACATTGCGCTCTGTCCTGCTTGCCACAAATAGCCTGACCAGCCGTTGAAAACAGGTACATTGACCAGTTCGGTGACATGGTGTTTGAGTTGTGCCATTGCCTGTTCATCCGAGAGATGGAAGATAAAGGTGGTCGATTTGCCACCGTAATTCGGTTCGACCAGCATCTCATGGGCAAGCATCAGGGAGGTGAATTTCGCTTCGGGCATGTTGTGCAGATAATCCGTGTACATGCCTGTGTTACCTTCGCCTGCGGTCAACTCAATGGCTGGGGCATCATCTGGAATCAGATTCACGATATCCCCTTTGCTGAGTTTAGCGCGAATCGCTTCTACAGCAGTACGAGGACCGCCCATGCTGAGGAAGATACAAGTGCCATCATAAACTGCCCAAGAATAACACCAGACCTGTCCCGTGATGCTACCTGTCAGTTCGCCACAGGCTTCTTCCGGTAATTGCCAGCGCGTCGGACGCTGTGAACGAACAAGTGTGGTGACAACTGGTGCTGACTTGAATTGCTGAATCGCTGTTTGCACAGCATCTGGCTCATCGCTTGAGAATTGTGGCTTGATGATACGAATGGCAGGGATTTCTTCCTCTTCAGTATCTTCACCATCATTCTCAGGGACATCAGATACATCATCATTCGAGGAGGAATTATCCTGAGCGCGAACAGGCTTCGGCAATAATTTGACACCTAGAATTTGCTCGGCTTCCTCATCACTGCAAGGCGCATCATCTGACATTGCAACAGCATTTTGATCTGGCTTGTGTTCGTCCAGCAGTTGCTGAATAGCGTTGGTCAATTCCCATCCGATGAAATACCATGCACGTCTTTTCTTGCTCCAGCGTGCGCCTTCATTCCGTAGCAAATCACGATGAGGATAGGTATTGCCATGCAACCAGTGCCATGGCTTATCTTCAGGACTACGCTGACTGACTTCCACTGTGATACCATCTGCGGCTTCTTTCTCGCCTGTTGATGCTGACACAATGCGATAACCTGTCGGCGTGAAGTTTGGTCCAGATCGTGCAGGAGGCTGACTGTATTCAGGATGACGCTGGTTGGGGAGCTCAAGCCATATGTCATTGCGATACACATACGCACCTGCTCGATGGTGCAATTTAGTCAGGGCTTCTGCCTGTGCTAGTTCGGTATCGCTGAGTTTCAGCAGGAGATAGCCGTAGCGTACCGTGGTATCTCCTGTGATCTGGATGTAGCGGTAGGATGCTCGATTAGACGAGACATCCTGTGCAAGATCGCCGTAGAGTGCCAGCAACAAATCTGCTGCGACACTCGTGTAGCCAATTTTTTGTGCGGAGACCATCTTCTTCGTTGATGGATGTTTGACGCGATGTGAGCCATAGCTGTGAATGGCAAGGATGTGGGATGTCATCTTAGACTCTCCGTTTATCTTCAAATTCCTTCAAATGGACTTCTTTGTTGCGCGATTGCATGTAATCTGCGCCCGCTTTCGTGCCTTTGCTCCAGCCGTTCCAAATGTACACGCCAATATTGGACATATCTGCCATGTAACGGTCACGGGCATGATATGCCGCAAACAAACGACCTTTGCCAGCGCGGTAAATGTCACGGGCGACTTTGATGTATTCGCCATGCTTGCACCCACCATTGCGTGGATAGTTAGCAATGCCACAGACGATGACTTTCGCCTGCAAACGACGACATTCTTGCACGACTGCGTAATCCACGCCTTTGGGATTATCTCCAACGACGATCATGTAGCCTTTCTCATGAGCGCGACGCACGACACGGCGGGCATAATCCAGCATCTCAGGCGTGGCATCTCGACTACCCGCAATCAACAGGTGGCAGTCCGGTTGTGGAAGCTCATCTGCTTGCGGTTCACTTTTGCGTGCGGCTTGTGCCAGTTTGTCCGCTTCGCTGTTCTGTTGGCGCGGAATCCAGCTGACTGTTACATCATGCACATCAAGCAATGCCTTCAGTGCCTGCCATAGTTCTGCGTTGGCGACTGGCTTGTTACGTGCCGTCTTCCAACCACGCTCGACCCAATCGGGCATCCACTCATTGACACCTTTCGCCACATAATTCGAGTCAGTGAAGATCTGCACTGTCTGTCCTGCATTCTTCAGCACCTTGAGTGCCTCAATCACGGCAGTCAGTTCCATGACATTAACCGTCACATCATCAGCACGACCTGTAATCTCACGGCGATGTTCACCGCATTGCAGAATCGCAGCATAGCCACCGATACGTGTTTGTGTCTGACAACTACCATCTGTGTAAATCGTGATGCTCATATAGCACCTCCAGAATCTAAAAACGCGCTCCACAAATCACCTGTCGAGATGACTCATGAAGCGCGAGAATATGTCTCAAATCTAAAAACTTACTACGCCCTATCGGTGCAAGACAGCATTGACGTGACTCGTTGCGATCTTTGTCTCACTCGCCCGGATGCAGTCCCCGACTCGATCACGAGTACGTAAACTGTTGGCTGTTCCAGTCTGGCGAGGTCACACTCACCAGCATCCGCGACGGCTAGCACCGCTGACCGATTTGTCAGGGGCGGTTTGGTATCTCGATGCAGTGCGACTGTCTGTAGGAGTCCGTCGGGGCATATCACCACCGGGCAAGTTTTATCGTGCGCCCTTTCGGGCAAACACAGCCTGGCTAACAGATGATCCGTCCAGTCGGTACATGCAAGATACGTTTGTTAAGCTGCGGGTTTGATGCACCTGATAAAGCACAGCGGGGACTCCCGTGACACACCGCAGGCGTCACGGATTTGCTATGAGAGAAACGGCGCAAGCCAGAGGCAAATCCGTAGACGAAATCGCTTGCGATTTTGGGGCACGGGGTGCTGTGCCAGAGTGCATCGCTCAAACCCGCACAAACGCTATCTTGTACCGACCACCGGACTTATGCTGGCGGCTGTCTTGCGCCATGTACGCACATGCGCTTCGGGTATATCGACCTTGACAGGCTTGCAAGAGATCTAGCTCAACTATCATCATCTCTATTGCTTTTATTTATTTTTGTATCCCCTATAGTCCGTAAAGTTTTTGTCCGCTTTTGCGTCCTTTCTCATGCAAAGAGTGCCATGTAGTCGTGATGATCTTTGACGATATGTGCGAAGTTCTGTCGCTCTGTGATAAACGTTGGATTGCGATGTTCCTGCCAGATCAGACGCTGGAAGATATTGGTTTCTTGTACATTGGTCTGGATGTTGTAGGGTTCATAGATACGAACACCATGTCTCGAACCTACATAGAAATATCTTCGCTCGAAAATATCGCCATCCTTGCGACCCAGTTTTCGCAAGTAACTCCCACACGCCTTAAAAGCATCTACTTTGTAATCTTGGCTGTCTGTGAAATAACGTTTACCAGAACGGGGCAACGCGGCATCCCCTATAGAACCACGCTGTTCTGCTAACGATATCTCTACTCGCACAGCTTGTCTGATGTGAGTTGCTTTGCCAGTATGGGTATGTTGCTGGATTGATCCATTGTTGACATAGTAGGTGTTCGGTAGTCGCCATGAAGCAGATGTTGTACCATCTCGATTGAGCGTCAGATAGGCATATGCTGGTACGTTGTCGAGTGAGACATCATTGCTTTGTGCAAAATTGGCTTGCTTACCAATGCCAGCGATATGTTCCCATGACAACAACGTTGGCACGGATACCTGCCATAACTCGCTGAGCATCTCACGGCTGATGGTCGTCCCTGTGCGTTCAGGGTCTTTTGCAACGTGCCATGCGGCATACAAATACGCGGAGGCTTCCTGCACTGAACCCGATAGATTGACCTGCACACGACGCTTGCCCGGTTTATTGGTTTCGATCAGATGATGGTAGCCCGCATCCAAGGCTTCCTCGACCAGTTTCGTGGTGATCCTGACCTGTCCGAATAGATAGATACGTTTAGTTTTCTTGTCTTGTGTCCAGTAGCCCTGTTTGATGCCCTGCTGGATGATGCGCCTTGCCTGCCGTTTGCCTTTCGCAACACCAACTGTTTGCCAGAGGTCTTCCAGTTGTTTGCGCTCGACCCAACCATCGCCATCATCGGTTGAATGAGCGAAGACCCATGCCCGATACACCCCGAATTGACCGATGAGGCGTGCAATGCGCCCTGCTTCGGGATCGACTAAGATGCCTTCCGGCACAAGTGCAGCGAATTGCTGGATGCGCTCGACATTCTCAGCAAACAGTTGGCTGAAGGATCTGTGAACGCGGAACTTAGGATAGTAGTGCTGAATTTGTCCGTCGAGCCATTGTCTAAGTTCAGGTGCATGACGCTCAATGTATTCAATGGCACCGGAGACATTCTTGCCACGCACACGTGCCAGCGCAAATGCCTGATGGTCAAGGACTTCCTGATCGACTGCCTTGCCTTCAATTTGAGGTTTTTGGTCTTTGGGAGTTGTTTGTTTCTCTGGGTGTTTTTGCAGGATGTCGGCAACATCTGCTGCAAATCGTCCGCCCAGCATTACCATCAGGTCTGGTGGTGGGGTAGGCGAAGATGCTTCATGCGGTGTATCCGATGAAGACGAAGGCGTATTCGATTCAGCGCATAGGCGCGTTGAACTAAGCTCAGTCTTTACTGAGGTCATATGCCTGTCACCTGAGAAATTGAAGCTAAAGTCCGACGAAAAAACGGGACGAAAGTGACGTTATTCAGTTGCAAGCAGACTGGAGCTGTGATATTCTTTGAGTGTCTAGTTCAGAAAATATCACCGCTTTTCGTCCGCCCGCTCCGCTAGTGGGCTTTTTTTATGTCTTTAATAGATGCTTAGGTGGTGCTCTCGCTGACATTTGTTCCTCCTTTTCGGGTAATTGTTGCCCTGGGGCAACAATTTATTCATTATTCAGCAAAGTACGTTCTGCCTCATCTAGTAGTTCCCGCAGTGCACGAAGCCTCGCAATCGCTAAGTGCTCATCTTTTTCTTGAAGCATCAGGGCTGTCGCAATCTCTATCCCTGATGTTTTAGAACTTTCAACAAGAGACTTTGCAAAACGCATAGCATATCTAGAAACTTCAGATCGTGATGTGATATCAGGTTCAGCATCATCATTGCCCGCTTCGATCAGTTGTTTGACCTGTTTACTCGTCAGATTGAAATCAATGATTTGCCTTATCAACTCAGCATGTGCATCTTCATCAAGTGATAGAACGTAACGAAGTTTCCGTTCGTCTATGTCGTGCCTATCTGCTAAATCTTGTGCTTCATCGGAGAGCTTGAGCAAACTCTTGTATCTACTAAACCGAGCTCTACTGATACTCCCCATCGCAGACATAATTGCATCGGTATATTCACGCTTCCCACGTAGATCGAGATCAAGAGCTTGACGGTAAAATTCATTGTTGACAGCATGGACTGGGATTTCATAGCCATGTACTGTGAGCAACAACAATGCTGCTTGCCGTGCCATAGCGATGGCTGTTAGTCCTTTGCGGGCGGTATTCTCTTTCGCTTGACGAAAGACAGAGGACTTCTCGGCAGGGACGACGATACTATCAATCATGCCGTCGCTGTCATAACCATGGAAGAAATCTCGAAGCAACCAAGCAGCCCAATAACGACGCTCGCCAGTCTCGATACGAAATAGGCGCGTCACACCTTCAGAGACATCGACAACGGTCAGTGGATTGACCTGCCCATCATCACGGATAGTGACTGCTAAATTAACCAGATCGCGAAGTGTGTCTTCTTCTGGTGAGAGTTTTGGTTCTTCTTCGGATTCGTTTTCAGGATCAGGAAGCAACTCCAGTACATTAGCGAAGGGGCGTCCCTGTTGGCGTGCTGAGACCTGCGCGATTTGCACCAGTTCACGCAATGCCTGTGTTGGCGTCATACGCTCATTGTGGAACTTGAAGTGAATGCGCTCGGGCAAGACACGACGTGGTTGCACGGGATCAGGTCGAACCATTTCCAGCAAAATGCGCTCTACACGTATCCCATTGTCTGCGAGGTGCTGAGGGAGATCCTCCCCCAGCATATCTTCGGTGACAGATGCTAGTAACGCATCCAACTTATCCGTGTCATTATTTTTCTTAGGAGGCATTAGCGACCTCCTTGACGAACGAGGCGACCAATGACTTGAGCATATGCCTGACTTGCGGTTGCTTCAGGGTCATAGGCAAAGATGCTGCGATGGCTACGATGGGCATACGAAACTGCCTCATTCATCGGGATAATGCCAATCAGCAATTTGCCCAACATCGGGTGTGATTTAATCTCTTTGAGTAGGTGGTGATGCCCTTTAACACGTTTATCCATCTTGGTAACAAGGATGCCACTCACTCGCAGATCAGGTATACGCCAGCCATCTCGAATTTCGTTGATCTTGGTGATGACACTCAAGAGACCCACTGTTTCCAGATAGCGTGGTTCAATCGGGATGATTGCATCTGTTGCGGCAATCAAGCCCATTTCGGTCATGAGAGAAAACGAGGGGCGAGTGTCAATGACAACGGCTGCGTAGTGCGGTGCGATTTTGGCAAGTGGGTCTGCAATGCGATATGGCGCTCCTGCTGTGCCTTGCAATTCTCGTTCAGCTTGCTCCAGCAGGGGAGAGCCTGGCAGTACATGCAGGTCGTCATCCCATGTTGAAGGCACAATGCAATTAGCAAATGTCTGTGAAGCACTTTGACGATCTGCCATCAGAACAGTGTAGAGGCTATCATCCGTGCCAAAGTCATTACGTCCAGTTGTGACTAACGTGGCATGTGCCTGACTGTCTGTATCAATCAGCAAGACACGTGAATTCTTCGCTTTTGCCTGTCGTAGTACAGCCGCCAACCCTAAAGCAATGTTCGTTGCAGATGTGGATTTACCCACACCGCCCTTATGATTCGTCAGTACGTAAGTACGTGTCATGATTTGGAATTCCTCCGCAAATTAAAACGATGTTTGTAAAACCGTGCCTGAAACCAACGAACCACCAAGCCGTGTTATGCTGAACGGTGGGAGTACAGTTAGCCTCCGCGACGGTACTTCAAGGCGGGCAAGGGAGAGTGAAGGGCTCTCCTGAGCCTACCGAAAAGTCAATTTTGCAGAGAAAGTCGTCTTAATTTGTCTTGCTGAGGAAACGAGATGCTTTGTGTAAATTCGAGGGTATTTCTGGAGAAAACAGGTTCGAGTTGAGTCCTATTGAGGTCACAACTCAAGTTGCGAAGAAAAAATTATGGGGATGCACCCAATATATCGCAATTCAAAGCGTCCTGCAAATTTCTGTAGGGCGTTTTTTATTTTGTTGTGGGGAATGAGAATAAATCTCAAGAGAGATACATAATGCAAAAATCGACAGTTTTTATCTCTTATTCTAGACAAGATAGTTATTTTGCTAACTTAGTTGCCCAAGGAATTATAGAACAAACTCAATACGATGTGTGGCTAGACGTTCACTCTATCTCTCCTGCTGAAGACTGGATGGACAGAATAGACGATGGGATTGATAATTCATTCGCGTTAATCCTGATATTTTCTCCAGATTCTGTGAAATCCCAATATGTTATTTATGAATGGTCTTATGCGCTAGGCAAAGAATTGACTGTTATTCCCATTGAGTACAGAAAAATTGACAATCCAGAGTCTATTCATCGGCGTTTGCGAAATGTCCAATTTATTAAGTGTTACGAACCAAAGAACCTTGCCTGGAATATCTTGGTTGGAGTATTGGATAAGGCTCATAAAGATTATCAGCAAAAGAGGCAAAACGATGCACGTTTCTACGACACCGAACAAATTAGGCACGTACTACAGACTGGCGATATTGAGTCGGTTTTGAGTGCTTTAGATGTTGTCAAACGCTCTGAGGATGAACGTCTATACTTGGATGTACAGCCGTTATTGGTTCATGCTGAAGAAAGTATACGGGCTAATGCTCTTGAAGCAGCATATATTCTCAACATGGATAAGACCATACCGCACATTATGAAAGCTGTAAAAAGCGAATCTTCTCCTGTAGTACTCCACTTTCTGGCACGTATTTCACAACACTTGCTAGCTCATCGTCCTTCCCTGATTAATGAACTGATTAGAGAAGCTAGAGGTGAAAATGGTGTATTTTTATTCGATAATGAAGTGCCTATTAACAGAATTTTTTCTATTCATATACTTGAATCTTTAGTGCTTCGAAGTCGTCGGGAGGATGCAGAAGATTTGGTGAGTTCTGAGGTTTATGATCTGATAGTAGAACTATTTGTAGACTTACTACATGAAGATAACCCGCATATACTTATTAACACTATTATGGCGATTGGTAACCTCTCACGCCAAACACCAAAATCGTTAGCCTCTATAGACCGAATTGAGGCTATTTTGGAGAATGATGGGGAAAAACTAGGGCTTCCCATGTCAGACTTTTCGGAAGAGTTTAGAGACTTTAAGCCTCTTGCCTGGAATGCTAGAAATACGTTGTCTATAATTAGAGGCGATAGTGAGAAAGGTGACTGGCGTTACACAGTCATAAAGGCACGAGCATAAATATTCCTTGAGGCTTCACTACACAAAAGCAAAAACACCTGTACCAGTTCGCTTTTTAGTGCCATAGTTCCAAAGGGCAATTGTTAATGCTGAAGATAAATACAGTCCATAACATAATAGTTCTGGAAACTAAGAAAGGAATTCGATTATAGGGATTGATTCTCGTGTAGACGCTATTATCTCATCAAAAAAGCCTCATTCTGGATACGGTACAAGGCAGAATGAGGCTTTTATATTAGGCTTAAGTATAACGCAATATGTTACCGTTAGGATCTAGCACGAGCATATGAAACAGGTTGCCTGGTATGAGTACCGGGTTTCCAATGTTTTACACTTTGGCGACGTTGCAACTCATTAATAGCTTGCTTTTTCAGTAGCAAAAATTATCTATCCTAATCTACTTTGTACTCCCCAATTGCTCGGAGTAGTTAAGGGATTGTGTCATCATGATTTGTCAACAATGATGACCCGCGCGGTAAGGTAAATAGGGCTAAAAGAATTGTAGAGAGCGAGATCGTAAATAGCAATGTATATGATCCACTCTGGACGATGGCACCGCCAATAATAGGCGCGATGAGCGAAACAATTGCAATAATGGTATTGGATAATCCGATATAAATCGGACGCTCATCGGATGGGGCATGTGTGATAATCCAATTTTGGTAGCCAAACATCAGATTACTTGTCGCTACACCAGATAATAAAAACCCAATATATAAAGGTATTATCCCGACGAACGAAGCAATCAGTGCCATGAATGGAAGGATTGCGCCACCTATCAGGGCTATTCTGATATAGAGGATGTTATTACGAGCGCCCAGCCATGTATACAATAAAGCCCCTCCAATGTTTCCAACCGTTTGTATCGCTAAAAGCAGAGGTACAGCTGTTTCACTAGGTATGCCAAGTTGGGTTGTGCCAAAACCAATATAAAATGGCATTGCCATCATGTATAAACTCGTCAGAATTTGAGCGATAACAATATGACGATATAGTCGATCATGCTGTATGAGTTCAGTAAGTTTCGATAGATATTCATGTATCGATGGCACAGATTTCGCTGGATTTTCTTCCACGAATTCATGCACAAAGACGACGGGAAAAATCGAAATAACAAACAAGACACCAGAGATTGCAAATATGAGCGCATAGTTTTGTGGGAAAATCAGGTTCTCTGAACCGAGAATTAATGCAATTATCGGTGTTACTGCCAGCATAATTAGACCACCAATAGCAGTCATCAAGCCATACAAACGCGCGCGCCACTTGTCATCTAAGCTAGACCCTGTTAAGTCCGCCCATGGTACACCAACAAGACCATCGCCTAATGCTGCCATTGCGTAGGAGATTAAGAATAATAAGAGTATAATCTCAGCACTGAGGTTGGTGAGATTCCAAATGAGAATTGCAAATATTAATATGACAAATCGCGTTGGAATATTCGGTATAATGAACCACTGTTTTTTCCTTTCCTGATTAACGATGAATCTGGCAACGATAAGCTGGGGAAGCGTATAGCCGATACTAAAAATGCTGGATGACAATCCGATAATAATCTCAGAATCTGTCAGCCGTCGCACAAAGTCAGGAATTACCGTGGTTGACCCCATTACGCCCAATGCGACGATGAATAAAATACCATCTAGTAGGAAAAAAGCGAAATTTCGCCTGTAAATTTTTTCATTTTGACCAGCGTTTTGCTGATTCATGTTCAGTGTTACCCTTGAATATGATGAGTAAAATTTATGCTGTATCTATGATGAGCTAAAGTAGAAAACTATCAACAGAGATTGTACTAGATATGGCGTAACCAGAGATAACCATTCCAATTTGGGCGCGTTATCAGTCTAAAATAAGTATCCCTGCATCATAAAACTACAGGCGAAATTTTAAATTGTTGGGTCGTATTTTTTCAATTGCTACTTAAAATACTGTTTGCATAAATTTGAAACAATGATTATAATTTTTGACAATAGTATGATTTGTTATTAGAATGATTGTTATATAAAAGCAAACTAATATATTTTATGGTTCAACTCCTTGCCATTTTATGGTGTGGAAGACGTGTCAAAAAGGCTTTGCTCACAAAGATTTTACTACGACAAATTGATCTGTCGTTTTTTTAAAAATTGTTATGAAAGCGCTTACAATTATTATGGATTACAATAAACACGAGTCAAAAAACCGCCGTAACATTACTGCTATGGATGTAGCAAATGAAGCAGGTGTATCACTCGCGACAGTATCTCGTGTTTTAAATGGCTATGAATTTGTTAAAGACTCTACACGTACTCGCGTTGTTGAAGCAGTGGAAAAACTCGGGTATGTTGCTAATTGGCAAGCACGCAGTCTAGCAAGTGGAAGCTCCCGCCTGATAGGCTTGCTTGTACCTAATCTTGATATGGGCTATGTAGGTACAATTGTGCAGGCAATTGACCGAGAGCTAGAACGTAATAACTACGATCTCATTCTATACACAAGTCACCGTCGTCCAGACAAAGAAACATTTTATGTAAGCTCCGTTGCAAATGGCATGACAGAAGGACTATTGCTGGTTGCTCCCCAAGGTCCAGCGAATTATCTCAATACCCTACGTAAACAAAATTATCCCTACATTCTAATTGATCAAGTTGATAGCAAAGAAAATGGTAGTTACGTCGAAGCGAGTAATTGGCAAGGTGCATATGACGCAACAACTTATTTACTTGAACTCGGACACACGCGCATAGCTTTCATTAAGGGCGAACTTTCTGTTCAAAGTGCTTTAGACCGCTTAGAAGGCTACAAGGACGCGTTAAAGGAATACGATGTTCCTATCCAAGATGATTTGATTATCTCGGGTGATTATCAGCAACAAACCAGTTATGAAAGTACGAAGAAGTTGTTGCAAACAATAGATTCTTTGCCAACGGCAATTTTCGCATCCAATGACTTATCTGCATTTGGTGCGATGGATGCAGCTCGTGAATGTGGCTTATTTATACCTGATGACATCTCCATTATTGGGTTTGATGATATTCCTCAGGCAGACCTCGTCTATCCTAAGCTCACAACAGTTCGACAACCACTCGATGAAATGGGGCAAGTTGCCGTGAAATTATTATTAGAACGCATCGAGAATCCAGAGCATCCCCCACAAAGTATGAGACTACCAACGCAATTCATCATTCGTGATTCTTGCGTAGCGTGTAAAAACCAAGAGGGTAGTGTGTGATGAAAAACAAAAAAGGAGGTCGCTTATAAATATAGAATAATTGCTGTACACGCATAAATTTATGTATTTAATTGTTTGTATTTACTTAGAACTTTAGGAGGAATTAAATGTCAAATGGAATTAGTCGCCGCGACTTTATGAAATTAGTTTCTATGGGTGCGGGTAGCGTTGTACTGACATCTGGAGGGTTACTGGTACCAGGGTCACGTGTTGAAGCGCAAGATGGTACGCTTCTAGGAACTTTCCCTCGTGAGCAGACCTTCATTGCCAGACAACTTACTGGGCGTGTCGGCACTCCCGATAACTTTAACCAATGGGTAGGCTGGAAATGGCAAGATCGTGGTATGCAGAATTTAGCTGACGAGCCACTTTGGTCGGTTGATTTTGCTACTGGTGACATCATTAATGGTGTGGCTAGTGGTGACCCAACCTACAACGAAGATTTTACAACCCTTACCATCCCGCTTCGTGAGGGTGTCGCATGGTCGGATGGAACGCCTTTTACATCCGCTGATGTGGTCTACACAGTCGAAACCTTGATGGCAAATGAAGGCTTCAACGCACATACTTTCTTTGTAGACAATGTTGCCTCGGTCACTGCGTCGGATGACTACACCGTCGAATTTGAGTTGCTACAATCAAACTCTCGCTTCCATACAACCTTCTTAGATCGCTGGGGTTGTACCCGTATCTTCCCTAAACATATCTTTGAACAACAGGAAGACCCCGTACTGTTTGAATTCAACCCCTATGTTGGTTGTGGTCCTTATAAACTACATAGTTATGATCCTCAAGGGGCTTGGACAGCATGGGAGAAACGCGAAGATTGGGATGCGAGTCCGACAGGTATTTTGTACGGCGAACCTCAACCACAGTTTATTGTCTACCAATTCTTTGCTGATGAAGGCGCACAAATTCTGTCACAATTGACCCATCAATTAGATGTAGCAGAACTTTCAGCGGATGGTCTTAAAGCACTCTTAGCACAGTCTGATAGCTCTCGTGCGTATCAACCGACTTTCCCCTTCGTGGTCAACAATGATCCTGCGCTCACGGGTATTTCTTTCAATACTGCTAGAGCGCCTTATGATAATGTTGATGTGCGCTGGGCGCTCTTATTGGCAATTGATATTGTCGAATATACGAGCATCGCAGTAGATTCGTCTGGTACATTAAGTCCAGTACATATCCCACATCTTGGTCCATATCCTGAAGATTACATCGGTCCAATGCAAGAGTGGTTGAGTGAATTCACTCTTGATGTAGGTGATGGCGAAACCTTTGCCCCCTATGATGCAGAAGCACCACAGCGCGTTGCAGAACTTGCTAGAAGCCGTGGATTTGCCTTCCCTGATGATGAAGAATTTATCGGCAATTCATTTGGATTTGGTTGGTACAAATTTGCCCCCGATATTGCTGAGAAATTGCTCATTAAAAATGGCTTCTCACGCGATGATGACGGTAATTGGTTACTGCCCGATGGCACACCTTGGTCAATCACTTTCCTTGCTGGTACTGTGCTATCGAACCATCCTGAACGTAATGCTGTATCTGCGGTGCAAGCATGGCGGAGATTCGGCATTGACGCTGAAATGTTCAACACAGAAAGCGTTGCCGACTTGCAAGCAGTTGGTGACTATGATGTAACTGGTGCGTGGCCAGCCCGTGAACCTTGGGGTGCTGGACCTGATCTCTACCGCGTATTGGATGCGTGGAACTCTGAATATGTTCCAGAACTTGGTGAGCGCCAGAATGGGCATGTCTCACGCTGGTCAAGCCCTGAAATGGACTCAATCATTCAGCAACTGCGTGAGACAAATCCCTTTGATTCAGAAGCTGTGATTGCTCTCGGTATCGAAGGGTTGAAAGAAGCCGTCAGGAATATGCCCGGTATCCCAACTTATGGATACATTGGCTTTGTCGGATGGGATGAAACCTATTGGACAAACTGGCCTGGTAGTGAAAATGCTTATAACCAGCCATATACACACTGGCCAAACTTTAAGTACACAACACCATTCCTGACACCTACGGATGCTGAATAGTAATTTCAGATATAACATAAGCAAATCAAATAATCTCTCTGGGCAGGGTATTCTGCTCAGGGAGATATATTTACAATTCACTTGTAGTTTCTCCATTGAGGAGTTGTAGACATATGAGGGCAAAATCATGACCTTCGTAAGACGATATCTTATTCCCCGTCTCTTACAGTATTTTCTAGTTATATGGTTAGGTATTACCGTTGTTTTCTTTATTCCAAGGCTAACACCAAATGACCCCGTTATAAAAATGATTGATGCGATGCAGGCACGCGGTTCAACCTTAGAACCCGGCGCAATGGATGGCATCATTGAGGATTTGACCCGAATGTACGGTCTTGAAGGCTCATGGGGCGATCAATACATTGATTTCTTGGGGAGGCTGTTGACGGGGGATTTTGGCGTATCATTCTTCCAATTTCCGACCCGAGTCAATAAGCTCATTGCTACTGCCTTGCCATGGACATTGTCGCTCTTGCTGACGACAACTGCCATCTCGTGGATATTAGGTAATATTATTGGTGGATTAGCAGGGTACTACACACGAAAGCGATGGTCGCAAGGTCTCGATGTTCTTGCTATGGTGGTTCGTCCACTTCCCTATTACATCTTTGCCTTTGCACTGCTTCTAATTTTTTCTTATGTTGTGCGCTGGTTTCCAGTCACAGGCGGTGCGTCACTTGGGGCAGTCCCTACACTTAGCTGGGAATACATCAAGGATGTCCTCTGGCATTCGTTCTTACCTGCTTTATCACTCATCGTTCTCGGCATGGCAGTCAATTTTCAGACTATGAAGCTATTGGTACAGAATGTGAATGCGGAAAATTATGTGCAATACGCAAAATTGAGTGGTGTTACAGAAAATCGCATCGCGAGTAAATATATCATCCGTAATGCCTTGCTACCGCAAATTACAGGTTTGGCACTTTCGTTTGGGCAAATCTTCAGTGGCGCATTAATTACCGAGATTGTCTTTGGTTACCCCGGTGTTGGCAACTTACTGTTTAGGGCAATCGTCAATGGCGATTACAACCTAATTATGGGGATTACAATTTTATCTATCATAGGTATTTCTACTGCAATTCTGATTCTTGACCTGACATATCCTTTATTTGACCCACGCGTCAGATATTCATAAGGACTCTATTTCATGAAATTACTTAAAGATTTATTTAGAGATTACCGCTTTACTTTAAGCTTCGTTGTACTTGTAGTTATTATGACGTTGGCGATGTTGTCATTCTTTTCGCCATATGATCCCACCATATGGCATGTTGTCCCGCGTGATTTACCACCATCAGCTGAATATCTTCTAGGAACGGATACCAACGGGCAAGATATTTTTTGGCAAGCAACTTTTGCAGTTCGCAATTCTTTGATTATTGCCCTTATCTCTGGCTTGGTTTCTAGAGTAATTGCTATCTTAGTTGGCATGGTTGCTGGCTACAGTGGTGGCACAGTTGACCGCGTACTCATGTTCATAGGCGATAGCTTACTGGTTATACCTATCTTCCTAATCTTTGTGATGTTAGCCATGATGGTACGAGAGCATATGAATCTAGTTCTGCTAGGCTTGATGCTTGCTGCCTTTGGCTGGGCATGGGATGCACGCTTGATTCGCTCGATGGTTTTAAGTTTGCGTGAGCGTGAATTTACGATGACGGCAATGCTTTCAGGTACAGGGACAATCAAACTGGTGTTAAAAGAGTATATGCCCTATACCACGCCACTTATCTTCTCGACTTTGATTAATAACATGGCTTGGGCAATCGGCTTAGAAATCACACTGGCATATCTTGGTTTAGTCGACCTCACCATTCCTACGCTTGGCACCATGTTGAATTGGGCAATTTACTCGCACGCGATTCTTTTGGGACGCTGGTGGTGGATTTTAACACCTGTTGTTTTGTCTCTGATGGTGTTCATCGCACTTTACTGGTTCTCGGTTAGCATTAGTGAATATCTCGACCCACGCACAAGAATACAACGGGTCGGAGCATAGAAAGACGTAACTATGGCAGAAGCAAAAAATAAGAAGACAATCCTACGAACAGAAGGACTAAAAGCCTTTTATATCTTAGAAGTTCAAGGTGAACAGAAAATTGTCAAAGCGGTTAATGATGTTGATTTGGAGATTTACGAGGATGAAATCTACGGCATTGCAGGTGAAAGTGGCTGTGGCAAAACGACTCTGCTAAGAACACTCTTCAATGAAATCAACCCGCCTTTGCGATTGATAGATGGTGAAATTTATTACTATATCAATGATGAAGCGGTGGATGTTGTTCGCTTAAATGCGGAACAAAAGCGTAAACTACGTATGGAATATATCTCCTTTATTCCGCAAGGGTCGATGAGTGTGTTCAATCCTGTTCTCAAGATTAAGGGGACGTTTGAAGATTTCATCGGCAGTCACTCTTCTAAGAAAAACCGCGAACAAATTTTAGATTTAGCTTACCAGCGCGTTCTGGAATTGGGTTTACCTGAAAATGTTCTTGATGTTTATCCCCATCAGTTATCTGGGGGGATGCGTCAGCGGGTAACAATTGCGCTGGCATCTTCACTGAACCCTAGCATCATGATTGGCGATGAACCTACCACAGCACTGGATGTGGTTGTGCAACGCGGTGTCGTACAGATGTTGAAGGAAATTCAGAAAGAACTGAAAAACACAATCATCATGGTCACGCATGATATGGGCGTTCATGCCAATGTTGCAGACCGAATCGGTATTATGTATGCTGGAAAAATCGTTGAAGAAGCGCCTACAGAGAAAATATTCGCAGAGGCGGCACATCCCTATACACAATTTTTGATTAACTCATTGCCCAAGTTTGGCGATAAAACAATACGCGAGAGTGCGCCCGGTAGCCCGCCATCTCTGGCAGATTTACCTAAAGGATGTCCTTTCCATCCACGTTGCCCGCATGTCAAAGATATTTGCCGTGAAGAAATGCCAGAATACACGCAATTAGCAAAAGATCACCGTGCCGCGTGCTGGCTAATTGGAGAAGAAGCCCATGGATAAACTGCTTGAAGTCAATGATATGACGAAAGAATTTTCTCAAGGCAATGTGATAGCTAGAATCAAACTTACGGCAGTAGATAATATTAGCTTTCATATTAAGCCTGCTGAGATTTTCACGCTTGCTGGTGAAAGTGGTTGTGGAAAAAGTACCACAGCAAAGGTTGTTCTTGGTTTTGAAGAACCCACTTTCGGCGAGATTTATCATAATGGTAAGCTCAATAATCCGAATGAGAAGACTTGGATAACACAAGGGGTACAAGCTATCTTCCAAGACCCCTTCAGTACCTTCAATCCTTTGCGAACAGTCCATTCGTATTTTTTTGAAACTGTGCGGAATTTCAAACTGGCAAAGACCAAAAAGGATGCAATTGACCTGATTGACCGAAAATTACGCCTCGTCGGTTTAAGCTATGAAGAATTTGCAGGTAAATATCCTAATGAATTTTCGGGTGGACAACTCCAGCGTATTTCTATTGCACGGGCGCTTGTGACTGACCCTAAACTCATTATCGCAGATGAACCCGTTTCAATGGTGGATGCCTCTCTACGCATGTCGATTGTTAATCTCTTTAAGAAACTCAGAGATGAATTGGGTGTGAGTATTCTTTACATCACCCATGATTTAGCAACTGCCTATTATGTCAGTGACCGTATCGCAATTATGTTTCGTGGGAACATTGTTGAAATGGGAACTGTAGAAGATGTGCTGATGAATCCGAGGCATCCATACTCTCAACTTCTGCGCGACTCTATCCCACAGGCAGACCCTACAAAACGGTGGGATACAACTGTGACGCTCGCTGAATTTGAACATGAAGAATATATGCGAAAAGGCTGTAAATTCGCAGGACGTTGCCCAGAAGTGATGGATATTTGTAAGGGTACAGTGCCAGCAGATATACGAATCGAAGACGTTCTCGTAAAATGCCATTTATATGACGACAACATCTGAATTTAGTTGTGTCCTCACTTTACGATTTGACGCACCATGATTTTGGATTAGGCTGGAGACCTTTTACGCCTTCATCAGTGACAGAAGCATGGAATTTGCAATTAGCACATAACCAAAGCCCTATGTAAATTATATAGGGCTTTTTCTAGGCAATTTTGCGATATATCCTATATGATAAGTCCATTTTTTTTGCTGTATCTCTCCCCGTCGTTATAATTTTCTAAACAAATAGTAGTGAGGAATTTAGTATGGATGATGCATATTGGTCAACACCACAAGGAACATATGAAGAACGTCGACAAGCCTATTTAGAATACGCCTCAGCCCATTCTGGCGGTGGACGAACGGGCTTTTTTAGCCAGATTGCGCGTTTAGAATTACAAGAAGATGTCGATGAGCAAGCCATTCGTGAAGCTATCGACTATGTTTACACGAATTTGGATTGTAATGATTTTACAATGGGCGGTCTGCTACGTATTCTGTATCGCTTCCATGATAGTCCGCATATCAGCCGCGACTTAATCGCTGATATAGAAAAATCGGTTTTATGGTTTCGCTATTGGTGGGATGAACCTGGTGGCGACCGACGGTGCTATTGGACAGAAAATCATCAAATTATTTTTCATAGTGATGAATTATTAGCAGGGCAATTATTTCCAGAAACAGTTTTTGATAATGACGGCAACACAGGGCAGTATCATATTGAGCATGCCCTACATTATATTCGTCGTTGGCTCGATTTTAGGGTGCGCTTTGGTTTCAGTGAATGGTTATCTAATAATTATTTTGAAGAAGACTTGCTAGCTCTCGTCAATTTGTATGATTTCGCAGAACAAGAGGATGTGCGCGAAAAATCTAAACTTTTGATTGACATGCTGATGTTTGAAATGGCAGTCCATAGCTATAAAGGAGTCATGGGCTGTACACATGGGCGAACCTATCCACGTTTGATAAAAGGCGCACGCAAGGAAGATGCTAGCAATACGTTAAAACTCATGTTTGGTATGGGCATGTTTAATAGCCCGAATATGCTCGGTACAATACCGCTTGTGACCAGTGGCTATCGTTGCCCGCCTGCCATTGAAGCAATTGCCTCTGATTTAGAGCAACCACGCCTATTCAAAGAACGCCACAGCCTCAATATTGATGATGCCCACCGTTATGGACTGTCTTATGATAGTTTGGATGATGGACATTTATATTGGAGTATTCAAGATTACGTTCATCCAGCAATTATTGGTTTAGCGGAACGTCTGCACTGGACTTATGGTATTCGTCTGCATGAGGATTATCAGACATTGTATACACGTTTATATCAATGGCAGATTGAGGAACACGGCAAGATTGTGGATGCTGAAATGGAATGCCATGCCATGACTGAAGTTCACATCCAAACCTACCGCACACAACACTATATGCTCAGTGCCGCTCAAGATTATCGAGCAGGTAAACCCGGCTATCAGCAACATCCTTGGCAAGCAACATTAGGGATTGATGCCGTCGTTTTCACGAATCACCCCGGCTCAGATGATGAAAAAGCTAGACCAAATTTCTGGGCGGGTAATGGGATTTTACCGCGTGTAGCACAGCATGAAAATGTCTTGGTTTGTATGTACCATCTTTCACCGAATGACCCATTCCCTTATAGCCATGCGTATTTCCCACAACATGCCTTTGACGAAATCGTTGAACAAAATAATTGGATTTTTGCACGCAAGGACGATGGCTACATTGCGCTTTACACACAACATGCCTATCAATGGTTTGCTGACCGCTATGACGATGAGCATCCAATCATCGAAATTCGCGCCGAAGCCCCTGATAATATTTGGCTGGTCGAAATGGGAGATAAAAGCCAATGGGAGACTTTCCAACAATTTGTGGAAACAATCGCCAATGCTTCTGTCATAACAGAGAGGTTATCTGTGCAGTATGAATCGCCGACAATCGGGCAGGTTGAATTTGCTTGGGATGCCTCATTTA
Organism: Phototrophicaceae bacterium; assembly: GCA_965230145.1. Classification (GTDB taxonomy): domain Bacteria; phylum Chloroflexota; class Anaerolineae; order Aggregatilineales; family Phototrophicaceae; genus JAUZRW01. Next base: position 2,974,340 of record CBDDKI010000002.1, read on the forward strand.
AAGTCGCAGGAGAAACGGTTGAACTCCATAACTATCCCCGCTTTGATAATCCCTACTGTCAGACTGAATTTGATAGTCAGGTCTACCAGATTCGCTATGATGATTTAAGCCACACACTCGACTTTAAATCGGTAAAAAGTTAGTCGGCGTTTAGGTCGGTTATAGGGTTAAGAAAACAATAGGGAGAAAGTTTAGCAGCGCAACATGCTGATAAGTAAGTTAAGGCGGGCAGTTGTTTTCTCGTCACGGACACTATTCATAGTGTCTCTACTGAAACCTGTTGAGTTGTAGGGACGCAATGATGCAGTTTTGCAATTAAACACGGACTTAAAGTAGGGGCGAACCCTGTGTGGTCGCCCTTGTAGGGGAGGGTTTGAAATTCTCCCCTACAATATTAAGTCTTTGTGACCTACGATTTTCAAGAATTTGTTAAACAAGACACAGGTTATTTATGCGATACCTGATTGCTGTTGGCGACGGCGTGAGAAAGAATCCAGAACAACCGCGCTTAATAAGACTAGACCTGTGACAATGAACTTCACGCCAGAACTCAAGCCGAGCAAGCCCATGCCATTATCGACAGCAGAAATGATAAGCGCACCCAGTAGCGCACTATAAATTTTGCCTCGTCCACCAAAGAGACTTGTACCACCAATAACAGCAGCAGCAATGGCATTGAGTAACAAACTACCAGCATCAAAACTGGTTGATACAGAGCCAAGTCGAATTGAAAGAATCATCCCACCAATTGCCGCCATCAAACCAGAAATCACGAAAACCGATGTACGAATGAGTTCAACGCTGATACCTGCACGTCGAGCGGCTTCTTTATTCCCACCAACTGCCAGCAGATAGCGTCCATAGCGTGTGCCATCCACGACATAAGTGAGGACAATAAATAGAAGGATGACGAAAACAGCGACTGACGGCACGCCTCGATTCAAATTTGCGTAATAAACTGTGACAAGACTGATGATTGCTAAAACAGCAATTTGCAAAAAGAGAATCGTTGGTGGGCTAGTCGTGAGATTATTTTTTAGACGAACTTGACGTTTGCGAAATTGAAAAAGGGCATACCCGCCGATAAACAATCCTGCAACAATATAACCCCATAATTCGGGCAAGAAACTTCGAGTAAAGCTACGCAATATATCATCTTGTAAGCGGATTGTGCCACCATTGCCTAATTCAATCAGCAAAACACCATTCCAGAATAAAAATCCTGCTAGCGTGACGACAAAAGCTGGCAGTTGAAAACTCGTGATAATGACACCATGTAGCAGACCAATCAGCAAGCCAGTGATTAAACCACCTGCAATCGCAATATACCAAGGCAAGCCGAATCCGATTCCAGCAGTTTCTGGTACAGAAAGTATCACCATCGATGCCGCTGATACCGCGCTCACATAGCCTACACTCAAATCAATTTCGCCAATAAGAAGAACGAAAACAGCGCCATAGGCAATGACAGTTAAACCTGCCATCTGCACCATTAGATTCACAATATTAATTGGGGCGAGAAAGTTACTGTTCAGACTTTGAAAAATAATGGTGATGATAATCAAGCCAAGTACTGTTGGTAAAATACCTAAATCACCCGCTCGAATACGTTGTAGCCAATTTGTGAGATAAGCATTGAGGGATTGTTGTCCTTGGCTATCTAACAAGCGACTCTTCGGTTTTGCATCTGGAAAGTTTGTACTCATTCTTCATTCTCCTGCATCCCCGGCACACGTTGCAATGTGCCAGCAGTAATTGCCTGTACGACTTCAGGTTGATTTGTATCTGCAACCATATACTCAGCGACATTTTGACCTAGTCTCAATACGGTTACACGGTCTGCTGCTTCAAAGACATCATGTAAGTTATGTGAAATTAAGATGACAGCCAAACCCTGATCCGCTAAACGTCTGACAAGGTCAAGCACTTGCCGTGTTTGAGCGACACCCAGTGCGGCAGTTGGTTCATCTAAAATAACAAGCCGAGAATTCCACATAACGGCTTTAGCCACTGCGATTGCTTGCCGTTGCCCACCAGATAATCCTGATACTTTCTGCCGAACTGATTGCAGGGTACTAACAGATAGTGAATCAAGGGTATCGATTGTTGCGCGTTCCATCTGTTCTTCATTCAGATGAAATCCGAAAGCAGCCTCTTCACGCCCTAGAAACATATTCGCTACGACATCGAGATTATCGGCTAACGCAAGGTCTTGATAAACCACTTCAATGCCGAGACGGGCAATATCGCGCGGTGAATTGATATTAACTTGTTGACCTTCAAATAAGATTTCGCCTTCATTGAATGTGTGAATTCCTGCGATACCTTTAATCAATGTCGATTTACCTGCACCATTATCTCCCACCAGTGCCATTACTTCGCCTTCAAAGGCGCGGAAATCAACCTTGTATAATGCTTGAACCGAGCCGAACCGCTTCGATACACCCCTTAATTCCAATAAAGGGATTTTTGTTTCTTCTGCCAAAACAATACTCCTAAGAAATAATTTGTCATAGTATAAAAATTGAGGATGTGCCGTAGCAGCATCCTCAATTTATTGAACCGAATATACAATCTGCGAATATTCAGCTAAGTTCAATTTGCTGTAGTTATGAACTACGCGTTTGTCTGCTTATTCAGATGATAAACCTATTTCATCACAAACAGCGGCTGTATCACCCGTGCAGATTTCTTCAACGCTACGGAAGCCATCAGCAATAACCGTTTCAGCGATATTGTCAATCGTTACAGCAACAGGGACTAACAGTACAGATGGAACATCATTTGTACCATTGTTGACAGACCCGTTCGCTAATAAGTCAATTGCAGGTTGGTTATTGTTGAGAATTGCAATTGCAAGCCCAGCAGCTGCACGTGCTTCAGCACGGATAGCTTTATAGACTGTCATGCTTTGTTGACCTAAGAGAATACGTTGTATACCAGCGGCAGTTGCATCTTGCCCAGTTACAGGAATGTAATCTAAACCTTGGTTACCAAGTGCTTCAGCTACTGCGCCACCAAGACCATCATTTGCCGCTACAGCCGCATCAATGTCGCCACCAGCGGCGGTTAGCATCTGTTCAAAAATGACGAGTGCTTCTTGGTTGTCCCAGTTAGGTACAGATTGATCGTCAACTTCTTCCCATGCGCCACTTTCAAATAATGGGTTAATCACACTGTCATACCCATTTTTGAACAATGTAGCGTTGTTATCTGTTGGTGAGCCATTGAGTACAGCAACACGAACAGGTTCATCACTAGGAATATCGCCAGCTTCTTGTGCTGCTGTTACAGCTGCAACAATGCCTTCGCCCTGTAAGCGACCCACTGCTTCATTATCAAAGCTTACGTAATAGTCTGCGCCTTCGCCTTCAATTGTGAGGCGGTCATAATCAATAACTGCAACACCATTTTCGCGCGCTAATTCAATGATAGAAGCACCTGAGCCACTATCAAGATTAACTAAGAGAATTACTTTTGCGCCATTGGTGATAGCTTGTTCAGCTTGGGTGATTTGGGTAGCCGCATCGCCTTCAGCGTTTACAATGCTGTAGCTAACGCCTGCATCTTCAAAAGCTTCTTCAAAGAAACGACGATCATCTAATTCCCAACGGTCTGATGATTGACTATCTGGCAACAAAACGACAATATCAACAGTGTCTTGTGCCATAACATTAAAGGAGATAATACCAAGCAATAAAGCGAGCATTATCATTACGCGGTTACGAAATAGTTTCATTAAATTCCTCCGAAAAAATATTGGTTAAAAGTGTGTTGAGCATCTAAAAAATTCTTACAAGTTCTTCCTCAACACAACGATTTTAGATTATAACAAACTTTGTATATATTGCACATAGATTCATCACATTTGGTACTGTATCTAAAACGGTTGAAATTCAAAATTATCTTTATTGACATCCCGTTGGATGTCCCTACCAGTAGGCATTGTAGGGAAGCGCAACGGCGCGTCCGAGAATTTAAACCGACATGGATACATTACCCAACATTTGCTAAGTACAAACATAAAAGTTTTTGTCGTCATGTTAAGCGGTTGAGACAGGTCTCAACCCTACATTATTGCCTAAAAAATGAGGATTGATGTAGGGATGGCATCCATGCCATCCGCCAAAACAAACATAAGAATTAATGTGGTTGTACTTAGCAATAAGAACAATCAAATTTGTACTATAAAAATTTCTGATATATCCATCTATCTAGTTTCTATTTGCTACATTAAACACATTCAGATAATATCCTGAGAAAGAAGATAAAAACTTAACTCGCACACAAAATCTAAGCATTATTTTTGTAGACATTTGCGAGACAAAATTTGGAGTTTTCATGATGAACCGCGAAGGATTTGAGATTCTGGATGAGCGTTTTGAAGATTTACTACTTCCAGAATCTAAACTTGAACAACTTGCTACAGGCTTTATCTGGACGGAAGGTCCTAACTATTTCTACAACGATGGGGATGAATACGTTGTCTGGAGCGATATTCCTAACAACCGCATGATGAAGTGGTCACCAACAGAGGGTGTATCTGTATTTCGGCAACCCTCTAATTATACGAACGGCAATTACCGCGACCATGAAGGACGCTTGATTAGCTGTGAGCATGGTAATCGACGTGTCAGCCGTACTGAGCATGACGGAACAGTAAATACTCTGGTCGATAATTACCATGGGATGCGTTTTAATTCGCCAAATGATGTTATTGTGAAATCTGATAAGACAATTTGGTTTACTGACCCTTCGTATGGTATCTTGGCAAATACGATTGAAGGATACCCGTCTCCTTATGAAGTTCCGGGCGATTTTGTCTATCGTTATGACCCTGAAACGGATGATTTAACGGTTGTTGCTAGCGATTTCGTGAAGCCAAATGGGTTGGCATTTTCACTCGATGAACAACGTCTCTACATCAGCGATACCTCTGTTTCGCATGACCCACATGGTAATCATCATGTGCGTGTATTTGATGTAGTGGATGGTAAAACTCTCACAAATGGTCGGCTCTTCGTTGAAATTTCTCCCGGTGCGCCCGATGGTTTTCGTTTTGACCATAACGGATACCTCTTCATTAGCTCGGAGGGTCAGGTTCAGGTTTATACCGAAGACGGTGATAAGCTAGGCAGTATTCTTGTCCCTGAAACAGTATCGAACTGTACATTCGGCGGTAAGGAGAAAAACCGTTTATTCATCACAGCTAGAACATCACTCTATGCGATTACATTAAATACGCGTGGGGTACAAAAACCATAATCATATTATTTTATAAAATATTATGTGAATTGAGGAATCCTACACATGAAAACAATTCGCTGGGGAATTATTGGTGTTGGTGATGTAACCGAAGTCAAAAGTGGACCTGCACTGTATAAGTCTGAACATTCGGAACTGGTTGCGGTGATGCGACGCTCAGGTGATAAAGCCAAAGATTTTGCGGAAAGGCATAATGTGCCGAAATGGTATGATGATGGGGATGCGCTCATCAATGACCCCGATGTTGATGTTGTCTATATTGCGACCCCTCAATATGCCCATAAAGACTATACACTTAAAGCTGCTGCCGCAGGAAAACCAGTTTATTGCGAAAAACCGATGGCATTGTCTTTTGCAGAATGTCAAGAAATGATGGTGGCTTGTGAAAGTGCAGGTGTCCCCTTATGGATTGCCTACTATCGGCGTGCCATGCCACGTTTTTTGAAAATCAAAGAGTTGATTGACACGGAAATAGGGGATGTTCAAACCGTATCCATTCAGCTATTCAGGACAAATACTGTTCCAGAAAATACACCTATTGAGCAATTACACTGGCATTATCGTCCTGAATTATCTGGTGGTGGCTTAAATGTCGATGTTGCGTGTCACCAAATTGACTTACTCAACTTTTATTTTGGAGAGATTGAGGAAGTCAATGGATATATGAGCAATCAAGCAGGTTTGTATCCTGCGCCCGATACCTCAGTCGCCTCGTTTAAATTTGCATCTGGCTTAATGGGGTCTGCTGTATGGAATTTCACAGCAGGGGCAAATCTAGACGAAATGAGTATCGTAGGAACAAAAGGGATTCTAAAATTCGCTACTTTTGAGCCGACTCCGTTTACACTCACAACGGATAGTGGTGTTGAAACCTTTGACCTAGGCTATCCAGAGCATGTGCATCAACCACTTGTTGAAACAATTATTGCTGAGTTAAATGGCACGGGGCAATGTCCGAGCACAGGGCAGACGGCAAGCCGTACCAATTGGTTTATAGACCAAATTCTAAAGACATACCATATTTAACTATAAAATTCGGGTATTAGCCTACACAAAGCTTTTTCACGAAGTTCAGGCTAGTAAACAAAAAAGGAGAAATCGTTATGATTTCTCCTCGAAAATTCTACTGTGATTGCCTTAAATCTCGAAGCTGGTATCTGAACCATCTTGTAAAACAATGCCCGTGCGCGTGCCATAATTACGGCGCTTACGACGTTTTTTCTTGAGGGCATCCATATCTTCTTCATGTTCTTCGAGTTTTTCTTGCGCCATTTCCGCTTTGGTTTCTGCGTGTTTTTTCACCAAGGTGAGATAATTGTGCATTGCATCAACTGAATTATCCCAATTTTCATTAGCGACAGGCTTAATTTGACTTTGTAGTGCGCTAGAGAGGTTGATTTCACTCATGTAGGGGGTACTCCATAACTACTCAATGGTCAGATAATATTATAACTGTAATTAATATTATAACACAAAAATACCCATGCTCTCAGATAAGAGGTGTTAGCAGGTTAAAAAACATTTTAAAAGGTCTCTAAAGGTTTTCAGTATATGCCCAATAGAACTTAGCACTTATTTTATATCCTCAATTTAAAAAGCATCCTATAATTTATGATGAACTGTTACAGTTTATCTTAAAATACCTCTATAGGACAAAATCATGAAAGAGCTTAGAGTAAATAAGCCATATCAAGTTCCACAATACTCGAAATTATTTTTCTTCGTAGTCATCATGATGCTTATCGGTATCGGCGTGAATAGTTCTGTTCATGCTCAAGAGATAGTTCGTGAAACTTTTACCGCAGGGGATACCTTCAACAATTTGTTGGTCTATGACTCAGGTTATGCTATGGCTGATGTGGATATTGTTCGTGATGCTGTTGAGCATTCAATGGATACCTTTAGTGGATTATTCAATAGCCCATTGGCAGAAGTCGAAGTTCTTGTCTATATAAACTCTGGATCATTCAGCGAAGAAAGAGGCTTAGGCTTGCGTGGGTCAGAGACATGGGTGCAATCTCAATATGATTTCTCACCTGATTTTACGTTTTTTGAGGCACAAGGCGAGCATACTTTTAGTGTGACGGATGTTTGTTATATCCAAGTGCAGGATAGTTTTGGGGATAGCCTCGCACTCTCGTTTGAAATTGCTCATGAAGTTGCGCGATGTTTTCTCGCTGTTAATCTTTCTAACCTTGATACAAGCTATGGAAGTTCCGATAGATGGCTCGTCGAAAGCCTTGCAGAATGGTTAGCTGGAACTGCCTTTCCTGAAAATGCTGTTACGAATATCCGTGAGCGAATCGCTCCTCAAGAATTGCTTGATATTATTCCAAGGCAGGATACGCTATTGGGCTTAACATCACCACTCGCTGAAACGGGTTATGTTGCTGTGTATTGGTGGTTATATCTTGCTACACTAGAGGGAGATGCACTTACCCCACCTAGTACCGATAATGATGTTATTAATCTCATACTGAATTATCCCAGCTTTAGCTTTGACGAAGCTACATTTCATCAATATCTAATGGATGAATTGCCAGATACGCCGACCTTGTGGGGTGATTTTGGTGTCGCATTAGCGCGTGATTTAGTACCAGCACAGCCAGATGCAAGCGACTTGATGGATAGTCCGATACCGAGTGATGTCCCTATTACAGATGACGTTGCTATGGATATTGATTTTTCGATGCGCTTCAAATCTTACAGTACCTTTGCTGATGTAGAGGCAATTCGAGTATCTGTTGGTGAGTTAGACAGTGCTTCTAGTATTCAGGTGCATGTCGCGAGTGATGATAACCCGTATCAACAGGTGACACCTGATGCGCCGATTGTTCTTTGTAAGGATGAAGGCGAGATTATTCTACAAAGTGTTATCACACGAGCAAGAGATGAAGGGGATGCAACAGTCACTGTTACTTATGAGCCACTGGAAGTCTATGAAGATTGCGAAGAAGATGAGTCTACTGCGCCAGACGAGGGTGAAGAGGCTGATGAGTCGAGTTGTCTGATTGGCGAATATAGATTAGGCAATATACCAGCAGAAGATTTTGCCCGAACTTTTGGTGATTTAGCTGATGGCTCGGATGTGAGTGTCGAGAGTATGATACTGACGATTGATGAGAGCTTCAATATTACCCACACTGCTGACGATTTTTCAGTGAATATGGCTCTTGCTGGTACAGATATGGAAGTCCTTGTCAATATTGATATAGCTGTTTCAGGGTCAATGACTTTTAATACTGTGGATGGTAATTCCTTTAGTGTTCAGTCGTTTAATTATAGCTTTGATAGTATTTCGGCGACGGCGAATATTTCTGGGCAAGTTATGGATTTATCTGAGCTTGCCAGTGATATGGTATCTGAATTTGGTAATGCGGTCTTCTTGCCACCTGTGCGCTTGGTCTGCACTGATTTTGGCTTAGATTACCATGTGAGTATTAATGGTAATGAGTCAGTTTGGGCTTATTTTGATAGAGAAGATGCAGGTAGCGAGTGAGTTGACCTATTAAGTTTTAGAGGGAAGGCAAACATCTCCTTCCCTTAAATGATTAATCACCCATTCAAGGTAGTCTGTGCTTGTGTACACAGACCTGCGCCCGTATTTTGCATCCAAGAGGTGAGGTCTGGGCTAGTGGTCATACCTTGTTGTGCTTGGTAATAGAAATTACGACCCAAGATGAACATATCACGCGCATGGAATGACCAAACGACGAAATCACTTTGTAAAACCCTTTCACCATCAGCATAAATCGCTAGTGCCAAGCCAAAATCATCATTGCCGAGTGTAAGTGCATTTTGTAAGCGTGTGAGGGCGAGTTGTGCATCCGTTTCAGGGTCATTGTATGCACTATTACTATCCGCGATGCCAAATAGACCACCCTCAACAGTGGGATTACCACAACTTTCTAATTGCATTACTACCGCGAGCATATCAGATGTAATGTTGGTATTGGCTGTCCAGCGAGCAATGTCTTCTGCCCAATATTGCACAGTTGGGGTGAATAAGGGCGCAAGAATACCATTATCGACAATAGAATTACTGTCTTGGCTAATTAGCGATACTTGAGATGGATTATTTTGTAAGTTTGCATCAGTCCCTGAAAATAGGCTAAATGCGCCAACACTAATCGGGATACCTAAAAGCAAAATGACCGTGAGAGCGTATGCTGTTACCCAAACTTTACGTGGCAAACGAGTCTGCACCATCGTATGTGCCTTACCGAATATAGACCCAATGCGACTGGCAATGCCTGCCCAATCAATGAGGGCGAGACGCTCTAGCACAATAGCAACACCTGTCAGGATGACATCAAAGAGGGCAATGAATCCATAGCGACAAATAGTAAAAATCTTGAGGGCAAAGCTCGGATTATAGCTATCCTCACCAGTAAATTTCGGCTCAGGTGCTGGCGAGGATGCGACAGACGCAGGTTTTGGTTTTTCAGTGACTGGTTGGGCAGCTTTTTCGGCTGTAGGTGTTTCTACGGCTACCTCAGTCTTTGGTTCAGGCATGACAACTTCGGTTTTGGCAGAGCTTTCTTTAAGGTCTACCTTCTCAGGCATGATGACTTCGCTTGGTGAGGCAACAGCGATTGCTTCGGTTTTTTCGTCGGATATGACACCTTCGGCTACGGGAGATGAGACTTTTGCTATTGCTTCTTCATCAGGCATCACCACTTCAGCTTTAGTGGTGGTATCTTCTGCTAAATCACGCAAACTATCGAGGCTATCCTTGACTGTGTTGGTGTTATCTGAATCGCCTAAGTTACGTAAATCATCAATCGTCTCTTTTTGTGTTTCTGGGTGGCTTATCTCGCTCATGTGCTGTGCCTTTACTCTATGCTTATAATTAGAACATGTTTTCTAAATCAGGCTATCATAAGCATATCGATCTGAGTCGGTCATATGACCGTTTTTAAACTTGATTTCTGTAATTGCGTTAATGGTACGTCAATTTTTTGATAATTAACCTTGAGAAAGGCATCAGGCACATTACAGTAATGTTAGCTTTCATGAGGAGTCATCGTGAGATAATTTTGCTAAGGTCAGTGCTACCCGAAATGGCGTATCTGACGTATACTAAACAAACGTTCGCAAACAATCCCCCGACACAAACTTATGGACACACAAATCATTTCTGGAATTATCCAGTATATTCTCTTTTCTAGCCCAGATAGTGATTACACTATCTTAAAAATCGTGCCTGATGATGACTACAACATCAACAATGATGATGGCACAGCAACCATAGTCGGTGATATGCCCGATGCTCCTAAAGTCGGGGATGCGGTTGAATTTCAAGGGGGCTGGATAGAAAATCCACGCTACGGCATACAATTTCGTATAACAGGCTATCGTCGGGTAGAGAAATCACCAGCGCATGTACCTCGCGTAGGCACAACCCAGATAAAGGGTGACAAACTCAGTGGAACAATCCTTCGTATCACTTTCTATAACCAAGATAATGGCTGGGGTGTTATTAGAGTTACACCGTTCGACATCGAGGATTATCCCGACGATGCTTTAGATCCATATGAATCTTCTATTACAGTAGTCGGCGTAATGGCTGAATTGGTGGAAGGCGAAAATGCAACTTTTATAGGCAAATGGGTTGAGAATAATCAATATGGTAAGCAATTCAAAGCAGATTCTGTAATTCCTATTGCCCCTGAAAGTGAAGAAGGAATCAAAAGTTATATTGCTAGTCAAGTTCATAAAATTGGTAAGAAATCAGCACAAAAGATTTATGACTACTTTCAAGAAGATACTATTAACATATTAGACGAAGCACCAGAGAGAATCCGAGAAGTTGGATTAAGTAGAGAGCAAGAAAATAACTTCCTCAAAGTTTGGGGAGAAAACCGCGCTCAACGTAGTGTAATGATTTATTTGCAAAATATAGGATTAACTGCAAATACAGCGAAAAAATTATATGATGTGTATGAATACGAAACAATAACCATTATTGAAACTAATCCTTATCAATTGGCAGATGATGTTCATGGCATTGGCTTTAAGAAGGCAGACCAAATCGCCCAAGGAATGGGCATTGCAGTTGATGACCCTGCACGCTTACGGGCTGGCTTGGTTTATACCTTATCACAGATGGCGAATGACGGGCATACTTACGCGCCACAAGACATATTAATAGCCGAAGCTCGCGAATATCTTGGTGTTGATACCGATGATGATGACCTCCTCTCACAACTACGAGAGCAATTACTCGCTAAGAAACTCAGAGCCGACATTCTCTATCCTGATACGGATGAACAAATAGGGGCAATCTATCTGCCTGTATTTTATGCCGCCGAAACAGCCGCCGCCGATAAAATTCGAGTGATGGCTAGTAGCCCGAGTCGGATTATGACCCATGTAAAAGGGATAGATGATTGGGATGCTTATTTAAACGAACTTGCACAAGAAAACGAGGTTGAGCTATCTGACGAACAACAAGGCGCAGTAACTGGCGCAATGTTCAGTAAAGTGAGTGTGCTAACAGGGGGACCGGGTACAGGGAAAACCACCACGTTACAAATGGTCATCAATGCGCTTGACCTCGAAGATTTCGAGTATAAACTCGCCTCACCAACAGGGCGTGCGGCGAAACGTCTGAGTGAAGCGACCGAACGTGAAGCCAGTACCATTCATCGTTTATTAGGATTTAATCCTCAATTTGGCGGTTTCGACCATGACGAGAGTAATCCGTTAGAGACGGACATAGTTATCATTGACGAAGCCTCAATGATTGACCTCGTATTGTTCTTCCAACTATTAAAAGCCATTAAGCCAGGGTCACATTTGATGCTCGTCGGTGATATTGACCAGTTGCCGAGCGTGGGCGCTGGTAATGTCCTGAATGATGTGATTGATAGTGGTGTCGGGCATGTCACGCGCTTGAGCCGCATCTTCCGCCAAGATGATGATAGCCATATTGTTTCAAACGCTCATCGTATTAATCAGGGAAAAATGCCCTATACCGATAATGAAAGTAGTGATTTTTATTTCTTCAATATGAGCGACCCTGAAGAAGCTGCCGAAATGGTGGTTGAGCTTGTGGCAACCCGTTTGAAGCGCAAAATTGGCGACTACGATGAAATCCAAGATGTACAGGTGATTGCACCTATGTATCGTAGTCCTGTGGGTGTCAATAAACTCAATGAATTACTACAAGATGCACTTAATCCTCCCGGACGCAAAGCCGAGAAAAAATTCGGATACAAAGTCTTCCGTGTGGGGGATAAGGTCATGCAGACGAAGAATAATTACGAAAAAGAGGTTTTCAACGGCGATATAGGGATTATCCGCGCCATTGATGACGATGAAAATAGCATCGAGGTCATCATAGATGGGCGATTTATTGCCTATGATTATAGTGATGCCGATGAGCAACTCATCCACGCTTATTGCATCAGCACGCATCGCTCACAGGGCAGTGAATACCCGATTGTTGTCATGCCGATTATGACTCAGCATTATATGATGCTACAACGCAATCTCATCTATACTGCAATTACCCGTGCTAAGAAAATGGTTGTTCTTGTCGGCACACGCAAGGCGATTAAACTCGCAGTCGATAACAACAAAGTTGCGGAACGTTTTTCAGGGTTATTACCACGTCTGCAATTCGGGACACGCAGTCAGCAGACGCAAACCCAGCAAAAATTGCTTTAATCCAGGTAGAAACAAAATGAGGACAGGTAGACTGTCCTCATTGTTCGTGTTCACTGGATTCTATATTTAATTGATGGTACAAAGATCGGGCGGTAAAATAAAGACGTGAACTTTTGTGGGGTCATGAACCTCAGGACCCATGATTTGTAGTTCATTTGTACTCAATGCCCAAAGTTGGTTGCCCCAGCTATCCTCAGCAATAAGTTGATTCTGTCCCGTACTAATCGCCAATTCGAGCGCGGCTAAATTATCTGCATGAGTAGTGCGGATAACGAGTACACCCTCTGTGACACGATTATTGACACCAATTTCATTGACATCATAAATATCTAAACCACCGAAAACGTTACAGTAGCTCACGAGTGGTGTAGCCATGTCCACTATTTCATTACGACCGTCACAGAAATAAATCCAAAGTTGACTGGCTAATTCTTCAAATTCAACCCAAGTGTAAATGTGACCACCATAACTTACCGCATCTGACGCAGGGTCTAGTCCTCGAATACTCAGGAAATTACTGACAAATTCACGAGAATTGGCTGCTTCATGGCAGATATTAGCACTGAATTCGAGAACGTCATAACCGTCACCGCCACTAATAAGACCGCCGACAGGACCTGCTATAAAGACATAGTCATTACCCGTGCTAGCAAAAATATCTCCTTCAACGATGCCATTATTGATAATAACGTCATCACCACCGTCACTGCGAATGTCATCGCCAATAATACCATTATTGATAATGATGTCATTGCCATCTTCCCCGCGAATATCATCGCCAATAATACCATTATTGGTAATTACATCGTTGCCATCGTTACCCTCAATATCATCAATTATAGTACCATTATTCGTTATCCCGTCGTTACCATCCCCACCAAAAACTTCCAGGGTAACTAAACCATTATTGGTAATTCTATCGTGACCATCGTCGCTGCGAATATTCTGACTAGCTGTGCCATTATTGATGATGCTATCGTGTCCGTCGTTACCTTCAATATTACTTGCTACAGTGCCATTATTGGTAATTCTATCATTACCACTGCTACTATAGATTGCGTTCCCTACAGTGCCATTATTGATAATAACGTCATCGCCACCGTCACTACGAATATCATCAGCTACAGAACCATTATTGATGATAACGTCATCGCCACCGTCGCCACGAATATCATCGCCAATAATACCAATGTTGATAAGGGTATCGTTGCCATCATTACCCTCAATATCGTCATCTACATAGCCATAATTGATAATGGTATCATCACCGTCATTGCCATAGACTTCAAAGGCGACACTACCGTTGTTGACAATCGTATCATCGCCATCACCGCCTAGAATGTCATCACCAACGATATTATTATTGATGAGTCTGTCGTCACCCTCATCCCCGAGAATATCATTTGTGACAGTACCATCATTGGTAATTGTATCGTTGCCGTCGCCACCATTTGCATTGAATACAGTCCCTGTACAGACAATGTCATCATCGCCAGTCGTAAAAGCTGGAATACAATCTGCGCTGGTGACAGCAACAATCGAGGTAATTATAGCTAAAACTATAACGCCCCCCAGAATAAAACGTTTCATAATTGTAATCCTTAATTATTTGTCACGTCTTGATATTTTGAAACTACCGTCCCTATAATTATTATATACCAATATTACGAATTATTAAGTGCGAAGTTGTTAATATTTTGTCGTTTTTTGGTGAGAAGGACTCAGTTAGTAGGACAATCATTACTGTCTAAGACTCAGGCAGATTAAAGAGGGACTGGTATTAGGGAAGATCATCTAAAAAAACGTCTCACAAAAAAGATTGTTAGGGGTTAAAGAAGGAGAAACCATCTAAGGTACGCACGCTAACCCATGCCCGTGTGCCATTGGTGTTGGAGACTTGCCACCACTCATAGCCACCTGATTCATAAGGACCTGCAAGAATAGTAACAAATTCAGTTGGATTAATAATATCGGCAAAGGCAGCAGAAGCATCAGGCTGAATTCGCATATTGCGTGGAATCTCACCAACATACTGTATCTGTTGACCTGCATTATAGCGACTGTTCGCAACAACACCCGATGGAGGTGGCGCTTGGATGAGTGTCTCGCCACTGGCATTCGTGCTAAATCCAGGTCCGACTTGGACATTGCCACTGACGATTGCTGAACTTGTACTACCTGTATCGGCATTAATAATCACTTGCTGACCATCCACCGTGAGGACAGCTTCACCATAATTTGCTGACCAATTCACAGCTTGCGGTGGGCTATTACCGACAAAGCCACTAATCGGCGTGGCAACACCTGCATCGATGCGATACATACGGTAAGCGCCATCAAATGCGCCTCCTTCACGTCCGATAGCCACAATTTGCCCATTCGGACGTTGCACCGCATCGAAGATGAAAAGTCCATTTGCGCTGGCATCGAATATGACGTTATCAACTTGACCTGACTGTACATTGTAAGTTGCAATCAAACTCCGTCCATCAGGCGAACGTCCACTGACCAGCAATTGTGCGTTATTAATCCACTGCGCGTTATCCCATCGCACAAACGGTGGTGCTTCAGGGCGACGGGTCTCGAAATTCATATTGCTGATGAAAATGCCTTGTCGTCCTTCTGTGGTCAGGCGTGCGGTGATGACCACAGCTGAACTATTTGGCGACCATTCCACGTCGATGCTCTGCCAATTCCCGACAGGGCGCGATGTCAGATTACAAGAGTTATACCCTTCAATCGGGCAGTCATGGAGCAATGTCCCTGATGAATTACTGCCTGCATCCCAGAACCAAACCCCAGCATTGATATTATCCGTGCCACTAGCGGGCTGAACAATGAAGGCAAAGCGTTGACCATTCGGCGACCACGCAATATCGCTGACGAAATTTTCATTGGTTTCTGCGGATGAAACACTAAAACCATTGTAAAACGGCGAGGTGGTAAGCGGTGTTTCGCCACCATTAATTGGACGGAAGGTCAAGAAACCGTTGATGTCTGTTCGTGCGAAACTGTTGGGGTCAGCTGGGTTCACTGAGAATAATCTCACGCCACTGCTTCCGCCGAGTGCCTCTCCATTGAAGAAAAATTGTCCTGCACCCACATTGAAGGTGAGCGCCGTTGTTGTCGTATTGTTGAACGTCGGGGCTAAGACCTGTACCTCGTCACGGTCTTGCACTTGAAGTGTCGCTGGAATCTCATTAATCGGGAAGGGCGAGGGCGTAATCCGATTGAAGGGTGTCGCCGTTGCTGTGGGCGCGTTCAAATCCACAATCGGTGTCGATTCCACAGGGGTAAATTCAATAATCGGTGTCGGAATGATGCCTGTATTGGGTGTCGCCGTGATAAAGGTCGGCGTAACATCCAGCGTCGGTGGGATGAGTGTATTGGTCGCGGATGCTTGTGCTACAGCTGTAAATGTCGCCAGTACAGGTGTATCCGATGCGGCGGCGCGTGTTAAGAGTAACTCTGCATTGGCTGTTGCATCTAAATCAGGCGTATTCGTCGGTGTTGGCGTGAATGTTGGTGTATTGGTAGGTGTATTTGTCGCTGTGCTAGACGGTTCAGGTGTCACAGTCGCTGTAAGCGTAGGTGTGAACGATGGTGAAGGCGAGGGTGTATGGCTCGCAAACACAATAGGCGTGGGTGATGGCACAGGTGTATTGGTCAGCGACGGTGTTTCGGTTGGCGTGTTACTTGGCGTAAAAGTCGGCGTTAGCGTGAATGTCGCTGTTGCCGTTGCGGTATTCGTCGGTGTCTGAGTGCCTGTCAGTGTGACTGTCGCTGTTGCTGTGTTGGTCGGCGTATCCGTAGGAATGGGCGTATTCGTCGGGCGCGGTGTCACTGTTAATGTTGCTGTATTGGTCGGACGAGGCGTGGCTGTTTCTGTTGGCACTTGCACGATGTCAGTAGGGCGTGGCGTAAAAGTTGGGGCAACGGTTGGCGTGACAATCGGCAAACCTTCACCACATGCCGTCAATAGCAATGCCACCATCACAAATATCCACCCACGCTGACGCATTAATACCCTATCCCGACTGCCATTTCAAATAAATTCATCTTCATTATACCGCAGTGATAGGGTTTTATTGTATACGCTTAGGGCATGTTTACCCTACGGCAACCGAGTCGCTTACTGCATATGCAAGCCTCGTATGCAAAAGATTTACTGCTATGTTTGCGTACTTCACGCCCAACTTCCGCCTGAAATAGATAGGTGGCTGGTATTATTGATGTGTAATCCATTGCATCACACTTACACCCGAAAACAAGTATCATAGTGTGACGGATTTGCAGAGTTATCCACCACGCCAATTTTAAATCAGCTTTGTTAATTCTGCACGGCTTTTTGGCAAATTAAATATTTCCAAGACATTTGACTTTATTTCCCAAATCCAATCGTTCTGAACAATTACTTCAAGTACCTTTTCTTGTTCAGTATTTAAAGTAGTAGGATTAAACGATTGTACATTATCTTTATGGAGCAAACTGAGTGTGTACTGTTCAAGCTCACTCCCTTTATAAGAAGGGATAATTGTGTAATTGTATGAATTTTGCTCAGTTGAGAATACTAATATCAATGCTGCCAATAAAGCATGGAAACGATTTTCTGCTATTGGAGATTCATCTATTATTTGAATAGCTATAGACAGTCCCTTTTCAACGCCTAATTTCACTAAAATTTTAGCCTGCACACTAGCTAATACAGTTCGTATATTATACTCTAGTGGTGGTTTATCAGACCTATTTATTAACGCCTTAGTCAGATAGATTATTGCTATTTCGGGCGCGTTTTTGTCAAGAGTATTTATCAAAATAATTGCCGATGTAATCCTTATAATATGCTCGGGATTTGATTCAATTAGCATTTCTAAATAGCTAACGAACTCTGGAGGCAGTCTAATGATAACCTTGCCATCTTTCAAAAGGTTATGATTGATTTCCCACAAAACAATTGATAATAAATCTTTTTTGTGTGTTCCTTCAATCAATCTGTGGAAATGTGACAATATATAAGAACCATGCTCTCCAAATTCTGCGAGAAGTTGTATTGTTGCGATTTGGGTTTTTCTAATCCTGCTTTCAAGGCAATCAATATATATATCATGATATTCCCACACAGCATTTCGTAACTCCATTGCTTTTGAATAGTAGGTGTCATTTGAATCAATAAAATGAATATAAGTTATCATTGTATGAAAAGCATATAGGATTTTATTCTTGTCGTGGACATTATCATCTTCTAGTAGCTCAATTAGAAATGGAAGAGCAGTAAGCTGTATATTATTTCTAAACAATTCGGCGTTGTTTAATTTAATTTCATCCGAAATAGCAAGAGTGTGTAAAACTTGTTCTCCAAAATGCACATGAGCCTCACTACGTATCTTTTCGTCTTCCGAAGTCATCTGATAGAGCCAACTAGGAATTTTTGGTGCCTGTAATTGTTCCCAATCAATATTGCTCATTTTTTCTAGCATCTTAATAGCGCTCCTAATTATTTTCTATGTGCCTGAATTGTGAGAATAGTTTATATAAGCTGAGGCTCTTAAATCCTCAACTTATATAAATTTATCACAAAGAATTAGACAAATATTTGTGGCAAACTCGTTACGTCATCCCAATATCCGATTACAATTGGTTTTCCTTGGAAAAAGTTTGTACAGCTATATTATCCTCTTCCGCATGGGTGACTTGAAATTCCCATTGCAATCATCCTTGTAGTTAGTCTTTTTGTAACATCAGGTGCTATCTGATTTATGTCTACCCGTCCTACAGCATTACTAACCGCAACATAAGATTCGCACTGACCATATTCGTTAAAAACACGAGTAGTACCATCTTTTTCGATGAGGTTTCCTGAAACATCATAACCGTAGTTATAAACATTTGATCCATTTACGTCGCCTGAAATTAATCGACTTAGAGCATCATAGCTGTAGTCGATTATAGATAGCAAAATAATCCCTGCATTTCCTCAGCACCCAGAACTCAGCACTTATTATCTCTTGTTCATATCAACGGGGATAGTAACGGTCATATCAACAACATCAACCAAACAAAAAATGCTAGACTCTGTTTAGCACCTTAACAACTGAATATACTTTTGGCAGAGGTTTATCCAAACCATTTACAAACCGCGAAACAGAAAATTCCCTGTTATTGCCATTTTTGTGTACGCCCAAAATCCCTGTTATTTTTCCTGTTTTCCCTGTTATCTCCTGATAAACAGGGAAATTAACGTCATCCACTTGCTTTCATCGCATACTCATTCCGACTATTGTAGCGCACCACAATACCCGATTCATCGCGTACAAATTTCACTGTTTCCCCCGGATTACCCGATACTTTGATGATGAAAGTATCCGCAACTTCGGTTGGGACGAGGATAATCGGCGTGTCATTGATGGCATCTAAACTAAGGATTTGTAACTCCCCATTGCGGATAACCACTTCTGAATTGCCCCAATGATTGATATAAGTCCCAACATAATCCTGCCAAACAGGGTCAGCAATTTTGGTCTTTGATGTGATTTTGATGATTTCAGGCAAGACCAATTTATAGGCTTGCTCAACAAAAGTGTACGGTGTGCTATCCACGCTGTTGGTCAGAGCAATCACACTAAAATCATGCTCACGGCAAACACTGAACATCGTCAGGAAGCCTTTATAACCACCCGTATGTCCGCTGACATTCCAATCCTCAATGCGCCAAGTGCGTGTGCCTAAGCCATAACCGCCTTGCCAATTGTCATTCACCCAATGAACACGGTGCATCTCACGCAGACTATAGCCTGATAATATCGGTGTTTGCCCTTTACTGAGATGAAACCGCGCATACTTCACAAGGTCATGAATAGATGATGCGACACTCGCAGAGGGCGAAAAGCCTTTTGTTTCAATAAACTCCACCGCTTGCCGACTATAATCTTCTTCATAGGGGAGATAGCCAATCGCTAGATTGCCCTCATCGCCTTTAGGTGCAACAATGGTATTGGTCATCTCTAGTGGCATGACAATATGATTATGAATGTAATCTTCCCATGCTTCACCCGACACCGCTTGAATCACTCCGCCCAATAGTGAATAGCCCAAATTGCTATAACTAAAATCTTGCAACGGAGGCATCATGGGTTGGCGCGTTTGCGTCGTACTGACAACATCGTCCCAATCTTGGAATTGATTTTCTGTCCAATGCGGAATGGTTGCATCACGCGGTAAGCCCGAAGTATGCGTGAGACAATGATAAACCGTAATCTCAGGCGCATCAGGATATTGCAACTCAAACCAATCCAAATATTTTGAAATGGGGTCATCTAGGCGTAATTTACCAGCATCATACAATTGCAAAATCGCAACGGCTGTAAAAGTTTTGGTGATACTGGCGACACGAAAACGTGTATCGAGTGTCACGGGTGTTTGGTCTTCAACATTGGCGTAGCCATAACCCTTGCCCCAAATTAATTCACCATTATGCACGATTCCCATTGCTAATCCGGGCAGATGCGTATCATGTGCTTTTTTTGCTAACCATTTATCGAGTAAGTTAATAGCAGTAGATAAATCATCGTGTTCCCGAACAAAATCAGTAGTGATCATAAAAAAACCTTCATCAAAAACTATGCAAAAGTCTGTTATTATTCTACCGTGAATCAGAATATTTTCCGTAATTTTGATGCTAGAATATTTTGTAAGGGCAAACCGACGGAACATATCCATTAAGTTAAGTTGAAATATTCACCACGAAGGCACGAAGAAAAGCAACAAGAATCTGTTTCTGATTGTTTTGAGGTGACTCGCTTGAGAGAATTGATGTAGGGAGAATGCCTGCACTACCCACCGAGAAAAAATAAAGGTGTAAATTCTTTCACGAAAATGCTCTAACTTAATGCGAATACATGGCAGTCTGTCTCTACAAGATATGACATACATTTGGAGCTAAACATGAAAGAAGCAATACACAAATTCGATCCTTCGACTGAATTTTTCATCCCTGAAGGGTGTTATATCACAGAACAAACAAACTCGGATAACGACCCCGGTTTATCGATTGCTCAAGCACGGGTTAAAGTTGGTGTAACGACGCAATGGCATCGGCTTAAAGGGACAATTGAACGCTATGTCATTATTTCGGGTGTAGGGCGTATGGAAGTCGGGGAATTGCCTCCGCAAGAAGTGACGGCTGGCGATGTGGTCATCATTCCGCCGATGTGTAGGCAACGAATTACGAATATTGGCGACGAAGACTTGATTTTTCTGGCTCTCTGCACACCCGGTTTCCGCAATGAAGTCTATGAATTTATCGAAGATGAGGACTGAGATTAATTTGTTAGGCTATTAAGGTCGACAAGCTGTCCTATCGGCTTTAACCGATGTTGGTTGAATAGCCTTCATGTTTATATGAAAGCGAACACTTCGCTGAATTGCTGAAAAGCTGGGATGCTAACACGCTTTTAAACACTTTGTACAATTCGCCTATTCGCAACTACCCGTATGCCCAATTCCAATGTATAATTAACTTGTGAGTTGTTCGTAAAACGATGGAAGACAAGTGCTGTGCGTCGGATTTTTGTCCTGCTAGTGTTGTTAATCATGGTCGGATGTACGCCACAGAACCAACCTGCGGTGCGGGAAATAACCTTGCCTACATTGGTTCCGTTGCCTACTGTCACCGTTGATTTACAAGAACCAGCACGTATTGCAACGGCTTTCCTCGGTGCATGGCAAGCGCAAGACTTCGCTACCATGTACAGTTTGTTGGCGTTTAGCGCACAAGAAATCATCAGCTTAGACGATTTCCAAGCTGTTTACATCGATACGCAAGATGAGATGACCTTAGAGTCGCTCGAATTTGAAGCGTCCTCAATGGCTCCCATTGGTGCGCGTTCGGCACAACTCTCATATAACGTCACGTTCCATACCCGTTTGCTAGGGGATATAGACGATAACGGGCGCACCCTGACTGTTATCCTTGACCCTCAAACGGGTATCTGGCGCGTGGCATGGACACCTGGCGATGTCTTTGCTGAATTTGCCAGAGGTGCCCGCCTCGAATTCCAAGCCAATGCCCCTAGTCGTTCCAATATTTATGCGCGTGATGGTGAAATCGTTGCAGATATGCAAGGCGATATGGTTGAAGTCTATGTCGTCCAGAATGAGCCTGATGATTGGCAATTGTGCCGTAACACGCTGATTGATGTAACAGGCTTAACAGGCGAACGCATCGACCAAATTTATGCTAATGCTCAACCCTCTTGGTCAACACGCGTTGGATTAATTGAACCGAGTACCTACACTGCGCAAGAAGCCCGCCTTGAGAATGACTGCGAAGCCACTTTTGATAGCATCTCTACACGGCGCTATCATCCAAATGGGACAGTGATGCCTCATGTGATGGGGTACGTTGGCTTGCCGAATCCTGAACAAGTGGATGCGCTTGTGCGTCAGGGTTTTAATTCTGAGACAGTGATAGGGCAGGCAGGCATAGAGCAAAGCTGGAACGATACCTTAATGGGTCGCCCCGGTGGACGCTTAGAAATTATCAATGCGAATGGCACACGCGCGCGCGTTCTTGCTGAGGTATCCTCACAAATTTCAGAATCAATCTGGCTGACAATTGACCTTAGTTTGCAACAATTCATCATTGATTCCTTTAATACAGCCTATGGGCAGAGTCGCTTTAATGGTGATGGTAGTCCGGGTTGGGGGTCTACTTCTGATGGTGCGGCGGCAGTCGTGATGAATGTGAATACAGGCGAAATTCTGGCGATGGTCAGTTATCCGACTTATGATGCCAATGCCTTCACATCCTATCCTGCGATTGGACGCGAAATTGCAGATGCCATGCAAGCTGAAATTGCTGCCGACGAGCGTGACCCCTTGCTGAATCGTGTTACACAAGGTGAGTATCCTGCTGGCTCAATCTTCAAGGTGATTGATGCCATTGCTGTTTTAGATACAGGTGTCTATGATGAAAACACGCCTTATTTCTGCTCTGGCTCATGGACATATGAAGGCGATACGCGTTTTGATTGGTATCCACCTGGTCATGGTGGTGTGACGACACGTTCGGCATTAATGCAGAGTTGTAATCCGTTTTTCTATCAAGCAGGATTTACGCTCAATAATGCTGACCCTTATTTCTTACCGAATTATGCACGACGTTTAGGCTTGGGAGATTTCACGGGTCTGACTGATTTACCTGAATCAGCTGGGCAAATCCCTGACCCTGATACGGCTCTACAATTAACAGGTTTACCTTGGTCATATGCAAATGCGGTCAATCTCTCAATCGGACAGGGTGAGGTCGCTGTAACGCCCTTACAGATGGTGCGTCTCTATGCCGCGATTGCCAATGGTGGCGATTTGATGCAACCCTATTTGGTCAATGAAACAGGTATTTTGAATCAACGCACTGTCGTCGCCGACCCAAATATTATAAGTAATTATAATTTGACTGATCCGAACACTTTAGAGGTTGTGCAAGGTGGTTTGTGTGATGTCATCACGCAGACTTATGGTACGGCATCCCATATTTTCCGTAACTCTCCGCTACTCGATGGCATTGGTGTTTGTGGTAAAACAGGTACGGCTCAAGCTCCTGATGATAGCTTGCCATTCAGTTGGTTTGCCTCTTATGCTCCAGCCGATAATCCTGAAATTGCTGTGGTGGTTATGGTTGAAAACGCAGGGGATGGCTCTGCGATTGCCGCACCGATTACCCGCCAAATCCTCGAATATTATTTCTTCTTGAATGATTAATTGCTCGGGTGCTAAAGCACACTTTAGCCTCTGTCTCTGTTTTGTCTACCCTATGCTTTTTACATAACGATTGCAAACAATAATACTTTGCCTATACAATCGCAGGCATCTCTATCCATAGCGCAGAGTAATCTTCGATGACGACCATACCAGTACAACAGCAAAATACAAATATGCCAATCCGTCCTTTCGCTTATATTCTGATGGGTATTTTTATCGTAGGGATTTTTGGCTATAACATCGTCGTTACTGAGCGTAGTCTTTATACTATTTTGAATATTTTTAGTACACGCTTTCTAGGAATTTTCATCGAAGCTGTTCCGTTTTTATTGCTCGGCACACTTACATCAGGCTTGATTGATGCTTTCATCCGACCCAGTGATATTGTTAAATTTTTGCCTAAAAATAAATTTGTGAGCGTAGTGGGTGGTGCATTTCTGGGGATAGTTTTTCCTGTATGTGAATGTGGTGTTGTCCCTGTTGCCCGTCGCTTATTCAAAAAAGGCTTACCGATGTCTGTGGGAGTCACTTTTTTGCTAGCCGCACCCTTTATGAATCCGATAGTTTTTGCCAGCACATACATTGCTTTTGGCTTTGGCACAGTATTTATCGCTCGTTTCGTGCTGACGAGTATCGTTGCGATTACAGTCGGAATGATTTTTGCAATTAATTCTAAACCTGCTGATGTCCTCTTACCTGCTAGTTTGCTGGACGAAAGTGAAGTTGATGGGCTTGAGGGCGCACGTCCTAGTCTCAAAGATGGCTTATCGCAAACATTGCAAATAGCGAGTAGTGAATTTTTCGAGATGGGTCGTTTCTTGGTGATGGGCTGTATCTTGGCGGCGGCAATGCAGACCTTAGTTAATCAATCGTCTTTACAGGTGATTGGTCAAGACCCTGTGTTCAGTGTATTGGTTATGCAAGGTTTAGCCTTTGTCCTGAGCGTGTGTAGCACAGTAGATAGTTTCCTCGCGCTAGCGTTCATCAACACATTTTCACTTGGTGCAATCATCGCCTTTTTATCTTTTGGTCCAATGGTGGATATTAAAAGCACGATGATGTTTATGGGTGTTTTCAAAAAGCGTACCGTCGCTTACCTGATTATCCTACCTTTCTTGATGAATTTGCTTGCTGGTGTGCTGATTAATATGCAATTGGGTGTGTTTTAGTATTCTAATATAGAGGTAAATCCACAAAACAGTGGGATATATTTGTTTTTATTTCGGACAGCATTCATGTTATGCGCCATAGGGTTATATGAAGTTTTTCAGACACAAGGTTTTAGCACTTTTTTGCTTAACTTATTCAGCAAGACCCCAAGCAATTGCGCTTTTCCCCTCTACCCCTAGCCCCTTCTACCACCAGTGGAGAAGGGGAACACGATAGGGCAAGAAAGTCTTTCTCCCTTCATGGGAGAGAGATTTAGAGAGAGGGTGATAGGCAAAACCCAATGTTGTTTACCTTAGTACAACCCTACGTCGGACATCCCGTTGGATGTCCCTACAGAAAACCTCATTTTTTAGTCTTGGGTTTTCACCCAAAAACAGAGAGGAATATTACTGAAATTGCCCCAGCACTCAGAACTTTCATCATTTATAACTGACTGACGAAAAGAAATGCCCCAAAAAGCTGCTTGGACGGGTAGCCAGCAATTGCGTTTTGCTAAAACCAGCTTCTTCGGCAAGTTGTGACCAAATCGTAAAGGTCATGGGGTAGGGTACGGCATAATTCCCTTCTGCGGTATCATATTCGACCAAGACCAATCTCCCATATTCTTTGAGATAGCCTCGAATTATTTCTAGAACAGGCATTTTATCCTGAACAAAATGCAGTGAATTTGCCATGAGGATGCCATCTAAAGGCGGTAACTCTTGCGGTTGCGTAAAATCACCTCGGATGAAAGTGGCTTGAATATCAGGATATTCTGTTTCTATTCGCATTTCTTGTGTTTTGAGCGCACGTTGATCTATATCCACTGAATAGATATGACTCTGGCTATCAAGACATTCGGCTAACGCCAGTGTAAATGCTCCCCGACCGCTACCCAAATCTGCCCAAATACCACTACTTGGTATACCTTTTTGTATGAGATTAACATGGTCTTGATGATCCATAATCTGCAACTTTCACTTGAGTGGCTCAATTATAGATTATCATTATTAGGTCAGATTTACGTATATTTTCCTAGAAGTTAGGTGGAAGCACACGGATTTCCTGTGTCTTTCGGCGTGAATCCGTCATCGAGACAATTTTGTCATGGGTCTTTGGTATTTTGAGGGTGAATGTCGAGCCTTTGCTTTGTATGCTATCGACCATGATTTCACCATGATGGCGGTCTGCAATCGCTTTGGCAATTGCTAAACCTAAGCCTGTACCATCTTGAGTATCTCTAGCTTCGGTAGTGCGGTAAAAACGGTCAAATACTTTATCAAGACTATCGGCAGGAATGCCTATGCCCGTATCTTGCACATTTACACAAACTTTGTCATCTTCTAACCATGTTTGTATACGTATACTACCTTCAGACGTATAACGAATAGCGTTGGTCATAAAATTACTGATGACCCGGTTCATTTGTTCTGCATTGCCTTCAAAAGTTAGATTGTCTTGGCTGAGGTCTGTTGATAAATTGAGATTTTTCTCCTCAGCAAGAATAGCAGTATCTAACACCACAGTTTCTACAATCTCATTAAGATTGATGCTCTGTACTTCAATCACATCATGACCTTCAATACGTGATAATGTAAATAAATCGGTGATGAGTTCTGCAAGATGACTCGCACGCTCACGCAATTCTTGGCGTAGCTCACTGCGTCGGTTCTCATCCTCTACTTTTTCTAGTAGTCCTAGTTTTAACATCATTGAGCTTAGTGGTGTTTTAAGGTCATGCGAGGCATCACTAATAAACTCGTGTAAGATTTTCATGCGTTCGCGGGTAACAGCCAGTTCAAAATCTTGTTCAGTTAATTTTTTGCGTTCTGTAATATCTTCAGCAACACCAGCATAACGAATTATATTGCCTTGTTCATCTTCTACAGGAAAGGCTCGCGCGCGCATCCAGCGAACAACTTTGTTGGGACGTATAATCTGAAATTCTATATTTTGTCGACTGCTCAGAAATCGTAAGATGACCTTTTGTGGAATTACACGACCTTGAGAGTGAAAAATCTGCATCACATTATTAAAATCCTTATATAGAGATTCAACACTATAGCCTGTGATGCGCTCATAAGCAGGGCTAACGTATAGGATTTGCCGTTGGTCAATATCAATTAACCAAAAAATTTCCTCAATGTGTTGCGTGAGTTGATTATAGACACTACGACTAACCCGTAATTCATTTTCAAGTGTTTCAAGTTGCTTATCTCTGTGTCTATGGCGAAATAAAATCGCAAATGTTTCGCGGTTATCTGCACCCAAAAAATCAGGACTTTCAGGGGCGATTTGTGTTAAATACCAGCCAGCAAATGGAGCTATCCAGATACCAACAAATGTCTTTACGACTACATCACTCGGAATTCTTAAAGAAAAAAGTTCTGTGCCTAAAAATGCACCGATATTGAATAGCACTGAATCTGTCCATAAGGCAACCACAATAGCGATACCGGGTATCAGCAATTTCGGTATCCATTTGAGATGATTATAAATACCTTGATAAACGATAATCAAAATAAGCATGTCGGCTGTATATGCAACAATTGATGCCACCATGCTACGGGTGAAAAAGAGGTTAAAAAGTGTGTCGTCGGCAAATGCCCCTGTGATGATAGTATCGGGAGATGAAAAATTAACATAGGCAAGTAAGAACAGGAATGTGATTAAGACTAAAGCATCAATCCCGATTATGCCGATGACTGCAATTTGTGCGCTCCGTGTACCATGGACAACATATAGTACAAGAATAATCATCAACGATACGGGCACGAAAACATGCGCGGCAGGTCGTAAATTGTAACCAAATTCTAAAGCAATCGATAAGGAGTTGAGTTCAATGATATTCAGGAGACCAATGATGCCACCGATTGCAAATAACAAAGGGGCTAGTCCAATTCTCGGACTATAGTAATGTAGAGCAAGTGCTAAAAGCGTGAATAAGCTCAATTGGAAAACAAAAATAAGTAGACTTATCATCAATGACCTTTAGCCAAAATGCTTCTTTTTTAATAAATGGCAGAATAATCTATTAAGAATAATGATAGTTTATTTCCGCTGGCGTGGTAATCGAACGTGGAAAGTTGTTCCCTGATTCATATCACTCGTAACCGAAATAGTCCCCTTATGTTTTTCAATTATAGCATGAATAATGGCTAGTCCTAACCCAGTGCCATCACTGGCAAAATTTCTGGCATTATCGCTACGGAAGAAACGCTTAAATATTTTATCAAGTTCATTTTTGGGAATCCCTATCCCTGTATCTGTTACTGAAAATGAAACAGTTTCTTCATCTGCCGAAAATTGAATATCGACGCGTCCTTTTTCTGTATAGCGAATAGCGTTACTAACCAGATTAGTGAATAAACTATTCATTGCTTCATGCGTACTCATGACTGTGCAGTCCTGCGTTGTTGGCTCTAAACGCATGGTGAGGGCTTTAGACTGGGCGAGGGCATCCAAGTCATTCAAAACATGGCGTGCGACAGTATGTAAGTCAATTTCTTGGTAGGCAATCTCGCTATCATCCCCTTCAATTAAAGATAGTGTGAATAAATCATCTATCATCTTAGAGACATAGAGAACACGGTCTTTGAGTTCAGTTTGTAATGTTAGTTGGCGTTGACCGTCACTACGTTGCATCATATCGAGTTTAAGCAGAATGGAACTGAGGGGTGTTCTGAGGTCATGTGAGGCATCACGAACAAAGTCTTGTAAAATCTGTATACGCTCTTGAGATACTTTAAGGTCTAGTTCCTGTTGTTGGCGATTTCGTGCTTCGGTAATATCGGCAGAGATGCCAAGGTAACGATAAATCTCGTCATCTTTGTTTCTAATCGGTAACAATCTATTGCTCATCCAACCGATTGTGCCATCCTTATGCACAAAACGAAACGTAGTCGGGTTGAATTTGAGCATAAAATCAAGCAGAGGAGGTCGGACATGGTCATCTGGATGAACAACCATTTGCAGGTTATCAATTTTATTATCAATTTCTCCCACTTTATAACCTGTGATGCTCTCAAAGGCAGGACTAACATAAATGAGTGAATTACTCGATACATCAACCACATAAATAATTTCATCTAAGTTTTCAGTCAGATGTTGGTAAATTTGCTGGTTCAAATGTAATTCTGACTGCGCCTCAAGCAAACCACTTCTTAACTGTGCTTGCAAACCGA
This sequence comes from Phototrophicaceae bacterium, assembly GCA_965230145.1. Lineage (GTDB taxonomy): Bacteria > Chloroflexota > Anaerolineae > Aggregatilineales > Phototrophicaceae > JAUZRW01. The sequence goes on from CBDDKI010000002.1 coordinate 3,003,370, forward strand.
AAATGATACCAAGAGCAGGACGACCACGCCCCCAATCTACCTGACGATATTTACTGAGTGTTTCAAAGAATAGAAATGTCGGCACGAGGATGAGAATAGAAATCAGGGTTTTGGCGGTAAAATCATTTGTCAAATTGCTCAAAAAAGAGTCTAAGCCGACTGTACCAATCGTCACAAAAATTATTGAATCCAGCCATAATGCTACGGTAAGCGCAACGAAAATCGCCACAATGTAGGGTAGTTTTTGTGATACATTGCGTAAACCTTGATAAACTATCACACTGGAGAGCATCGCTGTACTGAATCCCAAAATAGATGCAATCCCATTCCGCATGAAGTCACCCATGAAAACATCAAAATTCTCTAGCCGAGATACGAGTTGGACGGCTTGAGGGTCTAGCTGTGTGTAGTAAATATAGACCATCATTATGAACATTGTCAGGATATTGACTAAGATAAAACTCGTCAATGTAACCTGTGCAATTACCTGACCATGCACTATATAAATCACTAAAAAGCTAAGAATTACAATGGGGATAAAGATATGCCCAACTACGAATAAGGTCATCTGTGAAGGTAGAACAATGAGAGGGTTCATGAAGGGGGATAGTGCAATAAGTGTATTGAGTGTCATCATCACAAATAACACAGGCAGTAATCCGATTTTCGGACTCCACCAGTGTAAACTGAATATCAAGGCGAGCAACACCAAGAGTTGGATGGCGAATACTGCTAAACTATACACTTAATTCTTCCCACATAGATTCATTAATATGAAATCTTTACCCATTTTCTAGTTTAACGCACCTTCTTCTGTTTGCGCTAGGACATTATTACCATTTGTTTCGGTTAAACAAAAAAGAAGACATATTTCATGCCTTCTCTTTATTGTAACCTTGTTTTGAAAATTTGTACTTAGCGTGCGCCTTCAACAATGGCATTGATGCCTGTTAAATCGCGCCCGACGAGCAACAGGTTGATTTCGTTTGTGCCTTCGTAGGTATAGATGACTTCGGCATCTGTCCAGAGGCGGGCAATATGATTATCAATCACGATGCCGTTACCGCCGAGTGTCTCACGGGCAAGTCCAGCGACATAACGTGCTTTACGCGCATTATTATACTTCGCCATGCTGACCGTTCCCTCATCCATTTTCCATGCCGTTGCTAAGTCTCCCAAGCGCATACAGAGCAATTGCATCAAGGTCACTTCGGTTGCCATTTCAACCAATTTTTGTTGAATTAACTGGAAGCCAGCTATTGGTTTGCCGAATTGTTCACGATTTTTAGCGTACTCTAGCGCGTGTTCAAATGCACCAGCCGCACAGCCAGCTGCTTCCCATGCGACACCATAACGTCCCATACCGAGGACTTGTGCCATGTGCTTAAAGCTAGAGACATTTGCCAGACGATTTTCCACAGGGATTTTGACATTGTTCAGGGTAATATCCGCATTGAGGACAGCGCGTTTGCCGACCTTGCCTGGAATATCAACAATCTCAAGCCCATCAGTTTCCTTGGCATTATCAATTACGAACCCACCAAAAGTGCCTTCTTCATCACGCGCCCAGATAATGATGATGTCAGCGATGCTTGCGTTACCAATCCAACGTTTTGCACCATTCAGCACATAATAATCGCCTTCACGTTTAGCAGTTGTCTTTACAAAGACCGCATTACTACCCACTTTAGGTTCAGTTAAGGCAAATGCACCGATTTTTTTCATCGCAAACATATCAGGAAGCCAACGGTCTTTTTGTTCTTCACTACCTAGAAGCGCAATTGAGCCACCAGCAAGCCCACTATGCACACCATAAAAGGTGGTGATACTACCATCCCCTTTTGCGAGTTCGTACATGGTCAAGCCCATCTCGAAAAAATCTAATCCTGCGCCACCATGTGTGGGGATAGGTCCGCCTAAAATGCCAAGTTCTGGGATTTTGTTCGCAATTTCCCAAGGAAATTCAGCTTTTTCCCAATAAGGATTAATTGCTGGTAAGACTTCTTCATTGACGAAAGCTCGTACTCTATTACGTGTAGCTAGTTGCTTTTCAGTGAGTTTATCATCCAGCCCGTAATAATCTATGCCTGTGTAATCACGAATTTCATTTTCAATGGTAGCCATGTAATGCACCTTTGGTCTAATCTAATCAAGATTTAATTACTATCATCATATCATTAATTAAATTATGATTCAATTAATTTTTTATACAAATTGTCTATAAATGGTTACAATGCCTAAAAAAAGAAAGGTAGACCGTCGGTCTACCTTTACGGGATTATGCTTCATCCATCGTTTCATCGAGGATGACAGGTTTAATAGGAGCTTCTTGTTTGAATAGCTCAAATGTCGCTTCGAGTACACGTCGTTTTTGGGCGACATCCTGTGGTGCGCCGAGGGTTGCGCCACGCGGTAATTTCGTAAACGTAACACGGGGTGCTTGTGCCATCCGCGCAACACCATCACGCCATGTGGTCATCACAGAAGGAATACCTTCAATTTCAAATGCACGATTGAGCAAGCTCACGGCTTGCGTACACAATGGTCAGACGGGGATGAGCAGGGCGGCATCCACCTGTTGTTCTTTTGCCAAACCGATAATCTGCGGGATTGTTTCGTCCAAAAGGCGACGGACATCAGGCGTATATCCATGAAAACTGACGACTGTTTCCGCTAATTCGCCGATAATGCCCTCAGCTTGCATGTTTTCTAATATGCGTAGAGGAAAAACTGATTGCACATCTTGGTCAACATACTGATGATTGTAATGCTCATGGGCGAAAGCAATTTCAGTTAATTCGGTAATGTGCGGAAAGGTACGCACTGAATAATCCCCAAGCGGATTGGGGGCATCAAATGCTGTTTGGCTATCTCTAAGATATGCCCCAGATGAAGTCACCAATAATAACTTACTCTGGCTTAATTTAATCGCCTTACCAGACGGCGCTTCTTCATTTCGCACATACTGATATTGCTTGAAATCTGTTTCTCCTGTTTTCTCGTAATGCGCGAGCCAATTCGCCTCAAAATGCTCTGCCCATGCCTCACGATTTTCTAGAATATCCAATCGACTCTCCTAACAATAATGATATTTCCTTAAGTATAGCGATAATCTATTACGAAGGGCTATCAATTAGTGTAGATTGGGGCAACACACACATTACCCCAATAGTTAATTTATAGCGATTGCAAGAATGCAATTAGCGCATTGCGTTCTGCTACAGTCATATTGAGGAAGGCATCACGGCTGGCTTGGGCTTCGCCACCATGCCAGATAATTGCCTCTTCGAGTGTTTCTGCGCGTCCATCATGCAGGTAAAAGGCATAACCATTAACCTCTTCAAAAAGTCCGATACCCCATAGGGGTGGCGTTCGCCATTCACGACCCGATGCCTGAAAGTCAATCTGTCCATCAGCTAAGCCATCGCCCATATCATGGAGTAATAAGTCTGTATAAGGATGGATTGTCTGGTTGCTGAGAGCAGGAATACTATCGTGTATGCCTGTCTCGATAGTGGTGATGTGGCAGGATGAGCAATTTGCAGTCTCAAACAATGCCTGACCTTGCAGAACTTGCGGGTCATTTGCGTTACGCTGTGCAGGGACAGCCAAGGTCGATGAATAGAAGGTCACCAGTGCGAGTTCTTCATCTGTGACTTCAATTATGTTCACGGTGTTGTTTTGTCCATTATTATTCTGGTTGTTACGACGGTTTCCACCACGACCATTGCGCCCATTTCTACCTTGCTCATTACGTCCGTTACGCCCCATATCAAAACAGGCTTGAACATCAGTACAGGGTTGTTGCGGGAATAAACTGCTTGTAATCCCAATATCGCCGTTAAAAGCTCCTGCCGATTGTTGAAGTAGATTGGGTTGGTTCGCTTTCCAGCCAAACCGTCCTATCGAGAAAGTATTCGCTGTCACATCCCAGACCATATTTAAGCGTCCTGAAATACCATCTCCATCCATATCATTGGGGTCAGCTAAGGCAAAAAGTGTTTCCTCGGGGATAGCCTCCAGCAAGCCTAGACCAATCATTTGCCCTGCTAACCGAGGCGAGAATGTAGTCAGAGAGTGAAAACTACCATAATTCAAATCGACAAGATTATAAATGGGTTGATTAAGGGTATAGGGTGTGCCATCTGCATAAGTCCCTGAAATTTCTTGATAACTAATACGGATTGTGCCTTCGGGAGCAATTCCTTGTATGGCATCATCTTGGAATTGCCCACCATGAATAGCATCAGGCAATGTGAAACCATTGGCATCTTGTTGATTAATTGCCAACCTGAACAATAAGCCCGTACCTGTTTCGCCAACAAATGCAGGCGGACGACCTCGTCCATCTTCGACATGGCAACTTTCACAACTTACGGCATTGAATACGGGTCCTAAGCCTTCTTCATCAAGCCATATACGCTCAAAGCCTTCATCACCCAATTCAAACTGCGCTAACTCTTCGTCTGAAAGCAATGGTAAGGGATTGGTAAATGCCGACTCTGATATGTCAAAAACAGTATTTTCCCCTCCCAATAAAGCCATGTTGCTTGTATTTTGGGCAATAACCGTCGTTACTGTCAGTCCCATTACAACCAGACTTGCCAATAATAATATTCTTTTCATAGCCTTTCCTTTAAATAGATTGTCACACAGTCTTTTACGTATAAAAGACTCTCTCAACCTATAAAGGGGGTTTGGATGAATCCTGCAGTTTTTGTAAAAAATATGTAAAGTGGGAAGAGAAAGGGACTATATACCTAGCGATATACTGTGGGACATCACGATGAATACAGCCACTTATTTACCGCTTTTGTAGCACAATTGCGCCTTTTTCGTTATCGACTTCGTATAGCTTGGTTATATCAAACTCCGCTAGCCAACGGTCAGCTATGTTTTGTTCATGCTGACGATGCGTATCATCCATGAGAATAATTGCGCCATGCTGCAATTTATCGAAGAGTATCGGCAGGGCAGGATAACGTGCCATATCATGAGGATTATCTTGCTGAGGCGGACCATCTATCGTTAGGAAATCTATCTCAGAAACACCCTCAAAAGCATCAGGTTTGTACCACTGCCAAGTTTCCCCATTGAGGGTGACATCTGTTAAAGGGGCATGCGTGACTGTGGCAACATCAATCAGTTGATGGGCTTCAACATTTTTGCGCGCGAGCGAGGTAAATAGTGGATGGTGGTCAAATGATTGAACGGTGCCATCTTCACTTTTTGCGAAATAATAGCCCGTAATGACTGTCGAGACACCGCCGCCTAATTCCACAACTGTCGTGGGTTTATATTCCATGAGTAAGCTATAGAGTAACATCCCAAAATCAGGCGCGATTGCCCATTTTCGCATGGGAGGTAGAGGCGCATTGAGGGGCGCGAGTAACGTATGTAAATTCATCAAGGCTTCTATCTGCTCATAGACTAATTCTTGCCCCCGTTCTAAACGAGCAAGCATTTGGTCTAATTTTGCGATAATAGCGGAATCTGCCATGAAATAGCTCTCTTTAATTTTGGAATTATAGAGCTAATCTTACCTTGAATGAGAACTTTACGCTGTGAACTTGTATAAAACTTGATGAACACTCTACTGTTGCTAATTTTGCGGTGCTATACTCGTGGGCATAATTACTAAGACATGGTGAGGATATTATGCCCAATTGGTATGCAGAAACATTTGGAGATTTGCTAGTTGATATTGATTTAGCTATTCGGGGATTTATTAATCAGCATGAGCATAAAGCACCTATTTTTTGGCACCAAGTATATGAACACTTCGATTATGACTATCCTGATGCGCTCAAAAATCCTGACCCCTCAGTAGCAGGCAAACGCGTCCGCCCACTCTTGATGGCGTTGGTTGCACGGTCTATTTGTGGCACATATGAGCATGTCTTGCCGTCAGGTACAGCCCTTGAGATTATTCACAACTTCACGCTCATCCACGACGATATTATGGACGAATCGGATACACGTCGGGGACGGACTACTATCTGGAAAAATTATGGCATTCCACAAGCGATTGACTCAGGGGATGGCTTGTTTGCACTCGGTATTCTGTCCTCATTAGAACTCGATAGCGCAGGTGTCTCGGCTGAAAAAACCTTATTAGCAACTCGTGAATTGATGCAAGCCTGCCTCGATACTGTTGAAGGTCAAGCCCTCGATATTAGTTTTGAGGATCGTATGGATATTAGCCCTGATGAATACCTGAAAATGATTGGTCTGAAAACGGGGCGTTTCATCGAAATTGCGACTAAAATCGGCGCACTCCTCAGCACAGATGACAAGAGTATCATTGATAACTACGCGACCTTTGGCAAATATCTCGGTTTAGCTTTTCAAATGTGGGATGATTATTTGGGCATTTGGGGCGACCCCGAAGTGATTGGGAAATCAGCAACCGGTGATATTGAGCAAAAAAAGAAAAGCTACCCGATTACTTATGCACTGAAATACGCAGATGCTTCTCAAAAACAACGTCTACAAGATGTATATGCCAAAGATAATTTAGTCGAAGAGGATGTCGCTGAAGTCTTGGCTATCTTAGGTGAAGTTTCTTCGCGTGAAAAAACGCAAGAGATTGTAGAGGAATATTATCAAACAGCGATGAATGCGCTTGATGCTTTAGCCTTAGATAATGAAGATTATGCGAACCTCAAGAAGTTGGCACAATTTATCATTGAGCGGACTTATTAAGTGTTGCTACTGGGCAACATTTTAGGCTGACTTTTCGTAATAATCACTCATTTTTAGTATTTTTGCTTTCAGTCGACAGTCATCAGTTATCGGAAATGGTAAAACTGCAGTTTCTGATAACCGTAAACTGAATACTGATAACTTGTTAGGTTACAGATAAAATCAATTTAGAGACTTTATCCCAAATTTTGCAAAGATGAGTTATGAAGGTCAACCCATGACAGAAATCAATATTAGTGATGCGCTTATGGATGTGGTTTTTTCGGCTGTGGAAGAAGGGCTGATGACACTCAAGGCAGGGCAATTTGTCGTGCCATTTGTGCTGATGCTAACAAAAGGAGGGGTTGTATTGCGCCGTTTTTCAGATGAGGATGTCGCCGTCGCTCTCAGACGCGCACAAGAGGCAATCGCACAAAGTGATGATGAGGCACTCGGTTATGTTTTGGTCTATGATAGCCAAATTGAAGTGGGGGGTAAGGATGTTGATGCCCTGATGATTGAGTGTGGTGAACGTCCGAAACAAGAGGGTTGGCGCTTTGTGCAACGCTACCAAGCATCCACTGATGACACTCCGCTATACTCCATTGGTGACCTCGCTTATATTGGGATAACTTCATCCTATTTCTAAAATACTATCTGAACGACACCACTCCTTTAATACATAGAGAATTCCCCAAAGTTGTATACGTCTTTCTACCTCTGGCTTCAACTTATTAAGCCAATGATATTGATGCCTGAATCACTATTCCAATATAGTCTGATATTCGCTGTCTGAGACACCTTTACTCAATTAAATAGACAATTTCTTTACAATAGGACTATATACTCATGAGACACTTTTAGACGATAATTAAAGTGAAGAAAATGAGGTTTTTTCAAACGCAAATAGGAGAAAAAATAGTTTCTGTGGGTCAAAAAATATAGATACTATGTAATGATATTTTATCATTTTCTTTACATGTTAGGGTTGATTTTTACCAGCATTTTGTTATAATATGTAACATTATAGAGGGTGAGCTTGGGACTACTTAATGGGCATATTTTTATAAAGTAAATAGATTTTATTGTTAGAGTAAGCACCTGATAAGCTCGTTTTATTAGCATCCCTTATATTCAATAGTTAATGCAATTATCCCGTAAACTAGTCATTTTGGTGAAGCCATGATAAATGTTGCTGTAGGTGAAAAATATCAACCTTATACCAGCCATACACTTGATAAAATTCCACAAATTTCCTACCTAGGGGCAGATGAACGTCATGCTGTCGAAGTTGTTTCACAGGTATTACCTTTCCGAACCAACTCATTTGTGCTCAACAACCTGATAGATTGGAACAATATACCGAACGACCCGATGTTCACCCTGACTTTTCCCCAACGGGATATGTTATCTCCTGCGGATTTTGAGGCGGTGTCTAATGCCTTACATCGGGAAGCAAGCAATCAGGAACTTCAAGAAATAGTGCATAAGATTCGGCTAAAGTTGAATCCTCATCCTGCAGGACAACTTGAATATAACGTCCCAAGACTGAACGATAACAGTAAAATGGAAGGTATCCAACATAAGTATGATGAAACGATTTTGTTCTTCCCTAAAGAAGGGCAAACTTGCCATGCTTATTGCACTTGGTGCTTCCGTTGGCCACAGTTTGTGAATATGGATGACTTGAAATTCGCGTCTAATGATGCCGAACGTCTCGTGCAATACTTGAGAGAAAATCCCACAGTAACAGATGTACTCATTACAGGTGGAGACCCGCTCATTATGCGGACAAGTCGCCTCAAGGTGTATCTTGAAGCCTTAATTGAGGCAAATATCGATTCGCTTAAAAATATTCGTATCGGTACGAAGGCAATTTCGTATTGGCCATACCGCTTTTTGACTGACAAAGATGCTGATGAGTTGATGGCATTGTTTGAATATGTTGTAGATTCTGGTAAGCATTTAGCAATCATGGCGCATGTTAATCATCCACATGAATTAGATCCAGAACCAGTACAAGATGCAATTCGTCGCATTCAGAATACGGGTGCTGTTATCAGAACACAATCCCCTGTATTACGGCATGTAAATGATGATGCTCATACCTGGGCAACCATGTGGGATAAGCAGGTTAGCCTTGGGATAGTGCCATACTACTTCTTCGTTGCCCGCGACACTGGCGCACAACACTTCTTTGCTTTGCCCTTGATTGAGACATGGCAAATCTTCCGTGATGCGTATAGTAGCGTCAGTGGTTTATCACGCACTGTTCGGGGACCCTCGATGAGTGCAACGCCTGGTAAAGTTCAAATTTTGGGTACGACCGAGGTAGCAGGTAATCAAGCATTTGTGTTGCAATACCTGCAAGCGCGTGATTCATCGTTGGTGAAACGCCCATTCTTAGCAGAATATGATCCCAATGCAATTTGGTTTGATGAATTGAAACCGTTGTATGAAAATGATAAGCACTTCTTCAAACATCTTTTGTAAAACGGGTGATGTCATATCATGATTTAGGAACGGTGTACTGCACACAACATGAAGTACACCGTTTTAGTTGCACGGCTTAATACTTGAAGTACGACAATTCGTGTAGGGATGGCATCATGCAGTTTTACAATCAAAAACGGAGTATTGCATCCGAAGGCTAGATTTTTTCTCCGTCATAATTTCTTAAATACCGTCATCCCATTCGTCAAAATAAATATAATAAGTAAGACACAATCCATGTTTCCACCTTTTTAGGTGGTCTTTCATTATATTGATATATAAGCTGAGTAGGATAAATTACAGACCATGACTTTCCGCGAATCCCAAAAATCCCAAACGCTCATCTTAAATGAGTTATCTCAAAAGCTCGAAGCTGAAGGTAAAACGATTTACAAATATGGTTTTGGGCAATCACCATTTCTACCACTAAAACGTGTGCAAGAAGCATTTCAAGAAGCAGTGACTCGCGTTGAGTATGCGCCTGTTCAAGGTTTAGAAGAGTTGCGCGTCCAAATTGCTAACTTTCATACCCACGCAGAAAATGTTGAAACCCATGCCAAAGATATTATTGTCGCATCAGGGTCTAAATCGTTACTCTTGAATACGATGATGGCATTCGAGGATGCTGTTGTGTTTCTGCCTAGCCCGTCATGGGTATCTTATGCGCCTCAAGCCAAGTTAGCAGGGCATGCTATTGATATTATCCCGACGGATTACGAAGGTCGCTGGCGTATTGACCCTGAAGTATTGGATACACATTTATCAAATCCTGCATATCAGGGTAAGAGCAAGATTATTGTCATCAATTATCCCGGTAATCCTGATGGTTTGACCTATAGCGCGTCTGAACTCCAAGCACTAATTGAGGTGCTGGATAAACATGAAGTTTGGGTTATGGCTGATGAAATTTATGCGATGCTCCATCACCAAGATAAGCATGTAACGCTACGCCAATTTTATCCAGAACGTACGCTAGTGACGACAGGTTTATCGAAGTGGAGCGGTGCAGGTGGATGGCGTTTAGGTGTACAGATTTTACCGCCTAATCTTCCCGCAGATTTCAGAAAAGCACTTTTAGCCATTGCGTCCTCTAGTTATTCATGTGCGCCGACACCAATCCAAGTAGCGGCTACGGTTGCATATCAATGGGATAATGAGACGCAGACATTTTTGAACCAGCAACGTGAAATCTTAAAAGTAATTGGGCAGCAAATTTATGAGATTCTGCACTCTGGTGGGATTGCGGTTCATCCACCTGAGGGAGCATTCTATTTGATGCTTGATTTTTCACCGATGCGCGAGCGTCTACAGCAAAACGGAATTAAGACTGATGTGGCATTGTGTGAGGCACTGTTAGCGGAAACAGGAGTGATTTTGTTGCCGGGTTCAGCCTTTGGTGTTGCTGAGGAATGCTTGACTGCGCGACTTGGCTATGTGGATTTCGTAGGTAGTGATATTCTCGCAGAGCTAGAGCATCATGAAATAACTCAACTGGTTGATAAACATTGCAGTCATATGATTGAAGGTATTCATAAACTTGTTGAGTGGCTTGCTTAAATTGTTTTGAGCAGGCGACAACAGCGCAATAACATTTAGATTGAATGATAATTACCCCTAGCCATCGGTCTAGTTGATAATAGAATGTCAGCTTGTACAATAGAGCGATTGATTTGCATGGGGAGGCAATCACTTGATTTTTATGGATACTGTTGCGCGTTTGGGAATTGCCCTCATTGGCTTTTGGCTCGTTTACTTCACTATCATGACAACAATTCGCGTCTTTGTATTGCCACGCGGCGACAATGCGTGGCTGGCGCGTCAAATTTTTAGTGTGGTGTATCAGCTATTTTTGTTTGCCGCTTATAAAAAAGAAACGTATGAAGAACGAGATGCTGTCTTAGCTTTATTTGCCCCTGTTGTGCTGATGGTACAGCCTCTTGTTTACCTCGCCTTAATCGTCCTTGGCTTCACTCCAATTTATTGGGTACTCAATTCTGACCCATTGACCTTATTCACGCTTGAGGAAGCCTTTTTCTTGAGTGGCTCATCACTGATGACATTGGGCTTTGCTCCTGTTGGCGCGCATAATATTCCTGCACAAATCTTTGCGTTTAGCCAAGCGGCGATGGGTATGATGTTCGTTGCGCTGTTAATAGCATATTTGCCGACAATTTATAGCGCGTTCAGTACCCGTGAGGCTTTGGTGGCGATGTTGGAAGTACGTGCAGGGTCGCCGCCGAGTGGATTAACGTTGTTGCAACGGGTTTACCGCAATAATGGCAATACTGAGGCGTTAAATGCTGTATGGGAACGCTGGGAAGAGTGGTTTGCACAAATTGAGGAAAGCCATACTTCGCTGGTTGCGCTGGTCTTTTTTCGCTCGCCGATGCCCGATAGGCACTGGGTGTCTGCGGCTGGAGCGGTCTTGGATGCGGCGACACTGCTGGATGCTGTGATTGATGAGCCACGCACAGCCTCAAGTGTGATTTGTATTCGTGCTGGTTATGTTTCGCTGAGGCGCATTGCGGACTTCTTCGGCAATATTCCTTATGATGCCAATCCTAGCCCGAGTGACCCGATTAGCATTACCCGTGATGAATTTGATGAAGCCTATGATGAACTGCGCGCTTCGGGTATCCCTGTTATTGCAGACCGTGAGCAAGCGTGGCGCAATTTTAAAGGCTGGCGCGTGAATTATGACCGTGTTTTATTGGGTTTGGCGCGGATTACGAGCGCACCTTATGCCCCTTGGTCATCTGATAGGACTTTGCCTGATATGAAGCATATTCCCGGTATTGTGCCATTTGACCGTTTTGATTATAAGCCAAGCTATGAGAAAAAACGCGCGGCGGGCGATTGATAAATTTGAATATAAGGAAATGACGTTATGACTCAAGAAAATCTACCTGTTTCGATGCAACAAGCACCTGACACATGGAAGTTTATCGCCTATGGATTACTTGTGCCTGTCGTGGGCTTAGGTTTGTATGGGGGCGCACGCTTTATCATTGCAACGATTATTCTTGCTTTTTCAACGTCCAGTAGTATGTATCAGGTATTTTGCTTGCCGATGCTTGTTTTCCTCACACCTATTCTGACCTTTAGCTTGCCAATTTTGCTTGTACGCGATGCAACCAAAGAGCAAATTCGTAACTTGGGGATTATCAGCATCGTGTTTTTAATTATCGCTTCAATGGTCACGATTTTTTTGCCTGAATGGGCACAGGTATTGTGGGGATTTTAATGTTGCCGAAAAACGTACATGACACTGAATTTCCTGTTTAACAGGGCATAACAGGGAAAACAGCCACTCTCGTGGTTCATTACGGCACAAGTAAAATGATGAGTTCAGAAACGTTCATGAAAAAATGAGAACATTAGCTTCTAAAATGTGTTTTGGGCGTGAGGTAGCCGAAGATAACAGGGAATTTTTCATGCCGTTGGTTTGGATTTGGTTTGTGAAAAAGACCCTTATAATAGTATTTAGTTGGTAAGGTGCTAAGTGCAACCACATTAATTCATATGTTTATTTTGGCGGATGACATGGATGTCATCCCTACATTCTCGCGCCTGTTTGTGCAGATTTATGTAGGGTTGAGACCTGTCTCAACCGTCTAAAATTACAATGAAAACTTTTATGGTTGTACTTAGACAGAGTCTAGCATTTTTGATGGGGCTGTGTTGTTGATATGAACAAATAATCATCGAGCGTAAATTTTAGACTTGGTGATTTTTTGTGCTTTGCGCTCTCGCAGACGGAAAAATATTGTAATGGAAAATGCAATAATAAAAGATAAAAGGATTGCGCCTGTAACAAAATATATATTAAATAAATCTACTAAGTCTTTATAAAATACATAGACATTGTCATTGAAACGGCACGGATTCGGAAAATTGCACGGTAGCCCAAATCCCATGTAATTAAAAGCACCCAAGAGACTCCACATTATGACAAGAATTATCTTGTGTATTCTTGTAATATATTTGGGTGATTTCCCAATCGCCAGAATTTGAAAGTAACTGCCAGTTAATCCAATGATAAATCCTTTTAATAATCCAATAGTAATGCTCAAATTTGACATATACCAATCGGCATTGTATGGGAAAAGTGCTGCCATCATAAGCCATATTACGACTGCACCACATACATCGTGATTTTGAAGGTAGGAAAGTTTATCAGGTCTAATTTTTCTTTTTTCCATTTTTTCACCGTCCTATATTCTGGAATAGTTATCAGTATATTGGGCAATTCTCATGTATTCTCCGCGTACATCTCACGTAACCAACTATAAGCGGCATCTTCTTGATGAAAATAGTTAAGGTTGAAGCCGAGTTTACCCATCGTGGAGAAAAATAGTCGCGTAAGGTAGGGCTGTGTGTCATTTAAAGAGCATCGCAGTATAGTGTTAAGTCAAGATTGCCAAGATTAGATTGTATATCCCCATCAGAAGAAAGCCTCCACAGAGTAAAAGCAGAGCGGATGCCCCAATTCGTACTCTCCACTTTAGATGGAAAGACAGTTGTTTAGATTTACGGAGCGTTATGTAAGCAAGAAAGATGAAGGGGGTCATCGTAACCAGTGTTATCGCAAAAAATACAATACGACTGGCATCATCTTCATAAATCATCAGCGGTAACTTTCACGAAATAGGCTATTTATAACACAATTTTATTATGATATAGGTCTCACCGAAACACAAACCTATGAAGCTAGGGTTTTCGTAACAGAATTTACATAGTTGTGAGGTTTTCTCGGTGGACAATGCAGGCAATGTCCTTACATTGATTCTCTCAAGTGAGACACATTTAAATAATCAGAAATGAATTCGGTTAGTTTTCTTCGTGTCCTTTGTGCCTTCGTGGTGAGTATTTTAGCTTACCTTAGCAATGGACTTCATTCATTCTCATCGTACATCTCACGTAACCACGCATAAGCGGCATCTTCTTGATGAAAATAGTTAAGTTTGAAGCCGAGTTTGCCCATGGTGGAGAAAAATAGTCGTGCAAAGTAAGGGCTGGTGCGCCATTCAAAGAGCATTGCAATGTAGCCTTTGCGTTTTTGATGTTTGCTAAACACCCGCTTGGACTGCTCACGCGTTGCCGCACTGAATGTCACCTCATCACCGCGTACATCCAGCAACACATAAAATAGCTCTGATTTTGGCGTGTCGGCGATGAGTTGGTCGAGGGTTTGCGCCCATGCTTCCACTGCTTCGTCGGTTGAGCGCACAAATTTAAACACCTCAATGAAATCCACTGTTTCTGTATAGAAGTCGTCGGTCAAGGGTGGCTACTTTCTAGGCTATTATCCACACTATTATAGATAATCGCCCCGTTTCGCGCATCTGTTGTGAGTCATCAGTTGTCGGTTTACAGTCGTTTTCTCGTCGCGGACACTATTCATAGTGTCCCTACATGAATCCACATATTTTAGGCGCTGATGTAGGGACGTGATGTATCGCGTCCGAAATAAAATCTTTAACTTTCTATAATTTCTTGCAACAGCTAATTATTTCAGAATGGCATCGTTTGTCCCTGCCAACTGACGCAACAATTCGAGTTGTCCTGTGTGGTAAGTCTCATGCCAGAGCAAGCCCTGTAGCCGTTGGAAGCGTGTTTTGTCTTTATGGCTTTCGAGCAGGATGCCTGTTTGGGGTTTTTCTTGCAAGAAGTCCTCATTAGCTTGGCTGAGGGTAGCGATGAGTGTATCTTTTGAGCGTTTGAGCAATGCAATTAGGGTCACTAATTCGAGGACATCGCTATCCGCTTGCATTTCCTCAGAACCACGTCGATAGGTCATGACATCATTCGCGGACATGAGGGTGGTTTCATCTAATGCGCGTAGCATCCAATCCCGATGCTCAACGATATGCCCGACCACCCAATTCATGCGGTTTGCGCGGAAGGGTGGGGTAATCATGCTTTGTTCGTGGGATAAACCGTCGACTTGGCTTTCAATCAGCCATTGGTTTGTGCCTAATGTGCTTATCCATGTCTGGATTTCGTTTTGTAATTGACTCATGATTTTGCCTTTCATAGATACTATCTGAGTGATTTGCATTTTCCCCCTCTATCCCTAGCCCTTTCTCCCACCAGTGGAGAAAGGGAACAAGAGCAGGGAGCAAGTCTTTCTCCCTTGATGGGAGAGAGATTTAGAGAGAGGGTGATGCGATTACCCATGGACACGGTCAAAGGCTTGATTGGTGAGCGCTATGACCTCGTCGTCTATATCCTCGACGGAGGTCAATTCGACCATGTGGCTGATATTGGGCATTGCACCCAATCCTTTGGCTTTCTGCACACGCCCTTCAAAGGGACGCTCACCTAAATCCAGCCCATAACGGATAGCACTTTTGGTCAATTTCGCACAGCCAAAGACTTTCTCGCCTTCAATTGAAATATAGCTTTTAGTCGGAATAAAAACGACATCATCGAACTCGGCTTGCACTTTTTCCTTGAGGGACTCATACATCGGCTTCCATTGGTCATTGCCCTCAAATAAGTTAGCGAATAAGCGTTCGTAATTATAGACTGGCTGACCATCGTTTAAGTAGATGCCTGATAATAGATTCGCCTGCATATGATTGAGGTCATAATTGGCTTTGAGATGCTTGAGGATGGTATTGGGTTTCGGTTCTAAGCCTGTGTTTTCAATGATAGTCATCCATTCGTCGAGTGATTTGCCTGTTTCGGTTTTTAATGTGTCGATAAATTCTAGTTCTCGTTCTTGTGACCCGCGTGCCATGATGTTTTTCTCCTTAGATTTGAAAGTTTAATATAATGTTTTTTGTGTATTTTGCGGACAGCATTCATGCTGTCCCTACATCAATCGTCATTTTTAGCTGTTAAAGTAGGGACGTGGTTCAACGCATCCGTGACTGAAAACTGATTACCTACCATATTCCAATAATCAACCCCATTAGCCCTAAGATGACGATGTCGTGGGTGGCATTGATGAGGGTTAAGCCCATTGGACGCGCTTCGAAACGGTCTTTGACGAAGGCAGTATTGGCAGAGAATCCGATTGCCGTCATCAAGCCGACGATTAAGCCCCCGTACCATGTGTCGATGCCTATCCAGCCGATGAAAATGGCGAGAATAAATGCGGTGATGAGTGCGCCGACAATTGCTGAGATGATTGACACAGGGGAGGCATCTTCTGCGACCTGCTCCGCTGTTTTGCCGATGCCAGCTAGCCATTGTTTGTTGAAGGCGAAGGGTGCATTAAACCAGATTGCGCCTAAGACCACTTCTACCAATGCTGCAACGACAATTGCGAAAAAATTCAATTCGGGTAAACCATTCATCTCCAGACTCCCTTATAACTGTTTAGTCGATGAATTAACCCTAACACTTCAAGTCAGCTTGAAGTCAAGCACTTTTTTAAAAATTGCTCAAAATTGGTCTGTTTTGAGGGGGAGATTGCTTTAAAAGCTTAAGGCAGAAGTGCAATCCCATAAGATTTTGTGATTCGTGTTGTGTTTTCGTAACGGACGCGATACATCACGTCCCTACATCAATGCCTAAAAAATGAGGGTTCATGTATGGACAGCATGAATGCTGTCCGAAGTAAAATATCTAAAAAATTCCAGTTCTTTTTATGGATTTACTGAGCAGCATAGAAACAGAGAAAAACGATTATTCCACATTCTAAAAAGTGGGTGAGTTTTATATAGTCAGTGAAATTATCAATAGTGAAACGGACAAAACATGAAAATTCTAGTTGTGGGTGGGAATGGAACAATCGGGAAGAAGGTCAGTGAGCATCTTGCAAACAAGCATGAGGTCGTGATAGCTGGGCGTAACTCAGGTGATGTGCAGGTCGATATTGCCGATAGCAGTTCTATTCAGGCGATGTTTGAGACCGTTGGCAAGGTCGATGCGATTGTGTGTATTGCTGGCGAGGCAAAATGGGGCGCGTTCGATAGCCTGACGGAAGATGATTACTACATTGGTCTACGAAGTAAGTTAATGGGGCAAGTGAATTTAGTCCGTATCGGCAAAGACTATCTCAATGAAGATGGTTCGATTACGCTCTCGACAGGCATCTTGGCGGATTTCCCTGTAGCAACAACCGCGAGTGCGGCGATGGTCAATGGGGGGATTCATAGTTTCGTCAAAGCAGTTGCGCTCGAATTACGGACACAATGTCGTATCAACGTTGTGTCATCAGGCTTGGTAGAAGATTCCGTTGAAAAATATAAAGACTATTTCCCCGGGCATAATCCGATTCCGATGGACAAGATTGTTAATGGCTACGTCAAAAGTATCGAAGGGCATGATACGGGTTTAATTATCCGCATGTATGATAATCAATAAGAAGTTTTCAGTTTTCGGTCAACGGTTATCAGTAAAAGCAGTTTCGGATAACTGAAAACCGAGGACTGATGCCTCATTCCTCATTTTGCAGGGCAATGTCCAGTTCAAAATGGAGAAATTCGCAGGTCATGGATTCTTGCAAGAGGTCTTTAGTGGATTGGGCTTCGCGGATGAGGGCTTCCACTTCGGCAATTTTGCGCTCGGCGATAATTTGCCAGCGTTCGGAAATTGGCAGGTCAGCAGGATAGTCATAGAGCAATTCTTTAATTTCATCGAGGGTGAAGTTCGAGTCTTTCGCCAGTTGAATGAGCGCAAGAACGGGCAAAATCTCAGGGGCATAGCGTCGGCGACCATTGACGCGCCGTGTCGCACTAATCAAGCCAATGTCTTCATAATAGCGTAGGGTCGAGGTAGCGACTTCCGCAATTTCAGCGACTTCACCAATGCTCATTTCCATAAAATCACCCGACAAATTACAGTGAAAATTAAGTGTAAGGGCATAGCATGTTACGCCCTTATGAGTGTTAAATTAATTATATGAGCAATTGGGTTTTTAGTAAAATATAGGGGCAGACCGTCGGTCAATATATGTCAGGATAAGAATTAGTGATTAAGTTTTCAGCAAAAAAGACAGTTATTTTGCTGAGTTTCTACTCGCGGATGCAATATATCGCATCCCTACATCAAAAAAATCTGTGTTGTAGGGAAGGCACACATGCCTTCCGCGATGAAAAAACAATCATTAACGCTTAACAATAGACTGTCGGTTTGCCCTTACGAGACATCTAGTTTATACAAAGGCATTCAAGCCTGTGATGTCGCGCCCGACAATCAGCATGTTGACTTCATTTGTGCCTTCGTAGGTGTAAATTACTTCGGCATCTGTCCAGAGGCGAGCAACGTGATTTTCAATCGCAATGCCATTACCGCCGAGTGTCTCGCGCGCTAGTTGTGTTACACGGCGAGCTTTATTGGCATTATGATATTTCGCCATACTGCTCATAGATTCAGTGAGTGTGCCACGTTGGGCATTTTGGGCGAGTTGCATGCACATCGCTTGCATTGCGGTGACTTCACTCGCCATTTCAACTAATTTCTGCTGAATTAATTGGAAGCTAGCAATTGGTTTGCCGAATTGTTCACGCTCTAAGGCATATTGCAGAGCAAATTCAAATGCGCCAGCCGCACATCCAGCCGCTTCCCATGAGACACCGTAGCGTCCGTTGAAAAGTACCATTGAAGCATCACGGAAGCTACGCACTTTATCAAGGCGATTTTCAGCAGGGACACGCACATTATCAAAGTGGATTTCCGCATTAAGAACAGCGCGTTTTGCCACTTTGCCGAAGATGTTCTCCATTGTTACACCCTCTTGGTCAATAGCATCTTCCACGACGAATGCACCGATTTTGCCCTCATCATCACGCGCCCAAACGACCAAGACATTGCTGATTGTCGCGTTGCCAATCCAGCGTTTTGCACCGTTCAGGATGTAATAATCGCCATCACGTTTGGCTGTGGTCTTAATACCTGCCGCGTTACTGCCGACGGTGGGTTCAGTTAAGCCGAATGCACCAATCTTTTTCATCTCGACCATGTCAGGCATCCAACGCGCTTTTTGCTCATCACTACCGAGATAGCCAATCGCGCTGAGTGCTAATCCACTATGGACACCATATGCTGTACCGATGCTTCCGTCACCTTTGGCGAGTTCATAGGCAAGCAGACCATTCTCGACAAAGTCTAAACCGGGTGTGCCGTGCTCGGTCAATGCACCACCGATAATATCGAGGTCTTTCATTTCATAGAATAACTCAAAAGGAAATTCAGCTTTTTCCCAGTAGGGGTTGATATTGGGTAGCACGCGAGTCTGTACCCATTGACGGACACGGTCACGAGTGTCGCGTTGCTTGTCAGTCATATTGGCTTCAAAGATATTGTAATAGTCAAAACCCAGTAAGTCTTTGGCTTCTTTTGGGGGGATTGCCATAGGGGAAACTCCTATTAATCTAATCTGTATTAGATTAATAGCATACCATGATGAGATATTCCTGAGAAGTGTATGGTTTTTAGGTATTAAAATAAATTGATGAGTGATTGGCTTTCAGCATATACAAGCGCAAGTACCAAGACAATTAGGCTGCCAAATAACATTGTCATCAACAGTAAATTTACGCCACCGCCGAATCCTTTTTGAACAAACGACTCCGATGGGTTATTGGGATTATAGAAAATGTCTATGGTGCTATTGCTTGGATATTTATTGAGGATTTTTTGTACTGCCCCTTGTTGTCTACGACCAACAGGGTTTTGTGTAAAACGGTCGTTTATATATTCTTGTCCATTGACTTGATAACGATAGGCAATGACAGGGATAAAAGACATTTTACCATCGCCACCAATTGCCGTGCCAATACGTCCATCGACTACGGTTGCCGTTGTTTTCTCATAGTTTGCCATCATTGTTGCCCTTCAGGTTACTGTATTCATATTAACTATAGGTGGATTTGTTACTTTGTCAAAATAAAGTTGGTGCAATTTTAATCCCCCTAAACTTTAGGGGCTTACAGTTATGCGCTATCCCGTAGAATAGAGTAACGAAAGATATTAGGAGTATTTTATGTTGAATTGGATACGTAATATCGTTTTCAGTATTATTATTTTTCTTGTATTTCTTGTAATCAATTATGTCACTAATTTTTCCCTCACGACGATGACAATTTTGGGCGGAGCGCTTCTGCTTTTTGTTGGTGCAGGCGCACATTCGACTGATAAAAATCCTATGAATTCAGGCTTTAACTCTAAAATTGCTGCCTTCTCGATTTCGAGCCAATTGAATAATGGTCATAATATGGTTAATAATCCAACCGAAGCCCCTGATAAAGCGAATCGTAAAATCGGTGATACGATGATGTCGATAGGTGCGTGTTTATTAATCCTAGGCTTTATTGTTATCATGGTGGGGTAAGCCTAATAGAAATGGGATGCTATGAGTGATAACAAAGCCAGTAAGCTCGATATGGATTTGATTAATATGGTGCAAAATGCGCGGATGATGCACGATGCTGATGCCGTTCCGTCTAAAGTGCCGGGTGTATATTGGATAGAAGCCAAAAATCCATCTCCTGCAAATGACCCGACACCGCGTACAGGCGAGTTCCATATTCAAACAACGGTTGACCAAGTTGATGCCCAGTGGTTGCAAATCAAGGAAGCCACAGAGGCAGGCTTACTCGGGTATAAGAGTAAAGTGAGTACCTCGCCAACCGACGGTACACCACACGGAAAACAGCGCCTTATCTGCATCCGCACGTATGACGCAGACGATGACAATGACCGCAATCGTATCCAAGCAGAACTCGAAAAATTGGGATTTAACACTATAACTTATGAACGTGATTGATAAACTTTGTAGAAAGCAGACACTATGCGTCAAATAATGGTAATGCTCCTGTTGTTACTTTGTACTATGCCTGTAGTCGCTCAAGATACTGATGATGACATCAGTCCAGAATTAGAGGCTTTCTTAGAACAGGTCGAAATAGACACAGAAACTCTGCGTGAGTTAGTAGCAACAACTGATATTGTGCTGGATTTTCCGACACGCGCTGATGTGATTGACTTCTTAAATATTCAATTTGCTGAATACTATACGGAAGAAGTGGTTGCTGCGGATACAGCTTTTTACCGTGCATTTGGCTTAATTCCTGATGATTACGACCTTGTGAGTGAGATTGCCGAGCTTTACGGCGCACAAGTCGCGGGCTACTATGACCCCGAAACACAGATTATGAATGTGATTTTATCCAGTGGTGAAGCACCAGAAGATGATTTGCCATTTTTAGACCGTATTATCTTCGCCCATGAATATGTCCATGCTTTACAAGACCAGTACTTTGACCTTGATGCTTTTTATGTTGAGGTTGAAGACGGTGATAATGTCGATGTGATACTGGCGCGTCAGGCACTGGTTGAAGGGGATGCGACCTTCATAATGAATAATTACACTCGTTTTGTTGTCGAGAATGACCCGCTCTCAGCATTAGCCGATTTAGGGATGCAACTCGCTTCTTTAGGAGATGCCGCCATTCCTGCCGATACACCCCATGTCATTCAGCAAGAATTGACCTTCCCATATCTGACAGGCGAAGCATTTGTTAGAGCTATTTTTGAAGATGGCGGCTGGGATGCGGTCAACGCGCTGTATACCGATAATCCGCCTCAATCAACAGAGCATATCTTGCATCCTGAGACTTTCCTTGATGGCGATATGCCTATCATAGTTGAGCTTGCGGATAACAGTGACGCGCTCGGTGCGGATTGGCAGATTATGGATTCTGGGGTATTTGGTGAATTTTATCTTGTGGAATGGTTATATACATCTGGTATGAGTCGTGCAGACCGTAGTGCTGGCGCAGAAGGTTGGGGTGGTGATCGCTACATCGTCTACCACAATGGCGGTGACCTCGCATATGAACTCAAGATTGTCTGGGATGATGCCGACGAAGCCGAAGAATTCTATCTGGAAACGCTACTCGCTTTTGGAGATGGTCTATTCGAGTTAGAGACTCCTAGCGAGTATGATATGTCCGCGCCATTCTGCTGGTCAGGTGAGAGTGCCTTATGCATCATGATTGAGGACGACACGACGACCATTACCCAAGCGCCAACGGAAGCCGATGCGATGGTTTTGTTAGAGACAGAATAAATCTAAAGAGCAAAATAAACCATTAAATAAAAAGCGACACGGATTCCCATGTCGCTTTTATTAAGAACTACCCCGACTCATCAAGTCATATTTAGTTCCCACTCACAAGTTATATCGTACTTAATCGCTGAATGTTACAGGACAATTTAAAATTCAGTGCAATTGCGCTAGTATTCATATCAATTACGTTCAAATTAGCAGGTCATCATGCCTAATATTATCTATTACATCAGTAGCCATGGTTATGGACACGCCGCGAGACAGCAAGCCGTAATCAAGGAATTATCTGCACGAGGTGTGGCGGTCTATGTGCGGACTGCTACGCCTGAAAAATTCTTCAAATCAGCGAAACACATCCATCATCAACGTTATGATATTGGGATGATACAGCATGATGCCTTGCATTTTGATATTCCAGCGTCTTTACAATGGATGGCAGATTTTTTGTCGCAACAAGAGGCTCTGATACAAGGTGAAATTAAATTCATTCAGCAAAATGATATACGCCTCATCGTTAGTGATATGCCTGCGATTGCCTGTGAGATTGCTTGGCGTGTAGGGCTTCCTTCTGTGGTCATGACGCACTTCACATGGGATTGGGTTTATGAGCATTACACGACGGACTATCCGCAGTATCAATATGTTGTTGATACGATTCGTGAGCAATATGCCAAGGCGACACTCGCACTCCAGATGCAATTACCAATACCACATCCCTTTGAGATGTTTGCAAATATTGAGCCAACCCCTTTGATTTATAACGCAACGACTCAAACTCGTGCTGAGGTTCGCGCTAAATTTGATATTCCCGAAGATATGCCGATGATTTTGTTGAGTATGGGTGGACACGATTGGGGTGATAGTAATATACGTGCTTTGCAATCATTTACAGAGGCAACTTTCCTCGTGATGCCGAGTGCATGGGGACAAGTTAAAGATACACCAAAATATTTCCGACAAGTGCCGATGGGCTATGCTGATTATCATAATTTGATTGCTCATGCTGATGTAGTAGTAGGCAAGGCAGGTGGGAGTACTGTCGCAGAGGTGATAGGGCATCAAACTCCAATGATTTACACACTCCCGAATTATGAAGAATGGCGTGAATCCGAGTTGTTGGCGCAAACACTCCAAGATTATGCCTCAGCTAACGATGTCCCGATGTCTGACTTTATGGCAGGTGCTTGGGTTGATTGCTTGACCGAGCTTCTCAGCAGAACACATCATTGGGCAGAGATTGACCGCGATGGGGTGAGCAAAACAGCGACGAGACTCCTCCAATTTCTAGAGTGAGTCTCTTTCGTACAAGACCACAAAAGTTTTTGTTAGCACCTTAAGCGGTTGAGACAGGTCTCAACCCTACATCATTACCTAAAAATTGAGGATTGATGTAGGGATGGTATCCATACCATCCGCCAAAATAAACATAAGAATGAACGTGGTCATGTGTTAGCTTGCTACTATCATTCAGTCTCAGAGTTTATCTCAAATGTATACTCCCAGCCGACTGAGAAGCGTTCATCGAGAGGATACAACTCGTTCAAAGCCTCGCGCACACGTTCATCAATTCTGCGACGGTCTTCAAAACTGAGTGCTTCTAATTCTGGTGGATAGACTAGGCTAGTATCGTCAAATTCCTCGTTATACAGATACTCCAACTGATAGCCTTCTTCTGCATATAAATGAACGTAATCCTGTGAGATAGGATTGTCGGGATGATGGTCAATTCTCGCATGAAATTCAGGGATTTCTACGCGAAGTGTTTGTGGCAACTCCTCAAAGGCAAGATGCCACATATATTGCACACAGTAACTATCCTCAAAGCTACCCTTATTCGTGAAATATATGGCATCAAGACGAATACGTGTGCCGTCAATGTCTGACCATTGTGCAAAATTCTGATACGGAATTGACACTGTTTCTACTATACGATTATTTACGTATAAATTGACCTCATTGGGTAGATACCATGTTTCTTCAACATCGCTTGGCGTTTGCAAGCACATAAATAAGTGCGTGCTACTATCGGCAATCACAAAATCATTGAAATAAACCTCAATATCCTCAACTGTCTCGTCTGTATCCCAATCATTAAAACTTTCAATATAACCATTGTGTTGCTCAAACGTAGATAAGCCAAAAGGGATTTCAATGTCAAATGTATGAGTTGGTATATATTGCATGTTGGATAGGTTCTGGAAAAAATTGAGTTGAATAGCCATAAACCCACTTTCTGTTAGGTCAAATCCATCTAAAAGTGTGTTTAAACGAGCTAAATATGTCCCTGTAATCGAGAAGCGAACAACTTGCTGAGGGGCATCAAGTTCACTGATAACTGTTGGTGGGAAGAAAGAAAATAGAGAACTGGTATCAGGGTTTGGATGAAGATGCTTAATTTCTACTCGACCATTTTCGGCTAATTCATTAGATAATACTGGGTTGCCATCCATATCAAATGCGCTATAAGCAACTACAACTTGTGTTGCATCAGCATATGCCCAATCAAGCTGGATTGTCATATCATCGTTAATTTCAACTAAATTCAATGGGGATGCCATACGCTCAATTTCAGCGATAGTTACAGGGTGATACAGTTGACGTTGGTTGCGACCGAAAATGGCACTGCTCATTACTAAAATGCCTAGTAATGCCATTGCCCAAGTTACACTGAGTCGTAACCGTCTATTTTTAGATTTTCGCATTAGTTTTTCCTCTTCTAATTGATGTTCGATGCGATGCCACAAGTTGCTAGTATCTGCATCTGACTTTTCGCTGATGTCATGTAAGATGTTGTGAAGTGTCATGTCAAATCCTCCCGTTGTAGAGGAATAGGTTTGTTCATTTGGAATAAGCGTTTGAGGTGTTGACGTGCTTTATAAAAGCGTGATTTGATTGTGCCTTTAGCTGTGTTTAAGTGCTGTGCCATCTCTTGTTCGCTATAACCAAGATAGTATTTCAGCACAATGACTGACCGTTGTTCAGGGGATAATTGCGCTAACATGGTTTGGATTTTTTCACGCAATTCCTGTTCTTCTAACACCGTTTCAGGATTTTCGGCTGTGGATATTAACTCGTCTAAATAACCTGTATCCTCATGGACATCCTCTAGCGAAATCGTGCGTTTACTCTTTTTGCTAGCACGAACAGCCTCATATGCCACACTTCTAAAAAAATATGGGGCAAATGGTCGGCTGGCATCTACACGGTGAATTGATTTATAGACCTGAATGAAGGTGGCTTGCACGACATCACGCGCTACAGCTTTATCCTGCGTAATGAGATAGGCTGTGCGAATGGCTTTTTCTTGATAGCGATTTACCAAAACCTCAAGACTGCCTATATCTCCGTCTTTTAAGCGTTGGATGACCTTGTATTCCTCCAACTCGCTTGTCCTTTCAATGTACTTTGGCTGATGAGCCTCATCACTCACTATAGTCATTGGCATGTAAAAAGGTTCATTATTGGTGCAAGGGGCACAAAACACCTCTAAGCGCATCAGGCATAAAATAAACAGATTCCTAGTGAATATATACGAAAAACCCCCTCAAAAACCCCGTATTTTGGTACACTTAGCCTAAATAGAGAGATTATTTCATACAACATATTTTAATGTGTTTCATCATTCAATAGACGCTACTTGTTAGGATACTTGCATACTATTCGGGCGGACACCATTCATGGTGTCCCTACATAAATATATGTTGATTTGTAGGGACGTGATGTATCGCGTCCGTTTTGAATGTCTCACTGTATCCTGCAACCTATATTCACAGGAGGCTACTTCATGGTCGAAAAATTTGAATTATCGTCCCAAGATTACATTGCATTAGAGAACCAATATAATGCTAAAAATTATAAACCGCTGGATGTGGTGTTAGAACGTGGTGAAGGCATCTGGGTTTGGGATGTTGAAGGGAATAAATATCTTGATTTTCTGAGTGCCTATAGTGCCGTTAATCAAGGGCATCGTCATCCACGCATTTTACAAGCCATGATTGACCAAGCCAGTAAATTACCGCTCACCAGTCGTGCGTTTCGGAATGACCAACTACCATTATTAGCTAAACAACTCTGCGAGATGACAGGCTACGAAAAAGTCCTGCCGATGAACAGTGGCGCAGAAGCAGTCGAAACAGCGTTGAAGTTGGCGCGTAAGTGGGGCTATAAAGTCAAAGGTGTAGCTGAAAATCAAGCAGAAATTATTGTCTGCTCAGGGAATTTTGCAGGACGTACCATTACGATTATCTCCTTTAGCCCAGAAGACCAATACAAAGACGGTTTTGGTCCACTTACACCGGGCTTTAAGATGGTCGAATATGGCAATGCCAATGCACTTCGTGATGCCATAACCGAGAACACAGTCGCTTTTCTCGTCGAACCGATTCAAGGTGAAGGTGGCGTAATTGTTCCGCCTGAAGGTTATTTACAAGCTGTGCGCGAAATTTGTACAGAAAATAATGTCCTATTCATTGCGGATGAAATTCAGAGTGGCTTAGGACGTTCAGGTAAGTTATTTGCCTCAGATTGGGATAATGTCCGCGCAGATATGGTAACCATCGGTAAAGCTCTCTCTGGTGGATTTTACCCTGTCTCGGCTGTGCTAGCTGATAGCGAAGTCATGGATATGTTCAAACCCGGTGACCATGGTAGCACCTTTGGGGGTAATCCACTCGGTGCGGCAATTGCGCGTGAAGCCTTAGCCGTACTTGAGGATGAAAACCTCATCAATCAATCACGCGAGATGGGTGATTACCTAATGGGTCGTTTGCGTCGGATTGAAAGTTCACATATTAAAGAAGTGCGCGGGCGAGGCTTGCTGATTGGGGTCGAATTGCATGATAGCGCAGGGGGCGCACGTCGCTTCTGTGAAGCACTCATGGAAGAAGGCTTACTCTGTAAAGAGACTCACGATAATGTTATTCGCTTCGCACCACCGTTAGTTATCACAAAAGATGATATTGACTGGGCGTTAGAGCGTATCGAACCTGTCTTGATGATGGATTAGGACAAGAAGTCAGTTTTCAGTGAACAGTTTTCAGTAGGGGCGTACTAATAAGTAC
Source organism: Phototrophicaceae bacterium (assembly GCA_965230145.1). Lineage (GTDB taxonomy): Bacteria > Chloroflexota > Anaerolineae > Aggregatilineales > Phototrophicaceae > JAUZRW01. The sequence continues at coordinate 3,030,634 of CBDDKI010000002.1, forward strand.
GCTCTTTTTTTGCAATGTGCTAGAATTAGTTAAACAAGATAACTAATTCAAAAAAGGGATTCATAATTCATGCGAAAATTAATCTTACTATGCCTCTTGTTCATACTAATCACTCCCATATCTGCCCAAGAAACTGAGGAAACACCTGTGACATGGGATGAGCAATATTATGCGCCTTATGTCTATATGGCACGTTATCCTTTTCATCAGCTTGCCCCGACAGCCGAAGCGACAGGGATTCGCTATTTTTCCTTAGCCTTTATCCTCGCCAATTATCAATGTGAGGCAACATGGATGGGGACAGTGCCGATTGAAAATTCGTATATTTCTAATTTCTTGATACCTGATTTAGAAGCATTGCGCGAACTCGGTGGGGATGTCATTATCTCTTTTGGGGGTGCAGGTGGCACAGACCTCGCGGCGATGTGTGAAGATGTGGATACCCTTGTCGAGCAGTATCAAGCGGTGATAGATACTTACGATGTCACGCATCTAGATTTTGACATTGAAGGCGACGATATTCGTGATATAGAGAGTTTGGTACGTCGTTTTACTGCCATAGCTCAATTACAAGAGACTAATCGCGCTCAAGGGCGTGAACTCGTCATTTCGATTACCTTGCCAGTGCGTCCGACAGGGCTAACAGAAGAGGGCATTGCTGTATTAGAGACAGCCCGTGATTACGATGTGCAAGTCGATGTTGTTAATATCATGACCATGAATTTCGGCGAGGGTTTCCCATCTGACCGTATGGGCGACAATACAATTCAAGCTGCCGAAAGTCTTTATAGTCAACTCGAAGCGATTTATCCTGATAGTGAAGAAGCAGAGTTGTGGAATCAAATTGGACTGATTCCGATGGTTGGCATCAATGACCGTCAGCGTGAGATTTTCCAACTCGAGGATGCTCAACAAGTGACGGATTTCGTGCGCGAGACAGGTATTCGCCTCTTATCTATCTGGTCATTAGACCGCGATGACCAATGTGAATTTGCCAATGGGCTAGCCAATGATTGCAGTGGCATCGACCAAGATACCTTTGCGTTTTCGGCAATTTTTAATGCCTTGCAGGAATGATATTAAAGATTAGTCGTCTGGTTATTAACAATCCTCTACAATAATAGGGGATTGTTTGATTTTATAGGAGTGAACATTATGCCCACAGCCGATAATCCACTACGCTTTTTGCACATCAGCGACACGCATATCAATATGGATATGGATTACATCAAAGATTATGCTGAATATACCCCTCTAATTGGTGCAAAAGCCCTCATCCGCGAGATTCAATCCTTACCATTTACGCCCGATTTCATTCTGCACACGGGGGATGTCGCGTATGACCCTGTATCCGATGTATACTCTCCGATTAAAGAATTATTCAGCACAATTGATGCTCCCATTCATTATCTGGTCGGCAATCACGATGACTCTCAAGATTTACAACGTGTCCTCATGGGGCGTACCGATGAGACCATTCAACCCTATCTCTATGGCGAATTGAGTTACAAAGATACTCAGATTGTCTATCTCGATAGCAATGGCGAGGAACATAATCCTGAGCATCCATCTGGTTTTGTTAATCAAGAGCAGTTGGATTGGTTGGATGCGATTTGCACATCTGATGATGAGCATCCTTTAATCATTGCGGTGCATCATAATGTCTTACCAGCGAGTGTTCCTTGGCTAGATGAATGGATGCGAATAGAAAATAGCGAAGCCTTGCATGAAGTTATTCGGCAAGCCCGTGATAGATTGTGTGGGGTGTTCTTCGGGCATATCCACCAGAATATACAGGTCTTACGGGATGGCGTACTCTATGTTTCGGCAGGGTCGTCATGGTGTCAATTTACCAGTTATCCAGACCCATCCAATACGATGTATATTCGCAATGCCTATACCTTGCCGAGTTTTAATATCGTCACGGTGACGGATACGACCACGGCTATCATTCGCCATAGTTTTCCGATTTCAAATGACTGATGCTATAATGAGCGTAGTTAGTGATGAGAGGTTATACGATGGCAATCAGTTCACCGATATTTGATGAGTTACTAGATTACCTTATTGAGAAAGCAACACCACAAGAGGTACTTTCTTTTAGACCCTCTGATAATGCCCAAGCACGCGCTACTGAATTGCTAGATAAGAACAATGAGGGGACGATAACCCCTAGTGAAGTACACGAGCTTGAGCAGTTACGACAATACAATGCGATGTTGGTTAAATTGAAGCTCAAAGCAGAATTAGCTATCCGTAATTCATGACTATTAACTCAGCAACTAGAATCCAAGTTCGTCGACGTGCAGATGGACGTTGTGAATACTGCCTGCAAGTTGAGTATGCAATTGGTTTTTCATATCACGTAGACCATATCATTGCGCGAAAGCATTCAGGCACAGACCATTTGGATAATTTAGCATGGTCTTGTTTTGATTGTAATATATTCAAAGGTGCGGATATATCATCTTATGATAGTGACACCGGTGAATTGACCCCTTTATATAATCCACGTACTCAAAACTGGGATGACCATTTTGTTAAAGATAATCTATTGATACATGGTAAAACTGCAATTGGACGTGTCACAGTGAAGATTTTGCAGATGAACCACCCAGATAAACTTGACATGCGCCATACTCACAAATTACTTGGTTTGTGGTGAGTTTTCATCATCAGCCTCTAATGCCGCATCCCACATCTTATCAAACTGGCTATCACTCGGCGCACATTCCCCAATACGAATTGACCGCGGAATATTGTAATCACGATATAGCCAAGCACGCATTTCAAGCCGTGTTAAGTGAATAACCATCGTTGTCGTTGCCATAAATGTTGCCTCAGCAATCTCTCGCTGGCTCGGTGCCATCCCCCGTTCGCGGATAAAATCACGCACGAAGCGAAAGACCATCAGTGTATTTAAATCTATGATTTCGGTCACGCTTTTGCTCCCTTGCTATTAATGTCGACACAGTAGGTCTAGTGTACACTGTTTAGAACAAGTATTCTATCAGTGTGCCGTTCGGTCTTCGTTAGAATAAAGTTTGTAACCATGACAGATTTCAAACATCTTTGTTATACTCTGCGTTATATTAAATACCTGATGCTACGCAGTACGGTTTTAAGTGAATGGTTATCACTAACAACAAAATGCAGTTTTAGAAAAGCTGAAAACCATCAACTGATGACTCAAAAAGACAAAAAACCAATCATATGGATGTTGTCATCACAATACTGCGTAAAGGGAGTTGAACACTATCTATGGAATGGAGGAGGAAAATATGAACTTCTTGAAGAATTTATTTGGCGGTGGCGGGCAATCCAATAATGATGGGTACTATGTATATGTCAAACCGAAAATGTGTCAAGAAATCGTCGAAGTGCGTATTAATATGAAAAATGATTTATCGCCGACTGAAGATTACAATGGATATTGGGTTCGTAAAGTTGCTAGCGCGACTCGTTGCCCATTTCAAGCTGAATTTACACTCCACTTTGATAAAAGTCGTCGGCTTTTAGACCGTGAAATTGAGAATGGAGAATTCGTCACTGAGGCTGATTACCACCAATCTGTTGATAATTAATTGTCGTAATAGTAAGAAATAGTTAAATCTTAATTCTTTTTTTGTGGTTTTGGGTGTTATATAGAGATATACACCGATACGTTCATGACGAATTGTATCTGACACAATAACTTCAATTAAAAGGATATGTACTGATGACAGGTTTATGGGAACAAGCTTTAGTGGTATTAGGTGGCGGGATTTTTGCACTTCAATTTAGCTTGATGTTTAATTTCACACTTTTGACATTAATTATTTGCGCTGTGATATTTTTGAGCGGGGGCTTTTTCGCTTTTCAATCATATCTTAATAAAAAACGTAGCTAGATTTTTACCCTCATTATTGCTAATGTGAGTAGCATATTTTTAGTGCGAAATAGGTAACGATATGCCACTCACATTAGAAACTGCCATGCAACTCTGCCAAGACTATGACGAAATGAGTAAAACGCTGGTTTTCACGAACGGCGTTTTTGATTTATTGCATGTCGGACATCTGGATTATTTAGAGAAGGCACGAAGTTTAGGCGATGCTTTGTTGGTTGCTATCAATGATGATGAGAGTACGCTAAAATACAAAGGCGCAGGTCGTCCGCTTGTGCCAGCGTTAGAACGTGCGCGACTATTAGAAGCACTCGTACCTGTAACGGGTGTTATTTTATTTCCAGATGCCACTGCTGACCGCCTGTTGCAAGCGATTAAGCCTCATATCTACTGCAAAGGTGGCGACTATACTCCTGAAACATTGCCCGAATATGATACAGTCAAAGCCTATGGTGGCGAGGTGCGCTTAATTGAGTATCTCCCAAACCACAGCACAACTAATCTCATCCAGAAAATTAAGAATCTGTCAGAATAGGATTAGATATAAGCACTTTTTCTTATTCTTTCCAGTTTTCACTTGATTTCCTATCTAAAGTTTAAAGCATTATTATTCACAATTTTGTCCATTGTTCGCATAGCGACATATTATAGACTTCTTATACTGCTCCATTAAAATGACATCGTAACTTAGAACTGTAGTCTGAATAGGAAGGCAACGCTATGATGTCAACCTTAATCTTTTTTAGTATCTTATTTACAGCTCTCGCACTCATTCCAACGGGTGCTCATGCGCTTGAATTGCCCAATAAGATGAAATTATCACGTAATGACTACTTGACTGTTCAGAAAATTTATAATGGATGGAATTTAGTTGGCTGGTTTGAAGGAATTGCCCTCATATTATCCTTCATAGTTGCATACGTTGTTTGGGATATGCCTTTTGCTCGTTTTTGGTCGATAATTGCTGTTATTGCATTAGTAGGCATGGCTGTTATGTTCTGGTTTTTAACGCTTCCTAGCAACAAACAAACCCAGAACTGGACGGAATTATCCGATAATTGGCAAGATTTGCGTTTACAATGGGAATATTCCCATTTGCTTCGTGCTGGTTGTGCGCTCATTGCCTTAGTTGCTTTGGTCATCATGGGGCTTAATATCTAAGCTGAGAGACTACAACATATCTATATATACTTCCCACTTAAACACTGAAAATCTGCTTATCATCATCTTGCTGGATAATATGTTCAACACGTAAATATTCTAAATGTGCGAGGGTCTCAGCAATGGCGAAACGCCACTCATGGGGGCTAAATCGACTGGTATCAAAGAGGTAATTGGCAATTTGATAGGGGGTCCATTGTCCTTCTTCGAGTTTGCTAAGAACTCTATCGAGACGGTGTTCATGATGGAGGAGCAATTCAGAAATACGCCCTGACCAATCTTCAATATTACGACGATGACCAGGTAAGGCAAGGCGCACATCCAAGCTACTGAGTTCGCGCAGAGAGTTCATGAAGTTCCCTAATGGATTGGGGTCAGTATTTTCCCATAGCCCAATATTGGGTGTAATTTTCATCAGCACATGGTCGCCAGAGAGCAAGAGTTTGTCGGCTTCATCGTAAAAAATTAATTGACCATCACTATGCCCTGGAGCGACTATCGGTTGAAATGTTCGTGCGCCAAGTTGAATTGTGCTTTCAAGGTCGATAGCGGTGAATTGAGGGGCATGGGGTAAAGTCATCTCATATGTATCGCCCATACTATTATCGACATTATCAGCCATATCATGTGGCATCCCGTTATCACGTAGCCAATACTGAAAATTGATCCGTTCGCCACCCCATACATCCTGTATTTGTTCAATTTCACGGGCTGAGGTCTTAATCTCTATATCACGCCCTGCTGATTGTGCGAGTTGATATAGCCATCCTGCTAATCCAAAATGGTCAGGGTGTACATGCGTGAGGATGATTTGCTCAATATCTGCCCCTGAAAATCCTAATTCGTCGAAAGCCATTTGCCATGTATCGCGTCCCGCTTGCCAATTAATGCCACAATCCACAATCGTCCAGCCTGATGCACCATGTAATAAATACACGTTCACATGATTGAGTGCGAAGGGCAGAGGTAAACGTAATTGATAAATATCATCACTTATTTTGGTCAGCGGTGAACGCTCGGACATAATCAAATCCTGATTTAATTACATTAGCTAGATAGTGTAACGTCAAAATAGTGTTTAGACTAATACGCCAATTGTCTATCTATTTTTACAGTTCTTGACAAATTATAAACGCAAAATATGGTAATATGATTTGTAATATATAGGAAGTGAAATCATATCAACACTTAAACCGCACTCTTTGGGGCAACAAGGGGAACAAAAGGTAGATACGGGATTATCTACCTTTTTTATTTAATGCTACATTGCAGTTAGACCGCCATCAGTCGCAAGGGTAACCCCATTCACGAAAGAGGCTTTGTCAGAGGCTAACCAGACAATTGCCTCCGCGATTTCTGTGGGTGTGCCTAGTCGTCGCATCGGACTCGCTGTGCGAATGTTGTCTGTTAAACGTGGTTGATCTTCCAGCAATGCACTGACCATCGCTGTGTCTGTGTAGGATGGGCAAACTGCATTAACGCGAATGCCTTTACTGGCTAATTCTATCGCCGCCGATTTGGTCAAGCCGATGACAGCATGTTTACTGGCAGAATAGAGCGATAAACCGGGCGCGGCAATTAAGCCAGCCACAGATGCAATATTGATGATAACGCCACCTGTTTCATTGCCTAACATTTCGGGGATTTCATGCTTCATACACAGCCAAACCCCTTTAACATTCACATTCATGACCTGTTCATAAGATTCGTTCGTTTGGTCTTGGAGGCGTTTACGCTCACCACCGACACCTGCATTATTGACCGCAATATCGAGCTTGCCGTAACGTTCAACAATAGCATCTATCATCGTTTTGACTTCGTCTTCATTGCTGACATCACCTGTTATATATGAGGCTGTTCCACCTTGTGCCTCAATCAAGCGCACTGTTTCTGCGCCCCCTTCGCCATTAACATCAGTAATAAGAACTTGTGCCCCTTCTTTTGCTAATGCCAAAGCTGTTGCTCGTCCAATGCCACCACTACCACCTGTAACTAATGCAACCTTATTCTCAAATAACATCAGACTATCCTTTGAAATCTCTAATTATTTTATCTATTGTAACGTGAAACAGGCTTTATAGGTTGCGCTTATAAATCTTAAAAAATCGTTGAAATTTCGTTAAAATTGTAAATTAGCCCTTGCATCAGCCGATTCAATTGCTATAATATTGTCATATTCAAAAATGCGAGTATAGCTCAGTTGGTAGAGCGACTGCTTGCCAAGTAGTAGGCCACGGGTTCAAGTCCCGTTACTCGCTCAAAATAAAAATCCCACTATTTAGTGGGATTTTTTTGATTCATACAGTGTTGTTTAATTAAGGACTATCCAGACGTTCTAATGTCTGTTCACCAGCAAAATCGACGACCCAACCCGTTGTGCCGAGTGCGCTCTGTACTTGCCACCAAGTGAAACCATTATTCTCTTGCGGACCACCAATAATCAGTAAAGGCGTATTATTGATAAGGGGTGTTGGGTTCGACGCATTAACGTTCGGTTCTGAGCGCATATTCAATCGATCACCTTCTGTAGTGGTCACACGCACCAACATCCCTACATTGAAGTTTCTATTCGGATCATCGGCTACCTCTATGGCAGTTTCTTCAGCATAATTGACTGTTTCATTTGCAAATAGAATCGCATTGGTCGCACTGTAGATGTCAGCAAAATACGGGGCATAATTGTCAATAAAATCGACATTATTGGCATTCATCACACCAATATTGGCAATACCACCTGCTGTAATATCTGCAACATTGCCTGAAATACGCGCATTGAGCAGACTCAAATCACCGTAATTGATGATACCGCCACCCCATTCTGCATTACCTCCTGTGACTGTCATACCGACTAAAGTTAAGCGGATACTAGGGTTCACTGTGATGACATTTTGGGTGAAATCGCCTGTTAGAATCGTATTTTCTACACCTTGACCAATGAGCGCAACATCGCGTGTTATCGTGAGGTGATCCATATAAACGCCAGCGTCAATACGAATTTCTGCAAAGCCTTCTGCTTGGTCGATTGTATATTGAATGGTCTGGCATGGCATATCTATTGCGCCACAATCAGTTGTATCTTGCCCTGATGATGCCACATGCAAGATTTCATCTGTGGCGACACCAAGTTCGTAAGGGATGAGCAACTCTTGCCCAACAAAAATGAGCGATGGGTTTATATCATTTGCTTCGGCAATCTCTCGTAAGGAAACTCCAAATCGCTCGGCAATTTCACCTGCTGTATCGCCAGTTTGTACGACATAGGATAGTGTTTGTTGCTGTACGATAGGCACAGTAAAAGTCGGCGTGGGTGGTGGCGTATTGGTTGCTGTTGCCGTTGCGGTGGCAGTTGCTGTTGATGTCGCGCTAGGCGTTGCTGTTAATGTTGCAGTCGCAGTTGCCGTATTAGTCGGTATCGCAAGCTGGGTAGCTGTCTCTAAACTATAGGCTTCTGCTGTGCTAGTTGTATCGACACTTTGTGCGCCAACTTCACCTTCATCATCATAGACCTCTGTTGGTGCGCCGACTGATTGAGCAGTGGCTGTTGGCATTGGCGTATTGGTTGCTGTGAGAGTAGCGGTCATGGTGGCTGTTGGTGTAGCGGTTGCCGTCGGCGTAGTCGTCGCAGTGGGAATAGGGGTGTCCGTAACGGCATCTGTGGCTTCCAAGGCAACAATCGTGCCTTGAAGATTACCAATGACCACCTGTAGGGCAGATTGTGTATTACGTGCATTGGCTTGCACGATAATATTCGTCGCATTGACTTGCACACCAGCAATCCGAGTTTCTTGCGCGGAGATTTGTGTGCCTTGTGCTTGTGCAGTTGCTTGTGCCTGTGTGCCTTGTGCCTGTGATGTTGATTGGGCTATTAGCTTATCTTCTTCTGCCTGTTGCGCTACGATTGTGCTTTCGGCATTTTGTCTAGCGATTTGCTGTTGCTGAAAGAAAGCAAATCCACCTAATACAGCTAGCGTTACCAGCGCGAATATGATGAAACTTGCTAGACGTATTCGATTGCGTGATTGTACTGTTTGGCTCGCTAATACGTATTCAAGTTGGAGTTCAGTTGGTTTGGGTGAGCGCGTTTGGCTATCTCTCAAGAATTGTTGAAATTCGTATAATTCTTCGCCTTGAATGAGATAACTTGCTAGGCGTTCATTATTTTCCCAGTCTTTTGCCCGTACCAACAACCGCGTATGGCGACGTAAATATTCAGGTTCAGTGGAGAATGAATCGAGTAGCTTTTTGAAAGAATCATCAAAACTATTGTCTTGATGAAAGGGAATCCAATTGTGAGAGCGAATTGCCGAGTGAACATAGGGTGCATCGACATCTTCAATCTCTTGATATAACAGAGGAATAAAGCGTTTGTTATTGTCAATCGCATGTTGAATTTCGTCACGACAAATATCTGAGCGAACTGAATTGGGGCTAATGACAAAGGCAAAAACATCAGCTTCTTCAATCGCTGTCCGAATCTCTTGCCACCAATCAGCAGTTGCAGGAATATCTTCCCAATCAATCCAAACATCACGCCCATCTTCTGTTAGGCGTTGATGCAAGATTCTTGTGAAGTCACTATCTTTGCGTGAATACGAAATAAACACGTCTGACATTAGGAATTGTTGCCTTTTTAATAAGCAATTTGCTAAAGTACTAAGTTCATATTACACGATAACTGTTCTTAGTATCAACTTAATTCGGTATAATAGCAAACGGGTTTTGTTAGAATATGACAATATGATGTCGCGCAGTAAGATTTTAGAGTGATATGTTTGTCGTATATAATCTTTATTAGTATATTTTTGTTCTCAGTTGACAGTTATCGGTCATCAGTCAGAACATTAAGACATTCGCTTGATAAAGGGCAAAACTGTATTTAGGGTTAGAAATCGCATTGTATATGTCTTTGCGATAGCCGTAGCCAAAGTTCTAAACATAGGGCTACTTCGGATAACTGAAAACCGATGACGCTACAAGAAAAGTAAAACATCCTACTAAATGTATTTTCACATAACTGGGTAGGGGTAAGTTAAAAAAGACTGATATAAACATCCCAATAATAATTTAAAGGCGCATTATGGCAGATATTGAACACAAAATAACCATTAATAATAACTTGGTTGAGGTTTATCAAGCAGTTACAGCTTATGAAGATGGCGATAGCTTAAAGCAATGGCAACCCAAGCTAAAATCTGTGGGGGTTACGGCAGGCAACCCTATCCGCACAGGCAGTATGATTGGCATGAGACGTAACTTCTTACTGAGTGAAATTTTTGTCAATGCCGATGTAATTGATATGCAACGCAATAAACGCTTTGAGCTAAAGGGCGTTCATGGACGTTTTCCATTCCAACGTGAAATCGAATTTGTGCCAAGTGGACGCGAAACAGTGGTTCACGATAGAATTTGGCTTAAAGTAGGGTGGTTATTTTTCTTGTGGAAGCCCTTTGCTATTAATATCTTGCGTAGCCAAACCGCGCAAGAATGGCAAAATCTCAAGCAAATGCTGGAGAAATAGACAGTTTTTTCGGACGCGATACATGTTACACGCAGTAAGGTTATACTAATTTTGACGCAATCAGGTTATACCGACATGAATTTGAACTCAAAATCGTCTATTCGCCTTCATATAAACATGAAGGCTAGCCTGACAACATCGACAACAAGGTCGACAATGAAGAGTGTCGGCTTTAGCCGATGTTGATAATTTAGTCGTTGATTTTAGTCAACGGCATTCAAATTGAAGTCAATTAGGTCAACCTTAAGGCTGTCTGCCCAAAATTAGGTCTTTAATGCCCACCCAATGTCTCGTAATTGAAGATTTTATCGAGTTCTTTTTGTAAAGCAGGGATACCATCATGGAGCGCAGTGAGGCGAATATCTGCCCCTTGAATAATCGCACGGATGAGTTCGCTATCAGTGCGTTGAGTTTTGAAGGCTGTTGAGATGTTGTCGGCGGTGCGTCCACTGCCATCAATGATAATGAGAGGCATCCGATTTGCACCACTTGCGCCTGCAAGGTAAACCTCACGCTCGGCTATTTTGCCCCCGTTAATCAAAATACCAACCATCGGTGATTTGTTATTGGCAATTGCTTTGGTCAAGGCGACAATCATGCTGGATTCATCACCCCATTCATCTGAATCAATGAGCACAAAATGTGAATGTCCATCTTGTAATTCAGCTTCGGCAGATGAGCCTGTGAACTCAGGGAATTTTACTTTTTGTAAGGGAGCAACGCCAATTAAGGGGAATTTGTAGTTATTATTGCGTCGTGAATCGCCAATCATATCCATCACACCTGCTTCTGTACCGCCATCAATCACCGTGATTTTATGCTTTTCAGCGAATGCCGCAATACACTTATCAATTAAAACACGGGTCTGTTGAATATCTTCCTTAGACATTGCCGATGCACCCCCTGAAATGAAAATCGTTGGGCGTGGCGTGATGAGATTAAAGACATCAATCACACGTTGGGGGTCAGCATTTGACTCAAGTTTCATACCGGGTGAATACTGATTATCTGCAAATTTAATTGTGAATTGCTCTTTAAGTGTTGGCATAACGAATCCTGTATGACCTGATGATGACAATAAACTATGGAGGGACGCGATAACCAGTAGTAGCCCCAATCCACTCACAAACATGATAATATCCATGATGTTAGACCTTAATATCTAGTATAACGCGACACAATACAAATACCACAAAGAAATTTGAAGGACATAGCACCATGCAATTTACGTTCTCACCCGAAACGATGATTCATGCCTTGCTTGATTGGTATTCTGCCAATAAAGCCGACTTGCCTTGGCGTGGGGCATCTGCTTACGGCGTGTGGCTTTCCGAGATAATGCTCCAACAAACCCAAATTGACACTGTGATACCTTATTATAGACGATTCCTCGAAAACTACCCGACCATTGATGACCTCGCAGGTTCAGATTTGGATAGCGTTCTCAAACTTTGGGAAGGCTTAGGCTATTACTCTCGGGCGCGGAATTTACATAAAACCGCACAAATTGTCTCATCTGAGTTAAACGGTGAATTCCCCTCTGATGTACCAAGTTTACTGGAATTATCAGGCATCGGACGCTATACCGCAGGGGCAATTGCGAGCATCGCTTTTGGTACACAAGCCCCCGTCTTAGATGGCAACGTCATTCGTGTCTTTAGCCGTTGGCTAGATTTAAGTGAGGATGTAACCCAAACCAGTACCAAAAATTACTTGTGGGATGTCGCTGAGGCACTTGTGCCAGCCGAAAACACAGGCGACTATAACCAAGCCCTGATGGAACTCGGGCAAAAAATCTGCACACCACGCAATCCACTCTGTGAAGAATGTCCTGTGCAGTCGATTTGCCTTGCCTATGCTAATAGCACACAAGCAGAACGTCCTGTGAAAAAGAAGAAACCCAAAACTCCGCATTACGATGTCTCGGCAGGGATTATTCGTAATCAAGAGGGCAAAATCCTCATTGCACAACGCCCAATGGATGGTCTACTCGGTGGCTTATGGGAATTTCCGGGTGGTAAACAAGAGGAAGGCGAGACGATGCCTGAATGCCTCAAGCGAGAATTAGCCGAAGAACTGGCAATTGAAGTCGAGGTTGGTGCATTATTTGTGAAGGTCAAACATGCCTTTACGCATTTCAAGATTACCCTTCATGCGTATGATTGTACCTATATCGGCTCAACAGATGGCTCAGATGCGCCACAAGCCTTAGAAGCACAAGATTGGGCTTGGGTCACGCAGGATGAACTCGAAAATTACAGCTTTGGCAAAGCCGATAGACAGGTCATCCAAGCGATTAAAGAGCGCAAGAATATGTTGCTGTGAAATATCGAAAAAGCGTAACGCGGAGACTCAGAGAAGGGGGAAAAAATTCTCTTTTCTTCGTGTTCTTCGGTCTTCGTGGTGAAAAATCTACTTATCATCCTCAAAACTGACCTTATGATACACATCCGCTAAATTGAGAACACACTCAATAGATGGCAACTCAATTGTTTCATCCAGTCGACGCGCATCGGCGAAAACCCAGACATTATTCTGCCGTGTGAAGCGTTCAATTCGCGGATTATCTTGAGACACCAAGACATACTCTTGGAGCGATTGAATATCTCGATAATGTTGGAATTTACGCCCTCTATCATGTCGTTCAGTAGAGGGTGATAAGACTTCGATAATGAGCAAGGGATTGAGCAAAATTATATTGCTATCATCGGTGAAATCAGGTTCACGACAGACCACCGTAATATCGGGATAGGTGTAATCAACCGCCACAGTTTTGACTCGCATATCCGATTGATATAATTCACAATTTTTATCCACAATTTGGTTGCCAATGACTCGACTCACATTGGCACAGATGAGATTATGAGCGCGACTTGCACCAGCCATCGCTATTACGTAACCATCAATATACTCATGGCGAATATCACTCTCACGCTCAAAAGCCAGATACTCAGCTTCTGTCATACGGAGTGGGTCTTGGTCTCGAATAGCAACCATCGTGATTTTTCCTATCAATGTCTCGCTAACTGCCTTAATTATAGCATTAGTTTTTGGCACAAACTTTTTCTCATATTAAAAACGGTCATATCAACGGGGATATGACCAACAATTAGCAACTATATTGTGTTAGGCTCTGTCTAGCACCTTAACAACTTCATACTATGCACGAAACTTTTGGGACTAACCAAACACAAACGAACTGTGTGAAAATTTCCCTGTTATTTTTGTGTACCCCACGCCCAAAATTCCCTGTTTTCTCTGTTATGCCCTGTTAAACAGGAAAATTCAGAAAAAGGCATTTGCCTGTGCAAAACTTTTTGACTTTTGCACAGGCTGTTCAAAACTATTGCAATGCTTCTAATTCTTGAACCGTATTCTCAATCAAGGTCACAGCATCTTGAAGCGTATCTGCATCAAAAGCTAATTTCGCACCAGCCGCCTCAAATAACTCAGGCAAAGTCACCGTGCCACCTAAAGACAAAGCATAGCGATATTGCTCTAGGGCTTTACGCTCATCTTTCAGGGAATTTGCCCAAACCTGCACCGAGCCTAAACGCGCTAAAGCATACTCAATGTAGTAGAAGGGATAACGGAAAATATGTAATTGTTGTCGCCAACGGTTGGTTTTGTACTGCTCATAACCATCCCAATTGATACTCGGCTGATAACGTGCGACCAATTCAAGCCACTTCGCATCCACTGCATCAGGGTCAGTGGCTTCATCATGATGGGTATAAATCCAATGTTGGAGCGCAACCACCATCGCCATATATGCCCAACTGCTAAGAACCGCCCGTAAACGGTCTGCACGGAATCGCGCGGTATCGGCTGTGGATAAATAGCCCCCTTTGCTTTCATCAAGATAAGGATACGCCAATAATTCCATCGCCATTGACGCAACTTCGTTAAATTCCATCGGGCTACTCGCCATCATACGGTAGGGATGTCTACGCCCAGAAAATGCGTGAAATGAGTGTCCTGCTTCGTGAATGAGCGTCCGCACATCACCTGCTTGCCCAACTGCGTTCATAAAGATGAAGGGTCGTTCAGTCACGGCGAAATAGGTACAAAATCCACCAGGTCCTTTACCTTTGCGATTATCCAAATCTAGCAGATTTTCGTCTTTCATCATCTTGAATTGTCCCCCTAATTCGGGATCAAGTTGCGTGAAAAGGGCTTCGGTCTGGTTTTTAAAAGTATCAATATTGTCATAGGGGACAATCGGCTCACGCCCACTTGGGTCAACGGCTGTATCCCAAGGGCGGATGCTATCATAGCCGAGTAATTGACGCTCTTTTTCGAGCAAGCGTTCGTTGGCTGGCACGACCACTTCGGCAATTGCTTCGGTGAAGGTGACGGCATCTTCTGGCGTATAATCAAAGCGTCTTCTATCTAGCCACGCATACTCACGGTAATCATTGAAACCAGCATTCTGGTAAATCTTTTTGCGTACAGCCATGAATTCACGCCAGACCTGATTATACGTTTCACGGTCTTGGCTCACACGCTCTTGCGAGAGTTCCCATGCTTTCTGACGTTTCTCTCGGTCATTATCCAGTAGCACCGTGCTGAGTTTACGCAGGGTGATTTCTTCGCCTTCCCATTCGACGGTTTGTGCGCCAGCGATTTTCATATAGCGCACATCAATCTCGCTCTCTTCGCTGAATAGGGGTAGATTATCTTCTGTGTATAGACGAATATCTGCTTCGATATTACGGAGTGGGATTTTGATTTCCTCTGGAGCAATCTCACTTGCGACCAGTTTTTTGTTGAGTTCAAATCCGACTTTTTGCTGTTCAGGAAACACGCCATCCATGAATTTCTTGAGGCGCGCGGAAGCTTCTTCATCAGTCGTGTCGAGGCGTGGCGCAATGCGGGTACGGGTAGCGACTTCGTTATACATCCGTCGAACTTTGTCCCAATTGGCGAGCCATTCGTAAATATTTTCTTGGCTTAGTTCAGTTGTGAGGAGGGCATCATAATAGGGCTTCCAATCTGCCCACTCCCATTCGAGCGCAACTTTGTAATCTTTGGGGAAATTTTCAAACATAATTTTATTCCTAACATGGTTTGTTGGGGCATACCGTCGGTGCGCCCTTACGTGGTTTATGCTGTTTCCAATTTATGAAGCGTATTTTCAATCAGGTCGATGGCTTCACCTAGTGTCTTACTATCAAAAGAGAGCTTGCCCCCTGCAGTTGCATACAATTCAGGCAGAGTCACTGTGCCACCGAGGGCTAAGGCTTCCCGATATTGCTTGAGCGCAGACGCTTGGTCTTTGAGCGCATTCGCCCAAACTTGCACCGAACCTAATTGCGCTAGACCATATTCAATATAATAGAATGGATAGAGGAAAATATGGATTTGGCGTCGCCACCGATTGATGATGTAATCTTCATAGCCATCCCAATCGACGCCTTTCATATATTTATGCCAGAGTTCAAGCCATTTTTTGTCGCAATTATCAGGGTCAGATGCCTCATCATGATTTTCATAAATCCAATGTTGGAAAGCAACCACCAGAGCCATATATGGGAAGAAACTGACAATACCCTTTAGATGGTCAATACGGTAGCGGGCGGCATCTTCTTCTGTAAAATATCCACCGTTACCTTCGGTCAAATAAGGATAAGCGAGCAACTCCATCGCCATTGAAGCAACTTCGTTAAATTCCATTGGGCTAAAACCTTGCATCAAATAGTTTTTGCTACTATGTGAAAAACTGTGAAAAGCATGTCCTGATTCATGGAGTATGGTGGTCACATCTCTATCTAAACCGACGGCATTCATCATGATAAATGGACGTTCGGACAACGCAAAATAAGTACAATAAGCACCAGCACCTTTACCTTTGCGATTATCTAAATCCAGCAGACCTTCATGCTTCATCGTTCTAAAATACTCACCCAGTTCAGGGTCTACTTGGCTAAAAATATTCTCTGCTTTATTGATAAATTCCTCGATAGTTTCGTAGGCTTTTAGCGGGTCACGTCCTTCGGGGTCAACGGCTGTATCCCAAGGCTTGAGGCTATCGTACCCCAGTTTTTCTTTGGCATTTTCTAAACGACGCACATTCGCAGGCACAACCACATCGGCAACAGCTTCGGTAAATTCAAGTGAATCTTCTGGAGTATAATCATGCCGATTACGCGCTAACCACGCATACTGACGATAATTATCAAAGCCCGCATTTTGATATTGTTGCTTACGAACATCCATGTATTCGCGCCAGAGGTCATTATGCGCTTCACGGTCTTGCTTGAGGCGTTCTTCAATGAGGGTATAGGCTTTTTTACGGGTTTCCCTATCAGTTGATTTTAAAAGCGGATACATTTGCGAGAGGGTGCGTTCTTCACCGTCCCATTCAATGGTTTGTGCGCCAGCGATTTTATTATAACGTGTGCCGAGGTCACTCAATTGCGAAAGCAGTGGCAAGTTTTCTTCCCGAAAAAGTTTGATGCTGGCTTCGATATTACGAAGCGGAATTTTAATTTCTTCAGGGGCAAGTCCGCTGTCAACCAGTTTATTATCGAGTACGAAATTCACTTTTTGGGCATTTTGGTTGACTTCGCCCATGAACCTCTTGAGGCGGTTTTCAGCAACTTCATCATTGGTATCGACGGTGGTTGCGACGTTAATTCGTGCGCTGACTTCCCACATCAAACGGGACACCGCATCACGATTTAGTAACCACGTTTCAATATTATCTTCTGTGAGGTCTGTCTCTGATAAGGCATTAAAATAGGGTTGCCAGTCGTCCCAGCCCCAATCCAGCGCAACGGTATAATCGGATGGTAAATTCTCGAACATGCTATCTCCTATAACTTAATCAAACACAGGCTTGCAAATAAATATCCCTTTTAAAAATCTTTTCAATGATACTACACAATTTAAATACACAGTGCAAGCAAAGTGGACTGAAACAAAAAAGAGATGCCATAATGACATCTCTTTAATTGCTTTAGCTATAATGTGATTTAGCTATCAATTTCAATTGCATGGCTTTCACGATATTCGTCGCCATCTTCACTTTCGACGATAACAGTGTAATCTCCACTCGGCATGGGGTCATCCCCATTTTGTAAGAAAACACATTCCCAGCCTTCATCATCGAATTCAATATTAATGTCGAAATCGTATACTTCTTCATCAATTGTCCATAGAACACTGATTGTTTCGCTGTTGAAGTTAGCATATTCGATATAGGCATAAATGAATGTAATATCTTCAAATTCTAGACCTTCATTGATGAGGATGCCAGCTTCGCGTGAGCAATCTTCTGCAAAACGTACTGGGAAGACATATTCATCACTGGTCACTTCAAATTCGCCATCAGCAATCAGGTCACCATCATAGTAGATTTCTACAGCCCAGTCCCCATCTTCTAAGCCATCAGGGTCAGACCAATTTGTCCAAACGCGGAATTCGTCGTCGCCATCGGTGTTTTCGTAAGTTAGGGTGTCCAGTTCGTCGCCTTCAAACGACCACACAATATCAAATTCATCACCTTCTTCTAAGCCACTGCCTTCAATAATTGCGTAGACAACTGTTAAAGTGTCTGGGAATACAGTATCTTCTTGAATTGGCAATACATCACCAAAGGTTGCATCTCGTGCAAAGATAATGTCATCTATATCAACATCTTGCGCTTGTAGCGGTAAGGCTAGCACAAATAGTGCTACAAATAAGAAAAGAACACGTAGTTTGGTCATCAGTTTCTCCTAAAAAATAAAGATACGTCCTTTTATGATAGTAGCTTTACGATAAGGCGCAATTAAAAACTTGATAAAATTTGTAAAATTTGACCTCAATATTAAACTTAATCTTGGGAAGCATACTTTTTGACGACTTCTCTTGCAGTTACCATGCGATGTACTTCGGAAGCCCCATCATAAATGCGGAAGGCTCGCGCACTTTCATACCATGCACTAAGAGGCATATCACGGCTAATACCTGAACCCCCACAAATTTGTATTGCTCGGTCAATCACACGATTGACGGTTTCGCTGATAATGACCTTTGCTATACTGGTTTCGCTGCGAGCTTGTTCTCCATTAACTAGTAACCAAGCAGCACGTTGCATCATCAGACGACCATAATAGAGTTCCATCTCTGAATCGGCTAAGGCAAAGGCAACAGATTGATGTTCAATGAGCTTTTTACCGAATGCTTCACGTTTACTGGCATATTGTGTGGCAATTTCTAAGGCACGTTGGGCAATACCTGTCCAGCGCATACAATGGGTGAGGCGTGCAGGCGCTAATCGCACTTGCGCTATTGAAAATCCTTGTCCCAAATCGCCTAATACCGCACTTTCTGGTAAGCGTACATTTTCATACTGAATTTCAACATGTCCGCCAAAATCTTTAATACCAATAGTTGGCACATCACGGATGATATTGATGCCATCTGTATCACGTGGGGCAATGAAAATACTTGTTCCTGAGTATGGGTGTACATCAGGGTCGGTTACTGCCATGATGAAAAAGAAGTCAGCAATTTCGCCATTGCTCGTAAACCATTTATGCCCGTTAATAACCCATTCATCGCCATCTTTATAAGCGTGGCTTTGTACCATCTTGGGGTCGCTCCCTGCACCGGGGGGCGGTTCAGTCATACTGAAGGCACTAAAGACATTGCCTTCTACCAATGGACGTAAATATTTCTCGCGTTGTTCTTCGGTGGCAAAGGTGTGGAGCATGTGCATGTTGCCCTCATCAGGTGCCGAACAATGAATGGCAACTGGACCGATGAGTGAACGTCCTGCGGCTTCCAAGACAGGGGTAAATTCTTGAATATTTAAGCCCATTCCACCTAATTCTTTAGGCATAGTCGGTGCCCATAGCCCCTCTGCTTTGGCTTTTTGGCGCAATGCTTGCACTTCATCCATGGTGATTTCGCGCTCATCACGCAGAAGCTCAGTCTCAATTGGAATAACTTCATCATCAATAAATTTTTTCACACGATGCACAATGTCTTGTACATGCTTAGGCACTGTAAAATCCATATTATTCCTCTATGTAACATTTAATTTTTATAGGTTTATTATCGATATTAAACATAGCAATGAGTATAATCGGATGTGGGCTAAAAACCGAATCTCTATTTAATTAAATATTTAGCGTAATGTTATTTAATAATTGATGACCACAAAAGCGAATTATGACGTAATATATAAGATGAGTGTGACAAATTAATAGTTAGCTAATTTGCTGGCTATAACTATGCAACATTTAGAGAAATTTGACTGGGATAGTTTCATGACATTAAAATGCCACCAGTGTTCGTTTGAAAATTCAAATAATGCTGAAAAATGTGAATCATGCGGTACAATATTCAATAATACGATTGAAATTTCACAGCTTGTCGATAAGCAAACTACGGTTCAAAAACAGGATTCCCCAATGCACGATAGTTCAGAAATTGAAGTCAAACTTGATGAAACAAAAGTTGTCTTGCCATTAGAAGAAGAAGGTGTTTCATCTGCAAATGAAGTGGATGATGAGATTGGCAATGCGGTTGAGGCAACTGCTACAAATGAAGTCGAAATCAGTGATGAAGAATTAATACAAGAAGCAGTGAGCAACACTGAATTAGACAATACTGCTGATGAGTCCATTGAGGCATCAGATAATAACACTGTAGTTAATCTTAGTGATGATGAAACGCTTGCAACAGCGAAAATGCCTCATCTTGATGATGAAGATGGTCTGTTGCATATTGGTAGTGTGCGCTTTCGGGGTAATTTACTCCTAACAGAGAAAGATACAGGTACGGTTCATCGTATTGAGAATGAACAATTAGATGAAGCACTAATCGGGCGTTTAGACCTTAAAACAGGCTTTCGTCCACAGATTGATTTTACGAATGCGGATGGTAAAGAATTGGGTGTATCGCGTCGGCATGCAACGATTAATCAACGTGGAGATTTGATTTTCGTCACTGACCATAATAGCCTCAATGGAACATACCTCAATGGGCAACGTCTCGTGCCTGAGCAAGCCCGTGTGATGCGCGATAGCGACAGCTTACGTATAGGGCATGTCACTTTAATTGTTTCTTTTGAAGAGGTTCTAAAAGGCTGATAGCCTCAGAAGTTAGGAAAGGCAAGCTATTCTTTTCTAACTTATTATAATTTATATCCCTTCTCATTGTTTAAAAACCCTCCTGTAGCTAGATATGGTGTCAGCGTTTAAAATTAATCACAAATTGAAATTATTTTGTGAAAAGACGCAACTCAATGACTCCTGAACAACAGACCTTGCTAGAAAATCTCCAAAAATATTTGTCTGAGCAACTCCAAAATCCTGTGCAAATTACAGATGCAAAGCCCCTTGCTGGTGGGGCATCTCGTGATACATGGCTATTCACCATAGAGGTCGGTGGTGAAACGCAGAAGATTATCCTCAGGCGCGATTTGCCTACTCAGATGTTTGATGATGCTCTCACTCGTCGGCAAGAGTTTCAGTTGATGGATGCCGCCTATCTACATGGTGTTAAGGTTGCGAAGATGCGTTGGTCATGCGAGGATGAAACGGTATTAGGTAGTCCATTTTTCATCATGGATTATGTTCAGGGGATTAGTATCGGACGTAAGGTGATGAGCTTGCCTGAAATGGCAACTGCACGGGAGGCATTGCCTCTGCAAATGGCAGAAGAACTCGCAAAGATTCATAGCCTTGATGTATCTGCTTATCAGCTTGATTTTTTGTCGCGTCCGCAAGGTGGACGAACCCCTGTCGAAGAAGCTATGCACCAAATGATAACCATCCTTGATGATTTAGGTATTTATAATCCAACTTGGGAATGGGCATTACGCTGGGCGCAAAATAATCAACCACAGCAGAATCCACTTAGTTTCATTCATGGCGATTTCCGCATTGGTAATTTATTGGTTGATGAGACAGGCTTAACAGCAGTCATTGATTGGGAATTTGGGCACTTAGGTAACCCTGATGAAGAACTCGGGTATCTCTGTATGCGGGATTGGCGATTTGGGCAACATGACAAACGGGCGGCAGGCTTAACTGACCGAGAAACCTTCCTGACTGCTTATGAACAAGCCAGTGGACGCAGCGTCAGTCGTGAGGCTGTAGATTGGTGGGAACTCATGGGCAATATACGCTGGGGTATAATCTGTATGGCACAAGCCAATCGTCATCTGAGCGGTGAAGAACCATCTGTAGAATTGGCGAGCTTAGGTCGGCGCAGTGCTGAGATGCAATTAGAAAGTTTACGCCTCATCGAATCTTTTGGCATGTTTGATTAGGGTTATTATGGCACTCATTAAGATACTATTCGGAAAAATTATAGCATTTATCGCTAGACGATTGCTCAAAATTGGAAAAACCCTCATCGGCATTTTCATGATTTTGATGGGTGGATGGTTCTTACTTGCGCCGATTACGCAACAATTTTTCTCTAAGCAAGATGCACTTCAAGACGCACCGTTTTTATGGTTAATTGTTCCTGTTGGCATTGTACAAATCCTTATTGGCTTTAGCATGCTCCGCCCCTTTTTCAGCGACCCTCCTAAAACTGATCAATAGAAAAATAAACCACGAAGCCACAAATAATCCTATGAACGTGATGTCGTAATCTACCCTCGAAAATAGTAAGTAATTGAGTAATTCATGACTTTTCTAGGGTGGACAAAGCAGGCTTTGTCACTACACTAATCCACTAAATAGTCTTGTACTTCACAACATGATTGAACGGTGCGCTAGGCTAAAATTAAGTCTTAAGGATTAATCTAGGATGTCAAAACGCTGGTTGTTTGTTGTTATCGTCATGCTTCTGCTGACTCTTCTTATCGGTGCTGTTCTTGTGCTTGCTCCTGATAGCACAGGTATAGACATCCTAAATGCTTCTAGTGAGAGCCTGACTTGTCTCAAAAATTCAGATGATAATTGTCTGGTAATGCCGAGCGTTACAGGGCTAACAAGCGATAGTACGGAAGTGAATTTTCCAGAGCAATTTACAGCGGACTATCACTTGGTTGTCATGCCATTTGACCGTGAACAACAGGTGCTTGCAGTAACGTGGTTGCCCTTGTTTCAGGAATTGGCTAATGATTACGGGAATGTGCAATATTGGAGCATTGCCGCTTTGCCAGAACTCAATTCAGCGATTCGCTTTCTGGTACTTACAGGAATAAGTGCTGGCATTAGTGATGATGAAGTTCGTCAGCAAGTGACAGTCTTATTCCTAGAGCAACAAGACGCATTTATAGATGCTCTTGCGATAGAAAATGTTGATGCCATCCAAGCCTTCATTATGGATAGTAATGGCGTGGTCTACTATCGGGCTACGGGTGAATTTACGACTGAAAAGGGCGACAATTTCCGTGAGGCTCTTGATAGGTTGTTAAATAGCTAAGTCTATAAAATTATAAGGATTAAGATGGAGACTTTATATAAAAATCACATTTTGGTCATTGCAGGGCAATCACCTGCGGATGTACGTTTATCTGAGCGTCCAGTTAAAGTCTACATGGTAGCGAACTTGGCATTTAGTGAGACTCCAGAAATTTCTGCTGAACACTACAGTATCAGCTTAGGTGCGGTTTATGCGGCAATGTCTTTTTATGAAGATAATCGTGAAGGTATTAAGCAAGCACTTCAAGATGCTGAGGAGATTGATTTAGGTGAGATGGATGTTACATCTAAACAAATTGATGAAATACGACAACGTGTCAATCAGCTCAAGAATAAATAGAACATGTATAGTATAAACTCTGTATGATGTATTTTTACTTCTTTATCTCGGATGGTGGACGTTGTAATGGGAAAATGTTCGAGATATGCCCATAATTCGCCCCAGCTAAACGCGCAAGTGGCTGATAGGCTTCTGTATCAATGTAGTTGCCCTCTTGAAAAACATCCTCACGGAAGTGCATATAAACAACTTCACCGATGACCACATGCCCATCACCTGCTGATACAATCTGATGCAGTGTGCATTCAAAATGGATAGGACTTTCAGCGACACGCGGAACTTTGACAATTTCACTAGAGATTGGGGTGAGCTTGGCGCGTTCAAATTCATCGACATCGGCGGGCAATTCAGTCGCGGTGATATTCATAGCTTCGGCATTGGCTACATTGACGAAGTTCACCACAAATTCGCCCGTAGTTTTGACATTGTTGTACGTGTCTTTGTTGCCATTACCTGCCGAGCGTGTTCCAGGACAGAATAAAATGAGCGGTGGGTTGGCACTTACAGCTGTGAAATAGCTAAACGGCGCGAGGTTGAGAGTCCCATCTTGTGCTTGGCTACTGACCCACGCAATCGCACGAGGCACAATGCTCCCTGTCAGTAATTTGTAAACTTGTCCGCGTTCAAGGTCAGCAGGGTTGATGGTTATCATTAAATCACCTTATATATTGTGTTGAAAAGATTTTTCGGCATCGAATTTATGAAATAATTTTAAGTTGTCATTATTCGGTTCACAGTTTTCAGAAAACGCTTTTGCCCTGACTGATAACCGATAACTGTTTACTGAAAACAAAAACTGACTAGATTATACAGTTTAAAAATATCAAGTTTATAATCATGAAACATTGATGCTAGATTTCTATCCTTCACCGAGTAGTTTCGGCATGATGCTATCCATTAACATCGCGGTATCTTCCATCGATTGGAAGTCATCGGCATAAGAGATGATATTCAATTGCGGGTCAAAGCTCCAAAAGCCAACAGCATCAAATAGATAGCGAATATAGGTATAACAAATCCCCAAAACAATCCGACTATAAATACTATAAGACATGTAGGGGAAGAAGATAATTACGCCTCTATCATGAATATAGAGAACGATGCCCATGTTGGTATTTGGGAAGTGTAACTCAATATCGTTACCTGGACCTTGATAGGGTAC
The DNA here is from genome assembly GCA_965230145.1 of Phototrophicaceae bacterium. GTDB lineage: Bacteria > Chloroflexota > Anaerolineae > Aggregatilineales > Phototrophicaceae > JAUZRW01. Next base: position 3,055,078 of record CBDDKI010000002.1, read on the forward strand.
AAGGGATGGGTCAAGGCGGAGCATATAGCGTGCGAGTGCCTTTGTTTTCAATTTTTTCACGGGCCAAAAGGCTTCAGGTTGATGTCCATCCTGACCATTCTCAAACAGCCAGTCCATCATACTTGGGGTCAATTTACCTGTTTTGGGTGCGTATAGGTGGATTTCATAATTCATCGTCGGCTATTTCCTCTTGAGCAATTTCAGGGGGACGACCACGTTCTTTGAGCAGGGCAATCAATAATACAGGATTATCAATCTCATCGACAGGAATTGTTGCCCATGCCTCATCATTCTGACTTTGAAGAATGAGTTGCCCATTTTTCACACGTTGCCCTTTAAATTCTTGCCAGAATAATTCCTCATTATCCAGAATAATTCCCTCTTGGCTGATGTGCAAACGCTCACTAAAGCTCGCTGGTTTCCCCGTTTGAATCATATGACGCATAATTGGTAATCTATCACGCGCGATAAAGGCTTCTAGGGCGCGTGTGAGTTTATCAGGATTGGAGTAGACATTATCAATTGTAAGGATTTCATCAATATCGGTGATGAGCTTGTAGTCATACACGGTGCGCGAAAATCCTAAAAAGCTGACTTTTTCCAGATTTTGTATGAGCTTGACCACATTCATATATAGAATATAAGCTGTGATTGACCCGCGCCGATAACTGAATCCACGTTCGTAGAGAACAACTTCTCGGTTCCAGTGATGTAACATAAACCACAAAACTGCCCCTGCAACCGCTGCGAATAGAATCGGCACGAAAACTGCCGCATTCTCATCATCTACATTCCAGAAAATTGCTTGAATAATGACCACCGCTACCGCATAGATACTGCCCCCGATAATCATCAGGCGCGTGCGATTACTTGGGTGATGTGATATATATTTCCCTAATATTGGGTCAGGTTCATAAATGCTAGTTGCATCGTCCCGCTCAACTTGTTTCGGTTGTTGGCTCATTTTTGCTCTATCACACTGGGTATCACATAAGTCATTACTGTACCACAATTTCTGAGCTTATTTATACAGGCGGATGGTACGTTTTCTTAATTCTTTTAAGGTCACATCTTGACACGTCCCCTATGTAAAGCTAAAATGCCCTACATTGCGCTGTGATAGCTCAGCTGGTAGAGCATCCGCCTGAAAAGTGGAGGGTCCCCAGTTCAAGTCTGGGTCGCAGCACAGAAAAAGCTCACTTTAAATAAGTGGGCTTTTTTTATATGTTCTAAACAAGAATGTTATACGCATATTCAAATTTACTCTACAATAGAAGTATCTCGATGAGATTTATAAGGGTAGAAAACAATGCGTAGAACATTATTAACGAGTTCGATGACAGCTTTGGTAATGCTTTTATCGGTAGCCATTACGCTAGCACAAGGTGTTTGTGGTGAATTTGTAAACCGTGCTTTAGATGCGGTAGATACGAATTGTGACGGACTTGGACGTAACCAAGCCTGTTATGGCTTTAACCGCGTTGAGGCAGGTTTCCAGATGGAAGTCGAGGAAGGTTTCTTTAACGAACCATCGGATGTGACTGATATTTCGATGATAGAAACCATTCGTACCGCGCCATTTAACCTCGAAGGCGAACAATGGGGTGTGGCAGTAATGGTCTTACAAGCGAACTTACCCCAAACACTCCCTGGTCAAAATGTGACCTTCATTTTGATGGGTGATACTGAACTGGAAAATGCTGTTGCCCCTGAAGATGCTTATGACCCCATTACAGGGATTGATGTCACCGTCACTTATCCACAAGGCGCAGCGATTCGTGGTGGTCCGGGTGATAATTTTAATACTATTGGTGGTGTGGTCGTCGGAACAATCTTCAATACAGATGGTTTGAGCGAAGATGGCAATTGGCTACGCATTGTCTTTGAAGAACGTCCTGCATGGATACGGCGCACGGTTGTCGACCCCATTCCTGAAATTGATACTTTGCCTGTCCTTAGCAATGACCTGCACACGCCGATGCAAGCCTTTTATCTCCGTACAGGTATTGGTCAGCCAAGTTGTAACGAAGTCCCTGATAATTCTTTGCTAGTACAAGGTCCTGAAGATATTGAAATCGCCCTCACAGTGAATGGTGCCGATATTGAATTAGGCTCGTCAGGTATCCTGCGAGTGATTGAAGTCAATGGCGAACCATTCCTCGAAATTGTCGTGCTTGATGGCGAATTTGTCGTTAAAGCTGATGAAAACAATCCGCAAGATGTGGTAATTCGAGCAGGGCAACGCTCGACATTGTGTTTACAAGATGGCAATAATGAAGGGCTTGATGGTCAAGCGAATGATTTATTGGTCAGTTGTGGCGCAACACCTCCTGAGCAAGTCGATGTGACAACCTTTGGCGATGATTGGTGCAAGCTCGAAAATCTGCCGGAAAACCTACTCAGCTATGCCTTGAGTACCTGCTATAACCGCACACATACCATTCAAGCTGGCGAGAACCTTTTCCGTATTTCGCAATTTTACTGTGTCACCGTTGACGATATAACCTCTGTCAATGGGATTGGTGATGCAGGGCAGATTTCAGTTGGGCAAATTCTAGTTTTACCACCGAATGCCTGTGATGGTAGTGGCTCAACACGTCCACCTGCGGGAGTTTTACAACCTCCAACGACTGATGATACAGGTGAAGATACGATTGTGTCGTGTGCTGTGAGTTTGATTAGTCCCCTAGGCAATGTTAATTCTGGTAATCACACCTTCTCATGGACAGGGATTGCTGGTGAAGGTATCCGCTATGTTTTAGTATTTTTCGATTTTCAAGGAACTCAGGTGGAGACATTCCCAACAGTTGAAACCTCGTATACGCTAAATTTAGGACGACAAACTTCTACAGGAGGTCAATTTAGTTGGGAAGTGCATCTCTACCAGAATGACACCTTTATATGCGCGAGTTCTCGTTCGCCTATGTTGGTGCGTACAGGCGAGATGAATCCGCCAGTTGTACCTGAGTTGAGTATGAGTGTTACCTGTACCTTGCCACTCCCATATGAGGTCAAAGGAGATGTTGTTTGGAGCAATTTACCCGCAGGCGAAAGTATTACATTGGTTGTAGATAATAGCTTTGCAACTGCGAGCGGAGGACCTTTTACATCACCTCAAGGTACACAAAGCATTATCTTGAGTGATTATCCACCTGCGACTGTAACAGCAACATCAACAACAGGGGATCAAGTAAGCGCAAGTTGCTAACCTAGAGTTGAGCGACCTTGTTTAGGGATAAGGTACATATTACAGACTAAGTGCTAGAAATTAAGGTGTTTTGAAAAAGGTAGTCTATGGGCTACCTTTTCATTTGTCTATTTTTTCACAAATTCAAAACAAAACCTCAATGGAACAATCTACATTCTTCGTTTAGATTAATGGAAGATGAGTTGTCAGTCTTATTTTAGGATGTGATATGTTTTTGAGTGCTGGTATTGTGAGTATCTTAATTGGTATATGTTGCTGGACAGATACAGAACTCGCATGGCGAATGTATGAATTAGACAGTCAAGTCTGGGGGCAACATATTGAACAGCCCAAAGATTGGCGTGAGCGTGTGCGTTATATGGGTGTTATTCTCGTTTTGTTAGGGGCAATTGCTCTCGTAGCAGGGGTTGATGCCCTGTAATATAAAAGGGACACACCATCTCGGTATGTCCCCTACGTTATCAATTTCTGTATTATTTTTAAGCGATTGTAACATCATCGCTGAGGTAAACGTCTTGAATCAAATTCAAAAGTTCAACACCTTCAGCCATCGGACGTTGGAAGGCTTTACGTCCACTAATTAAGCCTGCACCACCTGCTCGCTTATTGATAACAGCCGTTTTACATGCGTCTGCAAAATCATTTGCACCACTTGCACCACCTGAACTAATGAGTGGCGCACGTCCCATATAACCATTGGCAACTTGGTAACGGGTAAGGTCAATCGGGTTATCGCTGCTGAGGTCACTATAAATGCGTTTATCGAGCTTACCGTAAGAGCTATCTCCAGAATTGAGTGCCTTAAAGCCACCATTGCTGGTCGGCAATTTTTGCTTGAGGATGTCTGCGCCAAGTGTTGCCCCAAGATGATTTGCTTGACCTGTGAGGTCAGCACTGGTTTCATGATTGACACCATCAACTTTGAAAGCACTATTCCGCATATAGCACCATAAAACAGTTGCCATCCCAAGTTCATGGGCATATTCAAAGGCTTCTGCGACTTCAATCATCTGACGATTACTATCTTCACTACCAAAGTAAACGGTTGCGCCGACAGCAACAGCACCCATATCCCATGCGTGCTTGACTGAACCAAACATAATTTGCTCATGAGTATTCGGATAAGTGACTAATTCATTATGATTGAGTTTAACAAGAAACGGGATTTTATGGGCATATTTGCGTGCGACTGCTCCTAAAACACCGAATGTAGAAGCAACAGCATTACATCCACCTTCAATTGCTAATTCAACGATTTTCGCAGGGTCGAAATAATCTGGATTTGGAGCGAATGAAGCGCCTGCGCTATGCTCAATCCCTTGGTCAACAGGGAGGATGCTCATATAGCCTGTACCACCTAAACGCCCATGACTGAATAATTGCTCTAAGCTCCGCAGAACTTGTGGATTACGGTCTGTTTGGGCGTAAACATCGCTCACGAAATTTGAATTTGGAAGGTAAAGGCGGTCTTGTGAAATTGTGTTACTGGTATGACCAAGCAATGCGCTTGCTTCATCCCCTAAATAATCTTCTATTTTGCCGATAGATGTCGTCGAAGCCGTTTTTGTAAGCATGAACTATCTCCTTATAATCATAACATTTCGTAAATTATTATAACGCGCAAGCGGTCACTTGTCGCCTGTGCAATTTGTTGGGGATTATCTATCTTAATTTGTGCTATTTAGGACTTGTTATATACTCTTTGTAATAAAGAATCCCTTGAGCGAAGCAAAGTATGATACAGTGGCAACAAATTTGGCAGAAGATAACTTCTCCTGTGGCAACAATTGAATCAAAATATGAGCGCGAGCGCATCGCACTCTATTCTGCGTTGCTTTTCATACTCACATGCCTCTTTATTACCATTGCCATTGTATTAATTATCATCCCTATGCACGCTTTAATCTTTAAAGTCAGCTTTTCAATTGTGGCTGTCTGCTATGGCTTATTATATTTCTTAAGCCGAACTGCACATTATCGTTGGAGCGCCAGAATTTGTGTGTGGCTAACGATTATTACAATTGTGTATAGCTTCCTGTATCTCGCATCTCCAAATAGCCGCTATGTGCTTAATTTTATAAATGTTCCGATTATGATGGCAGGTTTTCTGCTGTCTCGGCGTGAAACAATTGCTATAATTATCGGTGCGGTACTAGCCGTTATATTCATTGAGATTTTACACCCACAATATGACTTGATTCTTTCAGGTGTTCCCTTACTCATCGCTGTTATAGGTAGCCTAACTTTGGCTGTGACAGCTATCACAGAACGCTATTATCATCAGTCCGTTGATAATGAAGCACGCTATCGGAATTTGATGCAAGCAAATTTTGAAGCAATTATTGTTATCAATAAAGACAATGCACGTATTCTGGATGCTAATCCTGCTATGGAAACTATCTTGGGATATTCGCGGGCTGAGGTACTTAATTGTATACCGATGGATTATGTATACCCCGAAGACAAAGCAAAAGTTCAATCTGTATGGGATAACAATACACAAGAAGCCGTTCAAGAAATACGTCTTATTCATAAGCAAGGCTATACGGTATATACCGAAGCAACGATGCGTCCGTATACCTTCCTCAATGAACCTGCTTTTGTTTTAACTTTGCTGGATATTTCAGACCGTAAACAAGTCGAAACGCTAATGATTGAAAGTGAGAAGCGGTTTCGTGCTATCTTCAACGAGAGTTCAACTTACTTTAGCATATTAGATACCAGTGGGCGTGTCTTAGAATTTAATCAAAGTGTATACGACAAATTTGGGCTAAACCCCTCTGATAGCCTTGGGCGTTATATTTGGGAATTTGAATATTGGGCGTATTCCGACTCATTAAAGACAAGAACTAAAGAACTCGTTCAAGAGGTTATTAGCGGTAGCGAAATCCGCCGAGAGATTATTGCGACAGATAAAGATGGTAACACAACTTATATTGACCTCTCGATGAAGGCTGTCATCAATGCCGAAAATATACCGCAGATGGTGATTTTGGAAGGGCATGATACAACTGCTTATAATGTCGCCGATGCCAAACGGACAGAGTTAGAGCAACGGTATCAAGCGATTTTTGAACACACGACTGATGCTGTATTTATTATTGATATGAACGGTAAATTCATATCAATTAATAAACGTGCTGAAGATATGCTTTTGATATCTTCAGATAATCTAGCTGATTATGAAATGTTAGATTTTATAGCTCCTGAAGAAAGAGAACAATCGAGCGCGACAGTTGAATACCTCGTAGGTGGAGGGACAGTTTCTCATGTACCTGAGCGAAAAATGCAACGCTCAAATGGCGAAATGTTCTACGGTGAAACGGTAGGCATGATTGTTAAAGGGACGCATGATAATTCTCGCTATATACAAAGCATGGTTCGAGATATTACAGAGCGTAAACGGCAAGAAAAAGTGCGATTTGACTCTGCTTTACAGTATGAGCGCACACAGCTCCTCACACATTTTATTGAGAATGCCTCACACTATTTCCGCACGCCGATAACCAATATGAAAACGCGCCTTTACCTTTTACCGCGTGTGGTTGATAAGCCAGAAAAACGTGATGAACAGGTTGAAGTTCTCAATATTGAATTGGAACGGTTAAAAAACTTGCTTGATGATTTGCTGACGGTATTACGGTTGCAAAAAGATGATACTGAATATAGCTTAACTAAAGTGCCTGTGAGCCAATTATTGATAGAAGTACAGCAATCCTTTGCAGGGCGTTCAGCTTATGAGAATTTCCACTGGACTTGGCAAAGTGATGACATTGAAGCAATAGTCATTGGCGATAAAGGTCGTTTAGGTGATGCTATATTTAACCTCGTGGAGAATGCAATGGCATATACTCCAATAGGGGAATCCATTGTGGTGCGTAGTTTTGTTCAGCAAGATTATGTAGCCATCGACGTGATTAATAGTGGCGAAGGCATTAAAGAAGATGATTTGCCGTATATCTTTGATGATTTCTATCGTGGGCAAGATGCAATGGCACAAGATAGTGCTAGTACAGGCTTAGGTTTAACAATTACAAAGATGATTGTAGAGCGCCATCAAGGAAGAATTTCTGTGATGACTCCAGAAACAGGGGGCGCACATTTTCAAATTCTTTTGCCTTTGCATACTGAATGGCATCAAACTGCGTCAAAACTACCCGATGGCTTCTTATTCCCTCAGATAGTGTCAGAATAAATTAAGCTAATTCCTCAATAAGTGTAAACTCAGATTAGTGTCCTTGATTGTTTATTTACGACAAAGTTAGCATTAGCCGTATAAAGTCAATTAAACATAGGGCGAGTGATAATTCTATGTAGTGTTTTTCTTCATATGCGTGTAAATTGATGTGAACTTGATACAAATCGTATCGTAAGTTCACGAGAACTTCATAAGTAAATAGAATAACTAACATATATGAGGTAGGCAATCCAACAAAGGGTAAACTAAATCTATGCTATGGTTCATAGCTTTTGGGCTACGTCGTTTAGGAGCAAGATGGCGTTCGCTACTAACATTGATAATCGGCGTATTTCTAGCGGCACTTATCGGTGCTAACGCATCCCTCTACACAACGGCTATCTCCCAATTAGGTCTCGTTCAATTTCTCTCCTCACAAGCACCCTCTGATACAAATATTTTTGCCCGAGTAAGTATCACTCCGAGTGACGTAGATAATTTTGCTGATGAATGGGCAATCTTTGATGCGAATGTTGCCCAAGAAGCCGAAGGTGCTTTTGCGGATTTGGAACGATGGTCGGGTGAGGTTTTATCGTATGCAGAATCTCAAACGCTGATTCCTGTTCAAGCTGGTACTGACCTACCGAATACACGCGTTCGCTTAAGCTATTATGAATATTTAGAGGCGCAGGTTGAACTCCTAGAAGGAGAATTACCGCAATTACCTAGCAACCCTGATATTCAAGCAGAAGTGCTATTGAATGCGGAAGTAGCCGCTTTACTCGGATTGTCGGTAGGCGACATATTAGAACTTGACCAGCGCGGACGTGACTCGAACAGAATCATCAGTGTCCAGATTAGTGGCTTTGTTCGTCCACTTAATGAGGATGCGCCATTCTGGTTTGACCCCTCGCCCTTGCGCTTTAGTACGCCCAGCAATCAACTTGAACCCAATTTATTGACAACGCGCCAAACGATTGAGGATATTCTGCCCGAATTTCTGCCTGAAATATCCATTCAAGTAGGCTGGCGCATTGCCGCATCACATTCACAATTACCTTTCACACAAATCAATACAGCCGCAATGCAAGTCGAAGCCTTTTCGGTCGGCTTAAATGAGCGTTTCCTTGCGGAAGAAGGCTCAAATAATAGCTACGTTTATGCGACAAATTTGCCGACGCTATTACGTGACTATGAAGAACAAATCGTTTTCTTGAATATTCCCTTTGGCTTGCTAATGTGGCAATTATCGGCACTGGTACTTTTTTTCCTCATGCTGATTGCTGCTTTAGTGCGTCGTGGAGAGCGACGTGAGGTTGCTTTATTGCAAAGTCGGGGGGCAACGGATGGACAAATTATCGCCGCCCGAAGTATCGAAGCACTCATTATCTGCATTCTAGCGACCTTGGTTGCTCCATTTGTGGCGCGGTTTTTGTTGGAATGGTTTGTGCCACTTCTTACGGGTATACAAGAAATTCCACTAGAACTTAATCTTCAAGTGTTCCTCTTTGCAGGGTTTGCGTCTTCGGTTGCCTTTATCACACTGATGCTGACCTTGTATCCTGTTTTACGCAAACCACTCGTTTCAGCAGGGGGAGCTGGGTCACGCAGTCAATCACAAACATGGTGGCAACGCTATTATCTGGACGTGATATTGCTGATTATCGCTATCATTGCTCTTTACCAACTGACACAATCTCGGACGGTGATTGCTGATACAGGCACACAAAGTACCCAGGTTGATTATCTGCTCTTAATCACACCGACATTTTTATTTGTCGCTATGAGCAGTGTCATATTACGCTTCTTCCCACTTGCGATGAGTTGGGTTGCAGGATTTTTCGCCTCACGCTCTGGGATGGAAGGGGCATTAGCTACTTGGCAGGTTAGCCGTGAACCTCTGCATTATGGACGCATCACCTTTTTATTGTCTTTAGCGATTGGCATTGGCTGGTTTGCGGTAAGTTATCAAGCAACATTGCTCGGTAATCAAGTTGACCAAGCGAGTTATCTGGTTGGAAGCGATGTTCGTATTGTCTATGACGCTTCAGACTCATCAGCGATAGGGACGAGTATGCGTCGGATTTCGCAATTGGAAGATGTTCAAGCCAGCGCAGAAGTGACCCGTATCGAATTGCCGAGTGTTGTCGCAGTTACTGGTACTGGCAGACCCACACGGCAAGCAGGGGATTTATTACTGGTCGATATGGAGTCTTTGCAGGAGGTTGTTTCATGGCGTGATAATTTAGGCGACTTGAACCTTCCTGATACGCCCTATAGTGTCCCAGATGAGATAGGCATTACGCTTCCTGAAAATACAGAACGCATTGGCTTTTGGGTACAATTGCAATCAAATGCCAACCTCCAGTTTATTCAATATACCGACGAAATTAGCCCATACCCGGCAGGCTTATTGCAAGATAATTTGTTCACTATACGGGTACAAGATGCAAGCGGACGAGCTATCCCTGTTCCTATGGTTGCAGATGCTGAACCTGTTGAAGCACGGATAGAAGAACTCAGTAGTGACTTGGAAGAAGGGCAATTCTTATGGCAACCACAAGATACCGATGGGGATGAAATACTTGATTTCATACCACGTTATGAATGGGAAAACGATGGATGGGTCTATTTTGAAAGTGATATTGCATTCATTGATAATGCCAATAGATTATTCGCTTTAGACGTTTGGATTACGCCTAATAATTTTTATTCACTCGTAGAATTATCGATTGGTGCGCTCCAATTTATTGATGCTGAGGGCAATATCCTCACAAACCATTATACGACATCTGATATAGAAATATTGGAAGCTCTAAATTCCACAAGCCCAGAAGAAATTGAGGTAATCCCCAGCCCTGATTCGCGCTTTGGTGACTTCGTATTACAGGCAAATTGGTTCACCGAAAATACCTTTGATGCGCCTAATTCTCTTTTTGCCCTCATGTTCAATTATCCAGAGTTAACGTCTGTTAGTACGGATGCGCGTTCGGTAGCCACAACAACCGAAGAAGAATTAGCTATCGTCGGGATGCCTGTTTTAATCAGCCGAAGTCTAGCAGACATCAATGATTTGACCCTCGACCAACGGTTTAATTTAGTGGTGAACAATGTCTCGCCGTGGTTTTCCGTCAGCAGGATAGTGGATTACTATCCGACACTTTTCCAAGACCGCCCCTATATCATCGTTGATGCTCATTTATTCAATTACACGATGAGTCGGGCAGTGAATCAACCGATAGTGCCGAATGAATTATGGTTAGACCTCGCGCCTAATGCCGATGCAAGCGAGTTTTTATTCGATTTACGCTTATCGGATGATGCGCGATTGTTTGCCGAGATTGTCAGCTTAGAAGATAGCCTCAGTGCTTATGAGAGTGATGTTTTGTCGCTAGGTGTGATTGGCTTACTGTTCATATCGTTTATCATTGGCGTTGCGCTGAGTGTGGTAAGCCTTGTGACCTATATCAGCTTGACGGTGAAATCACGATTAGGTGAGTTTGCAGTATTACGCGCACTTGGGTTGACGACCACGCGCATGATTATTAGCATCTTGCTCGAACAAGGGCTGGTCTTGATTTCAGCGATTGTACTTGGCGCAATTCTTGGGCAATACCTCACTCTGCAAATTTTAGAACCCCTCGCGCTAAGTGCCGCAGGTGGTATGGTGACACCACCATTTACACTCATTGTTGATTACATTGCTATTGCTCAATACCTGCTGATTATTCTATTAGTCTTGGGTGTGGTCTTGTTAATCACTGCCTATACGGTGCGCTGGACTGCGACTGCCGATGCTTTACGATTGACTGAGGAGTAATATGTAATGTTCAAAATAATTATGCTACGCCTCATCCGTGAATTTCGACTTTTGGCAGTCTTATTACTGAGTATGTGCCTCGTAACGGCTTTTCTTGCGCTAGGTCCATTATACATTCAAGCCTTATCAATTTCAGATTTCGACCAACGCATTGAACAAGCTGTTGATGTGACCTTTTCCGTGACTGTTCGCAATGCTCTACCTTTCACCGAGACTGTTCCCAACTTGATAGACAATTATTTGGGTGAGTATATCGGGGTGCAACGGAGTTACGCGACATTAAGTGGCTTTGAATGTGGATTTTTGTATGATGAGGATGCCCCAAATAATATTGGTGCGTCAAGTTTTACCTATTCCTGTTACCGTCCCTATGTCTATGATAATCTTGCTGATTATTTTACCTTAGCCGAAGGGCGTTTTCCTCAAGATATAGGCTCAACTAGCGTTGAAGCACTGTTATCTTTAGAAGCCGCAAATGAGGGTGGCTACGGCATTGGCGACCGTTTCATCATGGGGAGTGACCCCAATCAAGTTGTGATTTTCGAGGTCGTGGGCTTAGTTGAAACGATTTTACCGACTGATTCGCCGTTTTGGTTTCAACAAACGATGCCTCATCTGACGCAAACCTATTTCACAGCAACTGATGTCCGAAGCGATTTATCTTTTGCGATTACTGAGAATGCCTTTCAGAATCAAGTTTTAGAGATTGCCTCCAACGAAACCTATGTTCGCCAATTTGAGATTTTGCCAGAGACCTTGGAGGCACTGGATGTTGACAATTTTGAGGCGCAATTAACAGGACTTGAAAACGAATTAACTCTGCTTCATCCTGATGTGTCGTTCACAACGCCATACAAACAACTACTCGCAGATTATCAGCGTGGGATTGAAGGCGCACAGGGGTCAATCTCTATTTTGTCATTCATTGTTTTTGCGCTGATGATTTATAACATTGTCGCCATATCTTCATTAATTTTAGAGCAACAAAGCCAAGAATGGTCGATGATGGCAAGCCGAGGTGGAAGTTACTTTCAATTAGTTTATATCCAATTCTTAACGGTGTTGGTGCTAGGTGTCATCGCCGCCGTTGTGGGGGCATTTGTGGCTTATATCATCATGATAATTTTAGCAATTATAGGACCCTATGCCACGATTATTGATGTGAACCAATTAGGAACAATTCCACTGGCATCCTATGCTTTAAGTGCAGTTGCCGCTACGATTATCGTAATTGTATTAACTATTCCTGCATGGTCGCTTGCCTCGAAAAGCCTGCAAAGTTTGAAATCGAGCATGGCACGCGCTCCCAAGTCGCCTATTTGGGCAAGATATTATCTTGATGTCATCATTTTGGGTGCTGGCATTCTGTTTATTGTGCGGTTATTTGCCCTCGCCACTGACCAACCACTGGCTGACGTATTGCTCAATCCAAGTGCATGGGTTGATTTGTTATCGGATGCCGCCTTTACGGAACTTTTTTCTGATGCTTTTAATCTTGCCGCACCTGTCCTCATTCTGTTGGGTGCGTCGATGTTATGGTTGCGAATTTTCCCGTTTTTCGTGGAGTTACTCGGTCGCTTAGTCAGTAATTCTAAGGGCTTAACTTTGCGCCTTGCATTCTGGAATGTGGCGCGTGACCCTGCCCATTACGCACAGTTGGTCTTATTACTCATTGCAACACTCGCTCTGGGAACAGCATCAGTGACTTTGACACAAACCCATCAAGTTGGGGGATGGTCTGCGGCGCGTGCGGAGGTTGGTGCGGATGCCTCCCTATCGCTTGACCCACGGTTTTACGATGAGGCTATAGATTGGAATGCTTTTCCCGATGTTATCAATGCTACGTCATTGATGATTTACGCAACTGACCTTAATAACACTGAGGCAGTTATCGGCATGAACCTCGATGACATCAATAGCGATGCGAGCAATTCTGAACTCACTGAACCTTTCAGCTTATTGACGGATACCAGTATTGACTTGCCCGGTATGCTATTGCCAGAGGATACTTTGTCCCTAGAACTGGATGTTTACCCCGAAGCACCACAAGAGGACGGGGTTATTCAAACGCAATTATCATTCACGATAGAAGATATTGCAGGGCGGAGCGCAACACTTGATTTAACATCAGCGCAATCAAGCGAATATGGGGAGTTTATCAGGTATAGGATTGAATCCATTGATTTTGGCACTGCTCCTTATCGCATTACAGCCTTAAATTTCCTCAGCGAACATGAGGAATTGCCAGAATTTACGCATATTGTTTACCTCGATAATCTGCGTGCGATTGATGCAAGCGGTAATGCGACAATCGTCAACAGTTTTGAACCTGATACCTATGAAGAATGGCAATGGAGTTCTAATTCGCGTCTGTCACAAATCGTATTTAGTACAGCAGGGAGCAATGACACAAGCATCGTATCCGAAGGGACGCACAGCTTACGAATACAATATATTATGTCCATAAATCCTGTTGCTAATACAGTTCGACCGCTTACGCTCAATTATGACCAGACAGTATTGCCCCCTATACCAGTTGTTGTTACTCAAAGTTTTGCTACTGCGGAAGGGCAAGCTAGCCGTTTCCGTCGTCCGCTTGAAATTGGGGATAGTTTGACTGTAGATTTGAGCTTTGAAACCGATACAGCATCTGATGCACTAGTAGAGTTTTCGTATGTGATAGTTGGCATTGTTGGTAACGCCTATCCAACATTCGTCAATGGTGAACGCTTGATGTTCGTTGATTATGACTTACTGCGTTATCGGCTGAACAGCGATATTAGCGCAGTCTATGATTACAATGTTGTGCTTTTTGATTTAGCTGAACGAGAACCGTCAGATACTTTGGTAGACGCCATTCGCAATATCGATGGCTATCTGGGTTCAGATTTTGCGTGGTTACGCTACTCCGAAATTCAACGGGACTCACTGACGAACGCCGTTACAGGGATGCTATTTGTCGGCTTTTGGGTGTCATTGGTACTCAGTTTGCTCGATTTCGGCTTCTATATGACGATGACGATTCGTCGTCGCGCCCTCTCATTTGCGACATTACGGGCAATTGGTTGGAATGAAAATAATTTGCTGAGATTATTACTAATTGAGCAAATCATCTTCATTGCACCAGCGATGGTTATTGGGATTATTTTTGGGATATTGCTCGCCACCATTATATTGCCATTCTTGGGCTTAATCGGCTCGCTTCAATTGCAGATACCCTATATCGCTATTATCTCGCTGGTTGTTGTTTTACTTGTGTCATTCACGCTCATTTTGGGCTTAACCGCACTCACTTTACGTCGTCTTAGCCTCAATAAAATCATGCGCTTTGGAGAATAAGTTTATGTCTGCTTTTATCGAATGTGATAATCTCGTCAAAATTTACAAGATTGCGGAACTTGAAGTGGTCGCGCTACAAGGGCTAAATCTTGCGATAAACCGAGGCGAAATGATTGCGCTTATTGGACCCTCTGGTTCAGGAAAATCAACCCTGATGAATGTACTTGGTGCATTAGATGTTCCCTCAGCAGGGCAAGTGACCGTCGGTGAGTATGATTTACTTGAACTCAATCGTCGCCAGCAAACAATTTATCGTCGTAATGCTGTTGGATTTGTCTGGCAACAGACTGCTCGTAACTTATTGCCTTATCTCAGTGCGCTTGAAAATGTTGAAATGCCGATGGCTTTTACGAAATTATCTGCGCGCGAACGGCGTACTCGTGCGGAAAATTTATTAGACACCGTTGGGTTAGCCAATCGTATGGATAACCGTCCGAGTCAATTATCAGGTGGGGAACAACAACGGGTTGCTTTGGCGGTTGCGATGGCGAATCAACCTGAATTGCTCTTAGCCGATGAACCCACAGGTGAGGTCGATAGTGACTCAGCAAATCAGATTTTTGATACCTTGCATCGGCTCAACCAAGAATTTAACGTTACGATTGTGATTGTCACACATGACCATGCTGTCGCGAGTCGAGTCAATCGTGTTGTTGGGATGCGTGATGGACGTGCAAGTACCGAAGTATTACGCCGTGTCGGTACGGATGGGGTTCAAATCACGGAAGAAGAATTTGCCGTGCTAGATAAAACAGGGCATTTGCAATTACCACAAGGCTATATTGATACATTAGAAATGGAAAAACGCGTTATCTTGCGTCTGCATGATAATTATATTGGTGTTTACCCTGATACGACTGTTGATTCGGACGAGGCTTAAGCAAGCAACAAAGGCATAATCATGAAAAAAGCGATTATTGAAATCGAAAATTTGCACAAGGTTTATCATACCTCAGGTGAGGACGTTCATGCTGTTGATGATGTCAGCCTGAATATTTTTAGCGGACAATTGACCGCGATTGTGGGTCGTTCGGGAGCAGGCAAAACTACTTTGCTTAACCTCATCAGTGGCTTAGATACGCCCACCGATGGTACAGTCAAGATTGATGAGCAAGATATTTTCCAATTGTCTGATAATCAACGGATTAAACTCCGCCGTGAAAAAGTAGGCTTTATTTTTCAGAATTTCGGCTTATTGCCTCTGTTATCAGCGCGAGAAAATGTGGGTGTGCCATTGCGGATGCGTCACATGGCAGCGAATGAGCGAGAGGAGCGAGTATCTGAAGCCTTAGACTGGGTGGGTTTAAGTAAGCGCGTCCATCATCGTCCCTATGAGCTGAGTGGCGGTGAACAACAACGGGTGGCAATTGCGCGTGCTTTAGCCTCACGCCCGAAAATTCTCTTAGCCGATGAACCCACAGGGCAACTTGATAGCCAAACAGGCAGACGGGTTATCGAGACGATGCAAGAACTCACACAACAATTGGATATTACGCTATTGTTCGTTACCCATGACCCTCTGGTAATGTCTGTTGCGGATGTTATCCATGAAATGCTGGATGGCAGGCTTATCGAGAACTAACACCTTTGTGCCGATACTTTATCCATGGCTTTTATGTCGATGTTTACGGACAGTTTATGCTAGTTCCTCAATGCGGAAATAATGCAGACTATCGCGCATATCGTCTACCGAATCCATTTCTAGCACAAGGTCTACATCAGGATTGATACTGCGGATTTGAGGGATGATTTTGCTGTAATCTAATACGCCCTTCTCCCAATCAAAACCATGATGCTCATCAATGATGCCGTTATTATTATTCATATGGATTTCAGTCAGCCAAGGTTCCATTGTCTGTAACCAATACTCGAATGTATATTGTTCGCTCCCAAATACATGAGCATGTCCTACATCAAGGCAGGTTTTGAGGTAAGGATGATTCACCTCAGATAACAAATCTGCAATGATTGTCGGGTCAAATTCCCACATATTTTCTAGCAAAATCGTGATGCCATGTTGTTCTGCATAATCAGCGACGGGCTTCCAAAATTCGACATTGCGCGTATGCCATCCTTCACGATAGAAGGTGTTGTGTAACGAGCCAATGAAATTAGCATGAAAGACAACTTGTTTTGCCCCTAAGTGAGATGCAACACGAATAGCATGGCTATAGCGTGCGACACAAACAGCATTAATACGCTGGTCTGGGCTACCACTAACCATATCCATAAACGGACCATGGATGGTTATATCACCTTTAACAGGTTTTAGTATTTCTGTATATTCGGCTAAGGTTACGCGCCAATCACCATCCAGAATATTCGGGAAGGCAAATGCCATTACCTCAATCCCTAAGCCTTTTTCAACAGCAAGTTCAACACATTCGGCAACATTATTGAGACTTGCACTTAGAATTACATTATCTGCCATCATTCATGCCTGATAGTCTTTAACAATTATATTTATAGTTTACAACAACTTTGAGAATACAAACGAAATGTAATGTGTGGAAATGGTTTGAATTTGTCTATGTTTGTAGAGGATATTCAGTTGTCGGTTTTCAGTTTACAGTGAGATGCTACTACAACTGACAACTGTTGACCGACAACTGAATGCTTTTATCCCATTTTCTCAGGCACATTACCAAAATTAACGGTTACAGGCTGTTGGGGAGCTGCCCACTTAACACCATTGATAATGACTTTCTGTACTTCTTCTTGGAAATAAGTCGGATAGGTTTCATGACCCGGGCGGAAATAGAATATTTTGCCCATCCCGCGATGATAACAGCAACCACTACGGAAGACTTCGCCACCTTCAAACCAGCTGACCAATACCAGCGCATCAGGTTCTGGAATGTCAAAATGCTCGCCATACATCTCAGCTTTAGGGATTTCGATATACTCGCCTAGACCACTCGCAATCGGATGTGCAGGATTAACGACCCATAGGCGTTCTTTTTCTCCAACTTCACGCCATTTGAGGTTACAACTTGTACCCATTAGGCGTTTAAATATTTTGCTGAAATGTCCACTATGTAATACGACTAAGCCCATGCCACGCAAAACACGCTCTTGTACTTTGGTTACGATGGCATCATCAACTTCTTCATGCGCCATATGTCCCCACCAAATCAAGACATCAGTTTTATCCAATACAGCATCAGTGAGACCATGCTCAGGTTCATCAAGGGTTGCTGTGCCGGCATCAAAGCCTGCTTCTTCTAAGAAACTGGCGATTACAGTGTGCATCCCATCAGGGTAAACAGATTGTACGTCAGGGTTATTTTTTTCGTGCCGAAACTCGTTCCAAACAGTGACTCTCATGCTTGCTCCTTATGAATAATCTGACCTGTTTCGCTGGATTTGATAACATCGAATACCATTTGTAAGGTCTTTACATTGTCTTGTACAGTTGTGGCTGGTATTGTGCCATTGACTACATATTCATTGAGTTCATGTGCTAAATAAGGCTGACGGTTATAAGGCATATCAATTGGGTCACGATGTTCAGAGGCTTCATAGGTATAATTCACTCCATGTAAATCGAGCCGTTTTTGTACAGTTATGATGTCATTAATTAAGGTGAGGACACCCTTTTCACATTCAAAACGCCATTCACCATCAAATGTGGTTGTTAAACCATTGCTGACCCAAGATGTGTTGTAGGCGACATGCACATCATTAGGGAAGGTTAAGAGCGCTTGGGCAGCCATCTTGCCATTGATTTTGTTCCAACTCGGACTCCATGTTTTGCCGTAGAGTGAGACGGGTTCAGTACCAAGAAAATAACGCAGTAAATCGAAGTGGTGAACCGCCATATCATTCATTAAGGGGTAAGGCATATCTGCTCGGAAACCCACAAATTCAAAGCCCCAATAATGGCTTACTGTCACCGAATCAATTGCACCGAGTTCACCACTATCTAATATTTGCTTGATGGTATAAAGCGCAGGCTTATAACGATAATCCTGAGTGATAACATAGACTAAGCCGCTGTCTTCTGCCATTTTGCACTGTGTGTAAGCATCTTCCAATGTTTCTGCAAGTGGTTTTTCTGCCATCAAGGGAATATTGGCATCAATACAGGTTTGTAATGTTTCAATGCGGAACTCAGGCGGAATCACCGAAATGACGGTATCAGCATCTACCGTAGCAAGAGCATCCTTAAGATTTCTAAAGATGATTGCTTCATCAAATCCATAAACTTCAGCTTGAGATTTTGCAATCTCATCATTAACTTCTACAAAACCTACAAATTCTATGAAAGGTAAAGGTGTTAGGCGCTCGAGCCAAGCATTGCCCATACCACCCATACCCATCTGAACGACACGCATCACGCTACTCCTAAATTATTTTGTAGAGCATAGTGTGACATGATTATGGTTTTTAGGCTATCGCCAATTTGTGAAATTTTAGGTCGTCAAAATTGAATGAAGAAGTTTCGTTAACGATGCTTAGTTTAATAGAGTTTAGATTGGTAAATGGAGTGATTCTAATCATTTTAATTAGTGGAATTTTAGAGGTTTAGACAGGAATATAAACACGGAAAATACTACCCTCATTAGAAACACTTTCAACTTCAATTGTCCCATGATGTAAGTCAATTACACGTTTCGCTATCGCCAAGCCTAAGCCACTTCCTGAACCTGTTTCAGGGGTTCTACTTTTATCTGCACGATAGAAACGTTCAAATATATGATTTATGTGAGCATCTTCAATGCCGATGCCCATATCCTGAATTTCGATCAGAATATTATTTGAGTTTTCGCTGTAATTTAGCTTAACTTCACCATCTTCGGACGTAAAATTTATCGCGTTTTGTATAATCTGCATAATGGCTCTATCCAAATATACTTCATGACCTAATAGCTTTTTACCTGTAAAGTTTGCCTCGTAAATGAAGTTGATATGTTTGGCTTCTGCTAATCCTTGAGCATAATTTGCAATTTGTGTCATAAATGGTCTAGGGTCTATATGCCCAATACTGATGGATTTCATCGTATCTAATGTCGACATTTGTTGAATATCACGCAATATAGCTTGCATCCTCAAAGATTGTGTTCTGATTGTTGCTGTACGTTTGTGGACTAAATCATGCGGTACAGATTTATCCAGCATATAGATAGCGGTGTTGATGACTGATAATGGTTGTGACAAATCATGCGTAATTTTACCGATGAACTCACGCAGTGTATCAATTCGGGCTTGCTCTTGAAGTAACTCAAACTTCACATTTTCAATTTGGCGGGTTCGCGTAATATCGTTGAGGATAATCACTGCAAATCTTAAACGACCTTGTTCATCTAAAATCGGTTTGGCTTTTGTATACGCCCAAGTTTTTGTATCTGTATCAGGGTCATAAAATATAACTGTCTGCGGGGGAGGCGTTTCACCTTGTAAGGCAAAATAGAGTGCTTGTTCGTGAAATTCTAAAAACTTACCATTTTCATCTAAGGGTTCACGGTTAATAAAGAGACCATCTTTCATAGCCTCTATCATGTCTAGGACAGATTCAAAGCCTAATATTTTAGCAGCTGAATCATTGGCATAGAGTAACTTTTCGTCTTCACTTATGACAGCAACACCATCGACCACTCCATCTAAAATTGCATCCAATTGTTCTTGTGTTTCTTGTAACACTCTCTCAGATTGATTGATATTTGTTATATCTTCACCAGAGCTAAGAGACCCTAGAAAGTTACCTGTTTTCTCATCAATTTGATATGTATTGTGCCACCTGATGAGTTTGTGTTCACCTGTTTTGGTCACTATATAGTTTTCATGATATTTAGCTGGGACACGGTGTCCTCTGATAACTTTATCAAACCCTTCTTTTAATTCTTGAGCTTCACTAGTCGGAATGCAGAGTTCAAACCAGTCTGCGCCCATTAATTCATTATATGAATAACCTGTAAGTTCACAGAGCTGATGATTAACTAAGGTAATACATCCGTTAGTATCTAAACTCAAGAGAGCAGTCGAGGCTTGGTTGGTATATTCATATGCAAGGTCACGTTCATCACTTAATTGTTGAGTATGCTCAAGCACAATAGTTTCGACCAACTGTTTTAAGTTGTCATAATTGCTATTATGTTGGCTTATCTCGCGCAACAACTGTTGATGTTCTTCCGACAACATACCTATAGTTCCTGATAAATAAATATATCATTGAGTTAAATTATAAAATCAATTCATTATTAATGATATGTTTTGTTAGATTTGTTTAGATTTTTTTATTTTTATCTTACATTTTGATTTTACACCTCACAAAACAAAAAGCAAAAATATTATTACTACATTGTATAGGACTTTTGACCTGATTTAGCGTAAATTTTTCTAATGTTTGTTATAGTTTGATGCAATTATCCCTATACATCATTTTTAGTGATCTTATTATGCGTATTCGCCGTGACCATACACGCGCTATTTTTCGGCGACGTAGCCCTTGGCAAGGCTGTTTATCTTGGATAGTAACATTGAGCTTGTTAGTTGTCTTTGCTTTTATGGGTAAAGATCGTATTCAGGCGTGGTTTTTGCAATGGCTTACGCCGACAGTGGAATTAGCAGAAACAAGTGATGTACAAAATGCCTTTGCTCAAGGTGACTTAGACCTTGCTATTACTTATGCACAAGAGATTTATGCACAAGATTCAAATAATACCACAGCTTTAGAGTTTCTCGCTCGTGCTTTGATATATAGAAGTTATGCTGACCTCAACCAAGATGATGATAGAGAAAAAGCCCTTAGTTTCACGAATAATGCTGTAGAACGATCCCCGTATAATATGCGCGTGTTGGGGATACATGCCTTTGCTTTACAAGCCAATGGTTATTCAGAAGATGCCCAACGAATTGCCTTGAGAGTGATCCGCAACGATGAGAATAGCATTACTGCCCGTTTGGCATTGTCGCTCTCGTATGCTAGTCAGGGGATTTTTAGTGCTGCATTGCGTGATGGTGAACGCGCGGCAGAAATTGCTAATACGTTTCATCCTGATTGGCAGGCAGATGCTTACCGTGTGATTGCCATTGCCCATAGCGATTTAGGAGATTATGACCTCGCCGCAACAGCAGCTGAGACGGCAATTTCTTTCAATAATCGCTTAATTCCTCTGCATTTTGAACGCGCTCTATATGCCCAACAAATTGGGGACATGGATACAGCGACAGTCTATTATTTTAATGTGATTGCCTTTGATGAAGATAATGCCAAAGCGCATTTTCGGATGTGTGAGGTGAGTAGCTTATTGGGAGAACGGTCTACAGCGATAGAGTGGTGTAATCAAGTGACGGATATTGTTCCGGGCTGGGCAGAAGGCTGGTATTGGCTCGGACGCGAATATTACCTCAGTGGCGATTGGCACAATACACAATCATCCTTGAATCGATGCTCGACATTAGAGGTGGCGCAGGGGGTTTCGATTGAAAATCGACGCTTTGAGTGCTGGTATATTCAAGGGCAAGCCGCCGAGGTTTTAGGTGATTGTGAGGCACTGATACCACTGTATCGAGAGTATCAGCAGATGGCACAACTGGCTGACCTCACACAACGCTGGGTATACCCTGATGATATGCCGACCATCTGCGCCACCCCAACAGCATTTCCAGAAGGGTGATGCTGTTTTAACACTAAGCCATAGTCGCTTGTAGTGTGACCTGCTACAATGCGCTCATTATTTTCCGCGATAACCGTAAGCCTGATATAACTCATGACTCCAGTTGAAAAACGAAAAAATAATTCCTCACGCCAGATTGCCTTGGCGATTGGCATCCTGATAAGCCTGTTTTTCTTGTGGTTTGCCTTTCGAGGGTTACAGCCAGATGCCTTCTTTGAAAGCCTCAGTGATATTAATCTAGCTCTACTGATTCTGGGCGCAGTAACTTATGCCTTCGCGGTGCTTGTGATTGCGTGGCGTTGGCGATTTTTGCTGAGTGCGATTAAGCCTGTGCCACTATTGCCCCTCACGAAAATTGTTGCGATTGGATACATGGGCAATAATGTGTATCCTTTTCGGGCAGGGGAAGCATTGCGCCTGTTTTTACTGAAACGTCGGCATGATGTGCCTATTGGTGGAGCGGCGACAACGGTTGTGATTGAGCGCGTTTTCGATGGCATTGTGATGTTGTCATTTATTTTAATTGGCTTGTATTTTGTAGATGTTACGTCTGAGCAAATTCAGCAAGTTGTAACGATTGCCACGCCGATTTTTGTAGTAGCGGTGCTGGTCTTTTTTAGTTTGGCAATGTTCCCTAAAAATCTTGAGCGACTGATACGCTGGGTGGCGACGATTTTCCCCTCTGCTATTCAGGAACGACTGATTGACCTTGGCGACGATATATTGGCTGGTCTGAAAGGGCTACGGAGTCCTGTGCATTTGATTGGGGCAATCCTCACGAGCTATGGCACTTGGGCAATTGAAGCCTGCGTTTACTGGATTGTGATGTGGGCGTTTGGCTTAGACTTGGGCTATCCTGTGGCGTTATTGGTTGTGGGGACAGTGAATTTAGCAGGGCTGATTCCAGCGTCGCCCGGGCAAATTGGTGTGTATGAATTTTTTGCCAGTGCGGTGATGGTGGCTGTGGGGGTTGCTCAGGATAGGGCGTTGGCGTATGCGATTGTGGTGCATATTGTGATTTGGCTCCCTGTGACGCTGGTTGGCTTTGCTTTTCTCGTGCAATATGGTTTGGGATGGAATGCGATTACGAATGCACAGGCGCTCAAGGCGGATGTGCAAGAGGGATGAATTTTCCTGTTTATCAGGGGATAACAGGGAAAACAGGAACATTAACAGGGATTTTGGGCGTACGCAAAAATGGCAATAACAGGGAATTTCCTGTTTCGCGGTTTGTAAATGGTTTGTGGCAGACCCATTGAAAATAATATTCAGTTGTTAAGGTGCTATCCAGAGGATACACAATTTGAGATTACTTGTGTCGGTCATATCCCCGTTGATATGACCGTTTTTAATATGAGAGATTGTTTGTGTTTGGTAGGATGGGGATTTTATTCACCACGAAGAACACGAAGAAATGTAAGAAAAGCCACGTAGATTCATATTGCCTTGGGAGGACAAAGCAGGCTTTGTCCCTACACCAATTATCATATGTTATACCTGAACGACTTCTTTCTGTGTCACATAAGCATCCAGATTTTGCAATTCTTGCTTGAAGATATATCTAATGATAAAGGGATTGAAGAGGCGTTCGAGTGTTCCCTGAAAGCCATCACTCAAGGCGATTTCTGCGAGAATTGTTACCTCTGTTTGTGTGCCATTGTTGCGTGGCTCAAAGGTGAAGGTTGTTCCGAGATTTGTATTTATATCGCGTTCGACTATCTGCCGACCTTTGATGGGTTCGGTGACCAATTGATGATAGCTTGCTTTTATACCAAAAACTTCCATTTCGATTTTAATTTCTGTGCCTTCGCCATAGCCGCCGTTGATGACCTCCATTGATTGAAAGTAGGGTTTGGGCAAAATCGCCTGATGTCCGACCTCGTAATCGGCAATGACGGCATAGACCTGTTCAAGCGGGGCATTGATGATAGCGGATTGTTTCACGAGCATGTGTTTCATGGTTATTTGTCCTTTTCTGTTCATTTTTTTCTTAACGTGTGAGCTTTAACTTTGTGTGGTGGACAACGCAGGCATTGTCCCTACACAAACTATATTTCTAGGCAAACGGTAGCAAGCAATTGGAAATACATATTAGGTTTCAGTTTCGGACGAGATTCATCACGTCCCTACCTTTTGCCAATAAAGTTTAGGGTGATGTAGGGACTGCATGAATGCTGTCCGTGACAAGAAAATTGATTTGTACATTGGTCTCAGCATAGATAAAATGAGGATTATCTGTAAAGTTGTCCAGAGTTAGACATATGTCTAGTAATCGCTATGAAAAAGAACGTGAGCGCACCCGTTTAGCTTTCCTGAATGCGACCCTGAATTTAATCCTAGAACATGGCTACGATGTGGTGACGGTTGCCGATATTGCCCGTGAAGCCGATTATGGGCGCAGTACCTTTTATGAGCATTTTGCGGATAAAGAGGCTGTTGCTTGGGCGATATTGGAGCATCATATGCTGACGCTTGATGAGCAGATTGGCAAGGCAACTTTGGGCTTGTACTATCCGCATGGGGAATGGATTGCATGGTGCATGATTTTCAGAGATATTGAAAAGCAACGTCCGTTTTTCCTCAAGATGGATGGGGAACTCTCACGTCGGTTACGCGAACGGCAGAAGGAATTGCTGATTGCAGGGTTTGAGATGCAGTACCGTCATTATCCACCCCCGTTTTTGCGCGATGTGCCAGCTGATATTGGTGCACGCTTTGTGATAGGCTCAGCACTGGAAGTTTTGGATTACTGGCTGACGCATCCCAATATTGGCACAGCTGATGAGATGGCGAAAATGCTCTTTAAGATGTTGTATCGTCAAGACCCACCAGAGGATTATCGCTATTCTATTTTGTTGTCATAATTCACCACGAAGAAAAACAAGGATAAGTGCTGGGTGCTGAGTTCCGAGTGCTGAGAGAAATTAGGCACGAAGTTTAGAAGGGCGCGAGCAAAAGCTAAGAATATGAACCACAGAGTCCCAAAGACGCAGAGAAAAGAAGGATGAGTGTTGGGTGCTGAGTTTCGAGTGATTAGAAATTAGCCACGAAGGCTCGAAGGTCACGAAGAAAAGCAAAGAATATGAACCACACAGTCCCAAAGGCACAGAGAAAAGAGGTTAGTGCTGGGTGCTGAGTTCCGAGTGATTAGAAATTAGGCACGAAGGCTTGAAGGTCACGAAGAAAAATAGGAAAAACTGAGATTGGCACAGCCGATGAGATGGAGAATATACTGTTTAGGATATAGTATAGAGAAAACCCAGCATAGGACTATCAGTATGTGAATTTGTTGTAGTGAGGATTTCATGGGTGAAGCATCTGAGAAAGCTGAATATGAGATAGTGAAAAATTTTATTTGATGAGTTTGTATTCAGTTGGAATTTACCGCATTTTAATAATTTTAAGCATATAATGATATAGTAAACAGCAGGTAAATGAATAATGTATCGGAATTGATAGGTGATAAGGCATAATGCTTAATCCCATAATAATGATTGTTAGCTGGCTTAGACGCCAGTCTCTTTTGATTCGAGAAACGAGATATAAGCATGGCTGACTCTACAATCAGAATTTCTTTGCATGGTGATATGCCATCAGGAACAATTGAACTTAATAAACTCGCAACTTTTTCAGAGCATTTTCAAAATGCTGTAGATGAAATGGCATATTCTCTTGAGCGTAATAGGGGAAGTAAATCAGAACGGAAGCAAATTACCTATGAAACAAAGCTCAGTTTGACAGGTATTGAAGCAGGTAGCACTGACCTATTAATTAATCCTACCTACCAAGATGCTACTCCAATTTATCCAAATCTAGTTGAAGACTCTGTTGAACATATAGTTGATGGAATTACATTAATTCGTTCTTACAATTTTAGTCTGGATGAATTACCCGTTCTTCCTAGTGGTTGGGATGAAAGTGTTGTGCAAAAACTGTATGACCTCGGTAAAGTGTTCAGACAGGGTGTTAATGAGATAGATGTTTCTGTGACTA
This sequence comes from Phototrophicaceae bacterium, assembly GCA_965230145.1. Classification (GTDB taxonomy): domain Bacteria; phylum Chloroflexota; class Anaerolineae; order Aggregatilineales; family Phototrophicaceae; genus JAUZRW01. The sequence continues at coordinate 3,081,234 of CBDDKI010000002.1, forward strand.
GAAACCAACAAACAAAGACAGCAAAATACGATCAACCCATTCGTGCAAAGCTACATAGATTATTATCTGAAAACCGTGAAAGAATTGAAAGCGTCACTGGTCAATTGTTGTTAGTGAATTTTAAGGAAAATAAAGAAGAAGATTTTGCTTGTAGAATTTATACTGATGTAGGTAGTACGAATTTTATACTTTGTTATTTTGATGAAGAATTATCTGAAGAAATAGAGCGTGCAGTTAGAAAAACTGTAGGTGTAATAGGTATTGCTACTTACGACTCAATTAGCAAAGAGACAAAAAAACTTCATATTAAGGAACTGCTAGTCCATGAGTTGGGTACAGACTTAAATGATTTTGACAGAAAAGTAAGTGAAGCACTCCGCAATTATCGACTTGAAAATGATACTTTATCTGGTTTAGAAATTGCATGGAAGCAAGTCATAGCTGGAGATACGCACGACATTTCAACGCTTTGGGATGACTTTGATGACGAATGATTTATTCTTGCAGATACGGTATACATCTAAGTTCAAAAAAGAACTCAAGCGTCTAAGTAAAAAGTACAACAGTATACAAGGCGATATTCAGGGTTTTATTGACACCATACAACCTGATAATTTTCCGGGTGATATCGTACAAGGAATTAAAAGTGAAGGTACTATTTACAAAGAGAGAATCAAAAATAGTGATAATAATAAGGGTAAAAGTAGTGGCTATCGAGTAATCTATGGCTATTTTTCTCCAGAAACTATTGTACTTATTTATATCTATTCAAAGTCAGAGCAGCCTAATATAACACCAACACAAATTAATGACATTCTTTCTAATTATGAATTAGAAATCGAGGAGGAATAAAATATTATAGACTGCTTTTAATTCTATAGAAGTCTATGATATTTTATCTTATGCTAAATTAATCACATAGTAAAACGATAACAATCACTCCTCAACCACTACCTCACCCAAAACAATCGAATTATCGGTCACGGGTGTGCCAGAGCTATCGGTCACAGGGATGCGTTCGGCTGTGGCGAGTTCAAACATGCCCGTTTGTACGCGATACGTCCCTGCTGGAATATCATCAGGAATGGTCACCGTCCAGCTATCTTGGACGAGCATGCCAGCCACCCAATCTTGGGTCGGGAAGTATCCCGCAAATGGTACTTGGTCAAAGATGAAGAAATCCTCTGTTTCGGTATTGAACCAGTGTAAGAATTGCGTCGCGGTCACATCACTATCGCTATTGGCTTGCCACCAAAAATCGAGTGTCGTCTCCTCGCCAATCGTCGCCGACTCAGGCAAATCATATCCAGCTAAGGAGAAATCCCCCGAAAAATCATAGCTTTGGGAGGTTGTTACTGGTGATGTATCGGATGCAGGGGCGGCAATCCCATCTAAAACCAATGTCGTGCCATCCTCAAAAATCGGGAAAATCGTCTCCTGAATTGGAACACGATTGGTCGTGTCATCTTGCCAGACAATCGCAATCAGTTGATAACTCTGGTTGGTGGCGAGGTCATCAGGGATGCTCAATTGGAAGTGATTTCGCACCGCTAAGTTCGGTATCCATGCACGGGTCGGGTAGGTGAAATTGCCGAGCGTCATATCATCTTGCTCGATTGAGGCAATATCAGGCAGGGCTTGGGTATAGAGATGCACCGACATCGAATAATCTTCGCTCAAGTTGCGGTTGGCTTCCATATATAGCGTCAGGTTGAGGGTATCGCCAGCAGAAATGCGATGCGTATTGAGGTCATAGGCAAGCAGGGATAGTTCGCCATAATTTGTATTCGCAGGGGTGCTGATGCGTGCTTGGATACTCGGCACAAACCACATCCAGCCAATTAAGCTGAGAACCCATGCGAAGCCAGCTAGCATCACCCAACGGACTTGCGTGGTCTGTTGCGGATTGCTCCAATACTCGCGCATGAGTGCCATCAAACTCAGCACCATAATCCCCGAACCGAACAATTCCATTAGTTCTTCGGTATTGCTGTAATCTCGGCAGTAGACTCCTAAGAATTCGTCATTACAGCGGATAAATTCCAATTTTAAAGGTCCTATATCCAGTAAATTTTGGGCTGAGAAGGCATCCAGCACAACACCTGATACACCCATAATGCCCAAGCCGATGAGGAACATCAGTAAAATTTTGCGGATGTTGGGTTTGCTCTGGCTAATCATGAAGAGCGTAATCAAGCCGACTGTACCCCCTAAGATGAGGTAGCCACCACGCCAATAGACAATCGACTCATGAATCGAAAAATATTCATCAAGCGAGAGAAAGGCAAAGAGTATGCCAACCAAGAGCCAATATAGGGCGCGCCAATAGCGTTTATCGCGGAGCCTTGCCCATAAGAGACTCAAACACGATAGGGCAATCAGCATCAGAAATAGGGTGCTAAGCAATGCGGAGGAATTTTTCTCGCCACTGGGGTCAAAGAACCAGCCGAGGAAGCTCATATTTTGCTGGTAAAACGTCCAGAGTGCCGTCACAGACCAGAGCCAAACCACTGTCAGGATGCCAGTTAAGGGCACACGCGATTGTTTCGGCAATAAGAGCCAGCCAATGCCCAAGAGAATTATCCCAATCGCAAAGTGTAGTATTGAGAGGGTGAGTACCTGATTTAATTCAATTGGAATGACCATAAAACAATCTCCGAATTTTATAGGTAAGGGGCGCAGTTTCTTACATAGCCGATAAGTTAAGCCAAAATATTCACCACGAAGGCACAAAGAACACGAAGAAAAGCAAAAAAAGAAGGCGTTTCCTATTCTTTATATATGCCTCACTTGAGGGAAAAGTAGGGACAATGCCTGCGTTGTCCGCCGAGAAAATTGTTACGCCTTACTCTCGATCTGACAAGATAAGCCTCATTGTAGGCAATAATTAGTACAAGTCTATGTGAAAATGGATGATGTTTGGAAGATTTATTATTGATTTTATTTTTCTTCTGGTGGATAGGGATTGTCATTTAGGAGTTTCAAGGCTGCATCAAAATCAAAATCATCAGGAAGAGAAGGGTATAAATCTTTAACTTCGTCAGGCGTTAGAATTTTTACTCCTACCTCTATCATTTTTTGTATTACTGCCTCGTGAATCTCATCATCTTCTATTCCTCCAGAAATTACTTGTCCGCGTGCGTTATGACCAACTATCAAATATCCATTTTCACCAACTGGTTCAAGAAACCATTTGTCTTTATCCTGCCAAAATTCTGCATGTTTATCTAAATTCATCTTTCAGCCTTTTCTTAAGATACATTTGTGATTTTGATCATAACAGTTCAACTAATCTGGTTAGTTTGAATTTGTACTATATGTCATTCTAATATCTGACACGAAAATTAGAAACTTGACAAGCATGTGTTGCTATGATTGTTAGACAGTGTATAATCTAGGCATGACTGCAAGCGTGTTGCAAAGTGTGGATGAACTATGATTGAAGTAGAAGTAAACAGTATCCGTGTGAGCTTGATGAGTCAGCATCGCGTGGTATTGCTCAAAGACATCAATGAAGACCGTTATTTGCCTATATTTATAGGTCAGTATGAAGCGGATGCTATTAGCATTGAATTACAAGATAAACGCTCCCATAATCGTCCGCTGACACATGATTTACTCAAAAATATCATGGATGAAGTGGATGCGACGGTTGTTCATATTTTCATCAATGATATGCGTCGTGATATTTATTTTGCGCGGATTGTTGTCGAGATTGATGGTGAAAAACGCGAAATTGATAGCCGACCCAGCGATGCAATTGCCTTAGCTGTTCGTACAAAATCCCCAATTTTTGTCAGTGAAGCGGTGATGGATCGTAGTGCTGTTGAGCCAGACGATGATGTTGACCTCAATGAAGGAACAAAGCAATTACCCTTTAGCCGTAGTACCCCTGCGCGTGATGTACCCAAAGAATTGTTGGAAGACCCTGAAGAAGATGTCGAGGAAGTCGATGATAAGCAAATTAGTGCTTTCTCGGATTTCTTGAGTACGCTTGACCTCGATGAACTGGATGATTCGGAAGAAAATTAGGGTTATCAGCATAGTTTTAGTTCAAAAATGACGGTGCTACATTGCACCGTTTTGAGTCAGGTTTGATACCAAAAATTAATGACTTTATATCTATTTGCTGACCTTGTTATTTCGTCACATAGCTACAATAGAGTCAGATGTTGACGTTAGCTTTTTGTTATATGGAGAAAATTCTATCCTGTTGCTCCTTTATATAAACATGAAGGCTAAATCATCACTCTGTTAAAGGTTATTCCGTTGCCATATGCTAAAGCATGATGGCTAAAATACGCGGGTGCTAAAGCACACTTTAGCGTCTGTCGCGAAAGCTATTTTGCAGTTTGGTATAGCTTCAACCTTTATAAGGGCTACTTCTCTAAAAACATACTGTCTATATGTCATAGATGAAGTTAAATTCTTATGACATTTATACCATTTATACTATCCAAATTTTTACCGATAATACCTTTACACCCAAATTGGAAAGAGTCCTACCCAAGAGCTTATGTCTACACCACCCAACATCAATATTGACCCCGGTGCGCCCTTTAGCCAAGAGGCAGAAGAAGCAGTGATTGGGTCGATTCTCATTGACCCATCGGCGTATATGTCTGTTGCGGCGTTTTTAAAAGCGAATGATTTTTTCTTGCTGAGGCATCAGTATATTTGGCAAGCCTTCGAGCACTTGAATAATCGGGCTGAACCCATTGACCTCATCACATTGGCTGAACAACTCGAAAATATGCAAGTCCTCGATACGATTGGTGGACGCGCCTATCTAATTCAGATTTCAAATAATACGGCGACCTCAGTTTATGCAGAGGTCTACGGGCGTTTGGTTGAGCGCACCTCTATCCGGCGTAAATTGATGGTCACGGCGGATGAAATCAAGAAATTGGCAATGGATGAAGCCCTGAATATTGATACCGTTGTCGGTGAAGCCGAGAGTAAATTATTCACAGTTACTGAGACGCAAGTCCAGCGGGATTTTGTGCCGATGTGGGATGCGCTCAGTGATTATTATGACCGCATGGAGTATATGCTCCAGCACAAAAACGAAGCAGCAGGTGTCCCCACAGGCTACCGTGATTTAGACGCGCTTCTTGGGGGCTTCCAAAAATCGGACTTGCTGATTTTCGCAGGCAGACCGGGTATGGGTAAGACCTCGTGGCTCTTGACTACTGCGATGAATGTGGCGCGTTTTGGTGGGCGTGTGGCGATTTTTACTATGGAAATGGGTGTCGAGCAGATGACTCAGCGTATGATGGCGATGGAAACAGGCATCAACGTCCAGAAATTACGCCTCGCACGTCTGAACCCCCAAGAGGCGGCACGTTTTACCGAAGCAGTCGGGCGCATTAGTGGGCATCATATCTTCATTGATGATTCGCCAGCGATTTCACCGATGGAAATGCGAACGAAATGCCGTCGACTCAAGCATGAATATGGACTCGATTTGGTGATTGTCGATTACATGCAGTTGATGAATGCAGGGGGCAGTTACGAGAACAATCGTGTGCAGGAAATCAGTTTCATCTCGCGTAATCTGAAAGAACTCGCGCGTGAGTTGAATGTACCTCTGATTAGTGCGGCACAACTCTCGCGTGCAGTTGAGCAACGCCAAGATAAACGTCCAGTGTTATCTGATTTGAGAGAGTCGGGTTGCGTTACAGGTGAATCTTTAGTGTATTTGCCTAATTGTGGCTATAGTGTGCCGATTGCTGATTTAATAGGGCAAACAGGCTTCCGTGTGATGAGCCTTAATACTGAAACGTGGCAAGCTGAACCTGCAATAGTCACTAATTCGTTTTGTACAGGGATAAAGCCTGTCTATAAATTGACCACTGCACTTGGACGCAATATCCGCGCGACAGCAAATCATAAATTCCTGACGATTGATGGCTGGAAACGGCTGGATGAACTCACATCGGATGACCATATTGCTGTACCACGTTCTTTACCAGACCAAAATATACAAACAATGAGTGATGCCGAACTTGCGTTACTCGGACATTTAATCGGCGATGGGTGTGTACTACCGCGTCATGCTATTCAATACACAACAGTTGAACTTGATTTAGCTGAAATAGTGGCTGAATTGGCTACCGAAGTATTTGGTGATGAGGTTGCACCACGAATCACTAAAGAAAAAGGGCGCAATTGGTATCAGGTATTTATCCCGACTACACGTCAGATAACGCATGGTGTCCGTAATCCCGTATCTGAGTGGATGGATGATTTAGGCATCTTTGGACTACGCTCATACGAGAAATCTGTCCCTAAGAAAGTGTTCTCACAACCGAATGAAGCTATAGCTCTTTTCTTGCGTCATCTCTGGTCAACGGATGGTTGTTTGAAGATGACACGAAAAGGTAAAATTAAGTATCCCGCCGTTTATTATGCTACTAGCAGTAAAGAACTTGCCGAAGGGGTTCAATCCTTACTTCTACGTTTTGAGATTAACTCAGCGTTACGAATAATTCCTCAAAAAAATGGACGTGACCAATACCATGTGTTTGTTAGTGGAAATGATGACTTAACCCAATTCATTAATCAAATAGGAGCAGTAGGTGAATATAAATCCAAAGATTTAGATATTATTCAAGATTATGTCCAATCTGCAAGAAATAGTTCAAAGCGTGATTATATTCCACATCAAGTTTGGGATAAATATATTGTCCCTTCTATGGATAAGTATGCTTACGCTTTAGGAACATTTTGTAAAATGATAAGAGGTCGTCGCTACGAAATAAGTATTGTAAAGACCAAAAATTTAGGGCGTAATCACGTTCTAAAAGCTGCAAAATTATTAGAGGATACGACCCTACATAATTTGGCTTCAAGTGATGTTTATTGGGATAGTATAGTTGCTATTGAATCTGATGGCGAAGAAAAAGTCTATGATTTAACAGTTGAACCCAATCATGATTTTATATGCAATAATATATTAGTTAGCAATAGTATTGAGCAAGACGCCGATATAGTAATGTTCCTATATCGAGATGAGGTTTATAATGAAGCTACCGAGTTCCCGAACCAAGCGGATGTGATTGTCTCGAAGCATCGTAATGGACCAACAGGCGTTGTCTCACTGTATTTTGAGAAATCACTGACGAAATTCATGGATGCCAGTGTGCATCGCGTCGATTTGAGTGATTTGGAGTAATAACATGAGTGAATTTACTGTTCAAATACAATTACCGATAGATGCCATCTCTGACTATTGTGATAAACAAGCTATCCAATGTTTATCTTTGTTTGGCTCTGTAATGAGAGACGATTTTTCAGATGAGTCTGATGTGGATTTACTCGTAGAATATATTCCCGAAGCAAGGATTACACTCCTTGATATGGCATCTCAAGAAATTGCATTGAGTCAGATGATTGGGCGTAAAGTCGATTTGCGGACAGCGAATGAACTCAGTCCTTATTTTCGTCAAACAGTTATAGATAATGCGAAAAAAATCTATGAATTAGAACTTTCGCTTGATAAAAGTGAAAATAGATTATGCCCGCCGTCATATAAACATGACGGCTAGTCAAGCAACATCGGCTAAAGCCGACAGAGCAGCTTGTCGACCTTGTGTCGATTTTGACACATAGCCGTTGGTTTTAGCCAATGGCGCAAAATAAATACAATTCTATAATTTTGCAAAAGTATCTGAAAACCGATAACCGACCACTGAAAACCCAAAATGACTAAATTCAAGGGCTTCTCCGCAGGAAAACCGAATAGCATTAACATCCACGCACAATTTATCAGTGACGTTGTGCCGATGATTGACGACCTCGCCGAGTTGAAGGTCTGTTTGTTTTCGTATTATGCGCTCACGCAAAAAGAAGGGCAGTATCGGTATCTGACCCACAATGATTTCGCCGATAATGCCGAGTTGATGCGTGGATTAGAGAGTTTAAACGGCAATCCAGAAACTATTTTATCGTCCGCATTGGATAAAGCTGTTGAGCATGGGTTTTTGCTAGCTGGTGATGTTGTGATGGATACAGGACAAGCAAAACGGCTATATTTTATGAACACGGCACGCGGACGCGTTGCTATTCAACAATTGAGTGCAGGACATTGGCAACCCAATAACAACGAAAATATCGAGATTTTGCCCGAACGCCCGACAGTGTTTGCCCTATATGAAGAAAATATTGGTGCGCTCACACCCATAATTGCTGACCACCTCAAAGAAGCTGAGGACGATTATCCATATCATTGGATAGTGGATGCCATCAAACTCTCGATTGAGAATAACGTGCGCCGATGGGCGTATATCAGTGCTATACTCGCACGCTGGAAACAGGAAGGACGCATTGATGTCAATGAAACGACTGAGCGATCTCATCAACGATCAAACCAATTTGCAGGACTCAACTGGTCAGACTTCGCAGGAGATTAATCCTGCCTCAGCAGTTCCACTGAATATAACCTGCTTTGACCCCGAAAACCCTGACCAAGCCTGCCCGATTTGTAGTGGGCTAGGGGTGATTAAATATGGTGTGCAACCTGATGATAAACGCTTCGGCAAGTTCTTCCGTTGCCCGAATAACCCCATTGAAATTGACCATGACCGTCATCAGCGCATGCGTCGACTGAGCAATTTGGATGCCTTTGAGGATAAGTCTTTCGCCAATTTTGAGGTCGATATTTTGGGCTACTCCGAAAAAGAGTCACTCTCGTTGCAGATGGCATATAACGCGGCAAAAAATTATTCAGAACATCCTGATGGCTGGCTCCTATTAGAAGGAGCATATGGCTGTGGAAAAACGCACCTTGCTGCCGCAGTTGGTAATCGTCGCCTTGAAAAAGGGGATATGGTGCTATTCATCACCACGCCTGATTTACTCGACCATTTACGGGCATCTTTCGCACCGAACTCTGCATCGACCTATGATGAAACCTTTGAACGTTTGCGCGACGCAGGCGTACTCATCATTGATGATTTAGGCGTTGAAAATCCGAGTGAATGGGCAAAAGAGAAACTGTTCCAATTGCTCAATCATCGCTACTCGCATCGTAAACCAACAATTATCACGACTAATCGTGAACTCGATAGTTTAGACCCACGTATTCGTTCACGTTTACTGGATGTGAATGTCATTCATCATCTGAGTATTCATGCGCCTGATTACCGCAACGCCCAACCGAATACATCTGACCAACTGCTCTCGCGCTTACCGATGTATGCTCACATGACCTTTGATACTTTTGATGTTGATAACAATGTCACAGTGGAGGAGCATCAACGCCTGACGAATGCTGCGCGTATATCTTTTGAATATGCCCAAAAACCAACGAATTGGCTTTTGTTTACAGGACAATTTGGTAGTGGTAAGACGCATTTAGCGGCATCCATTGCCAATTTCAGACGCAATCAAGGGGATGAGGTCGTTTTATTAACAGCACCCGACCTGCTGGATTATCTCCGCACGACTTTTGCTCCTGATAGCAATGTTACTTTTGATAGTTTACTCACACGCTTACGCAATGTACCCCTATTAATTTTAGATGATTTGGGTACAGAAGCCTCAAAACCTTGGGCGCAAGAGAAGTTGTTCCAATTATTGGATTACCGATATGTCTCTCGCTTACCAACAGTGGTGACAACAGTTAAAAACTTGACTGAAATTAATCCGCGTTTGGTGAGTCGTCTGGTAGACCAACGGGTGTGTCGTATGGTTGAAGTTGATGTACAATCTTACGCCATGAGAATGAAACGCAACCGTCGATGACCCTAGTATTACAAACCCTCCAATATGAACGTCGCTACCGCGATGATATTTTGTCGTTGATGTTCTATAGCCGTCATACCCATGCTCACTTAGATTGGTACAAAGCAGGACAATGGTTGGACTTAGGCAATAATACGATTCAACTCGCTTTTGCCTACGATACCTTGGTGGGAGTGCTGGGTTTTTCTGAGGATTTGAATGGCTCGGTCTGGTTGCGGATGGCAATTGTCGCACAAGGCTATGACCCTGCGATGATTTTAGGGTTTTTATGGGAACAATTGCGCGTCACTCTCATGAGAGAAGACATTACTATCGCCGCAGTTTTGGTGATTAATCCTTGGCTTGCACGATTTTTGCCAGCATTGGGGTTTCACTATCATGAAGATGTCATCACGATGCACCGCGCTCCACAAACACTACCGCCTGAACCACCTGCAAAAGTGACTTTACGCAGTGGCTATCTTGAAGATTTACAGAGCATCGTCGCCATTGACCACGCCGCGTTTACGCCTCCCTGGCAGATGAATAGCACCGATATTCGCTTATCACAACGCCAAGCCGCGAGTTGTAATCTGGCAATATTTGAAGATGAAATTATTGCTTATGAAGTCGCGACGCGCCATCATGCTAGTGGACACCTTGCGCGTTTGGCTGTGCATCCGAAACTACAAGGGCAAGGCGTTGGACAATTGTTATTGCATCATCTGCTCGCGCGTTTTATGAAACGTGGTGTGAAAGGTATGACAGTTAATACGCAAATTAGCAACATGCCATCGCGTCATCTGTATGAACGTTACGGTTTCATCCGCAATGGTTTTGATTTACCTGTGTGGGTCTCTGAATTGGGATAATCGCAGGGGCACAATCTAAAAATTTTATTTGTACACCAAGACTAATTAGCAAAGGTAGGGAATAATGCCGAAATTAATCACAACATTAGGGGAAAAATCTAAAGACGAACTCGGTATGATTCTGCCACATGAGCATCTTTTTGTCGATTTACGCACTTATGAAGCAGAAGGCTTTGGTGAAGCTAAAGCAGACGATGTCGTTGCTAAGATGAAACCAGAGATTGAGAAAATTAAGGCATTGGGTGTTACCGCCTTGGTCGAATGTAGTACCGTCGGTGTCGCTCGTCGGGCAGAGATGGATAAGGCTGTCTCTGGGTCTGCTAATTTCCCCGTCGTTGTACCGACTGGCTTATACCGTGAACCTTGGATTCCACCTTGGGCGCATGAAGCTGAACAAGATTATCTGAGCCAATGGATGCTGAAAGAACTCACCGATGAAATTGATGATACAGGTGTGCAAGCCGCTTGGATTAAATTGAGTGCTGGCGATGATGGGCTAACAGCAGTTGAGACAAAAATTCTTAGAGCAGCTGCTCATTCAGCCAGAGCAACCAATGCCGTTATCGGTAGTCATACCATTAAAGGGCGTGTTGTTCGGAATCAGCTTGATATTCTTGAAGAAGAAGGCTCTACAGCTGAACGCTTCATCTGGATTCATACCCAAGCTGAACCCGATTTTGCATTACATCTGGAAATGGCAGAACGTGGTTGCTGGATAGAATATGATGCACTCGGTAACCCTGATGCGCCTTCCGATGAAACCATTATTGAATATCTTAAAAAATTAATTGATGCTGGCTATGAAAAACAAATATTGCTCAGTCATGATAGAGGTTGGTACGATGCGGGAAATCCTGACTTTGAACCCATGCCGTTTACCTATCTCAGCGACATATTTATACCAAAACTACGTTTGGCAGATTTTGATGAGCAAATGATTACACAGCTAACGCATGATAATCCTTTTAACGCATTTGCGCGTTAATGATGCAGAGCTATTTTGAGCTACAGTAATAGCTGGTGCTAATCTCGCATTTGTTACGTAAATTCCTAAAACCTCGCTGAAACTGATACAATGTCCATACTTTTTAAAGGCTGAAAGCCATACAAAACAAAGGACAATCTGCATGACGGTTGTTTATTATGAAGAAGATGGTGATATAGATTTTCTGCGCGATAAATTGATTGGTGTCATCGGCTATGGTAGCCTCGGACGACCTATTGCTTTAAATTTACAAGATAGTGGGCTCAAGGTAATGGTTGGGCAACGTCCTGAAGAGAGTACCGCAATCTTACAAGCAGATGCGATGCCTTATAACAGCATCGAAACAGTAGCGAATGCTGCCACAATTATCTTGATGATGCTCCCCGATGAAGTGATGCCACAGGTCTATTTGGATTACGTCGCACCCTATATTAAAAAAGGCGATACCCTCATTTTTGCGAGTGGTTATAATGTCGCTTTTGGATTTATTGAACCGCCTCCTTTTGTTGATGTCGGTTTAGTTGCCCCTCGTACAATCGGTGCATCGGTACGAGAGAAGTATGAATCAGGGGAAGGCTTTTATAGTTTCGTTGCCGCCGCCCAAGATGCGAGTGGGCATATCTGGCAGACAATCCTCGCCCTTGCAAGTGGGATAGGCTCACTGCGTGCTGGTGCAGTCGAAATTACGATTGAGCAAGAAGCCGAACTCGATTTATTCATTCAGCAAGCAATTTTACCAGCCTTTCACAATATGATGGTTACTGCCGCACAAGTTCTCCTAAGTAGGGGCTATCCACCAGAAGCCGCTATGATGGACTTATATATTTCTGGGGAATTTAAAGATTACCTAGAACATGCCTCAGATGCTGGCTTGCTCCATGCACTACGCTTATCGTCTCTGACAGGACAATTTGGGATTTTCAGCCGCTTAGAGCGTTTTAATGAACTCAAGCTAGAGCGTCTAATGGAGATAACACTCGATGAAATTCGTAATGGTGATTTTAGCCGTGAATGGGCGCGAGAATATGCTGATGGTTATCCAAGGTTGAGGCGCTTGCTCAAGCGACAAGAGGAGTTTGATTTGTGGGAACTAGAGCAACAGACCATTGAGTTACTCCGTGGGTATATTTAGGATAGTCACCCTCATTGAGTAAGGACACACCGACAGTCTGTCCTTACTCTTGTATTTGTATATTATTACGTAACTACAGGCGCACCAGATGTATTGGTGACAATCACATAGACAACGTACAGCACGTAAACCCCTAACAGAATATAGCCCTCACGCCGTGTCAGTTGCCGACCCGTATTCAGTAAAATATACAGGATGACAACAGTAACACTCAGCAAAAATATAGATTCAATCAGCCCATCTGTGCCGACTGCGACGAGATGACCTGTGGCGACAATCGTTATCAACCAAGGCACACCTAAACCAACTAGAATATCAAAGATATTGGAGCCAACAGCATTGCTGACAGCCATTGTGCCCCGTCCATCTTCGGCAACATCAATAGAGGCGATTAAATCAGGTGCAGATGTTCCTGCTGCGAGAAGTGTCAGTGAGACAATGAGTGGTGGTAAGCCAAGGGCGCTTGATAAAACAACAGCACTTTCGACCAGCGCATAACTCAAGCCAATAATCAGCGCGATTGATGCAATCATGACCCAAATATAATTTTTCTCAGGATTAGGCATGATGATACCTAATAGACGCGTTAGCATGTGGGAGAGTTTGCCAAAGAATGTCTTTGCCTCATTCTTCGCTTCAAGATGCCCCCCACCGATTGTTTCATCGGCTGTATCTTCAGGGTTTGTCCTACTCCAGAACCATAGAAGCCCTAAATAGCCAACGTAAGCGACCATCATCAAACCAGCTTCCCACAAGACAATTTCACCATTCCAGAAAACGAAAAGTAAAATCGCAACACTACCGAGGTAGAAGATAATATCGCGCTCTACTGCACCCCGCTTCATGACCATCTTGCCAGCAACAACGGCAGATGCGCCTGTAATTACTAAAATATTGAAAACAGCCGAGCCAACAATTGTACCAATACCGACATCACTATGTGCGCCACCACGCGAAAGTGCAATGAGGGCGATGAATAATTCAGGGGCAGATGACCCCATCGCCATTAAGGATGCACCTGCAACATCGGAGGGCAACTTGAGCCGACTTGAGATTTCATCTAAGCTAATGATAAAAAATTCTTCTGTAATGATGGCAAGTAAATAGACGGATACTAAAATAACCGCCAAACTCCCCAAAATCTCGACCATAACATTATCTCCTAGAGTTTAAATACATCTTTTACTATACCTGTTTTTAGGAATTTTACATAAAAACATCTCTCTCATCTGTTACTCATCAAATTCTGCTTGACTTCTAGTCAACTCGAAGATGTAGCATGGTGACATGATGACCTCAGAAAAAACCTACACAATTCAACAGATGGCAACAAAAACGGGCTTAACAGTTTATACCTTGCGGTATTACGAAGACATTGCCTTACTTGAACCCATTGCGCGCGCAAAGAATGGGCATCGACGCTATAGCGAAGACGATGTTCGGCGGATTGAGTTTCTCAAACGCTTACGCAAGATAGGCATGTCGCTGGATGAAATGAAGCATTTCATTGGCTTGTACCGTGAGGGTAATGAAACGGCAACACAACGTCGTGAGGTATTAGAAGCGCATCGTCAAGCCGTTTTGGAGCAAATCGAAGAATTGGAGGAAATGATCGGGTTCATCGACTTTAAAATCGGTCTATATCAAGAGGAAGAATCACAATATGAGCGACAATCAACAAAACATGAAGTATCGCTTACTGGGTAGAACAGGTCTTTGGGTATCGGAATTATGCCTCGGCACAATGACTTTTGCTGGTAAGGGATTTTGGGAAGTAGTCGGGACGCAAGGGCAAGATTTAGCTAACGAAATTGTGGCACGGTCAATTGATGCGGGGATTAACTTCATTGATACAGCGAATGTCTATTCATTTGGTGAATCTGAGACTATGCTCGGTAAAGCCATCAAAGGGCGGGCGCGCGATGAACTCATTATTGCGACCAAAGTGCGTGGGCAGATGAGCGAGGAAGTCAACAATATTGGTTTGTCTCGTCATCAGATTATGCGCTCTGTAGAGGCAAGTTTAAAACGCCTCGATACAGATTACATTGATTTGTATCAGATTCACGGCTTTGACCCACTTACACCACTTGATGAAACACTACGTGCATTAGATGACCTCGTGCATCAAGGGAAAGTGCGCTATATCGGCGCGAGTAATTTGGCAGCATGGCAATTGATGAAAGCTTTAGGCTATAGTGATAAGCATCATCTTGCACGTTTTGAATCACTCCAAGCCTATTACACCATCGCAGGACGTGACCTCGAACGCGAACTTGTCCCCCTAATGCAAGACCAAGAAGTCGGCTTGATGGTCTGGTCACCCTTGGCTGGAGGCTTCTTAACAGGCAAATTTGACCGTGATGGCTCAGGGGCTGAGGGCGCACGTCGTGCAACGTTTGACTTCCCACCTGTGAACCGTGAACGGGCGTTTGATAGTGTGGATGTCATGCGTGAAATTGCTGATGAACACGGGGTTTCTATCCCACAAATTGCTCTGGCATGGCTCTTGCATCAACCCGTTGTGACCAGCGTGATTATTGGGGCAAAACGTATGGATCAGCTTGAGGATAATTTGCAATCGATTCACGTACAATTAAGTGAGGAACAACTCCAACGCCTCAATGATGTGAGTCAGTTACCGTCTGAATATCCACAATGGATGCTAGCCCGTCAAGGTAGCGGACGTGTGAAAAATTAACCATCAACATCCTAGAACTTGACCACAAAAGAATTAATGTGGTTGTACTTAGAAAGGGCTATCTGTGGTAGCCCTTTTCTTTAGTTCAACTTACCCTTTCAATGGGAAAATCAGGCAAGTGGTTGTGCCATGAGCATAGAGCTTGCCCTCCATATCTTTAATCGTTGCCTCGGCGGTTGCCATCTGCCGACCTGCATGGATGACATGCCCCTCACATTGTAAATTACCTGTTTCAAGCGTGATTGCGCGGACTAAATTGATATTTAGTTGCAAGGTCGTGTAGCCGATGCCTTGTTCTAAGGTTGTATGAACACAGCACCCGAGCGCACTATCTAGCAGGGTTGATGCAAAGCCCCCATGTACAACACCAATTGGATTATAGTGAAATTCTTGAGGTTCACCTTCAAATAGGGCATAGCCTTTTTCGGCTTTCGTGAGGGTAAAGCCCATGGTTTCAGCAATGGGTGAGTTAGGCATCTCACCTCGAATGTAGGCTTGCATATAGCTCAAACCATCCATACGCAAACCTTTTTTGACATTCGGTAAGGGGTCTTGCCAAGTATAAGTTCGACTACGCTCATCGGACATTACATCTGCTCCTATTGATTTTGTCTGCGCCATTCTCGTAATAAAATTGCACCATCTGAATTGAAACTACCAATTGTTAGGGGCGTTAATGCACCAAGGGTAAAGACCGCAATATTCAAGAAAATCCCCCAGCCGATTAAAAATCGCAACATCCCACCAACTGACCAGAAGAATGCCCCCAAGAGCAAAAAGACAATCAGCACGAGGGTACTCATGATAGGACCTCCGATAGCACGTCGCATATGTAACTGAGGTGGGAGTTCGCCTTCATCTTGTGGGTAGCGGATTGTAGCCAGAAACCACCATGTGCGTATGCCAATGGATGGCTTTCCAACTTGTTTGGCGACAAAAAAATGACCGTATTGATGGAAAAATTCTGATAGAAAATGAATAATTGCCGCTAAGATGCCCGCAATCAGAGAATCAAGGGGCGTTAAATCGGTAAAAACTACGGCTAATACCGTACAGATAAGCACTAAAATTAAGAAGGCATATTGTGCTGAGCGCGTCACACTCACGGACATATCGAAGAATTTAAAGCGAAAAATTGTCTTGTTCATGAGAAAGCCTCTCAGATATTAAAAAACATAAAGCAGAAGTAAATCCATAAAAAGAATTGGAAATAGTAAGCATGTTTTGGGCAGATGGCATGGATGCCATCCCTACATAAACCCTCACTTTTTAGGCGGTAATGTAGGGTTGAGACCTGTCTCAACCGCTTAAAAATCTGATTTTATTCTAAAAGTCTTTAGAATAAATTTGGGTCATTTGTCACGGACAGCATGCATGCTGTCCCTTGTATCTTATGAATAGGTGATATTTGTTAAACTAAATGTCACGGACAGGTCAGAGCAGAGAGAGACTGTGCTGTCCCTCAGTGAGAAAGACTGTAGTGTAGATTAGTCCCTCTGCTCTAGCTGAATCCATCAGAGACTGAACGGTATCATCAGTACCTCATCTTGCATTTACAAGGTTAGTCCAAATGGGTCACGACCTGCCCTCAACACTGTCCATAGTATATCGGAAAGTTTTTCTTATGTCTGTTTTTATTGGCATTGATGTATCCAAAGCAACTTTAGACATCGCCACCCATTGTGGGTCAGAGCATATCCATCTTCCCAACACACCCTCGGGTCATAAAAAACTCAGCCAGTGGCTACAAAAGCAAGGTGAGATTAGCCAGATTGCCTTGGAAGCTAGTGGACGCTATGGCGAAGCTGTGGCACGTTTCTTGGTTAAGAACAACTACGATGTGAGCTATCTCAACCCTAAACAAGTTCACCAATTTGCCCAGATGCACTTGCATTACAACAAGACCGACAAGCAAGATGCCAAGCTGATTGCTCAGTATTGTCATTTATTCAAACCTGACCTCTACCAACCTCAGTCTGACCGTCAACGACGCTTACAACAGCGTTCCAGACGCTTAGATCAACTCAAGAAAATGCGTCAACAAGAAGTTAATCGCTCTAAGTCAGGTCTCAGTGACCCCTTCACTTGCCAGCAGATTGAGGCAACTATCGCGTACTTTGATACACTCATTCAACACACCAAAGATGCCATTCATCAGCTGATTATGGACGATGAAAACCTCGCTCAACAGCATCGCCTCCTATGTTCTATTAAAGGCATTGCCCATGCCACTGCTAGCCTGCTGCTCGCTGAAATTAATATTGCTGATTTTGCCTCTGCTTCACAACTTGCCGCCTACATTGGCATCACCCCTCAGCAATTTCAATCCGGCACATCTGTCAACAAACGGGCTTCTATTTCTAAGCAGGGCAATGCCCGATTACGGGCTGGATTATACATGCCTGCCATTGTCGCTAAACGCTGGAATCCGCCTTGTCGTACCTTCGCTCAACGCTTAGAGGATAAACAAAAACATGCTAAAGTTATTGTCATTGCTGTCATGCGTAAACTCGTACGTCAGATCTTTGCTATTCTTAAATCTGGGCTACCTTTCGAACCCGATTTTGGGAAAATCGCTTGACAAACAAGACGGTATCTACATAAATCCTAATTTTTTAGGCAATAATGTAGGGACGCAATGTATTGCGTCCGAAAACGAAAGTCACCGCTTTTTTCTAATTACTTTCCAGTTTCCACAACTGCAATTACTTCTTTCACTGTAAATACTTTTTAACTCAGTCATTTTTCCGTGCGGATGCTAATAGTGTATCAATTACCTTCATATTGTTGACCGCATCTTGTGGGTCAAAGCGTGGCGGACGGCTATTGATGAGCGCATCAGCAAAGTCTTCTACCATGAGTTGATATTGGTCTACTGCTTCAATTTCTATTTCGTCATAAGAGCCATTCTGCCAATGATGAATCACGGTATTTTGGTCATGATTTGGCACATAACTGGTCGGCAAAACAATTTTCCCCTCTGTACCACGTATTTCATAGGAATGTGTCAGGAATGTTGTCAAGCTAGCATCAAAATGTCCGCGCACGCCAGATGGAAATTCGAGTACACCGACAATTTGCTCATCGACATCGGTTTCTGCGCCAAAATTCGCTAAGGCTGAGGCGTGAATGGGTTCTTCGCCTGTGATGAAGCGCATCGAATTGACACAATAACAACCGACATCCATCAATGCACCACCAGCAAGCTCTTTGCTCAGGCGAATATTGTCACGGTTACGGAGTGCGAATGAGAAGGTCGCATTCATGATTTGTGGTGTGCCAATTGCACCATTCTCGACCATATATTGTGCGCGTTGATTTTGTGGATGAAAGCGGTACATGAAGGCTTCGGCGAATAAGATGCCATGTGCATTAAATGTGTCGACCATCTTTTTGGCAACGTCGGCATTTTCTGCTAGCGGTTTCTCACAGAGTGTAGGTTTGCCTGCCATCGCACATTTGATTGCCCATTCAGCATGTAAGCTGTTCGGCAGTGGGATATAAATCGCATCTATGGATTCATCAGCGAGTAAATCTTCATAAGTTGCATAGGCTGTTTCAATGCCTAAATCCTCAGCAACAGCAGATGCGCGTTCATGATTTCGGCTCGCAATAGCAGATACCACACCATTGTTCGATTTTTGAATAGCAGGAATGACACGATTAATGCCAATATTAGCGGTGCTGAGAATCCCCCAACGGATTTGTGTTGTCATAAATCTAATTGTCCTTTGTTATAATACTTATTGTGACTGTTATTATAACGTGAATTGTTATATTGCCTGTTATCCATTCGTAATTGGGCTAACTATAATCATTCTCTCGTAGAGGCATAATGCAGCTAAGGTCTTTTCGGAACAGAATTTATATACTGTTGAGATTTTCTCGGTGGACAAAGCAGGCTTTGTCCCTACACCTATTCTCTCAAGTGAGGCACATCTAAGCAATCGACACAGATTTTTGTTGCTTTTCTTCGTGTTCTTCGTGCCTTCGTGGTGAATATATCTGTCAAAGTGATGTGCCATGCTTAAATAATTTAAAACAAAAGGAAACTAATGAGCGATACCATAGCACTATTCGTACCATCTGAAGACATCATTCCCATTGAAGAACTCCATGAACTCACCGCAATTGATGACATTGTTATCCTCAAAGATATGGATGACACCGTTCTCGGTTACCGCATCATCTGGCAAGATGTGCAACTTGAAATTCGTTTTTCGCAGGAAGGCGTTCATGAGGCGAAAATTGACCAATTTTTAGATAGAACTGATAAATTACTAGAAGGTCGGCGCGATAAAAAAGCCAAGAAAATCTGGCGACGTGCTGAGCGTATGGAACAGTATATCGAGTGCGAAGTAACACCTGATTGGGATAATGAGCGTAAAGCGCAATTGCTCGTGCAAGGGGTGATGGCGTATTACGATTACGCTTATATGCTTGCCTCAAAAACTATCTACAACGAAAATGGGAATATCGTCATCGGGCGTAAAGACAGCAAACTCAAATATTGGGCGCAAGAACGTGATGATGACTCCGATACACCCAATGAACGCAAAAAAGCGAATCTGCAAATCCTCAACCGCGAGAATGTGCCATATATTAAGCATCTGCGTAATATCCCTGACGATGAGACATTTAATCTGCGTTCAGTAGAGGAAATTGCCAAACGTGCACTTGCCCTTAACCTCATCTCACGTCGAGCGGATGGTGAAACGCGGCAATGGTTTGAGCAAAAAGTCCAGCAATATCAATTAGAAGATGTCATCACGGAGCAAGAGCAAATCTTTAATGAGGATGAGTCGCCTGACGAGTACATCGTGATTATGTTCAGTCAACGGATGGAAGCCTGCTGGTTACTGTTGTGGGCATTAGACTTTATACCGAATTTGTCTCGACCCGATAATTTTGCTGATGCTATTCGCGCGAATGAAATCATTGATACGCGTTCCCCCGACCAATTTTTAATTGAAGCCAAGTTACGCCGTAAAAAGACGATTCTTGATGTGCTAGATTTACACTTTCGCTACCATTGGGCAGTCGTCGATGCTGAACTTTATGGCAAGAAACCGCCCACAGGCTTAAAACCCGATGTGGTCTATCAACGGCATTATGCGCTCAATTGGATAACACAATTCCATGATGGGCAAGATTGGGATGCTGTTACGACGGATACATAAGAAGGTAAAAGGGTAAAGGTGAAAGGAAAAAGGAAAAGTGTTGATTGGAATATAAGCCAGAGAATTAAAGGAAGAGATAATGAGTAGTCGCTTTGAAGATAATATTGCATGGCAGAAATCACGAAAACTAACACGAGATATTTATCTTATTACTAAACAAGGAGACTTTTCGCGTGATTTTGGTTTATCTGGTCAAATTCAACGAGCTTCTGTATCTATAATGTCCAATATTGCCGAGGGATATGAACGAGGTAATTCAGGTGACTATCATCGCTTTCTTCAAATCGCTAAAGCATCTTCGGGCGAAGTAAGGTCTCAATTATATGTAGCCCTAGATATAGGGTATATTGATAAAGAAGAATTTGAGACCCTTCAAGCACAGGCTATTGAAATATCAAAAATCATCAGTGGCATCATGAAATCTGTTAATCGCAAGCGAAAATGAAGCGACACCTGATATGTTTTACCTTTTATCCTTTTACCTTTTACCTAAGACACTATGACAGCACTGACCCAACAAAACCCAATTGTCCGTTCGGAATTTAAGTATCAACGCTTTGTGATTGAACGTGGACGCAATGGCAGAATTTGGATTTTCCTCGCCTTGTTGCTGATTGCACCGTCGATAGTGTTGTCGATTGGCTATATCATTGGCTTATTGTTGAATCTCTTTCCTGTCGTCAATTGGTATGACATCCCTTCGACATGGCATTTGAATATTCTGCTGATGCTGGTTGTGGTCAATGTGTCGATGTATGTCGTGGTGACGCTGGTGACAATTGCTCTCGCCAATAGCAGTATCGGGCGTGAAAAGAGCAAGCACACATGGGCATTATTACGCCTAACCGATATTGATTCGCGGAAAATCGTTCTTGGCAAATGGTGGGCTTCCTTACGTGCGCTCAATGGTGACCACGCAATGGTGATTTTCTTGCGGGTGGGTTTATTAGCAGTGGCATTGGCAATTTTTGTTCCCTCACAACATGCCTTAGACGACATTTCCGAACCCTACCGACTATATTTTTTGATTATCATGCCATTAATTGTCATACATGGTTTATTGGATGCTGGTTTGTCGGTAAGTTTAGGCTTGGCTGGTGCAATCCCCAATGATGCCTTGCAGACAGTGTCTAGCTTTGCGGTAATGGTCACACGCTTGTTATTGAGTATCCTCGTCGGTTGGTGGATTTGGAGCGTGATTATCTTGATAGAAAGAAATTTCATTCACGCTGTTTATTTAGCTCTAGCGGGTATTCTTGTTACAGCTATCTTGTTGATAGTCTCACTTTGGGTATCGCAATGGCTGGTCGAGAATAGCTGAGATATTAAATTAAAAAAGCCACCCTTAGTGAGAGTGGCTTATCGTTGTTAGTGAGAATTATTCGCTTAGTAAATCGTCTTCACTTACATTGATGTGAACTTCGCCATCGACAACATGCACGATTTGATTTGGCATAACATACACATCAGACTTTAATCCTCTATCTACCACGAGGAAACCATTAGAATATAACCTCTGGTAGACTTCATCGGGATAATCCGTTTTTGGGTCAAAAATATCGGCTAATACTTCCATAATGGTGTCGATTTCAGGTACTTCAACGCCTTCACCTTCACCATATCTTACGAATTCAACCGTGCCGATTTTCTCTTTATCGGATTCTTGGACAACGTCCATACCTTCTTCGATACGATTAAAAATATGTGTCTTTTCCATGATGTTGCTCCTATCTCTTATTGAGTAGATACTCTCATCCTAAATGACAAGTCTTATAACAATCTCTAATTACTATTTGAAGGCTCTTAGATAAGATTAGTATTTGATAATTCTCAAATTAAGCCATTTTTTATGTGAGTCTGTTATGATGAATGATGTAACAACAAAGTAAATGAGGTAACTATGCCAGCATACGATTTTCGCTGTAATAATTGTGATGAAGAATTTACGTTGACCTATAAAAGTGTCGCGTCCTATGCCAAAGCTGAACCGACCTGCACCAATTGCCAATCTGATGATTTGAAGCGCATTATCCGCAAAGTGAATGTGTCGGCAGTGAGCCGAGATTACACTCGTATGGATGCTCATGAGATGTTGAATGTCTTTGAAAGCGGTGATAGCAAGCAAGTTGGCAAGATGTTCGACCAAATTGGCGGGACGAACCCTGCACTCGGCGCGGAATATCATGAAGCAACTCAACGCCTGATGAAAGGCGAGAGTATGGATAATGTCGAAAGTAGTCTCCAGAAAAAGCGTGATGCAAAAGAGAAAAAACCGAAGAAGAAAAAAGATTAGCCTAACATTTTCCCTATGTATACAGTTCTATAGTCTCAAACTCGTCAAACAATGCTAACATGCGATTATAGCGAGGAGGCATCATGCTCAGTGAAATTTTACGCCACTGGCGATATTTTATCCCTAAATTTGTAGGTTACGGAGGTGCGTTAGGAACATTATTTGGCGCGTTGACCTATCCTATATTCGGAGCATTCATTGGTGCGCCTTGGGGATTATTGGCTGGGCTGTTGCTGGGTATCCTGATGGGTATTGGTGTGCCGATTTATAATGAGCGGTATGCACCAGATAATAACCAACAATATCAAACGCAACTTACATTCGGGGCAGGAATGCTCACAATACTTGTGATGGCAATTCCCTTAGCCTTTATCTATGCACTACCAGCAGGGATGGTCGCCGCTTATGTGGCACATCAATATTCTGATAATCCTATCGCTGTTCATGAAAAGCGTAAACACAGCATTGATATGGCTCAAAAACGTGAGAAGATCTTCAGCCAAGCCTCGAATATGTTCTTGTCTACAGGACGCTATGTGATTGCTTTAGGTGTTTTGGTGGCGATATTGGGTTATAGTATTTTAAGCTTTTTAGACCCTCTTACTCCTTTTTGGTGGCTTGCTATACCTTTCATTACTATAGGTGGCGTAATTTATGGTTTTATCGTTGTGGCACTGATTGCAATGGCGAATGCGTTATTCATTGTGATGGCGAATCGTTTATTCTTTGATGTGGATATGCCGAAATCACAATATAAACCTCGTATCATTGCAAGTGTCTCAGTGCTGACCTTATTCCTCAGTATGATTGTCACCGCAGGCATTGGTGCGCCCTTTGCGGCAATCGCAGGGGCATTCGGTGCGGCAAAATATGCAGATTGGTATTATGAACCTGATGCCGAAGAAAAAGCCAAACGCAGTGCTGATAGACTCACAGAAGATGAGACTGTAAAAGACGATTTTATTGTAGAAGAAATAGAGCGTGAAACAGCATCACTCCCCTGATTGTGAGACGGTGCGCGGTTCGGCTGGCTCGTAATCGACCACTGTAAAGTAGAGACTGTCACTCCGTAAAGTTGTACCATCAGCTAGGGTTGCCTCTGCGTTTAATTCCCATTCGCCTATATCTAATTGCCACCACGCATCAAAAGGGGCATCGGTTTTCGTATCATGTAGATTATCGTTGATATAGTAAGCGACCCTGACTGTATCTAAGGGTGTTGCAACACTAAAGCGCAGACGTTGCGTTTCTATGGGTGTGATTGGCGAAATCTCAAAATTTGTATAGGGGTCAGGCGAGAGTAGGCGTAGTGTATTACCTGAATCATCTTCTGGTATTGCGCCCTCTGGTGGCAAATTTACCCCGTTCAAGACTGCCCAATCACGCGCATCTTGTGGCAAAACAACAAAGGTATCTAAGACGACATTTTCAGGAGGGGTTGTTTCGTCAGCTAATGCGCCTGTGCGGTTATCAATAGGGAAGGTCTGGTAGACATTATCGTATTCAGTGGGTTGTGTGCCATCTATGAACCAATCCAAACGGCGCAGTGGGCAATTATCACGCGGTAGTAAACCTGACAAAGTACAAATTTCCGCTTGCACCAGACCATCAGGACGCGCAAATTCTAGTTCAGGCTGTCCAACCAGTATTTCACGGATGAACTGATTATAAATCGGTCCTGCACCTGAAACACCTGTCACTTCGACCATTGGCGTGTTATCCGCATTGCCGACCCAAACGCCGACGACTAAATTTGGCGTAAAACCCATCACCCAATTATCACGAAAATCAGTGGTTGTGCCTGTTTTTGCACCCGCAGGTCGCCCAATTTGGAGCGAACTATTTGCCCCAAAACTCGGAATACGTGCTGAATTGTCACTCAGAATATCGGTGATAAGCCATGCAACGCGCTCATCTAAGACCCGATTTTCTAGACGAGGGTCTTGATAGTCATAGAGGACTTCGCCATCACGGGTGGTCACGTTGAGCAAAAACGACGGTTCAACGCGATAGCCCCCATTTGGGAAAATGCTATAGGCTTGCGCGAGGTCTAAAAGACGCACTTCTCCACCGCCGAGTGTCACCGCTAAATCAAGATTTGGTGCAGATGCTAAAGAATCTAGACCTGCATCAGCGACAAATTCAATGAAATTCTCGACTCCGACATGCTCTAAAGCAAGTACGGCAGGAATATTAAAACTAGAGCCTAGTGCCTCACGGATTGAAACAGGTCCATGCTCGACGAGGGCAAAATTTCCTGGTGTGTAACTCTCTAAACGCGATGTGACAAAGGGCGTTTCCACATCAAGCAAAACAGTCGATGGTGCATAGGGCGCAGAGCTATTCGGGTTCATAGCAAGGGCGTATGTGAAGGGCTTTAAGGTAGACCCTGGTTGACGTAAGGCTAAGGTAGCATTGACTGCGCCATCTATATCTTCGTTGAAATAATCGGGACTACCAAGCATCGTTAGGACTTGCCCTGTGTAAGGGTCTAGTGCAATGAGGGCAGCATTATTGGCATTCGCTGGAATTTGCCCATTTGCATCGCTATTGAGCAGGCTAAGCTGATAATTGACAGTTGTTTCTGCAGTGCGTTGCCAGCCTAAATCCAATGTTGTGACGACATCTAAGCCTTGTGTATAGAGTGCATCAGGATAATCTTGCTGAATCTGTTGCCAGATAGTCATTACGAAATGAGGCGCTTGTATCGGGAAACGTGTACTCCCGAATTGCAATTCGTCATTACGCGCTGTCTCGGCTTCATTTGCCGTTAGATAGTCTCTATCGACCATGAGATTAAGCGCAATTTGCTGGCGTGAGGTCGCACTCTCGATGTTGGTTAGTGGGTCATGAAAAACAGGATTTTGCACGATGCCAGCCAACAAAGCACACTCAGCTGTCGAGAGGTCACTGGCGGATTTGTTAAAATAAGTTTGTGATGCACCTTCAATCCCATACGCGAGATTACCAAAATATACCTGATTAAGATACAGTTCCAGCACATGCTCTTTGCTGAATTGATTTTGCATCTGAATAGCTAAGACCATCTCACGCAATTTACGCCGAACAGAGCGTGTCGCACGTTCTTCGCTATCAAGGAGCAATAAGCGAGCAGTCTGCTGAGTAATGGTACTACCTCCAGCAATCACCTCACCACCACTCAGATTAATCCAAATCGCACGGAGTATGCCTTCGGGGTCTACACCCGGATGCGACCAGTAATTGGCATCTTCGACGGCAATGATGGCATTAATGCAGACATCAGGGATTTCGTCAATGCTGATGACGCGATTGCGCCCTTGTTCGGGGGGCAAAATTTCGTAAAGCAATGCGCCATGACGGTCATAGATACGGGTACTGGGTAAGGCTAGCCCAGCATCTATCTGGCTAATCGAGGGCAAATCCCAGAATACATAGCCATAGAGAATGAGCATCAAGAATACAATGCTACTACCTAATCCGATGAAAATTTGTTTGAGATGAGTTCGTAAAAATCGCATAGGCTTATTGTATGCAATAAAGCTAACGCGTGCATGACGCTTATAAGGTGATTAGTCTATGCTATCGGGCAAATCAGTGAGGCTAGGGTCAAGTTCTTGTAGAATTGCTTTAGCTTCTGAATATGTTTTAACTAAGTTAAATGACCGACGACCTATTGTGCGGTTAATCGTTTGTGCTACAAATTGTACGAAACCAACATTTGTAATAAGCACTTCCCACTTTAGGTTCGGATGATTCGCAAATGTTATAATTTTATGCAATGAATTCATTGTATTTGGTAATGATTGTATACCACTAAATACAGCGATTAGATATGTAGCAGGTTCACCATCATCTAAAAGGTCTATGACATCTTGATTGCCTTGCACAAAATCAGTTAATGATAGCGTTTCGCTGGCAACAGCTAAAATCACGCGTTTTTCAACTAACCATGAAACTTCCATCAAACAAAGATACCTGAATAAGTGATTATAAAAATTACTTACATAACATCAAAAAAATCGGGTTTTTACCATAACTATAAGCTATCGGGCAAATCAGGCAGAGTAGGGTCTTGCTTTTTTAGTAATTGCTTTGCGTCGTCATATGTATCCACATATTTTATCGTATGGCGATTCGCTATTTTATTAACCATTGTTCCTATAAGTTTGAGAATGCGACTGTTGCTAATCGTTACGCTCCATCCTAAATTCTTGTGACCGACCATCGTAAATATATCTCCAACTGAAGAAAATGTCATAGGAAATGACTTTATTTCGGTTGCCCGATAAATGATATGTACTTCTGGCTCACCTGTATTCAAGAATTCGATGATGTTGTCATTCATCTCAATCAGGTCTACCATCGTTAGAGTTGTGCCAATATCGACAAAGATAACCCGTTTATCTACTAACCACGAAATTTGCATGAATTTCCCAAGTTTAATCGGAGCTTTACACAGTGCTGATTACTGTGAAGATAAGCATATAACATTAATAGTGTAATCAGAGGAACTACTTCTGACAGTTTGTGTTATCTAAAATGTAATAATTACTTTACTTAATTATGGATAGTATGACTCTAAAACGTAGATTTGTCTACATGATGAGATAAACTATTAATTGAGGGGTCTAGATTGTGTAGGAGTTCAATGCCCTCCTCATATGTCTTAACAAATTGTACGGGATAACGACCCAAAATTCGATTAATTACTGTTGAAACAAATTGCATAAGGCGATTATCAGCGATTGTTATGTTGTAACCTAAATTTGGATGCTGTAAGAACGTTAAAACCTTATGAAGTGATTGTAAGGTGTTCGGGAATGTAAGCAGTTTTTTCAAATCAACGATGATATGAACGTCTGCTTCTCCCTCATTCAAATGGTCTATAATTGTCTCGTTGATGACCTTAATATCTGTTAAGTTTACATGCTCTTTCAGCGTCACTAAGATAACTCGTTTTTCCTCTAACCATGATACAGACATAACTCAAAAATTCCTTAATGCTATTTTTCAGAGGGAAAGATTGACTTTCGTTAAATCAAACGTAGGACCTTTGGTACAAGATGGCACTAAATCGCCTCCGACACGCATCATACAGGCACTACATGCTCCTACACCACAGGGCAATAAAGGTTGGAACACACCAAAAATATAATTTGGAGGAATGTTATTGCGTAACTTCTCAACCCGCGCCATGAATTGTGAAAATCTAGCTAATTCGTCATCTTGTTTCACAACTACAAAAATTTGGTCAGCCCAACCGAGTGTCATGACTTGGTCAGCCCATTCTAAATTTGTATTACCATGAATGACCTCAACTTCTGGCGATAGATGGTCGGTGCCGTATGTTTTTGCTTCACCAATTAGCACGAGTGTTACACTAATTTTATTATGGATTAATTGTTGCACCATAATAGTTAATGGTAAAGGAGCAGTATCATAGGCAACCAATAAAACATTGCGTAAAGACTTGCGAAAACGGTAAGGTTGCCCGATAGGACCAATGATACTCAGTTCTTGTTGTGGAAGATATTGGTGGCTAAAAGGGCGCTCTACAAGCAGTAATCCATCAGGTGTAAATCCAGAAGGCCACCATTGTTCACGTAAATAAGGATCCCAATGTTCAATATCAGGATTGTCACGGTCTATAAAGCGCGCAAGCAAGGATTCGCCGGGTTTAATTTTGCGTAGATTATCATCTTGGATAGCTATCTCAAGATATTGATAAGCAGGATTATAATAGCCTATTTTCTCTATGAATGCGCGTGATTCGTGCATATATGGGATGTCCCGAAAGTTCCTAATATTAAACTATAAGCATACCGATAAGTAAGGGAATTATGCAAGCCATTACTTACTAATAACACACCATACAACTATTAAATGGATAATCTGATAACGCTTCAAGTGAAATGCTTGCCCCTGATACCAGAGTTTGTTTTACTTCACTTCTATGAGTCAGTTATGTAAAGTCTCGAAAGTTTTAGAATTTGTTCGGGTCTTTTGTGGCGGACAGCATGTATGCTGTCCCTACATGAATTCTACTTTTTTAGGCAATAATGTAGGGACGTGATGTATCGCGTCCGAAAACGAAAGTCACTACTTTTTTCTAATTTCTTTCATGATTCTACATTAATCAATCTGGGAAAGTGGTAATGTCACGATGAAGGCACTGCCTTGGTCAGCTACACTATCGACAGTAATTTCGCCATTATGTAATTCTACAATTTCACGGGTGATGCTCAAACCTAATCCGTTACCTTTACTCTCGTTACCTTGTGTACGGTAGAAAGGTAAAAATATGCTCTCTTGTTCTTCAGCAGGTATGCCGACACCTGTATCTTGGATTTGAATACTAACAGTCTTATTAGCCTCATTGAGCTTCGTCGTGATAGTGATACACCCTTTAGCTTCTGTATAGTGGATTGCATTGGTGATAAGATTGGTAAAAACTTGTGTTAGTCGGTTTTCATCAGCCAAGATAAGGGCTGGCTCATTCATAGGGTGATATTCGTACACCATGCCTTTTTCTTTAGCCTCTAATGAAAGTGTATCAACCACGTTATCCAGCACATCTTGCAAGATGATATTTTGTGGGCGCAAAACAATCCGCCCGTGTGCATCCAACAAATCATTGACGAGATGATTGACATGATTGATGATTTCATTTACTCGTTCGAGATGATGGTCAACTTTTTCAGGCTCTCGCTTAATCATGAACATTCGCATTTTTAGGCTGGAAATTGGCGAGCGTAAATCATGAGCGGCGGCAGCAATGAAGGTTCGCTTGAGGTCTTCTAGTTCTTTCTCACGGCTTAAATCACGGACAATCGTTACAGAGCGTTGTACTTCATTATCAACTGACTCAATACTTGATATGGTTAAACCTGCTTCAAAGGTTGAGTTATCTTTTCGACGGACTTGGGTTGTATCACGCCAAATGCCATATTCTAAGAGGCTAGGGTTAATGCCCCTGAGTTTGTCAGCTTCTTGTTGGCTAATATCAGCAGGTACTAACAGCCTCACATTTCGCCCCAGTAGTTCTTCCTCTGTAAATCCTGTTAATTTACACAAAGCATTATTTACAAAGGCAATGCGGTCATTTTCTGTGTAATAAATACCATCCCCTGTTCCTGAAAGAATTGCCGATAGTTGCTCGCGTTCTTGTCTTAATTCGGCAGTTCGTTGAGTAACTCGATGCTCAAGATCTTCTTGTTTGCGTGCGTTGACAATCGCAGTGCTAGTTTTATCTGCAAATGTCTTGAGGTGTATGGCATCTTTTTCACTAAATGCACCTTTTTCAAACCCGTGCAAATTAATAAAGCCAATGGTTTCATTATCCACAATAATTGGTGCGCCTAAATAAGAACGTGTTTTTGCTACTGAATCTCGCATAATCCATCGTTTATCATTCACCGCATCAACAACATAAATGGGTTTCCTTGTTTCATTCATGTGCTTCAGTAAAGGAAATTCTTCCAGTAAGAAAGCATATTCAGCTTTATTCTCACCGGAACTTTCAGGGAAGCCCGATGTCGTATAGTGCTGATAGCGTTGCGTTTTTTCATTGAGCAACATTATGGAGGCTTGCTGTGTTTGGGGTACAACCTGTTGCACATAGCTAATGATTTTGTCGAGTACCGCGGGCAACTCAAGCCGAGAATTGATAACACTCGTTGCTTCCCGTAAGGCTTCTGCAAAATCTCTTTGTTCTTGCTCTGCCAATTGTGCATGGCTACGCACGATAAATGTACCTAATATATTGGCAATTGCTTGTAAGAAATAAACTTCGTCATAGGCGAAGCGTTCGGGTATATCACTAAAAGCACTTAATACACCAAATGGTACATCACGCCCTAATACGACCACTCCGATTGCGCTCTTGTATATATTCTGGACAATACGCGGTAATGGGGTGAACCGCTCTTCCTCGTTTAAATTATCACTTATAATCGCTTCGTGATGATTTAAAGCATAACCTGCTAAGGAGTGAGACGCACTATCTGAGAATGACTCCCCTTTGATAAACGGTGCGCTATCATCCGAAAGACGTAGGCAAGTGAGCCGGTTATCTGTCGCATGATGCTCAAAAATGCTGATGAAATTAACCTTCAGGACTTGTTCACATAAATCGGTGACATAGTCCAATAGAGTATCTAAACTATCAATATTGAGGGCGATTAACCCTAATTCCGCGATAACAGCTTGCTGAACGACATAGGCTTTGAGTGTTTCTTGGGCTTCAATGCGCTCTGTAATATCATGGGCTGCCCCTAAGATACGGACAATGTCTCCTGAAACTTCTTCAACAATCGGATGCGCTTTATCTTGTATCCAATGGATTGACCCATCTTGATGGCGTATTCGATATTCTAAAGTAATGGTTTGCCCATCTAAAAGATTCTTTGTTCGTAAATCATAGAAGGATTGATCATCTTCATGGACAATGCTATGCCAATCGCCAAGTATCATTGCCTCTGCATACGTTAAGCCTGTAATCGTCTCGACAGCCCCTGTCATCCATGAAAAACGCAATGTGTTCTCAGGGGTTACTTCAAACATATAAGCATAGTCAGTCATGACTTCGGAAATAACACTGAGATTTTCCTCACGGTCAATTAAGTCGCGTTGTAACTGCTCTTGATGTGTGATTTCTTGTTGTATAGATAGATAATGCGTTAATTGACCATTGGAATCATAAACAGGACGAATGAGCCATAATACACGGAATTTAGTGCCATCTTTGCGATAATTTGTTGCTTCAGAACGAAAATCCTTTGCACCATTTTCAAGCGCGAGTCGCAATCTATCTAATATTTGACGTTCTGTATCCTTGCCTTGTAATATGCGCGGGGTACGCCCAATTAATTCGGCTTCTTTGTAGCCTGTCATATAACAAAAAGCAGGATTAACCATCTCAATATGTGGACCATTATCTAAATCTGTATCTGTGACAAGGACAGCGTTAAATGAAGCATCAATGATACTTTTCAAAAGGTGCTGGTCATCAGCACTTGCTTGGTGCGGACGTATGACAAACATTGTGGCTGATGTATCAACATAAGTGATACTGCTGGCTGTGATATGGACGATTTGCTCGCCATTACCAAGGTGTAGCAAATCATCATAATGAACCGTTAAATTGTCACTACGACTATCAACTCGGTAATTAGTCGGTGTATCTGTTGAAAGGAACTGATTCACTGGTTGACCAACGATTTCTGAGTATGATAAGCCAAGCAAACGGGTTGCAGCCTCATTGGCATCAACGATTGTTTTATCAGCTTGAATGAAGGTCGCATCAGGCATCAGATTAATAGCGTTCTGGAAGAAAATGGCTTGTGTAGGGTCTTCATTTTTATGAGCAAGCTGGATTAAACGCGCACGACTATAAGCATTGAGTGTGG
Organism: Phototrophicaceae bacterium; assembly: GCA_965230145.1. Classification (GTDB taxonomy): domain Bacteria; phylum Chloroflexota; class Anaerolineae; order Aggregatilineales; family Phototrophicaceae; genus JAUZRW01. Next base: position 3,113,512 of record CBDDKI010000002.1, read on the forward strand.
TCAAGCTGATGATAATGATGAATGGGATTAAGAAAGTCAAAATTGAAATAGATTCACCAGCAACAATGATGCTGTTCATGAAAAAAGCCGTGATGAAACCTAAGATGGCTATAATTAAAGTTGATTGCAAAGACAAAAACTGGCTTGCCAATAGGAGCGACACCATTAGTAAAAAAAATACTGTTATCGGGTAAACATCTTGAGGTTTAACAATGAATAGAATATAGGGCAGTGCGAGAGCCGTAATGCTAGCGATAGTCGCAACAGTTTTATAATAAAATAGTCGCGCACTAATATATAAGCCAATCCCAGCAATTAATCCTAGAATGGTGAAGGAAGCCATTTGCCCATTTAATGCCCATATCAAGAAATTGATAATGGTTACTATGGCAACTGTAAATAGATAGAAGATGAGTTGTTTGGCTTGTTGCTGTTCAATATACATTTCAGGTAGTTGGCGTGGCGTGATGAACCAACGTATCCAACTAAGATACTCTATATCTAATGGGGATTTTTGCTTCTTATCCATTAAATAGCCAACCAAAAATTCAGCAATTGCTAAACATATTCAACAAGGATGATGCCAATCTCTGTTGAGAAATGTTTGTTTGACGTCATCTACCCATATTAATTATTATAAATTGAATTATTGATTTTAGTGTAAAGATATGATGCGTTTCCTACAACTTTTGAATTACAATACCGTATATAGAAGTATAAGTAGGTGTTCAAACCAATCTCGTGACATATTCGTACAAGACAGTTTCACGAGATTTCTTGAAACAAGTCAATAGGACAGCTTTTCAAAAAGGAATAAGCATGACAGACACAAATCAGAATATGGCAATGTTCGATATGAATGGCATTGTTCACTCGCTTCAATCAGTAGCGGTTAATCTCGTGAATATGCAACGCGAAAATACCGAGAGTAAAATCGATTATGTTCAGTTTAATTTGCCATCCCAACTGAACCAACTCCCTGAAAATCGGAACTTTATCCAAGAGAAAATTATGGGCAAAGCACCCATAAGTCTCGTTGATTTAGAACGTGCGTTTGACCGTATTGCGAATGATAGTCGTCCAAAAGGTGTGATTCTGTATATTCGTAATTTCACCATGTCATTAGCTGATTTACAGTCGCTCAAAGATGTGATTGAACGCCTTCGTGCGCGTGGTAAACGAGTTATTATCTTCGCTCAAGATTATGGCATGGCAGAATATTTTGTTGCAACATCTGCTGATGAAATTATCTTACAACCTGGTGGGATGCTATCAACGATTGGCTTACTTCGCTCACAAACTTTCCTCAAAGACACACTAGAGGCTATTGGCTTACAAGCTGAATCTGTTGCTATTTCCCCATATAAAGGCGCAGGAGATACTTTCACACGCAATGAACCTAGCAAAGAAGGCGAAGAACAGTTCAATTGGTTGCTGGATTCTCAGTATCAACTACTTGTTTCTGGAATAGCCAACGGTCGTGATTTGGGTCACGATGATGTACGCGAAATGATTAATGGCGCACCTTATGTTAGTTCGGATGCTCTTGAAAAAGGCTTGGTAGATGCGGTCATCAATGAAGAAGGTTTGAAAGCGCATCTCAATACAGAAGACATTGTTCTATGGTCACAAGCGGATAACATCTTGCCATTAAAAATGCCACGCGACCCCTCGAAATATGTGGCAGTTGTTCGGGCGGCAGGCACAATTATGCCGGGTGATAGCCAAAATCCACCTGTCGATTTGCCGATTCCGTTAGTCGGTGGTGAGCGTTTAGGGGATGCAACCCTTGTTCAGCAAGTTCGTAATCTCATGACAGATGAACGTTGTGTCGCAATGGTACTATACATTGATAGCCCCGGTGGTAGTGCGGCTGCATCAGAAGCGATGTCGGCTGCATTGGATGAATTTAGCAAAGAAAAACCGATTGTGGTTTATATGGGTAGTGTTGCGGCATCAGGTGGCTATTATATTGCGACCTCTGCTGATTATATATTCGCTCAACCTGGTACAATCACGGGTAGCATCGGTGTAATTATGCTCAAGATGGTCAATAGTGAGATGCTAAATAAGCTCAAATTTAACCCCTATTACTATCAACGTGGCGATAATGCTGACATCCTAGCGCCCAATAGTAAATTCACCGATAAGCAACGGGCAAAAGTCCGCGAATCAATTGAACACATTTATGATTTATTCATTGAACGTGTCGCTGCTAATCGTAAGATGAAACCTGAGTCAGTCGATAAAATTGGCGGTGGGCGTGTGTGGACAGGGCAACAAGCCTTAGAAAATGGGCTTGTAGATGGTTTAGGTGGCTTATATGAGGCAATTAACAAAGCCCGTGAATTGGCAAAAGTCTCTGAAAATACACCGTTTGGCGTAGTTCAAGGCTCAGGCAAACCCTTGCCAGCACAAGTTGCTGAACAAGTTGACCCAGCCGCAACCTTGCGCTATTACACTGAAACAGTTGAAGCGTTATCTGGCACGAACTTGATGCTCATGCCCTTTGAGTTGAAGTAGTTGTCAGTCTTCGAGTATCAGTGAAAATAGATATAGAATACCTATCCATTTAGCAGGATAGGTATTTTTGATTCTACATCGTTTCAATGATTGCATCAGCATCTTGAATTTGATCAGGGGTTAATGTTTGCAAGAAAGCATTAAATTCATCGGCTTTATTGGTAATGTGACGGGCATTCTCAAAATGACTGCCTTCTGCATCAATATTAGTTACGTTGTTCAAACCAGCATCTTGTGCGCGGTCTGAAAGCCCCGTATGTGTGTCTGATAACTGATCTCCATCATCGAAATCGCCACTGATGAATAAGACAGGGAAGTCTGGATGAATCGCCGCCAAGCGTGCAAATTTGTCATCGGTAGTGAAATCTGTTTTGGACATTTTGCCAATTTTTTTACCGATACCACGCGCCCATTTCTTCGGTAAGAAACTTAACATTTCCTCAGAGGCATCTTTAGCGGGTTCGCTTGTACTTGGCATTGCGCTGTGCATTACTAATGCAGATGGTGTAACACCACGTTCAGCTAATTCTGCTACTAGATTAGCGGCAACTGCCCCTCCTAATGAATAGCCATGCACAATGACATCCTCTTCTGCAATTCCTTTTACATTGCTAAGCCAATTGAACATTGAAAATGAATCTTCATAAACACCTTGCTGAGTTGGATCAATATCTTTTTCTGTAACTTCGCCGTGTCTGTCTGTTACTTCTTGCTTGCTATCACCAAAGCCACGATAATTCGCTAGCAAGACATTTGCTCCCCGTTGTAAATATTGCATGGCGACTTCTCTACCATATGTCTCTGCTGAACCGCCACTGCCTGAAAGGAATAAAACGGTCTTTCCAACAGCATCATCTTGCATAAGATTTGTTGGGTCAACCTGAAACCAATGTCCTTTTAACTTAACATTGTCTGTACTATCTATAGTGACTTCTTCCTGAGCTTGCACAAAGTCAAAGATAGTTAAATCAGCAACTCCTGCACCATCGTTGCGCTCGTCTGCATCGCCAAAGACTAAGTCCGACGTAAAGCCACGCTGAATACTATTCGACTCAGCTTGTTGGTCTATCTGGCGGAGAATATACTGGTTACCGAGCGTTTGTTGTAAGGGTAAGATGTTGTTTGGGGAAATGTTATTGTTTCTAGCATGATTTTGGAGAATATCTGCATGATTAGGTTGGTTAGCAGGTTTGTTAGAGTGTGACGCTTGCTCATTTTTGTTTGATTTATCACGATGCTGACGCTGAGGCATGGGTGTTTCTCCATTGTGCTGTAATTTCTCTAATTTGATTATAGGGCATTTTGAGAAATCACAGCATTGAGTTCTAGCCCTGATTCACTGTGGTTTCATAATCTCTTCGGCTTTTTCCATCAGCACGTCTCGGCGGTCTGGCTCGATTTCGCGCGAGATGAGATATTTTTCAAGTAGTTCCTCATGGGTTAAGCCTTCGGGATTTGTGCCTAAACGTGCGCGTTCAGGACGTTCAATATCGCGGATAATGCCTGCAATATGGAAAACACCTGCTTCTAACAATTCACGTCGTAAGAAGCTATCTTTTACTGAGGCATTTGTCTCAGGAGTTAATTGAATGATAATCCGTACAATTGCTTGTTTTAGCTCAGTCTCACGAATGAGTTTCGTCACAGCACGGGTAGGGTAGGCTTCTTTTTTACAATCAATTCGCAATGTAACCATTGGACGTGCCATCACACGTACATAATCGTATTGCGTTTCGTTACGACTTAGCTCTACCCAACAAAAGCCCTTGGGGTCAAGCTCTTCACCATAATCAATACGTTCGATACTACCACTATAGACAACAGGTGGCACGTTTTCACGGTTATGCGTCATATTTTGGTGTTTGTGTATATGCCCAAGCGCGACATAATCCCAGCGATTATCAGCAAGTAAACCAAGCGAAATCTGTACATCACGCCCTAACATGACTTTGCGTTCGCTCCCCAATGCTGCACCGTGTACTGTGAAATGTCCCGTTAAGATGCGTGGCAAATCATCGCCTGCCAGTTCATCGGCATCCTCGGCAAGTTTCATCAGTAAGTTACCCAGTGTTTCTTCTAACAGTTTGTCCGTATCGCGAATAGTGCGCCCTGTTAAATCTAAATCTTGCATCAGACGTGCGCGAATCGGATAAGGGGCAGTCCCGACAACTACCTCGCCCCGTTTAGTTTCAATTTTGAAAACCTCATAATCATGGGCAATCCGCACGTTCTTAACGCGCAATGTGTCGTATATTTCGATGCTACTCGCTTTTACAGTATTCGGTGGCAAATCATGATTGCCGACAAGCATAATCACAGGAGCGAGGTCGGCTAAATCTTGGATACGCCATGCAAATTCACGTTGATAGGTGGGGTTTGGTGAGCGTGTCTTAAAGGCATCACCAGCAAAGATGATTAAATCAACATCATTATCACGCGCATAATCGACCATCTCATCCATACGACGCAAAAAGTCAACAACACGGCTACTGAGTCCGCTCTTAGGGTCAGTCTTGCCATAATTTTCCATGCCAATATGCACATCAGCAAAATGTAAAACACGAATGGGGTCAGTCATAGGGTCTCAATCAATTCATTTTGGTTCTTGGTGATGATATTTGGTCAAAACATAAGAGCATAACATGCTGGTATACAAGATTCGGTAGTCAGTTATAGGTGCGGAAACTATGATGCAGTTTTACAATTAAATACGGAGTTAAAGTAGGGGCAGACCGTCGGTCAATATACGTCAGGATAAGGATTAATGTTTAGATTTTCAGCAAAAAAAGATAAATATCTTGCTGAGTTTCTCTTCGCGGATGCGATAGATCGCATCCCTACACTATAAAATTTGTAGTTGTAGGGACGACATCCATGTCGTCCGCGACGAAAAAATGATGATAAACATTTAACCTGATGGCAATAGACCGACGGTCTGCCCTTACACAAAATCTATATCCGTCTCAATTTATTAAACAGCATTATTGCGTTCGCCCAAACTGACTTTTCTCGCTCCACGCTATAGGGTAGAGGTACTTACACACTACGCTCTTGCACAAATAATTTTGCTAGCCCATTTTAACAAATACAATATCACCTGACGAGTTGCGAATCATTGAGTACGATGAGCCTAAAGATCAACAAAGGTGCTACAAGTGAATGAGAAACTAGCTGAACCTGATGATACAAAAATAGTCTCAGGGTCTCCGATGACAAAGGAGAAAAATTCATATGAACCATTCGCACCAGATTGCGTTTCCATGTCGGTACTGGTCTGGAAAACAACAGGGTTCATCGCATTCTGCCAAGAAATAACTGCTGAATAAGCATCGCCTCCTCCTAAACGACGACACTCCACTAATTGAACGCCGAAGGTCAAGACAACAGGGTTATTATAACCACCCACAGGTTCATTCGGGTCAGGTACGCGATTAGCAAAGCCTAAACTGGCGTAGCAAGCATAATTACCATTCTGGAATGCGCGTACATGGACTGCACCTGAATTTGCGAAGCCATCCCCACCATTTACACCAATACTTGTCCCAGTGATGCCTGTTCTATTTGAGATTTCGTTACCGCTACTATCCAAAACAGCGACATGGTATTCGGTTGCCCCTGTTACGGGTGTCCATGAGAGGACAAAATCGGTGGCTACAACTGAGTCATTGAGTATAGCAAAACCACTGCAATCAACAGTCTCTATTTCGGAAACGGGGGCATCAGGGTTTGAACTCGTAGGTGCTGAGTTCACTATAGGTGGTGGCGGTGTCTCATCAGGACAAAGAATCTCTAAGCCATAATTCAAAATGCTATTCGGTACATCTTCCAAGATACACCATGTTTCGCCAAATTCATCTGTAGGGACATCTTCTGGGACAGAGGCATCACAAGTCACAGAGAGGTCGTTTGCTTCACCATCAGCACCACTATTACTTGCCTCTCCAAGGCACATGACACTGCGTTGCCCTGCCTGAATGACTTGTCCACCTGTTTCAAATTGTCCATCAAAGACAACGATTTCGAGAAATAGTTCGCCGTCTACTTCAATGACACGGATTGCTCCTGACGAGCCGAGGTTAATATCTGCGCCGTTGACTGTGATAGCTATTTCAATGTTGTCAGGACCTTGGACAAGTAGTAAATCGTCGGGCGCATCAGCACACTCTGGCTGACCAATCCCTGTACGGAGGTAGATAGCTTGCATAGGTGTTACTAAATCAGCAGTGAGGGTTGGTAAATTGGCAATTTCTGGATTATCTTCAATCGTGATGAGGCTTATCCATGCAGGACGCTCACGATAAATAATGCGTAACCACTCGCCATCTTCACTAAGACCATCTGCTAGCAGAACAGCATTATCTGTTGCGCCACCAATCACGTTGAAATTCAGACCGGGACCGCTACGAATATTCGCCCCTGATTCAATATTAACGACAACTTCAATCCCATCACTTGGGCTAAAGGCATTTTCGGGGTCAACCGCATTCTCAACTTCAACATCACCCATCAAAACAAACGTCACTGATTGACCGGGAAGGGTGTTTGGTAAATTTGCTTGTAGATTCATGATAGCAACACCCCAAGTGCCTGTTGCCGTATTCAGAGGAGCAGTCCGTAAAGTCGCAATATCCGCCACGCCGACTTTATCAGTTGGTTGAGCAAAGAGTGTATCTTCAATATCAGTGAGGAAACTCGCTTCCACCTGATCATAACCATAACAGGCTTCATTGCGTCCTGTATCACCACAATTTTCTTCTACCGCTTCTAAAGCATCGGATAGCAATGCACTACAATTTGCCTGTGCAGAGACAAGTGCCACAGCCAATAGCATCAAAAGCCCCGTTGATAAGAAAGCACTCAGTCGCTGATACATATCTACCCTCAAGCAATAATAACCTAATGTAATTTACCTTTATACTACTCGTTTTTGATGATGTTTACATAGTTAATACATCCTAATTTTATATTTTTTACAATAAAACCATCAAATTCTGAGGATTTTCTTTGAGCGAAGTGTATGTAAGGCATAGATAGTATTAGGGGATAGGGCATATGAAAAAACAGAAACGCGCTCAAAAGTTTGTTACTTATATTGTTACTGGCATTGTTACTTGCCTTTTAATTGCACTCGGTTCACTCTTATTGGCAATGGTCTTGCCATCTCAAGCCAATTATGAAGCTGAATCCTTAGCAACAGCCCAATTTCTAGAACAATATCCTGCTCAAGCACCTAATTTTATTCGTGTTAATGAAACCTGCTATACAGATACGTTGCATTGTTTTTGGATTGTTCCTGATTTTCTCATCGGGCAAGCGAACAATCCACAGGAAATGAGCCAGCGCGCTACGAGCCTGATTGTACGCATCAACGGCGCAATTCAAGCTAATTTCCGCACAACTTTAGTTGATTCCTATCTGTATGGCGACCTCAATCTTGCTGACTTTGGCTCTGGCTTACATCTGATTGACATACAAATTCAAGATAATGATGGGCGCATTCATCAGCACACATGGTCAGAACGCATTGATGTCGGCGAGGTTGCACCACCACCAACCTTAGCTGTACCACCAACGTATAGCACAGCTGTGCCAGAGTAAAATCATTATCTGATCAAAATCCTAATTATTGGACTTATTGCCAGTGTAATTGGACTTATCTTGTGCTATCCTGATGAGGTCTTTTGTCTGTTATGAGCCTTTATAGCCACCTGTCGGCTATAAAGTTTAAGCCCAATTAGTATTAGGAGTGACGCTAATGCCCTCACAAAACATCAATATCAATATCGACCGTGAGAGCGAAGAACCGATTTATAAGCAACTCATCCGTCAAATTCAGATGCAAGTCGAAAGTGGTAATCTCCCCGCTGGCACACGTCTCCCCGCTAGCCGTACTCTTGCTAAACACATTGATGTCAGTCGCATTAGTGTGGTGAATGCTTATGCTGAATTACGTGCGGAAGGATTTTTGAGCGCCCATGCTGGACGTGGCACATTTGTATCGAAAGATACAAGTGCAGCGGCACAAACAGTCGCGTCGAATGGGGTAGCTGTAGATAATAACAACCTGCCCGACCAATCATTACGTGATTTGATGCGCCTTGCTCGTCGTCCGGGGGTCATTAATTTCTCACATGGTGCGCCGCCTCCTGAATTTTTCCCGATTGCCAGCTTACGCGATGCCATTAATTCTGTGCTAGACCGTGATGGTGCGAGAGCCTTAACCTATGAAGTTGCTGAGGGCTATGGACCTCTGCGCTCTGGTGTGCGCGATTATGTAAGTGCTTTGGGCATTCAAACACGCGCCCATGATATTTTGATTACGGGTGGCGCACAGCAAGCTATCGACCTTGTGATACAGGCATTAGTTGCTGAGGGTGAAACGATTGTTACGGCAAATCCTACCTATATCGGCGTGATAGATATTGCCAGAACACGACGTATCAATGTTCATGGTATCCCGATGGATTCCGATGGTATTCGTCTTGATTGCCTTGAACATTACCTGATGGAAAACTCGCCTAAACTCATCTATGTGATGCCGAGCTTCCAGAACCCAACAGGGCAAGTAATGCCTTTACATCGTCGCCGACAACTGATTAATCTGGCAGTAAAATACAATGTGCCAATCTTAGAAGATGCTATCTATCACGAGTTCCGCTTTGAAGGTGAATCTATACCGCCACTAAAAGCGCTAGATGAAGATAATGTTGTCATTCATGTAAGTGCTTTTACCAAAATGCTCCTACCCGGTATGCGGATTGGGTATCTGATTGCAGGGGGCAACCAATTTGAACGCTTAGTACGAGTGAAGCAAGCAGCAGATATTAGTACAAGTGCGCTCAACCAACGCGCTATCCACCTGATGATGCAACGTGGCATTTTATCGCGCCAACTAGAACGGAATAACAAAGAATTTAAACGGCGACGTGATACAGCAATCCGTGCGGCAAAAGAGCATTTCCCACCCGGAACACGCTGGTGTGTCCCCGAGGGTGGCTTATATTTATGGGCAAAGTTGCCGAAAACAGGACCAACAGCCGCTGAATTATTCATCGCAGCCGTCCAGAATCAAGTTGCCTTCGCTATCGGGAATATTTTCTTCTTGAATGGTGGTGGCGCATACCACATGCGTCTGAATTATGGTCTGCAAGCGCCTGAACTAATCGAAAAAGGATTCTGCCGTTTAGGACGCGCATGGCGTAATCTTGCTTGTGATTATGATGAAATGGATAAATCACCTGTCTTATGACCCTGACCATAGAAGCTCTACGCCAAGAATATGACCATTATCAGCGCAAGTCAGATACTGAGCCATCGGCTGAATCATTCAGGCATGAGCATTTCATGTATCATTTTTGGCATGAATTTGAGTCAGGTGCATTGTCATATAGCGAGTTAGACGCAAACAATGCCGATGACGCTATTCAGGAGATGCTCGACATTATTAAAGAGCATGGTTATCCCTTTGAGTGGAAATTGTACGATTACGATACGCCCGAAGACCTAGGGGAACGTTTAGCCAAGTATGGATTTTCAGCTGACGAGGTCGAAGCGGTGATGGTGCTACCAATCGCTAATGCGCCTGCCCAATTGTTAGAAGCACCTCAGGTAGATATTCGCAAAGTCACTACACCTGAAATGTTCAGGCAATTGGATGAAGTCTATTACGAAATCTGGAAAGACGATCCTTTTTCTGATGCTACACCAAACAAAATGAGCGAATGGCTGCTGCCTCGTCATGAGACTGCACCTAATAGCTTGAGTATTTATCTGGTTTATGTCGATGATATACCTGTCAGCTATGGTCGAGTTGAGTTTGCCCCTGATAATCCCTTTGCGAGTATTTGGGGCGGCTCTACTTTGCCAGCCTACCGTCGGCGTGGGATTTATACCCAATTGGTTGCGGTACGTTTACAAGAAGCAAAAGCGAGGGGGTGCAAATATCTCCAAGTCGATGCACGTATGGATACCAGTATGCCCATATTAGCAAAACTAGGGTTTCTTCATATCGGAACAGCAACCGCTTATAATTGGTCACCTGATGCTTCATGAGATATGATAAATATATTCTTTGTCGTAGGGGCATGGTGCGCCATGTACCATGAAGACACTAGTCTTAGCTAAAGGCATTGCTCATGTATGACCGTCCGACCTTAACTGAATTGCTGATTGCCGCACGACATCATTTTGAAGAAAAAGTGATTCCCGTTGCCAAACAGACCAATCGCCAATTGTATTTCCAGACCCTAGTCGCAATCAATGTGCTGAAAATCGTTGAACGAGAATACACCATTCGCCCCTTTCATCTCCGTGCTGAATGGACGCGTCTCAACATGGTAATGGGTAAGGATATGCCAACTATTGAGAGCGACGATGACCTCGAAGTAGCTATTCAAGCAGCGAATAAAAAGCTATGCCAGAATATTCGGAATGGCAAGTTCGATGATGATTATGCGCTTTTTGAACACTTAAAAGCCCGCACCATTGAACAACTAGAAGTGGCAAACCCTAAATTCTTACAGGCAATCCATCATGAGGATGCTCAGTGACCGCTCGTATTGTTTATTTTATTATCTGTTTTTTACTCGTTGTAAATGTTGCTGCCCAAGAAACGCGTGATTTTGTAGTCGGTGTTACGCAATCTACAGACGCTGTCAGCGATGGCTATATACTCTTTAGCCCAATTCCTTCAAATATCGCTTATCTCATTGATAATAAAGGTGAAGTCTTACATCAATGGCAAAGTGAGTTCCCCATGCTAGCCGTTGAACTCCTTGAAAATGGAGATTTACTCACAAGCGTACGGTCTGATTCTGGAGAAAATTTCCCACCAGGGACAACAGGGCGTATTGAACGCTATGACTGGAATAATCAGCTAATCTGGTCATATGATTTTAACTTACCCAATGCTCAAATTCATCATGACGTGGCTTTGCTCCCCAATGGGCATATTCTCTTGAGCATGTGGGAAACGCTTGAAGCCGATGAAATTGCCAACTACGGTATCAATCCTGAACTTGCTCCTGAAGCCAACGAGCCAATGTTCTTTGATAGAATCATTGAAATTGACCCTGCCACAAATGAAATTATCTGGCAATGGCGGTTGCTAGACCACAGCGTGCAAGACTATGATGATAGCCTTCCCAATTACGGCATCCCTGCTGTAAACCCACATTTAATCGATATTAACTACAATAACCTGTATCGCAACGTAACAGACCGAAGCCACCTCAATGCAATTGAATATCATCCTGAGCTAGAGCAAATTATGGTCAGCGCACATTTTCAGAGTGAAATCTGGATTATTGACCATAATACAGGCGATTTAGTCTATCGTTGGGGCAATCCAGAAGCATACGGACGTGGATTAGCCGAAGATCAGCAGTTATTCAATCAACATAACCCTGTATGGTTGGAAAATGGCAATATTCAGATTTTCAATAATGGTCGTCAAAATGTTAGGGAATTTTCATCTGTCATTGAGATTGTGCCACCCCTTCATGACAATGGTCAGTATGATTTATTAGTCGGTTCAGCCTATGCACCGCTTGATACAGTCTGGGAATACCGCGCTGACCCACCTGAATCCTTCTTCGCTATTAATACGTCGGGCGCACAACGCTTAGAGAATGGCAATATTTTCATCACACAAGGACCTCTTGGGCGATTATTTGAAATTGATGCCGAAGGCAATATCGTATGGGAATATCTAAACCCTGTTGTCAATGATATTGATGAGTATTCACCCTTACCGATATTCAGAGCAACACGCTATTCGCCAAGTTATCCCGCATTTGAGGATCATACACTCACACCCGAAGGTATTCTGCCTGTCACTATCTTCAATCGTGCCGAGGAATAATTGCAACAGTTCTTTCGTTGCCATAACAGCATCTCAACTTAATTTAACCCCAGTTTTGGATGAGCAAATAACTATTCAATACGATTCTGCTTGTAGGGGAGGGTTTCACACCTTCTAATAGGTATCAAGTTAAGCCATTTGAGGGTAAATATTAGGAATTTGCACCGCGCGACGTTTAAAATATCACGCTAGCTAGTCTGGAAACCCACTAAAAGAGTTTATAGTTAGTCCTTTTCAGTGAACTTACTCTCAAAATTAGACAATAGTTTTGAACTGGGGCGTAAAAACGGCAGTAAATATGTCTTTTTGAGACAGTCACAATGAGCTTTTTTTCTTGCTTTTCTTCGTGTTCTTCGTGACTTCGTGGCTATTTTTGTCCTTAACTTGACAGGCATAGGGGAAGGTTTCAAACCTTCCCCTACATCTCACCCTATCAAAGTTAGCATCCACCTAAGCTAATGGTTTGCCCACCTGCTGTGACATCAATGTATGTGAATGTATAGAAATAGTATCCTGTTTGGATATTTGCACTACCTGAAATCGCACCGCTAGACGTAGACCCCGGTATACCTGAATCATCTTCCCAATCAATCGTCACTGGTGTAGAAGGTGCATTCGCCCAAGAAACGGTTGTTTCATAGGTCGAACCATTATCAAAGCAAGCGCCACGTGATGCAGTGAAAACAGGGTCAGCACCCGGACTTGTGCCAACAGGATTCAATTCACCTGTACGAGTCAGTTGAGGCGAACGGAAAGTCACACAAGCATATGCTCCATTTTGATACGCACGTACTTCCCAAGAAAATTCACCACCCGTTGAGGTATCCAACCCTAGATTGATGTTATATAGAGTTTCAGTCGTGAAGAAGGATTCAACCTCATTACCTGCAAAATCCCAGAATACCAATTGATAGGTGATGTTATCACCCTGTGCTGGTGTCCAACTAAATGTATGATTACCAGAATTTACAGGCGATAAGGGGCTGATGAGGCTCATCGTACTACAATCAACTGTCGCAACATTAGATGATGTCGCGCCACCTCCTCGGTTTGTATTCGTGACAACAACAGGTGTTTCGCCGGGGCATAAGATTTCAATATCATAATTCAGGAGATTAGTTGGTAATCGTTCAAGCACACACCAATCTTCACCAAAATTCTCAGCTGTTTCAGGAGGCGTAGGCTCGCAAATAACCGTAAGGTCGTTATCTTCGCCATCTAAACCACGGCTATCACTCTCACCTAAACACGCAAGGCTTCGTTGACCGGGTCTTAAAATTTGCCCCATAAATTCAATTTCACCCGAAATCGCAATCACTTCTAAGAAAAGCTCGCCATCTATCTCGATAGTACGTAAACCAACAGTTGAGCCAATACGGATGTCTGCACCATTAGCAGTAATATTGACTTCAATATCTTCAGGTCCTTGTACAATCAGCAAATCATCAGGTGCTTCGGTACAATCGGTTTGACCGATACCTGTACGCAAATAGAATGCTTGCATCGGTGTTTGTAAATCATCTGTAAGTGTTGGTAAATCGGCTAATCCCTCAGTCGTCGTGTCAAAGACAACTTCGTTAATCCATGCTACACGGTCATCATAAGCAACCCGATACCATGCGCCATCTTCGGATATGCCATCTGTTAGAAGCGTTTCTTCAGGTCGAACGCCCCCAATTACATTGAAGTTTAAACCAGCACCGCTACGAATATTCGCACCAGCAGGTGAGGTAATTGCAATTTCAACACCATCACTTGGATTAAAGGCATTCTCAGGGTCAACCGCGTTTTCAACTTCCATATCGCCCATCAAAATGAAGGTGACAGATTGTCCCGGCAAGGTATTCGGTAAATTCGCCTGAATATTCATCAATGCAACACCCCATGTGCTATTATTCGCGTTGAAGGGTGCGGTATTAATGCTTGCTAACTCAGCGATAGCAGATTTATCTGAGGGTTGAGTGAAGAAATCATCACTCACATCAGAAATAAATGACGCGCTAATTTGGTTATATCCATAGCAGGCTTCATTACGTCCTGTGCCATCGCAATTGTCTTCTAAGGCAGACAATGCCTCATCTAAAAAGATTGAACATTCATTGGCTTGTGCGGTAACAATCACAATACTCAATAACGATAACAAAATACTCCATAAAGAACGTTGCCCAAAAGCTCGCATTAGCGAATCTCCTCAATAGTTACTTGATAATTAGGAGTTATGCACTTGAGAGAACCTAAGTAGGAACAAAGCCAGCTTTGTCCATTAAAAATTCTACAATTGCCTAATTTCTAATAATATAAGAATAAACTATTCTTATATTTTGTGCAGAATGAATTTGAGGAAATTATGACCGATTTACATATTCAACTTACAGGCTCGCCTGTGGCAAACTACTGGCTTGTAAATTCGTCGGGGAATTTTCACTGCTATTCACAACCTCGCTGGCACTACTCGGATTCATCAACCAGACGAAACTCTCATGCCAGAGCGTATCGCGCATTTCAGGTCTAAAGAAGCGAATATGCCCGATGCTATCTAAGCCAATCATTTGTGGGGATACATGGCGATGTTGCTGATGCTTGGCATTGGGATAATACGCCAAAATCGCTTCAACTGATTTTTTAGGAGCCAAAGTCGCATCATCACTGAAACTATAGAAACGTGTATAGCCTGTAAAATCAGCATAATGATCATTTGTTGTGCCGACAAAAAGCCCCTTATTGCCTAACTTATTTCGCGCACCACGCGCCCAATCTAACGCGATTTGTTTCGGTAAAGGTTCACCTAAACCAAATACTCTAGAGGGGAAGCACCCGATAGCGTATGTCAGTATGGGTAAAACAACGAACCAAAATAAGCCCATGATAGGTTGTCGCCACCATGCCCAATTGCGCCAATAAGTATTTTGTGCTGAAACACCAATTAGTGAGCTAACATGCTTATTATCAGACGTTGCTCCTAGTAAATGCCCACCAAGGCTATGCCCGATAACCGTTAATTCTGTGCTGGGATACTGTCGTGTCAGCCATTTAATGATAGCTTGCAGGTCTTGCGATGCCCATTGTTCTAAAGTAGCGTTATATCCCCAGAGATTCTTGCTAGTTTTGGATTGTGCAATCCCTCGGTAGTCAAACGTCATGACAACGCAACCTTGCTCCGCTAAATAGCTTGCATAATGCCGATAAAAGCGTTGAGGCATCCCCATCGCGTTAGCAATTAACACTGTATGGTTATTATGGTCATGAGGTCGAAATAGGGTAGCAGAAAGAGTCGTATTATCGCGTGTGGTTACAGTATGATTTTCAATACGAATGGCAGGCACATCCGACATCGCTCAAATTCCTCTAATAATTTACCCCTAGCATGAGGCAAGCATAGCATCAGCCGATTATCTCCGCAACAATTCTGTTTATTATGCACAGCGAAGAATTATCATTATTTATGCAAATCAGTGAGGTAAATCTAGTTTTGTTAAAAATATTCTGTCGATGTGAAAACATATGGGCAAATCATTAGCAAGATTCTTGTTAGTGTATCTAACATTTCGGAGTGCTTAAGTTAGTGATACACATTACAAGATTACAAATAGACTATGTGAGAGGGCTAAGGAACATAATTCTTAAAGAGGTTTGCTTCTGTAAAACTGGGAGAATTGCCAGCAACAATCCTGATTCGATGTCCATTATATGGTTCAGCTACAAAGAGAGACATTTCAGAAAGCAAAACCTCATCAGCATCTTTCCTATAAGCATCTATCTTATTTAAGATTTCAAGGCATTCGTCACTATTTCCAATAAAAAAGCCAGCACTTTTCCAATCTAACGAACCATCGTAAAATTCCACGCCAGAGAAATTAATATATTTCACTTGTCCAGTTGTGCTATGTTCTAATTTTATTTGAAGCTGAGAATGGCTTATCAAATAAATTTGCAGTTGATATGACCAATCCGCTTCATCTTCTAAGGGAAAAAGCATTTCTTTATGTGTCATAGCATAAACTCGAAGTGTTACTATCTTACGCCATCCGAAGTACCATATGAACCGTTGTTGTAACATCAGGCTCGCTCTCGATGATGAGGTCACCCCCATGAATATCGAGAATTTGCTGGGCAATCACCAAGCCAAGCCCTGCGCCCTGTTGTTCATAGATGTCACGTTCAAATTGATTATTGACCTTGATGTTGGCAATTTGCTCGGCTGTCATCCCACGTCCATGATTGGTAATCGAAACAACATAGCGCTCATTATTGATTTTGCCAGTGATGGTCACGGGAGTCCCATCTGTCGAAAATTTAAAGGCATTGCTCATGATTTCTTCTAATATTTTTTTCGCGTGTTCAAATGAAATACAGGCTGATACAGACTCTACATCCAATACCAAATCATTAATTCTTTTCGCATGATAAGCAACTTGTTCTGCGGATTGCGCGATTAAACCATCAAATCCATGAATAAGGCTATTGTTGCGAATTTCCTGAATTACTTCAGGGTCGTTAAGCAATAATTGAAGTTGACCATAGGCAACATAATTTTCAATGAGGTGGCTTAGTCGTCCCGTTGCCCCTCTAACAGATGCCAACATGCTATGAATCATATCCGAATCCATATTGTCGACTTCCTCATCCAAGATTTCGACATAGCCCATGATTGTAGTCAGAGGAGTTCGGAGTTCGTGTGGTAAAGTCAAATTAATATACTGGCGCGCCGCTTCCATTTGTTGGATGTCATATTTCTGAGATTGTGCATGGCGTTCAAGTCGGGTTTGGACTGCTGACAATAGTTCATTGCCTGAAAATGGCTTCGGCAAATAATCATCCGCACCGAGGAGCATCCCTTCTCGTATATCTTCGATATTGGATTTTGCTGTTAAAAACATAAAAGGAACACGCGATAAACTCGGAATTTTCCTGAGTTCTTGCAACACACCATAACCATCTAATTTTGGCATCATCACATCACACAAGATGATGTCAGGCTCATAGACTTGCGCCTTAGTGACACCATCAACACCGTCAATAGCTGATTCAACCTCATAATCCGAAAGCAAGAGGAGGTCTACAATACTTGCTCGAATACTTTCATCATCTTCAATGACCAGAATTTTAGTCACGTTACATCCTTACTTGCTCAATTTCTAGGAGGTGTCTCAACATCTCTTTTTCTGTGATGCTCTGCGTTAAAGTCAATCAAGATTTTCAGTACGTTGATAGAGCAATTTTTGTTTCGCAATCAACGCTCTATAGATGTCCGTATAGTCAAGATTTGGCTGATAGACCTTCGCAATTTTCGGCGATGCACCTTGTAAAGGCACACCATTCTCCGCACACCAGACCATCTGCGCCACACCCAAAGCGGTCACCTCAGCTTCATCCAGAACATGCACCATACGCCCCAGTGCATCCGCAATAATTTGCGCCCATGCAGGTGATTTATGTATTGCACCACCTGATGCCATCAATTTTACATCAGCTTCAAGTTTCAATTGCTCCGCAATAATCGCTAAACGCAATGCCACACTCTCTAGCATAGCATGAAGTATATCTAAAGCGGTAGTATTCAAGCGTAAACCATGAACTGTCCCCCGCGCATCCCCACGCCAATTTGGAGACCGTTCTCCATTCAATAAGGGTAACACGGTTAGTCCATGCTCTGCTGGTCGGCGATTAGGCAATTCCACCTCTATATCAACATCATCCAGATTAAGCGTATCACGCGCCCATGCGAAAATATTTCCGCCTTCACTCAAAGCACCACCAATTAGATGATGCTCCGCTGTGATGCGATACGACCATGCTCCTGCTGGAACAGGTGGTAGTGTTTCTGTATTGACCTTGCGAATAGCAGATGTTGTCCCCACTGTAATTGTCGCTGTTTTATCAGCAATTGCCCCTGAACCCACTTGCGCTGATGCACCATCCCCTATAGCCAAGTAAAATGGAATATCTTTGAGAGCTTGCCAGCGTTGTCTATAGTCTACTGATAACCCCTGCTTAACTTGCTGATAATCAGCCAATTGTGGAAAATTTTCTGTGGTGAATTGCGAATATTTTAGGCTCTCAGTATCCCATTCTAAAGTGGCGCGGTTCAACAATCCCGACCATGAGGCAACTGAATAACTCATCGGGACATCGCTCCCAAACCAATGCTGATAACAGTAGCTTGCAAAATCAGTGAAGGCATCTATTATTTGCGATTGTCTCTCATAAAACTTGAGTTTAGGCAGATAATAAGCACTATTGAGGATTGTCCCAGTCCGCTGATGATAGTCGTCTGTATCCATTTGTGCGGATAGTATATCAACAAAATCGTCACTACGTGTATCGGCATAGGTATCGACATCCGCTAGAGGCATATGACCGTCATCAATAGGCAGAATGTTTCCTACAAATGTATCCATACCTACGGCACTTATGGTATGGGCTAATTCATGCTTGAGGATGTCATCTATGCAAGTTTCAATTAGGTCTCGTAAAAAAATAGCAGAAACAGTGGCTTTGCCTGTTTTATCTGTATCAAACTCATAGGCTTTTTGTACAATGGCATCCTCTATGAGTTCCACGCCATTGTCTGTTTCGGCAAATAAAACTGTTCTTACTGATGAACTGCCAACATCAATTGCTAAAATGGTCACGATATGATAGTTCCTTAGTCCTATTAAGCTCTCAGTAATAAGTCACTCGTTCAATGTATCTAACTCTGATTGCTAATCACACAAAACCTGTCATTTGTAGAAAATAAAGAAGTTTTACGGTTCAATTTTGTAGCTACCTTCTATCTATGCCCACCCTCCATTAAGTATTTGTTTTTCAGGCTTTTTGTAGGGTTGAGATATACTTCAACCGAAAATAATGATAAAAATACATTTTGCTTTTCAACTAGCAATCATAGCATCTATATATGGTAAGTTTGTATGTAATATTGACAAGTATGTTTAGAAAACATTACAACATATAGCTTTGACTACAGTACAATTAGAATAATATTGTGATAATATAGTGTAATAACCGTATCCAACGAGTGGGGATACATGCCAAACCAAAAACAAGACCTGTATCAACAACTTGATACTACAATTGATAAAATGCTGACCTCTCCTACCTTCTGCAAGAAGGTGGCGAACGGTGAGTCTGTTAGTTTGCGTATGGCGGCTATGTTGATTGATGCTCCCCACCCTCAATTATCACCTGAAGCTAAAACTCATATTCTTAATCAAATTTTAGATGTCGCAGAAAAAACTACATCAGAAATATCTAGCAAGGAGCGCATATTAGAAACGCTCTTAAACTATAAAAATAAACAAGAGCCTACTTTATCGGCGGATGCAAAAACACGCATGTTTGCCCGTATGCTTGATGCTCAACAACACCTACAACTAGATTCCTTGATTGTCTCTGATGAAGCACTTCAACTAGCTAAAGAAAATCCTGATCCTATCATACAAGCGGCTGTTCGTTTGGCAGATGCACCTTTACCTGTTTTATCGACCGAAGCAAAAGCCCGTATTCATGAGCAGATTGTATCGTCTACCAAGCCACAACCAAAACGCATTTTAGTTCCTAATTTTACAGCATCTATTCAACGGATTGCCGCATCAATCGCTATTTTACTCTTTGTGAGTACCTTACTTGCCCCGAGTATCTCGGCGGATAGTTTACCGGGCGACTTACTCTACCCTGTTAAACGCAGTGTCGAAAAAGTTGCTTTACAATTTGCTATAAATTCTGAAAATCGTGCAGAATTACATCTGCAAAATGCAAAAGAACGTTTAGAAGAACTCGCACAGTTATTCACCGTTAATCGTGTTGATGTGGATATACTAGATGATGCAATTGTTAGCTTAGAGAATGCAGTTAACACGAACCCAAATTTTGATGAAGATATTGTCTTTCAAAGTGATTTGAGTAATGCTCTAACACAATTAGAAACAACGATTACAAATTATAATTCTGCGTTACCCTCAGCGATTATTCAAGACTTTAGCAATCGTCAAATGAGGCTTTCTCAAGCATTGAGTACCCAAGAGCCTGTAGACATTGTTCTACCGATTGAGATAACACCAGAGCCAGATGTTATAGTAACGGATGAGCCTGAAATAGAGGCTGTTGTTACTGAGGTTATTACAGAAGAACCGATTTTAACTCAAACGCCAGAGCCTACTGAAACAATTCAACCATCGCCAACTAATGAGATTGTTGTTGATACTACAGCTACCGAAGAGGGTGATAGTTCAATTATAAGTAACCCCATTACACTGTATGTAAATGCAACAGGTACCGTCCGTGTTCGTAATGCGCCAAGTTTAGATTCGAATATTATTGAGTACATTTCACCATTTGCAAGTGTCACACAAATTGGTATCAGTGATGATGGTCAGTGGATACAAGTTGAACTTGTCTCTGGATTAAGTGGTTGGATAGCTGAATTTTTATTGGTTGATTATCCTATAAGTCCTCCGAGCGTGAATACTACAAGCACCGATGCTAGTGGAAGCACAGACGATAGCTCTAGTAGTAATGGCAGTTCCAATGGTAACTCTAATGGCAGTTCCAATGGCAATGCTAACAGTAGCTCCAGTGGCAATGCAAATGGTAACTCTAATGGCAGTTCCAATGGCAATGCTAACAGTAGCTCCAGTGGCAATGCAAATGGTAACTCTAATGGCAGTTCCAATGGCAATGCTAACAGTAGCTCCAGTGGCAATAGCAATGGTAATGCTAATAGTAGCTCCAGTGGCAATAGTAATGGTAATGCTAATAGTAGCTCCAGTGGCAATAGTAATGGCAATGCTAACGGCAACTCAAACGGCAATTAGGCTAATCTCTCAATAGGGTTTTTGTATTTGCTTAGGTACAATGCACCCAACTGTAATTAAGATAGTGTGACAGCCTAGAATGCCCAAGTTGATGATTGTCGCAGGTATTTTTCACCCAGAATCAGGTGGACCTGCTACTTACCTCAAAGAAATTTTACCTGCTTTACAGACTCATTCTTGGCAACCATCCGTCCTAACTTACGGCAATGATAGTCAGGATGATTATGGCTATCCTGTAAAACGCATCTCACGGCAAATACTTCCTCTGAGGCTCTTCAATTACTGGCGAGCGTCAAGCGACATGGTGCAATCAGCAGACCTTATTTATGCTCATACAATTGATTTACCTGTTCAGTGGGGCAATATCCCTCGTGTTATCAAGATTGTTGGTGACCAAGCATGGGAACGCTGTATCCGACGCGGTTGGATTCCGCCAACAACCGATATAGATGATTTCCAACACAATAGATATTCGTGGCTTGTCGAACGTCAGAAAAAGTCGCGGTCTGAGCAAGTTCAAGCATTTGATGCAGTCATTGTGCCAAGTGAGTATCTCAAGCAACTCGTGATAGGGTGGGGTGTACCAGAACATCGGATTCATGTGATTTATAATGCCATGCCTCCAGCAGTCGATAATTTACCTGAAACTCAAGCTAAGGCACGCAAAGCTCTTGGCTGGGACGATACGCTGACCATCTTTACTGCTGCCCGCCTCACACCTTGGAAGGGTATAGACCATCTGATTAACGCGCTCAAACAGGTAGATAATGTGCGCTTAGTGGTGGCTGGTGATGGCGAAGAATTGGCAAGATTACGTATCTTAGCCCAAGAACTCGGTGAGCGCGTGCAATTTTTAGGGCGTGTCCCAAGAGAAAAAGTCTATCTCATGATGAAAGCTAGTGATTATTTTGCGCTCTATAGTGGTTATGAGGGATTACCCCATACTATTTTAGAAGCCTTGCGCGTCGGTACACCGATTATTGCCAGTGATAAAGGCGGTAATCCTGAGATTGTTGAGCATGATGTGAATGGTTTGCTAGTGCCGTATGTAGATGTGTCTGCTTTAGCGCAGAGCATCAAAGAGGCATCCCAACCTGACAGGCGTCAAACACTCGCCCAAAATACCCACCTCGGCATGGAACGCTTCGCCTTCGATACGATGGTCGAACAGACACACAAGGTCTTGAGGCAGTATCTGCGAGAATGAGAAGTATATTTCAATATTGACCGACAGTCTAAGGTGCGTTAGTCTAGCCAACTGCTAAAGAGTGCGGAATTGATGAAGGCAATAGCTGTCTTCAAAGGAGCAATTGGGTGGCAGGTGAGCCGAGTACAAACAGTGGTTTATTACAATTTGGCGTAGACCTATATCGCAAAACCTTTAAACGGGTACGTGGTTTGCACCGTGCCATGCATTGGTTGTCTACAACCGTGATGTTTCCGTTAATGGAACGCATTCAAGGTTTCCAAACCATGCCAGATGACCCATTCTGGTTTCGTCTTGAATTGCTCACAGGTCGGCATGAACCCGAAACGAATGCTCAACTCAAGAAACTGATTAAAGCGAATATGGTTGTCCTCGATATTGGCGCACACGTCGGTTATTACAGTCGGCTGGCATCTAATTTGGTAGGTGAGAATGGGCGTGTCGTCGCGTTTGAACCGAATCCGAACAATCATGCGATGCTCAAGAAAAATGTTGGGCAACGCAATAACGTCACTCTCATGCAAGTTGCCTTGGCAGAAGAAGAAGGTACAGCTGAACTCTATGATTATCTGATGATGAGTGCGAGTGGGTCATTGCATTATGATGAGACTCTGCGTGATGTTCAGCTATCAACCACACAACGCGATGTTGATTTTGCACCACGCCTCGATAATGACTTTCAGCCTCAAACCTATACCGTTCGTACAGCGCCTATTGATGACCTCATGGGAGAGTTGGGTATTGCACAGGTTGATGTCGTCAAGATGGATATTGAAGGGGCAGAAATGGGTGCATTGCGTGGGATGACCCGAACCATTGCTAGTTCCCCTAACTTAGCCCTCGTGATGGAATATAATCCACTCGGATTAAAAGCCTTTGGCAATGTTCCCCATGAATCCTTACAAGAAGTTCTGGATATGGGCTTTACGAGCCTACACGTCATCGAAACCGATGGTTCACTGACCGACTATACTCATAAATCTGATGAACTGTATCAACTCACCGAACAACTGATGCGTGATATGAGTGTGGTCAATTTGTTACTTACTCGGTGAGACAGTTTATTCCGTAATCCAGTCATCGATAATTGCTAATGCACGTTGTGTATAGACTGAATCAATATTAGTGAAGAAGCCATGATTTGCCCCCTCAAAAACCACTAACTCCGCATATCCACCAACCTCTTGATAAGCACTCACAAAAAATTCTGACTCGCTGAGTGGTACGAGAAAATCATTTGCACCATGAATGAGATAAAAAGGCGGGTCTGTTTCATCTAGTTCCTTGATTATAGATGCACTTTGCCAGAGAGATTGTGTTTCGGCATTCTCCCAATCTGATAGATTAATACCCAAATAAATACTCGCTAGACGTTTCGCTAATTGGCATTCACATGAACTTAAATCAACGGGCATATACATCGCAAAAACGGCTTGGATAGATAGGTCATTAGGTAATTGATACATACAATCTTCAAGTAGAGCGTTGGGGTTATCCATTGTGGCTAAGAGGGCAACTGTATTTGCGCCAGCTGATTCACCCATGAGGACTAAGTTATTTGGGTCAAGATGATAATCGTCAGCATGAGTGAGTGTCCACGCTAATGCACAAAAAACGTCTGCATGAGCCGTCGGATAGGTGAAATCTGGTGCGAGTCGATAATTCGGTGAGATAACCGCATAGCCTAACTCAGCATAATGTTCTGCTGCACCTTGCATTTCGGATTTGTCTCCAGCGATGAATCCACCCCCATGTACCATAAAAATTATTGGTAGCATATTTTGGGAATAATTCGGCAAATAGATGTCTAAAGTTTGAAGTTCATGCCCATCAATGACGTATGGAATATCACTCATGAACTGTAGATTGTCTTGAGCATTAAGAGTGATTATTTGTAATAAAACGAAAAATATGAACAGCGAATATCGAAACAAGACCTTAATCCCTTATAAACAACTGTCATAAGCATAGGATAATCACATAAAATACATATTAGTCGGGAATGATTTAATGGCTAGTACCATCGGGTTAAATCGACATTAGTTGTTAATTATTACGAACAATTGTGATAAAATTTTTTTAATTATGATACATTTCACAATAAGCTGTGTATAATGTTTCAGAATTCATGAAAAAAATCTTGAGGATACTATGGAAAATATCTGTGTAATTGGCTCCGGTTATGTTGGCTTAGTAACCGCAACTTGTTTTGCTGACCTTGGTAACAACGTTATCACGGTTGATATTGACGAATCTAAAGTAGAACGTCTGAAACAAGGTGTGATGCCAATTTATGAACCCGGACTAGAAGAACTTGTTGAACGCAACGTGAAAGCAGGACGCTTACACTTCTCAACATCATACGAAGAGGGTCTTAAAGATGCTCGATTCGTCTTTATTTGTGTTGGTACACCGTCGGCAGTTGATGGTGAAGCAGATTTGAAATACGTTCGTGCAGCAGCACAAACGATTGGCGAGAAAATGACCCAACCACTTATCGTGGTAAATAAATCAACAGTCCCTGTCGGTACAGGTGATTGGACATCTGAAATTATTCAGAATAGCCAGCCATCCCCGATTGATTTCTCAGTTGTAAGTTGCCCAGAATTTTTGCGTGAAGGGTCAGCTATTGGTGACTTTATGAACCCTGACCGTAATGTATTTGGTAGCACGAATCGTGATGCTGCCCAAGAAGTAGCTGACCTCTATAGCCCATTGGGTGCAGAAACTGTTATCACAGATATTCGTACTTCGGAAATGATTAAGTATGCTTCTAACGCATTTTTAGCAACACGTATCAGTTTCATTAACGAGATGAGCATTATCTGTGAACGTTTAGGCGCAGATGTTAATGAAGTGGCTCGTGGTATGGGCTTCGATAAGCGCATTGGTCCACATTTCTTGAATGCTGGGGCAGGTTACGGTGGCTCATGCTTCCCGAAAGATGTAAAAGCCCTTGCGAATATGGCATTAACACATGGGATGCACCCACAATTGCTCAACGCAGTTATGGAAATTAATGATTTCCAACGCAAACAAATTGGGCTAAAGGTTCGTGAATTACTCGATAACAATGTTGAGGGCAAGGTTATTGGTATCTTAGGCTTGGCATTTAAGCCAAACACAGATGATATTCGTGATTCGCCTGCATTGACTGTTGCGCGTACACTCATCAATCAAGGGGCAACAGTTGTTGCATATGATCCTGTGGCAATGGAAAATGTGGCACAAGAAATGCCAAGTCTCAACTTGGTCGATAACCCTTATGATGTTGCAGATGGTGCAGATATTCTCGTTCTGATGACAGAATGGAATGAATTCAAGAATTTGGATATGAACCGCATCAAAGGCTTACTCAAATCAGCAATCATCGTTGATGGTCGTAATCTCTACAAACCAGATACCATGCGCGACCTTGGTTTCGTATATCGTGGTGTCGGACGTGGCTACAATGGTGAAGGCGTGATGGCAACCACAGGCGATTAATTAGCCTCAATAGTACGAAGGCGGGTCAAGATGACTCGCCTTTTTTGTTACAAATTCCTCAAAAAATCATCCACAATCGTATTGAATTTATCAGGGAATTCCATATTTGGTACGTGTGCTGTACCTGCTATAACTACTTTTTTCGCATTGGGGATAGCCTCGGCTAAGTTATCAGCCCGTTCGATACTAGGCGCAACATCTAAATCGCCAATGATAATCAGCGTCGGTTGTTTGATGTCTGCAAGGCGTTCACTGGCTGGTGGCTCAAGAGATTGTTCTTTATCCCAAATATCATCGTCCACCTTCAGTGGGATTAAATTCATCTCATAGACGAGTTTACGTACGGTAGGGTCAACTTTATCAGAGGAACGACCTTCACCATCTACCCAAAGTTGTACCTCTAATTCAGACATCGCTTCCATATCGTTATTGGCTTCAGCCGTATCAAAGGCATCATCTAGCGGATGGGGTTCGTCACTTTCATAGCGATATCCACCATACGCTGGACCTGATAAGAGCAAGCCTTTAACTAACTTAGGCTGGAGTAGGGCAATGTTAATCGCCACTTTGCCACCCATAGAACAGGCTAAGAACCACGCACTATCAACTTCAACATACTTGAGCAAAGCCATAATATCTTCATGGTCACTAAATGGGGCATTAGGAATACTACTTTTGCCAAAGCCACGCATATCTAAGGTAATAACATGAAAACGTTTGGAGAAGTGGATGACTTGTTTTTCCCACATGCGATGGTCACAGATTCCTGCATGAATCATCAGCATCGTTTCTGAATGATGGGGATTCGTCTGTGTGTAAAATATTTCTGCACCATTGATAGGTGCAAATCCTGATTCTGTCTTATCTACCAAATGCTATCCTTTATGAGCTAATATGAACCGTATAAATAGTTTAGCATATCTAAAGAATTTTAGAAACTCATCTGTAAGAAGTCAATGAATATTGGAGGTTGTAAAATTTGACATTTCGCCTCAAACTAACGCGATTGTATGATGCTAATAATGTAAGTACCTTGCAAGAAACCCGACTCTTTGACACAATAGCCACGCTAACGTAATATCGAAGCTTGTCTAAAAACCTTACGTGAGAATACTGCCAATGGTAGAAAACACGTTACACCACCTGATTTACGGGACTGTTGTGATTGATAATCAGAGTACAGACTCAACAACAGTTTTGGCAATCACTGATGGTCTTAATCCTGAAGATGCCACTCGTAAGCTAGAACAAATACCTATCACCCCTTTACCATTTGATGATGCAGAAAAATCACAAGCGGTGGCTTACGTTACCTTAGAGTCGTCAGATATTAAGCAGTATGGTTTAGTTAGGACACACTTTCAGAATAAGTCACAAGCACTACCTGTTCAGGAATTGATTGTCTTGCCGAATGCGGTAATGAATGAGACTCATAATCTGGATGCGCTTCTAAATCTCATAAATAAACCCATTCAGACATATCATGTGAGCCATGCACCACTTGAGCTGGTAACCATTGAGCCATCTAGCGAACAAAGTGTTGATAAGATGGTGACAATCATCAAATCGTTATTGGATGATATTGCCAATGGTGATTTCCGCCTCTTACTCACCATATTAGAATTAGCGATTACACAGAAAATCGTTATCAGTAATTTCCCGAAAAGTAATTCAAAGCGTTTGGCACTCATCAAAGGCTTACGATTATTAATTCCTGTGGTAAGTCGTAAATTTCTGACCTTCACCACCAATACCGATACTTTAACAGCCTCATTGCCGATGGTCACATTCAGTGAAGCAGAAACTGATACCGATGCTAGTTGTCTTGATTGGCAAAATCCCCAACTCGATACAATCGAATTGAGCCATCCCTATATAATGCAATTATTATCCTCATGGGATGATGATGTGATAGCACTTGTTACACTCATCAAACGTCTGGATGAAATTGCTAAAGCCACTGAAGTATCTGACTTAAGTTCAATGCTTACCAATGTTGCATTGCGCCATGAAAATGATGTGAAGGCACTTCATGGGGATGACGTTTCAGTTGAGAATATTTTGAGTGCGCTCAGTAGTTCTGTACCAATAACACCAGAATTACGGACAGCTTACATGATTCTCCTATTGGAGGATAATTTCCAAAGTCGAGATACACAAACAGCCAAAATTATCGCTGATGAATTAGATGGTAATACGACTCTTGATGAGAGCTTAACACCATTCTTTGAGACTTCGATAGAAGAACAACCTGATGCAGTCTACGCGTTCATTCGCAAACATTTGAACGCATCTGAGGACGATGTAAGTGAGAAATGGCTTACACGCTTGCATGAATCAGCAGAAGCCTCTATTAAAATCGCTATCGAGAGTAACTCTGCCGAAACAATTCGTAGTTGGTTGACTCTCATTGCGCGTGAACCCTTACGCTATGAACTCGGCGATATTCTCAATGAAGGTATCATTTCCGCACAACCCTATAGCGCGGATAGTCCTGAACTGGCACAAGAATTACTCATATTGGCTGTGAAGCGTCAACCTGATTTAATTGACACGCTCTTAGCTGATGAAAATTTGACGAACGCATTATCCGATACGGTGAAATCTGCTGTACTTAATTATGATGCAACAGCAATCGAAGCAGTCAGCGCAGAATCGCGCGAATTATTTTTGCTAGCCTTGCACCGCAGTATTGAAGCCGAACACAGTAGTGTAACTTCATCAGGGATTCGTGCCTTATGGCAGATTCATACTCAACACCAAACCAATACACTTCCTCCACAATTTCGCCCTTTGCTACTCATTCAGGGTCTTGTAGAACAACCAGAGAGCTTTATTAATGGGGCAGTTGGTACATTGCTAACTTTGATGCTGGCAGATAAAAATCAAGATGAGTTATTTTTCCAGCTAATTCCAGCATTAGCCGAGCAAGATGTCATTGCTGAAACTCTAGCGCAGTCTTTAGAACAAAGCGGACGTAGCAATGACGATATTTTGCAAATCTTGTCTACTGTATTATCGAATGAATGGGTCTCGGCACAGGTGGTTGTGGATGTTCTATCGACCTTACTGACCAATCGTAATTGGAGTGAGGAAAGCCTTGCATTAATTGAGCAATTGTCGCGTGTGATGACCCAATACCCTGATACTGTTGCCTTGACAGGTGTATTGTGGCAATTAGCTGAACGTTCAGCAATTCAGAAAAATGAACAGATGCTCAAGGTTTCTCAGCGTCGCCTACTTGATACACTCGGTGAATTGGTGGCTGAAGGACAAATTGTTGAGAGTATACAACGCCTCAGAAAAGAAACTCAATGGAGTGCGAATGGGCGTACTAGCTTAATTAAGTGGTGGCGTAGTTTCGCGCGTGAACAAGGCACAGGTCAATTACAGAAAATTGATAAATTATTGGATGGCAAACGTCCATTAGAAGACTTACGAGCAATTGTCCAGACGAGTATTGCCATGCGACGTATTATTGGCAATCGCTCACTCGAAGAATTCTCAGAAGCTGTTGCAACAACCTACGATTTGTTACAAGCATTATCTGAGGGCTTTGACCCTAATGACAAATTGGTGGATAGTACAACCATCCGCAATGAGATTGACGCACGTAATGAAGAACTCCCTGTTGAACTGCGCCCTGTGTTATCGACGAATCTCAAAGAATTAGCGCAAATTGTTACTACCTTATCTGAAAATCGTAGTAAGCCCTCACTTATACGCAGTGATGATAGTGTAGAGCGCCAACTGGTTAAGGGTGAGCAAGAACCGCAATCGGCATTGGATGTAATGCGCTGGTTATCGGGTTATTTGGATGGTGTACAAAAAGATGATATATCTACAGATTAAGCAGGCGCAATAATTCTACGTCGTTAATTGAAGTCGACGCGATACAATGAGAACGAGTAGATAGCATATTACACCAGCAACGATAACCGCGTAGTAACCAAATAATAGTGCAAGTACGACCCCTAAGATTGTTCCCAAGACTGTAAATATTCCATTGATTGTCCATGCAAGAGCGACATAGTGCGGGTGTAATTGGTCTGCAATACGTAAGCCCACCGCAAATGGAATTCCCATCAAGAATGCGATTGGAAAAATGCTGAGTGCAACCACGCTGATGCGGAATATTGTTGGCAAGCCAATTAAAGCATCGCTGAGAAATATCCACAAAATTTGCCAGACAGCAATCAAAACGACCAATATCGCTAAGAAGATCCATTGCATTTGCTGTGGATTGGGATTTTGCCGATGATACCATGCACTGCCTAAACCTCCTCCAATCAAGACAACAGCAAGTGTCGTCGTAATTGCTAAGGTCGGATGCCCAATGAATAGCCCTGTCGCTTGGATGAGCACCAGCTCAATTAGGATAAATCCTGCGCCTAAACCAGCAAAATAGAGACTCATGCTCGGTAATTTTGGCGTAGGCTCAGTCGATTGACGGGCAAAAAATACTAATCCAAGCACGAGAACAACCACAACAATGGCTGAGGCAATCAACAAAGGGTTCAGATTACGAGGTATGCCTTTTTCAAATTGATAGAAAAACGGACGATTATCAGTGGGTGCGGATAAATCTAAATTTGAAACAGCAATAACATCATCAAAAGTAGACTGACCACTTACTATCATATCAAGGGGTGGGTCAGCTTGGATGAAGGGTAAATACAAAGAAACGAAACCGAGTTGCTGGGCGGTAGTACCAATACTGAGTGCTTCTTCCTCAGTGAATGGTGTTTTGCGAACAATTAGCATCGGCGTGGGAGGTGTTGTCGTCGGCGATAATAAGGTAATGGTATGTTGCAATGCCTCACGGTCATCAAATCCCTGCTGGTTGAGCAACTCAATGATGATAGATAATGAGCGCGATAATGTCTGCTCATCGTAAAGTTTTAGGGCTAAATATCCATCGTCATCGAGATGTTGCCAATAGTCATCAAAGGCTTCTACAGTGAAAACAGCATTTTCAGTGAGAGCGTAGCCACTGCGCTCTGCCGATAAGGTTACGACCTGTGAGAGATAAATCAAATCGTAGAGGGTATCTTCACGGCGTAAGGCACTACGTCCCTCATCCACCAAAATAGTCACAGATGGATTATCGTAAATATCACCACTATACCGCTGAATATCTTGTACGATAGCCACGCTTTCAGGGTTCACTTCTACGGCTGTGATATTGCTTGCTCCAACTTGTAGACCAAACCATACGTCTAATCCACCACCTGAGCCAATGATGAAAACATCATCAGGTTGAGCAGTGGCAAAGGCAAATAAACCGATGTCTTGCCGTAGAAATTGATTATTTTCGGCAGGAGGAATCACGGATGCAGCCGCGCCATCCACATAGAGTCGCCAAGGTTGATTACCTGCTGGCACAACGAGGTCTGTACGTGCAAAGGCATTCCAACGAGTATCAATAATCTCGCCACCTTCACGGAGAGTTGCCTGAATAGGCTTCTCGGCACTCAAATTTAGCAAATCGAGCGTGATAAAATTCGTGAAGCTATTACCAACGAATAGTATAATTGCAATTGGTATCAGCAACGCGACGAGTTTATTTGCTTGGTATAGATAGGCTGTGAGGCACATGATACTAGCAATGAGTAGCATTGCATTGAGTGGACTCAGGAAATTTAGCAGCGGTATAACCAACACTGCGCCGACACCTGCGCCGACTAAGTCATATGCGTAAAGAGTCTGGCTTTGACTTGACAAAGCTCTGAATATACAGGTAATCGTTACGCCGATGCCCACATAAGGTAATACCAACAATAAACCAGTCACAATCGGTGAGTCTAAGGTCGCTGAAAAGGGTAAGCCAATAACTTGAATGACCACAGCGACAGCAGAAGCAACCATCCATAATGGAATACGCTGGTCATCACGTAAAAATTCCTCTATCACCACCCATGCCGCACCAATCGCTATGCCGAATATTGCCAAAGACAACACGACAAAGATAAAGGGTGGATAGTAAAGTGTTGATAGTAAGCGTGTGAGTGTGACCTCTAGCGCGAGACTACTTGCCGAGAATAGGGCTAAACTGATGTATTGTCGCATTAAGCTACTCTAACCTGCTTAGTTTTAATTATTGTAATTAACAAAAAAATTATCTCATGTTTTATAATCTAGGGGCGAGTACCTCCACAGAATAACGTGGAGAACTAGAAATTATCAGGGCGGACGCAATACATTGCGTCCCTACAATTCAACAGGGTTCGGTAGGGACACTATGAATAGTGTCCGCGACAAGATAATGACTGACCACGTTATCATGTACCCTCACCAATATGCTGCGCCTTTACAGCAAATTTTGTGTTTAGTTTATAAGAGAAGCTAATCGTTTTACCCCGTTTTCGGGTCTAAAGCATCTCGTAGACCATCCCCTAAGAAATTAAATCCCATAACTGTGAACATAATGGCTAAACCGGGCATAATCCCCATCCACAGCGATTGCCGAAAATATGAGCGTCCCTCAGAGAGCATCCGCCCCCAACTTGGGTCAGGTGGTTGTGTACCTAAACCGAAGAAACTCAAGGCGGCTTCGGCTAAGATGGCAAAGGATAAACTCAAGGATATTTCCACAATTATCGGTGCAAGGATATTCGGGAAAATATGCCGTATCAAGATTTCACTGTCTTTTGCCCCTAATGCCCGCGCAACTTCCACAAATTCTTCATTTTTTACAGATAGCACTTCGGCACGGGCAATCCGCGCAAAGATGGGTACATAGACAATGCCAATTGCAATCATCGCATTGCCGACCCCCCGTCCTAAAATTGCCATGACCGCAATCGCTAGTAATATGGCAGGGAAGGCAAACAGCACATCCATCGTCCGCATGATGACTTCATCCATCAAACGATTACCGTATCCTGCTAGCATTCCCAGAGGTGTACCTATTACTGTTGCGAGTGTTACCGAGATAATCGCTACTTTTAAAGACACTTCTGCTCCGTATAAGATACGGCTCAAAGTATCACGCCCATTGTTATCTGTTCCTAGAGGATGTTCTAAGGAAGGTGGTGCGAAACGGGCGGCAAAATCCATATCCAGATTAGGGTCATAAGGGGCAAGTTGCTTGCCGAAAATGCCCACAAAAATGAGAATGGCAACCAATACAAAGCCAATCATGCCAATCGGATGCCGAATAAAGCGTCGGTAGACATTCATCCAGACACCATTTGATTTTAACTGCTCATCTTGAATTTGGGCGATACTCTTTTGTGTGTCGATTTTAGTCGTCATTGGTCGCCCCTTTAAGCATATTCAAGTCGTGGGTCTAAGAAGAAGTAAAGCATATCCACCGCGAGGTTAATCATCGTGACAACCGTCGCAATGACTAAAACCGAGCCTTGTAGCATCGGATAATCTCTATCGAGGACAGCATCTAAGGATAATTTCCCTAATCCTGGGAAAGCAAAGACAATTTCTACGACAACGACTGCACTGAATAATGCCGTCATCTGTAGACCGATAATCGTTACAATCGTAATCATAGCATTTTGTAACGCATGACGACGCAAGACAGTTAAACGGTCTAAGCCTTTGGCGTGGGCAGTCCGAATATAATTTTCATTGAGTACCTCAAGCATCGCACTACGTATGAAGCGCGTCATAATTGAGCCACTAATCAAGCCTGCTGTAGTTGCGGGTAGTATAACGTGTGATAACCAATCAAGCGGATTTTCTGTGATAGGTGTGTAACCACTCGGAGGAAGCCACCCGAGGTTGAGTGAAAATGCTAAAATCAACAGGATACCCAGCCAAAAATCAGGAATTGAAACCCCAACTTGGCTAATCACAGATGCGACAACATCAACAGGACTACGTGGATACATTGCTGAGATAATGCCCAGTGGAAAGGCAATCAACAAGCCGATGAGAAGGGCGACTAATGCCAATTGAAGTGTGGGGAAAAAACGGCTCCATAGCTGAGGTGCAACATCTTGGGCAGTGATGAGACTCTGTCCAAAATCACCTCTAACAACGCCTGATAGCCAGTCAATATATTGCACAAGGACTGGACGGTCTAAGCCCATTCGCTCACGCATGACGGCAACTGTTTCTTCATTCGCCTGAACACCCAGCACAACCCGTGCAGGGTCGCCCGGAATTAATTGAACAATGGAAAAGACAGCAACTGAAACGCCCCAAATAACCAGAATAGCAAACGCAAGACGTTGGAGTAAATAAGAATAATTCATGGAAAAGACCTTCTACTGCTTGTTGAGCAATGAAGTGCTGTGAGAGGCATCTTATTAACCTCTCACAGCATAGAGAACATTTTAGCCTTCGAGCCAAACTGTCCAGAAGTTGTTAGCTTGGTCAGGGCGTACAACGAAACCATGTACGTCTGAGCCATAAGCACGGATTTCTTGCTTGTTATAGAGATAAACGTAAGGGGCGTCATCCACTAGGATTTGATTTGCCTCTTGGTATATTTCATAACGGGTATCGAAATCATCCGTTGCACGACCAGCATCAACCAGTTCATCGAATGCAGGGTTGCTATAGCCCGTGAAATTGAAGACTAAGCCTGTACGATGTTGTAAATAGTAGTATTGGTCAGCATCTTTGAGACCATTCCAGCTACAAATGTATGCGTCATACATGAAGTTACCTTCAAGCTCAAGCCATTCAGCCCATTCAGGCGCATTAATGGTTGAGGTGATACCGATTTGGCTCAATTGGGCTTGTAGAACCTCAGCCGCACGGACTGTTTCACCAACTTGTGAATTTGGTAGCCATTCAAGTTCAAAACCATCAGCATAGCCTGCTTCTTCTAAGAGTGCGCGGGCTGTGTCTAGGTCAGGACCTTCACCATAAGGTGCATAGTCGAAATACCAAGGGCTACCTGTACCAACTGGACCTTGGACTGGCTCACATAGACCAAAGTATGCTGCATCACAGATTTGTTGACGGTCAATGGCGTAAGCGATTGCTTGACGTATACGGACATCATCAAATGGTTCACGGGTGAGGTTGAAGCCAATATAGTCGTAAGACAATTGTGGTGATGTTTCAACAATGATGCTCTCGTCTGCAACGAGTGTGTCATAGCTTTGTGGTGCAATTGCCAATATCCAGTCTACTTCACCACCTTGTAATGATGTTTCACGGACAATATCATCTGGAATAGGTCGAATTTCAACCGCATCCAAATATGGCAGTCCTTCTTGCCAGTAATTTGGATTGCGTTCAAGCAGAATACTAGCTGTGCCGTCAACTTCACTAATCATGAACGGACCTGTGCCAATCGGTACTTGAATCGACCCATCGTCTTCAACACTTTCGCTAGCAATGATGCCTGTTGCTTTGTTCAAACCTAAGAGAATAGGTTCAATGCCTACTGCTTCAGGGGTTGTAATCGTAACAGTATAGGTATCAACTGCTTCAATGACTGTTCCTTCAGGACCTACATTGGCACTACTGCCACTGAATCCGCCTTCGGGGTCAAGGAAGCGTTCATAGGTGAAAACAACATCTTCTGCTGTCATTTCACGTCCATTACTGAACATCACGCCTTCGCGCAATTGGAATGTCCATGTTAAGCCGTCTTCGGATTGTTCCCAAGAAGTTGCCAAACTTGGCACGAGATTCAAGTCATCGTCAAATGTCGTCAATGTTTCGAGGACATTATTCAGAATTTGGAGACTTGAGTAAGAACTTGTGACATGTGGGTCAAGGCTTTCCCAATCATTTTGGAAAGCGGCTTGAAGCGTACCACCCATTTGGGGTTCCATCTCATCTTGAGCAGATGCAACACTCCAAAATGTGAGGGCAATGATACTTGTCACCACGAGCAAATAAAATAATCGTTTCAAAATCCTTGTTCCTCCTTAAATAAAGATACAAAACAGTGCTACTGTGAGTGAGCTATAAAAGCGCACAGTGTAACCTAAGTTAAATTGCGTCGAATGAGTACCGCTTCGGCTTGAAGATAAGCAAGATATTCATCCATGATTTCATCGGTCATGCGAAAGAACGGACCTTCAATACTAAGTGCGGCAACGGTTTTACCTTGTTGATTCAGGATAGGAACAGCAACGGCGCGTCCACCCACATCAATTTCACCGTTGGATGTTGCATAGCCTTGTTCTCGTATCTGGTAGAGTTCATTTCTAAATGCCTGTCTATCGGTAATGGTTGCGGAGGTGAGAGGCGTTAATGTTGCTGGTAAATAACTGTCCCACTCGCTTTCATCAATTGCTGAGAGCAATAATTTGGATGACGCACCTGCATAGAGGGGTTGCATTCTGCCTTGTTCAATCGTTACTCGCACAACTTCTTGCCCTTCAATGCTTTCGACACAGACAGCGTGTTTATCAAAAATTCGCATGAGAGAGACAGTCTCAATAATTTTGTCTGCGATGCGCTTCATACTTGGCAAAGCACACAGGCGTAAATCCCGATTAGAATTGCGTGCGGCACGGCTCAATTCAAAAAAACGTAAGCCAAGCCCATAACTACTGCCCTCTGCCTTTTCCAGAAACCCTTTCTCGACAAGCACTTTTACATAACGGTAAATCGTACTCGTTGGCATTCCTGTCAGAGTCTCTAATTCCTCAACGGTTCTTTCAGGTGTCTCTATCGTAAAACAGAGCAAAATATCAAGAACTTTATGAGCAGAGGTGGACGGCATGTTCAATACTTAATACTCTTTTTCTTACATATAGAGAATAAATTCTCATAATGTGGTTATTTATAACACATACTATGCTTTCAGACAAATATTGATAGCATACAAATATTACAGTGAATATTTAGTGCAATGTTACTTATAGGATGGCTAATTTATTGCATGAAGAGAGAATTTTAGAGAAAGGAGATACTAGGGGATGAGTGAGCATAAACATCCCCAGTAATGAAACAGATAAATCTATGACATCATAACCTCTGGTGCTTCTAATGTCTCAGGTTCATTATCACGTCCAGACCGTTCACGCGCATGGACTGTATCTTTGATATTGAGATGCTGAACACCGCGTGCTTTCGCTAACCCAAACTGTGGCATATTGCCATAAATAGTCTCATATTCGTTCGCATGAACCATATAAGTCTCGTGCCAAATACCAATATCTGAGCGTAAGCCGACCTCTTTATAAAAGCGTATCCAAGCAGGGTAATGTTCATTGTCTCGATTACGCGAATACCGTTCTAGGTCATCAAATGAGCGCCAGTAACTGACCAGAATGGACTCAATTGGGAAGAAGCGAAAGTAATTTTCTCCACCCAAAAATCCAGACTCAGGATGTGCGAATAACTCACGTTGCATCGCGCCCATCGCATCCCCTAACCAACGCGCACGCAATAAATCTCGTACACGAAAGCGCGCCCCAATTAAGAAGACGACGAAATCGCCTTCAATTTGTGCTGTATATCGTCCATGAAAAATTTGCTGTGTCATTTGCTTGCTCCTTTAATTTCCGAACAGTGTTCGGTAGTGGGTAAAATTTTTTAGGATGTGTGCATCAGTCCAATGAAGTTACGACGTAGTGCTTCACGGTCAATGCGCTCAAAATCAGCTTCAAAATTTGCTAAATACGAAGTTTGCAACATTGCCATACCATGTACAATAGACCATAAACTATAGGCAATTTCTTCTGCGCCAAAACCATCCTGACTGACAAAATGACCTTCTTTGATGCCTCGTTCGACTCCATGATATAGAACCTGATATGCTCCCTCAGTCACTGCATCGGCACTTGATTGACGCTCACTCACTTGGGTGACGAGTCCTAAGCGGAAGTAGGTCGGTTCTTCACGTGCAAACCGAATGTAGGCAAGTCCCATTTCGACCATATAGTCTTGATAGGGCAAGTCATCTGAAACGCTAGATAGATAGCTCTTTAGCTTGTTATCAGCGATTTGGCATAGCGTCCCAATAATGTCATCTTTGTTATCGAAATACTCGTATAATCCAGCAGGACTATATTTCACTTTACGGGCAACGGCTCGTAAGGAAAATTTATGAACACCGTCTCTGTCTATCAGTGTGAGTGCTGCTTTGAGTATTTTCTCGCGTGTTGCTTCATGCCGTTCTTCGCGTGTTGACATTATTTACCTAACACTGTTTAAAAACCTAACATTGTTCGGATTATACGCTAAAATTGAGAGGAATGTCAAGAAAATCTGGGATAAAGTCTATAAAAACTCGCTATGACCTCTTAAAATGCGTTATACTGTAAGGGTAGACCGACGGTCTGCCCCAACATATATATAAGGATAGAAAAATGCCAGAAATAAGCCTGCGAAAAATTGACGAGAGTAATTATAAGGATGCAATCAAACTCAAGGTAAGCGAAGCACAAACTAAATTTGTTGCCCCAAATGATCGATCACTTTTGCAATCAGCCTACGAAGCACCTGACAAGTCGATACCTTATGGGGTCTATGATGGTGATACGATGGTTGGCTTTTTGCTGGTGACCTCCGACGATGAGTCGCCAGATACCTATTGGGTTTGGCGGTTCATGATAGGCGCAGAGTATCAAGGCAAAGGCTATGGCAAAGCAGGCATGAACAAAATCATCCAGCAAACCAAAGCTGAGGGTAACTATGACTACTTGCGCTTGAGTTATGTGCCACAGAATGAAGTTGCCAAAAAACTCTATTCTAGCGTTGGGTTTGTCGAAGAAGGTATCAAAGAAGAATGGGGCGAGATGCTGGCTTGCTGTGATTTGCGGAAATAAGTGATTTGCTATCTGATGATGACCTGCCGTGTTATAGTCCTCGATGATAAAAATTATTTTTACTAGAGGATTATTGTTATGGCAGTTATCACAGATGAAAAACACAAAGACAGACCCTTAAAATTAGTCAACAAATTAGCATTTGGCTTTGGTGATGTCGCAGGGGCTGTTTATGCGGCATTGTATGGCTTTTTTATGTCCGCTTTCTTGTTAGATGTTGCTGGCTTGCGTCCGGGCGCAGTCGGACTCATTCTTGGTACGTCAGTAATTATCGATGCCTTCACCGACCCCTTTATTGGCTCACTCTCTGATAGAACGCGCTCGCGCTGGGGCAGTAAGCGACCTTGGCTCTTGTTCGGGGCTGTGCCGTTAGGGATTGCCTTCTTCTTACATTGGCTTGTGCCACCCCTCACAGGTGGATTACTGGTTGCCTATTACTTTGTAGTGTCTAATTTGCTACGGATTGCCTTCACGGCTGTGAATATCCCCTATACTGCGCTCACCCCTGAGATGACCCGTGATTATGACGAACGCACACAACTCAATACCTTCCGCTTCATGTTCTCGATTGTTGGCAGTATCGTAGCTGTCGTTCTGCACCCGATTATTGTCAGCATGGGTGGAGATGAAATTATGGGGCATGTTTTCAGTGCGGGGATTTGGGCAGTGGTGATGATTGTCGCAACTATAACCTGCTTTGCTGGCACGTTTGAATTACCCTCCACTGAACGCATCAATCCAAAAGCCTACAATTTTAGGCAACGCTTGCAGATTGTTTTTAGCAATCGACCTTACCTGATGGTGACAGGGATTTATCTCCTCAGTTGGCTGACTCTGCAATTCATTCAGGCGAATTTGCTCTTATATACGCGCTATTGGCTACTTGCAGAAGACCAATTCACTATTTTTGTGGCACTTATTCAGATTGTAGCGGCGATTTTCTTGCCGATTTGGGGCTGGGCGAGTACAAAAATTGGGAAAAAGGGTGTTTATCTGGCAGGCGCATCCATCTGGTTAGTGACACTTATTGGACTGTATTTCATCCAGCCCGGACAATCTAACATACTGATGGTGGCGAGTGCTTTTGCTGGCTTGGGCGTATCGGTTGCGTATCTCATTCCTTGGAGCATGGTTCCTGATACGATTGAATACAACGAACTCCAAACAGGCGAACGTCAAGAGGGGGTGTTTTATGGGATGTTTGTCTTTTTGCAGAAACTGGGTCTAGCGGCTGGGCTAGCACTCTCGAATTTTGCATTAGAGGCATCAGGTTATATCAATGCCGAGATTATTGATGGTGTTCAACAGATTGTCACTCAGCCTGATAGCGTCCTGACAACTTTGCGAATTATTGTCAGTTTAGCCCCTGCGGTGATACTCGCATTGAGTATTCCGCTTGCGTTGATGTACCCCATCACACGCGAGCGATACGATGAAATCCAAGCCGAATTAGCAGAACGTAAAGGCTAAACTTGTAAGGGCAGACCGATGGTCTGCCCCTTATATTTATGCTCCAGCAACATCCCGTTTATTGAGCTTTGCGGAGAATGATTCACGCGGTGCGCCATTCGGTAAAAGCCCTAATGTGAGCGATTCCACATAAATATCCATTTCCCAAGGGATAGCCACATCATCTTGGGAAATCCGCGCATCCGTGAGTTGAATATCTGCTCCACGAATAATCGCAAACGGAGTCGCTTCGTCGCGTTCGCCCATGACCATCTGTGCTGCAACACTCAAGCTATCGGCAACGCCCCGTTGTGTGACTGCCATCGGATTACCAAATAGGTCTTCTTTACCACGTTCATCTTCGATTGGTTGGAAGCCAGCCGATGCTAAGGCTACGCCCGATGTACCATAACGTCCGGGAACAAGCCAGCTATCGGTGACGACAATCCCGACATGCACACCATAAGTATCCAGTACCCAATCACGCAAATTATGTGCGCTATCATAAGGATGCTCAGGCAATAAAACCGCTTGCCCTGACGGGATATTGCTACGGTCTAAGCCTGCATTCGGCGCGATAATTCCACTGCGCCAAGTCAGCAAGAAGCCCATCGGAATCCCACCGAAAATATGATCCGCTTCTTGGATGACCAACTGCGCGATGGTCGCATCCATATTGAACTGCTTGGCGAGTTCGATGGCTTTTTCACTCGGGATAATCTCATCCAAATTGACCACACGATTTTCACTAATCGCAATATATTTACTACTCACAGCCAATACATCCCCTTCATGGAGGGTTTGTTGGCTATTGTCTAGAGCTTGTTTGAGGGTCTCATAAAGTGGGAAGGGGTCGGATTGCACAGGGGCTTGAACAGGTATCACTTGCAAGGACGGACGTGGCATCGACGCTACACTTTCTATTATCAGCAAAATAGACGCTCAGTGTAGCATAAGCCTATAGCAGATGGTAGGCAATGGATATAAGGGCTACGTTAGTTTCAGCGTTTTAATTGAATCACCACAAAGACACAAAGAACACGAAGAAAATCACCGCAACCCAACATCCTTCAACATCTCAAGGCAAGCAGGCAGGGCATCATAATAAGCATATTGCTCTTTCGGATTGGTAATCGGCTGACCTGCTGAAATACACAGCCAACCCTCATAGTCCGATGCTTGAATTGCCTCAGCGACCTTGCCCCAATCATATAAGCCTTGTCCGGGTAGGCGACCATTGCTATCCGCAAGATACAAGTAGCCGATGCGCTTGCCGTGTTGTGTCAAACTATCTAGCACATCATCTTCCTCAAGTGCCATATCAAATAAACTCGGCGCGATGCGAATATGCGGATTATCTTTAATGGCATCACTGAACTTCACGGCTTGAGTCATCGTATTCATGAATTGCGTATGATAGCGATGGCGCGGTTGCATTTGTAGAGTTGTGCCGAGTGCATAGGCTAAATCGGAGACTGTCCGTAAGAGCCAAATCATCAAATCACTAGAGATTTCTTCTGCGCTACGATGGGGTGTTAAATCAGGGGTATCGAGTGCGCCCCAATGCGGAACAAAGACCACATTCGGCGATTGCAAATCAACTGCTGTCGCCATTGCCTGACGCATTCTGCTAATTGCTTCTTCGCGCACGCTAATATCTGGCGAGAGGTAGCCATCCATATGCCCCAAATGCACAGACGCGACCTCTAACTCAGTCTCATTGAGTGCCATAGCGACATCCATCAAGCGTTTATCCAGACCATCCGCCCAGAGTTCAATGCCATCAAAGCCTAAATCTTGCGCTAGCTGATAGCGTTCGGCATCAGTACGGGCGGGCAACATATCTTCTTGGATAGCGAGTTTCATAGCGTGACTTTCTCAGTTAAACGGTAATTTATAGACGATGATTATAGCGAGAATATCTTTGCTAAGAAAATGATTGGTTTGCACGGTATGGTATAAACGCCTAATAATTCTCATTGATAGACGGTAGAATACGATAATTACAGATAGGCAATGAAGGATAGGGCATGTTTATCACCTTTGAAGGCACAGACGGTAGTGGCAAATCGACTCAAATTAAGGAGATTTATGCCAAACTGACTGAGGCAGGCTACGATATTTTACTCACACGCGAACCCGGTGGCACAGACATCAGCAACCAGATACGGGCAATTGTGCTAGAAAATTTAGACAACAAGACGATGCAGGCACGTGCAGAACTACTATTATTCTGTGCGAGTCGGGCGCAATTAGTAGGGGAAGCCATTCAACCCTATTTAGAAAAAGGGGGTATTGTCCTCTGTGACCGTTATGCAGATAGTACCCTCGCGTATCAAGGCTATGGGCATGGTCTGCCTGTGCCTGACCTCAAGCAGATTTTGCAATTTGCTACAGGCGGTTTATATCCAGACCTGACAGTTTATCTGGATTTAACACCCGAAAAAGGCTTAGAACGCCGTCGTAAGGGACAAATGTTTGGTGAAGATTGGAATCGACTGGATGATATGGCGCTAGATTTTCATCGTCGCGTCTATGATGGTTACGAGACGATTATGAATGAGGACACTGAGCGTTTCTTACGCATCAACGCTGATGATACAGCCGAAAATATC
This sequence comes from Phototrophicaceae bacterium, assembly GCA_965230145.1. Classification (GTDB taxonomy): domain Bacteria; phylum Chloroflexota; class Anaerolineae; order Aggregatilineales; family Phototrophicaceae; genus JAUZRW01. The sequence continues at coordinate 3,156,171 of CBDDKI010000002.1, forward strand.
ACTGAAGTTATCTTGACTCAGTTGCGCCCGAAATTGCCATCTGTGAAAAAAGGTACTTCATAAGAAGTGCCACTAATATGATTTTATAGAAGTAAATCCATAAAAAGAAATTGAGTAGGGGAGTGCCTCTGTGTGCTCCCGAACGGGCGACCACACAGGGTTCGCCCTTACGAATTTCCAAATATTTAAAGGATTTATTGAGGACATTCTATGTAGAATGCCCTCTTTTTCGTTTGGAGATTAGCTACCCGGTTGTCCGACAGGAGCGACACCTGATGTTGCCGTTGCTTGGACTGCTGGGGCAGTTGTCGCGTTCGGGTCTACCGTTGCATTAGGGTCAACTGTCGGCGGAACACCAAGCGTACACTGTTGATTAGCCGTGCGTACCTTATTTTGGAGCGCGACATTATTCGGGCTGAGTGATAAGGCATTATTGAATTGTGTCTCAGCGAGGCAGGCATCACCACCGATGAGCAGTGCATCGCCATAGGCTTCGTATTGTTCACGTAGGGTTGCCGCAGCGAGTCCTGTTCCACGCGGATAATTCGGCGATAAACTTGTGACAGCAATTAAAGATTGAATCGCTTCTGAATAATTGACACCCAAATTTGCTTGAGCATATAGATAGGCTTCTGCAACTGAGCGTTCAAATTGTAATTCAGTCGTCTGGATATTCCCAAATTGCTGGGCACGATTAGTCAGCAAGATTGCCTCTGCTAGACTTCCGCCTTCATTACGATACAAATTCAAGGCGCGTTGGGTCAGCGAATTATAGAGCAAGCCATTTACCGTTTGGCTTTCGTATTCGCCATCAATTGCACGGATGGCATCTAAGGTTGTAATAGCTTCTGCGAAATTGCCTTGTGCGATGAAATCGCGTGCCTCTTGTAAAAGCGCATTCAAGTCGTAAGGGCTATCCGATGTCGGCTGGGGTGAGGCTTCGGCGGTTGCCTCGGGTGCTTGGGTTGCCGTCATCGTTGGGATAGGTGTCTCAGTGACAGGCACTGTTGCTGTAATCAGGCTCTGCTCATAGACAATCGTTGCTTGTTGAACAAAAACTTGAGCGCAATCAGGCAAAACACCATCGACAGTCAGCGATTCAAAGCGTGCTTCTAAAACTGCAAAACGATTGGCGGCAATGTCTGTCGGCATAATATCACATTGACGCGCAACATTTTGGCTTGTCGCCGCCGCTGAGGTCGCACGGGCAACATCTAAACCTTGATTAAAACCTGCTAAGGTCGCTGTAATCACAATCGCAATCGCGATAAAAACTCCAAAAACGCCCATGATGCCCCATGCAAAACAACCGGGACCACCAAAGTTATCATCCTCTAACTGTTCATGATCATAATCAGGCGGAAAGACATCCGTGCGTTTAGGTTGAGTAGCGTCGTCGTTCATCAAAATCCTGAACTATATTAAGCGGTCAAAACGCCAGCATGATAGCGTATCGACTGCTAAATGTATAGCGACGGTTGACCTACGCTAGGATATTTCTGAAAACAAAAATCACCTAGCACGAATGAATAGGTGATTGATGAAAATATAGTAGCAAAGCAGATTGTAAGTGGCTAGCCAGCAATAAATAACCAGATTGTACCAGCAATAAAACTCGCCGCTAAGGCTAATCCGACTAAGGCATATAAGCCTGTTTTAATCCCATCATTACGGGTGACATGCGGGATTGTGGGTTCTTTATCAAGGTGTGTATCCATCATAAAACTCTCCACAAAAAATATATACAATAATAATACCGTGATTTACCTCTAAAAACCTGAATCTAATATAAAAGTTGCGTTAATTAGTACAATGGTACTGTGAATTTAAGTCAGCAAATGTAATAACCCGCATAACACGATGTAGTGATGCAATACCCCTAATCTTTAGGGAACATAGGAACACTAACATCCTCTATTCTTGAATCAAAAAAGGGGAGAGGATTATGGCGATTCTACTGTTTATATTCTTCTTGTTGATTGTCGGAGGTGCAATCATTGGTGGTAGTATGTGAGCTATTCGACAATATCAGCTATTTGATAGCCTTGCTGACGATATAATTTGCGTTTGGCAAGGCGCAAATCTCGCAGGACTTGCCAAAATGAGCCTGCTGACCAATGCTGGTAAGATGTCAGAGGGGCAATCACTTCAGCATCAATCTCCACCCGATACTCGCCATCCTTGTCTTCAATCGTTGTTTCAATCCACGTATACAACATATTCGACTTAAACATCTTGCGGTCTAAATGCGTTTTGAACCATTGCTGATAACCCGTATCGTCTTTTTCCAAGCCTGTAATCATCTTACAAAATAGGCTTACAGGTGTATACAAAGTCATATTATGTTGATGACAGCGATATTCGCCTGACTTGTGATGCACCATAAAGCGACAATGCACACAATCAGGATGTGAGATTGATTTTGCCATTCGGCAACCCTATAAAGACTTGATTAGTCGAAATTTGAATAATTATAAAGTGGTGGTGTTAAGGGAGTTTGATAGCTTGCTACGAATTTATGAGGTTATATTATGACATCCTTAAACTAGCCATAATAATGATAACAAACTACATTAATAGCTCTTGCAAACCTGCGACAAAATCATTTTTGCCCCCTTGTGCTGGATGCCGTACTTTATGGGATTTTATATCAGCATTGCTCATCGTATCGTAAGCGACATTGCCCACAGCAATAATCAGCTTGGGCTGAAATAGGTCGATTATTGCTTTCAGGTAGTGAATACCCAAGTTCGTTTCGGCAACTCGCGGTTTACGATTTGTACGGGCTTGTGTGCCTTTGCGTGGGTGAAAAGGAAAGGTGTTCCATATAAGGGGCACAATTTGCATCTCATCTAATGTCGTCCAGACAATGGTTGCACTTTGCTCACCGTAGACATTCTCAAAACCTGCATCATCTGTGGGTAGATAGCCTTTATCCTCACCGAAAAAGTCTAAATTATTCAGACCTTCTAACATGATTTTTCGGCTTGTTACGGGAATACCAGTTAAACGACAGCCACGATAACCGGGCGCTTCCATCACCATTAGGTGCTGAGGTTTTCGTGCTAGCATCTGAGTGAGATAACGTCTGAGGTTCGCGCAACGGTTCTCATTATTAGTATCATTTAGCGCGTATTGATTATGGACATCCTCGCCCTCGAATGTCGCCTGTGCGAGTTGATTAATAATGTCGTCAATGCTGGTCATTGTGTTTTACTTTTTATCAGGTCGAGTAATCCCTTAGGATAGAGTGGCGCATTACCATCCTCAAAAAATGAGATGTCTTTCCAAGAACCTGTATACAAAATCTCGCCATGTTCCTCAGCCACAATGGTGTAATCATCAGCATTGCGAGTTTCATCGACAAAACGCCCATCATAAATAAGGCAAATTTCATGTCCGTCTGTATCTTCATAGGTGAAGATATTCTCTAGCGTACCGAGATACACTAAATCACTAACTTCCGCTTCGATTTCTTCCATCACTTCACGCTGAACGGTTTCATGACCTGCTTCACCAAATTCAATCCCACCTCCGATGATACGATAGAATGCTTGGTCTTTGAGCGCATCGTAACCATCCGATACAAAAATCTTGTCCCCTCGTCGGAAAATACATAAGGCTAAGGGGCGTATTTTCTTCTTTTTCTTTTTAGGCATTATGAAAAGTAACTTTCTCTATATTTTGAATTTATTCGTAGGGGTGTTAGTATGCTACGCCCTTACAGCTGACTCAATAAACGTCTATAGAGTGTGAGTGTTTGCTCTGTGACCATTTCCAATGAAAAACCAGCTTGAACGATTTCGCGTCCGCGCTTGCCCATTTTTTGCCGTAATTCAGGTGACTCAATCAAGGTGTTTAGCGCATTGATAAGGGCATCTGTATCCCCGACAGAGAACAAAATGCCATTCTCGCCATCATGAGTAATCTCACGACAGCCTGCTGTATCGGTTGCGACAATCGGACGCTCACATGCAGACGCTTCGATTAAGACTTTCGGTACACCTTCGCCGTAACTACTTGGCAAGCACACAACATGGGATTGTGCGAAAACTTCGGGCATATCATCGCGCTTTCCCCACCATTCAATGATGCCTTCATCTACCCATGCTTGTAAATCACATTCAGTCACAGAATCTGGTGAGGTTACTTCAGTATAGCCAACAATAACAAAACGTGCTTTATCATGCAAAGTACGTGCAGAAGTCACAAATTCAGCAATACCTTTCTTCCACATCAAACGACCCGCGAATAAGACAATCGGCTTGCCATCTGTCTCGGGTTGAGGAGAAAATCGCTTTAAATCAACACCACTACCCCGTATTAACTCGGCACGGTTTTCTGCTATCAAGCCCATCTTAATGAAGGCGCGTCTATCATCTGGATTCTGGAATATCATGCTGGTATTGTGATGCGATAAGGCAAATTTAAATAGTGGACGCACAATCTGACGTAGACCCTTTGCTTTCACATCGTCATCACTGAAAACGCGCCCTAAGCCACTCATTGCCCCAACAATTGCGGGTACTCCCGTGATACGTCCAGCAATACCACCATAAATCACAGGTTTGATACTCACATGATGAACTAAATCAGGTTGTAACTTTCGATACAAGCTAGTCATTGCACGAATCGTTTGAATTTCTGTGACTGGGTTTGTTCCATGTTGGGCTAAAGGTAGAGGATGAAAGGGTAAGCCCGTTTGGATAATGGTCTCAATGCTATCAGGGTCAACATCCGAAGTTGTGATATGAACTTCATAGCCAGCATCACGCGCAGAAAGAGCTAATGGCAAGCGATGGGATACAAAAAAACGTGGAATATTCACATTATATAAAATACGTTGAGGCATGAGTTTCTTTTTCAGTATTAGGTAATCGTGAACTATTTCACGATACTAACTTGATTTTCGTTTCAGATTAACCCTATAGTAGAGATAGGATATAGCAGAAGTAGAGATAAAAACATGGCTACACACTATAAATTTGGACAAGATATTAATCAAGCAGTGAAAATGTCAGAAGTGCTGGAAGATTATGTCTGTAGTGAACAATTGTATGGATATGCTTCAGGTTTATTTACCAATGTGCCGAGTATGACCGTTGGAGCATTGGTCTTGCGCTTGCGTCGTTTAGATACTTTGCGTGAACATCTCAAAGATTATCAATCAAAAAAATTAGATATAGCTATCGACCAATATATGCAAGTGCGAACTGACTGGGCATATCACTATACTAAAAAAATCAAAAAAGAATCACACTCTCGGATAGATGCCATGAAAGCCTTTTTCTATGAATGTAGCGATAACATTCGCAATTGCATTGGCATCTACAAGCCTGAAATGACACGTCGAACTATCGTACAAGAACTACTACGAGAGATGGATGCACTCGGTATTAATGACGATGAGGAATTATTAGATAAAATTAAACAAATAGACGAAAAATTAGGAAAAGTTACTGAACCTGCTGGCTTTCAATGGGCAGAAATTTTACAACCCGCATACGACAATCAAGAATTCTGGTGGCTATATTATTCACCACCTAATATTCCTTAAGGGATTTAGTCGAACTTAAATGATAAAATTGTATGTGTTTCCTTAATATTAATCTCATCATTCTGACCTACAGTGATGTAATGTGAATCAGCAAATTTCAGGAAATTTATTGATATGCCACAAATTGAAATATCACATGAGGCATTGGAGCAATTAGAAGCATTAGCAAAACAAAATAATCTCTCTGTCACTGAGGTTATCAATAAATGGTATACTCAACCCAGCATGAGAAATCATCCTGAAAATTTGTATCGGGCTATCTTTCAAACTGCCCAGCAAGCAATCCTCGTCCTCAATAAAGATAATCAATATATTGATGCCAATCCAAGTGCATGTAAGTTGTTGGGGTATTCTCGTGAAGAATTACTAACGCTTAGCCCTGCTGATATTCTAGCTGAAGAAGATAAACGCAATAACAGTGTTAGAGATCGCTTTTACAAGGATGGCTATGCTAACAGTATTTATCGCTTACGTAAAAAAAACGGTACGTTCATCTATGCTGAATTTTCCTCAGTTGCCAATGTAATTGATGGCGTGCATGTTGCCTTTGTCCGTGATGCAACGGATTATATTCGTGTTATGGAAAATCTTGAGCAGAGTAATAGCTATGTACAAGCTATTTATGATGATACAGAGATTCCCATATTCAGCGTCAATGTTAGTAAAGCGGGGAAATTTACCTATCATGAATTGAGTAAGCACCATTTGCGATTAATACGTAAGGAACGACAAGACATCATTGGTAAATCACCTGCTCAAATTGACACAATAGCGCCTGAAGTTGCAAGACGATTTCTATCAAACTATAGGCGATGTTATGACCAAGGAAAACCTATATCCTACGAAGAATATATAACAGTCGAAGGCAAAGCGTTTAATTGGATGACACGCCTAACACCTTTGCGTGATGATACAGGTCGGATATACCGCTTGGTGGGCATCAGCTTTGATATATCTGATAAACTCGCCTTTGAGCGTGAGCAGGTTCGGGCTGAGTTACTAGATTTGGAACTTGCTAAAGCCCAAGAATTAAGTACCTATAAAGCACAAGTGACATCTATGCTCGCCCACGAATTTCAAACACCACTATCAGTTATTAACACCTCAATTTATATGCTCAAAAGCAATTATGATGATATTTCCTCAACGATGGTTCAAGAACGTCTACAACGTATTGACCGTCAAGTGAAGTTACTGGGTAGTTTGATGGAACGTATGATTGGCTTGAATTATGGTGCAGTCATGAGCCAAGACTTGCAACTTGCTGAGGTTGATTTTAAAGCGTTCGTAGCAGATATTTTACAAGACTTAACAATGAGCTTCCCAGATAGTTCATCTGTTGAATTTAACTGTGAGCTAGAGGATATAAAGATTTTGACAGATGAAGAACTCCTTCGCCAAATTATCACTAATCTCGTCTCCAATGCGATGAAATATACACCTGATAAATCACCTGTCGAGATAAGCTGTAGCCTTGATGGTAATTTCTTCAATATTACGGTGAGCGATAAGGGAATTGGTATCCCAGCCGATGAAGTTGATTCGATTTTTGATTTCTTCCAGCGTGGCACGAATGTTGATAAACGTCAGGGGATAGGCGTTGGCTTGATGGTTGTTCAACAAGCTGTTAATCGTTTAGGTGGGAAAATTACTCTATCCAGCGATGAAGGTATCGGTACAACTATCACAGTGACTTTATCTGCAAAAGCGATTCTACCCAGCTAATTTCCTAAAACAGCAGTTTTATCTTTATGATATATTTTGACGCATGAGATAACTTTCCAAGATAATGGATTTCGCGTAAACTTATAACATTGATTAACCTTTAGCCACTGACCAACATCTCGGAGCTACTAGCAATGTCCGATTTTGACGATTTTGATTTTGAACCTTTTGATGAAGATGATGATGCCGACATCCTCGATAGCTATGAGGATGAAGATGACGGTGATAGCCCCTCTCTAAGCCAAGATGAGATGTTTAAGCGCGTCGAGGCGTATAAAGCTAAAACCCAAGAAAACATACAAATCATCGTCAAGCCCAAGCAATTTGATAAAGACAAACGGCTTGAAGCATTACGTTGGTTAGGCGAAGCAGGTAATCCAGAGGCAATCCCTGCGCTACTTAAGGTGTATCATAAAGATAAAACACCGGGTATGAAAGAAGAAGCTGAATATGCTTTGGGGCAATTAAAAGCCCTAGACCTTGAGTATGATGATCTAGAAATTGAGGAAGACGCGCGTAATCGTATTGATGATATTATTCTGTACGGTAAATTTGGTAAACGTGAGAGCGCAGGTGGCTTAATAGTAGCTGAAGTTTTGCTTGTTATATTGGCGCTCATCTTGTTCGCGGTGGGTTTTGTATTGAGCCAAACAGTTGCCGTACAACGAGCGAATACGCGTGCAACCAATGAATCTGCGACATTAACCGCACAACCTACAGCAACGCCTGATACTGAAGACCTCGTGCGCGCACAATTAGAAGATTACTATACAGGTTTGGTATCCGATGCAAATTTCTTCCAACAACAATTAGCAGTGGCTACCCGTGAAGAAAGCATCGACTGCACAACAATATTAGCCAACCCATCAAATTACACCTTATCTTCAATGTGGGAGAATGACCCTCAACTTAGTGCTGTCGTTAATGAACTCAATGGCTTACGTGGACAAATGACAGATGTAAGGTCGGCTTATACGAATGCTTGTGATACGTTACAGCCAATTTCCCGTGAGGATGCTTTAGAATTTGGGGGCACGATTTTAAGTGTGCAACAAGGCTTAGGCATTGTGCGCGACCTCTTGAATTCTGCCGGTATTGAAGTAACTGAACAAGTCTTTATGACTTCAACCCCTGCTCCAACAGCAACAGCTGATGCGAGTGAACCAACAGCTACTGTGGATACAAGTGATTTAACCATTCCAATTTTAGAATTGGAACGTTTAATTGACCAAATGACTGATTTACAGGGCGCAACAACCCGTACCATTTTCAATTGGCAACAAGTGGTCGATACAGAACAATTGTATTTGAGTGGATGTAATCAACCTGAACCATCTATTCCGAATGACTATGTTTTGGCTGATGCTTTCGCTGCAACTTCGGCAAATCTTGATTCGGCTGTAGTTAATGTGAATACTGCATTACAACTTACTCGGACAGCCAATAGTGCTTTCTATGCCGCCTGCGAAAGTGGGGAATTACCAGAAAATATACAGGCATTCTTTGACCAAGCAAGTTTAGCGAATACAGCATTCAATAGTGCAAGAAATAATCTGAATGCTATACAAGGGAATTAATTCGCGTCGACAAAGCTCATACTAATAGAAAAAACCTCTCTGAAAATTCAGAGAGGTTTTTGTTTGGCATTATTCATTAGCCGTATATTGAGGCCATGCGATAGGACAGGAATTGTTCCCAGCACGCCCGACTGCTCGTCCTGCTGTATTGCAAGTAGCGACACTTGTACCACTATTTTCGACACTAAACGTAGCATCGTTTGCATCTTCTGCCCGCCAGAAAATATCATTATTCGATTCGTTGCGGATAGCGATGCCGTCACAATTCCATTCATCAGGGATTGTGCCATCACTTACAGCACTACGTTTAACGAAATGACATTCGCCGGGTGCTAACTCATTGCCAAAGTTTTGACCAATTGCCCCAGACTCACCCTCAATAAGCAAATCTTGAATATTTAGGGTGGCATTTTCGCTGATGTTAGCAATTGCAAAGAAATCCTCATTGTAAAGAATCTCCATATTGGCATTTGTTGGTTGTGGATTTGTATCTCCATTATTCGCGCCACCATTGAATATGTCTGTAGCAAATGCAATCGCAAGGAGAACTACGGCAATTCCACCGCCCATTATTATGACCGAACGAAGTCCTCTATTATTGCTAACATCAGGTTCAACAAAGCCTTGTCCATCCTCACTCATGGGAAGTGCTGTAGGTAGCGGAATTTTGTTAGTCGAATCTGTTTGTTCAATAACAATTGTCCGATTAGATTTCTTCTCGGTTTCCCAATCATCTATTGCCGATGGCAAATCAATTTCATCACGGAAGGGTTTTGTCGCATAGCTTTTGGGGTGTGTTGGAGGTTTTGTACCCGTTTCATGAAGATTATAGGCTTCTTTAAGTGCCTGCACAAAGCGCATCGCTGTTGAATGGCGTTTTTTTGAATCTTTCTGTAAGGCTTTGAGTATCTCACGTTGAGCATCAACAGGAATGCTTGGGTCGTGAGCGCGTGGTGGTTTCGGGGGTTCAGTGATATGGCTTAGTGCAACTTCCATTGGCGTATTGCCTGTGAAGAGGACATGCCCCGTCAAAATTTCGTAGACAATAACTGCAAGTGAATAAACATCACTTTGGGGAACGGCACTCTGAGAATCAGTGGCTTGCTCTGGTGAGATGTATCGCGGTGTGCCAAAGGCTGTACCCAGTGTTTTATCCACATCTTCCCATAAAACCAAGCCAAAATCTGTCAAAACAGCTTTATCGCCTTGTTCTGAACCTTCAGGACGACGTAATAGAATGTTGGATGGCTTTACATCTCGATGAATGATGCCACGTTTATGAGCATGGTCTAATGCGCCTGCAATTTGTTCTATAATCTTGAGCAGACGCTCAATCGGCATTTTCTTTTCACGGTCTTTATAGCTTTTTATCTCATCGGCAAGATCATTGCCTTCGATATAGCGCATGGCAATAAAATAGAGATTTCCTTCTTCGCCAAATTGATAAATCGGTACGATATTATCATGCTCTAATTTGGCAACTGCGCGTGCTTCACGTTCAAAACGTTCACGCAAAATCTCATCATCACCTGCCATATCAGACGTTAAAATCTTAATCGCCGCGCGACGTTGCAGTTTTTCATCTTCTCCCAGATAGATATGCGCCATGCCACCACTGGTTAATTTCTCGCGCATAATATAGTCGCCTAGTTTTTTGCCGACTAAATTTTGTTCTACCACACGCCACGACCTTTCATCGAAACATTGTTTTCAGACTTCACCGTTTATTATACCGTGCAAACAGGGGGAATAAAGCAAAAAGATTTGTCTATTAGGCTACGATTTCTACACGATTTTAATCTTTTAGTGCTAATTTTAGCAATTGTAACGGAGGATGTAATTCTTGGGCAAGTATATCACGCTCATCGTAAGATTAGACTGTGAGATTATCACTCATAATAATTTTATTAGCCGAAAACTCCTGCAATTGTGGCAATCGCTAATGCAACAAATAAGAATAAACCTAAAATTGTAAAAGCAATTAAGCGACCACTAAGCTGTAACGGGTTTGCTTCACGCTCAATGACTTCAACTTGTGCCAATAAGTCTGCTTGGAAATCGAGATTTTTATCCCCTTTATTGAGGCGTACTAATGAATCTGTATTATGTACAATTAACCATTCTTTTTCCCAATTATCGCCTAAACGCGCAATTATCTCCGACTCAATTGCAGTGCGTTGTTCTTCGGGGGTGGCTATTTCAGGTTCGTTATCCTCTGTTGGAGTGTATGCCATGCTCAATCATCCTCCGCTTGTAAATCTCTGCAATTCTATCATATAGCTAGTGTTTGAGTGATAGGTCATTATCACAATAAGACAGCCTCTCAAATTTCGTAATTGCCTATGCTATACTGCTCAATCTCATGTCAAGTAGTCAAAATGAAATAACTTTATGACCTATATTCTCGGAATTGAAACCAGTTGTGATGAAACAGCGGCATCAGTCGTCATTGATGGACGCACGATTGCCAGCAATGTCGTTGCCTCACAAATTGATTTACACGCTGAGTATGGTGGCGTATTTCCTGAAGTTGCCTCACGCGCCCATGCCGAAGCAATTGGTATCGTAGTAGAGCAAGCAATCTCTGATGCAGGAGTTAGTTACGAGCAATTAGATGCGATTGCCGTCACACGGGGACCCGGTTTAATTGGAAGCCTCTTAGTCGGTATCAATTATGCTAAAGGGCTTGCATTGATGACAGGCAAACCCTTACTCGGTATTAATCATCTGGAAGGGCATATCTATTCCTTATGGTTGACTCAACCCTTCCAAGCGCCAGAATTTCCTGTCTTGGTGCTGATTGTGAGTGGTGGGCATACAGAACTCTTGCTAATGACAGGACACGGTGAGTATCAGCATTTAGGTGGCACAATCGATGATGCAGCAGGAGAAGCCTTCGATAAGGTAGGGCGTTTACTCAAATTGCCATTCCCTGGTGGACCTCATATCGAACGCTCAGGACGAAACGGTAATGAGAAAGCCTTTGATTTTCCGCGCGCTCTGCGTGATACCAGCTACGACTTTAGCTTTAGTGGCTTAAAAACAGCCGTGATGCGTGAAGTGACGGTTCAGCCATCGGCACAAGCGCGACGTAAGCGCAAACGTGGAGCAGAAAAACGTGCTCAACTCAGGCATGATGTCTCGGTGAGTGATGTCTCTGCGAGTTTTCAGGCGGCGGTTACTGATATTCTGGTAGAAAAAACAGCGCGTGCGGCAGAAGAATTTGGCGTAACGGAGATATTCTTAGCTGGAGGGGTTAGTGCGAATACGATGCTTCGCCTTAAAATGCGGAGAGAAACAGAGTTACCCGTGCGCTTTCCACCGCTCAATCTATGCACGGATAATGCCGCAATGATAGCATCTGCCGCCTACTATCGTTATGAATTAGGCTTACAACCTAGCATCGACTTTGATGTGCTTCCGATGTGGGATTTGAATGCTGAGACTTATACAGGGTAAGGTGCTTTAGATTTCCCCCTCTATCCACCAGTGGAGAAGGGGAACTGAACTACCATAAAAGTCTTTCTTCCTTGATGGGAGAAAGATTTAGATAGAGGGTGACAAACTACCTTATTCAATCTCAACTGGGCGGATGCTATCCCCTGTGGCGATTGTGCCACCTTGGATGACATCACAACGTAAGCCACCTCGATGTATCATCGCTGACAATAGGGCTTGCCCATGCCCTGATGATTTTGCTAATGTGTTGCAAGGTTCACAAAGGCGTTTACCTTCTAAGATAACTTCTCCTATTTTAAAACGTTTACCAACCAAATAATTGAGTGGAACACCTTCAGTTAGTAAATTTCGTCGTGATTGGGCATGGGTTACCCTTAGCTTATTCTCCCGTTGAATTTCATCAAGGTCTTCTTGAGCAATTAAGGTCACAGCACGTCCTGTACCACTTTCATTGCTAAAACTACCGTTACCTGCACTATAACGGTCTCCTTTGATACCTTGTCCTGCTATCACTTCCACATCTTCTAGCATCTGCACATCACCAGCACTATCTGACGCAATTGAAATGGCTTTCAGAGTACCTTGCCATGTGAGACGTTGACGCGCTGAGGGTAAGATTGCATTTTGCTCATACCAAAATGCACCGTCAAATGCCTCAACTTCTTTTTTCTTGGCACTCCAATCATCAATCCTCACTTTGAATACCGATGTGCGTTTGAGTTCTTCAGGTACAGGTGGGCGATAATCGTTTCCTGCGCTCAGATGAGGTGCATATTTATCCAGCAAGAGTTGTAAAATATGTGTTGATTCTGCTTCATCCTCAACAATGCTCGATGTCCCAAAAATTACCACTCCCGCATATTCCACACTAAATTCTAGGGCTTCATCAGCTGGTAACAAGCGTCCCATTTCCATAATCGCAAAGCTGACTTTTTCATCTTGCTCTACATTTGCGCGAGTGCGTCCCTTACGTGCCGTATGAATATAAACCGCATGGCTATCTTCATCGTAAATAAATAGATTTTGATTGAGAAAGGGTTGCCCATCATGGATAGTCGCTAATGTACCCACATCAGCTGTTTTTAAGAATTGTTTTATCCACGCCTCATCATCTACTGCGCGGTCTTCTCGACGAACAGTTGTAACTGGGGCATTAAGGTAATCTCGTGGCATTGTCTTTCTCCTTAGCTATTTATGAGCTACTGAATCAGTTTAGATTCATGCTTTTATACACAATTTAATTTTATGGTTATTTTTGTTTACGGTTATCAGTCATCAGTGAATACAAAAAGCAGTTTTGGATAACTATAAAATAACAACCGATGACTCGACATATAAATAGTGTTATCACATGAAACCTGCAATTATTTGATGAAAGCTGAGTCGATTAATTACATACCATTGTGTTAAATCCAAACAATTGGCTATAGTGCCAATGCAATCCAATTAAGCTAGTTGCGTCACTCAAAAATGAATTATGTGGTTTTGGTCAAATTATGGTGTCTAGCTTGAAGTGCCTTTGACTGTACCTGTATAATAAAGACATACACATGCAAAATTTGCATATAGGATATTAAATGGCTGTAAATTCTCCCTCTGCAAATGTGCCACCAAAGACACGTTTTACAGAGTATATTGATACGCAAGAACGTTTACCTTATTGGGCGCGAAGCACCAATCCAATTGTACGCCGACATTTAGGCTTATATTGGCGTACAGTGCCACCTGAAATCCAACCCTTTGTGTGGATACTCGGCACATGGGCAGTCCTGATGATATTGGGGATATTGATTCCACCGCTATTCAGCTTAACCATGATTAGTTTCCTCGCATCAATCATGATTATCCCCTTTGCAATGGCACTCTATGGTCATGTCTTAGTTAATGTCGCCGTTGAAGCATCTGATGCGATGCAACAAGAATTTGCGAATAATACCTTCCAATTATTGCAAGCGACACCTATGTCATTGACGCAAATATTTTTGGGTAAAGTCGCGGCGGCAATGTGGAAACGTATGGATGACCTTGTCATGATTGGTCAATTGGCATTAGCATTCTCTCCCCCCATGTATTATGCGATGTATGCTCAGTTGTGGGCAGACCATCCTACTGATAGCTTGATTGTGCCAATCTTAACTTTGGTAGCAGGTGTTGTAACTGTGCTAAGGGTTTTCTTAGAACCCGTTATGATCGGTGTGGTATCTGTCTTTATTGGGGTTGTTGTGCCAGGTAAAGGACGTTCAATTTCAGCAGCAGTTGTCGTTGGTGCTTTTTACTTTTTGCTGATTAATCTCCTCAGTCGCTTACCCTCTGTGCGTGGATTTGATACGCCTGAAGGTCCTGTTCCTGCAAATGGAACACTGGTCATTCTAACGGATTTGATATTGCCTATACTCATCCCAATTATTGTGATTCTGGGCATCTTAAAATTGGCTGAGGTTATGTTAGCGCAGGATTGAGTCTCTTTATTGAATTGAGGCTTAGGTATTGGGATAAGGGCTAATCTAAAATAGAGGCTTATATTGGTGTATAGTCATCGGTATTCAGTTTACAGTTATCAGAAACCACTTTTTGTATTTGCTGATGACTGTCAACCGTAAACAAAATTTCACAAACGTACACCATTCACGATACCGTCATCATTCTATAAACGCTATGATTTAACACCTTAAACTAATATAAAACCAATGCAATAATGATACATTGATTGCTGTAAAAACCATTTCTAAAGAGGCACTATGCCAGACGAACAACCTAAACACCCACTGAGTGATACTTCTCCTAAAAGGCATCCACTCAGTGATATAACCCCCGAAGCAGAAGAAAAGCCTAAAGGGAGAAATGTTCCCATTCCATTGGGTGCAAAACAACCCATCCTAACTTATGCTTTGATAGCGATTAATGTAGTCATATTTGCGTTGCGCTATATAAATCCTGAATTGTCCAATCAGATTTTGCTTTGGGGCTATGCTGACAGCGATGCTATCCTCAATAACCGCGAATTTTACCGCTTATTTACCTCAATGTTCCTACATTTTAATGAGATGCACATTCTCTTTAATGTGATTGCCCTTAACTACATTGGCTCGAATTTAGAACGATTATTTGGACATCTGCGTTTTGGGCTAATTTATCTCTTGGGTGGGTTAGCTGGTTCAATCTTGCCGACATTTTTCAGTTCAGGTGGATTAGGTGCATCAGGGGCAGTCTTTGCAATTTGGGGGGCTGAGGTCGTCTTTTTGTATCACCATCGCGCAATTTTCGGCAAGGCAGGTCGCGCCCGCTTACAAAATTCACTGGTGCTGATGGCATTTAACTTCTTCATTGGCTTTTCCGCAAATGCACTGGCTACTGTTGCTGATAGTGGTATACGCATTGGTAACGCCGCACATTTTGGAGGCTTGCTTGGGGGAGTCGCTTTAGCATGGTTAATTGCGCCTCGCTTTGTTGTCCAGCGCAAAGAGAATCCATCAGTCGGAGACTTACCTATCGAAATCGTACAGGCGAATCAACTCAAAGATAAAATCTCTGAAATTCTATTCTTCACCTGTGGCTTGGTCGCTCTTTTGCTCATCGCCATTGTGTTCCGAACGTAAATGCTCGATTTCATAGCGCAGGAGGGCAACTTCTTGCGCGATTTCCTTATTTTCTTGCGTGAGTCGGGTGATGACTGTCGAGAAATATAGGAGTAAAAAAGCCATAAATAGCGATGCCATTAAGAACAAAAAATTAGGTGGGTAAGCAATCCCGACAAGCGACGAAATGCCATGCAATAAATCGCGCCACGCACTGAGGATAATCATCGCAAAAGCTGTTCCTAACCAGAGCAATGAATACTCCTCACGCAGAGTACGCCTCCGCACGAGTTCCAATACCAGTAATAATGCAATGATTGATGCCAATGTTGTGAAAATTATTTGGCGTTCCATTCGTCTATCCTCAATAATGTTTCATCATTTAAGGATAAACTTTCTCTAAGAGCGTCGCAATAGCTAGTCTGAGTCTTGTGGGAAAGGAAATCGTTCTAATTGGTCTTCTAAATTCCACAGTAAGAAATCATGCTATAATTATGGATAGATAAGCAGAGGGCAGGTATATGAACGTACAATTTACTATCGAACTTCCAGAAGAGCGTGTCCGAGCCATTCGTGAAGTTGCTCGATTAGCAGAGCAACCGATTGAATCAGTCATCGCAGAATTCGTTCAGTTTTCAATACCTCCAACACAAACGATAGATACAGAATTGGCAGACGTGCAGTCAATGTCCACGATTCGCTTATGGGCAACGGTGCAAAAAGGCTTAGGTTTTCCAGAAGCTTTAGATAATCGGATGCTTGAATTGGTGCAGAAAGGGAAGGATGGAATTATTACGGATGCTGAACAAATTGAACTAGATGAACTTATTATCGCCTATGATAAATATATTCTACTCAGAACTGAAGCATTAGTGGAACTTCAAACACGGGGTTATGACGTTCAATCCTACTTGAAAGTGAGTACTCTTACTATCTTAGTGTAAGGGTAAAAGGTATGATGTTCAGTTGTTTTCTCATCGCGGACACTGAACCCTGCTGAATTGTAGGGACGCAATGTATTGCGTCCGCCCTAATAATTTTTTTAACCCCCTAACTCAAAAGATTCATAACCCCCACTATGGAATAACTCAGGGAAAATTATTATATAAGTTTTGCCGTTATATTGTGGGGCGTTGACTTGCCAACTGCCACCAGCGAGTCGGTAAACACTCACATCACCACCTTCAGCAATGAGGGAATTGTCAGTAGGCGCATTGGCGATTTGCTCGGGACTAATCACGAGTAAAAATTCACCTTCTGCACTATAAATGACCAGACCAATCTCACCATTCACATTATGTGGATACACTGCAATCGGTGCGGCAGAATCGTAATTATTGATGCGCCCATCATAGAAGGCAGGGGGTGGGATACTATCCTCTCCTAAAATTGCAGTGATGCTAGATGAGGCAGATGCCGTCGGGCAGGAGGGAACATCAGCGTTAGGATTATAGGTCACAGAATCCAATACTGGGGCTGATTGTCCCACAATCTGATTATAGGATGCTTGGGTATTAACACCACTCATCGGCGTTGTCATAATATCATAGACTGTAATCGTGAGTGGACTCGCTGTGATGTTGTTAATCACGTTGCCATTCCCAAAATCAGATGTGACGACTGCTAAACTTGGCGGACTAATGCCCGACCAACTCACTGCAATAGCGACATTATTAGCATCAGTTACGACGACCCCGACATTATCAACGCCACCACCATCGTTATTCACACCCTGATACGCCACTCTAATTCGCCATTCAGATGTCTGACAAGTTGCTCCAACGGTGATGATATTAATCGTAGTCGATGCTGTGAGGGTCGCTGCGTGGACTGTTTGGATGAATAAGAACAGGATAAAAAGTAGTGCGAAACAGACAGCCATAAATGAATAAAATATAGGTTTAAGACCTTGAGTAAGCATATTTGCCAGCCTATTTCTATAATAAGATTTCAATGTATATTACTTTATTTAAATTGTAACACGAACTCTCTGATTGTATGAAAACAGTTTGAAAAACTACGCAATGTTGTCCATGACCTTGCTCCCTTACGGTTTTCAAACGTATAATGAACACCATAAAGTTCAATTAAGCAGAATGTGATGATCCTATGCAGTATCACTTATTGTATGACATTGCAAAGATTCTACACGAGCAACAACTTAACCCACACCGCACATTTCAGACCTTACTCAGCCGTACAGGACAAGCGTTAGAAGTCTCATACGGTTGCTTGATGACATTCACTGAAAAACGCGAAGTTGATAACATTTACATCCTTGGTTTGGATGATAGCCCACAAGCACACGACCGTAGTATTTGGATGAGTCTGTTTTCGCATGGCTTAATCGGTTATGCCTATCATAGTAATCGACAAATGGTCATCCATAATATTGCAACCGACCCACGATGGGCATCCGCAAAAGCACCTGAAACATTGCCACAAGCTGGTTCAGCCATTGGTATTCCATTATCGAATGGGCGTACTGTAAGTGCCGTAATGCTCTTTATTCATCCAAAGATTAATTACTTTACGGACGAACACCATGCGTTCTTGACTGAATTACAAGATTTAGCGACGGGTGTTTTAGTCAATTTAAAGCAATCGGCTGATGATGCTAGCAAAGCCTACGACACGCGTTATCAAGCAATTTTTGAACACACGCCTGTTCCAGTTGTTTTAACTGATTCAAAGGGTTTAATCACCGACGCAAATAATAAAGCCTGCGAATTTTTGGGTTTTAAACGCTCTGTCTTACAGGGGATTCCGCTACAAGATGTGAATATTGTCTCGCCTGATGAGATTAAAACAATCACAGACGAAGAGAAATATCTACCGACGAACACCTATGATATTGATGGTAATAGCATCCCGACTCTCATTCGTGCCCGACGTATCGAATTAGATGGTGATACATACATCGAGTGGATTCTGCAAGATATGAGTGTGCAGATGGAACTAGAGCAATTACGGCATGATTTATCCGCGATGGTCTACCATGATTTACGTGGTCCATTGGCTAGTATCCATATGGCGATTAATAAGCTCGCAGAATTATTGCAAGGGCATGAAAATCCCGCAGTAATTAAGATTTTGCGCTTAGGGCTACGCAGTACACAGCAGGTTTCACGCTTAGTAGAAACTCTGCTGGATATTCAACGCCTTGAAGGTGGGTCAACTATTCTCAATAAGCAAGCCAGTGAGATACATCGCATTATGACGGATGCTGTACAACTGGTTTTACCATTGGCAGAAAGTGCTGATATTACAATTGATATGGACATCGCACGCTTGCCAATTATCTATGTTGATACAGATATGATTACGCGCGTTATCATTAATCTGATGGAAAACGCTGTTAAATATACGCCGAATGGTAGCAAAATGACACTCCGTGCAGAGCAAGTGGACGATGCAATTCATGTCACTGTGTCTGATTCAGGTCCTGGTATTCCTGCGGAAATGCGCGATACTATCTTTGATAAATTTAGCCGTGTGAAATATCAAAATGCGCCCAAAGGCGTTGGTTTAGGCTTGGCATTTTGTCGCTTGGCAGTCGTGGCACATGGTGGACGGATTTGGGTCGAGAGTGATGGCGAATTTGGGTCAGACTTTATCTTCGCTTTGCCGATTGAAGACTTACCCGAAACAGCAGAATTAACACCCTATGATGAGAGTGATTCACAAGAATTTGCCACAATAGCATAACAACTCGTAGGGGCATGGCGCACCATGCCCTCGAAAATCACACTCTAAAACGCAGGTTTCTCGCGCTCAACCTCAACTTCTTTAACCAATTCTGCTTTACGCTGATTCGCTTCATCAAGAATCTCGCGCGCACTTTGCAAACCACTATCGCCAACAGCACCCAGCATCTCAGCCAGTTCTTCAGTGCGAATATCGTCATTATCTAAAATATTGAGTTGGGAAATGGTACGCTTGCTAGCCAATTGTTTGGTGACATGGAAGTGCTTATCCCCAAAACTCGCCAATTGTGGCAAGTGAGTGACACAAAGAACTTGGTGTCCATCGGTCAATGACCATAATTTTTCGCCGACAATTGCACCTAAACGCCCACCAATACCCGTGTCAATTTCATCAAAGATAAGTGTTGGTGTGTAATCAGCTTGCGTTAATACACGTTTGAGTGCGAGCATAATCCGCGCCGCCTCACCACCAGATGCCACCTTAGCGAGTGGACGTAATGGCTCACCGGGATTAGCACTCAGCAAAAATTCGACATTTTCAAAGCCACTACTATTAAATTTATAGCGTTTGCCGTCTTTACCAAATGCACCTTCGGGGTCTTCTGTTCGTTCGCGTATGACCTCAAATTGGGCTTTTTCCATCCGTAAATCAGCTAATTCACGCACAATTTTCTTAGAGAGCGCACGTCCTGCAACCTCGCGCACCTTGCTGATGCGTTCGCTGAGTTCACCAATATGGCGTAGCGTCTTTTCCTCTTGTTTACGTAATTCTTCCAAGCGTTCTTCGCTATGGTCGATGCTCTCTAATTCGGCACGAGTCTTATCTGCATAGTCTAAAAGTTCTTGGATTGTTTCACAGGAGTAACGTTTCTTGAGTTTCTTAATTAGTTCAATACGTTCTTCGAGTTCATTTAAGCGCAAGGGGTCATGGTCGAGGTCATCAACGTAGCTGCCTAAATTTAGAGATAATTCCTGTGCGCCTGTCGCAATTTCTTGAGCGAGGTCATAATCATCTTGCATACTGGGGTCGAGTTTGAGCAACTTTTCCATAGCAGCGACAACCTGTTGCAAGGCATCAAGTGCTGGGATGAAATCATCATCTTCATCATTGGATAACAAACCAAATGCCATTGCTGATAACTCCGCTAGTTTATCGCTATTGGCAAGGCGATTGTATTCATCCATTAAGTTATCATCCGCATCGACCTTGAGGTCAGCCGAGTCAATATCTTCAACTTCGTAGCGCAGACGGTCTGCTTTGCGTTGTAAGGCATCTTTATCCTCAGTCAGCACTTTCATATCACGGCGCAGACTATGCAAAGTATTGACGACTTCGGATAGCGCAGAACGCACTTCCAATAAATCAGCGTAGCGGTCTAGCAAATCCATATGAGCGCGGGGCTTAAATAGTGACAAATGCCCACTTTGCCCATGAATATCTACCAGAATTTCGCCGATTTCGCTCAGGACTTCTGCATTACAAGTCAACCCATTGATACGACACGCCGAACGTCCACTACTACGGACTTCACGCGAGAGAGTTAAGAACTTGGCTTCTTCTTCATTTTGTATCAGGTCAGAATCCATGAGGATTGGGGCGACCTGTGCTTTAGCACGGTCATCCAAGGCAAAAATACCTTCAACGATGGCTTTTTCTGTGCCAGCGCGGACGTAGCTTTTATCCGCTTTATGACCCAGAAGTAGCTCCACCGCATCAACCACAATAGATTTACCTGCGCCTGTCTCACCCGTGATGACGTTGAAGCCTTGGTTGAATTCCACGACGAGTTTATCAATGATAGCAAAGTTAGTTATTCGTAGTTCTTCGAGCATAATAGTCTGTTTTTCGGCTCTTCAATCTCAGTTTCAAGATAGTTTAAATCGTAACGCAATGTAGGGGCGTAGCATGCTACGCCCTCACGATATATTTATAGATTCCTTTAAATTCTGCGACGGAAAATCCCATATGCTGCTGATGCCATCGCACCCGAGGCAATCAGAATAGACAAATTAAAGACAGCGGCTAGGCTAAAAAAGAATATCCCCGTACTAAGCAGAAAATAAACCGTCGGAGCGAGCACCGCGCCCAAGATAATCCCAGCAATGGCAAAGAAAGGCATCTGACGGGTAACACGCCCTTTAGAAAATCGACGTGCAAATGAACCCAATGCCGCACCAGCACCGCCACCAACGAAAAATGCTAAAAACCAGAAACCGATGACCAGCATCAGGGCGTTGACCACCAAACTACCTACGAACATGATGCCCAATGCGATTAAATTATCGGCTTGTGTCCCTTTGAAGAATTTATCATCCGCTTTACGGACTTCTTCACGCGCCATGTAACCCATTTCAACACGTACAGCACAAGCACTACAGAGCAAGCGATTGCTACGAATACCCCGTAAGTAAAAATCTTCATAGAGCAATTCTGGATTTTTCTTACAATCTTTCAGCGGACATTCGTCCCAACGAATTTGACCATTCGCAATTTGGTCACTATCGGTGATGTCTGCTGGCGGTGGTGGAATTGGTTTTGGTTGCTCTTGTACTGCCATGCTTATCTCCTAATTGCCATTTTGAGAGAATATTAGTAATTACTTTAGGACGGACGCGATACATCACGTCCCTACATTTTCCCGAATGCTAGTTTATTGTAGGGACAGCATGAATGCTGTCCGCCATAATATGAAAAAATTGCTCTATAATCATATTCGCCGTAAGAAAATGCCCCATGACGCGGCAATCATTGACCCTGTACAGATAACAATGCTAACCATTGCCCACCGTCCGAATAAGAGGGCAAATAATGCACCAGCAACAATGCCTGCTGTACCCCAATAATGTGTTTGACGACTCACGCGACCTTCGGTAATCGTGCGCGTGAGAGTTGCCGCACCTGCACCGATTGCACCCCCGAGAAACAGTTCAACATAAAAAGAGGGGACAAAAATCGCTAGGGCATTACCGACGATGCTGGCGAAGAACATTAAGCCCAATACAATCATATCGTCGAGTGTGCCTGCTTGGAAGAATTTATCATCGGCTTTACGCACTTCTTCACGCGCCATATATCCGACTTCAACCCGTACGGCACATTTGCTACACAGCAAACGGTCACTCCGCATCCCACGCAAATAAAAATCCTCATACAATAATTCTGTATTACGTTTGCAATCATTCAGAGGACAATTTGCCCACCGTTCTTCACCCGCTGCAAGTTGCTCAGGTTCAGTGACATGGGCAGGTGGGGCAGGAATGGGTTTAGCAGGTTCTTCACTCATGATGATGTCCCTCGCATCGGTTTAAGTGTTTTGGTTTCAGGCAGACTACGGTTCACACGCGGTTCGAGCCTATCCAGCAATGAGCGATAAAAATAATTCTGGTCACGCATGCGGATAAAACGGCTGATATGATCACTCACACTCACATAGAGAATATCATCGTCAGCGATTTCAGCCAATCGTGTGCCATCGACTGTAATCACTGTATCATTTCTGTTTTCTTCACTCAAGCGTACTGCCACATCTGAGCCTTCGGATAGTACAATCGGTCTATCCATGCTGAGATGTGCCGCCGTCGGTAAAATCAAAATATTTGATAGGTCAGGAGGTAAAATAGGACCCCCTGCCGCCAGCGCATACGCCGTTGACCCCGTCGGTGTCGATATGATGAGCGCATCGCTGTTATAGGTCGTCGCCCAATGATTATTAATGTACAAATCCATCTGGAGCATCGAGCCAGCACTCAAACCACTAACAACAATATCATTGAGAGCATTCGCAGAGCGCACCACATGCCCCTCATGTTCGATGCTTGCCCGTATCATCATTCTGCTTTCAATCCAGAAATTGCCTTCTAGCAAATCAGGTAAGCAGCTATCCCAATCATCTGGGCTTGCGACTTCGGTTAAGAAGCCAAGCCGTCCCATATTAACCCCCAAAACAGGCACATCAAACTCCGCACATAAACGTGCCGCCCGTAACATCGCTCCATCACCGCCAATTGCCACTACGATGTCACTATTTGGGATGACTTCACGCGCTTGTTGAGGAGTCCATTCTTCATAATGCCATGTCTCGACTCCATTATTCTGGAGTGTTTGCTCAATATGTGTCCCGACTGGGGCAGTTTTTGCTCGTTTCGGGTGTCCTAAAATGCCGACACGTTTAAGACTTTTCACAAGGATTTCCTTCAATGTGATAACAATGCTTCATGAGTCTACATGGCATTACCCACACCTGCCAGCATTTCGTATAGGACTTATTTTAGCACATTTGTTCATTCTGTGCAGAGTGGAAATTGTTAAGAAATTTGTTCATTAAACTCCATTTC
Source organism: Phototrophicaceae bacterium (assembly GCA_965230145.1). Lineage (GTDB taxonomy): Bacteria > Chloroflexota > Anaerolineae > Aggregatilineales > Phototrophicaceae > JAUZRW01. Next base: position 3,180,106 of record CBDDKI010000002.1, read on the forward strand.
TCGAATGGGAGCAAAGCAAATACATGGGAAAAGGGTCAGGGAGAAAATTACAAGCCTTTTTAACACGCTAACTCATTCCTTGACATTTATTTGAAATAATTAGCCTTTATAATCAAGCTATGATGAAAAAATTTCTACCGCTTATATACATTGGAATCATAGCCTTAGTGCTACTTTTTGCGGCAATGACTCGCTCTGAACCTGAAATTGTCTTACCGCTGGCGGATGTCCCTAATGATTTTGGCATGTCACTCCCTGAGAATTATCGGGAGGACTTTGTGCTTTACCTCGTGGTTGACCGCATTGACAATACAGTACGCCATATCTACGCCCATCCTGATGCCATTTCAGCCATTGAAGCAGACGAGGAATTACCCTTTGGTACGCAAATTATCATTGAAACATGGGATGCAGAGCGTGATGTCTTTGGTAGATTACGCCGTGACGACCAATCTCATTTGATTGCAGGGGAGATGCGCCCCAATATCCATATAATGGAAAAACGCGACGATTGGACAGTCGAGCAGTTGCCGTCACCAGTGGGCGTGATTGATTGGAACTTTGCTTCGTTTGATGCTGAAACCATGATGCCCAGCACAGAAAACCGCAACGATTGTATGACCTGCCATGATGGTGGGGCATTCCGCCGAGATTTTGTCTTCTCACGTCGCATCATCGAAAACTTTATCAACTCAGGCGACGAAGTTCAGTATCTCTTTTGTAGATTACCTGAACGGGGCAATTGCATTCGTTAGAAAGGTATATCTCTATCTAGCATTAGGTAACCTCTATCATCACGAATTACAATAATTTTTTGATGTGTTTTTTCGTATTCAGGATGATAAGGATTAATAAACTTTTCTACATCAATTTGCTCTGACCATTCAGTACCATCTGGAAGAGTGGCTGGATATGTCTCATCCTCGAATATCCATTCTGCATTATTAATATTTGAATTTATTAAGTCAGCACCTTCAAGTTTTGTCCCAATTAAAATTGCTTTTTGAAGATTAGTTGTATCTAATATACTACCCTCAAGATTCGCTACAAATAAATTTGCATTTTGTAGATTTGCTCCACTCAAATTTGCGCCTTGTAGATTTGCTACAACCAAAAGGGTATCTTGTAAATGTGTGTTAATTAAAGATGCTTCTTTTAGATTTGTTCCTTCTAATTTTGCACCTTGTAAATTTGCTCCTTCTAAGTCTGCATTTTGTAGATTTGCTCCACTCAAGTTTGCACCTTGTAGATTTGCTCCACTCAAGTTTGCACCTTGTAGATTTGCTCCACTCAAGTTTGCACCTTGTAGATTTGCTCCACTCAAGTTTGCACCTTGTAGATTTGCTTCTCGTAAATCTGCTCTTTGCAAATTTGCTCCGCTTAAGTTTGCATCCTGTAAATTACATTCTGTCAATTGTGTGTCATTAAGTTTAGCATTAACTAAATGTGCATTTTGAAGTTCGACCTTATTTAAATTTGCTTGTTCAAGGTTAGCTCCCCATAAATCCAGTTCATTTAGTGAACCATCTTTCAACCAACCTTTTGCACGTAATTCAGCAATAGCTATTTGGGTAACTACTGCTTTATTACTCGCTAATAATGCTTTTAACCTTGTCAATTCCTGCTTATCTTGCCGACGTGCATTCAGGCGTTCCAATACTAGCACTGTAATGACTATACTAATCAATTCCGAACTGACATTGGCATAAAAATCACCGAAAATGTTCGTCCAATTAATTGCACTCCCATGTTGATTAAAATAGCCAAAACCAACAATCGCCAGTGCGAGAATAATCAAAGCAATTGCAAATTTATCTAAGGTGAATTTGTCCCAATAATCTTTCCATGCAGAGCGGTTTTCTTGCCAACGGTCATTGAGGCTATAATCTGTCATGAGGTGTTATCCTGTGCTGAGTTCGGTCATAGTGTAACTCTAGCACAAGATAAAATTTGTGGAGGCGAAATCTCCCTCTGGTTCTCTGCTTCTCGGCGTTACACTCTTATCAATTCGCATATTTCTTGTGTGGTTTACTCTTGATACTCAGGCGATGCGCGAATTGCCCAAATAGATGCCCTTGTATCGGGTAAGCAAAGAGTGCAACTGCAACCCAACCAATGCAGGGTATCGCTCCGATGACAGCAATGCCGAGATTAGCCAGAAAAGCATACAATCCCCATTGGAATACCGTATTGCTATTTGAGCGCAAAGCATCCCATAAGTGGCTGATACGAAACATGCGTTGCCATTCGCCCGTTTCCATGTATTCTGCTACACCAATCCCTAACATGCCCCAAGCAACACCTGTATAGAGTAGCAGAATGGGTGCAGTACAGCACACCACAACAAAGGTCACAGATGAGCCAAGAAATCCGCTGGCTAATCCACTAATGAGCGTATAAGAACATATTGCCATCAGAATAGTTGGCAGATTATAGGCAATCATCGCCATCAGCACTTGTGCGCCGACATTGAGTTTGGTCTGTATTTCACCATCATCCCACTTAGGCAATGGACGAGGCAAGCCATCACGAACATTACTCGCTAGAAAAAGCATATAGCCAATGCCGAGAGCGACTGCAACTAAACCGAAAATCGGAATTAATGAGAATACCCAAATGATGAGTAAGGGTAGTAGCTTCGACATCCAATTTTTGTCTTCAAAGATATATGTAACCGCACGACCTATATCCATTGTTATCAATCCTCATGGTTCAATTTGCGAAATTGTATCATAAGAGCCTATCGAATGTATAAGACGATTACCCTATGTTTAGTGAGCAACTTCATTTAGCTTTGTGTCCAAATTTTAGAGTGCAGTATATAGTTCTCTAGTATGATGCTTAGGGGATATAAATAAGATACGATTGATAGTCTGCCCACTTTACATAACTCAATTGAACTTATCGGGGATAATCATGGAAACCTATAGTTTTGATTTATTTCGTATTTTCTTCGGCGAATTGCCTCCTATGGCTTATGTTGAAATTATCATTAGGACAATTTTTTTATTCATGTACATGATACTTTTGCTACGAATCACACCTCAACGCAATATAGGGCAATTATCCCCGACTGATTTATTAATCGTCATTGCATTAGGCTCTGCTGTGGGTGACCCCATGTTTTATCCTGAAATACCGCTATTGCACGGTGTTACGGTGGTCACGGTCATCTTTGCTGTCAATTATATCTTGGCAAATCTAGGGGTAAAAAGTGCGAAAGTAGAAACTCTTATTCAAGGCAAACCAACATGCTTAATTACAAATGGTCTGCTTGAAGTTGATAATCTGATGCGCTCGAATATCACTCGGGAAGATATTTTTATGGAATTAAGGTTGAATCAATACGATAGTCTAGGGCAAATCAAACGGGCGTATGTTGAAACAAATGGACAAATTAGTCTCATTCCATTTGAAAAATCGCATATCATTGAACCGAGTATTCCTGTTATCCCCCCGCGTGATGCCTTAAAGTTGAAACCTCTGGGTCGTGAGGCTCATGCTGAATACGACGGCATATATGGCTGTTATTCGTGTGGCTACACTAAAAATATGAAAGGCGGTCAAGCACTGGCTGTCTGTCAACATTGTGCTGAAGACCAATGGTATTATCTCAAGGATTTAGCAAATGCTACCTCATGACAAGAACTTATGTGAATACATCCTAAAAAGTACGAGAGATTAAGTATCTTTTCTTGCAGTTTCAATTGATAAGGACTATCCTAACAACATGTTTTTAAGACATCACGAAAAGGTACATTATGACAATTACGCCAATTATTGAGGCTGTCCGACAAGCTGTGGTGCTTTGCCGTGAGGTTCAGCATATGTCCTTACGCAGTATCAATAAGCTGAGTCCTGATAAGCAAGATTCTGAACCTGTGACGATTGCCGATTATGGCTCGCAAGCCTTGATTGGATATGCTTTAGCACAACACTTCCCTGATGATGCTGTTTTAGCAGAAGAAGCAGGGAGTCAATTTTTGGAACTCACCACCGATAAACAAAAAGCTGAAATCATTAGTCTGCTAACGACCATTTTGGATTTTAACGTCAGTAAAGATGATATTGTGGCGTGGCTTGACCAAGGCACTGATGCAAAAAATCCTGCACGGACATGGATTGTTGACCCCATTGACGGTACGAAGGGTTTTGTTGCGATGCGCCATTATGCAGTTGGTGTCGGCATTGTTGAAGATGGTCAGCCTGTGGGTGGGATTATTGCAGCACCGGGTTATGGCGATGGTATCTCAGGTGATGATGACGAAGGCGCTCTGTTCTACATTCAAGATGGGGTTGCGTATCAAGAACCGCTGATGGGTGGTGATGCCAAGCAAATTTCTGTTAGTAGCCGTGAAGCTGACCTGACGATTGCCCAGAGTTATGAGAAAAAGCACGCCAGCAAATCTCGGATGGCAATTGCCCGTGAAAAAGCAGGTATGGCGGATGCGACTGTTCTTGAACTGGATAGCATGGAAAAATATGCGCTGGTGGCTAATGGCGTTGCGGATGTTTATTTGCGACTACCAAACCTCAGTAGTACACGTCCGCATATGACATGGGATCATGCACCAGGGGTGGCATTGGTTTTGGCGGCTGGGGGCAAAGCGACGGATGTGACAGGCGAACCACTGGATTTCTCTAAAGGGCGCACGTTGCCTAATCAGGGCATGGTGATTAGCAACGGTGTTTTGCATGATAGGCTGATTGAAGCTGTGGATGAATTGCTGGAAGAAGAAAGTCAGTGATATGAATTTTCCTGTTTAACAGGGGATAACAGAGAAAACAGGGACATTAACAGGGATTTTGGGCGTGCGAAAAAACCACGATAACAGGGAAATTTCGTTAATGTGGTTGGAATTTGGTTTGTGGTAAAAGCTAGTTCTGGGTGCTGAGGGTTAGCGTGAACCACAAATGCTATATTTTGATATTCAGTTGTTAAGGTGCTAGACAGAGTCTAGCATTTTTTGTTGTGGTGATGTTGTTCATATCCCCGTTGATATGACCGTTTTTATGGTTAGAGAACTATAACTATTCTTCTTCAAGTAATGACCAAAATTCTTTGCGAGAGATAGCGATAAATTCATCAGCGGTTACTCTCATTGGCTTACCCGATGTAAAGACATATCATTTTTCATCACATTTTTGCAATACTTCTGCAACGTCTTGCATTTGGTCTGGCACGTTGTGATGAGAATGGCGTTGTTTCTACAATACACCATCTAATCTGACTGTATTTGCGTAATATTCCATAAGACTTATAATTATCATAATTAGCAATAATCTAAGAGAAATCCATATATGCGTCGCTTTGTTGTGTTTATGCCCATCATCATTATTTTCTTTATGCTGAATTCGCTAGCACTCAATGCTCAGGAAGACGGTATACCCTGTCTGGGAGTTGCTACCGCTACCAACGATATAGTGGGCGACCAAGCCATTGAATGTGTGCGCTTGTTTTTCTCACGAGATACGCAAGTTCGTGATGGGAATTTTTATTACATATGGTTTGATGGTTCTGATCTATGTCATCCTAATACGCTCTGTATCATCCAGATAGAACCTGTAGATTTCAACATTACATCTGATAATGTTTGTGGGTCATTTGGGTTCGGTATCCCAACAGAATATGCGCGAGAGCGGTTTCCTGAACCGTATCAATCGATTACCTGTAGTGATGAGAGTGATGAATTCTGGGCAGAGATAGCAGTTGTTGATGATGAGTATGCACTTGTGATTACAATCCTCAATATTAGCGAATTTTACGACCCACTTGATACATTGAACCAAATACTAGGGGATAACCGTGATGCCTTATTAGCAGATAGCGATGAAATCACAAGCGATGACACGCAATCAGGTGTTGATTTATCCGCTTGCAGTGGATTGGATGAGACTGCTGACGCGCAATGCCTCGCCGACCTCGCCCTCGAGAACGACGACTATGACTTATGCTTTGCCGCACTGGATGTCTATGCCTGTGGTGCAAATTTGCTTGAGCAAATAGAAGACCCCTGCACGGATGTTAGTGAAGATGATGCAATTGGTTGTTACATCACCTTTGCCACCGATACAGGTATCGAAGCCGCCTGTGAGCAATTGCCACTTAAAGCACAAGGCACTTGCTTCTTATTCGCACTCAGTACATCGGGCGATATTAGCATGGTCGAACGGCGTTTCCCTAACGAAGCCGAACAAGATACTGCTTATACAACGATGGCAGTTATTCGCCGTGACCCGACCTATATCGAGTTCATTGACGATAATGAACGTTATGATAGTGCGCGTATCATGATGGTTATTCCTGCGATTGCCGATGGTGAAGCCTTAGAAAATAACTATTGTGATGGTTTGCGTGGTAACTACGATAGTGAATATCCCGAAGATGCCGACCGCAATCGTGAGCAATGCCAGCAATTTGTGGGTTTATCGCAGGAGATGGCAGTTATTGAAGATGACGCTGAAAAACTCGACCTCATGGCGCAAGTCTTACGTGAAGTCGGCACGTTAGAAGCGGACGAACTCGCTGACCTTGCTGAACAAGGCGCACAAGCCATCCGCGATGATGATATTGAAAGCCTAGAGGACGCATTTGGACAAATACTCGGCGGTGAGTAGATATTTTCTGATGACTATATGTATATGAAGCCTTCTGTACCAGCGACGGAAATTAGGATGGTATCGCTCGATGAGAGCCTGCTGTGCCTCCGCGTTAAAACCTCAAAACCCACTAATCCTATAAATAACCCCATCAATCTGATGGATACCTTGTGCGGATTGGACGCGCCGTTGCGGTGTGCCTAAGCCTGTGGAGACATAGAGCGCACCTTCATGATAGGTGATATTGGTCGGGGCATCTAATCCATCGGCAAGTATACGCGCTTCACCATCAACAGGGTACATCGTGACGCGCCCTGTATAACGTGCATAGCCACCGGGGTCTGGAGGTAGCGTTGGGTCAGTTAAATCATAGTCAAAAGGCATGGGGGAGCTTTCCCAAGTGGTGGTGAGTTCGACTACATAAACATTGCCCTCATCATCAACGGTAACATCAATTGCGGTTGTTAAGCCTGTGATTTCATCCGTTAAAGTACCTGTTTCGGGGTCAAAGCGCATGACTTTGGCGTCGTTGGGCATGAAGCCTAATTGTGTGCCGACATAGTCATAGACAAAGCCCGAAAATAAGGCGACTAATACATCTCCTGTGGTAGGGTCATACGCAACGCCTGAGGGAACAGGTTGCTGATTATTGGCTAAAAATGGCAACTCAACCACGATTTCGGGTTCAGTTTCGCCTGATACATCGACAGCCATGATACGATTATAGCCACTCTCGGTGACGAAAAAGCGATTATTCTCAGGGTCAAAAGCGAATGAATTTAGTGTAGCACTGCGTTGGACAAAACGGGTTGCGCCTTCACGTTGGGTATTGAGGATGAAGATACCAACATCGCCATAATAGCCTTCTCCACCTGTATTGCGCCCTGCCTCAGCAAAGGGATGGTCGCGTGTGAAAAAAACTCGTCCGTCATCCATCAGGATAATATCACTCAAACCAAAGGGCTCATCATGCCCTGTGCGGTAGACTGCCAAGCTGTTAAAACTTGGTTGAGCATCCAAGCGAACAGTGCGTTCTCCTTCATCATCGAAATCACCATCATTATTGTTATCCGATAATTGTAAGATGCGCCCACTACCGACGATATTATCTGGTGCGTCACTGCCTGTGCCTGCCTCGACTACCAGCAATTGACCATCAGGCATGATAGCAACCCCCCGCGGATTGTTGAGTCCGTGAGCAATGGGGATGATGTCAATGTCACTGTCTTGTGCGGATACGATGCCACCGAATACCAATAAAAGACAGGTCATAATCAATTGAATAAAACGCAAGACAAAACTCCTAGAAATTGACATCGCCATGAGAGGATTAACGAGGATATACTGAAAATAAGTAAGGGCGTAGCACGCTGGTAGGAGTACAAGATAACTTGTTCAGTTGTTTTCTTGTCGCGGACACTATTCATAGTGTCCCTACTGAACCCTGTTAAATTGTAGGGACGCAATGTATTGCGTCCGCTCTGATAATTTCTCGTTACCCACGCTATTCTGTGGCGGTACTAGCACGCTACGCCCCGACGAAGAAATTCTATCTGTCTAATCCACACCACGTAAACGAGGGTCAAAGGCATCTCGTAGACCATCACCCAAGAAGTTAAAGGCAAACATCACCAAGAACAGCGCAATCGCTGGGAAAATCGCCTGATGCGGATATGAGCCAACATATTGCGACCCAACCGAAATCATCTCGCCCCAACTCGGTGTTGGTGGGCTAACCCCCAAACCAATGAAACTTAGGAAGGCTTCGGAACTGATATATCCCGGAATAGTGAGTGTTTCAGCAACAATAAGTGGTCCAAGAATATTTGGCAGGATATGACGGGTAACAATTTGCCATTTGCTAGCACCTTGTGCGCGTGCCGCCAGAATATATTCGTTTTCACGCACTGATAATACTTGTCCGCGTGTTAGACGGGCTAAGCCAAGCCAAGAGGTAATGCCGATACCGATAAAGATAAAGAGCATACCACCAATTGACCTATCCATTTGATAGAGCAAGCCACCCAGCGTACCTTGTGCATCAGCAGAGGCAAACGCACCACTGCGGAAGAAAGACATCATGAGAATAATAATCAGCAAGGTCGGGAAGGCATACAGCGTATCGACAATTCGCATTATCAGATTGTCTATTCGCCCTCCAAAATAGCCTGAAATTAAACCCAAAGTTACGCCTATTACCGTCGCAAATAAGGGTCCTACAAAGGCAACGGCAAGCGACACCCGCGCTCCGTAAATAATCCGTGAGAGCAAATCACGCCCTAGAGGGTCCGTCCCAAGAAAATATTCACTCGCTTCAACGACTTTTACATAGCCACCTTCAGTACCTTGTGCGCGCATGGTTGGGAATAGATCAATCACCCATTGTGGTGCGGCATTGGTTTTGAGGAGGCTATTATCGGCATAGTCATGCGGGGCAATGACAGGTGCAAAAATCGCCATCAAAATATTGAGGATGATGACAATTAGACCAATCATCGCCAGACGATTACGTGCTAAGCGTTCAAAGGAATCTCGCCATAAACTTTTACTTGCGTATAGACCATCATCGTTCAGAGAAGCAACGCTAGCTTTGTTATTTGTTGTATCAGCCATAATTATCTCCTAATAAACGATGCGCGGATCGAGAAATCCGTACAAAATATCAACGACTAGATTGGCAAAGACAAGGAATGTTCCCCAGAGCAAGGTTGTTCCCATAATAACGGGATAATCTCGCGTGCCGATTGAGGTAATAAAGTATTTGCCTAATCCTGGAATACCAAAGATTAATTCGACCACAAATGTGCCTGTAACTAATGCCGCAAACATCGGACCCATAATCGTGAATACGGGAATCATCGAATTTTTGAGGGCATGTAGCGAAATCACTACTCGTTCTGATAGACCTTTAGCACGGGCTGTGCGGATGAAGTCCTCATTCATGACCTGTAGTAAACTCGCGCGGGTGAGGCGTGCTAAGATGGCTGATGAGCCAAAGCCAAGCGCAAGTGCTGGCAGTATCATCTGCTCGAATGTTCCCCAACCTGTTGGAGGTACCCAGCGCAACTGGACACCGAAGATATAACGCAATATTGGTCCTGAAACAATGGCAGGAATAGAAACCCCTAAAAGCGCGACACTCATACTGGCATAATCAATCCAACTGTTACGTCTTAATGCTGCTGCGACCCCTGCTGGAATACCAATCACAACGGCAACAAAGAATGCCGCTAATCCCAATTGGAAAGAGACAGGTAGATGGTCTCTAAAAATATCGTTCACAGTACGACTGGGAGATTTGTAGGATGGACCAAAATTAAACCATCGGAAGACTTTACCTGTGCCCGGAATGGGGATATTCAGTAGATAGTCTTCAACGATTCCGCCCGGACCCGGTGGGATACGTTCTGCTGTGATGCGTGGAACAACCAAGTCATCCATATAATTGAGATATTGCACCCAATCGGGAGCATCCAAATTATATTTGGCTTCCAACTGAGCAATGACGGCATCTGGTACATTTTTTTCGCCATCAAAGGGGCTTCCCGGAATTAACTTCATAAATACGAAGGTTAATGCCGATACTGCAAAAAGAACGACCAACATCGAGAAGGTGCGACGAATAATAAAACCAGTCATATACAAATACTTTCAGACTAATTAATTGTGACGGTTCGAATAGTTCAAATACTTTTTTGAATTATAGCAAAAATAATGACGTTGACTGCAATGTGTAACAATACTTTGTTGGTACTGTATCAGTTTCGGTTAATTTTTGTTTTGGGCGGTCGAGATAGATCTCGACCCTACATAAACCCTCTTAGATATTTCATGTAGGGATGTCATCCATGCCATCCGCGACTATGCACATATTTTGAATTTTCAATGACTTCGATACACTACTCAAAATTTTATTATGCAAAAATCTATCAATAAGCCTAAAACCGAAAGGAGGAGACGTTAGAGTCCCCTCCATGTTACTTAAGCTCGGCTAGCTGTCACCTTTATTCGGTGAAGCTCCAATATTCGTAGTAGGTGTTACCCAAGCTACCATATGGACGTTCTACATTTGGTTTTGTCAAACGGCTTGTGAGGTCGTATACCAAGTTAATCATAACAGCATCTTGTGTTGTTAGGATGTATTCAGCTTGTGCATAGAGTGCTTCACGTTCTTCGAGGTCGGTGAGAACTTGTGCTTCTGAGAGCAACGCATCAAATTCATCATTTTGCCAACCTGTACCGTTTTCAGCAACGCTACTGTGGAGAACATCAAAGAGGAAGTTGTTTGTGTCTGGATAATCTTGGCACCAGCCAAGGAACCATACATTTGGAGCTGTTTCTGGGAAGTCGGTTGTTTCGAGGTATACAGCCCATTCTTGGGTTGAAACTTCGATATTTACCGTACCACCGAGTGCATCATTCCACATTTCGAGTGCTGCTGCTGCAAGCAATGGACCTGAGCTAGAGCCTGCGCTGTGCATGAATGTGAGGGTTGGTAGTGTATCAAGTCCTGCATCGCTAAGGTAGCTATTGATTAATTCTTGCGCCATAGCATCGTCTTCGCCGATGATGAGGTCTGGATATTCTTCAGCTGTTGGTGCTGCCGCAAGGCTTGGGCGTGTGAAGAAGTATGCAGGTTCACTTGGGCGGATAATTGCATCTGAGATGTCTTGACGATTGATTGACATTGAGAGTGCTTGACGTACACGCACATCATCGGTTGGCGCTAATGTGGTGTTGAACATCAAGTAGAAAGTACAGGTGTCTGGACCTGTTGAGTATTGTTCACCTAATACAGGGTCAGCCAATACACGGTCAAGCTCTGCACTTGGAACACCGACTGCATCGAGCAAGTCAGCTTCATAATTTGCCAAACCAGCAGTTGCTTCAATCATAACCCCAGTAACAGCATCGAGGGTTGGAACTGGGATTGTATCGGTTCCGGGCCAGAATGGGTTACGAACAATGGTCAAGCGTTCGCCATGTGACCATTCGCTAAGAGTGAAAGGACCGTAGCTGACGATGTTTTCTGGTTCTGTCCAAGCATCACCAAATTCTTCTTCAACCCATTGTGGTTTAGCAGTTGACATCCACATACCTAAAATTTGTGGTACGAAACCAGCAGGTTGTGATGCAACAACTTCGAGGGTGTAATCATCAATAACGTTTACTTGAATGCCTTCAGCGGCGGCAGCAACAGCTTCTGCTACTTCTTCGTCGCTTGCATCTTCAGCTAAACCATCGGTTGATGAATTGAATTCAGCGCCACCAGCAATCCATGTCGCCAAGATACCACCGTAGTAGCTACCTGTGCGTGGATCCATTGAGGTTTGCATACCGTAAGCGAAATCGCCAGCGGTGACATAACGGACATTACCGTCAGCATCAAGGACTTCTTCAACTTCGCCTGTGTCAGCGTTAAATTTTACCCAAGGAACGCCTTCAATGAGGGTCATGGTGTATGTAACACCATCATCAGCAAGTTCCCAGCTTGTTGCCATACCGGGTTGATTTTCTAGTGTGATTTCGTTGATACGGGTGAGACCGGGAAAGAGTTCTACAATGATTTGAATAGAGGAAACGTCGGTTGCATCGGATGGGTCAAGACTTGGAATGTCATTTGGACCCCAGTTGACGCGAAGGACATTTTCGTCGGATTGTGCATTTGCTGCGAACACAAATACCGACATTAAGGCAACTAATAGAGCCACCTTAAGAAAGTGAATTTTACGCATAAATATAGCTCCTATATATGAATATGACGCTCCCGTGCCATATTCTTAACAAATAATATTTACTCAAATCCCTTATAAAGAGATTCGCCATGATATTAGCGTACCTTCACTAGAATCGCAATATTCCACATGATAATATGGACATAAAGTGCCATTTTTTGTGCAATTTATACATGCACATAGGTATGAGCAATGCCATTGATAATAGCAGTAATCATAGCTGTTTCATCACGCATTTCTGCTAAAAATGACTTGTTTTCTTAGTTAGAAATCACTAAAAATGATTACATGGACACAAGATATTTTTGAGATATTCACATTATCTTCATATGCACTTTAAAACTCGTAACATCTAAATAGCGATGGCTAATATCGAGTTATACTTAAAGGAAAAACAAAAAGGACAGGCATGTTAGTCTTTGATGCACACCTTGATTTAGCTTGGAATGCACTACAATGGAATCGAAATCTACTAGATTCAGTCTATACCATTCGTACCAGAGAAGTTGGTATGTCGGGTGCAGGACGGACACTCAACACGGTGGCTTTGCCAGAGATGCGTCAGGGACGAGTTGCCGTGAGTATTGTAACTCTACTCGCTCGTTCGACTGGTAGTCGCGCAGAACACATTGATTATGAATCGCCAACACAAGCCTATGCGATTGCTCAAGGGCAATTATCTTATTATCGGGCATTGGAAACAGAGGGGCATATCCGTATTTTGACCGATGCTCAAGGATTGCAGTCTCATATGAGCGAGTGGGAGGCTTGGGAAACAAATGGCGCACGGGATGCTGACACACCCCCATTAGGTTTTATCATCAGTATGGAAGGTGCAGACCCAATTCGTAATCCAGAGCAACTTGAACAATGGTGGGATGCAGGCTTACGCTTATTGGGTGTCACACACTATGGCAAGGGTCGGTATGCAGGAGGTACAGGTACACAAGAAGGATTAAGCACGTTAGGTATTCCATTATTGCATGAGATGGAACGCTTGGGTGTATTACTCGACCTCACTCACTTCTCAGATGAAGCATTCTGGCAAGCTATTGAGCATTATTCGGGAGCAATCTTAGCTAGCCACAATAATTGTCGTGAACTCGTAAGGCATCAACGGCAATTCAGTGATGAACAACTCAAGCTCATTATTGAACGTGGCGGTGTTATCGGCACAGCCTTCGATATTTGGATGCTCAAAGACGGTTTTATACGTGGGCAAAGCAATCAGGATGTCACAATCAATACAGTCGTTGACCATATTGACACGATTTGTCAGTTAGCTGGCAATGCTAATCATGTCGGCTTAGGTACAGATTTAGACGGTGGATTCGGGCGTGAACAATCGCCTCATGATTTGGATACCATTGCAGATTTGCAAGCCATCCCTGATTTACTGCGTCAACGAGGCTACACTGAAGATAACATTCACAATATTATGTTTCGCAATTGGCAAAATTTTATACTCAAAGCATGGCAATGATAGGAGATTCAGTTAATGCCAGAAAATACAACTGAGAGTGAAGAAAAACGTCGCGCACCGAATCCACTGATTGCTATTAGCATTGGTCTGGTGATTATCATAGGCTTTATCATTGCGATTTTTATAGCCGTGAGTCCTGCACTCGCTTCATGATTTTAGGTGTAAGGGCATAGAGCATGCTACGCCCCTACAAGATGATTTGCTTAATCTGTACCACGTAAACGAGGGTCTAGTGCATCTCTTAAACCATCACCCAAGAAATTGAAAGCGAACATAATCAGGAATAATGCTAGGGCAGGGAACAGTGCCTCATGCGGATAATTCCGTAGCACTGCCGCACCATCACTAATCATATTGCCCCAACTTGGTGTCGGTGCATTCACACCTAAACCGATGAAACTCAAGAAGGCTTCAAAGCGAATATAAGTTGGAATGGTCAAGGTTTCGCTGATGACAATCGGACCTAAGATATTCGGCAGGATATGACGCATCATGATATTGGGTGTGGATTGCCCCAAAGCCCGTGCCGCAATCACATACTCTTGTTCGCGTGCTTGTAACACTTGCCCACGGGTAAGACGCGCTAAACGCATCCATGAGGTGAGACCAATGCCAAGGAAAATGAAGAACACGCCCCCTGTTGCTCGGTCTAATTGCCCCATCTGATAGATAAATGTTCCCGGTTGCGTCGATGCCGCGCTCGACCTGAAAAATGCCATCAAGAGGATAATCAGGAGCAAGGTCGGGAAGGCATACATCAAATCCACAAAGCGCATCATCCAGTTATCGACTGCGCCGCCAAAATAGCCACTGATGAGACCATAAGGCATCCCCACAATGAAGCTCACCAAAGGACCAATGAAAGCGGCAAGTAAAGAAACACGCGCACCAAAAGCAATTCGTGACCATAAATCGCGCCCAAGGTAATCTGCGCCTAACGGATACTTGTTGCGTAGGGGAACATAACCACTGCTGGCTTCGCGCACGATGAGTTCATCATCAAGGATATAGACTACGCCATTAACATCGGAACTCACGCCATTGAAGAGCGTTGTGCCTGCTGTAATCGGTTGACCTTCGGTGACACTTAATGCCGCATCGGAAGGGAGTTCAAAGCGTTGAGGTGTAATTGGTGTGAGCAAGACATTATTGCCATCGACGAAAACTGTGCCAGACATATTGGCATAAACATTGAGGTTACTCAGATTAACAATGAGTTCACCTGCTTCTACACTTTGTCCACTAACAACTGAGACTCCACTATCGGTTTGTACCCATTGTTCTGCCTGACGAATGACAATCTCATTATCGAGGATGAAGGCATCACCTGTAATAGGGGCAGTCACATCATCGAATAGCACTGTGCCTGCTGTCACTTCGCGTCCATCCCGAATTTGTACCTCAGCATCCTCGGGTACAGGAATGCGAACAGGCTCAATCAGTGCGAGTTCGACGTTATTGCGCGTGACGAAAATAGTGCCAGCTAATTCTGTCCTGACTTCTTCACCGTCTTCGGTGATCAGGATAGCATCACCTGCGCTGACTTCTTGTAAATTCTCAACTTGTACTTCGCCAGAAATGCGCCATTTATTTTGCGGTTGGATAACGATTTCATTGCCAACAATATAGACAATCCCACTAATAGGGGCAGTCGTATCACCAAATAATGAATCACCAGACATCACACTATCGAAATTCTCAGGCAAGCTATTCCGATTAACCCCACTTGGAATAGCAATGTGTGGTATATCTATATTATCTGGCACGATATAAATTCGCCGTGCATCGACAAATACTGTACCCGTAACAGGTGCTGTGAGGTTCGCTTCACTGAAATCGACCAGTAACTCACCTGAGTCAACGTCTTGCCCTGTGGTGACGAGGATAGTGCCATCATCTGCATTAAAGGTTTCATCACGAGGCGTCAAAATTGGGAATAAATCCATGACCCATTTGGGCGCTGCATTTGCTTCTTCGGTATTTTGGTCGTCTACACCTTCAATCGATACGAGAGGTGCAAATATCGCCAAGAGTAGATTGAGAATGATTATGATTAATCCCAATATCGCGAGACGATTTTGTACTAAGCGTCCCCACGCATCTGCCCAATATCCTTTTGTGCCATCAGCCGTCGGGATATCGAGGTGTGCAATTTGTTCATTTTTGTTGTCGTCTTGGTTAGCCACGAGTGCGTTCCTCCCGATTAGTTGTACCGAATGCGTGGGTCAAGCCAAGCATACGATATATCGACTAATGTATTTGCAATCACGAGAATGAATGCAAAGAAAAGTGTTGTCCCCATGATGAGCGTGTAATCACGGTTGCCGATACTCTGGACATAGGCTTGCCCAATGCCCGGTATTGCAAAGATTTGTTCCGTCACAAACGAGCCTGTGACTAGAAATGCCGCGATTGGACCTAAAACTGTCACCACAGGAATCATCCCATTTTTGAGGACATGCAACCAGATAATCCGCCTTGAGGATAAACCCTTCGCGCGTGCTGTGCGGATGTAATCTTCATTCAGCACTTGCAGTAAACTCGCGCGGGTGAGGCGAGCAATAATCGCTGATTGAGCAAAACCGAGTGCGAAAGCAGGCATTACCATGTGTTTGAGCGTGCCCCAACCTGAAATCGGTAGCCACCGTAATTCCACACCGAAGATATATTGCATTAGAGGACCAAGCGTAATTGCTGTAACCGAGACTCCAACAGTGGCGACACTCATCCCAGCATAATCATAAACGGTGTTGCGGTTGAGCGCGGAAATGATGCCAGCAGGTAAGCCAATCACCAATGCAACCGCTATCCCAGCTAAGCCCAGTTGGAAGGTTACCCCCACATTTTCTTGGAAAATATCGGTCACGCTACGGCTACGGTTGACCAGCGAAGGTCCAAAATTCATCCAACGTAGCGTTTGATTATTCGGTAAATCAATATTCACCAGATAAACCTCAGACGTTGCGCGTGGAGGACCTGATTCTGTCACTGTCGGTACAATAATGAGGCTAATATAGCGGAAGTATTGCACAATAAGTGGTTGATCTAAACCGAAGCGTGCTTCTAAATTTTCTTGTACAGAATCTGGGAAGTTACGTTCCGTATCAAAGGGTCCCCCCGGTACAGCACGCATTAAAAAGAAGGTCATCAGCGATACGACAAACAGCACAAGTGCCATCCATAGTATCCGACGAACAATAAAGGCTGTCATAAATCTCCTCCAAAAAATCTGACACGGCAAGTCATCAGATTGCGCCAATATTTAAGGTTGATTATTTTTCAACAGTAGCAATCATCTATTCGTTTCTCTTGAAGATTTGCTCTGAAATACAGTAAGTTTAGGTTTTTATCTGCCCCCTTTCCCCATTTTCGTTCGCAAGCTCACTCTGGAGAAAGGGAGTCTATGAGTCCCCTCTCCGCTAGGGAACTTGTGAGTGCCGAGGGGAGGGGTTGAGAAAGCAATTAAGTTCAACTTTGTTTAGGTTATTTTTCTGCGAATTATTTTTGGGTTCATAACATTTCAAAGTCTCGAAAGTTTTTAGAATTTGTTCGGGTCTTTTGTCGCGGACAGCATGATGGTCTTTAACAAATTAAGGCGGAGTATAGATTAGACATAACCCCCTCCGTCGCTGGCGCGACACCTCCCCCGAATTCAGGGGAGGATATCTGGGAGGGTTCATTTAGTTTTAACTCCGTGTTTAATTGTAAAACTGCATCATGCTATCCCTACATGAAACCTAATTTTTTAGGCAAAAATGTAGAGACGTGATGTATCGCGTCCGAAAACGAAAGTCACTACCTTTTTCTAATTTCTTTACATTCATAAAACCAAAAGAAGGGGACTCATTAGCCCCCTTCAAAGGTGGTTCACCCAATGATGAACCACACTATACTGTCGCCTGTACTTAGCGATTCATGCTCCAGTTTTCATACTGTTCTGTGTTGTCGACTGCTTGTGTGCGTTCGACATATGGTTTGGTTAATTCGAGGTCGCTATACCAGTAAATTGGGATAATAGCGGCATCTTCAAATACCAAGAGTTGCTCTGCTTCAGCATAGAGTTCTGCACGTACTGCTGGGTCGCTCTCGCTCACAGCTTGCTCAACGAGCGCATCAAATTCTTCACTGAGGTATCCATTATCTGGTGCGGAACTACTATGGAATACATCAAAGATGAAGTTGTGTGCATCAGGATAATCGAAGCACCAAGCCGCGCGGTAAATTGGGAATTCACTACGTTGGTCTAAGTAAACACCGAAATCTTGATTGGTGAGGTTGACTTCTACACCCAATGTGTCTGACCACATATCACGAATAGCTTCTGCGATACGGCGATGTCCTTCACTGGTATTATAGAGCAAAGTAATTGGTGGGATGTCATCTACCGAGTCGTAACCCAATTCTTCCATACCAATCTCAAATTCTTCGATAGCCGCATCAATATCGGTGTCGATGCCGTAGCCCAACTCATCCATGAGTTCAGGTGATGGTGCGCCAGCCATTGTTGGTAAGGTGTAGTATGTTGCTGGTGTTTGTCCACCCTGGGTGACTTCTTCAACAATTTGCAAGCGGTCTACCGCAAAGCTGAATGCACGACGCATATGAACATTGTTGAAAGGTTCGATATTTGCATTTAGACCGTAGTAGTATGAGCAAGAGCCGTTATCTATCACGAGTTGTTGGCTGAGTTCTGGGTCAGATTGAATACGTGGGATGGATGCACTATCAACTTCGTCAAGGTCGTCGATATTACCCGCTTCGTATTCAGCCAGAGCGGTTACACTATCGAGCATACGGAAGACGACACCATCGAGCATTGGGGATGGATTATTCTCTGTACCTGCCCAGAATGGATTTTTGATGATGCTGATAAATTCATCATGTTCCCATTCCCAGAGGGCGAAAGGACCATAGCTGACGAAGTTTTCTGGTTCAATCCAGAGTTCGCCAAATTCTTCAATAACCCATGCTGGTTGCGGACGAGCCATCCACATACCATAAACAGAAGGTTGTGTCCCTTCACGGTTTAAATCTGTGGTGACGGTGAATGTGTAATCATCAACGGCTTCAAATCCGAGTGTTTCCATGCCTAATGTGAGTGAGCCATCATCTGCGAGTTCTTGTCCGCTATACTCAGCACCACCGAGAACCTCAGATGCCAAAACGAACGCATAGAGTCCGCCTGTATTTGGGTTGAGGGTACGTTCCCAGCCATAAGCGAAATCATGTGCAGTAACAACACGCACGTTACCATCAGCATCTAGCACTTCTTCAACTGCGCCTGTATCCGCATTGTATTTTACCCAAGGAACGCCTTGAATAAGATTGAATGTCCATGTGTAGGTACCATCGCCATTATCAACACGTTCCCAGCTTTCTGCCATGCCAGGGCGTGTTTCTGCGGTTAGGTCGTCCAACATGGTCAGACCAATATAAGTTTCATTAAGAATTTGAATTGAAGAACTATCTTGTGCGAGGGCAGGGTCGAGCGTGGGAACATCACTTTCACCAATTTCGGTGATAAGCACGTTATCCATCATATCGTCTTGCGCGTTTACCACACCAAAAATACCTAGTATAAGGGCGATGACACCCACTAGGTAAATAAAACGAGTATTTTTTATCATTTGTCTCTCCTGAAATATGTAATAGTAATTATTTGAACTGTAGGAAGCTCATCTCAGCGCATACTGTTGAATGAGACGTTCAATAATTTGCATGCAAGTAGATATTGCACACACCATGCAATATAGTTCATCCATTTAGCACATTCAAGAAGTCTGACAACAACTACATTAAGATGAAGATTACGAAAAATTAGAGTTGATTTTGGGGGTAAAAATAGACTAAATCACTCTCGAATTACGCCAATTCGCATAGGTGTGAGGAAAAATTATCAGGTATGAAGAACTTGTGAGGATAAGAGTTTTTTGTACAAAAAATTACAGCCAATGGGTAAAAGTAAAACTGAGTAAGAAGCAAGTCTTTCTCCCTTGATGGGAGAAAGATTTAGATAGAGGGTGTTTTAATCCAATAAATTCTTGAGGATAAGCCCAATAACCACACCAAATACAAAAGCAATCAAGACAGAACTCCATACATTGTCTTGTGCATTTTCCGTGACTGTCTCAAAACTTTTTTCAGCTTGTTTTTCGACATCCTGTGCCATTGTTTCCAATTCTTTGGCAAGGCGTGTGGCTTGTTTGCGTTGGTCACTATCAATCAAATGATCAAATTCAGAACGCAAATCATTTGCGGTATGATTCAAATGTTTGATAAGGTCTTTACGGGTGGCTTTCGCTTGTTTATTCACAACCCGAATCTGCTTTTCGAGATTTTGGCGTGCTTTTTGAACTGGTGTTTTCTTTTTGCGAAAGAACATGACTCTTGCTCCTATTCCCAATGCCTATAATGACTATTTTATCGCAAAATTCACATCAGTAACATATCCACAATGCGGTCAATACGTTCGTCATTTTCTTCAACAAGCGCATAGCCTCGTTGTTTAAGCATCTCAATATTTTGTGGCGTGATATTGTCTAATTCGTCACTCGCTGGCTCTAGACGTGTCTGGAAACGGTAATAATGTTGCACCCCGTCTTTGCAGGTAGGCAGTAAGCGCCGTATTTGATAATCAACACTACTACTCATTGCATCAAAAACAATATCCAGTAAGTGCTGAGACCAACCAGCAAGCCCCCATAAGCGAGCTTCCTCAAAGCTAATCGGTTGTTTGGTATCACCCGTTCCCAATGATATTAGGAGATAATCATTGATCTCAGGGTTTTTGTCACGCGCTTCCACATAAGCGCAGAGCGCTGGATTATTAGCTTGTATCGCGCCATCAATCAGCGCGAAATATTCATCTGCTTCTGGGTGAAATACTTGAGCAGGTTCAAAGTAGGTTGGGGCGGCAGTGCTTGCCCGAACCACATCGTGCATCTTGAAATCACAAAAGTCTGAATCGCGTGCTTTGCGACTACGGAAAAACCAAGGCTGACGGCGTTGAATTTCATAGCTTGTAATCAATACATTGCCCAAAGCGTCTGACAAGCGTAAATCACCAAAGCAATAATCGAGTACTGTATCAATGCCTTCGGATGGATACTTAACAGTGGTCAGGTTATTCAGGCTTTGCATTGCACGCCACATACTGCGTGAGAAAATTGTTGAGCCTTCGACCTCATACAAACGAATCATATCCTCAGCCGTGAAACGCGGATGCCCTTGTTCGTCAGGCGTATTTAAGCCCATTGCCAGAATGCCACCTGTAGATGACCCCGCAATCAAATCAAACAAATCCACTATGGCTTGTCCGCTACGGTGTTCAATTTCGGCGAGTACGATTGCTGGGATAATGCCTCGTATGCCACCACCATCAATTGCCAATATTTTATGGAGTTTTGGCATCATTGTCCTCCTGACTTTCAACTATTATAACGCTATTTTGATGACATTTTTGTATACTGGGGATTAGAAAATATGGATAAAGGTCAATTTGATGGTAAGCCTCAACCAGAATAGAGATAAGATGCGCCAAGTCTTAGCAACTGCACAGACAATTGCTGTTGTTGGGCATAGTGATAAAGACTATCGTACCAGTTATCAAATCGCTGATTATTTGCGTCGTCAAGGCTACGCGGTTATCCCTGTCAACCCGACTGTGGATACAATTGATGGTGAAAAAAGTTATGCCTCACTGAAAGATATTGATGTGCATGTGGATATAGTCAATGTTTTTCGGCGTAGCGAGCATTTAGCCGATATTGTTGATGACGCGATTGCCATTGGTGCGGATGCTGTGTGGACGCAACTCGGCGTGATTGATACCAATGCACGAGATAAAGCCATTGATGCAGGGATCGATTTTGCCATGGATTTATGTATCAAGGTCGAACATGCACGTTTAGACATACCACAGAAAAACAAAGCGTAAGCCCGAATTAAATAGTAGCGTCAAATAAATGAGATATTCCCAAAAGTAGGAGGAATAATGGCAGACATCCATGAGATTAATGATGCCAATTGGCAACAAGTAATTGGTGATAAACCCGCCTTAATTTTATTGAGTACAGGCGATGGAATCAGAGGTGATTTTGCGAGTCAATTTAAAAAGTCTGCACAGAGTAATCATAAAGTTGTCTTTGCACAGGTGAATCCAAATGAGAATCCACAACTAGCACAGACCTTCAATTTTAAAGAAAAGCCGCTCATGATTGGCTATCTTTGTGGCGAAACAGAAGTCCGTCGCGTAAGACCTTGGGGTACTGATGTCGTCTTAGCTATAGAATTGCTCGAAGATAAGTATAAGGAACTGAATCCACCAATGGATAATAACAACGAAGAAACAAAGATTATCACAGGTAAACCCGTCAATGTGACTGATGCAACATTCCAAGCAGAAGTTATTGATTACTCGCAAGAAATGCCAGTTGTCGTTGATTTCTGGGCAGAATGGTGTGGTCCTTGCCGTCAGGTTGCCCCAATTCTCGAAACACTCGCGGGTGAGTTTGATGGTCAATTACGGATTGCTAAAGTCGATACAGATGCTAACCAAGCATTGGCACAGTCTTTCCGTATTATGAGCATCCCAACAATTATGGTCTTCAAAAAAGGTCATATCATCTTCTCGCAACCCGGTGCATTACCAGAAGCCGCTTTCCGCGATTTGTTCCAACAAGCGATCAACTTGGACATCGACAAAGCCCTTGCTGAACAAGCTGCTAGCGAAAATGCTGACGAAAACTAAGCAGTATCGACGTTGATACTAAAAAATCCCTCTGACTTTCAGGGGGATTTTTGTTTAAGTTAGATGTCAAAATTGGTCTATTTTCCCCTAAAATTAGAGTAAAGGTAGGGACAATAAAGTGTCGGTCTTTCAAATCTTTTTGACCATTTGCTTACGTAGAAACTAGAAAGAAATTAGAAATGTCTGTCATATTTTTGGCGGATGGCATGGATGCCATCCCTACATAAACTCTCAAATTTTAGGCATTAATGTAGGGTTGAGACCTGTCTCAACCGCTCAAAAACTCAAACTCTATTTAAAAACTTTTGAGACTCTACATTGTTAAATAAAGTCCAATGTAAAGTCTCTTCTACTCTTGAAAAGAGGGTGTTAAGGCTACTCAGCGACTTGTGTCTCAAGTTTAATCGGCTTGACTTGTCCTGCTAGAATGCGTTCCATTGCCATTGAATACGCGCCGACACCATGTGTTTTGAAATAACTAGAGGTGCTATTCCAAACGCCGTTGTCATAAGTCACGGTATGGTCTTTGTTATCGCCTCTAAACGTGGCTTCAAACTGATTAATTGTGATACGGTCTTTTTCTTCACTATAACGCTTGGCTTTTTTCACATCACTCACGATATTTTGCCCTTGTGCGTAGGGTAATGGGCTAACCTTGAGCATCGGCTTGTAAATTTTTTCGAGTGTCATAATGTGTGGGCAGATGCCATATTTGCCATAACCGGGGCAAGAGCAAGACCAGCCATCATTGCCTAAAGCAACATTATAACTATTGTTATCGCCTTTAAATTCGAGTGAAAGTGTTTGGAAGGTTGCGCGGTCGGGTTGGAGAGCGTATTCTTTAGCTTTTTGAATCTTATTAATCATACTTGTGTCCATAAAAAACCCCTCGTAATTATGTGAACTAGAAAAAATATTAGGTAAATAAAAACACGCGACATGATAAACGGCGCGTGTTGAGTTAGTTCGGTGATGTCTTTGACTTTATGTATTTAGTTGGATTTAAGCGCATAGAGAACTGATCCCTTCAATTAAATTCCATACTTATAGTTTAAATTGTTGTTAAATTTCTGTCAATCAGATTTGTGTTAAGATTAACGAACCAAGATAGCATTTTAGCCTGTCAGCATTTCAGCAAGTTGACTAGCTTAAAGATAGAGAATGATGTGCCGATTAAAAGAAAAGTTGGGCAAATTATAAAAATTGACCTTTACAATGGCTATCATACATATGGATATGAAATCAATCATCGTAGTGTAGCCATTTTAGATATTATGACTCAAAATAGTTTGTCTCTCAGTGAAATAATGTCTCTGCCACGATTATTCACCATAGGGGTGATGGATTTTGGTTTTGAAACATGGGAAATAATAGGTCATGCAGAGTTAAATAAAAAACAGCGCAAGCGACCTGATAGCTTTATCCAAGACTCTATAAATTTATCCTTAAAACTCATGGATGATAATTCAGAATTATATCCTGTTTCATTTAATGAGGTTCAAAATTTAGAACGTGTAGCTGGTTGGTATAGCTTCAATGTAGAACAGAGAGTGCGAGACCATTTTGCTAGAAAAGCAAATATAACAGTTGAGATATTACGTCCTAAACCTCCTGATGCGCCACATTTCCGTGCCAGTACACCTTATTCACCCGTCATTGGAACAATTAAACGTATAGATTTGAGAGATGGTACATACGTCTTCGCACGAGAACTCCAAAATACATTCTTTGCTGTGTATGACTCTCGCACGGAGGATGAGATACCATCTCAAGATGTTACAACTCTACCAGTCTTATTTACTATATCAGTTAGCTTATCTGCTCGCCTTGGATGGGAAAATGTTGGATTTGAGCGATTGCAGGATAACGAACATCCTTTACCTAAAAAACGCTACCTAAGAATTGGGTCAAAAGAGACAGATTTTTTGATTTCTACTGACCCCTATGACCCTGAATTCAATGTCAATAAAGGCACATTAAAAAATACAAATGGACTAGAACCTGCGGTAATGTGGGATAACTATCAGGTCGAGAACCGGATTAGAGCCTTTTATCAGGGTAATCCTTGGGTTTTTTAAGTTTGCTACAACGTAATATCTCTAAACTAGGACATACTATTTTATGACGATGACAGACGAAACCATCCAGCGATTAAATGAAATTAACCGTGAATTTTATATGACTACTGCTTCCGAATTTGACCAAACTCGTGGGCAAGCATGGGCAGGGTGGCTTCCCCTAAGAGAATATATCTCAGCGCCATTATCTGTTTTAGATGTGGGCTGTGGTAATGGTCGTTTTGGGCTTTTCCTAGCTGAAACCTCAACGCAACAGATTCACTATCACGGCATTGATAATAATCAACAATTGCTTGACTATGCCTCGCAATCACTGGCAAACATTACTCATATTGATGCCCAACTTGATTATCATGATGTCATTACGTCACCGTTACCCCAAGATACTTACGATTTAGTCGTCTTATTCGGTGTGATTCATCATGTGCCGAGCTATGATAATCGTCAACGCTTCATCCAAGAACTTGCTAGTCGGGTTAAAGACGGCGGATTATTGGTCTTTGCAGCTTGGCGTTTCTACGAATATGAGCGTTTTCGTAAGCGTTTGGTGGATTGGGATGATGATATAACTGTCGAAAAACATGATTATCTGCTTGATTGGCGACGCGGTGAACGTGCCTTGCGCTATTGCCATTACGTGGATGATGATGAATTAGATGCCTTAGTTGCTAGCACTAACATGACCGAATTGACACGCTATCGTGCTGATGGCTCAGATAATGCCATGAATGCCTATGTTGTGCTGAGAAAAGATAAATAGGTGTTCTTACTTTTTATCCTACTTTTGCGCTCTTTTACGTCTATTCCCTTGACATCCAAACCATTTTCTAACATGCTTGATTATGATGTTATCATATTAAATTTGAGAGATGATGGTACAACCGTTTTATATAGATACAACAGGCGCATCGGTATTAGGGCGTAATCAAACATATGGTGCAGGTTCGCAATTACAAGCAGGGGCGCGAGCAGAACAAATTGATACACCATTGATGAGAGCATTAAGTACCTTCGGTGGGCGCATCGCCGCTCAAACGATGCAATATATGTTTCGGGGGGATAGCAAAGCACTATTGAATTATGTTGCTTTCCGTCCTGAAGCGATGAAATATGCAGTTAAACAAGCACTTGGTGAGCAAGCCGCAAAGAAAATCGTCTTAGACCCAGCAGGTGGCTATAGTCCCGTATTCTATACACTCGCAAAAAAATATAAATCAACGCACTTCATTGAGATGGATGTACCGAAACTCATGAGTAGTAAAATCCGTGCGCTTACGCCCCTTGGTATTCCCGCAAACCTACATCTACGCCCAGTAGATTTACAAGAACAGCACCTTCATGAAATACAACCTGTTTCTGTGGATGTGATGGTGACAATGGGTGCATATATCAACCATGCTGATTACCGCTCGATGTTGAGCTACCTTCAACATACGCTCAACTCACAAGGCTACATTATCGCCTCATTCCCTTATCGGGAAGGTATCGAAAATTTCCAAGAAAATAGTGCGGTATTTAGTCGTATTGTGACTACACCAAAGGGTGTGGTTGACAGTGAAAAAGACATTTACACCATTTTCAAAGGCACAGATTTCACCGTTACTGAAATTATCAAACTATCGGATTTGGCAAAGCAACAAGGCAAAGCAATTCCTGCTGATATTGAACTGCTCGCCATTGCCAAACTAGGAGAAACACCACTCAATGTGGAGGCAACACGCCAAACAATCGAAAATGAGCTAAATTCAGCAAGTGATAACGATACTTAGATTATTTACCCAAACGGGGATGGGGAGTATTGGAGTAGATATTGCGGAAATTTAACTTTGCACACAAGGCATCATAGAGTTGATTAACATTTCTGATGGTATCTTTAGTCAACATCAAGCGCATATCGTAGGCATCTTCTTTATCATGGTGATAATAATTCTTCTTGATGCCGTGAACTTCAAAGCCGTATTTTTTATATAAATTTTGTGCAATGTTATTACTGACGCGCACCTCTAAAACAATATACTCAGCTTTAAGCATAATAGCGCGTTTAACCATGCTTGCCAGCACAATCTCGCCAAATTTATGTCCACGATAATCAGGATGGGTTGCAATAGTGCTGATATGAGCTTCTTCGACAACTTGCCACAAACCACCGTAAGCCACGATGATAGATTTAGTCTCTAGCGGATTTTCACGCCCTAAAATTTGGTTCAACCAACGTCGCCAACCTTGTATTGCTTGTTCTGCAAATGTTTCTACAACTAGCATATGGCTAACTTGCGACTGCGTGAGTTCAAAGCGATAAGACCGTTCAGGCCAAGGGGGATTAAATGACACAGTGTCAATATCCATGACTTGTGAAATATCCGCCATATCCATATAACGTACTCTAAGGGTATTGGTCATAAGGCTAGTAAAATCTCTTTTGTATTGCCACGTTACGAGTCTAGCTAGGTTCGTTCAGGTAAACAGGTACTAACTTGGCTGGCATAAACTCATCTGGATTGCCTGCATGATACCGTTGCCACGCTTCTTGTGCAAGCACCGCAACCCGTCGTCCACGCTGGGCGACATCAACGAGTTTTAGATTTACGTCGTCTTTTGAGAATGACGCAATCGCACTCAAACCTGTTTTATCAATTTCGCCAGCAATCTGATAGCTAGGAGCATCTAAACTTGCTAAGAGTTCATCCCAGGTTGTGGTAATGGCATCGTTTTTAGCTTGCCACTGACCCTCAATGAGTTCATATTCACCGACAATAATTCGCTTACGTCCTGCTTGAATAGCACAGAATAGAGTATCGTTGGAGTCATTGGTTGCTTGCCCTCTAGCGATAACATCCAGCGTATTCACTCCGATGAGAGGTAGTTGCCGAACAGACGCTAGTCCCTTTGCCATTGCGACCCCAATCCGTAAGCCTGTATAGGAGCCCGGACCATTCGCAACAGCAACCATCGTAATATCAGATGCCCTGACATCACAAATTTGGAGTAAATTTTCAATTGAAGGTGCGAGGAGGGTATTGTGTTTGTTACCTGTACGCCACATTTGTTCAGCAATGAGGCTTTGCTCATCATAAAGTGCCAGTCCGAGGTATTTTGTTGCTGTATCAATTGCAATTAGCATAGCGGGTTTTTACTATCCATTTCGTTTTATAATGCTTGAATATGAGAGTCATTTGTAGGCACATCGACATTTTTTTCTTACCCATAATTTAACATTCAGTTCTAGACCCCATAAATTTCATTGCGGAATGTATCAACCAAATGCTGATAATGGTCGCCTCGGGCTTCTAAGATAAAGTTTCGTCGGGTTTCTTCGACTACACGTAAGTCAATCCACAGATGATTCACAGGCAGGGCATCTTCAATGCGTTCTGCCCATTCAATCAGCACAATGCCGTTGCTATCAATAATATCATCAAAGCCAATGCTATCAATTTCATCTATGCTTTGCATACGATAGCAATCCAGATGATAGAGGACAGTGTTATCATTGGGGCGTGTGTGCTGATGAACCAGATTATAGGTAGGGCTAGTGACACGGTGACGTGATCCCCATCCTTGCCCAATACCAGATGAGAACACTGTTTTACCAGCACCCATATCGCCTGATAAGCAGATAATGTCACCTGCTTGCAATAATCTGCCCAAACGCATGCCCATTCGTTTAGTTTGCTCTGGGCTATTGCTAATAATATCTAATTCACCTTCACGTAGGATTGGCACGATTGCCTCTGTTACCTTTATCATACATTCAAACTAGGAGATTATACACAGGACTAGCGTGTGATTAAAGTGATGAGTTTGAATAGGATTCATAGAAGAATTTGTGGAGAGTAGACATATGGACGACAGCTATGCCGTCCACTAAATAGGATAAGTTAATCCACAGGGCTGGATACAATTACTGCTGAAATATTGTCTTTACCACCATTGAGGTTGGCTTTTCTAATCAAGTCACGACAAGCATCATGAGGTAATTTATTACTAGATATGATCTTTTGAATGTCCTCATCATCAACCATATCCCATAAACCATCACTACAGATAAGAATTGAATCGCCACTTTTTAAGCGTTTACGGTGAATATCGACATCAATATCTTGCTTTTCTCCACCTTCCATTCCAATGCCACGATACAGAACAGACCGTTGTGGATGAGTTTTAGCTTCTTCGCGTGTAACCTGACCAATTTCAACCAGTCGTCCAACAACTGAATGGTCGCGTGTGACAGGTTCAATCTCTGTTTTATTGATAGTATATAAGCGTGAGTCACCAACATGACCGACATGAAGAATGTTGTCGATAATGACGCCTACTGTACACGTACACCCTCCATCTTCGACCTGCTCTAAGACTAGACGATTAGCTTCCTGAATAGCGGTGACCATTGTTTCGCTGATGGTTGGCTTTTCTACATCGCTCATATCTTCATTATTGAGCATTGGCATATAAATATCGCGGAGAAGTGCTTTAGCAACGTGCCTTAACGTTAAAGATGAGGCTTTTTCTCCATTGAGTTGTCCGCCAGCACCATCGGCAACAATGAAAATGCCAAAAGTCGGGATGCTGTCTATATCATTGAGCTTGCTAAAAAATGTATAGATGGCATCTTCATTATTATCACGCACCATGCCATCATTGGTTAAAGATGCGACAAGCCATCCTGTTTCATAGGTATCAAACTCATCGAACATATTGTCTTCGATAATGATTTGTTTTGTATCGCTATTATTTTGTTCTGGAGATGTCATAGAATCACCATTTGAATACACTTGATATTTCGCAACATTGCGATTTTGAATTATAGATATTGTATACTAGGTTTACAGTTGACGCTGACAAAAACATATAAAAGTATTGTCTTGATTTGAATTGTTTTGTGTCCAAACTGTATAGATAAGATTGAGTAACTATACCTAAAAATATTAGAAACTAGATGTCTAGTTGCTAACACAATTTAACTTATCACCAGTCGAACACATTGCCACTTGTATCCTCTTTTGGCATATTAGCAAGTGGGTTGGGGTTGCCAGTTGTGAGGCTCATCATGGGCGCAAAGCTATCATCGGGTAATTGAATCCCACCACGCTCGGCATCCGCAAATGAGTAGAATGTATGAACCTTTTCATTGAAGTTTTGGGTGATTTTTTCTGTTAGTGCTTGTGTATCATCGTGATTAGTTAGCACAATAAAATGATCATCTTCGATGCCCACAAAATCATGGTTTTGCCCTAACTCACTCAGCACATCTCGAATCGTTTTCCCTGCATGATAGAGAGCATCATTTGCCGCAATGAAACTATAGACATCGGCATACGAATTGAAACCATGCAAGGTAAATTTTAGTTCGGTTTGCTCTGGTCGTTTATCACGCTCTTCTTGGATAAGTGAGCCTGTTGGTAAGCCTGAACGGGCTTCAGTTAAATTTTCTCGGGTTGCCCGACGAATACCGTTCTCCACACGGAGGCGTAATTCATCAATATCAAACGGTTTGGTAATATAATCATCCGCGCCGAGTTCTAAGCCCTTCACTTTGCTAGCCCGTTCATCTTTCTGAGTAAGAAATAATGTCGGAATATATTTTGTGAGCGACATATGCCGTAAGCGGTAGCAAATTTCATAGCCATCCATATCAGGCAACATCACATCTAGCAAAATAAGATTAGGGAACTTGGTGCGAGCGAGTTCTATGCCATCTTGACCAGTATCAGCATGGTATACGTCATACTTCTGTGTTTGGAAGTATATAAGAAGCATTTCTGCAACATCGAAATCGTCTTCTATTAATAATAGTCGGTGCTTATTTGACATAGTATTTCACCCTATGATTTTCTCTTTTTAATGCGTGAACTATCTCGCTTTTTTAAAGTCCACTATCGTGAACGAGCTATGTTACCTGTGCTGTGGTAAACCTCTAGCGCGCCTCAGTCATTATCCAATACAGCGCGGACTTTAAATTGATTAGATTCGGCAGACGGCGCATTCTTCACCACTTGTTCAGGTGCTAATGCCTGCGGATTTTCGTCTGCACGCATCACACTCCTTAATGGAGATACCGATGCTGTTGGTGATACATCCGACGTATCGACTTCTTGTAATAAGGTGAAGTAATCGAGAATTTGTGACAATTGTTGCGTGTACTTCGTCAATTCATCGTCTGATAAATTCAGTTTGGCAAGGTCAGCAATATCGCGGACTTCATCATGAGACAGGCGTTGTTCAGCCATAAATTACCTTTAAGTGCTAGTTTAATTAATTAACTTAGAACTTTACACGCTAACTAAAACTATTGTAGAGACAATACCTAGGTTACCTCTCCACAATAAAACAATTCGTAAATTATAAAGAAATAATAGTGACATTATAACACAGGGAAAACTGGCAAGAATAAATATTATGTTCCAAAATCCTCACCAATTATGCGAGTTAATGTTATGATAGCTCTAAGAAGAGAACATTGGGTTAGTGGATTGTATCCTGCATAAAAAATTATAAAAAAGTTCCTTTAAGTTAATGGTTTGTACTATAATAAAGTGTTATTTAAGACATTTAGACGAGAGATAGCATGGCAACAGGAAGTTTACAGGTCAACCGTGATATTATATTGGCGACGCGCAAACAACATCTGAAACATCAGATGAAGTATACGCCACTAGATGCTGTGTTAGCCTTAGCGCAGATGCAAAAGCGTCCGCGTGGGATTTTGAATTATAGTGATGATGGTCAACGCATTAGGTTAATTGGGCAAATTACACGCCATGAAATTTATGACCCAGTAACCAGTGCCTTGCATTGTTTGGTCAATGGCGCTGATGCAATTGCTTTCTTTACTGACCACAGCATTTATCATAATGATTTAGATGACTTGCTCATGGTTGCCCGTGCAATGCCCGAAATTCCAGTTCTATACCAGAATTACATGCTTGAAGAATATGATGTGATGGCGGCACGAGCATCGGATGCCTCCGCCCTCATGGTTTATAGTAATGTCGTTGACCAAGCAGCCCTGCGTCGTATTGTGAGTATGTCCCAACGATGGAAAATGAGTACCTTTGTTCAGGTCGCCCATGAGGATGATTTAGAATATGCACTCACATTAAGCCCACATGCACTCGCATTCGGGGATAACTTAGCCACCAATATCAAAGCAACTATAGACGATTTAGCGACTGTACGTCATAAAGTACCACACTTTACCAAAGTATTCCTCACACATACGTTGCGCTCTATTGAAGATATAGTGCTAGCTTTAACAGCTGATGTTGATGCTGTTATAGTTGCTGAAGCGCTACTCAAAAATGAACGCACAGCCAATGCTATCCGCGAAATAATCAAAGATGCTGAGAATCGTCGTCGCTCAGATTAGTACATTACTATCGCGAACGAAGTGCTTCTATCATATTTTCTACACTGTACTAAGCTCCCATATATGTACATATATAAATTTCCAACACTCGCTTGGTAGTCTGTGATTATACATATAATAAAGGAGTCCGTATGTTAGACACTACTGTTATTCAAGATTTATTAGAAAAGACAACGGATGGTGTTTTTTCACTTTACCTGCGCGTTGACCCTGCTTATCAGCCCAACCAAAATGAGCAACCTGCATGGCATATTTATGCCAAAAACGCGCTGAGTGATTTATCTCAACAACAAGGCGAAGATACGAACTGGAAAACTGTACATAAACATGCCGAAACCTTCATCAACAATTATTCAGCACAATCTAAAGCACTCGTTTTATTCGTCAACGAAGAAGGTGTGATTGATAGCTTCAATTTGCCACTGGCTATTGAAAATCATCATTCGATTGGCGAAATCGACGTTGTGCCGTTGTTATGGGCGATGGACGAGTATGAACGGTATCTCGTCGTTTTAGTCGATAACCAACAAGCCCGCTTTGTAAGTGCCTCACTAGGTGGCGCAAGCACAAACGAAGAAATGTCGATTGACTTTGACGATTATGATTTCCGTAATAAACAATTCATTCATGCAAATCATGGTGATGGGATTGAGGGTCAACAAGGGAGCGGTGGCGATAACTTTGCAGATATGAAAGCCGAGCATATTCGTCGCTTCCATAAAGATGTTGCGGAGCAAATCCGTGATGTCATGCGTGATTTACAATCTGAACGGATTATTTTGGCTGGTAGTGAACAATCGGCACACCAAGTTAAGAGTTTGCTTCATGACACAGTTCAAAAACAGGTCGTCGATATTCTTGCAATTCCATTCGATTCTAAAGACTCCAAGATTGCCGAAGAAATTCAAACAGCTGCCCTGAATTATGAACGCTCAAATGAGCTTGACTTGGTCAATGAAGTTATTGGTTTTGCCAAAGCAAGCGGACGTGGTGCGCTAGGTTTAGATGATGTCCGTCAGGCACTTGAGATGCAACAGGTAGAATTACTGATTTTACCGTATCCAATGGATGACGAAACACTTGCATCCGAATTAACACTGAGTGCTTTGAACTCAGGCGCATCAGTAGAATTGGTGCATGGGAGTGCAGCATCACACTTAGATGGTGAAGGTAAATTCGTGGCACGTTTATACTATAGCGTCAGCGAACCTGAAAACGCATAAATTAATAGGGGCGTAGTTATGCTATGCCCCTATATCTATATATCACTCCCACTCAATTGTTCCGGGAGGTTTACTTGTAATATCATAGGTCACACGATTTACCCCACTGACCTCGTTGACAATCCGCGAACTGACCTTTGCCAATAAGTCATAAGGCAAACGCGCCCAATCGGCTGTCATGAAATCATCGGTTTGCACAGCCCGTAGCGTAATTACTTCCTCATAAGTACGATTATCGCCCATCACGCCAACTGCTTTCACAGGCAATAAAACTGCAAATGATTGTGCCGTATCCCCAACCAGCATATTGGCTTGTCGTAATTCATCACGGAAAATAGCATCCG
This sequence comes from Phototrophicaceae bacterium, assembly GCA_965230145.1. Taxonomy (GTDB): domain Bacteria; phylum Chloroflexota; class Anaerolineae; order Aggregatilineales; family Phototrophicaceae; genus JAUZRW01. The sequence goes on from CBDDKI010000002.1 coordinate 3,213,684, forward strand.
CACGACGCAATTTTTCCAGACGTTCCCAAGTCAAATCGCCTAAACAGCGAATCGCCAAACCCGGACCCGGGAAGGGTTGTCGCCAGATGATATGCGCGGGTAGCCCCAATGCCTCACCAACACGCCGCACCTCATCTTTGAATAAATCGCGCAGAGGCTCAACCAAGTCAAAGCCCAATTGCTCGGGTAATCCGCCGACATTGTGATGACTCTTAATAACTTTAGCCGTTTTGCTACCAGATGCGCTCTCAATCACATCAGGATAAATCGTCCCTTGCGCCAAGAATTGAATACCATCCAATTTGTCCGCTTCAGCTTTAAAGACATCAATGAATAAACGTCCGATGACTTTGCGTTTTTCTTCGGGTTCAGTGACACCTTGCAAATCTTCTAAAAATTGCTCAGTGGCATCGGCGTAGAGTAGGTTCATTTTTTGCTCATCACGGAATACACTCAAGACTTGTTCAGGTTCATCTTGGCGCAACATCCCTGTATTGACGAAAATACTCGTTAATTGTTCACCAATCGCACGATGAATGAGCATCCCTGCTACTGCACTATCCACACCACCTGAGAGGGCAAGTAAAACTTTTTCTTTTCCCACTTGATTACGAATTGCCTCAATGCTACTTTCGATGAAGGCATCGGCTGACCATTTCGGCTCGCAATCCGAAATTTTGAAGATGAAGTTACGCAGGATTTCATGTCCTAGAGGGGTATGTTGCACTTCGGGATGAAATTGCACTGCGTAATATTTTTTCTCAGGATGCCCAATAACAGCAAAAGGGGAGTTTTCACTTTGTGCCAATGGGATAAAGCCTTTGGGAGCTTGTTCGATACGGTCACCATGTGACATCCACACTTCAAGCGTATCAGGCAAGCTATCCATAAGTGGACTTTGCGGAGTATGAGTGATGGTAGCGCGTCCATATTCTCGGTGGCTTGCTGGCGCGACTTCACCATCAAAGGCGAGTGTCAGTAATTGCATTCCATAGCAAATGCCCAATACGGGTTTGCCACTCTTGAGGATAAATGAGGGTAACTGTGGTGCATCCGCATCATATGCACTATTAGGACCACCTGATAAAATATAGGCTTTCGGTGCATGTTGGTCTATCCACTCTTGGTCAGCATCATGCGCGAAAACTTCCGCATAGACATTTTGCTCACGGATACGACGGGCAATGAGTTGCGTATATTGCGACCCATAATCAATAATTGCAATCCCACCTTGCTTGAGTTCGGCTTTAGTCGTCAACGACTGTGTCTCCATTGATAGTTATTCGACAATGCCAGCAAGGATACCTGCTTTGGCTGGATGCTTAAAGGCAGAGAAACAGATATAATTTTAGCGAATCAGCGTAGGGACAATGCCTGCATTGTCCACCATATAATAGCTACTATTGTAAGATGACTAATCATAAAAATAATTTTGAGATTACTATGGAAAATAAAGAAGAAATCACTGAATTTTTACAACGCGAATTTCCACAATTTATCTACAAGATAGAGTCTGTTGGTGAGCGAACTGCGGTTATTCGGCATCATACCAACGAGGATGATTTACGCCCGGGTGGAACAGTCTCAGGACCGACTTTGTTTGGGCTTGCGGATGCGGGCTTATATGTGGCTATTTTAGCGGAATTAGGGATTATCGCTTTAGCTGTTACGACCAATGTAACGGTTAACTTTCTGAGGAAACCGTCTGCGGATGCTGATGTGATTGCCAAGTGCAAACTCATTAAAGTCGGGAAAACGCTAGTCGTCGGCGAAGTGAACCTCTATTCAGACGGGGACGATGAACCCATAGCTCACGCTGTCGGCACATATTCGATTCCACCAAGAAAATCTTAAACTGATAAACTATGCTTCAAGACTATCTAGAAAGCGTTCAACGATAGTTGACCATGTAGATTTTGCCTCAATGTTTAGCTCGTGTGTTTCCAGTCCCATAAGGTTCACAATAATTGAGGCAGTATCATTTTTCTTTGGTTCACTGGTGACTCTGATTGATGAACCATCTTCGGCTTTTGTACGCCAAGTGATGCGCTTATCCGTACCACTAACCCGTACTTCTTCGGCAATTAATGCCAGCACTTCGGCATCATGTTCAGCAAAATCAACCCATTTATCCATCAGTTCCTGCATAGCCATTTGGGTTGCCTTGCTAACACTGGTTTGAAAAGTCCCGTCAGAGCGCTGTCCGGGTATTCGGCGACCAATGTATTGTTCATAGGCGACAGTCACTGATTGCGCCCACCATGCGTGATTATCAATCGTACCATCGAGTTCGTCTAACAAGTGGGTGGCGATTTCATGATGGCTCAGTGTCTTTGCGTCAATGCTCTCCATATATTGTAGCCATTCATCCCATGTTCGGTTCGTTGCCCGTTCGACTGATTGTATCCGCGCGTTCGTTGCCATGAGCTTTGCCTTCCTCCTACCATTACCTCGTTCGATAATTGTGCCAGTCTCTAAGCTATAACTCCCCGAATAAGAGAATTTGAGGTTGTTCATCATAATTGGATGTTTGCTGGCGTACCTCAACCCCTGCAAAGTTTTCTAATGGTTCAGTAATTTCAAAGATATAAGTTGCCACACCACCGTCATCGCCATTGAATTCACCGATTATTAGAGGCTCTTCGTAGTCACGTAGCAAGCGAATTTCATAGGTTTGTGAAGGCGAATCATCAGGTAAATCACGCGCGACCAACCAAGCGACCCATGCCGAGTCATCATCTGTCGTGACCCATGCTAATGTTCCTGTCGGTGCGTCCTCAGCATCATTATTTGGCTGACTCAATTCAGCACGACTGAGCGCACCTGATGCCAAGTAGGCAATTAAATCGGGGGGCTGGTCAGCAAGATTGGTATTTCTTGAGTTAGTAAACCAGAAAAGGTTGCTCACTACCAGCAAGACAAGCAATATGGATGCAACCCATAATAAACGTCGATTCGAGGCAGGCGGTACACGAACAATCTTCTCTTTCGACACTGGCGCAGTTGATGTTGAACTTGTCGCTTGGCTCAGAATTGATGCTTTCAGCGACGGTGCTGGTGTTTCTGGTGGCGAACTGTAGAGCAGCGTTTCGGCAAGCGTCATGAACTCAACCAACTCGTCTTGTATCTCAGGGCATTCTTGCAGCCCACGCTTCACGAGTTGACGCTCTTCTTCATTTAACGCATCAATACTATATGCAGGGAGCAACTCCTTGATTTCCTGACAATCGATTTTAGTATTGGTCATCAACTCACTCATTCTTGTTGCTCCAACTGTGCTACTTCTTGTAACCATAAGCGTCGTAATTGTATCAAACCTGCTCTCAGCCTTGATTTCACAGTGCCGAGAGGTAAGTCAGTTACTTCTGCAATAGTGTCATGTGTCATCCCCTTGAAAAAGGCTAAATCAATCATCTCTCTCTGTAATTCTGGCAATTGATAGAGTAACTGTTGCAGGACTTGTCCATTTTCCCAGAGGGAATCGTTAACCTTCGCATGTTGCGAAAGTAGATGAGGTAGCTCATCGAGAGGGATTGATGCTGTATCGGGTAAGCGTTGTTCACGCCTTAAACAATCAATCGAACGATAGCGCGTAATCGTTAGCATCCAACTGAGCAACGCCCCTTTTGATGCTTGCCAGCGTTCTGGCTTATTCCAGATTGTCAGAAAGACATCCTGTACGACTTCTTCAGCCAGTTCCTTTTTACTAAGAACACGCATCGCAAGGCTATAGACCGCAGCACCGTAACGGTCATACAAGGTCGATAAAGCCTCTTGCTCCTGATTTTTCAAACGGTTGATAATCTCAATATCCGTTTCAATCATAATAGCTTTGGAAACACCAATGATTTTGTAAATAGATACTCATTATATAGAGTGAATCTCCATCTTTGAAGATTAATGTTAAATGAGTAAAACAATCTGAAACACACAGTGCTTTCGATAGGTTTGTAACGTTCACTTTAACAAAGGAAATCTCAATGAAATTGCTTAAACCCCTCATCTTAATTTTATTATCACTCGGCTTTGCGAGTCTGGCATTTGCCCAAGATGATGAGATGATGAGCCTAGTTAATCTATCAAGCAGTGATGAACTCGGTGCCTATCTGGTTGATAGCGAAGGCATGACACTTTATACTTTTGATAATGATGGTCCTAGAGACATCACTTGTGCAGGTGATTGCCTCACCAATTGGCCTCCTCTGATTGTTGCCAGTGCCGAAGAACTCAGTAGTTCTGTACCAACAGGCGAAGTCGGTGTAATTGAATTGGAAGATGGGACATTCCATGTAACTTTCAATCGTCGACCCCTGTATTACTGGGCTAATGATGAAGCCGCAGGTGACACAACGGGTCAAGGTCTTGGCGATGTTTGGTGGGTAGCACGTCCGCAAACAGTGGCTATGGGTGGTAACGATGACTTGGGCTTGTTCTTGGTTGCCAGCAATGGCATGACAGTCTATACCTTCGATAATGATGAAGAAGGTGTCAGCAATTGTACAGAACAGTGTTTAGCAAATTGGCCTGCAGTAACCGTAACAACCGAAGATGAACTCTATCATGGTTTATATGCTGCTTCTGCCGACCATCTTGGTCTAATTGAACGCGCAGATACAGGCGAACTACAAGTGACGTATCAGGGTATGCCCTTGTACTTCTGGAACGGCGATGTTGAAGTTGGTGATGCAACTGGTCAAGGTCGCGGTGATGTCTGGTGGATTGCGAAACCACAACTCATGACAATAGCAAATAATGAAGAACATGGTGATTTCCTCGTCGGACCAGATGGCATGAGCCTTTACCTATTCACACTTGATGAAGAAGGTATCACCAATTGCTACGAAGATTGTGCAATTGCTTGGCCTCCACTATACGCTATCAATGAATCTGACATTGTTGTGGATGAAGGCATTGGCGGCGAAATAACGCTAATCGAACGCGAAGATGGTGGTTTGCAAGTCGCGTATGATGGCATCCCACTGTACTATTGGTTCTTAGACGGTGTCCCCGGCGATACCACTGGGCAAAACGTCGATGATGTATGGTTTGTTGTACAACCCTAAGTATTAAAATCGAGAGGATGCTATCTTAACGATGGTGTCCTCGCCACACTATGAGGAAACTCAATATGAATTTGAAAAGAATCATTATCGGGATTTTTGTTGCTGGCGTAGTGGTTGCTGGCGGTGCGTTTGCCTATCTTGCAATTAGCGCAGGTGATGGCGAAGTCAGCCAAGATATTAGCGACGCTTCACAGACTATCGATGACGCTGGCGAGGGGCTACTTTTCCGCATTGTATCGGAAGAATCCAGCGCAACCTTTGGTGTTGAAGAAGATTTAAACGGTACTCGCATCACGGTTATCGGAGAAACTGACCAAGTTGGGGGCGATATTGTTGTCAATTTCGATAATCCCTCTGCTAGTGAAGTCGGTGTTATTACCATCAACTCGCGTGACCTCAGAACAGATAATAACTTCCGTAACCAAGCCCTACGTGGACAAATTTTACTATCATCACAAGAAGAATATGAGTTCATCACCTTCACACCGACCTCACTCCAGAATATGCCCGAGAGCGTTGCTGTCGGCGATACCATTAATTTCGATATTGTCGGTGATTTGAGCATCCTCGATACGACACAGGAGGTGACCTTTCCTGCAGAAGTGACCATCGAATCCGAAGAGCGCATTAGTGGGTCAGCTACAACGACGATTACATGGGAAGATTGGGGCGTGAGCATCCTCCGTATTCCGCCACAGGTTGCCAATATCGGCGATACTGCCGACCTCACGATTAATTTCGTCGCCACGCCTGTAACTGATGATGCTGAAGCCACCGAAGAAGCAGATGCTACCGACGAATGATATTTGCAAGTAGCGTATAAATCGAAAGGGAGTTTACGCCAATTGAGCAACTCCCTGATTGTTTAGGAAAGTCGAGTGTAGAGTTTCGATTTCATCCGACGCTTGCGGTAGATGTCTTCGTAATTGATATTATAATTGCTTCAATATAGCTATTCTTCTTCCAAATTCTCAGAATTAGAGACATCTTGCTCAAAAATATCATCCTGATATAACAGTATGGGTAAAGCCCATAAATGAATTATTAGCCACCACAGATAAATGAAAGGTTGTTCACTCAATTCATGATGATTGAGTAAGCCATGAGACAATAAGTTACGCAGATTGCTTCCTACAGATTCTACTAATAAACCTTGTAGATCAAAAACTAAGTCGTCTCCCAAAATTTGTTTGAGTTCCTCCATATAGAGTAGTTTACCAAGAGTATAATCTTGCTGAATTAGGTCTTTATCTAAACCAGATGTGATAACTCCATTTTGCATAAGCAGATATCGGAGTGAATTTTCAATTTGTGGAATCAATAAATGAGATGCGACGAGATAATCTCCTTCAAATCCTGCCCTTAAACCTTTTGCAAAAATCTTCTCCCTCTCGGGTGGAACAAGCGGATGATTTGTTACTAGATGTTTCCAATAATTTAGACTTGGTGAGTGTTCAAGTCTAATTTGCTCTAAGGCAGGGTGAATTAAGATTGCTGTCAAAAAACTTCGACTTGTAATAGCTTGTCTCAACATCTCTATTCTCATAGTCTGGTCTTCTGGAGTAAGTGATGAATTAAAATTTCGTAAGCCTTTAGTTTTCCCCTCAGCATCAATAATTCTAGATTGTACAAGATGTGAAAAAACGTGTTCTTGCATTGACTTCTCGACTGCGCTTTTCAGTTCTTCCAAACGAGGAGGTGGTGTTAAACTCGCAAAAGTAAGCAAAGCGTCATACAAACTTAGTCCTTTAACTCTATTCTGAGCATTCTCTCGTATTTGATTGAGAGCATTGTTTACATCTGGACTAGCTTCTACCTCAATATATTTCATATTATCTAAAGCGAGTTTCTGGTATTCTAGTAATTGCTGATGGAGGATTGTTACGCGACTTATAGCATCTTCGCCACCTATACGACGATATGCCTCAATTGCATTTTGCATGTGTGCCGTTGCGGCAAGAAAGTTACCTTCCTCTGCTCCTAGTTCTGCCTGCTTTACATCTACCTCAGCAGCCTTGACATAGGAGTTTTTTGCCGCACTCTCATTGCTAGCTCGTTTCTGCCACATTGCTAGAGATTGCCAAATCTTATTAGCAAGATACCAATTTTGATTTTTTTCCGCTAGTTCCCCGATTTCGTGAAGTTCTTCTATATATTTTTGCTCGTCGCCTGTCTTTGAAGAGAGTAATAACTCGCTCAAGTGCCATGCTATAACATAATCCTCTGATTTCTTCTCATCAAATTTTTTGTCAATGTAAGAAACAATTTTGCTTAAAGATTGATTATTTCTTCCAAGACGTAATGCAATTTGTAACCCACGTTCTAACCTCTCTAAACCTGCCATCGGATGTTGATTATAAGCTGTTGTGCTAGCTTCTATATATTTATCTACAGCAACCAAAGCTATTTTAAAATCACCTTTTCGTAAACATATTAAATCAGCTATACGAGAGCATAATTCGCTATCGGTTATATCAGGAATAATTTCAGCTAAGACGTTCAATTGATTATCTGTGAAATCGCTAGGTATTGCTGACCTAACATCGTGCCATGTAATGAAAGGTTGGAGTGGTTCTTCGCTACTTTGGGTATTTAAGTGAAGAGAACAAACATGGGCTAGCAGAAGATAAACTGATTGAGCTACATTGTCAGTTTCTGCAACTTCATTCGCTTTTTCAAAAAATGCTGTTTGATAGCTAGAACAACTTTGTTTTTCACAATTCTCAATAATCGCTAACCATTCAACAGCATCAAAGTCTGATTTAGTTACTTGTAAATCGACTAATTGCATTTATCATGATCCTATTTTTGAGTGAAAATATTTTAGAAACTATCCAGATAGTCGAATATAAATTCCCCAATTGAATAAAAATATGAAAGTCGATGAGAGAACAGAAAATTCTCTCATCTTGAGCAATAAGATTTAGAAAACAATTCTCTCAAGCATCCCAATTACCATTAATCCGTTCGATGATTGTGCCTGTTGCCATACCACCACCACAGCACATCGTCTGCAAACCATATTTGCCATCATGGACATCCAGCGCATTGAGGAGGGTAGTCATCAAGCGTGCGCCAGAGCCACCGAGAGGATGTCCGAGTGCGATTGCGCCACCAAAAACATTGACCTTATTCATATCAGGGTGCATCTCTTTTTCCCACATTTTGACGACACTGCCAAAGGCTTCATTGACCTCAAAAATGTCGATGTCGTCCATATTTAAGCCAGCACGTTCTAAGGCTTTTTTCGTTGCAGGAACAGGTCCTGTCAGCATCAAGTGTGGGTCACTGCCCACGGTCACACTGGTGACGATACGGGCGCGTGGTTTTAAACCGAGTTCACGGGCTTTATCGGCTGTCATCACAATAACTGCCGCCGCACCATCACTAATTTGGCTACTATTACCTGCGGTGGTCACGCCATTTTCAGTAAAAACAGGGTTGAGTTCGCTCATTTTTTCACGGTTGGGGTTCGCACGAAAACCTTCATCATGCTCAAGTGTGAAGAGATTGCCCTCTTTATCGACCCCTTGCATCGGTGCAATTTCGCGTTGGAGATAGCCTTTTTCGGTAGCTTTCGCCGCCCGTTGATGACTCTCATAGCCGAGGTCGTCGAGTTCTTGGCGGGTGATGCCCCACTTTTGAGCGATTTCGTCACTGGCAATACCCTGATTCACCATGTTATGTTCTTCCATGATGTTATCAGTGAAAGGTTGCTGACCAGCCATACTGCTACCCATTGGCACGCGCGTCATATGCTCAACGCCCCCTGCAATCACCACATCAGCTTGTCCGCTAGCGACCATTGCCGCTGCCAAATGCACTGCTTGTTGACTGCTCCCACATTGGAAATCAACGCTGGTTGCAGGAACTTCGATAGGCAATCCTGCTTCAAGCACAACATTCCGCGCCACATTGAAGGTCTGCTCGGCAATTTGGCTCACGCAACCAAAAATTACATGGTCAACTTGGTCTGGCTGAATACCAGCGCGTTCCATCACTGCTTTGACAGCATGTGCGCCCAATTTTACAGGATGGATTTCACGCAGTGCGCCATTGCGTCGTCCAACAGGGGTACGGGCGGCATCAATAATTACAACCTCAGTCATTTTAAAATCTCCATAAATAATCTAATTCGGATTTAATTTATTGTGAGTCTATCATACCGCAAAGTGATTTCGCTTGTCATTAGCATTTGCTGATTTGTTTTTCAGATACCATAATCGAACAATCGTTGGCGCTAATCCGTAATAACCAGCGACTAACCATAAAAGAAATTCAAACAAACAATGACAAAATCTTTAAGCGACTTCATCCCTGACTGGATGCAAACACTGGATGTCCCTTGTGCAAGTGTGGTCATCATTGATCAGCACAAAATCATCTATCGTGAAGGCTTTGGGGATTTCAATGACGCGCCTATGCGTCCTGATACGGTTTTGAGCGCTCAATCCCTCACCAAACCATTGGTTGCCTATCTTGCCTTGCAAATGGTGCAATCAGGGCAGTTAGACCTCGATATACCGCTACGGCAATATCTCGAAAACTCTTATCTGCCTGATGACCCGCGTGTCGATATAATTACAGCACGACATGCCTTATCCCATGCGACAGGTTTTCCGAATTGGCGCGACCAAGACACGGGTTTGACTTTACAATTTGACCCTAGCACAGATTATAACTACTCAGGTGAGGGCTATTGCTATCTACAAACAGCCCTCGAAACGATTAAAGGCGACGGACTTGAAAATCTCTTAGACCCTGTGCTGAAAGACTTATCTATGTCGGATAGTTATATGGCTGTCTTTACTGATGAGATGCGTGAGCATCGGTTTTTCGCTCAATTTGAACATCTCAATACCAATGCTGCTTTTAGTCTAATGACCAGTGCCGATGATTACGCTCAGTTTATGCTGGCGATGCTCGATGACTCCAACAAAGCTATCACCGACATCATGCTCACACCACAACAAGGCGTGGCTGGAAAAGACGGATTTTATTGGGGCAATGGCTGGGGCATCGAAGATACTTCAAGTTACCGTTATTTCTGGCAGTGGGGCGCAGGGATGAATGAACGGCATCTTGCTATCGGCTGCATTGATAAGGGATGGGCAGCCGTAATCTTGACCGATGGCAATGAGGGTAGCGATAAAGGGCTGGAACTCGCACATAAGATTGTGCAACTTTATGACCCCGAAATCACAAAATGGTTTGACTGGCTGAGTGAGTAAATATAGGTTTTACGGCATAATAGGGCAAATAGATTACTCAAGATTAGAATGCGTCCATCAAAATGTAAGAGCGTAAAATGCTACGCCCCTACAGAAAAATGCTATTTACTCGTATAATCTTCAAACATTATAGACAGCTAGAAAGTAATGGCATGATTCGCAAGCTCTTATTATTTGATATTGATGGCACTTTGCTCCATTCCAAAGGGGCAAGCCGAGAAGCAAAAGCTTTAGCTATGGAAGAAGTTTTTGGGACATCCGCCAATGTTCGGACTCACGCGTTTGGTGGCAAAACAGATTGGCAAATTTTACGCGAGGTACTCAAGCCACATGGTGTCACTGGCATAGAAATTGGTCAGAAAATGCCGACATTTGAGCGTGTTTTCGCTAAAAATATGGCTAAAATCATCCCCAATTTTGATGTCGAAACATTGCCCGGTGTAACTGGCTTACTCGCTTATCTTGAGCAACGCGACGATATTATGCTCGGCATCGTAACGGGCAATACATCGCTGACTGCGCCCGTGAAACTCAAAGCGGCAGGTATCGACCCTGCAATGTTTAATGTGGGTGCATTCGGTAGCGAAGCCGATGACCGTAATGAACTCCCCAAACTCGCCTTAGATAGAGCCATCGCCCATGCACGGCAAGAGATTTCAGGTGCAGATGTGATAATTATCGGTGATACCGTTAAAGATGTGGAAGCCGCTCGCGCTATTGGTGGGGTTGCCGTAACAGTTTTTACAGGCTTTGAAGAACGCCAATTGCTGATTGATTCCAAGCCTGACTATATGCTGGATGATCTCACCAGCTTTCGGACAATTGTGCCTCTGTGATAGGTAGATTACCCAACGGCACAAAACAAGCCCTGACAATCATCACTGTTCTTGGCTAAAATGCCGCCCATGATAAGTCTAACGATACTGTATGCCATCTGCGCCATTCTCTTGGCGTTTTATACATTAGGTCATGGTGTATTACTGATTCAATATTTGCGCCATCGAAATGACCCAACTCCACTAGCCCAGTGCGACACTCTGGCACAAGTGACGGTGCAACTCCCGATTTACAATGAACGCTATGTTGCTGTGCGCTTGATTTCAGCGATTGCCCAATTAGACTATCCAGCCAATAAATTACATATTCAGATATTAGATGATAGCGATGATGCCACAACAGGGATTATTGCCTCGCATATCAAACGATACGGCAATCTCAATATTCAACATATTCGTCGACCTAATCGGGAAGGCTATAAAGCAGGGGCATTAGCCTATGGTCTAGAACACAGTAATAGTGACTTTGTAGCAATTTTTGATGCGGATTTCATCCCAGAGCCAGACTTTTTACAGCGTACAATGCCTCATCTTGTGGATAATCAGAAGCTTGCCGTCGTGCAAACTCGTTGGGGGCATCTGAACCCGACTGCAAACGGACTCACGCGCGCGCAGGTGATTTCAATTGATAATCATTTCATCATTGAACAAGCGGGGCGTAACCTCAGTGGTTGGATGCTCCCCTTTAACGGCACTGGTGGTGTATGGCGTAGGGAAGCCATTCAAGATGCTGGTGGATGGTCAGACGATACGCTCACGGAAGACCTTGACCTGAGTTTTCGCGCACAATTAAAAGGCTGGCAATCCCTGTATCTACCCGAAATTATCGTTCCCGGTGAATTGCCTCCACAACTCGCGGCTTATCGTCAGCAACAAGCACGCTGGGCAAAAGGCGGGTCGCAAGCCTTCCGTAAATTAGCAAGCTCACTCTGGCGTTCGGATTTATCACTCAGCACAAAATTGATGGCGACACACCACCTAATACAGTATTTACCTCATTTGCTGATGCTAACCATGCTCTTGCTCTCGCCCTTACTCATTGTGAGCAATAGCCTGAGCAGTATCCCCTTAGCTCCATTGGGATTTATCGGGTTAATCCCACCGATAATGTATATCGTGAGTCAGCAAGCACAGGGAGGCGATTGGCAAAAACGTCTACTAGCATTTCCGCTACTCTTGCTGATTGGCACAGGCTTAATCTGGCAAAATGCGCTGGCTGTCTTGAGTGGATTTTTCCTCAAGAAAGGCGAGTTCCGACGCACACCGAAGTTTGTCTCGGGATGGCAAAATAGCCACTATACTCTGCGCTCTCAACTAGCGATTTTTGTACAACTCAGCTTGATGCTCTATAGCATATGGGGAACATGGATAGCGTGGGGTCAAGAACCTGCGCTCGTACCTTACTTTGTGGTGCATGGTCTATCTTTTGCGACGGTTGCTCTCTGGGACATCCGCGATACTTGGCAACTACAACAGGTGACTACGCCTCAATTACTGCCTGAATCTGGGAATGATTGAAAAGCGTAAAGCGGAGAAGCAGAGAGGGAGAAGAAAAGTGCTGAGGAAAGAAAAATATTACTCTATATCTTTGACATCATAACTTTTTAGGCATTCATGTAGGGTTGAGACCTGTCTCAACCGCTTAAAATTACGACAAAACTTTTGTGGTTTTACTTAGCCTCTGGGGTTATCCAAAGGCTAGTAATATATTTAAAAATGTTTAAGTCTAAATCAAGTTTGTCACAGCTATACCAAAACCAACAAAGACTGCCCAAGCGATAACGGTTACCCCTAAACATAATCCCGCATTCATTGCGGTCGAACGCTCATCGTTGACAGCAATGCTACGGCAGGTAAATGCGCCAAGCATACCGATGACAACAGGTATCGCTCCACCGACAGCAACAATTGGGATGGCAATACAGGCAACAATAAATACCCAAGCCCATTTTGGCATTGTTGCGAAAATATCTACTTTTGAAGCACTCTGCGATTTATGCCACCATAAGATTTCGTCATTAGCCTCATCAACCACTACAATAGACTTTGGTTGTCCTGTCCATTCATTCCAAATCCACTTTAGGTGTAGTTTTCTGCCTTGTATAGTGAATGCCTCGCCTCCACTATAACGAAAGCCAATCTTTGTATCCACTAATTCTTTTGAGCCATAGGTCAAGTTCAGTGTATTTTTAATAAAACCATGATTAACCGAAATGCTTATATCTGCGGATTGTCCAGCACCCGTATCAACCACAAAAGTTTCTTCTATTTTGCCCATTATATGCCCCTAAGTTTGTAAAAATTATAGTCATGTATCAACTGTATTATACTGTAATACTTTTATCTAAGCTGGCACAAAAGAGATATTTTTGTCGTGTTGAATAATATGGAACTCCCCCTATACCCTAAAATCTCAATATGATAAAATTCGTGGCTGAGTTGAAACAGTCAACTAAATATCACATGGTGGGACTTTAGGCGGGTGTTGTCGAACAGTCGCTTCGATTGCTGTCAAAGTGTGAACACCATGCGAGACCTTAAACACCGTATAACTAAATTAGGAGCAAAATCTTATGCCGTCATCCGTAAAGATGCGGACGCTACTGGAAACAGGCGTACACTTTGGTCATCGTACCAATCGCTGGAACCCGAAGATGGACGAATTCATCTTCACCTCACGCAATGGTATTCATATCATTGATTTGCAACAAACCTTAGTCAACCTCAATGAATACTATGATATGGTGCGCGACATCATCGCTGATGGTGGGTCTGTGCTATTCTGTGGTACAAAACGCCAAGCACAAGAAACCATTGAGCAAGAAGCAAAACGTTGCGGTATGCCCTTCGTTAACCAACGCTGGTTGGGTGGTACACTTACCAATTGGAAAACCATCCGTAGCCGTATTGAAACCATGAAACAGCTTGAAAAAGACCGTGAAGAAGGTGTCTTTGAATTGCTGACCAAAAAAGAAGCACTCATTAATGAGCGCAAAATTCAAAAATTACAAATCCGCCTCGGTGGTCTGCGTGATATGAAACGTATCCCTGACCTCGTGATTATTGTGGATACAGACCGTGAACATACAGCCGTTCACGAAGCGAATATTCTCCGTATTCCTATTTTGGGCATTGTCGATACCAACGGCAACCCTGATACAGTTGATTACATCATTCCAGGTAATGATGACGCAATGCGTTCCATCCGCCTCTTAGTAGGTGCAATGGCAGACGCTGTCCTCGAAGGTAAAGCGATCCGTAAAGGTGGCGCAATCGACGACTCAGCTGGTTATGAAGACGAAGATGACGATATTCCAGATTTCGATGATGATGCCGATGATGAAGATTTGCTCGGTGAATCCACACTCAAGAAGTTACGCGCTTCAAAACTCGACTTCGATGAAGATGAAGACGACGAGTAATTGTGAATTGAAGGGCGCATACGATAATGCGCCTTTTTTATGAGTAGTGTAAGACCACAAAAGTTTTTATCGTCATTTTAAGCGGTTGAGACAGGTCGCAACCCTACATAAACACTTAAAATGAGGATTAATGTAGGGATGGCATCCATGCCATCCGCAAAACTAAACATAAGAATTAAATGGGTCGTATAACAACCATTCAATAAAAATCTATATAAAGTAGAAAAGGAACAGGCAGAATAATGGCAAAAGTTTCAGCAGCCGATGTAAAAGCACTACGTGAAATGACAGGGGCAGGTCCTCTCGATTGTAAGAAAGCACTTGAAGAAAACGATAACGATGTCGAAAAAGCAGCAGAATTCCTGCGTCAAAAAGGGATTGCTAGCGCAGTCAAGAAACTCGGCAAAGGTCGTACCATGAATGAAGGTCTTATCGAGATTTACCGTCACCATGATGGTCGTCTTGGGGTAATGGTTGAAGTCAATTGCGAAACCGACTTCGTTGCCGCAACCGAAGGCTTCCAAACATTCGCTAAAAATATTGCACTTCACATCGTGAGCATGAACCCAGCCTACGTTAATCGTGAAGATGTGCCAGAAGATGTTGTCAAAGCACAAGAACAAGCCCTCGCTGTCATGGATGATCTCGAAGGCAAACCTGATAACATTAAAGAAAAAATCGTCGCAGGGCGTATGGAAAAATGGTATCAAGACCAAGTTTTGATGGAACAAGAATTCCTGATTGATGATAGCAAAACCATTGACCAATTGCTCAAGGAAACCGTTGCTGAACTCGGCGAAAGTATCCAAATTAGTCGCTTCAGCCGTTTCGTTTTGGGTGATTACGGCAATGATGAAGCAGAAGATGAAGAATAATCGTCTCAAACATACTCGTATGAGACAATTAACACATGCGTTATGAACGATGTGAGGGATTAGCTATTGCTAGTCCCTTTTTTGTACCTAACAGTGAAATCAAAATAAGGAGCATTCATGACATCACAAAATGGTAATAGACAATCTCCCTATAATCGTATCTTACTCAAACTCAGCGGTGAAGCCCTCGCAGGTGATGGTGATATAGCTGTTGATATTGATAAAGCAGATTTCATCGCACAAAAAATCAGCGAAGTCTACGATTTAGGGATGCAAATTGCGATTGTGATTGGCGCAGGTAATATTTGGCGAGGCAATATGGGCTTAGGACGTGGTATGGATAGAACCACGGCTGACCACATGGGCATGATTGGCACAGTCATCAATGGTTTAGCCTTACGTGATGCGCTTGACCGAAGTGGTATAGAAGCGCGTGTGCAAACAGCCATTCATATGAATGAAGTTGCTGAACCCTATATTCGTCTACGAGCGATTCGCCATATGGAAAAAGGGCGTGTGGTGATTCTTGCTGGTGGCACAGGTAATCCCTACTTCACAACCGATAGTGCGGCAGCATTACGCGCAAGTGAAATTGAAGCCGACATCGTCATCAAAGCGACCAAAGTAAATGGCGTATACAGTGATGACCCCAAGACAAATCCTGATGCTGTCCGTTATAGTGAACTCAGCTACGACCAAGTCCTACATGATGGACTCAAGGTCATGGATATGACAGCCTTTACCCTCTGCCAAGAGAACGATATGCCGATTATGGTCGTCGATTTCTGGAATGGCGATGATATGCTCCGCGCAGTACAGGGCGAATTCTCCGTCGGGACAATTATTCGCTAAATTGAGTCAAAATCTCAGGGATGGCTAGTGGCTTTAGTCATCCTTTTTGAGTAAATATCCCATAAAAATTTTTCTTCATCTTCCCTCAAGAAATTCTCCAAAATGAATTTTTCTAGCTTTTTTATATCGTAAGACACCTTGTTACATATAATGAAATTGGACAAATTTTCGTTTTTGCTCAATTATTCAGAGGGAAATATCATGCGAAATTACCATAAGTTTTTAATTGTTATGCTCTCGATATTGTTCTTATCGTTGCCGACCAATGCTCAAACGCCGACGGCATTCCAAGCAATGCTTTATGATGCCGATAATGCGGAACTCATCATGGTAGACGATACAGGGGCTGTCATTGACCAAGATAGCTTACCATCATTGGGTGTTCAAACTTTCTCGCAAAATATTCATGTTTCTGAAAGTGGTATCTTTGTCGTCTATGTTTTGACCGATACCAACTCCGATGCACAAGATGTGATGGTCTACAATCGCTTGCAGAATACGATTGTCGATACCTATCGCATCCCTGCCGACCCAACAGATACCGTTGTGAATAGCTTAAATTTCGATGTACGAGGCTCTATCTTTAGTCCCAATGAAACAGCTTTAGCATTTGGGATGGTTGTAGAGAATGAATGGCGCATCGTCGTGATAGATTTACTCAGCAATAATCCAAATGTGATTGCTGAATTGACGGCAACCACAGGCACATTACCCATATCGATGCCTGCTAACCTGCCAGTTTTGCCGATTCCACGCCAATTCGATGGACAATATGTTGATTTCACCATGCAAGCAATCGGGGTTGATGGCTCATCAGAAGTCCCAGCTTTCCGTTGGGATACAGCCAATAATGACCCGAATAGCAATGTCATTACAAATCCAATTTTCAGAAATATGGGCAGTGATTTCACCTCACTAACCTATGAGCATGTCCTCACTGTTCCTGATAAGCGCATCGTATCCAACGCCAATTTCGGCTATAGTGTGCATGTTGCTACCGCGAATTACGGTGATAACGGCAATACCTTCCCGATTTATAGCTCACCCGATTATGAATATGCACTACCGACATTTATCCAAGATGCTAGTCGTATCGCTTTGTTGCGGATGCCACCGATGGGTGTGGAAGGTGACGTAGCATGGGAAGTCATCGAACGGACAGGTATCCCTGTGGGTACGTTAGGTTTGGGCGATTTACGCTTCCTCTCAATGGAAGGTGTTGTTGATGGATTTGTTTATAGTGCGGAAGCCAGTGACATCAATGACGCAACGAGTTTCAATCCGAGTCCAAGCGCACCCGCAACTGCTTTGATGTATGTGAATACAACCGACTCCTTTGCGGATACCGCAGGTGACCTTATCTGGTTGAGTGATGCCAATACCTTCCCTGAATTGGTTTGGGTACAAAATGTACCAGTCAGTATTCCGCCACAAGGTGGATGGACACCTTTACTACCGCCAACAACAAATCCCTGCGATTATTCACAGCTATTCTGTAATTCTGCGCCATTAACTGTTGGCTCATTCGTGACTGTTGGTGGTAATACAGCAAATCTTCGCACTGGTGTTGGTTCTGCCTTCGCAATTATTGCTCAATTAGCAGAAGGTGATGTCGTTACACTCCTAGAAGGTCCGATTACGCTTGATGGTGTAACGTGGTGGCGTGTTGAGACCAATGACGGAACGACTGGTTGGCTAGCTCAAAATGCAGAAGGCGTTACGCTAGTGCCTTCTGAACCAGAACCAGTTTCGACACCGACACCGATGGTCATTACTGCGACACCTGCACCACCACTCCCAACTGCGTCTGATGCCTTAGCAGGGTTCCCATTTGCACAGGTCACGGCAGAGGGCAATAATCTCAATGCGCGTACAAATCCAACGACCAGCGCATCCGTTTTAGCAATTCTCAGTGCAGGCGATGCCTTCCCAATTATTGGTGGTCCTGTTCAAGCGGATGGCTTTACATGGTGGCAACTCAATACACCAGATGGCAATGCGTGGGCGGCAGATGGTACAGGCAATATCCGTTGGTTACGAGGTCTGAACGTATTGCCTCCAACAGCAATTCCGCCAACGGGTGTGCCACCGACAGCCATCCCACCAACACCAGTACCACCAGTCGGAACACCAATGGTTGTCGTGCCTTTAGTTACTGTTATACCTGTTACGCCACTGGTTGTTGTGCCAGATATAACCTTATTGTTGACTAAATATAGTGGTGATGTCACCGTTAATCAGACATTCAGCCTCAATCTCGATAACGGCTCATCAAGCGGTACTGTGGATTTGTTCTATCAAGCTGAAACCAGCACATCAAAATTCCTAGCACCGCGTAATGGGGCAGTATTATCCATGCAAGGCTTTGCTCAACCAGGTATTAGCACCTGTCAATCAGCAAGCTATACATCTGGGCAACGTTTTTCATTCAATGATATTGCGGCTGGACGTTACTTCTGCTACAGAACATCAGAAGGCGATCATGGGTACTTCCGTGTGAATAACGATCTCACAAACCCTGCTTCTGTAAATAGTATCTCGCTAACTGTTAATACATGGGATGACCAATAGAGTAGGACTGTTATCGTAAGGGCGCAGTATGCTGGTAGCTATGCAAGATAGCATATACTTGCGCCTTGAAAATAAGTTAATATTCACCACCGAGTTTGAATATTTCCAGTTGAGCAATTCTTGAATAGACCAACAATGGTTGGTCAGTCCAGAGGCGGTGGCAGGTGTTCGTTTGAGCCACCGTCGCTGGCGGTTTGAGATGTAAAGAGGCACGCGAAGCGTGTCATGATAAGTACACCAATTGTAAACCGAACCAACCAACCACATCCACGCCTGCAGATGCTCAGGACGACGCATTAAAGCGCGACTGCAACGGGCTAAGGGTTCGATATAGCACTAAAGGTCACATTCAAGCGTTCAATAAACGAGGTGTTAATCTAGCCTTTGCCTTTTGAGTGTCGGATTATGCGACACACGAATGGAGTAGAGCCTTGATAAATGGTCATATAAATATCGCCCCATTTGCCACCTTTTTGCTTCATTGTTTGTCCCTGCCATAATCCCACGAAGCACCAAAAATCTCAGGGATAATCAAAGAATTGATATTATATCCATCCACTGAGAATGAGGAGACACAGCACCTGCTGCGTGGACGGCATAGCTCAACATCTTACGAATGAGGTCTTTCCCACGTGACTTGGGAACTGTACCACCTAACCTATAAGCGACTGCTCACCATCATCACCATGCCCATAAAGTTATTGATTTTTAATTCATCCGCTTGGATTTGTCCCAACTCTAATTGTCCCTGCTCAATCTCAGCTTCATGCACTTTTTGGCAGTGCTCTCCTGTGCGACGCTCCATATTGTTCGCTCATCATTGCCATAGGTCTTAACTATCGCTTGCACTGGACAGCCATAGGCAAGCAGACTTAACGACTTGCATATAACTCTCATGAGACTTGTGTACCCCATAATACGTTGTACCATAGCTCTCACTAAAGGTCTTATCACAGTTTTTGCAACGATACCGTCTCGCCTTCTGACTATGTATCCAGATGAATCCACTCTTGCTAGATACACCATAGTGAGGACTCAATTGTACTTGAGGGTTCATTTCACTCTCTTTCTACTTTTTCCAGCATAAATTGTGCTATGAACTCTCTTTCTTTTCCACTACACGCTATAATGTCCTCTTACCAGCATACTGCGCCTCTATATAGGGTACACACGGTTCATCTTGACTTTATTCTCCATATTAATTATTAAAACTGCATTATTGCGTCCACTTTGATAGATTTTTCCTCTACACAAATCATTTGGAAGTATCACGCTAAAGGACAAGGGAAAAAGCTGGTATACTATCACGCGCCATCTAATACAGCATTGACCTCAGCGAGTTCATCTTCACTCAGTACCCAATCGGCTGATTTGGCGTTTGCTTCTAAGTGTTCGATGCGTGTTAAGCCTGAAATCACCGAGCAGACTTGGGGTTGTGCTAAAAGCCACACATGCGCGAGTTCTGCCATTGTATGCCCGCGTTCTTCTGCCCATGCAGATAGTTTCTCGACAATCGTGTAATTGTCATCCGTCATGTAGCCTTTGACGTAGTCACTACTTTCTCCGCGTGAGCCTTCAGGCGCATCTTCACCCCGTTTATACTTACCTGTGAGGAAGCCTCCAGCCAGTGGGAAATAAGGGATAAAACCAACATTATCTGCTTGGCAATAGGGAATGACTTCTTTTTCAACTTCACGTTCGAGCATATGGTAATGCGATTGCACAGTGACAAAAGAAGCCCAGCCACGCATATCTGCCAGTAAATTAGCTTTAGCGAGTTGCCATGCGGCATAAGCTGATGCCCCGATATAACGCACTTTACCACTACTGACCAAATCATCTAAAGTTCGCATGGTTTCTTCAATGGGTGTATTGACATCCCAACGGTGCATTTGGTAGAGGTCAATATGATCGCTTTGAAGACGTGTGAGGCTATTCTCAACCGCATTGCGTAGGTGATAGCGTGATGCACCAATATCATTTGTGCCGTCACCTGTTGCAAAGTACCCTTTGGTCGCTAAAACGACTTTGTCCCATTTGCCTTTGAGCGCATGACCCAATGTTTTCTCAGACTCGCTACCTGTATAAACATCGGCTGTATCAATGAAATTCACGCCCAAATCTATCGCTTTATCAATAATGCGATTCACATCTGCTTGTTCAACCTTTGTCCCGAAACGATTCGTCCCCATGCCGATAACTGACACGCGCACGCCTGAATTGCCTAATTGACGATATTCCATAATTTTTCCTTATATCAACAAACTATTAGGTTAATTATGACAAATCGTGGCTCAGGATGCTAAGTCCAATATTAATCGGAAGCGTAAGGGCAAACCGATAGTCTGCACCCTACACAGAAATTTTATATGGCTTTTTAGACATTACTCTAGAATGGGAGCAATACGCCTTTGAAAGCCTTCACCATACGCGGTATGACCATGCCCTATCACCATGAAAGCTTCGGGGTCAACCTGATTTACCAATCGTCGCAATTCATTAATCTGTGAACGAGAGACACTGATATAGAGTACCGTGCGTTCTTCGCCTGTATACATACCCTTGCCCTCCCAGCCTGTCATGCCTCTATCAAGGGTATTCATAATGAGTTGACTCATTTCGTCGGGTCGGCTGGTGACAATGAGCGCGGTACGAATCACACTGGGACCCTCTAGGATGTAATTCGCGGCAACCCCGTCAATGAAGAGCGTCACGATAGCGAGCAGTGCGGCATTAACCCCAAAGAAATAACCTGCCGCCACAATTACCAGAATATCGGTATAGAGGTAAATACTGCTGAGAGGCATCCCTGTACGACGTTGAATGATGAGCGCGATAGTGGATGTGCCACCGAAATTCCCCCCTGCACGGATGACAATGCCACTACCAATCCCACCTAAAACGCCGCCGAAAATCGCATTCAGGAGTTCGTTGCTGGAGGTTAAATCGTCAGGGACAAATTGCCCGAGATAATTGAGCGCGATGGTATAAATGGTGATGACATAGCCAGCACGGACGATATTGCGCCAGCCACCGGGTAACATAAAATAGGCGACTATCTGAATGGGTATATTGAGGATGAACACCACTGTGCCGATAGGTGTATTGAAGAGAAAGTTGCTGATGACCGCAATGCCTGTCACGCCTGTTGGAGCGATGTTATTGGGTGCAAGGAAGATAATCACCCCAAATGAGCCAATGACTGCGCCGATACTGAGCAGGATATAGGTCAGGAGTAATTGCCGAATTTGTCTGAAATTGATGTGCATGGTCTACCTCCCTGATGAACAAAAGTTGGACATTATACATTGTATGGTAGAAGCGACTCAAGCAAGGATTATGGATTCACCACGCAGAAAAGATGATGTGATTTTTCCTGTTTAACAGGGCATAACAGGGAAAACAGGGAATTTTGGGCGTGAGGTACGCAAAAATAACAGGGAATTTTTTGACCTGTTCGTTTGTAAATGGTTTGCTAAAAAAGCGCAACGCAAGGTATTCAGTTGTTAAGGTGCTATCCAGAGCATACAGGATTTTACGAGTTTGAGGTTGTTCATATCCCCGTTGATATGACCGTTTTTAATATGAGAGGATGTTTGTAGGTCATTTTGTTTCTAAATTTCGGTTATACATTCGCATTTACCACGAAGGCGCGAAGGTCACGAAGAAAAATGAAGTAATTGCTGAGTTGTGGGTGCTGGGGAAAAGTGGAGGGTTTCTTGCGCCTACAGATAAACCTGTAGGCTAGTCAGCCAACATCGACACGAGGTCGACAATGAGGCTGTTGATATTAGCTGATGTTAGGTTTTTACAATTCACGTTTATTCGGATGTGATACGACTATATTAAAGTTCATGCTAGTTTTGCTATTGATGGCATCTTGGATACGAATATCAAGTAATTTCCAGTGTCGGAACTCACCCCTTAATAAAATATCATTTTTGATTTGCCAATCTTCGGCATATTTTGAGACTATATCATTCACTTGCATTGCAATTTTCTCAACAAGTGCCTTGAGCAATCTAAATGTCGCATCTTCTACATCATGAGAATAAATGTCAATTCGCTTCGGTAAACCGCTAGTTATATTACGTCCTAAAACTTCAATCGAGTCATCATTTTCTGTCTGGATTGCATAACCAATGGATAAAATTACTTTTTCGAGGTTCAATCTATTCACTAAGATATGGTGTTGTTCAATAAGAAATTTATTGAGACTTTCTATTAGTTCCCAGCCACTCGGTGTAGATTCTACTGAATACAAAACCTTAGATTCAGTTTTAGCAATTACTACTATTGCGCGAGTATCTATAATTAACTCTATTGAGATAATATCTATCATAAGATTCTCAGACTTTAGGTTTCTTGTCACGGACGCTATTATGGTCTTTAACAAATTAAGGCGGAGTATAGATTACACATAACCCCCTCCGTCGCTGGCGCGACACCTCCCCCGAATTCAGGGGGGGATATATGGGAGTGTTCATGTAGTTTTAACTCCGTGTTTAATTGTAAAACTGCATCATAGCGTCCCTACATTTACTCTTAACCTTAGCCCAAAAAGCCATCTATTGTATCGAGTTGGCTAGAGCCGAGTTGTTCATCGTCGAGGACATCGGGTTCGTAGTTGCCTGCAATGAGAGCGAAGGCATCACTGAGTGCGCTAGCAGGGTTTCGGTAGTGGGCTTTTGTTTCATGTAGGACTTTAATGGGGTCGCAAACACGCCATTCCCACCAGCTATCTGAGGGACTACGAAAATAGAAAAGTTCTATCATATAGCCTTGTAGTTCGTAGGTTTCGTACAGTTTATGTTTGACTTGCGGATTGCTCAAGACTTATCCCCAGTTAGACATGTGCTTGATAGTCATTATACCTGATTTATAGCTGTATCCGAAACGATGTTACAAAATCTTTAGGTTGGTCATATGCTGATTTATAATTGCACCTGTTTTCAGGTACGACAGCGTTTTTCGGTGGACAACGCGGGCATTGTCCCTACATTTTTCTCTAAAGTGGTTAGAGACCTTCTTTATATATCCGCACCTGACCCTAAACGTAGGACAAACGCATGATACAATGGCAGATAATTATAGGCTTGTTTTGCCCTTTCACGCTACAATAGCTGTTGATGTCTGACTTAATAGGGATATGCCGTTCATGAAAAAACTGTTTTTACTCTTAACACTTCTGCTGATGTTTCTGACAGCTTGTAACACACCGTCGGATGATGCGGTGGTTGAACTACCTGCTACCGACACTTTACAGCCGATTCCGAGCCTGACGCAACGAGTCACGGCGACCATTCGCCCGACAAGTACAGCATTACCGACCTTCACGCCAACACCAACGGTGACTCTCATCCCACCAACGGCAAGCGATACACCGACACCCTCACTGACACCCACTGTTGTCGGGATTGTGAGCGCAGTTGAGCCGATTAACGTGCGTAGTGGACCCGACACCAATAATAATATCATCACGGCATTACCTGCTGGCACAGGTGTTCAGGTTATTGGGCAAAATTCAGATGGCTCTTGGTATAACATCCGCCTTGAAGATGGACGCGAAGGTTGGATGGCATCACGCTTTGTTCGTGTTGCCAATACACCAACACCCTTCCCGACTTTAACACCATCGCCAGATTTAACGGCGTTATTCTTAGGTACACCATTGCCACCGACAGAACTTGTTTCTGGGCGTGCAACAGCTACACCACCGAGCCAAGTTCAGACAGGAACGGTTGTTGACCAACGCGAGACTGTACCGCCTGTGCAGACCGAAGGCGCGTTACCCGGTGTTCCAACGATTGATAACAGTGCAATTTTCCAAACAGCAACGGCACTCGCTGGTGGTATTTCATCACCCACGGTCAGTGCGAATGCAACTGAAGAACGGGTTGTGACAGTCGCTACTACCAGTGGCAATAATTCAAGCAATGTCACCGCGACACAACCAGCATCTTCTGCATCAACTCCATCAGGACGTGTGACACGCGTATTTGCTTTCTGTGATTCGCCACAATATGGCGCAGTCACCAATTTACCTGTCATCCGCGCAGGTGATACTATCGAAATTTGGTGGGGATGGTTCGCTGGCACAGAAGACCAAGTGCTAGACCATATTGAAGCCTCGAACTTAGAACTCGCCGTTAATGGTGATGCTATCGCAAACGCAAATAGTTATGTTGGTGAGGTACAGAGTGCTGGTGGCTCATCGTTTGTCGCTTACTGGGAAGTGCCGTTTGGACCTGTTGAAACTGGTGAGTATCTCATTACCTATCAAGTGACGTGGGATAGCGCAATCTATGATGGCACGAGTTTCTACGGACCTGAAACCGCTAATCCATTCGAGCAAGAAACCTGTACGTTTACAGTGAATTAGAGACCCCCTCCCTAAATCCCTCCCCCATAAAGGGAGAGGGACTTTTAACCTGTTTGTAAAAGGACGGAGGAACTATCTCACGGATTTCAAAGGATATTATCAAGGTCAATGACACGAAATCACAATTGGTCAGTATGGGGGCATGATTGGGCAGTTGAGTTCCTCAAGACGAGTATTGCCCATAAGCGCAATCGTCATGCTTACCTCATCACAGGCTCAAACAATATTGGCAAAAATCAGCTGGCTCATGCTTTCGCGATGGCACTCAATTGTACTAACGAGGATGAAAGTATTCGTCCTTGTGGCGAGTGTCGCTCTTGTAGACTTATCTACAGCCAAAATCATCCTGATATGCTCTATAGTGAGCGTGATGAAAAAACAGGTCGTCTCAAGATAGATGCTCTGCGAGATGTCATGCGCTTATTGGCACTCAAACCTTATGATTCACGGTATCGGGTCGCTATTTTTGAGGGGTTTGACCATGCTGCCCCACGCGCTCAGGATGCTTTGCTCAAGACTTTAGAAGAACCTGCTCCACATGCAGTATTGATACTATTAGCGGAATCCACTGAAAATATTATGCCGACAATCGTTAGCCGATGCCAGATTATTCCACTACGTCCTGTGCCTCAAGCTGAGGTAAAGGGCTTTTTACAGATGCACGGTGCAGACGAAGACCGCGCGACATTGCTCGCACGTCTTAGCAGTGGGCGTATTGGTTGGGCATTGGATGCACTTAAAGATGAAGGCATTATGCAAGAGCGTGATGATATGCTGAATATGCTCAATGAGGCTGTATATGGCAATCGTGTCCGACGCTTTGAAATCGCTGGTGACTTAGAGAAAATCGCCCGTAAAGATAATTCTGCGATGCGGTATCTACTCGAAACTTGGCAGACCTACTGGCGCGATATTTTGCTGATGACACAAGGCGGTGCAGTTAAACCTTGTAATACAGACCGCATGACCGAGATGCAACAATTGGTGCAAACCCTCTACCCTGATGATGCTCTTAAAGCCTTGCAAGCAACTCGTAAGATGCTGAATGAAACGATTAAGACCAATGCCAATGTACGTATGGCATTTGAGGTGATGTTTCTTGATTATCCAGGCTTGAATAATTAATGGAGTCTGGATTGTTAAGGTTTTGTTAAGGATACAAGTCTTAATTCTTATTACAATATTTTTGGCGTACTATAATTAAGAACGGATACAGTAAACATTGAGATAAACATTACAGCTTCCAACGAAGTTAATTTATCCGAAGTTACTGTGTGAACGTGTGATTTCCTTCCTATATCCCATGAAAAAGAGTGGTTGATGAGAGCTACTCTTTTTCATTTAATGGGTTAATGTGGCTTTATTGGTTGACAGTTTGAGTTTTCAGTTCACTGTTTTCAGTCCTCAGTTAATGCTTTGCTTGCTCTTTACCCCAATACACAACTGCATTAATTTTTATATTGGTTTTGCGGATGGCATGGATGCCATCCCTACATAAATCCTAACTTTTTGGAGTATTGATGTATGGTTGAGACCTGTCTCAACCGTTTACAATGACGACAAAATTTTTGTGATATTCTATTAAATTAGCTATACAACAATCAATCCAAATCAATTATGAACCTTCCTGTTTGATAGTGTGTCTTTAATGATGAGTTCAACCTACCGTAGAAAGGTCTTCCGTGAAAACAAAAAAAGTCCTTATTGTTGCTTCTGGTATGATTTTTGTCAGCGCACTTGTCACAGGCTTAGCAGTCATTGTTATTCTATTCATGAGTTCTAATGATAATATTCCAGCAGGGCGCACCACTGCAAACGACACCACTCCATCAGCAACACAAGAACAAGCAACACAAACGCAGTCCAATGAAAATAATGCGGATACTGTCAATTTTGTTTATTTACATGATGAACGCGATAATAGCCTCTTACGAATCAATCTAAGTGATGGGTCAGACACACGGTTTGCACTGGGTATCGGCTTAGATGGTTCGGCGTATAGCAGTACCTTAACATTTTCAGATGATGGGCGTTTGGTTGCCTTCTGCGAGACGGAAACAGTCAACTATACACATAACTTCATCGTGCGCGATATTGAAGCAGAGGAAAACATCCTTGATATTCCGCTGGGCAATATTCCTGGATGTCGTGTATCGGATTTCAATGACGATGGTACAGAAGTTACTTTGAATTTGGTCTTTAATTCGCCGATAGAAAACGCACTGAATTTCCCTGATGAACCCAATTGGGCTATGCGAACAATTGATGTCAGCACAGGTGTAACAACCCATGATTTCAATGCTGATTCAGACAATGCCCCTAATTATGAGGCGATGCAACAAACTTTCTGGTTTGAAGACGGTATCTCAGCGATGACACGCGCTATCCATTACGGCAATAATGAAATTCTGTTTATCGCTTTTCCTTTCATTGGGCGAGATGGTCCTCTGCGTGTGCCTGCACATCGCTGGAATTTCGTCAGTGATACAGTAACACCTGTCGAAGGATTAACCTATCTTGGGGCAAGCTATCTTCCTGAGACGAATGAAATCGTGTATCCGTATTTGGATGAAGCCTACGATGCCGCACAACCTCCCGGTCCGATGCCCTTAGCCAATAGCATCGCAATTGATAATAATGGAGACATTCGCACCATTTACCGCAATACGGAAAGAATTATTGCCAATGCACGGTTTATCAATGGTGGTCGTCAAATTGTCACGTTGCTTATGTCTGGCTTTGATGAGAATAACCCTGCTAACATCGGGCAAACGCGTTTTGAGATTATCAACCGTGATGGTTCGACAGGGCAAATTAGCTCAGATTTCGCCAGTAATAATCAGATATTTGGTACAGAAAACGGTTTCATCATGATGAGTATTTCGCAGATGGGCGCAGACGGGAATATTCATGAGATAGTCGAATATCAAGATGGGCAGATGACGAGTGTATGGTCATTCACACCCCCTGAGCCGAATACATGGCTCGCGTTTGTATGGTCGCCACCAATGCCAGTTGTAGACGGTTTAGCTCCGTTTGCTAGTGCGGAATAGTAGTTTAGGCATGGTAATTAAGTTAAGCCAAAATATTCACCACGAAGCCACGAAGAACACGAAGAAAAGCAAAAAAAAGCTCATTTTGAATGTCTCAAGAAGACATTTTCACTGCCGTTTTTACGCCAATAGTTCAAAACTATTGTCTGATTTTTGAGGAAAAGTCCACTGAAAGGGACTAAAAACAACCTCTTTCAGTGGGTTTCCAGAATGGCTAGCGTGACGTTTTGAACGTCGCACGGTGCAAATTCCGAATATTTACTCTCAACTGGCATATCTTGATACTTTTGGGATACATCCTTTTTATTTGTACCGCTTTAACTATTGTCATTCCTCTTCGTTAGACGTTTGTCCGCCATCTTCTTCATAGACTTCGGCGAAGTAGACATCAAAGCTCCCTTCGGCAAAGCGTGCTAATTCATTGCCTGCTTCTTGCCCTGCTTTAGACATCAGGGATGCGCGAAGTATTTCTTCTGTCTCAAAGTAAATTTCTAAGCCGCGCTGAAACGGTGGTGTACCTTGCGGACTGCCTATTACATGAATCGCTTGTCGACGTTGAATATCGGGCATACGCTCGACCAATGCCAGAAAATCATGATAAGCATTGTCAAATTCTTCGTTGTCTATTTCACGAAATATCACTACAAATTTAATCATTTCAAGTTGCCTTTTTCGTATATTTTAGTGCAAGTTCACACCGTCCGTGTGACCTTACGATATGTCAATTTCTTAATTTTTGTCGTTCCCACCAATTATCAAGGCGTGAGCGGAGGATATTGGCATTGCTCTTGAAATAGCCTTCGCAAATCGGCAATGCCCAGCCCATCAAGCCGATGCCGAATAGAATACCCGTGATTAAGCGCATCAAACTATTGAAACTCCCCCAATCATCCCCTACATAGAATGACTCTGGAAAGCTATTGCCTGTTAAAGTCGCTAGCCACGCATTATCCCAACGGAAGCCCTCGGTTAAGCTCCCAAAATCACTGATGTAATGTGTCGTGCCATCAAGGATAAGCGGTAGTGTTAAGACCAGCATCCACGTAAGTGATAAGCCCTTATAATTAGGTCGGTTTCGCAAAATAATGTAAGCATATGTTGTGATAAGGGCTGAACCGTACATACTCACCAGACGGTCAGACCATGCCATTTTCCAGCCAAATTGTTCATCCCCAAGGAAATCGCCTAAAGCAGTGCTATCGGGTAGAAATTCACCGACTAAGGTGACAGGGAGTTCTTGTACTGTATAGGTTATTTGCTCCCCAAAAAAGAAAAATGAGCGATTCGCCAATTGGTGTCCGACAAGGTTATAGAGAGCATAAATCGGCGTGGCGAATGCTGTTAAACCTAGTTGCATCAGAATTGGGGCGAGGATGGGTAAGAGATTATAAAATGTAAATAAGAGTAGCCAAATCTGTAACCAGTGGCGAAAGACCCACTCAGTCCGTATCAGAAAGCGCACACGCGGTGGAATAATTGTTTTATCGCTCATAACTCATCCAGACGTTTTTTTGCACTTTCTTTAGCGAGTTCTGCTAAGAAGTATTTGTCTTTCTCACTGAGAGGCGCAGTTTTGAGCAAGTCAGGACGCTTAAACCATGTCCGACGCAGGGCTTGTTCCCGTCGCCACTGGTCAACCTTGGCATGATGCCCACTGGTCAGCACATCAGGGATGCCTAAACCGCGAAATTCAGCAGGGCGTGTGTAGTGAGGTCCTTCTAATAGACCATCCGCATGGCTATCCTTATCGACTGCACCTTCTGCACCTAAAACACCGGGTATCTGACGCACCACTGCATCAATGACGACCATCGCCGCCAATTCGCCCCCTGTCAGTACATAGTCGCCAATCGAAATTTCATCGGTTACAACTAAGTCGCGGATACGTTCATCAAAGCCTTCGTAATGTCCGCAGAGCAATATCATATGCGGTATTTCGGATAACTCGACTGCTTTCGCATGGTTGAATAGTTGTCCTTGTGGGGACATCAAAATGACAGGGCAATCATCTTCACCTTTAACGGCTTCAACTGCGCGCACGGTCACATCAGGTTTTAAGACCATGCCACCGCCACCTCCGTAGGGTGTATCATCGACTTGGCGGTGTTTATCTTGTGTCCACTCTCGAATATCATGCGCGTGAAAACTGAGCAAATCACGGTCACGCGCTTTCCACATCATACTCTCGTTCATAACGCCCTCAAACATCTGAGGGAATAATGTCAGAACATCAATTTGCATGGATTGGTCTTTCTAGTGGTATATTTAGCAATCAATTGGGATATTACAATATCTTTACAGCACCAAAAGATGAATTAACAGTAACGAGGTAATCATAATACTATCAGACGGTGAATCAAGACAATTCAAGTTTCTCCACACTGAATAAAGTAGCATTCTATCATGACTTAGCTTCTGATTGTTTATCTGATGGTAAATATTGATTTGAGCCATCAGTTCCAGTTTCAGCTAGACGAGATACATCAATATCTGTATTCTTTGATTTTGATTTACTCGATTTTTCAGCCCATAAACGTAATCGAAACATATAGCGATGGGCGGCATAAGTGGCAAATATAGCCACTAAAAATGGAGGTATAGATGAAAATACACTTATTTCATCTAAAATAACAACTATAATAAAGCTAATTATGATAGTGAATACAAAACTGCTTACATAAACCTCGCTTCGATTATCTAAAATCTTATCTCTAGTAAGTGGCTTATCGAGTTTTCGCATGATATTCCATAAATTCAAGCCAAGAATTGCCCCTATCAAGCCACCGGGAATTACCCCGAATAGAAGTGTCCAATTCCACAATTCTGGCTGACTCAATAAACGCAAACCATTGAGATCATTGCCTCCACAACAGATTAAATCAACGATATCGATAAAGAGGACGACATATGCTGGTACTAGAATAAAACCGCCACCAATTCCCCAAAGAACCATATGCAAAACTGAATTTGGACGTTTATTCATCATAAAGCCTTTCGCATAATATAATATTTCCTTATATTATGTTACTCGAAAATGTTCAGAACGCAATTTTTCGGGCTAACATCCGTAGATACCCTGATGGTATTGTTTGCTTTTAAGGTACAAAATCCTGCTTAAACCGTTGGTCTGTGCGGCGATGCGCTAGCTGTGGATAACCTAAGACCGCAACCACTATCACAATTCCCGCGATAGCGCAGAGCAAAGGCATGATATTGAGCCAAAATTGACTTTGCACGGCAATACTATCCACTAGAAAAACATCTGTCGCACTAAGTTCAACGTCTGCGGTATTAGGTACGAAACCAATATTAACAGTGACATCTTGCCAATCGGTGATGGTTGGGTCAGGTGAAATTGTCTCAACCACTTTATCATTGACCATCACGATAATTGGTGTCTCGGTACGCAAGCGTAAAATAATATCCGTGCCATTGGCTGTAAATGATAGCCTATCTGTCTGCACAGCATCGCCAAATTGTGCTGAGTCTTGCAGGATTAAATCAGCAGACTCAGGGAGTGTCACTTCCCAACTTTCTGTTTGATGCACACCACCATACATTACAGGTCGGTCACGGACTGTCGTCAGATAGTTTTGGGCAGATTCATACACAGGTAAGGGTGAAAATGTCGGATTATCTTCATTGTAATCCGCTTCGACCATGCGAAACCAGTACATGACTTCATTAGCATCGGTGATGCTCGGGCGAGTGAAGTGCCAATAGGTAATATGCCCGACCCATGCCCATTCTTCCTGAGCGCGTTCATAGGCTTCTACGAGATAACGTCCTGCTTGTTCATTGGTGACTGCGCCAAAATTAAATGAGCCGTTGATACTATCGGTTGAACGGCATTCGCCTGTTTGTAGACAGGGTTCTAACATTGGACTCCACGCCACTTCACTGAGCCAAATGGGTTTATGGGCATCGCCATTATTAACCATAATATCGCGGTATTGAACGTGGCGTGCATAGCTGAGATGCGTCACCCGTTGGCGACGGTCAGTTGGACCACTATTCAAGCCATAGCCTTGCGCTGACAACACATCGAAACAGTCCCCTGCACCGTTATCATACATATTCTGTAAAAAGACCAAATCATGATAGCCGAAATAGCCATCCAGTGAATCGGTGGGGGCAATCGTGCCAGAAATCACCACAATGTTGGGGTCAACTGCCTTGAGTGCATCATAGGTCATACATAAGAGGCGTGTGTATTCAGCAGGGTTCGCAAAATCTTCACCCCATTCAGGGTAGATATTGGGTTCGTTCCATACCTGATAGTAGTTAATCCTACCCTGATAGCGTTCGGCAACGGCAACGGCATAATTGACAAAATCTTGGTAATCATCAGGTGGCGCAAGCGCTCCGCCCAAGGTTTCTGGATTTTCCGCGCGAGACCATGCAGGAGGATTACTGAGGCGCACAATCATATCAAGGTCATGTTCTTCGGCGAGGTCAACAATTCTATCGTATTTATCCCACGCACTAATCGTGTCAGGAATGTCATCACCATCGTAGTCCACCCGTGTATCAGTGAATTGTCCACGTCCATCCACTTCGATGTCTTCCCAAGGAAACTCCTGTCGTATCCAAGCGAAGCCAGCATCGCGTATCATCTGGAATTGAACGCGCATCTTATCGACTTCAGTTTCTTGCTCGAAGAAGGTGTTGATGCCATAGGGGAAAATTTCAGCATGTTGAATCGGCGTGTTTGGTGCTGTATTCAACGGTGGGCGAATTAAATTACCTGAAACTTCTACCATCCCTTGCAGTTGCCCGACAATGCTTTCCTCACCTGTTTGCGAGTAAAACCATTGCCATGCCAACCCTTTAAATTGCAAATCTGCTAATAACAAGCCTGCAAGGATAATTAAGCCGATTGCTATGCGGGTGAGCATTTTGGATGATATTTTTTGTGGTGTGTGTTGTGTATTCATGGGCATATTGTAGCGGAGTATGGACTTGCGTCTAGGGATTAGACAGAAGCGTTTATGATGTACTAGAAGAAACTGTGTTAATCGCTGGCAAGCCGATGGTAAAGCTCAGCATGTCATCCTCATATTTCAGGCGGATAAAGCCATTATATTTTTCTAAAATTTGTTTGCTAATTGGTAAGCCTAAGCCTGCCCCTGCTACGCCTAATTCTAATGATGATTTACCGCGTACAAAGCGTTCAAACATCTGAGTTTTTTCTTGCTCGGATGGGCAATTACCTGTATTCGAGATTGATAAGCCCACGATTGGTGGTTGCGTATTTTCATTGGCAAACACGCTAACAACAATGTTGCCATTTTCAGGCGTATACTTGACCGCATTGTCCACTAGATTGCCGACTGCTCTGTAAATATGTTCAGGGGCAGCAAGTGTGAGATATGGTCTGTCGATGAGCGGTAATTGTAGGCGAAGTTTGCGTCTAGTGAGTGTTTCTGTGTGTTCATCAAATAAGCGTTGGATAATATCGCCCAATTCAACTTCAATCATCGTCGAAAGTTGCATGTTATATTCATCACTAGAAGCATGAATCATCTGCTCCACGATATGGTTTAATCGCTCGGTTTCAACTTTAAGTGTTTCGAGATAATCTTTCGCTTTATTAGGATTCATCGCCAAAAGTTGATGGTATAGCTGAATATTAGCAAGCGGTGTCCGTAATTCGTGTGAGACGCTATCAATAAAGTTATTCTTCAAGCGGTCTAAATCTTTAAGATGTGTAACTGCATCCGCTAAGGCAAGCTCAGTAGTCTGACGCTTTTGAACTTCGTCCGACAATTCAGTTTGGCGTTGTGCTAATTCATCCGAATTTTGCTGAAACTCACGCAGTTGTTGACTCAGAATATCGAGAACACGACCAACACTCGCAACAATCATTGCACAAATTAAGATTATCAATATTGACCGTGATAACCATCGAGCATCTGAGATGGCATATGCTTCAAAATCAACGGAAAATATTAAAATATCGAGACGCACTAACAATGCAATAATAGCAACCGTTGCTACTACAACAGCGTAAGCAATTAAACCAGCATGACGACTGAATAAAGTGATTGACATAAGAACAACTAAGATAAGCCACACACTATTTGAGCCTATCAATCCCCAACCAACAATGTTGAAAACAGCTGTCACGTACATCAAGCCAATGATTATCATCGCTTTGAAGGTGTAATGAATTTTATTCTTAAATAGAGTAATACTGCCCCATGCAAGGATGATTCCTAGGAAAATAACATCAGAAAACAACCACAATTCAAAGGGTGTGGTGAATAAAAATAAGCCTAAATAAATAAGTCCTAGGAGTGTACCTAAGAGCAAAATTGAATCAACAATTTGGATTCGTACATTTGTAATATTGTCAGATGTGAGTGCTACGGAGTTGGGCAAGGGTTGCTCTGTCATAGGTCTGTGAATATTACTTTAACGAATAAACTTATGATACTTGCGAACATTAAATAAAGCCAGTTCACGACATTCAAAAACCTGTTAAAAAGAATTGAACCTACCCAGAAACAGACCCTAAGCGAGTGATGGCAATTCCCTGTTCACCCGCGAATGAATAGAGCAAATAGCGATTTTGCTCCTCTTCGTATATGGCTGGGTCACGCAGTTGATTAACAGGCTCGGTAGCTAATCCACGTATAGATGGTTGTAGTGGTTGGTCAGCACCTTCCCATGTTTCTACTGGACGCAAAACATCAACAGGTGGGCTTGCGTGCCATTTACTCCAATCAGCAGACAAGCGAATAGTCGAGAGGCAAATACGCTCAGGACAATCTCCAACCAGTGTATAGTAGACACTCAGCGTATCTTCATTGAGGGATACCGCACAGTGTCGAAAGTCATCTGAGAAAAGTTGTTTACCAGCTTCAAATGTCGAGCCACCATCCAGTGACCGATACACAATTCCTGGCATCCCAAGCGCATACCATTGATTCTGCCATTGCCACACGCGAAAGTATGATGTCCCTAATACCTGATAATGTTCCATAGTGAAATGAATGCCATCGGTAGAGGATGCTACAAATGAGCGTTGATACCCTAAAATTGGATAGTCATCAGCAAAGTGTTGCATACCGTCTTGTTCTGGGAAGATAGGACCATGAAAATACATACGTAGTTGTTTTGTATCTGGCATGATGTGAATATCTGGCGATGCGATGTGATTGTTGCAAGGAGTATTAGTTAAATGTAGTGTCCCAGGTTCATAGATTTGCCAACCCGTAAAGAGGTCATTGCTATAGGCTAGTCTTATAAACTCACCACTATGATGGGCAAAATAGAGATAGTAACGTCCTAAAGCATTCGGCAACCACTCAGGTACTTTGATGAGTGACGCACCATTGATATTGAGTATGCCATGTTCGCGTGGTATTCCTGATGTGGTGGCATCAATTAGTCGAAACCGTTCGGTCATTAAGCTCCTATTCTACAGAATTATCTAATAGTATGACGAATAATAATCGATTTTGAAAAAGTCAACCATCTTAAATTTTCTTTATAATCGACGGTGTTTTGTTTCAATAGTGAGGTTAAAATACAAGCTCATCAGGATAAGGATAATCTATTGACGCGCGTGACTACCAAATATGTCTTACCCATTTGCTTGATGCTTATCATTTTATTGCTGGCAAGTGCTGTCCGATTTTATAATCTCGGCGGACAATCGCTCTGGTATGATGAAGGGGTTGCCTACGGGCATAGTCAACGTAGCCTCGCTGAGATGATTCCCCGCTTACAGAATAATGTACATGTCCCCGCTTATTTTAGCTCACTCGCGCTCTATGAAGATGCTGTTGGGCATACTGAATTTGGATTGCGTTCATACTCTGTTTTATGGAGCATTATAGGGATTGCAGGAGTCTATGCACTTGGCAAACGGCTCTTCCATCCGATAGCAGGATTAGCCAGTGCATTGCTTGTCACACTCAATGGTTTTAGCATTTATTATGCTCAAGAAACGCGGATGTATGCCATGCTTGCGACAGTGGCTGTTTTGAGTATGCTCGCGTTCGTGAAATGGTCGAAACTCACATTGCAACCCTACCCCGGTGAAGAGAGCGAAACACCGTCTATGACTCTGCGCTTATGGGGATGGGGACTTGCTTTTGCCTTACTCAATGTCCTCGGTGAGTATACGCATGTCAGTTATGCGCTGGTGATGCTCACTCAAGGTATCATGGCACTCTTATTACTCGGCAATTTGCTGAGTCGCACCATTGGTGGCAGTCTGCCCTCGACAGTGTTTATCGGCGCCTTACTCATTTATGTTGTCGTCAATATTTTGACTTTACTCTTATTTGCGCCCTGGATTGTCACAGCAATTTCACAAATTAGCGCACAACCGAATATCAGCGACGCACTCGCATGGGGTGACATCGTCCGTATTATTCAAGGATGGTTTGCATTTGGCATCACCTTTGAAGAGGGCTTAGGTGGCATGAGTGTGGTGATGTATTTTTTCCTCTTATTTGGATTGCTCAATATCACTGATAAGCGTAAAGTGGCTTGGTGGACATTGCTCTTGCCGATTGTCTGGGTGCTAGTATCCGTTGGGTCGTATCTTTACTTGGAACTATATGCCCGTTACCTACGCTTTTTACTGCCTGCCCAAATCGGCTTTGCGCTATGGTTGGGACGTGGTGCATGGGTTTTATGGGAGATTGTGCCACGTCGCGCAGAAAGTCGCTCAGGCTGGCAACGACAAGCGACACTCTATCTGCCAAAATTCACGGCTGTCGTCGCTGTATTAGCCTTTGCATGGCAACAACTGACGCTCTTACCGCCACTTTATTATGACGAGCAGTATACCCGTGATAACTACCGTCAACTCGTACAGACTATCAGCGATGAAGCTGGCGAAGGCGATGCGATTATCCTCAGTGCGCCCGGTATTCAAGAAATTTTTGGCTATTATTATGATGATTACGTGCCTGTGTTTACTCTACCTGCTGGTGAAAACATCGCACAAGATACGCAAGCCATCATTGATGAGTACAGTCGAATTTATGTGGTTTTATATGGGCAAGACGAGCAAGACCCGAATCAATTGGTTGAGACGACGCTTAATCAGAATGCTTTCCCCATAACTGGTGAATGGGTCGGAGATGTGCGCTTTGAGCGTTACGCTAGTCCTGCTAGATTTGAGGATGTTAATAGCGTGAATGTTCAATTTGGTGAGCGTATCATTCTGCAAAGTTTCGCGCTCAGTGATGAAATAGTGAATCCAAATGATGCACTGCAAGTCCAACTCACATGGCAGACAGATAGCCTATTAGATATACGCTACAAAGTGTTTTTGCAATTGCTTAATAGTGATGGGGTATTGGTCGCGCAACGAGATAGTGAGCCAAGTGGCAACCAAGCACCAACGACCTCGTGGCAAGTGGATGAGCCTGTCATCGATAATCATGCACTGGCTATACCTGATTTGCCAGAAGGCGATTACACTCTGATTGTGGGACTGTATGACAGCAATAATCCACAGGCAAGATTGAGCATCAATGACACTGATTTCTTGACTTTAGCAACAATAACGATTGAATAAGACAATTATATCCCAAATTATCACCAATTTATCCCAAATACACGTAAAGGCGTAGTGTGGCTACGTCTCTACAAGGTTATTTCTTAGGAGACCATTTTATGACGACTTTTGCAGTAATTTCACCAACTTTATTGAACGACCTCAGCGCGATTGTCGGCACTGAGAATATAAGCACAGGCGAATCTGATTTGCAATTGCACAGCCATGACCAGAGTTTTCATGAGGCGCATCTGCCTGATGTGGTTGTTTGGGTCGAAACGGCACAACAAGTCGCTGATGTTTTGAAATTTGCTAATGAACATCGCATTCCCGTTACACCATGGGGTGCTGGTTCATCTTTAGAAGGCAATCCAATTCCCCTGCATGGTGGTATCTCTCTCAATATGACCAAGATGAATAAGGTTGTCGATGTTCATGTTGATGACTTTCAAGTAACGGTACAAGCTGGCAAGCCTTACAAAGACCTCAACCGTGAGCTTGCAAAATATGGTTTATTTTTCCCACCTGACCCCGGTGCAAATGCGACTGTCGGGGGTATGTTAGCCAATAATGCAGCTGGAATACGTACCGTGAAATACGGCGCTAGTAAAGATAATGTGCTGGCAATGCAAGTTGCCCTTGCCGATGGTCGCTTGATTCGAGTCGGTTCGCACAGCATCAAGCAATCGGCTGGATACAATTTACTGCAATTATTTGTAGGGAGTGAAGGTACGCTGGGCATCATCACTGAAGCAACCCTAAAATTAGCCCCTGTGCCACAATTTCGTACGACGATGGTTGCCTCATTTGAAGAGGTTGAAGATGCTGTTGAGACGGTGGTAGCGATTCGTGGTAGTGGTATTGATGTCGCCGCTTTAGAATTTCTGGATGCCAACGGTGCAATGCTCCTCATTCGCAGTGGGATTGATATTCAGCCTAATCCGACACTTTTGATGGAAGTTCATAATGCCCACAGTGAAGCGATGACAGCGGATATTGCAGTTGTGCAAGAGATTTGTGAAGAAATGAACAGTGCTTCATTCGTCGCCATCACTGACCGTACCGAACAGCACAAGTTATGGGAGGCGCGTCATAGTGCCTATGAAACGATTGTACGAAGCAACCCTGATATGAAATTTCAAGTGATGGATGTGGCTGTGCCGATTAGCCAATATCCAGAAATTATCGCCTTTGGGCGTGAGCAACTCAGCAACTATAACATCACCGCCTCGTTAATTGGTCATGCTGGCGATGGCAATATCCACTTGACGATTCCTTTTAATGACGCAGAAAGCCTGAAAAATGTGAAGGCAATTAACGCCGCTGTTGTTAGTAAAGCAATTGCATTAGGTGGCACATCAACAGGCGAACATGGGGTTGGTTTAGGCAAAAAAGCCTATATGCAATCCGAGCATGGGACAGCCTTAGATGTGATGCGAACGCTCAAGCAAAGTTTAGACCCGAACAACATTCTCAATCCGAGCAAGGTCATTCCCGATGCCTGATTTATGGTATAATAGTTGTAAGGGCGTAGCATGCTATGCCCTTACACTACATATGTGTCGTTAGCAGAAAAGCGATTGATTTTATGATGATGACCCATAAAGAAAAACGCGAACAACGCGCTGAATATATTGAAAATTGGTACAGCATTGAGAAATCTGCTGAGCGCATAAGTGCGATTTTGTTGATATTCGCAGTTGCCTTAATTGCTGTTTTCGACCAACCCAGTGACCAATTTACACTTTTAGCGATAACAGGTGGGATTGCAGGAAGCATCACCCTCTTTACCATGAGTCGCCAACCACGCGCACGGCGTACTGCTTTGAATTTTGCTAAGGTCAAAAGTCAGACTAGCCGTTCCGTTATGGCAGGTATTGGCGCGATGATTCTCATCACTCAAATGGGGATGCGTCCGCTTGCTTTAATACTCGGCGGACTCTTGTTCATTGTCTCAGTATGGTATCGTTGGCGCGCCAGCAAAATCGAGCAATTGGATGCGTTGTTTGCATCAGATGAAGAAGAAGAAAAGCCTATAGACGCATAATGTTTTCTCGTCACGGACACCATTCATGGTGTCCCTACAGACCCAATATTGTAGGGGCATGATGTATCTTGTCCACCTCCTCATTTTGTAACAATAACAGCATATAAAACATAAGGGCAATATGGCTGATAAACCGCGCAGTTTCCGAACACCTGCATTAGTCCTCAAGCGACGCAATTTTGGCGAGGCAGACCGTCAATTGACGATTTTAACGCCTCATTATGGCAAGTTTGATGTGATTGCTAAAGGCGCACGCAAACCTACTAGCAAAAAGACGGGTCACGTTGAGCTATTCATGAAATCCGATGTGCTCATTGCCAAAGGGCGCACGCTCGATATACTGACGCAATCTGAGATGATTGACCCGTATTTGCCAATACGCGAAGATTTAGAACGTGGTGCATATGCTAGTTATTCAGCGGAATTACTAGACCGTTTCACTTTTGATAGTGATGACACGCATACCTCTCATTTATTTGATTTATTAGATGAGACTTTCGCACGACTCAGCACAGACGAAGATGTGCGTCGGGTAATACGCTATTATGAATTGCGCCTGTTAGATGAAGTTGGCTTTCGTCCTGAATTGAGCGATTGTGTGATTATGCGTGAACCGCTTGAACCTGTTGACCAATTTTTCAGTTTTGGGGATGGTGGTGTAGTATCAATTGATGGTGCAACGCATACGTCTGGCTTGGTGAAATTGCCAATGGAAACGCTCAAATTATTGCGCTTTTTGCAACGGAGTGACTACGCACAAATCACTTCCCTTAAGATAGATGAAAACCTACATCGTGATACCGAGCGCATCATGCTCGGCTACCTGAGTTATATCCTAGAAAGTCGTGTGCAGAGTGTCGATTTTATCCAGCGTCTACGGCAGATGTCCTCCTAATTATTTCTCGCTATCTATCAATTAAAATTCGCAATCAGCTTCACAATGTCTTACAGTTGTGGTGAATAGTATTGACAGAAGGAGGCTGAAAATGGCAGGCATCATTGGAGTTCTGACTTCAGGTGGCGATACGCCCGGTCTAAATGCCGCGATTCGTGCAGTCGGTAAGACAGCAATCGGTGATTATGATATGAGCGTAATAGGATTCAAAGATGGTTTTCGTGGGCTGATGGAAAACCGCACCATACGCCTTGATAGCAAAGAACTCTCTGGAATTTTAACCGTCGGCGGGACAATCTTAGGGACTAGCCGTGATAAACCTCATAAAATGCCTATTGGTGGGCAAGAGATGGATATGCGTGATGCCATTGTTGATGTGTATGAGAAGCATAATTTAGACGCCCTCGTCTGTTTAGGTGGACGTGGCACAATGCGAAATGCACATCGCCTAACAGAAAAAGGGCTAAAAGTGCTGACACTTCCAAAGACAATTGATAATGATATTCCTGGAACAGATGTCAGCTTTGGGTTTGATACTGCGCTGACCATTGCCTCAGAAGCGATTGACCGATTACATAGTACAGCCCATAGTCATCATCGAATTATTGTGGTCGAGATTATGGGGCATCGGGCTGGATGGTTGGCATTAGGTGCTGGGGTTGCTGGTGGCGCAGATGTCATTCTCATCCCCGAAATTCCCTACGATGTGAATAAGGTAGCTAATTCCATCATGCAACGGACGTATAGTGGAAAGCACTTTAGCATTGTTGCTATTTCTGAAGGGGCAATGTCACTTGAGACAGCCAATGCAAAAGCCGAAGCGGAAGCCAAACTCGCACAAGCGAAAGCTGACCATAAACAAGCCAAACTAGATGGCGATAAAGAGACAAAGAAGAAGGCAAAAAAGGCAAAGAAGAAAGCCGAAGCCAAACTTGCACAAATTGAAGCGACCATTGGCAATAGCACCCATGACCTCACTACAAAATTAGAGGCAATGACGGGCTTGGAATCGCGGGTGACTATTTTGGGGCATGTACAACGCGGTGGTACGCCCTCGCCAGCAGACCGTTTACTCGCAACTCGTCTTGGAACGAAGTGTGTTCATCTGATAAATGAGGGTGTTCACGATGTCTTGGTTGCGTGCAAAGGTAATGATATTATCCCTGTTCCGCTCGGGGATTTGGTTAATGAGCGTAATCATGTGCCAGCGAATCATGTTTGGATACAAACGGCAAGGTCTGTTGGAACAGCATTGGGGGATTAAAATTAAAATGGGAGTGCATGATTCAGTATCTTCGCCAATTTGTCAGAAAATTTTCATCTTGGATGTATCACAAAAAGAATTTTATGGGTAATATAAGGGCGCGAGTATGCTACGTTCTTACAGAAAAATCATTTCTGTAAGAACTTATTTAAGAGTATAATCGTTTCCGCGACGAGAAAACACATAACTATGTTATCTCTTGCTCCTAACACAATTCTACGCCTTTACATCTAAACTTTTTAAAATTGTTTTTCTATTGTTGCTATAAGGATAACTTTTATGGAATATCGCCAATTAGGACACTCAGGAGTACGCGTATCGGTTATCGGCATAGGGGCAAATCCTTTTGGGAATAAGGTTGAGCAAGCAGATGTGAATCACATTGTAGATAGAGCAGTCGATTTAGGCGTGAACTTCATTGATACAGCCGATGCCTATACAAATGGTCAATCAGAGATAACACTGGGGCATGCGCTCAAAGGCAAATGGGATAAAGTCGTTTTAGCGACCAAAGGGTATTTAGCAATGGGGGATGGCACAAATGATTTTGGCACATCACGCTATCACCTACAAAATGCCGTCGAAAATAGCTTGCAACGCCTACAGACCGACCACATTGACCTCTACCAAATGCACCGTTGGGATGAGACCACACCCATTGAAGAAACCCTACGGACTTTAGACGATTTAATCCAGAGTGGCAAAGTGCGTTACATAGGCGTGTCTAATTATGCCTCATGGCAACTTGCCAAAGCTAACTTACTAGCAGAGATACACGGTTGGACTTCTTTTGTGACGATTCAATCGCATTATCATTTGCTAAAACGCGATGTAGAAAAAGAAATCATTCCTTATTGCCAGGCAGATAATGTTGGGTTTATTCCTTATCTACCTTTAGCTGGTGGCTTTCTCACAGGTAAGTATAAACGCGGTGAAGGTGCGCCGAATGGGTCACGTGGCGAAACGAGTAATTATGTCAAAAGTTATATGACGGACGAAAATTATACGATTGTGGAGAAACTCTCTGCATGGGTTAAAGAGCGAGGGCATACAATGGCAGAACTCGCGCATGTGTGGCTCTTAGCACAACCTCAAGTCTGCTCGGTGATTTCAGGAGTCACACGAGTTGACCAATTGGAAGCGAACGCCAAATCAGCCGATTGGGTACTCACACAGGATGAACTCGCTGAAATAAACACTATTCTGAATGGTGAATAATCTGCTCTGTCCTAAAAATGTAAACTTTGCTCCGCTATTTTCCGTAGAACAATCGTCAGCTTGACTATTTCACCGATGGTATGACGTATCCTTTGCGTTGAGTATCGTAATTTCCTCTTATGCTATGATGTTCCTTAATCTGTAAATTCTTGCAGACATAGTTTATAAGGAGAGAAATTTCACATGTTAAAGAAACTCATAATCGCAATATGTTTTGTTGTGATGACCGGCAGTATGAGTTCCGCACAAGATATGGCTGACTGGTCAGCTTATCTTTTCGACAATATCAACTATGACATTATTCGCGTCAATGCGGATGGAGACACCCAAGCCTTTTCATTAGGGCTAGAGGAGAATGAACTTCTCAGCCTCAATGACCTCGCCATTAGCCATGATGGTACACTTGTTGCCTACTGTAAAACAGTCCGCATGAA
Organism: Phototrophicaceae bacterium; assembly: GCA_965230145.1. Lineage (GTDB taxonomy): Bacteria > Chloroflexota > Anaerolineae > Aggregatilineales > Phototrophicaceae > JAUZRW01. The sequence goes on from CBDDKI010000002.1 coordinate 3,257,350, forward strand.
CGAAACTGACACATCAAATGACTTGCAAGTAGCTGTTATCCGTGACATCGAAACAGGCGACAATCTCCAAGAAATCGACTTCGGGACACAGCCAGCCTGTTCAGTGACAGCATTCAGTGAAGACGATTCACAAATCGCTGTGAGTATCGTCAGTCGTGATTTTATGCAAGAACCCACAGACGAACCCGCATGGTCATTACGCTTACTGGATGTAGCCACGGGCGAAACCCAAAATATATTGAGTGATGGTGACGACGTTATGCTTGCCTTTGATATGTTCGGCGAAGATATACCTCTACGTGCTGGTGTACGCCAATTTGACGCGACGAGTATCACCTTTGCTGGTTTTCCATTTGCACCTATGGGTGGACCTGCTTTCGTACCAGTTTTTCGTTGGGAGTTCGCTGAAAATACTGTAGCCCAACTTGCTGATGCAATGGGGCGTGTTAATAATGATGTCCTAGCCAGTACAGATGAGGTTGTGTACCCTGCATTGGATGAATCATTAACAGCTACTCAACCAGATGGACCAATACCCCAAGCGAATGTCGTCAATGTAATGTCGGCTGATGGGACAGAAACGACAATTTATCAGAATGAAGAATGGGTGATTGTTGGCGCACGTTTTATTGAAGATGGTCAAGCAGTAGGAATTACCTTGGTACGGGGTTTTGAACCCAATCAAGATATGACCGAAGCCAATGCGTTACGTGTTGACATCGTCGAGCGTGACGGCACTGTGATAACACTTGATAAAGAGTTTAACGGTGGCATGTGGTTTGATGGTGTAGCCAATGGTGCATTGTTCACTTATACACCGAACCCAAGCAGTGATGGTTTGGATGCTACTCAAATTCTCTTCTGGGATGGTGATACACTTATCGAGGTGGCGACCTATTTACCTGATTACAGCTTGGGCTGGAGTCCACCACAATTGCTCTGGGTTAGCCCATCCGAATCAATAGTAGATGAGTTACCTGCATTCGCACCTGCGAATTAACAATTCCCCCTCTACCCCTAGCCCCTTCTCCCACCAGTGGAGAAGGGGGAACTTTACTGCTTTGAAAGTCTCTCTCCCTTGATGGTAGAGAGATTTAGAGAGAGGGTGGTGAATTAGAAGAAACTACTAATCAACTCCAGCAATTCCTGAATATTATCAGGATTACCCGGCACCCAAATTGTATTACTTGCCCCTGCAATATCATCCAAGACACGCTCAAGCTCAGAAGTGATATTGCCATAACCTACAGGCACAACAATCACAGGATTACGGTCGCTGACAGTGCTTTCAATTTCTTGTACCGCATCACCTAATGATTCACAACTCCCGAAGTCCGTATCACAGGTATCTTCACCATCACTCAGTAGAACAACAGCCCGAATACGATTTTGGTCGGTGAGGTCTTGCATAATATCGACAGTTTCCACAATCGAATTGTAGAGCGTAGTCCGTCCACCTGCATCAAGGTCTTCTAATTCCTCAATGAGTTCACTGCGATTGCTCTCTAGCACATCCAAATCAACCAACACACGGAAAACATCGTCAAAAGTCGCTAGTCCTACTCGGTTGGTGGGTTCGGTACTATCAATGAATGCCAACGCCGCTTCAATAGCTTGGTCTAATTTGCCATCTTCTTCCATACTGCCACTGGTATCAATCACCAGCATGATGTCCGCTTGTTTCTTGACGAATGACCAACTATCTTGAATCGCATCAATGACCGCAGGTTCAGGCACATCGAGCACGGTAGTAGGACCTTGTCGCGTTACGCCATATTGCTCCTCGAAAGGGAAGCCAAGTTCAACACTCGGGTTCACAGGGCGGAAACCATATTCCATGATGATTTGCTGTTGCTCAGGCATCACTACATAATCCGCAAAGACACGCGCTGCTTGCCGTTGCTCATCACTGACCCACGGTGCATTCGGGATACCAAAGGGATGCTCATGCCAGAATGTACCTTCACTCGGGTAAAGTGCGACCAAACGTTCAGGAGGCGTACCGAAATCAGTCAAACCACGATTAATCGCAATCAAATCATTTTCTTCGAGTGCGACAAAATCAAGATAATCAGGACCTTGCGCGATGTAATTACGGAACTCAGTGGTGCGTCGGCTATAGTGGCGAATGAGTTCCTCGATATTACGCACACCTTGTACGACATCAGCATCTTGCACCACATCCAAGGTCAGTCGACGACCTGTAAATCCATCCTCACGCGCAGACGCATAAAATTCAGAGATTAATGTAGAGAGAGCAGTCGAACTCACGAAGGGGTCTGTATGCCCGTAATATACTGTCTGGCGACCTTCGATGCCGTAATCGCCCCAACCATTCGGACTATTCAAAACTTCCAGTAAATCTGCCCATCCGACTTCTTGACGACCTGTGGTATTGCGAATCGCTTCTAAGCGACTTTCCCAAATCGAGATGACGACGGGTGCATTTGCTGTTGCTGGTGAGTCATTCAAATCGAATAAATCACGCCCACTCTGGAAATTAGCGAGAGCTAGCCAATGAGAGACACTCGGCTGGAATATCGTCGGTGTAACAGCATTCGGGCTAGTCGGGTTGGTGACAGCACGAACAATCCCCTGCATAATCACCCCAGATGAGCCAGTTTCACCTGTAACGAAAATTGGACGTTCGCCATTGGCTAAAGATTGCCCTGTTACAGGGTTCGTGCCATTGCGATAGGCTTCGTTAAAGGCAGGGATAATCTGTTGCATATAATCATCAGATTCAGGCGCGTAGATGATATGAATGGTAATCGCATTCGCAGGTGGTTCACCAAAATTATCCGTTTCTGTGCCACTATCTCCACCACCGATTGCATTACAGGCAGTTAAAGCAAATAGTAGGCTGGTTAATATGATAAATAATTTACGCATGTTGGTTGATGTCTCCTTTGTGTTTTGAACAAATGGTAGGGGGGCAGCATACTGCGCCCTTACGTAAATATGGATGATTTTCTCTTACTCGGGTAACAAAATAATCGCATCGGCTGTCCCTCTATCCACAGAAACCATCTGGCTAGCTGGCATCTCTAACAAAATACCAAATGGTTCGGCTTGGGTAAATAAACTTGCATTCTCGGTGAGTGTGCCATTGCTCGGGCGTAAACCATGTTCTAGCGCAATCCCTTGACCCTCATTAGCGAGGAAACTTGCAAAACTTTGAACGGCAGTGCGCTGGTTGTTAGTCACTTGAGCATCCGACCACAGCGCAATCGGGAAATCTAGTGGGTATTGGTAAGCAGGGTAGCTAAAGGCAAAAGCCCGATTATTCGCTGTTAAGCTATCGAGTTCGGTTAGCCATTGGGATTCAGGTAGTAGGGCGAAATCAGCGGCACTAGCACCACGCGAAGCCATCGATTGTGCAGGATTGCCCCCTAGTCGCTCCGAATTGAGAACACTTTCTCGAATCGGTGCAAACCATGTGGTAAAGCTCGCATCGGTCACAATGCTACGGGTGACATTTGCATCTTGCCCGTAACTGGCTGTTGCAGTGGTTAATGCGCCAACGCCCGCCATTGAACTGGTTGCCCAATTAATCGCCATATTGACGAAACCACCATCTGCCCAACTGCTATTATCAGCCACTGCTTGGACTGTCTCCCAATCAAAGGGGCGTGTGCCATTTTCCGTGATAATATCAACGCGATTTTGGAAGCCTCCCCAAACGAGGGGCGTATAAACTAAAGACTCGTTGACTGTTTCAAAAGGTAGGCTAGATGGCGCATAGTCGAGTGATTGACTCGACGACGGAATCCACGCATCAGGATGGTTTTGGCTATTCCAGCCCGAGTTCCCACGCCAAATTTCGAGGTCATCAGCAATTTGCACATTCACCTGTACACGGACTGAATTGGCAATGATGACATTGTTGCTGTTATATTCCTGTACTGCTTCAGTTATCCAATCTTCTGCCAATGGGTCAACCACCACCGTAATTTCTAGCGGAGGTTGCGAGTTTACGAATTGGTTAATTCCAAAAATCGCCGCTATCACGATGACAAAAATAACTAAAACAAATGTAGTACGGTCAAGTTCAAAACGCATTGCTTACCTATCCTTTTGTGTCGACACCTCTATATTGTAACCCTATTTTTGATTCACTATCCCCCTAAACACTGGGGGAATGAAAAAATTCAGTTAAAATGATGCTCATAAATCCGTAACAGGAACAACGATGCTCAGATTAACGCTTAGAATCATCATGATTATGTTGTTGCCTATCAGCCTAGTAATTTTGCTGATGCTTCAATTGGGAACGTTGCGCCATGAGCCTCTTATCCTCTATCATCAGACGCAATACGGCACTTTCCGCCTGTGGGATACAGCAACAAATCGCTCAGTAGATGTCATCACACTGAACGCCCTCGGCACGGGTCCTAAAATTGTTCCCACATGGTCGCCTGATGGCTCACAATTTGCTTTCATCTTGCGTGAAACCAGTTCCGAAGGTGGACAATTTAGCCTAGCAGATAACCTCTTTTTGTCAGATGATGTCGGGCGCAATTTCCAGCGATTACTGGATATACGCGATATGCCATCTCTAAGCAATGCTATCGCTGACCCCAAAATTGTCTGGTCGCCTGATGGTCGCTATATTGCCTTTTACTTAGATTTATTCGACGCACCGCAACTCTGGATAGTGACTCCGTCAGGGGAAATCATCACGCATATTGCAAGCAATTTCATTGATGTCGAGCATGAGAACGTCTTGCCAACAGGAGGCTTGCTCTTATGGTCAGCCGATAGCCAACGCTTGCTGATTTTGACCTCCCACAATGGTTTTCGCTATCAAACGCTCCGTGCTGAACCTGATGCGACATTATCCGAAGCACAACCTTTAACTTTGCCCCCAAATATGACTCTTGATGTGCGGTTAAACGAAAATATAGTGCGCTCACCTGTATCCGCAGAGATATTACTCTATAGGCAGGATGCTGAGGCTGTGTGGCTCATGAAGGTAGAAACAGGGGAAACCCAAGAAATCACGGCTATTCCTGATGCGAGCAACCTCACAGCATTGGCTTGGTCTGATAATGGCAATCGCATCGGTTGGGTTCAGCGCGAGTTACGAGAATCCTCAGTTTTTACCTTATCTTTAGCCGATAACACACTGACACAATACACATTCGAGGGGCATTTCGCTAATGACCTCAGCTTCACCATTTGGCTACCAGATAACCCCCCACAAGTGATTATCCGTATGCAACGAGGCGCATTCTGTCATAGTGTCGGCGAGAGCTTACACTGCACAGACCCCAATTTCTTCTCGGCATCATGGTTTGGCGTGCAGCCGTAAGTTTCATTATGTCTTAACTGTTCTTTGTAGTGTTGGCAAGTAATATGAAACTAAATTACTTCGATTCGGGTTGTTACAGTAAATTCGTTGTTGCCAGTAATTTAAGATACACTCAGTTGAGATGTATAGGAGTAATACTCAATAGATGTCTCGTAAACCAATAATTTTGATTGCTGAATATTTCAAACGGGTTATTACACAAACAGAAAATCCACTCTTAACGGCGTTTGTCTCAACTTTTCTGGGGCTAATTGTTGCGACGATTTTAGGTCTTATTTTGTATCCGAATGTCGTATATATCGGGTGGATCATGACGATATTGATAGGGTTTCCTATCTCATATTTCATTACAAGGCAAACAAATAAATTTCGAGATAAAATCGAAGCTGAACGTCTGAAGGCACGTATTGAACAAGAACGCATTCAAATTTTGGCGACATTTATCCAAAATGCTTCACATGAATTTAGAACACCATTATCACTTATTAAAACAAATACATATTTACTATCGCATTCAACTGATATGGAAAAGCAAGAGAAACGAATTGAGAAAATAGTGAGTGCTGTTGATACGATTGATTTGCTGGTTGAAACTATGTTGCGACTGACCAAGTTAGATTCTGTGATAGATTATCCATCTCACTTGCTACCTTTAAGCAGTTTACTACCTACTTTAGAAAATAATTTTAACCAAAATCAACAAAAATCACTCTCTCTAATAATCAACTGTGCATCAAACTTACCATCCATTTGTGCGAACCAAGAAGACTTGCTATTTGCGCTCGAACAAATTTTAAAGAATGCGGCGCAAGCATCACCTGAAAACGAGATAGTTAAGGTAAATGTATATGTAGCAGATACGATGTTGAAAATCGAGATAGAAGATAATGGAGAGGGCATGAGTCGTGAAGTTTTAAATAATATTTTTGAGCGATTTTATCGGTATGATGAGAGCCATACAACATATGGGATGGGCTTGGGGCTTCCGATTGCAAAGCGCATCATTGAGTTACATAAAGGCACAATAGATGTTGAAAGTACCTTAGGCGAATACACCTGCGTCACCGTGTCCCTCCCAATTCCTGCCAAAAAAGACAATTTTAATGTAAGTATGTTTAGCGCAAACTGAATAGCGAATTATGGCAATCTCGTATCAAATATAGGGTAAACGGGTTATGGTTTTTGTAGCAGACCATGTTATAGTTAAGTACGATATGTCCTGACATAAAATAGATAGCGTATCGGGCGTGATATGAGCATTATAAGCAATGCCGAAAAGCTAGAATCACAAGACTCCCCAGACGATAACTCCACTGAGAAACAACCACGAAAGTTATCGAACCTTTTAGTCCGTTTTTTTACTGGCATGGTATTACTGCCTATTATTTTACTCCTCATTTTCTTAGGGGGATGGTTTCTGACGATTGCGCTTGGAATATTGATGTTATTCGGCATTCTGGAATTTTATTTCATGGAGAAACGTCGTGGCGCACAAAACAACGCTCTGTTAGGTGTCATTTCAGCGATTATGGTGATGCTAGCGTTCCAGCTTCGTGAACCTTTATTATGGCAAGGGGCTGTTGTCGCCACAATTATGATTACCTTTATTGTCGAGTTTGGTCGTCGCGACTTCAAAGAAAGTGTACAACGCATCGCTACAACGATTGGTGGTATTTTCTATATTGCCTTCCCAATGGCATTTTTAGTTGCCATCCGCGCTGGCGATTCAGGCTTACATTGGTTCTTTGCGTATATTTACTGCACATGGGGTACAGACACTTTCGCTTATTTGATTGGCAATATGTTCGGTAAAACGAAATTAGCCCCTGTGTTGTCTCCTAAGAAAACTGTTGAAGGAGCAATCGGGGGCATTATTGCAGGCTCACTATTACCACTAGGTGTCTTATATCAGGGAGGCATCCCGATAACAATTGGAGCGTTTTTCTTATTTATGCTTGCGTCGTTCGCAGGCACAGCAGGCGACTTATTTGAATCGCGTGTGAAACGTTTCTTTGGCATTAAAGACTCACACATTCCCGGCTTTAATATCTTCCCCGGTCATGGGGGCGTATTAGATCGAATCGATTCGACTTTATTTGTTGCGCCGGTCATATATATTTACCTCGTTTGGGCAGGGTATATCACCTTATTAATGTAACTCGCCTTACGCAGTTATATGAAGCTAGCTTTAGCATGATGATTTTATCTTACTTGTAGAGTCATCGGTGGTCGGTTTTCAGTTATCCGAAACTGCTTTTTGTCCTTACTGATAACCGATAACTGTTCACTGTCAACAAAAATTGACTGACAAAGACTATCTTCTACAAAACATCACTTCAAAATTGTATTGCGTAACATCAGTAATTTAATTTGTATCAGGTTCAATATGTGTGACAATATTGACCTTATATTTTTGCCGATTATCTTCGCGTGAATGATGGCGTTTTTCTGCATCACGTAGCATCTTAAACATTGTGCGCCGAATTTCTAAGAAATCTTCCTCAGTCGCATAAAATGAATATTCACGGTAACTCAAAGGCATTGCATCGAATGTGTCATCAGGGGTATCCTCTAGGGCTTTAGCGAATGTCTGCATCATTGTGAGAGAAAATAACTCCATATTAGCAATTTGTTCATCTTTACTGAGGTCGGCAAATTCTTCTGCTGTGAGATGATATTTAGCATCTGCACCGTATACCTTCTCAGTAATCCCATTAATGTCGTGCGAATCTACAACCGAGATGATATTGCCTTTGAGCAATAAGCGTAAGTGGCGATACACTGTCGATTGTGGTACATCACCGAGGCGTTCTGTAATTTGCTGAGTGGTACAATTCTCTCCATTGATGATACGGAGAATACGATAGCGAATAGGATGAAAGAGTAGGTCGTAGCGTGATTGTGCCATATTGCAATTTCCTTTAAACGCAAATATGGCACAGATTATATCATGTTACGGTTAGCTTTGTGTGTTGATACTACGCTGGTTCATGAAGCGTCCGAGCAATATCCCTGCCATTAAGCCGATAGCAAACATCGCAATTTTTGCAGGTGTTGATGCAGTGCTAAACACAGTAATCGAACTCCCCATGGCTACGGCAAATAAGGCAACCACACTACCCAGTGAAACAGTTTTATTATTCATGAGCTATCCCATTATTTATATTTGTATCGTTATCAAAAATGGTAACGTTTAATTGGAGATAGGTCAACTGATTTCATCACAATTTCATAAGTTATGCACAGCCTGTTCAAAACTTTGAACAGGGTAGGACTCGTTAAAAACAAAAAAGCGACAATTCGTCGCTCTGATTTTCTTAGAATGGATTTGACACAGGCATTTAGTGTCCGATTACTGCTTCAGCATGGAAACTCGCTTCAATTTCCTCTGCTATTATATGGGGGATAATCTCTATCGCAATGTCGCGGATTGTTCCATTTTGCATATCTTGCTCCACTTCATGTATATCATATCCCACAATTCCCCACTCTGTGTTTTCTAAAGTTGTAAATAGACGAATATTTTGTGCCAGATAACCTGAATTATTTTCGATTGACACAGTAATATTGTAGCGTCCATCATTTGTAAATGAGGCATTTGTATTTAGTACATTAAGCGCTCGAATATTTGGCGAGGGCGGAAGGATTCGATTAACACTTCTTTCTATATGTGTAATATCTGTAGAATCCTCATTATCTGGTGGATAAAATAATGCACGATATGGGGCTGAAGAACCGCTCTGGATAAGTCTCTGTTCAATTGTCACATTGTCCTGTGCTATTTTACTACCTGAATCATCGAAAAAACTAATATTTATGCTCGTATCGCCAATATCCGAGATACCATTATTGTTTACTTGCCCGATGCAACTATACTCGCCACTTGCGAGGTCATAACAACTAGGTATGCTAATGACTATGTTATCATATAGTTCATGTATTCGCGTATTTACTTGGTCTAAGTTGAGTGGATAGGAATTTTGAAATGGTTGTACATCGGTAGAAAGCATAGGTGACGTTGGTATTGCAACAAAATTAGTTTCAGTCTGGATTTTGGGAGTACGCATCTTTAAAACAACACTACCCAACATAATAAGTAAGACAGCCGATAGCATCACCCAAAACCAACTGGATTGCCAAATGATAGCCATTAATAACCTCTAAAGGTGTTCATAAAATGAATTTTGTATCATTATACATTGAAACAGTCTCAGATAGTAAAATTAGGTGACAATTCATGAAACAAAATACAAACTTAGCAGAGACAGTGGGTGAATTACTCAAAAAAGAAGGCTTAACTTTCTGTGCGGCGGAATCTTGCACAGGTGGGTTGCTTCTCAGCACGCTTACAGATGTAGCAGGTAGTTCAGCTTATGTTTTGGGTGGGGTTGTGACCTATAGTAATGAAGCCAAGCAACAATTAGTGAACGTACAAGCCGAAACTTTATTAAGATATGGTGCTGTGAGTGAGCAGACAGCACACGAGATGGTTGTAGGTGTCTGCGATTTATTTAAGGCAGATGTGGGGATTAGTGTAACTGGTATAGCGGGTCCGGGGGGCGGAACACCAGAAAAACCTGTTGGATTAGTCTATGTGGGGTGTAAGGTGGGGGATAATAGCATCGTGCGTAAATATTTATGGCAAGGCAACCGCGCAGAAAATAAAGACCATAGTGTTATTGCCGCACTGCAATTAGTTCAGGCAATGATTACATCTAAATAAGATTGTATGAGGTCATATCTACAAAGGGAATGACCTCATCATTGATTTTAACCTAATGTAATTGTATCCCCATCCATGCTAGCAATAGTTGCTAAAGCATGAACTGGAATGTGGAAACCTGCGTCGGTGAGAGCTTGTCTGCCATGCTCAAATGACTTCTCAACAACGACCCCAACACCCACCAATTCAGCACTGGCTGATTGTACCAATCGTCCCAATGCTTTGAGTGTTTCGCCTGAGGCAAGAAAATCGTCAATAATAAGTACTTTCTCACCAGATTTAAGAAATTCTCCACTAACCAATAAATTCACCATACCACCCTTCGTATGGCTCGGGGCGGCTTCCATATAAATAGGACCACGCATCGTTATCGGTTGTTTTTTACGAGCATAAACCACTGGCACATCGAGTTCAATCGCTGTCATGAGGGCTGGCGCAATCCCTGAAATTTCAGCCGTTAAGATACGGTCAACCTGAATATCAGCGAAAAGTTGAGCAAATTCTTTACCCATTTGGCTCATGAGGATTGGGTCGAGTTGATGATTGAGCAAACTATCAATTTTGAGAATACCGTTACCGAGATTAAGCCCTTCAGCTTGGATGCGTTGCTTCAATTGTTCCATAATGAATCCTATAGATGAGTGAATTTGCGCTATTGTACAGAAACACGAGCAGATGACAACATATAGAAACCTTAATCATTCTAGTACGCAATCTTGGCATATAGTTGAAAATAATAACGAATATATAGGGGAATATAATAATGCAACAGACAACAACCTATGGCGATTTTGTTGTGACCTTGTTTGCTCAGGAAATTACATTTGAAGATTTAGAGAGTTTTGCAGAAAATATCGAGCAATTAACCCACTCTCACGATGAAATTTTTCTCATTGCGCTACCAATCAATGTCACAAAATTCCCCACAAATGTATCGCAATTACTGAAATCTGTTAGTATGCTAAAAGGCACAACCAGTTCAGTAACACGCCTTTACGATGTACAATTGAACTCAATTATGAATTTCTTGACTAAGGTATTAGCTCAGATGGTGGGACTAAAAGGTAATACAATTGTCGCCAAAAATCTTGATGAATTGTTTTCAATTATTGAAAAAGACGCAACTATTTTCCCAGCCTTACAGGCATCTATTCATCATTTACCAAAAATCCGTGCGGATATTGATGCTTTTAGTGAAAAAACACTGACCTAAACTATCAATGGCAGAGACATTTTTATACCTCACAACCATCGGGCGCGTGACAAGTAACCCCCATACAATTGAGATATGGTATGTTGAGCATGATAATAAATACTACCTGTGCTCAGAACATCCTGAAACATCGGATTGGATTCTCAATATAAAACATAATCCATCAGTTTCTTTCTATATTTCAGAGCGAGGACAAACTGTTGCGTCCCAAACTGCCCACGCCAACATTGTTGCTAATAATGCTTTGATTGATATTTTGCGGCAAAAATTTGAGGCGAAATATAAGTGGAATAACGGCACATTTGTCGAGGTTATGGCTGTTTCATAGCTCTTTCCCCATTAACTCATCCTGCAAAAATACTTATAATGACCTTATATAGCTGAGACAATAGCAGTCGTCAAAATGACTTTTAAGGATTTGGAATGCCCGAAAAAGAACTTATCATGTATTCACGCTCATATGGTTGCCCATTTATTAGCACTGCTAAGCGCGTCCTACAAGAATATCATATTCCGTACCGCGAAATTATGATTGATAAAAATGAAGAAGCCAAACAACGGGTACTTAATTGGACAGGGTTTCTAAGTGTTCCAACGATGGTCATCGCGAATAACGGGGAAGATTTACCCTATGAGAAAGTCGCTCCTCTGCCGATGGGATCATCTCCACGCGGTATCGATAGAGGCGCTATGCTAACAGAAGCTACGGCACAACAAATCGAAGATTGGTTAGCAAAGCACGGCTTTATAGACAATTAAGGACTTGTTCCTACATCAACCTTTATCTTCATCCTCATTTTTACGACGTTTGAGCAAATTACTGACCGTTCCCAGTGAATCCCCTGACGAACGAGATGAACTAAAATCAGTATTTTCGGTACTGCGCGGACGTGCTGTACTAGGGGGTTCAGGTGTGTAGGATGTTTTCTCCTGTGTTTGAGACTTTGCTCGGCGCAAGGCATCAACGGCGGACATATCCCGTTCACCCATGCCTGTTTTCTCACGCGCACGGTTACGCGCCGCCATCAATGAGGATAGACGTTCTTCATCATCAGGGTTAGGACTTGAGCCACCAATCCATTCGCGTAATCGACGCATATCTCGCCGTGTGATAATCAAACGACGAATAGCAATATCAAATGGCAAGAGAACCATTGCCGCTAAGATGAGCCAATGCCAAATCGGAGCAGTTGCCGTGCGCGGAATCTGCGATGTGATGAAGGTATCCGAGGGATTTCCTGCAAGGTCGCTACCACCTGTAATCGTTGCAAGGTCAGTCAGTAGAGCTTCATTCGGGCTTGTCTGCACATATTCAGGCGAATAGCTCATTACCCAACCCGTGACTTCATTAAAGCGTGTTTCTTCACCATCTACGATGCCACCGCCATTGATTGCAAGATAATATGAGCCTTCAATAGCAGGTTCAAACTCAGCAGCATACTGACCAGGCGCAATCTGCTGTAAACGGACAATCTCGGAGCTATTATCTGGCGTAATGATTGAGGCTTGTAACTCCAGACTATTCAAAAATGTGCCAGATTCAGAACGTGCATCAACCTCAATTTGGGCGATACCATCCACCATGGTGATTTGCGTCTCGATGTTATTGCCTGTATTTTCGGTGATACTGTAATTGACCACTTGCCCCCAAAAACGGGAGAAATCACCCCAACCGACCCAGTTAGAAGCCCAGCGCCCCGTGGCATCACTGGTAAAAGCAACGGTGCGTCCCAGACCATATTGCCATGTTGCTAGGATAGGGTCTGCAAAAGGTTCTGGACTGCGTAGCACGACTTGTGCTGTTGTGCGTTCTGTGGTGGCGACGTAACCCTGCAAAATCGGTACTGCGTCAATACCATCTAACATCGGATTATTACCCGTGCGCGTTAAGCTGATGTCGCCTTCCTCAATATAGGAACGGGTCGCCAAGACAGTCTCTTGTGCAAGAATATTCGGGATTTGAGCGGCATTTGCGACTTGATGGAAATTCCCTCCTGCAACCTCCGCCATCTGCGCCAAAAACCCAGGGTGATTTGTACCAATAGCAATGACTGATAAAGTCACACCATAGTCTGTGAATAAGCGTTCAGATGTTTGTACTAAACGCGTTGGCGATGCGCCACCATCCGTAATCAATATCAAATGCTGTCGGTCTGTCTGCTCCAATGCAATATAGGCTTCGGCAGTTTCTAAACCTGCCAGAATATCTGTGCCACCGCCTGTACCTAAACTATTGACTGCCGCTTGCAGGGTGCGTCTATCGAGTACATCTTGGAATGGCGCAACCAACGCCCCATTCGATTGGAAGGTTAAAATTGCTGCTCGGTCTGTCGGTTGCAGAAAATCAATCGAGAGATTCACCGCACGCTGTGCCAATTGTAAATTAGTGAAAATACCATCTGATGATGCACCCATACTCCCTGACCTATCAAGCAAATAGGCTATGGTCAAACTTGGCAAGCGTTGTTGGTCGCGGATTTGTGTTTCAACAGGTAACATCTCCTCGATTTCGGTCTGATAGTAGCCACCAGGTCCGTAAGAATCAGGACCACCTACAAAGACCAATCCACCGCCTAAATCACGGACATAGCTTTGCAAGCGTTCCATCTGCTGATTAGAGAAGGCAAGTGCAGGTACATTGGCAACAATAACACTTTCGTAGACAGCCAAAGCGCCTGTATCAGCTGGTAAATTACTCGGGTCGACCACATCAATAATCAGACCTGCACCTTCTAAAGCTGGCAATAAATTAGCCGTTTCAGTCGCATTTGTGCTAACTAATAGTACACGGGGTTGTCCGACCACTTGTGAGAATGTGCCCAGCGTATTGTTCTGGACGAAGGTGTCGCCCTCACCTTGAACGACAATCTGCGCCGAGAAATTCAAGAACCCAGTCGCATCACTAACTTGGGTTAGCGTGTAATTACTGATGCCTGCGCGTAAAGTCACATCTTCTTCGTCAATAAGTTGATTGCCCGAATAAAATAATAGGGTCGCAGTCGTTGCTTCATCAGCTTCTATGGCGACGTTAATATCGAATTCTTGTCCCTCATTTACGCGTGCTGGCGAGGTAAATTCCGTAATGCGAACATCGGTTGTTTCTGGACGCGAAAATAGAACATAGCTAATCTCAACCCCTGATGCCTCAGCAAGTCTAGCTTTGGCTTCGGCATTGCCGATAGTTTGGATACCATCACTGAGCACCACAATGCGCCGACGGGCATCCGCAGGGAATAATGAAATCGCTGTCTGGATAGCTTCTGCGATGTCTGTATTGCTCCCCAAAACAGTCGATTGAATTTCTGGCACATCAGTTACTGAGATAAAAGGCGTGTCAATAATGGCATTTGCTCCAAAGACAACCACCGCCCATTCATCATCGACTGGCTTATCAACTACTGCATTCTGGATATACTCGATTTGCTCAACCTGTAACTCTGTGCCGATACTATCAGAGGCATCCACCAGAAAAACCACTGCCAGACGGTCAACTTGGCGTACAACCTGAATCCCTGCTAGTGCCAGCACGATGAGCGTCACTAGGACTGTGCGGAGTAAGAGGCTTGTCGTGTCGCGTCGTCGCCTAAACGCAATGCGCGGATAGCCGATATACCACACAATCGGTAGTACAATCATTAAAAGCAATAGGGTATTGGGTGATGCAAATGACATAGGGTTCTTCTCAATTTTTCGTCATATATTTTTAGTGGCGTAGCATGCTGGTAGGGCTACAAAGGTGGTCAGTTGGTTTCTCGTTTCGGACACTATTCATGGTGTTCCTACCTGACTCCTGTTGACTTGTAGGGACGCAATGTATTGCGTCCGCCCTAATGATTTTTCGCTCACCACGCTATGCTGTGCAAGTGTCCATATGTTTTAGGGTTATCAATTCCGTGCCGTTGTGCGTCGTAAATCTGTCTCGATAGGTTCGGGTGGACGCAAGCGTTGGAAATAGACATACCATTCATAAAGCAAGACTAATAACGCCAATATCAATAGCGGACGATACCACTCGCGGAAGCCAAATTGTTCCTCGGCTTCGGGGTCTAGCTCACCACCACCGAGATTGAGTGTGCCTTCGGCTAACGGTGTAATATTACTCTCGCCTGCGCCAAACAAATTGACGGTCATCACTTGCGTACTACTGACCTCGTCGTCTAGGAGAATATCTACTGTGTAAAACCCATGTTGCAAAGTATCCGCAAAAGCAACGGTGTCACCTGTTACTGCTAATTCTTGCGAACTACCATCAGGTAAAATCACGCGGATAGAGGTTGCTTCGAGCGGTGGGTTAATCCGCACCACATCCCCGACACTAAAGGCTGTTCCACCACTGATAATATTCGCTGGAGTCATCCATTCGATGGCATTCGACATGAAAATAGGGAAGGCAATCTGTAAAGGGAAATCGCTATCAAGCAAATTAAAGCCGAGAATAGCGACCTGCCGTCCACGATTTTCACCCGCAACAATCACGTCACCGCCCAATGTGCTAACAATCGGTGTTGCCCAATCGACATCACTCAATTCATTGAATACCCTCAAATTGACGCTATCCATCGTGACGAAAGTAGCCAGTGGATGGTTACGGTCTGCTACAGCGATATTCCGTGTTTCGGAGTTCTCCGCGCCTAATGTGAAAATATCTGTGCTACGTGGTGGATTGATAATCAACATATCAGCGTCAGGCAGGGCATCAGGCAAATAATTATTGAAAATATATAAATCGTAGGGTGTCGCTGGCAAACTCGTATTATTGACATCACCCCTAAAAACCTGCACATTGGGCAAGCTACGCAGGATTTCTTCTAAAAATACATTGCGTTGGTCACTTAGCAGTAACACTCGCCGAGTTGAATGTTCGCTAGCAACGGTATAAGCGACATTATCACTTTCAAGATAATCGACGATGTTATCGTCTAGAACTAATTCTGCTTGGATTGTCGTGAAATCTTCGGTAACTTCAAACACCAGTGAGCGCGCACTCTCTGCTGATATGGTCAGCGAACGCGACTCCCATATCTCACCATCTAAGCGCAGCAAGAGAGACACATCATTTTCTATCTCAGCATAATTCTGAATTTGAGCAAATAATTGTGGGCTTTGTCCGGGCAGGGTACGGGTCGCTAGGGCAGTAATCGCAATATTGGCAGAGGATTCGCCAATCGGGACGTAGATAGGGGCAGGGATATTCTCTGGGAGTTGCCCTGCTTGTGTTACGCCTCCGTCACTGATGATAATAATACTGAAATTATCAGTGCCTTGTGCGCCAGCTGCCGCTAAAGTTAAAGCAGTTGCCCAATCGCCGTTGCCTTGTCCGACTTCACTATTGAAAATCGCTTGACGTACAGCAAGAAAATTATTGGTATAATTAATCAGTGGCTCGGCAATTTCGCCAACCCGAATGACTGAAATTTGGTCATCAGATGTTAAATCATTGAGGAGTAAATTCGCTTCGCGTTGTGCTTCTTGGTAACGAGTATCCCCGTTAATATCTGTCGCGGACATACTCGCAGACGCATCCAATAGAACGACAGTTTTCCCTGCGGTAATTGTCGGCACAACCTGGGCAGGACGCATCAATGCCAAGACTAACAAGGCTAGGATTATCAATTGAAGCAAGAGTAGGATATTCCGTCGGAGGCGTTGCCATGGCGTATTGGCTTCGTTATCACGCAGGATTTGTTGCCACAAAAAGTTACTACTCACCACCGTTTCGCGTCGGCGTAAGCGCAAAATATAGAGCAAAATAATGGGAATAGCGACTAATGCTCCCAATATGGCAATCGGTGACAAAAAAGACATAAGGTCGTCCAGCAAAGCTAAAGATTAAGTTATTAAGTTCTATGCGAAACGTATCATCGAAATTGAAACATCTAGCTTGGTTTTTCGCTAGCACGTCAGCCTGCCAGCTAGTCAGCAAAAGAAATTGCTTTGTATTCTGCTGAAGTGCTGATTGCTGAAATGCTTTTCACTTAAATTCGGTTACTTATTTCGCATAAAACCGTATTTCATACTCTTATCATACCCTGATTTAGGGTCTGATGGGAATATCACAGCAATAATAGGGTAGTGTATTTAGGTCGGTTGAAATTTCGGACGTGCCTTTGCGCTTCCCTACAATGCTAATTAGTAGGGACATCCAACGGGATGTCCGCCGAAAAATAAAGATAATTTTGAATTTCAACCATTTTCGATACAGTACCAATAATGGTAGTGAATTGCGTAGTCTATGCAGAAGTGTAACGAAGGATTGTGAAGTTTTCATTGCGTGAGTGTGTAGAATGAATTGTTATTGAGGGCATAAGCAAGTTCTGCCCTCTGAAATACTACTACACGACCAGTTCAAGTTTTATGTTTATTTTGGCGGATGGCATGGATGCCATCCCTACATAAATCCTAACTTTTTAGGTAGTAGTGTAGGGTTGAGACCTGTCTCAACCGCTTGAAATTACTACACAAACTTTTTTGGTGGTGTATTACTTAACCTGTACCAATTCCACCTTAAAAATCAGGGTGCTGTATCCCGGAATAGGACCCATGCCACCTTCACCATAGGCGATGTTATAAGGAATGTAGAATTTGTAGGTTGCGCCCTCTTTCATCAATTGCAAGCCTTCTGTCCAACCGGCAATGACCCGATTTAGCGGAAATTCAATGGTTTCCCCACGTTTATAACTGCTATCGAATACCGTGCCATCAATGAATGTACCTTCATAATTGACTTCTACGGTATCCGTTGCGCTAGGGGATGCGCCTGTTCCTTCTTCTAACACTTCATATTGTAAGCCTGATGCTGTGAATTGAACTTCATCACGCTTTAAATTGTCTTGTAAAAACTTAACGCCATCTTCTTTTGCACCCATGTGAGTTCCTTCTCATGTATTCACAACTGATAAAATTACTTCACTTATAGCGGACAATGCAGGCAATATCCCTACACACGTTATCCTTTATTGATGAATACATTATAGCTGAGATGGACTTATGCGGATACACTCCATCATCTTTCGATATGCTAGGCTACTATATCGCTTAAACTAGGGAGGGAATACGCTATGACTCGTGAGGGAAAAATTGCTGTTATTCGTGAATACGTGCCAAAATTACGCGCACAAATCGCTGGCTTAACAGCAGACCAACTCACCACACAATATAATCCACCTGAATGGACAGTTGCACAGAATGTGCATCATCAGTTTGATAGCCACGTCAATAGTTATGTGCGCTTCAAACTGATTTTGACCGAAGAAAACGCGACCATTCGCCCCTATGACCAAGATGAGTTTGCAAAATTAGCGGATGCGTCGGATGCCAATATAAAGGACTCGCTACTTATCCTAGAAGGCTTACATACACGTTGGGCGCGGATGCTGGATACTATTAGGGATTGGAGCAAAGCAGGCTTTCATCCTGAACTAAATCAGACTCTTTCCCTAAATGATTTACTTGATATTTGCATTGAGCATTGCCATGCTCATACTCAGCAAATCCAAGAGGTTTTGGATAAAATATAAATCTTTTTAGCGTCATTATCCTAGTTTTAAACATTTCTTTGTAACAGTAGAATACTTGGTCTTATGCGGATACACTGCATCATTTGTGGATATGCTAGGCTACATTATCTTAAAAGTTAGGGAAGGATTACATCATGACTCGTGAGGGAAAAATTGCTGTCATTCGTGAATATGTGCCAAAATTGCGCGCACAAATCGCTGGCTTAACAGCAGACCAACTCACCACACAATATAATCCACCTGAATGGACTGTTGCTCAGAATGTGCATCATCTGGTTGATAGTCACGTCAATAGTTATGTGCGCTTTAAGCTCATTTTGACCGAAGAAAACGCGACCATTCGCCCGTATGACCAAGATGAATTTGCAAAATTAGCCGATGGCTATGATGCCAATATTGAGGATTCATTACTCATCTTAGAGGGCTTACATGCGCGTTGGGCACGGATGCTCGATAATATTAGTGATTGGAGCAAAGCAGGCTTTCATCCCGAACTCAATAAGCCTGTGTCTTTAGATGATTTACTCGATATTTATAGCGACCATTGCCATGTGCATACCAAGCAAATCCAAGAGGTTTTGGATAAAATGTAGATAAAAATTTTAGGGCGATAGTTGTACTTCGCCCTTTCACGTAAAATATCAGGAAATCCATCATGTCTCCAGAAGAAATTATCCAAGCCCAAGTTGTCGCCTATAACAATCGAGATATAGACGCATTCACTGCCTTACATAGCCCCACAGCACAATTATTCAATCTACCAACAGGCGAACTCATCTGCGAAGGCGAAGTTGCTATCCGTGAACGCTATACCCAACGTTTTGAAAATCCTAATCTACATGCTGAGATTATCAATCGGATTGTGCAGGGAAATCGTGTGATTGACCATGAAAAAATCACGGGCATGGTCGCTGACCGTGTGGTCTATGCGGTGGCAATTTATGAAATCGAGAACGAACTTATTCAGCGTGTCTGGTTTATTTTTGATTAAGTAAGAAGTTCTGAGTGCTGTGTGCTGAGTAACTACTAGGGTTTATTCTCGCACTGAGACAGAAGTTTGAACAGTTTGCGTAAAAATGGTAGTGAAACTGAGCTTTTTTTCTTGCTTTTCTTTGTGTTCTTCGTGCCTTTGTGGTGAATATTGTGAATTAAAATTAACAGGCATGGAACATAGTGTGCTGTGTCCAAATGAAATAAGTGACACAATGCAACGAACGATGCTGATTATCGTATAGAAGCATAACTTGAGTCATTAGGGGAAGCACCATGCAAGATAAACCACAGAATTTCTTACTCGATGTCATCAAAAGTCCGCAAAGCTACCGTAATATCGGCTACCTATTTACGACTTTTCCGCTGGGGTTGTTGTATTTCATCATGCTGGTTGTTGGCTCATCATTAGGGGTAGGATTAGCTGTAATTGGAGTCGGTATCTTCATATTGTGGGGTGTAGTCGGTGCGAGTGGCTATGTGGCGAACTTTGAACGCTGGTTGAGCAACAAACTCCTCATGACAAATTTGCCGATGCGAATCGAACAACATTTTGACATCCCCAACAGCAACAACTGGCGCAGTCTGGGTTATCTTGCCCTCAAATTTCCTCTCGGACTTATCACCTTCATCTTCACAACCTTCATGGTCGTTTTAACCTTCGGCATGATTATGATGCCTCTACGCATGGGTGGCATCGAAAATGTGACCGTCATCGGGCGTGAAATCGACACCGTATGGGAAGCCTTGCTATCGAGTGTGTTCGGACTGATTTTGCTCCCATTCACACTAATCCTGCTAGGAAAAGTTGCCTTACTTTGGCGCAACCTCAACCTGAATTTATTACGTTTCCATGAAACAGGAGCGCAAAAGCAGAAATACATCTCACGCGCTGAATTAGAAGACGACATACTGACTCGCTTAGTAGATAAAGATTTGCAAGACAGCCATGCTATAGAAAAAAATGAACAGAAAATCTTCGATAGCGAATAAATAGACATTATGCCAAAATAGCTGGAAGAAAATAATTCTTTAAAGGCTAAATAATGGAATTTTTACGCACTCCAGACGAGCAATTCACCGATTTACCCGATTACAACTTCGACCCAAACTATATCGAAATCAACGGCGCGAGAATGCACTATATTGATACACTGGCAGGGAGCGAGACCTTGCTAATGTTACATGGCGAACCCTCATGGAGCTTTCTCTATCGGCATATGATTAACGACCTCATGACCGATTATCGCTGTATTGCGCCTGATTTATTCGGCTTTGGACGTAGCGATAAACCCACCGAAATAGAAGACCACACCTTTAATTTTCACTACGACTCTCTGCAAGCCTTCATCCAAAAACTAGATTTAAAAGACATCACAATTATTGTCCAAGATTGGGGTGGGATACTCGGTATTCCGCTAGCAATTGAACACGAAAACCGCATCAAGCGCATTGTCATCATGAATACAGGGCTTGCTACTGGGGATATTGATTTAGGCGAAGGATTTCTACAATGGCAAGCATTCGCTAGAAAAGTCGGAAAACGCCTAGAGTCTGGTACATTAATCGCCCGTAGCTCTCAAAAAGAACTCTCAGCAGATGTTATCGCCGCCTACAACGCCCCATTCCCCGAAAGACGCTATCGTGCAGGGGTTGCCGCCATGCCCTTAATTGTGCCATCCACCCCCGATATGCAAGGTGCTGATAAACACCGTGCTGCCCGTGAACGCCTCAAAACATGGGATAAACCAGCTTTGGTCTTATTCAGTGATAAAGACCCGATTACCAGTGCCGCCGCACCGCATTTCCGCAAACTCATTCCAACTGCACAAGATAATCCACCCGCAACAATAGAAGGCGTAGGTCATTTTCTACAAGAAGAAGCAGGTGAAGAAATCGCACAACATATTCGGGCATTTATCGAGCGCAGTAGCTAAAAACCGAGCAAAATTCACAGTGATTCTCTAAAAACTACCGTTGGATAACTATTCAGTTTCACGATAAAAACCTTTACTATTAAATCAAGATGCTTTTTTAGAACACACACACAATTTATGATGAGGTTTTTATGACAACCGCAACCGTAACAAAACCAAAATTTAAGTGGGATGACCCAATCCTGCTGGAGCAACAACTCGACGATGATGAGCGCATGATTCGGGATGTTGCTCGTAATTATTGCCAAGATAAACTAATGCCTCGAGTCTTAGAAGGCAACCGTAACGAGACTTTTGACCGTGAAATCATGAACGAAATGGGTGCAATCGGTCTACTCGGAAGCACTATACCCGAAGAGTATGGTGGTGCAGAACTCAACTACGTCAGTTATGGTCTGATTGCCCGAGAAGTCGAGCGTGTTGATAGTGGCTACCGTAGCGCGATGAGTGTTCAGAGTTCACTGGTCATGTTCCCGATTTTTGAATATGGCACAGAAGCTCAACGCCAGAAATATTTACCCAAATTGGCATCAGGTGAATGGGTGGGGTGCTTTGGTCTGACTGAACCCAATCACGGTAGTGACCCAGGTAGTATGGAATCTCGTGCGACAAAAACAGAGGGTGGTTGGATTTTACACGGCACCAAAATGTGGATTACCAACTCGCCGATTGCAGATGTATTCATCGTATGGGCAAAAGCCTATGGCGAAGGTGACAACAGCGAAGGCGCAGTTGATGGCGATATTCGCGGCTTCATCCTTGATAAAGGCATGACAGGTTTAAGCGCACCAAAAATCGAAGGAAAATTCAGTCTACGAGCAAGCATCACAGGCGAAATTGTCATGGATGAGGTCTTTGTCCCTGATGAGAATCTCCTGCCAAATGTCAAAGGGCTAAAAGGTCCATTCGGTTGTTTGAACAAAGCACGCTATGGGATTTCTTGGGGTGCATTGGGCGCGGCTGAATTTTGCTGGCACGCGGCACGTCAATATACCTTAGACCGCACTCAATTTGGTCGTCCATTGGCGGCAACCCAACTAATTCAGCTTAAACTCGCCAATATGATGACCGAAATCGCACTCGGCTTACAAGGCGCATTGCAAGTGGGTCGTCTGATGGATGAAGGTAAAGTCACCCCTGAGATGATTTCACTGGTGAAGCGCAATTCCTGTGGCAAAGCACTTGATATTGCGCGTGTCTCGCGTGATATGCACGGAGGCAATGGCATCTCGGATGAATTTCACGTCATTCGCCATGTCATGAACCTTGAGGCGGTTAATACCTATGAAGGCACACACGATATTCACGCCCTCATTTTAGGTCGCGCCCAAACAGGTATTCAGGCATTTATGTAGTACAAGACCACAAAAGTTTTTATCATCATTTTAAGCGGTTGAGACAGGTCTCAACCCTACATAATTGCCTAAAAATTGAGGGTTAATGTAGGGATGGCATCCATGCCATCCGCCAAAATAAACATAAGAATTAATGTGGTCATGCAGTAGGTTTTGAGTGGCAATCATCGTTAGATTTAGTGGACGACTGATAACCTCAGTCGTTTTTTAATATTGGATGTAATTCGGATATTATTATCTTGATGTTATAGTTAAATGATTGCATTCATTTTGGAGAGAATTTATGTTTGTGAAGAGATTTCTGATTAGGGTAAGTAAGAGCTTCCTAATCAGTGTTTTGTTTTATATTTTATTAAGGCAATTTTTAGATAGTCAGACAGCCTCTATCATTTTTATTCTAGGATTTATTGTATTTTTGATCGGTTTATCACTTTTAGGATGGTTTCGCTCTGCACGTCGTAATCAAGTAAAGATATTGCCTCAAGCAGATGTTATTCCTGAAGAATTAAGAGATACCGATTCACTACTATCCTCACTTGGCTTTAAACACGTAAACACAGCACAACATACAAAAAGTGTTGCCTATATGTATTGGAATGACTCGCAGGATATTATAGTTGCAATTGGTAAAGGAAAAATAATAGGAGTGAGATTTAGCACATACTTTAATGATGGGTTTTACGTTTCTACTGATTATCCTGCTGGTGCAAAGAGTGAAACCAAGAAAATCTTACGGCATGTAGTTAAATCAAGTATTGAAGCAGCATTTGACTATCATCAGCAACAAGTTCAACAGCATATATCCATTCATGGACAACCCAAACCATTAGCATCTATCCGAGAAATGATTGATTGGGAAGATGAAAACAAAATCCGTGTAGATTTGCACAAAACAAATGTAAAATTTTCACTTAAAGTCTTATCACGATATGTATTAGCTTGGGCAGTAACGCATATTATTTGGTATACGAGCATGGTGGTGCTTCAATTCGGGTATGGCTATTTTGGATATACAGAATTGCCATCTTATCACGGATTAGTATCCAATTTAATTTACATAGGTGTGCTTATATTACTTGGAGCATGGGCATATAGACCAATGTATAAGCCCGAAACAGTTGAAGACCGCAAGAAGAAAGAATTTGCATAGATTTTCGGCGGATGATAGGGACGAAGTTTAGGAATATTATCGTATAAGCTTTTTGGGCGGATGGCATGGATGCCATCCCTACATTTTGTAGCTAATTTAGAGTTATCATCATGACAAAATTGCCTCAGCGTAAATCTCCACGTTTGAAAGGATACGATTATTCATCGGAGGGGATGTATTTCGTCACGATTTGTACCTATCAGCGCGATTTAATTTTCGGTGATGTTGTGGATGGTGAAATGGAACTTGATAAACTTGGTAAAATTGTGCAATGGCATTGGTTTGATTTACCTAGTCATTTTCCAAGTGTTGATTTAGATATGATGGTTGTTATGCCTAATCATATTCATGGAATTGTAGCGATTAATCACTATACAGACGTAAATGTAGGGATGCGATCTATCGCATCCGCCAAGTACAAACAAACTACATTAGGCACTATTATTGGCACATTTAAATCAGCAGTTACTCGGAAGGCTAAAAAAGCTATTAATTTTACGGATAGAATCTGGCAATCTAGTTATCATGACCACATTATTCGCAAGGAAGAAAGTCTTAATCGTCTGAGACAGTACGTTTTGTCCAATCCTGCTAGGTGGGAAGAAGATAAATTTTATAAAGAAACGTATCTATAGAAAATTGTTATCAGTTGAAGTATTACAGATGTTTTTCGTCGCGGATGACATAATGGAACTTTCCGAATTAATCAGGTAATCTTTTGGCGGATGGCATGGATGCCATCCCTACATGAATCCTAATTTTTTAGGTGTTGATGTAGGGTTGAGATCTATCTCAACCGTTTTGTTTCTTATCGAATTATTTTCTTAAAGAGCATGATGCTATCTCTACACTAATCTTAAATCGAGAGATCTATCTTGATCGCTTAAAAATCTCATCCAATCACACAACTCATCCAATGTTCTTCATATAACTTGCCATCGACTTTAAGTGCGTTGGGTTGCGTTCCCCAAATTGTGAAGCCAAATTTTTGATACAACTTAATGGCAGGAAGATTCTCGGTGATGACGGTCAAATTCACTTGTAGTAAACCGTCACACGACCGCGCATGACTTAATGTAGCTTCCATCAGTTGTTTAGAGATACCCTTACCACGTGCTTCTGGTTTCAGATAGACACCCCAAATATCGCCCATGTGTTTGGTCTTCACGCGTGTACTCCGCACAAACCCCATCATACCGACCAATTCACCATCGACTTCCGCGCAGATAATCGCATTATCGCTCTCAGCAGTGGGTATACGCGAGGCGTAAGTTTGAGTTGTTTCTTGGGCGAGCGTTGTCTCATAATCTGACCCAAAGGCTTCTGGATTAGTCTTGAGGGCTTCTAAGCGCAAGGTAAATAAGGCTTCTGCATCTTCTGAAGTGACATGGCGAATAATCACATCATTCATGTTTATCCCTCGGTAGATGTCGCTTCGCCTAGGGGTATGGGCGTGACACCAAGCTCAGGCTCAGGTGTAATACCACCTTCATCTGTTTCAAACGGAATTTCCCCATTGAGGAAGCATAAAATGCCATTTGTGATACCTTCAGCTAAGGTTTCTTGCTGATTAACCAGCAAATCTCTATCCCCACGCATAAAACCCAATTCAAGGATAGCAGCAGGGGTTAAGGGATGTATCTCGCGGAAAGTATGATAATCAGTCATATCTATTGTCAGTGAAAATCGGCGTTGAATACCGACTGCTGTACCATAATCGCGTGCAATACATTCCGCCAAAATATCGTCTAAACCACCAGCAGGGCGTGCGGCGGCGCGTGCCACCAAATAGCCTGATACAAATTCGCCATAATCTTGGCAATCATTGGCATGGATAGAAACTAAGGCGGCAGCTTGATAGGCATTTAAACGCGGGTCAAATTCGTCCAGCAAATCAACGGAATACCCCCGTTCACGTAGACTCAGCACAACCAACTGCGCGACGGCAAAATTGATTTCACGCTCAGTCAGACCATCATCGCAGACAGCGCCAGGGTCATTTTCAGGTCCACGATGCCCCGAGACGATACCGATGCGTCTTGCCCAATTTGGCGTTACCGCAAACGCCGTCGGTGTCATTGGTGCGGCAACTACAACACTGGTCGAATCCACAACTTGTAGACCCGTAACCACATTAGACGTGAAAAATTCAGGGTCAGTGAACCATGTGAAAATAGTCGATGCCAATACAGCTGCGATGACTGTAATGAGCGCAGTCCTTAAAAAGCCACCAATAATCCCCACGCGACGTTTCTGTTGCCGTTCTTGCCGTCGCCTGATACGACGAATGCGTTGGGCTTCCATTTTCGCCGCGAGTTCATCCTCACTGACAGTAACTTGAGGGGGCGCAGTATAAACAGGCACACGTCCGCCAGCGAGTTTTGCGTCTTCGCTAGGGATGTCTTCTTCTGCTTCTTCTTCAAGTAGCTCGTATGCAGGTATATCAACACTATCGGGTTCAGGTTCTTTATAAAGATTTTGAGGGCTGACATCAAAAGAAGAGGCTTCTGCATCAGGGAATAATTCATCTTCTGGGATATAACGTGTATCTTCTTCTTGTGCAGCGTCGGCTTCACTGTAATGCTCAAGCTCATCCTCAGAGACAAAATCACGAATGTCAGGGCTAAGCTGGAAATCTAAGTCATTAAAATCTGGCTTTGGATCAGGGTCTGGCGAGAAATCGTCTTCCATTTCTGCCCGACGCGCCGCCGCTTGGCGCATCATCTCTAAGAACATAGCCGACGGTGATGATTCTGAGTTGTTGTCTGGTGGCAGGTTGTTATCCTTAGCCATAGCCTAATGAATCCCTGTTGCTACTCTTTAATTTCGCTTCTATTCTAAGGGAGACTGCTCAAATTGCCTAGTTTCAGAGGATTACAAATTGATTTCGTTCCATAGCGTATGTATAGTCTCGAAAGTATTTAAATAAAGTTTGTGTTTTTGGGCGTTTGAGACAGGTCTCAATCCTACAGTAATGCCTAAAAATAGAGAGTTTGTGTAGGAATGGCATCCATATCATCCGCAAAAAGTGCGACAGGTCTTTTTATTTTCTTTTCAGTTTCTACAGTAGTACCATGTGAAATAGTGAGGATTATTTCATGACTGCAAAATTTCATTCATTCCAAATTGGCAATATCGACTGCACTGTACTCCTTGATGGCGTTTCATCAATTAGCATTGAACGCTTTTTGAGACGTTTCCCTGATGCCTCAGAACAAAACTATCGCAAAGCCTTTACCAAAATTGGACAATCCCTTGAGCAAGCTACAAGCGTCTTTAACATCCTTCTATTAAAAATGGATGATGAAGTTATTCTAGTCGATGCAGGTGAAGCAGGACAACCCTATGGGGGGGATTTGTTGGCGAGTATGGCGTTAGCGGAAATAGACCCACAGGATATTACGCTTGTGATCATCACACATTCACATGGTGACCATATTTTGGGCTTGGTTGATGATAATAATATGCCAGTTTTTCCGAATGCACGTTATGTCATGTCATCTGCTGAATTGGAATTTTGGCAAGAAAATATGGCGCAAGGTGCAAGTCAACAACTCCCAATTTTATCTATGATGCGCCAGAATAATTTACGCCTAATTGAGTTGGATGAAGAAATCATGACAGGCATCACTGCGATTCCGTTGCAGGGTCATACAGACGGTCAAATCGGTTTGCTAATTGAATCGCAAGGGGAGGCACTACTTCATCTAGCAGATTTGCTTCATAGTCCAATTCAATTTGCACATCCTGAATGGTCAGTGAAATTTGATGCAGATGCCGAGCTAGCAAGACAAACACGCCAAGAGATGCTGACCTACGCCTCTGATGAGTCGCTGTTGACACTCTTTTATCATCTCGATTTTCCGAGTTTAGGCTATGTCAAATCGACAGACAATGGCTTCACTTGGCATCCAGTAACCTGACAATTTTCTCTTACGAATTGTTACCATTTTAGTTAATAACCTTCGTATACAACCTTCACACAATCATCAATTTGTTCCTATATTCTAGGAACACTGTAGGATAATCGCCTCACAGCTACTTATTATTTTTACGAGATGGGTATCAATTCGCAGGGTTGATGCCTTCAAAATTTAAAAATGCTCCTGCGAACAACGTTTGAAATCACCCGTTTTGCCAAGCACGGGTGATTTCGCCTTTAATGTGCCTGTTGAAGAATTAGGTATAGTTTCTATTGCCTAACCACCGTACAACAATGTATCGGGGTATGCGGATGACCATGCAAACCAAAAATGGGTGTAGCAATCGTAGTTATAGAGGCTCTCGCCTTGTAATTCGCCCGCAATTGCCTCACCGAAAATATTCCATTCGCTATTCGTTTGTTCATCGAAAATGCGACCATAATCATAACGAAATGTGAGAACCTCCCCGTTGAGTTCTCGTCCATAGATAGCCGCTTGCCCTGCATTATCATTGTTTGTCGTGATCACTTCCTCTGCTCCAGCTTGCCAGAAAGCAACAATCGGATAGCCGCTGACAACATCATTGATAACCCCGACATCGCGCAAAATTGAAAATGGATAAGCAATTGCTGTTTGTTCAACATTCGTCGATAAAACCCGTTGCATTGCACTCAAGCGTGGGTCATAGGTATCATTACTAAGGACAGGTGAGCTACTATTTTGATAAACCATATACGGTGTTTGGTCATAATTCATATTTGGACGATTCGCATCACCAATTAAGACTTCTCCATCAGGATAACGAGTCGCATAGGAGTGAAAACCGACCACTTGTGATGGTATAATTTCAAGTTGTTCGCCAGTGTAATCGCCCACTACCGCTAATCCCGTGAATTGATACCACCAACTTTCGGTGAGGTTGTCATACATGAGAAAATTATTGCCGTAAAAATTGCCACTAACCCCCATCCGTAAGATTTGTCCGTCGATTTCTCGGTGGTAAACAACAGCACTGTTACACATGGGGCAGAATGTGATAGCAATCGGTAAGCCAGCAATCTCATCATTGACGATTTCATGCGCTGTCATGATGTTGAGAGGATATGCTCTATTAATATCATGGTATTCGACCACAATCACCGATGTATAGTCGTCAAGTCGCGTCCGAGCAATTTCTACGCTGGCGAATATGGGATTATCAATGGGTATGATTCTATTATCACGTCCTGTACCGCCCGAAATAATGTTTTCAGGTGGGACGCTGTATTTGTCAAAATTAGTTTGCCAGTTTCTACGAGCGACTTTCCATTGCACTATCAAAATAGTTGCGCCGACAATTAGCCCGAAGAGCATCAAGCTGAAGAAAATGATGTCACTATGGCGTGCTAGTTTTTTCACGAAAAATCCTTGAGACAATCGTACTCATGTTTCATTATAACTTTAAATCTGCCGTAACAAGCCTTACTCTGTATCCAGACCATAAACATCGGTTTCTGGGTGGAATGCCGCCCATGCAAACCAATAATGTGGTGCAGAAATCAGCTGTGTGAGTTGTGTGCCAATCAGTTCTCCATCAATTGCTTCACCGAACAGGTTCCATGTACTCCCTGTTTGCTCGTCACGAAGCGTATTGCTACTTGTATCCCAAATAAAGTCAAGAACTGTACCATCATCGAGGGTGCGACTAAATAGCCCTGCTGTACCAATATCGCGTCCTTCATCAATTCGAGCTGTATCAAGTGAACTCGCCACACCCGGTTGCCAGAAGGCAATCACTTCGGTATCTCCTACTGTATCATTGATAGCGATTTCATCCCGTAATACACCAAATGGATAAGCTATCAGCACACCGTCAATATCAACGGCTAGGACGCGCGAACGATCTGGTAAGCGGTCATCATATTCGCCAATAAACAAGTTAATCACTGCTGTTTGGCTATCATCAAGCCCTGAGTATGGATTGACTCCATATGAAGAATTTGACCCTGTGTCACGGCTCATGACCAAGCCATCTGGATAACGTTCTGCAAATTGCCCGAAGCCAATCACTTGTGATGGAATAATATCCAATAATTCGCCATTTAATTCACCGACGATGCCTTCACCTGTGAATTGTTGCCACCAACTTTCAGTCTCGCGGTCAAACATCACCATGTCACTGTTGCGTAAAACACCCGACACCCCTAACGTTAATTCTAGGTCATTAAGGCGACGGTCAAAGACGATACTACTATTACACAATGGGCAGAATGTGACGGCAATAGGGACACCAGCGATTTCATCATTTGCAATCTCATGCCACATCAAAATAGCTTGTGGATAGGCGCGTGCTTCGCCATCAATTTCGACTGCAATAACAGGGGATTGCTCTACTAACCACTCACGAGCCTCATCGACACTTTCCATATTCGGGAAGTCAACCGCAGGGATACCATCACGCGGAGGTCCTCCTGAAAGTACCGTATCAAATTCAATAGACGTATTGCAGAAATCGGTATTGCTCCACTGTGAGCGAAAGCGTTGTGGTGTGCAATTTTCCTCTGCATTTTGTGCGCCTGTCAAGATAGTGGGCAAAAAGGCGAAGGCAAGCACCATCAGCCCAATAGGGAATGTAAACATAACGAGCTTAAAATTCTTCATGAATCGTTTTCCTGATAAATCTACTCTATATGGATAGCATAAAATCACCATCTTACAGACTAATTACAACGCTCTACTGGTTGCTGGCGACCTTCGATTTTGTATATCCATTAACACCCTCTCGAATTGACAAGCGATACAGTCTGCGCCATTATACGCAAATTCTTTGAAACATCTCAAAAGGTTGTTCATGTTCATTCCGCGTAAACGTAAATTCTGGTCGGTAGCTGTTGGGCATATGACCAACGATATTTTCATGGCAGCAGGCACCGTCCTACTGACCTTCATCAGCGCGACTATTCTGCCGATGAGTAATACACAAATTGGCATTGCTCTTAGCACAAAGAACCTCGTAGGGGCAGTAACTCAACCTTTCTTTGGCTTACGTGCTGATAAAACAGGCGGACGGTGGATAGGTGCGGGTGGATTAGCTTTTGTTGTGATTAATTTTGTGCTGGCACTAGCGATAGCGATTATCACTCAGAATTATTGGCTGATGCTCATTCCCTTTGTTCTACAAGGGGTCGGCAGTGGAGCAGTGCATCCTGTGGGTGCGCTCCAAGCAGTAGAATCCGACAAAGACCGTGCGGCGAGTAGTACCGCTTATTTCTTCTTGATGGGACAAGTTGGGCTAGCACTCGGTCCTACCTTGATGGGCTTAATGTTAGATGGTGCGAATGTTGG
The DNA here is from genome assembly GCA_965230145.1 of Phototrophicaceae bacterium. Lineage (GTDB taxonomy): Bacteria > Chloroflexota > Anaerolineae > Aggregatilineales > Phototrophicaceae > JAUZRW01. Next base: position 3,288,796 of record CBDDKI010000002.1, read on the forward strand.
CTCACTGATTCCATTTGCTGATTGGCTGGGCTTCCCTGCACCGACTAGCTTTAATCCTAATTTTAGTCCGATTTTCTTGCTTGGATTTCTGGCTATTCCAGCTATCATCTTCATGTTTACAGGCATCCCCAAAACACGCACTCAACCCGAGGTAACTGTCACTACCGATGCACCCTCTGATAAGAAAAAACCAGCCCGTATACAATCATGGACCCCCTTCATGGTCATTGGCATTATGGTTATGTTACGTGGACTTGCTCAACCTGGGTCAGTCGATTTCATTCCGCTATTATTCCAGCAGAAAGGCTGGTCACCTGCTGAGTACGGAGCGATTACCAGTTCTTTCTGGATTGCCTCAGCAATTGCAGGCGTTGTCTTTGGTGATTTAGCCGACCGTTATGACCGTCGCTTAGTTGTTATGGCGAGTCTTGTTTTGTCTGCCCCTGCCTTTTTCTTCCTACCCATATTAGACGGTGGTTTGGCGTTTGTGCTGGCTATTATCGCAGGTGGTTTGAGCGGTGGCTCGCATAGTATTATTGTTGTGTTGGCACAAGAACTCGTTCCTGATAGTAAGGGATTCGCGTCTGGAGCAATTCTCGGTTTTATCTTTGGCACGGGTGCATTAGGCGCGTTGGCTATAGGTGTTGTCTCGGATGCGATTGGACTAGCGACCACGTTCCAGTTTGTAGCAGTAGCAATCTTTATAGCGGGTTTCTTGGGCTTGCTCTTACCAAAACGGGTAACATAATATAGTCATTAGGAGGTCACATGCCTTTCGCCGTTCAACCTATACCAATTGAATCTTATGCTGGTGTGACCATCCACAACAGATTAGCTGGTGAAGGTGGTCAACGGCTTGTGGTGATGTTGCCCGGCTTGGGTTATACAGTGGATGCACCTCTCTTTCACTACTTGAGCAAAGTTATCTGGGCGAATGGTGATGATGTACTCTTAGTACAGTACGGTTTCCAAGTAGCACAGACGGATTATGACCCACTTAAGCAAGGAGACATTACCCAAGAAAGCCTGCAAGCGATTACGACTGCTCTTGAAATGGGCAACTATGATGACCTCGTCATTATTGGGAAATCGCTCGGTACACCGATGGCGGCACTCTTTGCGAATCATTTTGACCTCACCTCTAAACTCATCTTGCTAACACCCATCCAAAATTGTCATCAACTGGTAGAGGATACACCGACTTTAGCCATCATCGGCACAGAGGATTCACGTTATGCGGATGACCTCGCTATTGATACGGACATTCTACGTTGGAAGGTCTACGAGGGTTTGAACCATTCACTGGAAGCTAGCACAGATGTAATGGCTTCGCTCAAAATCTTGCCTGACATCATCCAAACCTGCGCCGAATTTTTGGATAATACCTAATTATATCGCGTGAAAATAACTTCTATGCTACGCTATCATTAATAGGTTAAAGTCATGGGAGCTATCAATGCCACGTCTGACCACAGAGGAGTGGAAAAAACGCCAGTCTAAATCATTGAAGCAAACAGATTGGGTTCAAATTAGCCAGCAACTTATACCACTAATTCTGGCTTTAGGTGGCTTGAGTTTCTTCTTTGCTGGACTTGGCTATATTGTTTTTAATTTGACAATTGGTTATTGGACGGATATTCAATTATATGATGTCAGTTCTAGTCAATATATTCCCGTAGGCGTATTGACTTTCCTGTTTGTTAGCGCGATTATTTTACCACCATTTATAGGAAGATATTTTCTTGCCAAAGTAAGACCTACTGAACCAGATTATAGATGGAACGCTGTATTTTTTGTTGTAATTATTTTGCTCTCTTTATTTGAACCCATTTGGCTCATATCAATTTATCAAGGACTTGATTCAACTAGTGCAAATTCTACAAGTGAAATTGCTGAGATAATTGCAGGTATTTTTCTATTTATTTTGTATTTTTTTGCTCATCTAACGTTTCCTGAAACCATAAACTATGAACTGGTTTTTCAATTTTTTTTCTTAACTATACTTGCTATGATATTCATACTTGTTACACATAGCTCAATTCCTCACAGTATTGGTGGCGGTCGTCCATCTACAGTGCAAATATTGTTTGTTGATACAGATGTGTCCATGGAATTAGGCATACCTTTATCTGATGATCCGCAACTTTCAACTACTATTTGTATATTAGCAAAACTCAATAATGATTTATTGGTTTATGTGCCTAGCAATGTCCAGAACCAGCAATATACTATCACTATTCCTAATGAGGCTATTTTAAGTATTCGTGATACTCAAGAATATATAAGTTGTCGTTCACCTCGTTTTGCGAACAGGAATTTGCCAACTGCTACACCACAAGCAACACCAACACCTTAGCCTTTCCCTGCCCTGAATTCGGGGTAGGTGGCGCGTCAGCGTCGGAAGGGGTTGCTTTTCTGCGTTGCGCTTTTTTTATTGCCTGCGTTACACTCATGGGCATATCTTGTACACAGATGAAATGATACGCTACATGCCTCAACCCTTAATCGAACTGGGTGGCGACCCTTCTGCGCCGATTATGAATATTGCGCCTGCCAATGGCTTTGTACCCGAGACTTATTTGCCTCTGCTAAAATCTTTTACGGATGACTACCGATTAGTCTCGACACCACCACGTGCATTATGGGGTGATGGCGAACCGCCTCAACTCACGCCTGAACATTCATGGGCGAGTTTAGCTGAGGACATGGTCACTGCTTATGAGACATTCGAGCTACAGAATGTTATCGTTATTGGGCATAGTATCGGTGCGGTGACGACTATCTTATCTGCGATACAAGCCCCAGAGCGATTCAAAGCGATTATTTTGCTTGACCCAGTTGTTATGCCTCAATCTGTCTGTGACTACATGCGTGAGCAACGTTTGCAGGGTAAAGCTAGTCATTCGCCAATGGCAGAAGGGGCAATGCGTCGTCGTCGGCAATTCCGTGATGTTGAGGATGCCTTCCAGAACTTTCATGGTAAATCGGTTTTTGCCAATTGGTCAGATGAGGTCTTACGCCTCTATGTTGAGCATGGAACAGTCTTAGTAGATGATGGTCTACGGTACTTGACGTGGTCACCCTATTGGGAAGCCTTTTACTTTAGCACCTATTACACAGAAATCTGGGATGCGCTTCCTAAACTCGATGACCTTAATTTGCCAATACTGTTCGTGGCAGGAGGCAATAGTGATGTCTTTGCCTCTGATACTGTCCAGCAAGTGGCGGAACTCGTGCCAAAACCAACCTACAAAACGATTGCGGGGCATGGGCATTTGTTCCCACAATCTGCGCCTCAACAAACAAGAGATATTATTGCCGAATGGTTGGCTAATTTGAGCTGAGATAAAGCTGTTAATAGTGACGTCCAAATATAATAAAAGCATGACATATTCTTGACAAACTCCATATTTATTTTTCTGCTGTTAGTGCTATATTGTTCACTAACAATCGAATTCGTTTCAAGAAAGCGTCTGTTTAAATGAACATCAATGATGTTAAACGTACCTTGATTGGCGAGCCATTCCCCACCAGTCAAGAAATGCACGAACGGCTGGATAAAGTTCGTGCCCTCGCAGTCTTCGCATCAGACCCCATTAGTAGTAATGCCTATGCGACCGAAGCAATTATGAGCGTTTTAGTGGTTTTGGGTAGCGGCGCACTCGCGTTGACCTTACCTCTAGCCATGGGTGTTGCAACCCTCGTTTTGCTCGTGATATTTAGTTATATCCAAACCATCCTCCATTATCCTGATGGCGGTGGCGCGTATACTGTCGCCAAAGACAATCTAGGAATGTACCCTGCCTTATTAGCAGGTGGAGCATTACTTACTGATTATGTTCTGACAGTATCTGTATCCGTCTCAGCAGGTGTTCGGGCTGTGACTTCTGCCTTTCCTGAAGTGCATGACTATCGCGTTTGGATTGCACTCGGCGCGATTGCTTTCATTACATGGATTAATTTGCGTGGGGCAAAAGAGAGTGGCACCGTATTTGCCATTCCAACTTATGCCTTTGTCGCAGGTGTCTTGACCGTCATTGGTCTAGGATTGATACGCTTATTTGGTCTATTTGGTGCTGCTCCATTACCTCAATTCCATGAAAGCGTTCAAGCAACTGAATCGTTGGCAGGTTTTGCCTATGTTTGGCTACTCTTACGTGCCTTTGCAGGTGGATGTACTGCACTGACAGGTATTGAAGCGATTAGTAATGGTGTGCAAGCGTTCAAAGCTCCTGAAAGCAAAAACGCCGCCATAACCATGGTTGCAATGGGTACAATAGCCATGTCCCTATTTGTGGGGATTACCTTCCTTGCAACCCATATGAGCCTAGTTCCATCTGAAGCAGGTGAAAGTATCCTCTCACAGATGACCCGTAATATCACGGGGGGTGGTATTCTGTATTATTGGGTGCAATTATTCACTGCGCTTATCTTATTCCTTGCCGCCAACACGGGCTATCAAGATTTTCCTCGCTTGAGTTCGTTCTTAGCACGCGACGGCTTTATGCCACGTTGGATGCAAAATCGCGGTGACCGTTTGGTCTATAGTTCTGGGATTATCGTTCTCGCCATTATCTCGTCTATTATCGTTGTTATCTTCCAAGCCGATGAGATTGCCATGTTGCCACTCTACGCGCTTGGTGTGATGCTCAGTTTCACCTTGTCACAGACAGGCATGGCACGTTTGATGGGTAAGATTGGCGAACTTAAACCTGGTGAATCAGCTTTTACAGGGATAACTCACATACATCATGAAGATAGCTGGCGCTGGAAACAAGCTCTCAATGTATTTGGTGCGATAACCACAGGCATTGTTTTCATCATCTTACTAGCAACAAAATTCGTCGATGGTGCGTGGGTAGTTGCGCTGGCGATTCCGCTATTGGTTTTCATGTTCTATAAAATCCATGAACACTATAAGCTTGTCTCGCATTCATTGACGATTGAAGAAGTCGAGGTATCAGACTTAGCTGATATTGCGAACGTTGCCATTGTCCCGATTGGTGATGTGCATCGTGGTACATTACGGGCTTTGAAATATGCCCAACGTCTTGCTACAGATGTCCGTGCAGTTGCAATTGCGACCTCGCCTGAGATGCACCAGCGGATTGATAAACGTTGGCAACATTTCCCTGAACTCACCGAAGGGGTTCAATTGGTGGTCATAGATTATGATTTTCGTGATATTTTGACCCCATTGGTCAATTATATCGAACAGGTGAACCATGACGAGTTCCCTAACGAAATGATCACCATTGTGATACCTGAGTTCATCCCATCATCGACGGCAGCGAAGTGGTTGCATAACCAAACCGCAGATTTACTGCACAACCGTTTGCTTTCGGCTGATGATGACATCATCGTGATAGATGTTCCCTACCACATTGCACCCGAAGATGATTAAGCGGTATATCGAAACGCATCCACACTGTGTGGGTGCGTTTTTTCAATAATTAACTCAATTCGATAAGGTCATTATCAGGGAATCCCCTGCGACCTTTTTTGCCTTCATCATCATGATAAGGATGGTCAAGGATGGCTTGTTTTGCTTCGGGTGTACCAATTACCTTAAGAGCATCGACAACTGCCTGATAAACATCTTGATGCCTGTCATTGAGTGCTGTGATAAGCGTGTCGATGCTTGTCTCAGCACCTATCTTTGCCAGTGCTTGAACGGCAGGCAGGCGTACCCATGCGCTTTCATCCTGCAAGAGGGCTGTTTCAATAGCTGTGACCGACTCTGATGTGGGTAAGTCTGCTAAGACCTTGATAGCCATCTCACGCGCATCTAATCCACCTGATTTGAGTACCTCGATGACATCTGGGATGACAGTTTCGCCTTGAGCAATCAATGCCAGACAAGCTGATTCGCGTACATCATAGATACGGTCATTCAGATGCTCAACTAAGGTTGAAATGCTTTCAGCAGTTGGGTTATCTTTCAAGGCTTGTATCGCTGATACACGGATATGCCAATCTGGTTCATCGACATACGCGAGTGGATTGTCTTTAATTTGCTCCGAGAGCTTTTCATCCTCAGCTATTGCTTCTGCTTTTTGCTGGCTAAAATGCTTGATGACCCATCGTGCGCCAATCCCAATGATGAACAATAGATAGATACCACCACGCATCAATGCTTTGAATGCCATCGTCAAACTCCTTGTTACTTTTAGTAACTGAAAACATTCTAGAATTATAGGACGATCTTTTCGCACTGATAGACTCAATTGTCAGCCTGTTTGGCAAGAATTTTAGGTAAAAAATACTCTGCCCCTAAATCGTCTTCACTTTGGAGTGGAGACTGGATTTCTTTTACTTTTTTCTCAGCACTTATTCTCTCGTGTTCATATCAACGGGACTATCAACGGTCATATCCCCAACACGGCACACCTCAAATATGCTACCCTCTAACCAGCACCTTACCAATCGAATAACTATTTCGGAGGACAATGCATGCATTGTCCTAAAATTTGAATTGACCCCCAACATATTTGACAACAAGAATCGCCCCAAATACTATTTCTGTAGGGACGTGATGTATCGCGTCCGAAATATGAACTGTACAGCTGTTATAACTTACGTGCGAACATGACCCGAACAGGAAAATTTTGTCTTGTTTATCTTGTCGCGGACAGCATCATACTTTCTAATAAATTAGGACGGAGTTTATGAGATAGATACTTATTCTGAATGGTCTTCTCAACCCCTCCCCAAGTATCCCCTCCCCTCGGCACTCGCAAGCTCCTTTGCGGAGAGGGGACTCAACTGCTCCCTTTCTCCACAGGTGAGGAACGAGGCGCATGGGGAAAGGGTTGGGGATAGGGGTCTAAAAGTGAAAATAAACCTCTATTGATACTCCGTGTTTAATTGTAAAACTGCATCATGCTCTCCCTACATCAAGCCTCCGCGTTGGCTTTTTTCACAAACCATCTACCAACCGCTTTTCGGCAAAAACCCTGTTTTTTCGGATGTCTGCCACGCCCAAAATCCCTGTTAATGTTCCTGTTCCTCTGTTATTGCCTGATAAACAGGGAGCAAAAAATCTAAAATTCGGCGATTTTCAGCAAACGACTTACCAACCTTTAGGCATCCGCTCGCGTTGTGCCCTCAACGTCCAACGTGAAATCAGCACCGAAGGCTTGGGCAGGAGTCAATGCCCCCACGGGTGTCATCTCTGCCACGCGCTCCACCGCCAGCACAGCAACTTTTGCCGTGTATTGGTAGGGTTCAAGTGTTGTCAGCCATGCACTCGCCGATTGCCCAATACTATTGGTCGCACGCGCAAAAATGTAGGAGTTGTTCTCTGTACGTGCTTGTTCATCAGGAGGACTTGCAAAACGTTCCACGAGGTCTTTTGCCACTTGCCGTACTGCGCCAATTTTCAGCAATTGCTTCCCTAGTGGGTAGCCAATGCGCCCTAATGTCACCATCGTCGGCGACATGGCTAAGTAGCTCGTGATATTCGGAATGCCCGTAGTACGATACGCCACCGATAAATCCCCCCACGGTGAACTCATGGCATGGCGTACTTTACCATTGGGCAAGGTTAGGGTGATGGTCTCCGCACCGAAAGATGAATCCACTAATTCACCGTCGCGCCGTGACCACCATTGTTTTGGCATCATCTCTATTGCAGACTTTGCCGTACCAGCACTCGCCCCTGCAAATCCGAAGATACCCGTTTCCAGATGCGTCGCCCCGACCACTTTTTTAGCAACATAGTCAGCAAGGCAATCTGATGGCACAACATCAAAGCCTGCGCCACTAATCAGTGCAATCCCGACCTTACGCGCGGCATCATCATAGTGGTAGGTCTGCTCAAAGACATTGATTTCGCCTGTTATATCAAGGTAATGGGTATTGGTTGCCAAGCACGCCCTTATCATCGGCTCACTGGTATGGATGAAGGGTCCCGCCGCATGGTAGACAATATCAACATCAGCAATTGCCTCGGCAATCGTATTGTCATCATCTAGGCGAAAGGCGACATAATCCAAATCATATTTACGTGCAATCACATCCAGTTTATCAGGGTTGCGCCCTGCAATGATGGGTCTGTGTCCGCGCTGGATAGCTTCCTCAACCACGAGTTGCCCTGTATAACCTGTTGCGCCGTAAATCATCCACCGCATACTGTAATGCCCCTTGTTTTTGCTGATATTATGCTAGTATTGTAGCGATTTTTCAGCCGAACAGATACCGAGAGTATAGTCATCACCATGTGGATACGTCAGCGTCATTGGATTTTGTTGCTCACATTTTTGCTACTAGGAGTGGCTTTGCGCTGGCATGGTCTAGCAGAGATGCAAACTATCCTACATGGTGACGAAGCCTATTATGGTCTGGATGCGATTTCGCTGGTTGAAAATCCGCGCTTGCAGGTTTATTTCCCTGCAAATACAGGTCGTGAGGGCTTGTGGATGAATCTACTCGCGCCGATGATTGGGCTATTGGGTGCAACGCCACTCACGCTAAGGTTGACCTCTGCTTTCGTCGGTATCCTCACGCTGGCTGGGGTCTATTTGCTCGGGCGCGAAACACTCGATGAGGGTGCTGTCTGGGTGGCTGGGGCATTGGCAGTGCTTTACTGGCATGTGCAACTCTCGCATATCGGCTTCCGCGTGATTACCTTGCCCCTGTTTGGCGCATTGGCGTTTGCGAGTTTGCTCAGGTCGCATCGACTGAATAAGGATTGGTGGCTTACGGGATTACTGCTCGGTCTGACGCTGTATACCTATATTGTGGCGCGAGTATACGTTGGCTATGCACTGCTATGGCTACTATGGTGGCTTTGGCAAGAAAAAGACCAACGGCGCGGGATTATCATCACGCTTGCTGTGCTGACTTTGAGCAGTTTGCCCCTGCTTATCAGTCTATTTTCCGCCGATGCTGGCGAGTCCATTGGTCGGGCGGCAGCGAGTGATTGGGGGCAAATTTGGCAGAACCTCCTCAATTGGGCGAATGCGTGGCTCGGGCGTGGGGATGTCTCCTCTACACATAATCTACCCAATCGCCCTGTGCTGGATGTGCCTCTAGCGATTTTAGCATTTGCTGGTTTCATCGGCGCATGGTTCACCGTTCGCAAGAAATGGATGCTCGTGTGGTGGGCTGGACTCGTGACTGTCTCGCTGTTACCGACGGTCTTGAGTGTCGAAACACCGCATTTTCTACGGGGTGCAGGCTTAATCATTCCGCTTGTTTTATTGATTGGTGCAGGGAGCGCCATCAGCCATCGCTTTAAATTTGGCTGGATAGTGCCATTGCTTTTGCTAATTTGGGCTGGCTGGAATACCTATAGCGATTTCGGCATCTGGCTAGAGACCGAAACTGACGATTTTGGCATCACCTACGATTATCGGGTCAACGAGGCGATGTTCATCTTGGATGCTGAAACAGCGCCATCTCAGGCAATTGTTATGCCCTCTGATGATGGTTTTCGGGCAACTGCCGCATATCTGGCACATGGGATGCAACGCGACATCACCTTTTATCGCTGGTCAGAGACGGATTGTTATTTATCGCCATCCGAAAGCTATACTGTCTTAGATTTGCCGATTGTGTTGAATAGTTTTGCCTCGCGTGCTGTGCCGTTTGTGAGTGAGATTCAGACAATTGCCAATCATCCCCAGAATGATTACAACATCTACAGCGTTACTCCCAGTGATGACCTCCAGCGCAGTTGGGATAATGCGCCATATTTTGGCGAGTTTTTGTCGGCGCAGGTGATTTCTCCAACACAAGACAGGGTTTCCGCAGGGGAGACGCTCACGATTTATTGGGCAACGCGACTAGAACACATCTTGAATCGGCAGGATTACCGTGTGCTGGTGCATCTACAAGGTGAACCGATTCCGTATGAGGGTGGAACATTATATAGTACGGGGGATGTGCCTTTATGTGCGTTGGCGTATGCTCCGCAAGCACTAGAAAATGTGACGATTGTTCAGTCGATTGCCTTGCCAATCCCTGATGATTTGCCCGCAGGGGATTATCATGTGGCGATGGGTTTCTATGAGCCAGATAGCTTTGCGCGTTTGGAGGTCTTGCCAGCCGAGAATGAGCATGGTTATGTTGAGGCGTGGCAGATTGAGGTGGTGGAGTGAGTATTCACCACGAAGAAGGGAAGGTCACAAAGAAAAGGCGTGTTTTTTTCTGTGTTTGTCTGCTTCTCCGCTTTAATTTAGGCAGGTTTGATTTTGACCTTCTGATTTCCGATGGGGGCGTTGCCGATGCCCGGATAGACGCGGATAATGCCAAAGATTGCGCGAATGAATATCCATAAAACCATTGCCAACCAAACCAAGGTGAAGGCATTGTCGGCGTTGGAGTTAATCATAAAGAGCATCGCCCCTGCAATGACCGTCGAGACAATCATGCCATTTCGCATATAACGGTAATCGCCTGTTCCCCAATGAATGCCATCGGTGACAAAGGCAACTGCACTGAGTGGTTGAGATATTGAAGCGATAATCCATGCAGGCACGAACACAGCAATTGCGCGCTCAGGGACGAAGACCGCAATCACGGCATCGGTGCTGAGAAGCATCGCAATGGCTAAGATAACGCCTGTACCGATACTCCAGACTGTGCTAAATGTTGCAACACGTCGGGCTGTGCGGATGTCATCTGAGCCGATAAAGTAACCAACTAAACTCTGAGCTGTGACGGCAAAGGCTTCCATCACCAAGGTAGAGAAGAACCACACCTGACGAATGGCTTGATGCGATGCGCCACTATCGACACCGATTTGCGTCGCTACACGGGTTGAGAGCAAGAAAAACGAGACCAGTAAGCCTGTGCGGATGAACAAATCGCCGCCAATTTGAATGAGTTTGATAGCCTCGTTCCAGTGAATATCGCGTGTGTAGCCGAGTTTGCGCCCAATTGCCCATAGCGTCCAGATAACGCCGAGCCATTGCGCGATAGAGGTCGCTAATGCCGAGCCAGCCACACCCATCGCTGGAATGACTCCCAAGCCAAAAATCAGAGGATAATCGAGGAGGATATTCAAGACGTTGATGCCGACTGCAATCCAGAGTGGGGTTTTCATATCTTGCATCCCACGCAAAACACCGAAGCCTGTGAAGGTAATCAGCACGGCAGGAGCGGCGAATAAGCGCACCTGAATATACTGGGTGGCATTGAGTAGGACATCGCCTTCTGCGCCGAGTAACCCTGCTACAGAGGTCGAGATAGGGAAGCCAATTAGAAACATTATCGTGCCGAATAAAATAGCTAAAGCTAAGGCAAGGCTACTGGCTTTGATTGCTCCGTATCTATCTTGTCTACCGAGACTATGGGCGACTTCGGTCTGTGCGCCGATACCGAGAAAATTAAAAATCCAGAAAATACTGGATAGGGCAACTGTGCCAACACCGAGTGCTGCCAATGGCACTGCACCTAATTGGGCGATGAAAGCTGTGTCGACTAAACCTGTGATGGGTTCAGCGACCAGTGAGAATAAGACAGGTATGGATAGGACAATGAGTGTGCGGTTTGGATTATCAAGGAAGGCGTGCGTTTCAGGATTTTTTGTCTTTTCCATGTGTCCTCATGATGAGCGCGAGCAATTACGATTAGTATCGTCTTCGACTAGAAGGCTGTTAATTTTCGCTAAAAGACCCTATCCTAATCCTTCTTCTAAGCGCCGCCCATCCCCAATATTGACTGAAAAACATTCCACATTTCAGGCACAGCTTGCACAAAATCAAAATCGGTCTGAATGAGTGCAAAGATATAGCCACCAACTAATGCCACAAATACAATGAGCAAGATAAGCCCAAATACAAAGTTCACAATAGAACGTACCATCTCCTGAAAGATGATTGTCAGTGTGCCACCAATAATCTGAAAAATCTTGACAAATGGGAATGCTAGCACCTTCAAAATCATCACCAAAGGATTTGATTTCTTCTCGACGTAGATTTTCTCTGGTTGAGGAGCAGGCTGTTGTGCAGGCAAGGGCTGATTATAATGTGGCGGTGGTGCTTGCGGTGGCATCGGGCGACCCTGTGGTACAGGTTGTCCCTGCTGATAATTTTGCTGTTGCGGATTTTGCGGATAGGGTGGTTGTTGTCCCTGTTGAGAATAGCCTTGTTGATTTGGTTGTCTTGACTGTTGTGGATAATTTTGTTGACTCATATTAGTAATTCCAACTCATACGAACAATGTAAGCCCCATTGTAATGGCAAATTCGCATCACTGCATGACGTATCCCCTGCGTTAGTACCTAGTAACTACCGTTACCTGATGTTACACAGTACAGTTTTTAGAATGATAGCCTAACAACAAAGTATGTCGTTTAAGTCAATTTTGTTGTCAGTTGACAGTTATCAGGTATCAGGAAAAGCAAAAAGTGGTTTCAGAATAATCGCATTAAATCATTAAATAAAAAACAGGTCGTTGCTGACCTGTCTTAAGATGCTACTGAATGCTGAGTAAGACGCTACCTGATTTATTCCACAACCCTTCAATGTCATAATAATCGCGTTGGTCTGCGCTAAATAAATGCACAACCACGTCGCCATAATCAAGCACAATCCAACCGCTCTCGGGTGTGCCAGCCATTGAAAAGGGTAATTGGCTCAAATTCTCTTTAACATCTTCCTTAACGTAATCCATCAACGCCCGTAATTGACGTTCGCTATTGCCATTTGCAATGACGAAGAAATCAGCAATTACAGTATCAGGACGTAAATCAAGGAGGACAATATCTTCTGCTTTACGGTCTTCCACCACGTCAACAACGTGACGGGCTAGTTCTAAAGGATCCAAAACGACTCCATCTTTTCTATATTACAATCGAATAATTCTAGTATAACATAAAATTATTAGAAGTATATAGGCGACATTGTGGGTCATTATAGGTTTTTAAAGTCCGTATTGTGCCAAAAATTCAAGAAGAACAGGCATAAAGTCTTCTGCTTGCTCATCCATCGGGTGATGACGCGATTTTGTAAAGGTTGCCAGTTCGGCATGTGGCATATACAGTGCCGCTGTCCGACCTTCTGTCACGGGTACGGTTGTATCACCTTCACTTACACACACCAAGGTGTCTTGCAAAATGTCTGTTAGATATTCCTGGGTATCTTGCTTCGCCATACTAATCAGGGCTTCAATGCCAGCGTCAGGGCGAGTGAGGAGAAAATTCTGTTTCACCTGCTCTGCTAACTCAGGGTTAGAGTGCATCAATGGCACAGTCATCGCTACTAAATACTCATTCTGAATCGTTGACCACAGGGTTTTTGTCGCACGCAGAGCATTTATAGCCAATTCATTTCGCATGATGTCGCTTGCAATGCCATAGGACCCAAATTTACCTGTCACCACAGGGCAAATCAGAACCACTTGCTCAGCAATATCAGGGCGAATTGCCAGAGTTTTGAGTGTGATTAAGCCACCCATGCTATGCCCCATAATCACTTGCGGACGCACATGCTCATCACAAAAGTTGAGAACAGTCTGCACATGAGCATCAATCGTCAACGCACTGCCCCCAATATCTGACTGACCAAAACCCGGTAAATCAATCATCCAGCAACGGGCATTGTTCAATTGTGATGCAATGCGCTTCCACATCGTATGCGACGACCCCCAACCGTGAATCATCAACACATCAATATCGCCATCACCATAGATTTGATAATAAATCTCACTCATGTACTTAATTCCCAACCTGCAAGTTCTTATATATACCGAAATGAATAGACAGTGTGCTATGATACTTGAAATTATCAACACACAGTAGCCTCTTGAGTTATGGACATTATGGAATTTACAGTCGAAAAACAAGGTGAACGCCTTGATAAAATCTTAGTCGCACGCCTGAATGATTTCTCTCGCGCACAAATTCAGACCCTCATCAGTGAGGGGGCTGTCACCGTCGATGGTGCATCAGCAAAAGCAGGTCACAAGATGAAGGGTGGCGAACGCATCGTTGTCGAATTACCCGAAGAAGACGAATTTGTGATTGAACCCGAAGAGATTGACCTGAACATTCTCTATGAAGATGAGGATATTGCTGTCATCAATAAACCCTCGGGGATGGTCGTTCATCCTGGTATCGGTCAAGAAACAGGGACACTCGTACATGCGATTCTGGCACGCTACCCTGAAATTGTGGATATGCAAGATGATCCGCTTGCCGAAGGTCGCATGGGCATTGTGCATCGCTTAGATAAAGATACCAGTGGTTTGATTGTGATTGCGCGTCATATTAAGGCACTCACCAACCTCATGGCGCAATTCAAAGCACGCACCACCGAAAAATATTATCTCGCTCTGGTTGAACGCGCACCTAAAACCATGGAAGGTCGCATTGATGCTGCAATCGGGCGTGACCCCAAGCAACGTAAGCGCATGGGTGTGGTCAGCAATGGCAAACCTGCCGTAACAGAATTTGAAGTGATAGACACTGATTTCAAAGACGGACGCGCACTCGTGCGTATTAAAATCGAGACAGGACGTACCCATCAAATTCGCGTTCATATGGCATTTATTGGTAGTCCCATCATTGGGGATACGGTCTATGGATACAATAAACAACGCATTGGTATGAAACGTAATTTCCTCCACGCTGCCGAACTCAGCTTCGACCATCCCTCAACAGATGAGCGTATGACGTTTACCAGTGAACTACCTGCTGGCTTACAGAATGTGATGGATAAATTACGCGATTGATAAAGTATATAGCTGATTAGCATGTCAGCTATCTACAGTGCCACTTATATCAAGTGTATTAAAGTTTAAAATATTAACAATATCTCCATCATCACTTGCAATATTTATCGCAAGACGAGAATCATCGGGACTCAATTCTATTTGCTGAATAGCACCCTCGCCGATATTTGATTGTAAGATTAGTTCACCTGTTGCAACATTCCAAACAAAAATATCAGTTGATGATGTTGCTATGACTATTTCAGCATCGGATGAAAGCACAACATCAGTTATACGAAGTCCACTCCGTAATTCATCACTGTTGAAAACTGGTATTTCACTGATTGGTTCTATTAATGAAGCATTCCAAACTTGTATACCGTAGCCATAATAATTTTCAAGATTAAAGAAACCCCTAATTCCGCCTCCTACAATGACATTGTTTCGAGTGATTGCAATCTGTATCATGAATGGGTCAAATGAGTCTGAGGGCATAAGTTCACTAGCAATATCAAAATACTCCCACACAGGCTCACTATTATTTAAATCCCATGTTTGAACAACAGCTTGCGGAAAACCATTGTTATAACCAACGGATAGCAACTTATCACCCGACATATTGTCTAGAGTAGTTATCCAGCCTGCATCAGTTTCCAGTATAGAAATTTCTTGTATTGTTTCGACATTCCATACATGGATTTGTGCATTAATCTGAATAGGCATGTCTACAGAAAATATTTCTGTGGTCGCTATGGCTAAATTATTCTGATTTGAGAGAAAAATCAGGTCAGTAACCAGTCGATTTACAGGAATTTCTTTTGTATCACCCTCTGTATCTAAAATATATGCTTCTGTTCCTTCATAAAAAACATAGGTTACTTGTGTTCCCGTAGAATTAACTGCAATACTTCTCATATCACCAATGGCTATAAAAGCATGTTCAATAACATTATTGGCATCAATAATCTGTATCCCTTGCGATGAAGCAAGTAGTAAGCAATTGGTATTCGGCAACCAGGTCATATCATAAATAGCTTCACCTACAGTATTGTCAATTTCATTTTGTTCCACTAACGGAAAAATATCGAGACAATCATTACTTGTAGCCGATGTAAAAGACGTAAGCGATACAAAAATAAAGAAAAATATTAAGCATAATCGCATGAATAAAATCCTATAACAAATGATTTCTTTGTATATTATAGACTTTATAATTTTGCCGTATAGAAAACATAGGCAAATAATAGACTAAGCAAAATTGACCAGCTAACAAGCTGAGTTGCTATCTATACACACTCGTATCAAATGCACTTTGCCAGTAAAATAGAACAGTTATGTACCAACTAATAAGAGGATAAAAACACTATGCGCGAAATTAGTATCGCCATTGTTCAGATGAAACCCCTGCTCGGTGAACCAGAAGAAAATCTGGTGAAAATGAGCGAAAAAATTAGTGAAATTGCCAGTAAACAAAAAGTAGATTTAATCGTATTTCCTGAACTCGTCACCAGCGGGAGCGAACTCGGACTGCGCTTTACAGAAATTGCCCAACGCATTCCAGGTCCTACCGTTAACTTATTAGCACAACGCGCCAATGACTTCGGCATCTATATCGCTTTTGGTATCGCCAGCAAAGAAAAAGTTGAATCCGTCCTCTATAACACAGCTGTACTTGTCGGACCTGATGGCGAATTAGTCGAAACCTATAACAAAGTCCATCTACGTGGTGAAGAGCGCATGGCATTCCGTGAAGGCTATAAGATAACTGTCGCAGAGACAGAAATCGGTAATATTGGTCTTTGCCTCGGCTATGACCTCGCTTATCCTGAAGTTGCCCGTAGTATGACCCTCGAAGGGGCAGATATTATCTGCGCGATGGCAAATTGGGAAGCTAGCAATATCGATGAATGGAAAACGTATTTACGCGCCCGTGCTTACGAAAACAGTGTCTTTATTGCTGGTGCAAATCGCGTCGGTGAGGATGTCACCCTGACCTTTGGTGGCGAAAGTATGGTTGTAGGTCCGCGTGGCGAGATTTACGCCTCAATGGGCGATGAAACTGACGAAGAAACAGGCGCACCTCTTGAAGGCTTTGTCATTGCCAAAGTTGACCTCGATGAAGTACGGAAAAATCGGGAAGAATACCAATTCTTGCAAACGCGCCAACCTGCTAGCTACCGTAGCATCGTCCGCAAATACTAATCTAAACTTAATATGGCACTATGGCATTGCCATACCCTAGAATAATAAGGGATTTAGCAGAAGCTAAGTCCTTTTTTTGATTTTGTGCCAAACGTCATGCCTGATAGATGACTGAAACTGCAAAAAATTATTGTATAATATAAATAAGACAGTATCAGGAGCATTGTCATGACACGAAAACGCGACAATCATTCTAAGTCAATTGCTATCGGGTTACTCATTGTCACTGTCATCATGGCTATCATCACCATATTTTTACTTATTGCCTCCATATTGTAATGCTGATCAAAATAATATTCTTTCGCCCCTCACCTTTATTTCACGAGGGGCTTTTTATCGTTGCGAATTGCATTACTCACTAAGAACCATTCGTGAAATCTTCATAAAACCCCGTTATACTGTGGCTCATAACTGACTGATATTCTGGAGTAATCCCTATGCCACAGAACATGCAAAAGAAAGCTAAAGTTGCCTCACTTGAGCTTGATGAAAATCTTGAGGAGGAAGCAGTATACATCCAAAGAATGGGTATAGAGGAAATTGCCCAAATCCCAAAAGACGATGAACGCTACCAAGCAACGCTCAAACTATTGCAATATGGCAATCCTTTACCAAAAATTGCGACAAAATTACTCAAAGATGGTGTTATGGAACATCGTATTGAAGCTATGCGCCTCGCCCAACGCGTCGCTGAGGAAAACCCACAAGAACAGCACAAAAATGCCACTATTCTTCTGAGTGCCGCAGGGATTTTGACAGTAGCAGGTTTATTTTTCATTGTGGCTGGTTACATCAATACAGGCGTTTTTCCTGTGCTTGCACCATCCTACTTGTTGATTATTATTGGCGCATGGTTCGCTTATAAAGGCTATCAAGCGTGGAACAATTGAATGATGATTGCTGGAGATGTCACTCTATAGAGAATTTGTGTAAGGGACAAAGCAGGCTTCGTCCACCCCCTAGAAAATGTTTAAATGACTTAAATCTTTGCTACTTTTCAGAAGTTTATTAAGAATTGTACATACTGCATTTACTCGTAGTTACTTCCTTTACTCCAACTCTACTTCAATCGAATGCCGACTACGCTCATCTTTAGAAAAGGCATCAGGGACAAGCACTATCAGCCCGAATGTTTCATCATTTTCTAAGCGTTGATGAGCATCATTTGCCTGACTCAGAGGCAATACACTATCGACTGGCAAACTGAGCGAATTATCCGCGACCATCTCTAACAATTTTTCCATATCGCCTGCCTTGAGCTTATCCGAGGCTGTAACAATACTGCCATTAATAGACATTAAGTCTTGTAAATTAAGCATGGCAATATCGCCATTATAGGTTGCTAAAGACAGTAACCGCCCATCAAATGCCAATAATTCAATCGAGTGCATGAGCGAATCACCACCCAATACATCCACAACCAAGGATGCGCTCGTATCGTCTGTAATCGTCAAGACAAGTCCTAATAAATCGTCTGAACTTTCGTCCAAAACAATGTTCGCACCAGCCTCACGTAATTGACTTGCAAGTTCAGGGCTATCAATAGCGACAATTGTAGCTTCTTTCCACTTGGCAATCGCTAATGTCGCTAACCCCATTAATGTCGATGCTCCTGTGATGACGACTACTTCACGCTTACGAAGACGCGCACCGTAAGTCAAGCCTGCCCATGCACGACATAAAGCATAACCAACACTTGCCGCTTGTTGATACTCCACATTCTTGGGGATACGCCCTAAATAATCTGTTGGGACTGCCACATACTGTGCATAGGTGCCGTTGCGGTCAACGCCCAAGGCATCATAGACTACAGCCACACGCTCTCCCACTTTCCAGCCTGAGACTGCCTCACCTAAAGCGACAATCTCACCAACAGCATTTGAGCCGAGAATATGGGGCAAGTCTTTTTGGATACTATAACGGTCATTGCGGTAGAGAACATCTTCCAAATTGACGGCAATCGCATGAACTTTAACAATAACCTCGCCTTTGTCTGCATCAGGTGTAGGCATCAAGTCATAAACGAGTTCGCCTTCTTCTGCCATGATTGCTGCATACATCATCTCAGGTAGTATATCCGTCATAATCCAAACACCTGCATTAACCCACGCCCAAGAATCACAATCCCAGCAGCCATAGCGATAATCAAAGACATCACAGATACCCCTGTCGCTTGAGGTACAAATATGCCGAAGAGGGGCAGGAGCATCAGCACAATGATAATCCCACCGAAAACAATACTACGATAGCCACTGCGACGGGCAATATTATCGCGCGAGACATTCAACCGTTGCATTATCGTCTCCGCGGATTCACGGGTGAGACCGCGTTGCACCAGAATATTAACGACCTCTTCGCTTGATTTACCCTCTTTGACCAATTCAGCCGCATAATAATACAAAGCAAGGGCGGCATTCTCTAAATCACTTCGATTATCACTCACAGCATAATCCTCTTTCTCTTAGCACCCTTTAGTATACACTAGCCTAACATCGGCACTTCTTTGGTCATACAATGTACTGCACCGCCTCCATTAATTCCGATTGTGCTATCAATCGGAATAATTGTGTAATCGGGCAGTGCATCCTCGTAAATGCGTAAGGCTTCCTCATCTTGTTTGATGCCAAAAACAGGCACTAATACCTGCTTATTGACTGTTAGCGAATTGGTGTATGCCCGACGAATCGTATAGTTGAACCAATTGAGATAGAGCGGTGGGGTCGGCAATTCAATGACATTATAGGGATTTCCTTTGGCATTCGTCTCACGCTCGAATAGGCGTTTGACCTTCCTTAGAACTTCTTCCGCAGAAAATGATTCGGCTTTGCTGACAAATACTGTATCCTCTGAAACTAATTTCGTCAGTAAATCAATATGACCGGTTTCTTCTAAAGTTAGACGTGGTGCGATAATCGCCTTATCAAAATGAAAGACCTCATGTAAATAATCAAGTAATGTATCCCGAGTGTAATAGGAATTGCTATAGAATATTTGGCTCGACATTATTAACGTGCCTTGTCCATCGCTCCAGAGATTGCCTCCTTCAGTATGCAAATTGAGAGGTTGCTCGGCAATATTATGATGCGCTGCCCAACGTGACCCCATGCCGTTGTCATCCGCTTGTGGATACTGTGGTAGTACGGCATAAATCGGATTAACTGCCACGCGCTCACCATTATCAGCAATGCCCATAATGGAACCGTAATCCCGAATCCAGATGTCATCTGTGCGTAAGACCAACATCTGCACATTTTCCATATTGGCATGACCACGCTCTTCAAGAAAAACGGCTATTGCCCGCGCCCATAACTCTGTTGGTGCGAGGATTTCTACTGTCGCTACTTGACTAATTGCTTCTGCCATTTGAGCGTGCATTGCCCACATATTCGGGTACATACGCCCCCAACTAATCAACACGCGCTCGGTTCGTTCCCATTGAGCAGGGATTCGTACAGGTGAGCCATCATGCTGGCGTGGTATAGCATCACGGTCTGCTGTCTCAATTTGGACTTCAACAGCATAAATTGCATTGCTCAAACTCTGTAAATCTGCCGTTTGGATGATGCCCCAATCGACCATGAAACGCGCCATCTCTTGCGGTGTTTGTGGTGGACGCTTATCGGCATAGACAGGATAAAAATGACTATAAAACGTATCAACAAAAGGTTTCATAAACGGCGAAACTTGTCGTCGCCACTGAGGGTAGATTATAGATTTGAATCGTAAGAAGTTATTCAGCATAGACTCGCTCTCATATAGCAGACTGTCATGCTGTTAAGATAGCACAGAGATGGTAAAAGTGATAATTTTTTGAATGATTCGACTATAAGGTTTTGTAACACCGCACTTTCTTAAGTTTTGTATTTCAAAAATTGATTTATACTCCAATATAGTTGCTTGGAGTAATAATTTTAAGAGAGTACTTTCAATGCCGATTTTGACAAAAAGGTTAGCGCAAGGAATTTACTATCACCAGTGGATAGGGAATGTCCTGATTACTGAGGTATTAGAAGCATTTGAAACTGAAATGGTATTGTTTCGCAATGATAATATTGAAAAGTATGTGGTGATACTAGATGGTGAGGATGTAAAAACCCTACCAATTAACATTCCAAAACTCACGGAAGCTAGTTCTGGTCACGAACTGATAAGACTCATCTATAAGCCTCCAAAAGTTGCTTATCCGTTAGGGAAAATGATCAGTAAGATAGTGAATATCCCTGTCGAATTTTACAACGATTGGGATAAAACTATAGCTCGTGCAAATCAACTCATAGAACAATATCAAGCAACTAACGTTGAGTGAGTACCCGTAGTATCTGCTCTAAGTGGTTTGTATCATGCCAAACGCTCAAGAATAGCTGGTCATGTAGTGTAAATTTACCGCGTGTTGGGTGCTTTGCAGGGCGTTCCCACGCTTCATCCGCACAAGCACTCAAAAAGGCATGACGTTCTTGTCGCAATTTTGTCCAATCAGCAAGCACTGTTTTGGGGTCATCCTCATTATAGTTTTTCTCAAACACAAGGATGTCAGGGTCAGGAAAGGGTAATACAGGATTATCTTGTTGCACAGTTATCCGCGCCCGTTCGAGAAAAACTTCCTCAAAATCGCGTAGATGACATAGAATCTCTAATATTGTCCATCCTTCGTCCCCATCACGTAATATCCGTATATCCTCATCTGATATTTCTGTTACAACATTCGTAAGAATTGAAACATACTTATCGAGTTGACTTAATTGCCATCCGCGAATTTCATTAATCAGCATGGGTTTCTCCTGAGTTCCATCTCGTGAATGCCTTGTTTATAACAGAAGTCCGTAATTAGTGATATTACCCTCAGAAAATTGGTCTTATACCCTGTTCATTGAATATAGCAAATTGGCAAACATTTGTGCTAAAATGTAAGCATCTCGCTATAATCGTCAGGGGCAATATGACAATTACTATGGAGTTCAGTGGCAATATCATTTACTGGCGAGGACCTGCACCTTGGTATTTTGTGCCTATTCCACTAGACCAAAGCGAAGAAATAAGAGACATATCCGATTTAGTAACATATGGTTGGGGCGTTATTCCTGTGGGAGTCCAAATTGGCGATACAGAATGGACGACCTCATTATTCCCAAAGGATGGAGTCTATCTTGTACCTATTAAGGCAAGTATCCGCAAAGCCGAAAAGTTGGAACAAGGTGATATGGTGACGATTCAACTTCAGATTAAGATGCAGAACGCATAGATAATCCACTATATTTTTATAATAGGAAAAGGTTAGTTATGGAAAAAGATACCATTGTCGATATTCCTGAAAATCGGGTGAAATTCTTTGGCACAAGTGGAAAAATGCTCTTGCCCAGTGCAGATACAATAAAATTAGCTTTGAAGAAAATCCCTAAAGGCAAGCTCATCACAACGACCACACTCAGGCAATATCTGACTGAGCAATTTCAGGTACAAGGAACTTGCCCTGTAACAACTAAAAAAGCCCTAACTCTGATTGCTAAAGATAGTGATTCAAATGTACCGTATTGGCGTGTCGTTAATCAGAATGGCAATATCGTATCAGGTTTAGGAGATAATATGACACTCTTAGAAGCTGAGGGACTGAATATAAATGAAAAAGGTAAGACACGTAGTATTCAAGACTACAAATCTCACCTTTTTGAACTCAATTAACGTCGGATGTGACTACTGATATAGTATTCAGCACTTATCTCAGTTAATCAGATGTATTAGGTGCTATTGCGAGTGATTTTATCCGAAAAAATTGCTCGCAATTCATTTATGTTTCTAACGTTTACTCAAAAATCCATGAATCAGTGGCGCGTTCCCAACCGCTGTAGAGTTCTTCATCACTGAAGAAATTCGCCACTTCGATTTGACCATTTTCTACGCTATCGCTTCCATGTACGAGGTTACGACCAATTTCTAGCGCGAAATCACCACGAATTGTGCCAGCTGGTGATTCAGATGGTTTGGTTGCGCCGATGGTAGTACGAGCGGCTTTAATTGCATCTGTGCCTTCAAGGGCGAATACAACAACCGGTGCGCTGGTGATATAGCTGACGAGGTCATTGAAGAATGGACGTTCACGGTGAACATCGTAGTGTTTTTCAGCGAGTTCTTGGCTCATGTGGATGAATTTCATGCCGATGATGCGTAAGCCACGTTGTTCAAAGCGTTTGATGATTTCGCCTGTGAGACCACGTTGGACAGCATCAGGTTTTGCGATAATGAGGGTGCGTTCAGTTGCCATGTATGTGTTGTTCCTTTTAATATGCTTTGATTGTTTTCAAACGGGGCATATCATACGATAACATGGCTAAATTGTGAATGCTTATGATGATTATGCTGTCAAAAGTGACTCGCGGATGAGGCTCAAAAATGTACCTGATAGCATCTTGAGATAGCCTGCATCGCGATTGCTAAACTCATATTTCTGGGGTTCTTTACTTGCAAAGAATAATGTCCCGTGTAGTTGACCATCAATGTAAAGAGGCAGACCAATGTATGCACCGAAGTTGAAGGGTGCTTTAACATTGTATTTATTGAGTTTTGTTACACTGATATTATGTTCAGCTAAGACATCTTGCTTGGCAATCACAAATTGGCAGATGGTATCTTCAATTGGGAATGATTTATTCTTCCATTCGGGATTTGTGCTATCGACTATTTGATAGCGATTATCTTGGATACGCACAAAGCAACCAATCTCCATTGAGAAGGCATCTATGCCGATATTCAAGGTGAATAAGGACTTATCTTTGTTATCTAAGTCGCCTTTTTCGGATAGAAGTTGTAGACGATTCCATGTTGAATCAACCATTTTGTGCCTTCTCTTAGATTTCTAGTAGAAATAAAACTTGATTTAGAATTGATTAATTTATTGTTATATACCTTAATTTTAATTCTAATTGCATTTGTGTCAAGTTAAGAAATTAAGTGCTGGTGAAATGGGATAAAAAGATATGCGTTGATACGATCCATATAATCTTGCTAACTCTCCTTATTACTACCCAGATTTATTGTAATAAATCGTTATTATTTTGTTGGCTAAGCAGATGGATAGTTTATGTGATGTCAGTTTTGAGGCGTTTTGTTCAGTTAAGTAGGGGACAATAAGAAAGGGCGCAACATATTGCACCCCTAGGTTGATGTTTATTTTTTTGGGAAGATTAAAGCATGTTGAGTGCTTTACGGTAAATATCTAATGCTTCTTGGAGCTTACCTTGTCGCATCAAGACATCGCCTAGAACACGGTTGACACTTGGATTACGTTTATAGGCTTTATCTTCTACTAGGCGTTGTAATTCTTTCTCGACTTGTGCGAGTGCTTTGTTAGAACGGATGACTTGTTCATAATCGAGCATTGCGCCTTCTAAGTTCTTCGAGTTTAGTTTCTCTTTAGCCGAGCGCAAATAAGCGACAGCGTCGATTTTATCATCTGAGACAGGCACTGGTGCTGGTGATTGGGCAACAGGCACAGGCAATGGCTCGCTCGGTGCTGGTGTTTCGACAACTGTTTCTTCTTCAATGAAGAGTTGCTGGACAACGGGTTCTTCTTCCTCGTCCATTGTCTCGCGTAACCAATCTGGAATTTCGTCAGGTTCAATATCGGCTTCGCCAGCTAACCAATCTGGTAAATCTTCGGATTCAGTTATCGTGTCATCTACGGTATCTTTAAGCCAATCAGGCATGTCGAGTGCAGCTTCACCACTGAGGTCTTCGTTTAGCCAGTCCATACTATCGTCTTGAGCGGCGGCAACTTCGACATTGTGGTCACCATCATCAACGCCACCTAACCATGCAGGGACATTTTGTGGTGAGCCTTCAGTAAGTTTGCTCTCAATTGGCAGGTCTGCAACTTCTAGGGTGACATCTACGCTAGTGGTTTGAGCAATCACAGGGGCATCGTCCCCTTCAAAGCTGGCGACTGCATCATCATACCATGCGGCAAGTTCACCAGTATCTTCGGTGGAAAATGCCTCAACCCATGTATCTTGTGTATCGCTCATATCGAGAGCTTCGAGTTCAAAGACCTCATCTAATGTATCATCTTCCTCGACTTCATCAAAGATGTCGAGGTCAATCATGCCAGTATCTTGTTCTGCGCCGCCTTGTAACCAATCGGGCAATTCGACATCATCAATGTCATCGTCTAAGCCTAAATCGGCAACCATCATTTCGGCTGTAGCTGTTTTGGCAGGAGGTGATACGTCTTCAGGCTCTTCTACTTCAGAGGGCATTGTTGCCATTGATTCTTGTAGCCACTCGGGGATTTCGGCTTGAACAGGAAGTTCGCCCAGTGCTTCTTCCTCAGTCTCAACGCTGTCATCCATATCAATATAGTCGGGGACATCGTCACGGGTTGCTGCTTTGGCAAAGGCGGATTGGAAGAACTTATTGATGTCATCAGGTGAATCACCGAGTTTACCAGCATCCATCTGTGATTTGACGCTATCGGCTAGGTCTTCAAATTCCTCTGCTTCATCGGTATCATCAGGGATTTCGTCAAAGGCTTCATCGTCAAAGATGTCATCGGGGATGTCTGTGCCGCTAACACCTGATGCGAGGCTATCAAGCCAGCTTTCTGGGTCATCAAGTACGAGTTCTTCTTGTTCTTCATCACTCATGCTCATGATGGGGGCAATGCTATCGGTATCTTGGACGATGCCCGTTGCATCTTCAAATGAGAATTCTTCGTAACCCGGACCATCTTCTCGGAGGCTTTCAGGTATAGGAATATCGAGGTTAGCATCAGTTACAAGTTCATCTTCGGGTGCGCCTTGTGATGCGGCAAGAGATTCCATCCATTCGAGTGAGCCTTCGCTATCGCCACCCTCATCAACTGATAGGGCAGAAAAATCGGGTACGCCTTCATCTGCATTGTCACCTGAGAGGCTAGCTAACCAATCCATTGGGTCGCCAACTGCTTCATCCATACCCAAGCCTGTAATGTCGCCCAAGGCTTCCATGCTAAGATCGAGATCCGGTGCTTCACTCTCTTCTTGCCCAGATAGACTTGCTAGCCAATCCATTGGGTTTGCGTTTGCAGTAGCTAGTTCTTCGTCATCAATTGAATTATCTGGAATAAGGCTATCAAAATCGATTGCAGTGACTTCTTCGCTTTCATCATTTTCTTCGTCATCGTCTAAGCCAAGTGCGCTGAGGTCTGCCATGACGAGTTCTTCGCTATCTTCTTCCTCATATTCCTCATCTTCTTCATCATCGCCTAGCCCAAGTGCGCTGAGGTCAGCTAAGACGAGTTCTTCGCTATCTTCTGGCTCGTCAATATCGAAACTACGCTCAGAGAGGTCAGCGACGATAATTTCTTCACTATCATCTTGATATTCAAAGAATTCTTCGTCATCGTCATAATATTCTTCGTAGTCATCGTCATCGTCAACATATTCGTATTCTTCAATGTCATCGTCATCATCCTCTGTTGAGGCTGACTGACTAGCAAGTTTAGCGGCTTTTTCTTCTGCTTCACGAGCTTGCATTTTCGCCCAGTCTTCATCGGACATACCAAAAGGTTTGTATTCACCTAAACCAGCTAAGCGTTCATCACTCTCATCGACTTCGGCAATATCCATGCTGGCGGCGGTTGTCATGCCTTCTGTTGCACCTTGCCGTGCGGCGAGGGATTCCATCCATTCCATCATTTCTTCAGGTGACATGGAGTCAAAATCAGGTGTACCATCTGCGCTGGCTACAGCAGGTTCTTCTGCTACCGGTTCTGGGGCATGTGGTTCAACCGCTTCGGGTTCAGGTGCTGGTGTTGCTTGGGATTGATTAGCGAGTTTAGCGGCTTTTTCTTCTGCTTCACGGGCTTGCATTTTCGCCCAGTCTTCATCGGACATGCCAAAGGGTTTATATTCCCCGACACTAGCTAAACGCTCATCAGATTCATCAATTTCATCAATTTCTAAGTCGGCATCAGTAGTGAAACCCTCATCTGCGCCTTGACGCTTGGCAAGGGATTCCATCCACTTCATCATTTCTTCTGGCGACATTGAGTCGAAATCGGGCGTATCAGACATGACTCAAACCTCTCTGGCTTATGTGTGTAACGGATTTAATCATCAAATTCATCGTCGAAATCGTCAAATTCATCATCAAAATCATCGAAGGCGTTGTCTAGCTCATCTTCAATGACATTGTCGGCATTGTCAAACTCATTGCTGAAATCATCAAAGGCACTATCGAGTTCATCCTCAATAACATTGTTGGCATTATCGAAACTATCGAAAGCACTGTCGAGTTCATCTTCAATGACATTGTCGGCATTGTCGAATTCATCACTGAAATCATCGAATGCGTCGTCTAGCTCATCTTCAATGACATTGTCGGCATTGTCAAACTCATTGCTGAAATCATCGAAGGCATTATCTAACTCGTCTTCAATAACATTGTCGGCATTATCGAAACTATCGAAAGCACTGTCGAGTTCATCTTCAATGACGTTATCGGCATTGTCAAACTCATTGCTGAAATCATCGAAGGCATTATCTAACTCGTCTTCAATAACATTGTCGGCATTATCGAAACTATCGAAAGCACTGTCGAGTTCATCTTCAATGACGTTATCGGCATTATCAAATTCATCGCTGAAATCGTCGAAAGCGCTGTCTATCTCGTCGTGAATGACGAACTCATCATCCTCAGATTCAAAGGCACTTTCGCCAAATTGGTCTACGGTTTCATCGTCGATTGCTTTGGCTTTGACGGTACTTTCATTGTTAAAATCGAAATCTTCAACGGATAGTGTCGCGTCATCAAATTCATCACTGACTTCATCAACAGGTTCATCAGCGATACGGACTTCACCAGCGTCGGAGTCATCAAACTCGTCATCTATATTTGCAAATTCGATATTCTCAAACTCATCGAACTCATCATTGACGGTAACAATTTCTTCGCTTTCAAACTTGAATTCATCGTCCAGTGTTTCGTCGAAATCGTATTCATTGACTTCCATTTCTTCAAATTCATCAAAATCGCTCAAGTAATCTGGTACTTCACTCGCCACTGCAACAGTTTTTGCAATATTTTCTTTGGCATTGTCATCTCGTGCCCATACGGGTGGTGATGAGAAAATGTATTGTTTACGTGGTGCGATTGATGTTGGTGGCGGTGTGGTTGAAAGTTCCTCGTCACTGACTACAGGGATAGCACCTGTTTCTTCTTCTACTATATCCTGTAACCAGTCAAAATCATCCTTAATTGTTTCAGATTCATTGATTCGGCGTTCGCGCAAGGTATTTTCGCGGGTCTCGAATCCTTCATCAAGATGACCTTCATCTTCAGCTTCAAAATCCAAATCTAAGCCCGGCACCATTGCGTTAAGCCAGTCTGGAGCGTTATCAGCATCGACTTGTTCTAATTCTTCTTCGTAATCGTCGTTGCTATAATTGTCCTCTGATAAAGCCTCAAATTCATCATCATCAAATTCATCAAATTCAGCCATTGGCATCGCTTCCTCTTCTTTACCCCAATCAACTTCATCATTTTCAACAGGACTAATTAATTCGCCCGTTTGTTTAAGCCACTCAGGTTCATCATGCTCAAAGTCATCTAAGTGTGAGTCGTCATCTTCCTCGCGTGATGTCCGTATCGTTTCTAGCATATCAGACATACCCGAAGTCGAGGAGATATTGAGTTCATACTCGTCTTCATATTCGTCGTAATATTCTTCGTCCCATTCATCTTCTTCTTGAACGCCGATACCTGCTAGCCAATTATCCTCTTCTTCCGTGATAGGTTCAGGTTCAACTAGCTCATCAGTTATATCTTCGTCTTCATCGTCGTCCCATGTTGCAGCGACAGCTAAAGGTTCGACTTCAAAGTCATCGACTTCATCTAATACTTCGACAGAATCTTCGTCGAGTTCAGAGAGCCAATCGGCATCTTCGGTTTCGGCGACAGGTTGTTCCTCGTTGACATCCTCAAGCCACGCCAATTCGGCAGGTTCAGCGACAGCGTCTTCATCGAGTTCATCGGTGAAGCTATCGCCGACAGCCCATTCTTCGTCAGTGTCATCGTCGCTAAGTTCATCGGTGAAGCCATCACCGAGTTCGCCCCAATCACCGTCGGTTTCGGCGACAGGTTGTTCCTCGTTGACATCTTCAAGCCACGCCAATTCGGCAGGTTCAGCGACAGCGTCTTCATCGAGTTCATCGGTGAAGCTATCGCCGACAGCCCATTCTTCGTCAGTGTCATCGTCGCTAAGTTCATCGGTGAAGCCATCACCGAGTTCGCCCCAATCACCGTCGGTTTCGGCGACAGGTTGTTCCTCGTTGACATCTTCAAGCCACGCCAATTCGGCAGGTTCAGCGACAGCGTCTTCATCAGTTACATTGGCGTCAGAGTCTAGGAAGTCGTTATCATCAGTATCAAGGTCACTTAACCAGTCGGCATCAGCAGGTTCGGCGACTACTTCTTCATCAGTTACATTGGCGTCAGAGTCTAGGAAGTCGTTATCATCAGTATCAAGGTCACTTAACCAGTCGGCATCAGCAGGTTCGGCGACTACTTCTTCATCAGTTACATTGGCGTCAGAGTCTAGGAAGTCGTTATCATCAGTATCAAGGTCACTTAACCAGTCGGCATCAGCAGGTTCGGCGACTACTTCTTCATCAGTTACATTGGCGTCAGAGTCTAGGAAGTCGTTATCATCAGCATTGAGGTCACTTAACCAGTCGGCATCGGCAGGTTCGGCGACTACTTCTTCATCAGTTTCAGCGTCCGAACTTAGGAAGAAGTCCTCAACTTCTGTACTCGGTTCTGCCATCCAATCCAGTTCTTGCTCGTCGTCAATTGCTTCTACGTCGCCCCAATCGAAATCCTCACCTTCAGATGTTTGGTCGAGATTCCACTCAACTTCTTCGTCTGGGGTGTCACTGAAATCATCAGCAAAAGTTTCACCTTCACTTGCTATTTCTTCGTCTTCGATTTCTTCACCATCTAGGGCGCGAAGCCAATCGACATTTTCTTCGGCAAAAGCATCCTCTTCTGTGATTTCATCTAAATTTGTATTAATTTCAATATCATCCCCATCATCGCTGAGGAAATTTAGGAGGTTTGTTTTGCCTGTGGGTTGTGGTAATTCTTCATCTGGTGCGTCGTTAATTTCAATGCCACTATCTTCGAGCCATGCCATTGAATCATCGGCTTGGACTTCAAAACTTAGTTCTTCTCCGTCATCCTCGATTTCGATACCAGCATCTTCGAGCCATGCCATTGAATCATCCTCTGCTTGGGCTTCAAAGCTGATTTCATCACCTGATTCGTCGTTTACGAGCCAATCAAACTCATCGTCTGAACTCAAATCATCTTCTGGTGTCCTATCAGGGTCATCATTCATGGTATCCTGCATTTCTGTGTCACTGAATAAATCGTTGTCATCAATGGAGTCACTGGCTTCGGTAGCGGTCAAATCTGCAATATTGAGCAAATCATCCAAGACACTATCATCATCTAACCAGTTGTTATCTACCTCGTCATTGTCAGGTGCAGAGTCATCAAGAAATTCGACTCCACCTTCTTGAAGCCATGCCATTGGGTCGCCCTCAATATCTCCTGAGTCCTCATCGAGATTCATGAGTTGACCTGTGAGTATTTCGTTTGTATCAGGGGCTTGAGTGCTTTCTTGGTTATCGTCTATTTCGATGCCTGATTCAGCTAACCATGCCATGGAGTCATCTTCGTTGATGTTGGTGCTGAGGGCGTCGGTGCCAAATTCGTCATCTAAGTCGTTGGTGTCCGTGATTTCAATACCATCGTCTTCTAGCCATGCCATTGGATCTTCTTGGGTTGCATCTTCTGCATCAGCATTGAATTCATTGGTGCCAAAGTCAGGTTCGTCAGATTCAATATCTTCGCCTAACCATGCCATTGGACTGAGTTCATCGGATTCAATTGTTGCTGGCTCATCTTCAACGAAGAAAATTGAACTGTCTTCTGCATTGTCGTCAAATTCGATACCATCACCCTGTAACCACGCCATTGGGTCGTTAGGGTCAACTTCTGATTGTTCAATTAAATCATCTGTGCTCATCGCATCGTCTTCATCTCTATCATTTGAGATGAGGTTATCTGTATCGAGCCATGCCAATGCGTCATCTTTATCGTCTTCTTCCATCTCAGAAAAGAAGTCATCGGCTGTATCGATATCATTAAGGGCTGAATCTGTTTGCTCTGAATTACCTGTATCGTAGTGTCCTGCACTAACTTCATCTAACCAACTCAGGTCATCAGTTTCGGGTTTGTTATCTGCGTCTTCATCCTCTAACCCTAGCTTGCTGAGCATTCCTGTTAGACCTGTTGTGCGACCTACTGGGTGGGGTAGCTCATCGTCTTCCTCACCGAGAAGTCCTGTTAGACCTGTGCCTTCAATTGCAGAATCATCTAAATCACCAAATAATTCTGCGAAGGAATCATTTTCATCATCGTCATCAGCTAAATTGACTTTGGCGAGTTCTCCTGTATCAACAGTATCATCTTGTCCTGCACTATCTGGGACATTGAAGTCATCGGGGAGTAAGTCGCTTAAATCGTCGGTTACTTTTTTAGTAGGAACAATTGGTTGCGAGTCTTCTTGTAGGTCTGTGAGCCAATCCAAATTTTCTGCTACCTCAATATCAGAAGCATCATTAATATCGATTTCACCTGATGACATATCGTCGCTAGGGGCTTCCGCAATAGCGATTTGTTCAGCTTCGCTAAGTTCAGCAATATTTGAGAGCCAGTCAGGCGCTTGTTCTTGCGATGCTAGGCTTGCTGCATATTTAGAGAAGTCGAGTTCTTCAACCATAAATTGGCTATCAGGAACATCATCATCTGTTGCAATTTCGTAAGCAAGATAAGGATCTATGTCTTCTACACGGCTTAAATAGCGTTGTGCATCTGATGGACGTTCTTCCTGTAACCATAATTCACTCAGAATACGATTGGCTTCGAGTGCGTAAGGATAGCTCTTGAGGACATCTAAGGCAGTTTCTGCTGCATCGACAACATCGCCACGCTTCCATTGGGTGATGGCTAAGAGTGTTATCAAGTCGACGCGGTCTGGGACTTTGACAAGTGTGCGTTGCAAGAGGCTGATGGCTTCGTCGTACATACCTGATTTATTATATTGAATAGCAACTGCACCTGCTGTGAGTTGGATTTTATCAACATCGACCTCTTTAAATTTTTTATAGAGATCGCGCAGACGGTCATTGACTTGTGCGCTATTGGGTTGTTGGTCAAATGCTCGTTCAATATGCCAGAGCGCAGCATTGCCATTTTTTTCTTGCTCATAGACAATACTGAGTTGATAGTGGGCGCTAAAATCGTCTGGAATTGCCGCTAGCAAGCGCCTGAAGATTTCACTTGCTTCTTCATAGCGTTGCAGACGCATTAATGCACGCCCTAAATTACGGTAGACTTCCGCATTTTTAGGATAAAATTGTAAGACATGTGCCGAATGGGCAATTGCCTCATCCATGCGACCTTGTCGTATCATTGTTTCAATGCGTTCGATATACGCTTTTAAAGTAATTTCTTCTGCCATGCGGAGAAGCCACCTTAGCTATATAACTGTATATTTAAGGTTCGTCATCATCAATAGAATAGCATCATGAAAACCTCAGTAATTATAACACATCTAGACTTTTTGACACCGAGATTAAACGTAAGGTTTATCTATTGTTGATTGTAGTGTCTATTGTACACTAGCCGTTGAGATTATTAATTAACGTCGCTTATGATTGTAAGGTGAATTGATGATTTGTGCCACGCATCGGGCAAACTATTTTCTAACATTCATATCATGCTTACTGATGACTACTTTTTCACCGATTGCACAGGACTCAGCCCCAACTCTGACTGATTTTTGGGAAGGGCGTGCTGAATGGGTAGTTGATATTTACGATGTTGGCTTGCCCATAGGTGAGAGTGACACACTTATCACGAATGAAGGGGAGTATTGGTCTTATCTACATGCGAGTCAACAATCCTCAGAAGTGATTGACCAATGTGGGATGCCTGTCGAATTTCCGGGTTGCTTGACCTTATGGACAAGTGAGGATGGCGAAACATTTGACTTAGACATCCCGATTTGCTTAATGTCCTGTACAACTTGCCCCTGTGATGACCAAAATGACCATATTACAGCACAACAATATCCGCGTGTGGCGGTTGCTGAGGATGGTCTATGGTATATGGTTTATGAATGGCACGCACAGGTGATTGTCCGCCGTAGTGAGGATGGTCTTGTGTGGTCAGATTGGGAGTATTTGCAGACTCCTGCTGGCACATGGCAATCGAGCTTTGCTGAATGTAGCGAAATTGAGCGCATTGGCGAGCATCCGAATATTCGTGGGCAAGCTGACGATTGTATTCTCGGCGCACCACCAGGACTCTTCATCGAAGACGATATGATTTATGTGTTTGTGATGGCTGGTAGCGCACCTGCTCATATGCGGTGTTACAAAGGTAATCGTCATGGAGATTTAGGCGATTTACAAATCTGTGATACCGACCCTTTATTTACAGGGTCGCAGAGCTATGGCGATGTCGATTTGCTAGGGGAGTCTGCGCTAGATTTTTGGGATTTTCGGTATATTTCCAGCGCGGAAGTCATCCAAGATGGGGATTATTACTATATGGCATATGAGGGCATACGAGGTCCGAGTGAGCTTGAGTTTGGGCGCGATAATCAATTTGGTTTGGGCTTTGCGCGGAGTACGTCACTGGATGGCGAATGGGAAACATTGGAGCGTAATCCTGTGGTGATGGGCTTGGTTGATAATTGGGGCATTGGTCATGCGGATTTGCTGGTGATTGATGGCGTGACTTATATGTATAGTGCAACCTCGCAGGATACACGAGGTCGTTATGTGTTGGCGTGGGTTGGGGAATAAAGGACTAAGTAAATGGTTGTCTTATTTTCTTTACTAGAGCAGAAATTTCCTCTTTGAGAGCTTCAATATTACTAAATAGTTCGCTTGCTTTCTTCTCTGTTTCTGATAGTTGATTGAAACTGAGTTGGTGGTTTTCATTGAATCGCTGTATTTTTATCTTGTCTGCAATATCTCTAAGATAGCTTTCATGCTTTTTGTTTTCCATATCGAGTCTATTATGCGTTACTTTTGACGTTTTTGGGAGTTTGTCACTTATTTGATTTAGCTTTTCTGAATTTTCTCTTAGCTTAATTGAAATATCTATAATTCTTGTTTCAAGGGCATGATTTCGATGATTAACAAGGTCTTTTTTAAGTTGATTAGCCATTGCCATCACATCATTTACATTGGGTACTAAGCTAAAATAGCCTTTGATATTTTTTAGTTTTATCTCACTTGTCATTTGAGTATTATCTGACATCATATCACTTCTAATGTTTTCAATTTCTTTCTGATATTTTGATATTTTCTCGGTAATATTTTCCAATTTAGACTGTATATTAACTATTTCATCTGGTGCAAGCTTTTTTATTTCATTTGTGATGGCTGTACTGTTCTCTAAAATTTTTGTGAGTTCTTTTAATGAATAATCAAATTGTTCTGGAAGCGAACTCCAATCTTCCAAAAAATGCTCACGTTCACTAAGTTTGTTCTCTAATGTGAAGGTGTTATCAATTAGTTCCTGAATATCATACCTTAAATAGTTCGTTTCCTTTTCAAATTTATCTAGTTCAGTGAAGCTAAGTAAATCAGAGATGTTTTCATCAGACGCAGTTCCTTCCTGACCTATTTGTCTTTCTAGAGCTTCAATGGATTCACAATATTTGGAATTCGTAGATTTTAATTTTTGTACTAAATCTTTTAAGTCAGGATATCGATTGACGTTATTTCCACCATCAAGGATGACGGGTGTATTCTCAGGAGTAGCAGGGGTATCAAGGTCTGTCTCTTGAGTAACATCAGGGGTAGCAGGAGTATCAAGGTCTGTCTCTTGAGTAACATCAGGGGTAGCAGGAGTATCAAGGTCTGTCTCTTGAGTAACATCAGGAGTAACAGGAGTATCAAGGTCTGTCTCTTGAGTAACATCAGGGGTAGCAGGAGTATTGAGGTCGATAATTTTGCCCTCATTATCCTCCAAGCGTTTTTTCAAATGATTTAAATTTTTCTGAATACGCTCCATCTTTCGCCTGAAGATACTACCGATGATTTCAATTCCCACCCAAATGATGACGATAGTGGCTAATAATAATGTAAAAACAGTGTAAGCTAAGTCTAAAGCTAGTTGTTGTAAACTTACAAAAATTCCTATACTGCTCAATAAGGAAATAAAGAAAGAGCTATAAACAGTTTCTTCTCTAATCCTAATTAATTTTTCTTTGATATTTTCAAATGTATGCCATTTGATTAAGGTCGTAAGTAAGATAAACAATAAACTCAATGAAAGTACCACAAATATTGTTATGGTTAGAGTTATGAGTATTGAAACTACTAAAGTACCATAATCTTGGAGATGAATAACTGTTAAAAGTTCTAGAAAAACTAAACCTGTGAGGATTCCTCCCCAAATGCTACGTGCAGTATATAATTTCTTTAACATAAAAACCTCAATAATAATAACGTGCTTACTATAATACTACTCCTATAGAAATATGACAAATAATTATGGAACTGTAATTCTGAACGAGAATTTAGTTATGTTGGGAGGGAAAGCAGTATGTTCTTAAGGGAATAGTAAAAGTTAAAGTTCTAGCTCATCTAAGATGAGGATTTTGATGGCAGCAACTCGCTTGAAGCCATTGTCATTTGTGAGAAAAGCATCCGCACCTGAGACAATAGCTGTGGCAAGATGGAGTGCATCAGGTGTTTTGAGGTTATATTGAGCGCGTAATTCTGCTGCTTTTTTAGCAACATCATGATTAACTATTATTAGACTAAAGTTTTCACTGTTTATTAACATAGTCTCATATTTTTGGGCTAGTTCTAAATCATTTGTTTTCATGGGATAGACGAGTATTTCAGATAATACTAAGACAGAAACTAATCCATTGGGTTGCCCTGCATTAACCTGTTGCATTATGTTTCTCATCCGCTCAAGATAATTTGCATTCCTCTCAATAAAATATATAAGTGGAGCAGTATCAAACGCTAAAAGCGTGATATTCTCTAAAGCATCGGCAATTTTCATGGACGATGATCCCATTCACTACGCAATTGATTTACATATTCTTGTGCATCAATGCCTTCCCAAATTTCTGCACCTAAACCTTCTAATTCCATGATACTGTGTTTCTTCGGGGTATTTGTTTCTGCGATGGAATCAATTAGCGTGTGCATTAATTGTTTGCGCTCGTCGATAGATAATTCTGGGACTTTGGCTATCATTTCTTGTAAGGTCATGGGATGCCTCCTTAGTTTTTAGTAGTATAGCACGGTTTCAGGTGGTCAATGTCGAGAATTTTAGGACTATTGGTCTCTAAAAGGCATTATGCCTAGCGAAACTGATTGCCTCGCAAGATAAATTTTGATACACTGCTAGCATTGAAAAAAGTTTTAAAAGGTGAAATTAATGGTTGATGCAACCCTAGAAAAAAAGACTGGCGCAGAGGACGTGATTTGGGATTTATCGGTTTATTATGATAGCCCAAAAGACCCGCGCATTGATGAAGACCTTGCTGAAATTCAGACAGCCGTTGGGCAATTTGTAAGTGACTATCGCGGTAAAGTGGGTGAATTGGTTGCCGAAGAAATTGGTGAAGCCTATTCACGCTTGGAGGCAATATTCGATGATTTCGGACGTGTAGCCAGTTTTGCTAGCTTGAATTTTACGGTCTATTCGACTGACCCTGAATGGGGTGCATTCATCCAGAAAATCCAAGAATATAGTTCATCTATGAATCAGCAATTGGTCTTTTTTGGCTTGGAGTGGAATGAAGTCGAGGATGCGCGTGCGAAAGAACTCATGGTTGACCCTGTTCTACGTGATTATGCTTATCACCTTGAAGTTGAACGCCTGTCTAAGCCGTATCAACTGAGTGAAGTCGAAGAAAAATTGCTGATGGAGAAATCCCTGACAGGCAATGGCGCGTGGAATCGCTTCTTCTCGCAAATCATGGGTAGTCTGACAGCTGAATGGGACGGTGAAAATTTGCCCTTTGAGCAAGTCCTCAGCAAAATTTCGGGTAATCCTGACCGTGACATCCGCAAAAAAGCCTCTGATGCAGTGACGAAAGCCCTTAAAAGTCGCACAATGGAATTGACCTATATCTTCAATGTGTTGGCGGCGGATAAAGCCAGTGATGACCGTATGCGTGGCTATCCATCATGGATTACATCGCGCAATCTGAGCAATAAAGCTAGTGATGAGACCGTTGAAGCCTTGATTGAAGCCGTGACATCCAACTATGGTATTGTTGCTGAACACTACAATATCAAGAAAGCGTTACTCGGTTATGATGAAATGTATGATTATGACCGTTACGCGCCACTGACCCTTAAAGAGAGCGATACATTCTACACATGGGATGATGCCAAGAAAATTGTGTTGGATGCTTATTCAGGATTTAATGCGCGTATGGGTGAAATTGCGTCGCGCTTCTTCGATGAGAATTGGATTCATGCACCTGTGATGCAAGGTAAACGCGGTGGGGCGTATGCCTCATACGGGACGAAATCCACGCATCCTTGGATTTTCACAAATTATACAGGTACAGCTAGCGATGTATCGACCTTAGCTCACGAGATGGGACATGGTTTGCATATGTTCCTCGCAGGTGAAAGCCAGACCTATTTCAGCATGTATACGCCTCTAACGACAGCTGAAACGGCATCTGTGTTTGGCGAGATGATTGTCTTCCAAGATTTAATGAAGAAAGAATCTGATAAAGAAGTGAAATTAGCGATGCTGACCGAGAAAATTGATAGCACATTTGCCACTGTGTTCCGTCAGATTTCGATGAACCGCTTTGAAGATGCCATGCACACCGCACGTCGGGAAGAAGGCGAACTGACCACAGAGCGTCTGAATGAATTGTGGATGCAAAGCCAGCATGATATGTTCCAAGGCAGTGTAACGATGCGAGATGATTACGCCCAATGGTGGAGTTATATTCCGCATTTCCTCGGCACACCGGGTTATGTGTATGCCTATGCTTTTGGCGAATTGTTGGTCTTGGCACTCTATAATGTCTATGAACAAACAGGCGATAGCTTCATTCCAAAATACATTGAGTTATTGGCATCAGGCGATAATGATTACCCTGAAAAACTTTTGGCGAAGGTCGGTGTTGACCTCAATGACCCTGAGTTCTGGAATAAGGGCATTGACCTCATTCGGAGTTTGGTGGAGCAAGAGAAAGCACTCGCGCAGGAATTGTATCCTGAGAAGTTTTAGAAATCATCACTAATTAAAGAGTTGCCAGTGTACTTGGGTGAAGTTCGTACAAAATAATTGTAGAACTTTTCAAAAATAAGCCTGTTCAATTGTGAATGGGCTTATTTTTATATGAAACTAGAACTAAATTTGAGGAAATAAGTATGGAAGATATTTTTTACTTCTCTAAAAAGAAAGTTGATCTATCTGATTTAAAGAATTTGTTGACTTCATCAGGGTATAGTTGCGAAGTGGGAAATCGAAAACAAGGTAAAATGTTACACGTATATAGAAACAACACAAATTTTTATCTGGATTGGGTCGAAGACCAGACAAATTTCATATTAGAAGAGACCAACCAAGTAGTATTTGATAGTATCAAACCGAAAACATTTATTATTATTTCTTATTCTGTAGCGCAAAAGAGGAATCTAAAGAAAATAATGATATTGTTACTAAACGAATTCAATGGTTTAGTTACATGTGATGATGATTGGAATGTG
The DNA here is from genome assembly GCA_965230145.1 of Phototrophicaceae bacterium. Classification (GTDB taxonomy): domain Bacteria; phylum Chloroflexota; class Anaerolineae; order Aggregatilineales; family Phototrophicaceae; genus JAUZRW01. The sequence continues at coordinate 3,327,474 of CBDDKI010000002.1, forward strand.
TTGTATGACCTACACACTATCAACAAGATGAACTGTGCTTAAATTTTAAGTTCGCTAGTCCACTACGTCTAAAATTGTGAGAATTACTTGCCTAATTATCCAATTTTCGGATGTACTAAGCAGGCTTTGTCTCTACATAAACCTGCATAAATTGCTAAATTTATCAGGGTAATTATAATCCACCTGAATTTTTGTAAAAAAAGGAACATATATGAGTTTGGATGTAATTGTTGTTGGTGGTGGGATTGTTGGGGCATCATTAGCTTATCATCTGGTTAAGGCTGGTTTGAAAACTCGCTTGATTGACCGTCATGATGTTGCTCGGGCAACGGATGCTGGCGCAGGCATTATATCCCCAGAATCATCCAGTGCTGATTCAGATGACTGGTATCATTTCGCAGTTGCTTGTGTGGATTATTATCAGCCACTGATTGCGAATTTGAAGCAAGAACAAGAGGCTGATACAGGCTATGCGAGGTGTGGTCTTTTACGGGTCGCTGTGGATGAGGATGAACTGTCCTTATTTGATAGTGCGCGTGACACGATTCTCCGTCGCCAACGCGAGAACCAATTCCCTGATGATGGGGATTTATTCGACGTTGAACCTCATGATGCCTCGTCTTATTTCCCTGCTTTAGGAGATGTTAGCAAAGCCTTTTACTCTCGCATAGCGGCGCGTGTTGATGGACGTTTCTTGTGCGATGCCATTACAAAAGCGGCCGTCGGGCTTGGGCTAGAAGTACAAGATGGGAGTGTTGAGAAATTAATCATCGATAATCAGCAAATTAAAGGCGTGGTTGTTGATAGTGAGGACATTTTGGCAGGGCAAGTTGCAATTGCAGGTGGGGCATGGTCAGCGAATTTTGGTGAGCAACTCAAAGTACAAATCCCTGTTGTGCCTCAACGTGGACAAATTATTCATCTGCAATTGGATGAGCAAGATACGACAGACTGGTCGATTCTGCATCCATTTCGGGGGCATTATATGGTCAGTCGGGAAGCAGGTCGGATTATTGTGGGGGCAACGCGCGAAACAGGCTCAGGATTTGATACCCGTACCAGTGCGAGTGGCATTCGGGAAGTGCTTGACGAAGCCTTACGTGTCGCGCCCGGATTATCGTCTGCGAGATTGTTGGAAGTACGGGTTGGATTACGTCCGAATACAGTTGATAACTTGCCAATTTTGGGAACTGTACCTAATTTTGAGAATATTTATCTGGCAACGGGGCATGGTGCATCTGGTTTGCAATTAGGCCCTTATAGCGGAAAGCTCATTGCTGACATGATGGCTGGCAATCCACTTGACTATGATATTTCTGGTTTGCATATCACACGCTTTTTGTAACACAATACGATATAGAGAAAATGATTTTGAGAGCGTATCTAAAAGGATACGCTCTTTTTGTTTTAGAAATAACTAAAATGAAGTGTGGACTATATAATTTATTACTAAGCTGATGTGTCGCAAATACATTTGGAGTGTTTTTAATGGAAATCACAATTCGGGATATGACAATTTTCTATGAAAGCCGAGGAGAAGGGCGACCCATTCTCTTTTTGCACGGGTCACCAACTGACCATGTAACGATGTTGACATCCTATGAGCCTGTTTTTACCGAAACCAAAGGCTGGCATCGCATTTATGTGGATTTGCCCGGTATGGGCAATACGTCAGGTGCAGATTGGATACAAGGCAATGATGACATTGTGGATTTGATGGCGGAGTTATTACAAGCGATTGCGCCAAATCAAGATTTTGCAGTGGTCGGGTTTTCGTATGGGGGCTACATCGCAAGGGCATTGGCATATCGCCAAGCTGAAAGGTGCATTGGTTTGATGCTCCTTGCACCAGCAATTACGTCACGCTCTGAGGGTCGGACTGTGCCAGAGAAAAATATTATTGTGAAAAATCCCGAGTTATTTGAGGATGTGCCTGAGCAAATCCGTCCGATTTTTGAAAGTGCGATTGCTGTGCAGACGGAATATGTGGTTGAACGCAGTAAGAAAGAAATTTTGCCTGCTATCCTCAAGGCTGACCATGATTTCTTGGCGCGGATTCGTCCGAATTTTAGAGTGTCGTATGCCGATGAGATGAACCAAGCAATCTTTGATAAACCGAGTTTGTTCTTGCTTGGTCGGCAAGATACTGTGACAGGTTATTTTGACGCGATGATGCTCCATGACCGTTATCCACGCGCGAGTATTGTTATTTTGGATAGATGTGGGCATGGTCCGCAGATGCCTCAGCAAGAATTGTTTGAGATGCTGACTTCTGAGTGGTTGTTCCGTGTGGAGGAAATGTTGGAGGAAAAATAAAGCTGTAAAAAAAGCCCCTTATTTTAAAGGGGCTTCGGTTTGTATTAGCTATTCACGCGCGTGACGTATTCGCCACCTTTATCGATATTGACTTTTACAATGTCGCCGACGTTAATGAACATCGGTGCTTGGATTTTTAAGCCTGTTTCGAGGGTGATTTCTTTTTGCGGGTTGTTTGCACGGTCACCAACGACTGCCATCTCGACTTCGGTTACTTCATAATCAATAGCAGATGGTAATTCATAGTCAAGGATTTCGCCCTCATAGCTGGTGAGTTTGAGTTCCATATTCTCCTTGAGGTAGTGAATATCATCTCCAAAAACATCACTGCTGAGTTGGGGTTGCTCGTAGGTTTGCATATCCATGAATGTCAGGAATTGACCATCATCATAGAGGTATTGGACGGTATTACCTTCTAGGCGAATATCATTGACTTTTGCACCACTGTTATAGGTTTTTTGGGTAATTGACCCACTGCGTAAATTGCGAACGGTCACTTTGATGGTTGCGCCACCGCGTGCGGTTTTATTATGGCTAAAATCTAATACTTTAAAAAGGTCACCATCTTCTTGGAAGGTTGTGCCCTTGCGAAGTTGATTGCTATCTATCATGTATGTGTTTCTCCACTGTCTGTCATAATCGAGGGTTTTTCGGCAACAGTATACTGGACAAGACTCAAAAAACGTAGGGCAAAGGTCTCGGTGCGACGGTGTTTTTAAGAAACTCATGAGTAAGGTAAGATTTATATAGGCTGATAGCCTCTATAGTAAAGAGCTACAACTTTTGAATTATTAGGATAAAGCCACTGATGACAACGCCGATACAAACCCGCATACATAAACCTGCTGATACCTTATATCCTGTTTTAGATGTGATCAAGAATCGCTTTTCACCGCGTACATTCGATACTCGCCCTGTTGAACAATATAAATTATTGACTGTCCTAGAAGCGGCTCGTTGGGCGGCGTCTGCAATGAATACTCAACCTTGGCGCTTTATTGTGGCTACCCGTGACGATGCTGTCGAATTTGAGAAAATGTTGAGTGTCCTCAAAGAGGGTAATCAGAAGTGGGCGCGGAATGCTCCTGTATTATTGCTCGCAGTTGCCCGTGATGAGCATGAAGGCGGTTACAAAAATAGCCATTCAGCGCATGATACTGGGCAAGCATTAGCCAACTTGACATTACAAGCGACTGCACTTGATTTGTTCGTGCGGATGATGGGAGGGTTTTATGCTGATAAAGCCCGCGAGGTCTATCACATTCCTGAAGGGTATACACCGATGACTGCATTGGCATTAGGTTATCTCGGTACACTTGAAGACCTTGATGAGCTTTTACAAGAGCGTGAGCAAACACCGCGTACACGTAAATCTTTATCTGAACTTGTTTTTGCAAGTGACTGGGATAAAACAGCTGGCTTCGTGAAGTAAGTTGATACTTGATGTAATTGCTAGGAGAGCAAAGCGCTCTCCTTTTTGCTTTAATGCTATAATGAGGATTAGTTACATAGTTTAAAAGGTGTCTAGGATATGGCGATACCAAACAAAATTAAAATGACAGCGAGTGCGTTCGATGATTGGGTGCAATTACCAGAGAATGCCGATAAACGTCTTGAATTTGTCGCAGGGGAGATTATCGACGTGCCGAGTAATCCTTATGTTTCTAAAATAGCGAGTATTATTTCTGGCTTCATTTTTATGTATTTACTTAAACATGATATAGGACATCTAACTGGCGAAGCAGGGGGCTATATGGTTGCTGGCGAGCGCTATGCTCCTGATGTTGCCTTTATCTCCTATGAAAAACAAGCTGAACTCGCAAAGGAAGGCTATAATCCGAACCCACCTGATTTAGCCGTAGAAGTGGTATCGTCTGAGAACAATAGTACAGAAGAATGGACACTCAACATAAAAATAGGAAACTATCTTGCAGTAGGTACAATGGTCTGGATAGTACGTCCTGAGAAGCAGAGTATTGAAGTGTATCAACCCGCGACTCCGACGAAGGTTTATCGTGCAAAAGATAGTATCAAGTTAGATAACGTTCTGCCAGATTTTGAACTGAAATTGAGTGATGTGTTTAAAGATGTGGCACAGGAACAAGAAGCGGAATAGTTTAATCATCACCCTATATCACAAATTTTCTAATAAAAAAGACGAGCCTACTTCGCTCGTCTTTTTCGTAGTGAACTTGCTGTTGTTCAAGAGGTTTATTGGATACTGCGCGGGTCTAGCGCGTCACGCAAGCCATCTCCGATGAAGTTAATCGCCAATACCGTTGCAACGATGAAGAAACCCGGTGCCATCCACATCCACCAGACGGTGTCGATGCGGTCTTGTGCGCCTGTGAGGATATTCCCCCATGTTGCTGTTGGTGGTTGAACACCAAAACCAAGAAAACTCAGGTAGGCTTCAGTAATGATGGCTGTACCGATACCAAGTGTTGCCGCAACTAATACAGGAGCGATGATATTCGGCAGTAAGTGACGAGTAATCACACCGAAATTATCTGCACCAATTGCGCGTGCCGCCATGATATATTCTTGCTCTTTAAGGCTCAGAACTTGCCCACGTACAATTCGCGATAAGCGCATCCAACTCGTGAGACCAATCAGCACCACAATGAAAACTACTGTACTACTGACTTCACGCCCAAGTATATTGACCGTAGTCGCATTTTTGATAATCACTGACGAGAGTACCAATAAAAGAATTAAAGGTGGTATCGAGAGGAACATCTCTGTAATGCGACCTAAAATTGCATCCACAGCCCCCCCATAATACCCTGAGACAACACCAACAGCAGTCCCGACACTTATCGAGATAAATACAGATACTAAGCCAATCGCAATTGAGATTTGTCCGCCATAAATCGTGCGGATGAAAATATTGCGTCCAACGAGGTCAGTTCCAAAAATATGTTCTGCTGATGGTGGACTTGTCTTATCTAAAATACTTGTTTTATTCGCTTCTGCTTCGGTGAAGAAAAATGCGCCGACTGTCACATACAGGATGATAATCGCCAGCATAATTGTACCTGCGACTGCCATCTTGTGTTTTAGAAAACGTCGTACTGCAATTGACGCTAAAGAGCGTGATTTTAACTCTTGTTCTGCGTTAATTGAGGCGACTTTTGCTTTACCCAATGTTGTATCACTCATAATTATATCCTCCTGTATTAGCTGAACCGAATGCGTGGGTCAACGGCAGCGTACAAAATATCGGCAACCACTTGGAAAATAACCACAGCGAGTGCGACAATTAGGGTGAAAATGAGCAAAACAGGTGGGTCAAGGATGTTAAGGCTATCAATGAATAAGCGTCCCATGCCGGGCCATGCAAAGATAGTTTCTGTAACGACTGCGCCACTCAGAATAAAGGGAATATCGAGAGAAATAAGCGTCACTAAGGGGATAGATGCGTTCTTGAAGGCATGTAGCCAAGTGATGCGACGTTCTTTCATTCCTTTTGCGCGTGCAGTACGGATGTAATCCGCATTAATAACTTCCAGCATACTACCACGCATAAATCGTGCGTAACGCGCTGTTGAGATTGCCGCAATACTGAGTGTTGGCAAGATAAGGCGGACAAGTAATTCATCTATTGAACGGTCGCCTCGCGCATCATACATACCTTGTGTTGGTAAATGTGGTAAGCCAAGATTATCTAATGTAATTGAGAATATCAGCACACCAAGTAGCGCAATGAGGAAAATCGGCATTGAAAACGTCAGAAATGAGAGTGTCGTGATGATATTATCGAGCCACGTATAGGGTCTGAGAGCGGCAAAAACGCCGATGCTCACCCCCGCAATCACAGTCACTAATAAGGCGGATGTACCTAAAATAATTGTATTTGGTAGAAAATCTGCAATAACTTCATTAACAGGGCGATTGAAGCGTATGGATACGCCAAAATCACCGCGTAGGATGCCTTTACGTCTGCCAAAAGTATCTGTTTCACCATCGAAATCAAGGTCACGCATATACCAATCATCCCCAAAATACCAGTGAATGAATTGCATATATACGGGGTCGTCTAAGCCTAAGCTACGCGATAGATAGGCACGGTCTGCTTCGCTTACAGTTGGGTCTAATGCTAAGTAGGCGAAGGGGTCGCCTGCTAGTTTGAGCAGGATGAAAATGAATACATTGATTAAAAATAGTAACGGGATTGCTTGTAAGCAACGTCGAATGACATATCCAGTCATGGGACTACCTCGGACTTTATTAACAGCAAGTTTACTTTGAGGGTATTTGTTTCTATATAGTAACTATTGTTTGTGCGATTTCTGTAAAGTTTTAGAATCTAGTCGTGTTTATCTTAAACGATTGAGATAGATCTCAACCCCACATAAAGCCTGAAAACTGGGGATTTTATGTAGGGATGGCATCCATGCCATCCGCCGAAAATAACCTGAGCTACCTTTAGGCATTGTTACTTGCAAACAGGGGAAGCTATGTAGCTTCCCCTATTGTTGTTTACCTTACAAAGGTATCAACGAGATTACAGATTTAACTATTGGGCGGCTTCCCAATATTCGATTTGGTCGAACCAGTCAGATGCGAGTGTACCGACGTTACCTGCAACGGAATCGACTGTGACAACGTTGGTGTTCACAGCATACCATGTTGCACGTAAGCGGAGACCATGCCAGAAGTATCCTTCAAACTTACGGGTTACTGCTTCAGCAACGAGCGCATCACGTTCTTCGCCTGGTAATGTTGCAGCGATTGCGTTATCTGCTTCATCGTATGCAGGGTCACAGAATTGCCAACCGTTGAAACCATCTGGATTTTCATCTGATGGAATACCAGCACATTGATAGCTTGATGGATCACCTAGTGGGGTGAGTGGGTCAGCACTATTTGCGAAAATAGCCAAATCCCATTCAAAGGTTGTCAATGTACCACGGTCACTATATGCTGCGAAGAGGGTGGTTGCTGGGATAATCTGAATATCTGTACCAATACCAACTTCTGCAAGATATTCTTGGATAACCAATTGATAGTTGTTACGGAGTGTATTTTCAGTGGTAACGAAACGTAAACCATCAAGTTCTACACCGTCTTTATCAATTGTGCCGTCGCCGTTGGTGTCTGTCCAACCAGCTTCTGTAAGTAGTTCGACTGCACGGTCTACATCATATTCAAGGAATGGTAGATCGTCGGGCCAGAGGGTATTTGGATACCAGCTTGTTGGTACAGCAATACCTGGACCAATCAATTGTTCAGCAAGGGTAATGCGGTCAATTGCATGTGCGATTGCTTGGCGTACCAATGGATCGAGCAATGCGACGCTACCGTTACCTTCAATAACACCTTGTTCACCTGAACGAATCCAGAGAGCATCAGTGAATACACCTTGTGCTGGGAAGATTTCAACACCATCAATTGCGCTATATTCACTTTGGAGGTCATCTGACCAGCCGAAAGAAACATCAATTTCGCCTGTACTCATAGCATTACGCATTTGAGTATCATCGGTGATGAATACAACCACTACGCGGTCAAAGTCTGGTGCTTCACCTTGCCATTGTGGGTTGGCATTATATACCATACTTTCGCCGATGTTCCATTCACTTAGAACGTAAGGACCATAGCCGACTGCAATGGATGTCACATCACTATTGGCAACTTCAAATGATTCGCCACCAGTGAAGTAAGCTGAGTCTTCTAATGTGCCACCATCAGCAAGCATTGGTTCAAAAATGTGTGCTGGGTAACGGCATTCTGGTTTTTCATTTGCAGCGAGGTAATCTGGGAAGACACCTTGATAGGTGATAGCAAATGTTAAATCGTCGATGACTTCAAAGTCGATAGCGAGGTCTGGGTAATTAGCACGGGAGACATTGGCAGATGTTGATACATCGCTACGGATACGATGCCATACTTCACAATCTGCGGAGGTAATGGGGGTGCCATCTGACCATAGTAGACCTTCTTGAAGGGTAACAACAACGCGGGTATTACCATCTTCTGTTGTTTCTGCTTCAGGAATTTCAGCTGCGATTTGTGGGAAAATTTGGCGGTTGGTATCCCATTCCCAAAGGTCGCGTGCGAAGAAACTATCGGGTAAGTTACCATAAACGAGGGTGTTAAGGGGTGCGAGGTTGGGTCCTTCTTGCTCGAAACCGATAACTAACACACTTTCTTCTTGTGCAATCGCTGTGCTGAGTGCTAACACAAGCACCGCCATTGCGGTTAAAAATTTGCATACATGGGAAAAACGCCCCATACTCTACTCCTTAAAAAAATAAACTAATGGAAAGCAATTATTCTTTTACGTTTGTCCTCATAGAACAAACATTGCGAGATATTATACCGTGAGCTTTAAAATTCTGCACATAGCAAAATTGACAGTTTTGAGGACTTGTAAATGTATGATTTTGATAAATGAGGATGGTTTTAGTTAAGGGAAAATACTTAGACTTGTGAGATTGGCAATTTAACGCTGAATTTGCTTCCTTGGTTAGTGAAGCTCTCAACAGTAATTGTCCCATTGTGCAATTCGACAAGTTTTTTAACAATTGCCAAGCCAAGCCCTGTTCCTCCTCTGCTTGTGTCTCTTGCTTTGTCAGCCCGATAAAAACGTTTGAATATATGGGGTAAGTCATTTTCATCAATACCGATGCCAAAATCCTGAACCTCAAAAATATTATGGAAATCTTCAGAATAGGTGCGAACAATGATAGATTTGCCTGATGGTGTGTAATGAATAGCATTTTCTATGAGGTTTGATATAACCCTACTCAATTCAGCTTCGTTTCCTAAAACTGAGCTTAAATCAGGCGTAAGGTCAAAGGTCAATTTATTGTCTTGAGTCTCTGATAAATCATGGTATGTATTAGAGATATTCTCTACTAACACATTCAGATTGACTGGTGCAAATTCCAAAACCTTACCTTTATCTAGGCGCGTCATCGTTAAGATGTCCTCTACCAATTTGGTGAGATGTTTGACATGCGCCCTCATTCGCTTCAAATAGTATTCACGTTTTTCAGATGTTGATGCTTTTGATAGAAGGTATAAACTCGTTTGAATTGTAGCTAAGGGGGTTTTAATATCATGTGATAAATCACTAATGACATCTTCTAATAGTTGAATGCGCTCATTTTGTATTGTTAGTTCTGTCTGTTGTTTTTCTAAGCGTTTCTGCTCACTCACATCATGGTTGATGGATACAGCCCCGATGTTGTTGCCTGAAGCATCCTTAAGTAACGACACTGAGGCAAGTATATTAATAGGGTTGCCATGTTTGTCGTATCGAATAATTTCACCCTGCCACCGTTCATTCGCTAAAAATTCTTGAATAACGGTATTCTGTGATTGGTTTATATATTCGGTTTCGAGTAATTCTGAGAAGTTTTTACCAATCACTTCGTCTTTACGATAGCCATATAGATTTTCTGCTCCATGATTCCATGTATTTATGATACTATTTAAATCTGTTGAGATGACTGCATCGCTCACATTTTCTAGTAAATTTGCTTGATAATTGATTTTTTGACTAATATCTTTGCGGTTTATTAAGTTGATATAGATTTCAGCGACGATTTTGAGTAAATCAACACTATAGTCAGCCCAATTGGATTCAGGTTTGGTTGCATGGAAGCCCATTGAACCGAATAATTTACCATCCCGAAAAAGTGGCAAGGTAATTCGTGCGTAAATTCCTCTTTCAAGTAATCTGTCTTTTTCAACTTGACGATGAGGGGGAAGGTCTAAAACACTGGCAACAAATTCTTCTGCCCCACGTCTGAACTTTTCAAAGGTAATAGCAAATGGTTGTGTTGAAATATTTTGTTCGGTCTGCATTTGAGGCTCTGCATCTGCCGATACCCATTCATATAACATAGAAGCAAATTCTAAATCGTCCGAAAAGTGATAAATATAAGTTCGACCAGCCCCAATAAACTCGCCGATTTTTTTGAGCATATGGTTTACGCTGGTATCAAATTCATCTGCCCGTAAATTGATAAATTCTGTTGCAAGATTGGTGATAAGGTGTTGGAATTTATTGTCATATGTTTGGATATCTTGTAAGCGCTTTTGTTCTGTAATGTCTTGTGCGATGTTTAATATACCAATGATTTTTCCTGCTTCATCCCGCATTGGTATTTTTGTGACATTAAAATAATGTGTTTTTCCATTAAATTGATAAGGGTTAGAAAATTCTTGGATGACTTCACCTGCTAAAACTCTCCTATCATCATCTTCAAATTCCTTTATCCTTGTTTCAACCTTATCAAGGATAGATTTATCTAAACAATCATTTTCACTATCGGTTTTGCCATATAGTTCTTCAGGGCGTTGATTGAAAAATTCAGCGAACCTAGCATTTGCAAAGATAAATCTTAGTTGCGTATCTTTCACGAATATGATGGCGGGTGATTGGTTGACAATATCTTGTAGTAAATTTACTTCTTTGAGTAAGGGATTCTCTGTAGTTGCGTCATGCTGTGGAGAATTGTTGACTGCATGGTCATTTGATGTATGTCTGCTATGTCTGCGTGCGAACCACCAGCCTGCAAGAAACATGCCGATACACATGAAAGCTATTACAAATACGTCTATAGGTGAATTTATGAGTGCTTGCCCTAAAATTATTTTTACGTGCAACATTTTAGACCTTTAGAGGGAAGGGTATATTTTAATCATAACATTCTATCGCATTCACACAATTTAATTTCTTTAGGAAAATTGATTCCAAGGAATATAGTGCCAATTTAGCACTAAATAGTAAGGGAAAACTATCTTCTCTTATGAAGGCGACGACGTTATTCTATTCGATTAGATGTGAATAAACGAATAATTGATTTCACAGTTTCTTAAGGGTTGTAACCCTAATAAGCTGATATACAATATGTGCTAAATATCACAATCTTGGGTGAGCAAGTTGGCTCGCCTCGATTTGTGTTGTCTGATAGAAGATAATATGGAGAAAATAACATGGCACGTTATATGATTACGGGGGGCGCAGGTTTCCTCGGCATCAACATGGTGCGCTATTTGCTAGAAAGAAATCACGAAGTTGTTAGTCTTGACATTGCACCGTTCGATTACCCTGAACGTAGCCAAATTACGGAAGTCGTCGGCGATATTCGTGACCGCGCCGCAGTCGATAAAGCAATGGAAGGTATGGATGTCGTTATTCATACGGCGGCGGCCTTACCACTGTATAAACCTGAAGAAATTTATAGCACAGATATTGATGGGACACGCACTGTCATCGAGAGCGCACACGCCCACAATGTCCCACGTTTTGTGCATATTTCTAGTACAGCAGTCTATGGTATTCCAGACCATCATCCTCTTTATGAGAGCGATAAACTTGATGGGGTTGGTCCATATGGCGAGGCAAAAATTGCGGCGGAGGAAGTCTGTGTTGCCTATCGTGACAAGGGTATGGTTGTTCCTGTCATTCGTCCGAAATCATTCATTGGTCCTGAACGCTTGGGTGTTTTTGCGCTTCTCTATGATTGGGCATATACAGGACATAATTTCCCTGTTTTGGGTGATGGTAGCAATCGTTATCAATTGCTGGATGTGGAAGATTTGTGTGCGGCAATTTATCTCAGCGCAACCCTTGATGGTGATGTTGCCAATGATACATTTAATATTGGCGCGACTGATTTCACGACTTTCCGCGAAGATTATCAAGCAGTTTTGGATTACGCAGGGCATGGTAAGAAAATCATTGGGTTACCAGCTGAACCTGCCATCTGGACATTACGTTTCTTAGAGATGTTGGGAATTTCACCATTATATAAATGGGTATATGAAACAGCCAACAAAGATAGCTTCGTCAGCGTTGATAAAGCCATTGAGAAACTAGGCTGGCAAGCACAGTACAGCAATAAAGATGCACTGATACGTAACTATCGCTGGTATGTGGATAATCTCTCGCAGTTTGAAAATCAAAGTGGGGTAAGCCATCGTGTGCCTTGGAAACAAGGGGCATTAATCCTTGCAAAGATGGTGTTCTAATTTAAGTTTGTAACGGTCAGACTGATGGTCTGCCTTACAATCATAAATCTCGAAAGAGGCGTAAATCTTTACGTCTTTTTTTATTGGATAAGTATATAGAACCTAATCAACAATGGCTTGGTCACTGGGTGCAGGTTCATAGATGCCCGATTGTAGAAGTTTGAAGGTGACCATTAGATATTTATGGTATGCCATGTTGTGGGTTGATTCGCTGATTAAGAGACCTAGTACCCGTTGTTCTCTCAGGCTTTCAATCAAGTAGCAAAGGCTGTCGAGCAAAAATTCGCGTACTTTGGTTGCTTCTTGAGGATAGGGTGTATGGGTAACGTAATCATGCGCGTATTGAACGGATTCTATTAATTCGCCAGCAAGGGTGGAATTTGGTGCAGGCGGAAAATGAGCAAGCAAATCAATACAAAAGATTATTTCTCGGCGTGTTGTATTCCACCATGCATCGACTGGGTTGCCAATAGCGTCTTGTTGATATTGTTTATCCATTCGTAAAGCCCTCAGAGTAAGTGATGCCTAAATGTATGATTTTATGCCGTGTGTCATGAAAATGTATTGCAACATACTCACATCTGCATGGACGAGGTTGTAAAGCATCTCAGCTTCACACATATTTTTTGTGATTAACGCCTGTAAGCAACCGATAAAATAGCGCAAAGCTGATAATAGATAGAAACGAATTTCCTCTACTTGGTCAGGGTAATCGAACATCAACATCATTGCCTGAATTGAATTCAGCTTTTTGATAATTGCTTTTAAATAAGGCAGACGAGCTAAATTTTCGAGTTGCTCGTTCATTAAGCGAAACAACAAACGGTTTTCGCTACGTATACAACGCCACCAATGGTCGATTTCATTGGTCTGGATATGTGAAGGTGTTTGTAAGACTGTGACCATGAATGACCTTTAAAGAATGATTCCAAATTGAACGAGATGAAAGCGCACAGCATCCATATTTGCTTGTGCCATATTGAGGCGTGATTGAGCATAGAAACGGTTATTCTCACGACGGTATTCTAGGCTTTGCTGAACGTTTTTGAGCGCGTCAAGTAATTGTATGTATACACTATCGACCATAGGTGGGTATGGCATTTTCTCAAATTCATGCCGACGCACGGTAATATAATATAAGGCATCTTCAAGTTCTTGATCAGAAATGTAACTATCGTTTTCCATAACTTGCAAGAATAGATCAAGTAGGTTTTGCGTGTGTTGCCACCAATTTTTGACTAGTAGGCGTTTACTATTTGCGTTATATCTGATTGCCATTAAAGTGTCCTTACGTTAAAGAGTATTGCGTTATTATCTTAATGATACGACGAAATCCTTGTTGAATAATTAAGATATGTGAATTGATTAGTTGTTAATTAACTATCAAAGTCTTAAGCCAAATTCTTCAAGGTAAAGTTCTAGCATGTGTTTATCAACCATCGCAATATCAAAGATAACTTTGCGGTCATCATCATTTTGCAGGCGGACATGCTGGACTGCGGTGATGAGGTTGAGCATAAATGCCAATAACATTTTGCGGATACGTAGGGCTGATTCGGGAAAATGGACACTCTCAACTGTGTTGAATTGGTTGTAGAGGCTGTCTAGGCAAGCATCAACATCACTGATGCGGTTTAAGTCACGGTCTGTCTTGCTAGTTAAACGCAAGCTGAGTTGTGTTTCATTGCGGACTTGCGCCCACCATTGTTTAACTTGTTGCGTTTGTTGTTCTCGTGTTTCCCGTACCAACATGATTTTCTATACCTATGATTTCCTGACTATAATCCTAGTATAGTTAATAATTGTCAAATAATTAATTAAGATTTTTTATTTCATTTATTATTAATCTTTTGATTGTGGTATTTGTCATGAGGGGAATTATAGATTCTGGATTCAGGACATAATCTATGGATGATATACAAATTAACGGTTTTCTATATTTTGTTGTCCTAGTAGAGAAAAATATCTTACTTACACCAATTTAACGCTAACCTCTGTTGTGCTATTTTATCTATCCAAAATGAAGTGAAAACGGTATCCTGTTGCATCCTAATTCAGTGGCAACATGAGGAATGGTATGCAGGTTATTCGACGCATCGCACCCGACAGTCTCATCATTTTGGCATTGTTTTTACTTCCCTTGGCGTTTTTCTTCCCACAGACGCTCGGTGGTAAAACATTAATTCCGACTGAAAATCTCTTTCAGTACGAGCCATATTTAACTGACCGTGAGGCTGTTAATGCACCTGCAAATCCACATAATCACCTCGTCAGTGATTTAATCCTCGAAAACTACCAGTGGAAAGCTTTCATCCGCCAACAAATTGCCGAAGGTGAAGTGCCACTCTGGAATCCCCATCAATTCGCGGGTATACCGTTCTTGGCAGCAGGTCAGCATAGTGCTTTGTATCCGCTGAGTGTGGTGTATTATGTCATGCCATTGTGGTTAGCTTATGGCTGGTTCACGGTGCTGAACTTGTGGCTAGCAGGTGTATTCATGTATTTGTTTGCGCGTGGCTTGGGCATCGGACGGGCTGGCGCGATGTTGGCTGGCGTGGTGTATCAATTGGGAGGATTTGTCATCGCAAGTGTCGTCTTCCAGATGATGATAGGTGCAATCCCTTGGTTGCCCCTCATGCTCCTGATGATTGAATTTATCATCCGCAAAAGACAGCTATTTGGCTACAAAACAGCAATTCCTTGGGTGGCGATTGGTGCGACTGCGCTAGCAATGAATGTTTTGGCTGGGCATGTAGAAGTCACATTATATTCCCTGTTGATTAGTGGCTTTTATGCAGGTGGACGTTGGTTACATGATTTTATGCGTCTACGAGATATGCGCTTGATGCTCACACAAGCAGGTTGGATGCTCGCCATGATTGTACTGGGGATTGGACTTGCTTCGATTCAATTTTTGCCTTTAGTCGAATTTGCCCAGAGCAATTGGCGTGCCGAACGCTCAGACTATGCAACGGTTATCGATTACGCGCATGTAAACCGCGATATATTGCAATTTGCGCTTCCGAATTTTTATGGCAACCCGACACATCATCGTGTTTATGATGTTTTCAATTTTGAATGGGTTGAGTCATGGTTCAATGCGGATGAGAACGGCAATTCACAATCACATACTGATTGGGGCATCAAGAATTACGTTGAAGGCGCGTTGTATTTAGGAATTTTGCCCTTATTGCTTGCTCTCTACGCAATTGTTGACCGAACGATGTGGATGATGGGGCAAGGGGGAAAAGTCTTACAAACCTTCATGCGTGAACCACCGTATCGGGCTATATTTGCTGTGATGGCAGTTCTCAGCTTGACTTTCATGTTTGGTTTACCAACCTATCGGCTGATTTATATGTTGCCCGGATTTAATCAGCTGAATTCGCCTTTTCGGTGGATTTATGCCCTGACAGTTGCTATCGCTATGCTGTCGGCATTTGGTATGGATGCGCTGGTACGTCGGACAGCAGAAACCTATTCTCGGCGTGAAACGTGGTTCGGCTATGGATTAATTGCAACAGGTGGCTTAGTCATTGCGGGATTAGCAGGAAGTTATCTTGCTTTTCCTTCTATAGAGGGGCGCATTGAGAGCCTTCTCGCTAGCCTTGCTAAAGCGCATCAAGCATTTGGCGCAGGCACAGCCGATTTATTCTATAGTTATCAATTTGCGAATATCGCCGTCTTTGGCGTGATGCTCATTCTATCGGGGATTGTCTTTGCATGGGTTGGGCGGATGCGGATGTACAGCGGTCTGCGCCGATGGAGTGTTTTTGCGATTGCTATCGTCGTTGCCGATTTGATGATTGCCTCTTGGGGATTTAACCCTGCCAGTGACCCACTCTTACTGGAATATACGCCTCAGCCGATTTCATGGTTGCAAGAACGATATCAAGAAGAGGGTGCATTTCGTTATACCACTTTAGAGCCACCTGATAGCACGCCGATTTTGAATGCAAATGTGACGATGCAGTATGGCTTGGATGATATTCGGGGTTACGATAGCATCATTCCACGTCCCTTTGTCGATTATATGCGCGCAACCACGCCACAGGTTCAGTTAGATTTTAACCGTATCGCGCCGATTTTCACTGATGAGGAATACTATAGTTGGCATCCACAAGCGGACTATGTGCAGGTATTGGACTCTTCCTTATTAGCTTTACTGAATGTGCGTTATGTCGTCACGTATCCTGATGTGTTGCTTCCCTTTAACGATTGGGACACGGTTTGCTGTGATAATACCCTAGTTATCTACGAAAATCCCCATGCTGTACCGCGTGCCTTTACAGTCTTAGCCAATGAAATGACTCTACCCACATCGCCTATAGACTATGTAGCGGATGGAGAAACACGCTTTGATATTCCTGAGTATATGCAAGCAACCATCACCCGTGATACAGCGCGAGAGAAATTCCTTGATATTCAATTGGATGCTGATTCATGGTTGGTGATTAGTGAGAATTATTCACAAGGGTGGAAAGCTTTCATTCGTCCAGAGGGTGTGGGCGAGGAGAATGAATTTCAATTAGAAGTTCTGCCTGTTGCCAATATCTTACAGGGTGTGCAGATTAGTCTCGATGCTGTTGCCGAGTATTATGCTGAGAGTGACATATTTAATGAAGCACAAACTGCTATAGAGGAAGGGCGCTTCACAGTGCGGATGGTCTATAGTCCGACGAGTGTGCAAGTGGGTTTCTTCGGCAGTGCGATTTCAGCGATTGTCCTCACGCTCTTGGTGGGTATCTGGCTATGGACAATTTTTGTTGGGACGAATACGGCAGACTCATCACAAACGGCGAAAGTAGCGCGCAATAGCATCGCACCCATTATCTTGAACTTATTCAACCGTGGCATTGATTTTGTGTTTGCAATTGTGCTGTACCGCTTATTGAGTCAAGAGATGGTCGGGGTATATAACTTTGCTGTCGTAGTCTTTGTCTGGTTTGATATTTTTACGAATTTTGGACTCGACCTGTTTTTAATGCGTGAGGTCAGTCGAGATAAAAGTCGCAGTGGCTTTTACCTCTTTAATACTTCTTTCTTCCGCTTCTTTCTGAGTGTCATTGGCTTGGGATTACTCTTGCTATTCTTGGTGTTCTGGCAAAATACCGTTGAGCCTTTGCCTCAGGAGGGATTAATTGCACTGGTGCTTCTTTATATAGGATTATTCCCTGCGAGCCTCAATAAAGGCATGACCTCGCTCTACTATGCTCATGAACAAGCCGAGAAACCTGCTGCGATAGCAACCATCACCACCATTAATAAGACAATTTTTGGCGTGATAGTGCTGTTATTGGGTTGGGGCATTGTCGGGTTAGCGGGTGTGAGTATCGTCAATAATTTCATCACGCTGGGGGTATTGGTCTGGGCTGGGCGTGAGTTCATCGATGACTTGCCGAAGAAACCTGATATGTCACTGCTCAAAGAGATGGTCAATGAGAGTTATCCACTGATGCTCAACCATTTCTTAGCGACGATTTTCTTCCAGATTGATATTGTGATATTGCAAGCAATAAAAGGCGCAATCACTGTCGCGCAGTATAGCACCTCCTATAAATGGCTACTTGCGCTGAATATTGTCCCTTCATTTTTTACGCAAGCACTATTCCCCTTAATGTCACGCCAAGCGGAGGAAGACAAGGACAAACTCAAGCAGACCTATCGCTTTGGCATCAAGCTGATGGTCGCTTTAGCCTTGCCGATTGCGGTGGGTTTTACGGTGTTGGCTAATCTACTGACGCTAATTTTGGCAGGGGCGAGTTATCTACCCAACGGGGCGATTGCGCTGATGATTATGATTTGGAGCATTCCCATTGGCTGGATGAATAGTCTGACTCAATATGCGCTGATTGCACTCAATCTACAACGCTATATCACATGGGCATTTTTCCTTGCGGTGAGTTTTAATATCATCACGAATATCATTTTCATCCCGATGTATGGTTTTCAAGCGGCGGCTGTCACCACGATTTTGAGCGAGGCGATGTTACTCATCCCCTTTGCTATCCTTATGAATCGCGGTTTGGAGCAACGTATTAATTGGCTTTCCTTGGTGTGGCGACCCATTGTGGCAACAGGAGCGATGATTGCTGTAGTGTTAGTCTTGTTTCCTGTGAATATGTTTCTGGCGTTAATAGTTGCGAGTGGGGTTTATCTGCTGGTGCTATTTGCGCTCAAACCATTGGATGAACCTGAATTGGCAATTTTGCGTCCGATGTTACCTAACAGGTTGAAAGGCTTACTTGGAAAAGCCTAACGCAGAGACGCAGAGAAACAGGGAAAGCAATTCACCACGAAGACGCGAAGAACACGAAGAAAAGCAGAAAATTTGTGAATAAAGAAATAGCATCCAGTCTGGAATGATATACTTGCTTTATAGACATGGAGAATAGTATGAGAGAATATGATGAATTAATTCTATATCAAATACCAATCGAACAACTGAATTTAACAGTCAAAACTCTGAATGTTTGTTTCAGACAAGGTGTTGCAACGATAGGAGATGCAATAGATGCTGTCGAAATGCTCCATGACGGATTCGGTACTTCTACAAGTTTAGTTTTTCAGGAAACACTGTTAAACGAAGTATTAGTATTACCTGAGCTAACAAAAGATGGATACTTAGAGGAAGAAAAATTTAAACTAAATTCTAGTAATTTTGCACCAGAAATTATAGCTGAAATCAAAGAGAAGTTGATTAACAAGGGTTATTGGGACGAGAAATAACTAGGTGTCGGATGATAGGATAATCGGTAATACCTCGCCGTTTTCACGATACATCCGCATACGGTAGCCTGCCACTCCAAAACCCAGTGACTCATAAAATGCCTTCGCAGTCGGGTTATCGCGTCGCACGTAGAGGGCAATTTGCTTAATGCCACGCTGGTCGTACTGCTCAAACATCCACTGCATTAATTGCTTGCCATAACCTTGTCGTCGGGCAGATGGCACAATGTAAATTCCTGCTAATCCGCCAACATTACCTCTAATTTTTAAGTGTATATAGCCCACCAATGTCTCTTGATTCCAGAACCCGTAAACATCACCTGATGCAAATTCTGATTCAAAATAGGCTTCACGTTTTTCATCTGTTTCGAGGACGGTTGCTTTGGGCATGAGTTCTTGCCAATAATTGAATATCATCTGGCGAAAGGATTCTTCGTAGATATTTTCTTGGGGCTTGATGGTGAGCATGAGTTGTCTCTTTAAGAAAAAAGGTAAGGGCACACTATTGGTGTACCCCTACAAACAAATTTCTTCTAACCACAGGTTGCTTGGTCAAGAACATAGCTGACAGATGAGGTGTTATCGCCTTCGTTGGTCTCAGGGATAATGCCATTGTTATCAACTGTAACCACAATCGTGTGGGTTTCATTGAAGAATGTGTCTACAGTCAGATTTGCAACTACGACAAAGTTACCGTTTGGATTAATCACAGGGAAACCACCAACAGTGCTAGCTGTGGTTGTGCCTGTACGGTTGTTGCGGTCAATCACAGTTAATGTACCTGATGTACTTGTTGGTCCACTACCTGAATTGTTGACATTGATATTAATTTGGAATGTCTCACCACAATTCGGTGGGAATGGATCAAGCGAGATACCTGTAACTTGCAAGTTTGCAGATGTAACAGGGGTTGCCGTTGGTAGTGGTGTTGGTGTCGCTGGTGGATTAATCAAGGTCAATGTTGAGATATTACCATTAAAATCAACGGTGCTTGAAGCGATAAAGCCACGTCGTCCACGAGGTGATTCGATATAGAACCAGCCATTACCTGAGCTACTAATACCTAAAACGGCGGCTTGCTCACCATCAAAGAGTGAATCTACTCGCGGATAACTGGTGCTATCACCGCTGCGAATATTGGCATCTACTAGGGCAGTTACTGTTGGATTATTCGGGTTGCTAACAACGCTCGTTGGGGTTGGGGCTAAGGTTGGGCGTGAACCATTCGCTGGCAAATTGGTCGGAGTTGCTTGGATAGCAGGAGCTAAACCAGCAATGCCATCTTGTGGATCATTTTCTACCCGTATCGGACTCACAGTGAAGATTTCTTGCGTGCCATCACTCAAGTTGATAACCAAGCGAATCTCGTAAATGCCGTCACGCACAGTGGTGGTGTTCCATGTGCCTAAGACATCATTACGGACAGCATTGCTTCCCGGTAAGGTGGCAGGAAACCATGTTTCGATTTCACTATCTTCTTCATCCGTATCGAAGCGAATTTCATGATATTCCACAAAGTAATTACTTAAATTGAGAACATCGGCTGTTCCTAAGATTTCCACAGAATCGCTGACAACCCATACAGGTGGAGGATAGCTAATTGCAATATCTTCATCACCTGTAGGGACTTCTGTCGGGCTAATATCTTGTGCCGTAACAACCAACGCCATTGTCGAGATGATTGCTAGGATTAAGACTAAATATAATTTTTGCTTCATTCCTATTCCTCCTGATAAAGTGTAATTTATAGCCTAAGAGAAAAGCGCCTTTTATACTCAACGCATACCCTACGCTTAACTATCGTTATTAGTATAACGGGATAATATTAGTATTGCGTGGGAATATTGAAGTAATTATGTATAGGTTATTATGGGAATAACGAACTATTTTCTAACAGCACAAATTTATTGCTTACGCTACAATAAATTATGACAGTTATAAAACTGTATTTACGTAAGAGTGTCATGCTATGCTCCTACATTCTAAACTGTGTAAAGGTTTCATTTAATTTCAAATAGAACAATTATTACAGTTGGACACCACAAACCATAAAACTAGGATATAGATAGTGAAACGTTGGATACGCTTAATTTGGATGATAATGCTCATAATGATGGTCGGGGTTGTCTCAGCACAAGAAGACCTGAGTTGGCTTATCCCGCTTATTCCTGATGGCAACGATATTGATATATCCAAACAAATTGAACAAGGGGCTGTCCCAATTACGGCAGGTGATGTTTTGCTGGAAGAATCCTTTACGGCATTAAATGCTTGGGAAAGCGCATCAGACCGTGAAGGGAACCGGCGTGTTCGCAATGAACGCTACGAAATTCGTCTTGTAGATAACGATATTATCTATACAGGCATCGGCACAGAAGAGTATGACAACAGCATCATCACAGTCGATACCCAACGTTTATCCGAAGAACCCAATGATGGATATGGCATTGTTTGTCGCGCTTCGGATGAAGAAAATGGGATTTATTTTTATATCAGTAGCGATGGTTTCTGGCGCATTTTTGCCTTTGTAGATGGACGTGCGCGTCCCTTCATGCCTTGGACAGCGAGTGACCTTATCAACCAAGAGGCTGAAGCCCGTAACCAAATCACGGCTGTATGCGTCGATAATTATTTTGCGCTGTATATCAATGGCGAATTGGCAGGCGAGGCGCGTGATGACACCTTTGATGAAGGCGCTGTAGGCATGTCTGTGATTGTGTTTGAAGAAAATAGCGAAGTGTTTATCGGCTTTGATAATCTGCGTGTGTGGTCTGCGGATGCAAATGGGGAATTTGCTGCTACAAGTACGACGGATAATGACCTTGTCAGTGAGCAACGTGCTGAAACAATCCTTTTGCTAGAAGATGGTTTAGAAGAAGTTTCTTTAGATAGTCTTATTCGCTTTGACCCAATGGATAATGATGCCAATTGGTATGTAATTGATGCTGACCAAGGCGAAATTGATTTTGATGATGGTGTACTAGAGATGACCTCCATAGAAGATGCGGTCTATCCCATTTTATTGGTGAGTGAGGAATCCTATGATAATGCCGTTATCCAAGCCGAAGTGACTTTTGAGAATGGCACAGATAATAATGCCTATGGCGTAGTTTGCCGTAGTAGTGAGGCAGGCATTGGACGGGGCTATCAGTTTGTAATTAGCGGTGATGGTTATTACGCTATTTGGCTAACAGATAGTGGCTCGTATCGTTTTGCCGCCGATTGGGAACGCTCAACGGCGATTAATATTAATAGCACCAATCAGATAACGGCTGTCTGTGTCGATGATTATATCGCCTTTTATATCAATGATACCTTGTTAGTTGATGTTTATGATGATGTCTACCAAGGAGGGACGGTTGGATTGGGACTTTTCACGTTTGAGGAAAATAGTGAAATCTCTGCGGATAACGTCTTTATTTGGTCGGCGAGTGTTCGCTAAAGGAAATGATGAGTAGAATCAAAAAGAGGATGCTACAGTGGCATCCTCTTTGAATTTAATGTTTAGGCATTCAGCCGTTCAAGAGCCTCTGTACAAAGCTTACGGACACTAGGTTCACGGTCTTTGACAGCGACTTCTAGCGGTTTGATAGCACGTGGATTGCCAATTTTGCCGAGTGCTTTTGCTGATGCCCGACGAACTGCCTTGTTACGGTCAAACAGAGCTTTAACTAAGCCCGGCACCGCAGGATTACCGATGCTAATTAAGGCACTGGTTGTTGCCATGCGTAAGTACATGTCATCCGCACGGAGGGCAATCAGCAAAGATGAAACGGCTGCTTCAGCTTCATCACCGATTTTGCTGAGGGCTTGCGCGGCTAAGAAGCGTGTACCAGGGTCACTTTCCTCTACCAGTTGAGCAAGATAAGGGACAGCAGGTGCATATTGATTATCGCCAAGATATTTAATTGCCTCAGCGCGTTCATCTGCAAGCCCTGTTTTGAGTGCTTCAAAAGCTGTATTGTTATTTTGGAATGTCATGAGGTGCTTGCGCCTTTCATTTTAGATTATTCACCAGTCTTTTAGATGTTGTAGTAGGCGAATACTTTACGGATGATTCATTAATATTATACAAGATTTTTGAACGGATATGAAAAAGAGCGAACCAGTGTCCGCTCAAGGTGAAATCATAAAGTCTGTTTGACTTAACTTTCGTCGGTAGGTCCTGATGCTTCTTCTATATTTTCAACAGTTTCTTCGACTTTGGCTTGTTCTGCCGCGCCCAAGCGTTGTGACCATGCCGCAACGGATGGTGAATCTTCGGCGGCACTAGGGTAATGGTCTTCTTGTGAGCCTATAATCATCACGAATAAAACTGTAAAAAAGGCGACCACAGCAATTTCAACCATTACGACTACTGCCCATTGCATACTGAACATATTGGCAACAATGGGTGCGACAATTAAGGCGATAATGGCAGCGATGCCAGCATAACGTAAATTTTTATTCTCGCTCAGACTGGTATTATTATTTTCACTCATGTTAGCTATCCTTGATAAGAATTTAAATCGAATATTCTATGTGAAACAAGCACAAATTTTAGTCGAAACATTTTAGTAAAGAGCCAGCAAGCTAAAACCATTTTAAAATCAGCATTATTGTTAGCTGAAATACTGATTGCTAGAGGCTCTTAAAACTACATTTCACTAAGCAAGGCATTATTATCAATGTAAATTTCACAAAGACGTATTTACAGTCCCATTATAACGTTTGATGACCATTCTGCGAACGTGAAATTTCTTATGTTCATTCATTTGGGAAAATGAGGCGAGCAAGGTAAAATCCTAAAAGGGTTCTTGCTTGTCGAAAGCATGCCTTTTTGATATGATTGTGTAAAATGTAACAATCAAAAACAACATTTCTTGGATGGACTTTTTTTAAAGCTCAAAATACGAGTTATTGATGAATGCACATCCCCCGATTTATATTTAAGTAAATGGATTTAGGTAGGAATTCTTCGTATATGACTACTGTTCCGCAACAAAATCAATCCTCTGGGGTGAATGTCCTGCCCCTTATCGTCTTTGGTGTATTGAGCCTCGTGTTTGGTTTTATCATGTGGCAGATACTCCCTAATATGGGGATACTACCCCCTGCGGCATCGGCTGAAGCTGAACGTACTGACGCTCTATTCCGTGTGTTACTCGGCATTGGTGGGGTGGTCTTTTTCTTGGTACAAGGGCTTATCTATTACGCTGCCGTTGCCTTCCGTGCAAAAGCCAATGACCACACTGATGGACCGAACGTTCACGGGAATGTCATTCTGGAAATTGTGTGGACAATTGTGCCATCTGTAATTGTCGTTTTCTTAGCAATCTATAGCTACAGCGTTTGGGTTCAGAATACAGAAGTACCAAGTAACCCCAATGTGATGATGACGGCTGACTCACAAGCTGAGAATGTGGCAATTAATGCGCTTGGTCAACGTTATGCTTGGTCATTTGAATACATCACCAATGATTTTGCAGATGTTATCAATGATGATGAGTCAATTACTGAGAATGCGGGTCCACGGATTGTGGTTCGCACAGGTGACTTATTCATTTATGCAGGGCAAGAAGTGGAAATTAACATGAATACACTTGATGTTATCCACTCATTCTGGGCACCTGAAATGCGCGTTAAGCAAGATTTATTACCCGGACGCACAACGAGTGTTATCTTTACGCCTCAGTTACCAGACGAAGCCCCTACATGGGAATATGTGATGGTACATAACCCTGCAACGGTTTATACCGAAGCGAGCTTTGATAGCGATGTCTTGGTTGAATTCCCCGCACCTGCTGAGGGTGAATTACCACGTCCATTGGAATTTGCCTTAGCTGATGTGGCTGAAGCAGACTTGCTTGAAGGCG
The DNA here is from genome assembly GCA_965230145.1 of Phototrophicaceae bacterium. Classification (GTDB taxonomy): domain Bacteria; phylum Chloroflexota; class Anaerolineae; order Aggregatilineales; family Phototrophicaceae; genus JAUZRW01. The sequence goes on from CBDDKI010000002.1 coordinate 3,352,364, forward strand.
AACGTCGTTTGATGGATGAAAATATTGGTATCTTCCCCGAGGAAGGTACAGCTTGGGTGCGTGTTCTCAATGAGCGTGGAGTAGAGGGTTTTCTCCCTATTAATAATGATACGGTCATTGGACGTTTCAATCGTTATCGCCTGATTTGTACTGAACTTTGCGGTGGCGGTCATGGTGATATGTTCACAGACATTGTCATGTTTGAGAATGCAGAACAATTTGAGACTGTTTGGTTTGTGCCTACCGTGAATATCCTCAGTGTGCCTGCTGGCGACCCATTTGAAGTGGGTTTAAATGTTATCAATAATTATGGTTGTGCTGGTTGCCATGCGCTCTCTGAACAGGGTTGGGCTGGTAATCAAGGACCTGCTTTAGATGGCATCGGCTCACGTACAGGTCAACGCGCACAGGCTTCTGCTGATGCAATCGGTAATGAAGTTGACCCAAATGCGGAATATCTCGTGCAGTCTATTCGCCTTTCGCAAGATTATCTCGTAGCAGGTTATCCTGCGATTATGCCTTACTTCCATCCCGGTACAGGGCAAGGTGAGATGCCACGCGAAGATTTGATGGGCATTGTCTCTTACCTTTGTACACAAACCGCATCAGGTAATCCTGCTGATAGTGATTGTGGTTTCACGAATTGGGAATTTGACGGAAACGGTGAATTTACGGGTGATGTTGATGCGCTGGTTGATGAGTTACTAGCTATCACCGAAGATTATCAGGATTAGATCAGATACATATCGTAAGGGCGAACCCTGTGTGGTCGCCCGTTCGGGAGCGCACTTAGGCACTCCCCTACAATTCTACAAATATATTGCAGGATGAATAAAAATAACCTATCTCTACTGGTAGACAATTTTTGAAAGGTCGTTGCATGGCTACAATTTCAGTACCTGCTGGACAACAAACACAAGAGCATTTTGATGACCCTAGAAGCCGTTTTCCATCTTTAGGGGAATTGGCTGGCTGGACAGTTGACCACAAGATTATTGGTCTGCAATATCTAATTGCTTCCCTTCTTTTCTTCGTCATTGGTGGCGCACTTGCGATGATGATTCGCTGGGAGTTATTGACACCTGAACTCGATTTCATGGGAACAGGGCAAGCCTATAATCAATTATTTACTATTCACGGCACCGTGATGATTTTCTTGTTCATCATCCCGATGATTGGTGCGCTAGGTAATTATGTTGTCCCTCTTCAATTAGGGGCAAAAGATATGGCGTTCCCTTGGCTGAATGCCTTTGCTTTCTGGTTAATTCCACCTGCTGGCGCAATGCTCATTGGTGGCTATATCATTGGGCAAGCTGAAGCTGGCTGGACAAGTTATCCACCTCTGTCGACCATTCTTGAATTTAGCAATGATGGTCAGACCATGTGGGCGATGTCACTCCATTTGTTGGGGATTTCCTCAATTTTAGGGGCAATTAATTTCATCGTCACTATCCTCAATATGCGTCCGAAAGAGATGAGTTTGTGGCAAATGCCATTGCTCTGCTGGGCTGTTTTAGCGACTAGCATCATTGTCGTGATGGCAACCCCATTCTTAACAGGTGCGTTGACATTATTGCTATTAGACCGTGTGGCAGGGACGACATTCTTCCTCCCATCTGCTGGTGGTGATGTCTTGCTCTGGCAGAATATCTTCTGGTTCTATAGCCATCCTGCGGTGTATATTATGGTATTGCCGTTCATGGGTGTTCTGAGTGAAGTATTGTCCATTCATAGTCGGAAACCCGTATTTGGCTATCGTATGATTGCGATGTCCAGTATGGCGATTGCGCTGATTGGCTTTACCGTGTGGGCGCATCATATGTTCACCAGTTTACAACCTGCGCTCCGTATCCCCTTCATGATTACAACGATGATTATTGCTGTACCAACAGGGATTAAGATTTTCTCGTGGTTGGGGACGATTTGGGGCGGCAAGATACGCTATACTAGCGCGATGCTCTTCTCGCTTGGGTTCTTATCCATGTTTGTGATTGGTGGTATCTCAGGTGTGATGTTGGCGGCTGTGCCATTTGATATTCACGTACATGATACTTACTTTGTTGTTGCGCATTTCCACTTTGTACTATTCGGTGGGTCTGTCTTTGGGGTATACAGTGCTTTGTATCACTGGTATCCGAAGATGACAGGGCGCATGATGAACGAATTTTGGGGCAAAGTTCACTTTGCACTGACTTATTTCGGCTTCTTCTTCACCTTCTTCCCGATGCACATGGCAGGGATGTTGGGGATGCCACGTCGTGTTGCGGTCTATACGCATTCTCCTGAATTACAGACGCTGAATGTGATTGCGACAATTGCGGCGATTGTACTTGGTTTCAGTACCTTTGTCTTCCTGATTAATTGTGTGGTGAGTTTCTATAATGGTCGCATTGCAGGGGCGAATCCTTGGCGTGCTTTGACCTTAGAATGGGCAACAACCAGCCCACCACCGCCAACCAATTTCGATGAAGACCCGATTCCATTTGAAGACCCTTATGGCTACGGCACAGAAGCGGCGACTGCGTATCTCGATGCGATTGACCGTCACTTTGGCTTGCCAGAAGAAGGGGTACGTCGGGATGGTAGTGGCATCAGTGTGACTGCACCTGCACATGCTGGTGATTAAGTTAGACTGATTTAGACTTTGTAAAAGGGACATGCTGAGATAGTGTGTCCTTTTTTATTTGTAAGTCACTGAAAACAAAATCGAATGAACAAGACTATTTATTATCGGAATATCATCCTAATAACATGACTGCGTAACATCAGGTTGTAAGACTGAATTTTCCTGTTTAACAGGGCATAACAGGGAAAACAGGGAATTTTGGGCGTGAGGAACAGAAACATTAACAGGGAATTTTCTCGATTCTGGTTTGTTTTTGGTTAGTGAGAAATCCCTGCTTTATGGCACAGAGTTTTGATATTTAGTTGTTAAGGTGCTAAACAGAGCATACATGATTTTATCTGGCGTGTGTTGTTGATATGACCGTTCATATCCCCGTTATTAATATGAGAAGGGCATTATTGCTACACTGGTTGTACATCGATATTTAATGATTAAACGAAAACTTAGCAATTATGCTATGAAGAAAATGAGGCAATCGCGTGTCGTCATCTCATCAATCGCAATCTCCGTTGACCAGCATTAGTGTTGCATTACCTGTCATCATTCTGTTTATCACTGCGCTGAGTCTGCCGTTATCTTCTGCACCACTTTTGGACTTAACGCCTTCACAAATCAGTGCTTGGATTTTTACTCACTACGGTTTAGTGGGCTTGTTGAGTGTTATCGTGACGTTTATCTATAAGCAACCGATTTTATTCACAGGCAACCTGTTTATATTGATTTTTGTCTTTTCATTGGGTGCAGAATACGCCTTTGCTGAATTGGTTGGGGCATCCATTATTGCTGGTGTGGTCGTCGTCCTGTTGACGATTCTAGGCTTGAATAAGAAATTGGCTCAGTGGATACCTGCACCGATTGTCTTTGGATTGTTGGCTGGCGCAGTTATGCCCTTAGTTTCAGGGACTTTTACCTCACTTGGTGAGTCACCCTTGATTGTTGGGGGCGTGTTCATCACTTATTTGCTGAGTCGACGAATGCTGAAAACCCGTGTGCCACCGATTCTTCCTGCGCTGTTGGTTGGTTTACTACTGAGTGTATTGACGTTTCGACCTGAGAACCCAGAGCTATCATTTGCTTTGCCTTTACCTGAAATGACACGACCTGTATTCTCGTTAAGTACAATTGCCAGCATCACGCCTATATTTGTCGTGCTGATTACGCTACAAGCTACGTTGCCCTCATTAATCTTTATCAAGAGCAAATCTTATGAGCCACCCGAAGGCATCATCAATCTGGCGAGTGGGATTTTTACTGTTGTGGGGTCATTTTTGGGTCCAATGGGTGCGTCGTTATCCTTACCTCTCACGTCAATTGTGGCAGGTGACAACGCTGGCGATTTGGACAAACGTCATTATGCTGTTTATTATGCAGGTGGAATGGCAATTCTAATCGGTATTTTGGGTGGCTTAACAACGCTTCTGATTGAGATTGTTCCCTTGCCATTTTTACTGGCTGTTGCAGGTTTATCGTTATTTGATGTTCTGGCGAATGCCCTGAGAGCTGTTTTCCAGAGTAACTTGTTTTTAGGCGCATTGATGACCTTTGTTGTGGTACTCTCGGATATTTCTCTATTTGGATTAGGGTCATTCTTTTGGGCGTTGGTGATTGGCATTACGGTGTCGTTTTTCTTAGAACGCGAGGCTTTGTTGGGTGTGGAGTAAGCATATTCTTAAAGAAAAGAGGAAAATTATGACTTTTGATTTATCTATATCATACATAATTCCGAAAAAAGAAGTTGATTTATTTATCGCATTTTATACACAGAGTAAAGCCTATTGGCAAGACGAAGCGGAAAAACTCAACCTGCATACACTTGTTGCAATGACTCACGGTGCAGTTTTATATGGGAAAGAAGACATTACTTGGGATGTAATACAAAAATTCATTATAGAATTAGAAATTCTAGATAAGCATTTAAATGACTTAAATGAACATAGTAAATGGTATGCTCAAAAACATTTACCACCTGTGAGTTCAGCACTAAAAGAAGCCTTAGAAAATAGGGAAAATATAGATATCATAACGTTCGGCTAGCTATTCTTAGAGTTCTTTGTGTTTTCGTGATGAAAAGTTAATATGACTGAACCAAATTTTGTTACGGCGATTATCCGTAATGCTGATGACGACCTCCTGATGATTTATGTTCAGGGAGATACTGATGCTGTGGCGTATTGGTCATTGCCCGGTGGACGGGTTGAGCAAGGTGAGACAGGGCATTCAGCATTGGTGCGTGAAGTGCTAGAAGAGACAGGGCTAACGATAGTGAAAATAGGTGCTTGTGCCTATGATGTCACTATAGAATTTGATGATGTTCCGACGCAAGCCCTTATCTACGATATTGAGGCATGGGAAGGGGAGATTTGCCCGAATGACCCAGAAGGCGAAATCCTGAAAGCGGACTGGATTGCCCTAGATGAGGCAATCGAGCATCTGGCAAAGATTGACTATCCGCCGATGTCTGAACCACCGATTGCTTATCTCAGCAAACAGGCATCAGCAGGCAAAAAATGGCATTATCGTGTGGCAGGTGAAGGTGCGATTTGGGTGAGTAATGGTGGGTAGACGGTTATTATTTATCACGAAGATAACTAAAAAAAGTTGAAACTCACGGACGCGCCGTTGCGCTTCCCTACAATGCCCACTGGTAGAGATATCATGTCTGCTGGAAAAATAAAGATAATTTTGAATTTCAACCGTTTTTGATACAGTACCTGTCTTTTTGACTTGCCACAAATAGCACTCCCACGCCATAATACTAGAGAATTATAAGTGTAATTTTTAGGACAATGCAGGCATTGTCCCTACACTAACCTGCTAAAAGTGATTTTTATCGTGCCAGATAGAAGGACATGCGACTCATGCTCAAACGCTTTTTTGCCATTATGACCCTATTATTATTTGTTGGATTGGTCAGCGCACAGAACGATTTCCCCGAAGAATATATCTTTGTGGATGGGACTATTGTGAATTTTCCGAGTGATTTTCTGATTTATGAAGAAGATTACGAAGATATCAACATGGCAAATGAGACGATTGACCTGCGATTTTACATTGTCTATGAGCGCACGATTCAATCACAAGAATTGGATAGCTTGCCTGTGATTTTAGAGTGGTATTATGGCGATGATACCTATGAAATTGGCGACGAAGAAGCGATTGTTATCGGTGAACGTGAAGGCATTCGCTTTGAGGATGGAAATGACACGGTGATTGTTTTGCCAGTGGGTGACAATGGCTCGGTTGCCGTGGCGACAATTCGTTTGGATGGCGGTGATGAAGATTTAGCCCTGAGTATCATAGAAACCTTGCGCTATGAAAGTCTTGGTTCAGCAATTGATACGGTCTTGGGCAATAGCTTCACCTTCGATGACACATGGATGATTGAATATCCTGACGCATGGACAGCCAATACTATTGAGCAAAGTCTTGTGCGTGAAGATGTAAGTATGGCGGTATCGGTCTATTCAGCAGAAGAAATTGTGGCTCTAGACCTCAAAAATGACCCCATAGAATTACTGTATTATGACTTGTTTACCCCTGTTGATGAGACAGTTGAATTTGACCCTTCGGCGATTGTATTCTTGAACGTGCGTGGCTTAGAAGGTATTCGCTACCGCTTTGCCGATACTGTTGATGATGCGACGATTCAGCGTGTGTATTTTCTTGCGCCTTTGACCGAGGTTGATGTTTTAGCGGTTGAGATGACAGCACCGATTGGGAGCAATATTCTTCAAGATGCGGATGTGCAAGATATGATTCAGACGATACGTCCTGATGGCACATTGCCTCCAATTGAGATGATGGCACTCGACAATGCTTATATTGTGCAAGATATTGGTGAGATGCGTTTCCCTGTGTATTGGCGTATTCGTGAATATGATGAGGGTGCATTTGGGTTATCGACCTTGGAGAGTAATCTCTACTTTGTACCGTTCAATAGCAGTTTATCGACACAGCGTGATTACCCTGCTGACTTGGTTGCTGCTTTGCTGGATATTGTGTCGCCATTGGATGAGAGTGTTGTCCTGAACCCTGATGATGTGGAAGTGGGGACATTGCAGAACGGGAATCGCTATGCCCAGACCAGTTATATCGAAACCAATGACACGCGCACTTATCCACGTACTGTGATGGTGGTTTTGATGGACGATAATTCGCTGGTGTTCATTGGGATTATTCCACAACCTGGTATTGATGAGATTTCTGAGGCGACCTACAACGAGGCGCGCGCGATTATCAATACGATTGGGGCTGGGTAATGATTTATAAGAGCGTCGCTGTTATAGAGTATTCTTTGACAAATAAGGCTAAGGATACTTAAAACGCAGATTGGTCACGAAATTTGAGCAATAATTTCTTTGTCTCACTTGCATTTGATGCGAAGAAATCACAACTGGGTTTCACCAAGAAATTTGTGTAACCGTCCAGATATTTTAGATTCACATCGTCCAATACATTGAACCCCATTGACCAATCGCTGAATGCACGTTCTTCGATTGATTCACTATAAACCAGCGTTACATTTTCGTGACGTGGGTCTTTCTTGATATTGCTATAGAGTTGTGTGATGTGTTTTGGAGCGCCTTCAAGCACTTGAATGTAAAAACCATCTCGATAGAGCAACATACCCGTAATATCATGTTGTGCGTTCTTATTTCGGGCTACAGTGAGTAAGTCTCGCAGTTCGTTATTGGACATGAAATAGACAGCAGAGCTGACATACACTAAAGATATAATGCTCACGATTCTGTTCTCCCTCAGAACAAAGTTTAGCAGATATATTTGAATGTATGGCTAGATTGTTCCTTGAGTACAATATGCCAAGAGAGATTATCTAACAAATATAACCGTGCATATAAAGATAATTAAGCAACATTATACTCAATTACATTAGAACTTCATACCCAATAATAAATACTCCCAAAATAGGTGATACCCAAATCATATGAGGAAATGTTTTCCCTCTATTTTTAATCAGGAAATTGGTAGTTGGCGAATTCTTTTCGTAAGACCTTTTTATCGAATTTGCCGACGCTCGTTTTCGGGACTTCCTCAATAAATTCGATGCTATTGGGCAGTTGCCATTTTGCGAAATGCTTGCCGAGTAAATCAAGAATTTCCGTCTGTAGAGTTGCGGAGTCTATGCCTTGGCGTTTGACGACACATGCGAGGGGACGTTCTTGCCAGCGTGGATGCGGTATGGCTATGACTGCCGCTTCTAGCACATCATCATGCGCCATAATCGTGTTTTCGAGTTCAACGGTGCTTATCCATTCACCACCACTTTTAACAAGGTCTTTGGTGCGGTCAACGATGTTCATGTAGCCTTCGCTATCAATGGTGCAGACATCGCCTGTTCTGAACCAACCATCCATAAAGGAATCTGCACTGCGCTCATCGTTATAGTATTCGCGGATGACGTGTGGTCCTCGGACTTGTAATTCGCCGATAGTCTCGCCATCCCAAGGCAGTTCTTCGCCATCAGGTCCTACTATCCGCATTTCAACAGTTGGGACTGCCCACCCTTGCGTCTGACGGACATCAAATTTTGCTTTGTCGTCCCAATCGAGCATATGGCTTTTGAGGACGGAAACTGTCCCGACAGGTGCGAGTTCGGTCATGCCCCATGCGTGGATAATTTCAATATCATATTTGTTCTGGTAGGCTTCAATCATGGCGCGCGGTGCGGCAGAGCCACCGACAGGCATTGCGCGTACTGAGGAGACATCCAAATCAGGGTTTTTCTCTAGTTCTTGCAGTAAGCCTAGCCATAATGTCGGCACACCAGCAGGGAAGGTCACTTTGGTATCGGCAATCGTTTTGGCAAGGTCGGCTGGAGCCATATGTGCGCCTGGATAGACAATATCTGCGCCAATCATTGTGCCAGCGTAGACCAAGCCCCATGCCATCGCGTGGAACATTGGCACAACAGGCATGATGCGATCTGTTTCGGAGAGGTGGAAGCTATCTGTCATGCAGAGTGACATTGTGTGTAAGTATAAGGCACGGTGTGAATACAATGCACCTTTGGGATTACCTGTCGTGCCTGAGGTATAGCACATGGCGGCGGCAGAATTTTCGTCGATTTCCTGCCACTCATACTCAGAAGAACAATCGGCGGTGAGGTCTGCATAGCTGATGGCATTTGGTAGCGACGTTTCAGGCATCGTATCGCCCGAACACATCACCACGTAATGCTCAACGGTTGTGAGCTGGTCTGCGAGGGGTTCAAGCAATTTTATCAAGCTATCATCGACAAAAATGACCTTATCTTCGGCATGGTTGATAATGTAGGTGAGTTGGTCAGCTGGTAGGCGTAAATTCAGGGTATGGACGACTGCTCCCATACAGGGTACAGCGAAATAGAGTTCTTGATGGCGGTAACTATTCCATGCAAATGTACCGATTCTATCACCTGCTTGGATGCCTAAATTTGATAGTGCATTGGCGAGTTTGCCACAGCCATCGTAGAAATCAGCATAGGTATAATGATGATAATTATCGCCGAAGCGGGTGATGATTTGTTTATTGGGGTAAAGAGTCTTAGCGCGTTTCATGATGGGTGTGAGGGTGAGTTGATAATCCATCATCAGAGCAGGCAAACCATGTAACATAACAATATCCTCCACAATAAAATAGTAATATTATCTTAGCGAGTATTTTAGTTCATATTATGAATCGTAGCGAATACGTTGAGCAAACGTCACTGTGGCGTACCTTTAGAAACGAACTACACGATTACACGTAAATAGATTTAATAGAGGTGATGCTTATGCTCAAAACATTGAAGAAAAGAAATTTATTAATAATCCTCATTTCTGTAACCAGCTTGCTGTTAATAGGCTTTTTTGCCATGCGTATTAATGGTTATTTTGTGAGATTTGAAGATAGAGGGGCAGTCAAAAACTTTTTATTAGATAATCTTGAATTCAATGTCTCGACACAAACAGATGTTGAAGAGTTTATGGAAAAACATATATCCCGATTAGGTAGTTGCGATACTTCTATACCATCTAACACTAATTATGATGACGTCATATATTGTACAGTTTTATCACATACAAGTTGGATGTTTTTCCCAGTGACGCGATACTATACAATCCGATTTTATTTTGTAGAGGGCTTGTTACAAGAAATCATTGTCGGAACATGGTGGATTGGTACTTGAAATACATACAAAATAATCAAAAAAGACAAGCTATATAGCCTGTCTCATGTTTCGTAATAAAGTATTTATGGTCTAAACGGTCATTTGTTCAATAACACTCAGCAGATGTTGGGGGCGCACTGGTTTGTGCAATACATCGGCAAAGTGGTGTTCAAAGCAGGCTGTTTGCAATTCAATGCTATCGTCTGTGGTTAGGGCGACGACAGGAATATGCGCTAATTCTGGCATTGATTTGAGTTGGTCAGCGACTTCCAGCCCATTAATATCTGGTAGATAAATATCGAGCAAAATCATATCTGGCATATTTTTTACAGCAGAATTAATACCACTACCACCATCTATTGCCCCTAAAAAATGACAGTTGCTTGCAGATAAATACCGCCGAATGAGTTCAATATTTGCTTGGTTGTCTTCAATATATAATATAGTTGTCATGAACTTTTCTCCCTTTTGTGTATGACATTACTAATCATTACACATTAAATAAAGTATACTAATTTTCTGTAATAAAAGTAAATAACCAACATCTTAATTCTTCTATGGTATCCATGCTACAACTAGGGCATGATAGATATTTGCTGAGAAATAACTTACAAACTGAAACGTCGCTTTCTAGTTAGACGTATAGATTGGTATTATTGACTAAGGGTAAATTGATGAACAAACGCATCATCTTGACGATTATTTTACTACTGGTTGCGGTGATTTCTTTAGTGATTGGCTATTTATCATGGAGCGCACGAAACAGCTCTTTTGACCTGAATAGCACCACAATTGATGACGATGATTTTGTTGGGCAAGCCGATGATACAATTCCGCTGGGTAATCCACCGAGTTCGTTGATGTTTTCCTCAGATATTGAAGGGGATTGGGATGTATTACTGCTGGATAGCGATGGGATGTTGCTCAATCTCACGGCTGATGATAGTGGTGGCGAGGATGTTTTTGCGAGCTTTTCGATTAGCGGGGATACCGTTAATTTTGTGAGTAACCGTGCCGACCCTGAATCACTAGGTCCTGCACAGGTTAATCCTGATGGGACAGAACTCCAGACTTTAGGTGTCGTGGGTGCAGTCTTAGGGCTAATACGCGAATCCAAGTTCGATTGGGACCCTGCTTGGTCACCAGGTGGTGAGACTTTGGCATGGGTATCCTTGCGTGATGCCAACCTCGAAATTTATAGTATTCCACTCACAGATGAGGTTGATTTTGCGAATGCAAGCCGCTTAACTCGGTCATCCGCGCGTGATTGGTATGTAGCATGGTCACCTGATGGTTCACAAATTGCTTTCAACAACAATGAGGGTGGAATCGAGAATATTTACCTGATGGATGTTGCGACAGGAGACATCACGCAATTGACGGACGATGAAGAAGAGCATTCGCTACATCCTTTCTGGTCATTAGATGGCGAGATGCTCTATTTTGTACGTGAAAACGAGATGGCATTGCAGGTTTATCAGATGAACCCTGATGGAAGTGATTTGAAACCGCTAGAAGGAATTGTTCGTGCTGACCCTGTATGGTCGGTTGGGGCAAGCTATATGGCGTATATGTCCAATGAGGAGGGTAATTGGCATATTTACGTTTCACGCGCAGATGGTACGAATGTGCGTCGGGTAACAGATGGGACTGCCAATTATATGTTTCCTGTGTGGAGACCATGAGTCTCAAAGCAATTATCATAAGATAGTGACTTTACAGGTTTACCTTGTTACTTCATTTACCTCTTAAATATGCTATACTATCGGTCTCTGTAAGATTTTAGGATGTGTGTAATGGCAGGTTTAGCAGTTCACAAAGCATAACCCATCTTTTGAGGATGTCCGTGTGACTATCATTGCCTGCTCATGACACGATGAGCCTGTTTTAAATTGTTGATAAACGTCGGAATTACCTCCGACGTTTTTTGATTCAGGAGACTGCATGTCTTTAAATAACATCACTAAAATAACCATCATCCGCTTTTTGCAGAGCTTTCACCTCTATATTCATGTCTATGCGTTGATTTTGATGGCGCGTGGATTGACACTTGTTCAGATTACCTCGCTCGAATCTATCGTCATTGCTGTCATTTTCTTGATGGAGATTCCAACAGGTATTATTGCTGACCGTATCGGGCGGAAGTGGTCAATTACCTGTGCTTTGATTTTCATGATGAGTGCCGAAACGCTCTTTTTATTTGCAAATCATTATGGGGTATATATCATCGTTTCGACGCTTACAGGGATTGGCTTTGCCTTTGCATCAGGTGCAATTGAGGCAATGGTCTACGATAGTTTGCCCCTAGAAAATCGTGATAACGCCATGAAACGTGCGATGGGCAGTATTAATAGTTGGTCACTAATTGCGTTTTTCCTCGCGCCGCTTGTGGGAGCAGTTATCATGGGCAATTTAGAACCGAGCCGATATGTTATTGCTATCGCCTTAACGGCGACCATTTTACTAATTGCGGTTTTGGTGAGCTTAACCCTTGAAGAACCACAATCCGATTGGGAACAAAATGAGCCTGATTCCTTGACTATTTTACGAGAGGGCATTGCTGAATTACGGGACAATGCACTACTCAAGCGGCTGATGATGCTGGTGATTTTTACGTCACCATTCACGAGTATTTTGATAGTGACCCTCGGCGCACCGTATCTGGCACAAAATGAAGTTTCGCCCTTTGTGATTGGACTGACCTTATCATTCGGGAGTTTATTAGGGGTATTCACGCAACGCTATGCTTATAAATTCGAGGAAATTTTGGGTCAAGAACGGGCTGTATGGATTTTATTATTGCTACCCGGTGTGATGTATTGGGTGTTGGCGTGGGCTTCAGGAGCAATTGCCCCTGTGATTATCATCATTCTGATGTATGGCACAAACGATATGAAAAGTCCTTTGTTCTCAGCGTATCAAAATGCCTTAATTGCCAGTAAAAACCGCGCGACGGTACTCTCATTGATGAATATGTTCCTCAATTTGTTTGTGGCGATAGTCGCGCCGATTTACGCGTATATTGGTTCATTCTCATTGATGTTTGCGTTTATGCTGATGGGAGCAGTTATTGTGGTGGCGACCTTGATTTTGGGTGTGCCGAGATTAGCAAGTAATGCCAGTAGTCCCACATAACCAAACTTGCACAAAACGGTTGAGACATGTCTCAACCCTACATCATTGCCTAAATATAGAGGTTCATAGATATTAATCCTGTGAATCTCATTGCTACTTTATTCTTCGTTATTATCTTCCACAATTGAGGCTGACCAAATTGTGACGTTATCATATTTTGTTGCGACTTCTACGCCATTGGGTGAACTGACGACTAAGCTCATGTTGCCTTCTTCAAGCCAATCATGGCGTGCTTCTGCGACAAATTCATCATTAATGTAGAATGCAAAATAATCATCGACACAGACAGCGCGTAATGTATTGCTGGCTAGTCCGTCATTGATGATAGGGTGTTCTGTCCAAGGTACAAGGACGCGGATGCGGTCTGCTTCGCCAATGCGGATGCCGTAATTGCCTGAACTATTGATGAGAAAATAATAACCTAGCGAGGTCTGAACAGGGTGGCTACGACACATGATGCCGTAAATCGTATCATCACTACCTGCGAATTGTTCTGCTGTTGCTTCGATGACGACGTTACGATGAGCTACACCATTGCTCACAGAGATATAGCCACCACCTGCTGAAATTGCGGTATATTCGCCATTACTAATTCCAAATTGCGTATCAATGAAGCCGAATGTCTCCCATGAATTGGGGTCATCGAAAGTGTTTTCATAAATGACATCGCCTAAGACAATCTCAACACTGGGTTGTGCTTTTTCTGCGCCACATCCTGCTAAAAGTACAGCCAAAATTGTCATTATCAGAATTTTCTTCATCAATTCCTCGTTCAATAAACTGAAAACAGGTCATCATGATAGCAAGTTACTGATATGGTGCTAGTGGGATTTATGATGCTAGTCATAATCACATAGCTTTTATGATAGAGAGGTAAAAACTTGCTTAGAATATCTCAAATTTGCTTTACAAGCCGTTTTTAACATCGTATATTAGTTATGTTCACAACTTTCAAAATAAATTGAACGTTGTGTGTGCGATGGTAGATAACTGACTGTTTATTGTTATCCCACCTAAATTAAGCGTGTTTATTGGTTTGGTGGTTAAAGTTATCGATATATATAGTGTGATACTCCCCCTATCTCATTATATACACCTACCGCATGTCTCCCTCCTTGATGGTTGTGCCGAGTTTAATCGCTCGGCATAACTATTTAATGGGTCAGTCCCCAAGTATTATTGTAAAAATTTATATATATCTATAATTCTTAAGTATGAAATCACGATAAGTAAAATACTATTTTTACAAGACGTTTATGGTGCGTTAATTGTGTTGTAAATCATCATAGTGTATAGTAAACAGAAAATAGTATGATTTTTTGGAGATTTTATACAATGGCTCGTCAATATCCCTCAGAATTACACATAGGACAGAAGGTTTTGGTTAATATTACCTCAGGAACGCATCCAATTGAGGCATTAGTAACTAAAATTGATCGTCAAGAAGGCACAGTACATGTTAATCCAATAGGATATAAGGTACGTTGGATGGCAAAACCACGCGTTATCTCGAATACAGCAGGTCAATTCTTGAATTTTGAAGATAAAGAGTTTAGTTTTCGTGAGACACGCCCCCTTTAATTAAATGTCACAAAAAATTTAATTTTATTACTCAATTTTTTACGATGAGGGTTCCATTAGGGAATCCTCATTTGTTTTCCACTGACTATCTAATATTTTTTCGCTATGATAGATATGGTTAATTACAAATCTTAGCATGAAGAATGAGAGTTTATGGACGATACAACACACGTCTCGCCTTTACGCCGTTGGTTAGAAAGTATATTGGTTTGGTACATCATATTCATGATTCTGTATTTGCTGGCGCGTTTTGTTATTCGGACAGAGTGGCGTTTTATAGCACTTATCAATAATATAGCTCCCTACCTATTCTTTCCTGTGGTTATTGGCTTGCTGATTGCACTCTTGCTTCGTTCGCGTCGCTTAAGTGGGTTGTATTTGCTGGTATCGTTGGTTGGCGTATTGTGGATTGTGCCACCGTTAATCCCTGCCCAAATTGCACCTTCATCAGTGCAAGGTACAGAAATTGACCTAATTACATTCAACCTTTACCCTGAAAATGAAACATTAGATGAAGCCAGCGCGTGGATTTCATCATATGCGCCTGACATAGTTGCCCTTCAAGAAATGCCCGATAATATGTCGGCTTTTGAGCAATTAGATAATTTTTATAATGAACGCTCCGCTCAGACTATTGAACGGGGGAATATTATCTATACAAATTATCCGATTCTGGACACAGAGGATATTGAGATTGAGAATGCGGTGATTCAACGTCTTGTGCTAGATATAGAGGGTACAGAAGTTGCTTTATACAATGTGCATTTAATCATGCCCCTTAATGAGCGTGAAACTCATTGGACAGTTTTGCGGTATGATGAAGCACGCCGTAACGCACAAATCCAAGCCTTAATTGACATCATTCGTGTCGAGACTTTGCCCATTATTTTAGTTGGTGACTTGAATATGACGGAATGGTCACCGATTTATCATCAACTGACAGCTGAACTAGATGATGCCTACCGCAATAGCTCATGGGGTATCGGTGCGACTTATCCAGCTGGAGCAGGTGAAGACATTAGTGCTGGTTATCCACGACTTTTTCGCATTGATTATGTATGGTATAGTGACAGTATTGAGGCAACTTCGGCAGTTGTTGGCGCAAATCTCGGTAGTGACCATTTACCTTTACTTGTAGAACTAACAATCCCATGAAAAGAAAACCATCTTCACCCTTAACAAGGCTTATCAATAGTTATCATGCACTTTTGGGTGTGTATTTGCTATTGCGTCTATTATTTGGGAGTGGATGGTGGTGGCTTGGTGTTTTACATACCTTCGCATTATGGCTTTTTATGCCTCTGTTACTCACAACACCCCTTGCATTTCTATTACGAGGACGAAAAACCCGCATCATTGCTGTAATTTTATTAGCTGTGGGCTTGGTTCGTTTTGCCCCTCTGCCATTCGGAGTCATTACATCCTCTAACGAAGCACATGATTTACGCGTGTTGACCTTTAATACATGGGTTGAAAATCAGCAAATTGAGGAGAGTATCGATTGGGTATTGGCGCAATCAGCAGATGTTGTCATTTTGCAAGAATTGGTCGAGGGTAATTTGAGTCAGATACCACGCTTACAATCTGCCTTCCCATATAATGCCCATATCGAAGGTAGTGTACAGATATTTTCGCGTTATCCATTTTTAGAAGCTGGCTTAGTGACGATTGACCCCGCAGATGAGCATTGGGATGGGCGTTCGGCCGTTCGTGCTGTCATAGAGATTGATGGACGAGCCATTTCAATTTATGGCGTACATTTATCTTTACCGAGACGCGAGCAGACTCGTTTTAATATCAGGACAAATATCAATACGATTAACTTTATCCTGCGTTATGACGAAACACATCGCAATACCCAAATCCGTAATTTGATTGAGCATATTCAAGCTGAGACGAACCCTGTTATCTTGGCAGGTGATTTTAATACAAGCCATAGCTCGCCAATCATTGAGAATTTCTCAGAAATAGGGTTGCGTGATGCTTTCCGCACGGTTGGCGCAGATTGGGGCATGACATACCCTTACATCCCTCCAAAATACCCAATGATCCGAATAGATTATATTTGGTATTCTTCCCAGTTACGCCCATTACGGATGCACGTAGGGGAGTTCATTGGTAGCGACCATCTTCCACTAGTTGTTGATTTCTCTTTTAACTAAATTTTCAGAATGTAACATTTCGTTATGTTGTGCGATATAGTAGTTAGTATTTTGACAATACTAATCCCTATTTATAGCCATGTGGCTAGGGTTATTTTCTGTAACATAATGTTATGATGTAGATACGTTGATGGACACAAAATAGATTGCAACTGAGGTAGAAGATGAGTAAGCGCGTTTTAATTGTAGAAGATAGTTTCGATAATATGATCATTGCAACCGCTATTTTACAAAGTATGGGCTATACCGTACTCCAAGCTGAAAATGGCGTTGAGGGGTTCAACCTTGCCAATTCAGAAAAACCTGATGTGGTCATTATGGATTATCATTTGCCCGGTATGAATGGTTTAGAAGCG
Source organism: Phototrophicaceae bacterium (assembly GCA_965230145.1). Classification (GTDB taxonomy): domain Bacteria; phylum Chloroflexota; class Anaerolineae; order Aggregatilineales; family Phototrophicaceae; genus JAUZRW01. The sequence goes on from CBDDKI010000002.1 coordinate 3,369,374, forward strand.
ACACGCAAAATGAAAGAGAGCGATACGCTACGTGATATTCCTGTGATTGTGTTGACCGCTGATATTTATGCTAAACAAGCCTTCGTCGAGGCAGGTTGTGATGCTTACCTGAACAAACCTATTCGTAAAGGGAGTCTATTACGCACAGTGAATCAGGTACTAACGGCGTAATTAATGCTAAATCTCTACACTTCGTCGCATTTTTCCGTTTCCTCGATACAATTTGCAGTAAACATCGGCAGAATTTACAAACTCGTGATAAACTAAATCGTAACCTTTCACTTAAATGCTGATTTTACTTAATCGAAGGAGACCATATGCGACGTTTTTTACTAATATTAGCCTTGCTCGTGAGCATGCTCTCGGCTACTGTGATGGTGCAAGCGCAAGATGAGCCTGTTATTCATGTGGTGCAATCGGGCGAAAATCTATTTCGGATAGCAATTCGTTATGGTGTATCGGTCAATTCGATTGCCAGCGCCAACGGTATTTCAAACCCAGCCCTTATTTTTGTCGGGCAGCAATTAACAATTTCTGGTGGGACTACTCCACCACCAACCACACCAACGACTCCTACCACGCCAACAAATCCACCTCCAACGGGCGAAGCAACAACCTATACAGTCCGTGCAGGGGATACGTTATCGACGATTGCGCGTCAATTTGGCACGACCTATACAGCAATCGCGGCGGCAAATGGTATTGCGAATCCTAATTTAATTTACGTTGGTCAAGTATTGTCGATTAATGGCGGTACAGTGCCGACGACACCAACGAATCCAACGACACCGACAAATCCAAATCCGCCACCTAACAATGCACCAATCTCAGGTTTTGAAGTCGGTGGGCATGTTATCGGCAATTATCCAAGTGATGCCATGCGCCAAAGTGGTATGACATGGGCAAAACGCCAAATTCGCTGGTCGCAAGGCACACCTGCAAGCAACTTCCAGGGTGAAATTGATGCGGCGCATAACAATGGTTTCCGTGTACTCTTGAGTGTTGTCGGTGACCATAACCAACTGGCGGCAAATCCAGCACAATATTATCAAGAATTTGCTCAATTCCTTGGTGGACTAGCAGCAGGTGGAGCAGATGCAATTGAAGTCTGGAATGAGCCGAATATCCCACGCGAATGGCCTTCTGGGCAGATTAGCGGTGCGAATTACACACAAATGTTGAGTGCGGCTTATCAAGTGATTAAAGCCAATAATTCCAGCACAATTGTTATCAGTGGTGCGCCTGCGCCAAGTGGTGGTTTGCCAAATAATGCTACAGGTGGTTTCAATGATGATGCCTTCTTGAGCAGTATGGCTTCGGCTGGTGCGCGTAGCTTCATGGATTGTGTGGGTATTCACTATAACGCAGGTGCTGTACCACCATCCGCAACAGCTGGTGCGCCTGTTGGCAGTAGCGGACATTACTCATGGTACTACCCATCCATGGTCAATCTTTACCGTGCGCGTTTCCCTGGTATTCCATTGTGCTTCACTGAAATTGGTTACGTGAGTGCTGACGGTTATCCACAGGGCTTACCGAGTAACTTCTCTTGGGCAGCTGGCAATAGTGTTCAAGAACATGCTGAGTGGATAGCACAAGCGGCAGTTCTAGCCCGTAATAGTGGTGCAGTTCGCTTGTTCATTGTATGGAATGTCAACAGCACGACCTTCCTTGATAATGACCCACAAGCTGGATATGCGATTATTCGTCCTGATGGTACATGTCCTGCATGTAACACACTCGGCGCAGCAGTCGGCGGATAAACTCCTTCACAAGTAGAATAATGAAAAGACGAGTCAAGATTGGCTCGTCTTTTTATTTTTATATTTTTCGGCTAGCTATGTCTCTAAATTAGTCGCCAACTGCTGGAACAGGTGTGCCTGAATCACTATCTTTGAAGCGTCCACTGACAAAGGCAAAGAGCCACCATAAGCCATAAGTCAAGAAAATCATGATGTAGTCAATCAATGGGATGCGGATGACTTCATTGATTTCAAAGGGTTGGCGAACGAAGGTGTAGGTGATGAATAGCGATAGGGCAAAGAGGGCATAAATCGTATACTTCATCCAATCTTTGAGACCAAGCCCGTGCATTTGGGTGACAACGAAAATGGTCAGGAAGCCCCAAACGAACATATGCACAATCCCGCCTCCTTGATTAAAGGCGACAAAAGCAGCATGTGGTAAAACGAGAATCTCATTGAGGAAAATCCATTTGCGGTTGGTATGCACACGGGTGAACATCAATGAGCCTTGTAGCATCACCACAATGACATGCAAGAAACCAATCACATGCCCAAGCGTCGGAATCATCGGGTGAAACCAGAAAGTATAAATTACGGCGAAGCTAAAGGCATATCCATGATAGCGTTTAATCCACTCGTAAAATTCTTTGCGGAAATTGAGCTTCTTGCCAAAGAACATCCCTCGACGGCGATTCTCGAACATCATGATGACATAGAGCATCATAATCACGGCACCTTGTGATGTCCAGCTGGGTAAATCTTGGGCGATACCATCGTAAAAGATGATTGTTTGTCCGTAATGGGCGAGGATGAATATGGCATTGATGCCCAGTGCAATTAGATTGAATGGCTTGAGCTTGCTCGTGTATTTGCGGTCACTGCGCTCTTGTGCCCAGTAGATTGTTCCCCAAATGAGCAAGGTATGGGCAACAAATAGTATCCACGCACTCCCTGTTGACCAAAAATTCGGATTGGCGAGTTGCCACTCATAGAAAAATCCGTTACCTTCTGGTTCGACGGCAATTGTAAAGCCAGATAGTAGCGACCCAATGGCAAAAATCGTAAAACTAACAATTACAGCAAAGATAATCCCCCAATTGAGCGCGAATTGATCTTTCACATCACGCGGAAATTGCATGTTATAGCCCTCATTTATAGACAGTCTGTAGAATAACTTGTTTAAAATATACTGTATAAATCGCAAAATAAAGCGATTAAGAAGCTGTTTCTGAGCTAATTCTCATATTAATTAGCAGTCCTAAGCGTTTTTAGTCTCGTGGTATTATGACGGCAGAAGTAGGACTTCATAAACAAAGTGAGACTTATTTCAACAAATAAAAAACGACATCTCTCATTTACGATGTCGTTCTTTAATAGTATGGGAAGTTAAACATTGATACCTACTCAGTGCGTTGTGTTTGCCTTGGTTCATTAAATTTTGCAACATCTTCTTTCATAGGAAAAGAAAGTGCCACAAATAATCCAAAGAAACATATAAGTACAATTGCTACAAAAATTTCTAACATGCTGTTTCGCCTTTTTTCTAACCGAAGTGCCTACACTTTAGCCTTACAACATATTAAACACCAACTTTATACAAATGGTTCCAAATCCAACAAAATTTTCACAACTTTTTTGCATTTCGCTAATATTTTGCTTTAGAATGTTCCGTTTGAGACGGTAAAATTCCTATAATCAAAGTAAGGGCAGACCGACGGTCAATATACGTCAGGATAAGGATTAATGCTTTAATTTTCAGCAAAAAAGACAGTTATTTTGTTAAGTTTCTACTCGCAGATGCGATATATCGCATCCCTACATCAAAAAATCTTGAGTTGTAGGGAAGGCATATATGCCTTCCGCGACGAAAAACAATCATTAACGCTTAACCTGATGGCAATAGACCGTCGGTCTGCCCCTACGAATTTCTATATAAAGGATAACTAATGTTAATTCTCAGTGATATTCAGCAAGCACAAGGTCGTTTGAAAGAATATTTAGCCCCAACACTGTTAGAACCTGCTCCTGATTTAGGGGAGGCGATTTATCTCAAACTAGAGAATACCAATCGGACGCATTCGTTCAAGATACGTGGTGCGTTGAATGCTATTGTGTCTTTAGATGAGGATGCAAGAGAACGGGGTATTGTTGCAGCATCATCAGGGAATCATGCACAGGGTGTAGCTTATGCGTCTCAATTGGTCGGTGCAAATGCCACCATTCTCATGCCGAAGCATACGCCTAAGAAAAAGGTCAACGGTGTATTGCGTTATGGCGCAGAAGCAGCACTATTTGGCGATAATTATGATGAAACCGAAGCGGAAGCCTTACGCATGGTTGAAGAAGATAACCTGACTTATGTTTCGCCTTACAACGATAAACAAGTCATGGCTGGCGCTGGGACAATCGGACTAGAAATTATTGAGCAATTACCCACTGTTGAGCGGGTAGTCGTCTGTGTGAGTGGTGGAGGCTTAATTGGAGGAGTCGCAACGGCGATAAAATCCCTCAAGCCAGATTGTGAGGTTATCGGGGTCTGTGCGGAATCAGCCCCATCGATGTATAACGAATTTTACGGCACAGACAAAGTCGAAAATTGGGACACCTTAGCGGAAGCCCTCTCGGGTGGGATTGAAGAAAATTCGATAACAATTCCCCAAAGCAAACAATATGTGGATGAGATTGTGCTGGTCAGTGAGGAGCAAATTGCGGAGGCGATGCGCTTTATGCTCGGGACACAAGGTTGGCTTGCAGAAGGTGGTGGTTGCGTCGGTGTAGCAGCAATCCTGCATGGGATTATCCCCAAAGACAAAACGACAGCTGTGATTATTAGCGGAGGGAATGTCGATTTGGAGACGCTGAGAAAAGTATTAAGTGCTTAATTGGACTGATGGACTGCTTGTTGATGGATTACTACTTACGGTATGGTGAAGGTTCAACAAGGAGGACATACTCAGATGACCAGCTGGATAGACAATGTTGCACGGCGTGCGAGACATTATTTGGACAATATTGATGAGCGTAATGTATTTCCCTCAGATGAGGCTTTAGAAGCATTACGCCAATTTGATGAACCATTCCCTGAAAAATCAACCTCTGTCGAGACGGTGATTGCACTTTTAGATGATTTTGGGTCAGGCGCGACTGTGGCTTCAACAGGGTCTCGATATTTTGGTTTTGTCACAGGTGGTATTTTGCCCGCGGCAACGGCAACAAATATTTTGATGAGTGCGTGGGATCAAAACGGTTCGTCATATATCGGTTCTCCAATTACTGCGAAGCTAGAAGATATCGCTATGAGCTGGGTAGAGGATGCTCTGGATTTGGATAAGGCTATTGTTGGTGGGTTTGTTACAGGGGCAACAATGGCAAACTTTACAGCATTGGCGGCGGCACGACATCATCTACTAGCAAAAAAAGGTTGGGATGTTGAAGCGAAGGGACTCTATGGTGCGCCTGAAATTAAAGTGGTAGTGGGTGATGAAGTCCATGTGAGTGTTTTACAAGCTCTGATGATGCTCGGTTTTGGAAAAGACCGTGTGACGCGCGTACCTGTTGATGCTCAGGGGCGGATGCTCGTAGATGAATTACCTGAACTAGATGATTTAACGCTGATTTGTATACAAGCAGGGAATGTGAATAGTGGTGCATTTGACCCTGCTCAAGCAATTTGTGAGACAGCACAATCTAAAGGGGCATGGGTGCATGTCGATGGCGCGTTCGGTTTATGGGTACGGGCAACCAAGGAATATAAATATCTTGCCGAGGGTATTGAATTAGCGGATAGTTGGGCGACAGATGGGCATAAATGGCTGAATGTCTCTTATGATAATGGCATTGTCCTCTGTAAGCATCCGCAAGCGATAAAATCAGCTATGACTGTTCATGCGCCGTATTTAGTACGAAGTGAAACTCGCGAACCAAGTAATTTTACGCCTGAGCTATCCCGTCGAGCGCGTGGTATCGAAATTTGGTCGGCACTCAAATCATTAGGGCGTGAAGGCTTATCCGAAATGGTTACGCGCGATTGTCAACTTGCCTCTTACTTCGCAGATGGCTTGCGTCAGGCTGGTTTTGAAGTGCTGAATGATGTGGTGATTAATCAGGTATTGGTGAGTTTTGGCGATGAAGAGACAACTCGCATGACAATTGATGCGATTCAGCGCGAGGGAACGCTTTGGGCAGGTCCATCCGTGTGGCAGGGCAAAGTTGGAATGCGAATTAGTGTTTCATCTTGGAAAACAACCCAAGCTGATATTGACCGTTGTATCTTAGCTATCAGCGACGTGGCGCGAACCGTTCAAGAGAGCATGGTCTAAAGAGTGTTCAAATGTAGGGGCGTAGAATTCTGGTATCTCAGTAGAACAGTGTGGAGAGCCTCATCCACACATTTGGCACGAAACACCTACGAAGGGAAGTTTTCACAAACATGCCTGTCTGCCACATTTGAAAAGCGTATGTTACTAATTATTCATTATAATTAGAGGACTTGAGACCAATGTTATTGCAAACCAAAGAACCCTTTGTTGATTCATCTACAATAATTTTGTAATTTATAGTCACTCGTAATCCTGAACCCTATTAGAGAGTTCTATTCCTAACGCCGTCCGCGATTGGGATCATGATGCATGCTGTTGTGAGAATCGATATCTTTCTTGTGGAATTGATCAATAGTATTGCCATGTTTGTTGATAAAATATAGAGTAAGTGCAAAAATCACAATACCGATTGCAATCAACAATATATTCATAAGTTATTTCTCCATATCTGTTTAGTACAATAATTGTAAAGGATTCAGGCATTTAATAGTCCCCCAATTATTAGGGGCATTCCACAATTCGGTATCTATTTTGTGTTTAGATGATATAACAGCTAGCATCTCCAAGCGTGATAATTTATAAGTATTGTAAAACTTGCATTGAACATAATTATTCATAATGCTGTTGGTTCATCAAGAATCATAAAATCAGCGCATTGAGAGCGAAAATTTGTCAGTGCGGAAGTAATACATTATGTCTCTAAGCATCAAAAAAGGTCATTATGGATACTGTGAATAGTGCATGCAATGAAAAATTACATGATTACTACGACATTATATTTAAGAAATATGAATGAGTTTACGGCGGATGGCTTCGGTAACGGCAGATGCTCGGTCTGGAACGTCTAATTTGTCATATATATGGCGTAGATGGCTTTTCACAGTCGCCTCACTGATATGAAGGATATTGCCGATTGCTTTACCTGTCTTACCTTCTGAGACAAGGCGTAGGACGGCAATTTCTCGCTCACTGAGAATGTCATCCGTTTGGCTTTCTCTCAGTTGGGCAACAACGCGCGACGCGACAATGGGGTCAAAGGCAGATTGTCCTTTTGCTGTTGCATAAATCGCTCGATACAGTTCATTTCGGGGCGCATCTTTCAGTAGATAGCCACTCGCGCCATTCTGTAGCGCCAATCGAATATCATCGTCTTGGTCGAATGTAGTTAGTATCAAAATATGCACAGTCGGTGCTTGTGTGCGAATCTGTTTGGTCGCAATGATGCCATCAATTAAAGGCATTCGTAAATCCATCAAGACAACATCGGGTTGATGATTGAGGGCTAATTGAACCGCTTCTTCGCCGTTACTCGCTTCCGCGACAATCTCAAAGTCTGCATGTCCTTCAATCATGCCTCGTATGCCTGTCCGAACAACAGGGTGGTCGTCTGCAATGAGTATTTTTATCATAGATTCACCCGTCCTAAATCGTTGAACTTAATAAAGGAAACTCAGCAACGATTGTTGTTCCCTCGTTGATGTCACTCTCGATATGTAAAGTCCCATGTAGCAACTCAGCCCGTTGACGCATCCCATTTAATCCAAATCCACTGGTGCTAGTGTTGTCCATTTTAAAACCCATGCCATTGTCTTGCACATCTAATAAGACTGTATCGTCAAAATAGGTCATGGTGACGCTAACATGGTTTGCCTTTGCATGTTTGAATATATTGGCTAAGGCTTCTTGCAAGATACGTAACAGATTGTGTTGGATATCTTCTGATAGGGTACGCACACTGCCAGATATTGAGAAGGAAACAGGAATTTGATGATTGCTTTCCCAATTCGTGATAACCTCCTTCACTGCGTCTATGTATGACTGGGTATTCAAGGCGGAGGGCGGTAAATTCCATACAAAGCGACGCGATTCACTGAGATTTGCTCGGGCTAAATTTTTAGCGACTTTGATATGATGTATGACTTTTTCTCGGTCAGTGATATTTATTTCTGTCGCTTCAAGGTGAGTGATAATGCCGATAAATCCTTGAGTTAGGGTATCGTGAATTTCGCTGGCTAAACGTTGCCGTTCTTGTAAGATACCCGCTTCTCGCTCTGCTACGATTAGATTGTCACGGGTTGTTTGCAACTCAGCGATTAATTGCTTACGTTGTTTGCTTTGCTCGATAATGGCGTGAATAAATTTCCCCAATAATACGCTACCCAAGAGCGAAATGAAGTAAAAAACAAGTATGGTGAATGAAAAGTCATTGTCGCTAGGAAAGATATTGGTAAAGACTAAAATGTTGAGGGCTAAACTCCCAATAACGGCATATTTTAGGGTCATAAACATAAAAATTTGAGGAAACAACGAGAACAACATCAGCATAAATGATGTATCGTAGGTGATGAGGTTATACCATATAAACCAGCCCAGACTAAAATATAGGATGCTCGGGAGTTTATTCGCGTGAAAATCGCTTGGTGTGTAGACTATGCTCCCGAAATACCAAATTCCCAAAAGTATGACATTCAGAAAAATGCTAGGAGGTATGGGGATGAATGTGCCTGAAACATCTGTTGATATGGAGATAGTAGCGATAACAAGCAAACTATAAAAGAGAATGTGCCACATAAAGAGCCATTTGTGCCACGCTTCATGCTGAGTCTCTCTATTTATGTTTGCTTGCTCTGGATGAGATAGTGACATTTTTAGATAGCTATCTACCAATGAATAGGGTTTATTATATGCCCAGTTAGGAATTGTTTTTATCTTTTTCAGTGGTTACCAGCATTTGACCACCGAAAATTCCAAATATCACGTAAACTATCCCAATAAGAATGAAAGCCAAGGTCAGCCCATCACCGTCTAAGGTGTACATTGCAATAAATGTCGCTGCACTTGCGACTAATGCCCCAAAAAGCCAGATACTACTACGAGTCAGGTTCTTCATTTTACAATTTCCTCCATCAATATTTGATAAATTAATCGTAAATGAAGTTGAGCAACTCGTCAGCGACCCTTAGTTGATGTTTAACTAACCTTTTGATTATGAATAGGTATCAAAAGGATGATAGTCACTATAGAGATTGAAGATACCTTACTGATTCGTCTCTATCATGTGGTCTACCGATTGCTTGACTAAATCGCGCAAGACATCTGTATCTACATCTTCAATTTTTTTGATATACAAGCAAGATTTGCCTGTTTTGTGTTTGCCTAATTTGTCCAATAAATTCTGATAATTATCAAAGCCTGACATGATATAGAGGGTGATATTTTGCTTGCGTGGTGAAAAACCCACGAGCATCCAATCTGCCTCGCGTCCACTAGCGTATGTGTAGTGATAGCTCCCAAAGCCGATGATGCTTTCGCCCCACATAGTGGCTTTTTCGCCCGTAACTTCTTCCATGAGTTCGAGAATTTCAAAGGAATCTTTGCGTTTTTTCTCAGGTTCTACCGTGTTCAAAAAGGCTTCCACGTCCCCGTCATTCTTTTTTGTTTTAAGCTCAGCCATCATTATTCCTCCAAGTTTTACAGTAATTAATATTAGCATGAGTTCTATAAAAACGAAAAAGAGGCATCAATAGCAGATGACCTCTTTCTACTTATGTTTGGAATCATTTCGCCTGTTTTTCGCACAGCATTCATGCTTTTAATAAATTAAGACAGAGAAAAACTAGGTGTAAGGGCGCAGCATGCTGCGCCCCTACGTAGAATTATCTTTTGATTTATCTCTGTGATTAATTGTAAGACTGGATTATCACGTCCGAGAAAATCGAGAGCTTAGTTTTTCTTCTTGGCTTCTTGTTCGCTTACGCCGAACATGCCTTCTAAGACCATGTTGACAATTGCCATGACAATACCACCCCAGAATGCAGGCCAGAAACCGACAATATTGAAGGCATCACCAGCAAAGTAGGCAGCGATTTGTAGCACAAAGCCATTAACCACCAAAATGAACAAGCCAAGTGTTAGGATTACAGCAGGGCAGGTTAGGAAGGTCAAAATTGGTTTGATGAGGGCATTGGTTAAGGTGATAACCAAGCCAACAATCAGCAATGGCACAATGTCATTGGTCACTTCGATGCCCGGAATGACATAAGCCGTGATGGCTATGGCGATACCGTTAATTATCGCACGGATGAATATATCTCTCAGGTTCATAATCTCCCCTTTGTTGAATAACATTTACTAACATAGTATACGCAAGAAATATTAAAATTGTTTCAGATTCATTCTAGGAGTAATCACTTGTGTGCTTGGGATACAGTAAATGTTCGCCCCCGTTGACAGTGATTTTTGTCCCTGTGATGAAATCCTCACTCAGCAAATAGATGACGGCACGGCTGACATCATCGGGATTACCTGTTGTGTTTAATGGCAATTCTTGCCCAAGTTTATTCCATTCTGCATCATTCATCTTAGCTTTCAAGACAGGTCCGGGTACAACGGCATTCACGCGAATATTTGGGGCGAGTGAAACTGCGCTAACCTGTGTCAGCATCCAGAGGGCATATTTACTAATGCCATGATGGGGTCGTTTGGGCCAGGGAGCAAATGCCCCTTGGTCACAAATATTGACGATAGCCCCTTTGCCAGCTTCATTGTCTTGCATCATACGAGCCGCATGTTGTGTGAGGATAAACGGCGCACGTAGATTGACATTCATGGTTAAATCCCAATCATCAACGGTAATATCCATGAAATTTTTGGTAGGAAAAACAGAGGCACTATTGACCAAAATATCGAGTTTGCCGAAATGATCTGTGATGCGTTCCATTAGATTGGGAATCTCTTCTGGCTTACTGAGGTCATATTGTACAGCAATCGCATCAACGCCTTCGGACTTAATATCTTGGACGGTATTCCGTGCTGTATCAGGGTCTGAGCCATGATAATGGACGACAATATTTACACCCTCTTTGGCTAATGCGACTGCAATCGCTTTGCCAACCCGATGGGCTGAACCTGTCACTAATGCGACTTTATCTGTGAGTTCGATTTTCATATCTTTTTCCCCTTATCCCTACTGGCATAGCATAGCATCATTAAAGCAAAACGCCCACAAGTTATCTTTGTGAGCGTTACGAGTGCGAGATTAATCGGTCTTAGTTATAACCTAAACCTGCGGTTGCAGGGACACCGAGTAAGTACAATGTCGATAAAAGGACGACAATCAACGGTAAGAGCAATACCACGCGGAACAGTTTGTTATCACTGTTAAGGTGCATATAATACATCACAACGAGGTAGGCTTTTATCAAAGATAGTGCGACTAAAATAGCTATTGAAAAAGCATTTTCTGGGAAGATAATCGTCACCAAAACTTCGATAAGGGTAACAGCACCTAAGACTAAAAAGATAAAGGTGTATATACCACCAGGCATACTGCCGATACTACCAAAATAGGGCAGAACGACTTCATCGGTATAATGATGCTCATGGCTTTCGGCATCATCTCCATCGACTAGGTCTTCGGTTGCTTCCATAATACCTTCAACGGCATCGTCCCATGCTTCTGCAACAGGATTATCTTCGGATGCTTCGGCAGTTGCTTCGATAGTCTCGGTTACGGACTCTTCAAAAGCGTTTTCGGTTTCGATTTCTTCTAATTCAGATACCTCTGTTTCAGCATCTGCATACTCAGGTGTTACTGCTTCTTCTTCAGGATTTTTTTGTTCGTCAGCCATAGAATCCCCCTATACCAGATAAATTAGTGTGAAAAGACCAATCCAGACAACATCGACAAAGTGCCAATAAAGTCCGAACATCTCAACACCAATTGCGTTTTCGTCATAAGCACCGCGATAGCCACGCCACATTACAAATAATGCCCATAAAACACCGACAATTACGTGTGCGCCGTGAAAGGCTGTTGGTGCATAGAAGCGCATACCATAGTTAGAGGCGCTATCACCGAGTAATTTTTGGAAGTAGGCATTTAGATTTCCATATTGGCTTGGGTCTAGCTCAACTTCTTGACCAAGAACAATTTCAGGGAAAGCAACAATTTCGCCGTTGGCATCCATTACTGCAAGGCGGTCTAATGACATATCGCGGTCACTGATATTGCCGTTGTAAGTGATGAGTGCGCTATCAATTTCACTAGGTTCTGTAATTGCTGTGCCATCTTCTGCTAGCAAGATGAAATCTTCATCCCACGCAATTTCAAATTGTGAAACGTCGACACCGTCAAATAATTCGGCATTGTCTTCAAAATCAACCAGATAGCTGGTGACGGCAACGGTTTCTGTAGTGCCATCTTCTTGGACAATTTCGCTAGCAGGTGGCAGTGTTTCGTGACGCATTTCCACTAATTCTGATTCTGAGCTTAATATATCACCTGTTTCAGTATCGACGACACTATAGGTTACAACTGCTTCAACTTCGTTCACACTCTCAAAAATAGTGGTCGCAACGGTGAAATCTTGCTTATCAAGTGAGACATTCAAATGTCCTAATTCACTGTATTCGATGTATTGTCCACCAACAAAGACTGTACCGAGAATCGCTGTTAAGCCAATCCATTGGTAGAATCGTTGTTTATTGCCCATCTCAATTGCACGTAGTCCCATCACCATTGCATAGCTAGATGCCAGCAGGATGAAAGTATTTGCTGTAACGAGGACAATTCCTAAAGAGTCTTTGACTAAATTCACGGCGGTAGGTTGGTTTGCACGGAAGATGCCATAGCCAGCAATTAACATTGTGAATAAGACGACTTCACTTGCTAAATAGAGCCACATCGCAAATTTTAAATTTTCATTGTGTTCAGCCACTGTCTGTCCACCATGTTCATCATGATGAACTGTGGGCTGGTTGATTGTCATATCAGCCATAATGTTCTGCTCCTATCCTTTACTTATTGCCCAGAACTTTAGGCAGGTTCTTACGCAAACTACGGGCTGTATTCTTCGCACCACGTCCAACTGCACGGACGGGGGCAGGTGGCGCTGTATTTGATGGTGTTGGTTCGATTTGATTAGCAACTGCCACTTGTTCATGCCCTTTATAAAATAAGAAACCTAAGCCACCAGCAAAGACAATCAACGAGAGTGCTGTAAATCCTACAAAGGCGAGGAATAAGACCATCTGCGTTGTTTCGACTGTACCAACAAAGGGGATTTCGAGCATGATGGAATTGGCAAAAGCAGTCGGCGAGGCATCAGCATCATCGACTACTGCTAAGTAGAAACCATCAGGAATAAGGGCAAAGCCTAACACCAGCAACAACAGCATTAAAGGCAGTGAGATAGCCTTCCAAACTTCTGTGAAGAAAATTTCGCTGGGTTCTTCTTTATCATGATGCTCTACGGCTTGATGCACGACAATTTCGTTACCATCATCATCGACGGTGACAATCGCAGTCGTTTCTTCGTCATGATGCTCGCCATGTTCGCTGAGTTTGGGGTTGAATGCACCAACGCCCCACATCCAACCAACAGTTAAAATGAACGGCGCAAGCACAATCGCTACACCGGGATCCCAAGGGGGCAAACCCTGTAGCCAACGAAGCCCAAGCACGAGCAGTTCGCCAATGACGAAACCGAGAATCGCGCCGGGAATCGCTCGGTTAATTCCTGGATGTTTCATAATCTATCCCTCAAAGGTTCGTTATAACAGCAATTTATAGTCAAAAATCTGTCAAATTCTGAAGTTTTTATTAGTATACCAATGTTCGTGAAAAATATCACGGTTAATGCTTAGGTCTAGCTATCTATTTTAACGCCTGTGAAAAATGTCGCCAATGGTATTGGGGTATCTATATCATCTCATACTAAACTTGTCATGTTAAAGTAGATTTAAACAAGTCATCCGAGCAGTTTGTACAATATTTAATATGATGCCCCCTAGCTACTGGAAACAAAACGATACTTACAAATTGTACTTACTGCAAACATAGCATTCTAAAAACTTATAACGTACTATCAGTAAATAACAACATCGGGGAAAATTTCATGCAAAAACCAACTATCGTCATTGTGGGTAATCCAAGCTGGCGTGAGGATGTGAGTGAACAATTAAATGATAGCTTCCAGATACATCATCAGTCACGATTTGACGGTTACATGAATGTTTTGATTGAGTCTTTAGCATCGCTTATCTTGGTCGATAGTGATGATGAAAATTGGATTACATGGACGAGTACCCCTAAAGCCAGTCCTGCGACCCGTCGCATCCCAATTATCCTCATTAGTGATGATGTAACTGTTCGTGAGAATGCGTCTATTCAAGGGGCAGATGTCGCTATCTCTCATCCTGAACTCAACAATAATCTACTGCAATGGGTGACAAATATTGCCCGTATCCCTGACCCTCAAAGAATTGAACAGTTGGACTGTGAATGCCAAGAGCCTTTGCCTGAACTTGCTCAAGAGGGAATCAAGAAATTTAATGCTGGTGAATACTATAAACAGCATGACCTCTTTGAAGAACAATGGATGGCAATCGATACGCCTGTGCGCGATTTATACCGTGCGGTGCTTCAAGTTGGTGTGGCATATTTCCAGATTCAACGGGGTAATTATCGCGGTGCGCTAAAAATGCTACAACGTAGTGTGCAATGGTTGATAGTTTTGCCTGATGAGTGCCAAGGGATTAATGTCAAAAAACTGCGCGAAGATAGTTTTCGTGTCCGTGCTGAATTAGAGAGTCTCGGCGAAGCCCGCATCAGCGATTTTGATATGAGTCTCATCAAAGATGTTGAATACATCGAAAAAGCGTAAGATGCCTGATGCTGCTCCTATCTAAAGGGGTAATTGCATAAATTCTAAAGGCATCTTTTTATGGAAATCATCTCCGTTAATGTCTCACTTCCTAAAGTTATAGAAATTAATGGCAACCGTGTTGAGACAGGTATTTTTAAAGACTCGGTCAATGAACGCGTAGCCGTTAAGAAATACAATATCGCAGGTGACGGGCAAGCAGACTTAGCTGTTCATGGCGGTGAGTTCAAAGCCGTTTATGCCTATCCACACGAGCATTATGATACTTGGCAGTCAGAACTTAGACGCAGTGATTTCACTTTCGGACAATTTGGTGAAAATCTCACAACACAAGGGCTATTAGAGCATGAAGTCTATGTGGGTAGTATCTACCGCATGGGGACAGCGCTTTTACAGATTACGCAACCACGAGTGCCTTGTTTTAAACTCGGTATCCGTATGAATGACCCCAAATTCGTGAAGATTTTCATGCAGGCGCAACGTACAGGATTCTATCTACGTGTTTTAGAAGAAGGGGAAATCAGTGCAGGTGATTCAATCGAATTAATCACACCTGCCCCTCAAAAATTGACAGTTCGCGACATTAACAATCTGCTCTATTTTGAGCGTGACCCTGAAATCGCCAAACGTGCTTTAGATATTGACGGTTTAGCACCGAGTTGGCAAGGGAGTATCCAAGAAATCGCTGCGATTGTTTAGCTATATCCCTTTTAATAGTTGTAGTCAGCCATTAAAGCAAAAAGAGGCAAACACTGTGCCTCTTTGACTGTTCTTCTTTATCGTTTATGAGTAGAAACGAGCAGAACTCCCGTTATCGTTGCCTGCACCCGGCAGTGAGTTCAAGAACTCTTCATTGGTATTATAAACTTTGAAGGAATCGAGGAGTTGTTCAGTAGCGCCCACTTCTGCGCTTTCATGCGTTTCGGACAATTTGCCCCACATACGACGCATGGTAAAGACTCGCGGTAACAAATCAGGACCAAGTAGCAATTCTTCGCGTCGGGTTGAACTCTGACCAATGTCGAAAGCAGGGAAAATACGACGTTCTTGTAGACGACGGCTCAAGTGGAGTTCCATATTACCTGTTCCCTTGAACTCTTCATAAATCACATCGTCCATTTTACTGCCTGTATTGACCAAACAAGTCGCCACAATTGTTAAGCTACCGCCTTCTTCGACATTGCGCGCAGCACCAAAGAGGCGTTTCGGTGGATGAATTGCTGAAGGGTCAAGACCACCAGATAGGGTACGTCCGCTACTTGGCACAACCAAGTTGTAAGCGCGTGCCAGACGAGTGATACTGTCAACCATAATCACGACATCACGCCCTAATTCAACCAGACGCTTTGCCCGTTCCAAAGCCATTTCCGCAACGCGAACATGATGTTGAACAGGGTCATCAAAGGTTGAAGCAATCACCTCAGCATCTACACTTCTATCCATATCGGTGACTTCTTCAGGACGTTCACCAATGAGTGCCATCATCAAATGTACGCTCGGATAATTGGTGCTAATAGCATTTGCTATATCTTTTAAAACAGTGGTTTTACCTGCTTTTGGTGGTGAAACAATCAGACCACGTTGCCCTTTACCAATCGGTGCGATGAGATTGAGTAATCGGGTTGATAAAATGTTGGGTCGTGTTTCGAGATTAAAGCGGACTTCTGGGAAAATTGGAGTAAGGTTTTCAAAATTCGGGCGACGTTTTACTTCTTCAGGGTTCAGACCGTTAATTGCCTGTACACGAAGCAAACCAAAATACTTTTCATTGTCTTTGGGCGGTCGTACCATCCCAATGACCATATCGCCTGTTCGCATATTAAAGCGTTTTATCTGAGTCTTACTGACGTAAATATCTTCCGAACCGGGTAAATAGTTCTCTGCACGTAAGAAGCCAATGCCATCATCTATGACATCCAGCACACCACCACGTAATTCGTGACCTTGTCTTTCTGCATCTTTACGTAATAAACCAATGATGAGGTCATCTTTTTTTAGACGACTATAGCGGGGAACTTCTTGGTCACGGGCTAATGTCCGTAATTCGGCGAGTGTTTTACTTTCTAGCTGTACAATTTCCATAGATTACTCCTGCGGTCTCGGATACGTGAAGTATCGACAGACTCGCATCTTACTCCTATTAGATTGTTGATATTTGTGAATGAATTCATGCTGATAAGGGGAAAGCCCCATTGTTTTTGGCTCGAAATAGACGACAGTGATTAGAACCCTTGCGGTACTAGTATTACACCATCTGTGTTGTTGATTTTGGTTGGTGGTAGGAAGGTTTGAGTTATAATTTCCCTAGCAATTCGACTATAGCATAAAATAAGATTGGGGTCAAACCTATTTTGTGCTGAAACACAAGGAATTATCATGCTTTAATATACAATTAGGTCAAAGTACCTATCCATATCAAACAAGTTTATTGCGCCGTTCTTCGATTTGCTTTTCAATTAGTTTAACATCAATATCCTCACTAACATTGAAATGCACTTGCATAATGCGGAGTTGCTTATTCAGTAGTTGAACAGTTCGATTGTTGAGTTTATTAGCCTCTTCGATTTGCTCCATCAACTTCCACGAGACTTCGTAATTCTTGAGTTGCAAGTCAATCAACTGCCCAAAGGCATAGCATAATAAGGCAACCAATCCGCCCATTACCAATAGCATTATCGCTTGGATGCCATTGAATGAATGCCCTTGTATGATTGATAATCCGCCTAAGCCACCAATTGTGCCGATTGTAAAAAGGCTAATGACTGCTGATGCTGATATAAAAAATGTGCGAATTAAGCGCAAACCATAATATTTATTCATCTGATAATTGCCTGTGTGAGTATAAATTCAGCCATCAGTATAGCATGAAGAGTCAGAAATTAATCATAAATTTATGAGCTATGTTAATGAAATGACATCAGCTATCTTTAAGTTAAAATTGTTTTACTTCACTTATTCAAATTACATCGACAACGAGGTCTGAATGCTAGACATAGAAAAATTACGGGCAGACACAATCGGCATCCACCATGTGACTCATTTCAACAATGCTGGAGCGGCGTTAATGCCTCAGCCTGTGCTGGAAGCAATGACTCAACATCTTGAATTAGAAGCGTGTACTGGGGGCTACGAAGCTGCAACCCAAGCAAGAGACAAAATTGACAGGACATATTCTGCAATTGCCGAGTTAGTGAATGCTCATCGAGATGAAATTGCGATTGTCGAAAATGCAACCCGTGCATGGACGATGGCATTTTATGCGATTCCCTTCCAAGACGGTGACCGTATCCTAACCTCAGTCGCTGAATATGCCAGTAACTACATTGCTTTCTTACAAGTTCAAAAACGCATCAACATTTCAATTGAGGTTGTGCCCAATGATGAATACGGTCAATTGGATATTTCTGCTTTAGAAAACATGATGGATGAGCGTGTGCGCTTGATTGCAATTTCCCATGTGCCAAGTCAGGGGGGATTAATCCAGCCAGCGCGTGAAATTGGGGAGATTGCAAGAAAATATGGGGCATTGTATCTTTTGGATGCCTGTCAGTCAGTCGGGCAGATGCCTATAGACGTGCAAGCGATTGGTTGTGATATGCTCTCAGCAACAGGGCGCAAATATTTACGTGGACCGCGTGGGATTGGCTTTTTATACGTAGCACGCGATGTTACTCCACAATTAGAACCACCCGTATTGGATTTGCATTCAGCCGAATGGGTTTCTGCCGATGATTACATTCTCAAGCCGACTGCTATGCGCTTTGAAAATTGGGAAGCGAATATCAGCGCGAAAATTGGCTTAGGCGTGGCTGTTGATTATGCGCTAGCCCTCGGACTAGACAACATCGAAACGCGAGTTCAATCTTTAGCGATGACTTTTCGTGAGATGCTGAGTGAGATTGATAGTGTAACAGTGCATGATATGGGCGAGAAAAAATGTGGAATAGTCACATTCTCAGTTGATGGGCGCGAGTCGCGTGAAATAAGTGATACCTTACGCGACCATCAGATTAATACGAGTGTTAGCCCACGTACCTATGCGGTGTTGGATTTCACTGCCCGTAATTTAGATAATTTAGTGCGTGCGTCTGTGCATTATTACAATAACCACGCTGACCTTGAACGATTTTGTACCGTTCTAAAAGCTATTGTGCCATAAAAATAGGCATTGTGTTTGAGTCAGTATGGATGGGTAGTGCCGCAGAATAGGGTGGAGAGCGAGAAATCATCAGGGCGGACGCAATACATTGCGTCCCTACGAGTCAAAAGGGTTCAGTAGGGACACTATGAATAGTGTCCGAAACGAGAAAAAACTGACCACGCTATAATATGCTCCTACCCATGGATGTAGATTTACCATTAAAAAGGAAATGATTAAAAGATGATTCTACGTAGGGGCACACCGACGGTGTGCCCCTACACCAAATCTTTTCTCGCATAATTCATAAAGAAAGCCGACCCATGATACTCATTATCATCAGCACCTTATTACCACTGTTTGCGGGGATTATCATTTATCGCATGTTCCAACAAGATTTGGCACATACAAAAAGTGTTCGCAAACTCAAACGTGGGGCAGGGGAAGCATTGATTCAACGCCACCGACAAGCCCTAATCATTCATTTTATAGCGTTTGTCATTTTTGCAGTTGTGAATATTATATTTTTTGGGTTTAGTAGCATCTTTTTCATTGTTATCTGGCTACTTGTGTTCATGGGGCACACTCAAGCCCTGAGTCGCCTTAGCAAGCAAATGATAAATACCCTTGAGTTGAATCAGGCGATTGATGCACGCTTGGCGGATGCTCCTTTAGAAGATGACGAAGACAACGTAGACTATGAACCTATCGAACAAGCCACTAAACGAAAAGGATAGACGATGTTTTCTGCCTTTGGTGTGATGATTTTCCCTCTGCTGATTACTACCCTCATTTTAGGCTTACATGCGCGTTGGGCTTGGATGCGAACAATGGACAAAATCTTAGATGGTATGAAGTTGGATGATGTGCGTCAACGGGTAGAAAAAGCAGAATGGCATCGAAATTGGGCAAAGAAACATGCCATTGCTGTGGCTATAGGTCTAGCAATCACTGCTCTGACCTATATGATAGCGGCGAATAACGTGGGGGATAATCAAGTTCTTAGCTTCTTGACTATAGGCTCATTTATTTGGATTTATGGCTTATTCATTCCGCACCTGTTGGCACTCTACCTCTACCATGTGCGCTGGAATCCGAAAACGATACTCCGCAAGCAAAAGTTGGATGCAGAAAACGCTATCTATGAGGGTAATTATGACCTAGACCCTAACGCACAATATGGCGTGAATGAAGAAGGCGAACTCGTCAATCTAGCTGAATTAGAAGATGAGCAAGGTCAGCAACTTTACAATTAAAAATGAAGTTAAAATAACCCAACGTATCACTTCCTAAACCCTATCCCCAGCCCTTTCGCCTATGCGCCTCGTTCCTCACCTGTGGAGAAAGGGAGTCTATGAGTCCCCTCTCCGCCAGCGAGCTTGCGAGTGCAGAGGGGATACTTGGGGAGGGGTTGAGGAGATAAATCCTCATTTTTTAGGCAATAATGTGGGGACGTGATGTATCGCGTCCGTTGCGAAAAACTAGGATTTGTTTACTGTTTAAAAAATAAGTCTACTATCAATAACCAATAAAGCCTTCACTCTTTTTACTATTCTTCCTTGCGCTTACTCATTCTCACCCCTGATACTGCCGAGCTTTCTCCACGTAATGTTTTGCACCTGCTTCAATCATCATTAAATCGTCATCTGTAACTTGGCGGACTACTTTCGCTGGACTGCCCAAAATGAGCGAACGAGGTGGAAAAACTTTGCCTTGAGTGAGTAATGCACCTGCACCGACAACACTTTCTTCGCCGACCTCAACACCATTTAATAATATCGCGCCCATCCCAATGAGACTCATGCGCCCCACCTTTGCGCCGTGAATAATCACACGATGTCCTACAGTGCAATCTTCGCCAATAACCACAGGAAACCCGGGGTCAGCATGAATCATGCTCAAATCTTGAATGTTAGTCCGCGCACCGATACTCAAAGTTTCAGTATCACCGCGAATGACAGCATTAAACCAAACGCTGACATCTTCTGCCAAATGGACATCACCAACGACGACTGCACCCTGTGCAATCCATACCGATGGATGCGCTTTATCTGCTTCAAAAACATATTTACTCACGAAAGTTCCTTATCTTTGCTGTGGTTTTTGCCACAAAGATAACACATATCCGACAGAAAATGTGCCAACCCAATTCGCTAAGAGGTCAGTTAAGGTACTGGCACGTCCGTAAACGCCGGATTGATAGATTTCGGTAGCCGTGCCGATGAGGAATACTGCCGTGACACTCAAGAATAGCGCATATTTTGCTGGCATAATACGTCCTAAGCCAAAGAATAGAACCAGCACCAGAGATGCCATCAAGCCCATGTGACCAATTGCCCCGTGTAAATCACTCTGTCCAAAAAACAGCGCAATGTGATACATGATGCCACCGCGTCCGGGGAGCATTGTCAAAGCGAGGACAATTGCTAGCCAGAAGAGCATTCCTAAACCGAAAAAACCAAACATGAATGAGCGTTTGAGCATGAGTCTATCCTTTGCGTTTCACGAGTTTCTACCATACTGCATCAGTTTTACTCATGCTGGACGCTTGCCCTACGCTATGGCTCACTCTAAACTTTTGAGCATTAAGTCAGCTATTGCTCGCGCATCTTTGTAATGCCGTTTCTTTAAGCCGAGCCACATAAATGACTCGTGCATTTCGGACATACAAATGAGCGCATAAGCCACTTGGTAA
This sequence comes from Phototrophicaceae bacterium, assembly GCA_965230145.1. GTDB lineage: Bacteria > Chloroflexota > Anaerolineae > Aggregatilineales > Phototrophicaceae > JAUZRW01. Next base: position 3,390,937 of record CBDDKI010000002.1, read on the forward strand.
CAGGCATCTTTTGAAGCATTAGCATAGAGCTTGTGTAAGTCTTGAGCAACAGATGCGATAATCGCCTCAAACATAGCAACGAGCATTTTTTTCGCACGCGGATACCGTTCTTTGGCTGTCATCAATACACCAATGATAATGCTATCATGCTGATTGCGTGCTGGCTTTTCTCCAAACATATCATCGAGCATAAATTCGATTAGTTTATCGTCAGGTACAGCATCATACTCAGCCTCTAATTGCGCTACATACTGCGTGATGACGCGTTCAATGAGAGCATCTACTAAATCATCCCGATTGCCGATGTAATGGCGAATAATACTGCGTGTCATCCCAGCTTCTTCGGCGACTTGTTTTAAGGTTGTGCCTTCTAAACCATATTTTACGATACAGCGTTCAAAGGCATCCAATAAATTCTCGCGCCGTTCTTTTGCTAAACTTTTTCTTCCCATCGTATTTCCAAACCTGTTTTACATTAATTTTACATTGTCAATTTTGACAATCTATTGATTTTTGTAGTAATCTGAATTATAAATTGTCATATGTGACAATCTATTTCCCTATCAAAATATTCTAGCACATGCGAGGCATTTTAAATGACAGATAAAGCGACCAAGCAAAAACGTATTATTGGCTATGATGTTGCGCGAGCATTCGCCATTTTGGGGATGGTCATCGTAAATTTTAATATCGTCATGCGTCCCGATGGGGGAAACCAATTTTTGCAGGGCTTGGCACAACTTTTTGAAGGGCGTGCGGTGGCATTATTCATTGTTTTAGCGGGCGTGGGCATTACGCTGTTCACACGCAAAGCCATTGCGCTGGGAGATGCGGAACAAATCAAAATCAAACAGCGACAATTGCTCAAACGGGCGCTATTTCTATTTGTTTTTGGCTTACTATACACACCGATTTGGTCAGCCGATATTTTGCACTTTTATGGTGTTTATATCGTTATTGGAATCATGTTACTACGCTCATCTGACCGTACCCTGTGGTTTGCATCCGCTAGTGCTATCGTGATATTCGTGATGCTCGTTTTTGTATTCGATTACGAAGCGGGCTGGAATTTTGATACCTTTGAATATAAAGATTTCTGGACACCTCTGGGGATGTTTCGGCATCTGTTTTTCAATGGCTTTCATCCTGTGTTTCCTTGGGTGGCTTTTTTGCTGATTGGCATGTGGTTAGGACGACAAAATTTAGCTGAATATGCTTGCCGACGGAAGGTACTATTCATGGCGATGGCTGTCGCAGTTATTACCGAAGGCATCTCACTCTGGTTGACATCGCAAATTGGGATGACTAATGACCTAGCTCTATTCTTTGATACCAGCCCATTACCACCGATGCCCTTGTATATAGTTGCGGGGTCAGCGACGGCTATTTGCATCATCATCGGGTGCTTAATGCTCACCGAAGCAATGAATGAAAATTTATGGTTTCCATTGGTCGCTACAGGTCAACTCGCACTAACTTTGTATGTTGCACATGTCATTATTGGGATGGGGATACAGAGACGATAGGCTGGTTTGAAAACAGTCGTATTGAGCAGGTTTTCCTTGCCACGATAGTCTTTTATGTAGGGGGCGTTATTTTCTCTGTAATTTGGCGCAAATATTACCAACGAGGTCCTTTGGAAGCTATCATGCGTCGATTAACACAATAGCTTCCAGAATAGATTAACCACCCAAGGCATATTCAGCTGATAATCGCCCGATGAGACCATTTGCACCTTCTGTGCCAATAGCCAAACCAGCAAATTCACCACTGGTGAGCGGTTCATACGGTAGGGCTGTACCATCTGCCCATTCAAGCACACGGTCATAACGGCTTGAGCCAACTTCACGTAAGGCAATGATATAGCCATTCGCTTCAGGAACAGCTTCCCAAATCAAGGTCGGGCGACCATTTGCATCAGTTCGTATGGTGATATTACGGGGTGGCGGTGGACCATCGGCAATAGCGATTGTCATCAGCAAAATAGATTGTGTCGCTTGGCGCAAGAATGGGTATTCAACATGGTCGGCTGTGTCTTGAGTAGAGCCGTTGCCAAATTCTTCCATCGTATTGATGATGCGAATTGCTGGGTAGCCAACCTCTGAAAATGAGAAATGGTCACCATAGCGTCCATCTCTATCAGCAGACCGCTCAACGATCATCTCAAGTGGAGAATCATGAGCAAATCCCAATAACTCCATACTGCGTGCCATATGACGTGACAAACCATTATCTCGGCAAATCGCTTCTTCTTCACAGGAGAATATCCGCAACGATTCATTTACTATCCCGTTACGATTATTCGAGTTCCCAATCGAGTCGATATTAATCATACCAGCGACATCGACTAGTCCTTGTTGTTGTGTCCATGTGACGAAAGCTTTACTACCTAAACGCCCGACTTCTTCAGCACTGAATGCCACAAAAATGATACTACTACGATATTGCCGTTGGCTGAGAACACGCGCAATCTCGATTAAGCCTGCGACACCTGATGCGTTGTCATTTGCGCCCGGTGCAAAGCCTGTTGCATCATCAAAATTTGTATTGATGCTATCGTAATGTGCGCCGATAATGATAAAGCCAGCGCCCGGCATTGTTCCCTGTAATACACCGACAATATTCTCTTGGCGTGTGGCTAAACCGCCCCATTGCATATCAAAAGGGAGCGATTGTGCGGTGAAGCGACCTTGTGAATTGGTCTGAATATCAAGGAATTGATTATAGATATAGGTACTTGCCGCACCAATACCATAGTCTGAGCGTGTTTGGGTTGAATTAACATGACGGGTTTGAAAACTCACCAGCGTTTCTACATGAGTCCGCAACCGTCCCACATCAACTTGCTGAGTGAGGTTGAATAATTCCACATCAATATTAGCAACAGGCGTTGTAATATCACCAGCAACTTCGACCACTTGATCACCCGTGCCACTATAGCCGAGTGTCGCAATGGGTGTTGATGTATTTCGTGGCGCTAATGTTGGTGGCTGTGACGCAGGGGTTGTTCCTAAATTACATGCAACCAATACAAAAGCAAACCATATGATAAGTGCAAACGATAATTTATGAGATTTTTTTCGTATTTTCATAGACAAAATTGTAGCATAGCTCCCAAACTACAGGACATTACATCAGGATAGCGTATGGAATTCAACGAGGTATCGTAGGAATTACTTCAAATGATAGACCTAATAGACACATCAAGCAAGGGAAGTCTCCAGCTTGAATTGATATTTTCAAACGAATGTGCTAAGTTCCTAACGAAATTCAAACTAAGTCTACATTCTTATTTAACAGCTACAGGCTTGGAATTGACTATACTTAATGAAGGTGTTAATCACACAATCGACCTATTGTAAAATGGTTGAAATTTATAGAGAATCTTAACAAATAGTCCAGCAAAGTTGGAAAGAACATTATGGCATCATTGCCTCGCATTATCACAGTAGACCCAATTGGAAGCATCCCACAGCAGATTCGTGCCGCCTTTGATTTGATGGATAGAATGGTGGTTCAGATAGATGTGCCAGACCCTACCGAAGCTCTCCATGAGCTAGAACGAGGTGGCATTGATACGATTATTGCTGCATGGAATTTGGGCAATGGCACGCAAGGTTGGGAACTCGCCGCAAAATTACGCCAAGTCGATGAAAATGTCAAAATCATGTTGCTTGGTGATTATGATGATACAGAACTTGATGAAGAAATGCGCGACCAATCGCCTTTTGTCTACCTCAAACGCCCATTCAATATTCCGCAACTGATTAAAGTTCTGGAAGCAGCAATTGATGGGGGCGATATTTTTGCAGCAGTCAATGCTCGTACCGAACCTGCGCCATCAGCTACTGTGAATTTGGGAGATGTCCCGACGGTTAATGCTGATAAGGCTGATGAGGTCATGCAAGGGGTCATGTATGATATGAACCCGATTGCGGCAATGTTAGCAACCCGTGATGGGCAAATTGTCGTAGGGCGCACCACCATGGGCGAAGTCGATTATGAATATATGGCGCGTCTCATTGGTAGCAATGCCAAGATGAATATTGATATGCGCGATGTCATTGGCGGTAATCTGCAAACCTTACAATTATACGATGGCTCAGATTACGATGTTTTTGTGCTATCTGTCGGCTTACATCACTTCTTGACGATTATCTTTGATGGCAAAGAAGGCGCAGGGCAAATTGGTGCAGTCCGACGCTATGGTAGTAAACACGCCGAAGACCTAATTGCCGTGATTGGACCTGGTGCATTCCTTGTTCAACGTAGTGCGCCCGAACCTGAGCCAGAAGAAGTACGACGTAAATCTGAGCGGGTCAAGAAAATTGCAACCCAAGAAGCACCCATTCCTGAACTTGCGCGAGCAAAACTCAGTACAAATGAAGCTGAAACAGTCGCTGAAGAGAGTAATCCTGTCGTGGAATCATCCATACCACAACTTGAAGCGATTGCCGATGATGCCTTTGATGCTGATTTATTGTTTGGTGATGATTTCGACCTAGATAGTGCGGATGACCTCTTTAGCTTGGATGCCTTAGAAGACCTTGAACTTGACGAGAACAAAAAAGGTAAAATTGATTGGATTGATGCAGCGCAACTCGGCATCATTGATGATAATTAATCTGTACTATTATCAACTGTAAGGCAGGGTTATGACTCTGTCTTTTGTATTTAAGTCAGCATAAACTCCCCAAACAAATGAAAACATGCTATCATTCAAGATGTTGTCCCCTTATTAAGGGGACAGTTAGTCAACAGAGTTACATGAAACACGCAACACCACTAGAGAGGTTTAAATGACACAGCAATTTCGTAGCGAAGCATTAGAAGATGAACTTAAAAAGCTTCATGGCATTGTCGTAGGTGTCAAGGCAACAGTCATTGTAAATAATGATGGGCTTTTGGTTGCCGCTTATCCGGGCGAGGATGACGAAAATCCCCACAATAACCCTACTAGTAGTCCACAAGTCGCCGCAATGTCTGCTACGCTTATTGGTCTAGCAGAAAAAACGCTCGGACGTTTGGCACAGGGTGGTTTAGAGCGTTTGTTGATGGAAGCTGAAGAAGGAACGATGGTGGTTTACCCGGCAGGACGGGCATCAGTTGCTGTATTAGTTGAAAAGACATCGCATATGGGGCAAGTTCTTTATGCTACTAAACATGCCGCCGCAGAAATCGAGAACATTTTAGGGGGATAAATTGCATCCCTCTTTCAAAATTTAATCCTCAAAACTTGCGTGCATCACCAAGTTACCAAAGCGTATTTCGTCACCATGATGAATAACTTGTGTGCCACCTGCCGCAACAATAACTCCGTTTATGAATGTCCCGTTACGACTATTCAAATCTTTGACCAAAATTGTATCGTTCTCACGCAAAATAATGGCGTGGCGACGACTTAATCCTAATCGATATGCTCCATGTGGTGTTAGGTCAATATCAGGCAAATAATCAGTGACATTATCGGCACGTCCGACAACTAACTCGCCCTCTACAGGCTTAATAATAGGTGATGTTGCCTCAGCTGATGTCAGTTTGAGGCGCATTCCCTCAGTAAACGTTGCGCTACCGTCTGAATCCGCGCGTGCTAGTTCCGCATCACGCTTACTTTCAGCTTCTAACTTCATAGCATGGTAAGCTTCTTGTTGGAGGTCGTTCGTTGTATGACCTTCTTCCTCACTATCTTCAGGGATAGGGTTGAGGCTTGCTGTATCTTTAGAGCGCTTCTTAGCGGTGGTTTGCTCAAGCCGCTTCATGGCTTCTTCTGCCGCTTTCTTTAAATCAAAAGAAGCATTATCTACCATATCAGAGGATGTATCATCTTCTGGATTTGGTAAATCACTGTTTGGGTTATCGGTCATAACTATCATATCCAGCAACGATGTCAAAAGTATAAAGCATTGTATCACCACTCTGTATCTTGGACAATAAAGGTAGGTGGCTATAGATAGATTCAAACCAAAGTGTTTCAAACTCATATACTTCATCTTGAAAATGAGATAGGATATGGTCGATTATTTGCAATTTGGAGACACTACTAGATATGAAACAACTCATATTCCTATTCATTTGTTTGTTATTTCTTCCACAATGTTCTTATTTTGATGACCTACTATTTTCGAGTTCATCGATAACAGAAGATAATGATTTATTTATCCCTGAAAGTGCGGATACAGACATTTCAGGCTGGGAATTGGTCTGGCATGATGAATTTGATGGAGATGCCTTAGACCGTACCAATTGGGGGTTCAATACAGGAGGTACTGGCTTCGGTAATAATGAATTGCAATATTATACCGATTCTCCTGATAATGCTTTTGTTGAAGATGGTTTGCTCGTTATACAAGCTCTTGAAGGACGCACACGAGGACTTCCCTATAGTTCTGCTAAAGTATGGACTTTAGGTTTACATACTTGGCGTTATGGTCGCTTTGATATACGAGCGCGTTTACCAGAAGGGCAAGGTATATGGCCTGCTTTCTGGATGCTACCCATGTTCTCAAATTATGGCGGATGGCCTCATGGTGGTGAAATAGATATTATGGAATTGCTCGGGCATGAACCTGATACCGTTCATGGTACATTGCATTATAGCGATGCTGATGGTCATGTCTTTTCGGGAACATCATATACTCTTGAAGAGGGAACATTTAGCGAAGATTTTCATGTGTTCAGTCTTATCTGGGAGGAAGATCAAATACAGTGGTTTGTGGATGGAGAACTGTACCAAACTCAAACAGAATGGCAAACTCGTAATGCCGAATTCCCTGCTCCATTTGACCAAGAATTGTATTTGATGATTAATCTAGCGGTTGGTGGTGATTGGCCTGGTAGTCCTGATGAAACGACTATTTTCCCACAACGTCTTGAAGTCGATTATGTTCGCGTATATCAAGAGCCGAACCCGTCTGAAGAGTAAGTGAAGATGCTTGTTAAATAGTAAGATAATTCAATGTAGGGTCACACAGTCACTGTAACCCTACATCTAAATCTTTTTCCCAGTATTTTCTTAAAGCGTATATAAATTTCAGACGGACTTTGCCATTATAGCTTAATCTTCGGGAAAATCTAAGGTGGTAGTGGCGTTAATCCAACCTGTGAAATCAATAGTTTGAACACGATACCAGCTTATATTACCTGAGATAAGCGGACTATCTGTGATAATCAGTTCATCACCAGCGACTAATGAGCCAACAATATTGGCTGTATCAATCGGTTCAGCATATATATCAAGTATACCTTCGCTTACACGTAGTAAATCACCTGTTGTAAATTCGCGTGAGTCGCTGAGTTCAGGTGTTTCTTCTGGCACGAATTCACCCTCTGCAATGGGCGTTGGCAAGGAGACCGAGATGAAATTTGCAGGCAACGCCCCATTGACCCAGTCAATATTAGGGCTTCCGTCAATTTCCTCACTAATGTTATAGACTGTGCCATCAACCGAGGCGACATAAGTTTCATCTTCAAAACGCAAGAGAACAGCCGTCTTATTCGGACTCCACATGACCGATTCTGGTGCAGTTGTTCCAATAGGGGGCGTGAGCGCATCACCATCTTCATTGACTATCTGTAATGGAGCGGTTGCGTTGATTGCTGAACCTAACATAATTAGCGAGCCATCAGCTTGTTGAACTGCATCTTGTACCCATGCCATACCAATATCACTCGCAGGGCTTAAATTGGGATTACCCCCTGCACGATCAACCGTGCCGAATACCACGACATCATCTGGGCTATTACCACTGACGATAATTTGCTGACCCGAATTATCCCAATGCCCATAATCAAAGAGCAAAAATGTGGGCGCAACTGTTGCTGGTGGAGGATCTACCCGTTGTGCAAAGCGTATCGTCAACGCACGACGATTATATTCCAATGCGTTGGTCGTCACTAAGATTGCACTATTATCGTTCGACCACTCGAAATCGAGTATTTCCCAACCCGCATAATCACTCGGTACACCTGCTGTCTCACAATAATTCGGGCAGGGACGCATCAATTGATAGGCAGGGTCAGTAGCGAGTTCCTGAACAGGTTGCCAGAACCACAAACCTTGGTCGAGGTCAGAAATAGAGTCGTTTTCACTATAAAAGGCGAGCATACGCCCATCAGGCGACCATGAAACATCGCGCACAAAGTATTTGTTTTCAGCAGGGGATGGTGCTTGGAAGCCTTCAAAGAAAGGCGAAAATGTATAAACACCTTCTGCAATATCTGGATTACCTAAATCTACAAAGCGCAAGATGCCAAAATTATCAACACGCGCCCACCGACGCGGATCAGCAGGGTTATAATCTATATCAATCGTGCCACCGAAATTTTGCTGGATTTCCCCAAGCTGAATGCCATTTTCAGTCACACTCAAGGCGAAGGCTTGCCCACTTTCATCAGGCATAGTGAAGCTCGTATCTTGGGCAATTACATGATTTGTTAAGATGAATATAGTCAGAAGGATGAGGATTTTTCGCATAGAAGATAGTCCTTATTGGATTCGATATGTCTCTATTATAGAGAGTAATCGTCCAAAAAGGGATACGCTGAACCATCGCATCAACAATTATTCGCCTATGAAATATGATTGATTACTTATCTTTGTCAGTGATATGACGATACTTCAGTATAGCGGTTTAGAGCACTTAGCAGGGTCATCAGTGTTCGGTATACAATTTTCAGAAAATGCTTTTTGTTCTTACTGATAAGCAATGACTGTCAACCGAAAACAAAAATATACTGACATAGGCTATCAACTACAAACTATTTATCTCTGAATGTGTAATCTCAGTTAATTACCCAAATTCAATTGCATCTCATTGTTATCCACAAAACCGAGTTGTTCGTATAGGGGACGACCATAAATGCTGGCGTGAAGTCGTACCTTTGGGTACTGATGCCCACGGCAGTAATCAATTACTTGTGTCACCAATTGTCGCGCTAATCCACGTTTACGATACTCAGGTTCAGTATAAACATTGAGCAAATAGGGCAAGCGTCCTGCAAACCCGTCTGGACTCGGGGCATTGTCTATCAGCCAAAGACCTGCACCTGCGACGACAGTATCCGCATCACAAGCAAGCCATCCCAAATAATGCCCGTTACTCAGTTCACGGCGTAACCAACTATCGAAATTCATGTCCATTTGTGTGCGTGACTGCGTTGTCCCGACATTCATATCTGCGAACATGGCGTTCCGATGATGAATAATCGTTGCGGTATCGTCTAAAGTTGCCATGCGAAACTGAATCTCTGCCATGTATATCTCCATGAGTAATGTAAGCAACAAGAGACATCATAGACAACAGCGCATGACGATTAAATCACCATCTGAGTCCAATCTTCTTAGTTTTGGCGAGGTCTTGTATACTCGGCGCGAATAACAAGGCAGATTGAGGTAAACAATGACGACAGTACGTCCCCAAAAAATATCTGATTTAGAAACGCCCAGCATCCTTATTGACCTTGAGGTGATGAATGACAATATCAAAACGATGCAAGCCCGCTGTGATGACTTAGGCATTCAATTTCGCCCACATATCAAAACTCATAAAATCCCTGATATTGCCAGAAAACAACTTGAGGCAGGGGCAGTTGGTATCGCTTGCCAAAAAGTAAGCGAAGCGGAAGTATTTGCTGATGCAGGCTTCACCGATATTCAAATTCCCTACAATATCGTCGGCGACAAGAAAACTCGTCGCCTAGCAGAATTAGCACAACGGGTCAAAGTCACTGTGACTGTCGATAGCCAAGACGTGATAGATGGCATTGCAAAAGCTGTACAAGATGTCGGTACTACGATTAATGTGATGGTTGAATTAGTCGCACTCAATAACCGCACAGGTACAACCCCTGAGAATGCTCTCGAATTAGCACAGCATATTGTCGATAAAGATGGTTTGCATTTTGCAGGTGTGATGATGTACCCAGCCGATGCTGAAATTCGTCCACGCTTACAAAAAACACTGGCATTGCTAGCAGAGGCAGGCATTGATGTAGAAACGGTCAGCGGTGGAGGAAGTGGTGCAATACTTGAGTCTCATCTGATTCCCGAATTGACCGAAATGCGCGTCGGGACGTATGTATTCTGGGATTGGCGTAGTGTCACGAAAGGTTGGACAACACTCAATGACTGTGCGATGCGTATTCGTGCGACAGTAGTGAGTGCGAATGACCCCAGCCGAGTGATTCTTGATAGTGGTAGCAAAACCGTCAATGCTGAAATGGTCGATGGACAATATGGCTATGTCGTCGAATATCCCGAAGCGCAACTATACAAAGTTAATGAAGAACACGGCTATCTCGATTTTAGTGCTTATGACACGATGCCAAAGGTCGGTGATATTGTCCATATTATTCCTGTGCATACCTGTGTTGTGACCAATCTCCATAACCAGATTTATGGAGTACAGCGTGATGACATCGCTCAGATTTGGGATGTTTCTGCGCGCGGATTAGTCTGGTAAGCCGAAAGCTGATGATGAAACCAACCCGTTCCGCGCTCTGGCTAATGGTGGCTATTTTACTCTTAGCTAGTGCGACTTATCTCTATGAATTGAATAGCATCAGCTTTTGGGAAGATGAAAGCTGGATGGCAATTGCAATTGGAGATGGCTTTACGGATGTGTGGCAATTTGCAACCGAGCGTGGGGTACATCCACCGCTATATTTTTACATCGCTTATGTACTGAAACCCTTCATAGGTGATGGTGAATATGCTCTGCGCTGGATGGGTGGCTTAATTACGCTGATTGGTGTTGCGCTAACCTATCGACTAGGAACAGACATCAGCAAGGATAAACGGGTTGGGTTATTTGCGGCATTGGTAGTCACAGGGTCGATTTATCTGCTGTATCTGACTCGATTAGCACGTCAATATACCCTCTTTTATACTCTCTCCACGCTGACCTATTGGCTCTACTGGAAATGGCAAGCACGTCCAAACCCACGATTGTTGATTGCCCTGTGTCTTGCCCAAACAGCCAATCTATATACGCATTACTTTAGTGCCTTTGTCGCTGTCACTATTGCTTCTCACGCTCTGCTGACGCTCAACCCATTTAAGCGAAAAAGCTGGCAAGTCATTTTGGCATTCATCGGTAGCGGATTGTTATTTTTGCCTTGGTTGCCCTCTATTTGGGTACAACTCAATAGTGATTTAGGGACAGGCGTTTATTATGCCGCTAATAAACTCAAGGACATCCCCGAAAATTACATCGGGCGCGTGACCAATGCCAATTGGCGTTTCGGTTTAGGATTTTTACTGGTAGGTTTGGTGGCGATTTATCAGCAAAAACGGTGGCGATTTGCTTTGCTGACAGTGATTGTGGTCATCGGCACATTTATCCCAATTGTGATTATCAACCAGACTCTGTTCCAGTGGTATATCGGACGCAATATGCTTTATACCTTGCCACTGGTAGCCGTTTTTTATGCAATGGGCTTAACGTTTCTCTGGAAAAATCGTGCTGGCAAGATTGCCGTGAGTCTCTTTTTGCTCACCTTTTTCGTCTGGGGTTTGCTGGCTTATGACGGCTTTTATCCTAAAACAGCCGATTGGCGTGGGATAATCGCGGCAATTGCTCGTGATGCGCGTCCAACAGATACTTTTGTTTTGCGTGGTGAACCCTATAGCACCGATTATTATCTACGCCGCTTCTTAGATGCACGAGTAGATCTCTTGCCGATGGCAGATTGGGTTGCAAATCCGACATACTCAGACCGTATCTGGCTAATTGATAGCGGACAAGCGGTGCGCTTTGAAGCGATTGACCAAATCCCAGCGAATATGGCGATGACTCGGCGTTTAGTGCGTTTGCCAGTTGTTGCCGAGTTTTATCAGCGTGTGCCTGATGAACCTGTAACTATTTTTGATGAGCAACTAGCTCTTGGATACACCAATGCACCATTAACGATTTCGGCAGGGCAGACTTTAACGGTGGATATGTGGTGGCAAGCTTTGCGAACGCCTGATTTTAACTACAGCGCCAGTATTCAAGTTTGGGGCGATAGTGGCATCATCGCGCAGACTGATGGCAACTTTGATAGTGGTCGGCTGGATGCACAAGTCTTGCCGATTGACGTATGGACTCCTGATTCACGGCAGATTGTGATTCCACCTGAAACGCCAATTGGTGAGTATACTATCCGCGTAACAGTTTATGATTGGCGTGATAACACTCGACTTTCGCCTGATGTCCCTGCGGAAGATAACCTCGTTGATTTGGTGACGGTAACGATTTCGCACCGTTAAAACCAACAGTTTATTGTAGAGTATCGAAAGTTTTTGAGCGGTTGAGACAGGTTTCAACCCTACATCATTGCCTAAAAAATGAGGATTAATGTAGGGATGGCATCCATGCCATCCTCCAAAAATGTGACAGGTATTACTTCTTTTTCAAGGTTTTACATATGAAAGTTTAAAATTGAATAAAGTGACAGATTTTTGTGTAAGAGTACACCGTCGATATATGAACTTGCCTTTACTCGTTTTTACCGCCCCTTCCCAATACCCTACGAATTACCCACGAGACATTCACCAAAAAGTAATCAAATTGTTGTATAGTGTATATTATAGAAGCAATACACTTAAACTGCGCCTCTAGTGGGTAGGGATGCCTCTTATAATGAATACGATAAATGTGAACCCCAATCGTTTCTTACGGCATTGGTTGATGCACGCCATTTTTGTGTGGATTGTCTCCGCTGTAGCGAGCTTAATAGCATGGTCGCCAGTGGCTATTCTAATTGCTGTACTGGGACAATACGACAGCCTATTTTTTCTTGTCAATATCCTCTCGACTGTAGCGATTTTGATCATACCAGGTGCTGTCATTGGTTATATGGTAGGTGATTTTCAACGCAACTTAGTGCGAGATTTATTAGGCTGGGATTTAACCCCTTGGATTAAATACAGCATCATGGGTGGTGTTATTGGTGGACTAAGTGTGATAGCAGGTATGATGCTTTTCGGAACTTATCTGCCCGAACGTATCCAGTGGATGATAACTTTACCGCTGTTTATATTACCGTTGAGTGCTTGCCAATGGTGGGTTTTACGCCAAACAACCCATGACGCATGGATGTGGATATTAGGAAATGTCGTTGCAGGGATTGTCTTTAGTGGCTTATTTTTTAGCACCCAAACGATGCCATTTGTATTGGCTGAACCACTCAGTAGTTTGTTCACTTGGCTCATTGCCGCTGGTTCATTAGGCATAATCACAGGGATTGTGATGCTGTGGTTATATGAACGTCCAATAACTGAGTTCGATGATAATCCAGAGCTTGCACGTGTTTACGTTGAAGTTCACAGCCGTGATGAATAACTACTCGTTACTTACAACAAGAGCCTTGCTACCAAAAATGAAGTCGATAGTTTGTTAAGAAAGCACCTCATTGCAGAAAGGAACTTATCGAATGTATGACTTATACCGTATTAAACCTTTCAGATTATTATTGTGGTGGATTGCATGTAGCTTTTTCGTTTTCCCCCTTACGATTGTCGCTGTTGCTGTCATTGCCATCCCTAGTGTAGCGATTCTCCACGCAGTGATACCGAATTATTACCAGTATTCATTCCTCGAAACCCTCTTGACCTTTTTAGCTGTTCCTGTGGTTGGTGCAATCATGGGTGGCTGTATGGCATTTTTACAACGTTGGCTACTCCGCACTAAGCTATATTGGGCAGCAGATAAATGGACACGCTGGACAGTTATCGGTGGTGCTATTGGTGCATGTTTAGCAATTGTTGGGGCAATGATTGTTGAAGAGATGTCTTCATATTATTACTACATGGATGAATTTTTCCTTTATCTAATGCCAGTATTCTTAGGTGTCGTGAGTGTCTTTCAGGTTTTGGCTTTGCGCCATGCAGTTAAGCAATCATGGCTATGGATTATCGCCAATATCGTGGCTGGAATTGTATTTGCAGGGGTGTTAGTCGGTAATCAATATAGTTCCTCGCTTTATTTAGCAATCATGATTCTGTCTATTGTGTCATTGGGTTTAATCACAGGTTTTACCATGCTCTTCTTATTCGAGAAGAAGTTGTTGCCAATGCAAGCTGATTTAGGTGAGTTTGAAGAATTGGATGCGTCAACATCAGTTTGGGATAAAGCGATTTAAGATTTTTTCCATAGCAAACTCGGAATGTATGGGCTGGTCACGGACGACAAATGATTTTATGAGGTAGGGATGCGATAGATCGCATCCGCCTTGACTGATTTTAACTTCTCCACACTATCCTATAGAGGTATCGTTATACCTATATCTTTAGTCATATAAAATCTTTACAGACGAAACGCATATCTATGGCATACCAAACCGATAATTCAAGCATCTTCTCACTAAGAACACTCAGTAGCCTAACTATCATTGTGGTTGGAATTATCCTGATGACCTTCGTTTCCTTGGTAGCTGTAAGTGCGCCTTGTGTGAGTAACTTCTATAATCAGATGCCTCAATATCCCTCAGCTGAATTGACCGAGCAAACAAGCAGTACTCTGAACTGGATAGGAATAGGTGAGCTTGAATATATCTGGTTGTCTACAGATGACAGCGAGACGGTTCAGGCATGGTTTGGTGAGAATGCCGATGCTGTAATAAATGAAGCCAGACGCGCACGGATAGCAGGCGAAGACATCCCCCCAATATGGAATCATCGTTATGTGATTACTGAAACAAACGATGGCACAGAAATCCGTTTAGAGGCACAATGTCTGAATTGAGATGTCTCGTAGGGGCAGACCGTCGGTCTGTCCTTACAATTGAACTGACTGTAGTAAGGAAATCCTAGCCATGATTCAAGCAACACGCCCCGGAAAATACGCGCTAACCTTAAATTCTCCTGTCATGACTGCGTCAGGCACAATGGGCTTTGCTAATGCCTATCACAACCTCATCAACCTTGAGAAAATTGGGGCGTATGTTACCAATCCTATGACAATTGAGCCTTGGTCACCTGCATCAGGCACACGTGTTGTCCCGATGGATGCTGGGATTTTATTGCATACAGGGTTACCGAACGCTGGAGTAAGTAAGACGATTAAAGAGTTCAAACCTGTCTGGCGTGATATGGGCTTGCCGATTATCGCTCACCTAGTCGGGACAACGCCTGAACACATCCAAATGGGCGTTGAGCGCATTGACCGCGAAGAAACCTTAATGGCGATTGAATTGGGATTGAATGATGACATTACATGGCAAGAAGCCGAGCGATTAGTCAAAGCGGCGACAGATGTAGCCGAAAAACCCGTTATGGTACGTTTACCAGTCTATGATGCGTATGAAATCGCATCTGCTGTTGCTGATTCAGGCGCGTCGACTTTAGTTGTTGCTGCTCCTCCGCGTGGCACAGCGCGTGATCCTCGTAGCGGTAAATTGGTCAGTGGAAGAGTCTATAGTCCTGTGGTTAAAGCGCTTGTTTTGCGGCTGGTTGAAGTATTAGCTCAACGTTTAGAAGATATTCCAATTATTGGTGCAGGTGGCATTCATTCTACACAAGATGCACGCGATTATTTGGAAGCAGGAGCAGTTGCTGTACAGGTCGATAGCGTTATATGGATAAAACCACGCATGGTTGAACGCATAGCACGCGATTTAGGCGGAAGTTTGGTAACGCGTAAAGCCGATGCCTTCCCAGATGAATGGCATCCTGATATGGGCGATACTGAGTTTCGTCAAATGTTTAGTGACGACGATGACCCCAACGAACAAGATACTGCTAAACGTCGATAAATTAGCTTTTATCGGCTACTTCATAGGTTACATTGAAATGTGTTTGTAGAAATTCGCGTGCTTGCTCAATTGTTTCGACAAAGTAGGGTTCGCCGAAGGCATGTGGTGCAACAGTAACAGCCATATCATTGACTAATTTTTTATAGCGAAGCTCTAGCTTTGGCAATATCATCACTACAGCTCCTTGATTTTTAGGAGTCATCTTTTCAAGATATTTTATGTCGGATGTTGTCAATAGCAGTTTAATATTACGTTCGTCAATAATGATATGAACACGATGCGGAACACTAGCGAGCATTTTATTCGATTTTTCAGCCAACTGATAAAGATCACTCTTAGTAGAACCACGCTCATAAGATTGTAGAACCACGGTCTTTTCATCATTGTCCCATTGTATGTGATGATATGTCATATTTGCCTATATTTCCTGATGCAAAATTAGTAAGTTGTAATAATGATAAGCTGATTCTCAGCTACCTAACCTTAAGGTTTGTTACAATATGTATTTCCATTTCATTTAGTTGGTATTGACCGCAAATTTGCGAAAATGTAGAGACAGTATGGTGCAGTTTTACAATTGAACACCTCACAAAAAAATCATAATCGCCTTAATCTCGTCTATACCCTAACAACTAATGACACCTGTCATGAATATTTTATGACATACAATACACGAAAAAATTCTTCCCTGATGATATTGTTTACTCATATCAAATTTCATGAGAGGAAATGTTATGAGTAAAGTAAATCGTCGGGAATTTTTAAAAACTTTAGGGGTAGGTACAGGTACAGTTGGGGCAGCAGCAATATTTGGCAATGGATTAGTGCAAGCCAGTGGTTGGCCTTCTGGTATCATCCAACAAGATAGTTCATCTGATGGCGATATTGAACCTTGGCAACAAATTGATATTGACCACGAAGCAAAGGTCAACACATTCTTGGAAAATGTAGGCACAGACGATATTTTCTGGAGCAGACCCATTGATTTTGAAATGGATGGTGATGTAAAAGTCTTTGAACTCACAGCTACCAAGTTAGAGTGGGAAAGCGAAGAAGGTAATCCACGTCCAGCATATGCCTATAATGGTATGATTCCGGGTCCAACCATACGTGTGACACAAGGTGAGCGTGTTCGTATTTTGCTCCATAATGAGATGGATGAAAGCACAGCGGTTCACTGGCATGGGGTGGATGTGCCAAATGATCAAGATGGTGTACCGTTTGTAACACAACCCGTGATTCTGCCCGGCGAAACCTATACTTATGAATTTGTTGCTCCTAATTATGGCTCACATATGTATCATTCACATCATAATTCACTAGCACAAGTTGTAGGTGGTTTGCTCGGGGCATTTATTATCGACCCTGCTGATACGCGCGACGAACCTGAATATGACAAAGAATATGTTTATATCCTGAACGACACATTCCTTGGGTTTACAGTCAATGGACGCTCATTCCCGTATACTCAACCTCTCACAGCAACTGTCGGTGAACGTATCCGTATTCGTTTCATGAACGAAGGCTTGATGATACATCCGATGCACTTACACGGGATGCCAATGCGAGTCTTTGCTAAAGATGGCTATAATCTGCCAGCACCTTACCTGTGTGATACGCTTAATATCGCACCTGGTGAACGCTTTGATGTCATTGTTGAAGCACGCGCAGCAGGTGTATGGGCATTCCACTGCCACATCCTGACTCATGTCGAGAATGCACAGGGCTTATTTGGTATGGTGACCCCATTTGTTGTTTCAGAAGCCAGCGAAGAATAAAGTACCCTCATAAAGAAACTCTAATAGAGGTAGGTGAATTATCATCTACCTCTAGCTGTTCCCCTATAATTTAAAACCTTCGGACTTGTTACATTTTTGTGGTATATCAGTACTGATGGATGCCCTACAAATATCTATTTCATGTTAGAATAGGGCAGATAGGTCGATATTAATTGAGATATACATTGTGACTGATAATTCAAACCCTAACCTACCGCAGACACAAGCCCAGCCCGACATCAAAGGCTTGATAACCGCGCTATCCTCTGAAGATAAACTAATACGTCGTCGCGCAACTGCCGCCATTCGAGCAATGGGGGCAATTACTGGACTGCCTGCCTTACAACGCGCCCAAGTTGCAGAAGATGACCCCGAAACAGGGGAAATGATGGCTGAAGCAATAAGCGCTTTAAAAACCTTGTCAGGACATCCAGCAACTACTGATACTGATACAGCGGTAGAAACACCTCAAGACGAAGTTAAGAGGCAGATTGAGAACTTGAAAGCCGAAAATGCTGATTCCGTGCTTCATGCCGCCGAACGCTTAGGTGAATTAGGCGATAAGAGTGCAGTTGAAGCACTTATTTTTGCATTCAATAATCAAAAACACTCAATTCATGTACGTTTAGCAATTGCAGAAGCCTTATTAGAACTAGAAAGTGCGCCCGTCGAGGTTGCATTATTAGCAAATATTCGCCATTCAGATTGGCATATCAGACGCAATGGCGCGGCGATTTTAGGGCAATTAAAAGCAACATGGGCAATCGAACCCTTATCAGAAATTTTGAGTGACCCTCATCCCGTCGTGCGTCGCACAGCCTTGGCAGCTCTCAAACATATCGGAACACCTGAATCACGCAAAGCACTAGCGCAATATATGCCTGATGTTTCGCCAGTCTCTAAGAAACAAGAATCACGTAAAGAAGTATCAGGGATTGAAGTCAAGCATCCTGGTCAACAAGCAACAGATAATGAGAATAAATCCTTACTCAATCGCTTAGATGGTGATCGTAAATCGGCAGAAGACTCACGGCGTGAAACACAAGTTATTGATGCCTCTGGCTTGAAAAAAAGACAAAAACGCATTGAGGTAACCGAACCAATTTCTAATAATATGTTAGATCAATTAGATTTGGTCTTGGACGATGATGCTGATGAAACCGACGAAACATGATGGTTTAAAAATATAATCTTAATCTGGGCGAGCCATCTACTCGCCCTTTTTGCTAAATCAGGTACAATACAAACATAATTACTGTGTTGATGATAAATTATGTGGTTGCAAAGTGTAAAATCATGTTTATAGACAGGGATTAGTTTGTTAATAAAGTGGTTGAGATATATCTCAACCCTACATTAACGCCTACAAAATGGGGATTTATGTAGGGATGGCATCTATACCATTCGCCAAAATAATTCTCACTGTTGATATCTTATACATATTAGCTTGCAACTAATCAACACAAACTTGACTTATTGATAAACGGGTGAAGACCCACTGAGAATGGCATTCATGGGCATAGACTTCACTAGGTTGAAAGGGGACTTCATGCGAAAGTACCTAATCGGATGGATGTTCGTAATAGCATTTATCGTCTTAGGCATTGGTGGCAGTAGCGCACAATCAGGTATCCGTGTTGTAGTCATCAACGAATTCTTGAATATTCGAGTGACTCCAGCAATCGGCGCACCTGTCATTGATAGTGTCGAGGCAGGTTATGTGTTTGATATTATCACGGCACGTAGTGGTGATGATCAATGGATACGGGTTGATTATTTATGCCAAGAAGGTTGGGTAAACCTCGCGCCAGTATTGGTTTTGGATGGCGACGTGAGTACCTTGCCAACAGCCGACCCCCGTAGCATTCCTTTTGGGGGCTTTGAATCGCCACGCGCTGGTTTTACCACAGCACAAGGCTCAATTACGGCGCGTGCAACGGACGGTATCCGCATTCGTTCAGGTCCGAGTACAGGCTACCCGACCATTGGCAATATCAATTTCAACCAACAATTTACTCTAACAGGGCGCAATCGCTGTGGGTCTTGGGTACAAGTCTCATTTGACGGCACATTGGGTTGGCTATCTGCGACCTTTATCCAACAAATTGGCAGTGGAAACCTGCAAGATTTGCCTGAAGGCGGTATTGTCGCTGACCAACTTATTCCACAAATTGATGGTGACGAAGAATATTTTGCAACCTTGCGCTTGATGCTCAGTCGACTTGACCTCGCTCAATTTTCTCTAGATTCTATCCGTGCTAGCTGGACAGATGCCGCGCTACAAGGGCGTGCGGTCTGCCAAGATTACCCAGCGCGTCCAAGCAACTTTACGATTGCTGTTCCGTTATTAGCAGCGAATTATCAAATCTTTAATCCGCTTACAATTGAATTTAATTCCGCAATGCAAGATATTCGGGACGCGATTGACCTCTTTATTCAAGTGTGTAATCAACCGGGTACAGGTAATCCTGTTGGGCAAGCGACAGTACAAGGCGCACTAAACCTGATTAACCGTGCTGACCAAACCGTGATTACTTTGCGTCAACGACTGAATGAACTCATTCCAGATTTAACGGTTGGTGTCGATGAGTGTCTACTAACCTTTAACCGTGCGGCAGAGGTCTTGCCACAGGTTCAATTTGGGGTGATTTATGGAGATAGCATCACTCGCCGAACCTATGCGCGTGGCTATTGCTTCAATGGTATTGAAGGACAGCAACTGAATCTCCAAGTTCTGCCAATTCCACCGTCTGAATTGAAATTATTCTTAGCGATTAGCGCACTCGATAATCCGACTGATTTCATTGCTATCAATGAAGGTACACCCGGTGTTCTACAAACTGTAGGTCCGATTGTCCTACCAACTACCGGTACATATCTAATAATCATTGCTGATTTACAAGAAGATTTTGATACACGCGCATCCTTTGGCGAGTATGCCTTTATCTTGAGCGATTTAACTTTTGATAACACATTCCGTGCGCTAGCATTCGATGAAGAAACCAACTCTATTGTCTTGGAAGACCCTATCGAACTGAACTTCGGCATCGCGCCAACTGAAGGTATTAATGCGGTTTGCCCGAATTTAGGTTTCTCCTGCGCTCAATTGTTCACTTGTGATGAGGCGAGTGCTTGCCTACAACAAGGTAACTTCGGCTTAGATTTGAATGCCGATGGTATAGCCTGTAATGAAGCAGGTAATCTCCTACTGAATACGACGGCGTGTAGTACGACTACTTCGGGTGGTGGATTTACAACTGGCGGAAATACTAACTTGACTTGTAGTAGCTTTACCAGTTGTCAGGAAGCAGTAAATAGCCTCAATAGTGGTAATACAGGCTTAGATAATGATAGTGATGGTGTTCCATGTGAAGGAACGCTCTGTCCTAGTAATAATTAATCATATCTGACCCCCTCCGTCGCTCCCGAGTCGCAGGCTGGCGCGACACCTCCCCCGAACTCAGGGGAGGATTTTTGCTCCATTAGCTCCCTCCCTGAAGTCGGGGAGGGTTGGGGTGGGGTGTTTTTGAAAATTTTCCTATGATACTCCATGATTCTTTTGACACCAATATATCTCCCTCTTGGCATGTAACAGAACAAGGCAATAGTCGTGTTTTTGTACGCGATAACGCCTTAAATCTGCTGAAACCATCTCATGACGACAGCCACTATCACAACGCCCAAATTACTGATTATGATAGCGAACGTCAATTCAAATTTCGCCCACCACTGCGCTTAACCGTCACAGCACAAGCGACATCATCCGATTTGCGTGGTACAGCGGGCTTTGGTTTCTGGAATCATCCCTTCTCACCAACCGAATTTAATCTCACAATGCCACAAGCAGTCTGGTTTTTCTTTGCCTCATCAGAGAGTAATTTGGCATTGGCAAAAGGAGTGCAGGGATATGGTTGGAAGGCTGCTACATTCAATGCTAAACGCCTAGCATTTTATGGATTATTGCCAACAGCCCCTTTAGCAATTCCTCTCATGAATGTCAAACCTGCCTATTATGCGCTATGGTCGATTGGGCAAAAAGCTATCGGTGTACATGAGACATTACTGGACACTCACTTACTGACCGAGCAACATACTTATCAGATTGATTGGTTGCCTGATAAAGCGATTTTTCGTGTAGGTGGGAACATTGTCTTAGACGCACATACAGGCATCCCTAATAATGCGCTCGGCTTTGTCGCATGGCTCGATAACCAATATGCCATTGTCACACCACAAGGGCGCTTCGGTTTCGGCTTCGTCTCTGCACCGCAAGAACAGAGTTTAATTTTGCATGAGGTTAGAATTGAGAGAATGTAGAAGTCAATATTCTCGGACGCGCCCTTGCGCTTCCCTACAATGCCTAGTCGTAGGGACATCCAACGGGATGTCCACCAAAAAAGATACCTTTAAATCTTAACTATTTTCGATACAGTACCGATATAAAGTCTGGAAAGTATTTAGGATTTATTTGGGTCACTTGTCGCTATATGAATCCTACTTTTTGAGCAATAATATAGGGACGTGATGTGTCGCGTCCGAAAACGAAAGTCACCTCTTATTTCTAATTACTTTCAAGTTTCCACACGATTTACTTTCGCGTTATGTTTTTCACCATCCTATTGTACAATGAAGGTAATTGTCCAGCACCCCAGATAATGCCATGAAATATGCCGAAGTCGCAGTCAATACGGCTGTTAATCAGACCTATCATTATCATATTCCTGCGCGTCTGCAAGGGCGTGTGACATGGGGTAGCCTCGTGCGAATTGGCTTCGGAACAGCCATGCAAGCGGGCATCGTCGTCGAATTGCATGACGAATTACCCAACGACTTACAAGACATCACCACCAAGCCAATTATCCAATTATTACATCCCGACCCTGTGATGACTGATGAGCATATTGAACTTGCTGTCTGGATGAGCCAAACCTACCTCGCATCGCCCGGTGCATGCTTATGGTTGATGTTGCCTCCCGGTATTACAGGCAAAAGCACGAAACGTATACATCTAGTCGATGAAAATGCTGAGGGCAAGAACGCAACCCAACAAAAAATCGTAGACTCCCTGCGCGAAAAATCCCCACAAAGTATACCGAGCCTGAGAAAAGTAGCAGGGATTAAAACCGTAGAGCGTGTCATTCGGGATTTAGAAGACCTCGATATTGTCTATACAGAAGCGCTCTTGTCGCCTCCAACAGTAAATACCAAGACAATACGAACAGTCTTGCGTGATATTCCAGAGGATGAGGTACTCTCAGCCTTAGCGAAATTGGAGCGTGCGCCTAAGCAAACCAAAGTCTTTGCCTATATCGCTAAGTATGATTACCCGCTAGATGTGAATGAGGTTTACGAAGAAACAGGCGCTACAAGTGCTGATTTGAATACACTTCAGCGTAAAGGCTTGGTGCAACTTGGTGAACGCATCGTCTTTCGGGATTCACTAGAAGACAGAGATTTTATCCCTACCAAACCACTTAAACTCACGCCCGAGCAAGAGACAATCTGGCAGGCTATTCGCGCGAGTATGAATAAGAGACAAGACCCCACCCCAGCCCTCCCCGAATTCAGGGAGGGAGCTAATGAAGCAGAGTTAAATCCTCCCCTGAATACGAGCCAGGTGTCGCGTCAAAAAGGCTTTCTCCTACACGGGGTCACAGGCTCTGGTAAAACCGAAATCTACCTACATGCGATTGCGGAAGCATTGGCGCAAGGTCGGCAAGCAATTTTCCTTGTGCCAGAAATCGCCCTCACACCACAAACGATTCGCCGTGTCGCACAACGTTTCCCTGAACAAGTGGCGGTTGTACATGGTAGTTTGAGTGTCGGCGAACGCTATGATACGTGGCGACGCGCCCGCGAAGGTGATATAAAGGTCATTGTTGGCACACGTTCGGCATTATTCACGCCTTTGCCTGATATTGGACTCATCATTCTGGATGAAGAACACGATACCAGCTACAAACAAGCCCCACCGATTGCACTGCCGTATTATCAAGCGCGAGATGTGGCTGAAAAACTAACCGAATTGAACGATGCAACGCTAATCTTAGGTAGCGCCACCCCTGACCTTGAGAGTTATTATCGCGCTCAACAAGGGGAATTAACCTATCTTCATTTACCAAGTCGTATCATGGGGCATCGGCAACGCATAGAAAAACAAGCAAAAAAACGCGGTGTAACGCTCGCTTATGAACCTGCGAATGATGATGCAATGACCATTGGTTTACCCCCTGTTACGGTGGTTGATATGCGTGAGGAACTCAAAAAAGGTAATCGGAGCATGTTCAGCCGAGAGCTACAGCTGGCACTGAGAGGTGTGCTTCAACGAGGTGAACAAGCGATTCTGTTCCTCAATCGGCGTGGACAAGCAAGCTATGTTTTTTGCCGTGATTGTGGCTACGTGGTGGATTGTGACCGATGTGATACCCCCATGACCTATCATCGGCATGGTGAAAAGATGCGCTGTCATCATTGTGCGAATCAGCAGATTGCTCCGAATATTTGCCCAGAATGTGGCAGTGAGCGTATTCGTTTTTTTGGCGCAGGCACACAGCAAGTCGAGCAAGCCATTTACAAAGAATTCCCATCAGCACAGATTTTGCGGTGGGATAGGGATACAGCCGATAAACCTGATATGCACGAGCGTATCTTAGCGCAGTTTGCCAATGGAGATGCGGATATACTCGTCGGCACACAGATGATTGCCAAAGGCTTAGATTTACCACTTGTAACACTCGTAGGAGTGGTCAGTGCAGACCCCGGTTTAGCCTTACCCGATTTTCGCTCACGCGAACGGGCTTTCCAACTCTTAACACAAGTAGCAGGTAGGGCAGGACGCGGTATTTTAGGTGGTCAAGTCGTCATTCAGACCTATCAACCAAATCATCCGAGTATCGTCATGGCGGCTGACCATGATTACCAAGGGTTTTATCAAGTCGAAATTGATGCACGGCGTGAGATGGGCTATCCACCCGTGCGCCGTTTAGGACGAATTCTGGTGCAGAACACACATCCCATCGAAGCCCAACGCCAGATAGAATCAGCATCGCAACAACTTGCCCGTCTAATTGAAAAGCATGAGCTAACAGATACGCATATGATAGGACCTGCACCATGCTTCTTCTCACGGATAGACCGTCACTACCGCTGGCAAATCCTCATCCGAAGCACTGACCCGACGCGCGTCTTGCAATATATCCAGCCACAGCAAGGGTGGTACATTGATATTGACCCAATGGATATTCTATAGTCTCGTTTATTAAGGTATATATCCACTTTAATCGCGTATAATAGTGCTATAACGATGACTTGAAATAGAGGATTGCTTTCATTATGGCGAAAAAACGTAAATCATCAGGTGGTGGATGTTCTTTTTTTGGATGTTTTATGGTGCTTGCGTTAATCGCTTTAATGGGAATTGGTGGTGCTGGTTATTACCTCGTGAATGGTAATCTCTTTGGTGATAGTTTAAACCCCGACCCCATTAGCATTGTGCAACGATTGAACCCTGATGCCACGCCTATTCCAGCGACTAATGCACCTATCACACCTAATTCAATGCCCAATAGCCCAACTTTTAATGCTATTCTCACTGACGTCAACCAAGCGCGTGCCAATGCAGGGTTAAATCCTCTACAGCTTAATGCCCGCCTGAGCAATGCCGCCGCCGTGCAGGTGGCTTTCAATGCCGCTAATCTTGTGGTGACGCATGAAGATAACAATGGCGATTTAGCGGATATACGTGTTGAGGCACAAGGCTATCAATGGCAGACTGTGGGCGAAAATCTCTTGGCGAATTGGTCGCTTGATGGGCATGAAGTCTTTGAATTGTGGCAAGATAGCCCTAACCACAATGATAATATGATGAATCCAAGTTTTACCGAAGTAGGTCTGTCATATACTGTCACACCATTGGGGCAAGTCTATTATGCGATGGTGCTTGCCCGTCCACAGTGAGAGTAAGTCATCCTATATAAGCGGTCGAGATAGATCTCGACCCTACACTATCACCTAAAGAATAAGGATTAATGTAGGGATGGCATCATGCAGGTTAAAAATTAAATACGGAGATAAAATAAGTCAAAAAGCGATGAGGTGCAAGATGCCAAAGCGAATCAAAATTGACTTAAGTACCGAACAA
This sequence comes from Phototrophicaceae bacterium, assembly GCA_965230145.1. Taxonomy (GTDB): domain Bacteria; phylum Chloroflexota; class Anaerolineae; order Aggregatilineales; family Phototrophicaceae; genus JAUZRW01. The sequence goes on from CBDDKI010000002.1 coordinate 3,416,587, forward strand.
AAAGCAGAGTTAGAGCGGATGAGGGATAGTCATTCCAAACCTTACTTACGCGAGAGAGCCTCAGCTATCTTGAAAGTAGCGGCTGGTGAAACGCTGAGTTCAGTCGGTGAAACAGGCTTGCTGAAACGCCATGAACCCGAAACGGTTCATAAATGGATCCAAGCGTATCAGGAGTCCGGTCTCTCAGGGCTAGTCATCAAAAAGGGGCGTGGGCGTAAACCCGCTTACTTTCCCAAAAACGATTGAGCAAGCTCGGGAGGAGTTAAGTACTGTGTTGCATCGTAGTCCTCGTTTGAGCGGTCTTAAGCGGAGTCGATGGTGGCTAGAAGGCATCGGTCAATGTGTAACATGGCTCAAAGAGTGTAGCAAAGCAGGCATTTGTCAAATTCTGAAACGCCTCGGTCTGAGCTATAAGCGAGGTCGTGAGTATTTACACTCGCCAGACCCTGATTATGATCTCAAAATGAGTTATATCAAGGCTGCCAAAGCTCAAGCAGGTCGTAGCGATGGACAAATCATTTTGCTCTACCAAGATGAGTTAACTTACTATCGTCGCCCAAGTGTTGCTCGGAACTATGCGCCTCAAGGTAGCAAGTATCCCATTGCTAAACAGGGGCTGAAAGGCAACAATCGCCGTCGCATTTCAGGAGCTTTGAATGCACTCAGTGGACAGGTTTTTGCCTGGCAACGAAGTCGCTTTAATCGTTCTGCTTTGATTAGATATTATCGCGCTATTGAGGATGCTTATCCACAAGCTAAGACCATCTATCTTGTTCAGGATAATTGGCCTGTTCATTTCCATCCTGAAATTTTACAGGCTCTGTCATCTAGCAAGATTTGCCTTTTGCGATTGCCTACTTATGCCCCTTGGACGAACCCTATTGAAAAATTGTGGTTACGTCTCAAGCAAGAACTTCTTCATCAACATGACTTTGAGGATGATTGGCAAGCCTTACAAGATGCTGTCCAAGACTGGATCGACCACTGCGACGATGACACCTTTGACCTTTTGCACTATGTCGGCTTATTTCCGTATTAATTTTTTAAAGAGCATCATGCCATCCGCCCAAAATATTCAGTACCCAGCACTTCTCACCCCTTTCTTCCTGACCCTATAAGATACAAGTCACATTCGCTACAATCATCTCACATAACTACGTATAACTTGAAGAATTCCATGCGCTACCCAACCTATAGTGAACTCATTTTCATCAATGGCTTACTCCTTGAGGATGCCGACCTGCAAACGGGCAAGAAAAAAGTCCGTGATATTGATATGCTACTGGCGGCAGCTGACCGTCCGCGTGCGAGTGTCTTTGGTGCGGATGCCTACCCAAGCCTGAAAGAAAAAGCAGCTGTTTTATTACATTCGATTGCCCGTAATCACCCCTTTACCGATGGCAACAAACGCACAGGGACAGTCGGGGCATTGTTTTTACTAGCGATTAACGGACAAGCGGTGAAGTGGCATCAGCAATCAGCCGTAGACCGTATTGTGAATGTGGCAGAAGGGCATACGGAGTACAATGACTTCGCTAATTGGCTGGAAACAGTCGATGCTGAGACAGCCCTCGAACCTGATATAGAGCAAGATACCCTCATTATCCAGCAAATTTTAGACGAACAGAAATGGTTACTCGATGAACTCGCAGACCGATAAACCTCTGCGTATTCTCTCCGCAGTCGATTTACATAATATCAATGAAGAAGTGACCCAGCGCGTCTCGATGGTGCGTGACCATCAGGTCTTGCAAGCGACGGTCAAGCGACCCTATCTGATTTTATTCGGCGAGGAACAATTCCCGACCATTATAGATAAGGCATCCGCGACTTTGTATGGAATTGCCGCGCATCATGTTTTTGGAGATGGCAATAAGCGCACAGCCATCCGTGCCACAGAGCTATTCCTAGAGGCGAATGGCTACCGTATGACATGGGAACAAGAGATTGTCCGTGAATACGTCCTCAAGATTGCACAAGGACACATTGAAATCGAAGAAGTCGCCGAGTGGTTAGCGCAATTTGTGGAGGAAATTGATGAATGAGGCAGTAAAAACCTATTGGCAAGCCTATATTGAAACACTAGATGACAAACACCCACATCATCAAGCGGTGTATAGTGCATGGGGCTTTGGCGATAGCCCACAAATGGCAGATGAACTTGGTGCGTTGGTTGTCGCTGGCACAAAAACAGCCACAGCTTCCGCAATTTGGGTCTATGAAGACCTCAATGAACCAGAACCCTACACAGGTGAGATTAGCATCATCCTCAATGGCGCAGATGAGCCACTGTGCATCATCGAGACAGTGGAATTATTCGTCAAGCCATTCAATGAAGTCCCTGCCGATTTTGCCTATGACGAAGGTGAGGGCGATAGGTCACTGGCGTATTGGCGTGATGCTCACCGTGCTTTCTTCACCCGTGAATGTGCCTCCCTCGATAACCGAGAATTTAGCGAAACCATGCCTGTCCTCTGCGAACGTTTTCAGGTGATTTACACTTAGTTAGGTTCTTCCAACTTATATATCTTTACTTTTCGTGATACCATTATATGAACCTTTATGGTCTTTTAAGAGCTTTTAAGGGAGGTGATTTTGGAATCCATTGAATCCATAGAAGATATTATCAATTTGACGCAATCAGGTTTTACGGATTGGCGTAACTATGGCTATGTTACTGTTCGTAAGTTGGATGATTTACTTATTTTTAATTACAACGCAAAAGCACAGTATGAAGCACGCTGGAACTTTTTTGAGCGTGTTAGTCGTGGTTTGATTATTAACTCAGAAACTGGTGAGATTGTCGCCCGTGCTTTTGATAAATTTTTTAATTGGAATGAGTTTGGCACTCCGATAGTCTCAACAATTGTTACAGTAACCGAAAAAATGGATGGTAGTTTAGGCATCCTGTATCGACATAATAATCAATACAAAATTGCCACTCGCGGTAGCTTTGACGGTGAACAAGCAGAATGGGCTACTGAATACTTGAATGCAAATTATGATTTGCATTATCTCAATGAAGAATTGACACTATTATTTGAGATTATTTATCCTGAAAATCGCGTCGTTGTAGATTATGGTGAAAGTAAAGACCTTGTTTTATTGGCTATTCGTAACAGATTCACAGGCGCATATTTACCATTTAACGAAGTAGAGAAAATAGCCAAAGAGTTCGGATTTTCTATACCTAAAATATATCAATTCGACGATATTGAAGCGTTAATTAAGAAAGCACATTCACTTAACGAAAATAATGAAGGTTATGTGGCTGAATTTGAAAATGGCGCACGCTATAAATTCAAAAGCATAGAATATCTCAAGTTACATAAACTCATTGTAACCTTGAGCTTTAAAAACGTGCTTAAAGCAATGCAGTCGGACAACATTGAGCAGATTTTAGATGTTGTACCTGATGAATTTCTTGATGAAGTTCGCGTATGGATAACTGAAATCCAAGACACTATTCATAATATTAAAAATGAAGTTCAAAACCTATTTGACCAAGCTCCTAAAGAATCACGTAAAGAGTTTGCAATGTGGGTCAATAAAATACAAGAAAAATCTGTAAGAAGTTATCTATTTGCTATGTTAGACGAACAGGATATAACCCCATTGATTTATCAGAAACATGAATGGGATTATAATGAGGACGAATAATACTATCCCACCGCACCAGCCCACACACTAGGGATGCAGACGGTTCTTTGCTACAATGCCCTCAATGATGCAAAGAGATAACAAGAGTTCATGAAACAAAAATCACAATTACAAACTCCACACTGGGCATGGCTGATTATCGTCATGCTCGGTTTAACATTTCTGGTCGGCGCACGCCTTGATATGGATGGCTTCTGGTACGATGAGGTCTTTACCGTTCGTAATGCCAACGGTGCAGGCTATGGCGATTCGACGCTAACGGGTATTTACCAGTCTATTCAAGCCGATGACCCCTACCAAGCCATCGGCTACCCTTTGACGATTGCGCTATGGGGCGCATGTGTCGGCTGGTCAGAATTTGCCTTACGGGTATCCTCATTTTTATTCGCCCTAATCGGACTCGCCCTCACATATCGGCTCGGGCGTGATGTGACCCATTCAGCATGGGTTGGCTTATTAGCCAGTGTGATTTTCGCGCTCTCAACCTTCACCGTACATTATGCCCATGAATTACGCGCCTTTACGTTTGTCACCATCTTCTCCACGCTGACCGTTTGGGCATATTGGCGCATCCTCAAAAAACCGACTCGCTCTGCGATAATGCTGTTTCTGATAGGCGGTATTGGCATCTTATACGCGCATTATTACGCCGCTATGCTCTTGATTGCACTCGCTGTGTATCATCTGCTATTCGCGCCGAAAAATAGGGCATGGTTCATTGTACCTCTGTGTGGTGCGCTGATGGCACTCGCATTTGTGCCACAAATCCCTGCATTTCTGGAAGGCTACACCCGCTTTGACCCTGCCAACGTCGAGAAAACCCCGATGTCAGCCTTAGAAGTGCTGAATAGTCTGCTCTATTACATCGGCAATGGCACAAATATCCTCACCTTAGCCCTGATGTTACTCGGCATAGTAGTGGTCTTTTTGAAGAAATCACGCTTAGGCATCGTCGTCGGGATAGCGATTTTAGGCACGGCTGTCTTGATTATCTCCAACGAATTGCTGAATATCCTCGAACCAACGCGACTACGTTATGCGATTTTCTTGTGGTCGCTCTTTGCGGTATGGATTTCTGCCAGCCTGGTTTTTATCGCCGAATTTATCGCTCAAAGACTCAATCAGCCGAGAGTCTATCCCATAATTTTATTGGTATTCTTAGCGTTATGGACAGGTAATGCGCTCTGGCGAAATTACACGGTTGGGTTCAATGCCAGCATCGAAGGCACAGAAACCCCACGTCTGCGGACGATTACCAATATTTTACGGGAACGTGGTGCAAGTGCTGACCTCTTTGCCTTTTATAACGGCACATCGGCGCAAGCATGGTATATCCAAGATACGCTAACCTATTCAACATGGGACATCCCCATGCCCACGATGACCACTGCCTCACTTTTTGACACCATTAATCCGAGCAATCAAGAGTGGGCAAGGGAACAAATCGCCAATACGAACCGTGTCTGGTATGGGGCAAATCGCACCTTTGGCTTGAACGAAGTCCATGATGATTTCCTCGCGCTCATGGCAGACGAATTTGTGCAATGTGCTACGCTCGTCATGAATGATGACCTCAGCCTCGAATTATTTGCTCGCGCCGAAACCTTCTGTCAGCATGGACGAAGCAATATTCCTTTTGGTGACTTCATCCTCAATGATTATGATATTCTGCAAATGGAGGATACAGTATCGGTCTTGCTTGGCTGGGAATTGGACGAGAGCATCCCACCTGAAACATACTCGCTCTCAGTGCAATTACACAATCTCGATACAGGCGAAGTTTCGCTGACGCAAGATTCAGGTATCCCATATGATAGTTTCGTACCAATGCAAATTAACCTTGATACGGGTGACTTATCCGCAGGGGAGTACGAGCTTGTCATCGTCGTCTATGATTGGCGCACAGGCGAACGTCTACCAACACCGACAGGCGATAGCTTGGTCTTGAATACGCTGTTGCTTGGGGAGTGATTTCATCCCTAGCCATGATACGCTAGGTATAACGTCAATTGACAATCAAATATTATGGTAGAGGCATGATGACTGATTATCAACTTGAAGAAATACATCAACAACGCATTGAAGAAGTGCAAGAATACATCCAGCATAACATTCAGCAACCGCTCGGACGTGAGGTATTAGCAGATGTGGCAGGCTATTCTATCCCACATTTTCATCGTATCTTCACGGCATGTGTTGGGGAAAGCGCCATCAGCTACGTTCGCCGATTACGCTTGATTCGTGCTGGACATAAGTTACGCATGGGTGCAATTGATATTATGGAGGTTGCACTATCCGCAGGCTATGAATCCCATGCCGCATTCAGCAAAGCCTTCAAGAAACAGTTTGGTATCAGTCCTCGTGAATTTCGTGACCTAGATTGTCATGTATCGACCAATTTATTGAGGAAAGAGTTATAAAATGAAAATTACTGTCACCAGTATTCCAGTAAAAGACCAAGCCAAAGCACTCAAATTCTATACAGAAATTCTCGGATTTATCAAAAAACATGATATTCCCATCGGTGCTGACCGTTGGCTAACCCTTGTTTCACCGCAAGAACCCGATGGTGTGGAATTGCTTTTAGAGCCGAACGCCGAATATCCTACGATGAAAGCCCTCAAAGAATCACTTGTGAAAGATGGCATTCCATTTACACAATTTCAAGTGGATGACGTTCATGCAGAATACGAGCGTTTAAAAGACTTAGGGGTTCTATTTACGATTGAACCAACTGATATGGGGATGACTACCGCCGCTATTTTCGATGACACCTGCGGTAATCTGATACAAATTTACCAGATGAATATGTAGATATTTTATGTCGGATACTATCTATCATAGGTCTCAAGTAAAGTGATTTGAGAGCAAATATTCGGACACCGCGCGACGCTCAAAACCTCACACTGAAAGGGCTTGTTGTTAGTCCCTTTCAGTTGCTCTGTTGCAAGGTTATTTAGTCGCCATATGCTAAAGCATGATGGCTAAGAAACACGGGTGCTAAAGCACACTTAAGAGATCGTTTTTGAGTACGCTTTAGCGTCCGCATCTTGGCTAGACAGATGGCTTTAGCCTCTGTCGATAAACATATTTTCAGGTTTGCAACACAGTACTTTCAGTGGGTTACCCTCGAAGACTAGACAACAGTTTTGAACCGCTAGCGTAAAACGATAGTGAAAATTGCCTTTATAAGACACCAATATCAAGCATAGTTTCTTGCTTTTCTTCGTGACCTTCGTGTCTTCGTGGTGAATCCTTTATAACTCATCACGGGTTTGGATGAAAAATGCCTTACGTAAATTCGGTAATGTAAAATCAAACCCGCAAGATTTGAAGAAATCTTCTGAGGCGGAAATCGCCATCACCTCTAAAACCTCACGCTCTTGAGCGAGGTCAATACAGGCTTGCACCAATAATTTTCCGACCCCGTTCCCCTGTGCGCTGGGGTCTACAGCGAGGCTACGAATTTCAGCGAGTTTACGATTATAAATATCCAGTGCCGCACAACCCACCATCTGCCCATCTATCTCAGCGACGAAGCAGTTTCCCAGTAAATCCTCAAGTTCCTGATACGTGCGTGGGAGCAAAATACCATCCTCGACAAAACGCTCTATCAGAGCTTCAATAGCAGGTAAATCGTCTTGGATTGCTTTACGGATAATAACTGTTTTACTCACTGAGATGCTCTTCTCCATATGATGAAATCGCCTATCTGCCCATCGCGCTCATAATTCGCAATCAGCCAATTATTTAACTCGGTGTAATCTTGCAATAATGTGTGTGAATCCGCGTCAAAATCAGTCACCCACGGCATATAATCATCTTCTAGCACGAGGGTATAAGGAGGCATCGCCGCCCATAAAATATCAACATTGTCTTGTCGCCATCCCACTGGATACCAAGGCGCAACCAATGGAAAATGCGCTTGATACCGTGTCGCAGGGATTAAATCCGCCATAAAATACACTTCAGGACGAAAACCCCAGATAAAGAGCGTATCACCTGCTTGTACGCGTTCCCGTAAAAAGGTCGCCATTTCGAGTGATTCTTCGGGTTTCAAATCATTCGCTTGAAAGTTATCCCAATACGCACTCCGTGTTTCTTGATTTGTAAAATACTGCCATGACCGTCCCCATGTCGTCAGCGCAGGGATAGATAACAAGGCTATCACGAAAATGCCATTCAAGACAATAACCAGCGCAGAAAATAACCGTCTTTCCTCCTTCAAGGCAGTAGAAGTCCCTTCCTCCACTTGTGGGGGGAAGGGATTTAGGGATGGGGGGGCAAAAGATGAAATCCAAGCGATCACTTTTTGTATAATATCCGCACCCATCAGTGCCATCGCTGGCAACATCGGAAACCAATGCGTGTCAAAACCCTTAGCTTGCATGAAGGCAAATCCTAAGCCTGAAACGAGCCATAACACCACAAAGGCTCTATCAAGCTGGGGCGAAATTCGCTTACTAAAAACTGACACACTTGCCCACAGTAGCCATAAGCCCGTTAATATAATCAGCCCGTGCCAGACTATCCAACGGAAGTAAAATCCTTGAGCCATATTGGCGAGGAATGCTGAGAAATCATAGCCCTGTGCGTTATAGGCGGCTGTGCCTTCCGCGACAATCAGGATTTCATTGATGATGCCCTGCGACCAAAAATAGGCTAAGAGTGTACCCCCTGTCAGCAAGCCACCGAGTGCAAAGGCAACTGCTTCTTTAGCTATGGCTTGTCTATACATTTGGCGTAAGCGCGAGATAATCTGATACAAAATAAATGCCCCGACCACGAGGGCGTATTGTTGAGGCTTAAACCACAACAAAATCCCTGAAATCAGACCTGAAATCACCGCAAATATGAGTGCTCTTCGTGAGCCAGCATCCGCACGACTGGCGCGAAAAGTGACATATGCTAGCCAAATCGTGGGGATGGTTGCTAAAGAGTCGCTCTGCGAGAGATTTTGAAAACCATCATTGAAGTAAAACACGCCATAGAGTAATCCAGCCCATAGACCAACGCGCTTGTTTGCCATTGTCCTACCGAGCAAAAACAAACCCAGCATCCCAAATGGCACAAACATCAAATCGAGCGCACGAATCGCTTGCGTTGTTGTCCCGAATAAGCGAATGCCGAGCGCATAAATATAATAAATCGGTGGCGGTTTAATATCCCACATATCCACGAAGGGCGTGCCACCGCGATTAATCGTATTGGCGATATTGGCATACATCCCTTGGTCGCGTCCCATAGGATAGGTCAATATCGGCAGGGCAACCAGCACAACCAATAGCACACTACCTATAAATAAAACAGGATATGATTGTAGTCGTTTCAGCATAGCGAGACTATCATTCGTTCGGATAAATTGCGCTCTATTATGCTTGCTCAAAAGCGAAATCTAAACCGTGAATGCCAGAGAGTAGGGGAAATTAAATGCCTAACGTATAAATAAATCTACAAAAGATTTTAATAATGTATCGAAAATGGGGAAGTTCAAAATTATCTTTATTTTTCCCTCCGACATCCCTACCAATCGGTATTGTAGGGAAGCGCAACGGCGCGTCCGAGAATTTCAACCGACATGGATACACTACCAAAAATTAGGTTTAGTCACCTTAAAGCCTAATTCTTTTTATAAGTCTGTCCTATTCCTTCATACGTTATAATAAATCTCACACTTGGAAGTGTAGATTGAAAGTCTCCGATGAAAGATAAAAATAGCTATAGCACACCAATCGAACAACTTGATTTTCATGTCAAACTCTACTACTTATTAAAGTCTTGTGGCATCGCAAATGTTGGTGAACTTTTAGAGGCAATCAAGAATGGTATCATCAAAAAACGATTTAGGTTGGTATTTGTAGAAGATACATATTTAAGAAATTTACTATATACCTTGGATGCACATAATTTCTTGACGGATGAACTCAGAGTTCAAATACAAACTCTTCACGAAAAATACACCAGCTAATATCAACCAATATCTAAGTACAACCATAAAAGTTTTTGTCGTCATTTTAAGCGGTTGAGACAGGTCTCAACCCTACATGAGTGTCTAAAAATTTAGATTACCTGTAGGGATGGCATCCATGCCATCCGCCAAAACAAACATAATAATTAATGTGATTGTACTTAGCACAAAACAAACCCAAAAGCCGACAACATAAACGCTGTCGACCTTGTGTCGATGTTGGCAGATAGCCGTTGGTTTTAGCCAACAGTGTGTGAAATTTACTTGGGCTGATCTTTTTATCTCTATATCCTTAGGTGTCTTTAAATTTACCAGTTTTACCATAAAAATCTGCATGGTCTTCAAAAAATTCTCGTAAAGTAACATCAATAGAGACTTTATAACCTTGTTCACTATTATCTTCTAAGTAAAGATAGGTAGGGCAATCATCATTATCGTGTTCAGTCATGAAGTAACGATATTCATAACCTCCATGCTGAAAGAAAACAAAAGATTTCTCAGGTATAACAAAATCTATTTTTACTTCCTTCAAGTCATTTTGCCAGTCTTGTTTTATCTTTAAAAGGCGGTTACAAGACCAATCAGACCCTGCATGTATATTCATTAATCCGCTCTTGCCCATCACTTCGAGGTATTCTCGGTAGAATCGAGGTAATCGGCTTACACCCTGATCTTTCATAAGATTCTCAATTTCTTCATTAGAACACCCTATACAAGGAGGAACACCATTGAGATTTGTCTTACGAACTCTATTGATAAGATAGTTTCCAAAATGTTCCATTTTTCCACGCTTTAGTATGAGCAGAGCATATGCTCCGCCCATAATTGACCTAATCTTCTAATCAATCAACTGACCCACAGCCTCGATAATTTCCTCAGCCGTCAGACCATATTCCTCGTAGATTGTCTCGTATGGAGCAGATGCGCCAAACGTATCGACCCCAATTGTGATGCCGTAACCTGTGTATTTTTGCCAACCGAGCGTCACACCAGCTTCAATACTGACCCGTGCCTCTACTTCTGGGGGCAAGACAAAATCTTGGTATTCTTCATCTTGCTCATCAAAGAGTTCCCAGCAAGGCATACTCACAACCCGCGTTTTGATGCCTTCACTATCCAATGCAGCAAACGCATCGAGGGTAATTTCAACCTCTGAACCTGTCGCCATCAAAATTACTTCTGGACGACCTTTCTTGATACTGGCACTCTCGGTGAGAATATACGCCCCACGCGAGACACCTTCATGAATACCTTCGACGTTATCCCCACTGAATACACTCAGATTTTGTCGGCTACCGATAATCACAGCAGGATGCTGGAGTGTCATCACGGTTTTCCAAACGCCTATCATCTCATTGGCATCCGCAGGACGGAACACATGCAAATTCGGAATCGCACGCAAACTCATCAGATGTTCAACAGGTTGATGCGTAGGACCATCTTCACCAAGACCGATGCTATCATGCGTGAAGACATAAATTGCAGGAATATCCATCAATGCACCAATACGAATCGCACCACGCATATAATCACTGAATGTGAGGAAAGTCGCGCTATACGGTTTGATGATGCCACCATGCAACGCCAATCCATTGACAATCGCACCCATACCATGTTCACGCACACCAAAGCGGATATTGCGCTGGGCAGGATTCAGATGTCCTGTGCTATCAGCATCGTTAATTAAGGTTTTGGTACTGCCAGCAAGGTCAGCATCGCCACCAATCATCGTGGGGACATGCGGCGCAATCGCATTAATCGCTGACCCAATCGCATTACGGGTCGCCATATCCTTACTATCATCAAAGACAGGCAAATCCGCATCCCAACCCTTAGCGAGTTCGCCAGCAAATGCCAGTTGATACTGTTCGGCGAGTTCGGGAAATTCAGCTTTGTAGGCATCAAATTTTGCTTGCCAGTCGCTTTCTTGTGCTTTGCCATTATCCACAGCTTCGCGGAAATGTTCGAGTGCCTCACCTGGAATGAGGAACTTCGCATCAGCATCCCAACCAAGAGCTTCTTTGGTAAGACGCACTTCTTCTTCGCCTAATGGTGAGCCATGTGCTTTGCTAGTATCTTGCTTATTCGGACTCCCAAAACCGATAATCGTGCGAACGAGGATGATACTCGGTTTATCCGTCACTGCTTGGGCAGATTTGATTGCTTCATCTATAGCATTCACATCGTTGCCATCGGTCACACGCAGGGTGTGCCAGCCTTGTGCTTCAAAGCGTTTAGCAATATCTTCGGTGAATGTCATATTGGCTTTGCCATCAAGCGTGATTTCATTGTCATCATATAGGTAAATCAGCTTGCCTAATCCCCAATGACCAGCCAGTGCCGCCGCTTCAATCGCAATGCCTTCCATCAGGTCACCATCACTGACCAGCGCATAAGTATAATGGTCAACAATATTGTGTCCATCACGGTTAAAATAGTTCGCGAGGTAGCTCTCAGCCAATGCCATCCCAACTGCTGTTGCCGCGCCTTGCCCTAATGGACCTGTCGTGGTTTCAATCCCGGGTGTATGCCCATATTCAGGATGCCCCGGCGTTTTGCTACCCCATTGACGAAAATTCTTGATTTCGTCGAGCGATAAATCATAGCCTGTGAGGTGCAATAGAGAATAAATGAGCATGCTCCCATGCCCTGCACTCAGCACGAAACGGTCACGATTGTCCCATTTTGGGTTATGTGGATTATGATGCAGATGCTTTTGCCAGAGTGTATAAGCCATTGCCGCCGCACCCATCGGTAAACCAGGATGCCCACTATTGGCTTCTTGGACAGCGTCTATAGATAAGGTACGGATTGTATTAATCGCCAGTTCTTGTAGGTCTGTTGCAGTCAACGTGTATCTCCCTTATTTTTAAAAATTCTTCAATAACTATAACCTTGCAGTATTAGATTGTCATTATGTGATTGTAACGGTTTGTCATAGGCAAAAGTGACGAGCTAATAACCATACAAACGTCAATTTTGGATAAGTGGTCGTCCCATAGAACGCCTCTAAAAGTAGTAAGCTAACGCTCCAAAAGGTAAAAATTAAAAGGTGAAAGGTAAATCTCGGAGCATATTTTACCTTTTACCTTGTACCTTTCTTGTAACTGTTGCTTCAACTATACTTCTAAAGACATCTCTCTCCGATAGTTACCTCAAAAAAACTCAGGTTATACAAACAATCTCTCATATTAAAAACGGACATATCAACGGTCATATGAACAACATTCACATCATAAAACCTGCTAAGCTCTGTATAGCACCTTAACAACTTCATACTCAAATATGGCTCATTTTCTACAAACCATTTACAAACCGCGTTTCAGAAATTTTCCTGTTAATGCGCTTTTTGGCTACGCCCAAATTCCCTGTTAATTTTCCTGTTTTCCCTGTTATCTCCTGATAAACAGGGAAAAGCAGTTGTTAAGATTAAACTCTATCAGATGGCAATATGAGCTTCGGCGCTTTACGGATTTGCGTCAGTTGCTCATAGGCATACGCCAGCGCAATCAAATTCGCATCTTGCAGATAATCGCCAAAGAAGGTGATACTCACAGGCTCACCAGAATCACGGTAGCCAGCAGGAACACTCACCGCAGGGAAACCCGATACTGCATAGGCATAGGTCGAATAATTATTAATATCGACAATCGCCGACACATTCAAATCACGCAATGTCGCTCGAACAGCATGTGAAGCACTTGCTGAATTGCTATGATGCAAACGGTCATGTGCTTTTTTCATCTCAGGCGTGAGCGGCGTAATGCTCGCTAAATGTAACAATCCTTGTCCGAATGGCGCTCGGTTCGCCTCATCCTCTGCATTGAACGCCACCAAATCCGCTAGTGTACGCCCATCACCAATCGCTGATAAATAGGCATTCACACCCTCATTCATCGCGTAGAAATACGTCCACAGCGAAAAATCCACTGATAAATACGGTACACGAACGACTGTTGCCCCTGCCGAAGTCATAACTGCGGCGGCTTGGTCTAGCAGGGCGATATCACCCTCACGCGGGTCTGGCTCATGTTGCGTGATGGCAATACGTTTACCTTTTAGCGCATCTTTATCCAAATATTGTGTGAAATCTGTCTCTGCAATAGAAGCCGTTTTTAGAGTTTGATTGTCGGTCTCATCGACCCCTGCCAGAACATTCAAAAAATGCGCGAGGTCAGTCATCGAGCGTGTGATAGGACCTGCTGTATCTTGCCATTCTGTAATCGGGATGATGCGGTCACGACTGAGTAAGCCTAAGCTGGGTTTGAGTGTACACGCACCATTTTGTGAAGCTGGCGAGACTAATGACCCTGATGTTTCCGTACCGATAGTCACTGTTGCGAAGCCTGCCGAAGCCGCCGAACCACTACCAGAACTTGAGCCACCCACATCAAATTTGCCGTAGGCATTTTTGGTCTGCCCACCGAGAACAGTGAAACCATTCGAGCTATCGAAACTCATGAAATTCGCCCACTCACTCAGGTTACATTTACCTAAAATAATCGCACCAGCCTCACGCAATCGCTTGACAATAAACGCATCTCGGTCACTCTGGCTGTCTTCTAATGCTTTTGCCCCAGCAGTATTGTGCATCTTATCGCCTGTGCCGATATTATCCTTGAGCAAAACAGGAATCCCATACATGCTCCCTTGCTCAGATGTGCGTTCTGCATCCCGTTGACGCGCAATCGTGAGGGCATCGGGATTGAGTTCTAGCACCGAGTTATAGCCATCGACATCATAAGTTTTGATACGCTGAATATAGTATGCAACAAGTGTTTCACTATTGAGACTGCCGTCTGCAAATTTTGCCTGAATATCAGGGATTGTTGCCGTTTCTAAAAAACTATCGAGGTCGGTAATGGTATCGCTATCCAGTAGGGCATCCTCTAAACCTGTGAAATCAAGCGGACGTTTGCCATTAGTTGGGGGTGTGTTGTATTGTCGCTCAAGCTGTATGGACATAATTGTGACTTTCATAAAGTGAATAGAATGCGACAATTATAGCGTAAGTAGTATTTCTTGCCTTAGATCATTCAATAGTAGAAACTAGGTAGCTAATGTGTTGATTAAATTAGGATATTAGTTGCTTCATAAGTTTCTGGATCGACATGATAAACGACAAAAAATTGTTCGCCTATTTCATTATATTCATCAAAACTAATAATAACTTTCCATGTCATACCATTGGGATATGGTTTAAGAAATGCGATAGTGTCTAAAATTGGGGTATCTCGATATTTGTGGTCTGCTTCTATGGCGGCTTGAATCGCCTTATCCTTTTCGGTCATAAATATCCTTTGTTGCGAATAGAATATAAAGAAATTGTTTTATAGAGCTTTCGCTTGATAAGAGTGAAAAACATATTGTATACGCCTTCATATAAACATGAAGGCTATCTCATTCACATCGACACAAGGTCGACACGACAATCTGTCGGCTTTAGCCGATGTTGACACATTAGCCTTTGATTTTAGTCAAAGGCGGGCATAGATGAATCTTTATTCTTTGAGGAATATAATGATCAAACTATATCCAAAACTCCCAAACTGATAAAATAATGCTATAATTAATAAAATTACTTTACTATCTTGCGGAGACACCATGACACAACCCTTATTACTCCCTATTCCAAGCGAATTACAGGTATCAGCCGATGGTATCTACAGTCTTTCATCAGCTGATAAGATTCAGATACCTAAGCCCGACTATTTGTTCACAGCCAAATCTCTACAGTCTGCGCTGAAAGACCTCAATCTATATACCCAGATTATTGCTGGTGACATCTTAACAGCTGGTATTCGTCTCTATGAAAATAGTGATTTGCCCGAGCAAGGTTATACTCTAAAAATTGACGAAACAGGCATTCGTATCGAAGGTGCTGACGCTGGCTTATTTTACGGGATTTGTACTTTAAACCAGTTAATGATGCACTATGGACGAGACCTCCCATTCATGAGCATTAGTGATGCGCCTGATTTTCCTGCACGCGGAGTGATGCTGGATATTTCACGCGATAAAGTGCCAACAATGGAAACCCTCTTTGGCTTGGTCGATAAACTGGCTAGCCTCAAAATTAATCAGCTACAACTCTATATTGAACACACATTTGCTTATATCGGGCATGAGAAAGTATGGGCTTTAGCCTCACCGATGACCGCACAAGAGATTATGGAATTGGATGCCTACTGCCGAGAACGCTATGTAGAGTTAGTTCCGAACCAGAATAGCCTAGGACATATGGAACGTTGGCTAAAATTCCCAGAGTATGTGACGATGGCAGAAACACCCGATGGCTTCCAACCTGATTGGGGTGGACCTCGTCGCTCGGCAAGCACTTTAGACCCGCTAGACCCAAATAGCTTTGAACTCATCCGCTCATTGTTTGACCAATATCTACCGAATTTTAGTAGCCGAACCTTCAACGTTGGGTGTGATGAACCTTGGGAATTAGGGCAGGGCAAGAGCAAAGAGGCAGTCGAAGCACGCGGTGGACGAGTGTATCTCGATTGGATGCTAAAGCTCTATGAGGATGTCTCGGCGCGTGGTTATCAGATGATGTTCTGGGGCGATATTATCAACCATCATCCTGACCTCGTACCCGAATTACCAGACGACATCATTGTGATGGAATGGGGTTATGAAGCCGACCATGATTTTGATGGGCATTGCAAAGTCTTTGCTGATTCAGGCATTCCTTTTTATGTCTGTCCGGGAACTTCTGCGTGGAATACATTAATTGGACGCACTGAGAACGCAATGGGTAATCTCAGAAATGCCGCAGAAAATGGTCTCAAATATGGAGCAATTGGTTACCTCAATACTGTTTGGGGTGATAACGGACATATGCAACCTCTATCTGTAAGTTATCTTGGATTTGCTTATGGCGCGGCACTCAGTTGGGGCTATGAAAATAACCGTGATGTTGACATTCAATCGGCACTCAGCCGCTTCATGTTTCATGATACTGCCAATGGGATGGGGCAACTCGCCTATGATTTTGGTAAAGCCTTTTATGAATTAGACTGGGATAAAAACTTCAACGGACATTTGCTGGCATATCTAACCCAAGTTCCCTATATACGCGACAGAGCAAAATCAGAAGATGGTCATCAGGGCGAAATCAGCAAAGCAAATTTGCATCATGTGATTGACCATCTAGCAGATTTACAAGCACGACTCGCTGAAACGACAATGCAAAGTGCGGAAGGTGATATAGTTATCAAAGAATATCGACAAGCCAGCGCGCTAATGCAACATACAGCCAAATGGTTACTTTTCATTCGTGGAGAAAGTGAGCAATCCGCGCAAGACCTTCTGCTAGAGTTAGATAGTCTGCTTGCAAACCAACGCGAAACTTGGCTCATTCGTAATCGGCGCGGTGGTTTAGAGGATAGCATCGCACGCTTTGATACCATGCGCGAGGATTATAGCGCTTAAAGCTAAAGGGCGACTATTATGGTCGCCCTTCATTAATTTATAATTTAGTCGTCATCGTCTTCAGGTTCAGGGTCAGCTTCGGGGTCGGGTTCAATTTCAGGTTCATCGTCATCATCGTCGAAATCTTCCGTGACAGCTGGCGGAGGAATATTATCTATTTCTTCTGTTGCGAGCGGTGAATCAATTGCATTAGCTTCTTCAGTTACAGCAGGGGCAGGTGCATCATCTGCATCTCCAGCACCACCATACCATACGGCATAAAGTCCGAAACCCAAGGCAACTGTTACAAGCCACAGTGTCAAGGTAATTCGCATTGGTGTTTTGATATTTTTAATGCGAAATGGAATGAGACCTTCTAAAGCTGTATTTTCCGTCCACATCAGTAGAGCCAAATAAGTCGCCATTAATTGTGCGGTTAAGCCGACTATTCCGTGAATGGTCGGGAGCAAAATAGCACCTTCACCTAAATTTTCAGGAATATTTGGCGCAACCCCATTTAGATAAGAACCAGCCATTACTACCCCAATCAGTACCCAATTGAGGATGACAACAAGTGTCATGGTTAGTTTGTGATGAGGGTCAAACATTTTCCGCCGTGCAAAATAAAATCCTAATAGCATTAGCGGAACTAACAAAACGATATAAGCAATCAATGTCATAGTACCTGAACTCATGCCACATCCTTTCATGAGGGTATTATGGTTTGGCATCTGCATAAGATTATATGTACAAATAAAAATCTTGGCTTGGAAATGATAAGGAAATATAGTTTCTTTACGGTTGTCAAAGATTAATCAGATACATCTACTCGCTATAAAACAATAAAAACTCGAAAATTGCTCAAATTCCACAAGATAAGTTATCCCACATTGAGGCTTTGAATCGGGTTTCTTTTGCAAGTTATCCCAAATTTTAATATAGACATACAATATTCAGATTTGTTTGAATGTAATATTTTCTACGAATAAAGTGGGTTAAGTGGGATAATTAGACGGTTTTAAGGGTCAAAAGTGTGTTAAATATTTTATTTTGTGGGATAAAATGTAATGTTTAATTTTTGTAATATTTAATGCAATTTAATGGAGTTATCCCAACCTTAAAATTTTGAAAATTGCTCCAAAATCAGTTGAGTCAAAGACGTAAATTCGGTATACTTGTGAAACCTACGAGTTAAGCAACTCATCACGGCTGATACGAACAGTCAAAAAAGGGGACAATCGCTGTCAGCAAGCACCCCGGTTGATCGCGAAACAGAAGCATCTTTTTACTGGCTAAAACAAAAGTTGAATATTTTCCCATCTTGGGAGACAGACTTTGTCGTCCCTAGTTGGTTTATTGTGTCTGAATAAAGACAAAAAGATAATTTGTACGACTTTGTAAATGAAAGAGCAATACAATTTTGACACCGCAAGACGCTTGGAACGCTACCTACAATCAACTTGAACTCCAGCTAGACCGTGCCAGTTTTGATACTTGGTTACGTCAGGCTTTTTTGTTGCGGGTTGATAACGGCGTTTATATCATCGGTGTGCATAACAGTTATGCTCAAGACATGCTTCAATACCGTTTATATCGTAATGTGCGCCGTGTTCTGAGCGATGTTTTGGGTGAAGTTACTGAATTACGCTTTGAAGTTAGCAAAGAAAAACCTGTTGTAGAAGCACCCGAAAAAGTGGAAACTGCGCCATTATTTCGCTTTATGGAACAACAACAAACTTTGCCAGACCTACCTGAAACCTCGGAATCTCAAGCGACAGGGTATGGTTTTGCAGAGCGTATGAAGCAAGAATTGCCTGATTGTGATCTCAATCCACGCTATACGTTTGATCGTTTCATTGTCAATAAGAGTAATCAAGTGGTGTATGAAGCCGCTCTCGCAGTCGCTGAATATCCTGCAACAATGTATAACCCCTTCTTCATTTATGGTGGCGTTGGTTTAGGCAAAACACATCTACTGCAATCTATTGCTCATGTGTCGCTCAAACGCGGACTCCGCACGATGTATATTCCATCGGAAGTCTTCACGAATGACCTTGTAGCGGCAATTCGCTCACGTACAACAGCGATGTTCCGTGAGAAATATCGCTCGGTGGATGTCTTGCTGATTGATGATATTCAGTTTATGGGTGGTAAAGAGACGACACAAGAAGAGTTTTTCCACACTTTTAATGCGCTGGTGAATTTCAATAAGCAGATTGTCCTAGCGAGTGACCGTCATCCACGTGAACTCAAGACCCTAGAAGACCGTCTAAAGTCACGTTTTCAGGGTGGCTTAGTTGCTGATATATCCGAGCCTGAATTTGAAACGCGTGTAGCCATCATGCAGATGTGGGCGCAAGAGCGTGGCGTGAAAATTGATAACAGCATCATTGATACTGTCGCTTTACGTGCGCCGAATAACGTGCGTGAACTAGAAGGTGTCTTTAACCAAATTGTAGCACAAACGCGCTTTGGTTCAGGTGCAATTCAGATGCCTAAAGTAGAAAATACGCTTGAACGGTTCAATCAACCGCGCGAACGTGTGACACTTGAACGCATTATCGAAGTCACGTCTGATAAATTTGGTTTTCGCTCAGAAGAACTCATCGGCAAGCGTCGGACAGCACGCATCAATAAGGCGCGTCAGATTGCGATGTATATTTGTCGTGAACTCACCGAATCGTCTTTACCTCAAATTGGTGAAGCATTCGGCGGACGTAGCCACACAACGGTTCTTCATGGCATTAACAAAATCGAAGAAGAACTCGAATTTGACCGCATCCTCGAACAACGCATCCTCAAAATACGCAATCGCCTCAGTGGTGCAGAATCCGTGTAAAAACGGGAGTAATATCAATTTTAGATATGTTTAAGGTCGAGTATATTCTCGACCTTTTGAAATTATCCTCAATTTTCCCCTAAAAATACGCAATTACTAAATGAGACGATAGTCCGTTTATGAGTGATTGCTAAATAAACACAGCAACTCTATTCAGAAAATGATAGAGTTATAGTGCTTGCAATAGAGGAGATAATTATGGCAGAACAATATCGTGGCAAAGTAGATGATAGGCGCTATCAAGGGGATGATGTTGATATTACTTATAGCCTGAAACGATGTATTCATGCCAAAGAGTGTGTCACGAGATTATCGAGTGTCTTTGATATTGATAAACGCCCGTGGATTGATGCTAATGGTGCATCATCCGAAAAAGTAGCCACGGTCATTGAGATGTGTCCATCAGGTGCATTACATTATGAGCGCAAAGACGAAGGCTCTAATGAAGCTATCCCCGAAATGAACCGTATTATCTTATGGCATGACGGTCCCCTCCAAATTGTTGGTGATTTATCCATCCAAGGTGCGAACGTCAACATTGAGCAAGAAACCCGTGTGACACTTTGCCGTTGTGGGGCATCCGAGAATAAGCCATTTTGCGATAATACCCATAAGAAAATTGACTTTAAAGCAGCACCTTTCAATCCCAAAAATGACGTTGACCTTGATGCAGATGTTTCAGGCAAAGTGACTATTACAGCTACAGAAAATGGTCCTTTCAAAGTTGAGGGTGATTTCAGAATTGAATCCGAGGATGGGGTGGTCAAATATACAGGGTCAAAAACATGGTTATGTCGATGTGGACAAAGCAGTAGCAAACCCTTTTGCGATGGCACACACAATGAAATTGGTTTTCAAGCTAAATAGGAGCTTATAATGGCTGAAAAAGCAGATGTCACTGTAAAACATAATCCCGACCAGCATCGCTTTGAAGTATCTATAGGTGACGATATCGCGATGGTTGAGTATCAACGAGCAGGTAAGAATATCATCTTTACCCATACGGAAGTCCCACCTGCTTTTGAAGGGCAAGGTATCGCTAGCAAGATGGCATATGAAGCGATGGAATTTGCTAAAAATGAAGGACTTAAAGTGCAAGCCTTATGTCCATTTATCAATAAATATGTTAGTGAACATCCTGAATACCACAGCATTACATGGGGCTATAATAAAAAATAAGCATAAATTCCCTCAATGTTGTGACATTTATAGAAAATTAAAGTAAGATAGGCACATATCTCAACGTCTTTTGAAATGTAGTGATAGTGCATCCAAAAAAGAGATAAACACAATGAAAATTCGCGCACTTTGTTGTTGCTGTATGGTACTTGGGACGCAAGCACTGTAACAGCGATAACCTGTAACTAAGAAAATCAATTAGTCAACGGCACGCTGAAGTGTGGAGCATCCCAAAGGGGAACGCAAGGCTCTGCGCTTTTTTGTTGCTTGTTGGCTTTTTTTATACGTCCAAACAGAACATCACAGCAAAGAGTACACGAAACTAGCGTGTCACTTAGGTCGAAATTAAACGAGGGCATATAAATAATGAGCGCATTACGAAAATTATCTCCATATATTGAGCAAGAATCATTTGATGTTGCTGACATTGAAGCGCAAATCGGTAATACACCGCTGATTGGCTTCAAACGTATCACTGCACATCTTCCTAAGAATATTCAGATATTTGCTAAAGCCGAATGGCACAATCCTGGTGGTAGTGTCAAAGACCGCCCTGCGTTTGAAATAGTGCGTCAAGCACTTGCGGATGGTCGTTTGGGCAATGGCAAAATCTTGATGGATAGCACCAGTGGCAATACAGGTATTGCTTATGCAATGCTGGGTGCATCAATTGGCTTTGGTGTGAAATTATTTATGTCCGAAGCAGTGAGCAAAGAACGTATTGCTATCTTAAAAGCCTATGGGGTCGATATTGAATTTACTGACCCAATGGAAGGAAGCGATGGCGCGATTGTTGCAGTTCGTGAGCTTGCCGAACGTGACCCAGAGACTTATTTTTATGCTGACCAATACAATAATCCCGCCAATTGGCAAGCCCATTATAAGACTACAGGCGTTGAAATCTGGAAACAAACAGAAGGACAAGTTACACATTTTATAGCAGGTCTTGGCACATCGGGTACATTAACAGGCACAAGCAAGCGCCTGCGTGAATACAATCCAGACCTTCAGATTATCAGCGCACAACCTGATATTGCCTTTCATGGGATTGAAGGCTGGAAGCATATGCCGACTTCTATACTACCAGGTATCTATAATGAAAATCTCGCTGATGAAGATATGGGTATTACCACCGAAGATAGCTATGAGATGACCCGTCGCTTGGCGCGTGAGGAAGGATACTTGGTTGGACCTAGTGCTGGTGCAGCAATGGTCGCCTCGCTGAAGGTTGCTGAGAGATTAGCTGAAAACGGGCAATCTGGCACAATCGTGACCCTATTCCCTGATAATGCCTATAAGTACCTCACCTCAAATTTATGGGATGAGGCTTAAATCCGCCTCTACCGCTAGCCCCTTATCCCACCAGTGGAGAAGGGGAACTGAGCTACAATAAAAGTCTTTCTCCCTTGATGGGAGAGAGATTTAGAGAGAGGGTGATGCGATTAAATTAGTCGCTATATTTGCCAGTAATACGATGCCATACAAGATGACGTGCCGTATCATCACCTGCTGTAGTGGCTCTTGATGATAGATTAAGTACATCACCATCTAGCTTAAATTCACGACGTTGTCGTGTACCGACATAGGGTGGAAAACCAGACCCTACAACGTTGTGATAGACGACACACTCTTCCTCGACAACTTCGTAAGTACCGAAATATCCATGATACTGATCCATCGCAGTTTCAAATGAGGTGAGGTCGGTATGTTGCATGGTAGGTTCAGTAGACCGCAATAAATGGACTGACATATTCCCCTGTGCATCATACATCAATATCCCATCTGGTTTTTCTCCACGTGTGACCTCAATGCTTCCATCAGGATATTCGGTGTGCTGAGAGATTAGTCGCCATGTACCAATAAGTTGCTCTTTTATGCTCATAATAAGTCTCGACTTAGGAATATTTCGGGCGTAGCATCCTACGCCCTTACAATAAGATTGTTAATTCTTAGCTTTTTCTGCATCTAGATGACGGTCTTTCACCGCATAAATACCCGGAATTGATATTAATGTCACCAAGCCTTTAACGATGATATTCGCTAGGAAAATGCTAAATACAACATCGGCTGGTAAATCACCAACGAAAGCAATTATAACAAAAATTGCGCTATCCACAGGTACACTAATGGCATTACTTGCCAAAACTCGTCCCCATTGATATTGGTCTTTGAACCGTTTGACCCACAGACTATAAATTTCCGTATCAATGAGTTCTGAGACAACCTCAGCCACAATTGATGCTAATACGATACGGAACACAGGTGCAAGTACCAAACCAAATTCTGTTTGCTCCCCGACGAACGTATCGGCTGGGAGGACAGAAACTAACCAGAATAGTCCTGCCATCAGCAAATTGACTCCTGCGGCAAGGAAAATAATGGTACGTGCGATAGATGCGCCAGCGACTTTATGCACCATATCGCGCAGTGTAAATGTAAAAGGGTAAATTAGGGTTCCGCCATCAATGCTGAAACCAGCGATGAACAGAATACGAAGGCTTGTAATGTCTGCAAAAATTTGGGCAGACACGTAAAGCGCACTCACGATAACAATCGTGCGGAGAGTACGGTCATTCATTCAATTGTCCTTTGTTTTGATAAGGCTGGTGCTACGACAGCCGACTTTCAGTGCAGGGCAGTATACTGGTCAGTACATGGGCTGGCAAGGATTAATCAGCGTAGCCTAGCCATAGGGTAAACATTGTCTGAGCGTATATAACTCTTATCTTGGATGAGTCACAATAATTAAAATCCAAATAGGGGAAGTGAATGAAAAATGCGCTACACGATACTATTCTTACTTTGTTTCTTCATAACTTCGGTAACTTTTGCTCAACAAAATGACGGTATTCCAGATAATTGTGAAAATATTTATGGTGAGCATTATCGTCCGAATCTTTTCCCACGCTATGAACCTCAAAATAGTCGCCTCGTGCTAGTAGATTGGGAGAGCGGTAATGATATGCTGGAATTAGATGTTAATTTGCCAGATACAATTATTAGTGGTTGGTCGGTTGATTGTCGTTATTTAGCCGTTGCATCAGGGACAAATGAAAGCCGAGCAACAAGAGTCTATGACACCCTCACAGGAGGCTATATCGGCAATGTGCCTGATGCTAGAGGTACATCCCATCGTATAGAATGGGGACCTGATGGGTTTTTAGTCGTTGAAACACGCAATGGTGGCATCCTCTGGAATGTGCCACAGAATATCCAATATCAATATGATACAGGCTTTAACACCACCTCTTATCGTAATTTTAGTCAACTCCGTTGGGACGTCGAACAGCAACTCCTAATAGCTAATTTAGCTGTCGGCGGACGCTTCATCATTGACCTAAACACAGGCAATTTAACGTCGATTGATAGTTCGGTACCCGGAGAAATCATCGCAGGGGGTGAACGGTTTTTCTGCGGTACAACTTACAATGATGGGTTCGTGACAAATGCTCGCAATGTAGGAGGTCTGTATATAGGCTTTGCTCGTTCGGGAGGTGTTATCTATTTAGGACGTGGACGTGGTTCACGTGCAGAAATTCTGGAAACGTTAGATGTGAGCAATAGAGCTTTAGATGCACGCTCGTTGGGATGGTCTGCTAATTGTCGCTATATCGCCGCGTCTGTCTTAGTGCAATCCATTGACTCAGGTCGTATTTATGAAACGTGGATTTGGGAATATGCAACTAAACGCCTCGTTGGGATATTTGAAGATGCCCGCTCTATTGCACATCCTTTATCTTGGGACACGGCTGAACGACATGTCCTCGTGCAAACGCGCTTTGGCTCATACCTTTGGGATTTAGAAACGAACGAACGCAACCTTGTTTATGAACCTGTCGAATCCATTTGTCGTAGTAGCTATGCTGGACGATGCTATTCACCACGTCCACAAAGTTTTTATAGTGTCTTTTGGGATGCTGGACGACAACAATTATTGGCTGTGCCTGTCGACCAATCGAATGTGATTGTTGCCTACGATGTCAATACAGGGGCAGAAGTCGAGCGATTTAACATTCTTCCAGAGGCAACAGAAAACCCTGTACATTTCATTACGTCAAACGATAGCCGACTCATTGCCGCTAAAGTGAACAGCCAAATCTATCTCATAAATCGAGAAACAGGTAATCGGACGATATTTGAATTACCCAATAATTATGTAAATATCGTGATTAGCCCTGATAGTCGCTACTTTGTAGCACGTAGTTCAAGCTCAGTGTATGTTTGGGATATAAATACCTTAACGTCTGATTCTCAACCGATATTTATATGGGATAACTACAGAAACTACTTTTCCAGTGGTAGCTATTTCATTAATAATACTTTACTTGAATACGCAACTAATAATCAGAGCATTCGCCTTGATATTACAACAGGCGAGATAACAGGATTACCACCAGCACCACCGAGTAGCGAAGCCCAAAGTCCGATTACATATAATACTGTCGACGGTGTATCAGGTTGGGCAACACGCCAGCCCCATTATTATTATGGTGGAAGATGGAATCATGTTCGTGACATCGGCAATTGGGATTGTCCTGTTTTACCCTATCATCGTGGTGAAACACGTCAGTTCTTCTTACATGATATGCAAACAGAAGGATTGATGCTTATTGCTGATAATCTGAACGCGATTCAATATATGGAAATGTCTCCTGATTGCCAAACAATTTATACCGAGATTCAGGTCTTGAATACAGATTTACCCTATGATGAAACACCAGCAACTACATCTCGTTCACAATATGCTAGTCGAGTTGATATTGTGTTTTGGGATATTGCAACAGGACAAGCAACCATAACCCTTGAACCAAGTCAATATCGACGTGGTTGGTCACGGGTGTACTGGAGTCCTGATTCAGTGCGCGCATTGGTACGCCATGACACTAATTTCTCTTTAGTAAATTTCCGTGAGCAATATACAATTCCTTTATCAAGTAATTTTGCTCGTAATCCTCAAGTCTATTGGGATTATGAACGTGGACAAGTTTATGCAACCAATAATAGCGGTGTAGTTGCTTTAGATGTGAATACAGGTGAGGAGCGTTTTCGCTTTACTGCTGGCGAAGAAGGACAACGAGGCTGTAGCTTTTACTCAACGTGCTTAATGTCATTCTCTGATGATTTGAATTGGATTTTCATTTACGGGCGTAATGAATTTGCAGTCTGGAATATTAATACGCTTGAACATGCCTATTTACCAATTGAGTCAGCTAATGGGCGCGGTGCTTTGATAAGTCCTGATGGACGATATCTCGTTATATCACGTTCTGCGGTTCGTGTCTGGGATTTGTGGAATTTGGCAAATGACTATGAAGCTAGAGAACCCATTGCAACCTATGGAGTTGGTAATCGTGCGGTTATATCAACACGTTTTATCGATAACACAACGCTTGAAGTCATCACAAGTAGCGATACTGGAACAAGTACGAGCCATTATGATGTTGCAACAGGTGGTCTTGTTAATTCACAATAATCTGAGTAAATTCAGGGCGTAATATATATTGCGTCCTAAATTTTTTTCTATTGGTGTCCTTCAACTTGCAAAAACAATAGAACAAGTGTTTAATAGAGTGAAAAACAATTGTCTCTATGGAAAACCATTATCTACCACGCATCAATAAAGTTATAGATTTCATCAGCGAAAATCTTTGCGAGGATTTATCGCTCAATACACTTGCTGAGATTGCCCATTTTTCTCCTTTTCATTTCCACCGTATCTTCAAAGACACACTCGGTGAAACCCTTAACCAATTCGTGAATCGCATACGGGTGGAACGGGCAGTTGATTTGCTCCGTACCAATCAGAGTTTGCGTATCTTAGATGCGGCGATTGCCTGTGGCTATGAATCGGCAGAAGGTTTTTCGCGTGCGTTCAAGAAACGTTATGGCTTTGCCCCCAGCCAATGGTCACGCGATGAATCTCTCAAAGAGCGCAAGATTGGTCAAGTCGAGGGGGAATTTCCTTCCTATACTATAGAAGAATTGTGTCAGGCAAGCACAAAATTCCCTGTGGAGATATTCGATGTACCAGCACAACGTCTCGCCTATATTCGTGTAACGGATGCTTATGCGTCATGGGATGAAGTGGTTGAGCAACATGATGTGCTGATGGCATGGTATCAAGCGCAGGGTGGTCGCCTAGACGATGCAAGACTCTATGGCATGTCTCAGGATGACCCCGACGTAACGCCGAAAGAGTTGTGTCGCTTTGATTGGTGTATTGCTATCCCTGATGATTGGTATGTTCCAGCGCATATCAGCGAACGGGAGTTTCCAACTTTTACGGTAGCGGCAGTTCATACTTGTGGTGATTTAGAGCTATTTGACCATGCCGTGCAGTATCTATGGCGATATTGGCTACCACAGAGTCGCTATCAACCTGATAACTTGCCAGCTATGGAGATTTATCGTCAATTACCGATACATCTCGGTTGGGATACTTATGATATGTGGTGTGCTGTGCCTATCATACAATTCAATCTATTCAGATAAGAGCTTGAGAGAGGCAATCTTATGGAACTCGGTAGTTTTTCAGTGAGTTTAACAGTAAAAGACATTAAGGCATCACGCGCATTTTACGAAAAATTAGGCTTTGAAGTTTTTGATGGCAATGAAGATCATAACTGGTTGATGATGCGCTGTGATGGTACAAAAATTGGTTTATTCCAAGATATGTTTGAACAAAACGTTCTGACTTTTAATCCACAAGATGTACGGGCTATTCAGAAAAAACTCAAAGAAGAGGGTGTTGAATTGGTAACAGAAGCCGAAGGCGATGAAGGACCTGCTTCAATTACATTACTAGACCCTGACGGCAATCCTATTTTGCTTGACCAGCATGACCCCAATCATCCACAAATGAAAGAACCGTCTGGTAAGGTTGCATGGGTGGATTTAACTGTCCCTGATGCAACAGCAGTCAGTGATTTTTATAAAGAAATTGTTGGTTGGGAGCGTTCACCTGTGAGCCAAGGGGACTATGATGATTACAATATGATGCGTGGGGATACACCTGCAACGGGTATTTGTCATAAGAGAGGTGGTAATAAAGATATTCCCTCGCAGTGGATGGTCTATTTCACAGTCGATAATTATGAAGATACACTCGAAAAAGTCACTGAATTAGGCGGGAAAATTCTTGTCCCGACTCGTGGTGAAACAGGTGGACGTTTTGCTGTAATAGCAGACCCTGCTGGAGCAGTTTGTACACTTTATGAGAATTAATCTTCGTAGGGGCTGACCGTCGGTCTGCCCTTATTCCTCTATTTCCTCCGAAATGCCGAGATAAGTTGCAATTAACCATACAAAACCTTGATGCAAAATATAAACAGCGGAGCAAATCATCACGCTCAGGGCGATGCCATCTTTTAGCAAGCTAGTTTTCACGCTTGGATTCAGGACAAAAAATAAAGCAGGGATAGCTATCAAAGCAATTAAAAACAAGCGTATAAATTGTTTCTTTTTTGGATGCCGTTTGGGTTTTTCTTGGCTTGTAAACATAATATTGACCGATACGGACAAGTCTATTTATAGGATAGCACAGTACCCTTAATTCTTACATGAATGCAAGCATGTTACACTTAATGACAGCTATATTGGTATATCAGTGCAAGTTGATTGAATTAGTTAAACATAAGCAAATCCTAACAATTATAGATAGGACTTGTGTACTAAATTAGCTTGCATCAGCCTGATTCTGTATAACAATATAGATAACAGTGGCAACTTAAACGGAGACAAACGTACATGGTTAGTTTTATCTTGATGATTGTTTTCAGCTTATGTGTGATGCTTTATGGCTTTAGTGCCTTGTTCAAACCACAATGGTTAATGAATGTACGGGCTTTCTCAGCTAAGATTGAGGGTAAAGAAGGGCATAAGCATGATGAGTTATCGTCCAACTTGACACAAGCCCGTAAAGTAATGGCTGTGGTAGCTCTTATACTGGGTGTACTTGGATTAGTGGTGTCGATTGCATCCCTATATATTTATTTCCAAGCGCAAGCTGGACCTATTTCACTTTAAAAATTAAAGGTCACATTGACTTGATGTGACCTCATCTCCTTATTATTGCCGACGCTCATTGTTCATTCGGTTGCGAATTTCATCCAGACGACTATTGCCAATTGGATTATTACCTCCGCCACCTGCCCCCGGATTTTGTGGGTTGTAGGGTTGTGTACCTTGTGTAGCAGATTGCGCCCGAATATTGAGTTCCTGCTCTCGTTGTGGTGTTGGGAAGAGTACCATCGCAAATAAAGTGGCAATCCCAATAGCTAAACCAAAAATACCAATCATCCGCTGGGTTATAGGACCTGCAATGAAGACCAAGAAAAGCAGTGTTAGGTTAAGTGCGGTGTAAATCGCTACTTGCAGCGAGATTGCCCGCGCATGACGCATCCCAAAGCGCAAGCCAAAGATAATAATACTCCCAACTATTAAACCGAATAGGGTTGCAGTGAATACCTGAATGCCATTTAAAAAGCGAACAGGCTCATCTGTTTGTGGCTCGCCCCCGACTGATAAGTAAACCAATACGAAGAAAAGCCCTATCATCCACCCTAAACCGTAGCCAGCATATTCCCTGAGGATAACAACAGCCCAACGTGAGATGACTAAAAATGCTATCGCTAATGCACTGAGAATCAGCCATTGGCTCAGAACAAATTCCTGGAATAATTGCATCGTATAATCCTCATGATCGCATTTCTTTATATAAACTCATTATAAAGCGAAATCAAACTTTTTGTAAGCCTATGACATTTGTTCGGTTAATGATTGTCTATCTAATCACGAATAGTCAACAAAAGATGTTACAAATAAGTTTTGTTAGTTACTTAATATAAATCCTACTCTGTTAATATGAACCGTAATTTTAATATGATAAGCTAGTTAAAATATTTGGGCATAGTCATGTACTTATTTGTTTATTGTTCAGTCATCTGAAATTCCCCTACTGTACAAGTAGCAAATGGGTAAAAGTTCAAACTTGTAAATGACTTGTAAAGAATGTCAGAATATTACAGTATTCAAACAAAAAAACAATCAAATTGAAGTATATTAATAAAGAGCTTATATCGGTCATTTTCATCACCTAATTATTAAGTACATCTAAGCAATCATGGCAACGAGGTAAAGTACATGCTACGCCAACGGTTTTCGTCAATTTTACTTGTCGTTTGGCTTGTAATATTGTTTAATATAGAGCGTTACGATTTGTTAGGTATTAATTTACCATCTATTCTCTATTTAATTTCAGGTGCGATCGTTATAGCGATTTTGCTTGTACCAGATTTTCTCCTAATTCGATGGTATTTTGTATTAGTTCCAGTGGCATCAATTTATGCTGGATACCGCGTCTTTACAATCGAGAATGCGACCTCTATTCCAACTTGGTTATACATTGGTGTTGAAGTCATCATTATTGCTATAACCTTTCTATTAGGGTGGTTTATCTCGCGTCAGGTAGCGGATATTGAGCGTACCTATGATTCACTCATCATGAATTCTGAAAATTCACGCACCCTTGACCCTATAAAAGGGGAGGATGTCTTTAATAGTGAGTTGTTTCGCGCACGTCAATATAACCGCCCGATGGTGATGCTGGTGGTTAAACCACCGAGTTTGCGAGATTTGAGTAAAATCTATAAGAATCATTTGAGTTATCAAGTATCACTACAGCATCGTTATCTTAAGTCACGCGTGGCACAACTATCGGAAGCCTTACTCTATTCAACCGATCCTATAACAACACACGGTGATAATGTTGTTATTTGCCTACCCGAAACAGACACAACTACAGCCTTAGCATTAGCCCGTCGTATTGCGGCGGTCATCAATGCTTCACTAGGTGTCGATGTCGAAATTGGGATTGTAGAGTTATCTAAAGAAGTATCGCTATATCGTGATATGTTGGAAGAGGCTGAGAAGAATATTTACACATTCGTTAATGTGGAGTCATCAGATGATGACGATGATGACCAACAACCAATGAACATTTTTGAAGATGATGATACGATTCCTATTCCGATAATGGAGTATGAAGATGTTGCTGCATCTGCAAAAGCATTGGCAGAGAATATGCCGATTGCACAAGTAAGAACAAATATAGATACTGCACCGAGAAATAAACAAATACAGGAAGCCAAACCTTCATTGTACCAACGGCTTATCGCACCTTTATTTGCAACGCAATTGTTTCCATTACAATATTTGCGGATTAAAGCTGAAGGGGTTTCCAAGAAATACTATAATCCCGATTTTTGGGTTAATCGTTTACCATACCAAAGCCCATCGGCACGTGCTATTTATCGTTATGTCAAGCGGATTTTAGATGTATCCCTAATATTGCTTGCATCGCCCTTTATTTTGCTCGTCTTTGGTATTGTTGGAACTTTAATCTACATAGAAGACCGAGGACCTATTTTCTACTCACAAGTACGAACTGGACGTGGTAATCGTAAGTTCAATATGTGGAAATTTCGGTCTATGATTGTCGATGCAAATGACGAAGAAAAATGTCGTGAATTGGGCGTATTCCGTAATGAGCGTGGCGAGACTGTTGATGCAGACGGTAACAAGTTGGTTAATGATCCTCGCATCACACGCATCGGTCGGTTTATCCGTAAGACAAGTATCGATGAACTTCCCCAACTATGGAACATCTTCATGGGGGATATGTCCTTAGTTGGTCCACGTCCGACAAGCTTTGGTGTAGAAATGTATGAGATGTCACAAACACATCGCTTGAGCGTAAAACCAGGCTTAACAGGTTTATGGCAAGTCTATGATAGAGGCGATACAGATTTCGATAATCGTCTTATCTGGGATATGCGCTATATTGATAAGATGTGTCTTTGGTTAGATTTGCAGGTGTTATTTTTGACATTCACACAGCAAATTTTAAAACGGCGTGGTGCTTAAAAATTTCAAAAAAAACAGGGCTACTTTCAGCCCTGTTTTTAATTACATCTACTTTCCTCAGCTAACCTTATTTTCACTCTCCAACTTGAGCAAGGTTTCTTTGCGCTCTAAGCCAAAGGCATAGCCTGTGAGTTTTCCATCACTGCCGACAATACGGTGGCAAGGGATAACAAGCGGGACAGGGTTCTTGTTACACGCATTGCCGACAGCACGAGCGGCTTTTGGATTGCCAATTGCCTTTGCAATATCTCCGTATGAGCGTGTTTCACCATAAGGGATACGTTGCAATTCTTCTAACACTCTCTGCTGGAAAGCCGTTACACGAATATCCAATGGCAAATTGAGGTGCGGTTGCCATCCGCTGAGGTAATCTAGCACAGTTTGCATCGCAAATTGCACGTAATCGGTATCCTCATAAATGAAGGCGGCAGGAAACTCATTTTGAATCCGCTGAATGACCTCTTCATCATCAGCACCCATCTCGATACCACAGACACCACGCTCAGTCATAGCGACTAAGATGCGCCCAAGAATGCTATCGGCTGTTGTATAGGCAATAGTTATATCATCACCTCCTTGCCGATAATGGGTTGGGGTCATACCCATTGTTTGGTTTGCTCGTTCATAAACACGGCTACTGGATGAATAACCTGCATCAAGTGCGGCATTGGTCACACTTTCACCTTCTTTTAGCGCGGCTTTAAAAGTCTTGATGCGTTGTGCTTCTGCATATTGACGTGGTGTAATACCCATAATCTGCTTGAATGTACGTTGTAGATGATAGGGACTCCAATATGCTACTTCGCTAAGTTCGTCTAAAGTCAGGGAAGAATCTAAATTGCTATCAATATAATCACAGACGATTTGTACACGGTCGGCTTGTTCATCGCGGGGATGAATGTCTTTGGGTGTGCAACGCTTACAAGCACGATAGCCCTTCGCTTCGGCAATCGCTGGCAGGGCGTAAAAATCGACATTTTCGCGTTTGGGGGTTCGTGCTGGGCATGAAGGACGACAATAAATTTTGGTCGTTTTTACGGCAACCACAAATTGACCATCATAGTCGTTATTGCCAGCAACGACTGCATTCCAACAGGTATCTATACTCGGTATACTCATCATCAACTCCCTTATCATCTATAGTATCTAACTATAGATGATATGTTCTGAAACTTCACCCGAATTATTGCGCTTTAATTTTGAGCATTTATGATACTTTCTATTTGCTCACAATGACCAAGTTCATGTTGTGCCATACGCCTTATTTGGCTAAAGACACTATGCTCATTAGACTTATTGCTAAATCGCCCAGTACGCCCCCAGTCTTCCAAGGGTAATTGCTTCAATTTACGCAATAAATTCTGGCGTTGAATATCAAATGCAAGCAAATTCTCCGCAAAACTCAGTGTGTTGTATTGTTGAAATTTTGACCATGTGTTGGGATGAATATAGACTAACTCAGGTGCATCGATAATAAGCATTGCATAGATACTATAGCTCCATACTTCTGCACAACTTCGTATATGTGTTAAAACTTCATTGGCAGACCATTCTCCGCCTGTTGACGCTGTTTGTAAAAAGGATTCACTGAGAGTGTCTGTGCATTTTGTAATACGTGGCACAGTCCGTTCTAAAATATTCAATTGTTCCTGGATTGCCGATTCAGTGATTTTTTTAGGCATAGCTTCTCGCAGACTGAAATACTATTCCTCAATATCTTCTTCATCCTCATCCCGATTCCAGAAGAATAGAATGAGTGTGAATAATGCACCCCCTGCAACGGATAGTGCCAGTAAGAACAAATTACGTTTCTCACGAGCAAAAATATCGCGTGTGCCTCTTGGGAAAACTGTAATCGTATGTGTCTCAGAGCTATCGCTATGACGATAGGTCAGCATTTGTGTGAGGACATCGAAATCATAGTCACCATCACTCACTTGAACATCAAACCCATCGGGATATTGCAAGGTCGGTAAGAAAATTTCTGTGGGTTCAGTGACAGTATTATCATGAGTGAAATTAAATACAAAAACACCCGATTCAACATCAAAATACATTTCGTTTGGTGTGCCTGCAATTGCTTTGGCATAGGGGCGCACAACAGCAATTAAAGCACGTCCACCACTGTTAATATCAGATGGGTCGTCTTGTTGGTCATAGCTAAAGATGGATAAATCTTCGCCGTTCCAGAGGTCGCCACGCGCATTGGTATTATCGGGTGAGTAATTCCAGAGTGTGTAGTTCAGAAGATTGCGCTCTAGCGCGTACATATAATCATCAATCGCTTTAATATGAGCGTCCCACTTGTTGAAGATAAAACCTTCACGGTCATTTAAATCATAGGGGATACCAATCTCACCGATGAGAGTAGGTACGCCATGAAAACTCACATCAGCAATTATTTGATGAAACTTGAGATTGCCAGCATAGGCTCTCCGCTTGTCTTCTCGCCCGAACACAGGTACAGATTTCACCGCATCTAGCCCAACCCAAGAGACATACCGCTTACTCATCAAGGTGATAAAAGGATACCAATGCGGTGCATAGACAATTTTTTGTTGTTCTGCTTCTGCTTTATCCCAAACAGGTATTTCTTCATTGCCGATGGCATCAAATTCGACAAAGCACATCGCTGAGGGGTCACCTTTGTGAATAGCATTCGCGGCTTTACTAATGAAAGGATGTTTGTAATTTTTAGCAAATGTCACTTCTTCACCATTCGCTTTATGGAAATAATCAGGGCGTAGCAACACAGGATGCCCATGACTATCGACATCCCAAACGCCATGTGCTTTCCAAATCGGTTCAACACCATCTTGCCATGCTGTTACGCCATCAGGGTCTAATAAGCGACGACCTAGCTTCTGCATCCCTGTCCAACCTAAATTCCAACGTTGGACTTCTTGGGTAAAGCCTGACCCTAACAACATCGCTTGATAGGGTGTGGGCATATCACCAGTTTTAAGTGTCCATTCCAATTTACGGATGTTTTTCAATCCGATGAAGCCCTTTGAGGGTTCGTTCATCAAATCATAGCCGACAACGTTAGATTTATCTTTAAAGCGTTCAGCAACCATCGTTAGCATCGCGCAATAATCGTCTTGGAGATAATCTTGTGCCGACATGCCATCAATTTTAGTTTCGGGCGCGAAGTCATTCCCCGCATAAAAGAGCGTGAACATTGTCCCTGCTGCTAATTTGCTATAGTTGCTTGCCCATGCCATACGAGGGAAGGGGTCACCAAGTTCTTGATGGACTAAAGCCGCACCTGTTTGGTGAAAATTTCGCATCTCAAAGCCGACTTTTTCAAATGTCCAGCCTGGCGCACCATCCCCACCTGAAAACCGACTCCAGACATCTTGATGAAAATCAATAAACATCTCGATGTCATATTCAGCGGCTTTATCAATGATCGCTTCTAAATATTGTAGATACGCTTCGTCATATTCACGCGGTGCGCTATGTTCGATAGCTTCCCATGTCACCAAAAATCGCAAAAAATCTAAGCCCCAAGATTTAAGTCGCCTAAAGTGTTCATCTGCTTTATCTAAGGGGAAAGGTCGCCCGACAAAGCTCACATTGCGATGGTCATAAAATCCTTCTTTCAGATGGGTCGCGCCATTGGGTGTCGTAGGAACTTTGGTTGTCCCTGAGAGATTCACACCATGTAAGATACGCACTCGTCCAAATTCATCTTTGAAATAAATACCGTCTTTTGTGATGGGCATGGCTTATGATTTTCCTTACAAAAAAATTGATTGTATCTAGAGATCTGATAATGAAATTTGGATAGAATATATCTGTTTAGGATTTACGCAATTGAGGAGTTTTTCTAGTGGACAAAGCAGGCGTTGTCCCTACATTTTTCTCTCAAGCGTTTAATGCTTTAATGTATTTTCAGACTATCCTACAAATTCTCTACCTAGCTATCTTATGACTCTAAACTAACACCTTACACTAAGTATGACATTAAAACAAAAACAGACCAGTCGAATGACCAGTCTGCTTAATTTATCTAACAATTGACGATGTTATTCGCCAGCTGTGCCGAGTGCTGAACCAACTGCACCCAAGACTGAGCCTGTAATGTCGGTTGCTTCTGCTGGAGCGGATTGTTGTGATACGCCGTTAAGATTATTGATACCAATGTTGACTAAGAGGTCGAGATTGGTGACTGCGGCTGTACCTGTTAATGCACCCAAAGCCAAATCTAGGTTAGAACCAACAGCAATGTTGCTGATACGGTTGTCGCCTGTATCAACTGTTTGGGTGACAGTGAAGTTACCACTGCTGATTAATGTCGGGATTGCTGGGATGAAGAAGGCTAAGGTTGGGTCAATTTCTGCACCAACGGTTACCAATTCGTTAAGCAATTCTTCATTGTCTTCTTCTAAGAGTTGTTGCAAGACAGCGAAATCAATATTGAAAACGAAATCGTCGCCAGCACGTTCGTAGCTCAAGAAACCCGGTAAGTTGATGATGCTCAAGAGTGCAGTCAAGCTATTAGGGTCTACACCTGCTTCTGCCATTGCATCGCCACCACCGATTGTTTCAGTGATGTCACCTACTTGTGCTGAGAAATCTTCATCTGTCAGAAGTTCAAGCAAGTTGATACTTACCCATTCACCTTCAGCCGCACCGTCAGCGATATACAGAATATCATCGACAATGAGAACTTCTACATTTTGTTCTTCTACTTCACCACCATCTGTAGAAGAGGTCAGGGTGAAATCACCAGCGAGGTAAATGCCTGTCATGCTATCGCTCATAGCAACATCAATGTTGCTATCGAGGGTGAAGGTTACTGTGGATACAGCATCTTCTGCGGCACTTGGGTCGCCTGAGAATGAACCAATTAAGCCAAAGATGCTATCGACATCTGTGCCTTCAAAATCAATGCTGAAATCAATCGTGAATGATTCAGCATCACCAACACCATTTGCGCTAGCAGAGTTGATAACTGCACAATTATCGGCATCTAAACCAAAGCACGGGTCAATGCCCATATCATCTTGTGCGTTTGCTACGCCACCAACAAGTAATGTAAAAAGTGCTACGAGAGTGAGAATAATGTTACGAAATTTCATGTATATTGCTCCAAATTAAATGAATTTGAGGTAATTCTAACCGCATTATACGGGTTAAGACCGTTAAGGTTCAAGCAATTTGCTTTACCGTATGCTTAAATTTACGCATTTTTTACAAGCTGGTTGCTATAGATTTTAGAAAAAGTGTAAAAAGTTTGTAAGTTGTGCAGGACATTTCTCGGACAGCATCTATGTTACCCGACATCAAATCTCACCTTTTAGGTAGTAATGTAGGGACGTGATGTATCGCGTCCGTGAAAACTATCAATTGAGAATTTACTTCACCTACCCGTAAATCGCGCTTCACGTCGTTCGATGAATGATTGGACACCTTCTGCCGCATCCTCACTTTGCATAATTTTTGCGAGAGTCGGCAATAAATCAGCGATAGCGGCTTGTTCGGCAGCATAGCGTGTTAAACGGGCTGATTTCAATGTCGCGTAGACCCCAAGAGGTGCTTGTTTGGCAATTGTTTCAGCAATTTCGACTGCTTTAGCAACATGGTCGCCCACTGGTGTCACCTCTTGGACTAAGCCCATTTTTTGTGCTTCGTCTGCGCCAAATTCATCAGCAGTTAGCAAATAACGCATAGCATTGCCCCAACCTGATTCCATCGCCCAACGAATCGTCGCGCCACCAACAGGGTATATGCCTCGTTTAATTTCAATTTGTCCAAAGCGGACGTTATCAGCACTGACACGGATGTCGGTTGCTAACAACAATTCAATACCAACGGTGAAGCAAATACCGTGTACGGCAATCACGATTGGCTTACTGACAGGATTAGTTGTTAGGGCTAAGGGGTCAATGCCATTATCTGGTGGAACACTGAAAACGCCACTTGCAAAACGCTCTGACCATTGAGCTAAGTCTAAACCTGCTGTGAAATGCTCGCCTTCGCCATAAACCACACCACAACGCAAGTCATGGTCGTCTTCTAACTGACGATAAGCTGAACTCAATTCATCCCACATCTTGATGCTAAAGGCGTTGTATTTTTCTGGGCGATTGATGCCCATCATCAAGATATGACCTTTTTTTTCTACCTTGATATTGCCGTCACTCATAAGCTATTTCTCTCTTTGATAGCATTACAACATCTGATTCGCAGTCTCATCAATCAGTTTACTCAAAAATGACATATATTCTGTGCCACCTGTGCCGATTGGATTGGTGCTTTTCTCGAAAATATAGGTACGAGCATAGTAGAGATGTGCGCGTCTGAAGGTAATCAGTTGACGCAAAACATGATTATAAGCATCTTTTAAAGGCGGATGCTTCTGACAATAATCGCGCAATTTGCTATGTTCCATATCTTCTATTAACTGTCGATGCTCGCGTGGCATATAGCGTTGCATATCTTTTAGATTTGCCGTTAGTTGCGATGATTGATGGTCAATACTTAATCCTGCTAACATAATGGGAACAATACTACTTTGTGCGCCTGAGCCACCTCTTAATGGTGTTGGATTTGGGTGTATACCCTCAAAAATTATAGAATCATCGAAACTCATGAGATATGGGCGTATTTTCTGGTAATAAGTATCAGGGTCACACAGTTTGGGCATCTCATGAAAGGTCTTTGTGATTTGCACTAACCCTCGTTGCATTTGGCGCAAATAATCTAACACCTGTTGCTCATCATTGCACTCGATAGCCTCTTGCACCTCAATTAAGGCACGAAGCATTTTTCCTGCTTGTGCTTCAATCGCAATATGCACCTGAAAGAACCAACTTTCATCGATGTAATCTGTAAAGCGTAAGAGTAGGGCTATATTTTGTGGGATAAAGCCTTCTGTCTCATCTTCCAATTGCCAGTTATTGAGTACCATGCCAGCGTAAGCTAACATTGGTGGACGGTCTAGTCTTTCGCCTAATTTTACAAGTGCACTGCTAATGGTTGCAGGAAGGATCGTGTTCCCCATGCCCACCCACGCACAAGCCAAATATCCATAGACCATAAAGACCATCTCTAATGTAGTCTCGTTATGTTCAAGGCAAATAGTCTCAGTCACATTATCCAGAGGGTACTCCGATAATATTGTATATAGAGATTTGCCTTGCTTAATTTCTTCTAGAATAGGGCGCAACGACTGGGGCAAAGTGTTTTCGATTGTTTGCCAAGCAAGGTTTGGTTGCACATCAGATAACAAACCATGATTTTTTGTGACGTGCCAATGAGAATTTTTTGTCATGAGTATCTAAGAACTATTTGCATTATTACAACTGACGTTATACATTTATAAGATGCGTGTCTTTTATGACTTCTAAAAATGATGAAGGATTTCAATGAGTGTTCGCACGGTGTTGGTAATTGATGACGATCAAAATCTATACTCTATTATTGAGTCAGCATTAGCAACGGTCAATATCCAGTGTACCTTCGCCCGTGATAGCGATATTGGATTAACGCTCGCCGCTCAAAATGTTCCAGACCTCATCTTGATGGATTTGATGCTACCTAAAGGCGTAAAAGGATGGGATGTCATTGCGGAATTAAAGGGCAATCCGACCACCAAACACATCCCTATCATTGCTTTCTCTGCAACCAACAATCAAAGTGTTCAACTCGCAATGCAAGCGGGCGCATCAGATTTTATCAGCAAACCATTCCGAATTGCCCAATTCCAACATACCATCCAACAATATTTAGGTGCAGCACAACGCTAGTCTGTACCACAAGTCCCAAGTTCTTCTAAATCCACCAACCATAAGCCACCATGATCACCATTCGCGCTGATAGCCAGTGTTGTATTATCAGGCGATAGATAAGTCCATGCTCGTTCATCGGTATCTAATTGTAAAGGCAACTCACTCAAGGTGTTGAGTTCAGCCCCTTCGCGGTAAAAACATTCTAAGGTTGGGATGCCATCAATTGGACGCACGAAATAAATGTAACGTGTTGAGGCATCTTGGCGATAATAGGCAGGGGCAGGGTAATTATTACCAGCGAGTTCCTCTACTTCATACAGTAGTTCGCGCTGTTGCGTAATAGCAGAAGATAACCAATAACCCGTTACCTCATTGCCTGTACCATCGTCAAACGTGCCACCAATAATCACACTACGCCCATCATTGCTGAGTCCTGGTATCGTCATGGAAGGTGTGTTGTTCGGTAGCAATGCACTGATTAATCCTTGTGATGCAGATGCTGTAAAATATTGGACAGGTTCACCATACGCCCCAAAGTATGTCGCCACAAAATTTCCATCAGGCGACCAAACATAGCCTTGTAAGCTAAACTGACTCAATACACTATGCACAAGTCGCTTAAATGAACCATCAACTTCGGCAGTAATCACCGTGTTGATGTCATTCTGGTAGACAATGCGTGATGATTGTGTGGGGAAAGTCAAATAAGCGCGATTGATGAGCGAAGTATCATTCTCACCACTTTGTGTGAGTAAATTAACCCCTGTTTGGAGCAGAAACGCGTCGGTAATATATTGCTCATTCGGGCTTTCATCTAAAGGTAGGATAATCCCATCACGAATCTGATAGCGATACCAGTCATAATCTG
The DNA here is from genome assembly GCA_965230145.1 of Phototrophicaceae bacterium. Taxonomy (GTDB): domain Bacteria; phylum Chloroflexota; class Anaerolineae; order Aggregatilineales; family Phototrophicaceae; genus JAUZRW01. Next base: position 3,457,182 of record CBDDKI010000002.1, read on the forward strand.
TGAATAAAGCGTGGTCACAGCCGATACCGTAGCGGAGGGTATCAGCATCTTCCCATTCAACGCGCACGACTTCGCCACTAGCCACTTGCTCTACAGCATCCGAGACATCTCGTTCGGGTGGGGCTTCTGCGTCAACCTCGATACCTTCAGGGAATACTTCAAAATCATCTATTTCGGCATCTTCAAAAATATCGACTGTCGCTAGAAACCGTCGGGATTGGTCGGGTTGTAAGGGGGCATCAAGAATTGCCTCGCCACATTGGTCGGCTAGAAAACCAAATGCCTCGCCAATTACTTCACCGTCTTCATCAAAAATGTCAGCATAGACTTGGACATTATCATAGGCAACATTACCGAAGTTCATGATATTGCCGACCATAATTTGTTCTTCTACACCAAAAGCATTGACCTGTGTCTGAATTTCGACACGATTGGCACGTAAATCATCCTCTTGTGCATAAATACAACTGATAACAACAAAACTCAAAATGAACAATAATGCTGTCCGCATAGGCTACCTTATTTGTTAAATCTATTCGTATCAGTCTGATTGTAACAGGGAGATATTACCTGAAAATGTTGAATTTCATGAGAATTAATTGTCATCTTGTAGATAACGGTGGATATGTCGCCCAACGCGAATCGCTTCCGCCACATCATGTAAATTTGAGATAAAGGGTTTTTTGTATAATTTTTCTAGCCAGAAATCATCTCCCGTCACGGGGTCTAAGAGGCTATCCCACTGAATTTGAAAGGGAAAAGTTAGGCACTCGACACCAAACGGTGTGACAGCCCAATTACCAAATTGAGCGATGATTTTCGGCATCGGTAATTCAGTCGGAGCAGGATTATCCCCACCGTGCATATCATAAGACTTGGCACGCGCAACCTTTTCACGCTTACGTTCTTGCTTTAAACGTTTTAACTCAGTCTCTAAATCCTTCTTTGTCGGCATAGGATTCTCCCTAAATTGAGCTAATTTTCGCTCAAGGATACCATATCCCAGCATAACCTGCTCCTAACTATCCACACGCTTTTAGAAACTGACCTATAATCATGGGGATGCCTCTATTAAAATGAGCGAGTCAGTCGATATTAAGAAGGTTAGGGACTTAATGCGCTATATAATTGTATTGGGATTATTGATGCTCATTTTGAGTGCATGCGAGCCATCAGCACAATTGCTCATTCCTACTGATGTGCCGACTGCTACAGTCACACTTACACCGACACAAAGACGTGATGGTGACGATAATCCGATTCCAACAATTACGCCATTTACAGTGGCGCAAGATGAAAATGCACCAACACCAACCTCTTTATTTGGCTCAACGCGCACCCCTGTCCCAGATGACTTCCCGACACCCACTCGCCCATTTGACCCCAATGCACCGCGTATTGATTTTTTTACCAGTGACCCGATTTTTGTCGCACCTGGTGCAACCTTGACGCTATTTTGGTCAACACGCAATGTTGATTCAGCTGTTATTTATCGCTTAGATAGAGATGGGTCGCGCGCACAGGTCTATAATGTCGTGCCTGATGGCAATTTAGCAATTAATACCAGCAGTTCCGAACGCGGTACATTACGTTATGCCTTAGCCATCGGTGAAGGGGCAGATTACGTTGAAGAAATCTTAGTCGTGCCTCTTGAATGTCCTGACGAATGGTTTTTTGTGCCTGCTCCTGCGGATTGCGCGGCAACGCCAGCCACATCAACGCGCATTATTGATATGCAACTTGAGCGTGGGCGGATGCTCTTTGTCGAAGAAACCAACAGCGTTTACGCTTTATTCAATGATGGGTTAGCTGGTGCGCCCGGTTGGTTACGCTATGATAACCGTTTTGACCCTGAGATTCACCCTGCACGCGATGAAAATGCCCCTCCTGAATTTATTCAACCACTCAATGAATTGGGCTTTGTCTGGCGTGGGGATAGTGATGTTCGTAATCGACTCGGTTTAGGCTTATCCGATGCGGTTGAATTTGAAGGCTTCATCCAAACATCACGCATTGGTAATAGCGAAACGGTCTATATCAGTGGCTCAACAGGAGTCGTCTTACAGATAGAACCAGGTGAAGATGTCTGGCAAATTATCGGCGGACCTCGTTAAAATAATTCTCAAAAGCAATGTAAGGGCAGACTATAAATCTGCCCTATAATCTTAATAGAGAATATTTGTATAGCTTTAGCCTGTAACTAAAGTCGGCACTTTTTTCTTACGATTATCGCCCAGAATATGATTAACCATTAGAATATTGCCTAACACTGCAGTTAGGGCATGCGCTAAGAGGATGATGTATTCGGTGTTTGCATCCATAGTCAGGCTGTTTTCAATCTGTTTGGATACAGCACAAACGACAACATCAGCGGTATAGCAATCTTCACGAACAGAAGGGATGACAATATTCTGTAGCCACAATTCGCGTGTTAATAACTCATCTTGTTGGCTACCTTCAATAAATGGGTTCTCAATCCCTGACACAGACGCCGATAAGGTTTCAGTTACTTGAGCATCAAGATAAGAAATACCAACAAGGCAGATTATAAATGTGGCGATAGCCATAATAGACACTATCAATTTACGATTTTTTGGACTTTGATAAGCAATCGTTTTAATCACTGGCAAATAGGTTGGTAAAGCAATCATAGCCCCTACACATATTAAGGCGGAGATTACGAAGATGAGAGATAGAATAATAGGCATTGTTATTTCCTGTTATAGATTAATTTTTAATCAACTATCTGCTACACCGCATCAATATGGGCAATGTTACAAACAAAACTCTCAATCTTATAGGACTTTAGTACCAATCAGCACTATTCTGACGAATTTTTGCAACATGAAACAAAAACGAGCAATCATTTGATTGCCCGTTATCATGTGCAAATTTTGTGTTTTAGTTATTCACCACGATATTCATCTGAGCTATAGACATAAACGTAAGCTGGATTTCCTGCTTGTGTTACTGGCGTAAAGAAATCATATACCCAACGCGAATCGCTAATGCTCAAATTCACACATCCGCGACTCCGACGATAGCCAAAAGTATCATGCCAATAAGTGCCATGTAAGCTGATACTCTCATCAAAATATTGCACCCAAGGCACACTCTGGAGGGCATAAGCATTTGGCGCACCTGTTGCTCCGCTCATACCATCACGTTCTAAACGCGCCCACACTTCAAACACACCGCGATTTGTCTCAGTCCCCGGTAAACCAGTGCTGATGAGAGTCGCAAATACAGGACGATTACCTTCATACGCTACAAGTGATTGCTCGAATAAATCAATGGCAACCCATCGATCAGAGACAGTCTCAGGGCGCTCTGTCGGCTTGATAACTGTCATATAAATTTGCTTAATCCATTGATTAGGACCTACTAAATACCATGTCCAGCCATCGGCGCTGACTGTTTCTGCGAAGATATTGAATCTTTCATAATGCAATGGGACTAAGCCTGTCTCAGAATCAGGTTCACCACCGGGGAAACTACTGGCGTAAATGCCCGTTATATCCAAAATCCAGCCAAAGGGTAGAGACCAATTTTCATCTAAGGTCACGCCAACAAATTCAGATGTTGGCACATAGTATCCATCGTTCATGCTAATCCATTGACCATCTTCACTCTGTATCCATCCCTCAACCTGACTAACCACATTCACGAAGTTAAAGCCTTGTGGGATTGTCCCTAAGACTGCGCCATTGGGTTCAGTATAAGTTGTCACTGCTTGCGGACCAACGCGCCAGAACGTGTATTGGCTCAAGGTCATGCCGTCGCGCAAAATCTCATCCACAGGGGGTGTTTGATGAGCATCCATGAAGGCGATACACGCCTCACTGGTTGACTGTCCTTCTATATATTCGCATTCTTCTGGATAGGACAAGACTACAGGCTCAACTTCATCAGTGTTATCTGGTTCATCTTGCGGAATATCTGTTGGGATAGTGGTCGCAGTCGTAACATTAGGATTAGGCGTATTAGTAGCAAAAAATGTCGGTTGTTGAGTGCTGTCATCTTGCGCGAAAACCATCAACGGCACACTAGCCATCAATATGATAATCAGCACACTACTAAGCATTAAAGTTTTTTTCATGAGGTATCAATAGTCCTTCTTATATATCCATTGGGCTTATGGGGCGGAATGATAGCAGATTTTCCACCAAATACAGCCTATGATTGCCCACTGCTGTTACGATTTAATTACAAACGATCTATCTAATTTCAGAGTCGCTATGTTGGTACGTAGCATCAGGTTATAATGGGAATAAGAATCTATTTTGGAACGCATCCATGCGAATGATCTGGCGATATATTAGTTTACTCTGCTTGCTGAATACTCTAGCAATTTGTTTTACCCTAGCTTATGGCAATGCTAATCCTGCGCCAATTTTGAACTGGAATACAAGTAAAATCACTCTTTATGACAGTCATACAGGCGTAGATTTTTCGTATCCAAATCCTGAAATGTATACAAGCACAAATGCGATTTCAGGTGTTGAGATTATGTCATCGCCAGATGAGCTACATCAGCTAACGATTTTCAGCGACCCGACAGGTTTAACGATTACGCTAACTGACCAAGACGATGAAAACCTATTGCAGTTAAGTAGTCAGAGAGATGCGCGCATTAACAATACGGGTTGGATAGATTCAAGGCACTTTATTGTCATGCGCGTTGGCGTTGGTAGTCTTAGCCTGAGCCTCGTTAATGTAGAAACTCTGCTGGAACGCTCACTTGGCACGTATAGCAACACAGCTTTTAGCTTCTCACCAAACCGCGAATGGCTTTTGCTTATTCACAATGACACAAATGAAAGCACAATTACTCATTTTTTTGATGAGCGACAGTATACCCTCAACCCAATTTCAAATGTCGCAAGTTGGTCAGATAACGGGCATTATCTCGCATCACGCGCCCAATTCGGAGACTCAGTTGGGTTTCAATCATTGGATACGACTACAGGCAACATCACAACATCGGATTTTGTTCCTAATCGTTTGTCATGGTCAAGCAACGATTACAGCCTGATTGCCTATGACAGACATCAAATATACTTCTATAAGCACAATGACTTCATCATGGAATATACTTTTTCAGAGACTCTGCTCAATGTGATTTGGTCATATGATGGCAACTATGCGGTACTGATTTTGCAAGGGGATGATGAAAAACTATTGTATTTGGTCGATAATGACCGAGAAGTTCTGCATTTTTGGGTCAACATTCCAGACAACGTGGATGAGAGAAGTATACTTTGGTCGTATGATAGCCATACCCTCAGTTATATTCTGCCAAATCTCCAAAATAACGGACAGTCTGCTGTTTTTATAGTGAATATTCATCACAACACAAGCCAATACTTGACCTATATCCCAGCTAATATTTCGCGTGCTTATACTCTCAATTCTTTGGATGACTCGTCCCTCTATCCAAATTTTGAGAGCAGAACACCGTAATCTCTGAATAGTCTAAAGTGGTACTTGATGCTCTATTCAAACTTTGTCACTATGGCATAAAGTTAATTACAAACAAAGGCTAACCTAGATGCGCCATGTTGCAATTATGATTTTTGATGATGTTGAAGTGCTAGATTTTGCAGGACCATACGAAGTATTTAATGTTACGGGCGAGTTGAACTCACCATCACCTTTGAACGTATTCACCGTTGCTGAATCCCATAGTCCAATACGGACACGAGGACAATTGAGTGTCAATCCAAATTACAGTATTTATGATATGCCAAAAACCGATATTTTGCTGATACCGGGTGGTGCAGGTTGTCGCGCTTTACTGAAAAAACCACATGTGCTTGCTTGGTTACAAGAACAAGCCAAACAGGTCGAATATTTACTCTCAGTGTGTACGGGGTCATTAGTTTTGGCAAAGGCAGGTTTGCTTGATGGCTTAGATGTCACGACACATCATGACAACTTGAATCATTTGGAGGCTCTCGTAGACGACACAGCTTGTGTTATCCGTGATAAACGTTATGTAGATGCAGGTAAGATTGTGATGTCGGGTGGTGTAAGTGCAGGCATAGATATGTCTCTGTACATGATACAAAAATTATTCGGTGATGCAATTTTAGCTAAGACATTATCAGAAATGGAATATCCTTATACAGGTGAGACACACCTAACATGGAAGGATGCCATTGCAAATTTAGACCTAACATAGTCATCAAAAATTAAGGTTGGGATGTTACAATATTCACAAATGACAATAGAGATTTAATGGTAGTTTATTCATGCAATATATGAATCGACAATATCCGCTAACACAGGCGGAAAAAGATAAGCGTGAAGAAGAACAAGCTGAACGCGAACGTCAACAACGCCTTAGCAACAATCGACTAGGCGTGACTATATTTCAAGTGTCATGGATTATGGCTTTTATTGCACTAATTGTGGTCTACTGGCAACTGGGCTTCACAGAGGGGTGGCGACCTACTGCGGAACTTGCTCCTAATCCTATTTTGCCCTTAGTAGCAACAATTGCTATCCTTGCTAGCGGATTTTATGCGCGTAAGGGGTGGAAGATTGCGGAACATACCGAACCCAAAGCAATAAATAACCATAAACCTGATTTCCAGCCCACATGGATGATAGCTATTATCTTGGGCTTAGTGTTTTTCGGGATTATGATGCAACAGTTCTTTGCCTTGCCTTTTGGAGATGACACCGAATTACGCTTTGGCATGATTTATCGCTTGATGATTGGGTATCATGCGCTTCACGCGATTGTTACTATATTTATGATGTGGCAGGTATATCGTTACGGTGCCGACCATCGGTATAATAGTAATAATTATTGGGCATTAGAAGGCACAACCAAGCTCTGGTATTTTGTGATTGTCGCGTGGTTGATGTTTTACGCTGTATTATATTTACCATTTTTACTTTAGCGGATGCTTAGGGTACGAGTGCGCTTTGCTCCTCGGTAGAGCGCATCGAGGGGTTGAGGCTACGGTAGCGAAAGAGTAAATCCCAAACACGGATAGCAGCTTCTAAAGCTACTGAAGAGTCCATCTTAGATGTGCCAATTTGTCTGTCGGGGAAGTGAATCGGAACTTCGGTTAAACGATAACCGAGTTTATAAGCTACATAATTCATCTCGACCTGAAAAACATAGCCATTGGATTGCACGCGGTCAATATCCATACCTATGAGCGTTTCACGCCGCCAGACTTTGAAGCCACCAGTAGCATCATAAATCGGCATTCCTAAGATGGTGGGGGTATAGACACGGTTCGCCCACCACGAGAGCAACTTACGATAGACACTCCAATTTTCATCGACACTACCACCTTTAGCAAAGCGTGACCCTAATACAAGGTCATGTGTTTTGATTTGCTCTAGTAGTTCGGGTAGATATTTCGGTTGATGCGAAAAATCAGCATCCATCTGCACGATAATATCCGCATCAAGTCCAATTGCTTTTTTGAAACCTGCAATATAGGCAGGACCTAAACCTGTTTTCTCTGTACGGTGTAAAATGTGAACTTTTTCGTCGTATTCTGTGCGGAGTTCTTCAGCAATATCGCCTGTGCCATCAGGAGAATTATCATCGACGACCAATATTTCTAAGCTAACTATATCTAGGGCAAATAGAGCCTCTACTATTAGCGGAAGATTTTGTTTTTCATTGTAGGTTGGTATCACAACCATGATTTTTTGCATTGCAGAAGCCTCAGACACCACATTTTGACTCGAATAGTCCAACAGTCTAAAACATGGGGTATCCTCATGGCAAGGGGTCGTTCTTTAGAGGAGGAGCATCCATTAGGTAGAATGCTCCATTTTAGAATAAAGTTGGGTTAGACCGCACGCGATTCGACACGAAAACGAACGGCTGTGCGTTCATTACCATCAATATCGACTTCGGTAAAAAATGGCATACACACAATATCAAGTTCATCACGTTCGAGGTAGCCGCGCGCAATGGCTAAGGCTTTCACGGCTTGATTGACCGCACCTGCACCAATAGCTTGTACTTCGGCAAAGTTATATTGGCGAATCACACCAGCGATTGCACCTGCAACAGCCGTTGAGCGTGATTTTGCAGATACTTTGATTAAATCAGGCAAGTCTTCTTCTAAATGTGCTTCAAGGGGTAGAGCATTCATGTCTGTCATCATTTTTAGAACCCCATCACTAAGTTTTAAATAATTTTTTTTGTTGACCTTAGTGTACACTCAATTGAAATACCTGTCCAATACATAATGACTTATCATGATAAAAAATAGCGCGCTAAAGCGCATTACTATACAAAATGCTCAATAATTTTGCAGTTTAATAGGCGCTCATTTCTTTAAAATTATTCAGTCATACTGATATTTTCATAACGTTTTAGATAGTCCTTATACAAACGCTGTGCATGAAAATCAGGATTTTGGTAGTATTCATCTGCCGTTATATCTAAGGTGACGGTTCTTGATGCAGGTTGAACTGTTGGATTTGTTTCGGCAAATTTGCGGATGACCTCAGCATGTGGTTTGAGCGAACCATCAGGACGGACTAAGCCAAAGTGCCGCTCATGTTTTGCTCCATGTGGGTCACAAGGTGGTTTATTCCACAACTCTTCACTGTAATCCGCATAGCACCAAAAAACAGACCCTGTTGAGCCGACTTCTTGTAACTTAGGTAAGGTTGCAGAGATATAGTCAGCGAGAGCTATTTCGCTCGCCATGAATTGTTTACGATGGATTCCACGATAGCTTTCCCATTCCCAAATACTAGACTCTTCGCCATATGGCGCAGTACAGCCTCCCCATTCTTCAGCTAAGGTCGGTTTGCCACATAGAGCTGTAACTAAAGCACATAAATAGGGCATAAAATCAGCATCCAGATTATGTTTTGCCCAAGGAATATACATCGGATACCCGTGCATGACTGCCATATCCATTTCGCCAAAAACCTTGTCAATGTGTAAGCCATTATCTGCAATGACATTGGCGACGTGTAAGCCACAGGTCACATCGTGGTTCGGGTCAATTTCGAGGATGGTATCACGCATGGATTTTACCCATTCACGACCTGCTTCGGCGGTATGAGGTTGGGCGAATAAATCAGGTTCATTGCCGAGATTCCACATCCAAATCGCGTCATGGTCTTTATATTCGTTCACCACTGTTTTGAGCAGTAAATGCTCCGCTTTCAAGGCTTCTGTGTCGTGGAACATATTACGATAGGGCATATCAACAATTTTGCTCTCGCTGATGACTTGCCGAATGTAATTCGCTGGCGCAGGGGCATAAGGTTGCGTGTTTTTGTCTAGTAACCAACGGGGCGACCAATTAGGTCCGCTCATATGTCCTGTGAAGAAGGTTACATCTAAGCCAATGCCGAGTTCGCTAGCAATATCGCAGACAATACCCAAATCGCGTAATCGTTCTGATGAGACGCTGTCGGAACTTGGTTGCCAATCATCCCAAAGCAAAAATAATCGGACAACAGTCATGCCCAAGCTGGCGATAATCTCAAATTCTTCACGGACTTCATCTGCGTCAAAATTTGCCCACCAATACATAGCCTTTTTGCGGGGCCAATAATTTACTCCTAGAACGAATGGGTCTGCCATGTTTGTCTCCTATGTGGATTGTGCTAGTCTTGTAAACCGAGTTCGTAAATAGCGCGTTTTTTCCAGCCTGATAATGAGGCAACTTCTTTCGATGCCTGTGATAAGGATAAGCCCTCATCCAATTTACTCTCTAGTGCCGCTAACACTGTTGATTTATTCCAATCAACTGCTTCTGCCGCGCCTTCAATCAAGAGAGTGACTTCGCCTTTAGGGTTCTCGTCATTGAAGTGTTGTACTGCTTCCTTGGCTGTACCACGCCAAAATTCCTCAAACTTTTTGGTCAGTTCACGCGCCACACAAACTTGACGCTCATCGCCTAAGATGGATGCAACTTGCCCCAATGTATCCGCTACGCGATGTGGACTTTCGTATGCAATGAGGGTTCGGCGTTCGTTTTTGAGGGCTTGTAAAATGTCACGGCGGGCAGATTGTTTTTTGGGTAAGAAGCCAATGTAGGTGAAGCTATCGGTTGCTAAACCTGATGCGACAAGGGCAGTTATGGCAGCATTTGCTCCCGGAATAGGCACAACCGGGTAGCCACGTTTTATAGCTTCATGAATCAGTTCATAGCCGGGGTCACTAATACCGGGTGTACCAGCATCACTGATGAGGGCAACATCTCTACTATTCAGCGTATCAAAGATGGTATCGAGTTTAGTAAGTTTATTATGCTCATGATAACTGGTCATGGGAGTTTCAATCTCAAAGTGATTGGTCAATACACGGCTAGTACGGGTATCTTCGGCGGCAATCAGGCTGACTTCTTTGAGTATCCGCACAGCACGGTAGGTCATATCTTCTAAATTACCGATTGGTGTGGCAACGATGTAAAGTGTCCCCATGTTCTTTATCCTCTTTGCTTGGTTACAACAAGTCATAACTTTAACAGGCAAAACACACAACCTACAATAGCTCATGTGATGATACTTGAGTGGATTAACTAATAGCGTCCCATTGATGGCGCGTTAGTGTGCCACATTGGATGACAAACTGTTCCCAAGTTGTGAGAGGTAATTGGTGCAAGAGAGGCGTAATTGAGACTATATCACCCTCAAAATACGCATTAGCAAAATCTGAAATGATGGTCTTGGGGTAATTAGAAACAATTTCTCTGAGTGATACAGACAAGGATTGCATGGTATCTTTCGCATCCCCTGATTTGGGCAAGCAAATATCAAGGGATTGCGTATTAGCTTGGGTAAATAACCAACGATTAATTGCGTGTAAAGCAATGACAATGCTGGAGTGTGCAACGTAATGTGGCGATAAGGCTTGTTTCGGAATTAATGATTGTTGCGTAGGTGATTTATCTAACAGGTCATTTAACCGTAGGGCATCTATTTCACGCAGAACTTCGTCTGGGTCATCGCTACAATGTAGTAGATTACACACTGAATTATCACACCACAAGCCACCTCTAATAGTTTTTTGTGGAGATTCTGCTGGGTGGGTTTTTCCCTTAACTGCCAACAAATTCTCAGTGGCATTATCCCCCTGCCATATTGTGAGTAAGGATGCTCCTGTAATGAACAACCTCACTACGTAATGACCGTATTGGATATTTTCTAAAGGTATGTTGTCATAATCGTGAATAGTTTTGCCAGCCGTTTCTTCTGTTACTTCTCCGCCATAAAAACGGGTGATAGAGGCAACGTCATGGTGAATCCATTGCCTAAAAACGGGAACTAAATCTGCTTGCTCGTGAATCATATGGTCAAGATGTCCCCATAGCTGACTTTGTGTTGCATCAGGAGAATAGACTGTTAAACTTGCGTGATTTTCCGAGATTGAATGTCGTAGTGTCATCTTAACCAACGATTTTATTTTGCCTGTACCTACTTGATGTTTATTCTATAATACGCGAAAGTGAAAACACACATATAGAAACTTATGCCAGATATTTCTCTCATTACCTCACTCTATCGTAGTGAAAAACATTTGCCACTGTATATTGAGCGTGTTCAGCAAGTTAGCGCACAACTTGAGCTATCTCTGCAAATTGTAGTTGTGGTCAATGATGCAACTCAGACTGAGCGTGATTTACTCAAGACACTGTCGGCATCAGATACCGTTGAGGTAAAAATCATCAATTGCGAGCGTGAGACTCTCTATGCGTCTTGGAATCGTGGCATCGCAGAGGCAGATAGTGATGTCTTGGGATTTTGGAATGTTGATGACATCCGTACAGATGAGGGTTTGACGGAAGGCTTTCGCTTATTGTCTGCTGGTGCAGATTTAGTAGATTTTGCTTTCAATATTCAGAGCGACAAAGGCATTGTTACGCAATCGCCTGTATATTTGCATGATAAACTCCATCCCAAGACGGGTGTAGGTCCTTTTTTTATGATTCATCGTCGATTGTATGACTTGGCAGGGCAGTTCAATGAGAATTTTAGGATTGTAGGGGATTATGAATTTAGTAAACGCTTACTTGTGCGCGAGGCAAATACCAAACGCTCAGATGTGATTGCAGGTACATTTGTCATCCATGGGGGTAATCTGAGTGGCGGAGCTAGTCCGCGTGAATGGGTGGAATTCAATATTGCACTGATGTTCCTTAGAAAATTTAACTTCATACGCCCCGTTGACCCTGAATTGTTTAAATCCGTTTGGGCAGAATGGGGAGATGATGCACCTGATGTGCCTCCCGAAATCTTAGATTGGTTGATTGGTGACGATGCTCTGGTACGTTTTCAAGAGTATGAGCAATTTCGTCAGGCAAATATTTGGCAACAGCGGTTAAATATGGTCTTGAAGCGTCTTGGCTGGGCAACAGTTGAAGATACTTTTTCGCCACCTAATGTCACATAGACAGCCTCTAAGGGCATTGCTATAATTTGCGTCCTAATCAAATTAGGAGAAACTCTGCCGATGCTGAAATCACTCTCACGGCTCGTTTTTAAAACTCGTCAATGGAATCATCGGCGAACTGCCCCTCAGAAAATTCAAGATTATATTTCAAGCCATGAAATACTCAAATTACACTTAGGCGCAGGTCCGAATGTCTTTGATGGCTGGTTGAACACCACTTTACAACCCTTGAAAACAGGCTCAATTCATTTAAATGTCACCAAGCCTTTTCCTATGCCGACTAACAGTATTGACTATGTTTTTAGTGAGCATATGATAGAACACATCACCTATGTGCAAGCGAAATTCATGCTAGAAGAATGCTTTCGTGTGATGAAGCCTAATGGGCGAATCCGCCTTGCAACCCCTGATTTAGTGCGGTCACTCGCTGTCTATGACGAAAATCCATCAAATTCGGCTTCTGAGTATATTCGCTGGACAATCGACAATTTCATTCCAGAGGCAGAAAAATATAACCCTGCTTTTGTGATTAACAAGATTTTCTATGGTTGGTCGCATGTTTTTATCTATGATTACAAGACCTTGGCGAATTTGCTGGAATCTGTAGGCTTTGTGGACGTAAAAGAGTATCAATCAGGTATCAGTGATGACCCTGTTTTGAATAATCTTGAGCGACATGGAGAAGTTATCCAGAACGAAGCTATGAATCAGTATGAAACACTGGTGGTTGAGGCACAGCGTCCATGACTCCCTTAGTGAGTATTGTCATCCCTGCTTATAATAGTGCGAAGTATATCCGCGAAACGCTTGATGCGAGTCTTGCACAGACGCATCCCAACATTGAAATCATTGTGATTGATGATGGCTCAAAGGACAATACACGCGAGATTGTGGCAACTTATGAAACTGTCCGCTTGATTCAACAAGCTAATCAAGGACCTGCGATTGCACGCAATAGAGGTATTTCTGAGGCGCAAAGTGACTATATCCAATTTTGTGATAGTGACGATATTTTGCACCCAAACAAAATTGAACGTTGTCTAGCTTTACTGCTTGACAATCCTGCCTCTGCAATTGCCTATTCACAAATGCAAGCTGTTGATGAAAGAGGTATACCCATTGATAATATGCCACTTGTCCCAGATACATCTTTTTTTGTAGCAGATAACCTTTTTTGTACGATTTTGTCTGCCAACGGTAGCCCTATCCAGACCAGTACAATTTTAGCGCGAAAGTCTGCACTTATGGATGTTGGTATGTATCGTGCTGATCCCAATTATTATTGTGCAGAGGATTGGGATTTATTGCTTCGTTTGGCTGATAAATACGACTTTGTAGGCATCGCTGAACCGCTTGTAAAGTATCGAGTGCGCGAGGGTGCGTTGACCACAAAACCTATTCTGATGGCAGAAGGTCGCTTAAAGACGATTCAATATGCACGTCATTATAGTAAGCGTTCGCCGTGCTTTTCTGATAATGCTTATGATGAACTTGAAGCAGGGCGACATCAGGTATTAGCCGTTAAATATTGGCAAAATGGACAAAATAAACTTGCTCGTAATGCGTTCATAAATGCAATTAAGCAAACGTCACAAGGTCGCTTAATTCGTATTGTATATGCCTTGATGACTTACCTATTTCCGATTTCGGCTATGCACCGATTAAATGCACAAATATCGCGCTGAATTTTCTAACAGTTGCCAAACTATTCTAACCCCTTAGTCCTAATAAATTGCATTGTCAGCTAAAAAATCTTACAATGTATATCATACGATGATGTATGGCTGAGGTGCTGAAATGACAAATCCCCTAAACCCAAGTGCGTTTCGCGCACAAGAAATGCAACGTCTAAAACATGATAATGAGAAATTATTAGAAGAAGTAAAAGGCTTACGGAAATTTGTTCAAGCACTGGATAGTCTATACAGTTCAGCTGATAATTTCACTGATGATAGCGAATTGTTTGGCTTCTTACGTGAGACACTCACCAATGCAATGAAGCTCCTTAATGCGCCCGACGGTACATTAGCATTGGTTGATGATGAAACCGATGAATTAGTCTTTGTAATTGTAAATGGGGCATTATCTGGAGAACTCACAGACCATCGTATCCCCAAAACAGAAGGCGTAGCAGGCTGGGTTGTCCGCAATGCAAAACCGACACTTGTACGTGATGTCCGCCTTGACCAGCGCTTTTACACAGGAGTGGATGACCGCTTCTCTTTCAAAACACAATCGATTGCCGCCGCCCCGTTGATTGGCGATGACAAAGTCTATGGCTTGGTTGAAGTGCTAAATCAACCGGGCGACGAACCATTTTCAGCAAATGATATGGGCGTTTTGAAGCTATTTTGTCGTGCAACAGGTGATGCGCTTGCTAAGATTGATAAAATGAAAAAGTCTGAGTGACCACTTAAAAATTACCCAATCTGATGTAGAGGCGATTTTTTTTTCGCGTCTGAGATGAACATGGAGCAGTTCTTGAGCTTTCGGCTAAAAGAATGCTGTCATTTCGCAATACATCCACATATTCAACTGATTACTTGGCTTACGTAACCCTAGTCTGTGTTGGAGGGTTTGCACTATATTAGGTCATATTCAGATTGTAAAAGTGAATTGATACTGAAATGGCATCCGATTATCTCAAAACCAGTGATATTGCCACCGAACTTGCTGTTCACCCTAACACCATCCGTATTTATGAAACACAGGGCTTTTTATCCAAAATTCCGCGTGATCCCATTAATGGTTATCGACAATTTAGCGCGATGCACATGGAGCAAGCACGCCTCGCACGCATGACATTACGCTGGCCTTATCTTGTGCCGTATAAGTCATCCCTTGAAATGCTCGTGCGCCATGCAGCTGATGGCAATTATGAGATGGCTATGGAACTTGCTTTCGATTATCTTGCAAAAATACGTGTCGAACGTACCTATGCCGAGTCCGCAATTTCCTTCCTCGAACGCTGGGCAGAAGGCTACATACAAGATACGAATACAGAAACAATGTATATTACAGAAGCAGCAGAATATCTTGATGTGAGTGTCGATATGCTACGGAATTGGGAGCGGAACGGCTTAATAGATGTACCGCGTGACTCTAAAAATAGTTATCGGCGCTATGGCACAAGTGAATTCGGACGTTTGCGAGTTATTCGCTTATTGGTGCAATCAGGGCATAGTTTGATGGCAATTCTGCGTATGTTTCAGCAACTAGATTCTGGCGAAACAGAGCATTTATCCGATGCGTTGAATATGCCCTTAAATGAGAGTGCCAATGAAGCAATTGAAGTCAACGCTGATCGTTGGATGACCAGTCTTTTTGAGCTAGAGGAACGCTCACAGGCAACCATTCATCAAATTAGGCAGATGATCGCAATGAGCTATACAACCAAATAAACAGAAAAAGCCTCCAATAAGACACCAACCCCTTAAAATGAAATTGTAGCTACAAAACCAAAACAGCCTAGTCTGAATAAAAGGAAAACAAATGCCAAAGCAAATTACTATACCTGCGCTTCCTTGTGCCTCAATTACAGAGACACTGGATTTTTACGTTGCACTCGGTTTCGAGGTTACCTATCAAACAGAACGTCCCAGTACCTATGCTTGTGTGAAGTACGAGGATATTGAATTGCACTTTTTCACAATGAAAGGTTACGAGCCAGCTAATTCATATACCACTTGCCTTGTTCTGGTGGATGATGCTAATGCGCTACATCAGATATTCAAAACACATCTGAAAGCACACTATGGCAAAGTTGCCGTTACAGGTATTCCAAGACTAACGCGCCCTAACAATAACAATGCCAGTGGCGATTATCGCTTCAATGTGGTTGATCCGGGTGGCAATTGGATTCGCTTCATCGAACGTGATTCGGATAAGAAAGTTGATGAGTCACCAAAAAGAGAGGCAACAAAATTATCGCGTGCCACCAAAGCGGCAAGTTTACTCTTGGATGCAAAAGGTGATTTTGAACGTGTAGCAACCATGCTCGATAAGGCATTGTCAGACGATGAAACGGCAAATTCTGACCTTGATCTTGCTCAAGCGAAGGTTTTACGCGCCGAAGCAGCACTCAATCTAAATGATTCGCCACTCGCCAGTAAGCTATTACAAGAGGTTAGTGAATTGAGCCTCACTGAGTCGGAACGCTTAGAATTGAGTGATATTTTGCTCAGAGCATCCGAATTGAACGCCATGCTAGAGTAAACTACCTAAGGTGGTTTGAAACTTTCCCGAACGTATAAAATTGAATGTTCAAACACGTTCGTAAATAAAAAGGGTATCCTAGCTACATAGGATACCCTTAAACTTTTATAGGCGGATACTTAATCATCTAAGTGTGAGCGATTGGTGAAGTCTGAAAATGGCAAGCCTTGCAAGGATGTTTTTAGATATTCTGCCATTTCTGCCTCAGCTAGCAAATCATCTTCCGCCTCTGCAATAGCATTAATCTCAATGAGTACCTCAGCGACCGCTTCTTGCACTGTTTCCTTGATAAGTTGCTTCAATTGGCTAACAGTCAATTCAGAAATCTTAGTCTCATTCATCCTTAGTCCGAGCAGAATAATTTTTAAAATTATGCTACTCTTTCCTTTCTATTTTGATAGTGTATATTGTCATTTTACTGGTCTTTGATGAAGTCTGCATGACAAAATGCTAGAACTAACAGCTTTCACACGGAGTCCTTATGCTATCTATAGGAAAATACTCCTATTGTTTGCTTATTGTTATACGCCTCAAGTTTTTGTTATATGTGTAAGTTTTGTGTTACGGAGAATATTACTCCATGCTTTAAAAAATCTGCTATTTTTGCTACAGTAGGACACATTAAGGTGTATAATTAGTACCTATTTATTAGAATGCGCTCGGCATAAGATACTCGAAAAAGGTCATAGGGTTTTATGGCATCACCTCAGAGAAAACAATGTGAAAGCCAATATTATTATGTCGGGGCTACTGTTGATAATCAATACGAACTGACCAGTTTCATCGGTACAGGTGGCATGGCATGTGTCTATCTTGCTAAGGAAATTGGTTCACCGCATCAATTCGCGCTTAAATTTCTCAAAGATGAATTCCACAACGAAAGCTATCTCGTCGATTATTTTGAGGACGAGGCGAGTAGTATGCGTGACCTTGCACATCCCAATATTGTTCGTTTTTATCGCTTTGTCAATCGCCCAGAATATAGCTATATTGTGATGGATTATGTCGATGGCTTTTCGCTGTCGGATGTTCTCAAGCTTGCACGTAATAAAAAAGATAGGATGCCCCTCGATGAAGTTATTCGGGTGATGACACAGGTTGCCCGTGCCTTAGATGCTATTCATCGTGAATCCTTTGTGCATCGAGATATTAAGCCCAGTAATGTTCTTATTGACCGCGAAACAGGGCAGGCATTTCTCACAGATTTAGGGATTACAAGCGCACAGAATACACGCATGGTTGGGGCAGGGACGATTGCCTATATGTCGCCTGAGCAAGCTGAAACATGGGTAGCAGACCAACGTGCTGATGTTTATGCTTATGGCATCATGCTTTATGAGTTGTTAGCAGGAAAGCGCCCATTTAATACCACTGAAGGTCTACGTGGGACAGAAGCAGAAGCGGATTTGCTCCGTAAGCATAAAGAAGCTCCAGTCCCAAATATTACCGATATACGCAGTGATTTACCTGAAGAACTAGATTTCATCATTGCGGTTGCACTTGCGAAAGACCCTGACGAGCGCTACCAAAGTGTGATTGAATTTGCTCAAGATGTTCATCGTGTACTTGTGCCACAACTAAGCGATGATTTAGTAGATTTCACAGCGATTAAGCACCATTATATTGCGCCACCCAATACATCTGTAAACCCTGCTCCACCTGTAACTTTTCGTGTGTTACTGGGGTTGGGTATTGCAGCAATACTGTTGACGATTTTAGTCGCTATGAGCGTTATTTTTAATGACACATTGCCGTTCGTCAGTAGTCCGACACCTTCGCCAACAGCCTCTCCTACAGCAACCTCTACACCTATACCTACTTTAACGCCTACTCCGAATCCGATTGAAAGTGTGGTTGTCAGATTACCTTTGTTATCAGGGCTGAGTGCCTTTGCTGAACCTGATGCCAGTGATAGGTTGTTGGTTGTTCCAACAGAAGATGAAGTTTTCAATTATTTGCGAGTCGGTTTTGTGGATGGTTTCCGCGTTGTGCTTGATATCAATAGCACGACGGATGTCACAGAGTTTGGGGTTGCTTTTCGTATGCAAGATATGAGCAACTATCAGTATTTTGCTCTTAATCCCAATACTTTACTCTGGAAAATAGTTGATGTCGTGGATGGGGTAGAAACAATACAAGCGAGTGGTGAATTGGCTTCGCTCCCAACTCAGTTGACTGTATCGGGTCTGGGTGATTTCTTTGAGATACGTAGTGGTGCGAATATCCTCACGTATGAATCATCGCTATATCCAACAGGAAGCCTTGCGATTTATCTGCTAGATGGTGAATTGCTCTTGGATGACATTCAAGTGAGCTTAATAGGTGATGATGCACGGTCTGGTGCGATTACATCGCCAACACCGTCTATTGGTCTAGCTGACCCAATGCGCTTTTTGCGTGCAGATATTGATGCGCTTCTAGCGACAAATATTCCGCTTGATACTGCCATTAATTGCCCCGATTATATTACAGTTTACGATTCGCTTGAGCGCCATACTGAGAGTGAGAATGTCGACATCGTGACTATTGCTAATGACGTACTTGATTCAGGGTTTATTGTCTATCAACGTTGCCTCATTGAAAGCCCTGATGCGACACTCAGTTTCAACGAATTTGTTCAAGACTACAGTGAATGGGAAAGTAATCTCAACCGTATTCAGGCTGAGTTGAATGGATAAACTTTATTTATATATAAGATTTAGATATGGGAGATTACATGAGCGCGATTTATGAACATGAACTCAAGAAAGAGACAATTGCCGAGGGGCGCACACGCTATCTAGCACATTCCGAAAATCTGATGATGGTCGTGTTTACCTTTGAAGATGGACCCGCTAATGCCCCTGATGCGCCTCATCAGCATCCGCATGAACAGATTACATATGTCGTGGAAGGAAGTCTGATTTTCTTTATCGGTGAAACATCTCATAAATTAGAAAAAGGCGATATGATAGTTGTTCCGCCTAATACAGACCACACCATCCAAACTCTAACAGCTTATGTGCGCCTTGTTGATACGTTTCATCCTCTACGAGAAGAATTTCTAAACTCAGATTAATAAGAAACAAAGAGAATATAATCCATAAAATTGGCAACATGAAAGTTGTCTTTGGTAGGCATAAATGGTATTTCTCACAACACAATGGCTTTCATGCAACCTACGTGTTACCCTCTGGTATCACAAAAATATATTCAGCCAGTTGATGTCCAAGGATACGAAATTCGTGATTGAGCTTAATTTGCAAAGGACCGTCAAAAGGGGCGCGATGTAAGAGTGTAATGGCTTGTTGGGGGACTAAGCCAAGCGCCTGTAAATATTCAAGGCGGTCACTCATCCGAAGCATTATGCGTGAAATACGATATTCAGATTGAACCTCGGCTATCGTCAGTGGGATGTCGTCTATCGTCTTGGAATGACCATTGTTATCGGGTATTGGTTCACCAAATGGGCTGAATTCAGGCTGACCCGCCATCACCCACATTTGTTTTAATACTTTATCTGTTGTTGAACTCGCTAGGTTCTGTGCTTCGGTGTGAATTTTATCCCATCCCAATTTCATAACGTTTATTAGAAATGCTTCAATGATGTATTGACGGTGCAGGAATTTGAGAATTTTGTTCTTCCCTAAAGCCGTTGTTCTAATACCTTGATACCGCTTATGCTCGACAAGATTTGACTCACGCAGATAAGACAGAATGCGCGTCGCGTTGGATTGTGTATCGAGAAGTTGCACCGCTAGGTCAGCTATCGCGGTGTAAGTTTGCTCGTTCTGATATATCTGTTCTAAGCGATACAATTCAGTGAGATATTGTAATTGTCGCGGTGTAATTGGAGAGTCTTCCACTATACAGCCAATTCTATTTCAGCAGAATATTCTGAGTTGATACACTCACACGATGAGTTAGCCATTGTCGCGCACGCTCTGAGTAGCTGAATACCTTGCAAGGACAGCCATAATGCCGAGATAAGCCTATACTCGCCGCTAAACTTCTGTTGAATCGCAATCGCGTATGACTAACAAATGCGATGCCTGCACAAGGCACAGGTAGCATCTGCAGGACGAGATTACAGTCAATTGAATTGTCTTCACCAATAACAAGTAGTGCGATACAAGATGTCAAGTTATTCACTGGCAACAAAATATCGTTTGTCGCTGTAGCTGGACTAATCTCAAGAATAGGGTTGTGACTGATTGAATTCATGCCATTGCCTTAACAATTTCGCTAACGTCCTCATGAGGTTCAGATGGTTTTATGGTTTGCTTTTGCTGAAAACGTCTACCAATTGGGATGCACATCGGCGTGCCTGTAATGGGGTCAGGCATAATCTGGGCTTGTAAGCCAAATACTTGTAAAACATTTCGTGACGTCATCACCTCTTGAGGATTCCCCTGTGCGACAATTTGACCGCCTCGTAACGCTACAATTGTATCTGCATAGCGAGCAGCTTGATTAAGGTCGTGCAAGACTAAGACAATTGTGCGCCCCTTGTCATTGAGGTCTTGAAGCAAATCTAGCACATCAATCTGATAAGCTAAATCCAAGTAAGTTGTCGGCTCATCAAGCAAGAGAATATCCGTCTGTTGTGCGAGTGCCATCGCAATCCATGCGCGTTGCCGTTGCCCACCACTGAGTGTATCGACAGGTCTATCCGCAAACATCGTCAGATTAGTCGTCGTGAGAGCTTCTTGAACGATTTGCTCATCTTCACGACTCCATTGCTGAAACCAACTCTGATGTGGATACCGTCCCTGAGCGACAAGTTCATGGACAGTAAGACCTTCTGGGGCTGTGGGGGATTGTGGCAAAATCCCTAATTGTTTAGCGAGGTCTTTTGCTTTCATCTGGTGAACATCTTGCCCATTGAGGTATACATTACCTGTCATCGGCTTGAGCAAACGCGAAATACCACGGAGTAATGTTGATTTTCCGCACCCATTAGAACCAACAAGGGCAGTAATTGTACCTGCTTTGATTTTGAGATCTAATTCGTGGACGATGGTTGTTTTGCCATCATAAGTCAGGGAAAGGGAATCAATGTTAATCATAGCTAGGTATCTCCGCTTCTACGATGCGATATTGTGGATAAGGATATTCTTTTTCATAGCCTGTTGATGATATAGTAGAAACCGTGTGTGACATTTCCACACGCGCTTCAAAGACTTTTTCTTGCGATATTTCGGGTGAAATATATCGTAAACGTACATCTGCCCATTCAGGATTATCTTTATTGCTATCTTGGTCGAGGGTTTCAGCACTACGTGGCATATTGAACCAGTCCCAGCCATACTCCTGCCACAGCGCGTATTCGGCTGTTTGCTGAAATCCATATGCCACGCCAGCCCAACCGCGATAGTTATTACTCAAAGTTGCTACATCAGCTTCACGGTAGATGATTTTTTCAGCCGACTCGTTGTCGAGATACGCCCAATAATGTCCCGTTGGCATATCCATCAAGGTTGGCGCAAAAACATGCCCGCCGAAATGACTCACTCGCCAAACTCTTACCGTATCATTAGCGTGTTTATCTCGTAAGAATTTATAGAGTGGATAGCCAAACTTCGCACAGGCAACATCAATCGTACCATGTGTACAGACCAGAATGTCACGGATGGCATCTGCATTTTGCATACGGTATTCGTCAAAATTGGATAAAGCATCTCGTTCTTGATACCACGCCCAGACCAGACCACCCAATTGATTTTCTGGAACAAGATATTCACACTTTTCATACTGCGTGAACAGACCTTCGGGTTGCGTATAGAATATGACACGTCGATGCCCCTCACATGAATACTGGGGGTCTGGCGCAACTACAAGCGGACGATGATTGTATTCACCAGTTTCGTGGTAATGCTCGAGCCATATTTTCAATAGGTCAATGATTTGTTGAGGCATTGGGTCAGCCTCTTGCATTAATCCTCGTTTCCAAGGCAGAGGTGTCTCGACAATGACCGCATCCTTGAAATTTCCTGCATGTCCCTGTGGCGCTAGTCCACGTTCCTGAGCCAGACAATTACAATAGGCTTTTATTGGAGAGGGCTTGTTACTCATACGTTGTTGCCTCATTCTTCTCTAGATTTAAACGGCATTGCAGTTCACCCAAATAGATGAACTGCATAGACATTTATATTTACTCAGATAGCTACTATTGAACTATCCGCTACATACAGTACTTTGACTCTCGGTATTGGCTAGTAAGCCACTGTCTACCGCATCCGATAAAATCATGTTATACGCGGTGACACCACGACCTTTAGACCATAGGTTACGGTCAAAGACATAAACATGGTTATTGCTTACGGCTTCAAAAGCTTGCCAAAGCGCACTGTCGGTCATGTCATCGAGAAATTCTTGGTCTGCCGCGTTACAGAGGATGACGACGGTACTCGGATTTACTGAGGCGAAACCTTCCATATCTAGTAGATACTGTGTTTCTCCTTCTAAGGGTTCTAGCGCATTGAGAAGCCCCAGACTCTCTAAGAATGACCCCATGAAGCTCTCGTTGGAATGTGCAGTAAAGCCCCCTGAATGCAGAACACCTATGACGAATTCTCCTGTATCGGCAGCAGTTGTAGCCATGGTGGTATCAAAATTGTCTTGGTAGCTAGCAAGAATAGCAGTTGCTTCATCCGCTTTGCCTACAATCTCCGCAATAATACTGAACTGTTCTAGCTGGTCATCATAGCTACCGCGCAAACTGTTAAAAACAATAGTCGGAGCAATCAAACTCAACTCATCATAAATTGCTTCATGACGACGTAAATCGGCAATGATAAGGTCAGGATTGAGTGCGAGAATTGCTTCAAGATTGGGTTCTGCCCGTGTTCCCACTTCAACAGCACCTAGATCAGATGTATACGCATAGATATATTCTGGTGGAGCATCAACTGCAAAACCGACAGGTGCAATACCCAATGTGCCGAGGTGGTCAGCATAAGAATATTCGAGTACGACGATGCGCTCAGGAACAGCTTCGATAGTGGTTGTGCCAATTTCATGTTCAATGGTCATCGGGAAAGCACTCGCAGACGGTAATTCTAGTCCAAGTGCATCAATGACTGTTTCAATTAAGGTAATTGCTGAGAGTGGTCCACCAAATAACCAGACATCACCCCCTAGCCAATACGCCTGTTCGGACTGAACGAAAGGTAGTGCGCTCCATACTGGTGCATCGGTGATAATCTCATTGTCTTCGGGTTGAGCGATATATAAAAATTGCACATCGCCTATTGAAGCAAACCCTTCAAAATCAACTGTAGAGAATCCGTATTGTCCGGGAACATCTTCCCATGCATTTTGCAGTCCGATTTGCTCAATAATTTCGACAGCCATTGCATTATCGGTGAATAGTCTGAATGTTGGTGTCTCGCTACTGAGGTAGCTTTGTGACAGAATGAAGCCTTCGTCTGCCATACCTGCTTCTGCTACGATTTCAGCCGCTTGATCATAGACTGCCTGCAAGTCATTCAGAACAGTTTCAGCTTCAGCTTCGCGGTTAATAGCAGTAGCAATGACATTGAAGGCATCAATCATAGATTGGTAGTGCGATGCACCATCAGGTGGATAGTGGTCGAATGTGAGTGTAGGCGCAATGGCACTTAACTCATCATAATTTTCTGCCGCACGAAATGCTGGCACAAGGATGAGGTCTGGCGCAAGCCCAGCAATGACTTCGAGGTTGGGTTCTTGTCGACTGCCTACATCAATCATATCCTCATCTAAAGTGACGGGAACACTGACCCAATTACCATAGCCCTCAATATCTGCTACACCAACTGGTTGCACACCTAAAGAAAGCAACATTTCGGTATAAGACCATTCGAGTGATACGACCCGTTCAACTGTATCTGATACACAAACCTCACCCAAGGCATGTTCAACTGGATAGAATCCTTCTTCACATTCCAGCGTACCTTGTGCAGTAATTGCTGTAACGCTCATCAATAAAATCATTATCAATGCTAGCAGAGTTAATTTCTGGTATTTCATTTATATTTTTTCCTTTTAGAGAATGAACTGTACTCACGAACATCTCAAAATGTTGGCGAGTACAGCTGATTTATTAGGATTCGTCCCAAATCACTTTGAGGGCTTCATCGCCAGAGAATCTTTCAAGGTGGTCACTAACTACAAATTTCGCACGCCCGAAATTCTCATCACTGTCTGCTTCAATCGAGATGCTAAGTCGGTCATCTGTCGCTGTCATCTGACAATCGGCAAAACCAAAATTAACTGTGCCTTGGTTATCGTCATATTCGGCGGTCACTTTGCGATTGAAGTGATTGCAGAGTGCTTTCAAATAACGGGATGCTTTCGCTGTCTCAATAGTTGTTTGTGCTTTGTACATTATTACTCTCCTATGAGGTTTGCTTCTACGACATCAAGAACGAGATTAGCCGCTAAAGGACCACCACTGCTTGTCCAGATTGAGCCATCAACGATGACAACATGCTCATTTTGTACGACTGCTAATTGTTGGAAAAGAGGATTCTCAAATACCGCTTCTAAAGCTTCCGCTGCATCACCTTCGGCTTGCAATGTGCCTGCGAAAAGCCAATCTGCATCCAAAATTTGGACGGCTTCTAAGCTCAATGGTGCAGAATGTGCGTGACCTGCTTGCAAGTCAGGAATTTCTTCTGGCATTACCAAGCCGAGTTCTTGCAAAATAGCAGGTGCAAAGATATAAGGAGCCATGACTTGTGGTCCTTCTGCTGCCCAACGTGCGATGATGAACTGTGTTTCGGCTTCGACTGCTTCGCTGATTTCAGCAATACGGCTTTCGTAATCTTCAAAGAAGGCATCAACTTCTGCTTCCATGTTCAGGGCTTCACCAACGCCATAGAACAGGTCTTGCCATGTGCCATCGCCACTAACAGGGATGAATACAGGCGCGATTTCATTCAATTGTTCAATCAGTTCAGGTTCGGCAAAGTCACCATAAGAGAACAAGATTAAATCAGGTTCAAGTTCAAGCAAGATTTCGAGATTTGGCTGGAAGAAGCCACCCACCGACACGTAATCTTCTGGTATGAAGTCAAGCAGATAGCGTGGAGGCGTTTGCGAGCCACGCCCATTGCTGATACCTACAGCTTCAACACCGAGAGCGACCAATGCATCGGTATCGCCATCAGTTAGAGAGATAACACGTTCTGGTTGTTCTGGTAAGCAGACAGTTGTTCCGACTGAATCTGTAACGGCACGCAAATTCTCATCACAAGTGACTGCTTCTGTGGTTTCTTGCGGTATAGCACTGGCAATTTCTGGTACTAAACCATCTAAAAGATAACCGAGGCTCAATATTGTACTGAATTGCAAGGCATCATCATATTCATCTGGGACAAAGACGACGCGATTTTCTTGCATGGCGGATAATTGAGTGATTAGGGGATTGGATAGATGAGCGTCTAGCGCAACTTCGCTACCACCCTCAAAGAATTGCAGACCTAAGAAAACCAGTAAATCTTGGTCGAATAAATCAAGGCGTTCTTCACTAATGTAAGCGTAAAATTCTTCGCCAGCAATTTCGATTTGTTCTTCAGGGATGACAAAACCTAAATCTGTGAAGAAGCGTGCGCGACTATCTTGGTCGGTGTAGTAACCGTAAATTTCACCTAGATAATATGAGACAGAGACTGTCTTACCTTCAAATTGAGGATTTTCCTCACGAATAGTTTGAAAGCGTGTTTCAATATCCTCTACGAGTGCTTCAGCTTCGTTAGATTTACCAAGAACAGTCCCAACTAGACGGGTGGTTTCTTGCCAAGGCATCCCAAAGTCAAGATACTCATCATACTGTGCAATTGTTGGGGCAATAGCAGACAGTGCCTCATACTCTTCGGCAGAGATTCCTGCATCTATTGCACTGATAAGGTCAGGCTCAAGGGCTAAGATAGCTTCATAATTTAATGCGCCATAAGTCAAATTCAAAACTTCGGGTTGCACACCATCTGCGGCTTCTACTGCCCAAGGGAAGATAGCACTTTCATCACCATACCAGTAACGGATGGCGACAGGTTCTGCACCCAGTGCAAAATAGGGGTCTTGTTCGGTGTATCCCAATACAACAATGCGTTGTGGTTCGGCTTCAATGGTCGTACTACCGAATTTGTGTTCAATCGTTACAGGGAATGCAGCTTCATCTTGTGCAGATAAAGGCATGATGCCTATCATCAATAGGGTAAGCACAGAAAAAATAGAAATGATGCGAGATTTCATTGAAGTAACTCCTTATAGGTTACGGGTTTGGTAAAGCAAATAGGCAAAGTAAGGTGCGCCAATCATGGCGGCGACGATGCCGACGGGTAATTCGGAAGGTGAAATAACCCAGCGACCAATTAAATCTGCGAACATAAGTAAGACACCGCCAAGTAAGGCAGCTGTTGGGACTAAGCCTTCATGTAAAGGACCGACGAGGCGACGGGTAATGTGAGGGGCTACTAAGCCGATGAAACCAACTGTCCCTGATACCGATACAGCGATAGCGGCTAGTGCAACACTTAAGAGCATTAAGGTGATGCGTTGAAATTCGACCCGTAATCCCAGACCTTTGGCTAAATCATCACCAAGTCCAAGGGTATTGAGTTGCCGAGCGAGTAAAATCGTGATGGGTAGAAGTACCGCTAACCACAAGGTGATTGTGCGAACGTGTTCCCATCCACGCCCATAAACACTACCAGCTAGCCATATGGTTGCTTGTTGAACCTGATTAATTTCGCCAAAGACAATCATGAGACTGGTCAATGCACCAGCAACAGCACTCAAGCCCACACCTACGAGGATGAGCCGAACGGGTGAACTCCCTCCATTCCATGCAAATAGGAAAATCAGAATTGCCATGATGACTGCGCCACCAAATGCTGCGAAAGGTAACCAGCTAATAGGGACATCAAACCAGACAATAGTGGCAACAGCCGCTAATGATGCGCCCGATGTCACCCCTAAGATACCGGGGTCGGCTAGGGGATTACGGGTAATACCTTGTAGAATTGTTCCTGAAACAGAAAGGGCTGCACCCACCATAAAAGCGACTAGAATACGGGGTAAACGAAATGTCCATACAACCAGTTCATGACGGCTATCGTCAGTCTCGATACCCAATATTGTTTGTAATACTTCAATCGGGGTGATGTCGAATTCACCATAGCTAACGCTGGTTACTAAAACTCCGATGCCTATCAATGACAATATTACAAATATCGGAATCGTGCGTCGGTCTAATTTGTAAGAGAATTGACCAATCCGCAAGGTATACCACGTATTTGAGGATAGGTTAGAGTTTTTCTCAATCATAGTTGCCATTAGCTTTTCACCTTCCAGCGAGCGAGGTAGATGAAAAACGGTGCGCCTATTAGCCCCATCATCACGCCAACAGGTAATTCCTGCGGACGGATAATGACACGGGCAACCATATCGCCCCCAATGACCAAAACAGCACCCATCAATGCGCTATAGGGCAATATCCAGCGGTAATCAACTCCTGCAAAAAATCGTACAAGATGAGGTGCAACTAATCCGACAAAACCAATGGGGCCAGCTAGCGCGACAGCACCTCCAGCTAGGAAAACAACAGCAATTGCTGCTAATCCTTTGACTAATACTGTATTTTGTCCTAATCCCGCAGCAATATCTTCGCCAAGACTAATCGTCGTGATTTGACGCGCTAATAGCAAAGCGCCTATCATACCGAATACCATGTACCAAGCGGTTTGTTGAAAAAGTTCCCAATCTCGTCCTGCAAGTGAGCCGACTGTCCAGAAGCGGATTTGGTCGAGTGTATCTTGGTCAGTAATCAGAAGGGCTGTCGTAAATGATGTGAGGAAAGCTGTCAGGATAACGCCTGCGAGTGTTAATCGAAGTGGTGTTGCACCACCGCGTCCCATTGAACCTAATCCGTACACAACAATTGCGGCTAAGGTTGCACCAATCATTGCAAAGACAGCATAAACAGATAATGGCGGACTACCCATAATATAAACTGCCAATACGACAGCAAATGAAGCACCAGCATTGATACCGAGAATCCCCGGTGATGCTAGTGGGTTACGGGTGAGTCCCTGCATAATTGCACCTGCAACAGCTAATGAAGCTCCTACAAATGCACCAGCTACTACGCGAGGTAAGCGCACAGTTTGTATGACAAGATGGTCGAACGATGTTGCATCAAAGGCAAACAGAGCATCAATCACAGTCGATGTGGAAATATCAGCTGCTCCCAGCATGATGCTCCAAACAAGTAGAAGCAAAACCAATACACAACTGATTGGTAAGCCCACAAATAGTGCGTAACGTTTGCTTAGTGATAGGATTGATTTGTTAGGCAGATTTTGAGCTTTTATGCTCATTGATTTGAACTTTCCACAAGCAATAGCCTGTTGTTAAACGATCAAGTTGTTGTATTTGTGAAGCCGTTCACAACTAAGATACTAGCGGAAGCAATTGTGGATTTCTACGTAGTCGATTAATTCAAGAATTGACAGTGAGGATGCTTTTGAATTGAGGAAAAGATAAATACAACTTTGTTCGTTTAAGTCTATTTAACTGCTTCCAAGAAAACTTATTTAATCTCAGTTAAACTATGTAAATCTACATAAAGCTATATCACTGGAAAATAGTAAACAGTTCTTGGATTTTCCAAGCTATATTAGTCTATACCACGATGATAAATGGAAGGCAATAAGACAAACGATTGAATAAATTGTTGCGGACTTATGTGCAAAAATGCTGAAACTATTTTCTTGTATCACAGATATTCATAACAAAATCCCTGATTACGACGGAGATAAGACGAGTTCTCCTGAAACAAAAACGACCAACACTAATGTTGGTCGTCTGAAGTCTGACTATGCAAGTCAGATCCCATTCTGTAGGGCGGGTGGGACTCGAACCCACAATCCCGAAGGCGGCAGATTTTAAGTCTGCTGTGTATACCAATTCCACCACCACCCCATACGAGATTAAGCTAATTTTACTCAGGATAATGCAGTTGTCAACCTGTGAGATAAGGTTCGACATAATACTCTTCAAAGTCGCCTTCTGCCAACCATCCAAATAGCCTTCCAAAGCGCACTCTAAACCATGAAAATTCACCATCACAACTGGGTCCCCCAATGACAACAAACTCATCTCTTGGGTCAAGTGCTGTCAAAATTTCAAAGGAAACACCGGGACCATTCCGTAAATTGAGCGTTTCATTATTATCCGTTACCCGTCCACGGTCTTGGATAATGAGTCGAATAGGGGGTGCAGAAGGACAAGAAATCGTTTCTTGAGTCGCTACTATAGTTGCTGTTGTGTCAATTGGCTCAGTCGTTTGAGGAGTATTCGTTTCATCAAAATTGATAACAGGTATCGCAGTTACGCCTGTACTCTGCCTTGTTGGTGTTGCTGTCGGCATAGTGGTGCAAGCTGATAGAGCAAGCAAAATGAGTAAAATAAGCCAATGGCGCATAATCTCTCTCCTGCTTATATTGTACCGAAACTACAATTTTTTGGACAATAGTCGATACCTAGTTTTCACCCTAAGAGATTTGTACTAACGGAAATAGAAAACTTCATATTGATAGAATGATTTTGTAACGGTTTCTTAGTATAAACTTCACATCTAGCACTTAGGATAGAGTTAGTAGTGAATTTGCTCCTAATAAATGAAGTTTACCCCTTCAGGAGGTCTCCCATCATATGCTCCCGATGGGAGATTTTGTTGTCTATCTATGAGGAGATATGACACTCACATCCCCTCATAGATACTAATTTACCCGACAACTTCTACATTAACTATATTCGCATACTTTTGTTTAAGCAAAGCGTCTGCGATGAGTTCTGCCGCTTCAACTGCCACCGTAATTTGGGCATCCGTCGTGCTTGCAGCAAGATGGGGTGTGTTAATAACATTATCGAATTTGAGCAATGGATGGTTAAGTGAAGGAGGTTCTTCAACATAAACATCTAATGCAACGCCTGCCACTTTACCTGATTCAACTGCCTCTGCTAAATCATTATCATTAATTAAGACACCACGCGCGGCATTAACAATCCGCACACCGTCTTTCATTTTTGCAAGGCTTTCATTGTTAATCATGCCAACTGTATCATCGGTTGCAGGAGCATGAAGCGTAATAAAATCAGCACGTGCATACAGCTCATCGGTATCAACGCGTTCGATACCTAATTCACTGAAAACTTCATCTTTGAGGAAAGGATCATAGGCAATGACTTCCATCTCAAAGGCTTTTGCACGAGTAGCGACTGCTTGCCCAATGCGTCCGAAGCCAAGTAAACCTAATGTTTTGCCCTTGAGTTCAACCCCGACATATTTTTTTCTATCCCAACGCCCTTCATTTAAGGAGCTATTGCCTTGTGGTAAATGACGTGCCAGTGCGAGCATCAAGCCGAAAGTATGCTCGGCTGTTGAAATAGTATTGCCACCCGGTGTATTCATGACGATGACACCATGTTCTGTCGCCGCTGTGAGGTCGATATTATCCACACCGACTCCTGCACGTGCAATTGCTTTCAAGTTAGGTGCAGCATTGAATACTTCTGGGGTAATTTTAACACCACTACGGATAATCAAAGCATCAGCAGAACCCACTTGAGCAATAAGCTCCTCTTGAGTGAGTTTGCCCGGTGCGCTGACAGTTAAATCACTATATTTGCCTAGTAAATCTATGGCTTTTTGGTCTACATTATCTGGGATGAGTACGTTTGGCATAATTATCTCCGTTGTTTTTGGGTCTAATAGAAACGGAGAGGCAAACCTCTCCGAATAGTTATCATTTTCTATATTACGGGGCAGGAACTAATTAATTCCCATAAATTCATCAATACCAGCAAAGACTTCTTCTAATGTATCGGCTTGGAAATCTCCCATATGTCCGATGCGGAAGGTATCGCCTTTGATTTTTCCGTAACCTTTATCCATACTAAAGCCACGCTCTGCCATAAATTTCGCCATTGCCATCACATCAATTTGACGACCTGTGGTGTTATCAACCGTTGTGAGGGTCGGGCTACGATAGCCTTCTTCAGCAAACAAACCAAAGTCACGCGATAACGCCCAATTGTGAGTCATCTCGCGCATTTGGCTATGGCGTTGCCAACGATTTTCTAAACCTTCTTCCATAATATCCTTGAGTTGCTTATCGGCAGCATACATCAATGAAATCGGCGGTGTTGACGGCGTATTATTTTTCTTAAGCGACTTCTCCATTGAGAGGAAATCAAAGTAGTAGCCACGAAATTCAATTTCTTTCGCACGGTCTAAGACTTTATCACTCACGGCGGCAAAGGCTAATCCTGGGGGAAGTGCAAAGGCTTTTTGACTGCTGGTCAAGGCAACATCAATACCCCAGTCATCGGTGCGTAATTCTGTGCCGAGTACACCACTTACGGTATCGACGAGAAACAAAGTATCCTCATATTGCTTGACGATTTCACCAATTTCTTTTAGCGGGTTGGTTACGCCTGTGCTGGTTTCATTATGTACAATACAAACAGCATCATAGACATCATTCTTGAGAGCTTCTTCAACCATTTCTGGTTTAATCGCTTTGCCCCAATCCACTTCGACAACATCAATTTGCTTACCATTAGCTTGGCTAATCTGCGCCCAACGTTCGCTAAATGCACCACTGGTGAAATGTAAGGCTTTTTTACCATCACGGATGCAATTGCGTGATGCACCTTCCCAAAAGCCAGTCCCTGACGAGCCATTCACATATACTCGATTCTCGGTAAGAAAGGCTTTTTTGAGATTTTCTTGTAAGCTGGCGAATAATTCTTCAAAGGCTTTACCACGATGCCCAATCATATAGTGATTTTGTGCCTCTAAAATTTCTGGGCGGACATCGACAGGACCTGTTATGACAAGACGAGGATGATTCTGTTGGCTCATATTGGAGGATACTCCTTTAATTGGTGCGAACGAATTGTGATATTCTGCACATAATACAATCATTTTAATAGAGACAATCCTAGAATTACAGTGACATCATTCGTCGTTTTGCACAAAATCCATATAGCAAAACATCCAGACTTTATCCACGTAGGGTAATAATTGGGCAATAACCATGAAAAACTTATTAAGTTTGTAGCGTATAACATTAAAACTGTGGTAAGCTATTAAGAAGCAATAATATTAAAACACCTTTTTCGTTGTTAGTTTCTGAGGTTTTCGTCATGATTCATACAAAACGCAAGAAATATAGCGGACGCTGGCTCGTGAAAATGCTTGAGGCGGCACTCATCTTCGGCATCATCTTTTATAGCTTAGATGTCATTGGACAACTTGTAGTCCCTACCCAACCAGAAGAAGCTGTGATTGTTATTCGTCCTATTCAACAAGAAGTGATTCAAATTGAGGGCAACCCGAATACCCCAATTCAGCTTGATGAAGAAGATTATTTCTATCTTGCTTTAGACCACCAAGAATCTGGTGAATATTGGGATGCAATTGTTGATTATACCCGTTCACTTGAACTCAATGAAGATGTGTATGCTTCATGGCTTAACCGTGGTGTTGCTTATGAACAATTAGGTAATAACCATGCGATTGCAGATTTCGCTCGTTTCCTCACACGCGACAATATTCATACAATTGAATTGATGCCTGTTGATGAAAGCACTTGGTTTACACAATATATGTATCTAAACTATCGCTATGATGTGCCACTTGAATTACGAGAAGGTGATGTTCTTAGTGTGAGTGTAGTCTCCTCAGATGAAGGTCAAGTTGACCCAATCATGGTTTTGGTGGACAGATACGGTAATCCTGTTGCTGGTACAGATGATATGCGTTATCAAGATGGTTCATTGGTCTCAATGAATTCATACATCAATAATTATGATGTCACAACAAAAGGTGAATACACATTGATGATTAGTCACGCTGGTGGCGGGTCATATGGTGATATTGATATTCGTATTAGCATTGATAATTAATATACGAATAAAACACTAAAATACAGAAGCCATCTCAACATGAGGTGGCTTTTTTGTTGTCTGACTATGCTATAATTGAATCTAAATTAGATTGATTATTAGAGGAATTATCATGAATAATGCTATAAAAGGTCGCAACGATTTGTTGGCTTGGGAAACCAGTAAACCTGATAATTTCTTCACTACGGATAAAAATTTACAATATGTCCTCCAGCGTTATATGGGCAATGCTTATTCTAACGCCACTGAAAATCTCACAGAATTAGGTTCACATTCAGCAACCACTGTAGATGAATTAGCAAAAGTAGAAGACCGTCTAGGCAATCATCCACGCCTTGAACGCTGGTCAGGTTTAGGGGAACGTATTGAGCAGATTGAGTTCCATCCTAATCATTACAAATCAGGTCGGCTTATCTGGCAAAGTGGCATTATGGCGATGCAAGCCGATAAAGGGCGCAATGTCGAGCAGATGGGCTTGTATTATTTGCTCTGCCATAATGGCGAGAGTGGTCATTTATGCTCACTGGCTTGCACATCAGGGTTGATACGCGCTCTACAGGAAGCTGGAAACGAAGAACTACAAGCCAAGTTTTTGTCTCCGTTACTCAATCTTGATTATGATGAAGTTCACCAAGGCGCACAATTCCTGACCGAAGTACAAGGCGGTAGTGATGTTGGAGCGAATGCCGTCATTGCGACAGCGAATGAAGATGGCACGTATCGTATTAGTGGCGAAAAATGGTTCTGCTCGAATATCAACGCTGACCAATTCCTGATGACTGCGCGGGCAAATTCGGCGGATGGCACACGCGGATTAGGCTTGTTCTTAGTCCCACGTTTATTAGATGATGGCTCAACCAATGGCTTCTACATTCGTCGGCTAAAAGATAAACTCGGCACACGCACCCTCGCTAGCGCAGAACTCGATTTCCGTGATGCTCTTGCTTATCCTGTTGGGGATGTGGATAAAGGCTTTAAAACAGTGGTTGAATTGGTCTTGAATACCTCACGTCTGATGAATGCTGTCGCTTGTGCTGGGATTATGCGACGGGTTTTCATTGAAGCAGGGCAATATGCCTGTCATCGACGCGCTTTCGGGCAAGCAATCGCTAATTTCCCCATGGTGCAAGAAACCGTTGCCGATATTATGACTGCCTATTATGCAGGGACAGCCAGCAGTTTCTACCTCGCGCATCTGCTTGATAAAATCGAAACAGGGCAGGCATCCACACAAGAAAAAACTTGCTATCGGATGCTGGTCAATATCAATAAGTACATCACCAGCATCAAAGGCACAGAGACCATTCATCAGGGGATAGAAATACTCGGAGGCAATGGTGCAATCGAATCCTTTAGTATTTTGCCACGCTTATACCGAGATATGATTGTGCTTGAAAGTTGGGAAGGCACACACAATGTCCTCTGTGTGCAGGTGATGCGCGATATCGAAAAATACGCTGTCCATGACGCATTTATCGCCGATATGACCACACAATTAGATGGCATTACCGATACTCGTCTACAGCAACTAGCTGACATTGTACGTGATTCAATGACCAGACTAAGTGCAAGGTTAGGAAAAATGGGAGCGAAAGGGCATCAGTATACACAAGCCCATGCCCGACGCTTTGTGGATTTAGCCTCATACATTGCTCAAGCGACTCTATTACTCAGTGAAGCGCAATGGGAACTCGATAACGATTTGCCGACATTCAAGCCTGATGTTGCTGAATACTTCATCAATAAGCATCTCAGAATCGGTTATGACCCATTAGATGACGATAACTATACCCAACGCCTAGAGCATCTAATGACAGCACTGTAAAAAACCAACTTATAGATTTATCAGATAGCCAAGAACTGCAACCAGCACTATAATACGCGCTGACTGAGACATTGTTTGGAATTAAATAGCGCGTTATGACAAAATATCCCCATTATTTGATTTTTCTCGCACTGACTTTGCTTGTGATGTTGGTTGCTTGTGAACCTTTTGCCTATAATCCAACGCCCGTTAGTATGGTGATTACTGTTCCACCGACAATCACGCTAACGCCAACCCCGTCGGTTACGCCATCCATTACACCAACGGTTGCGCCAACAGAAACGCCTTTTGTACCAACAGCGACCCCGTTCCCCTGTGATGAAGATACAGGCTTCTTTGTGGATGTCGATGATAATGAGAGTGAAAACGGACGAGGCGAAAACTTACGTTATCGGGTTTATTTGCCCCCTTGTTATCAAAGCACAGCCAAGCGCTTTCCTGTAGTCTATCTCTTTCATGGCTTGAGTTACCGTGAAGAGCAATGGGAAGATTTAGGAATTAATACAGCACTAGAGCAGGGTATCCGTGCAGGGGCAATGCCACCGATGATTCTTGTGATGCCCTATTTAGGGCAACTCGGGCAACTCAATCAATTCCCGCCTGACCTCAGTTTTGAGGGCTTTATCTTAGATGAATTGCTTCCAGAGGTCGAGCGTAGTTTCTGCACAATCGAGAATAGTGAGCATCGTGCCATTGGAGGTATCTCTCGCGGTGGTTTCTTAGCCTATAGCATTGCCATGCGAAATTCAGATATTTTCGGCATTGTTGGTGGGCATAGTGCTTATTTCCCTGTGAATAGTGGTGATATTCCACCAGCATTTAATCCGATTGAATTGGCACTTAATGAAGGTTTCCTACAAGAGATTGATTTACGCATGTGGATAGATAACGGCTCAGGAGATTCTTCCTCATCCAGCCAGCAATTATTCAGCGCACGTTTGACCCAACGGAATGTACAGCATACTTACACGGTGCATCCTACGGGCGAGCATAACAATGACTATTGGGCGGCGCATATCTCGGAATATCTCACATTTTACGGGCGTGAATGGGAACGAGATTATGGGCAACTGCCAGAATGTAGCGAGGCAAGCCCATAGATTTTTAGCTTTTACCTTTGGGACGACTGCGTTATACTATTTTACATTAGCTTATCAGAATGATTTTACGGAGACAGGGCATGGCACTGGAGACGGCATTACAATTTTTGGAACGGGTTGAGCGTGAAGATAGCTTACGCACACAACTTTATATCACTCGTCCTGAAGACCTCAGCGAATTAACAACATTTGCACAAGGCAAGGGCTTTATTATGAGCAAGCACGATTTGGCAGAAGCAATTGAAAGCTATCAAGAACGCTTCCCAACTGGCACTATTGCGCCTCTACGTGATTACCTCAAAGATTATAAACGTCTGCCACAACCCAGTTCAGACGAAGAATAATTCACGAAACGGGGCATCAGACGATGCCTCTTTTAATTTTCCTTTACTTTTTTCCAATACCCATCAAACAGATAAAGCACTCAAAACTTGCGATGCACATTAAGCAAAGTTTGGTTACAATGGGAGTGTACTTATAGGCAACGCTCTATGTGAGCTATCTTATTCACCTAATCACATATAGCGTAGGAGAAAAATTTATGCGAACCACGCGCTTATTTGCATTTGTAGCCATGTCCCTCATGACGGTGTTATTGATCATGACACTATCATTACCTTATGTTGCTGTTGCTCAAGACCAAGATGTAGGAACACCGCCTGTGGTCATTACACCCGGTGCGCCAATCGGCAATGTATTAGGGACACCGCTTGTGCCGACAGTGAGTTTTGATGTGTGCTTCACGCCATTCCCATTATTGGCAGGGGATGTTATCTACATTGAACCCGGAACCAACATCCGTAGTGCGCCTGACTATTCTAGCCCGATTGTTTGGAATACCTCTTATAATCAGGTCGATGAACGTGGAAACCAACTTAATGATTTTGAACAACTCAATATAGAAGCCTATATCGTCTCAGGACCTGTCTGCATGAATGGCTATAACTGGTGGCAGGTTAATATCACCAGCGGCAATGATGGTTGGGTATCCGAAGGTCGCCCAACAGACCCCGGTGGATATTTATTCCGCACACCGGGTATTGATTTCAATATTGATTGCACCCCTATTTTTGACTTATTTGCTGGCGAAGTTGCAACAGTTACGCAAAATGTGCGTGTCCGTGCCGATAATAATCAATCTGCGCGTGTTGTGACTGTCGCGCCTAGTGGCTCAGATGTTTTGATACTCTCAGGACCTGAATGTGATGCGCGCGCTGGCATTGTCTGGTTTGAAGTGCAAGTCACTGTGGTTGATTTCACCTACACAGGCTGGATGTCACAAGGAGCAGGTGGAGCAGTCTGGCTCATTCCTACCGATTTACCAAGTGAAGAAGCAGGAACATTGTGTGATACGCCTTATGCTTTCGGTATTGGCAATCTCGGATATGTCAATTCTTTTGATGAAGGCGCACGCTATCTCAGAGCAGACCCTGGCTTAGATGGGGCGATTCGTTTCTTATTAATTGATGGCGTTCCCTTTGAATTTATCGGGGGACCTGTCTGCGAAAATAACCTCAATTGGTGGCAAATTCGCGTGCAATCAAGTAATCCCGTGGAAGGGTGGATTGCCGAAGGAAGTCCTTTTGTCGGGCGTTGGCTCTCACCACTTGACCCCAATGAATACGAACGTTAAAAACGTATGGACATGGTAAAAGCTACCATGCCCATTTTACTTATTATTGTAGAAACTGGAAGATATTAGAAAAAAGGTGTGACATTATTGGCGGATGGCATGGATGCCATCCCTACACTAATCCTCTCTTTTTAGGCAATAGTGTAGGGTTGAGACCTGTCTCAACCGCTCAAAAACACAGGATTAATTCTAAAATTTTCTGGACTCTAAAACGTTACTACTCATTCTCAATAAAATAGAATTTCTTTCCGTCAGCACTATACCTGAAATACCCTCGTTGACCTATTTTCTGCCAATCATCACCCTGAAAAATAGCCATTTCGCCAATTTGATTCTCCGCTAATTGATTATCGCTTTCATCAACGATAGTCAATAAATTAGGGATGAGTTCTACACCAATACAAGGCGTATCCTGCTCATGTAACCATGCTTGATGCTCAGTCCATGCGAGTGTAATCGGTAATAGGGTTAAGAGGGTTTGTGTTTTTGGATGCTGATAAGCTGTGATGAGTGGCAAGCCAAAAGTATCTTCAAAGTCACAAGCGAGTTGATTTGTTAGTTGGGTGTCAGTTGTCAGAATATGGCGAAAGTGCTTAATATCCTGCTGAATAATTTTACCCCCGAAACGCATCCCACCTGATGCAATGCTGTTTCGCGCCGTATCGACTAATGTTTGCAATTCGGATGACCTCAATACTGTGGTATGAATATGTTCACCTACGATTAATTGCCAGAATAAATCTGCTGAAAAAGTCTCTGATAGTATGACCGTCGCCCCAACTACCAACGGAGTCAGAATCGCTTCAACGAAGTTTCGATGTAGTGGCAGAATAGCGAGTGTATTTTGGTTGCCAGTCATGGCACTTGTTCCTGCCAATCGAGTAGCATTTTGCAGTAAATCCCCTTGCGTCCGACGAATGGTTTGCCCATTTTCATAGGTGATTAAGGCAATATCGCTCAAACGCGCGGTGTGTTTGTTGCCACCTGTCATGGGAATGTCTGCACCTTTTGCGCCACTTTCATCGCCTAAAAATGTGGTTGGACGATTAGACGCGAGGTCTTCAAAACGCAGATAATCCTCATGTTGTTCGCCACCAATTTGGATAATCCCCTCAACTGACTTTGCAAATTGAGCGCAATCAGCAAGGTATTCATGATACGCAAATAGTACCTTTACCTGATTATCGTCTAAAGCCTGATTAATGTCCTTACTGTCTGAGAAATCTAAAGCAAGAACACTCGCCCCAATCACCCATGACGCGAAATAGAGCAACAGACTATGCTCATGATTTGGACTCATCACAGCAATTGTATCGTCACGTTTTATATCGAGGTCTTCAAAGAGAAAATTCGCTACTTGGTGTGATTTGCCCACAAATTCAAGATAGGTCATGGGCTTACGTTGTAGGCTTTCATCGTATGTAATGAGACTATTTTTATGTGGGGATACTTTGGCGTGCAAACCTAAAACATCCCGTATGTTACGAAATGGCAGAGTCATTATCTATCATCCTTGATATTAACTTTGATGAGTATAGCAAGGTTCTCTTAAGGCAATATTTCAGACCACTACTCAATCATCTAAGCTACCGTCAAGTTCGGCTTCAATACGAGCAATTTCTTCTGATAGCTCGGTCTCAAAAATATCCCGTTCTTCGTCTGTTTCTAACTCGCTGTATAGTTGAATTTTATCGACAAAATAGAGGCATAGGTCATAGGAGATAACGTAGTCTTCAGCATACTCACCACCATAATTCCCACGAAGTTGGTCACAGTAGCTTGCATCGTAGACAATACCTCCATTGATACCCATCGGTGCAATCATATATACCTTTGCCATATCGTAACTCAAATTATCCTCAATATCTTCAAGCAAGGCAGGGTCATAACGATTAACGGCGACTAATGCTATTGCAAAATCACGGTCTTCGACATCAGGAAAACGCCTTTCCAGCACACTATAATCTCCAGATGTGCTAATGGCTATGACAAAACAGGAGGCTTGTTCTGCGGTAGGAAGACGTTCACAAGCAGCTTCAATCCCTGCTTCTGATGCGAGTGCCAAATAACACTCTGAAGGACTGACATTCGTTTGTGTTTCACATCCATCACCTACTTCTGTCATCAAGGCTTCTCCACAAGCGTATACATCAACGGCGGCAAAACAAAATGTAAAATCTTGTGAAGCGGAGGCAAGCTGTGCGAGGCAACGGGCTTGGGCATCATCGTCAATACCATCACAGGCGGTAATCGCAGGTTGTGGTTCATAATCTTCGGGTGGCTCAGGAAAGCCATCTGCAAATTGGGATGAGAAGTTAGGGAGTGGTGAACTTTCTGATGTTCCAGTAACAGAGGATGCGTCACTACCCATAAGCAAGCGAGCAGTTTCAATAGGATCAGGCTGAGGATTTGTATCACTACAGGCTTGGATGGAAAGGGCATTTTCCCCCTCAATGATGATCATAACACCACAATACGAAGCCTCTCCATAATCCCATTCATAACCACAGGTTAAAGACCGATCACCAAGTCGGTTTTGTGCAACAACTTGACTATTCCCGTTA
Organism: Phototrophicaceae bacterium; assembly: GCA_965230145.1. Classification (GTDB taxonomy): domain Bacteria; phylum Chloroflexota; class Anaerolineae; order Aggregatilineales; family Phototrophicaceae; genus JAUZRW01. Next base: position 3,497,857 of record CBDDKI010000002.1, read on the forward strand.
AGCTCGCACATGGTGGGAGCTAAGTCGATTTCCTCGGGAAGATACATAACCTCAAACATTCCTTCAATAGGTCCTGCAATCGCAGAACAGCTTGACCCTTCTACACAACCTTGAATATCATATGCGAAACAAATGCCTACTTCTAATTCAATACCTGCTCCATAACCCCAAGTGTAGTCTCCTGCATTGGGGATTAAATCACAAGATGGTGGCAGTTCTTGGGCGAAAACAGTGAGTGAAATCAAGAAAATAAGACAACACGAGAATAAATGTATTCTATGGCGCATGATGAAAACTTTCGGGCGATATAGCAGATACCTCTATTATGAAGGAACAATTGGCATAGGCAAGTTAAGGCATAAATCTAATTCAGAATATTGCATTGCTGGTTGAAGCATGAAAACACGAATCTATACTCAAAGCGTAAACGGGCGAGGGGTAAAAGCACTCGCAGAATCACAATTTTCAGTTGCTTTCTAATTCAACCTGCGTGTTAAGCTAATAACTCAGCAATCCGCGTGATGATATGCTCAGCAACTTTGGTTTTGCTCATGAGGTCTAATTCTTCGCGTGAACCATCTTTATGTAAGAACGTTACACGGTTATTATCGACTGCAAAGCCAGCGTCCTGTGCAGAAATATCATTCGCCACAATGAAATCTAAGCCTTTGCGTTGAACTTTACTCTGAGCATTTTCTAGCAAGTTTTCACTTTCGGCGGCAAATCCTACCACAACCTTTAATTGCTTGAGGGTCTCTTGCTGTGTATCCGTCAAATCACTGGGATTTTGCCGTAATTGAAAAACACTTTTTAGAATGTCAGGATTGCGGACGAGATTCATCTGTAACCCTTCATCATCGCCTTGTTTCTTGATTTTCTGCTCGGCACGGTTTGCTGGACGAAAATCCCCTACAGCCGCCGCCATAATGAGGATGTCTGCTTTTTTATCTGTAATTGCACGCGTGACTGCATCCTGTAAATCTAACGCAGAATTAATTTTGACTACATTCGCGCCAATCGGCGTTGGCAAATCTACCGACGAAATGAGGGTAACTTCTGCACCAGCATCTAAGCCAGCTTGGGCAATTGCGTAGCCTTGTTTACCAGAGGAATGATTGCTGATGAAGCGCACAGGGTCAAACGCCTCACGGGTAGGACCTGCGGAAACCACGAGATGTTTACCTGCTAATGAGCCATTTCTACCTAATTCGCGCCGAATGTGCCCAATTAAAGTCGGTGTATCGGGCAAACGTCCGCGACCTTCTAAACCACTGGCAAAGCGTCCGACTTCTGGCTCGATTAGCGTTGCGCCACGTTCTAGCAAGGTACTAACATTCGCTTGGGTTGCAGGATGCTCATACATACCCCCATCCATTGCGGGGGCAAACAGTATCGGGCAACGTGCCGCTAATGCTGTGACGGTCAGTAAATCATCTGCTAGACCATTTGCTAACTTGGCAATTGTGTTAGCCGTCGCTGGGATAACCGCAATTAAATCCGCGCCTTCACCTAGTCCGACATGCGCGATATGGGTTTCTAATCCGCCACTGTTATCAGCTTGCCATATATTCGTATACACAGGACGACCTGTCACCGCTTGAAAGGTGAGCGCAGAGACAAATTGTTGCGCGGCATCCGTCATGATGACATCGACCAGTGCCCCTGCTTGGGTTAATTTGCTGGCAAGGTCAATCGCTTTATAGACCGCAATACTGCCTGTGACTGACAAGACAATGCGTTTATTTTCAAGAAGGCTTATTGTTTCCATCGATATTCTTTCCAATTATCATATCTTAAAAAATTATCGTCACGAAAGCACGAAGGACACGAAGAAAATAAATAGAAGCAATAGTAAATAATTCTGATAGGGAACAAGATAATATGGGCAATTGTTTTCTCGTCACGGACACTATTCATAGTGTCCCTACTGAACCCTGTTGACTTGTAGGGACGCAATGTATTGCGTCCGCCCTGATAATTTCTCGTATTCCATCTTCTTAAGTGGATGTACTGGTCTGCTACTCTCTTACACTATGTGAATCTAATCTGTGACCATGTGGAAGACCAAAACATACGCGCCGAAAGTTCCCTCATCTGCGCTGACACGTAAGCGAATATTATCTGTATCAATGGTGTTATTCACAGGAATTTCCAGCATCGGATTGTTACTCAAACTCAGTAGACGCTGATTGAAGCCTAATGCCAAACTCGCTGAACTGAAATCCTCTAAGTCTTGCTCACATAATTCAGCTATTCCTGCGTCATTGCAAGTGAGTAATGCGCTACCAGCATCATCTTCCCACGTTAGTATTGTATTCAGCCTAGCATCTATTCCAAAAACATAAGCTCTGAGTAACCTATCTTGAGTAAGCATTTGTGGTGTGAGGCTAATCTCAAAAATATCACCCTCATCATCGACTCCAAGTGTGCCACCTTCGATTATCAGCACATAATCGCCATCAGCACTATCATGTCCACCAAAGATAATGCTTTCACTTTCGGCAGAAATTATCGCTTGGGCATTAAAGTTGTTCGGAGTCATCGTCACGCTGGGCAAATCGGCGAAATAATAACTCGCCGTTGGAGAATTGTCATAGCAAAGTCCTGAATGAGTCAAAACAGCATCGCTATTATTTGCGAGAACGGTTGCTTTGTAGTCATTATCATCAGGCAAGGTAACTTCTAAGCCATTTTCAAATATTGTCTCGCCATCACACTCTAGACTAATTGCACCATCCTCATCCCGATTGAGTGTTGCGATGCCATCGTCTATGGCAACTTGGGGCAAACTGAGGTCGAGGATGAGTGCATAAACCCCAATTTGCTCGGCACGGACAGTCAATGTGATGTCAGTAGATGTTAATTGAGCAGATACTAAGGAACTCGCTGACTCAAAATCACTTAATTCACTTATATCCACAGCTTGTGCTTGTGTTTCGTTACCTTGGGCATCGGCGATAGATAGGGTAGGCGTGAATGTGTCATTCATAGAGACAAGGTAAACAGTCGGGATTTCGTTTGTATCAGCACTATCTTGGTTAAGATTTAAGTGATACTGATGTTCGTTATCCAGAAGTAATGCCTCAAACATCACCCTTGCCTGACCTGCTTCACCAGTAAGTTCGCTCAGGTATACCGTATTCGCCCCAAAGCCATAGACCAATCCACTGGCTGAATGGCTAAGGGTATCATCTGCGAGGGTAGCTTGGCTTAAATAACAATCTGTGACATCATCGGATGTTGTAATGCCAATAATCGGTTCATAATTGTCTCGCCCTGTAACGCTTACGCTGACATCAGGGAGTAAGGCAGAAATTTCAGGTGGAGTAATTGTCAATTGTGACCGATAATCATTAGTATTAAGGCAGGTAAAATCTACGTCTGTTTGAGCCGACAAACTATGAAATGGTAGAATGCAGATAATTAATAACATCAAGCGACGCATCGTAAATCCTTGCTGAATTTCCTATATCACATATAGTGTAGTGTATCGCACTTTCCGACCTGTATTCAATCCATTAGAATACGGATATAACTATATCTAGGGTAGGCATTTTATTCTATGAAATACATCCTCTTTTTGATGAGTCTCTTATTACTTGCTAGCTGTACACAAGAAAGTACACCGCAAGTTTTACCCACATTAGCAGACCCCGAAGCGATTGCGACAGGCTTCGTGCTGACTGAAAATGCGCCACCAGCAGGTTTTGAGACAGTTTCTTTTCCTAATATTCATGACAATCTACAAAGTTTAGCAGGGTGGCGTTATCAGATGTTCTTTGCTTTTGATGGGGTATTTGCAAGAACCCCGCGCGAGACATCCGCATCAGCGCAAGCGATTGTCACCTATAATCAGGTGGGGTCAGCACGGCGTGTTGAAGCGACCATTGATGTTGATTTAGAAGATGAAGCTGAACCAATTTCATTTGAGGGTGTGCGCTTAGGACCTGATGTTTTCTTAGTGCGCGATGGTCAATGTGCCAGTAATACAGACCAAGCCGAGTTATTGGCAGATTTAAGTGCAGGGAGTTTACTCGGTGGTATCCAATATGCGACAACCGCCGTGCGAAAAGAGCAAATTAATGGGCAAGAAGTCTGGTTATATAACTTCCTTGCCGATGACATGATTTTGCCAAATGTGACTGTGGGGGAAGATGGACGTATTTTATCGGTATTAGGTGAAATATGGGTTGCACCTGAATATGACGTTGTTGTGCGTTATAACGTCACTATGGAAGTCGAGAATGCAACGATTTTTGACCAAGAACTCCCCATTTCTGGCACAATTAGCCTACAGTACGACTTGTTTGATATAGGTATTGTCCCAAATATCAGTGTCCCAAATGGATGTTAGTAGGAGCAGACCAACAGTCTGCCCTTGCAATTATCTATTGTTCACTGGGGAAATCACTGCTAATTAGGAAGAATACAGGAGCATCCACAGTTCCTGCTGAAACGACTAGGTAGACACGCCCTGAACCAGTAGTGATATTGCCGATATTGAGCATACTATCGCCACCTTCAACGACAATTTCATAGGCTCCTGCAACAATATCTACCGACACATAGCCGTCTGATGCACCCTCAAATACATTCGGATAAGTGACACCTTGCATCAGTGTATTATTGTTTGCACTGAGGTTAAAAAGCGCTGTACTTGGCACAGCTTGGAAGAATACAATCCGTGTTAATCCGCTTTCAGGTACATCGTTATCCTCAGTAGCAGTCACAACACTTAAAGACTCATCGCCTACAAAGCCGATTGCCGCAACTAAAGTCAATGTATCTGCGACTAAAGCGATTTGCCCTTCATAAGCAACATTGGCGAGTGAGTCACCTGCTGGTACTAACACCACATCATAAACGCCTGCATCAAGTTCAATATAGTCCGAGACTTCACCAAACTGCACGTTTTCTAGAGCAATTTCGCTATTGAGATAAATATCGACTTCACCTGCACTAACTGAAAAATGCCCGATGCGAGCCATACTTGTCCCGTTGCCAGTGTCTACTTCTTCCATTGTGTTGTCTGTATTGCTGGTGAGAGCGTCGACATCAGTTGGGATAAAGACAAAAATTGGATTTTCTGCTGTGCCAACCAAGGCTAAGAAGTATGCGCGTCCTGCGCCAAGCGTCGTTTCTTCTAATGTTAGGAGTAAACTTTCGTCACTATTTTGAACATCAATACCGTAATCTCCAGCCAATATTGTGTCGCTTGCGTAACCATCAAGCTCTGCTGAAGCATCAGCATAACTTAATAAGCGCACAAGTTCCGTATCGCTCACAAAAACATTGACGGGGGCAAGGTCGCTAATTGCATGGAAGGCACTGACAAAGACTTCCCCTTCGGGAATAGCATTCAAATCGTCCACGAGTGCTTGGATTGCCAATGTATCACGATTAAGCTCCCCAATGACAGCGAGGGTTACCCAATCACCTGAACTTAAATCGTAATCAGCTGATAAAAGAGCATCGGTAACTGGGTCCCCTGTTGCAACAATATCAAAAGTATAAGTGCCTGCTTCAAGCTCTATCCAATCTGAAACAAATGGGAAACTCATTGCTTCAAGCACCAAGTCACCATTGATATACGCATCAACTTCGGGCGCATCAACTGAAAAATGGGTTACTCGAACGAACACATTGTCGTTAGCTTCTTGTGCTGCAATTGGAAACGCCAACAATAATAATGCGAATATAGCAACTAAAAATTGACGCATTTTTGCACCCTACCTAATCTCTATCCCGTATATAGTAATTGTAGGGTCAATCAAAATAATGTCGATGCTTGGTTTCATTTGGCAGGTTATCTTAACAAATGTCAGCATCAAGATTTGATATGTTCTTAACGCAAGATGGCTATAATTCTGATAAGATAAATTTATAGAGATAGATTACGAAATTAGGTTTCAAATATGGTCGATGTCGCCAGTCCAATACAGAAGAAAATAAGAGCAAATTCGAGATTATCTTGGGCGCGACTTGTTTCGGATATTATTAGCCCTCCGATAGTTTGGGCGATTTTAGTAGTGCCTGTTTCATTTCAATATGCACAATCCACAGCGAATGCGATTTTTTGGGCAGTCTTGTACGGGCTTTTTGTTTGTTTATTGCCAATTTTATATGTGGCGTTCCATGTGTGGCGCGGTAACATCAGCGATATTCATATGAAAAATCGCCGTGAGCGCATCCGTCCACTTCTAGTTTCTATTTTATGTACGAGTATCGTCTGGTGGCTACTAAGAGTCTTAGGCGCACCGCGTATATTCCCACTTTTAGCTCTGATGACTTTACTCCAGATGACCATCATTGCAGTGATTACATTAGGCTGGCAAATTAGTATGCACATGATGAGTATTACAGGGGCAGTGGTGATTGTAGCCATCATTTTTAGTGTGACCACAGCTTTTCTCTTTTTACCTGTTGTACCATTGGTTGCAGCGGCGCGTCTTAAACTAAAACGGCATACGCCTGCACAAATTATTGCGGGGACTATCATCGGTGCATTACTGCCAATTATGTTCTTAGGTTTAATGCCGCTACGAATACTACAATCTATATAAAAAAAGGGCTGACAAAAGTGCCAGCCCTCTTAAAATTAGATATAGATTTAACTACTCATCATCTTCTTCGATGAACATTGGTGGTAAACCAAAGTGAACTCGAATTTTATTCTCGATTTCATCCGAAATGTCAGGGTTTTCTAAGAGGAAAACTTTAGAATTTTCGCGTCCTTGACCGATAAGATCATCATTGTAACGATAGAATGCCCCACGTTTTTCAACAATTTCTAAATCCGTGCCAATATCGAGGATTTCACCAGTTTTACTGATACCTTCATTGAACATAATATCAAACTCAGTTTCGCGGAAAGGTGGCGCAACTTTGTTTTTCTTAATTTTGATGCGTGTACGATTACCGATATTATCTCCACCAGCTTTAATGGATTGAATACGGCGAATATCGAGGCGTACACTTGCGTAGAATTTCAGCGCACGTCCACCACTGGTTGTTTCTGGACTTCCGAACATCACCCCAACTTTTTCACGAATTTGGTTGGTAAAGATGAGGGTTACATTGGATTGTTTAACAGCACCAGAGAGTTTACGCAGAGCTTGGCTCATGAGACGCGCTTGCAAACCAACGTGGCTATCACCCATTTCGCCTTCGATTTCTGCGCGTGGGACAAGTGCCGCAACACTATCCACAACGATGACATCCAAAGCGCCAGAGCGTACCAATGATTCGGTAATTTCTAGGGCTTGTTCACCTGTATCAGGTTGTGAAACATACAAAGTTTCGACATCTACACCGATAACTTCAGCATAACGAGGGTCTAGCGCATGTTCCATATCAACGAAAGCACAGATACCACCGCGTTTTTGTGCTTCAGCAATCACATGCAAACAAAAGGTTGTCTTACCTGAACTTTCAGGACCATATATTTCAGTAATACGTCCGCGTGGAACACCACCAACACCAATAGCAATATCTAAGCCTAGTGAGCCTGACGGAATAACATCAATGTTTAGATTTTTTGCATCACCTAAACGCTGAATTGTGCCATCACCATAACGTTTTGTGATGTCTTTTAAGGTATTATCTAAGGCTTTAATTCGCCCCTCAAGATTTTCAGGGATATTAATTGCATCAACTGGTTTACGTTTCTTCGCCATTGTCTCACTCTCTTTAAATATTTAACCCATCAGATGATGTTTTGAAGTCTCACCATTTTAGCACATAAGTTCTAAGATGGCAATGTTTAGAGTTGATATTGTATACAGATTAACTTAATGTACAGTATATACGATACATTAGCCAATTCACGGAGCAAATCGGAGTGAAAATTTATACTAAAACAGGAGATGATGGCACAACGAGCCTCTTTAGTGGCGGACGTGTTCCCAAGCATCATTTACGGGTTGAATCTTATGGCACAGTCGATGAACTCAATTCCTATATTGGATTAGCGCGTTCAACTAAATTAACAAACCTTGCCGATAATCAGTTAGAAGCTATTCAGAATCATCTCTTTCGCTTAGGAGCGGATTTAGCAACACCAATGAACGCCAAAGCCGAGTGGTTGATTCGGATTACAGATGAAGAAATCCAGTGGCTTGAAGAGACTATTGATGACCTCAGCCAAAAGTTGCCTGAACTAAAAAATTTCATCTTACCGGGTGGTGTACCGATTGCTTCACATTTGCATGTCGCACGTACAATTTGTCGGCGTGCAGAACGCCTAGTGGTCGCACTACAAGAAGTTGAGGATATAAACGACAAATCATTAATTTACCTCAATCGTTTATCAGACTATTTATTCACCTTAGCACGCTACGAAAATGCCCAAAATAATGAAGCAGAAACAAAATGGGTGGTGCGTTCTTAACTTAGGTGTTTCGTTTTAATGCAAAATAGATATAATCTGCTCACTTAGTCAAAAATGGTCTTATTGTATCCTTGTTTCTCATAGTCTTTAGATAAATGATGAATGGCAAAAATAGACCATAAAATCGAGATAAAATATGACAAAAATTGGTATCCTTGCGCTACAGGGCGCATTTATAGAACATCAACAACGCTTTGATGAACTCGGGGCTGAAACAGTACAAGTGCGCTTGCCAAAACACCTAGACAATTTAGACGGATTAGTGATTCCAGGTGGTGAAAGCACAACCATTGGTAAACTCGCCACTGAATATGGTCTGATTGACCCTCTGCGTGAATTTGCACAGACGCAACCGACATGGGGAACATGCGCTGGATTAATCTTTCTTGCGAAGGATATTGGCATCGAAGCACAGCCGATTTTAGCTGTCATGGATATTACGGTAGACCGTAACGCATTTGGACGACAAATTGACAGTTTTGAGACTGAACTTGATTTCGTTGGATTAAGGGATGATGCACCCTTCCATGCAGTATTTATTCGTGCGCCAATCGTGCGTGAAGTACGCCAAGATGTAGAAATTTTGGCACAACTTGACGATGGTGGCATTGTTGCGGTAAAACAGGAACATCTACTCGGAACAGCCTTTCATCCAGAATTAACAAACGACAATCGTGTTCACGAGTATTTTTATGGTATTGTGGAAAATAACACTTAAACTTTAACCGTTTCGTACCGAAGGGGGCAGTGTATGTTGGATCATGAAGTAATTTGGTTAGACTATGAAACAGATGGACCAGATGATTTTGAAGATGATGAAGAAGAATTGTCATTAGAACAACTTCAAGAAGATGAACTCGACGATGATGAAGAAGAGTTTGAAGGAAGCGAATTTGACGAAGACGACGATGACTTTGAAATCGACGAAGACGATGATATAGATTTAGATGATGACGATTTAGTTTTCGATGATGACGACGAAGACGATGATATTATTGAAGACGAAGGCTATGAAGATGATGATGATGATCTAGATTTCTTCTTTGATGATGACGATGATGACGACGACGATTACGATTTATACGGTGATGATTAAGCCAATTTGTATAATCTCAGGTTGCAAAGGATGAATTTTTAACGGTTCATCCTTTTAAATTGTACAGTTCCTGTTAAGCCCTCATTAATCTGTTTTCCCTCAGAACAACGCCAGATTACAAATTTTATTAATAAGCAATGAGTGAAACCCTTATTTGTCATCTAGTTTGGTGATTTTGTTCGTTATGTGTGAGTAGAAGCGCACTCTGTCGACAAGTGTGTCTTCTTTTACTCAAATATTCAAATGAATCATAGGAGTATCACACAATGCAGAAAACACTCTTAAAATTGACGATTATCAGCATGTTGTTGGTTGCTAGCTTTGCACAAGTAGTAGCTCAAGACGACATGATGGAAGATTTTCACTTATTTGCAACGCTAAATCCTGCTGACTTGGCAAATGATGCAATCATCAACGTCAGCCCAGACCTCAGCACAATGGATTCCGTTTTTGCTGACTTTGCAGACCCTGTAACTAGCGTAGAATCAATTGATTTTACCAGTGACGGTACAGCATATGTCACCTTTGATGCTGCCGACGGTACAGGTGGTGTTACAGCACTATCTGGCTTAACAGGTATGGATGATGCAATGATGGTCGATATGATGGCTCCAATCTTGGGTCCAAATACGGGCTTAACTGCGCCAAAAGGTATCGAAATCATTGAATCACTCGGCGTTGTTCTTGTTGCTAACTTCGGTGAAGCTAATATTAAAGCATTCTCAATGGATGACTCAGGCGATGTATTACCAGCGCGTGTCATTAGCATTGGCGATGTTGGTGGTAGTGTATGGGATGTTCTCTATGTAGAAGAAACCGATACACTCTATGCCGCAGGTACAGCTGGCGACATCCTTGCGTATGATGATTTTTCAAACGCAATGGGCGATGCTGGTCCAACCCGTGTCATTTCACCAAGTAATGCTGACCTCGAAAAAGTAACCATTAACTTGCACGCTCTTGTATATGTTGCTGACCAAGATACATTGATTGTTAGTGATGTTGGCGCAGCTGATGACGCGACAGACGGTCATCTCTATGCTGTTCCTTCTGCAAGCACTGCCGATGGTAACACAACAGTATCCCTACACATCTTAGGTCCAGATTCAATGCTGGGTAACCCAGTAGACCTCGTATGGGACGGTTCAGGCTTATATGTTGCTGAAAAAGCAAACGACGTAATCCTGTACTTCGGTGGTTTACTCGATATGGGCGGTATGATGGATACAACCCCAACAACCGTTATCGAAGCAACTAAACCAGAATCACTCGCAATTTATCAACCAGATATGATGGATGATAGTGCAATGGGCGAAGGCGACGAAATGATGGATGACATGATGATGGATGTTAATTTATTCGCATCATTAAATCCTGCTGACCTCGCAAACGATGCAATCATCAATCTTAGTTCAGACCTCAGCATGATGAACCCTGTTTTTGCTGACTTTGCAGACCCTGTAACCAGTGTAGAATCAATTGATTTTACCAGTGACGGTACAGCATATGTCACGTTTGATGCCGCAGATGGCGCTGGTGGTATTACAGCACTTTCTGGCTTAACAGGTATGGACGACATGATGTCCGTTGATATGATGGCTCCGATTTTAGGTGCAAATACAGGTTTATCTGCACCAAAAGGTATTGAAGTTATTGAATCACTCGGCGTTATCTTAGTAGCTAACTTTGGCGCTGGTAACATTCTTGCTTTCCCAATCGACGCTTCTGGTGATGTTGAACCAGCACGTACAATCGTTGGTGGCACAGTATGGGATGTTCTTTACGTAGAAGAAACCGATACACTTTATGCTACTGGCACTTCTGGTGACATCCTTGCGTATGATGATTTCTCAAATGCAATGGGTGACACAGGTCCAACTCGTGTGATTTCTCCAAGTAATGGTGACCTCGAAAAAGTAACCATTAACTTGCATGGTCTCGTGTATGTTGCTGACCAAGATACATTGATTGTTAGCGATGTTGGTGCGGCTGATGATGCTACTGATGGTCATATCTATGCTGTTCCAGCGATTAGCGAAGTCAATGGTAATGTGACAGTATCCCTGCACATCTTAGGTCCAGATTCAATGCTGGGTAACCCAGTAGACCTCGTATGGGACGGTTCAGGCTTATACGTTGCTGAAAAAGCAAACGACGTAATCCTGTACTTCGGTGGCTTACTCGATATGGGCGGTATGATGGATACAACCCCAACAACCGTTATCGAAACAAGCAAACCAGAATCACTCGCTATCTACGAAGGTGGCATGTAATTCTGCCCGACTTAGTATAATTTAAAAGACCTGTACACTGTGCAGGTCTTTTTTTGTATCTATTAATTCAGTAAATTGCGCGAAGGGCGCCGACGAACACTATAGCCCGAGCGCCGTGTTAGGCTGATTTGTAAGAAAATCCCTATTAGGATGAGAACACCTAACCAGATTGCCGCAGGAGTTAAGCCCAAGCCCATCACAATCAACTGTGCGCCTAAGACAGATGCCAAGACTACCAGAAGCTCAAATGATAAACCGAGCATGATGACACCACCAATAATCGCTATTGCGAATAGAATTAGGGGGGCTATTGGTAATAAATCTAAAGACTGAGCAATCAGTGTCGCAAAGACAATCCCGATATATGCACCCACCATAAAGACCGCGCCATAATAAACGAAATAACCTAAGAAACCGCCAATCAACGCACCTATCACAAAAGCGACAATCTCAAGCGTGGTGCTTGCGCCTCCAAAAGCGGCGACAGCAATTGTCCCACCGACCAATGCACCAGCCAGAATGATAATCCAATTGTAGATGCGCCATCCTGCAACTAAGAAAATCGCTCCAACGACAACCATCATCACACGGATAAAGTCATTGTTTGTGATGTTATAAAGCCGATTGAGGAAATCAGATACGAGTGCCGAGATACCTTCTGCGGTTGTTTCAGTAATTTGAATAATACTATCAGCTGCACCTTCAGTATCAATCACAATATCATTGCCATCAGCATCAACTGGCTGACCATCACCATCTTGGGCAACTACAGGTAATATCAGCATCATCAGACTCATCACTACAACGAACAACTTCAAAATATTGTTTTGTTTCATATCCCTTTACCTCTCTCATTGATATTACGATAAGTATAACGTATCTCATAATATGCTTGAATTATATAAATATCACCTGAGTTAATAATAAGTTACTATCGTAGCCAAGCCGTCAGGTGAGCAAGGGGATGTCATGCGTACAAAGTCCCTACTATTGTGCTAGACTTATATCATGATGATAAATTTACTTCGGGAAAAGTAAGCAATGTCCGATAATCACGATTTACCAGAATTAGAATCCGATAACCACGACGATGAAATTACTGAACAACGTCCACGTTCAGCCGATATGACTGAAAGCATGAATTTGGATGCTGTGCGTGCGACAGATGACCCTAATTATGAAGGCGACTATGACCCTGATGAGGACGTGCCATTTCATTTGCCGAAAGCGAGCGCAGATGATGATGTGCAACCGACCATGAATCCGCGTCATAATCCCAATGCAATGCCGACAATGCCTCATTTTCGTGAGCCAGGTACAGATGACCCGAAAGTGACGTTGGTTGGAACAGGGGGCTTAGACCCTAATCCAGATATGAATCCGCCCCAACAAAAGCCTGATTCATCATATTCAGCCAATACGGTCATGAATATACCAAAAGCACCTCCACAAGCACCGATGACCGCGCAAAATTCTAACCTTGCCGATAGTCGTTATCAACGTCCCCAGCAACCACAAGGGCAGAATGTTCAAGGGCGATATGTGCCACCTCCGCCACAACAACGCGCACAAGGACAGCAAAAACTGCCACAACGGCGCAGTCGTCGGAGCAAAATCTTCGGCTTGCCCTCAGGATGTGTGTATATGTTCTTGGGCTTGATGCTGACATTTTGTGGTGGTTTAACCATTTTAACTGTCGGTGCGGCGGCAATCTCTATTCCACGTATTGAAGCCCAGTGGGGGACAGAGGTTGACCGAGTAGATGGTTACCGTGCTTTTGAAAGTACCTTCTTCTTTGACCGTTACGGTAATTCGCTCTACGAATCCTTCATTGAAGGACGACGCGACATTGTGCGTTACGACCAATTTCCAGAAGACCTGATTAATGCCTCCGTTGCGATTGAGGATGATACTTTCTGGCGAAATATGGGTGTCGATATTGCCGCGACAGGTGTTGCTGCATTCAATTATTTGGGTGCAGGTGGCGAACGTGTACCAGGTGGTAGTACGATTACACAACAGGTTGTGCGTAATATTCTCTTTACGAATGAATATCGCAATGAAGTTAGTGTGGCGCGTAAATTAGATGAGATTATTCTCGCGCTATTCCTAACGCAACGACGTAGCAAAACCGATATTATCACACTCTATCTCAATGAAATTTACTATGGCAATCTTGCCTATGGCGCACAAGCCGCCGCACAAGTCTTTTTCGGCAAAAATGTTGAGGATTTAACCCTTGGCGAATCCGCACTTCTAGCAGGGCTACCACAAGCACCCTCTAGCCTAGACCCATTGAACCCTGACCCAGAAGTGCAATCGCGCTTATATGCACGCTGGCGTTTGGTATTGGATGAAATGGTCGAAGAAGGCTATATCACGACTGATGAGCGTGCAACAGCCCTTAATCAAGGGTTAGCCTTTGTCGAACCTGATGCCAATAATCTGGAAGCGCCCCACTTCACGATTTATGCTCAAAATGAATTTGAAGATTTGATGACCGACATTGGCTTCTCACCAGAAGATTTAACAACAGGTGGTTTCCGTGTCTACACAACCATTGACCAAAATATCAATAATATTGCACTCGGCGCGGCACGGACTCAGGTTGCGAATCTCGCCAATAATAACGTCAGTAATGCGGCTGTAGTCGTCTTGCAACCCCTTACAGGGCAAATCTTGGCGATGGTTGGCAGTGTTGATTATAACAATGATGCGATAGATGGGCGCGTGAACGTCACGATTGCCTTACGTCAGCCGGGTAGTACCTTAAAACCCTTCACCTATGCCGCAGGGATGGAACTCGGCATGACAGCCAGTGATGTGTTATGGGATACACCTGTGGAAATACCACAAATTGGTCAAGCGCCATATGTGCCTGTTAATTATGACCGCGCCTTTCATGGACCAATGACCATTCGACTGGCATTAGCCAATAGCTATAATATTCCTGCTGTGCAGACAGTCCGCCTAACAGGGGTTGATTACTTGCTGAACATACTCAACCGCGTTGGCATCAGCACTTTAAATGACCCCTCACGCTATGGTGTGTCACTGACACTCGGTGGCGGTGAGGTGAGCTTACTTGAACTCACGAATGCTTATGGTGTTTTGGCGAACGTAGGGTCATATGTTCCCCCAACGTCTATCCTTTGTGTGGTTGATAGCAACGATAACATCGTCTACCAATATGAAGGTGGATGCCCACAGGGTGCTGGAAATTTCACCAGCAATACGATTGACCGTCGTGGTTTCGGCACGCAAGTCCTAGACCCACGCATTGCTTTCACAATTACAGACATTCTCAGTGATAACGTTGCTCGTAGTACCGAAATGGGTAGCAATAGCCCACTATACACGCCAAATATTGATAGCTCTGTAAAGACAGGGACAACCGACGATATTAAGGACAATTGGACAGTTGGCTATACGCGCAATGTTGTGGTAGGGGTTTGGGTTGGGAATAACAACGGCGACCCACTAGTTAATTCATCAGGTCTAACAGGGGCGGCTCCAATCTGGAATAGCGTGATGACGACGATTAACACGCAACCAGGGGTGTTGGATGTCTTCGCTGTGGATGGTCAAATCCTCAATGATATGCCGAATCCACCACAAAATATGACCTTCACCACGGTTTGTGATATTCGCTCCATTCGGGATGGCTCTACAGGTTGCCCACGCACAACCAGCGAATGGTTACTCAATAGTCCAGCACAAGTGCCTGATGCGAACGGCAATCTCGTTACGCCACAACAGCCTTTGTCACGTCCACCACAAGGCAACAATGTCACTGAGATTAGCCCTGATGTCTACAGTTCGTTGGCATATCGCCTTAATCCCAATGTTGCCGCTGGCATCCAATTCAATTTGCAATCGGGTGATATTCCACCACCTGCACCGCTTTACTGCCGTGTTCCCTCGAATTTAGAAGGGCAAGCACGAGCGGCTGGCGCACAAGATTTGATATTTATCGCGCCCCCTAGCACCTCATTCAATGACCGCGTGCGCGCTGAGACATGGGCGCAACAGAATGGCTATGCCTTCTTGCCATCGATTGATTGCTGGGACGGTGCATTCGATGGTGGCGGTGGTCTTGGGGCAGGGATAGTTACAGCGGTGATTTCCTCACCGACAAGCGGACAAACCATCAGTAACCCACTGTCGATTATCGGCACAGTGCAATTCGATGGTAGCCAAGCTGATTTCTGGCATCTGGATATTATCGGTGGTGCATTCGCTGATTGGACACCGATGGGCAATGCAGGCTATAACTCTGTTAGCAATGGTGAACTCTTCAACGGTTTCCTAGATTCTGGCTCGTATCGAGTACGCCTACGTCTCAGCAAAGATGGCAACATGGTACAACAACCCTATGAAGTCAGCTTCACCGTGCCTTAACGTTACTATGTTAGGAGACATCGTCTTGGTGTCTCCTGATAAATATCAACCCACCTGAATATATGGGTAAACAGAAAATGCTGAAAATAACAGTCGATTTCAATAACCTTACACCTGATGGTGAACAAGTTATTGTTGCGTGTGGTAGAGATAGAGACAAAGAAATCTCCGAGCAATTAAAGAATAACATGCGTGTTTTGTTACATGAGCCAGGAGATTTTGAGGTTGAAGCTATTGTCGAGCCTGTAGAAGTGCGTGGCACTATTTGGTGGTATGGCACACCTGATTGGTCGACAAGGCGAGAAATAGAATAAGATATTTTGTCTTTCATACTAAAAACGGACATATCAAATTTAGATATGTCCGCATAAATTATCTCTGCTTCTCTAAATCTCTGCGTTACGCTTTTTCAGCTATCGGGGCATCAGCAAGGTCACGGTTATCCCGATACCATGCAATCAATTCTTCAAGACCCTCACGGAAATGAATCTCAGCCGAGAAACCAAATTCTACTTTTGCCTTGCTCACATCTACATTCCGTCGTGGCTGACCATTGGGCTTATCTGTATCCCATGCGATTTTGCCCTCAAAACCTGTGAGTTCTGCAATCAGTTCGGCTAAATCTTTGATGCTAATTTCAAAACCACTTCCGAGATTAACAGGGTCAATGCCATTGTAACCAGCTGCTGCCATTGCAATCCCACGCGCCGCATCTTTCACATACAAAAATTCGCGTGTTGGCGAGCCATCCCCAAATAACGTGACCTCAGACTTGCCTTGTTCTTGTGCTTCAATCATCTTGCGAATGAGCGCAGGAATTACATGCGAACTCTCAAGGTCAAAATTGTCACCAGGTCCATAGAGATTGGTAGGCAAAAGGTGAATGACGTTGTAATCAAATTCTTGACGATAGGCTTGTCCTTGCACCAAGAGGGCTTTTTTCGCAATGCCATAGGGTGCATTGGTTTCTTCGGGATAACCATTCCACAAATCATCTTCACTGAATGGAATCGGCGTGAATTTCGGATACTCACAAATCGTGCCAATCCCGACGAATTTCTCAATGCCAGCCTGACGTGCATATTCGAGGAGCAACGTTCCCATCATGATATTGTCATAGAAAAACAATCCAGGATGTTTACGGTTTGCGCCAATCCCCCCGACTGTTGCCGCGAGGTGTATCACAATATCCGTATCAGGATTATCTTTATAGAGGCGGATTACAGCCGATTTTTCGCGTAAATCATAGTCTTTACTACGCGGGACGATGATTTTTTTCGTTCCGAGTGATTCTAAATGTGTCACTAAATGCCGACCCAAAAAGCCTGCACCACCTGTTACAATCACTGTTTTAGTTGACCAGTCAAAGGAACTCATTGTCTGTCTTTCTTGATTTTCTGTTTTAAGTGCGACACATTGTAAACATCAACACGATATGCGTACAGGTTTTTTATTGAGCGTAGGAATGAAGTTGTCGGGTTACAGTTATCGGTTGTCGGAGAATAGTTCCTAATTTGTTGAGCTATCTTAATAATTGTTCTGTTTCGCAATTACTATTTAGAAAAAAAGACTGATTTGTGTAGGGACAGAGCCTGCTCTGTCCTAAAACTGCAAACATATCTTCTCCGCTCTATTTATGAGACAAGCTAATCATGATGTCCCGAGATGAATCCTAATTTTTTAGACGATAATGTAGGGACGTGATGTATCGCGTCCGAAATTAAAATCTGCTACCTCTTTCTAATTTGTTTCCAGTTTCCACAGCAAAGGGTAGAAAGCATTCAAATGTCCATGACCTAAGAACTTAATTACAATTCTTATAAACTTGAATGCTCAAATGGCGCACAAGTGCTACAATAGGGAGTAATATCAATTCTTAAACAATCAGTGGAGTAAAAGCCATGCCTCGATGGGACTCCTTTACGCAGTTCTTACAAGAAGCCCAACAACTCAGTAATGATGTGAGTCGTCAGCAATTGGTATCGCAACTGCTACGTGAAAGACCACGCTTCCCTTGGATAGAAGGCGACCTTGCCACCTTTGTCCATATCGATAAACATGCTGAGACGGTTGCCGTCAATTTGGATATTATTGAGCGTGACCCACCATTTGAGCAGATGCAAAAGTTAGAGGGTACAGATTTATGGTATGTGCAACGGCGTTTTCAGCCTGATGACTTACTTGACTATCTGATGGTCGTTGATGACCCGATGACTCCACTACGAGATGACCCCAATTTACCGAACCGTATCGCCAGCTGGCAAGCTGATGAACTCAATCCAAGTCAAGTCAGTAATGGAAATTTGCGCGTCAGCGTTCTGAATATGCCTCAAGCACGTCCTTTCCCGAATTGGGCATCAATGGCACAAGTACAACATGGTCTAGTGCGTGAGCATGATTTCACCAGCATTCAGATGGGCTTTACCAATCGTCGGCTATGGATATATACACCGCCTGGTTATGATGAAGAACCCAATCGACACTATCCTTTGCTGGTCTTGCTCGATGGTCAGTGGATGATAGGTCCTGTGCAAGTGCCATTTATTGCTGATGCTATGATTAAACACGGGCGCATGGAGCCGACTGTGATTGCCATGATGGAAAGCGGTGGCGGTAGCGCACGTATGCGTGATTACGTCAGCAATGACCGTCAATACGCCTCGATTTTGACTGAACTCGTGCCATTATTACAGAGTGAATACCGTATTGACTCAACTAATTTGGGCATTGGTGGAGCAGGTGTTGGTGCGATTGCGGCAGCACATACAGCACTTAAAAATGCAGCAGTCTTTAGCCACCTGATTATGCTCTCGCCACCTTTGGGTAAGGGGCAGATGCGCCAGCAACTTGTGGAATATGCAGACCGTTTCGAGAATGCCAGATTATTACCTGAGCGGATTTTTCAGTCAGTTGGTCGTTATGAATTACAGACTCGCTTCTATAAACCCGGCTTGGCATTATCAGGTATCCTGCAACGTCGGCAAGCTCAACGCGGTGATATTGACCATAAATTCGTCGAACTTGGTAGCGGACACGGGCTAGCAGCGTTCCGTAGCGTAATGCCCGAAGCTCTCTCGCACATTTTCCCCGGACCTGCCTTTGTGGGTTGAGGACAACTTGCACAAGTATATTTATCAAAAGGTCGAGATGATTCCCGACCTTTTTTTGTTTCTGATGACTACTCTACGTTGAGACATCTTGCTTGGATTACATCACAATTCTGCTAATTTTATAGCTATGAAACGAATATTGGGGAGATAGTTGTGAAGCATAAAAATGACAATAAGCAAAAGTCTGATAGTTCAAAATTTGATTGGCTTGGACTATTTGCTCTCTTGATTGGGATTAAAGTTCCTATTTGGGTAATGGGTTACTTAGTCATGTTCCCAAATGATGAATTTATATTGAGATTGATAGTTCTTGTTTCATTATGGACATTGATTGCATTTATAAACCTTTATAACAAGAAAAATATTTTCGTAGCGTCAATTCTGATTATTTGTATTTTTCATCCTATTCGACTTCTAAACCAATGGTGGGTTAATCCTATTATTTATGGCTTGGTGACCTGTTATTGTTTGACACTGACATGGCACACCATAAAAAGGACTGATTGGAGACATAGTTTGTCTATCTTACTGATGGTTTGTACTTTGTTACTAGCTAGTCAGACTGTTGAGAGTTTCAATGAAGTTGGTAACTGTGATATTGAAGATCAACGATGGAATTATGTGTATGCTTGTCGAGATAGTGGGAATTGGTATCAGCAAATACAATCATTGCCAATCGGGATGCAGGGTTGGTGTTATTATTGCCCTTGGCACACCATTTGGCAATGAATATTGATGGAGACAACTATTTGATTACTTATCTAAAAATAACACTACAGCCTTTGAACAAACTTAAAGGCTAATTTTATGATCTCGTCTAAAATCCACAATTTTGGTGTCGAGCTTGTGTCGATGTTGCCTATCTAGCCTTCATGTTTATATGAAGGCGTAACAAACCGAATTTTTTTATAAGTGAGCAATATCACGTCTGAAAATATGAAGAAAATACAGAATATGAACCCGAAAGGTCGAGAAGATTCCCGACCTTTTTTCTTCGTGTTCTTCGTCGCTTCGTGGTGAATCTTCTTTAACTACTCGGCGCAATCCAGTAGGTTTCCCCTTCACCCTCAGCAGTCCAACCGAGTGTGCCATTGTAATCTACAGGATACCAGCGTCGCCCATCTGTGCCACAGAGACTTGTGCCTGTCGTTGTGAATGTCGCACCGCCCGGAATACTACCGATAACAGTCGTGCCATTGGCATCAGGACCATCACGGAGCGCATTGGGGTCACCCGGTAACACAATACCTGTTACGCCTCGTCCTAAACGCGGAGGCAGAGGACAGATATTGACCATCGGTGATTGTGGCAGGGGAATCAACCATGGGTCGCCATCTAAAGAGCCTTCAACTGTCCAGCCACCGAAACCTCCTTCACCTTGGATGAACCACCAACGGAAACCATCCGCACACACAGGTCCATCCGAAATGCTGACCAAATCCCCTGAATACAAAGACAAAATGAAATCAGCATTCAAACTCGGATCATTGCGGATATTATTCGGCAAGCCCGGTGTAACCGTCACAAAATCACGCACAGCAAGGCGCATCGGCTCATCACAGGCTGTCTGATTCCCATTATTCGGATTAGATGGTGTTGGGATAGGCTCGCCTGCTTGCACATTCGTGACCCAGCGCATCGGTGTCCAAACGACGTTTAGGGCTGGATTGGTATTGAATGTCTGGGCAGGATTCGCTGGCGTGAGTGTACCCCCATCAGGTATTTCACTGACGCGCAGATAACTCACTGAGCCATTATCTGTGATAGCAACATACAAACCATCAGGCGATAATGCAGGTACTTCCCATATAATGCTATAACGCGAATAATTTAAGCTAGTCGTCACACCAGTCGCCGAAGTCCCGATCCATCTCACCGAAAAACCATTAATACCGTCGGTGGTGGCTACAGGTGTCAGGCTCGAACCATTGCCATTGCGTGCAATCAAGGATGGGGCTTCTGCTAATTCAAATTGACTGCCATTCGTGGGGTCAAGCAATGCCCATGAACCATCGGAATACAGCAGAGCAATCATCGCACGCGCATTATGTTCTACCCAGACATAATCTTGTACGGTTACATCGCCTTCGCCAAAGGGATTCGCAGAGGAATACAAGATGAATTGCGAGACATCCCCATTATTTGCATTGTGCAAATAGAGTTGTTGCTGACCTTCACCTGATTCAACAAAGGTGAAAATCCGATAGCTGATGCCACTCGAACCCCATTGCACCGTAGGTAAGTGAATCCCAGCATCTTGGAAGCCCAAGTTGACCAATCCCAATGTACGTTCTTGTTGGGTATTGAAGTTGTAGACGACTAAGTAAGCGCGTATATCGAAATTGTCATTGTACACACCGTATTCAATCCATGCGATTTCGTCCCCTGTCGGTGACCATGCAGGCGTACCACGTCTGATAGGGAAGCTATCGCCTTGGTCGGCAATGCGCTCGAAATCTTGTATGGCTGTTTCCATTACCCAGATATTATTGGTCGGTGTGCCAAGGTACATGAGGTAACTGTCTTCGGGATTGCTAGTGGCGCGTTGGACAGCTTCACTCGCTACCGATAGATAAGCGATACGACTGCCATCGGGCGATAAAATGGGTTCACCGTTGTAACCCCATTCCGTCAATTGCTCTGGCGCAGACATCGTATCGTTCCATGCCCAAATATCGCCATTATGCGCGAAATATAAATCGTTGCCTGTCTGTGCTAGGCTATCATTGCTCATGACACCCATCAATAAGATGACGAGCATCATAAAAATGCCTCTGTGTAACATAGTGTCTCCTTCTTTTTGACTGTTCTATCCCTAAAGACAAGCATACAACAAAAAAGGTTCGCTATTTTTACATTTTTTTATAGGTTGGAGAGAAACAGGTGAATTTTGGCAGGGCTAATACGTTAGTATAAAATCTGTACCGAATAAACCCATAAAGAGCAGGAATCCACAACTAAGGAGACATAACCAAAACCATGCCATTGCAGATAACTTTAATCCTATCATATTCAAAAAAGACTTTATTACCCAGAAAATCCTCAAATAAATAGGCAGGGCAACATAGTAAAAGAATATAAAGGAAAAGCTGATAAATAAAGTAGGGAGTAGGGTTGATGCAAATGTAACTTCATTTGATAAACCAGCACGTAATATTAGATATACCTCAAAAAATATAATAGGTCCGGCAGCCAGATACGTAAGAACTTCCCGTTGTGAAGCAAAATCTTCATAGTAGGTTACAACAAACATGACTCCTGAAAAAATACTAAACCATATAACTCCAACTAGTAAAGAATTTACGGCTTCAACATCCGTTTCTGAAAATCCAACTTCATTAATGTTGACCGCAAATCCAAATATTATGATACAGACAAGGGGTAATAACATGAGTCCTAGACGAAACCAAATCTTTTCTAAAGATGGAAGATTAAGAGTTGGTAACGAAACGGGATTCGCTTGTGAAGTAGATTTGGGTCTTCTTGAAGTTGATGAGTTTGATAGTTGAACGTTTGAAGGCAGTTCAAGCCATTGTGGGAAGAATTGTGTAATAGCACCACCTACTGTGCCAATAACGGCTAAGACCAACAAAACAATTACCCAGCTAGATGGTAAGGTCGTAACATCTATAAAATTTACTACTGTACCAACAACTAATCCAACAATTATCAATATAATGATGACAAGCCTCATGACGACAAAATCCCACAATAATGTCTAAGTAACATAATATGAACTATATTACCTCATATATTTAATTTCAGGCAAAAAAGCATCACAGTGTGCTGGTGATAGGGGTATGTTGAGTGCGGTTTATGGCTGGAGATAAAAAGCCTTTTTCAAATAACCTCACACAAACAACACCTGATAATTCTCGGCATCCTCATAGATGAACCGTAAGAGGCTTTCTCCCTCGGCAAGTACCGTATCTTTAATATCGTCTGAAACCTTATCGAATAGCGAGATATGTAACAGCGCATCACCCTTCTTGTAGTCTGGTTTCCACGTAGCCCCGACAAATCCATCAATCAATACTGTACCAGCCACACGTCCTGCTGATAAAAATACTTTTTTGCGGTGCATATCGGGCAATATACGATTACGGTCTTTATAAGAAATGAGAGCATTGTCATATTCAGGCAAAAATGTAATCGGAACAACTCGACTGTCGGGAATAATCTCTAGCTCAGGTAAATCATAGAGTTCTGCACCTGCTTCATCAAGATATATCACAAACTCATCTTTTCGGGATTCAATACGCTTTTTGAGATTGGTCATACCAGTAAATGCCTGAAAATCCATAATACTCGCAGGACCATATCCCCTAAGATAACGCTTGAATAAGCCAATCACATCCGCCTCTTGTGCTTCTCCCAAGTACATTTCTGCTGGAACATAACTCGCGCGTGTGCCAACACCCCAAGTACCTGATGGGAAAACTTGTATGAGTGGCAAATAGGTTCGTACAGCGTAAGACATTGCGGCTTCATCTGCTTCGGGTTGGATTGCCAGCAAAAACTCTCTCATTTCACCTGTCGAACGCGGTGCTTCTTCCAAGAATGGTTTGATAGCTGTCAAAATGAGGTCATGGTCAAAAGCATCACGATACTTCCCAAAAAATGAACGATACCCCTTTTCCAGTGCAGATTGAATAGTCTTTTGAATGGCTTGATGTGCCTCAGCCGTGACGAGATGTAAAGTTGAGCGCATCAATGGCGCACGTACAACCGCTCGATTTTCAATGAGTTGCGTCAAGTCATCTTTATGAAAATCAACTACTCGTGATCATAAGCCAATATAGGGTGGATTTGGAATCTGGGATTGCATTGCAACCAATTGATTAATTGCCTCAATAACGGATATTTTCTGTCGTTTAATCAACAATTGACGGTCTAAACTTGTGCGGTTCAATTCCCGTAATGTCAGAACTCTCTCCAACGTCATACGATTATAATCACTTTCCAGTCTGTACTTTATACAAACCCAATTCTCATATTAAAAACGGACATACCAACGGTCATATGAACAGCACGCGCATCATTCAAACATGCTATGCTCTCTCTAAGTACCACATTAATTCCTATGTTTATTTTGCGGATGGCATGGATGCCATCCCTTGTATCATATGAATAGCCATTTTTAGGGCGTAAGTAGGGTTGAGACCTGACTCAACTGCTTAAATTGACCACACAAACTTTTATGATTGTACTTAGCACCTTAACAACTGAATACTAATCCAATTCAAAATAGGGCTATCTTTTTTATTGTTTTTTCTCAGTTTCTCTGCGTCTCCGCGTTGCGCTTTTCCCTAACCAAAAACAAACTTAGGTCGCAAAAAATCCCCTGTTATTTTCTGTTACCTCACCCCAAAACCTCTATTTTGTGAGAGGATTGTCTCGTTTGAGAACTTTTCTGAACTTATTATTGTGGTTGTGCCGTGACGAACCACGAGAGTGGCTGTTTTCCCTGTTATCCCCTGATAAACAGGAAAATCATCATCCATTTCCTCGATTTTGTCCTTTATAGTTAAAGTAATGAAGCCATCTAAATCAAAGGCTTATCTAAATGCGTATAATTCTTCTTTTTTTCTTACTGATTATAATTGGGACGATGGATACACGACAAGTCGATGCACAAACGTGTTTGCCAACACGTCTCGAAATCGGGAGCGAAGCAAGGGTCACACCCGGTGCATCTAACCGTATTCGCTCTGAACCAAGTATCAACGCTGAGCAAGTTGGGCAAATACCTGCGCGTGAGGTAGTTACTCTGCTAGAGGGTGCGCGCTGTGTTGATAACATCCTGTGGTGGCGCATTGATTACGGTGGTATTGAAGGCTGGACAGCAGAAGCCAATGCCGAAGAATACTTTTTAGAACCTTACATTGATTCGTCAGCAACTACCACTACTGATACTGAAAGTTGTACGGCAGAAGTCCGCCTTCAAGTCGGTGCATATGGTCAGGTAAGTTCTACAGCCCCCAGCCGCTTACGTGATGAACCAGAGATAAGTGCTGAACAAGTTGGACAAGTTAATCCAATAGATATATTTCAGGTTGTCGATGGACCTATTTGTGCAAATAGCTTTAATTGGTGGCAGGTAGAAGTTGATGGGTTAATCGGTTGGCTAGCTGAGGGTGATGAGGATACCTATTATGTCGAGGTCGTAACTGACTCTTCTCTTATAGGTCTACCAAGTACAACAGAACCCACGCTCGTGACTTATGCTGTTTCTTGGAATGCCGATGCTAGTCGACTAGCCCTCGCAACATCAGCAGGGGTATTCATATATGATGCAGACAATTGGTCGCAATCCCCCTATATTTTAGATGATGGTATCGTGGCATTAGATATCGAGTTCAGCCCAATAGACCCTAATTTGCTAGTCATTAACAGCAGTGATACGAGTATTAGTGATACGTTTTTTAGATTTCGAGCTTATATATTATCTGATGAAGATGACGAGATTATATTCGAGCGTGAATTATTAGATGGTCCGCTCGGTGGGGACATTCCTGCCGAAGATTTTGCGTTTAGTGATAATGGTAGATACTTGAGTTTTGGGGGAAACTCATTTGATATTTTTGACACAGAAAGCTGGACACGGATAAATTATCTAGAAATTACTGTAGAGGCTGGCAATCATTATCAGCGTTTACCCATCTATTTTACTGATTTGAGTGCGACTGCTCAGCACGGTTTCGGCGTTGTAAACCGAGAAGTAGTTCAGTTATATGATTTTACAATTTCCCATACCCCTAGTTTTGGAGAAGTTGACCCAAGAATTTCTGAGTTTAATCGTGGCGGACGCGCACAGGAGATTACCTCACTCAAATTGTCACCTGACGGAATGCAAGTCATTGTAGGGGACATAACAGGTAGTTTGCAAATGTGGGATGTGCTAACAAACGAACGTCTATCGTTTATTCGTGCTGAAAACCAGACATCTATTAGTAATCAAATTAATGATATTGCATTTCATGCTAATGGTGAGATATTAGCGACAGCAGAGAGTAATCCAATCGGCATCGTTCGCATTTTTGAAGCAGAAACACTTGAGCCTGTGACTGTTTTTGGTGCAGATGAAGCTAGAACAGTTACCTATGCCGTATCTTACAGTCCTGATGGTGCAATCTTATTAGCAGTGATGGATGATGTGCTATACCTGCTAGATACTACTAATTATACTGTAATTAGCCAGATTTCTATTTGTATTGAGGGTTCGTGTTGAGTTTTTCGCTTGCTTATAAAGGTGCTTTTCATACGTCTAAAATCGCCTTTTAAACAGGAAAATCTACCACCGCTCATCCCGATAATTCACCAAGACTTTCACGGGATTTATGGTCTCCTTAGCCAATTGCCCAAACGTTTTGATGAGGTCAGTATGCGGAATGGTTATGTCAAAGATAGCATCCGCAAGCGAATGGTCATCTTCAACCATCTGCCAGAACCAAATCGCGTGCCGATGGTAATCCCAGCCGTCACTACTAGCGATGAGCGTCAACTCTTTATGATGAAAATGCGCGGAGAGGCTCAAAGGTGCGACGTTGCCATCACTCAGCACACAAATTCGACTGTCATGTGCCATTTTTTCCTGTAATATCTGGAAACCAGCATCATCGTTACTACATTCAATCCCGACCTCAAATTCTTCTGCCCAACGGCTCGCCTCGGCAGGATGCACCGCAGAATCCGCCCCTAATTTTAGAGCTTTTTCGCAACGGGTTTTGTCAATCTCTAGGACATGAATGCTCTGCACACCATATTTCTTGAGTATCCACACCGTCATCAAGCCGATAGCGCCTGCGCCTGTTACTAGCACCCGTTCTTCAGGCTTGATATTCAATTTACGGATACCTTTTGCCACATCACAGGTGAGGATAGCGAGTACAGCTGTTGGCGGTGGCACTCGTGAAGGAGTGAAGATGAGGTCTTTAACAGGTAATATTGCATGTGTCCGATGCCCATAAAAGGCAATCACTTTCTCGCCGAGCAATTGGTCAGTCACATTCTTGCCAACCCCAGTAATACGCCCGTAGCTCTCGTAGCCAGTCATGATGGGATAACGCAATTCTCTTGCTTCGCGTGCTTGCCCTGTATAGCGTGGTAATTCACTTCCAATGCTGATTGCCCCTGCAATTGTTTCGATCACCACATCATCATCACCGACCAAAGGCAACATATCCTCAGACCAATTGAGTGTATTAGGTCCATATAGATTCAATGATTTTGCCAGTAGAGAGCGTCGACGTGTTCGCATTACTCGATTAATTCACCTTTTCCAACGAGTTGCACGCGCCCACCGACATTAACTTCGATTTCGCCATCTTTATCCTCTGCTTTTAACAGGAGCAATGAGGGACGGTCTATTTCATAGCCTTGCTCGACCCGTGCATTAACTTTACTATCACCGAAGTAGCGATATTTTGCCAGCCAACCAGCAAAATTCCCGTTAGCCGCACCTGTTGCAGGGTCTTCTGGAATACCATGAAAATGAACAAAAGCACGTGCATGAATATCATTCTCTTTGTGGATTGTCTCTGAGCAGAAAACAAAGAGGGCATCTGCGCCTAACTTACTATCAGTTTTATCCAATAATTTCTTAAAACGCTTGAGGCGTACTCGCGCCCGTTGGACTGATTTCAGTGTTTTTAGTGGCACAATAATGAAAGCTGTCCCCGTGCTAACCTCTTGAATTGGAAAGGTACTTTCGATTTCATCAGGCAATAAATCCAGCACTTTGGCGATGTCTTTGCGCTTGAATTTTGTTCCAAACTTAGGGGGCTTTTGACGCATCCAGAGTACGCCATCGTCACCAAATGTCACTGGAATTTGCCCGACATTTTCGTTCAAAATCACTTGTTCTACAGGTTCACCGATGATTTCTTCACGCACAATATAAGCTGTACCGAGTGTTGGATGCCCTGCAAATTCAAATTCTTTTTTGGGGCTAAAAATGCGCGTTCTATATCCACCATCGACGGGCGTTTCATCAGTTATGAAGGCTGTCTCACTATAATTCATCTCTTGGGCATATCTCAGCATTTGCTCAGTGCTTAAATCACCCCGAATGACCGCAAGTTGATTACCAGCCAGTTTTTCTTCTGCGAATACATCTAAAATATAAAATTTCATATGCCCTCTAATTTTCGGCTATGTGTGTTACATTCATTCTACTTGTGCTAAGAGTTTGCCGCTAATGCCATTCAAGCCAGATGATGAATATTTTCGTTGCTTAATTGTTCAGGGAATAGTGTCGTGTTAGGCTTATGCTAAGGCAATATATTCATTAAGGCACAAAAGGAACAATCATGACGCAAGAGGAAGCCGTAAACATCGCTTTAGAGGTACTGTATCGAGAAATTGATGTTCCTGCTGATGATGAGATTGTGCCGACGCACATCGAAGAGACAAATGATGGATGGTACATTGAGTGCAATTCACGCATTTATATTGAAACAGAGGATTTAATGTATGCGCTAGTTGTTGCTCCTCTGATGGTTCATCCTGATGGCACATACGGCTTCGTTTTTTAGAGATTGTCTAGGAGCATCTGTAGATACTCCTAGCTGAGTCTTCTTAGCTTAAAGGGATAACCGCAACGAAAAATGCTCCCGAATTGTTATTGTCGATGTCATTGGTGCGAAATTCTATTGTGCCACTAGCTGGTGCAGTGAATGTACCCCCATTACCAACGAAAAAGGATTCGGTACCGATGCGTCCAACCAAGGCGTGTGCTGGTGCAGATGGTAGCGGGAATAGACTCATATCACTTGGTAAAAGCGCACCTGTAACTGTTGTTGGGTCGCCCCCTTCTGGTGTAAGAATTAAGCTAGCACAATCAATATCTGGCTGACCATTGGCGACTTTTTCCGCGTCACAATTATCCCAAAAATTGATAATACCTCCTGCAACAACAATAAATGAATCACCTGCTTCAACCTCAACACTTGTATCGCGCCAAACATTATCCGACAAAATCAGAAGCGGTATGCCAATGGCTTCTGGTAATAGCTCGACAGGTAGATATTGGAAATCTTCATAATCATAGGGTGTTGGCTCACTCGGAGGCGCATCATCGCTAATCGTCACCATATAGCCAATATCGACAAATTGAGATTCTTCCATTGAGGTGACAATGACATTGCCATCAAGGTTACTAACCTCTAAGTTGCCATTATCAACTTGCATAAATGCTGTGCTACCCATTTCGACCTCAATACCATTGACTGTGAAGTGAACAGTCGTATCAGTTGGGGCTTGAATTAGGACACCCTCTGGTGGTGCTTCTTGGCAAGACGTTTGACCAATACCTGTTTGTATGCTGAAGGCTTGCAACGGAGCAGAACCTGTTTCCATATCAGACACTATTGGCAATAAATTCGGATTACCCTCAATGCTCACTAGCTCCGCAAAGACCCATGCTGTGCCGTCATCTCTCTCTATTTGCACCCAATCACCTGTAGCATCACGCCCGATTAAAGTCACATTTTCAGCGTTAGCGAGCGCATCAATAACATCAAATGTTAGTCCTGCGCCAGCACGAAGATTAGCATTACTGATGCTCTGCGCTGGCAAAGAGAAAACAATATTTGCTTCTGGAACAATATGGTTCGTTAGTTGGGTATCCCCAAAAACAACAAAGGTGACATTTTGTCCGGGTAAGGTATCAGGCAAATCAGCTTGTAGATTTAATAGCGCAATACCCCAAGTATCATCATTGGTATTGAACGGTGCAGTTGCTAGGGACGCAATATCGGTGACGTCCGTTGTATTACCAACAGTCGTGAAAGAATCTATCGGCGATTCTGTAAAATCAAGGGCTGAGACATCATTATTGCCATAACAAACCTGATTACGTCCTAAATCTTCACATGAATCTTCAACTGTGGCAAGAATATCTTGAATAATTGCAGAGCATGTTTCAGCTTGTGCTGAGACAATCGCCATAATAGTTGTCAAAATCAACATTGACCATAAAGACCGTTTAATAAACATTGTAATCTCTTATCTCTAGTTTGTTGACAATACACATAACTCTTCTATCATACTAGATTTGTAGAGATTTCTTTGACGAAGAGCATAATTACTATATATTTTTTATTAGTTACAAGGGGCAAGTAAGGCTTTATGCCAGCTTAGATTTAATATGTTGTGAGATATAGTGCGCCGTCCCCATGATGCTCATCATCGGGTTGACTCCTGTTGCTGTTGGCATAGAACTCCCATCTGCGACGAACAAATTATTAAGTTCCCAACTCTCGCCTGTGGGTTTACATGCACCCTGCCGTGAACTGCCTGCCATCCGTGCGCTAGACATCTGGTGTGCGCTGAATAGCGGGAAAGCATTTGGCTCTAAACCAGCATCTTCGAGTTTACGTAACCAACGCACGAAATTCGCTTCGTTACCATCATTAATGTAGCTATACATGGCGGCATGTGGTGCATAAATCTCTTTTGCTCCAGCCGCAAAATGCACTTTTGCCGCTTCTAAGATGCCACGTTGCAGATGATGTTTATCGTAGTCGTTGAGTTTGTAATGTAATTGTGGTTCACCATATTTATCGAGTTTGATACTACCGCCATAATAATCGCGTGTGATGGCAAGGACATTCGCCATTTTATGGATGCGACTCATAAAATCTTTGTGCATTTTTGCATTAAGCCAAGGGAGTGTTGCCGCTGTTAAGCCAGGATGTGCAGGAGCGACTTCGAGTGCGACGCCATAGCCTTGACCATCTAAATTGCTAAATTCCTTACTGACTCGTGACATCGGAACCCCTTGCCAAGGTATAATTGACTCATCAAATAAGCTGTAAATCAACGAGGTTGGATGTAGGTGTAAATGTTCACCAATATTTGGATTTTCTAAACCTGAGCGCATCAGGATAGCAGGAGTGTGGATTGTGCCAGCACTGACAACAACAATTTTTGCGCGAATTGTAAGCAAATGAATATTGCCTTTTGTATCTATAACTTCAACAACTGCGCCTGTGACTTCACCTTGTGTGTGGAGAACGCGCTTCACAGTTGCGCGGACGACAATACGCGAACCACGGTCATAGGCATCTTGTAAATAAGTTTTGAGCGTGCCTTGCTTTGCCCCGAACGCACATCCATAGCTACAAAATCCACAATCTTCACACCCTTTGACATTACGCGGAATCGTATCCATATGGTAGCCGAGTTTGCGTAATCCACGTTCTAGCATGGCATTACTGCCATTGAGATGACTTTCATCACAGTTGACGTTACTGCGCCTCAAAACGGCATCAAGGCTATCTTGCCAGATTTGTGTATTGGCATCGCTAATACCATAAGCATTTGCCCATTCACTGAGGACGTTATCAGGGGTACGAAAAGAGGCATTCCAATTGATAGTCGTACCACCTCCTAACAACTTGCCAGCCAGCACGACCATAGCGGTATCGTGAGTTGTGAGTGAACCGTATTTCTCAAACATTGTTTCAGAGGCTTCAAGTTCATTGCCTGTAAAATCTTCTTCGGCATAATAATCGCCTTTCTCGACCACCATCACATCATATCCTGCCTCGCTGAGTTCCCCCGCGACAACACCGCCACCTGCGCCACTACCAATGACTAAAACATCACAAGTCAAGGTACGGTTATCCGTTATTTCATAGGGAACGATGCGTTTGGGTTCATCACCACCACCTGGTGGACCTGAATACTCGAAGCTAGCCCAAGCAGGATGTTTTTCTCGGTTTGGTTGGTTGCTATAAGCGAGGAATAGGGCAAGGCGTTTAATACCTTGGAAGGCTTTACGACGCAATTCAAAGCGACTGGTAGCCCAATTTTGCAAGATAATTTCGCGTTCCCGAATCGACATTTGGCTTAAAGGTTTCCAGATGCCACCCATCATGCCATTAAACAGACTACGCTCAAAACTATTGAGCAATAACTTTAAGTCACGCTGTTCTTCTTCACTAGCGATCCGACTATAGGCTTCTTCAATACGCTCTAATAAGTTACTATCGTCTGCTGACCACTGGTATAAATCATCGGCACCTGTATTGGATCTTTGTGGTGCAACCAAGGTTTCACAGATAGCTCCCATCGCCTGTTTTTCTTGGAAAGTCCATAAATTCATGGCTTATCACCGCTAATCTAATCTCTCATATTGTCTTGATTATAGCTCAAATAATCAATTGTTGAGCGCGACTTTAATTGTGTATCAGATGTGCATTAACAGCGTTCAAATAATCGTCATTTAGACCTAATTTTATGTGTATATTATTCTAATACGACAAGATTATGATAAGTGTATTGATTAAATAAAGGGAAGGAAACACAAAATGTTTCGTTATGCACTGATTTTACTTGTTGTAGCATTAATCGCAGCTCTATTCGGTTTCGGTGGTTTAGCAGGAATTGCGGCATCAGGCGCACAATTATTCTTCGTCATCGGTCTTGTAATTTTGGTACTTGGACTCCTGTTCGGTACACGCTGGTTAACATAATTAGTTGATTTTAAACTTGAGAACGCCCCATTCGTGGGGCGTTTTTTGTTTTAATGGAGAAAACTTTCTTAGAATGATATGAGAATGCTCGTTTTACTCATCCAATACGTGTAATGCTCACGTTAATACACATAGATGGTCGTCATATTGCAAGATGAAGATGATTGGTAAAGATCGTGTTTTATTGGTATTTGCAAATGATGACTAATTGTAAAAACGTTATTCACTTATTGGAAAGAGGAAGAAAATGTCTAAGTTAACACGTCGCGATTTTTTGAAATCTGCAAGTATTGCTACAGGTGCATCTGCACTGAGCTTTAGTGGATTATTCGGTTATTCACGAGTTTTCGCTCAAGACGATGGGGATAGTCTAGAAACCATCATCAATTTAGCGGCAACGGCTGAAACCTTAGCTTGTACCCATTATTACTCTGCACTGACAGATGGCACGATTGCGCTGACCCCAGCCGAACGTGACATCCTAACAGCCGCACTTGATACCGAGTTCCAACATCTCCAATTTTTGAATGCCAATGGTGCAAGTGCATTGACAGAAGAATTTTTCTTCCCGCTCAATGTGTATGTTGACCGCGAAAACTTCTCAGAAATTACAGAAGTAGCTGAAACAGCTTTCGTTGGCGCTTATCTTGCTGCTAACCGTCGTATTGCAGAATTGGGTAATCCACTTCTCGCCGCGACTGTTGCCCAAGTAGCTTGTACAGAAGAAGTTCATTTGGCATTGATTCGTCAAATTGGCGGACGCTTACCAAATCATGTGTCATTGGCACAAGCAACAGTCTTTAATACTTCAGATGTTGTTCCTGTACTACAGGGCTTCTTAGAAGGTGGCGACGATTTTGATGATACTGCACGGTCTTATCCCGGTGCTGATGCCATTACAGATTTTGTCAGTGATATGGGTGTGATGGCTGTTGAACCATTCATCAATTTCGACCAAATGAGTTCATAACTCTCTATCGAGTAGAGCGTGTTCATAAATACGCTCTCTCATCTACTTTAAATACTATCTTGATGGAAACAAAACAAGAAAGAGCAAACTAATGAGTAACAAAGGAATCTCACGTCGTGATTTACTAAAAGGCGGAATCATCGCTGGTGGTGCTATTGGCGCTGCAAGTTTTGCTGATTTATTCGGCTATAATGATGTTTTCGCACAAGGTGATGGCAATGATGACATCGCTACAATTGTGAATCTTGCTGCAACTGCTGAAACATTCGCGTGTACACATTACTATCAAGTATTAACAGATAGCACAATCGCATTGACCCCTGTTGAAGTTTCAACCTTAAAGGGCTTCCTTGATGCCGAACTCCAGCATTTAGAATTCTTGAATGCAAATGGTGGCGCAACACTGGTCAGCGAATTTTATGCTCCTGAAGATGTATTCAATGACCGTGAGCAATTTTCGATGATTACTGAAACAGCTGAATTTGCTTTCATCGGTGCTTATCTCGCCGCAGTACGTCGAATTTCAGAATTAGGCAATCCGTTATTGGCGACTGTCGCGGCACAAGTAGCGGCTGTTGAACAAGAACATTTATCGCTGGTACGTCAAATTGGTGGACGCAGACCGAATAATCAATCGTTGGCGCGTGCAGCATTCTTCAACACATCGGATGTTGTGCCTGTTTTACAACCGTTCTTAGAAGGTGCTGAAAACTTTGTTGGACCAATTGCATTCCCCGGTGCTGATGCCGTCCGTGATATTATCCGCGATGAGGGTGTTATCCCCGTTACACCTGCAACTGCCAGTAGCGCGTTTACAGGCTTAGGCAATACAGATGCTATTGAGGGCGAAGGTGACAGCGTGATGTCTGAAAGCTGTACCGTGACCCCACGTGGTTCTTTCAATGTGAATATCCGTGCAAATGCGACTATCAATTCTGATGTTCAAAGTCTGTTAGCATTCAATGAAAGTGTTGACGTGGATGCTCAAACAATAGGACCTGATGGCTTTACATGGTGGCGTGTTGCAAGTGGTGGCTGGGTTCGCTCAGATGTTGTCAGTACAATGGGTGAATGTGGCACATTGCAAAGCGTTTAAACCATACTAAATATAAAAACGAAGGATAGAGTAAAATCTATCCTTTTATGCTCAACTTCTTACAAATATTCATCCCAATAAATTAACATTTGCTCACGCGCGAAGCTATATAACTGCGCTTCTATCTCCGCTAATGTTTCATGAGAGACATTCGCCCATAATTTAGATTGCATGTAATCGTCATCATCGAGCAATTCACGTACTTTTTCAGGCGATGTGTTGATGCGTCCGCCGAAAATGACTAAAGTTTGGCTATCTTCCTCTGCCAATTGCTGGGCAATAAAATTACGCCATTCACAAATCTTGCTATCCGTCATAAAAGGCAACCACTTATCTGGAATGGATCGTTGCAATTCTTGGCTGATGGTATCGGGCAATAGTTGCTCATCACGCTCATCCATTGTGATTAACAAGAGATGCAGTAGAAAGAAGCGTCCACGAATATCATTACCCCAATCTGAATCAGCAAAATAAGGCTTGAGCATATACCGTGACCAGTATTCATCAGCAGATAAATGTGCTACATAGCTAGTCAAGAAGGCTTTATGTTCAGGGGATTTCGGCGTGATGAGTGATGGATTTTGGCGGAACATCTCGCGCCAAGGGTTATCGGGCATAGGTTGGGTATATTCGTAAAAATGGGTATCGGCACGTTTTCCACCGTCAGGTCGTTGGTCAGCGATAACACCACCGAGTAAGAAATCTGCCCTGTAATGTTGGCTAAATTCACGGATTGCATCAGGTACAAGAGGATCGTGCATCAGGCGTTGCGTAATTTGAAGGTGGGAGAATGGTGTTGGCATAGTAATCTAATGTATCCTTACGAACATCCGTAAGGATACACTATGATGCTCTATTACGTTAAGACCGCTTTGCTTTGGTCTTGCGCTTGCCACTGCGAAATTTGAGTATGCCTAAGATAACGAGCATAATACCTGACACTACGATAGCGAGTAATTTCCAAGTTAGAGTATTATCGATAGCACGTTCAATTTGCATCGTGAGAGGTAAGGGGGCAGGAAGAATAGATTGGTTCGTCACGGCTATGACGCGCTCAATATTTTCTTCGTTAGCAACTGCAATCGGACGACGATTATCGAAGTAGCTAGCACTAAACGTATCACTTAGGTTGCCTTCTGCAAAAAAGATATACGTGTCACCAATATTAACAGTGGCTAAACAAGCCGTACCATGTCCGAAACCATCTATATGTATGATTGCAGAGCCTTCACCTTTAAGATAACGCTCGACTTCAATTTCTGCTTCTGTGATGACTCCGCCATTTTCTATTCCACCAATTACCGTTCCTACCAAAATCCAATTGGCGTAGTTTGCGTGGTCTTCGAGTGTATAACTGACTTGATTATTTGTGTCGGTTGCCGTCGGGCTACAAGCCAATACAGGCGAAAGGCTAATTACCGACGCTATCATAGAGAGTATTAAACTACTCATTAAAAACTTTAAAGAGCGCATTGCTTATCTTGCCTCGTTTACCTCAAGTTTATTTATTCTACAGTCCGAATGTTAAAATAGTATACAAAAAACCACGCTATATAATGCGTGGCTTTAAGATATTCATGCAAACTATAGATTAAGCTGGACTTTGTCCCCGTTGCCAAATCCATTGACCTACCGTGATATTGCGACCTTCAAAGCTCCAGAGCGCAAGCCCGAAAAATAAGATTCCAATCGCAAGCAATATCAGCACATCACTACTGGATGGTCCATCAGTGAAAACAGATGCCGATGTGTTTAAATAATTAAATAGCGATAGTGTCTCCAGCCACTCCAGAGATGTAACCATCCCTCCAGCTGAATTTGCAACATAGCTACCGAGGTAAAAAGCAATCATCACAGCCACTGCAGAGCGACGAGTAGGCATGAATGCACTCAAAAATAGACTTATCCCAAACAGTGCGACCATCAGTGGATAACTTGCCAGTAGTGCGATGAATAGTTGCATCTCAGTAATATTGATAACCATATCAGGATTACTTGCGATAACGAGATTTAGCACCAGCGCACAGCCTGCTGAAAAAACGAGTAAAATTAAGAAGATAAACGTCAGCAATGCGAGCGTTTTCATCGTAACAATTTGCCAGCGTTTTAGAGGCATGGCTACAACTAATTCAAGTGTGCCATTTTCTTCTTCACCACCGAGAGTATTGGTAGCCAGCGTAATCACATAGAAACCGAGTATTAGAGGCATTATCTGCACAACGACTGAGGAAATGAAACCTTCCATTGTTGCCATATCCATATTAAATGCCAGCATAATCTCCATATCTGCAAACTCAGTAAATTGTTCACCAACTTCAGGAAATACACTGATATAGATTGATGCCCAAAGGGTAAGCAAAATACCCCAAATAAAAATCATGCGCCAGCGCGATAAGATTTCGTGCTTATATAAATTAAACATATTGTTTCTCCTCGCTCAGTTTAATGACGCTTTGCGTTGCCAGAACCATTGCCCCACTGTGATATTACGACCTTCAAAGCTCCACAAAGCCAGAGCAAAAAATACAACAGCGATCATTACTAAGAAACTCATATTCCCAATATTCAGACCATCGGCAAAAACACTTGCACTGGTATCGATGTATGAAAACAACGATAGCTTGTCCAACCATTCCATTGATTCAATTAGCCCTGCAAGTGAATTTGCTACATAACTTGCAAGATAAAAACTGAACATAACCACCAGTGCCGAACGTCGAGTCGGCATGAACGCGCCTAGAAAAAGGCTAATACCGAATATCGCTAGCATCAGCGGATACGTTCCTAATAAAGCTATGAATAATTGCATCGGTGTTACATCAATAGCGATAGTGGTGCTTCTCGTGACGGTATCTAACACAAATGCACTTCCTGCACCAAAAATAATGATGATGAGTAGGATTACTATCAGTAGGGCAACCGTTTTCATGCTGACGATTTGCCAGCGTTTTAAAGGCATCGCAACGATTAACTCTAAAGTTCCTGCTTCTTCTTCGCCAACCAGTGTGCCTGTAGCTAACAAGATTACATAGATACCAAGAATAATTGGCAAGATTTGAACAACAACTGAGGCAATGAAACCAGCAAATGAGGCTAAGTCGATACCCATTGCCTGATAAATACTCAAATCTGCTAAACTGCCCATTTCGTCAGCCATATCTGGATAAACGCCAATATACATCGAGGCAAAAAGTGTTAATCCAATGCCCCAGCCTAAAATTGCTACCCAGCGCGATGTGAGTTCGTGCTTGAATAGATTAAACATGCTTATTTCCCTCCATTGCTACTACGGTCGTAGAATGAGAGGAAGATTTCTTCCAGAGTCACATGCGGTGTATCGAGGTCGTTAATCCCATACGGAACAGCAATTTCCATAACTTTTGCTAAATCATTACGTACCTCTAGCATGACCATGTCTTGGTCACGTCCTGTTTCGGTCACACCATCGAAAGTGAAGGCATCGGCTGGTGGCATTGTCTGGAACGTAATGTGAATACGCTTGAAAGACTGTTTGGTCAATGCCTCAACAGGCGAGGTTTGGATTAATTGCCCATCTCGAATAATACCGACGCGATCACAGACAGCTTGCACTTCTGGCAAAATATGTGATGAGAAGAATACTGTGCGTCCATCAGCTTTGACTTCACGCACCAATTCCATCACAGTTTGCTGTACTAAGGGGTCTAGCCCGCCAGTTGGTTCATCGAGTATGAGTAAATCTGGCTTGCTCATAAAAGATGCAACAATGCCAATTTTTTGCTTATTACCCCGCGAATACTCTTTCATTTTGCGTGTTGGGTCGAGGTCTAAGCGACTGCACAACTCTTGCCGATACCGATTGTCGACTTGTTTTTCCTGTAATGACGCTAGCATATCCAAAAAATCACTGGCTTTCATATTCGGGTAGAGATGCAATTCTCCTGGCAAATACCCAATATTCTTGCGGATTTCTACGCCATCAATTTGGCAATCTTTACCAAAAATTTTTGCTGTACCAGATGTAGGATGAATGACATCCATCAATGCTCGTTGGGTGGTAGTCTTGCCAGCACCATTCGGACCTAAAAACCCGAATACCTCGCCTTGCTCAACGCTTAAATCGACATTTTCAATGCCACGGTGCTTGCCGTAGTAAACTGTGAGTTTGTTAGTCTCAATAATATTATGCGCCATTACTCTCCCCCTAAATCAACAATAATTTATATCTATAAATAGCTTAAATAAATATCAACATCTTCACCCCCCCCCCAATTATTGGGGGTTCGGAATATCGCGTGATTATACTGATTTAAGGGAAATTTTGAAAATTGCATACCTAAAATAGCAAAAACGCCCATCATTTGATGAGCGTTCGGAAATTCAGAATGGGTTGTCTCTAGTAATCGACTTTGCCCTCGTCAATTGGAGAACCCTTCTTTTTAGAATCAGCATTAGACATATCCCAATACCGTGCAGTATCTGCGACAACTTTAATAAGTTTGACTTTTGGTGATTCGGGTTCTGCACCGTCAAACCATTTTTTAAGTTCAGGATACCAGAGTTCTTTTTTCTTCTTATCATCGTCCACAATAGACGCTTTGCCTGATAAAGAAACTTGACTTTTGTCTGTGACATAGGCAACGTTCACATCTGAATTGGCTTCAATCTCATCGATCATCTCAGCATCACTCGAAACGAAAAACCACACCATTCCGTCAAATTCGGGTTGTTGCGTTGTCATCGGGCGACTTACCAATCCACCTTGTTTATCGTGTGTTACAAGCATGGCTGTTTTGTGATTACTCAATAATTTAACTACTTTTTTCTCTTTTTCTTTAGCTGTTGCCATCATATCCTCACTTTTTAATACATTAAATTGTTAATCTGGCTACAGTTTATAGATTGCGGTTGAGATACGCGTGAACTGTTTATAAGAATATTATTTCAATGAGATGAGTTGAGATTAATATAGAAAACAAAAACGCCCATCGTCTGATGAGCGTCTTTGCACACACATAAGGAGAGATATTTACACGTCGAAATAGAGATTGAATTCGTGCGGATGTGGGCGCATTGCCACAGCATCTGCGTCGTGTACGAGTTTGTATTCGATGTACATTTCGATGTATTCTTTGGAGAATACGCCACCTTCAAGCAAGAAGTCATGGTCGGCTTCTAATGCTAAGAGTGCATCGCGTAAGCTACCCGGTACGAGTGGTGTTTCAACAGAACCATCATAGAGGTCGGTTGTTGCTGCTTCACCGGGATCAATTTCATTCTTGATACCATCCAAACCAGCCATCAATAGTGCAGGGAAGGCGAGATATGGATTCGCTGTTGGGTCTGGCCAACGGGTTTCAATACGTTTTGCTTTTGGACTATTGCTGTACATTGGGATACGGACAGCCGCAGAACGGTTACGTGCGCTATAGACCAAGTTCACAGGTGCTTCGTAGCCCGGTACTAAACGACGGAAACTGTTGGTAGTAGGGTTGGTGAAAGCAATCAATGCTGGTGCATGTTTTAGAACACCACCGATATAATAAAGTGCTGTTTGGCTCAAACCTGCGTAGCCATCGCCAGCAAATAAGGGTGAACCATCTTTCCAGAGGGATTGATGAACGTGCATACCCGAGCCATTATCACCAAAAAGTGGTTTTGGCATGAAGGTTGCCCATACACTGTTCGCGGCGGCTACGTTCTTGACCACATATTTATAGTCAATCAGCATATCTGCCATTTTGAGCAGCGTATCGAATTTCATATCAATCTCTGCTTGGGATGCGCCACCGACTTCATGGTGATGTACTTCAATTGGAATACCATAATCAAGCAAAGTTGCCGTCATTTCCGCGCGCAAATCTTGGGTTTTATCATTTGGTGGGAGAGGGAAATACCCTTCTTTAACACGGTTTACAAATCCTGAGCTTGGGTCTGGGCTATTGCTGTTCCAATCTGCCTCAAATGAATCGACTTTATAGGTGCTTTCATTGGCGGCGGAACGATATTGCACATTATTAAAAATGAAGAACTCAGCTTCAGGTCCAAAATAGGCTGTATCTGCAATACCTGTTGTTCCGAGATATTCTTCGGCGCGTTTTGCAAAACCACGTGGGTCATTTTCGTATGCGTCGCCTGAAATTGGGTCGTAAATATCGCATTTTATGGAGAGGGTAGGATATTTGAAGAATGGGTCAACTTTTGCAGTGCTAAGGTCAGCTTTGAGAATCATATCGGATTCGTTAATATCTTGGAAACCCTGAACACTCGAACCATCAAAACCAAAACCATCTTCAAATGAGCCTTCATCGACCATGACGAGTGGCATACTGAAATGTTGTGGCATACCACGAATATCGACAAAGCGGACATCAATTTCTGCAATTTCGTTTTCTTGCGCCCATGAAAGTAATGCGGCGGGCGATTCTTTTGCTGAATCTGGCGGAACAAAGTTAGGCATGAGTATCTCCTATTGGTGATTATCAATGATTAGTTACAATATTCACGATTATAGGAACTGACTCGAAGATCGTCGTTAGTAAGAATGCGACAAAAAACGGCGATTTTTATAGAAGATTCATACAAAGAATGACTCAAATATGGTAAAAAGTTAGTCAGATTATCCAAAATTACTGCTTTTATGGGGTACATCTGTAAATTTATACAAAGAAATACTTTCATTTTTTGACACATAGTACCAAAAATCTATGAAGTAAGCTATTTCTACCGAAGTAATGCTATAATTGCAGAC
The DNA here is from genome assembly GCA_965230145.1 of Phototrophicaceae bacterium. Taxonomy (GTDB): domain Bacteria; phylum Chloroflexota; class Anaerolineae; order Aggregatilineales; family Phototrophicaceae; genus JAUZRW01. The sequence goes on from CBDDKI010000002.1 coordinate 3,539,403, forward strand.
TGAAAATGCAAATGAATACTGAGAACCTAATGGTTAAATCTAAGCAAGGTGAAAGTAATATCTTTAATATCAGTAGTCCTGAAGCCTACCGATGCCAGATTTTGCATTACCATAATCGTTTGTCACGTTTATACATATCGGTCTTTAAAGGGCAAGACAGAGCAACCCCTGCAATCTTTTATCTATTGTTCAGTGATGTCGCTTACTTTGAATGCCCTGTAACATGGCAAGGAGCAGATTTCAACATTGCCCCGTCTGATAACTGTATTCAACTCATGCTTGATACAGGTTTGGTAGGAGAAGCTATCCTGCGTTTCCCGAATGCCTATGCCAGCATCACCGATTATGCAAACCTCTACCTCGCCCAAACATCACTCGAAAAGGAAATTCGCATTATTGCGAGTAGTGCTAATATGCTTCATGATTTGCCCTCTGATATTGCTTGATTCTTAAGGCATCTGTGTAAAGTAACTGAAATTGTGGTGCAACACTCAGGCTAGAATCTATTCTAATCCCCTGTATCATTGTTGATGAATGTTCTATACAGTAAATTAATTTTGTAAATATGCTTGAGTATAAAAATGACTGATAAACCCCAAGCCTTACCCGATATTGATGAAGATTTTCGCCAGAGTGTCAACAAAATCTATGAATCATGGCATAAGAATGAAATCTCATTCCCTATTGCACTTACACAATTAGAAGACCTACGTCAATCAGCCATTGCTGATTCCAATAAAATTAATGAAGCAGGTATCTATAATATTCTTGGTATTATGTATGGCTACCGTAGTGGTTACGACGACTCCATAAAGAATTTTGTACAAGCACGTAAGATGTTTCAGGAAAATGGTGCGTTGCGGCGAGTAGCTACAGTTGACCTCAACTTAGGTGAAACCCATCGTTTACTTGGCGATTTTACACGCGCGAAAAATTACTTTCGCAATGCCTACGAAGAGGCAAAATCTTTTGAAGAAGTTCCCCTACAAGTTTTAGCCCTCACTAATGAAGGGCAGATGTGGTTTAGCCTCCAAAGTTTTGCTAAAGCCCGCTCTACCTTAGAAGAAGCCCTACAAGTGGCTGAAAGTGAATGGAATACCGAAACTGAGCGTGAAAAAATTAACTTTGCGGATAATGCTTGCGAAATTCATCATGCTTTAGTGGGTGTTTATTTAGCCGAGGATAATTCTGCCGACGCATGGGAACACGCAGTAAAAGCCTTTGAACATGCGGAGTTCTCTGGGCGTATTGTGCGGATGGGCTATGCCTATCGCGCGTTTGGCGATGTCATCACGGTCTTAGGCGAATCCCCTGACCCTGATTACAATAGTGATGTTGACTATTACTATGATGAAGCACTCAACGCCTTCAAGCAGGTGAAAGCAGAGGGCGAAGTTGCCAAAACCTTATTAGCACAAGGGCAAAGCCTCGCAAAGCGCGGTGAAAAACGCTCTGCTGGGAACAAATATCAGCAAGCGATGGTTATTTTCACACGCTTAGGGATGGTCGAGGATGCCGCAACTGCCGCTCAAGCACAAGCAGATGTTATCTAAAAGGGCAGACTGACGGTGTATTGCCATCAGGTTAAGCATGAAGGTAGACTTTTCCGTCGCGGAGAGCGTAATGCAGTTTTACAGTGAAATACGTAGATAAATTAACAAATAATCCGACGTAGGGGCGCAGCATGCTGGTAGGGGTATAAGATAACGTGGTGAGTTGTTTTCTCGTTTCGGACACTATTCATAGTGTCCCTACTGAACCCTGTTGACTTGTAGGGACGCAATGTGTTGCGTCCGCCCTGATGTTCTTTCGCTCTCCACGCTATTCTGTGGAGGTACTAACATACTGCGCCCTTACACAAAAATCTTTCTCCGTCTTAATTTATTAAACATGATCGCATCCGCAGAGTAAAAAATTAGCAATACAACTGCCTTTCTGCTGAAAATTAAAGCACGAAGCTATGCTACGCCCGTTGTAAACCTCGTTTTGTATGCTAAATTCGGTATGCTGTGGTTATAGTGATTCTCTATCATCTATGCCACAGTAAACAAAAGTCCACAATTTTGAGAGTGACAATGCAAGCAGACATAATGAAAAGCACCCGTCGTGCGGAGTTCATTCGAGGTGCAAAAGATACGATTCCGATGATGGTTGGGGCAGCACCTTTTGGTACGATTTTTGGTGTCGTTGCCATCGGTGCAGGACTCACGCCACAAGCGGTGATGGGATTTTCCGCCATTGTCTTTGCAGGGTCAGCACAATTTATTGCCGCTAAGTTATTTGCTGATGGCTTAGGCATTGGCTTAATTATCTTTACCACCTTCGTTGTTAATGTGCGTCACGCTTTGTATAGTGCATCCCTTGGTCCTTATATGAAGGATTTCTCTCAAAAGTGGATGTTGCCGCTTGCGTTCTGGCTAACAGATGAGACTTATGCGGTGGTTATCAATCATTACCCGACTGATGCGCCCTATAAACGTTGGTATCATTTGGGGTCATCCATATCTATGTATATTAACTGGCAAATCTGGACAATTATTGGCTTAATTGCAGGGACGCAACTCGAAGGGATTGCCGATTTAGGCTTAGAGTTTGCACTGGTTGTGACCTTCATCGGCATTGTTGTACCTATGTTGACGACACGCCCGATGTTGCTAACGGCGATTGTCGCAGGCATTGTTTCGATATTAGCGCGTGACATCCCCAATAATGGGGGTTTGATGGTGGCATCTCTAGTGGCAATTGCAGTGGGTATTATGGCTGAGAATTATCTTCCGAATGAAGACCCATCCCCCTTACTTGATGGAGATATGCCATGACACAAAGTGAATTTCTATTAATCATGGGGATGATGCTGGTGACTTTTTTACCGCGTTATATTCCGATGCTGATTGTTGGACGGGTGACATTGCCTGACCGTCTTTTTCGTGCCTTGCGTTATGTGCCTGTCGCTGTGCTGACGGCAATTATTGTCCCCGAAGCCTTAGTACGTGATGGCAATATTGAGATTGGTCTAGGTAATGCCTACTTGTATGCGAGTATTGCCTCAGTTTTCATTGCATGGCGCTTTAAAAACTTGCTCCTGACCATTACTGGAGGCATGGTTTTCTTCTTCATCTGGCGGATTATTTTGTTTTAAAGCAAAATCTTAATATGGTCATAAAGAAAGAAACCAAAATGAATAAAGTCAATATAATCGGTTACAAACCCGGAGCATTAGGGCGTATCGTAGAATTGCATGCCAATTATTATGCAGAGCATTGGAACTTGGGACTGTATTTTGAAGCCAAAGTTGCAACTGAAATGGCTGATTTTCTAAGTCGTTTTGATGCTGAACATGATGGTGCTTGGTTTGCAGAAGCAGATGGCAAGATTATCGGTAGTGTCATTATTGATGGAAGCAAGGCAGAGAACGAAGGTGCAAGATTAAGATGGTTTATTATTGACCCTGAGTATCATGGTCATGGGTTAGGTAAGAGACTAATGGGTGTTGCGATGGACTTCTGTCGACATAAGCATTTTCATCGTGTTTACCTGACAACATTTGCAGGTTTGAATGTAGCCCGTCATCTTTATGAATCTCATGGATTTGAATTATGTGGCGAAGAAGATGGGAGTCATTTAACGGGACAAGCATCTTTAACTGAGCAAATATTTGAATATCTTTTACCTGATGAAAAGTAACAATATTTTGCATCAAGGTAACATTTATCGAAACAAAATCTGCAATACCTCACACTCATAAATTGCTATCCTCTCGTAATATTTATCCTCTAAAATATGCACTGCGTTGGGAAAGCGTGGTGTAGTGGCACATTTTAAACATAGACTTTCCTTGTATAATACAGGCATATCCTAGAAAAAGAGGTCGATTTAATGAATAAACTCACTTGGCGCGTGCTTCTTTTTGTCGCTTTAATGCTCATTCCTGCGACATCTGCCTTAGCACAAGATACTGAACAAACTGCCTTACCTGTTGCTTATAGCTTGCAAGGCTTAAATTATGAACCTCAACTATGGAATAATTGTGGTCCTGCCACGGTCACCAATGCCTTAACTTTCTTTGGCTATAGCGATGACCAAGTTCGGGCGCAGGATTTCCTTAAACCGAATATTGAGGACAAAAATGTCAGTCCATGGCAAATGGTAGAGTTTGTTAATTCACAAGTACCTGAATTTCCTGTTTTTGCAATCCAACGCAATGGTGGCACAATAGACACACTCCGTATGCTGATTGCGAATGATTTTCCTGTCATCATTGAAGAAGGGTATGACCCACCAGGCTTAAATATTGGTTGGATGGGGCATTATCTCTTAGTTAAAGGTTATGATGACAATTCACGTATCATCACGACGCATGATAGCTATGAAGGTGCAAATTATAACTATAGTTATGACCATATCACCGAGTATTGGCAACATTTCAACTATACCTATATTGTCCTCTATACAGCGGAGCGTGAAGCGGAATTGATGACACTCTTAGGAGATGATGCTGATGAATTGAACAACATCATCAATGCACTCACTATCGCTAATGGAGAAGCCAATGCTGATGTAAATGACTCATGGGCGTGGTTTAATCTTGGTACAAACTATGTGGATTTGGCGCATTATGAGCGTGACAATGGCAATGAAGCTACAGCGATGACCTATTTCAATAATGCTAAATTAGCTTTTGATAGAGCGCGTGAAATTGGCATCCCATTCCGTATGTTATGGTATCAATTTGGTATCTACGAAACCTACTATGAAATTGCACAAGCCAGTGCTGATACAGGTATTGCTAATGGCTTATATGCTGAAATTGTCCGTTTGGCTCGCCAGACCATTGATAACTGCCAAAATCCTGATGGCATTTGTTATGTAGAAGAAACCTACTACTATGCTGGTCTAGCGCGTGAGGCATTGGGCGAAACCGAAAATGCTCTGCTCAACTACAATACAGCCCTACAAATCAACTCCAATTTCCAACCTGCGATTGATGCGCGCGATGCACTCTTAACATCAGCTAGTGGGTAATTTACATTGGTAGTGTAAAACAAAAAAAGGTGAGATTACTGTCTCACCTTTTTTGTTACCTGATAAATGCGTTGAGATAGACCTCACGCCTTTTGCAACTCATCCTTAATCAGATGGTGGTTTATAAGCCGAGTCTTCGTCATCATCAAACTCAAAATCATCATCAGCTACATTGTCATATGGGTCAGTATTAAAACGTTCGACAGGACGATTTGTATCGTTTTCATCGTCGTCTGAGTACATATTGTATGTGTCTTCTACTGTGACAACATCAGGCATATCAGTATCATCTGAGATTGGTGCAACGCCTGTTGGTGGCGTATTTGCTACAGCAGCATACTGTCCTGTGCTTGGTACAGCCGCGTATTGACCTGTTGATGGCACAGCTTGGTAAACACCTGTTGCTGTGGGTGATTGACGGTTACGTAAAACAAAGAAGTAAATCAATGTCCCTAAGACAGTCATTGCACCCATAATCAACAATGCCCCTAAACCAGCAAAAACACTCCGTACCAGCGTCGATTGTAAACGAGCTTCTGGAGAGATTTCTCCCTCAGTTACAGGCATCGCATTCGGGATGAGTTGTCCACCATAAGATAATACCTGTGGAATGCCACTATCGCTGACAGCAGCGGTAAAATCTGTCGGTGTTGTCGGCGTATAGTCAGCACTTGAAACGCGCATCGTATATTGACCTGCTTCTAAGCGTTGGAAACATAATGTCCCACTGGATGCTGTGCTGGAATTTTCCATCAGTGCTGAATCAATGATAAGTCCAGTTGCGTCGGCTAGTGTCGCACTAACCCCACGGACAATCGGTGGTTCATTCGCATCTTGGCTTCCATTGGCATTACGGTCTTCAAATGCACGGATACACAATTGACCGCTTGAGGATTGTGCTGAACTTAAACTTGCCAATAAGAGCAAGAACACCACAGTGATGAGCAACTTACGGGTCATAAATGTCTCCCTCTTTAATATCTAAAATCTCAGCTATGAGTTTCAATGTAGGGAAGGTTTTTAACCCTCCCTTACGCATAATTATTTAATCTACTTGGTTATCGTCGTCCAACAATCACGCCGACGACAATCCCACCTAAGAGAACTGCTCCTGCCAAACCTAGCACAATAATCCCTGCAAGATTGCGGAAATTATTGCTAGCATCAGGTTGTTCCTCAACGATAGTGTCGCTAACAGTTGAGGTTGGATCGATTGTTGGTGCTGCGGCAATTTCTAAGCCTTCGATAGCTGCAAATGCTACGGTAAAGGCTTGTCCTGCCTGAATGCTGACTGAGCGTACACTACTATTCAAACCGTAGCCATCAGGTGCAACGCCTGTCATCGTATAAAGACCAGGGTCAAGTTCTTCAAAGCAGAACGGTTCGCTACCGTCAGTGATATATTCTTCGCTCGTATCACCTGCATTTGCCGAAATCGTTATCTGACCACCTGATAGCAACGCTTCATCGGCATCTTGGATGTTATTGCTATTGCTATCATCGAACATCAGCGTGCAAACACCCGTATCAATAGCGAGTGGGTCTGCATCTTCACCTTGTTCAACAGGGGCAGTCGGTGCATCTGTCGGTGTGGCAGGGATTTCTGTTGGTGTTGCAGTGACGTTAGGTGTCGGTTCTTCGGTTATTTCTTCTTCAGGTTCTACTGGCGTTGGCGACGGAATATCCGTCGATTCCTGCGCGACTTCTCTTGGTGTTGGTGAAGCAAAGCCACTACTTTGCCCACTGGCTTCTTCTGTCTCGTCGGGTTCTTCTTCGGTTGGCGCAACAGCATTCGGATTACCTTCACTAATAACCAATTGCTGACCAATTCGTAAGAAGCGTGCTTGCTCGCGAGTTAAGCCATTAAGTTCCAAAATCTCGCTCTGAGGTACACCATAAGCCGCAGAAATTGCCGCCAAAGTATCGCCAGTTTGGACGGTATGCAAAATTTCACCGCTCTCTTGCGTTGGTTGGATACTCACAAATGGTGCAAATACTTGTGGTGTAGACGTTGGTGGAGCAGGAGGCTGAACTGTACCATCTTCTTGTTCACCATCACCCACATCGACCGTACCATCACCACCGACAAGCACAAGCGAGGCTTGGTCATAGTAATTCTGATTCCCTGCTCGTGGTGCGCTTTGAGTTGAGTAGATAAAAACAGTGATGCTTCCAGCAGGCACAGTCACTTCGACAGTCATTTCTTGCCAACTATCGATGGCTGTCATCCAAGGCGACCATGTAATTGGGCTACCAAATGGATTACCACCAACATTACTGCCGATACCTACACGGGTTTGTGACCCACTGCCAGTATCGCTATCTTGTAATGCCCACGCAGTAAAGCGATAGGTACTCCCTTCAGCAACACCACCAATCGTCTGATAGACTGCTGCTGTGAAAGTCGCATCACCACGACCAATATTCTGGCTAGCATCGCCTTCACGTTTGAAAGCCGCTGTATGTGGGAAAGCAATTGGCTCGATATTCATCCAGCTTTCGGTACTGGGGGACAGTGTTTGCCAGCCATTCCAGCCGGGGGCAATCGCAAAAGGATATTCAGACCCAGATGGGCGCTGGTCTACATAATTACCCGATTGATTAAAACCCGGATTTTGTAGTAGGTTTTCTTGTGCAGTTGTTGTTATTGTCATCCATAATGCCATAATACTCATAAGCATAATGGTTAAGTTACGTCTCGGCATTGCGTTCTCCGCTAATATTCGAGTGAATTGTATGAACTTCAAGGGCGCGATTATAGCATGGGCTATGAGCTAGTCAACAGGGGCGGATACTGACGATTACCCTGCGATAATCTAAAATGTAATGTTTAGCATAAGAGATTCAGGCGTTGATGTTGCTAAAATTCGCTTCTATACTGTGGCAATATAATACAAACTATCTTATAAAATGGTGCTTGAATAATTTTTGTGGTGGACAACGCAGGCATTGTCCCTACACCAATTCCCTCAAGTGTATAACTTCTCTTAAATAAGAAATTTCTGTAACTAGTTGCTACTATATGACCATAAATTTTTTGTCGAAATTTTAAGCGGTTGAGACCTGTCTCAACCCTACATTAGTGTCTAAAAAGTGCTAATTTATGTAGGGATGGCATCCATGCCATCCGCAAAAATAAACATAAGCATTAAATTGGTAATGTAGTACAAGCGCATATAACTGCATTTTATGAAAACTGTTTCCTGAGAACCGAGAACTTATGAAACTTCTGATTGTTGTCTCATCCTTAGATTTAACCCAACCCTTTAGCGCGACTCCTGCCTTTTGGCAATTGATGAAAGCACTATATGAGGTCGGAGTAGAAGTCGTTGCTACTCCATATCAAGGACCTGCTATCGAATCGCTGTGGTGGCGTGCTGAACCGAATCCAGCCAAATTATATGGGGATGCCTTCAAAACAGCGCGTGATAGTCTACGGGCTGTGATGCCTGTTAATCAGGTGCAAATGGATGAAACAACTGATTCAGAGTCGGCAATGGATAAAATTACACGGCAGATGGCACAAACACTCATTGCCCCTTTGTGGAAACGCCACATTGATGCCATTCTGACCAAGCAAGATGATATTGATGCGGTTATTTTTTTGACTGTTCCTCTAAACCATCTGGTGGGTGTCCCAACATATATTCAAGAAAAGCATCAAGTTCCCGTACTTTACTTTGATGGGGATGTACCTGCGAGTTTGCCGAATATGAAAGGTTTTGCCTCAGGTTTTCGCATTTACCAAGGGGCAGATGTCAGTGAATATACGGCATTTATCAGCAATAGCTTGGGTGGCGAGGAATTTCTCAAGAATTTAGGGGCAAAAGCCACACATACAGTCTGGTATGGGGCTGACCCTGCACTTTATGCACCTTTAGACGATGTCAGTAAAGATTATGATGCGTTCTTCTTTGGGCATGGGCGTGAATACCGTTCAGAGTGGATTGATGCCATGCTGATTGAACCTAGTCAAAAGCTGGATTCTGCTAAATTTGCTGTCCGAGGAAAAAACTTAGGTGATTTAGGACGTGTCGAGCAATTGCCTTACTTGAGTTTTAGTAAATTACGGGAATATGTCAGTCGAAGCAAGCTCAATTTGGTGATTACACGGGGCGCACATGCCAGCGTTTATGGTTCATCTTCCATGCGTCCTTTTGAATTAGCGGCGATGCGCTCAACCATGGTGACTAATCCTTATAAGGGCATCGAATTGTGGTTTGAGCCTGAAAAAGAAATTATCGTTGTGAACTCAGCAGAGGAAGCCCTTGAGCGTTATAGCTATCTACTGGCACATGACACTGAACGAGAGAAAATTGCTGAGTCCGCCTATCAACGGTTTTTGAAACAACATACCTTCCAACACCGTGCGCGTGAGTTAAAAGCAATAATTGAACAGTACGTTTAGCCGTTTTTCATCTCTTGCGTAACAAATAGGTAACGCTATAATTAGAACATATAATCTATTTGGAGGGTGAGAAATGGTTACACAACAAACAGGCTTTGCCGATATTAACGGAGCAAAAATTTACTACGAAGTCTCGGGTGAGGGGCATCCTTTACTGATGGTTCATGCTGGCATTGCTCATAATGCCATGTGGGATGAGCAGGTCGAGTTTTTTGCAAAAAATTACAAAGTTGTTCGTTTTGATATGCGGGGCTTTGGTCAGAGTTTGCCCGTTCCTGACGACTATCAACGTCATGAAGATATACGTGCGCTACTAGATTTTCTTGGTATTGAGCATACTTATCTTATGGGATGTTCAATGGGTGGTGGTGCATGTATGAACTTTGCTTTGGAATATCCTCAGCGAGCGGATGCCCTTATTATGGTCGGCTCAGGACCGGCTGGCTTTTCATATGATGAATGGACACCATCACCCATTGATGAAGAGATGGACACAGCATACCAAAACGAAGATTGGGAACGCCTCAACGAACTTTCGATGCAACTTTTTATTGATGGCACTGGGCGCACACCAGACCAGGTGAACCAAGCCTTACGCAAAAAAGTCTATGATATGAATATGATTGCTTTGAACCAATCGAGCTTACTGGGCAAAGAAATCCCTATTGAAACTCTTGCAGCCGAACGTCTTGGCGAATTGGATTTGCCTGTTTTAATTGTCATCGGCGATTTAGATGAAGAATATATTATGAAAGCCAGTGACTTCATGATGGAGAATATTGCTGGAGCGCAAAAAATTGTGATGCAAGGGACAGCGCATCTACCAAACATGGAATTTCCAAATGAATTTAACGCCCATGTGCAGAAATTTCTCGCTAACATAGATTAGATAGTGCTTTAATTCTTACGTCAAAAAGTCAATGAAAATCCTTCAATATGTCTCCCAAAATGGAACTCAGTTAGGCTGAGTTTCGTTCATTAAGTGTTAGTGATATCTAATCGCTTTTTTACAACTTCTTTGTAATAGTGCGATAGTTATCATGCTAAAATGTTTTGAAGATTATCTTTACACACGATAAAAAGGGACAACTTAATGAATATTAAATGGATACGTTTTCTTTTGGTTGGCTTGCTAGCACTTACAGCTGTTAGCACTGCATTTGCTCAAGATAGTATTGGTATTGGCGATAGCGTTGATGGCGAAGCCAGTGACGAACTTACAGAATATGAAATTGAACTCGAAGAAGGTCAAGTTATTGAGGTCTCAATCGAGGCTGATTGGGATACTTACCTCGAACTTTATGATGAGGATGGTGAACGAGTTGCCTATAATGATGATGGTGGCGATGGTCTGCAATCATTGATGGTTTACGCAGTTCAAGACTCAGGCACATATGTTATCCGTGTCGTGTCCTGCTGTTCTAGTAGCAATACACCAGAAGGCGATTACGAACTGAGTGTAGAAGAAATCGAAGTCGTAGATATGGTTGATGGTGGCTTACTCGAATATGACGACGACGAAGATGTTGATGCTGATGACGCACTTGCAGTCGAAGCACGTTTTGAAGGCGAAGAAGGCGACGTTATCAACATTGTGACTGTCTCTGATGATTACCTCAACACCACCATGACACTCTATAATGCACAAGGTGAAGAAATTGCGGAATCCCAAAATTACTATGGTGATGCGATTATCCAACGTCTCGAACTCGAAGAAAGTGGTACATTCACCATCCGTATTGAAGAATCACAAGGTGGCATCCTTGATGGTGATATTGAGATTGAAGTTCAACTGACTGAAATTATCACCCTAGATGATGGCGAAATCGAATTTGAAATTGGTGATGGCGACGATGTTATCTTTGTCAACTTCACAGGTGAAGAAGATGCTGTGTATAACTTGACGGTTGAATTGGACGATGAACCAGATTTCTCCGATATTTCATTCTATGTTTTAGAAGCAGATGACAATCCAAATGATTATAGTGAAATCAATCTGCGTATGACAGGCGGACGCGGTACATCACTCTTATTTGAAACAGAAGATGATACTATCTTCGTTATTCGTATCGAATATTATGGTGGTGATGAACTTGAAGTAATCCTCAACTTAGAACGAGTTGGTGACTAAGGTTTCACTAATTAAAGCAATGTTGAAAGAGTGTGGCACTTGTGCCATGCTCTTTTTTTGTAAAATTTAATAAGAGGTAAAATTTCTTAAATATGCTATCCCTACACGAAACATCAATTTCTAGGCATTGTGTAGGGTCGATATTTATCTCGACCGCCTAAAACTTTGTTTAAACACTGATAATTCTCCACCGATAACCAATAACTTTTTAACTGATACAACATCCCATTTTCCCGAATAATGTATACAAACAAGTCTCACATGCTATAATATATGTGTAGCTACACATATATTGAGATAAGGTATCAATTAGGGGTCAAGATGTCCCAAAAAACATATAACATTGGTAATTTAGATTGCGCGAATTGTGCTAAAGAACTCGAAGTTGGCATTAACAGATTAGAGGGTGTGCAATCGGCAACGGTCAATTTTGCTAATATGACATTGACGGTCAATGGCAATTCGACATTTGCTGATTTACAACAACGCACTCAGCAATTCGGGCATACATTAAACGAAGATTCCTCAGAGAAAAAAACTAAAGTTGCCTCACGCGGCGGTGTGCTGGGCTTTTGGGATTATCTCCTTAGCCGAGATGACACCCGCCTTGCCGTCATTGCAGTAGGATTGGTTTTAATAGGATTAGCCATTTACTTTGTCACAAATACAGAGGCTATTCCCAGCGCAATATACACGCTTGCGCTGATTTTGGCAGTATATCCTATCGGCAAAAAAGGACTCAATGCTTTACGCATCAACCGACGGTTCACGATTGATTTGCTAATGAGTATCGCAGGGATTGGTGCGCTAATTATTGGGGAATATATCGAAGCGGCAACAGTCGTATTCCTCTATAGCATTGGTGAAGCTCTTGAAGGCTATGTGACCAATCGTGCTAGAGATAGCATCGGGGCATTGCTCGAATTACAACCTGATACAGCCCTGCACATTCAAGATGGTACTGAAAAAGTCGTCCCTGTAGAAGAATTGCTCGTTGGTGACCATATTCTCGTCAAACCGAGTGAACGTATCCCAATGGATGGCACAGTTATTAAAGGCAATAGTGGCGTTAATCAGGCGGCAATTACAGGCGAGAGTATGCCGATTACTAAAACCGTTGGTGATGATGTTTTCGCAGGGAGCATCAATGAAAATGGCACACTGACTGTCGAAGTGACTGCTTTAGCAAAAAATAATACGCTGAGTCGCATCATTGCAATGGTCGCTGAGGCACAAGGGCGTTATGCACCATCACAACGTATGATTGACCAATTTGCCCAATATTACACACCAGCGGTGATTATCTTTGCGACTTTGATAGCGATTGTGCCAACGCTATTCTTTGGGCAAGCGCTCATTGGCACGGAAGCTAGTCAGGGATGGTTGTATCGTGCGCTAACGATTCTGGTGATTGCTTGTCCCTGTGCGTTGGTGATTAGTACGCCTGTGACCGTGATTAGTGCAATTACCCGTGCGGCGCGTAACGGTGTGCTGATAAAAGGCGGGGCATATTTAGAAGCACTCGGTACAGTGAAAGCTGTTGCCTTTGATAAAACAGGCACACTCACCGAAGGTCGTCCTGTGGTAATGGAAACACGCAGTATTGATTGCGTTACGGGTGAAGTCTGTGCAGAATGTGATGATGTGCTCGCACTTGCCGCGGCTGTTGAAAGCCGTAGTACGCATCCTTTGGCTCGGGCAGTGGTCAATGAAGCGGATGCGCGCCAGATACTGAACCGTTATACACCCGCTGACGATGTCGAGAACTTGAGCGGGCGTGGTATCACTGGCACGATTGATGGTCAGCAGGTTGTGGTTGGGTCACATACGCTCTTTGATAGCGAATTTGAGCATAATGCAACATTTTGTGAGATGGTGGCATCTGCTGAAGGACGCGGACAAACCACAATGATGATTCATGATGGTGAGCGCGTTCGGGGTTATATCGCTGTGGCTGATGAAGTCCGTGCGAGTAGTGCAAAAGTTGTGGCTGATTTAAATAAACTCGGCTTAGAGACGATTATGCTCACGGGCGATAATCCAACAGTTGCGAAAGCTGTTGGGGATACAGTTAATGTGCGTGATGTACGTGCGTCCTTGTTGCCAGATGATAAGGTAACGGCTGTTGAAGGCTTGATGCAGACGCACCAGAACGTGGCAATGGTGGGGGATGGTGTGAATGATACCCCTGCTTTAGCAACCGCGACTGTCGGGATTGCAATGGGTGGTGCAGGGACAGCACAAGCGATGGAAACGGCAGATATTGCCCTGATGGCAGACGATTTGCGCCAATTGCCCTTTGCGGTAAAGCTCTCGCGTTTTGCGCGTAACCTGATTATGCAGAATGTGATTTTGGCGATTGGGATGAAGCTGATTTTCCTATTCCTTGCCGCGAGTGGTGGCGTAACCATGTGGATGGCGATTTTTGCGGATGTCGGCATGTCGCTGATTGTGACACTGAATGGCATGCGTGCCTTGCGTTTTGAGCAAGAGTGATTATGTTGAATTTCCTGTTTAACAGAGCATAACAGGGAAAACAGGGATTTTTGGGCGTGAGGTAAGCAAAGATAACAGGGAATTTTTTGCGATGTGGGTTTGTGTTTGGTTTGTTAAAAAGACCCTTGTTATGGTATTCAATTGTTAAGGTGCTAGACAGAGTCTAGCATTTTTTATTGGCACCGTGTTGTTGATATGACCGTTGATATGAACAAGGGAAAAATGAGTGCTGAGAAAAAGCAGGAAAACGATTGAACTAAATAGACACAAAGACTTTAAAGAACGATGTAGGGACTGCATGAATGCTGTCCGCGACGAGAAAAACAAGAGATATTGTATTTGTAGGCAATTTCTGACCTGTATATGATTAGTCGTTGGTTTATATTTCGGACGCGATACATCACGTCCCTACAATTCACACCCTAATTTCTCATAAACCCAATCCTAACCAAAAAACGCAATAAAACTTTTTCCCATTTCCCTGTTCATATGAAAAGTCATATCAACGGTGATATGAACGGGCATATCAACAACATCAACATTCCAAATTAAGCTATACTCTCTTCACCAGCTAATCTACCACCATATAAGAGACACTCATGCCAGCACATCCCACGCCCAAAATTAAATATCGAGATACGGTTCAGCATCTAAAAGTACATCAGACACACTCAGAAAAGCATCCACAAGTCAGGATGTTTTATTTTTCGGCAAAAATATTTTTCGCTTTTGTTGCGCCCTCGCGCAATAAAAATACGCTCAATGTTCATAAAAACAAACCAATTCAATAGCAATTCTCATTTTTTTCCGTCGGACATCCCTACCAGTCGGCATTGTAGACAAGCATAACGGCACGTCCTAGAATTTCATCCGACATGGATACACTACCTTATCCTGTAGCGCGTGGTGAATTAGATACGGTATCATAGTGAAACACACTCACGACATATGGATTCAAAATTATGCAACCACACACATCGTTACCCAAAACGATCACCTTAGACCGTTTTCTTGTCGAACGTCAGCGCGAATACCCTGAAGCCTCTGGTAAATTCACCCGTTTCATGACGCAAATCGGCACAATCGGCAAAATCATCGCCAACCAGATGCGCCATGCTGCCCTCAATGATTTAACAGGCTCAACGGGGGATACCAATGTACAAGGCGAAAGTGTTAAGAAGTTAGATGTCATCGGCAACCAAGCCTTTATTGAGGCTCTGGAATATGTTGATATTGTCAGCATGTTGGTCTCTGAGGAGATGGATGAACCGCGTTCGTTGGAGAGCCATAGCTCTGGCTTAGGTTATGCCGTGATGGTTGACCCGATTGATGGCTCAACCAATGTCGATATAAACGGCATTATCGGCTCGATTTTCTCTGTGCATGATATTGATACAGCAACATCATACTCCACAGAAGATGCGCTCAAACGCAAAGGACGTGACCAAGTGGCGGCTGGGTACATCATGTATGGACCTGCAACGATGTTAGTCTATACCGCGCAGGATGGGGTGCATAGCTTTGTACTGAATAACGAAGTTGGGGAATTCATCCTGTATAAAACCAATATCAAGATGCCTGACGAGGGCAAGGTCTTTAGTGCAAATTTGGGTTATTACAGCCAATGGCGTGAATCGACCCGTGAATATACTGATAAATTTATGCAGGATAATAGATACTCCTTGCGTTATTCAGGTGCATTACTGGCTGATTTTCATCAGATTTTGCATCAAGGCGGTGTCTTCTATTACCCGAGTACACCCTCACAACCCGATGGCAAATTACGTCTGCTCTATGAATGTGCGCCACTGGCATTGATTGCCGAACAAGCTGGTGGGATTGCTTCTAATGGTGAGCAAAATATCCTCGATATTCAGCCAACAGAAATCCATCAACGGACACCGTTTATCGTCGGTAGCCAGTATGAGATGGATGAATTTTTGGCAACTCGGAGAGGGTAAATCGGTAGGGCAGACCGACGGTCTGCCCTTACAAAAATCGCTTACAACTCATAGACCTCAGTGTATTTATCGGTCAGGTATTGGATGTAATCATCGGATTGGATGCTCTCGCCTGTGATGCGTTGTGTGAGTTCTTGCCCTGTGAATTTACGTCCATATTGATGGATGTTCTCATTGAGCCATGTCAGTAAGGTATCGAATTTGCCGTTCGCAATTTCATCTGTAATCGCTGGTTTATCCGCAATGGCTTGATTGTAATACTGTACCGAGAGCAAATTACCAAGTGCATAGGTCGGGAAGTAGCCGAATAAGCCTGCACTCCAATGAACATCTTGCAACACGCCAAGCGCGTCATCTGGAGGTGTAATACCGAAAAAGTCAGTGAACGTTGCATTCCAAACGTCGGGCAAATCTTCAACCTGAATATCGCCTGTGAGGATGCCTTGCTCAATTTCAAAGCGCAAGATGATGTGTAAATTGTAGGTTGCTTCATCAGCTTCAACGCGGATGAATGAAGGGCTGACTTTATTAACCCCTTTGAAAAATTGGTCGAGGGTGACATCTGCTAACTGAGGAAAGACTTGTTTGAGTTGAGGCAATGCCCATGACCAATAGCCTTTGCTCCGTCCGACTATATTCTCCCACATGCGTGATTGTGACTCGTGTACGCCGAGTGATGTGCCACCACATAGCGGAGTCCCTTCTAAATTATCACCGATACCTTGCTCATACATGCCGTGTCCTGCTTCGTGCATCATGCCGAATAGGGCAGGATTGAGGAAATTATCTTCAAAGCGAGTGGTTATCCGCACATCATTTTTGCTGAAATTGGTGCAGAAAGGATGCACAGAAACAGCCTGAACACCGCGATTAAAATCGAAACCATAGGCTTTAATCATATCCAGTCCAAATTGGCGTTGTTTGTCTTTATCAAAAGATAGATGCAAGAAACTATCATCGACCTGTTCAGCATCAGCAATTTGAGCGATTAAATCCACCAATTTTGGACGATGGGCATCAAAAATTTCGGTGACTTCGGCTGTGGTCATCCCACGTTCATATTGTCCGAGTAGCGCATCATAAGGATGTTCATCATAGCCACGATACTCTGCCTCTTGTAGAGTGAGGTCAATTAAGCCTTTGAGGGCATCTGCAAAAAGACTGAAATCGGCTTTTTCACGGGCTTCTGCCCAAACATTGTGTGCCAGTGCGACTTTTTCAGCACGTTCAGCAACGAAATCAGTAGGGAGTTTGGTGGCATCGGCGTAATCTTGCTCGACCACGCGAATCATGCTGGCTTCATCACTGTCGTAATCCGCACCATTGAGTTCAGATTTCGCATCGTCGAGTAATTGTGCTGTCTCGTCAGACGTGAGCATCGTGTGGTAGATACGGGCTAAGGTCGACATCTGGCTGGCGCGGGCTTCTGCACCTCCATGAGGCATCTCGGTTTCTTGATCCCATGAGAGGATTGCTGAGGCATTGCCAACATTGGTTATCTCTCGCAAGTGTTTGACTAATTTTGTGTATTTTTCGCTCATTGTGTGTGCTTTTCCCTTTATATAAATTTTCTTGGGTTCATGATAGCAGGACAACGTGTGGTTTTCAGCATCCATTAATTCCATATAACAGGATATTTGTAGCGATGGTTGAGACGAATTATGAGAGAGTCAATTTTGGAGAAATAATTACACAATGCAACAATTATCTACATTTAGCATCCCTATTTCTGAACCCATAATAAATACCATCAAATAACCTGATTTCAGCAGTCGTTGGCGATATAAAGTTTACTGTAGGTCGAATTCTGCCATTTAGTCCCCACCCTCCAGCCACTGATGAGTTAGGATGAATAGTAGCAAAGGTTACATTTGCATAGTAATCTTCCATCTCCTGCTCTGTTAAGGTTGTCGTCACTAACATTGTTGCTAAGAATGAACAATGATTTCCATTGCCACCCATTAACCCATACTCTGAACTCCGACTAATCAAGGTTGTTTCTGGTGGTAGCGGATAGGCGTAAAATCTCTGTGAGAAAGTAAACAAGGTAATTGAGTTGTATATCCTTGCCAAACCCAAAGGAGAAAGCAAAAAGAGGATTATAAGCAACATAATTATACCTTGAATTATAGTGAAGCACGTCCTGTTTCTGCCCTTTGCTCGCTTCTGTTTTGTCTGGTTCATAAGTGTCTCTCTCTAAAGTCAAATAGTAACCTTCGATATATTTTAGGATTGTAGGGGAGTGCCTATGTGCGCTCCCGAACGGGCGACCACACAGGGTTCGCCCCTACTATTTTCCAGTTCTTTTCCGAAGGTTACTAATGAGGGATCTGGAAAGTATTTAGAAAAAGGTAGTAGGTTTTATCTTCGGACGCGATACATCACGTCCCTACAATAGTGCCTAAAAAATGAGAATTCATGTAGGGATAGCATGATGCTGTCCGAAAAATACTGAAATGCTGTTGCTGAATGGCTAAAATGCTTATCCTCACTCATTAAAATCCCACGTATTTAGGTCTGATATAAAGCGATAGGCAGTCATATCGAGGTGAATGGGTGTGAGACTAGCATAGCCATTGTGGACTGCCCAGAGGTCTGTGCCGACTTCATCTAATACACCTGTCGGGGGTTCGCCAACAATGCGGACTTTATTGCCGTCCTGTTCCATCTCATCCCGATAAATCCTTACCCCTTGCCGAGTAACTCGTATGCCTTTTACTTTGCCCTTTGGGACGTTCAAATTGAGTATCGTAAAGGGAGGTAAGCCTTTGGTATCTTGAAGCATCTTATGAACGACATGCACAGCAATCTTAGATGCTTCGGCGTAATCTTCTACTGTATCGGCAGTATGGTCTGATAGAGAAATCGCCAAAGCAGGTACGCCGTGAATAACGGCTTCTAATGCGGCGGTGACTGTGCCACTGTATGTGATGTCTTGCCCCATATTTTCTCCCCGATTAATCCCTGAAACGACCAAACGAGGTGGAAAATCACGCAAGCCCATTGCACTGAGGGCAATGCAATCAGCAGGTGAACCATCAATCGCCAATGCTGACATCCCATTGGCTAAAGTAATCTCTTCAATGTCTATATCGTTAAATAATGTTTTCTTATGCCCACTTGCGCTCTGGTTACGAGCAGGGGCGACAATGTGAATAGTGCCGAATTGTTGCATGGCTTCGGCAAGAGCTTGTATACCGGGGGCTTTCACACCATCATCATTGGTGACGAGGAGACTTGTCATAAAATTTTCTCTTGAATGTTAATATTTGTTAAAGAAAGGGTAGTGTATCATAGTTAGGGATGTTGCAAACATAACAATCTGCTATTATTTTCATAATTATTGAGTTTAGTGATACGTTCTAACAACTATTGACCCAATTTGCCATTTGTTAATCCGACGATAATCGTGCGATAAAACTAAACAATATTTCTTATAAGTTGATTGTGTAAAATGGACGTTGCTACAAGCTAGGCAAATGCTTAACACTAGGGTAGCACGCTAAAGCGAGGACACACAACATGGCAGAAGACCGTACTTTCCAGACAAGTTATATAGAAGGCGTGGGTAAGTTCCAATCAACTCGTAGTAGAGCATTCTTTTCCGAGATGATGAGCTTACTTCGAGGAAAATCGGCTGAATTACTCAGTTTCGATGATGTACGTGCGCGTTTACGCTTACGCGAAGAAAGTTACAAGGGTTTACAAGATATACCTGTCGAGAAAATCATCGGTAGCGTTGGACGGCATAAAGATTTTACAGCGACTTTTCTCCCTAAAACCAATGAAATGAGAGAGCGTTGGAGTCGCGTTTATGCGAAGGTCAATAGCTTAGAAGGCGTACCACCGATTGAGGTTTATCAAGTCGATGATGTCTATTTCGTGCGTGATGGCAACCATCGGGTATCCGTCGCGCGTGAAATTGGTTCAAAAACAATTCAGGCACATGTTACTGAACTCCCAACCAATGTTGACCTTCAAGCTGGTATGACACTTGAAGACTTAGATGCCGCCGCCGCGTATGTGGTCTTTTTGGAAGAGACCGAACTCCAGCGCACGCGACCTCATCTGCAATCTATGCAATTGAGTGACCCTTCAGGGTATCCTGAATTGATGGGGCATATTTATCTACATGGTCAGGTGATGGAAACATTGAGTGGTCAACCTGTAAAGACTGCTGATGCCGCCGCAGATTGGTATGATAATATTTATCGTCCTGCAATTTCGCTCATTCGTAAGCATAATGTATTAGACCGTACAGGCGAAAATAAGAAGCATACTGAGGCGGATTTGTACATTTGGATGGTTGACCACCTGCGTGATATTCGTCGCCGACACGGCAATGAAACACCTGCTCGTAAATTCAGTCATGCGTTGGTTGACTACCTGACCGAGAAAAAGATAGCTATTCCGCGTGAATTGCTCGATGAGGAAGATGAAACGGTCATGCTTTCACGGACTCAGGTTATGCGTGCAGTTGATAATCATAATCGTAACCAAGGCTAAGTATTTCAACTCTTAGATTATCCAAAACGTGCTGACTCACTCAGCACGTTTTTAATTTCAGAAAGAAGCAGTATGAAAGCCTTTTTAGCACATAAATTTTTGTCTAAAATTTGACCCGTAAAATTACTTTAAAAACCTTTAGATACGTGTAATAGCCTCGTTAATTTGCTTCAATTTGGGGCGTAAAAATGGTATAATTAAGGACATGAACATCGGATAATTATGTCCCTGTTCAGCTTAGTTTTGGAGCGATTTTTATGCCAGATGAAAAGCCTCAAGAAACAGAATATTCCTCGCAAAATATTCCTTCTTTTACCCCGCGTGAACACATCCGTAGACGACCAGGTATGTACTTAGGTGGTACGGATATTCGAGGGTTACATCACCTCATATGGTCGGCAACAGACCATATGCTAGAAGAAGCGATGCTCGGGCTATGTAGCATGATTCGCATCGAAATCAGTGATGATAATGAAGTTCTCATCATCAATGATGGCACGTCGCTGATTGACCCTCAACTCAATATGGAAAGTAACTCTAAAGCATTGGATGCACTTTTAGCCGATTGTAAAACACGCGCACCACTGAGTGATATGTATTTTGGTGTACAAGGTGGTTTACACGGCATGGGATTAAGCATCGTGAATTGCTTGTCTAAAAAATTTAGCTTGTCGATAGAGCATCATACCGATGTTTGGATGCACTTTTACGAACAGGGATTAGCGACTGACCGTATTATTCATCAAGCTCTGAGCTATTCCCCACGCACACAGACAACTATCCGCTTCATACCTGATTTCACGATTATGGATGAGGGTCTGACATTCGATTACACAGTGATTGTGGAGCGTTGTCAAGAATTGGTTTATTTATTACCACAACTCACACTTGAGATTGAACGCGATGGCGACATCCTCAGTTTGCATCAGCCCAAAGGGTTAGTGGCTTGGATGGCTGACTTGAATCAGCATGATGAATGTGTGCATCCTATATTGTTTAACTCTTTGCAGACTGAATACAGCGATAAATATATAGGGGAATCTAAAGTAAAAGTTGAATTAGCTCTACAATTCCGTAAGCATACAGATGGTGTCGTGATGGGCTTTGTCAATACGATACTGGCAAAAGATGGTGGCACACACATTGACGGCTTGCGTGAAAGTCTCAAACAAGCGATTTATGGAGACAACACGCCCAAAACCGATAATCCGCTATACGGTTTGACCGCCGTCTTACATATCTATCATCCTGACCCACAGTCTGAAGGTTCAATGCACCTCAAGCTGTTAAATCCTGATGTAAAAGATGCTGTAATTCACTGTGTTCAAGCACTCTTCACTGAAAATCCTACTGTTTTACAATCGTTACAATCACATTTTCTGGTTTAAAAATTGTAATATTAGGGCATGCTATGTCATGCTCCAGCCTTAATTTATCGCTAAAAATTAAGAAACAATGAAATTTCCTTCATTTTTCATTGTTGCCACACGGTTTTAACATTTCGTAATGTGTAATTTTATGTAATATTTACAATTTCTTGACAAAATATTATACAAACCTAAGTATCTTGTTCGTTATATAACGTAAAATAACAATATAGATTTGTAATAATGTGAAACTTTTGAGTGGGGTGACACATGCGTATCATAGGTTTTAATTTTGGATTCAATAATCCAAAGAAAATATTTATCAGCCACATTCGTCAAGAAATGCTGGTTGCTGAGGCTATTAAAGAAGAACTTGAATATCATGGCTACCAAGTGGTCGTTACACCACTGAATAAATCTGCGAGCCAAATTGAACGTATTTCGCCTAAAGTGATTGAGACAATGGATGCTGTAGTTGTATTGACCAGTCCATCGGCAATGCGCTCACAACAAGTTTGGGCAGATATTGCTCATGCGCGTTTAAATGATGTACCAGTTATTCCAATGGTCGTTTATGGCTTTGAAGACCGTATCCCAGTTCATACTCATATCAATGCAGTAGATGATTTGGAACTTGGTTTTGAACGTTTGCAAGATGCGCTCAAAAATAGAAAACGTTATACAGTCAATGAAGTCAATTTCACACCAGTGAAGTATTTACTTCGTAAAACATTGGTCGCGGTCGCTATTTTTATCTTATCAATGATTGCGACTGTCGTTCGTTAAATAACTCCATTTTTTTTAGAAATCGATACGTTTCTCCAGTGAAAGACGCTCCAATAATGGGGCGTTTTTCGTTTAGAAATCCTGCAAAATTTCAAAGATTTGATAGGCTAATTTGCCAGTATGTTCATTTTCAGCCTGATTCTTACTCAGTGTGAAGTAAAGTGCGCGTAAAAAGTGTGTCACATTCTGGATAGCACCGAAGGCTTCTTCATCTAGGGCAATGGCTGGCTTTAATTGCTCTTTTACAGCAACTAACGTATCAAGCCATTGACTATAAGCCTCATCATCCAGTAAATCCCGTTTGACCACATCCAAAATAACAAGGGCAATGCGTTCATCTTCACCATGTGTGTAAATATGTTTTTGCGCCTGCGTGAGCCTTGTTGCTACTGTATCTAGGATACTTTGGAGATGCATTGCATTGGCTTTTTCGTTACGGGCGAGGAATTTGAATACATCGGCAGTATGAGCAATCGCATGATGCCAACCTTTGTCGCTGTCATAACCGCGTAAATCTTGTTCAGCGATGAAATAGGCAATAATGCCATCATATAAGCGTTGGTAGTCTTCGTTAGATAACCATGATTGCTTTATATCATAGTAGACCAGTATCGATAGCATTAAGGCAGAAAATGAGCGCGTCAAAACACTGTCTGTGCCAATTTCACCTAAGCCTGTTTGTAACTCACTCAGCCATCTAACTAAGAAACTTTTAAGCGTCTGTTTGTCATAATCTCCACTGAGAATCCAATGTGCCAAAATCTGATAACCAAATTCATCACGCAATTCAGGATCAGGTGAATGCAAATAATCTAGTAATTCGGTTGTGAGGTCTGCTTGAGATACCCCTTCAGGAACATTGCCTTTATTTTCAAGAATGTTCTTCCAAAATGTTTTATCGTGCATTTAACTATCCTTTAATTGATAGAAATATAGGATCACTTTAAAGCGTGCCTGTGTGGATATTATGAATTAATTGTGCATATGCTATTAATTGATGTTGATTATCAGCTGGTACTCATCTTAATACTGCAAAACGGATGTATAATATAATAATAAGAATTATTTTAGTTGCGAGTATCCACACACATGAGTAATAAAACATTTTTCCATGATATGCCATCTATGAGCAGTTTAAAGCAAATCACAGATATTTCGCAGTATAAGGATTTACCGAATGACTGGTTGATTGCCATCACAGATGTCCGAAATTCAACTGTTGCAATTGAAGCAGGGCGTTACAAAGCGGTCAATACGATGGCGGCTGTAACAATTACTGCAATCTTGAACAGCATCCCGAATATTGAAGTGCCATTCTTGTTTGGTGGGGATGGTGCATCGGTGGTTGTTCCACGCGAAGTATCGAATGAAGTCTATCATGCGCTAGCGGCGGTTAAACGGCTCGGACGCGAAAACTTTGATTTAGAAGTTCGTGCTGGTATTGTCCCTGTTAAAGATGTTATTGCAGGTGGATACACTGTAAAAGCAGGTAAGGTCAATGTAAGTGAGAATTTTCAGCAACCTGTGTTTACAGGGGGTGGCTTAGATTACGCCGATGTTTTGATTAAATCACCTAATACAAGTCACCTATACCTGATTGATGATACTTTTGCAGGTGAGGCAGATTTTTCTGGTTTTGAATGCCGATGGGATAAACATCCAGCCGCAAAAGGTGAAGTTGTCAGTTTATTGGTCAAGGCAACAGCATCTACCAATGAGCAGAATCACCGTATTTATGACCATGCTTTGGATGCGATTACCGATATTTATGGAGATGCTGAAGCACGGCATCCGATAAATTATGACAAGATGATTGTCGCTACAAATCCAAATCAATACAAAAATGAATTGGGCTGGAAGCAAGATAAAGTGACGCTAATGAATATGCTTAAGCTCATGTTCTGGGCAATCGGTGGTTATTTACTTTGGAAATATGTGGATAAAATTTGGGATAAATACCGCACTACGGTTCGTAATTCGACTGACCACGAAAAGTTTGATGATATGTTACGGATGACAATTAGTGGTACACCTGAGCAACGCGCGAAATTACTCGAATTTTTGGAAATTTACGAACAGGTCGGGGAACTTTCTTATGGAATTCACACAGCAAATCACAGCTTGATGACCTGTATTGTCTTTGACCGTTTCGGACGACAAGTCCACTTCCTTGATGCTGATGCAGGAGGCTATGCGATGGCAGCAAAGCAACTCAAAGCACAATTAAGAACAAAATCTCCTGAAACTGTGAATTTAGCAACGGCGGGGTAGTAGTCAGCACTTCAGATTGTCAGCGCGTCAGCAAAAACACAATTCTTACAAGGAATCTCGTTTTGCTGAAATGCTGTTCGCTGAGACGCTAAAAGATTTTTTTTGGAATAAACTTACTCAACTGACTATTATTTCTTACCCCAGTGGTGACCTAAATCCGAGATTAATTCCGTACAAACACCACGCGATACGAACGGATAGCTGTCTCGTTAGTTTCGGTGAAGCAACTATCGGCGACAATCGGATTTTGAATCGGGTCACTGAGTTGTGGCATCGATACAATGTAACTGATACCTTCTTCCATCTGAAAATCAGCATAGCCGACACCACGTTCAGGCTTTAGACCTGTTACAAAATCGCTCCGTCCAGCTTCCCATGTCACACGCACAGGTTGACCTGCCACTTCCTCATTTAAACCATTGCGAACACGGACTTCAATAATCCCCGACAATTCGGTGCTACAGAATGTCTGTGTGATGATACCGTTATACGTACCCTGTGGTGCGCTAGTTGCCGTTGCGATGATGCTATTGGGCGTTTCAGTAGCGAGGTCACTATTTGGAGTTTTCGTCGGCGGAGGAGGCAAGGTCGGGCTTGCAGTTGGCACATCAATGACAACTTCAAGGGGGACGCTTTCTGGCGCAGGTATAATATTATCAGCGCATCCTGTGCGCCCCTGAAGTTGATAAAATGTCCGCATGGCACGTACTGCACGTAAGCCTGATGTGCTATCGACATAACCTGTACGGGCTAAATCACACGCCATATCAGCGACGACTTGCACAGGGTCGCCATCCAATTCCAACGTAACCAAACGATTTATCGCTGTTGTTAGGTCGCTGTCATAGCCATAAGCCAGCATAATAGCGACGACGTAATGTTGTTGTTCATCTATGCGTAACTGACTAGGACGGGTACTCAATTCTTGCGTGGGATTGATGATGTAGGCATAGTATAATCCACCAGCTAAACCTATGATTAAGCCTATCATTAACGCCCACATAGAAAATAGCCTGCGACGACGTTGATACTTGCTATTGCGGTAGACTGCTTGTTGCTCTGGCAAAGTTGTTGGTGGACGAGGGGGCATTGTTTCGCTCATTATCCATCACGCCCTTCGCAAAGTTGGCAGAATGTTTCCATAACAGGGGTCAAGCGTCCGAAGCCATCAGTTAATGCGACTAATAACTGAATATCATCTAATTCACGAGAGTTGGTAATGTATCTCTCAGTTGTTTCTTGCACATAGGCTGGAACATTCTCGACACCTAGGAGGCGTAAGCGTTCAAATGCACCTGATATATCACCATCATTGACAAAACCAGAGGCTATCATCACGGTGTACGCATCTCGATGACTTTGTGCTAATTCAGGCAAGGTACTATTAGTATATTCGGCAGGAAAGCCCCATCCTAAGCCAATACCTGATGCAATGCCGATAATAACGCCGATGACTGTCGAAAGAAAAACCCTGACCATTATTTACTCGTCTATATACGCTTGCAATTTATTTTGGGATAATACCGTCATTGTATCAACTGTAACTAAGCATATTATACCAGTCCAATCTAAACAGACCAGATAAGTATATACATAGGTACTGCGCCTATCATATATCAATTATTTCGTAACCAATATTGTTATATGATTAGGTAGCAGTCATATTTAGAAGAAATAGCTAATGCAGATTGAACTTGAAACAGAAATATTTAAGGTCTATTGGTGGGATGAAAACCAATCGATACTTATTATAGAACTCTTAGCACCATGGTCATGGGAGGTTATGTATGACTTAGTTAAGCGTACCAATAAGTTGTTAGATGAGATGGAGCATGAAACATTTAGCATCTTATATGTGCATGAGCTTGCTGGGCAATTCCCAAAAGATAATCAACTATCTATAAAGCATATCTCACGCTTAATTAACCTTGACCCTTCTAAAGAAGAATTAGTTTTCTTCACAGGCAATATTCAATTCCTCAAAATGCTTCTCAAAATTACAAATACAGTTCATCAATTGACACAAAAAACTAGCAAATATCATTATGCAAATAGTGTTGAAGATGCTCTAGCCGAAATACAAGCGCATCAACTCAAAATGCGCCTCTAAGTTGCCCGTCTTTATCCCTATCCCACACGAATAACACAAATCGATTTCTATAAAAACTATCCAGATGGATAGTCACTTGGCAGATGTGCAAAACACTCGTAAACGGTATCCTGATGGATGGAGTTTAAGCATCGTACCCAAAGCTTAATTGTAATACGCCGAAATATTAATTATACTGAGGGTTAGATTATACTTAGAGGATTTATGGGATACACGTTACAGAAATTATCAACACCACCACTCACCATCGTTAAAATGTTTGCACCAAGCGATGATGGTGATGCTTTTCGTCTCTTTGTAAATCTTGATGAGATTATACGGAAGTCTGATGGTGAGGAAGCACTCTATCTATTGTTTGATATAAGTAGCATTACGTTTTCTCAGGAATTCTCGATAGCTCACTTGATGGACACAATTTTCAAACTCTACGCGACTTGGGACGCTAAAAAGAGCATAAATGCCTACATTGTTGCTGACACGTCGCTCATTGCAGCCATCCACTTTCTCCTCAAAGGGTCACAAATCCCGCTTAAAATTTTCGAGGACTATAGTGATGCAATCGAAAAGATTGAAATCTTATTTGCAGATACACATGAATTTACAGGGATAAACCTTGGTAGAGCCAGTTCTATGTAAGAATCCCCCTCAGTTATACTAAATCTGCAAAGTATCAATATCCCAAATCATCATCGCTTCTCCCACAAGCGGTTGTGCTACACCCAGTAAAATAGTTCCAGTTTCACCAGCTTTTTCAAAAGCAAGTTCTAAAGCATCAGGTAAAATCTTTCGATGCGATACATCCTCATGATGTCGCCTTGCAATCTCTAGTGAATCTTCTTTTTCTGGAAAGTGAATATAAGGATGGATATTGTTCTCGGTGATGATGAGTGAATCACTAATTTCTGCGTAAACTTTATAGACTCCTTCCACATCTCTATCTTTTGGAACGCCTACAATCGTTACAATTGGGTGGGTAAGGCGCTCCTTGATGCTCCCTATAAAATCTTTAGCGGAGGCAATGTTGATTGCACCATCCACATACACCGCAGGATTATCTTGTAGTTTCTCTAAACGCCCATGCCAGATAACTGCTTCTAAACCATGCCGAATACGCTCAATATATTCAGGTGAATTATGGTCAATGCCTTTAAGTCGGGCGTGCATATTGCCCACAGCCTGAACCGCGAGAGTCGCATTCTGGATTTGATGATGAGCATAAAAGGGTAGGTCGATTTCACCATAACGTTGTAGGCTCATGCGAATGCCTGTTGGGGTATCTGCAATATATTTTCCCATATCTAGCTTCGAGAACCAGAAGAATTCACTATTGGTCGCATCAGCTTCTTTTTGCAAGACTTCCATCACTACAGGGTCTTGTGCCACGCTATAAGCATAACTATTCTGTGACATAATACCTGCTTTATGCCATGCGATGCGTTCTAAAGAATTCCCCAGATATTGAGCATGTTCAATGAAGATTGGAGTGAATAAGGATACCTTATTCGGCAAAACTGCCATATCATCGAAGCGTCCGCCACGCCCAACTTCCAGAACACCTGCTGTAACGCCTTCTTCATCCCACCATTGCAGTGCGACTAAGAGTAAAACACCTTGTGGGCTGAGATACTGTGTTTCGGACATGGTTGCAATTTGGGCATCAATTGCTGGTGAGAGTGAATCCAAAATTCGCATGAAATCTTCATCAGGGATAGCTCGCCCGTTAATGCGAATGCGTTCGTTCCAATAGCGTAGGTGAGGGCTAGTAATCAAGCCTGTTTTATGCCCTAGCGATTGCAGTAGCTTCGCCGTAATAACCGCTGTGCTACCTTTGCCTTTACTGCCAGTGACAACACAATATTGTCGTTGTTGATTTTTTGGTAAGCCCGTTGCGACTAACAATTTTTGGGTATGGCTGATATTTCGTGTATGCTCATCCAAGCCACGCTGAACGATTCGGGTGCGCCGTGTGTGCATCATATAATCTATAGCAGATTGCATTGTCTCAAATCGCATCAAGAATGTCACTTTCTTTTTCGTCAGATTTACTGCACTCTATTGACCTGTTGTGAGCTTTATTTGATAAAAACTCATTAAAAACTATTTTTTGCTCATCCCTAATTTACATTTTTACGTAATTATAGGTATAGTTCAATGTAGGGTTTGAATACAAAAGATAAATTCCTAAGTGTCTTATTTAAACACTTGGTGACAGTCATAGTAAATGAACATATTTAGGAGGCAGGGATGCCTGTCAACGTCGGCTGGTATGGTAAATCACAACGCTTAATACAAGCACGTTTCGTAGGGCAATGGGATGTGGCAGATTTTATTACCACGCTCGAAAATAGTGCGTCATTGATGAGCCAAGTTAATCATCCTGTGCATATGATTTTTAATTTTAATGAGAGTACCTCAACGCCACGTGACTTAATGGCAGGTTTTCACTTTGCTAATCGTATCCTACCAACGAATCAGGGTGTGGTAGTCTATGTACGGGCAAATGCCGTCATTAAAGCCTTCATACTGATGGCGAAACGTACTGGTCTACAAGCGACAAAGCATATCTATAATGCCGACACACGCGAAGAAGCCTATCAGATTATCATTGAGCAAGAACATCTCCTGCATACAGTTTGAATTATTAGTTTCGGCGACGAGTGCTATAAAATAAATTAGCATAGCCAAAGGATGTGGGTTGCGCCCAACTCACAGCGAGATTATCGTCACTCACCATAATATTCGGCAAGCCAATCAATTCACCACTCTCTGCAATAAATTCCGTTTCAGTTACAGCTCCATCTTGCATCCACAATAAGAGCAGGTCATTTCCGCTATTGGCAACTACTGGCAAAGGATTTTGTATGACTTGGGCTGGATTAAGCCACTGAACTGCTTGGTTATGTGTAGTAAACAGCGGGACTGGTAGGCTAAAGCGTTCATCACTAAGTTGTCCATGACTCATCAAGACCAATTGACTGTCATTGATGCGCCGAATATTCCAAAATAAGTACGCCTGTGTACCGTCAAAGCCAACGTTAAAGTGGGTAATTGTATCTGTGCCTGAGATATTCGCGCCTGTAATTCGTCGAATATTGGTTAATGTTGGGTCACCAATTTCATCAAACTGAGCATGATAAGCACTACGTCCGTTATCTTCCAACCAAAAAAGATGAATTGCGCCTAAATTATCCCTGAGTAATGCTGGATAATCGGCATCAATACGCAGTAAATCGCCACTCACAGGTCGCCCGAAATGGTCAACTTGATGCAAATATAGATTGGTCACTTCACCTAAACCGCCACTCCAAACCAATCGGATTTGTCGCTCATCTAATTCGATTGCCGAATAATTGCGTGTGCGTTGGTTCGAGATAGCGACAGAACCGACGAGTGCAACACCTGTATCCGAGAATGTGCCGACCTGTAAACGCAAATCAAAATCGGTGTCGGTGCGGTCTAGCCAGACCATCAACGCGCCTCTATCAATCGGGAAAAGCTGTTGTTGCCGAGGAAAATAAGCTGACAGTGCCATTATTTGGGTGTTGCCATCTACATTCCGCGAGAAATGCCGTGCTTCTGTACCTTGTGAGCCTGTCCATGAGAAAACGGTTTCTTCGCCAATATTTACAAAACTCGGTGCGGATAATTGTTCTGCTTGGGCAATTAATTCAATCGTATCCCACTCTGTTTCAGGTATATCTGCTGAAATTAAGGTCGGGACAGTGACAGGTGGTGTGGCTGTGGCAGGGTCTTGTGCTGTACAGGCATTCAGCAAGAGAAGCATTAGAGTAAGAGAAATAAGTTGTATCCTCCCCTGAATTCGGGGGAGGTGGCGCGTTAGCGTCGGAGGGGGTTGATGATATGTAACACTTTGTTGCTTAAATTTATTCCTCACGCGCTAAAACCTCAATCGTGATACGCGCAGGGTCGCCTTGTTGACCATCTTCACGGTAAGCAATCACTTCGATGATATGCAGTCCAACACCTAGTGCGCGCCAATTCATAGTTGTGCGGAAAATCGGCACAGAGTCTTCCTCGACGGGACTAGAAAAATTGATGAGAACTTCATCCACATAGAGTTCAATAAGCGCAATGCCTTCGCTAGCATCACGGGCAACAATATCAAAATCAAATTCTGCGCCTTCAAAGGCTTGCTGATTATTCTCTGGCGAGAGAATCTCTACCTGTGGAATGTCAGGCGTGGGGATAGGAGTGACACTGCTTGTGCCGAGATTACATGCTGATAACAGTAATAACAATGTCAAGCATAAGAGCAAATGTCGCATAATTGCTGACCTCGTTTGGCTGTGATGATAATTATGCAGACATTGTACTATAAATTTGAAAACAGATAGACCTATAACTCGAATCAGTTCTGTTGCAAAGTGCGGGTCGATGTACTTGTATCGTGAGTTGAACAAAACTGACTTTCCTCGTAGATACAATGTTCACAAACATCATGATTTATGAGGCAAAACAGGTCTCATCAAGTTTTTAATAAACGACTCAAACGTCTTTTAATTCTTAGTAAGAGTGATTGTTCTCGCAAACGACCTTGCACTTGGAAAATCAAATTACGCTCATAAATACTATCTGGGTGAATAGATTTAGGATGTTTTAGGGGAAAGTTCATCTCGTATGTTGTTTTGTTCATTAAGTAGGTAATAGGCTCTGTGGTATGTGCGCCCAAATTATCAAAACCGATGTTACTAACCAAATTCACACTAGGGACAATATGAAGTGCCTGTTTTAATATACAACTACATGCCCATCGCACAGCCCATGAATCAATTTGTCCGCTAGCATCTTGCTCAATCATGGGTAAAAGAAACTTTGCAACATCATCACTAAGATATTCTACTATCAAATCTAGCGTGGTTGAATCAATCTCCTGAGTAATTTCATGATTATAATGTTTCCAAGCATCTCTCCATGTTGCCCAGCCCCATATGTACGATACTTGAGAAAAAAAATAACTTGACCTACGAGGTTTCCACTTTTGTACAGCGTTATATCCACTGATTGACATTATTTTTGGATTTGTTGCATACTTTTCTAAAAGCATTTCGCAATAATGAAAAAATGTTAAATGAGGACGGCAATCATCTTCTAAAATAATAGCTCGTTCTACTTGCTCGAAAACCCATGTTATGCCAGAAGAAACACGATTTGCTAATCCCATGTTGCTGTCAGCATAATTTGTAAAGACATCACAGTCCCAATCAACCTGTGAGATTATCTCACGAGTCAAATGACATAAGTCAACCTCTTGCGGTCTATCAGGGTGAGGACCATCTGCAATAACAAAGAGTTGACGAGGCTTAATAACACTAATTTGATTAAATACCTCTTGGGTATGTTGAGGTCTTCTGTAAATCATTAAGACAATCGGTGTTGAAAAAGGCATACCTGTTTCACCTAAGAGGCTAAATTAATCCCTACATTTGTAGAGTGAATTTGATTCGTCAATACGTACAATTTTTTCATAATAGGGACTTAGGTGTTTGTTAATACGATTTTCCTCATCGAATTTATCTTCAATAAATATATACACTGGTCGATGACGCTCAAGGTCAAGCCCTTGTAAGACTTGATACTCATAGCCTTCAACATCAAGCGACAAGAAATCAATATGTTTAATATCATATTCATCAAGAATAGATGACAGGGATTGAGCCGAAATATCTATCCAAGCTGTTGCTGATAAATTCTGTACTCGGAGTCCTTTATGAATATGCTCCCTTATTTGCATCGGATTCGACATTGCTCCTTCAACAATTGACATAAGACCCGCATCAGCGATAGATATCGTTTCATCTAAGAAATCAGATGCAACACAAGCTCTATTAACAACAATTGATTTTGGGCGATTTTGTTTTGCCTTTCGATAAAGACGTGGAATTGGCTCTATGAGGAGACCGCGCCAATTATTCTTTCTTTCTAACCAAAGTGTATTACTTTGACGTATTCCGTCATTTGCCCCAAGTTCAATAAAAAAACCATTATCAGAGTTAATATATGGAAGCAGATGCTGTTGGAAATACATATTCGCTCTGCGTTCTTCCTCTTGCATTTCCTCTTTTCTAGCGCGAATGCGCCTTGGGATACGCATGAAATCAACTAATAGTCGCTTTATTCTATTCAACATATCATTACCTTATTAAATTTTGAAACTTAATCTTTGGGGATAACATCCCAATCTCCTTGGATAAGCGTATGTCCCCACTTTGGTAGTTGCAGGTTTCCAGTACCATAATAATCTGAAGCCTTGGCTTGGAAAGAGACTGGCTCTAGGGGCCAATCAACCAAAATACCTGTCTGTGATGTACCCCCCATAACAACTCGCACGCCCAATAGATATGTTCCTGTTGTAAAAGGAAACTGAGGTAAGGTTAGTTTTATAATCCCTCGCTCTGGCAGATTTGTCATGTAATGCTCGGAAAAATCACTA
The DNA here is from genome assembly GCA_965230145.1 of Phototrophicaceae bacterium. Lineage (GTDB taxonomy): Bacteria > Chloroflexota > Anaerolineae > Aggregatilineales > Phototrophicaceae > JAUZRW01. The sequence continues at coordinate 3,572,912 of CBDDKI010000002.1, forward strand.
TATAAATTGGTGAGAGCTTGTTCTCTATCTGATGATATAGAAACACCAAAAGAGATAGGCTCATGAGGCTGAAGCCCATTGAGTTCATAATGGATGCAAAAAACGCTCGGTTGACCTGCTTGCAAAGCATCTATCAAATTACCCTCTAGGTCTTCAAGGTGCATATCCATCACTTTTAGTTTCCCATTACCTTCTCTTTTAAAGTCCTTGAATGTTCTTTCACGATCAAGATATTTTGATAAATAGGATGAAACAACATCAGTTGTTTGCCCATCTAGTTTGATTTCTCCATTTTCAAGTAAAAGCGCACGGGTACATAAATTTTCAATAGCACTCATATTATGGCTAACAAATAGCACAGTACGCCCGCCGTGTGATACACTATTCATCTTTTGAAGGCATTTCCTTTGAAATTCAGCATCGCCGACAGCCAATACCTCGTCAACAATCAAAATATCGGGTTCTAAATGTGCGGCGACTGAAAAACCTAGGCGAACGCCCATACCACTTGAGTAATGTTTTATTGGTGTATCTAAAAAATCCTCAATTCCAGCAAAATCAACAATCTCATCAAACTTTCTTTGTATGTCTATTTTAGGCATACCCAAAATAGACCCATTCAAATAAATATTTTCACGACCTGTCATATCAGGATGAAAACCTGTGCCAATCTCTAAAAGTGCGCCAACACTACCTTTCATACGAATGGTGCCTTGTGATGGCTTGGTAATACGAGATAGCACCTTCAATAAGGTACTCTTGCCAGCACCGTTATGCCCGATAATGCCTAGAACTTCACCCTGTTTAACTTCAAATGAAATATCTTTTAATGCCCAAAAATCTCTATCCAATCCTGCGGCGGAGTCTACCGTCCCTGATGTCATTTGTTTGAGACGGCGCAAGGGTGATAATATATTTTGGCTTAATGAACCAACTAAAGACGTACTTTTTTGTTGCTCGCTACCTATTTTGTATACTTTGCCAATGTTTGAAACATCTATAACTGTATCAGTCATTCATCATCCTAAGCTATGTCAGCAAAATTGCTTTCCATACGATTAAAATACAATGCACCTGTTATAAACAAGCAAATTGTAATTACCAAACTAGGTAAAATAATTTCAATTGATGGGAAGTTTTGATCCAGTAGCATCCACCTGAAACCTTCTGTTAGTAGAACAACAGGATTAAGACCATAGAGCAATCTCCACTGTTCATCGACAACTGACATAGAATATGCCACTGGTGTCAACCACATCCAGATACTGATTAAGAAAGCGGATGCTTGCCTAACATCTCGAAATTGGACATTAAGCGGTGCTAACCACAGGCTGAATGCCAGAATAACGAAGCAAGCATATATTAAGAAAAGTGGCAAGAAAAGTAGTCTTGGTGAGAGTGGTATACGATATAAAAACAGGAGGACTATAATAATTGAAAAAGAGATGAAAAAATCAGGAAGCCGTGTGATAATCGCCTGAACTGGATAGATCATTCTTGGAAAATAGACTTTTTTAATCATTCCAGAGTTCGCAACTATACTGTTTATCGACCCACTCAAACTACTCGAAAAAAAAGTCCATGGCACAATCGCTGTAAAGGTCAATATAGGATAGGGAACACCATTTGAATCTAACTCAGCAATTCCCCCAAAAATAATACTAAAAACAACCATTTGCACAAAAGGATTTATGATAGCCCACCCAATACCCAGAACTGATTGGCGATAGCGTCCAGAAAAATCACGCCAGACTAAGTAGCCCAATAATTCATGATATGACAATGTTTCTTTTAATATTTCAGGCAAAGAGTGAGGATTTGAGCTAATTACATAATCAAAATTGGAGTTAGATTTAGACATGCTTGAGACCTTTATAAACACATGCGTAAAGGATCAAAGTGCGTCATTCTACACAAACTCGTGCATAAAGACTATGGATGATCGAAATTCAGAGGATAGACTGAAATTATATTGAGAAAGGGATAGATTAAGTTACATAATAGATTTATCTCACGATGCCGAGCTTGCGTAACTCGAATAAGATGACTTTCTCGAAAGGTATATCGGTCTCGACCATCAGGTAATGCACGCCTTTTCTAGCACAATCGTCACGGATGCTATCCAGCCATTGGGTCAAACGTTGCTGATAAATCGTTCGCATATTAGCATCGACTGTAACTTCTTGTGTTGCCCCTGTTTCGACATCAATCAGGCTTAAATCACCAGCAATGGGCGGAGTTACTTCGTCAGGGGAGAGCAAATGTAATAGAACAATTTCATGCCCTTTGCCGAGCAATCTATTCAACCCTTCAATATAACCTGTCGGTGAGAACATATCCGTAATGACAATCACCAAACCAGTACGCTTCTCGCGTAGGGCATAATCGCGCAAACTCTGGTTGAGGTCAGTGACCCCGTTTGCTGTGAGGTCGTGGGCAAAACGTAACATCGGCACAACTTGAGCGCGTCCGCGTGAGGGATCAAATTGCTTGAGTCCTGTTTCACTAAGTGCTGAGAGCATCAATCTATCGCCTGATTTGAGTGACATATAAGCTAAACCTGCATAAAGGCGTTTGGCAAAGAGTAATTTATTATGTTCTGGATTACCGCCTTCACTCTCGGCGTTAGGCCAATCCATACTGCCACTAATATCTAGTAGAATATGTACCGCTAAATCTTCTTCATCTTCTAATAATTTGATATAGGGCTTTTCAAGTCGCGCATAGACATTCCAATCGAGTTTACGTAGGTCATCACCGCGTGTGTAATTGCGATAATCAGCAAATTCGATGCTTGTGCCACGCTTCACACTGCGTCGCTCACCTTTCATGCTCCCAGACCGAATTGACTTCGCATGAAGCATCAAGGGGTCAAGTCGTCGCCGAATCATCTCTGGTAAGAGTAATGTGTGATGTGCTGTTTTATTGGTTTCAGCCATGAAAATGTCCCTGATAAAAAAGAAATATTATAGGGGCGTAGTATGCTACACCCTTACTTACTATGCAATAAGTCAATTAAGATATTATCAAATTATTGTCCGATACCCAATTAATTGCGCGTGAGGGGACGAAATACCAGAACGCCAATGCCACTCACACTAAAATAGACCCAACCTTCGGGACTATTTGCAATAGCATAAGGGAAATGCCCCCAGATACCCCCTGCTTGGTTATTCACAAACTCAGCATGAGGTAAGGCGATATTATAACCATCTGCTTGTTCCCAACGCCAAGGGAGAGACGTGCCAATGGTATCCATAGGAGCAAGAATTTCGTACAAGATTGTTTCTTCTTGGACATCAATTGATAAAACAGCATGTCCTGCAATGTATTGATTATTGTTTGAACCCATCAACACCACAAACAAGCTATTTTCGAGGCGTGGGAATAAATCCGCATCGTAAGTGGCTAAATCAATTGGACTACTATGTGTTTGCAAGGTAAATGTCGGAGGTGTGGCTGTAGCGCAGTCAAAATCAGCTATCAAATCGGGCGTGTTGTCTGCACCAATACAATAGGGAAAACCAAAATGTGGCACAGTCTCTTGGTTGAAATCAATGCGGTTGATTTCATCGTAGAAACTATAAACAGATAAGTCATCACGCGCAATATCACTGACCCATAAGGCATCATGGTAAATTGCCAATCCTGTTGGGTAGCGCAAGCCTCGTGCCACGATTTCGCGCTCAGTACCATCTAAATTCATGCGAATGACTGTTCCGTGTAGAGGATTATCGCCTACGCAAAAATCACAGGGAGAGGGAATGCCAACGTAGAGCTTATCTTCGTGGACTAAAATCGCACGGGCAATAAATCCACGTTCACTTGGTAAATCATCGACTAAAATACTCACCGTTTCGTCTTCAATTTCAATTGTGTAGATAATACCATCACCAATAACATATAACTTGTCGTCATAGAGTGCGATGCCGTTCGGGTAGCGCAGGTCATCCGCTATAACTGTTTCTTCGTCAGGTAAACCGTCATTATCACTATCACGTAACCCTACGATTTGCCCATCATAAGGATGAGTCGCATAGAGTGTGCCATCTTCTGCAAAGACCATCGAGGTGTAGTGTCTGTCGGCTTCTGACTCTGTCCGAATTGGCGCTTCTACACACCATAAATCAGAATTTATACGTGGGAATTCGATGAGAAAATCGCGCTCAGAGCATCGAGGCAAGTCTTGTGCCTGAGTTGGATACACTGTCAAACTGAGTATAAAAATAAGAATTATCAAGAATTTGTTCAACATGCACGCAATTATCCTCGTTGTTTTAGATACTTTCGTAGGGTACACGAATTTCGCAACATGTCATATAATGGAATTATGTCAACAGCCCGATAGGTAATTTAATGAAAGTAGGAATACTATCCGATGTTCACGGAGATTATGGTGCGCTAGAAACAACACTTAATAAAATGAAAACGGAACACCAAGTCTCAAGAATTTTGTGTGCAGGTGATTTAGTCGGACGTGGTCCTGAACAAAATCGCGTGGTGGATTGCATTCGCCAGAATAAAATCACCACTGTACGCGGAAACCATGATGAATGGTTTTATGGAATTTCCGACGAAAATACGGATTATTTGAAGAATCTTCCAATTGATTGGAAGGGCAAAATTGGAGGACGACGAGTGTTTATGTGTCATGGTAAGCCCGGTAACAATATGTGGGGCATGTACCGCGACCATCTCTCTGAAACCTACCTGAGTATGGTACTCAAATCTTTGAAGAAGGATGTGTTAGTGAGTGGACACACGCATATGCCATTGTATATGCGCGTGGAAGAAGGCATTTTGATCAATCCAGGGTCTTTGTATACCTTTGAGAGTTCACGCCAAACATCACAAACATATGGTGTTCTCGATATGACCACACTTGATTTTAAGATTTACCAGACCAGTTCCAGCGAGGTTATGCCTGCTGAGGTCGAATACGAGTACTGAAGCTAAAGAACATCAAAAACGATAAAACCACTAGTAAATCAGACTAGTGGTTTTTGGTTTTGGGTATAGTGTTTCCATCGGGAAGCACTTTGCCTCTTTTATACAAATGAGTAAGAAATCTTCAAAATCTACGACAATTTGCACTCAAGAAAATGAATATAGGGTATGAGTGTCTCGGAAATATTGCCGTAGGGTTCAATGGCGTAAAATCCGAATGACTTGTATAGCCCTTGTGCGCCTTTCATAAAACCAAGAGTATCTAAGCGCGCATAGTCATAACCGAATTGGCGTGCGTTGTCCAAAATGGCAGAAACCAGTTGCTTCCCAATACCAAGTCCACGACAGTCCGAACGGACAAACAAAGTACGTACCTCACAAATTTTTTCTGTTAATCTCCCAAGTGCGATACAACCAGCTACCTCGTCATCATTCATAGCGATTAATAAACAGCCATCAGGTGGTACATGCTCACCAGGGAATTTCTTCTGAATATCATCGTAACTATGCTCAGATGCGAATATGCCAACATCTAATTCAGGATATTTTTGAGCAACTGCTGTGAGCATCCAAGAGACGTATTCTTGAGATAAGATAATTAATTGCTCTAGTGCTTCACCTGTTTCTGCCGATAAAATAGTAATCATACCCTTTAAGACTTTCACTTTTTCTGTATAGAGTCATTATACTGAAATTGTCTTTTGTTTAGTTTCTGTACTCAATCGTACTCTATTTACTGTTTTTATTTTTTTCCTGTAAAATACACATGATACGTAGCTGTAATTGAGAGTAATCCATGGCATTTGAATTAGAAGCACTTGTCGGGCATATGTATGTGGCTGGCGGACGAACGATTAAAACAACTCCTCCAGGCGCATTATGTGAGGTCGCACCTAAGCGGGCGGCGCGTGGACGTGAAATTGACACATTATTCGTGTTGGTCTTGCCATCGGGCAATGTTGCGCCCAATACATTCTATGAACAAATGTCTTTAATGGCGGCAGAGCGGTATTTTAGCAACACAGGCAGTGTCACATCTGCTTTGCGTGATGTATTTAACACTCTCAATAGCAATTTGTTTGAGCATAATGCCAGCGGACGGCAACACTACGAAGCCAATATGATAGTGGCGGTCATGCGCTCAACTGATTTATACGTTGCGCGTGCGGGCGCATCGACGCTCATTTTACGCCATAGTGGTGAAACCAAAACAGTTCCTGAAAACCTCAAAGATGACGATAAATTATTCATGCCTCCTTTGGGTGTATTGCCGATTCCAGAAGTTGAAATGGCACGTTTCGTGGTGGATAGTGGCACACGTATGCTACTAGCCGATACGAGCATCGTCGAAATTACAGAAGAAAAGCTGAATCAAGCACTGGTTGCTTCCAATATCGAAGAAGTTCTGGATGACTTCAAAGTTTTGGTCACGCTACAAATTCAATTGATGTTGATTGAGTTTGTACCGCCTGAGCAACCTGTGATGGTTCCTGCGGCAACAGGACAGTCATCGGCAGTCATTTCAGCAGAAGTGGCGGCGGCACGGGTAAAGACAACATCTCAGCAAACTGCTATTACAGATGAAGCAACAGGCGAAACAAAAAAATCAGAACGTCCAAAACGCGAAACACCTCAAAGTAGACTAAAGAAACGGGCGAAAGGAGGTGTGGTCAGTGTGTCACGTGCATTAGGACACAGCATGACACGCATTGGCAATCTTGGACGCATTTTCTGGGGTGGCACAAGCACAACAGGCGAACGTAAACGCAATTCAACCTTAATCGCCTTAGCTGTTTTTGCGATTCCAACAGTGTTAGTTGCTGCCGCCTTGCTATCGTGGGTGGGTAATGTCGGCGAGACTGTCTATGAAGAATGTGTGGGACGTGCGAACAATGCTGCAATTGCTGCTCGCACTTTGCCATCGGATAATCGAGAAGGGCTATTGATTGCGTGGGGTGCTGGTTTACAAATCATCGATGAATGTCGTGACTATCGCCCTGAATTTTTTGACCCAAATCTCGATGCCATTGAAGCGGAAGCCCAACTAGCTGTGGACACAATTTCGGGCATCACTCGGCGTACGACCAATATCATTTGGGCTTCACCTGATGCTGATGCCAATATTCGGGAAATAGTTCTGCAAGGTGTCGATAGCATCTATGCGTTCGATAATACCAATGGTGTTGTACATCGTCTGCAACTCAATGAGAGTGGCACATCACTTATCAGCCAACAGCCGATACAAAGCATGGTTGAAAATGTACGAGTTGATGGGAACACACTCGGGCGTTTAATCGGTATTGCCTATGATGAACAACGTGATCGTATTGTAACTGTCGATGAAAATGGTTTGATGGTCAGTTGCCGTCCGCTATCTATTAACCAATGCGATGCCCAGCAATTGATTCGCTTTGAAGCCGTAATCAATCCAATCCGAATTACATTCTGGCAGAATAACTTGTATATCTTAGATACTGGCGCAGAGCAAATTTGGCGTTATAGCCCTGTCGGTACGACCAGTAATTTTTCACTTGCACCAACTGAATACTACACAGGGGCGGCGCGTCCTGCAAACTTGAGTGAAGCAGTTGATTTTGAGATTGGTGGCGTTAATACGACGATTAGTGGGCGTGTCTATACACTCTATAGTGATGGCACAATGACAAACTATCTTAGTGGAGAAGCCGCAGGATTTGTTTTTAGTGGTTTCCCGTCAGGGTTAGAAAGACCTGAAGAAACCACCACACAAGCGATGTTCCTCAATAATAGTAATCTGTTTCAAGGCTTTTACGTTATTAGCCGACCCTTACGCACGATTTACTATACAACGGCGGCTGGTACATTCCAAAATGCCTACCGTATTCAGGATGAATCACGGTTTGAACGCCTCAATGATGTTGTTGCTGATGCCGAGCAAAATATCGTCTATGTGGCATCAGGTAATGCGGTACTGTCGTTTCCTGCCAATCGCTAAACCTTTGGTATATTTTTGGTAGTGGCTTAATGTTGACTGAAATATGAACAAATGGTTTGCTTAGTATAGGACTGTCAGCGTATCCATCCGCTCTTTGATTTGACGGTGGCATACGCCGATGCCACCCTACAAAGTGCCTAGGTGCACTCCCAAACGGGCGACCATACAGGATTCGCCCTTACCCAATTTCTATGTATCAATACCCCAAATCCAAATCCACCTGATGGGGCATTGGTTCGCCTTTAACAGCAGTATTCAAATATTGAGCAATTGCCGACATTCGCATCAATTCGATTTCGTCATTGCCACCGCCTCCTGCCCGATGCGGACTCATTACGATATTGTCGAGTTCATGAAAAGGTACGTCGGCAGGGGCTGTGTTTGTCCGCTCGGATTCATCATTTGGGTAGTTATACCAAACATCCGATGCCGCCCCATGTAAATGCCCTGATTTAAGTGCTTCGTATAAAGCATATTGGTCAATTACACTGCCACGCCCAATATTGACCACAATTGCATCTTCTGGCAATAGGGCTAGTTCTTCTGCGCCTATTAAACCCTCTGTATCATTTGTTGCAGGTAAGGCAACAATGAGCACCTGAGCATTTGGCAAAAGGTCATGTAGTTTTTCTGGTGGGTAAATGTCTTGTGCCTCGTCATATTGTCGTCGCCGTGTGCCCATAACAGTCATCCCCATCGCCTTTAAAATCGTGCCAAGGTGTTCTCCGATTGCCCCATAGCCTAAAATGAGAGCTGTTTTGCCACTCAATATCACTGATGGATAAGGCTGATACCGTGCTGTCCAATCATGCTGACGAAATTCACGGTCACTTGGGATGAGGTTGCGTGCACTTGCCATCAAAAGAGCCAGTGCCATCTCAGCTGTCGGAGGCGCATTGTGATGTAAGTTATGAATAGCTATCTGTGGATACTCTGTCATGCGCTCTCGTGTTTCAGCAGGTAATCCAGCAAAGGGGATTAGAACAGCCTTTAAATTTGGGCTGGCTTCTAATAACTCTACCGAGGGTCGTCCTGATATTAAAATATCGTAATCCGCATTTTCAGGAATATCACTGCCGATACTAATCTTGATGCCATCTTCAAGTTGTGTGTGGAGATGGTCTAGTGCGAAATCACTAGGTGTATAGCCAATGTGAACCGATAAGGTCATGAATGAAACTCCCAAATGTCGTTTTGTAGGGAAAGAGCGCTGGTCTGCCCCTACATTTCAGGTCGATAAATGACTATAAACCACAGCGTTTGCAAATCGTAGGGTTGCGTTCTCTATCATCTATTAGTAGCTATGCTATAATGCCGTCCTTATTACAACTAATGGAGAGAACAAGGTACGCCCATGCGTATTTCAGGCTTTTTATTCGGCATTATTGGCTTTGTGGCGCTCATTGCCCTCACAGGAATCTGTGCATTATTTTCCTATAATTTCACCCGCGACGGTGTGGTTGATTTATGGGCGGGTGGCATCCAAGTTGAGTCCATCGGTGAGGTTGGGCAAGCGATTCTTAATCCAGAAGATTTTGAAGCCGAAACTGTCGCTACAGATATTCCATCAACTGATGCCCCTCTAGTTATTCCATCAATAACGCCGATTGCAAGCGTTGCACCAACGCAATCCGATAATACAGTGGCAGGTGTTGCGACGAGTGTAGTTGATGTAACAGCAGAACCGACTGTGGAAACCATCCCAACAGAACAATTTGCCTCAGAAATTTGGAGCAATCCACGCGAAGTCAATATCTTGCTCATGGGGATTGATGAGCGTGAAGGTTTTACAAGTGATAACGCCTATCGGACTGATACGATGATGGTCTTGCATATCGACCCTGTGCGTCGAACCGCAGGTGTGATTAGTTTCCCGCGTGATTTATATGTCGATGTGCCAAACTACGGACAAAATCGTCTAAACCGAGCGAATTATATTGGCGATTTGAATTTCTACCCAGATAATCAAGGTCCTGGTTTATTGATGGAAACTTTAAACGCCAATTTTGGTATCCGCATTGATTATTATGTGATGATTAACTTCACCGTCTTTGAAACTGTGATAGACCGTATTGCACCGAGTGGCATCGAAATTTGTGTTGACCAATATATCAATGACCCGACATATCCTGATGCTGGTTTCGGCACAATCGAAGTTGAATTTCAAGTTGGATGCCAAAATCTGACAGGTGAACGCCTATTGCAATATGCCCGTACCCGCAAGACTGAAGGTGGTGATATTGACCGCACAGAACGTCAGCAAGAAGTAATCGAGGCGACTCGGCAATATGTGTTAAGTGCTGGCGGTATCCAGAATTTCGTCACGCAAATGGGTGGCTTGTGGAGCGATTTGTCAGGGAGTTATCGCACAAATTTAAACCTGAGCCAAATTACAGGCTTGGCATTACTCATGAACGAGGTGGATGACATAATTTATACTAGCATCACTCCCGGTTATTGGTTGCCACAAACCCTCGAAAACGGCGACCAAATCCTTGTTCCAATTCCGAGTGAAATTCAGCAATTGATTCAGGAGACATTTTATCCGAGTGCGGCATTATCCACAGGCGATTACCGTGCTTTAGCCGAACAAGAAAATGTGGCAGTGCGCGTCTATAACAATACGACAATTTCTGGTTTAGCTGGGAATACACGCGAGTATCTTTTAGGGCAAGGCGTATCGGTTGACCAAGTCGGGAATATGCCCACACCTAATAATACATTGACGACTATTTACTATTACAATACAGGACGTAATACGGCATTGTATCTGGCGACTGTTCTAGGATTGCCGAGTGACCGAGTAGAACGTGGGCGTGAAGGTTTGGCTACAGATGGCATTATCATTGCTGCTGGTACGGATATGCCCGACATTATCAGTGGTGGACAGTAGGCTTCATACTTGAGGGTGTAACATTGTTTATGCCCTTACTTAACACACTCTGCTTGTTGCTAGGCAATTTTGAGTTTCATTTTTGTTTTGAGTAAAGAGAGTATCTCATCAGCAATCAAGAATTCTGTTAGCTCCTCTTGTTCCATATAGGTCAACAAGCCTTCACCGTTTTTATCCAAGAGATGATCTAAACGCTCCTGCAAATCGTTAGGCAAGAAGTAGTCAATAATCTCCTGTGGGGATGGTTCTGTAGCTAAAAAATCGGTCACAACATCAAATACAGTGCGAGCTGGTGCATTCTGCATCCTGATACCTCCTAATACACATACCTTGATTATAGCATGAACCATCATTTGAGCGTTTGCTCCAATCAAAAATTCTTACTAATTCTGTGTTCCTATCACCCTAAGTGCTTTTACCATAGACAGATAAATTTCACAGTAGTAAGCTGAAATGATAAAACCAATCCTATCTAGCGAGACACATGACAGAACAACAAGCACCAACAGAACATTATAATGCGGATTACTTTAAGAAGTGGAATTATGCAGATAGACCACTCGGCAAGTTTAGTATGTATTGGTTCGCTCGCCGATATTACGCTTCTTTGGTCACTCGTTATGCACCACAAGGCAATTCGCAACGCAAACTGTATGAAATGGGTTGTGGATTAGGGGATTTGCTAGGCTTACTCCAAGATGATTTTACTGCAATTGGTGTTGATTTAATTGAGGATGCCGTCGCACAAGCACGAAAAAATGCGCCCAAAGCAGAGATTTCCGTCGGAGATGCGACTGATTTTACACGCTTTTCTGATGAAGAACTAAGTGTCGTCGTAGCTCTGCATCTCGTCGAGCATCTACCGAACCCACAAGGAACAATCCGCGATATTTACGACAAATTAGAGGCAGGTGGCTTGTTCCTATTTGCGACACCTCATCCTGAATATAGTCTTCGTCGCTATAAAGACCGTGATACGGATGCAATTGGTAAGGATAAAACACATATCAATTGCCATACGCCTGATGTCTGGAAACGCTGGAGTGAAGATGCTGGCTTTATTGTCCTCAAGCAATTTGGTGATGGGCTTTGGGATGTACCCTACATGCCACTTGTGCCGACTACACTTCAATTTGCATTTTTTGGTTTACCAGCTTTTCTGCAAGTGATGACTCGCACAACTTTTATGCCTCTTAGCTTAGGCGTAAATCAAATCAATATCGTTCGTAAGCCATCAATACGATAGGGCATATGTGGTCTGCACAAAACCATTATCCCAAGTTTTTGTACCCAGATGCTTGAGGTGAATATCCGTATCAAGTTCAGCAAATAGGGGAATGCCCTTGCCGATAATAATCGGAATTGTCGTCAGGGTCATCTCATTAACAAGTCCCTCACGCAAAAAGGATTGAATGAGCTTGCCACCATCAAGATAAATATGCTCATAACTCTGTTTTGATAATTTGTCTACGAGGTCTTGCGGTGCAGCCGAATCAATTGTGACAGTTTTACGCAGATGTTCAGGTACTTCGGTAAGGTTCTTACTCATCACAACAACGGGCTTATCCCCATAAAACCAGCCCTCAAATTCCAGCACTTTGTCAAATGAGCCACGCCCCATTACCAGCACATCTATTGAACTGAAAAATGCGCCAAAGCCAGCATCATCTCCCTCGGGCAGGGCTTCGCCTTCTTCTAACCATGCCACATCCCCATCAGGACGTGCAATGAAGCCATCTAAACTAAGTGCCATGAAAACAGATATTTTCATTTTTCCTCACCCATTAAATTCAGCCATCAGACGAACAGCTGCTGGATACATAACAGCAATCCACAGTGATGGCAGTGTCAAAAAGACAAAAGTAATTGTCATGAGTAGCGCATTCAAGCATGTGAAAGTTTTAGCACTATCCTCATTTTTTATTTTCGTCTTTGCACGATTATTTTTCAGAAAATTAAACCATACAAATAATACAAATGAATTTAGACCTACTAAGCCAAGAAATAAGGTCAAGCCAGCAATACCACCGATTGGCGTGAACATACCTCTCATATACCCCGGTGCTAACACGTAGAGACCCACGAGAGCCAGTAACGGCAAGCCTATCCAGATGAATAATACGACCCATTGCCAACGTTTCATCTATGATTTTTCTCCAATATGCTTATCTAACCATGTAACATCGTCTCGCCGTGAAATAGCTACATTATGCTTATTCGCTGTCGTCCAGTTTAAACCTAGTTTTTCGGCTGTAGCGGTGAAAAGTCTACGAATATCATCACTGACATTTGAGAATGTATAGCGGGGATAATTGCGCCCCTTCACAATATTCTGTGAGCGACTACCATCCGAATGATACAAGCCTCTGAAAAATTCGAGTGGATATTGGTCTACAATTTGTTCTTGCCACTCATCAAGGATAATGTCTCGATTATGTTTTTTGCCTGCCCCGTGTTGGGGAAAAATCTGTGGGAGTTGTTGAGAATAAAGGTTTATAGAAACACATCCTACCTTATCCACAAGCCCTATTTCATTATCAGCAAAAAGAATACTTAATGATTTCCTGCATCGTTCAATAATTTGTGGATATGCTTTATCGAGGAAAATCATCATGCGATGGACGCGATGACTTGATGTTTTACTTATATGACCATCACCAAGATAAAGTCCGAGTATGTAAGAGTAATGTTGTTGGATTACCTGAGTTTTAATTTCGTGACTTTTTAAAAGCGGTAAAATCTCTACAGGTCTTGAACGCTCAAATTCTTCATTAAATTTTTCCACTGTTTCGTATTGTTTAATAACACGATGAACAGTAGCCACAGGAAATTCTGTAATTCGCGAGGTCTCATTCACGCCTCCGCATTCTTCATAAACTTCAAGAATTTTGCGATAATCGGCTTCGGAATAACGGTTGTATTTGCTCATCTCACAAGTACCTCAGATTTGAGTCATAATATACATTAATATATCATAAAATAGCTATAACTCAAAACATTTGTGCGATAAAATCTAATACATTGACATCTGCATGGCTTGTGTATAATAAGGCGCGTAAGGTGAGAACATTAAAAACAAAAAACCAACTTAAAGTAAGTTGGTTTTCCTGTAGCTGAGGTGGGAGTCGAACCCACACGCCGTTAGGCACCGCATTTTGAGTGCGGCGTGTCTGCCATTTCACCACTCAGCCAAAAATTTATTTAGGCTTGTCTAAAATAGATATTTACCTAAATAATTTGATGTAAAAATACTAATCTGTAACTGTGAAAAAGTCAATGCCTGATAGCCAAACTGAAGTCGATAATCTCATAGAAAAAGCACAAGCTGGTGATATTGAGTCTTTCAATGCGCTTGTCTTGCAATTTCAAGATTATATTTTCACTATAGCCTATCGCATTATGGGCGAAAGTGATGGTGCGAGCGATGTGACTCAAGATACATTTATCACAGTATTTCGCAAGCTGGATTCCTTTCGTGGCGGAAATTTCAAAGCGTGGCTAGCACGGATTGCGACCAACACCTGTTATGATGCCCTCCGCAGAAACAAACGTCGTCCGCAGGATTATCTTGAAGAAATGACTGGCGCGGAGATGTATGGTGAAGCACCTATTCCATCAGATGAGCCAAATCCAGAAGATGAAGCCCAACGTGCCGACCTCAACCAAGCCATTCAAGATTGTATTATGAATCTCAATGATGACCAGCGCATTGTCTTGGTGATGAGCGATGTAGAAGGTTATGCGTACCAAGAAATTGCCGATAGTGTAAATACATCACTCGGTACTGTGAAATCGCGTTTGAGCCGTGCCAGATTATCAGTTCGGCGATGTTTACAAGCGGTTCAGGAACTTTTACCGACTGAATTTCGTCTTACTAGTGATGAGTAGTCTAATTAGGGAAATATGTATGTTATCCCTTGAGTGTATTGTATTGATATGACTGATAAATTGAACCTAAACCAACAACCAGAGCTATCAGACCGCGATGCTGAATTGCTATCAGCATATATTGATGATATGTTGCCATCAGACGAGCGTCGTAGCCTTGAAGCACGTCTGGAAAATGATCTATTTTTGCGTCGAGAATTAGAGGCAATGCGCCAAACAGTAGCATGGGTGAATGCCTTGCCAACGCTCAAAGCACCGCGTGATTTCACAATCTCGGCTGAGGATGTTGCACCTGCAACCCGTAAAGTGATACCAATGCCACGCCAAAATTGGTGGTTTGCCGCATCTGCTGCTGCAATCGTGATTGTTCTACTTGGCATTGTCGCTATCTTGCCAAGTATATCGAACCAGTCACCAGCTAGTGATGCTACATTTGAGCAAGTTGCTCTAGCAAACACCGATACAGCAGAAAGCCGCGAAGCCGAAAATCTGGCATTTGATACGGCAGAAGATGGCGCAGAATCAGATTTTAATGATTCAGCCCCTACAACAGGTGGCATGAGTGCTGATGCGCCTCCCGAATCTGAAGTATCACGCAGTGCTGATACTGAAATTCAAGCTCAAGCTCCTGTCGATACAAATAGTCGTAGCTTAACAGCCACACCCCAACCGACACTTACAGATAATTTTGGGCAGGGTGCTGGCGTAGAAACCTATTCAACGACAACAGATGCAACGCAAGCTGAACCACAGGAAGCTGTCATGATGGTTGTCGTCACAAGTGATAGCGACATGGCAGATACTGACGAAGCTGCAGATGTGCCACCTAATGCGAATATTGCATCGGCTTCGGTAGTAGAAGATGAGAGTGCCAGTGATGATACCGTTGAAGCTATTGAAGAAGCGGAAAGTGATGATGTGCAGACTTTAGGCACAATGGATACACTTGCCATGAGTCCAGAAGACCAAGCGATTGAAGCTATCTTGAGCATTTTTGAGGCATTCCGACGTTTCCTTGAGGCATTGCAAGGATGACACGCATTGCCAATTTTTGTCCAGAGTGTGGTGCAAGACTTGGTCTACAACACGTACATGGAAGGGAACGCCCAACTTGCCCTGACTGTAATTTTGTCTTCTACTTTGACCCCAAAGTAGCTGTGCTTGCGTTTATAGTGCAAAATGATAAAGTCTTATTAGTACAACGCGCACATAATCCAGGACAAGGCAAATGGGCTTGTCCAGCGGGCTTTGTTGAATACGATGAAGCTCCTGAAGAAGCGGTCTTGCGTGAATTAGAAGAAGAAACAGGTTACATAGGACAAGTCGAGGGCTTACTTAAGGTATTCCCCAAAAAAGATGATGGTCTAGCAGATATTGTCATTGTTTATCAAGTCCGCATTATCAGTGGGGATTTATGCCCTGCGGATGATGCCAACGATGCCCAATGGTTCACGCGCGATAATTTGCCAGAATTGGTATTTTATCCATCACAAACATTAGTAGGGAAACGCTGGCGTAACGGTGAGATTTGACATAATCTCAAAGTAAAAGGCAAATAGGACAAATTCATATGGGTCAAATTTTAGATCGAATTTTAGGTGGTAGTGGGGCAGTCGGTGGCATCTTTGGTGAAGCACGCGAAGCACTTGTGGGTGGATGCTGGGGCATCTTCATGAGTGCGGGCTTCTTATTCCTATTCTTTGCAACAGGATTAGCCTTGCTCTTTGGTATCCAAAACGCTCCCTTTGATTTCCAAGTGAGAGGGGTTGCATTTCCACTTGTTTGTTTATTGGGTGTTTCCGCAATCTTGAGTCCCTTTATAGGGGCATTATTTGGCGCACAGAGTGGCATCTACCGTGTAACGACACATCTCGGATGTTTTATCATTTATATTGTTGCGTTGCTCGGTGGCATTTTCGCGTTGTCTCTATATTTATAACTGAAAATAGACCGTACATGATCGTAATTTCTGGTTAATAAGGTGTCTACTGTTTCGGATAAGTGACAACTGCTGACTCCATCTTTTAAAATAAATTTACCAATTGTGTTCCGCGTTGTGACAAGCGATAAAATACATGCTTCCCACTACGGTGTGATTCCACTAATCCTGCTTGATGTAATTTCCCCAATTGCTGCGAGACTGCCCCTGCGGTTAATGATAATTTCTGAGCAAGTTCGCCTGTACTAAACGGTGTCTCTAATGCAACTAAAATCCGCGACTTTCCTGCTCCCATCACCAATTCTAAGGCTTCGGGTGGGTCAGGAGTTTCGTAATTCCATAAGCCAGCGCCACGCGGTGTATACAATATCATGGGTTGCCAAGGCTCAGTCACTTGGTAATAGACCCCATTCGCCGCAAATATGACAGGAACAAGATGAAATTTATCGCTGGAAATATCAACGATTCTGTCAGGTTTATGTGTGAAAGAGTGTTTTTTCTTTTGCTCAATTTCACAATCTTTGCGCGACCAATCTAAGGTAATTGCGCCAGCATCATAGCCCATTAAGGTATTTATATTGGGCATCAAGGTCTCGATGCCATTCAATGTTAGAATCCGCGAGTTATAGAGAATATCATTCTCCAAAACTGCCATCATCCGATGCCAATGATGAGCGAGAGTGCGTTTCCAGTATTCACGCAATTCAAGTATCAGTGCTTGCATACCTTCTGCTGGATACGCTAAGAAATCACACAATAAATCATTAGGACCTACAATCAGAATTAGTTCTTGAATACACGCCTGAACAATTTCCACATCTAGGTTTTGCAAGCGGATGAACTCTTGCTCAATATCATGTTCTGAGCATTCGGGAGTGGGCGTGAGAAAATCAGGAATATAGCCTTTAGGAACAGCTTTGCCAGCACCTTTCACCAGATGACCCGGTGTAATGAGGTTATCCATATAAGGTAAATCTAGGTCAGAAATCGCTTGTTGCGCTTCTTCCAACCAACGCCAATATGTACCGCGTTCCCAATTACCACGCAACACCCGATAACTTGTCGTCAGTTCAACTAGAGGACTATAAGTAAAGCGCAAACTCGTTAGCGCATCATTTGGTAAGTTAAGTCGTAACATAGGCTCTCACTATCAGCTCCTTTGGTATTTTAATTATAGATGATTTTTGTGAGATTCTTATTCAATTTAGGAATATCTAAATCGAAATCTCTATGCTTTAGTAAATTCTAAATTTCTCCGAGTTTTCTCTATAAGTACGTATGATAAGAATGACTGCCGTGATTTTGGAGAAATATCATGCAATCCTATTCAACAATTAAATCGAAAAAACAGAATCAACAGTCTAAGTCCACGACTAAGACACTCTTGAATATTTGCCAACTCTATACCCATAAAACGAGTATTTTAGGAAAACGTCCGCTCGTGACGCAGTGGTTCATTTGCTGATTTAAACGCCAACATTTACATCTTAGATACACTATATTATCTCTAATGAAAGATTATATTTACATTGGTTAAAAATATGATAAACTGATGTTGTTAATCGAGATAAACGTGTAGTAAAAGGTGTAAAAAACGTGGAAACACCCTCAGTCTGGACAGTATTAATCGCTTCATCCATTACAGCGATTGCAACAGGTTTAGGCGCACTTCCATTTTTGTTTGTGAAGGAAATTGATAAGAAATGGTTGGGTATTGGCAATGCTTTAGCAGCTGGTCTAATGCTTGGCGCGAGTATTGGTCTGATAATCGAAGCAGCACTTCTTGATAATGTCGATACACCAATTATCAAACTCATTATCGGCATGGTGATTGGGCTGGTTCTGGTAGTATTAGCACAAAATTTTCTCTCTAACCGTGACGACGACTTCCACATCGGCAAGGTCGAAGGCGCAGATGCAATTTCGATGTTGCTAATTGTCGGAGTGATGACAGTGCATTCATTTGCAGAGGGTATCGGCGTAGGTGTATCTTGGGGGGATGGCAACGCTTTTGGCTCACTGATTTCTACGGCGATTGCTATTCATAATATTCCAGAAGGGTTAGCCATTAGTCTTGTGCTGATTCCGCGTGGGACAAGTGTTTGGAAAGCTGCAGGATGGAGTATCTTTAGTAGCCTGCCACAACCAATTATGGCAGTTCCAGCCTTTTTATTCGTGCTGGTCTTCCGACCATTTTTGCCAGTCGGCTTAGGATTAGCGGCAGGTGCGATGATATGGATGGTCTTTAGGGAATTATTGCCCGAAGCACTTGAGGATATGCCTGCCTCAACAGTCTATACAACTATGACATTTGCTGTTTTGGGGATGCTTGCCTTTCAGTTTTTCATTGGCTAACAATCAAACCAATCCTGTTATAATGACCCTAACTTTATGTTTAGGGTCTAGGTGATTAAATGCCAGAGTATGATGTAATTGTAGTAGGGTCGGGTCCGAATGGCTTATCAGCTGGGATTACCTTAGCACAGGCAGGAGCAAAGGTTTTATTAGTAGAAGCCCGTGATACTGTAGGTGGTGGCACACGCACAGCCGAACTGACTTTGCCTGATTTTCATCATGATATTTGTTCCGCAATACATCCTCTGGCGATAGCTTCTCCATTTTTCAAGAACTTACCTTTAGATAAATTCGGGCTGGAGTGGGTTCAGCCTGATGCCCCTGCTGGACATCCACTTGACAATGGCGATGCGGTCATCGTTGAGCGTGATATTATAAAAACCGCTGAATCCCTCGGTGCAGATGCTGATACTTACAAGCATTTAGTAGGCGCATTGAGTGATAACTCCGATAAATTGCTTAACGACTTCCTCGCACCACTCAAAATACCACGTTATCCACTGCAATTTGGTCTATTCGGGATGGGCGCGCTTTTTCCAGCATCCCTATTTTCTAAACTCGTTTTCCGCGAAGAGCGTACTCGTGCGATGTTTGCTGGCATGGCGGCACATGCTATTCAACCTCTAGAAAGTCCTGCAACGGCAGCATTTGGCTTATTGCTACTCATGCTGACTCATAGTGTTGGGTGGGCAATGGCAAAAGGTGGCTCACATGCAATCAGCAAGGCAATGGCTGGCTACTTTGAATCCCTTGGTGGCACAATTCAGACCAATTTCAAGGTAAATGCTTTAGCTGATTTACCTCCTGCTAAGAAAATCCTCTTTGACCTCACTCCGCGTCAAATTGTGGCGATTGCTGGCGATGCTTTACCGTCACAGTATCGCAAGCGTCTGTCGACCTATCGCTATGGTGCAGGTGTTTTCAAGATAGATTATGCTCTCAGTGAGCCTATTCCTTGGCAAAATCCTGACCTTGTACGCGCAGGCACAGTGCATTTAGGTGGAACACTGAAGGAGATTGCTTTCTCTGAGCGTTTATGTACACAAGGTATCCATGCTGATAATCCCTATGTGTTAGTCGCACAACATAGCCTCTTTGATGAGACACGCGCACCTGCTGGTAAGCATACGCTCTGGGCATATTGCCATGTGCCACATGGTTCTACCCGTGATATGACGGAGCAAATCGAAAACCAGTTGGAACGCTATGCTCCGAATTTTAGGGACGTTGTCTTGGCACGTCATACGATGAATACAGTTGAGATGGCAAGTTACAATGCGAACTATATTGGTGGTGATATTAATGGGGGTATCCAAGACTTACGCCAATTATTCACAAGACCTGTTGCCCGCTGGTCGCCCTACACTACTCCGAATGAGCAACTCTATATCTGCTCCTCATCAACGCCACCGGGTGGGGGTGTGCATGGGATGTGTGGCTATTATGGGGCAAAAGAGGTATTGAAGACATTGTAGTAGCGAATAATCCACAAAATCTCACACAAGTCTTATGCTAAATATATATTTTGTGCAGGATGTTGTGCTACACTTCTGAATACAACCACTCTCGTGGTTTATGATAGTACAAGAAAGTAATGAGATTACGAAAGTTTGTAAGAAAGTGATACTATCATCTCATTAAAAATTTTCATTTCAAATTAAACCAATACTTTGGAAAAACATGACTCAGATATTGCTCATTCGGCACGCGGTAAATGAATATGTGGCAACAGGTAAACTCGCAGGGCGTTTAGACGGTGTTCACCTCAATGATGATGGCAAAGAACAAGCGGAAGCCCTTGGCAAACGTTTAGCAGATGCGCCACTAAAACACATTTATTATAGTCGCCTAGACCGCACCCAAGAAACAGCACAAGCCATCCACCAACACCATCCGACTATTCCCTTAGAAGTCAATGATGGTATTCTTGAAGTAGATTACGGTGATTGGCAAGATATGAAAATTAACGATCTCCGTAAGCGCAAAATGTGGGAGGTCATTCAAGAATATCCCACTCGTGCCTATTTCCCCAATGGAGAAAGTATGCGGTCGGTGCAAAATCGGGTGGTAGATGAAATCGAATCGTTAGTAAACAAACATCCCAACGATTTGATTGCGCTCGTTTTCCATGCTGATTTAATTAAAATGACCGTTGCACATTATCTGGGGGTACACTTAGATAATTTCCAACGAATTGTCATTTCACCTGCCTCAATAAGCACACTTATACTCGGGCATAGTCGCCCATTTGTGGCGAATGTCAATGATGTAGCTCATGTACAAGAGCTAGAACGACGGAAGAAGAAAGAACAATAACATGGCAAGAACAGAACTCGAACTAAATCCCGTACAATTTATCACCATCGGCACGATAGGTCCTAAAGGGCGACGTGTGTTCCATTTGCAAGCAGGGCATGATAATAAACTGGTCTCATTTACGATTGAAAAAGAACAAGCATGGGCGCTCAGCGAAGCGATTAATGAATTTATCATTGAACTGGATGAACGCCTTGACCTGAGTACAGAAGTCGAGATGGCATCCTTGGATATGGATTTGCGCGAGCCGATTGAACCCTACTTCCGCGTATCACAGATGAGCCTAGCCTTTGAAGAAGGTTCGGATTATATCATCTTGATAGCCGAGGAATTTGCCGAAGAGGGCGAAGAAGCTGATATTGTGCGGATGTGGTGTACGCGGGAGCAAATGTACGCACTCAGTATTCAGGCAATGGATATGGTTGAATCAGGTCGTCCGAACCCGCGTCAAAACGGGCGGATTTTATATTATTGGCAATGATAATCCCTGCAAATTAACGTCTTGGATGTTGGTATGAGCGATAAACCCCTAATCTATACAGCACGCGACCTCGAAGCCCCGATAGAATTGCCCTATGAAACGGTCTATGATGCGATTCTTGAGGGGGAGGTGGATGCCGAACACGGGATGATGTCATGGGGGTCGAATTACACTTTTCTCGTTACTGTCTCACATGATGACAATACGTTTTTAGGGATTTATAAACCGCGTATGGGCGAACGTCCCTTATGGGATTTCCCTGATGGCACGCTCTGCCAACGCGAAAGGGCATCATTTGTCGTCTCAGAGATGCTCGGCTGGTATCTTGTCCCCCCGACAATCTTACGACAAGGTCCGCGTGGGATAGGCTCAGTGCAAGCCTTCATCAATCATGACCCCAACGAGCATTACTTCACCTTTGCTGAGGGCGATGCTTTTGAGACAATTAATCCCCAACTGCAAAAAATGGCAATTTTCGATGTGATTGTCAATAATGTTGACCGCAAAGGGGGGCATTGTCTCTTAGATGAAGGCGGTAAAATTTGGGGCATTGATCATGGCTTGACCTTTCATCCCTCCAATAAACTCCGCACAGTCATCTGGGATTATGCAGGACAAAGCATCGCCGATGACATCATGACTGATATTCAGATGCTCTGTGCAAAATTAGAAGATGACCAAGACCCTCATACCCAACAACTCATAGAACTTATCAGCATACCTGAATTATCCACGATGAAACGTCGCATTGACCGTCTGATTCAATCAGGCAGTTTCCCCATGCCCGGCGCAGGACCGAACCGCCCTTGGCCCGCTGTTTAAAGGTTTTAACGCTGAGCTAAACCCATAAAAAGAATAAGAAAAATTTCAATTATTTCGCATAGTATCCATATATATACCTACACAAATCTTCATTTTTTAGGCAATGATGTAGATACCGTCTTGAATGTCAAGTGAATTGTGCAAAATTAGGGTCGAAGGGTACACGAGATTTAAGAATAGCAAAAATCTGACGCACGAGTTTACGCATGACAGCAATGACAATAACTTTAGCATGTTTTTGTTTATCTTCTAAGCGTTGAGCGAAGGTACGACAAGGCAGATTCCAGCGTTTAGCAACAATGGCAGGCATGTACAAACCAGCCCGTAATCGGGCATTGCCTTGTTTAGAAATAGAAGCGCGTTTGTTGACAGATGTTCCGGATTGAAATTGCTGAGGTGTGATGCCAATGTAGGCGGCAAGCTGTGAGGCACAATCAAAATCAGCGATATTAATTTCAGCGAGAAGAAGGCTGGCAGTGGCATGCGCAATGCCTTTAATAGAACACAGAAGGCGATGCTGTTGAGCAAGGTCATCATCGTCCATAATCAGTTCATGAATGGCATCTTTGGTTTGTTGAATGAGGGTGTCAAAGTAAGCAATAGTTGCCTCAATCTGCTGGCAAGTGAAGCGGTCACTGAGACCTGATTTAGACCGATTAACTTCTTGTTGACGCATTTTCTTGAGCTGGTCTAAGCGTCTAGAACGCTGTTGTAAGCGTCGTTGCAGGTCCGAGTGCGGTTGATATAGCTCAGGTTTGAACAGAGAGCAATACTGAGCAATCAGCTTAGCATCTTGCTTATCGGTCTTATTGTAATGCAAGTGCATCTGGGCAAATTTGTGAACTTGTTTGGGGTTGAGATAGCTCACAGCGTAGTCATTCTCGACAAGAAAACGGGCTACATTTTCGCCATAACGACCACTGGCTTCCAAGGCGATCTGCTTAATTTGTCCTTGCTTTTGCAACCACTTTTTCAGGCGTTTATAGCCTGCCTCTGTGTTCGGAAGACAGGTGTGCTGTGAGCCACAATGGCTGGCGATGTCTAAGGTGGCTTTGGATACATCAATGCCAATAAAAACAGACATAAGAAAAACTTTCCGATATACTATGAATAGGGTTAAGGGCAGGTCGTGACCCATTTGGACTAACCTTGTAAATGCAAGATGAGGTACTGAAGATACCGTCCAGTCTCTGATGAGGTCAGCTAGAGCAGAGGGACTAATCTACATCACAGTCTTTCTCAACTGAGGGACAACACAGTCTCTCTCTGCTCTGACCTGTCCGTGACATTTAGTTTAACAAATATCACCTATTCATAAGATACAAGGGACGTGATGTATCGCGTCCGTTACGAAAAATACGACACCAAATACAAAATGTTTGTGGGATTTTATTGAGAAGGCGAGATCCAACAGAATTACAATATAATGCCTACCTTGTAGAATTTTATTGCTACCTGCTAGGGACAATGCCTGCGTTGTCCACCCAAGAAAATTATTAAACACTTTACTTTGACATAAGCTCCTTAATATTCTCTCAATTTTTAATACACTACTTTTTAACTTTCTAGTTACTTTGCATGTAACATTTCTTCTCATAAAGTGAGTTTATTCATGTAGATAAGGAATTTGTAGATGCTGATATTTCTATACCTACTCGCATTCTGTATATTTTTTCATGTCATAGTTTCTCTAGGCATGAAAATGTATTTGGAAACTTGGAAGATTGCCCTAACTATCTTTTTAGCTTTAGTTGTCGGTGCGCCAATAGACGGGTTGATTGTCATTTTCTTTGGTGATATTTTAGTCTTGCTTAATATTATGGAGCTTTCTACCCAAACCACTATAAACTTCTGGCTTTTTGCTGTCCCTTGGGGATTGCTGATAGGCGCAATTGCTATGGTAGCAATTTGTTTTAGGCACTTCAAAAAAGCTCAGGAGCTAAAATATTCAGCTGAATACAATCAATTCAATAAACGCAAAAATGATGAAAAAGCCAAGCGGTTTTGAAGTGAGATAATTACACATTTTGAATAAAAAGTCTGGAGCAAGCACATGATACTTTTGTGTGTACTTTTCATCATCATTTATTTGTATGTCATGTTTTATATCACTAATATGGAGCATATAAAATTTATGAAGATAATTTTCAATATTGCTCTAGCTGTTTTTATCGGTGCGCCAGTTGGTGCCATCTTGCTGTTTATATTGACGGATGTTTTATCGAACCTGTGTATTCTGCCTTGCGATGTGTTCACTTATGGTTTGTACCCCTTTTTTGGCGCGGTATTTGGGATATTTCTTGGCATTATCGTTGTATTGGTTATACGTTTCAGGCATGACAAATACACTCAAATTCCCTCATCATTCTATGAACATACTCCATACAGAAAACGCAAAAATGATGATAAGCCGAAAAATTTCGCCTCGTTTCCTCGCGCCGATAAACGAATAAATGATAATCGAAGGTGAGGGCTTATATGCAGTTCAAATTTCACTCAGGCTATGCGGATATAGAAATAGAGGATGCTGATGTATTTTTGGCATTCTTACATCTTGCTGAGATGCGCCACCGTCAAATCTAAATAAGGTCGGCAAGTCATGTTGTCCTCTTTAGAGGATGTTGATAACTAGGCGTTGGTTTTAGTCAACGGCGTGTACTGTACTCATTTTGTTAATATCCTCTTGAACAAACTTTCATAGTTACTTGACTTTCGCTTTTTGATTAGCAGATATGATAAAGCGCGTTACAATTATCGTACCTTAATACGAATCGAAAGATAGGAACTATGATGAGAAAATTCTTGTTACTTTTTGCAGTTTTTGCTCTGGTGGCATCCAGCTTCGGCATGATTTCTGCCCAAGATGAAGAGGGCGTATCACTCACCATTTTGCACTCCAATGATACGCATTCCCATCATGAAGCTGATGGTGATGGTCAAGGTGGCGCGGCACGTATGGCGGCAGTCGTTAATCAAGTGCGTTCAGCAGTCGATAACGTGATTTTGCTCGATGGTGGTGACCGCTTCACAGGCACACTCTTCCATACGTTCTATGAAGGCGCAGACCAAGTTGAAATCATGAACCTCACAGGCTACGATGCGATGGCACTCGGTAATCATGAATTTGATAATGGCGACCAAGTCTTAGCGGATTTTGTCACAGGTGTGGACTTCGCTGTTTTGTCAGCAAATATTGATTTCAGCGAAAGCCCAATTTTGGCGGATGTCGGCATCGAACAATACACCATTTTGGATGTCAACGGCACTCAAGTTGGCGTTATCGGTCTAACCACGCCTGATACGGTGCAAATTTCAAGTCCAGGGGAAGAACTGGTTTTCCGCAATGACCTCGTCCAAGTAGCGAATACACTCGCCGCAGAACTAACCGAACAAGGCGTAGGTATTATCGTTTTGCTAACCCACACAGGTATCAATACTGACTTTGTCGTTGCGCCACAACTTGAAAATATCGATGTATTTGTCGGTGGACACAGCCATACCCTGATAAGCAATCAAAGTTCAGGTGCCTTTGGTCCATATCCGCTTGTTTTCAATAATGAAGCAACGGGCGATATGGTGCTTTATGTGCAAGCACAAGAACATTACAATTACTTAGGTCGGCTTGATCTCCAATTTGATGCTGATGGTGTCGCTACCGATTGGGAAGGCGATACAATTTTCCTCAGCCAATACATCACCCCAGACCCCGCTATGCAAGCATTGGTTGAAGAACTAGCAGGACCCATTGAAGAAATTCGTGCTGAACCAGCCAACGTTACCACCGAATTTGAACTCGTTGGTGACCGTACAGTATGCCGTGTAGAAGAATGTAATCTCGGTAACGTCATTGCAGATGCCATGCGTTGGGAAACAGGCACAGATATTGCCATCATGAATTCAGGTGGTATTCGTCGTGATTTACCAATGGGTGAACTCGCATTAGGTGATTTGCTTGAATTACAACCTTTCAGCAATACGATTGCAACCATGGACATTACAGGCGCAGATTTAATTGCCGCGCTTGAAAACGGGGTTTCGGCAATCGTTGTTGATGAGGCAGGTATGGTTGTGCGTGACGGTGCTTCAGGACGTTTCCCACAAGTTTCAGGTATGCGCTTTAGCTACGACCCAACTCAAGAAGTGGGTAGCCGTGTGACCTCTGTCGAGATTTTGCAAGAGGACGGTAGCTATGCACCTGTTGATGAGTCAGTACGCTATAGCATCACAGTCAATAACTTTATGGCAAGTGGTGGTGATGGTTACACAGCACTCTCTGAATATGGGCAAGGCATCTATCTCTTTGGTCGCTTAGATTGGGAAGTTACCCTCGACTACATGCAGAGTATCAGCCCAGTTGGTGCAGACGATGGTGTTCAAGTTGATGCAGAAGCACCACGCATCGAACTCCAAAATGCGGAGATGCCACCACGCAACTAAAAGCTACATTTTTCAGTAGGGACAATGCCTGCATTGTCCTAAAAATTTAAGTCAAAGGGCGTAGATAATCTATCTGCGCTCTTTGTGGTACTATATCGAAAATGGTTGAAATTCAAAATTATCTTTATTATTCGGCGGACATCCCGTTGGATGTCCCTACAAATCGACATTGTAGGGAAGCGCAACGGCGCGTCCGAAAATCTTAAACGACATGGATACACTACCCTCTTTGTACGTTTATTGACAACGTCAACGAAAATTATTATTCTATTAGAATAAATGTTCTTGGAGATGGCTATGTCTGTTGCACCCAATTTACTAATCCAACCGCTACAATCTAATCACTATGTGTTGCTCAAACAAGGGCAAGGTGTTACTCATGCGGATAGCGTCAAAAAGCCATTATATCCTGTAAATTGTTATAATTGGGTTCTGGGGCATATCATTCAACATCGGGATATTATGCTAGATTTATTGGACTCTACCCCAATTTTATCTCCAGAACAAGCAGACTTATATCGTGCTGGCTCACAACCGATTAGTGAAGAGACCGATGCTGTGCCTTTTGAAAAATTAATGGATTATTTAACTCTCTCGCAATCAAAGTTGATGGCACTCTTAGGTGAAGCATCCGCAGAAAGTCTTGCGGTATTACCTGCTTCTGGTGGTGAACGGACGATTGGTAGTCGCCTAAATCGCCTCGTCTGGCACGAAACTTATCATGTTGGTCAGACCGAATTTACACGCCAAATTGCTGGCAAAGATGACCAAATTTTGTAACTCCCTAGTCTCCCATTAATTCAGGTAGGTTATGAACTTGTGTTCGTAAACCACTATCAACTAAGCGGATGACAGTCTCTGCCACATCCTCTTTTGAATGGCTTGTTTGCTTGCTCCATTGCAAAGCTGCACCGAATATCGACCAGCTCACACTAGCTGACACAATATCAGGTTTATTAATACCTTCAATAGATTTCAACCAGCCATAAATAATGCTATATAGTTCAGCATGTATTAGGTCTTCAAGCGCAGGTTTATACTGTATATCCGCAGGATGACAACTCCCATTAATTTGTTTCATAAAATCACAAACAGCATAAATCAAATTTCGTAAATTTCCTGCACAAAAATTTGCTTTTTGGGTCACATTGTAATGCGCTAATTGTTGCTGAAACCACTCAATCAGCATTTGGTCGTGTAACTCAAATTTATCCGTATAGTGAGCATAGAAGGTTGCGCGGTTGATGTCCGCTCTTTCGGTAATATCTTGCACAGTTATCGCATCAAAGCCTTTTTCCATCATCAAGTCCATGAAGGCTTGCTTGAGTAATTTGCGTGTACGTCGCACTCTGGGGTCGAGTTTTTGCCGTGAATTAGACAACAGATTGTCTCCTGTGTTGCTTAAACAACGTTTTTCTGCCTTTGCTGGTTGAGATTTTGCACAGCAGTTTCTATCATAATAAACAACAACTGTTGCTTTGGCAACAACTGTCTGTTAAACGATTCATAATAAGGAAAAGGAACAATGGAAATAGCAGTTTGGGTTGTACAAGGATTATTAGGGATTGCATTTCTGATGGCTGGTATCATGAAAAGCACCCAATCAAAAGAAGCGCTTGCTGAACGCGGTATGGCGTGGGTAGAAGATTTTGATGCCAACATCGTTAAAGGTATTGGTGTCTTAGAAGTACTCGGAGCAATTGGTATCACATTGCCAATATTATTTGGTATCGCGCAATTTCTCACACCACTGGCAGCAGGTGGACTCGTGTTGACCATGATAGGCGCGGCAATCACACATATGCGTCGCAATGAATTACCTGTTATTGTTCCGAACATCATTCTTGGAGCAATGGCTGCCTTTGTACTTTGGCAATATGCGGATTTACTGCCATTCTGAACGATTATCTAGCTATGGTGAAACACAGGGCGTGAGATAATCACGTCTTTTTTAATACCTGTCAGATGTAAGATGCTAAGGTATAAGCAAATCTATATAAGAAATATAAATACAGAGAGTAACCCATGAGCAATTTCACAATTGGAACAGTTTACTTGAACGTCGCTAATCTCGATACGATGGTTCAATTTTATGAAGATATAATCGGTTTGCAGGTGCATCAGCGTACAGGCAATAGCGCACGGCTTGGCGTTGGTGAGCATGACATTCTTGTCCTCACTGAAACGCCTGATAAACAACGGGTACGGTCTGCAACAGGCTTATACCATTTTGCGATTCTCGTCCCGACACGGGTGCAATTAGCCAAATCGCTGAAACGTCTCGCCGAAACCCAAACACGCCTACAAGGTCTGAGTGACCATCTAGTGAGTGAGGCAATTTATCTCGCTGACCCCGAAGGCAACGGTATCGAAATTTATCATGATAGACCACGCGAGGGGTGGTATCGTAATGGTCAACTAGAGATGGATACGATTGCACTCAATGTGGATAGTCTAATGCAAACCCTCACGCCCGAAAATGCTACTTGGGAAGGTTTACCTGCTGGCACAATCATGGGACATATCCACCTGCATGTTGCCTCTGTCCCACAAGCAGAAACTTTCTATCAGACGATGCTCGGGATGGATGTTTTGTTTAGTATGGGGTCGGCGACGTTTATGTCCTATGATGGCTATCATCATCATGTGGGTGCAAATATCTGGGGTGGACGACAAATCCGCACAGGTAATGAACTCGGCTTAGAAAAATACGACTTGCATATCCACGATGCACAGCGTTTAAACACAATCTTAGGTCACTTCGATACACAAGGTATCGACATTGCCCAAATTGATGAAGGCTATCTCGTACAAGACCCGTCAAATAATCACATCGTCATCCGCTCAGCGCAATATACCTCTAGTTTGGTGTAAAGTCTCACTAAAATTGGCATTTTGTAGGGAGGGATTTGCGTATCCCTCCACTATTCTACAGATAGAAATTATCCACTTGAGAGACCAAATGTAGGGACAATGCCTGTGTTGTCCACCGAAGAAACTTCAACTAACCAAGCAAGCACTCTCTCATATTAAAAACGGTCATATCAACGGTGATATGACCAACCCAAGCTATCCAAAACCTTGTATCCTCTGGATAGCACCTTAACAATTGAATACACTGCATCTCTGCTTCTCTGATGCTCGGCGTTACGCTTTTAGGGCAAACCAAACACAAACCAAAGGGCTGAAAATCCCCCTGTTAATTCCCTGTTATTTTGCATACCTCACGCCCAAAACGTCCCTGTTTTCCCTGTTATCCCCTGATAAACAGGGAAATTCACTTGTTTTTGCTCCCAAATCCGCATTCCTAAATGTCACAAATCCTAAGCCTGCGCTACAATAATACATATTGAGGAAACTTTTACGCTTAAACGCATAATTCTAGATAAAATTGAGTATAAGACCTCATGTTTTATGCCAATATTAGCGAATTAAGATTATTGAAATCAGCAAAGGGGAGTGCCTGTGTCCGCAGAAATGGCACAAAAACTGGTACAAGGTGGCATTAAAGCTGTACGCAATGGGGAGCATGACCTCGCGCGCAAGGCTTTCACACAAGCTCTTAAACTTGACCCAAACAACGAAGCGGCTTGGCTTGGGATGGCAACAATTACAGAGGGTGCAACAGATAAATTACGCATTCTCAACAAAGTGCTAGAAATTAATCCTGATAACGAACGCGCTCAAGAAGCAGTCCGCCGTTTAACTGAGGATGAAACCTCTGAGCAAGATACTTCTGAAGATCAAACAGTAGAACCTGTTGAAGATACTGATTCAACATCAGAGGTTGATGATATATTCGATAGTGAATCATCTCGTTTATCAGGGGAAATTGCGCCTTTAACAGATATTCCACCTGGGGATACAGGTGATTTGTCAGACTTTCCTATTCCTGATTGGTCTTTAGATGAAGACATTCCCCCTGATGAATCAGCGGATGTCGAAATCGAACCAAGACGCTTAACTCAAGTAGAAATCCGACGCTCAGAAGATGTATTCCAAACCCTAGCACCACCGCCAGCAAAAGGACGTGGTGGCATTCCAATTTTGGATAATGAAAATCTCGATGAGATGGCAAAAGAGGTTGATGCAAGCATCCAAGCCTACCTTGAGGATGCTCTCGCTGAGTACCTCACACCTGATGTGACTTGGGAACGTAAATCGCATGGTCGGGCTGGCTCTGGTGAATATCGCAATTTCTTACTACAAGTTGCATCTGCAAGTTTAGTAGCTATCTTCATTATTGGTGGGGCATTAGGCGTATTCATTGCCACCAATGCCACGGCACAACGTTATCTATTTGGTCCTTCTGATACCCCAATAGCAACCTCAACATCCACACCGACAGCAACACCGGGTGTGACCAATACACCATCACCTACACCCCCTGTACCAGCATCAGAAACACCATCATTAAGCGCAAGTGTGACACCAGGTAGTGCCGACCCGAATTTCCCGCCTGATGCAACGGATGTCTATAATCCTGTTCCAGCCGATGCGATTGTGAACCAGGCTCTCGTTTTGATGCAAGCAGGTGATTTGGATACAGCAAGAGATTTACTTGATGAAGCTGTCTCAGATGTTGAATTATCAGGTGATTTCCCACCATATTATCGCTTGTCGCAATGGCATTTGCTCAATGATGAACCTGATGAAGCGCGTGATTTGCTTGATGAATGGCAAGAGGAATGGCAACTGCGTGATTCAAGTTTATATGACCGTAGTGAAGCACTCTTACTAATTGGTCTAGCGCGAGTCGATATTTATGAATCACGTAATGGCTTGGGTGATTCGCTTACTACTGCTCAAAATCGCCTAGAATCCTCTTTGGGCTTGGCTGAAGGGGATGAGCGTATTAATGCACCTAATGCGGTCAATGAAGAGGGTTGGTTATTGCTCGCTGAGACATATGCTTTACAAGGTGAAACGGATACAGCCATTGATGTTCTAGATGAAGGTCTAAATACATCCTTCAATGACCGTAATCTCTATGGCAATACCGAATTGCGTATGGCAAAAGCACGTATTTTGGCTGATGCTGGTCGCTACCCAGAAGCGTTACAACAAGCCTACTTCGCTTTGCAATTAGATCCTTTCTTAGAAGATGCGCTGATATTCCAAGCGGAAACTGCATTGGAAAGTGAGCAAGCAGGTTTAGGCGTTCTCTATTCACAACAATACTTGCTCTACTATCCTGGTAGTCTACAAGGATTCTATCTCTTAGGGCAGGCTCGTGAAGCCGAGCGCAAATTCGACCTCGCTTTGAATGCCTATTCACGTGCAGTAGCAGGGGATACAACCGACGAAAACTATACCAGCGACCCTTACTTCCTAGAGAATTTGCTCTCTCGTGCCGATTTATTTGTTCGGCAAGGTCAACGTGACTTAGCAGCAGATGATTTTAGTCTTGCATTAGAACTCTCGGGTGATAATCCTGCAATTCGGATACGTCGCCTTGAATCGTCATATTCGGCTGGTAATTATGAGGATGTATTGGCTGATGTTGAAGAATTACTGGAAGACAGCGGAACCTTACCGAGTGAAGTCTTGTATTATCAAGGTCTATCATTAATAGAACTTGCCCAGTCTGATGAAGACAATGCCTTGAGTGAGAATTATAGCTTGGCAATTGATGCGTTGAACACAGCGATAGCACGAGGCTTACCTGTTGATTTCCGCGCGAGCGCCCAGGAATACCTTGCGATTGCCAACTTAGAGCAACGGGCTTTTGGTGATGCCTTAAATGCGATTAACACGGCATTAGATGCTAATGTAACTGCTGAACGTCTTTACTTGCGTGGCTTGATATTGGAAGGGCAAGGAAGCATTTCTGATGCCTTGCTGGACTATGAATTTATTGTCACATGGGGGCAATATTATAACTTCCCATTCTTCGCTGATGCTCAAGAACGTTACGAGGACATCATCCGACGTTTAGGACGGCGTTAGACATAACCTAATTTAACTATAGCTAAGAGTGTCAAACGGCACTCTTTTTTTTGCACCTCATTGTAACAAAATAATTTGTAAAAATTATCTAATTTGTGATGTAAAAAATATTTGACACGAGGTAAAAATTATCATACTCTATGTATAGTATGTTTTACATTCACTTGTTGAGTTAATGGATGGTGCTATGTCGTTCACAGAAAAGAATACTATTGCGTCGTTAGTCAATTTCTCTCTAATTCTGATACTTTACCTCGTGAGAATGTTTCAGATGTTTCAGAATGATACTTTTGAGCCATCAAACGTCTTTCGGCTATGGGGGATAGTGATTTTTCTGGCTGTTGTGGTGACGATTGGTGCAATTATTTTCACACATATTGCATCAGCGACCTTTACCTTTTGGAAAACTGGTGAAAAAGAGGAAATTGACAATTTAGAAGACGAGCGCGACAAACTCATCAATTTACGGGGTGTACAAGCCACATATATGGTATCGTCATTTGGGTCACTATTAGCCATGCTTACCTTTGTAGTAGGACAACCTCCATTGGTGATGTTCAGTTTATTGATATTCATAGGTGTGTTTGCCCAAATTGTTGGTGATGTCACTCGTTTGACACTCTATCGAGGTGGAGTCTTATATGGGTGATAGTTTAATTAGCAACAATATTCGTACTCTACGCTTTTTGAATGGTGAGATGACGCAAAAAGACCTCGCCAAGAAAGTTGGGGTTACTCGGCAGACGATTGTGGCAATTGAGAATGCGAAATACTCACCTTCGCTCGAAGTCGCTTTCAAGATTGCTCATGTGTTCAACGTGCCACTTGAAGAAGTATTTTCATATGATGTAGACGACAACAACTAATTTTCTTTATTACGAATAGCAGTTTTTTTAGGGCATGAATCATGACCCCTACTTAGATGCGCCATATTGAGGAGGCGAAACATGAGTGTTTTAACGAAATCATCATCAAGAAAAACGCGAAAAGGGCGTTCCGTATCAGCAAGTGATTGGCTTATTCCCACGGGACTTATCCTACTAAGCCTGATACCTGTTATAGCAGGTTCTGTACGCTTAACCGAACTGAGTGTGGGGGCAGACATTACGCCCGATAACGCCCGTTTCTTCGCATCACCGATACCTGTTGTACTCCATATTATCAGTGTCACATTGTATTCCATTTTGGGAGCATTCCAATTTTCACGTGGTCTGCGCCAATGGAAACCCAAATGGCACCGTCGTATTGGTTGGCTATTAGTCCCTTCTGGATTAGTTTCTGCACTATCTGGTTTGTGGATGAGTCAGTTTTATGCTTTACCCGCAATTGATGGTGAAATCTTGTATGGCTTACGTCTAATTTTTGGCTGGGGGATGGTTGCCTCAATTATATTCGCTGTATTAGCGATTCGGCGCCGAAAGTTCGCTGACCATGGCGCATGGATGATACGCGCCTATGCAATTGGATTAGGCGCAGGCACACAAGTATTCACACATCTACCTTGGTTTTTGTTCTCAGATGGCATTGATGAACTATCGCGGGCGGTAGCAATGGGGGCTGGCTGGGTGATTAACCTCATCATTGCTGAGTGGATTATTTACAAGTATCTAAAGCCAAAAATGAAATCTGCTAACAAATAAGCTATAAGTTCAATAAAGGAAAAATCATGAATACAGAGCAAACGCTACAAACAATGAATAGAAAAGCAATCTTATCAACACTCTGGATATTCATCCTCCTCAATATGCTATTTCGAGATATGCATGAATTTGCAAGAGCAGGCTTCATTGAAGAAATAATGTCTATGGTTGTTGCACAGGAGACCTTGCTCATCGCTGGTATTATCTTGGAAATACCGATTGGCATGGTAATATTATCTCGTTTATTGCCGTATCGCTGGAATCGTTTGACGAACATTGTCACGAGCATTTTCGTGATAGTCATTGCCTTGTCATTCGGCACAAATGACCTTGATGATGTATGGTTCTTGGGCGTAGAAGTTATAGCGTTACTAGGGATTATCTGGTACGCATGGACATGGACTTTACAAAAAGAGGCAGACTTAGCTTTTGCATGAAATTGGCAATCAGCGTAAGGGAGAGTTTCAAACCCTCCCTTACAACCTATATAAATTTTTATTCCTCAGTATCAGGCAAACCCACACAATCCGTTAATTCGACAATTGTATCATCTCGTACCCAACCAAAGACTTGTCCTGTTGGTGTATCTACACGCACATATAACCAGTAGCGGTTGCTTCCTGTTGGTGGAGGTACAATTTCCAAGACATCCATTGTGGTTGCTTGTGGCAATACTTGGATGCGAACCGCGCGCACACTAGCTTCTTCTCGTAGATTGATGCCTTGCTCTAATCCAGCAAATACACGACATAAGCCTGGGGCAGTCGGTGTAATACTCGGTGTTTGCGTCGTTGTGGGTGTTGCCGTACTAGTTGGTGTATCGGTTGCCGTACTAGTTGCTGTTAAAGTCGGTGTATGCGTCGGTGTATTGGTATGCGTCGGTGTTAGCGATGCTGTTGGTGTCCAACTGGGTGTCCATGTTGGGGATGGTGTTTGTGTCCATGTTGCCGTTGCTGTTGGTGTCCATGTTAAAGTCGGTGATGCTGTCACGGTTTCTGTGGCAGTTGCTGAGGGCAGCGGTGTATTCGATGGTGTAAGAGTCATCGTCGGCGACAAAGTCAATGTAGGTGAAGGTGTCGCACTAGGGAACAAGGTTGCCATTAGTGGCTCACGTGAGAACCATAAGGCTGCTAAAATAAGCCCAAGTACAATAATAATGCCACCACCTGCAAAGCCACGTGTGCGATTTCGTCTACCACGAATGATATTCTCTAAACGATAGATTTCAGCGCGTCGTCCCAAAATACGGAAAGGCTCTTCGCGCATGGCATCAATCCATTGAGCTGCTTCATCATTTTCACCTTCTTGCAATGAGATTTCAGCTTGTTCCATATATCGTGTGAACAAATCATTGACTACCATGCGGTAGCGTTCATCTTGGGCATTTTCTGATAAGCCAGAGAGCATATTTCGGGCTTGGATGAGTTCTGCATCATAATTTTGAGCAACTAATTTACTCGCCCGTTCAATGGTTTGGCGTGCGCGTGAAAATTCACCAGCTTGTGAGCGGGCTTCCATCAATAAAGCTGAGGCGTCATTGTCGCTAGGGTCTAGCTCGACTGCAAACTCGGCTAATTTAAGAGCTTCTTCTGCTAGGAGTGTTTTATCTTCTAAATTGGTCGCGTTACTTGCACGATGTAAGGTTGCGACAGCTTGGTCATTTAGCTGAGTTTTAACACCTGCTAAATTGCTATCAGCTGATTTTTGCATTTCCGCAAGGCGTTGACTTGTTGGCAATAACTGACGGACTCTTGCGAGTTTCGTCTTAATACTTTGTAGTTGCTCAACCTGTTCTTGGAGCGTTCCCCCTAACATGCTGAGTTCAACGGCGGCAGAATCCACATCTTGCTGAACCTTGCGAATCATCTCGACGCGCTCTTCAACCTGGGGGTCATTCGGCACAACACGCAATGCACCTTCGTATTTCCGCATGGCTTCTGACCAGTTGTCGCCAGCCATCATGCGGTCACCTTCGTTCATGAGTTCCCGAGCTAAAGCTAAATCTTGAATATCGAGTAGTGCTTGCTCCACATCTTGCCATGTGAGGATGCCATCGCGTTCGGCGATTTCCCGTGCTTCACGATATAGTTTACTGGCTTCTTCATAATTCCCTGCACGTACCAATGAATTGGCTCGGTTGTAACTAACTCGTGCCTCAAAGGGGATACGATGATCAGGGACAACACCGCGAATGAGGTTGTCTTCGGCTTTTTGCCGATATTCCATTGCGGCTTGATTATTCGGTGTGCGCGATAAGATGCGATTAGCAATATCGACTGTTTGCTGATACGTGCCAGAATAATAACTTTCCGTCAGTTCAGACATGAGGTCATCAGTTTCACTGTAATCTACGCTGTTACTTGGATTAACTGATGCGACTTCTGATGTATCCACAGCCGGTTGTGCTGACGGTGTGCGTGGAGGTGGTTCAGCATTTTGGATTTCAATCGGTGTTGATGGTAGGGTGTCATCAGGCACTACATCGGCATCAACGCCATAGCGATTGAACAAATCACGTACTCGTTGTGAGGCATGTGGTGTCTGAGTTGCCGCTTGTTGCAAGAGGCTAATGACCTCTGCCTCATTTGGGTTACTGGCAATTGCTTCTGTGAGAATATCAATTGCTTCATCAATATCATCATCATCGCCAGCCATCTCAATACGGATTCGCGCTCGACGCAGTAACCCCCTTAATTGAGGATTGGTTGTTTCACTATTTCGGCTTTGCTGAGCAAGTTCTGCAAAGAGAGCTTGGGCTTCTGCCTCATAGGCAGTATTTTTCGCTTCACTCAGCAAGGAACGTGCTTCTTCTTCTAAAGCTGAAACATCGTTTGACCCATTTTGAATATTTTGGCGTAAATTAGCAATTCGTTCTTGTAAATCGCGCATGAGAACCCTTCCTTTAACGCCTCTAACGTTACTGCATTGTCGAGATTGTAGCAAGGTAATGATTGAACCATCCTGCAATCGTCAAAATATGTTAAAGTAGGATTACTCTTAAGTGTAAACCAACAAAGTGATGGTGATATGTTACCGAACAATCGTGACCCAGAGTATGTGTTTATTTTGACATATGATATTAAGCAGGGGGTCTATGAACGCTATTTCCGTTGGGTAACAAACCAATTTTTCCCAGCTATGCAAAGTAGGAAAGTTTATTTGCAACACTTGTGGCATGTGATAGGGATAACCGACACATTGCCACAACGCCGCATTGAATTCGTTACCGAAGATTTGGAGACCATTCAACGCTTATTGGATTCGACTGAGTGGCGTGAGCTTGAAGAACGCCTACGACAATTTAGTGATAATTACGATTATCGTATTGTAAAATATAGAGGTAGCTTTAGAATATAGGCGCAAATAATTTTGTAAGTTATCATATGTCGCATTCTAGGGAGCATCTGAGGAATAATGCACTCCAAATTAAATTGGCTAGGTGAAAATCAAGAAATAGCGATGATTGAATCGCATGGTATCTGGGATAGTCTTGAGTTACTACAACTTGGCTCTGAAATTTTATCTGTTTCACCTCGTTATATCGTGTGGAATCCGACGAATGTCATCTTTTTAGCAGAAAATACAGTCACCAATTTAGAGGAAAATGCACCACAGCGTTTTAAAATTTTTGGTGTAGTTTCTGAAGTGCTAGGTAGAGATAAAAAGGCAAGACTCATCATTATCACACGCAACCATAATCCTGTATTTGATGCCCTACAGTCCGTTTATGAAAATCAGGGTAAAGGGCATCAACTCATATTTTGTAAATCATTGGATGACGCTACGAACTTTATTGAAGAGCAGAATCATAGTCAATAATTTATTATTCTCCCAGTGCCTCATAATAGGCTTCGAGCAAATCTACCTGACCATTATCATTGGTATCCACATTAAATGAGGTGAGGTTGACAGGGTTGGCTAAAGCCAAATTTGTGTTCCGTCCGCCTCCTGCATCGGGGGTATGACATCCGCCACAGGTACGCACTTCACCACGCGCAAATTCTTGCCATGTGCGTTCTGTGACCAAGACATTCCCTTCAGCATCCACAACATCCCAAATGAGCATACCCTGTGCTGGTACGATTGCCGCGAATGAGCCATCACTTTCTACAGGAACTTCACCCAATAGGCGTGTACTTGGTTCTTGGTTACTTGGGTCGCCACCTGCATAAGGGGCTGGTGGGCGGGTCAGGATAAAAATTCGCACGAATGCCGCCGAACCTGTTTCAATCATGGGCTGAGAATCACCATTATGGACAGTATCGACATTGCGATTGCGTAATTCAACATCCATTGTATTGACAATTGCATAATGAACACTGTCATCTAATGCGAGTGGCTCAACAATGTCAGGTGCAGAACGCGAAATAACAGCGACCGCTTGCCAATCCCAAAAATCAGGGTCTTGATGCAAGATAACTTGTGTGCCATCTTCTGCGATATGCACGAGGTCAAAATCAGGAGTTCCCATGCCATCATAGACTGCACCATCAGCGTAACTCGCAACGATAGTATTATCAGACAGTGGATAGGGCGAACGATAGCGTCCAATCTCATTATCGAAGCCATTGCTATAAAATTCAGGCGCTGTGATATAGCTCATCGTTTGTTGATCTTGTGCGCCACGAGGCGTAAAACGCACGATGCTCCCTGCACCGAAAGTATATTGCGATTGTGTGAGCGTCGCTATCATATCACCACTACCATCTAGTAGCTCGCGCACTTCCATGAAACCCCCACCAAAATCATCAATCAGGTGTGCGCCAAAGATAGGATGTCCTTCGCGGCTCCCATCGACCATCATTTCCCATAATAAAAAGCGACTATAAGATATGCCATCAGGGGGATCATCAGGACTAGGACGTAAATCATTCAAATCCCATTGGGTAAATATGATTTGCCCACTTTGGGATAAAATTGGGTTAAATGAGCCATTCGGATTAAAGTTAATCGGGCGACTATTGGTGCCATCTGCATTCATAATATGCACGCGACCCTCTGAGAGATGACCCTGCGGGAGATTCAGATTTTCACGAGCAACAAGGTCAAGTGCATCAGATAAGTAGACGATACGACCATCTGACAAATATGCACCATCCCAATTATTGGCAGCCCCATCCGTAATTTGACGGATATTTGAACCATCAACGGTCATTTCATAGAGTTGCCAACGCCCAGATGCACCAACTTTCATTGAAAATAGGACACGCAGTCCATCATAGCTAATTTCAGGGTCACGGACAGCCACTTGATTGAAATCGGCTGTGAGATTGGTGAGTGTGCCATCGGGGTCTAAGCGAAATAATCCACCGCCGACAGGTTGTGATAAACGCGGATTTTCACCCTCAACATTCGTAAAAATATCGCTGATTGTGCCTACGGTAAAATCCACAGGAGTTTGTTTGACAAAAATAATGGGAGGAATATCAGAGGTTTCGTCCTGCGCCTGAGATTGAAATACCAAGAAAATCATCATCCCTGATACAATTACGGTGATGATTGCTAATACTTGTTTCATTTTGTTGTTTACCCTTATTCACCCCTATAGAAAAGGGGGCAAGCTCCTATATGGATATTGTAGCATTAGCTAATCTAAGTCACCACCATGATGATAAAGACCGTTATGCCCACGCCAAGTTGTGCCAATATTGTTGCGAGTGTTGATTTGCTCCAGACGCGGACTGCGCCGAGTGTAAATCCTATGATGAATGGGTAAATTGCACCATACCATATCGCTATCGAATCGACTGCACGTGTGCCGAAAACGAGATAATAGTAAACAGCGAATGGAAGCATCGTCGTGAGTAGACCAGCCCAACCTCCGAGCGATGACCTCAAACGTGGTACGGCAATTCCTGCGAAAATAATGCTCTCAGCAATCGGTTGGACAAGTAGAATAAATAAACTCACCAAGGCAAGAGAACCAATGTCATTGTTTATCCCAAGCACTTGCATGGGTGCGATGAATGAGCCACTGCCTAAACCAGCAATCACTGCTCCTGTAAAACCACCTCCTAGCCCGACCATAATTGCTAATAAGGGATGCCATGTGCCTTGCTGTAATTTAAGGGCATCGAAACGCTCTTTTGTACGTCGCCAACGAACCAATACGAATACAAAGACAATTACTAAGCCAATTAGCCAACCGAATACAAATGAAATGGGATCAGGGTTTGTGGTGCTAGGGGATGCACTCGCTGTAATTCCTGTACCGATAATCAATGTGCCAATCAATAAGACTGCGATTGCTAGCGCGACTTCACCGACTCCCCAAGGCGGGGCTGATTCATTTATGTCACCGAGCCGTGCGAATAAGCCTTTTTCGGGTTCACCTGTTTGTGTCATAGAAAATCCTTATATTTGTACTGATATAGCATGAATTATACTGATAACTTTTGAGAAATTGATGAGCATGAGAAATTATTGTAGCGTAGCCCTGTTGGTTGCAATCCTTGGGTGTGCTGTTGCACTTTACTACAATGCCAATTGGTAGCAATATTTGATGGCATGTCCGTCGCAAAAGTAAAGATAATATTGAATTTCAACCGATTACTGTACAGTATCGAAATAATAGACAACTTGTCAATAAAGCTCTTATGTCGATATAATAGATGTAATTCGTTAGCAAAGATGAGGTCTTGAAATGGCGATTGCTGAACGCTCTGAACAACAAACCGATGAACGTGAAACCATTGATGTGCTGAACCCTGTGACTCAAGAGGTCATCGGACGAATTTCGGTGACACCGCCTGATTTAGTGGCAGATGTTGCCGAACGTGCAAGATTTGCACAGAAAACGTGGGGAGCATTGACTGTTAAAGAGCGCAATCGCTTCATCCGACGCTGGCTTGATCTATTATGGGATAATCAGGCTGAGGGTATTCAAGTTTTACGTCGTGAGAATGGCAAGGCGGATGGGTCGGCGCTTATAGAATTTATCACTGTCGATAACGTTGGGCAGTATTATATCAATCACGCAAAGAAGATACTCAAACCAGAAAGACGCGCTTCATTATTTCCGTTTGTTCAATGGGCGAAGGTTTTTCATAAACCACATGGGGTTGTCGGGATAATCTCACCCTGGAATTACCCTTTTGCATTACCTTTTATGGATATGATTCCTGCGCTCATTTCGGGTAATACGGTTGTTCTCAAGCCAAGTGAAAGCACACCGTTCATTGCTGAATGGGCTGTAGAGCTAATGTACCAAGCAGGTATTCCGCGCGATGTGGTACAAATCGTGCAAGGAGATGGTCGTACAGGGTCAGCGTTAATCAATCATGTCGATTTTCTGCAATTTACAGGCAGTACAGCAACAGGCATAAAAGTTGGGCATGCTTGTGTGGAACGCCTTATTCCTCATAGCCTTGAACTCGGTGGTAAAGACCCTGCAATTGTCCTCGCTGATGCTGACCCAGACATCACGGCTGTGAATTTGATACAAGGGGCGTTTGAAAATAGTGGACAAATGTGTATTAGTATCGAACGTGTTTACGTTGAAGAGGGTGTCTACGACCAACTTATCAGTAGTCTCACACACTACATGTCGGGTATGACACAAGGTTCAGATGAGGATGCTGTAGTCGGTAGTATGACTAACCACGCTGAATTTGACCGCACGCAAGCACATTTGGATGATGCCGTTAAAAAAGGTGCGAAAATTATCACGGGAGGCAATCCGCGCCCAGATTTAGGAGAATTATTCTTTGAGCCAACTATCTTAACCGATGTTGACCACAGTATGGTTGTGATGCGAGATGAGACTTTTGGACCCGTCATGCCAATTATGAAGGTCAAGAATACACAGGAAGCGATTCGTCTCGCAAATGATACGGAATATGGCTTATCGGCTTCAGTATTTTCGAGTAATCTCAAACGTGCTCAAGACATTGCACTCAAGATAGAGTCGGGTGATGTGAATGTGAATCGCGCGCAATATGCGACAGGGACACCGAGCTTGCCCTCAGGTGGACAGGGTTATAGTGGAACAGGTCGGCGCAACGGCAAAGAGGGCTTACTCAAATATACCGCATCACAGTCTGTCGTGGTTGATAATCTCATCGGTGCTGAGAAATCACTCAAAATAGCGACTCCATTTGCAGTTACGATTATTAAAACACTGCGTAGAATTCGTCGTTATATCCCATTTATCTGACAATTTTGTAAGGGCGTACAACTACGCCCTACAGTCGAATTATGTTCTCAGTTTAATTCATCTTGCAGTTTCATTTCATCTACTGCCAAGTGTTTTTCCATTGTTTCCAGATTTGTTCTAATTAATCGTAATA
Organism: Phototrophicaceae bacterium; assembly: GCA_965230145.1. Taxonomy (GTDB): domain Bacteria; phylum Chloroflexota; class Anaerolineae; order Aggregatilineales; family Phototrophicaceae; genus JAUZRW01. The sequence continues at coordinate 3,615,841 of CBDDKI010000002.1, forward strand.
GGGTTAGCATCAATCTCCGTTTCTTCCTCTGATGCAACACAACCGCACCTCTAATACTTTTCACTAACCTTTGTTGGTCTGCGTCCCGACGCATATCCTTGATTCGCTCGGCATTCATTTGCTCTAGGATGTTTAGATGTGTCATCGTTTTCCCCTTATATGTACTTATTATCATCATATGACAGCGATTAATCCTGCGAAAACGAATTCTTGCTTTCAATGTCGGGATAGTGCTATACTGAGAACAAATATTCTATTTTGAGGTGTGTTATGGATGAGAACAAGCAAGCACGTTACGCAAAAATGGAAGCATTTGCTGATTTACTAGAAGATGTGGTCAAAGAGATTAAACCGAATGCTGAATTTAGCTGGCGTAAAATGTTTGGTGGCGCAGGTTACTATGCAAATGGGGTGATGTTTGCTGGATGGTATGAAGCAGATAATATCGGATTCAAACTTAATGAAACTGACCGTGCAACATTGTTAGCGATGGATGAAACTCATCAAGGTATGAGCCAACATACAATTAATGTGCCACGCGCAATGCTTGAGGATAAAAAGTTCTTGAGCGAATGGGTTGCTAAAAGCCTAGATTTTGCCAAAAGTCGTCCGCCGAAAAAGAAAAAGTCCAAGAAAAAATAGTGCAACAATATACAAACTGAGTAAAGTCTTAACGCTTATTCAGGATAGAGCGACATACACTAAATGAAAATGTTGTACTTAATGTATGGGGAAATTTCATGTCGCTTCTAAATCGTAATCGTTCTAATAACGATAGTAATCGCTCGGCACCACCACAAAAATTGAAACGTCGTCCACCACCACACCCAACTGAAACGGAAAATGCCTTAGATTTAGACGAGTTTCTGGAAGATATTGACCCTGACCCAGAAGTGCCGAAGCATATTGAGAAGAAGCACGCACCAGCAGGCGAAACAGGGTTCGTTGTTGGAGCGGGGATTAATAAAGTTACGGTTGTTGAGGTACGTCAAGATGGGTCTTGGGTACTTGATACAGGCTACGTTGTTCCTGCAAAAGAACGGACACCAGCAAAATTAGCCCAAGTTCGTAAGCAATTACGAGTAAAATTATTGGCTACCCCCGATGAAGCGGATGATTGGGATAGAGCAGATAAAGAAAAATGCGCTACTCTGGAAAAACGTCTGCAAGTAATGCTTCAAAAAATGCAGATAAACTTACCCAAAGAACAATATAAGCAATTATTAGATGGTCTGCTTGATGATTTACTCGGCTTTGGTGCAATTCAACCACTGGTTGATAACAAAGAATACTCCGAAATTATGGTCAATGGACCCGATATTATCTTCGCGGAGTTCAAAGGTAAATTAACAGAAACCAATATTGTATTTGATGATGAAGACCATGTCCGTTGGACAGCCCACCGCATTGTGCGCCCGATTGGTCGTGAACTAAGCCGTGAAAATCCAATGGTTGATGCCCGTCTACCAGATGGGTCGCGTGTGCATATTGTCTCTGACCCATCAGCGTTATTAGGCACAACAATCACCATCCGTAAATTTCCTGAAAAACGTCTCACAGTGCCAGACCTCATCAACTTTGATTCATTCACTGCTGATGTTGCGGAATTTTTTGAAGCGTGTGTCGTTTCACGCCTGAATATTGTTGTATCTGGCGGTACAGGTTCTGGTAAAACAACCCTACTCAATGTACTTAGTTCGTTTATCCCTGAAGATGAACGCATTATCACTGTTGAAGACTCTGCTGAATTGCAACTTGCACAACGCCATGTCGTTCGCTTGGAGACTGCACCTGCTATACCAGGTACAGATGAAGTTGGTAAGCTAGAAATCCGCGACCTCGTAAAAGGGACGTTGCGTATGCGCCCTGATCGTTTGGTAGTTGGGGAGTGTCGTGGTGGCGAAGCGCTTGATATGTTGCAGGCAATGAATACAGGGCATGATGGCTCATTAACGACCGTTCACTCCAATTCACCGCGTGATGCTGTCGCGCGTTTAGAAACCCTGTGCATGATGGCTGGCATGGATTTACCGATTGAGGTCATTCGCCAACAAATCGCAGCTGCCATTCATTTATTTGTACAGCAATCACGCCTTAAAGATGGTAGTCGTAAAGTGGTACAAATTTCTGAGATGCAAGGTCTAGAAGGGGAGAATGTTACCCTGCAAGACATCTTCATCTATAGAACGCCAGGACAGAAAGAAATGGGCTATTCTCATGAAGGTGGTGGTTCATTAGTCGCCGCAGGTTTCCCACCAAAATTCATGGGGCAACTCAAGCAATTTGGCTTCAATCTCCCCATGAAGATGTTCCAACCGCCACGCTAAAAACACCAACAATAATAAGAGCATATCAAGCGATATGCTCTTTTTGTTATCACATTGTTGATATTCGCTTAAACATCAACTCTTATAATACTTAATGTTTTTCGATAATTAGGGAAGGGGTTCTGATGACTGCTACAGTTGATTTTTTCCGCCGTTCAACCGATACCATTACATTTTCTGCGGGTGAAACCATATTTCAAGCAGGTCATACTGATGACAAGATGTATGCCGTACAAAAAGGCGAAGTCGATATCTATTTTAATGGTCAAATAATTGAGACAGTTGGGGAAGACGCTATTTTTGGTGAAAAATCGCTCATTGATGACCAACCACATACAACGACTGCAATGGCAAAGACTGATGTCGTGATAGTACCTGTAAATGAAACGAAATTTTTGTTTTTGGTGCATGAAACACCAACATTTGCGCTTCAAGTGATGCGTGTAATGGCATCTCGTTTAAGAAATATGACGATGAAGGCATTCTAGTTATCGGAGAAATGTCTATTTCCGAAATTCTTGAACTTAGTGGCTAACAAACGATTTATATGTGTAAGGGAGGGTTCAAATCCTCCCCTACGACGAGAAATAATTTCGTTATTATTCCTCTACTCAACCTCATCTTCACGCAGAAAGATTACGAATTCTCTGCCTGAATTTGTAGCCTCAAAGCGACTGACCTCCACAAAACCATTGTTTGTTGTCGCTTTTTGAGCGCGCAAATTCCACGATGCGATAGTTGCGCGAAATGTGTTTGATTTATAATGTTCTCGTCCAAATGCGACGATTTCAGCAATGATAGATGAGCCTTTACCTTGTCCTGTGTAATCAGGGCGCATCCCTGCACCAATATCTAAGGCTGATGCACTGTAATCTCCGCCGGGTACACGTGCCTCGGTATGAAAAACAGCATGTCCAATTAAATCGTCATCCTCATAAATGCCAAAATAGTGATTTTCAGGGTCAGTAAAGTAGGCGATTTCGCTATCCAAATCATCTGTATCTGCATTGTAGATGCTATATTCGTCAGGATAGCGCCAGCTAATGACTGTTCGGGCATCATTTTCTATAAGAGGTTTAAAAATAATTGTCATAATTGATCATCTACACTAATTTCAATCGTCATGCCCATTGGGTCTTTGATAAATAATTGGCAAGTATTATCAAACTCACCGTCATACACTATAACATTACTTGCTTGAATACGGTCTGATAGAGTGGCAAAATCATCTGCTGAAACGGTGAATAACCAAGATTTTGCTGTGCTATTGCCACCGTGATAACTGGGTTGCATCGCCCATTCTTGCTCGATTGGTAAAATTGTTTCCGCACGCATGAAGACAACTTGAGTTTGACCTGCATAATACGCTAACCACCCATGTTGGTCATCATTACGATAGAATGTTTCTGATAAGCCCAGTAGTTTTGTGTAAAAGTCTCGCATGACGGCAACGTCATTACACCATTGAAATAATGTGTGTATTTGAATGGATGCAAGCGTCATAACTCTTTCCCCCAAAGTAGAATGTCTATTTTTGTGTAGCTTTTAATCAATGCGTCAAAAGTGTTCAATAGATATGACGAGTTACTAATCATTACGGAGTAGCCACTAGATATGTTTCTATCAAATCTATAAAAAATTACTTGTCTTCTGCTTCAAGCCAAAATTCGATGGTCATACCCATTGGGTCTTGCGCCAGTAACAATAATTCGGGTCTATTGATTTCACCTTCATAAATAGGTGCGTCGCTGGATTTAATACGTTCAATGGTTGCTTCGCAGTTATCGCCTGTTAGTGCCAAAACCCATGATTGCATTTCCTTTGTTCCACCAGAATATGCTGGGGATTTCGCCCATTCTGTTTCAATAGCTAAGGGAGAGCTTGCGCGTGTGAAGACCAGTTGTGTATGACCAATTTGATAGGTAAGCCATCCATATTCTTCATCATTGCGATAGTACGTTTCATCTAAGGCTAGCAGGTCAGTATAGAAATGGCGCATAGCATCAATATCATTACAATAGCGAAAAATCGTGTTGATATAGATATTTGGCTTAGACATAATATGCTCCCTCATGATTTCTTTAGTTAAATTTAGAACATAATTTCTAAATTGTCAAATTTATTCACTTATTGGGTTTTTTGAGAAAACTTTTGAGAGTCGTGAGAATATGTTATGGTGTATAAAAGTATTTTTGAGGAGAACATCATGTCTGATAAATATTATTTGCACGATTGCAATTCTTATACCCATTGTTGCCAAAATACATATCGTGTAGAGGCGAAAGAAGCAAAAACCAATATTTCAGTGCAGGATATTATTACGGAACAGAAGGCACAATTTAGTTGGTGGCAACGTTTATTGAAACCACAAAAACCAGCCAAATCACAATAATATAGAATGACCTCGCCATCATCTAGCGAGGTCTTTTTTTTACCAATAGTTCAGGATGTGGAATCTCTATTGCTTAGTGATTGAAACCGTGTTGTCTTGAATTTTGTTTTATGTCTATTCTGACATACATTATTATGATGGTTAGAACCACTAATCCGAGCATTGCACCACCAAGTGTTGCTTGACCGTGTATTAAGTCATAAACTGTAATCGCAATAGTGGCAATTCCTAAAGCAAATGCGCCCAATATATCGCCATGTTTCATGATGTTGGCACTCAAATAACTAATACCAAACCATATTAGATACAGCGTGACATCTGTCGTTTCAATCACGAACGCACCATGTAAAAGAACGAGTAAGCAATATAGGAAGCCCATCAAAGATACGATACTGAGTAAATGAAGTATCGCTTTTAGCGTTGGGTCAGATTGCTTTTTGCTAACCTGCATGATAGACCTCCTAACATACGATGAAAATATTGTTCTTAGTACCTTAATCGTATCCTATCTGGGCGACCTGCATCAGTGTAAATTGTCATCAATCCGATATGATGAATTACAAATCTCCAAAGCGATTTAGGATATGAGCGTTGTGCTTACAGCCCTTTACGAACACATCTAAGATAATATGCTCATCAGGCGCATGGAATTTCCCACCGGGATAATTAACGCCAGCAAAGCCAATAGGAATATTGAGTGTTTCACCAAAAAGGGCAATTGGTCCACTCCCACCAATTAAAGGATTAATCACCATTTCTTTGCCGAAAACCTCTGTACCTGTTTCAGTAACAAGATTCACAAAGGCATTATCCGCAGATTGTTTGTAGGGTGCGATGCCACCATGTCGGACAACTTCAATATCACCAAAGCCATATTGTTTAAGGTGCGCGCGTAATTTTTGTTCTATATCGTCGATATTCTGCCCGGGTACAAGCCGAAAATCTATTTTCACGCTAGCAGATGATGGAATGACGGTTTTGCCACCATCACCTTGATAACCCGTCGTGATACCTTCGATATTGCAGGTTGGGTTGAAGACCGCTTCACGGAAGGCTTGTCCAGTTAAGCCACTGACGAAGGTATCGATCTCATAGCGTTCTTTATAATCAGATTCCCACTCAGGCAAATTGGTGAATAGCTCTTTATCTGCCTGAGATGGAGTTATGATATTGTCATAGAATCCTTCAATGAGGATATGCTCTTCATCATCTTTGAGTGTATTTAAGGCACGAACTAATCTCCATGCCGCACTTGGCAGGACATGTGCTTCACCAGAATGTGCATCGCGTGACATGGTTTTAACGAATAGCTCAACCATTAATGCACCGCGTAGACCAAGATAGCCTGTCGGGTGTCCTTTGTCATCGATTCCACCAAATTCCCAGATACAAGCATCGCAAGCGAGGTCATCAGCATTATCTATTACGAAGGGTGCAAGGTTTGGGCTACCAATTTCCTCTTCACCTTCAACTACAAAAATCACATTGCAGGGGAGTTCACCATCATTTGCTGATAACACTGCATCAAGTGCTGCTAAACGCGAGACGAATTCTCCCTTATCATCACCAGCACCTCGCGCGAATAACATGCCATCACGGATAGTGGGTTCAAATGCGGGTGAAGTCCATAATTCAAGAGGCTCAGGAGGTTGCACATCATAGTGATTATAAAACATCAACGTTTTATCGGATTTACCTGTACCACGCCCGACCACGACAGGATTGCCTGCTGTCTCATAGATTTGAACAGCTAAACCACGTTTTTCGAGCATCGATTTGACGAGGTTTACTGTTTCAGGAATCCCTTTGTTTTGTGCGGAAATCGTGGGGATGCGGAGTAATGTGCTTAGTTCTTCTAGGTAATCATCTAAATGTTCATCAATAAAATTGTCAATTTTAGCAGTCATCATAGTGCCTTTAATCATGAATGTATTTATGGCAGTTATACAAATTTTTGTGATGACTAGCAAGCAATGGACTTACTTACATGAATTATTTTGTTAGAATATACAAACCGTTAAAATCTTAATTGTTTCGTGTGTAAATTTAATGGATAATCAATATTATAACATTACGAGGTATTAAGTGCTATTTGGTGATATATAATCAATAGCAAATAGGAGACGGTATTATGGCTTATGAAATTCAAAAATTGAGCGAGCAACTTGTGCATATTCGTTGGGAAAGAACCCCGAATTTTGCACAATGCCAAGAATTTATCACGGAATTACGTGACATTGTCGAAACAAGCGAAATCGGTCTTTATTTCATTTCAGATTTACGCAGAGGGCGCATCATAGATGTAAAAACGATTCAACGGTTAAGTCAACTAACTCAACATGAGAATTGGCTAGGCAGTGTTGCCTTCACGGCGAATCCACTCTCAGATATTTTCGCAGGGACATATCGCAATATGCTGGTCAACAAGAAAGAAAGTAATACCATTATCCCAGAAGCGGATAAAGCGCTTGCATTCCTTGAAAGTCTACAAGCTGGTCTAACAGATGATATTGACTGGGCTAGTGTCCTCGAACAGAAATCCTGATAGGTTAAATGCCCCTCGCCCAATTCGCCAAGTGACGTTTACTCTGCCGATATTGCTCATTTGCTCCTAAAGCACGTTTTAATGACTTAATGAGTTCTGTGCGTGTATCGTCAGGGTTAATCACTTTATCCACTAAATTTAAACCAGCAGCCTCCCAGATCGCATTACTTTGGCGCATTTGCTGAATATACTGCTCGCGGGCTGCTGCGGCATCATCCATATCTTGAAGTTTTCGACCATACATCACATTGACTGCGACACGCGGATCCATAAATGATACTTCGGCAATTGACCATGCCAGTAAGCAATCTGCACCCATGTTGCCACCCATCATATTGCAATGCGCCATGCCATAGCTTTTGCGGATAATAACCGATAATTTTGGCACAGTGCTTTGTTGTAATGCTTGAATGTAAGTCATGATTTTGAGGGGCATCTTATGTTCTTCGGCGGATTTGCCGACAAAAAATCCTGGTGTGTCGTGTAAAAATATAAGTGGAATGTGAAAACTATCGCAAAAAGCGATGAATGAAATTGCTTTTTCACAAGCTCCATAACCCATCGCACCGACATTGACCATCGGGTTATTGGCTAAAACTCCGACAACATGCCCATCTAAGCGTGCAAGACTGGTTATCAAACTGCCATCATAGTGAGGCTTAAACTCGAGCATACTATTATGGTCGAAAATAGCAGTGAGTAGATGGTGCATATCATACCCTGTCTTGGTGTCTTCTGGGACAATTTGCATGGCAGGGATAGATTTTGGATAAGTCTCAGACGATTCTATCTTGGGAGGTAACTCATCCGCATTTGAGGGTAGATAACTCAAAACATCACGGACAAGCCTCAAGCAATCTTCATCATCCTCAGCGAATAAGTCGACTTGCCCTGTAACTTCGGCATGTAGTTTCCAGCCACCGAGTTCGTCAGGCGTGGCTTCTTCACCTGTAGCAATCTCTAAAATAGATGGACCCGCAACTGCCATGATGCTCCCCTTCACCTGAATCACAACATCGCTCACGGCAGCAGTCCACGACGGACCTCCATAGCAAACACCCATAATTGTCGTGATTTGAGGCACATAGCGATTGCGTGATTTGCCCTTAATGGGGTAAACCATACTCATCATGCCAACTGACCCCATAATATCGGGGATACGTGCGCCACCACCATCGCCCAAATGGATAATTGGGTAGCCTTTTTGTAAAGCATACTGTGCGCCTTGAAATTGTTTGCCCACTCCAATGCGTCCACCTGCGCCTGCCATCACGGTTGCATCATCAGCTGAAATATACACCGTGCGCTGGTCGATTTCCCCATAGCCACAAATTTTGCCATCTGCTGGCGTTTTATCGGCAACTTCGACTAAATCACTATGTGCCAGTTGTCCCATTTCGTCGAATGTGTCCTCATCAAGAAGATAGTCTATGCGTTCGCGTGCCGTGAGTAAGCCCTTTTCATGCTGACGTGTTACCCGTTTAGCACCGCCCATTTCTTTTGATTTTTCCAGACGTTGTGCTAATTCTTGCAAATTATAATTATCATGTTCAGGCATCAATGTATTGTCCTTGCGGTTCATCAATGCTACTGATTGTAACTAATCATCCATTGATAGGGTATTATCATGGTGATAAATATACACAGGAGATACCATGCCAGATTTAAATGGCTATCGTTATAAACTGCCGATTACAGTGCGCTTTGCGGATTTAGATGTATTAGGGCATTTGAACAACGCCAAATATCTGACCTATATTGAGCAAATCCGCATACTTTATGTGCGAGATGTTTGTGATTGGCGTGGGAAATGGTATAGCTTGGGGATGATATTGGCACGAACTGAAATTGATTATATACTGCCGATTGCCTTTGATGATGTTGTGATGGCATATGTAAAGGTGAGTCGCTTAGGCGGTAAGAGCTTCGATATGTCTTATCTCCTTACACGACGACGTGGTGATGAAGAAGAAAAAATCGCGGCAGAGGTGAAAACAGTGATGGTTTCTTACGATTATGAACAAGATACGACAGTTCAAATCCCAGCAACATGGCGTGAGAAAATTACTGCTTATGAACCGAACCTTTAATCATTTACAATCAATTTTTCGGCGAGTTGTACCAAAACGCTATTCGGGAAAGGCTTTCTGAGCATATGTTCAAACCCTGCTTCTCGACACATATCTTCATAAAATGCCATCTTTGCGGAAATAAGTACAATCGGAACAGGATGTTGTTCTCGGATTTCTTGGAGTGTTTGTACGGTTTCTTCGGGGTTAATTGCGCCGATGCGTAAATCTGCAATGATGAGATCGGCAGTATTTTCAACAAAATATTCTTTAACAGCGTGAACAGTTGTTGCAGGAAAGACTTGATACTCAGCCCCTTCTAATACGGCACTATATAAATCCAGCAGTACATAATCATCTTCAAGGATGACAATCTTCGCCATACAACTCTAATCCCACTACTTGAATGTTTAATTAAAAATCTAATTCTAAAGCCCCTAAATATTGGGGGGATACGTAATTCTGATATAATGTATAGTACAATGTATTTTGTAAGTATATCAGATGTTTAGCATGAGTTTGTGGAGATAACATGAACAATTTCGATTTTGATAACAATAACAATGCTGAAGGGGTTTTCGCCCAACAGAATTGGCGCGTACTTCCTAATATTGATGTGCGCCCGTTAATGCGTTCAGTATATCTATGGATGGTATTCGGCTTATTAACAACAGCTGCAATCTCATTCTTTGTGGCACAATCACCTGTTTTTGTCACTCAAGCAGCAAATTTTATGCTTCCGACAATTCTCTTGCAATTGGGCTTAGTGATGGGTATTAGCTGGGGCTTCAATAAGCTCTCGCCAATGGTTGCTGGCTTGTTATTCTTTGCCTATGCAGCGCTTAACGGAGTTTTATTCGGGGTAATTTTCTTTGCCTATATTGCACAAGGTCAGAGTATGGCGATTGCGAATGCCTTCCTGACAACAGCAGGTTTATTCGGTGCAATGACTGTAGTTGGTTACACAACCAAGGTTGACCTCAGCAAATGGGGTAGCTTCTTGATGATGGGTGTTATCGGCTTATTCATTGCGATGATTGTCAATATGTTCCTTGGCAGTGGCATCATGGACTTCGTGATTAGCGTGATTGGTGTACTCATTTTCACCGCTTTAACTGCCTACGATACACAGCGGATTAAAGAGATGGCAGCATCAATGTCTGTTAATAGCGACAAGAACCTCGCTAGTAAGTTAGCTATCATGGGTGCGTTGAAATTGTACCTCGATTTCATCAATATCTTCCTCTTCTTGCTTCGTCTCTTTGGCGGCGGACGCGACTAATCTTCACACTTTCGAGGGTAATTGCATAGATTACCCTTTTTTTCTTAAGCCAACCCAGTCTCAATGGAAAATATTTAATTAAGGATGTATAATTTTAGAATAAAGAGAAACTGGGTTGTATTTAGGAAATAGATGATGCAAGCTCTCATTGTTGAAGACGAACTAGCATTACAGATACTATATGAGCGCATTCTAGCAAATGTGGATTATGAAGTTGTCGCTGCCCAAGATGGTAATTTTGCAATTCAAAAGCTAGAACAAGGTTTCATGCCAAGATTGATCATTCTCGATATTCGGATGCCAAATTGCAATGGCATAGAAGTGTTGGAATATCTAAAAACCTACCCTCATATTCATAATGTCCATGTTGTAATTGCAACAGCCTCTCGCGATTTTGAAAATTACGCAACGATGTTGCCGTCATGTGAATTTCTACTAAAGCCTGTCTTAACCCCCCATTTGTTAGAGATAGTTAAGCGTCTTCAACCAATACAAGGTGTATAAACGTTTACTTACCTATAAGTAGTTGTCCTAGGGGAGCGATACTTTATTCGCTCTTTTTTTGTATACGTGTTTCTAATGTGATTCCCATGAGTTACATTATCTTTTCATAGAGAATTCTAGGACACTTTGTAATAAATTGTATTAAATAGATTGGGGTATAAAAATGAAAGCATTTATTATTGAAGATGAAAAAGGTTTGCAAATCTTATATAAGGCAATTTTAGAAAGAGCTGGATATAAAACCTTTATTGCTAGAGATGGTGAGATTGCAATTCAAATGTTTGAAGAGGGATTAATACCTGATTTAATTATGCTAGATATTCGAATGCCTAATCAAAATGGGTTTGATGTCATGAAATATCTACAGTCTCACCCAAATATCAATGATATGCACGTCGTTATCTCTACTGCAACGCATCAATTTGAAGCCTACACTGAAATGTTGCCATCTGTGGATTTCTTGCTTAAGCCTATAATGTCGACAGATATAATGGAAATTGTCGAACGAATACAGGGGATTCAAAAAACCTAATTTATCGACAAATCTTTAACGTTTATGGACTTGTATCTTGCCCTGATAACAGCTTATAATAGGTCATAAGTTAATAAAGCAGTTGTAGAGCGCCCATGTTGGCGTTTTTTCTTTTTCTTCGTTGTATTTTTTAAACACTAATCCCAAAATAGGAAAAACAAAACATGACATCGTTCTCCACTTCTATTGAGCGGACGAATTACACCCATCTGGTCTTAGACATTGGATGGTTTGCAATTGCCTTAGCATCGACCTCCCGTTTCTTACAATTTTATGCCATTCGCATGGGCGCAGATGCCTTCGCGCTTAGTTTGATGGCGGCATTACCTGCGATTATTTTGGTCTTCAGCACAAGCCTCAGTGCATGGTGGCGGAGTCGATTTGCAGATTCTGTCCATGCGGTCTGGTTGCCGAGTATAGGCTACCGTTTCGTCTTTTTATTACCTGCTTTTACCCCTTTCTTCCCGATTGAATGGCGTGTTTTATGGTTAATTCTCTCAGCAATAGTCCCTGCAATGACACAAGGAATGGCAAATACATTGTTTGTTGTCATGATGCGCGAGACTGTTTCGCATGAACGTTTGCCTTCGTTGTTGGCAAATCGGCAATTTGCTCTGAATGTCATGCTCTTATTTGGGGTTATGGGCTTCGGATTTTTGCTAGAAGTCTTACCTTTTCCTATCAATTATCAGGTGATGTTTGTCTTATCATTTATTTTCGCTTTAATCAGTCAATGGCATCTCAGTCGATTAAGTATCATTGTGCCACCGCATAAACCCAAGAAGCGCGAAAAGGTTCATCTGAGGAAATTGCTTAGAGATAATTCCTTTCAGTCAATCGCCTTTGTAACCTCTCTAAGTTTTATTGGATTTTTCAGCATATTTGCAATTATTCCACTCTTTTTGGCACGTCATCTGGGCGCAGATGAAGGCTATATTGCGATGTTTGGTATTGCTGAATTACTTGCAGGGGCAGGTATCACCGTAATACTTGAACCTCTCTTACGCCGTTTAGGAAGCCGTACTACTATCAGCTTGAGTATGCTGGTTACAGGGCTTGCCGCACTGGTGATTGCGCTTGCACCGAGTTTGGAAGTTGCCTTGGTTGGTGCGGTACTAACTGGTGCAGGTTGGAATGCCAATAATGTGGCGACTCTGCGCTTTTTCACAGAACGGACATCCGCAAATGATATGCGCTCGACAACCGCTTATTACGAAATCATATTTGTGGCAATGTTTGTAGGACCAATGCTTGGTAGTTTTATGGCAGGCATAGGTATCCCATTGATAGGAGTTATCTTATGGGGCGCGGTTATGAGGGTTCTAGCTGCCTTTCTAGCCCATTATGGACTAAGCATATTTGGTAAGGTGCGTGTGCGACCCAAAATATGATCTTCGATATTTAGGCAATGTAAGCTATACTCGTATTTGAAATAGCTCCTCTAATATAATTCAACTATAGGTTGCACATAACATCGCACCAAAATGCTGATGTGTAGTTCACTTCAACGTGTGTTCGCTGATTTTTGAAAGTTTGTAAGCGCGTTCTTCAATGGATGACAACGCTGTATTTGGGTTCATATCAAAAGTTATTTCATTTCTGTTGAAAACAGAAAATATTTAGTCAATATATAGGAGTAAAATATGCAAAAGAAATTTCTAATTCTGCTTGTCTTTGTTTTATCACTCGGCACTTTTGGATCGGTTGTATCTGCTCAAGATGATGCAATCCGCGTTGGCTCAAAACAATTTACAGAACAAATTGTCCTCGGTCAAATCATCCTTGTATCGCTTGAAGATGCTGGTTATACCGTTGAAGATCGCACAAATCTGGGTAGTACACAGGTGAATCGGGACGCATTGGTAAACGGTGAAATTGATGTCTATGCCGAATATACCGGAACAGCACTCTATAATTACTTCAACGACGTTGAATGGGCAAATATCCCCGATGATGCGTATGGTAATCGCGAACTTGGCTATGCAATAGTTAGCTCTTACGATGCTGCCGTCAATGATCTGATATGGCTAGAACCTACCCCTGCAAATAACACATACGCTTTTGCTGTAACAAGTGAATTTGCTGAAGAAAATGACATTTATAGTGCCTTAGACCTTGCAGATTATGTCAATTCTGGTGGCGATGTTTATATGGCAACAGGTGATGAATTTGCTCAACGCCCCGATGGTATCGCGGCATTTGAACAGGCTTATGGCTTTGATCTCGTTGAGGAACAATTGTTAATCATTGCAGGTGGTACTCCTGCACAAACTGAGCAAGCACTCAATGAAGGCTCAAATGGCGTAAACTTTGCGATGGCATATGCAACTGATGGCGCATTGCAGGCTTATAACTTTGTTGTTTTAGAAGATCCGCTTGGCGCACAACCAGTCTACGCTCCTACGCCTGTATTCCGTGGTGAAATTCTCCGCGAGAATCCAGAAATTGCTGGTATTTTGAACCCTATCTTCCGTTCACTCGATAATGTGACATTACAGGGATTGAATGCAGCAGTAGAAGTTGATGGCGAAAATCCTGCTGAGGTAGCTCGTGGATGGCTTGCTGACAATGGTTTCATCGACAGTTGATTTATTATAAGGTGCCTCAAGAAAACACTTGAAACACCTAGGGTAAATAACCTGAAATACTGGAAGGTTGGCTCGTACCTGACCTTCCAGCTAGTTATTCAAACGACATTATACAATAGTTTCTTATTATTCAATCAAGGAGATATCACCATTTCTAACCGTATTTCTATTCTCGGTAGTCTGGTAGCAAGTTTCGGGCTATTTTTTCTTCCTTTATTAGAAATTAAGCCTAATCGCCTTGCTTCTGGAGTTGGCATAAACCTCTTTGAAATTCAAGGGGACTTACGGTATGTTGCTCTCTTCATTCTCGTACTTGTGCCGTTAGTAGTTGCCTTCCAAAAAGACCGTAATCAACGTGGTTGGATACTTATAACAATTGGAAACCTTGCCTTGATACTGACCCTTTTGCTACCAATTTCTGCAGCGACACAGCTTTTAGAAACAACAGGCACACTCTTTGAAGAAGGGACACGGGTGAGCAATCCGCGTGTATTTACGTCTGCTGCTATTGCTTTGGGCTTACTGGGTAGCTACATTATCACATTTGGGGGCTTACGCGACCTTGTTGCTGAAGGCGTGCCACAATGGCAACGGTTGCTCGCTTCATTCTTCGGCTTTGGCATAATTATTATCATGTTATTCAATGGCACATTCGATATTTATTCCATTCTGGTCGAATTCTCACAGCGTGGCGAAACATTGGGTCAACGTTTTATTGAACATCTTGTTTTTGTAGCTGTCGCGCTCTTTGCAGGGTTGATTATTGGTATTGCCCTAGGTCTATGGGCAGCGCGTGATGACCGTATGGAAGATGCAATTCTTTATATTGTGGGCATTATCCAAACAATCCCAAGCCTCGCATTGTTTGGGGTCTTACTTGTACCACTTGCTCGCTTAGGGAATCAAACATTTCTGAGCATCTTACAATTTTTCATAATGAGCTTAATTGTTGGCTTGATTGTGCTATTTATTGTAAGCCGTATTCAATCTACTTTACACCGACAAGCGCGTGGCATGGCTTTAGCAATAACCTTTCTCGTATTAGCGATACCGTTAGGCTTATTTAGCATTGTCATAATAACCTTTGGTTTCGAGGTTGTCCTCAAAATATTTGTTGCTGAGGATTTAAGCCAACCACTGACAATCATTGTAGCTATGTTGGGCATTGTACCAATCCTTCTGTGGTTAGAACGCCGTCTGGATCAATCTGCCTCAATAAAAATTCTCAAATATAGTCGTTATGGGATACTAATTCTCATCCTTGCTAGCTTTGCAATATTATTCACGATTGGCGCACAGCAAGTCATTGGTAACGAAACTTTAGAGTCAATTACAGTGCGTGATTTAGGAATTTCGGGGATAGGCACTGCGCCTGCAATTATTGCGCTCACATTATATTCATTGCTACCACTGGTGAGGAACACATACGTCGGCTTAAAGAATGTAGACGATGCCATCATTGATTCTGGAAGAGGTATGGGCATGACCGATAGCCAAATATTCTTTCAAATTGAACTCCCCTTAGCCTTCCCTGTCATCATGGCAGGTGTGCGGAATGCCGGCATTTCGCTTGTAGGTATTGCAGCAGTCGCATCAATTATTGGGGCTGGCGCACTCGGAGATTTCATTTTGCTCGGTGTTAATACAACATCCGTCGATTTAATTTTGTTGGGTGCAATCCCAGCCGTGATATTGGCTGTCGTACTTGATGCCTTACTACAAGTTCTCGAAGCAATCTTTACGTCGCCGGGCTTACAAAAAAGCCAGAGTTAATCCTTAGATAATTAGAAAGGAAATAATTTATGATTGAATTCAAAAACGTCGTCAAGCAATATCCAAATGGCTTCAAGGCTGTGGATAATTTGAATTTGAATGTGCGTGATGGTGAAATTACCGTCTTGATTGGACCATCAGGCTGTGGCAAAACGACCTCTATGCGGATGATTAATCGCTTAATTGCTACTAGCAGTGGTGAAATTTTAATTGATGGTCGTCCTAATACCGATATTCCTACCGAAGAATTGCGGAGGCAAATTGGATATGCCATTCAGCAAATAGGCTTACTGCCTCATATGACTATAGCCGATAATATTGCGATTGTACCGCGCCTACTTAATTGGGACGAAGACCGCATTCGTCATCGCATCAATACCTTGCTAGAATTAGTAGGACTAGATGCCGACATAAGCCGTGATAAATATCCTCGCCAGTTATCCGGTGGGCAACAACAGCGTGTCGGTGTGGCACGCGCCCTCGGAGCTGATCCCCCTATTATGCTTATGGATGAACCTTTTGGCGCGGTTGATCCGATTACACGCGAGATATTACAAGCAGAATTTTTACAAATACAGGAACGTGTAGGCAAAACAATTATCTTCGTTACGCACGATATTGATGAAGCTATCAAAATGGGAGACCGTATTGCGATTATGCGCGATGGACATCTCGTACAATACGATACACCTGATACTATCTTGGCACATCCTAAAAATCGATTTGTGCGTGATTTTGTGGGTACAGATCGAACATTAAAACGACTCGGATTAGTGAGAATTAAAAACTTGATGGAAACGAATCCACCTGTATGCACGATTGACTCCACAATTGACGAAGTACGTAATTGCTTTGTCGATTATGGTGTGCGCTCCATTTTTGTGGTTGATAAAGATGACGGCGAACTCAAAGGATGGGTAGATAAAGAAGAAGTAGAGGAGGGAGATTCATTGCTAAATGCGATGTTTGAAGCCTCCTATATTGACATTTCTGTGCGCCAAGACGCAACTGCACGCGAGGCTCTGAGTGCTATGGTAGCACGCGGATTTCGTGTTACACCCGTCGTTGACCGCGATGGTAAATTAGTTGGCACAATCACATTGAAAGCATTACAAGATTTAGCATCTTACGATCCTGTAGCAACAATGTCAATGGAGGTGATTGATGCCTGATGGAAAACAGAAAATCCAAGAACCACAATCAATTCGACTACCAATTGCAGCCATTTTTTGGGCAATTATCACGATTATCACCTTTTTTGTCAGTCAACAAACAGTAACATTACAAGATGAGGAACGTTTCCCAAGTGATTTTGAACTGCTGTCTGAGCCTAATGAGCTTGTAAATACAATACAAGCAGGCATTGTGAACGGTACATTTGAATATGGGATTACGCCAGAGGAGCAAGTTGATGTTGAAACGGGGGTTTATACAGATGAGTCAAATTATCCCGTTGCCCGTGCGCTATTTGACAACATTCCTGACCTGACTGAGGTTGTTATTAATGAACAAACTATCGTTATTACCTATGATAATGATAATGAAGCTGACTTGATGTTACAACGTGCTCAACGTCCGCTTAACAATAGTGTGCTCAATGATAATAATACCATTAGCAGTGACGTGTTATCGGCTGACGAAAAGCAATTACAATTCACTACAAGCGACGAAATCTGGTATTATGGCGAATATGTTCCACAGTTGATTGCTGATGGTCAAGAGGAAGTCTATGCCTCGCGTGAAGCTGGTGAAGCTGGCTCTGAACTATCACAGTTCTTATTTGCAAATGTTTCTCAATTAGAAGCACTCACAATCACTCCCAATAGCCTTATTGCAATCTATCGTGACGGCGCAGTAGAAAATCAAGTGGTCAATCGCCTGACTGATGCGCTCAATGATTTTTACCCCCGTGCATCATTATTACCTAATCTATGGGTAATGAATATCACATTCGATAGTGCAACAATATTGAATATTGTGCCAATCAACACAGGAATTCCCTTGTTTTTTTTCGTATTGGTCTTCGCCCTCATTGAAGCGGGTCTATTTTATTATCTACGTGATACTGATGACAAACTAATCCGTCCTTTGGTGCGTGTTCTGGGTATATTTTTGTTCTTCTGGTCGATATTCGGGCATGAACCACTGTGGGATTTTATGTTGTCACAAATATTTCCAACTAGCTTGCAACTCGTCCATCCGAATGCAACCGTCATTGAATTTGTAGCACAGCATCTTGAACTGGTAATAGTTTCATCACTCATTACAATCCCTGTTGGGTTAGTATTCGGTATTCTTGTCACTCGTGATAATTTTCGTGAATTACTCCCACTGGTCAATAATTTAGTTAATAGTGGGCAGACAGTTCCGACGATTGCGATTGTTGCATTTATGGCACCGATTATTGGCTTCGGCTTCTGGCCAGCGATTATAGCTTTGATTGCCTATGGTCTGCTTCCTGTTTTGCGTAATACAATCGCAGGACTCGAAGCTGTGGATGATTTTGTAATCGACTCTGCGCGAGGTATGGGCATGACACCGAGTCAAATTTTGTTGCAGATTGAGCTACCGATTGCTAGTAGTGTGATTATGGCAGGTATTCGTACAAGCATGGTCATTAACGTAGGCACAGCTACATTAGGTGCTTTTGTCGGGTCGGGTGGGCTTGGTACACCAATTGCCAGCGGTTTAGCCATGACAGTGGACTCCTTTATATTATTGGGGGCAATACCGGCAGCCATTCTTGCCATTCTCATTGACTATGTGCTAGGACGCATCGAGTATGTGTTTACACCACGTGGTTTGCAAATTGAGACATAAATTAAAGCATTGCCAATTTAGGTGTGCGACGTAAAAATTGACCTTTAAAAGGTCAATTTACATCATTTACGCTCGAACAATTTCATCATGTAGTCTGTGGATAATCCCTGTGTTTCGAGATGTGCCTTTAATTTTTTACGGGCATCATGAATGAGTTTGTAGAGTGCATTTCGATTAGTGTCCATTTGCTCCGCAACGACATCCATCGGTACACCCTCAAGTGCGACAGCCACAAGTGCCTGATACTGACGTTCTGTGAGTGACGCGCGGAAACCATCCATAATTTTATCCATGACATCATCGCGTTCGGCGGCGCGTTCAGGGTTAGGTGGGGCATCTGTGACCATATTGGCTTCAGCAGATAAGAAGTCCCCATCTTTAGTGAGGTCATCCAAGCTGAAATTCTTGTAACGCGCACGGCGTAAGGTGCTAATTGCTAGACGAATGGCAATTTTATTCGTCCATGTTGTAAAACGACTTTCGCCTCGGAAAGAGTCTAAATTATCCATCACGCGCAACACAGAATCTTGTGCCATATCACCAGCCATCGCTTGTAATTCCTTACCAGCGAGGTCACGTAAATCACTGCGGTCTTGGCTTAGATAATAATAAATACTACGGTGTAAACGCTTACGTAAATCTTCGAGTGCTAGTTGCTGAACTTCACCATCAGCGCGAAGGTCGTCTAGCCATTGTTCATTTGTACGGTCAGTCATCAAAAACCTATTCAGTTAGGACAACATAAAAATAGCAGTTAGGGTGTGATACTAACCGCAGACATTCTACTATAGCAAGTTCTTGTTAGAAACTTCTAATTTTGGCTACTCTCACGGAAGGTGATACGGACAGTTAAATGCCCCAAACGAATATCATCGCCATCCCGAATGATACGTGGTTGGTCTGCAACAAGTTTATGACCGTTGAGATACGTTCCATTTGCACTGTCATTGTCAACAATATGCAGAGCATCATCCTGACGAACAATCTTCGCATGGCGACGCGAGACCCCTTTTTGCTGCCCCCCCGCTTCGGTGAGATCAACTAATGGAAACGGATTCGTAGTGCTGTCTTTGCGTCCGATGAGAATCTGAGTAATCTCATCATAATCAAATATGAATGTTACTTTGGTATCAAGAACATCCATGACTAAATCTGTCCCACCATTAAAACGCGCAGACCCCCATTTAGGAGTGCCTTCTTCATAGTCTGCATCATCGTATTTACGAGTAGCGGTTGTTGGTGTTGCTAATAAATAGCCACAAACCTCACATATTTGTGCCAATTCACTGTTTTCATGACTGCAATTTGGGCATTTCATGACGATGAAACTCTCCAAAAATTTTGCCGAATACCTGTGATTAGTTCAAGTAAATTAAGTAAACTATTTCAATGATCATTGTAATGATATAAGAATATTATACAAAAATTGAACGAATAATCATACTATCCAAAATTAACGCGCAAATCGACCTTCCCAACGCGAATATCATCGCCATCTCGTAAGACCTTGACTTGACCAGCACGGAGGCGTTGACCATTTAAAAATGTTCCATTGGCACTATGATTATCTTCAATATGCAAGGCATTCTCACGATGAGTAATTAAAGCATGATTACGTGAAACGCCACGTTCTAAACCATCTACAATGCTTAGATCAATCGGAGGTGCTTCGCCCGTATCAGGGTCTTTCCGCCCAATAATGACTTCATCAATCTCATCTTTATCGAAGCTAAACTGTGTATCACTCTCGACAACTTGCAATATAAGGCGATTACCAAAGCGAATTGACCCATACTTAGGTTCACTTTCGCCACTATGATCTGAATCTGTAATGATTGCTGTTCCTGATGCTTGAATAAGCAATTCGCCACAACGTGTACAGATTTGCGCCTTTGCTGTATTTTCATAGTCGCAATTCGGACAAATCATCAGATAAATGCCTCCTACTTGGCATATCAAGCACATAATAACAAATATTATACCTAAAAACCGATAATATGCCTGTTAAGTTAAAGAAAATTCTTGAAATGAAATAATGCACTTACAGAAAATTTGTGTGAGATGATTTTGCACAACAAGCCCTTATGACCAATATTTTGCACTTTAACAACTTGAAGATGAAATTAATTTTGATACCATAGCCTGCACCTTGTGTATGAAAAATGAAACGCCTATAAAATCAGTTTGTCACCTTTTTGAAATCACTTGGGTCTATATTTATAACAAGCAATCATGTGTGTAAGCACATAAGTGTTGGAGAAATAACATATGAGTAATCATCCTACAGGGGATTCGGGCGGAGGCTCGAACGACCCAAATAACAACAATGATAATAACAACAACTTTTTCAATGGGATTGGTTCACAACGTCTCTGGATAGTTGTTGGCTTAGTCGTCTTGTTTATGCTCATTCTGGTATTTACAAGCAATCAACAACGCTCAGGGAATGATATATCGATCACACAATTAGTCCAAGATATTGAAGCTGGACGTGTAACAGATATTGCTATTCTCGGTGGGCAAGAAATTGAAGTGACTTATGCTGGCACTGATGGTGCATTGCAACGCTCAGAGTCATCTTTTATTGACGAAAGCGATAGTTTAGTTACGACCTTAACCGAGTACGGCGTAAACTCTGATGCTTTACGCGCAGTGAATATCTCCTATGAACCCGGTGACCAAACTGGCGCGTTATTGCTCCAAATTGCAATTGGGATTATTCCTGTTGTGATCATCGTCTGGTTCTTATGGCGTATGATGCGGAACGTTCGTAGCGGACAAGACCAAGCGATGAACTTTGGACGCAGTCGGGCGCGTGTAAGCCGTGATATGGAACGTCCGCAAGTGACATTTGAAGATGTGGCTGGTGCTGCGGAGGCGAAAGAGGAACTCAAAGAAGTGGTTGAATTCCTGAAAGAGCCTGAGAAGTTCATCAGGCTAGGGGCGCGTGTACCAAAAGGTGTGCTGATGGTCGGTCCTCCAGGGACAGGTAAAACACTGATGGCGCGTGCAGTCGCTGGTGAAGCTGGCGCACCGTTCTTTAGTATCAGTGGTTCTGAATTTGTCGAAATGTTTGTCGGTGTTGGTGCAAGCCGTGTGCGTGATTTATTTGAACGCGCTAAAGCCGAAGCCCCTGCGATCATCTTCATTGATGAAATTGATGCAGTGGGTCGTCAACGTGGAGCTGGCTTAGGTGGTGGTCATGATGAACGTGAGCAAACTCTCAATCAGATTTTGGTCGAGATGGATGGCTTCGAGAATGATAGTAATGTGATTATCATCGCCGCAACCAACCGCCCTGATATTCTTGACCCTGCCTTGATGCGTCCGGGACGCTTTGACCGTAAAGTAACAATGGATAATCCAGATGTCGGTGGACGGTCAGAAATTTTGAAAGTACATTCGCGTGGTAAACCACTTGCGCCTGATGTAGATACAGAAGCAATTGCTAAAATCACCGCTGGCTTCAGTGGCGCAGACCTTGAGAACTTGGTCAATGAAGCTGCAATCCTTGCCGCTCGTCGTAACAAGAAATCAATTGGTATGAGCGAAATGCAAGAGAGTATGGAGCGCGTGGTGATGGGTCCTGAACGGCGCAGTCGTATCATTTCACCCGCACAAAAGCGCAAAACTGCTTATCATGAAGCGGGTCACGCAATTGTTACCCATTTCTTGGATGAAGCAGACCCTGTTCACAAAATGACAATTGTCTCTCGTGGTCCAGCACTTGGCTTCATGATGCCTTTGCCACAAGAAGATAAATATGCGATGTCTAGTTCAGAAATTGAAGCAAAAATTGCTGTCATGATGGGCGGACGGGCTGCTGAAGAAATTATCTTTGGACAATTCTATACAGGTGCGATGCAAGATTTGCGCCAAGCTACCAGTTTAGCACGAGCTATGGTTACACAATTTGGTATGAGCGACAAACTCGGTCCTCGTGCCTATGGAAGTAGTAATCAACCTGTATTCTTAGGACGTAATATGGGTGAAAACCGCGATTACAGTGAAGAATTTGCGCGTGAAATTGATGAAGAAGTAAACAATATTTTGCAAGCAGGCTATGAGCGTGCGAAGCAACTATTAGTTGAGCATCGTGAAAAGATGGAAACCTTAGTTGACATTCTGATGGAACGCGAAACACTGGATAGCAGTGAATTTGTCGAAATCATGAATGGCGAATTTGGCGACCTCGCAATCGATATTGAGTAAGCATACACATTAGTCAACTTAAAAGGGGCATGTCAGAAATGGCATGCTCCTTTTTTGATTTGAGAAATTTGAGGAAAGATGAAAGTTAAAAATTATAAAATTGACAAAGCTATCAAAACCCTAAGCGCGAACCTATTACAAGCAAATCAAAATAAACAGCTTATTTTATCTAAAGCTAAATTAGTATTATCATCCTCACATCCTAAAAAGAGAAAATGGGCGATTAATTATTTTGAGCCTATGGCACATTCGGAGGGTAATCATGGATATACATATCTTATAGACTTAAATGATTTAAGTGATTCTATAGTAGAAGTTACAAACGATTATTTTAATGTATACTATGTTTATCGTGCCATCAGAATTGGGAATGTATATGTTGAGAACTATAGAGAAATCATAGAGGCAGATTTAAGATATTTGCTAAATATAAGTACCGAATCAGAAGAAATCTGGCAATTAGATTATGCTTGCAAAAATGGGAATCAAAATGAGATGTTGTTTCTGATGCTAAAAGTATCAGTAGAAGAAAATAAAGTCATATTTGAGGAAGTTGAACTAAAGAATTTGAATAACAAGAATTAATTATTCTCCGTTTCTCTGCTTCTCCGTGTTACGCAGTTATGCCAACTCGCAAAAAATACATAAAAATTAAAGCAAACACAACATTTTCTTGTAGTTTACGTATTATACTCTCAGAGGGATGTACGCAACGGATAGTATTGTTGTGTGTTTTTATAGATTAAAGAGTACTGCAAAGGGCATCAACAATGGTTGCAATGAATTTCTTATCGCGTTTTACTCGTTCAGAAAAGAGTGTACGTCGTCCAAATATTCTGACGCACTTAATTCTTCGCATGAGTCTTGGCGTGTTTGCGAGTATGCTACCGCTATTATTATTCCGTTTTATGGTGAGCTTTGGTCTATTTCTCAATGAACCCCTAACCATGCCGAATTGGCAACTCAATTGGGGCGAGGCGATTAGTGCAACTTATATTCTCGCTTTCGTAATTAGTGTATTGGTGGCTATCATCATTCAGGTAGCGACTTTCACAGCAAAATTACACAAGCGCTATGGACGATTTACTGGGCGTTTTTGCACAATTCTTGTTACGGGTTTATCGTTTATTTTCCCCTACATGATATTGATGTTTGTGAACAGACAACTGGTTTTGCCAATGTTCATTGTGGCATGTATTGTCCCTGTGATTAATTTTATGGTAGTCAGTTCGGCGACCAAAGAGTATCTGTTGCGATTACGAATTTACTACGACCAAGTAGCTTGAATTTTCCACTGTCATCTGCTGGGTTTTGCCGTATAATATCCAGCATGATGATCAATTACCTACATAAACGCCTCGACGCACTTTAGCTATTCGCACAATCTCCTTGATAGTGCGGATGGGTTTGATTCCACCCGCAAGTTCGTAAAAATGATGTCAAGGCATAGCATGCTATGCTCCTACCTTAGTCCACTAGAATATCAAAAACAAATTTAAAAAGAGGATAACCCATGCTAGAGAAATTAGCAGGTATTGCCGTTCGTTATGATGAAATCGAACGGATGATGGGCGATACTGAAATTGCATCCGATTATGAGCGGGTCGGTGAACTGAATAAAGAACGTACAGAACTTCAACCGATTATTGATGCCTATAATCAATATCTCAAACAACAATCTGACCTTGAAGGCGCGCAAGAACTTCTCAAGGAAAGTGACGACGAAGAAATGCGCGAAATGGCGCAACTAGAAGTCGATGAGTTAGTAGAAGCACAAGAAGCATTGCTCGAAAAGATGAAGTTCATGCTCTTACCGAAAGACCCGCGTGATGGCAAGAATGCCATTATCGAAATTCGAGCTGGCGCAGGAGGCGATGAAGCAGGCTTATTTGCTGGTGATTTACTGCGGATGTACACTCGCTTTGCAGATAAAAATCGCTGGAAAGTTGAAATGCTAGAAGAAAATAACACGGGTGGCGAAGTCATCAAATCTGTAACTTTCATGGTGAAAGGTGATGAAGTCTTTAGTCGCCTCAAATATGAATCAGGCGTACATCGAGTTCAGCGTGTGCCAAGTACTGAATCACAGGGACGTATCCATACCAGTACAGCTACTGTTGCAGTATTGGCAGAAATGGATGAAGTCGATGTGCAATTGGATATGAATGATGTGCGTGTTGATGTGTTCCGTAGTCAAGGTGCTGGCGGACAAAGCGTGAATACAACCGACTCCGCTGTCAGAATGACCCATATTCCAACAGGAGTTGTCGTCGAAATGCAAGACGAACGTAGTCAATTGCAGAATCGTCTCCGCGCACAAAAAGTCTTGGTCGCACGCCTCTATGAGCTTGAAGTCGAACGGCAACGCTCAGAACAAGAAGCAGAACGTCGCGGGCAGATTGGCTCAGGCGACCGTAGCGAGAAAATTCGTACCTATAATTTCCCTCAAAATCGCGTTACTGACCATCGTGTGAATTTTAGTAGCCATAACTTACCTAGTGTGATGGATGGCGACATTAATGAATTTATCGACGAATTGACCATTGCTGAACAAGCTGAATTATTGTCACGCTCAGGGGAGTAAGGGTAGACCAACGGTCTGCTCCTACAGCATAGATGACCATTCGTACTGCACTCAGAGAGGCATGTCTTAAACTCAAGCATAGCCCGACAGCACGCCTTGATGGTCAGGTTTTGTTGTGTCACGTTTTGGGTGTTGAAAAGCCTTATCTAATCGCCCATGATGAGGATGTTTTAAGCGATGAAGACCGCTTGAATTTTGAAGAATTGGTCATGCGACGGGCTAAAGGCGAACCGATTGCCTATCTTATTGGGCATCAGGAGTTTTGGGATTTAGATTTTCTTGTCACGCCATCGGTCTTAATCCCACGCCCTGAAACTGAACATCTCATAGAATTAGCCTTAGAATATGCGACAACAACAAAAGATTGCACTGCTGTCGATATAGGCACAGGGAGTGGCGCAATTGCAGTAACTGTTGCCAAGCATACAAGTGCAAAAGTGTATGCAGTCGATATTAGTTCAGATGCGTTAGCGATTGCCAAAACCAATGCTAAAAAACATGCCACGGAGATAACATTTTTTCAGGGTTCATTAGCACAGCCATTGATGGAACAGAGTATCAAAGTCCATTTGTTGATGGCAAATTTACCTTATATTCGCTCTGATGAGATGCCAAATCTTGCTGTGACTGAGTATGAACCTTCGCTTGCCTTAGATGGTGGTGACGATGGCTTGGATTTGGTACGCGAACTATTAATTCAAGTTCCGAGTGTTTGCCATCCGAATGCACTCATCCTACTCGAAATTGGTATGGAGCAAGGTCAAGCTGTGGTTGATTTTGCGACTGAATATCTGAAACCTAAAAGTGCCACAGTTGTCCAAGACCTTGCAGGCTTAGATCGTATCGTGAAGATTGCGCTATAATCTCTTAGATGAGATAAGGAGTTTTGATGTACAAAAATCACTTTATTCAACTATATGATTATAATTACTGGGCGAATTTGCGTGTGTGGGATTGCGCGATGAAAACCTCAGACGAAGATTATTTTAAAGATAATGATTTCTCAGTTGGCTCAGTCTATACACAATTATTTCATACAATGGCGGTGGAAGATTGGTGGCTAGGATTTCTCATAACAGGTGAGGTGAAATTCCTACAAGATACGGATTATGAAACTTATAAAGACCGTGAAAAGTTCCGTCAAAAGTGGGATGAGATTAATACGAGAAATATGACTTATATTGAGGCATTGACTGACGACGAACTTCGACGCGAAGTAAAAGTACATTGGTGGGAAGATAGTGATCCTTCAATTACTGTCGCGCAAGCCTTAACACAAGTTGTCAATCACAGCACAGACCATCGCGCTCAGGCAATGGCAGTATTGCATATGCTTGGATATGAGGGCATCGGGCAAGATTTTCTTTCTTATCTACATCGTGAATCAGACGAAACAACTTAATTAAGTGAGAGTTACTATTGCGTGATTTATATTTGCTAGATGATAGCGTTGTCTTTTTGAATCATGGTTCATTTGGAGCGTGTCCGCGTGTTGTTTTTGAAGATTATCAGAGATGGCAACTAGAACTTGAACGTCAACCTGTCGAATTTTTAGGACGACGACATGATGACCTTACTCGGAAAACACTTGAAATTTTAGGTGATTTTCTCGGCACATCAGGCGAAAATTTAGTATTTGTGCCGAATGCAACTACAGGCTTGAACATGGTGGCGCGTTCGCTCAAGCTGCAAGCAGGGGATGAAATCCTCACCACTGACCATGAATATGGGGCGTTAGACCTCACATGGCAATACATCAGCCGCGAAACAGGTTGTACAATAGTGCCAGTTCCCTTGCCTATGCAATTCACAGACCCCAATGAAGTCGTTAAGGCGATTTGGAACGGCGTAACCCCTCAAACAAAAGTAATTTTTCTCAGTCATATCACCTCAATTTCTGCACTGATTTTACCTGTGCAAGAAATATGCAAACGAGCGCGTGAAGCAGGTATCATGACCATTATTGATGGGGCACATGTACCCGGACATATTCCGCTTGATTTGGATGAATTAGGCGCAGATTTCTATAGTGGGAATCTACATAAGTGGTTGAGTGCGCCGAAAGGGTCAGCATTTACCTATGTTAATCCCACTTATCATGATTTAATCGACCCGCTGACAATTAGTTGGGGCTGGGATGGCGATAGTTTGTTTACTCGCACACGCTGGCAAGGCACACGCGATGTATCCGCATTTTTGACTGTTCCCACTGCGATTGAATTTCAGCAAGAACATAATTGGCAAATGGTTTACGAACGCTGTCACAATTTAGCTATCGACACGATGCACCATATTTGTGAGATAACAGGTTTAACACCTTTAGCCACGCCAGAATTTTTTGGGCAAATGGTCGCTGTTCCATTACCTGATGACATAAATCCTGAACAACTCAAAAAAGATTTGTACGAGCAATATCGTGTTGAAGTCCCCTTGACGGAGCATAATGGACGGCATTTCGTGCGTGTTTCAGTCCAAGCCTATAATACGAAACAAGATGTTGATACGCTTATCAGCGGCTTGGGACAGTTATTGAAATAGGCTCTATTAACTTTACAATTTCGGTGGACCTTGTAAAACACGTTCTCTTAGGCGTTCAAACGTCCATTTAGAGGCATGTTCACGTCCTTCACGCCTGATAGATAAATTCTCCAACCACCATGTAAAACCCATTTCCGCAATGGGTGCTACCACTTCGGCAGTGCGACTTGGGTCATCATGACTAGAGTGTCCGAGATAAACAATATCGAAGGGGTCTGAGGTTGTGCGTTGTGCCAATGTAAAATCTATCATTCGACCCAGTTGGTCTAGGTCATCATCATCTTCTGCTAATGGGAAAATTCCATCATACTGTGCCGCACGGCGTAAGGGAGCTTTGTTAGTTGAAAAAGCCGCTACCCAGATAGGAATACGAGGTTGTTGGAATGGCTTGGGATAAAATGTTGTTTCAGCGACTTGATAATATTCGCCATCATAGCTAAAGGGTTCGGCACTCCATAGTCCATTCAAAACAGTGAGTCCCTCATCTAACATTGCGCCGCGTACTTTAAGATTGGTTTCCTCGCCTAAATTATCCCATTCTTCTGGTCCAATACCGATGCCGACACCGAACACAAGTCGTCCGTTTGATAAGTGATCGAGTGTCACAGTTTCGCGCGCAACCTTCCAAGGGCGACGGCGTGGTAATGGCGTAACCAAAGCTCCAATTTTGATGCGCTCAGTTCTAGTTGCAACTGCGGCAAGCGCAACCCAAGGGTCGACAAATGGCATATCTGAACCTGCCCATGAGCCAATTGTCACATGATCCCAAATGAAGAAACCGTCCCATCCAGCTTGTTCGGCATCATATGCTAAATTGGCAACCGTATGTACATCACCAAAGTATCCAAAATTAGGCAAATATATCCCATATTGCATCTCAGGTTGTGTCATCTTCAATTTTCCTAACTATATAATAAAAAGTAAATATTTGTTGGTCATGTATCTATTAAATCATAAAATAGGCTTTTGGATATTAATCGATAATATAGTAGACATAGGTCTATATTAGCACTTTTAAAAAGAGGGCGACAAATCCTTGTTTGCAAACGTAATTTCTTAAACATTTTCAATTAGAACGGATGTGCGCTATACTTGTGTTGTCGATGGCATAACCCAAGGTATAACTCATGGTAAAACGTGTGACAGGCATAGGTGGAATTTTCTTTAAAGCGAAAGACCCAAAAGCTCTCCAAGCATGGTATGACAAACACCTTGATATTAGTCCCTTACCGCACAGCCCTTGGGGCGAAGATGACGATGCCCCTTTATTTGAATGGCGCGATAAAGATAATCCTGAGCAGAAACGCTATAGTGTCTTTGGCATTTTCCCTGATGATACCGACTATTTTGAACCAAGTGAGGGAGCATTTATGTTCAATTTCCTAGTTGATGATTTGGATACTGTACTAGCCGAACTCGCTGAGGAAGGTATTGAACAACAGAGTAAAATTCACGAATTACCATTCGGACGTTTCACACGCATCCTTGACCCCGAAGGCAATTCCATTGAATTATTTGAACCCAAAGCAGGTTTTTTCGATGACAAGTAACAGTATCGCTAAACTTGCTTTTTCAGATACTGTCGAATAGCCTCAATTGCTTCTTGACGATTCTCTGATAAATGTAAGGCTAAATGTGATTGACAGAGGTCTAGCAGAGCGAACCCTGCATCTATATTGGGCTGTAGTAATGCTAAATTGACTTGTTGGGCAAGCTCAGGAAATTGAAACTCGAAGCGTCGATAGGGGTCTAGGCTATCTTGATAATGGCTATCATCCGCTAGTAATTGCCAGCACAAAATTAAGAATGCTCTCAGCGCGAATTGCTTGATAAAAGCAGTGCCACTCAAGATTTCTCCGCGGGCTGTCCGCATTGCGCCGACCAAAATATTAGAAATCATGCTATCAAAAACACGCTGTGCATTACTTTCTTGGGTGACAGGATGCTGTAGAGTCGGCATTATTTCGGCAATGTTGGCTTTGTCGATTAGGATGTGGTAGCTATTGATACGAGCAACCGTCAATTCGTCCTTATCGAAGATAGCATATTCTAAAATATGCCCATCATCGTATATCGCTTTGCAACCATGATCTGTTTCTTGGAAGTGCAAAACCAATTTTTCAGGGTAAGGTAGCCAATCGGTGCTATCACGATAGGCTTGTTGATGATTTATCTGTGTAATCACAAAAAAATCATGGTCAGACCATTCGTCAGGCTGGTGATCAGTCTGAGCCATTGAACCCAGCGCGATGAAGCCTAAAACATCCTCGTGAGCGTCTAAAGTTTGTTGAAGTGTTTGTGTAAATGCCTGATAATTCTCTGGAGTCATTATGTTTACTGAACTTTTAGGTATATTGAGAAAGAAAATACTAGTTCAAATTAAAATGATAATCAATGTTGTTATGCGTTCACGAATAATTTCGTCTGTAAAGATATAGGATAAGTAAATGGAAACCGTTTACTTCGAGCAACTAAAGCCACCGCCACCACTTGCGGATACAATTGAATGTTTCTGGCGACTGTTATTACCTACTGTGATAGCACCTGACGAGATTATATCGGCAGAAGGGCGTGCGGAAATTTTATTTCAGTTTCAAGGGCAATCACAGATTATCTCGCTTGATGCAGCAACACCATTTGATTGTGCATCAAGTTGGTTGATGCGCCCATTTGCTCATGCTTTGCATGTAAGGCAAGTGGGTATAACGAGTTCCGCAATGATTGGTGTTCGCTTTGCGCCAGGTGGGTGGTCTGCATTTCATCATAGCGACACAACGAATAAAGAGACTTATTCCTTTATGCCCTTGGACAATTTTTACCCGTCACATGAAGTTCGCTTATTAGAGGAGCAACTGTATCATTCATTGTTTTGCCCTGAATGGTCGTCCCCACTAATAAACTTTTTCATGCGTCGTCAAGTTGAAAAATTACATTTGAAACGCATCGCATTTGCTACAAAGCAATTACGACAACAACAAGTGAGTATTTCTACATTGGCTAGTGAGGTCAACTTGAGTGAACGTCAATTTGGGCGTGTTTTTCGCCAATTAGTTGGTTTATCACCCAAGCAGTTCTCGCGCATTGCTCGTGTAGATCGTGTTCTAAAATCCACATTATACAGTGATTACGATATGACATTGGAGCAACTTGCTCTACGGTATGGCTATCATGATGCCCCTCATCTTGTTCGTGAATTTGGCGAATTGGTTGGTATGTCGCCTGTCGACTATTTTTCCAATTATTATGACCTAATCGAACAAAAGCTGCGCTAACATGTCCGATTTATACAATGCAAAGCGGATACTATGAGTATATTGACCAATAACTAAAAGGAATATAGTCATGAATATCCAATATATTGACCTTCTCGGCATGCCCGTAACAGACCAACAAAGGTCGCTTGAATTTTATACGCAAATGCTCGGCTTTGAAGAACGTGTGAACATGGAACATTTTGAAATGAAAGACACACGCTGGATTGAACTTCTTCCACCAAATTCCAAT
This sequence comes from Phototrophicaceae bacterium, assembly GCA_965230145.1. Lineage (GTDB taxonomy): Bacteria > Chloroflexota > Anaerolineae > Aggregatilineales > Phototrophicaceae > JAUZRW01. Next base: position 3,647,511 of record CBDDKI010000002.1, read on the forward strand.
ACAGCCATCGTTCTTGCGACTTGGGAGGATGCTGGTAGCCTTGGAACGATAGTCCTCGTTACCGCTGATATAGAAGCCGATTATGCCGAACTCAAGGCGAAAGGGCTTGACCTACCCCCAGTAGAACATCAGCCATGGGGTAGCTCAACTCTAATCACTGACCCCGATGGTAATCAACTTCTATTACAACAAAATGTGGATATGTCTGAGTAAAAAGCTAAAGTGAGCCATCGTCTTAATATGGATGATGGCTCAACATTTCTAATCTTTAGGCTACTATATTAATCGCCAGCAACAGCAACGGGTTCATCGACTGTTTCGTCAATTCCTAAAATATGACGATTGAACCAATCTAATTTGGCTTCTAAGTTAGCAGTCCGTAAGGGTAGAGGACCTCGAATTGAGCCACCATGTGACCCTTTTGGCTGACGAAGCATTTCTACTGTGCAACCATTCGCACGTAAGACAGTATAAAATTGCTCAGATTGTTCAGCAGGGCAACGCCAATCATGCTCAGTCTGAATCATTAACGTTGGCGTGGTGCAGTTGTGAGCATAAGTAATTGGGGAGCAACGGTCATAGATTTCAGGGATTTCGTGCGGATGCCCACCGAGTTGTCGCGTCGCAAACCATACACCAATATCGCTGACTCCATAAAAACTCTGCCAATTGGTTACAGGATTTTGCGGGACTGCCGCTTTGAAACGGTCTGTCTGCCCGATACTCCATGTTGATAGATTTCCTCCACCAGAGATACCACAGCATCCGAGTTTATCCGCATCAGCAAGTCCACGCTCAATAGCATAATCGACTCCTGCCATCAAATCACCATAATCGAGTACACCCCAATCTCCTTGGATCGCTGTCGAGAAACTATCACCATAACCTGTTGATGCTCGATGATTGACGAAAAGTACCCCGTAGCCAGCCCCAGCTAAAACATGCGTATCGAATGCAAAGGTATTACCTTGTGCGCCATGAGGTCCACCATGTATCCACAATATTGTTGGGTAGGGGGCTTCTGCGCCACTAGTCGGTTTTACATACCACCCTTCAACATCAACGCCGTCTGTGCCTTTAAAATGTAGGTTTTCGTATTCTGGTAAGCCAAATTCAGCTAGTAAATCTTTATTGAGATGGGTAAGTTGCGCTTCATGGCTACCATCCAATGAGGCGATGCAGATGTTCGGAGTATTGTTGATGTCTGATGTTGTAAATAGTAGCTTATTGCCGACCATATCTAGTAAATAGCAAGCGCGTTCACCATGAATAACACGTTCTGCGGAGATGTCACCTGTGAGAGCAATCTGGTAGATACCTGTCTCACCTCCAACTTGGACTTGTAAGTAAGCTGATTGTGCATCCTCGCTCATAGCAATTTTAGGCAGATATTGACCCAGTGATGGCGAACGACCTTCTAATCCACCAAGTAAACCGAGTTCTAGCCCGTCGGTACGGTTGTCAAGATTACTAGAAGATAAATTATAGACCCACAGGTTTGGATGCGTACCGATTGTAGCGTCCATGTCATAATTACCAACAAAGACAATTCGTTCATCGTCTAACCAATGTCCTGAACCGAGGTAACCTAAATCATCCAAAACATATTTTTCATTGCCATCAAGGTCAAGAACAACATGATTCGCCTGAAAGCCCATCCATCTATCGGGTTTCATACTTGCTGAATAAAGTAAATGCTGGCTATTGGGTGAAAATTGTAAACCACCTTTGATAGTTTCTGCATCATCGGTGAGTTGAGTGCTTTCTTTGCTAGATACATCTACGAGGTAAACATTGTTGACAGCAAGATCAATATCGCCAATGGCATCAAACCGCCAGACGTTACGCGTGACACGGTAGGGGTCTTTACTACGGTCAGGCACTTCATCCTCACCATAATCAATGCCAGCACTAAAGGCAATTTTTGTCCCATCAGGCGACCATGTAGGCGCACCTGCTCCTTGTTTTAGGTCAGTTAAGCCCTGTGCTTCACCGCCATCCACAGGCAAAAGATAGATTTGAGGCTTCTCATCACGGTCACTGACAAAAGCAATAGTCTTGCCATCAGGCGACCATGCAGGGCTTGTATCTTTTTGCTTGCCACTTGTCATTTTGCGCGATTTGCCACTATCAATATCAAGTAAATAAAGCGTTGAATATTCTTTTTCTTCGCCTTTTTCGCCTTCAATGTGGCTCACAGTATAGGCAACCTGTGTGCCATCAGGTGAGAGCTTTCCTGTTTGTAACCACTCAAATCGAAATAGATCGTCTATCGTCATTACACGGGTTTCATCGGACATGCCAATCCCTTTTGAAATAATTTTAAATGGTGAATACAGTGTATCCAATTTGGGATTGCAGGGCAAAAGTCCAATTTTTACCGTTGTGGCACGCGTCCACATGAACCGATACTGCTGACAAGGTCACTCCGTAGCCAGTTGTCACCTGCTAATTGCCACCAGATAACGTTGTCGCTATCCGTAGAATAACCCTGTACGATTGCGCTATCACCAAAGGGAAGTGTTCCTGTCTGTTCAAATGTCACACCTGCACCAGACCGTAAATTCACGGCAGAGCTATCCGCACTGACGACACACCCCACAAATCCTGCGGAGTAGACTTCGATTTCGCCCCAAGAAACCCAATGAATTGTTGAAGTTGTCTGAATTCGCACATAGCGAACATTTGGAATCGGAGTTTCAGGATAAAATTCGAGCCATTGGTCGTCGCGTGTCTCTTCGGCAAAGACATGTACTTCACGGTAGTCTGTTTCGCCTTCACCACGCACGAGAATGCTATGTAAGGTTGGGTCAAATTGCGCTTCTGGGAACTGACTGGTGAGCATCCGAATTTGTGAAACGGCATAGGGACGAAGTAAGTCAATTTCTATCCATTGCGGTGGGGCAAGGTCGCCAGCATTCCAATTATCACCCCCTGTCGCCAATCCATTGACAACATTTTCTGGTGGGTCAGTTGGGAGCGCATTCGATGCGGTAACAGGTTTCCCAAGAGCAACATTGCGCCCTGTCGAGAGTAAACTAAAGGGGATATGAGCAACGCGTTCTGGTGCAAATGGCGTTGGCTCAACTGGTGCGCCGACTGCCGAAATACCACTATCATCCATCTGAATTTGTGTCCAATTACCTGCCTCTACGATGACAGACTCTCCATTCGCAGTAACAGTGCCTTCGCCTTCGACAACGAGCATATCAAGCATGTTATCTGGCATACCAATAAAAGCAGCGGTTGACCCTAGCTCAACATCAATACCATTAACATTAAAGGTGACAGTTAAGCCATCAGGGCTATCGACTACAAGAGTGTCGAAATTAACATCTTCACAAGAAGGTGTACCAATACCTGTGCGGAATTGAAAGGCATCCATCGGACGTTGTTCATCGCTAGCGGTATCGGTCACGGAGGCATCACCCATGAGTAAAAATGTGACGACTTGTCCGGGAATAGCACCAGGCACATTAGCTTGAACTTGCATCAGGGCAATGCCAAATTCTTCATTGATTACATCAAGTGCGCTTGTTTCGATGCTCTCAACCTCACTTAAGCTACTTAAATCACCCGGTTGAGCAAAGGTAATATCTGCATCATCACGAATTTGCACATCAATGGAGGTACTACCATAGCAAATCTGATTGCGCCCTGTTGCACTACACACATCATTTGTCTGAACAATGGAATCGTAAATTAGAGGTGGGCAAGTATCAGATTGGGCGGCGACAGCCACTGATAAGAATAAGCTACCGACTATCCATAACAAACGTTTCATAATAAGTCCTCAATGGTTTCACTATATATCTAACAGTATAAGTTACATAGAGGATTCTTGACCATAAAAATGTGGTGAAGATTTGCTTTCATTAGATAAGGGTAGACCATCACTCTGCGCCCTACACAAAATTTATATGGGTCTCACTAGTTCCACAAAAAGAAATTATGTAGGAGAGTGCCTAAGTGCGCTCCCGAACGAGCGATCACACAGGGTTCGCCCCTACGGAATTCCAAACATTGGTAAGGATTTACTTCTATATCGGACAACTGAAAACCGACAGCTGTTCACCTTTTAATTATCAGGCACGCTACTGAGTGGACGGTAATTGGGCAGGAGATAATCAATATCACTCGGCACTGGTGTCAGTAAATAAACATCGACATATTCATGCCAACCGACGAAATCTGCATCACTATAGCCTAAATCAACCCAATAGGGTGAACTGCGTGCGCCACCTGTATCCGCCATGATGCCTGTGCCATAACCCGGCACGTAGAGATTGGTGCGGTAGGGGATAATACTCGGGTTCGCAGCAATAATTCCATGTTCGAGGGTCATGCCGATTGCAGTTCTATCATCGCCACCCAGTGCTTCAGGATGATAACTCGTCGCATAAGCACGGATAACTCGCCAATATTCGCGCACACCATCAGGGGTATTCACTGTTCGTAGGACGATATTTGTGCCATAAGCAATCACTTGGTTTTGCATCGCTTGCACAATTTCGGTATTAATCGGTTCGCGCGAGACTTCGATACCGTTTTCAAAGCGTACTCGTTCGTTGAGGCGTTCAATACCATTTTGTCCTGCTTGGATGACCTGTTGCTGGTCAAGCTCTAAATTGGCATCGGCTTGATACGCAACATCATACGCAATGCTTGAATCGGTACTTTCGAGTGATTCTGTCACCCGTAAGACATTAATCACCGTTTCAGGTGTAATAACGCTACTCTCGGCAGGAATTGTATAATCCAGCCCAACCAGTGCAATTCCTGATTCTGCTAAAGCATCAGCAACCGTTGTCCCCTGTACGCGTGTTTCAATAACCGTATTATCTACATTTATTGTAATGGGTCGTGCGCGTTCGATGGTAATAGTCATATCGGAATTGATAAGGCTCACGAGGTCAGGCACAACGGTATCGGTTAGATAAACGATAACATCGGCTTCATACAACGCATCACCGACTGTATTCGCTTGCGTGATAAAACTCGTTTCAGTGTCACCTTCAATGATTGTTAGTTCATAGGCTCTGTCAATCACAATTTCACTCACAGGCACAGTCCATGCGACTAAATCACTCTGGCTTGCGGATGAACCATCCAGCCACACTGCGTCGTTCTCTCCAAGCGTAATGCCGACTTGGTCTAAAATAGCTTGTGGATTCTCATGGGGCGTTGAAATAACTTGCGTTTCATCATCTACAATTAGGCTGACTTCACGCGCACGCGCAACCGTGATGAGCATATTATCGCTGACGGTTATTTCAGGATTTGGTGCAACCATATCATTTGCAGATAGGGTAATGTTCTCTTGTGCTAAGACTTCCGCAACCGTATTCGCCCCTGTGATGACCTCAAATTGCTCGCCACCTACCCGAAGATTAACCTCAACCTGCTCAATATTCATTTCAAGCGGGGATTCGTCACCATTAAGCGCGAATGCGATAGTTGCTATTAAAGACAATGCCGAGAAGAGTATTAAGCTCATCAGCATCCATGAAGGCATCCATTTTGAGGATGATACTGTTGTCGCTGGATCTACATCTGCAGTCAGCGCAGGATTGGGTTGGGTATCATCAACTTGGTAGGGAGGTTCTGGAATGTTCATCAGCATCTGAAATAGCATTTAAGATTGCAAGGTATTGTATCAGTGCCTATTCATCTGTATAGAGGGTGATTATCGAAGCGTATAAAACACATTAAACAAAAAACGTGACTGCCACTGATGAAACTTGGAGAACCGAAACACCCGCTAGACACCTTAGTGCTGCTGCCGTTAGGCTCTGACACGGTTCGGAGGTTCACGCCATTTCGGCTCACCGAGACTCATCAATATTAATCACGTTAAGTGGTCAACAATATATCACTTCGAGCAGGGCTTTTCAATGGTCAGCCACCGTTTCTTGTACGCTTCTTACACAGGATTGACCAAAATAGACCTATCGGGACACAATCAATCAAAACATATAGGGGAGAACCTATCTATGCGACGTATTATACCCATAAGTTTACTACTGTTGAGCATAACGCTACTGACTTTCGCACAAAGCGATGGTCCAATCATCACCAATGAACATGATGCCTTAGAACCTTTTAGCTCGGTGATTAATAACCCGACCTTTAGCGACGGTGAACCCACTCTCATTCTCGTGAATGGGCGTAATTTGGAAGTTCCGCAAGGTTGGAGCTATACAGGCATTCCTGTTGTAGGTGGCTTACCCCCTTTCATTCGTAGAGCACCTGACTCTGGACTCGAATTTTTGTGGGAGTGGATTAACGGGCAAGCAGGGTTAGCGCAGGATGGCATTCAGCTTTATGGCAATCAACGGTATGCGATTCAGGTCGATTATTTGACCAACCTATATTACACCTCGTCAGACTTACCCTATGTGCCGTCTGATTTTCAGGTTTATGCGCGTTTGTATACGGCAAATGGTGGAATGCAAGAATTACCACGCATCAATTCACAGGGTTTAGCCCAACAACACAATATCGAATGGGTAATTGAATCAGTCAATAATCCTTATCCCTTCGTGCGCTTAGAAGTGCTATTCGATGTGGAATGGCCTACATTCAGAGGTTCAGTCTTTGTGCAACGTATTGACCTCGTGACAGTTGAATCAGATTATCGTCCTGAGTTTGTCATCAATTTTGAGTAGTTAATCGCTGAAATATGCTATCAAATCATACTCTGATCGCATTTTTCCCGTGATTTTGAGCAAATCTGAAAATTTCTGAAAATTTTTCAGGCGATTTTGCCGTATGATGATAGTAATTCAAGTATGCCTTGTAACTGTTTTTCACCAAATTTGGGTTAAACAGCCCTGCAACGGCAATTTTGATTTGGGGTGCGACAACATACGCACAATTCATTCGTATGCTGTTGTAGGTGATAACCCTACGCAATTTCACGCTCTATAAGGAGTTGCACTAAATGTCCGTTCCGACCAAAGTTGAGTATAAACGTCTTGTTGTTGATGGTGTGCATTATTATGGTAAGCACCTCATCCTCACCGCACAAAATTGCAATGAAAATATTTTATCTGAACAAGGCATTGCCGATTGGATGACCGAATTAGTTGATCGTATTGATATGGTTGCTTATGGCGACCCAATTTCAAAACGCTTCGGCGAAGGCATCGAAGAAGGTATTAGTGCTGTTCAATTAATTATGACCAGTGCAATTGTTATCCATACCAATGATATGGCTCGCGAAATGTACCTCGATGTATTCAGTTGCAAAGGATACAACGAAAATGATGTCATTGAGTTCCTTAAAGAGACATTTGCTCCTGAAAATATCAACTTCCAAGTTTTGTTCCGTAATTAGTGCGTGAGACTAAAACCGATGATGAACAATCGCTTTTATCCTGAAGCTATGCCTACCTTTGCAAATGAACCAACCCGTGACCGCTTTGCGATTATGCGCGTGAATGATGGTGTTGGTGAAGGTGTAATGACTTGTGATGAGTTCAAAGCTGGTGATGTAATTTTCAGCTTTACGGGCTTTTTCAGTAGTGAAATTACCCAATTTACCTTACAAGTATGTGATGGCTTGCATTTGCATGACCCATTCTTCATGGGCAAGGTCTTACACTCATGTGACCCCAACGCCCATTGTGATATGAATACACGTACATTCTATGCACTGCGTGATATTCGTGCTGGCGAATACGTCACGATGGATTATTGCGAAACCGAAGATTACCTCTTCAAGAACTTCCCCTGTAGCTGTGGGGCAGAAAATTGTCGTGGCGAGGTTAAAGGTCGTAAGCAATAGCTTTACAGCCTGAACTTTAGATAGTTTAGGGCATGTCATCGACATGTCCTTTTTTGTATGTTGTTAATTCGTCTGATGCACTCAAAAACCGTGTACAATATAGTGTATAGGTCGAGGAGCGGATAGATGGCTAAGAAAAAGAAAAATGTCTTCAAGCGTCCACCAACGGATGTCATGACACATGGTATCTTCTGGGTAATACTGAGTGTGGCGTTCTTCATGTTCAACTATTATGCACAAAGTCTACTTGGTTACACATTGAGAGACCCACAAATTTTCCAGTTCATCATTGCGCCTATTATTTGGGGCATTGGGCTAGCACTCCATGCGTTTACACACCAACTTTTGAACCAATCCTTCGTTCCTTTTAACGTCACTCGTAGTTTACGCCATAGAATTAGAGATATTCATATCGGACTCTTTCTTGCCTTTTTTATGATGCTATTTTCAGTAGGCTTAACCGCTTCGATGGTTGGTACTGGAGAGTTAGATGTTATATCGACTTTGGTATTGATGCTCCCTTGGTTTGCAGTGCTTGGTTTACATAGCTGGCTAGTGCGCTTTATAGACCGACGGAATATTCAACAAGATACCGATGCAGATAAGGACATTGACGTTTCACGGCTGGTTGATGGACAAGATACCTACCATGAAGATGTGTCGCAGGAATCGAAAACAGCAAGTTACCAGACTATGTAAGCGAATTAATCATCCACATATACCGCATCAAATACTGGAACGGCACTCAAGCTACCAATAAATTGTGATGCGCCGTCAATCTCAGCAAAGCGCATGTCTAGCCGACCTGTACCCTGTGCGACATAGACGTATTGATTATCACTGACAAATTGAAGGGCAAAAATTGGCTCATCAGATAATTGCTCTGTTTCAGTATCGACCCCACCAATAAAATAATTGCGTGTACCGCCTCCGCCTGTAATGGGTTGAGCATAAAGATAACGGTTACTCTCTGGCAACCATAGCGGTGGCTCTATATTACCAACCACGCCTCCGAAAATTGCCGTTGGATTACTGCCATTACCCTCAGCCAGATAAGCCGTAAATTGATTGCTCTCGCCTGTGCGTCGCATAAAAGTTAAGGCACTGCCATCAGCTGACCATTGCGGTAAACCGAAGAAACTCGCTTGTACTGTGCCGATAATGCCCCGTGTAGAGGGATTATCCACTGGAATTTGCCAGAGTGTTGTCGAGGGTAAATCGCTATCTTCTGTATCGCTGTAAATTAAGTCAGGGTCAGGGATGGCAACGAGAATGTTGTTACCAGACCAGTGAATTTCAGGGTAAAAATTAAACTCCGAAGCGGTAGATACCCCAGTATAAAACAAGAGGTCGTCGGCATCTTCACGCCCTAACAAATCTAAACGACGAATCACGGCATCTTGTCGTGCATACGTACCATGATAGACTGTCACCAAATTTTGTGAATCAGGGCTAAGGAAAATCCGTCCACCATCGGATGGCACAGCGATGAGTGATATTTCACGGGTGCGCGTATCAACACGATAAACATCGTTGCGTGGTTCATAGAATGGAGCTTGCTGTAAAAGGGTGTTGAAATAGATCGTGCGCTCATCTAACCAGACCACATCCCCAACTTGATTCTCGCCAGGATTGTAGGTTGCAGGGCGTTCGCCTACTAATTGTTGTTCTGCGATGCCTGCCGTATCCACCACCCATAAAGTTTCTGCTTTGCCCTGTGGACCTCGTGTGAAAGCAATATGACGACCATCGGGTGCAATAAATGGTTGTACGACCCCACCACTCACGATGCGTCGCGCTAAGGTGTCTCCTGTTTGCCAGACCATCAAATTCCCTGCGTCAATCCATGCAACGACTAAGCGCTCTCCTGAAATGGGCGTTGGGTTGGGAATTTCTTCAATAGGGGCTGTTTGTCCCAAGTTACAGGCAGATAATATGAGTAAAAGCAATATTATTGGAAATAATTTTCCTGCGATTGAGATAGTTTTCAATCCTACGATCAGATAGTTTTTGTTGGGATGATATACATGCCATCCGCGATTTTTGAATAATCTAGAAAAACCAATACCCATGTTAAAACTCTCACTTGTGTATACACTCATTTTATCATCAGCAGTTTGATTGTGCTTCATATGCTTCTCATCCGATTTCCCTATTATGGTCGTAAATAGAAGTACCAATCGCATCCACCATTCAGGATAGATTATGAAACGCTTGTTTATTTGTATAGTCACTTTTCTAGCTTTTACAGCATCTGCCCAAGAGATAACCACAACATCTAGCTATCGAGGCGATATTTCGCGCTCTGGAACATACGACGATATACCGATTTTAGATACCCCAATAGTCTTATGGGAAGTGGAGTCTGCGCGTCCTTCACGAACAACACCTGTCGTGGCGAATGGTCTAGTGTATTTTGGCAATGAAGCGGGCTTATATCGTGCAATTGATACACAAACAGATGAAGAAATCTGGCGCAAGCAATTTGATGCGTCGGTCGTATCAACAGCCAGTATCCACGATGACATCATGGTCTTAGGAGCTTTAGATAACAATGTCTATGCCCTCAATCCACAAACAGGGGATGAACTCTGGATATTTGAGACAGAAGGGCAAGTGTATTCGTCTCCGCTGATTGTTGACGAAACAGTCTACATTGGTTCGCGTGATGACAATCTCTATGCACTCAATCTAACAGATGGTGCAGAAAATTGGCGTTATGATACTGGCGGTGATGTGTGGTCATCTCCTGCGTGGGCTGATGATATGGTTTACGTTGGCAGTCGGAGCGGAACTATTTTTGCTTTATCAGCTGAAACAGGCGACGAAGTCTGGTCTGTGGAAACAGGCGATAATAGTCCAATTGATGCCTCACCAGCCGTGCATGAGGGTGTTGTCTATATCGGTGCTGGTAACGGTATTTTCTATGCTTTAGATAGCGAAGCTGGCGATGAACTTTGGTCACTGGATTTAGACGGAGGGCAAATTTACGCTTCAGCATCCATTACAGAAGATACAGTCTATGTTTTCGCCCTAGATGGCAACTTACACGCGCTCGATACTGACAATGGTGATGTCCGTTGGATTGTTGCCTTGGGTAGTCCTGCTTACTCCTCGCCAACCGTAGTTGATGATGTAGTCTATGCGCTTAGTGAAGAAGGTGGATTGATGTACGCGCTCGAAGCTGAGACTGGAGACGAGATTTGGCGGTATCAAACTGGGCGTGAAGGAGATTGGCGTAGCGCACATCCTGTGAGTATAGATGGCGTGTTATATATCACCAGTAATACAAGGGGTTTGATAGCATTGTCATCACCGTAATATTATGACACTATATTAACATTTAATCATACAACTTTAACAAAATTTACGACTTGTTTGTTGTATAATATTTCTAAATAGTATTTATAGGTGGTTAAAGTGGCTAAGTTAAAGCAATCCCTCCGCAACGTGCAGAAGTCGATACAGACTTTCCTTAATTTTGTTGTTGGGCGTGAGGAAACAGTCAAAGTAGAAGAAGCCATTCCCACGCAACGCAATCAATATTTCACCTAATTATTACAAAGCTATCAACTTGTAATGTCAGAAACACATCCAAGAGGGTGTGTTTTTGTTTTGTGTAACAAAAAAGCCCATGAAATATATCCACAGGCTTTTCCAATTTATTCGCACTACGATTTTTACTCAATCACGAGGACAAATGTGCCACCCTCGAAAAATCCATCCTCATCCATGGCTTCATAGAAGAATGGCGCAGTTGCCATGATGACGTAAGTGCCGTCTTCTTCTAAATCAAGTTGAGCCAAAGAAGCATCGACTGCAATTCGACTACCATCAGGGGCAAAGACGTGTAAAACCGTGAAGAAATTCGCATTCTCTAGGCTAATAGATACACTATCGCCTTCTGAGGCATTGAGATAGAAGAAAACCGCAGGATTATCGTCTGTGCTTTCGCCTTGAGCATTATCGCCAATTACCAGAGGCTCAATCTCGATGCTGACAAAATCCGTATCTTCAATGTCTTCAGGGCTAGTTTGTCCCGTCACACTCAAAGTGTAATCAAGTGTCTCATTGGTGCTAATTTCTGTACCGTCTACAAAAGAGAAACTGGTTGCTATGACGAAGTAAACCCCATCATTTTCCAATGTGACATTGCTAATTGCTGATGAAAATTGAATTGCGCCACTGTCGTCATCATAAGCGAGTACCTCACCATCCGCATTCAGCAAGACTAAGAATGGATCAAGGTCAGGGCTATCTTGCGTCATGATGATACTCACGCTATCACCAGCACTCCCATAGAAAGCATAGAGTTGAGTTGTTACATTATCTTCAAAACTACCCTCGACACTATCACCATCAGCAATGGCTGGGAGTTCGTAGGTATTCTCTTGCGCGTGTACAAAAGTTGCGAACAGGAAGATAAAGATGAGTATAGGTATAAGTGTAATCCGTCGCATGGTTGCGCTCCTTGGGATTCTGCTATTCGACTTACTCTTATAATACCCCCAATTACCGCATCTTACACATAATACCCCCATTTATGAGGGGGTGACTCAGGCATATCGTACCCTGCGCGTAGGTTTCACCATCCGAACCTGACGCTGAGGTTAAATTTAAGTTTGTGCGTTAATGAATTTCTAGCTGGTCAATTGCTTCCGAATGTGTTCAACTAGAGGGTATCCCCAAACACATCCCACACAGGAGGCACGATGACGAATCCTCGCGAATTAATGACTGCATATGGTCTAAATCCTAAGAAAAGTTTGGGGCAAAACTTCATGCACGACCCCAACACAATTGAGAAAATTGTGACTACAGCCGAAATCATGCCTGATGACACCGTTGTTGAGATTGGTCCCGGCACAGGAGAATTGACCGCAAAACTTGCTGATTTTGCCAAGCATGTGATGGCGATTGAGGTTGATGACCGCCTAGAACCTGTCTTATCTGACCGTTTTGCTGATAAGTCGAATGTCTACTTTGTCTTTGAAGACATTCTCAAAACGGATATTTTGTCATTGGTGGGTAAAAAAGACTTTATCGTTGTGGCGAATGTGCCGTACTATATTACGACGGCTATCTTGCAACATCTTCTAGAACAAGACCGTCGCCCAAAACGCATTGTCATCACGATGCAATACGAAGTTGCCGAGCGTATCTGTGCGACATCAGCAGGCGAAATGACTCTCCTCTCAAATAGCGTGCAATTTTACGGCAAACCTGAGATTGTCAGTAAACTAAACCCTGCGGTATTTTGGCCTCGTCCCAGCATCAACTCCGCAATTTTACGGATTGATACTTACGATACACCGATTGTTGATGTCCCTAGCGACAAATTATTCTTTAGAGTGGTCAAAGCAGGATTTAGCCAAAAACGTAAGCAACTCCGCAATTCGCTATCAGGAGGCTTACAAGTTAAGTCAAAAGTGGCGAAGTCATATCTGGATATGGCGGAAATTGATAGCAAACGTCGTGCTGAAACTCTCACGTTAGAAGAATGGGCGCGTTTGACGCGAGTAGTTGGTGAGATGCATAGTTGAATCAAAAAGGTGAGCCATTTAGCTCACCTTCAACTTTTCTGTGTGATGTTCGTCTGAACTTATTGCGTACTGTATGCTGGTTCAAGTTTTCTATCGGTGTTCTCGATGAACTCACCGCGCTTCCAAGGTGTACCGATAAGATTCAGTAGGAAGTAATCCGCGCCGATGAAACCAGCAATTTTCCAAGCGAATATCAGACCCAATGCTAAGATGAACAGAACGGGGTTCGTGCTTGCTGACCCTGCCAACATGAAGTTGAAGTTCATCAGCGCGCCGAAGAAAGCGGCAACACCTACAAAAGCACCGACAATCAGACCAATACCCACTAAAACTTCACCGTAAGCAATCAGCTTGCCCATCCATGTATAGGCTTCAATATCAAGCATGTATTGTAAAAAGCCACGATACCAATCGAATGAGATAGCTGGACGACCTGCTTCTGGGATTGCAACAGCGTTTGTCCAGTAGCCTTGGAGTGCCGCACCACCGCCGACCCATGCTTCTTCAAAGATTTTGTGCCAACCAGCTTCTAGCCATTGGATACCAAGCCATACGCGAACCACGAGCCATAGAACCGAGAAACGGGCATCATTGAAGAGCAATTTAACGAAATTTGGGTCATCAATGACACGATTTTGTTGCCGTTTAAGAAGGTTTAACATGATATATCTCCTGTGTTTTGTCTGTATTAAACTTATGCCTTTATAGTAAGGCTTTCAGGAGATATTGACCTGTGAAATATGTCACAAAGATGGGTGACAAATGTCATATCGTTTTGGAATTATCTCTGATTATATCCAGACTTAGTCAGCTATTTTTCCTTGTTCTGCATCCTCATCTTCAATGTAGATACCCACTTCTTCAATCACTAAACCGTTGACAGTTTCAGCGCGTAAGGTCACTCCCTCTAATTTGAACTCATCGCCTACTTGTGCTGGCAGAGCTATATTTGCCATCATCAACCCACCGATAGTATCTATACCGTCAGTATGCTCAAACTTTGTGAAATCAACGTATTGATGAAGCTCGTCTAGGCGCGTTTCACCCAGTGCCAAAAGGTAGCCATCATCGGAAACGGTGATATGATCTTGTTCTTCAGTATCAAATTCATCACGGACTTCGCCTACAACTTCTTCGAGTAAATCTTCTAATGTTGCAATCCCTGCTGTGCCACCATATTCGTCAATTACAATGACCATGTGCATATGTTGCTGTTTGATGATGTCGAGCAACTCATCCAGTAGCAAAGTCTCTGGAACAAAAGGAACATCATGGAGAAGTTCGCGTAAATCATAAGATGTATTATCTAAATGGTGATGTATCAAATCTTTGAGATGCACAATGCCTAGAATATGGTCAATATCATCTTCATAGACAGGAAAACGTGTATGCACAGACGTGAACATCTTCTCAAGAAGCTTATTTTTGCTGATGGTTACTGGAACTGCTTCAATGCGAGAGCGCGGTATCATAATTTGTCTGACATTCAGTGCGCTGAAATCAAAAATATTGGCGATGAGTCGCTGTTCATCTGATTCCACAAGACCCCCAACGACGCTATCCGAAATAATAAGTTCAAGCTCATCAGATGTGTGCAGACGTTGTCCTTCTTCTGGGGGAGGTACGCCTATCAGACGAAGCACGAGCAGTCCGATTTTATTGAGCAATGTAATTGCCACTGAAAAAATACGTTGCATCCAGAACATAGGAGCCGACAATGCGAAAACCACACGTTCGGCACTTTGCAATGCTAATGATTTCGGCACCATTTCGCCAACGACAACATGCAGATAGGTGATAAGCCCTAATCCGAATAAGAATGAAATAGTATGGACGACATTGTCACTTAGTCCAAATGTATCGTGCAAAATAGGTTCAACCAGATGGGCAATAACAGGTTCACCATACATACCCAGCCCTAGGCTCGCAATAGTAATGCCAAGTTGTGCCGAGGCAATATAACGGTCAACCTGTGCTGGATTGTCGATAATCATTTGCACCCGTTTTGCAGTAGAATGACCTTCCTCTGCTAATTGCTTAATTCTTGTTGGACGTACACCAATGATGGCAAATTCAGCAGCCACAAACATACCGTTAAGCAAAATCAAAATGATAATAATCAGGAAATCAAGCACTACCATCGTTCACCTCCTTGGATGAATCGGTGCTTGTGAGAATAATCTCTTCTACTGCTCGCTCTTGAATAACTGCTGCTTTTAAATGCACATTATTAATCTGAATCTCGTCACCAACTTCCGCCATATGTCCCAATTTATTTAAGAAGTATCCGCCAAGTGTATAGGCGTCTTCCGTTTCTAAGGATAACTTCAAGATGTCATTCACATGGCTAAGCGACGCATCACCACGAACGCGATAACTTGTGTCATCAATCTTTTCGATTAATATCGGTTCTGTGCCATCAAATTCATCTTGCACTTCGCCAAATAATTCTTCAATGAGATCCTCGCGTGTAATTAAACCGACAGTTCCGCCGTACTCATCAGAAACAATGGCGATATACGATTGTTCTTCATTGAGGGCATTCCAAACATCATCCAGAGTAGTTGTGTGGTAAACAAAAGTCACTTTTCGTAGAATACGGCTTAAATTAGGTGAATTACCTTTATAAGATAGTTGGAAGAGTTCTTTCAAATGAACAAACCCGACAATATGGTCAATGTCACCTTCATACAGAGGAATGCGCGTGTAATCAGATTCTGCCGCTAAACGAAGCACATCATCCACTGAGCTAGATATATCTGCCGCGACCATTTTTGTGCGTGGAATGATAATCTCTCCCGCACGAAGTTTGCCAAAGCGGAAGGCGCTATCCAGAAGCATGTGCTCTTGTTCGTCGAATAATCCACCTTCATGACTTTGCGATATTAAAAATTGAATTTCCTCTGGCGAATGGACGTGTTTATGCCCTTCGCTATGATGAATGCCTAATAATCGCATAATCAATACGCCACTACCATTCAACAGAATAATAAATGGCTTTAAGAAAAAATCCGCAGACCACTTCATCGGAATGGCTGTCAAAAGTGCAATTCGCTCTGGATATTGGAGTGCTAAGGACTTTGGTACAAGCTCACCAAGTACCACTTGTAATGTTGTCAAGAATATTAGCACCAGCGTTGCCGATATACTTGTTGCGGCTATGTCACTAATAAAGGGGAAATTAGAGAGGAAGGGGTCAATTCTTGGCGCAATTTGTTGTTGACCATAAATACCCAATACAACACTCGAAATTGTAATTCCGATCTGGCTTGCTGCAATATAACTATCAAGTTTATGATGATCTTCCATGACGGGTAATAGCATTTTTGCGAGTCGGTTTCCATCATTCGCAAGGCTAGTAATGCGTGATTTACGCGCACTAACTGCGGCAAATTCGCCTGCAACGTACAGCGCATTGAATCCAATCATTATTACAATCATTAGAGTCATAATTAGAATTGTGACGAGCATAATTCCCTCTCAAGGTTGAACTGAAGCACCATCTAAGCATAATCAGAAAACTCTGTGATTGCCAGCATTCTGTCTAGATTTCTCAATGTCCATTCGACTAAATATGTCAATAAACACTTAGATTATAGAAAACCCACTGTAGCTGTAACGATTGTTGATAGGATGGGTCAAACGATGGATTTTACTTAGGATAAAGGTTGCTTCATATGGAGGTGAGAAGCCTAAAAATTTACGATGGTTATCTCTCTGTATAAAAAACGGTCATATCTACGCTGATATGACCGTTTCCTTTATTTTATGTGTGTTTAACTGCCTTTAGAGAAACCTACACAAATTAATCAGTTGTAAAGTTTAGTCCGCTGACTACTTCACCAACACATTTACCATTTTCAACACCCAATTCAATTGCCGCGCGGTAGTGAATACCACCATACAGACGTGAAATAGCAGCTTCATCGGCAAAGTCATAGAAAGAGTCAAACGAGCGTTCTTCAAAACCAAGTGCATCGTGTGTATAGTCAGTAAATGCATAATCATCACCGAATAAATCAGTCAAAACTTGTGCTGCCGCCCCAGATTGTACTGAATGACCAGATGGATATTCTGGGAACGGTGGTGTTACAACAGGGTCACTTAGGTCAGGTGTATTCCACGTTGGCTCAATGACATTTTGAATGTAAGTCAGTGGGCGGATTAGGTTATAGCGGTATTTGTAATACCAGCCGAGGATAAAGGCATCTGCTTGAGAAATCCCGACGGTTGCATAGGTAACAGCAGCCGTATCTAGCGTTGCATTTTCTAGCTCTAAGACCTGATTCGTTATTGAAATCGAATGTCCGGGAGGTGTAGCCGTTGCGCCGGGGTCATCTGCCCAGAATAATGCAATATTATTTTGTTCCTCAGTAAGATTGTTGACTGTTTCATAGACTTCCATAGCTTCTTCATAAAAGGCAGTGCCTTCTTCTTCGCTATATTCTGGTGGTGGTGCTAGGTAACATTGCTCATCTTTATCGACCACAAATGTGCGATTATTACCCCAGTAGGGTTGCAATGCAGGGAGTGGCGCACCATTGGGTTGTGGTGTTTGCACCCATAAACCTTCACCCGTAAGTGGCACATAGCTTGTAGGGAAATTTCGTAATTGTCCTTGATAGCCACCATCGCTTAACGACCAAATGAGTATCGCATTGGCAACCACACGACCTTGGGTTAGCGAGGCTTCCATTACTTCAGGGCTAACCTCAGCTTCAAGTGTACTGTGCCACTCCTCATAGAGGGCTTCCATTTTGTCGAAATTTTCTTCGGATGTGTTGAAGTACATATAATGCACAATTTCATAAAGCGCAGTATTGGCAACCACACGCCAATCATACTCCACGCCCTCAATCGGTTGAGGTAATTCATTCAGTCCGTTGAGTTGGCCAGCAAGCGATTGATAATCCGTCATGCCCGGTACAACCGCTTCATATAGCGTTACACCACTATAGGCAAACGCACGCGAGACTACAGGTGGTGTAAATCCAGGTGTAGTTTGGGCAAGCTCTAATTGTAAATCAAACCAATCTATCGCGATGTCACCTGAATAGGTGTTTGTTGATGTATCTTGAGCCGATACGTTTACGCTCAATAAAGCTATAAAAGCCATCGTTATACTTAATAAAGTTACTTTCCTTATCATGAATGAGTCCCCCTTAGGATTCAAATGATGAAATTAATTAGTTCATGAATCATTATAAAACTTAATGATCGTTATAGAATTAACGTTATTATCTTGGGAACGAGTGAGGAGAGACAATAGTTCCAAAATACTAAAATTCTCATAATAAAAACGGTCATATCAACGGTGATATGACCGACATCTAGTTTCTATTTCGTATGTTCAGAGATGCTAAGTTAGAATTGTCTGTATGTTATTTATCTAAAAATTTTTCACTTAGCTTCAAAAAGTTCTAATTGCTTTTTAGCAGCTAACTGTGCATGAATTAAATGTTGCTCCACTTTAGATTGCAGAAAAGTGATATTTGCACGACCTGTTTCACGACTTTTTAAAAGACGTTCAGCACCACGTTGGATAAAATATTGATTTCCTGCGTTGCTATTTTCCATTTCTTGGAAATCAACAACAAATAAAGGATGATTATATTTCAATGCCTTTTTCCCTGCATCAAATGTGCCACCTTTATCGCGTGATTCAACTAAGACCATTGCATTTGATAAGCCAATAATTGTGCGATTGCGTTGCATTGCGCGTCCAACAGCCCATCCAGCATCTAATGGAAATTCAGAAATGACCAATAAGTTTTCTTTTTTTGCGATTTTCTTTAGCTCAGGTCTTAGTTTAAAGTTATCTAATCCTTCGGGTAAAACTATGATTGTCCCAGCATTATTTTCTAAAGCAACGCGATGAGCTGTTGCATCAACACCACGCGCATGACCGCTTACGGCAACCCAATCTAGCGCCGCAATTTGTTTGGTTACATCTGCGGTGATATTTAATCCTTTATCAGTCACATTTCGTGACCCGCAGAAGCCGACGGCAGGTTTATTAAGTAAGTCTAAGTTTCCCCAAACATACAAATTTTCAGGAGCATTATCACCAAGAACTTTGATAAGTCGTTGGGGATAAGTCTCATCATCTTTATGTAAAGTTATGATATTTGGTTCTGAATTGCTTGTTTCGTCGTCTACTACTTGAGTAGATGAATGCTTTGCTGTATCTGTAATTGCTTTTGCTACATTGATGGGTAAGCCGAAAATTTTCTTAATATTCTCTGATGACATGGCAAAAACATCTGCAAGTGATAATTTTTCTTCTCGCATCTTAGCTTCTATTTTTGTCGCTCGTTTTTTCCCAATACCATTGATATTAGTTAATTGATCTTGAATAGTCATCTTTAAGACCTTCGATTAATTCGCGTCGCAGTTAATCCTTGGACAGTTGCTCCCGCTTGATGAAGTATATGCCCTAATTCATTAATAGTACTGCCTGTATCATAAATGTCATCAATAATAGTTACTACTTTTCCATTAAATGGTACATTATCTGATAAATTGAACGAATTCTTTACATTTTCATTACGTTTTTCTAAAGGTATATCTTTTTGAGAACTAGATGTTTCTGCTTTAAACACATAAGAATTACCAATTTGGATATTAAGCGTTTTAGCTACTTGTTCTGAAATATATGTTGGCAAGTCGAAGACTTTGTCTGATTTACACGGTACTCCAATTATGTAATCTGAATGTAGGTATAGCGGATGTCGTTCCATAAAGCTAGCAAACCACACAGCAAGTACTTTTGCATTTTCTAAATTCTCTTGACGTAAAGGTTTGCTATATGGTTTAGCTTTATATACTTTGCTACCTACCTCTGTTCGTCCATCTCCTTCATAATCTGAATGGAAATGATACCCAAGAGAAAAGGATTGCCGTAAATTATCGTTTATAGCAACAACATTCATCATCATAGACATTAGTGTTTCAATAACAGTGTAGTTGTTCTCTTGCTTGTCTATATAGACACCCCATTGATAATAAGGGGATTTAGCATCGAAAATACTTTTACATGCGTCACCATATATTAACTTTAAAGTATTGTAATAACCTTTCCACCCAGATGCCAAAATTAGTATCTGATTATCCTTTAACTCAATGCTGAAATCTTGAAGTCTGTAATTTTTCGCTATCATAATCTCATTGTAGAACATTTATTCTAAAATTAAAAGTGTATTATAGAACTAAGTATAACATCACTATAATTATATTTCGTTTGTATAACTATACTGTGAATAAAAACGGTCATATCAACGGGGATATGACCGACATCAAGTTTCTGTTTCGTGCTAAGCTCTATCTAGCACCTTACCAATTGAATAGTGAGTTTCACGCAAATTATACTAACCATATACAAACCACTTTTCAGGAAATCGCCTGTTATGGTGTTTTTTGCTACGCCCAAAATCCCTGTTAATGTCCCTGTTTTCCCTGTTATCCCCTGATAAACAGGGAAAATCATCCGCGCTCTATTTCGGATTTCACAGTTTCTAGCAGGTTATCAGCACGGATTTGTCCCAACGTATAGCATGGTCCACCTAAGCGGTCAGCGAGGCGTTGCGCTAATCCTTGGTCAAATGCAACATGCTCCATATTAATTGTCACTGTCCGAATATCGCGCTCTTCAATCAGATTAGCGACGTAATGCGCTTCTTCTTGTGGCGACATGCCCTCACTCATACTGACATTACCTGCGCCGTCCGTCAGCAAAATCATAATCGGCATAATATCAGGATTATTGAGCATCTCGCGTTTGATTGTTTCATAGCTCAAGAGCAACCCAGCCGATAAGGGTGTTTTACCCCCTACAGGTATATCTTGCAGAGCTTCTTTAGCTAACGTTACACTATTGGTCGGTGCTAAGACCAATGAGGCACGGTCTTTCTGGAATACCACCAAACCCACACGGTCACGCCGTTGGTAAGCATCGGTCAATAATGAGAGGATAGCACTTTTCGTCGCCTGCATACGCTCAGAAACAGCCATACTCCATGAGGCATCCACCGCAAATAAAATCAAGTTCCCTGCTTTTTTCACGCGGATTTTACGCTGGAGGTCATTCTTACGCAGAGCATACGCCATGCCAGTTTCTGCTTTTTGCCCCGCGCGCGCTTTCTGGAATGGGGCGGCAGCACGTAGAGTGGCATCAAAGGCGATGTCATTGGTTTTATTGCCAGCTGGTACAGCCCGAACATAGCGTCCACGCTTGCGCTCGGTCACTGTAGTCGAACGTCTACCCGATTGCCGACGCGACATCTGGTCAAGTTGGGTATTCAGCTTGCGTGTTTCAAATTCTTGGTTGGCATCTACATTTTGCCCACCTTCCCACCACCGCGCATCCGCACTTGGGAACGCATCTTGGCGAGAAGGTTGAGTTTGTTGTGAGGTATCTGGTGCTTGTGTTTGCGAACTTTCGTCAGTTACTTCTTCGCTTTTTTTTTAGCATCGGACGAGGCATCACTAGCTTGTGCTTCACCATCTTGGTCTGTCTCGTCACCATCGCCTTCTTCCATCTGAGCGCGTTGGTCGGCAATTTGGTCTTGTAGATTATCAAGCTGTGCCGCACCATCCGCGAATGGACCGCGTTTCAAGCGATGTGGAATAGCCAATTGAATCGCCAGCGCAATATCATGGTCGTTAATGTGGGTACGACCTTCATAAGCGGCGTGGGCACGGGCTGTCTTGAGCACAACCAAATCCGCACGGTGACCATCAATCTGCATTTCTGCCATCATGCCAGCAATCAGGCGTAAATCGCGTGAGTTGTATTGCACGTCTTCGACTAAATCACGGGCAGTAGCAATCCGTTCACTGAGGCTCTGCTCAACAGGATTCCATTCCGCTCTAAACGCATCAGAGTTATCTTCATAAGCGACATGGCGTTGTAAAATTTCGATGCGTTCGTTGGCGTTTTTGATGCCTGTTACATCGACTGAAAGCGCGAAACGGTCTAATAATTGTGGACGTAAATCGCCTTCTTCGGGGTTCATTGTCCCGACCAAGATGAAACGCGCAGGATGGCTAAAGCTGATGCCTTCACGCTCAACAATATTGACACCCATTGCCGCACTATCGAGCAAGAGGTCAACAATATGGTCGTCCAGCAAATTAACTTCATCCACGTATAAAATACCACGATTAGCGTTAGCTAATACACCAGGGTCAAAATGACGTTCCCCTTTTTGGATTGCCGCTTCAATATCGAGCGTGCCAACCACGCGGTCTTCCGTTGCACTTACAGGCAAATCAATGAATGCCGCCCGACGTTTTTCAGTAGGGATACTACCATTTTTGCCCGCATGGCGTTCACGTGTAATATCTGACCACGTATCAGGATTGTTCGGGTCATCATTGAAAGGGCTATCTGCCACAACATCAATTTCTGGGAGTAGGGCGGCTAAAGCACGTGCCGCAGTCGATTTACCGGTACCGCGTTCACCCCGAATGAGTACGCCACCAATACGCATGTCAATCGCATTGAGAACAAGCGCAAGGCGCATCAAATCTTGTCCGACGATGGCTGTGAATGGGTAAACAGAGGGTCTTTTTGTCATAGAGCGTTTTTCCTCAACTAGCTGGTGAAACAGAAGAATTAGTATACGAGACTTGACGCATGATAACAACGGTGGGTATCCGTAATGACCTGCTATTGCCTCTCGAATTAGTCATTATCTGGGATGTCATCTACATTATGGTAGACATGCAAGCCACGTTCATTTGCAATGCGAACCATCATATCAGCCCCACTGGATGCGCCACCGACACGCAGAACAGCATCGCATTTGGTTAATAGGCGCTCGGCAATCGGATGAAAAATCTCATTGAAGGCATCGTCGCCAACTTCTTTTGACCCAGCGAGTTCAACTAAGGGTAAGGCAAACCATTCCCCGACAAGCGGAATATGTCCTTTTCGGAAGACAGGGAGAGCGAAAGATTCCATCAGTTTAACGTTCGCGTGCATTTTTTCTGGCTCATCATTTGTGCCAGAGCGATAAGGTCCTGCGATAAGTATCATCATGGGTGAATCGGACATACAGTCTCCATAGTATGATGTGAATACACTGTCTACATACTGTTGCAGGACCCGAATTTCCTCAATGACCACTGTAGACCATAGGGTAAGCGTGGGACACAAAAAAGCCCTCGCTATTTGCAAGGGCTTATCGTTTAACTTAAAAATCGAGAGGGTAAAATTCCCATCCGCCTGTTTGCATATAGATATGCGTTCTACCTGTGATGATGTTGTAGTGACCACGACGTGAGCGCGAGACGTTGTTGCTATCGTCCAAATCTATAATGAGAATAGAGCGTTTGCCGTCAGATTGTGGGGCTTCCATAATTTGGATTAACCCATCGGACAAGACGTAAACTTCAATGCCATTACCAGAAGCAACTAATGTATTGTCACTTGGGGTAATGTTCAAGTCAGTGAATGGAATAAACAAACCACCATAGAATTCACTATAAACCGACAATCCTTCATCGCGCACGAAGGCGTTTAATGCTGTGCCTGTATCCGCTAGTACACGGTCATCACCAAAGCCAAAGAAGGGGATGTTATCGCAATCGCCTGTGAACTCGAAATGAACAATATTATTGGCGACACTACCGCCTGATTTTGTGACAATTCTTACTGTGATAGGGTTTTGATGGGGTTCAACTCTGTATTCTACTGAACGGTTGACATCAAGCTCTGTAAAAGTTGGAGCTTCAGCAATTGTGCCATCGAATAAACCAAAACCTTGATTGTCACTGATGATAAGAGTCACCACATGACGATTCGACCCTGTGTTATCATAGTCTAAGTTCCAATTTGTCCCTGTGATGTGTGCGCCTTCACAATCAATTTGTGCTGATGCGCTCTCGAAAACACCACAACCAGCAACAATAATAGCCATGAGTGCTGTAATTAAAATAAGTGAATATGACTTCATAATTTTACCTTAAATAATGTGAATAAATGCTAAATACAGCGTAATATATATTACAAATTATTACAATTAAGACAATTCGACTTCATACAGTATTTTTGTCCTAGTGCCATTCTTTGTTGATATTTATAGGGCATGTGTCGTACAATATGACCAATTAGACCGACTTTATTTTGTGCATATCGTGAAGAGAGCTTATGACTTCCTACCAAACCGATGAAAAAACGCAATATCTTGCTGACAATATTTCCGAACTACAAGAACAAGGCTTGTATAACAACATCCGCGTGATCGATAGTCCGATGGATGGGCAAGTCGTGATTGATGGCAAACGTGTTATTAACTTTTGCGCGAACAATTATCTGGGACTAGCAAATCACCCTCGCTTGAAACAAGCCGCTAAAGAGGCTATCGACAAATTTGGCATCGGACCCGGCGCAGTCCGCACGATTGCTGGCACGATGTCACTCCATGAAAAACTAGAACAACGTTTGGCAGAGTTTAAAAAAGCTGAGGCTGTCGTCACATTACAGAGTGGCTTTACGGCAAATCTCGCAACCATTCCTGCGCTCGTCGGTAAGGGTGATGTCATTTTTAGTGACCGTTTAAACCATGCCAGCATCATTGATGGTTGTCGTCTCAGTCGTGCCCAGATTGTTGCTTATGAGCACAATAACGTCGCTGATTTAGAGCAGAAGATTAAAGAAACCACGGACTATAACCGTCGCCTCATCATCACGGATGGTGTTTTCAGTATGGATGGCGATATTGCTCCACTACCTGATTTATATGAAGTCGCCAATAAACATGGCATCATGCTGATGGTGGATGATGCACATGGTGAAGGTGTCCTTGGCAATGGTGGACGCGGTATCGTTGACCATTTTGGC
Organism: Phototrophicaceae bacterium; assembly: GCA_965230145.1. Lineage (GTDB taxonomy): Bacteria > Chloroflexota > Anaerolineae > Aggregatilineales > Phototrophicaceae > JAUZRW01. Next base: position 3,672,688 of record CBDDKI010000002.1, read on the forward strand.
TTACATGGCAAAGTCGATGTTGAAGTCGGCACAATGAGTAAGGCATTCGGCGTGATGGGTGGGATTGTTGCTGGGAAGCAAGTCATCATCGATTGGATTAAGCAACGGGGTCGTCCCTTCTTATTCAGCAGTGCGATGACCGTACCTGATGTTGCTGCTTGCCTTGAAGCCGTCGATATGCTGGAAGATAGTGATGAACTTGTGACACGTCTCTGGCAAAATGCAGACTTTCTCAAAGCTGAAATGGCGAAAATGGGTTTTAATATCGGGCATAGTGAAACCCCAATTATCCCTGTGATTTTAGGCGAGGCTCCTGTCGCACAAGAATTTAGCAAACGTCTGATGAATGAGGGTGTTTTTGCAATGGCGATTGGCTTCCCGACAGTGCCACAAGGGACTGCCCGTATCCGTGTGATGAACACTGCCGCGCATACACAAAATGACCTAGAAGAAGCACTGGTGGCATTTGAAACTGTCGGCAAAGCGATGAACGTTATCTCATGAGGGAGCTTCCGATGACACGCGAACCGATTGTACTCATCACTGGCGCTAATGGTGAAGTTGGGCATGGCTTAATCGAATATTTCTCTGCTCATGCTGATACCCCTGATCTTGTCACGCTCGACTTGCACCCACTTGACGAGAAACTGATACCTTTGGTGAAACAACATTTCACAGGCAATATCTTAGATACAGCCTTGCTTGAGCAAATCCATCAGCATTATGAGATTGATACGATTTTTCATCTAGCGGCATTGCTCTCAAGCGCAGGAGAGAAAAACCCACAATTAGCGCATGATGTTAATGTTAATGGCACACTCAACTTATTTGAGATGGCAGTCCGTGAAAGTGAAGGACGCGGACAATCAGTTAAATTCATTTATCCGAGTTCAATTGCTGTTTATGGTATTCCTGATTTAGCAACAAAAAAACAGGCTGGGGCAGTTAAAGAAGGTGACTATCTCACACCGACAACGATGTACGGCGCAAATAAACTCTATTGTGAAAATTTAGGACGTTACTATACACGTCATTATATGCAACTCTCGGATACACGTAAAATTGGAATCGATTTTCGCTCAGTACGCTTTCCGGGTCTGATTAGCGCACATACTGTACCATCGGGCGGAACAAGTGACTATGGACCTGAGATGATTCATGCGGCGGCGCAAGGCAAATCTTATGCGTGTTTTGTGCGTGAAGATGCCACTTTGCCCTTCATGGCTATGCCTGATGCCATTCATGCCCTAATTGACTTATCACAAGCCCCACGCGAAAACCTCAGCCGAGAAGTCTACAATGTGACCAGCTTTAGCCTGAGTGCCAGTGACTTTGCTGAGATTGTGCAAGCTGAATTTCCGAATGCCGAGATTACTTTTGCGCCAAGTTTGGGTCGGCAAAGCATTGTAGATACATGGGCTGGGGCATTAGATGATAGTAAAGCCCAAACAGATTGGGGATGGTTACCACGCTACACCCAAGACTCGATGTTTAATGACTATTTATTCCCCCGTATCCGTGAACGCTACACTGAGAATGAATTGATATAGTTTGATTGTAGGGTTACACCGCTGGTGTGACCTTACTTATTCCTCAGTCTCCACTGGTTCAGGGACACTAACTTGCTCGATATGAATGGTGTAGCCACCATAACTACCACCCTCATAAGATTCGACTATAATCGAATACACGCCATCGGCAGGTAAGGTGACGTTGGGTATTTCTGAGTTATAGACTCCATCTTGAACATCATCATTATAGGCAAGCACTTCGCTGTCTGTATTAAAAATAGTCACAATTGTATCGAGATAGCCTGCCGCACGACGACGCTCAAAGCCCGCGAAGCCTATCGGAGGCGAATTATCGGCAGTGACGGAAATCGTAATCACTTCACCTGCAACCCCTTCATAACGCCATTCTTGCGCTGCTTCCATGTGGATACTGCCACTGAAATTCCGCCCTGCACTGATGCGTTGTGGACGATTTTGCTCAGGGTCACATTCAGGATTGATGATTAAATCGCCAGTTTGTTCCGCACAAGTCACGGTATCCATCACACGATATTGCTCAATCCACTCTAACAGTTCATTGGCACTATATAAGCGGATATGATGCAGGTCACTTTCCCCAAATAAGAGTGATTGTCCATCGGGACTGAAAGCGACAGAGCGAATCCGTTGCCCGTAACCATCAAAGCGACGAACCAGTGCATTGCGTTCTAAATCCCAGAGTAGGACTTCGCCATTTTCAGCGGCACTAGCGACAAAACGTCCGCTTGGGTCAATATCGACACCCCAAACAGTGCTAGTATGGAAAGTCATGATGGTCAGTAATTCTTGTGTTTCGTAATTGCGTACATAAACATCCCGACGAAAATCAGTGGTTACGAGTAAATTTTCTTCGCCATTAACTGCCATCCCGACAATGCTCTCGGTATGCCCCTCAAAATAATGAAGCACCTGACGGGCAGTTAAATCGTAAGTCAATAGAAAGCGATTTGACGAGATAAAGACTTGATTGGGGTCATCAGGGTTATATTGCACGGTCAGTAAGCGCACGCCTTCATTAACATCGAGGAAAGTATCTTCTAATTCACGAGTTTGCATATTCCAGAGCAATAAATCACCCCCGTTGGTTGCGCCAATCACATGCACACCGTCAGGATGGGGGTCTATATCCCATATGGAGGTGTTGTTGCCAGTAATGGTTTCTTGGATTGCCTCGCCAGTTTCAATATCCCAGAGACTCAGTTCTGACCCCAAGGCTGTCACAATTGCTGAGTTATCCAACACGAAAGCGAGGTCAAAACCACCTGCTGTATGATTCGGAAACTCTTGTATCACTTCGCCCGTTGCGGGTCGCCATAGACGTAAGGTTGGATTATTGTCATTGGGCGGTAAATCTAATGACAGTGTAGCCGCAAGGTCACCATCAGGATGATAAACGACTCGGCGCACTTCATCGGTCAATGAATTATAATCATTGGCAAAATTGACGACGTTCAAATCCCAGACCACGCCCAAACCTGATATAGTCGCGCCCGTAATACCGAAAGCTCCATCATAGGTAACAGCAAGGGCTTGTGGTAGAGATTCATGCCCTGTCATGACGTGCAGAGCTAAACCTGTATCCAAATCCCAGATAATTACATTACGGTCACGTCCAGTAGAAAGTGCTTGATTTTTGCCCGCGATAAAATCTACTGCTTGAACGGTATCGGTATGCCCGTCAAATAGGTGGATGACTTCCAAATTGACCCAATCCCACAGAATAATATCGAAATCTGCCGAACTTGAGAGCAATTGTGTCCCCTCAGCATTGAAATTGAGGTCAGTAATTAAGTTTCCTGCTTGATGTTCACGCAATCGAGCAACGGGGTCAGGAAATTCAACCGCATCCTCAGGTGGATTAAAGACCGTTCCTGCTAGGTCATTGTATGTCTCGGCATCAGGGGTGAAATCCCAAATATAAATTTCACCAGTAGTGAAACCCGCTAAAAATTGTGAGCCATCAGGCGAGAAGGCAATACTGCCTGCACTATAACCCTCTGCGCCGACCATTTGCACAAGGTCGCCAGATTCAACTTCATAGATACGCAATTCATGCACATCATCGCCTGTGCCACCACCACGCAAATCTTCGACACTTGCCAGTAAATATTGCCCATTCGGACTAAAAGCCAGTTGGTCAACATTGACGCTGAGGCTATCATCGACAGGGACTAAGACACGTGCCATGTCGCCTGTATTGGCATCCCACAAAATGATGTCGCCAGCATTACTCCCTGATGCAATTAACTGTCCATCAGGGCTAAAATCGACTGCGCGAACATCACTCCCATGTCCATCCAGCTGATGTAGATTTGTCGGGGGTTGTGTCGTTAAATCCCAGATAATGAGTGTGTCATCACGCGAGGCAGTAACGACGATTTGCTCAGAAGGATGGGTGGCAATGTCGGTAATGTCAGTTGTGTGGTCTAAGAGCCATGCCATTGCGCTCGGACTTAGGGCGATATTCGAGAGCGAGACTTCGGCAAAAGCTGTATTTTGGGCATCATAGGCGGCAATCGCAAAGGGCAATGCCGAATAAGAATCACCATCTTCGGCGATTGTCTCAGCGTGGAGGGCTAATGACATTGAGTTATTGATAGCGATGTTCTCTTGTGCGAGGACAATCGCACTTTCACGCTGTTCCTCTGCAACTTGGCGAGCTTCACGGGCTTCGGCGGCAGATTGTTGGGCGGCAACACGGTTTTCTTCTGAACTGCGCCATAAGAAAAATAAAGCAACAGCCAATGCACCAAAAACAATCACTGAACTAACAATGGCAACCATTCGCCCTTTATTGCGAATATCTCGATTACAGCTGTTATCAATGAAAAGTTTATGACTGTCTGTCGGAATAGGTTGTTTTTGGTATTTAAGAGCTTCTGTGAGCCATGCTTGGGCTGTCTGTAATTCTGACCCTGTTAGGAGAAAATCATTGTCCCATTGACTGGTTTCCCATTCTGTCGCGCGCACTAAGAGGCGCGTGTGTTGGCGCATATGCTCGAAATCAGATTGGATGGTGTCGATTAATCCAGTAAAAGCAGAGGCGTAATCATCCGTGTCACGGAAGAAAATCCAGTTATGCGTAGCGATAATCGAAGGTAATTTTGATTGAGTGTCTTTCGTTTCGCGGTATAAAACAGGTATAAAGCGTTTATTCCGCATCATGGCATAATTCAATTCTTTACGGCAAACTTCAGATGCAAGGGAATCTGGGCTTATCACAAATACAAATACATCTGCACCTTCAATACCTGCTTCAATTTCTTCCATCCAATTCGCAGATAAGGGAATATCTTCCCAATCGACCCAGACTTCTAAGCCTTCCTGTTTCAGAGACTCATCAAGTTTTTTAACGAATTCCGTATCTCGACGAGAGTAGGAAATAAAGACCTGTGTTCCTGAGAATGTATTCGACATGATGTGATGCCTTGGCTAGATGAAAGCAATCTGTAGCTAAACTGTACTTTAGCTAAGAGGAGGGTGCAACTTTAGCTCATTAAGATGCTATAAAAAATTGTAGATGAGGGTAGGGTTTTAAGGGCACAATAGTGATTGCGCCCAAATTTGTGGAGATTATATTAACCGTGAAAGTGGGGGAGAACCTCGTGTGCCATATCTTCAAGACTGCCTAAATCATCGAGGTCAATCCATTGGAGCATAATGCGTTCTACGCCAGCATCTTGCCATTTGCCCAAAATATCGACAATTTCTGAACCTGTGCCAACCACTTGCCCGACAGCTTGTAATTCTGCTTTGCTGGTTTCTCTGCCTTCAAGAGCTTTAACCACTGTGGCATCATCTTTACCGTAGATACAACGTATCATTAACGAACGCTTGACATCTTCTGGCTTGCGACCTTCTTCTTCAAGATAACCATCCAGCAATTCATTGCGTTGCTTATAATCTTCAAAATTGAGGAATACGCCGTTCCATTCAACAGCATATTTTGCCGCGAGTGGTAAGGTTTTGTTCGGTCCATTGCCACCGATGAGGATTTTCGTATCGTTGTTTTTCATTGTAATCTGAGCATCCTTGAGTGAGAAATGCTTTCCCTCATAGCTAATCGGTGCATCAGCTGAAAATAGTCCCGAGATAATTTCTAAGCCATCTTCTAAAAGTTCATAGCGTTCGCTAATTTCTGGGAAGTATATGCCGAATGCTTCATGCTCACGGTCTTGCCAACCTGTTCCCATACCAAGTACCAACCGTCCTTCACTGAGGACATCTACCGATGCGGCGTATTGCGCTAACAAAGACGGATGACGGAAGGTAATCGGTGTTACCAAAGGACCAAACTCGATATTTTTAGTCATCGCGGCGGCATAAGTAAGGCTTGTCCATAATTCTAGAGAATCGTGAAAAGCACCGCTTGGATTGGAAAAATGGTCACTACGAAAGACTGATTGATATCCAGAATTATCCGCAATATCTAAGATGCGCTTCCAATAGTCCCAATTCAGCCCCATTTGCCCTTCAAACATCAACCCAATTTGCATATAAAATTTCTCCTTTAAAGTATTTATTTTTCGTTTATTAGAATTGTAGAGGGTGTGCTTATGTGCGCTCCCGAACGGGCGACCACACAGAGTTCGCCCCTACAAATAATTTCTACTCTATCTCAATTGCCCAACGTTGGATAGCCACTGGCTCACCCCACATGGAATCACGCAGATGAAATTCGATGAGGTGTAGACCTGATTCAAGCTCACCATGAAAACATCTGTCAAGTTGTTGCCAACCATCACGACTGAATCCTACTAAATAGCCATAAAATGCTACGCCTCGTACTCGTTTTCCATTAACCCATATACGAGAGTATTTTTCATACTGTGTGTGTTCAGGAATCATGCCACCAATGCACATCCAATTATCTGTTGCATATAAGCTAGTATCTAAACGAAACGACATACCATTTGCATTTAAGGGTTCGCTTGAACCCACAGTCAAAAATATTTCCTCAGCTAAGGGGCGCAAATCATCGGGCAGAAAAGTTTGTGACACAGTCGGGGGGTAAGTTGGTGGCAGCAATATCAAAGTGGCAAGAATGGATACAATCAAAGCAATGAGTATCGCTATCACCTTACGCCATGACAATCGGCTTGGTGTGCGTTTTGGCATATGCTTCGCTTTTTCTTTAGACATAACATCTAGTCCTATTCAATCGGTGGTAAAGCGAAATTATCAGGCACTAAATCCAATAGGAGCAAGCCAACCTCACGCGCAGACCCTTCATTTGGGGTTTGGTCGAGCAAGACCTTATACTCATCACCCCGCACGCCTTCCATCACCCAATGGTCAGTGCTGACAATCGTATAGCCATCAGGCACAGTATTCCATGTCTCAGCAGACCAAAAATGATGGTCGTGCATTGCTTCACAGACAGTGTGCCAGTCATCATCTGAAATTTGCCATTGCGTGTCATAAAGTGGCGGACCCGGTAAGTGAGCAATCCGCCCGATGCTTCGGCGTGCGCTGGCATGAAACCCATTATTGCTTGCCCACAAACGTAGAGTCATATCATTGCCGAAAGTTGGTAAGAAACTAAAGCGATAGGCTTCCTCAACATGCGTAGCCTGTGCCCATTCAGAGAGTCCCCGTTCATGCAGAGCAACTAGATGTTCGCTAAATAATTCATTACGCCATTGGCTAATTCCACGTGTGTTTTCAGGGAAGAATAATTGGCTCGGTACAATGGCGACAGCCCCACCGAGTTCTTCATAACGTTGTTGGATTGTGCGTGCAATATCCCCAGCAATGCCCCGACGAAGCAAAATCGGCAAATGCGCCAGCCACTCACGCGCACAACTTACATCTACAACAGCTAATGGTAAGGCTTGTTGGATGCTATTCATTAGAGCTAATGTCACTGAGACTTCGTCTGACCCAATATCGGTCAGCAAAACATCATATTTCATAAGGTTATTCCGTGATAACGCCTCGTCACACTCTCTATTAAACACGATATAAGCACAGAACAACATATACAAAACATTGATACTGACTAAATCAACCTGTCATTCAAAAGGTTCAGGTCTATAATATGAGTGATATACTCGCAAACTCTAGCTAGCCTTTAAAATGAGTCAGCATTCATGAGTGAAAACATTCACGAAACAGAAAAACACCCATCAGCTACCTTTGTGTATCATAATCCTGATGTTGACCATACCTATTATTTGCTCATACCTTCAGCTGTTGCATCTGAATACACCGTTTTATTGCAAAAGAATGAGGATGACACGTGGGCATTACCGTCGTTTAAGCCCCAAGAACACCATTTTGCTGTCGTACAACATATCAATGATGCGATTAAATCTAAGTGGGGATTTGATACCGCAACTTTGCGTTGTTTCGCTACCCATTCGGATGCTGAAGAAGGCGAACTACGTTTTTATGCGATGGATAATTTCACCACTGAGTGGATATTGCCAGAGAATATGCAATGGGTGGATGAAGAGAGCTTACGTGAACGGACATTTTCGACGCAATTAGAACGGGATATTGCTTTAGATTGGTTCGATTGGCGACATAGCGTGAGTTCAGCGCGTGCTGATTGGATGCGTTCAGGTTGGTATATCAAAATCAGCAATTGGATGATAGACCTCGCTGACCGTATGTCTCTCACTGAGATACAAGCCCCTACACAAGTCCGAACTTGGGCGCGGTCTGCAACGATGAAGCTCAAAACAAAAGAAGAAACGCTTTTCCTCAAGGCTGTGCCTGAATTTTTCAATTACGAGCCTGTTATCACCCGAGTTTTGTCGATTCGCTATCCAGAACGTGCGCCCGATGTACGAGCTGTGCATGTCGAAAATGGTTGGATGCTTATCCGTGAATTTGACGGCAAACTTCTCACCAATATGGACGATTTAGCCATCTGGAAACGGACTGTTAAAGAGTTTTCTCGTTTGCAAATTGACCTCGTCAAGAATACACAATCGTTGGTGGCATTAGGTGTACCAGACCGTAATGTAGATTATCTTGCGTCACAAATAGACCGTCTGATGCACGATTTGCCGAGCAATCTTACTGAAGATGAGCAAGCCGAACTCAAGCGCATTGCGCCGATATTACGTGATATGTGTTACGAACTTGCCGAATATAAAATCCCACTCACCCTGACTCATGGCGATTTTTGGTCGGGGCAGGTCATTATCAAACCTGATGGTAAATGCTTGTTTTTTGATTGGTCGGATGCTTCAATTTCACATCCTTTTTTTGATATGACTACATTCTTAGCGGAAGTTGATGCCGAACTGCACCATGTTGCGAATGCTCGTAGTCAATTGGTGCAAACTTACCTCAACAATTGGACGCGCTACGAAACAATGGAGAACCTCAAACGGGCTTACGATTTAGCAAAGCCTTTGGGGACATTGCATCAGGCATTATTTTATTATGGACATATTTTACCGCGTGTAGAATCAGTCGCACGCTGGGAACTCAGTGGCATGTTGACACATCTATTGCGCCACACCCTCTATGAAATGGAATACTTTAAAGCATGACTCTCCGTCTTGAGCTAATAACAAAACCTTCAACCCAACATATCGCGACCGTTCGTACAGGATTAAGCAACTATAATATCTCCCAAGTACCAGAGCTATTGACCTTGCCTGATGAAGAATTTCTGGTCATCATGCGTGAAAGTGGGCAAATCGTGGCAGGCGCTGTTTGTGAATTTGACTGGGGCTACCTCTATTTTGATACCGTTTGGACACATGCCTCTGTACGTGGCAAAGGCTATGGCACACTGGTGATGAATGCCGCTGAAAACTACGCAAAAATGAAAGGTATCCATCGCGCTTACTTGATGACGACTAGCTTTCAAGCACGCCCGTTTTACGAGAAATTGGGTTACCAACGCTTTGGATTTCAGCAAGATCGTCCACTAGGGCATACGTTTCACTTTATGCAAAAAGCTGATTTACAGATGCAAACAATTGACTCGCGTATCCAAATTGAATCACCTCCAAAAGCCGATAATTTGCGCGTGCTCGATACAGGGTTACTCGACGATATTGCCAAAACTGAACCGATTGTCGTTGAAAATTTGGCAGTTTTCCTGCGCGATTACAATCATACAATTCTCGGTGGCATGGTCGGGGCGACATTCTGGGATTGGTTTGATTTACGCTATTTGTGGCTAGATGAATCTGTTAGAGGGCAAGGCTGGGCTAAAAAGATGCTCGCTATGACCGAATCGCAGGTCAAGCAAGATGGAAATATTGGCATCACCTGTGATACAGCGAGTTTCCAGTCACTTGCATTTTATCAATCTCAAGGTTTTGAGATTATTGGGACATTAAAGAATCGTCCCCCACAGCACGAAAGTTACTTCATCCAAAAACGCTTCAACTAAGACCATTTCATTTTGTGATTTCGATTAAACGGTATAATTACGCGCATAATATATCGTACGATGTAGAGGCATAGTACGCTACGCCCTTACATATTTTAAAAGGATTATTTTATGCTCAAAGAATTAGATGTAAGTGATGACGCATTATGGAAACAACGTTTTCGCACCCCTGTCATTGCATGGTCAGCAATTGCCACACAAAACCCAGAGCGAGGTATTGTCTGCACAAATAAAGATGGCATTTACCAACTCTATGCGTGGGATGTTCCGAGTGGTGACCTCACCCAATTGACTCATCACTCAGCAGGGGTTGTCTTCGGTGTTATCTCCGCTGATGGTGAAAGTATCTATCACCTAGATGATAAAGAAGGAAACGAACTCGGGCATTTTGTACGTATACCATTTACAGGTGGTGTCGGTGAGGATTTAACGCCTGATATGCCCGATTATGCCTCATGGTACATTACCGAATCACATAATGGTGAGGTTGTTGGATTCACTGCTGCTGCTAAAGAATGGGGTTTCCGAGTTTATGTACAAGACAAACAAGGTAACATTCTATTCACCTATGAGAACACCGCACAATCAGCAGGACCTAATCTCTCATATGATGGGTCGATTGCTGTGATAGCTAATAATGAACGCTCTGGTTCTACTGATATGATGCTTGAAGCCTATGACGTGAAAAGTGGCAAAAAACTAGGTGAACTCTACGATGGTGATGATGTAAGCGTGAATCCGATTGGCTTTATGCCTAAAGCTGGCTCAGAAGAGTATCTCGCAAAGACGACTAAAAGTGGTTTCGGACGACCTGTCATCTGGAATCCGCGCACTGGTGAGCGTCGAGATATAGAGTTGAGCGAATTGGATGGTGAAATTACTCCTTGGGATTGGACAGAAGATGGGCGTTACTTGCTCCTCTCACAATTAAACCAAGCAGAATATCAATTGCATTTATATGACCTTGAAGACGATGCGCTCATCACATTGAATCACCCTAGTGGTACATTCTCGGGTGGTTATTTCACGCCTGATGGCATTTACATTAACATGCAGGATTCACAACAACCGAGTCGCCTCGTCAAATTGGATATGAATGGCAATGTTCTTGAGACAGTGTTGAAATCAGGTGATGCGCCCTCAGCAAAAAAGTGGGAATCTGTCACCTATGAATCAGCTGATGGGACAGCTATTCAAGCATGGTTGGTCACGCCTGATGGCGATGCACCTTTCCCAACGATTGTTCATACACATGGTGGACCTACAGCAGTCATGACTGACAATTTTAGCCCTGCTTTGCAAGCATGGGTTGACCATGGATTTGCTGTGTTTAGCATCAATTATCGGGGTAGTGTAACGTTCGGAAAAGCCTTCGAGAAGTCTATTCACGGTCATCTTGGTGAGTATGAAGTCCAAGATATTGAAGCAGGGGTTCATTGGCTTATCGAGAACAATATCGCGCATCCAGAGATGATACTCAAAACAGGTGGGTCATATGGCGGCTACCTCACATTGATGTCACTCGGTAAAACGCCTGATTTATGGGCGGGGGGCATGGCAGTAGTCGCCATTGCAGATTGGGTGCTGATGTATGAAGACCAAGCCGAAACCTTACGCGCTTATCAAACGGCGTTATTCGGTGGGACACCTGAAGAAAAGCCCGAAGCAATGGCAAAATCATCGCCGATAACCTATGCCGAGAAAGTCAAAGCTCCGATTCAAGTCATCCAAGGGGAGAATGACACCCGTTGTCCGTCTCGGCAGATGAAAGCCTATGAAGACAAAATGACAGGGCTGAATAAGCATCTGGAAATGGTCTGGTTTAATGCAGGGCATGGCTCACGCGCAATGGAGCAATCTATCGAGCATCAAGAACTCAAAATGCGCTTTGCATACCGTGTATTGGGTTGAAAATAACTATACGTGGAGAAAATACCCCATGAGAGGCGATTTCCCAGCCAATCCGATTGAGAAATCGGGATATATTTTGGATTTTCAAGATGAATTTGATGCACCGAAGTTGAATCTTGATAACTGGTTACCTTATTATTTACCTCAGTGGAGTTCACGAGCGCAAACGGCTCCAAGATATATGATTGAGGATAGCAAACTTGTTTTACAGATTGAAGGTAACCAGCAACCTTGGTGTCCTGAATTTGATGGTGATGTAAAAGTGTCTTCCCTCCAAACAGGGGTTTTCTCTGGTGCAGAGGGAACACAAGTTGGGCAACATCGTTTTAATGAGGCTCTGCTTGTGCGCGAAGCACAATCTACTCAGCGAACATACACGCCACAATATGGTTATTTTGAAGTAAGAGCAAAAGCATCTGCATTGCGTGGCAGTCTCTCAACACTATGGATGATTGGTTTTGAAGACGAACCAGAGAAATCGGGAGGCATCGATATGTTTGAACTATTTGGCGAACATATAACTCCTCAATCGACGCAAGTAAGTTATGGGATTTATCCTTGGAGCGACCCACATTTATCCGAAGAGGCTTTTCAGGATGACATATCGATTGATGCGAGACAATTTCATATCTACGCGCTTGAATGGTCTCCGACGCATGTTGATTTTTATATCGATAATATTAAACGGCGCACCATTCATCAATCTCCCGCATATCCGATGCAATTCATGTTAGGAATATATGAATTACCCATCAAAGGAGAAATGCCTCGTGACTATCCTAAACGTTTTGAGATTGATTATGTTCGAGGCTATCAGCCCATTGGGGGTTATTAAAATTTCTTATCATCGCCATAAAATTCTCTGACTCAAAATTACTTCTAAGTCTTGTATAATGAAGCTAATTGAGATGGAGAAGTAAATGCGTCAAACCAATACACCAACACAATCACAAGCTAGATATACATGGGCAGAGTCTATCTTGCTCTTTACCAAAACCCCGAATATCGAAACCCTTAAACTGATACTTGAGAAGGGTAAGCTAACCCCACAACGTGCTTACTTATGGGTGTTTTTTGGATGTGCTTTATTAGGTGTCGCATTGGCATCGGATAACCCTGTTAATATTTTGCTTGTTAGTATGATTATTGGCTTGCCAATTGGTGAAGTGAATCTCGCATCGTACCAGCCTGATTTGCTGACCATTGCACTTTCAGGCATCACAATGGGTGGCATCTATGGGTTGATTGGTTTCATCATGCAGACATGGACATTGCAACGCATCGCCCAATATTTTGGGGCAAATGGCGCATACCGTCATATGTTCATATTGCGAGGCATATATTTCCCAGTATTGGTGACAGCCCGTGCGTTAATCATAGCTATCCTTGGCATTGCATCCCCCGTAGCCAATGTCCTCATATTTATTACTCTGTTTCTTGATATGTTACTTTCGTCAATGGCGTTGAGTGCCTCAAATGAAAATTTGTCATGGGGTAAAAGTGCAATGGCTTCTAGTGGGATGTATTTGGCGATGTTCTTGAGTTTAGTGGCATTGTCATTAGTCGGAGTTGCTTTAGTATGACCGATATTCTCGGCATTCATCATGTGAATATTAGCATCCCCACAGGTGAAGAAGATAATGCCCGCGCCTTCTATTGCGATTTGCTGGGCTTAGAAGAAATCAGCAAGCCTGATGCGCTTCAAGAAAATGGTGGATTCTGGTTACGTTTAGCCAATATTGACCTGCACATCGGAATCCAAGAGGGCATCCAACGTGAGCAACTCAAAATGCACCTTGCGTATCAAGTGGTTGATTTGCTTGCATGGCGTGAGAGGCTAACACAAGCAGGTATCGTCATCAAAGAGAATACGGCTATTCCAGAGTTTGACCGTTTTGAAATTCGTGACCCTTTTGGCAATCGTATCGAATTTGTACAGGTACGCTGAGAATATTATGGCTAACAACCCATTCCTTGCCCGTCCAAATATACAATACAAAGATAGTTTTATACTCGCTACGCGTGAATTTGAAGAGGAAGGCGAACGTCCACCTTGGAATTATGGTATGTTAGAGGCAAATTTCGATGAATATGTAGAGACTTTGCTAGCGAATGAAACCTCACCGTTTCCGGGATACGTACCCCAGACAACATACTGGTTAATTGTTGATGATTTATACGCTGGCACGATAGATATTCGCCATCATCTCACAACAAATTTACGTAAGTTTGGTGGACATATTGGCTATCGGATTCGCCCCACAATGCGACGCAAAAACTACGGTACACTCCAATTGACACTGGCATTGCCTAAAACATGGGATTTAGGCATCGAACGCGCCTTGATTACCTGCGACGATGATAATATTGGTAGCCAGAAAATCATCGAAGCCAATGGAGGCATCCTTCAAGATAAGGTCGATAACGGACGGGCTAGCTTGACTCGTCGATATTGGATAGAAAAACCTTAAAAGCGTAACGCAGAGACCCAGAGAGAGGGAGAAAAGCAAGAATAAATATAAGTGCGATTAATGATGCTCCCCTGAATTCGGGGGAGCTGTCGCGTTAGCGACTGAGGGGGTTTATCTTTACTTCTATTCCCCAATCCTAATCACCTGCAAATCAGCATAATCGACATTATCTGTAGTTAAGAGGCGATTACCTGTTTGCCATTCATAGACCGTTGACCGTAAGGTGTAATCCCCTGCTGGCAGACCATTTAAATCTAGTGAGGTACTGGTACAAGTGAAAGGGCGTTGGTTAGGTAAGCCGAAATCTTGCTGACGTACCAAGTTATTATCAGCATCAAACAGATGCACACCCACAGAATAAGTATCCGATGGCGCAGTCTCAGACCACCATCCTAAGACGACATTGACACGATTATCAGTAACTTGTCCGCGTTGCATATCATATAGTCCAACTACATCTTCGCCGAACGTTGATACACGCTCTGTTTGTGGCACACGAGCGTAAAGCTGGAGTTGCATATCATCTTGTGTAAAAACCGTCTCACAAAGGGAATATTGGGTCGCTAGCACGTATTCGACAACACCAAAGCGTTGAGTGCGCTCAAGCTCAGGTATCACAGCTGACCAAATGAAGGTCACATCCGCTAAGGCAGACTCAACATCCGCTAAATATTCGACATCCCCACTGGCAAAGCTATTATTGATACGTTCGTACTGGTCAAAACGAACATCGACATTCATCAAATCTGTCTCGACGAAATAGTAATCGAGTGGAAACCAATTGAAGGTCTCAAATGTCGGGGTCATGATATGAAAGAGGGCTAAATCACCATCACTAGCACGCGCGTTAAGGTTCGCTAAAGTGCGGTTGAAACCATCTGCCGAAGCTCGATAAATTTGCCCGAACTGTTCGTCTATAAAATTAGGATTGATGCTCTGATAAATCCCTGCGCCACACCAGACCAGCAAAACGGCTAGTGCAAAATTTTTCATGCGCGTGATGCCGATGCCAATCATCAGCGCGAAGGCAGGAAATACAAACATCAAGTAGCGTAGATGCACCATGAAGGGGATGAAATAATTGACAATCATCACGACCACGATTGAGACAATTATCCATATCCAGACGAAGGCAACTTTGCGGGTGAATTGTACCAGCGAGTAAAAAGCTGTTAGGGCGAGTAAGGCTAAATTCGCATTGCTGACTGTATGCAAGAGATTTTGTAGGACGAGCATGGCTGTCATCGAATCCGCTTGCCGACCCGTATCTTCTGTACCACGTCGGATAACTTCGAGGGTGATGCTCAACCAAGGGAGGAATAATGCGCCCCCAATTGCCATTGTCAGCACGACGAGCCACCATTTGTGCGACTTATCCCAGCGTGTGAGATGATAAATCCCCAAGACAACGCCCATCGCCAGTGCGACATAATGCGTATAAGCGAGTGCCGCTAACATCAACGCTAATCCGAGGTACCATCCCCAATGTGCCTGTGCTTTGCTCATGATGCGTAAGTAACAATAGACTGCCAGTATCGTGAATAAACCGAGTAGGGTATAGGCGCGTGCCTCGTGCATATAATCAATATAAAACGCTGAGAACGCGAGGATGCTTGCCGAATACAAACCAATCTGTGACGAGAAAAAATCTTTGCCAAAGCGATACATGGCAGAAATAGCCAGAAGTCCAGAGAGTAGGGAAAACGTCCGCACGCTAAAGGGTGAAATGCCGATGACAAACTCCCATGCACCCAGTAGCCAATGATAGAGAACGCCCATGCCACCGGGGTCAACTGTTGCGGTGCGTTCCCAGATGCCGAGTAAGCCCAGTGTGCCGAACGTGCCACCACTATTGCGAATTGACCAATACTCATCCACGAACAGTATATCGCTGGCTAAGAGCCGTGTCGCTAAATAGCCTGACATCAGCAGAATGAATACCAACCAGCCCAAATGATGATATATTGTCCGACGCATTGACAAGTGAATCCCTCTCGGTCATATGATTTCGCATGGCATTTTGAGGCAGATAATGCGCAATGTAAAGGGCGACCCCCAAAGAATTAGGGGGCTATAGGGTATGATAATCATATAAAATAGGGTAAGCACTTGGAAAAAATCCTGTAAGGGCAATGGCTATATTGTCCACCAAAAAGGCTAATCATGGAAAAATCAAAACGTAAAAACGGCGAGATACCAATACGTGTTTTTAACAAAAATATAAGCGATAGAGTTGAAGGTCTTGCTCCTATATTTCTAGTGATTATGGCTGGGACACTCGGTTTTTCCTTAGAATCGAATGATGCAAAATGGATGATAATTTTGCTTTTATTATCTCTTGCAAGCATTGGGATTATATTTCTGATAACTTACTCAGAGACTCTTACAATCTACAAAGAAGGTATTGAGTATCAACATCAAGGTAAGTATATATTTGTTAAATGGCAACAACTCAGTCACTTTGAATCTCATAAAGATGGAAGAAAGAGTGAACAAGGTATCAAAATTCATTCATCAGTAAGTCAAGAGAAAGTTGAAAATTTTGTTGATGACCAAATCTATCGAAAACCTTTTGATGACTTTATACCTGTATCTAGGGTTACGGAAATCCCAATCAAGGCAATGAGAGAAGGTGTACTCATAATTGATTTAAGGAGACTTAAATCAACTGAATTTGGTCGGCTTATTAATGAATATGCACCACACTTATTTGAAGGAGAAGGTTCGTGAAACGCAAAAAAGTTAGCACACACAGACCAAAGTTGCCGATGCGCTTATTCGTCTTATTAATGGGTATCTTGGTAGCGGGTATACATGCCTTTATTTTGCGTACCATGACGGTGACTGAAGTAACACCCATGCCTTTCTTCATGCTCGGCTTGATTCTCCTCTTTGATGCGGTGTTTCTCTGGTGGGCGATTATCTTCATGACACAATCTCAGGTGACGCTCTTTGAGGAAGGCATCGAACTCGAACGCGGTGGCTCAAAGGTATTCACCACATGGGATAATGTTAGTCACTTGGGAGTGAAGGGTTACGGGCGCAACCAAAAACGGGGTATTTTCCTCCATGACAAAGTCAGCCCTGAGACAAAAGGACTCGTCGAGAAGGCTTTTTTCGGACGCTCGTCTGACTTCATACCGATTGGTCGTTATGTGCATTTGCCCCGTATTTGGGCATTGTTCAATCGTGAAATCGATAAAGATAAATTGCTGAATAGCGACTTTGGTCAAGAGCTTTATGACCTCGCACCGCATCTCTTTGATGAATATGATGAATGGAAACCCAAAAATCGTTTATCTGATGATGTGGATAGTAAATTTGAATGGTTAGATGAGCGCGATGCTGAGATGGTGAAACGTGGCTAAACGCAAGAATACATATCCTAAGACGTTTCGTCCGTCTAAGGTATCGAAAATAGGGATATTAATCCTTTTCTTGATATTGGGATTTGTATTTATAGCGTCATTGCTGACTTATTTAACATATTTACCTTCAAATCTCGATTTACTGAATGGGATAGGAAGTTTGGTTATTGTATTTTGGCATTATCTAAACTTCTCAGTTATTTGGTATCTCTCCGAATATATTATGAACTTTACTATCGTCGTAACCTCTGATGGCTTATGGTTTCATGGATACGGTAAGCGTTTCTATACTTGGGATACGATGCAGTCATTCACTAAAGACTACATCTGGTCACCATATCATCATAGGTGGGGTATTCACGTTACAAATGCAGCACTAATCCATAGAAATCAAATATCTAAGTGGTTAGTGGGAAATTGGTTCTTTGATAAAATGATACCCTTAGAAGGTATTGTGAAAGTCCCCAAAAAATGGCTATTGTTTCGTGATGTAGAAGCATTTAAGCAAACAGAGTTTGGACAAGAATTATTCTATTTCGCACCGCATCTCTTTGATGAGGCTGGACAAGAAAAACGCAAAAATCGTTTGTATGATGCTGATGAAATAGATGATTATGTTATAGTATCTAGTGAGGACTATCAGGAATTGGGACGATGAACAAGCAGAAGCGAAAGAATGACGAGGACATCAACTTTTCCTCAGAATTAGTCGGTTGCTTTGAAGTGGCACTGATACGATTCACAGCCAGTGTTTTAGCGTTGGTGTGCATCATTGCCATCATTGCACTTTTGTTAGTTCAACCATTCTCTAGTTCAGATACCCTATTTATGATAACTGTTGCAGGTGCATTGGGTCTGACCTTTGGGTATTTAGCCCTTTATTATGGCGATACTTTATCACAACCAGAGAACCATGAAGATAAATCCACATGAGCGATAAGAAACGCAAACGTAAAAATGACGACAACAGTGGTATTGAGCAACTCATGGGTTGTAGTTACTTCCTGCTGAAAGTGATAGCAGGGGTGCTGTCGCTCATCTTCATGACACTTGCGCTGGTTTTGGTCTATATTCAGATGCTTTACGCCCTTGATTTAGCGGTATTCGTGGCGATTGCTGGTTTGTTCTCCTATTTATCAGGCTATTTTGCCCTCAGCCAAGACGAGACACAATCAGTCGACTCGGAGCATCTGCGCGATACACTCGAAGAGGATAAACGTAAAAATGATTGGCTAGATGATGACGAGTATGAGGATTAGCTCATAGTGAATCAGCAAAAGCGCAAAAACGACGAGGACATGAGCTGTTTTCAGCAGATTGTGGGCTGTAGCAACCTGTTCATAAGACTTTTAGCAGGTCTTTTAAGCCTCATTTTTATTGGTACGACACTGTTTCTCTTTTATATGAAATTTGAGTTCCCTGAATTTGATATTGCAGTTTGGGTCGTCATGACCAGCTTTTTCGCGTATTTGTGTGCTTATGTTGCATTCAATCAATCCAAAGAGAAATTCCCTCATAAGCCTAAAGCCATTGGACAAGAAATCCTGAGTTTTGTGCGCTTCATTGCGTGGATTGGTGCATTATTTTTGCGCTTAATTTTTGGAGTATCCATCCTATTGGCGATTGGCTTGATGCTACAATTTCCTGACGTTGTTTGGTTTGCTATGCTAATTATCTCTATTGTGCTAACAATTCTCTTTAGCTATGCCGCAAAAGTATTACGTCCAGTACGAAAATCTGGCAGTATAAGTAATGTGCTTGATGAGGATAAACTCAAAAATGACTGGCTGAAAGATTATTCAGATGAAAATGACGACGAATAATTTCTTCACTTCTTTTTTCTAGGGTGGACAATGTAGGCATTGTCTTTACACTAATGCTCTCAATAGATATTTAATTAATTCTCTTAGGAGCAATTTTTCATGCTAGAATACGATAATATTTTAACTGAAATCCCTGCTGAAAAAGTGGGTTTAATCCGCCTCAATCGTCCTAAAGCCTTGAATGCACTCAATAATGCCCTCATGGGTGAACTACACGATGCCCTCCGCAATTTTGATAATGACCCTGAGATTAGCTGTATGGTTATTACAGGGAATGAGCGTGCTTTCGCGGCAGGAGCAGACATCAAAGAGATGGCAGGGCAAACCTATGTCGATTTTCTGCAAAAAGGTAGTGTCAGCGATAATTTTGATTTCAGCCAATACAAGAAACCGATTATTGCGGCAGTCAGTGGCTTTGCTCTCGGTGGTGGTTGTGAAATGTCGATGGCATGTGACATGATAGTCGCCAGCGAAACAGCCGTCTTTGGACAACCAGAGATTAATCTCGGGATTTTGCCTGGTGGGGGTGGCACACAACGCATGACTCGCGCATTAGGTAAAGCTCTCGCAATGGAAGTCATGCTAACTGACCGTAAACTCAGCGCAGAAGAAGCCCTCAAGTATGGCTTGGTTAATCAAGTAGTTGCGCCTGAAATTTACCTTGATGAAGCGATTAAGCTGGCACAAAAAGTTGCGTCGATGTCACAGATTGCAATTCAACTCACTAAAGATGCCATCAATAAAGCTTACGAAGCAACACTCTCAGAAGGTCTGGAATTTGAGAAGAAGAATTTCTTCCTCGCCTTTGGCACAGAAGACAAGCAAGAAGGTATGGAAGCCTTCATCGAAAAGCGCAAACCAAATTGGAAGAATAAATAGCTATTCTTGTAACGTGGTAGGGCAACAACTAGCTTCTGACTGAATACGGACGACCACTTACGGTCGTCTTTTTGTTTGCTTTTTCTAACAGCCCTTTTATTACGAAATTGCTTTCCAAATTAATATTTCTCGTTATAATATCCTCCGAAGGGATTTATTTTTAACTATATAGACAAAGGGATGTGAAATATGTTACAAGAATTTAAAGAGTTTATCATGCGTGGGAACGTGATTGACTTGGCTGTGGGTATTATCATCGGCACAGCATTTACAGCGATTGTTAGCTCACTGGTTGATGACATCATTATGCCACCGATTGGTTTACTCATTGGTGGAATTGATTTTTCTAATATTGTCATCACACTCAAACAAGCTACTGCTGATACAGAAGCTGTTACTATTAATATTGGGCTATTTATCAATGCGCTAATACAGTTTTTGATTATCGCGTTTGTGGTCTTTATGATAGTTCGTGCTGTTAATAGCCTTGCACGTGAAGAAGAAGTGGAAGAAGCTCCAGCTGAACCAACAACTGACGAAAAATTACTGGAAGCTATCAATGAATTAACTGTCGCAATTAAGAATCAAAACTAAGTTTGCCTCGTAATGTCTTTGAGACTGCTATGGACAGCCTGTAGCAGTCTCTTTACAATCAATTGATGGACACCTTAACGATACTCTACACGCAACACATTGATGGCGATTTAGGAATACTCCCTCAACTTTACACTTTCCTACAACAACTCAAACAAGACCATAATCTGAATGCTTTAATCCTTGATATTGGCAATGCCTGCTCAGAGGATATTTGGCATTGTGAGGTCACAAACGGGCGTAGTACAGTCATTGTGCTGGATGCAATGGGCTACCATGCGGTGAATGTCTCAGGTTTTATGCCCGATACTCAACGCGATAGCCTCAGAAATGACGTTAGTTTGGGCTTGGTGACGGCACGGCATATGTGGCGATATTATGTCCCTCCTGTGCGGGATGACGACATCGTGATTGCAGGACAAGCCACTCCAGCAATGACCTTATGTATTGTCGCCGCACCGCATGACCAAAATCTCCTAGAAAATCGGATGCTCTTTCTGAAAGAGATTGCTAAAGGCGAGGTTGGATTGGTCAAAGTGGATATGCAAGAAATGGCTATTCTGGAGGAGACTGTCTTTGCGATGCCTAAAGGGATAAAGCCTGATGCGACCATTGCCGCATCAGTAGAATTGGTGGAAGAAGAAGCCGAGTTTATTCAAAAAAGGCGTTAATCCCAGACAGGCGGTTTGCTAGTGTAGGGGTCTTTGGCATCACGGTTGGGGGATAATGTTCGCTGGTAGCGTTCAACCAACGTCTGAATGGCATCAGCGACATGCTCATCATCAATGTGATGTTCGTCACGCGATATACGGATTTTGTGGGCTTCAAGCAAGACCTCAGCATGAGTTGCGCCGACAGGTGGCTCAAATTTGTAGCACGCACACTCGATTAATTGCCCCAATGGGTCACGGAAATAGATAGAATCCATAAAGCCTCTATCGACATCACCTGTATTGGAGATACCACGTTCATCAAGGCGTTTGGCGACTTGGGTATAGGTCGCACGTGAGACGGTGAAGGCGATATGGTGCAAGTTGCCGATGCCTTCTGGGTTTCGGGTTGGGTCTGGTTCACGGTTTTCATTGGTGAAAACGGTGATTAAACTGCCGTCGCCAGGGTCAAAGTAGAGGTGATTTTCTTCTGGCACATCGAGATTGGGTTGCTCAAAGATGAAGGGCATTCCCATGACACCTTCCCAAAAATCAATACTCGTCTGACGGTCTGCGCCGATGAGTGTAATGTGATGAACTCCCTGCGTTTGAATTTTCTTCATAATAATGACCTCATTTCTTGATATGGTTTAGCTTGACGATAGCATATCTAGCAAAATAAGAGATGAGAATACGCTTGGAAAGTTTGAAAAGTTTGTGAAAATTCCCTGTTTATCAGGGGATAACAGAGAAAACAGGGAATTAACAGGCGAATAACAGGGATTTTGGGCGTGACGATAAACCCGAAAAACAGCGAAAAACAGTGTTTTTAGTTAGGAAATGGTTTGTTGTAAATCCTGCTGAAATGATATTCAGTTGGTAAGGTGCTAGCTAGAGTATAGCAATTTGAGGTGGACAGGTGTTGTTCATATCCCCGTTGATATGACCGTTTTTAATATGAGAAAAGACGGAAACGGAAAATTTTTATAAAGCGAATTGTGCTATGATTAATTTACAGAGATTTGTAAAGGTAAATCAGATGGCACTTCCAAAATCAGACGCAGTCAATCCTTCCGATGCAATATTAGATTTTCTATTATCAAAACCATCTCCAGAGGATGTACTTGCATTACGACCATCTGACGAGGTGCAAGAACGTCTATCTTATTTATTAGATGGCAACCGTAATGATGCCCTGTCGGATGCTGAAAAAGGTGAATTGGCACGTTATCTTGAGTTAGAGCATTTTGTTCGTCGCTTAAAAATTCGCGCACAGGAAATTTTAGCGAAGTGACCTATATTCCAGATAAATTACGTGAAGAAGTTCAAACAAATGCTGGCTGGCGGTGCGAGTATTGTTTGCTTCATCAAGATTTTGCCTATTACACGCATGAGATTGACCATATTTATGCCGAAAAACATGGCGGAATAACTATAATTGATAATCTTTGCCTCGCATGTGCAGATTGTAACCGCCATAAAGGCAGTAACCTTTGTTCACTTGACCCGAATACAGGTGAGATAGTGAGTTTATATCATCCTCGTAATATGTCTTGGAATGACCACTTTAGAATGAATGATAATGGAGTTATATAAGCCTTGACACGTCAAGGGCGTGTTACTGCTAAAGTGCTGCAATTTAATCGTCTTGAATTATTGATTGAACGCGAACGCTTAATAAAATTAGGAAAATACTAGCAACACTCATATAGGTAAGAATTGCTATCTGAGTGTTTTACAGTTAGAAAGTAATTGTTGTAAGGTGTTCAATGGATAAATCAAAACGTAAAGGAAAACCAAATCGTCGGCGATTTATTCTAATAATTTTGATAACTATATTTTCTTGCTATATGTTGACTACTATTTTATTATTTGATTGGCTCAATAATCCGCGTTATCAGTTACCGATATTTGCTGATATTGAAGAAGGCTTATGGTACTGGGATTTGGTAGAAGCTCGATTATTGGAACATATGTCCATTGGCGAAAGCACTCGTGTTGAAGTCGAAGCCTTTGCTGAGGAGTATTTAAAACCTGAAGAATTTCCTTGTTCTGTATTTGATGAAACATCTCAGGTTTGCTATGAGGTAGATATACAGCCAATATTCCATTGCGTTGGCTATAGATTGAGAATCACGTTTACGTTTCAAAATAATATTTTAAACGAAATAGGTTTCGATAACCGAGGTAGTTGCCTATAAATTTCATCAATCCATCATGCCGAGTTGGTAAACCGACTAAACGATGGAATTTAGGGGTTGGATTTCGATTTTCAACACCCGTTGTCTGAGGCTTGTGAGACTACAAACTTTATACCGTATCAGCAAATCTAGCATAACACCTATCCAAAAAACATCTCCATACCTCGTTGTAAATCTGCGAGAAAGGCAATAATTAGCCATAGCCCGATGAAGCTCACCACTAATAGAGGCAGATATTGTCCGATGCCCAAAGGTAGGTTGTTGAGTGCCGTAGCAGCTGATACAAGGTCGTTGTTCGCTAATTGGAGTTCGTCGGCGACAGTATCCAGTGATGACCCCATCAAGCTGATGTCTTCAAAAGTTTTTTGTAAGTTATCAACCATCGGATTAAAAGCATTTCTAAAGGTGTTGAAATTACTCGCAAATGGGATTTCGATTTCAGCGTTATCTTCAATGATGCTCAGTAAGGATGTTGTCCGCAGAGGTTGTGATGCTGTTGGTGTTGGGATGCGGAACACACTTAAACCAGAACGAACAATGCCTGCTGGAATCTCGATTGTTAGGGACGTATCTACACTGGGAATTGTAGGGAAACTCTCTAAAACTACCACAATATCATCTGCTGAATCAGCGATTGTCTCGAAAATGCCAATCGTATTTTGGGATGTAGCCTCTAAATTACCTGCTAGAGTTTCTAGTTCTTCACCTGCATTGCTGAGGTGATTCTGTGCGCTTTGCAAGTGCGCCCATGTGGCATTGATGGCTAGTCCTAAGATGACTAAAATCGAAATCGTGATGAGCGCGCGAAACAGGAGCAATAATCCCACGAGTTTTTTCATGATGCGTGTATCCCTCATATATAGAAACTAAAAAGGCGAATCAAAGTGACACAACTTGTATCATAATTATTATTCTGCTAGTTGCTACTCTGTCACGAGATGATTGGGGAGATGACCCGTTGTATTATGATTTATTAGACGGCAACGTCCTTGAATATCGACAGTGATAATCGAAATGCCACAGTGGTTGATATTCATTTTCGCCCATGTATCAACGTTAATGTCTAATGCTTTACAGACCAAATAGCGAATGATATTACCATGGCAAACCAACAACTCATGCGTAGAGAGTGCCTCATCTAATGGCGCACAAAAAAAATTCGAGAATGCGTCATCGGCACGTTTTTTATCTTGATTGATGTTGTCATGGGTAAAGGAGGGATTACTTTCCATATATTCCAATATGTTTGTTGCGATACGTGGTGGAATGGTTGGGATAGCTTCTCGAAGGTTATCATAGGTTTTATAGTCTAAATTCAGTTGCTCGGAAATGATTCCTGCTGTTTCTACAGCACGAGTCATGGTACTAGCATGAACTTTATCAATGGGCAAGCGTGCCAGTGATTGCCCCGTATAATACGCTTGTTCACGTCCAATTTCCGTCAGATTACCACCATCTACGCTAGTCACTGTTGTATCGTATTGCCCATGCCGAATCATATAAAGCGTGCGAGTTGTCATTAATGCTCTGCTTTTCGTCCTTGCGCGTAAATAAAGAATTGCTCTGTAAGTTGAACATCCGCGATAATATTCACTTTGGCTAAGTCCGATTGTAACGCATTTGGCTCATAAAATACTTTGACTATCTTAAATTCACGTCCATCATTTAGGATGCGTTGATGAATGGTCGTATCGGTTGGCATGGTTTGATTATTGGCTGTGGCTTGTAATGTTGCTTGCGAATCCACCAAGAATAAGATGCCATCAGGCTTGAGCATTGCACTCACACGCTGGAGGAAATCCGCTAATTTTTCACTCGGTACGTGTGATAACCAGAAACCGAAGAAAATCATGTCATATTGTTGGTCACTTTGCCATGAGAATAAATCTGCTTGGATGTAATCTACACGGTCTGATTGTACTTTCGCTTGGTTAATTGCAATCATCTCAGGCGAGGCATCAACGCAGGTAATGTGTTCACCTATCTTGACGAGTTCTTGCGTCCAGATACCTGTGCCACAGGCGAGTTCTAAAATATGGCTTTGCTGTGGAATATTATGGAGTGCATCTCGAACTTGCTGACCCTCTTCACGCCATTGTTGGTTGATGACATCACCTTTATCGTAACGTCCTTTGTTGTACCACCATTCGTCATATTCGGATGCCCGCGCACGATAATAGTCGATTTGTTCTTGAAGTATCTCAGACATGGCTCACCTCGTTTTTTGCATAGTGTATGCAATTATTTATGTGTGAGGCAAGCAGTATAAAGAATTTTTGGGATAATAAGGTATATGGTTTATAACAATGAATTAAAATCAGAAAATTTATTCTACATTTTCAATGGTTATTATCGGGGCAAGAGAATGAGACCAGAAGTAAAGAATGTTGTTAGTAAATTTTATCATCTTACTAGATTAGAAGCAGGTGATAGTAATACTATTGAATTTTCTGGTATTGAACAGAATCCATCTATTAAATACATTTGGATATTGTCTATAAATAATTTTTTGCATATGGCAGGAATTTACATATTTCCTTCAACATCAGGTAACTTTGAAGGGTTGCATAGTAATATTCTATGGACTCAAGAATTTGATGAAGACGAACCTAATACAATTCCATTATCTATAAAACACGAAATTAAAATTAGTGAAGAGGAAAGCCATATATACAAATTTGAAAATGATGAAGTTGCTCAATCATTAAGTTCTATGAATATAATACCTTGGTTGCCAGCTATAATGGCAGATGGCAATGAAAACATTAAGTACGAAATATCAGTGCTAACAGCAAGGGGTGAAGCGTATGCTAGATATAGTGGTGTACCTCAATCTAAAGAACAGAAATATTTTGTAAATGCTGTCAAGAAAAAGCTATTACTCTTTGCTGACCTAGCCACTGATTCAAAAATAATAAATGCCATTAATCAGTTATCATTTACGGATGTTTAGCAAATTCTTGCCTAACTCTACTATGTTTTATAGAAAGTGCTTCACAAATCATCTCTTTTCTTGAGTCTGATAAATTCATTTTGAGTTGTCTGCTTAATTTTTGAGTTACTCGACTTCTTCTGGACTTTACCCTTGCTGACCATTTTTTTTGCGAAAATTCATAAAGTAAATTACAATCTGCTTGCCCAATAAAGTTTTGTTAAACTATTCTTAAAGGAGATTTAATATGCGGAAATTTATACCATTAACACTTTCACTGATTCTCCTCACATCGTTCGGCTTTGTTAGCGCACAGGAAGATACCCTTACGGTTCTCTGTACGCCACAAATCGAATGGTGTGAAGCCATGCGTGATGCTTTCCAAGAAGAAACAGGTATTGAAACCAATTTCGTGCGGATGTCATCAGGTGAATCACTGGCACGCATCCGCGCATCTGCCGATGACCCAGAATTTTCTGTTTGGTGGGGTGGTCCAGCCGATGCCTTTATCGCGGCGGCAGGTGAAGGCTTACTCGAACCTTATGAATCACCAAACGCTGAGTTAATTGCTGAAGACCAACGCGATGCCGAAGATTTCTATTGGACAGGCGTTTATGTTGGTGCATTAGGTTTTTGCTCTAACGTAGAATTGCTCGAAGAACTCGGCGTAGAAGCCCCAACTTCATGGGATGACCTCTTAAACCCAGCACTCGAAGGCAATATTGCAGTTGCCCATCCTGCTACATCAGGTACATCCTTCACAGCATTCTGGACAGTTGTGACGCTCGAAGCGGATGCACTTGAAGAGGAAGAAGAAGGCACAGGCTACGATGAAGAAGGAACACCAACAGAAGCAGCTATTGATAACGCATTTGAGTATTTCGCTGAAATGAATAACAATGTTTTGCAATATACACGCTCTGGTAGCGCACCGGGACGTATGGCTGGTGGCGGTGAAGTGGCTGTTGCGATTATCTTCTCGCATGATTGTGTCGCCCTACAAGTACAAGGTTTTGAAGATATTCTGACTGTCTCCTTCGCTGAAGAAGGTACAGGTTTTGAAATTGCTGGTATGGGTATCATCGCTAATGGTCCTGAACCCGAAAACGCACGCGCATGGTATGACTGGGCGTTGACTGCTGATGCACAAGCTCTTGGTCCATCAGCCAATGCTTTCCAGATTCCAACAAATCCTGATGCACCACTACCTGAACTCGCAGTAAATTTGGATGATGTGAATCTTGTTAATTACAATTTTGATGCGGCAGGTGAAAATCGGACAGCTATTGCAGAACGTTTTGATGCTGAAATTGCTACCGAACCAACCGAATAAATCTCGATAGTTGAAACATTGTCACTAGCATCTTGTCCTGAGAAATTTTTGGGATGAGATGCTATTTTGTAATTGGAGGGTCAGTTGTTTTCACTCAACGCACCACGACGGTATCTCAAAGAATTTAGACAAATCGCTCAAGACCCTGTTCTAGCAGTTGGATTAGCGGTTGTAACATTATTTATCATTTTGTCGATTGCGCTTCCGCTATTTGCAATGCTTCGTGAAAGTACAACAGCAGAAGGCTTACCCCGATTTGCTGAATTTATGAGTAGTCATGTATATCAGGGTGTTTTCCGCAATACGATTGTGATGGGTTTAGTTGTTGCAACCTGTGGCACAATGCTTGGTTTTCTTTTTGCTTTTGTGCAAGTTAAACTTGATGTTCCTTTCAAACGCTTGATGCACATTGTCGCGCTTGTACCTATCATTTCACCACCTTTTGCGGTTGCCGCCGCTGTCATTACACTTTTCGGACGTAGTGGCATGATTTCCAAAGGTATTTTTGATGTACGCTATGATATTTATGGTCTAGATGGTTTAACACTTGTCTTGACCTTATCGTACTTTACGATTGCTTACCTGAATCTCAAGGGGATGCTAGAGGCACTTGACCCTGCCTTAGACGAAGCCGCGACTAATATGGGCGCGAGTAAATGGCATATCTTCCGCACGATTACCTTACCGATGCTTATTCCCGGATTTTTAGGCTCATTCTTGCTCTTATTTGTTGAATCTATCGCCGATTTAGGCAACCCACTAATTTTGGGTGGCAATTTCGATGTTTTGGCAAGTCGTATCTATATTCAAGTCATTGGTTTATACGATACAACAGGTGCTGCAGTCTTATCTGTGATTTTATTTGTACCTTCATTGACTGTCTTCTTCATCCAACGCTATTGGGTCAGTCGTATGTCAGTGGTTTCTGTGACAGGTAAACCATCAGGCACACCACAGAAAATTAATCATCCCTTGGTTCGCTGGACATTATTTACATTAGTGATGGCAGTTGTCGTCCTCATTCTCACCATTTATTTGACTATTTTTGTTGGTGCATTTACGAAGGTTATCAGCATCAATAATGATTTCACATGGTCGCATTTTGAATTTGTCTTGAGAGGTGTTGGTGTTGAATCCATTGGGGATACGACCTTACTTGCGGCAATTTCGACACCGATTGCAGGCATACTCGGTATTCTGATAGCCTTTCTGGTTGTCCGTAAACAATTTATCGGGCGAAGCGCACTCGACTTTGTAACGATGCTCGGTATTGCTGTGCCGGGAACGGTTTTAGGTATTGGCTATCTCTTGATGTACAATTCTCCCGTTGAAATTATTATCCCATTTTTAGGCTCTGTAGAAGAACCTTTTGCTTTAACGTTGATTCCAAAATTAACAGGTGGGCGTGGCTTATTTGGTGGGGCAATGGCGATTGTGATTGTCTTTGTTATTCGGAGTGTACCTGCCGCTTTAAGAACGGGTGTTGCGTCATTATCGCAGATTGACCCCTCAATTGAAGAAGCATCAGTGAGTTTGGGTGCGAACAATGCTCAGACTTTCCTCAATATCACACTACCACTTGTGCGCCCTGCGTTCTTTGCTGGTTTAATCTACGCTTTTGCTCGGTCAATGACATCGCTATCAGCTATCATCTTCTTGACGACACCGCAGACACAAATTATGACTCATCAGATTTTGAATGAGGTTGAAGGCGGACGTTTTGGCAATGCCTTTGCATTTTGTGTGGTCTTGATAGGTATTGTCTTTGCGGCGATTGGTATTCTTTACTTAACAGTTGGTTCAACTACGGGCGCGGAACGCTCATTTGAAGGAGGCGCATAATATGGGCGATAAGAGCATAAAAGGCTCAGAAAATAGTAGCTTGAAATTAGAATCTATTACCAAAACTTTCCCACAACGAACAGGAACGGGCGAGGTTGTTGCGGTAGATAATGTGTCATTAACCATTCAACGTGGCGAATTTGTGACCTTACTGGGTCCTTCTGGGTGCGGAAAAACAACAACATTGCGCTTGATTGCAGGTTTTGAATTGCCGACAAGCGGAAAGATTTCCCTGAACAATACAGATATTACGTATCAACCGCCGAATAAGCGTGATATGGCACTGGTTTTCCAGAGTTATGCTTTATTTCCGCATATGTCTGTACACGATAATATTTCTTATAGCTTGAAACTCCGTAATTTATCCAAGACTGCTATTCACGAAAAGGTGACACAGGTATTGAAATTGGTTGGTTTACAGGGTTTAGATGACCGTCGCCCGAATCAATTATCAGGTGGGCAACAACAACGGGTTGCCTTAGCGCGTTGTCTCGTCATGGAGCCGAGTGTATTGCTCTTTGATGAACCTTTATCGAATCTTGATGCGAAATTACGGGTGCAAATGCGGAGCGAAATCCATAGTTTGCAACGTCGTTTGAACGTTACCAGTGTTTATGTTACTCATGACCAGATAGAAGCAATGGCACTCTCTGACCGTATTGTGGTCATGAACGAAGGGCAAATTGAGCAAATAGGCGTACCCGAAGAAATTTATCGTCGTCCTGCCTCACGTTTTGTGGCGGATTTTATTGGGCGGGCGAACTTCTTAACAACGCATGTGGATAATACCCATAATGGCACTGTAACCGCACACATTTTAGGGCAAACTGTTGATGTTGCCTTGGAGAATTCATCAGCAACAGGGTCAGATATGACTGTTGTATTGCGCCCTGAGGGTCTGAATTTACGGGAAGATGAAAATTTGAAGCAAGCGACTGTACTTCAGACAATGTATCTTGGTTCAGAGGTCGAATATATTGTCGAAGTCGATAATCAGCAATTGATAGTGGTGGATAATGACCCACGCGCCAGTCGGATTTTTAACACGGGTCAAACTGTTGGTATTGATTTTGTTCATGAGACGGTGCATCTTTTGGCTTAGAATACTTAAACTCCCCAGTAATCGAGAATATCATTTAAACCTCTTGCATCAGCATATGGCGAGATATATTTTGCGACAGCTTTAGCGTCATCTGTCGCATTTGCGGGGACAGCAGGGTAGCCAATTAACTCGAGGAAATCCGCATCTGCTGTTGAATCGCCTGAACCTGCCATCAAAGATGGGTCAATATTTGTGACCTCCGCAAGCCACTTTAGACCTGTGCCTTTGTCAATGTGTTTGGGCTGAATATTGAGTGCAATAACGGCAGAAACAGTGATGAAATTGTCACTGTGTTGGGCAATGATGTCTCTCGCTTCCGCATGAATATCATCAATTGTATAGGGAGCAGTTGCAAACAACGTATGGCAGACAGTCTTGCCGAATTGCCAATAGGCTTTACCTGATTGAACAAGTTCTGCATCCAATATGGCGAGCATGTCATCGAGAGCTTCTTTGTCTGCCTGTGTCATGAGAGGGGTATGTTGGCTACGATTTTCTTGGGGAAAATATAAACCTGCCCCTGATTCAAATAGGGCAGGTCGCCAACCAGAAATTGCTTGTACAACAGCTTCAACATAGGGGGATGGTCGCCCTGTATTGAGTGTCACGGATGGAATGGCATCATCATATTGTGCTTTCTGATTGAGTTCAGCTAAACGACTTAATAGCTTGAGGTCAAAAGGGTGTCCTTCACCAAGTGCCAACACACCGTCAATATCTAGCACAATCAGTTTCATTACTTACTCCATTTTCGGTTTATTAAAGTGGCTTCTTGCTGTTATTTACACATAAAAACCAAAAAAGGCGCACTTTAAGTCCATAAACATATTAATCCGCTTTTTCTGACCATTTTTGGAGTAAATCGGTTTCTTTTTCGGGTTTCATCCCTGCTGGAAATTCTTTCTCGTCGCCGTTAATCTCATCGTACCATGCAAGGGTATCGCGGATAGTGTCCTCTAGGGGGCGAATGGTCAGTCCTGCATCCAATGCACGGTTTATATCGACATTCATCATCGCTTGTCCTTCAGGCGAGGGTATCCACAAGGGCATTTCCATCCACGGTGTGACTTCGTTTTCGACTAACCAACCTTCATCGACATGCACAAAATTGGCATCGCTACCTGTGATGTCTTTAGCGGTATCTAAAATGTGTTGCAGACTATAAGGTTCTTGTGGACCTGTAATGTGGAATGTGCCGACTATGCGGTTTTCAATGACTTTCAGGGTGAACTCCGCTAAATCACGGGCATCAATGACCTGTACATTTGAGTGACCATCACCTGGTACGAGGACATCCCCACCTTGGCGGACACGGGTTTGCCAGTAGGTGAAGCGATTGGTGGCATCATGAGGTCCGACGATTAAGCCCGGGCGGATGTGCGTGACTTTATTTGGAAGTGCTTCGTTGAGTGCTTGTTCACAGAGGGCTTTTAACTCACCATAGTTCTCACCTTTAAATTCATCAACTGGTTCGTCCTCCGCTAGTGTGAGTAACTCAGCGTCTTCAGTACGATTCATTTCATCCGTTTGGGTATAGACAGAGATTGAACTTACAAATACATAATGCTCTATTTTGACTTTAAGATAGTCTGCTACTTGATTGACTGAGTGAGGCAGGTAAGCACAAGTATCCAGAACCGCATCCCAAGACCCATCGCCTAGTTTTTCAAGTTCGTCATGGCGGTCACCCAAAATACGGGTTGCGCCTGAAAAATGCTCGGAATCGCTCTCGCCACGATGAAAAATCGTTACCTCATGCCCTTTACTGAGGGCTAATTCTGTAAATGCTCGTCCATAGAAGCGTGTGCCACCAATGACTAAAATTTTCATGAAAAATCCTTTGATTGTTTTATTCTTTATTGTAAAAATCCTATAGTGTAGAGATGGTTGGGGTTCCCTACCGCAACACTGAATAAATTAATGCTATGAGTGTAGGAGTTTGTCGGACAATAGTCAATTAAATTACACCATTTGAAATATTTTGAACTAACGCATTTGCTATTTTTTGATAAAGTTTTTACAACAAATGGGTAAGGTCACTTGTGTCGATGCGTCTAATAGGTATAAGATAGCCAATATAGACGATGTATCATTTAGAATATGTAAGAAATATTGAAGCACTTGCATCAAAAGCAACAGAGTTGGTAGAGGAGCTACTGAGGCATCATGACTGATAAATCAAAAGCGCGGAAAAATTTGGCGGAATTGCTGAATTTTGTCGAGAATGCGCCTGAAAACCAAGAAATTATTAATATGGACTGTAATGACCATTGCGAGCAGATGTCACGTTTGGCAGAACGAGTTGCCGATGGCGCAGATTTAGAGACAATTCTGCCTGAATTAAAAGAACATATGAAGTATTGGGGCGATTGTCGTGAAGAGTTCATCGCCTTAGTGAGTGTTCTCAAGGCAGAGATGCAAGATGAATTGCCTGAATTAGATTAATAGGATTCTTGTGATTTGTGGATGATGCGGATGTCATCTCTACTATGCCGATTACATAATTAGATAAACCACAACGGTAGGAGATACCATAAAAATGAAGAAAGAACGTGTTGTAATCATTGGGTCTGGTCCAGCAGGGATGGCGGCGGCACTCTATACTGCCCGTGCTGATTTAAAGCCTGTGGTGATTACAGGCAATCAATTAGGTGGACAAGTTGCGATTACCCATGAAATCGAGAATTATCCTGGCTACATCCATCTTGGTGGCGCAGAATTGGTCGATAAACTCAAAGAACATAGTGAGCATTTCGGCGCAGAATATGTATTTGACCTCGTGGAAACAGTCGATTTCAGCCAAGGCTCACCATTTACTGTTAAAACTATGAGCGAAACTTATCTCGCTGATACAGTGATTGTGACTATCGGTGCTGACCCTCGTAAACTGTCTATTCCGGGTGAAGCAGAATACACAGGAACAGGGGTAAGCTACTGTGGTACGTGTGATGGGTTCTTCTTCCGAGGCAAAGATATTGTTGTCGTCGGTGGTGGCGATAGTGCAATTGAAGAAGCCCTATTCTTGACTCGCTTTGCCAATAAAGTCGAAATCATTCACCGTCGGGATGAATTACGGGCTGGTGCGGCATTAACCAAACGCGCATTCGCCAATGAGAAAATCAGCTTCATCTGGAATACCGAAGTCAAAGAGATTCATGCAGGCGATAATAATGTCGTCAATGGCGTGACACTCTGGAACAATGAAACGGATGAAACCTATCTGCACCCTACAGAGGGCGTGTTTATCTTCATCGGGCATATCCCTAACAGTAAAGTTTTCGGCGAGCAAATTGCACTCAATGATAATGGCTATGTCGTCACGGATGACCGTTATCGTACCAGTGTTGAAGGCGTATTTGCGGCTGGCGAAATCCAAGATGAGATTTGGCGACAAGTGGCGACCAGTGTCGGGCAAGGGGTTAGCGCGGCAATGAGTACCATTCAGTGGCTAGAACTCCACGAAGAAGAGCTTCAACCTCTCGCCGAAGCTGGCGACTAAATTCGAATTTTCCCACTCCTATGTAAAGGCGTATCTTTTATCGGTGCGCCTTTTTGCTACCAATCATACTCGCGCAACACAGCGTCAATCGGAGTGACATCCCAGAGCTTGATGCCTTTGTCCGCTTGTATCGAAAATGAATCGCTTTTTTCGATGCCATAAGGGTAAAAGACGGTGATTTCAAATAAGTCTCCAAAATAACGGATGTGGTCAGTTCGCATTTGCAAGCGACGAGTGTCGCCATTCGGATATTGGAACTCAAAATAACGCAACATAATATCATCTGCCAGACGGGGTTGCTCTTGGGTTTCATCCAATACCGCGTTGACATCCTCCCAAATATCAATGAAACGCGCATAATCTTCTTCTGACAGGCGACTTTGCATAACTGTTGGGTAGTCTTGATAAAACGTCTCATGCCGACGATGGATACTACGCCCCATAATGCGCCGTGCCAGTTGATGTTGACGATTACGAATTTCTTCTTCTTTAGAGATGCGTTTGAAGTAACCGATATTGGTATTGAAGATGACATCCAGCGCGGTGAGTTTATTTGCCATCAATGCCTTTAAACCCTCTCTATCGCCGATGAAATCAATCGTGGCAGAATTGACCACCCAATAACGAAAATGATGGTCAATGATTTGGGCAGGATAGGGCAAGTTGCAGATGTCTTCATAATAGGCTTCGAGTGCCGTCATGACTTGGTGCTTGGCTGGCATCCGTGTGTGTGGGATGTGTCCTGCGAGTCCGAGCCAGTACATTTCTTCGGGATAGCTGAGTTCTAAGGCTTCGGCAAGGCGACGAACGGTGTCGGATTGTAATTTGCGTGAGCCATTTTCCCAATCTCGAATACTAGTGAGACTACTATCCATTGCGGCGGCGACTTTCAGCGCACTCATCCCACGAATTTCACGAATCCGCTTCAACCTTTTGCCTAATGTCTCTAAATTTTGTTGCTCTTGAATCGGATTCACACTAAAACTCCCGAAATATGTAGTCTATTTTTCTAAAAAATGAATTATTGTTATTTTATATAATCATCAGTCTAACAGAATTTTGCGAAACAATGCGTTTAGACCGATAATATGGCTTACGGAAATTATGACACCAACAAATATTATTTTTATGATTAGGATAGACAATGCGTATTGGTAAAAAGTGGTTATTAGGTGTATTGGTTACGATATTCTTCGTTTTTGTGCTTGGATATTATGCTGTTGGCTACTACATCTTCAATACGCTGACCGTTGTTCAACCCCGTTGCGAAGTCGCTTATTTAGAAGGCAAACGCGACAATACCCCAGAGCAATTTTTCTCACGCTATCGCCTCGTTGATGAACTCGAAGAAGTGGCAGCATACGCAATGGGCAACTATGAAACTGTGACATTCCCATCACGAGAAGATAATGTGAACATTTCAGCGTGGTTTATCCCTGCGCCAGATGAAACCGAGTATACGGTGATTGTGGTGCATGGCATCAGTAGTTGCCGACGTGATTCCACGCCACTCATTCCTGCTGGCATGTTGCATCGGAATGGGTTCAATGTGCTGATGATTGATGTGAGGAATCATGGCGATTCCGAGATTACCAATGGTCGCACCACTGTGGGCAATCGTGAATACCGAGATATTTTAGGTGCGTTTGATTGGTTACAGATGCAAGGTTATCAAGCAAACAATATTGGTTTACTCGGTATTTCTTTGGGTGGTGGCACATCCGTGATTGCCTTTAGCGAAGAAACGGACATGCCTGCCTTATGGGTGGATAGTCCCTTTGGTAATTTGCGCGATGTCGTGACTTATGAATTGCAACGGAACGGTATTCCCACAATTTTTGTGGATGCGACC
Source organism: Phototrophicaceae bacterium (assembly GCA_965230145.1). Classification (GTDB taxonomy): domain Bacteria; phylum Chloroflexota; class Anaerolineae; order Aggregatilineales; family Phototrophicaceae; genus JAUZRW01. The sequence goes on from CBDDKI010000002.1 coordinate 3,709,057, forward strand.
TTTCAAATTGCACGCTGGAATGGCTTAAATATTATTGACCTTAGTCCTGAAACTGCCATCCAAAATCATAACGAACGCATGATTATGGTTACACACGGTTCAGCTGATGCACGTTTGCCAGTGGAATTTGGCTACGAAATTTACGAGAACGCTGGCTCAAATGCGGATATTCTTATTTTTGATGGCTTTGACCACGTTGAGGCAATCTATCATGCTCAAGACGCCTATGAAACAGCCTTGGTTGGCTTCTTTACTGAGGCGTTGATTACATCGTATTTGGAATAATGCCTTATTAATTCAACATCGACTATCTACAATAGTGTATCGAAAACGGTGGAAATTCAAAATTATCTTTATTTTTCCGATGACATCCCGTTGGATGTCCCCACCAGTTGGCATTGTAGGGAAGCGCAACGAGGCTTGTCCGTAATTAAATTAACAAATAAGTGTGGCGTGTGAAAGTAAAGCACGCTCCAAAGTCCGATTAAGTAAGATACCGATATTGTGTGCAGTCGTTGCCAGAGCGAGGCGTGTATACAAGCCCCAAAGTGAATGAGCACGCAAGCGTTTTAAATCAAAGACCTCTGTCAATAAAGCAAAAACAGTTTCAATGGGTTGTCTTAGTTTGCTAAACCATGCAGTCCATGATCGAGAGCAAGAGCTACGAGTACCTTTAGAGGGTAGCGTTAAAACCTCAACTTGGTAAATCGTCAGCCAATGATTATGCCAGCGAAAGCCATTGAAGCCTTTGTCTGCTAAATAAGTAGAACAAGTGGACTGTCCACATGCTTGAAATGCCCCCAGAAAGTAAGGAGGTGTTAATTGTCGGTGAGGTCGCCATGCTTTGGGCACAACCAAATGAGCACGTCCTGCTCTCTGACTGAGTAGTCCTTGAAGTAGCCAACGATCATCGCTTGATGCGGCAGATAGTAACCACCCTGTGATGGCACCATTAGCTTGAATACTCATCAAAACCTGATGCCCCCAATACATCCGCCCTTGATTACCGCCATAACCAACATCCGCCGTGTGAAACCAATGACCCTTTTCTGCCTTCGATTGACTAATTGAACCCACAGGGACTGGCACAGTATCCACAATCTCATAGAGTTGATCTGGCTCTTGCAAAATGTGGCTTATATCTTGTTGTAATCTCAATAATATAGCCCATAAGTTACGCACACGCTGATTGAACGCACTTCGCTTTAACATCTTCGGAAACCATTCTTTACCATGCTCGTTCATATAGCGCACTAAACTCCTCTCTGAATCCCATGGCACTCCTTTGCGCCATTGACCCGCAATGGCAACTACCAAGACTTCTACATCACTCATCTTTGGCGTTGGTCCACAACGTTTCAGGTCTTTGGCTATCTTTTTGTCTCTAAACCACTCATCAACTATCACATATAATGTTGTCAGGAAAGTATCTAAGTCCATTGTCAGAATCCTCAGTTTCGTCACTTTGAATTCTAACTGGCTTAGATACTTTCAACTACGGACAAGCCTAACGGCGCGTCCGACAATTTATTTCATGTTTATATGAAAGCGCATACAATAAGCTGTCCACTCATATCAAGCGAAAGTCTTACTTTTACTAATCTGACTCGCTTATTCCTCTTACTTTTTCTATGCCATTAACTCCCTTAAGAATTGGTCTATTGACGATGTCTACCATAAGGCATAAGGTACAGACACTACGTTAATTAAAGAGGCTCTATGATAACAAGCACATCATCTAAGACACATGACATCGTTGGTGCATCTCCTATTTACTATGGTTGGGTCGTTCTCTTTGTAGCAATTATCGGCATTATCGCGACATCTCCCGGACAAAGTTTTACCGTATCGTTATTCATCGATTCTTTTATCGAAGATTTTGGACTCAGTCGGACGGTTGTTTCGGCACTGTTCAGTACAGGGACTTTCATAGGGTCACTCAGTCTCACCTTTGTCGGACGCATGATAGATAAACATGGCAATCGCAAAATGGCTGTGATTATTGCCGCACTCTTTTCGACTGTTTTAATTTTATTCTCGTTCGTCAATGGACCTATTACCTTGCTATTCGGGTTCTTGGGAATTCGCATGCTGGGTCAAGGCTCACTCGGCTTGGTCAATACAACTGTGATTGTAGAATGGTTCAAACGTTTACGCGGACGGGTGATGAGTATTGTGTTTGTCTCTTTTGCGCTGTTTCAATGGGCGTATGTGCCATTCATGCAACGCCAATTAGAAGTGATTGATTGGCGCACGATGTGGGTTTATCTTGGTATTGCAGTTGCCACTGTCACCATCCCCTTGGCGTGGATATTCATGCGGAATACCCCTGAAGAACATGGGCTACTACCCGATGGTGACGACATCCGCAAGAAGAAAAAGAACGACGAACTGGAATTGCTTGAGGACAATTGGACTCTGGCTGAGGTACTTAAAAATCCAACTTTCTGGACATTCGTTTTTGGACGTATTATCTCACCTGCATGGGGAACAGGGCTTATTCTGCATCAGGTATCTATTTTTGCCGAGTTAGGACATTCCGCACGAGTAGCGGCAGAAACTTATGCCACTATTACTATCATGACAGCACTGTTCTCACTCATTTTCGGCGTTCTGGTTGACCGTCTGCGTCCAGGCGTGGTGATGGCATTACAATTAGGCGCATTGATTGCCTCTATGATACTTGCCACACAGATGACCACACCAATATTATTGTGGGTCTATGCGTTTAGCTTCGGCGTGATGATGGGCGGAGGTGGCGTTTTTGATGGGGCTGTCTGGGTGAATTTGTTCGGGCGTAAGCATCAAGGGGCTATTCGTGGCTTTGTCTCAACTTCCTTAGTAACAGGCACGGCAATTGGTCCAATTTTATTTGGTTTAAGCCTTGATGTGATGGGATCTTATAGCCCTGTATTGTGGCTCGGAGTGATTTTAGCGGCTATCGGCTTAGTTGGTGCATTAATCGTGCCACTACCTGAACATGCCGAGACAGTTTACGACTGATGTTAGCTTGCGTTACGGGCGGAACAGGTTTCGTCGGCTCATTCGTCGTTCGCGCTTTGCTTGAGGATGGACACCAAGTTCGCGTTTTGCATCGGCAGAGTAGCAAGTTAGATGCGCTTCAAGGGTTGGATTATGAGTCAAAAATAGGGGATGTCACAGATTTTGACTCTCTGGTTTCTGCATTTACTGATTGCGATTGGGTCTTTCATGTGGCGGCTGTCGCGGATTATTGGCGTGCTGATAATAATTGGCTCTACGAGGTCAATGTCGAAGGGACACGTAAGGTTTTAGAAGCGGCACAACAAGAAAATGTCAAACGGGTTGTGTTTACCAGTAGTGCGGCAGCGATAGGGTTGCCAAATGATATATCTACACCATCCGATGAAACTGTCGCGTTCAATTTGCCTCCAGATGATTTTTACTATGGCTATAGCAAAGTCCTTGCTGAAGAAGTGGTTCAGGAATTTGTCGCTCAGGGCTTAGATGTCGTCATCGTGAATCCGACAGTTGTGATTGGCGCAGGCGACTTAAATATGATTAGTGGTACTTACGTCACACAAGTTGCACAGTGGCAGTGGCTCGTACCAAAAACGTCTGGTGGCATAGCGGTAACGGATGTGCGTGATGTCGCTCAAGGGCATTTATCCGCCATGAAAAAAGGGAAAACAGGCGAACGCTATATCCTTAATACAGCGAATTTTAGCAATGATGCGTGGTTTAGCTTGATAGCTGAGTGTGTCGATGTTGCACCACCTATCTTACCAACGCCTAACTTTCTCATTCCATTGGGAACTAAACTAATCAATCTTGCAAGACAAATTGGCATACAAACCCCTATTAATGCTGACCAAGTGCGACTTGGGGCTAAGTTCGTTCATTTTGATGCGAGTAAGGCACACAGAGAATTGTGTCAACCACAGATTGATATGCGCCAAAGCGTTCAAGAGACAGTCGCTTGGTATCGTCAAATGGGGGTTATTGAGGAAAATATAAGGTTTCGTTTGCTGAAATCAATAGGTCGGTTGTGGTATAGATGATATAGTGTATAGCTATTTGGCAAACCGAACCTACGAGCAAAGATTTAGGATGACATCTCTGCCATCCATTAAAGCCACTGGCTCAGATAAATTCTTGAACAATCTGTAGCAATTTTTGTGCGCTAGCGGGTTTTGGTAGATACCCATCACAGCCCGCATCCAGATATTTGTTGCGGTCAGCCTCGTTTGTATCTGCCGTGAATGCGACAATTGGAATGGTGTTCAAATCTGGCTTTGCTTTGATAAGACTGGTCGCTTCAAGCCCACTAATATCAGGTAGATTAATATCCATGAGGATGAGATCAGGTTTATTTTTTGTGGCTTCTTCAACGCCTGATTTACCATCTACTGCGCCGAGGACTTCATAGCCCCCAACATGCCGCAAAATTCGGCAGACCAAGTCCATATTCTGCGGATTATCTTCTACATACAAAATACGTGTCATTTACAGAACTCCTGAGCCATGAGTATAATTTTTGATTAAGACTGAGAAGTGTTGCTTTCCTCTTGCTTGAGGAACTTCTCAATTGCGCTATATAAGTTGGCGCGCATCACAGGTTTTGCGATGTAACCATCACAACCTGCCGCAATATATTTCTCCTCATCACCGTACATTGCATTTGCTGTAAGGGCGATAATGGGAATATGTGCCAGATGGTCTTGTGCTTTAATGCGTCGAGTTACTTCTGTACCATCAATATCGGGTAGGTTGATGTCCATTAAGATTAAATCAGGGAGTTCTTCCTCAGCTATACGTAACCCTGTGAGACCATCTTCCGCTTCAAGTACGGTATAGTTGCGTCGCAAGAGCTTGCGTACAAGTCGCATATTTTGAGGATTATCTTCTACACACAAAATACGTGCTGTCATTGCTGGTTAAGTCTCCATCTCGTGATTTATCATTTCAGTATAGCATTACCTGACAAATAAACACGTAAGTTTTCCGATAAGCTCTTTAGAAATCTTCATCTCCAACCCCAATGGGTTCGTTGGTGGTGGTGATACTGGTCAGTTGAGGATTATCGCCACGTAAATGTCCATAAATTGGTTTTTCGTTCCGTAGAACATCAATAAAGGTGGACATATCACTCATGGGCATGAATAACGACCCTGTTTTGTTTTCGAGGTCAATTTGTGGGGTTGGGAAATCACTATAACTAGCAAGAAAAAATACATCGAGTTGATACTTATTTTTGTCGTCTTCATTAACGCCGATGCCTGTACAACGTACTAAGCCACGTATATTAGCAACCACACCACCAAAATCACGTTCTTCAGATTGACGAAAAATGACCATATATTCTTTGAGTTCAAAGACTGCAAAGTTTGCCATGAGAATAACTCCTCTATCACATTTGATTAAAACTAAGGCTTATTATAAACCATTTCTGAGTGTCTGACCTTGTTTGATTAGGACGGAGTATAATTAGTCTACTGGATGACTAAAATAAGGAGAGAATGATGGCAACACACCGTATAGAAATAGGTGATATTACCTGCACTGTTATTGCAGAAGGTGAAGTCGAAAGCGATGTTAGTAGTATAGCGCAACGTTTCCCGAATGCTAGCGACACAGAAATACAAGATGCTTTAGCCAAATTAAATATTACAGGGGATAAAGTTAGTAATTATTTTAATTCACTCTTGATAGAAACGGATGATACAAAAATTTTAGTGGATGCGGGTATGGGACAAAATCCTGAGCGTCCCCAAGTCGGGCAGATTGTACCCAATTTGGCTTCGGTAGGTGTGCAACCCGAAGATATTGATATTGTCTACATCACTCACTTTCATGGTGACCATTATATGGGCTTACTAACAGATGGTAAGCCGACGTTCCCAAATGCCCGTTATATCACCCTTGATACAGAATGGGATTTTTGGTTGAGTGATGAAGCGCAAGAAAAAATGGGTGAGCGGGTCAAGGGAATCCGCACTGTGGTTGACCCTCTACGCGACAAATTTAGTACAGTATCGGTAGGGGAAGAGATAGCATCAGGCGTGAGCGCGATGTTACTGGCTGGGCATACGATGGGACAAAGTGGCTTGTTGATTGAATCGGGTGATGATGCGCTTCTGCATTTAGTGGATGTTCTACACCACACGTCACAATTTATGTATCCTGATTGGCATTTTGTCTGGGATACGGATGCCGAACTCGCGGTGAAAACCCGTCGCGCTCAACTGGCGAATGCGATTAACCGTGACTTGTTAGTCATGTTCTACCATTTGCCGTTCCCTGGCTTGGGGCATGTCCAACGTGATGGTCAAAGCTATCAGTGGATACCGCTTGAAAATTAAATACTAGCCAACTGGCTAGTCCATATTATAACCACCTCGCTGATGGGTAATTGCCTATTATTTTATATCCTGTTCATAAGTCGTTCGGATAGGTTTTTAAATAGTAGGCAATTATGATGACAGCACTTGCATCAAATCTGGTTTTCAGCCAATCCCCTCAAGGGATGACACAACCTCGGGCAATGTTCACTAAAAGCAAAGTAAGCATTCAGACTTTAACCCTCATTGAACGTGAATCACGGCAAATATTTCAATTTGATAACATAGTAAAATCTGAAATTATTGTTGGGCGTGCTGATAAAATTGCCAACTATAAGCCTACACTCGACCTTGCATCTCTCGGCGCGTATCGACTTGGTGTGTCACGCCTACATATCTCAATTGTTATAGAACACAATTCTGTAACGGTGATTGACTTACAAAGTGCCAATGGAACACATATTAATGACACACGTTTAACCGCCTACAAACCATATCAATTACAAAAAGGTGATGTTATCCGTCTTGGCAATCTCATTCTGGATGTAACTTTAGCGTAAGGATAAGGGTGTCATGGAAAAATTATTACAGATAGAAAATCAATCTAGTCAAGAATCTGTTATATTAGATGTGAACCAAATGAATAAAGGTTCATTCTACCAACTTTTAATGGCTAGAAAGGTATCCATGAAATCTGATTTACGTATTTTGTTGATTGATGATGCCGAGACCCAATTTTATCTGATTGAAGGCTTGCTGATGCAGTCTTTGGGGACTGCTTTCACACTTGATTGGACATCCTCATTAAAACCAAGTTTGGATTTAATGCACAAGCATGATTACGATGTGTGTATTCTTGATTATGAACTTGTGAATCATACGGCGATAGACTTTCTTAACGCTTTCAAAGAAGAAAATATCGGCACGCCTGTAATTGTGATGACAGGGCATGGTAGTTTTGATGTTGATGTAGCTGTCATGAAGGCTGGCGCAGTCGATTTTATCGAGAAAGCTGGCATGACCGCCCAAATGCTAGAACGGTCAATCCGCTACACGGTTCAACAAGCACAACACCTAGAAGCGCTACGCCAGAGTGAAGTACGCTTTCGGGCAATGGTCGAAAAAGGCTCGGATCTTATCATACAATTAGATGGCAATAGCAATATTCTCTATACCAGCCCATCGATTACATCTATCCTAGATTACGACGAAAATGAACTCATTCGCAAATCCTTTATGAATTATGTTCATGAAGATGATTATGCACATCTTGCGAGTATGTTTGAACAACTCATCCAAAATCCTGAAATATTTTCAACAGAAGTTTATCGTTTGCAAATGGCTAACAGTGAGTATCGCTGGTTTGAATGTGTTGCGAGAAATTTACTGACTGTCGAAGGGGTTCGTGCGATTATTATCAACGGGCGTGACATCACCGAACGTCGCCAGTTATTAGAAGCTGAAAAACGTCAACGAACCATTGCCGAAGCCTTGCTCGACATTTCTATTGCCTTGAATAGCACTCTGGACTTTGATGACGTGATTATGCGTCTACTGGATAATATCGGTAGCATCATTCCACATCAGAGTGCCAATGTAATGCTCATGGATGAAGATTACCAAACTACAGCTAGAGCGTTACGTGGATATGATTCCTACTTAACTAAAGTAGAGGCGGAGAACTTCCACTTTAATGCGCTAGAAACCCCTAATTTTAAAGTCATGCTAGATACACTACAACCACTCTTAGTTGACGATATACACAGGAATGATTTGTGGGTGCATAATCATACCAATATCGAATACCAATCTTATCTAGGTGTGCCGATTATTGAGCAGGAACGGGTGATTGGTTTCATTAATCTTGAAAGTCCCGAACCCCAGCAGTTTACAGCACAACATGGTGAATATTTACAACTTTTTGCCTCTCTTGCCTCTATTGCAATTACTAACGCACGCGCTTACGAGCAAGCCCATATTTTAGCGGCTGTTGAAGAGCGGCAACGTCTCGCACATGAGCTACATGATGCGGTTAGCCAGACGCTCTTTTCAGCGAGTGTTATTGCAGATTCACTGACAAAATCAGATTTGACAGATACGACTAAAGCAAAAAAAGGCTTAGAAAAATTAACACAACTGAGCCGTGGTGCGCTGGCTGAAATGCGTTCTTTGCTCGTGGAACTACGTCCGAAAGCGATTGTTCAAACACCTTTGAGTGATTTAATCAATAACTTGTGTAATAGTGTACGAGGGCGTGGTACGATTGATGTTGACCTTAAAATTGTGGGACAACCGCAACTAGTTACACCTGATGCACAGTTGCAACTGTATCGTATGTGCCAAGAAATTTTAAATAATGCGTGGAAGCACTCACAAGCTAATCTAATTAATGTTGAATTACGCTTTCATAATGAATCGGTTGAAGTGGTGATTGCTGATGATGGCATCGGTTTTGATCTTGATACAATCCCTGCGAATCACTACGGCATTAATATCATGCAGGAACGCGCTGAAAAAATCGGAGCAGATTTAAATATTGATACAGCCCTTGAAGAAGGTACATATACTTACATTCAATGGCATGAGGCATAAGGGGAGAGTTATGAGCGAAAAAATACGGGTAGTTTTGGTAGATGATCATGATGTTGTTCGACAAGGCTTTAAATACTTTATTGATGCTATTGAAGAATTAGAACTTGTTGGTGAAGCATCCAACGGGCAGGAAGCGATTAAGGTTGTACATGATTTAAAGCCTGACATTGTTCTCATGGATATGATGATGCCCAAAATGAATGGCATCGAAGCGACAAAATCTATCTTAGAATATACAAGCCATACAAAAATTATTGCGCTAACAAGTTTTGTCGATGACGAAAAATTGGTTAAGGAAGCTCTTGAAGCAGGCGCATCTGGTTACTTTTTTAAGAATGTTTCTGTAGATGAACTCGCCAATGCTGTCCGTAAAATCCACAATGGCGAAATGGCACTTGCTTCAGACGCGACTCGTTTGTTGGTCAAGGCAAATAGCGCACCGCAAGAACCTGAAGTTAGCTTTACCGAACGTGAACAAGATGTGATTAAGCTCATGGTCGAAGGCTTGAATAACCGAGAAATCGGCGAAAAATTGTATATTAGTCGAGCGACTGTTAAATTTCATATCAGCAGTGTTCTAAGCAAATTAGGAGTCTCCAGTCGTACCGAGGCTACTGCGATTATCGTTCAGCATAATTTGATCTAAAAATGAATATTAGCCAGTATTATCAAAACTAACCATATGGCTAATCAATAACTCTCCACCTCGCAGATGTGCGTTCTCAAGCAATCTTTTATGATGAAAGTAGTTAGTTAAGAGATTGTTTGAGGGTGTGCAAATGAGAAACTCTGTACTCATTGTTGATGACAATTTAGAAATTTGTGAGCTATTAACCACTGTATTTAAGTACGCTGGCTATGATGCTTATTCTGTCGTAAATGGTAAAGATGCGATTGAATTTCTCAGCAATAATCATGTGGATATTATGACGCTTGATAATGATATGCCTGGCTTATCTGGCTTACAAATTTTACGCTTTATCAAAGATACTCATATCGCCGATGCGACTAAGATTATCATGGTGACTGCGAATGATTCAATAATTTTCGATAATGATGACATAGGTCTAGCTGATCTCGTGATTATGAAGCCAATTGCGTTTAAACAATTGACTGAATTAGCTAATCGCTTAATATCTCCTGCACAAGCATAACCTCATGACTTCGAGAAAAACATTACTCTATATTGGCGCAGTTGATGAGAATTATCGCAAGTTATGTTATGCCATCAAGGATGACGGCTACACGATTATTCAATTGTCTGACAACAGTTCAGCACTGAGAATTGCTAAAACAACAGATGTATTCATCATTATCGTGTCTCAATCAGCATTTTTTACAGATGATGTTGCAGAGGTCATGGAAACGATTAAAGGCTATTGTGAGCAAAAGCAAATCACACTGGTAAGCATTCAAGGCAATGTTATCCGTGTTGAAAAATCCTATTGGGTTTCATACAGAGACAATTATCACGATGATAACTCATGAATTTTATAATCTTAACCCAAAAATTCTATCGTAATAAAATGAAACATAGTAAAGTGTTTGTATATTGTTAATTTTTTAACAGTGTTTGATAGACATTCTGCCGTATACTATAAATAATTACATAATGTGGAATCTGATAGGGGAAGTTATGATAAACCGTCGATTACTGATGACGATAGGATTACTAACAACATTATTACTCGGCTGGGTAGTAAACGCCCAGAATGAATTTGCAGCGACCCTTGAGGTCTTGAATTCAGGTGTTGAAGTACAACGGGTCAACACAGCGAATTTCATCAGTGTTGGCTTGGAAGCGATTGTTGGTGTTGGGGATACCATCCGTACCGATGAAACAGGGTCTGCACGTGTAACTTTCTTTGCAGATGGCACAGATGTAACGCTTGAACCCAATACAGAATATCGCATTGTTGAGTTTCAAGGCGATGAAGAAGATTTTCAACTCACGGTGGAAGTCTTAGTCGGGCAAACAACCCATCGGTTGAACCGTGTTTTAGGTGCAAATTCAAGCTACGATGTCGAGACACCAGGTATGACATTAGCCGCACAAGGAACAGAGTTCCGTATTCGTGTAGAAGATAGTGGACGCTCAGGGATGCTCGTTTCTGAAGGCGTAGTCGATGCAGGGACAGATGATGGTTCGGCGGATGTGCCTCCTGAATTTGGTATTCGCTCGGCAGTAAGTGAACCGCTGAGTGATGTTGTACGTGCCTCAACCTTTGATGAATTGGACGCAGCATTAGATGGTTGCACAGTTAGTGTGACGACAATTGACGATGTCAGTATTAATGTGCGTCTCGCGCCGTCACTAGACCAAGAACGTCTGGGCATTATTTCAGCGGCTGAGATTGATACCTTCTTTGGTGTCAGTGAAGATGGACAATGGTATCGCATTGCCTTTGAAGATGATTTTGGCTGGATATTATCCAGTAGCGCCTCCGTTGATAGCAATTGTGCTGGTTTACGAGTTTTTGAGAACGCGTCCTTTGAGGATGCAGGTAGCTCTACGGATGATGCACCGCCAGCAGAAGCCACCGAAGAGGCTGGAGACTAAGTCTATATGCGGTCTTTTAGTCAAATCTGGCAATCAAGACGCTTGCAACTTTCCTTAGTTGCAGGTGTCCTCAGCGCACTGGTCTTATTAGCCTTGTGGTGGGGTAACATTTTTATGGGTGCGAGATTGCGCCTTAATGATGTCTTTATCGCGCCAGCCCCAACATCTGACAACATCGTAATTATCGCGTTAGATGATGCGAGTCTCAATCGCTACGGTACAACCCCCTCAGAATGGTCTCGCACAGCTTATGTTGAATTACTGAACCATCTTGAAGGTGCGAATCCGCGAGTAATTGCCTTCGATTTGCTTTTTAGTGAAACAAAACCTGTTGATGAAGAGTTTGCAGAAGCTCTCAATGCTATTCGCCAAAGCGATGCTAGAACACGTATTGTGCTAGGGGATGCAGGTGTTAATAGTATAGCTGGTCAAACAAATACAGAAATAGCCTACAACACTTATACATTCCGCGATGATTCGCCAATTAGTTTGCCTCTTTCATCTACAGCAGATTATTTGGGTTATACCAATACCTTACCTGATACAGATAGTGTCGTTCGTCGCCAGCCCTCTATCGTTCGTGCGGGTGACAATGTCGGCTATTCATTCAGTATTGCAACCTATCTTGCATATTTACGTATTCCAAATGCTGTTGCAGAACAACTTGTTCAAGCGACACATGATGGTTTATTAATCGCTGATAACCGACTACTTCCAGTTGATGAATTTGGCTTTTGGGAGACCTATTACTATGGTGCGCCAGCCAATAATAGAGAAACAACCTTTCCCATTGTCTCCTTTGTAGATGTCGTTGATGACACTGTCGATTTAGCTATATTTGAGGATAAAATTGTTCTTGTTGGCTTAATCAATAACACAGGATTGTTAGATCAATACCTCGTGCCATCTTCAATTAGTGGCAACCTCATGGCAGGGGTAGAAATTCAAGCCAATGCAATTGAAAGTATCATCCAAAATGATTTCCCAAGACCTTTGGCACAAGTCTGGCAAGGGTTGCTCATTGTTGGCTTAACCATTTCCGTTAGTGCTATTTATGCTTTGCCACGCTGGTATTTTAAGGGTGCATTACTCTTTATTTTTATGCTTGTGGTATTCTTACTTGCCTCGTATTTATTTAGTACGGCATTCATTAGCGTGAGTCTGTTTGATTTGTTGCTCGCGTTGAGCATCCCATTTTTACTGTCATTAGGTATCGACATAACCTTTGAGCGGACTCAACGTGAACAGAAAGAATTTTTGCTCAAAAGCCTACAGCATATTGCTGCACAACGCTTACAACTTGACCAAGCCGCCATGTTCATATTGGATGATATTAAACAGATTGTACCTGAATCAAACAGCTTGTTGTATCTCTTTGATGAAACGCAACCACAAGGTTATATTGTCTTTGAGCAACATAAAAACTCAGCCTTACGTCATACACAGAAGGTACTAATCCCTGAGCAATTTAATCAGTTAAAGAAGAAGGTCACAGCAGACGAGCAAACAATTTTCCCCTTTGTTTGGCGTGATACAACACGCGGATTATTAGTAATTCCGCATATCGAAAAGAAAAATCTACCCTCAACCTCTGAGAACTTAATCCAAGATCTGATTTCTCAACTTGCGCCCAATATTGATAATATGGTGCTACATAAAGAAGTTGAACGTCAGAAGCTATTGCTTGATGCAGTATTTGCCGAATCACCAGCAGGCATTGTGGTCATTGATAATGATGGGGCAATTGTTCAATATAATGACGATTTGTCAGCGTTCTTATTATCAGGCTCAGACGACCTTCATGGACAATTGCTGACAAGTCTATTGGAGAATGATAGCGAAAATGATGAGCTATCGCAAAAGATAGTGAAGGGTCTCGAAACGCATGAAATCTTCTTCATAGATGATATTAAAGTCGGTGAACGAGTTTTCCGCCTCGATGCTGCGCCACTGCCAACCTATGGGCTATGGACGATGATTATCGGTGACTTAACAACTGTCGCGGAATTAAGTGAATTGAAAACGCAAATGCTACGTATTGCCGCGCACGATTTGAAAAATCCGCTGGCACGCATCATGGGTTTTACTGAATTACTCGATATGCAACTTGATTTAGAGGAACGTCATCAGCGCTATTTAGGGTTTATCCTAACAGCGTCAAAAGACATGCTTAATATCATCAATGATATTCTCAACCTTGAGCGTTTACGGTCTGGTAAATTGCTTTTAAGAGAAATTGATTTCACAAAATTAGTACAAGAAGTCTGCGCCAGCCATCAACCTGATATAATTCAAAAACAACAGACCTTTGCATTGCAAGTGCCTGAGGCTATTGTTTATGCAAATGCCGATGTCGGGCAATTATCGCAAGCCGTAACAAACTTAGTTGGGAATGCGATAAAGTATACGCCTGATAAAGGAGAAATTACGGTGCGTTTACAAACAGCCGATAAAGACATTCGGTTTGAAGTTCAAGATACAGGTTATGGTATCCCTCAATCCGCACAAGAGAAAATGTTTACCGAATTTTTCCGCGCGAAATCTGACGCGACCTCACATATTTCAGGTACGGGTTTGGGTTTAAGCCTCGTAAAATCTGTAATTGAAGCACATGAAGGTCAGATTGATTTTATTAGTGAAGAAGGAGTTGGTAGTACATTTTTCTTCACGTTGCCCGTAATTGAAACAGGTGAAGCACATGCCGAATAGACTATATATTTCTCTGATAATAGTTTTTACACTTATCACGAGTATATACGCGCAAGATAGTGATTTATCAGCTGTAATTGAAGTATTAGGTGAAGATGTTGCCTTTATACGAGGGAACACCACCACGGAATTAACCCTCTCAGTAGGAGCAGTAGCCCCCTTTGGTATCGGAGACCGTATCCGTACTGGAAGCAATGGGCGAGTGCTAATTACCATCAGTGATGAGGCTCAATTACTGGTTTTGCCCAATTCTGAGTATGAAATTGTTGACTTACGACAGAATGACGCTGGGGTTATCTATCTCTCATCACGTCAGACAGGCATTGTCCTGCATGATTTTAATGCTCCTATAGACAGTTTTGATTATCACTTGGAGACATCTTCATTTGACATCACGCAGGCTGAGGGGCATTTTCTGGTTTGGAATGTGCCAGAGGGTCTTCGTGCCGTCACTGTTGCATCAGGTGAAGTCCAATTAGTTGCGGATAGTACCGAGCATGGCGTGACTGAAAATACAGGGTTTTCTATCTCTGGTGCAGATGAGGTCGTGGCAATATCTCAACCTTTGCACGCATCTCAGGTCGTAGGTATCACCGTAAATTGCAATGGTGTTGTCAATACAGGCGGTTCGGAAGGTTTACGTTTGCGGGCAGGGGCGGCACTTGATTATCAGGTCGTTGATATTTTGCAAGATGGTCAAGCTGTTCAAATTGTCGGCACGACTGATAATGGGTTATGGTATCGTTTACCATTTCAGACAGGTTTTGGGTGGATATTCAGAAGTTTGATTGATGCCACTTGTGGTAATTTAGCTCAGTTTCCCAATTTATTTGATGAAGCCCCTGAGCGTATTATTACTGCCACTGATATTGAAATTGAATTGCTCACGCCTTTTTACGGCACACCAGAGAGTAATCTCGTTTTTTATCGCTAAGTTAGCTTGATGATACTATTTGTAAGGACACACGAGCGGTGTGTCCTTACTGTTTAGATAAACTGTGGCATTGTTTCAGCAGTGAGGTGCGTATCATCACTATTGAGGCGTAGCAACCATTTACCATTCTCATAGTCAAGTTTCGTGATGCCAGCGTTATTGAGCTTAAAGTGCGACTCAGGCTTTCCGACTAAGCGATGGGCTAATCCCGTCACTGTGCGACCATGTCCCACAATTAATAGATTCCCCTCATAGCTATCCAGTAATTGCGTTATCGTATTTTCGAGACGCTCAAAACATTCGGATACAGTCTCAGGATAATGCGGTATCACACGCGGATTATGGCTAAATTCTAAAGCAGGGAACTCATCACGTCGTTGGAATGCTGGCATTATATTCGGCTCATGCGGAATCATACTCTTGCCGAGCCACTCACCAATCCCATTTTCGACATACAAAGGTAAATCTAATGCCTCCGCTATTGGATGTGCAGTCTGGATAGCACGCCAATAAGGGGAGGTGAAGATCATATCAATTGGTTCTTGTTGAAGGCGTTGTGCGAGTTTTTGAGCTTGATCTAAGCCTTTTTTCGATAGTGGTGGGTCGTACTTGTTCAGACTTTCTTTTTCATACCACTTCTTATCGACTTCATCCAAGCGATGCCCATGCCGTACCAGATACACGGTGCGGTTTGTCATGTCTGTCCTAATTTATATCTGTGTGTGAATGATTATAATATTAGTATAAAGGACAAGTAACGAAATCTGTAGTAAGAAAGCTGTAAAGATAAGACAGCTTTCTTTAGATATTTAGCTAACGGGTTCATAAATCAGCCCAACTACACCAGAGCTGAAAGTTCTTGTATCTATAAGCTCAAACTTTGCGCTGAGATTATCTTGAAACAGACGTATGCCTTCGCCCAATACCACTGGATAAACCAACAAGCGAATACGGTCAACGAGGTCATGCTTAATGAGTGTCTGCACGAGTGTCGCACTGCCATGAACAACAATATCTGAACTTTCTTGTGCCTTGAGTTTGTTGATTTCGTCTACGATATTGTCTTTGATGAGTACCGAATTATTCCAGTCAGCTGTATCGAGTGTGGTAGATATTACATATTTACGCGTTCCGTTGAAATATACGCCACCTGATTCTTCGTCAGTTCTTTGTGGCCATGCTTCCGCAAATCCTTCATATGTCACCCGTCCCAAGAGTATGGGTTCATTATTCGATGTTTCTTCGCCTTTAAATTTGGCAATTTCATCATTCCAATACTCGAATGTCCATTGTGGATTTTCCATCACACCATCTAATGACATAAACTCAGTAACAATGAGCTTTCCCATTTGCCTTCTCCTTTGTGTTCAATAGCAATGCGACTATTATATTTCACCAACCGTAGCCTGTCTTGAATAAAAACGACACTTAACTTTGCTCTACTGATTCAATAATTTCTACAGGGGTTCTGCCCATAAATCTCTTGAGCGAACGGGTTAAATGCGGTTGGTCTGCATAACCTGTTTGAAAAACGGTATCCAGAATAGATGTGCCTTGTTCGAGTAAGGCAGTTGCATCTTTGGCGCGTTGCATCTGTTCATAGAGCTTATGAGTGATGCCTGTTGTCTTCAAAAACCGACGTTGTAGTGTCCGTAATGATAAGCCAAGCTGATCTTCTTGAGTTAATGTTTGCTCAATCAGGGGGTCATATGCAATTACATCGTCACGGACAAGTGCTGTAATAAAATCATCAACATTGTCGAATGTCGGTATTTCCCATGTATCACTCCCTAACCACACTGCATTATGGCAAGCCAATAGCGCGTCATGTGAATTATCCACAAGCTGAGTCATGTGGATTGGATTCAGGAATGTGCCAAATCGAAAAATAATACCTAAAATTTCCGCATTCTTAGGCACAGGCGCAATGGAAGCAAGAGTTTCAGGACCTCGTATCGTGAAGCTCATTTTACTCTCTTGCTTAGTGATAACCATTTCCAATTGATGTTCAGCAATAGAGATAAACGACGGCATATCATCACCACTTTTTGTAGACCAAACGAGATCAACTAATGGCGAATCAGACAGACGTTCAGCAAAGACAAAACTCATTTTGCAAAGCGTTTCGCAGAACGGGCTTTAGCTTTTGCCGCTTCTACTTCACGATTTTTAGGGGATGCGCTAGTTTCGAGTGACTCGAATAAGTCGGTTGTAATTCGGGCAATGTCCTCGACTGCACGATGAAAGGCATCTTCATTCGCTTGCGAAGGTTTTGTATAGCCTGTCACCTTGCGGACATATTGCAATGCGGCAGAGTGAATTTCATCATTTGTTGCAGGTGGCGCAAAATTATAAAGGGTCTTGATATTTCGGCACATATCTATCTCTCCATAATATAATCACTCTATTTTAAGAACAAATGTTTGCATCTGTCAACTAGACAATTCAAGTGGCTCTCGCCTATAATGCACGCCATAGTCGGGAGCAACTATGCCAGATTTAAGTATTGTTATTGTCAATTATAATACACGCGATAAACTGCGAGATTGTCTGGAATCTTTGTTATCCCTAGCAGACAATATTTCACTGGAAATTATCGTCGTAGACAACAATAGCTCCGATGGCAGTAGCACAATGGTCAAGCAATTTGATACTGTGATTCTACTGGAGCAGGGCGAGAATCAGTGGTTTGCTGGAGGCAATAACATCGGCATACACCATGCAACGAGTGATATTGTCTGTTTTCTCAATCCCGATACGCTTGTACCTGATAATACACTGGCTATCATGCTCACATACCTGCGGAATACGGTTAACGTCGGCGCAGTAACTTGCAAACAAATCCATCCAGATGGCGACGTTTTGCCAATATGTTCACGCGAACGCCAATTCATGGATATGCTATTGGACTATACTTTCTTAGGGCTGTTATTCAGCCAATGGAAACACAGACAGCATAACTACAATTTTTATAGTGATTGGCAACGCGATACCTTGCGCGAAGTCGAAGTTGCACCGGGTTCTTGCTTGATGGCATTCCGTGAGGATTTGATATCATTTGGTGTATTTGATGAGCGATTGAGGCTCTATTTTAATGATGATGACCTCTGCCATAATATTCGTGCGCTAGGGAAAACTATACATTATCTGCCTGACGCATGGATTACGCACTACGAAAAATCGAGCGTGCAGACCCAAAGTAAATTAGCACGCCAAATGTATTTTGAGGGATTATTAATCTACAGCCAAAAACATTTTGGAATATTGAAAACCGCTATACTAAAATTATTACTCATCCCAACACATATCGGGACTTTTCTTAAAGAGGGCTTGAAATCCTAGAGAATATTTATTGGTAATTATCATAACGGACGCGATACATCATGTCCCTACATTTTGTCTAAAAATTTAGATGTTATGTAGGGACAGCATGGACGCTGTCCGCGACAAATAACCAATGAATAAAATGCTCTCCGCGCAATCTAATCACCAAACAAGGCGTATCTATGTCACGTATTTTATTCATTGCCAGCCTACATCACCCGCAAACGCTCATTCGAGAGCAACAATCCGCGCAAGCAAACAATCTGCCACTACCACTATTCCCGACGAGTATGTCTTTTCGTTTTTGGGAGAAAGTACTGCTCAAACAAGGGCATACCGTGGATGTGTTCTGGCGTAATTTAGCTGGTTTTGGGTCACAAGATATTGCGTCACTTAAAGCTGAAAAATATACCAATCGCATCACACCGCAACGGGTCGCCCAAGCCGTGATGAATCGTTTACCCTATGACCTCAACCCTGAATTACAGAAGCGCAATCAAAACTTGCTGACCCACGCCCGAAAATTACAACCAGATATTATCTGGCTAGTAGGGGACAATCGCGTCATCCATGCCGATACCTTAGCCCTAATCAAAGCCGAGATGAACTGCAAAATCATCTATTCGACAGGCACATCGCCGATTGTATTTTCCCATGCAATCGAACGCGAAGCCGCCCCGTTGCTCGATATTGTGCTGACCAATGATTTTTATCATGGGATACAATGGCAGGAATTAGGCGCAAAAGAGATGATTTGTTTACCTGTTGTTGCCATTGACCCCGAATTTCATACGCCACGCGAAGCCCAAGCAAAATTTGCTGTGGATGTTGGCTTTGTCGGAACGCTCATCCCACAAAATTTATATAGTGAACGGGTCGAAGCCTTAGACGCTCTCACCGAGTTTGATTTAGGTGTCTGGAGTGTGCATGATGTGCCTGATAGTCTAAAGCCCTATGCCAAAGGCTCAGCACTCGGCGGCGAAATGCTAGATGTGCTATCCTCAGTCAAAATTAGCATCAATGCCCATGGAAACTTCATGCGTTATGGGGGCAATATGCGCCTATTCGAGACAGCGAGTATCGGGACATTCCAAATTGCAGATAATCGCATCGGCATTCATGAGTGGTTCACTGAGGATGAAAACATTGTCATCTTCAAGGACTTGCAAGATTTGCGTGAAAAAGTTGCTTATTATCTCGCACATGATGCGGAGCGCGAAGCAATTGCCGCTAAAGCGAGACAGCACGTACTAGCAAATCATACCTATGAGCATCGTCTGGCAAAACTTAACGAGTTTGGTGTATTATAAAAAGATACTTTTGTAGGGGCGTAGCATGCTACGCCCTTAACTTTTTAGCACAGGAAACCATAGAGAAAATCAACCATGAGTGACAACAATCGCTATGACAGTACCCGCAAAGCGTGGGAAAATATCTGGGATAACGCCTCAGTAGATGTCGAATTACAGAGTGCCTACTATAAGCGTACCATTCGCGGACGTAATCAGTATTTACCCTATCTCAATAAAGATGAAATCGTCCTCGAAGCAGGGAGTGGACTCAGTTCAGCATTAATTCCCCTGCATGAGATGGGCTATCAGGTCATTGGTGTGGATTACGCTGTGAATTCACTCCAAGCAAGCCGAGAACATACCTCAGCTTTAGCCTTAGCAGGGGCAGATATTCACGCGCTCCCATTCCCAGATAATTCTGTAGGCGCATATTTGTCTTTTGGTGTTCTTGAACATTTTGAACACGGGATGCAACCAGCACTTAATGAAGCCTACCGCGTCCTAAAAACAGGGGGTGTTGCCGTGATTACCATTCCCTATCCCAATATCGTCTGGAAACTAGCCCAATGGCGACGTGAACAACGCGGACAAACACTCATTGACGAAGATTTCTATGAGAGTACCTATACACGCGAACAACTAATCCATGAAGTTACAGCAGTTGGCTTTGATGTGGTTGAAGCAATCCCGACATCACACTCATTTACCTTATGGGGCTTAGGCGAGATTTTCCAAGGCGAAGGCTATTACCAGACCAGTTATTTCGCAGAATTATTCGGTGATATGTTGCGCGTCGTCGCCCCTTGGAAATTTAATTTCATGACGATGATTATCGCTCGTAAATAATATGACTAAAATTTGTTCCGTAAGCGCGTAGTATGCTAGTACCTCCACAGAATAGCGTGGAGAACGAGAAATTATCAGGGCGGACGCAATACATTGCTTCCCTGCAATTCAACAGGGGTCAGGTAGGGACACTATGAATAGTGTCCGCGACAAGAAAACAACTGACCACGTTTTCTTGTACTCCTATCAGCATGCTACGCACCTATATAAGACAGTAAAACTTTATAATCGAGAGGACAATTATGTCTAAAATCATCACACTAACCGTCAACCCGACCATCGATAAAAGTAGCAGTGTCGATACCGTTGCTAGCGAAATTAAACTACGCTGTAACCCACCAGAATTTCATGCAGGTGGTGGAGGCATTAATGTCTCGCGCGCGATTAAAAAGTTAGGGGGCGATTCTACTGCGATTTTCACATCTGGCGGTGGCACAGGGCAAATGCTGAATCAACTCCTTGAAGCCGAGATGATTCGCACCCAACCGATTCCTATCAGTGGCTTAACCCGTGAAAACCTCACCATTTACGAACACTCCACAGGGCTGCAATATCGCTTTGGTATGCCAGGACCCGACATCACTGAGTGGGAACGTTGTATCGATGCGACCCTTGCTGACGATGCAGATTATATCGTCGCCAGTGGAAGCCTTGCGCCGTCAATGCCGAATAACTTCTATGAAATTTTGGCACAACGTGTCCAATCGACTACGAGTAAGCTAATTGTCGATACATCAGGCAGTGCTTTAGAAGCCTGTGCGCGGGCTGGAGTCTTTTTGCTCAAGCCGAATTTACATGAACTCGAAAGTTTATCGGGCAAGAAATTCCAGAGCGAAGATACCATGCTAGGGATAGTGCGCGAAATGATAGCCGAGGGTATGGCAGAAGTTTTCGTGATTTCGATGGGCGCGTCAGGCGCAATGATGATTACAGCCGATGAAGCGGTGAAGATGCGTCCGCCTGTTGTGCCAATTCAGAGCAAAGTCGGGGCAGGGGATAGCATGGTTGGGGGTATCGTCTGGTCACTGAGTCGTGGCGATGACCTGCAAACTGCTGTGCGTTATGGTATCTCAGCAGGTACTGCCGCCGTCATGACCGCTGGCACAGAACTCTGTAACGCCTATGATGTTCACCAAATCTATGAACGCATCGCCATCGTGGATTAGACTTTAGAACTACTTTTGTAGGGACAATGCCTGCGTTGTCCACCAAATGTTGCATAAACCTGAGAAAATTTCAGTGCATTCCTAAAATCAACAGGGTTCAGTAGGGACACTATGGATAGTGTCCGCGACGAGATAATTACTGATACATATTAGGGAAAATCGAGGATGCGACTATGGAAACTTCAAAGAAAAAGAAGACTAACACGCAGTCTCGTCAATCATTCTGGCGACAACACTATCCGCTTATTCTTTCGATATCAACGTTATTGGCAATATTTTTATATATTGTTCTACTGGAAAATCAAAAGCCAGTGCGAGACTCAATTGTTATTTATCCTTTGCTGATTTGGTCAGGATTAATTGAGGTAATCTTTGTATATCTTATAATTCCTACTATTTTTATTGCAATTTTGGGAATGATAATCAAAAGATTTCAGTCTCGTGGTTTGACTTTTAATACTAAATGGAATGATTTCGTAGCCTTTGCTCTGATATTAGTTTTTGGAATGTCTCTGTGTATGCAATTGATGGTTTCTATGGTTCATCGTGATGTTTATTTACATCAGGACAGGTTAGAAATAGATAATCAATTATATATGCTAACGATATTCGTTGAGTTTATCCCAAATTCCAGTGCTATAGTCTATCATTGTGATGCTACTGGGATTTTTTGCTCTAAAATACTTGAGACACTTTTTCTGGATAATACAAGTTCTCCTGCCGAATTAGCTTTCAACGAAACAACCCAAGAACTCTCGATTATCATCAATGGTGAAGTCGTGCATACGCATCAATTAGAAGAACAATAGGCGTTAAGATGGAATCCTCAAAGAAAAAGAAGCATGACATACAACCTCGCGTATCATTCTGGCGACGACACTATCCACTTGTTTTTGCGTTAATCACTGTTTTAGCTCTATTTCTCTATTTCTTACAACTCAGACCTCTAATAGCATTTGAATATGCAAGAGTTTTATACCCATTGATTGAATCAGGGTATCTAATTACTGGTATTATTTCATGCGTTATAGTTCCAACAACCTTTTTAATTTTTGTCTTAGCAGTATCAAAGAGAGGTTTATGGGGTAATCATACTATCGTTACGATGTGGAGTGATTTTTTTGCATCCGTGATTATGGTTGTTATTACTATTTTTGCGTGTGTATATTTTCTTCTCTTTTTTGTGTTTGGCGATGTATATGTTCATAAGGATAGATTGGAAGTGAACAACCAAGTATACATTCTTTCTGGTTATAACACTTATGATGACTTAGGCTATGGGGACTTTATACTTTATGAATGTGATAATCAGATATTATTCTGCTCGAAAATCTACGAAACAAATTGGGAATATTATACAGGTTTCCCTGCCGAATTAGCTTTCAACGAAACAACCCAAGAACTCTCGATTATCATCAATGGTGAAGTCGTGCATACGCATCAACTCGAATGAGATAGAGTTCAATAGCCATCAGATAATCTTAAATCCAATGGCTAAAGAAGTGAAACATACTATATTTCAGGCTTTTCTTTGTGTTCTTCGTGCCTTTGTGGTGAATATTTTCATGCCATTTCGCGCGCGCGTTGGTCGGCTTCTTCCATCTCCATACGAATCAGTTCCCGACGTAGTGTTTTCCCAACGGCAGACTTCGGCAATTCATCGACAAAGCTATATCGGCGCGGGATTTCATATTGCGCGAGATAATCCTCACAATGCTTAATGAGGTCATCGGCTGTCGCTGTTTTATCAGGCTGTAGCACAATCCATGCTTTAAGTGCTTCTTGCCCCTCTTTTTCAGGGTGCGGAATTGCGGCAACGCCCACTTCAAATACAGCAGGATGATGTTTTAGTGCTACTTCAACACTCGCAGGATAAACATTGTAACCACCAATCAATGCCATATCTTTCTTGCGGTCTACAATGTAGAAATAGCCTTCCTCGTCCATCCGTGCTATATCGCCTGTATAAATCCACGTTTTGCCATCAGCATCTTGGCGCAATGTATTCTTGGTTTCAGTCGGCATCCCATGATAGCCAATCATCAAATTCGGCGCGGAAATCACCAATTCACCGACATCACCCACAGGCACTTCGGTATCAGGGTCATCAATCTGCACGATTTTCATATCCATATCAGGGTAGGGCATCCCGACACTACGGTCTTTTTGTGTCCCACGCAGCGGATTTGCTGTCACCGCGACAAATGTTTCACTCATGCCATAGCCTTCCGTAATGCCCACAGGCACACGCGCATCATATTCTTCTTTGGTTTTAGTCGGCAATGGCGCAGACCCACTTGCATTCAAGACAAAGCTACTCAGCGAAACCTCACCAGATACGATGCGTGGATGATTGTTAATCGCATTATAGAGCGCAGGCACGCCCAGCATCACATGCGGTTTATAGTGTCCAATTACATCAATCACTTCGTCAACATCGCGCGGGTTAGGTATCAGGACAATTGTTCCACCAGCGATGATGCACTGTGTGAGCAAGACTACTAGACCAAACACATGAAACATTGGGATTGCACCTAAATAGGTCATCGGCTCATATTGGTCAAAATGTCCTTCATAAAAGCCTGTCCACTGTTGCATTGCATAGCTATTCTTGACCAATGCCCCGTGTGTTCCCATTGCACCTTTGCTCACGCCTGTTGTGCCACCTGTATATTGAAATAAGGCAACATCATCTTGGCTAACATCCACCTGTACACTGCGACCTGCATATTTTGCCAATAAATCCTTGAACCACACATCACCTTGCTTCAACTCAACGTAATGTCCGTCTTTTTTCTCTTTGGCAAGTGTGAACAACACTTTCGCAGGCGTTGGTAGGTAGTCTTTTATATTGCTGACGATAACTGTTTTGGCTTTTGTCTCAGTTTGAATGGATTTAATCGTCTTATAAAACAGGCTCAAGCAGATGACAATTTCAGCATCACAATCGTTAATTTGGTATGCCATACGCTTTGGGGGATAAGTAGGGTTCGTTGCAGAGACCACACCGCCTGCTTTGAGGATTGCCCAATAGGCTATTGCAAAAGCAACCGTATTCGGCATCACAATCGCTACACGGTCACCCTTTTTGAGACCGAGTTCCACCAGTGCCGATGCCATCGCATTTGAGTGAGTTTCTAACTCAGCGTAGGTCACTTTAGTATCTATACGACCCAGTACGGGCAATTTAGCAGTGGTAATCAGGGCAGTTCTGTTAGGATATTTCTTTGCTGTTTCAGGCAAATAGTCGTGCAGAACCTTCGTAGGGTAGGGTTCTAGTGAGGCAGGCACATGCTCATCATAATATTTTGTCCAAGGGCGTTCCCCATAAGTAACCATAATAATAAAACTCCGAAATAATAATTTACAGTGTGTTAATTATCATGGTATAGCAAAACGTCAAATGCGCCAATAAAGTGATGAAATCTAGACAAGTTAGGTAGCAATAGATACATTACCTATTGCTACCATTTAGACATTTATGCGGTAGCACTTGTCTTTGTGAGAGTTTCTACAGATAGCGAACGATCGCCTTGTATCGTAATTTGTAGAGGCTCACGGCTATCAATCTGTTCAACCATTATAGATGCACTTTCGCCAAAGAGCGTTTGTGCAACAGGAGCTAAATTTTCCAAAACTGCTTCTACCACTGCATCATCTTGTGGGTAGTTCAAGCGGTCTAAGAAGCCAATTTGAAGTCTGGTTGCATCAATTTCTAAGCCATTCAATGCAATTTCTCGTTCAGCTTTCTCAACCGCAACCAGTAGACGTTTTACGGCAATGGTCAGTGCATCGACCAAGCTACTTTCGTTAGTTTGCTTATAGGTATATTGTAGACCTGCTTTGCCATGCACAAAGTCATAAGCTGTGTCGCCTTCATAGCCAATCAAAATGATACCGGGTCCTTCTGGCACATGCTTGTAATCAACCACATCAATCAGCAATTCATCAGCAAAGTCTTCTTGTATCCAGCGTTGAAAGACAGGAACAAATGCCTCAGTCTCAGCAACTTCAGAATTTTTTGCGAATAACTTGACCACTAATCGTTTCGGTGCTTGCATTGTATCTGCTCCTAACTGGTAATTACGCCGTTAATACGACCTTCGGCGGAATGGGTGGCTTCGATGAATAATTGAGCTTCTTCAATCGTCTGATGAGCATTATCTTCGCTGACTATCTCGAACGGTTCTTCATGGCGCGTGAAGAGGTAACGGGCAAATTTCCCTTTAGCAAAACGGTCGTAAAAGAGTTCAGTATCGTAGAAGCGCGTTTTAAACTCTGAAATAATGGTATTGGGGTCATCACCAACATCAAGGAAATGTGTCCGTACCAGTGCGCGTGCGGCTAAGACCATTGCATTATAGGCGCGTTTATCTGCCAGTTCATAATCCCCCTCATCGAGGGCAATCAGTGCATCAAAATGTTCGGATTCCGCGCGTGAAATCTCCATTGAGAATAGTGACACGACTTCACCAGCACATTCGCCCACGCCAATATCAGCAATACTGTAAATCCGACTATCGCCCCAATCTGAGAAAAATTCAGGTTTTTCGTCTATAGTCGGTAAATCCATATAAGGCTGAATAAGAGCTTTCATCTCGCGTTTGCCTTTGCGTTCAACCCATGTTTGGAAGTTATCATCCTCTTGGCGTTCTTGAACATAGGTATTGCTAATGACCTCCAAGACATCAGGCACGAGTTTTGCAGGAACAGCCCCCATTGCCAGACCATAACTACCAGCATTATTTTGCCATTGTCCACCTAGTACCACTTGAAAATGAGGGACTTTATGATTGCCACTACGACGACTATTGCCGAAGAAGCCAATATCAGCAACATGGTGTTGACCACAAGAATTGAAGCATCCACTGATTTTGATTTTCAAATCTTCAATTGCTGGAGGTAAGTCGGCACGTTTAGCTTCCAAACGTTTTCCGAGTTCGCCAGCTAATCCGCGTGAGGAGGCAATCCCAAGTTTACAGGTATCTGTACCCGGGCAAGAGGTAATATCGACAATGGTATCTGCCCCAGCACTGCCTAAGCCGATAGCTGTCAGACGTTGATAGACCTCTGGCAAGTCTTTATCCGACACCCAACGCAAAACAATATTCTGCTCGACTGTTACACGCACATTATCACCGACAAATTCCTCAGCAATATCGGCTAATTGACGCATTTGCCAACTGGTTAAATCACCAAGAGGTAACTTAATCGTGACGAGGCTATAGCCTGCTTGTTTTTGCTTATATACATTGGTGCGATACCAATCATAGAAGGCATCAGGCAGGGGCGCACCGTTTAAGGTTAAGCCTTGGCGGGCAGGTTCTTCACCATAATTTGGCAAATCTTCGGTGATATAGGCTGTATGAGCATCGTCGGCTGGTAACGTTTCAAGTTCTTCTTGCACTAAACGACGAAATTCCTCGATACCCAATTTTGCTACTAAAAATTTAAGACGGGCGCGATTACGATTTTGCTTTTCACCGAGTCGAGCAAAAACACGCGAAATAGCTTGGGATAAAGGCAGAATCTTATCCTCTGCAACGAAGTCTGCCAATATTTTCGCTTGATGTGGTACTGTGCCTAAGCCACCCCCCACAAAGACCATAAAGCCTTTGATTGTCTCGCCATCTTTCTCGATAGTCCTTGCGAGGAAGCCAATATCGTG
This sequence comes from Phototrophicaceae bacterium, assembly GCA_965230145.1. Classification (GTDB taxonomy): domain Bacteria; phylum Chloroflexota; class Anaerolineae; order Aggregatilineales; family Phototrophicaceae; genus JAUZRW01. The sequence goes on from CBDDKI010000002.1 coordinate 3,736,468, forward strand.
CATCTTGACCAAGCCACAAGCGTGTTGTTCACAGCCTGAGAAGGCAATTTTCATCTTACGCCCGAAATCCTGCACATCATCATGCCCTAGTAAAAATTGTGCCAGTGCATCTGAATACGGTGTAACATCAAATACCTCGTCATGGCAAACACCTGAGCGTTCACATGCGGTGATATTCCGTACCGAGTTCCCACAGGCTTCGCGCGTGGTGATGCCCACTGTTGCCAAACGACGCATGAGATCAGGGGTGTCATCAATCTGAACATAATGTAACTGAATATCTTGGCGTGTGGTGACATGCAGGATATTATCCGAATATTCGTCTGCAAGGTCAGCCAGCACATTCATTTGGTCTACAGATAAGCCCCCAAATGGTAACTTAATCCGCATCATGCCGGGTGCATCCCAATAGGTATCGGGTCCTTTATAGAGGTCATCCGAAGGGAAGTTGAGTGTGCGTGTCTCAATTCCATCATGGCGTTGCCCATTATCGTAACGTTGCCCATATGCGCCTCGTCGTAAGCGTGTCTCGGCAAATACTTTTTCGTCTAGTTTACCTTGCTTACGGAGTTCCATTTGCCCTTCAAAAACATCTATCTCGCGTTCCAGATGCTCAGGCATTTTTCCTTGTAATGCTTCTTTCCATGTTGTCATTTTTTGTGTATCCCTCGTAAATTTTTATCATGTAGGGACGGTATGGATACCGTCCGTGATCTTCTAAAACTTCCAACCCTCATGATATTTCCAATAATTGATGCCCAAATTTCAAAACCTTTAATGCCCCACCATTGAGCAATTCCTCCTTAGCGACCTCAATCCCTGCTTGAATATCGGGTGTATGTTGGAGCATCCACAATAAAACTCCTGCTGTATAGGCAACTTGGTCAAATGCCTGACCTTGCTCCCCGTCTAAAGCCGAGCGTATCGCTATCGCATGAGCATTGGGGTCGACTGGCGTAGATAAATCTGCTTCATTAGGATAGCCATAATCAGAAGCATCGAGCATATACTCGACCATTTCTTCATCGACTGCTTGATACACACGCGATTTCTTGCCTAAGCGCATATCAATACTGCCTTCGTCGCCTTGTGTAATCCAACTATTTGGCGCAGGCAAGCATTCCGCCATCCGCAGAAGATAGCTACTATGGTAAAAGCCACTGATATGATGTGAGGCATCGGCAGGGTTTATGAGCTTCTCAACCGTATTCATCAGCGTCCGCACCCCAAAGTGATGTCTAATGGGTGTAATCGCCGTCCATTGTGGCAGGATATGTTCAATATTCAGCACACCGAAATTGCTCTCTTCGATGGATTGCTTAACTTGATGTGGTGGCATATCAGCTGGATAGCCCAATGTGCGTAATAAATTTAGTACAGCTATCCCATTTTTTGTGGGGATATTATCTGCACCATGTAGCAAAACAGGCACACCAGCTGACGCTAAAACAAGTGTTGATGCCACCCCTGTTTGCAGATTGCGCGTCTTGCCGTTGTATGGAAGGGCAATATCGACCAAACCTTCGACTGCTGGCTTGGGAAACTCTTGCATGACATCCCGAACACCCTGCACAAAGCCTTTAATTTCATCAGCCGTTTCTTCCTTAACGCGCATTGTCACGAGGAAACCCCCAATTTGCGCGTCACTCACCTGCTTGCCCAGCATCAGGCGCATAGCTTCACGAGATTCTTCCTGAGTTAAATCCCTCTGTAACTTCTTACCACGCCCGATAATTCGCAAAATATCACGAAAGGCATCAGATTTTTTGTCCCGATTACTCATCACACTATGCCCCTAATTTCTGCAAAATCTCGGATGGTAAGATGTCAAACCACTGGACACCGTCTGCTCGTAAGCGCACCACATCTCCAATAATCGTGATAGCTGGCGATTGCAAGTCAGCCTCGTGTGCGAGTTGCGGTAAATCTACGATGTCCGCCTCGATGACCCGTTGCTCTTGCGTTGTTCCCCATTCAATCGATGCCGATGGTGTGTTCGGGTCAAGCCCACTATTAATGAGTCGTTCCACTAGCGATTGTAGGCTTTTAACTCCCATTAAAATCACCAATGTTCCGCCAATCCCAGCCAAGGCATCGTAATTGATGTCATTGGCTGTATGTCCCGTAATCACCGTGAAAGACCGACTTACTTCACGATGCGTGAGGGGTATTCCTGCATAGGCTGGCACAGCAAATGCACTTGAAATACCGGGGACGATCTCAAAGGGAATATCATGCTGGTAACACTCCAAAGCCTCTTCACTTCCACGCCCGAATACTAAGGGGTCGCCTCCTTTTAAGCGCACTACAGTTTTGCTTTGTTTGGCTTTCTTGATAATCGTCTGATTAATTTCATCCTGACTCAGCCGATGTTTTGTCGGGGCTTTACCAGCATTAATAAGTTCAGCGCCAACTTTTGCCTCACGAAGTAAGTCATGCGGTATCAAACGGTCATAGATGATGACATCCGCCGATTGAATGAGGCGCAATCCTTTTCTTGTGATGAGGTCGGGGTCACCAGGTCCTGCCCCTACTAAATAAACCTTACCTGTCATCTGCGATGGTCTCCTTCATTGAAGATAAGTAAACATTACAAGGTGACGGACACGGAATTGTCCCTTGCTCGGAAATTGTTGTTGAATGCCATGCTGGGTACTTACAACACCTCATACAAACGCTCTCTATATGATGCTCAACTATGGTGCTATCGACCTCAGCTAAGATACGATGCCTAGGCGTGATAATCTCAAACGAACCAGCTTGTTGTGCTGACCAATCAGCAAGGGCATTGGGGTAAATTGTCTCAACAATCGCTGGTATATCTTCTATCGTTTCAATAGGGACACACCAATCATTTGGTAAATCATGCGAAGTTGCTAAAGGACGAAAGGGATTTTCGCGGATATGCTTGCGTAAGCCTGACGGCGTATTGAGGATGATTTCTGCTGTAGTATTGGTTGGCTTGATTTCAGACTTGCTGAGGAACAAATCGCCAAAAACAAAGTCCTCATCTGTAAGAGCATCAACCAGTTCTTCATGCCCTTTTTGTGGGAAATTCCGCCACACCTCAGTTGATTCCTCAGCAAATTCGATGCCTGTCTCACGCGCTAGGCTGAGGATTAAATCCAAGATGACATCATCTGTGCCGATGGATGGCGTGTAATATACATCGCGTCCATCTACCACAGCAGGAACTTCACCATAGTGAATGCCTAGAGCCTCTGGCACATCTTGGGTAGTATGTGAGCCTTCTGCCAGAAAAAAAGGCACAGCAATGATATTTTTTGTGTGTAACCGCTCATAAATTGAGGGGATATTTGGCTCGTCATCGAGATACGCATCTACCACATCGCTAACAATTTGTGCTTGTCGCAACTGTTGTACTTGTGCTTGAGTCGTTTGTCGCGTGGTTGCACTCCGTTTTGTTCCATGCCCGATAACCGCTACTGATGTTTCATCTTTTGCGAGCTTATACTGGCGCAAGGTATCATTGACGCGCTGCTGTACAATATCAGGAATTGCAGGGTGTTCGCCGAGTGTTTTGGTGTAATAAATTGTCTTGCCATCGCGCCGAGTAACATCCCCTGTCAGGCGCATCTCAGATGGGATGACCTCTTTTGAGAAGTACCCTGATGCTGTAAAAAGAGGAACTATCACAACTGTATCAGATGCAATGCCTCGCAAGACTTCTGCAAAGTGAGGTTGTTCTTTCCAGAATGTCGCAGTAATTTCATCCGCAACCCCACGCTGACGCAGTGCATCTACGTAATCCCAGACAACCCCTGCCGTATTCGGGCTAATGTGTGAACCATGCCCTGCCAAAATCAATGCCACACTCATGATAATGCCTCATGTGTAAACGCATCGAATTGAGCGCGTGCTTCATCATGTTGACCAGCACTCAACAAAAACAAAATATCTGACTGGACTATCTGCCGAAATAATTGCTGACGGTCAGCTTGGCTTGGAATACTGGTTTTACTACTATGCCGAATATCTCCTAACCATGTTGCAAGCTGAATAATGTCGTCACCGATGGCATGGGCTACTCGTTCTTTGATTATGCTAATTAAGGCAGGTGATGCACCATTCGTGCTGATGCCAATAGTAATAGGCTGCTTCTCGATTGTCGCTAGACTATGGAAGTCTGAGTTGATGCTATCACTCGTATTCAAGACCCACGCCCCGATTTCTCGCGCAACTTGAGCAATCTCAGTATTGAGTTCAGATGAATCTGTCGTTGAAAATACTAGATGGGGTTGATAGCTCACTAAACTTTCATAGGTATAGCATTCTGCTTGCCATTGAACCTGACCTTCTTTGCACCATTTCTGTATCTCAGATGTAATGTTTGGACTTATGACCAGAATGTCAGCCCCTTGGTTCAATAAACCAGAGATTTTGCGAGTAGCAACTGTGCCACCACCGACAATTAATATGCGTTTGTCATGCAAATTCAACGCAGTCAGATACATCAACCGACCTTTTCTTCGCTAACGAGCGGTACATGTATTCCACATTCGGTTTTGGCAGTATTCGACCAACGCCCATCGCGTCCTTTGCCTGATAAGGTGCAGGTATAGCATCCGATGCTTGGATAGCCTCTATCGTGCAAGGGGTTGTAAGGTAAATCATGTGCGTTGAGATATGTCCACAACATATCTTCTGTCCATGTGGCAAAGGGCATGACCTTGAGCATATCGTTACGAGTATCCCAATCAATCACAGGGGTGTTCGCACGGGTTGGCGATTGGTCACGACGTAAACCTGTTACCCATGCAGAATAGGGTTGTAGTGCGTCACGTAGTGGGATTGTCTTCCGTAGATTACAACATTGATTAGGGTTGGTTTCCCACAAGAGACTACCATGTTCACGGGCTTGCGTCGGTAAACTTAGAGTTGGCTTGATGCGTTGGACTGTTATATCAAGTGCTGACTCAACATCATCTATAAGTTGGTAAGTTTCAGGGAATAACAAGCCTGTATCGAGGGTCATCACCTGCACATTATCTGTGATCTGGCGCAACATATGTAAAGTGACGATGCCTGTAATCTGAAAACTTGTTACCACAACTAATTTGTCACCATAACGTTCATGCGCCCACTTGAGAATATCTTGCGGGTAAGCTGTATCAAGTTCTGTTTGATAGTGTTTGAGTTCAAATTCAGAAATGCGATGTGCTGTTGTCACGATAACTTATCCCTCATTGATGATTGGTAAACATAAAAAAACTCCAGCGCATGCCAGAGTTTTAGGGTTTAATCACTTAAAAAGTGTACACAAACTCAGCCATGCCTCAGACGGGTATAGCACATGGAACAACACATCATATTTTGTTGATATGGATAATTTTGCAATAGATGAGCCATTAGATGTATCACTTTAGATATAATTCAAATATTATGTCTGCCAAAAGTTATCACTTATAATAGATATTGTCAAGCAAGGAAAATACAAAACCAAAATTTTGTATAGAAGAACTTATAGTTACCGTATACTTTACACAATTACTTGGATATAGATTTTAACTTGTGTAATCTACCGCGTGGACAACCTCTGCATGTTCACGAATGAAGCCCAATACTTCCACATGCGCTGGATGCTCATTATAGATTTTGAGTGCATCGTAACTCTCGAACTGTGAGTATAGCGACATATGAAACGAACGGGCTGTGTCTAGTTCATCAATCCCGACTTCATAGGTTTTGATTTGTGGAATCTGGGCTGGTAGAGCATCTAATCGTGCTTTGATTTCACTAGCTCGTGCTTTATCTTTGAGCTTTAAAAATACAATGTGTGTGACCATGTTTAATACCTTTGCTATAAGAATCTCAAGATTGTTTTTTTGAACTTACCACAGAGCTAGCTCAAAGGCGAGAAATAAAAAGAAGATAGCCTTATCAAAAGACTATCTCGTCGTAATCTATTCTAAAATTTCAGGATTTATCTTTTTAGCATACAACTTCTCTTTGCTCGTCGGGTACTATCAACGCAAGCGATTTACGTTTTTCTGCACGATGTGCTAGATACTTGATGACTTTTTTGCGTAGAATTCGCGCATGATATACCAAATTATCAATTGGAAGTTGTGGCGTGATTTTGACCAATATTTCCAAGCTATCTGCCATTTCTTTTTGACTATGCCCTGACCATTGTCCATTGTTATACATGAGTATCTCCTTCTTTGAACTTGATATAACTGTATCAATATTCAAGCGCCACTGTCGTCCAGCGAAAGGAGAAAAATAGCTCTAAGGGGGGTGAATCAGGTGATAGAAGGGGGTGAAGTATAAGACCGATAGAGGGTGAAGTTAGACCAAATCCAATTCTTGAGCGCGTAGCAAGGCTTGTGTACGATTATCAACATCTAATTTACTATAAATATGGGTAATATGTTTTTTTACGGTACTCACACCGACGTAGAGAATTTCAGCGATTTCTCGATTTGTATGCCCTTGACCAATTTTTAGCAAGACTTCTAGCTCACGTTCAGAAAGCGGTTCAAATAAGGCTTCGTTAGCCATGATAACTCGTTCAGGGATGTGTCCATTTTCTTTTACTTCCTCATCGCCATCTTGGTATTGTGAAATTAGGTCTTTAATAACTGTTTCCCAGTTTAATGACTGTCCCTCGTTCCATGCGGACTGAAATCCACCTATTTCTAAGTCATTTTCAAGGTCTGCTTTGAATTGTTCGATGAAATCCCACACTTTTAACCACCCTGATAAACTACTCGGATGGGTAGAAGCTAAAGCGAGTAATTGTGTCGCATAGCGAGGATTTTTATCTCGATACATGGCGAGAATTGCAGAGAATGTAATCCCAACAAAGAGGAAGGGAATAACTCGTAGTTCCCAGAATGTTAATAATATATCTTTGTTGTATTTTTCAATGGTGTCATAGTCTTTTTGAACACTTGCAACTATCATCAAAGCCCAAGAACGGATAGCAAACCAAGACCCTTTAGACTGTTTAATATGTAATTCTTCTACAAGTTGACGGGCTTCTTCAAAATTGCCATCAAGGCTAGCGAATAAACTGTTCGGAAATGCAGGTGACTCCCATCCACCTTTGGCATGAACATTATTTACAGCTTTAGATTCATGAACGATACGTTTAGCTTCATCAATATTGCCTTGTTTTCCAAGCACATAATAAGTTGCAAGTTCCCATTGTAGCCAGATAATATGCCATGGTCTGCCTAATTGGTCAGCTAAGATAATAGCTTCTTTGCGATAGTATTCGCCTTCTTCTAGTTTGCCTAAAGTGAACTTCGTGTTGGAAAATTCAATGTTCGCAATAATTTGTCCATCAATATCACCATTAGCACGAGACATCTTCAGATAAATTTCATTATTTTCGACTACTTTGTCAAAATCACCGATGATACGATAATTTATTGCTGAAAATCCATAGGCTGCCGCAAGATGATATTGATTACCAACATCTTCAAAATAAGGCATACTGGCTTCAAAGTGCTGAATGGAGTCATGGGGTTTGCTCAAATAACTATAGGTATGTCCCATCAAGAATAAACTCAAGCCAATTTCATCTTTGTTACCATGTTGTTGTGCAATCTCAAGTGATTGTTGTAAAGTAGCCAATCGATCATCATTGTTCAGGTAATTTCGTGCTAAGACCATGCCCCATACAGGATGGGCTTCTTCGTCAGCGTGAGGCGCAAAACTTTCTTGTGCTAAGGTTAGTAGATAGCTCTCTTGTTTCCATATAGAGCGAAAATGTAGATAGGTACTCAAGGTTTCGACAGCCAAGCCTATGCCGTCGTAATTTTTCTGCTCAACACCCCATTCCCAAGCCAAGCGGATATTTTCAAAATCATGAGCGATTTCTTGGATAGCTTCTACTTGCCGACGACCCAATATATCTTGTTTGGATTCTTGCATGAAACGCAAATAATAGTCGCTGTGAGCATCTTTGATAGCATTTAATTCACTGGAGTGTGTTAGTTTTTCATAGGCATATTGTCGTAATAATTCATGAATTTGGTATCGACCATGTTCTGTTGGAATGAGCAGGGCTTTATCTGCTAAGGCAGACAAGGTCATTAACCCAGCATGGGTGACAGATTGAATGGCATGACGTGTTGGATTATCTCGAAAAACTGATAAACGCATAAACACGGATTGTTCATCTTCACTCAGCATGTGCCATGTTGCATCAAAAATCAAAGCAATGCTCTGATGCCGTTGGGAAATATCCCGAACTTGTGCTGTTAAAATTTCTAAACTCTTCTCGATTTCGATGGCAATTTCTTCGCAGGATAAAGTCGTTAGCCATGCGACAGCTAATTCAATACCCAAGGGCATCCCACCAACTAATTGGCAAATGCGGATGATATGCGGAAGGTCTGAATTTATGTCCAGATGGGGTCTAAACTGTTGCGCTCGTTCTATGAATAACTGTACTGCACTATATGAATCTGTCTGGTCAATATTAGGGTTTTCAGGGAAGGACATCCCCGAAAGTGGTCGAACCCATTCTTGTTGTAGTTTAAGTGCTTCACGAGATGTCACAATAATTTTTGTTTTCGGCGCGCAGATTAATATCTGTGCGAGAAATTCTGTACCTTCAAGCACATGCTCAAAGTTATCAACGATGAATAGAATCTCTTTTTCGGCTACATAATTAACAATCTGTTCTTGTAGATATTCTTCATCATCATAAAATTCAAAGTTTAGGGATGCACCAATAACCGATGCGATATGTTCCGCGGATGCAATAGATTGCAAGCCGACAAAATATACACCATCTCTAAAATCACCTAACTTTCGCTCCCCAATTTCGATAGCAAGGCGTGTTTTACCCATGCCACCTGCACCAATCAAACTCAAGAGACGGCAATCGTCCTCACAAAGTAGATTACTTATGTCTGTGATTTCTTGTTCACGTCCGACAAAGGGCGTTAATTGTTTTGGAAGATTATGGGTGGGCATTCTATTTACGCTCATCAGCTAACAGCTTTGCTACATTTATTTTACCATTGAAGTGGAAATTATTTACAACTCAAAGAATTTTTAAGTGTCGAATGCTTCATTTGAGCTATGGTAACCCAATAATTGTGCCTAATTTGTGGCGATTTTGCTTCAATGCTAAAATTCTATGAGGGTAACGTTAAGTATTATTAAACGAGGTGTTGAGATGTTTTTCTCCCAAGAAAATCAACCACGAAGGGGTAATGCGCCAATATTAAACTACGATTTGCCAGATGCTACTGCTTATACAGGTACATACGTCACTGAACTTGATTTTGACAATCCTATTTTTAAAGATGAGGTTCTCAGTCCTTCGGATAATCCCAAATTTTCTGCTGATGAGCTTTTGGAAATTGCCAATGCTCTACGCGAGATGAGCCAATCATCAGGAGGTGAAATAGATGCAAGCTACGAACAAGCCCGCGCTCAATTTCAATTGGCGCAAACCCAATGGCATCGCACTCAAGAATTGCGTGAGAAGGAGGTCATCGCCGATGAAGATTATAATAATGCACGTGATACCTATGAAGAAGCTAAGAAAAATTGGGAACAAGCCCAATCACTATGGCAAACCAAGCAAGACATTCTCAATCATCCGCTAAAAATTGCGTTTGAAACGGCAAAATCCACAGGCTTTTTTGACCCAGAATATTTCCCCAATGTGGGTGGCATCAGCACAGAAGCGGAACGCAACGAAGTCAAAGAGGCTATAGCTTCACTGACAACGGAGTTCTTTTTGCGTCAAATTGCATCAGGAGAGAAACTTAATATTTATCGTGCATTATCAGGTGAATTTCGCTTTAACTTCATCCCTGTCATCAATGATGGCGCATCCTTACTTCTAATAGAAGAATATCGCCTATCCTCATTTCATGGTGATTATGGTGTCGGACGTACCCTCAAGACCTTTACATTATTGCCCGGTGAAAAAACGACTATTAGCCTACAAACTTATAAACGCCGTAGCGAAAATGCGAAACGGGCTTCCTCTATCCTTGATTCTTACAGCAAAGAAAGCGCAAATGATTTTGAAAGCTCGGTACAACGCGAACAAAGTAATAAAAGCAATGTTGCTAAGAGTTTTTCATACCATGCAGAAGCTGAAGCCGAGGCAGAATGGGGCTGGGGACGAGCAAAAGTTAGTGGTGGTGTAAGTGGGAATAGCCGTTCCTCACGCCAACAATTCAGTAAAAATGTCTTCAATGCGACCAGTAAACACGCCGCACGCGCATCTGCCCAGCGCGATGTCGAGGTGAATACCAGTTACGAAGTCCGCACCGAAGAAGGTGAAGAAACTTCTGTTAAGCGTGAAATAGCGAATGTAAACAGCAGTCGTACACTCAATTTTATTTTTCGACAGTTGAACCAAGAATTCATCACGATTTTGCATCTGGTGGATGTACGGGTTGGATTTTATAACGGGTATCCACCAGCTAGTCGCGAAGTACCGCTACATGAATTGGATGCCCTTTTAGACGAAGTGGTGTTGGAAGATAAGCGTGAGGCAGTTGCAAAGGCAATCATTGGCGAAATTAAGAGTATTGTTCAGCAAAGCCAATTTGCTAATCAAGGTGAATTTATTCAGCCTATCAATGACGATATGCAGATTGAGGAACACGCTGACCGATATTTTGTGAATCCTTATTACACATCTAGTTATCGTGATGGTTCTGCATGGCGTTGTGTGTTGGTCAATAGCAATGAGGGCTTGAATGTCCGACTCGGCGCAGGAAAACAGTACCCTGTTATTGGCACTTTGAGTTTGGGCGAGCAACTCCAAGCGAATTATAGTTATACACACAGTGCAGATGGTCATGATTGGATACAGGTTCGTGTAAAAGATGTAGACGGATGGGCAAGCCTCAGTTATCTGGATTTATGCGCCCCCTATGACCAACCTCAGACTAATAATAGCTCTAGCATGGAAGTTGAAGGGGTTATTTTAGGTGTCAATAAGTACGTGATGCGTACCGATAGCGTCTTTGTTGATTCGATACTGGGGGATGGCGATGGTTTAGAACCCTCAGCTTTGAGAGCAAAAGAAGTTGAAACTGATGTACGTCAATTGGAGGTTGAAAAATATCGCCTCTTAGAAGAAATACTGCGCGACATGAACTCTGAACAGAAATTGAAAGCGATTACTGAAATCCTGAATGCGAGCAATACTGGTGAACGATTTAGCTTCCGTATTTCTCCTGATTCGTAATTCATGACTAGATGAGTAGAGGCGCAAATCTTATTCTTGCGCCTCTATTCTATGTCATTTGTCTAAAGCAAAGCTGATGCCGAGCTATGTCAATATGTCAATTACGATACAATAACACGGCTCAGATTACAGTTTAATGGAGCAGTAACTGGACCGTATATCGTAATGCCCCCTTCACGACAAAAATTCGACCATGTGTAGTCTAAACGAGTCTCATCAGGTTGAAGGTCAGTGACACTACCAGCAGTATTGCCAGCAACACAACTAACTAAGCTAAACGTTTTACCGCGCCATTCAGGAGCATAATAGCCATTTCGACCTTCAAATGTGATTGTATTATTGTTGTTTCGGGTAATTTGCCATTCTTCAGTACCAATTGAAGAACCCACTGGCATTGTTACAAGGATTCCAATATAAATTTTCGCAACCAGTTGAATATTGACTGATGGGTCGCTTCCATAGATAAAGACCCAATCATAACCACAAAATATTGTGAATGCTTCGGATGGGTCAGGCGTAATGCGTCCATCACTATAACCAGACCATCGTGGCACAACTTGGTTCGCAGTAGAAGTGGTACTATTTCCGCCAGTTCCTCCAGTGCCACAGGTGACACGCGTGTTTTCAAACAAACCAAGTGATGAAACAATATTGACCACTAATACTTGCCCATTGGTTAAAGATTGTGAAAGGGCGATAGTAACCGAGTGCTGTGCATTACTACTTGGAACAGATTGATTGCCTAAAGTGACTAAATCACTTTCTCGATAGACGTATAACGTGAAAGGTTCAGTGAGACCACTGTTACTGGGTGTATAAACAACAGTGACACTGCTACAATTCGCATTAAGTTGAACACTATTAAACGTAACTGCTTCGATAACCTGTGCATAAGCGGATGTTGCCATAAGCGCAAGAAAAACAAGTAGTGCAGATAATACTTTGAAACGGTTCATGATGTCTCCTTATTTAATATAAAAATGGTTTAAGTCAATTTTTAGGATGTACTCATCAGAAAATTGCAAATCCATTGTTGGACATTTGTGTTACGCAAAACCCCTCGATGCCCTAAGCCTTCGGTATGTTTTAAGACACTACCCTTATAGTTCGATGCGATGTCTAAACTACTTTTCGGGGATATGATCTGGTCATCTAAATCATGAATAATTAGTCCGGGAACATGAATGTTTTGGACGGCTTGTCTAACATCGCATTTGTCAATCGAGATAGGGAGAGCTTTGGCAATATCATTGATAATTCGTTCCTGAAAATCGTCTGGATACGCCAAAATGGATTGGAAAATACGGATATGTTGGAGAATGTGATTCATAGGGGATAGCAAAACTAGTTTATCAATCTTCACGTGTTGCTCACGACCTAACATTAGAGCCGTTGCCGCCGCGCCAAAGCTATTGGCTATGATGCCATGTATAGGGGCATATTGTTCAGCCGCGGAGAGAACTGCATTGCCAAAATCAACCATGTTGGTCAGAAGTTGTGGCGATTGACCATGCCCCGGACCATCAAAGGCGATAACGCGGTATCCTGCATTGACTAGTGGTTGAATAAGCGGTGCCATATGTCCAAGATGACTTTCCCATCCATGAACAAGCAGAATCGTTTTGTCATCCGTACCCCATTCATACCCCACTAACTTCTTAAGATTGTGAACAACTTCTATCTTTTTGCTTCCCTCAGGTAAGAGAATATAGTTCAACATCTTGCGTCGTGGTCGTAAAAATAAGAAAGTACTAACTTTTGTTGCAAGGGTTGGACTTAGTCTGCACAGACTACGCAGACACTTGAGAGATAAGCTCAAAAACTTATTAGGTTGAAACGACTTATAGGTGATGCTTTTTTCGCGGTTATGTACTTTTGGGTATGTTCTTATGTTGGATAGATGAGATGTAGCGAGCTTGCTTTTAGTCATGTGAGATTTTCCTGTTCTTTATCCTAGCTCCACAGTAGGAGATTCGAGTGTGCAAAAGCATGTGCAAGTCCAAGGCTTTTACAAGTTTTTATAGATATAAATCACATGATTAGACATACTAAGAGAGGGCTTACGCTCTGGAGAGTATTACAGGCAGGGACGAAGTAACCATTATTGCTTGGTAATTAACATCGCATAGAATGAGTCTAATTTAGATTTTAGGATACGATTGCTGTCATGCTCAAAATCTATTTTCTGGGACATCTTCAATTTAAATCGAGTGACGACGAGATTGTTAAACCAAAACTGCGCCGTAAAACGCGAGCGATATTGTCCTACCTGTGTATAGAGGATAAATCGCATACACGACAGTTTTTGTGGGAACTATTTTGCTCTGATTCAGATGACCCCGCGGGCAACTTACGCTGGCATTTGAGCCGTATTCGACGGATACTCCATGAAGACATTCTACTCACGCCAGACCAATCGGTTCAAATCAATCATCAACAAGTTTGGCTTGATACTTACGAGTTTGAGCAATTATCAGCACAGAACATTCAACGACTGAATATTGAGCAATTGGAGAATTTATTAGCTCTTTATAGAGGTGAATTACTCACTGACATTGCCTTAGAGAGTGCTATTGATTACGAATTTTGGTTGCTGGCAAAGCGTGCCTATTATATGCGGATTTTTGAAGCACACGCATTAACGCTTATAGAACAGCTTATTCAAACAGAAAAGTATAAAAAAGCACTCGAATGGGCGAATAGGCTTTTACAATATAATCCTGAATTAGAAGATGTTCATTACTGGTTGATGTGGTTGTATACAAAACTCGACCAAGCGGATGTCGCCATACAACAATTTGTGATGTATGAACAATTTGTATGGGATGAATTCGCAGCCAAGCCAAGCGATAGAATGCAATTACTCCGACATCAGATAGATAACAACGAACTCCCTCAGATATCGCAGAAACCAAAGTTGTCAGTACCACGTCCACTATTAGAGCAACACGAAGCCCTATTCATTGGGCGCGAAACAGAACGACAAGTGATAAATTCCAGCTGGCAAAAAACAGCTACAGGGGTTGGGGCATTCATATCAATTGTTGGCGAAGCAGGTATAGGAAAATCCGCCTTAATTGCTGACTTTATTCATAGCAATAATATCGCTCACGATGTGCCAGTATTTCATAGCACCTGTTACAAAAGCACAAGCGATTCAACGTTAGTTCCTTGGATAAAAATTATCCGAACCTGCGTTGACTATGTGCTATCAAGTCAACTTATAGAAATACCCTCTATCATTAGCAATCGTTTACATCTCATCATGCCTGATTTGTTAGGACACAATCAAGAAGATAGAGCTACATCAACAGATAAAGACCTCAATCGAGAACTCCTACTAAATACCATAGTGGATTTCTTCTGTCTGATAGCCAATCATGCAAAGATAGTAATTGCTATCGAAGATATTCATTATGCGGATGAGTTGAGTATTCAATTATTGACTCTGTTGCTAAATAGACTGGCTAAGAGCCCTTTATTCATACTGTCCTCGCATCGTGGCATCGAAACACTAGATAACGAAAACCTGCACTTATCTATGACTGAATGGCGTAAATTCTCTCAATACAAGGTGATGGAACTACATTCTTTAGAAGCTGATGATGTCATTGATATTATTGAGAAGACTGCACCTCAAATCGAAAATAGGATTGAATTAGCTGGTAAATTAACAACGCACACGATGGGGATTACGCTTCATATTATAGAAATATTGCAAGAGCTTCAGAATGCTCAAGATAGTATTGACGACCTGCCAATACCACCGACGTTCAAAACGATGGTCTTGCATCGTCTACAAACCCTAACAGAAAGTCAAATGCAAACGGTAGAGGTGCTTGCCGTTTTAGATTATCCATCTACTTTGAATGAAATTTTAGAGTGTACGGCACAGAATGAACAAGAACTGTTACTGAGCTTAGAACAACTTACAAAAAATCGTTTTATTAAAGTAACCAATACTGAGTCACAAGTAAAATTTATTTTTTCACATTTTTTATATAGCGAAATCATTTACGAACAAATTAATGATTTGCGTAAACGTCTTTTGCACCAGCATATTGCTCGAAAATATGAACGACAAGCATTGGTATTATCGAAAAACAAACGCCAAGATATCGTCAATCAGCTTGTCTATCACGCTCAAAATGCAAGTGCCATAGATATACTTATCCGATGGACACCCATTGTGGCTAACTACGCCAAGGATGTATTTGCTTATCGGCAAGCCCTTCGCTTTTATGAAAATCTGGATCACCTGTTGCAAGCCTCTCCCAATATAGACCTGAACGATTATGCAAGACTAATATTGAATATGTCTGAAATCCTACGCTTTTTAGGAGACTGGAAAGTTCAAGAAGAATTGCTGGAGAGAGTACATCAGTGGTATGACACTAAAGTCTTTCAACATCGTGATTTGGTAAAAACATTTCTCGTCGAATATGGAGCAAATCAATTTCGTTTGGGTCATTATGATACAGCGGTGACCTATCTGAACCAATCGATTGAACTCGCATCTCGTGCTGAGGATGAAGTTGTGTTAGCCCAGTCATTTAATACACTAGGTAACATCGCCTACTATCAGGGCAATTGGGATGATGCGGAAAAAAATTACAAGTTGAGCATCGAAATTAGAGAAAATTTAGGTGATGCTGTTGGCATAGCAAAGGGGTACAACAATCTGGGCGCTATTGCTTTTCGTCGAGATAATTATGAACTGGCGATTATGTATTATGAAAAGAATCTACATATCCGCGAAACCCATAATGATAAACACGGTATTGCAACAGCCTTGAACAATCTCGGTGCTGTCTGCCAGAGTTTGGGCGAAGCACACAAGGCAAAAGAGTATTGTGTGCGTGCTTTAGAAATTCGTCAGGAACTCGATGATCAACATGGAATGAGTAGCACGCTTAGTAACCTCGGGCAAATTTCCACTCTATTGGGTCAATATGATGAGGCAATTGACTATTATTGTTCGAGTATCGAATTACGTGATGCTATTGATGACCAAGCAGGACTCGGGCAAGCATTAGTTGCATTAGGAAATACCTATATATATGTTGATGATTTAGATAATGCATGGGATTGTTTTACCCGTAGCCTTAATATAAATCAAAAACTAGGTGCAAAATTGCAAACCGCTGAGTCCTTGATAGGCGTCGCATTCGTAGAATCTCTAAAATCTAAAATTGAATTGAGTGATTCATTTTACGACGGGTTAAAACTAGGATTAGAGACAGATTCCCGATTTATTTTAGTACGCGCCCTAAGTGTGTTTTCGGTTATCCTGCATGAGTTCGGTCATTTTCTCGATGCCGCACGCTATATTGGCTTGGCTAAGTTCCACAATAACAACATGGAGAGCATCACGATTAGTAAACTCTTATCTCGTCTGTCTGAGGTACTCGATGCTGACACCGTAAAACAGCAGATGGCGATAGGTGCAGATTTGGACATATATGCCACTATCAACAAGCTATTGGCAAAGGAAATCTGAACAAGTAGAGCGTTTAGTCTATTTCACTTGCCATAAACCATTTCAAAAATCTCCAAGTCACCTTATTTTGTTGTTTCTTCTGAAATCGCCTCTTTAAAAGTACAGTAAGTGCATGTCGAATTTTGTGATTCTGCGGGCTGATATATAACGCACGACGAAGGCAGTATTCACGTTCAAGATTATTGGGGACGACATCAGCAATCCACAACCACTCTAATTCTCGGTTGTAATCTTCTTGTATGGCTTCTTGTAAAATTGTACTCGGATTTGCTATTAAATTCTCTGGATACTGTGCAGTATGAGTTGCCATGATATATCCTTCTAAAATACTATTTTATAGAGCGATGAGATTTACAATGCTTATAGGCTAATGCCTCTTGTCACAACTTTAGTTACGTTGTCCAGCAATGTGTTATCACTCTATAAAAAAGGTGTGTGCAAAAACGTGTGTAAGATGAAAAGTAATTAATTTCCAGAGATTTTAAATGGGCGAGGTACGGTTATATAAATAAGAAATACAGGATAAAATAAATGTCCTACAGCGTGGTATCATCTGTGCTGTTTTGTATAAATTGAAGGCAACCATGAGCATATTAGATACCCTTACAGTAGATTTACGACCCTTCCGCAACAACATAGCTGAAGATGTTTCTTATTTTCTCACCCATCACGGTTTTCCGAAAACAGCGACACACAGTAAAAACGTCGCACAGAAAGCGCGAGAGTTGGCATATCAATTTAATGCAGATGCAGATAAAGCCGAAATTGCGGGATGGTTACATGATATTAGTGCTGTTTTCCCATCGGCAGAACGTGCCAATATCGCCCGTGAACTTGATGTTGAAGTGCTTCCTGAAGAAGATGGTTTCCCAATGATTATCCATCAAAAATTATCTGTAGTGATTGCGCGTGATATTTTTGATGTAACTGATACCGAGATATTGAGTGCTATTGGCTGTCATACGACACTCAAAAGAGATGCGAGTCTCCTAGATAAAATTGTCTTCGTAGCCGATAAAATTGCTTGGGATCAAGTGGGTACGCCGCCGTATCTGGATGATTTGCTGATCGGACTTGAGCAAAGTATCGACGACGCTGCTTTTGTTTATTTGGATTATGTTTGGCAAATGCGCGATAA
This sequence comes from Phototrophicaceae bacterium, assembly GCA_965230145.1. Classification (GTDB taxonomy): domain Bacteria; phylum Chloroflexota; class Anaerolineae; order Aggregatilineales; family Phototrophicaceae; genus JAUZRW01. Next base: position 3,754,306 of record CBDDKI010000002.1, read on the forward strand.
ACTTAAAGTGCTACACCCTTGGACTGTTGAGGCTCATAGGCAATTGAGGGTTAATCTCTACGGAAAATAGATTGAAATGTAAGCAATCCACATTTCACTATCATCCGTATTGATTAGTAGTTTGTATTCATAGACAGTTTGGGATATACCACAGCCATACTGAAGCAATACGGTATTTGCATTTTCTGGCTGCCACCAGTCTGGAGGATTATTTAGCTGAAAGTTTTCAGGATTTAACCAGTGAACCTCATCAAATGATGAATAGGTTGTACATTGAAGCTCATTAGCCAACAATTGATTCATATTCTGTGGGGATATATCGAATCGCACTTGTGCATGAAGCGTCAGACTTGACCGACCAAATCTATTACGTCTAACATATATTTCACTTACATCCTCTGGTGAGTTTATTCCAAATTCATTTAAAAGAAAATCGCGTGCCTCATTATCGACAAGATTTACTTTGTTAATGACGAGAAAATCATTGTAAATTATGAAACTAAAATTCACTAAACAAGGAGAAACGAGGATTGTTGCAAAGACTACAAAACATGGAAACAATACATATGCTTTACGATGTAATTGAATTCCTTGCTTTTTTCTACCCATTGCGGATTTCTAACTCAAACTTTTCTAGCTGATGACGCTGTGAACCCGTTAGATGCACAAAAGGGCGTGCTTCACGTATAGTTGCAATCGCTTCTACAGTCGTCATTTCCTCATATTTTATGAAATACGCGGCGGCGGCTGACGGCGCACGTCCGACACCGACTCCACAATGCACATAGACCTTGCCATTATTTTCTTTGTGTTCAGCGATAAAATCAGCAGACTGATGTAAATAGTCTAGAGGCACAGGGGTATTGTCGCGGGTCGCAAGATGTAAATGAGAGTCTCCACAGATATTGAGAGCGACATCATCATGATAATCTTCACGCATGTTGATAATGCCTGTAATACCTTCTTTTTCGACTTCTTGCCAACCTTTAAGATAATGTTGACCGCCGACATATAAATATGGTCGTACCCGACTCAAATTCCAGACAGGATGCCCTGTGCGCTTGCGTGTGAGTTGGTCATAAAAACGTAAAATTAATCCGCGTGGACCAACACGCAATAAACTAAAAATGCGATGTAATGGGTTGGTAGGCTTCTCAAGATTGGCTGTCATTCTTGCTCCGTTTGTCGATGAGGAATTAGCTTCAAGCGTAACAGAAAAATTCTATGATGCGTATTATTGATTATCACAATATTCAGCAATCGCCGAATCAATGGTATGTGATGATGTTGGATCATTTGTTGAACCATAAATACTAATCGTGACAGGTGAGTACCAAAACGCATCACAGTTAAGAGTGCTTTGAATATATAGTTCTACTTCTTGATAATATAACCAGAGGGTAAACAGTGTTACGGTTATAAAGTCCGTTTTACCAAACGTAAGCCACACATCTCCTAACGTCAATGTAGTTTCGATTTCAATCGAGCGCACTTGTTCACCTAGTAGCCGAATGTAAGCATCCTCTAGAATAAAATCAGGTTGTTGACCATTCCACACGAAGAACATTTGACGTATCCCAAATTCAACCTGCGCCATGCCGAAATCAGCAATATAAGGAGACGAATGTAGACGGTCATAGACTACGATTTGCTCACTTTCATCTGGAATAATACCCATAAGACAGGGCGGAGAAATCGCCTCACAGCCACTGGATTGAGTGAAAAATAGTTCTATATTCTGTGATGTAGCTGATTGAGAAGCAATGAGTTTGATGCTACTAATTAGCAACAGTAAGACACCAAAAATGAGAATAATATATCGCGTAATTCTGAGGAACATAGGTATTACCAATTGATTTGTGTGTCACGATGCCAATAACGCCGAACGACTGTCCCAAAAGGCAAGGCAGCTGTCAGACGATAGAGTAAATCCCAATCTGCTTCGGATAACACATTGCCGAAAAATACTCCTATCATATAGACGACACTGCCAACCATTAATCCGAGTATCCAGAAAAATTGCCCGACCCAGAACATAATTGCTCCAGCTACAATACCGACTAGCAGTAAACGTGACACGCTCGGTAAGATAGATAACCAGCTAAAGCCATTCGCACGAAAGGTATGCCCTAATAAGATGAGGGCTAACGCCTGCGCTGTGACGGATGCAATCGCTGCCCCGATTGGATTGCCTGTCTGTGTCAGCAAGATATAATTTACAATGATATTCAAGGTTAAAGCCGCGCCAGTGACAATCAATGTGTAGCGTTGTCGATTTTGGATGAGCAATGCCCGTGCAAAAACATTGCTAACCAGAGTGAACAAAGTATACCAAACGTAAACACGCAAAATCGGGATAGTGGGTAAAAATTCCTCAGTGAAAATTAGCTTCACTACATTGTCTGAAAAAATCGTTAAACCAATGGCAATCGGTAAGGCGAGCATCAGCATAAATCGCATCAATTTCTCGACGATGAAACCAAATGTATCTGTTTCGTTTTCACTGTGATAACGAGCCATCAGCGGATACATCGCCACTAAAATGGCTGTGCTGAATAATTCAATAATCCCAAAGTGAATAAGAAAAGCAGGTTGTAGATAGCCTGTATTCGTTTCACCGATAATACCAGTCATCATCAATTTGTCGGCATGGTCATAACCGAGTGAGAGTGCCGCCGCACCAGCTAAGGGCAAGGTATCGATAATCATCGGCAAGCCGATATTGTGCCAGTCAATCTGCCAATCGAGCTGTAATTGTTGTAACCAATGGATGACCCAGAATATACTACTCCGAATAATGCCTGATACTATTGTTGCAATATAAACACCTAATAATCCCCAGCCCAACCAAAGCGCAATCCCTGCGAGGGCAACTCGAATTAGCACATGCACAATTTCTATGCTTGATGTAATGCCCATTTTCTCTTGGGCGATAAAAAGGTCATTGGCGATAGTACCGAATATATCAATAATTAAGCTAATACCAGCAATCGCAGTATAGGCAAGAATATTGCCACCATATAATGCACCTGTCGCAACCAAGACAATATATGCTACACCTGAAAATGCTGTCTGTAAAAAGAGCATTGCTGTTGCATATTGCCCGATGCGTTCAGGGCGTTTTGCAATTTCACGAATAGCAATCATGCCCATGCCTAAGCCCGTTACAGGGGCAACGACCGCAAATAACCCTAAAACTGTACCGTAAATCCCACTTTGTGTTGCACCCAACCAATTGTTGAGGATAATCTGCCAAGCAAACAAGATACCCTTACTGAGAACACTCGCCCCCATCAATACACCGACATTTCGTGCGGCACGTTTGGCATCTGTAGCAGATATTTGTATTGTGGAGGGTGTTTCGCTCATGTTAATTACCTTTTACGGGGAGGTCCACCGGGTATCCAGCCACGATATGGTTTGCCTGCGGCTTCAACATCAATGAAGGCATTATTGTTTATGTCTTGAACGATAGATACCAGTAGCGCAATATCCTTGTTGACTGTCGTACTACGGATAATATCCACCTGTCCATCACGTCCTTCGCCTTTAGTCACTGTCGCACCATAATTATACTGTCGGAGAGCATCAGCAATATCTGTGCCGTTATCATGCGTGATTATTGTTACAGTGCTATAGCTAACAATGAAGCGTGTTTCAAGCCACATGCCGACATAACTACCAACAGATGCCCCTAAGCAATAAGCAAGTAGGCTCATAAAGTTGCCTAAATCTTGCACAACCCGTGCGATGACAACCGCAAATATGAGTGCCTCAAAAAATGCAATGAATGCCGCCCAAAAGCGCATCCCACGCCCGATAAAAACAAGTCGCAAGGTACTAATAGAATAATTGAAAACCCGTAAACCAAAAATAAGTCCTGCAAAGGCAATCACTTCAGGGGTGAAGATAAATTCCATTCTAGCTCCCATCTTGACGATAATGCAGTCATTCTAAGCATTCACAAGACAGATAGCTAGTGTGCTTAATCGAGGTAGGGTTCAGCCGAGAGTAAGGTTCTGCTGAGTGGGAGATAATATATACAGTAGACCTCTTCATTGATAAAGGCAGATGCTTGTGATGCGGTTAATTTGAGAGCTAAATCATCGACATATAATTCGTAAGAGGAGACATTATTGCGGTCTGTGGTCTGTTTGATAATGGTGATGCCACAGGCTTTTTTAACAACGCCATTTTGCACATCACCGCGCAGAGTCGGGTTAATATTGCCTTCGTTATTCATCAATAAAAATGGTAATAAACCTAAGCCCAAAACAATCGCTAGTACAATCCACATTGCGAATTTGCCCGTGATGATAGCGATTGCACCCAATAACCCACCAATTAAGATGGCATGCCCAGCGATAACATAAAATGCAAGACGACTTACTTCAGGCGGCTTATGTTTTTCATGTTGAGCCTCACTTAACTGACCACTCCGATTTAACTTGAGATCATCTAAGGTGAATTTAAGGGAACGTTGAAGTTGTAACATTGTATTTTCTCTATTATCAATTCTTGAAACAGCCATTGATAGCCCGTTCAATTGATACTATCTGTTTATTATCTACAGAATAGTATAAACGATAGACTACCCCTTCGGCTATGGCATGATATTGTTCTCGTGTTAACCGAAATTCCACTGTATTCAGCTTAAGTTTAAACACTTCTACAAAATCTGAATGAAAAATAGATTGAATCTGCTGTTGTTCATATTGCAAATTCACACGTCCACAGAGCATTTCAACCTTTTTCCTCTTTGAATATAGGTCAATTAGTTGGCTAAGCCGATGAAACATCCCACGCATCCTCAACGGGATTGCCCAAGCCTGAGCTTGTGTAAGATAGCCAGCACGATTTGCCACTAAATCATCTGCGCTAAATCTAAAAACCTGTGCCAACTGACGATTGGGGAGTGTATGTTGACGTTTTTGCTTTTCAACAGTCATTTTCGACCTGTTCGATTGCGACTATGCGGTCATTATCCATATCATAATAGACGATATAAAAGGCGTTGTCGCGCACTGCACGGAATTGTTTTTCAGAGAGGCTGAAATGTTTCTCTTTGATGAATAAGCTATATGACCTAAGTATTTCGGTAGTAACAGTCCGTTGATAGCTTTTGCGGATTTCACGCGTTTCTTCGCTTACCGTAACGCGTCCACAGCGTTTACCAACCTCAACCCGTTGCCTTGGTTTCCCCAATTTAATAAACTGTCCTAATGTGCCGAAGTGCTTCCGTTGCCAAGAGGGTGCGTTAAATTGTTGTGCAGAGGTAATGAAGCCTAAGCGATTGGCAGCTAAATCCTCCGAGGTGAAGTTGAAAACTTTAGCTAAACGCACGTCAGGTAAAGCAGAATTACCTTTATTCTTCATAAGGTGGCTCAATAGATAAGATGCTATATTCGTATTCAACACTCATTTTCGACTCTTTCCATTGCTACTATTCGCTCATTGTCTTTATCAAAGTAGACGGTATAAAAATAGTTATGGCGTAACACTCGAAATTGTTCCTCTGATAATCCGAAATCGAAATCTTTTATCTTCAATTTAAATTGTCGAACAATATTATAATTACCATACCTTGTTTCGATGAGTTTAGCGCGTCCACAACACATCCCAACCTCAACCCGTTGTCTTGCGCTACCAAACCTTACATATCGCCCTAATGTGCCGAAGAGCTTCCGTTGCCAAATTGGTGCATTAAATTGTTGAGCAGAGGTAATGAAGCCTAAGCGATTGGCAGCTAAATCCTCCGAGGTGAAGTTGAAAACTTTAGCCAAACGCACGTCAGGTAAAGCAGAATTACCTTTATTCTTCATAAGGTGGCTCAACTGATAAGATGCGATTTTCTAGTTTATCGTAGTAGAGTGTCATTTCGATATTCTCTGGTAAGGCATTGAATTGTCTCGCATTCACGTAAAAAGTCACGGTTTCATCGTGCGCCATTACCTGAATACGTCTTTGCTCTAAGACATCCTGATGCCCACCGCCTGTACCACCACTGCCTGTATAGATAATTTTGCTGTGGTAATGCTTATCTACAGCCCCTATCACCCTGTAGGCTTCGCGTCGATTTTTGCTGATAAACCACTTAAACGGTGGCATAGTCAACAAGCCTGAATACAATTTGCGTTCCCAGAATTTAAAAGCGAATTGTTGCGCTAAGGTCATGTAACCAGCCCGATTAGCGTTCAAGTCATCGCGCGTATAGTGAAAGGCTTTGCCAAGTAAGCCATATGGTTCATTGGGTTTTTGCTTATTTTTCTGCATAAGGTGGCTCAACTGATAGTATGCGATAATCCATTTTGTCGTAGTAGAGTGTCATCTCTATATTTTCAGGCAAAGAGTTGTATTGCTTGTCATTGACGTAAAAAGTGACTGTTTCCTTGGGAGTTATAAACTCAAGGGTTCTTTTCTCTAAAGACAACTGAGTACCACCGCCACTACGTCCATGCTCTATGAATATGACACGACTACTAAAATATTTCTTGACCTTATCTGTAATCTGTATTGCCTCACGACGTTTTTCCCCTAGAAACCATTTAAAGGGTACTACCGTCAACAAACCAGAGTACAATTTACGCTCCCAGAATTTGAACTCCAATTCCTGTGCTAGTGTCATCATGCCAGCCCGATTAGCATTTAAGTCATCGCGTGTGTAGTAAAAGGCTTTACCCAATAATCCATAGGGTTCGTGATTGCTCATTTTTTCATCGTCAAATCGCGTTCATCCAATTGACGCTCATCATAGACCTCGTAATCCTCTATCTCGATTAAATCCTCATTCTTGAGTTTGAGTGCCTCATTGTCAGCCAACACTTCAGCCGATAACACTTGTTTGCTATTTGCTGCATAATACACACGAATGGGCAATGCACTAAATTCGCCCAAGGCTTGTGCTTGTTGATAAGTAATAGGTAACGTTTCTTTGCCTATGATTAATTGTGTTTGTGAATCACCCGTCATCGAGAAAGCAAGTTTTGGAATACCTTCAACGCGATACGTCCGCAAACGAGCTGTATCTGCTCTCAATCCTGCTTGGCGACGGTAAGCAACCAGCAACAACAATCCAATCACAATCCCTGCACCAATCACCAAGGGCAATGGGGCGTAGCCTTGTAACGAGAAAATCATCGCTAATACTAAGGATGTTCCCAAGAAAATAGTGGTCATCAGCCACATTGAGTCTGCCTCACCGCGTAGCTCATCCACAATCTTCTGCTTTTGTGTGTTTGTCACAAAACCACCTTCATTCGTACGCAAGGAAATATCATCAAAGTTAAAAATTTCCATCAATGCAGGTGTGTTTAGCAACGGCAATTGACCATCCGTTAGTCGTTTTGATTTATTCTTAGGTTTTTCACTGTTATAGAGTGGAACGTCGCTCATGAGCATCTCCATGATTTTATTTTTGCTATGGCTTCGGATATGCTTGTAGAGTCTGAATAAGTTTTATGGTTTCTAGTCACGGACAGCATCCATGCTGTCCCTACATATATCCTCATTTTTAGGTAGTTATGTAGGGACGTGATGTATCGCGTCCGAAAATTAAAACCAATAGCCTATTTCTAATTCTTTTTCAGTTTCTACGATAGTATCCGAATGGAAATAATCTATAAAAAGATTCTATTCACATAATCCAAGAACAGCATCAGAAAATCCTGAGCTAATCCTCATTATGACATACCATAGAGACAAAAAAGCCCCTAATAGTTAGGGGTTTGGTTCAGCGGAGAGCAGCACGTGGCTATGAATTGTGCGGTAAAATCGATAGTGAACATCGTGCCGAAACAGTTTAAAGAGGTCTTTCTTGACGTAAAATTCTTCATCTTTGATGCGTAGTAAGAAATTATTCATACGCCCATTGGGGATAACCACACGCTCTAGCTGACCTTCCAGAACGTCAATTTCGCCACTATGTAAATCGGCACGCAAGCGCATGTACTGCCGTGCAAACATCCCCACATAGATAGCGTTACAAATCGTGATGAATATGCCAATCAGGGTCATGATAAGTAGATTATTTTCTGAGCCGAAGAAAAGAAAAATCGTAGCAACTAACGCAAAACCAAAGAACCCAAGAATACCTATGAGAAGTGCGCGTGTTTGCAATCCCTGTAAACGTTGACGTTGATTATCTCCTAAATGCCCCTGACGATTTGCTATGAGGTCTGCTTCACTGAATTGTAGCGGTTGCATTAAACTGTCCGCCATTGGTAAATCGGGTTGCATGAGATTTCCTTCTAAAGACATATCTATAGCATGAATGCTCTACATCCTATCACTGAATTTTAGAATCGCTAAGTCCGAGACAGCTTCTTGGAGACTTGTTTAAGTCGCGTTAAACTTTGCGTGGTACACTAACCCTCTAAGACATTAGCCGAGCGAAAGGTTATCAGTGAATATTATTGATTACATCCCCTTTATTAGTGATTTGCCGATTGAACAACGCGCCTTAATTGTCATTATCTCCGCGCCGATTTTAGTCTGGTTGGTCTCATTAACGATTCGCACGATTATTATGAATTTCGTCATGGCACCGATTAAGCGCTATGCCAAAACAACTGAAACAGACCTCGATGACCGCGCTCTAAAGGTTATCGAACGTCCAATTCGCGTCTTGATGATTGGGATAGCAATTGCCATTATCTCTAGCTTATTGCAATTCAAAGGTGACCTTGACCAGCTAGCAGATAATGTCGCAAATGCACTTATTATCGCAGCAATTTTTTACTTCGTTTATAACCTCGTGGATATTATCGGCGTAACTTCTGAGAACGTCAGACGCTTCACAGGTCTACATATCGAAGAGCGATTACTGCCCTTCTTGCGCGTCGTGGCGAAGGTCTTTGTTGTTATTATGGGCTTGCTAATTGTGGTGCAAGAATTTGGCTATAGCATCACAGGCTTAATTGCATCCTTTGGCGTTATTGGTCTTGCGATTTCTCTTGCCGCCCAAGATACTGCTGCCAATATCATTGGCTTCACCTCCATTGTCAGTGATAATCCCTTTGAAATGGGAGATTACATCGTGACAGGTGATATTGCTGGTACAGTTGAAAATGTCGGTGTACGTACAACACGTATCCGCAAACTTGACCAAGCCTTAGTCACCATTCCGAATCATAAATTGACTGATGCCGCACTGACGAACTGGTCACGTCTGGCAAAGAGACGGTTAGATTTTTATATGGGCTTAACCTACGCAACCACTGCTTCCCAAATGCGTGATGTTTTACAAAAAATTCGTGATATGCTCAAAGAACGTGAAACGATTGACCCTGAATCCGTGATAGTTAATTTTGTGGAATTTGATGATAGCGCACTCAATATTCGGGTGATTGCCTATATCCTTATCGCGGATTGGGCAGAATTTACTGCCGAGCAAGAACTCATCAACTTAGAAATTATGGATATAGTGGAAGCAAGCGGTGTGAGTATGGCGTTCCCCAGTACATCGGTCTATATTGAGAGTTATCCGAAACAGGTAAAAGAAGCAGAAATAAAGACAGGCGAAATGCGTGTTCAACAGGCAGATATGACACATGATTCACAAGACGAAATTGAACAAGGTAAAGCGGAAGCAAAATTTCAAGATAATGAAGCAGCATCTAGTGAAAGTAGTGAAGACGCTGAGTAACAACTCATGACATTTGAATCATTTCTTGATTTTTTAACCACTTTCAATAAGGCATTTCGTCAGTTGCCAGCGTGGGGTATCCAACTCTCGCTAGCAATCTTGACCTTAGTGATATTTTATGTGTCGCGCCGATTTTTCTTGAATATTCTCGAAAATCGTTTACGACAATTTCTGAAGCGTTTTAGACTCGGCGATACAGGGGATTTAATTGTTGATGCGTTGATGTTGCCAGCTCGATTATTGCTGATTGCAGCGGCATTAGCATTGGCTCAACGTTTCTTAGCACCAGCTGGCGATACCAATACATTCGTTGATAGTCTAATACAATCTCTCATTTATGTTTCGGCTTTTGTTGCCGTTTACCGCCTTGTCGATATTTTAGCCCTCAATGAGAGCCGCGTGAGTACGCTCATTGGCTTTAAAATTGAGGAACGCCTATTACCCATTCTACGCACAATTATCAAACTCATACTATTTGTCGTTGCTGTATTTGTAGTCATGGGTGCGTGGGAAGTTGATTTGAGTGGCTTATTGGCTTCCTTGGGGATTGTCGGTTTGGCATTTTCTCTTGCTGCCCAAGATACTGTCTCGAACTTGTTTGGCTTTAGTACCATTATTGGTGATAGACCCTTTCTTGTGGGTGAATATATTAGCAGTGGTGATATAGAAGGGGTGGTAGAGCGCGTGGGCGTGCGGTCAACCCGTATTCGTAAGCCCGATAGAGGGATTATCACCGTACCCAATAATCTTTTGGCAACTGCGCCTGTCGAACGCTTTATGCGTAGACGCATACAATTTACACTTGGTGTCACTTATTCGACGACTGCTGACCAGATGGAAGCCTTGCTCAAAAAATTGCGAGAGATGTTGGGTGAACGTGACCATGTGATTAAGAGTAGTGTCGCTATTTACTTTACTGATTTAGGTGCGAGTTCGCTTGATATTATGGTCTTATGTGAGGTCACGATAAAAGATTGGCGTGCCTTACTAGAAGAACGTGAAGCCGTTAATTTGGCTGTTATGCGTGTCGTTGCTGATATGAACCTCAGTGTTGCTTTCCCAACCCGTAGCCTCTATATTGATGGTCTGCCGAAGAACTGGACAGTACCGACTATAGACGAATAGGATAAAAGTCAGTTGTTAAATCGTAAGATGACTTTATATACTGTTGTCTAGTATTCTTTTTGATTCTAAAATATGTTTGCGGTATACTTCATCTTGCTTTATAAAGAAAGATTACACCAGAAACCGTAAAAAGTAGCCGAAATATAACAGTATGTAATTATTGTTTATATGCATTATAATAGATTTGATCAAAAGCTGTCAGGAAGAATTGATGAGCAAAGTGTTGGTGATAGAAGATGATGAGCAGAATCATATCCTGATGGATTCTGTTTTGGCATCAATGGGGCATGAAGCACTCCATGCCCGTAATGGTCAAGAAGGTATCGAACTTGCTGATATCCATCGCCCAGATTTAATTTTGCTCGATATGCGCTTGCCTCTCATGAATGGTTGGGAAGTCGCCACTGCGCTCAAAGGTAATGAAGAACTGCAACATATTCCAGTCATTGCAGTGAGCGTATTAATCAACACAGCTGATAAAATGCGTGCCTTAGAAGCAGGCTGTGATGGTTTTATCTCTAAACCCTATTCTTTAGATGGCATTCGTTCTTGCATCAAACAATATTTAGATTAACCGTCGATAGTTAGTATGCCGATATGGATGCTATCCTCACCATTATTGGTACTTAAACGACTAATTTCTCCATTAATTATCTCATATACAACCACCATCACCTGATAATCACCCGATTGCAGAGACCGATTCGGCTCTAAAAATTTCGGGTCATAGACAATATCGTTTGTTTGCCATGTTGTCGTTGGACGTTCACCCAAGAAGGGTTGGCTATCATATTGAGCGGCTAATTGACCCTGCTCATCCAACAAATAAGCTGAAGTAGTGTAATCTAATGTGATATTTTGTTCGGTTGACCATAGCAATTCGACTGTCAAATCGTCATGAATGATGGCATCACGCAGGGTTAATCCATTCTCATATATAACAAGAGGTGTTTCAGGTAGACGGTCATAACGGTAGAGAAAAACATCAGGATTAAAATCCACCGTGACAGTTGCTGTGCGTTCAAAGCCGAAAGTATCCAGCCAATCTAATGCTCCTACGTCACTCGACCAATAAAAAAGCCACCAATGGTCTTGACTATTAATAATCGCAGGTAGATTGCCTTCATAGTTCTCAGGTTGCAGATGTCGCCAAGTCGTTAATCCAATGAGTACATTATTAGAGTCATCTGCTTGACCATCATCCAGTAAGAAGTCAAAACTATTATCGAGAACATTGCCATAATGATAACGAGGAGCATAGTCGTCTCCACCGAGTTCAAAAAGCATGGGTGTGCCGTCGGTGATGAGATAACCGGTTTCCTCAGCCATCTCACGCCAAGGTTGCTTGTATCGCCAAAAATCTGTACTGAGAACCCCATAACTCACCAGTACAAAGACCAATAACCAGCGTACTTTCCCACTAATATTGCCTAAGCCAAAAGCCGTTAATAGAGCAATCGCAGGCACAATCTGCGAGACTCTGCGTGGCTGATAGGTTGGGACACGCTCGTTGAGAATGAGAGTCAAAATTAAGGGAATACCAAACCACAATAGAAGTAATATCCCTGCTTGATTGAGCTTTATGTGCTTATTTTGCACAGCGACAATACCCAGTAGCGCGAGAATAATCGTCAAAGCCCATTGCCCAGTAAAATAGCTATGGCGGAAGTCATCCAACCAGAAGGCAAAAGCATCAGGTCGAATCCACTCAGCCCGACTAATATTCTCAGATTGTTCGCTACCTGTTAATGATAACCAAGGCAATAGAGCTATTGCACAGGCAATCAATGTCCCGATGGCGATGACTTGCTTGCGTCCGCGTAGGAACAACAGCGCGTAAATTCCCTGTACAACGCCAATAAATGCCCCTAAGTAAAAAGTATAAATTAATGCGATTGTACTCAGCATCCATATTACGAGATGTTTATTTTGTGCTTGTCGTGTCCACCTGATGTAGCTCCACATACTGATACATGCCCATAAAACATGCCAAGTGTAACCGCGGGCTTCTTGTGATAACGCTGTCTCAGCTTCTGCGACTGCCATAATGAGCGATGCAATGAGCGGAATAGCAATGCCGACATTGCCACGTTGATGCTTGAGTTCTCTAGCGAGTTGATACACCATCGCCACACTGAGGATACTCGGTAAGAGCGAAAAATAGCGCAGAGCCAATTCACTTGTGCCAGCAAGGTCTACCCACCAATCCACCATAATGAAGTAAAGAGGTGGATGCACATCTCGGCTGAGGATAGCAAAAATATCATTGTATTGGGTTAAATTCCAAGTGAAACCTTCATCTATCCAGAGACTTTGAGCGGTAATACCATTCAAGCGCACCAAGGTCGCTAATAGTAAGACCGCAACAAGCCACAAATAGCGTTGATTTTGTCGTATCTGCATACAATTTCTCTCAGTAAATCATGACGACTTGAGAGAAAAATGTAGGGACAATGCCTGCGTTGTCCTCTCAAGAAAACTACACATGTTTTATTCGAGAGACAGCATAATCGAGTTCACATTCTTGAGCAAGAGGGTGAATGTGCATTTAGGTCGTAAGGACACACCGACGGTATGTACCTACTGTAAAACCTCTAACAACTGCACATCGTCATCCAGAATACCACAGGCTTTGGCACGCTCTAAAATCCCAAGCGCAGCACGAATCATCGGCATATCAATCATTTTGCCTTCATACTGAAAGACACCTGTCCCTTCATTTTGATTGTTATTGAAGGCATTAACCAATCTTTGGGCATCCTCGATTTCGTCTGGTTTTGGAGTAAAAACATGCTGAATTGGTTCAACTTGCTTAGGATGAATAGCCAGCTTGCCCGTATAACCCATATTGCGAATCATCTCGGTTTCGGCTTGTAGTGTCTCTGCATCGGCTGTGAGGTCAATGAACACTGTGTCAATTGCTTGTAATCCGAAGGCTTTAGCATGGGTCACAACGGCACTGCGCGCATAAAAAATTTCATAGCCATCTTCCGAACGGACTGCGCCAATGTCTCCTGCTAAATCTTCCGCACCAAAGATGAGAACTTCTAAACGAGGGTCACTCTGGACAATCTCTTTAAGGTTGACGATACCTTTCGCCGTTTCGATGATTGCTAAGAGTTTAATTGAGCCTCTATCAAACCCATGTTGCTCTTCTGCTAAGGTGAGTATTTCAGAAATATGCTTGACTTGCTCGGCATCTTCAACTTTAGGCAAAACATATCCTGCTGGTTTTTCGCCGACTGTTGCTTCAATATCTTGTTTGTAAATCCAACCTTCGATAATTTGGTTAATGCGTACCAATGCCTCCGCTCGTCCAAAATCAACCTCGCGCAATGCCTCAACGACGGATAAACGTGCAGTTTCTTTCTGATTTAAGGCAATAGCATCTTCCAAATCCATGATGATGCTATCAACATTCATTCCTGCGCCTTTTTCTATCTTTCGGCGCGAATCGCCCGGCATAAATAATGGCGCACGGCGTATCTGTTCCATCCGGTGTGTGTCCTCAAAATAATATTGTTGTGTGTGTACATTAAGCATAAGATAAAAGTGAGGTTGTGACTAGCATTGTTGGGGAATTATGACAGTAGTGAGGCAGTTTTTTACTTGGAATAGGTCAATATTGAATCTGTATATCTATAATTTGGGCATAGTACATCTGCACAGCATTGAGAGAGAAAATCTGTTACGGCGGACGCAATACATTGCATCCCTACAAATCAGCAGAGGTCAGTAGGGACACTATGGATAGTGTCCGTTACAAGAAAACTATTTCACACTCATCATCAAGAATATAAAGAATATCGACATGGTAACCGACAACGCCACGAGCAATACAAGCAGCTGAATTGTAATGCTATACCACATGGCACGTTCGGCAGCATAATCACTCAAACGCGAATTCACATACCCATGCTCTAAAGCATCAACAATACCACTCAGTTCGGCTTCCCAAAATTCATAATCCTTGCTGAGTGGGCGATTGCCAAAGCAATTCACGCGCATGCTAACTTCAAGCACAGTAATCCCACTAATTGAGGCAAAATCGACACTGATTTCTGTCTTTTGTGATTTTGGATTGGGGTTATATAGGCTGGCAAAATTCGCCCCGCGTTCAAATGTCATGGTTGGGCTAATTTGCAACTGAGTGTAGCCAATAGCTTCGAGGTACTCTGTAAGGGCTTTGCTTGCTGCCCCTTTACGAACTGTCGTTTCGATACTGCGTTGATAAACACGCCAATGACGGTCGGAAATAGGCACAGTGACATTTGACATAAATATAATTCCATTGATGTGTAACGATATAGGCTTATTTTAGCATAAAAAGTGACTAGTAGAATGTAGGGGCATGATGTGTCATGCCCGATTGTACTTGATATTATTTTCTAATCTGAATCGCATTAATTGCAGTTGCGGCATCAATATCTTTTTGGGTGATTTTGCTACCTGCATCGTGTGTCGTAAATTCTAATGTCACTTTTTTCCAGCCGATGCTCATATCAGGATGATGATTCATGCCGTCAGCAACCATCCCTGCGGCAGTAGCAAAGGCTAATCCCTGCGGATACGTGGCGGTTTCAAAGGTTTTGACCAGTTTATCGCCATCGCGTTCCCAACCATCGAGAGCTTCTAGGGCTGAATTAATTGCGCTATCTGATAGTGCTTCGCTTGCCATTTGTAGATTTCCTTCACTTCAATGAACAATCTACACTCAGTGTACAAGGCAATAATTAGAACGGTCTAAATATCTGCGCCTTTTGGTGGGAATTTCTCTCGGTAATTCTGGAGTGAATAGACAACTGATTCGCGCGCTTCTTCTGTCCCAACCCAGCCTTTATTCTCGACGGTTGCCCCTTCTAGTGTCTTGTAAATCATGAAAAAGTGCTTCACTTCTTCCAAATAATGCTTAGGGACATCTTCAAATGTGAGATATTGATTGAAGAAAGGGTCAGTTGCTGGCACAGCCAAGACTTTGTAGTCCAGTTCGCCCTTATCAATCATCTTGAGCATCCCCAATACGCGCGCCTCGACCACACATCCCGGAAAGGTCGGTTCATTCATCATCACCAGCACATCCATGGGGTCACCATCATCGAAATAACTTTGTGGGATAAAGCCATAATCCCCAGGGTAATGTAAAGGGCTATATAGTACACGGTCTAGCTTGATAACACCTGCTGTTTTGCTGTATTCGTATTTATTGCGTGAGCCTTTGGGGACTTCAACCACCACGTTGATGATTTCAGGAGCTTTAGGACCAGGTGATAAATTGTGCCAAAAATGTTGAACCATGTACAAGCATCTCCAGTATAATGATTGCAATAGCGTCAGTTTCACAGAATTTTTACATTTTAGCAAGTTTTTATTAATTCACTCATCTTATGCTTTTAAAATAAACGTATTGCACAATAGCAAACAAAACAAGTAAGAGAGAAATATACACATGAAACAACTCAAACAAACTGTAATCTATAGTCTAATAGCAGGTATTTTCCTCGCTATTGGTTTTTCTGCGACCTTCGCTGTGATGCCCCGTACTGCATCCGCAATAGATGATGTCGCCGCACCGATTGTCAATACAAGTACATTGCTAGTTGAGCAGGAATCTGTTTATAGTCAAATTTATCGCACTGTTTCACCATCGGTGGTTGCTATTTCTATTCAAGGGCGACGCTCTGAGAATGCTCAATGGCTACCCATTAGCACAGGCTCAGGTTTTGTTGTTGATAATGAAGGGCATATTGTCACCAATAATCATGTGGTAGATGGGGTCAATAATATTGAACAACTCATCGGTGAAGATGCTGAAGCCCGCATTGAAATTGCGATGTTTGATGGCACTATCACCGAAGCCCAAATTGTTGGTACAGACCCGCAAAGTGATTTAGCTGTTATCCAAGTCGATGTTCCACAAGACCGTTTACGCCCTGTTAGCTTTGCAAGTTCAGATGAACTAATTGAAGGGCAAATTGTCTTTGCCTTGGGTAATCCATTCTCTAATGATTGGACACTGACTACAGGTATTATCAGTGCGCTTAACCGCAGTATTCCTAGTTTAGACCGCTTCCAAACAGGCGGTGTTATCCAAACTGATGCCGCGATTAACCCCGGCAACAGTGGTGGACCTCTGGTGAATATTAACGGTCAGGTTATAGGCGTAAATTCACAAATTAACAGTGAAAGTGGCTCAAATTCGGGTATTGGTTTCGCTGTCCCGAGTAACCTTGTGATGCGTGTTGCGACATCCCTCATTGAAACAGGAGAGGTTGAATATAGCTATCTCGGCATTACCAGTGGTGCATTAAACTTGTCAATTGTCGAAGGCTATAATCTGCCAAATAACATTCGCGGTGTGGTCGTCAATCAAGTGTTCGATAATACACCAGCCAGTTTAGCAGGTTTACAAAGTGCTACTAACAATAGTGTCGATGTTATCACAGCAATTAATGGTCGTCCTATTGCTGATTTTGACGAACTCATTGGGTACTTGAGTATCAATACTGCACCGGGTGATACTGTTACATTTACTGTGTACCGTGATGGTCAAATCTTGCAACTCACGAGTACACTTGCCGAACGCCCGTAAGTTAAATTGTAGGGCGTAGTCACGGCTGCGCCCTATTCGTAACCAACTATGTAAGATTTAATCTCCTATAATATAAAAAGTTCGTTAAAATAGAGTAGAAACGTTCAGCAAGCACTGTTCGAGGACTTTTTATATGCCAGATTTTTCTTCTGTAATCAAATCTGTTAGAGATACATTTGAGACTTTACCTGCGCCATCTAAATATGCTACAGCTTTTTTAGCAGGTATTTTATTGACTATTTTTCTACTGCCTTTATTCCAACCAAAACAGCAATCTGCACTCCCATTGGTTGCTCCAACCCCACTGCCTGATGTTGTTGTGCCCGTTAGCCTAAGCGAACAAGAATCCATATTAGGACAACTTTATGAAACTGCCGCGCCGAGTGTCGTTTCTATTAGTTATGGTTTGCGCTTTGAGGGGGATTTTATCTTCACGCCCATTAGTTCAGGCTCAGGTTTTATAGTCGATGATGCGGGATATATCGTTACAAATACGCATGTCCTACAACTATCAGATGATATTTCGCAATTCATTGAAGAAGAAGATATAGAAGTTAGCGAAACGCGCGTCGAAGTACGTATGTTTGATGGCACAATTACAGAAGCCGAAATCATAGGGATTGACTTGGACAGTGATATAGCCGTTATTCAAGTCGATGTCGCGCCTGAAATTTTACGTCCTATAGACTTTGCTGATTCTACTCGCTTGCGTGTAGGGCAGACTGTGTTAGCAATTGGTAACCCATTCTCAAATGATTGGACAATGACATCGGGCATCATTAGTGCGCTCAATCGCAGTATTCCGGGTTTAGAGGGCTTTTCAATTGGTGGTGTTATTCAGACAGATACAGCGATCA
This sequence comes from Phototrophicaceae bacterium, assembly GCA_965230145.1. Taxonomy (GTDB): domain Bacteria; phylum Chloroflexota; class Anaerolineae; order Aggregatilineales; family Phototrophicaceae; genus JAUZRW01. The sequence goes on from CBDDKI010000002.1 coordinate 3,772,520, forward strand.
ACCCCGGCAATAGTGGTGGACCACTCATCAATTTAGATGGGGATGTAATTGGGGTCAACTCACAAATTAATACGGAAAGCGGTACAAATTCTGGCATTGGCTTTGCTGTACCGAGTAATTTGGTCAGCAAAGTAGTGGACTCATTAATTGCCAATGGCGAGGTCGAGTATAGCTTCATCGGTATTCAAAGTCGCCCTGTTGACCTTGACCTCATCAACGCCTTTAGTTTACCCAATAATTTGCGTGGTGTGGCTGTCTTATCAACCTTTGAGGATACCCCTGCTAATGATGCAGGTGTGTTACCTCTATCAGGGCAATCTGTTGATGTGATTACTGCGATTGATGGTGTTCCGATAGGAGATTTCGATGAACTCCTAGGCTTTCTTGCCATTAATACAGTACCGGGCGATACGATTATGCTGACGGTTTATCGTCGTGGGGAATATTTGGAATTACCTTTAACCTTGACCAGTCGCCCATCGGTAACAGCCGAAGTAACTGAAGAACCTGAGCAATAAAGTTTGAATCTTTAGAGAACATAGTCAGAATGATACGCAATGCCCCTACGATAATAACTATATTAGAGTGGGGGTTTGTGGTATATAACCTGCTTATACTGATGGAATAATAGACCTCTTCACCTGCTGAAAATCATCGGACAGGGTATAATCAAACAGAGGAGATAAACAAACACGGTGACATGCAAATATTATGAACAAACGCGAATCATCTGAATGGGTTAGTTTACGTAAAGCCGCTGACATCTTAGGCGTCCATCCTGCCACAGTGCGGAATTGGGCAGACAATGGCGAATTGCCGACGCGCCGTACAGCTGGTGGGCATCGTCGCTTCAATCGTGATGACCTTATGCGCTATGCTCAATCACAAGGTGAGTTACAACCCGTCGAATTACAAGTTATCATCCAGAGCGCACTCGGTAGCGCACGGATGCAAATTGGCGCGGATAACTTGGGCGATGTACCTTGGTATGCCGCCATGAGCGAAGCCTCGCGCCACAATATGCGGAAGCAAGGGCGTGATGTTCTAGAATCGTTACGGAGTTATCTCAGCAATGGCGCACCAGACGAGCAACTCAGCGATGCCATTCGACTAGGTAAAGATTACGCCCAATCACTTACCCAAGATGAACTGACCTTGCCACAAGCCACTCGCGGATTTTTCTACTTTAGTGATTTTGTGATTAATTCTATCCTCACATGGTCAGAACTCTCACAACCAAGTAGCTCATCAGAATGGGCGAATCTACTACGCCAAGTGAATACCTTTATTAATACCATGCTTCTATCCATCATCGAATACTACGAAGAAGATTGATGTGATATGGCAAATGAACCAAGTCGTTTTACCCAAAGTGCAAGACAATTATTGTCAGTGTCTCAAGAGTTAGCTGAAGAATTTAAGAGTCAGTTGATAGAACCTGAATTTTTGTTGCTCGCCATGACACATTTAGAAAGAACTGTGGCGTTTCATATATTAGCCGATTTCGATATTATTAGATCAAAGTTGCAACCTTATTTAGAAAAGACCATATTTTTAGAATTCATTGAAACCTTTGACCCCAATTTACCTCATATAGACTTAGCAGATACAACCAAAACAGTTCTAGAACTCAGCGTAGATTCTGCAAGAAGACAAGGACTGCATTTAATCAGTACAGAAAACCTGTTAATTGGTCTTTTGCGTCTCAAATCGAATAATATGGATAAAATTCTGGCTCATTTTGATGTTCAACGAAAAGATATAATTAAACTAGCAGAAGATTATGTTATAAGAGAAAATTCTTCTCAAAAGCGGAAGAATGAAGATAATATTGACGATATAGGTTGTTTTGCAATTATCGCTAATACTTTAGGTATAAATAAATCTAAGAAGAATAAAGAATAATTTATGCCCCTTGATATTTCATGGCTGGCGTTGTCTTTGATACGGGGTATCGGACATAAAACGCTAAATAATCTACTAGAAGTATTCGGCACAACCGATGCTATTTTGCAAGCCAGTAGCGAAGAGTTGGTGCAAGTACGCGGTATCGGCAAGAAAATCGCTGAGACAATCACCACAATAAAATTGCATGAGCTTGTATTGGATATAGAGCAATGGCAAAACGCAGGTGTGCAGATTATCCCTCAATATGCTGATAACTATCCTCAAATTTTACAATCCATAGATGATGCGCCACTGACATTATTCGCACATGGACACTATTTTCCTGAACAATGGCAGAATGCCGTCGCCATTATTGGAACACGCAAGCCGACCAAACAAGCCAAGAAATTAGCTTTTGAATTAGCCGAACAACTTACTCATACAGGACGACCTATCATCAGTGGTCTGGCATTAGGGGTTGATGCTTCTGCTCACTCAGGTGCGCTCCAAGCAACATCTGCCCCGACAATTGCTGTACTCGGTGGAGGTGTTCTCAATATTTATCCTGCACAAAACAAAAAATTAGCCGAAAAAATACGCGAAACAGGCTGTCTCTTGAGTGAAAATGCCCCGAATGCTACTGCATCCGCACCAAGATTGGTCACACGCAACCGTATTATCAGTGCTTTATGTCGAGACATTGTGGTTATCCAGAGCGATATTAAAGGAGGAGCAATGCACGCAGTCAAAGCAGGACAACTATACGGACGAACTATCCATACAGTGAATTGGAATTTTTCAGGCAATCAACACCTTATCAAAGATGGGGCATTCATCATCGACCCTGAAAATCCATGTTTAACTTCTTTCGTGTAGACAAATTTTCACGATTTGTTCATACTTAGCCACTATAATGTCTCTAACTTTGTGATAATTCTCGAAAGGTTTTTATGATGCGACGACTTCTTTTATTAGCTATTTTGCTATTTAGCATAATTGTGCCTGTCTCAGCCCAAGCTGGAATTGACGAAGATATTGAGTTGGTATCTTTTGTGTCCTCAGCACTCAATGTCCAAGGCTTACGTCCAGCGGAATGGTCAGCGCGCGAGAATGCCGAAGGGGTTTTCTTACGTAGTAGTGATCCATTCGACCTAACAGGTATCATCATACAGACTCAGGTTGCCGAGCGTGAAGATTTCCTCGATAGTGTTCGTACTTCTTTTGCTGTTGAAGAAGAACTTGAGATTTTAGAAACCATCGAGACTAATTTCCTCACTTGGGATATTTATCAATTCACGCGAGTGCAAGGCACACAAGAACTCATTACGGATATGGCAGTTGCAGTCAATGAAGACGATGGACGTATCTATTTTATCTTGATGCAAACCATTGAATTTTTCCATGAGAATTTGCATGAAAAAGTCTTTTTACCTGCTGTAGATTGGACATCACCGATTCAATTTTATGAAGATGCAGATGAACAGTATACAGTGCCAATTCCTGTGCAATGGGCAACTTCAGCAACTGATGAATATGGTATCTTGACTAATCTAGAGGGGTCAATAAGTGTATATGTCGATGCTGTAGAAAGCGATGATCCACTCGCAGCTGTTCAAGAATTCTGGCTGACTGTAAACCCTAATTTTGATAGCACATTTGATGAAGAGACTAACAATTTACGTGTCATTGAGGATAGTGTGCGGATTGGCGACCTTGATGCCGTGCATATTATTGATTGGGCAGACGGTACAGGTGAAGATGGGGCTATCTTACAAAGTGTGGCGCGTGTTTATGATGGCACTATCTATATGACTCTAATTGTCAGCGATATACAGACCATCGCCAATTATGAAAATGACATCAACATCATTGATAATGGCTTTCGTATTACAGCACTAAGTGAACAAGCCGAAGCTACTCAAGAACCTGAAGAATGAAATAATCATTGCTTAAGAGGGATGGGCATCTCATTCGTGATAGAGAGATGCTCCAAGCCTTCACGGTCTGCGATGAACACTTGCCGACCTTCTTTGCGAAGTAAGCCAGCATTGAGTAATCCGCGTAAGGCACGCCCAACAACCTCGCGTGTTGTCCCCAAAATGGAGGCAATATCTTCTTGGGTGAGTTTCGTAGGGGTTTCGCTGATTTGGTCAGCATAGGTTGTTTCATGCAAAAATAACTTCGCCAAACGTGAGGGAATCGTGCGAAAGGTCATATCTTCTAGACGTTCGATATACTCACGGTTCACTTGAGCGAGTGCTTGGACATAATTTTGCAATAAATCACGTTCGCTAGACAGCAATTCCATGATTTGATTGTGGCTAATTGCGACAATAACAGCTTGGGTTACCGCGACTGCGTTATAAGGGTTGCTTCGCCCGTCAACGGCGGCAACTTCATTGAATGAGGCAGTAGGACGTAATAAACTCAAAGTATGTAGACGACCTTCGGGGCTGATACGATAGATTCTCACTAAGCCTTCAACCACAACATGAAATCCTGCACAAGCATCGCCTTCATTGAAAATCGTTGCACCAGCTTGGTAGCTATGCTCATGAGCGGCAGCATCCAAACGTTCAACGATATTAGGCGCGATACCTGCAAAACATGCCATTGTTCCCCAGTTAATAATCATCAGCGAAGCCTCAAACGATAATTATTGCTATCATACCGTACTTATCAATCACATTGTACTCTTTTTCACAGATTAAGTGATGTTAAATAAAAAGACACCTCAATAATGAAGTGTCTTTACAAAATCAGAAATAAATAACATCTTAAAACGAGGGTAAGGTAAAGGCTAAACCCATCATGACCACAATCAAAATTGCCGCGAGTACACCCATATTCCGTAAATCTACTAAAACATGTTTATAATCATTATGTAGCTCATCTTCGGTGACAATTTTTGTTGGGTTAGCGAGTACATTTTCAATCATTTCATTAGTCATTTCGCCACGTTTGCGACTACGCTCTAATTGTACAGTATCCATTTTGCGCCGACGTGCCGCGCGTTCAGTAACTGATGTTGTGTCTTCAGTTTCTTCACTTTCTGATGTATCAGTTTCGGGTTCTTCAATACCTGCGTTTTTCCGTGCGCGAGCCAAAACATCATCTGGCAGATTTGGCTTATTTCCTTTGCGTCTACGCTTTGCCATAATAACTCCTGAGTTTTTTCAATATGCGCTGATTATAGGCTGATTCCTAACACACTGAAAGGGTGGCTATAAATCAACTCTATCAGCATGGATGATGATGCGCTGGTTATTAACCCGTGGCGGATAGCACGAAATCAAAGTCAACATTGGTACGCCTTGGCTATCCATTACGTGAACATCATCAGGGTCAACCACAATGCTTTCACGAACAATATAAGTGAAGAATCCTGAACGAGTTTGTACTTGTAACTGGTCACCGACTTCTAATTGGTCGAGGTCTCGGAATAACTCCCCATAAATATCATTATGTGCTGCTAGAACAACATTATCTGTTTCGCTGGTCGGGACAGCGCCATTCGGCAACATGCCCACCCCTTGTTGGAGTGCGTTCCAATCGACTCCTTGAACAATCGTATTATCGACATCAATATCAGGGATAATCACGCGCAAGGGGGTATCATCACTAGGTGGAACACGCGCAATATCAGGCGGTAAGTAAATTTGATTGACGACCAAGCCACGCATATTTTCAGGAATTTCTGAAAAATTAAAGACTGGTTGGTTATTCTGAAACGAATGTCCTGTCGGCAAGACGACACGGTCTAATGTAAGTTGTGGTGTCGGTGCGACAGTGGGCAATAAGGCAAGTCGTTGCGCTTCGGCGGCAGCTTGTGCGTCTGCAGTTTCTTGTTCGAGCAAACTCAAGCCATTGAATAGTGCAACACCTAAGACAATCAAACCAATTACTGCACTTACTTCTAAAAGCAAAAGTGAACGGTCGACAAACATTCGCCAGATGCGCCCAGCGTTCGACTTCTTTTTGTAATCACGCATATCGATGGCATCTTCAAACTCAGGCACAACCTTACGCTTTTGGATACTATCGGGATTAAGTTGGATCGTGTCAGCAGGTAAGCCTGAACTATCACTACTCGCTAATTGCTGAGGGGCTTGTGTGACGGGCTTTAGCGTATCATCGACTGTTTCAATAACACGTCCACTAGAGCGCAAACGCTTTAGGCGTGTTTGGCGTTCTTCACGTCGTTTAATAGCTAAAATACGCTCTAATTCATCAACAGACAGTTCATCAACAGATCGTTTATCAGGCATAGGGTTCTTTGTTTTCAACTCTGTACAGATTTTTAGGTAGCATAGTACCTAATTCTTTCGATTCAATTATAGTGGTCAATAGACGTAAAGCAATTGTTTTTGCTAGTAAGCTGTGAAACTGTGGCATGAATACACCAACCTCACCTTGCTCATATGGCACACATAAAGCACAATAGTAAGATAACATAAGGCATCACAAGAAAGTAATGAACATGGAACTCTGCGTGATAGAAGGCGACGGTGTTGGTCATGAGGTTGTGCCTGCGGCGGTCAAAGTCCTGAAAACAGTTTTACCTGAGCTAACCATTCATACAGCACGCGCTGGTTGGGATTATTTTCAAGAAACAGGCACACCGATTTCTGAAGATACTGTCAATCTTGTGGTTAAAACTGGGGCATTATTATATGGTGCGGCAACCTCGCCATCATATCCCGTAACAGGATATTATTCGCCTGTGGTGCGTTTACGCCGTGAATTGAAAGCCCATGCCAACATTAGACCAATTACTTACTTGCCTGTCCCAACAGCTAGAACTGGGGTCGATTTAATTGTTGTGCGCGAAAATACCGAAGATGTCTATATCGGGCAAGAAGAAACCTCTCAAGATACGGATACAGGCACAGCGAAAAAAGTCGTAACACGCGCAGCAACCGAACGGATAGCCCATACTTGTTACAACCTTGCGCGCTTAGCGGGTCGTAAACTCGTGACGATTGTTCACAAAGGCAATGTCCTTCCACAGACCGATGGTTTATTTCGTCGAGTAGCCTTTGAGGTTGCTGAACAATATCCCGACATAGAAACAGATGAATTATTGGTCGATACTGCTGCTTATTGGCTTGTAAAAGACCCAACGCGCTTCGATATTATCCTGACTTCCAATCAATATGGGGATATTCTCTCGGATATGGCGGCGGCTTGGGGCGGTGGCTTAGGCTTTGTTCCTGCGGTGAATATTGGGCAAGATATTGGGATAGCCGAACCTGTACATGGGTCTGCGCCTGATATTGCTGGTAATAATAGTGCAAACCCCGTAGCGACAATCTTGAGCGCTTCTTTATTGGTACGCTACCGTTGGCAAATGCCTGATATTGCGACGATGATTGATAAAGCTGTCCGTAAAACGCTTCAATCAGGGGCTTATACATCTGACGTAAAACACAGTGGGGCGGTCAGTACACAAGAGTTTACAGACATGGTTTGTGAACAGTTTGAGAAGAATTAAGAAATTGCTTGGTAATTATCCGTTATTTAGTGTTATAGTTCTTATATAACGATTTATAACACTAAATAGTGGTGAGAAAATGTCTTTAATTCTAGTAATCAACGCCAAATCAGGATTATCACTCGCAGTTAAAACAGCGTTACAGTGTGCTGGATATTCTGTAGTTTTAGCAAATCATGCTGAGGATGCCCTCATTCAGCTTGACGGTCAAGAACCTGAGCTAATCTTACTTGGCGAAACAAAACAAGCTATCCTTCATCAAACGGACATTCTCAAAAGTAATCCGCTCACAGCCCGTGTGCCAATAGTCCTACAATCTGATAGTCATAGCCTCTTTAGTTTGATGTATCGCCAACGGTTAGGCGTTGAAGCCGTGATGAATCCAGTTGGCTCATCCTCAGAACTCGTACAACAAGTACAGACATGGGTTGCCCCTGCTGCATCCTAGATTTTACCAATCTTCGCAAGCAACTCCATCATTGTCTCTATCAAGATGATCCCATTGTGCCATTTGTTGCGCTGATAATCCCATGGCAACTGCTTCATCACAATTTGCAGGACGGCGTGTCGAATCTGTATAAGATGACGTATTGGAATTAACATTTCTCGAACTTGAAGAATTACTATCATTATTTCCGTAATAAACAGGTTGTTCCTCTACTCGCCAATCAACTGTCGGCACAATAGGAGTAGGTCCTCGAAATGTAATCGAGTATTCATGTATAAAGAAAATCTCACCACTTCGAGCAACTTGATACCAGACTGTAGACCCTTCTAATAATTCTCCTTGAGCCACGCCCAATAAAGTCAATTCTTCACTTTGATAGACTTGAATCGAATTACAATTTACATTTGGACAGTCTCTAGTTCTTGCTCCAATAGCAGCGTAGACAGTTTGAGGATTAAGAGGATTTACGGCTATATTGTCTGCTGGCGCTTGAGTTGAAATAATAGTGTCATCATCTGATTCCTGAATAATATTTACTGTTTCAGCTTCAATTTGAGATGAAGATTCAGAAAATAGACCAGAGCCTAAAATGAAAAGGAAAAAAACACCACAAACGAGGAATAAGCTAATGAATATAGCGCGAATTATATTTTCTAACGAATTTGTGTCTGAGTTCAGCTGTCTTTTTACTTTGGGTTGGTTTATTCCATCTGCCAAAATAGCTTGGTTGACCTTATCGAGTAGAGCATTAGTCTTTGGATGGTCATAAGCAATCAGCAAACTGCGTGCTTTTTTATAATCGTTTTGTTGAGCAAGCTCTAAGGCTTGTTCGTAATCTTCTTTTATACCCAAGATTTTCTCCAACAGATTTAAATGCTTTATAATTAAATTATATCACTATTAAATTTTACTACTTCAAATCATGGCAATTTTGCATACTTCCTACACTTGTTCCGTATAATGATTAAAGACCTAATCGTACAAAAGGGGAGATTATGCGACTTTTCCGCGAACTTATCATTTTAATTCTTGCCGCGTTAGCCGTGGTTTATCTTTTTTTACCCTCATTACTCCCTGATGTTGTGCCATTGGTCGGTTGGCTTGATGAAGGTTTGGCGACAACTATTTTGCTCAGTGCGCTGAAGCATTGGGGCTTGGATTTGACCAGCTTGTTTGGCTCATCTGAAAATGTGAAAACGGTAGATGCCACTACAAATCAAGACATGCTCGTCACGCAAAACGGGCAAACACAAAAAGTTCGTATTCCGCGCGAAGTCTTAGAACGGGCATTAAGGGAGTATCAGCAAGAACAGAGGATGCAAGGAAAATGAAAAAGGTCATCCTATTGAATAACCAATTTAATTTGTATATTTATTTTGGTGGATGACATGGATGTCATCCCTACATTCTCGCCTCTATTTATGCAGGGTTATGTAGGGTTGAGACCTGTCTCAACCGTTTAAAATTATTTTGGTCGTGTACTATCAGCACGACCTTTAAACTGTAAACTGATAACTGAATACTTAGTTTACATGCGCCCCTGTTGAGCTTCTTCGTCATCAGAAAATTCGAGTAACTCATCGAGAGACATCTTCGGTAGACGACTCTCTGCCATAACAGCACGCAATTCGGTATTAATTTCACCATCTTCGCCTATATGCCGACGAATCGCTTGGTCTGCGGCTTCACTGAATTCAAAGAGATGCTCGGCTAAGAGGACACCATCAGCACTAATTCGCATTCCCCATTGCCCCTTAGTAAGGGTTTCATCGTGAATGGGTAATCGTGCGGCAGGGCTAACGAAGTTCCGCCCACGTTCGAGATTATGCTCATCTTCGCGTGCAAAAACCACATTACCCGTCGCATCCAAGACTTCAAATTTTATCCGACCTGTTGCCTTACTGGGTAAACGTAATTGCACAAATGGCTGAATATAATCGACATCATCAGGTAGCGACCAAGTGCGAAATACAGTTGGTTCTTCATTACCTTTGAATGCCATCACGCCCACATCCACTGTGAGAACTTGCACATCGTCAGGATTATGCCCTGCACGTTGTACAGCTTCTAAAGCATGGCGATAAACAGGGTCAGCTTGTGCTTGGCGTGTACTAGGCAAGTTGTAATCTGAACTATCGCCAAAATCTGAGCCATATTCATAATCCGACCCATAATCGTAGGACTCGGTACTGTCTGATTGCAATTGATTGTTATCAAATTGGCGCACCATGAACAGAAGCCCTAATAATATTAGAACCACTAAAGCACTGGCTTCTAAGAGGGCTACCCCTGCCAGCATCAATAGAATGAAGGCTAGTAGAATCGTGTTACGGTTATTCCCAAAATCAAACATTAAAAAACCCTACCTCCGTCTGCGAGTGGTCGTCCGTGAGCGAGTTGTCCGACTCCGTTGGATGTTGTCGGGTGTAGATGATGACGTAGCACCATTATCGCTCAGACGACTGGGTGAACTGCTTGCTTGTTCTTGACGCTGTGATTGTAGTAAATCTTGCAAACGGGGTGTAACATCTTGCTCGACCTCGTCTACAATTTGGTAAACGCCCATATCAATATCTTCTTCGGCAGCTAAACGACGCTGACGTTCGTTCATGGACGGGGCAAGCATGAAATTGTGCATCCCGACTAAATTACCATCAACATACACACGTAAATCCCAATCACCAGCCCCCTGCACATCACGATTACCTGCTAATGGCAGATGATGATCGGTCATAATATTCATTTCGCCTTCTCGCAGATACGCACGCATCTCATGAACGAATTTTTGCTCACCGTATTGGTTAAAAATCTCAAAACGAATCATAGCATGGCGTTCGGCTTCTTCGGCTTCAATATTGAGGGCAACAAATGGGCGTGCGCCATCATCATCTTTAGAGATGCTACGAGTACGGCGCATTGCCATCCCTTCATAACTGCTCTGCACAGCGATTAAGCCCACATCGAGCATCATGAGATTGTTATTAGTATAGCCACCGCGTGATTTTGCCCGTTCGTGGGCTTCTTTAGCTTGAGGGCTAACGCGGTTACGAATTGGCGCACGGCGTAACGCATCAATTAAGGTTTCACGCTCACGACCTAATTCTACAGTTGATGCAACGGCTGATAAGGCGAAAATCGCCAGTAGCATGAATTGTACGACAGGTGCTGCAGTCGCCGCTAACATACCAATTACTGTGAGAATTGCCATTACCGCTAGCCAAGTTGTATTGCGTCGTTTTAAACGAATCATATCTATCCTGATGTTCATTTCTTGTGCAATTTAATTATACGTTGAATTGTATGCAGTTGCCATAACAACCATATAACGTAGGACTATCATCACTCTATACGCTAAATTACATCAAAAGTTCTAAATCTATGGTATCACAACAATCTAAATACCATATTGGAATACAGTAAATTGGGTACTGTATCGAAAATGAATAAAACTCAACTCATCCTTATTTTCTATCGGACATCCCATTTGATGTTCCACCTGTAAGTAGTGTAGGGAAGCGCAACGGCGCGTCAAAGTTCATAGATACATAACTCAAAATCGCAGTTCTTTGCGGAACGTGTCCGTATTGATTACACTTTCTACGTTGTGAGTAAGTATTTTAGAGGGGATGAACCATGCCTCAACATATCGTCGCACTCGGGGGAGGCGGTTTCTCAATGGAACCTGATAATCTCGCCATAGACAAATATATCCTTGATTTAACGGGTAAAGAGCGTCCAAAAGTCTGTTTTTTACCACAAGCCAGTGCAGAAACAGACAGCTATATTTTGCGCTTTTACGAAGCCTTTGTTGAACTCGATGCCAAACCATCTTGGCTATCTTTGTTTTACAGTGTTCCTGATAACTTCGCTGAGAAATTACTAGAGCAAGATGTTATTTATGTCAGTGGTGGTAATACCAAGACAATGCTAGCTATCTGGCGTGAATGGGGTGTCGGTAAAACACTCAAACAAGCCTTAGAAAATGGCACAATTCTCTGTGGTATCAGCGCGGGCGCAATCTGCTGGTTTGAAACTTGTGTAACTGATTCGGTGAAACCGTTGGGGACAATTGAGGGTTTAGGATTTCTGAAAGGCTGTGCATCCCCACATTATCATGGCGAAGCAGACCGTCGCCCGAAAATATTTGATTTGGTGAAAAAAGGGTCTGTTGATAGCTGTTTAGCCATTGATGATTCAACAGCAGTTCACTTTGTTGACGGTGAGATACACAAAGTCGTGACATCTCAAGAGGGAGTAGGTGCATTTGATGTGCGCTTGAAAGAACATGAGGTCAAGGAAGAAATGTATGCTAGTCAATTATTAGAACCAGTAACGGTAAATAGGATACTGCGCTAACAGTATCCTACATTGATTGCATGAATTAGATGTTGCCAACCCCACTAATTGCGGGACCGAAAATTGATGCGCCTAACAGCAAGAGGAACAATAAGAACCAAATTATCATTAGGGGCCATAAGAACCCTGCGGCAACTGCCCAATAGATATTTGAAAATACATTAGCTAAAGGCTGAGTGACAAAGTTTGAGAGGGTATTGCCAATATAAGGCGAAGCCTCTTGTCCTATACTGGTGAATAGGCTGGCAAATGCACCATTGGTATCAAAGTAAGCAATTGCCGCACAAATACCACTGACTGCGATAGCGATAATCAAATAAACGCGAAAATTAATCATCATGAAACCTTTCATCTACTCAATATATTAGTTTCTTATACAGAATAATAAAGTCATTATACAAAATTACACGAAAAAAAGGGCATTCCAATTTAGGATGCCCTTGTATTTAGCTCTAAAGTCCTAGCTCGTGCTAGCTTAAATTAACCTTGTCGCCAAGCAAGTGGATAAGCGAAACTCTGGTTAATGAGGTTGCCTTCATCGTCAGTTTCCCCGCCGACATAAACAACAGTTGGCACGGTACTCGCAATGTCGATTGTTTCTAAGGTTAGATAACGTGGTTCTTCAGCGTCATATTCCACCCAATTCATAACAGCTAATGTGTTTCCATCAGGTGAAAGTGCCATCTGTGCGTAACGTCCACGACGAATACGAGATTCTGTGCCTGTGGTGAGGTCAAGTGAAAATAAGGAATTATTACCGCCTTCATCACTTCCACCCACATAATACAAACGGTCACTTGCGTTACTAAATACCATTGCTCCAACAGTATCACCTAAATCGCCAATATCTAGTGAAATAGGTGGCAAAGTAGGGTCACTGAAATCAAAAACATTCAAAACAGCATCATTATCAGGTGAGTTGACCACAAGTGCTAAATAACGTCCATCTGGCGATAGTCGTGCTGTAGCATTATTAGCGTCATAAGGTAAGTCGCTCACACTGGGCATAATGCCTGAACGGTCAAGTAATTGTGTTGGATTCACAGCATCGATAGGGCTGGTGTATAAGCCAACGCTTTGGTTACTGATACCATCAGGTAATGTGAAGAAGAAATTAGCGCCATCAGGTGAAGCAAAAATGGCATTTGTTTGTGAAAAGACAAAATAACGTCCCGCCGCAGTATCCGATAATTCAAGTTGTGCGGTGCGGTTGGTCGGGTCAATGTTAAAGAGTTGCCATTGTGTGCTGGTGATGTCTCCACGATTACAACGATAGCCCATAATAGCGACTAAACCTGTAGAGACCTCTGTAGCACTTGCACTGTTGTAGTAACAATCATTTTCTTCATCAGCAACCAGCGATGATACTTCAATATCAACGCTACCATCCCATGTAGTAATAGCGACTTCTGTTGCTTCGCCATCATCATTCGGGAAGAAATTAATCCAGACTGCACCTGTGCTGGTAAGGTCGAATGCGGTGACATTTTCAAAACTTGCTACTTCACTGGCTGATGGGGTATCGTAAATGCGTAAGAAACCATAGGGTGAAGTTTGTGTTGTGGCATCTAATGACCATTCAATATAAGCAAAACGACTGCCATCAGGTGAAAATTGAAATGGCGTACTACCAATACAACTTGCAGGGTTTAAACCTGTTGCAACCGTTGTGAGTTCAGAACTGGCATCTTGCAATAAATACAATGTCCCTGTTTCGTTACCACCACCTGAAACAGTGACGATAAAAGCAAAAACACTACCATCAGGTGATGTCCCGTTAGGACCACACTCGGTCACACGAGTTGTACCTTGTGGCAAGCTGAGAATACTCTCAGTCGAACCATCTGCATTGAAATAGACTAATTCACCGGGTTCGCCAGCTGTTTGATTACCCGGGCGATTGCCATTACTAATCCAAGTTAATAAACGTTGACCATCTGCCATGCCTGCAATTGGCTCACCAACAGGTCCTGTCTGCTCAATAACAATCCCATCTGGGCTTGATTGCACAATAACATCGTCCGTGGCTTCTGTCGTGCCAGCAGGGCTACAAGCGACCATCAATACAGCCACAAAAATTGCGACAACCATTTGCAATGTATCGCGTGAAATTCGCATGAATTATTCCTTCCTGATTTTAAAAATAAACTGGCAAATAGAGACATGGCACACCATGCCACTACGCCTTCATGAGTCATTCTATCAGAGGTTCAGACAAATAAGCATAAACAAATTACGAAATTTATTTCAATCGCATAGCCCGATGGTACTCTGGTGCATAACGAATACGCTCTGGTATTAGAGGAATAATGCGTCGACTGGTTTTAAAAGCACTGTTGATGAGACTCTGTTCCCATCCCTTGATATGATAACCATACTGTGCTTGTAGACTCTCTGGTAAAAGAGCAACATTCAGCCGAATAAGAGGGTAACTGACGATATTAAGTAAGGGAATTGATTGTGTGGTGACAAACGGGGCAATTTTACGAGCCTTTTCACTAACAATGACTTCTTCATTCACAATTGCCTCCGACATATAGTCTTGCAAATCAGTATAGCTGGTCGGTAGATAACCACTCGGAATACCCATCCACTCAGCAATTTGGCGACTATTATCGACCATCTCTTGTTTTTTGAACTCACTCAGATGCGTAACTAATGTCTCATATCCAGAGATTGCCCCCTCAACCAGCGTTGCATAAACCCATAAGGCTTGGCGCGGACTACGCGGATTATAACTTGCCCCCGCACCATGTTTGCCGATTGCACCTTCTATTTGTCCCGTTGCAGGGCGATGAGCGCGGTCAATTTCAGCAATGGCTGACTGTACTTCGCTTTGTGTGCCAAAGACCATGCCTAATGTCAGTTTCAATGTCCGATGCAAGCGCAGAAGGGGCTTCTTAAACACATAGCTATGGTTATAGACTGCCTCCGCAACCATCGGATGAGCAATCTGCATCAACAAGACTTTAGCCCCTGTCAGCAATAACACTCGCTCGCGGTTAATCTCCCATATTGCGCTATCATCGTCGAAATAAAATTGTGCTTTTTCTGTCATCTAGGATGAAAATACCTTACAGTTAACGGACTATCTCATCCCAATATACACAAGTTTTACAAAAAATACGTAAGGTCACACCGATAGTGTGACCCAACAAAACAATTGGTAAATGAATCTCTGAACTTACTTCTCCAACACAAAACGATAGCGCACATCATTCTCGCGCAGACGGTCTAGCGCAGTATTCACACTATCCATTGGGAGTTTTTCTGTCCATGCGACGATATTATGCCGTGCTGAAAAGTCCAACATCTCGCGCATGGCATGACGACCACCAATGGAACTCCCTGAAACTTGTTGATTCCCCAACAAACGTCCGACAGGGATGCTGATAGGCTCGCTAGGGATACCGACAAAACACAGTGTACCGTTTGGACGCAATGCCTGAATATACCCTGTCCAATCAATATTCGCTGGTGCGGTCGCAATGATGACATCACAAGATTTACGTGCTTTTTTCATCGCATCTGCATCTCGACCATTGACGAAATGATGCGCCCCGAGTTCCATTGCTTCGTCTTTTTTCGCTTCACTAGATGAAAACGCGATGACTTCACAACCCATTTTATTCGCGTATTGCAAGGCGAGATGCCCTAAGCCTCCAATACCCATAACGCCCACACGAGACATGCTAGTGGCATAACGCAGTAACGGCGATAATACTGTGATACCAGCGCATAATAAAGGAGCGGCGTTTTCACTGTCTAAATCATTAGGGATAATATGCGCGAAGCGACTATCGAGAATGACCCGTTCAGCGAAGCCTCCGTAATTCCCGACGCAAGTTGCGACGCTTTTAGCGCACAATTCTTCTTGCCCCGAAATACACCATTCGCAACTGAGACAACTGCCACGTTGCCAACCCACTCCCACACGTTTCCCGATGAGTGCCTCATCGACTTCACTCCCAACGGCTTTAACTATGCCGATAATCTCATGTCCAGGAACAAGCGGAAAACCTCTATTGCCCCAATCACCATCGACGAGATGCAAATCACTATGGCAAACACCACAATGGCTAATTTCAATATCAGCATCATATGGAGCTAGCCCATTTTCTTCATAGGTGAATGGCTCTAAGGGGACGTTCGCAGAGGGCGCGGCATAGGCATGAATTGTCATAATAATAAATTCCTTCATCAATATGTATCTGTATTCGTGAGAGTAGTGACCCTACCTTACCGTTAATTCCCGCCAGTTGCGACTCATCCCAAGCAAAATCACTACAACTTTTTAATAGCTTTGACAAAAAAACGAGTACAATGAATAAGTAAAACCACTAAATTATCTGAGCGTGGGGCAATCCGAAATGCAAAATCTCAGTGGACACAAACTCGGAAATTATGAATTGCGCGAACGGTTAGGACGAGGCGGTATGGCAGAGGTCTATAAAGCCTACCAACCGAGTATGGATAGGTTTGTCGCGGTAAAAGTTATGCTGGGGCATTTAGCCGACGATGATAATTTCATCGAACGCTTCAAGCGCGAAGCCCAAGCTGTCGGACGCTTACGCCATCCACACATCATCCAGATTTTTGATTTTGGCATCCAAGACGACATTTACTACATGGCGATGGAATATGTCACAGGGGGCAACCTCAAACAGCATATCGTCGCCAATCAAAAGTTACCCTTAGCAAATAGCCTCAAAATTGCCCACGATTTAGCAGATGCCCTCATTTATGCACATCAATCAGGCATGATTCATCGTGACCTCAAACCAGCTAATGTAATGTTTATCGATACTGCCACCAATGATGTCGTTCTAACCGATTTCGGCATTGCACGCATTCTAGGGGCTACAGGCATCACAGGTTCAGGTATGTCTGTCGGTACACCTGCCTATATGTCGCCCGAAGCAGGACGTGGTGAAGATATTGATGAACGCGCTGATATTTATGCGCTTGGTATCATCCTCTATGAGATGCTTGTCGGCGAAGTTCCCTATGATGCCGATACGCCTTTAGCCGTGATTATGAAGCATATCAGCGCACCCCTACCCACACGCGCCGAGTATGGCGATAACATACCAGAAGAGGTCGAGCGGATTGTCCTCAAATGCCTTGCTAAAGACCGTGAAGACCGCTTCGCATCTGCCAAAGAATTGCGAGATGCTTTAGCCGATGCCCTAAAGATTGCGCCTAATATCGCCAAAACTGAGGCAGTACAATCGCCACAACCTAGTACAGAAGTTACCTCGGAAAATGCTACTCGAACAGTTGCTGATGACGCACCAACTACAACGGTCTCATCGGCAGAGATGTACTCGGTGAATAGTGAAACTCACTCACGCAATCCGTTAATAACTTACGGAACTATCGGAATCATCATTTTAGCTGTTCTCGGTGGATTATATCTTGCCTTTGGTGGCTCAGGTACAGATAACCCTAATATAGAGGATACACCTATTCCAGAAGTGGCTTTGTCTGTAGAAGAAACACTTGAAATAGACGAACCAAATGAGTTGCCCACTGAAACCTTAATACCATCCGCGACACCTGTTCCAACGGCAACGCCCGAACCGCTAATTGCAATTCAGCCACCGTTTGAGTGGAATTTGCGCTTACTCTCTGGTGATATTAATCCTAATGATCCTCGTAATATTGAATTTGAAATAGAACAACTATTATTCGAGAACCGCTTGGAAGATGCTGAGTCACTTATACGAGAAACGATTGAGAATGCGCCTAACCCGAATATCGACGACTATGCTGCCTTGACTCGCTTGGCTGTAGCACAAGGCAACCAAGAATTAGCCCTACAATCTGCCGAAACAATGCTAGACCTTGACCCGAATAATCCTAATGCTCATATTAACTTGTTAGATGCCATGTATATGAGCTTGCCTAATATCGATTATGACCGTGCAAACGACATTCTAGAAGCAGGGCAAGCACTCGTGCCAGATGACCTTGCCTTTGTATGGCGACGTATCCCCTTGGTGCGTGATTGGGACGAAAAACTAGAAATTTTCAATGAAGCCGAAACTCAAGGAGCACAAGGTTGGCGTTTTGTTTTGTTTGCGGGGGAATTTCTCTATGATAGTGCCGAATACCAACGCGCTATCCCATATTTAGAACGTGCGCTAGAACTCCCTGATGAGATATTCAATCTACGCGATACAACTGAATTGCGCTTACAGCAATCTTATCAACGCCTAGCCTATGCGACCTTATTCCCTGATATTCCCTTGCGCTACGGTGGCATCCTACCCCCTGACCTACATAACTTGAATATTTTGACCAATATTTCAGACGTTATGGATACAGCCGATAGCATGGTTCTAGCAGGAGATTTAGAGGGGGCGATTGCCTTTGTTGATGATATTCTAGCCGATGACCCTGATAATGCGGATGCGCTCTTTGCACGCTCTCAACTGTATACCCTTGATATGGATGAAGAAAACCGCGCAGGGCAAGATGCCAACCGTTTGATTGAGCTACAGCCTGATAATCCCCTAGGGTACATCGCGCTACATGATAGCTGGTTCAATTATCCTGCCTTTGAAGGTGAAAACGCAGTTGATAATGCCCTGTCGGCGATTCAGCAAGCCTATGACCTCGCCCCTGATAATCCGCATGTGTTGTGGCGATTAGCAAGAATTGGTGATTGGGAATTAGAACGTGAGCGCATGTATTCTGCTCAAAATCTCGGTGCAAGGGGCTTCCGATATATCCTTAGTATGGGAGAATTTCTTTACAATACTGGAGATTACGAGGCAGCAATCCCCTATTTAGAGGTATTCATGCGTGGCACAGAGTCGGATACATCAGCGAATCAAGCCAGTTTCTGGAATTTACTCGGAGCGTTAATCCAAGAGAATCGCGCTCAAACAGCATTACAAGCTCTTTTGGATAGTGGCATCATCGAGACAGCGACCCATCATGACGAATTCGGTGCGGCATCAGTCGTTGCTTATGAAGCACGCGCTCTAGACCTCGCTCAAGATTGGTCGGATACAGCCTTAGCCTTATCACCAGAAGCCTATGGTGCAATCCAAACACAGGCGCTGTTAGCTTGGACACGCGACGGTGACTATGAAACCGCCCTCAATAACTTTAACATGTTGGCAGATATGAATGTTTCATTACCCTTTCCAACCTTTGGCACGCTAACCGATTTGAGCATTGATAGAGCGCGTATGATGACCCAAGCAGGACGCTACGAAGAAGCGATTGACTACTATACAATCGCCATCGACAATGAATTGTATCTTCCTTTCTTATATGAAGAACGCGCCGAGGCTTATCTCTTATTAGACCAAACCGAATCCGCACAGGCAGATTTCCGCGAAGCCTTTACACTAGAAACTGACCCAGAGTTGCGTGAATATTACCGACAACGCTTGCTTGATTTAGGCGCGTCAACGGGTGAGTGATGACAAACTGCCTCGTCCTCTGTATGATGAGGCAAAAATTTGGAGAAAGATATAGAATGTCACGCTTGATGTTATTTGGAATACTTACAATCACACTATTACTCACTGCATGTGATGATATTGCCTCTAGCCCATCAGGCGGCAATTCAGGCAATTGTTCAGGTGAATGTGCCTTAGTGGTGAATGTGGTCGATGGTGATACGATTGATGTTCTCATGAATGGGATTGAATATCGGGTGCGCTATGTTGGTGTGAATACCCCCGAACGTGACGAGGTTTGTTATAGCGAAGCCACAGCTGCCAATTCTGGTATGGTCGAAGGGCAAACTGTTCGTATGGAACGTGATGAAAGTGAAACAGACCGTTACGGACGTTTATTGCGCTATATTTATGTGGGCGATACCTTTGTAAATCTTCAACTAGTCGCAGATGGCTATGCTGAGGCAGTCCTCTATGAACCAGACGATGAACATTACGAGGATTTCCGTCGCTTTGAGGTCAATGCCGCCCGTAATGGCTTAGGCTGTCATCCCACAGGCATCTTTGATGATGACAACGCAGTGCGGTAACAAAACATATATCGGATGAAATAAGATAGTTTTATAGTTAAATTTGGAGATAATTTTACGTAGGGGCGCAGCATGCTGCGCCCTTACACCAAATTTTGTCTTACTTCAAAGAATGCCCCTCAGCTTGCCAGCGCATCACACCACCCTTGAGGTTGATGACATTCTCGTAACCAGCACCAGCCAATTGTTTTGCCGCTATCCCACTACGACTACCTGTTCGGCATATGAGAACCACAGTCTTATCTTTAGGAATACTACTCATCTTATTACCGATGGTATTCAGCGGAATATTCTTCGCTTTAGCAACATGACCAGTCTTAAATTCATTCGGTGTCCGAACGTCAATCAAAACATGATTATACTTGCCCTGATACTCTTGCATATAAGTATCAACGTCGATTGATGGCACACTCGCAAATATCATCTTTAAAAATTTCAACATCATTTCATCTCCTTATTGCAGGTCATAACCAGCATTTGTCCAGCCGATAACGCCACCCATATCATAAACCTGCTCATAACCATTCTCGACCAAAGTCTGCGCGGCTGTTGCACTGCGGTTTCCACTACGGCAATACACAACGATAGGGATGTCACTCGGAATTTCTGATAATCGGTTAGCGATTTGGTCGACAGGGATGTTGATTGCACCCTCAATATAACCACTATCAAATTCTGAAGGTGTACGGACATCAATCAGTAGATACTGCGCATTGCCATCGACGAATTGCTCTACGTATTCATCAGGTGAAATACGCTCTGCGCTAGCACTTGCGCCGCACCCCGCCACAAGCACCGAAATTAAGCCCAGTAAGACCAACATCAATAAACGTTTCATACATCCTCCTAATTAATCAGCATTTTATAGGTCTATCCTACACTGAAAACACAATATCACACCTGACTCAAGGTCTTATAGCGTTACATTAGGGAGGACTTATAGGGTTGAATAGTTTTGTTGTGGAAATTGTTTACTTGAGAGTCTTGTAGGGACAATGCCTGCGTTGTCCACCGAGCAAATCACTCAGATATGCGCGTGCAGACCACAGCCCGTATTCAACGTTATCTCAAGCAAGATGATGTCAACTGGCTGTATACCGATTTAACAGGCTTAGACCAAAATTTACACCTACAATCTATCGACTGCACCTTAGAATTTGGCGAGGTTTTCCGTCGAGTTGATTTTGAGGTATCCGATTCTGACTAAGATTATGAATTGTACTTCTCTACTAATTCTTCTAATTGTGAAAAAGTTTCTTGAATTATTAAACTTCTTTCTATCTGAAATTTATGTGTTGGATTTTCACTTTCAGTCTCAAAGATGTGTAAATATTTCTTTTTCCAGCTAGAAATGGGCAAATCTGCAAAAGAACGAAGTAGAATATCTGGATAAGCCTTAGCCAAAGTTAATAAAATATCTACGCTTGGTACGACTTCTGTTTCACCACACAGAAGTTTATTGCGCTCGTCATCTTCGAGACATTCATTTATCCTATCGACCAAACCCCAAACAATGAAAAATAGAACATCAGAAGCAAGGTCATTATCAAAATTACCTTCGCCCCATCTACTCATAGTGCAAACTCCTGTAATTTCACCTCAATACTATCAACGGGGATATGAACGGTCATATCAACAACACACGCGCATCAAAATATGCTAATTATCGAACTCAGGATTTTCTGGTACTTCATAAATATTTATACCTTCTTCTGCGATGTTGTTTATCACTGATGTACAACAATCGTCCAAAAATATTGAACCAGAAGTAGATATACCACCACCGCGCCAGCTTTGGTTTTCTGTGATTGAAGTTCCTAATAAAAATAGATTGCCATTATTACTTATGCCACCACCATAAGCTGACGCAGAATTTCTTGTGATAGTTGTTCTAATAATACCAAGTGTGCCATTGCTTATAATTCCGCCACCTATCCCTAATGAAATATTTGAATCTATTCGACTATTGCTGATAAATGTAGTGCCACTTGTGTATATTGCGCCACTATAGGTAACGCCCTCATTATTATGTAAATAAGTATTGTAGACACCCAACAATTCGTAATTGAATATTCCTCCTCCAGCTCTAGCTCTATTATCGTGAAATTCAGAATTATAAATTATTGTGGTGCCTATATTGAAAATACCTCCACCAAACCATGCTTGATTGTTTAAAAATAATCCATTTTTAATTACTGCAACTGAATCATGCCCATTGAAGATAGCTCCTCCAGCGAAATCGATAAGTCTTCTAACATCATTCCATCTGTATGTTTCTTCAGGCAGAGCTATGTTTGCATCGAACACAACAGAACTTATCTCTAAAACACCTGTATTGTGAATTGCACCACCAGATTCTATAGCAATGTTTGAAGCAAAATTGACATTTTTGAGGATTAATGCTCCCTCATTAAATATCGCCCCACCAAATTCACTGATGCCGTTTTCTAAACTGATTGTTTCAAGTCGAAGCTGACCACCATCAGATATTTCAAAGAATCTGAAATTATCGCTCTCTTGTACACGCGAAATAATTACAGGCGTGTCGCTAGAACTTTGGATAGAAATGTCAGTATCAATTATTGGAAGCCCATTATCTCCATTATTTGTTCCAGATATGAGGTATATTGTGCCACCTTCGAGAACAATAACAGCAACCCCTTCATCATACATACACTCACCAGAGCTATCCCCAGATGATTGACCTTGCTTTATAGCATTAATTGCTTCAATGAGAGAACACTGCCCATCATCTGCAACTGTCATGGAAACCGTATTCACGACGATTGTATACTCAGAACTTTGAGCATTTATTTGAAAACCTATTAATAGAAATATAAATACGAGTAATGATTTGATTCGCACAATGTGATGACTCCAGTGTATTAGTCACACCAATTATATTCCAATAGTATCAACGGGGATATGAACGGTCATATCAACAACACACGCGCAGCAAAATATGCTAGGCTCTGTCTAAGTACAACCATATTAATTCTTGTGTTTGTTTTGGCGGATGGCATGGATGCCATCCCTACAGTAATCCTAATTTTTTAGGCACTCATGTAGGGTTGAGACCTGTCTCAACCGCTTAAAATAACGACAAATTTCTTATGGTTGTACTTAGCACCTTACCAACTAAATACGATAGTGCTATCGGCTTTCTTTCTCCATAATCTGCGACTTGAGAGGGAGCTTGCGCGTGCATGGGAAAAGGACGCGAGGATAGGGATTTCTCATTAACTAAAAACAAACCTAACCACTGAAAAATTCCCTGTTATCTTCGGCTACCTCACGCCCAAAATTCCCTGTTTTCTCTGTTATCGCCTGTTAAACAGGGAATTATATCTTTGAAAACTGTAAACTGATGACCGAAAACGACTCACTTCTTAATCAACTTGAAAGCGAAATCGCGTCCCATGCCATTATTCATCAGCGCAATCCAGAAACGCGCCAAATTCACCAGATGATGACTCATACTCGCGTCACCAGCATCGACACCTGCAAAACGAATATCAGCAGCAATTTGTGACGCAACCTTCTTCGCATCAGCATCATCGCCACAATAGAACATCGTCGCATTAATGCTCTCAAAAATCGGGTCTTGGTAATGCTCTGCCCCAATCGAATTGAAAATCTTCACCACGCGCCCGTTACATACAGCTTGTAATTCACCTAAATCGCCCTGTGTCATATCTAAGACGATTTTCTCTGACCAATCACCTTGTTGCACAACTTCTAACGCCACATCAAATGGTAGGGCAAGTGCAACAACATCACTGAACGCTAAAGTTTCTTCGATTGTGCCAGCTTGAGTTTTAGATGCCCCAATATCAGGGATTAATGTCTGCATTTTCTCGCTATGTGGATTACGCGAACTCAGCATCACCTCATGCCCCACTTTTGTAACCGCTCGTGCAAAACTCTCACCGACAAATCCAGCGCCCATAACTGAAATCTTCATATGACCTCTTTACGTATCCCATTGACTATTTCAGCAAGCATAACTGCTCCCTAATA
Source organism: Phototrophicaceae bacterium (assembly GCA_965230145.1). GTDB lineage: Bacteria > Chloroflexota > Anaerolineae > Aggregatilineales > Phototrophicaceae > JAUZRW01. The sequence continues at coordinate 3,796,733 of CBDDKI010000002.1, forward strand.
GATTGTGATTAGAAATATTAAAGAGTCTGATGTATAGCAAAAAATTTCGGAAATGGGGAAAAATCGGTACAATAATGACTATTACGCAGTATAGCAATCATAAATTTCCAAGATGTAGCATGAGCCGACGAGGGGTAGTGGGGATGCAAACAGGATTTCATCATGAGGATGTACCACCGCAATTATGGTTAGACGAATTACATGAATTCAATATCCCGCACGTTTGGGATGTTCAACTCAATAAAACACAACGCGAGAATTTATCCAAACGGGCATTAGACCAACTCAAAAATTGGCGGTCTAGCTTGCGTGACCAGATGAAGAAAATCGAAGGGCGTTATGATTCCAGCAATCAAGAACGGATGGCACAGATTATCGCGCCGTATAAATTGCTAGATCAATTAGGGCATGATTTAAATGCAAACCTGCGTGACTTGCAATCGCGTGTATCATCAGGACGTGCTGTGCCGCAAGGGTTTGAGATTGGGGAGCGTATCTTTGGTGATTTCAAAAGCAAGCGGTGGCATCTTGGCTCGCGTGAAGATGAGCGCTTGTGGGAAGATTTCCTCGCAACTGAAAGTCGTTATTGGTCGATGGGCAAAGAATATAAGCGTCAGGCAACAGGACTAAAAAATGCCTCACAACGCGTCCAAGAGCAACAAGCCGACTTAGAGAAATTAGTTGCAGACTACAAAAAACGCTCAGGATTTATGCAACTTGGATTACGCTTATTTATTGTGCTGTTAGTGGTTATATTTTGTCTTGCTTTGGGGATTTCTGCATTCACGGTAGGTTTGCCTATTAAAGGTAGAATCACAAATACGATGTTTGCTGGCATCATGCTCGGATTGAGTGTTGTCGGTGCAATTGTAGCGATAGTCCTAGCCCGTCGTCGCCGAGCAAGTGTTGCCGTATTAAAGCAAGATATTATCGCAATGCGTGCCACACTTAAGGAACTCAAGCAAGAGGCACGTCGGCAAAAACAACTTTTCTTCCCAACCCAAGAAACCTTTAAACAAGTGCAAGCCGATTACAAAGTCCTCAAAGCGGCCTTTGAGTAATTTTCGTTTTGTGTAGTTCTATATCCTTACCGTGCTTAGACCACATAAGACCGTAAAACAGTGCCATTCCCGACCAGCGAATAATCGCCTAATGTTGCTGGGATGAGTACCGTTTGCCCAAGCTGTAACTCGACCATTTCTATTGGATGCTCAATATGAACATCGCCTTCAATACAAGTGATTGAATGAAATGCGCCATTCGTTGTAAGGGCAATTCCAGTGCTATCGACTACATGACGTTGAGTTTGAAAATACGTGCCATCAACCATCATGTTATCCATTGGATGTGTTACTTCTGGTAGCTTATTTAAATTAGAAACTTGTACGCCTTTTTCAATATGTAGTTCGCGCGGATTACCATCTAACCCCATGCGTCCCCAGTCATAGAGGCGATACGTAATATTGCTGGATTGTTGTACTTCATATAAGACGATGCCAGGTCCAATCGCATGAACGGTATTCGCTGGCATATACAAGACATCGCCTGCTTTTACGACAGCATATTCGAGCATAGCTTCAACTGTATTGTCTCGAATAGCATCCGCCATTGCTTGCTGCGTTGTGCCTTGTTGCATCCCAATCACTAACTTTGCATTAGGTTCTGTTGCTAAGATAATCCATGCTTCGGTTTTTCCGCGTGGGTCGCCTTCGAGTTCTTTGGCTTGTTCATCATTCGGATGTACTTGGACTGATAACCAATCGTTCGCATCTAGTAATTTAACTAATAAAGGCAAGCCCTCGGCAGGGTCAAATTGTGCGCCGATTAACTGTGCGCCATAAAGTTCGATTAGATCTGCTAAAGTTTTGCCAGCATGAACGCCATTCGCAACCGTAGAGGTATCATGTAGTTCCCATGACTCACCATAAGGTGCATCCTCGGGTAATTTTTTGCCTAATTCGCTCTCTAATTTACGACCACCCCAGACCTTGATATGTAAGCTAGGGGTCAACAATAAGGGGTATAGTGAGTCTGTCATGATAGTCCTCATCTTTAGGCTATGTAAAAACAGAGCATAACAAATTTTTGTTGAAATTACCTCAGATTGTGATAGAAAACCTTTTAGAAACAGCTAATTTTTTTAGCCGATGCCAGAGCCAAAATCCGAGTCCAAGTCCGATGCCATTTGCTAACATATCCCACCATTGTGCTGTCCGTCCAGCAACATTACCTTGTAAATACTCTATGCCTAAACCATAAGCCACGAGAACTATTGCCAAGGTCAGAAAGCCAAATTTGTTGGTTCTAATATTCAGGGTTAAACACCAAATTAATGAGGTAAAACACATTGCCACAATATGAATTGAAGAAAATAATATTTCACGTTCTAAAGAGGGCGGTGCAGGACGTACACCTGTAGGAATAATTGGTTGTGCTTCTGGTTGAAGTAATAAAATACTCAAGAATATCGTCCATCCAATTGCACAAATCCAAATTAAAAATTTATTTAATCGTTGTTTCATCGTTTCACCTTTTGTATAGTCAATGAGTCTAAAATCAAAGACATACAAGTGCGCTAAATCGTTCACCTGCGTAGGGTAAGCGTCAGACAGTGTGAAAATGTGGTAAATTCGTAAGACGCTAATAGAAAATAAGGCTACACTATAAACAATCAACAAATGGAGTAGATTTGTGGCAATTCACATAGAGTGGGGTGATGATAGTAAAACGTATGTTTATTCACGTTTTCATCATGGCTGGACATGGCAAGATAATGCTGAAACACGGGCAATTTACATAGAGATGATCAAAAATGTCTCCCATCGTGTCGATATTGTTGCCGATTTTAGCAATGCCCCGACCCTGCCAACCAATCTCTTTGAAAATGCCAGACAAATTGTAAGTAGTGATAACCAAGCCAATCGTGGTTTTTTTATCATGTTTGGCGTTAATTCTTTCGTGCAAAATATGTATTGGGTGGTAACACGGGTTATTCCATCTGTAGCAGAGCGATTTATCATAGTGGAATCAATGCAAGAGGCATTGAAAATTGTGAAGAGTGACCGTTCAAATCCGACCATTACTGCATAGATCTCATACACCTATTAAAATATACTCCACAACATCTTCAAAATACGCTTTCTTCCCAAATATTTCGGCATCATATAATACGCGCGGGCAAATCCAGCGTTCTAAATCTTCCCATGCTTCTACAGCCAAATCAACAACATTATCAGGCACATTGTCACGGTTAAGGATAAATGCCAAGATGTCAGCCCCTTCTTGTGTGAGTCCGCGTGAAATGTAAGCCTGAGCGATTGCCACAAATAATTCCAACATATCATCTTGCGCTTGAACAGCTAGGCTAGCTTTAAGTGATAGAACTAAATCTTTTTCACTAAACTTTTCTACCATAAATTTGCCTCACAATAGATTGACCTATAAGTGACAGGTGACCTTATTACTATAATTTAGTCGTAAAAAAATGCACATATCGACGTTTAAAAGAATATGAGTTTAATGCCAATGCAGATTAACAAAAGCATCACCATTTTGCGAAAAACATCCTGTTTGATAAATTTCTCTGCCCATACTCCGAGTAGCAATGCAACAGCCATCGTTGGAGTCATAATAGCATAATTCTGTATTACAGCAGGTGTGATGTTCCCCATACGATAATGTTCATAGATGACCACAAACCCCATCACAAAGAAGATTGCTTGTGTGTTACCCTTGAACCGACGTGCTAACCAATGTTCATGGGTGCTATGATACATTACTAAGGGAGGACCTCCGACATTGTATGCACTATGAAGTACTCCAGAGAAAAATCCGAAAAGACTCGCCCATGTTGGATGCAAGGCGGGTAACTTAAAATTAGCGAGGGCATACCCTGCATACCCGATTAATATGATCCCTAAGACAAACATAAACGTCTCTTCTCTCATGATGTTGGCTACCCATGTACCAACTGGAATCCCAATTAGGGTGCCGATTAAAGCTAATTTAATGTCTGAAAATTGCCAATCGCGTCGATATTGAATCATAAATAGTAGACCTGCTGTCTGCGCGACGAGGATAAATGCAGGACGAGCGACATCAGGACCTAAAATGGCAATTAGGAAGGGCATCGCAATTAATGCTGACCCAAAACCAGCTAATGATTGTGTAAAAAATGCGAAAAAAACAATGATAATAACGAGAAAATTCATTTAGATTAGTGGTTTCAACAAATGACCTTATGATTGTCACATCATAGTTTGCTGATTATGTTTAAGCAATGACCAATAGAACCGATAGGGTGAACTTTTAGCGTTCACACTTAATGAGTCACCTTATGCAGTCATGTGAAATAAACTTTAGTAGCAAGCGTGTGTCTATTTGTTATCGGAATATCATCCTAAAAACGCTACTGTGTAACATCAGTTAATGAGTATAATGATTTTAGACAGTGAAAAGGAAATGATTGTGACACAGGTTTTTATCAGTTATAGCCGTTCAGATATGGATTACATCGAGAAATTAGAGCAACGCTTATTAAGTGAAGGCTTTAGTGTTTGGCGTGATAACCATATTCAAAGCGGTGATGCGTGGTGGCAAGTCGTCAAAACAAATCTCAAGGAATGTGCTGCTATGATAGTTGTGATGTCTGAGCGGGCTGCGACATCACCATGGGTACTGCGAGAGACTGCTATCGCTGATTTCCTCAATAAACCTGTTTTTCCTCTTTTACTCAGTGGCGATGCTACAGGGGATGCGTGGTCGATTTACTCGTTTATTCATCACACCGATGTCCGTGACGGGAATTTACCATCAACCACGTTTTATGATCATTTGGCACGTCACGCCCCACGGCGAAAATTAGCAGGGGGTGTCCGTGTTGATGGTGTTTATATCTGCGAGAGTACCAATCCGTTTTTTTCAGAAGCACTCCGTTTCTACATCAATGAAACAGTAACCAGTTTTCTTTTACCACAAAATGAAACCCTCACGCCACAGGTCGGGCAAGATACCGAGCAACTGGCTTACACCGTTGAGGATGAACTCATCAGCTTTGAGTTCAAAAGTGGTCGCAACATGATAGGACGCTTCAAAGATAGCAAACTCAGCGTACGGATTGAGTATCCAAATGGTCAAAAGGATTCGCGCTGGTATAGCTTCGTTCCTTTTGAAAATTAACCATGCACATCTTACATATCACACCCTATTATGCACCTGCTTATAGCTTTGGTGGCGTGGTGCGGATGGTGGAAGGTCTAGCACAAGCACAACTCGGGCGTGGACATCAAGTGACAGTTCTCACAACTGATGCTTTATCCTTGAATAATCGTTACACTGGCGAACTTGATCTAGTGCAAAATGGGATTCGCGTCATTCGTTGCCCGAACTTAATCCATGCTATGCGCCGATATAACTTAGATACACCTTTTTCAATGTCGGCAAGAGCCAAAGACATCATGCCTGATGTCGACATTGTGCATTTGCATGAATTTCGTACCGTTGAAAACCTACTGGTTACGCCAATTGCCAGCAAACAAAATAAGCCAATTGTGTTATCACCACACGGGACACTGACCTACGATACAGGTCGCAGTTGGCTAAAATCTGTCTGGGATAAAATGCTATCACCACGTATCGCCTCATCTATCCGACATATTGTCGCACTAGCGCAAGCCGAATTAGATGATGCAAAAGTGACTTGGGAACAATTTTCGAGCAGACCAAACTTTAGCATTGTTCCGAATGGGGTCGAACTTGGTGATTACGACAATTTACCTGACGGCACTAGCTTTCGAGAAAAATATCAACTTGGGGACGCGAATATTGTCTTATTCATGGGACGCTTGCATCAGCGCAAAGGGGTGGATGTGCTGGCACGAGCATTCAAAAAAGCCAATCTATCCAATACGAAATTGGTGATTGCAGGTCCCGATGAAGGGATGTTATCTACCTTAGAAGCACTGGCAGACGATACAGTTATCCTGACAGGTTATCTGAGTGGGTCAGAACGTTTATCGGCGTTAGCTTCTACGGATGTTTTTGCTTTGCCAGCGATTGGTGAAGGGCTGTCGATGGCTGTCTTAGAAGCGATGGCGAGTGGCTTGCCTGTCTTGCTCTCGCATGGTTGTAATCTGCCAGAAGTTGCTGATGTACAAGCTGGCTATGTAGTCGATGTAGACGAACAAGAACTTATATTGGCTTTAGAAAAGTTATTCTCTGACCGCGAAAATCTCCAGCAAATGGGACATAATGCCCAAAATCTCATTCGCCAAAAATTCACTTGGGAGATTGTCGCTCAACAAATGGATGATGTTTATAGCAGATATTTCAACACGCCATAACTGACCTGACTTAACAACTCATCGACTGCTGTATTCATATCCCAGAGCATCAACTTACTGGTTTCGTTATTGGGGGTGAATGGCGCAAGTTCCTCACCCAATTCACCTGAGTAAAGAACGGCATACTCATATCTACCGTCGCGTGTGAAGTAGAGTTTTAGCACCCCATGACAGCGAATATTCGTCGCAGTTTGTCCCGTTTCCTCGAATAATTCACGGACTGCTGTGTCATCAGGATGCTCATTTGGTTCGATGCCACCACCAGCATGTTCCCATTGTTTCCGCTCAGGATTGTAATGGAGGAGATATTTATCCCCTTGCTTAACCGCGCAAATAGCGAAGGTCATCGGGATATTGGGGTCTAAATTTGGGGGGAAGGGTGTATTACAGGCAATAAATTCGACAAATTGATGCTCGTGGAAGGCAACCTGAAAAGGCAACCCTGTAACTCTCACACCAGCGCGTATTAGTTCCGCACGGACTTCATCTTCTGGCAAGCCAACGACGTTCGTATAACTCCCCTCAATTTCGCGTACAGGATGAAACGCCTCATGCTGAATGGCATAACTCCCTGCTTTATCGAAGGGGTCACCTGTGGCAATATAGGCATCAATTTCGAGATCGGTGTAATCACGCATATGAACCGTGGTGCAGACGACCTCCGTATGCTGATAGCGTCCGCGCCGAATAGTGAATGCCGTACACACTTGGTGCGGACGATTCCGTAGACGTTTTAAGATAGCGCGAGCATCATCCGCATCGACTGGCTTACCTAAAATTTCACCTGTTTCTTCAATGCCAATCGTATCTGCTGAGAGGATAACGACTGTATCCGCTGCTAAAATTGCCGCGTCCTCTTGGATTTTTTCGGCAATTGCTTGGGCTTTCTCTTGCGATAAGCGGCGCACATAATCCAGTGGGGCTTCACCGTTATGCTGTGTCTCGTCGATGTTGGGCTTGATAATGTCGAAATCATTTAACATTCGGCTGATGATTTCGCGTCGACGTGGAGAGCTACTGGCTAAAATAAAACGCATAGATGCACCTTAATTTTTTTTGATTTCAAGCGGTTGAGACAGGTCTCAACCCTACATTATCGCATAAAAAATGAACATTGGAGTAGGGATGACATCCATGTCATCCGAAAAAACACCCAATAATTTCGTTTGCTGAAACTCTGAATTGCTAACCTTCTAAATCGCTAAATAAAAAGACATACCCACAGGCATGTCTCTTTAAATAGCAAACTATCAGACGATTACTTACTCGTCGTCTTCATCTTCCTCTTCGCCGAACATCTCGTCGAGGAGACTTTCTGGGAAGCCCCAGTCCATTTCTTCTTCGCTTGGTTCGCGCACATTCAGGATTTGACCTGCATAGCGAATGGTTTTGCCAGCGAGAGGTGGGTTTAAGTCAACGAGTACCATATCGCCCTCAACGCCGAGGATTGTGCCTTCGATGATGTCGCCATCTTCGTCCATCATTTCAACTTCGAGACCGGGTTCAAGAGCAACGCCTTCTTCTTCAAAATCAAAATCATCTGCTGGGATTTCTTCAATCATATCGTTGTCGTATTCACCGTAGGCATCAGCAGGTGCAACGGTGACATCAAAAGAATCGCCTGCTTGTTTGCCAGCAAGAGCTTTTTCTAAGCCGGGAACGATATTATCCCAACCATGCATGTATTCAATCGCGTTGTCTTCATCGACTGTTTCGAGCAATTCACCATCGACATAAATATCGTAAGCGATTGCGCCAATTTTATTTTCTGTAAGGGTAAGCGACATTGTGTCCCTGTTCTCCTATATAAATGATAAATGCGCCCGATATAGACGCAAAAGTTATAGCTTAATTTTAGGGGATGCTTACCAGCTTTGTAAATGGCTAATCAGGTTTACTAGATTATATTTTCATAAGAATGGGTCATCTGAGCTAATGTGATATGCTGAGTGTTAAAGTTCAATTTCCCTGTTTATCAGGAGATAACAGAGAAAACAGGAACATTAACAGGAATTTTGGGCGTGCGAAAAGACCACAATAACAGGCGATTTTCGCTAAAGTGGTTGGTAAATGGTTTGTGCAAAAGTGCCTCAAAACAGCTATGCAGTTGTTAAGGTGCTAGACAGAGCATAGCATAATTTGATGTGTAGATGTTGTTCATATGACCGTTTATATCAACGGTGATATAGTTAAAATATTCTAATATGAAGTTGAGGCGTGATTATCATGCGAAAAGCAATACTAAATAAACTACCTGTTTTAGTGATTAAAGGTTTATTGGCAGAACAACATAGAGCAATATTCAAGAATAGTTTGCCTCAAATTTTGCCAGCTAATACAGTTGTTGTTTTTACAGATTACTCTCAAGCCGACTTTCCAGTACACCAGCAATTCACCAAAATATTTTCATTAGATGATAGGAATATTTACGAAGACACATTATGTGAAATAATTGCTGTGACTCAACAGTTCGATAAGCCAATGGATATTGTTCCATCGTGGTGGAAAACTATTTGTGTAATCGATTTTCCTGACCGAGTACCAGAGTTAGTTTCGACACTGACTTATGGCGAGTTTGAAACATGGGGCAGTGATAAAAATCGTTTAGGATTGTCAACTGATGAAACGTGGGATGTATTAGTTACCTCATCTCATGAGACCTAATCTGTATCAGATACCTCAAAATCCACGCGACGGAAAACCTCACTAAATTCTAAATTACAATCGATAGATTGAAGATGTAATTGCTGGTTCAAGCCCACTAAATCCGTATAGAGCCAGTTAAAATCATCCTGCTTGAGATAACGTTGGATGCGTGCTGTTGTTTGTGAGATGAGAACATATTCTTGCACGCTCGGCATCTGACGATACTCGCGTGATTTTTGCTCGTAATCTTTTTCTGCGGTTGAGTCGGATAGCACTTCGATAATCAACGTGGGATTGATGAGGCTCACAGGGTTTGTATCGGCAAAGATTGGCTCGGCACAAACCACCACAATATCAGGATAACGATAGGCAGAATTTTCTTTCGTTTGCACACGCATATCGGATTGATACACTTCACAGGGGCGATTTCTGATTTGATTAGCAAGACTCACATGAGCATTGCTAGTTATCAGATTATGATTACGACTTGCCCCAGCCATCGCAAAAATCTCACCATCGGCATACTCATAGCGTATGTCACTATCGGCATCTAATGCGAGGTATTCTTTTACAGTTATGTAGAGCGATTCTTGTGGCATCTATATAAATTTTCTCTTAACGCGAACGCGGACATCACGTCCCCACATTTGTGTCTAATAAATGAAGTCCGAGATATGACTCTAGGGTGTGGTTTTAGGACAATGCAGGCATTGTCCCTACTTGAACGCTCTAACGTTACAACGTCGTCATCTGCGCGAACTCTGTATCAAGTTTCTTTATGCCGAATTTCTTGTTCTCAAAGGCGACGCTGACGATTTCCTTGCCATCGACACGTTTGCTCTCGATGACTGTGCCAACCCCAAACGACGGGTGCATCACGCGCATCCCTGTTCTGTATTGCAGGGGGTCATTGCTGACGTTGCCACCTGGAAAGGCGATAATTTTGCTACGGATGTTCTCGTCACTGACATGACCTGTTTTCTGAGGTTGTTTGCGTAAGTCATTCGCAAGTCGTGATAAGCCTGTTGTGGGTCTTTGTTGTTCCCATGTGGTCATCCGACGATAGCCTGTCTCGTTCGGTGTGCCGAGCATAGAGGAATCAGGCGTCATGACTTCTTCAGGAATATCGTATAAGAAGCCTGATTTTTCGCTCATATCGCTGTAACCCCCGAACAAGGCGCGTCGGAAGGCATACATAATATAGAGTTTATCTTTAGCACGGGTAATTCCCACATAAAACAAGCGACGTTCCTCTTCGATTCCATCAGGTTCTTCATAAGACCGTTGATGTGGCAGTAAACCTTCTTCCAAGCCTGTGATGAAAACAACAGGGTATTCCAGACCCTTCGCGGCGTGTAAAGTCAACATGGTGACTTTATCGGCGGAGTCATCTTCTTCTGCAACTCGGTCTTCATCTGTCATGAGCAGTTGGTCTTGGAGAAATTCGGCTAAGGTCATCTCATCTTCATCATAGGAAGCAATTAAACCGCGCAATTCGGTGATGTTATCGAGGCGTTCGTTAAATTGGTCTTCACCTTCACTGAAACTATACATATGAGTCAAATAATCGACATCGCCACGAATCGTATCGAATAGCGTGACGAGTTGCCCTGTGTTAATTAGGCTACGCCAGCGCACGAATTGTTCTGCAAAACTTGAAAAGAGGTTTGCCGCACGCCCTGAAAGAGAGGTCTTTTCACCATTAGCGAGTAATGTCAAACCATCGACTGTTGAGAGATTTTCTTTGAATAACCACGTAAAGAACGATTGTAAGGTCTTTGTGCCGATACCTTTTTGCATTTTCATCACACGCTCAAAGCTGACGCTATCTTCGGGGTTATTGACCACCCGCAAATAAGCGAGTAAATCTTTAATTTCACGGCGTTGGTAGAAGCTCAAGCCACCAATCAGATGATAGGGGACATTGTAATTTCGGCAGGCATTTTCTAAGGCACGCGACTGAGCGTTGGTGCGATACATGATAGCGATATCACTATAAGCATAGCCCTCTTGCTCGGTTAGGTTAGTGATTTCTTCCATGATGTATTGTGATTCATAGCTATCGTCGTAGGCTTCTTTGACCGTGACCAATTCACCCCCTTGACGGTCAGTAAATAGAGCTTTGGGGGTTCGGCTATGATTCTTGTCGATAATTGCACGGGCAGTATCTAAGACCACTTGTGTCGAACGGTAATTTTGCTCCAGTAAAATCACTTTGGCGTTGGGGTAATCGTTGCGGAAGCGCATCACATTGCGGAAATCTGCCCCACGAAAAGCATAAATACTCTGGTCTTCATCACCGACCACAAAGACATTATTTTGGGGCATAGCAAAGAGTTGAACGAGTTGATATTGTACAGTATTGGTATCTTGGAACTCATCAACCATCACAAAAGGATAGCGTTGTTGATATTTTTGGCGAATGACTTCGTTATTCTTTAGCAATAAGACCATCTGCATCAGCAAATCATCGAAATCCATTGCGTTGTTATCGCGTAATTTAAGTTGATACTTCGGATAGACTTGTGCGACAATTTCTGTGAAATAATCTTGGGCGACGTAATTATCGGGCAGTATCATCTCATTCTTTGCGGAACTAATCGCGCCCAAAACACGACGAGGTGAGAATTTTTTGGTATCAATCTGTAAATCAGACATCACCTGTTGAACGGCTGTTTTCTGGTCGTCGGTATCATAGATTGCATAGTCTTGGTTGTAATGGGTTGCATCTGCTTCTATGCGGAGTATGCGCGCACAGGTCGAGTGAAATGTGCCGATTTGTAAGCCCCGTACTCGCTCCCCTAAGAAACCCTCAATACGATGACGCATTTCGGAAGCGGCTTTATTGGTGAAGGTCACCGCCATGATTTGATAGGGTGCAACCCCAATATCCCGAATGAGGTGAGCGACTCGGCGTGTTAAAACCCCTGTTTTACCACTTCCGGGACCTGCTAAAACCAAAACTGGACCTTCGACGCTGGTCACGGCTTCGTGTTGCTGAGGGTTTAATCCGCTTAATAAATCGGACATGATTGTTATTCCTGAAAATTCACTGACAATATCAACAGCTTCTATTTTAGCAAAAATGTTCCACATCACCACGTTAGATAAAAAAATGATAAAAATTTGCTGAAATCAATGCTTATATCATCTGTTATTAAGGTTTGTTTGCTAAAAATAAGATAATTCACGAAGATGATAAAGGAAATTTTAATGCAACGGCGGCATTTTCTCGTCAAACCAGAAAATGATGAGTACAAATTGAGGGAAATACGACCCGAACTGGCAGAAAGCATCAGCAAATTCGGCACATCTGCAGGGCAATATTATGCGATTGATACAGAAGGTTGGACATTCTACTTTATGAATTGTAGTATTAGCAAAGACCAAGCCGAGAGAATCTCTCAGGAATTAGCTCAAGATTTCCGCAACGGTAAGCAACATTAATTTCTAACTTTTACAAGTAGGTATGTTTTCATGTACCTCTTTTTGTTTAATGTGAGAAAACATTGTTGATTCTGCTTATCCCTTGCTATAGTTAAGGGATGAAAAGGGAGAGTCATTCATGAAAACAGCCCAACGCACAGGCTTTGTTGCCACGCTCACCCGCATTAGTCGCAATATTATAGAAGACCCTATCCGACGCTTACAATTCTCATTGCTCTTATTGTTGTTGCTGAACATCATTGGCACAGTAATGTATATGCTAATTGAGGGGTGGTCGTTTGTTGATTCATTCTATATGACCGTGATTACCATCGGCACTGTCGGCTTTGGTGAAGTTCAAACATTAAGTCCTGCTGGACGTGTATTCACTGTGATTTTGATTTATCTGGGTATTGGGACAGCGACAACAGCTTTAACAAACGCGGCGGCATTGGCATTAGGTCCTTTATTATGGGGGTCATTGCAGGAGAGGAGAATGCGTAAAATGATCGATACGCTAGAGAAACATCAAATTGTGTGTGGTTATGGGCGTATGGGACGACAAATTATCAAAGATTTGCGTGTGCGTAATGAATCCTTTGTGCTGATAGATGCCAACCCTAACCTCAGCGAAATGTTACTTGAAGAACGCATTCCCTTCATTATCGGTGATGCAACTAATGATGATGTGTTGTATGCCGCTGGTATCCGACGGGCGCGTGGGCTAGTTGCTGCCCTCAGTGGGGATGCTGCGAATATTATGACTGTTTTGACTGCGCGTGAATTGAATCCCAGAATATTTATTGCGGCGCGTGTTGTCCGTGCAGAGAGTGAAAGTAAATTGCGTCGAGCAGGGGCTAATAGAGTGGTAAATCCCTATCAAATCGGCGGACACCGCATTGCCTTATCGCTCTTACGACCTGCGGTGCATGACTTCCTTGACCATATTTTCCATTTTGGTGATGACCGTAATATCGATATTGGGCAAATTCATGTGCATCCACATTCAGATTTAGATGGCAAAACGATTGCTACGTCAGGCTTGCGTGATACCTATAATTTGAGCATTCTCGCTATTCGTGAACCGAACGGTAAACTTGAGATTACACCTAATCCGCACACGAAGCTCATCCCACATTCTGAACTTATCGTCATAGGACCTCCTGAAGCGATTTATCAGCTGGAACGTGAAACCATGCGACGATAGAGAGCATTTTAGCAAGTCAGTAATCAGCGTTTCAGCTGACACCCTCTCTAAATCTTCAGTTCCCCGTCTCCACTGGTGTAGGGGTAGAGGAGGAAAAGCAAAATTTTAAGATGATTAACTCTCTTTTTGCTTGCGCTTGGCTTTCTCAGGCTGATGCTTCGCTGGTAATTTATCCTTAAATTGCTGATAGCAAGCCCACAGCACACAAGCGACTAACAATATGGAGAAAATAGCTGCCATGTAGTAACGTGGGATTGTGCCTTGTGTCCATAAGAGTAGAGGTAATAGGTAAGCGAGACTGGCTAGAAATGCTGTGATTAAAATATATTTTGCGGCTTGTTTGTAATATTTACCAAGACGATAGCACGCCGATGAAACCATTGGAATAGCTATAAAACATAGTGAGGCTAAAGCAAATAAATTCCAATTGAATGCTCTATAAGACTCAGGCTCAAGTATTATTGCAATTTCAGAAATTCGATGAGATGTTAATAGAAGATATATCCAAGATACCCAACCCAAAGCAAGCCACAGATATTCTAAAACCATCTTGGAATGAATAAGTGTAACCGTTGTTACCAATATCAGAAACCAAAGTGTTGGTAATATGAGGCGGTGAACTGCTAGTGCATTATTGATTAGCGTTCCATCTTGTAGGTCATCTAATCTTGCATCTTCTATTCCTACCCAATGGCTTGTTTCGTCAGGTTCAATAATTAACATCCCAACACGACCCATAGACAAGACTAAATTACCTGTAGCTGAATGCACAATGCCAGACAAAGGCAATGCTAACATCTGCGCTTGAGTATACTCCCAACCAATTAGGGGATTTTGATTACCATATTCACGTATATCTTGTCTTAATTCGATTAAGTCATTGATACGATACCATGTTTCTCCTGCATCAGTTGATTTTTCAACATATTGATTACGAACCCAATGATATTGAATATTATTATCATTAGGGTCTATAGCTATAAAATCATCTAAAGAACTGCAATTTTCTGTTGTGATTGTGTAGTCATAATTTTGCCAACGAAAGCCTCCATCAACACTTATCAATGATGGAAGTGCGCTATTATTTAGAAATCCCTCATAATTAGAGGGGATTAGCAATCTTTCATCATTTAACTCACATACTGTCCTTATATATGACCACACACCAAAGTTTAGAGGTTCAGGTGGTGCCGGGCTATTTGCTAATGTAACGACTATCCCCAAACCAAATGCCACATAACCAACAGGCTTGAGATTGATACTGGTTTCCGCAGACTGTCGCCAGATATGCCACGAGAAAAGTAGCGCAGGGAGTGTCCATAAATCAGTGACATCCATCCGTAATGAGCCACGATAACCGACAATCGCATACAGTGTTTCTGTCGTCAGCCAATGAACAGCAGGTATTGTTTTGGCTGTCGCAAACCAGATACCGATAAATCCAATCGATATTAAGCCGACTACTGTCGTGTGGTTTTTGACTGTCTTAGGAATAATCAGCGCAAAGAGCATTGCTGTGATGAATGGCGCGAAGAGTAACCATGTAAAGTCACCGAGTTTACCAGTCAGCCAAGAAGGATAGGTATGTCGTAGCCAATGGTCGTTAAGGAGCAACAGCAAAATCGACAAAATACTCAGTGGATGCGTCAAGCTATATAAGGCTTTCCAGAATGCACGATTGTTGTTCATGGTCAATTCGTTCTCATATGCAATGCGATAAGTTACTGTATCACGATTTCATTCGATTGAAATTTACTTGTGGGCTAGGAATGGGCAATCGTAGGAAAATGACTTAGTATTTTTTCAGTTCTTCTCGTATCCATTCAATCGCTTGTTCTTCGGTATTGAAAAACTGCACATGCTGACCTGTTTGCTTGAAAATTGGCGTTCGTGAGAACATCTCTAAAATGTGATACATGAATGTGCGTGGGATAACCACCGCCGCGTAGACAGTTAAGCCTTTAGGGCGTGCATCGACAATATCTTGTGTGCGTTTTTGGGAAAATGGGGTAAAGCCTTGTTGTGGATGGCTGAGGTTATTGATCAATGCTAATGGACGGTCAGATTTCCATTCTTGCATCGTCAGAATTATCAGCGAAGCCCATGTATTAATCGCATTGCGTGACATATCACCCTGAGTCCGCACGATGATAATTGCACCATCGTCGATTGAGGTGCGTGTGATGCCATAGTCAAATTGTTCAGTATTATCAGTGTTGGATGTCATGTATCTCACTCAGAAGTCGATGTCACTTTTGTAATATATCTTAATTTTAAAATATGGTTAGGGTTAAGTTTATAGTACGTTTGTCTTACGTAAGAAAAATATCACTTTGAGAGAGAATTATAAGATTTTCTAAGCAACTTCAGAACTTCTATTCTTTACTGACAATCCTATTGTAGAATGAAATCATTCATTAAACCCTTTACACTTCAAGGAGCAATAATGTCCTCGACACTCCCACTGATTACAGTGATTGTCGTCAATGATCAAACCCCTGTTGGCAAATTATGGCAACAGTTGCTTGACCGCACACCCGGTATAGCTTGCCCTGCCTTTGCACAAGATGGCGACCAAGCGATTGAACTTGTGCGCGAGATTCAACCTGATGTTGTGTTGATGGATATTCTCATGCCCGGTCTGCGTGGAGATGAAGCGATGCACATCATTAAAGATGAATATCCCGATACGATTGTGATTATGTACTCTGCCGATAGTAGTACCGAACCGATTGCGCGCGCAGCAGGGGCAGCAGAATTTTTGTTGATGCCTGTACCACCTGCCCAACTTGCCTCAACAATTCGTCGTATATTCGCCGAAACACACGGTTATGACTAAGCGATTGCAACTCGTCATTACCTGCGACGATGGTGGATTGTCTGAGGGGATTGATACAGCCGTGATTGAGTTATACGAAGAAGGGTTGGTCTCGGCGGTGAGTGTGATGAGCAATATGCCACAAGCAAAAGTTGGATTATCACGCTACAAAGACATTCCTGAACTCGAAATCGGTGCACACCTGACTTTAACCGAAGGTCAGCCACTGACAACCAGCGCACGAGCCTCAACATTAGTCAAAGATGGCAGATTTAAAAGTCGGGAATGGCTATTCACGCGAGGCTTGTTTCTTTCAGATGACTTGCTTCAGATTATCCAATCCGAGTTAGATGCACAAATACAAGTTTTCATAGAACACGGCATTCAACCTAGGCACATTACGACTCATCATCATTTCCATATCTTGCCGAAATTAAAGACAATTATCTATCAATTAGCGGATAAATATGAGGTAAAATGGGTACGGAATAGCACCATGCGAGGGGCTGTTGTACCGAATAATCCTTTTGTCGCTAAAGTGCAACCCAAAAACATACAACGTGCCTTTATTGAACCTGATTACATTGTCTTAGTGATGGAGTGGCTCAAACACTCTCCGCAAAAATTATTATCGCAATTAGCGCGTTTAGACGGATTAATCGAGGTGGTCATTCATCCAAGCACGGAAGATGATGATACTTTCCCATCGCATATCATGTATCAACCAGCAGAACGCTATCAAGAAATTATTTTTTTGCGTGAATTTTTCAACATTGCACAGAACACTATCGACATAATACAACTAGAGCAGGTTAATTGAGGCGAGCATGGCAGATAAGATTGATGTCTTCATAATTGACGACGATGCGAACAATATGCAGTATTTTCAGTCAATTATTCGGCAAGATGAGAACATTCGCTGTATCGGCAGCACCACCAGTAGTAAAACTGCTATTCCTGTTGTCGTAACCACTCAGCCTGATGTTGTTCTGGTTGATTATGCCTTGTATCCAATAAGTGGTTTTGAAATCCTGAAGCAATTACGCTTACAACTGCCTGATATGCCAATTGTCCTACTCGGTGGTCGTTCAAATCTACGGGAAAAGGCTGAAAGTGCAGGCGCGAATGCTTACCTACCTATGCCCATCACACCCCGTAATTTGCTTGATACGATTAAGCGAGTCTCCGTCCAAAACGAAAACCTTCCCGACTAGCTCAATAGTACCAATTTGAATTAATCCGTAACATTGACTGTTATGTCTCGGTATTGCCTGTGACAACGGTTACTTAATTGTAGCCAAATTTTATACGCACAGGAGAGATTCATGAAACAGTTAAAATCTTTAGCAATTCTACTTGCTTTAACATTTATGCTGAGTTTTGCCTTGCCTGCATTCGCACAAGATGCTGAACCAGAAGTAACAGAAGAACCAATGGCTGGCGATACGCTTATTCTCGTCGGTACAATCGAATTTGCCGATGACGACGAAGATGGTGATATTGTCTTTACAACCGAAGATAGTGAGCAATACATCATTGCGCCTGCTGGTAGCTTTAACCCATCTTTCGTAATGGTCTTTGAAGAAGGCACACTCTTTCAGCTAGAGGGCATTTTGCTCAATCTAGGTGGAGACGATGCACCAGCAACTGTTCAATCATTAATATTCGATGTCTATGATGTACTGACTGATACTGATGAAGACGGCATCGTGGACTTGCTCGATAATTGCATAGACATTCCTAATGCTGACCAACTTGATACTGACCTTGATGGTATTGGTGACGCATGTGATGACTTCAATCTGGCTGATGATGCCGATAATGATGGCATTACAGACCTTGAAGACAATTGTGTTGATGTAGCGAATGCTGACCAACTTGATACCGACCTCGATGGTATTGGCGATGTTTGTGACGAATATCCAGAAACAATGGATGATATGGACAATGACGGTGTCACCGATGCACAGGATAACTGTCCAGAGGTTGCTAATAATGACCAATCGGACGTAGATGGTGACCTTATTGGTGATGCTTGTGACGAAGATTTCGTAGAAGAAACGGAAGAAGAATTTACCGAAGGTGGCTTCTACTGCCGTAACCGTGACATCCTGCATCCTGCTGGCGGACGTATTGCCGAAGCCTATGAAGTTGATTATGCTGAATTGATTTCACAATTCTGTGGTGATGAAAGTGGACATAAAATAGGTTGGGGCGTTATCCGTCGTGGACTTCAAGCCGAAGCTAATGAAGAACGCGTAAATGGGAATGGCAACGGCAATAGTAATAACAATAACAATGGCAATAACAGTAACGGAAATGGAAACGGTAACAGTAACGGCAACGGTAATGGCAACAGTAACGGCAATGGAAATGGCAACAGTAACGGCAATGGAAATGGCAACAGTAACGGCAATGGAAATGGCAACGGACGTGGGAATGGACGTGGCAATTAAGCCAAGCCTCGCATAAGCCATTAGATTGAGAAATGCGTCAGTTACCACACTGGCGCATTTTATTTTACCCCTATATGACCCCTTATAGACTTCTAATAACCCTACAATTGACCTTTATCTGGCAAGGCATTACAATCAACATTCTAAAATCTTAGGACAATCAGATGTAAGGGCGTAGCATGCTACGCCCCTACGAAAATATGTAATATACAAAGAAAAAACAATGATAAAAGAAAAAACACTCCATACACTCGAATATAACAAAATCATGGAGCAGGTTGCCCGCTTGACTTCATTTAGTGGTAGTAAAGAACTCGCCCGTGAGATGATGCCGACAGTTAATCTTGAGGAAGCTCGTACTTGGCAAGCCGAAACTGCCGAAGTCGTGAAGATGCTAGATGAAGGTACGGCATATGGCTTACAAGGTGTTCGTGATGTCCGCGAGGTTGCGTTGAATGCACAACGGGCTGTCTTGATTGAAGCCAATGTCTTGCTGGATATTCGCTATACGCTTAAACGTGGCGCGATTATCAAGCGCAATTTGGGCAAACTCAAAGGGCAATTCCCCATGATGGCAGAGATAGCCGAAGAAATCGAAGAAGTGCAAGCCCTGCAAGATGCCATCGAAACCAGCATCGACGATAATGCCGAAATCAAGGATACTGCTAGCGCAAAACTCGCCATTATCCGCCGTGACCTCAAAATCTCCTACGATAGACTCCAGAATAAACTGAATAGCATCATTAATCGCAGTAGTTACCAACAATATCTTCAAGATAGAATGATTGTGCAACGGAGTGGACGCTATGTGATACCAATTAAGGCTGATTTTAAGGGCAAAATTCGTGGCGTAGTGCATGATTCCTCCTCATCAGGTGCAACACTATTCATTGAACCCCTAGATACGGTTGAACTCAATAACCGCTGGCGTGAGCTACAGCTTGAAGAAGAAAAAGAGATTCGTCGCATTCTCGCGGAATTGACTGACCTTGTGGGTGACGCTAGTGAACCGATTTGTCGTACCGTCGAGATACTCGCTTATCTGGATTTCACTCTCGCCAAAGCACATTATGCCCGCAATACTGCCTCTGTAAAACCTAAATTAACAGCATTCCAAAGCCAAAAAAGCAATCAATCAGGGATTACACGTCATCCAGGAAGTACGATTGCCATGCGTGGCGCACGACATCCTTTGCTAGACCCTGAATCGGTTGTGCCATTGGATATAGACTACGGTGATGAAACATGGGTCTTAGTGGTAACAGGACCTAACACAGGCGGGAAAACAGTCTCACTAAAAACAGTCGGTCTATTGGTGCTGATGTCACAATCGGGGCTACACGTCCCAGCCGATGAAGCAACGATAACTGTCTTTGAAGGCATTTTTGCGGATATTGGCGACGAACAGAGCATTGAGCAATCCTTATCCACATTCTCCTCGCACATGACCAATATCATCGATATTTTGCACGTGTGTGATGAACGCTCACTCGTAATTTTAGATGAGGTGGGCGCAGGGACAGACCCCGCCGAAGGCTCTGCTTTAGCACGGGCATTGCTAAACCGCTTGCGTGAAAATCGCGTTACAACAATGGTCAGCACGCATCACCCTGAACTCAAGATTTATGCAGTAGAGACACCCGGTGTCCGTAATGCCAGTGTCGAATTTAACCTTGATACACTCGCGCCAACCTATCGCTTGATTGTGGGCTTGCCCGGACGCAGTAACGCACTTGCGATTGCCACTCGGCTTGGCTTAGATGAAACTATCATTGATGATGCGCGTCAATTTGTGGCAACAGAAGAACTGGTTGCCGATGATTTACTCGATGAAATCCAGCGTACACGGCACGAAATAACCACTCAGCGCGACGAAATCCAAGCTATTCGAGATGACCTCGCGCTACAAAAGCATAAATTACAAGAACGTCTCGACAATATCGAAGATGAACGCCGTGATGTCATTCGCACAGCCCGTCGTAATGCAGAGGGTGAACTAGAAGATTTCAACAAGGAACTCAAACGCTTGCGTACTGATATGCGCCAAGCGAGTATCCCATTAGAAAAAGTGCAAGCCTTGCAATCCGCTGCTGAGAAAATGGCAGAATGGACGCAAGAACCCCTAGACGAAGATGAAGTCCAGCAACTGGAAGATGTCGATTGGACACCGAAACTTGGGGATACGGTTTTCCTAGATACGCTCAATTCCGAAGGCACAATCGTCGAATTGGATGATAAAGAAGCCTTAGTGCAAGTGGGGACATTGCGTGTACGCGCAAAATACGCCGATATGCGGAAGCGTAATCGCTCTGAACGTCGGGAAGCTGAGGCGAAAAATCGCAATAAAGTTAAGAAAGTCCGCAATACGCCAGTACCAAAAATAGATTCACCGGGCTTAGAATTGGACTTACGGGGCAACCGTGTCGAAGAAGCTCTTGAACAACTTGACCGTTACATTGACTCAGCCTATTTATCGGGCTTGCCTTTCGGACGGGTCATTCATGGCAAGGGGACAGGTAAATTGCGCCAAGCCGTGCGCGATTACTTGCATCATCACGCGCTCATCAGCAAGGTGGAAGAAGCCAAACCGAACGAAGGGGGCAGTGGTGTGACCATCATCCACCTCGCACCACAGAATTAGTAATATTCCCAATGGGCGATAGATTGTCGCTCATTTTTTTCTTAATGTATAACTTCTGACTTGCGAACTTATGTGCTATTATCTGTTAAGCATATGTTTAACAGAGGAAAACATGAAAATCAAATCCATTCATCTCCAAGATTTTAAACGTTTTACAGACCTAACGGTTACAGGCATTCCTGAAACGACTAAGCTCGTTATTTTAATTGGTGCAAATGGTTCAGGAAAGACCTCGCTATTTGAGGCATTTAACTTTTATGTTTGGAGTGGGAAAAAACAGGGGGCAATTGATTTCTCTGAGGATTATCATTGGAAGAGTAATACCTTATCAGATCATAAAACCTATGGACCTCTCCATCGTAGCAATAAGGTTGAATTTCATGATACTGCAATAAGACCTAGCGAACGTGCAAAATATCCTGAGCAAATCAAAAAAATGTTTTATATTCGCTCACCTTACAGACATGAGCCACTATTAAATGTGGGACAAATTTCTCAACTAGGAGAAATGGTAAATGATATAACAGCAGTTTCTCGAATGATATATTGGGAAAGGAAAGTCGTAGAAAATTATCAGCGTTTAATATGGAGAACAATACGAGAAACTTTCAATGAAGATAATAAGTCTAAAACAGGCTCAGAGATAATAGATGATTTACTAGGTGAATTAAGAACTTCAATGAGAAATGTATTTGATGATCTTTTATTATCTAGTTTAACACCACCTGATAAAGCTGGTACATTTGTTTTTGATAAAGGAGATAGTAAAGATTTTGTGTATGCTAATTTGTCAGGAGGTGAAAAAGCTGCCTTCGATTTATTATTAGATTTTATTGTAAAGCGTGATGCGTTTGATAATACAGTTTACTGTATTGACGAACCCGAACTTCATATGCACACGAAATTACAATCAAAATTGTTAGATGAATTGTATGCGAAACTACCTGAAAACTGCCAATTATGGATAGCAACCCATTCTATTGGAATGATGCGCCGAGCGATGGAGCTTTATCAAGAAAATCCTAATGAAGTCGTATTTTTAGATTTTGATGAGCATAACTTTGATAAACCTACTATTATGAAACCAGCAATAGTGAATCGCCAATTTTGGAAGAAACTTTTTTCTGTAGCTATGGATGATTTAGCTGAACTTGTCGCACCATCTGAAGTAGTATTTTGTGAAGGTAAACCTGACCACGATGGTAGTGATACGTTTGATGCAGAAATCTATAGAACTATCTTTTCTGAAACACATCCTCAGACTGAATTTGTACCTATGGGTAGTCATAGTGAGGTAGAGAAAAATTCGCTGTTAATAGAAAACGTGCTACAACATTTGTTTACATCCGTCAAAATGTGGCGACTATTTGATAGAGATGATAGGAGTGATATAGAAATTAATGAATTAGCACAAAAAGGGGTAAAAGTATTACGCTATAGACATATTGAAAGTTATTTGTGGGGTGATGAAATATTAAAGTATTTGTGTTTATCAGTAAATAAAGAGAACTGCTTGCCAGAAATTTTATCTGAGAAACATAGACTATTGAGTGAATTAAGTGATAGAGATAAGCCATCTGACGACATAAAATCTATTTCAGGTCAGTTATATACTTTTGTCAAGAAAAAACTTGAATTAATTCAATGTGGAAACAACGCAAAATCATTTGCTAAAACTACATTAGCACCGTTGATAACGCCTAATACAAAGGTCTATCAAGTATTAGAAGAAGATGTATTTGGAAAATAACTTTACCAAAGTTATATTGATGACTTCATATATTCATTATGATAGACACTAATCGACAAGCAACATTGAGGGCGTATTATCTATTTCGATGGATTGCGCCCTTTGTCTTTGCTATGTGGCTGACCATCGCCATGCTCTACTTCACCACACGCATCTCAAGTGACCCCTTCCAACTCGCGCTCTTAGGTGTCGCCCTCGAATCATCCACATTCCTGTTTGAAATACCCACAGGTGTCGTCGCTGATTATTACAGTCGCAAATGGTCGATAGTCATAGGCTATATCATTTGGGGTATCGGCTTTCTCATACAAGGACTCAGCCAAACTTACGCTCTCGTCTTGCTTTCACAGGTGATTTGGGGCTTGGGTTTTACTTTTGTCAGTGGTGCGCCCGAAGCATGGCTCGTCGATGAACTTGGCGATGAAGATGCAACGCCCATCTTCATTCGAGGGTCACAAATTGGGCAAATTTCCTCTATTCTGGGTATCATCTCAGCGACACTTATCGGCACAATTGATATTGCCCTTCCGCTTATAATTGGTGGCATCGGCACACTGATATTGGCAGGTATCCTTGCAATCGTTATGCCAGAAAACAACTTCACCCCTAGCAAAAACGAGTCTGAATCGCGCTGGGGTATCTTCAACACTTTCTTTGATAGCACCCGTGAAGTCCGCAAAAATTCAGTGTTACGCTCGGTTATCTGGATAGGTATCATCATTGGCTTGTCTGTCGGTGGATACGATGCACTGTATACACCGCATATCGTTCAAGACTTCACCATTCCACTATTTGAACCCGTCATCTGGTTTGGTGTCTTGTCGGGTGGTGTGATGCTACTGACGATTCCCTCGCTCGAACTTGCCAAACGCTTTCTGAAAAATAATCCTGACTTTCCTGTCTCGTCTATCTTGGCAGGATTCGCTCTCGGCACGATTTTAGGTAATTTGGTTTTCGTCTGGACGGGTAACTTCTATGTGATGCTTTTGGCATATTGGTTCAGCCAAACTTTACGTACTGCGACTAAACCACTTTTCATGGCATGGATTAATCGTCATGCTGTGTCAGCAGTCCGTGCAACGGTGATTTCAATGTATTGGCAATCCAATGCTTTCGGCAATATTATCGGAACACCGATTTTAGGTTTTATCGGGTCACTGTATTCTTTACGAACAGCCTTGACCTTATCGGCATTGGGCTTGTTTCCTGTCGTGCCAATTTATCGTAGACATCGCAACGATAAAGCATAGTCCAGATTACACTTAATTTACCAATCTATATTATTTACAAAGTATCTTCTGATTAGACTGTAAGTATTGCTTACAATTTTTGAGGATTAGTGATGAGATACTTGAAATATGCCTTGCCAATAATGCTTTTGCTAATGAGTGTCCCTGCATTGGTTCAAGCACAACCCGGACGTGGCAATGGCGGTACTGACCGTACACCCGTTGCACCTCGTAGCACTATCCAAGCCCCTGATATTGCGATACCACCTCCAGCCATAAATTCCGAATTTACTCTACCAGAAGATTGGTCAGGGCTTACATTGCCTAGTGACCTGCCATCTCAAGCAGATATTCAAGCGATGATTGCAAGTTTCGAGCTACCCTTTTCCTTAGATGACCTAAATTTGCCTGAGCCATCTGCCGAAGCCTATACAGCCATTGTTGGATTTGGTCAAACTTATTTGGGTGTCCATGTTAATCCGTTGTACGCTGGTGCGCTAACAGGTGACTTGCCAACTACTGATGTTGAGGTCGATATACCTACAGAAATACAAACGATTAGCGCAGAAATGCCTGCTGAGATTAGCTCTCTTCTTAGTGCAATGAGTGGAGTCGCTTATTGGGGAATCTATGACTCAAGTGCGGCGGCAGTTTTTACTGCGAATGACTGCACCATGAATTGCTCGGTAACGATGGATAATTTACAGGTGACACTTACCAATGGCTCATTAGGTTTATATAGTGTCTACCGTGATACCCAAGTGATGGATGCAATTAGCGCGCAAAATTTAGTCGTCAATACCTATCCTGCGTTGAGTGCTTATGCCATGACTCCTTATGATGTTGAGGTTGGCTATGCTTTCACAGGGATGAACTCACGTATGGGAACAGAATTTTCAGCACAAGGATTTGTCGCAGGAGTAGCATTCGCTGAAACAGGACAATCTATTGTCTACGTCATCTTCGCAGTTGGTGATGGCTATGTTTCATTATTGCCCTAATTTTCAGCATAAATAAGCAACTTTTGTATGCGAATTGTTAGAAATAATTACGATGTATAAAAGCGCATGGTATCCGTCAGGTATAGTGTAGCTAAATTTTGCTATGATAGGATTATTCTCTGTAATGTTAGAAGGAAAGCTACATGCGTAAAGGAATCATATTTCTACTATTGGTGTTGATAGGTGGTCTCTATAGCATCCCCTCATCAGCACAATCAGATGTCTGTTCACGGGCTGACCGCACAGGGTGGGATGGGCAATCACGCTTTAATATACTTGTGATGGGTATGGATAGAAGACCTGGCGCACGCGATAATCTAAATGCGCGTACCGATGCCATTATGGTTGTTAGTTTCGACCCCCAAACAGGGCATTTAGGTATCCTTGATATTCCGCGTGATATGCACTTTGCTGTCCTTAATATGCGTGAAGATTTACTTCGTGTGAATACGCTTATGGTCGAAGGCGAAACACTCGAAGAAGGCTGTGGACCTTACTTTGCAATGGAAACCTTCCAACTGAATCTAGGTATTTATATTGATGCTTATATCGCCTTTGATTTTGTTGCCTTTACCGACTTTGTTGACCTCATTGGCGGTGTGCCTGTGGATGTTCCTGCACGCATTAATGACCCAACATATCCTGATATGAATTATGGCATTAGTCCGCTGGTAATTGCATCGGGTGAGCAATATTTCGATGGCGATACGGCTTTAGCCTATGCTCGTACCCGTCATGGGGATAATGATTATTTACGAGGTGAGCGTCAATTGGCTGTGGTTTTGGGTATTCGTGACCAGCTTAGTCGACGTGGCGCAATACAAGATTTGGTTGAAGATTTGCCTGATTTTGTCGAGGATATGGAGGGACATTTCTATAGTAATCTCACTGTAGAACAACTTTCATTCCTCGGGTTATCCATCATGACACTTGATAGAGATGATATTACTACGGCATCGCTCAACCAAGACTATAGCTTTGACTATTTTTATTCAGGGATACGGGTGCGCGTCCCAGACCGTGAGTTCATAGCTGATTTGATGACCAATACTTTTGGCGAGGATTACTGGCGATAGACTGAATTTTGTTGGGCTTGGTGCGCCAAGTCCAATAAAATTATTATTACTCAGCAAAAATTCCCTCAAGACTAATCTCTTCTCCTAAAATGCTAGACTGAAAACTGTCCTCTTTGCCATAGACACCTTGACGTTCAAATGTGCCGTTCTTATTCACCCACATTTCTAAGGTGTCGTGTGCAGGGTCAACTATCCAATATTCATGTACACCATGCTTTTCATAGGCAATATATTTCTCTTGGCGGTCATGCTTGGCTGTACTCGGTGATAGGACTTCGACGACCAATTCAGGCGCACCTCTGAGGCGTTTTTCTTCAATTATACAATTTGAATCAGGTGTCAGATACAATACATCAGGCTCGTAAATATTATATTCATCCAAATAAACTTCTATTGGGGAGGTAAAGGCTTTGCCTCCTAATCTGCGTGCGAGTGTCATCAACAAGAATAATATTTCGCCAACAATTGCTTGATGCTTGGGTATAGGGGGCATTGGGGTGATAACCTCACCGTCAATCAATTGGATAAGGTCAGTCTGAGAATATACTGGCAGTTGATAATAGTCCTCAGCTTGGATTCGGACTGTAGATGGAACCGACATAATCAACCTCATTAGCTAAATCTAGCTCTAGTATATCACGCTATGCTCATCGTATTTTACCTTTCCACATTTCCTCGATAGCGGTAGCATAGACAGCACACACATAAACTATTTTTACGGAACAATTCATTCATGACTCTTAGAAAATGTTTAATTGCCAATCGTGGCGAAATTGCCGTGCGGATTATTCGCGCGTGCCAAGAACTCGGCATCATCAGTGTGGCGGTTTATAGCACAGCCGATGCTAGAGCAAAACACGTCCAACTCGCGGATGAAGCCTACGAAATCGGCGCACCCCCTCCCACACAGAGCTATCTTCAAATGCAAACCCTCATCCAAGTTGCCAAACAAACTGACTGTGATTGTGTACATCCCGGTTATGGATTCTTATCCGAAAATGCAGACTTCGCCCAAATGGTATTGGATGCAGGCTTAGTCTGGGTCGGTCCTTCGTCTGATGCTATCCGGGCAATGGGTGTTAAGACGACTGCACGCGCTCTGATGCAATCTGCTAATGTGCCTGTTGTTCCCGGTTACCAAGCGGATAATCCCTCAGATGATGACCTCAACTCTGCCGCCCAAGAGATTGGCTATCCTGTGATGGTCAAAGCGGCAGGGGGCGGTGGAGGTAAAGGCATCCGCATTGTTCAGCAAGAAGCAGATTTACTAGAAGCAGTCTCTGCCGCACGCTCAGAAGCGCAGAAAGCCTTCAACGATTCTCGCATATTCTTAGAGCGATATATCGAAAATGGGCGACACATCGAGATACAAATTATCGCTGATACGCATGGCAATACGCGCCATTTATTCGAGCGTGAATGTAGTACGCAACGACGACACCAGAAAATTATCGAGGAATCACCCTCGCCCTTGCTCACGCCAGAAATTCGTGCAGAGATGGGACAAGCGGCGGTTTCAGCAGGGCAAGCCGTCAATTATGTGAATGCAGGTACAGTTGAATTTATCGCAACCAATGACGGCGAATTTTTCTTCCTAGAGATGAACACCCGTTTACAAGTCGAGCATCCCGTTACAGAAATGGTTACAGGGATTGACCTCGTGAAATTGCAATTCAAAATCGCAGGGGGCGAAGCAATCCCATTCAAGCAAGATGACATTCAGCAACAGGGACACGCCATTGAATGTCGGATATATGCCGAAGATGCGCGTAATAATTTCTTGCCAGCCATCGGCACAGTGCAACGCTTTGAACCTGCTTATAGTCCTGGTGTACGTGTCGATAGTGGCATTCAATCAGGCGATAGTATCACCATTCATTATGACCCGATGATTGCTAAACTCATCGTGCATGATAGTACCCGTGACCTAGCGATTCAGCGTATGCGCCAAACATTACACGATTCGGTTATCCTGGGCACAACAACCAATATCGACTTTCTGCAAGTGATTTTGGAGCATCCCGTTTTTGTTGAGGGCAACGTCACTACGCGCTTTGTTGATGAGAATTTACAAAAATTATTACCAGAAACACCTGAGCTATCACCACTTGCTTTAATTGCCACAGCATTAGCCGAGTTAGAAGGTGTATCCGAAACTGCGCCGACCGTGACGAGTACAAATGGGAGCGATGTCTATAGCCCTTGGAATAAAGCTGATAATTTCAGGATTGGGGAATAAACGATGCAATACACCTATGAATATAACGGTGAAAACTACACAATCCGCCTAGATAAGCATGCGGATGGCTCGTTCTTAGCGACCATCGGCGAAGACAGGTATCAATTCAATGCAATCCAACTTGCAACGGGTACATGGCTCATTGACCACGACGGAAAACGGCAAACAGTTCATACAAGTCGGGATAAAGATATGCGTTACGTCCAAGTTGATGGTGTGCAATATCAACTGGAAAAATCATCAGGTCGTAGGCGTACTAGTGGCAGTTCTGGCGCAACAGGTGATTTAAAATCTGAAATGCCAGGACAAGTGATTGATGTGCGTGTGACTGAGGGTGATACCGTTGAAACAGGGCAGGTTTTAGTGGTGCTAGAAGCTATGAAGATGGAAATCCGCGTGACCGCGCCGTATGATGGAACAGTTGCCAAGTTAATGGTCGCTAAGGGCGATGTTGTTGACAGAGGACAACTGTTAGCCGAAGTGACCGAAAGTTAAATTGTAATAAAAAAACGGCAGTAATCAGAATTTCGATGTATGATAATAGCGATTATTAAACACCTTGTTATGAAATTAAAAACTAGCAATTTTAGTACCTTTCTCTATGAATAGCATTTCAGCAATCAGCATTTCAGCTTCATACTTTATGAATTTTGATGT
The DNA here is from genome assembly GCA_965230145.1 of Phototrophicaceae bacterium. Classification (GTDB taxonomy): domain Bacteria; phylum Chloroflexota; class Anaerolineae; order Aggregatilineales; family Phototrophicaceae; genus JAUZRW01. Next base: position 3,826,220 of record CBDDKI010000002.1, read on the forward strand.
AAACGAGTTTAGGCTGACTAGCTGACAGGCTGACCTGCTTAGTAAGAAGCATAGACGTTTTTGCTTAAATATAGATTACCATTTCATATATAACGCTAAGTAGATCGATATGATGCCTTATGACCAGTATTTTTATCAGTTATAGCCGAACAGACGAAGCCTTTGCACGCGACCTTGCAACTGCCTTAGCTCAATTAGGAGCAGATATTTGGATTGATGTTGAAGATATTCCAGCAGGCATGAAATGGAGTACCGCAATTCAGCAAGGTTTGGATACATCTGATGCCTTAATTGTTATCATCTCACCAGAAGCAATGGCATCGCGCAATGTTGAAGATGAGTGGCAATATGTTCTTGATCAGAATAAGCCCGTTATCCCCGTATTATTACGTGAAGCTAAGGTTCATTTTCAGCTGAATCGTATTCAGTGGATTGATTTCCTGTTTCATCCTTTCGATATTGCATTGGTCGATCTTCATGAAGAACTTGGACGAAATGGGGTTCATCTTCAAGCACCACCGCGTCCTGCGAAAGATAGTCCGAAATTAACACACGGGCATGCGCCACCGCCGCGTCCTGCTGAGGTAACACAAGTACGCCCTGCTGTTATTAAACCACCTGCCAGAAAGCAAGACTCTACTAATCGCACCATGTTTTACATAGGTGGAGTTGTTGCACTCATTGTGGTCATCGCGCTCGTAGGCTTTGTTGCTAGTTCACTCTTTAGTCCCGACATTACAGACGCTCAGGCTACAACAAATGCCCAAGGAACACGCACAGCTAATTTAGTCGCAACCACCACAGCCCAATCACAAATCCAGACAACAACGATTTTCACGCCAGCTCCAACTGCAACTATTGAGCCAACAACTGCAGATACCTATTTAGGACCCGTGACCAGTAACAATGACTGGCAACCTATTATTCGTGAAATCAATGGCGTTGAGATGGTACTTGTGCCAGCAGGCAGCTTCACAATGGGATCCAGTCAAGAGCAGTTCAATCAAAATTTAGCCGTCTGTATCCCCAAGCTCGGTGAGGAAAGTTGTCGTAATCAACTAAATGATGAGATTGATGGTGCGCCGATAACAATCCGCGAGCCATATTGGATTGGGCGTTATGAAGTCTCTGCTCATATCTATAACGGCGCGGATTCCCAAATGCCACAGGTCAATATTACATCTGGAGATGCCCAAGCCTATTGTGAGTCTCAGGGCGGCAGTTTGCCTAGCGAAATTGAATGGGAATACGCCGCAAAAGGACCAAGTGGTTGGCGTTATCCATGGGGCAATTCATGGGATTTATCCGTTCAACGTGCCAATATCTGTGATGCTACTTGTAGCCAAAACTGGCGCGAGAGTGCTTATGATGATGGTCATCCAGAAGGTGCATTCGTGAATAGCTATCCTGATAGTGCTTCATGGGTAGGAGCATATCATATGGCTGGCAATGTCTGGGAATGGACATCCGATGTTTATAATACAACCAATGTCTTGCGCGGTGGTAGTTGGACGTGGGTTCAAGGTGAAGCAACCACAACATCTCGGGCGAATGGCATCGCACCTGAAACCGATTTTTATGGCTTCCGATGCGTAGTACCCTATACTGATGGTGATTTAGAGCGTTATCCGTAACATACTTATACACGAGATTTCAAGCGACATGGCATGCGAGTCTTAACCTTCAATTTGCGACACAACAATGACTATTGGGAGGCACGTAAGCCCTTAGTCATTGAATTAATTCAGGAATTGCAACCTGATGTTATTGGCTTTCAAGAAGTCTGGATGTCTATTCAGCAAGCCCATCAGATACTAGAGGCGATTGACGGAAATCCCTACCAAATTTTTGTTACAGCTAAACAAGCGCACCACAGCAAAGAGGGTATTGCAATTGCGTCTCGCTTGCCAGCGTCTAATTTTGAATCACTCGATTTACCCGGTGGTGAACGCGTTGCACAACGGATAAATATTACCTTAAATAGTACACAAATTTGTTTTGTGAATACCCATTTGCATAACGAACCAGAAGACAATGAGATTGAACGTCTACCTCAGATGCAAGCGATTATGGTGTGGCTTGAGGCTGTGACAATGCCAATCATCTTTACAGGTGATATGAATACAATTCCTGAAAGCGAGACCATTCAACTTGCTAAAATGCGCTTTACATCGGCTTATGAGCAAGTTCACGGTCATGAACCCGACTATACTTTTCCTGCACCTTTAGCAGAGAATACATTTCCAAGTTATCGTGCTATCGACTATATCTTCATCAGTGCAGATACTCTCACGACAAAATGCGCGTCTATTGCTGGTGATAAGGCTGTCGGCACAAAACCAGTCCTGTCACCATCTGACCATCGGGTTATTGTTGCTGATATTGCCCTCAAGACAGTAGGGTAAAAAAATATATCTAATTCTCATGTAAGTCTGCTATCCTCAATAACATCTAGTAATCATAAATAGTAGAAAGTACCTCTAAATGTATAAATCATTTATGTGGTTAAATGAATCCACAGGTGGTATGTCTGGCGCACAAATGGATTTAGAAGAGGGCATCATTCAATGGTTTGAAGCACCGGGTTGTGCTTGTGGCGGTAGTGACGCTGAACAAACTATTACCGATTTTCTTGAAAGTGGTCCACGCGCACTAATTCCGCCTGACGATGTTTTGGAAGAAATGCGCCAAGCAATTACGACAGTACCAAGAGCCTAAATCGTAGAAGCATTAAGAAATTAGCCCCGAAAGCACTTGACAATAGGGTAGCCCATGTTACCATATGATAAGGTTAGATGAGGGCCTATAGCTCAGTTGGGAGAGTGCTTCAATGGCATTGAAGAGGTCATGAGTTCGAGTCTCATTAGGTCCATTCAAACTATCCATAATGGGTAGTGTAATGCAACGCAAAATCATCTGCGATAACTAGAAAGGTCGCAATTGTGAGCAAACCAAAACGCAGTGTATGGGATGATATTGTAGAATTAGGGCGTGAAGTCATTGAAAATTTTGATGACATCTTTAACTCTGATAAACGCCGAAAACCAGCCCCTGTTCCGATTCCAGTCCGTCGGAATTATCCGCCTGCGAAAGATAATGATAGCCAATATCGTTAAAAACTAATAGCAACCATTTTAAAGGCACAATTAATCAATTGTGCCTTTTTTTGTCCCCAATATTTGGGGGTCTAGAGGATAATCCCATATACTATAATTATCAAAAATTAAGAACATAAATGATGATAGATGACGACGCACAAACTTTAGAAGAAATAAAAATTGCAATCGAAGATAATAATATTGATAAAGCACGCAGTTTATTACGCCCCTTGATGGAACGTAATATTGTGGAGGCTTTTTATTTTGCTTCGCGTGTCGCCTATACTCAAGAACAAGCTCTTGAATTTTTGCGTTATGCTCTTCAGCTAGACCCCAAAAATACGCGTGTACGTGCGAGCTTAGATAACTTAGAGGCTCTTTATAAAACACAAACTCAGAATAGCTTAGTCATCAGCGACCCTAATGTGCCTCTTGCTTCAAATGATGTTAAAGAAAAGGTTGAGAAAACCCTTAGCTTATTCAGGCAATATCATTGGCAGGTGATTTCGCACGATAATGACCACGCTCAGTTATGGCGACGACAGACCATGACAGGTATTAATGCTTTTGTTCTCGGAATTGGCTTACACGTCGTAGGGTTCATCCTCACAGGAGTATTGTTAGCAACAGCCGATAAAATGCACGTTTTTATTGAAGCAGATGAAGATGTGATTTTGCTAACTACGTCTAAGGGCAATACAATCATCAATCGTCCTGAACAAGCAGTGATTTTCCTCGATAAAACTCGTGGGACGACATTCTGGCGAGGTTTATTTCTTGCTTTAGCAGGTGTATTGGTGACAACCTTGTTTTGTTTATTCCTAGCATGGCAAGCCCCTCAATTCTTTGAAGCCTTAGTGCCTGCAATAGCTACAGAGGTATTTGCTCCCGATATTTAAGCAACTCAAAAGCATTTTGGAACTTTCTAGTAATGTGTAGCGTTATCCATAGTGACAATACACATATCCTATTAGGAGATTAAGATGCAAATCCGTAAATTATCTATCATAGCTCTTGTGCTAATTAGTATGATTAGCTTCGCTATACCGAGTAGCTTTGCACAAGAGGATAACACCATGCCGAATACAATAACTGTCAATGGTAGTGGGTCAGCGACTATAGAGCCAGATATGGCAACACTCAGTGTGGGTGTTGAAATGTTTGGGCAAGATATTTTAACCGTGTACGGTGATGTCAACACAACCATTGCTGATGTAATGGCTGCGCTAGAAGCACTGGGCATTGAAGATGCCGATATGCGAACAGTTGGATTAGATGTTTATGTCAATCCTGTTCAAATGGGTAACGGTGATTCTCAGAGCGAAACACGTATCTCCAACCGTATCAACATTACTATCCGCGATTTATCTCAAATCGAAACGGTCATTGATACGGCTATTAATAATGGCGCAAATTCCGTATTTGGATTGCAATTTGGTGTCTCCGATACCAGCGCCCTTGAATCAGAAGCACGCAGTGAGGCTCTTACTGATGCCCGTAGCCGTGCTGAGGAAATCGCCAGTAACTTAGGCGTGGAACTCGGCTCAGTCGTTAGCGTTGTCGAACAAAATAACGGCAATTTCCCGTTAGGTATTGGCGCAAATGCCATGATGGATAGTGGTGGCGGTGCTGTCATTGAACCAGGACAAGTATCCGTTTCAATGACCATGCAAGTTACTTTCCGCTTCGATAGTTAAAGTTTATAGGGGGCATATCGCTAGTGTGTCCCCTATTCCAATGTCAATAATCCGCCTTCTAGCGCAATACTCTCCCAATCATTAATGTATAATTGGTCAATGTCATTAAATACCGCATCGAATAACTCTATCCGCACCACTGTTTCAGGATAATCACGATAGATAACATGACTATCAACCTCAGTAATGCCCTGCGCGTAACGCTCACCAGTCTCGGTTTCGCCAAATGTCAATTCTATGGCTGTAATATTTGCAAGAGCGTCTTCAAAATCTTGATTAATCTCATCTTTTGGTTCAAGTCGAATGAGGATGCGGACGCTGACATAATCTGTTGCTTGGAGTTCACGCCCACCAACTGCCCAGCGCTCACCGGGATTGGGTGAAATCCATTGTTGTTCGAGCGAAATATCATAAGTTAAATTATTAGTTGAAATATTGCCTACGATGTCGTCAATCGGAGGTGCTTCGGATTGCTGACACGCTGTTACAAATAGCAAAAGTATTGAGAATATGACGATTAAGCTACGATGGTTTCTCATGAAAGTGTACTTTCTACTTGATTTGTTATGCTATGCTACCGATATATTTTATCAACATACTAGAAAGAGTTGAAATGCCTATTTCTGAATGGATGAAGACTATTCGTGATATTGTCGGGCATGACCTTGTTGTGATGGTCGGAGCATCCGCTGTTGTATTGGACGATAGAGGGCGTATCTTGCTCCAACAACGTAGTGATAATCGGCAATGGGGCATACCCGGTGGTGGCATTGAACCCGGCGAAGAACCTGCTACATCTGCTATCCGCGAGGTTTTTGAAGAAACAGGTTTAGAGGTTGAAATTACGCGACTTATCGGGATTTTCGGGGGTAAAGACCAAGTTAAGCAATATCCTAATGGTGATAAGTTTGCTTATATCAGTGTGACTTTTGAATGTCGTGTCATCGGTGGCGACATCAATCCTGACCCTGACGAAACCTTAGACGCTAAATGGTTCGACTTAGATTGTCTGCCAGACAATTTTGTTGATGTCCATCAACGGCGTATTTCAGCATGGCAAGACAATAAGTTACCCTTTTTTGAAGTTCCTTCACTCGAAAACTATTCTTTCGCCGAAACAAATTACATCGCAAATATCCGAAAGAAAATCGGCAATATGCTCCTCATGTCTCCCGGAGTCACTGCCCTCATTTTTGATGACAGTGGCAATATTCTCGTTGAGCGTCGCCGTGATGATGGATTATGGAACTTCCCAAGTGGGGCATATGAAGTGGGTGAAGAACCTGCTGAAATTGTAATCCGTGAAGTATATGAGGAAACAGGCTTGTTCGTTCGTCCAACACGCCTAGTTGGAATTTATGGTGGTGAAGAGTTTGTCCGCACCTATCCTAATCAGGATGTTGTTGCTTATATAGGTTTTGTATTTGTTTGTGAAGTGGTTTCAGGAAACTTGCAAATCGATGAAGCTGAAAGTCTCGAATTATGTTGGGTAGACCCATTAAATTTACCTGAACCCTTTACGGACCACCATCGCACCATGATTGACCATGCGCTTAATCGTTCAGAAACTTATTTTGCTGGCGATGCTCATTTTCGATGAACCTTTCAGACCAATCAGAGAAACTATACTAAAAACAAACTTTTGAATAGTAAAAACCCTAGCTATCGTCTATAGATAGAGTGGAGAATATAATGTTATCCTAACATAAGGTAACTATGTTTCAGTTTGATGAAACTAGTTTTTTTGATTATGATAATTACGGTTTCTAGATAATTCTTACAGGGTGACACAATGACCGCTCATATTTCTCGGTATTCTATTATTACTTTTATAATAATAGCTATTATAGGCACATTTTCAGTGCAACCTGTAATGGCTGAGCCAATACCACCAACAGCAAGCCCGAATTATTTTTATAATCGTGAGACCGCCTTTATCATCAATTTTGCATTTGATGATATCAATGGGGGAATCTACTTGGCAGTGCGTCCAGATGGACAAGCCTTACCACCTCTAGTGATGACTGGGGATATTTGGGGCGTACCAGCAGGTTTGTTTGGCGCAAACCCATTGCTTGGGACAGATAAAAGCCTCTATGGACATGCGACGTGTATCCGTTATTTCATCACCGAGTATCAACGTATTGATTATTTAGAATCAATCGGTGAACCCGGTTTAGCTAATTTGAACGCTGCACTAATCGCAGTCGGTGCAGCGCCACTTGCATCACCTGAAGCATTGCTAACTTATGCCACGAATTGTGCTGATTTTGTCATTGATAACATGATAATTGACCGCGTTGATGACCTCGTCGCTGAAGACCCGTGGGGTGCTGTCGCTGGCATACCAGTTTCACCTGATATTGGTGATGTTGATATTCCAAACCGTGTGTTTTATTGGTCGTCGGTGAGTAGTGATGCAAGCCAACGCTTCGTTGATGACACATTGTCTCAAATTGCATCCAGTCCGACTGCACCGCGTGTAGAAAGCATTGTGCCTTGGTCAATGGTTGAATTGAGTTCAGCCTTAACTGCCGCTGGCGTTGGCGTTCCTGCCCGCTATCGCAACCATGCTATTGAATGGTGGGATTGGCGCATAACCATAGCTGATACTCTACCTGATTTTGATGATCCTAATCCACCTGCACCTGATGACGCAAATGCGTGTCCTGTCGCTCAAGGGGCTGGGCAATTGAATAATTGTATCGCAGGCGGTGGACGTGATTTATTCTATCCGACACTAGGCTATATGCTTGGCGGAACATATCGGACTGCCGCGATTGCCGAAGCCAACGCCCTATTAGGTACAGGTACTGCGCCTAATCTACCCTTCCCACGCGAACAAGCCCTTCAAGATAGTACCTATGTCGCAGGATATGCACGCGGTGTAATGTTTGCGAATGAGGCAGAAGCTCTAGGAGCAGTTGCGGCGCGTGACCAATGGTGGGATTTCGGTAATAACCCAGCACGGTTAATCGCTGATTACTCTAATCCTGGTGCATCTGCGCCATTGAATAGTATTGCACAACCCTTTACCCACTATAGCGGACGCGAGTTACTTGCTGGAACGCAACGTGCAATTTGGTTTTACTATACTTTTGGTGAAAATCCGAATCAGGCTTTTCCACCAACTGGCACATTTGATGACCCTGTGGAAATGCTAGAAGGGGTCTTGGGTTTATGGAATTATACAAACGAACAACTTTGGGATACTGTTGACGGGCAAGAAGCATGGTTTGAATCGACACAGCATCTTTATAAACCCTGTTTCTCGGCTGGTACAGATTTGCCAATTGGCGACTGGGCTGGTCCAAATATTGGTGACAAAGTCCATACACTCAATGCCGATGGCTCTGCAACGGTCGATGTAACTGGGGTTACAGACGATAGCTTCGCGTATTTAAGCTGGGACTTTAGAGGCGCTGGTGTAACAGATGTGGATGTTGTTTACTCAGCGGATAACGGTGGCAGTTGGACAGTTCTCGCGGCAGCGCCAGCAGGTGGGAACAATTTCCAAGCAACTATCCCGCCACAACCAGATGGCACACGCGTCTATTACTATGCGCGTGCTCAGGATGCTTTTAACAATAACACAGCATTCCCTAGTGGTTCAGAAATATGGAATGATAGTGGTGAAACTATTTCACAAAACATTGGTGCAAGCCAAACCTATGTCGTCGGAGAAGTACAACAAGTCGCATCAGCTGGTTCAGAAAGTGATTCTACAGTCATTGATGCGTCAGGGCTTACGATTAGTAAATCAGTATTTCCACCGATTGCAAGTGCTGGCGAAACGGTTGATTGGACGATTACAGTTTCAAATCCAAGTAGTGCCGATGCAGCAGGATTTAGTGTAACCGATACGATTCCAGATGAACTGACAGTTGTATCAGCAACATCAACGCTTGGTACAGTCTCGATTAATGGGCAGAACGTCACGTTAACGCTTGATGGCTTACCAGCAGGGGCGACAGCTACGCTGACAATTAACACTCTAATTCGAGACGGTGTAGCAGGTGAGATTGTTACGAACTCTGTACGCGATGTCAGTGCATCGTTAATTATCGTGAATTCTTTGCCGAATACAGGTGAAACGCCTTGGTGGCATCCTTGTCGCTTAGTGGGGATGTGTTGATAATAAGCTCTGAAAAAGTGCTAACCAAATAGGGTTGGCACTTTTTTTACCACAAAATATTGACCACAAGTGAAAAAACGTGTATGGTATGGGTATCTGTAAACAAACGCGGAGTTTGTGCCATGTCATACACAAAATCATATCCGCAGGGTGCTGATGTCGCCCGCTCTTTCCTTATGTAGTCACGCAGGAATGCCGTGACCCTCCCTTGACTTACACTAAAATCAATCACTTTTAATATTCAGTGGTATACTCTGCCTCTGACTTTTAGCTATCGAGTTCAGCAATTCTAGGTATACAAAGCAGGCTTTGTCTCTACATTTGGTCTCTCAAATGTATAACTCTTATCCTTATAAACTCGATAACTCGTCTAAAATCTATAATCAGCACCTAAATAACTGGAGATTAACACACAAAATGAGTGACTATAATCCGAAAGATTTTGAACAAAAATGGCAGAAAAAATGGGAGGAAAGCAACCTGTACCGTAGTGAGGTCGATTGGGATAAACCTAAGCACTACGCAGTTACAATGTTGCCCTATCCATCAGGTGATTTGCATATTGGGCATTGGTTCGCCATGACCCCATCAGATGCTCGTGCTCGATTTATGCGGATGAAAGGCTTTAATGTTTTATTCCCGATGGGTTACGATGCTTTCGGCTTGCCTGCTGAACAAGCTGCCATTAGTCGAAATATTCATCCTTGGACATGGACATATGCCAACATCGAACGGATGCGTGAGCAAATGAAAAGCATGGGTGCGATGTTCGATTGGGAACGTGAAGCAATCTCATCCACACCTGACTATTACAAATGGGATCAATGGTTCTTCAAGAAGTTCTATGAGAATGATTTAGCATACCGTGGTGAGGCAATGGTCAATTGGTCAGAAGCCTTGCAGACAGTTTTGGCTAATGAGCAAGTAATTGATGGTCGTGATGAACGTTTAGGGCAACCTGTTGTCCAAAAACTGATGACTCAATGGTTCTTCCGCTACAAAAATTATGCGGATGAAATGCTGGACTTTGAAAAAATTGACTGGCCTGAACCGATTAAAGCTATGCAAAATAATTGGATTGGGCGTAGCGAAGGGGCTAAGATCACATTTGACGTTGATGGTCATGAAGGTGAAACGATTACTGTCTTCACAACACGTCCAGACACGCTATGGGGCGCAACTTTCATGGTCTTAGCACCTGAGCATCCATTGGTTGAGATAATCACAACCGACGAACAGGCTGGGGCTGTTAAGGAATACCAAGAGAAAGCATCTAAATTCACCGAGATTGAACGCTTAACCGATGACCGTGAGAAAACAGGTGTCCCAACGGGCGCATATGCAATTAATCCAGTAAACGGCAAGAAAATTCCAATTTGGATTGCTGACTATGTCATGATTAGCTACGGCACTGGGGCGATTATGGCTGTTCCCTATGGTGACCAACGTGACTTTGAATTTGCTCGTCATTTTGGCTTAGATATTGTTGCAGTAGTCAAGCCCACTGATGCAGATGACATACCTAATCCTGACGAAATGGAAGAGGCTTATGCTGGCTCTGGCACGATGGTCAATAGCGGGGCAATAGATGGTATCGTTCATAATGGTGGCAAAGGACGCCAATCTCCTGCGATTTCTGCCGCAATTGATTACTTAGAGGCCGAAGGCATCGGTGAAGAGAATGTGAATTATCGCTTGCGTGATTGGCTGATTAGTCGTCAACGTTATTGGGGTATTCCTATCCCAATTATTCATCGTCAAGATGGTACGTTAGAAGTTGTTCCAATGGAGCAATTGCCTGTTGAATTACCTGAAGATGTAGATTTCGAGCCAACAGGTCGTAGCCCATTGACTTATCACGAACCCTTCTTTAATACCGTGGATAGTGATGGTAATCCAGCAAAACGTGAAACGGATACGATGGATACCTTTATGTCATCGTCTTGGTATCACCTGCGCTATTTGTCACCGAATTTAGATTCTGCGCCTTTTGAGGCTGAGGAAGCGGCATACTGGTTGCCCGTCGATACCTATACTGGTGGTGCAGAACACGCGACAATGCACTTGTTATATGCGCGCTGGTTCAATAAAGCCATTCGTGATTTGGGTATATTTGATGAGGCAAAAGCTATCGCAGAAAAACACGGGCGTGATGTTGACGGCATGTTAGATGAACCCTATATGCAATTGCGTAATCAGGGGCAGGTATTAGGTGCAGAGCGTGCAGGGGATTACTTAATTGCCTTTGGACAGATGGATGGTGATAAGTTAGTTGCTGACCACGTAGAAGTTGTAGTTGCAGGGCAAAAACCAAATATCCCGATGGGTGTCGCTGTTTTTGAAGGCGAATTGATGAAACGTGTCGAGAATAATTTGTGGATTGGCGATGACATGCAATTGGTTGAGGTGCCTCAACATGGCACAGTCGAAATCCCAAGTATTGAAGGCGCAAATAACGTCAATCAATTGAAGCATCACTTAGAAATTCAACGCATGTCCAAATCAAAGGGTAATGTGGTCAATCCTGATGAACTGGTCAATAAATACGGTAGTGATACAGTGCGCGCTTATTTGATGTTCGGCTTTGATTGGGAGCAAGGTGGTCCTTGGGATGAAAACCAAATCATAGGTCCAGTACGCTGGTTAAATGATGTCTGGGATATTGTTCAAAAAGGTGTTTCTGGTGATAAAGTAGACCCTAGCGCCGAACGAGATATTGAGCGCAAAGCACATCAAATCATCCTGAAAATCGAACAAAACATGGAGAACTTCAAATTCAATGTGGTCGTAGCTGGATTGATGGAATTGCGTAATCACCTGAAAGACGCGATTAAACGAGGCATTAGCCAAGAACGGTTTGAAGAAGTAGTCAATATCATGTTACGTTTGATGGCACCAGTTACACCTCATATTGCGGAAGAATTGTGGGCATATATGGGTTGGGAATATAGTGTTCATCAGCAATCATTCCCAGAATATGATGCCGAAAAAGCCAAAGAAGATGAAATGGCGTTGGTCGTGATGATTAACGGTAAACCACGCGAGAATGTGCTGGTATCACCTGATATTGCTGAAGATGATGCCAAAGCCTTAGCTTTAGAGACAACTGCCGCAAAAGATGCCTTAAACGGTAATGAAGCGCGTCGGGTGATTTTCATTCCGGGTCGTGGACGCGAACCCAAAGTGAATATCGTCGTATAACATGAACCAAGAGCTTCTCGAAAGAGAGGCTCTTTTTATGAGTACATTCTAAGAGATGACCCCTGCTTACAATAATCTAAGATAGAGTCTGTAACCTTTCTTGTAAGGACAGAAAGGGGCATGTTATGGATTATTTAAACGAAACAGTTGCGGCAAAAATCAGTGCTGATGAAACAGCAATGACAGTTGAAGAAGCATCTGACCATATCGAGAATTTGAGTAATTGGGAACTACTCTTTGATGATAGTATGGGCTATCATTTGGTGCGGTTCTTTGACTTTGGTGATGCGGATAAAGCTCGTGATTACATCAAAGAATTGAAAAATGTTGCCGATGAAATGCATGCTATTCCTCATATAGACCTAAAGGGAACTCAGGTGCGCGTCGCTTGCCATACACCCGCATTACAAGGCTTACATCGTAATGATTTCATAATGGCTGCACAGGCGAACGATTTATATGACCGTTGGGATGTCATTATTGGAGAGCGTGATAAAGTGACACAAGCCTCAGATGAATCTTTCCCTGCGAGTGACCCACCTGGTTACTAAATAGAGATGACATGGTGGGCTTGGCTTACTGAAGCCCACTATTTAATTTTCACACGGAAACACATTTTACCAAGTTTCAACTCATCACCATTGGATAGAGTTGATTCCATATGTTTTGGCAATTTAACACCATTTAAGAATGTGCCATTGGTACTACCAGTATCAACAATTATAAGTCGATTATTGTCTTTATCAAAACGAATAATCGCATGACTGCGCGAGACACCATACCTGCCTCCCTCAAATGGATCTAAATCAACATCTGCTGAAAAATTAGTGCTTGAACGTCCTATCTTCAAACCCGTTGGGCTAATCTGGGGTTGCAAACGCAATTGCTCTTTTGTGTGTGCAATTTTTAATACAACCTGAGAATGGTTATCATAATGCGAGCCACTATCCATAGTGGCGACAGCCGTCGTTTCTTGTGATTGGTCAACTTCGACTGCGAGTGGCTCATTACAAACTTGGCATAGGGTAAAACCATCGGCATTGGGGCTATCACAAGCCGAGCAAAACCGTATTTTTATAGTTGTCGTTAATGTCGCTTGTTTGACCTTAGCTTCTTGTTCAGGTGTTAATTGAACCATTGTGCGGTCACGCTCCCATCTGAGACAATCTTTTGCCAGACGATTGCGTTGTTCGCGGTTTAATGCTTGAAGTACGTCAGCACGTAATTTTTGTTGAACAGACTTGATGTCGTCACCGTTTTGGCGCAGTTCAATGTATTTTTCAAAAAGCGTTTCTGTTGCGGTCATATAAACCTAACTTGGAATTAACTAGAACTATCAGAATACACTCACCATAATATACCGTAATGATGCTTGAAGGAAAGGGGGTTATTGAAATATTGGATAGATATATACATATGATGACAAAAATTGAAGTATGGTAAGAATTTTATTAAATCTCACTTTTATAAAGCACTCGCAATGTCACACGCCCAAAACGGAGGTTATCGCCATGACGAATGACACGTCTTTCGTTGGGGTGCAGACGTTGCTCATTGATGAATGACCCATTGGTACTATCCATATCGAGTAGCGATAAAGTTTGTGTAACATCATCATAAATAATGGAAGCATGTAAACGTGAAACACCACTTTGTTGAGCGCCTAATTGCTCCAAATTGACATCGACAGGCGCATCATCACTATGTCGTCCTATCGTTAATCGAGATGTTCCTAGTTGTGGGCGTAACGTAAAATGGGTATTCTCATCTGAGATAAGGATCAATACATTATTTATTGTATATAGGGCATCATTTAATAATTCACCTGTTTTTTGGGGCAACAGGTCAGTGGCTTTTTCCCTATCTTTAAGTAAATTTCCACACGAATAACAAATGACATCACCTTCAGAGTTTTGCTTACCACAATCAGGACAATCAATAGTTTTTTGTGCTTCTCTTAAATTATTTGATAATTGGCTATCATTGTCCGATTCCAGATGATATTGTTGTGCTTCCCATGCGCGAATATTCATCCCTAGTTCATTACGCAGGGTATCATCTAATTGTTTGATATGAACATGAAGCACATTAATTGCCTCAGACGATTCAAGACCATTTATTCGTAAATGAGCATATTCATCGAAGATTCGTTGTACGTCACTCATACTATTTATCTCAATATTGCCTGACTATAGCGATATAAACGTAATGTAAGTTATGATAACTACAATAAATTATATACTATAGGTCAGATTATATTAAATTAATTCTGCTGGATGTAAGTATTTAACATTGAGAACCATACGCCCTAATCGTAATTCATCACGGTTGCATAGGATACGAAGCTCTTTCGGATAAAGTCGTTGATTGTTGATAAATGTGCCATTAGCACTATCCAAATCTTCGACTCTTAAAACGTGCTGATATTTGTCAAAGTGTATTGCTATATGAAGTCTCGAAACACCTAGTTCAACAGACTGTGCGGAGCTAAAACTGACATTGGCTGTAGCCCCTCGGCTCTGAGTGCCACGCCCAATCGTGATACGGCTCTCTTGCAATTGAGGGCGTAGCTCAAAATGCTCATCAGCATTCTGTGCATCTAATATGATAATTGACCCTTCACTAAAGTATTCATTAGGGAAGATGTCTTCAGTGTCATCACTTTCAACTGATGACACTGTGGTACTCCTGTCTTTTTGTAATATTTCCCCACAATTGTAGCAAAATACTTCCTTCACACGGTTCTTCTTATCGCAATTGGGGCATCTTATCCATATGATTTGGTCTGTCTTCGGTGGGTTTGTGTCTCCGTTCAGTACCTCCTCAAGGCTAAGCGCACCTTTTTCCCAACTTCGGATTAGCTGAGAAAGGGTTTCTCGGTTTACATTGTCTAGCGGTTCAACGTGAGTCTTAAGGGTTAGTAAGGCTTCTTGCACGCTGAGTCCATGTTGACGAATCCTCATATATTCTGCGAGGATGTCTTCTAATGAATTCATAATGAGCTTTCAGATAAAGACTTTGTTATCATAAATAATGAACGTATCTCTATGTTATACTACTTATTCCGAAATGTACCTTAAGAAAGGAATCAAAAATGCAACAAGATTTACTAACAATTTCTGTTGAATATTGTGCTACTTGAAACTATACACCAAGAGCCGTCAGGTTGGCGGACGAAATTTTATCCAATAGAAAAATAGAATACTTTGTCAAAGACTGGACAATGATACCAGCATCTGGGGGCAAATTTGAAGTTGTTGTGAATGGTGAATTATTATTCTCCAAGAAGGCACTAGGTCGTCACGCTGAACCGATGGAAGTTCATGATTTAGTTTGGGATTTCCTACTGGCTTTATTACCTGAAGGCTTTGAATTTCCGGAAGATGATGATTAAAGCAAACAGAGGATTAGTATTTTCCCTCTCTACCCCTAGCCCCTTCTCCCACTAGTGGAGAAGGGGAACATGAGCAGGGAGCAAGTCTTTCTCCCTTGATGGGAGAGAGATTTAGAGAGATGGAGAAAATTACTCTTTTGAAATCCGCGCATTGATGACCGCGCTATTTGAACCATCATCCTCGATGCTGATTGTCACATTACCATCCTCTGGCACGACGAAACCCAGTGAGATACTTTCTGGTAATCCGAATGTTTCGTAGCGCATCAAGGTGTTACCATCTTGTGTCGCTAAGACAACAAATGCCCCAATTTCACCACTTTCCAATTCCAATACCAAATTGATGACATCACCAGCTTCACCCTCAAAGGTCAGGATGTCTGTGGTGACTTTAGAATTGAGGACAACAGTACGGACTTCTTCTTCATCTAAAGTACGTAAATCATTTCGGCTGATAGTAACTTGTGCTTCGCCAGTATCACCAACCGTGAATGGGCGAATCTCGACAGTGTAAGTACCTGTGACGGGTAAAACAGCGCGTTCTATTTCAGGGTCGAAGCCGACTCCACCATCGTCATCACTCGCAATTTCCACTCCATTCGGGTCGAACAGCGTAGCAACGGTATCAACAGTATCATTGCTATCCACACTGACAGAAATCACATCTCCTGCTTGCCCTTCAAATTCAACCACTTGTACAGATGTATTCCTGTTAAATTCAATGCTTACACCATCAGCATAGGTGATGACATCGTCGGCTGGGTCTGCGGTTTCACTCTCATCAGGAATGGTATTCGGAGTTTCCTCGACTGCGCCTATGCCTTCGCTATCTTCGACGATAAACGTAACACTGCTCACGGGGTCATTTTCGCGAATAATTCTGAATATGTATTCACCAGCATCATCAGATTCACTGGTTTCGAGCGTAATGGTGAAAATACCACTGCCATCGGCTGTGCGTGTATCTTCAAAAACAATGTCGCCATCAAATTCAACTGCCAAGTCGAATGTCTCATTGGAGTTCAAGCCTGTAACGATAAATTCATACTCTGTGCCGATTTCGCCACTATTCGGACTCACGCGAATTTGAATTTCGTTATTGTTTGTTGAGGCGACTTCTTCTGCTCCTAAGACGACAACATCGATACTTACTACTTCCTCACCGCGTAAAACGTTGATGACATATGTACCTGCTGGGTCACCTTCATCCGTTGACAAAGCTAAGGTGACAATACCGTCGTTATCCGCATTTCGGTCTGTCTCGTAGACGACTTCACCATCAAATTCGACTTCAATCGTCACAGTTTCATTAGCCTCTAAGCCAGAAACAGTCACTTCAAAGGCTTCTTGTGCATCTACTTCTTCTTTATCAACACTGACTTCAAAGTCAGCAGGGGTTGTTGCGATTGCATCATCACTGACAACACTTAAAATCTCTGAAATATCATTACTTTCACGGTCAATGATGATGGTGTATTCTCCCAGTGGGTCACTATCTACGGTGGAAATAACCGTGTTGAAATTACCATTGTCATCGGCTGCTTGTTCTGCTGAATAGACCTCATCACCGTCAAACTCAATCACGAGCGTAAAGGCTTCATTAGGTTCTAAACCTGTAACTTCAATCTCATGGTCTGTACCGATTTCTCCACTATCAGGTGAAATACTGAGGCTGAGTTCTTCTGCTTGTGCTTCCGCAGTTTCAGCATCAGCTTCGGTAATGGTTAAGGTTGCTGTGAGTTCACCATCATCACGAGTGACAAGCACATCATACATACCAAGCTCATCGCCACTATTCGATGATAGCACCACAGTGACAGTTCCCTCGCTATTGGCAGTGCGTTCATCTTCAAAGACAGTGTCACCCTCAAGGCTAACATTTACTTCAACGGTTTCTTCGGGTTCCAGTCCTGTGACGATAATTGCATAATCTGAACCTGCTGAGGCTGTTTCTGGCTCGACGGTCAGTTGCGCTTCACTCAGAACCATATTGCTATCGACAATGGCAAATGTATTACTTGCAATGGCTTCTTCACCACGCAAAATCCGCACTTGATATTCGCCAAGCGGTTCATCATCTCTTGCTAAGAGGGCAACCCCTGCCAGACCATTACCGTCAGCCGTTGCTTCGGTCATGTAGATGACTTCACCATCGAAGGATAATTCAAAAATGACAGTTTCTTCTGGTGTAAGCTCACTGATGACAAACTCAATCCGTTCACCCTGACGCAAATTCACAGGGTCAATCAATAAGCTGGCATCACCTGTCCCGACTGGGTCTTCGGTAGTTTCTTCATCATCTTGTGGAGCATCTGCCTCTTCATCAGCAATCTCGAAATCGAAACTACCAATGACATTACCTTCGGCGCGGACTTCCAATGTATATACACCGGGTGGGTCACTGGCTTCGCTGGTAATAACAGTCGTATAGCTACCGTTTTCATCCGCAGTACCTGATAATGACAAAACTGATTGACCATCAAGCAAGATGAATAAGGTAATATTCGTATCGGCAGGCAAACCCTCAACTAAGAGAGTATATTCTGTGGGGATAATGCCTGTTTCGGGACTGACTGAGACACTGACATCTTCAGGATTAATTGTGATGGGTGTTGGTGGGCGTTCTTCGGCAACTTCTACTGGCGCAGTGAAGACAACACTATCAAATCGGGTGACTTGTACGCCATAAAATCCAAGTTCAAGCTCAATACGTTGACCCAATCCAGCCCGTGCATCACCATTTTCATCAGCTGTTGTCATAAATGATTGGATTACATCACCACTTTGGGTTAGGTCAATAATCACTTCTTCATCAGGGCGTAAGCCAGAGACTGTTACAAAGAAAGTCGTCCCAACAGTGCCAACAGTCGGTGTGATGGTAACATCAGTTGGCGGAATCTCGACTCGTAATGTTTCTTGTCCAACTAAGACATTGTCATCTATGACACTAAATGTATAGCGTCCAAATTCTGCTTCGGCATCTAAATCAAATGGGAAAATAATCAAGCCGCTAACATTAGATGTTTCTTGGATGGTGGCAATGGTTTCATCATCAATGCTAACGTCTACTGTGACATCGCGTTCAGCTTCTAAACCACTAATTGTCACAAAAACTGTATCACCAGGTAAAGCAGTGACTGGCTCTAATACAATCGTCGCAGGAAAAACCTGCCCTAAAACTGTGATTTGTGCTTCTGCAATCGTCCTTGTCTCGCCTTCGACAACAATAATATTGAGGTCGCCAGTCGTCGAGTCACTACTTTCAAATTCGATTGTTGCATCGCCATCAACACTTGCGCGTAACCGTTGCGTGAAAACTTCGTTGTTATCTTCATTTTCAATTGTCACATCTAAAATAGCAAACGGGCGCACGTCTGTTATATCTATTGTGAAGGTTGTACCTGCCTCAGCTTCAAGCGGGTCAACGTTGATTTCGGTATTAAAACTTGTCGCTTCAAGTAATAATAATGTTGCTGAACCAATGATAACGTCGCTACCGTTCAATACCTCAACTGTATAATCACCTGCCGAATCGCTTGCTTCAGTGAAAATACTTATTTCTACAATCCCCCGTGAATCTGCAACTTGGTTCGTTTCATAGACACTGCTACTGTTGCCATCGAATACAATACGAACTGTAACGCTTTGGTTGGCTGATAACCCTGTAATCAAAATTGTGTGATTACTGCCAACTTCGGCTTCGTTAGGGATAACCCGAACTGTTGCCTCGTCAGATTCGTCTTGTTGAATATCGGGCGTATTATCAGATAGTAATTCTGCACCTATATTCAGCGCAGAGGAGGGTAGAGCAATTAGGCTCAATAATAATAACAGGAGTGTTACTCGAAAGAGTTTAGGCATAAAGGCTTCCTTTACAGCGACAAATCATCATAACCCTATTCTAACTGAAATCAGGCATCTCGCACATGATTATCCAATGAAAATATTACTCACCCGTTAAAATTGTTAATGATGCTCCGAGATACAATCTCTAAAGATAATGGTATACTTAGCTGGTATCATAATTAATCACTTGCCGTAACTTTTAGGGTTTAACTTATGGGTGTCATCAGCAGTATCGCAGTTGTTTTACGTCCAATTTTAGATTTTCCATTGGTCAAACGTGTGCGTCAAAACCACGCCTACGAGCACGCTACCATTCATATGTTGAATCGCCAGAATTACATTTTGTCAGGGCGTGCATCCTTGGGTGGCTTTGTTGTTATGGGTGATGTGCCAACCGAGAAAGTGTCCGCCGCTGCTGAGGAAGCTCTCTCACGGTTGAGACAAGGGCAAAAACAATGGGCATTGCATCCGAATTGTGGCACAAACCTTGTCACGGGTGGCTTAATCTCTACAATGGTAGCCGCTATTGGTTTCATGGGGACAAATCGTAAAAGCGCGTGGGAACGCTTCCCGATTATCATGCTGGCAATGATGGCATCTGCTTTGTATGCTACGCCAATTGGAATGGTCGTTCAAGAACATATCACAACCGAAAGCGACCCCGGTGATATGCAATTAGTACGTGTTAAACGTGGCGAGATGAAACTGCCATTTCGTAGTAAACCAATCGTTGTCCACAACATCATGACCAAGTGAGCATAATTAATTATGGCTGAAACCCCGAAATTTTATCTTTTTCATGGTGATGATGATATGTCATTGGGTGATGCAGTTGCCCAAATTCGAGCGAGCATGGGTGATGGACCCAACGCCGATATGAACATCTCGGAATACGATGGCGAGACAACCGATGTTGCCAAAATCATTAATGATGTAAAGTCCTTTCCGTTTTTAGCGGATAAACGCCTCGTGATTGTCAAAGATTTTGTGACTGCCTCTATGAAAACGGCATCAGGCAAAAAGCAGTTAGACCGCTTGATGGAAGCCATTCCAGAATTACCTTCACATGCTCGTTTAGTCTTGGTCGAGCGCGATACCCTCAAAAGTAATCTGAAAATTGTGAAATTAGCCCAATCAGAAGGCTACTTACGACAATTCACTACACCTAAAGATACAACCCAGTGGATTATCAAACGCGCAAAAGAGGAATATGGCGCAGAAATTGACTCACGCGCTGCTGTTGCGCTTGCATCAGTTACAGGTGCGGATTTACGCCGAGCCGATAATGAACTGGTCAAATTGGTGAACTATGTCAATGACGAACGGGCTATTAGTGAGGATGATGTAGCGTTACTGACACCTTATGTAGCCGAAGCTAATGTCTTTGATATGGTTGATGCACTGGCGACTGGCAATGGCAAAGTTGCCTTATCCCTCATGAATCAGGTGTTAGACCAAGACCCGTCTGACCCAGGTTTTAGATTATTCGCGCTCATTACACGCCAATTCCGATTATTATTGCTGACCCGTGAACACATCAATAATGGGGGTTCACCTGATAAAAATACCTTAGCTAAAGTGCTAGGCATTCATCCTTATCCAGCTAGTAAACTAGCAGTTCAATCGCGTCGCTTTGATGTTCCACAACTTGATTCGATTTATCGCCGTGTACAACAATACGATGTCGATATGAAAACGGGCAGAATTAAACCACGCCTCGCGTTGGAACTTTTGGTTACTAGTCTGGGACAGTAGCAATCAGACTATCATCGAAATCTGGTACAAGTAGCTCGACATCTCGAATAATCGGCACACCGTAGCAAATCACACCAATCAGCATATTGGTTATACCAACAATCACGAACATCAAGCCCATGCCTGCACCTGCACCTGTACCGACTAATCCGCCAAAAATAGGAGCAAGACTGCCTCCGACTTGCATCGCGGGTTCAAATACATTATCTGCCAGCAGACCCGCAATCACCATTGCTAAAGGCGTACTAATAGCAGCAATCACACGTCGTGCAGCGAATACTTTGCCCTGAACATCGGGGGGAACTTTTGATTGCCAAATCGCTTGGTTGGAGGCATTGATAGGTGATAATAAGAGGGTCGTGGCAAATGCGCCGATAATCCACATGATAAGAGTCTGCCCGATACCTAAAATAACTGTGCCGAATAAGCCACTGACAGCGAAACCCCACAATACCCCTCGCACACGCCGTTCTTTAAAGCCACCCACGGCACTCATGGCAATCCCACCGACAACGCCACCTGCACCTAAAAACGCACTCACAATGCCGAGAACTGCCTCGTTATTTCCTGTGCGTGATAAAATGAGAGGGTTCATCAGCACAAGAGTCATACCGAACATGAAATTCGCAAAGAAGAATGCCATCTGCAACCAAAATAGACTCTTGCGTTGCCAGATAAAGCGAAAACCATAACTGAGTTCTTGCCAAAAATTCTCACGGCTTGCTGCGCCCTCTGCGCTACGTTTAGCTGATGGTATTTTGACAATTACCAAGGTCGCATAGGCAATCAAAAATGTCGCTATATCAATCGCTAAGATGCCATTGAGATTAAACAGTCCATAAACTGCGGCGGCTGATATAGGCGCGATAATATTTGAAGCCGACCCTGCTAATCCCAACATGGCACTTGTGCGCGCAAACTGGTCTTTTTTAACCATCGTCGAAATCGCAGCAGAGTAAGCAGGAAATTGAAAGGACTCGAATATGCCAGCAACAAAAGCAATTAAATAGACATGCCACAGTGCAAGTACACCACTTAAACTCAAGATAAGCAGAGCAATTGTGCCGACTCCTGCGGCTAAATCGCTGAGCATCATGACTAATTTTCTATCCCAACGGTCAACCAATGCACCTGCAATTGGGCTAAAAATGATACTTGGTGTGAAACTGAAAAATGCCACAAACGCTAGAGCAGTTGCTGAACCAGTGAGTTCCCATGCCCATAGGGTGAGTGCGAAGCGTGTCATCCCTGTGCCGAGTAATGAGAAGAATTGTCCGACCCAAATCGTATAGAAGGCTGGCATTCCACTCGGACGCTTTTTGAAGATGGCTGTCATGAAGTTTACCCTTAATTACCCTATTTATGCACTATAGTGGGTATATCGCATAAGTTTACAACGCTTACTCACCGTTTGCAACGACTTTTTGCAAAATATCGTATACTGTAAGTGAGTCAACAGGTATCTGTAGACAGTCACCAGAAAAACTTTTGCATTAAAATCGTAAGGTAAACTGACGGTCTGTCTCAAGACAAAAACATATTTAGGGAGAAATGAACAATGGAATCTGCATTTTTATTTTTCGCGTTAATCATTGCTTTAATATTCGGGTGGGGGATGTTCGGTGGCATTTTACAACTCATCCTTGCACTCATCCTCTGGATGTTCATCGGCAATATCGCAGGACACCTGATTCGCGGTGAAGATTACGGAGTTGCTGGTAATATCGCACTCGGCTTAGTCGGGGGTATATTTGGTGGCTTTTTACTGCGCCTCATCGGACTAGGCTTTGTCCTTAATATCTGGTTATTGGGGCAAATTTTGAGTGGGATTATTGGTGCGGTTGTCTTAGTTTATATCACTCGCTGGACAATTGATGGCAATTTTGGCAAGTAAATTTTGAAATATAATGCGAAAAAGCCACTTTCATAAAAAGGTGGCTTTTTTATTTTTCATGAGTACCCAGTGTGATTAGAGACCATTTAATTGAATTAATGGCGTTCAATCGGTAAACTATAGGTATTGAAGCTATCCTAATACAAACTGCTTTCTAAGCAGAAACTATTGTTTTACAGGAGACATGAATGGCTAAACCGAATAAGGAGATGCTGTTAGACTGGTATCGTCAGATGACTCTTATCCGAGAGTTTGAGGAAACCTGCTATCAGCTTTATTTTGATAAACGTATCACAGGAGTCTACCTCCATCTCTACAGTGGTCATGAAGCTGTAGCCGTTGGTGCAATGGCAAATATGGAAATGGGTAAAGACCATATCATTACTGCTTATCGCGACCATGCTCAAGCATTGATTGTAGGGGCAGACCCGAATCGCATCATGGCAGAGATGATGGGTAAGAAAACAGGCTTGAGTGGTGGTAAGGGTGGTAGTATGCACCTTGTATCTGCTGAACATAATTTTTGGGGTGGTTACGCCATTGTTGGCGGACATTTGCCCCTCGCGGCAGGCATTGGACTCGCTGCACAATACAATGAAACAGGGGCGGTTGTCCTCTCGCATGTCGGCGACGGCGCGACGAATAATGGCTATTTCCATGAAGCACTCAATTTTGCTGGCTTGTGGGATTTGCCCGTCATTTGGCTTATTGAGAACAATGGCTACGGTATGGGTACAGAAATTGACCGTTCCGCAGGAAATCCGATTTTGCATGAACGCGCAATTGGCTACGGTGTCAAAGATTTTGGACGTGTTGATGGGCAAAATGTATTCGATGTGTATGACGTTCTTGGGAAAGCCTACGAACATTGCCGTAACGGTGGCTCAGCATTAGTCGAGGCAATTACCTATCGTTATCGTGGGCACGGTGTTTCTGATAAGCAATATGATAGTCGCCTTGCGGAAGAACTCGCCGAATGGAAAGAAAATAAAGACCCAATTGAAATTCTAAAACGGCAAATGATGGATGTATACAAATCTATCAAAGAAGAAGATTTAGAAGAAATCGAAGAAGAGAACCGAGCAATTGTAGCTGAATCCGTAGAGTTCGCAGAAAATAGCGATTTCCCAACCACATTGGATGACCTCTACGCGAACGTGTACGTGGACTAGGAGGGGCGAATGCCTGATAAGAATTTACCGATGCGCGAAGCCTTGCGCTTGGCATTACAAGAAGAAATGCGCCGTGATGAGAGTGTATTCATCATGGGCGAAGAAGTAGGGCAATGGCAAGGAACACACAAAGTCACTCGCGGTTTCCTTGAAGAATTTGGTGCTAAACGTGTTAAGGATACACCGATTGCTGAAATGGGTATCGGTGGGATTGCGGTTGGCGCGGCTATGGCTGGGCTACGTCCTGTCGCTGAGTTCATGACCATCAATTTTGCTTTCTTAGCTTTAGATGCGATTATCAACCATGCGGCAAAAATCCATTACTTTTTCGATGGCGAATTTAAAGTTCCTGCGGTTTTCCGTGCGGCAACAGGTTGGGGCGACCAAGCAACAGCCTCCCATAGCCATACACCAGAACCGATTTTTGCTCATTTTCCGGGCTTATATGTTTGCTCACCATCCGATAGTGCAGATGCCTACGGTTTGCTAAAAACATCAATCCGTGATGATAATCCTGTGCTATTCACTGAGAGCATAGGCTTATATCGCTTTCCGGGTACTGTGCCAGATGACCCTGATTACACCTTGCCGATTGGTAAAGGCGCAATCAAAAATGAAGGTAGTGATGTCTCATTAATTGCTTATGGGCGCGCAGTATCATGGTGCTTAAAAGCTGCGAAAGAACTGGAAAAAGAAGGCATCTCTGCTGAAGTGGTTGATGTGCGTTGGTTGCGTCCGCTGGATACAGAACTCATTTTTGAGAGTTTCCGTAAGACCAATCGCGCTGTGATTGTCGAAGAGTCGCACCAATTTTATAGTTTCGGTAGCGAAGTAGCGACGCAAATTCAGGAACATTGCTTCGATTATATGGATGCACCCATCAAACGGGTGACTCAACATGATGTCCCTGTTCCTTTTAGTAAGCCTTTGGAAGAACTCACTTATCCTGACCATACGGATGTCATTAAGGCTGTGAAGGAGATACTCTAATATGGCAGATATTACACTCACAATGGACGGACTCTTGCTGAATTGGCTTAAACAAGTTGGTGATTCAGTCTCAGCAGGGGAAATTATCGCAGAATTTGAGGCAGATAAAGCAACTGTCGAGGTGGAATCCCCCGCCGATGGTGTTTTATCTGAAACGCTTGTTGATATTGGTGATGAAGTTGATGAAGGTACAGTGATTGCGCGTGTGGGTGATTCAGTCAGTGCGGGTAGCAATGGCAACGGTTCTGCACAAAAATCTGAGCCAGCCCCAGCCACAGAAGAAGAACAGTCTGAACCAGAACCCGCCCAAGCAAGTAGCAATGGCGCTCCTGCAACAACCGAAAATGGACGTATTAAGGCATCGCCTTTAGCTAAGAAAATTGCTGAGGATAAAGGTGTTAATCTCTCAAACGTTTCAGGCAGTGGTCCTGGTGGGCGCATTGTGAAAGCCGATGTTGAGAATTATCAGCCTCCTAAAGCAAAACCAGCCAGCGCACCAACTGCGACGGGCGCACCTGCATACCAGAGTTATGGTGCATTACCCGAAGGTGATGGCGTTGAAATTACCGATGTTAGTCGTATGCGGAAAGCGATTGCCAAAGGCACAATCACCAGCTTCAATACGACACCGCATTTTTATGTGCTGGTCGAAACTGATGTTGAAGAGCTACTGGCATTGCGTAAAGAACTCAACGACGAACTTGAAGAAGAAGGTATCAAAATCAGCGTCAATGATATGATTGTCAAAGCCGTCGCGCTGACACTCAAGCAATTCCCGAACCTGAATAGCCATTATTATGGTGATAAATTGGTTCGCCACAAACACATCAACGTAGCAATTGCGGTTGCCTTGCCAGATAACGGCTTGGTCAATGTGGTATCGCTTGATGCTGATAGAACCAGCTTACGGGCAATGGCAGAATATCATAAGCAGATGTTTGCTGATTCGCGTGAGGGCAAAATTAAGCCCGAATACATTAAAGATGGTACATTCTTGGTCAGTAATTTAGGGGCATATGGCGTTGAATCCTTCTCCTCAATTATCGACCCACCACAATCAGGGGCATTAGCTGTTGGTGCATCCCAAAAAGTGCCGATTGTGAAAGAAGATGGCACACTCGGTGTCGGCACTCGCATGAAGGTCAGCCTCAGCATCGACCACCGCGTGAGTGATGGTGCAGAAGGCGCACAGTTCCTACAATACTTCAAGGGACTTATCGAAAATCCTATGCGCTTGCTGGTCTAAAGCGAGACAACACAGCAAAATCCAAAGATGCTCATCAATCTACGATGGGCATTTTTTGTTAAACTACCATCCTACCCATGCTATACTTGAAGGGAATTTATTATCTTTAGAACCATGCTGTAGGGACAATGCCTGCGTTGTCCACCGAGAAACTACGAGGAGACTAATGAAAACTCGCTATTCATTTTTAACCTATATCATCATTATGAATATTACGAGTAGTCTCCTTACATTTACTATAGGGTCTATATTGATGTTTTTAGTAGATTCTTTAGTTACAGATATGTTTAGCATATTCATAGCTCTATCTGCATGGATTTTTCCGTCAGTAGGTGGATTAATCTCAGGATTCATTTCTAGCTTACTTGTCAGTTTAATAGCAAGTATGTTTTTTAGCCCTGAAAATATATCGGAACGAAAATTTGAGATTTTATCCTTTGCTATTGTTGCAAGTGTTAGCCTAATTACACTTGGTATTGGACGTGTTATCTTTGTTGATAGTGATACTATTTCATTACAAGAAGTTATATTGGCAACAATAACAGTTCTTGTCATAATGTCTGCACATTATTTTTCGCGCCAATACTTAGTCACACCAATCGAGAAACGCAAAAGTAAGAATAGCCAATGAAAGCAAGATATACATTTCTAAATTTTATGTTGAATATGATTTATTGGGGTGTTCTTGGTGTTGTAGGAATAGGTTTATTAGCTATGACGATGCTTTTGTTTCAATATGGCTACCCTTTATGGAACTTTTTTGTGATAGGCATGTCTTATTATATGTTACCGTCAATAGTAATTGGAGCAGTATCCGCATCAACTATCACTATTTTACTTATGATGTTCACCATTATATTCTTTCCAACACCTAATCCAGAAAGCTCTAAATTTCAATTTTTTACACTGATGATAGTTGCGACTACTGGCTTCTTGATAAGCTATGTTGGATGGTATATGAGTTTGTCAAATATATTTCCGCTAGATGTTATTGGCATTTATAATAAAGTGTTTCTACATGCTCTCTCTACATCAATCGTCCTCACCTTTGTTCACTATCGAGCATTGCCCCATATGTTCGGCACAGTACAGAAACGCAAAGAAAAGGCTCATTAATGCTAAAAACTCTATCACTTATCACTATAATTCTCGGACTGTTCCTAACAGCTTGTGGCGCAACACCGACAGCCAGCCCAGCGTCTG
Organism: Phototrophicaceae bacterium; assembly: GCA_965230145.1. Taxonomy (GTDB): domain Bacteria; phylum Chloroflexota; class Anaerolineae; order Aggregatilineales; family Phototrophicaceae; genus JAUZRW01. The sequence continues at coordinate 3,853,851 of CBDDKI010000002.1, forward strand.
CGCCTACCGAGTTTGAGTTACCGACCAATACACCCATTCCGACTTTCGTTCCGACCCTCACACCGTCTTTAACCGATGGTCTGCCGACCTTAGAATTGCTCTCAGGTGATGCCGATACCTGTGTGAATACCGAAGCCTACGCTAATGTCCTCAGCTTTGAGACTTTCCAAGACGAAATGACCACTGCAAATCATGTCGAGTTTCGCTTGCTTGATGCAGAAGGTAATGTCCTCACCGAAGAAGATACACCAGCAGAAAATCGGCAAGGGGAGAGCCGTTGGGGATTTTATCCAGATGCTTATGAAGTTGATGAAAATTCCGCACTGGTATTGGAAGTGCGCGTTTATGTCTCGGCTGAGGATGATGCCCTGCTCACCAGTACATCATCACTGGTCTATAACTGCACCACAGGCGAAACCATCAGCACCACCTTCATCCAAACAGCAGAACCAGAAGAATAAAATATGTAATCACAGTAGGGGCGTAGCATGCTACGCCCTTACGCATCAAGTCAATATTTACTACCCCAATGCCTGTTCAATATCCTCAATCAAATCATCAGGATGCTCCAGACCAATAGAAATCCGCAGTAAATTTTGGGGCGTGGATGTGCCTTCTTCAATCGATGCACGATGCTCAATCTTACTCCGCACCCCACCGAAACTCGTCACCCGTTTGATGATTTTCAAGCGATTCGTGAAGGCAATTGCGTTATCAGCATCCCCCTTGACCATAAACGAGAATAAGCCTGTTGCCCCTTGCATCTGCTGTTTGAACAAATCATATTGCGGATGTGACTCTAAGGCAGGGTGCAATACCTGTTCTACTTTCGGATGCGCCTCTAAGTAGTTTGCAATTTTGATGCTATTTTCTTGCATTGCTCGCACCCGAATAGGCAGAGTCATAATGCCGCGTAAGGTCAACCAGCAACTATGTGGGTCAGGAACTGCGCCACCAATTTCTTGAATGCGATAAATATGCTCAAAAAAGTCTGTGTTTTCTTTGGCAATCAATGCGCCACCGAGGACATCACTATGCCCACTGATGAATTTGGTCGTCGAGTGAATGACAATATCTGCACCTAGTTCAAAGGGAGATTGAAAAATCGGTGTCCCTATTGTGTTATCGACTGAGAAAATCAGTCCTGCATTGTGAGCAATATCAGCAACAGCTTGAATGTCCGTTAATTTCATCATCGGGTTGGATGGCGTTTCCGTGATAATCATGCGTGTGTTGTCTTGAATCGCATTCTTAACAGCCTCAGTATCGCTCATATCGACAAATGTTGTCGCTAAGCCCCAAGGTTGTAGTATCTCACGCAAAATCACTTGAATCCCAAAATACATATCCGAAGGTGCAATGATATGGTCGCCTGTTTTGAGGGCTTGTAACAAAGTGAAGGTCGCAACTGAACCAGAGGCAAACATCGCACAAGCAGAGCCACCTTCAAGCGTAGCTAGGCGTTCCTCAAGTTCTAAGCGATTAGGATTTTCATTGCGGATATATTGGTATCCACGCGAAAACTCACCATCTGGGTCACGTTCATAAGTAGTTGAGAGGTGAATTGGTTGAGCAAGTGCGCCTGTTACAGGATCAATTTGGTAACCAGCATGAATTGCTTTTGTTTCGGGTCGCATCGACATAACCTCGTTCATTAAAAATATAAGTGACTCATATCGAGTCACCTTTAAGATTAACGTATTTTGCTTGGGGATGCGCTATCCAATTAGAATAATCAGAATATAAAGCTATAAACTATTTTTCAGGGACTTCATACTGGGTCATATGTGTGTCAAGCAACGTGAATGCTTATTGAGCTGGTTCTTGGTCTATTTCACTACCCTCAATTGCATCGACGACATGAATGATCGGTGTCGAATTATAATATTTGAACCAATCTTTTCGTCCACGTTTTCGTTCTGCATCTGGCTCATTATCAGTGCCTAAAATTGCCCCCGTAATTTGTGAACCGTCAGCTTTTTTACCTGAAGATTCAGCACCACCGACATCCGCTCCAAAGCCAACACCAGTACTTTTGAGAGCAGACTTATTTGTATCAAAGTTGCTCCCAGCAGCAGTCACAAGATGGATGTCTGCACCTTCAACTTCATTATTTTCCTCTTGAATACTCTCAAGTTCACTTTTTGCACGACCACTAAAATGATCTACGCAGATATCAATTGCAAATTTAACATCACCCAAGTTGAAAAACGCTGATTCATTGCCACCCTGCCAAAATTTTTCTTTTGAAGTAGCTTGGTTATAATTGAATACTTCCATAATTTCTTTGGTATCCCCACCAATGCCAGCTTTATCAATCGTTTTTAGGATATTTCCATTCCACAAAACTGGTGCTGTATTGGTCAGATTATTATAATAGCCGATAAATTTACGTTTTGTTTTTAGGAAGCCTTTTTTCTTAAAGTATGGATCCCCAGATAAAATTGTACCTGGCACAATAACCATTTGGGGATACAGAGTACTTAATGTACGAAATTCTTCAATGATACGCTCTTTTTCTTCTCGGCTAACAGGATGTGTACCTTCATTGAAAAACCATTCTGGTCCCATAAACACTAAAACGGTTTTATCGAACGGCGTATCGGTATTATCATAATTATTCAAGTGATGCGCGTATGCTTCTGCAATCTTACTCGTCACTAAATTGATACGAGATTCGGCTACTTTCTCATCACGGGTTAGATCACTATCAGCAAGGGCATCTAGTTCTGCTGAGGCTTCTGCACCAATTCCTGATGCGTCATTCTCGCTGAAACCTAGCGCATCGTAACCATCTGTTCCTGCTTTGCCCATCATTGGAGAAAGAGATGCCGCAGCAGCACTTGTGAAGGCATTGTCACCACTCATACTATCTGGGTTAAATGATGACAAAATCTGTCGTAATCCGATTTGAGATTGTCCCATGGCAAAATCTTGTAGTGTCTCTAGTTTATTATACATAGTCGGATTGCTGTCATCCAAACCGATTGCTTGTGCGTCACTTATGAGTTCTTCAACTGCTTCTGCGGTGTTTTTATCCTGCCCATCTGTTTGTAGTTGCTTAATTAAAGTCGCAAACTTATTTGCAAAGCCTCTGAGCGCATCTGTTTCTTCTGAGCGTTGAATAGTTGAATTTTCTACTAGGTTTTTCTGTTTTCTTTGGAAAAGCTGTACAGTTGCCTGATTACCAATCGTGCGCTGTAAGGTCATGACATTTTTATGTGATAGATTATTCTGAGGGAATGAATGATGAAATGATGGATATGATTTATTAGTCTTTGGCGTTGGTTGCTCTTGATTCGTTTTATTTGCTTGTTGTTTTCCAACATGATGATGCACCATAACTAATGATTTCCCTTCTGCCGTTATTTCATACACTTTTATGGTACTTCTGTTTGAGGTCACGAACAATTAATTTTTAGCATCCCTTTCTATCTAGTCCAAGTTGTTTTGTGAGTTAGCTGTGAATATAAAATATTATTTCCATAGTTTGTCATCTACTAACACCAGTCGATATTAAAGATAATTTGATGGTTCAATAGCTGAAAACAAAAAAGTGACTCATATCGAGTCACTTTTAAGATTAACGTATTTTGCTTGGGGATGGGCTATCCAATTAGGATAATTCAAGCTCCCATTCCACACGCCGACGTTGCCACTTAATATTGCGGATGCAAATGCGCGAATTGACTGAACCATTCCAATCTACATCTAAGCCAGCCCGACGTATCGCATCAACGATGTTATAAGCGATGACTTTGGATTCACTCTCTTTACCTGAGACTGACCCATACGCTAAATACAAATACTCGCTACGAACGGCACTTTCGGTATCTTGCCAATGGAAAAATACGTAACCATGCACATGACGATGTTGTTTGGTGGAGTCGATAGGGAAGTTGATTTCAGTATGTCCGCAGGTTTGGCAACAGGTAAAATGTTGGCGCGCCACAATCCCATGACGATCTAATTCAGCGAAGGCTTCGTCTAAACGGTCACAATCCGTTACATATGCCCATTCTTTTTGTGAGTCAAAATGTTCCTGCAGGATTTTATCGGTGAGTTCAGTTGCTTGTTCTTCTAACCATTGTGGGTCATATTCGCCCATCAAATAATCCATTGCGCTGTGGATAATCTGCTCGCGTGTATCATAACCAGCTTTGACATCTAACTCAATTACATCACGTAGTTCATTAATGGTATTCAGCATGAGTCTCTCCCTTGAAAACATCTGTTCTAATTATACGAAAAAATGTTCTATCAAGCAAGTTTGTTTTTAGTTACTTTTGCTTTCCTTCTACACATCACTCTTTTTATAGTCTATCACGGTTTTCCGTAATATAGTTCGCAATTGTTGCTGTCGCCATTGAGCCACCAATAGTATCGAGGGCTTGTAGTATATACTTTGCCATCATCCCGCCGATTTCTTCTTTGCTGAGTTGAATTTGTAAAGTAGCAACAGCGCGTTCGTCAGGTTGCAACCATAGTGCCGTAATTGCACTGCCACGCACGACGACATCTTCATCTTGTATAGCAGATAACAGGGTACGGAAGGCTTTTTCTTCGCGGTTCATTCGCCATAGGGCAATTGCTGAACCTTGTTTGACGCGGGCTTTTTTGCTGGCTAAGGCAGGACGCAGTGGCTTATCAACGCCAATTTTTGTTAGGGATGCCACCGCTTGCGACCAAACCCCCACATCAGGGTCAGCTAGTGCAAGTGATAATGCCGTTACAGCTCGGCTTGAGCCAATCTCACCTAAGGCTTGGGCGACCCCTTGCCGTATCCTTATATGCTCATTTTTCTGTAATGCTGTAATGAGTGCTTCAACGGCTGGTTCGCCAATCTCCCGTAGTTGACTAATCGCACGTTCACGAGTTTCCAAATCTTTATGTTGCAACGCACGTATTAAGTCCTCAATTCGCCGTGGGAGAAGTTTCTTACGCGCAATCGGTCGCCATGCTTCTACGGCTTCCGTAGCGGATTCAGTCCCAATTTGGGATAAGGCTTCGGCAGCATATTGACACACGAATAAATGCGCTGATTCATTGCTGATTTCAGCATAATCATCCAGCAGAGCGATTAAAGGCTGGAGCATATCAGTATTGCCTGTACTCTCGCTCAGATTGCCCAATGCCCATGCTGTCTTGCCTCGTACTTCGGCGGATTTATCATTAAGTAACTTGATTAGAGGAGCAACTGTTGCCTCTTGAGCAAATTCCCCTACGGCATAAGCGACGTTGCCCCGTACACTTGCATGTGGACTATCCAACAATTCAAGCAATACAGGCAAGGCTTGTAAGTCACCAATTGCGCCCAATGCCCATGCCGCGACTCCTTGCGTGGAGACATCTTCATTATCCAGTTGCACGATGAGCGGTTCAACTGCTTCACTTGCTTTACTCGCACCCAATACGTAAATGATGCGGTTTCTTGCCCAAGTCCCACTATCGTCTAGGGCATCAATGAGGGCAGGTATTGCTCGGTTATCGCCAATTTGTGCTAAAGCCGTTGCTGAACGCTCACGCACAATATCTTCATCATCTGAAAGTAAGCTAATCAGTGGTTCAACAGCTTCTTGGACTTGATTTAAACCTAAACCACTTGCGGCATTTGCGCGTACTGTGCTATCGCTATCTTTGAGCGCATTCAATAGAGGTGCAATTACACTAGCATCTTCAATGCGTGCTAATTCAATCATCGCTTGCTGACGTTCTTGTAGAATTTCACTTTGGCTATATTGAACTAGAGTATTTATATCATTTTGGGTCATTTTATCGCCTGTATTAACTTGTTGTGAACGTAGGGGCGCAGCATGCTGCGCCCTTACTCTCAAAATCTTTTCTGTTTGAGAAAATTGCGGAGGTAATCATAAAATAAGCACCCTATAGACGCTAGGGCATTTAACGCGACATCCGATAACGCCGAAGGCTCAGCACCAAACCAACGACAAAAAATAGCGCGTAATTGGTCGTAAAATCAACATTTTCTAACAACAACAATTCGCTAATGAAATCTGCACCTGTCTCATCACCCAAATTCAATGCCCAAATCGTAAGGGGACACTCAAAGCCACTGGCAACAAATACAATCGCCTCAGCAAAAATTGAGGCAAACGCCCATAGTGTAAACGGATGATAACTACCAATTAACGCATAGTGCCAAACGAAAAATAAGCATATCATCATGTAAATAATTATCAGCGAATGGGTAAATTTTATACTGAACAGTGCCATTAGCTTTGCTCGTCATCTACCAAATCATGAGTGCCATTTTGTTCCTGTGTCAAATTCTCGATATTACGATTTAATCGGCTCAATTGCTTGTTGATTTTCTTGAGCATTCTATCTGGGGAACTGCCATTACTCATGCGAATTTCAGACGGACCTAAACTCCGCAGATGGTCAATGAGTTGTGCGCCCTTGAACTCTGTTCCACGTATCCCTGAATATTGCAATAAAACATGGAAGGGCATATCCCCAAGCCAAAATTGCAGACGATGAATCGTAGCAATATCCATTCTAAACGGATTGTCACGGTCAATCAGAGGCACAGTCAAGGGCAGACGGTCTGGCATTTGCTCTGCGAGATGCGTCGGCACAGGGTCAAAGTCAATGAATACATTCAGCGCAGGCAAATCATTAATCGTCACAATCGTGAGTTCGACCACCCCTGCTTTCTGTGGATTTTCTCGTAAGAGTGCGCGCAGCATCGGACGCTCTAAACCACGTCTGGCGCGGATAGCTTCTACGAGATAATGACTGGCAGGGTTAGAATGTGCGCCAGCCCGAACGTAATAGCGATTATCAGGTGCCATATGGGGCAAATCATAGCTCTCGCCAAATGCCACCACTAAAACCACCATCTCAGGGTCAATTTTGCTGTACTCATTGTCGGGCTTGATGGTGCGAACACTGTATGGACCGACAGGCGACACAGAATTGAGTATCATATCCACCCAATCGCGCAATTTTTGCTTGCCCATCATGTAGGGGATGCCACCATCAACGTGCCCCGCATCATCGACCCCCACGACTAAGATACCACCGCCTGTATTCCACAGTGCAGAGGCTGTTTTGGTCAATTTGCTACTGAGGTCACTACGGTAATGTTGGCTAGCACGGATGAGGCTACTCTTAAATTCGTATTCATCCGTTTCACTCGGCGGAAGTTCCAGTAAATCTTCCTCTGTCCATGTTTCGATGCGTGTGTAATTTTCGGAGTACATAGCTCAAAAGTCAGTCATGATGACAGTTCCATTTACTTGAGGATGCTATCTCTATTATATGCAAAAATAGAACAATGTGCAGAATTGGTTTCTACATCTTATCGAGATGATGTATAGCTGATTTGCTCAATTCCTGAGCCAAATAGAGGAATTGTACCAACAAGAACACCATCATTTGACCCATCAGATTGGATACTTCTAAGTGTAGTGTTTACATAAGCAATACGTCCATCAGGTAACCAAATAGGATTATTTCCGCGCGTAAGTTCTGTTAAATTTGAGCCATCTACATTCATGACCATTATACTTCCACGATAGCTAAACGCAATCTGAGTGCTATCAGGTGAAAATGATGGAAACTGTTCGGGGTTATCATTCACCGTCAATCTTCGCGGATTTGTTCCATCACTATTCATCATATAAATTTCATAATTTCTCGCTTGAGCAAGCGTATTTGTATCAATATGGGGGTTAAATGTACGGTCAGATACAAATGCGATATATTGACCATCAGATGAATAGACTGGCATATTGTCTAAGCGTTCTTGGTTTGTAAGATTAATCACATCACTTGTTGCAACTTCTAAGCGGTAAATATCAAAAACCTCATCAATTGTTGCTTGAAATACAATGTATCGTCCATCAGGCGACCAGCTAGGATAGGAGTAAGCTGTTCCACCAGAATGTAATAATTCAATCTGACTTCCATCAGCATTCATCAAGTAAAGTCCATATACGTTATCTATAGAGACATAGGCAATATGTTCGCCATCAGGCGACCAACTCGGATAGTCGTCATTGCCTGTATTGTTGGTTAAACGACAGAAGTTTTTACCATCTTCATCTATGCGGAATAAATCCATACCACTTTGCAAAAACATCCTAAATGCGAATTGTCCTTCATTCGTCCGCTCTAAATCTTGGCACATAATTGTGTTGAGACTCAGATTTGCATAAACTGTTAGCTCAATTTCGCTACTACCCATTGGCGTAGCTGAGCCTAACGGTTCGATGTAAGTGTAATCTGGTGACGAATATCCAAAAAATTGTGGCGTGGCTGATACAGTAATGAAATAAGGTTCTTCTTGACTCGCAAAGTAGGTTGAAATAACCAAAATAATTGAAATGATGAGGAATAACCATAAGGGAATAGTCAGTCGCCAAAACGGGCGTGATGGTTTAACTTTTGGTTTCTCAGTCATTAGTTAAGCACTTTCCAAGATAAAGACATTTCAAGTATAGCATTATCTAGCCAATGACTATTATATGCTCACAATTATCCATTTGAGAGTATGCCCCGACGCTGTAGAATGCAAATCGATCAACTTACAGTAGGGCAAGCGCATGTTCGAGCAATTCAGCATTATCTTTGATAGACAATGGCAAAACTATACTCTCGCCTTAATCCTCGCAATCGGACTCAGTTTCGCGTGGATGCTCTATCGTGCGCCGAAAGCTGAGCGCACAAAAACAATGGATGTCTGTTTATCCGCACTCATCGGAGCAATCCTCGTCGGACGACCTGTGCATGTACTGTTCAATTGGGCATTCTTCACTGACCGCCTTGATTTAATTTATCAAATCCATAAAGAAGGTGGATTCAATTGGCATGGAGCAGTCATTGGTGCGCTGATTTTTGCTTATGGGATGGCACGCCTAAGAGGGGTAAATGCACAAAATTTGCTCCGAAGTGCTGTGATTATTGTGCCGTTGCTCTCATTTTTCAGTTGGTATGCTTGCGCTACCGCAGGATGTGCCTTTGGTGCGCCTGTCGAGCGCATGGCAGATTATCCCAATTTCATGACATGGCTAGCCGACGATATTTACCGCTTGAATATGCCCCGTTTTGCCACTCAAGCACTCGGGATAGCAGGGTCAGTCGTTCTGTTCTTGCTAGCGTGTCTTATATATTGGCGTGGATGGCTCAGTCGCACAGGTTTCTGGTGTATGCTCTTTCTGCTTGCCTCATTATCCTTTGCCATCGACTACCTACGCGGAGATTATTCACTCGAATTTGCAGGTCTACGCATCGGGCAATGGCTGGATTTGGCTTTCATGGGGATACCACTGATTATCACTTTCTGGATACGATTTACTTCGCGCTCTAGCGAATCGTGGGTCACACCGACGGTGTGACCCTACTTCTCTGGTTCTCTGCTTCTCCGCGTTACGCTTTTTATTTTGTACCCTCAATCGCCTCTGTAATCTGTACCATATGACCCTGCGAATGCTGTACCCATCCCTGAATATTGAAGGCATCCAACCAGATAAAATTCGTGTTACCCTCTGCCAAATCATTAGGAAAATTGCGCCAAATTGCTAGTGTTTCATCAAACTCACGACGCATCGTCGCTAACATCTCAGCATTGCTAGGACTGGTATCAATGATGGCTTGCAAACGAGTATCATTATTCCCTGACCAATAGCGCGGACTGCTATTGGCTAAGTGTGAGCCAATCTGCTCTTGTACGTATTGCTCACTATAAATGAGATGCGCCAGTGTCATTTTTGCGCTCCATTCACCCTCTGCTGGACGCATACTCGTGGCTTCTTCGCTAGCATTATCGAATAACTCATGTAAATCATTCATAATAGCATCATACTGAGGCGCAACCACGTCGACCAATTCCGCATAACTATTCGGAATATCAGGCACAGGATAGGGCGATAATGGCATCTTGAGCGTGATAATTTCGTCACCACGCGCCAATTTTACATCGACTTCATCGCCAGCTTTCATCCCTTGCACAGCCTGATTCATATTGTTATTGGGTCCTACTTTATGACCATTCATCTCAATGATAATGTCGCCGACTTCAATCCCTGCTTTTTCTGCGCCATAATCAGGCACTAGACGTGAAACCATTGAGAATGTGCCAGCTTCTAATCTGAGTTCCTCTAATTTATCTTCAGGGACTGCTTGGGGATAAATGCCGATAATCACTCGATTGACGATATTTGGTAATGCACCTGTCTCCACAAATTGCTTGAGGTCATCCAAACGCTTATTCCATTGCCAGTTATAGCTCTCTTTGCCTTCTTCGGGCATCCCCTCATGATGAAGCGTAACATTTGTACCTTCATCGACTTCATCAAAAGTTACAGTAAAAATCTCAGGATAATCCGATTCTGTGCCTTGCCAAGTGCTACGCCAAGTCAACACCAATTTTTCATTGGTGACTAATTCTTTAATTAGACCTGTGGCACTGTATTGTTCTTGATTCCAAATGAACAGATACGCGCCACCTTCGCGTGCCTGAATAAAACTGTTATTACAAAACCAGTTATTCAGTTCATCTGAGGATGTAAATGCACGATGGAGGCGTTCGGGGGACGCTTTTACCAAGCGTTCGACAGTAACGGATGTTGTCTCTTTTACAGGGGCAGTCATGATGCGGAACTCCTATTCTAGTAAGAACAATCTTTATACTTGCAAATAACCCACTTATTCACTATTTCGGGTTAATATATCATAGCAAGTTTCAAAGAACCCCGTCAACGAATCGAACAAGAACTTCATGATTAGTTTCGGAAGGTGGAAGACAAGATAGGTAAGGAATGGAGTATCCCTCACCAGACATTGTAATTTCGATGAATACTATAATGTGTCTAAGATAAATGTTAGGATTGGCAGAATGTAGTTGAAATATGCAATTTTTCTATAGTTAGGTAAAAGAATGTTATCACCTGTTCTAAATCGACGACGTTGGAAACTCTACGCACATAATCAGCACATTGTAGTTAAATATGGCATGGGTGAGCGTCTGGTACATCCACTGATGAAAGCCTATCTTTGGGCATTATATTTACCAGACTATCCTTCTGCGAGTATTGAAATCCGCATTGGTGATAAGTATAAACCCGACGTTATTGCCTTTGCTTCTCAGCCTGCTGTTTACGAAGTGAACCCTCAACCCTTATTCTGGGGCGAAGCTGGCAGAACAGGGAAAGATAAAATCCATTCAATCGTCAAACGTTTTCCTGATACCCATTTTGCTATGAGTAAATGGGATGCTCGACTAGACCCTTACGTTGACTTAGTCAGTGAAGCTCTAAAAGACGTTACTCGTAATGCCCCATTTGATATTATTAGTTTTCCTGAAGCAACAAAGGAATGTGTCGATAATGATGGTAATATCACAATTGGATTTGAAGATATTGATTGGATACGCCTATAAAATAAAAAACGGACACTTTCACAGTATCCGTTTTGATAGAAGTATTGCTCAATGGTCTAACTTAGTTCGTACCATTGAGGAAACGATATAGCTCGCTGACTAAAGTATTTTGATCATCATCGAAACTTAATTCCCAGACGGCAATACCAGCTAAGTCTAGACGTTGCACAAAGCCTGATTTAATACGCAGTGATTCGACATCTTCATAACTGATAGCAATACCAGCATTCTCATTATATAGCCAAGGCACACCTGCAGAGGCATCAAAATAGCGGATATAATTATCACTGGTGAAGAAATTAGACAAATCTTGATAATACAAGCGACCTTGTTCACGTGTGCCATTTGGTACACCTCCCACAGGTGAGAACAAGCCAAAGAGGTCGTTCGGGCGTACTCCTTGCCAACTTTGCCCAAAAAATGCCACGCCCAATACAATCTTACCTGAAGGTAAACCGAGGTCGAGAGCCGTTTCAACTGCACCTGATACAGTATAATCGATTTGTGCTTCAGCATTACGAGGGTCACTATCACTCACATAGAGTGGGGAATGATGTGCTGCGATTTCACTCCAAGTACCTTCAAATGAGAAAGCCATCAAGTTCACGAAATCTACTCGTGAAGAGATTTCATCCATCCAGTAATGTTGCAACAAATCAGGAGTGGCTGGCGCGGTGATAGCCAATGTGTATAGATACTCATCTTCTTCTTGCCAGTAATCCATCTGACCGCGAAAATCACTTAGTAGAAGCGGATAATTATCATAATCATCTGGTGAACCGACAACACGTCCGCCTTCTACAGGGTAACGCCAATCAATGACGATGCCATCAAAATCATACTCACGCATGAAGGTGATACATGAGCGCGCGAGACGAATACGCGCATTTTCATCCCCTGCAATGCTGGAAAAGCTACTGGAAACATCCCATCCACCAATAGACATTAACAGTCGTAAATTAGGATTACGTTCTTTGAGACGTTGTAACTGACGGAAATTACCTTTTAATCTGTCAAAATTTGTATCACCAGGATAAGGGTAATTCGTGTCTGCCCATTCATCAAGCGATTCACATTGCCCGTTATCAGAGATACCAATATGCTCATACACCAAGTGAGTTAGTGATTCGGCAGGCACATCTGTCACGAAGTAATCTTCATATATATTGTAATAGGAGTATGTTCCTAACACACGATATTGTGCAAAATTTTCTTGTGCGCCAACGATATTTATTGATAATGTGACAATTAAAATGCCTGATATTAGAACGATAAATCTTAGCAAAGACTTCAAGTCAATACTCCTCTTTTTCTTGACTATTTATAGCTTATTATACGCTTAATAATGATTTATTGGATGATTTTATTGAAGAAATTTGTAAATATTGATTCACATCTATGCTCATAATTTAGGAGTGAGGGGCATAATCATGTATGCCCCTTATTGATTTTATTGTGATGTCTCAGGTTCTTCTTCGTTCGTTGTGGGTTCTTCTACTTCAGAATCGTCGTCTTCGAGAACGTCACAAGTCTCTTTGCTAACTTGCCAAATTTGGACGGGCCAGCCGTTATTTTCATATGTGAGTAGCAATTCCGAACGTTCAAGTGTACGTCGCATCAAGTCGAGGTTGTAGGCTCCAATATCATCCGTGACTTGGGGTGTTGTAAGTACATAATCAATATTGCAATGGTTGTCCCCTAATAGAGTGAACTTTATATCAGGGTCGGTATCCACTGTCCAATAATGATGTATGTTTGGCATCGTATCCCGAAGCGCCACAAAGGCATAATTATCCGTTACTACATAGTCGGTTTCATCAAGATTGTTTTGTACCCATTCAACTGCTTCAACCTGACCTTGAACTTGATCCATTGTGTACATCTGAACACGATCCGTGTAGAAGATATAAAACGGATAAAGCAGTATCAATATGGTTACTAATGAAAGAATTGTCTTTGACATCCAGCCACCAATACCAGCTAATTTAGCCGCCATAGCAATACAGATGCCGATGCTTATGGCGAAGAATGGTAACAACGGTAAAACATCAGATATAACGACACGTCCACCAAGAATTAGACCGATAAAATACGAGAATGCTAGTATCACAATTGCGCGTAAGTGTTTATTGTATTGTGATAACAAAGTCACAATGATAATGCTAATGATGCCCCCATAAACAATTATGGGGTCAGACGTTAAATTACCTATATCTGTCCATTGTGTGAAGCTATATTGAAATCCACTACCAATATTGAGGAAGAAACCAGAATCTGGACCACGGTCTAATATAACTTCGATTAAGCTAACATGGGGGAAATCACCACCTAAAAACCAGCCTTCAGGGAATAACTCCTGTCGCATTTGTGCGTAGAGAGGAAAAATTGAAAGTAAACAGATTGTGAGTGTCATCCACATATTAATCGCAAATCGTTTATGATGAGGATGTGCCAAGGTGTGATTTGCTATCAAAAATCCGGGTAACAAGTAAATTGCACTACCCCTAATCAATACCGCTACCCCAAACAAGAGTGCGCTGATTAGGTAATGGTAAAGATTACGTTGTTGCCCAACAACAAAATAGATTGAGCCTAACAAAGCTGGAAGCATGACATTATCAAGCAAGACACGACGTTGTATCGAAGTAGCTAATGGCGAAAAAGCAAAAATCATAACAGCAATTACAGCGGCCGCATTGCTCTTACTCAAACTCTTGGTAATGCCAAATATGAAGCCACAGCTAATTAGGTGGAAAAACAACATCAGTACCCGTCCCGAATTAAGAGGGAAACCAAAGTTGTTTAAAGTTCCATTTAGTAATGCCCAGAAACCTAAAATAAAAGTTCCCGTTGGTGCTTCTTGGTAGGAGTAGGTATACGGGCTAAAATCCCCAGTTTCTGTCCATGCCCAAGCATTAGCTAGGTTTGTGCCTTCCGTATCTTGATAATACGGAAAGCTAAACATATTCTCTGAGTGCAAGTATCCTGCAATTGTTAAGCAAGCAATAAGTAGGATTGCGCCCATTATTCCGATTACTTGAGTGCGTGTTAAATCACTACCTACGTTTTGTGTTTCATCATTTGTCATAGTTGTCATTATCTAGGAAACTCCTTTAACAGCAACATTGCCTTGGCGATGTAGATTGGAATGTGTGGTTTTTTCCCAAGCAGATTGGTTGGTGATGAAATGGAAGATAGCACGCACAGCGGCAGCCGAGAGCAACAACTGGAATGGATAGAAGAAGAGCAACATCTTGGCACGGAACAAGAAAGGCAACTTCAAGCCATAGGCTTCAGTAAACTCACGGATGCCAACCATATTCAACATCAACTGGAAGACCAAGATGTAAATCGGTAAGTAAGACAAGAGCGCAACAGGTACACTGACTTGTTGGGTGAGTGCAATGAAGACGCCGACAGGCAAGAAGAGCATAATCGCCGCTTGCAAGAGCGAATTGAGCAAGATGTAAACGGCGGTAATGCGTTGTTTGAGAGTTGGCAATTGCAACCACAGACCCTTGCGGAAGATTTGGTAGAAGCCATGATCCCAGCGGGTACGTTGCTTGATAAATTGTTCAACACTATCAGGTGTTTCCTCACGGGTTGCCTGAATAGCATCGTACACAATCTGGATATTCGCCCCCATCTTGGTCAAGCGCAAACCAATATCGGCATCTTCGGTCAGCCCTTCTTCATCCCAAACACGGTAGCCTTTTTCAGTATCTTCCACAGCCAATTTATCGAGCCATGACTTTCTAATGAAGACGGTGTTGCCACCGAGTGGTGTTACATTTAAAGCATGGGTGTAGGCATGTAAACCTGATTTGAACCAGAAGAAGTATTCCAGCACATTGAAGGCACTGAACCACTTGGATTGGAAATTCATCAACTGCACACCAGATTGCACGACATCAGCATCATCACGGATCATGACGGTGTTGATGACATTATAAATTTCGTGATGTGGTTGGTCTTCGGCATCGAAGATACAAACCGTATCTTTGGTCGCTTCGCGGTAGCCACGATTAAGACCATTGGGTTTATTCTTCGGACCGGTCTTGAAAGTGACGAGCTTGATATTGTCAGGGTAGGCTTCACCACGGTCATGGTAACTCTGGCGAATATCGTTAATTGCACGGTGGGTCTCAGCAATGGTCTCATCATCATCTTCATCACGGATGAGGACGAGGGTCTCTTTGAGATGCTCAGGATAATCAATATTATTGACCGTCTGGATGGTATCGTAAATCACCGCTGCCTCTTTACGGGCAGGCACAAGTGCCGTGAAAGAGTGTTGTGGCTCATAGAATTCTTTCGGTGAGGCACTGTCTTCGACGCGTTGTGGATTAACCCAAGTATAGGTCATCCAGTAGATGGTGAAGAAACCTTGAGGCAAGAGAATGATAGTCATGAGGATAATGACAATCATCACCATGCGCGGACGCGGGATTAAGATGTAATCCAAAACGGGTTCAGGAATGAATTGTACTGGACGTGCGAGAATATCGCCTAAGGTCTGGTTCGCCATGGCATCTTCAGCACTGATGACAGGGGCTGCTAAGGACAAGCCATCGACCAAGCTGTATTCAAAGTTGAAAGGTTGTTCTTCGCCATTGATAGTCAAGGTGCGAGCGGCAACGGTTGGTGCGAGAGCTTGTTCTGCCTCAGCTTCAGCATCAACCTCGACTACACCAGCATTCTCAACCACACTATCGACCTCAATTGGCACAGCAGTCTCACTGACACTGACCTCAAAGGGAATGCGGTCAGCACTGATAATATCGGAACTGGTGCGGATTTCGACTGCCAGATTATACAACCCACTGCTCAAGAGCAGGGTATCTAAATCGAAGCTGAAAGGGGCTTCGGTGAAACGTGCAATCTCGAAGTTGTTAATCGAGACAATCGCACTTTCGACTTCAATGTCATCGGCAACGGTGATATTCACAGGCACGATGTTGCTAATGGGGTCAACCGCGACCTCTTCTAAGTCGGCAGGGTTAATCGTGCCATCGGCTGTCTCGATGCTTGTATTGACTACAGGGATATCGACGGCATCTTCAGCAGAGGCAGGTGGAATGTTCAGCCCTGCAATCTCACTGTTGAGCGGGTCAATTGCACTAGGCAAGACGCCACCGGCTAGTGGGAATTCAGGTTGCACAAACTCAGAGTCAATCGGCACTTGGGCTTCTTCACTGAGAGGGGCAATGGGCGCGCTATCGACAGCCTCTACGATTTCATTGGCAACAAAGCTCTGGCTCAAGTTGCTGTAAATCGTCAGCAGGTCTTCAGGGGTGCTGGCTTCAAACATCTCACCATTATTGACAGCTGCCAAATCTTGTAAGTAACTGCGGTCAACTGAGAAACCAAAAGCAATCGTATTGATTGTTACATTCTCAACACTGGCAATCAGGATGGCATCATCACGAGCAGCATCACTTTGTCCGCCGTATTCCCCTCCATCGCTGAGCAGAATGACGGTTGGGTTTTCTGCACCGCTTGCCGCTGCCAGTTCCACGGATGCTAAAGCACCATCGTAGAGGGCAGTCACACCAATGGGAGCTAAGTTGTTAATGGTCTGGAGTAAGAGTGCTTTGTCGGTGGTGAAATCCAAAATGACCTCAGCACGGTTGCTGAAGGTAATCAGGGCGATAGGCACATTGTCTTCGACTTCACGTACGAAGGTTTGTGCGGCTTCAATGGCAGCTGCCATCGGTGTCCCCCACATGCTCTGACTGACATCAATCGTCAAGACCACCGCACTGTCTTCGGCACGAATCTGGGTGACAGCGACGACTTCTTCGACAGGGCTTGTATCGCTATCTGTTTCGGTGGTGACCACTGTGTTGGCTGTGCTAGCTGTCTCAGCTGTTTCATCGCTTGCACCAGCACCATTCGGTTCGCCAGTTGGCAAGATGACGGGGTCGTTGACCGTTACCAAGTTGCCTCGCATGCTTGAACTCGGCGCAGTTTGCACGACCACATCCTCGGATACAGGGGTAGGGGCGAGAACGAGGTCACTCAATTGGTTGTAAATCTCGCTGACATTTTCCACATCTGGAGCTTCAAAGAATTGTCCATTGGTGCGTGAGGCGAGGTCTTCTAAGAAAGACCGGTCTGCGCCAAAGCCTAAGCCAATTGAGTAGACTTGAATGTTGGCTAATTCGGCACGTAAGAGGGCATCTGAACGGCTCATGGCACTTTGTCCGCCATATTCCGCACCATCACTGAGCAGAATGATAATGTTGTTGCTTGTGCCATGCTCTAAAGCATAGTCCACACCAATCGTCGTCCCATCGTATAGCGCTGTAACACCTCGTGGCGTAAGCTCTGAGATAGTCCGTAATAAACTTGATAAATCGGTTGTGTACTCTGTGAGGATTTGTGCATCGTTGCTGAAGGTTGCGATGGCAATGGGTACATCGCCTCCCAAGCTCACCACGAAGTTGCGCGCCGCATCTTTGACGCTATTCATTGGTGTCCCCCACATGCTCTCGCTGGTGTCGATCACCAACACCACTGAGGTCTCACTGGGCAACTCTTGGGCTTCAACTATTGTTGGGTGCAGGAAGACAATACCTGCAATAAGCACTACGAATAAGAACATCCATGAACGCTTCATTAATATATACCCCTGAATATAGCTTAATTTTGTCTAGCTTTATCTTACATAAAAATAATGCCAATTATGAATTACAATACATATAACGTTACATCAAAACACACATTTTTAAGTGTATTTTTTATAAAAATATATAGAAAAAGTTATTAATAGCTTTCAAGGGTTCAAATGGGTTCATTTCAATTGTGATACTTAGTACTAATTCCCTATCAATGTTTTAGAGAAAAATTCGATTTTAGTTACTAAAACATTAAAAAAAGGATAAAAAATAACAAATAGCAAACGTGATATTTCCCTAAAATTAATTATTAAACGTTATTTCCTGTACTAACTGTTAGAATACAGGAATATCTTAATCATTACAAGATTTATAGATAGATTACAATTGTTATGATACATTAACGAATGCAATTCTAAAACAAATGTGCTAAAATGGTGGTAACATTTACTTCCTCAATAGGAGAGCCACCTCGTGACGAGCATTCGACAAATTGACCCCATCCATGCCCGACGGTTTATTATTAGTAAGCAACATCTTAATAAACAAACACCACCTTCAATGCTTGACTTGATTAGCAATTTAGGGTGCTTACAACTTGACCCGATACGCAAGGTTGAGCGCACACATTTATTGGTGCTTTGGAGTCGCTTAGGCAACTATGATATAGATGAACTTGAAAAATTACGCTGGGATGATAAATCGCTCTTTGAATATTGGGCGCATGCTGCATCCATCGTTCCGACACAAGACTACCCTATTCATAATGTTTATATGCGTCAGGTCAAGCAATCCCCAAAAATAAAAGCGTGGCTTGATGAACACAATTTGCATGATTTGCGTCAACGAATGCTCGACAAAATGCGCCATGAAGGGGCATTAGGCACAAACGATTTCGATGATGACCAATACACAAGCGAGACCTTCTCAGGTTGGACTACGGGACGATCTGTTAATCGTTTGATGGATAGACTGTGGACAATGGGCGAAGTCTTACCTGCAATCCGCAAAGGCAATCAACGTAAATGGGCGCTAACTGACGATATTTTGCCTGATTGGACACCACGAGATGAAGTAGACCAATTTCAGGCGAGTTATCAGGCTGTGCAACGGGCTGTCAAAGCATTAGGTGTGGCGATGGACAAAAAGCATATTAATTACCATTTCACACGTAATCGCTACTGGGAGTTTTCAGCCGTTAAAAAACAATTGCTCAAAGAAGGCAAACTAATCCCTGTGCAGATTGGAAATTGGCAGGGGAATTGGTATCTTCATGCAGATGATTTACCCTTATTAGAAGAAATCGAAGCAGGCAACTGGCAAGGAAGAACAACCCTATTATCTCCTTTTGATAATCTCATCTGCGATCGTGACCGCACTGAACTTATCTGGGACTTTTACTTTCGCATTGAGATTTACGTCCCACAAAAGAAACGCGAATTTGGATATTATGTTTTGCCCATATTGCATGGGGATAGCTTAATCGGACGCATTGATATGGAGATGAACCGAAAAACAAAAACCTTGCATGCTCTATCAACTTATGCACAAGAAAATGCACCACAAGATGCTGTGGCTGATATACGAGAGTCATTACACAATTTAGGTGAATTCCTCGGTGCAGAGAAAATTGAATTTGGTAATACAATGCCCTCTATTTGGAAACAACTTCGCAACTGATTATAATGTAGAAGCATGATAAATAAGGCTCTAATTATATAATGAACGAAAGTAAATCTTATGGTACGGCACACCAATCCGCGGGATAAAACGGCAGTACAAGATTGGGCAAGACAATTATTTGAACTGCCCAATTTCTATGTGATTGACACAGAAACGTCTGGTATTGGAAAAAGTGACGAAGTCGTACAAATCGGTGTGATTGATAAATATGGCGAAGTGGTTTTGGATACTCTGGTTAAACCAACAAAGCCGTTATCCCAACAAGTCATTAGTATTCATGGCATAACGAATGAGCGATTGGCAAGCGCACCACAATTAGCAGACCTTTACACCACACTATCCATTAAATTAGCTGGGACACCGCTCATTGCCTACAATATGGATTTTGATTGGCGATTATTAGAGCAAACATTTACTATTCACAAATTACCGATATTTAAATCAGGAAAACGCCATTGTGCGATGAAATCCTATGCGAAATTTCGTGGTGTACGAGGCAGATATGGCTATAAGTGGCATAAATTGAGCATGGCTGCAAGCTACGAAAATATTCAGGTCAAAGATGCTCATACTGCTTTGGGTGATGTGAAAATGACCTTAGCCTTGTTGCAAAAAATGGCAGAAGGATAATTTGATGCTACACGGTGTCATTCAGCGATTGCGGATTATTCATCAAACAGATACTAAACTCATTCTGCGGGAATTGCCGTTACTGGATTGGGGGCTGGCGTTTTTTTTAGCGATTACCAGCCTCATCCTCGTTATATCCCAATTTTGGACTAGTGCGGGTGTCGCTGCGGGTGTCGCACTCTTCTTTATTTTACAAGGGCGAACACGCTTAATCACATTTGACGCTGATGCCAATTGCCTGAATATCGAATACCAAACACCGCTTCGCAAGCAAGTCATTAACGAACTTCCCTTACAAAATATCCAACGAGCGTACCTTTATAAAGGCGATGATGATGGCACGCAGATTGTACTCGTGCATATCGATGGTGAGGAATTGGGAATTAGTGTCTACTCCAGAGATGTAAATATTTGGAAAGATGATATTGTAATTGCGATTAATGCCATTCTCCATGAAGCGCATAAAGATGATAACAGTGCATTAGACAATGAAAGTTGAATTTGTATCCCCTTACTAAAACCGTTACAAAGAATATGACTTCGCATATAATGGTTTCAGAATAGACTCTCATTGTTCAGGACTAAGTATGCGTTTACGATTATTCATCAGCATGGTACTTATCAGCCTTTTATCATCAATTCTTGTTACAGCACAAGATGAGGCAATTCCAATTACAGTTGGGACATATTTTGGGGAAATCACGGATGCAAACCCCATAGACCGTTACTCGTTTGAAGGTCTTGAAGGTCAAGAAATCATCATCACAATGGATGCGCTAGTCAATAGTAACCTCGATGCCACACTCAATTTATTGGATAGCAATGGCGAGTTGGTGCAGACTGACGATGATTCTGGAGAAAACCGTAATGCACGCATTATATTTACGCCCCGCATCAGCGATACGTTTACAATTGAAGCACTCCGTTATCAATCAAATCCTCCCTTAACAACAGGAAGCTATGTATTGACCTTAAGTATTACAGGCGATACAGGATCAGGAATTGACCCACTGAATATCCCACCTGATTTTGGGGTCGATTTTGAAACAACTATCTTTGATACAAGTGTTTCAGGAACATTTTCGACAGGTGACAATCTACAATATTATGTGGTGGGCGCACAACAAGGGGATTTCACGCGCGTCGAATTAACAACAAGCAGTAGCTTAGTTGCTAACATCCGTATCCTTAGTCGCATCAATCAAACACTGAGTGTCATAAGTCGCACAGCACGTAATACACCGACAGAAGAAGTTATCTTCGCAACAATTCCGCAAACGGGGTGGTATTTGATTGAAGTAGAGCGTGAAGCTGGCTCAGGCACATATACACTCAGTCCAAATCTCATCTCCGATACGCTCCTATCTGCGGAGACACCGACTCAAGCAGCATTTAGTGCTGATACTGAAGCCTTAACTTTCGTATTCAATGGCACAATTAATGAGCGTGTTTTTGTGAATTTGACGGTGCTTGAAGGACAAAATATCGTCCCTGAAATCTCTATTTTTGACCTCAACCAAAATTTATTAGAACAACGCTCATCTGAAGGGGCGCAAGTTCGTGTCAATCTGAATGTGCCACGTAGTAGCCCTTATATTGTAGAGGTAAGCAATTTGCGTGCGAGCATTGGCACATTTGAATTGCAATTGAGGCGTGTTCCCGTTGATATTTCTAAGTTGCCGATTATTGAGGCAGACTACAACGAAAACTATGAAGACACTATCAGCAATGACAATCCAATTGATTATTATCGCTTTAGTGGCAAAGCTGGCGAATTAGTTACAGTCGAAATGACAACTGTTGGTAATTCAAATCTGCTTGACCCCTATCTCATTTTAGGTGATAGCACCCTTAATGAACTGATTTTTAACGATAATGCGAGTGCCTCACGAGCGGCAAGAATTGCACAATTTGCCCTGCCAGCTGATGGTGATTATTTCATCATTGCCACACGTGCAGGATTGAGTCGTGGCTCAACAACAGGTGCGTATGAATTAGAGATTACTGTGGGTGAAATTCAGTTAGAAATTGGCGAATTGACAGCAACCCTCACATGGGAAGGCGAAGCAGATTTAAACTTATTCGTACAAACGCCATCATACACTGTGTCTTGGGCAAATCCGAATGAACCCGAGGGTGGTATCTTACAAATTGATAGCAATACAGGTTGTGAAACGCCTACCGCTCAACCAATAGAGCATATTTATTGGGAGGATAATACCGAAGTTGGTGATTACACAATTTGGGTTTGGTATCAGGATGCGTGTCGTATGGCGAGTGAAACCCCCTTCAACTTAACAGTGACCTATCAAAATGAGACCATTTTCGTTTCAACATCGGGTGAAGGTGACCAAGTATCGGTATCAAATGGCGAACGCTACGAGGCATCAATCCGCTTAACAGACAGTGGAAACAGCTTTGTAGTTAATCGAGGCACGATTACCACTCCATCCCCACAGCAAACGGCAAGCCAAGGAGGCGATACACTCATTGTTTATGGTGATACCATCTCAGGAAGTATTACCGATGAGGTATTCGCACAATTCTATCAATTTGAGGGTAATGAAGGGGATGCGGTAATGATTACTGTTCAGCGCGTTACCAATGATCTTGACCCTATAGCAGTCTTACGCGATTCGCGTGATATTAACTTGGCACGAAATGATGATGTCAATCCCAATAATCGTAATTCTGAGCTTATTTATACTCTACCAGCTGATGGACGTTATGTGATTGCTGTAACCCGTTATGGCGTACGTGATGGTACGACTACGGGCAACTATAGCTTGAGCCTGAGCTTGTTGGCGAGCATAGAAGATGAAGCAGAATAAGAGACAGGATAATTGCTTTGGCAGTACAATAGACTCAAAATTAATTTAAAGAGGATGTGCTGATGGCGAATTTGATTCAAAATCCTAATATGAGCAATTGGGCGCATGTGCGTTATTTTACAGACCAAGAAGGCAAAACTGGCACAATTGAAGCCCCACAAGGTTGGGAATTT
The DNA here is from genome assembly GCA_965230145.1 of Phototrophicaceae bacterium. Lineage (GTDB taxonomy): Bacteria > Chloroflexota > Anaerolineae > Aggregatilineales > Phototrophicaceae > JAUZRW01. The sequence goes on from CBDDKI010000002.1 coordinate 3,877,192, forward strand.
GTGACGCTTGCACGCGAGAGTGACCCTAATAAACTGCCACAAAGTTTACATCGTGATACAGGTTTTGTAATCTCAGCAGGGTATCGTGCATGGGAGGCTGGCTACAAACAATCTGGATTGTCATTAGAGGCAAATAGTCGCTATCGCTTAAAAGCGACTATCAAAGCTGATGTCAATTTTCCTGGTGGGCAAGCGCCTGATATGACAGCGATTACGTGGCGTTTCACTGTTAATTCTAATCAAGGCAAGCTAGAGCAAGATTGGGCGGTTACCAGCAAAGGTCGGACTAAACAGGTCGAAGATTTTGAATTTGTATTTGAAACGAAAGAAGCACTGACCGCGGACATCACCTTCTGGGGACGCTCGTTCTATGCTGGTAATGACTGTGATTTTTGGGTGTATGAAATTAGTTTAGAGACTGTCGATAAGGACTATGGTGCATCACAAGTCCCGACTTTAGGTAGTACAACGGTTAGCCAGCCAGAGATTGATGTACCAGAGGATAGAAGTTCGGAAGACATACTACTACCTGACCTTGAAAAGGTTCGGGGGACATCAGGCAAAAGTTTAGGCGATGTTCTTTCTGATAAGGAAATCGACACCATTTCACAGGGGTTACGAGCATTAGGCGATAGTGCCGATGATTCTAAGGCAAGTATTGGCTTGCATAAACTTGCAGAAGCCTTACAACGCTTGAAGCACTCATGAATTTTCTAAACGGTCAGCTTCGGCATAGAGTTCTTCAACGCGATCATCTACGTCGAGGTTGGCTTCTCCATATTCATCGACATCCCCGAATAATTCTAATTGCATAGCATAGGTTCTGAGCATACCTGCCGATGGCTCTAACCTGAGTAATGTTTCTATCACACGCTGACGATAACCCGCTAATAAAAAGTAGCCACTGTCTAAATTAAGCACCTGCTTGAGAACAGTAATATCCTCACAGACAGTCAGCAATTCATCAAATTTTTGTAGCATCGCAGGGTAAGATTTGAAACGTTCCTCAGTTGTCGGCTTTTTACGCAAGCTAATGAGTTCTTTGGTTAAATCAATTAGATTATCTGGTACAGTGTATGCCATTTCTACCTCTCATCTTCTATTTAATTAAGTTACCAAAATTCTTAGATAGAGCATAGCCAATCATTCATATCCTTTTGCGATACTAATCTCAGTGATACACATTGAAAAGGGAGATGAATATCATGCACCACGAAAAAGTATACGGACTATTTGAACATTTTGAAGATGCCGCTTCCGTCATTTCGGAATTAACACGCGGTGGCTATCCATCTGAAAACATCACTGTAATTGTCAATGACAAAGATGGTCGTTTGGAAAAATACACTACAGACGCAATCAATGAAGATGACGTTAAAGGTGACGAAGGGGCTGGTTTCGGCGCGGTAGTTGGTACATTGACTGCACTCGGCATGGCTGTCTTACCAGGCGTTGGTCCAGTATTTGCAGCAGGTCCGCTTGCGGCTGCTTTCATCGCTGGTATTGGCGCGGCAACAGGTGCTGCAACAGGCGCTGTCGTTGCGGAAGCTGTCGAGTTTGATATCGATAAAGATGATGCGAATGAATACGCGCGTATTATCCAAGAAGGTGGCGCAGTCCTAATTGTCGATGTTTACGATGAATGGGATGAAGAGCGCGTAGAAGACATCATGGAGAAATACAACCCTCTCCGCGTTGATGATACGGATTAGTTAAAACTCTTTAGAGGTCGGGACACCTCTGCAAGTGTTTCGTGTGATGTACATTGTGCATCACACTTTTTATTTAATGAGACTCTGAACAAGGTCAATTATTTCTTGCCCTTGCGGTAGCTCACGTTGCCACAGAACCGCATTATCGAGCACAAATCCCTCTAGTTGATGTGAGATGATTTTGTCGGTGGCTTCCTTCACGCGTTGATAATGTCCTTTATCATCTAAATAGTAGACATCCACTTGCTTGCTCTGTGGGTCAATAATCCAATATTCTGGTACGCCACCATCTTGATATTGGTAGTATTTATCGCCTCTATCAACCTTGCCTGTAGCTGGAGACACAATCTCTATCACAATATCTGCCGCACCGTCTAAATATTGGTGTTTGATACGGTCATAATGTTCTTCAAAGACAATCAGCAAATCGGGTTGGCGTGCAGGCTTATCGTCGTGCAATTGCATCTGATAGCCGTCTGAGTAGAGTTTGCCGTTCTGTTTGAACATAAAATACATGCTCAAAATCGTTTGTAGCAAATTTAACAGAAATTGATGTTGCTCATTATTCGACATTTTGCGAATCACCTTCCCTGCGTGCCATTCAGCATGTTGCCCTTCATAACGAGCGAGAAACTCTTCAAAGCTCACATTTTCTTCGAGTATGTCTTCAGATTGTATATGGTCAAAGGTTGCTTCACTCATGGGTTGCTCCTTTGGTTTTTTAGAGCGGACGCATACGCCGATGCGTCCCTACAAATGTTTACCCTAATTATAGTGTACCATGACGACCTGTGTAATCACGCAGATAAAGAAAATCATGCCCGATAGTACGCTTGCTGACCTTGGCGATATTGGGCATGGTGCGTTTATAGTGATTAGCTTTCACGCGTTCCCATACTTTGCTGACAAAGGCTTCGTCAAACCCACTTGCTTCGGCGGCTTCGGCAACCGTGTAGCGTTCGTCAACTAAGAGATAGAGGACGGTATCGGCATCATCATAGGTAAAGCCAAGTTCTTGCTCATCGGTTTGACCTTCCCATAAATCAGCACTTGGAGGTTTATCGACAATGGGAGATGGCACGCCGATTGCGCGTGATAATTGGCGGACTTGATACTTAAATAAGTCAGCAATAGGGTGCAGTGCCACGCCACTATCGCCGTAGATGGTGCTGTATCCAAGCAAAAATTCGGTCTTGTTGCTTGTCCCCATCACTAAACCGCCCCACGCCACAGATTGGTCGTAGAGGACTATCATCCGCTGGCGTGCCATAATATTGCCAGCGCGTAATCGGCTCATGTCAGGAAAATGGTCGATTAGAGGTTGTACCATTGGAGTAATCGGTACAGTGATACTAGGTAAGCCTATGTCATCAATCACCAGTTGGGCGTGGTCTAGGCTATCAGAACTGGATGTCTCGTAAGGCATCCGCACCACGAGAACATTTTCTGCGCCGAGTGCCTCTGCTGAAAGATAGGCAGACAAGGCAGAATCAATGCCACCTGATAAGCCCATGACAGCTTTTTTCATCCCTGATTTTGCGATTTCATCACGAATAAAGCCTGTTAAGATGCGTTGGGCTAAATCCGTATTGATATTCATGCGTTCCATTATATTGTTCTGAGTTGTTGTGACCATCAGCAGATACTTTCGCTTATCGGAGATTTTGATTGGTATAGCGTTTGAGCAAATTGCGAAAAACAGGAATTTGCATCAATCGCCATGCTATTTGATTGTGCAAACCGGGTGTGACTAAATGACGTTTTTTAGGGATGGCATTCAGTGAGGTAATCACGACTTCATCAGATGACATCCACACTATATCAGGGATGTTGTTCATATCGTCGTAGCCAGCCGAATCAAATATCTCGGTACGTGTGAATCCCGGACATAAGGCTTGCACAGTTATACCGAAATAGGCTAATTCACCAGCCAGTGATTCACTGAACGAGACCAGATAGGCTTTGGTCGCATTATAAACTGCGCTACCCGGCATCGGCACTAAACCGCCAAACGAAGCGACATTGATAATTGCGCCATTTTTGTTCGCACGCATTTGAGGAATGACGGCATGTGTGAGGCGAATTGTCGCATCTAAATGAAGATGATTCATCGCCAAATACTTATTCACATCGACTTTTCTGAAATGCCCTGTTAGTCCGAAGCCAGCATTATTAACCAGAAAGGCTATGTCATCATGTGCCTGAATAATAGTCTCTACTTGTGACATGCCTGCATCAGTGCTTAAATCAGCGACAACAATCTCCACATCTACGGATAGCTTCTCAGCAAGTGCTTCTAAACGTGCTTGCCGACGTGCGACAACGATGAGGTCATAACCCATATTGGCAAGGTGACGTGCAAAGGCTTCACCGATACCACTCGATGCACCTGTGACGAGAGCTTTTGCCATTATTATTCCTCAGCCTTTGGTTCTAGTGGTTGATGGCTATAGGCGATAATTTTATGCGGATATTCTTCCTCGACAACTAAATCCACCAAAAAATAGGGATGTTCTCCTGTTTCGGTTTCGACGACTACCACAACACGTTCTTCATGTGTGCCGACAACCTGTTTGACTTTGACCCGACCAATTTTCTCTTGCGTGGTTTGGAACATTTGCAAGCGACCTGCGACAGGTTGTTGCTCTAAGAGTTCATCACTATAGCTATCACTGATGAATTGCTCCAAGCGTTCCCAATTGCTACCGTTATAGATATGCGTCTGTGCGATGAAGCGCATTCCCGCTTGGCTTGCGCGTAAGGCAATTTTATCATTAGCGAGGGGGTCATGTTGTTGTGTTTGTTCTGGATTATCTGTCATGGATTAGCCTTCAAATTGCTGACGAATGGTCTCAACACGTTTACGATTTACGCCTGCATCACCGTATCCTAAACGCGAAGCCGAACGGACTTGAATGACATTATTTTCAGTATCAAAGTAGAATTCAGTGTCATCAATAAAACCCATTGTTAATGATGTATATTCGGTGTAAATATAATCCCCTGTATTACTTACAATCTCGGTGCGAGGCATATTATTAATGACATCCACTAATGCCAAGTTTGCTGCTTCAACTGTGCCAGAGAAGGGTATCGGTTCAATGTAAAAGCGTGTGTTTTGGTCAGCAGTTGTTGAGACACAATTCATAGCATCTGGACAATGTTTAAAACCCTCATTAGCGCCGCGCCAACCTAAATTATCTGGTCGTGGGCTGAGTGCAGGCACAGCAAAAAATCGTCCTACAATGACAAAGCCTATAATTCCTACTAATCCAATAAGATAAATCATTACTCTTTTATTCCTCATACAGTACAGTTAATCCAATCGTTCAGTTAAAATGCGCGTCAATTCGCGTTTGACCAATCCCGGACGTTCATCGCGTAGGAGAGGTAGACGCGCACGGGTGCGATGTAGCTGGTTCATATCAATGTCTTGAATGATGAGTTTCTCTTCAAAATAATGCCCATGCGTTAAAAACTCGCCATTGGGGTCTACGACAGATGAGCCTCCCCAAAAGACTTTGCCATCTTCATAGCCGACGCGGTTGCAATGTACGATGTAGCTGGTGAACATGCTCCCATAGGCTTGGTTGACCAATTCCACCCAGCGTGAGCCTTCTAAGCGTGATTGGTCGTCTAAGCCACGTCCGGGTGAGGCACTGTTAAACAGGAGAATATCTGCGCCATCCATCCACAATAAATACGCTGGCGACATATGCCAGAAATCTTCGCAAATGAGCATCCCGACCCGTCCGAAGCGCGTATCAAAGGCGCGGACGCTGTTGCCCTGTGCGAAATAACGCGACTCATCGAACATGGCATAGGTGGGCAAATAGAGCTTGTGATGAATGTGCAGGACTTCACCTGCTGATAAATAGGCATCGGCAATATAGAAGCGGTTGCGCTCATCTTCATGGACGAAGCCGACGACGATATCGAGGTCTTGGCTGGCTGAGAGCAATTGACTAAATACGGGGTCATCAGCCGATGCCTTGATAGCGACCTCTGAGACTAAATCTTGGACTTGATAGCCTGTTAAAGAGAGTTCAGGGAAGACGAGCAAATTGACGGATTCGCTTTTGGCACGCGCCACTGTTTCGAGATGCCCTGCGAGATTAGTTTGGACATCACCTAGTTTGGGGTACATCTGCGCTAGACCAATTTTGACGCGCATGTTTGCTCCTTGTTGTGTAGAGATTTGGATAACAAGAGCAGGTCAGTGGGCAACCCCACCCCTAAATCCCCTCCCCGAATTCAAGGAGGGGACTTTTTGTTCTCTCGTCTTTAAATCGTAAGTTGCATAATTTCGTGCTTATATTAACTATATCAGTATAAAACACATCGGACGGCTTGTAGATAGCCAGCGCAGGACGTTCATGAAGTATTTAGCATTTGTGGGAATGGGCAAAGGATTGTTTATAGATGGTTTGTGAAAAATGGCTGATTTTTGCGAAATCTGTTGCCTGTTTATCAGGGGATAACAGAGGAACAGGAACATTAACAGGGATTTTGGGCGTGGGAAAATCGCAAAAAACATGGAAATTGGGCTAAAGTGGTTAGAGGGTGGTTTGTATAGAAACACGAGTTCTAGGTGTTGAGTGCTGAAAAATGAGTGTACCACAGAGGCACAAAGACACGGAGAAAAACAAGGTACATAAAGGTTATTCAATTGGTAAGGTGCTAGTTAGAGGGTAGCATATTTGGGTTGTGCTGTGTTGGGGATATGACCGTTGATATGTACGGGATTAAGGTTCGGCGAATTTTGAGTATGGAATTACAGCCTAGAAGCAGGTCAAAAAATATGATTGTGATATACTCAAAATATTATAGAAAATCTATTCTAATTTAGGTAATGATATGTCAAACAAAATTGTAGAACCCAAATTTGGTGAGAGTGCATTTACCTGTCCACACTGTAATGTTTTTACCAGTCAAGAGTGGATTAAATCTTTACATTTGAGAAAGACACACCCAGATATAAAAACGATAGCATTCAGCTTATGCTTCAACTGCAAACAACTAGCCATATGGCTTGAAAACCCCAATAGTTTCGAGATTGACACAAGTATATTTGCTGGAACAACACCAACGGGTATTGATAACTCTTTTATTGAGCAATACGGTTCAATGGCAAGTTATGGAAAATTAATATACCCAGAACCTTCAACTGTCCCTCTACCAAATGATGATATGCCTGAAAATATCAAGTTTGATTATATGGAAGCTCGTTCTATCGTTTACAAATCGCCTAGAGGTGCATCCGCTTTGCTACGATTATGTGTTCAGAAACTCATGCCACATTTAGGACAGTCAGGTAAATACATTGATAGTGATATAAAAGAACTTGTTAAATCTGGTGAACTGTCTCCTAAGATACAAAAATCTCTGGATATTCTTCGTGTAACTGGAAATGAGAGTGTACATCCCGGTGAAATGGCAATGGAGGAAGATATAGATACCGCATTAAAGCTATTCACTGTTTTAAATCTAATTATCCAAGAGACAATTACAAATCCCAAAGAGATAGATGAAATGTTTAATAATTTACCTCAAAGTAAACGGGAAGGTATTGAACAACGAGACAAAAAATAACTTCTTCAATCTATACTAAAACACTGATTAGTTAAGGAGAATATCTTGAAAATACGTGAGGCTTTTGAGGTTGTCTTTTTTGCAATATTATTTCTATTTTTGGGTATTATTGCTTTCTTGTCTGGCAATGTGATTATCAAAAGTATAATTGCTTTCATCCTCACAGGTTTTACTTTCATAGTTATTCCACTGATTTTATTCGGGGTAATTTTACAAAATCAGCAACGTTCTAAGCTGAAAATAGAATATAAGAATTTGATATTCACTAACTTCCAGTTGTTATTATTGGTCATCTTAAATGGCATACTATCAGCAATTTTAATCATCAACATTGGTGTAGAAATTGATTTTGAATTTCTAGAAAATGTAGGCTACGAAATTCTGGGTGGTGTTTTCACTGCCTTATTTTTTGTCGTGTTAGAGCAAATTGTTTCGCAGAGAATTGGTAGTTTACTTTCGCTAAACCCCACTGAGGACGAGAAAAATACTGAATGATTTTTATGTAGCAAAAGTAAAATTTTCGGACACCATACATGGATGTCCCTACGATTGTTTCTTAAGTATTTATGCTCTAAAGATAATTCTCGCGGATGGAGTTGAGGTGGTGGAGTTCATGCCCTGCGATGTGATAGGCTAAGGCGCGAACGGTCACGCGGTGGTCATTGGCGATGGTTGCGTTGGTTAAGGCTTCTTCGGGTAGGTACTTAAAGAGGCTAATGGTTGCCATACGGACAGTGATGTATTCATCGAGGAGACTGTCTAAGGTGCGGTTATCGGCATTTGAAGGAGCAATATAATCATCCTGTTCAAAACCGGGTAAGGGGGTTTGGTCATTGCGTGCGGCACGTAAGGCACGGTAGGCATAGATGCGCTCATCATCAATGATATGCAGTAAAATCTCTTTTATTGTCCATTCATCTGGGTGGTGCGCTGTTCTGAGTTCATCCTCTGGAAATGAGCGTGCGAGTTCTTCTACTTTTTTCAAGTTATCTTCCATGTGTTGTAAGAGGTTGCCATCGTCAGGCAGGAGTTTGATGTACATGATGGCATAGGGGTCATATTCGCCTGATTCGGGTTTTGGGATATGGCGCATGGTGGGATTGCTCCTTTTTTAAAAAATTGAACCACAGATGAAACGATATTTAGGGTAATTTTCGGACAGCATTCATGCTGTCCCTACAATAATCGTCATTTTTGGGCAATTGAGTAGGGACGTGATGTATCGCGTCCGTTATAGAACACAATTTTCATTGTATTTTTCGGGAGAGGCGTGCCATCTTCCCTACATCGGGCGACCACACAGGGTTTGCCCCTACTCATACCTGCCTAAAACAAAAAAGGATATGGTGCGTATAAACCATATCCCATAATAGAGAGTATATCTACTCGTCTAGTAGATAACAGGGGTTTCGCCTGCGAGAATAGCGCGGATGGTCTCTTCAATAGCCATGTCTGAGCTACCTTCTGGTAAAATGGTTACTGAGTTGCCACCATTCATTTCCCATCGTCCAACCACATTGGATAAAACGATGATGGGTGGGTGGTTAATGGTGCGTAAGTGGAAGAATGTATCTTCAGCACGGAGCATCTCTTTGCTGGCATCAATCACGATGGCATCAGGGTAGGAGAAAATCACTTGTGAAAGTGCGTCGCGCATAGTATTAGCACCGAAGGTCACAAGGTTAGTGGCTTCTATGAACGCTTGTGAACGGTTATCATCTGTTACGAATACGACTACTGGATTGTTCTGCATTGGGTCTATCTCCTATTCCGTTACGAGTACATACTTATAATATGCTAAAATGATGGGCGAAATCCATCGTATTCTTGCGGTATTTTTAGGTGTTTTCTTTGTAATCAAAGGTATTTCTCAATGAATACTTTAAAATCGAATTTGGACAATACAGACTGGGCAATTTTGAGTGAATTGCAGGTTGATGCGAGACTATCTTATGCTGAAATTGGTCGGCGTGTGGGCTTATCTTCACCCGCTGTGCAAGAACGGGTACGCCGATTAGAAGAGATTAGCGTTATCAAAGGGTATCGCGTCGATATTGAGCCTACAAAGGTTGGGTTACCTGTGGTTGCATACAGCCGATTAAGACAAGTTAATGGTAAAGATCGCGCTAAAGTCATTAACATTATTCAAAGTACATCTGAGATTATTGAGAGTTTTGACATCACAGGAGAAGATGGTTTCTTGCTAAAAATCGTGGCTAGTTCACATGAGCATCTGAATGATGTACTGATGAAATTCACCCCATACGGGCAGACCATTACAGGTATCATCATGAAAACTTATGTCGATAATCGAAGCATTGACCAAGAAACATTAACCCATAGCCAAACAGACTCATAAGATTATGCCAATGAAATTAGATAATACCGATTGGGACATATTGCGCGAATTACAAGAAGATGCACGTTTATCCTATGCTGAGATTGGTCGGCGTGTGGGTTTGTCGTCGCCAGCAGTGCAAGAACGTGTTCGACGCTTGGAAGATGCCAATATCATCAAAGCCTATCGTGCTGAGGTCAATTACGAGGCATTGGGCTTGCCAATTATGTCGATTACACGGCTGATGAATGTACAGGGTAAGGACAGTATCAAAAAAGTTAAGACCATTGCTCAATCAACACCCGAAGTTATCGCTTGTTATCATGTGATGGGACAAGATGAGTATATCGTGCAGATTGTGGCGAAATCAGTCAGTGATTTAGAGCGTGTTCTGCATGAATTTTCTGATTACGCGAAGATGGTTTCTGCAATCGTGATTAATCAACCAGTCGACCACCGCACTATTGATCTTGAACAATTTCCAAATTTGAAAGTAGTCGAGCTATGAAACCAGCACATCTTGATAGCACAGATTGGGCGATTTTGCGCGAATTACAAAGAGATGCGCGCTTGGCTTATGCTGAGATTGGTCGGCGTGTGGGTTTATCATCGCCGGCGGTGCAAGAACGGATGCGTCGTTTAGAAGATGCTGGCATTATCGAAGGCTACCATGCGAAGGTTAGTCTGCAAGCTCTTAAACTGAGTTTGAGAGCGATTATCCGTTTGTCTAATGTGCAAGAATTTGAAACCAAGCAGAAAATTGTCGATATTTTACGGGAAATTCCCGAAGTGACGGATTGTTACCAAGTAACAGGCGAGGACGAATTTGTGATTATTGTCCACGCGCAATCAATGGAGCATATGTCCGCGATTAAGATGCAATTTGCTCCTTTTGCTCGTCTGATTACCAGTATGATTATCAATAAACCGATTGATGGTCGGGTGATTTGCTTGGAGGATTTTCCTTATTTGGAGAGTGATTGAATTTGGACTAGGGGCATCAGGATAAGTCAGTGACTATTGCTCACTTCCATAGTCATTATGTTTAAGGATGTTATATCAAGAAATGGTATAAGAGACTACAAAAGTTCATAAGAGTTTCATTAATTGCTTGACAAGAGTTTGGCAAAGTGGTATATTCGGATTAACTGTTAACGTAGATGAAGGAGGTGGTCATAAATGTTAGGCTATAATGGGGGTTCAACCCTATAGGTCCAATCCTACCTCTGTGCAGGATTAACCCTTAAATGGGTTGGATCCTCAACAAACAGGCCGCGCCCGAAGGTTAATTCCCTTTGGGCGTTTCCAATTTAATGGCACTTAATGATTTTCTTCTGCATTGATCGACAGTCGAACAGCCTCTAAATTGTCCCATACATCCATTAATTCGACTTCTTGCCCAAGATAGGCATAGAGTGATTTTATAAGTGCAGGATGTGGTTCTGCATTTGGATGATTTTTGTAAATTTCACCATAAGACTCTAAGAGTGTCAGGTTTTCTACTTCCATTAAAAAAGCTAAAGCAAATGTTGATGAACGGCTAATCCCTGCTCCGCAAGCAACTAAGATCGTCTTATTCTGGGCTTTCTGTTCACGCAGAAACGATAATCCACGTTCAAGTAGAATGGTTGGCAGGGGTTCACCATCGGCTACATTCAAAAATCTGCTTTCAATATCAGGTTGGGGAACATAATCTGCTAATTGCAACATGGATGTAATTGCAAGCTGATTCAGCAAACTCAGATTACGTGTTTCAGAATATTTTCCGATATACAACCAATCTCGTATTTTATACACGTCATATCCTGTGGTTATTCATTGCCCAAGGTTAATTCACCCCATATTTCCCAAAAATTATCGACTTCACCATAATAATCGGCGACAGCTTGCCAGTGGATGTGGTCGGGCATAGCTTTGGGATGATGCTCGAAAATAGCGCGGTAGGCATCCGCTAAAGACAAGCCCTCAATTTCTTTGAGCGCGATAATCGCAAATGTTACCGAACGACTCAAGCCTGCACCACAGGTCGATAGTAAACAGTGTTGTTTATCATGTTGCTCACTAATGAAGTTAATGGCGGTCTCAATTTGTGCTTGTGTTAGGGGCAAACCATCACCTATAGAGATGAATTTTGTTACTACGCCTTCTACTTCAATGGGCTGAAAGAGTTGTAACATCGCCTGAATACCTGCTTCATCGACTATTTTTTGTGATTTTGCTGAAGCGTAATCACTTATATAAAGCCAATCTCGTATTTTATACATCATTTATCCTGCACAATCGCGCACTGTCCCGTCGCTGGTCGGACGCTCACGTAGCACTACTGAGACCTGAAATGTTTCTGCCCCGCGTACTATTAATAGATTAACGCGGTCATTAGGACGTGTATTGCTAATCAGATAGCTTACAAGTTCATCCATCGTAGCCACGTATTCACCATTAATAGCGACAATAATATCGCCCCCAATACACACGGCTTGTCCGCGTACTTGTACCGTCCGTAAGCCACCGCGCAAGCCCGCTTCATCAGCAGGTCCGCCGATTGTCACACCACGCAATAGCACACCTTGGTCAACTGGTAAATTGAGCGGTTCGGCTAAACCAGCGACACTATAACCATTATCCTCTGGCTGAACTGAAATACCCATCCACGCATAACTGACGCGACCATTCTCGATTAAATCTGGTACAACACGCCGAATTGTATTGGCGGGTACGGCAAAGCCAACACCTTGAAAGATACCACTTTCAGACCGAATCGCCGTCGTAACACCCATAACTTCTCCTTCGGAATTGAGGAGAGGTCCACCACTATTACCGGGATTAACGGGCGTATCGGTTTGGATAATGGAGGGATTTTGGAAGCCAACAGGGGCGTTAGAATCAATGAGTTCGGCTGACCGTAAATTGCGTCCTAGACCGCTAATGATGCCTAAAGCCATTGAGCTACTTAGACCAAATGGATTACCAATCGCAATGGCGCGTTGCCCAACACGTATGAGGTCGGAATCTGCCATGAGTGTCATTGGCATTAAGCGTGAGGCATTAACATCCACCCAGATAATGGCTATATCACTATACGTATCCAGCCCGACAAGACTAGCACTTGCCACATAGCCATCATTGAAGGTCACGCGAATAGTCGTTGAATTTTGCACCACATGAGCATTGGTGATGATATTCCCCACGCCATCATAGATAAAGCCTGAGCCACGATTGACATTGGGGTTTTGCGGTGTTCCACCGGGTAAATCAGCTTCTACATTAACAATACTAGGTGTTGAGCGTTCGTAAATGTTGCTGAGGAGTAAGTATTCAGCGTCGGCTTCTTGTACGATAGCAGGTGGGAGTGCTGTAGCTTGAATAATTGGTGCATCATCAAAATTAATTGGCAAATCAGCAACTGGTGTACTGATTGTGCCAATCGGCACTGTGTTTTGCGTAGGGGAGCAAGCTACCAATATAAAGATCAACATGGTAACTATAAGACGATGCGACATAAGGGACTAATCCAAGATATGGTTCAAGTTGTAGTGGCAGACCGTGTGTCTGCCACTACAAGGATATTATGAGTTATTGAAGGGAATCACGCAATTGTTGGGCAAGCTCACGCTGTTTATCTGTCAGTTTTTCAGGCACCGTGATGACAACACGCGCATACAAATCACCATGCTTGCCTTTTTTACGCATTATTGGCATGCCTTTACCACTCAGGCGGAATTTACGTCCTGATTGTGTGCCTGCTGGAATTTTCAAATTCACCGAGCGTTCCATTGTCGGCACTTCGACGCTTCCACCCAGCATTGCCGTAAAAGCATCCACCTCAAAATCAACTGTTAAATCATTGTCGTCACGGGTAAAAGGTGATGAATTTTCATTGACGTTGACAATGAGGTACAAATCACCCGCTTGTCCACCCATCCCTTGATGACCTTCACCACTCAAACGGACTTTTGTGCCGTTATCTGCACCAGCAGGGATATTAACAGTTAGTTGGCGACCATCCTTATTGAGCAAACGAGTCGTGCCACGATAGGCTTCGTCTAGTGAAATTGTAATTTCTTGCTCAATATTCTGACCACGTTGCGGTCTGGCTTGTTGTGCAAAGGGATTGCCCCCTGTTGAGCTACGGAAGCCTCCCCCAAAAATAGAGCCGATAATATCTTCTAAATCAGCCCCGTTCATATTGCTTTGTTGATAGTAGCCTTGATTGCCACCACCAAAACCGCCATTTGCGCCGACACTGCCAAACATATCGTATTGTTGGCGTTTCTCTTTATCACTCAGCACTTCGTAGGCTTCGTTGACTTCTTTGAATTTCGTTTCTGCTGATGGATTATCCGGATTCGCATCCGGGTGATATTTTTTTGCTTGTTTGCGGAATGCTTTTTTAATTTCGTCAGCACTCGCACTTTTAGAGACCCCTAAGAGGTCATAATAATCTTTTGCCATATGTTTCACCTAGCTTGAGTTTTATTGTCTCTCCTATAAGTATATTGTAAGGTTTCATAAGATGTAGGTCAACGAAACCAGCAAATTCTTAGGTATTGCTTGCAGATTTCTAACACAGATTTTACGCTAGAATTTAATCCAGCATGTAACGTGCAATGAGATGTGCACTATGTTCGAGAGCATCTTTGTGGGTGCGTTCATAACCATGCGAGGATGCCACACCGGGTCCTGCTAAGCCGACCTTTGCATCACCTCCTGCACGCCAATACGCTGTTCCATCGCTAGAATAATAGACATAAATATCAACATTGTAATCAATTTCATGCTCTTCACAGAGGCGGCGCAATTTGTTATTCATATCAAAATGGTAAGGACCGCCACCATCTTTGACACAGATAGACACGCTAAATTCATCGCCTGCTTGCCCATCACCGATTGCGCCCATATCAATTGAGAGAACTTCTGCCAAATCGTCTGGAAAACCTGCCGAACCACCATGTCCAACTTCTTCATAATTGGCGATTAAGATATAAGTATCTTGCTTTGGGATGTAATTCTGGGCTTTCATACTTGCCAATGCACCGTAAATGACGGCAACACCTGCTTTGTCATCCAGAAAACGGGAGCGAATAAAACCCGTATCTGTTACTTCAATACGTGTATCTAAGAAGATGAAATCACCTATACCAATTCCGAGTTCTTCGGTTTCTTTTCGGCTTGTGGTACGGGCATCTAAGCGAACAACCATCGTATCCGCATTACGGTCTGCTTTATGGGCGTTACGGTTCACATGCGTGCTGGGATTTGAGAGTATGACTGTGCCACGATAGCGTTTGTCATCGTGTGTACGGATAGTACAGTTTTCAAATTCTGCGCCTGCCCAATTGATGCCACCGAGATTAGTCATCTTTAGGCGACCATTGCTCTTAATCTCTTTGACCATAAAACCTAAGGTATCCACATGGGCGGTAATCCCAATTGGCGCAGAGTCATCCTCACCTTTGACATGAATCACTAAAGCTCCTTTGTTGGTCGTTGTGATACTGGTATTGGGAAAGTCCAAATCAGTGAAGGCTTTTTCGACTACAGGCATCACTTCTGCATGGTATCCTGTAGGGCTGGGTGCTTCTAATAATTTCACCAAAAAATCGGTCATTGCATCAACATCAAAATTGAGGACTGTCATTCAAATAACTCCAGTATTTTCATATCATTAAGTTATCACTTCGAGACTAAGCCTTCTGCTTTAGCCCATTCCAATAAAGTATCGGTTGCATGTTGTAAGTGTTCATCGTCACCATATTGCCAAGTGCGCGCCAAATTATACAGCTTTTCTTCCAATAGGGTAGAATACATTTTTTGTGGCGTATCTACTTTAAATTCGAGATGAAACATATTTGCATCAGGTGAGTCAAGACGTTTCTGCTCCCGATGGTTTAGCACTTCACCAACTTGCTTATAAACTCGCTTTACAGTGTCTGGATAACCTAAAATTTGTAGGCGAGCTTCGTGATTTGATAACAATACGGTATCAGGGTTTTTGACGACTGTATCAATCTTGACATTGATCAACTGGTAATAATTTTCGCTTTCTTCATCATATTCGATAGCTTCTTGACGAATGAGCGTCATATCGTTTTGTTTGAGAAAGTCGATTTTTTGCTGTATCGTATCGGCATCATGCCCTGAGATAAGCATGAAATAATCGCCGAATTCTGCATCCATTTGGGAGTGCTCTTTACGAGCTTTACGCATTGCTCCGCTGAGGCGACGTTCCTTCATAACGGGCGACCATGCCCATTCTTGCCTTAACATGAAAGCGACCATCATTGCGCCTATCATGCCTGTACTGAATGTTAGGGCAATATTTGAGCTTATATTCTCAGCAGGCGCGAAAAATTGTAACCCGATAACAATAACTGTAACAATCACAGCGGGTAGAAACCAACTCTCGAATTGGGTCGCTAAAGCAACTAATAATATGGCAAACAGAGTCATGAAAACTTCCATACTGAGGTTCAGGTACAGTTCTGCGCCATAGTCACCTGTATTGAAGCTCATGACCAATAAAATAGCACCGACAGGAACGAGCCATGCTAACCTGAAAAATCTATCGCCGATGAATTGAAAAATCCCTAACGACAATCCTAATATGAAGATGGCGATGAGCGTCGGCATCACCCAAAAGGCATTAAGTTCGTACCATTCGACCACACTGAACAAGTCCATGTGGGTAGTCTCCCTGATAACAATTACTTTATGCCTCCATCATACAAGGGTTTCGAGTAATTGAGTCTTAACCTTGTGATTGCCAAATACGCACTGTGCCATCATCTCGTCCGACTGCGAGCGCAAGCCCTGTTGGGGTATTGAGTGCAGCTAAATTCGTGATTAGTGTGCCGTCTAGCTCTAATTCCCACGCCACAACAGCCCCATTCGCTCCATTTCTAATACCTGCGATTCGTTGCCTATCTTGTGAGGGTAGGGCAATCTCTAACTGACCATCGCCGTCAAAATCTCCAGCGACTGCCATATCAAAATTGCGTGAGCCAATCACATGGGAGGTATAGCCTGTCAATTGCGTCTGAATCAGCAGTTGTGTGCCATCGAACTGGTAGAAACGGACTACGCCACCAATATGAGGAGTTAGCACATCGACCAATTGCATTTCACCATTTGCACCAAAAGCTCCCCAAGCCAGTTGATGTTGCCAACGATTGGCTTGTCCTATAGCTTGTCCGTCAACTGTCTGTATGCCATTTTCAGTGAATAGATAGACGCGAATACGTGAGCCAGTTTGACTATCGCTAACGGTTGTAATCAGGTCTTGAACACCATCTTCATTTACATCTGCCCATATCGGCGATAAGCCTTCGTAAACCGCATCACCCTCTAAATCTATTTGCTCGATAATTTCCAGTTGGTCTTGATTGATACGTAGCACAATCAAAGATGAGCCTTCTAAATCATCACCCATTATCCCATGAACGTAGCGTTGATTAGTCGCATTCGCGTAGACCGCAATTCTGCCATCATCACTTTGGACAATGCGTGCATCAGGTTGAATATTGAGGTCAAGCCCAATATCTAAGCCACCTGCCAATTGAAAGCGTCCTGTGTTAGTCACTTCCGCAACAACGGGGCGATAATCATAGTAACCGACATCAGTTGGGTGTGATAAATTATCACGCTGTGAATTTAAGCTAGTCCAGCCCCCACGCCAAGGGTACAAGACAAATGATTGTTCGACTGGTTGTGACCACGCATCATCACTAAGTTGCTGTGCATCAACATCCCACAAGCGAATAGTGTTATCAGCAAGGTGGACAGCGAATACATTGGCAATAAGTGGCGCAGTAACATCTTGGTTTGCACCGATAATCCACTGGGGTGTTGCAGGAAATTGAATATCACTAATAGTTACGTCAGGGAAAGTTCCTTGTCCTTCAATAATGCGATTGCCTGTTTGTTGATGATATGTATAGTGATAAAAACGCATGTTGGTCACGGTGTCACTTTCTGGTGTGGATTCTTGGGCAGTCAGAGGCATAGCAAATAATAATATTAGGCTTAGTAAGGTTATTTTGTTCATCAATTCTCCTGATATAAAACATAACCTGTAAGGTTAGAGCGTGCTAAGTGCAACCACATTAATTCATATGTTTATTTTGGCGGATGACATGGATGTCATCCCTACATTCTCGCGCCTGTTTGTGCAGATTTATGTAGAGTTGAGACCTGTCTCAACCGTTTAAAATTACAATGAAAACTTTTATGATTGTACTTAGTATGGTTACAAGATAACGTGGGCATGTATTTTCTTGTCGCGGACACTATCCATAGTGTCCCTACCTGACCCCTGTTGATTTGTAGGGACGCAATGAATTGCGTCCGCCCTGATAATTTCTCGCTCTCCACGCTATTCTGCGAAGGTACTAGTGTAGCTACGCCCCTACGTCCCCACGGAAAAATTCTTTTCCAATAATCTAACATACACATTAAAATAAAAACCCCTCCAGCAATTGAAGGGGCTTTGTCTATCTAGCAACTATCTTACTCGTCACTGTTGCTGTCATCATCAGTTGTTGGTGATGGTACAGTGAGAGGTGTTGATTGCGGTGCTGTGAAACTGTCGTCTAAATCAGTGAAAGTGCTGGCATCAAATAAGAAAGGTGAGTTTGATGGTACAAGCACAACTGATACATTGTCGCTCAGTTCGTTGATATAGGTATATTGAATCAGGTTCGGATTTGCGGCGATTTGTTCACTCACGAGACGTAATGCTTCTGCTTCTGCTTCTGCTTGGATGCGTACAGCTTCTGCTTCACCACGCGCTTCTTCGATACGTGCATCAGCGCGACCACCAGCTTCAATACGAGTCGTTTCTGCTTCAATTGCCGCACGGTCACGGTCTAATTCTGCAACCTGACGGTTCTCAATGGCTTGAATGAAATCTACTGAGAAGTTAATCTCATTTAAGAGAACTTCTACTACAGTAAAACCTTCTTGACCAAGTTCAATTGCTGCCAAACGTTCGATTTCAGCTTGAACTTCCGAACGACTATTCGGTGATGGGTTCGGGAATGAGAAGCCTGTTTCAGGATCAATGCGGATACCTGCTTGCGCGCCACTGTCAGTGTCTGATGCATCGTCGGTTAAGACAGCGCTACCAAAGATTTCTTCTGCGCGTGCAGTTGCAATCACATCACGGGTGAGAGAACGCAAGGTCGGGCGGATTAAACCTTCGATATAGCCTTGCGAAATATCAGACCAATTACGGTGAACAGTATTCACATTGGCAGGGTCAATTGTAAAGATGATTGTAATATCAACCAAAACTTCTTGACCATCAATCGAGCGTGCTTCAATCGCATCGTCAATATTTGCCCGACTATTAGTGCCTTCACCTGCGGTACTGCTCATGGTGTATTCTTGACGACTCACCAAGTAGGGGAAGGTTTGTTGAATACCCGGAATAATAACGTGTAAGCCCGGTTCGCGTGGTTCTTCTAATTCACCTGAAAGCGTATTGAAGACGACCACACGCTCGGTTGGACCAACAACCAGCAGACCTTCGCCAATGATTAGGAAAACCAAGCCTAGCAAAAAGCCGATTGCGGCTAAAATGATGCCACCACGAACATTTTGATTACGGGAAGCATTCATCACCACAAGGGCAACACCTGCCATACCAACCAAAAATGCGCCGATAGCGACAACATTGAATAAAACATCAATGCCCATCTATATCTCCTCAAAAGAGCTAATTTATCAGTATTATCTACGTAAAGTATATCACGTCAGTTTCATACGAACATGATAATCTGATGATTTGACCAAATATCCCCAATAATTGGGGGGTGGTTTATAATAGATTAAATTCTGAAATTAGATTATAGGCTTGTCTCATAAGTGGTGAGGTTTAAGGGATGGTTTGCAATCCGCTCTTACGTCTAAAATATTCGTCATTACTTGCGAGACAGTCTATATATAACAGAGAAGGAAAACCAAATGAAAAAATTGCTTTGTTTCTTCATTCTATTGCTAACCGTACCCATTGTGGCGCAAACGCATGATTCTATCGCGTCTGCTTTTCAACCTTTGGAGGTGAATAATGTTCGCCTACGTTTGTCGGAAGATGAGGGTATTGCACTCGTGTTTAATGCTTCTCCTGCCGTGTGTGAGGATTTGCTGGTGGATGTGAGTATCGAAGACAATTTTATTGATGTTAATGTTTATGCTCCTAGAAGTGATGCCGAGTGTAATTTTATAGCGCCGTATGAGCCTATCATTCCATTAGATAATCTCGAAACTGGGCAAAGCTATGTCTTATTTTTAAATGATTTCAACAGCACATTTTTCATTCCTGACCCTGACACAACCGACGTTGTTGAGGCATTTGCTACTGTATGGGGTGAAGATAATGTACTGGTGAGTTTCAACAAGGTTGCCCCTGAACTAGACGCTGTTTTTGTGACCACAATGCGTGACATAACGACAATAGAATTGGCAGGTAATCATGCGGATGGTTGTATCACCGAAGAATACACACGTATTTACCAAGATGATGTACAAGAGAATGTGTATCATGTAGAAGCATTCCGCTTATTAAATGAAATGGTGATGTGTCCAGCTCAATTGTTGCCATTCCACGAAACAATTAATTTAGAGCTATCTCCAGATGACATTGTAGAAATCGATGGACGCTATTTCAGAATCGATGAACGATTGTCAGAATCCGTTCTGGCACATAGAGCAACGATTGATACTGTCGAAATCTTGCCGACTGCATCTAGCAATATTGTGGCGGTATCAGGTACACAAACACAAGATTGTGGCGTTGACTTTACAGAGCATATCCTCGAAAGAGACTTTATTAGCATCGTTGAGATTGTCGCTTATGTGCCATTGGATGCCATTTGTACGGATAACATCACACCTTACGAAACCAGTTTCACAGTTGCCAATTTGCCAGTGGTCATCAATGGGGTTGCCTATGATGAAAATGGCGAAATTGACCCCATATCATCCGCACAAACAGTTTTACCACCAGAAGGGAACTTTATGGTTGTCGATACCGTTATAGAAAATGTAGATGTGGTCGTTTTGGAATCTTTCCCGATGCAACTTCAGCTAGAAATTACAGGCTACCAACCTGATGGCTGTGATTTCCCTGTGAATGTGCAACAGCGGGTGAACAATAACGCGGTCACACTACATATATTCAGAAATGTACCACCTGATGTACTTTGTCCGATGGCTCTTGTTCCATATGAAGAGACCATCATGGTCGATGGAAGTTTTGAAGGTGGAACAGTTACGATTGAGGTCAATGAATTTAGCACAGAAATTGACCTGTAATTAAACCTTTTTAGGAGGAATTAAAGATGCGGAAATTGTTACTCAGCCTTATTGTTGGGATTGCCTTGCTAGCGATTGGTTCATTTACTTTGGTCAGCGCACAAGATGGAAGCGACAGCACATCCGATACTGCCGAAGCACCCCCTGAGCGCGATAGTGTCGCCTTGACGATTTATAATCAAGGTACGGCACTTGTTCAGGATAGACGCACTTATACGTTTACTGTTGGTAATAATATTATCAACTTCACGGATGTCGCCTCACAAATTGACCCAACCTCAGTGAATTTTGTCTCACTCACAGACCCTCTCGGTACGAGTGTTTTAGAGCAAAATTACATTTACGATCTCGTTGGTACATCAGCATTACTACGTCGCTACGTGGATGAGACCATCCGCGTAACTACAGCCGATGGCACAGTCTATGAAGGACAGTTGCTGAGTGGTGCGGGCGAAATTATCTTGCGTACAAATGAAGGAGGCGTTGTCGTAGTTAGCCAAGATGATGTGCGCGATATTCAGTTTCCTGAATTGCCCTCTGGTTTAATCACACGTCCGACATTGCGGTGGTTACTCGATAGCACCAATGGTGGTGAACAACAAGTCGAATTAACCTACCTCACCAACGGCATTAACTGGACAGCCGATTATAATATTCTACTCTCTACCGATAATAGCTCTCTCGATTTGAATGGCTGGGTCACGCTGAATAATAGTAGTGGCACGGCATACCAAGATGCCACAGTCAAACTTGTTGCTGGCGATGTCAACCGAGTACAACCGCAAACGCTTAATATGCGTACCGAAGAATTAAATGCTTTTGCCTATGACGATGCTGCAGAAAGTGGTGTTGAGCAACGCGAGTTCTTTGAATACCAACTCTATGAAATTGCTCGCAATGTGACAGTCGGTAACAATGAAACGAAGCAAGTTGAGTTTGTCACAGGCGCCAACGTTGAGGCAACCACCTTCTATGTCTACGATAGTAGCCCACAGTTTTTTGGCTATGGTGGATTCTATAGTGATCAATTTTATGGGCAGACTGGCATTACGGACATTCTCAACTATCTTGAATTTACAACCGATGAAGAGGGTGGTTTAGGCGCAGATTTGCCAGCAGGACGCATCCGTGTGTATCAAGAAGATATTGATGGTGCGGCATTATTGATTGGCGAAAACGTCATTGACCATACGCCTGAAGGTGAATCCGTACAGATTTATCTCGGTAATGCCTTTGACCTCGTAGGGGAACGCACTCAGACAGAGTTTGAACTCATCGGGCGTGATGTCGTCGAGGAAACCTTTGAAATTCGTTTGCGTAATCGTAAAGATGAAGGTTCAGTTGAAATTCGCGTTCCTGAACGTCTAACTCGTGGCACGAACTGGGAAATCATTGATAGCAGTATGGAGTATGAACAAGTCAATGCGTTCTCAATTGAGTTCCGCGCAGATGTCCCTGCAGGGGAAGAAGTCGTTATTACCTACACAGTACGCTATACCAATCGGTAAATAATTAGGGGCGCAAGTATGTTGCGCCCCTCTATAGGATTACTCCTATTAAATTATAAAATGTTTGAAACTTACCCCCACGCAATAGTCTTCTACTACGAAGTTGCGTCTTCAAATAGCTCAGGTGGACGAATCGTAAACATATAACCAACACCGCGTTCAGTACGCACATAATGTGGATGATGGCTATCTGATTCGAGTTTGCGACGCAAGCGGTGCATATGGACTCGTAATGTATCCTCAAAGACATCTTCGCTAGGCCAAACACGCGCAATTAACATGCGGTTTTCTACAACGCGCCCTGCATTCCGTAGGAGAACGTGTAACAAGATTGACTCTGTTGGGGTGAGACCAATTGCCTTGCCGCCGACGACAATGCGATTATGAGCAAAATCAATTTCAAGATGGTCATCAACCTGAACAACAGGTTCACTTGCGTAATCAAGGCTCGGCATACGGGATAACACAACTTCTAAACGCGCTTCTAATTCACGTAATTCAAAAGGTTTTACAATAAAATCTTCTGCATATTTTTTCAGACCTTGCACGATAATATCAGTCTCGCCACTGGATGTCACAAAGATAATAGGGACATCAGCCATAGTTTTGAGTTTGCTGGCAATTTCAAACCCGTGCATAGTCGGTAAATCTAAATCGAGTAAGGCAATGTGCGGTAGACCATGTGTGCGGACATGCTCTAAGCCATTGGGACCATCATCGAATGCGGTCACTTCGTAACCATGTTTGCTCAGAAAATCAACAATTAGCTTGCTAACTGTTGCTTCATCTTCAATGAGCAAGACTTTGGACTTCTTCATGTGCTTGCCTCTCATAATCGGATACTTATATTTTGTATTACAGTGTTACAAATGACATAACTTGTAAGAAATATACATTATATGTAATATTAAGTCAAAGATTTTAGCTAGTTTTTTATAATTTTCGTAATATCCATTTGTACTAATGACATTTGTAGATGCTTGTCAGAAATTCCCAAGCACTTTACACTTCAAATGAAAGTCCCCTTTATTGTGTTCTTAATGAGGAAAAGACTGTGCCATCTGTCACTCAAATCATTCGACGCAGACGTAACCGCAAAGAACGGCAAGCGCGTGCTAAAACCCGAAGTAATATCTGGTCATCATTGATATTCGGTGGGACTGCTTTAGCGATCATTGTACCGATACTCGGGGTGCTAGGATTATCTGCTTTCTTATACTTGAGGTCTGTCAGTTATATGCCATCCCCTGCGGATACCATTTACCTTGACCCGATTGTGGCAGAAACTAATTTTTATGATAATACAGGTAGCAGTTTACTCTATAGCTTGAGTGACCCACTGGGTGATAATCGGCAATGGCTAACCATTGAATCCTTGCCTGAGTCAGTGATTTTGGCAACCATTCAGATGGAAGACCCTGATTATTTAGAAACAGGTGGTTTGCATATCGGTAGTACCATCAATCGCTTATGGCGCTATGGTTTAGGACAACCGATTAGTCGGGATACCTCTTTAGCAGGACGGTTAGCCAGCAATACACTTGTTCCGAGTGCGCGTAATAGTCGGCTTGACCCGAATTTACTTCATCTGGTATTTTCAGCTGAAGTCCAACGTCAATTTACACCGCGCCGTGTGTTGGAGTGGTATCTCAATACGGCATATTATGGTAATGATGCCTATGGTATTGATGCTGCTGCCCAAGTTTATTTTGGTAAATCTGCTAGAGATTTGACCCTCGATGAAGCGGCAATGTTAGCGGCGATACCGCTCGCACCACAGTTTAATCCCATTGAAGATGAACAGGCAGCGCGGGATAGACAACTCAATTTGTTACGTGATATGCGGGCATTTAATCTCATTACGACCAACCAATTTGATGCTGTCGCCTCAGTTTCTACAAATATCCGCACAGATTTAGCCCAACCTCCTTTTGTTGCACCAGAATTTTCGATTTATGCGCGAGAACAAACAGAGGCAATCCTTGATTCGTTAGATTTAGACGGCGCACGTCTCGTATCGCGTGGAGGCTTACGTGTTACAACAACCCTCGACCTTGAGTTGTATTATCAAGCAGAGTGCATCTTACGGGCACATCTTGCCCAATTAAACGGACAACCAACGAGTCAAATTCGTACATTGTCCGCACAACCCTGTGTTGAAGATGTCTACTTGAATGATGTTTTCGGTGTGAATCCAACATCGCTACCAAATGATGGCGCAATCATGATACTTGATGTGCAAACTGGCGAAATTAGAGCCATGATAGGGGATGCAACCAGTTATACACGACAACCGGGACCGACGTTATATCCGATGGTTTATCTGACGGGCTTTATATCCGGTAACTTTACGGCTGCTCGAATGGTACTCGATATTCCGACTCAATTTCCCGGTGTCACAGAAGGGTCTATATTCACACCTGTCAACGCCGATGGACAGTATAATGGACCCATCAATTTGCGCGATGCGATGGCAAGTTATTTGCGAACCCCCGCAATTGCCGTTGCTCATCGTGAGGGCATGAACAGTATCATCGAAAATTCGACTCGCTACTTTGGCTTGAATAGTCTGGCAGACCTTAACCGCTATGATTTATCCTTGATAGATAGAGGTGGTGAAGTCTCTGTTTTGGATATGACTTACGCTTATTCTATCTTTGCATCAGGTGGATGGTTACAAGGGGTGGATTTAGCGCCAATTGCAGAAGGCTATCGCTCACGTAATCCTGTGGCAGTGCAACGCATAGAAGATGCGGATGGTAATGTTTTATGGGAATATGATGCAGACCTCATGGCAATCAGTAATTCGATTATCATTGATGAAGCATTTGCCTATCTTGTGAATGACGTTCTATCGGATAGTAATACGCGCCAGAACATGCTTAATACCTTTACTGATAGTCTTGATATTGGTCGTCCTGCGGCAATTAGCAATGGCTTGACAGGCGATACAACTGATAGCTGGACGATTGGCTATACACCACAATTAGTTGTGAGTGTTTATCTCGCGCGTGATGATGACGAAGGAATGAGCCTCGATAACTATGGTTTGCAAGGTTCGGCTCCGATTTGGCAAGCAGTCTCACGTTTGGCACATGAGCGTTATAATTATCAACCTGCAACTTGGGCGCGACCAGAGGGTATCGTTGAGCGTTCAGTTTGCGAGATTTCAGGTTTATTACCTGCGTCTGATAATGATTGCCCACGCCGTAACGAAATTTTCCATTTTCAGGTTTTGCCAGCACAAGACGATATTTACTGGCAAACAGTAGAGATTAATAGCCAAACAGGTTTACGCGCTAGCACTTCCACACCTGAATATTTGGTGGTTGAGCAACGCTACTTTATCCCACCGAATGACGCATTAGAGTGGTGGCAAACCAATAATCAACCCTTGCCCCCAACAGAATTTGATTTCCTAAATGTGCCAGATTTGCTTAGTGACACCCAGATTATTGCTCCACAAGATTTAGAGTATGTACGAGGTGAGGTTGATATTCTCGGTACTGTGAATGTAGATACCATGCAATCTTTCCAAGTGCGTTATGGGGCTGGTATTCGCCCGACACAGTGGATTGCTATTGGCGAAACGCAAACTGAATTTAACGAGGGTGAAAGTCTCGGCATATGGGATGTTTCTGGTCTCGAAGGTTCATATACCGTCCAAATTTCGGTACAAAACCGCGATGGTTCAATAGATTCAGATGGTGTCAATGTGATTGTGGATAATCTGCCGCCGACGATTAGCTTAAATGCAGGTGATAACAATCAACTGATTTATCGTTGGCCCACACAGACGGTAATTCCGCTAGAAGCCAATGCTGATGATAACCTCGCTATAGACCGCGTCGAATTCTATAACAATGGCATTTTACTCGGCGAACGGACTAGCGCACCCTATGAGTGGATTTTCACGATTGAACGAGTCGGCATCGAAAACTTCACCGCAACGGTCTTTGATGAAGCAGGTAATCAATCTAGTTCTAGCCTTGAGCTTGAAGTTATCCGAGATGGTAGTTAATCAGCGTATTAGAACAAATAGAATCACCATCAAAAGAGCCTCTAATTTTAGCCCGTAATTGGCAAGGTTCTTACATCAATTGCTGGTGGGAACACAACATGTAAGAAATATCCCCAACCGACTGTACCTTCATACTCAAGCTGTATCCATGTGCCCATTGCATTGCGTCCAATTGGAGTAGCGCGTTGGTCATAAGGTATCGCTGAGACAATCCGTGAGTTAAATGTCGGTGCAAAACGCAAGCGTAAAGTACGTGTTACGCCAATCGTGCTGTTAAATTCTTCTATAGTTGACGTTACTGAAAGGTCGACCCCTGTTTCAGTGACAAGCGGTACACTTGAACTCGTTATCACAGGCACGACAATGCCACCGCCTTGTCCTAAAGATGGGTCAACATTTGTAGTAGTCACTTGTGGTACTGTAACAACTGTAACAGGTGATGTTACTTCGCCGAGATGACGAAATGCCCATGCTTGTGTAAAGCCCAAATCAAGTAAGACCCAATTGCGTGTGGGGGAGTAATCAAGGATTGCGTATTCTGCACCACCGCCTAAGCGTGCGACGATTTCATATTCGATTCCGGGACCTGTACGGGCATTGAGGACATCCGCCGTTACATGAAAGGTATCGCCTGTTTGGGCAAATGTTGGCAAAGCGAATAATGTCGCAATTAATCCGAACAGGATAGTTCGTAAGACTATTTTGTGCATCATAACCCCCGTAATATTAATTGTTATACCGTGACCATACTATAAACCTATTCTGTAGTATCAGGAAATAGGTCATTCGTCATGATTGGTATTTAGCGCACAATTGGTATAGCTTGCGCGTTATAGCCTGTTGGGGTAGCCAGCAAATAAACACTTACCCAACCCGCACGCCCGTTATAGTCAACGTAAAACCACGTACTAAATTCATTGCGTCCAATTACCGTTACACGTCCATCAAAGGGGACAATGCCTACTTGAGAGGCATTGGTACTCGGCGCACTACGTAACCGTGTATTGTTGCGTACTCCTAGAGTGCCAGAAGCAAAAGCTAGTTGTGCATCAATCGAGGCTTGTTGCTCAGGGGTGAGCGTTCGATTATCAATTAAATCATCAAGGTCTTCTGGATGTGATACCAATACGACACCACCAAAAATCCAGACTTGCCCTGCACCTGTATCAAGCAAATACCAGACTTCGCGCTCGCCAACATCATCAAATACAAATGTATTAGAATCAGGTTCTCGCACAGTGAGTTCACCGGGATAGTAGATACCGACAATGGGGTAACGGTCACCATAACGAGCAATATCAACGACCACACCCTCAGTGATGCTTGGTGCAGAACGTAAATTAGCACGATTGACGGAAACTAGCGCGAAAGTATCTTCACTGGCATATTGTGGCGGTAAATAGACACCATCTTCATCGGGTTGTGCAAAAACATTCGGAATAGCCAATAAAAGTAAAATGATAATAGCAATTTTTCTCATCAATTTGTCCCTGATACGATTATTATTTCACTAAAATTGTAACATGGAATAGAATGGTCTACTAAGTGATATTGAGTAAGAATAGCCATCCACCAAGAAAATAAGTGACAATCATCAATGCGCCTGTTGTTGTAATGAGTGCAAAAGCAATCAGATGTAGCGGACTGCGTTCGCCTGTTTTTAGGGTCATATCAACAACATAAGCGACTAAAATAGCTGTTATAAACATAACAAAAGCAGTCATGCCTCCATCTAAGCTAAGTTGTACTCCAAAGACAGCATTAAATAACAGTGAGCCAAGTAGTAAGCCAGCTATTGCCCCTGATGCCATTGTTGTCAAACGAAACGCAATCCCTGCCGCAGAACTGAGCATCACGCCTGTTAAAAATAAGAATACGGGTCGTGTCATGCCACCTGCTTCTGAGAGGACAACCCCTGATAAGGTCGATACCGCCGAGAATAATCCGAACATAATGAGTGTCGTCCCGACAAGCAAAATCATGGCATAGGCAGAATTTTCACGCCAACCAAACCAGCCTGTCATGAACCACCCACCTAAGAAAACTACGCCAGATAAGGCTTGCATGATGGTACTAGTCGTTGGTACGTCAGTAATCACTTGCACTGTACCTAAAACAATACCGATTGCTGGGGCGAAAAAAGCAATCCATGCTAAGTCACCGACTAACCATGCAGCAGTTCGTCGCAGACTCTCATCGCCAAAGGTGTTACGATAAGCTACCAGAGTTTCTGGTTTCCAAAATAGCCACACGAACAAGCGCACATGGTCATAAATACTAATAGGATTCAGTTCTTCAAGTTCAGGATGTGTTGGCGCAGAATGTCTTAAAGGGGCGCTAAATGCCTCGGGATTGCCTTCGCTTTTAATCGTATCAATCAAATGTTGGATACCGTCATCAAAATTTTGGCGGAAATCAAGGCGTTGGACGTTAATAAGTTCAAATGGCACAGCACTGATTTCATCTATACCTCGCACGAGAACAGGCACAATCGTTACATTACAGGCTTGAGCATATTCGATTTCTTTTTCTATCCAGTCGGAGTGTTTGGCATCAGGCGAGAGCAAAACGACTAAGGTCATCGTATTTTGGATGACTTCTTCAATGGTGTTTTTCCATGAGGGTGTTCCGGGCGTGAGACTTTCATCCGTCCAGACATTCAAGCCAGCATCAGCCAGACCGTCACGAACGCGCCGCATAATAGTCACATCGTGATGGCTATAACTCAAAAAAGCGTGGTATTGCATTCCTTAGTCCTCAATTTGTTGATGACAGTGTATCCATGATTAGGTTTTATCAGTATAGCGGATAATTAAATGGCTTAGCGATAAGAGATGAAAAACAAAAAATAGGTCATTCATACTTATCGAATGACCTACCTGATTACTGTTTTGATTTTAGCAAGATTTAGCGGATGATATAAGGATTGTAATCCGCCAAATGTTGGAAGACATAACTATCAGTTTTCCATGAGTTAGTGTGACTATCCCACATATCACATTCCACTTGCACTTCACCGGTAGTTAGCTGATACACACGGACTGTATTATTACTATTTTGGACTAAGAGCGTGTTTGTAGCTGGTGCGGTTGTCAGCGAAGATTGACTGATAGTAACTTCCTCGACACCTGCAACATCGTATACAGTCATCGTATCGCCCGATAACCAAATTGGACACATTACACCATTTAAACGCCCATCAGTGAAGCCCATTTCTGCCAATATTTCGTTGGTTACTTCAATACAATTTTCTGGCACGATGTTACCTTCAAAGGTTTCGATGTTGCGCCATTCGTAGAATACACCATTGACGGTGATGTCATCTTTGGCAGAACTAGATTCAATTTCATTATTGATGGCTGTAATATCATGGTCTGTTGGGCATAACGCGAATGAAAAACGTAAGATGTCTGTTCCATCACCACCATTAATTCTACCTGTGATATTTGCATCGCCTTGGATAATCAGCACGTCATCATCATTACCACCATTGACGTTGCCATTGACCGTGCCGTTAATGGTAATCGTATCCTCACCACCACCACCACCGACGACATTTGCTTCACCATTAAGAACGATAGTATCATTACCACCATTGCCACGAACTTCATCGGCAGTTGCTCCAGTATCAACAGTGATAGTGTCATCGCCGCCTCGTCCGCGAACGTTGCTACCGCTAGGATTATTTGTTGCATCACAGGTAATATTATTGTTGCTACTATCGCCTTCATTACCACTACTACCATCAACATCACAAGCGGCGGATACCACCATGATATTAATAGCACTGACTAGAATGAGTGTACTGATTACGATGAAAACTGAGATGAGTTTTCTATATGATGTGAATTGCATGTTTTGTTTGTCCTATGAATTTAGATAAATGAATGATCTAAACTCACAATACAACATAACGATATATTAAGAATTAAGTGTTAAGCATTATTAACAAATGGAAACAATTTATTCGCAATTATTCGTAATATTATAGGAGAAAAGTCATGTGGGCATAGCAGTTTGTACTACGCCCAATAGTTTTAAATGTCTTTCGCTTGGGGGCGAACTGTAGGAATTTGACGATTTTTAGCTGGTATGTCAATGTTATCGAAGGTGTTGCCATAAACAAATGGATTACTATATGTAAATGACCAAGGAAAGCCTAAATCAATATCTGAGACCTTATCTAGACGGTCTAATTGCTCTTGGCTAAGTTCCCATGCGAGGCAATCAATATTATCTTGCATTTGAGGGATAGTGCGTGCACCCAATATGGGGATGATTTGAGCGCGGTGTTGTTGCTTGCGTACCCAATTAATCGCCACTTGTGCAGGTGGTTTACCAACTTCTTCGGCAATGGCGACGACTTCCCGCACGATTGCAATTTTATCCTCGCTGAGATTGTCCATCACTTTGGGGTTCACACGACTCGGTTCATCATAATCTGTGAGGAATTTCCCTGTTAAGATGCCTGCGCTCAGAATGCCCCAAGGTAATACTGTCATCTCTTGATGCCTTGCCATTGGCATAATTGCTCGTTCAAGGTCACGGCGGAGCAATGAGTAGGGGGCTTGTATCCCTAAGAAACGCGACCATCCGAGAAAATCAGCGCGTGTATTGGCTTCGGCAATAATCCATGCAGGTGTATCACTCGCTGCAACATACATCACTTTCCCTTGCCGAATGAGGTCATCCATTGCCCGAACGACTTCTTCTACAGGGGTTGTGTAATCCCAAGCATGAACATAGAGTACATCAATGTAATCTGTATCGAGGCGTTTGAGGCTATGTTCGACAGCTTGCATCATATTCTTACGATGATTGCCAACCATGTTGGGTCGATATTCTGTACCATTTTCTTGATTGGGTGTTGGTGTAAGCGTGTATTTCGTGGCAACCACAAAGGCTTCACGGTCAGTTTTGATGAAGTCGCCCACATATTTCTCGCTTGTGCCATTGGTATAGAGATTGGCTGTGTCGATGAAATTTCCACCAGCATCAGCAAACATCTCGAACATTCTTTGGCTGGTTTCTTTATCTGCACCCCAGCCCCAATCTTCGCCAAAGGTCATCGTGCCTAAGCTCAATTCAGATACACGCAAACCACTACGCCCTAATAATTTGTATCGCATTTATTACTACTCCTTAATATCTTTTAAAAACAATTAACCAGATTATTCACTAATTTGGGTAAATTGTATCAAACATGGTCATTATTGATATTGACCTATAGTACAGTTCTAAACACAATAACCAACGTCAATTTAATGTATTTGTGCTATCATAATGTTGCAGACCTGTCCAAATATAGGTGATTTAATGACCGACGAAAGACTTTCAGAATCTGTTGAAAACTTCATCAAAGCCATTTATGTTCTTCAAAATGAACTCGCAAACGATAGCCAAGAAGGTAGTGCAGATATAAGAGTATCAACGAATGCTCTGAAGGCAGCCTTAAGTATTTCTGCACCCTCGGTTACGGATATGGCACAACGTTTAATGAAGAACGGTTTTGTTGACTATGTTAAATATCAAGGTGTGCGCTTGACTGATGATGGAGAAACGCTCGCTTTGAATTTAATCCGTCGGCATCGGCTAATCGAACTATACTTGGTTCAAGAACTTGATTATCAACTTCATGAAGTTCATGATGATGCTGAAGAACTGGAACATGCTGTTTCTGAACGGTTCATTGCAGCAATTAATGCCAAACTAGGTGAACCTGAGTTCGACCCACACGGCGATCCCATTCCTGATGTTAATGGCACTTTTACTCAACGCGAATTACAACCGCTAAGTGACTTACCAGTAACAACTTGCGGACGTATTTCTCGCTTTATCACCAGTGATTCAGAGATGTTACAACATACGCTTGATAGAGGCTTCGTTCTGGATACCGCTATAGAAGTCATCGCGCGTGACCCATTCCAAGGTCCGATAACTGTAAAGTTAGGCGATAACCAAACCGTGATAGGGCATGTTGTTGCTGAAACAATTCTGGTTGAGGTCATCGACAAGTAAACAATATTTTACAGAAACTTCGCAAAAAACTTATAAATCTTAATGGCTCACAAGCTATCATAAGACTTATGAAATGTTTTTTATGGTATCATGGTCTTGCTTAAGCGTAAAATTAGGACATAAATACAAGATGTATCCAGCAATAATAGAAGAAATACCGATTAATCAACGTGTGCGCGCTATCTTGCTCACGGATGATAACCAGTTACTGTTTATCAAACGGTTAAAGCCCAATAATAGAAAACCATATTGGGTTGCACCTGGTGGTGGAGTTGAAACTGAGGATAACAATATTCTCGATGCCTTACACCGTGAACTTAATGAAGAACTTGGTGCGACGATTGATGTAATTCAAAAAGGATTCGTTTTACGTCATTATAAAGGTGAGAAAAATTTAGAAGAGCATTTCTACATTTGCCGTTTGCTTGATTATGATTTGAGCCAACGCAATGGACCTGAATTTGATGACCCAAAGCGTGGTCAATATATCCCTGATGTGGTCGCTTTGACCGAAAAAGCGATAAACTCACTCAATATCAAAACGATTGAATTACGGGATTGGTTACTAGAAAACCTACATATACTTCGTAAACTATGACTCGTGTTCGGCTTGAATTTGCCGAATACGTGCCTCAGCAACTTCCATAGTCTCTACAAATTCAACAATACGATAACCAGCAAGCCCAAGCAATGACTGTAACAGTATTTTGACTTGTGCCGAGGTTACGGCAACTACCGCAACCCTCTCTTTTGTATTCAATGGCGCAGTCATATTTCTACCATGTACTAACAAACCACGCGGAATATCATCAACCGCAAAAGTATCAACAATCACGTAATTTGTCTTGGTATTTTCTGGTTGTGCAAAAGCAGTACGAAAATCTTGAATGCTCAATGGATTTGAGAATTGATGACATAATATTGTTTGTTCATCATCTAACCAAGTTGTTTCGATTGGCATAGCTTAACTTTCTTGCGGGTACACCAAACCCCAATCATGCCGCAAAGCATCCATCAAGTTCATTGTTGTCATGGTTTCCTCGTGGGGTATAACATCATGCTCGATTTTCCCTGCACTGATTGCAGAGTGAACCGCTTCTGCTTCATAATTATAGCCATTGCCTGTTAAAGGTAGGTCAATAACTTCCTCATCTTCACCATAGATTTGTACGGTCAACTTTTGTGATACGAAAAATGGTGCATGAACAGTAATGATACCTTTTGTCCCTTTGACCACAGCTTCATTTTTCATATTACCGTTGACACCCCCCGACAATAGGGCTGAGGCATTATCATAATGAAACAACATCGTGCATTGCTCATCGACACCTGTTTCGCCGATGATTGCGTGTGAATCAACCTTGTTGGGTTTTCCTAATAATAAAGTGGTAAATGAAATGGGATAAATACCAACATCCAATAATGCGCCACCCCCCAGCTCACGATTTAATAAACGATGTTCAGGTAAAAATGGGAAGTTGAAGCTGAAGTCGGCTTTAATCAGCGTTACGTCACCTATGACACCATCTTGGATGAGTTCTTGTAACTTAATAATAGAGGGTAAAAAGCGCATCCAAATCGCTTCCATCAGGAATAAGTTCTTCTCTTTTGCAACGCGGATACATTCCTCAGCTTCGCTTGCATTAACTGTGAATGGCTTCTCACATAGGACGTGTTTTCCTGCATTTAAGCAAAGTAAGGTATTTTCAGCATGGAATACATGAGGTGTCCCGATATAAATGACATCTACATCAGCATCATTGACCAGTGCTTCGTAACTACCATGTGCATGTGGAATATCAAATTCCTCGGCAAATTTATCAGCATTATCTTGATTGCGCGACCCAACTGCGACTAGTTCAGCATCTTGGGCAGATTGTAAGCCTGTAGCAAATGAATGAGCGATATTGCCCGTACTCAGAATGCCCCAACGTATTTTATCCATGATTGTCATCCTTTTAGTGTGAATATGAGTCTAATGATAACCAATAATTAGCTTGTATTTAAGACCATCTGCTATTCAAGCAAGATAAAAGCTCCCACAAATGAGAGCTTTTAATTAGTTCAACTAAATTGTACGTTCTCTAGAAACTGAAAACATCTTCCATATCATCGTTTTTGGCTTTGCTTTGCTCAACCAAATCTGCATCATAAGCAAATCCTGCGAGCAAATGGATGTTACTCAGTTGTTGTGTAATATTCAAAACTCCAATGAATAGGCTGAATATTACACCAGAAATTATTACAGTTACTGTATTGGTCGTATTTATGTCAACACCTGTGACTAAATCAAGTGTCACACCTACTATAAGGATAATGAAAAAGTAGGCGATACCGATAGCTAACTGGCGTATGAATAGACCACCAATTGAACCCAATTTACTTAATACCATTCTGATGTTTGTGGCAAATTCGAATAAGGCGCCGCTACGGTCTTCAATAGCAAAGCGCACCATCCCAATTTGTGCGGCGAACCCAAGAATAATAGATAGAGGCAGAATGACTATCATCAAGCCACAGAATAGAAGGGGTAGTGTACCTAATGATGCAATTTCATTATCGCTGAGATTTGGTAAATAATTTGGATTTGAAAGTTGGCGTCCATATTCTTCAAAGACACGTCCGACAGCGTCACCTGCACTAGCAGCTGCAAATACAACTATCAGTATAATTAGAATAATTATCGGGAGAACATATATCAAGGATGCTAATAAAATCTTGAAACCACGTCCGATACTATCGCCGACTTCAAACTCTGGTAGCGTTTCATCTCCACGGAAAATCTTTTGCATCACAAGAATACTATATCCACTAGTGAACAAACCAAATAGAAGATTACCTATCCCACCGATAAGCGACCCTGTACCTGATTGTACACCACTATTTAGGACAACTTCTACCGAATATAAAAGCCCGAATACAATTCCAATTTGTAGAACTTTGTTAAAGTTGCCGTTACTAAATGGAAAACGAAAGGCTGTTCCTAATGACATGATTTTATTGCCCCTTATGACTATCAAATGATTGATTGTTGAAGTATGCACCGAAGCACATACTCTGATACCTAATTTATTCTAGCTCAGTAATGATTTCTGAGAAAACATCGCCAACAGCTGGACCAAGCAACGTAAGAACGGTCATTACAGCACAAGCAACTAAACCTAACAAGACTACAACGGCAATTACTATGAGAATAGCGTTTGTGCCACTACCTGTTTCATCATTCTTGAGTTTATTCGGGGCAAGTCCGAGTTCAATACCATAGCCCGCAATTAGATGTGCGCCACTGAATGACTGCATCAGGTTGACGGTTAAGACGAAGATGTAATAAATTGACCCAAAGATAGCGAGAGGCATCCCCAATTGAACGAAGTCGTCAGCTGTTTCGATATAAGCTAAATCATTGAATAGCCCACCTGCAAATGCGAAGATGATATTCCCGATAACACTGCTGAAAATACCAAAGACAATCGCCAAACCAATTTGACGAATCCATAATCCCAAGGTTGTCCCAATATTAGACATGACGATGCCAAAATTCTTAGGGATATTGAATAATGCTCCTGCACGGTTTTCTGCAGCATAGCGAATTTGCCCAACAAGTAAGCTATAGACAAACCCGAAGCCGATAACGACAAAGGCTAACATTGCGCCACAAAACATCAGCAATACAGATGAGTTCGGTTCTGCATTTGCACTACCATAATCTACAGGTGTCGCAAAACCAAGTAAAGCGAAAATGACTCCAAATAGAATGAAAAACGGGATTGAATAAATGATGCTAGCAATTATGACGACTGCACCACGTCCTAAATCACGCCCGATTTTGATTGCTGGCAAATAATCATCGCCATTCATCACCGAACCAATCACGCTAATTGTATAACCTGCAACAAAGACACTAAAACCAAGAAAAACAGGCAATAGCGTAAAGATTAAAGCGACTGATTCCAGCAGAATGCTTGAAACAAAAATTGACACACCGATAATTATAAAAACTAGGACAATGGTTAAAATCTTTGGGATATTATGTCCTTTAAATGAGTATCCCAATGCTTCTGTGAAGTTCATCACGTTCCTCCAAGTTGACCAACTGTAATTTCATTATTTCATGAATCAGGCTCGGACGCAATTAAATAACATCGCTAAGGGTTTCTGATGAGGTTCTCGAATATAATTTTTATGAGATTTAAATGGTTGAAGGAATAATCATTGTCGGAATTACGTAGTGTATTCAAAAAATATTATTGGCTTTGGGCAATTCCCGTCATTTTATTAGTATTTGGCTTATCCTTGTCTCGTATGCAAACGGACGCACTCTGGCTTGATGAAGTCTATACGCATATGTCATCAGGTACAGGCGGCTTTGAACCAATCTCACTATTTGAAAGCATTGTTCGTACTGCCGTTTTTGACCTAGCATGGCCTCCGCTTTACTATATTCTGCAAAATATGTGGGGCAGTTTTACGGGCAATTCACTCCTCTCAGAACGATTGTTACCGAGTTTCTTTGGTCTACTGAGCATTGCATTGAGTTATCGTCTCGGCAAAGAGTTACTCGGGCATAGAGGGGGTATTTTTACAGCATTGCTCGTCGGGACATCAGCATTTTTTGTCTACTATCTGCATGAAACTCGTGCCTATACGATGTATGTTTTTTTCTGCGTTATGGTTGCATGGTTTTATTGGCAATTCATCACGCGACCTAACTATAAGGTGCGCTGGCTCAGGTGGGGCTTTCCTGCAAGTATCGCATTAGCACTTTATACACATTATGTGTCGGGTGCATTCATCGCAGGAATTTTGGTTTATCATCTCTTGTTTGAAAGACCTCCCAAAAGCAACAATCCCGTGATGAGCCAAGAACGTTGGGTCAATATCATTCGTTTATGGTTTAATGGCTGTTTGATATTCGCCTTGTGGGTCGGTGTATTACTCTCGCATGTACTATCTGAAAGTGGTAATGACCGTTCATTGTCTCTGTTATCTTTGTTAGATAGCTCTCTCTATAGCTTCACCAACAACACTTGGCTTATTGCTGTGCCATTGCTCTTGCTGAGTATTTTGCTAATTAAGCAACGTCCTATTCGCTTTTTATGGGTCTGGTTGATTAGTACGATTATTTTCATCGCTATTATGAATTTGTTAGCAACATTCCTCTTTCATCCTCGGCATTTCTTAGCATTAATTCCTATCTTTGCTTTATTGCTCTCAGCCACCTTGTTAGAGATTTACGCACGCTTTAGATTAGGCGCAATAGCCTTAGTTGCTATGTGGGTTGGGCTAGGTATTTTCTATTCACAACAACCTGATTTCCTTGCACGCATCCCGAAGCAAAGGCAACCGATTTCTATCCCTGCAATTCAAGAAGCGCGAAGTATCACAGAAACTTGTGTTAATGCTGGTGATACCGTTATTTTTGGCATGACTTCACCTGATATTGAGCATCACTATACAGCACCATTCCGACTGTATTACTTCTCGAATCAGGAGTACACAGTCAGCTATATTGGCGCATTGCTTACTAATAACGAGAGCATCACAGAATTACCCGAAGAACTACAAATTGCACCGTATCCTGAGCGCGTAACAACCATGGTTGATGACAGTGAAACCATCTGGCTAATTCGCTCAACTGATATTGACCTTGGTGAAAATATCAGCACTTTAGAAGATATATTAGATGCTGAGGGGTTTGCGAATTGCGGTGACTTCTTTAACGGGAACAGTGTTAGTGGGTCAGCGTATACTCAAAATAGCTGTGAGATTATTCTTGAGAATTGTACTTTAGGTGAATGAAACGATACAGCAATATTTTGGTATGACACGCCATACCCTTACACACAAAATGTGAGTTAGTGGTAGAGACTTAACGTGCCATACCTGAGTAATTATGCCCCGACATTCACTTGAAGTGAATCGAGGATTGTCTGTAAATCACTAATAATGCTGGCTTGGTCACTAACAGAATCGGCTGTATACATTTCCACTACGACTAGAAATTCATCGCGTGTTATATAAAACACATCCACTTGTCCGTTGTCTAAGCTACTATCACCTTCCACACGGTAGCTCTGGCGTAATGTGCCATCGTCGGATGTAGCCTCATCGATAAGTCGCCAAGTTTCACTGCTGGTCAAGAAATCTTCATAATAGGTTGTGTAATAACCATTTTGCGTCACACGGCTAGCATTCACGAGCGCAAGACTCACATACATATCTTCGGAATTTTGCCAACGATGCAAAACGCGATTAGCAGTCGATTCATCTATAAAATCATCGACAGCTGGGAGCATATTGCGTGGAATACCAATGCGGTAGTTATCGGTCTCGACAAGGCTAAAATTAGCGGGTAATTCGATTGTGGGTGTGCTACCTGTGAAGATATCGGTGAAGAAATACAGCCCTGCGCCACTTGCAATAATCAAAGCTATCACAGCGACAGCAATAATTGGCATCATATTTCGACTAGATTGTACAACGGTCTCGGGCATTTGAGTCGATGCAGATGCTTCAACCGAGCCAGATGGTTTATAAGTATCAGCACTAGCAATGACTGTTCCACCGACATTTGGCAGAGGGGTTAAATTTTTGTCGACAACTGTTTTTTGGTTATCGACTTTTGTATCAATTCCCATCAATGTGGTTGAAGTACGATTGCCCCTAAGTGCTTCTTTGAAGGCTTCCGCCATTTCGGATGCTGATGGATAACGGTCATCTGGGTTTTTTGCTGTGGCTGTATTGATAACATCTTGAACGATGGCTGGTACACCATCACGAAATTCATGAATGGGCGGTACAGGCTCATTGATGTGCATCATCAATAAACTCATTGGCGTTTCAGCTTGGTAGGGTTCACGCCCTGTAATGAGTTCAAATAGAACGATTCCCAAAGAGTAAATATCGCTTCGGGCATCAATATTAATGCCATGTGCTTGTTCAGGAGACATATAAGCAGGTGTGCCAATGATGGCGCTCCCTGTTAAATTACTGCCCATGACTCGTGCAATCCCAAAGTCACTGAGGTAGGCATTCCCATGTTCATCCAGCATGATATTACCAGGCTTGAGGTCACGATGGATGATGCCTTGTTGATGAGCATAATCAAGGGCATCGGCGACTTGTTGGAAGGGTTTAACGAGGTCTTTTAATTGAGGTACACCGCGCCGAACCGTTTGCGCCATACTGCCACCACCGAGGAAGCGCATCGCAATAAAGGGTACACCATCGGCTTCACCATAATCGTAAATCGGCAAAATATGCGGATGCTCAAGATGGCTAATAACTTCAACCTCGCGCTCAAAACGTTCCAAAAAATCGGGGTCGTGCATGAAATGATGCGGTAGAATCTTAACGGCTACTTTGCGATTCATAGATTGTTGCATCGCACTATAGACCGTTGCCATACCCCCACGTCCGATTTCTTCTAAAATTGTGAATTGACCTAAATTCGCTCCGATTAAGGCATCTGGTTTTTTGTCGCTCATCATACCCTGCTTAAATGTTTGTCATCATACTGCCATTATCGCTTGATGTCAGGATAACGGCAAGTAACGGATACTAATCAAACTGAAATCCCATTCCCTCCAATGTTGACCGCAAGTCAGGACGTTTTGCTTGGCTAAATTTATCAGCCATCACACCCGTCCATGCCGCCTTGTGTAGATTACGCCCCAAAGACTGATAATGCTCGGCGAGTTCGGCATCGTGTTCGGCTAATTTTTCGCTAGGGTCACTGGTATCGTATTGCTCATAATGGATAACCAACTCCTCTGGTAAACGAGGTTTTTGCGGAGGGATATTCGCCTCATCAGGGAAACCAAGACACATCCCGTAGACCACATATACACCCTCAGGCAAGCCCAATGTCTCAGCATTTTTCTTGGGATGATTCCGCATCCCACCAATCATCACATGCCCTAAACCGAATGATTCTGCTACAGTCGCTACCGACATCCCAACCAAGGCAGCATCCACTGACGAAACTAGAAAATTCTCAAGATTGCGTGCCAATTGTGTGCCGTGCATCTCGCAGGCTTTCTCAAGCCGATGCACATCCGCACAAATTGCAAGGAAGACATCACAGGTCTCGATATGCTTTTGATTCCCTGCTGATTCCGCCAAAATTTTCTTAGTATCTGGATTTCGCACAACGACGAAACTATAGGCTTGCATATTACTACTGGTCGGAGACCGTCGCGCAGAGTTCAATATCTCGCGCAACATCTCATCAGGAATGGGCTGACCATTATATTGACGAATGCTCACGCGCTGGTTGAGGACATCTGTCACAGGAGTAGAGTAGCTGGTATTGTCTGGTGCTGTCATTTTAGGCTCTTAAAGTTATAGTTGTTGAAAAGTTCTGACTAGAATAACGTATTTGAATGAGAAAGGGTTAAACCAATTATGGATTTCACAGGGAAAAAGGTCTTAGTCACAGGGGCATCACGCGGTATCGGACGCGCAATCGCTATACAATTCGCCTCAGCAGGGGCAGTTATCGCTGTGCATTATGGCAATAACGAAGAAGCCGCTAATGAAACCCTCACCCAATTAACCGGCGACGGACACATCATCATTAAAGCGGATATGGCACATCCTGACGAAGTTGAAGCGATGGTTGAATCGACTATTGGGCATCTAGGCGGACTCGATATTTTGGTCAACAATGCGGGGGTCTATGATGAGCATAAAATAGCCGAAGTCGATTATGAGACATGGCAATATCTCTGGCAACGGACTCTACAAGTGAATCTAATCGGGTCAGCCAATGCGATTTGGTGTGCCGCCCAACACATGATAGATAACGGTGGCGGACGCATCGTCAATGTGACCTCGCGCGGTGCATTTCGTGGCGAACCTGATGCCCCAGCCTATGGTGCATCTAAAGCAGGGATGAATAGTATGAGCCAGTCGCTCGCCAAAACACTCGCCCCACACGGCATTTATGTTACAGCCGTCGCACCTGGCTGGGTTGAAACCGATATGGCTGAGGGCTATCTCGAAATGGGCGCGGCGCAATCTCCACTAGAACGGGTCGCCAAACCAGAAGAAATCGCGCACGCTGTTCTATATCTCGCCAGTGAAGGCTCAGAATTCACCACTGGTGCTATCCTAGATGTCAACGGCGCGTCCTATTTGCGGAACTAATTCCCTGATAAACTTAACCGCACTCTGCATGTGATTTTGAAAAGGGTAGATAAACACTGTGCAGTCGACCTTGCGCATAAATCTTATAATTGTTCTCACAATTTTGCTCTATGCAGGAACACGTCTCTATCAGCTAGATGCCTTGCCCCTATTTATTGATGAAAGCATCATCATTGAATGGTCACTTGAGGTGCGCGAAGGGAGTCCTATTGGCTTTGGCTATCATGGCAAGTACCTGCTACCTTGGACGTATGCTCTTTTCTATACAGAAATAGGCGCGTATTGGTCAGTCCGTGTGGTCACAATTTTGTTTTTGCTTATCGGCGCATCGGCAATAATTCGGCTTGGAAAGTTACTGGACTCGTGGCTCTTAGGGATAATGTCCTTGCTCGTCATGACCTTTACACCGATGCTGTTCTTCTATGACCGCCTAGCCCTAACCGATACAATCCTTCACGCGGCAATAACTTTATTTGTATTGAGCATTTTCTATGCCTTCAATAGACCTCAACCGAATCATCTCAAGACATTATCAGTAGGTGTCACTTTTATCATTGCGCTTTTAGCTAAATCGACAGCTTTTGTGTTATTACCATTACCTGTTGTTGGAATTGTTTTTTTAACGTCTCATTGGCGTTGGCGAGACCGTCTTAAAGCCATGTTCATGACTTACGGCACTATCTTGGTTTTGTGGCTACCGTTACAAAGTCTATTGATGTGGCGCGGTATCAATTACTTTGGCTTAGCAGGGCAATTTAGCTCTGAAATCAACAACCAATCGCTCATTGATAAGCTACTTGAAAATTCACAAACGGTTTTGATGGGCTTTACGGATTATTTTGGCTGGCATGGTTTAATTGCACTTATCATTGCAATGCTCGTTTTGATGTATAAGAAACCCCGCTCTAGTATGGTACTTATTGCTGCAATCAGTGGGTTTTTTCTCGCATTGATATTAGCCGCTTTTCCGGGAGGCATCGCCAATCGATACTGGCTCGGTGTGATTCCACTTTGTATATTGATAATCGTCTATGCAATTTTTCAATTACCTTATAAACAAGTTGTTCTAAGTGTTGTCGTGATATTCAGCCTATTAGTTGGTATTCCCTTTCAGTGGCAAGCCTATACTGCACCCTTTGACCTCAACTTGCCGAGAACCGACCGTTTGAGTTATATCGAATCGGATGCATCAGGAACTATGTTGCCCGAAGTAGCCGATTTCATTGATAATCAAAATCAACCAGCTTTGGTAGCGATACCTCAATGTTTCTCGCTTCAGCTTTATACACAACAGTCAATTGAATGCTTCAATGTTGTACAAGATAATCAACGCTTACAACGTCTCATGACAAGGCTAGATGAGTTGTCGAACGCGCCGTTTCTACTTATTTTGGAAGCACCAGGTTATGTTACTAGAGAGGATATTTCGCTTGATAATATCGAGCTACTCGCGCAGTTTGAACGTCCAGGAGGGCGTATCAGCACTAATATTTACCTGATACAACCTTAGATATAACCTTGAGCTAGAAGCAGGCTCAAATTTCCATTATTTCGCTTACGTTTTGCTGACACATTTCTAATGCCTAGCAGGTAATATAATGGGAGTTCCCTTAGTCTGTGAATAAAAGCATAACAGCACACTTCACTATCTTAGGTTACAATATAGACTGTCCCGATAGCCTATTAAAGGGTTAAGCATGTTAAGATTTGACCGCTTCACGGAACGCGCCCAAGATGCCGCCGCCCGTGCCTATGAAATTCTCCAGCGATATGGTCATAATCAAGTCGATACTGAACATATCCTATTAGCACTCTTAGAACAACAAGACGGGGTTATCCCCCAAATCGTCGAACGCCTCAATGTCGATGTCAGCATGATGCGGACGCGCATTGATGATATTTTACGACGTAGTCCACGTACTGCCGCAATCTACGGTGCAGGTGGACAAAATCAAGTATTCATTACGCCAAGAGTAAAGCGCGTAATCGACCTCGCCAATGAGGAAGCCAATCGTCTCAAAGATGAATATATCAGCACTGAGCATATGTTTCTTGCCGTATTAGGCGAACGGGGTACACCCACAGCCAAGATGCTCGGTGATTATGGCATCACGCGCGATAAAGTGATGGATGTCATCAAAGAGATTCGTGGTGGGCAACGAGTAACAGACCCGCAAGCTGAGAGCCGTTACCAAACACTCGATAAATTCAGCCGTGATTTAACACGCATGGCAATTGAAGGCAAGCTCGACCCTGTCATCGGGCGTGATGATGAAATCTTGCGTGTGATGCAGGTTTTAAGCCGACGCACCAAGAACAATCCTGTGTTGATTGGTGAAGCAGGGGTTGGTAAAACGGCAATCGTCGAAGGATTGGCACAAAAAATTGCCTCTGCCGATGTACCTGAACCTTTGCTAAACAAGCACGTTCGCGTGCTAGATTTAACAGCAATGTTAGCTGGTAGTCGTTTTCGTGGTGAATTTGAAGAACGCCTCAAAACGGTCATTGATGAAGTGCAAAATGCCAATGGTGAGATAATCCTCTTCATTGATGAATTGCATCAAGTGGTTGGTGCAGGTGCGGCAGCTGGCTCACTTGATGCCGCCAATATCATGAAACCTGCCTTAGCTCGTGGCGAATTACAGACCATTGGTGCAACCACACTCGATGAATACCGCCAACATATCGAGAAAGACAGTGCATTAGACCGTCGTTTCGCTCCTGTGTTCGTAGAAGAACCTAGCATCGAAGACACCATAGAAATGCTCTATGGCTTGCGTGACCGTTACGAAGCCCATCATAAAGTGACGATTAGTGATGAAGCCGTTGAATCCTCGGCACGACTATCTGCACGTTACTTAACTGAGCGCAAATTGCCCGATAAAGCCATTGATTTGCTTGATGAAGCTGCTGCTAAATTACGGGTTGCACTTTATCTCATGCCAGCACGCCTCAAAGAAATGAAAGAGGCAGTAGACCGCATGATGATAGAGGAAGAAACCGCAGGCTTATCGCGTGATTACGAACGTGCCGCCGATTTGAAAATGCGTCGTATTCAGCTAGAAGAAGAG
This sequence comes from Phototrophicaceae bacterium, assembly GCA_965230145.1. Classification (GTDB taxonomy): domain Bacteria; phylum Chloroflexota; class Anaerolineae; order Aggregatilineales; family Phototrophicaceae; genus JAUZRW01. The sequence goes on from CBDDKI010000002.1 coordinate 3,921,915, forward strand.
TATGAGCATGAACGCTTTATTTGGCAACAAGAAAATACCTTGGATGAAGTCGTCGATGCGGATGATATTGCAGGCATTATCGCCCAGTGGACAGGGATTCCTGTTCAGCAAATGCTCGAAACTGAGAGCGAAAAATTGCTCCGTATGGAAGATACTCTGCGTGAGCGTGTCATTGGACAACAAGAAGCTATTGCCGCTATGTCGGATGCGATTCGCCGTGCGCGTAGCGGACTCAAAGACCCTAAACGTCCGATTGGCTCATTTATTTTCCTAGGCTCATCAGGTGTGGGTAAAACAGAACTTGCGAAAGCACTAGCCGAGTTCATGTTTGATGATGAAGACGCGCTCGTGCGTATTGATATGAGCGAATACCGTGAGCAACATTCATCAAGTCGCTTGTTTGGTGCGCCTCCGGGATACGTGGGCTATGAACAAGGCGGACAATTGACCGAAGCTATTCGTCGTCGTCCATATCGCGTTATTCTCTTTGACGAAATTGAGAAAGCGCATCCTGATATTTGGAACTCATTACTCCAAATCTTGGATGATGGTCGCATGACTGACGGGCAAGGGCGCACAGTTGATTTCCGTAATACAGTCATCATTATGACTAGCAATTTAGGAACGGACTTTGTCAAACGTGGTGGTGCATTAGGCTTTATCCGCGATGGTTCAGAAGAAGCAATTGCTGACCATCAACGCATAGAGAAAGCCATGCGCGATACATTCCGCCCTGAGTTCCTGAACCGTATTGATGAAATCATCATTTTCTCGCCACTCTCACAAGAGCAGGTTGAGCAAATCGTGGAGATTCAGATGCGGAGTGTGCATAAACGTTTGCTCGAAGGGGGATTGGAAATTGTCCTCACTCACAATGCCCGCAATTGGTTAGCACGTAAAGGCTTCGACCCACAATATGGCGCACGTCCATTACGCCGTACCATTCAGCGTTATGTAGAAAATCCTTTGTCTATCAAATTGCTCAAAGGCGATTTCAAACCAGGCGATACCGTCATGATTGATGTCAATCAAGAAGAGGGTGAATTGGTATTCGAGAAACCGCGCCCAAAGCGTCAGACAGGACGTTTGAATAGTCCTAGTACCCAAGCACCAGTTCCATCAGATGTCATGACGCAAGACAACCCACAACAAAACTAAACATACTGTAAGGGCTTATCGCCGATAAGCCCAAATTCCGAAAAGGCACTCAAACGAGTGTTTTTTTGTTTTACGGCAAGCTGCCTCAGATAATGGTATATTTTAGTCTATAGACGGACTCACATGGACGAGGTAATAATGACACAGCGAAATCAGGGCAATACAGGATGCTTCCGCGCATTCAACATGATTTGGACAATTATTTTCCTATTCACTTTATTAAGTTTGACCAGTATTAATCTGATTTTTTCTAATATTTTTAGCGAAACCTGTGGTTACATTCACCCACTTATTTTTGAGGTGCAAGTAACTGTTATTGATGACAATGGCTTTATGGCATCCAGCACACGCGCTATCCCGAATATCAATAACGAAGAAGCCCAACTCCTAATAGAAGAAGGCGCAATGTCCTCAACTCTCATCGGTTCATTGGATACCTTTTTACGTGTCTATAATGCTGATGCCACAGTGCTATTAGACTTCAATGACGATTTCGAGGGCTTAACTTCTGAGATTCCTTCATTCAGTGTCGAGGCAGACCAAACCATTATCATCGAAGTTGCAACCTTTGCTGATAGTGCTGAAGGGCGTTACAGTCTCTTAATCCAAGATATAGGTGAAGCAGAAAACATCACCGCATCAGACTATGACCAAGAACCCTTCACAGGCAACCTGATAGAAGGTGAAACATTTGATGTTTCTAATTTAAGTGAGGGCATTAGGTCTGAGGGTAATATCCGCCAAGATGAACGGATTCGCTACACGGTTGATATTCAAGGCGGACGTGCCTATCGGATTGATTTAGAAGCCATCAATGAATTTGCTAATCCAGACCGCTTAGCAACGAATTGGTCTGCCTGTTTAGAGTATTATGGCTTTGTTTCTGGCGAAGATTTCACGATTAATTCCAATGGCTTTGTTTGGTTTTTGACCAGTAGCCTCGCCAATGATGTGCTGAATACTTGTGAAGCCGATGGTACATTTCGCGCTCGATTAGAGCAATGTGTTCAAGCGAGCGTCCACGTTTCGGCAACAGGTCGCTTGATTTTCTTCGTATTATTAGCTGTGCTTGTCGTGTCCTTGCCAATTTTCATAGTCGATGCACTCGAAGGACAACGTGAAACCATCTGGTATATTTTCCTATTTTTAGTGGCTATCCAAGCAACGACGACGGCAATGCTTTTCTTGCATTTGGGCGAGGTCTCAGGGATTAATGCCTTAGCTGAATTTGGTTACAGTATCTTTGGCGGTATCACGACAGGGTCGGCATTGGTCTTTATCGAACGCCTCGCCAACCGCGCCCGTGACCACTGATAGAGTAGGGGCATGGCAACATGGGTTAAAAATTCTATGCGGAGATTAAGACAGAAAGAAAAACTTTAGAGTAGGGGCGCAGCATGCTGCGCCCCTACGTAAAACTGAAGTGCTACTGAAACGCTCTTTTACAAATACCGTGCGCTTGCCATTGCAACTGCCGCAATTACAGTCAGAATGGCGCTAATATTGGCATGAGTGAATACTTTTTTACGAGCTTCTGCCAATTCTCCAGCTTTGCTTGCATCACCTTCTTCGACTTCACGTGCGAGTTGGGCAAACTTATCTGAAAAACGACCTGTTGCGCCAGCACCATGACCAAATGCGAGAATCCCGAACAGAGCGCCGATGCCCATTACGATAGAACCTGTGTCAGTAAATCCTTGTAATTGCATTCCATCAGCACGTAAGCCCCAGAGGATAAGCCCTGCAAGCGTTGTTAAGACGGCAACAATAGGAAAGACTCTATTGTAATTGCTATATCCGTAGAATACCCGTAATAGAGTATCGCCTTTTTCGCCCAGCTTTTCTGCGGCAGGGTGAACTACCCAAGCGCCAACCATACCAAATCCAACCCAAATAATACCTGCGACAATGTGTAGTAAGCGTAAAACAATGACTAAAATATCCATGATGTCCTCCTATTGTGTGAGTAGAAATGCGATTAAATCTGCAATGTCTTGTTCAGCTAATTTAGTCCCATATTCCGAATACATCAAGTTGCTATATCCATCAACAAGATGACTAGCAGGACGCATAATTGCATTATACGTGTATTCCTCAGCCGATTGTCCCTCAACTCGACTACTTGCGATTGTGCTATACCCGGCAATCGGCGGACCCACTAAGCGGTCATCTTCCAATGAATGACAACTAATACAATTCGGCGCACCATTGATATTTTCAGAGTAGAGTAGCTCACCGTTTTCGTCATTACCAGCAGGTAAATCTGCAAAAGTCACTGTATTCGATGCACAACCAGCAAACAGGAATAAGCTTCCTATCATAAGAATGATATATTTTTTCATTAACTCACCTTCAATCATCAAGCATAAATTTTCTGTCCTAATAGTACCGATAAATTAGTTGATTTAGAAGCTATACCCTTTGAGAATTAGCCCTAAAACGCTTTACGTGATACAAGGCAATTAAGTTCTATATTCATTGTAAAATCTCGAATAAGTCCTGTTTTATCCGCCAAAAATGATGTGAGAAACGATATAGATAGACCTTCAAATATGCCTAATAATTTAACAAATTATGAGATTTACAACTTTTACTTTAAAGTGTTTGATTATTCCTCTCTTACAGGTATAATTGCCATTCGATATGACAAACAAGAAAGATGAACGCATGGAACAGCCAGAACTGGGCAATAACGAAGAAGAAATTCAAGACCCTTCGTCTGCCGAGTTGTCGGAATCAGAGACGGCGGCTACACCAGAAACATCTCCAGAAGATGTTAATGGCGTGGGAGATACACCCACCGAAATTGAGGCATCAGACGATAATACTGATGAACCTGTTTCGGACGCAGGTGGCGAGGAAAACGCCGCAGACCCTTCAACTGATGATACCGACGATTCAAACGACGAAGACAGCAATGAAGAGCCGGTAGAAGAGGCGAACGGACTGCGACGTGGACAAGTGATTTTAGGCACAATCACTCGCACAACGCCGAACGAACTCTTTGTAGACCTTGGCGCAGACCGTGAAGGCATTGTCCCTAAACGTGAGGTTGAACTCATGAGTGGGCGCATGCTGGAAAAAATGCAAGAAGGGGCAGAAGTTCACGTCTATATTGTGAACCCAAGCAACCATCGTGGACAAACCCTCTTGTCAATCAACCATGCTCAAGAAGAAATGGATTGGCGCAAAGCCGAGGAATACATCGAAAACAAAAATGTTTACGATGGCAAAATCGGTGGCTACAACAAAGGTGGTCTGATTGTACGCTTCGGACGCTTGCGTGGTTTTGTACCGCAAAGCCAAATTAGCGACAAACGTATGCTTGATATTGACGGTGAAACCCCTGAAGAACGTTTCAGTGGCATGGTCAATAAACAAATCAGCGTTAAAGTCATGGAAGTTGATCGTAGCCGAAATCGCCTCATCCTTTCAGAACGTGCCGCAATGCGTGAAGTCCGTCAACGCCGTAAAGAATCCCTGATTACCGAGCTAGAAGTTGGCGAAATCCGTGATGGACGCGTCGTCAGCCTCGAAAACTTCGGCGCATTCGTTGATATTGGTGGCGCAGAAGGCTTGGTGCATATCACCGAACTTTCATGGCAACACGTTACGCATCCAAAACAAGTCCTCGAAGTCGGGCAAGAGATTGATGTCAAAGTCATCAGCATTGATGAAGCGAAAAACCGTATTGGTTTGAGTATCAAGCAATTACAAGCTGACCCTTGGGATGAACTCGCAACCCGTTTCGGTACAGGCGCACTCATTCGCGGTGAAGTGACCAAACTAACAAAATTTGGTGCATTCGCAAAAGTGCTTAATCTGCAAGCTGTCGAAGGCTTAATTCACATTAGCGAACTCAGTGATGACCGTGTTGAACATCCTCGTGATGTCGTCAATCGTGGGGATAAATTGACCCTTCGTGTAGTCAAGATTGATGTTAAAAACCGTCGCTTAGGACTGAGTTTACGTCGCGTCAATAGTGCCGAATTCCTTGATGAAGATCTCAAACGCGCTTACCGTGACCTAGAAGAGCGCGAAGACGAAGCACCTTCTGCATCAGGTGATGATGACGATAGCTACTTTGAAGAAGAAGTAGAAGATACCGTAGCTGAAGTCGTTGAAGAAGCGCAAGAAAAAGTTGACGAAGTCATTGAAACAGCACAAGAAATTGCTGAGGAAAATGATGTAGACACAGATGACGACGATGATGATGAAGGCATTGTTGAAACAGTAACCGAAACTGTTGAAGACGCTCAAGAAGCAGTTGCCGAAGTCGCCGAAGATGTGAGTGAAGCAGTCTCAGACGCAGTTGAAACAGCCAAAGAAAAAGTTGATGAAGTGATTGAAAAAGCACAAGAGATCACCGAATCCAATGAAGACGGTGACGATTAATCGTTATCCGTTTCTCACCTAAATGATTTTTCTACTGCGATAGGGCATTGTCCTATCGCAGTTTTGCATTTTGACCACATTATTCATCTTATCCAGAAAATTTTTACGTAATCCTTATTAGAAATCACTAGCCATTCCTCTAGTGTTAATATGGCTGTTATGCTTTTAGGATATAATAAGTCATGTATAAAGTCAGTTTGTTCGTAATTCGCTTCGACTTTCTAACGAAGTGTTGAGATAACTGTCTGTTTCGTATCATTCAGTTACTGGTATAATAGATAGAACACTTGCAGTATATAAACAGTGAGCTTATTACAGAATATAGCTCCACTGGCGACGGAGGTGTAACCGTGCCGAATAAAATGGAACGCTTTACCCAGCGTGCGCGTCGAGTCCTGAGCCTTGCTCAAGAAGAGGCTGAGAGACTACAACACGCTCAGATTGGGACAGAACATCTGCTCCTCGGACTGATGCGTGAAGATGGTGGTGTCGCAGGGCGAGTCCTGCGTGACCTCGGTCTAGAACAACGTCGCGTTGAGGAACTCGTAACCCGCCTGACAGATTCAGGCAACCGTACCGCTGGTGGCACACTTGACTTGTCACCAGATACTAAGAAAGTATTAGAACTCGCTGTAGATGAAGCTCGTCGTATGGGGCATCACTACATTGGAACAGAACATCTCTTGCTGGGCTTAGTTCGTCAGCAAGATGGCATCGCTATTGAAGTATTGCGTCGTTTGAGTGTAAGTCCTGAAGAAGTGCGTCGTCAAACACGGCGTGTTCTCCAAGAAAGCCCACTTCAAACCCAGAGTAAAGAACCAGAACAACCACAACAATCGCGTCAATCACGTCAACGGGGCGAAAAAACCCCACTGGTTGACCAATTAGCAACCGACTTAACCCAACTCGCCGCTGAAGGTAAACTCGACCCAGTTGTTGGGCGTGAAACCGAAATCGAACGTGTGATTCAAGTCTTGAGCCGTCGTCGTAAGAATAATCCTGCTCTCATCGGTGAACCTGGTGTTGGTAAAACGGCAATTGTCGAAGGTTTAGCACAGCGCATTGTTTCAGGCGATACGCCACGCCAATTACTCAATAAACGCGTCCTCCAGTTGGATGTTGGTTCACTTGTGGCAGGTACAATGTATCGTGGTCAGTTTGAAGAACGCCTCAAACGGGTTATCGAAGAACTGAAATCATCCGATACTATTCTCTTCATCGACGAAGTTCACATGCTCGTTGGTGCAGGTAGTGCAGGAAGTAGTGTTGATGCCGCCAATATTCTTAAACCAGCCTTAGCGCGTGGTGAATTACAGACAATTGGTGCGACGACGCTCGATGAGTACCGTAAACACATCGAAAATGATGCAGCACTTGAACGTCGTTTCCAACAAATTTTGGTTGACGAACCAAGCATTGAAGAAACAATTGAAATCTTACAAGGCATCAAAGGTCCTTATCAAGAACATCACAGTGTCGAAATCACAGATGAATCTATTGATAGCGCCGCAAATTTATCTGCACGTTATATCCCAGACCGTTTCCTGCCTGATAAAGCAATCGACTTGATTGATGAAGCAGCAGCGCGTTTACGGATGTATAAATCACCTGAATCAGCGCAAGTTCGTCGGATTACCGAAGAAATTGAGCACGTACAAGGTGAACTCAGCCGTGCAGAAGATGATGGTCTTGAAGAACAAGCGATTGAAGATTTCCAAGCACGCCTTGAGAATCTCCAAGAAAGCCTCAACGATTACCAAGAAAACTGGAACCAAGAAACAGGGCAACCACGCTTAATGTCCGAAGATATTGCCGAAGTTGTTGCTATGTGGACAGGTATTCCTGTAACCCGTATGGCAAGTGACGAAGCCGAACGTTTGATGGGCATGGAAGACGCTTTACATAAACGTATAGTTGGTCAGCACGAAGCGATTGTTGCCATTAGTAAAGCCACGCGTCGCGCCCGTGCAGGTCTCAAAGACCCACGTCGCCCAATTGGTAGCTTTATGTTCCTTGGTCCAACAGGTGTTGGTAAAACAGAGCTTACCAAAACACTCGCTGAATTTTTATTTGGCAGCGAAGACGCGCTTGTCCAACTCGATATGAGTGAATTTATGGAACGTCATAGTGTCGCTCGTTTGGTTGGTGCGCCTCCGGGATACGTTGGCTACGAAGATGCAGGTCAATTAACCGAAGCTGTTCGTCGTCGTCCATATAGCATCGTCGTCTTTGATGAAATCGAAAAAGCCCACCCAGAAGCCTTCAATATGTTATTGCAGGTGATGGAAGAAGGCACATTGACTGATGCGCGTGGTCGAGGCGTTGATTTCCGTAATACCATTGTGGTCATGACCAGTAACGTCGGCGCAGATGTGATTAAACGTCAGTCGCGGTTAGGGTTCGCACCGATTGATACCAACAAAATCGACGATGAAAATTATACGGATATGTCTAAAAATGTGATGGATCAAGTTCGTAAAATGTTCCGTCCTGAGTTTTTGAATCGTGTCGATGGGAGCATCATCTTCCGTGCGCTAACCCAAGACGAAATCAAGCAAATTGTTGACCTCGAAATCGACAAATTGCGTTCACGCCTGATTGAACATGCGATTTCATTGGATGTGAAAGAAGAGGCTCGTACTTGGTTAGCTACAGAAGGTTATGATAGTGAATATGGTGCGCGTCCATTACGTCGCCTCATCGTGAATGCGATTGAAGATGAACTCTCTGAGGGCATCTTGAGTGGTAAATTCCCAATCGCCAGTACCGTAACGGTTACTACTGACGAAGACGGTAAGAATCTCTTGCTTGTTGGAGAAGACGGCGAAATGGTCGAGACAGCTCAATCTGAAGGCACAACAGCCTAAGCAAAACCTCACTAGGAGCGTAGTTATACTACGCTCCTTTTTTCATCCTCGCCGACAACTCCCTTACACAATTATAGATAACAACATATATTGTTGTGGGAACACTACATTATGGTCTTAACAGTTACGAATGAATTACCGCGTAGTTCACCAGAACAACAGGGTATTGCTTCATCGGCTATCCAGCAATTTGTTGAAGCATTAGAAACTCAAGTAAATGAAGTTCACAGTTTCATGTTGTTACGCCATGGCAATGTTGTTGCCGAAGGGTGGTGGTCTCCCTATGCTCCTGAGCATCCGCATATGCTTTTTTCATTGAGCAAGAGCTTCACGTCAACGGCTGTTGGTCTGGCAGTGAATGACAATCATTTCTCGCTTGATGATACGGTTTTATCTTTCTTTCCAGAGGAAACACCCGATGATGTGAGTGATTTTTTTCAGGAAATGCAAGTACGCCATCTCCTCACAATGTACACAGGGCAAGCCGAAGATGCGTGGTCATATATGGTTGAGCGAAGCGATGGTAATTGGATTAAGGGTTTTCTGAGTGTTCCAGTGCTATATACACCGGGTACGCATTTTGTCTATAACACAGGCGCAACCTACATGCTGTCTGCGATTGTGCAAAAATGTACGGGCATGAAACTCGTCGATTATCTACAAAAGCATTTTTTTGAAGTCATAGGCATTGAGGATGCGACTTGGGAAGAATCACCTCAAGGCATCAATGCTGGCGGTATCGGACTAAATATTAAAACGGAGGATATTGCCCGTTTCGGTCAGTTTTACCTTCAAAAAGGCTTGTGGCAGGGTAATAGAATTTTACCTGAGACTTGGGTCAATCATGCAACAACGTCGCAGGTGTCCAATAGTGATGGCGTACAACCTGACTGGACACAGGGCTATGGTTATCAGTTTTGGTGTTGTCGTCATAATGCGTATCGCGGAGATGGTGTCTTTGGTCAATATTGTATCGTTATGCCCGAACAAGATGCTGTTCTTGTAATGACGAGTGGCATGGACGTATTTGATATGCAACAACCCCTGAATCTCGTTTGGGATATACTGCTTCCAGCAATGAAGACTAGCTCACTTCCTGATGACACGATTGCCCATACTAATTTGGCGAACAAACTGCACAATCTGAGATTATTGCCAGTAGAAGGAGAGGCACATTCTCCTATCGCATCACAAGTTTCTGGACGAATTTACTCGGTAGATGCAAATGAACTGATGTTACAAACGGTTGCCTTGAGTTTTGCCGAAACAACTTGTGAAATTGCCCTCAAAATTGCCGATAAACAAGAAACAATTATATGTGGATATGATACGTGGCAACGAAGTCAGACAACATTGTTTAATGAAAATATAGTCACAGACCATGAACCAATTGCAACCAGTGGCGCATGGACAAGCCCGAATACATTTACTGTCGTTTTCCGCTTATATGAGACACCGTTCTACTATACGATGATTTGTCATTTTGATGATGATGAAATGCTAATCGAAATACAAGTGAATGTGTCATTGGAGTCGATGGAAACCATCGTTTTGACGGCACAATGTACATAATAACGGCACATTAAAGAGCAAGTCGTAAACACATTTCATACCAGACTGCACCCCCATGCGCGGATGCAGACCTGCCTCTACTCTCAAAGCCGAAATTGCTATAAAAATTCACCAAGTTTTCTTTACACAGTAAGAGAACCGTTGACTTATTCATCTGCTTTGCGAGCTTGATATAGGCTCTAATGAGAGCGAACGCAATGCCTTGCCTTTGATAATCAGGATGTACGGCAACCGAGAAAACCACTAAATTTTTCCCACTTGCATCATGCCCAATCATTGCCTTGAGTGCTTCATCGCTAATATCATCTTTGTTAGTTGCGCCACTGTTAATATGCCCGACTAAGATGTTATTCAGTTCAGCGACAAGATAGCCTTGTGGAAATGAGGTTAAACGGGTTCGCATATTGTCTTTAGAGGCGGCTTCATCAGCAGGAAAACACGCGACTTCAATAGCATAGCTACTATCTAAAACTTCTAATTGTGCTTGCCGAATCGTGAGAGCCGTTTTCATGAGGATAGTACAGTAGGGGCGTAGCATGCTACGCCCAAAGTGTCAGTATATATAAAAACTAACGCCGTCCGCCTGTGAGTTCGTCTTGTAATTTTTCAAGCGCGTCCCAATCACCAGCCGCGGCTAGTTTTGCTTGCTCTGCCCATGTCGGCATACTGCCAGCTTTACGCCCACCATTGGCTTTAACCAACTCAACGATTTCATCAGTCGTCATAGCGGCGAGTTTGGCAAAGGTGTCTACTCCTGCACTGACTAAAATCTCAGAATATTTCGGACCAATACCTTCGATAATTGTGAGGTCAATCTCACCTGAATCAGATACAGCCTCTTCGGCTAATTCTTCTGCCTCAGCAGGTGCATCATTCGCAATTTCAGCTTCTTCCTCTGCTTCAAGTTCACTGATGTCAACACTGATAGCGGTTTCATCTTCCGCTGTGTCGTGGTCGCTATCTAAAGTTGATTCCTCAACTTCAATCTCTGCCTCAGCTTTGGTTTCAGGAGCGGCACTTACTTCAGAAACAGTCGTTTCAGCAACAGGATCGCCACTTTTAGCCTCTTCGGCTACATCTTCAATCTCTTCTGGCGTAGATGGCGAGTCAACTAACTCTTCGGCTTTGGTTTTTTCGCCAACATCCTCATCGTCATCGCTCGTATCAACATCTGCGGAAGCATCTGCAACAGGCACACTGCCAGCACTCGATGCACTCACAGATGACGTTCCATCGTCAGTCTGCGCCTCTAATTTCTTGATATTATCTTCTGCTGCATCTAAAGCATCATTTGCGGCTTCTTCGGCGGTGCGCTGTTCACGCATAATCCAGAACCAGAATAATAATGCCAGAACTAAAAATATGATTGATAACATAAGCCAACTCGAATTCTTTTCTTCACTGACCAAGTAAGGTATCCCCCATGATAAGCCTAACATCAGGGAGAACACAGCTAATAATTGTTTCGTGTTGCGTTCCATTGATGTCCCCTAATTCGTACACCATTAAGTATATATACGTAAGATACCAGATTTCGGTGCAAATTGCTTGCCTTTTATTGCAAAATCTCAAAATTGTCTTTGCGTGGTGCTATTCACACGATATTCGATTGTGATATAATTCACACTGTAATGATTATCAGGGAGGGAAAATTGAAACTACGCATCTTAATCGCACTACTTATTTCGATTTTGACACTGGTCGGGTGTCGCCAAACAAACGAATTCACAGCTGAAAATGTCGTCATAGATGTTGTGCTCAGTGATGAAATGGCAATGGTTGGCGATGCAACGCTCTTAGTCACCGTCACCGATGAAGAAGACAATCCAATCAATGATGCAACTGTCAGCGTTCGCGGTGATATGACTCATGCGGGCATGGTTCCTGTCATCCCTGACCCTGTCACCACAGCAGAAGAGGGTGTTTATTCAATTCCCTTTGAATTTACAATGGGTGGCGATTGGATTATCACCGTTGATGTTACCTTAGCCAATGACGAAACAGCCTCAGTTACATATGAAGTAGACGGTGTTGAAGGCGAATCCGAAATGGATATGGATAACATGGATGATATGGATATGTCTGATATGGATATGGAAACAGGGGTCAGCGGGGCATATATGAGCATCACCAATAACGGCTCTGACGACGTGACATTGGTATCGGTTTCTGCCGAGGGTGTTGGTATGGCACAAATTCACGAAACTACCGTCGACGAAAATGACATGGCAAGTATGAACGAAATGGAAGATGGTATTCTCATTCCAGCAGGTGAAACGGTTGACCTTATGCCAGGTGGCTTGCATGTAATGCTCATGGAACTCGAAAATGACCTCGTTGAAGGTGAAACCGTTGCCCTTACACTTGAATTTGATGATGAAACAACCATTGAACTCGATGTACCGATTGTCGGCATGATGCCTGAAGATGACCAAGTAGTAGAAGCAGACAATCTCAGTGTTACAGGCTATTGGGTACGCCCAACTGCCCTAGGCGAAATGTCTGATATGGATATGGACATGGAAGGCACAGAAGAACCTGATATGAATATGGATATGGAAGAAACCGAAGAAGCAGAGTAAATTGATTTTGTAGGGGCTTATCGCTGATAAGCCCTATCAGAAATATAGGAACAATGTCTGCATTGTCCCAAAAATTAGAGCTTTTAATATAGTCGAAAACAATCAATTATGGCAACTTCTAAAAACCAAGACCATTCTCCACTTTATAGACCTAAATCCGCCTTTGATTTATTAAGCATTCCTATACTCGGCACTGCCTTAAAATCGCGCTATGGTCGGCTAATATTGCAAATTCCACTGGCGATTATTGCCGTTGCCCTCATCTATGATGGCTTTACAGGACCCAACTCGGCATCACAAAACCTAGCGACTGTTCTTCCTTGGGTACATTATCGTGGATTGGTGGTCTTAGTTTTACTGCTGGCAGGTAATCTCTTTTGCATGGGATGCCCCTTCACCTTGCCACGTACTTTAGCGAAACGCCTGTCGATTAGTGGTCTGCGCTTTCCTAGTTTTTTACGCAATAAATGGATAGCTATCGCCAGCCTATTTTTGATATTTTTTGTGTACGAATGGCTAGATTTATGGGCAAGTCCTGCTTTAACTGCATGGGTGATTATTGCCTACTTTCTCGCATCATTTGTATTAGAGGCAGTTTTTAAAGAGTCCGTTTTTTGTAAATATGTCTGTCCACTAGGCTCATTTAATTTTGCCTACGCCACAGCATCCCCAACCCAAATCGCAGTCAAAGACCATGCGGTCTGCCAGAGTTGCCAAGGCAAAGAATGTGTGAATGGTAGTTTTGCTACCGAGAGCATTATCCGCATTGATAAAATCCCCTTCATTGATGCGGATGGCAATTTGCATTATAAAGATGTGCAAGTAGAGCAAAACCCACAAGGGACGCTCGGATGTGGCACAGAACTCTATCCGCCACAGATTAAGGGCAATATGGACTGTGTCTTTTGCCTTGATTGTGTTCGTGCTTGCCCCCATGACAACATCGGTTTAATGACGCGCACACCCGGACGCGAGTTATTCAAAGTAGGCGCATGGGCAAAACGTTGGGATATGTCTTTATTTGTGATTATTTTAGCTTTCTTAGCTGTAGTGAATGCTTTCGGGATGGTTCCCCCTGTATTTGATCTACTCGAATGGTTTGCCGAACAAGGCTTCACAGGCGAAATTGTCCCGTTATTCTTAATATTCTTTGTCGGAGGCATCCTTGTACCTGTTCTATTGGCGCTTATCGCGGGCAAAGCTACACAATTTTTAACGTTCACAGGCAGTAAAATTTCCTTACGCGATACAGTAGCGACCTTTGCACCTACTTTTATCCCACTTGGCTTTGGCATCTGGATAGCGCACTATGGATTTCATTTCTTGATTGCGCCTCTATCATTTGTACCAGTTCTGCAAGAATTTTTAGGTGCAAGGCAAGGTGATTGGGCAACCTTTGGCTTTCAAGTGGATGTGCAATATATTGGTATCCTACAGGTGATTGCGTTACTTGGTGGATTCCTATGGAGCATGATGATTGTCTATCAAGCATCGAATCGCGTGTATGGACGACGCAGTAGCTTTGGGGCATTACTTCCTTGGGCATTGATGCTCCTCGTTCTCATGATTTCTGCTTACCAAGTGTTCTCACTGCCAATGGAAATGCGTGGCACAGAAGACATCTTTGCAATGGTCTTTAGCTTATTCGCTTGATTTGCTAGCTAATACCGACCTAAAATATAGGAAGATGTAGGGACGTGATGTATCGCGTCCGAAACTCAAAACCTACTACTTATTTCTAATTATCTTATAGATGTTTAGTGCTCAGGTCTTGTGTATTCCAGCGGTTCTTTGTGAATTTCGTTCTTCGTGGTGAATGTCTTTTGAAATACCCCAATTTACTCCATACGTAAAACTCTCACACCCTGTTGCAATTTATTTAAATGTTGAACAAAATCGAACACCACTTACGTAATCCCTATCAAAGAGAGCAATGAAGATAGGGAGGCTTTTCTTGAAAACACAAAATTTAAAGACATTTTATACACTCATTCTCACACAAACTTTGTCGATGATAGGCAGTCGTGTAAGTGGACTAGCACTTGGTATCTGGCTATTCAATGAAACAGGGAACGCCACACCCTTAGCATTAGTCGCATTTTTCGGCATTGTACCCAGTGTGCTGATGCAAGGTTTCGCTGGTGTCCTCGCTGACCGTTGGGATAGACGGCATGTGATGGCACTGTCTGATGCAGGGCAAGCTATCGCTACAGTTCTCCTGCTTGGATTGTTCTTATCAGGGCAATTTGTGATTTGGCACTTATATTTAGTCGTCTTTATACAATCAATATTTGGTGTATTTCAGCAACCTGCATTTTCAGCGTCTGTTACTATGCTTATCCCAGATGAACAACGTGACCGTGCCAATGCCATTATGCAGATGACAGGACCTGCAGCAGGAGTCATTGCCCCGATTATTGCAGGCTTAATCTTTGCTGCGGTTGGCGTTGTCGGAGCAATTACTCTCGATTTAGTCACGTTTGCGGTTGCTGTTTTAGTGATTTTACTGGTACATATTCCTCGTCCACGTAAAACTCAAGAAGGTGCAGACTTATCAGGCTCAGTTTGGCAAGAAATGTTTTCTGGGTTGCGCTATTTATGGCAACGTAAAGGTTTGTTCTGGTTGATGATGGGTGCAATGGGGCTGAACTTTGTCCTGAATATGAGCGGAGTTCTACTTACCCCTTATATTCTAGAACGCACAGGTAGCGAAGCCGCCTACGGGCTAATTTTAGGGATATTCAATGCAGGGGCAATCGCTGGTGCAATTGTAATTAGTGCATGGGGGGGTACACGTCCACGTATCTATACCATGATAGGTGGTGTTATGGTGATGGGAATTGCGACTATCTTCTTCGGTATGGCACAGACAACTTTGTGGTTAGCCATTGTTAGTTTCATGATTCTGTTCCCGAATATGTTCGCTAATGTGCCACTTCAATCAATCATGCAAGCCAAAGTCGCGCCTGATCTACAAGGACGGGTTTTTGCAACAATCGGTCAATTAGCCATGTTGATGACCCCGCTTGCTTATCTACTTGCGGGACCTCTAGCTGATAATATTGTTAAACCCATGGTTAATCATCCACAATGGCAACTGGTCGCACCATTTGTTGGTAATGGTGAAGGATCGGGTATTGGCTTAATTTTCATGGTAGCTGGTGTAATCACTATTTTCATTGCTATGACAATGGCTCTCGTGCCAAGTATTCGTAATCTTGAAGCTGATTTGCCTGATTATGTTCCTGAAGAATTACCGCTAGAACTCGAACCTGAGCTAGTAACACCATGATATAAATTCCTTTTCATATCTATAATTTGTCAAAAGAATCTCCCCCTGAATTCGGGGGGAGATGGCGCGTCAGCGTCAGAGGGGGGTGTTGTTATCTTTCAAATTGCCCAATGACAATAGTCTCTTGACCATCATCTGAAACGTAATTCGTGAGCCTATTAAAATCATACCAGCCCGTCCGAACCCAATATCGACCATCTGCTAAGGTGCTCGTATCAAAGATCAATAATTCTGTACGGATTTCACCATCAACAATCGCACCAAGCGATTCATCAGCTTGTAGCACAATCTCACCGCTTTCATCCACAATATGCACAAAACGCACATCTGTCTCAGGTCGATTATTACTGAATTGCCATTGTAGCCAAATATAGGTCTGCTCATTCCAATCATAAATGTCCGCGCCGATGAGTGTCATATCACCTGATAAGCTCACATTCGGACGCTCAAAATTATAAACTAAACCACTATCTGTTTCTGCTTCTGGAACCCGATAAAGTGCAATTTGGTCGTCGAGATAGATTGGCGTGCCGAGTTGCTCATTCGCACGAGTTTCGTGTAAATCCAGTTCGCCAATTTCTTCCGCACGCGTCCGATGCAAAATCACAATATCCGCATTGACTTGATTAAGTAAGATAGGGTCAAGTGTACCTTGTAGCATCGCCAACATCGCAGAATTAACAGGCGTTGTGCGTGTAATTTGCCCTGCAATCAACGGTTGCTCATGCCCAGTTTGGTAAAATAGCGCATCCTTGGCTGATAGTGCGTGCTGATACGGAATATTGAAAATTGCCTCAATCGAGTCATCATCGCGCAAATTGATAATCTCTTGTGGTATCGTTGATGTGCGGAGTGGTTGCCCCCAAAACGATTGATATTCCCATACAATCCCAATCGCCAACAAAATAGTAACTGCATAATGCCATTTTCCTGTCCGACCTCGCCATAGATATGCCACGCCATAGCCTACTAGAACAGCTAAGGCAATCGCCAGTGTGAAGTTGAAACGGGCAGGGGTACGTGCCAAGCTAAAGCCCGGTAAATTTTGTAATAATGCAAATGGCAATGGGATTGTATTGCCAGCAATCAGTACGGGCTGGTCGAAAACTTTTAGCACAGGACCTAATGAGAATAGCCATGCAATCAAGCCAAGTAATAGCCACCAACGTGAGGCTTTCTGCTTGATGACTGCAACCAAGGCTAAAATACCAGCAATCACGCCGATGTATGCCAGTCCCTCTGCAAGATTTGTGCCCAATACTTGGCGTGGGTAAACGAGAAAACTATCAAATATCGGATGAAAAAATGATGGAGATGCAATAGCTAGTAAATCGGCACTATAGCGTGAATAGCCACCTGTAGAAGCATAACTCGCTTCGCCTGTGGCATCCAAAATCGCAGGGAATAGCGCACCCAATAAAACTATACTCGCCAATATGCCCATTCCCAAGATGCGTTTGACAGCTTGCCAATCGCGTAACCACAATTTCCCGAGCAAAAATGTGCCAGTGACGGGGATTAGCACGTAAATAGATTGTAAAATATGCCCTGTGGTACTCAGGTAGAAGAAGGCAATACAGGCAAATAACCACCGCCAGATATGCGTCTGCGTTTCGGTATATCGGAACAACGCCCAAAGATACAGCGGACTTGCCCACGCAAGCAGTAACCCTGCATGACCTTCTGCCAGATGCCCCTGAAATAGTGGGAATGCCATATAGACAATGCCAGCCAAAATAGCGGGAATCCACCTCTCGCTCTCATCTCTCAGCAAATAACGCACCAAGTACATCATCGCCCAACCATTTAAAGCCAACCACAGAATGACAGTAAAGTTATAGGCAATGTTAATCGGCATGATGAATGCCAACGCCCACATCGGGAAATATTGTAAGGGCACACTGATGAAGATTATGCCATTAATCCCATCAGGATAGCCGAGCCATGTCTGGTAAAATAGTGGTTCACCATTTTGAATAGCGAATTTGAACCACCAGATATTACGCGCCATCTCATAGACATCACCTGTATCATTGCCGATGAAATTATCCAGCAGGGCTGTCGGTGGATGCCCAACAATCACCAGCGCAATGAGGATATACAAGCTGAATACCAGCAGATGACGTGAAAGTTTGTGCATGAATGAGCCTTCAATATACTACGAAGCGACGATTGTAGCGGATTATAGTAAACATTTTAACGGTAGGGGCAAGATAATTGGTCTGCCTAAAAATCATGATTGTGGAAGAAATTTAAATGAAACCCGAAATCAAAATCTATCGCCAAAACCGAGCCAATCTCATGATGCGTCCCACTGTCGGCGCACTAGAGGTCTATATTCCATATCAATTATCAGAAGACGATACCTTAGTCCAAGATTTTATTGCGAAAGGCGTAGAAAAATTCGCAGATGCCATCCCCGACATCCCACCAGATGTCACCTCGCGCAAAGCAATTAAAGCAATGGTCAAAGACTATGCTCAACGCCTGAATGTCAAAGCCAGTCGGGTACAATTTCGGGATATGCGTCGTAAATGGGGGAGTTGTAGTAGCAAAGGCACAGTCACGCTCAATTCTCGTCTGACGTGGCTAGAGCCAGACTTAGTGGAATACATTGTTTGCCATGAACTCGCGCACCTGATTGAACTCAATCATAGCAACAAGTTCTGGGCAATTCTCGCTCACCATATGCCCGATTACAAAGCCCGTCTCAAAGAACTCCGTCGTATCGAGAAAACATTGCATTGGTAAAAAACATAACGCAGAGAAGCAGAGAGATGGAGAAAAATCTATTCGATTCTACTATTGATAACACGGTGAATCCCATCTTTAACAACACGTTCACCAAAGTTAATCACTAAACCAACTTTTAGATTCATAAGTCGCAGATAGGTCAATAACTGTACCTCGAAGATAGTATTGTATTCGGTGGTTGCTTTACACTCGATAATGACATTTTGAGAAACAAGCATATCTAATCGCAAAGGCGTTGCTAGTTCGTTACCTTTATATGTAATTGGAACTAATTTCTGTCTTTCGACGTAAATATGACGTTGACGCAGTTCATAAGCAAGTGCCTCTTCATAAACACTTTCGAGCAATCCGGGTCCACCTAATGTTCGATGGACTTCTATTGCGGCATCAACAACCTGCCCTGATATTTTGTTCTCTTTCATCTCACATTCTCTGCTTCTCTGCGTTGAATCTTTTCGTTTTTCAAATCTTCTTCAGACCATTGCCCGTTAAACAACACACAACGCGCCCCGACCCCTCAAGATGAGCCATAATTTGAGGCAATGCCGCCACTGTAACTGCGCTGGTATGCTCGGCAATCAGTCCCTTTTTTGCCAATTCTTGCCGTGCTTGAACGATACTCGCATCATCTACACGGAATGCCGCGCCACCTGTCTCACGAATAGTTGCTAAGACTTCTTTGCCACGCACAGGTTGATTAACCATAATGCCATCAGCAACGGTACGCTCGCTTTCATTGACAACGGGAGGCGTTTCAGCATTGTTTTCGTAACCTTGTACCACAGGGTCAATTTTGTCAGATTGTACTGCAAACATTTTCGGCAAATATCCGATTAAACCAGCAGATTTCAAGAGCTTAAAGGCACGCGCAATCCCCAAGAACAATGCACCATGCCCCACAGGCGTAACAATCGCATCAGGAAAATTGGGTAATGACTGCTCCCAGATTTCAAATCCTGCGGTCATTTGCCCCAATAAAAAGTAAGGACTCCACGCATGACTAGCATAGGTGGTGGATTTCGCCGCTTCATGACACGCGAGGGTTTTATTGTGTTGCGCGCCAGCGACCTCTACTAATGTTCCTCCGAAGGCTTTAATCAGTGCTTTCTTCGCCTCAGACCCTTCTTGAGGGACGAAAATACGAGATTGTATGCCCAATGCGCTAGCAAATGCCGCCACAGAAGCCCCTGCATTCCCTGATGAATCATCAATCACTTCGGGCGCATCGTAGCCAGCAATATGGTTAATTAACGCACTTGTCCCTCTATCTTTATACGACCCTGTCGGATTCAAATACTCTAATTTTGTGGAGATTTTGTATCCATTGACTTCCGTATCAACTAAAGGTGTCAGACCTTCACCCAGTGTTACATGCTGGTCTAATCCGAGCCAATCACGATAACGCCACATGGAGGTATCTGCCATGTTGATAGTCTCGCCCGAAAATTGGGGCATAGTCTCAAAATCTAATATCCCACCACAGACTCTACAACGCCAATCTAAAGGCTCTGCTTCTGTATTGCAATCACTACAAATAATTTTGTGTGTCATATGAGTACCTATTATTATCAGAATAATTGTCCTGATAATACCGTGTTGTGAGTAAAAATGCCTCTCCAATTATCAATCATATTCTAACCCACTTACGCTTGTACTTAATGCTGTCCATCGCTATGATGAAGACAATAAAATAGAACAAAAAGGCGAAAAATGAAACTCTATTCTTGGAATGTAAATGGCATCCGTGCCGCCGAAAAAAAAGGATTTGTCGATTGGCTTCAAGAAACTAAACCCGACATTTTAGGCGTACAAGAGACAAAAGCACGCCCCGAACAACTGAGCAAAGACTTACTTGAACCAGAAGGCTATCATAGCTATTGGGCAATTGCTGAGAAAAAAGGCTATAGTGGTGTTGGATTATATAGCCGTATCGAACCAAACAGTGTACAAATCGGCTTAGGTATAGATAAATTCGATGCCGAAGGACGCACCATTATTGCTGAATATGATGATTTCATGTTCGTGACAACTTATGTCCCCAGTGCCAGTAAAGGCGCAGACTTTGTTCCCTTTAAGTTGGATTACTGCCAAGCACTCGTCGATAAATGCAATGACTGGCGTGCAGAGGGCAAAGGCGTGATTGTCTGTGGTGACATCAACATCTCGCACAAAGAAATCGACCTCGCCCGACCAGACTCCAATCATAAAACCACAGGCTTCATGCCTGAAGAACGTGCCTTCCTCGATAAATGGTTTATTGAAGAAGGGTATATTGATAGCTACCGTCATTTTTATCCAGACAAAGAAGAGGTTTATAGCTGGTGGTCAATGCGGTCAGGAGCGCGACCACGGAATGTCGGTTGGCGATTAGACTATTTCATCATGTCACCTAATATGATTGATTCACTAGAATCTGCCAGCATCCATACCAAAACAATGGGAAGTGACCATTGCCCCGTCAGTATTACTCTAAAATAAAACTCTAATTTGTAGGGGCGTAGCATGCTATGCCCTGCTAATTTCGCACAAATAAAATCTCTTGAATAGAATCCACACTAGTATCCAATTCAAGCTTTGCACCTTGTGCAATAAAATCCTCTAAATCGGTTGTGTCAAATACTGTCTTGAGTTTGTCTTGCAAAGGCTCAAGCCATTCCCGAATGAAAGGATTTTCATAGCCATGTTGTTTGGCTAATCCAAACCAAATTGCGGCTTGCTCATGCTCATCCAGTAATAATGCTAACCACGCACCACCAATCACAATATAGGTATTGGAATAATCCCACAAGACAGCTTTCTGACGTGTTTCAATCGCCTTATGGATGCTCATATTGACCGCATCAACCTGACCCAACTCCGCTTCTGCGAGTGACTTCAATATCCATAAATGCGGTAAACCAGCGACATCGGCAGTATCGTTCATAATTTTGATAGAGTCACTATAGTAGGCGATTGCCTCTTGATAGTGTTCTTGGAAAAACGAGGTCACACCCAAGTTAGATGTGCATAAGATAAGGTTATTATAATGACGTGCTTGGAGGGATAACTTACGACTCTCTTTGAGTTGGGCTTTTGCCTCAGCAAAATTGCCATTCACTTGTAACAATTTGCCGATATTATTCTGCATCAAAGCCACTTCATAATCGACATAGCCAATTTTGAGTGCATCCCGTGCGTTCAAGAATGACTCTAATGCTTTATCGAGGTCGTTATAGTGCGCGTAGACATAACCCTCAACACCATAATTCACCCCCAGCATCC
Source organism: Phototrophicaceae bacterium (assembly GCA_965230145.1). Classification (GTDB taxonomy): domain Bacteria; phylum Chloroflexota; class Anaerolineae; order Aggregatilineales; family Phototrophicaceae; genus JAUZRW01. The sequence goes on from CBDDKI010000002.1 coordinate 3,943,796, forward strand.
GATAATCTTCACATTCTTGGGCAATAGCAATGGCATTGTCTAATAACTTAAAAATCTCATCTTGTGGATATTGCTCTGTCCGTATCCGCGCCAATCCTACCATTGCTTTTGAGGCTTTGACTTTTTCGCCTAAATCCTCAGCTAAATGCCATGCCTCATCTAAATATTTATCTGCTAATTCGCTTTCATGTGTCCCAATGAGCGCAACCCCTAAATTAAGCACAATATCGAGTTTAGTTTGTGGAGATAGAGGCAAGGAATTTGAGATGTTGTTAGCACGTTCAAACAATGATTTTGCCTGTTGTGAATTACTGTACCCTGCCTGCTCAATCAGACGCTCTCCCTCAATCATGATGTACTTTAATTCTTTGGTTTCGTTGCCCGCTTTGTTCCATAAGTCAATCAGCATCAACGCATATTTGTCATCATCAGGATAAGCTTCTTCAAGGGCTATCGCGCCTAATGTATAGAGTCTTGAACTATCGTCATCAGAGATAGATTTTATCGTCGCTTCACGTAATTTATCGTGTGTGAAACGCCATTTACCATCTACAACTTCCAGAATGCTGAGGTCAGCACACATAAGCAAAAGTTCTTCAAGACTAACCCCAACTTCTGTTTCGAGAATATGCAATGCTTTGAGGTCTAAGTATCGCCCTAACACAGCCGATAAATGCAGGAGTGGGCGATAAGTTTCTGGCAATTTTAGCAAACGTTTTTGAATAATACGGTTGATATTTCCCGTAAACACTTCTTCAGGGAGCGTCGCTTGCCCGATGTTACTCAGTTGTCCAGCATCTTCAGCCAAAGCACGCACAACCTCAACCATGAACAAGGCGTTGCCTTCGGTTTCTTTCTTCAAGAATGAGAGTAAGGGCGGTTGTAGAGCATGTTCCCCAAGCATAGATTTCACAAGATTTGATATTGCTGAATCGGATAGACGCTCCAATGTCATGACCTGCATTTGAGGTAATTCGTCTGGCAATTTGGGACGTTCATCGTTACGGAAGTTACCCACAATAAGTAGGGGAATGTCACTAACAAAATGTGTCAACCGTTTGATGACTTCAAGGCTTTCGATTGTCCATTGCAAATCTTCTAGCAAGAGCACAATGCAGTCTGTTTGCCGACGTAGAATATCGCTGATGGTCGTGATAAGTCGCATTTTATGCGCTTCACCTTGTAATTCAGGTGCATCATTGACCGCTTTACCGATTAATTCTGCAATATCAGGTACAAGCTCTTTTAAAATGCTCGCTTCAAGCTCATCTACCTCTGTTGATAAGAGCAAATGTCGCACAATATTGTGCCAGAGTTGGTACGGTAAGCCACCACCTTCAACACCCTGTCCATGCAAGACAATCGCACCATTAATGAGCGCATGAGTACGAAATTCTTCAAATAATCGCGATTTGCCAACACCACTTTCACCCCCAATGAGCCATGCCCCGCCTTGACCTAATATGGCTAATTTTAGAGATTTTTGGAGTTGATTCAGTTCTTTCTTACGCCCAACAAAGCGACTTGCTTGTAAGAAACTCTCGCGAACAGATAAAGTTTCCTGACGCTCGATTTGCATCACATTAGTTAACACATCTAAAACAGCCTCAGCAGATTGATAACGGTCTAAAGGGTTTTTGAGTAAGAGACGCTCAATAATGTTAGAAATGGGATGATTATCGAGTAAAGACATATCAGGAGCTTGCTGAACAATATCCAGGATATTCGGAGCCGTGAATGGTAATGTCCCTGTGAATGCTTGGTATACGATAACACCCAAAGAATATAAATCAGACTGTGGCACAGTAATACGTTTTTCTAAGGTTTCAGGTGCCATATAGGCTAATGTACCAGCCCGTCCAGTTGCCATCTCATCGGCAACACTCAAACCAAAGTCTAATACCTTCACCACACCCTTATCGACCATGATATTGCTTGGTTTCAAATCGCGGTGGATGATGCCTCTACGATGCAAATAAAATAGAGCTTCTAGCACTTGTACTAATAAATCGATTTTTGTTTGTTCATCAGCAATAGTAATGACATGGTCAAAATCGACGGCATCGTCTAAGTAATCCATCACAATGTAAGGGGAATCTTGGTGCAAACCATAATCAAAAACGCTTATAATATTGGGATGACGTAAGCCAGCTAGAATCTTAAACTCGTTTATCAATGCTAGCTTGTGTTCAGAGGTCTTAGACTCATCAGTTTCGATATGAGAAATTTCGATGATTTTGAGTGCGACAGTATCATGAGTTATTCTATCTTGCGCCTTATAGACCACCCCCATTCCACCTTGTCCTATGTGAGATAAGATGCGGTAGCGACTATTAATTACTCTATGAGTGAGTAAGTGCATGATATTTCCTTCTACTGTGATGAGAGGGACAACTTCGTTGCCCACACTTGAATCATATCATGAGACTTCTTACTCACAGAATAAAGATTTATTACACGATGTAGCCTTCTAAAAATGAGTCAACTTGTTGATTGCCACTTGGATAAGGCGATATGTTGCTGACATCTGCGCCAGCATCAATCAGTCGTTGTAAGGTCTCAAGTTGATTAGGAACAGGGTAATAGGTATTGGCATATCCATACACAGCTGTATCAATCACTGTGCCACCATAAGTATTGACAATCTCTAACGGAGCATTGTGTTCCAATAGTATATCTACTGAATCGAGATGCCCATGCCATGTTGCCCAATGCAGAGCCGTAAATCCGATATGGTCTTGCGATATAACATCGGCATCATTTTCGAGCAAATAAGTAACAATGTCACTATGCCCACAGATACTTGCCTCAACCAGTGCAGAGGTCTTTTCAACGGAAGTTCGCGCATCAACATCAACACCATTCTCGACCAAGTAATGTACAATCTCCAAATGTCCCGCCATGCAACTTGCCGAAAGTGCTAATTCTTTTATCGCTGAATGATTAGTAAATGTTGTCCCAAAGCTATTGGTGTATGGAGGCAAGACGCTATCAAATAGTTCTTTGACCAACGCATAATTACCAACAGCACTTGCCGAAACGATATTATCAACTGTCGCCCCAGAGTCTACTAGAGCCTGAACCGCTTTTGGATAACGAAAGGCAATCGCTGTCGCAAGAGGATATAGCTCATTATTAACACCATCAGGATTAGCATATTGGCAGAACAAGCGCACAAGGTCAGCTTGTTTACCAGCCTGTGCAGGATGCGAACTCGATACCAATGCACACAACGCTGTACTACCTGTGCCACCACCATATATATTGCTTACTTGATTAGGATTTGCTCCTGCTTTGAGTAGTATTTCCGCAACCTCTAGTACATTATCAGGTGTAATTTGCTTATTATCTTCAACACCATTTGCACTGACGTAATGCAACAAAGTCGCTTGATGCTCGGTTCGGCTATGCTCATGTACTAGTTGGGGATTTTTAGTAAGTAGATTGGAAAGCGTTGTGGCATCACCTGTAATAATTGCCTCAACTGCATCATCAAAAGCAGTTGTTTGTATTTGAGGTGGCTTAGACATCACAAAATCTCACATATCTTGGCAGATAGACCAAGTGTATTAGAAATTATGTTCTAAGTCAAATTCATGTTACTCAGTGTCTGATATTTCCTCATCAAGTATCATTTCTTCAGCAGATAGTAGTTCCCTATTTGCACGCGAAGGATGGGTTTCTGCTGTCGGGTCATAAGTCTCGTCCATGCCGATAAGATGTTTTGTTTTGCCTATTGGGAAGGGGTCTAAACCACCGAGTTGAGCGCCCATCATCTTCTGAATAGCGACCATCTCCTGCGTTGTGATTGTCCCCATCGTATTTTCGAGATTATCATGCTCGCTTGTACCGAATGCCCGATGAAAGGCTATCCGTTGGAATTGTACACTCGCCATATTAGCAACAATTAACGAATTAGGATTAAACCCACGTGGCAATAAGTCTTTTTGGCGGATTAAAAGAATACTGGTCATCAATAGGGCAACCCCAGCCCATTGCCCTAAAGTGAGCATATCCCCTAAGAAGATAAAGGCTAAGAGCAATGCAACACCAATTTCTGCCGCTGCCATAATCGCTGTTTGCATCCCACCTAAGATTTTCACACTTGCAAATATTGCTAGACGCGATAATCCTGTTGAAATACCCAGAGCAATTATCCAGATACTCGCATTCTGTAGGACAACACTCTCTAATGGTGGCGCAACTGCTAACCACGCCATTGTGACTACTACGCCCATTGTTGTGAGGATGTAAAGTGCGGCTGTCGGCGAAGGCATCTCGAACAGCACATATTGGCTTAAAATGACTGTGCCAGCGAACATCAGTGCATTGGCTAGCATAAAGCCTACACCGAGAATATTGACCCCTGTTGCACTAAATCCTGTAATCATCACGAGGGCAATCAATGCCATCATCACACGAATCGTTGTACGGAAATCAATACGCTGTCCACCAATCCGTGAGAGCAAAACTGCGAAAGCAAGGTATGAGCCATTAATCAGTTGCACAAGCGAAGCATCCAATTGTTGTAGACCAGCATAATAGAAGAGTGAGCCAATCCCATTTACAAAGCCAATCACAACACAGCCCATTAATCCTGCTGGATAAATGTAAATGTACTTGCGGAAGAAAATCGCATAACCAATCCACAGTAAGACGACGGCAACCATAGTTCGTAAAGCTGCTAAAGTGAAGGGGTCAGCACCAGCAGCGATAGCAAATTTCCCAAAAATGGGTGCAACACCCAAAAATATTGGTGTTGCGAATGCCGCAAGCACGCCTGATACATTCACTTGTTCCTTAGAATTCGCCATTATTTGACCATCATTTTGATGCTGTTGAAGGTTAATATTTTTACATGCTTGAGAGAAAAATGTAGGAGTGCAACATTATATTTGCACAGAATAGCGCGTAGAGCGAAAATTATCAGGTCGGATGCGGTAACTGTGTCCCCCCTACAAACCAACAGGATTCAGTAGGGACACTATGAATAGTGTCCGAGACGAGAAAATACTTTTCTTTGAGTTCTTCGTGCTTTCGTGGTTCATATTTGCCCTTATAAACGTTGCCATTCACTCAATTTAACTTCGTCATCAAGGTTTCCATGAAATCTTCATCAATGAATGAGCCTTTTTGAAGCATCATATCGGCATTGGCATCAAGGAAATCTTTCTCGCGTGCGGTTAAATCTTTAGCAGAAACGACCACAATTGGGATTTTGTTTAACGTCTCATCATTTCTCATTGTCTCAATGACATTGAAACCATCGACATCAGGCATCATCAAATCGGTAATCACGAGGTCGGGTGAAATCTCACGGATGATATTCAAACCAGCCGCGCCATTGTGTGCCAGATAGACCTCACTATTGTCGCGTGCTTCAAGGATACGACTCATCAAACGAGCGGCATTTTCATTATCTTCTATAACAACAATCCGTCGTAATGAACCCTTCATAGAACTGATAACATGATTGAGTTCTGCTTCAGGTATAGCCGCAGTGGTTGCAGTTTTAGACAAATCAATTGTCTTTTGCCACTTTTCACCGAGAATTTGCTTTTCAACGGGGAGTGTATGCCCAGAACAATTGATTACTACGACATCATCAGGCTTGATGATTCCCTTACGCACCATGCGAATCAACCCTGCAAATGTTACCCCTGTCGCTGGCTCAACCGAAATGCCATCTAAACGGGCTAAGAGACGAATCGCATTGAAGGCTTCTTCATCGCTTGCCGCTTCAAAGTGACCTCCATTTTCTTGCACATAATCATAGAGGATTTCATATGCGCGTCCGGGATTACCCGTTGCAAGAGTCACAATCACAGAGTCCGATGTCTCAATTGGTGTAGCAACACGTTGCCCACGTTTAAAGGCTTCTACCATTGGCGCACAGCCTGATGATTGAATCATGCCGTAAGCGGGTTTCTTATCAATCAACCCAAAGGCGTGCATCTCACGAAAGCCCTTTGCCAATCCAATCGGACCCAACCCCCCTGAAACTCCCTGCAAAAACCAATCGGGTGCGCGCCATTTCTGACCATCTTCAAAAATTTCGCCCAGTTGCTCCGCAATTTCATACGCCATCGTTTTCATAGCTTCGGTTGCGGCAATACTTTTAATCCCTTTATCAAGGAATAAGCCCTTATTCTTAGCAAAATTCGCCGCTAATTCTTTGGTTTGGTCATATGTGCCTGTCGTCTTGATGATTTCAGACCCGTAAATTGCCGCCTCACGCATTTTATCATTTGGTGTAAGTGATGGGAAAAATGCCCATAAATGAATTCCTGCGCGTGCGCCATAAGCAGAATACGCAATCGCAACATTGCCTGTACTAGCGACAACCACCTCATCTACGCCCATTTCTTTGAGTGCAGTAATCGCCACAGTTGCCTGACGGTCTTTAAAACTTCCCGTAGGACCTTGGCGTTCATCTTTAATATAGAGGTTTTTCAGCCCCAAGCTGGCAGCAAGATGCTCACTCTTAATCAGTGGCGTTCCACCTTCACCCATCGAAACAATATTCGCAGAATCGTAAATCGGCAATACTTCATGATAACGCCACAATGTGGATGATCGATTTTTTAAATCCTCTAACCACTCCTGAACGTTGATTTTATCGAGTTCATAACGTGCCTCCATGATATTATCGCCACAATTTGGGCATGTACCTAAAAAGGCTTTAAAGTTGGTGATTGTCTTACAATTCGTACATTCTAAAAGGATTTCTTGCTTTCGCGTCATTCTATTTTCCATTACTTGTCTCTAGGTAAGAGCGTACATTTTCAATGAAGAGATCATATTCTTCTTGGCTAATATCTGTCTTTTGCAAGATATGAATATCCACAAGTTGTTCTTGTTCGCTATTATTCAAATCCATCTCACCTGTCACCACTAGCACAGGGATTTTAGCTGTTTCAGGATTACCACGCAGTTCATCCAATACAGCGAACCCATCCTTACCCGGCATCCGTAAATCAAGAATAATGAGGTCAGGGCGACGACGTGCGACGAGTGAAATACCCTCATCGCCACTTTGTGCGCTATAAATCTTGAAATCACTGTGTTCTTCTAAAAGATGTGTTAGCAAACGAATAGTATCTTCTTGGTCATCAATGATGAGAATTCGCTCGCGCTGGCTTTCTTTTTCGGCTTCTAAAACAGCTTCTAAGACATCTTCAGGCAAGAACGGACGTTGGATGAATGTATGTGCGCCTAAACGATAAGCCCGTTCACTATCGTCATCCATTGTAGTGACGACAACAGGAATATCAAAGGTATCGTCTCGTTCTTTCAAATTCTTGAGTAACTCCCAACCTGCACCATTCGCAAAGTTCACATCCAAAATCACAACATTCGGACGCAATTGCCCAATCATTGCCTCAGCGAAGGCAGCAAAATCGGCTGTTGTCACTTCAAAACCTTCACGTTGCAAGATACGGCGGAATTGGTCAACCATCGTCTTATCATCTTCGACCAGAATAACATCACGTTTCTGAGTCATAATTGGAATACTTTGGGTGACATTGGTATCGATACGTCCAGTTTTGTCTTTCTTTGTTGCTTCAAATTCCTGAGTATCAACCATATCAAACTCTACTGTACCGTTAGTATCATGACCATTACCTTGATGTTTCGCATCAGCCAATTGCTTTGCTTTAGCAACATCATCTTTACTAATCAATCCGCTTGATGTTATAGATGGTTCTTGTGCTGAAACTGCTTTTTGCCCAGCGCGTTTTTCTTCGCGTTGGCGTTCGAGTTCTTCTTCTGCACCTTCAAATGTTGGGATATTGACACTAAATGTTGACCCCACATTGACCTCTGATGCAACTGTTAAATCACCACCTTGTAACTCCGCAAATGATTTTGAAATCGGCAGACCCAAACCAGTACCACCAACAGTACGGGTCAGTGAGTTATCAACCTGACGGAATTGCTCAAAGACTGTGCCTAAGTCGCTCTCAGCGATGCCCATACCTGTATCAATTACATCCAAGCGGATGAGAGGGGCAGGTTCATGCTCAATGGCATAGACACGAATTGTCACGCTACCTTCTTGAGTGAATTTAATGGCATTAGTTACTAAGTTCAGCAAAATTTGTCGACTGCGGAACTCGTCACCATAGGCTTGTGGTAAACCCTCAGCAATCTCAACTTCCATTGTGAGCTGTGGTTTCTCTTTTAAAAGACCAATCGCAATAGATTTTACACTCTCAACTAACGGCTTAATATCAAAGTAGCCAAACTTGAGGTTAATTTCATTTGCTTCAATTTTCGCTTGGTCAAGAATATCGTTAATCAAGCGCAAAAGATGATTACCACTATTAAAGATAGTGGTCAAATCTTGTTCTTGCATCTCAGTTAATGGACCATCAATCCCCTTGAGCATCACGCGACTAAAACCAATGATAGAGTTAAGCGGAGTCCGTAATTCATGAGACATACTCGCAAGGAACTGACTCTTCAAACGGTCAACCTCGCGCAATTGTTCATTGGATGCTTGGAGTTGTTCTACCAGCAAAGTATTCTGGATAACTGCCGCGAGTGACCCTGCGAGTGTTTGTATTAAAACAACTGTATCATCGGTATAGGCATTGAGGCGTTTACTTTCAATCGCAATAATACCGACGAGGCTATCACGAGATGTAATCGGCACAATAGTTGCTGACTGTGATGCGCCACTAATTGGACTATAGCGTATCTCATGACCAATGTTCTCGATGACCACAGGTTGCAAACTCGCATATACACTGCCTAGCATTGTCTCTGTATTATCGACTTCAACACTCGATACACTTGCAAGTTGAATATTGCTATCACTGGCAATCGCATTGACTTCAATCATCTTCTTACGATTACCATAGTAATCTTCATAGTCTTGCGTCAGGTAAATTGCAACAACATCTGAGCGCACATTATCTTTAATTTGCTGTGCGACATGGTTAAGAGCATCACGTAAAGTCTCTGCGGCGGCAGCAGTTGTGGTAATGTCAAATAGGAAGGACATATCTTCTGCACTTTTTTCCGCATCTTCATATAAGCGTGCATTATCAATTGCCACTGCAATTTGTGCGGCAAGGGTTGTCAGCACTTGAATATCATCTTCAGCAAAGGCATTCGGACGATTTGACTGCACATCCAATGCACCTACAATAGCACCTTTAACAATCAAAGGTAACGCCATTTCTGAACGTGTCATTGGCAGATAGGGGTTTGGCGCATGAACGACTTCTGCATCTGCTGTATCTAGTGCAATCGTTGGTTTACCAATTTCCGTTACTTGCCCGATAACTGATGCAGAGCCTCTTTGTAGCTTATGCCCAATACCTAGCAACTCTTCGCCTGCTTCGCCTGTACTCGCCGTCAATAATGCCCAATCATTTTCTTCATCCATCAAGAAAATTTGAACATGGTCATAATCGAATTGGTCGCGGATAAGCTCTACCACTTGCGGTAAGAGAATATTCAGGTCAAGAATTTGCCCAACACTCTGGCTGATGACAGCCGATGTTTGGAGTTGACGCGCACGCTCTTCGGTTTGTTCCAATAGACGCTTTGCTTCTAAAGATAGTGAGGTCTGTTCTGCAAAAGATTGGAATACGCGAAGGTCACGGTCTGAATAATCATATGTCTCATTTGATGCCAACCAAATTGACCCAATTGCTCGCCCCGGAACGCGCAACGGTAAGACAGCTAAGGAGCGGATACCCAAACTCTCAATACTCAGTTGCTCCATCATATCTAGTTGATATGCCTCGTCATGAATATCATTGATTGTAAGTGTGGTATCAGTTGCCAAAATTGACCATGCTGGGAACTCGTCTGGACTTAATACAACACCAAATAAATCAATTTCTGCGTCCGATTGCCAACTTGCTACAATCTCTACGGCGGCTGATGGCGAATCCCAATTTGACCTATTGAGCATCGCAATAAATACTTGATTTACATGCGGTTCAATCAAGTAATTTGTGATGACCTCAATAATCTCTTGTGGGCTATCGGTTTCAATCAGAGCTTTCGATGCTTGGTAAAGAACGCTCGTTTCTTGTAATGCCGCTTGTGTACTCTCAAATAGATAATTGTTATTAATCGCTTGGCTTGTCATATCAGCGATACTACTCATCAAGCGCTCTTGGTCAACTCCAAAACTGTTAGGTGTATCCTCAACCAGCATTAGCCAGCCTAATGGCTCTTGCCGTGTACGCACGCTAAGAGGTGCAACTAAGATTGACTGTGCATTGATAGCTTGTAAAGTTTGGCGAAGGGCATCGTCAAATTCTGTTTCTTGAGCGACATCACTAATATTGACAGTATTTTCTTGCAGAAGGGGCAACATTACCTCGGCATCATCCGTCGATTGCATAAGACTCCGCACGATACTGATACGTCCATTACCTTGATTAAGAAAAACAAAAGCATCTGATGTCTGTTGCATTGCCAATTGCATTGCTAAACCATCAAGCAATTCCTCAAAATCTGCTGCTTCATTCAAAGTACGTTGTGTTTCATAAAGCAAAATAGTTTCACGTAAATTCTCTTGGATAGTACGTTCCATACCACGTAATGTGCTAATATCTTGAAATGCTGAAACAATTGCCTGTGGCTGACCACTCGCATCAAAAATCGGCGCAGCACTCATCAACAAATCAATCTGACCATTTTCATGGATAACACTTATATCATCGACCGGAGCAACCTCTTGCCTCTTCTCACGAGCGGCGAAAATAGGCAAATCCCTGTCAGGATAATATAAGTCCGTGCCTGCACGATAAATATTATAGGCTTTAGCAGAAAATGCTTCATCAAAACGAACTGCTTGACCCAATAATTGTGAGACTTGGTCATTGATGGATATAGGTTCTAAGCTATCAAAATCCAACACCATAACACCTACAGGCAATGTTTGTAGAATTTCATTGAGGCGTTGACGCTCAAATTGTGTTTCAGCAAGCAAAGTCTGATTTTCAATAGCAATAGCCACTTGGTCAGCAATGGATTGAACAAAGCGCGCATAGTTTTCGTCAAGCAATTGCGGTTGATCTGTACCAATAATCATGACACCGAACCATCGTAACCGTGACCATAATGGCGCAATAATTGCTGATGTCGCAGCACCATGCGACAAAATCTCCCGTATCATGGGGAAATCATTTGGCACATCATCCATATGCTTGTAAATAATTGAACCATCATCATGATCCGCAATCAAACCACCAAATGGCGCATCTTCCTGCGAAATAACAGTCCCAATTTCAATAGTATCTGTGTCTAATGGGTCACTATGCCAGCTATATTCATAACGTAATTGAGGGGCATGAATATCAGGTTGTGGATTTGCCAGCAACACTGTAATCGAAGCATTCAGTTCTTGGTTCAAACGCGCACTCTGCTGAATGAAGGGCATTGCAATATGCCCAGCAACAGCGTCGTAAATTGCGCTAGTGTCTTGCGCCCCAGAAATCGCCCGTGTTGCCACATAAAGGCGACGAATTTCGCTTAGAGTTTCTTCTGTCTGTGCGAATAAATTGCGGTTTTGAATTTGTGTACTCATCTGCCCAGTTAATGCGCGGTACACTTCATAATCATCTTGAGATAATTCATAGGGATGCTGATTAACAATATAAAAAATCGCAATAGGAGAGTTATCGCTGAATAGCGGGAACATGGCAACAAAATTCAAGCCCAAGTCTCGTATCCACCGTATAGCATCTGAATCACCTTGACTATTGTTACTGCGATCCATCAAAATTTCTGGCTCACGACGACGTATTGACGAGTGTTCGGTGCTGAATGATGGGTGAATTTCGCTCACTTCTTCAACTTCGCCAGCATGTGATTTCGCAATGACTTCCACTAACTCTGTCCAACCATCTTTATCGCGTTCACCATAAGGCAATGCTAGCCAAAAATCTAACTTGAGGTCACTCGCAGTAGCAACTGCCGCGCGCACAAGGTCGGATAAGTTCTGAGATGTATTGATAATACGACTAGCAGCATATAATTTCTCTTGACGTTGGAGAGCAACTTCAGTTTCTTGGAACAAACGCGCATTTTCTAATGCCAATGACACACGTTCTGCTACAGATTGTAGAATCTGACGGTCTGCATCGCTGAATTGTTGTCCCTCAGGTAAGTTTGCCTCGAAACGTCCAATTACTTCACCACGAATACTGATGTCTGTAGCGAGTTTAGCCTCATCAATATTTTTCGTGCCATATTTTTGACGTAAGTCTAACTTGTTCTCTAGGTCATTCCATGCATCACGAGTTAATTGTCTATTCAGTTTATCAATCTGCCCAATACGTTGCTCAGTTTGTTCGCGCAATTGAGCATTATAAATAGCAACAGCCAATTGGTCAGCTAATAATTGGTACGTCGAAATATCATCTTCTGAAAACGAATACGCATTCCGACTTTGAATATCCAATGTACCAATAATCGTATCACCAATTAGGAGAGGTAAGCCCATCTCGGCACGAGTTTCATTGAGTAATGGATTAATCGCATGTTCATTTGTGTTTGCTTGGGTATCATTGACAATTACAGGGCGTTTTTCAGCCGTCACTGTGCCAATAACACTATCTGACCCGACACGTAATTGATGTCCTCGGTTTATGAGTTCCTTACCAGCATCACCACGACTGTAACGTAAAACGGCATTCGTCCGTGATTGATCCAGCAAAAATATCTGTGCATGGTAAAATCCAAGTTCATTACAAATCAAGTTAATTGTCGTATTCGCAAGTGTATCAAGGTCTGTTAAGGTTGCTGTCTCACGCCCAATCCGCCCTGCAACCTGCATATCACGATTACGTCGCTTGGTTTCATTCTCCAAATCTTCATTGAGGCGGCTCAAGCGCGTTGTTACCCGTCGTGCCGCCGCTACAAGTTCTGCTTGGTCGCCAACCGAACGGACAGCCACATTGCTCTCGCGTGCTGATGTTTGTATTAAAGTATCAGCCTCGTAAACTTGCGCTAAAACTGGACGTAAAATTTGCTTGATAACAACAACTACTACCACCGAAGTCAAGAATGCTAAAATAGCAATTGCAGTAATACCTACAATTGATGACGTATGATAAACCGATAGGGTATCTGTAACAATAATACGCCAATTTAAATTGGGTAATCCTTCATAGTCAATAACCTCAGACGAATAAATTGTATTCTGACGAAAACTTTGGATAGGGTCGCTTGTTCCAGCTAATAATCCATCTACATCAAGAATAGATTCATATAACTCATTACCATCAATATTGCCGTCAATTGCATTAAGGTTTTCGACATAATTTATCCCAACTGAATCACTATCAGCCACAATACTATTATTAGCTAACCATAGCACTCGGCGTGAAGTCGCATCCCCATCACCATCAACTAATTCACCCACAGCCAAATTAACAATGTTGTTTAATTCGCGGGCATTAATTTGTAAATTGATAATCATCGCAAGGTCAGTACCGATGTAAACTGGCACATAGCCTTCTAATACAATAATATTATTAGCACTTGTATCACTACGTAAGTAAAAATCGCTCAAGACAATTGACTGATTCTCACCAATTAAGACACTCTCAAATGTCTCTCTAGCATACTCTGGAGCAACATAGGCTTGGTTTGCAAAAGGTGTAACATCGGAAACAGTGTTATTGTTGTTTACACGCTCAAAAGCTAAAAATGGCTGACCATCACGGATGTCAATGAATTGGATGCGTTCATACTCATCGAGATTCAATGCAATAATTTCCCCCGCGCGTGCCGAGGCGACCCGTACATTTTCTGTACCAGTCAGATGTTCAATCAGGTTTGGGTCATTCGCTAGGCTTGTTAAGTCGGTCGTGTAACGGTCTAATTGCGCTTGAATCGTACTCTCAATACGGTTCAAATCACTGTTGTGTGCGGTAAAAAGTTCCGTATTGGCTGCCCCAACAATCCCCGTAACACCTGCTAGTGCGAAAATTGACACAGCAATGCTCACACCAATACCGATGAGGCGCATAATTCGCGCAAGATAAGGATTTTCACCAGAACGTTCTATTCTTGATTGATTAGCTATTTGAGTCATATTAACTCCGCATCCATAACTTATAGCGACGAATCGTTAGCATCATTGCCATTCGGATAAGTACCATTGCTATTACTATTTGCACCAGCGAGACGAATAGCAACTTGTGGTGTTCGTAGTGCTTGTTCAATCTCACGCACTGCCGTTTCAAGGATTGATTCAACATCGGTTTGGTTAGTGAGTTTGGCTGAAATCTCATTTACAACGCGTTCACGTTCAACAGCTTGTTGACTCGCTTCAAACAAACGCGCATTTTCAAGGCTAATTGCCAAGCGTGAGACGAGATTTTCAGCTAAGAGAACTTTGTCATAACTGAAATCATCTTGAGGCACTTCATACTCTGCCACACCCAAGACCTGTCCACGTAATAGAATCGGGACAGCGAAAGGGATGGTGTTTCGGTTCGTAAGCTCGCCAACTGCTGATTGACTATCCGCCAAAACTTTTTCACTCAATTTTTGGAAGTTATAACCTGTTGAAGTGCCTGAATGAATGGTTAGGTCATCTTGGCGTAGTTGATGTAAATATTCCTGCCATGCGCTACCTGTTGTCTGACGACGTTCTGCTTCTGTTTCACGCAGGAGACGTTCAGACTCAGCGTATAAACGAGTATTCTCAATCGCAATCGTAATTTGGTCAGCAAGTGTTTGTAATGCCGCCACTTGGTTGGGGGCGAAGCTATCTCGTAACTTGCTCTGTACATCCAATGCACCGATAACAGTATTACCTAAACGTAATGGAATAGCGAGTTCTGCGCGAGTATCGCCCAAGAATTCATTTTGACGATGCACATTACTCTCGGCGGTATCGCGTGCGATAACAACTTGACCCTGTTCTGTGACTTGCCCAATAACACTCACACTGCCTACACCCAGTTTGTGTCCGCGTGATAACAATTCACGCCCTGCCGCACCTGTACTTGCCTTCAAAACAGCATTTCGTCTGGTTTCATCTAACAAGAATATTTGTGCATGATAAATACTCGGAAAATTGCGAACAATCAAAATCACCACGCGTGACAAAAGTGTGTCAAGGTCGCGCTCATTGGTAACAGCTTGTGAAATATCTTGCGTAATTTGAACATCGCGTGTCCGTTCGGTCAGACGATTATTCATGTCCTGCGTCAAGTCACGAATATACTCACGCATATCAACAAAACTGGTTGCTAAACTACCGAGTTCATCGTTACGCTCTACATCGTCTACGGGGATATCAAACTCACCCCGAATAACTGCCAAAATTGCGCCACGTATCCTTCGGATAGGAGGAATGACCATTTGATTCGCTGCAAATAAGCTGAAAATCAATATGATAATTGTCGTCGCCAAACCAAATACGAAAATCTGAGCAAAGCTGTCCTGTGTTATATTGTCGAATACCTCTTGTGTACTGACCTCTGCAACGAGTGCAAAAGCCTCATCATCAATAATAAGTGTCGCAGAATAACCGACCACTTCACGTCGCAAACCTTCTTCGCCAACATCATAAATTTCAGCCGCACTTGCCCGATTCGCCAACGCCCGTCGCGCACCAATCGAATCCGTATCAATTAAGTTGCTGGCAAAAACACGTTCAGGCGCGATGACGATATTGCTTTGTGGCAAAATCACATAGGCATAGGTATCTACTTCGCTATCAGTGCTGACCAGATTGTTGATAAAAATTTCATCAAGATTGAGATCAACGAGCAGGTAACCTTCAATGGTTTGGCTACCATCAATGTCTGTATTCAGTAGGGCAGTTAGTACCTCAACGCGTTCTACACCGTTCCGATTAGTAATGCCAAATACCTGCGTATCACCGCGCTCAATATCAATACGTTCGGCAATCGCTCCAATGGCTTCCCGCTGAATTTGGATACTATCAGGCACATTTTGATCTTCGCGAACTTCCGTGGCGTAAGGGAAATACTGGAACGTAAGCAAGCGAACACTGTTAAAGTACGGTTGCTCTAATAATTGAGTGCGGAATCGTGCTTCAATATCATCGCGTGTGGCTTCCGCACCTGCATCCAAAATACCTGTACTTTGCTGTTGTAATGCTGCATCCAAAATGCCTTGATTAGCTGTTAGAAATTCATTGATGAAATTCAGTGATGTCCGCAAATCACTTTCAATTGCCGCTTGCCGTCGTGAGCCACTTTCAAGCACAAAACTTTCCAGATTACTCAATGTAATGCTGCGAATTGTCCGAAACATCAAGCCACTCAGAATAATCAAAGGAATGATGACAGCCAATGCAATAATCAGATTGAGCTTTGCGCCTAAACTAAGATTTAATTGCCTCATGAGCTAACCTCACTCTCGCCAAGATTGCGTATCTCTGGTTTTAGGCGAATTTGTGTTTGGATTGCGCCAAGTGCTTGGTTGAAATTGCTCGCCGCCAAATTTAGAACGGTATCAATATCTGTTGAACTCAAGAGTAAGTTACCCACTTCGTTCGCAGTCCGTTCGCGTATTGCTTGTGATTGACTTTGTTCAAATAAGCGCTTGTTCTCTAGAGCTAATGATAAACGCTGCACCACATTCCGAATTAGTTCTTGCTGACGCACCCCCCCCAACTGACTTCCTGCTGGCACGCGAAAAGTCATTGCGCCTAGTGACTGCCCGCGTAAGCTAATTGGCACACTAACAATCTGATAATCGCCATCTTCTTGAATATGGATGTCACCTGTCTGAATCGCTGTTTTTAAATCGTCATCCATCTCTATGGCTTCCATCGGCGATGTTGCGCCTAATTCCATGTCATAACCCATGAAATCCGTACCTCGTTCCTGAAGATAGTCATGCCATGCCTCTGTTGTGGTTTGGCGTTCCGTGCGCTCGTATTGCAGAAGTCGCTGGCGTTGTCGCGCAATGAGGTCGTTTTGTTCAGCTAAATTTTCACGTAAATTGGCAAGTAAGCGCAACTGTTGTAAGTTTTGTCCTAATTGATGCGCGACCAATTTGATGGTTTGGAGTTCAGGTTCAGAAAAATCGCCAAAATCTTCACTCTGAGCATCGATAACAGCAATGACATTATCTAACTTGTCTAACACAGGAACAGCTAATGCACCTTGTGTCCCACTTAACAAATGCTGACGTGTTACATCTGAATCTGTTACTCTAATGACAACAGTCTCTTTAGTACGAATAGCATCATAAATACCACTACGATTGCTAATAGAAATATTGCTATGAACGTTCATCTCTGATAAATTCAGGCTTGGCTGGACACGTTGAACAATCTCATTGCCTTCCACCAAATATAGACGTGCGAAGCTATATCCTAGCTCGTCGCGGATAATATTAATCGTACTCAACATCATACGAGTCTTATCATCGACTTGGCTGGTCTTAAGGGTTGCTTCGTTGACAGCTTGGAGCTTGTCGAGTTCTTCAACTAAGCGTTTCGCGATTGAATCAATATCTCCCAAAAGAATAAAAACTAAAACCATAATAACTGTAACTATGATCAAAAGGCTTGAAAAATCACCAATAGCGTTACCGTTAATGAGCGTAGGACCTGCTCCCAACCCAATTGTCACAGCGTAAGCAACTAAGCTTGCTCTTCTACCCAGCAAAACCCCAGCCGTAATAATCGGTAAAGCAAAAACCAAAGCCTCAACTGTATTAAGGGATGTCGTCCAATAATTCGTTAGAGGTATAATTGTAAAAACAACAATACCTATAGCTGTACGATGGTAAAAACCATAACGAATGCCCAAATATGCCACAAAGAGGACAATCGGACTCACAATCCCTATAATCTCACCAATATTAGGATTAAAATTACCATCTACTGAGCCACTTGCAATCGAAAAGATAGAAATGATAGCCGAAATCGACGTTAAGACTATGCTAACGCCTAAAAACCCCAATACACTAGTCGCCCGTTGTTGGGTTAGACTGTCTTCATACTGTACCTTTGGTAGAAAATAAGACGATAGTTTTGCTATCATAATGCTGACCCTTCATCGGAATCATCGGCTTCAAATGGTGCAATGTCTGGTACAACTCCCAAGCGAATTGATGCCCTTTCTGCCCCGAGTGTTTCCGCTAACCCTTTTATCGTCAGGCGCAATAAATCGTCCACTGATTCGGCTGATTGATATTGCGAAACAATTCTACTAACTTGTTGCTCCTGAGCAGTCGCTTCATTAGATTCTTCAAATAAACGTGCATTGTCGAGGCTAACCCCCAAATTCTGTGAGATAGTACGTACCATATCGACCATATCATCAGAATTTTTATGTTGTTCAGTTTCTAGTTCAATTGCACCGACAACTTCACCCCGTAATTCAATCGGTACAGCAATAGTTCGCTTACCATCTTTATCTTCCGTGATTGCACGACGTTTCTGACTAGCTGCCACCATTTCCTCCGACCAATCAGCACGGTTTCGGAAGCCATCATTGTTCAGGGTAACACCATCAATGCGCCGGTTAGCAACAAGGTAATCAGACCATGCTTGTTTGGTCAATTGCCTGTTCAATCGCTGAATTTCACGTAAATTGGTTTCAGATTCAATGAAGAGACGCTGATTTTCTCGGATAGTATTTTCCTTATCCTCAAATAAGCGAGTATTACGAATAGCTGTTGCCAATTGATTAGCAATAAAGCGCAAGGCATCAATTTCGGTATCTGAAAAAGCATCTGACCGTTGGCTTTGAATGTCAATCACGCCAATTACACCCTGTGTATCGAGAATAGGAATACCTAATTCTGAGCGCGTATTTGGCAATAACTCATTGTATGCTTGTCCAGTATCAGCTTGTGCTTCACGAACGACGATGACATCTTTTGCCATTGTAGTACGCCCAACGACACTTTTAGCATCAACCGGTAGCCGGTGTCCTCGTGCCAACATTTGTTTACCAATCTCACCAGTGCTTGTACTAAGGTGTGAAAAACGATTGTCACTATCGGTCAAAAATAGTGAGACGTGATCAAATCCAAAACGGTCCCGAATAATCTCGACAGAGCGTGTGAGCAAGTCGTCTAAACTTGCTATTTCAGAGATATTCTGCCCAATATCAGCATTGGCGACCAGCACATCCAAAGACCGTTGCGCTTGATTAGCTGTATGATCTAACACTGCAGTGAAAGAGCGGGCAATACCACTGATAGCCATGGGAATAAGTCCGAATGAAAGCGTAATCAAAAATGAAGCAATGCTGGCTTGGCTCATGCTCGTTTCTTGTAAGGTCGTTAAGAGAGAAACACCCACGACAATACTTAACATGATGCTGTTGAATACCCAAAAATTGAGCCGACTTAATAGCAGAGAGACAGCAATAGCAGCAAGACTCAGGATGAGAAACAATAGATTAATATCATCAAACAATACAAAGAGGTAAACGCCGATAGCGATGATATAAGCAATGACAATTACACTAGTAATGCTTATCAAGTGTCCACGATTAACCGTAAGGAATAAGCCAAGTGAGACTATGATGGTTATGGGAGCAACCGCATTATCCCCATTGAAAATGTTATCCCCAGATACAACGAAGGAGAGAGTAAAAAAGATGCCTGTGAGGAATAGAAGTATTAAGATAAATTGTATTAATCGAACCCGTAATTGCTGCAGAGTATTTTCAGCAGTTTCGACATTAATGAATGGGAGATTATTTTGCGCTCGCATTGTTTAACTATCCTTCCCATTGTGGCTTGCGTCTGGCATACCAAGACGAATCATCACCTTGCCTGCCTCTAGAGACTCGCTAATACTGCGGGCGGCTTCGGCTAAGGTCGCTTCTACATTTTGTGATGCTTGGAAACTACTGGTAATCTGATTAATAAGAGCTTCGCGTTGTGCTGTTCGTTGACTTTCCTCAATTAATCGTGTATTTTCGGCGGCAAGCCCAAACCGTTCACTGACTTCTCTAACGAGGTCTAAATCTTCAGATGTAATCTCAGTGTGTTCATCTAACTCAAATTCAACTGCACCAACTACTTGACCACGAACACGCAAAGGAACAGCAACAATATTGCCGTTCTGTACCAAACCATTGCTATTTACAGCATTTACCAAAGCCTCTGACCACTCCAGATACGTTTCTGATGTGTCAGCTTCAAAATCTGTCATTAATCCCAACTCGTCACCAACCCCACGCGTATAATCTGTCCATGCGCGACCAATCAAACGTTGATTCAAGCGCTCGACCTCGCGCAAAGCAGCGCGTGTTTGTTCTGTCAGGCGTTGGTTTTCCTCAATACGCGCTTGAGATTGTTCAAATTGGCGGATACTATCAATGCTCAACGAGAGGCTATTCGCTAAAGATTGAAACGTCAGGCGATCATTGGCACTTAAAGTATCCAAAACCTTACTCTGTAAATCCAATGCACCTATAATCTCTTTACCGACTTGTAATGGAAACGCGACTTCAAGTTGTGTATCGGGCAATAATTCATTTGTCCGATGTGTACTATTTTTTTCATTAGCCCGTGCGATAATTGCCTCACCACGCAATGTTGTCTGCCCAATGACACTCATACTACCCACAGCTAAAGTATGTTGATTTTCTATCAATTGCTGTCCAACCTCACCTGTACTGGCTGCTAATCGTGCCTGAACACCATCAGCATCAATCAGGAAAACTTGAGCATGATAAATCTCTGGATAATTTTCTAATATAAGGTCAAGCGTTTCGTTGAGGGCTGTCTGCAAGGGTACACGAGTCGATGCTTGGCGCGTAATCTGCATGGTTATATCAGCTAACTTCAGTCGCTCTACGCCTTCTATGTCCTCGCCTTCTTGACGACTTGCTCGTACAAATTGGTTGTAAGCGTAAATGAGAAGTCCTGTGGCGATGTAGATAAATGCCAAAGGTATTCTTGAGGTAAATGCACTATTCGTTATGCCTTCAATTGTGCCAATTGCAAATAATTGAACAACACCTGTGATAGTCGTTAGCACAATCCCGCGGGTTTCAAGTAAGAACCCTGCCATAACAATCAAGAATATATTGATTAACAGTGACAATGCCCCAATTGAACCATCAATAACATTATTGACAATGATGACACTGACAAAGGTGAGGACTAACATCCAGCTTGCAATAGTTAATTGTCGATTGCGGACAAGTAAATACACTACCACCAAGACAGCAGATGCGACTAAGGGGATAGCTGGGTTAGCAATACCACCATCATTAAGTGTAATTGTGCTAATGACAATAAGAAGTGTCACTATTATGCTAAGGATTGAATATATAAATGTAGCTTTTAGCTTTTCTGATTGCGAACCATATATATCTGTTGAAAAGATAGACTGTAGAATTTTAGTCATGTGATGCCTCGCTTACGACATTTTGGGGTACAGTCCCTATTCGGATACGACCTTTTTTTGCACTAATCGCTTTGCCCAATTCTTGTACCGTAACTTTCAAAATATCGCTTACTTCCAATTGCTCTTGCAATTTACGAATAATCTCGTTAGCTTGACTTTTATTGCGGGCTAGACGCTGATTCTGTGAGGCTTGCTGTTGTGTTTCATCGAGCAAACGTTTTTTCTGTAAGCTCAGCGCAACCTGCGAAACAATCGTTTGTCCCAGTTCAACAATCTCAGGGTCAATCGTCTCTTGCTTGCTGAAATAATCTAAGCTAATGGTGGATATAAGCGTATTATTTTCATCGAACATCGGCAAAATAATGATAGATGGGATATTCGTTGCGAGCAGTGCTTGTCGTGTAGCTTCTGGCATATCAGGATGGTTTGCAACGTCCTCTGCAATAAAAGGAAGAGGTCTATTTTCTAATAAATTGTGCATACTATCTGTGCCAAGTTCAATATTTTTGCCAATTAAGCCCCTATCAGGTGCTTCACTAACAACAAATGCCTCATCCCCTTGGCGCATTACCACACCGACATGGTCAACAGCCGTAGCTTCTAATAAAATATTTGCCATTTCCTGTAAGATAACAACTTCATCTACCTCACGATTACTCTGAGCAATCAACTCATTGATCATTCTCAAGATACGTGCTTGCTCAACCGAGCGAAATGCGCTTTCCTGAGTGCGTTCAAGTAAACGTTGTTTTTCAATAGTGGTTGCGGCTTGATGCACAACATTGTGATAAAGGTCTTTCTCAATATTCGAGAGGGATAAACTTTTACCAATATCTATCAAACTAATGAAGGCATAAAGTTCGTTATCAATCCATATTGGCAATAAGTACAAAGAATTCGCCTGTTGTTCAGATAACCATTGGCGTGCATCGCTAGAAAACAATTCATAAGTATTGACATCGTTTATCAATACTTCACCCTCAGTAATGAGTAAGTGATGGAATTGCTTTAAAGCCGAGAAATTAATATCCAGTGGAATGTCAGCAGGGAAGGCTTTCTCACGATTAGCTGTTGCAAGGATACGCCCACCGGTGAGAGTTCCATCATCGGAGTATTCAAATATATTAACCCCGATAAATTGACCCTTTATTACCATCGACTTAGCAATGATTGCCGCAACATCAGTTAAAGATGAAGCAATTGTTAATTTGCCTGTTAGCTCAATTTGTTGACGTAATAAGGCTTCAATTTGTTGGGTATAGAGCATTGAACCCAAACCTGCACCAATATCAGCCACAGCAACCACCATATTTGGTTGTCTCGTGTCAAATGTAATGACTAATAGGGCAAAGGCATTGCCACGAGACATTAAAGGTGCAATGAACTGTGTACGATCATCATTTGAAATAGTTTCACGTTTATTTACCACTTCTTGATAAAGTGTGTCCGTCTCAATTGGCACAAAGTCTCCATTAGCATAAGACCCATTATTGCTATACCAAGCGACCATCCCCCCGTGTGCAAGCCGAAAAACCTCAATACGATTTACGTCATTGAGTTCGTTCAAAATTTTCGGCAGGGCGTAATCAAGTAAGGCTTCAGGACTGCGAATATCTGCTTGTTGTAGTAGAGCAAGCAAGTTCACATTAGTCATTTTTGCTCCTGCTCATATATTAGATTTACTGCCATTCCCAAACTTGTTCACCCGCAAGCAAACGTTTTATCTGCTCTGGGAAACGGTCTGGGTCAAGTGGTTTACCCATAAAGCCATCGAAACCACTTTTTTGTGCGCGACGCATTTGGTCTTCACTCGCCTCAGCTGTTACCGCACAAACAATCGTATTTTTCAGCTTAGGATTAGACCGTACCTTTTGTAAGGCTTGGTAGCCATCTTCATAAGGTAAGCGAATATCCATCAAGATAAGGTCGATACGCGGTAGAGTTTCAGCAAATTGCACAACCTGCCAACCTGATGTTTTCCACTCACAACGTTGTACACCCATAAATGCCAACATCCGAGCAATCAATACAAAATTTGGCACATTATCCTCAACAACCAAAACATGTGCTTCTGTTGGGTCAACTTGGTTAATATTAGTCATAACATCCTTTACCTAAGAAACTGTGATATTTCGTCAACAAATGTATCAACCTCAATCGGTTTACTGATATAACCATCACATCCTGCCTCTAAGATCATCTCGCGGTCGCCTTGCATCGCGTTTGCGGTGAGGGCAATGATGGTTGTGTCAGAGATAGCCGGCATCGCACGAATACGATTAGTTGCTTCTAAGCCATTCATATCAGGCATCGCAATATCCATCAAAATTAAATCTGGTGGATTATTTTCCGCCATATTGATTCCATCCAACGCATTATCAGCTTCTTCTAAATCAAAGCCTGATGCGGATAAGATGCGCTTGACGAGTAAGCGATTCGCAAAATCGTCATCAATATACAAAATTCGAGGCATTCCATTTCTCCTACTGATGCTGACGTTTTCAATAAACTGTGCCGTAAAATCCTTGAGAACATGGCTGTAGTAGCGTCAATGGCTACATTGTTCACACTAAACCGAACTGCCTCAAAAGGCTTACTTTAGTTTATTAAAGTCTTTATAAAGTCCATTATAATGTGGGAGTGTTGCTCTCAGAATAAACGTTTTGCGAATTTTCTTAATTATAGGGTGCGAGATACCCTTTCTGCTACCAATTACAAGCAATATAACCAACTGGAACTACAATTTCACTGATACACAGCGTTAGAATTTACGAACTTAAGAACCAACTCTTTGGTCTAAATTTATTAAAGAGCATCAATAGGAGTATGTCAGACGCTGGTATATTGACGAGACAATGATAAGATGGTTGAACCTATTAAGTCACAAATAATGGAGATTCTTTCATGGCACAATACGATAAGTATCCTGATATAGTCATTGACCCAAGCAAAAACTATGTTGCACACATCGATACCAATAAAGGCACAATCAAAGTGCAATTATTTGCAGACCGTTC
This sequence comes from Phototrophicaceae bacterium, assembly GCA_965230145.1. Taxonomy (GTDB): domain Bacteria; phylum Chloroflexota; class Anaerolineae; order Aggregatilineales; family Phototrophicaceae; genus JAUZRW01. The sequence goes on from CBDDKI010000002.1 coordinate 3,968,156, forward strand.
ACCAAAGGCTGTCAACAATTTTGTATTTCTCGCAAAAGAGAAATTCTATGATGGAGTAATTTTTCACCGTGTGATTGATAACTTCATGATTCAAGGGGGCGACCCAACAGGTACAGGACGCGGTGGTCCTGGTTATAATTGGGGTGATGAACCTTCAGCACTCGCAATCCCACATGAGCGTGGTAGCCTCAGTATGGCGAATACAGGACAACCCAATAGCAATGGTAGCCAGTTCTTTATTACCCATATTGTTACAGATTGGCTCGATGGAAATCATGCTGTTTTTGGCAAAGTTATTGATGATAGCGACCAAGAAGTTGTCGATAGCATCGAACAACGCGATATGATTAACACCATCACCATCATCGAAAGTTAAACCGTTGATAGGGGCGTAGTGAATATCACGCTACGTCCTAAATAGTTTTTATGCCACAGACCAATTCAATTTTTCCTAACTTGTATATCATCATCTTTGTGCTATCTGCATCATATCCTTCAATACAAGAAGGGTAGTTAAGCGCACTATGTAGATATGAACTTAGATTGACTTGCTGGTTTTACAAATAGTGACTTATTAAAATGAGACAACCTTATGACCAAATCAGAACAACAACTCCTCAAGAAGCTCAATAAAGTTCGTGCGGATTTATGGGCAGTTTTGCAAACCATTGATGAAGAATTTGTCATTTACCCTGATTGGAAAAAACGAGAATTTCTAGCTCATATAGCAGGCTGGGAAGCCATGGTCTTTGATATCTTCTATCGCTATACGCATAATCTTCCTGCAATTGACTATGCTTATGTCGATATCGACACCGCGAATGCCCGTTTTGTTGCTGTAAGAAAAAGCACAACTACTGAGGATGCAAAATTAGAATGCGAGATTAATCGCTTCGCAATTTTAACCTTACTCGACAAAATTGATAGTTTTGAAGATGTGATAACTTTCCCATGGGGCGAGAATACTGTAAATGAGTTCATTGAAGGAGCAATAGAACATGAACTCAAGCACATGAATGATATTCAGAAACTCATATCATCCGCCAGTGTGAAGTATTCCTAATTTACTATCACTTTGGTAGCAAAATTTTCGCTCTCTAACAAATGATTAAATACGCACTTCTTTTTCACTTTGAGCGATAGGCAACATCACTTTAAAAACACTACCATTACCATTGGGATTATCCGTCACCCAAATTTGACCATTGTGTGCTTCGACAACTAACTTGCAAAACGTTAGACCTAATCCCACACCACGTCGGACAGTTTTGCGTCCCTCAATTTGTACAAAACGGTCAAACAAACGTTCCTTGTAATCGTCAGGGATACCCGGACCCATATCTTTAATATTGATTTGGATGTAACCAACTTCTACAGGCTCAATATGAATATTCACTTGGGAGTGTGGTGGACTATATTTGAGGGCATTATCCACCAAATTAAGAATCATGCGCTCGATTTTATCAGCATCAATATCGAGCAAGGGCAAGTTGCTCTCAGCCCCAACTCTCAGATTAACTTCAAGTTCTTCGGCTAAAGGCTTTAGCTCACTTGTCACACTCTGCACAATTTTTTGAATGGAACTTGGTTCGCGCTCAAGACTGATTTCTCCACTTTCCATCTTAGAAATGTCGAGTAGCGAATCCACCCGTGTTAGCACTTTACGAATAGCACGCCGACTGGTGACTGTTGTCTTTTCTACCAAAGGGGAGAACTCTGCATCTTTAGGCACAAGTGCCTGTAGCAAGCGCAAGCTAGTTGTAACAGCCGTTAGCGGACTACGCAAATCATGCACAATCATTTGCGATAGAGATTCTCTAGCGGCAGCGAGTTCATGTTCTTCAGATTTATTATAAAACACCAACATAATTCCACTCAGGTGATCGTCAGCATCATGTACAGGAATAATTTGCCGTTGGATATAACGAATACCAAACGTCTCACTATGGTATTCGTAATCATGAAGGGGATGTTTATTCCAATCGTGATGTAAGTTGTCAACCAGATTTTGCAAAGCATTAGCATTGCTAAAGCCGAGGTGTTCAGCAATATTTATCTTAGGGTTTGCTATCAAACTACTGACATCTTGCCCTAAAATATCATCGGGGGCGAGTTCGATTAGGTCAATGCGTGGATTGGCAAGAGCAATAATACCATCCTCATTGATGAGAATAATACCTTCCTGCATCGCATCCAAAATAATCTGCATATTATCGCGTGCTTCACGAATACCTTGGAATAGCAACACATTATCAATTGCAATAACCGCTTGGTTAGAAATCTGTGCTACAAAATGCCCATCACCTTCACTAAAGGCATCAGCGTCATCACTCTCTAACATAATCAGACCAAGTATATCCTTGCCCTTCATAATAGGGGTCAATAACATAGAGCGTGTTTTTGGTGTAAGTGGTAAATATCCAGTCTCAAGTCGCGTATCTTCTACACGTAATGCTTGCCCTGAATCCAATACACGACCAGTCAAACCTTGTGCTAAGAAATCAGCATCAGCAAACATTTCATCAGGATACCCCCGTGCCGTTGGAACGGTTAATCTCCCATTTACACGATAAACAGCGACGAAGCCACGAGGTGCTTTAGTTGCATCTGTCGCGTAAGTTAGCACGACCTCGTAAATTTTCTCAGCTTCCATAGAAGCATTCAGTAAGCGTCCCATTGCTGCTAATGCGTATAATTGCTCAACGCGCTGTTCTAGGGCTTTATCAGCTGTTTCAAAACGCTGTGCATTATTGATAGCTTGTGCGGCTTGTGTTGCAAATGCCTGAATCATATCAATCTGCTCAGGATGATAAATTTGTGGCTTATTAAAATAAACGACTAAAACTCCCAAATTTACGCCACTAAAAATCAACGGATGTTCAATAAATGCCCGTTTTTGTTCGTCAATCAAGCGTTGTCTGATGGGTTTTGCCTCTGGTTCATCTAAATTTTGAATCAGCAAAGATATTGGATGCGAAAACCCATCGGATACTTGTTCTTGCATTTTTGAGGCTAAGAGGGGCATAGCAGGTTTTAAGATAAACGCATCCGATAAACCTGCACTCCGCGCTAGCGAAACTGTGCCTGACGGTGCATCATCAAATAGGTAGACTGCTACCGCATTGGATTCAGAAATGGTTGATGCTGATGATACAACTGTATCAAGCACCTCACTGGGGGCAAGTGTTCCTGTCAAAAGAGATGTAACTCTATTGAGTGTTGCCAGTTGCTCGGCACGAGTCACTTTCTGGTTATATAAGCGCGCATTCTCAATTGCAATGCTTGTACTTGCCACGATGATATTCAAAACACGCATATCATTGCCATCAAAACGACGCTGGTCATCAGATTGTACAACGAACGCACCAATCGCCTTATCCCCTGTAATGAGCGGAATCCCTAACCATGATTCAATAGGCTTGCCAAGATTTTTCAATCCAAGTTTGCTGGCATGTTCATTAACATTATTTTCTAGTAATAAACCTAAACCCGTTTCCATAATATGTTCAATGAGCGGGTAATCAGCAGGTAGACCATGTGCATCCGTTACATTTACTTCATTCCCATGACGAATAACAAGCGGAAAGTTCATCCGCATTTCAATTTCGTTGTAAAGCGCAACAGTGAAATTTTTGGTATCAAGTAATTGTGCAACTTGAATATAAGTTGTGCGTAACAATCCGCCTAAATCGAGATTCCCTCGCATAGCTTGTGTCGCAATTGAAATCGAGCGCATTTCTTCTAGCTGACGACGTAAGCGCTGTTGCGAGCGATTCAGCAAGAATAAGCCGAAAATAATCAGCACAATGCCGATGATGGTGATAGAGAAGAATAAGAAGGATTCATCTTTTCGGGCAACACTTGCCCCCATAATCGCAAAGGGAACAGGTAAGAGGAGGATAATCCCCAAGGACAGATAATTCTCAGCAAGAATACTGCGAAATTTAGTATATGTCCGAACCTGAACCATGAAGCTCATAAAATAGACTGTGAGATATGCCAAAATAGTGACGCTTAAGGGCAAAATTTGTTGCCGAATATCGAGGCTATCGCTAATCGGGATGCTAGCGCTAAAAACATGAATATAGACTTGTGATGCTACAAAATAAGATAAAGTGACACGCGTTGTAATATGGGTAGCAGTGACATACCAAAGAGGGCTATCATAACGCTGTTTAGGCTCAAGCCGTGAACGGATTGTCCCACCGATGATACCCCCAATGAAAATAGCTAAAGTCATCGCAGGAACAATATCGGCTGGCAAAGAAAAAAATGCAATAAGACCAATTGCGTGAGCAATGCTCAATTCACTACGGGAAAGTGGGACACTCAAAACAAGTGCAAAGGCAGTAATAATTGCGTAAACGACTAACTCTAATGAACGTGTGACGAGGATACTATTATCAAGTGCTTGTATGCTGATACCTAAACTAATCGCAGTTACTATAATAATAATCGCTAATATCGAATTATTGATTCGCTGACGAGACATATCGTGTCCACTATGTTTTTTGGGATATGAATGGATGCAATTTTACATGTAATTTAGCTTTAGTGCGAATTGCGCCAATCTGTTTTTGGAATCGTGAAGGCAAAGCAAGCACCAGATAAAGGACTATCTTCCTCTACCCAAATACGTCCACCATGCCCCTCAATAGCCAACTTACAGAAGTTTAGACCTAAGCCCGTACCTTTACCGCCTGCACGTGGCTTTTGCCCCTCAATTTGGATAAACTGCTCGAAAATACGCTCGCGTTGCGCTTCAGGGATACCCGGACCATTATCTGCGATTTGGACACAGAAATAATCCTCATCTTTAGCGCATTGCGTCATCTGAATCAGCACTTTGCCACCCAATGGAGTGAATTTGTAGGCATTGTGCAGTAGGTTGACGATAACACGTTGAATGAGACTTTCGTCAACAAAAACTTGGGAATCTTTCTCAATATCAATTTTCATTTGAATGTTGGATTCCATAAAATTAGCTGAGAGTGAACTATAGGCATTTTCTGCTATCTCATATGCCGAGATAAGCTGTGGCTCAACAGTCATCTGATTCATCATCGGCAAATCGCGTAAGGTATCAACTTGACGAAGCATATCTTCTGCACTTTTCAAAGACACAGAAAATGTCTTTTTGAGTGCATCTTCTAATTCGTCAAATTCAGTACCATCGTAGAGTGTCAAAATATTCTCAGCAACATACATGCTCGTAACAATTGCAGTCAGAGGTCCTCTTAAATCGTGTAAAACCATACTCTGCATTGTCTCTCGGAAATCTTGGAGTGTTTTCTCCTCAGTAATATCACGCAATACCAGTAAGCGCCCCACAATCACGTTGTTTCTGTCTTGTACTTCTGTAACGGACATTTTTACATGTACAAGACTATTTATATGTTCAAATGTGTAGGTCTGGTTATGAATACTATTCGGCGATTTCAGATACGCCTCTACAATCTGATTCCACGCAGTGCTTGTTTGTTCGTTAAGTCCATTTGATTGTTGAATATCACCGAATGGCTTAAATAGATAGGCTTGCAAATTGGTATTTGTTATATCACTTGCAGAGCTGTTAGCATCTTGGACATGCCCCTCATTATCCAATAAGATAATGCCATCAGTAGTTGAATCCAGAATAGCACGCATTCGATTATTGCTGTTTGTAATCTGTGTGTTCAGCGCAACATTTTCAAGATGACCAGCAACCTGTGCAGATAATAAATCTAAAGTATTTGAATTGTCTTCCGAGAAACTATACGGTTTTTTGAAGCCAACACAAAGGACTTCATAAACAGTGTTTCGGCGTATAATCGGAATGATAATCAGACTCTTGTAGCTTATATCATCACTCTGCTCGAATGACAGAAATGCCGAACTGTCCTGAATATCCTGAATAAATTCTATAGATTGCTTATTGATAGCATCAAGGATAAGTGTTTTGGGGATGAAAGGGGTGTACGGTTGCATGGCATCATCAGTAACTTCCATGCTTTGTAGTAATTGAAGGTCATGGCTTACATAATCGTAATGGTATAGTACCGTTTCAGAAGCATCTAATAAAATAAGTGATGTTCTCAAGATAGAATCATAGACTTCCTCAGCCTTTAATGAGCTTAACGCGTCTAAAGACAGCGCTCGCAACCACGTCAAGACATTAATTTGATTTTCACGCTCACGCAGTAAATTAGCATTTGTGATACTAATTGCTGTATGACCTGCCAGACTATTAATAAAATCTGCTTGCTCTTGGCTGAAGAAATTCGGCAATGTACTTTCTAAATTCAACACGCCAATTACGTCATCCCGTGCAATTAAAGGTACAGCAAGCGAACTTTGATAGCGATTCGCAGAACCTTCTGGAATAACGTAGCCTTCAAACGCATTATTATCGGGGACGACGACAGCTTTAGCAGTTTTCATTACATGCCCGACAACCCCTGCTTTAAGCTCAAATAGAATCCGCCGTGGAATAAGTTCTCCGTCAATGACTTCACGATAGATCGTATCGAAAATATTAGGATTATTATCACTAGGTAAGGAAATAGATACAAAATCTGCTTGTGTGGATTGTAATGCCGCTTCCAATACATTCTGGATAATAATATCGAGGTCTAATGCCTGCGAAATTTGTTGTGTAATATCTTCAATTAGCCCAAGTTGCTCTAAACCGAGAACAAGTTGTTGTTGTGTGCGTGTATGAACACGAGCATTATGGATTTGCACCGTAATCTGGTAATTCGCCATTTCTAACAAACGAAAATCATTATCGTTAAATTCTCGATGTCCTAAATCACCTAAAATAATAATACCAAGCACATCTTGCTCTAGGCGCATTTGTGTCATGCCCAAAGTGACATCATGGTTCTTCTCAATATATGATTTAAATCCCTGAGATACCTCGCTATCCTTTCTATAGACAGCGAGGGTGGATAAGTTACTCTCATCTAATAGATTAGCCATCTCAGGTATAGTGTTGATGTCAATATCCTTACGACTCAGCCCAGACGTAATATCATCAGGGGCGTAGAGTCTAAGGTTGTTGCGTTCAGCGTGCCATAAACCAATTTCAACACGGCTAACATTCATAATTTGTGACAATATCTCACAAACATCATAGATTATGGTGTCTAAATCTAAAGTTCCTCCTGCTATCCGCGATAAATGTACCAATTGGGCTTGTTCAGCCGCATATAGCTCAAGTGCTTGCAACAAATCTGCATTGTCTAAAGCAGCCGTAACTTGATTACCGAGCATTTTGAGCAAATTAATCTCTGTTGGTTCATAGTAGTAAGGATTATCATGATACACTTCAAGCGTACCAATTAAGGTATTGCCACTCTTTAGCGGAATCTGAACACAAGCGCGAAAATCTCCATTTCTTGCCTGTTCAACGATGTCCCCCTCATCGCTCATACTGACATCATTGATGATACGCGCACCCTTACTGAACAAGTTAGGCTGGTAATTGAGATTCTCCCTGTAGCTAACTGCTTCAAAGCCAACCGACTCTACTCGCTTGAGTTGATTGTCGAGAGCTGGTTCTAATAAGAAAATAGCTGCTTTTGAAGCCCGTGTAACATTTACCGCTATTTGGCAAGCTGTTTTTAGAGATGTGCCACGGTCTAAGTTGAACATGACATCTTGCAAAGATTGATTGATGATTGAAAGATTGTCTGCTAGGCGTACAGTGCGGTCATAGAGCATCGCATTACGGATTGCTAAACTTGCCTGATTGGTAACAGTCTTAAATAGCGTAAAATCATAGTCTGAAAATGCTTCAGGATTATTATCATGACTCGCGCTCAAAACGCCAAACACTTTTGAACTAACGCTCAGTGGCGCAATCATATATTGGGCTTCAGTTAATGTGTTTCCATCAAATAAATTCTTGAATAAACCATTAGCCTCTTGTTTAGAGAGACAAATGCTTCTTTGCTCATGAACAACGTAAGCCAACAAATCGTCTTTTAATATCTGTTTCTGCCAATTTTGAGCAATACCATCAACCCGTACCAATCGAAAATCTACGGTTTGCTGGTCTTCGTCATACAAAGCAATATAAATTGTGGTGGCATTGATAAGAGTCGATAACTCTTTATAAACTGTTTCCATCGCAATATCGAGCGATAATTGCGAAGTAATAGTCGCACTCAGATTGTTTAAGATCGACATTTCTTGAAGACGTTTTTTGAGGTCAACTTCTGATTTAAGGACTTTTGCCGAACGGAAAACTTGGACAGCAATCAATATAGTCGATACGATAAATACCAACATATTAACTTGGACAAAGAAAATAGGCAGTAAGAGACTGATAAGAATAATTAATACTTCAGGGACTAAATATTTATCAGCTTCAGAAAGAATAACATCAAGTTTGATCCCTTGAGTGACCATGATGAGAACAATACTCAACAATGACCCTACAATGATAGACAATATTAATAAACTAATATCAGGATAGCCTGCTGACGAGGTGATTTGTGGGAAAACCCCACCTAATACAGTATAGATTAAGTGGATACCAAGAATACTCCCCCCACTATTGCCAACTAAATGTAAATTGGCACGCCACTCAGGTGGGTTATTTTGTGTAGTCCTTGTATATAGATAAGCGATGACTGTACCACCCACTAAGATAACTGCCGCATGGGGTAGGGTGAAGATAATCCATGCCAAAATTAATGGGAGACGTGTGAAGCCTGTCCAGCGAAACTGTATTTGGTCACGGTGGGATATTGCAGCTACCCAATAGATAAATAACAAACATAAAAATACACCAACATGATTAAATGATTGCGTCATGAGGCTCAACAGTGACGAACCATTGGCGACGATAATGCCAACCATGATAATGCTAATTAATATATTAATATAATACGTGATGTTATTTGTTATTTTCACTTATTTATGATACTTAAACGCCGTGAATACATGCTTTTTGGTGATAGCTTATTATATGTTTGTTTTGTCTTGCGTAGGATAAAGATTTGCTTTAGTACGCTCGGAATTATACTGCGCTAAAACGTATTCAGCACCAACAAGACCAAGCAACCACCACAATATAAATTGGAATCTATCCCACAATGCAATAGTATCTCCTAAACCATAAAGAGCATGTGCCAACAAACCAGCGCCTACAGCGATGGCAAACCCACGAATGACTGGGTCTCCATGTTGCCACCCAAACCATAACATCCATACGATGACCAATTGCCAAGCCATGTATACCAGTAAACCAAGTAAACCCATTTCAGCCCCAATATTAAGCCACTCATTATGAGCATGTGGCGGAGGTGGTATATCATTATCAACATAGTGAGGGATACGATAAGGCTCACGATTAACAGCAGTCCGAAACATATACATCCCCATCCCTGAAAGAGGTCTATCAAGCATCATCTCCAAACTTCTCTGCCAGATTGCAAGGCGTGTTTCAACTGAATTTGCATCACGCCCTGATAAACCTACCGTTTCACTTGTACTCGTCTCATCAATACTTGTGGGTGTAATGAAGTTAAACAAGATGCCTGCTTGTAGCAGTGCAATCAATCCAATAAAACAAAGGGCTACATAACGCCATTTTCTATCGGGGATAGCAACCAAAGCCAGTAAGGCTAACGTGATAATAACTCCCAAGATAGCGAAGCGACTTTGCCCAAATATCAAAGCAATAAATAGCAAAACAAACAGAATCGCTGAAATAACTCGTACACTGAACCAAAATCTACCTTTATCAGATGAATCTTCTTCATTGTGCCCAATGGGGATAAGTGCAAAACCTGCCATCAGTGGGGTTAGCCAGCTTAATACCCCTGCAATTTCATTCACATTGAACGAGAGTAAGCTATTGCGGAGCATAATACCTGGGTTAAAGCATCGGTAGCTATGCATAAGGTCAATAAGTGGGGAGCAAAATTGCCCATCTATTGCAGTTGCCGTTTCACGATAATCGAATTGTGGCAGATATTGAATAATGCTCCATAAAATGCCTGTTTTACTTTCTAGCCATTGTGACGCTGTGAGGGCTAATATGCTTAAACAGAATGTCATTCCTAAAGTAATAATGATAACTTCTTTTATGCGTTTTTTTGCATTTGCTACCTCAATCAGATAGATACACAACCACATTCCGAATAATGGACGTGCCATCGGTGCAAGAAAAGACTCGCGTTGATATAGGGATTGGTTGTAATTGAATAGGGCGATCAAAACAAAGAGAATCATCAAATTATGAAGAGGTGTGTGAGTCCACAAGCGTCTAAAGAGTATAAGACGCAAAGCAAAGATGGGTACTGCACTCCATAACAACCAATACCATGCGTCACGCAAAGATTGATTAGGATCAATATGATACCAGAAGGCAACTGTTATGATTAATAAAATGAGTCCTTCGATAATTAGTAAAATGTTTTGTGCAAGCGATAGCTTATCACCCTTTATAACAGTTTCTTGAAGCATCTTAACCTCATTTTACTAGCCTTGTAACATATTGTTATTTTCTCACAAATATGTTAATATGATCATATGTTTTAGTAACTGTTGGTATTATATTTTTGGGTATTACATACTTCATAAGAGGCTTAAATGTGGCGTAAAGAAATAACTAATATCTCTATCACTGACTTTGAAAAGACGATTGATAGTCATCCTATTATAATATTTTATCCACAAACCCCTTATGCTAATCTGTTTCTATCATATCTGCTGAAAAATGTCAGTGAACAGTTTCTATATTATCGCCTTAAACCCACAGATAGTATAATTCCGCAGATGCTATCAAACTTAATAGAGGAACATAATGATAACGGCACAAAATTTGGAACAGAAACGAAGAAAGCTCTAAAAAATAATGACCCCGCAAAATTAGCCAATGCTCTAGCTCAAGACCTCTCATCGTTTCATGATGAGACTATTTTGTATTTGGATGAACTCGATAGATTAGACTTGTCCGATGAGTACAGATTATTCTTCACAACATTACTAGAAAATCTAAATCAGAAAAACAAACTTATTATTAATTCGCGTGAACTAACAACTGAACCTTGGCAAAAAGCAATCATTGATGATATAGCAATTACGTTAGGTACAGAACGTAGACAATCTAACCTGATGTTTTCTATTGAAGATGCTGACAAACCTCAGCTAGAAATCTATGGTTTTGGGCGTGGACGCGCAATTATAAACGGGCTGGAAGTAGAATCATGGGATGGAGCATTACCGCGCCAACTATTCTTCTATTTCATCGATAAAGACCTTATCACGAGAAATGAAATATTTGAATTGTTTTGGTCGTCGCTCAACGTGAAAGAAGCAACAAATGTATTCCACGTCACGAAACGAAAAATTGCCGAACGCCTCAGTATGAATGTTTTAGATGCAGATAATTACGAACTAACGAATTATTTAGAGGGATTTTACCGTCCAGCTGATAAAATTGTCCGTCATTATGATGTGGCAGAATTTGAAGAAGCAGTTGATGAAGCTTCGATGACCTTCGATGATGAAGAACAAGCAAAATTATATCGCCACGCTTTGAATTTGTATCAAGCTCCCTTTTTAACCAGTATAGATATGCCTTGGGTAGATGAGCGTCGAGAGAAATTACAGCGTCAACTCATTGAAGCTCTAATAGGCTTGGCACGTTACCATAAATCAGCTAACCATAACGAAGAAGCACTAGGCTATTTCATGCGTACTATTCATGAAAACCCACTTCGTGAAGATATTCACCGCGAAGTCATGTCACTCTATGTTGCGATGGGTTATCCAGACGAAGCCTTGCGTCAATATCAAGAACTTGCAACGATGCTCCAAGATACATTAGGCGTAGCACCAGCACCTGAAACGCAAACTCTCCGTGACGAACTCGGCATTTGAATGTGATTGTGGCTCTTAAATCCTCAGGACGCAGTACTCGGAACTTTAAATAGCATCGACAGTAACTCTACTTTTGCCTATAATAAGCCTATGAGTACACAACAAACATCCAACCAGCGAGAATCAAGCAATACACCGCCTGACCATCTTGGCTTATTAATAGCCTCTATCTTAATGATGGCGATTGGTTGGGGTGGCTTGTATCAACTCATTACGACTTCTCTACCGCGTATTGGTGGTGAGTTATGGGTCTTTTTCATGCTCCTACAAATTGCGGTTACAGGCACATCATTACCCTTTGTTCGCTTCTTGAATGTTCGATTTACCTCGCTTATGGATGAAGTTCCACCAAGTGGTGTTGTTGTTCGCCAGAGCGTTTGGATTGGTTTATTTGTTGTGACCTGTGCTTGGTTACAAATTCCACGCGCATTATCAGTACCCTTAGCGATTTTTGTTGCTTTCGTTTTTATCGTAGTAGAAATCTTCCTCCGCACACGCGAATTAGCAGCAGAACGAGGCTAAATACATGCCATCTCTGAAAAATATGCTCATAGGCTTGGTGCTTTTTACAGCGATAGGATTCATCGGGGCAATCCCATTCATTATGTTGGGCTTGATATTTGGTAACGTTGATACAGCTCGCGATATTTTTATTCTCGAAGCACTCATTCTCGGCTCATGGCTTCCGCTAAAAGCACTGATTGATACGCAGATAAAAGGTCAATTTAACTTTCGCTTACCCAATATTCGCCTGAGTAGTCTATCGCTTGTCATTGTATTCGTAGGCTTCATGTTGATTATCCCCTTTCTTTATGCCGTCACCATAACAGCATTCTTAGCAGGGGCATTGCTCTATGCCTTTACAGGTGGTAATTTACTCTTAGCAGTTATCGCTGGATTATTGGTACAAGTTGTCAATATGGTGCGAGGCGCACAACGCGAAAAAGAACTAGGTGTTGGCAATAATATCTTCATGCGTGTTCAAGATATGGGGACAGGTAATTTCGATATTGCCATTGACCCAGCTGACATAAAACGCCAGACCCCACGCGAAGATGAAGCACCAATAATCTATTTACCAGAAGATAACCTCCGTGATTATGAACCACCTTCAACAGATGAAACCCCGATGACCATCACGCTTGACCCAGAAACAATGTCCGAGCAAGCTGACGATGAAGCATAAACTGCGTCAATTACCGTCGATAGATACTTTACTACAATCTTCTATAACCTCTGACCTGATTAGCCTTTATGGGCGTAATACAGTTATCGAGCAACTTCGCTCTGAAATTGATGCCCTACGTCAGCAACTTCTCAACGGGAATGATGTTCCTATCAATGAACAATTTCTGTTAAAGCGTGTGCAATCGCAACTTGAGCATGATTTTACGCCAACTTTACGCCCTGTACTCAATGCTACAGGAGTCATCATCCATACCAATTTAGGGCGTGCGCTTCTATCTGAATCTGCTCAACAAGCAGTTCAATCTGTTGCAAACCACTATAGCAACCTCGAATTTAATCTCGAAACAGGTAAACGGGGCAGTCGTTACCTGCACGCCGAAGAACTCCTCAAAGACCTCACAGGAGCAGAAGCCGCACTCGTCGTCAATAACAATGCGGCGGCGCTGGTCTTAGCCTTATCCACCTTAGCACAGGGCAAACGAGTCATTATCTCACGCAGTCAATTGGTCGAAATCGGTGGCGGCTTTCGCATCCCTGACATCATGGCGCAGTCGGGAGCGGAATTAGTCGAAATCGGCACAACCAATCGTACCCGTATCACAGATTACGAATCAGCCATCGACGACAATACAGCCATGTTGTTGCGTGTACATTCGTCCAATTTTAAGATAATCGGCTTCGTCCAAGACACATCCTTAGAAGATATGACACAACTCGCCCATCAGCATCAGATACTGTGCGTTGATGACCTTGGCAGTGGTGCAATGCTCGATACCGAAACCTATGGACTATTCCACGAACCCACTGTTCAAGAGAGCGTAAACGCAGGGGCGGATTTAGTCCTGTTCAGTGGTGATAAATTACTAGGGGGACCTCAATCGGGTATTATGGTCGGCAATTCAGATATAATCACCCTACTCAAAATGCATCCACTTGCGCGTGCCATGCGTGCCGACAAACTCTGCTATGCCGCGCTCAGTGCAACCCTTGACCACTATCGGCGTGACGAAGCAACCGAAAAAATCCCCGTCTGGCGCATGATTTCTGCCTCAGTCGATGAATTGCAAACCCGTGTTTCTGCATGGCAAGAAGCACTCGGTACAGGTGACATCATCACAGGTGAATCCACTGTTGGCGGTGGGAGTTTACCGGGTACAACTTTGCCGACAGTCTTACTTGCACTTGATGCACCATCTGCCGAAGACTTCACTAAAAAGTTACGCCATCTCCCTCTGCCGATTGCCGCCCGTATTGCAGATAATCGCGTCCTCTTTGACCCACGCACAATCCTTTCCGAACAAGACCAACTATTCACTGACGCTTTAAAAAAATTGCTCTAATGTAATCCTTGAGAGACTTAGGGTACGGACAATGCCTGCGTTGTCCACTTCATAGAACTTCGTTTTCTGCTACGCCAAAAATTTTTCAACCCATGCCACACTCTCAGCTAGACCATCTTCCTGCGCTATTTTCCCGCTGAGTTCTTGTGCGTTCGCTCGCATAGATTCGTCAGATGACATTATTCTGATTGCACTTGCGAGATTATCTACACTTAATTTTTTGCGTGGAATGGGCTTGGTGCCTACGCCAAGTTCAAAAACCGTTCGTCCCCAATACGGTTGGTCTGCTTGATGAGGCACAATCGTCATGGGTACACCCGCCCGAAAGCCCGATGCCGTTGTCCCTGCACCTCCATGATGAACCAGAGCAGACATCTTTGGAAATAGCCAGCTATGAGGGGCATAATCCAAAATGTAGATATTGTCAGGACTATCATCAGCACGAAGACCAGCCCAACCCTTTAAGATAACGGCGCGTTTTCCCGTTTGCTGTACCGCTTCGATAATCAATTGTGTGGTGGCTTCGGGTTTGCTATTAGGCATACTGCCAAATCCAATATACACAGGGGCTTCGCCAGCCTCTATAAAATCAACCAAATCTTGTGGGGCTTTCCAATCTGGGTCGTCATCAATCAAATAACCTGTCACCTGAAAATGCTCCGCCCAATCCGATGGACGTTGAAATATATGCTGACTAACACAGGTTATAGCGGGTATCTTTGCTAATGTAGCTTCATACTCTTTGAATTTACTTTTAGGTACGCCAAGATGTTTTGTAGCGATGTCATTACGGGCACCAGCCATCGTGCTCGACTGTATGCGATGTAGGAGATTGTAGCTTAAGTCGTTGTACCATACCTTAAACGGAAACCAACTTGGGACGCTCGGCATACCAACAAACGCGAATTCACTTGTCGGGTTGAGCGGTGCAGGATTGATGAGTATGGTCTTGAGATTATTGACTTTTAGAATATCAAATAAGAGAGCTACACCAAATTCCACTGTGATTAATATATCTGAATTGCGTGATGCTTCATATGTTTCTAGTGCCATTTGTGTGAAAATGACAGGCATATCTTGTCTCACCATTTGTAATTGGCGGATAATTCCCTCATCCATTATGGAAGCATTTTCTTTTGAAAATACATTAACATCTGTAGTAAGGGCATAAAACTCTAATCCCCGTTCACGTACCCAATCTTCATAAACAGGTGACCCCACAACCTGTACCTCATGCCCAGCTTTTAGTAACTCTGCTCCTAATACCACATGCGGACGTAAATCACCCCACGTTCCATACACAAATATCGTAATGTGCATCGCATACTCCCCTATGCCTGCCAATAAGTTCAGTATAAAGCAAAATAAGTAACTTCTTAGATAGCATTTTCACCTCAAAACGTTTTAAAGTCCCTCGCCCTGAGGGACAGGGATTTAGGGTGAGGGCTTTTGTGTCCCCTCTGGGGCTCATAATTCAAACGGTACTAGGACAACATCCGCATCCCCGTTACAATCAACATCATAAAACCAATTTTTTGAAAGGCGATTTATATGAAATCAGATATTGATGGCTTGATGAAAGCCCGTGAACTCGATGCCATTTTTATTGCAGGGGGCGAAGGTTATAGCGAAGTCCGAGATTATATGAGCAATGGCGCACATATCACAGGTGGCTATATCATCAAAAAACTAGAGCATGACCCATTGCTTGTCGTCAGTGGTATGGAAACTGAAGAAGCCAAAAAAAGTGGCTATGATGTCAAAGGCTGGAATGAACTCGGTTTTTATGATTTATTCAAAGAAAATGACCCTGATAAAGCGACCATTTTATTTTGGGGCAAATGTCTTGAAGCCGCAGGCGTTGAATCAGGACGTATTGGTTTATACGGGCGTGGCGACATCAATACCTATATTTCCTTATTTGGTTTAGCCAATGAGCATTATGAAAATTATGAATTTGTCGGCGAAACAGGGCGTACACTTTTCGACGAGGCTTTCCTCACCAAAGATGCACAAGAGATAGAACGCATTAAGTCCGTTGCACAACATACTAACGATGTGATGCAAGCGGCATGGGATTACATTGCTTCACACAAAGCGACTGCCGATGAATCTTTAATCGATGAAGATGGTATTCCGCTAACAATTGGCGCAGTCAAGAGTTTTGTCCGTATGGAATTGATGAAACGTGGTTTAGAAGACACAGGCATGATTTTCGCACAAGGGCGCGATGCTGGTTTCCCACATAGTCGCGGTGAAGAAGATGAAGAACTCCAACTCGGTAAATCCATTGTTTTCGATTTGTTTCCGCGTGAACTCGGCGGAGGCTATCATCATGATATGACCCGTACATGGTGTATCGGCTACGCACCCCCCGAAGTCCAATCTGCTTACGATGAAGTTATGACAGCTTTTGACAAGTCAGTCGAAGAATTTGCTGTTGGTAAAGGCACACATACCATGCAAGAGGCAGTCTTAGACTACTTCGAGGGTAAGGGACATCCAACCAACCGTAGTGATAGCAGTGCCAATGAAGGTTACGTCCATAGTCTCGGGCATGGGGTTGGCTTGAATATTCACGAACGCCCATCGATTAGCCACATCCGCAAAGACGATGTTTGGCAAGTAGGCAATGTCGTGACAATCGAACCCGGTTTATATTATCCTGATAAGGGCTTTGGTATCCGTGTAGAAGACCTATTTATCATCACTGAAAATGGTGAACTCATTTCATTAACGCCCTTCAAAAAGGATTTAGTGCTACCATTAGATAAATAATATCTATCGTAGGGACACACCGATGGTGTGTCCTGAAATAAACTTACTAAATGAGGCACACGGCACATGAAAAAACTAACAATCTTACTCATCGTCGCACTCCTAACATCCACCATAGTCGCCCAAGATGAAGGCGATAAAACCCTACCGGGCGAAGGTGAAGAAGTCGAAATTGTGACCACATCTATCGAACTCGGTAATGAAGACCTAATTGCTGAAATGCTAGAACAAGGGGAGACCGAAATCACGATAGAAGACCTCGTACTCGAAATTGATTTCAGCGACGACGATGACTGGGAATTTTATGAAGAAGATGACCGCTTCGTAATGGTCGAAGACGATGTTTATGTGGGTGAAGTCGAAGATAATCAAATTATCTGGGGACAAAATACTGATGAATTTGAAGATGGCATCATCGAAGTCGTTGCAACCCAGGATGGTGGTTCGGATGATAATGCCTTCGGTATTATGTGTCGTGCTCATGAAGATAACAACATCGAGGGCTATCACTTCTGGATAACCAGTGATGGTTTTGCTGGCATTATCTTGTATGAAGAAGATGATGGGTACACCAATCTCACAGATTGGATTGAAACCGATGTCATCAATCGCCATGACGAAAATGTTATACATGCCGTTTGTGTCGGTGAATATCTGGCACTCTACGTGAATGGAGAACTCATAGCCGAAATCGAAGATGATACCTTCGATGAGGGTGTAACGGGCTTATCGGTACGTAGCTTTGAAGATGGCGAATACGCGCGTGCTTTATTTGATGACCTCCGCATCTGGGAAGCCACTGACTAAAATATAATGTTGTGTAGGGAGGCATCGGCGTATGCCTCCGCAAGTCACATTTGCATAGTCATAAGAATCTACAATTTTTCCTCATTTCCCCTCATTTTTACACCTTTTTTCTTATTCAGCCCAATAATTAATAGCCAAAGCGCATGAAAATTTGTACTATTAAAGTGTCTTTATAATTATTTACAAAGGGTTAGTAATGAAACTCAAGGTTTTGCTCACATTTATTTTTATCCTAGGACTGTCTTGGACAGTAAGCGCACAAGATGATTTTCCCGAAGATATGCTTGAAGATGGTGATATTGAAATAACCGATGCTGAACTCGTGATTGATATTGATTTCAGCGATGAGGATGATTGGGAATTTTATGAAGACAATGAAGGTAGTGTTCAGGTCGATGAAGATGATGAAGTTTATCTCATAGAGGTAGAATATTCAGAAGACAGAGCCTATTTATGGGGGCAAGACTCCCGTGAATTTAGTGATGTTGTCATCCAAGTTGATACAGAACAACTCTCCAATGAAGATAATAATGGCTATGGGGTCATGTGTCGCGCCGACCCTGACAACACAGGCTATGGGTACATTTTCTACATCAGTGGTGATGGCTTTGTTGCTATCTTCATGAATGACGAAGAAGATGGCATCGAACAAATCTATGAATGGGATGAAGCAGACGCGATTAATCAAGGTGAAGACGAAAATACCCTTACAGTTGTCTGTGTCGGCGAGTATCTCGCTTTCTATGTCAACGAAGAACTCGTTGCCGAAGTTGAAGATGATACCTTTGATGAAGGTGTAATTGCCTTTGCAGCATCTATTTTTGAAGAAGATGAAGATGTTGAAATCGCCTTTGATAACCTCCTCGTTTGGGAAGTAGAAGGT
This sequence comes from Phototrophicaceae bacterium, assembly GCA_965230145.1. Taxonomy (GTDB): domain Bacteria; phylum Chloroflexota; class Anaerolineae; order Aggregatilineales; family Phototrophicaceae; genus JAUZRW01. Next base: position 3,987,029 of record CBDDKI010000002.1, read on the forward strand.
GAAGGCGGAAATAATCGTGGCGATGATAACGGCGGACGGAACAGTACCAATAACTCCTCAAGCGATTCAGACATCGACGTTGATGATTTAACGGATGATATCGCTGATATGCTTGAAGACGGCGATGTTGAAATTGATCTTGAAGATGTTCTACTCGTAGAAACATGGGATGACCTTGGCGAATGGGACGAACTTGATGGCGATGGATACAGTAGTGAAGTTGATGATGACCGCTATGTGATGCAAGAAGATGCTGGATTATTGGCATGGGGCAGCAATCGTACTGAACATGAAGATGTCGTAATGCACGTCGAAATTGAACGTTTATCAGACGGCGAGTCGAGTGCTTTTGGTATGATGTGCCGCGTAGACCCCGATAACCTCAGTGATGGTTACTCGTTTATCATCGCGTCCGACGGTGCATATTCTATCGGATATTGGGACGATGATGGCTACAATCCGCTTCTCAACGATGATTTTGAAAGTAGCTCAGATATTGATAATGATGAGTCCTATGGAATGACCATTGTTTGTGTCGGTGAATATCTCGCCTTATATGTCGATGGCGAACTCATTGACGAAGTTGAAGATGATACCTTTGATGAAGGTTATGCAGGTATGGCAGCAATCTCATTCGATGATGACGGTATCGAAGTTGCTTTTGATAACCTCGTTATCTGGGAAGCCGACGATTAACCAAAATTTCAATCAGCTCCTAAATTGCAAAAAAGAAACGCGCTGTATGTGCGTTTCTTCCGTAATTTATTCGTAGGGGAGAGGCATGTCTCTCCCTTAACACTTCTAGTTTTTCCTTATTTATTCCCCTGATAATAATAATCAAAGGTCAAAATTCCACGTTTGGCAGGATTGATGCCATCTTGCGAGTGAATCGGTGTCACCCCATGCCACAAAATCGCATCGTTGAAAAGATAACTATCAAGCACATTCTTTAGCGTAAAACTCACTAAATGCACCTTATCATCATCATAAATTGAGACCTCTCCGCCCTCTGCATTATCAAGCACGGCGATGTGGACTGTCACAAATTCAGCCCCATCCCGATGAACTCCCTCAGGAGTCGGATGCCCCTCCGCACCGACCTCAGCTACAACAAATATCTGATGCACATCCACTTTCCATTGTCCCTGCGCCATATGAGGCTCAGTAATCGGGAAATTTGCAAAGTCGAAACGTATCAATTCATGTAAAAACGGATTCGCAGTGGTCTCTTTTGTGAGTGGCGCAAATTTACGAACAATTCCCCCGGTGACGTTGTTAATATCACGGCTCTGGAAATAATCTTGATGGGGTAATAGCTCCAAGTTACCTGTCTTGGCATCAAAAGAGAAACTATCGTAACGCCGATACCGATATAAATCATTCGTAGGTAAATAATCATCAGGGGGTAGCGACTCATAATCTTGGCGTAATGTCGCCCACGCACTTTGCATTGCTTCACTCATTGGTATTTCATCAGCAAGCACCACACTATAGCCAGTCTCGCTTATGTCTGCTTGGATATTATGATTGGTTGTTATTGGCATCATAGAAAATTCTCCATTGGTTGTATCTCATTATAATAGAACTTATAGTCCCAAATGTGAATTATTTTGAGCGATGTTGTTTAAATATAAGTTCATATTGTTGGTCTTGCTTTTCTCCGTGTCTTTGCGCCTCTGTGGTTTGTATTCTATCCACTTGATGTTACCCCTTTTACTATCCTTGCTGTATACTCGTAGCGGATGTGGTGACACCAATTTAGGGAGAGAGAATCATGCGCCGTTTCTTATCGACGCTGTTATGCTTACTAATTATCGGACTTGTTCCCTTACAAGGGCAAGATGCACTTAATTTGCCGAGTGAGCTATATGTCCTATCGAACGAGGGCGTTGTCCAACGCTTTGGATTAGGTAGCGAAGGAGTCTCGACAGTCACATCTGACGATGAATTCGTACTTGATTTTCGTATCGCGCCAGATGCCAATTGGTTAGCTTACCGCACACAGGAGGGCATGTTCCTCAGCAACATATTTGATGATTCCACATCACCACGCCAAATAGAAGATGATCGTGCCAGCTTGCCACCTATTCGCGGACGTGGCGAGACAATAGCATGGTCGCCTGATAGCTCAGTTCTAGCCTATACTACAGAATATGGCGGACGGGTGCATTTCTTTGCAGATAATACCTTCGTCGATTTAACCACACCCGATTTACTAAATCTCATATGGTCGCCCAACGGGGCATTTTTAGCCGCAGAAGCCTTAGAAAATGTCTGGTGGATTTATCAGCGTGATGGAGCATCTATTATTTTGCGTTCGGCAATTTCAGGTGCAAATGGTGCCGATTGGTTGAGTAATAATCAATTGTTATATGCGCCCATAGAAGGTGGCATGACAATCATGGACTTAACAGCTGGTAATCAGCAAATTGAAATCTTGAGCAACGCTAGCACCTACTTCAAACCCAGTGTCACCCGAGATGGGCAGATTGTCGCCTTCACAGGAGATTTCACAACCGCAAACCTTGTGCAAATTGATCTCAGCGATAATTTCGTTGGTACACCAACAGTGATTGGTTCAAACACAATTGACTTAACAGGGGTGCGCTGGACACCTGGTGGATTTTTGCTAACAGCATTTCAAGGTGGTGTAATCGCACTCCAAAATCCCATTACTGCCAATGGGTTTACCTTACCAGTTACCAGTGCATCCGCCTACAGTTGGGGACCTGAATATCCACCTCTAGTCACTAATGTGCCACTCCCAAGCAATGGTTATTTTATTGCTCCAGATTTAGATGGCATCTTACAAGTATGGCAATTACCAGCTGATGGCTCACGTCCATCAACTGTAACATCTGCAACACTGGATATAAGTGAATTTGCCGTATCGCCCAACGGTCAGCAAATTGTTTACGTGAGTAATAGTATCTTGTGGCAAATCGCTCTAGGTGCTGATACCGAACCTATAGAATTAGTCATGTTGGGGATTAATGAAGACGTTACCCCAGCATGGTCACCTGATAATAACAGTATTTACTACCGAGATGAACAAAGCACTGAGAACGGTATCTGGCGCGTTCAAGTGGGCAACGATCCTGAATTATTCTTACCTGACACGGATACAGTTACCTTCACCGACCCAAATCCAGCACTAGGTGTAGGAGCAATGTTAGTTCAAGCTGGTGATGAACTCGCACTCGTCGATACAACATCAGGCGAGGTAACGATGTTAGGCATTCGTGGCGAAGGGCAATGGCAAACAGGTACACAATATACCGCAGTCGGTGATGCAGTCTCAGGCAATGGGTTGTATCTTGGTGATGCCAATAATGCCTTAGTAGACCCTGCTTTACTTTTGCCACTGTTAGGCTCATTCCAACTGTTTGACTATCGCATCGTTGATGACGGGGCAACCTTACGTGTATTGGTTAAAAACCAAGTACCGGGTGATGTGCGTATTCTGGATATTTCTTTAGCCGATGGGCAAGGTCAATTGGTTGGGAATGCAGGACATATGGTCTTCCCACGATTATCGCTTGATGGCAATATCATTGTGGGTCAACGCTCACCGATAGGGGCATTACTCATCTACGACTTTCTCAATGATACAACGCGTCAAATCGACATTCCAATACCTATCAGTAATTTTGTCTGGCAATAACTCTATGACCGATGCCAAACGCTATATCGTCAATGTACAGGGAGCGGTTTATCATGAAGATAAATTTCTCCTCAGTACCCGAAGCCAGAATGAAGACTTTATGCCCGGTGTTTTAGGATTAGCTGGGGGCAAAATCGAACCTGAAGATGAGCAATCCGAAGATGTCATCTTATCTACTTTAGCGCGTGAAATCCGCGAAGAAGTGAATGTGATTGTTGATGATTTTCATCTGCTCGTCACACGCTATTTTGAAGCAGATGATGTGCCTGTCGTCAATCTCGTGTTTCTGTGTCGCTACGTCTCAGGTGAAGCACATCCAAATGACCCTAACGAGGTCGAAGCTGTTCATTGGATGACCGCCGAAGAGGCAATCGCACAGCCCAATTGCATGGAATGGACGCAACACTATTTACAAAAAGCCGAAGCCTTACGTAAAGAAGTCGTATCTCAATAGTAAGATATGTCATTTTTTAGCTAAAAATGGCTGGATACTTACCAAAATTTGTTATAATCAAACTTGTTTTGAGGAAATTAGCCTGCTGATTTCTTAAAGCGCATCATCGTGTCTGCGACTAGAAAGCAAATGACAATATTACCTTGTACCACTACCAGCACTATTAAAAGATAGGAAATGAAATCTATGGTGCAAATTGGCACAGAAAACACACCTTTACGTGTTGCAATTATCGGCTCAGGTCCATCAGGGTTTTATGCCGCCGACCATCTCCAAAAACAGAAAGACCTCGTTGTCGAAATTGATATGTTCGAGCGTCTGCCAACCCCTTTTGGTTTAGTGCGTGGTGGGGTCGCCCCTGACCACCAAAAAATTAAAAGTGTCACCAAGCTCTATGACCGTATTGCCCAAAAAGATAACTTCCGCTTCTTTGGCAATGTAACTTTCGGCGAAGATATTACCCACGCCGATATACAATCCCATTATCATGCAGTTATCTATGCGGTTGGCTCATCATCAGATAAAAAACTCGGCATTGAAGGCGAAGACTTAAAGGGAAGTCATCCAGCCACTGAATTTGTCGGCTGGTATAACGCCCACCCTGATTACCGTAATCTTGAATTTGATTTATCTGTAGAAGCTGTCGCAGTCATTGGCGTAGGTAACGTCGCAATGGATGTTGTTCGGATTTTGGCACGGTCACAAGAAGAACTCGACAAAACAGACATCGCCTCTTATGCACAAGAAGCTCTTGCCAAGAGCAATATCAAACGTATCTATATCTTGGGTCGGCGCGGACCTGCACAAGCAGCATTCACCAATCCTGAAATTCAAGAATTAGGCGAACTCCAAGATGCAGATTTAATCATCTCTGAACGCGATATGCAGTTGGATGAACCCAGCAACGCCTATCTCACATCGGCTAGTGTTGACCGTAAAGATACGCGCAACGTCGAAATTTTGCGTGAACTCGCCAGCCGTGACCCTGAAGGCAAACCAAAGCAAATTATCCTACATTTCCTTACCTCACCAACAGAAATCCTTGGGGATGATAGAGTAAAAGGCATTAAAGTCGTCCGAAACGAACTGTATATCGATGAACGAGGTAGTATTCGTCCGCGTGCAACAGATGAAACCGAAATCATTCCTGTCGGCTTAGTCTTCCGTTCCGTAGGCTATAAAGGGGTCGCTTTGGCTGATGTACCATTCTACGATAAATGGGGCATTATCCCTAATACTGAAGGACGTGTTATGCGTGAATTTGGCAGTCGGGAACAAGTTGTTGGCGATTATGTCGTTGGTTGGATTAAACGCGGACCATCAGGCATTATTGGCACAAACAAACCTGACTCTGTCGAAACGGTCAATAAATTACTGGAAGATGTCGAGACAGGGACAGTCTGGCAACCCGAAAATCCGAGTCGCTCTGACATGATTGACTTACTTGATAAACGCAATATCAATTATGTCACCTATGCAGATTGGCAAATCATAGACCAGCTAGAGATAGAACGTGGTGAAGCAGTAGGTCGCCCCAGAGTAAAATTTACAGATGTTAGCGTGATGTTAGCTGAACTTGCTGAACACAAAGCATCGTCATAGACGGGAATTTTTATATGAATCATCAGATTCCAGCATGGCGATTGACCCTCATTCGACTTTGGGGACGTGTGCGTCGCTCTTCATGGCTTATGCGTCGCATCATGCGGAAGATGCCAGTGATGAATGCCCTCTATCCTGAAGCACTGCGTAAACAAGTTAGCTTTGAAGAAACCATTCACTATGGAGACAATATCACCCTAACAGTCGATACCAAATCATGGATTGAATGGTTACTCTTCATCAATGGGAGTTATGAACCGCATCTTCAAAAAGTATTCCAGAAATACTTAAAGCAAGGAGACATCGTGCTGGATGTTGGTGCCAATATAGGTGTGCATACTTTGTTTTTGAGCAGGCTAGTGGGGCAAGAGGGACGGATTATCTCTTTAGAGCCGTATCCACCTGTATTAGAAAAGCTAAAACAAAATTTAGTCATGAATCATGCTGATAACGTAACGATGTTACCTCTTGCCGCCTCTGACAAACAAGATGTGCTGACGCTTGTAAACACTGAAGCAGATAATCAGGGAATGGCAAGCCTCTGGCATGATTCTCAGCAAAAAATAATCGACCAATATAAAGTGGATGTCACTACGCTTGATGCGATTGCCAAAGACCAAAATTTAGACAGTATTGCTTTGATAAAAATGGATATTCAAGGCAATGAAGCCAAAGCATTACTCGGAAGCCAGCAAATTTTGCGCGATTTTCAGCCGATACTCATCTTTGAGTATGACCGTAGCTGGGAAACTGCTAATGCTAGTTTAGACACCGTGCTAGAGTATCTCCGCACGTTTGATTATCAACTCCATTCACTGACACTATACGGACTAGTCGTTGAGCTAAATCAACAACGCTACACAGAAATTATTGCTTTACCAAAAACAATGTCACCGTAAGGGCTTATTCCAAAAATGGAATGCGTTCCTTAATACGCTTCTCAATATCTTTACGCATCCCGCGCGCCACTGCACCAAACATTGTCGGTACGGTCATCAAGGTCACATAATCAGGTGGCAATTCGCGTGTGATGAACTTGCCGACCAAGCCCATAAATTCCTCATCGTCTAGCATCCAGCGTGATAAATTCTCCTGCGCCCATTCAGGGATAGGTAAGTCGCCATTGCTATAAAAACTAGCTTGAATCCGTGTTTGTAAGGATTTATACATCGGATATGTTTTGATACGCGCTAACTTATCGTATTCTGCAATCGCTTCATTCCAAGATAACTCGCCTTGTTTCCAACGCAACATCTGCCGTGCTAAGGCTTTTCCCGTAAACACAGCATTATAAATCCCTTGACCATCCAAAGGGTCTTTTTGGTGGTATGCGTCACCAACCAATGCCCAGCCTGCGCCCCCAGCTTGATGATAATTATTGCCTATATTTTTCATCCCACGCACAGTCGTAATCATCTCCGCGTCGTGCATCCGTTCTTGTAATAACGGATTTTGACGCAATGTATCCAGATAAAACGCTTCTACCTTCCCAGCTTGAGGGTCTAAGCTATCTGCACGACCTTCAATTGTAATCACTGTTTCACCATCGGCGCTATCCATCACCAGATACCCATAGCGATTATCACCATCATAAGTAGTTGCACTCGCTTTATCATTTAAATAGCAGACGTTGCGCCAATAAGCGTAATAAATTGAAGTGGGATGCTCATCATAAGCATCAATTTTCTCTACACCAACTTTGCGCCCAACGATACCAAAGCGTCCATCTGCGCCTATAACGGTTCTTGCGGTGAATGTTTCGTCCGTACCATCTTTTTCCTTGCCGATGACACCAATTACATGCCCATTTCGCCAGACCAAATCACTAACGCTAAAATTTTGCCGTCCTTCAACAGTCTCGTAACGCATTGCAGTTTCCCATAACGACGCATCAAAACGCGCACGGTCAATTGCATAGGCATAATCGCGCCCTTTATAGTCAGGGATATTCAGAGCAATTTCATTTCCGTCGGTGATTGTTATCATTTGATGTAAACGGGGTGTATTCTTGGCATAAGCCGTTTCGTCCGCACCAATTTCATCTAATAAACGCATCGTCGCACTGAAAATAATAGGTGAGGAAACAGCAGGTAAAGAGGGGAAATTATCGCGTTCTAATAACAAAACCCGAAAACCATATTTCCCCAGTCGAGCCGCAAGGTGTGAGCCTGCCACTCGTCCACCAACGATAATTACTTCATAATCATAAGCCATATTGTTCACTTCCAATAAAACAGTTAATCAACTTTATTGTCGTCTACTGCCCATTCCTTGTCTAGTAACCCTAATCAACTGCTTAATCAGTCAAAATATATAATCCTTAACGAATAGTTAGTGAAAAACAGTACAAATACAATTGTTTGTGAAATCTATACAAAAAATCTTTCATTACTTCTTGACATTTCACTTATAAACCATTAACATTCTCTTAAATAAAGTTATTTAAAAACAATTATTACTAAACGCCTCTCCACAGAGGCGTTTTGCATTTAATGCCTACCCCTTAATCTAAATAAACAAAATTTACATAATTTGTCTGAGAAAAAGAGAATTTCTAAGTTCCCTTTCTCCACAGGGAGCGAAGCGAGTGCATGGGGAAAGGGTCAGGGATAGGGGTCGGAAAGCTAATACGACACCCATTATACGAACGATTAATACCTATCTTGACGCGGCAATTGCTAGCAATTTTCTCCAATTTGGAACTAATCCAACTCCGAAAGCATTTACACAATATAACCAATAACATTCTGACCGTGTAAATTATTTTTAGGAGGCATACATGACCACCTTCGAGAAAATCCAAAAAGCTGCTCTCGCCCGTTTAGATGCAGGTGAACCCATCGAAATTATTCTTCAAGATTATGCTGATTATGAGGATGAACTCCGCCCAATATTAGCCAAAGCAACAGGGCAGTCCATCCGCGAGACTACCTACTCAGCACCCAAAGCAAAACACAAAAATGACGAACAGGAAACATCATTTGTTCCTTTGCTGATAGGCGTGGGCGCAGTTTTATTACTATTTTTGACCTTTGGCGCATTTGCCTTAGTCCCAACTACAGTTGATGACTTCATCCCACAGACGATTGCTGATGGCGACAATGAGTGTATCGGCATTCCGCAAGCACAAATTACATCAGGCTTTGCTCTACAAGATCAAAATCAACAGCAAACTAGAAGCGAAGCAGTAGGTTTAGATGCCGAATCCTCACGCGAGATGGCAGAAAGTGAAGTTGCACTCGGCGCACCTTCCGATACAGGCGCAGGCGGTGGTATGACTAGTGTCGCAGTTGCCCCAACAGCATCACCTCTAGGCACAATGTCTACCTCAGACATGGCTGAACCAGTCTCAGCAGATGGATATGCTGATGACGAAGTAGATGTTGAACGTTACGATGAAGAAGCCGATTATGATGGTACAACTAGCGATATTGCCGTTGCGCCACCTTCAGAATCACGCGCAAGTGCGAATAATGTATCAACCGAACCACTCCGCGCTGGCGAAATTGACGACAATGCCGAATGGGACGATTACCAAGATTTCCGCAATGACTTCCTAGATGGAAATGGCACACGCTCAGTACGTGATGTCGATACAACAGGACGGCAAATCATCCGTGTAGTTGATAGTGCAGGTAATCCTGTCCTCAATGCCTGTGTACAAATCTACAATGGCGAATCACGCATCACATCCTCATTGACCTATGCCACAGGTATGACGATGTTCTTCCCGAATTTGAACGATAACACCCGTTATGTGGATACCTTCCGTGTTATTGCTAGCAAAAATAATGTAACCTCCGAAACCATCTTAGACCGTAATGTGGTTGGCGGAGTTACTGTACTTGAACTTGATATTCAGCAACAATCGAACCGTGTCCAACTGGATGTCATGTTCTTGCTAGATGCAACAGGCAGTATGGGTGATGAAATTGCTCAATTACAAGGTAATATCCTTACCATTTCCGAGCAAATTGATGCTTTGCCGAATGATGTTGATGTGCGCTATGGTTTGGTCACTTACCGTGATAGAGGCGATGAATACGTGACGCGCGTTCACGATTTCACCAGTAGCGTCGCAGATTTCCAACGCAATTTGCTGAATGTGGTAGCATCAGGCGGTGGCGATTATCCTGAATCCATGAATGAAGGTTTAGATATGGCACTCAATGCCGTTGATTGGCGCGAAGGTGATACAGTCCGTCTGATGTTCCTCGTGGCTGATGCACCCCCACAAGTCCATTATGACAATGATGCCGATTATAGTCTCCTCATGCAAGATGCCCTCGCACGGGGGATTAAAATTCACCAAATCGCAAGTGGTGGTCTACAACCCGAAGGTGAATTTGTCATGCGTCAGATTGGGCAATTCACAATGGGACGCTTCTTGTTCTTGACCTATGAAGATGGTGTGTCAGGTACAGCAGGCGACGAACGGACAGACCTCGAAGTCGGCGACCCAGAAGATGAACAAGGCATCGGTGATTACAGCGTATCGCAATTAGATGAACTCGTTTTACGCCTCATCACAGACGAAATCGCAGCCCTCCGCCCAGAATAAACAACATTATGATTGTAGGGTCACACCAACGGTGTGACCTTTTTTCATGTGCTTTAGAAAATCAATGTAGGGACGTGATCCATCACGTCCGAAAATTAAAACTGACAATCGAGTGCAAATTATTTTCCAGTTTTCACACTAACCACATAAATCGTAGGGAGGGCTTACACAAAAAGACTTTTTATCAGTCTAAAAATTTCAATAATTCCCTAATTATGACCACATCACCTAATCAATATCATCCTGCGCTTTAGCAAACCAATCCTGACCCGTAATCCCACGATGCCCGAGAATAATATTCAGTTGCGCTGCATGTTCTTGCACATGGCGCATACTATAGAACTGTAACTCTAAATAACTGGGTTGCATCCAAGGGAATATGCAAATTTCAGAGGCTCTTTCGTCCGTAAGCTCTTGAACCATCGCCTTGCATCTTTGCCGACAGTCTCTCAGGTAAGCATGTACAGCGGCTTTTGCATAAGGCTCATCAGGGAGTGTCCCTCGAATAAATGGGGCGGGTGGTGTGAAGCCTTCGTAAGAACCTCCTAGAAAAAGGTCAGTCCAGAACAGCGTGTGATAGGCAATATACCAAAATTGACCATATCGCTCGTCGTCCTCATCCTCCCAGAGAACAGTTTCCCATAAGTCATCAGGGCAGAGTCTCATGGCATCATTGAGCGTGTCAATTGCCGCCCCAAATTGTTGCCAAAGAATTTTCTTAAGGTTCGCATCCATCTACATCCCTACCTTTGCACTATAAAATCGAATAACGAAAATTTGTTCTGTTAAATTATAGCACTTGCTACAACACAGTACAAATGTTCCATTAATTTAGTGATTAGATAGTGGATAGAAAAATATAGCGGTCACATGGTTGCTGTGACGAACGAAGAACGATTAGTGTAGGGGAGCATCTGCGTATGCTCCCGCTTATTATGCTTTTCTTTGTGTTCTTCGTGCCTTCGTGGTTCAAAATTTCTGGTTAATGCACTGCAAACTTCCGCAAACGACGCTCCATCGCCTGCACAAATAATGACCCTGTCACGGTCATCGTCAGGTAAATCAGAGATAAAACAGCATAAGTCTCCAGATACGTAAATTGACTCCCCGACCAACGCCTTGCTTCCTGTGTGATTTCACTCGTCCCTAAAATAGTCACGAGAGCCGTATCCTTAATCATCGAAATGAGATTATTGCCTAATTCTGGCAACACATTGCGAATTGCTTGGGGCACAACCACATAGCGCATCGTCTGGTAAGAAGTCATCCCCACAGACTTTGCAGCTTCCGTTTGCCCACGCGGAATCGCTTGGATACCTCCACGAAAGACCTCCGATAAAAACGCCCCATAAATCAAGGACAAACCAGCAATTGCTGTTGCAGGGTCACGCCCACGCCAGACAACTTCTGTAAGTGGCGTATATTCATGGAAAATCCCGTTGACGATGTCATTATAGAGGCTTGCACCCCATGAATAGGCATTCGGGTCAGCCACCATAGTCAGCGCATAATCAAGAGTGATTGTCGGTAATTTGGGCGGTGGAATTGATAAATCATGATTGAGTAGTGTATTCAAAATTGGCAGTAGAACATTGTTATGAATAGGTATCCACACGACACCTAATGCACTCGTAATAGGGTCACGCACAGCAGGCACGATAATAAAGCCCGCAATCAATAAGAACACAATCGGCGGAATACCGCGCATAAATTCAATATACAGTGAAATAAAATTATGCAGAATGATATGCAATATCTTAGAAAATTTACGCCGTGCAACACGCCCCTCTGATGTCCAAAATAAGTAAAACTTCGGATTAAATAGGGACAGTAAGGCTTCAAAAAATTCTTGACGAGGACTCTTATTCGTGTCAGGAGGCGTTGGCGGGTAGGCACGCATCATGCCTGTCAGCAGACCAATAATGAGGGCGAAGAAATACGATGAAGCCGCTAAGCCTATAGTAAGTGGGATACCATCCTTGATTTGGTCAAAGGCATCCAGATACCGTACGTCCGTTGTCATCTGGTAAATTACCCAAAACCAGAGCGCAATCATGGTGACGAGCCACCAAGGAAAAGAATAAGGATTTTTAAGAAATCTATTATTATCGGGTTCTTTCGCACCATCATCATTTTTGGGCTTTTCGCTGATTTGTGCTGAGTCCATTGCCATAATCTGCATCCTCTGATTAAAAAGGCACACAGCTTATTTGTGTGCCTTAACTACTTCTATTTGATGATTTGAGTAGGGGCGTAGCATGCTACGCCCTTACACCTAATTGCTTTAGTTATTTAGTTCAAATCACCCGTGAATGGACCAAAGTCCCAATTCGCATTAACTTCATTCAATGTACCGTCGGTAATCATGCTACGGATAGCCGCATTGAATGGTTCAACGAGGTCACTACCTGGTACAAAGATGAAACCAAGTTCGTCATCAGCTGTGATTGCATCAGCCAACAATTCAATTTGGTCGTCATTCTCACCGACATAACCTTGCCCAGCCACATCATCAATGATAACGGCATCAACATCACCAGCAATCAGCGCTTGAATTGCCGCACCGAATTGGTCGAATGCCACAATGCGATCATCGCCAACAAGTTCTTGAGCAGTCAAGAAATTGGTTGTACCAGTTTGTACACCAATCACGAAATCACCAGCAACGAAATCATCCACACTAGCGAAACGGTCTTCGCCAAGTGTCACCATCAAACGTTGGATAATTTGTGCATAACCAATTGAGAAATCGACAATTTCAGAGCGTTCTTCGGTAATCGTAATACCATCTGCCGCCATATCAAATTCACCAGTACCAACGGCGGTAATCATGCCTTCCCAACTGGTTTCAATGTATTCAGGCACACAATTCAGACGCGCACAAATTTCATTGACGGAATCGTAATCCCAACCAACAGCTGTACCATCTTCATCGTAGAAGTTGAACGGTGGGTAGGCATTTTCAACAGCTACGGTCACGGTACGTCCGCCAAGGTCAGGGAGCAAATCAATACCCGCATAAGGACCGAAATCCCAAGTAGCATTAATTTCGTTGAATGTACCATCAGCAACCATGCTCGTCATAGCCGCATTGAAGGCTTCTGTGAGGTCACTACCGGGAACGAAGATGAAACCAAGTTCATCATCAGCGGTGATTGCATCGGCTAGGAGTGCAATTTGCTCATCATTCTCACCAACATAACCTTGCCCTGCGACATCATCAATGATAACTGAGTCAACATCACCAGCAATCAGTGCTTGAATTGCCGCACCAAATTGGTCGAATGCCACAATGCGGTCATCGCCAACCAGTTCTTGAGCAGTCAAGAAGTTGGTTGTGCCTGTTTGTACACCGACAACGAAATCACCAGCAACGAAATCATCCACAGTGCTGAAGCGACTTTCGCCAACAACAACCATCAGACGTTGGATAATTTGTGCATAACCATAAGAGAAATCGACAATTTCAGCACGTTCTTCGGTGATGGTGATACCATCTGCTGCCATATCAAATTCACCAGTTCCAACGGCAGTAATCATGCCTTCCCAACTGGTTTCAATGTATTCAGGCACACAATTCAGACGCGCACAAATTTCATCAACTGTGTCATAATCCCAGCCGACTGCAACGCCATCTTCATCATAAAAGTTAAAAGGTGGGTAGGCATTTTCTACGGCAACCGTCACAACACGACCTTCAAGGTCAGGTAAGTCCATCATACCCATGTCATCTTGTGCCGTTGCAACAAAACTCATAAATGGTACTGTCAGTAACAATACCAAGGTAAGTAACGTCATTTGACGCATACGTTTCATGTAATAGTCCTCCACGAACAATTAAACATCATATAAGTAGAACAGCTAAAACTATAACAAGTTTTATTCAATTTTGCACCCAATGCTATACAAAAAAATTTAGTCGAACTATCCAATAATCTGCATCTAATCCCTAACTCACCTAAGTACGACATAATAGCCCTCAAATTGACAGAGGAGAGAAATTGATGAAGTGGATTAAACGCATTGTTCTGAGCTTAATCGGGGCAGTCGCTGTCATGGTAGCAGTTGTAGCAGGAGTGATTGCTTGGGATGTGAATTTTGGCGTGAGTGGTACAGATTTCACCAACGTAACCTATACCGCAGAAGACGGAACAACTCTCAATGCCTACCTAGCAACACCTGATGGCGAGGGCGAGTTTCCTGCTGTGCTTATGGTACATGAATGGTGGGGATTAAATGCCGAAATCATCGAACTCGCCGATGAAATGGCTAGTGAAGGTTACATCGTGCTTGCACCTGATACCTACCGAGGACCTACCGCAAATACCATTCCGGGAGCATTATTCTTACGCATTAACATTGATATGCAACAAGTCGATAGCGATATGCTCGTCGCCTACAATTATCTCTATGACTTGCCAGAAACTACTGAAAATATAGGCGTGGTCGGCTTCTGCTATGGTGGCGATGTCGCGTTTAATCATGGAATAGCTAATTCGGATATTGATGCTGTTATAACTTTGTATGGCTCAACTTTAGCGGATACCTCCATGTATGGCGCATTGCTAGAAGATGATGCGCCACCTGTTTTGGGCATTTTCGGTCAAGACGACCCGTCAATTACGTTGGATGAAGTTGAAGCCTTTGCTATGGCACTTAATGAAGCTCAGATTGAACATGAAGTTATAATTTATGGCAGAATGAATCATGCCTTTGTTCAACCTGATGTTATCCACGAAGAAGGTAGACCACAAGAAGCATGGCAAAAAATCTTAGAATTTTTAGAGACAACTCTCAATGACGAAAGCTCATCTTGAGGGTTATCACCAATTCAATAATCTAGGTATAATGCAGGGGCGATAAACGTCGCCTCTCATTCATCCATTATGACCAAGACTCGTCTATGCTAAGACATTTTTTGACCCTGATAATCAGCATCGTTCTGATGTCAGCCTGTACAAGCACTCCAGAGATAACACCAACAGCCATCAGCATTTCCAAGCTGATTGTGACCGTTGAAATTTCGGCTACCCCTAATGCAGAACAATTTTCTGCTACACGTTCGGCAAGTTCACCGACACCGAACCCACCAACAGCGACAGTTATTCCCACTGAAACACCCTACATCGGGATTTTCATTGGGGAAGCACAGCAAGAAGAAGGTTTTGTCGATATTACCGAGCCGATTTTCGGACCCCGTGAGGATGTAGTACAGCAACCCACAGCCAATGCCGAACGGTGTCTTAATGCCCCAATTGACTCACCGTATCTGACCGCATGGCGCACCAATCCGACGGTTAGCCAGCGCATGGGATGCCCAATTCAGGGCGGATTTGGCTTGTTTGGTGAAGTGCAAGTCTTTGAGACAGGCGTGATGTATCATTATCCTGAGCTAAATGCAGTGTGGGCAATTCGTCCGCAATTATCAGGGGTAACAGGTGAATATGATTACCTCGAAAACCCACCGACGATTTCCACTATTGGCATTCAACCACAACAGGGCTTAATCATACCGGGTGACATCTTCGGCAATATGTGGCTGGGTGTGGAAGGCTTGCGTGATGCGATGGGCTACGCGCGTACCGAAGCGCAAGAAGTGCCACTGGGATTGCAACGCTTTGAGAACGGAACATTCTTGCTGGATAGCACCGCAGGGCAAGTCTACGCACTGGTGATTGATGGCACAGTTCTAGGACCCTTCCTCGCTTCTGAGACAACGCCTGCGCTGATAAGTACCCCAACCCCAGCAGGGACACTCCCTGCCGAAACCACCGAAGAGGCGGACGGTTAATTTCCCTGTTTAACAGAGCATAACAGGGAAAACAGGGAATTTTGGGCGTGAGGTACACAAAAATAACAGGGAAAGTTTTACCCCGTTGGTTGGTTTTTGGTTAGTAGAAACCCCACCGTAAATGATTATTCGATTGTTAAGGTGCTAGACAGAGCCTAGCATAGTTTGGTGATGCCGTGTTGGGGATATGACCGTTGATAGTCCCGTTTTTAACGTATGAAATAAGTTAGTAGTGATTAATTACTTTCAAATTCTTACTCTTTCAATTTGCGTGAAATTGAAATCAGTATAATACTAGAATTACAATACGATTTCTCTTCATCATTCCATAGCATTACTTTCGGATACAACTTATGCGACCTAGCTCCAAAATTGATCTGAGTTTCTTTCCGATAAATCATAAATATTTTACATTTAATATTTTTCGACAGAAAGCTCATCAAAATGATGAACGAATCGATTTTCCAAATGCTATAAATCGAAGCCTACCTGTTCAACCTATATCAAATATCTCTGAACATTCTGATGCTATTTATGATAAGTATTGGGTAAGATTTGATGAGGCTAAGGATTATGAACCTTATATTTGTGAGTTTGATACGAACAATTATTTAACATTAGACTATATATATTATCTTCTTCGTTCCAAATGTGCAGAAAATCTCTCCGATAACAAATATTTCAGCGGAAAACATTTTCGTGACAAATGGACAGCTTTCGTTATCGAATCCTTTCCAGAGGGTAAACGTACTGTCTCACTTGAGCCATATTATTTGAGGTCTAAAGGAATTTTAGGCTTTCTAGTAGATTTTAGATTTAGAAGCAACCCCAATATTCCTTTTTCAAAACGAATACAACAACTTTCATTAAGTATAGATGCAAATGGTCGAACTAACAAAAATTCTTATGCAGATCGATATACACAAATACAGAAATTTATAGAATTATTCGCATCAGATTTATTTCAATTAACAGACGAAATAGCCATTGAACCTAATTTCATCTCACTAGAAGCGGAAAATCTTGAGACTAAACAATATGTTTTCGCGAATGACAAATTAGCAAGTTCGCAATTCAAAGGTATAAAGACATATAAACCTATACTGTCAGTAAATGATGATACCAAGATTTATTTTCTCTATCGTAAATATGAAAAACCATTTGCAGATAATTTATATCTTGCCTTAAAAGGAAGAACCTTTAACTACAATTTTCCGGGTATGGAAGCAATGTTTCAATATCCATTTGGAGGAAATAATGTTAGTGGAACTGCATTAAGTGGTTATAACCAAGGCGAACTTGAGAAAGCTATTACCTTCATCAAGAATGATGCAAATGGAAGACCTGTTGTTCCTATCATGATTGTTCCATTTAGTCGATTTGATGATTCTAATAGTAATGATTATTACATAGCAAAACATACCTTTCTAAAACATGATATGGCTAGTCAATTTGTTTCTCTACGTCTGTTAAAGAATAAAAATCAATTGAAATGGGCAATTTCTAATATCGGATTACAATTATTTGCCAAAATGGGCGGACAGCCTTGGCATGTAAAACCAAAAACAAAGAACTGTCTTATTATAGGGATTGGACAGTCCCACAAAAAATCTAAATTTGGTATTGAGAAATATTTTGCTTATTCTATTCTCACTGAATCAACTGGAATATATAAGGAACTTCAGGTACTAGGGGAAACGACAGATACAGGTACCTATTATGAAAGTTTCAAAAGAAATCTAAAATCAGCAATTGAGCGTTACTATGATCAATACGATAGTTTCGTTGTCCATACAACCTTTAAAATCAGGTATGAAGAGATGGACGCAGTGAAAGAAGTATTAGAAACGATAAATCGTGAACACAACACAACAAAACAGTTTGTACTGATGAAATTTAATGATAAAAACAAATATTTTGGTTATTCATCTACCAGCAATAGTATGATTCCATATGAGAGTTCATATATCCAACTTTCATTTACGGACTACTTAGTATGGTTTGAGGGCTTGCAATATCATAATACTACTGTGCATAAAAAGGTGGAACGTCCTGTACATATTGAATTTATTCAAGGGAACGAACTCAGTAAGAGCCAAAAAACTGATTACTTGCAAGATGCACTGAATATTTCAGGAGCAAACTGGAGAGGTTTTAATGCAAAATCTTTGCCTATTTCTATACACTATGCTTATTTAGTTGCTGAATACTATAAAGAATTTCAGTCCTTAAACTTGGAATATATTAACTTTGAAGCTATTCGACCTTGGTTCTTATAGGAATTTAAAATGAGTTCTTTTTTGAATAACGATATTGTTGTGTTACTTGGTGCAGGTGCAAGCGTAGAAGCAGATATTCCACATTCAAAAGAAATGATTGAGAAGTTAGAAGATCATCTCCTGAATAATGATAAATGGGCACGTTTTCAAGCACTTTATAACTATATTCGCAGTTCAATTTATTATTCAGAAGGAATACATGGTCGTACTAACCCTCATGATGTTAATTACAATATAGAGCGATTAGTAGATACGCTCAATGAAATCAGCATGAAAAATGAGCATACTCTATATCCCTTTGTAGGAGCATGGAATCCAACTCTGGTAGAGGTAGCAGGCACAGGTTTTGAATTAGTTGAGCAACTAAAACAAAAAATCGTTAATGAACTAATGGATAATTGGCTTCATGTCGAATCATATGATGAGTCAGCTTCTTATTATATAAATTTGATTACTTTTCAAAGAGAGTATCAATTTCCGCTACGTGTGTTTACCTTGAATTATGATTTATGTATCGAACGTGTCTGTCAAAGATATGACACTTATGTTCATGTCGAAAGAGGTTTTAATGATCAACGTCAATGGGACTGGCGACAATTTGACGATTATGAAAATATAAATGTTAATTTTTACCTTTATAAGCTACACGGATCAAGAGATTGGATTTGGAAAGAAGATATACTAACTTATACAGATGATGGAAATTCGTATGATGAAACCAACACAGCCATTATTTTTGGTACATCTTACAAACTAGAATATCGAGATCCATTTTTATTTCTGGCATATGAGTTTCGCAAGTGGACACTTGAGGCACGCTTAATTCTCGTTATTGGATATGGCTTTGGAGATGCACACATAAATAAGATAATTCATCAAGCTCTGACTAACGATGAAAAAAGAATACTTTTGGTAGTTACAATCACACAAGATAAATTGAAGACAAAAAATGATATTGCTAAGTCACTTGATTTGAAAACAAATAACCAGATTAAGTTATGTCCTATGAAGGCAAAATTTTTCATGAATGAAAATTTGAATCTGAGTTATTTAAAATCATTTATACAGGATGATAGTAACGACTCATTTAATGAGGTTCTTTCTTAAAAAATATCTGTAAACTGCAATATTTTATTTACTCTCCCTTACCCAATCCTAACCCAAAAGCGCAATAAGCGTTTTTCAGATTACCCCGAAAACGCTCTGTTCATATGAACGGTCATATCAACGGGGACATCAACGGTCATATCCCCAACACCAGTATCGTAACTTTGGTTATACTCTCTTCACCAGCCAAACTATCAAAAGAAAAATAGAAAATGACACCTATCATGTCACCCCAAATACACATCAATCACACAGAAACCAAGTCTCCCCTACAAAGTGTGGGAGATTTAGAGGGGGATAGGATGCAGATAGTATTTTTTTGCCCAAAATATTTTTTCGCGTTTGTTGCGTCCACGCGCAATAAAAATCCGCTCAAAAGAGGGGTTTTGTTTAGAAAAGCAAACTCTATTCGCCATGAGGAGGTGCATCCAACTAGCAAAAATTGCAATAAATGTCATACTATTAAGCGGGTAAACTAATTTAAAACGTGTGACTTTGAGGGCATTGTGTTCAGCACATGGCTTCCACAAACAAAACTGAATCCACCATCAATTAGCCAAGCGATAGCACGTCATGCCTTGCTGGCAGAGTTACGACAAGGGGTTGAAAATCATAAACTGAGCCTCATCTCGTCACCTGCTGGCTCTGGCAAAACAACGCTCTTAGCCAACCTTGTTGAAAATGATAGTCTACGTTATGCGTGGCTATCCTTAGACGAATTTGATAACGACGCGCAGACCTTCATCACAGCATTGATTAGCTCGGTGCAAGTCTTAGACCCTGAGATTGGCACAAATGCTCTGGCACTCATCCAAGAAAGCCCTGAGATTAACCTCATCCAAATCATGGGGATGCTCATCAATGACTTGATACAGCAAGCCGAAAGTGTCTTGATATTCGATGATTTTCATACGATACAGAATGCTGATATTTTGCAAGCAGTCGATTTCTTAGTAGCACGGTTACCAGAAAATATACGCTTACTCATCGCCACACGTCATGACCCTACACTCTCCTTGGCGAAGTTACGAACCCGTCGGCAACTATTCGAGCTACGCCTAGAACGTCTGCGATTTTCTGGTGAAGAAACCGAGCTATTGTTCAATCAGGAATTGGCACTGGCACTCACTGAGGCTGACATCGCCACACTATATACTCGAACCAATGGTTGGATAGCAGGTTTACGTTTAATTGGCTTGAGCCTAGCCAATATTGATGATGCCGAGCGTTCACAACACGTTCAGACTATTATCGGCAATAATCAATTTGTCTTTGATTTATTGGCAGATGAGGTACTGAATCAGCAAGATGAGACCTTACGTGCTTTCTTGTTAGAAACATCAATATTGGATGATTTATCACCTGAGATGTGCCAAGCTGTAAGCCAAAATAGCGATGCTCAAGCGATACTGGATAGCATTTATCGCCGAAATCTATTCCTGAGAATTGTCGATGCGCGCACGAACACTTATCGTTATCATGATTTATTCAAGGATTTTTTGTCTCGACAACTGGAAATTGAGCAAGCAGAAAGGATACCCGCCTTACATAAAAGGGCAGGCGATGCTCATCCAATAACACGTCGGCGGATAGACCATTATCTTCTTGCCCACGCATGGGATGAAGCCATTGACCTGATGAGTGAGATAGCCTTAGAGATGCTAGACCGTGGTCAACATGATATTGTGCGTGATTGGCTAGCGCGTATTCCGCAACAGGTTCAAGATAGTCATGCTTGGCTCGTCTTGTTCAATGCCAGTTTAGCCTATCATGGGGGCGATTTTGAAATAGCCATGACACTAGCCGACAAAGCCGAATCTCTATTTGAGGAAGCTGGCAATTCATATGGGATGGTTGAGGCGATTTTTATCCACAACTCGGCAAATCAGGGCGACGACGATATTGAGAGCCAGATGCGTTACAAGGCTAAACTCATGCCTCTCATTAGCGAAGATAAACATCAGCTATATCTCACACTGATGATGGCATGGGCGTATTTGAGTTCAGGTATGCCTAAAGAAGCAAGGTCTTATATTGTAGAATTTTTACAATTGGTCAAGAAAGCCCCTGATAGGCTTGGTTCAATGGGGTTTCATATTTCAGGGACGATGTTACTGGCTTTTGATGATACGCGTACTTTAACTGTCTTATTGAGGAGTATTCTACAAACACATCAATTTGATAACTCAGTATTTGGTGCAACGGCATACGGTATTTTTGTCCATGATGCTTTATGGCGCGGAGATTTGCCCCAAGCACGAGATTACCTAGAGGAGTGTAAGCGTCGTTGGGATGCACTGGGCGGAACATCAAGCCTGCACCAAGAGACCGTTCACTGGCAAGAATGTTTGCTAGACCTCATGACATCAGGCATCACGGGCCGTGTGCAAGAGATATTCGATTATGCTCATCAGCACACAGAAGGTAATCGGCATATTTTGGCTCTGGATGCGCGTGAATGTTGGTTCAGAGGTGACATGCAGGCGTTTCAAGAGATTTATCAGATAATCATCGCCTCTGCTGGCGAAGATATTTTACGCACCCATTATGGTGTCGTGAGAGCCTTATACTATCTAGCTGAGGGTCGCTTTGAAGAACTGGAAAGCGAATTCATTCATCAAGTGCATATCCAGCAAACAACGGATGATTACTACAATATTTACCTCTTTGATATGCGACTCACGCTTGCATTTTGTTATTTACATCTGGGTTATGAGGATGCGGTGTTGAAAACTTTGAAACCCGTCATGCAAGAATATCAAGCCAACAATATGCCCGGACGCATCGCACAAGAATATCTCTTAGCCAAACCCTTGATGCAATTCGCGCTCCAGCATCGCCTTTACCCTGACTTTGCCCAAGCAGTTCTCGATAGTTTGCAAACTCAGGATGACGTGCAAACAATAACTATCAGTGAAACAGGGGAAACCTTAACGCCACGCGAGGTAGAAGTCCTTGCTCTGTTGGTAGATGGGGCAAGCAATCAAGACATCGCCGATACTTTCTTCATCAGTATCCCGACTGTGAAAACGCATGTCTCGCGTATTTTACAGAAACTACAAGTGCAAAACCGCACACAGGCGGCTATGAAAGCCCGTGAACTCCGAATTTTTACGTGAATAATCTATATCATCCCCAATGTCATACTTTAGTATGACGACTTCTCATCCTCGGGATTTTACAGTGTAACTATCGCTTAGTCACGCGGTTTGAACTGTGAAAGGCAGAGGTAAATTGAGTTCCCAACGCAATAAAGAAGTCGTCTTGGGCTTCTATGAAGAGGTGCTGGGCAAAGGACAATTAGATCGTATACCCGTCTTTATCGCTCAAGATGCCATTAACCACACACCGCAATCTCAAACATTGGCAATTATTGATGACATTCATGATTGCCTTAACCGATTGAAGGTCGCCTTTCCTGATTTCCGTATTCTGGTTCAGGATATTGTTACCGAACGGGACATTGTAGTGGTGCGGTCTAGCTTTGTGGGTACACATCAGGCTGACTTCATGGGCATCCAGAAATCTGGGAGGGTGTATCGCATCATCAGCTTACATTGGTTTCGTGTGGTGGATAAGCACATCGTCGAGCATTGGGGCATTTGTCATAGTCTAAAACAGTCTATCAGCATGCAAGCGTCTATTTAAATTCATTATTAGAGGAGCAAGTTCACATGTTATATCGTACTATTTCAGTCATACTTATCGGGCTAATGTTATCTGGTTTGACATTGGCACAAGATGGCGCACCACCGATGCCAGAAATTGACGGCGAGATTGTTCTGCAAGGCTTAAATGGTCCACAAGGCTTACACGTTGATGCTGATGGCACACTCTGGGTCGTTGACTCTGGTTTAGGTGGCGAAGAGGAAATTGATTACTTTAATCCGACAACGATGGAAGCGACTGTCGGTATGGCGGGTCAAACTTCACGGGTTATTAACTTGTTAGCAGATGGCACTCAAGAAGATGTCGCCGCACTCAGTTCGATTGTAGCAGGCGAAGATGTTGTCGGCGGTGCAAGAGTCACCACAATTGATGGTACAGCTTATATCACTGTTGGCGGTTGGCAAGAAGTTTTGGGCGAAGAGGTTAGTATTCCGCTCTATTCACAGGTCGTAAGCCTGAGTGATGGTGAACTCGCTAGCGTTGCTGATACATGGGCATTTGAGCGTGACAATAATCCTGATGAAACAGGCAATCTTGAATCGCATCCGTTCGGTATCGAGGCTGGTCCTGATGGCATGTTGTATATGGCAGATGCCGCCGCAAATGTTGTGCTACGCATTGACCCTGCCACTGGTGAGACGGAATTAGTCGCTGTTTTTGATGCAATGCAAGGTGTATTCCCTAATCCATTCCGTGGTGGTGAAATGTTGACTGACCCTGTTCCAACGGGTGTAACCTTTGATGCTGATGGCGAACTCTATGTTTCATTACTTTCTGGTGCGCCTTTTATTCCGGGTTCAGCGAAAGTGGTACATATTGCTGAGGATGGCACAGTCAGTGATTATGCTCTGGGCTTGACCATGCTAACTGATGTCACCACAGGTCCTGATGGCAATCTGTATGCGACGCAATTCGGCATGTTTACGCAAGAAGGTCCTGTCTTTAACTCAGGTTCAGTTGTCCGAATTTTGGCAGATGGTACAAGCGAAGTTGTCGTTGATGGCTTACCGTTCGTAACATCTATCGCTTTCAATGAAGCTGGTGATGCCTATGTTGCGATAAACGGTATTCCTATTCCGGGAGCAGGTATGGTCGTACTGTACGAGAATATGGTCGAAATGGCTGGCGAACCAATCGCAATGCCTGAGTAAGACTAGATGAGGAGGGTTATCGACTTGGTAGCCCTTCTCTTTACAAACTAAGTACAACCACATTAAGTCTTATGTTTGTTTTGGCGGATGGCATGGATGCCATCCCTACAGCAATCCTAATTTTTTAGGCACTCATGTAGGGTTGAGACCTGTCTCAACCGCGTAAAATGACGACAAAAACTCTTATGGTTGTACTTAAACATTAAACACACTATTTCCAGAAGGATAGACCATGCGATTGATTGTGATGACCTTGTTTTGCTGTATGGCACTGACTGCTTGTAATGTAAGTTATTTTTTGTTTGATGGTAGGGTTACATCTCTTGATGAGACCTTATTAGCCGATGGTCAAGCTGTGTTTTTAGAAAATTATTGTGGCTCTTGTCATCAGCTTGATGTTGCTAATACGCGCGGGGCATTTGGTCCTGATTTGAATGATATTGCTTTGGTTGCCCAAGAGCGCATCCAAAACGCAAATTATACGGGCAATGCAAGCTCTGTACCTGACTACATAGAAGAAAGTCTTCTCACCCCACAACTGTATATTGCTGAAGGCTACGAAGCGACTCATCATCGTATGCCGACTTTTACCCATCTTGCTGAGGCTGACTTGGAGGCATTGATTTACTTTTTGAGTCATCAGCAATAACATTCAGAGCATTATTCTTAATCCTGCGATAAAATGCCTCAATTAAACTACTGTAATTATCATTTTTATAAAAGGATGATTGTATGGCATCGGTGGCGATTGAGGGTGATAACAAGCCCAAAGTAGATGAGCGCGAATATAAGAAGCGGATTCGGGCGTGGATTTTATATGATTGGGCGAATAGTGCTTTCGTCACGACGGTACTCGCGGCACTCTTACCTCCTTATTTTAGTGCTGTCGCTGGCGCAACCCTGCCATCAGAAGCGACAGCCACAGCTTATTGGGGCTTAACCCTCAGTGTTTCGACTTTCATCGTTGCTATTTTGTCGCCTATTCTCGGCACAATCTCGGACATTAAACGAGGCAAAAAAGCCTTTCTAGCTATCTTCATGGCACTGGGTGTCATTGGTAGTGGTTTACTGGTGATTGTCAGCACAGGGGATTGGTTCATCGCTTCGATTATCGTTGTCTTAGGGCGTATTGGCTTTACAGGCGCGAATGTTTTTTACGATGCCTTGCTACCGCATGTTGCCCGTGAAGAAGACCAAGATAGAGTCTCCACACGCGGATTTGCCTTGGGCTATCTTGGTGGTGGGGTACTCTTAGCGGTGAACGTCGCTATGTTCTTACTCATTCCAGACACTCTGTTTGAATTTGCTGGCATTCGCTTATCTTTCTTGAGTGTGGGCATTTGGTGGCTGGTTTTCTCGATACCCATTTTACGTGATGTACCAGAACCACCGTCAGCGACGGCAACATTGGAAGCTGGTGAAACGCTGGTTAAAGTGACCTTCCAACGACTGGCACAAACATTCAGGGACTTACGCCAATATCGGGAATTGTTCAAGTATTTGATTGCTTTCCTGATTTACAACGACCCGATTAATACGATTATTGGGCTGGCGGCAATCTATGGCGCGGAACTCGGTTTCGGCACATTGGAGTTGGTCTTAGCTTTACTCTTAGTGCAATTTGTAGGCGTACCCTTCACACTTATCTTTGGACGCTTGCCTTATAAAGACGAAAAACGTCGACATCAATATCTGGCGTATGTGCTGTTCAATTTGGTGATGCTACCGACAGTCGCTATTATTGGCGCACAGGTGCTTCCGATTGACATTACAGGCAATCAACCAGACCCCTATGTGGCGACTGGTGACTTTTATGGCGAAGGTATTTATGCAGTCGATGGGACTGAACTCATCACATCTGATACATGGGAGCAACGTACCGTTACAGGTGAAGAATTAGCAGGTGATGGCTTCCTTGCTAGCTTGGTCGGCACACCTGATGATGTCATCTACGCACAATCGGATGCCATCAATTCGGCTTATGATTTGACATTCAACGGGCAAAATCTCGAATTGACGTATGCTGTTAGTCCTGACGGTGGAACGCTAAATGTCTTAGTCGATGGCGAACCCTTGATGGTCGGTGATGAAGGCGAAGAAGAAGTCCTTGTCATTGATACCTACAACGAAACTCTCCGCTATAACGAGCGAGAGACCATCGAATTGCCATCAGCAGGGCAATACACGCTCAGGCTGGTCAATAGTGATACGCCCAACCCCGAGAGTTCAGGCACAGCGATAGCCATCTCACAGATTGAAGTTCTGCCCCCTGTGCGTGTGAATAACTTAGGCTTAATCATCGGCGCACTGTTCGGCTTACAAGTTATCGGCGCGATTTTTGCTTTAGTCTTTGGCAACCTGTTCAAAGGCTTATCCGAGACAATGGATACCCGTCGGAGCATTTTACTCTCGATAGTGATGTACAGTATCATCGCGGTTTGGGGATTTTTCCTCAATAGTACGATAGAGTTCTGGTTCTTGGCATGGATGGTCGCTACGGTACAAGGGGGTAGCCAAGCACTCAGCCGAAGCCTCTACGCCGCATTGAGTCCATCGTCTAAGAGTGGCGAGTTCTTTGGCTTGTTCAGTATCTTGTCCAAAGGGGCATCAGTACTCGGTACAGGGATTTTTGCTGTCGCCGCCTTAACCTTTGGCAGTAGCCGACCTGCTATCTTGAGTTTGATTGTACTGTTTGTCATTGGGGGCTATTTACTGACGCGCGTGGACATTGAAGAAGGCAAACGCCTCGCACGCGAAGAAGACGCGGAGGTGTATGGTACAGTAACGAGCTAATTCTTTTATTACAATAGATGGTGTAGACAGTTTCTACACCATCTTACTCATATTGTTATTTCAGGTTTTTCATGAGACTACTTTCCACGATTTTATTTTCACTTTTGCTTACAATTACAGTCTTTTCTAATAACGATGATGTTTTAATTCACCCTTTTGCTTATGTAACTTACCAAGAGAGTGATTTTGATATTCAAGTTATGGACTTAAACACAGGGCAAATTATTCATTCTATAGCAACAGATGGTGATGAGTGTCCTGAGAGCATGTCTCCGAATCGACAATATCTCCATTATTCTATTGGAGGTGTACCTTTTATGAATATGCTTTTAAATATTCATACTGGTGAAACCATTGAGTTACCTGCCACGAATAAGGATAGGTCGGTTTGGTCATCAGATAGCAAACATCTGGCTTATTTGAGTCATAATGAAGACTACAACACATTGCTAAATATCTATGATGTAGCTTCAGAAAGTGTTAGAACAATACTTCAAGATAACATTACAATTTATCAGTGGCATACTGATGAATTGGTCTTTGTAACACTTGATACTGAGACATCTCTACTTGAAATATTTTCTTGGGATGGTGAAGATATTGAACAAATTCAAGTAATTGATTCAATTTCTAATGTGCGACCGTATAATATGGCTTTGTCGCCAGATGTAAGTTATCTTTCGGTTGGCACTCGGGTTGATATAAATGAACCCAATCAAAACCACTATCTGATTAATATTGAAACAGGGCATATAAATGAGCTAGACCATAGACCTAATCTTGGACCTATTGTATGGCATCCATCTGAATTAATGTTTGTTACTATGGGTGAACGAATTCAAGTTACGCTGTATGATTTGCAAAACGATACAGTGGAAATGATTGACCTTGATATTCATGGTTATCATCGTGATATTTTATGGTCACCAGATGGAGAGTATCTTCTATATCAGTATGGTGTTCCGGGTGGAACACTTCCTCCAAGTTATAAAATACTTGCGTATCAATTAGATAGTCAGGATAGCTTCGTAATTGATGAGACAAATACGTTTTCTTGTGATATACGTTGGATTTCGGAAACTCAGTTAATTTATAACTACGCTAGCTTACAAACACCACTTGATTATTCTTTAAACGACCTCGTCCTATATGATATAAATACAAATGAGAGGACATTAATTGCTGATACACAAGATATTGGCGAAGAGTTTAGTTGTAGGTATGGTTAATTAGAACAAATAATCGAGACAGGCTTGAGAGTCTGTCTCTTTGTATTGAAAACTCCATGTAACCTTGATTGACAGGCTAAATACTAATATGTTACCTTTGAGTCACATATGATAAACGATACCTTGGACACACTCTGGAAAGCCTTATCTGACCCGACAAGGCGACATATCTTGGACTTACTACGGCAAGCTCCACGTACCACTGGCGAACTCAGTGACATCTTTGCTGAGGAGATGTCTCGCTATGCGGTGATGAAGCATCTGACTGTACTCGAAGAGGCTAGTCTGATAACGATTCGGCGCAAAGGGCGTGAACGCTACAATCATCTGAATGCTGTGCCACTGCAAGAGATGTACGAACGTTGGTTAAGACCCTATGAAGCACAGTGGGCAAGGTCGCTTATCAATATAAAAAATCAAGCTGAGGGAGTAAACAACATGACAACTGCAACACAAGATAATACTGTCACACTCGTCAATATCGAGCAAGAAATACAGATTAACGCCTCCGCCGAGAAAACATATGAAGCTATCTTAGATGTCAATGCGTGGTGGTTACAACGTGTCTCGGATAATCCTAATGGACTGCATTTTGAGCCTAAAGTTGGTGGACGCTTTTGGGAAACTCATGATGGTAGTGAGGAGAGTGGTTTCTTATTCGCTACCGTGACATCTATCAAACCAAACGACCATGTGTCATTCACAGGAAATATGGGGATGCCGGGTGCTGGACAAGGAAATACGACTTTCCAAGTGATTGCCCAAAATGACGACACGAGCATCATCAAGCATACAAGTCAATTCATGGGCATCTTACCTGATGGGTTTGAAGAAGGAATGAGCAATGGTTGGGAATATGGTCTGCATGGTTTGAAGACATTCATTGAAACTGGTGAACGTGCCAAATTACCTAGTCAGGGCAACCATTAGGCATCTCTAACATTTCACAGTATCATCAAAGGCGACTTACTATAAGTTGTCTTTTTGAATTTATAAGTGGGCAGACCGTCGGTCTATTACCATAAGGTTAATGTTAATGATTGTTTTTTCGTCGCGGAAGGCATGATGTTCTTTAATAAATTAAGACGGAGTTTATGAGATAGATACTTATTCTGAATGGTCTTCTCAACCCCTCCCCAAGTATCCCCTCCCCTCGGCACTCGCAAGCTCCCTAGCGGAGAGGGGACTCAACTGCTCCCTTTCTCCACAGGTGAGGAACGAGGCGCATGGGGAAAGGGCTGGGGATAGGGGTCTAAAAGTGAAAATAAACCTCTATTTATACTCCGTGTTTAATTGTAAAACTGCATAAATGCCTTCCCTACAACACAGATTTTTTTGATGTAGGGATGCGATATATTGCATCCGCGAGTAGAAACTTAGCGCGAATAGTAGAGAGTAAAATGACAAAACTTCCTAATTTGATGCAAGGAGCAGAGCCACAATTTTATAGAGGTAATCATATCGGATGTCTTGTTGTACATGGCTTTATGGCATCTCCGCCAGAAGTGGCTTGGGCTGGGCAACATCTCGCTGAGCAAGGCTACACGGTTTATGTGCCACGCCTAACAGGGCATGGGATTGACCCTGACCACATGCAACGGATGATATGGCAAGACTGGTATGCTCAAGTCTTAGATGCCTATTATATTTTACGTCAGCAATGTGAAATAGTCGTCGCTATCGGGCATAGTATGGGTGGCTTACTATCGCTATTGTTGGCATCAGACCACGACCTCGATGCCTTAGTTGTCTGTGCATCGCCAATTACAATCAGTGACACACGCTCAAGTATTCGCTATGCCAATTTGATAAGTTATGCAATGCCATTCACCGAGCATCCGAGCGAAGCTGACCTCAATGCCCAAATTGTTGCCGAGCAAGAACGTCGTGGCGAAGCAATTACAAGTCGGGTGCATTATCAGAAATGGGCATCAAAGGCTGTGCATCAATTTTCTCTGTTGGAGAAAGTAGCACGCGAAATACTTCCACAAGTGACTACTCCCTTATTATTACTCTATGCGGAACAAGATGAAACGGGATCTCCTGCACAGGGTGAACATATTTCTAACGCAGTACGTAGTAGTATTATAGAGATGCACATATTAAAAGAGGGTGGACATATCGTCTTTCAGGATAAAGGACGAGAAGAAGCCTTTTATGTAGTCGCCGATTTTGTAAACCGTATGACACATTTAGAAGGAAATGAACATGCTTGAAGAAATCATGAGCAGAGTCCATGCACTTTGGCTCAGTATCCGTTTAACGTATCATCTGTTATTGGATAGTCGCGTACCCATGTGGACGAAAGCCGTACCCGTCTTAACGGTACTCTATATATTCTCGCCGATAGATGTCATCCCTGACTTTCTATTGGTCTTGGGGCAATTAGATGACCTTGTTATCTTAACAGCAGGACTGAACTTCTTTGAAAAACTTGCACCCCCTGATGTTGTCGAAGAACATCGGTATCGTTTGATGCAAGAACAAGAACAGAGACAACAAGTTCAGTAGAGTGGTATACAATTAGGCGGATGAGACAGGTCTCATCCCTACAAAATACGAGTTTATGTAGGGATGGTATCTATTACATCTGTGATTTTGTGTGATGCTCATTTGATATGAATCAAAAAGTGTAGGGAAGTTGTACCCTACACTTTACCAATTTCTTATATATTTTTTCCAAATTTAGCGCAAGCGCATCATCTGACCCTGCACTTCTTCCATTGCTTCAATCGTATCCTGCAAACTCATGACCTCATCTTGAATTTCGAGGCGCATCCGTTGTTGTTTACTGCCATCAACACTACCACGAGTCCCTAGTAAAGACATCTGCGCGTAGACTGTACCCAGCGAGGATAATGTCGTTTCGAGTTGGATTTCAGCACGTTTGATGCTGTTTTTGGTTTGTTCCAGATTAGCGCGTTGTTGTTGAAGTAAATTCAATTGACGTTCTAAATCTTCACGCACACGGTCATCCGTTTCACGCTCGATACGAATTTTCACTTTTTCGATTTGTTGAGGCACCATGCGAATATCGCGCTCAACCAATTCATTGCCCTCAAAGCTATCAATATGAATAGCAAGGTCATACATGGCGGCAATCCAATTGTTGACCTGATTCAAGGTATCACGCAGTTCGACACGCATCCCACCTGAATGGCGTTTGAGTAATTTCAGCATATTACGTCGATATTCCATTGCAGTACGGAGGCGTTCACGCGAAACACTATTGCGTACATAGGATAAGTCATATTTGTTTTCAAATTCTTTGGCGAGTGCTTCCTGCGCTTCTTCGGGGTCGGTGAGCATTGAGAGTACCAAAGCACTTTCTGCTGCACCACCGAGTATCAACCAAGCAAAAGCAGGTAGGGTTAAGCCAAGTAATTCAAATTGACCGACACCGATGAAGAGAATCATCGTAATTAAGAGGGTAACAAAACTTTCCCAGCGCAGAACCGCATTCATCAATAATGTGCCGAATACTTTGCGGCGGGCTTCGTTGCGCTCACTCATGGATATTCCTCGTATGGACTACGTTAGTCTTTATAGTTAAATGATAACATGCGAAATGATACGGGTCTATTGAACTTATATTAGATATAGGGATTAATTATCTTGAAAATATAGAGAAGTTAGGGCGTAGCATGCTACGCCCTACATTGAATATCCCGTATAATTGGCTTTAGATAGGATTACTCATCTTGTCCTAGTAAGCGACGTTTGCGTTCTTCCAATTGGAGTTCAATTTCATTGCCACCCACTGCTTGTTCAATGTCTTCTGCGAGGCGCATTGAGGCAATCTCTTGACGCGCATCTTCGGTATCAATGCGTTGACGAATTTGCTCGGCGAGGCTGCTGATTTCTGCATCATCCACAGTGGCAATTTTATCAATTTTCTTGATGGTTTTGGTCATTTGTTTCTTGGATTCCATCAATTCGAGCAAGGAACGTAGACGTTCACGTTCTTGTTTGATGGTTGTCATGCGACTTTCGAGTTTGACGCGCATATCCAACATTTGCTGATATTGTTTTTGTTGGGCTTGCCATTGCTCGTAATAATCTTGCGCGAGTTGTTGCTTGGTGTTTAACTCGGCTTGTGCAGCGGCGGCGAGGTCATCTTTACCTTTCATGATGAGGGTGTCGATGTCGCGGTCTAGTTTTTCAGCTTGGTTAGCAAATTCTTCATATTTACGCTTTAAGGTGCGAACTGTACCACCGACGGTTGCAGCAGAATCTTCGAGTGCTTCGAGATTGCGTTCTACATCACGGATATATTGATCCATTACGGTGAGTGAGTTACCTTCGAGCGCGCGGTCTACAATGCCGTGCAAATTCGCGCTGATGAGCGTGTTGATTTTTTGGAGTAACGAAACCATGTTGGGCAGTTCCTTATCTATTGTCTTTAATCTGTAAATTAGCTTATTTCAGTATACACGAACAGGGTAGGCTTGCAAAGCAATCACTGTATCGTGGGATAACTATGGTCTTAGTGCTGTATACGTAGATTGGATTTGAATCGTTGCAAGCAAAATAAAAAGAGCCTAACCATGTTGTTAAGCTCTCAATAGACTTTACAGGAGTTATAAATTATGTCGTTACTTCGGCTGAGGCTTGTTCTTCTACAGCGACAACTTTGATCGGTGTCCGGATAGTGAATGTGCTACTTTTACCGTATTCGCTCTCGACCTCACATGAGCCACCATGTAATTCCACAATGCCTTTGACAATTCTTAACCCACTACCTGAACCTTGGTCTTCAAATTGTTCCCGGTTAATTTGGTAAAACGGCTTCCAGATGTTGTTGAATTCATCAGCAGGGACACCGCGACCGGGGTCTGATACCGTCACTACAAGATAGTCATTTTGAACACGAGCATCAAGTGTGATTGTATCACCATCGGCTGAGAATTTTGCGGCGTTATCCAACAATTCACGTAGAACAATGGTCATATATTGCACGTCTATCTCTACAGCAGGCATATCGTCCTGAATTGTCACCACAAATTCACGCGGACGTTGCTCTGGATCTGTTACCTGGCGTACTGCATCATCTGTGAGGATACCCAAATCTTGTACTGGGCGCTTACGCCATGCAATTGTTTTTCCTGCTTCGCCATTATCGAGTTCAACAACGCAAATGAAGTTTTCAATTAAACGGCGGAGACGGTCAGCACCAGAATTAACCCCACTTAAAAAGGTCATAACATCATCTGGCGACGTTGTTTCAGGGTCATATTCCTTGAGCATTTCAGCATAAGCTACTACAAGTGTTAAAGGTGTGCGGAACTCATGATTTAGAATCGTCAGGATTTTTTGCTTGTTGTCTGAAATTTCATTTTCAGTTACACGTTCAATGGCTTTGTGACGTTTAAAACTTGCGCCGACAGCCAAGAGTAAATCATCGGCATCAAATGGTTTTGTTAGATATTGGTCTGCACCGAGCATAGACCCTTTATAGCGGTCTGTTTTTTCGCCTTTAGCGGTTAAAAAGATAAACGGCACATGAATCCAACGATTGTCTTTACGAACAGCTTCCAAAAATTCAAAGCCATCCATATGAGGCATCATCACATCAGAGACAATCACATCAGGCGGGTTTGATGGGTCAGATTTTAGAACAGTTAAACCATCACGTCCGTTTGCGGCTGTGAGAACACTATAATCTTCTAGTTCCAAAATATCCCGAATGCCTGTTAATAAATGAGTATCATCTTCTACAACTAAAACACGAATTGATTTCATTTTCTAAATCCCTGATGATAATATGACGATTATCTTATAATTTCCGATTCAATATAAATCTCATTATAAGGGCGTAGTATGTCTCAAACAATTAAGCCTGATAAAAGGTCAGAATTTCAAACCAAGCACTAACATTGTAACGGAAGAAGATGCTGAATTTGCATTGCTTCGTGTGTGGGCGCAGTTCTGTGGTAGGCATCAAGAGTAGAGGCTTTAACGAGCGATTTTGACTTTTGATATGTCTACGTGCCATAAGGTTTTGAGGTTCTTTGAGACTTGATGTTAAAGCGATAAGGCTAAGAAATTCGGGAGCTAAAGCTCGCTTTTTACAAGTCCTAGAAGCCGAGTCTTTGAAGCTGGATATTTGACTATCCAGCGATAATCCTGCTAATCCTATGTCGGGCAACACATAATGCGTCCACCTTTATATTTTTTACGCACAATACTGTTCTGTGCAATTGCTAGGAGTTTAACCTTACAAACTATTTTAGACTTGCCGATGAATGGCTAATAAATCAGCTAGAAGGGCAAATCCTGTTTCTTTTTGTCCAGCGCCAGCACCACTAACGGTGACTGCTCCCATCAAATCTGTCTGGAAGGTGATGGCATTGGTTGCACCACTGACTTGTGCCAATGGGTCACTTAAAGGTAAGCGGATTGGAGCAACTTTACCGCCATTGGCTGAGGCACTGGCAATGAGTTTGTAACGTTCACCATTCGCTTTAGCAGAATCAATATCATCTTGGCTTATTTGGGTGATGCCTGTTACGTCTATATCGTCTAAGGTTAAATCTTTACCAAAGAATGTATCCATCATGATTAATACTTTTGCTGCCGCATCGTAGCCTTCGACATCTGCCGTGGGGTCAGTTTCGGCATAGCCGAGTTCTTGTGCTTGCTTGAGGGCATCGGCATATGATAAGCCATTTTCCATTTCAGTTAGGATGTAATTGGTTGTTCCATTAACAATGCCTCGTACTGTTTCGATAGTGCAACCTGCTAAGGCTTCTAAACCCATCGAAATTGCAGGTGTGCCAGCCATGAGTGTCGCTTCGTAGCGGATTTGTAGATTGGCATCTTTCGCCCGTTGTGATAACCCACTAAAGCCAATCGCAATAGGTCCTTTGTTTGCCGTGACAATGTGCTTGCGGGTTGCGATCGCTGTCTGGAAATGTTTGGCGGCTGGCATGGCTGTTTGGATATTCGTTGGGGAGACTTCTACTAATACATCTGCACCACGCCCTTGAATTAAATCGACAGCATCCGAAAAATCACGCTCCAAGCCATCTTCATCAGGATAATGCTCAAGGCTACCTTTTTGGATAGCTGTTAATAAGGCATCTATAGATAAGCCCTGTGCATTATAGAGAATACCTCGTGAATTTGTCGCTACGCCAACTATTTTGGGTTCAAAACCGTATTTCGCTTCTAGGTCTTGCGCCTTATCGCGCAAAATCATCGCCAGACCTTGCCCGACAACACCAAATCCTACCAACATCAATTTCATTCTATTTCCCCTAGTTTTTTGTTAATCAATGAACGCGCTGTTTTAATTCCTTCCCAAAAGGCAGGAATTGCTTGTGGAACCATCGTTAGAAAGTAATTTTCAGGTAGTTGTGCCAGTATATCTTTGTCTTTATCAATTGGAATGAGCAGTAGTTTATCATGAGTCTCAGGTGTATTTAATTGGTAGCCTTGTTCACCTGATTGCATTGTCTGCCACCATGATTCATCATGAATAAGTAGAACGGCGCTAATCTCAGCACGTAAGGTCAATAAATTCATACTGACACCTGTTAAGTTGATGGTTGCTTCGCCATTTGCTTCCATGGTTTGTAAATCTTTTAGGGCAGGATGACTATACATATTTGTATTGCCTTCTTCCATGCCGACTAATTCTTCCAAATATTCACGATATAAATGATGTTTGAATGTCCATTCTTTTTGAGCCGTTTCAGCGTTCATAGGTTGAAAGATAAAGGCAGGTAATAAATGTAGGGCATTGGGACGGGTTGCATGTTGCCCTGTTCGCTGTGAGACAATCGCTTTATATGTACCCGCATCATTGAAAATTGTGAGCATAACGCCACCGAGTGTTGCGCTACGCCCTTTACCAGATGCTAAAGATTGCTGGGCATCGATCTCTCGATGATATTGGGAGCGCATCGGCAGGCGAATTAAGCCTTGAGACATCACATCAAGTAATTCAGTTTCAAGTGAAATGCAGGTGGCAATCATATCAAAATAACTGCCTAAAGTTGCATCAATGCGGAGTGGATTTGTACGCAGACGTTTTAAGGTATAGGTTATTCCGTTGAATAGATTGCGTCCACTATTTTGCAGGGAATGTAGATAAGCATGGTTATAAAAAACCATTTCATCGATATTGCTCTGAGTTGTGGTTAAATGCCCTAAAATACTATCAACATTTTGTGCTTGTTCAGGAATAGCTGGGTAGTTCACAACAGGATGTTTGATACCATTATGCTCATAAAGTTCTACGTCATAAAAACGCTGTAAATAGTCACTTATAAGTGAATAGGTTTCGAGATTCAAGTAAGTTGACCTTGTTGGAAATTCCAAATTAGGAGGATTGTACCAAAGAAAGGTAGAATTTGTGGATAGAAGCTGTACTTGGCTTAAACTTGACATCTCATGTTCAATTTTGATACCGTAAGCATAGTTGACTCGATAAGGATTTGATCTATGCAAGAGGCGATTATTGCACTTGATGAGGAACTGACGGTACTTCCTATTGAGGAAGCACAAGATATTGCTCGTTTTTTTCAAATATTGGCAGACCCAACCAGAGTTCGCTTAGTGAAAGCTTTAGTCGATGGTAAATGGTGTGTTTCGGATTTGGTGCAAGCCTTAGAGATGGATCAACCTGCGGTGAGTCATCAACTAAAATATCTGCGTAAATTAGGTTTGGTGGATTGGGAGCGTAACGGGCGGCATGTCTACTATACGCTAGATGATGATTTACTAAGAACAACGCTTTTGATGGTGATAAATACCTTACCAGCTGAAGAATAAGTTAGAGGTTTTTGCTAATTTGTGGTACATAGGTCACTTCATGGGTAGAAGTATAACTTGGCAAACGCACTGTAAATGTTGTTCCCTCGCCAATCGTGCTATTTACATTGATTTTCCCCTTATGAATATCAACAATCCAACGCACAATTGATAAGCCTAAACCAGCCCCATCCGATTCATCACGGCGTGTTCTGGCGGAATCAGCCTGAAAGAAACGGTCAAAGATGCGTTTTTTATCTGCTTCGCTAATACCTATCCCGTTATCACTAACTTCAATGACAGCATCCTGTCCATCAGGATAAATAGATAAGGTGATTTTGCCACCATCGTCAGTGAATTTGATAGCGTTGCTGACGAGATTGAGCAGTAATTGGCGGATACGGTCAGCATTGCCATTTACTTGCACTGACTCCATACGTCCTATGTGAAGTTTGAGATGACGGTCTTTGGCTAATTTTACAGTTTGCTCAAAAACATCTAGCCCAATGTGGTCTAATTCGACAGGGTATAGGTCAATTCTCAACTCGCCAGAATCAGCGCGAGTCAGTAATAGTAAATCGTTGACCATAGTCGACATACGGGTGGCTTCACGGTGCAAGGCATCAAGACTATCTTTATCGACACCGTATTTATCCATAATTTCAAGATGCCCGATGATAGATGTCAGTGGTGTGCGTAATTCGTGGGAGACATCGCCGATAAATTCTTGTTGTACCGTGAATAGGTGTTCCAAGCGTCCCATCATATGATTGAAGACATTACTAAGTTCACCCAATTCATCATTAGGACCATTCCACTGGATGCGATTGGTTAGGTCATCCGCATTGGCAACATTTTCGGCAGCTTTTTTGATGGCATCAATAGGTTTGAGCAAATGCTTGGATAACCACAATCCTAATCCAATTGAGATAAAAATACAGATTGTTGCTGTAACCAGTGTAATGCCGAGCAATTGGTCATTGGCGTTGGCAATTGCTGTTAAAGGCGTGGCAACTTGAATAACACCAATTAAGTTACCACTATCATCAAACAAGGGTTGAGTCATAACTCGTTCTGGAATGCTACCAACGACAATAGAATTAATGATGGGGCTATCAGAAGTGAGATAGTTAGGGTCAAGTGGGCGTGGCATATTGACGATATCGCTAGAACTACGATGGAGCAAAGGCTCATCAAGAATTGTACCAGCATGATATGTTTGCCAAACTTGTACCGAAACACTCGGCGCAGAAAATAATTCTTCTGACCGATAAACCAGTTCAAGTGGTTCTTCAGGATTCGATTCGTCAATAGGTTGTGGCTCAATACTATCGTGTATTGTTAATGTTGCTGTTCGCAAAACCTGATCGACGGTTTGTAATAACGTAACGCGACTCACTGTAATAACAACCAGACCAAAGATAATAATTACAGCCATCAGAAGTCCGCTATACCACATTGCGAGTCGCTTGCGTATTGTCATAAAGTTTATTCTTCTCTCAGTACGTAGCCGACACCGCGCACAGTATGTACGAGGCGAGGTTCACCTTCGGATTCAGTCTTTTGCCGTAGGTAACGCACATAAACTTCGATGATGTTACTTTCGCCGCCAAAGTCATAGCCCCATACGCGGTCAAAAATGACATCACGGGTTAAGACTTGGCGTGGATTCCGCATGAAGAGTTCGAGGAGTTCGTATTCTTTTGCAGTAAGGTCGATTGCACGTTCATTGCGATGCGCTCGGTGTGTGCCTGTATCGAGTGTTAAATCCGAAAAGCGTAATACTTCGGGACGTGAAGTTGGATGTACCCGACGAAATTGTGCGCGAACCCGTGCCATCAATTCGTCAATAGAAAATGGCTTAACGAGATAATCATCTGCGCCCGCATCCAAACCCATAACACGGTCTTTAACATCGTCTTTTGCTGTGAGCATCACTATCGGTGTATCACCTGCGGCACGTAGACGCTTGCAGACCTCTAAGCCATCCAAGCCAGGCAACATCCAATCGAGGATGACCAAATCAGGTGGGTTATCACGAGCAATTTGTAAACCCGTTTGCCCATCCCGCGCTACATTGACGCGATACCCTTCGTAAATGAGACCTCGCTCCACAAATTGTGCGATGCGTACCTCATCTTCAATAATAAGAATTCTTTCACCAGACATTATAATCCCCCTAGGATTAATCTTTCTTGATTGTGCTATGTTACAACGATTGTATGAGAGGGAGCTAAGCAAAATGGTGGTAAATCTTAAGATTTATTATTAGCTGCTGTAATGCCCTAAGATTTTAAATGATATTTTTATTTTCAGTTTACATTCGACAGTGATTAGACTGGGCGAAAAGTAGTTGCAGATAACTGCAAACTGGTGACCAGACAACTACAAATTAAAGCATCTATCCAAAGTTATCATTAGTGATAATGCGGATGCTAGGTTGATGCAATCGTCGTTGAAAGCCTTTTATCCACTGAGGAGCATGGTACGAGTTAAGACAGGAATCTCTCTTTTAGTTAAAAACTCTCGTAATTCTTGAGGCAATTCTTGGTCGTAAAGTGTTGCAAAAACAAACGTTGCGCCTATATCATTTGCAATATGTTTAGCGACTGCTAATTGTGCCTCAAGTTCTTTGAGCGATTGTGCATCAGTTTGGAGATTATCTTTGCATTCTGCCATATACAGTCCATCTTCGCGTTGAACTAGCAAATCAATATCAGTTTTGATAGTTTCTTGCTGAACATCAATATTTGATTGCCAAACCGTTACAGGATAATCATGAAGCCAGTGGTTTAAGGTTAGCAGAACAGTCAATGCGCCTGATTTGAGTGCCTCAATCAGTAAGCGATTTGGGCGAAAGGCAAAATCAAGCTCTAAGGGTAACTGGAAGGGGATACGGCATCCCTCACACGTAACCATCTCAGCAACATCATCAAGTGCATACCATGTATCGAGGTCACAGGTTGGGCACTGCAAACGATAGCCTCTGATGAGTGTACTACTACCTGCTAAGGTCTGCATTTGGGATAGAAAACGTCCAGTTTCTTCTTGTGGATTCGCAATTTGTGCTAATTGCTTGAGGCTGTATGCTTGCCCTTTACGAACTTGTGCGTTGCTGAATAATCGTAGAATATCCTCGTGTTTGAGTAGGTCGAGGGTGAATTGCCCGCCAAGTAGGGGAACTAAGCCTTTCATATAGCGACTTCTTGCACTTAATTCTGCGTTGTAACCTGCGTTTTCAAGTAGCTCTAATAACATCTTATTTTGCCCAATCTGATTTTAATAGTGAAAAAACAGCATCATCTTCAAATATATCTTGCTCGGCATTATAAAAGTATTCGCGGAAATAACCTTCTTGGACAAAGCCTAATTTTTCGAGCAATTTATGTGAGCCAGTATTAGCAGGGTCAATATGTGCTTCAAGGCTATGAAAATTCAATTTATTGAAAGCATAATCGACTACTTTCGACGTAACTTCGAGCATAATGCCCTGTCGCCACCATGCAGACCCTAAAGCATAGCCCAATTCTGCCCGATGATGAGCTAAGTTAAAATGAAAAAGCAAACAATTTCCCATCATTTTATTGTTTTCTTTATTGATAATCCCCCAGATGACCCCTTTTTGTTCTTTGAACATCACCTCATACCGTTTAACATATTCTTTTGGCATATCGAAGGATGTTGCTGTTTCCCAAGGTAGATACTGGGTGACAGAATCATCACTCATAATTTCAAAAAAATCGGGAATATCATCATAGGTGATAGCCCGTAATAAACAGCGTTCGGTTTCTAGCTCAGGGAACGACATGAGTTGGGTTGAAACATCTAGCATAATTGCTCCGTTTGTTTAAATCAGA
Source organism: Phototrophicaceae bacterium (assembly GCA_965230145.1). GTDB lineage: Bacteria > Chloroflexota > Anaerolineae > Aggregatilineales > Phototrophicaceae > JAUZRW01. The sequence continues at coordinate 4,027,943 of CBDDKI010000002.1, forward strand.
ATCTGTTGTAGAGGCATAAACCTACTTAATCCCCTTTGCGTAGGCTTTCAAGTTCCCATTCATATAAAGCACGTGCTTTGACTGCCTCGCCGAAAATGGCAATCCCTGCATTGAAAACAATCAAACCGATTGTGCCTTTTATGAACCAACCTTTGCCCCGAGCTTTGCTACCAATTGCATCTCCTGTAAGGCTGAGTCCCAGACCAATAATTGTTAAGCCAAGAGGCGCAAATAGATTCCACTTTTCATATTTTTCGTTGAGCATAATTGTCTTTTCCTAAGTTTTGGTTTCATTTTAGTGTGACACAGTTAAGCATATCCGACAATGTTATTTTAATCATATGAGCATTACTAGAATATCTTGCTAATTGCTTGAATCACCTTTTGTAAATGTGCGACAATAGAGCAGATAATTAATTTTACAATGAGGAGAGGTGTATGCCAGCCGTTGGTGAAAAAGCCCCTGATTTTGAACTGCCAAATCAGGATGGTGAGATGGTTAAACTGAGTGACTTACAAGGCAAACGGGTCGTCTTATTTGCATATCCAAAAGCAGGAACAAGTGGGTGCACGACACAAGCCTGTGGTTTCCGCGATAATTATCCGAAAATAGAAGCAGGGGATGCGATTGTTCTCGGCATTAGCCCTGATGAACCCAAAGCTCTCAAGAAATGGCAAGAGAAAGAGTCGCTTCCTTATGATTTGTTGAGTGACCCAGAGCATGAAATCTTAGACGCATGGGGTGCTTGGGGCGAAAAATCTATGTACGGGAAGAAATATATGGGTGTGATTCGCTCACATTGGATTATCGGCGCGGATGGGACAATCGAGGATGAGCAAATTAAGATTAGTCCAAAGAAAAGTATCGAGCAAGCTCTCAAAGCGTTAAGTTAAGTATTTGTTGGGGCAGACCGACAGTCAATTGCCATCAGGTTAAGCCCTTATTAATTAAGCGATAAAGAGTGGAAGGCGCGGTCTCAAGGGTTTGTTGTCGAGCGAGTTTGAGAAGTGCCTTCCTGAGCCGAGTAGCCCAAGCATCTAAGCCATACCAATCATGTCGAATCACGCGATATAAGTCTTGCAGGTGACGACGGAGCCTATCAATAGTGCGAAAGAGACTGGTTTCTAAAGAGTTAAGCCATCGAAGTAGTGCAAAAGACTGTTGAGATAAAACAGCTCCAATGAGTGTGGCAAGGAGTTGACAGAAGACCCGTTCGCGTCGCCAATAATCCCCCGTTTCAATGTTGAGATAGGATTTCCATGACTTAAAGATGAGTTCAATTTGCCAACGAATACCAAAGAGTAGGCGGATGTCATCTGCTGTCCAGTCAGCAGATAAGTTGGTAATGAGAACATGCCACGCACACAAGATTAAAGATTGTTGAGAAGGGGTATAGCCAGCTTTTTTCGCACGTTTTTTCAAGGCACGTCTCTTGGAGGAAGCAACTTGCTCTGGCAGACGAAAGGCAACGACACGCAAAGGATGACGGACTTTGCCACCCACAGCGAAGTGAGCCTCAAAGTAATCTACCCTTGAGCTAAGCAAGTGCGAAGCTAAGTCAACTCGGACATCAGCTTGCCCATCATATAAAGCAACCTGAGAGTGCAAAGGTAAGATAAAATAAGCACCTCGTTCATCCATTTGTTGCAAACGTTCTTGCTTAAAGTAGCCTAAATCACAGCAGATGAGCGTGTTTGTTTCTGCCTGACACAAAATACCTGCATCAGTCTGGTCAGGACTGTTACCACTGCTCAGGGCTAGGTGACTAAATTGTGCTGTTTTATATTCATAACCCAATTGGATTTTGATACTGCTATGTCCTTTACGACTGCCAGCAAATAAATCTTTGAAAATCGGACTGAGTGCGACATAGGTACTGTCATACAAAATCACGCGCTCAAAAGCATCTAACTTCGTTGCGGGTAAGCTAGCCACTTCAATTCCACGCGCGATGCTTTGTTGTAATACCTCATACAATAACATCGCTAAACGACCTGTTAAACGTTCATCCAAACTACTTTTTGTGATTTCACAGCCCAAATCGTATGCCACATCAACCCATGTTGACAGACTCACTTTACCCTTTTCTAAACAGCCTAACACTAAACTTTGTACCAACTGTTCAACACTCAGTTTGCGCTGTCTTTGGCTACTTTGCACTAATCGCTCTGCTTCTTGCACTAACTCACTCAATACGACCTGCCATTGCTTCCCTAATTTGGTACACTTTGCTTTAGACATGATACGCTCTCGTCTTTTCTTTTTCTCAACTTGAGCATATCATGTCTTCTCAATTAATCATCCCTTATCCTGACGTGTATTGACCGACAGTCTGCCCTTACGCTACATCATCTTCAATATCGCTGTTTTCGCCTTGGATGTAATCAATCATGCCCATGAGAGCCACAGGAATGAGCGACATCGCAACGGGTGCCATCTCAGGGTCTTTTTCTATCATGCGTTCGACTTCTTCTAGCAATATAACCAAACCCTCAATCATCATCACAATGAGCGCGACTGAGCGTTCCATGACTCGCGTTAGAAGTTGTGGACTGTATTGAGCATTCAGTACCATATAACTTGCCGCGAGCATTACGGGCATCATCATCATTTGCACAATGGATACGGTCAGCATTAGTGCCATTTGCACTTCTTGTGGTAAAGGTTCTAATTCGGCTTGTGCTTCGACTGTTTTTGCGAGACGTGCCATAATCGTTGCCGCTAAGCGACTTGGCGCACGCATTGATGGAGCAGTTGCTAATTTCTCGTGTAAAGTCTCTAACTTAGCCTGTTCTTCTGCGGCTTGTTCATCTAATTTGAGATGCTCTTGGAGTGCTTCTTGAGTTTGGGCATCCAATTGCCCGTCGAGCTTCTCCTGCATCATGCGGCGATAATCCATAGACATTACTAATACTCCGATAAACGGTTAATCGCATCATCTTCACGTTGGTTGTCATCTGGTTCTTCAGGAGTCATCATCTCAGCTAAGGCACGACGCGCACGGAATAATCGGCTTTTAATCGCGCTCTCAGTTGTATTAAGGACTTCTGCTATCTCTGCGTAGGAATAATCGTACCAATATTTCAAGATAATACCTGCGCGGTCATCGGGCGATAAATCATCCAATATGCCCTGAATATACTCGCTTTGCTCATTACGCACTGTCTGGGATTCTGGACTGACTTGCCCACTGGTCAAGGCGAGTTCCATGCTACTTGGCAAGGGTTCATCCAAAGACAGATATTTCAAGCGTCTTTTGCGCAAACGGTCAATACAGTGGTTGGATGAGATGGATAACAACCATGTCTTGAACGAACGATTCATATCGTAACGGTCAATATTATTATACGCACGCATAAATGCCTCTTGTGTAGCATCTTCGGCTTCGGTACGTTCTCCAAGCATCCGATAACACAAGTTATAGACAGCATCTTGAAAACTATAAACAATTTCTGCAAACGCATCTTGGTCTTGTGTATCGCGTACAGCAAGAATCCAATCTGAAAGTATTTGGTCAGCGTCGGACACAGGTAGCCCCCTGCACCTTGTATATGCCTCCATTAAATGATTGAGGTCGTTATTACTCTGGTATACGTAAAAAATCTAAGTCCGTTGCAAAAGACGACTCAATCTATCGTATTATACATGGCATCACCCAAAATAAACCACCAATCACTGGGGGTTTATCTTACGACAGTCAAATATAGTTACTTAAAATTTTGTATGCTTTAAAACGTCTCGTAGTTCCGCGCTCATTGCATCCGACAAATCAGGTCTGCCATGAAATTGTGCTGGGGTATTCTGAAAATGACTAACAAGCCACTGACTGTCTTGACGTGTTGCCACAAGTGTTTGAACCGCATTTACAGCTGGGTTAATATCGGATTGTCCTCGTGGAATCATACCAACATCTGCTTTAAGGATGGATATATCAGGCGATAGAAACCGAACATCGCGTATGATTGCAATATAGCGTGCAGTAGGATGGTCAGCAAATATTGAACTGAGTGTTGCTTCAATATTTGCCCGACCTTGCATTTGGCTACCATCAAAGCCGATAAGATGTGCTTTTTCGTCAAATAAAGACATATAAGCGTGAGCATCTTGTGCATTCCAGCTATCGAGAATTTGTTGATAGAGTGCCTTTACTGCGCTTTCATCTTTATCCGACATATTAGAAAAACTTTACCGAATAGACCACAGCTAAGTTTTGGGTGATGCACTGCCAATTGTCGCCACTATCATCTGAGAAGTAAATATTTCCTGCGGTTGTGCCGAAGGCGAGTTGGTTGCCGTTGACATGCAGGGCATGACGAAAGGCGATATCGTAGGCATTTTTTTGTGGTAGACCATTGCGTAATTGTTGCCAAGTTTTACCACCATCTTCTGTGCGTCCTACAAACAAAGCACGCTCAATTGGGATACGAAACTCAGCACTGATAGCAGGAACTAGCCATGCTACATTTTCATCTGTTTCATCTACGGCAAGTGCAAAGCCAAAATAGATACCATCGTCTGTTCCAATGTCTTGCCAGTTATGCCCGCCATCGACACTACGAAATACGCCACAGTGATTCTGTTGCCACAAAACATCGGGATTGGATGGGCTGGCTAAGATGTAATGAGGGTCATGACCAAATTCTGCGTAGGGGTCTGGTAAGTAATCGGCAAAGAGTCCTTTATTCCGTGCATCCCACGTTTTACCACCATCGCAAGATTCATAGACTCCACCAACGCTGATGCCAATGGTGATATGTTCACTATTGCGTGGGTCAACGATAATCGAACAAACGCCAGCATAGTCGCGTCCACCCCCAAACCAGTTATCACGCGATGGTTGATTCCATAAGGACTCCACTAATTGAAAGCTGTCGCCATTATCATCACTTTGGAATAATCCACCGGGTTCTGTACCGACATACAAGCGATTAGGTTGGTCATCACCACCGGGTTGGACTATCCAGATATAGCTGGTATGGGCAGGGGTTGCCTCATCTGGTGGGCGGGTTGCCCCTTCGGGATATTTGGGTGCTTCGACTTCTTCCCACGTTGCACCGCCGTCTTGTGAGCGATGCAATTTACACCCCCAATGTCCATGGTCAAGTGCTACCCAGAGCGTATTATTGCGTTTGTCCAATGTGGCATGAGATACTGGAATACCCTCGAAATGTTCACTCTGGACTGTCCACTCTGTGCCATTTTTCTCTAAAATGAGTAAGCCTTTGCGTGTACCAATAAGAAGCTTATTAGACATTAGTTTTATCCCCCCGATAGTGCTTGCATGATAAAAATGCGTGAATCCGCCGAAATCTTATCTGTCAATGTTTCTTTATCGTATATGAGGTCACCATCTACATAGATATTAACGTGCTTTCTCAATGCCCCTTGCTCATCAATCACGTAATCTGCAATGCCGTCCCAATGATTATTGGCAATGGCAATCGCATCAGCGACAGTATTCGCTTCAATGTCGAGTGTGGTGAGGTCAGGGAAGAACCGCTTGAGGTGTGGCGTAAACTTGAGATGAGCCATAATCCCTCCTAAAATATCAATATGATTACTTTAGAACATTTGTTTTTAATTGTCAAGCAACATACACGTAATGCAAATTATCTTTCTGTTGAGGATAGGGGTTTAATTTCACTCGTAATATGCTGGTAGCTTCTTTAGATCTTTCCACTGTTCTGTATCATGACCAAAAATTACCAGTTCGATATTCTCTCGCTCGACCAAATCCAGTAGTTTAATCGTACTGGCGCGGATTGCTTGTGCGTCGGGATTACTACCGTCATCTTGCTGGTCACGAGTGAAACCATCTGCGAACGGCACAGCGTCAATTGTCAATAGAACTGCGCCGGTTTTGGGCAGTCTTACCAGCACAGATTGGTGTCCCAAAACATGCCCACTGGTCTCAATGAGTTCCAGTCCATCTAGCAATTCTGTATCTCCGTCTACTAACTGGATGCGCTCCATTGGTTGATCCCATTGGGATCGAATGCTTGCGTATCGTGGGTTACTTGGCGCATCCAAGTGATGTGCGCGCTGAACAACATATTGCGCTTTAGTGAATAGTGCATGTCTTCCAGCGTGGTCACCATCATAGTGTGTTGAAATAACAGTATCAATATCGTCTGGTTTTAAGCCAATACTTGCTAACTGCTCGATAACGTCTTGTCCATTTTCAAACTCGGATTCTGCTTCAGGGATAATTTCAGGTAGTCCACTATCAATCAGAATATTTTTTCCGTCATCTGTTTGTATGAGATAGCATACAACTGGAATTTGATATTCTGGAACAGACCCAACTTGCATTAGATAAAGACGTTTAACTGAATTCTGGCTCATTATTTTCTCTTTCGATTTGAGACGACTCAATACGAACAATTTAGAACGTTTGTTTTTGATTGTCAAGCAATAGGGTAGAAAAGTAGTGTATTCCATATAGGTTTATATACTCGGACGCGCCGTTGCGCTTCCCTACAATGCCTACTGGTAGGGACATCCAACGGGATGTTCACAGGACTTTTTTGAAGCACGTTTTGTACGCAAAACCCTTTGTAAGATGTCATCTTTTGTAGGGACACGGCGCGCTTATCCGAAAATTTAAACACCAAATATTGAAACTAGATCGTCACCTGATATTGATTTGGGCTAACGCCTGTCATTTGTTTGAATACCTTGCTGAAATACGAGGAATCTTTGAAACCGAGTGCGAAAGCAATCTCTTTGATGGAGGCATTCGTATGTTGTAGATGGCGTTTTGCTTCGAGGATGATGCGCTCTAAAATGAGGGTTTTGGCAGTTTTGCCCGTACAAGTTTTGACAATATCGGATAATTGGCGTGAGGTCATATGGATTTGCTCAGCATAGAAACTCACCGAATGCTCTTGACGAAAGTTATCTTCTAATGCTGTGATAAATGCTTGAAAAATACTCAAATTAGGGTCTTGGGCGGCTTCAGTTTGTGGATTTTTGAGACGTGCGCGTTCAAGCAAGATAATGAGGATACTTAGCAGATGTTGTAAAACATGATGCTTACCAAATGAATTTGATTGTATTTCGCGCCACATATTATCCATCACCAATTGAAATGTTTCTATATCGTTCTCATCAGGGGATAATGTCTGATTTAATGAAAAGTGGCTAAAGAGCGTCATGCGGTAATCCCACCCTGCGGTGGTGATGTCATGCGGTAGGAAATCATCAGAGAAGCGCAGAATATAGCCCTCAAGATCAATGCCCTTAATGAAGTAATGAATTTGCCCCTTGGTTATAAGGTAAAAGGTGCGTGGTTCAATGTCTAATTCAGTATCATCTATCCGATGCTTTCCTGAACCACTGCGTATCCACAGTAATTCTTGGAAGCTATGGCGATGCGGTACTTCATTGATAGCTTCCGCATCAATATGTCGTCTAATTGGGCGAATATCGAAATTGCGCCCGACTTCGGTTTCAAGCGATACGAAAGGTATACTGTTTTCAGCTGATGTCATAAAAAAGTCTCATAAGAATAATAGTATCTGTATTATACCGTATCAAAACAAAAAACCACCCGCAAGCGGATGGTTTTGTCTAAGCTGAGGATCTAGGAGTCGAACCTAGAACCTTCGCCTCCAAAGGGCGCTGCTCTGCCAATTGAGCTAATCCTCAACAATGTTTGGAATTATACCAAAGTCATTTCTGATTTCAAGACCAGAAATCACTAATTCCCTGAACGTGGGTCAGGGTACGCATGACCACCCCCAAAAGCGAAATAGGGTGTTGGTGTGGGACCTGGTGGTTGTGGCACATCATAATCAATCGGTAAAAATTGAATAACAGTGGTGGTTTCAATAGTGATTATCGCAACCCAGCCTGTGCCTGATGCTGTCTGTACTTTTACAAAGGGACTATAGGGACTACGGGCTATAATCTCGACTTCGGTGCTTTCAGGCAAGGTTTCTATAACATCAAACTGAACATCAGGTGCTTGCCGTAAATTTGCCCCTGTTAATGCAGTAACGACTGCTGTATGTGAGGCATCGCCAAAGCGTTCAGGTGGTAGGGGTGTTTCTGCATAGACGATACTTATATCTCCTACAATCCCCGTGACTAAATCTGCACGCATCCAACCATTTTCGCCATTAGGCAAGCGCACATGATACCAAGTGCGTTCTGGATTCATGCCGATGATACTCATTAATATGCCATCTGGAACTTCGGCTAAAAGTTGAGAACTCACACGAGGTTCAGCACGCATATTCACGTTGCCATCTGTGCGGACGAAACCGGGTTGCGGTAATAAAATTGGGCGGTCTAATAAGGGAATGGGAATATTGGCGATGCGGTCAAAATCTAGGATAGTCGCTTCGGGTGGAACGCCTGATGGTTGTGTGAAGCTATCATTCGCATAGGCAACATCCAATTGCTGTCCTGCAACAACCAGTCGATTCTGACCAAAAACATTAGCTATTGCTTGCCCTTCTAAACTAATGATTGTCGTCTGTAAGTCACGGGTTTGGATAGCAATGCTACCTGTTAATTCAATCGAAATGCCGTTTACTGCAAAGTTGGTAGCATTACCCCAAGGACCTTGTACTACGAAGGTACTATAAGGTTGGCTCGCACAAGCAAGATTTGCTGATTCTGTATCGTGCGTAATAACAGACATTGATTGCCATGCTGTGAGATTACTATTGCTAGGGGTAATATCGCGCAGTTCAACATCCCCTAAGAGAATCGCATTAATATTCATTGGTGCGTCAAGGCGCATCCACATCAGACCCCCGCTATCATTTGTGAGTAGCGGTGGGGTATGAACACTTGCAACCACATTGATTGGAACGAGAGACCCTTGTAGTGCCATAGAATTACTCACATTGGCTACATTGCCAGTAGCTTCTGCGCTCGGGGCTAACCCCCCATTACAAAATGACCCACTTGGTTCGCCAAGACACGCCTCACTCGCTTGGGTATAAAGTATTTCGAGTGTTTCAGTACACATTGACTCAGCTATTAATAAATCAGGAGTTTCAGATACGCTTATGGGGGCGAGGGTTGGTATAGCTGTGGCAACTGCAATCGTTGGGATAGGCGATGGTTCCCGAGTTGGTGTGACATAAACGATACGAGGTGTTACGCTGGGTATCGTATTACCATCCAACTCAATAACTGTTGCGGCTGGTTCGGCTGTGCAAGCTGTGATGATAAAAATCAGCAATAGTATGGATAATAAAACGACTTGGCGCATAAGGTTCAATTCGGTATCTGCAAATTTAGAGCATCATTCTAGCATAAATTCTAAGTTAGAATAGCGACAGTGGGCAGGCGTTGGCTAATTATGCTACACTGAAATTTTAGAGAAGTTTCTAAACTGTAAAAGAAAGTATTGGTATGAATATTCCTCTACGTCTATTGGCGGCATTCCAACGGGAACTCAATAAAGAACCCAGGCATCTTGTTGAACTTGATGGGCGTATGATGTGGGTGGCGGCGGAGCTTACGAGTGGGCTTTCATATACAGTGATTGTGCCTGATATGGATGTGCGCGTGAGCTTTGACCGTCGTAGTGCCAAACTTAAAAAGACCGTTCGCAAACGTCCCATACCACAATGGGCGTCTTATATGGCAGGGGCTGTCAGCATTTTAGACCGCCAAGGTTTAGAGATGGAAGGCGCTACTATTGTCATTGCAGGGGATGAGCCAAATGGTCCTCGGTATAATCATGCCTTGGGCATGGCATTTGTCGCATTTTGGTATCAAGTGAATGAGAAAGCATATACTACGCAATTGCTCATGGACATTATGGATAGTGTCCAGAAAGATTATATTGTCAGTTAGATATGTGTGGTTTTTGAGGATAAATGGTATCCTTAATAGCGAAGTTTGTTAGCAAATTTAAACTGATACAGTCTAGTACCATCGCTGACTGTCAAGAAATGCACTAAAATGTATAATTCCTACTTATATAGTGATGTTAAGCAAAAAAGGGTTTAGGGTATGAGACGGATGCTTCGTTGGGCTGTGTTATTCACGCTATTGGTACTCATTATAGGCGTGACGACAGCAAGTCCGCCGTATCAAGAGACAAGTCCTGAGAATTTATTCCAAGTTGCCTTGCGTGATTTGCGAAATGATATAGAGATTTTAGCTGACCGCGCCTTTCCTGGAGCAGAGCGTCCTGATAATTGGATTGGTAACTTTGACTATACATCAGATAGTATGTTAGCAGACCTATTCATTGATAATGAATTGATGGCAGATGAAATTTTTGCTGGCGAACGTCCTCCGGGCTGGATTGGTGTCTCGACGACCATTGCTGATATTGTGGCTCGTAATGTCCGTCACGATTTAGAATTGTCAGCTGATGCTTGGTTTGGCGAAGACCTACGCCCTGATGAATGGGTTGGTGGACCTCTCTTATTCCAATGTAATCAAACCTTGATGAATACTGTTTACTTACTTGATACGGTTTACAATATTCGTCCTTCTACGCCTGAATCTGTTTTTGATTATTGCACGGCTGTAACAAGTGAAGTGACTGAAGATTTAGTGGCAGTTGCTCTCGGTGGAGCGCAATTAGACGATGTACCTTCCTTGTTATTAGCAGTTCGTGGCGACCTTGAACGGTTAGCGGATGAGGTTTTGGGTGTCAATGTACGCCCTGGCGGATGGATTGATAATGTCGATATTGATGACCCTGCTTTCAATGCGGATTTAGTCTCAGATTTAGAATTATTAGCGGATGTTATCCTCGATAATCGTCGTCCTGATTCGTGGATTCAAACCAGTGGTGTAGCAGGGGTTGGTTCGCTTAGAACCTATCGCTTTAACCTTGAGCTATTGGCAGATCGTGCGCTTGGTGTGGGAACTCGTCCCAATAACTGGGAGGGACAAAGCCAGATTTTCCGTTGTACACCTCAACTTCAAAACTTAGTAACACTAGTTCAAAATACGTACCCCTATGAGTTACCAGTCACGGATGAAATAGGTCCTGCTTATTGCGTTGTCGTGCGTGTCTCGGTGAACTTTATAGTTGAGAACCCCCCCACACCTGAAGAAATAGAAGAACTCGCCTTTGATGCGGATGCGCTCCAATATAGCGCAGAATCTCGTAATGCTTTTGCTTATGATAATCAATCCGCTACTGTTTACTTTGGCGTGTTGCCTTGGGGAACACCATTCCGTGCATGGTATCGTAACTTTGGTGGCTCAACGATGATGTTTGTCAGTGGTGAAGATTTTGCCATTTTCATTGACCGTCGTTGGACAACGATGCCCGAGGAAGTGTTTGAAACCTTACCAACATTAGATGGTGTTTTGCCAATGACTTTCTGTGATGCGTCATGGTGTAACGGTCCTGCACCAACACCGACACCAACAGGTAGTGGACCACTCTTGGACATTATCAATTCAGGTACAGAACCTGCACAAACAAGCCCACTCGTAACCCCTGATGCGGATACGACAGGTAAGCAACTGGTAAATTGGAATTATATCCGTGTGAATTACCTCTTGTTCCGTGAAGATGTCGGGCAAGTTCAAGTGACACTGGAAATTTGTACTGAACCAAATCAAGTGGTATGTGAACCTGTCATCAGTGTGTTCGACACAGTTACAGGACAAGGTGTACCGATTGTATCGCAATCTGGTGGTTTGAATGTATATCAATTGCCATACGGTTATCGCACAGAATTCACTATCGAAGGTGAAACACTCTACAGCAACGATGTCTGGTTGAATGACCCATCATTGACCAGTACAGGACAATAACTGTAACCACAAACGGGTAGTCAAATGGCTACCCGTTTTTGATTCATATAAGGTTAGGCTGTTAGCGTAGCTATACAACCATTGTCATCATCTTTTTTGATAGACTTTCATATTTACACAGTGTGGTAATGTCTCACCACGTAAGCCAGCTAACAAATTTTCTGCCGCTAGGATGCCCATGCGTTCGCGTGTTTGCCATGTGGCGCTACCCAAATGTGGAACAACGATACAATTGGCTAGTTTAACCAGTGGATGGTCAGGGCTAATAGGCTCAGGGTCAGTGACATCTAATGCTGCACTTGCAATATTTCCATTTTGTAAGGCTGCAACAAGCGCATCACTATCTACTACACCTCCGCGAGCGGTATTGACCAAAATCGCTGTATCTTTCATCAACGATAATTCACGTTCGCTAATCATATGGTGGGTTTTGTCATTGAGCGGTGTATGAATGCTGATATAGTCACTCTCTTGTAGTAAGCTGTCAAAATCGACTTCTTTTGCGTCCACTTTCTGTGCATATTCAGGATTACTCCCTCCGTGATAGAGGATATTCATACCAAAGCCTTGAGCGCGTTTAGCAACTGCATAACCAATGCGTCCTAAACCGATAATGCCGAGCGTTGCCCCGTGTATATCGCGTCCTAATAATTGTATTGGATTCCATGTTTGCCACTTACCGTCGCGCACGTAATTCACACCCTCAACCAAGCGGCGGGCAGAGGCTAATAGGAGGGCGAAGGCTTGGTCAGCTGTGGTCTCGGTTAGAACGCCAGGCGTATTGCCAACTGGAATATGATGTTTTGTTGCTGCATCAACATCGATATTGTCGTAACCAACGGCATAATTGCTTATGACTTTTAACTTTGGGGCGGCATCAAGCGCCTTAGAGTCAATTTTCTCTGTAAGCATTGAGACAATGCCATCAGCTAATGCTAATTCATCTAATAATTTGGGACGAGGGGGAGGTAACTCCTTATCCCAGATGTGAACTTCGCATTCGGCTTCAATTATTTTGAGAGGTTTTTCAGGTATCATTCTGCTGATGAAAACACGCGGTCGACTAGGCATAACTGTATCCTCATTCTCATTGTGTGTGCTACTAAGACTATACCTAATTGTGCGTAATGTTCAACTGATTTAAAAGATTATTGGATATTGTCAATACGTTCGATGAGCATTTCGCCTGTCTGATAAATGTGACGAATACTTATCATATGTAAAAGGAGATTGTCAGGAAGTTCTTTAATTATTAAGCTGGAAAAACCCACAACAATATTGAGGTGATTGCGTAACTGATGCCGAACGTGTTTTTTCGTCTCAAGGTCATCTTGGGATATGATAATGGCTTTTGAATCTTGTGCTTCGGTAATAAATTTTCGGATAGCATTATGAATAGCAGAAAAATCTTCTTTCTGTATTTCTGTAAGGTGGGCTTTCTTCAAAATCTTTTGGCTTGCCTCATTAATTGATTCAGCCGTTTGGATGATTTCAGTTTCAAATTCGCTAGCGTTAAGCATAGGTTGACTCATGTTTTAGATAATATAGCTGACACCAGCTACATTGTAACAGGCAAATAACATATTTATATTGAGTTTTGTGAGGAATTTTGTTTATTGTGGTAGAACAAGATGAATTGTTGCGCCTTTTCTTTCATTGTTCAGCAGATGAATTGTGCCACCATCTTTCACAAAGCGTTTAGGATAGGCATAACGCCCATTTTTCTTGAATAATGTGTCTTGCTCTGTTGCATTTAAGGTAATGCCTGTGCAAAAAATCGAGATAGTACTTTGTATGGTGCTAATTTTGATTTCACCCTGCTCAATGAGTTCTTCACAAATTGTCATCACAATATGTTGTACAAATGCGGTTAGATGATAAGGCACAGTTTTGGCAGGTAGAGGTTCAGCGTGAATGCTCAGTTCCACAGGATACTTACGGAGAAAGTACCGTAAAATTGGCTCTTCATCAATGAGAACTGTAGCTACGTCGGTTGTAATTGCTTGAGCATTATGCTGTTTTCGACGTTCAGTGAGGGCAGTCTTATAGATTTGTTCGGTGAGGTCATAGAGGCGTTGCCCATGTTTGTAAATGAGTTGCATTTGGTCTTGTTGATACTCACTCAAAATTCCATCTTCAAAAGACTGCGGACGCTCAAGTAGTAATTTGGCGTATCCGAATAGGGCGGCTTGTTGCTGTAGAAACGAATCACCAAAGCTAGGAATGATACGCTGTAGGGCGTATTCTGTTTCAGGGATTGGCGTGATTACGGAAAATAACTCGTTGCTGATTTTCTGAATATGATTCACGAAGGTTTGTTGCTGTGGATTCAGTTGTCCATCGTCTAATACATTCTCAATAGCATGTTGAATTTCGCTCAAGAGTTCAGCAGGAAAAGGCATTAACAATCGCCTTGGTATTCGCAACGTAGTAAGCCAAAAACATGAATGTCAAAGTATTTTCCACCTTTAAGAATACGTTGGCGGAGTGTCCCTTCTTTTTTGAAACCGAGTTTTTCCATCACATGCACAGAGCGTATATTGCCCTTAATCACTGAGGCTTCTATGCGGTTGAGGTTCATATAATTCCAGCCAAAGTTTAGAATGGCTTGCATGGCTTCTTGCCCATAACCATTACCCCAATACGGATGAGCCACATCACAGCCTATCTCAGCAAAGTGGATTTCTCTATTCCAACGATGCAAACCTGCTGAACCAACAAATGTGCCATCTTTGAGGGTAATACCCCATCGTAGACCATCTTTAGAGGAGAATACGCCACCCATCCACTTCAACCATTCATTGGCTTGTTCGATAGTTTTGATGGGTTGCATTTCGATAAATTTCACCACCTCAGCATTGCCGAATAATTTTAGAAGGGCATTGGCATCACTTGGTTGAATTTGTCGTAAGGTTAATCGCTCACTTTCCAAGGTCGGAAAATGGGTGAAATCAAAAACACGTTGATGGTTCATAAGGTTTTTTCTCAATCTATGTAAGTAGTCAGTGAAGAACCAAAGTATTTTTGTAAGAAGAATAATTTTAGATGATACATTGAGAGGAAATGTCTCTACAAATTAGTCTACCGCGTAATAACGATTATTGCTCATTAATTGTACATAATCACCAAGTAGATGCTTATATTTACACATTGTACAAGACAAACCAAGCATCTACCCTTTAAACATTACATGGACGAATGAATGTTCCCCAATCGAGGGCTAAGATTTGGTCAGCAATGGCTATCCGTAAACGATTGTCTGCTCCTAATGATTGCCATTGTTGCGCGTTGTCATTACCGAAAATACGTACTTGATTGCAAAAACCTCCCGCATCATTGACTAATAAAATATCGCCATGATTACTGGTGATTAGCAAGACATCTTCATAAGATGCTATCTCAGAGTGTCCACTAATTGTGGGTGTGCCAGCTTCCCATAGCAGTTGACGCTCTCGATTGTAGGCAAATAAACGCGACCCTGTATAGAGGTACAATCGCTCTTGTGTGACCAATATTGATGCGCTGTCGCCACCATCGGGGGCATCTTCAATATAAAGTGACCACTCGCCATTGGCATCAATACGCCATAACCCACCTTGAGAATAGACAAGTAATCGTCCTTCCCATGAAGTTGCAAAACTAGCAGAAGCCCGTAATTGTGCCGTATTCAGTAGATTACCATCTGCGGTGTAATAGTGGAATTCGTTACTGTCTGTGAGAATACCAAAACTGCCATCTGCCAAAATGTGCGCTCGGGAAAAACTTGGAATATCACCATAGGTTGCGATGACTTCACGCCTATCTGCGCTGATGCGAACTAATGAGTTATCAGGCGTTGGGAATACTAATTCGTTGCCATCAATGAGTGGTGTAGATGTGAAATTAGCAAGAACACGCCATGTTTCACCAAGTCCGCCTGTCTCGACATCAATAAGTTGCATTGTACCATCTGCAAGAATGAGCAATGAGTTACCGCGCCATGCTTCAATTGCAACGGCATCTGTTTCTAGGCGTACACGCCATAACACGCGACCATCTGGAGTGGCTCGACGTAAGGTGCGTCCGATACCATCTAAATACAGCACGCTATTATCAGTGAGAGTGATGAGGGGTGTAATTGGTGCATTTTCATTCTGGTTGCCTTCTGTGCCCACCATTAGATGCCAATCATGCCATAGGCTCAACCAAGTTTGCTGATTAACTATGAATTTACTCGGATTACGAAAGCCATCCAGATAAGGTACGAGGTCACTATAGCCTGCACCCGGTATCGTGCCGTTTGTTCCACCACTGATACGTACTTCAAAATGTAGATGTGGTGCAGGACGTGCATCAGCAACCGCGCCGATGACATCGCCTTGTTGTACACAGGATAAGCGTGTGGGGAAAGTATAATCGGCTGTTTCGCTCATATGTCCGTAAACTGTGTAGTAAACATCGCCATTAGGGAAGGTATGCTCAAGGATAACCACACCACCATCACGTCCCCAACCATTTACTGAGGAGTAGGTCACGCGCCCACGTGCTGCGGCTCTAACGGCTTGCCCGACACTATTATCACGTCCGCCATACCAATCTTCACCTGTATGATAACGTCCCTCATGGCGTGAACTTGGCACAGCAAAATCTTGTGTTAGTGCGAATACGCTTGTATCGACTGGGAAGCCGATACCGTCAACCACACCACAATCGGTCTGTGCGCGTGTGACGGTGATACTCATAAGTGTGATAACGATAGATAGCACAAAATAGCGCATAGTCTGAAACATCCTTATCCCTAAAAGCGTATTACTGATACAATACAAGTTCTGACAAAGCATATTATAGACAAGGTGAGGAAAAATCTATGTTTGAATCGTGGGGACGCAGCTGGCAACTTGTGAAAGCGAGCTGGGCTGTTTTGCAAGCAGACAAGGAATTGCTCTGGTTTCCTGTTATTTCAGGGATTATAACAATTCTGATTTGTATCGTGATGTTCATTCCATCGGTTGTGGTGAGCATTACCCTCTTTAGCACAGGGGCAAGCGAAGGTGTAACAGAGGTCTTTGGTTTCGTTGGCTTGTTCATTTTCTACCTCGTGACATATACCATCAGTATTTATTTCAACACTGCATTGATTGGTGCGGCGATGATTCGTATGGATGGTGGCGACCCAACCATGAAAGATGGTTTTGATATTGCCAATTCACGTTTAGGTAAAATCATTGGTTTTGCGGCAATGAGTGCAACAGTCGGGGTCATTATTCGTGTGTTGCAAGAACGGGGTGGTATTGTCGGGAATATTGTCTCATGGCTTGGCGGTATCGCATGGAACTTAGCGACATTTTTGGTTATCCCAGTGCTGGTTACGCAAAATATCGGACCCATTGATGCAGTGAAACGCAGTGCTAGCTTACTCCGCGAAACATGGGGTGAGCAGATTACAGGTAACTGGAGTATCGGTGGCGTATTTTTATTGGTTTATCTGCTAGTGATTGGTATCGGGATTGCCTTGGGATTCTTTGCTGGTGCTGTATTAGAGTCGATGACAGCGGTGATTGCGGTTGTATCATTGGTAGTGATAGCGTTTATTATCGTTGCTATTGTGCAGGGCGCACTCAATGGTATATACCAAGCGGCATTATTTCGTTATGCCGATACAGGGACTGCTCCTGATGATTTCGATATCAATCTGATTCAAGGCGCGTTTAAACCAAAACGCAAACGTTAAGACGACCTTCGCTATAGGGTTGCAGATGATATATCTCTTGCGACAAGTTCATCTGCGCCCTATAATGCCTGCCTATTAATGAATGAGACTTCTGGCAGGTTTACCCTGAATGACTGAACAAATAAAACAATCAACACCTCTATGGCAAAAAATCGCCCTTGTAGCAGGGGGAACGCTCTTTGCCTTTGTAATGGTTTTGGCTCTATTAGCATTATTCCCAAATTTGGTCGGTAATGATGACCCCCTAGCACGTAATGAAGCAGGTACGACCCTTGATGTGGAATTTCGCCTGACGGATGGAGATTATTTTTTTCATCAACAGGGGCGCATTCGTCCACCAGAAGAAGATACCTTGCTAGCGACCTATACCTTACAGTGGGATGAGAATGGCTTTCGCATCCCAGTAATGCAAGATGATAGCTACCCAATTGCCGCTTTTGGGGATTCCTTCACCGAAGGAACAACTGTTGCTATGCCTTGGACAGATTTACTCGCACAAGAACTGAATGTTCCCGTAGAGAATTTCGGTTATCGGGGCTACGGTCCTCTGGAGATTGCGTCCACAGCCGAAACGTATCTTGGCGATGATCTGCGTACATGGATTTTATACGCGCATTTTTCAGGCAATGACTTATTGAATGCAAATCGTGGCTTGGATACAGAATTAATTGGGCGTAATCCGATTGGGCAAGTGGCATGGCTGGCACGTCAATCATTAGGTGGCGAACAAGCACAGGTGGTCGAAAGCGAAGATGGTCAATATGATTACCCAATGCCAGTAATTATCGGAGGTAGTTATTATGAAATTGCCTTACTTGAAGAATTACTATGGTGGCAGATTGCACCTGAAGGTGGTTTCTTAGGGACAGATACCTTTAATATTGTTGGCGATGCCTTGGATACAGTTGCCAGCGAAGCCCCTGCGGATGCTTGCCGAGCAGTAATTTTCGTACCGAGCAAAGAGCAAATTTACTACCCTTATATCCATGAAGATGTACGTCAATGGGTACGTGGTATTGCTCGCACGCCTACGACAAACCGAGGTCGAATTAATTTGGTGGATAATCCATTGGCAGAAGAAGATGAAGCTGATTTCATTACCCATTTAGGCGACCAGCGTGATGCTATGCGCCAACTTGCGGAGGAACGGGGTTGGATGTTTATAGACTTACTAGAGCCGTTCCAGCAAGAAGCATTTGAACGGGGGTTAGCTGGTGAAGAATTACTTTATTTTCAATATGACGGGCATTGGACACCATCAGGGCATGAAGTAGCCACAGAAGTTATTGCTCAATTCATGCGTGATCATAGTGATGAGTGTCCATTGGGGTTTGAATGATTCTTTAGGCTTACGCTATCGTTTCTGGTACAGGCAGAATATCTACAATACGATATTCGCTTGTACCGTCTGGTGTATCTACTTCAATATTATTTCCGCGTTTTTGCCCTATTAATGCCTGACCTAGTGGTGAATCGGCAGTTACTCGATTGGCTGTGGAGTTCGTTTCCACTGTACCAACGATGTCGAATGTCATAACAGACTTTGTTTGTTCGCTATAGGCTGTCACACGATTGCCAACGTCAACTTGGCTAAAGTCATCTTCGCCAACTGAAACCACAGCATTATTGAGCTTCTCATGGATGTGATCGATGCGTTGCAGGACATCTCCTTGTTCGCGTTTTAATTGGAAAAAGGCGTCGGATGTGCTTGCCGCTAGGTCGCGTGTGGTCATCTCTGACATTTTCCCTACAATTTCTTGATTGCGTGCCTCTAATTCTGATAAAGAACTTTGTAATGATTCAAAATCTGCACGCGATAATTGTTTGACTGACATTTTAATCCTTTCTGATTAGAATACTTCCATCGAAGCAGGTCATTATCAATATTTTGTAAGAGGGTCATACTTACTAAAGAGATATTAAGGATCACTAATGCGTTTCCAAGATTTAGGGCTTCAAGTCGGAACTTTAGAAAGCGGAAAATTTAATACAATTACAGATGTCGAAGGAGTTTTGGTCGGGCATCACACTATGAATGAAGGTGGCACAATTCGTACAGGTGTCACAGCAATCTTGCCACATGAAGGCAATCTCTTCACTGAAAAAGTGACAGGGGCAGTCCATACTATTAATGGTTTTGGTAAAGCCTGTGGTTTCGAGCAAGTACGTGAACTCGGTACAATCGAGACACCTATTTTACTGACAAATACGCTAAATGTGGGCAAAGTTGCAGATGCCTCAATTAGCTATATGCTCCAAGATAACCCCTATCTTCGCAGTATTAATCCCTTGGTGGGCGAATGTAATGATGGCTATCTTAACGATATTCACCAGCGAGTTGTGACTCAAGCGCATGTTTTTTCAGCAATCAATAGTGCCAAGAGTGGTGAAATTGCAGAGGGTTGCGTTGGTGCAGGTACAGGAACAAGTTGTTATGGGCATAAGGGTGGCATCGGCACAGCGTCGCGCTTAGTTGGTGATTATATTGTCGGTGTCTTGATGCAGACTAATTTTGGTCGCCGAGATGAGTTAACGATTCTTGGTGTTCCGATTGGTTATCATCTTGAACGAGGAGATGAACCCGATTCAGGCGATGGTTCGGTGATGATAGTGATTGCGACGGATGCCCCGTTGACTTCACGGCAATTAAAGCGTTTGGCGACACGGTCAGCATTTGGTCTTGGACGCACGGGAACGGTTTGTCATCATGGCAGTGGTGATTTTGTGGTGGCTTTTTCTACAGGTGATTTAGGTGCTACGATACCTGACCATCACAATGAGTATATGAATGGCTTATTTCAGGCTGTGGTTGAATGTGTAGAGGAGTCGGTATATAACGCATTGCTCAGTGCTGAGACAACGCAAGGCTATCAGGGGCATACCTTACAAGCATTATCACCTGAGATAGTCGAAGCATGGTTACGATATTATCGTCGATTAGGCTGATATAGACATTTCAACCTTAAAACGATGTGACAAAATATATTGTTGTAGCGAATGCACATTCTGGTAGATCAGGTCAACATGTTTAAATTGTTCAGGATTTAGGCTTCCAATCCATTCATCAGCTAACATATCGACATATCCAACGATTGGGGTCAATAAATTGATGAGTTCATGGCGCATTGTTTCTTCTGTTAAATGAGGATGTGTTTGCTCATGGTTTTCAAGAAACTTAAGCAATTCTCGTGTATAAGCATTAACATTTTCGACAGCTTTGCGTTGTCCTAAATTCATATAGACTTGGCTACTATCTGTGAGCAGTCTTGATTGAAGATAGATAATATCAGTATATTGCTTGATGAGGTCTGACATTTGTTAAACCTTGTGATAACATTGATTTCAATATAATCTTAATTATATCACAAGGGAGTGTTCTATTCGTTAAGAAATTCAAAATTACGACAATGGGAACGAAATTGTGACCTTAGTACCATGCGCTAATAAGCTAATTGCCAGCTGACCATCGTGCAGTTGAAGCACTTTACGGGCAATGGGCAAGCCTAATCCCAAACCTAATTGTTCAGAGTTGCCTTGGAAAAATGGTGAGAATATATCTTTTTGATAATGTCTCGGGATGCCACGCCCACTATCTTCGACAATGATGTTTACCATATCCTCAACTAATATCGAAATACGTATACTACCTTCTTCTGTATTGCCCACCGCATTTTCTACAATTTGAGTAATCGCGGTTTGCATCAGGACATTATCAACCACCACATCAGGCAAATCATCATTGATGAATAATTCTAGTTCGACAGGGTTTTCACTGACCGACCATTGCATTGGGTCAAGCAGAGCATGCAATGGAGTTGATTTCTTGTTCAATTGCCAGAGATTATTATCCAGCTGTGAATATAGCCATAAATTGTCAACATAGCGCCGCAACAATGCCCCTGTGATGCGGATATAATCAATAGCGACGATTTGTTCCTCATTTAGAGGACCGTCAATACCATCTAACAAGGCTTGCGAAACTTCTACGAGAGGATTGAGATAATCGTCAAATTTCTGTGGTAGATAGGGACGTTTTGCGATGTTTTCGATGCCAATATTGGTGACAATATCAAGTAGTAAGGTGTGCAATCCCCATGCAGACGAATAAACTCTCTTTAGTTCTTCGCGCTGGTCGCCCATTAATTTGCCAAAAGCATCGTTGAGTAGTGCTTCTATTGTGGATGTTACATCCGCAATCGGTTCTAATAACTTGTCGTAATTGGGTTGTGTTTTCATGAGGTGATAAAATCTCTTATAGGATGCGAGATACTCTATATTTTATAATCGCATTCGCAAGCCTCATAGAGTCTTTTTAGTCAGGATACATATTTCACTATCCTGACTTTAGTTTGGGGAATATAGAGAATAAGAAATTAGCCACGAGGTGGTCTGCCACCACCGCCACCTTGACCACCCGCACTGTCACTTGCGCCAACTTCCATGTCACTCAGATCAAGCCCAATATCGAAAGTCGCCTTATAGCCTGATTCAATTTCAGGTGCTTCGGTATCTTCAAATTCTTCATGTTCCAGAATAGCTGTAATATCTTCTTCAGCGAGTTCAGCTAATGATAATGTCAGTAAACCTTCGCTACTTTGGAAAATATTGTCGCTTGAGTTTGGCGTATCGGGTGAGCCTTTATCCGCATATGGCTCTTCCTGATACAGTTCTTCAATCATTTCTGGGTCGAAGAAAAGTTGTGATGTGAACTCATAGCTCTCGCCTGTTGTTGATTCCGTGCGAATTTTGAAGTGAATATGTACTGCACGTCCAGAATACCAACCGGGTACAATCGTTAAGAACTCAGCAATACCCTCTTCATTGGTGACATTGTAACCCCGTAGCCACAATTCGTCGGTGGTATCAAAACCTTGGTCTTGTACACCAGAATATTCACCCTCTGCATCACAATGCCAAATATCGACTTGTGCGCCAGCTAAAGGCGCGCACTGACCGCCCGAAACATCGGTTACACGATAGGTCAGCAATAGTGGGATGCCAGCTTTGACGACACCATCTGAATCGAGGCGAATATCAAAGCGTTCGAGTTGCTCATCCACGAAATAGGGACCTTCTGTTAGTTCAGGACGAACAACACAAGAAGGTAATTCAGTTGCCGATGGGGTTGCTGTACTTTGAGCTTTAACCAACTGTGGTAAGGTTAAGCCCGTCAAAATCACTGCACCAGAACCGCCTAATAAAGCAAGCATTTCACGGCGTGATAATAAGCGACCTATGGGTTTATCGTCATCGTGTAACTCATCATGTAATTCCATCATAAATCTCCATTTTTCTATTGACCATTACTATAAAGTATAGGCTCAATTGTGCAGATATTATGCAGAATTGTTTATAAGTATGTTACGTAATTCGTCGCTTATTGCCGCTACCAAGAGACTTTTTAGCTTTTTCAGGATTGATGATTTCGCCTTCAAGTGACTTGTAGAACTCCGTATCATAAGTGCGTGGCTTAATCACAACAGGCATCGGTACAGCGTGACCCATGATAATTGCTTGTTGCTTTGTCTCTAGCCGAGCTAGCACCTCGCGTAAGCCTCCTGCGCCGTTAATCCCATTTAGCACTGCCGCAATGTCGCGTTCATTATCGAGCAATGCTGTGACACGCGTCCCAATTTGTGACATGACTTCTTCATCAATCGCACTCGGGCGTTGGTCTACCACGAGTAGAGTCACATTGTATTTACGCATCTCACGCGCAATAACACCGAAAGTTGTTTGTCGAGCGACTTGTGGGTCTAGGAATTTGTGGGCTTCTTCAATCGTAATGAGTAATTGCGGTGGTTCGAGAGATTTATCGCCGAGTGAGCGTTCCATTTTTTCGACGTAATGGTGATGGATACGCCGTGTGAGGTAATTAGCAACCAGCATATAGGCTTCTAATGAATTGCCGTAGCGCCCAAATTCTAGGACAACGCTTTTCTCTTCATTGACCAGTAAATCAATAATTTTCTTGACAGAATCGCCGTCATTTTCTGGCACAAGGAAATGCCAGCGTTCAAAACGGTCTAAACGGCGTTGTAATGCCGCAAGTGTGCCACCACCAACATTTGTTTCATTGACGATAAAATCTAGGTCGTCGGGGTCGCCTTTAATAAGTTGCCGTACCCAATTATTGCCCCACATTTTCTTAAGTGTATAAGCAGCATCAATCATCGTATCGCTGAGATTCATGGTTGCCTTGAGCATAGCAATGTCTTCGGGTTCAATTTCATTAAAGCCGAGTTTGACCTCAAAATCGAATTTGGCATTCCGTCGGCTCGAACTTTCGGCATCCATTGTGAGGATGGTTACTTTATTCGGGAATAATTGGCGTAAGCCCTTAACGCTATAACCGTTTTCACTCGTGATTTCCCAACCATAGTCATTGTGCATATCAAAGATGATACTGACTGCAACACCGCGTGCAATCGACCCTGCTAAAAGCACACGGGTCAAGAAACTCTTGCCTGTGCCAGATTTACCAAATACGCCAATACTCCGCTCGACAAGGCGTTTTAGATTGAGGTTAATATTGGTATG
This sequence comes from Phototrophicaceae bacterium, assembly GCA_965230145.1. GTDB lineage: Bacteria > Chloroflexota > Anaerolineae > Aggregatilineales > Phototrophicaceae > JAUZRW01. The sequence continues at coordinate 4,051,945 of CBDDKI010000002.1, forward strand.
TTCGAGTTCAAGCGGTGAACCGACATTGAAGTGGATTTTATCTTCTTCACCAAAAACTGCGTTGACATCATGTTCGGTGGCGTTGTAGACACTGTTGAAATGTCCGGGAATGGTCTTTACAGGGAGCGCACCCTCGACATCATCAATAATCAGCATCGGTGTCACATTAATGACACTATAGGCAACTGTGCCTGTGTAGACATCCCGAATGAAGGGGTCAGAAATATCAGGTGGGTCGGACTGAATACTCGGGTTTGTGCTATCGAGTGTTATGTCGGTCAACATGCAGAAGAAGCGTTTTTGTTGCCCACGCACGACAACGTAACGCCCGACAGCTAAGTTCTCTACACTGACATTGGGTTCAAGTTTGACTGCAAGTCCTTTACTGATGCTTCCACCGACAATCACACCGAGTCGGGTAACTACATTGGGATTACCATTTACAGCATAGACTTCTTTTTCGCCAAACCAATCATCTAATTTATTGGGGTCGCGGGTTGTCATTAGATATAAGTCCTCAGTTTTCAGTGGACAGTTTACTGTTTGTTTTAGTTTAGAATAATCTATCTTACTATAAACCAAAATCGTCGCTGAGGGTAGCGACGATTAGGACATGCGTTCTTTACACTGAGAGCTTAAGCGAGGATTTTCGCTGGTGCATTTTGTGCAAGATAACTCTCAATCTCTGAAACAGCTCGTTTATAGCCTCCAGCATCACGTAAAGTTTGCCCATATCTCTCGGCATTTTTCTGATACTGCTCATCTGATAGTATCGCATCAAGGGCTGAACGTAATTCGAGTGCTGACACTTTGCCATAGGGTTGTTTTTCACCGAGCAAAATCCCTGCACCTACTTCTTGTACACGGATGCCATTCAGTAATTGTTCCATCTGTTGCGGAATCACGATTTCAGGGACACCATAATACAAGCCTTCGTGGGTGCTATTCATGCCACCATGTGTGATGAACACATCGACTTGTTGCAAGACCTGTAATTGAGGTACATAAGGATAGACTGTGAAATTTTCAGGGATTGGTTGGAGCGCAGAAACATCTGTGTTGCGTCCTACGGACAAGATAAATTGTGCTGGATAATCGTCAAAAGCCTCAAAAGCTGTGCGATAAAAATCCGCATTGAGATTATTGATTGTTCCCAATGAAATATAAACTTGTTGACCTTCGCCAGTTAATTGAAATGACTGTGCAGGGTCACGGGTGCTTTCATCAATTGAAGGTCCCACAAATTTGAACCGCTCATCAAGGAAGTCATTTTCTGGATGAAATTGCTTTGATGTGAATACGATATTGCAGTCTGAATACTCAGTGAGTCCGCCAACATTTTCTTTACCGAATTGACGAACCATCGTCCGTCGCCATTTTATGAGTCTCGGAAGTTTCGGGATGGATGTCCAGATATGATGTAACATTTGGGATTTTGGGATTTTGGAGCGCGATGCCTTTAGTACGAAGGTTGTTATCGAGCAAATTGCAGGAATATCTAAGGTGCGTGATGCGATATAAGCCCACTTGCAGGTCATATCATAGATGATGAGGTCGGGTTGTTCTTGGCTCATTTCGTTGAGCATCCAACCTGTAAGATTTTCGCTCATCTCTATCATCATCAGGGACGCATCAATCATACGTTTCATGCGTTCTGATATGTCTTTTGATGTTGGGATGCGATTCGGGTAGGGGCGGAACTCGACACCCGTTTTACTAATTTTTTCGCGGAATTCTTCACTGCTGTAGTATAAAACATCATGCCCGTTTTGGACTAAATCCCGTACAACAGGAAGAGTTGGATTTATGTGTCCATGTGCTGGAATATTGATGACAGCTATCTTAGCCATGTTCATCCTCTATATGATAATTGGTCGATATAATATCAGTATATCATATTTTTAGATGAACTTAAATTTATTTTTGTGTTAATATAAAATATTTACGAGTTCACAAATCCTTGCTGATAATGAGCGACCTTGAATGTTAATATATCGAGGCGCATTACACGATTCGTTACCGCAGGGTCATTACTACCGATTTCCCACGCTTCATCTAAACTATCAGCACGCAGTAGACCTGTACCAAAGTTGCTATTATCTAAAACGAGGGTTGGTCCTGCGAAGGCAAAAATGCCTTTTTCGGTGAGGTCTTTGAGATACATAAAATGCTCACCCATGGTTTTGCCTTCAAGTTCGGTAGGACCTTCTGAAAGCATTTCAGGACGTACAGGGCGAATTTTGTACAAATAATGCGATTGACCGTCATCTAAGGTTAGGGCTTTTTCATTCCAGAGGGAGATGCGAAATGGATAGAGGCATCCGCGCATGATACGATTTTTTACAGCAGGGTCATTATGTAGAATATCTTTGGCGGCGGTATCATCTTCGGCTTGGAAAATCACTATGCCAAAATGCTGGCTATTTTTCTCACTGACTGCACCTGCAAAAACCCCTGCACCGTCATTGATGAGTTGTCTGATATAGTCATAGTGTTGGGGTAGAATTAGTTTTTCTTCCTCATTCGCCTCGTTTAACATTGCTAAACGACTGGCTTCGACGGTATATATATACTGTTTCATGATTATTTCTCCGCAACGACTACTTTTTTCCATTTTCGTTCAATACGATTCAAGATACTGCGATTGCTGATGCAACTCTCCATATAACCACAATCAAGGCACACATAATTATCAAGTTCTACGGAGATTTTGCTATCAATGGGCAGGCGATTACTACCATGTAAGCCTTCCTTACCTTCAATATCTGCCCCTGATTTCACATTATTTGAGCCACATTGCTCACAAATGCCTTTATCTTTCATCGTTTGCGCTTACTCTTACTTGCATCTGACCACTGATCGCTAATGCGCTTGAGTTTATTTTCATCACTGATATAACGTTCGACGTAACCACAGGTTGTGCAGACGTAATTATCGAGTGGGGCATATTCTCTAAAGTTAATTGGGATTGTATTGCCGATGCTACTCTTGACGCTTACATCACGCCCACTATACACGGTTCCATGACCACATTTGCTACAAATACCACTTCGCAATGCTATTCTCCGATAAGGCTATTAATTTTTGATAGCTTTCTGATGAAGATACTATGTATACCAATTCAGATTAAATCATTTCTATTATACGGTACAATCATCGTAAATTCTTAGCAGGAAGGGACACAATATGAAAGTATTATTCATTGGTGGCACAGGTTTAATTAGTGTTGAAGTCAGCAAATTAGCAATTAAGCGCGGTATAGATTTATATTTATTGAATCGTGGTCAACGCAATATCACAATCGACGGGGCGAAAAGTCTCGTTGCTGATATAAACAACATAGGTCAAGTAGAAAAAGTTTTAGAAGGGCATCATTTTGATTGTATTGTCAATTGGATTGTCTTTCATCCTGACCAAATTAGACGGGATATAGAACTGTTCCGTGATAAATGTAAGCAGTATATTTTCATTAGTTCGGCATCAGCTTATCAAAAGCCTTTGACACATCCTATCATTACGGAATCAACACCTTTAGCAAATCCTTATTGGGAATATTCGCGTAATAAGATTGCGTGTGAAGAAGCCCTGATGGAGGCATATCGTCAAGAGGGTTTCCCAATGACGATTGTGCGTCCGTCCCATACTTATCATAACCGCTTGATTGTAAGTGTCGGCAATGGTGGGGCATATGGGGTGGCGAAACGCATGATAGAAGGGAAACCTGTAATTGTGCATGGAGATGGCACATCTCTCTGGACACTGACACATAGTGCTGATTTTGCGAAAGGGTTTGTTGGTTTACTCGGTAATCCACAATCAATCGGGCATAGTTTCCACATTACATCAGATTATCTGCTGACGTGGAATCAAATTTATGAGCATCTTGCTGATGCGCTGAATGTGCGTCCTAATATTGTGCATATGCCCTCAGAATTTATTGCCAAGCACCAGCCAGAATTAGGCGCAGGGTTATTAGGCGATAAAATGTGGACAGTAATTTTTGATAACAGCAAAATCAAGCAATTCGTTCCTGATTATGAGGCAACGATTCCGTATCATATTGGTGTGCGTCAGTCTTTAGAGTGGTTTCAGGCAGATGAGCAACGTATGCAAACTTTGGGTGAAGATGACACCTTAATTGAAGGACTTTTAGAGGCATATAAACACGCATAGAAAGTTGCTGTAAGGTCACATTATAGTGTGACCTTATCTTCTTATAATAAATCTTCGCCATCCCGATTATCGGCACGTATCCAAAAACGGCGTGCCAAATCGAGTGCGCCAATATCTTCGATGTAATTCTCGAAATAACCGCAATCCGTACAGAGGTAAATGGTGGGAACAGCTGTGACCTCAGCGTAATTCTCATGCAACATTTTAATACCTGTTTTGTCGCCACCGCTGAGATACCACGCATTATCGCGTTTGTAGACATCGCGCGAGTGACAAATAGGACAAATTCCATCTCGCATCATGTCTTTTCGACCTCATCACGTTTTCTTTTTTCAGAAGGTTCTAATCGTGTCCATTTTTTACGAACATACTCTAAATGTCCACCTTGTTCGATAAATTCTGCTAAATAACCACATGTTCCGCAAACTCGTACCTGTGTTTTGGGCGGCGCAAATGCCACAATAATATTATGAAACCAACCACTACGAGTATAAATATCTGTACCACCGCATTCAGGACAAATGCCCTCACGCATTGTCATATTTTAATCCTCAGAAAGTTTTATTTTAAGCATACCACCACAAGGATAGTTTAACACTTTACATTTGGCGAAATATTTATAATGGACGGATGAGGTTCAACAAATGTGACAGTCGTTTTAAATCGCCAACATCACGCGCGAGTTGTTGCCCACAGCGTACATGAAAGGCATATTTCTCATCGTTATCGGGGTAGGCTTCTAGCGCAGCATAACGAATAGATGCCGCAATGAGGTCATCCGTTGGTACTTCTGAGGCGTTGAGCATTAAGCGGAAAAAGTCTGGTGATTGTGTGAAATTCTTGACTTCATGGGGTAACATCAAATCTACATCTGAGAGGCTCATCGGTGGGCGCGGTGGCAGACTGTGAAAGAGCTTGTCCCCACGTTGAAACCCCACATTAACGACCTTAATCTCGACTGGAATCATACGATTCTCACGTTGGTCACGCAGGATAATATCAGGCACGGATTCGCCTAATACCAATTCGTTAATTAATTGATCGTCTTTAATTTCGACCTTGTAGATAATCCCAACAGCATGGATTTGTCCTTCTTGATGGGTTGTGTTGGCAATAGGTGCTTTGACGAATGCACCAAAATCGTGTTGTGCGCCTATTTCTCGGCTATGTGTACCACAATCGAAACCGCGTGTGCTGGCGCGTAAAACTCGTCCTACTCTAATTTTATCGGTCATCAATTTCTACCTGTCCCCACATTTCATGATAACGCTTATCACTACGGGCAATTTCTTTACCGCGTGCTTTGGCTGGCAATGTTGTACCAATGAGTTCTTCGCGCACTCGTCGGACTTGTGCATTGACTAATTCTTGTAGTTTATTCTTATCTTTGCCTCCGACCCATGCGAGTTCATCGGCGCGTGTAAGGGCATAAGGATAGGGATTGCGCCCTTGTAATTTACATTGATTCACTAGCAAAGCATGGAGTTGATTAACTCGGTTTTTATCACGTGCCACCCACATTGGAATATCCACGCGGACAATTTTTTCGGTGTAATTGTTATAGACTTTGAGGTAGAAAAAGGCGATTTCATAATTGACCCCTCTATCTCTAAATTCTTTATTTTGGGGCGATGATTGTACCATTATCGCTGATCTATCGCCTTTGCCGAGTACCTTATTAAAAAGGTGGACATCCCGTAAGCCTTCCATATCCCCCCCTGTTGAGAGGGTTGCTTGGCGCAGACGTAATTCATCTCGGTCTTCAAATGTAAGTAGATGCAATAATTGAATCACACGGCGACTACGGAATGGATTATCAATGTATCCTGCAAGGCTCGCACCAGAATCATGTAAATGCACCATACCGCCAATATATTCAGACATTAAGTCACGCGATTCCCGAGCATCATCACCACTAGGTAGATACATCAGACGATTATCGTAGAGCGCGATAAGAGGCATATCCATTTGCCGACGTTGCCATGATTCATCTGCCAATTTACGCATCTCGCCAACAGTGCGACGGTCATCAACAACCCGATTGCGGATTAAACGTCCATAACGGTCATGCACATGGTCTTTATGAAAGCGTAAATCTGGAAAGGTAAATTGCTCAGGCGTGTTATCCATACCATGATGATAAACAAAAATCCCTAGGTTGATGAGATAATAATGCACTGGGGCAAGCTCATCTGGATAGACTTGGCTACCATCGGCGGCAATCACAATCGCCTTTTCAGGTGATGAAGGTTCAGGGATAATGGCATTAATCGGTTCAGCATCTGGCAAATCAACGGGAGCAGCACCTCGATACCCACTGATGTCACTACTCCGCACCCACTCGATACGTTCATACACACGAGCTAAATCACCACTTTCGTCGAAGCGTTTACGGGCAGTATCAATTGTTTCAGTCAAATCAAAATCGAGATGTTCAAGCATTGCACCCATTTTATAAACTTGATGCACTACCTGATTAAACTCAAGGCTCATAGTGAATCCTAATTTTGCTATTTCACTTAAAGATAGTACAGACGTTCTAGCTCGTCAAGCAGATTGCCTCTAAATATTAGAATTTTTCGGAAGGCACTACACAGATTGTATAAATACTGTCATAATATAGTGCGCTAACCTCGAAATAGACTTTTATTGCTTTTTTTACAAGTTGCAACATATATTCACTTTCACACAAATTCTGTATAGGACTTGTAATGGTAGCGAACCTCACTGACGATAAACTCGATTCAATTGGTGTCACCGAAATGCTAAATTTTGCGGGGGATAATGTATACCTTGCAGGGCAAATTGATTATCCGCAAGATAACCGCCCGAAAAATGGATACCCTCTGATTTTTGTAATTCAGCATGGCACGAGTACTTCTCGTGCAGATTATCAGCACATTACAAGTTTAGGAACGAGTGTCGGTGCAGCTGTCTTTCGCTGGGATAAACGTGGGACAGGGCGTAGTGGCAATGGCTCAAGTGGCTCATCAGATGGCGATACCTACAAAGCCTATGAATATGCTATATCTTTACCCAGTGTTGACTCCAAAAATGTGATTATCTTTGCTCAGAGCGAAGGAACATTGTTACTTGGTCAGAACTATCCTCAATTTTCAAAAATTCAAAAACCACGAGGTATCATCTTAGCTGGTAATATGTTAGATGAGAAAAGCGTGTTGAATATTGATACGCCGATTCATTTTGTTGTTAGTAAAAATGATTGGAATGACTGGCGAATCTATGCTGAAAAAGCCTCTGATAGCCATGCTGAGAAATATAATTATGAACCCTCATTTTATGTTGCCACCAATACCAATCGCTTTCTAATGTATAGTAGTGGCAATACCTTTCATAAAGGTACGGAAACGAGTATCAAACATTGGTTGAAGAACACATGCCAAACTTCGTAGTCGATTTCACTGGAAAAACTGCAATCGTTACAGGGGCAGGCTCAGGTATTGGACGTGCTGTTGCTGAAGCATTAGCGCAATCAGGCGCATCACTCGCCCTCAATGACCTCAACCCTGACCGTATAGAAACTATTACGGATGCAATCAATGCAGATGGCGGTACGGCAATCGGTTTTCATGGCGATATTTCTAACCGTTTTCAGGTATCAGCTCTAATTGAGCGTGCGCGTGATGCTTATGGGCGTATTGATTTCTTGGTCAATACCGCAGGTATCTATAAGTCTGAAGAAATGGCGGGCATGGATGAATGGGATTGGCGACGGCAGATAGAAGTAAACCTCACAGGAGCATTTTTCTGTACCCAATTGATGAGTCGTGTTATGGCGGATGAAGGGGGTGGAGTCATTGTCAATTTGGCAAGTACAGCAGGGCATCCCAACCCAATTGAAGCTGGTGTAGGCTATGTCAGCAGTAAATCTGGTTTAATTGGTCTAACCAAACAGTCTGCCCGTGAACTCGCTTCTAAAAATGTACGTGTTAATGCGGTGTGTCCTGCCTATATTGATACACCTGATATGCCCACAATCGATAATCCACAGAATGCGATGCAACGCCTCGGAAAACCTGACGATATCGCCAATGTTATCCTCTTTTTACTGAGTGATGCCGCTCAATTCATCACAGGGCAAGCAATTAACGTCGATGGTGGCGATAGTTATCTGTGATGTTTATAGCGCAGTCTTAAGTGTCGGTTTAGGAAATACCTGCACAAAATACTCTTTCCCGAATAAATCTTTTAACATGCTTTCAGGGAACATCGTTTCGCTAATTGGATATTGTGTTCGGTGCTGACCAATGGCGCGAATTTTATTGCTGATGAAGTCATCTATATCAATCATATGCGTTGCGATGCCTGTGTTACCAGCGCTATCCTGTGAATCGTAAGCACTGCCGAAAACTGCTCCTTGTCCACGCCCTGCAAATTTGCTTGGTTCACCCGGTGAAAATTTGAGACAAGTCACCGCTTCCTTCGCAATAACATAAGCATTGCGCGTATTGTGGTCAGCAATTAGTCCCATTTCGCCAAAGAAATCCCCCGTTTTGAGATCTGCAATATGTGTAAAATTACCGTGTTCATCTTCTTGTTGGACTTCAACACTACCTGACAAAATAGTATAGAGATCATTAGCTGTTTCACCCTGCTCAATAATGCAGAAATTGGGTGGATACCAGCGCACATCGACAAAATCATTCGCATAATGCAACATTGTAGATTCTTCAGCGAACAGGGATAAGCCATGGATGAAATCCAGATTACCGTGAAAACGGTCTTTCATCGTAACGAGCCATTTTGCCAGATGTTCCAGTAACAAGAGTTTGCGTTCGGGGAAATATGCATAATACAGCCGATTAGGTTGGTAGGGAGCAAGATTCTGTTCGGAATAGGCACTAGCATCTCCTGCTAAAAGAACTGCCTCGGTCGTTGCCTCACCAATTGCAATATGGTCTGGGTGCCCATATGCGCCGTCAGCACCAAAGGTCAACACAATGTGGGGCTTAAATGTACGCATAGCCAAAACAATATCACCGACCAATTTGTCCCAATCGGACTCACTGAGCGCGCCATCCATATAATCCCAACATTCAACGTGATGTACATTCAATTGTTCGCATGATTTGTAGAGTTCTTGCTCGCGGATAGTGCCGAGCGTTGCTCTACTCGCTACACGGGTATCGTTGATTTGCCCTGCTTGCCCCTTTGTTGCGGAAATGACCATTGTTTCTGCACCGTCTGCACTATATTTCGCTAATGTGCCTCCTGAACAATAGCATTCATCATCAGGATGTGCATAAACAGCTAGTATTCTTTGTTCATTTGTAGGAGGAAGTAGTTGCATAACGGCTTGTCTCAAAAGTAGTTTTTATGGGTAATCAAATAGTGAATCATAGTATACAACATGCGTTAGATTCCGTCATTTTCTTAGTTTCTAGAATAACATCCATTTTACGGATTGTTTACAAACTCTGCGAAATGACATTACAGCCTACTTAGATACTGTAGTCAACATCAAACGAACACACGACTATGTGTAGGAGAGAAAAAAATGATATTGACTAAAGTACAAAAAGTTATGAGCGGGACAGTTATTGGTGCAATGCTTCTCATAGCCAGTGCAGGTGCAGTATTCGCACAAGATGATACAGCAAGCGACGAAACAACTGAGCCAATTTGCGTCAGGGAATCTGTTGAAAATCCGCTTGCAACTGCAATTGAAGAACTCGGCTTAACTCGCGAAGACATCCGTGATTATGAGGGTACACTCGAAGAACTACTCACAGAAAATGGGATTGATGTTGAAGCATTACGTGCAGAATTTGAAGCAAATCGCACAACGGTACTAATCGAGTGTGTTGATGCGCTTGAAGCAAATGGCTCTTTAACGGCTGAACAAGCTGACAACTTACGCTCAGCTATTGAAGATGGGTCACTCGAAATACTGCGTGAAGAAGGCTTTGGGCGTGGCGGTGACCGCAACCGTAATGGACGTAACGGGCGCAATGGTCGTGGCGGACGCAATGGGGCAGATGGATTCTTCGGTAATGGAATCTTTGGCGATGATGACGCGGGTGAGGACGTTACCCCAGAAGCAACAACCGAACCTGATGCGTAATCTTATATGATAATGAAAAGAAAAAGGACACGATTGTGTCCTTTTTTTAAGCTAAATGGAAGTTGTTTATTGCAGGTGAGCTTCAATGAACCACAGACCTTTATCTACAGCACGTGATATTTCTGTAAATAAGTCAGAGGTATCGATATCCTCAAGTTCTTCAGCTTGTGAAATTGCTTCACGAGCGAATTTTCCATACTCTGCCCAACGATCTGCAACAACATCTGCTACATCTGCACCTTCTACTACGTCGGTTGGGAATTCTGCTAGACGTGAGTTTTCAGCTGACATGCGCGCTGTACCCATCGCATATCCACCTAGAATGTTGGCACGTTCTGCAACCATATCGGTAAATTCAGGCAATTGACCTGCTAAATCATCGAATAATTCATGTAATGGTTGGAAGTGAATCCCGCGTACATTCCAATGTGCTTGTTTGGTTTGGCTATATAAATCGAATAAATCTGCCAAATGTTGATTAAGCAGTTCGATAAGTTTTACGCGTGTTTCTTCAGGAATATCAATACGTGTTTTGAAACGTGTGCTAGTTTTTGTAGCCATGTTTAAATTCTCCTGCATGATTTGAATAGTATGCTACAACCATAAAACATGAAGAATAGAATTACATTTGCAAGGGATAGGTAGTAGATGAAAGGAGTATATGAGGAATGATAGAAAATATTGTGTTAAAAAGTGGACTTAATTTTCATTAATTTAATTAAGTATAACACATTGCTGGCGATAGCTCAATAAGGTTCATAAAGGATTAAAAACGTACTATACGATTAAACAACGCTTATGAACTCTTTACGCACATGAGAGGAAAAATAATATACGCTTAACATTCAGCAATGGTTATAGACGCTTTACCCGTAAAATTGCATAATGGGGTAATTGTATCTTTAACGGTAGCTGACGGCGTGTCTGTAATAGATAGCAAATTCACATCTTACAGGCAAACGTCAACATAATCTGTCAACAGTAAAAGGGGTAACTGTGGCTTCAAGAGTAGCTCAACTCAGTGAATCGGTAGCAGAAGATGAGATAGTCAAACGTCCACAAGAAGCTAATATTGGTTGGTTGTGGAGTTTCGTGATGCGTCACCGTTTCGCCGCCATAATGTCAATTGTAAGTGGCATTCTTGGTGGTATTACGATGGCATTGGAACCATATTTAGTCGGGGTTATCGTCGATAACCTGCTCGAAGATGGTGTAGTTATGAGCCAGATTTTACAAGGGATTGGCTTATTATTCGTATTAGCCTTGTTTACTGTCGTTATGTTTTATGCACAACGACACTACAGCGGACAAGTCGCTTATAGTGTTCATTATGATATTCGTAAGACCGTGTTTGAAAATATGGTCACGCTAGATAATGATTTCTATAAGAAGTTTGCCACTGGCGATTTAATTAGCCGTATGTTCACTGACCTAAATTGGGTTTGGCGATTATTGGCATTATTTTTTAATCGTGGTGGTAATGCGATTTCAGCGTTTATTATGTCCGTTATTTTGCTAAGTTTAATCAATTGGCAACTGACAGTCTTAGTTGTGATTACTCTCCTCATTAGTACAACTATTCAGATGCGAGCAGGTTTGTTCCTCGTGCCAATTTCTGAACGTGTCCAAGAACAAGCTGGCAATATGTCCGCTCTCGTCCAAGACTCGGTTAGCGGTATTCAGACGATTAAAACCTTTGGTCGTGAAAGTCATGTCGGCACGGCATTCAGAAAAGAGAATGAGGAATATAAACGGCGTTGGCTATTTTTCAAACGGCGCAATGAACCTGTTGGCATGATTCCACAGATGATTATTTATCTGACAACAGGCATGGTCTTGCTCATTGGTGGGCGTATGGTTATTAATGGTGCGATGACTGTTGGTAATTTAGCAGGTTTTATCCTTTATTTGAACCTCATCCGACGCATGTTGCTAATGCTCGGTACTACCTATCAACGGTATGTTCAGACACAAGGTGCAATGCAACGTATCACCCCACTCTTGCAAGAGCCAGATATTAAAGACAGATCGAATGCGATTGATTTAGGTGAGTCTGAAGGCAATATTCATTTTAAAGACATTACCTTGGTCGAAGATGGCAATACGCTTCTTCATAATATTGACTTAAAAATTCCAGGTGGGAGTGTCGTCGGCTTGGTTGGTCCTACAGGCAGTGGTAAGACCGTATTGGTCAATTTACTCTCGCGTGTCAGTGATGTTGATAGTGGTAGTGTACTAGTTGATGAGCATGATGTGCGCCAAATTAAGCTCCAAGATTTGCGGAAAAACATCGCGTATGTGCCACAGCAAACGTTCTTGTTCAGCCAACCACTTCATGAGAATGTCCGTATGGGACAAGATGACATTACCGATGAAGACTTAGACCGCGCCATTCATATTAGTCGTGTTAGCAATGATTTAGACCAAATGCCAGATGGCTTAGATACAATGGTTGGCGAAAAAGGTGTGATGCTCTCTGGTGGGCAAAAACAACGGGTTGCTATTGCGCGTGCGATTGCTCGTAACCCATCCATCATGATTTTGGATGATGCTTTGAGCGCAGTCGATACTAAAACTGCCGCTGAAATCTTGACGAGTTTACGAACGGTACTCAAGACACGTACCAGCATTATCATCGCGCAACGGATGGCAACGGTTAAGGATTGTGATTTCATCGTCGTTATGGATAACGGTACGATTATCGAGAATGGTACGCACGATGAATTAATAGCAGCAGGTGGATTATATGCCAGTATGGTTGACCGCGAAGCGCAACAGGAAGGCGAAATGTTGGCATGAGCGATACAAAAATCGACAAAAAACAAGCAGAACTGAACGATAAATATATCAGTAGTACAACCAGTAATTACACAATTGACGATGAAAAAATCGAAATAGAGAGTATCAGCGATAGCTTCTTGGTCAAGATGCTCTGGCGTTTCCTCAAACCGTATCTATGGGAATTAATAGGTGTCACGGTTTTGTTATTCGTCGTGGCAGGTATGCAATTGCTCTTGCCATACTTGGTCAAACTCGCCATTGATGGACCAATTGCTGAACAAAACCTTGCTGGTATCGTACCGATTGGTGTCGGCTATTTGGGGACAATTGTAGCGGTTTTCGTTTTCCAATTCGCTTATACCTATTGGCTACAGACCATTGGTCAGAAAGCCTTGCTCAATCTTCGTCAAGAACTATTTGAGCATATTGTCAAGCAAGATATTAAGTATTTCAACAATACGCCTGTCGGACGGATTGTTTCGCGCATGAGCAATGACATTGAAGCGCTGACCGAATTACTCTCAACGAGTATCGTGATGGTTGCGCGGAATATGATTATGCTCGTCGGTATAGTTGGTGTGATGCTAGCTTTGAATTGGCGACTTGCTTTAATTAGTTTAGCAGTTATCCCTGTTATGGCAGGTCTGAGTGCTTATTTCCGTACTAAATTACGGGCGATTTCGAGTCGTTTCCATAAGATTATGGCGGCATATCAAGCCTACTTGAATGAGCAATTCAACGGCATGATGGTCGTGCAATTATTCAATCGTGAGAAAAAGACACGCGACGACTTCGCAGTTATCAACCAAGATTACTTCGACTCACACATGGACTTACGCGACATCTACACCTATTACGGGTCAACACTCCAGATTATGACAACCGTTGGGCTTGCGCTCGTTTTATGGGGCGGTGGGCAAGGCGTTTTGGCTGGTTGGCAGGGTGTGACAATCGGTATTCTGGTCGCATTCATCGAATATGTGCGCTTGAGTTTCGAGCCAATCTTGCAATTGTCAGAGCAATTCGCTCAAATTCAAACGGCATTCAGCGCAGGTGAACGCATCGCTCGCATGTTAGATGTTGTTCCAGAAGTCGATGAGCCTGAAAATGCTGTGCATGTTGATAATTTCACACAATCTGTCGTGTTTAAGGATGTGACCTTCGCGTATAAAGAAGGTTTCCCTGTGCTGAAGAATATCAACTTGGAAATTAAACCCGGACAGCGCATTGCAGTTGTGGGTGCGACAGGTGCAGGTAAGACGACTTTGGTGAAATTGTTGGCACGCTACTATGATGTCAATGAGGGTCGTATAGAAGTTAGTGGCGTAGATTTACGTGAACTCAGCATGGCAGATTTGCGGCGGTTTATCAGCCTTGTGCCACAAGACCCTTATTGCTTCAACGGCACAATCGGCGATAACTTACGCCTGTTTGATGACAGTGTAACAACTGAGCAAATGGAAGAAGCTGTCGAAATTGCCTGTGCGAAACCATTCATTGATAAGATGCCCAATCGCTTTGATTTTGAATTGTTACCTGGTGGGAAAAATCTGTCACAAGGGCAACGGCAATTGCTGGCATTGGCACGCGCACTCGTTCACAGTCCAGAGAGTGTTCTCATTTTGGATGAAGCAACCAGTAGCATTGATACCGAGACTGAGGCTTATATTCAAGAAGGCTTAGAGCAAATCTTGACAAAACGTACCAGCTTAATCATTGCCCATCGTCTGAGTACCGTGCGTGATGCTGACCGTATCTTGGTGATGCAAGAGGGTGAAATCATTGAAGATGGTTCGCATGATGAGTTGCTAGAACTTGGTGGTATGTATGCGACGCTTTACTATCGTCAATATACTGACCCGAATGCGAGTATTGATGAATTGCTGGAGAAGAAATCTAGCATTACAAGACCAAAAGCTGGTTAATGAGCAACATCTAAACGTTTAACTGGAAGGGCAGACAATAAGTCTGCTCTTTTTTGTTTTCTCCATACAAATAAGGGTCTAATAGAGTCTGCGGTATACTAAAGGTCTGATTATTCATTGACCTATAAATGAGAGACTTTATGCAACCCAAGAAGCGCAAAATTAAACTCGAAATGCCGAAAGACCCTAGTGGTAAATACTCGAATATGGTGATGATTAGCCATAATAAAAATGAGATGTTCTTCGACTTCATCCAGACCTTCCCGCATGACCCACGCGCAAAAGTTCAGCAACGCATCGTCATGACTCCCACTCATGCCAAGTTATTCCTACAAGCTCTGCAAGATAATATAGACCGTTTTGAAGGCAATTTTGGCGAAGTTACAGTGCCACAACGTCCCGCATCCTTAGCTGACCAGCTTTTCAGCAATGTCCAAAATAACCAAGATAGCGACAATGAAGATGAGGATAAAGACGATGACGAACAATCTGAGTGATATTGCGGAGGCAGTGCGCGAAACGATGAATGCCAAGAATGATGCACGCGATAAAGCCATTGTGCAATCACGCGAACTCATTCGGCATTGTGCAGGGTCTATTCGGGCAATTCATCGGCGTGAGTGGGACGACGTGCAAGAAAAGCTGGCGATAGTGCAAGAAAAATCGGACGAATTACGGACTGTCGTTGCTGATTATCCTGAGTTATATCATAGTGGGTATACGCAAGATGCTCTAAAAGAGGTGGTAGAGGCACACATCACCTATGCCATCATTCGCCAAGAAGATTTGCCATCTGCTACAGATTTGAATGTTGAGGGGTCGACTTATCTCAAGGGTTTAGGCGAAGCTGCTACTGAATTACGTCGCTTTATTTTGGATATTATGCGCCATAGTGAACGCCATAGTGAAGAAGCCGAACGCCTCTTGGATTGGATGGATGATATATACGGGCAACTCATCACCTTTGATTTTCCCGATGCACTTACACATGGCTTACGTCGCCAAACGGATATTGTAAGGGGGGTGCTGGAACGCACTCGTGGTGACCTCACTTCAAGCCTCAAACAACAGCAATTACAAGATGCCCTCGCTCAATTTGAAGCTCGCTTGAGTCATGAGTAATAAAAAAGGCGTAGAATAACCTACGCCTGTTATTACGTTTTATCGGATAATGGGGAATTCAGCTTATCCCAGCTCAAATTAGTATCATTTTCTTTGAGATGGGCTAGGGCTTCATCCATCGTATCAAATGATGTTGCTTTGCGCTTCATCAAAGAACGAGATACTTGGATACCCATTTTAGTAATTACATCAAGTTTACCAACAGTAATTGACCAGCCTTCTGTTTCCATGTGATATCTATATTCACGAACTATTCTCATTGTTTGTTGCATCTTCACTCCTTCAACAACCTTGCTGATGTCGCTAATGGTGTGAATGTTTTCATTCGGTGAAGCACCCATTAACGTAACCATTTCAGAAAATGCTCCCTTTAAATCTTCGACAGTCATTGTTCCCCAAAATGTATACAGTAAAATTTCGTCCTTAATGAGCCACTCCACTTTGTATGGCATATTATCCTCAGATACATTATTAAAGTGTCTAAACCTACCTTACCACTTATTCTTATTATGGTATCTTAAGAAATGTTGTAATTTAACATAATTATTAATCGACTGATTCTACCGCTTCACCATTAGCAACAGCTGTTATCCAGTCTCGTGCAGAGATGCCGTCCTCAGTGCGTCGGTAAAAATCTGCTGTTGGCAAAATACAATGGGATATGCCATCCGCTAGATAATAACTGAAATTATCTGTTGCATTATCGATTGTCTGTAAGCTATTGGCTAAACCCTCACCGACAAATTCACGCGGATTACCTGCGCCGATAGCGAAATAGCGTTGCTGAACATTATCATACTGATAATTGAATTGGGCGAAGCGATGCTCAGGATAGGCTTGAGCAAGACCAATATAATAGTCATCTTGTGTAAATGCGCTTAAATCAGGTGCAAATTCTGACAATGTTTCTGTGTAAAAGTCGGGTGTTCCCCACAATGCTTGCATATCTGTTGCTGTATCAAAAATTAGCCCTAATGAATCCCCTAATTGCGTTACAGGAATATCAGGATAGGCATCAATAAGATAGGGGACAGCAATCGCCGAGCCAACACTGCCAGCACTGCATCCTGCCGTAAAAACGGAAGCAGGTTCTGAGGCATAATCAAGTGTGAAATCTACAGCGGACATCAAGTTATCATATCCCTGATGATGCACTGTTACGCCATTGCCGTAATCGACCACTTCACTGCCCATATAGACATCACCTGTACATGATGGTGCAAAAATCATCGTGTAATCGGCAAATGGGTTGTCAGGATTATCAAAGTCAAAGATGCCGTTGCGATAGGTTATGGCTTCGTTGCGTCCTGCGGATTGCTTATAGAAGTTACTCCCTCTTTGGCAGGTTTCTTGATTCCAGCATCCACCGCCACCTTGAAAATAGAGGAGTACATCGTCATTACCTGGGCGTACCCAGAAGCGGTAATCGGTATCATGAGCGCAACGTGTTTCGCCTTGGGGTTCGACTGTATGCCAACCTTCGCCGAGTGAGCTATCTAAAGTCTGGCAAATGTCATCAATCAGCCATTCGCCATCAGCACACGTTGTTTGTCCGTTCACGATTGGGATTAGAGAGAAGAGGAGAATTATCAGTAATAAGGCACAGATTCTATTGACATTAAACATAGACAATCCTTTCATAAGGTCGTCAAATAATATTTTGCTCCCTAAGACTCCCCATCAGGATTACCAAGTTGTCTATGACATTAGCTTGTTTTGATTGTTTGAGCAAGTTATTCGGATTATCCCCTTGACTATCAAGCGAGCAGTCTTATAATGCTAGACGGTCAATTGAATATGGTTCACTCAACCATAGACAGCCGGTGGACACGACTTTGTGTCCTTAATATCCTGCCGAGGAAGAGTTCGCAACAACCATTAGATATGATACTAATGGGCGACCTCGGCTTTTTGCGGGTCGCTTTTTTGATTTCAGGGCAACGTCCCCTGATGTGGTCAGCGGAAAGGAGCGCGAATCTTGCCGATTACACGAGAACGTAAAGAAGAGCTAGTCGCGCAGTATGTAGAAATACTTGAACAGAGCAACGGGTTCGCTATTATTGCCTCACAAGGCATGTCCGTCAGCAAAGTTCAACAACTGCGTGGGAAAATTTATGAAGCTGGTGGCAAATATGTCGTCACGAAAAATACCCTCCTCACTAAAGCCTTAGAGCAAGCAGGTTGGGCAGTTCCTGAAGAAAATCTTACAGGACCTACCGCTGTTGCTTTTGGGATGGAGAACTTCCCCGGTGTAGCGAAAGCTGTGCTGGAATTCATCAAAGATGAAGATCTCGATGAACGCATGGAAGTTCAAGGTGGTGTTATGGGTGGCGAGGAAATCTTGGATGCGAGTAGTGTCAAGGCAGTTTCCGAATTACCAAGCCTACCAGAATTACAAGCACAAATTATTGGTCTTATCGTCGCACCATCACGCAACATTGTTACTATTCTCAACAATGCGGAAAGTGGTGTGGTCAACGTGCTACAAGCATGGTTGGATAAAGACAAAGATGGTGGCGAAGAAGACGCTGCTTAACTCGATTTGTGATTTCCGAACAGCAACTACGCTGTTATTAAAATTTGCATAATCCAATACTAGAGGCATTGCAAAGCCTCATCCTAAAAAGGAAAGGAACTGTATCATGGCTGATATTCAAGCATTAGTAGAACAAATTGGTGGTTTAACCCTCCTCGAAGCAAAAGAACTCAAAGAAGCTCTCGAAGAAGCTCTCGGCGTAGAAGCTGCTTCAGGCGGCGGTATGATGATGATGGCGGCTGGTGCAGCAGCAGCAGGTCCAGCTGAGGAAGAAGAAGAAAAGACCGAATTCGATGTTATCCTCAAAGAAATCGGCGCGAAGAAAATCAACGTCATCAAAGCTGTTCGTGGCTTAACCAGTCTCGGACTGAAAGAAGCGAAAGAACTCGTTGAAGGCGCACCAAGCACCATCATGGAACAAACTGGTAAAGATTCCGCAGAAGACGCTAAAAAGCAACTCGAAGAAGCTGGAGCTGTCGTCGAGATTAAATAATCTCGCTGAACAGTCAATTGACCCGTATGACAAAAGAGCCACTCTGCATTTAGAGTAGCTCTTTTTATATCTCAAGTTTTACTATGATTTAGAATGGAATATCATCTAAATCTTGCGGTTGATTGTTGCTGTAGTTATTGTCATTATCGTAATTACCACCACCTGCATTATCACCACGACTTCCGAGTAATTGGAAATTGTCGATGCGAATATCGAGTGAAGCACGGGGTGAACCATCATTGCCAGTATACGGACGCGCGCTGACAGTCCCTGTAATCATGATATTGGTACCGACTTGGACATATTTTGCCAATGTTTCGGCGGTACGTCCCCAACCTGATGCGCTATACCATGTGGTCTTTTCACGCCGTTCGTTGGTTTGGCGGTCATTCCAATATTCATTAACAGCAATACTAAAGCCTTGTACGGCTGTTCCGTCTGATGTGTAGCGCAAATCTTGTTTAGTACCGACTGTACCAATCACAATTGTTTGATGAAAATTACCGGGCATGTTGAACTCCTCACTGAGTTAGAATTATTTATATATGCAGAATTGACTTCATTGGCGCGAAATAACGGAAAGATGTTCGCTTTATAGGGTCTGCACATCGTCTGCTTAAGGTAGCAGTGAGATATTTAATTTTTATCTTTCCGAACACTTATTCTATCATAATATCCTGTGAAATGCTATAGAAATTTAACGAATTTTCTCTCAATTTCTAGCCAAAATTATTTCATCGAATTGAGTCTTTCCGTTAGAACTTGGCGTACTACACTGGGGTCACCTTGACCACGTAGCGAACCCATCACACGCCCGAATATCGCATTGATGACATTTTCATTGCCATCCAGATATTTTTGTACCATATCGCCATTAGCATCTATCGCTTCATGCACTTTTTCACTGATGAGACTGGTGTCACTTACTTGCGCTAAATTTTCATCCGCAACTATGGCTTTCGCAGATTTGCCTTCATCCCACATAATCGGCAACACTTTTTTACGCGCAGTCGTGGCATTGATGGTTTTATCTTCGACCAACATGATGAGTTCTGCAAAATTTTCAGCCGAGATATTGGTGTTGGCAATGTCTTCACGCTCAATTTTGGCTTCATTCAGCAAGCGGAAAATATCACCCGTGACCCAATTTGAGACTGTCTTTGCATCGACACCATTTGCTGAATCTAAAATTGCTTCAAAATAATCGGCAATGGCTTTATCAGCGACCAATACGCCTGCGTCGTACTCTGTTAGACCGAGTTCTTCGATGAAGCGTTGGCGTTTGGCATCAGGCAATTCGGGCAATTTAGCCTGTACTTCGGTAACCCATTCGCGACTCACTTCTAAGATTGGGAGGTCAGGCTCAGGGAAATAGCGATATTCGTCAGGGCGTTCCTTATAGCGTTGAATAATAATTTTACCAGCAACATCATCCCAACCGAGGGTAGCTGGTTTCACAACGTCGCCTTTTTCCCACAGTTTGATTTGTCGCTTCACTTCAACATCAATTGCACGCACCATACTGCGGATACTATTCAAGTTTTTAATTTCTGTGCGTTGGCGAAACTCAGTATCGTCTTTGTGCATCACGCTCACATTGGCTTCAAAACGCAGAACACCTTTACTCATATCGCCATGATTCACGCCTAAGAATTGTAGGATGGCGCGTAGTTTACGCGAATAGGCTTCGGCTTCGGCACTGCTCCGAATATCAGGTTCGCTGACAATTTCTAAGAGAGGCACACCAGCACGGTTGTAATCGACCAGTGAACTATTGCCTGAGTGAGTCAGTTTACCTGTATCCTCTTCCATATGGGCGCGAGTGATGCCGATACGTTTTGTAGTGCTATCGTCTAGCTCAATATCCATATAGCCATTAATAGCAAGGGGATATTCGTATTGGCTAATCTGATAGCCTTTAGGTAAATCAGGATAGAAGTAATTTTTGCGTGCGAATTGGTTAAATGGGGGGATTTCACAATTGAGCGCAAGCCCAACCATCATACCCCATTCCATTGCTTTCATATTGATAACGGGAAGTGTACCCGGTAAACCCATTGAGAGTGGGTCGACAGCTGAATTAGGCATCGAACTTACACTGTCAACTACAGGGGCATTGCTGAACATTTTCGTTTCGGTGAGCATTTCGGCATGAACCTCTAGCCCAATAATCACCTGCCAATCACTAACTGCCATAGTATTTGTCTGCTCCGTAATGTTACGACTAAATGTCAGCGATTATAGCATATTGAGAGTTGAATCAAACAAGCAGATGCTATGTATATATTGCTACTTACCATCTTGCCACACTTATTTCTTATCATCTTCATATATTCAAGCTAGGATAAAACTCATCTGCTTATGGAAAACTAATTCGGTAAAAAGGGTGAGGGAGAAAAATTTATGGACTCAAAAACTGTATTCAAGGGTACAGTTGTTGTGTTGTTGACTTTACTAGGGGCTTATGTTTTAGTTCTTGGCGCGCAAATCATAGTCACTTTATTAATAGCGATTATTATTGCCTCAGCAGTACGCCCTGCCGTTAATGCCCTCAAACGTCTCAAATTGCCTGAAAGTATTGCGATTATTCTTGTTTATAGTGTCATGGCGCTGACAATTGTCACAGTACTCTTTGTATTGATTCCGCCGATGTTTAATCAATTTGCGATTTATGTAGAACAAGATTGGCGACTTGCCTCACGCATTATCCGCGCTAATCAGATTGTAGAAAGTTACATCAGCGATTTTATGGCTGATGATATTTCTTTGGTCTCAACAGAACAAATTAGAGAGGCAGTTTCAGCGTCTGTGCAAGAATTTCGAGCAATTTTGCCTAATCTAATACAGAATGCTGGTAATATTGCCGCTAATGCTGTTCTGATTTTTGTGATGGGCGCATATTGGCTTACATCTCATATTTCAGCTAAACGCTTTATCCTTAAGCTCACCGCTCCGAGGTATCGGGACGAAACTCGAATCATAATTAACGATATTGAGCAGACACTTGGGCGATATGTTCGTAGTGCTGTTATCGTCTCATTCATTGTAGGTATACTCAATTTCGTGCCGATGTATTTATTAGGTGTGCCAAATGCAATGACGATGGCTTTCATTATCGGTACTCTCACCGTTGTACCTATGGTCGGCGGACTGATTGGTGGCGGTATTGCAACTTTACTCACGCTTATTACAGACCCTCCATTTGCGATTATCGTTTTAATCACATTCTTGATTGTGAGCCAAATTGAAAATTATCTGCTCCAACCGCGTATTATGTCTGAAGGGGTGGGTATGAACCCATTACTCGTGATTGTCTATACGTCGATTGGATTTGTGCTTGATGGAGTCATTGGTGCGCTGATTGCTGTACCCATTATGGGCGTTGTTCATATTTTGCTGGAACATCTCATTATTGAGCCATATCGAGCGCAAATGGAAGACGATACCCCACCTGAAGAACTGGTCGTCGAATTAGAAGAGGGCGATAAAGTAACTGTCGAAAAAGCGGAAAATGATGACGAGTAAGAGAGTCACTCAAAAACAAAAACACGCTCTGTGTAGGGCGTGTTTTTACAGAATAACTGTTCAGTAATCAATATTAACGTTTTTATGAGAGATGTATAAATCGTGTCTATCTGTTGAAAGTGTTAATTCTTGAAGTAGATTGTGGACAGGTTCAGCATCATTTAATCCATATAAACCGGGTAGAGTATCATTCGTCCAAATCCCCATCCCATTCGAGCGCGCCATATTTGAAAACAAACTTGGTGCTTCAGTTAGATAAATATTGTTGCCTCGCCATACGATAGATGGAATTTGCTCGAGAGCATAAGATTCAAGTTGTCTGCCACCTAATTTCTTGAGAATTAAGACCCTAAAATTAGTGATTGCATATCTTGTTTGCTTGCGTCGTAAGTAAGCATGGACAAAACGTCCCCATATAAAATATTGTCCAATTACTACAAATGGTACACCAAATAAAGCAAATATACCTGCATTAGATGCCATAATGACCCAAAATATCGCAAAGCCACCCCACATAAAACTAAACGGAATGAGAAAAATATCACTCACGGATAATAACTGCCAAGGTGAAGGCTTACCTATCCATAAAATCTGTTCATCTTGTAGTAAATAGGATTGGAAGATAGCATTATTCTTTTTGGTTTTCATAGTTTATCAACTTTAAAAATTGTTAATTAATAAAATTATTTTAAGGTAAAACATTAAGCTAAAATCCCCCAAATATTGGGGGATATAAGTAGAGATAAGTCGTATAAAAGAGAGTTTCTAGTCTTCAATCACTTCAAAGATAGCTTCAATCTCGACAGCGTAGCCTAATGGTAATGACCCAAATCCGAGCGCACTACGAGCATGATAGCCATTTGCTTCCTTGCCGAATACGTCCCAAAACAGTTCTGATGCGCCATTAATGACCAAATGCTGTTCTGTGAAATCAGGTGTGCTATTGACGCAACCTAGCACCTTAACACAGCGTAGATTGTTTAATGTTCCTGTTAGGGTATGCGCGGCTTGTAGTAGCTGTACTGCACAGATACGTGCGGCGACTTTACCTTCTTCAGTTGTAAATTCAGCTCCTAACTTGCCTTGGTATCCATGAGATACATGCCCTGAGGTATAGATTGTATTACCACTCCGTGTGGCAGGGGCAAGGTTTGCTGGTGGAGCATAATCATCCATGTTAATACCGAGTGATTGTACTTTTTCATCTGGTGTCATAAAGAAATCCTTTTAGTAAATTAATCGCGAGTGGCTAAGATAACTTGTTCCGCGAGGAACTTTATCAGTGGGACATCGTTTGCAACGCTAGCATCACTGGGCGGTAAACCGTTAATTCCTGCCAACATAATAGCGTCACGGGTCGTAATGATTCGTTTGGCTAAGGTTTGCACTGTTTCTTCTGCTTGCCCACTATGCTCTAAGATAAATTGCTTGATAGCATTTGTATCAATATGTTGACGAAGCAATTGTTCGAGTAAATCAGTGGTGGTTAAATCGCGCTTGTTGGCTTCAATCATCGTGATGATTCGCGCTAGGGTGCTGTTATCAGGCTTAAAATCTTCGGAACGGAATAATTGATATAGCTCATCATATACACCAACGTGGTTCACATCTTGGAAGAATAATTCTAGAATTTGATAAAAACTTAGAAATTGTTGTATGGCAATAGGTGTAGCAATCCCTGCCTGATAAAATCGCACCAAATCATGTCTGAAATTGCTTTCGGGCAAAATCATTTGGTTCATTTTATGATTGTTCTCTTTAATTTTTTGAAAGTGCTCAAAACGCGATGTAGGGTAATCATTCGCTAGCATTAAAGGGATACCGATTTCGTAACTCAACGTAAATAATGCACCTTCGATTAATTCGTCGGATATACGAATTGCCTCAGTTGCATTTTGTGCATCAATATTATACACACGAATACTCAGAGGATGGGCGAATAGTTTTCGTGTGTCAATTGGCTGTTCAGTGGATGCTTTGCGTAAACGAGCAGGTAAAGTGAAGAGGCGATCTAAACAGAGATTGATATAACCCGCTTCAAAGCGGAAATAATTGGCAAAGACTAGCGAAATTGTATCAATCTCAACATAGGTTTCGCTATCTTGATTGTGCTTAAAAAATAAGTCGTCAATATCTCTAATATCTATGCTAGGGTCAAGTGGGACGAGCAAACTCTCACGAAAGTTTTTGTTGGCTAGACCTGTATTACGGATCGGCACAAATTCACCGCGCGCCGATAATAATCTTTTGTATTCAGCAACGTCTTCATGAGAAATTTTGAGGGTGACATCAAATGTTTCAGGTGCAGGATAACGAATAAGTGCTTCGCCGTTGGGTGGTTCAGAAACAACTTCAAAGCCATTGCTCTCATAACCATCTTTTAAGATCTTCTTTACTTGGTCTTCGTTCATCGGCTACCCAACTTTCAATATGTCATATATGAATAGCTTAATTATACGGTTCTAACCAAAAATAAACAAATATCATTCGATGGCTAAAGAGTGTTTCAGTTCGCTGAACTGTGGGTTATTTAGGCTTTCTAACATGGAGTGACGCAGAGCAGATGAGGCGTTATCGAGCGCAAATTGGCATAGCTTAACACCTTCTGTGCGATTGCCATCCATCTCAGAAAGAAGCCCCAAATTAAAGTCTATCGTAACATCATCCTTTACAATTTCGCGCGCTGCCTTGTATAAATCTCGTGCTAAATCCGTATGTCCTAAACGGCGATAGGCATGGGCGCGGGCTAAGATAACTCTTAACTTGAGGGCTTGTAAATAATCTGCATTCATTGTGGTATCGCGTTCAGATAAATGTGATAACACTAATCCATATCGTGCCGTTGCTAAGATGTCATTACCGAGTAAAACGAGCACATCGCCTTCACGTTCTAGCCAACGCCAATCTTGGGTTTGCTGACGTATTACTTCAAGTGCTTCGTCGTATTGTTGACCCATCAATAGTAACTCAATTAAACTTTCTGTGAAGCGTTCATGTTGAGGGTCTAGATTTCGCGCTTCGTCTATTGCACGAATTGCTGATGGTAAATCTTCCATTTTCTGATAGAGAATGGACTCTATATGGTAATCTTCTGCCGATTTCTGGCTTAACTTTTTGAGGTCATCTAAAACCGTATTTAGATCTTCATCATTTAACACGCGCATATTCGTTCGGATTCTAAGTCGACGAGCATAATCATCACTGGGGTCAGCGCTCAATTGCTGATTAAGCGCATCTAAAGCATCCTCTAATTCACCTGTCTTAAGGAATACTTCTGCTAGTTCCATCGGGGAGTAAGCCATTGTTTTCTCCAAAAATAAAAGCGACTTTTGTAAGTCGCTATCATATCAAATTATAGAATGTTGGAACTATACGTCTGTTAGACTAGCTTGTTCTCTTGGCAAGCGGAGAAAGAAGGTTGTTCCCTCATTGAGTACACTTTCGACGTTAATCTCTCCACCATGTGCTTTCACAATCTCATACACGATTGCTAAACCTAATCCAGCACCTTTATTATCGCTTGTTGCACGATAAAAAGGCTGGAATAAATTAGGGATGTGTTCCTCAGCGATACCTGAACCATTGTCTTTAAAACTGATAATTACGTCGTCTTTTTCAGGGATAATTCTTACCAATATTTCCGATTGATGTGGTGTGTAATTCAGAGCATTGCCAATTAAGTTAATAATGACTTGCGTTAAGCGGAAGGGGTCTGCACTAACAATGACAGCGTCTTTAGGTGCTTCTAAGTTGATGCGAATTTCTTGACGTTCGGCTTGTGGTGCTTGATATTGCAATACTTCTGCGACTAAGCGTTGTAGATTTACAGGCTCATGTTCAAGTTCGATAGTCCCATGCTCGAAACGCGAAAGGTCAAACATATGCTCAACAAGATTTTGCATCAAATTAACAACGGATTCAGCAACTGCTAGATGTTCTTTCAATCTTTCAGGACGGCGTTTCATCAAGAATAGGCGTGTTTTCATATTCGCAATAGGCGTGCGTAATTCATGAGCGGCAATCGAAATGAAACGGGCTTTTTGCTCCTGCAAGCGTTTTTCATCGCTAATATCACGTAACACAGTAATTATGCCGATGATTTTTCCACTTTGGTTACGAATTGTTGTACGTACCATTCCTGCATCAAAATGGTTGCCGTTTTTGCGCTTGAATGTTGTTTCGCCATGCCAAACATCATGAGTTTCCAGCCATTTTAGAATATTGCTCCACACGTTTGTTAGATGCGCTTTGTCGGCAATATTCATCCCTGCTTGCGCTGCTCCACTTATCCACTCGTCTTGAGAATAGCCTGAAATATCAACGAGGGCTTGATTGATATATTGTGGTTCTCGATTGATGTTGGTATAAATCACCCCATCTGTCATTCCATTGAGGATTGCGCTTAATTGAGCTTGTTCAAATTCAAGATCTTGTGTGCGTTCTCGTACACGGTCTTCTAATTCGGCTGTATAGCGTGCATTGCGAATAGCAATTCCTGCTTGTTCGCCAAAAGTCATTAACCATCGTGAATGTTCTTCAGTAAAGTGATTGAGATTCTCACTATCAAGATTTATCAAGCCAATAAGTGAACCATCCATACTGATTGGAACACTTAAGTTAGAGCGTACCCAAGTGATTGTGTCTTTATCTTGCCAGCCTGCAAAGTTTTTCACATCATTGGTAATGAATGGCTCTAATTGTGAATGTTGTTTCTGAAAATTCGACATTGCATCAATGCTATAGCGTATGCCTAGCACTTCTTTTTCATAACCGCGTGCATGCACTACCACCACTTCTTCACCTTCAATAAGCATAATATTAGACGCATCATAGGGGACAATATTATGAATAGAACTGAGTAAGTGGTCAAATATTTCAATGCGATCTAGACTGCTCGATAACTTGGCAACACTGGTGCTTATTGCTTCAGCAATCACCCGCTGGTATCGTTCGGCTTCTTCGGCTTTTTCACGCTCAACAATCTCTTCGGTGAGTTCCTGAGTGCGAATAGCAACACGACTTTCAAGCTCGTTATTTAAGTTCTTTAACTGATTTTCTGCTTGTTTTCGTGTTGTAATATCTGTACAAACGCCTACTAAATGCCAGCGATTTTCATCAATTTTTTCAATGATAACGTCTTCGCTTAACCAGAACGCTTGTTGGTTCGGGAAATTGAGGAAATACTCCAGCCGATAATTCATTTTATTGAAGTTGAGATGTGTCTCAAAAACAAATTCACGTTTTGCTTGTTCTTCTGCTGGAATGGAGTTCAGCCAAGCATCGGTATAATTTGTGCTATTGCCAAGCATTGGTAGAAAATTCTGGGCTGCTTCTTCATTCTCTATTTTGTAATCCCATACAAATTCGTCAGTTTGTGATTTTATTACAGTTGCAGACCAAACTAAGCATCTCGCACTTGCCAATACTTGCTTCAATTGTGCTTCTGCTTGACGTAATTCACTGATGTTATGGTTGACCCCGATGATGCCTGTGATATTGTTTTTTGAGTCTCTGAGAGGAAGTTTTGTGACTAATAAATGCGTGACTGTCCCATCACTGTTATAGTAAATCTCAGATTGATTGAGTTGTTCTTCACCAGTTTCGATAATATGCTGTTCTTGTTGATGCAATCTATCACCAATTTTTGGATATAAATCTGCATCGGTTTTACCTATCAGCTCAGACTCGCTATTAATCTGAGGGATTTTTTGAAATGCCGCTTCATTTGCTAAAATGAATTTGCTGTCTCTATCTTTAACATAAATACTATCGGGGATCGTGTCTATAATAAGCCTGAGCATATTACGTTCATCTGACAATTGCTGTTGAGCCATTTTTAGGTCGGTAATATCCCGATTGATACCAATAAACCCTGTTACTTTATTTTGTTGGTCAGTTATTGGTATTTTTGTAAATAATAGCCACTGTTGTTGACCATCCTCTAGCTGAGGTATAAACTCATGATTGATGATTGGCTCATTATTTGCGATTAACACTCTATCTTGTTTATCATATTCTTCTATCCATGCTTCGCCATTTTGATAAATCTCTTGGCTTGTTTTTAAATAAATCTCATCAAATTGATTGTTTGGTGCTAACTCTCTAATTGCCGCACGGTTGGCGAGAATAATTCTTCGTTCTCTATCTTTGACATAAATAGAATCTGGAATGTTGTCAATTAATGTGCGTAACAGGCTACGTTCTTCTTCTAACTTCTCTTCAATCAATTGACGTTGAACAATCTGATTTTTTAGATTTTTGTTGGCGCGTAATAAATCTCGTGTACGCTCGGAGACACGTTTTTCTAACTTGTCTGTGTAGTCTTGCAATTTTTGTACAAGGCTGGCTTGTTGGATGGCAATAGCCGCCTGATTTGCGAATGCCATCAGTTGCCGCGCTTGTTCTTCAGTAAAATTATTTGTACTGGTGCTATCAACGTTAATAAAGCCGACCACCTCATTATTGGTGATGATAGGGGCAGTAATGAGTGAATGAACATGATTAGAGGTTGTGCTGTTTACCCATTTAAAATGTATAGAGTTGTGAGTATCGTCGATTTTAAGGGGTTGTTTGTTTTTCTCTACCCAGCGTAAATTATCCGCTTTATTGAGTGGAAGAACTATTTGTAAAATTTCTTCATAGGTGAAGCCAGCTTCATCATAGCCAAAATGCCGAATAATATGCGCCACATCATCTTCAATCATCATGATATTTGCGCTGTCATGGGGCATAATCCGACTGACATTCTTTAAGATTGTATCAAGCACTGTATCTAAGTCATTGGAAGCATTGAGAGCATTCGCAGTATCTAACAGAGCTTGTGCTAAATTACGTTGTTGTTCAATTTCGGCTAGGTTTTTTTTATGTTCTGATATGTCTCTCACAAAACTTATCAACAATAATTTGCCGTCTTCTTGAATTGCTCGGCTATTAATTTGGACATCAATCAGATGACCGTCAAGGTGCTTGTATTGTGTTTCAACGATTAGTTGATTTGAGGCTTGAGTGTCAAAGGTTGTTTCATGTTGAATATTAATTTCATCGGCTTCGATTTCATCTATAGACATGCCAATTAACTCATCCAACGGATAGCCTAACATCCAAGAGGCTTGTGAGCTTGCATCAATAATTTTGCCTGTCATAACATCAATCACAAAAATGGCATCTGTCGCGCTTTTGAATAAGCGACGATAACGGGCTTCTGAAGCTTTTAAGCTCGTTTCCGCTTGTTTAAGTTCGGTAATATCACGCAGAACGGTGAGATTTTGCTCTTTGTTAATCAATGTGCTATCAATGAGTGTTTCTATTATCTCACCAGTTTGCTTTTTAAATCGAATCGCTATTTTGGGTAGTGAACCATTTTCCCAAAAAGACTTCATTATACTCGGCGCGACTTGTTGCGAGGTTTCACTCATAAAACTTATGATAGGCTCGCCTAAAACCTCGTCTTTTCTATACCCCATCGTTGCAAGCCAATATTTATTGACATAGAGCAATCTACCTGTCTTATCTAAAGAATGGATCATCGCTGGAATGGCATCATAATCACTAAATTGGTTTGTATTGATTAGGGTTTGAACACGCTTTGCTAATAATTTTTTGTGAAAAGTCAGGCAATCATCTGCTCCCGCATTTAACGCTGTATCAATATCGTCGGTGAGCATCAAAATAGGGGTTGGTGATACTTCGCGGATAGCTTCGCAATCATCAATATTATCTAAAATCACAAGTCCGATGGTTGAATCCTTTAATTGTAACGTAACCTCGGCTAATGTGTTTGCTTCAATAAGAGGAAAATTAAGCAACTGTAATGACTGGCTAACACGTTCATAGTCTTGCACTAAGAGGATAATAGATGTGGTTTCAATAGAGGTTAAATTTTGCATAAATATGTTCTCGTAACAGTTGTTACTGACGATTATAGAATTTATAGTTTCACTATACAACAAAAAAGTCCTTACAAGTTGCAAGGACTCTTGAGGTTTTGTATGCAACGATAGATTAGCCGAATAAAACAGGCTTGAGCAATCCGTGACGCTGTAAGAATCGGGTAATACGTTCGAGTGCTTCTTCTATATTTTCTATACTAGACGCATAACTTGCCCGAACAAATCCAGCGCCACTTTCACCAAATGCACTGCCCGGTATCATTGCTACACGGTCTTCCGTGATGAGTAATTCACAAAATTCAGCATCTGTGAAACCTGTTTGTTGAATACTTGGGAAGGCATAAAATGCACCGCGTGGTTCAAAACAGTCTAATCCCAAATCGTTAAATCCATCAACAATCAATTGTCGGCGCTCATCATAACTGCTTCGCATGATTTCAACATCATTTTCCCCATTTTTTAGGGCTTGGATAGATGCCATTTGACTCATCGTTGGGGCAGACATAATCAAATATTGATGTAATTTTTTCATTGCAGCTAAAATTGGTTCTGGGGCAGTTGCATAGCCAATGCGCCAACCTGTCATTGCGTAGGCTTTGCTCATCCCACTTAATACGATGGTTCGTTCAAGCATATTAGGTAAGGTAGCAAAGTTGATGTGTTCAATGCCGTAAACAAGACGTTCGTAAATTTCATCTGAAATCACAACTAAATCGTATTTTTCAGCAATCTGAGCGACTTGCTCCATATGTTCACGTGTTAAGACTGCGCCTGTTGGATTGTTCGGATAACTCATCAAAATTGCTTTAGTGCGGTTTGTGATTTTCTCTTCTAAGGCTAAACCTGTAACCTGAAATTCATGTTCAACTGAGGTTTGTACCATAACAGGCACACCCCCTGCCATCTCAACTGCTGCTGCGTTTGCAACAAAGCAAGGCTCAACTACAAGAACTTCATCACCAGGGTCAAGTAAGGCTTTCATAGCAAGCCATAATGCCTCACTTACGCCGACTGTGACTAAAACTTCGGTATTAGGAGAATATTTTAAGCCGTATAGATTTTCGACGTGTTGCGCTATCGCCGCTCGTAATGCGATGTCACCTGCATTCGACGTATAGCCTGTGTTGCCTTGTTTCATGCTACTAATGCCAGCGTTCATAATATGAGTAGGGGTGACAAAATTAGGTTCACCAATCCCTAGTGTGACTACATCATCCATCGTTGCGGCAATATCAAAATAGCGTCGAATTCCTGATGGACGAAGATTCTGCACACTCTTAGATAAATAGTTTCGCATTAATTTAGCTCCTTTAAGCAAGTGACAGCCTTATTTTTATCATACAATGTGATGGATAAAATACGGCATTTTGCACCAATATCATTTAAATCATCATACACATTGTACGAAACATCTGTTCTGTATTATCCTTGTTGTATATAATGCAATAAATTAGCTCGTCAAAACTGCCCATTAGAGGCGATACATCTCGTAAAATCTTAGAATTTGATACAATGGTTAATAGTTTGATAGTTATTGTAAGAGGATGGGTGACATGCAGAATACAATGTTGATTGTTGTCGTTATCCTGATAATTCTTGTTTTGACATTATGGTATATCTGGAATGTATTTTTCTTTAAGTCATGGCGACGCTTGTTTTTTATGTTTTTGGGGGTGTTCCTCGAAAGCACAAAGCGTATTGATGAATACGAAGATATTAAGCCAAGTACACGTATCCCAAAATCGGACGAAATGAAAGCACAAGCTAAAGCCGTTGATTTTGATACAGCAGTCAAGCAGTCACAGTTGCCAGAGATACCAAAGGCGAATATCCCAGTCACTGAAACAGGCGAATTTGCGCGTGATACCTCTTATAATGGCTGGCCTCGTGAGCTAGATGATGAGACACGGCATGATACACGTCCATTCCGTGCTGTACACCTCAATACTGAAAATGATGATATTCCAACACTGATAGATGATAATAAAAGTAACAGTACAGCACAGGATGTCACTGAGTAATGTATTGGGATACTGTAAAATAAAGAGGCAAACAAATTATGTTAGCTATTATTGGGATTGCAATCGGTGTAGTTGTATTTATCTTATTTCTGATTGTGCTTGTTTGGCGCATGACTTTCGGTGGGATGCTACGGGGTGCTATATCGTCATTTTTCCATACTTTACATAATGAAGATTTAGAAGTTGACCCTGAAGCACCGATATACCCCAACCAAGAACCACGTATTTCTGATATGATGCGTCAGGAAGCAGATATATATAAAGGTGGGATAGCGTCTAACACACCTGAGCAAGGGCAAATCCCACAAGCGAATATTCCTTCTACCAATAATACAGCACAATATGAACCGCCATATACTGAAAATCCTGCTACAATAGTTGATAATCAACAGGTAGCAAGTGTTCAATCTGATAATAATATCGTGTTACCGCCACAACCTTTAGTAGAAGATAAATCATTTAAAGAAGATGACCCAATTATTGACGAACAATATATCGACCCAGAGACTCCATCGGCTGACTCATTAGATGCCAGTGTGCCAGAATCAGATAGCTCACCCTATGGTGTGCGGTCAGCCTCACACAGTCCGGGTCGTCGCTTACGAGATAAGCGGTATCGACGTAATTCAAGCTAAAGTAATTTATCGCTGAGGAGTAATCTAATTATGGAGTTAGGCTTTTTACTAACATTAAGTTGCGTCATGACGACCATTTCAATGATTGTCTTGGTTGGCGTATTATTATTTTTTGCACGTTTCGGTGGACAAGGGGTTAAAATGCTCATTGACCGATTTTTGGGTGGCAATGATGATAATCCACAACAGCAATCTGCGCCTGTACGTGCGGGAGCACAAGCCTCAGTCGCGTCCAGTCGGTCACTGCGTCAACGCGCACAAAACCTTGATTTTCCTGCCCCAGCCCGAGCCTCAACTCAGTTTGGCGCACAATCCGCCACGACATTGGGACAAAACCAAAATGCTTACCCAGATTTTCCACCTCCGCAAGCTCAAGGCTTTCAACAAGCTTCTCTGAGTCCGCGTGGGAATTATCCTGAATTTAATCCGCAAGCATCGCAACCATCAAATTCATCACAAGGGTTTCAACCAAGCACGCCTTCCTTGTCGCCATCACGACCATTTCAAGGCGGAAGCTCGCTTAATCGACCTGTACAGCAAAATCAGAATTTTAGTCAACCACAATATCCACAGCAAGGGAATAACTATAATCAATTGGGGCAATCGCCTCAACCAAATCAATTCGGACGGCAACAACCTCAATCTCCTAATCAGGGATTACAACCGTTACAACCGAATCAGCAAGGGTTTAATGCACAAGGCTTACCACCACAACAGCCACAGCAACCGCAAAATCCACAATATGGTGGTCTAGGGCAAAATCGTCCACCACTTCGTAGTCGTCCGAATCCGGGTAACACGCAATATGACCCTCCAATAGGGGGACGTGATAGACGACAGGGCGATGATAGAGATTACATTTACGATGACCGTCGAGATGGTGGAAATTTCATAGATGATGTCGGCGATTTTCTCGATAACGTATAGCATAGAAAAAGGGGCAGAAATGCTCCTTTTTAAGTCTAGTAGTTAATAATCTTGCTTGAGTCATGTTCGACTTTGAGTTTGGCTCAAAATTGAATGATAGTCCGTCTTAACGAAGCGATAATTTTGTCAGCCAGTTCTCGGCGCAATGCCAAACGGCGGGTAATGTCGAACTCTGTTTCATAAGTGATGTTACTAGCATCAGGCAGACTAGCATCATCACCATAATATGCTTTAAAACTCTGCTTTATGACGGAATTGTATGATTCTGCATTATAAACTGAGGCACTATATTTGAGAGGTTTGCTGGCAATTGATAATTGAATTGAATCATCAGCTTTATATGCCCATACGCCGAAAAGGGTAAGGTCTTCATAATTTCGGTAGCCTCGTCGACGATACCATACCAAAACACTTGCCCAATCTTTGCCCACGAAAGATGCAGGACCATAATGCAATAAAGATTTTAAGTATTTATTGGCATTATCTTCTAATACCTGCATGACATTTAAGCCAGCGAGGATTATCGCCTGCTCATTGCTTGGTTTTACATCGGGTTTTTGGGGATGTCTGTGGATATTGCGTCGAATGCTTCTGCGAAAATCACTCATCAGGTTACCTATTTTTATGGTGATTATAGCAGATTTGTATGAAGAAAGAGCGATGGGTACAAAATACCCATCATCTTATGAAATAGGTTCAAGCCCTAGTGCTTCTTCTACAGTTTCTAGCAACTCTGAAGGTTTAAAAGGTTTTACAAGATATTTATGTACATTTTGGAGTTTGCCAATTACACGATTCGTGCTATCTCCATAAGCAGAAGTGACAATGACAGGTACGCTACCTGACCCATGCGTTGTGGTGAGAAATTGCATGACATCCCAACCGCTCACTCCCGGTAAATTTAGATCGAGCAAAATAAGATGTGGGAGGTTATCACCGAGGTATTTAATCGCACTTTCACCATCTTCAGCAAGTACCGCATCAAAACCACCACGTTGTAACGTCAACATAGTTAAATCTGCCATTGCAGGTGTATCTTCAATTACCAAGATTGTGTAATCAGAGCGTTCAGTCATGACTTCATATCCTAATTATATAAATCAATCTTAACTCTACCATAGCATTGCTATTTGCGATTCATTAATTTCTTAATCCATAACAGAATCTAACAATCCAAACGGAAAATTAACAATTGAACTTATTTGCAACTAAATGAAAATAGGTGTTTAATTAATAGGAATTTACGGTTAATAAAGAAATCAGTTAATGTCAAACTTAGTTGAGCGATTTTATGATAGTGGTGGTGCTTTAAAAGCTATTAGAGCAGTATTTGAACATTCCCAACTTCTCAGAATATCAACAGCTTACTTTGAAGCATCAGGTTATCATTTGTTACAAGATGTTTTACAAGGAAAGCAAGTAAAGTTGCTTGTGGGACGCGAGCAAGGCGCAAAGGATAGGTTAGAAACTGTCATCCGTGAGTTTGTTAATAGCCTAAGTATAGGCTCTCAAATTAATCGTACCAAAGCTATGCGACAAATGTTAGAGGCATTAGAACGTGGCGAATTAGCAGTACAAGTTGGCGATGATCCTACTGATACAACTTCTGTAATTGATGGGAGATATTTATACCAACATGCAAAGCTTTATATTGGTGATGATTATGCTGCTGTTGTAACTTCAGCTAATCTATCAAATCATGGGCTGAAGAGAAGTCGAGAAAACGGAATAACAACCACTGATGAAAAAGATATAAACTATTTTATTGATAGCTTTGAACAGTATTTCTCAAAGGCTAGTGGAGTAACACAGCGTTTTATTGATGAGATTAGAGCTTACTTAAATGACTATGAACCATATATTATTTATGCAAGAGCTTTACTGGAATTATATCAGCTTCCAGAAGCAGAAGTCCCCCCACAACTTCCACAGTTAGCCGAATATCAAAAACCTGCCGTAACACGTATTAAAACTAATATTGAAGAACATGGTGGAGCATTTTTCGTTGCATCTACTGGCTTAGGGAAAACAGTCATGGCAGCTCACGTAGTTGCATACTTGCGTATGATAAATCTTGTCGATAGTGTAATTATTATTTGCCCTGCTGGGCTTAAAGAAAATTGGCGACGAATAATGCGTGCTTCAAAGACATCTAGTGAACAATTTTCTTATCACACATTATCTGGTAGTGATTTTGAGAGAGATAATCAACTAAAAGTGCTTTTGTATGAACTTAGACAAGCAACAGAGAAAACATTAATAATCATTGATGAAAGTCATCATATGCGAAATGATAAGGAGGATAGAGAACGTAATTCTCGTATCAAGGAATTAGTCAGAAATAATAATGCTAAGATTTTACTACTTACTGCGACACCTTTTAGTAAAGCAGTTAAAGATGTTAATGACCAGTTAGGTTTATTACCTCAACCTATTAAAAATCAAGTGACACATTTAGGTTTGTCAGTAGAAAGCCACAGTTGGAAGATAGAGGTAAGTAATGAATTATCACAATTACCACCTTGCTTTGTCTTAACCACTCCTACAATCGTAAAACATTTTGGACATATAGATGAAACTACAGGTGCAAACTATATTCAGTTTAAGAATGAGAAGCGTTATTTTCCTACAAGATTGCGTTTAAAAACGGTAGTGTATAAAAATTCATGTGATAATTTTTTGTCAGGATTATTGGATGAAAAATTATTATACGGAACGACTCAGGATAAAGTGGCAGATATACAAATGTCCCTTTTTCAGATTGAAGACTACGAAACTGTAGGAGGGCGTAATCCACTCTTTGAGAGTCAAATTATTCATCAATTTTGCTCATCCCCTGCAAAGGTTGAGGATTTCTGTCACAAGGTTATGAATAATGACTACAAAATTGATTTTGCTAAACAAAATGAATTAGAAGACTACATAAATTCTTGGGAGACGCTAATTCTCCAATGGAAAAACTTATCTGAAGATGAAAAACTGCAAGAAACCATAAATATCATAAAACAAAATTTGAATGAAAAAATCGTTATCTTTTGCGTTTATCATGAAACTGCCAAGTATTTAAAACAAGAATTAGTTCGATATTTCCCATCTATTTCGATTGAAACTACTGTTAATAAACAAGGTGAGAAACTTGATAATGTTTTGCATAGATTTGCTCCTATTGCAAATGAAGTGCCAGAGGACTTGCGAAAAGACAATATTCAGATATTAATTGCAACTGGTGCAATTGCCGAAGGGTTTAACTTACAGGACGCATCTATACTTATAAACTATGACTTAACTTGGACTATTCTTCAATTAGCGCAACGTATGGGGCGTATATTAAGACCATGGATAGAACCGCGTGAAATCAATATTTACAATTTAATACCATCAACCATGACAGATGTTAATTACATCGCACAAAATTGGCGTAGACGTTTATCCACACAAAGTGAAGAATATCGCGCATTTGCACAAATTCCTATTGTGTTAAAAGAAACGGACTCCGATCAAGCATGGCAGATGACCGAACTAGCTCATAAGTTGGTTCAATCTTTTTCAGAGGTAAGTTTAGATTTAGAACAAGTTATGGAATTTATAGATAATGCAGAGAGCTTGCAAACAACTCATTTTTACAATGATTTAGCCAGCATTCCGAAAGAAAAGGCTCTTGAAATTCGGAAATATCCTCCCGGAATTCGTTCAGCACGCTCAATCACTAAAGGTAAAACTAAGCTATTTATACTTTTTTCCTATAAGAGCAAGTTATATCCAGTTTTGTTTGATGCGAACGGCAAAATAATATCAGACTATGAAAATCCAGATAAAATCATGAAGCATATACGTTGCGATGAATCTGAGCTTAAAGCCCACTTTCAACATTATCCAGAAGATGATGAATTTGATAGTTGGATAGAAGCATCTAAACAATCTTGGGCGAAAAGGCTCAATATATCAGAAATCAATAGAATCCAATGGATGTGTGCGCTAGCTTTAATTCGTACTACATCCTGAATACGCCGTAGTTGGTTTCTTCGCTTGGTTTATTGAGTGTTGCTGAGAGTGCTAAGCCGAGAATCCTCCGTGTTTGGGCGGGGTCAATGATGCCGTCGTCCCATAAACGTGCAGAGCTATAGTATGGAGAGCCTTCACGCTCATATTTTTCGAGTAAAGGGGCTTTGAATGCTTCTTGCTCTTCGGCTGTCATTTCTGATTGATTGCGTCGTGCGAGTTGGTCTTGTTTAACTGTTAGTAAGACGTTTGCTGCTTGCTCACCACCCATCACACTGATACGACTATTAGGGTACATCCACAAGAACCGAGGCGAATAGGCGCGTCCACACATGCCATAATTCCCTGCACCAAAGCTACCACCAATGACAATCGTAAATTTGGGGACATTGGCGTTGGCAACAGCATGTACCATTTTTGCGCCATCTTTGGCAATTCCACCTGCTTCATAAGATTTTCCTACCATGAAACCAGTGATATTTTGCAAGAAAATCAATGGAATATTGCGTGCAGTGCATAACTCAATAAAGTGTGCGCCCTTTAAAGCACTTTCACTGAACAGTACGCCATTATTACCGATAATTCCGACGGGATAACCCTCGATATGAGCAAAGCCTGTGATGAGTGTTGTTGCGTAATTTTGCTTGAACTCACGGAATCTGCTGCCATCAACAACGCGGGCAATCACTTCACGGACATCATAACTCTCACGGAAGGAATCAGGGATGATGCCATATAGCTCTTGTGGCTCATAGAGTGGCTCATCAGGAGTTCGCACATCAAGGTCAATTTGCTTGCGGTAGTTAAGTGTTTCTACAATGTCACGTAAGATCTGAATACCATGGTCATCATCCTCAGCATAGTGGTCAGCAACACCTGAAACGCGCGTATGGACATCTGCGCCACCGAGTTCTTCTGCGGTGACTTCTTCACCTGTCGCAGCTTTTACAAGAGGCGGACCTCCTAGAAAGATAGTACCAGTCCCTTTAACAATGATTGTTTCGTCACTCATCGCAGGGACATATGCACCGCCTGCTGTACAGCTACCCATGACAGCACTAATTTGGGGAATACCTTCTGCGCTCATCTTTGCTTGGTTGTAAAAAATACGCCCAAAATCATCAACATCAGGGAAAACTTCATCTTGCATAGGTAAGAATGCACCACCACTATCGACCAAGTATATGCAAGGTAGATTATTCTCTAAAGCGATTTGCTGGGCGCGAAGATGCTTTTTGACTGTAAGCGGATAATATGTACCGCCCTTTACGGTGGCATCATTGGCGACAATCATACACTCTGTACCTGATATACGCCCAATACCTGTCACAATACCAGCAGATGGCGTCCAATCATTGTAAACATCATAGCCAGCTAATGCCCCAATTTCTAAAAATGCCGAGCCTGAATCAAGTAGTTTGTCTATTCTGTCGCGGACAAATAACTTGCCTTGTTCTTCATGACGTGTCTGATATTTTTCGCCACCCCCTTGGCGTACTTTGGCTAATATTTCACGTAATTCATATACCAATTTCTTGTTATGTGTCTCATATTTGTGTGTACGTTCGTCATTGGCTTTATATCTACTTTCAAGAATATCCATCTAAAATAATCCTAATTGAGTTCACTAATTGCTTGTCATTATACCGTACATTTCAGGGGTAAGTTCTAAATAAGCATGCCGACAGTTGTGTAGAAATTTGTTAAATTAATGTTCTTTTTAGCTTCATCTGTCACTATTATCGTTACTGACTTAGGAAGGAAATAAACATGATTACGATGTCGGCAGGGCAAATTTTTGTATGGATTATCATCGGTGGTTTAGCAGGGGCAATTGCTGGCATGATTGTTAAGTGTCGTAAACGGGGCTTTGGAATCATCACTAACATTCTGATTGGTTTGGTTGGGGCATTTATCGGGGGTATCTTGTTCGATTTACTCGATATTAATATTGCAGGGGATATTGCGTTTACAGCCAATGACCTCATTTCGGCAATTATTGGTTCATTGATCTTATTAGGTATTTTAGCCCTTACTAGACGATAGCATTACATATCGCCTAAAGTCTCTTGCAATTGTATATATATATTATGGATAGCTATCCCAGCATTGTGAGGTCGGTAGTTGATAACGAATGTTAAGCCGACCATCATGCGGTGAATGCGGGCAATAGTAAAATCGCGCTCAGAAAATGGGATTAGTCTTTGGGACTCATACCCACTAACGAATGCTTCATACAATGTTGGTTTGTCCTGTATCCACGTCAGAATAACGCCCCAATCTTGTAGGAAATGTCCCCAACGGCAATCATCAAAATCGAACACGCCGACCTTGCCACGATACCAATTCACATTTTTCAGATGAAAATCCGCATGGATGAGTGATAGTCCATCTTGTTTACGCCACTTAGTAAGCGCATCTTCGCTGAGATTAATTGCTTCTTTAAAAACAGCTTTTTGTTCTGCTGAAATTAGTTCGTTATCTGCATTTAAATAGGATAATCCGCCCCATTCATCACAGCGAAAGCTGTCATATGCCATGAAAGGTGAGGCAGGGTGATAGTCCGTTGCAAAGGTGTGTAGCTTCGCTAATGCTGACCCCATTGCAGATAGTTTCTTCGGCGTTGGTGCAGTCTCTATTGTTCTGCCGTTGAGCCACTTCATAACGACGACATAACGGTTTTCGGGGATGCCATTGACCTTGCAAGTCACCATCAGTTGATTGTCTTTGGTACGTAATGGGAAAGATAGATTGAGGTCAACATTATTACGCATATCATCTAACCATCGCATTTCAGATTCTACCATCAGTGCCGAACGAATTTTTGGGTAGCCAATCCGCAAAATGTAAGTGCCTTCAAGAGCATCAACGCGGAAAATAATATTGTGGCGAATGGTTAAACAGCGAATTTGATTGATGACTAGTGGATAGGACTGCAAAGCAAAATGCGCCATCTTATGATAACGGCGCATCTTTCCATGCTGTGTCAGGCTATTGAAGTCTTTCATCTTTACTTAATCAAGTGATGTGGTGGAAATGTCGACTCCATCACGTAAGACTTTTTGATAATTTGACCATGTTTCGACAGGTTGCATTCCTGCTTTAGTATAAAGGCGTGTTGCACCTGTCAGGCTTTCCGCATCGACATGAAGTGCTACTTGCTTACGCCCACGTTTATACAGTTCACCAAAAGCATGATGTAACATGGCTAAGGCAAGCCCTTGACGACGGTAATTAGGCAATACAGCCAATTCTTCTACATAGGCTGTTTCGGGTTTGCCATGTTGTTCGATACGACAAAGATTTACACCAGCGATTTCACCTGTTTCAGTATCAATTGCTAGGAAGTAAAGCTCTTGGTCAAATAACTCATCAGTATCGAGATAGTGCTTCCAGAATTTTAGTGCTTCCTCAATGGGTTCTTCTACAAATCCCCAATGGTCTTTAAAACCAAGTTCAACGGCGCGTGCCATAGCTTCGAGTTCTTCGGGATATTTCATACCACGAATGCTGATATTCTTAGGTAATTTAGCTTGTGGCGGGGCAGTATCCATCTCGATAAGCATACGGTAGAAATTCCGCTTGTGGACAAAACCAGCATTTATCAAATCATTGATGCGTCTTTTGTAGCCTTCGAGAGCGTTCGTCTGTAACTTGACTTTTAGCTCAGGCGGGCATTTGTCGATGGCACGTTGGGCTTTTTCTTCTAACCAATTGAGTAAGTAGGGTACGAGGTCAGTTCCATACAAATCATGCTGGACAGCCCACGCACACCATGGTTTGACTGGTTTTACGGATGTATCCCACAAGATAGCATAGCCTAATATTTCACCATCTTGTTCAACGACTATTGACGATTCTTCGAGAACAAAGTTAGGTTCTTGCCAATCTGAACGTAAAACATCAGCGTTAGCGACTTGTTGATAGCCCTTTGCACCACTTGTTTGACTAATGAATGTTGCGATTGTTTCTGCATCATCTAAGGTGAGAAAACGGGTTGAATATTGCTCTGGTAAGATATTATTTTGTACTTTGTTTGGACTTGTCATAATATGTCCTATGCTTATTTATACACTTTAAAGAACTTTATAGGGTCATTATGGTTCATAATAGTTGTTGAGTCAAGTAGTTCTTATCAGTCTAAATGGTTTGTGGAAAATCTTGCTTAACACATCGCCTCTTATCAGGTATGATTACGCCCGTTTTGTACCATGAAATATTCTGGAGAATTAATAAAAATGCGTGATAGAAAATGGCAACAACGTATCACCATATTTTTAGGTGTATTTTTATCCTTTGGTATGGTGGCAAGTGTGGTACTTCCGTTGATTTCAACAAGAATGAATTTGAATCAACCACAGGTACAACCTACTAATACACCTGCGCCAACCCAACCAGCCCCACCTGATACCAGCGCAATTAATTTTGATAGCACTTATTTACATCCATCAGGCTTATTCACCGCTGCAATTCCAAGTGGTTACCAACTCACCAATGAATTTAATACGACTGGTGAAGCACAAGTGACCATGGAAAATTCAGACGCACTTAGTGTATTAGAGATTCGCGTCATTCGCCCCACAGAAGAAGTTTCTTTAGAGACCGCACAAGGACTAGGTGACCAATTTACACAAGAATGGTTAAGTGCAAGTTGGCGTGGCTATTCCCCTTGGTCAGAAGATGCTCGTCGGGTTGAAGACGATAGATTGGTAATGGATTTTAGCCTGCAAAGTGGTGGGCAAAATTACGTGGCTCGTCAAGTCGCCTTCACCGATGGCACATGGATTTATTCATTACGTGTTGTCTCACCAAGTAATGCATCAGGCGCGATGCAATATGTATTGAGTAATGAAGTAGACTCTTTCCAAACTATTGAGCGTTTTGTCGGCTCACCATTGGAATGGAATGGTTACTTTGATGATAGCCAAAATCATCTTATTCGTTTCCCTGGTGAATGGTCAGTGGTTGATTCTGGCGAAGGTGTTCCAGCATCAGTGGCTGGTAACAATGCACAGTTACGCATTGAAACGGCATCCGCACCAATTGATAGTGAAACCGCCGCACAAGATTATGTTGCTGGATTACGTTCTAACATCAATGTGTTATCTGTCGAAGCGGTCGAGCAATTTGGCAATAGTGGTTATCGGGTTGCTTATAGCGTTCCAAGTGTGGATGGTGCAAATCAAAGTGGGGCGGTTCTCATCCTCAATGATGGTGAAGTCGCACATATTGCGAACTTGTTATTAGAAGATGTTGCTGATACTGACCTCAATACGGTTGATGTTTCAGCTGAAACAACTGCTCAAAATCTTAAAGATGCACGTAGCTTATTGGATACATTCTCAATCTTCCCAGATTTAGATGTCGCAAATAGCTAATTCGCATTATAGTTATACTGTATTACACAGCAGAATATAGAAACGGGTAGGTATTACTTACCCGTTTTTGCTTGTCAAATTAGAATTAATGTTCTACACTGGATTTGTTATAATTTCCAATAGTCGAAAACAGCTTCTTTAGTAAATCGCGAGAATATCAATGATAACTTATGTACATGGTGATTTATTCTATAGCCCAGCTCGTGTTCTGGTAAATCCAGTCAATACAGTTGGTGCTATGGGGTCAGGTACGGCTTATGATTTTAAGCGATTCTTTCCTGATATGTATGAATATTATCGTGATTTCTGCCAGCGTGATGCCTTTGCTATTGGGCAACTGATGTTATACCGTACGCCACATAAGTGGATTCTCAATTTCCCAACCAAACGCCATTTCCGCGCAGAATCTAGCATTGAGCATATTGAAGATGGTCTAAAGAAGTTTGTGCAGATTTATGCCGAGCAAGACATTACATCTGCCTCTTTTCCTGCTTTGGGAATTGGTGAAGATGGCTTGGATTGGGATGATGTTAAACCTTTGATGGAAGGTTATCTTGACCCGTTGCCAATATCGGTATACGTGCATATCCATACGGAAAAAACGGCTGATGAACGTCGTAGTACCCGAGCAATGCGGAGTTGGCTTAACGGGCGACCTAGTGTTGTGTCATTTGATGCCTTCTGGCGTGAATTGCTACAGACTATCAAAGATGATATCCAAAATAAGCCATTTATCCCCTTCAAGATTACTGCGAATGAAGCCAAAGGTCGGCAACGCTTGAGCCTCAAAATTACTCCCAAACATGGCGAGAGTATCTTTATTCCTGAAACACAATTGCGTGACTTATGGCAATATATCCGACGAGCAGGTTATGTGATGCCACAAAATCTACCTGCTGGACTTGAAGAACATGCGAATTTCATCATGATTTTGCTATCCCAATTATCTATGTTGCGTCCAATTCAACTGGAACGTCAAGAAGGGGATGTCTACACAGGTTTACAATATATCCCACCAATAGAGCGCCGAAAAATTGTGACATCCGTTCAAGCGAAATGAAAATATGACTGTAGTGTACGGGTGTAGGATACTACTCCCACAGAGGGACTAAACTTATGGCAAGCACTGGAACGAATATCTTCATATCTTATGGGCGTAAGGATGCGCGTGAGCTTGCTGTGCGTCTCAAAGACGACCTGATGGCAGTTGGCTACAGTGTCTGGATTGATTTGAACGAAATACCGGGTGGTGCAGATTGGTCACAGCAAATTGAAAATGCTATAGAGCATTGTA
The DNA here is from genome assembly GCA_965230145.1 of Phototrophicaceae bacterium. Taxonomy (GTDB): domain Bacteria; phylum Chloroflexota; class Anaerolineae; order Aggregatilineales; family Phototrophicaceae; genus JAUZRW01. The sequence continues at coordinate 4,096,728 of CBDDKI010000002.1, forward strand.
ATATCATGCTGGCGTTACTCAGCCCTGCTTCATACCATTCGCAATGGTGTCGGGCAGAGCAATTACGGGCAACTCGCAAAGGCAAACGACTGATTCCATTGATGGCGGTAGAAGGGGCGGAAGTACCTCTTCATCTAGAGCATATGAATTATCTCGACTTCTCTATTAGCCAACGCTACGATGAGATGTTCCGTGATTTGCTGAGTGACATTACGGCTGGAATTGCCTTTAAAGCACCCACAATATCGCCAGCTGATTACGGGCAAGGCGGTGGCATGGTAGCTACACCGTATAAGCGCAGTCGAATTAGAGGGCATTCTGCAAGCCGTAGTGATGAAAAACGAACTGCACCTGCGTATCGCCGCTTTTTGCGAGAGTTACGTCAGGAAGATTGGCTTGGCGCACGGTTTTGGTGGCCTTATTTCTTATTCCACTTCACAGATATGAACGCCGTGGTCAACACTCTAATTGCCGAGGAATTACAATCGCCTTTTGGTAGGGGTGAGGATTTTAATACCCGTTGGGATAAGTTTGTTAAATTATATTTTCGTCCACGAACGCCCGATTTATTCTATGCCGAAGGCTTCCGCAGTGCATTATCAACCCCTGTGGATAATTATGCGCCAATTCCTGTTTATCTCTTGTTTGATTTAGAAGCTGTTATTCTTGACCCGTCGACACGGTTTGCTGACGGCGACCCTGAGCAGACTAAGAAAACCTACAAAACTCCTGCTTATTTTCGGGATATGCCATTCGAGCAGATTTATCATGATTCATGGTTTATGCCTGATGAAAAAGACGAAATTATGCGCTATCGTGAGGCACAAGTTCTTATTCCTGACCGCATTGGTTTAGAAGCCTTGCAATTGATATGGGTGCGCTCACCTGCTGAATACGAAACCTTGCGTCAGCTGATGCCGCCTGCAATTTGGCATAAATGGCGCGATAAAATCACAGCACGTACAGATTATCACTTGTTCAATAATAAGCGCACTTACGTTCAATATGTCGCCTTAGAACCAGACCAAATCCGCCTTACGTTTAATCCTTGCCAGTATGATTGTCAACCATTTGTGGCATCAGCGCATATCCAATATGAAGATGGCGAGGTGGTGACGTGGCAAGATAATGATTTCACGGCAAATAAAGACCTCGTGATTGAATTGTCACGTAAAGATGCTTATCAAGTGAGTTTGGAATTGGACGGCAATATTGCGTACAAGGGTAAATATCAGCCTGAGATAGCTTTACTTTAGCTTGCTAGACATGTATTTGGCTTTGTTGTACACTCCGTTACTCATTGTTGTATATTGTGATTACTAACTTATGGTATCTGAATTACAGCCTAAAACAGATTTTATCCCAGCTGATGTTTTAACCATAGAAGAATTGGACACACTAAAAGTCTTAGCTGACCCTTTACGCTTACGCATCCGCGAATTGATGCAAAAACCAACGACAGTCAAAATCGTTGCTGAGAAATTAGATATTCCCCCAACTAAACTGTATTACCACATTAATTTATTAGAGAAACACGGTTTAATAGTTCTAGTTGATACGCGGATTGTCTCAGGGATTATCGAGAAGCATTATCAAATTGCAGCAAAAACAGTTAAGGTAGCCAAGCATTTACTCTCTACAGGTGAAGACCCCAAAGGCGAAGGCTTGAACCTTGCAATTGGTACGTTGCTGGATACAACTCGTGAAGAATTGCTTGAATCAGCGCGTGCGAATATGGTCGAATGGGACGATGAGGGGGAGCGCCATAAGGGTTTGTCCTTACATATGGGGACACTTAACCTTACTCAAAATCAAGCTGCGGATTTTTATAACGAACTTGAATCATTGTTCAATCGGTATCATGATTTGTCGATGAGTCAACATGAGAATGAGGTCGACAATCTAAATTCTTATCATGCCTTATACCTCTTATTCCCCAAAAAGAAACACACAAACCTAGAATAAGAATCAAAAAAGGTGCTACAGTTAGCACCTCTTTCGTATTTACTATAGTTACTTAACCTCGTGAAGCATCACCACTGGTGCTTTCACTTTCTGCGTCAGCAGGGACTTCTGCTGTTGGTTGGGCATTATTGCTAGCATCACCCCCTGTCGATGGAATTGTCGGAATAGCAGATGCGTCAGAATTGGTGTTGCCTGTTGTGGCAGGAATGGTCGTATCCGCGCCTGTATCTGATGCACAGCGGAAACCAACCCATAAAGGATATGTTGCATCTTCAGTTTCTGGCGCAGGGAATGCTGTTTGGCGATGAACTGTGCGTGCAAAGAAAGGATAGGCGTTAAATGAGCCACCTCTTACGACGCGCGTTGTTCCGCCAGCTGGACCTGTTGGGTTTTGCACTGGTTGACCACTTGATTGCTGTTGTGGTGCGAGTACATCTCGATAGTAGAATTCACCATAATAATCTTGAACCCACTCTGCAACATTGCCAGCCATATGGGTTAGACCCAGACCGTTAATCCCACCAACGAAGTCTGAGATTGGCACAGTCGCATCAACCGCATCGCCTTCAACTAATGGTTGGCGTACATTGGCATTCAGTGGACTCCAATCATTACCCCAAGGGTAAATAATATCTTGCCCCCCCGCGCGTGCGGCATATTCCCACTCAGCTTCTGTTGGTAAGCGTCGTCCGATTGTCTGGCAGTACGTTTGTGCGCCATACCACGTTACACCATAGGCTGGGTGATTACGAAGTGTCTCATAATTTGCAGGGATACGATAATTTGCACCATCAAAAGCAATAACAGCTGCGGCTGGGCGTTCGTTTTGTGTTTGGATGCAGATAAAGCCTTGGCAACCTGTACGATTGCTCAAACCAATCGAATTTTGATAATTCAGGAATGCTTCAAACTGGGCAAAAGTCACTTCATTTTGCTCAATCCAGAAGGTATCGAGTTCAACAGCAACCCGCGGGGTCGAATCCAGACCATTATCTGGTAAACATTGACCACCATCGCGTGATTGGCATAAACCTGCCGCCGTGGTCACTTCAAGGGCATCAGTTCCATATTGGAATACACCCCCTTCAACTCGTACCAAATTATTAACCAGTGGAGCTAATTCAGCAGGGATACTACTGTCAACTGTTTGTGCCTGTGCTTGTGATGAAGGTTGTTCAACACTTGTATCCCCTTCAGTGGTTGGGGCACTCAAGACAGCGACTTCTTCGGTTTCAGGTGTTTCTGTCGCATCCTCTGTATTGACTTCAACCTGAGTTGCAATTGGTTCTAAGGTTGGCGCAATGACTGCACCTTCTTCGGCTTCTAATGTTGGTTCAGGGGTTGCTGTAACAACTTGAACAACCTGTGTTGCTAGTGGGTCTGTTGTTGCTGTAACGACGATACGTATTGGGGCGGATGTGATTTCTATAGGTTCTGGTTGGCTACCAAAGCTCCCTAATATTCCTGAAAAAAGTAACAAGAATATCACTAAGCCACCGCATAATAATCCAGGAAAGAACCCGATGACAAGCCATTGCCAGGCACCACTTGCCCGTCGCTGACCAAGACCCTTATATTGACCCATAAATATGTCTCCTATACTGATTCGATTGAAAGATGGCAATCAAATTCATAATTTTCGTAATTTAATCTATAGTTCTAAACCAGAACGGAATGCAGTTCAAGGTGTGGTTAGGCAATAAGCCGAAGAATTGAGAAAAACGTAGGTCTATCGTGGGTATATTTTAACTGGAATCAAAAAGACAGCCGTTAAGCTGTCTAATTGGTAATGTGTTCTACTACGAAACTGCTTGAAGTTCTCCTATGACATTAGAGAATAGATTGCCAATAGCAGGTCCGAGTATTATAAGAACCACAATTACGATAAGTGCCACTAGAACCAAGATAAGTGCATATTCAACTAAACCCTGACCCTGTTCATTCTGTGGACGGTACATCATGATAATACCTCCGAATAATAGAATGATGAGATTGCTACCCAGCCACCTCTACACTATCTTAACATAACTTTTTATTCAAAGTAATTAAGGTTTACATTATGTATACAAAAATTTATAAATAACTTATATAAATCAACACAATAAAACGACTCCACTGGAGTCGTTTTATTTTAATTACTATTTTGTTTTAGTAAAGCTGTACTTAACCTTGTTGAAGTCCGCCGATAACATCAGAGAAGACGTTACCAATGATTGGACCTAAGATTAGGAGAACAACAATAACTACAACGGCAACTAATACGAGGATAAGAGCATATTCAACTAAGCCTTGACCCTCTTCATTTTGTGGACGATAAAGCATGATAATACCTCCAAAAGGTGATAAGATATGATTGAACCAACTGGTTCATTTATTAAGTTATCATAAAGTAATAAAAAAAACAATTAAGATTAACAAGATTTATACATATTTAGCTATATGGCTTAAACCAAGTGGCTAGGGTGATTGGCTATTTTAGCTATGAATTACACACATATGACCATATTTTCGAGTACGAAATGGAAACAAGATGATCGGTGTGACGACTTCATCAGAAACTAACGAGATGAAAAATGGTATTCGCCCTGTAAATCTTCAAACTGACCTCTTGGCTCTGGCTGACCTCATCGAATTATCTTTTCGCGATAAGATGGATGAAAGTGGACGAGCGGCTATCCGTGAGATGCGCTATCTTAGCAAACTTGGCTTTGGTTTGAACTTAATGACCATGACGGGCTTGAGTGATCTTGCACTTGGTATTAGTCGTGGTTTTGTAAAAATTCTTGACGGCGATTTAGTGGGGAATGTTTCTATTTATCCTGCGAACTGGCGTAAAGAACTCGGTACAGCATGGATGATAGCCAATGTCAGTACACATCCGAATTATCGTCAACGGGGTATTGCGCGTGAGTTAATGGCAATGTGTATTGACCATATCTCTGAAAAAAACGCTACAGATGCAATTTTACAAGTTGACTATGATAATCATCCTGCCATTCATCTCTATGAGACATTAGGCTTCGTGCGCGAACGTGCTTTCACAAAATGGACTCGTAGCTCAATGGTTTCGACTCCACAGAGGAATCGGGAATTAGATGGCATTTTCTTCACAAAACCGCGCCGAGGTGATTGGCGGGCTGAATATAACCTCGCACAAGAAACGCGCCCAAATGAAAAGGGTGGTATTGGTTGGTTGAAGCCCCTTCACATTAAAGACTTTCAACCCTCTTTCATGCGTAGTTTAGGACAATTGTTATCTCTTGGGGATAAAGAAAAGCTAATAATCCGTGATGATAACTCGTCAGATTTGCTGGCATCACTATGGATTGAACGTAGCCTTGCTTTAAGCCGAACCAATTTAACGATGATGATACGTCCTGAGACAGATATACGCTTCGCCGAAGTTTTGCTTGCTAATGCCATACGTCGGTATCGTACCTCTAGCTTCGTTCTGGAACACCCACACGATGACGTATCTACCACAGAATTATTGAGCCAGTACCGCTTTAGACCTTATCGTACTGTCTGGCATATGCGTTATAGCTATTAAAAGTTTACAAGCAATTTACACTTTGTTGATATTGTTTTAGTCATTGTTCGTCATAATTAAATGAACTATGAATGGGGCGCATAAATGCCACGTCAAATTGAGCATTTCACATCTAGCGGACGCAAGATTTTACGGCTAGCACAAAATGTCGCGTTGAAAGCTCAGCACTCAGAAATAACAGCTGACCATTTGTTACTAGCAATGACGCGCGCAAACGATACTAATGCGTTTTTTGCTCTGCAAGATGTCGATATTATTGAGAGTAAATTAGCACGTTTTTTAAGTGTGTTACATCCGCCAACTAAAGACCATCCCTTACGCTTTGAAGGTGTAGCGTGGAGTCAAGAAGTTCAAGACTTATTTAAATTAAGCCTGATAGATGCAACCATAAGAGGGTATGACTATATTGCTTCTGCACATCTTCTTGTGGGCTTAATGCGCCTCAATAGTAAAACTGTGGATGCTATCCTTGAGCATTTTTCGTTGGAGCGTAAAGAGGTTATCAAAGCTGTTGAAGTTTATTTCGACCATTCAATCGAGGCTGAAAAACATCGTATTCCAATTAGTGTAGGACAAGATGAGGCTATGGGTTGTTTGCCGATGTTGCAAGAATTACTTTATGAATTGACCAGAAAGAGAAAGAACGATGAGTGAGCGCATTCTCGTTGTAGACGATGAACAACGTATCATTGACCTTGCACAAATGTATATTGAGCAAGAGGGCTATCAGGTCGATAGTGCGACGGATGGTCTGCAAGCTCTGGAAAAGATTCTGGCAGATGAACCTGCGCTCATCGTATTAGATTTGATGTTACCCAGCATAGATGGCTTAGAGATTTGTCGTCGGGTGCGAAATCAGTCTGATGTGCCGATTATTATGTTGACAGCGCGTAGTGATGATATTGATAAAATTGTTGGTTTAGAACTTGGTGCAGATGACTATTTGACAAAGCCTTTTAATCCTCGTGAACTTGTTGCACGTATTAAGGCAATTCTGCGCCGAAGTGTGGCTAAACCCAACACGGAAGCGAAAACTATTGAAATTGCAAATCTCAAGATTAGTCCGCAACATCGTAGTGTGACAATTGATGGAGAAACAGTTGACCTCCGTATGAAAGAGTTTGATTTGCTGGTGACTTTGGCAGAAAACCCAAACATTGTATTTAGCCGAGAAAAGTTGCTCAATGTGGTTTGGGGATACGATTTTGCTGGGGAGACACGCACTGTTGATGTGCATGTCGCGCATTTACGACACAAACTTGAGGGCATGACTCCAACAATTGATACCGTCTGGGGTGTTGGGTATAAATTGGTTGACTAAACTATGCTAAGAAATCTCCGTAATCGTTTGTTTGCATCTTACCTCGTTGTATTAATCGTTGCGCTATCTCTAGTTGGGTTAGTGACAATTACGACACTTTCGCAACGTGAAGCCCCTCCTGAATTCACTTGGAATCGACTCGAACTTTTGTTACTAGGTTTTACTTCCCAACGATTCGTGAGTGACCTTGTTAGTATTGGGACGAACGGTGAAGAAATAACTGACGCGCTCGATAACTTCGCTGATGATAATACTGTACGTGTGATGGTAGTCGGTACAGCAAATAACAATGTAATTGTTTTTTACGATTCTGGAAGTGAATATAGTGGCAATATTGTCCCACATTTTGAAATTGAGGAACGGTCTCAACAGCGAGGAGGAAACGAATTACTGAATAACAATATTGATTTTGGACGTTTTGTTGAAGCAAATGATGAAGAATGGCTATTTGCTGGCTTCTCACGAGATTTCCAACGGGGTCGTTCGCCTATTGATAATATAACCCTCTTAATTGCCGAACCACGTTCTAACGAGAGTGTGCAAACAGCGGTGAGTGACTTTAATGATTTATTACTTGCACCATTGTTGCGTTCCGCGGCGATTAGTGGGGTAGTAGCTCTCGTCTTTGCTATATTCCTTACACGTAGCATTGTGCGACCACTGCAAGTGTTGTCAAAATCTGCACAACATGTGGCGAAAGGCGAATTTAGCGAAGAAGTTCCCGAAACAGGTCCTGTCGAAATTCAGCAAGTTGCCTCAGCCTTTAATAGGATGACGGGTGAAGTATTAGCAACCCAACAATCCCAACGGGAATTTATGGCGAATGTGTCGCATGATTTAAAGACACCTCTCACATCTATTCAGGGATATTCACAAGCCATCATGGACGGTGCAATCAAAGACCCTAGTTCAGCCGCTAAGATTATCCATGATGAAGCCGAACGCCTCAATCGTATGGTTCAAGAATTAACCGATTTAGCACGTTTACAAGCAGGGCGTTTGTCCATGAAGATGACAGCCTTAGATGTTGGTGAAGTCGTAGCAGGTATCGGACAACGCTTAACTTTAGTTGCTGCCAAAGATGATATTAATCTACAAGTACGAACAGGTCCGATGCCGATGATTGCTGGCGACGGTGACCGTATGGTACAAGTTTTGACAAATCTCATTGGGAACGCGATTAAATACACACCAGCAGGGGGTGAAGTACAAGTGATGACAGGTGTTCGCAATGGTGGCGTTGAGATTATCGTCAAAGATAATGGGATGGGAATTCCTGCTGAGGATTTGCCACACATTTTTGACCGTTTTTATCAGGTTGATAAATCACGAGGTCCTAAACGGGGAACAGGTCTAGGCTTGGCGATTACGCAGGAAATTGTGCAAGCACATGGTGGTAAAATTGATATTCAAAGTGCAGGGCTGAATCAGGGAACGACGGTTACTGTTTGGTTGCCCTCACCACATTTGAGCACTATTGTCAGCCGTCGTGTAAGCGTAGAATAATCGTTGGAATTGGAACGAGCATCTTTCGGACAGTGTCTGTTACAATAACAGAACAATCAGGGAGGGTTTTTCATGACTGACTTTAATCAGAAACCAAAACGCAAACGGACGTTCCGTAATCCGTATCTATTTTTAGCCGCAGGGATTGCCATCGGTGTAATCACTATGGCAGGCTTAGGAGCGGCATTGTTCTTATTCACAGGGACAACTGCTACCTTTAGTGAGCCTATAGCTATTGAGGCAACTGCACCCTTTACACCCACACCGTTTCCACTCAATGCCCAAAATGTGCAACCTACTGTAATTGCCAATCGTATACAAGCAGCGGCAATGTCTGCTAATGGACGACACTTAGCAGTTGTTAGTGTTGAAGATGCCGTATCACATATTTACCTCACAGAACTCGCTGTTCAACGCAACTTGACGGGTAATCGTTATGACCTTTATCAAGCGAATGGGTATTTCAACGATATAGTCTTTAGTCCTGATGGCTCAAAGTTAATCGCTACGATTGATAATGGCTCTGCACTATTATTTGATGTGGAGACACGCTCTGTAATTGAGGAGTATGCTCAAATTGGTGGGGCAGCATTCACGCAAAATAGCAACCATCTTGTATTGGTCGGGCGAAATAATGGGATTCGTATTTTAGATGTATCTACCACCACGCCAACTTTGCTTCGCTCACGCGATAATGAAGCAACCACTTATACAGTTGGCGCAGTTGCGATTAGCGGTGACAATCGACTGGCAATTGGTTTTGATGACCGAATTGAAATATTCGATATTAACGATTTAAATATTGCGCCACAAATCATCGAGCCTGCCAATGGCTTTGTAAATGACCTCATGTTTAATCCGAGTGATTCAAACTATTTAGGGGTTGCCTTAGCAGGTGCGAATGTCTTGCAAGGGGTTGTCCAAGTCTATGACCTGAGCAATTCTTCACGGACACAATTCGATTTTGGGACGCGTGCATTCAGTATTGCTTTTAGCTCAGATGGTGAATGGTTGGCGATTGCTGGTGGTGAAACAGGTTATGGTGAAGCGAAATTGATTGCGTTCCGTTGGGATGCCGACAATCCAATCCCACCAAACCCAGATTATTACCAACCACTGATATTTGAAGGGCATGAACATAGCATTTTTGATGTAGCATTTACCTCAGAAGGCTATCTACTCTCTGCTGGTTGGGATGGCTCAGTGCGCTTGTGGGATTTAATCTCGCCTGATAATGCGATTTCAGTGTATATCCCCTAAGAAATAAATATGGAGAAGGCGTAGAAATTCTGCGCCTTTTTTGATTCAAAATGCTAGCAATGGGGCATAGACACTCACGCGGATATTTTGCCCAATCGTATAGATAATTTGCGTATCAGCACGGGCGATGAGTTCTGTACCGTCTGCTAATTTCAAACCAATACGTTGATTATGACCATAATATTCACGCCAGAGAACCGTTGCGGGTGTCCCTTCATCGGTTGGGAGTAGATGTAACATATCTGGACGAATGAGTACCTCTGTGTCACCTTCTTTGGGAGTCAATAATCTGACTTTACCTAGTATAGTTTCAGCGACTGTACCGTTTGCGGACGCTTTGATGAAGTTTGCTTCGCCAACAAATGAGGCAACTTGGCGTGTGCTTGGGCGCGTATAAAGTTCAAAGGGTGCGCCCATCTGGTGCAACTCACCATCAAAAATGACGGCAACACGGTCAGATAAACTGAGAGCTTCTTCTTGGTCATGGGTAACGAAAACAGTAGTTGTGCCTGATGCCCTTAAAATTGCACGGACTTCACCTCGTACTTGTGTTCGTAAGGAGGCATCTAAATTGCTGAAGGGTTCATCAAGGAGTAAAATTTCAGGCTGTGGGGCAAGGGCACGGGCTAAAGCGACTCGCTGTTGCTGACCACCTGATAACTCGTAAGGCATCCGCAAACCGAAATCCCCTAAGCCAACTAAATCCATCATTTCTTCGGCGCGTTTAGACTTTTCTTTTTTATCGCCTTTAAGACCGAACGCAATATTATCTAGGACGTTAAGATGGGGGAATAAGGCATAATCCTGAAACACCATTCCCACATGGCGTTTTTCTGCTGGTAGAAAGCGATTCTCACTGGCGACAATCTCACTTCCGATGCGTATTGTTCCCGAATCAGGTTGTTCGAAACCAGCTAAGAGGCGCAGGGTTGTCGTTTTGCCACAACCACTAGGACCCAAGAGTGTGATGAATTCGCCTTCATCAGCTTGTAGAGAAATATTCTTGACTGCTTCGACTGCCCCGAATTGCTTCGTGACCTTATCAATCTTGAGGGCTGTTCCCATTAATGTATAGCTCTTTCAATTGCAAAAGAGGTGTCCATATCACAGCACACCTCGTCATTTTATCGTCTTAATTTTTGACTTACCTTATTGGTTGCGCTTGCTATCTCGCCACAGAATAATAATCAATCCAAATGCACTGACAATCATTAGCACGATGCCCGGAAATCCAATTAGGGGCAAGAATGCTTCACGGTGAAATTGCCAGATGCGCGTCGAGAATGTTTCGTATTCTAGCGGACGTAAGATGAGAGTGGTAGGGAGTTCTTTCATAGCACTCAAGAATACCAGTGCCGCGCCTGCAATGATGCCTGTTTTTGCCAGAGGAACAATCACACGCCAAAGGACACCCCACGAATTCATGCCTAAACTCCGCGCGGCTTCTTCTAAACGCGGGTTAATTTGCGTTAAGGCGCTACGTGTGGCACTAATCGAGAAGGGTAAGAAACGTGTCGCATAGCCTAAGACTAATAGAGGTAGGGTTTGGTAAATGGGTGTGGCATAATTTGCGGCAAAATAGACCAATGCGAGTGCAATCACAATACCGGGTAGAATGTTGCCTGTATAAGCTAATCCAACAATCCAACGGTTGAAGGTGGTATTATGACGTACTACTAATAAGGCTAAGGGCAAAGCACAAATCGCTACGACTATTGCTGTGATGATACTGGTTGTGGTGGTATTGATAATCAAATCCGACATGAGTATCGGAATGGGACTTTCTGCACCTAAATTGCCAAAAAACCAGACAGCCATCACGCCAACGGGTATTACAACACCAATGAGAGCGAGTATCGCGCAGAATAGTAGAGCAGGATATTTCCAGATGCCGAGTTGTACAGGTTTGAGTTTACGCCTTGCACCTGTGCCGACACGATAATTATGCTGACCTTGATTCACACGCCATTCGATTGAGAACAAGAATAATGTGGATACAACCAGAACCAGAGCTAATAAAGCCGCGCGTGCGGTGTTAAAGCCATTCATTTGGATGAAAATAGCACGGGTAAAAGCATTGTAATTCATAATCGCCACTGCGCCGAAATCACTGAGGGCATACATACTCGCTAGAAGCATGCCACTCGCCATCGCAGGGCGTAATTGTGGGAAGGTCACACGCCAGAAAACTTGCCAGCGATTAAGCCCCATACTGTGTCCCGCTTCTTCAAGAGCAGGGTCTGTTTTGAGCAGTGCAGCTCTGACAGGAAGTGCTACGTAAGGGTACGTGAATAGGGTGATTGATAACCATGCACCCCAAAATCCTCGAATATCAGGTAGACGTTTGATGCCAAATAAAACGTCGAGTAAATCTTGCAAATAACCGACAGGACCAAAAACAGCCAAGTAGGATACTGCTGCCAAGTACGATGGAATTACCATTGTCAGCAAACCCAGAATGAGCCAAACACCGCGAAACGGTAAATCACTGCGAGTGGTCAGCCATGCAAAGGGAATACCAATTACACCAGCACTAATTGTCACAGAGGCTACTAACCATAAGCTGTTGAGCATAATATCGAGGGTACGTCCGCGTGTGAGATATTCAATTGCATTCTCATCGCCTGAGCCTGTTGCCCGCAAAAATAAATACAGTAGGGGTAAAATGACAATCGCTACGATGGCAATACTCACAACACGAAGTAGAACAGAGCTAATACGGAGATTTTTTAAGCCTATGGCTTGATGTTGCACTGTAGACTGCCTATCAAAAATGCCTTGCATGAATATCCTGACCTGTGTTTCGATGGTATTTGTAAGAGCAGACGTTCGGTCTGCCCTTACGATACAATGTCAATAACGATTCTTACCCGTCGAGTGCGCCACTTTCCTCGATAAGTTCAATCGTGCCTTGTAAATCGCTCAAGTTACTAAGGTCAATATCTGGAGCTTCGATTTCAGCTAATGGACGTAAACGTTCATTGATAGCGACACCGTCAATCATAGGGTATTCGTAGGTGCTATCAGCAAAATAGGCTTGTGCTGATTCGCCGAGTAAGTACAAAATGAGACGCTGCGATAATCCGGGTTGGTCACTCGTCGATAAGACTGCCGCGCCCGCAATATTAACCAAGGAACCTGCATCACCAGCAGGGAAGAAATGCTGGGCAATCGGTGCATCAGGATTATCAGCTAAGAAGCGGAACATATAATAATGATTGGTAATGCCCAACACCACTTCACCATCAATGACAGCTTGGTTGATTCCTGTATTCCCACTATAAGCAACTGTATTATTATCAACCATATCGCTTAACCATGTTGCGGTTGCATCATCACCCAGTAGAACTCGCATTGCGGAAATATTGGATTGGAATGAACCATTAGTAGGCGCCCATCCGACTAAGCCACTGTATTCTGGGGCAGTTAAATCGAGGATGCTATCTGGTAATGCTAAACCCAGTGCTTCTACTTGCTCAGGATTATAGACCAAGACACGCGCACGTCCGCTAATTCCTACCCAGACACCATCAGGTGATTGAAATTGCGATGGTACACGATCTAAAATATCACTTGGTAAGGTGTCCACTAGATTTGCTTGTGCCAATGCCCCGAGTGCGCCACCATCTTGAGCAATATAAACATCAGCAGGGCTATTTTCGCCTTCTTCGATAATTTGGCTAGCAAGTCCTGCGGTATCGCCATAAAGAATTTCTAACTCAACCCCTGTTTCCTCTGAAAATTGGGTTAAGATTGGACCTAATAAACTTTCACTACGCCCTGCATAGACAGTTAAAACTTCACTGCCATCTTGAGCGACGACAGGCATAAGGCTCAAACTTAGCAAAATCGCTGAGAAAAACATGACGCTTAATCTACGAACAATGTGCATAAAATACGCTCCTTGCGTTACTTATGAATCCGAACTAAGATTCAATATGTTCTATTAGTGTTTTGTATAAAGGTATTTCACAATGTAACAGTTGTACCAGATAATAGAATTGGATGTCTACGCAAGCACTCAATTTAAAAATTGCATCATAGTAGGTGACAAAATTAAGTGACAAATTGCACAAGTCATACAACTTGATAATCTCAAATTTTACATTGGTTAATAATTTCACAATCTGCAACTTATTTTGTGCCTATTGCGTACTGCATAGTAAGCCAGTGTGAAAGAAGATATATCAGAAATCCCCTAGAATTAGGGGGTATTGCTAGACACCACAACAAAATCCGCATAAATTAGTAGAACGAACACAAGCATTTAATTTCGGAGTCAGATATGTCAAACTGGTGGGGAACAAAAAAAGATGTGTCGCCACGTCTTATTTGGGAAGTCGAAGCGATGCGTGCAACCTTTGGTAATACCTTTGAATTGGTTGTACCACCTTTTGGAGGATTACTTTATTGGCAAGGTACAGTCAATATAAATATGTCAATTTTAGAGAATCCAGAGCATACGCTAAAAATCGTCTATCCTAAAGAATACCCAAACCGTCCAGCTGAAGCCTATTGTATTAAACCGCGAATCTATAGCGAAAAGCACCAATATGAAGATGGTCAATTGTGCTTATTCAACCCGAAAGATGGCGAACAATATGGTTGGAATCCTAGTAAATCGACTGCGGTGACTGTTGCTGGCTGGGCGATACAATGGTTGTACGCATATTATACATGGCGTGCGACAGGAGATTGGCCCGGTATCGAAGAGCGGATTCGCCCAGATACCCCACTACCACGTCGCCGTCGGAGGTAAGAATGGAAGACTTTGGCAGTCTACTACAATCTGAATTTGGTTTACTATCACGCCGATTGCGAGGAATGGCTATGATTTCACGAGGGATTGTCCCTAATTTGGTAATTTCACAAAAAGTCGTGGATCATGTGGTCAAAGCCGCGCAAGGCTATCTGGAAGATGAGACAGGTGAATCGATGGTTGGCATCATCTTAGATACAGATGAACCTGAAAAAATGCCAACACTGTATATTTTTGATACAATTTCACCAGACCAAAGTGCAGAACGTCGCTCACATATGTTCGAGCAAGGTGACATTTTCCAGACTGATCTTTTTAACTGGTTGCTCGATAACTGGAATGCTTATCTAAAAATTGGTAAAGATGTGCATGGGAATCCGCTAAAAGATGAATGGAAAGTTCCGCTCAAACATCTTGGGGATTGGCATAAGCAACCGGGTTTCATGATTCAACCGTCTGGGGGCGACCTTATGACAGCCTTGCGTTTCATGGAAGATGAGGAAAATCAATTCGAGTTTTTGCTTGTACCGATTGTGACCTTAGGACATGCGTCTGTGACGAGTGAAGAAGGCGCACAGGTCAATTATTTTACTGTTCCTATGGATAATGGTACGAGTCTACGGATGGATTGGTGGTTTATCCATCGTGATGTGCGGGTTTTTCAGCCGATTACACCCACAATTGTTGATTACGATGAATTACCGCAAATGCCACGCTATCCTTGGCACATCCTCGATATTGATTTGATGGATGAAGAACTTGCCCTCATTGAAGAAGATGGCATGTTCATGTTGGCGCAATTTGCGATACCGTTTCAATTAGATGATGAATTGCCACTCGAAATCGGCTTTATGGTCGGGCGTGCTAGTAATCCAGAAGTATTTATTGTGGCGACCCACTGGGATTACCCACAGACCAAACCCCGTATTTACAAAGCTCCTTTCACAGGGGTTGACCTATCAATGTATGTTTTTGATGTTTTTGATGCGTTGTGGGAACAAGCAGAACGCGTTGAAGACCCACCTGATTTTGAGTGGAATCCCGAAGCATCATATATCGTGGATTATGTGGCGGCTGTCGAGAAACATTTAGGGATGCGCCCTGATAATATTCCGATGCCATCAGAACGTCCGCAAGTAGACTCTGTCATAATTGAAGTGGAAACTGAAGATGGTGAAACAGTTGTCGCTGATGCTGAACTTATTAATGATGATGTTGTCGAATTAGATACAGACAGCGCAGATGAAACAGAACCTAGTGAAGAGGAAGTGCCATGACAACCGATTGGCAACGTGTTGAGCAGTATTACGGTAAAGACAATATGCAACGGCTATCCAATAGTCGCGTTGGGGTAATTGGATTAGGCTCAGGGGGTAGTTTTGTTGCTTTAAGCCTTGCCATGAGCGGTGTCGGACATTTTGTGCTGGTTGATGATGATGTCTTAGAAGAAGGCAATGTAGTCCGCCATGCAGCAGACCGTCGCTACATCGGTTGGAATAAAGCGAAAGCTGTCGGTGATTTGATTTCGCATCGTAATTTAAATGCAAAAGTTGATGTGCGCGAGGGGCGTATAGAAGACCATATGGATGTCTTTGATGACCTTGATATTGTGGTTGTCGCAGTTGATGGTGAACAGGTTAAATTCATCCTCAATGAAGCCCTATTAAAGCGCCATATTACAGCCGTCTACGCGGGCGTTTATGAGCGTGGTGAAGGGGGCGATGTGGTGATAATTCGTCCTTATGATGGACCTTGTTATGCTTGTTGGTCACAAGAATTGCGTGCTGGTTTTCAACAACCTGTACCGGGCGAAGATGGTGCATTGGATTACGGTATGATTGGCAAAGAAGGTACGCTTGAAGCTGAACCCGGCTTATGGGTGCATGTGACAAAAGTTGCCAGTATTCAGACCGATATTATCCTTAATGAGCTATTACGTGGCTCAGATGCTAGTGAGGAGATGCCAGCCAACACGATTATTGTCGCCAATAATGAGATGGAAATCCTTGAGGATGTGGTGAATGACCCACATACAGGTATATGGATAGATATTCCACGTGACCCTGATTGCTTGGTCTGTGGAGAGCGCATTCGCCTTGCAACAGAAGAAGACCATGAAGCCTTATCATTGGATGATTTGATGACTTCATCAGGCATATCTTTCCAAGATGAAGAAGAATAGTCTGTAGGAGCAGACCGACGGTCTGCCTCTACCATCTCAAGTTTGCTACAAATATAAAAAATGTATCAAAATTTAGAACTATTTTCCCTCAACTTGCGTAATGAATATCAGAACTTGATAAATACCCCCAAAAGTTGGGGTTATTGACAAGTAAAATGTGATATGCTTAAACTATAACTAATTGACGTATTGTCTGGAAAGGAGACGGCGTGAGCTTAGACTCCGCTAATACCTACCGATGGCTGAAGAAAACAACAATAATCCAATCAATGATGAACTTGATAACACACCACAAAATGGTGATGATTTAGGAGATCGCCTCGAACGTTTAGGGGGTGAACCTGCACCTGTTATCACACCTGAAGAATTTGCACGCTTGCAAAAAGCAGGACAAGTTCATTTAGATTCGCGTGGGCGTGTTCGTACAGCAAGCCGTAGTGGACCGAATACAGGGGTTTCATTACGCAAGCGTCGGGCATGGTATGGCAGATAATTCTAAAGATATTCAACATCTTTGGACTGCGATGCTTAAATCCATGCGTCAAGAAGGCGCACTTATAACCGATGGCGTGGAATCTGCATTTTCGACAGTTCCGCGTCATTTGTTTTTGCCGAATATGGCGTTAGAAGATGTTTATAGCGATAGAGCGATTGGCATCAAAACTGATGGCGCTGGCTTATTGACTTCCTCATCTAGCCAACCCAGTATGATGGCTATAATGCTCAACCAGTTACAATTACAAGCTGGTGATAATGTCCTCGAAATTGGTACAGCTACAGGCTATAACGCTGCCATTATGCAACATATCGTTGGCAATAGCGGCACTGTAACCAGTATCGAAATTGATAAAGAACTCGCTGAACAAGCCCGAGAGAATTTGCGCCGAGCAAAAGCAAGTCGTGTACATGTGGTTAATGTAGATGGGGCACAAGGCTATTCACCGCGTGCAGCTTACGATCATATTGTATCAACAGTGGGTGTATGGGATGTGCCGTCTGCTTGGCTGAACCAACTCAAACCTCAAGGCTCAGTTGTTGCACCCATAGTGGTTGATGGTGTCCAAGTCAGTGGAACTTTTAAGTTGATGTCTGATGGGACATATCTAAGTGTCGATAATCGTCCGTGTGCATTTGTCTATATGTTGGGGCAAAACGCGGGACCTGATTTTCGTCGCCATATCGCTAGCACACCAATGTATATTTTGTCTGACCAAGTGGGACAGGTAGATACAGCCTCATTACATTTGCTCCTCTCTTACGACCACGAGTTTTATCAATTAGAGACAGGATTAGATGCTACTGATTTCTGGTTTGGCTATCAAATTTTCTTGATGCTTAATCACCCATCAGAGTATATCTTCTTTGTTTACGCTGTTCTTGACGGTCAGAAAGCCTATGATATTGATGGTCGTGGTATCGGCTTATTCAAGAAAAGTAGTGCGGCATTGGCAAGTTATCATGAAAAAGGGCTAATTCATTCATTTGCTGGCTCAGATGCTGCTTTAGCCATGCAAACTGTGCTCGATGAATGGCAGGCATTAGGTGAACCAACAACAGAGAAATTACGGGTTAAATTAATCCCTAAAGAACTTGGTCAACCTGAGATTGAACGTGGCAAGCTCTATACACGGAATGAACACTATTTGCATGTGTGGTTTGAGGTTGAGTAGTGTCTGTTCGTGTGACCGTTGAACATATCCAACAAGCCCTTGATTTGCTATATTTCGATGGCTTTAAAGCACAGATGGGTATGTCTCCAGAAGGTCGTGAGCGGATGCTTCCCAAAAAGAATAAGCCTCCACGTCAATCAGCTGTCTTAGTTCTAATTTACCCCAAATATGATACAGGCTTGAATATTTTACTCACCAAGCGGACAGCAACCCTACGCGGACATAGTGGACAAGTGAGCTTTCCCGGTGGTAGCGTCGATGATACAGATGACTCACTCGAACATACTGCTTTACGTGAAACATGCGAAGAAGTAGGTATTTGTGATGAAGAGGATATTCGCATCTTGGGGCGTTTGAGCAAAATGTGGATTCCACCCAGCAATTTTGATGTGCATCCAATTGTAGCTACAATGCGCTCAACACCGCATCTCACGCCCAGCCCAGATGAAGTTGCTGATATTTTGCATCTGCCGATAAGCGCACTCCTGAATGAAGCAACAAAGAAAACGACCCAAATGTCATTCCAAAATATGACTTTTGATGTGCCGTATTATGATGTGCAAGGGCAAATTGTATGGGGCGCAACGGCAGGGATGCTCAGTGAACTTGAATTACGCCTCAAGCAGGTTATCCATTCACAATAGGATATTTATCTAATACCCACCTCATCAGTGTAAAATGTGCTGTTAACCCAGCATATTCACCATAAGTGGCAAATACAGCTTTGGTCGCATCTGCCGATTTTTCGACGGAAAAATATTCTGCAACAGCCGCTTGTAAGGCGACATCATTGTGCGGCACAAACGGGTAAATGCCCAATGCCCGTGAGACGACAACAGATGCAGTCCAATGCCCAACGCCTTTAATTTTGAGCAAATCAGTATACAAATTTTGACCATTGATCGGCTTATTTTGTAGTAAAAAAGTGGGATTATCAGCGAATTGTCGGGCAATATCAATCAAGAGTTGCATCCGTTTGAATGTGATTTTGAGTGGACGAAGATCATCTATCGTTGCTTCAGCGAGTTGCTGAGGCGGTGGGATAACATAATGTTTATGTCCGTCGTGTTCAATAAAATTATCTCCCCATTCAACCAATACACGCTGAGATTTTTGAGCATTTACCCATGCAATATGTTGCTCGATAATCACAAAAATCAATGCTTCATACAGATTTTCACTACAATAAAGGGGTAGTCCCACTAATGGTTTGACTACATTCCATAACGCATCATCGGTTTGTGCCATCTCATAAAATGCGCTCAAGTTAGTATCTGCGCCTAGAATATGCTTAATTGGTTCAAGTTGTGGTGTACCAATTAAAGGAATGATGCTTAAAGCGCCATCTTTAGGCTGAACCTTGAGTAAACTTATCTCTGAGCTTCCATGAAATGCACGATAATACGCACCATCTCTGAGCGTGAATAAACTCGGATGTGGGTAACGCGCATGAATTTTATAAAATAAATCGAAAGAATATGCGGACTTCATTATTTTCCTAAGGACAAAAAAAGAGCGATCAATCGCCCTAAAATAGCATAACATCTATTCAGTTGCACACGATATCTTGCGCTATATGTTGGCTTGCTCATCTGCCTTGAGGAGAGCTTTTAGCTTCTTAAGAGCAACATCGTAATTATCAACAAAATTAATAGGCTTAATTAATGTCTTAAATTTATTAGCTTCTATTTCCTCTGCAATCACAGGCACGATAATTTTACCCGTACGCATGAAATAATGGTACTCAGCATTGACCTCATCATCTTCTAGGGCATCGGGCGATAGTACCATCAATAGCACAGCACAATCGCGCAAGGCTTGCACGACAGTATCCCCCCATTCCATATCATCATCTGCTTCTAATTCGTCAAGAAACGCTCGAATACCTATCTCACTGAGGCTTTCGTCCAAGTTAAGTGCAAAGATGCCATCTGCCATGCTATAGCAGATGAAAACGCCTTCTGCCGCCGCTTGTTGCACATATTTTGGGCGGACTGATTTGATGAGTGCATTTCTGACTGTAGAATTATCTGGTTGTTTTAATAATGTCTGTCTTAAAGCGGCACGATGCCGTTGTTGTGTTTTAATATCAGGCATGATAGTCCCCAGACTTGGATGATATGATTCAATATAACATAAAAACCCTCTAATCTCTGTTAAAGAAACTAGAGGGTTTTCTTGTGCAAAGCGTTTTGTTGGTTACTTAATCGCCAGATTCAGGTTCTTGGGTTGGTTCATCTTCAGGCACAAGGTCAGTATCTTGCTCTATAGGTATGGCAGGCACAGCTTTTGTTGTGATGCTTTCCAATAGCTTTTGCTGGCTTTGATAGCGTTGTTCTGCCATTTTACGCAAATCTGCCACAAGGTCGGATTCATCTGTAATCTCGATACCGAGTAATGTCTCGATAGCATCTTCCATAGTCAGGATTCCTGCTGTACCACCATATTCGTCAATTACCAGCAAAATGTGTTCTTGTTTGGTAATGAACTCATCAAATACGCTGGCAAGACTATTCGTTTCAGGGACAGCCGCAATCTGACGTTTGAGTTCGCCGAGTGTTGTATTGGGGTCACTCATCGCAAAAGTTTGATAAATATCAGTCCGTAAGACAAAACCCTCAATATCATCCATTGATTCTTTGTAAATCGGAATACGCGAATATGGAATTGTAGAATGAAGATCAAGTACCTCACTAACCGTCATTGTGTTCGGGAATGCGAGGACAACTGTACGTGGGGTCATAATTGTCTCGACCTGTACACGTTCAAGGTGAAAGAGATTACGTAAAATACGGTCTTCACGTTCGACCAATGCACCTTCACTCGCACCTAAACGAGCCATCGCCTGAATTTCAAGTCGGCTAATTGTCGGAATTTCTTCGCTAGATTTGAGTAATTGGGTAGTTTTTTCCAATAACCATACTGCAGGGAACAACAACCAGACTAACCACTGGATTGTATAGGCACCAAAGGCATTGAGTTGCTTCCAGTAGGTTGCCCCAATTGTTTTTGGGATAATTTCAGAGAACACAAGGATTAAAATTGTCAAGATAGTGGTGATTACACCAAACCATGCGTCACCAAAAATAGCAACAGCTTCTGCACCTGCACCTGCCGCACCAACTGTATGGGCAATAGTATTTAAGGTTAAAATAGCTGAAATAGGGCGTTCAACATCAGCTTTATGCTGTTGCATCAATTCTGCGCTACGTTTGCCATTTTCGAGTTCCATCTCAACATGGGCAACAGAGGTTGAGAGCAAAATAGCTTCTAGAACACTACACAAGAATGAAATACCGAGGGCAATGCCTATATAAAACAATAATCCGCCCCATGTGCCAGCCGCATCGCCTGCCGCACCACCAATCGCTAAAACGGGCGGAAAAATTTCAAATAGATTGTTCACTAGAGTTATCATGTTCCATCATTACTAAGTTTCAGGTTAAGAATAGGATAGCATATTCTATTGAATCAACAACATCAATACTATCTATTTTGATTATCATGGGGGATGAGTATTAAATTTACATTATCAGTTAAAAAAATCACGTACCAATGCGAAAAATGCTTCCCGCTGTGTACTTCCTGGTGAATGTCCCGCCCCTTCAAAGGTGTGAACTTGCGCTGTTGGATACAAATCGACTAGGGTCTTTTGTGTAGCTTCACCAAAGGTTGCATCATTATCACTATTGATGATGAGTAGTTCACCAGACCAATTTTGTAAGTCATCAGGTGTAAATACTTGTTCCATGTAATCAATAATCGCAGAATAGATTGAGACAATATCCTCTTTATTTAGACGTTGCTCATAGAGTTCCTTGAGATAGGCTTTATAAAAATCGACTTCATTATCGGGTGGCGCAATTGTACTCAGCATCTGTGTTTGAGCAGTATCTCGTAATAACGCATCTGGCGCGAGTTTTGCCATTTCCATCAATTGTTGATACCGATTCACATGGCTTTTGTCAGGTGGAGTTGTTGTTGAAAGAACAACTTTTTTTACCTTGTCAGGATGTCGTCTCATGAATACTTGTGCCAGCATCCCCCCGAATGAACCAGCCAGCACAAACACAGAATCGACATTTTCTGCTGTCAGGATTGAGGCTAAACCATCTGCAAGGTCAGCAATAGATGATAATGCAGGATAATCTGGTGCGATAATGCGATAATCATCGGCTAGTAAAGGGATAGATTTATACGCTGCATCTGCCTTTTTGAGACCACCCACCAGCCAAAGAATCGTTTCTGTACCTCCTCCAACTATGTGATATGTCCACTCTATATCGTTTACAATCAATGTCTTTTGCGGATGATTGTCCCGAAATTGCTTGAGCGCAATTTTCTGTTCATCAGGAACATCTCCGTAAATTGTGTCGAAATCCATTAATCATCCTCCTTGAGCAAGAAATTGATGATACTGCTAATCATTTCATCTTGTGCGAGAAACGGCGCGAGATGGTCATAGCCATAGAGCGTTTGAACATAGGCTCGGCTATACATTGCTTTGAGCGACCCTCTATCCCCATCTGTAATGACATTGTCATTGTCACTCTCGATAAGAAGCAAATTACCATGCCAAGCTAACAAGTCACGCGAGTTAAATTCATTGGTTGAGTGATAATCTACCGTAAGATGTGCGCGTGAGATAGCTTGTTTTTTGCGGAAGCGTGTCGAATAAAACTCATTAAAATAGGCTTGCCAGAAACGCTTTTGCTGAATAGATGTTGGGCAGATACTGTTTTCGATGTGATTACGATAGGCGCGTTTGCTGATGCGTCGTAGCAGAGGTTCAGGATACAGTCGCATGATGTTTCTCTGCATTGCCATTGGTTCGGCAAGATGCTTACTAGGAATGACACTATGCGTAATCACCACATTGATGACAGTTTCTTGAAAGCGTCGGATAAACATTTGGGCTAACATCGCGCCGAAGGAAACGCCGATAAGATTTGCATCATCTACTTTTTCATGGGCTAAGATTGCTCGCAACCCGTCGACTGTATCTGCTAAATTTGTGAGCGTGATGGGAATATTTGGGGCAATGACGTAAAAATATTTGGATAATTCTTGAATATACTTGAACATAGCTTCTGCATCGCCACCACCACCATGCAATAGCAAAATAGCCTCGTCATTGCTATTGCCTTCTGTGTAATATGTCCACTGATGCTTGCCAATATCGAGTGATTTTAATACTGTATTTTCCCGAAAACTATCGAGTTGTTTGACTAGAGAATCGGGTACGTTCTGATAGTAATCATAATTAGTTTTCGTTTTTGTCATCATGAGGGCTATTATAACTTGTGACGATGGATATAACAGCCTAGTAAAACCTTGATGTTTAAACCTCAAATATGCAGTATGATGTGAATAACACTTGTCTACAATTCGAGATTATTCATGAAGCTGCTTATTCAAATTCCGTGTTATAACGAAGAAGAGAATTTACATATTACGCTCAATGATTTGCCGACAGAAATTGAGGGTGTCGATGAAATAGAAATCCTCATCATTGATGATGGTAGCGTTGATAACACAGCCGAGGTGGCACGCGCACACGGTGTACACCACATTGTCAAACATCCTTCGAATCAGGGATTGGCAACTGCTTTCCAGAGTGGCTTAACGGCTTGCATTCAATTGGGCGCAGATATTATCGTCAATACTGATGCGGATAATCAATATCCCGGGCAATATATCCCTGAATTAGTCAAACCGATTGTAGATAACCAAGCGGATTTAGTTATTGGTGATAGGCAAACACACGCAATTGCACATTTTTCGCCTGTGAAACGCTTGCTCCAACAATGGGGAAGTGGCGTAGTGCGCTTCATCTCTGGGACTCATGTGCCAGATGCCCCAAGTGGTTTCCGTGCAATGAGTCGCAAAACAGCCTTACGCTTTCATATCTTCACGCGCTATACCTATACGTTAGAAACCATCATTCAAGCCAGCAACTATAATCTCAAAATTATGAGTGTGCCGATACAGACCAATCCGAAACTGCGGGAATCGCGTCTGATGAAAAGCACAACAAGCTATGTCCTTCGTTCAGCATCAACCATATTACAACTCTTTTTACTCTACCAACCGCTACGCACATTTTCTTATATTTCTGTACCGTTTTTCGTAGTCGGGGGATTTTTTTGGTTACGTTATCTAGTAATCTTGTTATTGAATGACCCTGCACGTGGTTCAAATATCCAATCGATTACGGTTGGTGGGGTTTTGATTACAATAGGGGTATTGACTCTCTTGATTGGTTTAGTCGGTAAAGTGATTGCCTTCAATCGTCGTTTACAGGAAGAAATACTCTATCATCTAAAACAAAACCAGATGTTATCAACTGTCCAGATTGAAGAAAACCCAAGCAAACAAAGCCATAAGGAGTTCGACTATAATCCATAAAATACGATGTGTTATAGCGAAAACAGATATATCTGTTGAGGAGAATAAGGGCAATAAGAGAGCAACAAGCACGACTTCACGGACACCTATCCCGCCCGGTGCAAACAAGGATAAGAAGCCTATAAGCCAACTCAGGGTGAATGCTGCGATTATGTTGATTGCATCAGGCGCATTGGAAATATTTAGTAGAATGCTGAAACTAAGCCCATTCAAAATCCATATACTTAGCTGTACTAAAACAATGGCAACAATTCTTTGTGGTGCGACCTCTCGCCCCCATAAATAAATAATACATATCCATATTAACGCAAATAGTATGAGTACCCACCAATAACGCAGTCCTGTATAGCCCAAAACAAGTAGACTAGCACTCGCCATCCCAGCAGATACAACCAGCCACAAGTTCTCCTTGAGAATAGCCACGCTTGTCTTACTAACGGGCATCCCAAGAGATTGATAATAGCCTGCACGTCCTACAAAATGCCAGATACCGCCGGGTAAATACTTCGCTAGTTCACTGGTCGATACAATATAAAAGAGTTTTTTGAAGGAAAATGTAGAGCCTAATGACTGTAAAACTTGGCTAGTCATCAGCGTAATGCTGAGTCGTCCTAGCGTTAGCAATAAGATTGACAAAATAAGGCTACTAATAGAAACGAGTTGAAGCTGAGCGACGATATTATTGAAGTTTTGGTTAATGTAAAATGCAAACCCAAGCAATACTATAATCATCCACAGCCATTTCAAAGCAGATAAGCTATATTGCTTTAGACCTTTTGCTGGATGTTTGCTCATAGTCGTTCACATAAGAGCATCGTCCAAGGAAGGGGCTGGCGGACTTCAATAACTCTGAAATGTTCTGAAACTTGTTTGATGAAATCTGCTGTACTCCAATGCTGAATATGACCGGGCGTGTTGCCTAATTCGCCAATATATTTACCGCGTGCGAGATTAAGAACACGCCAAATTGGTTCTCTCGGAACACTAAAAATCGCATATTGTCGCGTTGTCCGTGCCGCTTCAGATAGCACACGCTCAGGGTAGGCAACATGCTCTAATACCTCACAAGCGATGACCATATCAAACGATTGGTTGGCATAGGCTATATTGTGTCCATCAGCTAAGGATAATCGCACATCAGGATAGTGTGCTTTAGCTCTTGCTAATAGGGGAATGTCGACATCAAAGCCATGCAAACTAAGCTCACGTTGCTTTTGCATCACATTGAGCATCTCGCCTTCACCACAACCAATCTCTAAAATTTGAGTGGCAGATGTTTTTGCGAATAATTCGGTGAATGATTGTAAAAAGCCATTCATCAAATATCGTGCGATGGGGTTAGTAGTATTAAATTTGTCGTAGTAGTTACCGGTTGGTCCTTGGATATTTGCCACTAGTAAGCGATTCCTTTGAGCTTTCTTATTTAGTTAAGTGTATGAGTCGGCACTCGTCAGCAACAATTTCATAGGGATATTCTGAAAATAAACCTGTGTATGTTTCCACAGTTCCAGATGTTAAACACAATAAATAGTGCATATCGACTGTTTCTTCTTCGTGATAGAATTCTTCAACCAGCGTGGGTGCAACGCCCCAATTAATATTACGATAGGCATAATATTCAATTTGGCTGTATGGAAACGGCACATTGCTTGAGATAAAATCAGTTTCTTCTGTTAATTGCGGTAATTCGCTTGCGACATCTCTGAAAAAATCGTTACTAGTCGTCTGATGAAAGAGGAATATTGCATAAAGATTCGCTCCGATTGAGCAAATAACAATCGCTACAATGAATGGCTTTATATAGCGTTTGATGACATTATCAGGCTCAATGTGCCACCCCTGTACAATCACAATTGCCGTTGCAATAGCAAAACTCGGCAAAAAGTGCAGTTTATACCAGTCATGAAAATGAAAGGAATTCCTTACGATTAGCATGAATATCAAGGGAGCAATTGCTAATCCTAAGATAACGACAGTCTCGAATGTTTTTTTGCGCTTTAGCAATATCCCCAAACCAATGATTCCAAGAAAGGTCGCTCCTATAGAAATCATCGAAAACATATGAGCAAGATATTGGACAGTAAACTCGCCGAGGGTGAATGTTTCTGAATCAACCCCTTTTTCGACATTGCTCGTTCGTAATTTAAGGATTTCTAAGAGTTGTTGCATGGTTTCTTCGTTGAGAACGGCATAAATGAGTGGGATTGTAACTGTTGCTAGTCCTGTAACCACACCAATCACAATGATTCCAATACGTTGCTTACGGTTGCCATAGATTAAGGCAATAATTCCCAGTACGAAAAAGTAGAATGCCCCTGCCCAAGCAATCCACATCGTGAGGATACCCAGTAGGGTGAGGTTAATGGTTCTACGAGTAGTATACTCTTGCATCCAATTCATGAATACATAGGTAAATGCTAAAACAGCAGGCATCATCAACATATCATAGTAGGGCATTCTACCGAAGTAGATGGTTACAGGCGCAACACTGTAAATCATAAACCCCACAAGCGCGATTTTTGGCGTGGTGAGTCGTCTCGCCAATATATAAAAGAGGGGTAAGGTTAGCAGGGTTGCAATAATTCCAACCATCCGTATCGATAACTCATACGGGGCGAGTGTATCAGGGTAAAAGCCAAATAATTGGGTAGCGATTGCAGAAAACCACACAATCAGGGGCGGATGATGCAGATAATATTGCCCCGTTTCTGGTGAAGTAGGTCCGGGTGTGCGGATGGGAAGGTAATTTGTAGCATCAGCACCATACTGATTGAATGTGCGAATTGATGCGCTAATCCAAACATTGCCCCCTTCATGATGCCCGAAGAAAGGTTCATTAATGCGGAAGAGTAACGCCGACCACACCAACAATAATGTGCCAGTAATTATCCATAGATGTACAGATTGTTTTTTTACCATAGACCCGTTAAGTACTTTCAGCAACCTGAATACCTGATTAGTATACTCTCATTCACTCAGGTCATCCGATAAGATTTATTGTCCAATGGGTTTTTTCTTAGGCGTACCTGCTTGGCGCGGATAATTACTCGGTGTTTTTTCCATTTTTTCGATTGTTACTAGATAATGTGAACGGTCAACCATAGGTAGTTGTACTTCAGCCACAGGTTTTGCTTCGCCCTTTAATACAAATAAGGCGCGCTTAGCTTCATCGACTTCACGCTCAGCGCTTTCGCCTTTCATAGCAACCACAAATCCGCCGATTTTAGCAAGGGGCATGGTATATTCGAGTAAAACGGGCAATAACGCAACAGCACGTGCAGTCACAATATCATATTGCTCACGATGTTTAGGGTCATTGCCTGCGTCTTCAGCACGCATATGTAAGACCTCGACATTATCGAGTTCTAATCCGTCAATCACAGCTTGCAGAAATTTCAACTTTTTCTGAACCGAATCCATAAGCGTTACGTGAATATTGGGGAAGGCAATCGCTAAGGCTAATCCCGGAAAACCTGCGCCTGTACCGACATCAATCAGCTTATCTCCATCATCAAAGCCGATGACACTGACTAGACTCAGTGAATCCAAAAAATGTCGAATAATCACATCGTCATGCTCAGTAATTGTTGTCAGGTTCATTTGCTTGCCCCATTCATCCAGCAAATGATGATACTGTTCAAATTGATGGGTTTGCTTGGGCGTTAAGCTCAGGTCAAAAGTTGTTTGTGCTAATTCAGTTAAGTTGACTGTCATTCGAGTAAATGTCTCAGATATGCTTGCGGATTATTGAGGAAATCGCGGGTGATTTGCACATGCTCTAGCGTTTCATATTGTGCTTCTTCGATGCGACCTCCTGTGAAATTGTAAATGCTTGCGTTCGGATATGCTAGCAGAATTGGCGAATGTGTTGCAATGATGAATTGAGCATCTTGGTCTATCATCTGCTTGAGCATCGCAATGAGTGTCAATTGACGATTAGGAGATAAGGGTGCTTCGGGTTCATCCATTAGATATAACCCACCCGCCCGAAAACGCGCCCGAAACAACTTGAAGTAACTTTCACCATGTGATTGGGCATCTAATCCGTCGCCATATAATTTTTTCAAGGCACGGTAATCACTCGCATAGCCGGATTTAGATAATTGATGAGCAAAGTCTGATTGCCCTTCATGGGTTTTTCCTTCTTTGAGCTTTGCTTCTAAATAGCGAACTTCGTTAGAGATGCGCTTAGTAAAGCCAAAAAAATCTTCGCTCCGCATGAAAAATCCTGTGCGAACACGCTTGCTCCAAACCCACTTGAGATAATTCCCTAATTGTCGGATTGACTCTAATGTATCATCTTCGCCAGATTCTGTGCTTCCGACTGTTGGTAATGCTGCTGCTGAGGCAATTGCTTCTAGTACAGTCGATTTACCAGAGCCATTTTCGCCGACAAAAAACGTGACAGGTGACTTAAATTCCAGTTCATGGAGTTGCTTGATAACAGGTACATCAAATGGAAAACCTGTTGGCAATATTTTATCTTGAGGCAATCTGATCGAGCGTAAATGAATACTCACTTTGTTTCCCAAACAAATGTTCTTTAGGCTAGATTATAACAAATAAAAAAGGACAGGGCGAACCCTATCCTTCTATTGTTATTCTTTAATATCTTACTGTTGCAACGGCACAGTTGGATTGTTTTGCTGGGTTTCAACCCCAAATGGATTGTTCTGTATGGTAAATGAACAGGTATTCAGGATAAAAGGCGTAGCCGTATCAGGACCGAAGAGATCATAACCATCATCAATGACAGTATCCCAAGTGACGTAATAATCCACGCGGTAATCTCCTGGGCGGAAGCCTGTGCCTAAATTTGCGCTATAGAAAACATAGTAATTGCCATCTTCGCGTTGGACAATCGGGCTGACGGTCACGTTCGGGAAAGGTTGGCGATTAGCATATTGGCTACTGAGGAAAACTTCATATTGTGCATTGTTGATATGGTCTTGTACTTGAGCGCGTGTTTTCGCAAACCATGACCAGAAAATTGTTACGGTATCAATATCCCAGACGATACCAGGGTCAGATGCAGGGAATGCGTCACACTCAGCAAAAATCAAACCGGGGTCAGAAACCCGTCCTGCATAGGTAATATCAACAATATCACTTGGACGTGCACCAATTTGTACGATGGCTTCTTGTGGTTCAGAGAATACTTCATTGAGTACACCACCATCTGGTGTGAAAATTCCTGATGAGCTGATAATTTCGCCAGTGCTGATAATATCGCCTGTAACGGGGTCAACCAATGGTGTTGAACTACCAGCCGAACTAGACCCAAATGAATCAGCTAATGGGAAAGAGGGTTCACTACAATTGCCCAAGACCTCGTCATCAGTAAAGGTTAGAATAATATTGGTGGGGTCATTTTCGCTTGCTAATGAAATCACAGCACTTGCAAATTGACCTAGTAGCAAGGTCTGACCATTATTGTAAGGCAATACTTGGCTAACTTGATAATCACCATCGACTGATACGCGAATGAGGTCAGTTAATGGGTTTCCTGCACCACCTGCTTGGTCGAATACTTGCAAATAAACATCAATTCCTCTAGCAGCAAAACCATTCAAATCAAAAACGGCTTCTGTTTCACAAGGCGTATGGAAGTAAAAAACGGATGATTCGCCACTATTTGATGTCGTGGTTGTGGTGGTGTCATCTTGTGCGAATGATGTGCTAACCAGCATTAAGCTAATAATACATAGCGTCAGCATTAATTTTTTCACAATGCCTGCTCCTTTTTTAAATTCGTATCACAGTAGGATAGTAGCGCAAAATAGTGGTTTTCACAGCTTATTTGCATGACGTTTCACCTACTATTTATATTGAGAACTTATTCTAAGGGAAGTTTTCTCATAAAAATAGGTCATCTTAACTAGGTTAAGTGGGCT
The DNA here is from genome assembly GCA_965230145.1 of Phototrophicaceae bacterium. Taxonomy (GTDB): domain Bacteria; phylum Chloroflexota; class Anaerolineae; order Aggregatilineales; family Phototrophicaceae; genus JAUZRW01. The sequence continues at coordinate 4,127,243 of CBDDKI010000002.1, forward strand.
ATGTAGGTCGGCAAATAAAGCATTGTGCTTGTTAAACTTCCTATTGTTTTAGACAGATAATAAATAGGGGTTTTGTGAGTGGGGTATAAAACAATTGAATATGTCCGAAATTTTGAACTGAGAAACCATCAGAATATGACTCATTCTCTAGATAAGATAATGGGAAAGCAAGGGGTTTTACTGAGTTTTTCGGGTGATGCTTGGCAAGTAAACTCGGTGCGTTATGCGCTCTGGTTACAACGTCAAAATTTTAAGTTAGCAATAAATGGTATTCACTGTGCAATGATTGTACCGAATCAAACCTACAATTTAACTGCGCTATATCTCAGCATACCGAATGCTATTCCATTTCCTGTCTTGGCTGACCCAATCTTTTCAGTATATAAAGATGTAGCGATGAAGCAGGCAGGTTATGTACTTCTAAATCAGCACCGTCACATTCTAGGACGCTGGTACGTAGATGATATAAGGTCTTTTTCAGTAGAGACTATATTAGAGGCACTTTAAACAAAAAAGGAAGGCTACTAGCCTCCCTTGAACTACCTTATGGAATTAATCCTCTATCTTACAGTAAGCATCAAACCAATCGATCATTTCTTGTAAGCGACTAATACGATGGGCTGGTTCACCACTGCGTGAGAGTTCATGCCCTTCACGAGGATAGCGTAGCATCTTCACGGGAGTATCAGTTGCCCGACGAATCCATGCAAAGAGTTGTTCACCTTGCTCGATTGGCACTCGGAAATCATTCTCACTATGGATTATGAGCGTTGGTGTAGTGATATTGTGAGCGTAGGCTAGTGGCGAATGTTCCCAGAATTTTTCGGGGTTTTCCCAAGGCTCTACTTCAAATTCTGCACTCATTAAGCGTGGTACATCACTCGTGCCGTAGAAGCTCGAAATATTGTATACACCACGTTGAGGTACAGCACTCACGAAACGGTCTGTATGCCCAATAATCCAAGCAGTCATATAACCACCGAATGAGCCACCAGTAATTGCCATCCGACTTTCATCGACAAAGCCTTTTGCAATCATCGCGTCTACACCTGCCATGACATCATCCATCGTCACGTTGCCCCAATTGGAGCGAATTGCACTTTGATGTTCTTCGCCATAGCCAGCACTACCACGCGGATTACAATAAAAGACAACGTATCCTGCGGCGGCATGAGATTGCCATTCGTGCCAAATAGACGGCGAACTTGGTGTCCACATCACATGCGGACCGCCATGAATATTAAGTGCAAGCGGGTATTGCTTCCCTTCTTCATAATTAGGAGGCAAGATATACCAGCCCTGTATTTTTTGCCCGTCTGAGTTCTCAAACCAAATTTCATGAGTTGGCTGAACTTCAATCTCATCAAGCAAGGCTTGGTTTACATCAGTTAATTTCTTGGTCGCGCTATCGCCAATATAGAATAATTCAGGAAGTTTTTCAGCATCACGAGCCACGTAGGCAAAAGAACCGTCTGGGTGGACATCAAAACCGAGTATTGTTTGCTTTTCGGTAACGAGTGCTGTGAATTTCTTGCTGTTAGGATTAATACTATGGACTTCAACCCGTCCTTCTGTTGCAACAAGTGCCAATACAGATCCATCTGCATCCCAGTCGTATCCTAAAATGCCACGATTAATCTCTAAGTTCAAGTCAATCGGGTCACTACCACCTTCTAAAGAGACTAAAGTTAAACGTGCAAGTGAATCCGTACTTTCACTAGCGCGTCGTGTACAAATAAGCCAATCGCCATCATAAGACGGGATAGGGTCAAAGTAAGTGTTATCATCATCTTTAAAACGTCGTTCTACACCGCTATCAAGGTCAATGAGGTAGATATTACTGAATTTCCAAGGTTCGTCCGCGCCGATATTCCATGCCCGAGTTGTTACGATTGTACGACCTGATTTTGACCATTGTGGTGGGCTATAACTTGCTTCAGTATCTGTCAGACGATTGGGCTTGGCATCGTCGCCTTCTAATTCTTCATCAACAGCGATAACGTAAATTTGGGAATTGCGATCATCCATAAAAGATGTTCCTTGCCGATACGGGATACGTTCCATCGAACGTGGATCCCAGCGATTTTTCTCATCTTCTTTTTTACGTTCAGACCGATGCTTGCCCGCTAAACCGTCCTTGGGCGCATCCTCTTTTTCTTCGGAATTTTCTTTTTCGCGTTCACTAACATTTGAACTGCTCAGATAAGCAATTTTTGTGCCATCTGGCGACCATGCAGGGGCAAAGGCACCATTTTCATGACTGGTGAGAGCGCGTGCTTCACCACTGTGATTAATCGGTAGGATGTAAATTTGTGGCTTTTCAGACCGTGTGGAGACAAAGGCGAGTTGCGACCCATCAGGAGACCAACGCGGACTGGTATTATTTCCACTTCGAGTCAGGCGTATTGTTTGGCTACCATCACTCGCAACGATATAAATATCACGGTCATAACGCTTTTCCATTTTGTTGGAACGCATGACCACATAGGCAATCCATTGACCATCGGGGCTAATTTTAGGATCTTCGACATACTTTATCTTCAATAAATCTTCAATTGTAATGAGACGTTTCTCATCGCTCATTGTAAAATTCCCTTCCATTTAAAAAGTTTTATAAGGGAGATTGTACTCTAAATTGATACAATATGACACAAAATTGGTTCGGTATGTCGTTAGCGTTTGGTATACTATAGTTGAGAGTTAATGCACTTCAGAACACAAGGGTAGAGACAAAGTCTGCTTTGTCCTCCAAAAATCAATTCGTAAATCCTAAAATGTCTAGTTACTAGTTTTGACGAAATTATAAAGGGAGACCAATGCCCGATAGATACCAAGAAACCCATATTCGCCATGTGCCAATGTTTAGCCAATTGCCAGAACATCAATTTAGGCTTGTCGCCAATAGCTTTGAAATACGACGTTATAATGCTGGCGATTATATCCTCATACAAGGGACAGAAGTACCAGGTTTGATGATTGTCGCCGATGGACAATTAATACGCATTTTGGCATCTCCTGATGGGGCATTGAGCCAACAAGGGGCGGTCATAGAAGGGCAGTTTATCTATCAGAATGCCCTATTTGAAACATTACGGGCTGGCACTCATCTACAAGCCGTCCGCCCGACGACATTGCTCATCTTGACGCGCTCTGCAATGGGGACTTTACTCTCGCATCATGCCGAACTCAAGCCAGCCTTTGGTTTACAAGGTAGCCGTGACCATCATCTGCATGATGTGCATTTCAAAACACAACGTGAAAATGAAGAGGTTTTGCTAAGAACTCGTCGGCATTGGTTTTCAATTATGCGTTGGATGTGGATTCCCGTTGCTCTCATTATCTTCGGTTTAATTTTATCAGCAGGAATACCCAGTATCGCCGTATTCACTGTGCCAACGGTGTTTATCGTAGGAATTGTTCTAGCAATTTACATTGTTTTAGAATGGGCTAATGATTCAGTCATTGTTACTGACCAACGGGTTGTACGAATTATCCACACGATTGTGACCTTTCACGAAATTCGTAACGAAGTCGATTTGGAGAGTATCCAAGAAGCCAATGCCGAAATTCCAACATTTGATATTTTTGCTCGTATTTTTCGTTATGGTGATGTTGAACTAAAAACCGCAGGGTCACAGGGGAACTTTATCCTACCATTTATGCCAGACCCAGAAAAATTACAAGATTTAATTATTGAGGATGCCCGTCATTTTCGTGTAGCAAACCAAGCCCGCGAACGTGAAACCATGATGGCAGAAATTGACCGTTGGGTTGAAGAGCCTTTCCGCCCAGATAAAAGCAAAAATGCAGTTAGTGAAGATAAACTTAAAAACATCTATACACCGGGTACAGGTCCTCTATCGCCATTTGTGATGTCTTTTACAACCAATAGCGGCGGAATCGTTTATCGTAAACATTGGTTTGTCTGGTTGAAGGCAGTATTTTTACCGTCATTATGGATACTAGGGAGTCTGATTGCGATACTGGTTTTCTTATTTACTACCTTGTCCCCATTAGGTGTTATCGGTGTGGGAATTGCATTTGTCTCGGCATTGGTCGGAGTACTTTGGTTTTACTTTGTTGATTGGGATTGGCGACATGATTATTATCTCATCAATGATAATAACATCACGATTATTAACCAACGTCCTCTGTGGCTTCAAAATGAGAGTGACCAAGTGCTTTTAAAACAAGTCGATAACGTCGTCGCTGAAACAAAGGGATTTTTCCAGCAAGTTTTCAAGTATGGGGATGTACGAGTTGCCTTAGTTGGGGCAGATACCTTTAAACTATTTGATGACATTGCCAATCCACGCGATGTCCAGAGCGAAATTACCCGTCGTCAGCAACGCCTAAAGCAACGAGCTATGGAAGAACAAGAACAACGACAACGTGAGACAATTGGCGAATACATTTCTCTATATCACCAATCACAAGGTAATCAGGGTAATCCAAACCCAGCCCCTGCAACGAATCAACCTTTGCCATATGAACCTGCTCCCCAACAACCAACTAATCCTACACCATCCCCATTTGGCAATCGTCCAAGCATGTCTCAAGGTCGTCCCTATACACCAACTTCTCAAGTACCGAATCCTGCCACACAACAACCATATCCAGCTCAACCAAGCCCATACCAGAATAACCAGCAGAATCCTGTACCACCTCTGCCATATCAAGGAAATCAACCAAATAATTTACCACCTATGCCTAATCAGAATAACCAACAAAATTCCTTGCCTCCTGTGCCACCACAGCGTGACTTGCCTCCGCAACCGCAAAATCCTAATCAAGACCCTTTGCCGAAGCCACCGCCGCCACCGAGCAAACGTCCGCCGAAATTCCCGCCAAATAATTAAGATAATTGATGTAACAGGTTGAAATATTTATGTTAAAATAATGTTGTATCAATTAATTATCATATGAGGAATCATAATGTCATTTCGTACTGAGTGGTTAGATGAACCCTATATCCTTAAAACTACCTTTGAGGAAAATACATCCGCTGGTGAGCTTAACCTAGTCATGCTCGAATACTTAGGGGCAGCACAAGAACAAGAAATCTATTTTCTTCTTGATTTTAGTAAAGTGGTTGTACCACTCGATGTTCTCAAGTTACCTTCGTTGTTACAGGTGATTAATCATGGTAATACAAAATGGGTAGGGATTGTCAAAGCCACATCAAGCACATCATATATGACTAAAATGTTAAATCGTGACAAAGTCAAAACCTTTCATGATGTTGATATGGCTATCGGTTTCTTACGAGGTATGGTGCGCTTAGAAACAGGTGAAAAATTGCCAATAATGGTATAACTATTTGGCATCATAGATTATGTGTGAAACGTATCATTCTAGTCTAAAGTTTAGTCTAGAATTAGCGCGTCAGCCTGTCAGCAAAAATTAAGTATTTTCAAATTAGCAACGGTGTTAGCTGAAATGCTGATTGCTGAGATGCTCGTAAAACCACATTTTGCTCAGACTTGGTAATAAATTCTCATTAGCTGTATTATACAATTTTAACGCCTCTATCTAGCCAATTGAGGCGTTTTTGATTTATGATAGTGACTATCAATGTCAAATAAGTAAAACAAAGTGAACCATATGGCAATTCTTGAAATAATCCAACCTGATAATCCCGTATTGCGGAAAAAAGCAATCAAAGTCCTTGACTCAAGTTTTAATAGTGACTCATTTCAAAAGTTAGTGGATGATATGGTGGAAACAATGGGTGAAGCAAATGGGGTCGGTTTAGCTGCGCCACAAATTGCTCAGAGTTTACGCCTGATTATTGTGCGTTTGCCTGATACTACTGAAGAAGACCGTGAAGAATATGGTGATTTAGCAGGGCAGACCTTCATCGTTGCAAATCCTAAAATCATCAAGACAAGCCGTGAAATGGTAATGGGTGTAGAAGGATGCCTATCTATTCCAGGTTTGTTAGGCGAGGTTGAGCGCCATGAAATGGTGGTTGTCACTGGGCAAGATCGTCATGGTAAGGACTTTCGCATCAAAGCAAAGGGATGGCTTGCGCGTGTATTCCAACATGAAATCGACCATCTTAATGGGCGCTTATTCATTGATTTGACTGATGAAATTTGGCGTATAGGTGAAAATGCTGAAGATGAAGAAGATGAAGAAGAGGAAGTAAGCCCTGAAGAAGCCTAAAAAGTAAAATGGACATCCGAGTTGATGTCCATTTTTTTGTAAACAATTATTCTGATTCAATATCGCCTTCGAGAATATCCATTCGGGCGAATTGCAATCCGAAGTCAGGAATTTGGTCAAGTCCACATTCTTCTTCAAATGCTTCGATAATACCGTTACCATTGAAATCATTGCCCGTACTTAATTGCCCAGCAAGGGCAGTAGATTGGGCTGTTTGGTCAGCTACTGCTTCTAAAGTCTCACCAGCAATCATCTCAAGCTCAAAATTAATCACTTGGTTTGACCAACCCCGTACGTTTTGAGTGCAAACACGGATAAATTCAGCATTACTCTGGAGTTCTGGGCTTGCCCCTTCGACGCTTGTTGCATCGCTTAAAATGGTGTCGATTGCATCCAAAAAGAAGAACACACCAATACCACGTCCGGGATTTTGACCAGAGCCACTACCGTCATAATCTTCCTCTCCACCACGCAAAATATTGATAGTATGTTCAGCATGGGTACGCAAGCCACCCACATTACTTGCTCCTGCGGCTAAACCTGCATGTTGCATCGCAATACTAGCTTCGGTTTGTGCGCCATCAAGGAGACTTTCTCCATTAATGCCATCATCAGATGCCACAAATATCTCGCGTAGTCCGTTGCTAACTGCTAGCGGTAATGCACTACTGTAAACAACATCGCCTGTCGGTACATCCCCTATAGCAGTTTCGGAGGTGATTAATACAAGATTATAGTTTGCAGCTAACATTCGACCGTCTTCGTCAGTATAAGTGATTGTTCCGTCACCGACACCGTCAACGATAACCCGACCAAGCGTTAAGGTATCGCCTGTTTCACTGTTCCTGAGCCAAGCTACATAATTGTTGCCATTCTGCAATGGGTCTACATCTCGCAAACGTACTTCTATTCGGTCACCAAAGGCGTTTTCTGTGCTAAAGCGGACTTCGCCAAAGGTTTCTTGTGGTGTAGCTACTATAGCTGGTACATTTGTGGGGATAGCCGTGCTAGCAATAGCCACATTGGTAGGTAAAGGATTATTATTGTTTGTATTATTGCCATTGTTAATCAGCAAAACAGCCACGATGACAATGACCAGCGCAATTAACCCAAAACCACCCATCAAAACCAGTGGATTAACTCTATCACGCACAATAATCTGTGTCGGTTGTTGACCCGTAATGTGTGGATTGCTACTATCGGTAACGCTATTGAAAGCAACAGTTGCATCTAAATCTGTTTTACTACGTTGTGAGCTATCGTCTTTTGTGATAGGAAATTCTTTTTGTACACTAGCCAAAGTGTCTTCGTTTTTGTGGATAGCACGCGATAAGGCTTCTGCAAACTCACCTGCACTCTGATAACGATTGTCAGACTTTTTTGCCAAAGAACGACGTATCACATTTGAGAGTTCTTCGCTCAAGTCAGGGCGTAAAACTCTTAAATCAGGTACTTCATCGTTAATATGTGCCAGAATCATCTGCATCGGGGTTGACCCACTAAACGGACGTTGCCCTGTCAACATTTCGTAAGTCATAGCACCCAAAGCATAAATATCGACACCATGATTAACATCTAAACCTTGCCCCTGTTCGGGAGCCATATAACTAGGCGTGCCAACAATCGAAGTGCCTGTTAAGTCACTGTTACCAGCAACCATCTTCACCATACCAAAATCAGCTAGTAGAGTATGCCCATCTTGGATGAGAATGTTACTCGGCTTAATATCACGGTGAATAATACCTTTTCGATGAGCATAGTCTAGCCCACTCGCAATTGACCGTACTATTTGCTCAACTTTAGGGACACTCATAGCTCCCATTTCAATTAGGTCTTCGAGTGTGCCACCGTCAACATATTGCATGACAAGATAGATAACATCATCGGCAGTGCCATAATCATACAAAGGTAAAATATTGGGGTTTTGTAAATTACCAATCGTTTTTGCTTCTAGCTGAAAACGCTCTTTGAATGCTTCATCCAACGCAGGATGGGGGGGCAACACTTTAATAGCGACATAGCGATCTATTGAGGCTTGTTTGCCCAAATAGACAGTTGCCATGCCACCTCTGCCAAGTGTGTCTATAACTTCATACTGTCCTAAAGTGCGTCCAATTAATGACGACACAGTGTCCTCCTGCGATTAGCTTAATGCTTATTTTGCCATGCTTTGACAGAATAGGCTACTCTAATACTACGTAATTAATACAGTTATCAGATGAACGTAGAACTCTCACTTCGTTATTTAATATACAATGTATGTTTCTTTAAGTTCTTCACGCAATTCGATGAAATTATTGTAACGTCGCTCACTGAGACGACCTGTGTCAATTGCCTCTAAGACAGCACAATTCGGCTCTTGTGTGTGCGTACAATTGCGAAATTTACATTGTCCTACGTAATTGCTAATGTCTAAAAAATAAGCATCGAGTTCATCAGGCTCAACATCCCACACGTTCATCTGACGAATACCGGGTGTATCGGCGAGGTAACCACCAAAATCGAGCTTGATTAGAGCACTATCGCGTGTTGTGTGCATTCCTTCTTGGCTGTATTCGCTAATCGAATTGGTAACACGTCCTAATTGCGGCTGAATTTCATTCAATAAGCTGGTTTTGCCCACACCAGAAGGACCTGTTAAGACAGAAATCTTATTAGCCAGAAGCTCTCTAAGTGGCTCAATACCCACACCAGTAAGCGCACTGGTATACAGGATGTCGTAACCCATTTCATGATAAGGCTGTAATTGCGCCTCAAGCGAATCTGGTGCAACTAAGTCAATCTTGTTGATAATAATCACCACGTCATCGAGGTAATTGCTTTCAGCAGTCACAAGTAATCGGTCTAACAATTTCCAGTTTGGGGTGGGTTGTAATGCGGAAAAGGCAAACAATGCTTGGTCAGGATTAGCAATTAATATATGCTCACGTTCAGCTTGACCAGCGCCACGCTTACCTGTGGTACGGACTGCGCGTGACAATACGCTATGACGGTCATGAACCTCATCGATAATGCCTCTATGCTCATCAAGCCCATCTTCATTCTCATTTGGGCTAAAGATTACCTTATCGCCAATTGATGCAATATCGGATAATTGTGCATCTTCCTTTAATTTACCTCTTAAACGGCATGTATATACCGTACTATCTTCGGCTTCTACCCAATAAAAGCCACTTTGGTCTTTGATGACCAACCCTTCTAGCTGATTACTCAAATCATATCCTCCGACAACCTTTCTCCACTTGATGAATAATTATTATTGTTCGTAATGTTGATTATAATCTATTTTGTGGAATAGGAGATGGCTATTTTCTGCTAAAATTTACCAAATCGTAATTAAATATCAGCAATTTCGGTGTATGATGAAATAATAACCTGACCTAAACTCTGTAATGTGCAAACATTTTAAGGATAATTTTGTGAGCGAAATAGAACAAAACTCGGATGCTGTCCCCGAAGAAGAAACGCCTACAACAAGCGAAACACCTGAACCAAAACCTGTAACGACCAATGCAGATGATTCAGTGACAATTTCACGCACAACCATTAATTATGTCGTGATAGCAATTATTTTCTTTGGGGTTGGTCTGCTGATTGGTGGCATGAGCTTTGGATCAAGTTTTGATGATGAAGATGCTATTGAAGCAGCTGTACAAAGTGCTTTGGTTGATTCAGGCTTAGTTCAACCTCCTGCTGATATGGTTGTTTTAGCAGATGATGACCCCTACTTAGGACGCGAGGATGCACCAATTGTCATTGTTGAATTTAGTGCCTACGCTTGTCCATATTGTGGTCGTCATTTCGACGAAACTCTAGGACCACTACTTGATACTTATGGAGAATATATCCGCTACGTATACCGCGATTTCCCATCAATTAATCCGAATGTATCCTATCCTGCATCACTAGCAGCGAACTGTGCGCGTGAACAAAATATGTTCTGGGAATATCATGACCAGTTATTTGCCAATCAGAATACATTAACCCAAACAGGCGAAGTGTTCATGACGCAAGTCGCTTCTGACCTTGGCTTAGATATGGGTGCTTTCAGTAATTGTTTGACAACACAACAGTATCTTGATGAGGTCAATGACGATTTCAATGCAGGCGTTGCACTCGGTATTACGGGTACACCCTCATTTTATATCAATGGTCAAGCTCATAGTGGCGCACGCCCATTTGAATATTTTGAGCTAATCATTCAACGTGAACTTCAAAAGGCTGGTATTGAATACTAGATTTCGCTAGATGTATGCTACAATCCCGTCCTTTTTGGCGGGATTTTTGTTGCTTGAGGCGGACTGATGATTACCTATACAGATTCTTTAGCAGGTATTAGTGCCAAAAATCTAACAAATGAGTTTTTTGTTGGCTGGCTAAACGCGCCTTCGCCTCAGAGACACCTTCAAATTTTGAAAGGTAGCTACAAAGTCTGGTTAGCAGTCGATAAGGATAACGTCGTTGGGTTCATAACAGCGATTAGCGATGGAGTCTTAACGGCATTCATTCCGTTATTGGAAGTGTCACCAGCTTATCAAGGGCAGGGTATCGGGCAAGAACTCACACGGCGTATGCTGGAAAGTCTCAGCCATTTATACAGTATAGACTTGCTATGTGATGTTGAATTACAAGCCTACTATGCCAAACTCGGGATGCACCCAGCAACAGGGATGCTGATTCGTAATTATCACAATCAGGCAGGGTGAGATTTCTAGGGAAATCTTGAAAAGGAAACAGCATGGGGGAAGAAGTATATATTGGCTACAGTATTCTACTATGTGTTGGGTGTATTATTGGGGCATTAGCTGGCTTATTGGTATTCATTCCACGTTTTCAGAATGTCTTTGAGCAAAACTCGCAATATCGTAACTCAATTCGCATTATTCTAATGATTATGATTTTTTTAGTAGTATTTCCTTCACTCACATGGCTAAATATTGTATTAACGAAAATGAATTGTTGGCAAGGTGGCTCTTCTTACTGTGATACATATATTGATTATGAAAATCCACTGCTTGCGGAACACTTCCCAAATGAAATTATGATTCAAACGATGTTACCTGTATTCTTGAGAGATGATTTCTGTTTTTCTGAACATCAGATAGTTTGCGATATTGTGGCTGAATATACAAGCAACCTTGATATTCAAAGGGAATATATTGTACTCATCATATCCACTTTGATAGCGTTATTGTCTCTTAATCTCAGCATTGAATATTTCACAAGTGGGGATAAGAAAAAGAGGAATAGTCTGACGAAATAAGTTGATTGTCACTCTATAATACTTTTACTCCTTACAACTTTCCTAATTTGCGGTATGCTATTTTCTGTTTATCGTCGCTGTTGTTTGAAAGTGCCGTCTCATGACTGATGCCATTGCCAAATGGATTCGTGCAACTTTTGCTATTATCCCAGATGTAAAACGTGCTACAACCGAAGCTGACCCCAGTGTGGTTTTTAAGACCCATCAAGCTGATATTGTTGTATCAACATGGATGGGGGCGCGTCTCTATGTGTATCTCGTGACGAAAGCGCCCAAAGTCCGCGATATTAAAAATTTACTCCGCGATAATAGTCGCAGTGGTATTGGCACACTCTTTTTCGTCGATAAAAAGTTACTGCCACAAGGTGATGAAACGGTAAAATTGCAAGATTGGTGGGAAGCACTCATGTTACTCAATGGTGACTTCTTATACACCTATTTCATAGATGACAATGAATTCAAGATTACGCAAGCACATTTCTCACCACAAAATACAAAAGATGAGTTTCGTGTTTGGTATCTCCCAGAATTTGAAATAGAAAAAGTGACTGTGCGTCGTAAAGAAGTGACTAAAGGCAATATCAAAGGACGTTGGCACATAGCCGATATTGCATCACCAGACTATAAACGGCGCGTTAATGACGAACGCTCCAATCAACGCTTTCATTATCGCACCAAATATACCCAAGATATTCCTCACAACAAGAAAAATGGCAATGGACGCACATCCTATACCCGTGATGTCCAACTGGATAGATACTATCAATTGATTGGTGTTGAAAAGGGTGCATCCGAAAAAGAGATAAAAGCCGCCTTCCGTCGAATGGCTCTCAAGGTGCATCCTGACGTGAGCGCATTACCTCGTCAAGAAGCCAATGAGCGCATCAAACAACTCAATCAAGCCTATGATTACATCAAGGAATATCACGGCTGGGCCTGAAGCAAAAAGCTACGATTTTCGATTCCAATAGTGTTGAGTGTTCAATGCAGAAATTAGTTTGTTTTCTAACTCAAAACGGCTATTAGTTTCATGAAACAATAGTGTGATAGCTGTATTCGCATGGTCTAAATTGTAAATTAAATTGTTTAACCGACAATTGGTTGATTGCCCGCCGATATAACAGTTTCTAGGTGAAATTTGTCCATACCCTGTGTTGAACCGTTTCGATAGCGATACACATTCTCCAACATAATATGGTACATCATTTACAGTTATGATATATACACCTGCTTTATTGATATTCTTAGGAATGCGAAATTTGCAAAACGGACCAGCACCGTACGGATTTAATGCTACACTGTCTTTTTTCTTGTAACTATTTTGAGGGAAATATGCTTGCACTTCTCCCGCGTTGTTATGCTCTGGCAAAATGTTACATACAAAGTCGAACAGCGTCTTTTCAAAAAGATATGCCATAATAAACTGCCTCTAAATAAAAATAATGTAAGTATAATATAACAAAAAAGCCAGCAAATCTGCTGACTTTGTGTGGGCCCACTAGGACTTGAACCTAGAACCTGCCGATTATGAGTCGGATGCTCTAACCAATTGAGCTATAGGCCCGAATTATTGACCGAAATTAACAGGTCATGATGGCTCATAGTTTCCTACATAAGTGTGCTGATGTCAAGAGCAATGAACGCAATCAGCAAGACCAAAGCGACAATTGCTACAGGGAAATATTGCCACTTGCGTTTGTAATTGATTTTCCAAAAACGTCGCAAACTGTAGATGATTGCTCCGATTGCAATCGTATTGATGACAATATCTATCCACAACCCAAAATCACCTGCGATGCCTACCAACGGTAAAACAAATGGCAAAATCGCATACATAATGACACAACGCACCCCACTAAATATTAAAGCAAAACTAAAAGCATTTTCTGCTTTAGATGTAGTGCGTTCTTCATATACTGTCTCAGCAGGGGTTACAAATAAGAGCCGAGCAATTAGATTGTCAATTTGGCTGAGTGTGTTTTGCATTATCATCTCCTAAAACTCAAGACATTGTGTATTATATCACAATCCAACATAGAAATGCGATGAGTTTATCTAGTTATAGACCGAATGCTAATCTACTCATTCCTAATCGATATATCATATAAAATGACTTGGTTATCACTTGCAATTGCAAGCACTGAACCATTTGGGCTAATACTAAAAGCCTGTGCCGGAATGTCGTCAAATACCTGAATTGTTTCTTGATTGTCTTCGTACCATTGCGAAAAATCAATTACTGATACTGCACCATCTGCTGTTAGTGCGACAATTCGCATTAGGTTAGGATAATTGGAATTGCTGAATGCCACATCCAACACTTCAGCAGGTAGTGGGTCAAGGTCAGACCACTTGCCACCACTCATCCACGACGTTGCTTCTAAATAACCTTCCGTACAAACATCATTATCATAGTGCTGGCAACCACCATAAAACGTGATTCCATACTCAAGTGTTGTGGCAACGGTGTTTAACGATAGGGTAGAAGCTCGTGAATTTGCAGGACTGTTTTGCCAGATTGCCCCTTCTCGTAGAAGTAGGCTACTGTTGGCTGTAGATTGACTACCCATTGATGTCATGATGACTGCATATTCTGAGTTTCCGCCAGAAGTCGTAAAATGCTGACTCATAAAGTCAATGTCATGCACAGCCTCAGTATATTGATTGTCCAAAGTAGCAATATCGTTATCATCGGCGGGATTTATCAGCACGATACCACCAGCATTACAGGTATTATTAATAGCTTCAAGGCAACCCCCATTTGCTAGAAATTCCCAATCATCATCCATGTCGAAAATCGCAGGATAGTCTAATGACATGCGTGATTCAACTCGCCGAACCCTATCGTGATTGCTATTCCAGATATTGACACTATCATCATGGATTGTTGCATAAATCCCACTCCCATCAGGATGATAGATAATACTCAAAATCGGGGAATCAACATCTAGTGAGATTGTTCCTTCGCTACTATCTAATAAATTAAACCATACCAAATTTCCGTTGTTCAGCGCCACTGTCACTTGTGTCCCATCAGGCGTGAATGCGAGTGCTGTTGCGCCATTCTCTATCACAATCGATTCATCTATTGTTTGCACAATATCTAGAGGCTCAATGAAGTAATCAGGATTTACTGCTAGATAAGATTCTGCTGTCCATCCAACCTGATCGATATAACTTATTTCGCGCCAAACAATACCCTCACTACAAACGACATTGGTGTAATTTACACGGAAGATATGCCCAGCTGGAATTTGAAATAGTTCCATACCGTCTGTTGATGGCTCTTCACGCACACGATTCGACGAACCACCCAATGTCACACGTCCCCAGTCGCCACCTAGCAAACGGGTTTCGAGGTAATTGCCATTCTCACACTCATCTTGAGCCTGAACAGGATTATTTGGAAATAAAAGCAATGAAAAACTTAAAAATAAGAGAAATAGCCTCATTTTTTACCTTCGTTGATTGATTATTTTGATGAAATTAGTATAGATTAATTGAAAAATCGTGACATTGAATCACTGTACCGTTAAAGAATCTTTATGAGATTTATATTGTTGCGATGAGTTCGACAAGTGTATTCTATGGGGTAATTCGAGCAAAAATTACAACTTACTCAAAATATAATACGGCAGTATAGTTGCTTTTCTGACCTTACAATATCGGTTGAGTTACGATAGTGGAAAGAAAAATTATGTTCGCCTTCAAAGAATTTCCAACCATCACCACTGAACGCCTTATTCTACGCCAACTCGTATTGGCAGATACTGATGCCGTTTTTGCTATTCGCAGTGATTATGAAGTCACGAAATACAACATCGGCAAAGCATATACAGAGGAGGCTCAGGCAGAAGACCTCATTACAGGTATTCAAGAGGAGTACGATGACTATAAGGCGCTACGTTGGGGAATCACACTCAAGCCAAGTGACACTGTAATTGGGATGATAGGCTTTAATTATTGGCATCAAATAGATAATCGTGGCTCAATTGGCTTTGACTTGGCACAAGCACACTGGCGCAAAGGCATTATGCGCGAGGCAGTGACTGCAATAATGAACTTTGGTTTTACAGAAATGAAATTGCATCGTATAGAAGCAGATGCCAGTATCTATAACACAGCATCTATCGGATTACTCAAATCACTTGGCTTTCAGCAAGAAGGCATCCAACGGGAGCAATACTACGAAGATGGCGAATATCATGATTTGCTGATGTTCGCATTGCTAGAAGGGGATTGGCACATTAAATAAAAAAGATGACTGTGATGTCATCTGTGTAGAGCGAGTAATGGGACTCGAACCCATGCTAGGACCTTGGAAGGGTCATGTGCTACCACTACACCATACTCGCCTAAAAAGGGACTTTTGTAGTCCCTTTTTTGTCGGGGCGGCGGGATTCGAACCCACGACCTTTCGGACCCAAACCGAACGCGCTAGCCGGGCTGCGCCACGCCCCGAATACTTTGCGAATAATATCACTATCATATTCGCTTGTCTAGTCACAATTTGTCAAAATCGTGCAAATATTTTCTGGCAATTAATCTTGGGTGTGATACAAACAATCTCGCATATTAAAAACGGTCATATCAACGGGGATATGACCAACATGTGCTTTCAAAAATTGTTTATGCTCTGTCTAGCACCTTAGCAACTTTATACTCTGTGTAAGGACTAACCAAACACGAACAAACTGTGTCAAAAGTTCCTTGTTATTTTTGTTTATCTCACGCCCAAAAACCTTTTAATGAGATAACAGGTTCATTTTTTATGAATATTTCTGAACTCATTACTTGATTCGTACAGCGATGAACCACGAGAGTGGCTGTTTTCTCTGTTATCCTCTGTTAAATAGGAAAAATTCAATGTGGATTTTGGCTGCCTAATCATCATCACTCGCACCAAAAACATCCATCCACGCATCAACCTCACCCTCATTCAAATAAACTTCATCGGATGTTGCCATGCCTTTATAGACACTTGGTTCGCGCTTGCCTTTGCTATTTTTATAACGTCCTTGCTTACTGGGGTCATTCCGCTGATAAGCAGGGTCTGTTGGTTCTCTCTCTTTTTCAGGCTCGCCAAAAACTTCTAACCAAGCCTCAACACTATTCTCACTTACACTAAGCGTTCCGCCTTTTACTTCTTCGTTAATATCGTCAGTGGTTTCTTCTTTTTCAGGCTCTTTCTTGCCTCGAATTTTAATCGGCTTAGGCTTATCAGTAACTTCGCGTTCAGGATTTTCCCCGAACACATCTAACCACTGCGCGACCTCATCATCAGCGTTTTTTATTTTGGATAAATCTCGTTTTTTAGGTTTTTCTACCTTGGCTTTAACAACACTCGGACGTTCACGCGGTATAAACTTAGGCGTTGCCTCGTTTTGTTCGGGTGTAATCTGCTCAACGAAGGTTTCATCTGCCTCTACACCGAACAACTCTAACCACTCTTGGACTTCTTCTGGTGACACCATCACATTTGGATTTTCACCTTTATGGGGTTTCTTATCTAATTTGCGCGTGAGTATTTCGGCAAAGTCGATACACTTCATGCCACGCATCCCAACCATACGCGCTGAGTCTAAAATTTCATTATCAGACGAGACAACAGTCCAGCCCTTAATATCACGGATATTGTTAATTCGCTCACGGATAATGTTATCGGCATTGGTATGTACAGCACTTGCAAAAACGACCATCACCGACGATGTACTCAGTTGCGAGTAGCCACCGGGCAAGCCATGGTCAAATACCACAACAACTTTTTTACCACGTCGAGCGCAAAAACCTCGTAATTTAATAACTAATTTTGCTTCATCATGGGGGTCGTCTAAATGTATATCATCCAAATAATGGATAAGATTGTGTCCGTCAATGAGATAAGGCATAGGAATTTACTTCTAAAATATGGATTGTTTCCACTTAACTATAGCATAGCAACCGATAAATCCTAATTTTTTATCCAAATTCTAAGACAGATTTTTTATTAATTGGCTTGTTTTTATAGCGTCAATGTTACCGTTTTCAAACTTTTAATAGGCGTAGGACTGTCGTTTATTGCTCATGGTTTCACGCTGTGCTATAGTCAACAACAATTACGAAATTCATTTGCAAACTAGGACAAGACTTTATGTCATATCGTAGATTATTTTGGTTATTTGTAAGCCTTATCATGATGGCAAGCGTAGTGATTGCAGGCTGTACAGTTGGTGGCGCAGGTGACCAAGTGCGTACCGAGTTGATTACGGTGCAAGTGATTGTTACTGCAACGCCTGACCCGAATGTAACGCCTGATGTGATTATCATTACTGCAACCTTAGACCGCACACAAGTTGCTGTCCCTGATGACATTGCCCCTGAAACCGATGGTACCGTTTCTTCGCAACAGCTTAATGTAACGCAACTCCCTGACGATGATTCATCAGATAGTGGTATTCCCTCCGAGTGTCTCATCCACATTGTTGATGAAGGAGATACGATTTTTGCTTTAGCGGAAGTTTACGGTGTGAATCCCTTTGTGATGCTAGAAGTCAATGGCTTCACCGAAGAAACCGCTTTCCTGAATATTGGTGATGAATTAATTGTGCCGATAGAAGGTTGCCCATTAGAAGATATTGTTCCACCAACGCTTGAATTGCCTGATGATTCAGATAGCGAAATCACACCAGAAGTGACAGCAGAGGTTACAGCAGAAGTGACAAGTGAAGTCACCGAAGCACCAGAGAATCTAACACCATCACCAACTCCAACAGTAACTTTAGCACCGACAGCGACCAATTCTGAAGTAGAGATTGTGGAAGTTATTCGTGCGGGAGATGTGACTGTAGAGGGGGTTCGTATTCGTAATAATGGTCGTTTAGTCGATGTTGCTGGCTGGACAATCAGTGATACGGAAGGGAATGAATTTACCTTTGATGCTCTCCTGATTTTCTCTAATTCTGAGCATACGGTATATACGCGCACGAGTGATAATACACCTATTGCAAGTTACTGGGGCTTAGAAGAACCTATTTGGCAGGCGGGTGATGTAGTCACACTAGCCGATGATAATGGCGATGTGCAGGCTGTCTATCGTATTCCTGAAGATGATGAAGCACCCTAAATAAAGTTAATTTACGAGGCGACTTACAAGGTTGCCTCGTCCTCATTACTTTCATTCAATTGTGAGTCATCCTCAATATCTTCGTGAATTATCTGTTGCATTGGTTGAGTTTCCAAACGTGATTCAATACGCTCTCTTATATGCTGATGAACTCTTTTCGCATAAGATTGTAACTCTGTCATGCCAATCGGCTTTGCATGTAAGAAATCATTCTCACCAATTTCGGGCTGGATTTGCTCAATCATCAGGGTATTTGCTGTGAGTACAAGTACAGGCATTTCGTTGTATGTTTCATTCTTACGAATATGCTTTAAAATTTCACGCCCTGATACAGAGGGTAAGTTCACATCTAGTATCACGAAATCAGGTGTATTTTGGATAGCCAAATAGTTTAGTGCTTCTAAGCCATTATGTATTGAGAAGACATCGTAACCTACTAAACGAAGGGTATCTTCATAGAGGATGGCTAAATGAGGCTGGTCTTCAATAATAAGCGCAAATGGTCGTGACATAGAATAATCCTATTATTATCATCACTATAGCGTACTATGAGCTTAGGTTGCGTGCAATAAAGGTTTAATGTTCAGGTAAATTTGACACATTTTAAGTTGTATGTGAAAATATGCACAAATGATTTTGAAGGGCATAGCAGATGCAAGAAAATCATCGCAAAATTGAGGAAAATAATACTTGGGATCATCTCAGCAAATGGGAAGCGATTGTTGATGAGCGAATCCGCAAACTCATCGGCGATGGCAATATGTCATGGCATCCAAAAGCAGGGCAACCACTAGAACTTGAAGATGATGAGCATATCCCCGAAGACCAAAGATTAGCTAACAAAATCATGAAAGATAATGATGCAATCCCGCCTTGGATGGCATTAGGCTTTACTTTGCGTGATAAGCACAGCAAAATCGCAAAACGCATCAAACAGTATGCCAGAGATTATGTTGCACGCCGTGAATACGCAATTAAAGCTGGAAGTTTTATTTTGCACCGAGAAGCTGATGAACGTTGGCATAAAGCAACACGTCAATTAAGTACGGATATTGCCTCATACAATGCAGAATTGCTCAACTACAATTTGCAAGTTCCTCAAGGCGTTGGGCAAATGGTGCCAATTGAAGCCAATTCACTATTTGAAACGACATTAAAATTGGCAGAAGAAAAAAAATAGGAGATGTCGTAACAGACTATCTCCTAATATGGGTTATGCATCAATCTTTGCATCTTCTTCTTCGGTAGATTTAACACCTTTGCGGAAGTTTCCAATGGCTTCACCTAATTCACCACCAATTTTAGAAACACGCCCAACACCGAACAAAACAATAACGATAACTAAAATAATGAGTAGTTCACCAACACCTAGACCAGGCATAATATTCCTCGTTTCACTATAGGTCATTTCTATGATTATAGCACATAACTATCAGCAAATTGTAAGAGTTGTCGAAGTAAGCCATGAGATACGAACAAATCTTCTGAAATATTAGGTCAATGCTTGCCGACTGAGACTAAGAATGCTAGACTTTTAGCTGACAAAATTGAGGAGTCCCGATGCCTGAACAAGCACTTTACCTCAAATGGCGACCTCTTTCATTTGACGACGTTGTAGGACAAGACCACATAACACGTACCTTACGCAATTCTATCAAGACAGGGCGTATTCGGCATGCGTATTTATTCAGTGGTCCACGTGGAACTGGCAAAACCACCTCTGCTCGTCTCTTAGCCAAAGCGGTCAATTGCACCAATGAAAATGAAGATATAAGACCCTGTAATGAGTGTCCAGCGTGTATTGCAGTTAATGAGGGGCGTTATTTAGACCTCATTGAAATTGATGCGGCATCGCATACAGGGGTTGATGATGTGCGTGATTTGCGCGATAGGATTGCCTTTGCACCTAATGAAGGGCGATATAAGGTCTATATCATTGATGAAGTCCATCGTTTTAGTGGGAATGCTTTTGATGCGCTCCTCAAAACATTGGAAGAACCCCCGAATCATGCGCTATTTGTATTAGCAACGACAGAAATTGATAAAGTACCTGCGACAATCAAAAGTCGGTGTCTCCCTTTTGAATTTAGACGTTTGTCTTTGCAAGAGGTCACCCAACGGTTAGCATTTATCTCTGAACAAGAAGGCTTACAAATAGACCGTTCAGCTTTAGAATTGGTCGCACGCGAGGGAACAGGCAGTGTGCGTGATAGCATTAGCCTCTTAGATCAAATTGTTGCTGACCCTGATGAAACAATTACATTGGAATTAACTCAGCGTATCCTAGGTACTGCTAGTGCAATAGCTGTACGAGATTTGGTCGATGCGATTGTGAAACAAGAGATTGCACGCGGTCTGCATGTGATTAATCAAGCCATTGATGCTGGTAGTGACCCACGCCAATTTGGGCAACAAGTTGTTGAGCATTTACGCTCAGTCATGTTAGCACAAACTGCTAGTGCAGACTTGTTACAAGCTTCGCAAGATGACCAAGAATTATTTGACCAACAAGCCCAAATGATTAGTCGGAGTACATTACTCCGAACGGTCAAAGCCTTCAATGAAGCCGTCAATAACTATACAGGCGGCTGGCAACCACAACTTGCTTTAGAACTTGCTCTAATAGAAAGTCTGCAAGAGCCAGAAGTACAGGTTCAGTATGTAGCGCAAAGTGATGCAAAAGCAAAAGATGCGCCTCAGCAGAAAAAGGAAACAGCATCTGATTTTGAACGCGCAGAATTATCTAAACCTGGTACACCGCCTATCATTGCACCATCTAAAGTGCAAGATAAGTGGGTCGATGCCCAACGCTTGATTTTCCAACATTCACATAATGCTGGTGATTTGATTGTCAACCTGCCGAATTTGATGGAATTTGCCAACGTTGTTTCAGTAGATGGTAATCTGGTAACGATGGGTGTTAGTAATCAAATTTATCTGAAGAAACTCAATGAAGAAACACGCTTAAAGTGGGTTGAACGTGCAATTTCCAATGTGACGGATGAAAAACTACGTATACGGTATGTCCTTTTGGGTGAAGGCGATGTTATTCAACATTCATCCGATGATGAGCTAGCTGATGATCCCCTTATTCAAGAAGGATTAGGGCTTGGTGGGCAAATCCGTGATGATGACGAATAATATGATACGATACATAAGTAGTAGGGATGTAATGCAGATTAAGAATTTAATCATGTAATGGTTTTAGGCGGATGGCATGGATGCCATCCCTACATGAATCCTGATTTGTAGGCTTTGATGTAGGGTTGAGACATGTCTCAACCGTTTTATTCCTTATCTATTATTTTCTTAGATAGCTTACTCTCTTGAGAAACATAAAAACTGAAAATTGTCTAAGATGTCGTAGCATGCTACGCCCCTTACGAAAATTCAGTTTTAATGAATATCAGATACACAAATCAAAAATAAAGGAGAAAAATCTTATGGCGAAACGACGTCGAGGTGGGTCAGCAGGTGGTGGTATGCCCGGTGGAATGGGTGGCATGATGGCTCAAATGCAAAAAATGCAAGCCGATATGGAAAAAGCACAAGCAGACCTCGAACATGAAACGGTTGAAGTCTCTGTTGGTGGTGGTGCAATCAAAATTGTGGTGACAGGACATCAACGTTTTCAATCAATTGAAATCAACCCAGATGTGGTTGATACAGATGATGAAGAATGGGTCGCAGATTTACAAGATCTCTTGTTGGCAGCAATGAACCAAGCAGTAGAACAAAGCCAGACAATGGCGGCTGAAAAGATGGAAAAAATCACAGGTGGTCTTGGCAACATGCCTGGTCTCGGTGGTTTGCTCGGTGGATAATCTGTTTGCTAGATAGATATATCTGTAAGGGCACATCGGCGATGTGCCCCTACTTATTGAGGTGAATTCATGAGTAGTGCAATCCCTGAACCCGTAACAAAATTAATCGAAGCCTTAAGTGCGCTCCCCGGTGTAGGTCCTAAAACTGCCTCACGCCTGACTTACTATCTCTTGCGTGCGCCTGATGCAATTTCAGGTAACCTTGCTTTAGCCCTCACCGATATTAAAAGTAAAACACAATTTTGCTCCAATTGTGGCAATATCACAGTGGACGACCCTTGCCCGATTTGCAGTGACTCCAAGCGTGACCATCGTGTGATTGCAGTAGTTGAAGAACCACTTGATTTATTAGCTCTCGAACGTACAGGAACATTTGACGGCGCATATCATGTGTTGCATGGTGCAATTTCGCCTGTAAGTGGCATTGGACCTGATGACCTCAATATTCCTAAGTTGGTTAATCGCGTGGATGAAGGTGATGTTCTCGAAGTCATTATTGCTACTAATCCCGGACAAGAAGGGGATGCGACCTCTTTTTATATTCAGCGCGCATTAGAGAATAAGGGCGTAAAAATTACTCGGCTAGCTCGCGGTCTACCCACAGGTGGCGATCTCGAATATGTGGATGCTGTCACGCTCATGCGTGCTTTACAGGGAAGAAGCGAGATGTAAGGTATAGCAAATGTCGTTAGAAATAGGTGAAGTAATAGGTGGACGCTATCAAATCGAAGAGATGTTTCGTAAAGGTAGCGTCAGTGAATTATGGTCTGCTCAAGATACTATTCTCAAACGGCGAGTTGCTATCCGCATTGTTAAACCCGAAACGATGAGTAATCAGCATTACCTCAAGCGCTTTGAACAAGAGTCTCAAATTGTCGCTAGCTTAGAACATCCACATGTTATCCCCATTTATGATTATGGTCTGCATGGTGAACGCCCATTTCAGGTACAACGCTTAGTCGGTGTTGATTCCTTACTTACGTGGTATTTCCAACGGTCTAAACCTATCTCTTCATTACTATTACTGCGTATCGCTCAACAATTGGCGAGTGTACTGGATTTTATTCATCAACGAGGGATTGTGCATCGGGCGATCTCTGCGAATACAATTATTATGGATGAGGCTGACCAACCTTACTTGATTAATTTCACTGTTGCTAAAGATTTAAGCGATAGTATTGGTGCATCTAATGAAGACTTAAGCCGCTATACGGTTCTAAGTCCCGAAGAAAAATCAAGTGGGGAAGTTGCTATTGCTGGCGATATTTATGCCTTTGGCTTGTTGCTCTATAGCTTGTTCACAGGCGAACGTGAACCCGAATATCGGCATAATCAAGTTATTAGCAAAGTTCGGGATTTTCGCCCAGAGTTACCCATTGGTGTAGATGTGGTGGTCAGCCGACTTTTACATAGTGACCCGAAGCAACGCTATCAAGTCGCTACTGATGCAGTCAATGACCTAATGCAAGCCTTTTATTCAGGGCAATCATCGATAGATGGTCGAGTGTTCATCAGTTATGCTCGTAAAGACAGTGATTACGTCTATACTTTGGCTAGAGAACTACGTCGAGTCGGTTTAGATATTTGGATAGACCAAGATATTGAACCCGGTGTTAATTGGGATAATAGTATCGAACTTGCTTTACAATCTTGCGATAAAATGTTGCTTATCGTCTCACCTGAGTCAATGCGATCTGAGAATGTGCAAGATGAGTGGAGTTATTTCTTAGAAGAGGGCAAAGCGGTTTTTCCCTTCATATATAAAGAAGGGGAGATGTCATTCCGATTGCGTCGTCGTCAATATATTATTAGCACAGATGACTTACTCAATGATGTTGCTCGGATTGTCGATGTTTTGGCAGGTGGTAATCCTACAACAGTAATTTTCACTGATGAATTGAACTAAAACCAACCCAAAATTAACGAATTTAAGGGTTATAGAGGTTCACTAAAATTAAAAAGGGTTTAATTGTTAAATCCTTGTGAAATAGCCCTTGCAAAGGAAGATAGTGGGTGTATAATCCATCGTGTTGTCTTGAGAGAGGCAACAGGCGAAGAAAATTAACAATCAAAACGCAACGGAAGGTGAAGAGCTAGGCGGTAGTCTTTAAGGGATTAGCCAGTCCAGTTCCCAAACACCATAAGGACGACAGACAACACGTCCTCAACTCAGTCGAGACTTTTTTGTAGAAAGACTTGACAAGTTAGGATGGGGTTGGTATTATTTGTCTCTATCAGTTGCGGAGTAGAGAGTTATCTACTTCGATTGTATTTTGGTAGCAGTGCAGTTTAACAGCAGAATAGTAAGTTCAGACAGAGAATTAAACAGCAGATGAGATTCCCCGAATATGGAGAGTTTGATCCTGGCTCAGGATGAACGCTGGCGGCGTGCCTAACACATGCAAGTCGAACGGGAAGCCATCTTCGGATGGTGGAGAGTGGCGAACGGGTGAGTAACACGTAGCTAACCTGCCCTTGAGACGTGGATAACTATTGGAAACAGTAGCTAATACGCGATAAGCTCACGTTTTAGTAGAGGAATGTGAGAAAAGTAATGCGCTCAAGGATGGGGCTGCGAGCCATCAGCTAGTTGGTGAGGTAAAGGCTCACCAAGGCGACGACGGCTAGGGGACCTGAGAGGGTGACCCCCCACACTGGAACTGAGACACGGTCCAGACTTCTACGGAAGGCAGCAGTGAGGAATATTGCACAATGGGCGCAAGCCTGATGCAGCGACGCCGCGTGGGTGAAGACGGTTTTCGGACTGTAAAGCCCTTTTCTAGGTGACGAGAGTGGACGGTAGCCTAGGAATAAGTCTCGGCTAACTACGTGCCAGCAGCCGCGGTAAAACGTAGGAGGCAAGCGTTATCCGGAGTTACTGGGCGTAAAGCGCGTGCAGGCGGATTGGTAAGTTACTCATGAAAGCTCCCGGCTAAACTGGGAGAGGTTGAGTAAAACTGCTAGTCTAGAGTGGATGAGAGGTAGGTAGAATTCCTTGTGTAGTGGTGAAATGCGTAGATATAAGGAAGAATACCAGTGGCGAAGGCGACCTACTGGCATCCAACTGACGCTCAGACGCGAAAGCATGGGTAGCGAACGGGATTAGAAACCCCGGTAGTCCATGCCGTAAACGATGCACACTAAACGTTTGTATTCCTACGGGGATATGAGTGTTGAAGCTAACGCGATAAGTGTGCCGCCTGGGGAGTACGGTCGCAAGGCTAAAACTCAAAGGAATTGACGGGGGCCCGCACAAGCAGCGGAGCGTGTGGTTTAATTCGAGGATACGCGAAGAACCTTACCTGGGTTTGACATATAGGTGGTAGTGAAAAGAAATTGGAACGACCCTTCGGGGAGCCTATACAGGTGCTGCATGGTTGTCGTCAGCTCGTGCCGTGAGGTGTTCGGTTAAGTCCGCAAACGAGCGCAACCCCTATCGTTAGTTACAAGTGTCTAGCGAGACTGCCCGTGGCAAACGGGAGGAAGGTGGGGATGATGTCAAATCAGCATGGCCTTTATATCCAGGGCTACACACACGCTACAATGGCGCGTACAATGGGTAGCGAAGCCGCGAGGTGGAGCCAATCCCGAAAGCGCGTCTCAGTTCAGATTACAGGCTGCAACTCGCCTGTATGAAGTCGGAGTTGCTAGTAACCGTGTATCAGCACGGCACGGTGAATACGTTCCCGGGCCTTGTACACACCGCCCGTCACGTCATGGGAGTTGATTACGCCTGAAGTCGGGAAGCTAACCGCAAGGAGGCTACCGCCGAAGGCAGGATTGATGACTGGGACGAAGTCGTAACAAGGTAGCTGTAGCGGAAGCTGCGGCTGGATCACCTCCTTTCTAAAGAGCGGTGCAAGTAGGCAACGAAAGCACCAAATAAAAGGATACGAAGTCGAGTATGGAAGCAATCGCGAATGGGAGAGCATCTGAAGTGACAACCTCTCTGTCTGACTTACTACTTTGCTGTTAAGCATACACAACATTACCTTGACAATTACTTTACAACTAAAGTAAACTGTCAGAACAATCCTGACAAAGAAGCAAAGAGGTTTCATTTGGCAAATCGTGTAGTGTTAGTGAGAACGAAATAGCGTTAGATCACAATCATGAGCGATGTTAAATGAAGCTCGGCAGATTGTCGGGCTTTTTTAGTGGGATGTGCAGATTAAGAAGTTGTAGATAAAGTATCAATCAGTGGGTATCAACTTATACGAGTTGGTGTTCAGTGGTGGATAGTTTATCTATCCTGAAAAAGTTTGCTCTAGTTGGAGTAAACGTGCAGCTTACCAAGATGAATACATAAAATAACCAATGCGAAAAAATAAAAAAGAAGTATCGAAATAGTACGCGATACTCTTCAATTTCGAGGTTTAAACGAAGCAAAAAGATAGAACGATGCGAGAGTGTCAGCATCTCCGTATCACCCGCTGGTTTTAAAAGCGACAAAGGGCACATGGTGAATGCCTTGGCATCAACTGCCGATGAAAGACGTGATACACTGCGAAAAGCCATGATGAGGTGTGTATAACCGCAAGAGTCATGGATGTCTGAATGGGGAAACCCAACTGGGGTCAAACTCGGTTATCCATTTATGGAAGGGAACCTGGGGAACTGAAACATCTAAGTACCCGGAGGAAAAGAAAATATTCGGCGAGTAGTGGCGAGCGAAAGCCGATCAGCCCCCCTTGTAAAAAGCTAAGCAGAATGATCTGGGAAGGTCAACCGAAGACGGTGAGAGTCCGGTATGTAGAAGCGAAAGAGGGTTTACGAGTACCACGGAGCACGCTAATTCTGTGGGAAGATAGGCAGACCACTGTCTAAGGCTAAATACAGTTGAAGACCGATAGCGCAAAAGTACCGTGAGGGAAAGGTGAAAAGAACCCCGGCGAGGGGAGTGAAAAGAACCTGAAACCGTGTGCTTACAACCGGTCGGAGGGGTGTTATACCCTGACGGCGTGCCTTTAGGAGAATGAGCCAGCGAGTCAATGCATGTGGCAAGCTTAAGGAAGAGACATCCGAAGGCGGAGCGAAAGCGAGTCTGAAAAGGGCGTAGAGTGGCATGTATTGGACACGAAACCGGGTGAGCTAACCATGAGCAGGCTGAAAGTGCGGTAACACGCACGGGAGGGCCGAACCCACTAATGTTGCAAAATTAGGGGAAGACTTGTGGTTAGAGGTGAAATGCCAAACGAACTCGGAGATAGCTTGTTCTCCCCGAAATAGCTTTAGGGCTAGCGTTGTGTGATGAGTGCTGGAGGTAGAGCACTGACTGGGCTAGGGGGCGTATAGCTTACTGAACCCAATCAAACTCCGAATACCAGCATATTTAGCACAGCAGTTGGACAGTGTGAGATGAGTTTCACTGTCGAGAGGGAAAGAACCCAGACCCCCCGCTAAGGTCCCCAAGTAAATACTAAGTGGAAAATGATGTGATTGTGTAGAGACAGCCAGGAGGTTGGCTTAGAAGCAGCCACCCTTTAAAGAGTGCGTAACAGCTCACTGGTCAAACGCAGTTGCGCAGATAATGTAACGGGGCTCAAGTATTTCACCGAAGCGAGGGATTCGAGAGAATGGTAGGGGAGCGTTCTATATGCGGCGAAGGCAAACTGTAAGGTTTGTTGGAGTATATAGAAGTGCGAATGCTGGCATGAGTAGCGAGAAATATGTGAGAACCATATTCGCCGAAAGTCTAAGGTTTCCGACGGAAGGTCAGTCCGCGTCGGGTTAGTCGGGCCTAAGGTGAGGCCGAGAGGCGTAGCCGATGGACATCAGGTTAATATTCCTGAACTAGTAACATGTTGGATGTAGAGCTTGAGGAAGTGTGAAGCACTGACTGGATTGTGCGTAGCAGGACTGAGGGACGAGAAAAGATGCATCTGTAAGTGTTATTAACCGTACCGCAAACCGACACAGGTAGACGGGTTGAGAATACTAAGGCGAACGGGAGAACCTCTGCTAAGGAATTAGGCAAAAATGTCCCGTAACTTCGGGAGAAGGGACGCCCCCTGAGAGGGGGGCCGCAGTGAAAAGGCTCTGCCGACTGTTTACCAAAAACACAGGTCTCTGCGAAGCCGCAAGGCGACGTATAGGGGCTGAAGCCTGCCCAGTGCCGGAAGGTTAAGGAGACGTGTGAGAGCACTGAACTGAAGCCCCGGTGAACGGCGGCCGTAACTATAACGGTCCTAAGGTAGCGAAATTCCTTGTCGGGTAAGTTCCGACCCGCACGAAAGGCTTAACGAGTGGAGCACTGTCTCAGCAGGGGACCCGGCGAAATTGAAGTGTGCGTAAAAATGCGTACTACCCGCAGCAGGACAAAAAGACCCCGTGGAGCTTTACTGTAGCCTGTCATTGCGTTTGGGTGTTGCTTGTGTAGGATAGCTGGGAGACTGGGAATCGTGGTCGCTAGATTGCGAGGAGTCGCTGTTGAAATACCAGCCCTGCAACGCTTAGGCCCTAACCTGCATCTTTACAGGATGAGGGACAGTGACTGGTGGGCAGTTTGACTGGGGCGGTCGCCTCCGAAAGAGTAACGGAGGCGCCCAAAGGTTGGCTCAGATGGAATGGAAACCCATCGTAGAGTGTAAAGGCAAAAGCCAGCTTGACTGCGAGACATACATGTCGAGCAGAGACGAAAGTCGGGCTTAGTGATCCTACGGCGCTGAGTGGAAAGGCCGTAGCTTACCGGATAAAAGCTACCCCGGGGATAACAGGCTAGTCTTCTCCAAGAGTTCATATCGACGAGAAGGCTCGGCACCTCGATGTCGGCTCATCGCATCCTGGGGCTGAATAAGGTCCCAAGGGTTGGGCTGTTCGCCCATTAAAGCGGTACGTGAGCTGGGTTCAGACCGTCGTGAGACAGGTCGGTCTCTATCCGCTGTGGGCGTTGGGTATTTGAGAGGAGCTGCCCCTAGTACGAGAGGACCGGGGTGGACGAAGCGCTCGTGCGCCAGTTGTTTCGCCAGAAGCATAGCTGGGTAGCGACCTTCGGATGGGATAACCGCTGAAAGCATCTAAGTGGGAAGCCCACCTCAAGACGAGATACCCCATCCCTATAAGGGAGTAAGACCGCTAGGAGACGACTAGTTAGATAGGCGGAGGGTGTAAGTGCAGTAATGTATGAAGCTGATCCGTACTAATGGTCGAGGGCTTTTAGAACAAATAGAGCGGTATGTGATGCGGAGGTGCAGGTACTTTCGCGGAGTTCTGTTTTTGTAAGAGCTTTGGAAGAGAAGAGTGGTAATGTGTGCTAGATTGGTACTGAGAGTAGTGGTTATTTTTAGAAGTATTCATCTTAGGCTGATATGAAGAGAGAGAGAAGCCTGAGAGTTGTATAGAGAGTAGAGCGTGTTAGATTGGTTGGTGATTAGAGCTGCGGGGGTACACCCGGCTCCATTCCGAACCCGGAAGTTAAGTCCGTAAGCGCTGATGGTACTGCACTGGAAGCGGTGTGGGAGAGTAAGCCATTGCCAACCTTATGTAAAACACCTTTATCTTGATATATGACATCTCAACACGGCTTCTCTCTTTTTGATTCCTCTTATTTTCCCTTCGTTTTAAACAAAATTCTTTTTAAATCAAAATACTGATAAGCTATTCATCAATTAGTAATCATTTTTCTGCTAAAATAGAGTCTGGTACATATTATTTTGGAGAACTATATGCTTCGATTATCGAGATTATTGTTAGCCAGTCTAACAATCGCATTACTCAGTTTTGTCGTTAATGCTTTGGATGAAGATATTCCACCCGCACCGATTATTAATGATGAAGGTGGTCCTGTACTCATCACAGGTGAAGTCACATACACTAATGCCTTTTTTACTGCGGATGCAGAAGACGGGTTCATTATTTTGGAAGACCAAACAGGTTTTGTAGATCGTAACTTCGATTACGTCTTCCCACCAGAATCCCAAGTCTTTGCACAAATCACTTCTGATGTTTATCAATCTCCATTTAGCTATATCATTCAATTACCAGCAGAACCTCAAGCACCCTTAAATGATGTCGACAATGATGACGAAGACGACATCGGTGTTCAGATTTTCCAGATTGCTTACTGGTCAAATACTTATGGTGATATTTATCTAGAAGAGCGTGACGGTGGGGCATGGTCAGGGAATTATTCTTCAGTTATCACAGATAGTGAACCTCCCGAACGTATTGCTGAATATGTTGGTGGTAATCTTCTCATTTATGCTCCAGTAGAAGGGCAAGCCTTCCCATCTGGTTTTGGTGAGGATGAAGCATTATTTACAGAAGATGACCCCCTTGTAATCGTTCCGCAAGGCTGGACGATTGTGAATATGGATGATGAAGTATTCACGTTTGACCGTAGTCGTGAACCAGAAATTGATCTTATTGAAGCAGAAGGCGCGGAACTCGACGACTTTTCAGCTATGAGTTATACCGAAGCCTTTGATGCCATGATGGAAAAGATGCGTAACGAATATTCCTTCACAGAATACGCAGGCATTGATTGGGATCAAATTGAAGAAGATTATCGCCCACGTTTTGAAGAAGCCGAAGAAAACGGTGACGTTGAAGCCTATTACTATGCAATCTTCGATTTCACTATTGAAATTGGCGACCGTCATACTAATTCAAATGTCAATAACTTACTTGTGAACGATTTCGTAGAAGAAACATCAGGCGGTCTTGGTATCGCTATTCGGGAATTGAGCGATGGACGTGTGATTGTCAATTTCTTAGCTGAGGATACACCTGCTGATGATGCTGGTATCGAACTTGGTGCAGAAATTATCGAGATTGATGGTGTGCCAATTATGGAAGCTGTTAGCAATACACGCGCATGGTCAGAGCCATTCAATACAGAACATGTTCGCACCTTACAGCGTTTACGCTACGTCACCCGTTCACCTATTGGAACAGATGTTGAACTGACTTACATCAATCCCGATGACGATGAAGAAGAGACTGTAACTTTAACTTCGGTTGAAGAACCTGCTAGCTTTAGCTATTCATCATTCAATCGTGGGCGTTCTGCAACTGAATTACCTGTCGAATGGGAAATTATAGAAAATATGATGTATGTCAATATTTCTAGCTTCCTCGATAGCCCATTGCTGACGATTCGCCTATGGGAACGTATGTTAGATGATGTACGTAATAACCAAGTCGATGGCGTTATCATTGATATGCGAAACAATTCAGGTGGTTTTGGTGGATTAGCTGATAACATGGCATCTTACTTCTTTGATGAAGAATTTGTACTGGGTAACTCAGCTGTCTACAATGAAAATATCGATGGTTTCTTATTCGATGACCGCTTTGAAGAAACCTTGCATTTGCCTGATGAAGCATTGCGCTATTATGGCTCAGTCGCAGTTTTGATTGGACCGAATTGCTTTAGTGCCTGCGAATTTTTCTCCTATAATATGACTATAGATGACCGTGCCGCGATTGTTGGGCAATATCCAACGATTGGTGGTGGCGGTGGTACTGAGGTCTTCTTGATGCCTGATGGCGTAAGTATGCAGATGACCATTGGACGCTCAATTGGTGCTGATGGTGAGATTCACATTCAGAATCAAGGTGTTGCACCAACCGTTGTCGTTCCTGTGGATGAAGATACACTCGGCTTAACCGATGTAACTTACGTGAATGATGACCCTGTATTGCAGTATGCTATCGACGCATTGAATAACCAAGCCGAAGAAGCCCTTGCTAGCCTCGACATTGTTGATGGTGGTGAAATTGGCTACGATGAAGAAATTACAGGCGACATCGAAGTTGGTCAACGTATCCGCTATGACTTTACGATTGAAGCAGGTGCAGACCCTGTAGGTGTGTTCATCTTAGGTGACCTAGATACATACCTCCGCATTTATGATGCTGACGGTGCAGAATTATTGGTCGAAAATGATGATTACGCGGGTACGACAAATTCAGGCTTCCCCGGTATCGCCCTAGACCAAGAGCTAGTCATCGTGATTGAAGTTGCTACTTTTGATGATGCTGAAGCAGGTGAATATACCCTCGTTGTAACGACTGGTGAAGAACCTTTTACTGCCAGTGTTGAAGACGGTGGGGAAATTGCCGTTGGAGATACAATTGAAGGTGAATTGAGTTCAGGCTTACGCATTGCCTATACACTTGAGCTAGAAGCCGATGAAGAAATCAATATCTATCTCAATGGGATTGATGGCGTAGATACATATCTGCGTATCTATGATGAAGATGGTGAACTCATTGAAGAAAATGATGATTTTGAGGAATTGAATTCAGGGTTAGAAGGTTTTAGCCTTGATGAAGATGGCACAGTCACGGTTGAAGTTGCTTCATTTGGCGATTCAGAAGATGGTGAATTTGAACTCATTGTAGAGTCTGCCGACGAATAAAAACAAACGAGCAGGAAGTCAAATAGGCTTCCTGCTTTTTTTTATTGCTTAATCCCACTCACGCTCATCGACAATCGTCCGCGCATTGCTATCAATCTCATCTACGAAAATGACCTCATCAATACGTAAACGTGCCGCATTTTGTGCTAAACCTTTAAGTTTTTCAGCAAGGTCGCCTGCTTCCGCACCTTCTTTGAGTTGTAACTTAATCGTCACAACATCGCTGTTTTCGGGACGTGTGATGATAGCTTGTAGTCGTTCAATCTGTGGGAATGCCATCTTTGCGGCATTGAGTTGGTTTGGGTGCAAGAACATTCCCCGCACTTTAATCGCGCCACCACTACGTCCAAACAAGCCAAGCAAATGTTGATATTTACCGTCAATCAAATTCGGGCTGATAGCACCTAAATCGCCTGTACCAAAGCGGATGAGAGGGTAAGATTTGTTGAATGTGGTCGCAACAATTTCACCTTGCTCACCATCAGGTACAAGTTCACCTGTTTGTGGGTCACAAATTTGGAGTAAGACATTTTCAGTAAGAACAAAGCCATCAACTCCATCTTTCGTATAGCCAATAAAGCCGAGGTCAGCAGTTCCATATGCCGAAGTGGTTTTTATACCCCATTCGCCTTCAAAACGGGCTTTTTGTGCTGGTGTATACGGTTCTGCTGAGAATAAAGCTTTCTTGATAGGGAAGGTATCAGCACTCATACCCATTTCTTCTACCTTATCCAGAAGAGTCATCAAGTAACTCGGTTGACCGACAAAGCCTGTTGCACCCAATGAAGTCGCCATCATGATTTGCAAATCAGTGTTTCCCGGACCTGTTGGCAATACAGTCGCCCCACAGGCACGCAAGCCATCGTCTAATAAAATACCAGCAGGTGTTAGATGATAAGCAAAGGTATTCAACACTCGGTCTCCGCGCTGGAAACCCACATATCGGAATGCAGCAAGTGTCACCTCAGGGTCTTCTGGTGGGGGCTGTGGGTCAAATATGGGTCCCGGTGAGATATAAATGCGTGGTAAATCGGCAGGGTCAATTGTCAAGAAGCCACCGAAGGGTGGATTTGCGCGATGAATTTCAACGAGTTCATCTTTGCTCAGAACAGGGATTTTCACTAAGTCATCTGCTGTCTGAATATCTTCAGGGCTGACCCCTGCATCATCTAATAATTTTTTAATCGAAGGGGCTTTTGCATAAGCATGGGCAACTAATTCTTTGACGCGATTATCAAAATGGCTCAAAAGAGTCCTCCTTAATTGTGAGACTTTTAATAGACAAAGGCGCAGATTTCCGCGCCCTCATAACTAGACTTAACCTAACCAACGTTTACGTCTTTTATAGTGTTTGACTTCACGATAGCTCTTGCGCTCTCCGAGTTGGTTTAAGCCGAGATAAAATTCTTTAATGTCTTCATTTTCACGCAGTTGTTCGGCTGGACCATCCAATACGATACGCCCATTTTCCATGACATAACCATAATCAGCTAAGGCGAGGGCGACTCGTGCATTCTGCTCAACAATCAACAAAGACATTCCTTCGCCTTTATTGATATCTTTAATAATCTCAAAAATTTCTTCAACGAGCATCGGTGCAAGCCCGAGTGAGGGTTCATCAAGCATCAAGAGTTTTGGATGTCCCATTAAAGCACGACCAATGACGAGCATTTGTGCTTCGCCACCTGATAAATAGCCACTCGTGCGTCGTTGCATATCGCGTAGCCGTGGGAAATAGTGATAAACGCGCTCTATATCATTCTTATACTCTGCACCACCATTATAGGTCATTGACCCAACTCGTAGATTTTCTTCTACAGTGAGATGCCGAAATAGTGGGCGACCTTCAATTACTTGAATTACTTGTTCGCGAACGATTTCTTCTGCTGTCATCTTATCAAGACGCATGTCATCGCCCCATAAAATGTTCCCCCGCGTGACTTCCCCAGTTTCACTTTTCAGCAAGCCACTAATTGCTTTGAGGGTCGTAGATTTTCCTGCACCATTTGGACCCAGTAGCGAAATCACTTGTCCGGGCTCTACTTTGAGGGATACACCTCTCAGCACTAAAATAACACCGCTGTAGGTCACTTCAATATTATTAATTGTCAATGTATTATTTACGGCAACGCTCATCAATAAATTCCTTTAATAAAAATATTTACATCATATGTCCGATGTCTTACGCCGTCATCCTGAGTATTTGCTACATCATGATAAACCTAAAACTGATTTAAGGTCTATCATCATCTAGCAAAAACCAAGAAAAGAGGCAACCTCATGGATTGCCTCTAAATTGTACTATGAAGCTAAATTAGCCATCAGTCATTGGCACATCAGCACCACCCGGACGTAAATCTGGGCTACTACGGAAATCTTCTAGCGGAACTACGACTGGAACAGGAATCATGTTGCCATCAACTTCAACGAGCAATGGTGCTTCACCATCCATAATTGTGCCACCATCAACACCCGCATAAGTCAACATTGCCATGCGGTTTGATTCAGTATCACGGATTGCTTCACCAGCATCATTCGTGAAATCCATCTGGATAATATCCATTGAATTGTAATCAAGCGCTTCTAAAGTTGCATAAACGTCTGCGCCTGTGAAATCGCCACCACCTGTGCGATTAGCTGTTTGAACCATAACTTCAATGTAGCCATCAATAGTTAAGAAACCAAGA
The DNA here is from genome assembly GCA_965230145.1 of Phototrophicaceae bacterium. Lineage (GTDB taxonomy): Bacteria > Chloroflexota > Anaerolineae > Aggregatilineales > Phototrophicaceae > JAUZRW01. The sequence continues at coordinate 4,162,651 of CBDDKI010000002.1, forward strand.
ATGTAAGCGATATTACGGATTGTCGCTGGACGTTCATTTGCGTTCGCAACTTCTGTCACGACTTGGATGCCAGCATTATCTGTTTCAGTCCACCATGTGAATGGCATTGAGCCGATGATACCGTTGGTGGATGGTAAGCCTTCTGGTGTGAAAGTGCTTAAGCCAAGCAAACCAACCGAGGTATCTAATGCCCAGTTGACACCTGCAATTTGCACTTGGTCATTTAAGCCAAGATTTGTGACTGTTGCCGCAACATTTGCAGGACCTGTAGCAAGACTGTTGGTATAGAGAATATTAGCGCCAGCATCTACTAGATTCTGTACTGCACCACTAATATCTGAACCAGGAGCGAATAATTCAGGTGTATCAAGGATTTCTACACCCAGTGATTCACAAAATGCAATTGTATCTTCTGTATAAGCTGCTTCACCAAATGCGCCAGGCCAACTGATGTAACCGATAACAGGAGAGTCAATATTTTCGGCGGCATATTGGCAGAATTGACCAAATTGGTCAACGTATAATGGGTTAGTTGCGAAAACCCAACCAGGTTCATCTGCATTTTCACCGTAAAGACCTTCTACTGAGCCAGCAGAAATCAGTGATGGAACTTCGTCATTGATAAGTTGATCGCGGAGCAATTCACTATCTGCTGAACCATAAAGTACGAGCAAAAGAGGGTCTTCTGCTGAGATACGGTCATAGATAATTTGTGATTGATTTTGGTCACCGCCAGTATCAATTGTTGTAGCATCTGGTAGAACAATTTCAGCACCACAAATACCACCGCGTTCATTGAAGTAAGCAACTGCATCTTCAAAACCTGCGAGTACAGGTTGGGTGATTGGACCAAATGGACCACTTAAATCGCCGAGATGCCAGAAATCAAAAGTTTGTCCTGTAAGGTCAACTTCACAAGGAGTACGGTTTGCCGAAACCACTTCTGGTAATTCTTCTTGAGCAAGGGGTTGTGATGTCAGCAAGAGCATGACACAAGCAACAAATAATAAACTTAATTTACGCATGTATTAAAACCTTTCGTATAGAAAAATAGTTATTTAGATTCAACGGGAAAATCCCCGATAATCAATATAGTAAGTATACAGCACTCAATAAGAATATGGGCGAATTTTCCACGATATTCGTAGAATCTCCCATCTGTATGCCAAACCTCTAGGCTCGAATATTAAAAATATGATTAGCATAAGACCGAACAAAATAGGTCTTAGAGAGGAACTAATATTAGTTGATTCAATAAATGGCAATAGAGTTGGTAAGGCGCTATTGAGCAAAGGACTAATTGCAGGAATAATCCATGACGTTAGTAGCTCGAACACAGCCACACCAAATAAGGGTGCGAGTGGAAAACCTGCGCCGCCAATGACTAACATCGCTAACAGAGCAACAGATTGTTCTAAGGTGAAAAATTCAGGATTGAGACTGCCTCTATCGAATGCCAATAATGCTCCAGCTACACCAGCGTACATTGCACTAATAAAGAAGGCTTGCAACTTATACCAAAAGACATTGATACCAAGCAATTCAGCAGCTAAATCGTTATCTCGCACAGAGATAAATGCGCGTCCTGTTCGGGTGCGGATGATGTTGCGTGCTATTAGCATCAAAAAGACTGATAAAGGCACAATTAAATAATAGATTTCAAAAGATGTATCAAGGATGATACCGAAAAAATTGGGTGCGGGGATTTCTTGCAAGGCACTTGGCGCTCTCGTCCAATGTTCGAGTGGGTTTTCAATTAACCAGGGGATAATGAATTGTGCCGCAAGGGTCGCCATAGCCAAGTAAAACCCTTTTACACGCAAAGAGGGCAGACCAAAGAACAACCCGACTAATCCTGTAAAGAGCGTCGCCAACGGGATAGAGACCCAAAATGGAAAAGGTCCTATCTCCATGAGATTACCAGCAATTGTTACATCAAAGCCTTTAGCTAATACGGCTGCACTATATGCACCAACTGCCATAAACGCTGCATGACCAAGAGAAATCTGACCTGCGTAGCCGATTAATATGTTAAGACCCTGCGCTGCAATCACCAAAATAGCAATGTTATTAATAATCGTCACCCAATAGTTGGGAATAATGCCGATTTGGGCAATTAATGGGATTAACAGTAGTAAACCAAAGCCACCATAAACACGTAATTTATCGCCAGTGGTGCGGTTGAGTGCCATATCTTCATTATAGTTTGTATCAAACACCCCAGCAGGGCGAATATTATCAGCCATGAATAACCCTTTGTAGAAAAATCAAAAAATATAATTTAAATTCGGTCAATACGTTTTTCGCCGAAGAACCCTTCAGGGCGAATGATTAAGACAACCATCAAGACGACATAGGGTGCGAGATTTGCCGAAATATCGGTGTTGAATAGAGTTTGCGCCCACGATTCTGTTAAGCCGAGAATTAATCCACCAACTAATGCGCCCCCAATAGACTCTAAACCGCCGAGTAAGACAGCAGGGAAGGCGCGTAATGCCATAAATTGTAAATTCGTGTCGAGTGTACTATTAGCGTTTGAGCCTGCTTGCAAAATACCAGCAATACCAGCCAATACTGCTGCAATGCCCCACGTTACCGCGAGGATAACACGTACTCGTAACCCAACCGACTCAGCGAGTTGTTGGTCTTCGGATGTTGCGCGCATCGCTAATCCAATATTGGTGTATCGGAAGAACAAGAAAAATCCTACGAAAGCAACCATGGCAATCAAAAATGCGAATAGACGAGGTTGGTCAATCAGCAAATCTTCACCCAAAAATGAGGTGGTGGGTATCGTGATTTTCTCTTGAATGCGGACATAGCCACCAGTGAAAGCATTTTGCGCTCCGAAGATAACCAAATTCTTAGGTTGTGTTCCCCAAATGAGTGTGGTTAAACCACCTAAGACCTCGGCGAGTGCTAAGGTGACCATCACTGCGGCGAAAATAGGTTGTCCAATTAATGGGCGGATAGTAAAGCGTTCTATGATGAGACCAATTAATATGGTTGCTGTAACAGCTCCTGCAATCGCATTTATCCAACTCAGGCTTGTAATTTCTAAACCTGCAATCGTAAAACTGCTTTCAATCGAAAATGTCATTAAGAAGGAAAGTGCTACGATTGTTAGTAATGAACCAATCAAAACATTGGGTTTTCGTAAATCATTGATATTGCCCGTTGTGACGACCATCAGAACAGCTGTGATAGATAAAATAAGGGCTGCAACAATTGAAATATTATTGCTAGTAAAAAATGCGAAAAATGCGTAACCGCTAATCATCATCATTGCGCCATGTGCGAAGTTGAAAACACCTGATGCCTTATTAATCACCACAATTCCGAGTGCGATAATTGCATAAATTCCCCCTAAAAAGATGCCATTGACGGTACTTTGCACCAATCGGATAGGGGACTTGCTGGCAACGAGAGGTTGTAACCATAAAAATACTAAAACAGCGACTGTTAAATATAGTATCCACTGAATAGTTTTACTATTATCACGCAATAACTGTGTCAATGTAAAAATCCTTATTAAAAACAAAAATCATTAATTATTGTAAGGGCATAGCATATTACGCCCTTACAGTTTGAATCTTTATACATCTGCGACGGTTAATTCGGTTTCGACAATACCTTCACGTCCGTCACGATATTTCACTTCGGCACGGACAGATACTTTCTCACCGTTGCCATAGAGTGCTTCGAGAATATCATTGTATTTTTGGTATAGAGTACGACGCTTGAGTTTACGAGTACGGGTCAATTCACCTTCATCCGCATCAAATTCTTTATGCAAGATGACGAATTTCTTGAGTTGTCCCTTATCAGGAAGCGATTCATTAACTCGCTTAATATCTTGGCGAATAAGGTCATAAACTTCGGGGCGTTGAGATAAATCAACGAATGTCGTGAATGTGATGCCGAGTTTTTCTGCCCAGCGCGAGACGTTCTCAAAATTAATGACCACAATTGCCGATACAAATTCCATATCAAAAGCACCGATAGTCATAATATCTTGGATATATGGGCTAAATTTCAAGCGTCCTTCAATGAATTGAGGGCTGAATTTATGACCATTTGCCAATTCAATCATATCCTTTACGCGCTCTAAATACACGAGATGACCATCTTCTCGCATGTAGCCAGCATCCCCTGTGTGGTACCAACCTTCTTTATCGATTGCTTCGGCAGTTTGCTCGGGTTTACCATAATAGCCAGCAAATTGCCCTTCAGACCGAATGAGTATTTCTTGGTCATCAGCAATTTTAATTTCTACACCGGGTACGACAACACCAACAGTTTCTAACTTCACATCGCCCTCAAGGTGGATAGTGCCGATGGTTTCTGTTGACGCATATAGTTGGCGCAACTCAACGCCAATAGCACGGAAGAAACGAATGACATCAGGTGATAACATTGCACCTGCGGTTAGAATGTTGCGAGCATTAACCAAGCCGAGTTTGTCACGTAGAGGTTGGAATACGGCAACTTCCCCAAGCTGACGCATCATACTTAAATTAGCTGGGATGCTCTTACCTTCATCTTCTAAATCGATGATTTGATAGGCAATTGGCAAGAAGTATTCAAATAATTTTCGATTGAACCATGTGCTGTCATTTAAACGGAAACGGACTGTACTCGCTAAATTTTCCCATACACGGCTAGGGAATAATAAGCCAACAGGAGAAATCTCACGCATATCTATCTGGACTGTTCCTGCACTTTCAGGAAAATTAACGGTGAATCCTTCTAGTAAGAATGGTGTAAAGCCAAAGGCTTGCTCAGTCAACCATGCCATTGGACTAAAAGAAAGCCAATTATCTTCAGGGTAGAGTGGGGCAAAGCGACGATTGAGGGCGTGTCGCCACATAATATCGTAGTTAGTAATCATAGCGAATTTTGGCAGACTCGTTGTGCCTGATGTCATGCTCAAGATGATAGTTTTTTCAGCTTGTGTTTCACCAATGGTTTTCTCAAACAAGCCTTTGTTCTTGTCACGATGAGTTTTACCAACTTCCTGTACTTCTTCAAAACTCATCAGCCAATCATCATCATAGCCCCACATACCTTTGTCATCCCAATAGATGACTTTACGGATTTGCGGCACTTTTTCCTTAATCATCAGAGCTTTATCAACTTGCTCTTGGTCATGCGCGACGATAAATGTCGAATTGGTTGAGTTAATCACATAAATTAAGTCAGGGTCGGGTAGAGCATCCGCGAAAACGCCACAGGTCATTGCGCTTGCGCTATGTGCTGCAACCTGCGACCAATACATTTCAGGGTCATTTTCACCAATGATAATGACTGTTTCACCTGCTTCTAAGCCCAATGACTGTAAGCCATGAAAGAACAAGCTCACCTGGTCATAGACTTCATCCCATGTGTATTCTTGCCATATTCCCATACGTTTTTTACGCATTGCTACGCGCCCACTGAGTTCTTTAACGCGTAATAGAAATTGTTTTGGCAAGGTATCATGCTGAGGGTCAGGCTTTTCAACAGTCATATCAAGACGGGTCTGATAGACGGTTCCCGATTTTGTTGGGCTAAATTCTACATCATGCTCATGGAGTCGCTTTGCTAAGGTCATACTTACGCCTCCTGTCCTAAATAGGCTTGAATTACGGCATCGTTATTACGAATTTCTTGAGGGGAACCTTCGCCGATTTTACGTCCAAAATCTAGAACGACGATATGTTCACTAATATCCATCACCAGACCAATATCATGCTCGATTAACATAATGGTTGTGCCTTGTTGCTCATGAATATCGAGTATGAATCGTGCCATGTCTTCTTTTTCTTCGACGTTCATCCCAGCCATTGGTTCATCTAATAAGAGCAAAGTGGGTTCTAAAGCTAAGGCTCGTCCTAGCTCAACACGTTTACGCAAACCATAGGATAATGTCCCAACGACTGACTTTCGGATATGCTCCATTTCGAGAAAATCAATAATATCTTCTACTTTACGCCGATGCTCTATTTCTTCGCGTCGGGCGGGACCTAGGAACATCGCGCCTGTGAAAAGATTACTATCTTTCATATGGATATGACGCGCAGCCATCAAGTTATCGAGAACTGTTGCATTGGTATATAGGGCAATATTTTGGAATGTACGCGAGATGCCGAGTGACGCTCGACGAAAGGGGGGAATATCATTAATAACCTCACCCTCAAATTTGATAGTTCCTTTTTGGGGATGATAAAAACCATTGATACTATTGATGAGGCTTGTTTTCCCTGCACCATTGGGTCCGATGACGGCGAAGAGTTCACCCTCTTTCACTTCAAAGCCGACATTTTGCAATGCTTTGATGCCACCGAAATTTAAGGAAACATCATCAACGTGTAATTTTACCGCCATAAAAAATCCTTACGAAAAATCATAATTAGATGAAGCATTAATATTTTGGGTCAAACGTTTAAAAATTATTTTATGGAGGAGAAGAGCATTCTCCTAAAGTGACCTATTTCAAGTATAACGCAAAAATTAGCTTATTGAATCAGCGTTTGATTAATCTGAAAATAACAGAAAATAGCCTATTTGGCAATAAAGTGTAAGAAAATATCTTAATGCTGGTCAAGCCACTCTGTGACGGTTTCTAAAACAGCCTCGCGTTCAACTTCATTTAGAATTTCGTGAAGCATATTTTCCCATGTTTTGAGTGTTTTATCATTAGAGCCAACATGCTCATACATAAAGTGGCTACCAGAAATGGGTGTGAGTTCATCATCCTCGCCGTGCATGATGAGAATAGGTATCGTGATTTCACCCGCCCGACTTTGAATCATCTCGCCTGTTTCAACGATATACTTGGCGGTGCTTAATTTTGTCCAGCCTTTGTAAAATAGAGGGTCAGAATCTGCTTTTTTCAGCATTTCGGGGTCGCGAGTTAGTATATTATCCCCATTGGGAGGTTGAATTGGACCTTTAGGATAGAATTTATGTATAAAAGTGCCAATTGTGCGTAGGAGTGGTGATACACCGGAAGATACATCTGTTGCAGTACCCGTTACTATGATTGCATCGACAGCATTAGGATAGGTGAGAATAAATTGTAAACTGATGATAGACCCCATACTCTGACCAAGAATAAATAACTTGGCATTGGGATGTTTTTCTTTAATTTGTGTGTGGAATTGTTTGAGGTCAGTGATGAATTGTGTATTGTTATCGACGTGGATGCGTGTTCCATCGCTTTGCCCATGTCCGCGATGGTCAAGTGCATACACATGATAGCCTGCTTGTGTCAGATGTTCGGCAACATGTTCATAGCGTCCAGAATGTTCCGATATACCATGCACGATAATGACAATGCGCTCATTGTCTGTATTTGCTTGCCAATATTTTGTGTGAATTTTGTAGCCATCTTTTGCGGTGAATGAACCTGTTTGCATGATGTGACCTTAATTTTTGTGTTTTTTGTGCCTGTTAAACCGACGAGAGTAACTTAGCCAAAAGACAATGGCACATCTAGCCGAAGCCATGTCCTTCCGATGCGAAACAAAACGCCCGGACGCAAATTGACACGCTCTGTTAGTGGATCAGGGTCTTTTTCAATGAAACTACCATTACGACTATTGCTATCCTCTAGCCAAAAAGACAAAAGGGCAGGTAATGATGAATCACTCTCGGTAATGGGATTGGATACACAACCTAGACGTGCATGTAATCGAGAGACTTGATTATCAAAGCCAAGATGAATATCACAGGTATCACGCCGACCAATAGTGATGATGCGTTGGTCACCTGTAAGGGGTTGGTCAAATGTGAGTGTCTTACCATCCAATGGACCGCTCATAAATGTAACAGATATTTCACCGCGTCGATTCATGCCTCTAATTCCTCAAGTATTTTTCTCAATAATACGTTTGATGGCTCATGTTTTGGGTCAATTGATATGGCTTTTTCTAAGGCTTTTTTTGCCTCGGTTAGTTTTGGCTTATTTATATCATCTTCTGAATGACCAAGTAAGTAGAGTGCATGCCCGCAATTGTGCCAGAACCATACATCTGTATTATCGTATTTTACAGCATTTCGGTAACATTCTAAAGCTGATTTTGGGTCATCTAAGGCAGTGTGGCACATCCCTTTTCCGTTCCACGCCCAAGCATATCGTGGATCATGGTTGACAGCTTTAGCATAACTTTCGAGTGCTTGCTCATATCTTTCCATCCGTCGTAGAACTTGCCCATGCCGTGCCCAAATAGTGGGATGCTCTGGGTTTAATGTGAGTGCATTTTGGATAACTTCTAGTGCTTCTTGTAATCGACCTACTGTTAGCAATGTGGTCATAAAATTAACATGATACCAAACGACCTCAGGTGAATATTCGATTGCCTTTTGATAGGCTAAAAGTGCCTCATCCATTTGCCCCATTGAGCGTAAAGTCAACCCTAGTCCGTTCCATGCCCATGCAAAATCAGGCAATATATCGACGGCTTTACGGTAGGCACGGATTGCCTCATCCATTTGCTTTAGCCCACGCAGACATTGCCCTATCTTAGACCAGCTTTCAGCATGTTGAGGGTTAATGCTGATGGCTTCATCTAATATTTCCAAAGCGAGTTCATAATCATTATGCAGGATGAGTTCCTCAGCATAGTTATACCAATACCACACGTCAGTAGGGTCAAGTTCAACGGCACGCTTGAAGCTGTTACGAGCTTCTTCATGGTAGCCGAGCAGACTCAGCGTTAAGCCACGCCCGCTCCAACCCCAAGCATAATTATTATCTAACTCAACCGCGCGTGTGTAGCTCTCTAGGGCTTGTTCGAGTCGGTTTAGCTTACGCAGTACCTGACCATGTTTTGCCCAAATATATGCAACACGGTTATTAATTTCTAAGGCTTGTTCGAGTAGGACAAGCGCCTCATTAAATTTTTCTTGCAAAACCAAAACATCTGCTTGTTTATATAGGTAAGCCGTTTGATTTGTAGAATAACGAGCGGCTTTAGCATAGGCTTTGATGGCATCATCATAACGTTGCATTGCCTCTAGGGTCATACCTTGTTCATTCCACGCATGTCCGTAAGATGGGTCAATTTTGATGACGTGCTCCGAGGCTTCTAGAGCTTTTTCATATATCCCTTGTTCGCGCCGAATCGTGCTGATTAACGCCCAACTATTGATATAATCTGGTTGGACTTCAACTGCCTTTCGCAAAATTTCCAAGGCAGAGTCGTATTGCTTCATGAGATATAGTGCATTACCTTGATTATGCCAATACCATGCACTATCTTGCTTGATGTCTGTCGCTTGCTGATAACACTCTAAGGCTTCTGAATAACGGTGAAGATGTTCAAGCACTAAGCCTTTACCATTAATTGCCCATGCGTAATTTTGGTCGAGTTCAATTGCTCGGTCATAGGCTTTGAGCGCATCATCTAGACGATTTAACTTGCGATAAACTTGTCCTAATTTGCCCCAACCATATGAAAAATTTGGGTTAAGAATCGTAATTTGCTCGGCAGGGTTTAATGCTTCAAGATATTGGTCTGTATCGACTAATGTCTCGGCTAAGTTATACCAATTCCAAATGCCATCCGTCTGATAGCGAATAGCTTTTCTGAAAGCGAGAATCGCTTCGTCATAGCGCTTCATTGCCCTCAATGTTAGACCGTAGCCATTATGCGCCCAAGCGTAATCAGGCTCTAGGTCAATCGCTTTTTCATAGGCTTTGAGCGACTCGCGTAATTTATCCTGAACGCGATAGATTTGTCCTAACTTCGCATGACTATTGAAATGATTCGGGTCGATAGTGAGGGCGCGTTGAATCATCTTTACTGCATCGTCATTGCGTCCTAATTCTTTGAGGGCTCCTCCTCGATTGAACCAATACCAGACATAGCTTGGTTCTAATTTGGTTGCCATTTCATAATGTCTCAGAGCATCTTCGTATAATTTCATACGCTCTAAAACAATGCCCTTACCATTCCATGACCAGGCATCATCTGGCTTGATTTTGAGAGCTTTGTCGTAGCAAATCAGCGCTTCGTCATAACGGTCTAGCAAACGCAGAGTTCGCCCTTTACGTCCCCAAGCCCACGCATAATCATCCTGCATCTCAATGGCTTCATTGTAGGCTTCCAGCGCATCCTCATATCGTCCGAGTTCTGTTAGTGAGTAACCTTTATTGACCATCTCACGGACTTCTAGGCTCGTGTTGCTGTATTCCAGCACAGGGGTTTCGCCAAATTCGTCTTTGAACAAAGTTGAAATACTTGTCACCAGTTCGTCCCACGTTTGCGGACGATTGCGCGGGTCTTTTTCTAGGCATTTCAAAGTTAGGGCTTCGATTGCTTTTGGAATTGCAAATGGTGTATCTTTCGGGAAACGTGGCTCAACGCCAATATGTGCCTCACGCCATTCTTTAACGCCATGAGCAATAAAGGGGTGTCGCCAACAGAGCATCTCATAGAGGATAATGCCGAAGCTATAAATATCGGCTCGAATATCCACATCACGCGACCGTATTTGTTCAGGCGACATATAAGGTGGCGTGCCAACAACAGCATTGACCCGTGTGAGCCGTTCATCATAAGCATTCTCATCAGTCATTGTCGGCATATCATCAACAATAATATCTTTGGCTTTTTCCACCGAGCGCACGAGACCAAAGTCGGTGATTTTTGCAATTGCCTCATGTGTAACCATGATGTTGCCCGGTTTTAAATCTCGATGAACTAAGCCAGTCTGCTTACTTTGTGCATGTTGCATCCCTAAGGCAATGTGTAGGGCAAATTTCATTACTTGTTGCAAGGTCAAGCGTTTGGCATCAATCCAACTGCGTAAATCTGCGCCCATGCTTTCCATACCACTGATATGCTCTAAGATGATATGGGGTCGTCCATTAATATTGCGGACTAAACGCGCTTGTACGAGATGGGGATGTTTATCAAGGCTAATCCAAATAGCGGCTTCTTGTTCAAAACGCGCCACTGCTGTTTCGTTGTCTAAAAATCTCTCCTGAAAGGACTTAATCGCCACAGGTTCACGATAATCGTGGTCATAGCATAGATAGACAACACCCATGCCACCGAGCTTCACATTCACCACTTCGTAGCGATTTTCTATCATGTCGCGGATGTCAAATTCGTGCTGAGTGACAGACTTCTTATTTTTGTCGAAGCGTTCAGCACTGTTGTCATCATCTTTTTCTTGGGATGCAACATCGCTTAGAGGCACTTCGACGCTAATACCTGCGCGTGTTTCGTCTATAATCTGTGATTCATCCAAGCTAGCAATGGTATTTGTACCATCTTCAGCCGACATGGTGCGTGAGAAATCGCTGAGGACATCAGAATCGAGAATATCAGCGCGTGTGGCAGGTTCTTCATAGGTACGGTCACCGTAGAGGGTTTGGTTATCATCCCCAGACAATGCCTGATAAAAGCGAATCAAATCGTCTACAGTTTCGTGGCTTAGAGCTGGTGTAGGCGAGCCATCGTCATCATCTGCGGCTATCCACAAAGCAACAGCGAAATTGCGTTGTGACGGATAAACCATTGCCATATTTAAAACCCAACTGGCTAGCTCATTTATAGCTTGCTGCACCATCGGTTTATCGACCCCTAATTGGGCTAGGTCAAAGGCTTTTTGATATGCCATCATTGCCTTGCCGACGTAGAAGATTCGTAAATGCTCATCTTTTAGAATATGTTTGGCACACGCATCCCCAATAGCAATGTAGTAATCAATTTTCTCACTATCATCAACTCGCAACGCTAATTTCCCCAACTCACTGATAGTGGGATGGGGATCAGTTACGAATGGGTCAATACTGTCATCAGCGTGTTTTTTGCGTAGCAATCGCTGTTTGTCGTCCTTCTTTAGTTCAGGCGGACGACGATTATTCTGAGGAGCATCCATAAGGGTCGGTATTTCCTTGAGCCTGTAAAGTACAACGTTCAAGCCAAAGTATACCGTGTTCATTCAAATGGCGCATTATGTGCTTAATTTTGGCTTTTGTGAACGTTAAGTTACATATCGAGTTTAGACAAGTGTGTAGCTACTTGTTTGACCCCTATCCCCAACCCTTTCCCCATGCGCCTCGTTCCTCGCCTATGGAGAAAGGGAGTCTATGAGTCCCATCTCCGCCAGCGAGCTTGCGAGTGCCGAGGGGAGGGGATACTTGGGGAGGGGTTGAGTAGAAAAGCAAGAATTAGTATTTAATCTTGTATGAAGTCTCTCAGAGTTGATTTAGGAATCATCTGTTTTCTTCTCGAAATCTAGATTGCCGTCTTCATCAGTCACTACCAGAATAGTATCATTTGCTTTGAAGACATCCTCAACTAATTTCATACTTAGTGGACGGGTAATCATGCGCTCAATAGCACGGCGTAATGGGCGTGCGCCATTCACAGGGTCATAGCCTTCCTTGAGTATGACATTATTAGCTTCTTCGCTAAGCTCTAAGCTCAGGCGTTGTTCACGTAAGCGAGTCCGAATATCTTCTAACTGTAAATCCATAATGAGTGCCAGAACATCTTTGCTCAGTTGGCTAAATGTGACGACTTCATCAATACGATTCAAAAATTCAATGCGGAAATATTGTTTGAGATAAGGTGTAAAATCTGGTTCAGCGTCATCATCACCACTACCAAAACCGAGAGATTTTGAACTCTCTTGTGTGCCAATATTGCTGGTCATGATGAATACTGCATGTCGGGCATCGACAGTGCGACCATGAGCATCACTGACACGACCTTCATCGAAAATCTGCAAGAATATATCAAAGACTTCAGGGGCGGCTTTTTCAATTTCATCCAATAAGACAACGCTATATGGGCGACGACGTAAGCCATCGGTAAGTTGCCCCCCACGATTACTTTCTTTATAACCTGGTGGCGACCCAATTAAGCGTGCGACGGTATGGGCATCATGAAACTCGGACATATCGAGGCGTAAAATGGCATCTTCTGTCCCGAATAAGTATTCAGCCAATGCGCGTGCAAGTTCTGTTTTACCCACACCTGATGTCCCTAAGAACAAAAACACACCGATTGGACGGTTCGGGTCGTTTAATCCAGCTCGTGCAGTGCGGATAGCATCAGCAACCATTCTCACGGCTCTATCTTGCCCAATCACACGTTTCTTGAGCAAATCCTCTAGATTGGCAAGACGTTTTTTCTCGTCTTTGGTGAGTTCTGTAATGGGGATACCAGTCCATTCGCTGAGGACTGCCGCCACATCCGAAACCCGTACATCACGGTCTTGTTCTTCAAGTGGTAAATCAGGATGAATCGTGCGAATCGTCACACGGGTACAGGCTTCGTCTAATAAATCGAGAGCTTTATCGGGTAGACGTCTATCGGGCATATAACGCACCGACAATTTAACAGCCGCTTCAATGGTTTCATCTAAAATAATGACTTTGTGATGCTCTGCAAGTCGTTTCCGTTGACCTTTAAGGATTTCAGTTGCCGCGTCTTCTTCTGGTTCTTCCACATCAATTGTGCGGAAGCGACGGTCTAGTGCAGGGTCTTGTGCAATTGCCCGACGATATTCTTCATGAGTGGTTGCACCAATACACATAATTTCACCACGTGCGAGGGCAGGTTTCAAGATATTTGCCGCGTCCAAATTACTGTCAATCGTATCGCCCGCCCCGACAATGGTATGGATTTCATCAATGAATAAAATTACATTTTCGGCACGTTTAATCTCGTCGACAATGCCAATCAGACGTTCTTCAAATTGTCCACGTAGGCTTGTTCCAGCTACTAGTGTCCCAATTTCGATTTGTACAATTCGACGCTCTAATAATGAGGATGGTGCCGTTCTATTTTGAATAGCGTAAGCTAGACCTTCGATAATGGCAGTCTTGCCGACACCAGCATCCCCTAAAAGCAATGGGTTATTTTTCTTGCTCCGCGATAATGTTCTTGCTACGGCGCGAATTTCCTTAGTACGGGCAACAGCTTCGGTGATATTACCCTCAGCTGCTTGTGCTGTGAGGTCGCGTCCATAACGGTCTAATAGTGGGGTCATCGGTAGGCGGTCATCCCCAAAGCGCGGACGATTGGTCGATAATAATTCTGAGTCTGAAAAATCGAGCAAATCATCACTGTCTGCCCAAAAATCATCAAAATCTTCGGAAATACTATCTTCGTCGAAGTTACCTTCAAATATATCTTGTTGTTCACTGATAAGACGTTGTAACCACAAGTTTAAGTCAAAACCCATATCGACTAACTTGCGAACAGGGACACCTTCACCTTCTTGAAGGAGTGCCATCAGCATATGGGATTCTTCTACTTCGTCTTTTTTCTCTTGTTCAGCGAGGAAAATCGCTAAAGATAACACCATCGCTGTACGTGGTGTGAGTGGCAGTACATCACCAATTGTGCCTTCTGCTGTACCAACTTCACGCCGAATTTCATTGCGGACTTGGCGTGGGTCAAAGCCTGCTCGTTTTAGTAATTTGCTCGTTGGTCCATCATTCCGCGTTGCACTGATGAATAAATGCTCTGTACCAAGATAATAATGTCCTAAGCGACGCGCTTCCTCAGCGGCTTGGCTTAGAATTTTGGTACATTTGTTGCGGATTTCTTTTTCTGGAATATCGGGCGACGGTGTCACGGGTATCCACTCGCTTATTCTTTTGAGTTAATTAATCGTATTAAATGTAGTATAACGCAAATTATGTTATCTGCTGATTGTGAATCATCAAGTGTTTTATACAGGATGGTTTCAAACCGTTCCCTACACTCGACAAAAATGATGTTACTGTAGGTGTGTAGTCTGTGACCTATCCAATTTGCTAATATTTTGCTGATAACTGTGAACTGTATGCTGACGACTCAAAGATTAGAATTTGTTACGTTTCATATTTGAATATGAACGGTATAATGGAGATTATTCATCAATCACCCATCTCAGTTTGGATAATTCAATGGCAATGACCGACCCGCTTATCGGGAAAAAATTAGGCGACTATAATATTGAAGAGGTACTTGGCACTGGTGGTATGGCGCGTGTTTATCGTGGATATGACGATAATCTTGACCGCTACGCCGCGATTAAAGTGATAGAACCTCAGCTTATTGCAAGTGTCGAAGAAAATGAATATCGTGAAAGATTCTTACGTGAAGCACGCGCAATCGCTCGCTTGAACCATCCTCATATTGTGAGTATTTATCAATTTAATCAGACTGGTAATTTTTATTATATTGCGATGGAATACGCCAAGGGCGATAATCTACGCGAAATTCTAAAGGGCTACATCGAAGAGGGGCAGATCATGCCCACAGGTCGATTGCTCAAAATTC
This sequence comes from Phototrophicaceae bacterium, assembly GCA_965230145.1. Taxonomy (GTDB): domain Bacteria; phylum Chloroflexota; class Anaerolineae; order Aggregatilineales; family Phototrophicaceae; genus JAUZRW01. The sequence continues at coordinate 4,177,926 of CBDDKI010000002.1, forward strand.
TAGGTGATATTGCCAATGCCCTCGATTATGCTCACCAACAGAATATCATCCACCGTGATATTAAGCCGTCTAATATTATTGTCTCTGAAAATGATAAAGCTGTTTTAACAGATTTTGGTTTGGCTCTTAATGCAACGGAAGGGACAATTGGAAACACTTTTGGCAGTGTTCATTATATTGCACCAGAACAAGCGATTTCGTCAGCAGAAGCTGTGCCACAAAGTGACCAATACTCCTTAGCAATTGCCGCCTACGAATTATTAACAGGGCGCGTCCCTTTTGATGATGCAAGTGCAATGAGCATTGCGCTCAAGCATATCAGTGATCCACCACCACCACCTACAGAGTTTAATCCGAATATTCCTGCCGAAGTTGAGCAGGTTTTGATGCGTGCTTTATATAAAGAACCTAAAAAGCGATTTCCAACAGCTAAAGAATTTATCAATGCAATGGAACTCGCCTTTAATATGGTTGATAATGTCGATATTGAAGCACCTGAAACTTTAGTTCAGGCTAAAAGTGGACAGCCTGATACGCGTGTTCTCCCCCTGAAATCTGAGTCTGAAAGTTTACCGAAAGTTCCTGAGGCATCACGCCCCAGCCTAAGTGTACAGCCAGAGGCAAAGAATAGTCGCACAAACATATATGCTCTAATAGCGATTGCCGTCGTTGCTATCTTCGCCTTGGGATACTTATTGTCTTCAGGTGTATTGAGTAACAATGCAAGTATGACTGAGACAAGTGTTGCTCTATTAGATGAGGCAAACGAAACAGCAACACAAAGCGAAATTTTCGCTCAAGCAACCAATGATAGTGATACACAAGCCTCTATTGAACAAACCAATGAAGCATCAACTCAGGAAGCGGATGATATAGAAGAAACAGAACCATCCAATACAGATGTAGTAGCTACCGATGAATCTACACAAACCGTTGAGGCTACTCGTACATCCTTACCAAGCCAAACCCTGTCACCAACAATGGATGCTACAGACTCACCAACAGAAACGACTATGCCGAGTAATACACCAACTATTACAGCCCAACCTAGTAACACGCCTCGTCCAACCCTTAGCCCAACACCGAGTTTTTTCATCGCTGAAGAAGACACGGATACACGGCAAATTTTGTTGCGTTATGATGGGCGTAGTTTGATTATCGGTAATCGGGATATGGTTCAAACATTGGATTTAAGTGATTTGACGTTTGTACTTTTTGAGCCTGATGATGAGGGTGTTATTGAGCAAACGGAGTTCTATGACTTGGCAGATTCACCACTAGAAAATCGTGCGCGTAATATGATTCCTGAACGGTGTTTACAAATTTTAGACAGTCGTCAATATAGTGGTTTGCCGTCACCCAATTCTTTATCAGACGACTTATGCGATGCTCTCCCATTTTGGTCAACAACGGTCAACACATTCTGGATTAGCTCAAGTTCGGAAGCCTATTTTGAGGTACGCTTAGGTGCTGTTGATGTGATAGGCATTTGCGAAGTACAACGCTTTGCGACGCGAGCTGAACAGCGATGTGCATTAGATATAGATAATTTGCCATAGTCTGTGAGGGCTTACCAACCGTAAGCCCTTTCAAATACGCATATCTTTATTCATGATACTAATGTCGCAGTAGGCAAAACTGAGTTGTTATCAAGATACTGCGGCGGAATCGTCATTAGTAGAACTATAATGACGAGGATAAGCACAATGCCTAAAATAATCACCCACGTCGGAAGTTGTCCTCGTGTGACTTGTTCTGTATCGTCTAAACGCGCTTGTTCTAATAACCATTGTTGCATCAAGCCCATTGTCAGGCGTACACCTTCACTCTGTTGCTGGTTTACAATGTCTTGATAATCTAAGCCCCGTAAAGCTGCATTTATCGTCACAATATCTAATAAATAATCTGTTTCAATCAACCACTGTTCGATACGCTTAGGCGTGACAATTTGAAGTGGGTCATCATAAATGAGACTGGCTATTGCTGTTAAAACAAGCCGTTCATCGCGCGATAGTTTTTGCCAGATGTGACGAAAATCAGCTTGGCTCTTACTGTAAACATCAGGTTTCGTTTGAGCATAAGCAGAGGAATCACTATGGTCTACCCGATATTGGCGTAGCGTTTCTCCATAGTATGCAAGTAATTGAGGGTGTCCACCTGTAGCTGAAAATATCTCATTTACCATTTCATCGCTTGCACCCGATGCGTACTGTCGAATAAGTTCCGCACTATCCTCTGCATTTAAGCGGTGAATTCGTTCGGCTTTCACGGGGTCAATGAGGGGTTGCAATTTGAGCAGTTCATTTTCATATTCTGTGCTTAGGGTGCAAACAATCCTGAATTGAGGCTGAGATTTGATGAGGCTATGTAAATAGTCAGGTAAATCAACATCAATATCAAGTAAATGTTGAGCGTCATCCAGTAACCACACAATTCGACGATGTGGGCGAATGATGCTCATAATTTGAGGCAGATAAATATCCCGAAACCATTCATCTATGGCTAAATCTGATTCTGGTTCAAGGTTAGGAACCCGACTCAAGCTAAATTGATGAAGTTCTAAAAGCTGGTTGATGCCATCAATTATGTTTTGCAGAAGGTGTGTTTTATCTAATTTGCCTGATAGGGGTGTATAAACAGGCAGAATAGGATCATCAAATATTTCGTGAGCATGGCGTAATAGGGCAGACTTACCCATGCCTTGATGCCCAGTAAAAATAATGGCATGGTTATCAACAGGGTCTAAAATATGTTGCTGTAATCGGGTGTAAGCGACCTTGCGACCAGCGAATGGTGTAGGCGTATTATTGGGCTGAGAATTTATGTCTGTCATGCTGTAAAGTGTACCTTATCCTTTTTAATCTGCAAGGACTCCACGCTGTATACTTCGCTCTGCAAGCGTTATAATCCTGACGATATTCATCTTCCTATAGAGGTTACATGACAACGAAAATTCAACCAAGAACACTCGCTTTGGTGGGGATGCCAGGTGCAGGCAAGTCACTTTGTGCTGAGTATCTCGAACAAAAAGGATATTTCCAAATTCGCTTTGGTGGCATTGTTACAGGTGAGGTTGAGCGACGAGGCTGGGAAATTAATCCTCAAAATGAGCAAATTGTCCGTATTGAACTGCGCCAAAATGAAGGTATGGATGTAATGGCAAAACGTTCAATCCCTAAACTTCATGCCGCTTTAGAAACCCATCAGACGATAATCATTGATGGACTTTATAGCTTTAGTGAATATAAAACGCTACGTAATGAATTTCCTGATAGTATGATTGTGGTAGCGATTACTGCCCCTCGTCAACTACGTTATGAACGCCTCACGAATCGCCCAATACGTCCGCTAACTGTTGAAGAAGCCCAACATCGTGATTGGCAAGAAATTGAAACGATGGAAAAGGGTGGACCGATTGCCATTGCAGATTATACCTTGGTTAATGATGGCACATCGGAAGAATTGCTCTCAGCTTTGGATAGTCTGCTAGCAGACCTTAATATGACTATTTAGATTCGCTTGGATTGAATAATTTTCCTGTTTAACAGAGGATAACAGGGAAAACAGGAGATTTTGGGCGTGAATAACAGGTAGCATAACAGGGGATTTTCATCAAACTGGTTTGTAAATGGTTTGTTGAAATCCTGCCTTTTTAATTATTCAGTTGTTAAGGTGCCACACAGAGCATACATGATTTTGGATGGGTTGAGTTGTTGATATGACCGTTTTTAATATGAGAGAATGTTTGTAAATGATTTGAGGGACTTTCTTACTGCAAATGTGCGATAGAAGCTCTTTTTCAGTAGGTCTATTTAAGGTTTACTCAACGAGACAAACTTATCCAATGCTATCTTTCTCATTAAGCGATTGTTGCTCATTGACCATCCCACGTAGGCGTGCAACAGTCATATCACTAACATCGGAGATAAAGTCGGTTTCAGGTTTTTCACTCACTGCTTGAAGTGCATTTCGCCACTGCCTCTCGGCTTTAGGATATTCTTTGCGATTGTAGTAAATGTTAGCCAGCATCATCGCAGAGAGGGCATGATTGCGTTGACAATAAATTGACGCGCTAAAAGATTGCACCGCATTATCTTCTTGGTCTTGTTCTAGCTGGATGAGTCCTTTTATGTAATGAGCATCAGCGTATAAACCACTCTCTGCTAAGGCTACTTCGATGTGTGTCAGAGCTTCGGGGTAGATTTGACGATTAGCGAAAATTGAGGCTAACAAGATATGAGCTTGGGCATGATTGGGTTGGTTATCGAGCAATAAAGATAAATGATACTCTGCTTGGGCAGGATTATCATCATGAATAGCCTCAACAGCGTGTTGATAATGTTGACTTTCCTCCACAATATGTCTCTCGACTTCTAAACGATGGGGATAGCTAATCGGTTCAGATTCGGTCACTGTAGGATCAGATTTTTGATAAATCGGCGTACCCGGAAACATATGCAATGTCCAATTGTCGCGTTTGGTGCGTAGTGCCTCGGCCTGCCCCATAACTAACCACCCAGCATTATCTAAGGTTCGATGTAGAGTTTCCTCGACTTTTTGGGCATAGTCTTTGCTGAGATACATTAGAATGTGACGTGCAAAGATAATATCAGCACGAGACGTTGGTATGCCACTGAGGGCATTCATTCGCAAAAATGTGACCATCTCACGAATGTTATCATTTAATCTCCAACCGTCTTCAACAGGTGTGAAGTAACGTTGTTTGAATACATCAGGGGTGTGGCGGAATGACCATTCCCGATATATACCACTCTTAGCACTTTCAATGGCACGTTGGTTGATGTCGGTAGCAAATAGATTAATTTGCCATTTGTGCAAATCAGGGATGTTTTCGTAGAGTGTTGTTGCTATTGAATATGCTTCTTCACCAGTAGAGCATCCCACACACCATATCGTTAGGCGCAAATTATTCTGTTGGCGACGTTCTAATATTAAGCGAGGCAATATATGTTCACGCAAGATATTAAAATGCGCTTTATCACGCAAGAAGTAGGTCTCGCCGATGGTCAACGCATGAATCAAACGTTGCCAATCAGGGCTTTGCTCATCTGATGTTTGTAACTTTTGTAGGTAAGGATTTATATCCCCCAATGAAATTTGTTGAAGTAAATCTCCAAGTCCAATTCGTGCCAAAGTTGTCGCGCTCAATCCGAGCCGATTTTCAATGAGTTTGATAGCTTGAGTGATATTGGATGGTGTTATGGTCATAGTTACGTATGTGTCGCGCAGGGTGAAAATCTGCGCCTCTACGGTAAAATCAAATTCATTATAGTCTCATTTTTATAAGAATGCCCATAGATGATAAATAAGGATGTCATTTAGTTTAGTGATATTGAATAGGCTAATTTTGTCCTTAGTGTTATTCTAGATAGTATTACGAAAATGATTACAGGGAAGTGAAATTTGTGAAACATTTTTCAATTTGTTTGATTATGTTCTTTTTAGTGAGTAGCATCTCTGCCCAACGAGGAATCTATGATTTGCCTGAGCCTTATGGAGATGTCGTGACGATTAGTAGCACGATTGCTCGTACCCGTGCAGGACGCATTCTCGTTAGTAACACACTCACAGATACTGTAACCTTGCTCGATTTAGACCGAAGTATTCAAGCTGAGTTTGCCATAGGAAGCAACCCTAATGGTGTTTCTATTGTCCCTGATAATTTGCGCGCAGTGGCAGTGAGTGAATCGAGTTTAGCTGTTATTAGCCTAGAAACGAGTGAATTATTGGCAGGGTATGAGCTAGAAGGGCATCCATTTGGCGTGGTTGCTGATAGTGATTTCGCTTATGTCTCGCTCCAATCTGCTAATGAAATTGCTATTATCAACTTAGAAACGGGTCAGGTGGAAAGCCGTATTGATACACCGCCAGCACCCTCTGGCTTAGCAAAATGGGGAGATTATCTCTATGTGACGCATTTCTGGACAGGCGAGTTTAGTTTAATTTACCTACCAACAGGTGATGTTGTACGGACAATCCAACCTAATCCCCAAGGCTCACTCTTTGCAAGTGTTGAAATCAACCCAATTGATGGTATTGCCTATTTACCACAGAGCATTGCTAATGAATCCGAAAGGGCTACCGAAGGCAACCGTATTATCCCGATGCTTTATGAAGTGGATTTACGCTTGATGAGTGTCACGCGTAGTATCAACCTTGCCTCTGCTGACCGCAATGTGAATATCCCCTATGCGGTACGCCAACCCAGCAATCGCACTCGCTTGTATATTGCTCATGCGGGTAGTGATAGTGTCACGGTTTTAAACTTGGATACTGCCGCTGCCGATAACCATTTTGAGACTGGTACAAATCCACGCGGGTTGGTCTTTAATGGCGATTACACCCAAATTTATACACAAGACAATGTTGATGCGGGTGTGTCTTTATTTGATACACGTTTCTTTGGCTTAACTGACCAAATCCCTACGTCAGCGATTGCAATTGACCCACAAGAACAAATTGCTTCACGGTTATTTTATACCGCTATAGATGAACGGTTAAGCAATAATGGCTTAATGAGTTGTGCGAGTTGCCATTGGGCAGGTAATAGTGATGGACGCATATGGCTTGGCAATGAAACGCCCCCTGTGGAAGACTATAATTCTGTCACGGCAGATTGGGTGAATCAGCATATTGAAGAGTTACAAGGGGGTTCGGGTTTCACTTCCGATGGTATTGATATGTCGGCATTGATTCGCTTCTTGCAAGGAAGTGATTAGAACATACGTTTTTAGTTAAAGACAGATTAAACCTAGAGCAATTAATAATTTAACCCTTGCGAAAGTTTTGGCGTACAACTATATTTAAATAAACAAGTATCTTAATTATTCATGTTGCAAGGAACGCCTTAATGACAGCTAGTCCTGCCATGCAAGAATATCTGGCAGAAGCCTATCGTATTGCCTATTATCAAGGCGATGAAAATCCCTACATCTCGACTTCGTCATTGGCAGATGTACTCGATGTGAGTGCGCCTGCTGTTACTCGTATGGTACAACGGCTCAAAGAAGCTGATTTCTTAGAGCATGAACCCTATCGCGGTATCAAACTGACGGAAAAAGGTGTGACTGAAGCTCTAAAAAATATTCGTAGCCACCGCTTAGTTGAGCGTTTTTTGGTGGATGTGATGGGCTTTGGGTGGCATGAAGTGCATGATTCAGCTGACGACCTTGGGTCTGTCGTAAGTGAGATACTGGTTGATCGTATGGACGAAATGACAGATTTTCCACGCCGTTGCCCACATGGTGAACCAATTCCGACTGCAAATGGCTTTATGCCTCGTGTCATTGACTATCCTTTGAGTGATGTCGCTGATGGGCAAGAATATATGATTAGTCGGGTAAACACTCATGACGAGGAAAAATTGCGCTATTTTGATACTTTGGGTATCAAACCTGGCTTGAAATTCACATTTGAAAGTCGCGCACCTTTTAATGGTCCGCTACAGATTCAAGTCTCTACGGGTATGGTGCATCTTGGGCATGAACTCGCAGGCGTACTACGTGTTTGCTCTGAAGAAGAATTTGCAGTGGTTTAGGTATTTTGCCACGCAACAATACCTAATAAAATCCACCCGATGATATAGGCTGTACCCCCAAGAGGGGCGACTGCGCCCATGATGCGTAAATCGAATATCGACAAGATATACAGACTGCCACTAAACAATAAAATCCCAGCGACCATCGCATACCCAGCGTAAATGACTAACTGACTATCGTATTGGCTTGCCACAAATGCAACACCTAATAGAGCTACCGCGTGTACAAGATGATAAATTGTCCCTGTTTGGAATGTGCCTGCGCGACCATTGGCTTCTAACGTAGCGGATAATCCGTGTGCGCCAAATGCACCAATGGCTACACCTGTTGCACCGAAAAAAGCCGCTAAAAGCAGTAATGTTTGCATGTTGTTGTCTCTATTCATCTTCTTCTGAATCGTCTTCTACTTCATCAATTGGTTCGTCAAATTTGACAGTGTTTTTGTTGATTACGTTCGATACATCAAACTTAAAAATGGGCTTTGGTGTAACGCTCTCATTAGGAGTTTCGGTTTTCGGTTGCGTATTGAGCGCACTCGTATCCAAATTGATTTTAAGGTCGGTTAAGCCTTTATCATTATCATCAATGACTTCTGTTTTCATATTGTCTGAACTACCTTTATCGTCATTGAAAACTTGCGTTTCTAAGTTGCGCGTATCATCATCGTCAATAAGCTCAGTTTCCATGTTCAGCGCACTTGTATCCAGATTAATTTTGATGTCTGTTAAGCCACCAGTATTGGGATTATCCACGAGGATTTCAGTTTCTGCGAACTCAGTTTCACGCGGAAATTGGGTGTATAGATCCTCTGTATTGATATTAATAGGCGCAATAGTGTCTAAATCATTGGTATCAATGGCTTCATCATAATCAATATCATAAGCCGCTTCGGTTGATGGCAACTTGGTCTGCATTTTATCATTAATTGTTTCTTCGCTTGTCATACCTGCGAGAATTTGTGTCGCTGGAACAGGTGCTAACGGAAAATCGTGATTTACAATTGTTGTTGGGACGTTGGGTGCAGGCTCAAGCGGTGTAGATAGTCCAAATGGTAAGTGCAAGCGTCCGACTTCCATCAAGTCGTATTTACCTTGTAAAGCGTAAGCGACCAAGGCAATATTAGTTGCTGCAAAAACAGCCACGCTGCCCTGTAGTGGACTAGCAACAAATAGGACAAGCCATCCGACGACGAGGGCAACTAAACCAATGCCACCCCAGAGTAATCGTCGTTGCGCACCCCAGACAAAAATAGCTAATATCACTGACCACACTGCCCAGAAGTGGTACTCGCTAATGTCCACATCAATGCCCACTTGCTCTATTAATGCGCTCAGTTGAGGCACCGAATCCAAGAGGATAGGGTATGTACCATTTAATGCTTGTTGGTACATCGTAACAATATCGAAGGCAACACTACCAAACAACAAGAGAAGTCCACTAATCAGTAAACCTTGTGCGCCCCATTTTGCCCAACGAAATGTCGCTAATGCCAACACAAAGGTGACAAATGCCCAGAAACTCCATGACAATTCCCACACACGATTCACTTCAGGCGAGTACAAGGTCAAGATGCTAATAAGTGCCGTCAGCACCATCACATAACCTAGGGTGAATGATAACCATGCGCCACGCTCTTTCGGGGTTCGTGGTGTGCCTATCCATTGCCACCAGCCTGATAGCAATTCAGGCATATTCATGCCGAGTGCAATCACGATGACCATGGGTAAAGTTAGGGTGAAAATTTGGTTGAGATTTTCAGTATCATAGTTGAAAATCGGCTGTGCAGTTATGGGTAATAAGGCTGTACCTTCTGCAAATAGAACCTCGAATGCTGGCTGAACAAAAGGAACACTGAAGCTGTAGTCAAAGAATTGCCAAGCTAGGAAAATATACGCAACAATAAAACTTGCCACAGCAGAAGCGGTAAAACTTATACGACTAACCGTGTTCATCCAGTAAGAAATCACCATGCCGATGATAATATTGATAGCTAAAATGTAGAGTGCGACATCCCAATCAAAGAAATTACCGTCATTGATCTGCTCTAGCAAGTTGAAATTCACTGCCCATGTTATACCTGTCCAGACAAGCCCCAATGTAATGCCGATAACAGGTGATACAAAACGCATCGTCATCAAACGATTTTTGAAATCAAATTTTGTAAGTTGCGCCGCACGCCAACCACAAAATATTCCGAGTACCAATCCAATTAGTGCCACAGGAACAATAGTGGATTCTTGTGGATAGTAATATGCACTATATGTCGCATAAATTGGTGTGAATGTTGCGATAATTGTGAGCAGTAGCCCTTGCCATCCACGTAATTTCAAGAGAGTAGTTGCTACTAGCGCAAAGGCGAGAGCCGCACCAGCAAAGCGCATTTCATCCCATAATATACTGACTGTGGGTTCTAGGATAAATAAATATCGGAAGCTGGCAAAGGAGAGTGTCGTCATGGCATATCCTAAAATACCAGCCAATAAAAACCTTAGCCACCAAGACCAAAATCCCTGTAATCGCCGCGATATTTCTACAGTTAGCAAATAGGTCGCTGCCATTAATAAAGCGAAGCTAATGCCCAATCCGAGAGTATTCGCCCAACGGATATTGCCTAATGAACCGACTTCAACACGAAAATAACTCCAAATATGAACTCCCATTGCCAGCCAACCAGCAATGAATACTAAAGCCACTCGTGCTACGGTTTGAATAGGGTCTTCAGTAAGCCGACGTACTGTATTGGTTATCCACGCATAAAAACGTGCTTCTCGGCTTACCACATCGGGTAAGGATGGGGCTTCATCACGCACATAAGCTAACGCTTGTAATGCACCGCTACGCTGGTTTTGTTGCTCACGCGAGAGGTGTGAAACTGCTGCCAATGAACGCATTTTGCCGACAGTTCGTGCCGCAAATTCGGCGACATCATCATCGTGGTCAAAGGCTTGTTCTGCTACTAAGAGGTCAACATCCTCCGAATAGATATTATCTTGCCACTCTGCCGCTGGGGATACTTCAATTCCCAAACGTGTCATTGAGGAAATTAAACGTCCACGATACTCTGTTTTGATTTGCACATTGTGATGCTTTTTCATTAAGCGAGCGCGAGTACCTAATACTTTTAAGGCTGCTAATTTCGCATTATTGTCTGTTTCAACTTCTAAGGCTTGTGCGACCAAACGAGGAATAACGGCTGTGCCTTCTTCGTCAGGCAGAGTCTCTAAGCGATACAAAGCGCGGATGCGTGCAGGGGTATTGCCACTCCGTAAGGCATGCAAACATACCCAGCGACGGTCATCATCGCTGACTTGTCGCCACCAATAATCTAAGGCGTAATCGTATTCAATCGCACCACGCAATAGCACCTGATAACCTGCATTATCCACACTCAGATTATACATCGCAGAACTTTGATAATACTCAGATACGAGAATGAAATTCGTTACACCCATTAAGAAGCGTCCCTGACCCCCTTGCCAGTCATAACGGGCGCGTGTGTAAATATCGACTGCTTCTAATAAACCTGAATCTTGAATATCACCATCGTAAGGTTCAGTCAGCATATTGTAGGGGTCGGTTTCAATGCTGAATTCGTCATCAAAGACCCCCGATGCGAGGGTTACACCTGTTGGTTGGATGATGCTACGGAATTCTTCCATGACATTCATATGAGTATCAGGGCGGAATTTAGGGTCTTCACTCGTGCCTAAGCGTAATAAATCGGACACTGAATCTGGCATATCGGCAATATATTCACTGAGGCTCGGCAAACCAATGTCGCGCTGTACCTGTGACATCGACAAGGGGATATTGCCATCAAAGGGCAATTTACCTGTCAGCATATGAAACAGCATGATACAGAAACTATAAATATCTGCTCGATGGTCAATCGTCTCTGAAATCATCTGCTCAGGAGCCATATAAAGCAATGTTCCACTGCCAGGATTCCGCGCACGTCCCTCAGGGTCGAGTACAGTTGCTAGACCAAAATCAGCTAAATAGGGTGACTCGGAGCTATCGAGCAAAATATTGGGTGGTTTTAAGTCAAGATGGATAACATTATTATCATGGGCATAATCAAGGGCTTGTGCGATTGCATCCCCCATACGGAGGACTTCATTGGGTTGCATTGCACCATCTCGGAGCATTTCTTCTAATGAACCACCTGTGACATAGCGCATGACGATATAGAGGTTATTATCAAATTCACCGAAATCATAAATCGGCAAAATATGGGGATGTTCCATCTGAGCGATAGTATGGGCTTCGCGTTTGAATAAATCGACAGGGTCAACATCTTTGCCTAAACCTGCAACGATAGTTTTAATCGCAACCATCCGTCTCAGGCGCGTGTCTTGGGCAGACCATACATCTGCCATACCACCACGCCCAATATGCTCAATAACTTTATATTGCTCGTTTACTAATGCACCAACATCCATAGCACTACAGACCTTATTTGCCTGCTCAATAATTACATCTATGATATGCCTTGTATGGCACTCACACAAGCATAATACGGATTATTATTTGAAGATTGGGTTTTTCAGACAATTTCAGGACATGAAAAAAGGGCAATTACGCCCTATTAAACATTGTTTGGAAATGCAGGTTAGCCCAAAGTTGCAGTAACAATATAACCACTGTTTTCTTTTGTCAGTTTGCTTTTATCAACGCCGATTTCGTCCCAGCGTTCAGGATATTCAAGCAACAAATAGCTGGTATTTTTAACTTTTAAACCATATTTTTTGAGGTCTTTTTCTTTAACACCCCATTGCATTGGTGCGTTGATGGTCATGAAATCATCTGCTACACGTTCGATATAATCAGGATTTACGACATCAAAAATAAAGGTTGCCCCCTTGAAATTGTCTTTCAAAGTAGCCATCAACTTCTCGATGCCGTCGGGGTCAACAAACATCAATGTGCCCTCAGCAATAAATAAGATATTTTTGGATTTTACTTCAGGTAATAAATTTATCCACTCAAGGTCAGTCATATCAGAGCCAATGAACCAATGCTCATCAACTGCCATATCAACTTTACGTCGTGCAATAACAGCTTCATCAAAATCCAATTCTATCCAAGTCGATTTGCCTTTGCCGATGCGAAAATATCGTGTTGAGAAACCTGCTCCCAATTCAACAACCAGAGCATCTTTATGGGAATCGAGAAAATCGGTAACAGCATCATCAATTAGTCGGGTACGGATGGCAGTTGCTAATTGGAAATTTTGGTTATACCAAGCATCAAGTAGGGGAACATCTGGCATGAATTTATACCACTCGGTAGACCATTGATCTTCAAATAGAGGGGTTGCGTGGGCTTGTTCATCTGCGCGTGCGCGGAGGGTTAGTATCAGCGTTTGTACAGCACCATCGAGATTGAGATTAATCATCTATGTTGCTCCTTCATAGTTATGGATAGTGCTACAATCATACCATGTTCTATTAAGAGCATTTTTGAGAATGGTTTTATGGGTGCGATTGGGCATGACTATTTACCATCATGCCCAAAGTGAGTTTATTGTTGTGAGAGGACTTTCTTGCGTCGTGTTTCGACTTCATTGAGGAATGATTGACGGTTTTTAAGCCATGCTAGTTTGATGTCTTCGCTATATCCTGCAATTGCCCAAGGAGCGCGCCCAGCAACCGCTTGTAGCATCTGGTTGACTTCATCTTCTTTAGCACTAATTGCAATTTCATAGCCAGTAACATCATTGATATGAGCTTCAAAAGTCTTTGTATTATATCTTCCACGTCTAATCATCTTATAGACCCATGCGACTTTGTCATAGGGCATTGCATTAAAGCCAACATTTTGTTCATGAACTAGATACTTACGAGTGAGGGTTAACTTACCGACCTTATCTACACCACTTGTTAAATCACTTTCAACATCACTCATGAGTTGTTCGGCATTTCCGTAGCGTGCTAGTTTTTTCATAATGGGGTGTTTGGAAGGGTCGCTATTACGTTGGATGAAGGTGAATATCCCCCAAAGTGAGGCTAAGGCAGTAATTGCCAGAATCGCTGTGCCAACATACCACATGACTTCATCACCCGTGGTATCCAGCATTACTGGTAGATATTCAATATCGAGTTCGTCAGCGGAGAGGTCGTATACTTCACGGGTGACTGTGCCACTGATGGGTTGTAATGTCCCCACATAATCTTCTTCGCGTGTATTAATTTCTTCAGGATGACGTACCAAAATCCATACATCTTTTTCAACTTCTAATGCACCAAAGTAAGCATCAATCCGTACCTGACGACCTGTGTCTTCATCAATAGTTTCTTCGTAATAAAATGTATCGTCCATATCTAGCCCAGATACAGCACGATTATAGAGGCTTGATGAACCATCCATTGCTGAGATTTCTTCGCCTGTTATTTCTATAGGACCTGTGAATTGAGCCATCCAATACGGACCACTTGAAATAGCGGTTAAGACTGCAACTGCAATGAGACCAATAATGCTCAGAATAAGGGTTAATTGGTTAGAACGTTGTACCTTTTTATAGACTTGACTATCTTTATTCATAAAATTTGTCTCCTGTATGAATACATCTTCATTTTACGAGAGACTTTCAAAGATAAACATAAAGAGTTGTAAAAAATTTTTGACTAAGATTTACTTTTACCCCATCCGCCACCACCTGGAGTTTCAATCACAATCTTGTCGCCACTGTCAACTTTTGTGGTAAATTTTCCACCGATGGCAGTATGTTTTTTCCCTTTGCTATTAAGGCGATTACGTCCTGTGGCACCGTTTTCGCCACCTTCTAAACCATAGGGGCTAAGGTTGCGACGTTCACTATTTATGGTGATTGTAGCAGATTCAAGGAATTCATATTCACGGATGATTCCGTCACCCCCTGTATGTTGACCTGAACCACCGCTATTGTCACGCAGAGCATATTTCAGAACGCGCAGGGGATATGCCATCTCAAGGGCTTCAACAGGGGTATTCATGGTATTGGTCATGTGGCTTTGCCGCCCTGATAATCCATTGCCTTGTGCAGATGCTCCATGTCCGCCTCCGATTGTTTCATAATAGACGAATTGTTGTCCACGATGAAAGCCACCGACAGTGAAATTATTCATGCTTCCTTGTGATGCCGAGGGGATGACATCAGGTAGGGCTTGGGCTAATGCTCCTAAAACTACGTCGACTACACGTTGTCCTGTTTCCGTATTGCCGACAGCAACAGCGGCAGGGAAATAAGGATTCAGCACTGAACCTTGTGGTGCAGTTACAGTCACAGGGGCGAAGCAACCGTGATTAACGGGTACATCATCATCTGCCAGTAAACGCACGCAATACCATGTCGCACTGCGTACAATGGCGCTGACCGCGTTAATATTGCCTGCTACTTGAGGCGAGCTACCCGTAAAATCAACATCCATTTGGGAGCCTTGTACGTGTATTGTCGCGCAGATTGGAATAGACATTTCTGATTGTCCATCACCTTCAAGAGCATCCTCGAAATAATAAGTACCATCAGGGATTTTCTCGATGATGCTTTCAGTCATGCGTAGTGAATAATTCATGAGGGCAGAGGCATGTTCCCATGTGGTTTCTGCGGAATGTGTTGCCATTAAGTCCATCATGCGCCGTTCACCAACACGATGTGCCGCTAACTGTGCTTCAATATCGCCTGTACGTTCTTCGGGATTGCGTGTATTGGCGATAATCATTGCCATCACACCATCATTTGTCCAACCGCTGAGCTTGAGTTTTACTGGAGGGATAATAATGCCTTCTTGGTAGAGTTCTGTACTGAGAGGCAAAGACCCCGGTGACATTCCTCCAACATCAGCATGATGAGCGCGACTAGCAATATAGTAGGCAATGCCATTACCAGCAAATACAGGCGATACCATTGTAATATCGGGTAGATGTGTCCCACCGTGATAGGGGTCATTAAGGACAATGACATCCCCTTGATTGATGTCCTCAAAGGCGGCTACTGCATACTCAACAGAGGCGGGCATACTGCCTAGATGCACAGGGATATGTGCCGCTTGTGCGACCATTCGCGCACTGGCATCAAATACAGCGCAACTAAAATCCAAACGTTCACGAATGTTGGGGCTAAAACTAGCGCGTTGTAGTGTTACGCCCATTTCTTCGGCAACGCTAGCAAACAAGTTTTTGAAGACTTCAAGTGAAATTGCATCAACTGGCATGGAATAGACTTTCAATACAGGTGAATAACTTCTTATGCCTTTATGATACCACTCTCAATTAAATCTCGTATAATCATTTATAAGCTGATAGACGTAAAGAGGTATAGATGCTGGTAAGTTTTCCTGAACCTTTACTGATAACCATAACGCTTGTTCTGATGATAGGCTCTTTGTTTCTAATTCTTGTGCCATCAATCCCTGTGACAGCATTGGAATGGGCGATTGCGATTATCTTCGGTGCATTGACGGGCTTTACGCGCTTGCCCCTCTTAGCCGCATTTTTGATTACTGTGATGATGGTATTGGGGATTTCATCAGGTGTGTGGATGCCTTTATTTGGGTTAAAAGGGCGAAATGTTTCCTGTATGGGATTAATTGCCTTTTTCATTGGTATGATAATCGGGACACCTGTACCCATTATTGGTAACTTTTTGGGGGGGATGGTGGCTGTATTTCTCTTGGAGTTTGTGCGGACAGGCGACCATGACCATGCTTTTAAGACAGGTGAATCTGCATTTTGGGTGGTTTTAGCCAGCATGTTTGTAGAATTTTTGATGGCGGTAACTGTTGTCATTACCACCATCATTTCAATTATAATGACAGCTTAAGCGAGTTCAAGGGCATCTTCTTCGCTCGTAACGAGTTTTAATTTATTGTGACCAGAAAATAGTTTAAGAGCCATCCCTACAAAGGCTTGCCCAATTGGGTTTTGCTTATGGTTGACAATCACAAAGCGATTAATTGTATCGTAATCCCCAACGACTTGAATTAAACGGCGTAAATGGGATAGTGCATTCCCCCGTGGCATTTGCCCTGTTGTGGTTGCGATAATACTAAATGGTGTCTCTGCACTTTCGGCTTGTGTCTTTAATTTATCAATACTTTCATGAAAATCATTCCACGTTGTGGTTGGATCCATCTGCCAGCGAGTTATATTTGGATTATTTTTATCTGTTGTAATTTCGAGCATGTGTTGTTCCCCTAATACTATTGACCATTTGTATCTATCATAACGCTAATCTTAATAATCAAAGCATAAAGATTTTTATAATCGCTCCACAATGAGGTTGCGGTAGCCATCCACACGTGCAGACCATCCTTGTCCAATGTAGATTGTACTATCAAGTTGGAAAACCAGTGCCTCGCCACTAAAACGCATCCCTGCGACTAAGGCTTCACGGTCATACAATGCCATAATACCTCCTAATGCCGATTTTTTGTCCCCTAAATAGGCTTCCTCAATAGGAATATTTCTAGGCGCTTCAGGTGTGAACTCAGGTTTTTCGATATCACCTATAGCTTGTACACGCATATTCACGATTTCAACCGCTTTTTCTTCCATATGATGTCCATAGGCTTGAGCATGTGCTGAATGGAAGTCATCAATGATGTCAGCACTAAATTGGATAGTAATTTCATGAGATTGACCTTGATAGCGCATATCTAAATAGACTTGGAAATCCATGTTATCGTCTTCTACATTTTCACGCCGTAAATTGTCACGCGCAACGGCGAGAAGTTCAGCTTGCATCGCTCGTAGCCGTGCAATGATATTTCGATTTGCCCGTACTAAAATAGGTAAACTATCGTCAACTTTGACATCAGCAACCAATAAGCCATAAGCACATAAAACACCCGGATAACGTGGGATTAGAACGCGCGTCATCCCCAAACGGTCAGCGACTTCACAAGCATGGAGGGGACCTGCACCACCAAAGGCAACCAAGGTGAAATCACGCGGGTCATGTCCTCTAGCCACAGAGACACGTCTTAAAGCCCTATCAATATTAACATTTGCAACATCTACGACACCTTTAGCTGTTTCAATGACAGATTTATCAATTTCTTTGGCTAATTTCTTGATAGCTTTCGTTGCGGATTTTAAGTCTAATGCCATGCGCCCACCTAAGAAATGCTCAGGGTCAAGCCGACCCAAGATTGCATTGGCATCGCTAACGGTGATGTGTTTACCTCCACGCCCGTAAATGATTGGACCGGGGTCTGCCCCTGCACTTTCAGGACCAACACGTAGTGCGCCTCCTGCGTCAACCCGTGCAATGCTACCACCACCAGCACCAATCGTATCAATGTCTAGTAAACGCGCTCGAATCGGTAATCCGTCTATCTCTGAACTCTGCGCGAGGACGGTATCGCCCGCACAAAGAGCCACGTCGGTTGATGTTCCTCCCATATCTAGGGTTATGATATGGTCAAATCCTGCTAACTTTGAAAGATGAAATGCGCCGATAACCCCTGCGGCAGGTCCACTGAGGGCTGTTTGAATGGCTTGTTCTTGGACTCGCTCGGCACGCATGACACCCCCATCACTTTTCATGATGCGTAAGGTTGATTCATCTGGCAAAGCCGAGATGAGATCCTGAACATAGCGCGACATCACAGGGCGGACATAGGCTTCAAGAGCAGTTGTACTAGCACGTTCGTATTCTCTAAATTCAGGCAAGACATCAGCCGATAGCGCAATCTGCCAAGGGGCAAGGAAACCCCGTTCGATAATTCTATCGCGGACGATTTCTTCATGGGCTGGATTAATGTAACTATAGAGGAAGCAAATCGCAATCGCTTCGATATTCTCTTTTTCAATATTGTCTAAAACTCTGTCAAGGGCTTTTAAATCCAGCTCGTGTAGGACACTTCCATTGAAATCAAGGCGTTCTGGAATTTCATAACATAAATCACGCGGAACAAGCGGTGCAGGGATTGTTGGGTGTATGGCATATAAATCTGGGCGATTTTGCCGACCAATGAATAAAATATCACGAAAACCTTGTGTGGTTATCAGGGCAATTTTTGCACCTTTTCGTTCTAAGATAGCATTGGTAGCCACAGTTGACCCATGCGCGACTTGTCGCAAACTGGATAGACCATCTGGGCTAATGCTTTCTAATCCGTCTAACATTGCGAGTGCTGGATTTTCGGGGGTACTCAACAATTTGTGGATACGCAGTTGCCCGTTCACACTCAAAATTAAGTCAGTAAATGTTCCACCAATATCAACCCCAACCAACATTAAAAATGCTCCTCATGTGTCGTCATGGAGAGCATTATAACCTATCTTTTGATAGGGTGATTACTTTATTGTAAATTAAGAAGCCAGTTTTTTGCACGGTCTTCGTCAGTGAAGAATTGCACGGTCAATGGTGGCTCGAAATATTCTGCCATCATATGATACACATCTAAGATAACTGTATCAGGATTGCGTAGATATGCTAAAGTGATGTGCGGAGGTTCTAGTCCTTCATAGGCACGGTTATAGTCACTTAGCATCTCGAATAGATAACGAATCGGTAATCCTGTAGCTTCGCGTGCATCAACTAGCAGACGAATATGCCCTAAGCCATACCATTTACGGTCTATTTGTAGTTGTTCAATATGATGCGCCCAGACATCAACTGCTTCACGCGAACCTTCATTTAAAATGAAGCTATGCGTTTGATTATCTAATGTTTGGTGCAAACATAATGGTGAATTGACCATAGTTTTATCTGTCCATGTGCTGTTGATTGATTAACCTTACTTTTAGTATACGTAGGTTTAGTCTTAAATAGCGTTAACGTTGGTTGATATTCGCTTCTGATATTATTTTAATGTCCTCTGACATTATTTTTACAATCCTCATAAATATTTCATATATTCTCGGACTATATTGATTGTATCAACCTAAAACACATATCTTTTAGCATGAGGAGATAACAATTATGCTTATTCGTCGTACACCAACTAATATGGATAGAATCTTCAACGAATGGAATCGTGCATTGAATAGTAACAGTACAAATTCACTAGCACTTGATGTCCATGAAAATGAAGATGGTTTTACAATTGTTGCCGATGTTCCAGGAATGGATTCTGACAGTATTGATATTCGCTTACATGAAGACGTCCTGACCATTACAGCAGAACATAATTCAGAAAAAACAGAAGAACGAGGTAAAGCAGTCTTGCAGGAACGTCATTGTGGCAAGATGAGCCGTAGCTTACGTTTCCCTGTCAACGTTAATTCTGATGCAGTTGAGGCAGATTACAACAATGGTGTTTTGACCGTGAACGTACCTAAAGCCGAAGAAGTAAAACCCCGCCGTATTGAAATTAACCGCGCTTAAGTAGTTCAAGAGAGGGCAGACATTAGGTCTGCCTTTTTTAATTAGGTTTGCCCGTAAAGTCGCCCACCAAATTCATTGACTAACTGGTTATCGAGGTCGTCAGCATATTCAGCAATTTGTGTGATGATAAAATTAGCTTCGCCTGCATCTAATCCATCTAATGGGCGCTCATTAAAGACATAGACGACATCCAGATAAATACCAACTGAGGCATTGGTCAGAGTGAGATTCAGTTCTAGTAATCGCCGATACAGGGGCAGTAATCCACCTGCTGGTAAGTGCATTAAGGGTGATAACACCTGCAAATATTCACGCCCATCTGATGCAGCAATATAGACTTCAATGAGTGCTGACCCACGCTGGAAACTCCACCCATAGCCATTATCGGTGTTCATCCGCGCGCGTGCAGGTTCAACCCCAATCGACATTAATATTTGTTCAACTGTTGCTGCGTGCTGTTGTAGATTACTGGTGCGTTGGGAGTCTTGTTTCCAAAACATGAAATCCTCCTATAAGCGGTGTCCACAGCGCATACAAGCTCTATTATAAAATCCTACTTGAGATGTGCAATTCGGACACGGACGTTGTGTGTTTTCATTATATAGTTGCGTTAAGTTTGGTTGAGGAGAACGGTGCATATTTTCTCCTATTGCGTATGAATGCGTGACACCACAGCGTTCACAATAATAACCCCCAAATGCTGGCGCACGGCTGATAATGCCACAATCACGGCAATAAATTGAATTCTGACCTTGCAATTGCGCCTTTTCTTGAAGATGCTGGTCAACGCATTGGTAGACTTTGTAAATATGTAAACCATACATGTAGCCATTTGAACGACTGGCATTTGTTGTCAGCATACCAACGAGCATATTTTGCTGGTCAAAGATAGGATTTCCCCCAGCATCTTTCATATGATTAATTAGCGTTGGAAACCAATGTTGGTCAATTTCATTCATGCTACGTCGTTTTGCACTTCGGATTCCTTCACCAGAATGTGTTACGGCAACAATCGGCATATCATCAGGGATAGTCGGAGCTTGAGAGATACCTAGCAAATGGTCTAGCTGGACATCTACTTGTATTAGAGATAAATCGAAATTAGGAAATGAGTGTACGACACGTCCGCTCAATTGGCGACCATCGAGAAGTTGGACGGTCATATCGCGTTCACCTCCCACAATATGGCGCGTTGTCGCAACGAGTCCATCTCGTGTGACGAAAAAACCCGTGCCATTGCCATTTGCTCCTCCGAGTATACCGACAGTACGCTGAACATCCCTTAGATGAATAGTCGGGTTTTGGCTTGCTTGAGCGTTAAATGGCTGATTGAACTGCTGTTGTGGATTAACAGGTTGCATTCCCTGAGAAGGTGTTAAACCTTGATTGAATTGTTGTTGTGGATTAACAGGCTGCATTCCCTGAGAAGGTGTCAGACCTTGATTGAATTGTTGTTGTGGATTAACAGGTTGCATCCCTTGCGATGGGGCTAAACCCTGATTAAATAATTGCTCTGGGCTGACTGCTTGGATTCCTTGAGAAGGTGTTAAACCTTGATTAAATTGTTGTTGGGGGTTTACAGGAGGCATCCCCTGAGAAGGAGTGTTAAATTGATTTTGTTGCTGTACTTGTTGTGACCAATAACTCAAACGATTAATAATATCTTGATTAGTGGGGTCAAGTCGAATGGCTTCCTGATATTGAGTCACCTTAAATTGTGGACTGGGGTCTGTTTCGGCTAACCAAGTCAAGGCGTGGATACGTTCCTGTTCGGTTAAGGGGTCATTTTTCAGGGCAATCTTCAATAGACGTTTGCCTTGTGCCAAATCTTGTTGCTGAATTGCTTGTATCCCTTGCTCAAGATTGATAGATGCCATTTTGCCAACCTTTTTCTTGCATGACGACCACAATTATTTAGAGTATATCGCAATTTCTGCTTTTCGTCCTTTTATCCTATGTTATGCTTAACCGCATTAATCGTTCTATTGGGAATAGCATCGTGACCATAAAACTCTTTTTTGATAATCCTCTCAATTTTGATTTCACTGCAAATGTTACACAATCGACACAAAATAATAATGATACTGCTAAAGTGATTTTAGATAGCACCTATTTCTACCCAACAGGTGGCGGACAGAGTCATGATGAAGGGTTCATTGCTGGTCAAAAAATTGTCGATGTTTATAAAGACGATGACATAGTCATTCATGTGGTAGAGGGACAAGCCATAGCCGAAGGGGAAGTAGTATCTTGCAAAATTGATGAGGCGTATCGTCGTGGCAACATGCAAGCGCACACAGGGCAACATATCTTATCAGCCATATTTTTACGGGAACTCAAGGCTGAAACTCTGGCAGTTAAGATGAATGCAAAGGGCTTATCGACAGTCGATGTATCCCTTGCTGACCTCACACAAGAACAAATTGAGCAAATTGAAGACTGTGCCAATCAAGTTATCACTGCCAATCATCCAGTGAAATCTTATTTTGTCGCGCCAGACTCACCTAAATTAGATGAGTTACGCCGTGCGGTGAAATTTGATAAAGTCAGTGGTGATGTGCGCTTAGTTGAAATTGAAACTGTTGATTTATCCGCCTGTGCAGGAACACATTTCCCACAAACAGGGATGCTTGGCTCAATCAAAATCTTCAAAGTTGAAAACTACAAAGGTGGTTCACGAGTGCATTTTGCAGTTGGTAGCGAACTGATAGCTCATTTCCGCCAATATCAATATCAGCTGGATGCCGTTTCTAATATGCTCTCATCAGGGATTGATACAGTCAGTGAGTTAGTCGAAAAATTGCTAATGGAGCGCAATGAATTGAACAAACAAGTTATCGCGCAGAATCGGCAATTATTGACCTATGAAGCCCAAGATATTTTAGACAGTCATAACACTAAAATTATAAAACTCGCCTTTGAAAATCGGAGCAATGACGACCTGAAAACACTTGCTAGCCTATTGACAGAAAATGAGATTAAGTTGGTTGCCTTAGTTAATCAATCAGGCGAGGACATGACTGTGATAGTGGCTTCTAGTGACGATGATACTCATGCTGGGAATATGTTGCGAACGATATTGTCAGAATTTGATGGGCGAGGAGGTGGACGTGAGAATTATGCACAAGGGGTTATCAAAGGATTTACGGATATTGCCTCAATGAGAACAGTCATTGATAATCTCTTTGGCTAAGTATTGTCATGAATATGGCTGATGTGTAGGGGCTGCATGCTGCGCCCCTACGCCCAACTAAAAACCGATAACTGAAAACTTACTCCACAATCACCCATTCATTATCTGGGTTCATTTGCTCTGGCAAACGCACCAATTGCACCCATGTATTGCCTGTGCTGAGATAAATGGTTTCACCATCATCCGTCTCGAAGGTCAATAAATCAGGACGCGTTGGACGTAACCAGCGTCCCTCATAGCGCACGCCATTTCGCAAAATAATGGCATCGCCTTCGGGCCAAACCGTGATTTGTGCGCTCCAATGAATCACATCGGCATATTGGCTCTCGATGATGTCTGTTAGGTAATGCCCTGCATAAACAATCACTACATTCGATGCGCTCACTTGCTCATCTAGATTGGCATCAAAATGCACTTGACCGTCGGTACTGCGAAAGTAGCGTTCGGTTTCGGGGTCATAATGCCACTCAGCAACAGTAGTTGTATAGCGTACTTGTGCATAAATGCCACTACCATCAGGTATGCCTTGGGGTTCAGGATGAAATGCCATCCCCGATAAATCTTGCTGACCACTATTGCCATCAGCTTCGGCAAGTTCCCACAATTCCGCGAGATTAACAAATAAATTATGGGGGACGGGAATTGTCTCATCCCGATAAAAATACGGTGCGCCGAACAATACGCCCTTATAGGCACGCTCTACGAAATCGGACGGTGGCACAAAGCCAGCAGGTCCAATGATGTTGGCTTCGGCGAGGCATTGTTCGTAATCTTCACGGGGCGCACATAAGCCTTCTGCGACTGCTTCACTGCCATAGATACGCTTATCCACGCCAATAGATGCACCAGCAAAGCCGAGTAGCGCATCGTACATCGGGGCAAGTTCGTAATCAATCAGTCGCGCACTACGAATTGACCCGACTCGTGTGGGGGTGTTGCCATAGAAAATTGCTGAAAAGCGAGTAATACCCACTTCCGTATAATGCTCAAAGACTAAATCTGCCGAGCCAATCCCTGATTGTGGACGCACTAAAGCAGGGGAATTGGATACTTTTACAATGATAGGGCGACGATTCAATATATTAGGGTCGTCAACTTCAAGCCCTGTTAAAGGATTAATAGCTGTCCCATATTCACAAGGTCCAATTGCTCCCTCAACTTGTAGACAAGGTTCTTCAGTTAGTTCAGGTGTTGATTCGGGTGTGCTTTCTTGGGCTATGATTGAGGCTAAATCCAGACCAATCATCAACGTTAATAGTCCGAAGAAAGCCAAAATAGTGCGACGAAATAGCATAGAATAGTCCTCTGCATTCAAGCATTTTTGCGGATTGTCCCATATGAATGCTAAAATCAATTGTACGAAAACACAATATGATTTAGAATGTGTGAGTAGCCTTAACACTTAACAAGCATTTTTGACTATAATATGTGATGTAGGTTGTTTGACGAAGAATTTTCGTCAGGCTATAATCAGGGTTATCTAAAAAACATTCAAACAACCCTGAATATTTACCGTTTTTGTTTGGATTCAGGGGGCGTAAATGCCACTTCAAGGTAACATCCGTGACTTTAGCACAACCCAGTTACTCAATCTCGTTAATCTGAGTCGGCGTACTGGGATGCTTACAATCTTTGAAGCGGTTCCCACTGGCGAAAAAGATGCCATGAAGAACGAAAAGATGGCGGCTGGTGAAGAACGTGCAAAAGTTGCATTCAATAAAGGCAAGCTCGTCTACGCTTCATTCTCAGCGCAAGATGGAAGTCTTGTATCAGTCCTAAATAAAGCAGGTAAGCTGACAGACGACCAAGCTAAAATTCTAAAAGAACGTGCTAAGAATACATCTGACAAAGCTCTTGCAATGCGCTTGATTGGGGCAAAATATGTCACACAAGCTGATATTGTTGGCTGTATTAAACAACACATTGTTGATGTTGTTTATAATCTCATGGCATGGACAGAAGGTCCTTTCCGCTTTGATGATAATGCGACACCGGGCAATGAGCATATTTTAGTCCCGATTGACCTCGAAAATGTTATCATTGAAGGCACACGCCAATTTAATCAGATGGCTGAGATTAACAAAACCATCGACGATTTGGATATGGCGTTGCGCTTCCCAGAAAATCCTAAAGAGAAATTCAAAGGGATTCATCTGGGTGTTGATGAATGGAAAGTCGTTTCATATGTAAATCCTAAGAATACCATCCGCCAGATTATGAAAGTTCTTAATATGAACGAGGCGGAAATCAAGAAGGTTGTATTTGGTTTGCACCAAGCAGGCTTGGTTGAACTCGTGCGTAAGACTGCGGCAGCGGCACCAACGAGTCGTTCATCTCGTCGCCGTAAACGTGCAGGCAACCAACCTGATAAGAAAGTTATCAATAAACTCATTGATAAGCTGAAATCAATCTAAAAACCTTCAGCCGTCGCCAGACGTAAAATGCTAAGAATGAAAATAAAAGTTTATCCGGTTATAGAACACGATTAGAATAGCGGGGCATTATGCAGACAGTAAAAATGGTTGTAACAGGACCGTTCAGTTCGGGGAAAACCGAATTTATTAAGTCAATCTCAGAAATTGACGTTGTTTCGACTGAATCGGGTATTACGAAAGATACAGCCGAAGCACTTGAGAAAGAAAATACGACTGTTGCAATGGATTTTGGTCGTATCACTGTGGATGATGACCTTGTGCTATACCTGTTTGGTACACCGGGTCAACGTCGCTTTGATTTTATGTGGGAAATTCTGGCTGAGGGGATGCTTGGCTTCATCGTGATGGTTGATAGTGCGAAACCTGAAACCTTCCGCGAAGCGAAAAGTATCTTAGAAACCTTCCGCGCGTATGCCCCAACCCCTTATGTAGTTGCGGCAAACAAGCAAGATCATCCAGATGCCTGGGATCCAGAAGATTTGCGGATTGCACTACGCCTAGAACCTGAGGTAAAATTACTACCCTGCATTGCAAAGGAACGTGATAGTGTTCGGAACGTTCTGCTAGAGTTACTCTATACCATCTTGGAAGAGATGGAAGGTTAATTGAGTAATCGACGGAATCGCATGTTAAGACTCGAAGAGGACAATTTACTGTGCCTGCACTAGTAACCGAACAAGGCATTGTCCATTACGAAACTTACGGGCGTGGTCGTCCTGTTATTTTGCTACACGGTTGGCTAGGCTCGTGGGCACTATGGCGCGAAACAATTGAAGAACTTGGTAAATATTTCCGTACTTATGCTTTAGATTTCTTCGGCTTCGGCGATTCCTTAGATAGAAGTACAGATTTTTCGGTCACAAATTATGTAGACCTTGTTTACCAATTTATGGATAGAGTCGGCATCGTTAAAGCACCCCTTGTGGGACATTCGATGGGTGGCTCTGTTTCGTTAGGGGTTGCCGCACGTTACCCTGAAAAGGTAGTAAAAGTTGCGGTTATCGGTTCTCCAATTGATGGCGCTTCCCTTAATTTTTTTCTCAAACTCAGTGGATACAAAGAGATAGCTAACCTCGTTTTTGCGATGCCGATATTACTACAGTCCTTTATCTTCGGGATAACACATCTTGCCGCGAATGATGGTCCTGCTTTGCACCGCATGGTTGCTGCTGATGCCGCTAAAACAACAGCAGATTCCTTTTTCCAGAGTATCGGTACATTGCGTGATACGAATCTAGCCCCTGAATTACCTAACATGCAAATGCCCATTTTAGGCATTTATGGGCGCAAAGATATTATTGTTCACCCAATGCAAGGAAAAATGTTACTCAAATATGCTCCGACAGCTAAGGAAGCATGGTTTGAGGATTCAGGTCATTTCCCAATGCGTGATGAACCAGCGCGTTTCCATTCCACGATTAACGATTTCTTGCATAGTAGTTGAGTTATTCTTCTACCTCAATATCTCATAATTCTAAATACGCTGTATAATGGAATAAGTGTTAAGCACTTTAGAGATGTAAGGACAATGCTTGCGTTGTCCTCCGAAAAACCTTTAAAAGGATAAGCCATGAATCGTTATTACATTGAGGATGACCACCTTGTCCCTCCATTTAATCAACCTGCTAGCGAATTGACCATTGGCGCACGTCCATTGAAAATTCACCAAGAAGAATTATTTGCAGACTATGTTGGTGAAACACTGGACTTCAAAGGGGTTTTTACCAGTAGCGACCAATTGATTAATGTCGAAGGCGAAGCGGTGGTTTATCGTAACAACCTCTGGTTTGATAAAGAATTCCTCACCTACTTTATGGAATTAGCGAGAGAAGGGCATCAAGCGGCGCGTGCGGCATTTCTTGAAGAAGACGATGCCTTTAGAACCTATACTCTACCTTTAGCGCATGATTTAGATAGCGATGTTGATGCTCAGGGTAATCGGATTTACTTGTTGGATTTGTGGTATTTCCCCAATGGTTATGTTAATGAAAATGAGGTGATACCTATTATCGTGCCAAGCGATTATCGGGAGATTGGTTTTTTCGCTGTACCCGGTTATATGACAATGGAACAAGGTGACCTTACCCATTATGCGCCGATGCGTGCCGTCGTCAGTGTTGAAAGTTGGATACATATCTACTTTGCGAGCATTATTTTTGGCACATTCGCCCGTTCTGGTCGCTTAGATAAAAAAGTGGAAGAAAGTTTCTTCATGAACCTCAAATTATTATGGCGTGCTGTGATTGAGCAAAAACAAGTGCTTGGCGCGTCTGGGGCGGTTGAAATTGGTAGCAACTGTGATATAGACCCCTCCGTCATCATTCGGGGACCTGCCAAAATTGGCAATAACGTGTCGATTGGTGCTGGCGCAATTATTGATAATTGTACAATTGGCAATAACGTCAATATTGATGCGGGTTGTATGCTCTTTCAAAGTACGGTTGGGGATGGTTGCTTTTTGCCATTTCGGTCTGCACTCTATCTGACAACCCTAATGGAAGATGTGATTGTTGCTCAAAATACTTGTTTGCAGATGTGCGTAATTGGACGCAACACCTTCGTGGGTGCTGGCAGTACATTTACTGATTTTAATATGTTCGGTAATGTGCCTATCAAAGCGACAAATCGCCGAGGTGAATTAGAAGAAGTCGGACAAGTCGTTTTAGGTGGGGCTGTTGGACATAACTGTCGAATTGGTGCTGGTATGGTAGTCATGCCTGGACGTATGATTGAATCGGATGTTGTTCTGGTCGCATCGCCCCAACGACGTGTGATTAATCGCAATGTGACCTATGCTGAAAGTGACCATCACAATTATGGTAGTCATTTGCACCGTCGATTTTTCCCACAAGCTGGTGAGAAAGTTGTCGAGCTAGAGGCATGGTAGGTAAAGGGGCAGGCTATTTGGTCTTGCCTCACGTATACAACATATCGTAACAAACCTATAAAATCGCTGTATCGCAATGCAAAATCCTAATGCTCTCATGTTACAATGTGGTAGTAACGCACACGAACTCGGAGCTAACATGCCTGAAAATACATTCGGTTTTATCTTTCACCCAATATTAATTCGGGAACACGTCAATAAAAAATTTCCTCCACTGGGTACAATTTTACCGATTTCAGTTATTAACTGGGCATGTCAATTTTTTCCGCCGCAATATATCAGCGAAATTACAGGCATAACCTCTCAAGATACAGGCGAAAGTGTACGCGGATGGTTTGTCGCCGCACCCTATACTCCACAAGCCATGCACGATTTACCTTTAGAAAAAGTCTATAGCAAAATTATTGACACCATTAACTTAGCCGAACGCAAAGGCGCGAAAATTATGGGCTTAGGCGCACATATCGCAGTAGTTGGCGATGCAGGTAAAACAATTTCTGAACGAGTTAGCATCCCTGTAACAACGGGCAATAGTTATACTGTTGCTGTCGCCGTCGATTCAATGATAGAAGCGGCTAACATCATGGATATTGATATATCCTCAGCAAATATTGCCATTGTCGGCGCTACGGGGTCTATTGGGAAAGCCTGTGCGCGTGTCTTTGCTGACCTTTGTGGAGAATTGGTCTTAATTGGACGTGATGCTGAAAAAACTAATCTTGTACGCGAGTTGTGTGAGGGCAAAACAGCTACGGTCTGTGCAACCTCTGACATCAATGTAATCTACTCAGCAGACCTTATCCTAACTGTTTCAAGTGCCGTTGATACTATTATTGAGCCGAAGCATCTCAAACCCGGTTCAATTGTATTAGATGTAGCGCGTCCCCGTGATGTATCGCCAGCCGTTGCTAGAGAACGAAATGATGTTCTCGTGATTGAAGGTGGTATGGTTGAAGTACCAGGGGTGAATGCGAATTTCAACTTCGATTTTGGGTTTCCTCCACGCAAAGCCTTTGCCTGTATGGTCGAGACAATAGCCCTAGCAATGGAAGGACGGTACGAAAACTTCACCATCGGACGCGACATAATGCCTCATCAGGTTCATGAAATGCGTGAAATCTGCCAACGTCATGGTTTTCAGCTCAGTGGCTTCCGTGCATTTGAACACGCCGTGACGCAAGAAACCCTCATAAATGTACGTGAGCAAGCCTTTGCCAATCGTAAAGTTTGGCGACCAGCAACCTGAAAAGCGTAAGACACTGCCACAGGTAGATTGCAATAACCAAAATGCTTGACAAGCATAAATTAACTGGTTATATTCTATTTACTAATACGCTTTAGTAAATTACTATTATGCCTAAAAAACGTGTAACAAGCAAAATGGTTGCTCAACATGCTGGTGTCTCACAGACAACAGTTTCGTTTGTACTAAACAAGGTTGAAGGGCAGAATATCAGCGAAGAAACGCAACGTCGTGTTTTGGATGCTGCACATGAATTAGGTTACGTACCTGATGCAACAGCGCGTAATTTAGCAAGAGGTATTAGTGATAATGTGGGTTTGGTTCTAACAAAGCCACATGAGGCTGTTCTATCTGATGAATATGTTTCTTATATTCTTACAGGCATTGCTCAAGTTTTTCGTAAAAAAGAACTTAGAATATTAGTTGAATTTATTGATGAAGATCGTCAAGCAGATACCTACCGTAAATTAGCACATGGGAATGAAGTCGCGGGATTATTAGTCATTCCGTATAACGCATCATCGAAAGATATAGAGACAATGATGTCGTTAAGCTCTGAAAATTTCCCTATTGTATCGCTAGGATTTCTGAACGATACAATACGGTCTGTCTCAATCAATGATGTTGACGGTGTGATAGATGCCCTACAGCATTTATATGATCTAGGACATCGCTCAATTGCCTGCATAAGCTATGCGCCAGAAAAAAGTGCAGTTGCACCCTTCACACGATTGCAAGCATATAAAAGATTTTTAGCTAATCATCATCTTGAATACCAAGAAGAATTTGTGAAATTTGGTGTTTTTACACCTGAGAGCGGGTATCAGGCAACTCGCGAATTACTGAATTTATCAGAACCACCGACAGCAATTTTTGCTCTGAACGATGTGATGGCATTTGGTGCAATGTCAGCTATTCAAGAGAGTGGCTACAGAATACCGCAAGATATAGCTGTAGTTGGCTATGATGGGATACATTTAGCGCGTTATACAACCCCATCCTTAACAACGATTGAAGCGCCCAATGTCGAACAAGGTCATGATGCAGCAGAGGTGTTACTGAAATTAATCAATGGCAAGCGACTTGAATCCCGACATATAAAATTGCAACCTAAGTTAGTTATTCGGGATTCTTGTGGCTACAAACTGAAGCATTCTCACCGAACTTAAAATAATGATTTATCAATTCAAGGATAAAAGGTATGGTTAAGATAGCCTTTATCGGGGCAGGTAGTACAGTTTTTGCGAAAAACCTCATGGGAGACATCTTGAGTTTTCCTGAATTTGCTGATAGTACCTTTGCATTGATGGATATTGATCCGAAACGCCTCGAGACATCTGTAGAAGTCGCGCATACAGTCAATGAGTTTCTTGGCACAAATGCAACAATTGAGCCGACCACAAATCGACGCGAAGCCCTCAAAGGTGCGAGTTACGTCATTTGTATGATTCAAGTCGGTGGGTATAAACCTGCTACCGTGACAGATTTTGAAATCCCTAAAAAATATGGTCTCCGCCAAACAATTGGGGATACTTTGGGTATTGGTGGAATCATGCGTGGCTTGCGGACAATTCCTGTTTTGGTCGATATTGCTAAAGATATGGAAGAACTCTGCCCAGACGCTCTATTTTTGAACTATGTGAACCCAATGGTCATGAACCAATGGGGTTTGAGCCGTGCGAGTGGGATTAAGACGGTTGGTTTATGCCATAGTGTACCTCATACAGCCCATGAATTAGCAGAAGACATTAACGTGCCGTATGAAGACATCAATTACTTGGTTGCAGGTATCAATCACTTAGCTTTTTATCTCAAGTTTGAAAATAAGCATACTGGCGAAGACCTCTATCCGCGTATCCAGAAAGTCTTGGATGAAGGTCGCGCACCAGATTGGAACTTAACACGCTACGAATTATTCAAACGTTTTGGCTATTTTGTCACCGAGAGTAGTGAACATCTCAGCGAATATATGCCTTGGTTTATCAAGCACGACCGTCCTGAATTAATCGAAGAATTCAATATCCCATTAGATGAATATTTGGCACGATGTGAAGCACAAATTGCTGGCTGGAATATGGCGCAAGCCGCCCGCGATAAAGGCGAAGCACCTTCAGAACAAGCAATCCGTCAATCGCTGATCGATATCAATCTGATGCCTCGTATGATTGAGGGTACAGTTCGCACGATTATGAATTTCGATAAGGTACAGCGTAGTGTCGAATATGGTTCTCTTATCATTCACAGTATGGAAACGGATACTACCCGTAAAATCTACGGTAACGTACCAAACAAAGGCATTATCTCTAACTTACCTGATGAGTGTATTGTTGAAGTTCCTTGTTTGGTTGACAAAAATGGCATTCAACCAACGATGATAGGGGCATTACCCCCACAACTTTCTGCCCTGATGCAGACAAATATCAATGTACAAGCACTGACAGTGGAAGCCGCAATGACCTGTAAACGGGATCATATCTATCATGCTGCCATGTTAGACCCACACACAGCGGCAGAGTTATCGCTTGATCAGATTGTATCTATGGTTGACGAATTAATTGAAGCGCATGGTGATTTGTTGCCACAATATAACTAGACATTTGGTAATATAAACAACAATAATGCGTCCAATTTGTAAGTGGACGCTTTTGTTTTGGCGTGAAAATTAGGTAAAATAGCCTGTAAATGATTTCGTAACAATCATTTATCATGATATAAGTTTTTGGTGTATTACTTAATTAGGGATATAGGATGTCGCAAAGTCTTCAACAAAAGTTAGATGAAATTGGTCGCTTGCGAGAACTCGAACGCACACAATTATTGGATTCACCTGTTGAAGATTCCTTTGATAGATTAACAACGTTGGCTAGTAGGCTTCTTAAAGCGCCAATCGCATACATTAGCCTCCTTGAGCCGCATCGCCAATTCTTCAAAAGCCAAGTAGGGTTACCAGACGAACTAGCTGACCTCCGAGAAATCCCTATATCACATTCCTTATGTCGGCATGTAGTGGCTTCTGGTGAAGCTCTGATTGTTGAGGATGCACGAGACCATCCACTTGTGATGAACCATCCAGCCGTTAAAGATATGAATGTCGTGGCATATCTTGGGATTCCATTGACTACTGAAGATGGTTGGCATTTAGGGTCTTTTTGTGTAATTGATACTGAAACACATCATTGGTCAACTGAAGATGTTGATACGATGAAAACATTCGCCGCCTCCGTAACCAATGAGATTCAGTTACGTCTCAATTCTCTTGATAGAGACCGAATGCTTGAGCAGTTAAAAATCCGCAATGAAAATCTGAATGCCTTCTCACATACCGTGTCCCATAATTTAAAAAACTCAATTAGTGCGATTATGGGTTGGGCAGATTTGAGTACGCGCTATGCAGACAAAGTCTCATTTGACGAAATGCTTGAGACAATGGTTAAAATTAAGGATTTAGCAGGCAATACGAACGGGATTATCAATGCGCTGATGCTATTAGCAGGCATAGACCGTGCAGACGAAATTGAAATTGAACCTCTGCCAATGTTTGACATCGTTGAAGATGCTCTGACAAATCTTGAGCTTCAAATTTCGACTTGTAACGCGCTCATCATTTTGCCTGAAGAATTCCCTCGCTGCATGGGCTATCGTGATTGGATTAAAGAAGTCTGGATCAATTACATCAGTAATGCGGTTAAATATGGAGGTAATCCTCCTCGAATTGAACTCGGAGCGGAAGTTTTGCCTGATAATAGAGTGCGTTACTGGGTGAAGGATAATGGGCAGGGTATCTCCGAAGAAGACCAGCAAGAGTTATTCAAAACTTTCTCACGTTTGCCTCAAACAGCCGACCAAGAAGGACACGGCTTAGGCTTATCCATTGTCAAACGCATTATGGATAAACAGGATGGGGAAGTTCGGGTTACAAGTACAATAGGCGAGGGCAGTATTTTTAGTTTCATCTTGCCTGCAAATTAAAAACCTCTCAATTCGAGAGGTTTAAATCTAATCATACAAGAAACCGTTGCGCTTTGCCTTACGCTGTGAGGCTAATCCCATCTCTTGTTTTTTATGTGCCGTTAGGAAATCATCTTTTGCTTCAATTTGTCTCACCAAATTAGACAGTGACTCTTGTAGCATCTCTAATGAGAGTGTGTCTTGTTCATTGTATGCTGCCATTGTCAACGCATAGAGCGCAACCTCGCGGATAAATGCACCCGGGCGACCAATTAAATCAGGGATGATGTCACTATGTTCTGCACGCCATGCCTCACCGAGATACTGTTTGAGCATCTTCTCAGCTATAGCTTCACTTTCCATCTCAGGGATAATAAAGACACGGTCTAAGCGTCCCGGACGTTTCAATACACGGTCATCAATGCGCTCAGGGTGATTAGTCGTTGCAATTAAAATCGTCCCATGCTCATTGCTCGGTGATTCGCTACCATCCAGAACATTGAGCATTTGTGCTTTATTTTCATCATCAAGATAGCTGTCGAGTTCCTCAACAATGACAATGGTTCGTGCATCACTACTCGCCGCCATCTCAAGTGCTTCATGGATTTTCCAGAATTTAGCACCATATTGATTACTGCCACTGACATAGACTACAAAATAGCCTTTTTCTTGCCCCCAACCTGCGATTGCCGAGCAGAGCATCGTTTTACCAGTACCAGGAACACCAGCAAAGAGCATTTTGCGGAAGGGTTTAATATTCAAACGCTGATAAATACTGACTCCCTTTTCAAAAAAGGCGTCAATATCTTTGATGATATCTTGCTTGAGTGTTCCCTCTAGGTAAATATCTTCCAAGGGTACGGTTGCATCAAATGTCGTATCGACTCCGCCTACAATATAGACTTTGCCACGATAAGGAATGGCACTATGGAAAATCCGCTGAACTTCTTTCTGGAAATTGAGCCACTGGTCAGTATAAGCAACAGGCACACTGGCTACAGAAATTAGGTTATTATTCATATCTGCATCATAGACCCATGCCGATATAACCAATACTTCAAAACACACGGTTTTATCATTCTCAAAAGAGAATTTCATCGCACCACTGCGTAGGGCAGGACGACCATCAAAATAGGTTTTGACTTGAGGCATCAGATCGCACTCGAAATCTTGCCAACCTAGATAATGAAACCCTTCGCCAACATCGAATTTTTCAGCGACATAACTGAGCGCAGTAAGGTTCGCCGTGACAGTATTAGCAATGATGAGGTCATTAGCAGTATGTTGATGATAATTATTTTGTATCCAGTTGCAGATACGTTCATGTGTGGATTCGGCGGCAACTTGCAACATGTTCTGACTTCTCCGAAACGTGAAGTTATAATTTCGTCTTATCATAGGTTTTAGACCTGTTTTTATTTCTTTGCATTGGTATCAAATACGGATGTTCTTAGCTAATATGAATCAAACGCATTTGCAATATCATTACGAGATATTAGAGTATTTAATATCTCAATGATTGAGTTTTCGTTAGGAAATTGTAAGGGTTTCCTCACGAATGTAAGCCGACACTTTATTAAAAATAGGTATCTTACAGAAATTCTATTATACGTTACCGTGTCAAATTGCGCTGAAATAGTATCGCCAATAAGTATTGTAGGCAGACAACTTATAGATGATTATTGTGCCTTGAGCTAAAAAGAACTTTTGAGACCTTTTATGGTATGCTAGTAGCGATAATTGTCAAGGGATAACTCTGCGTAAGATGACTAAATACTTAACGCACAAGAAGGATAAATACGGTACAATAGACACTAGGCGTGGATAAAGAAATGTTTGAGTCTATAAATGCACAGTGAACAGACTTAGTGTATATTAGAAAATAGATTTGTTCACGTATAATAGCCGTAAATGTCTAATCACCCCGAAACACAGTGAGGGTCTAACTAATGAGTAAAGGTTCAATTCTCGTCGTTGAAGACGATTTCGATATTTCTAATATGCTGAAGATTTATTTCAGTGGGCAAGGGTATGTAGTAGAAGTGGCAGGCAAAGGTGGGGATGCAATTACATCGACCCGTAAACAACTCCCTAACTTAATTGTGCTAGATATTAACTTGCCTGATATGAGTGGCTATGATGTTTGCCGTGAATTGCGAACAACAACACGTACCAAACACATTCCGATCATCTTCTTAACACAAAAAGATGAGCGTAGCGACAAAATTACGGGTTTAGAACTTGGTGCAGATGATTATGTCACTAAACCCTTTGATATTGAGGAATTAAAACTCCGAATCGGCAACGCAATTAGTGCCGCAAAATCACAACAACAAATTAATTCTACCAGCGGCTTCCCGACAGGCGCACCAATCGAAGAACATCTACGCGAACTCATGCGTAAGGATGCTGACTGGAGCTACATTGACTTAAAAATAACTAATTTTGACCCCTTCAAAGAGGTTTATGGCTGGCAAGCAGGTGATGAGGTTATTCGAGCGACTGCCCTAATGATTGCGGATATACTTGAAGTACATGGTACATCTAGCGATTTTGCAGGGCATCCTGGTAACGATAATTTTGTTGTCATCACCCATGCGGCAGATGTCGCCCCCTTGACGGATACGTTAGAAGAACGCTTCAAGTCAGAAATTCAGCAACACTATTCCTTCATTGACCGTGAACGGGGTTATATGCTGGTCGGCGATGACCAAAAAGAGTTGATGACCTTGTCAGTTGGGTCTGTTTCAACACAAACACATCAATTTTCAGATATTCGTGAGATTACTGAACTCGCGGCAGATGACCGTCGCCGTAGACTCAGTGGTGATACCAGTTCAGATGATGGTAGTAGTGATATTCTCACGGCGTGGTAGAGCAATGTCTTATCACGTTGCACTAACCTTTAAGTGAAGCGATAGGTTAGATAATTATGGGCAGTTTTGCAGTCATAGTAATTTTTATAGGCTTCCTGATAATCGGGGGGCTGTACTGGTGGGTTCGCCAGCGCGAGCAATCCGTAGATAGTGATACCAATAATCGGCTTAGTCAGATGGCAAGCAGTGTACGACAAAGTAACAAAGCTGTCATTGTCACTGATGATAAAGCAACATTGTTGCATATCAGTGATGTTGCGCGTGCGTGGCTCAAGCTAGGTAATGTAGAACCGACCTTAGAAGATGTGGTAGCGGCAATTGAGCCGAACGACATTCTTTTTGACTTGCTTGCGAATGAATCGTCAGCAGCGTTTGAAGTAGCTGACCGTTGGGTTGAAGCAACTTCACATTACATTCCTAGTCCTGAAGGTAATCGCATGATGGTCACTCTCCGCGAGTTGACCTATTCTGCTGAGTCGACCAGTGAAAATACATCTACTGTCATGGATGTTTCGACGACGATGCGAATCATGAATGAAATCGGCGAAACTGTCAACGCGAGTATGGGCATTGAACCTGCCTTACAGATTATTCTTGAAATTGTGAACAAAGCGATACCGTCGGATGCAGGTGAAATCTGTATTTGGAACGATTCAGCTAACTTCTTAATGCAACGGGGTTGGATTGGTGATACCCGTTATTTGCTTACAGTAGCATCACACGGTGGCGGTTATCAAAAAGGTCAAGGGCTTGCTGGTTGGATGGCAGAACATAATCAACCTATTATTGTTGGTGGTTCATCAGACCAAATAAATGCTCAGACCTTAATGGAGAATAATCCATATAAAAGTGCTGTTGGTGTTCCGCTATGGCTTGGTCAAGAATTTGTGGGAACGTTGACGCTTCTTAGCAATGACGAAAATCGGTATCAAACACAGAATATTTCGACCTTACAAGCTGTAAATCGCGCTGTTGGGCAAGCAATCCGTAATGCAAAGCTTTACGCTAAACAAGAAGACCGCATCCGTGATATAGCGAGTCTACAACAAATCACCGAGCAACCTAAAGGTGAAGGGGATGCAACCCCAATCTATGGCTTGCTCAATGAGCGTATGGCGAAATTACTTGATGCAGATATGTGTGGGGTTCTAATTTATGATGAAACCCGTGAAGCACTTATCCCACAAATGCCTTTTTATGGATTACCAGATAATGTCGCAGAACGCATCGTCATTCCCCTTCCATCGAAGAGTCCACAATCTGATATTTGGCTTAATCAACCGTATTGGGTCTCTAATGATGTTAAGGATGAACCCCTTGTAGATACACTCAATTTTGGTTTTCTAGTCGATGCCGCAGGGATTGATAATACTGCCTTATTCCCCCTGCAAATTGCTGGTGAGCGCATCGGTATTATGGCGATTAGTAATAAGCGCACTGAGGGCGGATTCATGCCCGGTGATATTCAGAATTTGCGCGTATTGTCCTCACAAGCCGCGATTGTTGTTGAGAATGTTCGTCTCTATCAACGAGAACGCCGTATTGATAACGAATTAGTCGGTCTACAAGAAATGACTCATGCTATCGGTGCATTGAGCCATGAAGGCGAGTTTTACCAAGAAATTTCAGAACGTATTGCACGCCTGATGGATAGTACCATGTGCGGTGTTTTGCTATATGACTCACAAAGCCGTTCTTTGGTGAGCCAATTACCGTTCTTTGGTATTAGTGACGATATTCTGGGTGACTATACTATTCCTATTCCAAATGGGTCTGTGATGGAACAACTCTGGAATGAGGAAGAGACTTGGTATAGTAATCGCGTACAGACTGATACTCTCGTATTTGAAGCTGGTCTAGCTGAAATTTCTGAACGGGCAGGTGTTGAGAAAACACTAATTGCTGTGATGTCGGCAGGTGGACGACGCATCGGGGTAGTACAAGTATCCAATAAAGTTGATGGTAGTGACTTCGGTGAAAAAGACACGCGTTTATTACTCATTTTTGCGACACAAGCGGCATCCATTATTGAAAATGCACGTCTTTACCGTGAGGTTCAAGTCCGTGCGACACAAGCTGAACGTCTGCGCCGCGTTGCCGAGTTAGCGAGTTCGGTTATTTCGACGGATGAATCATATGCTCCAGTTTTCAGTGAAATTTCACAATTAACTGAAAGTCCACTTGTTTACATTAATATCATTGATTACAACAGCAACACCATTGTGACTTTCCCACGTTGGGCATATGGTTGGGATTTAGAAGATACAGTCATCTATGACTTAACTCAACCCGGTTTTGAACATATACCAGCCCGTTCAGGACGACATTTCCTCTCTAACGACATTGAAAATGATAAGCGTATTCTGCCAGCGTATCAACGCTCGTCGAAACGTTTCAATATCACCAAGTCGATTATTGTGCCACTCACAGTCGGTGAAAGACAGATTGGTGAATTAGGGATTGCGAATCGTCAAAAAAATTATACTGATGATGATGTTCAGACAGTGAGTACCGTGGCGGCACAGATTGCTCCATCAGTAGAACGTCTCTTGCTCTTTGAAGCAACGGGCGAGAATTTGCGTCGGCGTGTGGAAGAATTAGATGCGATTGCGCGTGTGAGTACCGAACTAACCTTAACGGTTGAACTCGATAAAATTCTTGAAGTTATCCGACAAGAACTCATCAAAGCGACGCACTCTGAAAATGCGACAATTGCTCTGGTTCAGCCTGATGAAGACACTGAAGTTTATACAGACCCTATATTAGACCGTCGTATTGGCGATATGACAGGTGGTTTTGAGTTCTTACCACTTGAAGAGCATGTACTAAATGTGGTCGGGTCTGAAGCCGTCATTATTCAGGATTATGCCGAGAGTGATTTAGAAGCGATGCCCCTTGGTACGCAATCGGCGGCAGCATCTGCCATCATTTATAATGATGATATTGTGGGTGTACTCCATGTTTATGACAGTCGCCCGAATGTGTTTGATGAACGCGCATCAGGTTTCTTGATGACCCTCGCCGCAAAAGCCTCACTCGCTTACCAGAATAGTCGGCTTTACGAGCAACAACGTGAGCGCGGTGAACGCCTACGTCAACGGGTTGACCAATTAAATCGTATCTTTGAATTGGGGCAAATGGTACAAACCAATACAGACCCTGTATTCGTATTAGAGGCAATTGCGTACAGCGTACAACAGTCTGTGGGATTTGATACAGTGTTGATGATGCTCGTTGATGAAGAGACAGGCGAAATGCGTCGGGTATCCCAAGCAGGGATGCCACTCGATGCCTTCAATATGGGGAAAGATATTTCCGTATCGCGCGAAGCTCTTGATGAATTACTCAAGCCAGACTACAACCGCAGTGAATCTTACTTCTTCCCCGTCGAAGAAATTGAAAATTGGTATACAGAAGCAGTTTCTGCGGTGAGTCCTGCATATGATGGTAATCGTAGCCTAGTACCAAAAGGTAGATTATCGTGGCATGATGGCGATTTATTCATAGTAACTATTGTTGGGCAAGGTGGTAATCTACTAGGTTTGATTTCGCTTGACCGTCCATACAGCAATCAACGCCCTGATAGGGGCAGTATCGAAGTGCTTGAAATTTTCTCGCATCAAGCGAGCGCAATGATAGAGAATACACGCCTATTCCGTGATAGCCAGCGGAGTGCCGAACAAGAATCACGCTTGAACGATACCATGGAAGCCATTGCAGGTACGTTGGATTTACAAGAAATTACGCGTGAACTTGCAAATGGTATGCGCCAGTTAGTCGATTTTGACCGTGTAACGATGGTCTTAGTTAATGACCAAGAATCAGCCTTTGATTATCTGAGTGCATCCTTTGATGAAGCAGACGATGTCATTGTTTCTGAAAGCCAACGTAGTACGCTCAAAGATACAGCACTTGGGTACACCTTTGACCAACGTAAAGCGCAACTGTATCATGCTAAAGATAAGCAATCTGCAGAGCAGTTTGATGATTTGGAAAATTGGTTTGATCGTGGTGAGCAAACGACGATTTATTTGCCGATGATTTCTGCGAGTGAAATTCTGGGTGTGATGCACATTGGTAGCGATAAAGTTGATGCCTTCGATATTGAAACACAACAACTCTTAAATCGTACTGCACAATTGGTTGCGAGTACGGTACAAAATGCGCGTTTATTCAACCAAGCCGTTAATCTACAAATTCTGAATCGCTCAGTGGTTGAATCTATTCAGCAGGGTATTGTTGTACTAGATAATATCGGGCATATCATTAATATCAACCAATTCATGCGTGACCAATATAACTGGGATGACTCAGCGCGTGGGCTTGATTTGTTTGAATACCAACCTGACCTTGCCGAATTTTTACGTGAAGACCTTGAATTCGTATTGAATAATGGTGAACCTCGTGAACGATTTGGACAATCATCGTCTGTTAGCGCTAAAAATGCAGTTGTCCGTAATTTTTACCTCTATCCTTTGATTTCAGGTTCAACGATTCGTGGAGCAGTATTACTCGTAGAAGATGTCTCCGAACGTACTCAACTAGAAGCTGCAATCGAATCACGTGCGAACCAACTCGCTGCTCTAACAGAAGTTTCTACGCGAATTACAGCCTCTCTTGAGCGCGAAGAAGTAATCGAGCTTGCTTTGGATGAAATGGGCTGGATTATCCCCTTTGATACGATGAGCGTTTGGCGACGCAATGGCTCGTTTATGGTCTTAGAAGGTGCGGCAGGATTAAGCAACCCGCATCTAGTAGAAGATGCTTTCCGCATTCGCATTCAAGACTTTGGCGCGATTAATGCTGTGGTTGAATCACAACGTGTGATTGGTGTTTCGGGTGAAGATGTACCGAACATTCAAATTGGGCAACCGGCGAAAATGCAAAGTTGGATGGGCGTACCTTTGGTTAATCAAGGGCATGTTGTGGGCATGTTGACTTTAGAGCGCGAAACATCACACGCCTACGATGCACGTCAAGAACATAATGTTGCTTTTGCGTTTGCAAGCCAAGTAGCGATTGCATTAGCGAATGCAGATTTATTTGAACAGACCTTTGAGCGTACCAACGAACTCGGTACATTGCTTGAAGCCGCACGTACAACATCGCTTACACGCGATATTAACGAAGTTTTCTATGCTGTTGCTGACCTCATGTTCGGTGCGTTGGAAATGGAAGATGCTACTATTATGATTTGGAACGAGGTCGATAACGAACTCGAAGTACAATTTAGTGGTAATCGTATGGGCAATGATTTAACTTTGCCGATTGGTACAACCTATAACGTTAATGATTATATCGCACGCGCACAAGCACTCCGTGACCGTGAAGTGATGGTAATTATTGATATTGATGACCCTGAGCGTGTTGCACCGTATCCTAAAGAGCTAGAAGAAATGCGGAGCGCAGCAGTTGGCGCACGGATGATTGTGCCGCTTGTTGTACGTGACCAATCCATAGGGCTTATTCAACTAGACCAAAGCTCTAACGCAGAAGAATCTATTACTCAACAGAAATTGCGTCTTGCTCGTGCTTTAGGGTCACAGGTAGCCGTTGCAATTGAAAATGCGCGTCTTACACAAGAAACTAATGCACGTTTTGAAGAATTGCTGACCATTAACCAATTGAGCCAGTCGATTTCCTCAACACTGAGCCTAGACGCTATGTTACCGATTATTCGGGAACAAGTACCGCAGGTGACCCGTGCAGAAGAATTGTATCTTGCACTTTATAATCCTGAAGAGGAAATAATTACCTTCCCCTTAGCTGTACGTGACGACGGGACTGAACTCCAAATTCCTTCGCGTCCGCTTGGTAATGACGAAGTATCATATATTATCAGTCGGAAACATGCGCTGAGTCTGGATGATGATTATTTCAGTATCGATGAATTACGGCGCAGTATGAAAATCGTCAATGGTGAGGGCGAGATAAAATCTTACATGGGTGTACCGCTTAAGTCAGGCGATACCGTCTTAGGCGTATTGGCTATTCGCAACATCACCAAGAAACGTACATTCAACATCAATGATGACCGTATCTTGACTACCGTCGGGTCACAATTAGGTGCGGCAATCCAAAATGCGCGTCTATTCGGTCAAATCCAAGACTCGGCAAATACGCTTGAGCAAGTTGTTCATGAACGCACGCAACAACTTGAAGAACAATCAATCGAGCTTGAAGATGAGCGCGATCGTTTGGATAAGCTGTATCAAATTACATCCGAATTGGCACGTACCCTCGATATGGAACAATTGCTAGAACGCTCTTTGGGCATGGTGAGTAAAGCAGTCGGCGCACATGATGGTGTAATCATGCTGAGTGACCCTGCCACAGATAATTTGTATTCGCGCGCATGGATTAATCCGAATAATATCATCTACTTCGAGGAAGAGGATTTCCGTACACATCCTGCTGAGGGTCTCGCTGAGTGGCTCATTCACTTTGATATTTCAGGTGATAATGTTGTTCTGGTTGATGACCTCAATGAGATGGAATATTGGGATGAGCGAGGACGTGAGACAGGTTTACGCTCAGCACTAGCCGTTATGCTAGAAAATAACGAAGACCCAATGGGTGTTATGGTTCTACTTAGCGAAGAAGTCGGAGCGTTTACGGAAAGTCATCTAAAACTGCTCGTTCCTGCTGCTACACAGGTTGCAGCGGCAATCAACAGTGCTGACTTGTATCAACTCATTCGTGACCAAGCCGAACGTATGGCGAAATTACTCCGTAGTGAACAAGAAGAAGCACAGAAACACGGTGCTATTGTTGAATCCATTACAGATGGTGTAATGCTTGCGGATTCTAGTGGTGAAATTATTCTCTTCAATGATGCCGCAGAACGTATCTTAGAAGTCTCACGTAATGAAGCCATTGGACAACCCGTGAGTAAACTCGGTGGCGTGTATGGGGAAGCTGGTATGCAATGGACTGACCTCATGCGCGATTGGTCAAAAGTTGATGTGTCCAGTGGTGAGAATATGTCTCAACGCCTTGAAATGGGTAATAAGATCATTCAGACACAATTGTCTCCTGTATATATTGGTGATTTATTCTTAGGGACGGTTTCTGTTTTCCGTGATATTACCCGTGATGTTGAAGCTGACCGTGCAAAATCGAAATTCATCGAAAATGTTTCACACGAATTTAGAACGCCACTCACTCCAATTAAGGGCTATACAGATCTCCTATTGATGATGGGGTCTGAGAATATGAATGAAACCCAATTGGGCATGATACGCACGATTAAAGAAAATACTGACCGTCTAGCCGCTTTGGTAGATGATGTTTTGCGTGTTTCCAAATTGGATAGTGGTGAAGACAAACTTCATATGACTCAAGTTGATTTCGAGGATATGTTACACCCAATCCTTGAAAAATATACAGCGATGCCATCGAATCAGGCTAAAGAAATCACTGTTTCATTAAACATTGAGGAAAATCTCCCCCGTATTCGTGCAGACCGTGATAAGCTAGTACAAGTGCTATCTAACTTAATGGATAATGCCTTTAACTATAATCGTGAAGGTGGCAAGATCAACATCAATGTGTATCGTCTTCAAGATAGACCATCTTTGCAAATTGAGATTGCTGATACAGGTGTTGGTATACCTGATGATTTCAAAGAAGCTGCTTGGCGACGCTTTGAACGCCATGACCCCACCGCCGTTGAACTTGACGTTGCAGGGACAGGTTTAGGATTATCGTTAGCGCGTGATTTAATCCATCTCCATAATGGCGAAATTTGGTTTGAATCCGAAGTTGGTGTTGGCACGACATTCTTTATTCGCTTACCACTTGAACAACCAAGCTTCAGAACCTCAACGGCGGAATTCTCAGTTGTTGATGAAACTGAATCCTTGGCAGGAGACTAAAGCCTATGGCGCATATTCTTATCGCCGAAGATGAACGCGATATTCGAGAACTGATTAAATTCACCCTTACATTTGCAGGGCATCAGATTACTGAGGCAACGAATG
The DNA here is from genome assembly GCA_965230145.1 of Phototrophicaceae bacterium. Classification (GTDB taxonomy): domain Bacteria; phylum Chloroflexota; class Anaerolineae; order Aggregatilineales; family Phototrophicaceae; genus JAUZRW01. The sequence continues at coordinate 4,222,362 of CBDDKI010000002.1, forward strand.
GCGAGGAAGCGGTTGAAAAAGCGCGAGAAGCGATACCTGACCTCATCATGACGGATGTTCGGATGCCAAAAATGACAGGGTACGAAGCCTGTAAGGTCATTAAGGCAGATGAAGCAACAAAACATATTCCCGTTGTCATCCTTTCTGCAAAAGGACAAGATGAAGAAAGAGATTTAGGGGTAGAATCGGGTGCTGATGACTATATCGTAAAACCTTTCGCACCTGATGAACTTGCAAAGCGTGTGGCTGAAATACTAGAAAATTTGGGTGTCTAATTTGCCCATCAAAGCATAAAAGTAGGTCTTATGAGTGCCATTACCATTGGCGGAGATTTAATTCATTATGAAAAATTGGGGCGTGGTCGTCCAGTTATCCTCGTCCATGGGTGGATTGGCTCATGGCGCTACTGGATTCCGCTCATGCAAAAACTCCATACCTCATTTAGTGTCTATACCTTAGACCTGATTGGTTTTGGAGATAGCTCCAAAAATGAAAACCATTATAGTGTTGAGAAACAGGTTGCGATGCTGGAAACCTTTCTTGACCAGCTAGGTATTCCCAAAGCAGCAATGATAGGGCATGGCTTAGGCGCAATGGTGACGTTGCAATTTGCCTTACGCAATCCTGATAAAGTCGCGCGGATGATGCTCTCTAGTATGCCACTTTATGACCCCGGTGATTTGGATGACCGTGTGCCAGCAGGTACACGCCAGATGCTTACAGCCAATAATGACCGTTATTCTTTAGCACCGAGTATTGAAGAAGCTCTGGGCGCAGATAAAACTGTCGCAAATTCAGGTGATGACTTAGAGAAAACGATAGCTAGTGGGACAGGCACATCAGGTATGTATACACCGTTTCATGAATTGCCGACCATAAATCGTCCTGTAGGGGAAAGAATTGACCGCGATGCCTTACGCAAAGCGGCGGAAGAACGCGATAAAAAGAAATTTGCGAATAATCCCCTCAACAATACTTTCAAGAACACATCACTTATCAATTTGCTTGAAAAGTGTTTTGATAAAAAAGAACCAGAATACGATAAGCTGAAAGTTGATGTCGAAAAATCAGATGATAAAGTGTTATCACTGACTTCAGATGATTTTGATGCTGGCACGACACTTGATGATTTGCGACGCATCACAGCTCCTATTTTGGCGATTCATGGTTTGGATGACCCGATATTTCGTCCACCATCAGATGATGTTTGGCATTATTTAACCCTCAATAAAGAAGATGTGTTTGTTCCTATTCCATTAGAAGGCATACGACACTTTCCGATGTTAGAGCATGATTCTTTCCCACGTTTGGCAACGGATTTCTTGACCCTACCTGATATTAGTAAAATTGAAATCCGTGACCGTTGGCGACGACGCAGTCGTTAAACGCAACATGAAAGCACTCATTTTTGCAAATGGAAATCCAGAAGAAGGTGTGATGGTTCATCGTGCCTTATCTACTTTTGATTCAGCACACATTATTGCTGCCGATGGTGGCGCACGAGTCGCATGGCATTACAAGAAAACACCGCACACAGTTATCGGTGATATGGATTCACTCAGCGAGGATGAGCTACAAAAACTTAAAGATGATGGGGCAAATATCCTACAATTTCCTGCTGAAAAAGATGAAACTGACCTTGAAATTGCGCTGAAGTTCGCTACTGAGCAGGGGGCAAATTGGATAAGGATTATCGGGGCAATTGGTGGACGCTTCGACCAAATGTTAGCTAACGTCTATCTCTTGAGTTTGCCAGAACTGCGAAACTGCGATGTTGCCTTAGTTGCAGGTAATCAAAAATTACAGATTTTATATGCAGGGGAACATCACTTATCAGGGATAGTAGGCGATACTGTATCACTCATTCCAATGAGTGGGGATGTCCTCAATATCAGTACAGAAGGATTGCAATATCCACTTCAGCAAGAAACACTACGGTTTGGACCTGCGCGTGGTATCAGTAATGTGATGTTAAAAGAAAACGCAGTAGTTAAATTTGATAGTGGGGTGTTGCTCTATGTCCACACCGAGGGACAAGCATGAGCTTCACGGTTTATAAACTTAATCATTTAGGTGAAGAAGATTTACATTATTCAGGTGATGTAGTAGAGCGGGGTGAAAATTTTGTCTGTGTGCGAGCAATCTTTGCTTTTGAGACAAGAGATTTAGGCTATGTCACTCTTAAGAAGGGCGATCTTTTCACAGAATGGTTCTATACTGACCGTTGGTATAATGTTTTCAAAGTTGAGGATGCTGATACAGGTGAACTCAAGGGCTATTATTGTAATATTACTCGTCCAGCGATAATTAGCGAATCAGATGTTAAAGCAGATGATTTAGAATTGGATTTGTTTGCTCATCCGAATGGGAAAATCCTAATTTTAGATGAAGATGAATACAATGAGTTGCCATTAAGTGATGAGGAACGGCAAAATGTTCAAGGAGCTATTCAGCAAATTGAGCAACTCGTCAAAAATAAATTATCACCGTTCCATGACTTAAAATCCTAATCTTTGTCAGGACGGATAATCATTACAGGAATATTTACTTCCTGCATCACTTTATGGGCGACACTACCAAATAACCAACGGGTTACTCCTGTACGACCATGTGAACTCATCACGACTAAATCAGCATTTTCCTCATTGATAAAATCACATATGATGCCAGCAACGCCAACCCCTTCGATAAATTGTACGCGAACATCAACGCCTTCACTGCGTACTTGTCCGCGTAAAGCCATCAACTTTTGCTTCATATCTTCACGCAATGCCATCAAACTCTCATCTTGACCTGCAAGCGCAATTTCACCCACATAATCAGATGCTGGAGGTTTGAAAACATGCAATAAAATAACTTCCGCATCGTTGTTCTGCGCAATATCAACTGCATGAGGAATGGCGCGTTCACTCCAACCTGAGCCATCAATTGGGACAATAATTTTCTTATAGCGACTTGTTTCTGACATACGACCCTCCCTTAATTAATGCAATAACTAGGTGCTTAGTTTAACATGCTTAGAGTATACCTGCTCATTCACTAAAAGCTAATTGATTTTTGTCATGGTTTAGACGTATAATCTAACTATAAAATCTATAAAAATCTACTAAAAGCTGAGAAAATGAGCGAGACAAAATCAGGTTTATCTATTGGGCGTAATATAAAAATTGGGTTCTTTCATCTTGGGTCAGGCATGGCAGATGTGCTAACCACAGGTGTGTGGAATCGGATTATGATTAGCGATTTGAGCGTTAGTGCGACCCCTGTAAGTCTTTTGGTGAGCTTGCGTTATTTCTTAGCTCCATTGGGGATATGGGCAGGGCGATTATCTGATAAACAAAGTATCTTCGGATTTCGTCGCCTATTTTGGATTTGGTTTGGGCGTTTCTTGATGGCACTCAGCACCTTTGGCTTAGGCTTTGGCACAGTGCAATTCATGCAAACAGCCAGCGCACCTTCTCTAATGAGTTGGTTGATTATAATAACGTCGCTAGTTGCCTTTAGTTTTGGTAACGCATTATCAGGCTCGACATTCCTCGCCCTAATTTACGATAGGTCTACTGAAAAACAACGGGGACGGGCAGTCGGCATTATCTGGACATTCTTGTTACTGGGCTTCACATTAGGGGGTATATTATTCAGTATTTTACTCCCACGCGATGAAGCTATTGCAGGAATTTCATTCACTGCCCCTGACTTGTTCCGCTTATTTATGATTGCTGGTTCACTATTTTTGGGCTTATGGTTTTTCTCTTTATTTGGGGAAGAACGACGTAATGTTGTGCCTAAAACAAGCGATGAAACAGCCAAACCCCAATCCATTCGGGCAGATTTACGTCTTGTCTGGCAAAATCCATCCATGCGGTTCTTCCTATTCTATCTAACCTTGTCGATGTTTTTTGCTTTCTCGCAAGACCCCATCTTAGAACCCTTTGCAGGGGATGTTTTTGAGATGGATGCCTCCTTGACCAATCGTTTTGCGGCTTACTGGGGTAGCACTTCGATATTAGCATCACTAGGGTCTTTATGGTTGTTACGTAAACGTTCCTCATGGAATCACACACGTCTTTCACAAGTCGGTGTAGTCATCCTGATTATCACATTCGCCTTGTTGACTATCTCTGCAATTTTCCACGTTGAGGCAATCATCATGCCCGGATTATTGCTCTTAGGCATTGGCTTGGGTTTTTGGAATATAGGCACACTTGGCTTGATGATGGATATGAGTCCCTTAGGGCGCGCTGGGACATTCTTGGGTTTTTGGTCAATGAGTGTGACGTTGGCGCGTGGGGGTGGTATCACCAGTGGCGGTATTGTGCGTGATTTAGGGCTGTTTTTCTCGGATGCTTATAGTGTGTCCTATGGATTGGTCTTTAGCTTGGCATTCATCGGGCTGATTATTGCCTACTGGTGCTTGAATAATATCCACGTTAATGAGTACAAATCGGAGCAACTATCTGATTCTGAGCGTACAGCAAGTGTCCTCGCTGGGGCAATGGATTAGTGCGTTCTTAGTTTGCAAGTTAAGAAGGTATTTTATTGAAGCGGTTGAGACAGGTCTCAACCCTACATAAACCTATATAATTAAGGTATTAATGTAGGGTTGACATCCATGTTATTTGCTAATAATCATTCTTGCCTCAATTCCCCACTAATGACGGCATCAGATAACGAGGTAAGGTAAAAGAAAACGTTGCCCCTTTGCCTTTGACACTATTGACTTGTACCCGTCCGCCTTGTGCTTCCACTAAATTCCTGACTATCGCTAAGCCTAAACCAGCACCCCCTGTTGCACGACTACGGGATGGGTCAGCGCGGTAAAAGCGTTCAAATAAATAGGGCAGATGTTCAGCATCAATGCCATCGCCTGTATCACGCACCAAAATTTCGACTTCATTTGGGAAAATATCGGCACTCACACGCACTTCGCCATCAAAGGGTGTATGTGTAATCGCATTATTGATGAGATTTCGTAAGATCTGTGCGATACGTCGTTGGTCGCCAAGAATAACAGGCATAGTGTCGGGTAAATCGGAGATGAGCGTGATGTTTTTATTTTTGGCTGTAGGTAATGTTGCGGTAATCGTTTGCTCGACAATGCTCTCTATAGCGACTTCTTGTGGTTCAATATTTAGCGCACCTGCTTCCGCTAAGGCTAATTCTTGCAAATCCAAAATCAAACGATTGAGCATAATCGCCTCATCGTGCAACATATCAACTGTTTCACTATTGGCTTCCAATACGCCATCTTGAATAGCCTCTAAATAGCCTCGGATGTTGGTCAAGGGTGTTCTGAGTTCATGGGCAATATCTGTCACCATATTACGACGTAACCCTTCATTGCGACTAAGGGCTTCTGCCATTGCATTGAAAGCATGGGCTAACTCGCCAATTTCACCATTTGCGTGAACTTTAACCCGTTGGTCAAGGTCACCACTTTCCATGCGCCTTGCTGCCAACGTTAAAGCTGCTACAGGATGTAAAATCCGACGTGATAGAATCACCGTGAGTGCAATTGCTGCTACAGCTGCAACTACTGCCGTAATCAATAATGTCCAGTTGACTGTCTTAAAGAAGGCATCTTCTGCAAGTTGTAATTCGTAAGTAGGAATAGGGTCTACGAAAAGTGTCCCAACCACATCTTGCCCTTGATACACGAGCATTTCACCATCAGGGGCAAGTTCTAATCGTAAAATTTCTCCTTGGTTACCAAAAGAAGAATTACTATTCAGTTGGTGCAGATAGCCGATTGTTCCCACGGTTGTAAGGCTAAAATTGCTAGGTTCAGCTTGCAAATCTTCACTCAGAAATTGGACTGAGCCGAAAACATCAATGCCAGTGGTGGTTGTATTACTATCCCCCCACATCACAATTGCTTGTTCCAAACGGTCTTGACGCAATTCACGTCCAGCCTCAACATATTGTGAGAATTGGGCGCGAGTGGTTGCCCCAACAAATATGGTGACTGTGGTGATAGCAACGGCGGCGACAGCCAACATTGCCATCAAAATGCCAAATCGTAGACTATAAAACATTAATGCCGTCTTTCCATAAAGCGATAGCCAACACCATAGACTGTTTCTACATAATTTGGATTGGTATGATCATGTTCGATTTTTTTACGCAAATTCATCACATGCGCGTCGACTGTCCGTTCTAAGCCTTCGTAATCATAGCCGAATGCACGTTCAACTAATTCTAATCGAGAAAATGCGCGTCCGGGTTCTTTTGCCAAGGTTTCTAACAATTTAAATTCTTTGGGGGTCAAATGAACAACGGTTTCTTCAATGGCAACTTCATGGCGGGTGAGGTTAATCACTAAATCGCCAAATTGAAGTTCTTTTTGAGTATTATTGCTCAAAGTATTTTCTTGTACACGACGCAGAACAGTCTTCACACGCGCAACAACTTCACGGGGACTAAAAGGCTTGGCAATATAATCATCTGCGCCTAATTCTAATCCGCGCAACACATCATCTTCCGTGGATTTTGCGGTTAGAATAATAATCGGAACACTGCTCTCAAGTCGAATAAGACGGCAAATGTCAAGTCCATCGAGATTGGGTAACATCAAGTCAAGAACAACTAAATCAGGCTGAATGCGTCGTGCCATATCCAAGCCTGTATAACCATCGTTGGCTGTTTCGGCTTTATAGCCTGCTTGGCGCAGATATAGTCGTAGAAGATTAGCTGTTTTTACATCATCCTCAACAATAAGAATCTTATCCATCATGCTCCCCTAAAATTATCTTTATATCTAAAAGTCTATTATTTATCTGTATTAAAATGAAAACTTATGAAGATTTCATTGAGTTTAAATTGAAAAATATGCAAATTTGGCGAAATTTCCTCAATTATATATTAATAAACTTCATATTTGTAGATAATTTGCCGTACACTGCACTACTACAAGCCTGTATAATGGCGCATATGACGAAATCAATACAGAATACTTTCCCCCAATGGCATCAAATCATGGCTATTCTCATAGCAGGATTCGCTTTTTTCATGAGCGGACTCGTCAGTGAGCGTGTGTTTGAAAATATGCCTCATCTTGAAGACGAACTGGCTTATTTATATCAGGCGAGGATTTTTGCTGGTGGACAACTTGTTATAGAAAGTCCGCAACCTGCAAATGCCTATTGGCAACCCTTTGTAGTGGATTCTGGTGAAACGGGTAATCGCTTTGGCAAATACACACCCGGTTGGTCAGCGATATTGGCTATTGGAGTCTTGCTTGGGCAAGAATGGGTGATTAATGCTTTTCTAGCATCATTGACTATCGCATTGGTCTATCGGCTGGGATGCGAGATTTTTAATCCAGATATTGCAATTATCGCCTCGCTTTTAGTCGCATTTTCTCCTGCGGCTTTATTGCTTAATGGCACGATGATGTCCCATTCGTCGGGATTATTCTTCACGATACTCTTTATCTACGCATATTGGCGCATCGAAAAAGGCGAAAAACGTCATCTTTGGGGAATGGTCGCAGGGATTTCGCTCGGAATTTTAGCTGCAACTCGTCCTTTAACTACACTAGGGATTGGCTTGCCCTTCATTGCATGGAGCATCGTCCGCTTACTAATTGCTCTAATGAGCAAGAAAGATACTGTTCCACTGCTACCCCGAATAACGCAAATCTTAACGCCTTTGCTCGTTTTATCCGCTTTTACACTGATAATTGCCAGTACCATACCTGTTTTTAGCTTTGCCGCTACAGGCGACCCTCAACAAAATTTGTATGAATTGGTTTGGGATTATGACCGCATCGGCTTTGGTGAAGGCTACGGGCGTAATCGGCATCGCTTAGAAAAAGCCCTAAATCATGCGCGTTTTGATTTATCACTCACTGTGGTTGATTTATTTGGCTGGCAATTTGAACCTGTCAATGATGAGATGATTTTGCATTTTCAAACAGAATCTGATTATTATCCAAGTAAGGGCTATAGCTTTTATCTCTTGCCATTAGGGTTATTTCTTGGTCTATTTCTCGTGAATAAACGTCATCTAAAATTGCGTTTAATATGGTTTGCTATTTGGTCGGTTGTGGCAATTGCATGGGTATGGTTTCCGCTGAACCTCACAACCCAAGTTGGAGATTTCGGCACTGTTGCTTCGATTTTTGGCATTGAACCGACCTTAATTGGTGATGAAACTTTCTCGTGGCTATGGATAACGGTTGCCTTGTTGTGGCTCTATCTTCCACTTTTTATCTATTACAATTTCAAAGAGACTCCGCAAATTCCCTACACATGGTTGATTTTCTCAGTGCTGATGAGCGTTGTCATTGTGCAGATGCTCTATTGGATTGGCTCACAACGTTATAGCACCCGTTATTATTATGAGGGGTTAGCATCGGCATCTTTATTAACAGCAATTCCCATAGCTTACCTAATACACAAGATAGCCTCACTCATCAAAGGTAGTCAAGCGACTCGTATCTGGCGGATTGTCGCTTATGGCGTATTTTTGTCGCTATGCTTCTTTACCCTCTATAATTACAGTACGCCACGCATTATGGCGTTATATCGCTTCAATGGGATAAGCCCTGAACTCATTCAAGAGGTTGAAGCACAACGTGTCGATGATACTCCTATCCTAGTGATAGTAAGTGGGGCATCAACAGGTGATGAACGGGTACGTTGGCGCTCATATGGGGCATTGATGGCGGTTACAAACCCCTATCTGGATAGTGATATTGTTGCTGTCCGCGATTATGGCACATCACGCCAAGATTTCATTGAACAATTTCCTGATAGGCAAGTGATAGATGTTTATGCTGTTGGGAATGATGCCTACGTACAAGACCCATTCCCAACACAGTCTGATTAATTATCGAGCAAGGGGATATCATCACGGGTAAATACAGCGTTGGGTCCCGTTCGTCCGCTCATATCACTTAATTGCTTCAGGTTTGTTCCACCCACAGTAATCCATGCAGTTTCTACCTCTGGTTCTGCAAATACTGTTAAGAGTATTTGTGCCACAATTTCTACATCGGTGCACGTTCCGACTAATAGAAAATCACCATTAAGGCGAATCGTTGCTGTACCACCATCATCTATGACAACAGCATCGATTGTTAAATCGTAATTATCCCAATGATTTCGATACGGTGAATTAGCAGGAGGTGTATTATTGAATAATTCTTGTAACGCGAAATGTACATTATTTTCTGGGTTACTGGTTACAGAACGTGTACCAGCAACAGGTGTGATATATGTTTCACACCCAATACGAACACTTTCAGATGTAACGGATTCATCAGACGGTAGCCAATAATAAATTGGGCTAAAGGCAGGACTTAAACGGGCGATTTCACTGGGAATGTAAATCAACTGCCCAACGGTAATCGTATCCGCTGACTCAAGGCAATTGCCATCAACCAACTCTTGAACACTACTCAGCGAAAGTTGGGCTATTTGAAACAGTGTATCTCCTGATTCCACTGTATAGCGTATCCAATCATCAGGTGTATTACAGCCATTGCTTGCTGGAGATGTTGCCGATGCTGGAATAGCCGTAACAGTTGCTGGCATTGCGGTATTGGTTGGAACAGATGTTGTTGCACTAACCACTGTAATTTGAATCTCTTCAGCTGTAGGGACAGGGGCTACAGTTATCAAATTGCAAGCAGTCAATATCATGATTAATATTAGAACTAAAGAAATTCGCATGAAAATACTCCTTGTTTCTATGATTAGAGACAACCTCCGCGCAGAAATCGTTCCAATCTTACACGTACAATATTCTGAACCTGTGTACAATAGTTGAGGATAGTACACGTCGTTGGAGCAAAACACGCATGAGCAGAATCTTTATCAATTATCGTCGACAAGATACCGAAGGTTACGTTGGGCGACTATATGACCATCTTCTAAAGCAATTCAAACCCCACGATATTTTTATGGATGTCCAGAATATCGAGCCGGGTGCGGATTTTGTACAGGTTTTAGAAGATGCGGTTTCTGCTTGTGATATTTTCCTAGCGATGATAGGACCCCATTGGCTGACCCTCAAGAATGAAGAAGGTGAACGCCGTTTGGATGAATGGAATGATTTTGTCCGCATCGAAATCGAGACTGCACTCAAACAAGGCAAAATCGTCATTCCTATCTTAGTGGGGGGCGCAACGATGCCCAACCCAAAGCATCTGCCTGAAACGATTGAGACATTTGGTAGACGCAATGCCTTATCCTTGAGCCATAGCCGTTTTGCGAGTGATGTTGAAGATCTTGTAGTATTCATGCGAGGCTTGTTACCATCGCATCCGACCTTTAAGCGTAAAGCGAACGCTACTGAATTAGCCGAAAAAGAACAAGCACTCAAGCAAGTTCGTATTGATTTGCTGGATGCTAAAGACTCGCCACTCTATCAGCATCGTACTGAACAACGCTATTATCCTGTGTTGGGTGAAGGGTATGCGGATGCCAATATCATGATTATCGGCGAATCACCGGGTGACAAAGAGGCGAAATCAGGGAAACCCTTTGTTGGTCCATCAGGTGAAGTTTTAGATGACTTACTTGCTACAATTGATTTAAGCCGAGACGATGTTTTCTTGACGAATATTCTGCTTGACCGCACGCCAGAAAATCGTGATCCCAATAAAGAAGAACTCGATTATTATGGAGTCTATCTTGACCGCCTAATAGAGATTATCAAACCGCGTGTGATTGTTACATTAGGGCGTTTTTCGATGGTGTATATCCTCAAGAAATTTGATTTGCCAGAGAAAAAGGGGAAAATTAGCCAATTGCATGGTCAACTTATCAGAACAGAAGCAGAATATGGTGATTTACATCTAATGCCGATGTATCATCCTGCAATGGTACTCTATAACCCCAGCAAGAAAGACACCTTGCGCGAAGATATTGAAAAACTAACCATCTTCATCTGATGAGCGCAATTGTCGAGCGAAAACTCATGATTAGTGATTACGAGTTCGACATTCTCATTAATCCTGCGAATGTTGTCGCACAAATGCAACGCGATGTTTTCTACAAGACTCAAGGAATGGATGCTTCGTTTGTCCGTTCCTTTTTCTTTGATGACATCGTCCCTGAAAAGGTCAATCAATTTTGTGAACAATTCGCGCTAGATGAACCAACTCGCATCGCATCATTGCAACGTACAAGCCACTGGGCTATCACGAATGACTTGTTCCTTAGAAACTGTTTCAATCCCTATTTTCAACCCAACTCCTTTTTGGAGCAGGTAAGAAGTCTGGTCAATGCCTATACATTCTTTAAGAAATATGCTGTAGAAATCATTCATCTGCCACAATACGAACAGATTTATCAGGACGATAATGCAATTCAGCCACATCCGCATCAACCTGACCCCGCTATTGCAGATATTGTATCTACTTTTAATCTGATTGAGGAGGTAGCCACGCTAGCATCTTGTCAGGGGGTATCGTCTACGGTTTCATATAAAAACTACGATATTTTGACACTCTCGCCACATGCGCGTTTTGCGTATCTCTGGTTTTCGAGCATGCCAATGGAAATTGTATCAGAAATTCGCCATATGACGCTTCATCATACAATTTATCATGATGATATTTACCCGATGTTGGTATCGACAGGTGATAATTCTGCATTTTTACACGAACTTACTCTACTTGTTCAAAAATTGATGAGATAATTTTGGCTTATACATACTAATGGTTTAACGTAATTTGAGGAAAATATAATGGCAAAATTACGCTGTGAATGGTGTACAGACGACCCAATCTATCACGCCTATCATGATGACATTTGGGGTGAGCCAGTCCATGATGACCGACTATTATTCGAGATGCTCTCATTAGAAGGCGCACAAGCAGGTTTGAGTTGGATAACTATTCTCAAGCGACAGCAAGCCTATCAAGAACTATTCGATAACTTCCATCCCGAAATAGTTGCCCAATACGATGAGGTTAAAATAGAGGCATTACTTCAAGATAAGCGAATCATCCGTAATAAACTCAAAATCCGCAGTGTTGTCACTAACGCGCAATCCTTCCTCAAAATTCAGGCAGAGTTTGGTAGCTTTGATAGCTATATTTGGCAATTTGTTGATGGCATACCCAAGATAAATTGTTGGGAAACGATTGCTGATGTGCCTGCTAAAACCTCAGAATCAGAATTGATGAGCAAAGACCTCAAGAAACGGGGCTTTAAATTTGTCGGGGCGACAATTTGCTATGCTTATATGCAAGCCTGTGGCATGGTGAATGACCATACAAAACAGTGCTTTAAATATCCATGTTCTTAATTGTTTACGTAATTCATATCTGCGTGCCATATACTGAGATTATTATAAATAAAGGATAGGAGCACGATACATGAGCCAGAGAACATATTACAGTCAAGAAGCAAAGCAACAAGCACAGATGAAGACGACAATCATTGTCGCCATTTGTATTGGTTTAGGGGTAACAGTTGGTACAATTGTGGCGATGTTGTTTGCGCCTCAAAGTGGTGAAGAGACACGCGAAGAATTGGGCGATGCAACAAACTCTGCATTAGACCATCTTCAAAACCAAGTTAATGACCTCCGTAAACGCCTTGAAGACCGTGTTTCATAATGAAATTTCCCCCTTATGTTAAACTAATTCTAGGATTTGTTTTTATAGGGGGAAGATAAATGGCTCTGCCGACACTCAAAACAGAACGCCTCATATTAAGACCTTTACAGCTAACTGACCTTGATGATTTATTTGAATATGCTCAAGATCCTGCCGTTTTTCAACCCGGCATGTGGCAACCTTATGGGTCTTATGAATCCGCAAAAAGACATTTAGAGACAGTGTTATCTCATTATTTTGATGGCTTACTCTGGTGGGCATTAGAGCATAAAGCTGATGGCAAAATGATAGGACGGTGTGAATTATCTCATGTAGATAGAGATGATAAACATGCTGAAATTGGTTATGCGCTGAATAGTAACTATTGGCGACAAGGTCTCATGACGGAAGCAATGAATCGTATTATCAATTATGCGCTCAAAGAGATGAAACTCAATCGTATTCAAGCCTATGTTCTCATAGACAATACCCGTTCGTACAAATTGTTGGAAAAGATGGGTTTTGAGCGAGAAGGGCATCTTCGGGAATTTTCACAAGTGAAAGGCTATCCCGAAGATGTATATATTTACGGTCTTCTTAAATCAGATTTAATTGCTACGGACAGCAATCACATCAATTCCTAGCGAATCTGCATTATTCAACAATTCACAACCCACTGTACCATCTGTGTCTGCTTCATCAACCTGAATACCAACGGCAACATTCATGTTTTGTCCTTGTGGCATTTCAGTATCAATAGACATGGTAAGCGTATCACCTTCAATTACATATGAGCCATCAGTATAGATATGAGTACGTTCATCATTGAAACTGATTGCACCTGCATCAACGGTGATATTACACACAATAGAAACACTATCTAATATTTCGTCGCTCGAATTACCAAATTGAACTACGAGTTCAGCCGACTGCCCCTCACCAAGAGTCATTTCGCTACCATTATTGATACTCAATGAGCCTTCACTACTACTTTCGTCGGTACTCTCTGAAGTTGTGCTATCGTCGTCATTTTCAGCATCACGATTACTGATAACAGTATTTCCAAGTTCATTAGAGTCTTCTTCGGAATCTGAGGCTAAGGAACAACCTACACTGGCTGATGTTGCATCACCATTAGAATCCAGCACAACACCGAGCGCAACAGTTGTGTTTTGTCCCGATGGTAAGCTAACATCTTCGCCTTCGCCAAAAACTACGATGCCACTATCATAAGCATAGCTAATAAAATCGCGCGGGTAGGTACGGTCTTCTACAACATTTAAACCATCACCCAGTACACAAGTTAGAACGACGTTGTTGAGTGTTTCATTACCAGCATTGCCAACTTGGATAACCAATTCGATAGATTCATCTTCTGCTACACGGATTTCAGCACCGTTGTTGATACTAATTGTGCTACCATCTGCCTCAGATGTGTCGTCACCGTTACTGTCACCACTTGGCGATGAAAATCCAGTAGAGGCGAGTTCGATTTCGACTGAGCCTAAATCTTCACCATCGGCTGTTAGTGCACAAGTGATACGTGCTTTGGCTATTTCTTCGTCGCTTGCTTCTACATCAACCACCAATTGTACATTGCCTGATTGTCCTGCTGGAAAATCAACATCCGCATCTTGTCCAAATGTGACACTCGTTTCACTAAAGACTGTGGTTTCTAAAATATAGGCTTGGGTATTCTCAGTATCAATTTCGACTGAGCCAGTAACTGTTTCAACATCACAAACGACAGTTACCCCCACGAGTGTTTCTGAACTTGGATTATTCATTTGAAGCACTATGTAAGCTGATTGCCCACTATTGACGAGAACATCAGCCCCTGAATTGACCTGAATATAAGGCTCATCTTGTGCAAGAATAAGTGAGGTAAATACACTCAAAAAAACTAAGACTATGAAACCTTTTTTCATACTTGCTACTCCCTGATAAAAATTGAAAATTGCTCTACTAAAATCATAGAGCATCATGAACATACAATATATAGTACCTAATGTTCACTAACTATATTTAAGCATAAATTAATGAATGGTTACATTGAGAACTATTCAACACGGATAGTGCCAACAGCGATAATATCGTCTTGATAATCCCCGTTTACGGCTAGTCGCTGAACCGTTTCAGGGTCATAAAGTCCTGTTAAGATTTGATATATTCCGCTAGGCATGTCTGCTGGAATATTAATCGAAACACTGTCATTAGCTAAGAATCCATTATTCCAACTCGATGATGGCAAACGACCACTAAAAGGTGGGCGGTCAAAGACAAACAATTCTCCTGTATCCTGATGCTGAAAATGTAGAAGTTGTTGCCAATCAATGGCTATAGGCTCGTTTGCAGACCATTGGAATGTGAATGTAACATCATCTCCATTGCTAAGAACCATTTCGTCAATTGAACCTATAACAAGTTGAATTCCGTTATCAAACGCGACAGTGTCACCTTGTATGGTTGGAGGTGCTTCATCGGATAGAACGACGAAATTCTGCAATGCAATAAAGTCCTGACCGATCAATCTATTAGACGTGCTTTGAATCGCTAAACCCTGTGTTTGTGCTTGCCAATCATTGAAGTTTCCGCTTTCAATAAAATTCTCATCACTAGACCATAATCGAATAGCGAGTGAGTATGTCGCAGGACGATTAATACCAGAAGGTACAGTGATTGAGATGGCTTGTTTAACAATCATCTCGGGAATCCATGTTCTGGTAAGACCATTACCGACATTTTCGTTATCTTGCTGAGCGACTGAAACTGCATCAGGGACAGATAATAAATGCGCGGAAAAACTATAGTCTTCGGATAGCTTGCGGTTAGCTCGAAAATACAAATTGCCTGTGATTGTGTCACCCGCATTGACAAGACTTGGTGAGAAACTATACCCGATGAGTTCTATAGCGTTATCGCCATAAATTGTGCCATCTATGGTTACATCATCTATGTAATAATCATACGTGTTTCGTAAATTTGGAGAGGCAAGAAACAATATTCCAACCCAGATAATGGCTAAAAGCAGTAGTGGTTTTGTGATTGTCCAGATAGCTTTGGGGGCTTTATTACGTAGAAATGATAAGCCTACAATCAACACTGTAATGATACCTAAAATCTCTAAGACTTCTTCTAGTAGGGCAACATCTGAGGTGCTAATATCAAAGAGCAGTTGATTATCAAGTAGGACACCTCCTGTACCGATAAGCCCTAAACCACCCAACATCCATAAATAACGCCATTTATGCTCAACAGACATCCTCAATAAAATGTACAACAGGCACAATACAGAAATAACCCCAGATAGAACATAGCCATATAAAGCGAATTGCTGTCCATGTAAATTTGGGGGATTAAAGTATTCATCATATGCAACTACCGCAAATAAGATACCGATAACAAGCCATAACCAATATCTCATGTCAAGACGCTGGCTAGGGCGAGAGAATAAGATAAGCAGGAATGATACGATGCTCACACAAAATAGAAGAATTGCGGAGTATGTATTGGATAATGTGCCTTCAATATCAAAGTGAACATAACTCTGGATAAAGGTATAGCCCTCACTATTGGGTTGGACACCGGGCTGAGCATAGAGAATATTCAAAACCAGGAAAATTCCCAGAATAACAAGCGATACAATCCACAAAGAACGGGTATAGACACTCTCGAATTTTCTTAATTGCGTAAGAGCAAATATGAAATACAAACCAAAGATGACACCAGTGACAGTGATGATAGAAAGCGGATACAAAACAGACCTTCGTAATTTAAATGTAATTTAAGAATGTTAATTATTGTATAACAATCATTTACTAAGTCTAGTTTTATATTTTATGGTGAAACTAGACTGTTAGAAGTCTAATAGACCCGAGACCAGCCAACTATCGTCTGACACCTTTTTGGTTTATGATACGTACATGAATATTAGGCATACTTCTGCCATTTACCTGTATAATGAAGATTGTGAAATAAAGGACAAACGATGAGAGTCATTGTTCATACTGGAAAAGGTGGCGTGGGTAAGACAAGCGTTTCTGCCGCAACAGCCCTACGTTGCTCTGAATTAGGTCAAAAAACTTTGGTCATCAGCACCGATACTGCCCATAGCTTGGGTGATTCACTCGGTAAAGAGATTGGACCTGAACCAACACAAATCGCGCCAAATTTATGGGCGCAAGAAATAGATGCCCGTTATTCGATGGATAAATACTGGGGCAAAATCCAAACCTATTTAGCAAGTTTTTTCAGCCAACAACGTGCTGAAGAAATTGTTGCAGAAGAAGTAACCATCATTCCGGGTTTGGAAGAAGGCGCAGCATTGCTCTGGATTAATGAATTTTTCGAGCGTGGCGATTTCGATGTTTTGATTGTGGATGCCGCGCCAACTGCTGAGACTATTCGCTTACTCAGTTTGCCTGATGTCACCCGCTGGTGGTTAGACCGTATTATGCGCTTAACACGCGGTTTACGGGTCGTATCCGATACAGTAGGGCGTGTTGGCAAGATGTTCCGTCGTAAAGATGATAACGGCGAAGATAGCGTTGAAGTCGATGACGTCTTTAAGCAGGTCAACAATCTGTTTGACATGCTCGAAAATGTCCGCGCTTTATTGACCGATCCAGATGTTGCTAGTATGCGTCTTGTCGTGAACCCTGAGCATATGGTTATCAAAGAAACACAACGTACATTTACATATCTCAATTTGTACAGCTATGCGACAGATGCGGTACTCGTTAATAAAATTTTCCCTGATGAAATTACCGACCCATTTTTTGTCAAATGGAAAGAACGTCAGAAGGCAAACATTGAACTCGTCCGTGAAGGCTTCGGCGGATTACCTGTCCATACAGCGCCACTATTCCGTGAGGAAATGGGTGGCTTAGACTTGCTTCGCCGTTTAGCCGATGAACTCTATGGCGATAAAAACCCAGCTGAACGATTATCAGACGGTAGTATCCATAGCTGGGAAAAAATAGAAAATGCCGATGATGGCACAAAATATATCATGCACGTTCCGCTAGGCTTTGCCGAAAAACAAGATGTGGATATGTACCGTTCACGTGATGAGATTACGCTGCGTGTTGGACCTTATCGACGCAATATCATCTTGCCCGCAATGGTGCATGACCTTGAACTGGAAGCTAAATTCGAGCCACCAAACCTGAATGTCCGATTCTATACGAATGACCCAAACCACAAATAACATCAATTCTAATGGGGCGACTCAAGTTAAAGTTGCCCCAATCCCACCTGAGCGTTACACCAACGATACAGCGAATGGCTTATCTCAAAATGGTGCATACTCAGCCAAAATAAGCCCCTCTATGTCTATCAAAGCAGAAAAAAATAGCTCGTATGAAAAAATGATGGCATCAATGCCGAGTCGCGTTCAAAATGCTGTCCCGAATGTCATGGCGGATGAACAAATTGAGCCAATCGCGTCAGTAGATGAGAGTGTTGTCACAGAAACTATTGAAGAAAAGGTCAACCGTTTACGCCCGAAAAGTATTCGGATGCAATTGCGCTTTTTGTATACAGTGGTCTTTGCATTATGGCTTTTTGGACGTTTGGTGTTCTGGCAGGTCTATGTTGCCAAACTTTTTCCGAATTGGGTCAATAAGAACAACAATGCCCGTTGGAAACAATATGCGCGTGAATTTAGCAAATTTGCGATTCGCATGGGTGGTGTGCAGATTAAGGCAGGGCAATTTGCCAGTACTCGTGCTGATATTCTCGCAGAAGAAGTCATTGTTGAATTAGCTGGTTTACAAGATAAAGTCCCGACATTGCCCTATAAGAAAATCAAAGAAGTTCTCTTAGAGCAACTCGGTGTATTAGAGAACACTTTTGATTTCATCGATGAAACCCCAATTGCTGCCGCATCATTAGGGCAGGTTCACCGTGCCAAACTTAAATCAGGTGAAGATGTTGTTGTGAAAGTCCAGCGTCCCAATGTACGCAGAATTATTTATACTGATTTAGCGGCATTGTTCATTGTTGGTCATGTGGCAATGCGCTTTGAATTTGTGAGCCGTCGCGTAGAAGCCAGCATGATTATCGAAGAATTTGGACGTGTGTTGATTGAGGAAGTATCTTACGAAAAAGAAGCTGATAACGCCCGTCGTTTTACAGAAATGTTCGCTGATGATAACGGTATCTATGTTCCAAAAGTCTACGAAGAATACTCGACTGACAAAGTTCTCGTCTTAGAAGATGTGACCAGCATCAAAATTGATGATTATGCTCGTCTTGCTGCCGCAGGGGTATCGCGTGAAGAAGTTGCTGTGCGCTTGATGAATACCTATCTGCAACAAATCTTTGAAGACCGTTTCTTCCATGCTGACCCTCATCCGGGAAATTTGTTCGTTTATCCACTGCCTGTAGAAGATGAGTCTATTTACATTGGCAAAGGCGGACGACCCTTTTACCTGATTTTCATTGATTTTGGTATGACAGCTACACTGACACGCGAGATTGTACAGGGCTTAATTAATACGCTCACAGCAGTTATCACGCGTGATTCCAAACGCTTAGTACAATCTTATCAAGATTTGGGCTTTCTCATGCCGAATGCCGATGTGCGTCGTATTGAAGAAGCGACAGATAGGGTGTTCAGTGAGGTGTGGGGCTTGAGCATGGCAGATATGACGAGTCTTGACTTTGAAGTGGTCGAGAATATCGGTTCAGAGTTCAATGACCTCATTGCTGAGTTGCCCTTTCGTGTTCCGCAAGATTTTGTGTATTTAGGGCGTACTGTCAGCATTCTTACAGGTATGGCGACCAAACTTGACCCTAATTACAATCCATGGGTTGAAATTCAGGCACGGGTACAAACACTCATCACCACAGATGAAGAGAATAATATCTTCGACGAATTTGAGAAGATTCTCAAAGACTCATTGGATGAAATTATCGCGGATGGACCCCAAGGCTTTATTCGTGTCGCCCAGCGTGTGCTGAATCAGTTTCAGCGAGTCAGCAAAACTGAAACAATGCTCCAGCAAATCATTGATGGGGATATTGTCATCGAAACGCGTATGAGTGGGCAACAGCGCCAACAATTACAACGCATTGAAGCCCAAAATAAACGTACCTCACGCATGATGATTGTCGGCAGTTTATTAATTTGTGCTACGCTGTTCTATACCAATGGGGATATTGAGTTTGCAATGTCTGCTATAGGATTAGCAGGTATTGTGTATATCAGTTCGTGGTTTATACGATAAAAAGGGCATATCACTTTAAAAAATATGCCCTCTAATGTGCTAATCCAATTTCACACGCACTTTGGTTTTGCCCGTGGTGGCTGGTGGATCATCGTCATCTGAGTTTTCATCTTCGACATCAGCTACGACTTTTTTTTCCTCTTCCTCGCGCTCACTGACTTTTTTTAATTCATCAATGGCCACATCCACTAGGACACGAAAACCTTGGGCGAATTCTTTACTCGCTTCACCAGCGTGATTACGGAAATCAGGCGGTAAAAGTGCTTCTAATGCTTTGCCTGTTTCTTCCAATGCACGACGTTGATGATAGAAGAATCGCTCCATCGGATTATCGAGGTCATCTTCTAAAGGTAAGTCTTGTTCTAAATTGATATCTTTTTCATTATCAGCCATATGCTGGTTACCTTTACTCTGCTCAACTAAACTTACTATACTATACGCCCAAAACAAATGTAAGTTGCACTCAAATTGTATAAGATTTGTTAATTTTAGGCGACTACTATTTAGCAATTTCTATATATTGACCTACCTTACACATGAATAAGAAGAAATTTTGACTTTGATGCATACTTCTATTTATAGAGTTATCATCTCTCGGTATTCAGTTAGTTATCCGAACACTGTACTTTGCTTTTACTGATAACCGAAAACTGTTCACTGAAAACAAAATTGACTTGAACTAAGGCTATTTGTTATCAGGTTATTACTCTAAAAACAGAATTCGCAACTGAAAATACTAATATCCGATATCACGATTAAGTTGATTATACAGTGGTTTATTCTCTAAATAGCGATGTAGATTCGCTATGAACAAGTCGGCAGCTTTTTCATGGTAATTGTCTGTATTTCCCGAAATATGAGGGCTAATGATGACATTATCCAATGCCCATAATGGACTTGATGAGGGTAGGGGTTCCTCTTCAAATACATCCAATGCAGCGCCACGTATAGTTTTTTGGGATAAAGCAGTAATCAGGGCTTTCTCATCGACCAAACCACCACGCGCGATATTGATTAAGACTGCACTATCTTTCATTGCTTCTAAGACATGCCCATTGACCATATGCCGTGTTTGCTCTGTGAGTGGGGCGGTAACTACCAGATAATCACACTCGCTTGCCATGGTTGCCAATGCTTCACCGGGATATATGCGCTCAGGGATTATGCCTTCAGGGTCGCCCGTACCTTCAGGGGTGTAATCTGTATCAGACTCGGCTGTTTTCATCGCGTCCCGTTTTGTGGCGAGAACCGTCATGCCCATGGCATCCGCTAATCGGGCAAGCTCACGCGCAATACTGCCATATCCGACAATACCTAATGTTTGTTTATCCATATCACGTTGATTAAAAATCTTATCACGGTCAGGTGACCATGTATGCTTTTCTTGTAATTCCAACATCTTTGGCAGGCGAAAATTGAAAGCTAACATCATCATTAGGCTATAGTTTGCAATTTGTGTGGAATGGATACCACTAGCCGATGTAACAGCCACATCTTCTGCCTGAGCAATTTTCTGTTGCATTACACGCTCTAAACCTGCGTAATTCAACTGTATCCAGCGTAACAATGGTGCATCTTCTGGCTGAGGAAATGCACGTTGGGTATACAAAATCTCGGTAGTAGACCATACAGACTTGGGAACTTCTGGGAAATGTTTTACCACATTCAAACGTGGTGATACATCTTTAATGCGTTCGATAATGTCATTGCTAAAATCAATCGCAAGGACGACATTTATTGGTTCGGCATCGCTCATAGTGCTCTCCTCATTGGTTTCGTAGCGTAGGCTATGTTAGCGTGTTATAAAGGTTGTGCTTTTAAACAAAACGATTCTAAGCGGTTTCGCCTAGAGTTTCAAATACAATTGAGAAGGATAGGACAAAATGGGATTATTAGATGGCAAAGTAGCCTTTATTTTTGGTGTCGCTAATCATCGTTCGATTGCGTGGGGTATTGCGAAAGAACTCCACAATCACGGTGCTACAATCGCACTCTCGATATTCAATGAAGACATGCGTCGTCGGGTTGAACCCCTCGCCGAAGAAATTGGCTGTGATTTTATCGAACCCTGTGATGTCAATAATGATGAAGATATTGAAGCAGTTTTTGAGAAATTTAAAGAACGCTATGGTCAGCTAGATGTTCTAGTTCACTCTGTGGCTTTTGCACCCCGTGAGGCTCTCGGTGGGCGCTTTATCGATATCAAACGTGAAGATTTTAAACTCACACTGGAAAGTAGTGCCTATAGCCTTGTCGCATTAGCAAAACGTGCAGAACCCCTTATGCCCGAAGGCAGTAGCATCATGTCTATGACTTACTATGCTGCTGAAAAATACATTCCAGATTATAATGCTATGGCAATTGCGAAATCTGCTTTAGAAGCCTGCACGCGCTATATGGCTGTGGATATGGGACATAAGCAAATTCGCGTGAATGCAATTAGCGCAGGACCAATTAAAACACTTGCCGCCGCAGGAATTCCAGGATTTCGTGGCTTGCTCAAACACTTTGATACCGTCTCACCATTAGGACAAACAGTCACAGTGGAAGATGTAGGTAAGACAGCAGTCTATCTGGCTTCGGATTTATCACGCATGGTGACAGGGGAAATCATCTATGTCGATAGCGGTTATCAAGTCTTAGGGCTGACCGCACCACGCGATGAAATGTAAATCGCCATAAAATGTAGGGGCGCAGCATGCTGCGCCCCTACGAGAATTCATTTATTCAGAATTATTATCTCGATTACGAAGCAACAATGAGCGACTGCCCTCAACCAAACTTGCCGCAATTAACGCCTTGATTAAATCAGCCACAATGAACGGTGCAACACCATTTGCCCATGCCGCTGACCATTCCATACCTGTGATAAACTTGAGAAAAGTCATACCGAAAATATAAATTACTATAATGCCAACAATACCAGCAATCCAACGTTGCCAGACCTTATCTTGACTGTGTTCCATAATATAGCCAATCACAAAAGCTGATACCGCAAAACCGATTAAGTATCCACCTGTGGGACCAAAAAATGCGGCTGACCCTAAGCTCCGTGTATCGACAGGCAAATTCGCTAAGATTAGTCCGAGGTATGCCAATTGACTAGCGACACCATCACGCGATCCTAAGACCATTCCTGATAACAACACAACTAGAACTTGCATCGTGAAAGGCACAGCCCCAATTTGAATGCTCATCTTGGCTGAGATGACCATTAAGATTGTGAAAATAGCAATGCCAGCAATCCGAATTACTTGATTATCTGTTCTTGTCTGCTCAAGTGTACGCAACATAAATTGATTTCCTTTTGTGCTGTTTAATATCAACTAAAAAGGACGACAGTATGCCGTCCATATTAATAAGTGTAACCCTATCATGCTTGCTTTGTTACGCAATCTCTTTTATAGACGGTTTTCAGCAGTCGGTTCAACCACAATTTTGGAGATTTCATAACCACGTTTGTTGAACCAGCCTTTGTCTTTTTCTTCTATATTCTCGTACACCGTCACTAATGTACCCAAACCTTCTAGTACATAGCGTGTCATCCAATGACCACTTTCTTGCACATTACGGAAATATCCCAAACGCGCTTTCGGGTCTTTGCGGTACACATAACCACGAATTTGATTGAACTTCTTATCTTTAATATCTTCTAAAAGCGCATCACGCTCATCTTTATTCAAAAATGCCATTTGACCAACTCCTGATTGTTTCCAAAACGCTATATAGATTGTATAGTTTAGTTCACAATCCGTCATTATTCAATTTCTCTAAAGAAAATTTGTTATGAGTGATATTTATAGTGTAGAAGGTCTCACGGCTTACATTCGAGCTTTATTTGAGAGTGACCCTCCGTTACAAGATGTTTGGGTGCAAGGCGAAGTCTCGAATATGAAAGCTGCCGCATCAGGGCATTGGTATTTCACGGTTAAAGATAGTAAAGCTGCCCTCAAATGTGTGATGTTTCGCAATAGTGCCGAACGCCAAATCATCGAACCCCGTGATGGAGAAGAGATTCGCGTACATGGTCGCGTCAGCGTTTATGAGCAACGTGGCGAATACCAACTCTATGCCGATGAAGTCCAACCTGCTGGGGGAATTGGTGATTTATATCAGCGTTTCGAGCAATTAAAAGCAGATTTACAGGCAGAAGGTCTCTTTGATGAGAGCCGTAAACAGCCTTTACCTTTGTTCCCATTAAAAATAGGCGTTGTCACGTCACCTGATGCCGCTGCCTTTCGTGATGTACAAAATGTTCTAGCGCGTCGTTTTCCTTTGGCAGAGGTCATCCTTAGCCCGACACTTGTACAGGGTAATGAAGCCCCTCTACTAATTGTGCGTGCGCTTGAAAATCTGAATAAATACCAATCTGCAGATGTGATTCTCCTAGTAAGAGGTGGGGGAAGCATCGAAGACTTATGGGCATTCAACAACGAAGCAGTCGCTCGTGCAATTGCCGAAAGTACAATTCCAATTGTGAGTGGGGTCGGACATGAGACAGATTTTACGATTGCGGATTTTGTAGCAGACTTTCGTGCGCCCACGCCTTCTGCCGCCGCTGAAATTGCAACACCCAATCAAGATGATTTCTACCAGAGTTTGGTGCGTAATGACGAAATTATGCTGGCACTCATACAGGAAAATATCGCCAATTACCAAGCAACTGTCGATACCATCAGCCGCAATATCGAGATGGCATCTCCGCGAAGAACGATTCAAGATATGCGCCAAAGGGTTGATGATAATAGTGAACGCATCCACATGAGTAGCTTACGCCAAGTATCGCTTCTACGAGAACGCTTATCTGCCAATACCACCGCAATCGAGAACGCCAATCCTGAAACATTAATCAAACGAGGCTACGCTATTATTTCACGCTCGGAAGATGCCTCAGCCATTACCAGTGTGAAAGATGTATCTGTAGGGACGGGCATTACAATTAAACTCAAAGATGGTGACCTAAATGCTCGTATTGAAGATAAAGACACCCACAATAATTACAAACGCACGTTATTCTAGGATTTGAACCATGCCAGAAATTAAAGACCTCAGTTTTGAAGAAGCCTATCAACAATTAGAAGATGTTCGCACTCAATTAGAATCAGGGCAATTGCCATTAGAGCAATCAGTGACAATGTATGAGCAGGGCAAATTGCTATCCGCCCATTGCCAAAATTTACTAGACAATGCCGAGTTGCGTATTAAAAAATTAGAAAGCGATGGCTCATTGACCGAATAATGCTGTTTTTGATAAATGACAACTATAAACTCATTACTTGGGATATTTGGGATATATCGCAAAGTTTGGGATAAAAATTTGGGATATATCTCACTTTATTCCTAATGCACGTAGTAAAATCTTGTCAAATAGCCAATCTGGCAGAATTTTTCGCATAGTGAAAAGGCTCTGTACCTCTAGTCCAATCGTATAACGTGCTTTTGGTTTATCACTTGTCAGCGCATGAAGGATTGCATCAGCGATTTTCTCAGGTGGCGTGGCATTTTTACCTTGTGATTGTAAAGTGGCTAACATGCCATCAAAGAATTTTTTATAGTGTACTTGAATATCAGAAGAACTCGCATCACGAATTGCTTCTAAATCTTTGAGTGCATTATCTGTCATCGGTGTATCAATTGCGCCCATTTCAATGATGGCAACTTGTATTCCAAATTGTGCCAATTCCATTCGCCAAGCATCGGACATCGCCTCTAAAGCATGTTTGCTCATACTGTATGCCCCTAGCATCGGCATTGAAACTTGCCCCATCAGCGAGGATAGATTCACAATTCGCCCTGACTCAGATTGTCGGATTAAGGGTAAGAGTTCCTGAATCAACTGAAAATGCCCGAACACATTGACCTCAAATTGCTGGCGCAGACTCTCGACAGGCAATGCTTCTAAAGGGCTAGAGAGTTGAATACCAGCACAATTGACAATCGCATCTAGATGATCAAGCTTAGTTTTTAGGGTATTTACTGTATCGTTTATAGTATCCGATATATTCAAATCAAAGGGGATTGCTGTAATACCCTCATCTAAGATACTAAAATCATCCGTCTGTAAGCCCCCAGCATAAACATCCCAACCAAGTTGATGTAATTTTTGGGCAGTCACCAAGCCAATACCTGATGTCGCCCCTGTGATGAATACCGTTTTGCTCATTGATTCGCCTTTCACCTAGCCCAATTATCCTCTGACTTCTACACAAAGTGTAAAAAACTAATTAAAGGCTCATCCATATGAAACCTTCTTGATTATGGCGCGTATAAGTGTGTAGAAACATCGACAACAATCAATTTGGGGAGATTAAAATGAATAAGCGTAAAAATGACATGAACATCAACATGAATAAAAATAATGCCGTTGTCGCTGGCTTAGTTGTACTTCTACTCTTGGTGACAGGCATTTTACCAGCTGTAATTGAACTCGTATTTGGTCTTGTCTTCGGTGTAATTGGCTTGGTCTTCGGGCTAGTATTCGGGGCATTAGGGCTTGTACTCGGCTTAATCGGTGGCGTAATTGGTATTGTGGCTGGCTTATTGCCGATTGCTATTCCAGTAGCAATTCTGTACTTCATCGTTAAAGGTATTAACGGCAACAATAGTGAAAAACCAAAGCGCAAACGTGAAGTCGATATTGACTATATCTAAAATTTTCTGCGATTATTCCCTAGATGTTGGTTTAGGGAATAATCACGTCTCCTATATGTAATAAGTCCTCACCATTTGACAACTCAAGTTTAACACCGTCCCACCATTGATAGACAGCTACATGCAGAGAATAATCACCTGCTGGCAAATCTTCGGGAATAGTGATGATGCGTTGGTCAACATAAATACGATTAGCTTCCATTTGTGAAGTTTCTACGGTTTCGTAGTACAAATCATTGATAGCTCCATCCGTTTGAGCAACGGTTAAACCACTCGAATTTAGTAAGTAGATACCAATAGAATAGTTATCTTCTGGAGCAGTTTGCGTCCACCACCACAAATTGATGTCAATCAGATTCCAATCTTCCTCGTAAGAATACGTTGTTCCCCATAAGGGCATATCATTACCAAATATAGTGGGTTCTTGGTTCGGCGGGGCTTCCATTGGAAGGTTATCCCACATATGCAAGGTGGCTAGGCTAACATAATCTCTGTCTCTTATGGATATGTAAGCAAGAGTGGCTACAAATACTAATCCAACCGCAATTCCGCCAACTAGCACGGAAAAATTGATGCGAATCCCCTTAATTTTTTCAGGGCTAATCATATGCCACGTATCACGACAAATGTAGAGAAGGAGAGCATGTAAAATAAGAATCATGCCCATCATTTCCAAAAGTTCTTCAAACGTTGTTATGTAGCTATAGATATTTAAATCATTGCGTTGTGTAATAAGCCAACCGCTAATTAGTTCTCCACCAATAGCACCACTAACATAGACAAAGAAGCCAAGTAAGAAAAAATTTCGCACATTGTTGGGTAGTTGCCTGAAGAATCTTAGATATGAAACGATGAATACCAACGTTAATATCCCAACTGGAATAACCCAACTGAAATAAAAAATGCCAGATAAATTGAATAAATCTCGAAGTGGAATGGTGATGATACTATCACGGAATGAAGCCGATTCCTCGATAGACATCAGCAAAAAAATAATCACTAACCACTGCCAATGTGATGAAAATCGATTCTTCCTGGCAGTTTCTGTTAGAGCGATTGTAAAGGTTGTTGCCGATAAGACGAAGAGTAGTATGACAGAAAACCAATTGGGGACAGAAATTTCATAATCTAGGTCGAATAATAGGGTTGCCTCTCCGAAAGCATTTCTTTGACCGCTAATAGCCATGACCCCTAATATGGTAAGAATTATAACAATACTACCGAGCAAGAATGTAACTCTTTGAGGAAAATTCTGCATGAGTAAACCAAGTAATATTATATTTACTTAACATTCTTTGTGAGAGTAATTTAAGGTTTAAAAGTTGTAAAGGCTTATTATGGGGTGATTAAAATCGCTTTACATCCGTTTCTCTTTTTCTTCAAAATTATTTAACAATTCATTCATTGACATCAACTCACCATCATTACCCAAGCCCAAGCGATTACTGCGTAGCTGCTCCTGCAGATAGTTTTGCTGGTCAGGTGTTAGACGCGCCATAATGTCATCAAGTTCAATATCCTCATTAAAATCAAAATTTTCATAGACACGTTTGCGTTTTTGCTTGCCTTTCAAACGCTCAACCAATGTTGCAATCCCACTCACCAGCGCGACGAGAAAGACTAATGGAGAGCTACACAACATTGTGATAAACGTACCTGCGGCGACGCTATTGAGTAGTGACCCTTCAGCGGTTGCTACGCCGATGCCAACGCTGATTGACGCAATAATGAACATGACACCTAATGTAACTAATGAACCAATAAATGCTCGTCGCATGAATTTTTCCTGCAAAATATTTTGGGAATTAGGTTAGATGTAGAACAACAGCCAACATTTGCTCAATCTAGACGAATCTTCTGCTACGCTGAATATTCGATAACTATTTATGCTTTTCTTTTTCATCATAATCACTTAGCAATTCATTAATTGAAACTAACTCGCCATCATCTCCAATGCCCAAACTATTATTACGTAATTTCTTTTGTAGAAACTTTTGTTGTTCAGGAGATAACTGTGCCATAATTTCATCTATTTCAAATTCATCATCAAATGGAAAAGGTTCATGTTCGTTTTTGAGTTTTTGTTTTCTTTCAACATCCTCAAAAGGGTATGTATCACTGTTTTGTTTTTGCTTGTCTCCTCCACTTAAGAATTCAATTAATGTCGCTAGACCATTCATAAATGTTTGCAGAAGTGCAAAGGGAGAAATACAGATTAATGCAACCAAAGTCACAAAAGCAGTATTACTTAGAAATGTACCTTCTGCTGTAGAACCATATATGCCAATGCTAATTGCGCCAATGATGAACATGACACCAAGCACACTTAGTGAACCTTGAAATTTACCTCGCATGAAAAAATCCTAAAAAACAAATTATGCTTCAATTGCCGTCCACCGATAAACCTCACTATACTGTGAGATACGTCCTAAGCCTGGGAAAGGAAAATGATAACACAGCACCAGCGCATCCAGTTCTATCGCTAATTCTGCTAATTTTACTCGTGATTCACGCGCAATCTCATGGTCAGCATCAAAGCCACAGTGCCAATCTAAATTTTCAAAATGTAGCGGATGAATCACTGCATCACTGGCTACAATCAGTTTTTCATCTTGGGATTCAATGAGGACACCAATATGATGTGGTGTATGTCCGGGCAATTTGATGACACTAAAGCCCGGTAAGATTTCATTCATATTGAGGCATTCGATACGCTCAATTTGACTTTCCAGTGGCACAAGATAACTCTCAATCATCTCAGCGCGACGCGGATTATCGTCAGCATATTCGCCTGAAATTGACATCACCCACTCATTTTGGCACATATAAATTGGTAAATTGCCAAATGTTTCTTTGCCTTCGCTATCGAGTAAACCCCCGTAGTGGTCAGCATGGGCGTGTGTGAGGATGATATGCTCTGGGCGAATTTCTTCGTCGTCCAAAATTTCCGCAAGCTTGCCCTCATCATCACCTAAGTTGCCGATACCAGCGTCAATCAGCACCCAATCATCACTGAATACAGCCAAAATATTATAGGGGATGTCAATTTTTTTATGATTTTCGCCTCGCGCTTTCAGGGCTGGTTTGTAGACCTCTTTATCTACATTACTGAATAGTTGTTTTCCTTCACCTGATATAGCGGTGTCTTTGATGGCGAGGCATTCAAAGTCACCCACCGTAAATCGGTATCTATCGTCGGACATTACGACTTTCCTCTAATTATGTATGTAGGCTCTATTGTAACTTGCCACTTGAACTAGAGCGATAGCGATTTGTACTTTTTACCGACGGAAACGCCGTAAAATCATATTCGGTACAGCCGTCGCTTCTTCTAAACCGAGCGCAACACTGACGCTAAAGAATACCAGTCCACCCACAATTGCTCCGACAATCGCTAATAGGAAACCTGTTAGCGGTACGAATATCGGTAGAACCCATAAGATGATACCCATCACCAGCGAGGCGACAATTGCTTTCGCCGACCCTTTGATGATGTGCATATCGCGGATGCCACCAGTACGCTTGCTTATTAGCCACCATAAAATCAATGATTCAATCAATGTCGTGAGGGCATTCGCCAGAGCTAAACCAGCAAATGAACCACGCGCAAGGTTATCTGGATTACCAATAAATTGAATGAAAATTAGGCTCAAGACAATGTTACTAACCATCGCCCCAATCCCAATTTTTACAGGTGTCCACGTATCGGACAGGGCATAAAACGCCCGTGATAAAATCTCCAATAAGACAAAACCAGCAATACCTGTCGCATAAAATGCTAGCGCCCACGCCGTGCCTTGTGTGCTTTCGAGTGTCCATTCGCCTCGTTCAAAAATGCTGACGATGGGTTCGCCCATCACAATAAAAGCAACAGTGGCAGGAAACGCCAAAAATAACACACTCCGCATGGCACTGGCTAGGCGATTTTTGAACCCATCCATATCACTTTCAGCGTACAAAGCAGATAAAGTCGGGAATAATGCTGACCCAACACTTTGTCCAATAATGCCCAATGCGAAAAACATCAGAGTGAAAGCTGTGCGTAATGCCGTGTAACTCCCTGCAACCATTGCACTCGCAAGGATGATATTCACCACAAAATTAACTTGCACAACACCCAAACCGAGGACACGAGGACCCATCAGCTTGAGAACCTCAGTTACACCCTCAATATGACGATTCGGCAAGAAACGCAAATTCGCTTTGACTGTAAACAAGCCCGGTATCTGTACTAATAAATGCAAGACTGCACTCAGAATTGCACCATATGCTAGCCCATATACACTCGCGTTACCAATTTGGTCAACAGGTAAGCTATCGACGTTAGTAATAGTTAAAGCACTGGACTGGGTTATAACATCGACTGCGGTATAGGGCTCGCTGGCAAATAGCGGTGCAAGCACAATCGCCCCGAACATAATGCCGATATTATTCATGCTGATAGCGACACTCGGTAAGAAAAATAAGCCATGTGATTGCAAAATCCCCATAATCAAGCCACTGATGCTAAAGATAAAGGGGGTAATCATCATCATGCGCGTCATGTTTGCCGTGAGTAATTGCACATCAGGCGGACTTTCAGGCAATAAGATATAGCGCACGAGGGGTTCAGCAAATATCGCGACTAAAATCCCGAAAATCCCTGCCGCGAGTGAGGCTAAAGTCATGACCGCACTTGCTAAACGCCATGCTTCGGCTTCATCTTCTTCACGTCGTTTAGCATAAATGGGAATGAAGGATGAACCTAATGCGCCTCCTGCTACCAAAACAAAAATCAGTTCGGGGATTTGTTGGGCAGCATAAAAGGCATCAATCGCATCACCTGTGCCAAATTGCGCCGCTAAAACGCCTGTCCGCACAAAACCTAGTACACCACTGGCTAAAAACCCAAATAAGACAACCAATGCCGCCCGTGCCACTTGTGTATTGGATAACGCGCGAGATTTGCTCATAGATGCGAATATCTTTCTTGTGAAATCCTAAAAGGTAGATTTTAATACCGAAACTATCTTAATTACTATCCTCGAAACCATAGCGCCTAATTAACACTTGGCACAATACCCCTCGCCCGATATAATGTTTCCGTTACGTCCGAGACGAAAACGTTGTGAAAATCCGCCCACATGATGGGTGTTATTATTTTGTGAGGAAATACGATGAAAGTTATCCTGCTCGAAACGATTTATAAACACGGTGTTGCAGGAGAAGTCGTCGATGTTGCTGATGGTTTTGCCCGTAATTACTTGATTCCGCGCGGTATCGCCAAAAAAGCTAGTCAAGACGCTCTCAAACAACACGAAGAACTGATGAGCCAAGTTCAAGCACGGCGTGATGAATTTGAAGATATGCTCAATTCATTGGCACGTCGTATTGATGGTGTCGAATTGATTTTTGAACGTCGCGCATCTGCTACAGGTACACTCTACGGGTCTGTGACCACCCAAGATATTGCTGATAAACTGATGGAAGTCACTGAAGACGACCCACTCGGCGCAATTGACATCAATCGTCGTCGTATCAGCCAACAACCTATCCGTGAATTGGGACGCTTCAATATTCCAGTCCGTATTGGTACAGAAATTTCACCAGAATTACAAATCATTGTTGTTCGTGAAGGCGAATTACAAGATTTCCTTGATGCGCGTGAAGCTGCAGGTGAAGGTGAAATCGTTGATATTGTGAATATGGAAGTTGTTGAAGAATTCCAAGAAGCGTTACCAGAAGAAATCCCAACACCGGATGACGACGAAGACATCGACAATCGTAGTGACTTACAAATAGCGATTGACGAAGCCGCCGAAGAATCTGGTTTGTTGGACGAAGAAGGCGACGAAGAAACAGAAGAGTAGGGTACTCGTTGGGTAGTCTATCAACTGAATTCAAGCTATAATCAGCCCCCATCATACGGGGCTGATTTTTGTTAAAAGGGTAAACACTGCTACATGAATCCTTCCGCACTAGGACGTTATCTCCGCGAATCACGCGAAGCAAAAGAACTTACACTCGAAGATGCAGTACGCGCCTTGCGTATTCGTCGAGATATTTTGGAGTCTTTTGAGCAGGGTGAATTTGACGGCTTGGATTCGGCTGTGCGTGTTCGTGGCATGTTGCGGAATTATGCCCACTATCTCGGTTTAGATGAAGAACGTGTCCTCCAATATTATGAGGCGGCAATAACGGGCAATCGTCGTAAACGTCGCTTTGGTCGGCGTAAGACAGCCCATGCCGAACCGATTGCCCCGCGTAAAATCACTGATACACCACCATCACTTCCTGCTGTGAGAATCCAGCCTGTTCAATCATCGGGTAGTATTGGCAATGCCCTCAGAAATATTGCTATGTTTTTGGTATCTGTTGCTGCCTTAGCCGTGATTATATATGTCTTAGCAGATACACTGGAATTAGGGCAATTCTCAGATTCTTCTGCACTTGTACCGACTATCCCAGCAGGAGAAATGACAATCACATCTACTAATACCCCAACGATTACGCCTCGCGCAACAATTCTCACCGACACACCCTCAGCCTCATCATTCAATATTGATGGCGTACAAGTTGTCGTGGAAATCAATCAACGCTCATGGGTCCGCATCTTAGCGGACGATGCCGAGCAGTATATTGGTTTTCTTGAACCCGGTTATTCTGCAACATATAGTGGTAATAACAGCGTTGCTATCACTGCCGCAAATGCCGCCGCTCTCGACATAACTTATAACGGTGTCTCGCAAGATCCCTTTGGTGTAAGAGGTCAGCAAGTTGAGCTTATCTTCACCTTATCTGGTATAGATGTTACGCAAGGTGAGGGTGGTCTATTGCCGACCGAAATGTCTACGGATGAAGAAATAGCCACAAGTGAAGTTACGGAACCAGTGCAAGTGGTCACGCCGACTGCATCACAGGCAGATAATACCAGTGAAAGTGTCGTCTCAGCACAAATACAAACAAGTAATACGCCAATTTCATCGGGTTTACCAACGCCTACACCCTTATTTCCTGTTGATTCGTCTAGTGATGATGCACCAGTAGCAACCAATGCCAATGATTCATCAATCCAATCAGAGTCATCTACTACGCAAGAAGGACTATCTGCTACGGTTGATACAACTGCATCACAAGAAACAGTCGAGCCAAGCCCTACAGATACAGCGACACCTTCCGCGATTTTACCTCTGCGTGAAACACAGCCCCCAACGCCGACAAAACCAGCTTAGATTATGAAGAATTCACACACAATCTGAAGTCTCTATTAATATTTATTCAAAGACTATGTAATAATGATGAAGAACTCATCAATAACAATGAAAATCACACACTTTTCCTTTATGATTATGAGTCATAGAAGTATCCATTATAGGAGACGAACCCTTAATGCAAAAACCATTGTTCGAGAGAATAGAATTAATCCGTTTCGGACGTATTCTAGGCGCACTATTAGTTCTCTTTGGTGGTCTTGCTTTAATGCTCCAAGCCTATGTTGCTGATATTTTACCCCCGCGCGACGGATTCATTGCAACGTCAGCGACTATTATCGACTTAGAGCAAATTGGTACATTCAAAAACCCGACCTTCATGATTACATTGATTTATAATGTTACAGGCGAAAATAATTCAAGTGAAGAAGTACGCAGTGGACAACGGGTCGAATTTGAACAATACTTTGAACTCGTAGAGGGGCAACGAGTCACTATTCACTATAATCCGCAAAATACACATCAGTGGCGGCTTGAATTAGATAGTGATGAATTGAGTGAAGTCGGACTAGGTTTTCTGATGATGATTTTCGGCGCACTATCACTCAGTTTCCCCACGCTCATTAACTGGGCTTCTCGTCAAGAAGACTTCGAGTTTAAAGATGAACTCGATAATAGTGAAACATCTGGAGCAAATCTTTACCCATTATGATAACTCAAGCAAAAAGACGGACTGATAAATATTTCCTCGTGAGTTTAGGCTGTTCTAAGAATACAGTTGATTCCGAAAGTATCGCCCAAGTGCTAGATAATGCAGGGATGCTGAGTGTCGGCACACCTGATAAAGCTGAAGTATTGATTGTGAATACCTGCGGTTTTATTGATAGCGCAAAGAAAGAATCTGTAGATGCGCTTCGTAGCCTTGTGAATATCAAGAGTGATAATCAAATGGTTATTGCCGCAGGCTGCTTATCCCAACGCTATGGTGAAAATTTAGTCCAAGAAGTACCCGGTTTAGATGGCATCATCGGTACGCGCCGTTGGATGGATATTTTCGACTTGATTACACGCCTACGTGACCGTAAACATCCTGAACCGATGTATCATCTGCCGACGGAAGCGAAAATTGTTGGCTTAGATGAACGCGGTGTTCTACGTGCAAGTGTACAGGGCGCACATGCCTATCTTAAAATTGCGGATGGTTGTCGCCGTCCTTGTGCTTTCTGTGCAATACCAAAAATTAAAGGCACGGCTGTCAGTCGCCCAATTGATCGTATCGTTGCTGAGGCTGTTCGCTTGCAGGATATGGGTATTAAAGAGATTATGCTCATCGCCCAAGATAGCACCGATTACGGCTATGATTTGGGGCTTAAAAATGGCTTGGCAACATTACTCAATGAGATTTGTGCCGCTGCTCCTGATATTCCTTGGTTGCGGATTATGTATGCTTATCCAGGTTATGTCACCGAAGAACTTATGGAGACAATGGCAAAGCATCCACAAGTTCTACCGTATCTCGATATGCCTCTGCAACATGGTAGTCGTGAAGTCCTAAAACGGATGAAACGACCAGCAAAAGTTGAATGGGTTTATGAAACAGTCGGTAAATTACGCTCTATGATTCCGAACTTGATGGTACGCACGACCTTCATTGTTGGCTATCCGGGCGAAACTGACCAAGAATTTGATGAGCTTCTGCAATTTGTAGACGATTTACAATTTGACCGTGTCGGTGCGTTCAAATATTCGTATGAAATCGGTACTCCTAGCGCAACCTTGCCCAATCATGTCGATGATGCGGTTAAACAAGATCGATATAACCGTCTAATGGAATTACAACAAGGCATCAGCCTTAAGAAAAATCAATCTTTTGTAGGTCAAACCCTCGATATTTTAGTTGAAGGGCATGGGGCGGCAGAAGATGAAAATGGGCAAGAAATTGATGGTGTGATCAGCGTTGGTCGCAGTTACCGTGATGCACCAGAAATTGATGGCTATGTAATTGTTGAAGGTGAGTTGCCAGCAGGCGAGATTGTCCCTGTAAGGATAACAGGTGCAACGACCTATGACCTCATTGCGACAGTTGATACTGTTGGTGCAACTGTGATTCAAGCGGGTCAGGTCTACGGTGAGGGGATGATTTCCCTCGATGACATCAATTAATGTACAGGGCGTAGGATACTTGTACCTTCACAGAATAGAGTGGAACGAGAAATTATCAGGGCGGACGCAATACATTGCGTCCCTACAATTCAATAGGGTTCAGTAGGGACACTATGAATAGTGTCCGCGACAAGAAAACAACTGACCACCTTATCTTGTACGCCTACCAAAATTCTACGCTCTTATGAAGATCTGTTTTTTAATCTTCGACTTTTTCTAATGCTTGTCCACGCCGAATACTAAAATAATCGAGGTCACGTACTACAATACTATCTGAAAAAGTAGTTTGTGCTTCTTTGATAACCTCAAATTCACGGTAACGGCGTGACACATGCGTGAGTAATAAATGTTTGATATTCACTTCTTTCGCAAGTTCACCAGCTTGTTTTGCAGTAATATGCCCAAAACTATTGGCTTCCTCGCGCTCGCTATCAAGGAATGTCGCTTCCGTGATGAGTACATCTGCATCCGCAACATACTCACGAATATTATCTGTACGCGCAATATCCCCCGTAATGCAAACCTTTGTTCCCACAATTTCTTCACCTAAAACCATATCAGGTGTGACAACTGTTCCATCTTTTAGGGTGATTGTTTCGCCCTTAACCAATAAACCGCGCTCAGGACCATTTGGTACACTGAGTTCATTAGCTTTATCCACCAAAAAAGGACGATGTGAATGCTCCTGAAAAATGTACCCGAAACAACCTTGTCCACGATGCGTCACAGGGAATGCTTTTACAGAGAAGGCTTTGCTCTCATATATCGTTATTGCGCCATCTACCTTATGTAGATATATCGGAATAGGGGGTGTTTGTCCTGCTAAAACAACATCAAATAATAAAGTTTTGACCCGTGATAGAGTATGTTCACCACCCCAAATATGCAATTCCTCCATACTCTCCCATCGGGTAAATGTAGAGACAAGTCCACCCAAACCCAAGATGTGGTCAAGATGAGAATGGGTTAGCAAGATGCGGTTTAGTTTCTTGAAGCCGATACCACTACGGAGAATTTGACGTTGAGTGCCTTCTCCACAATCAACTAAGAAACGGTCTTCACCTGCTAAAATTGCCTGTGAAGATAAGCCACGATAGATAGATGGGGCGGAAGCCGATGTACCGAGAAATACAATATCAAACATGAGTTCAGTTTCACTATTTTTATATTAATTGATGTCAATGGTATACAAGAAAATACGATTGCCTTGTATTGTATTATCGATAAATACCGATAATCGCAAACCATCTGACCGCTGATAGACTCCTACCGAAATAATTTGTTGCCCAGCTTCAATGGTACGTGGGAGTGTGATACTGGCATTATGCAAGTACACATCCCGTTCGCGCAATTCGGTAGGGTCAATATGAATAGTGTCCACTTGCGCTATCGGAAATAGAGGGTCGGTTAAAATATGTGTAAAAACGACCAAATCAGATGGTACGAGTCCCTCAATGCGCCAATAGGTGCTAACGGGAACTATAGCGCGTGGATCATACTCTGGGAACGGGTCGGTCTCATAGCCTAACCATGTAACATTACCGCCTAAACGAATGGGTGGAGCAATAGGAACACGAGAGCTAACGTCAGCAGTCGTTGCATAGCTGGCAGGTGATGTCGTTGTAAAAACGCCTAAAGCATCTGCTAATTCGCCTTGGACTTGCAATTCAATCACTGCGCCGTCATTCAAGTCTAAAATCGGTGTACCTAATGATAGCCAATCTGCCGTAGAGGGTAATAGCGAAGTTCTGTTAGTGGGACTTAATAACACCACTTGTTGATGTGCGCCCGCATTAACAAATACAAATCCCTGACCACAATCTACCTCGCGCAGTAACACACTGTCACGATTCATTTGTAGCTTTAGTAATTCAACATTTGAATACGCTTCGTTAGTCGCCCGTACTCTATCCCAATCAGGATTACAAATTACGGCAGGAACATCATCTGCTGTAATGTCAAGATGATGCGCGATTTGCCCTATATCGCCATTGTAAATCAATTGTACATCATCTGACTTTGCCCAAACATTGAATAGAGAATGAACAGTCCATACGAAATTGCCTGACAATAAAACGACAACTCCGACTATGACGATTGACTTTAAATTTTCGGGTGAATGTTCTATTAATTTTGTTAAACCTAAGCCAACCAAAAGAACAACCACAGGCAACACAAGGCTCATTGCTAAGAAGTTCGGAGCGTGACCTGCCAATACAACAGGCGGACCCAAGAACAGTGTTGCTATCAAAATCAGAGCATAGCGTGGATTTCGCCAATTACGAATACACAGTAAAAGACTGCCAACTAAGACAAGCCCACTAATTATGTCCATCATAGGGCGATTGATAATATTGACAAGCAGATTGTTATCCCCCTGCCACATTAAGCCTGCAAAACTCTGTAATACGGACACAGTAATGCTGCCATAGTCCCCAGTAATCCGCCCGTTTGCCCCCAAATTCGTCAAGCGAAATGTAGATAAGAAATAGGGGATTGCAACAATCACTAACATCAAAATGGAAAAGCCAATATAGCTCAAACGTCTTAATGATATAGGGCGATTAAGGATCATAATGTAAGTGACGAATGCCATTGCCATCAACACAATGAATAAGCTGGACTGATGCACATACAGACTTAAGCCGATTAATGCCCCCATTGTCGCATAATCAATGGTGTTGCTTGTTTCCGCACGAGTACGGAAGTAAACAGGCAAAGTTCGTGCTAAAGCAAGCAGTACAGACGCGGTCATCAGAGGCAAAGCTGTCTCAACCAATACCAAGCGAGACAACAAAACAGGGTACATCAGAATGCCGTAGAAACTAGCCGTTAGTAAACCCGTTTTGTGACCAAATAAACGAACACCCAGCGTATATAAAGTCGCTACAGTTATGATACCCAACAAAAATGATATGAAGCGTAAACCAAATGATCCCATACCAAATGGAATACTCAAACCAGCGAGGAAGAGATGATATAAGCCTTCTTGCCCTCTTGTTTGGTCACTATCAGGGATTTCGCGCTCATAAAACACAAAAATGTTGCCACGCTGAATTTCATCACGCGCAACATCAATATGTGAGACTTCAATATCGCTCAAACCATTTGGCAGAGTTGTAAAATTCCATATGCGTAAAGCAGATGAAATCAGTAATATGATAACTGCTAAAGCAAAATACATACGCTTAGACAAAACTAACCGTCTTTCTATAAATTTCAATTACTATAGAACGCCTAGCCATGCGCTTAACCCTAAAATACCGAGTCCCATCAAACCCAATACCCATGTCAGCCAGATTTCGCGTTGTTGCAAGGTTGCATAATCCTGTGCTGTTGTCTCCTGCACTTTATTGTTCTCCAATAAAATCGATGTCCGTTCAAGCGCAGGGGCGACACCATATTGTAAAGCTAACCCAACCAATGCCATCACGATAATCAAAATATGCTTGGCTAACATCACCTGACTCCATTGATTATCGAAGGTGAGTAAACCATCATAATTAGGATTAGCTGTCATCTGAAATGACCCTGTCACGATTAATGCGACCAAACTTAAATTGCTTATCGGATAAAAGCGTTTGCGTAAGCGCGATAAAAATTGATAAAGTTGTGGACTATCACGCAAGACCCGTGTCACTTCAGGGTAGACCAATATCATGGTCATCAATAGACCACCAATCCAAATGGCTGTGGCGATTAAGTGTATAAATAAACTAAGGGCAAGTAATTCGTTGCTCAAGCCATTCGTCCTCGTTTAAGCCTTCTGTCCAGCCTGCTACGACTTCATCACCACAATATCTATCCATCCGTGCGAGACTAAAAAAGACAGGACGCAATCCACCATTTGGTGTACCGACTGCCCACCACCATTCCTCATCTGCCGATGTCCATTCTGGATTAGGCATATAAATTAAGCTCATCAATCCTACCCAAGGTCGCCAATTTTCAGCGGCGTATTCATAGGCTTCGATAACATACTGCGCTTGTAACTCTTCAGAGACAGCAAACCAAGAATAATCAGAATTAGTGGTATCTGTTGTATAGCCAAATTCTAAAATCGCCATTTGCCGTGACGCATCATCATAATTCAGCATGATTTTGCGTAAATCTTCTACACGACGGAAACTCGCCCAACGTTGCCCGCCATCACGGACAGCATCATCAGGTCCATAAGATGGTCTTGCAAAACCCGGCGCATGAACGCCGACGACATCCACATATTGCTGAAAATTGAGCCGATACATAGCATCTAAATATTGGTCATCAGGGATTGCAATGGGTCTTGGACCTCCCGTTGGTGATAAACCAGCAGAA
Source organism: Phototrophicaceae bacterium (assembly GCA_965230145.1). Taxonomy (GTDB): domain Bacteria; phylum Chloroflexota; class Anaerolineae; order Aggregatilineales; family Phototrophicaceae; genus JAUZRW01. The sequence continues at coordinate 4,262,468 of CBDDKI010000002.1, forward strand.
ATGATGATTGTTTCACTATCAACTGTACGAATAGCTTCACTACAAACCGCTAGCATCTCAACATAATACTCAGCATTGGGTTCTTCTTCACCCCATTCGCGTCGTAGATTAGGCTCATTCCATACCTGATACGCCACAATTTGACCTGTATAGCGTTCTGCAATTGTACCGCAATATTCGCCCCATGCCTCTAAATCATCAGGAGGGATATCATGCGCGTCGTCATTAATTTCACCATCAACTGCCCAAGCTGGGGTTAAACCTAGACGAACAATCAATCCTAGAGAAATTTCATCACTGGTAGCTAAAGCAACGATACGGTCTGACTGCGTGAAATCCCATTCATCAGGGCGTGGCTCTATTTCACGCCAAGGAAAAGTCTGCTTAATGTAGGTGAAATTCAAGGTGCGATTAACCATTGCCGCTTGTGTACTTGCACTGCCTTCATCCCACCATAAAAAGGTCTGAATACTGTAGGATAGCGAAGAAAAAGGTGGGTCAATGATAGCATCTGCCTCAAAGGGGTCAGCTTCTTGCTGTGTAGCAAAGATAAATAATCCAATTGCCATGATGACGATAATGGCAACGAGTGCTATCAATAGTGGATATTTTTTCAGAAAATTCATGAATACCTATGTTCACAATGGATAATTAAAGCGAGGAGAGTCAACAGACTCTCCTCTAAAATACAGCTAATTAAGCTGGTTACTTATTGTTGATTCGCTGCAGCCCAATCCCGAATCGCGTCATAGGCGGGACGGAATGTATTATCTGGACCAATCAAGGAATAGGGAACATTATCATTAGTTGGATCCCAGCCTGCTTGTGGACCATAATTCAAATTCCAGATGAAGGCTAACCAAACATCGTCGCCACTAGACATGGATTCAAGCGCATCAACAAAGAATGTCGCTTGTTCTTCTAGCGTATTGTCATCAGCAAATTCAAAGCCACGCGGTGTACCACTTAAATCTTCGGTTACAGCCCAGCCAAATTCAGTGATACAAAGTTTCGTATCTGAACCAGCATTACGGATGCGTGAGATATACCCATCTAAGGTACTACGGAAACTCCAACTATGATGCGGATTATCGAATGGTCCTCTAAATCCTGCGGTCGGGTCGTTCGGGACATTATCATAGGGCACTAAAGGACCAATATTATACCCATTATGATGTGCGCCGACACAATCTGTGACATCCAGCAAACCAGCGTCAATCATCAGTTGCATATAGCGGAAATCATCAATTGCGCCAATGCCATCATCCAAGCCAGTAGGGGACAACGCACCTGAAATTACAATTGTTCCTGGGCTAACTTCTTGCACCATATTATAGGTGTCACGTAGGAGTGATACATAATTGGTCGCACTCAGACCCAGCATTGAAGTCCATTCACGGTCAAGATTCTGCTCATTCCAAATTTCTGCCGCGTAGACTTCACCTGGATAGCGTTCTAAGATAGCGCGAACGAAATTGACATAATCTGCATTGTTACTCGGTGGACCATGTCGGTCGAGCGAGATGCCCGCTTCACGCCCTGTTTCGCGTGTCCAATCAGGCGCGGTCACAATTGAAAGCATCGGACGAACACCAAAGAAACGCGCCCCAGCCATTGCCAAATCGAGACTATCCCAATTGTATTCCCCTTGTACTTCTTCGATAAATTCCCAACGAACTTGAATTTTAGCCCAATTCACATTCATCTGTTGTGCTGAACGATACCAACCATTCATCACATCAGGGTTCAAATCGGGTGGAACTTGAATTTGGATACCAACGCGGAAAGTTTCATCCTCATCAGGGGGAACAAATGTCGGTTCAGGCTCCGCGGTTGGTGGTATTTCTGTTGCCGCTTGTGCCACTGCAACAACTTCTTCTGTTGTTGGTGCAACCATCGGTGTGCTTGTTGGTAAAGGAAGCGGTGTCTCCGTTGCAGGAAGTGGCGTTTGACTCTCAATTACCACCACACTACCACCTGTATTATTTGAATTATTCGCTACAGAAGGCGCAGATAGTTCTATTTGCGGTTGATATGCAAAGTAAATGGCGAGAAATGTTGCCATCCCCATTGCTAGCGTAATAAATGTCCAGATGAGGACAAAACCACGCACTTGATTTCGAGTTTGTCTTGCTTGTGTTCGTGTTGTCATTCTCTATATCCTTTGCTTTAACGAGCAGATGATAAGGCACTACAAGCTGGGCAACTACCATCAGGGCGAATCATTGCATATCCACCTTGTGGGTCGCTAGCGTAAAGTGTGAAATCAACATTCCAGACAATCATCATGCGTACATCATTTTGTTGAGATAGATATGATGCAGCATCGGCTAGCCAAGATGCCTGTTCTTGTATGGATGTATTTTGCCCCCAATTAAAGAAAGCAGGTAATGGGGGATAACCATCTGGGGTAACGTAACCGAGTTCCGTGAAGCAGATTTGTCGTCCACCTGCGATACTACGGTAGACATTAACCATCGTTGGCAGATAACGTGTGTAGTAATTATCACGTAAATCGCCACTGGTTGCGCGGGGTGGTACAGTACCTTCATTGTAATGTGCGCCAACGCAGTCTAGATATTGTAATCCACCTGCATTGACCATTTGCCGTAACCAGTTGTCGTCATTGACCACTTGCCCTGGGAACGCGGCTTCCGCACCAGTAGGCGCAGGAGCAGCCGAAATTACGATGGTACTGCCGTTAGATGATTTAATCGCTGTATAGGCACGTTGCAACATATTCACATATGCCGCACCACTAATTTGGTCACGAGGCCATTCACGGTCAATATTGGCTTCATTCCAGACTTCAATGCCATCTGCACCACCAGCAGCAATTGCACCCAACCAGTTAGCATAATTTTGCAGGTAAGCATCGCCTCCTGCCGCTAATTCGTTAGGATTTCCCACCGTGCCCACCAATACACGGAAACCTGCCGCTTGCCCAGCTTGGACTGCTGCAATTGCACCACCAGCATCCGCGCCTTGTGAGTAACGCACCTGAATTTTCATCCAAGTCATTCCTGCCGATTGCATCGCACTGATTGCGCGAGGACTAGAGGCACTGGTCACATGCCCACCGTACTCAAAACCGCCAGCAATTCGTCCTGGACTTGGAACAAAATTGTTACCGCCTCCACCAGAATCTGGTACGACAGGCACATTAGTTGCCAAAACAGGCGGTGGGGTTGGGGTTGTACTCGGTACAGGTGTTGGTGTACTAGTAGGCAAAGGTGTTGGTGTACTCGTTGCACTAAAGAGGGCAACTTGCGCCCCTGTACGAACGGCTTCTTGCTCGACATCTTCTTCGATTAAGACAACAGCAGGGTTAATCGCATAATTACCATCAGGTGCTTCAAGAGTAACTTCTAAATCTTCATTGAGATTAGTTGTTTCTGTCTGCACCACTGTGCCATCATTACCAACAATACGCCAACGTAATGCCCATTCTGCAACGGTTTCGGGTGTTGGTAATTGTGTACGATACAAACCAATGGTCTGCAAGATGCCATTTGCTACGCCATCTTCTAGCAAATCATTAAAGCCAGCACCACCTAATGCAAAACGTTCTGTCCAATTCAGACGAAAACGCAGGGCATTCCCCGTAGTAATCCAGATACGAGCAGTTGTATTGCCTTCATCATCGACGTAATCAATGTAAGGCGCATTCAGGCTTTCATCTGTACCACCAATAGCTTGGCGACCATCCAGCGAGGCACGGATAACTGAACCTGGTTCAATAGTTCCTGTGTCACTTGCATTATCGACCTGAACATCGACATTGCCGATACCTGCTAAGGCTTCGTTATAGCCAATAGTGCTATAGTTACCTGCTATATCACGAATTGAACGCGCACTCAAACCAAGAATGATTTTTGTACGGTCTACCTCACCAACAGCCCAACGTAGCATCGCTTCCACAAGCTGGTTATCATTTGCCGTATAAAGGCGTGGATTCAAACCAAGCTGAATTTCAAATAAATCAACAGCTTGTCCGATAGTCCGCCAATCATATGCACCTGTTTCCCAGATGCCGTTGACATTCTCAGCCGATGGAACAACAACACCCAATGAGCGTCCGTTACCCTCTAAGCGTAAACCTAGTTCTTCGATGAATGCGCTGAAATTATCACGTTGTTCGGCTGGCAAACCACGATAATCAATAATCAAACCATCAAAGCCATTGGCATTGGTTAAGAGTAGTAATTCGTTGATGTGATTCGCACGAACAGCAGGGTTGCTAATAATCGCTGTAACGGTATCAGGGTCTAGTGAACGTGGGTCACTAAAGTTCTGAATAATTGGCATCCAGCGATAATTATCATTGGCTGATGACCCTGCCGCGAGGCTACCTCCGACTGTGCCATCAAGACGCGGTTGTAAACCTGCTGGCGCAACAACTGAGGCAACACTTGCCGCATCGGTACTTAATGATGTGCTGATGTCATAGGTCACAATTACATCTGGAACATCGGGCGCGGCTTGGAAAATTGCCAGATGACTTGGTATATCTTCTACGAAAGTTTCTAGTTGATTGTCAGAGCTTGTGCTTGGAATAAAACGCCATTCGCCACTATTGTTATCTTCAAACCAACCATACAAATCCAATAAATCAGGATTAGCAACGTTGTTAGGTGTCTCAATACTCAAGAATGATAAATCAGGCTCATTCCCGACAGATTCGACGCTATACACTTGGCTTTGTAAGGCTAAATAATAGGGGATAGTGCTTTTTGCAAGTGGAATCCACTCACCAGCACTGCTGTTGCCAGCTTCAAAGGCTTGTAGACTCGTCGTTTCGACGCGAACCCCATACTCGCCATTTACATCGGTTGCTGCTGCAAGTGTAAACACACCATCAGCTGATGAAGTCCCTTCACCTTGCGCAGTAATTACCGTGTATTGGTCACCCACTAGCACGTTATATAAATTAAATGGAGGTAAAAACAACGCCACAACTACCAAAACCATCGCCACAAAAACAGAGATGATGCCTATTAACCAACATCCTGCATTGCTACCACTGCGTTGTGGGTTATTTGAATATTCTGCCATGAAATGCCCTTCAGAACATAATGATTATTGTCGCAACAAAGGTCTAGCGAACTAGACCTCTGAATTATGACAATTGTTTGCCAATCTATATAGGGTTTATTACCACAACCATACGATTTCATAAATTAATTTTACAGGGTTGTAAGCGACTTTACCCTAAATCGTAGGTCAAACGTATACTTTTTAAGCTAATTCCCCAACGCGAAACACGCAGGACAATCGCCATCAGGACGAATCAGAGCAAAGCCAGCCATGGGATCAGCCCCATAATTCGTGAAATTGATATTCCAAACAATCACTATTCGTACCCGTCCGCTATTGCGTGCCATGGTCATCACTTGGTCAAGCCAAGAGGCTTGCTGTGCGACAGTGACATTAGCCGCCCAACTGAAATTCGCTGGTAATGGTCCAAAGCCCTCTGGTGTTAAATAGCCTAATTCAGTGAAGCAAAGTGGACGACGACCGCCAATAATGCTCCAATACGTATTGACCATACCATTGTAATAACGAGTGTAGTATTCACTACGAGGGTCGCCACTATTTTGTCTAGGGGATACAATGCCCTCATTATAATGTGCGCCCACACAATCCATATAATTGAGCGCACCAGCATTGACCATCCCTCTGAGATAGTTATCGTCATTGACAACTGCACCGGGGAATGCCGCTTCTGCACCTGTTGGCGCGAGTGCCGCACTAATCACATAAGTATTGGGGTTATTAGCTTTAATCGCGTTGAAAGATTGCGCGAGTAATTGGGTATACATGGCAGGGTCAATCTGACCAAACACCCATTCACGGTCTAGGTTCGGCTCATTCCAGACCTCAATCGCATCTGCTCCCAAGGCAGCCAAACCACCAGCGTATCCTGCAAATGCTTCAAAATAGCCCCCATTGTTGAGTTCATAAGGATGCCCAACTAGACCAATCAATAGGCGAAAGCCCTTCGCATGTGCATCATTGATGACACCTGCGACAGCATTTGGGTCTGCGCCTTGGTCATAACGTACTTGTACCTTCGCCCAACTCATTCCTGCAATTCGCATGTAATTGACGGTTGTATCATCAAGCCCTGTTACATGACCACCATAGCTAAAACCACTAATTGCAGTATTGGATGTTACAGGTGGCGGAGCGGCAACCACAGGCGCACCAGCAGGGGCTTCGGGTTCAGAACTGTTATTTGTCGGCACAGCAAGACCAAAGGGTGTATCAATCTCGACAACAGGCAATGATGCAATTTGGTCAAAAGTTAGGGCAACATAATTTGTAGAAATCCACCCGACTTCGCCCGCACTATTCACACCACGCACCCACGTAATTGCCGCATTGCGACCATCTAAGGTGAGTTGACCATTAAAGGTTGCGCCGCCAACACGACGATAGGACGTATCAGGACCACTCCGCATATTGACGTTAGCGGTCGCTGTCGTGCTAATTCCACCTGTCGTGACGACTGCTGCGCTAGCAGGGGGAGCTTCGGGAGCAGAATTTTCAGCAGGAGGTGCTTGAGCAGGAACACTACCAGGGGCAGGTGCGCCGACAGTAATCGGTGCTTCACGCGCAATCACAGGTAATGTCGCTACGGCTTCAGGACTGATGTTCAAATACTGTGCCGCAGTCCAGCCAACTAGACCATTTTGTGTGATGCCACGTACCCAAAAATTACTACTTTCGCGCCCATCTAAATTAATGGTCGAGCCAACAGGTAAAGTCCCTAAACGTCGCCATTCTGTACCAGCACCAACCCGTAAAACAACCTCTGTCTCGACCACCGCCACAATCCCACCTTGTGCTGATGAGATGATAGTTGTCAGTAAGAGTAGGACACTGACCACAATAAATTTCAAAAATTGCATCTGTTTCATCAATAAAACCCCTGAAAATTACATACTAAAATTAAATTCTTACTACACTGTGTAGGGGCGTAGCATGCTACGCCCTTACGTACATTATTATCGGATATTGAGCATTTAAACCGCGAAATTGTAACAGACGAAATAATCTTGTGCAATTATTATACCCTTCAAAATCGAACCCTAGCCAATGATTAAACGTAAGACAAAATGAGTTCCTCTTTTGCCCAAGAGAGGATTGTCTTCTTTGGGACGGATAATTGCCTTGTTCGTCCCATCTTGTAATACAACGACAATCTTTTTAGAATCTAATCACTTTAGGCAATGAACTTATTTGAAGTTGGAAAATATAGGAAAAGTAGTCGTTTTTGTTTTCGGACGCGATACATCACGTCCGTGATAAAAGACCCGAATAAATTCTAAAAACTTTCGAGACTCTTTAACCATAAGCATTATCAGGCTGAGATGCTGATTGCTGACAGGCTATTTCTTAGCCCTGACTTGTCGAACTTACCGCGAATGGTCTATACTGCCACACATGACAGAAACACTCAAAATAGATAAAAAAGACAATGGCATAGTCATCATTACCTTCAATCGCCCTGATGCGCTCAATGCACTGAATTTAGAGGCGATGGTCGCGTTTTGGCATGCCATTCGTGACCTCAAGCACGACGAGTCAGTGCGAGTATTGATACTCACAGGCACAGGTGAGAAAGCCTTCTGTAGCGGAGGCGATTTAGTCGAATTACGCCAGCGTATCACCGAAGATGATGCCCATTATTTCACTAAAATCATGCGTGACGCTCTCTCAGATATGGAAAATTTACCGATTCCAGTGATTGCGGCAATTAATGGCTATGCGCTGGGAGGTGGTAGTGAAATCGCCCTCGCTTGTGATATGCGAATAGTCGATTCAGACGCGAAAATGGGCATGGTGCAAATCAATATGGCACTGACACCGGGTTGGGGTGCAGGGCAACGCTTACTAAGACTCGTCGGCTATAATAAAGCAATGGAATTACTCCTCAAAGGCACGATTTTATCTGCCGATGACTTACTAGACCTCAAGCTAGCCAATCAAAAAGTGGATGCTGGTCAGGCATTATCGACATCACTAACCTTTGCTGAGGAAATCGCCTCTCGCCCACCAAAAGTTGTGCAGGGGATTAAGCAATTGCTCCGTGCAAGTCTAACCCAATCACCTGAACAAGCACAGCAAGTCGAACAAGAGATATTCCCGACTTTATGGGCAGATACAGCACACATTGAAGCAGTTGAGGCATTTTTCGAGCGTCAAGCACACAAGCGTCAGGAGACCGAGTAAGATGCCTCTACGTTTTGCTTGGATTGCGATGCTCGTGATGATTATATCAGCTTGTAATACAACACCAGCACCGACTCCGCTCGTTATTCCGACCTTACTGCCGATGCCTAATGAAGAAGGCTTTATTGATATTACGCCAACACCAGATACTCTAGCTCAACTACCGACTGAAACAGCGACGCTAATCCCCACAAATACTGCTAGCCCCACAGAAACAGCAACCCAGACGATAACTCCCTTGCCGACAAATACTGATTTACCCACAGCAACCATCACGCCGACCTTACGTCCAATCATCCCCACTGATGCACCTCTCATTACACCGTTTGCTCAAGTTACTGAGAGTATCTATGCCAGTATGAGCTATCAAGATGCCCTTGAATTGGTGAACCAAACTCCGCTTGTGGTTATCCCAACCGAGCATGTGCGTCAAATTTATAATCGTGGACGTTTTCGTGGTTTGCGCGATGATTTCTTGCTCAGTGTCGGTGATTGTAACAGTGAATCAGGCTGGTATCTGGAAACCCTCTTAGACGATGTACCTCCCGATGCAGGGGTAGATGCGAGTTTCTACGCGAGTGCAGACATTCAAAGTACAATTTCTTACTATAGTGATGCCTTCGCTTTTAAAGGGCAATCCGTCAATTCTGGCTTGAATGCCGCCTCAGTCTTAGACCCATTTTGGGCAAGTCCCGATGTTTGCCCAGCAGGAGAATCACCCCTAACCTGTGATTATTTACTGACAGATTCTTTTGCATCCTTGATTATGTTTGGCGCGAATGATGTCAACGTACTCAGTACAGCCAGCTATGAACTCGCCATGCGCGAAATCATCGAAACGACCCTTGAGCGTGATATTATCCCCATTTTGAGTACATTCACGGTACGCCCATTAGAAGATAACACCTATGCAATTGGAGTACGCTTCAATGCGGTGTTGATACGCCTTGCCGAAGAGTATCAAATCCCCTTGGTCAATTTCTGGTTGGCGACCCGTAACCTAGCCGATAATGGCATTTTAGAAGATAATGCTCATCTAACTGTTGCTGGCTTTAATATTCGTAACCAACTAACAGTAGAAGTTTTATCACAAATTCGTACTGATATTATGATGAATGAGAGAAATTCGTGACTGCATTTTATGAAACTGTCGCCCGTTACTATGATGCTGAACTTGGTGACAGAATTGATGACCTTCAGCTTTTTAGCCACCTCGCCAATCAATATGGTGACCCAATCTTTGATGTCGGTTGTGGGACGGGACGAGTAATTTTGCATCTTGCTCAAGAAGGTTATCAAGTTGATGGTATTGATGATAGCCGTGAGATGCTCAATCGACTTGATACACGTCTGACGATTATGCCTCATCTCAAAGAGTATGTGAGCTATACCGAAGGCGATGTGCTTACCTATGAGACCGAGCAAAAATATAAGCTGGTCTTGCTGAGTTACAATGCCCTCATGCACTTCCACGAACAAGAGACCCAAATTAAATTGCTGGATAAATTACGGAGCATCATCGCCGACGATGGTTTGCTGGTTTTAGATTTACCAAATGCAGGTGAAGTCTTTGCCACACGCGAGACGGATGCCATCATCTTTGACCGTGAATTTATCGAACCCGAGACAGGGCATCTCGTTACGCTCCAATCCCATAGCTACCTTGACCGTGTGACCCAATTACTGCATGTCACATGGATTTATGATGAAATGACGGGCGATGGTTTTGTCAAACGCTTACGGATGCCCCATATCTTGCGCTACTTCTTTTACCCAGAAGTTAAATTATTGCTGGAACGTTGCAACTTTCAAGTAGATGAAGTCTACGGTAGCACCGACGAAGACCCCTTTGAAGATGGTTGCGAACGCATGGTAATCTATGCCAGCCCGAGCTAAACCTCAAATTAAATCACACGGCATATGAAAAGGTTTATCTCTTACGTGTCATTTAAGCCATTTGAGGATAAAAGTTCGGGCTTCGAGCTGGTAGCGTAAAAGCTTCAGTGAAAATTGTCGTTATGAGACCACGAATATGAGTTTTTTCTCGCTTTTCTTTGGGTGCTTTGTGCCTCTCCTGAAAATTGCAAAAATTTGGTTCATTCATGGTTACCTCGGTGGACAACGCAGACATTGCCCCTACCTCCATTTACTAAAAGGCTTTTCCTCCCCATGAATTCGGGGGGAGGTGTCGCGCCAGCGACGGAGGGGGGTGATAAAAACATTTATTTTCATCGTGGTGTATTCTGTTCATCGGCAACTTTGTCGTTCATATTTGTCAGTCAACAGCGTGAAATAACGTCACAAAGACGCTTTAAGCTCAGCATGTTTCTCGGCTAACGAAGGGGGCAATTCTAAGCCGAGTTCCACAGCTTTATCCCAATCCTCGATGGCAGATGGATTATCCCCTAGGACATGATGTGTGATTGCCCGATTGCTATATGCTTCTGCCATAGTCGGTTTAATTTTGATTGCCTCATCATAACTATCACGCGCATTTTCATAGTCTTTGAGGTGCATATAAGCTGAACCCTTATTGTAATTTGCCATTTTGTGATTAGGGTTGAGTTCAAGGCAACGGTTCAAGTCTTTCAAGGCATTGTCATATTTTCCGAGCAGAAGATAGGCGAAGCCACGATTGTTGTAAGCCTGTGCATAGTTGGGGTCATATAAGATGGCTGAATTGCAATCGTCCAATAGCGTATCAAATTCCATCAGTTCCATATAAGCCTCCGCACGCTTGTTATAAGCAATTGGATTATTCGGATTAGTTTCGATGCTTTTGCTATATTCCTCAATAGCGGCACGGAAATTTCTCTCACGGCTATATTCCATACCACGCTCTAAAAACGCTTCAGCTTTTTCTATCACGTCTATACCTTTCTTTACTGTCATACCATCAAATAAACTCTGTTGCACAGGTGATGGCTCACTAGGTTTTGGCTCAACGGGTGTTGATTTTGTTTTGCTAGGTGCGTCATCGTCACTAAAAAATATCTGCGAGATGAAATCTTCAACCACTCTGACATCAGGAATAGCCTTAAATCCCTGCTGAATTTGGTAGGTGACAGTGCGTGTTCGGCGACCACTGCTTACATTCATACCCCCATCTTCAAAGGTGATGTTCAGCCCATTTCGACGACCTGATCTAATTTGTCGTTGCCCTATTTGTGTGGCAAAAATAATATCGCCGACGCCACCACCATAAGTAGTGACTTGCATTTGCTCAATTTGCTCATCGTAGAATGATTGCACAGTCTTTGAGAATAATTGCTCAATGATGATGGCGCGTTTGTTTGTTAGGGCATAATACGTGCGCCGACCTTTTATCCATTGCTGAATGGGTGTCGATAATGTCCATAAACTGCCAAGTGCCATAAAAGCAGGGACAATGGTGAACAAAATCGGTAAGAATGAGGGGAACGAACTGCGTCCGCCAAATGTTGATCGACTTCCACTGAACATTTCTTGCGTTTGTAAGTAAAAGAAACTCGCAAAGACGAGCATGAAAATTGCCATCCCCATCTGTGGGAGGCTGATTTTTCTCATCAGATGATGGGCAATCGGTTGTCCCCACCAGACTAATTCTTCGTCGTCAAATAATTCATCTTCAATTAAGGGGTTTGGCTTTGCTTTGCGATTCATCATGACCTCCATTTACACTGTAAAAAGTATAACTTTAGTCATGCGTTTGCGAAAACTTTGTACGCCCAATACCGATGATTTTTATCATTTTTATACTGTTGAGCTATCATCCCGATAATAAACTGTCTTAAAGTCATTGAACTCACCTGTAGCTTTATCCCATGTGACCTCGACACTATCTACTTTTGCGGATGGTGACCCTTCGTGCAACCACGCTTCGAGAGTGTCTAATGCGGATGTTGAACCTTCTGCCATGAGTTCGACTGCACCATCAGGGCGATTATAGACCCAACCAGCAATGCCTAATTCGCGTGCCTTGAGTGTAGTGTAGTAACGATAACTCACTCCTTGTACGCGACCTCGCACGATTGCATGCAGACGTTTCATATCCTCACTCATATGTTCCCTTCCCTGACGCTTTGGCTATCAATCTATTGTTACATTGCTATTTTAGCAAATCTGACCTATACCTGACTTCAATCTATAGTAACTAGGTATATTGTGAATTAGTTCCCTGTTTATTTTGCTATGGTTGTAGAGATTGAAAAGTAATTAGAACAAAGTAGTGGGATTCGTTTTCGGACGCGATACATCACGTCCCTACATAATTGCCTAAAAAATTAGGTTCATGTAGGGACAGCATGCATGCTGTCCGTGACAAAAGACCCTAACAAATTCTAAAAATTTTTGAGACTCTGCAAATGGTATACAATCAATATGAGCAAAATTCTCTCCTGAATTCAGGTGAGATGGCGCGTTAGCCTGCGACTCGGGAGCGTCAGAGGGGGATAGATAACTAATTGGGTAAAGGGTACTTGTATATGAAAGATTTTAAACATAAATTTCACCATAGATATTTATCCCAGATTTTTACTGTTACCCTCTTCACCTTTGCCTTGCTCCCGCTCAGTGCTTGCAATGTCCTACCCGAACCAATTGAACCCACTGCCACACGTCGATTCTCTGCGCCGACCCTTGCCCCAAGTCCTGAGGTGGCTATCCAAAACTCTGAGGATATTTATGGCACAGTGACCGATGGGCAGAGTAACCCGACTGCCGCCGCGCTTCCTGTGGATGCTGCTTTGCCACCACTACAATCAGGGCTTGCAAGCGATGGTGGCGCACAACCAATTCAGATTTTTCTAGCTGATGGGTCATCAGTGACGGGTGATTTATACGAGCAAGTCGCCAGTGAAGGACGCTCGGCTGGGATATTGATTTTAGGGCAGGATGTCACCGCATGGGGCAGTCTGCCGTCTGATTTATACAATGCTGGCTATACGGTGCTGGTAATTGATTTGCCTGATGTCTTACGTGCTGAGGATATGGATGTCTTGCTGACCTCCCTCAGTGAAAATGGCTCTACTGACCCTGCACGGCTTGTGGCGATGGGTGCGGAAGAAACCGCTGATATGGCATTGCTCGGTTGTGCGATTTATCCTATCTGTGATGCGGTGGTGATGCTCAGTCCGCAAAGTCGTGGAACGATACTGAATGTCTTACCGAATTTCAATCCACGCCCGATGTTCATTGCCGCCAGCCTCAATGATGCCGAAAGCTACGCAACTGCCTCGTCTGTTGCGACCAGCTTTGCCGAAGGTTCACAATTTGTTGAGCAAAGCACAGGCTCAGGCACTGGCTTACTGACGCTCAATTCTGAACTCAGCAACTTCATCATCACTTGGCTAGGAACAGTTTGGGGTTAATAGAAGATTCTCCGTTTCTCTGCTTCTCGGCGTTACGCTTTTAGACCTTGTCCATATCAACGGGGATATGAACGGTCATATGTACGACATCTCTCCATCAAAACAATGTATACTCGCGTCAGGACAAATTATTGTGATTATTTTTGGAAATTTATAACCTATAAGCCCATGTTCTGTTAATAAATGCAGACACAGAAAAACGTGCATTGTTAAAAATGATCATTACACATGAATCAAGTGGTTGGATAGCTAGTAGTCCTGATATGGGACAATACCACGGAGACTTTATTTAGATTACATGAACAATGTTACATCACAAGGCAAATGTTTCAATAGATTTTCTCCTCTTAGAAATTAAAGGACAGTGCATATGGCTGGAAAATTAAAGATTGATATGACTTATAATCCTGAACTAGGTAATAATAAGCAACTATGGGGAGATTTCACAATAACATACAATCTAAATGGTAAATCTGAAGAGTTACACTATACAAAAGCACCTCTAGACAAGTTTATTAAATGGTACATCATATCATCACCATACATTTTTGCTAATTTGACTATTCCATTGATAGAAAATGAAAGTTACGCAGAGTGTTTACGTAAATATCTTGATAATTTTGATGGTGAAAAAAGATTACGAATATTTAATGAAGCAACTAAGTTTCATAATATTCATAATGCCTTTATACATCCTAGTGAGCCTGATATCTTTTTAATAAAACGTGGTGAATATGGTGAAATTTCCTTATTTCAAGGGATGAAAACATATGCAGAACCTATCCCACGATTTAAAACTGGTACTTGGTTATATCTTTTCAATTTGCAAAATTTTGTTCAAGAAACAAAAAAAACAATATTTAGTTTCTTAGATGATGTCAAAACAAAGGATGCAGGTAAAGATTCTAAATATGTGGATGCAATAGTTAAAATGACTATAGCGCTAAACACATTACCAAAAATTGATTAAGGAAACCGTAGAGAGGACAAATAACATGGGTAATTAAGTGCCACCAAGTGGATAAACTGAACAACCACAGAATATAAATACTGTACTTGGCTTATTATCCAACGCACATGCTACGAATGTCAGGCGATTAGTCCTTTATTTCTCCGTTTCTCTGCTTCTCGGCGTTACGCTTTTTAACCTTGTTCATATCAACGGGGATATGAACGGTCATATGTACGACATCTCTCTATCAAAACAATGTATACTCGCGTCAGGACAAATTGTAACTATTTTCCGTATATCAGTCCTGATGCACCTTAACAATTTCATACGATTAAAAGGGTCTTTTTCGGTGGACAACGCAGGTATTCTCCATACACAAATTCTGGCTAGTAGAGAATGGTAAGCATAAATTTAGTTCTTGTTCTCCGTTTCTCTGTTTCTCGGCGTTACGCTTTTAGGGACTAACCAAATACAAACCTAGTCCGTGAAAATTTCCCTGTTATCTTCGGCTACCTCACGCCCAAAAATCCCTGTTTTCTCTGTTATGCCCTGTTAAACAGGAAAATCAAAAAGGACGCAACACAATGTCACGTCCTCGTTTAGCACATTTTACGCCCGTAATTTTGCACCAAGTTGATGCTCTGCCGCACCAATGATTTTCTTGCGAATTTTCTTGACCTGCTTATCAGACAAGGTTTCATCACCTTGGTAGGTCAGCGCATAGGCGAGGCTCTTATGCCCAGCTTCAATGCTTCCGCCAGTATAAACATCAAAGAGTTTCACATCACGCAACAGTGTCCCGCCTGCTTTACGAATAATCGCTTCCACTTGCCCAGCAGATGTGCTATTTGGCACAACCAGTGCAATATCCTCTAACACAGGTGGCGCAGTTGGCAATGCTTCAACCCCATATAAATCTGGCGAGGCTGAAATCAGCGCATCCATATCTAACTCAGCAATCATCACAGGATGTTCGGTTAAGCCGAAATTCTGTGCCACACGCGGATGCAACTCACCGAAACTACCAACTACCTTATTCTTGATATGCAAGGTTGCACTACGTCCGGGATGGAAGCTACCATGTTCACCGCGTGTCACTTCCATATTGTCGATATGCAAGCCATCGACTAAGGATTCTAGCACCCCTTTGATGTCATAGAAATCAACAGGACTTGCATCACCCCCTGCCCAATCTTTTTCTTCACGCGCTCCTGTCATTAAGATAGCGACGCGACTAGGTTCATCAGGCAATCCAGCCCCATGTTTCAGATAAACGTTGCCAATCTCGAAGACTTGCTGACGCGCATTGAAACGGGCATTATTCGCCGCGTTAATCAGCAAATTGGTCAGTAAGGTATGGCGCATGACTGTTTTATCAGAGGCAATCGGGTTCGCTAAGGTCACATAATCTGCTTCTGGTAACGATGACTCCGCGCCTTTGGGTGTCAATTTGGCTTCGGCTTCAGGTGTGGTGAAACGATAACTGATATTTTCAGTTAGACCAAGTGCCACCAATAAATCCCGAATTTCTTCTTCGACTTCTAAGCGACGATTGCGTTTTTGCTCGGGCATTTCATCTGCCATGATGGTCGTTGGGATTTTATCGTAGCCGATAATCCGCGCAATTTCTTCCACCAAATCTGCCTTGCCGACAATGCCTGTGCTGATGTCAGTGCGGTAATCAGGTGTGGTGGCATGGATGACATCGCCCTCAAGGGTTACATCAAATTGTAGGCGACTCAGCACATCGGCTGCTTCCTGAATGCTGACTTCAATCCCCAGTAAACGATGCACTTCGCTGATCGGCAATTCAACCGCCACTGCCTCGGGTTGATTAGGGTATTTGTCGATGATGCCCTTGGCGATTTTGCCTCCACCGAGTTGGCGCATCATCTCGATACCGCGTTTGTTGCCTAAAATTGCTCGTGAAGGATGCACATTACGGCTGAAACGTGTACCTGCTTCAGTGAATACTTTCTGCGCTTGTTGGGTCTTGCGGATGTTGATGAAATTCCATGCTGCCGCTTCGAGTAAGACATTTTTGGTGTTCTCGCTGATTTCAGTTTCCGCTCCGCCGATGATGCCACCGAAACCTAACGTACCTTGTTTATCAGCAACCATAATTTGATTTGCGCCGATTGTACGTTTAACCTCGTCTAAGGTCTCGATTTTTTCATCCTCAGCAAGACGTGTTACTAAGGTTGGGTTTTCGCCATTGCGCTTGACCAATTCATCATAATCGTAAGCGTGCAAAGGCTGACCAATCTCAAAAGTGATGTAATTGGTGACATCGACAATGTTGTTAATCGGACGTTGTCCAATCAATTGCAGACGATGACGCATCCAGTAGGGTGATTCTTTGACCTCTGTATCTTTGAGTAGGGTCAAAGTAAAGCGTGGGTTTAAGTCTGGTTCTTGAATATCGACATCAGCTTGTCCTTCAATGGGTGCGCCTTCCATGACAACATCATAGCTTGGTTCACGCAATTCCTTATTGAGCAATGCCGCAACTTCACGCGCCACACCCAAAACACTGAATCCATGTCCTAGATTTGGGGTGAGTTCAATATCCAGTACGACATCCCCTAAGACTTCAACAAATGGTGTGCCAGCGACATAGTCATCATCATTATTGAGGAGGATAATACCTTCATGTTCCTCCGTAATGCCGAGTTCTTTCTCTGAGCAGACCATACTCTTATTGTAGATACCACGCAGTTTTTTCCCTTTGAGGGTCATGAGTTTTTGCTCATCACTATGACCATCCCAAACTTGTGCGCCTTCCATTGCAAAAGCTGTCCACAATGGAGGGTTAAGTTCGCCTTTGCCTTTATATGCGAAGAGGTTGGGTGCGCCAGTCACACATTGTTCAAATTCATCTGCGCCATAATCGACCATTGCCAAGACGAGTTTGTCGGCATCAGGATGGTCTTTAACTTCTTTAATTGCGCCGAGCAAAATCTTCTCGGTATCCCAGACCAGATGATTACTTGGTGGGACACGGATGCCTTCTACTTGATTTTGAGGCACTCCGATGTAATCAATCTTACCGACCTCAAAACCTGCGGTGGTGAGTTTTTCGGCGAGTTCTTCAGGTTTGATGTCTATATCGACATATTCTTTTAACCATGAAATTGGTACGCGCATGGTGTTATTCTTTCTCCTAGATTGTAATGTTATTTGTAGGGTCACAACGTCGGTGTGACCTTACGCTCTGTGATAGATTTAAGGCTTAGAACTGTCCTAAGAAGCGCAGGTCATTGCCCCAGAAATAGCGTATATCGTCAATGCCATGTTTGAGCATTGCCACTCTGTCAGGACCCATACCGAATGCAAAGCCACTCCATTCGGTGGGGTCGTAACCACCATTACGTAAGACGTTCGGATGCACCATGCCACTGCCCGCAATTTCTAGCCAGCCTGTATACTTACAGACACGGCATCCCTGACCATCACACAAGAAGCATTCGGCATCGACTTCCATACTCGGTTCGGTGAAGGGGAAGTAGGATGCACGGAAGCGCACATTGACATCAGGCTTGAACATGCGTTTGGCAAATTCAGCAATTGTGCCTTTGAGGTCACTCATGCGGATGTTACGCCCAATAGCCAGACCTTCGACTTGATAGAATTGCGCTTCACTACGCGGTGTAATTTGCTCGTAGCGATAGCACATGCCCGGTAAAATCACCCGAATAGGTTTCGTGCCATTACCACCCAATTGTTCCATCGCGTGGATTTGTCCGGGTGAGGTATGGGTGCGTAATATGATGTCTTTTTCAGTTGTGTAAAATGTATCCTGCATATCACGGGCAGGGTGGTCTGGTGGGAAATTCAACTTGGTGAAGTTGTATTCATCCAATTCCACTTCCCGACTACGAAATACCTGGAAGCCCATATCCGCCCAAATATGATAGAAGTTACGGAGTGTCTGCGTACTTGGATGGACACGTCCTGCTGTACGAGGACGACCGGGTAAGGTGACATCAATCTGACCACTTTCGAGGTCTTGTGCCAGTGTTGCCTCTTCGATTTCGCCTTGTTTGCTTTCATAGGCATCGGTCAACTTATTTTTGAGTACATTGACTCCTTGACCATATGCGCCGCGTTCCTCTTTGGGCAATGTGCCGATTTTACTCAGCATCCCTCGAATGATACCCTTGTTACCAAGATATTGACTGCGCCATTCGGCTAAACTTTTTTCATTATCGATGCTGGTGAGTGCGCTCAGTGCATCGCTCTCGACAGCCTCAATGGATTGTACTTCGTCTGCCATTGTTACCTCCTTATTTCTGAATCAAAAACGCTCTCATCCCACAGTAGGGACGAGAGCGTCGTTATTTGCTCACGCGGTACCACCCTAATTCGACTCACCTCGTGTGAATCGCACTCGAATGCCTGTAACGTTCGGCTTACGGAGTCAACTAATTATGAGAATTTCCTCATTTTCACTGCTCGGCTCAGAAGTGAATTTCACAATCATATTCATCGGTGCTTCCAGTCTATGGCAACCGATTCCCTAGCAATATGAACGCTTATGCGCTCTTGTGAACTGTCTTCGTCTTTGCTTTTGTATGTTACTATTCATTATAGTTTGTGCGAAACACTATACTTTGTGAGGGTGAAAATTGTCAAGTATGTGTTTTCTAATGTAAAAACCGTGTTGAACCCTTGCGACACTTTAAAATCTGTTTAAAATAGAAGTACACTCTTGATGTCCTTGTCAAGCCATGTTAAATTATGAAAAGGAGAAAAAACATGAGCAACGAAAAGAAGTTACATATTGAACCCGGTGCTGTTTATTCACGCCAAGAAGCCGCCGAAGCATTAGGAATTAGCCTAAGCACTTTAAAACGTCTGATTAAAAAAGGTCACCTCACCGTGAGCAAACCAGCAGGGATGCGACGGGTATTTATCACAGGTGAAAGTATCCAAGCGATGCTGAATCAGACGAAAGTTGAAAAAGGCGCATAAGTAGCTTGACAAAACACATCAAAAAGTGTTTTAATAACGAAGGTGGTATAAGCCACTACACAAATATACAATCTGGCTGGTTAGAGAGTACCTATTTTAAAATCTCTCAATGATACTTAATTCAGTGACAAAAAGTCACCTAAAGGAGGATACGCCACAGGCGTATTACGAACAAGCAGATGATTAACCTTTATCCGACATGCAGAACAGCAAACAACCGTAATTTGCGGTCTCAAATGCTGTCGCTTACCCAAGATGCAAGTCATTTCTTGCAAAACCTTGGGATGATTCTGCGTGTTGATGGAATGGGTCGTCTGCGTCTACTTAATGGTTGGTTATTTAATGATGACACCCTACAAGTAGATAATGATTCACCATATACGGGCGCATTAGGCATAGCCGCGTTTAAAGCCAATCCCGTTATTGGTGAAAGCAGTAGAAGTTGGTCTCTTAGCATTAGGCGAAGGAAGGGTTTAACACAAACCTAGCACGCCAAAGTGCGACAACATACCTCCTAGTAACTTAGTTTACAAAAAGGGGTACGAGACCAAAACAAAACGGTTTCGTACCCCTTTTTAGTTTTTTATTAGCATTACTCAATTTAGAGGTGAAGCAATGAGCCAGAAAAGCACCGTCACGGAATATTCGCTACACTCAAGCAGTATGAACCACCTCGAAGATGTATTAGATTACATCGACATACTGCACTCAGCTGTTAGTGAAGGCACAACATCAACATATGTTGGTGAATTGAATGATGAGGATGTGTTAAATGTCTTGCGCGACCTTATTTATACGGCGCAAGAAACAGTCACAGAACTTGAACTCAAACGTGCTAAACAACGGCGTAAACGGCAACGTAAGCAACCAGTGCTACACATTGTGCCTAAAGTAGAAAAAGCTGGTTAGCTCCATACATCGAGGATTTACGTCTTAGTTTGACGAACGGGCAGAGCAGGTTTTGTCCGCGCACAGACACCCTTAAAGGCGTAATTTCAAAGTGAATAGTAGATACCCAAAGGAGTAAGGGATGTCGAAATTAGAAAATAATGACGACAAATCTGGTCAACGAACTGATGAAGACCGTAACTCAAGATGGTGTCTCGGGGAGTATTTCACGGGACACACCGCCTAATTTCTCAAAGATAATCTCAAGTGTCCCATAGGCATTGTGTAGCACATTTCTATTGTAAGATCATTAACAATCACATCAAGATAGCGATTATCAGGGTGGCATAAAATCATCACGCACGAGAGCGAAAAATAGTGTTGGCTCAAAATTTGCCACCCAATTTAATCGAGTTTTTGATATAATTATTCTGATTACAAGAGATGATTAAGATTTTCTGATTATCTCTTAATCGAAAAACGCGCGAGATTAATGCGCGAATAAACACATTGTAGTATGCTAAATGTAATTGAACGTTATCATGATAATTGGTTAGTAGGGAGAGAAGAATCCCGTGTCAACCAGTTCTATAATTCAAAAGCGTGTATTGCTCCTCAATGGCAGTACATGGGAACCCTTATCTGTCGTCACGGCAATTCGGGCAATTAACCTCGTCATTTCTGGCAAGGCAATTGTCGTCGAGGAGAGTGGAAACTTTCTTCGGACTGTGCGTGAAAACTTTTCAGTACCATCCGTCATCGCTTTACGGACGTTCATTAATGTGCCACGTCGACGCGCACATTGGAGCCGAAAGGGGGTGCTGGTTCGTGATAATTACACCTGTATCTATTGTGGCGTAGAAGCTGGAATGCTCCACAAAGGCAAAATCCTCACGAAATCAGACCTCACGATTGACCACATTTTACCGAAATCACGTAATGGAAAAGATAACTGGTCGAATACGGCTTGTGCTTGTGCAGCTTGTAACCACAAGAAAGGTAATCGACTACCCCATGAAGCTGGGATGAAATTGATGTGGGAACCAAAAACCCCACGTACCAGTTATCTGGTAATTGCGCTTGGTACAGGTCCGAAAGTTTGGAAACGCTATATCGAGGTCTGATATAGTCGACGGTGCTGACAATCTATATCACATATTTTGCAGAGGCACATTCGAGGTGCTTCTGCTTTGTAGTCTACTATTCCTCATAGTCAGATAACCCAATGGCATCAATAAGAAAAATCTTTCGCTACATCAAGAATACAATATGCTGGTTATGGCGATATGGCATTGCGATTAGCCTATTTTGTGTGTGTTATATTGCCTTTATCCCTAGCTCGACTATTCAATTCGAGGATGTTTGGGATGAAATTGCCTTTTCAACCTCACCCAGACAATTTGATTTTGTTTCGTGGGAATTGGGTGCAATTTGGGCAAAGGCTGATTCATTACTCTTTGGGCAATCGGCGTTTATGGATGAAACACAAAGAAGCGATTTTGTGCGTGAGTACATGGCAGATTTACAACAAGCTCAGTCACTGGAAGCACAAATTACAACTATCTACAATAATCCGACCATTGCTGACCCCATTGCAGAATCCGACTTGTTACAGATTGAGCGCGATGCTTTACGCTTAGATTTGCAATTACGGCAATCTACGGCAGAGTCAATCATTGAAGGGCAGGTCGCTACGATTTTGGTCGAAGAAGGCTTTGGTGTGCTAGGACAATTACTTCCACCGATGGCGATGCGTTTTACAGGGATGCCTAATTTACTGGTCACATCCCCGCGCGACGAGATTCGTATGGAGAATTCAATTGTCATTGACCCAATGTCGATTGATGAGCGTGTTGCTTTAGAAGATACTGTCATACAGGATTATGATGTGTCTGCGATTGTTGTGCCTTTGGGGGGTATTGCTCTATACCCTGCAATGATTCAAGAGAGTTCTAACTTGGGCTTTGTCATTGAGACTTTTGCTCATGAATGGGTGCATCATTATCTCTATTTTCACCCATTAGGATACAGTTACTTTACAGGCGATAGCTTTGCTGGTGAAGCAAGGATAATCAACGAGACAACAGCGGATTTATTCGGTAAAGAAATCGCTATCTTGGTGATACAACGCTATTATCCTGAATTACCTCTCCCAAATTTACCAACTTTTGAGCTACCTGACCCTAATGATATCATTGAAGTTGACCCCAATGCCTTCAATTTTGGGGCTGAGATGAACACCACTCGTGTGACGGTGGATGCTTTGCTTGCCAAAGATAAAGTGACAGAGGCAGAAAATTATATGGATGCGCGTCGATTGTTTTTCTTCGAGAATGGCTTTTCGTTGCGACGTATTAACCAAGCATTTTTCGCTTTTTATGGTGGGTATCAAGCAGGGGGAGGGGTTGTTGGGGCAGGTGGCGCAGACCCTATTGGACCTGCTGTGTTATCTATTCGGCAAAATTCAGACTCTTTGCATGACTTCATTTTGCTATTGCAGGGAGTTACTAATCGCGACATGTTGCTTGAATTAGAGAATGAACTTAGTGTGGAAAATTAGGCTTGTCTATGCTAGTAATGTCTTGTTATACTTCTGGACATCTTGTCAAGAAATAGTCAAATCGAGTACAAAAAATGGCTCAAACTGAGTTGAATTGTTTGCATCAATATTATCTGACGAATCACATTCACAAGCTGATTATACAAAATGAGAGTAAGTATGCGGTGGATGATGCTTTGATGCACCTCAAGAAAATCCTTGATGAACAAGCAAAAGATGAAAAGTTACGTTTGTTCATTGATGCGCGCGCAGGCGTACCTCCGCTACAATACTTCTTTTCTCAACTTCGCAAATTGTATAGTACCTATGATGAGCTACCTGAAATTCGTGCGGTTTATATTTACGAAGGTAGTGTGATTTTGAGTGTGTTACAAGCCTTCTTCAATGCTTTGGGCTTAAATGCCAGCCGACGCTTCATCAAGGGTGGTACGGAACTTGAAGCCCAAACATGGTTGCTCTCGGATGAGGATGCTTGAGGATATTTTTTACCACGAAGGTTTGTAGAACACGAAGACAAACCCTGAGAAGTTTGCCGAATTAGGTTGACCAATACCAATAGTCATATTGTTTCTGAAATCCAAGCTGAGTGTACAAGTTTATGGCAGGTGTATTACTCCCATCAACGCATAAAATACCTGTGGATGCGTGGTGTTTTTGTCCCCAGTAGATTAGACTTTGCATAATGGCACGTCCATAGCCTTGACCTCGTGACTCAGGATTGACAGCAATATTGTAAAACGCAACATAGTCTTCAAATTTAACGGCAAGTCCTACAGCGTGGTTGACGATGCGCCCATAACAGATTTGAGTGGGTATACTTTGCAAGATAGCGTTCTGTGAACGATATAGTTCTGGAGATATGTTATTAAATTCACTGTAGGTCTGTAACCAATCTTTGGAAAACACACTTGAGCATGTGAAATCGAGATTTGCATCAGTTAGATTTGTGGTCAAGTCTAGTGTTTTTACAAAGCTGATGCCAGATTTTTGATAACCTCTGTTAGTTAGGATACTGGGTAATACGGATGGCTGTGTTGCAGATGTTGTGCGAAATTTGGCTTTCGCTTGGAATAGGGCGTATATGTCTTCGCAATATTCAATATCTGTCTCGACATCTTCGCCTGTATATTGATGCGTGAAAACACTGTTTCCACGCCGACTATAGCCCCCACTGACACCCAATTGCCATCCGTATCGTTGCCCGATGAGAACAGGTTTCCAAGTTTGTAAATTAATATCTTCTAATTGCGAGATGGTTATATTATCTGACATTATTGTACTAAGTTATTTCCAATCACGGATGAGGGTTGCCATCAGGGCGGCTTTTTTCGGTAGGCTATTGACGAGAACATGCTCATGTAGTGCATGTAGACCACCGCCTTCTGCTCCCAAACCATCTAAGGTTGGAATGCCCATTGCCGCGGTGAAATTACCGTCACTACCACCACCTGCGCCATCTTCACGGATTGTGATGCCGACTGCTTTGGCGATTGCTTGCGCTTTACCAAATGCTTCACCATCACGTACCATTGGTGGACGATGATGATTTCGTACCATCTCGACTTGTGCGCCCGGAATGAAGGGCAGACGTTCCATTAATTTCTCATGAACGCGTTCATACGTGAGTAGACTCATGGTACGAACATCTAAGCGGGCAACGAGTTTGTCAGGGATAACATTGGTTGCTGTGCCACCATTGACCACTGTAACTGAAACCGATGTACCATTCTTCAGATCATTTAATTCGTTGAGTTCAATGGCTTGTTGAGCAAATTCAATGATTGCATTGACTCCCATTTCAGGTTCATTACCTGCATGGGCAGATTTTCCTGTGACGGTAAGCGTATAGCTGGCTGTGCCTTTACGCCATGTCTTGAGTGAACCATCACCTGTCGGGGGTTCGGTCACTAGGACGAGTGCAGCATCTTTGGCTGAATCTTCGATGAGGTCGCGGCTATGTTTACTGCCAATTTCTTCATCTGAGGTGGCTATATACCAGATAGGACGATTGGGCAATTCACCCCGCTCGATGAGACCTTGTATGGCAAATAGCGAAATGACAATGCCACCCTTCATATCGACTGCGCCAGGTCCGTACATGCGACCTTCGTCATCAAAACGCACAGGACGCTCTGCGACATTGCCAATATCCCAGACGGTATCCACATGTGATAGGATGACGATAGGCTTGCCATCGGCATCCACATTCCATTTGCCAACGATAATATCACCGACTTCTTGACGTGGGTGACGTTCAACTTCTGCACCTGCTTCTGCAAATAGGTCGGCTATGCGATTACTCATGTTATCGACTGCTTGCTTGTTTTTAGAAGGGCTTTCGATATTGACTAACTCAGTTAAGAGATCAATCATGGCTTGTTGTTTATCGTCAAAATGTGTCTTGATGTTAGACATTGCTACTCCTGTTATTCAGTAGTAGTAAGGGCAGACCGTCGGTCAATTGCCATCAGGTTAAGCCCTTATTAATTAAGCGATAAAGAGTGGAAGGCGCGGTCTCAAGGGTTTGTTGTCGAGCGAGTTTGAGAAGTGCCTTCCTGAGCCGAGTAGCCCAAGCATCTAAGCCATACCAATCATGTCGAATCACGCGATATAAGTCTTGCAGGTGACGACGGAGCCTATCAATAGTGCGAAAGAGACTGGTTTCTAAAGAGTTAAGCCATCGAAGTAGTGCAAAAGACTGTTGAGATAAAACAGCTCCAATGAGTGTGGCAAGGAGTTGACAGAAGACCCGTTCGCGTCGCCAATAATCCCCCGTTTCAATGTTGAGATAGGATTTCCATGACTTAAAGATGAGTTCAATTTGCCAACGAATACCAAAGAGTAGGCGGATGTCATCTGCTGTCCAGTCAGCAGATAAGTTGGTAATGAGAACATGCCACGCACACAAGATTAAAGATTGTTGAGAAGGGGTATAGCCAGCTTTTTTCGCACGTTTTTTCAAGGCACGTCTCTTGGAGGAAGCAACTTGCTCTGGCAGACGAAAGGCAACGACACGCAAAGGATGACGGACTTTGCCACCCACAGCGAAGTGAGCCTCAAAGTAATCTACCCTTGAGCTAAGCAAGTGCGAAGCTAAGTCAACTCGGACATCAGCTTGCCCATCATATAAAGCAACCTGAGAGTGCAAAGGTAAGATAAAATAAGCACCTCGTTCATCCATTTGTTGCAAACGTTCTTGCTTAAAGTAGCCTAAATCACAGCAGATGAGCGTGTTTGTTTCTGCCTGACACAAAATACCTGCATCAGTCTGGTCAGGACTGTTACCACTGCTCAGGGCTAGGTGACTAAATTGTGCTGTTTTATATTCATAACCCAATTGGATTTTGATACTGCTATGTCCTTTACGACTGCCAGCAAATAAATCTTTGAAAATCGGACTGAGTGCGACATAGGTACTGTCATACAAAATCACGCGCTCAAAAGCATCTAACTTCGTTGCGGGTAAGCTAGCCACTTCAATTCCACGCGCGATGCTTTGTTGTAATACCTCATACAATAACATCGCTAAACGACCTGTTAAACGTTCATCCAAACTACTTTTTGTGATTTCACAGCCCAAATCGTATGCCACATCAACCCATGTTGACAGACTCACTTTACCCTTTTCTAAACAGCCTAACACTAAACTTTGTACCAACTGTTCAACACTCAGTTTGCGCTGTCTTTGGCTACTTTGCACTAATCGCTCTGCTTCTTGCACTAACTCACTCAATACGACCTGCCATTGCTTCCCTAATTTGGTACACTTTGCTTTAGACATGATACGCTCTCGTCTTTTCTTTTTCTCAACTTGAGCATATCATGTCTTCTCAATTAATCATCCCTTATCCTGACGTGTATTGACCGTCGGTCTGCCCCTACAGAGATGTATTTAATACGGGCATAATTCAAGTGCGGTATAAGTCGGGCTACGTCGTCCATAGCGATTGATGAACCCAAGTGCTTCATCGCGTTCTTCGATGATGGTTTGCACAGCGAGACAACTCTCATGTAAATCTCCGACTTGGCTGAGGGCTTCAACAAAAGCATTTGCCATCTGCACATAAACGGGCAAATCTTCGATTGTTTCGCCTTCTGATAAGGTAAATGTGCTGTTCATTGCATCAAGTGTGGTGATGATGCCGCCACTATCGCCTAAAAAGGCATAAGCGAGTATCAGACGGTATTGGGCATAACTAATCGTATTGATAGGTCCATCATTGAACCAAAAACGTAAATCATTATCTTCTAAGGCTAATTCATAGGCAGCGATTGCACCAGTCATGCGCTGTTGGGAGAATAATCTGTCACCTTCATGGATAACTTGAATACGATAGGTGGGGGCTTGCAATTGAATTCTCGATAGGACATAGAGTTGCCCATTCCAATCGTAGATATTTGTTCCCTGACGCAAAGGACCTGTGGCGGCTGTACCCGTGCTATCGAGGCTGATGACCAATTCGTCTACTTGGTCGTTATCAATATCGCGTAATTCAGGCGTATTAATTGTCAAGACGGTATCGGTCAAGAGATTAACAAAGCGTCCAAGCCTGAATTCCCAAGCAATAATTTGGGTTTGTAAATCACAGGCTTCTGGGTCAGTGCAGACGCGACGAGTGACCACGACTTCGTTGGGTGAATTATTATTAATATCCCCTAACATGATAATCGCAGGAGGAGCAGTGCCATCGCTAATTATCTCGAATAATTGCAGATATTGCCCTGCTTGGCATCCAAAAATCAACATCGTGCCGACATCACCAGGTGCGATATAGCCTAAGACAATTTCGACTGTCCCTTCGCCTGTGAGGTCGATTGTTTCAATGTAGCCTGTTTCGCCAAAGGCATCCCACTCGGTGAGGATTTCTTGCTGGAGGCGTTGGACTGTGCCACCATCATTCAGAAATTGCGTAATGGTATTGATGGCATTGACGCGACTAGACGGAAAATCACCCAATTCTGCACCGTCATCAGGAAAAGGACAACGACTGGTATCAGGGGTTGGGGTGGTGCGATTGACCAAAACTGAATTGGCATCCCCTGCTTGATTCGGCAAAATCCCACTACGGGCATTAGGCGTACTCAAATCGCCTGAGATTCGTTGCCCAACGGTCATGGTTGGGAAGGGTATCTCCGTCGGGGGGCTTGCTGGACTGGTCGGTTGACAGGCTGTTATCATCAACAGCACAATGATTAGGGTTAAAGTCGGTTTCATCATGATTGAAAGTATAGTCAAGGGCGTGGTTACGCGCTAGAGGTGATATGTCTGAGTTAGCAATTACAATTCGTTCAGCCACTGAAAATGATAGCTCTATCATCAAGCAGATGGTACGCCAAGCCCGTCTCGACCCGACCTCGCTTAAATGGCAGAATTTTCTGATTGCAGAGGCTGATGGCGAGATTGTGGGCATTGGGCAGGTGAAGCAATTGCCGAATTGTGAGGAATTAGGTAGCTTGGTGACGAAACGTGCATATCGTGGGCAGGGGGTCGGCGCAAGACTAATTTCTGAACTGGAAACACGCGCTGGTCGACCACTTTATTTGCTGTGTGAAGCTAAATTAGGGACGTATTATCAACGCTTTGGCTATGAGATAATTTCGTGGTGGGATGCGCCAGCAATATTGAAATTGAAACTGACACCAGCCCTATTTTTGCGCTTGTTTGGTATTCGCGTGCTGGTCATGCGGAAGAGGTAGAATTTTTGACATGGAAATCAGCAATCTTCTGTAATCATAGTGCAAAGGAGACGATATTGAATGATTAAACTAGATGCGCCAATAATTCCTAATGAAGGTGTTGCTAATGTAAAGATAGGAGATAGCTTTACAATTATCTTGGAGCAAACTTCTTGGAAATTCGATAAAGTGGGTGCTGGAAAACAAGATGTATATCGTAGTGAAAATATTAGTTTCTGGGTAGACAATGACTTAATTACACAAATTATGGTTCGTTCAGAATATACGGGACGATTAGAAGGTGGAATAGGTATTGGAAGTAAACTGCGAGATGCTGAAATAATTTTTGGCTCTACAAGTTTAGATGATGAAGATAACTTAGTTTTCTCGAAGTTAAGAGGTATATGTATAGAAATTGACGTACTATCATCACCTTCAATTATTAGTGAAATATATGTTTATGAAGAAAATAAGAGCAGGTAATGGACAGATTGCTATATCTCTATAGAATTTTTTTGAAGAGATAGCTCATTTCTGAAATTTGAAGGGCAACCGATGACCGAAAAATCTTACAATTTGGTTCAACCTAGCAAAATTGATAACCTGTTACATTGGGATAAATATCATCAATTTGCGATAGTGCTATTACATTGGCTTATACCAATGGTATATAAGAAATTGAGTTCAAAACTCAACAATGTTGAGATTACTGTTGTCAAAGCCTGTTATCATGGATGCTATCCAACACTTGGTCTAAGTTATGATGGAATGGAAGTATCGAATGGTGAGTTAGAGAAATTAGTAAAGCAGACCTGTGATGAACTAATTGGTGACGAAACATTGCTTGAATTTATACTGTTCATTACCCAAGATGATAAAGATTGGTTATCAATCGCTGAGAAAATTATGTCCTAAATTGTTAAAACAATAATTTTATTAATGTCAGAGAAAAAGAAGACAGAAGATACAGTAAAGCCTAGTTATTTTACGTGATGAGATAAGATTATGATAACAAATCAAGAGGCTGAAAAACTGGCTATTTTGTGGCTGGAAGAACAAGGTTTAAGCGATATTGAATACATTGTTGTCACTAAAGTGTTTGAAAAGCCCTATGGTTATGTATTGACTTATCAAGATAAAAGATACCTAGAACACAATGATAAGAAATACTTGATTTTTGGTACGTTGCCTATTGTAGTTGAAAATGACGGTATACTAATCTATAAAATAAAAATTCCTGCGATAAATTCCCGTCTTTCAGTTGATGAAAAAATAGCAATCTATGATTACTTTCGTATAACTTTAGGTCAGACACATGACGATATAGATTTGTCTCAAGAATATAACTTTGCCAAATTATTGAATGACTGAGAAGAAAAATTTGTTCATTACGAAGAAAAGAGGACACATCGGCTATGTGTCCTTATGGTGTTAATTTTCCTCTGCAAGTTGTTCTATGACGAGCATATCTTTCTTGATATTTTGGTAGCGTAATGCCATGCTCCCGATGAGTGCGAGGATGATAATGGCGGAAAATGCCAAACCAAGATAGAGAAATTCGCTGTTATCAGGGGTAATCACAAAGCCGAGAAAGACCGAATCAAAAGCATCTGATAATTCTGCGGTGATGTCAGGATTGCCGTCAACGATTGTCACGTAGACGATGCCATCAAAGAGATATGAGGCTGTTGTGATTTCATTCTCGTAAGTGGCTTCTACCCAGCGCGAATTGTCCTCGACAGGGTTACGGGTTGCGCTTGGCTCATCGGTGAAATCTGTATTGAGGATGCTAGCAAGTGCCTCATTGGATGCTGTGATAATCGCTGTGTTGATTTCGCTGATAGATGGCTCATTGATGATACTTCGTATAGCCAAATGATAGGCTTGATACTCAGGACTTTCTTCAGCAAATAGCACCACGTAAACTTGGCTACTCTGTAAAAGCGCATAGGCAGTCACGCTGGTATCATCATCTTGGAAGATACGATAATTCCATGTGCCGTTATTGCGTCCGATACGTCCTTCTGCGATTGGCTCATTTGTCTCGATAATCACTTGATTCAGGTCAGCAATTGTCGCATCAATGGCTAAATCGGTATCCAATGTATCGACAATCCGCACGTAAATTTGCGCGTCAATATCTTCACGGCTAAATAAGACGGTTTCATTTTCAGCGACAATATCCCAACCGCGAATTTCTGGCACACTGAAATTACTACTAAGACGCAGGTAAGCTATATCAGCATCATCTTCTTGAGCGGATGCCAGTGTTGGAAGTAAAAAGAATAGTGCAATGAATAGTAAACGATACTTCATCCGAGAACCTCTGCCTTTCGTTGCGCGAGGGCATCAAACATATTTTCCAAACGAATACGATACCACATTAGGGTAATCGGGAAGATGGTGCTATAGAAAATCAAAGCAGGGATGAGCGCAATCACCACACCTGTGGTCGCGTCAAATTCGCCTTGTGCATTTTGTGGGCTAGGTCCAATTACTGCAGGGTGAATCGTATCAGGGCGGATGCGGATAATGACTAAGGTTAAAATCACGGTAGTAATCGCCAAGATGCCATAAACAGATGCAAAACGACGACGGGTATCAGGATTTTCGATACCTGCGCGGAGCATCAAATAAGCGGCGTAGGTGAGTACCATGATTGCGGCGGATGTCAGGCGTGGGTCCCATAACCACCATGAGTTCCAAATGGGTCGCATCCATGCAATACCTGTGAGTAGATTCACTAGCGATAGGGCGAGTCCGACCTCAACCCCTGCGACAGCGAGTCTATCCCATTTTGGGTCACGTTTGGTCAGATACATTATGCCACCGAGAACAGTTGCACCGAAAGCAGTAAATGCACCAAAAAATGCTGGCATATGGACATAAAATAGTCGCTGAACCTCACCTTGCTCAACATCTGTGCCGACATTGAATAAGCCTAAGTATAATGTTCCTAATAAGCCAAGAACGGTGATGATGGTCAGGATGCGTAGTCCATTCGGGAAGGGTGTGAGTTCAAGCTCACTATGTTTCGTTTTTGATAGTGTTGCTGTTGCCATGTTGATAATTCTCCTAAAAAATCTACAGAATTATACCAAAAACTACACAATAAGGAATTGTTTAGCCATCTAAAAAGTGGGAAATTAAGTTTATTAGTGGACAACGCAGGCATTGTCCCTACACCTATTCTCTCAAGGTTATTCTTCTATGAGATAAGTGAACATCAAAAAACTCAATACGCTGTATATCAGATTGACGACTGCTAGAATTTGTACCCACGCTATCCAATCAGAAAAAGGTAAATCGCCAATAATGCCGTTACTGGCTGTGACTGATGCTAATAATATCGGCAGAACAACTGGCAATTGAACAATCGCTAACACGGCTGATGGTGCGCGTGTTTGGATTGCCATAGTAGCGAGTAATGTGCCTGTCACGCAGATGCCCAATGTTCCGAGCAATAGCGCCAGCCATAACCAGCCCGAGAGTAAATTGATATTGAAAAGTAGGGTCATCAATGGGAGCAATAGAACACCCACAGCCAGCGTAAAGAGAAAATTGCTGATGAGTTTGCCAGCAAAAATAGCCGAACGATGAATCGGTGCTAGTAATAAAGCATCCATGCTAGCGTTGTCGCTCTCGATAGCCATACTACGGTTTAAGCCCAGTAAACTGGCAAAAACCAGTGTCACCCATAAGACACCACTGACGGCTTGTTCTTCTGCCACACGGTCTAATTCTAGTGCAAAGCTAAACACGAGAACGCTCAATAATGAAAATAGCAGCATGGTTGCCACTAACTCACGGCTACGGAGTTCAGCCTGTAGGTCTTTTTGGATGATTGCCAGCACAACTGTGTGAAATGAGGTCGTCATCGAGCAGTAGCCAATCCTGTGGTCTGGCTGTAGAGGGTACTCAGTTCATCTGAAGATAGAGCTTGTGTCTCGTCGTAAGCGATTGCCCCGCGATTGATGATGACAATGCGCTCTGCTAATCGGGCGGCACGGTCTAATTGGTGGGTTGCCATCAAAATCGTGTGTCCTGATTGATGTGCATCTGTAAGTAACTCATCCAAGACAGACCCTGCATCTTGGTCAAGCCCTGTGTAGGGTTCGTCAAAGAGCAGGACGTGCGGATTATGCAAGAGCGCACGGGCGATACTCAGGCGTTGTTGCATCCCACGCGAGAAAGTGTTGACGAGGCTATTAGCGCGTTTTTCTAAACCGACTTGTTTCAAGAGGTCATTGATGCGATTATCATCACTCAGTGCATACAAACGTGAGAAAAAACGTAAATTTTCTTTTGCAGTGAGATTGTCATAGAGTAGGGCTTTGTGACTGACCATGCCAATTTGAGAGCGAACGGCTTCGGCTTCTTTAGGCATTTCCCAGCCCCCGACTCGAATGATACCTCCTGTTGGTTTCACCAGACCTGCAATCATCTTGAGTAGGGTTGATTTGCCTGAGCCATTTGCCCCCAATAATGCGATAAATTGCCCCTTTGCTATGCTAAGGTCAATTTTCTTGAGGACTGGTACATAGCCATAGGCTTTGCTCAGTTGCTCAATCTCGATGATGGGGGCTGACTCACTCATTCTGCCTTGCTCTCAGCCATTAATTCTGCCAAGCGTTGCTTGAGTTCAGTTCGTTTTTGCTGGAAGGCATCATGATTGATGCGTCCTGCCTCGTGTAAATCTTCTAATTGGGAGATTTCAGTCACGATACGGTCAATTGCTTGTTGTGGATTATTAGGGTTGCCATTGGTGCGTAAGAAAATCATCACCCCAATGACCAGTACAACCATCACAATGCCGACAACCGCTAAAATCGGCAGAAGTTGGTCTTGGGTGACGATTTTGGCATCATCGCTGGTGTTGGCGTTAATGCGCCCTTCAATATCGAAAACAACACTATCACCGGGTTGTAAATCGACTGTGCCTCGATAAACTTTTGCCATCACTGGGGCTTCGTCTGAGCCAAGATTGATTTCTTCATCAAAGATGAAAACATCACTGACAATCTCTAACTCAGGTTCGGCAAGAATAATGCTGGCCTCGCCTTCAAAACGGTTGTTGATAAGAATATCGACGGTTTGTGCTTCACCGATATAGGGCAAGAAATAACTTGTTTCAACGGTGTGTCGTCCGGGATATACAGGGCGAGTATCAATGAGTGAGTATTGGTCTTGCACAGGAATAAAGTGACTCTCCTGAGCATCTAAGATGACCGCACCAATAGGCAATGAAATCAGTAAAGATACGCGCACATCTTGACCTTCGGGCGAGAGATGAAAGACATAATCAGTCGGATTGTCATAAACATTGAATTGATTGGTGACAATCCCTGCGCCGAGGTCAGGAACAGTGAGATAATCTAGCACAAGTTCCATCGATTGCAAGTTGACGATATTGGGTGCAGTTGTTGTTTCGTAGAGTGTAATATCGACAATGTTATTGGCTTGTAAATCACGGGTGGTCAGTGGGTCACTGAGGAAAGCGCGTCCGTCGTAGAAGGCGACTGCAAAGTATGTACTATTGGATAAGACAGGCACATCAGTAAACCTAAACTGTCCACTCGCGTCCATTGTTGCATCAATAACTTCGGCAACATCAAGGAAATCACCATATTGGAGTTGCACCATAATATTGCTTGGTAGGCTTGCATTCGGTGATCCTTGTGTTACGACACCTGCAAAATTAACAGTCTCTAACATGATTTCAGGAATTGCGGTTACTTCTGCTGTATTGTCGTCCCAATTTTGTACTGACTGTATCCGCTCATAAGCGACAGCGGCATAAGCATCTTCGCCGTCTAAGCCTGTTTCTGCGATGAGGTCTGTATCGCCAGCGAGTTCAAGGTCAGATGATGGATTATCGACCAATTCTGCACCACGCGCAATTTGCTCTGGTGTGTAGTGCAAGGTATAGGCGTACATGGCGACATCCCAGCGTTCTTGCACCGAGAGAGCCTCTGCCCAAGGAGGCATCAGATTAATCAGATTACCGTTGGTGATGATGTCATAATAAAATTCTGGTGATTGCTGACGCATATGCACAGGGTCAAGAAACGACCCCATCCGAGGGACATCGCCGTTTTCGACCAATTCACCGTCGCCAGCCCCATTTTCCCCATGACAACTGGTGCAATTTTGTTGGAAAATCTGTTCACCATTGGCAACATTCGGTGGGGATGAAGGTAACTGTAGTTCTGATACTTGCGCTACTGTATTGGGTGTCACCGTTTCCACAATTTGGACTTCGCCAGCGAGGTCACTACAAGCGGATATTAGAACACTGAGGATGACTATCAGTGGCAAGCTACGCCAACTTTTGAATTTTACTGTCAAAATTTATTTGCCCCTGTTATTTACTTCGCAAAATTGAGATTTACAGTGTTGCTTGTTTAGCTGATATAGCCTGTTCGATTGCGTGGTCAATATCGGCATCATTGGCGTTTTCGTTGGCAATAATCGGATTGGTGTTATCTAATTCGTCTAGCATTTTTAGCAGGGCAACACCACGTTCCATCCATCGTTCACGCTCTATTTCGTATTCATCTTGATGGATTTTATCAGTAGCGAGGTCATCATCAAGGTCACGGATATTCGTTAAGACACGTTCATAATAGGCTAGCGCCCGTTCGCGTTGTTTATTGCTAAAAGCCCGTGCTGATTGTCGTTGCTGGCTCAAAAATGGTATGGCGATAAATATCACCACTAACAGCAACATCACAACCGCGCTGATGAGTCCTACAATACTCATGCACCCTCCTCAGCTAACATATCATTGAGGATGGTCGCAATAGCTTCGTAGGTAGTGCCACCAATGAAGGTCGCTTGCACAATGCCGTCACGCCCAATGATAAAAGTTTCAGGAGGTCCTTGAATATTATAGGCTTCGTAAAATGCTTCGCCTATATCGGGTGCATTGGGGTAGGTAATGCCGTAAAAGTCGATGAAATCAAGGGCTTCACTATCTATATCAAGCCAATTTACACCAATCATGAGTACGCCATCGCTAGCATAATCCTCGTGGATTTGCTGTAAATCTTCAGCTTCTTCATGGCACGGACCACACCAGCTTGCCCATAAATTGACGACAACAATTTGTCCTCGTAAATCACGCAGATTATAAGTATCACCATCATACGAAGTCAGTTCAAAATTAGGGGCGCGGTCTCCTGTGTAGGGTTGAGTTTGGTTTTGGCGAAAGAGTTGTATCCCCATAACTGAAAAGAAAACAGCTAAACCGACCATCAAAAACACTGTGGCAGGCGTTAATTTAGAAGCCTTAGCGGTTGTATTTTTGGGTTTTTCTTTTAGAAATTCAGGTTCTTGTACCATAGTTTTACATCAAATCTCGTTCAATTTGTGAACGGTAATTATCTTGTGGGTTTGTTGCTTCAGTTATGACTTTTACTTTTTCTGGTGTGTGATTATTTTGCCAACGTCTAAACGTTAGCAAGCCGATAATTAGAGCAATAATCGTGCCGACGATTGGCGCACCAAAGGACAAGGCACGTAAGAACGGGTCTTGTGGTACACCGACAACATGTTGCCCATAACGGTCTACAAATGAAGTGATAATCTCTTCAGCTGTGTTGCCCTCGGCTAGAAGTTCGCGGATTTCACGTTTCCATTGAATACAGGTCGGATTATAGCAAACATCAAGCGGTTCATTCTCGCAGACAGGACAAAACATTTGCGATGTGATTTCATCAACATCATCTTGCGTGACTGTGCCTTGAGCATAAACACCCATTGCTGAAATCAGCACGATGACGACCATTGCTAAATATCGGCTCATGCTGTGTCCTTTGGCTTGTTTCCTGTGCGGATGTGTTCTGGCAGGATTTCTTTCGGGTAAGCGGCGGCAACTGTACCAATAATTAGGATAAGGCTTCCCCACCATACGAGATTGACCAATGGGTTAATGTAAATCACGAAAGAAGCCAGATTGCGCTCAGTATCGAAACCATCCATGAGTACGTAGAAATCACGCGCAAGGGTGCTATCTGTTCCTGCAATCATCATCGGCATTTGTGGAAAATCATCCCGACGTGGAGAAATTGTAGCGATAAATTTACCGTTGCTGTTCATCAATGTGAGTGTTGCTCTGTTAATCAGGCGGTCATTTACGCTCGGGTTTGGGACTTCATAACCTTGTTGCAGGTCGTCATAGCGCAGAATGTAATTGTCTTGGATAGTGACACTATCTCCCAGTTCGAGCGTACGTCGTGTTTCGTATTGGAATAGTGTACTGCCGATGACGCCAATCCCAATGACAACGACACCTAAATGCACAAGATAGCCACCGTATCGGCGTTGATTACGCTGGAATAATTTGAAGACGGCTAAGAACCATGTCTCATTTTTAGAGCGAACACGGGCAGATGCGCCTCGATAGATTTCATAGAGGGCAATCCAACCACCAATAATCACGATGCTATAGCCGAATAATGCTCCAAAAGAGAGATGTCCCATAATCAGTACAATGAGCGCGACACTCACCACTGTTAAAAATAACGGTATGATGAGGGCATCGCCCAAGCGTCGGAGTGAGGTTGCACTCCAAGCGGATAAGGGAGCAACTCCCATAAGAATATAAAGTGCCGCGAATAAGGGGGTTGTCACTTGAAGAAAGTATTCGCTACCGAGGGTGATTTCTGTTCCGAGTGTCAATTCGGAGATAATCGGAGCGCCGAAACTTCCCCAGAAAATAGTTAGTGTAAGTGCCATGAAGATGACATTATTCAGCACGAACAGTGTTTCTCGGCTGAGGATACCAGCGAATTCATGCTCATCTTGTAGTTCGCCGCGTTGCCAACGGTACACAATCAAGAATGTACCGATGAGCGTCATACCGCCCCAGAACATCAACATGGGAAAGCCGATAGAGGAACGTGCGAAACTATGTACACTTTCGATGACACCACTCCGAGTGGCAAATGTGCCGAAAAGGACTGCGCTAAAGGTACTGATGACCAGCACCATATTCCAGACCTTGAGCATGCCACGTTTCTCTTGAATCATCACACTATGGATGAAGGCTGTCCCGACAAGCCAAGGTAAGAAAGCCGCATTCTCGACAGGGTCCCAGCCCCAATAGCCACCCCAACCTAGTACATCATATGCCCAGCGTCCGCCTAAGATTAGACCCAAACTGAGGAATAACCATGCGACCAATGACCATCGGCGCGTGGCTTTAATCCAATTCGTGCTGAGGTCACCACTAGCTAGGGCTGCCATCGCGAATGAAAACGGGACTACAAAGCCGACAAAACCAAGATAGAGCATTGGTGGGTGAATAATCATGCCGAAATGGCGTAATAAAGGACTCAATCCTTGTGCGTTATTGGATAGCCATGTTTGTCCGGGTGAGATGGCATTCGCTGGCACAAGTATCGATTCAAAGATTTCGCCTGTCTCAGGGTTTCCCCAAAGGCGTACAAATGGGTTTTCGATGAAAAGGGTAATCCCAATGAAAAACGCTACTGAAGCCATCATGAAGGCAATCGTATAGGGCATCAAGCGACGGTCACTCTTCCAGTTGAAGGTAATCGCGCCGAAAGCAAATAATGCCATTAGGAAATCCCAGAAGAGTAGCGAACCTTTTTGTGACCCCCACAATGCGGTGATGCGGTAGAAAATTGGTGTTGTTGGGTCACTCACAGAGAGGACATAGGCGATTTGATAATCTTCTGTGATGAGAGCAATTAATAGCGCCACTGTAGCAATGGTCAGGAGCGGTAGTGTCAATAATGCAGCATTGCGCCCACTAATGACAAAACGATTTGAGAATTTCAATTCACCATAGACAGACGCGATTATTGCATAGATTGATGCGAAAAATGAGAAAGTTAAGGCTGTAAAACCAATTTCAGCTAACATTATCCTTAGCTTTCGCTTGCGTCTGAGAGCATATTGGGCGTGTGTTCCTCAAAACGAGTAGGGCATTTCAGATTAAGTTCTGTAGCATAGAAAATGCCGTCTTCGCCGAGTTCACCTGTGAGGATTGCTTGTGCTTCGTGTTGAAGCAAATCAGGCATGATTGTATCATCCATCTGGATTACTAATTGTGTCATGCTAGGGTCATTCGCTGACTCATGAAGAGTCTCTGCAAGGTCTTCAAATTCGCGTGGGATGTGAGCTATCGTGAAGGATAGATTACCTGTAGCCGAGTCATATACGATGGTATCGCCAAGTACCGCACCTGTTAGACGTACAGATTGCCCTTGATAGGTTGTATCGGCGACGACTTCATCAACAGTGATGAAGAAGCGCGCGCCATTGACGGTGCTCGTAATCACTAGGTAGGCAATTGCCCCTAAAATGAGTAAGCCCCCAAGCAAAAACTTCCAGCGCTCACTTTTTTTACTGTTTAGTGATGCTTCAGCTTTTGACTTCTCTGGTGATTTTTCCCAAGCGAGTTCTGCCATGATTTATATCCTAATTCTTAGCCATATTATCTATATTATAGTCGATTGTGATGTTTATCACAATCAGAATCTCTTACAGAGAAAACTATAAAATAAGA
This sequence comes from Phototrophicaceae bacterium, assembly GCA_965230145.1. GTDB lineage: Bacteria > Chloroflexota > Anaerolineae > Aggregatilineales > Phototrophicaceae > JAUZRW01. Next base: position 4,301,641 of record CBDDKI010000002.1, read on the forward strand.
AACTTACGGTATTCTAAACTTATTGGTCGTTTTCATCAGCTTGTTGAGCATTCATTGCAAAGCCTAAGCCGAGAATTACCAATGCCCCAGCACCAAATAGCGCGATAGTAAGCCCAAGACTACTGTTGCTTGCTTCAACTACTTCTACTTCTTCTTGTGCGAGTACCATGTTGACTGATAATGCTAAGGTCAGGATAACACATACAGACATCCAAGCCATTGATTTGATTTTTGCCATTGTATTTTGTCCTTCTTATATATTGATTAAATATGCCTCATTTTACATGGTTACGCCCGACTTAGACAGTCTACTCTTGGTCTTGACTGGATAAATATTCGATAAGGTCAGCGAGTTGTTGAGCATCTAAGCGTCCACCGTAATTAGCAGGCATCTGCACACTAGCAAATTCGGGAATAATATAGGCAGATGGATGCAGGATACTCTCGATGAGATATTGTTCGGGGGTGTAATCTTCAAATTCGGGTAAGGTCAGGCGTTCTTCAACAACACGAGTGTATGTGCCTTCAATGACAGGGGCGGCTTCGCCATTATGACAGCCTGCACAACCTAATTCAGACCCATCTAAGCCGACTTCTAATCCGTTATAGAGCAGTTGCCCGTTGAAAGAATCACCATCCACTGTTTCTAATTCACTCATAGCGACATCAACGTCACTACCAATGGATGATGCTGAGATAATGTAGGCTAGGGGAACTAAGTCTAAAGTGCGGTCTACCTGTGTTTCGATTTCAGGGAAGGTTGGTTGATAGCCACAGGCGAGGGCATACTCTGCGTAAATCTCACCTAAGCGATAGATATACTCAGGTGAAAACTCAGTAGCAATATCAGGGTTTTCTTCTATTAAATCATTGGTGTGGGCTTCGATTGTTGCCTGTAAATCGTCTAAATCGCAAGATGGGTCGTCTGTATCTTGACTGATGGCAGGGAGTTGTATCAGCAAGAATATAGTAATCATTAATACTAAAACTGATAGATATTTCTTCATATAATTGTCCTCAAGTGAAAACTTATTTGACTTGAGATAGGCAGGACAATATAGGTATTGTCGCTACACCGATTCTCTAAAGTGTGTCAGTTCTAATTCTAAACAAAAAAGCCCCTGTATGGTACAGAGGCTTTTAATCGTAGTCTAATGAGATTACTGATTTTGTGTTTCTAGATACGCGATGATGTCGGCTAAATCTTGAGCAGTGAGTTGATCACCATAGTTAGCGTTCATCACACCGCTGCTGTAACCTGGTACAATATAGGCATTAGGCTGAACAATAGATTCAATTAGATATTGCTCTCCTGTATAGTCTGCAAATTCAGGTAAAGTGAGGCGTTGATTTTGAACACGCGTCCATGTACCAACTGTGTCAGGACCGACTGCGCCGTTTGCATGGCAACCTGAGCAACCCGCAGGAACACCAATTTCTAAGGCTTCTTGCCCATTGTAAAGGGCTTCACCGTGTGTGGCATCACCTTCAGGTAAATTTGCAAGGATTTCTTCAACATTTGGACCAACAGTAGGAATCGGGTCACCAATTATACCTGTGTAGGGTGCATGTATAATGGCGTATTGGTTTACTGCATTGAAGTCATCAATTGTCCAGTTGTCGCCTCTATCCCAGTTGGTGATATAAGCTACAATATCGCCAATTTGGTCATCACGAAGTGAACCACCACCGCGTTGTGACCATGAAACCATAATGTTGCCATTCCAGACATCACCACTACCAGGACGACCGTGAATGAGTGTGGTTGTGATGTAACTATCCACCGTACCACCGAACTCAATTTGAGCAAGACGGCTGGCATCTGATGCCAAGTATTGCGTGAGCATAAGAGGATAGTTATTTTCCGTTGCGTCTGTTGTCACTTCTTCCAGACGTGGGAAGTATCCGCTTAAAATTGCGCCATCTAAATCAGCTAGAAGAGCATCTCGCTGTGCAAGTAAACCTTCTTCACCGTTGAGTGCTTCGTCAATGGCAACGCGTCGTAGCGGTATGTTACTTTGAAGGGCTGCTAAACGTGTTTCGAGTTCACTATCTGTCAATTCAGGGTTAGCATCGTCGCCCATTGGTTCACCAGCTTCAATCGCGGCAATCCGTTCGGCAACTTGTTCGCTGTTATCAATCAAACGTGCTTCAATATTGAGCAGTTCGACGCGTAAATCACGCGCTTCTTCATCACTTACTTCAGCGATTTGAGAGATTAACTCATCACGACGATTTTCTAGCAATTCCTGTGTACCAATTTGATCAGGTATATCGAAGCCACCTAAGCCTGTTATACCATCGTAATCGACAAGTTCACGTTGCAAACTTGCAATTTCGTTATTTACACTAGCTAGATAATCATAGCCGAAGAAATGAGGGCTATTGAGTGCTGGGGCACGACCACCAATGCCGTACCCATTAATTCCATGACATGAAGAGCAATTCGCCGCAAATAGTTCAGCACCACGTTCGATTGAACGCCCTTCGTGCTGTTCGACAAACTCCGCCATGCGTCCGGGTTCGTTGATAGCAACCCATCCAATCAAAATCATGATTGAAATGAACATGGTGATGCCGAGCATAATACGACCTTCTATGCTCTTGATGATTAAACGATCCATAAAGTGTCTTCCATCCTAGAGTGCTTAGTCAAAATAAGCTGAGTTTTCGTGCAAATAAACATGGTCAGTCTCTACACGACGTTCCCGCATTGTTGTTGCACTCTCATAAGCGATACGATTTCCAGCGTCATCTACTAAGAATTCACCGTCTGTACCAATCGCATAGTAAACAGTTGTACCATCTTCATCCACAGCGTAAGCGAGATTTGGTGTGTTTGTTTCACTTAATACCAATTCACCTGCGTCGTCTGTTTGGAAGTAGAGAGGTTGACCACCAAGTTGATAGACTAGTTCAACAGGTTCACCGTCTTCACCGACTACCACTTGACCTTGGTCAATTTCAACGCCTTCCCAACCGATAGCAAGGTCGACACGACGCAAGCCTTCTTGGTTGTTGCTAACGACGATAACACCCCATCCGTGTGGTAATTGACCTTCGTTTAGCTCAATTTCATGATGCAGTTCTTCTAATACTTCATGAAGCACTGGAGCATCATCAGGGACTAAGCGGAAGCTGTTCGGCATGTCTGCACCATCAAGGTGAGCAACACCTACTAAGTCAGCTGTGAGAAGGGCATATACGGTAGTAAACGTATTGGTATCATGGTCATAAACGACGAGTTCACCTGCGCCGTCTCCATTACCGACCATTATTTCAAAATCTTCGACAGCAAATGCAGGATTTTCAGCACCGAGTTCTGCGGTTGTATATGCGCCTGCGACCAATTGGTCATACGGTATCGTTCGTGCTACACCTACATGACTATGGGCTGGTTCAAAGGTGAGTTCATGCAAAATCTCTGTTTCGGCTGATGTTGCAACTGCAAACTCTGGCAGACCCATATAACTGAGAACAGTCATGAATGAGATTGTCAACATAGCGAGTGAGAGGGATACACGGCGATGTGCGTAGCGACGGCTAACTGTAACATCCAAGTAAGGCATGACAGCGAATACACCAACAACGACTGTTGGGAACAGGATGCCCCAGAAGAATTTGTCACCGAGTTTTAGCGCACCTTGAATCCATAAGAAGTACCAAGGAGCAGTTGTACCCAATGGTGTTACTTGTGGGTCAGCGTGATTTTCTAGCGGTGCATGGTAGAACCAAACCACTAATACTGTCAGGATGAAGGTTGTTACACCAATCCAAACTAATTCATTTGTGAGAACGTCTGGAATGAAGTAAACGCGCTTATCAAGTGGTACACGTTTAGCAGTATCTTCGCCAATATTTTCTTTTTGTGGTGGCAAACTATGACCGTGAACAATCACTTTGTAATAGTGAACACCCGTGAAAATAAATAAGAAAATTGGTAACGCTAATACATGTAATAAATAGAAGCGCAGCAAACCGTTCGCACCCAATTCAGGCGCACCACGCACAATCAAGTTCACTTCTTGACCAATAACGGGGGTTGCTTCTGCCATTGACGCACCAATAGTTACCGCCCAGAGTGCCAATTGATCCCAAGGGAGCAAGTAGCCTGTGAAGGACAGTAAGCCCGTGAACACAAGTAGTAAAACACCAGTAAACCAAGTGAATTGGCGAGGTTTCTTATAACTACCTGTAATCCATGTTCGCATCATATGAAGCGAAACAATCAATACCATGCCTTCAGCACCGAGACGGTGTAAATCACGCATGAATTGACCAAGCGGTACATTATTCAAAATACTAAGCATGTTGCCATAAGCAATTTCTGGTGATGGGGTATACCACAACATAAGTAGTAACCCGGTAATCGTCTCGAAGACGACAAAATAGGTTGATAACCAACCTAAACGGAATGTTGGGTAAACGCCTGTTATATCCTTATGGAAATAACCGGGGCGCATATGTAACCAGAAGCCATCAGCGTGTGGCGACAAGCGTGGGTTCGGACGGCGACTGGGGTCTTCACCCCGTAATGCCTCGCGAACATCCTGAATATTTAAGCCTGCCGTTGCTCGCTCAACAACTTCGTCAACACCTTCCATGACGGCTTTACGCCACCCTTTTTCTTGCACATCATCTAAAAATGATGGGAATGGAAGTAACGACATGAATTTCTCCTACCTTCTTACTTCTGCTACCAATAAAACACGCATTATGCGCCAGCTGGTGGACCTGTAATTTTTGCACCTGTATTGATGGCAATGTCTGCAATGGTACGGCTAGGGTCAAGTGCAACAGGACCGCCACCTTCAGGTGTATCAACTGAAGAACCATCTGTATAGGTAACTGTAACAGGGAAACGGTCAAGTCCGCGAGGTGCAGGACCTTCAATATAGCTACCATTCCCTTGGAACTTCGACCCATGACATGGACATTCAAAACGGGTATTACTTGCGACCCATTTAGGAAGGCATCCAAGATGTGTACACACACCGTATAGAGCAAGTAAACCGTTTTCGGTATTGCTCACATGGAAGCGACCACTTGGATTCCATTGTGGGGGTGTTCCAGCTTCTGGTAAATCTGCCGGGTTAAATGAAAATGTGCCACCGAATTCGCCTTCTTTAAAACGTGGAAAAGCGAACCAGAGTAAGCCTGCTGTCAACTCGCCCAGTAGCAAAGCGATTGACGCTCCCCAGATATAATTCAAAAATTCACGGCGGCTTGGGGCATCCACTGTGACTTGTGGCGCAGTGTTCTCCTGCGCGTTTGGTTGAGCAATACTCATTCTATCTGAATTGCTCTTTGTGGGGGTTGCTGTAGCCATTTAAGTTTAGCTCCTCCAGAAATTGAGCGTGCGTGACATCATACTATTAGAGCGTTTTTAAGGGAAAATTCCTAATAAAATAACGCTAATTCATCTTATTTTAATGTGTATGCGAAAATTGTCACAAAGTATATGTAAAATATATCACAATCACCTATGGGTGTCAAAGCTAGATAAAACCTTTTTACAACCATTGCAACAGGCTTATTTGCAAGCCATAATAAGCCTCTCTCGTAGCACATTAATCTAATGAAGTCACGAGAATTTATGCGTCAGTCAAAAGACAGTTTGTTAAAAAGTCTATGGCAATCCAAACAATAACCCATGGACGTGTCACTTGGGTCAATATTGTACATCCTACACCGACAGATGTCGATGAATTGCGTGAAATGTATCCGTATATTCATCCTTTGAACTTGGAAGATGTACAAAGCCACATGGAACGTCCTAAAATTGATGAAGATCAAGACTACCTATTTGTCGTCATGCACTTCCCGCATTGGGATGCCCAAAAGGCATTATCCCGTCCGCGCGAGGTGGATATTTTTGTTGGTCGGGGCTATGTGGTGACGATTCATGACGGTGTTTTGCGTCCGCTCAATAATTTGTGGACGGCTTGTGAACGTGATGAAGACCAGCGCGAACGCACCTTAGGACGCGGCGCGAATCATACGTTTTATCAAATTGTTGACCGCTTAGTAGATTACATTTTGCCGATACTAAGGAAGGTTGATGGCAATATCCGCAGAATTGAGGAAGACATCTTCACGGCGGATACTCGCCTGACAATTCGTGATATTTCCTTGGTACGTCGTGATATTATTGCTTTGAGGCGGATTATCCGTCAACAAGTACCGATTATTGAGCGTTTAGAGCAAGTTGAGCATCCAATAATACATGATGAGCTTGAGGAATATTTTGGCGACATTGCAGACCACCTGTATAAAGCCCGTGATATTATAGATGAAAACTTTGAGGTGATTAATAGTCTTGCCGATACGGTTGATACGCTGGCAAGTCATCGTATTAATGAAGTGATGCGAATTTTAACAGTGATTTCTGTTATTATGTTGCCCTTAACGCTACTAACGAGCTTTTATGGGATGAACGTGCCATTACCGGGACAAGCAGAATTTTTAATGCGCGATGAACCCTTTTGGATTTTAACATTGATGATGATTGTGCTGGTTGTTGGTTTATTATTTTATTTTCGGAGGCGTGGTTGGCTTTAACACCCAAATTAACCCCTGCAACGTACATTGAAACATCTCAAGCACTTGAAGATTTGGTGCTTGCGCTATCAGGGGAAGAACAAATCGCAGTAGATACCGAGTCTAACAATATGTATGCCTATCATGGGCAGGTATGTTTGATACAAGTTTCGACGCGAAATCACGATTACATTATTGACCCGCTAAAAATTGATGATATTTCGATTTTTGGGGAGTTACTATGTGATGAGACAATAGAGAAAATCTTTCATGCGGCTGAATATGACCTCATTTGTATGAAACGGGATTTTAGTTTTGAAGTACGTAATCTCTTTGATACGATGTTTGCTGCGCGCTTAGTCGGGGCGAAGAAATTCGGTTTAGGCGATATACTGATGCAGTATTTTGATGTCGAAGTGGATAAACGGCATCAACTAGACAATTGGGGTAAGCGCCCATTGCCGAAAGATAGCTTGCTTTATGCTCAGATGGATACGCACTATTTGCATGAGTTGCGAGATATATTGCATGATGAATTGTACGAATTGGATCGCTTAGATGAAGCTCAAGAAGTATTTCAAGATGTCTTGCGGATTGAAATTAAACCGCGTGATTTTGACCCCAATGGCTTTTGGAAAATAGGCAAACCTCATTCGCTCAATCGTCGGCAGATGGCACTCTTGAAAGAACTTTACATTTTGCGAGAAGAGCTTGCGGAAGAGGAAGACCAACCGCCATTCAAGGTGCTATCGAATAAAGCACTCGTGAATATGGCGCGGGAAAAACCTCAGAACTATCGTAGTCTGAAAGAAATTAAAGGTTTAGGGCAAAAGCCAATCCGACGCTATGCCGATGAAATAATTGAAGCTATCGAAAAGGGTCGGTCTAGCAAAGTGCCGAAGCAACCACCACGCGATGACCCTGATCCAATCATTGCTGACCGCTATATTGCACTTCATGCGTGGCGTAAAAATTGCGGTATTAAACGTGATTTGGATTCAAGTCTTATACTGGCTAAACAGACACTGTGGGATTTAGCTTACCAAATGCCAAGTTCACTAGAAGAATTAGCTCAGATAGAAGGCTTTGGGCAATGGCGACTTGAGAATTACGGTGAAGATGTACTGGCTGTGATTGAAAAATTGCGCTAGACGCTTATATTCAAATGTGACTATTACTTTATTTTCACATTTAGATAGTGAGTCTGTATTATAATAGAGATAAGTTAAGCAGTTTTAAGGGACTATTATGGCGAAACGTGAAAGTGTTTTTAGTGATGAATGGCGACGTTGCCTAGAAGAACACTATAAGTATGTCGTCAAAAACCAAGATAAAGCAACCGAAGAAACACTCACGCCAATTTTGGAACGCTTCGGCTTTCGTGAAGATGACCTACGTCAATTGACGATTGATGCAACCATACGCGCCGATGAAATGCCTGATGACTTTGTGCCTGAGATGGAACTTTCTGAGCTAGAACCCGTACAAGAGAGTAAGACACCTGATGCGACTTTTGTACCACATCCTGCGGAATGTAGCTGCGCCGCATGTATGGATATTGTCTTAGAAGAAGGGCATGATGAAGAAGGACAACCAATCGATGAACCACAAGAAGAACCAGAAGTAAAGAAGATTTCGCCTAAGCAGAAAAGTTTATTCTAATGAATATTTCGCTTGGAAATAGTATTGTAGCGATTGCATTTGTCATTGCTGTAGGGGTGATGATTTGGCAGATTATGCTTGCAAATCTACCAATCGATTCTGATGATAGTGATACATGGCGCGATGATGTCGATGATGCTGAGACGCGACTAGATGAAAGCGAAGAATTTCTACGTCGGATGGAGCGTCTGAGCAAGCGTAATCAAGACGAAAATGACAAGAAGTAAGGAGTAAGTCTCATGGAACTTTTGCGAAAAATATTGTATGTACCGCTTGTCATTGTGCTTGGTGGTGCATTATTACTCATTTTTAATGTAATTTCCGTCGATATTGACTTGCCTCTTTCGATTGAAGCCATTGCCACAATAGCAGGCGTTGCAATAACGGGCTTGCTTATCTTGGATGCGCGTGCAACCGTTTCTAGCTGGGAACATCCTGAACCAGAAGAACCCCCTGTTTCCACAAAGGTGATCTACCCAAAATCACTTGAAGAAACCGTTGAAGCTATGCAAGAGGCGGAAGAATTTTTAGCCAAAGCCAATGGGCGTGTAGAAATTAGTATAGACATCGAAGAATACGAAGAAGACTAATGTCATTAACCCCATCTGATGATGAAAAGTGGATGCGAATTGCTCTGCTTGAAGCTGAAAAAGCCTTATTATCTGAAGATGTTCCAATTGGTGCAATTGCCGTCCGTAATGGTGAAATTATCGGGCGTGGATATAACAAGCGTGAGGCTGACCAAGACCCGACTGCCCATGCTGAAATGATTGCGATACGTCAAGCCGCACAAGTGATAGGGCATTGGCGTTTAGAAGATGTAACCCTGTATTGTACGCTTGAACCTTGTGCCATGTGTGCTGGCGCGATGGTACTTGCTCGTTTACCCCGTTTAGTCTATGCGACAACTGATCCCAAAGCTGGTGCTGGTGGAAGCATCATGGATATTACACGCCATCAGCAACTGAACCACCAGATTGATGTGGTTCAAGGTGTTTTTGCTGACGAAGCCTCTGAACAGATTAGGTCTTTCTTCCGTATGCTACGGGCGCGTGGCGAAAAATAGTAATTTAAACTACTGTGTAATTCCTCCCGATTTATGTAAAATATCATCCAAAATTATTGAATGAATTGGATTTTTCCCATGAAAATTTCGCCGAATGACCTTTGCCCCTGCACGAGTGGTAAAAAATACAAAAAATGTTGCCGTCGTTATCACAATGGGATGTCTGTACCGACCCCGACAGACTTAGTCCGCGCCCGTTATTCGGCTTATGCACTAAATCTGTCAAATTTCATCATGCGGACGACTCATCCTGATAATGAAGATTATGACAGTAATTTCGATGATTGGCGTTTTCGAATTGAGTCTTACTGCTTAAGAAACATCTTCAATGAGCTTGAAATTGTCTCTGCTGAGGATGATAAAGTCACCTATAGGGCGGAGATTATGGCATTTTTCTCTCAACCAACGACTATCCATGAAGAAAGTGTATTTGCTAAGGTCAATGATGAATGGAAATACTTATCGGGTGAGGTCGATACGGAACAATCTCAGCGAGGAGATGCTTGATGCCACATCATGCACAATTGCCTTTATGGGACGAAAAATCATCCGAGCAAAAGCTAGAAGCAATGCGTGAGATGATTGATGATTTGTATGGGGCGGTTTACGAGAATGCTCGAAAAGCAATTCTGAAAAATCTGGCTGATGCGACAAAAGTTTTTTCAGATGAGAAAGAAGTTCGAGATATGGCAACAATGCGAGAATTAGTAACGCAGTATCCGAATATTCTCTCACCGAATTGTGAAATAGGACATATTACAGGCTCGGCATTGGTTTGTGATAGCAACTATCGTGTGTTGCTTCATCACCATAAAAGTCTCAAACGATGGATTCAGTTTGGCGGGCATGTGGATTTTGAGATGGATATTGCTGATGTTGCTCTACGTGAAGCAAGTGAAGAAACAGGTTTGAATGATTTAAGGCATCATCCACATACAAAAAATCCAAAACCAATTGACTTTGATATTCACACCATTCCAGCAAATAAAAATCGTCCTGAGCATTTGCACCTGGATATTCGTTATATGCTAATTACCAATGAACCTCATAACCTAAACCCACCTGAAGGAGAATCTCAAGATTTTCTATGGGCGGATTATCGTAATATTCTCAACCCGTCTGACCCTGATGATGCAACTTTGCTTGACCCTGCCTTGCTCCGACTAATTGCAAAATGCGGTGAACGGTTCATCAAAGCAACAGCTTACACTTATTAAACTCGTACTCATCAACATTTGTCATAATCGCCTCGATTGTCAGCGTTTGGAGTTCTCAATTCATGGCTGAAAAAGATATTAGCCACTTACCTTTGCCTCCTGGTTTTCGTGGGTTACCGTTTATTGGTTTACCACCGTTTATCTTGAGCCGAAAATATCTACAACGGCAATATAAAAAACACGGGTCAGTGTTTAAGATACGGGTGTTGGGACGCAACATCGCTGTGTTTGTCGGTGCAGAGGCAAATCGTTTTGTGCTTCAAACAGGCATGGATAATTTCGTATGGCGTGATGGTTGGCCTCCTACATTTGTCGAACTCTTAGGCGAATCGCTCTTTGTGCAAGATGGCGAAGACCACCGCAAAAAACGGCGTTTGATCATGCCTGCGTTTCATCGTCAAGCCTTGCATAATTATCTTTCCACAATGGAAGACATCACCCAAAAGTACATCCAAAAGTTAGAGCAATTGGGCGAATTTCGCTTCTTAGACCTGAATAAACAATTTACCTTTGAAGTAGCATCCACTTTGCTGATGGGGAGCGCACCAGGTGCAGAAACCGAACGCTTATCACAATTGTTCGTGACACTGACAGAGGGATTTATCACGATACCACTCAAGTGGTCACGCGCACCCTATGGGAAAGCCTTAGAGGCGCGTCGGCAAATTCTAGAGTTTATTGATACAGCGGTTGAGCATCGACGTAAAAACCCGACGAATGATGCACTCGGATTATTAGTGCAGACACGCGATGAAGACGGGAATAGTCTCAGTAATCACGAATTGCAATCACAAACCTTATTGCTCTTATTTGCAGGGCATGAAACCAGTGCCTCTATGTTGACTTCACTAGCAATGATGCTCCCGAAGCATCCAGACGTCTGGCAGAAATTGCGTGACGAACAAGCATCACTGAATATTGGTGAGTCGCTCACTATGGATAACATCAAGAATATGACCTATCTTGAGCAAGTTTTACGAGAAACCGAGCGTATGTTTCCGCCTGTGCCAGCAGGGTTTCGTGGGGTAGTGAAGGACTTTGAATTTAATGGCTATCGTATTCCGAAAGGGTGGACAGCTCTTTATATGATTAATGGAGGTTCGCATCGTGACCCCCATCTTTTCAACAATCCAGACACATTTGACCCTGATAGATTTAGTCCTGAGCGCAATGAAGCAGGTGTACCATTTAGTTTAGTTGGCTTTGGAGGTGGTTCACGAGTTTGTGTGGGGTTTGCTTTTGCTCAGTTAGAGATGAAGATATTGATGTCGTATTTGCTACGCAATTATACTTGGGAACTGGTCGCACGGCAGAATCTTGGCACAATCTATTTCCCAACTTTGTTACCACTTGATGGGATGAAGGTTCGTTTTCGCCGATTGTGATGTTAAAAGGATACACCCAGCAGTGTATCCTACAATAAATTACATGCCCATGCGTTTGTGGGTATAGGCGATTTTTTCTAGTGAAACGACAAAGGCGGCTGTTCGGTATTCCTCAATGCCATGTCGAATCATTGCGTCTTTGATTTCTGCATATCCATCGCGCATGGTATCATCAAGACCGCTACGTACCATACTGAGTTCATCACTCCCATGAAGGATATCAGCGCGTAAATTTGCAGGGACCTTCTTGCCTGTCATCTGTTCCATTGCGTCTAAGGTTGCTATAGCACGATATTCATCTAAGCGACGTTGCATCCGACCAAAGCGGATATGTGACAAATTCTTAATCCATTCAAAATAAGAGACGGTAACACCGCCTGCATTGACGTAAAAATCGGGCAGGACGATAGCCCCTTTTTCGCGTAAAATTTCATCCGCGGCGGCAGTTACAGGTCCATTGGCGGCTTCCACAATCAATTTTGCTTGGATGCGGTCAGCATTGGCAATTGTAATTTGGCTTTCCAAGGCTGCAGGGATTAAGATGTCGCACTCTAGTTCTAGTAAGCTGTTACCATCAGCGACGTATGTGCCATATGGGTAATCTTTTAAACCACCATTAGCGATAATCCATGCTTTGAGGTCTTCAATATTAATACCGTTCATATCCATAATTGCGCCGTCATATTCGATGACGGCAATGATAAGGGCATCATCTTCTTCTTGAAGGAATTTCGCGGCATGGTAACCCACGTTACCTAAACCTTGTATAACACAGGTCTTGCCGGCAATATTGCCTGTGAAATTAATGCGTGCCATATCTTCATTATGACGGAAGAATTCGCGAATAACATATTGTACACCGCGCCCTGTTGCTTCGGTGCGACCACGAATACCGCCTGTTGCAACAGGTTTACCAGTAACAGTGCCGAGATAATTGATGTCATGTGGGTGCGCTTGACGATAGGTATCTGCAATCCACGCCATCTCGCGTTCACCAGTTCCCATGTCAGGTGCAGGGACATTAACACCCGGACTAATATAGCCCTTATTAATCAGTTCACGGGCAAATCGACGAGTAATGCGCTCAAGTTCGCTTTCTGAATATTCACGAGGGTTAATCTGCAATCCTCCTTTAGAGCCACCAAAAGGTACATTCACCAAAGCACATTTATAGGTCATTAATGAAGCAAGCGCTTCAACTTCATCACTGGTAACGTGGGTTGCATAGCGGATACCACCCTTTACAGGTAGGCGATGGTCACTATGGGTTGCACGGTAGCCTGTGAAAACTTTAAATGTTCCGTCGTCTAATTGAGCAGGGAAAGTGACTTTGATAATGCTATTACAGGCTTTTATTTCTTCTTGCATGCCTTGGTCGACACCAATATACGCGAGAGCGCGATTCACCATACGGTCTACATTTTCGCGAAAGGAAATTTTGGGTGGGGGAGGCATTGTCTGAACCATACAAATAAATCCTTTAATAAATTGTATATTTTCTACAGTCTAACACAGGTTTAGATTTTTTGCGGAGGATATATTTACTGTTTAATAGGGTGTTAATATCCTGTGGGTTTTTGGGGAACATCAGGAGCATCGAGGTGCTTTTCTAAGAAAGCTAGAGTCTTAGTTATGACGATTTTAGTTACCTTTTGTTGAGTATGCTCTTTTATTGTACTCACTAGATTATGCGTACCGCCCTCGATAATAGCGACTTCGTGGTCGGACTTGAGTTGGGATTGTTCAAATTCATGCTTTAGATGCTGAATAATTTTTGGCTTAGTGTATGGCTCTTGGCTACCATATACTGCCAAGATAGGTGTATTACTCTTATGAAAGTTATTGAGAAATTGTTGCGGAAATCCTGAGTATGAGACTGCTGCTTCAAGGTCAGGACGTTTGATAGCGGCTTCAAAGGCTAATGTACCACCCATACCTAAACCGACAGCGGCGACTGTTGTATTCACTCGATGATGTGATTCAAGTACACTTAGCGTTGCATTTACAGCTTCATAACGGGTTGATTGTGTTTTTTCGACCAGACGCATAGCTTCTTGTGGGGTTTTAGCCGTTTTACCTCCAAACAAATCAGGTTCAATGACGTAATATCCCATCTGCGCGAAGAAATTTGCCAACATACGACTGACCGTATCCATACCCCACCAATCATGCAGAAGACAAATGCCCGAAAATCGGTGTCCGATTCGGGGATGCGCCCAATATGCAGGGACTTTTTTGCCACTATCAGTCACAATTTCGATGTAACCACTATCAATGGCAAATTCTACACGGTTAGAATCATGTATTGGCATGACATTTTCCAGATATTTGGATGAAAAATTTAATGCAATGTCTTTATATATGTTGTACGGAGCGTAGGATGCCACTCCTTACATCAACCTATTATTATTCATTATAACGGAAGTTGACAATGTGAATAGCGCAAAAAGCTATATATCACATGCCAATACCACGTTTTGATGAGCGGTTGCCTCTGATTCTGAGCCAAGCATACTCGCAACTTTATTGTTTACCGCCATAGTCAGTGAACGATACCCTGCTTTATATGACCAATCTCGAATTGCTGCAATAAGATGAGAGGTCAATGCTTTTGATGTCCAACAAAAGACTTCAGCCCCACGCGGATTATAGAGTTGCTCCTGAACAACAACAAAAGCATCTTGCCCACCGACGTTAAACCGCAAACGATGGATTTTGCGTGCATTAATTTGAGGTACACCATGCCAGAGTTGCGCCCAAAGTTCCTCCCAATGCTGGCGCGCACTCTCGGTGCGACCAATAGGCATTTGCCAGTCAAGAATTTGGCGGGCATCAGCATTATCATGTTTAGTAACTTTGTAAAAACCGACATTCGTGCCTTGTGCAGAAATATTAACCCGTTGAATTTGCATGAGTTCATTGAGGCTATAGCGACGATAAAACCCAATTTTCTCTTGGTCATAAGCTGTACTGGCAACAGTCAAACGTCCGATACCTCCCGCTTGGCTCAACAAGTGTTTCATTAGCAGGTCACGACTCGTGTCGTCTTTAGCAATTAACTTACTGATGTGAAGATGATATTTGTAGGGTGTAGCTTCTTCGCTGATGAAGGCTTCCGCATAACCTAGAATATCCTTATCTTCAACCACAAATGCTAAACCCGCACCACCTAAGAGATGACTCAGCCAAATCGCACCTGTCTCGATGCTCATCCACGCGCCACCATGAAGCCAACGCTCATAGATGCACAAATCACTGTAGGGCAAGTCTTCTACTCGACCATCCGCTGTCATGCGTTGCCAACGGTCTATATTGGTGATAAATAACTGCGAGATGTCTGATGTGTCGTCTAAAGTTGCAGGACGAATATCCATTGTCAAACTCCGTACATTGTCTCTAGGGCAGAGGGTAACATATTGCGCCAATTAGTATAATTGTGACCACCTGAATATTCGGCATAAGTTAAGTCATAGCCCTTTGCACCCAATCGTTGACGCATATCTTGGTTGGCTTCAAATAAGAAATCATATACACCAATATCTTGCCATATCTTAATTGATGCTGTGGGCAACGTGTCGACTAAGATATGAATTAAAGCAGGTGTTTCTTCATCAAATTTGATAAATGCCCCTGCTTGTGTGATAACTTTACCAAAAATATGTGGCATTCGTAAACCAACATAAAGTGCCATCAAGCCACCCATAGATGCCCCCAAAATACCATACGCGCCCTTATTTTCCTCAATGTCGAGTAAGTTGAGTTTCTTTTTTGCAAAGGGTAATAGACTTCGATGCAGTAACATCGGGATTGAATCGCCTTGATTATATTCCATTGTGCGGAAGTTTTCGGCATTTTCAATCATGGCGAGGGCAATCGGTTGGATGCGCCCTTCGTCAATGAGGTTATCAACAATTCGTGTGATATAGCCACGTTTTTTGTAATCTTTCCCATCTAAGACAACCAGTAAAGGCACGGGGTCTTTCGTAGGTGGTTCGTATAGCCATAAATTACGTTTCATGTTCCGCAAAATGAAACTGTCTTTTAGCTTATATTTCTTGACCTTGCCTTTTTTAATTCCATAACGTTTCATTGTCATTGGCGAGTCAAGATGTTTGGGCATGGCGAAAAAGTGATTATCGTCTCCGACCCCAGTATCGCAGGTGTTCGGGTTAAATGGGTCGGGAACTCTAATCTCGGTTTTGCCTTTTTTCTTTGCAAAAAAATATTCTACGTAGGCATCAGACAATAATTTTTCTTGATAAGTCCACACACCTTTTTCGATGCGTTGCATTTGTACAGGTTGGTATAAATTGGTTTCAAGATGTAAGGATGGGGCTTTTTTACCTTTCCAGACGAAGAGAGCTTTGCCATCCTCTATAATAGGATTCCCTTCTTTTTTGACCCGTTTGAGCAAGTCAGACATTGCTTTTCCTTTGTCTTGATTGTCGAATTACCATTAGTTTAACATTTGTGCGTCGAATGCGTTAGAATTCCTGAATATTTCCCATAGAATGAGGCTAAATTATGTTATTGGCGATTGATATTGGTAATACGAATGTTCACTTAGGTTTATGGAATGGTGACGGTTGGCGACTGTCGTGGCGTGCGCGGACGGTTGCTGACAAAATGCCTGATGAATACGCGGTCTTAGTTCGTAACTTCTTGGATACAGCCGATGTCGGCTATGGGGCAATAACGGGTGTGATTATCAGTAGTGTTGTGCCACCCCTAACGTTGGCTTTTAGCGAATTAACCCGACGCTACCTCAATCAAGAACCATTGGTGGTGCGCCATGATACCAATACAGGGGTCAAGATTGATATTGACCAACCCGAACAAGCAGGGGCAGATCGTATTGTCAATGCTGCCGCGATTGTTGCCAAACATACTTATCCTGCTATTGTGATTGATTTTGGAACAGCGACAACCTTTGATGTGATTTCTAAAGATGGGGCATTAATTGGAGTTGCGATTGCGCCCGGGGTAGGCGTTGCCCATGATGCCTTAGTGAGTCGTGCGGCACGTTTGCATAAAGTGGATTTAGTGCCTCCTCCCAGTCCAATTGGTAGGAATACAATTCATGCAATGCAATCTGGTATTTTTTGGGGATATGTAGGTTTGGTTGAAGGAATTGTGAAGCGTATTAAGGATGACATGCCTGATGAGAAAGTGCAGGTCTATGCGACAGGTGGCTTGGCAGTGATTTTTAACCAGCATACGGATGTCATTGACCAGATTTTGCCTGAATTGACTTTAGATGGTCTGCATGCTATTTATGAATTGAATAAGTCGTAAAGTCATTCCGTCGGAGTAATCTTATTAAATCTCTCATCCACCAAATGCTCGCGGATGTGATAAATCGGCATGTTTTGTGATTCATGATAGGTTCGCATGACCATATCCGCAATTAAGCCTGTGGTGACCATCTGCACGCCGAGTACCACTAAGAGAATTGCCAGCATGAGTAACGGTCTATCGCCAATATCTTGTAGTAAAACTAAGCGCACAAAGCCCAAATATCCCAAAATCACTGTCCCGACTGCACCAACAATCACACCAATGCCACCAAAAACATAGAGTGGTCGGTTGAAATAACTGAGGTAAAAACTGACGGCAATTAAATCCAGAAAAACCTTGAAGGTTCGGTTGATGCCATACTTGCTAGACCCATGTAAGCGAGGACGATCATTGACTGGAACTTCAGCAACGCGCACCCCCATTTGACTGGCTAGGGCAGGGATAAAGCGGTGTAATTCGCCATAGAGATGCACATTTTTGGCGACTTCATGGTCATAGGCTTTAAGCGTGCAACCATAATCATGAAGGAATACACCTGTTGTGCGTGAGATGAGTTTATTCGCTGTGATGCTCGGTAGGCGACGCGAGAAAAAGGGTTCTTTTCGGTCTACCCGCCAACCACTGACAATATCATACCCTTCTGCCATTTTATCCAGCAATTTGCCAATATCGCGTGGGTCATTCTGTAAATCAGCATCAATCGTAACGACAGTGCGTCCGCGAGATGATTCAAAACCTGCTGCCATTCCTGCTGTCTGACCAAAATTTCGCCGAAAGCTGATAATTTGCCAGCGTGGGTCTTTCTCATGGATAGCTTGCAGACGCTTGAAACTATCATCTTGGCTACCATCATCTATGACAATAACCTCATACTCTAAATTGAGTTCATTGAGAGCTTGGCTCAATTGCTCATATAATGGTGGAATATTGTCTTCTTCGTTATAAAGCGGAATGACCACCGAGAGGTCAAGCATATCTGACATAGTCATTACCTATTGAGTGTAATTGTACGAATATGAATAGCATCTGAACCGTCGGTTGTGGTCAAGCGAATGCCATCCCACCACTGATACACTACGACTTGCAAGGTATAATCACCGTTGGGTAAATTAGAGGGCAAATCTAACACACGCCAATCAATATAGTTACCCCCAGCTTGCATTTCAGAGGTTGAGATTTCGCCAAATTCTTCTTCTGGCGGGTCAATCTGACGGTCAACTTGGGCGATGAGTGTGCCATTGTCTGCGAGTAATTGTAAACTAATTGAATAATCTGCTGATGGCGTTTCATCGACCATCCACCACAGTAAAACTGGCAATTGATTGTTTTCGATTGGGTCAATATCTGCCCCTAAGAAGCCGAGTGTTTCTCCAAAATATTCTGGTGTATCGTTAGGTGGGGCAAGCATTAACTGAGCTATGTAACAATAGTCTCGTGAGCATTCGCTATTTTCTGCAACATAGAATACTCGATGTGTCGCTTCTAAAAAGTTGACGTAATTCTGAGAATCATCACCTAAAAAGTCAGTTGACATGAACCAGATACGTCGATGATTTTGCGCCTCACTCAAGTTGAGAATGCGGTTATCAATTAGAGCGTCAGGGAGATAGCGTGCATATTGGTCTTCAAGGTATATATCTGTAGAGAGAGGCATCGCAAATATAGCGTCCCCGTCTTCATACTGTGTGCTGACATCAGCGAAGATATGGCGAAATGGAATGCGGACAGGGATAAAGTTTTGCAAGTTATAGAGGCTAACAGCACATAGAGCGATTAAGACTAGCCAATTGAGCCAACGTCCGAAACCGGCTGTAGGTAGTGACGCGAGAACTACTCCAATGATGAGTCCAATAGCAGGGATGAGAAAACTCGTATAGCGCAGGTTGTAGATTGTTATTTGCGTGTTGACTGCAAAGACAAACGCAGGCGAGAGTATTAACCAAGTGACAATTAGCCAGAATGCTTTTTTGCGCCATAGCAAAATCACCCCGACTGCAATAATAATTGCGTACAACCACCATATGCCATTGCTACTGAGTTGGGCTAACTCCAACAACGAGGTTAAATTTGTAGGCTTTGTCGGGATTTTTAATCCGCCTGCTTCTTCAAAATCAATTAATACTAATTGACCATACACAATGATAAGACCGGGTAGCCAAGTGATGATGGCTGCGCTGGCAACGATAAATCCTTGCCGTATCATTTGCCAATTGAATAAATGGAAAATAGCAAAGTAGACAACTTGTGCCAGAATGATGAAGGCAAAATAATAATGTGTATAGAGCAAAACACTGGCGGATAAGCCATACATGACGGCTGATTGCCATGTTTTTTTAGTAAGCCAAGCATAAAAGAAACGCATACTGAGGGCAACGACTAACATCCCCAAAGAATACATCCGCATTTCGAGCGCGTAGATGAAAAAGTAAGCATTGACGCTCAGGACAGCTATAGCAAACCAGCCAAAACGATGCCCTCCAAACCATGACCGCCCCATCTGATACACCAGTGAGAGAGTCAGCATTGCCCACAAAATAGAATTGACACGCCCTGCAAACTCGCTCAATCCTCCTAAACGTTGCCATACCCAAACTTGTATCCACCATAAGGGTGCTTGATTATTGCCCTGCGCTAACTGAACCATCGAATCGACAAAGCTTAGTGACATATTTCGGAAGGTCAATTCTTCGTCGGGGCGCATGTGCATAGTATCAATGCCTAGCACCAGCACCATAAAGCCAAAGAATAGGAGTGCTGTTGTTAGCAATAGAGGGGCAAGTTTAGCAGGTTTTTGGAAGCCAATGGGTGACATAGTGTCCATCAATGATTTGTTTGTGTGCAGGCATTATAAAGACACAGCAGGAAAATGTCAGTTATCAGTTTTGATAGTCTGAAATGAAAAAACCCCACAATTGTGAGGTTTCTTTTTGCTCCACCACTTGGACTTGAACCAAGAACCTATCGGTTAACAGCCGACCGCTCTGCCATTGAGCTATGGTGGAATATCAACAACGTTGAAAATAATAGCAAAAGCCCTTTTGAATGTCAAGCACAAAAACCGAATAAAAGTAACTTTTTTTGAATTAATATGCGGTATGATTATTTCATGATTGGATAAGAAGGGTAAACCATTTATGAACATACCTAATTTAGAGTCGCTAAGCATTAGACCAATTAGCGATAAGCAAGAATTTAAACAATTTTTTGAGTTCCCTTGGGTTTTATATAAGGATGACCCTCATTGGGTGCCGATGCTTCTCTCAATGCGGCGTGACTTACTGGATAAAAAGAAAAATCCTGCTTGGGAATATATGGAAGGGCAGTATTTCGGTGCGTGGCGTGGGGATACGATGGTTGGTACAATTACAGCACTAGTCAATCATCGACACAATGAGATTTGGGGTGAGAGTATTGCTTGGTTTGGTACATTTGAAGCCTATGACGACCAAGAAGCGGTTAATGGTCTGCTGAAACAAGCTGAAGAATGGGTGACAGCGCGTGGCTACAATACGCTACGAGGTCCGCAGAGCTTTACGACGCATCAGGAAACGGGTTTACTGGTCGATGGCTTTGAACAACCCGTGATAGAGATGCCATATAATCCCTCATACTATCAACGCCTGATTGAAACTGCTGGCTATGAAAAACGGATGGATATTGTCAGCATGTATTTTCATCGAGATATGGAAGCTAAAACAGGCTTAGGCACACGACTCAAAAAATTAGCTGATTTTGCTTGTAAACGCTATAACGTGAGCATCCGTAAATTAGACCCCAAGCGCAAAAAAGAAGAGTTTCGACTGTTCAGAGATTTATATAATGAAGCGTGGGATAAAAACTGGGGATTTGTCCCCATGACGGATAGAGAACTCCAAGATTTAGTCGATAATTTGGGTATGTTGGTTGAGCCTGAAATGGCATTTTTCGCTGAGGTTGATGGGCAAGCCGTGGGTTTCTCTTTGGCCGTCCCAGATTTTAACGAGAAGTTGAAACGCGCTTATCCACGCCCAGGTGTGCCAGAGATTCTAACTTTATTACAAGTTGGCTGGCATTGGAAAGTTGCCAAAACCACTCGTGGAACACGACTTCCCTTAATGGGAGTGAAAGAGCAGTATCGCAATAGGGGCATTCATACGGCATTGCTGAGTGCAACCTATGAAAATATGCCTGAGCAGTACACACATATCGATTGTGGATGGGTCTTAGAAACCAATCCTTTACACGATATGAGCCTCAAACTAGGCGCAGACCCCTATAAGACGCATCGGTATTATGAGAAATCTTGGTGAGGTTACTCACTAACACTGTTGGTGATTGCCTCTATCGCATCTTCGGCGGAACTTTCTAAGGTTAAGATTGAAGCGAAATTCGTCTGGATTAAGCGTCCGATTGTACCAATTTCACTATCGGTAAGAGGCATAAGTGCATTATCCAACAAATCAAGATAGGGTTGAGCAGGTATATCATTGGCTAGCCCTAATTCAAATGCACTTTCGCGTGAAGGTAACATCAAAACCTCTTCCGCGACTTCGGCTTGGCGTTCAGCATTCATAACCCACGTCAGATAATCAAGTGCGACAGCTTGTTCTTCCGCATTGGGTGTCACCATAACCCACATCCATCCATTCATAAAAGTGATAGGTTCACCTGTTTCAGTCGGTATAGATGCCATCGCCAGTGTATTATTAGTCGCATACAGCGATAAATAAGTGGAAGAAGAAAATAAGGCAGTATTAATATCTCCATTATTGAAATCTATCAGGTAATTACTAGGGCTAGTATAATTTAGAGATGCCCCTGTAATGAGTTCATTGTCTGTCGCATTTTCATAAAATTCAAACACATTTGCCAACGCACTTTGGTTCAAGACAAGTCCAGTATCATCAATACCAGCGCTAGCAATATATTGAAGTGCGAGAACGTCATTTAAACTATTAATTCGCCCTGCTGGAAACGTAAACGCTTCATCACGAGCTAAGACAGAATCAAATGTCCAATTTTCATAATTAATATTTTCAGTCGGACGATAGACCATATGCTGTAGTTCCAATAGATATGGTACGCCATAAAGCACCTCATTAACTTGCCCTAATTGTAAGGCATTATTCAAATCCCCCTGAATAGATGAGGGAAAGCCTTCAAGGGATTGTAAATAATTAGATGATTGCGCGAATAGTAAATCTTGGCGACGGACTAAGGTTAATGTGGGCAATGCGCCCCTAGCAACATTACTCGCAGTCCTTAAAGTAGACATTATGCCGCCTGTTTGTCCGACTGGTTTTAGACGATGGTCAAACATAATGTTAGGATTATTTTCTAGAAAGTCATTGGCTTGATCAATCAATATGGGGTTGATTTCGCTATCATTCACTCGCGCGAAGCTATCTGGCCACCAAATCGTAATGGTGATGGGGGGCATTGGCGTTTCTGTTACCTCAGCAGGTTCGTCTTGAGCAATGACCTGACTACTGAGTAATAAGAGTAAAATCAAGAGAGATAGCTGATTAACGCGCATTCATTCTTTCCTTACATACGGCACTAGGGTTGTGATTGTACCGTATGAAGGGACTATGGGGGCAGGGTGATTTGCAATAGGTGGCGAATCACCCTGTAATGTTTATTGTCCTAATGACATGAGATATGCGACCAAGGCGTAAATCTCATCATCTGTTAGCCCTGCATCATAGCTTTCTGGCATTGCCGCCGCAAAACCATCAACGATGAAATCGTTCGGATGCACAATCGAATTATAGAGATATTCTTCGGCACTCATATCTGCAATACGGCTTCCAGCACGGTCACTGATGTTCAGTAGACCTGGACCCACTAACATTGATTCACTATCCACGAGGTGACAGCTATTACATGGCGTGACAAAGTTCATTGAGAATAATTGTTCACCTACTATTGGGTCAGCATTGGCGACTGCGACCACAATTGAATTATCTTCTGTAGCCTCATTGGTTTCTTCGTTGCTGGTTTCGTCTGTGTTTTCGACGACATCCATAGATTCTGGCGTAATTTCTGGTTCAGATGTTGCGATTGATGCGACCGACACAGTAGATAGTTCAGCATCGTAGTTGGCTTTCAGATAGGCTATCACATGATATGTTTCATTGATTGTGAGTGTGTTCCACTCATTGTCTTGAATTGTGGTAAACAAATAGCCTTCGGGGGATACTTCACCATTTGCATAGTAAATTGCTTTTCCATATACACTAGCCAAATCAGTTTCAGACATCAAGATGCCATCTGGGAAAATAAGACAAAATTCGCATTTAGCTGTGAAAATAGCTTCACCAAAGGATACATCGCCATATGCTGTTGAGGCTGTAAATTCATCTTCTAAAATCTCAGCGTCTATAATTGAAACATCCACTGTATCAATATCAAGGCTAATCTCAGGCGTACTTTCTGGCTGATTAACCACCTCATTTGAAACGACATCTTCTGCTTCAGGCGTATCATCAGATTGAGGTTGTGGACTACAGGCGACTAATGACGCAATCAAGAACAGTAATATAAGTTGCTTCACGTACAGCACTCCTTCTCGTGAGTAGATTTCGTATTGATAACACTACTACCATAGCCTGAATATGTGCTGTGTTTGAGTGATGTTTGTCATCAATTGCCTATGACAAAATATATATTTAGGTAAATTTAATTCTGAATAATCTGCTGGACAATATGTAGGGCTTGTAGGGTTGCGAGGTTGCGAACAGAATAACCATAGTTCATGTTGGGGACTGTGAATGTTGCGGTTGCTGTTAATCCGAGTGGAGACGCTGATAGATGTACATTATCAGTGGTTAGCCCATGATTGGGTAAATTGACTGTTAATTCGTAGAGGTCGATAATCGGAATTTGATATTCCGTCGCCAATTGACGCAGAATGTCATTAAAGATAATCACTTGTCTTGGCACATCAGGTCGGTTAGGAATCGTTGATACAATTGGAATGATGCCATTTTGCTCCGTTAGCCTGATGATTTCTCGCATGTCGTTTGTGAATTGCTCGGCTGTACGGAATCCTACATCATTGGTACCAAACATAATCAGCGCAATACTTGGTTGTACAATTCGATATTCGCAAAAGAGAGGTGTTTCACCAGCAAGACAGAGTCTTGCATCTGCATTTTGTGGGTTTAGCACAGCATTCGCTGACCATCCCTCATGAGCTGCCAGAGATTGATTGATAAATGAGTTGCCTATGTGAGCATTATTTTGCGAGAACTGGTTAACTGTCTCTTCAAGATATTCGAATGAGGCTAAATCATATTGTCCTAGTCCGAATGGGTGTAGAAAATTTCGAGATACAGTGATGCTATCGCCAACTTTTGAAAACACATGGTCACGATTACCCAATTGTTGACCTAAGTCGTAAATGGCGTTGATATGCCGTGTGACTTCAGGGGCAAGTTGAAGGTCATCTCCTGCAAAAATGGGGTCTCCTGTTAGTAGCACAGGCGGATATTGTGTGATAGATGGGGCAGTATCTAATTGTTGTGCTGTACCTAGATTACAACCCAATAATAAAGTTGTGAATAAAATGAATTGCAACAGCTTATTCATCAACTAAAACCTGCCGAATTTCGTCCAAGACGATTAAGCCTGTGAGGTTATGCAGTCCATGTCCTGTTGTAAAGCCACGCGCTAAACGCCAATCATGCTCGTAAAATATGGTTAGGTGAATATTGTCACTAGTAAGACCTTGATTGGGTAATGTCTGCGAGAGTAAATCAAAATCCCAGAGTGGCACATGATAGGCTTCTGCGACCTCACGAATAATAGCATTAGTTGAGTCATCACCATCAAAGCGATCAGCTTTTGTACCCAAGATAGGTACTACGCCACTCTCGATACAATAGCTAATAATGTCCTCAAAATTTTCGCGTGTTATCTCTTCTTGCCCTCTATCGTTTGTCCCTAAACGAATGAAGATAATACTTGGATTAAATAGTCTAAATTCACAGGCTAGCATGTGTTCGCCTGTTTCACATAGAGATGGACTCCACATAGAGTCAAAAACTGACCATGTATGTAAACCACGTATCACAGCGATACTATCATGGTGAAATGAACCTGAATAATAATCAATAGTACGTTGCAAATAAGTGAAATCGCCTAGATGGTAGGGTTCATCATCGAAGCGAAAGAAGAAATGAGGGGCTTCAATCGTACTATCCCCAATTCGTGTAAAGGCATGAGTATCACGTCCTAATGCTTGTCCTGTTGCGTAAATCTCGCGGATATTTGCCACAACCTCATCATCCAGTTGTAAGAAATCCCTATAGGCGAGACTATTGACACTATTGGGCATCTGGATTGGTTGACGCGCTTGTAGTGCGACGTCTAAAGCGGTTGTGCGGTCTCTCAAATCTAGTGTTGCTGTAGGTGTAATAGTTGGACTAGTAATAGGAATATTGAGTGTTTGCCCGACAAAAATGGTTTCAGATTGTCGCATCCCATTCGCTGATAAAATCTCGTCTAAGGCGACATTATATAAATTGGCAATCGTATTCAGGGTATCACCCGTTTGGATAACATGCTGAGTATAGTTATCGGGATTGAATAATATGACGGGTTCGTTAGTCGGGGAGGCTGTGACTGTTTCATCATGAGTAGGACTGGCTATTTCAGTAACTTGGGTCGGGATTAGCCCTGTAAATCCTGTGGCTGAAGGAGCAATGTTAGGACTTTGAGTAGAGCTGACCGTCGCAGAGCGTATCAGGTTGATTTGTGTTGTATCGAAAGTTGCTAAGGCATGATAGGAATCGGTGGGTGTTGATGTGGATATTGATGTAGGCGTAATGTCTGTAGTGGGTGTTGGGTTGCATCCAACAAGAGCTAAAATTACACCTGTTATCAAAATCCACATTTTCATAATTTGAGTCAACTAATTACTGAGCCAATCGCCTTGTGGGAGTTTTTCTCCAGCGCGAATCGGCACGGATAAACGATTTTCAGCAGGTGTAATCGGGCAAGACCAGTTATCGCCATATGCACAATAGGGATTATAGGCTTGGTTAAAGTCAATACGAAAAGTATTATCCTCTAATTGCACGGGTTCTAAATAGCGTCCAGCAGGGTATGTTTCTTCGCCAGCAAGTGTATCAACAAAGGGCAAAAAGAAATGATCAGGTGGCATTTTGTAAATGCTCAACCGTGCTTCTTCATGACCAATCGTGAAGCGAAATTCGCCCCAACGCAAATACCAACGGGTTTCGCCTGTAGTTGTTTGGATTTGAACATTTTCTGGTTTCTCAAAAGGTGTAACATCAACCACCATATTGAGCTTAGGCATCGGGATAAAGTAAGTTAAGCCCCTAAATTTTGCTTGCTGTTCAGGCGTTAATGGGGATTGGGGATGCTGCTTGAAGAACTCGTCTTTTTTTGCGCGAAGTTCAATGAGACGTTGAGCTTCCATTAGCTTTGCTCCTGACTAAACCAGCTATCTAACGCGTCGATGATTTCCTCTGCACTATTGGCTTCAAGAATATATTTCATATCTCGCTCGTCAATGTAGTTCTCATCGAGCATACTTTGTATCATCGGTTTCCAGAAATCACCATAAATAAAGAGTGGTTTCTCAGGTAAGTCACCCAGTCTCATTTGTTGCCAGACCTCAACAAGTTCTTGAGCAGTGCCAATGCCACCGGGCATCACAATATAGGCATCGGCAACATCTACAAGATGCTTAACTCTTTCAGGAAGTGTTTCATAGCGGATTTCTTCTGCAACCCATTGATTAGTGCGTGACTCACCAATGTATTCAAGGCTAGCGACTGTGATGCCTAAAGCATGTCCTTCACCTTCGGATGCACCTTTACTCGCTGCTTCCATTACACCTGCATACCCGCCTGTCATAGTTACATATCCAGCTTGTCCTAAGGCATGTCCGACTTGATAACTCTGTTGATACACTTCTTCAGCAGGTTGTACACGCGCACTACCGAAAACTGCAATGATTTTTGTCATATTTTTAGTTCGCACTTTCGCATATAAAGAAATATCTCAGCATGATAGCGTTATACGCTGTCTTTTGCACGGATTAATATGATTTAAGATGCTCTGACTTTATGTTTTACGTTAAGAAGTGCCTTCAAATATTGAATTAACTGGCTGAAATTAAACCCGCCTTGTTGATGTATCTCCAATTGTGACAACCAATCCGTATCTGACTGGATGTATTGCGTAGCGGTTAGCAAAATAATAGGAATATCTTGATAACGAATATCATCTTGTAGTGCGTTAATCAACTCAAATCCGTCCATCTCTGGCATAGATAAATCAAGAAAAATGAGGTCAGGTGCATCAGTCTGGATGATGTCGTAGGCTTGTAGACCGTCATATGCTCGTCGAATCGTATAGGGCTTGTCTAAACCTTCGATGCTCCGCTGGATGAGTTGAACAAAGCCAATTTCGTCGTCTACGAGCAAGATATTGTTGACTGATTCATACTGTTGTAAAACTTCTTTAATCTGCTGGGGTGTGACAGGTTTGGCAAGGCTGAACTCTATATTCAATTCATGACTCAGCCATTGCGAACTAGGTAATGAACATTCGATGATAGGTATATCAATGGAAGACAATGAGGGTTGCATAGGTAATTTGTTGTGGATAATGGCAATGGGAAGATGTTCTAATAGTGCCTGATTAATTTCATCTATAGATTTTAAAGAGACGAATTTGAAGGCACTTAAATGGCGTATCAATAAGGATATACTATGTGGGTCAACATCGATTAGCAAAATAGTTGCTTTTTCAGGTACTTGCATTGTGACAGGTTTGTAATCTAGGTGCATATAGTCGAGGTCATTTTGGGCTGGAATGGGTAAAGTAAAGCTAAAAATTGACCCCTGCCCATAGGTGCTTTCAACTTCTAGTGTTCCATAATGTGCAGTGACGAATTGTTTGGTGATTGCCAAGCCCAAACCTGCCCCCCCATGTTGCCGACTAAGCGAATAATCGACTTGGTAAAATTCCTCGAAAATGAGATTTAACTTATCAGAAGCAATGCCTTTGCCTGTATCTTCTACTGAAAATCGTAATACATCCTCTTCACAAATTACGCGCAGTATGACCTGTCCTTTATCGGTGAAGCGTCTGGCATTGGTGAGTAGATTAATGAGAACTTGTCGTATACGTGTGCGGTCAATTTCAATAGAGGGCAAATCATCAGGGATAAAAGTGATAAATTCAACACTATCGCTATTAAAAAAGTTGCGGAGCATCTGAACTGCATCGGCTAAGAATTGGTTCATATCTGTGAGTTCAAAGTTCAGCGAAAATTCGGACATTTCAATGTGGGATAAATCCAGTACATCGTCAATCATAGCCAAGAGGTGCTTGCTATTATGGTGTATCTGATAAATATCACGATGGAATTTCGGTGGAAAAATCATTTCACCATAAATTTCTGGTGTGAGGTACATAATCTCGCTAAAACCTAAGATGATATTGAGAGGAGTTCGCAGTTCATGGCTGATATTTGAGGCAAAACGCTCCTTCATCCGACGTGATTCTTCGGCTTGTTGGCGAGCATAAATCAGTTGTTGTTGTAAACCTCGTTGTGTTTGGTACGCCGTTTCGAGTGAACGCACACTATTGACTAATTCTGCGCGTCGTTCACGGGTTTCTCTTAGGAGCGTATCGGCATGATGGTGCATAGAACTATACCAGGAGAGGGCAACATTAAACGTTGAAACGGCAATGGTCGTAATCGTGAAACTCACAACGGTAAAGGCAAAAATCAGGGTGAAATTGAAGTTATAGCCGACACTGAC
Organism: Phototrophicaceae bacterium; assembly: GCA_965230145.1. Lineage (GTDB taxonomy): Bacteria > Chloroflexota > Anaerolineae > Aggregatilineales > Phototrophicaceae > JAUZRW01. Next base: position 4,330,595 of record CBDDKI010000002.1, read on the forward strand.
CAACCACCAAGAAAAGCCCAAAAATATAACTGTACCAATTGGCGCGCTATGTGACATGAGCAAGGCACTCATCAATAAAATGGGGGCAATCAAGAAAGCTATCCAACTATCGCCTTGTAAACGCATGGCGACAAATAGCCCCAAGTACAGGACTATCACAAAGGTGTATCGGGCAAGATTTGGGCGCGTTTGATATAAGGTTCTAATCTGCCAGATAATAAAGCCAAATATCAAAATTACACTCATGAGCAAAACAGGACGAGGTTGCCTCAGTAACAAGAAATTGATGCTTAAACCTAGAAATATGAGCGTTGACCATAGGAAACGCAGAAACAATTGCTCACGAAAATCCATCAATACATCACGATATTCCTGATGCGGAAGGCTAGCTTGTCTGCTGAGGTTCATAAGTTTAGCTCGTCTAATGCTTGAAAGAGATTATCTTTATCGACGGGTTTGGTGATGAATTTGGATGCCCCCAGTGAAAAAGCAAGTTGTGGGTCATTAATTACTGAGCAAATGATGATAGGGATTTTATCTGTGCTGGTTGTGGTTCGTAAGCGTTGGAGCATTTCCCAACCATCCATTTCAGGCATCATGATGTCCATGACAATGACATTAGGTTGAGTTTCTATAGCGAGCTTTAATCCATCTTGACCATTATAGGCAGTTAGCACTTGGTATGACTCGCTACTGAGATAGCGTTTCATCAAATCCACCAGCCCCTTGTTATCATCAATGATGAGTACGGTAATATCAGTATGTGCCATCATAATTTTCGTTTGCAGGGAGTCATGCTGTAATTGCCAATTGAGTTGGTCTGCAAACTGTTTCACAACAGGTGTGAGAATATCAGCCTCAAGTGCGTTTTCGTAAGCGATTTCGAGGCTTGTATATTTTTCAGTGTTGTTTAGGTGAATTCGTAAGGATGATTTTGTTTGTTGGATAGCTTGGCTGAGGATTCCCATTAACACTTGACGTGCTAGGGTAGGATTGGTCGATACGATGACATCAGGAGACATATCTACAGCTACATTTACGTTTAATTGTTCGGTGAGTGGGCGTAAAGATTGAGTGATACTTTCGAGCAGTTGAGTAATATTGACTGCCTGAATATTGCCTTCTACTTGGGTGACTTCTGACTGTACAGACGATAAGCTACCCATGGTTGCTTCGGCAGGAGTTGTATCTGCATCTTTGAGTTTATACCATAGAATACTGGCAACACTATCTTGCCCTTTTTTCAAATCTCTGTAGGCTTGCCGAACCGAGATACCAAGTTCTAAGCCGACTTCTTGTAAGGTCATACCCCCCACATAGTGTAGATGTAGCAAATTATAAATTCGGCTTGACCCTGCACGAATGCCTTGTTCATCATTGAGATTGAGGGTCTCAATGGCATCAATTATCAGTCGACGAAGCCAATGGGCAGGATTATCACGATTGCTTGGGTCAATGTGCTTGAGTGATGTAGCAAAAGGGTGTATCTGTAATTTGGGATAATCATACAGGCTTTCTAGGGCTTCTTTTACCTGAGTCTGGAAATGTTCTGGAATTTGCGTCGGTGCAGTCATAGAGGTCACTTTTAGGAAATAGGTGAGTTGTTTGTCAGTATTGTACGAGAATTGATGTCAAAATTTGGTGACTTTGTCAGTATTTTGTCACTATCATGGCAAAAATTGCCCGATAATGTCATATGTTCCTGATATGATTATTATATCGTATTGGCATCGTTGCTTACATTCCCCTCGCCAATACAGCCTAAAATCTATTAATTATTGTAGGAGCACTTGTTATGAAAGCACGTTTTTCACTTGTTTTAACTATTATTGGCGCATTGCTAATGGTAGGTGTCGTGACTGCACAAGATGGTGGTCAACTTGAAATTTTCTCTTGGTGGGCAGGCGATGAAGGTCCAGCTCTCGAAGCATTAATTGAACTCTACAATGCTGAATATCCTGATGTTGAGGTAATCAACGCGACAGTAACTGGTGGTAGCGGTGTTAATGCCCGTGCGGTATTAAAAACCCGTATGCTCGGTGGTAACCCACCTGATAGCTTCCAAGTTCATGCTGGTGAAGAACTAACAGGGACATGGGTTGTCGCAGGACGCATGCAAGACCTAACCTCACTCTATGAAGAAAATGGTTGGTTTGAAGCCTTCCCTTCAGATCTCATTGACTTGCTGACATATGAAGGTGGCATTTATAGCGTTCCAGTTAATATTCACCGTTCAAACGTTCTCTGGAATAACCCAACTGTCTTAGCTGACAATGGCATTGAAGTGCCAACCACTTGGGATGAATTCTTCGTTGCTTGTGAAACCTTGCAAGCGGCTGGCATTACACCATTGGTTGTTGCCGAAGCATGGACAGTCAATCATCTCTGGGAAAGTGTTGCACTCGGTGTACTTGGTGCAGATGGCTGGAATGGTATCTGGACAGGTGAAACTGATGTCGCTGGCGAAAGCATGGTTGAAGTATGGGACACCTTTGGTCGCGTTCTCGAATGCACAAACATCAATGATGATGCAGCAGGTCTGAGCTGGCAACAAGCTACTGACCAAATGGTAGCAGGTGAAGCAGCATTTAATATCATGGGCGATTGGGCTGCAGGCTATATGACCACCACCCTAGGTCTTGAACCAGGCGTTGGTTATGGCTATTCCGCAACCCCTGACTCTGGTGGCGTATTCATGTTGTTATCGGATAGCTTTGGCTTACCAGAAGGCATCGCAAATCCTGAAAATACAATTGCATGGTTAAGCCTCTTGGGTAGTGTTGAAGGTCAAAACGCATTCAACCCACTCAAAGGTAGTATCCCTGCTAATGTCAACGCTGTAGAAGCTGCTCCAGAACTATACAATGCGTATTTACTCGATGCAGCAGCAGATTTTTCAAGTGATACCCTCGTAGGTAGCCTTGCACATGGTACAGCAGCAAACGAACGCTTCATGGGTGATTTCAACCAAGTGATGGAAATCTACCTCCAAAGTGGCGATGCGACTGCAACCGCAACCGCAATGCAAGCGGTATGTGTACAAGCTGGTAGCTGTGGTTACTAATTAGTTTCTTAAGAGGTGGCTTTCGGGTCACCTCTCTTCACTTTTTGATACTGTAGTACACAAGTATCACAGCAAATTTTATGACTAAAGGGCGTTATCATGAAAAGCAGTAAAGACCGTATAATTGCGTTCTTGATGGTACTTCCATCGCTCATTATTTTAGGAATTTTTGTCTATTATTTTATCGGACGCGCTGTCCAGACATCCTTCACAGATTGGGGTGAAAACCCTGCACGCCCTCCGCTACAAGAGGATGTGATAAAAGAATATGTTGGGTTAGCAAATTACGATAATCTCATGAGCGATATGGTTCAGTCTAATTTTCGGGTATCGCTCGTCAATACATTTTTCTTAACAATTTTCTTTGTAGCAGGGTGCATTATTGTCGGATTATTTCTCGCAATTTTGCTAGACCAAAGAGTGGCAGGTGAAGGCTTCTTCCGAACGGTATTCTTGTTCCCAATGTCGCTATCATTTGTGGTTACGGGGACAATCTGGCGTTGGATGTTGCAACCGAATGGTGGCATTAATGTGTTGCCGACCGCGCTTGGCTTACCTAAGATTGATTTCGCGTGGATTAGTAGCCAAGAAGTCTGGTTTCAATTCTCTTGGACAGATGTACCGTTTTATATCACGATGTTCGGCATTGCTATCTTAGCATTTATGGCTGTGCGTTATGCACTCCAACAAGATTGGCGTTCAACAGGATTCATGGTCGGGGCTGCGGTAGTCATCTTGCTAATATTCATGGCTGGCATATGGGATTACATCTGGCGACCTCTTGATTTCCCTGATGTTGAACCAACAATTTCACCTAAGGGTTTCAATGCGGCGCTAATCGGCATCATCATTGCGGCAGTCTGGCAGATGTCAGGCTATACGATGGCGATGTTCATTGCTGGTATTCGAGGTATTCCTGAAGAATTGCGTGAAGCCGCACGTGTCGATGGCTGTAGTGAACTTGAGATTTATCGCCACATTATCTTGCCCCAACTCAACCCGATTGTCCTCAGTGCAATGATTATTCTCGGGCATATTTCGCTCAAAATATTCGATTTGGTCTTTGCCATGTCAGGACCTGATAACGTGCGAACCCTCGTACCGGGCATCCTCGTGTATACCAAAGGCTTTCGCCAAAATTCATTTGCTTCCGCGAGTGCAATCGCAATCATCATGTTAGCTCTGGTTGCAGTCATCATTATTCCGTATTTATGGACACAATTGCGAGACGAGGCATAAAGGGAGAGGCTCATGGCTAGTAACATACAATATCGAGATGGTAGCTTCGGACGTTATACGATGCGCGTCGCAATTTATGTGGCACTAATTGTGATGACCTTTATCTTTTTGACCCCTGTGTATCTGGTGATTGTCACCAGTTTAAAAGAACCATCAGCAATTAATTTGCAAACAACATGGAATTTGCCAGACATCTGGTATTGGCAGAGTTACCTAGAAGTCACCGAACAATTCGGACCCCGTATCTTTAATAGTCTTGCACTGGTCGTGAACGCGACAATCATCTCGTCTGTTTTAGGGTCGTTGAATGGTTATGTCTTCTCCAAGTGGCGCATACCGGGTGAGAAATTTTTGTTCCCATTGGTCTTGTTTGGGATGTTTATCCCGTATCAAGCGATTTTAATCCCGCTCTTTGAGTTCATGCGTGAGATTGGTCTATACGGGGGTATACCGGGCTTAATCTTAATTCATGTGGTTTATGGTTTGCCGATAACGACTCTCATTTTCCGTAATTTTTACGTGGATATTCCAGATGAGATGCTCGAAGCGGCGGCAATTGATGGTGCGGATTTCTTTCGCCTCTATACGCAAATTGTTTTTCCATTATCCATACCGGGCTTTGTAGTAGTCATTATCTGGCAGTTCACACAGATTTGGAATGAATTTTTGTTCGCTGTCACTATGACGGACTCATCATCGCAACCGATTACAGTGGGCTTGGCTCAATTAGCAGGGGGCGAGGCAGTGAATTGGAACTTGCCTATGGCAGGCGCATTAGTTGCGGCATTACCACCCTTATTGGTTTATCTTGTCTTGGGGCGTTACTTCATTCGCGGCTTACTAGCAGGGTCAATTAAGGGCTAATAAAAAACACCCCATAGCCTAAAAATACTAAAGGGTGTTTAACTTAGCGGAGAGGGAGGGATTCGAACCCTCGGTACCTCTCAGTACACTCGTTTTCGAGACGAGCACAATCGTCCACTCTGTCACCTCTCCGAACGAGAGAATAGTTTACTTGAAATAGCCTGTAAAAAGAACAGTGAGTTTAAAAAAGACGCTTCAATTTAGGAGCGTCTTTTATCTTGAATTAGGTATGGTCGTTTTGATGTCTCATGACCACTTTACTATGATTAATGACGATGACGGTATCCGCCATTTTATCTTTCACTTTATATGTCGGTGAGCAACCAATGACATTAATCTCGATTTCTTCACCGTTAATTTCAGTTACATCAGGGTCATAATATCTTGCGCGGACAATACCTGTCCGAAACCCATTGGTCGTCTCATCATTCCATTTGACCTCTGTGCCAACAGGGTATCCCTGAATTTTCATCTTACGAATTGCCTCCAGATACATACTCTTTGAATTATATATAGCATCGTTCTATAAGAAATATCCAAGAGGCGTGTATGATTTTTATAGGCTTTTAATCTTTGGCTAGGAACATCGCCTGACCATGTTGTAGTGCATCAATCTTGATTAGCCCGTTTTCAACGTTATAGGTAGCACCGCTCATCACATCGGTGAACGTTATATCGTCTCCACACGCAATCTGCCCGACATCTACTCCTACATTTTCGACAGTTTTATCGCCACGATAGCCAATAACGAGCATTGTTTGTTCTGATGTTTCGCGTGCGAATGCCACAATATCACCTTTAGCGAATAGCACTTTGAAACTACCGTGTTTCAATGCTGGAGACTCTTTGCGAATGGCGATAATTTTCTGGAAATATGCCAGCATATCTTTATCCCACTTGCCCTCGTCCCATGGCATACAGCGACGATTATCGGGGTCACCTGCGCCTGTCATACCGATTTCTGTACCATAGTAAATACACGGTACACCCGGAAAGCCCATCATCAAGGCTGTACCCAGTTTAACGAGTTCTTTATCGTCAAAGGTTTCATGTAAGATGCGCGTGGTATCGTGGCTGTCGAGTTGATTGAATTGTTGTAGTGCAATCGGATAAGGGATTGCACCCATGAAGATTTGCCATTGCTCTGCCATCACTTCGGCAGGGATAGATGGTTTATACAGATAGGGATTTTCGGTATTCACGACCTGTTTTTTCTCAGGGGTTAGCCAACGACGCATGGGCATATTAAAGCCCTGATAATTCATGCTGGCATCGAGTTCATCACCCTGTAGATGGGGTGTGCCATCTTGGAAATATTCGCCCAAGAGATAAGTCTCAGGATTGCTCTGCCGTGCATAATGTCGTAATTCGTGCCACACCTCATGGTCGAGTTGGTCAGCATCTTGATTGCCAGTCATATTAGCGACATCCAAACGCCATGCGTCGATGCTATAAGGTGGTTCTAACCACTTCCGAATAGCGGAATGCTTATTGCGATACATCACATCACGCAATTTTTGGCTACTGTAATTCAGTTTAATCAGCGAGGGTACACCCAGCCATGTTTCAAAGACATCATTCTCTTCGTCATAGTAGAAATATTCAGATGTGTCTCCATCGATATGCTCTTTGAAATTTGTCACCCAAGGATTTTTGTAACTACAATGATTGGGCGTAATATCCAGCATGAGCGTCATATCACGTTTGCTTGATTCTTCACGGAGTTCTGCTAAGGCTTCGTCACCGCCAAAATGCTTATCCACATGGAAGAAGTTGGTGATGTCGTATTTGTGATTACTAGTTGCCTCGAAAATAGGTGTCGTGTAGATGCCTGTAATACCGAGTTCTTGCAGATAATCTAACTTTTGTGTAATGCCATTCACATCACCACCGAAGAAATCCATACTGCCCGATTGTTTCCAAGGCAGAGGCAATTCGCCCCATTCACGTTTGCGGGATGGATAGCCTTTTTGTGTGAGTTCATCATCTTGCACATCGTTGGATTCATCGCCATTAGCGAATCGTTCAGGGAAGATTTGATAATACACCTCGTCACGTATCCAAAGCGGGGCATCGTAATCAGCAATGATGCGAAATGCGTCTGAATCAGGGCTATCAATATAACTTGCTCCACGCGCACTATAATAAATCGCACCGTCTTCGGTCATTAGCATGAAGATGTAGGGGATATGATTTTGCTTGATGATATACGAGGCTTGCCAAATTTGTGTGAGCGTGTTGTCACCAACTTTTTTCATGAGTTGGTAGGTAAATTCGCCGTTTATCATCGCACGCATATAGACATGAATAATAGAAGCGTTTGCAGGTGTTCGTAGCGTGAAATCAACGGTTTCACCAATTTTTGGAAGTGGGTTAGAGACAAACATTTCTGAACCATCGTGATGAATGGCAGTTGTCCATTGGGGTAAAGCAAGTGTCATACGGGATTATTCTCTCTAAATTTTTCTTGGTTATTATGATACATAGAATCTTGAAAGAAATTAGAAAGCTAACAGGTTTATTTTCGGATGCGATACATCACGTCCCTACACCAATGCCTAAAAATTGAGGATTAATATAGGGACAGCATGATGCAATTTTACAATTAAAAACGGAATTAAATCAAAAGATAATTCTACGTAGGGGCGCAGCATGCTGCGCCCTTACACCTAAATCTTTCTCCGTCTTAATTTATTAAAAAGCATGATGCTGTCCGAGACAAGAGACCCAAATTGATTCTAAAAACTTAGCACAGATTACAAACACAAAAAGGGTATCCATTCATGAATACCCTTTTATATTTTAAGCTCTATCCTACTACTTTTTCACGGCTACGTCGCCATAGACTTTTTCTTGTTGGTCAGGGCGACGACGATAAAGCCATGCAAGATGCGATAGTCGGTCTTTGCCACCGTGTTCAAAGGCATCTTCCGTGAAACGCCATATCCAATTGCCACCTTCTTTGCCCGGTGTGTTCATCCGTGCTTCACTGCCTAAATTAAGAACATCTTGCATCGGGAATATCGCAGTATGGGCAGGGGACATCATGGCAACTTGCATCATACGCCAATTAATTTCGTTGATGTCACGCTCAAGGTAGGTTTTCATAAAGTTTAATGTGCCTTCATCGACTTCATCATGAAACCAACCGATAGTCGTGTTGTTGTCATGTGTGCCTGTATAGACCACGCAATTTTCAATATGATTATGAGGCAAAAAGACATTGCTAGGGTCGCTCCATGCGAATTGAAGAACCTTCATACCGGGCAGGTTAAAGCCATCACGTAAGGCTTCTACACCTTCGGTAATGACCCCTAAATCTTCTGCGATAATCGGCAATTCGCCAAGCGCATCCTTAACTACCGCTAGGAAGTCCTCTGCAGGACCCGGTTTCCATTCACCATTAATTGCGGTAGGTTCGCTGGCTGGGATCTCCCAATACGCCTCAAATCCTCTAAAGTGGTCAACACGGACATAATCAACCAGTGTAAAAGCGGCTTTAAAGCGTTCAATCCACCACGCGTAATTGTTTTTCTTCATCACATCCCAGCGATAAAGAGGATTACCCCAACGTTGTCCTGTCGGGCTAAAGTAATCGGGTGGAACACCTGCAATAACTGTCGGTTGACCATCTTCTTCCAAAAAGTATAAATCTTGGTTACCCCAAACATCAGCACTGTCATGTGCTACAAAAATTGGAATATCCCCGAAAATACGGATGCCTTTTTGAGAGGCATAATATTTCACCCAATACCATTGGCGGTAGAATACCCATTGACGAAACCGTTGCTCTTCAATTGCATCTGTATGTGTTTCGCGGGCTTTAGCAAGGGCTTTTGCGTCATAACGGATTAAATCTTCATCATCCCATTCAACCCAAGGTCTGCCATCATAAAAACGTTTCAGAGCTGCAAATAGGGCATAATCTTCAAGCCATGTGGCATTATCATCCACAAAACTCTTGAAGCCTTGTTTTTGTTCGCCTGTACCGCGTTCTTTAAAACGTTCGTATGCTAAAGACAACTTCTCATCGTGATAGGGGATAATCCAACCATAATCGACATGGTCAGTAGGAAAATCTGGCACATCTTCTAAATCTGCCTCATCGAGCCAACCATATTCGCTGATGAGTCTATCCAGTGCAATCAGGTTCGGATTACCTGCAAAGGCACTGAGTGTTTGGTAGGGTGAATCACCATAACTGGTCGGACCTAGTGGCAAAATTTGCCAAATGGATTGCCCATGGTCGGCAAGCCAATCGATAAAACGATAGGCATTATCACCCAAATCACCAATTCCATATTTACTGGGAAATGAGGTCGGATGGACTAAAATACCGCTAGAGCGCGGAAATAAATTACTCATGAAGTGTCCTCTTAAAATGAAAGATTAATTCTTAATCATACTATTGTAGAGATGTATTGTAACGATGTTTTAGGTGATTCTCAAACCTGTACATTTTTGGGATGGAAATTATGAGGTGGTGGGTGAAGGCAGGATAGAAAAGGGTGAATTACGAATTGTGTTACTGAGTAGTGGGGAGTTAGCCCCACTACTCAATTTTGTTGACCGACAATTATTGGAAAGATAAACGATTTTCCCATATCCATCCAATTGTATTATCAATCTGTACTTGATACCAAACGCCTGTTTCAAAGTTATCATACCTGATATATCCACTCACGGGTCCGCCTATTACTTCAACTTGCCTATTCGGAAGGGGTTGTAGCAATATATAGCCATCATTGACATTTGGTTGCGACCATAAACGAGCGTTCTCTAAGGTGTAAGCAGTTTCAATTGGGATGTGTAATTCCTCGAAATCGAGTCTTTCAGACCAAACCCAACCTCTTTGCGTACCATATTGTACAGGATACCAACTGCCTAATGTAAAATCTCCATATCGAATTCGCCCTATGGCAGTACCGCCAAGGATGGTAACAGTCGCGTCTCCAGGTATGGATATAATTATAGAACCGCTTATGACATTCGGCTCAGACCATAACCGCGTATTGTCTAAAACACTGACAACATTATCGTAACCTGTGACTGCTTCACAATCACCACTCACAATCCCGTTTTCTATTGGAAGCCAGAAATTTGTTATGTCTCTAATTGCCAGTAGAATAACCTCACTATTTACTTCCAATACGGGAAAAGTTTCGCCTGTTTCGACTGTTCCTACTGAGATTTTTGGATTTATGAGATTGCTTTCAACATATGATTGGGTACTTTCTGTTACTGTGAACCAACAATCTGTGTTGAAGGGTTCATGAACTTCTTGTGCTGTAACATTTCCTACAAAAACGAGAAATACCAATAAACTAACGAATTGTCGCACTTGATTTTTTCCTTTAAATTGCTTGTCGTTCACTATATTAGACACACAGAGTGGACTTTTCGTTCCAATTTCGCAGAATTTTTCTAGGATATTAATCCTGTACTTAACTTTGTGGTTTGTTTGACATGCGACCTTAAAATTGATGATTTTACGGATTAAGTTACTCAGGCACTTTTCAGTGGTTTCACCTTAAAAAGACTTTAGAATACGTTTCGCCTCGCGCTCACCTGAAAGAAATGCTCCGTGAACTGTTGCAGGATACTGACGCGAGGTGGATTCTCCTGCAAAAAACAGTCTTTTCCCAACAGGTTTCGCCATGTCATCATAGCTTTTGCCTGTAATACCTAGTGGTAAATAAGAATATGACCCTTGCGAATAGGGGTCATGTCGCCAATGCGTGATGAGCCAATTAGTCGGCTCGGGAATAGAATTGCCATAGATGACTTTTAACCTAGCCATAGCTTGTTCTATAATTTGGCTATCTGTCATAGATTCTAAATTATCGGCGAATTGACCTGTATTGAAAGCAACGAGAATAGGCTTTTGTATATAAGGATAATAACTCATCCATGATACCCATTCAGCTGGTTTTTCTTCTATATGCCCAATAAATTCAATGTGCTTATCCCAAAATATTTCAGGGAATTGGAGATAGAGCTTATGGAAATTCCCCATTCCTAACTGTTGAATAGCAGTTTGTTTCGATTTTGGTAGTGGTGGCGAAAATTTGATGTTGTCAGCTTTGAGGACGCCTAGAGGCACAGTAACGATGGCAAATGTGCTTATGTATTGCTGGTTACTATTCGTCCTGACAGTGACTTGTTTATTGTCGTATGTAATCTGTGTTACTGCTTCTCCGTAGTGGATGTTTATATCTTTGGCTAACTGTGTGATAATTTGCTTGTAACCATCAGGGAAAATGACTTCATCTCCCTCAAATTCTTCATCCTGATCCCAATGTTTTAAAGATAAATTTGATGTGTTAGTTGCGATGTCATGCTCAATATCACTCGTAACGATGAAATCTATCAGTTTGCGCTGGTAATCCGAGAAATTATGATTGGCTAGAACAGAATTTATGCCAGCAAGGAGTGAGGTATCTTTAGATAATTCTTCCCGTTCTTCATCAAGAGTTTCGATGAGGTCTTCGTAAGCCTCTTCTGCAGAGAGGATGTCTTTTTCATTTATCTCTTGACCATCTGTATCAAATAGTTGGAAGGCTTCTTCACTGGTCGGATGCGTGAGGATATTGTTTTTGGTGGCAAGGTCATAGATTGGGTTGTTTTCTATACCATGAATCCACGATGCTCCTAAATCGAGTGGTGACCCTAATGACTCATTCGTCCAAATGCGTCCCCCAGCCCTTTTTCTTGCTTCAAGCACAGTGACCGACAAGCCAGCATCATGCAACCGTCGAGCCGCAGATAATCCAGCAATACCAGCACCAATAATAACTACTGACTGAGCATCCATATAAGTAATTACCTCACGATATATAGTAGATATTGTAATGGTGATGTAGATGCCTCTCAAATCTGTAATAGTTTTGAGATATTTGTGACATTTCAGATTAACAATACTTCATTATTGTCTTAATCAACAGAATTTCCTGTTATTTGACAATATTTATCAAGAAGGATTTCACCATGAAACGTATTTTTCTCTCACTTAGTGCTGCTCTTGTTACCGTTACTGCATTTGCCTTTGCATTTTTGGCACAACCTGCTGTTGCTCAAGATGATGACATGATGGATGCTCATGTCTGTGATTCAACGACGATTCTTTTGCTGTATATTGCTGAACATGACTATGGTTATGTGCCGATGATGGATGTCTCCACATTTGAAAAAGGTCAATATGCACCATTATTTGAAGAAATGATGGCAATGATGGGCGACGAAGAAATGATGGATGATGAGGAGATGATGGACGATGAAATGGGCGACGAAGAAATGATGGATGATGAAATGGGTGATGAAGAGATGATGGACGATATGGTCACACTTGAGTTACCAGTCATTGCCGATGAAGACCCTGCTTGTACTGACTTGCGTGCGTCCCTCGATTCTTTCTTCTACGATGCGCTATTTGGCATGATGGATGATATGGACAGCGACGGCTAATCTATCTTTCAGAGAGTGGTTAGCGTAGCCACTCTCTACTCCAAAACAAACCAAATGCTAATCATAAAAACGTTGATATGAACGGTCATATCAACGTCTTTTGCTTTGGCTAAGGTGCTAAAATCTGTTTAAGCACCTTACCAACTGAATATCATATAGAGTGATTTTTGCGCTAACCATTTACAAACTTCAGGCAAAAATTTTCCCTGTTATTTTTGCGTACCTCACGCCCAAAATTCCCTGTTTTCTCTGTTATCCCCTGATAAACAGGAAAATCAGCCCAGCAACTCTCGCACTTTATCGGCTGCTTCACCTCGTTTTACCGTCACTTCTTGCCCATCTTTCAAGCGTTTGAGTGAGACAATATCATTCGCCACTTCATCAGGACCCATCACAGCCACAATCGGAATCCCTTTTTTATCAGCGTGTCCAAATTGCTTGCCCAGTTTAAGCCGACTATCAGTCATGTATAGTTCTGCGCGAATACCAGCATTTCGTAGGCGCATCGCTAAGGCTGTGGCTTCATCGCGCATATCCTCATTAAAGACCGTCACCAAAACTTGAACAACTGTAGTCCCTAATGTATCAGGATACATATTATTCTCATCCATCAACGTGATGATACGCTCAATACCGAGTGAGATTCCTGTTGTCGGCAAGCTCTCTTTGCGGAAAATGCCAACTAAATCATCATAGCGTCCACCACCACTAATGCTACCGATGCTATCACCATCGAGTACCGTCTCAAAAATAGGACCAGTATAGTAACCTAAGCCCCGAACCATTGTGAAGTCAAAAGCATAATTTTCACTAGGTACGCCCAGTAAATTCAGGTTCTTTGCCATCTCACGCAGTTCATCTAAGCCTTCTTTTGCAACTGGGAACTCGCCGAGGACATCCTCTGCATTATCAAGTGTTTCTGTGCCTTTGCCACCTGCTTGTAAGAGTGTCATCATGCGTTCGACGACATCCTGACTAAGTCCGCGGTCTAGCAATTCTTTCTGCACACCTTCTGCACCGATTTTGTCGAATTTATCAACACTGCGGTACAAATCGCTCAATTGCTCATCGGCTACACCAGCATATTGCCCCATACCTGTTAGCAATTTACGGTTATTGATTTTGACAGTGAATTTTTCAAAGTCTAGGCGACGCAAAACCATGATAGCTAAGGCGATTAGCTCCGCATCCGCAGACATGCCACTTACACCAACGATGTCAGCATCACATTGGTAAAATTCACGGAAACGCCCTCGTTGTGGACGCTCACCGCGAAACACAGGTGCAATCTGATACCGCTTGAAGGGCAGATTGATGTCATTTTCATATTGTGCGACGACACGCGCTAAGGGAACAGTCAAATCGTAGCGCATCGAGACACTTGCCTCGTCTTGCCGTCCGTGTTTTGCACTGTAGATTAGACCCTCAGCTTCTTCTCCATACTTCCCGAGCAAAGTCTCTGTATTTTCAAGGATGGGTGTTTGCAGGGGTTCAAAACCAAATAGCTTGAATACCTCTTCGACTGTTTCAATTACGTAGGCGCGTTTGAGCATATCCGACGGCAAAAAGTCGCGCATCCCTTTGGCAGTCCGTGCTTCAATCTGTACCATTTTGTCTCCTTATCAAAATCCTCATTGCTAATAGGCAAAAAAATAGCGCGAACCAAGGTCGCGCCATGAACATTTCCTGTGACCTTCGTTTACGCTATCAATTGTTGATATGATGTTGCTGTGTTTGTTTAATCATAATATGGCTAGTATAGGTCACAACAATCCTATTTGCAACAGATTATAATCAGGCATTGGCTGTATCTGTAGCATTTAAGGCTTGCTGAACAGCATCTTCAATTTGGGCATAATGTCCGACCTCGTGTCCTAAGCCCATCATAAATGCAGAAGGGGCGTTCAAGTCGCCAAAATAGGCTTGAGCATTTTCACTTAAACCCGCACGTAAATTTTCATAATCAGGTTCATCGGGAAAAGTGTCGAGATAGGCGAGGCGGATGCGACGACTTTCCTCTAAGCGTTGGATGGCTTTGGCTTTGGTATCAACATCACGCCAAGGGGTTTCATAGCGTGGGCGATGTTCTACGCCTTCGACTCCACGCGCGAGTAAAGAGGCAAATGCCGCACCTTCTTCGCTACTTGCTGTGACATGCGCGACTAAATGCCCAACTGTCCAGCCAATATGTTCTTCCCCCTCAACTGCGTAAGGGTCTTTGGCATTTTCGTCTACTGGTTCATGAGCGATACCTGCATCATCAAGTTCGCTGATTAACTCTAGAATGTGGTCAATGCTTTCGTTGGTGGCATCACGTAAATCCTGAATTGTAATATTTTCGTCACGCCAGATGTCGATATATTTTTTCTCTTTATTTCTAAAAGGGGAAAAATCAATCATTTTTATTGTTATCCTTTTATAAGTGTCTATTACTCATCTAGATGAATAGCTCACCTGAATGCTTACGTCTGATATATGAGTTATTTGTCAAATTTGTATCCTCCTATGAACTTTCCATTTTTGAAACACGGTGTTAAACTCGCCTCAATTAACCGAACGATTATTTAATTGTTATTTAAAAGGAACTCGTTCATGCTCACACCTTTTGAACAAATGCTATTTATTTTTCTTGCACTGTTTGCAATTGGGGCAACCTATGTCGGTTTCCGCGATATGTACCTCGTCATTAATCAAGGGCAGGGGAAATTACATCTTAATAATTTCTTCGCACGTGCGTTCAAGGCGTTGCGTATTTATATTACCCAAGAGACAACCCTCAAAACTCGGCGTGTCACGAGTTTGTTTCATCTCGGCGTGGTGATAGGATTTACTTTTTATTTTCTAGTCAATGCAATTGATTTGCTGATTGGTTTTGTGCCAAATTTAGAGGAAAACTTACGCGAATTGGATGGTTTTTGGGCTACAGTTTATGACTTGTATCGCCTTCTCGGGGATGTCTTGTCGATAGTTGTCTTAGTGGGTGTGGTGTATTTCATCTTGCGCCGTTTGTATCTGCCAAATAAAAAAGACCTGACCTATCACGATAATGTCCTGTTACACCCAAAAGTTGCAAAAGGTGGGCAAATTAGTGATTCGATGATTGTTGCCTTTTTCATCCTTATTCATGTCGGCGCACGCTTCTTAGGAGAATCTGTCGCGGTATCTATGCACGGCACAGACCTCTATATGCCTTTCGCAACAATTGTCTCGCCAATATGGGCAGGGATGCCGATGGGCGCACAAGTGTGGGTACGGCATATCATGTGGTGGTTGGCATTGGGTGGCATTTTGGTCTTTACACCTTATTTTGTGAAATCCAAACACGCCCACTTATTTATGGCTCCGCTGAACTTTCTGACACGCCCCGAACGCACCAGTATAGGCGAACTAGATCCGCTCGACTTTGAAGATGAATCGATTGAGCAGTTTGGCGTAAATGTGATATTTGATTTACCACAAACGCAAATTTTCGATGCCTTTGCATGTATCCAGTGTAATCGTTGTCAGGATGTTTGCCCCGCCTATGTTACAGGTAAAGAATTGTCTCCCTCTGCTTTGGAGGTCAATAAGCGTTATTATATTAATGAAGATATTCATGGATTAGCAAACGGCACAGTAGAACCCTTTAATCTTATGGGTAAGGCTATCAGTGAATCTGCTGTTTGGGCATGTACGAGTTGTGGTGCTTGTGTTGATATTTGCCCTGTTGGGGATGAACCGATGCGCGATATTCTTGATATTCGTCGGAATCAAGTTCTGATGGAGAGTGAGTTCCCGAACGAATTGCAAGCAGCATTCAATGGTATGGAGCGCAATGGCAACCCTTGGCAAGATGGTCGCGGACGTTTGGAATGGGCGGCTGACCTCGATTTTGATGTGCCGACTGTAGAAGATAATCCCGATTTTGATATTTTGTATTGGGTGGGATGCGCGGCAAATTATGACCCTCGCGCGCAACAAACAGCACAATCATTAGTGAAAATTTTGAAACACGCAGGTGTGAATTATGCAGTTTTAGCGGAGGGCGAAACGTGTACGGGGGATGTCGCACGTCGTGGAGGTAATGAATATCTCTATTTTGAGCTTGCCTCAGCTAACGTCGAAACACTCAATGAGATCAAACCACCGCGCATTGTGGCAACCTGTCCGCACTGTTTGCATAACTTAGGCAAAGAGTATCATCAATTTGGCGGTGAATATGAAGTTATTCATCACACAGAACTCATCGCAGAACTCATCGCAGAAAACAAAATTCCGCGTAATGCTCACCCTGATACATGGGGTAATGTCACCTTCCATGACCCTTGTTACCTTGGACGACATAATGACATTGTGGATGAACCTCGCAATGCACTCAAAGGTATCGGTGCAAACCTGATTGAAATGCCACGGCATGGAAAGAATAGTTTCTGCTGTGGTGCGGGTGGTGCACAATTCTGGAAAGAGGAAGAAGAAGGCGAGAAAGCAGTTAATCTGGTGCGTTATGAAGAAGCAATGGCAACTGGCGCAGACACTTTAGCTGTTGGATGCCCCTTCTGTATGCAGATGTTCGAGACCGCAAAATCTGAACATGGGAACGGTCCTGTGGTGCGTGATGTGGCAGAGATGCTGGCAGAGCAATTAGAACAAGCGACGGCTGTTGGGGATTAATTGGCATAGATCGTAATTTATGAGAGCATGTCGTCTGATGTGCTCTTTTTTGTTCTTATTGGAGAATGATGGGTGAGATTTTTGCGTCAGATATATGAATAGTAATTAAGGTAATGGGAAGATGTCTATAGGACTTAGTATTAATTACAGAGAACCTGACCGAGATGAGGTTTATTATCCCATTGTTAGTACAGGCTCAAAAAGTAGATATGAATTGTTTTGGAAACCATTGGTGGAAGAAAATAATCTTGAGTGGGTTACTATAGCATACTCGGCAGGATTACCGTTGCTACGATATATGGATAGAATTGAGGCAATTAAGAGAGATTTTGATAAATTAGCCGAAGTTACAAAATCTAGTCAGTTAATTCCTGCTGACTATAAAGAAACGATGAATAATCGAATTTCTATTATTATTGAGACACTAAATGAAATAACCTTAGATTCTGAAAAATTCTCAGAGGTATATTTAGGTTGATATTGATACCTTTTGAGCAAAAAGTACAGAGGATACTCAGTAATCTGCACAATATTTACAGTAATTTAATAAGGTTTCTGATAAAATAGGGACAAACTAAAAAGTTTTCTTTTCATTTTAGGAGTCCATTTAATGAGTAATTTGACCCGTGAGGGGCAATATTCGGCGCAACTTAGCACCGAAGACCTGCTTCAAATTTATTGGCAGATGTTACTCTCGCGCCGTGTTGATGAACGTGCGTGGGTATTACATCGTCAGGGTAAAATACCGTTTCATATTAGTAGCATCGGGCATGAAGCCCTACAAGTCGCTGCCTCATTTGCTATGAACCGTGGCGTTGATTATTCTTTCCCCTATTACCGTGACCTCGCATTTGTTCTCAATAGTGGCTATACCCCCCTTGATTTCATGCTCGGGTTATTTGGTAAAGAAGGTGAACCAAGTAGTGGCGCACGTCAGATGCCATCACATTGGTCGAAGAAGAGCAAGAACATTGTCACCCAATCCTCAGTGGTTGCTACACAAGTCCCACAAGCGGCAGGCACAGCCTTTGCGATTAAATATCGTATTCAGCAAGGCTTACAAGACCCTGATGACGACACACAACCGCGTTTGGCGATGTGTTCATTGGGTGAAGGCTCGACTACGCAAGGGGAATGGCATGAGGGCTTGAATTGGGCAGGCGTGCATCAGCTTCCATTTATCTGCATTGTTGAAAATAATAATTACGCAATTAGTGTCCCCTACGAAAAACAAGCGGCAATGTCCGTTGCTGAACGCGCCGAAGCCTATGGTGTACATGGTGTTCAAGTTGATGGAACTGACCCAATTAAAATGTATGAGGTCATGAAGTTAGCAGTTGAACGCGCTTATTCTGGTGAAGGTCCTACCTGTATTGAGGCGAAATGTCATAGATTAGTACCCCATTCATCTGATGATGATGACCGTACCTACCGCAGTAAAGAAGAATTGCAACATATCAAACAATTTGACCCCGTTCCAAATTTCCGTAAACGTCTGCTAGATGATGGCATTCTCACGGAAGACTTGGATAATGAATATGAAGATAAAGCTAAACAAATAGTGAATGAGGCACATCGCACAGCAGAAGCAGCACCATATCCTGACCCTGCGGAGCATTTATCAGCAAGCCATACATTCGCACCGAACTCACGGGGGGATTTTTAATGACTGTTGCAACAAAAGTTGAAACTAAAACACTCATCCAAGCACTGACAGAAGCGATGGACGAAGAACTTGCCCGCGATAAACGGGTGTTCATTACAGGTGAAGATGTCGGGCAACGCGGAGGGGTATTCCGCGCAACGGCTGGTTTATATGAAAAATATGGTGCAGAACGCATTGTAGACTCGCCCTTAGCAGAGTTATCGATTGTGGCAATTGGTTTGGGTGCGGCAATCGCGGATACACGCCCCATCTGTGAAATTCAATTCGGTGATTTTATTTTCCCTGCTTTTAATCAAATCTTGAGCGAGGTCTCACGCTTTTACTATCGCTCTAATGGTGAATGGAATGTGCCGATGGTCATTCGTGCGCCATATGGCGGTGGGATTGGTGGCGGGTTGTATCATAGCCAGAGCATTGAGGCGCTATTTTCACATATTCCTGGTTTGAAGGTTGTGATGCCGAGTACCCCTGAAGATGCGAAGGGCTTACTCAAGAGTGCTGTGCGTGACCCTAATCCTGTGCTATTCCTTGAAGCCAAGAAAGGCTATCGGGCGATTAAGGGGATTGTTCCAGAAGGTGACTATCTAACGCCGATTGGTCCAGCGAATATTACGCGTGAAGGCGATGACTTGACGCTTTATGCTTATGGAATGATGATGCACTACGCGCGAATTGCCGCAGAGCGTGTTTATCGTCAAGACGGTATTGATGTGGAATTGGTGGATTTACGGACGTTAGTCCCACTTGATAGAGAAACGGTTCTAAATTCCTTCAAGAAAACAGGCAAAGCCTTGATTGTTTACGAAGATAATAAGTTCTTAGGATACGGTGCTGAGATTGCATCGATATTATCAGACGAAGCCTTTGAATACATGGATGCACCGATTAAACGCCTCGCAGGTCCTGATGTACCCGGTGTACCGTTCAGCCATCCGATACAAGAAGAATTTATGATTAATCCAGACAAAATCGCTGATGCAATCCGTGACCTTGCAAGTTACTAAGGAGATTTAATGGCTACAAAGATAACAATGCCTCAACTTGGTGAAAGTGTCGTCGATGGAACGGTTGGCGAATGGCTGAAACAAGTCGGGGATACAGTTGAAGAGTTTGAACCGATTGTGCGCGTGAGTACCGATAAAGTTGATACTGAAATTCCTGCCCCAGCCGAGGGTATCTTGCTCGAAATCCTCGTGGGAGAAGGTGAAACAGTTGATGCGGGTATAGTCTTAGGCGTGATCGGGCAAGATGGTGAAAAAACCACAGTCAGCGATAATGGTACGCAACATCATGTCAATGGCACACATAAAGTAGAAACAACTTCTGCTGAAAAAACTGCCCCTACAAAGGCATCAAAAGCTGTCAGCAAAGGGGAATATACAGGGCATGTCTCGCCTGTTGTTGCGCGGATGGTAAGTGAACATAACCTTGACCTCAATCATATTGAAGGTACAGGGCGTGATGGTCGCATCCGTAAAAAGGACGTTTTGGCGTATCTTGACACACAAGATACTCAGCAAAGTGAAACTGATGCAGACCTCGCTCCTTGGGAAATACCTGCCGATGGTAATTTGTTCCGCCCGAGTGTGAATTATGAAGATGAACACGAAGCAGAAGAATCATCCTCTAAACCGAAGAAAGTCGCACAACAATCGAATTTAAAACCCGAGACAAAATCTGCGCCAGTGCCACAAGGTGTGGCAGGTGAATTAGTCGAATTGTCAGGGATGCGTCAATCTATTGCCAGGCACATGGTCGAAAGCAAACTTCACACTGCGCCCCACGTCACGACGGTTATGGAAGTGGATTTGCATAATGTGGCTAACCACCGAAAAGCCCATAAAGAAGCCTTTGCTAAACAAGGTGTTAAATTGACCTTTACCCCTTATTTTGTTTCGGCAATTGCTAAGGCATTACAAGCTGTACCCGTGTTGAATGCGCGTTGGACAGATGAGGGCTTATTCTATAATCATCTGCAACATATTGGCATGGCAGTGGCGATTGATGATGGTCTGATTGTGCCTGTAATAAAGAATGCGAGTGATTACAACCTCATTGGCTTAGCACGCCAAGTGAATGACCTTGCTGAACGGGCGCGGAATCGCCAACTGAAACCAGACGAGGTGACAGATGGTACATTTACTCTGACCAATCATGGTGTGAGTGGCAGTATCATAGCAACGCCAATTATTAATCAGCCACAATCGGGCATTCTCGGTGTGGGTATGATAGAGAAACGGGTGAAGGTCATCAATGATGCTATCGCTATCCGCCCGTGTAGCTACCTCTCCTTAACCTTTGACCATCGCGTGGCGGATGGTGCAACAGCAGATGCCTTCCTAATGCACATCAAGCAAACGCTGGAAAATTGGTCGTAAAATCACTTCATTAGAGTGTCAGCAAATGGCACTCTAATTGTTATTTTTATGCAATTTTTCTGTAACCTAAATGCAGATTCCTCAAGATACCCTTATACTGCAATTATGTTTTGTTAGCATAATCAGGCAGGGACTATAACTATGATACACCCTCTAAAAACTGCTCTTTTTCTATTTCTTGCTATTTCAGTGACGATTGCTTCCGCACAGGAAAGTTGTTCGGCTATTTTGGATGATGCCCTCAACGCAGTGGATGAATTTTGCGCTGAACTAGGGCGTAATCAAGCCTGTTATGGCAACGTAGATTTACAAGCAGAAGCGCAAGCAGATGTCAGTGATTTTTCTTTTGATTCGTTAGGAGATATTGTGGATGTGGCGGATATTCTCACGCTAGAACTCAGTGAGTTGAACGAAACCGCAGGAACATGGGGTGTGGCTGTGATGTCCTTACAAGCTGATATTCCGAATACCATTCCCGGACAAAATGTAACGTTTATTCTTTTTGGCGATGTGGCAATTGAAAATGCGTCTACTGACGAACAAACGCCAATGCAAGCCTTCTATTTACGCACAGGTGTTGGTAATACATCTTGTGAAGATGCCCCTGATAGTGGCTTGCTCATCCAAACGCCTGATGGTGTGGACGAAGTGACATTTAACGTCAATGGGGTTGATGTGCAAGTCGGCTCGACAGTCTTATTTGAGACGGAAGATGTTTCTGATGATGAAGTCGAGCTTGTGATGTCAACTGTTGAAGGTAGCCTTGCTGTACAATTTGACGATGAAAATTATCCTGTCATTGAAGGGACGCAAGTACGTCTGCCATTGAATAACGAGTTATTGCCAGTGGGTCGTCCTGATTTACCCTCTGCATATGAGGAAACGCGTATGGCACGCCTTCCTATTCGTAACTTACCACGCCAAATTAGCCTTGCACCGCCACTGGTACAAGAGGCATTGGCTGAATTACGGGAACGTGTTCAAAATGGCGAAGCTCCTTGTGGGGTTGATGGCTTGCCACGTTGTGAAAATCTTTTGCGTGTTTTGCGAACAGGTCAATTGCCATCTGCCGAACGTTGGGGACAGCTCTTTGAGGCAGGTGAGAATTGTATTGCCTTAGCTGATATACCGTCCGATGCAATGCCATCCGTAGATTTAGGAGGATTATCGACTGCGCTTGATACTTTAGCAGAATTGCCGTTTTGTCCTCCTACAAGCAGGGCTAATCGGACAACATCAACACGCGCCATTGCCAACAATACCTTAGATTTTAGAGGTGATGCTGATAACGACGGTATCATCAATATGAATGATGCTTGCCCGATACATGCAGGGTCAGCTGAGTTTAGCGGTTGTGAAAGTCAGCCTGTTGATAATGATGGAGATGGTTTCCCTGATGCTTTAGATTTTTGCCCATATCAAGCAGGAGATAATCGTGGATGTGCAAATGCGCCCGATGATGCCGATGCTGATGGTTTCCCTGATTTGCTAGATTTTTGCCCTGATATTGCTGGTAATGCTGATTTTCGCGGCTGCCCAGATGAACCACGCGAAATTTTTGAGGATATAACTGAATTTTGCGCTCAATATCGAGATGAAAATACGATTTGTCCCGTCGATGTTGATGGCGATGGTGTTGCAAACGCGCAAGATAATTGTCCAAGGCAAGTAGGGACACGCGAGAATAATGGGTGTCCACCGCGATAATATATAAAGGCAGACCATCAGTCTGCCTTTACAAGAATGTGATTTAGAAGTTAATCATGTGTCCTTCAAGACCATGTGCGACTTCTTTTATAGCTTCACTTAGCGTCGGATGTGCGTGAACGTTGCGTGCGATTTCATGGGGAGTGAGTTCCCATGTGCGGGCTAAGGTCAATTCTGGCAACAACTCAGTGACGTTTGCGCCAATCATATGTGCGCCGAGCAATTCACCGTATTTCTTGTCGCTGATAATCTTGACAAATCCTACTGGTTCACCAAGCCCCAACGCCTTACCATTGACTTGGAAGGGGAACTTCGCCACGTTGATGTCATAACCTTTTGCTTTGGCTTGTTCTTCTGTGTAGCCGAAGGCAGCAATTTGTGGATTGCAGTAAATGGCACGAGGCATCATATCGAAATCGAGTTCAACAGTCTCCGCGCCTGCAATATTCTCTGCGGCAACCACGCCCATTGTTTCTGCAACGTGAGCTAGCATCAATTTAGCAGTTACATCACCAATAGCGTAAATATGTGGCACGTTGGTTTGCATCTTCTCATTGATGTCGATTGCACCACGTTCAGTTAATTTCACGCCTGTATTTTCTAAACCATAGCCAGTAGTGCGTGGTTTGAAACCGATAGCGACCATAGCTTTTTCAGCTTCAAGCGTCTTGCTTTCGCCTTTTTTATTATCTTCGACAACGACTTTTACGCCTTTACCTGTATCCTCGATGGATTTAACGGCATGGCTAGAGAGGATATTAACCCCCATTTTCTTGTATTGCTTGGTCAATTCGCGTGATACTTCTTTATCTTCAAGAGGCAAAATCGAATCTAAATATTCAACAATGGTGACATCAACGCCATAATTTGCCATGACATAAGCGAACTCGACCCCAATGACCCCACCACCAGCAATGATGATACTCTTTGGCAGGTTGTCGGTCATGATTTGTGTTTCCCAGCCGACGACATTATCGCTAAATTCGACATTTGGCAGAGTATTATCGACTGCGCCTGTGGCGATAATAGCATTCTTGAATTTTAATGTTTCGGTTTTATCATCATTTAAAGCAACTTCGACTGTTTTATCGTCTTTGAAGGTTGCCCAACCGTCGTATTCATCAATTTTGTTTTTCTTCATCAAGAAATGAACACCCTTGACGAGTTTGCCAGAAACTTCACGACTACGTTCCCATGCTTTGGCATAGTCGAATTTTACATCGCCACTGATGCCAAATTCTTCTGCTTTGTGTAAAAACGTGTGTGCTAATTCGGCATTATGTAGTAAGGCTTTTGATGGGATGCACCCGACATTAAGGCAGACACCACCCCAGTATTTTTTCTCCACGATTGCTACTTTAAGCCCTAATTGGCTTGCACGAATTGCCGCTACATAACCACCAGGTCCTGCACCGACAACGACAACATCATATTCTTTTGCCATAAAAATACTCCCTTTTGTTCGGATTATTGAATCTCCTGTAATCATACCATCTCAGCAGGAAATTCTCTATCAGAGGTCTATTAATAGACGCGATGAGAGCATTATCTTGTACATAGATACTCTGTAAAATTAAAAACACACCCTAATTAGAGTTTGTTTTATTAGGAATATGGATATTATTAGTTTCTAGGGCGCAAGTTAAAATTAGCTCCATTGCTTGCATACCAATCGACTATCCACGCATCATCAGGATTAACACTAATTGCCATGAATAGGCTATCATCGCCTGATGGATTTGGATAATCCTCTGAGCCACGCCCGACATATATCACGCTCGAATCGTTAATTTCTAAGATGTTGCCTGAGTAAGGTGTAAGTGAGTTAAGATTGGTCACATCACCCGCTTGAGGTGTAGGTATTGCCGATAGTAAATCTGTTTCGTCAGGTAGTATCGAAAATTGAATATCAAATATATCCCCAATATTGACAACTGTATCCGTATTCACTTGCGTCAGTGAGATAGATACCATTGCTAAACCATTCTCTGTGAGTGGATATACTGATGAGGAGATTTCTTCATCAAAAAGCAATTCAGTGTTATCAACATGAGGTCTAAAGTATATGGGTGTATTCGATTGTAAAATATGTTCTAAAGCAACAGCATTATCTTCGCTAAGAGCTAATGTTACAGTCATATCATCACCACGACCCTCGACATTAAGTAAGATGGCATTTGAAACAATTGCTGTCATACGTATGAACGGTACAATATCAAGTGGTAAATCATCCTCGTCTACAATGCGTAATCTATCGCCAATTTCAATAAGTTGTAGTGCAGTAATCACATCTACACGGATGCCCAAAGGCAGGATTAAGGGGGTTGCATCTGTTATTGAATTATTTGTCGTGAAGGTCATTATCCTGTAACCAAAATCTACAGTTGAACACCCTAAATGGGCAAGTTCTAATTCCTCATGTTCACAATTTTGAGTTTCGGTTACATTATTGCTGGTGATAGGGTTATGAGCAGGGATGAATGTCGAGGCACGTTGCCCGATGACAATGCCTTCGTTATTGTAGTAAAAAGTACCTTGATTATCCTCTGCCAAACCCCAAGCATCCTCTGTATCGTATTGAACAGTTGTAATCATATCATCAGTAATCGTTTCATTGAGTTCGATATCACGTAGAGCAATGACTACTCTAGTAAAATCATCTGACGTTCTTTCATCTTCAATATTTGCAATAGCTGTTGCTGTAAGGTTGAAATTATCAGGCACTGGCGTAGGTGTAAAAGTTGCTGGAAGTACTTCTAATATTCCTATTGTGCTTGTGCCACCTGTTGCTATGGCTTCGTTTATAAGTTGCGTTGTGGTTAATGCCATCCCTTCTGGGAGTGAATCTGCATATGGTTCAGTAGAGTTATTTAGCGAAGTTATGAGAATTAAACCTCCAATAAGTGCAATAGCGATGACTGCGGCTACTAAGGTAAAGGGTAGGCGCGAAGATTTATTTTTCTTACGTTTCGATTTTTCATCATATAGTTTCATAAATTCATCTCCTGAGTCTGTCTTTGGTGTTGTAGCTGATAATTGCGCGATTAAACTATCTTCCAAACTATTCTGGAAATCAGAGCGGGATTGCGGAACAGTTTGGCTCAATTTAGTGAGCAATTTGTTATCTGATGCTTGATGCTTTAACACACGCTCAATCTCATCGAGCATCTCCTTATCTGGATGATGATTTTCTGTCATGTGCTGATGTCCTCATGTTGATATTTTCGCTGTAAATCTTCTAGTCCTCGGCAAAGATGGCTGGCAACGGTGCGCTCATCTAAAGTGAGTATTTCTGCAATCTCTTGATTCCGTAGTTCGCCAAAGAATCTTAAGGTGATAACCTCTTGCCGACGTGGTGACAAAGTCGCTATCATCTGATGTAGACGGGCAAATTGTTCTTTGCGTATGAGTGCTTCATCATGTGATAACCGCTCACCTTTAACGTCAGGAATTTCTTCCAATGTGAGAAATATTCTTGCTTGATTCTGGCGATGAAATTCTTGAGTTGCGTTATAAGCAATTCTGAAAATCCATGCTGAAAATGACCCTTCTCCACGATACTCAAATTGCTCAAGATTACTGACCACGCGCGTGAACACATCCGCCGTTACATCTTCTGCATCTTGTTGCCGTCCGACACGATAGGCGATATAGGCGAAAACTCGCCCAAAGTAATGCCGATATAAGCTCCGAAATGCGTCTGGATTGGTTGCTATTTCAGCGATAAGGTCGCGTTCCTCATCAGGCGATAATGCGTTTTGCAAGCGGACTCCAATTCTGAATTGTGTGTTTCTATTCTATTAAACGCAGATATAGGATAATTTACTGCAACTAATTTTTACGAGTTTTTCAAAAACTTAATTATTTATCCCTATAGACCTGTGATACAGTCAAAAAATATAGAAACAAAAAGGGGAAAATTATGATAAAACGTGTAACACTTTTTTTAATTATCAGTAGTTTAATTCTTGGTTCTTTTGCTTTTGTATCAGCAATGGATGACATGATTCAGATTGCACAGTGGGCGCGCAGTGCTGAAGCATCAAGCCAATATGGGGATGATGATTGGAGTGCTGACCAAGCGACAGGTCGCCCTGATGTTGAAGAATGTGCGGATAGCGTCGAGGCATGGGCATCCGAAGAATATGATGATGGCGAAGAATCACTCACCGTATTTTTCCGTGATGAAGTGCATCCGACACAGATAAATATTTACCAAAATCTATCACCCGGTGCCATTATTGCGATTGAGATTTTGCCAGAAGATGACGATGATGACCCCATTCACTTTGATATAGAAGACCCTAGTGACGAATGTCCATCAGTTCTTAGTATTGATTTACCAGATGGATTACCACTCTCTAATGGAGTGACGATTTACCTCGACCAAGATATTGTTGGCTATTGGAATGAAATTGATGCGGTAGAACTCGTCGGAATGGTAGAAGGTGATGAGGACGACGAGGAAGAATCTAGCCTTGAAGAAAATGATTATCCTGAATACGAAGTTTTCAGTGTCGATGCTGAAGATGGAAGTAGTCGTAATAACAATAGCAACGACAATGATGATGACGAAGATGACGATGATGACGATGACCGCGATAACGATAGTGCCGATTATGACGTGGATTGGGGACGTGATGTTTCCTGTGATGGCGGAGGCGGAATTGAAAACGGCGTTGAATTAACGATTATTCAACAACGCTCTGGCAATACGTACCGCGTGACAGCTATAGGGATTGATGGGTTTGACCCTGTTTTAGCGGTGACGCTTTCAGGTAATTATAACAATGCCCTTTGCAATGATGATGATAGCGAAGCCTCGACCTATAGCGCAGATTTGCCCACAACAGGTGATGTCGATACACAGGGGACAAGTTCACAAGTGGTCTTTAATCTTAATAGCGCATCAGCCTTTGAAAACGTGTCGATTATCGTGGGTGGTTTTGGCGAATCGAGCGGTGAATTCTTGTTGATTATCGAAGGGATGTATGCAAGTTCAGCAGATGGTGCTGGTGATCCTATGTCCTTATCTTTGTCACCTGCACTAATCGAATCAAATATTGACCCGACAGCGTACATGATTTCTGTTGTTAGTCGATTTGACCCCCTAATTTACCTTGCTGACAACAACTTAGATCCATTAGCTGATGAGGATGGTGTTGGAATTAGCTGTGATGACGCAGGGAGCATCTGCTGGGGTGATAGTTCCAACTTGAACAACTCTTATGTATCGCGTTCAGGCAATCGTCAACTTGGTGGTGGACAATACGATTCGATGATTACCCTGCCTATTTCTCCTGAGTTTGCTGGGTTGGCGTTTAATTACGTTATGACCAGTTATGGGGATACAGAAGGTGACTATGTAGTCGCTTTCCATCTAGGTGTTGAAGCCGAAGATTAGATTGCTTTTGCTCTGATTTTAAGAGGGTGCATAAGATGTGTACCCTCTTTTTATTTAATGACAATTTAATCGTGAATTTGTTGCTTTTGTACATTTGTTCTGCTATAATAATCGTAGAACAAAAATTCTAATATATTCGTCAACTGGGGAGGCAATAATGTATAAAGTCACTAAATATCCACATGGCACATTTTCATGGGCAGATTGCAGTACAACTGATTGGGCAGAGGGTAAAAAATTTTATTCAGAAGTTTTAGGCTGGGAAACCGAAGACCTACCGATGGGTGAAGGTGTTTTCTATACGATGTTCAAACAAGATGGTGAGAATGTCGGCGCGATTAACCCGATGCAAGCTGAGATGCAAGCACAAGGTGTTCCATCCCACTGGACAAACTACATCACAGTTGATGATGTTGATGCACTTGTAGATAAAGTCAAAGAATATGGTGGTACAGTTGTTGCAGAGCCATTTGATGTCTTTGAAGATGGTCGCATGATGGTCATTCAAGAGCCGACAGGGGCAACGGTTTCATTATGGCAAGCCAAGAATACGATTGGCGCAGGCTTAGTCAATACGGTTGGTGCGATGCTCTGGAACGAACTCATGACCAATGACCCTCAAGCCTCTATGGATTTCTTTGGTAAATTGCTGGGTTGGGAATTCACAGAACAAGAAAACCAAGAAGGTTACTACATGATTCTCAATAATGGTCGTGCAAATGGGGGTATCTTGGCGATGGACGAAGAAATGGCAGGGATGCCATCAGCCTTTATGGTTTACTACAATGTTGCTAATTTGGGCGAAGCACTCAATAAGGTTAAAGCACTTGGTGGTGAAATTCATGTGCAAGCCGAAGCTGATGGAATCGGAGAATTTGCAATGATTGGTGACCCACAAGGGGCGCATTTGTACCTTATGCAAGCTGATGAAAATATTGAAGAATGGTCAGAAAGTTAAAGATTTCCGCATTGCTCATAACGGCAATTCTCAGAAGATAATGAACCTGTGATATGATGACGCGAACTTGAGGAAATTTAACGGGCGAGGGCTAACTCTCGTCCGATTTCATTTAATGGGATGACTATAAATTTCTAGTAAAAACTCATTATTTTACACAACCGATTATATAGGACAGCGTATAAAAGTTTGACTAACCATAATTTTTGGGAACAAATAAAATGAAGAGACAATCGGCGAACTATCTTGAGAATATCACCCTAGCAATCGCAATTTTTACAACAGCAATAATGGCAGGCTTCTTTTATACCTATACCTTCAATATCAATTCAGCGATGATGCAAGTTGATGGTGAAACTTATGCAACTGTCCAATCATTATTCAATGAAAATGTGCGTCATTTTATGTTTTTCATCTTTTTCTTTGGTAGTGGTGCAATGGGGGTTGTGGCTATATTGGCAAATTGGCGACACTACAAAAGTTTATCATTTTGGCTCATCGTTGTCGCCACTCTCGTATACATTTTTGGAATCATTGCGTACACAGCGAGTGTTAATTT
The DNA here is from genome assembly GCA_965230145.1 of Phototrophicaceae bacterium. Classification (GTDB taxonomy): domain Bacteria; phylum Chloroflexota; class Anaerolineae; order Aggregatilineales; family Phototrophicaceae; genus JAUZRW01. The sequence goes on from CBDDKI010000002.1 coordinate 4,360,548, forward strand.
ACCTTTGAATGCCTATACTGAATCTTGGAACCCACTTGCGCTTCCACCTGATTGGGAAGCAACCCGTGACGTATGGAATCAAGCGAATGCTATTCGTGTTGGGACATCAGGGTCATCATTTTTACTTTATTTGATAGCTTTGGTCATACGGGCTAGTGATTAGGTTATAGTGAGTGAAGGTATTGTGAACGGACGAGACAGGACTTCTCGTCCATTTTATGTTTAATCACTGCTAAGGCGTTGACGTTGTGCCTCAAACAGTAGAACCCCCGTAGCAATTGCGGCATTCAGTGATTCTGCATTTGCCATTGGAATCGAAACACCTTTCGCATCAAAATTCTTGGCTTTCTCACCGACACCGTGTGCTTCATTGCCAATTACTAATGCCCACGCCTCATTCCAATTGACATCGGTATAAGTTAATTCACCACTGCCTGTTGCAATATAATGCTTGATATGCTCACAATAGCCACGAATATTCGCCCAATCTGCCTCGACAATCGGTACACGAAAGTGTGCGCCCATCCCTGCCCGTAATACCTTTGGGTTATAAGGGTCGACACAATCTGGCGCGAGGATAACTACCTGAACACCACTTGCACCTGCCGTGCGTAAGATTGTCCCCATGTTGCCGGGTTCTTGAATTGCATCTAAGATTAGCACTCGCTGGGGGTTATCTGGTAAATCTGGTTTGGGCAGTCTAAAGACTCCGACAATACCTTGTGGTGATTGTGTATCGCTCACATGCTGGATGATATTTGTCGGTACTTCATAGAGATTAGTGCGTGTGTTTTGCAAATTTGCTAGCAAGTCATAATCGACACCGCTTGGTTCGTATAAGATAAATTCAGGGATTATATGTTGCTCAAGAGCATCCCCGATGAGGCGTGTTCCTTCAAGGACAATTTTGCCTTCTTTACGCCTTGCTCTTGCTCGACTTTGTAATTGGTTAGCTAGTTTTACGTACTGATTTTGTAAGCTGGTAATCGTTTCAACCATTTTGATGCACTTTCCATAAACACTTAATATTTTGCAGACTTATCTATCAAAGGGTAAGATTAGCATAGAATAGTGTTTATTTGAAATTATTGAGGTCAGCTTATGTTACAAATCCCTCTCACACTTGGTATTGAAGAAGAATATCAGATTATTGACCCCGAAACACGCGCCTTATCTGCCTATGTCCAGCAGTTGATGAATGATGATAGTAACATCGTATTGGGTGAACAACTCAAACCTGAGTTCATGCAATCACAAATTGAGGTGGGGAGTCATATTTGCCGCAACGTGACTGAAGCGCGTGCTGAACTCATCCGCTTACGTCGGGAAGTAAACAAAATAGCCCAACATCATGACCGTTCGATTGTTGCCGCGAGTACGCATCCATTTTCACGTTGGGACGAGCAGAAAATCTCCGAAGGTGAGCGTTATCAAGACCTTGAATCCCACATGCAAGAGGTCGCGCGACGGATGCTGATTTTTGGAATGCACATTCATGTGGGTTTTGGCACAGAGCCTGAACAATTAGAATTGATGATAGACATTCAGAATCAATTGCGTTATTTCTTACCGCACATTCTGATACTGACAACAAGTTCGCCGTTTTGGCACGGACGAAATACAGGCTTAAAAAGTTACCGCAGTATTATTTTCGAGAATTTGCCACGCACGGGAATTCCACCTACATTTGGATCGTTCTTTGAATATAAATCTTTTGTCGAGACTTTAGGCAAAGCAGGGTCGATTGGGAAACGCGGTGATGGCAAAGCCGATTATACGAAATTGTGGTGGGATTGCCGTCCACAAGAAGATTTTGGCACGCTTGAAATCCGCGTATCGGATGTTTGTACAACGGTTGATGAGGCAATCTGTGTAGCGGCTCTCGTGCAAGGGATTTGTGCAAAATTGGTCAAGTTACGCAATCAAAACCAGAGTTGGCGTGTTTATCGAACAGAACTCATTGCTGAAAACAAGTGGCGTGCAGTACGCTGGGGATTAGATGGCAAGATGGTTGATTATGGTAAAGCGGAAGCTGTGCCTGCGCGTTTCTTAGCTAAAGAGTTACTGATTTTTATTGATGATGTTTTGGATGAATTAGGGTCACGCGAGGCGGCGGAGTATCTACATACAATATTGGACAAAGGCACGAGTGCGGACCGACAATTAGAGATTCATCGTGCAGCGAAAGCAGGTGGGGCAAGTGATGAAGAATCTCTACATGCCGTTGTCGATAATTTGAGACGTGAAACGATGCGTGGGGTAGTCAATTGACAACTATCTAGGGGTGGTGTAAAGCAAACTTTAGCATCAGGCATATTTTTCACTTATGTAGTTATCAGTCGTCGGTTGTCAGTCATCCGAAAACTGCATTTTGTCTCTACTGATAACTGTTCACTGAAAACCAAAACGACTTGAACGGCTGTTTGCTATCAGATAGATAATCATTCTACAAGCTGAATTGCCTGACATTACTTAATTAAAAACAGGGTCTTAGCTGACCCTGTCTTAGTGTTATGCTGGAATTGCATCTTTTGCCGTGTTGACAATGCTCGCAAATGCTTGCGGATCATCGTTGGCAAGCATTGCCATCATCTTACGATTGACCTCGACATTGGCGAGTTTCAAACCGTGAATGAGACGACTATAGCTCAAGCCATTCAAACGAGATGCCGCATTGATGCGTTGAATCCACAAACGGCGCATTTGACGTTTTCTCTGACGGCGGTCACGGTAAGCGTAGAACAAGCTACGGATTAAGGCTTCGTTTGAACGACGAAACAGTGTACCGCGTGTTCCCCATTGACCCTTAACAGCTTTGATAACTTTCTTGTGCTTTTTACGGCGCACGACACCTGTTTTTGCTCTTGGCATTTCTTTATCTCTCCTATTTCAGACAACAAACACCCGAAGTAGAACTTCGGGCAATTATGTTTTAGCCATGCAAAGCAAACCGACTTATGACGGTGGGTTAGCTTTGTATTTGCCTAAATATGGTGCAAGTGTCTTAATGCGACGTGCTTGCTTATTATTTGCCACTTCTTGCATTTTATCCAATGAACGTTTTACACGTTTGGATTTACGACGGCGCAAGTGACTTTTACCGCCTTTCGTACGCACAACTTTACCTGTACCCGTTACTTTAAAACGTTTTGCAGTTGCTTTGTGCGTCTTTAATTTATATCGTTTTACGCTATTCTTGCCCATCTTTAATTCCCGTCTTTCAAAAATTACTTAGTGTTCGGAGCCAAGACCATGATCATATCACGACCTTCCATATTTGGTTTTTGCTCCACCACTCCGATGTCAGTTAATTCACGCTCGAAATCTTCTAATTTTTCGCGTCCGATATGCGCGTGAGTTATCTCACGTCCACGAAAGCGCATTTGTACACGCACCTTCTTGCCATCTTCCAACCAATTTCGAGCACGTTTTAGCATAATGCCAATGTGATGATCATCAGTTTTTGGACGCAGTTGAATATTTTTCACTTCAACTTTTTGCTGATTCTTCTTCGCCTTACGTTCCTTTTTCTGTTGCTCGTATTGGAACTTACCAAAGTCCATAACACGACATACAGGCGGATTCGCATTTGGCGCAACTTCTACTAAATCTAGTCCATAATCTTGTGCTGTTTGCAATGCTTTAGTGATAGATACCACGCCAACATTGTTTGAAATTGGACGACCATCGTCTCCAGATTCTTCAATTACAAGGCGGACTTCTTTAGCACGGATTTGTCTATTGATACGATAATCTGTGTTTGCTATTGCTACATACCTTTCGATTTTGTTTTAACGAACAACTCATTGCATACAAAACATCACCGCATTGTAGAAATAGCGCACAGAAGTTTAGCAAAGAGGCATATTTCAGTCAATCGGCAAGTTTCGTAACGTTGAACTTGCATTTGATAGTGTGATTTTACCAAAGAATAGGGTGTTTGTACAACCATTAGGGGCTAGACGGTATCAGAATGGTATAAGTATCCGTCTCGTAAGCGAATGAACGGACATCTTTTAGGGCTTGTTCGTACATTGCAAATAGCTGACTGTCATCATCTTTGAAGCGACGCAAGGTCTGAATGGTGCAAGAAGCGCATCCACGCATAGCACGGTAACTATCCGTTTCGCAACTCATACAGCCATTAAGACGAATCATGGTCAACATAAAGGCGAGTGTCTCTTCATGATTTTCTGGCAAAGTGAGAATATGCTCAACGAGCGCATTCCATTCTGCATCACGTAAGTCTTTTAGCGATGCGATGGCACTGTGGGGAAATAAAATATCATTATTAGTATACATAAAAGTCCCTGATTGTTGTTCTCCATCTAGGATGTATCTTACAGCATACGAGGTCTTTATGTTGCAAGCAAGTTAGAATATGGTTTTATGCCCTGTTTCGTACAGTCTGCCTAGCATACAATAGGGCAACTTGTTGACATCACAAAGCGGTTTGAAGCTATGAAACATTTTTTTGTCATTATGTCCTTGTTGATACTTTCGGCGTGTTCGGGAGGTGGCGCAGTTGTCTTTGCACCGACAGCTTTGCCACCCGAAGTTGCCCCTAATGAATATTCACACCCTAGTGGAGCATTTTCATTATTGTTGCCTCGCACCTGGTCTTTATTTGAGCAAACGACGAGTTTATTTGCATCTGCGACCTTTGCCCCTCCGAATAGCGATTTGCCTTTGGTACAGATTGCGACGATTAATCTGGGGCGTGAAATTGCTGGTGATGAGCTAGGGGATGTAATGAACCAGTATCAGTCACAAATTCGAGCAGACATCACCCGATATACGGAACAAAGTCGACAAGCAATGGGTGATGGTAGTTGGCGCATTACAGGTTTACGTCAAAGTCCTGCTGGAGAAACGCAACAAATCAATACATTCATCCAAGCAAATGGCAGTTTACTCAGTGTATTAGAGATTACTCTACCGCTTGATGCCACCTTACAAAGCCAAATTCAGACGATTATCAACACATTTTCTCTAGCAGATACAGCAGATTTACCTGTATCAGAACTAACTGTTTTGGCGAATGTCTCTCAATCACAGATTCAAATTGTTAATTTATCAACATGGACAACAGCAAATGGCATCTTTTATGTGACAGGTGAGGTTAGTAACAGTGGTGATCTTGCCATTGCAGATTTACCTGTACGCGCCCAATTGCAAACACAAGGCGGTGAATCCGTGGCTGATGCAGTCGATGTGGTGATGGGCTACGCGATTGAATCAGGCGGATTTGCGCCATTCAGTATTCGCTTTGGACAAGGGCAACCCTCTAATGCGACGCGCTACACTGTTTCACTCGGTAGTGAAGATTACACCCAACAAACAGCGACCGTCGTTGGATTTCCTATCTTGCAGTGGACGGACGAAACACAAACAACACAAGAAGGGGCAATTTTTGTCACGGGGACTGTGACAAATACAGGTGAAGATGGAGTTTTGTCGCCACGTGCAATCGTAACTCTATTTGATGAGGGTGGGCGTGTTATCGGAGCGGCATTTGCGGATGCCGATATGACCAGTATCGCAGAGGGTGAAACGGCGAATTTCAATGTGCTGATTTCGGAATTAGGTGATGTTCCTGCCAATTATGTGGTCAATGTGCAGGCGTTGCCCTGTGACGCTAGTTGCGAGTGATCTTTTTATTAAAGAGCATCAATCATGCCATTCGCCAAAAATAATATTATTTTCTTGATATTTTTTAGGAGTGATTCTTTATGGAAACAGCAATGATATACGAGATTATTGGCTATGTCGCCTCGGCGTTAGTTGCAATTTCCGTCCTGATGACCTCTATCTTGCGCCTTCGGGTGATTAACCTTGTCGGCTCAAGTGTATTTGTTGTATACGGTTTGCTAATTGGGGCATATCCAGTTGCCTTGGTAAATTTTATCATTGTTCTCATCAATATCTATCAACTCAATAAACTGCTAAAATTGGAAGATGAATTCAGCCTACTGGATGTAGATTCAGAGTCGGATTATCTAAAGCAATTTATTGACTTCCATCATGCGGAAATCGAGAAATTTTATCCTGAATTTTTCATCAATTCATTAAATACTGCTGAATCACAAATTGTGATTTTTGTCTTACGCAATATGCTCCCTGTGGGACTATTCATTGCTAAAGGTAGTGAAGGTCGGCGTGCAGTTGTGCGCTTGGATTATGTGATACCGGGCTATCGTGATTTTAAGGTCGGGCAATACCTCTACCGCCAGAAAAAAGATTTCTTCGTATCACAGGAGATTACACAACTAATTAGCTATTCTGGCAATGATGCCCATCAGAAATATCTTGAGCGTATGGGCTTTGAGCGAGATTTTGCCACTAGTGACCGCAAATTATATCGCCTCAAACTCTAAACCCCAATTCTTTAGGGGCTTTTGACCACCAATTATGCAGTATCATGAAGATATATCATTATCGATTATAGGATATTATTTTCATGACCAAAATCAAACGCCTTGCTCCTAAAAAATGCCCTGATTGTAATTCAGATGGAACTTTATTCGTTGACCAAGACCGAAAATTAACCTGTCGTCTGTGTGGTTACAAAGATTTATTTGGGGATGCGACGTCTAGCAAATCAAAATCTTCAAGCGAAGACCCTCGCAAAGATTTAACTATTACTTATGGAAAACCAAATACAAAAGTGGCTGTAGATCGTTGGGCAGAGACAAAATATACCAGTGGATTGGATTATGCACGTCAAGGTAAATTTGATGAAGCCTTGCGTGCCTTTGAACAAGCTATTGATCAAGAACGCAACTTTGTCGATGCTCATTTGTGGATGGCACGGTTGACGCTTGACCCTAAAGAAAAACATGCTCATTACAGCGAAGTTATTGCCCAGATGCCGATGAACCTCGAAGCGCAACGCGAATTGATGGTGTTAAAAGGAGACATGACTCGTGCTGAGGCTGACCGCGCCAGTGATATGTCACGAGAGCAAGATGTGCGCTCGGCTGATTTTGCTGTGGGGACAAAATTGGTTGAAGTGGTCTGCTCTAATTGTGGCGGTACGTTAGAAGTTCCTGCGGATAGCCATGAAGTGACGTGTCAATATTGTGGTCATCAAGAAGATTTAGATAACCCTCAAGATTATGGCATGCAATTGCTCTCAATGGCGATGATTAAGGATAGAGGACAAGGGACGAAATGGCGTGTGGGTGAGCATCTACTTCACTGCGATAATTGTGGTGCTGAACGTGTGATTACCAGCAGTAAAATGACGACGCAATGTCCATTTTGTAACTCAAACCATGTAATTAAAGCCGATGCCTTGCAATCATTTCGTCAACCTGATGGCATTGTGCCTTTTAATATTAAACCGAAGATGGCGCGTGAAGCTCTTAATCAAGAGTTGAATAGTCTAACAGAAAAATTTAAAGGGCTATTTGTGAATAATCGGGCAAACAAGATTAGTATGACCCCAGTGTATCTCCCATTTTGGATGTTTGATGTTCGCGCACAGATTGTCAGAACGAAGATAGATAAGCGAAGCAAACGGTCTCTCCTTGAAATAAATGCAGCTAGCTCGCGCGAGGAATTTGGGGATTCGCTCAATAATGTGCCGTATTGTGGGGTGACATCACCTTCACATCGTGTGACTGACCGTCTCAAGCCTTATGATTTGGATGGATTAAAACCTTACGACCCGAAATTGTTAGCAGGATTTACTGCTGAACTCTACTCGATTGATTATCAGCAAGCCTCAATCGATGTGCGAAATGAAATCGGCGAACGCTTCCGCTTTAGAAATGGGCATGATCCGCATGGGGATTATCAAACGCATGTGACTTATCTCATTCAGGGGATGTCATTTCGTTTACTGATGTTGCCTGTATGGGTGGCGACGATTATTGAGGAAGACGATGATGTGCGCTTAGGTTTGGTGCATGGTCAAACTGGGCAAACGGTCTTAGGGAAGGCTGTTCGCCCATAATTTTTCTTATTTGAGATGCACCTGATGCGCGTGTCTTACAAAATCCAGTTCTTCCAGTTCTTGGATGACATCGGAGGGAATAGCTTCATCTAAAGTTAAAACGGTGAGGGTATTCCCTGCTTTTTCGGTACGTCCTGTATACCAGCCTGCGATATTGATGTTGTGTTCAGCAAACATCGTGCCGACGCGACCAATCACACCCGGTTTATCTCGGCTTCCCATCAATAAGAGATGCCCTTCAGGTACAAATTTCATACGATAGTCGTTGATTTGCACAATATAAGGGGTTTTTCTATCGAGCAGTGTGCCTGTCATTGTGATTTCTTCGCCATCTTCAAGCGTGACTCGGATATTGACCATGTTGGCATATTCAGTTGATAGACCCTTGGCTTGGGTCACTTGCCAACCGCGTTCATGGGCGAGAATAGGTGCATTAATTGTGCTGACTGTTTCGCCGAGAATGGGATTCAGTAAGCCTTTTAATACACCGACAGTTATCGGCTTGATAAGCGCGTTAATGTCTTCACCGCTAGCTTCGACGGCAACACGTCGTACTGCTGTGCGTGACAATGTATGGAAAATATGTCCCATGCGTTCGGCTAAAAGCATATAAGGGCGGACATCTTCGTAATTCAAGCCCGGTAAAATCGGCATGTTGACTACATTACGGTAGTCACGGTCATTGAGTGCATCAAGGACTTGTTCGACAACGCGCAGAGAAATATCTTGCGTGGCTTCTACCGTGTTATCCCCAATGTGCGGTGTATGTACCACAGTGTCTAATCCCACTAGAGGACTATTGTAGGGCGGTTCTTCTGGAAAAACATCGACTGCTGCCCCTGCTAATTGCTCAGATTTTAAGGCTTCTGCGAGGGCTTGCTCATCGACAATAAGACCATGTGCAGTATTAACCAAGCGTGCGCCTCGTTTCATCTGTTCAATGGCATTTGCATTGAGCATCCCCTCGGTTTCGCGGGTGAGAGGTACATGCACGCTGACAAAATCACTACGCTGGAGTAATTCTCGCAAGCCAACCAATTGAATACGGTCATCGACTGAGTCTTCGGCAATATAGGGGTCATAAGCAAGAATGGTCATACCAAAGGCAAGGGCACGTTGTGCAACAATCCGTCCGACACGACCAAAGCCGATTAATCCTAGTATTTTTCCACTGAGTTGTACGCCTGCTTGACGTTGACGGTCTAATAACCAGTAGCCTTCACGGATGCTATTGTGGGCTGTTGGCAAGCGTCGGCTTAGGGCAAGCATCAGCGCAAAGGTGTGTTCACCCGCAGCAATTGCACTGACACCGGGTGTATTCATCACCATGATGCCACGCAAGGTTGCCGCTTCAATATCGACATTGCTCAACGCCGCTGAGACATGCGCGACTACTTTAAGATTTGGGGCGTGGTCGAGCATGGGTTCGTCTATTCGCATAGCATCACGCGTAATGATAGCATCGGCATCGTGCAGGCTATCACGTACAACAGCTGTTTTAGGTGCGACTTCTTTTAGGATGACGTTATCCGCATTGCGGAGGATTGCCATAGCTTCGTCGGTGAGGTCTGTTGCGACCACAATTGTATGTTTTTCAGTCATGAGCCACCTTAATTTGGGTGTTTAGCTGGTTAATTGAACAAGTACATCGTCTAACGATTTGAATACATTCGGTGTAATATCGGCAAATTTTTCAGGTGTGCTATGGCTATCTGGCACGACATAACAGGTCATCCCTGCTGCAACGGCTGACCGTGCACCATTGGGGCTATCTTCCAATGCAAGACACTCTTCTGGATTCACCCCTAACTGTTCTGCCGCATGTAAGTAGACATCAGGAGCAGGTTTCCCTTTTGGAACAGCATCGGCTGTATACAGATGCGGAATAAGGTCTGTCCAACCTTGTGCATTAACGGAGGCTTCAATAATAGTCATAGGTGAGCTAGAGGCAATACAATACGGAATACCTTGGTGCGATGCCCATTCAATGATAGCTTGTGCGCCTGATTTTGGTTCAACCATTTCAGGAATTTTGAGCAACATGCGCTTGATAAGCTCAGCTTCTAGTTCTTCAACGCTATTATCTAGTCCGTAAATACTGATTAACTTCTCAAAAAATTCATCTAAGCGTAAGCCAATGACTTGCTCACGGACTTCAGCGTTATAGACTAAACCCATATCGGCAAACATCTCGCGTTCTGCAATATCCCAGACTACTTCACTATCAACCAAGGTGCCGTCCATATCGAAAATAATTGCTTTAAACATCAACTCTCCTGTTCCATATTGAAAGCCTTTTTGAAAATATCTCGTTGTTCCTCATCTTTGAATAAAACTTCATTCGTTAGGGCTAATTGGATGCCTTTTTCAAAGAGAGCTTGATACTGTGTCCCTTTAATTTTTTCGTAGCCACTCGCACCACAGGCAATTGGTAACACAGGTGCAAGAGAAAGTGATTGTATAAAAACATCGCTCTCATTCTTGACCTTATCACGCGCTACGACACCGCCATAACCAACGAATAAATCGACTATTTCACGGGTGGCTAAATCGGATGAGCCATCACCAATCATGAAACGTCGTCCGTGTTGGTTGCCTGTTAATTCATTGATGATTGCTGGTTTTCCACTCGAAATTGTCAGAGGACCTTCGACATATTCCAGATAGGTTTTTTCGTGTTGGGCTTGGGGTTCATTGTATCGCCACCATTCACCCGATAATTCATTGTATTCAAGTTCGACTGCACGTATATTTTCAGGCGACACCCCTAAGCGTCGTCCGAAACCACGCACCGCATCGACTAAACCCCCACTGATGATATAGACTTTTTTACCAAGAAAATGCAATGCCGCGATAACTTCTTTTGCATCTTCAACCTCTGTATCAATATAGCGCTCTTCTATCGCCTTTAATTGTCCACGAGTGGGGCGAATTGCTTTTAAACGTTTGCCATAGACCTCTGAAAGGTCAAGGTCGCCGTTCATCGCTTTATCAGTTAGTAAGCCGACACGACCTTCTTTGCCTTTGAGTTTTGCAAGTTCGTCAATGCCTTCAATCGTCGATAATGTGCTATCACAATCGAAAAATAGAAGGTCATAGCCTGTCCAGCGAGTAGTCATCGTTGTTGTTAATCCTCAACCACTTGAGCAAATGACCCTCATTATAGCGTCGCAAATGTCTTTGTATAGGATGCGACTGCACAGAGTATCTTCATATGAATTGCACGAAATGTTGAGGAAAGCTACTAAACTTGACACCTTCGTCTGAGCGTTTATAATCTAATGGCGATTAGATTACAGAGATTCAACCGATGCACGAGGAGCATTCTTGTGGCACGCAAACCTGCTGACCAAGCTGTACACCCTGATGATATTATCCAAGCCGCTGCCGATGTCTTGAAGGACAATGGATATGAAGCGACGACTATGAAAAATATTGCTGAACGCGTCAATTTGACTGCCGCTAGCTTGTATCATCATTTTAAAAATAAAGACTTTTTATTGCTCGCGGTCTTGGAGTTAGGGCTAGAACAAGCGATTGAAACCATTCAACCGATTGTCGAATCAGATTTATCTGCCAGCGAAAAATTGCAATCCATGATCGAAACGCACATTGATGGTATTACAGGTAATCCTGCTTTTGGTGCGGCGATGGTTTTTGAGATTAAATCTCTCATGAATGTGACTACGGCAGGTCGTGGCAATGGCGATCAACAAGAATTTATCGAACGGCGTGACGCCTTTTTTGAGCATCGTGATGCCTTTGAAAAGATGTTCCGTGAGACTATAAAGGAAGGTATTGCTAGCGGTGAGTTTCGCTCAGTAGATGCTGCAATTGTCGCTAAATCCATGCTTGGCGCACAGAATTGGGTGGGGGTTTGGTATAAATCAGGTGGACGTTTAGATGGTGAACAAATCGCCACGATATTGGTTGATACCTTCTTGACTTCGTTGAAAGCACAATAAACTACGAAATGCAAGGGCAGACCGTCGGTCTGTCCCTACAAAATTAATGTTTATATAAGGAAAATAGATGACTTTATTACAAGACAAAGTATGTATTATTACAGGTAGCGGACGTGGTATTGGTGCTGCTACCGCCCTCAAATTTGCTGAATTTGGTGCAAAAGTAATTGTCACTGATATTGACCCCACACCAGCCGAAAAGACTGTTGCTCAAATTAGAGGTATGGGAGGAACAGCAATTGCCGTAGCTGCGGATGTCACCGATGATGGTGATATTGAGGAATTAGTCGGGCAAGCAGTTAATACCTATGGTGGAATTGATGTTTTGGTCAATAATGCTGGCTATACGTGGGATGGCGTGCTTCATAAGATGAGCGATGAACAGTGGGAAGCGATTATTAATGTTCATCTGACTGCACCCTTCAAATTGATTCGGGCTTGTGTGCCCTATATGCGTGAAGTTGCCAAGCAAGAACTTAAACAGAGTGGGATGGCTAAAGCACGTAAAATTATCAATGTTAGTAGTACAAGTGGTACACGAGGCAATGCTGGGCAAGCTAATTACGCCGCAGGTAAGGCAGGAATTATAGGCTTAACACGGACACTCGCCAAAGAATGGGGTGCATTCAATATTCAAGTGAATGCTGTTGCCTTTGGGTTTATTGAAACGCGTCTAACATCTGCTAAAGAAGAATCAACCAAAATTGAACGCGATGGACAAGAAATCGAGTTAGGCATCCCTGACCAAATGCGTCAGATGGCGAAAATGATGATTCCGATGGGGCGTGCTGGCACACCTGACGAAGCTGCTGGACCTCTCGTATTTTTGGCAAGTGACCTCTCGAATTATGTTAGTGGGCAAGTGATTGAGATTGCTGGTGGTTTGTGATTTTTGGATGAAATGCTCACTATCTCAAATAGAATGACGGAGAAATAAATGCAACACATTTTGATAACGGGTAGTAATCGTGGCGTTGGATTAGCCCTTGTGAAGGAATATTTAAATCGAGGCAATGTCCATATTTTTGCAGCATGTCGCAATCCTAATTCCGCAACTGACTTACAAACCTTGCAGGAGCAAAATCCTGATGCTGTCACACTGGTGAAATTGGATATAAATAAGGCTGAGGAGATTAAAAATGCTGTTGGGCAAGTCTCCGTACACACATCAAAACTAGATTTGCTGATTAACAACGCAGGAATTTATCCTCGAACCCCTGAGAACACATCGTTAGGTCATTTAGACTATGATGAATTGAGCCATGTTATCACGACCAATAGTGTATCACCTGTCATGGTTACACAGGCATTTGCCGATTTGCTTAAAAATGGCGATAACGCTCGTGTCGTAATGATTTCCTCTCAAATGGGGTCAATCACTCGGGCAGGGTCAGGTGGAATGTCCTACCGTATGAGTAAAGCATCCTTGAATATGGCGGCAAAGGTACTTTCATCTATGCTCCATCATGATGATGTGACAGTCATTACCACACATCCTGGGCATGTATCGACAGATATGGGTGGGGCTAGTGCGCCTGTATCACCAGCACAGTCTGCGCTAGGGTTAGCAGATGTTATTGACAGTTTGACTCTCAGCCAAAGTGGGAAATTCTTTAATTATACAGGTGAGGAAATGCCTTGGTAACGCTAAGGTTCACCTGACGTAATTCTTAGACTTAGTGTTTAAAATAGTGATATATCTAGCGAAAATTCGTTAGCAAAAGTTCAAAAATAGCATGTTATGAAAGGACAACACACACACATGACATATAACATAAAAAAAGCCGCTGTTTTAGGGTCTGGCACGATGGGCGGAGGCATCGCTGCACTGCTTGCAGGTATTGGTGTTGATGTAATTTTGATGGATATGCCAGCAAAAGATACCCAAGCTGGTGATAAAAACCGAAATAGTGTTATTGAAGGCAACATCAAAGCCTTACGCAAACTGCGTCCAGCACAATTATTTAGTGATGCGGATATGAGTCGCATTAGTGTCGGCAACTTTGAAGATGATTTAGATAAACTTGCTGACCGTGATTGGGTGATCGAAGTTATTATTGAAAATCTGGCAATTAAGAAAAGTTTGATGGCAAAGGTTGCTGAATCAATAGGTGAGCATACGATTGTCAGTACCAATACATCAGGTTTGCCGATTCATGATATTGCTGAAGATTTAGATGAAAGTTTCACCCGTCGTTTCTTAGGTACGCACTTTTTTAATCCACCCCGTTACCTACATTTGTTGGAAATCATCCCACATACTAATACTGACCCCGAGTTGGTTGATTTCATGGTGGAATTCGGGACAACGAAACTCGGAAAGGGTGTTGTCATAGCAAAAGATACGCCTAACTTCATTGGCAATCGCTTTATGTCGATGACAGGGTCGCAAGCGATGAATTACGCGATTGATAATGATTACACCGTCGAAGAAGTCGATGCCATTACAGGTGAATTGATTGGTCGTCCGAAAACGGCAACATTTAATCTTAATGACCTTGTGGGATATGACATTGCGGTACATGTGGCACGTAATCTCTACGATGCCATCCCCAATGACCCTGACCGTCATTTGCTCAAACATTCTCAAGTGACAGAGCTTTCTAACTATATGATGGAACATAGAATGCTGGGTCGTAAGACAGACGGTGGCTTCTATAAAATGAAGCGTGAAAATGGAAACAAAGAATTATGGGCTTTGAATCTCAATACACGCGAATATGAACCTCCCACGAAAGTCAGATTTGATAGCGTTGGCAAAGTTCGTAAAGAGCCTTTAGCAGACCGCTTGCGTGCGCTCATCATGGAGGAAAATGACCGTGCTGCCGAGTTCTTGTTTCATCATCACGCCTTTTACCTATCATATGCGTCAAAGCGTGTGCCTGAAATTACAGAAACAATTGTGAATGTAGATAACGCTCAAAAATGGGGTTTTAACCATGCAATGGGTCCCTTTGAAATATGGGATGCCATAGGTGTTGCTGAAAGTGTCGCTAAGTTTGAAGAAGCTGGCTACAGTGTCGCTGATTGGGTAAAAGAGATGCTTGATAAAGGGCATTCAACCTTCTACCAAACTAACGATAAAGGGCAAGTCAGAGCCTATTACAGCCCACAAGACGGCGACTACGTAGCCCTCGAAAAAGACGCACGCAAGATTACCATCAGTGACCTCAATGCCAATGATAAGCGGATTTTCTCAAATGGCGATGGCAATATCTATGATATGGGTGACGGTGTGCTTCTTTGGGAATTTACCACCAAAGGTAACACAATCACCGCTGGTTTCCTTGAAGCAGGTAATAAAGCAGTCGATTTACTCGAAGAAAATGACAACTACATTGCACTTATCATGGGTAATGAGAGCAATGATTTTAGCTTCGGGGCGAATTTACAAGAAGCGATGCAATCAGGCGCAGACAATCCAATGGAAGTTATTGGACAGGCTATAAGTGGCTTGCAAGATCTGACATTGCGTCTGAAATATTGTGATAAACCTGTAATTGCCGCACCAGCAGGACGCGCACTTGGTGGTGGAGCTGAATTGATTATGGCGGCGAATGCAGTGGTCGCGCATATGGAAAGTTATATTGGTTTAGTCGAAGTTGGTGTTGGATTTGTGCCAGCAGGCGGTGGTTGTAAAGAACTCGTGCGTCGCTTGGTTAATCCAGTAGTTGAAAAAGGCTCAGACCCGCATCCACCCTTACGTAAAGTATTCGAGACAATTGCTACGGCTCAAGTTGGTGAGAGTGCTAAACAAGCAAAAGAACTGGGTTTCCTTGCTGAAGATGACAAAATTGTGATGAACCGTAATTTGTTACTTGGTGAGGCGAAAGCCTTTGCGGTTGCATACGCCCAAACTTATGAAGCGCAAAATGAAGAATTGGTCTATGCCGCAGGACGTGACCAATATTCAGGCTTGATGCTCGGTGTTGCAGGGTTTGTTGAATCAGGATTTGCCAGTGAACATGATGCGCTAATCGCCAAGAAACTCGCCATAATTTTGACAGGTGGTGCAGTTGCTGAACCGACACACTTACCACAGCAAGTTTTTCTGAATCTTGAAAAACAAGCCTTCATGGAATTGGCTATGACACAAAAAACGATGGAACGTGTAATGCACATGCTATCGACAGGCAAGCCACTCCGTAATTAAGCTAGAGAATAGGACACGTCGCTACGATGTGTCCTATGGGAGATACTCTTTATGCAACGATTGTTATGGCTCATTAGTCTTTTCATCTTTATGGTGACTGTGTCGCAGGGATTAGATAGCGATATGGAAGTCTTGGAGCTTGAAATAAGCGATGGTCAGGTTGCGAAGATTGTACCTCTATATCAAGATTTTGATTTGTTTTATGAATTGGCTACGGGGGCGCTAACCTTAACTGATTTTCCGCGCGAGGAACGTTTCATAATCGCCTGTAGCCATATGTGGCTGTCAACAATTCCTGACTTGGGTGTTGATGCTTTAGATGTAATTTCTGAAACGCGGCTCAATCAGTATCGTGAGATAGCAAATGATATTGACGATAACATAATAGAAGTTATCACTCAAAGTCTAATGGATTCGGCAACTTTATTGCCTAGTGATGACCTTGTTGTGTGTATTGTGCCAAGCCCTGATGACTCATCACTACTTGGTATTGCACGCGAAAGAGGAATGCTGTTATTCATGAATGACGGAATAAACGAAGCAGATTTATTGCGTACTGTCTCTCATGAATATCATCATCATGCAAGAGATACCAACCCTTTTACTCGTACGTCAGGCGGAATTTTAGTCGAACGTTTAATCACCGAAGGTATGGCTGAGATGTTCCAACAGATGGTTTATCCAAATGCTTTTGCTTGGCTTGGATATAGTCATCATGAGCAAGAAATTTGGGAAATATTTGAGCCAAATTTACGCACTGATGATGAAGCAACCATCAACGAGTTAATGTTCGGTACAAGAGATGATTTGCCCAGTGCGGCTGGGTATTATATAGGATTTCGTATTCTAGAGGCTTATATTGAAAACAATCCTGATGTCGATATTGAAGAATGGACATTGTTATCTGGTGATCAAATATTGAATGCCAGTGGGTATGAACCTGATAGTTAAAATTTAAGTAAGAGACATTGTGTCTATAAACGTCTAAGAAGTAAGAAAACCAGAAAGGGTTTTTTAAAATGGCAGAATTACAAGAAGCAGTCATTGTTGCTGGTTCGCGTACCGCAGTCGGGAAGGCTGTGCGTGGTTCAACACGGAATGCGCGGTCTGATGAAATGATGGCAACTGTTATTCAAGATTTGATGCAAAAAACCGAAGGCAAACTTGACCCAGCTGAGATTGATGACTTGATTGTAGGCTGTGCAATGCCTGAAGGTTCACAAGGATTAAACTTTGCGCGTGTGATTGCGCTACGTGCTGGCTTACCTGTTGATGTGCCTGGGCAAACGGTCAATCGTTTTTGCTCTAGTGGGCTACAGACGATTGCAATGGCGGCGAATAGCATCATGGTTGGGCAAGCCGATGTTGTGATGGCAGGTGGCGCAGAGTCCATGTCTAGCGTGCCGATGAGTGGGCATCATATTAGCCCTAATCAATATATGGCAGAAAATGACCCCAACGTCTATATGAGCATGGGACTTACTGCCGAACGAGTCGCCTCAGAATTTGATGTGAGTCGTCAAGACCAAGATGAATTTGCGGCAAATAGCCACACAAAAGTAGCCAAAGCAACCGATGCAGGGAAGTTTGCAGAGGAAATAGTTCCTTTTGAATGGGAAGAAACTGTTATTGGTGACGATGGTCTACCAACTACCAAGAAAATGGTTTTATCCGAAGATGAACATTTACGACGGGGTACAACCGCAGAAATTCTAGGTGGATTGCGTCCTGTTTTCAAGAGTGATGGTAGCGTAACCGCAGGGAATAGTAGTCCACTGAGTGATGGTGCGGCTGGTGTGATTGTGATGTCACGCAAGAAGGCAGAAGAACTCGGCTTAACACCACTGGCGCGTTTTGTCGGTTTCGCTGTAGCAGGTGTTCGCCCTGAAATTATGGGTGTGGGTCCGATTAAAGCTGTGCCGAAAGTCTTAGAGCGCACAGGCTTGACGCTTGATGATATTGACCTCATCGAACTGAATGAAGCCTTTGCATCCCAATCGTTAGCAGTTATTCGTACCTTAGAACTTGACCCTGATATTGTGAATGTTAATGGTGGGGCGATTGCTTTAGGGCATCCACTGGGATGTACAGGTGCAAAACTGACCGTCCAACTCATCAATGAGATGAAACGTCGTGATAGCCAATATGGGATGGTCACGATGTGTATTGGTGGTGGTATGGGCGCGGCAGGTATCTTCGAGAATTTGAACTAGCACACCATCTAATTTAAGTTAGTTTCAATGATAAGGATGTAATCTAAATACATCCTTATTTTATTTCCAGAGTTTTCGATGTTAAATGGAATTAGTTACTAGGTGTTTAGTAGAATAATTTGTAAATTGGGAGACTTTGTATGAGTAATTTGAGCAAAATTATACTGGTAATTGTTCTTTTATTATTTATTTTTCCTGTGATTGCCCAAGATAACCCTTCAACACCCTATACATCAGATAACAGTGGTTTCACCGTATTTCATCCTCCATTATGGCTTGTATACGGAGATGAAGAAGGTATTGTTACTTTAGTAGATAGTTATACAACGAGCTTTATCTACGAACGCGGATTTGCTTTAGAAGATTCACAGCAAGCGATACGAATTTATAGCGAGGTTTATACACCGGGTCCTCTTGAAGTTATGGTTAATGCCTTTGTTGTGAATACCGATATTGAAGGTTTGGTTCAAAGAGATATAACTATTGATGGTCGCATGGCGGTAGCTTTTACAAGTGAAGAACAAGAGAACTTCACATTATATTTCTTTGAAACTTCAACAGGTGAGACTATTTCTAGTATTACTTTTTATTTTCCACGAAATCGTAGACTTGCTGAGCAAACTGCCGAAAGCATTCTTGCAACAGTAACGACTGAAGGTTTTGAAACCCTACTTGAAGGTAGCCCAGCACAGACCTTAGATACGACATTTAGTGCTGATACAACTAGCATCTCATTTGACTATCCTTCTGCTTGGGGTATTGATGCAGAATCAATTGCGCCTACCGTGATTGTATCTAGTGACGACAGTGAAATTCAAACTTATGCTGAGGACGGACGTTTCGGGAGCAGAATGGAAGTGATTAATCCATCTGTAGCGTTGCCCGATGTTGTTGATTTAAACGACTTGCGCCAGATTGCAGAGGCGTATATCGCCAACGATTTGACCATGAGCTTCCGCGCCGAATACACTGAGTTGGATGAATTTGAGACGGATGTATTACTAGCATTTGAAAATGTGCTCACTTATGGTGAAGTCGGTATTTTCTTCCTTAGATTAGAGCATGACAATATCTTGGTTTGGCGTATTGCAACACCAGACGGCGAATTTTCTACCTACTATGAAACCTTAAAATCCGTGCTGGCTACAGTACAGGTCAATGAGGCTACATCAGACAGTAGTTCTACAAGTTCAGCGATAAGTGTTACGCTAAATGAGATTGCATCTTATGAATTTGAGGGGTTTGCTTTATATGGTGCGACAGATTTGGCATTGAGTCCTGATGGGCAACAAATTGCAGTTACATTTGACGAATCAGTCTATATTTTGGATGTGAATACCTTGGGTATTCTCAATGAAATATCGGTAGGTTATGAAACACAAGCAGTTGACTATGCTCCAGATGGTAATTCTATATTGATTGTCAATGGCTCTAGTTTACAGAATTCGCCAACCCCAATTCGTATCTATGATTTAACTACGAATCGTCCAATGAATATCTCAAGGCGTAGTGGTATTCGCTTACCCACGGATGCTACATTCAACTTTGATGGTACTCAGATTGCGGTATCCGCAAGAGTTTCTACTTCATCAATTTATAATGCCGATATTAGCGAAGTTATTCACGAGTTTGCAGAGGGAGAGTTCGCTGTATTTAGTAGTCAAGGTACATATTATGCTGGCAATATCTCAACTTTTAGTGAGCAAGATGTGTATGTTGTTGATGCTACAACATTAGATATTGTAAGCTCAGTAAGCCAACCCGATGAGCAAGGGTTGAAAATAATTTTGTTCAGCCCTGACGAAACTCGTCTTGCAATTGGATATACAGGTTTTGGTGAAGGACGCAGTGAAGTCGAAATCATTGATGTGAGTACAGGTGATTTAGTATCCGAAACAACTTATACCATCAATTTCACAGCAGATACCTTAGATGGTGTTGGTGCTATAGCTTTTACACCTGATAGCCAGTTCATTGCAGTGGGTAATGAGACAGGTAGTATTTTTATCTATGATGTTGCAACTGGTCAACCTTTGGCAAAAGTGACGGGTAATCAGCGTTCAATTAGTGGCTTAGAATTTAATGCAGATGGTACGCAATTATTCTCAAGCAGTGAAGAAGGTGTCATTCGTATTTGGGATGTGATGATAGTAGAAAGTGAATAATCTATAAGCCTATCAAGTGGATGCTCACTTGTATCTTCTTGATAGGCTTTAATCCCCTTGGATAATCACCAAATTATTACGATGAATCGCCGCATCACCATAGCTGTAACCGAGAATATCACTAATTTCCTGTGACTTTTTGCCTTTAATTTGCGCTAGCTCATCCGATGTATAGGCACTTAGACCATGTGCGATGATGTCACCTGCTGGATTGTGAATAGCAATTGTAGCACTGCGCCGAAAGTCACCCTCTACTTGCGTAATCCCCACAGGTAAAAGTGACGCGCCATCTTTAGCAATCAGCGCACGGACAGCCCCTTTATCAATATGAACTGCGCCTTCGGTACGGTCAGTGAGTAGCCAGCGTTTCCGACTTTCTAGTAAGGTGCTGGTCGCTTCAAAACGTGTGCCGAGTGCCTCTCCTGAGACAATGCGCTCAATGACATTGGGTGTATTACCTTTAGCAATAATCGTTGTGACCCCTGCGCGTGAGGCAATTTGTGCGGCTTGTAATTTGGTCAACATGCCACCTGTGCCTGTGATTGACCCTGCACCTCCTGCGAGGTCGAATAAGTCAGGGTTGATGCGCTCAATGACATCAATTTTCTGGGCATCAGCAAATTTACGGGGGTCTGCGGTGAATAAGCCTGATTGATCAGTGAGTAGAATGAGTAAATCAGCATCAATTACACTGGCGACCATTGCTGACAAATTATCATTATCGCCGACGCGGATTTCTTCGGTGGCGAGGGTATCATTCTCGTTGATAATCGGGACGATGCGTTGTTCTATCATGGTGTGGAGGGTATCACGGGCGTTGAGATAGCGTCCGCGTTGGCTTAAATCTTCGCGTGTGAGCAAAATTTGCCCGACGATAATCTGGAAAATATCGAATAAATCACTGTAAATTCGCATCAAGCGACTTTGCCCGACGGCACTGAGCATCTGTTTTGCAGGGACTGAGCGTGCGAGGTCAGGGAAATTGAGGTGTTCGCGTCCTGCGGCTTGTGCGCCTGATGAGACTAGAATAATCTCATGCCCTTGCTGATGCAAATGGGCGATTTGTTGCACAATTTCCAGCATCCGCTCACGGTGCAATTGTTGTGTGCTGTTGGTTAAGGTGCTTGTTCCGAGTTTGACGATGATACGTTGTGATTGCATAATAGAGGTTCAAATCCATGAAATATGTCCGCGCTGATGATGGCGCAGTTCAGCACTGATAAAGGCGACACGCATGACGCAAGCGATTAAACCGAATTGCACGATTGAATTTAGAGTGCATGACCCACAGCGTTATAGTTTATTAGAGCGATTTTTTCAACCATTGCGTGATTATACCCGTAATATAGAGGCAGATACCCCCCAAATGCAAGATGATGTCACGGCAGTTGGGCGCAATAGCATGATGACATTTGATGAGGCAGAGGCGAAAACCGCTGATGAGACGCATTCTAAACGCCCATTTGCTAAACCCGAAGAATGGTTGCTGGCGTTGCGTCCGCAAGATTTGGATGATTTGAAGATGCCCTCGCATCGTGAAGGTATTGAAGCGATACGCGAGTGGCAGGGCTTAACTCGGCGTGAACGGCGGAAGCTGATTAAGACCAAAGACAATGCGAAAGTGCTACGGAACTTAGCGGACTTCACCGATATGTTGCGCTACTGGCAAGAGGTGGAATACGAATTGATTTCGCTTGAGCAGACTGACCCTGATAAAGCGCAGATTCGTTATTCTGCGTTTGAATACCCGTTTGAGGGCAAGGTGGCTTTAGAAGAGTTGCTGATGTTCTTCGGGTTTTTGAGCATTCTCAATGATACTTGCTGAGAAGAATTTTCCTGTTTAACAGGGCATAACAGGGAAAACAGGGACATTAACAGGGATTTTGGGCGTAGCAAAAAAGCGCCATAACAGGGAAATTCCTGTAAAGCGGTTTGTAAATGGTTAGACTCAAAAAGCGCAACGCAGAGCATCCGAGAAGCGGAGAAAATATCATGAGCTATTCAGCATGTTAGCTAGTCAGCGCGGAAGATTTTACTCTACTTCCACTTTGCCTGAACTGACCTATTTAATACGGGATATTATCTTAGGGGTTACGCAGTTGCCGAATTTTTGGGGGTGGACAACGCAGGCATTGTCCCTACATTCGTTCTCTCAAGTGCGTAAGTCCTACCATCTATAAAATTGTTAAGGTGCAAATGATACACTCAATTGCCAGATGTTGTTTATAATGCTATATAGTATGTGGGGCAAATAATCACACAGACTAAGGGGCGACAGATGACATTTAATATTAATGGAGTTGAATTCAAGTCCGTTGACAAAGGGACAGGCGACACTATCCTCTTTGTACATGGCTCAAATAACGATTATCGTTCATGGATACCGCAATTAGATGCCCTCTCTAATAATTATCGTACTGTAAGTTACAGCCGACGTTATCATTACCCGAATGAAAGCATCCCCGAAACAGCCGATTATTCAATGGCTGAACAATTGGATGACTTACAAGCTGTGATTGAACAACTCGGCGTAGAAAAAGTTCATTTAGTCGGGCATTCATACGGCGCATTTTTAGGTTTGTTATTGGCAATTCAAGACTCGTCTGCCATTCAATCCCTGACATTAATTGAGCCGCCTATTTTCACATTATTCATTTCGCTTCCGCCCAAACCTCAAGAAATTTTAGGCTTATTAATTACCCGTCCACGGACGGCAATTGCTATCATTCGCTTTGCGATAACAGGGTTAAATCCTGCGGTAGAGGCGGCGAAAAAGAATGATATGGAACGCGCTTTAGAAATTTTTGGAAAAGCCGTTCTAGGCGAGAAAGCCTTTAATAGCTTATCGACCGAAAGGCTTGAGCAGGCGAATGTGAACAATATTAAGGCAGAGTATCTTGGCTCTGGCTTTTTACCACTCGATGAGGCAGATGTGGCAGGAGTTAGACTCCCTACATTACTCGTCAACGGTGCAGATAGTCCTGCTTTGTTTCATCGATTCAATGAGCGACTGCATGAGCTTTTGCCAAACTCAGAGCAGATTATCATTCCGCAGGCATCGCACATTGTTCATCAAGATAATGCTTTCGCCTTTAATGCCGAACTGAGAGCATTCCTTGAAAAGCATTCCGTAACTTGATGTAAATTGTCTTATACTGAGTATAGCAAGATTTAGCGCACAGATGTTGTTGATATGACCGTTCATATCCCCGTTGATACAGTTGGAATTGGGTTTGTTGTGGTAGATAAAGATGAATTGAGAGAATTGATTGCTAAGGCATTTGCTGACCTACCGTGTCCAAGTGATGACTATATTTCTATTCACCGCAGTTCTCTTGAAGAAATAAAAGGTATTGAGTGGCAGGATGTTCCTTTAGAAACTTTACGACGATACCGTGACGAGTTAGGTGAGTTTACAGACTCTGCATTTCGTTATTATATTCCTGCATTTCTTATTGCACTCATAAGTAAGCCTAACTATATGGACACCCTTATGGAGAGCATATTATACGACCTGTCGCCTCCAATAGGAACTCAAAGACAAAGACTATTTAACAGAAAAATAAGCCAATTTACGAGAGAGCAAAAATTGGCAATTAAAGCATTTGTTCAAGGCTATAGAGATTTATTTCCAGATGGTAATTGGACAGAATATACCTATAACGAGTTCCTTGAAAAGGTAGAAAATTATTGGGAACAATTTGACTAACATAGAAATGTAACTTTGCAAGAAAATTAGATAAGGTTGAATTTGGGTTTATTGTAAATGATTAAAAAGGCATTTGCTGGTCTCATAATTCTCATAATTTTAGCTATAGGTGCAATACTATCCATGTATTTATATGGCTGGATGATTGTAGACCATTACTTTATAGATTACGAAAGTGTTCAAGATGTGTACGATGCGGTAAGTTCACAATTTATTATTGGGGAAGCAACAGAAGAAGAGGTCGCATATCAATTAGAGAATGATATGTTTGGTTCAATGGATTGTTATCCATCTCATACCTTATTACATATCCCTGATGAAAGTGCCATTATTTGCGAAGCTCTGGCTGAACGTGCTTTTATTTTTCCGCTTTTATATGTGATGGTGTTCCGATTTGATACGGGCATACTTTCCAACCTTGAAGTAGACACACGTATCAATGCACCCTAATTGTAATTGGAGCAAATATGCCAACGTATGAAGAAAGATTAGCGCGTGCAAAGTTATCTTTAGATGGTTTATCGCTTGGTGATTCACTTGGTGGATTTTTAGAAGGTTTAGGTAGTGAACGAGCGACGCGAAACCATATTGTTGCTAACCGTCAGCCGCCAAATGTGGAATGGCATTATACTGATGATACGAATATGGCGTTATCAATCTATAGTATCTTGCGACAATATCAACGGATTGAATCAGATGAATTGGCACAGAATTTTGCCAAGCACTACGACAGAAGCAGAGGCTATGGCGCAGGTGTCCGTCGCATGATGGGACGCATCAACAATGGAGACAATTGGCGCGATTTTAACACCACTCTATTTGATGGTGGCTCATTCGGGAATGGTGGCGCAATGCGCGTTGCACCTGTTGGAGCGTACTTTGCAGATGATATGAACGCTCTTATCGAGAATGCAACCTCATCTTCTGAAATTACGCATGCTCATCCAGAAGGTATTGCTGGTGCAATTACAATTGCCGTTGCAACAGCGATTGCCTTTAATCTTGTTGGACAAGAAAAACCTAGTCGGAATGAGTTCATTGACCTTATTTTGCCTCATGTCCCTGATAGTATCGTAAAATCCAATGTTACGACTGCACGCGACATTGATAAGATGGAAATTTCTGAGGTCGTGAAAGTCATTGGCAATGGTCGGGGCGTTCGGGCGCAAGATACTGTGCCGTTCGTTTTATATTGTGCTGGCGAATGGCTGGATGATTTTGAGGAAGCTATTTGGCAAACGATGTCAGGTGGTGGTGATGTTGATACGACTTGTGCAATGGTCGGTGGCATTGTGGCTTGTTATGTTGGTCAGGACGGGCTACCTGATTCGTGGTTAGCTCATCGTGAAGAGTTGCCACAATGGGCATTTGAGGAATGAATATATCTATCTTAATCTACTTAATTGTGAGTACGATATTGATAATTTCGATGGCATGGAGTGCGCGAGCATACTATAATGAGTATGTTGAAATACCCTATAACTATTTGTTTTTCAAGAAAATACAAGTGTTTAAGGGTGAGGATGCTAAGAGATTTAGCAAGCATTATTTTACTGGTAGTTCGCTGATTCTTATTGCACTATCCTTATACCCAATCTTCGGAATTAAGACGGGTTATTTCGGCTTAATGATGTGTTCATTGGGCTTTATTTTCTGGATGCTTGCTTTCCGTGTGGTTTCAAAGAGAAAAGACAATAGCTCATAATGGAATATTAATGCGACTAATATTGAACATACTTACATATCTTAATATCAAATATTTTTTAACTATCTTAATAGTAATTACTGTAATAATTATGTCATTACTGATGCAACTTAAACAAGATAATAATTCATCAATTGCTATTCCAGAAACAATATTATTTACTCCTGTTCACACTCTAATGAGTGGCGAAGAAATTATATATATAAGTGAAGGTTTGGAGACTCGCCACAATAACCTATCAATTGGAGGAGGGACTATTATGGAACGCAACTTTACAGATACTAATGACGTTCAACGTGATGAGTTGACAGTAAACATACATATTTATGATGAGATTTTTGTTGGATACGAAGGCTACGAATGGAATTATGGAAATTATCATATCAGAGTATTAGAAATAGATAATATTGGTTTTGCTGTGCTAGCGATTTCTGAATATGATAGCAATTAATAATAAGGACAATGCAGGCAATGTCCCTACAACTGTCCTCTAAAGTGTATTCAATTAGTCCACTACCTACCAATCTATAAGCGTGCCATCTCAAATTCGAGGTTATAGAGGTTAATTTCTGCCCATGCTTGTTCTAAGCCGAGGTCAATTGCCATCTGATAATCCTCACGGGCTTGCTCACGGAAACCGAGTGTCTGGTAGACCAAACCACGATTGTTGTAGGCATACGCCAGTTCGGGGTCAAGGTTGATAGCGAAATTCAGGTTGAGCATGGCTTCCTCTAAATTCCCCAGTCGGTAATTCGCCCAGCCACGATTGTTATAAGCATAGGCACTCTCAGGACGTAGCTCAATGGCTGTGGTCATATCGGCTATGGCGAGTTCGATGCGGTCAGTATTGCAATAAATCACGGCGCGGAGCATATAAAGTTCGTAGCTATCGGGGTTCAGTGCCAAGCCACAATTGACGCTATTCAGTGCAGAATCGGTGTCACCTGCATCAAATTGTTGCCGACCTAGTGTGTGGTAGTCTTGATTAGGATCGCAATTATCACTGGCGAATGTCGGTAGGGCAAAGCTGGCGAAAATGACTAAAATAAGGGTGCTGATGAGGGTTACTTTTTTCATGATTGTGTCTCCTAAATGACAGTTGTTTGACTATGATTTTAGTTTAGGCGAAATCGTTATTCAGAAATTGACGCGCAATCTATGCTCAGTCTATGCGTGTGATACGGATGGTCTATGGCAACCTGCGCCTTGCTCTACGGGTGGACTACGGGGTGGAAAAGCAACCCCTATCCCCAGCCCTTTCCCCAATGCGTTCGCAGGCTCTCTAATGGAGAAAGGGAGCAAAAAGCTTTGTACTGGTGTAAGATTTCCTTCCAGTGGACAACGCAGGCATTGTCCCATGCGCTACAGGTTGGGGAAAGTGACCATAGAAGTAAAGTTCTAAAAGATTTTGTAATTCGTGATGTGTTTTTCGTCACGGACGCGATACATCACGACCCTACATCTTTGCAAAAATTGAGGAGTCATGTAGGGACAGCAGGTTGTTATCCGAGGTTTAACAACTGCAAGGTTATGAAAAAAATGGGAGGATTGATGCCTGAATTTATTAAGGGGCAGGAACTGAGTCGGATATTTTATGTTGAGGCAGTGAAGCCCATTTTAGAGGAACATTTTCCGAATTTACGATATACAGCAGGGCGTTTCGGTGCTGGGAGTGATGTCTTGGGTTTTGATACGCCGATGTCGCGTGACCATGATTGGGGTCCGAGTGTGCATCTGATTTTGCATGAGGAGGATATGCTCCAAGCCAAAGCAATTTGGGAGAGACTCGCTACAGATTTGCCAAGAGAGATACGCGGTTATTCAACGCATTTTGGTCATCATGATTCGGATGGCACGCAGGTGATGGATGTTCCGTTAGATGGGCGCATCAATCATCGCGTGAGGATAATGCCTTTGCGGAAGTATGTCTGGCAAGCGTTGCATTGGGATATTGACCAAGCCTTGACGGTTGCTGATTGGTTATCCTTTCCATCGCAAGTGCTGAGGACAATTGCCGTTGCTTGGGTGCATGACGATAAGTCTGGTGAATGGGGTGCTCTGCGAGATAAGTTGAGTTGGTATCCACATGATTTGTGGTTGTATCTGATGGCATCAAGCTGGGGACGCATCGGGCAAGAAGACCATCTACACGGACGCACAGGCTATGTGGGAGATGAGATTGGTAGTCAGATTATTGCCTCGCGTCTGGTGCGCGATATGATGTTTCTCTGTTTTCTACAGGAAAAACACTATGCGCCGTATCCGAAATGGTTTGGGAGTGGCTTTCAGCAGTTGGATTGTGCTGAGGAGCTAACGCCTATTTTCAGGCGAGTTCATCAGGCACAAACTTGGCAAAAACGCGAAGATGCACTTGTAGCAGGCTATGAATACTTAGCCCGACGACACAATGCGTTGAATGTTACCGAAACAGTGTCTGAAACGGCTGAGAAATTTCACAATCGACCCTTTAGAGTGATTTGCAACAATGGCATCAGTGATAAATTGTTGGAGGCAATTACTGACCCGCAGGTGAAGGCATTGCAAGATTTGCCCTCACTCATTGGTAGTATTGACCATTTTAGTGATAGTACGGATTTGCGGAGTTATGTCTCATGGCGTGAGAAGGTTAAAGCGTTTTATGAATGAGATTATGAATCACCAAACCCCATCCTAAATCCTTCCCCGAATTCAGGGAAGGACTTGAACGACTCTTTGATTTAGCCGTATCGATTGTATCTCTTGAAGTGAAATTTGTGCGGAGGATAACGCAGGCAATATCTCATGCTTGTAAATTTAAGTACAAAAATGAGCCACGAAGTCACGAAGAACACGAAGAAAAGCAAGAATAAAATGACTCTAGTGGAAAACGCAGGCATTGTCCTACACAATTAATGTTAAGTATTAATCCTCGCGTGCGCTCTCAACGGCGTTGACTAAAATTCTAGCACGGGAACGGAGGCGCGAGTCTGTCCATGTGCTATCGCCTGTGAGCCACCCTGCCATGCCTGCAGCGACTGCTCCTGCTTGAATAAATTCACGGGCGTTTTCGTCAGTCATGCCCCCATTGCACATGAACTTCATATGATTGAGTGGTCCGAACATCGCCTTGAAATAACCTAATCCGAGCGCACCGATGGGAAATAGTTTCAGCAATTTCACGCCCATGCCCCATGCTTCGACTGCCTCGGATGGGGTGGCTACACCGGGTGCAATGAGGATGTTTTGCTTGAGGACATATTCGACAATCTCAGGCTGGAAGGCTGGCGAGACAATAAAATCGGCATCCGCGTCTAAGACACGCTGGGCTGTTTCGACATCAAGAACTGTTCCCATGCCGACACAAGCATCATCACCAAATTCAGCTTTGACTGCTTGCATGGCTTCAATTGGTTGTTGCGAATTCATGGTCAATTCAAAGCAATTGATGCCTTCGTCCATGAGGATATGACAGTGCTTGAGAGCGACATCGGGCACAAATGCGCCACGAAAGCCCGCGACGATGCCACTTTCTGCTATATAAGAGTAGACTGCATCAGCTGAAATACTCATGGGGACGTGTCTCCGTTGGATGTGTAGTAAATAATTTTAGAGGCTTATTATGGAAGCACAAAAACCCCACCCTAAATCCCTCCCCGAATTCAGGGAGGGACTTAAAAGCCTATAGATTATGAAGATACCAGATTTTTAGAATTTGTGTCAGTCTAGCGTATTAGGATTAGGCTTCGCCAGTGAGGATGGTATCAATTTGCTCGTATTGCTCATCGCTGAGTTCGACTTCAACTGCTTGGATGTTGTCCATCACTTGTTTCACTTTGGTTGCGCCTGTAATCACACTACTAACCATTTGATGACGTAAGAGCCAAGCGAGAGCTAATTGTGCGCGTGAAATACCAAGGTCATCAGCAATTGGTTTAAGTTGTTTTACTTTTTCAACGTTTGAATCATTGAATAAACGTTTTTTCGCCCATTCTTCGCGTGCGAAACGGCTATCTTCGGGGACTCCATCATCATATTTACCTGTGAGCATACCTTGCGCTAACGGGGAGAAAGGTACGATGCCAATTCCACGCGGATTTGTGACAGGTAGAATTTCATCTTCTACACGCTCACGATAGAGCATCGAATATTGCGGTTGTTCTACTTGTGGCAGATGCCAACCGTAACGGTCACAGATATCGTATGCTTCTTGGATGCGCGTTGCGGGCCATTCAGATGTTCCCCAATAATGGACTTTGCCCATTTCGATGAGGTCATTCATCGTGCGAGCAACTTCACGGATGGGTGTATTTTTGTCATAACGATGGCAGAAATAAATATCGAGATAATCGGTCTGTAGGCGGTCGAGGCTTTTATCAATACTTTCCATCACATGTTTACGCGATAGACCTGTATCGTTGGTATCCTCACTCATGGGCCAATACACTTTTGATGAGATGACTAATGTGTGACGGTCATATTGCTTGAGGACTTCACCCATTTCCAGTTCTGCTTTGCCTTTGCCGTAAATATCGGCGATGTCAAAAAAGTTGATACCATTTTCATAAGCTGTTTCGACAATTTTGCGCCCTGTATCTTTTTCGACTTTGCCTTCCCCGAAATTAATCCAGCCACCGAGTGATACAGCACTCACGCGCATTCCAGCATTCCCCAATTGACGATACTTCATTGTGTCTCCTTTATGTCATTGTATTTTTGTCGGCGTTTATTATGCAATAAATAGATTAATGTTTGTGAAGTTGGTTATAGAGCAGGGTATATACTAATCGAAAAGACCCCTAAGCTTTAGGGGCAAGTAAGCTGTAAAGAAATTGTAAAATCATAAAATACCTGTCACCTTATCGTTTATATTCACGTATAAGCCTGTGTTAACCAGAAAAATTAAGGGGAAAACCTAATTATGAGTCAAGACATAGTTGTCCATGCTAAGAGCTTAACGAAAGAATTTATGTCGGGTGAGGTTGAGGTGCAAGCCTTAAAGGGGATTTCACTCGAGATTAGACGGGGAGAATTTGTGGGCATTATTGGTCCATCGGGAAGTGGTAAATCAACGTTGATGGGTCTAATTGGTGGGTTGGATACGCCAACTAGCGGAACGATTGCGATTGACGGTGTTGATATTTCGACAATGAAAGAACGTCCATTGACCCGTATCCGCAATGAGAAAATAGGCTTTGTTTTCCAGAGTTTTAATCTAATTCCGACATTGACTGCCTTAGAAAATGTCGCGTTGCCGATTCAGTTTTCTAAAAATAAGCAATTCAATGCTACACAACGGGCTAAAGAATTGCTGGAATTATTTGGCTTAGGTGACAGAATGACCCATCGCCCAACGCAATTATCGGGTGGTCAGCAACAACGGGTGGCAATTGCACGCGCCTTAGCGAATAATCCTGCGCTCTTGCTCGGAGATGAACCCACAGGCAATCTCGATACAAAATCGAGTGATGTCGTTATGAATGCGCTCCGTGAAGTTCAACGCAATATGAATACGACAGTTGTGCTCGTGACACATGATATGGATATTGCCTCCCAAGTTGACCGTCTGATTACCTTAGTTGATGGCGCAATTTCTCAGGATGATGCACGTTCGACGGCTCAACGGCAAGCGGTTCAGACTTTGCGTGAGAAACGTCAAACAGGCGAATTACAGAGATTAGGAGACTCATAGAGCGATGTTCAATCAATTAAAGTTTTACCTTACCCATTCTCTGAATGACCTGAATAACAATAAGCGCCTGACATTTTTTGCGTTATTGAGTATTGCGGCAGGTGTTGCGGCGATTGTGAGTTTGCAGACTTTATCCCTGATGATTGGGGATACACTGGAGCAAAATCTGCAAGTGACCAATCGTGGTGATGTGCGTGCTAATGTGAGTACGCCAAGTGAAGATGATGAAGCACTTTACACTGAACTTGCTGAAGCAGGGATTATCCTTGAAGATGAAGTTTCATTTTTCGGGCAAAGTGGCAGTATCTATACCCTCTCGGCAGAAGGCGTTGAAGCAATTCAAACGTGGATTGACGAAAGCGACTATGCTGGTCAGGCAGAATTTACCTATGAAACGCCGATTTCAAATGAATTGAATGTGCTATTCGGTTCGGGCATTGCGACAACGATTATTCTAGAAGAAACAGGTGAACAAGCACCACAATTGTCATCCTATGTGATTGATCCTGCTGTCTATCCTTACTATAGCGAGATTATGACGTTGGATGGTCAGCTGTTGTCGGATGTTTTGCAAGCACCGAATGACATTGTCATTGGTGAGAATGTCTTAGATTTACTGGATATTGAAGTTGGCAATAGTGTGCTTGTCGATGGTGCAAGTGAACCCTTCATCGTGCGAGGTATTGTCTCAATTGAAGAAGGTGTGAGCAATCCACTGGAGAATATTTTCGCTGGTTTATTCGGCTTTTATATCCTGAATCACGATGCAGTTTCACTATTTGATACAGTAGAACCGAGCTATGAGAATTTCTACTTCAAGCTAGAATCAGAAACGCTTACGGAAGATTTTGAGCGTGACCTTGCCGACGCCTTCCCATTTTTCGATACTACATCAACGATTGATTTACGGGCAAATAACGAAACACTCGTTGACCAAATTTCACAACTCTCGACGATTATGGGCTTAATTTCGCTACTGATTGGTAGTATCGGTATCGTTAATACGATGCAAGTTGTTGTTCGTCGACGGATGCTAGAAGTAGCTGTCCTCAAAACACTGGGGATGCAGGGCGAGCAAGTGACTTTATTATTCCTGACGGAAGCCTTTTTACTTGGGGTGATTGGTAGCTTAATCGGCATTGTCTTGGGTTGGTTAGGCACATTTGCTATTCAGGGTGCGGCTGAATCGATATTCTCAACGACGCTTGCATTCAGAATCGCTTTAGCTCCTGCACTCAATGGTTTTATCGTTGGTGTGATTGTCGCAACAGTGTTTGGATTTTTGCCAACTTTAGCTGCCGCGCAAGTCCGCCCAGGAACGGTTATTCGTCCGCAAGATGGAGTGATGCCTAAAGCAGGACGTTTGCAATCCTTAGCTGTTCTCGTTCTGATTATTCTCGTGATTTCGGTCATTGCACAGACGATTCTCGCAAGTTCTTTCTTATTCGCATTGGGCGTGGTCGCAGGGGCATTCTTAGCGGCTGGCATCATCTACGTGATATTGTGGGTTCTAATCTGGATGATTGGGCGATTCTTCCCATCATTCGGTATGGTTGACCTTAAAGTCTCGTTACGGCAGATGTTAGCTTCACGCGGACGAGGGGCTAGCACCTTATTGGCATTGGTTATCGGTGTCTTTTCGCTGAGTACCATCACTCTCTTTGCCGACTCTATCAACAATGTACTAACCGAAGCCCTAGAAGGCAGTGGTGGTAATGTGTTGATTTCAATGCAAGGCTATAATCAGTTAGATGACGTTGAGGCTGTGCTTGAGAATTTAGATGGCGTCAATGACTATACCACGACATTAGGTTATCAGGTTGAGCTTGTCTCATGGGAAGATAGTGAAACGGGCGATGTTGTCAGCGCAGAAGAATTTCCTGCATATCTTGCGAGTAAAGAGATTGATTTCCCACCATTCTTTGATGGTACAGAAGAAGAACGCTTGGAATTTCAACAAGAGTTTTTAGAGACATCGATGCTGAATACGAGCATTGAAGCCCGTGACATCACAGAAGAAGGTACATCCAATATGCTGTCGGGGCGTAATCTCACGCCTGAGGATGCAAATTCAGGCACTCCACTGATTGTCTTTGCAGAAGACCCTATCCTAAATGAACTCGGTCTAAGCGCAGGGGATAAGGTAACTTATAACATTGTTAGCCAAGGTTTGTTTGGCTCTAGCAGTGAAGAGATTACTTTTGAAGTAGCTGGAGTAGCTGCTGCCGAGATTGAATTCTCGTTTACGAATGGCACGTATGCACCTGCACAGGCTTTCCCAGAAAGCATTGACCCCACTTCTGTGTCTATATTCGCCGATATTGCGGATGAACAGTTGCCCGCGTTACGTCGTGAACTGGCTGATATTAACGGTGTCTTTGCTTTAGAAACAGCAATATTCACTCGCTTAATCACGAGTTTGATAGGTACATTCACAGCATTTCCATCGTTAGTTGCTGCACTAGGCTTGATTGTGGGTGGCGTTGTGATTGCAAATTCAGTGGCGTTAGCAACAATGGAACGTCGTAGCGAAATTGCAGTGATGAAAGCAGTTGGTTTGCAACGGGAACGTGTCTTGGGGATGCTCTTGCTAGAGAATGGTATTCTCGGTTTTATTGGTGGCTTGATTGGTGTCGGCATAGGTCTAGTAGCTTTGGTTGGTCTGGCAACTGCGTCGGGTGTGCCATTGGATGCGATTCCGTGGCTAAGTGCCTTTTTGCTGATGCTTCTCTGTGTGGGTGTGGCGATATTTGCCGCGATGACCAGTGCATGGGCGGCAAGTGGTGAGAAACCATTGACGGTTTTGCGATATGAATAACTGAGTTACAGAGGGTAGACTCTAGGTTTGCCCTCTACGTTGTTCTAATATATGTGTGCTAGAGTAGCGATATAATGCAACAGAGATATAAGAAATGAGAATAAGTAAATGAGTTTAATCGGTAATATCATTTGGTTCATATTTGGTGGTTTTATAGTGGGCTTGGGCTATATCATTGGTGGCTTGGGTCTTTGTGTGACGATTGTCGGCATTCCTTGGGGCATTAAAGCTATTCAATTTGGGTTTAACAATATGACTCCTTTTGGTAAAGAAGCTGTACCATCTAAAGGTGGAACAGGGTGTTTGCCGATGGCAATGAATATTATCTGGTTGGTGATTTTTGGCTGGGAAATAGCCATCGCGCATGTATTTTTCGGCATCATCTTAGGCATCACGATTATTGGCATCCCATTTGCGAAGCAACATTTCAAACTTGTGCCGATTGCGCTCTTGCCCTTTAGCTATAAGCTGACGAAATAATATTGTCAGAAATGACTTGTGAAGAAAAGTGAGAAGGTAAAACTGCCTTCTCATTTTCGCTTTAAGTGGACGAGATATACTCGCTAAATAATGGCTTGGATATTTTATCGCTACTATAAGAGGATATAACAATGGCATGGACTTTAAATGATATTCCTGAACAATCAGGTAAAGTCATTATCATAACGGGTGCAAATGTTGGTTTGGGTTATGAATCAGCTAAGGCTCTTGCAGAAAAAGGTGCAGAAGTTATTCTTGCTGTGCGTACTGTCTCTAAAGGGCAAGATGCCGAAGCGAAAATTCGTCAGTCTATTCCTAATGCACAGTTACACACTATGACATTGGATTTATCAGATTTAGCATCAGTAAAAGCGTTTGCTGAAACCTTTAAATCACGTTTTAATCGCTTGGATGTGTTGATGAATAATGCAGGTGTGATGGCAACACCTGAGATGAAAACTAAAGATGGTTTTGAACTCCAGTTTGGGACTAATCACTTAGGTCACTTTGCGCTGACTGCACAGTTGATGGATGTGTTGCTGAGTACGCCAAATAGTCGTGTGGTTAATGTCTCAAGTTTATCGGCAGAAAATGGTCAAATTCACTTTGATGACATCATGTTTGAGAAAGGTTATCAGCGATTTGGGGCATATGGTCAGAGTAAGTTGGCGAATTTGTTATTTACTCTTGGTTTGCAAGCACGCTTAGATAAGATTGGCGCGTCTACGATTAGCGTTGCCGCTCATCCGGGTGTCGCTAATACCGCATTGATGCGTGGTATGCTGGGTAGGCTCAGTTTTATTCGTAAGCCGCTAGGCTGGATTTTTGGATTATTTGTCCAGTCATCTGACCAAGGCGCATATTCACAGATTCGTGCGACTGTAGACCCTAGTGTACAAGCTGGCGATTATTATGGTCCAGATGATGGTATGAAAGGTGATGCTGTCAAAATCCTCATGCCACCAAGTGTCCATACTGAAGATATAGACAAACTGTGGGAACTCTCGGAAGCACTAACGCAAGTTAAATTTGACTTTACTTAGTTAGGCATATTCCACAAAAATATAGTGATCATACTTTGGCATATAAATCATCTAGCCTATGTTACAATATTTGCACTCACGAAAGCAGATATAACATTAGGTAAAACGAAATGGTTGAAGTTATCCAAGAACTCAATATGTTGGAAATGGGGCAACGCGCTAAAGAAGCCGCTTTTCAACTCGCAACATTTAGCACAGAACAGAAAAATCAAGCTCTCTTAAATATTGCGGATGCACTCGAAAACAATAC
Source organism: Phototrophicaceae bacterium (assembly GCA_965230145.1). Lineage (GTDB taxonomy): Bacteria > Chloroflexota > Anaerolineae > Aggregatilineales > Phototrophicaceae > JAUZRW01. Next base: position 4,396,677 of record CBDDKI010000002.1, read on the forward strand.
GGAGAGCATTCTTGCTGCCAATAAAATTGATATTGCACAAGCCCATGAAAATGGCACAGACCCTATATGGGTGCGTGACCGTATTGATTTAGAACGGCGCATGGCAGGGATTATCAATGATGTGCGAAATGTCGTCTCATTGCCTGATCCTGTAGGCAACACCTTCGCTGATAATCGCCTTGATGTGGGCATTGATATTCACAAGGTACGTGTGCCTCTAGGAGTTTTAGGGGTTATTTATGAATCCCGCCCGAATGTCACAGTGGATATTTCTACACTGGCGCTGAAAACGGGTAATGCGGTTATCCTGCGCGGTGGTAGCGATGTACTGAATACGAATTTAGAGGTTGTCCGTGTACTGACCGAAGCCTTGATAGCATCGGGCTTCCCAGCGGATACCATGCAATATATTTCTAGCACTGACCGAAAGTATGTCGGCGAGATGCTCAAAATGCACGATTACATCGATATGATTATTCCGCGTGGTGGTGCTGGTTTGCATAATTTCTGCCGAGAGAATAGCACCATCCCAGTCATTATTGGGGGGATGGGCATTGTTCATATTTTTGTGGATGAAACAGCCGATTTAGATAAAGCTCTGCCACTCATTCATAATGCTAAAACACAACGTCCTGCTGTCTGTAATTCATTAGATACTTTACTCGTTCATGAAAATATTGCTCAGGAATTTTTACCACGAGTAGTTGAGCATCTAGCGACAAGTGATGTTGTTTTTAAAGCCAACGACATATCACTTGCTATTCTTGGCGAACATTCAGCAGTCTCACCCGTAGCTGATGGCGACTTTGATACTGAATGGATGGGCTTAACGCTTAATCTCAAAGTAGTTTCTGATGTGGATAATGCGATTGACCATATCCGTAAGCATACCACCTTCCATAGTGATGGTATCCTCACTGAAAATGCCGAACAAGCCGCGTATTTCTTAAATCGTGTCGATAGTGCGGCTGTCTTTTGGAATGCTAGCACGCGTTTCAATGATGGTAGCGCCCTTGGATTAGGGGCAGAGGTGGCGATTAGCACGCAAAAATTACATGCGCGTGGACCAATGGCGTTGGAAGAACTCACAACTTATAAATGGGTGGTCGCGGGTGATTACACGGCACGTCCATAAGTTCTGTTAATTAATTTTTGCGAAATTGCAAAATCTGAATGATAATATGCACTATTAATCCGTATCACACTTAGAAAAATTACACGTTCAATTTTTGAGTAGGGGCGTAGCATGCTACGCCCTTATGGTATCTATTACTTACTTTTGATACTTGAAAGACTATTTGTATGCCAAAAACACTTTTTATCGTGAACCCAAATGCAGGACGTGTTCGCAAAACATGGAAAGAATTGAAACCACGCTTGGACGAATGGGTAAATGATTACACCGTCGTCATGACCCATTTCCCTGAAGATGTTACAGAATGTCTTGCACAATCTAGTGTTACAGATACTGAACAAATTATCTCGGTGGGTGGCGATGGCACGAATAAATTCATGATAAACGCCCTCATGCAACATCGACGAGAACATCCTGACCATGAGGTTGTATTTGGGAGTATCCCTGCTGGCACAGGACGCGATTTCGCACGTGGGGTTGGTTTGCCTTTGGATACGATTCAAGCAGCGGAGTATGTTCTTACACGGGCTGAACCTAAGCCTATTGATATTGGTCTAGCAAAATTTGCTGGTGAAGAGCATTATTTTTTGAATGTATCGAATGTTGGTATTGCAAATGATGTCGCGCAACGAGTTGAACGCACTTCCAAAAGACCCTGGGCATTTCTTTGGTCTGTTATAAGTGCTTTAACACGGTATCAGCCTGAACGCGTTCAAATTGATTTGGATGGTGAGTTCTGGTATGAAGGTAACATTTATGTAGTCGGGATTGCAAACGGTAAGTCAATTGGGCAGGGTATTTTAATTGCTCCTGATGCAGTCGTAGACGATGGCTATTTTGATGTGGTTGTTGCCGAGCAGATGCCAACGCTGGAACTAATGCATGTTTTTCCATCTATTTATTCAGGGACACATATCACCCACCCAAAAGTGAAGGTTAAGCGAGCGAAGCATGTGCGGATAACGAACCCGTATGGAGATAACATAGGCTTGGATTTGGACGGAGAACCATCCGATGGGGCGAGTATCATGACCTATGATATTATGCCTAAAGCAATTCAAATGTTACTTTGAAGCAGTTGACGTAAAGGCGCGAGGTCCATATTGATCAATAATGAGGGGGCGGTTTTGATGTAATGCGACACTGCCATCCGTAGTAAGACGCTTGAATAGTTCCATAAAACCATGTGGTTTTACGAGAAAGACATCGCAACCTTTATCAAAAGCACTTTGCATTAATGAGCGTTCATCGTGCATGGTAGCAACCACAATACAGGTTTCAGGATATTTTACTCGAAGCCGAGCAGTCATTTCTAAACCTGTAATATCGGGGATTTCCATATCTAAGATTGCAAGGTCAATTAATGTTTCACCCTTAAGTTTTTCGAGTGCAATTTGACCTGTCTCGGCGGCGATGATTTCAAAGCCTGCTTGACTTAATAAACGTTCAAAGAATAATCTATTTGCAACAGTATCTTCCAAAATAAGAGCTTTTTTCTGTGACATCACCCTAAAGCCTCTTTAATATTATGCTCCTCCCGTAGACACTTCCTCTTTATTCTCAACAGTATTGCTAAGACTGATTGGTGCAACAGGTTTTTCGCTTATTGTATCGTCTTCGTCTGAATTTGGCGATGACTCAGTGGCAACTTCTGCTGGAGTAGCATCTTCTTTTTCTGCTGTTGCTACATCATCAGTTGATTTTTCATCTACATTGTTATCTGTTGTATCGCTTGATTCTTCTGACTTAGTTACGTCCTTAGCGTCCGTTTTTACGATAGTATCATTGACTTTTTCATCGGCAATTGTTGCAGTCGTTTCTTCATTGTCTTCCGTTGAAGACTTAGCTTGTGCTTCCTTACTGTACTGCTCGAAAATCTCTACTAAGCGAGGAATTGGTAATGGTTTTGCTAGATAATCTGTACAACCAGCTTCAATACAACGTTCTTTATCACCAACCATTGCATAAGCCGTCACAGCAATGATGGGAGTTTCAAAGCCTTTTTCCCTGAGTTTTTTGACTACATCTAAACCACTCATCCCACCTGCTAGTTGAATATCCATCAATACAAGGTCAGGATTAATATCTTCAAATTTCTGGATTGCTTGGTCGCCGTCAATGTAATTTACTATCTCATGTTGCCCCATCTTTGCAACACGTTTGACGAGAAAAACATTAGCTGGGTTATCTTCTACATATAAGACCTTCATTTTGCTACTCCCTCAGCCTGAAGTTCTTTTGTTGGTTCAGGTAATTCAACTGTTGGTTCTTCTGTTACTGGTGTTTGCTCTGTTTCGGATTGTTCTACATATTTATGAACGGCGAAGTAAAACGTTGTGCCTTCACCGACTGTACTTTCCATCCAAATACGACCATCCATCAAATCTAGTAATTGCTTAGAAATCGCCAAACCTAAGCCTGAGCCTGAGCGTGGGTCACGCCCACCAGCTTTGGCTTGCTGAAATTCTTCAAACAATTGCTCATGAAATTCAGGGTCAATACCTGTACCTGTATCTGCGAGGGCAAATTGTACTTCGTTGTTATCGTTTTCTGTCACCGTGAGTGTGATTGAACCTTCGTCAGTATATTTACAGGCATTACTGTATAGATTGAGTAGAACTTGACGTAAGCGTGTTTCATCTGCCCAAACATGAGGAATTGGGTCAATTAAGTTGGATTGTAATTTGACGGGTTTACTTCCTAAGAGACCTTTTGCCGTTGACATGACTGCATTGATAATAGCCCCTGCTTCAACTTCTTGTAGATGCAATTCGAGCTTACCTGCATCGACTTTAGCAAGGTCAAGAATATCGTTGATAACATGCAATAATTGGCGACCACTATTGTAAATTTGGCTCAAATCTTTTTCGTAGGCATCGGGTAATGATTCATCATCGTACATAATCGGAAATTGCAACATCGTCTCGCTAAAACCAATAATCGCATTGAGTGGTGTCCTCAATTCATGGCTCATATTTGCAAGGAACTGACCGCGAAAATGCTTGGCTTCTTCAGCATCGGCATGAGCAACTTCAAGGTCTGCATTCGTCTCTTGTAATTTTTCGCCTAGTATTTCAGATCGAACAAGGCTTTTTTGAAGCTCTTCGCGTTTTTCAAACAATTCATCATTGGTGCGTCGTTCACGGCTATAGTTGTCTAATGCCCATTGAGTTACTTGGTAAAGTTCCCCGGTGACCAATGCGGCTAATGATGCCGCTAAAATAGTGAGCAACATTGAGAAAAATTGAGTTTCACTGATGCCAAATGTACCTGCACCGAGATAGGGTGCGCCAACGATAATGGCAATGCTAAATAGTGTTAAGTAAATTGTGCTGATTGGTGAAACGAGTAAGCCACCAATGAATACAATAAGCGGAAAAACGAATGGAATAATGCTTAGAGTCGATTCGCCTAATTGCATCATCAAAAACCCCATTGCTAACATCGGGCTTAAAATGAAGAGCCAAGCGGCAATTGGGAAAGGTTGTCTCGTTAGTAGGTAATTAGATAATAGGCTACCTGCAGCAACGATGACAACTGAAATGATCATAGCGAAACTATCAGTAGGATTCATATTCGCTAGTGTGCCAAACGTGTTTAATCCTATAAACAGTGTTGCACTGATAACAATGGAGAAGTAATTTAGCAATTTTAGTCGATCGGACTTGATTTCTTCGGCAAAGGTGGTATTGGTAGGAAGTGACATGCGGTTTCTCTTAGGTCTATTTATACCAGATAAATCAATTTAGTTTGAATTAATTATTTAGGACAATTTCTACATACACCTTTATTGTATAACAACTTTTTCTATTATTATCAGTTAATATCTTAATTATTCTTTAACATGAGCAGGATAGAAAATTCAAACTCTATCCTGCTAAAAGTTCTTTGCTTGCTTATTCGCAACTGACTGCCATGAGGACGACATCGCCATTCGCGGCTGAGAATCGTGCTTCAAATACAGTTTCTGCTTCAAAGGTAACTCTCAGGCTGCGTCCTTCCCCTGAACCCGCTATTTCTGTACCATCTTCTGCGACGAGTTTGATTAAATCACCAAATTCTGGACGGAGTAAGCCACCTTGTGTTGTAAAAGTTGCTGTTGTGCCTGCATTGGCTGTCCATGTGCCACCGATTGCTACTGAAGTATCGGTACCATCTGACGTTGTTGACCCTGTAATGGACGTGCCATCACAGGTCAAATCGGCTAAAGTTGATGAGCTTAAAGCACTGACTGCATCATCAGCAGTATCTTCTGGTACTTCAGTTGGTTCAGGCAATGGAGGTGCTTCAACGGTAGGCAATGCGCTACAATCCCCTGAGACTGTAACTGTATCAATGCGAACCCAACCACTTGTATCTGTTTGATACCATGTTAAATTCAGTTCACCTAATGCTTGCCCGATAGCCATCACACTTTGGTTTGCTTCTAAAACCTGTACGATAGGGTACTCCGTACTTGGTCCACTGCGAATATTACGGACTTCATCAGGTGCGGTAAGCGTACACATTGTTGGTTCTGATGTGGGTGGAGGTGTACCAAAGCCTGTATTGTCGGCACTCGCACTTTCGTCAATTGGAGCTAGACCAAAGGCAATCTGGCGAGGCAGTAAGCGTATGGGAATATTACCTAGTTCTTCTGCGTCAAATGGTTCCGATTCTGGTGCGCCATTGACGACTAAGTTGATGTCGAGTGGAACATTGATACGGTTATTGGCACTTGCAGTAGCTTCCGAACCATCAAATAAGACAGTTGTTTGTCCTTCTAGAACACTGATGCGAAGCACTTCACCAGCTAGCGCCTGTATAAAAACAGTCCCACTGACTTGAATCTCTGCACTATTAATTTGCACACGTAGCGCGTCAGGTGTGCCTGATGGCGACTGCAATAATAACCCGCTACTAGGGGTGTCTGCATCACAATTGTCAGGAAGTGGCGCACTGAGCAATTCAAACGATTGACCAGGTGCAAATTCAGGTGGTGTAAGGTCTGGTGCTGGTGAACTTGCGTCAACTACAGGTAAGGTTTCATCACCACCATCGACTTGAATATACGGTGCATAGACCCAGCCAGTCCCTGCAAATTCATTCGGAATGACCATCCGTATCCATTCACGGTCTGTGCTGATACCCGTTACTGTGATTTGTTGCCCGCCTTGTAATTGCCAGACAACGACTCCTTCATTACCTGGGGCGCGACGAACGTTCATGCCACGTTCGGCAAGTACTGTTCCGTTTTGTGCGCCGCCCGATGCAACACGACCTGTATCGGTGAGTGTTAAATTGCCATAGGCGAAGAGCGTCCCTGTAGCGATGTCGCCACCATCAGTTGTTGCGAGTTCAAGTTGTGCGCGGATAATTGTCCATGTGCTACCTGATGTTAAGGTCAATTGGTCAAGGCTAGTGAGTTGAACACGGTCATTAGATTGCGAAAAATTTGCATCGACATCTGCACCGAATACGCTATCGACTGTACCGTTGCCGATACATGCTTCTCCTGATGAAATATCAGAACAGAGGATTTCTGTAGCGGTGAAGGAATCTTCAACTGCAATAGGGCATACAGCCTCGGTATTAAAAGGTATTTCCACAGGTTCATCATCGCCCTCTGGCTCAACGACAGCAGTAGCTTCTGGTTCGACAGTGCTTTCAGGGTTGGTTTGTGGCACAACAGGGGGCGCAATGTCGGGGGCAGTGGGTGCGGCTGAATCTTCCGTTGATTCGGGTAAAATCGGAATGGAAGTTGGTTCTGTATCTTGTGCATTCAAAGTTATTGGCATGGTTGCAAATGAAGCGACCAAGATTATGAGCAAGGTTAGGATATTGATTTTCTTTTGCATGCAATCTCTCCTATCATGTATATTGTTTCATTTTGCCACTATTATAACGTTAAATCTTAACTTAGACCGTGCCGTATTGAAATCATCAGGTAAAATTTATACAGACATCGTTCATTCTGAGAAAGCAGTTCAACTTATGCATATTTTAATTGCACCCGGTGCATTTAAGCACAGTCTTGGCGCAGGACAAGCCGGACAGTCTATCAAAATTGGTTTGGCACAAGCTCTGCCTGATGCTACTTTAACCACACTGCCGATTGCTGACGGCGGAAATGGCACATTAGATGCTTGGTTGGCGCAAGGTGGCGAACGGTATAAAGTCACTGTTCATGACCCCTTGATGCGACAAATTGAGGCAGAATATGGCATCTTGCCAGACAAAAAAACAGCGATTATTGAGATGGCATTGGCATCAGGGATAGAACTACTAGCAGATGAAGAACGCAACCCACTTAAAGCAACATCTTTTGGTACAGGCGAATTACTGCAAGATGCTTTAGAACAAGGGGCAAGACGTTTCATCATTGGTATGGGAGGTAGTGCAACAGTTGATGGTGGTTCAGGTGCTTTACGCGCATTAGGTGTAAAACTGCTGGATGCTGAGGGTCAAGAGATAGCACAAGGTGGTGGCTTTCTGACCCAAATTAACTCAATTGATAGCTCAGGGTTAGACCCGCGTTGGCAAGACTGCGAGATTATCATTGCGTCTGATGTGGAAAATAAATTGCTCGGCGAAAAAGGAGCCGCAGCAGTATTCGCACCACAAAAAGGCGCATCACAAGCAGATGTTGCTATCTTAGAAGAAAATCTGGCTCATTTTGCAGAAATGCTTGTAACACATGGTCGGGATGATATTCGCGACATTGCAGGTACGGGCGCAGCAGGTGGATTATCAGCTGGATTAATTGCATTCATTGGAGGCGAAATCCGTTCAGGTATTGATTTGCTTTTCGAGTACAATCAGTTTGAAGACCAACTGAAACAGGCGGATATTGTCATCACTGGTGAAGGGCAGATGGATGAGCAAACGGTTTTTGGTAAGGGACCAATTGGGGTAGCACGTCTCGCGCAACAATACGGCATCCCGACTATAGCATTAGTGGGTGGACTGAACGTGCATGATAGCGTCTTGCATGAAGCAGGGATAAACGCGGTGTTTTCAATTGTAGATAAGCCCATGCCCTTAGACGTGGCGATTCAAAATGCTGAAAACTTACTCGAACGTGCTTCTTTGCGCGTGGGTTATATGCTGACATTGATAAATGAATGACAACCCGTCATATAATACGCATTTTTAATAGTTTCGATTTATAATAGATCTAATATTTATTCACACATTGATAGGGGACATCATGCGTAAAATTACAGTGTTTTTAATTTTTGTACTTTTAGCTTTTGCCGGTATTGCCTCAGCCCAGGAAAATACTACCTACACGGTGCAACGTGGCGATACTTTGACGAGCATTGCTAATGCCTTTGAGGTTGAGGTTGATGCGATTTTATTAGCCAACAACATTATTGACCCAAATCGTTTACGTGTTGGGCAACAATTGATTATTCCAACGGACGCAGTCTATGTTCCACGCCGACACACCGTACAAGCGGGTGAGACACTCAATGATATTGCTATCCGCTATAATACGACAGTAGCGGCACTCATTGCTGCCAACAATCTAGTATCCAGCACGATTGCCCGCGGACAAGTGTTACGTTTGCCAGCGATTGGCGGTGCGGCAAATTATGCGCGGACTTATCGGGTGGATATTGGCGATACTCTCCGTAGTATTGGTGAACGTTTTGGTGTGACGTGGCAACAAATCGCAGCGTATAACAATATTCCAAACCCAAACGTTGTTGAAGCTGGTTTGTTAATTACGATTCCACCAGTGGGTTATGTTATCCCAACACCGACTCCTGTCACTCCTGTACCTGTTGTCGTACCGCATACGCCTGTTGCTGTTCGCTATGTTGTCCAACGGGGCGATACATTATCACAGATTGCTCAACGTTTTTCAGTGACGTTGGACAGTTTACGTGCTTACAACAATTTAGCAGTCGGTGAGGCTATTTTCCCCAATGATGCCTTACTCATTCCACCAACGGGTGGAGTAAGTAATCCAGTGGTTGTCAATACACCGAGAACTGCCGTGAACGGGTATTATATTGTTCGTGCTGGCGATACCATGTTTGCGATTGCCTCTAGTTTTAATCTCAATGTGTATGACTTAGCTGAAGCCAATGGCATCCTGAATCTGAACAATATTTATACAGGACAAGCCTTACGTATTCCGAGCTATCACTAAATGAGAGATTTAATATTTATTGGTGTGCCTTACTGGTTAGGGCTTAAAGATGACTATAGCGGTTCAGTTGATATTGTGAAAAATAGTGGCATTGTCGCTGAATTTGATGCGGAATGGGTTGACCTCAATCCGCAATTTGATAATTATGATGACCCTGTCAATGCAGTCAACAAGGCTGTTGCTGATGCCATTAAAGACGCTATTGCAAAGGGTAAATTTCCCTTAATCATTGCTGATGACTGTACTGTTTGCCTTGGCAATATGAAAGGGCTGGAGCAATTTAATCCTGATGTGCTGTGGTATGACGCGCATGGCGACTTCAATACCGAGGAAACCTCACCGAGTGGGTTTTTAGGTGGGATGCCTCTGGCGGCGATGGTTGGTATGGGCAATCAGAACCTGATGACAGGCATTGACCTCGCGCCAATTGATTCCAGTAAAATTTATCTGACAGATGGGCGTGACCTAGATGAGGGCGAGGCACAATTGGTTGCTGAGAGCGACCTTACGCATTGGCTGACTTTAGAGGAAGAATTTTTCTACGATTGGGATAATCGACCTCTGTATATTCACTTCGATGGTGACATCATCCGTTTAGATGACCATCCTGCGGTGGGGTATCCTGCCGAAGGTGGTCCAGATGTGGAAGCCTGTATCGCTTCCTTACGCCATGCCATATTATCGGCTGATGTGAAAGCCGTTCACTTCACTTGCTGGAATGCTACTCTTGATGGTGCGGAACAATCTCAAGAAACAATTATGACTGTCATTCGGAGTGTTGCTGAGGAATTACACGGGTGACAAATCATCGCGGATTTGGTGTTTGGACAGTGCGTCTTTTATTAGGGGCACTGTTTCTGTTTGGTAGCGAAATCATCTTATGGACGAACCCGCTTGAACATTCAGCCTTGGATTGGTTCTTGAGGATTGTCGGCTATCTCTTAATTGCCACGCTGACCTTAGATATTGCTGAACGCTATCGCATTCGGGATGGCTACGATGCAATGGTCTTGCTTGCTGGCACAGCTATCCTACACGCCTTGCTCATCAACCCCCAAATAAGCTGGCAAAATTTCCCTGATAGCTTACTCACTCGGATTATCGGTGCAGATGCTCTGATGCAATTAATTGTCTGGGCTGTCTTCCTTGCATGGATGCGAGGCGACATCCGCAAATATGCTTTGTATCAAGCAGTGGCTGGCCTGTGGGTTGGGATTTATTGGGGATTCTGGATGCGCTGGACACCTGAATTACGAGGCACATTTCCAGACATTCCACTATCTCAAATGGCAATGATTGCTGGCGTGGTTTTTGTAGGCATTGTTGTTTTTTATTATGCTGTGACATCGCAATTTGCTAAGGACATCCGCTCAACTGATTTGATGCTGACTCCTTTAGAATGGGGCATCGCCCTTGTGATTATGATTGCTTTATTTTTGGCGCAGGTTGCGTTTGGATACGTGAGTGTTGGTATATTCTTCGTGACGGTTCTCTTGCTGGCATTGTGCTGGCTGATTTTGTGGTTGCGTCGTGATGCTGAGGAAGACACGATGCTCTCGTTATTTTTGCCCCTCAAAATACAAGCCCCATGGTGGATTTTGCTGATGATGGTTACCTTTGCTGGTGCGGTCTACCTGACATACAACGCGCCACTGATTACGGATTTAGCATATATTAATCAACTCTGGCTGATGGAAGTCGGCTCATTTGCGGTAGGGATTCTATGGTTGCCTTTAGTGGCTTCCGTGATTGCGACCCGTGCAATTGATATTTATATGCGCGAGGGGTGGACGCTTTAGCAGGTCAGCTAGTCAGCATCATATTTCCAACGTTCATTCAATCGGTGTAGCAACTGCCTCTAAAAGCTCTGCCCCCGACAAGCCTGAGTCAAATGCTTCCATGAGGTCATCGTAATTCATGCTGAAACTTTCACTAGGATGAAAGTTTTCTGAGCGTGGGATAATTTGCAAACCAAGCAAAGGTGGCATTATTGGCATATTATCAGGTGGATAATCTTTAAGAAATTCAGCAATATCATCAATCAAATATGCAGTATCAACTTCCTCAATATTTACCAACACGAAAATATTATATTCAGTATGTCCGAATTTGTAGCCATCGCTACACAACCAGTTGTTTCTTATACTTGCGTTTACTCCGCTACTATATTCTGTATCAATTTCAGTGTTAGCATCGAATAAGATGTCAATATGCCACTGAGTAACTTCAACAACTTCACATCCTTCCTGCTCAAGAAAACTGACTGTTGTTTGCGTTGCATCTGCAACAATTTGTGAAGCTGTTGCCTCAAATGTAGAGATAGACGGTTCTGTATTTCTATGAGATTGCCAATTCAAGATAAAGGCAACAACAATCAAAAGAACAAAGGCAACAATTGCACCTATGAGTCTCGCACTCTTGCGTTGAGGCTGACCTTTACGTTTTGATTTCTCAGACATAAAATCTCCGATTGCTGTTAGCACTTACTGATGACCGATAACTGTAAACCGATAACTCTCAATCTAAATGGGCAATAATCGCATCAGCTAGGGATTCACTAATGCCGTCGACGAGCATCAAATCATCTTTGTTAGCCCGTTTGATGGCATCAATCGAATTTTGAAAATGCTTCATCAGTGCTTTGCGCTTTTTGGGTCCTACGCCCGGTATCATCTCTAAGCGACTGGTCATGCCGATTTTTGAGCGTCGGTTGCGATGGCTCGTAATCGCAAAACGGTGGGCTTCGTCACGAACCCGTTGTACTAAATATAAGCCCTCGCTTTGGCGTGGCAGAATGATACTTGTTGGCTGATTGGGGACGAATAATTCTTCAAATTGCTTGGCAAGACCTGCGACAGGCACTTTATCGGAAATGCCAAATTCTTTGAGGACTTCTATGCCAATATTGAGTTGTCCCTTACCGCCATCTATCAAAAGCAAATCAGGCAATAATTTCCATGTGAGGTCTTTATCTTTGCCATCAACTGCGATTTCATCGACATCTTTCGTGGATTGCCAGCGCGCAAAACGTCGAGTAAGAGCCTCACGCATCGACTGAAAATCATCAGGTCCACCATGCGTCACACTGCGAATATTGAAACGTCGATACTCAGCTTTTTTGGCGCGTCCCTGCACAAAGACCACTCGGCTTGCTGTGATGGCTGTGCCTTGCGTGGTACTAATATCAAAACATTCAATCCGATTCGGTGGTTTTGGTAAATTGAGAGCATCTTGTAATTCAGCGAGGGCTGTCTCGTGTTTGGTCGTGTCGGCTTCATATTGAGCGCGCATCAGACGTAAAGCATCGGTGGCATTTTCTTGTGCCATCTTAACCAAATCGCGTTTGTTACCACGCTTGGGTACAGTGATACTCACTTTTGTACCGTGTCTTTTATCACCGAGCCACCGCTCCACAATACGGGCTTGCTCGATATTTTCAGGCAAAATCAATTCTCGAGGAATGTCTGTGCTTTCGCTGTAAAATTGGGTCACAAACTGCTCAAGTACGGATTCATCGGTTTCGTCTTCAGTATTATCGAGCATCCGCGAATCACTGCCGATGAGTTTGCCATTGCGGATGAACAAAATTTGTACGGCTGCTTCACCTTCATCACGCGCTAAGGCTACCACATCGTGGTCGGTCATTTTTGGGCTGACGGCTTTATGACGATGGGTAATATATTGAATCGCTTGAATTTGGTCACGAATAACAGCCGCTTCTTCAAAATTTAGGTCTTCTGAAGCTGTACTCATCTTATTTTCAAGGCGCGCTAATACTTTTTCGGATTTTCCACCGAGAACATCCATGAGTTCCTTTATCATGGCGCGGTATTCTTCTTGGTTGACTGCGCCAATACAGGGGGCATTACACAATTTTATGTCGTAGAAAAGGCAAGCGCGGTCATCATTGCCGTCAATGTTTCGGTCACAGGTTAGATATGGAAAGGCTTTCCGTAGAACGCGGAGCGTATTCTGGACTGCCCACATTGCCGCGTAAGGACCAAAATAACGCGCACCATCATTTTCCACGCGCCGAGTGGTCTCGACTTTGGGATAAGCATCACCCCATCCGACCCGAATATAAGGGTAGCGTTTATCATCCTTGAGTAAAACGTTATAGTGTGGTTTATGCGTCTTGATGAGTGTTTCTTCAAGGATAAGAGCTTCGATTTCATTGTCGGTAATGATGTACTCAATATCACGCACTTTTCCGCGCATGGTTAAGGTTTTGGAGTTGCCGTCTGCATTGATAGTGAAATAACTACGCACTCGATTGCGGAGGCGTTTTGCTTTACCAATATAGATAATCTTCCCGTTCTTATCCTTCATCAGATAACAACCAGATTTTGAAGGCAAATTTTTGAGTATCGTCTTGACGTGGTCTGAGGGAGTGTATGCCATTGCTAAACTATGCCATAAACCGTCGGATATATGTTCTATTTTAACGCGTTATACGGCTATTGGCGATAGTTATTCTGTTCAATAAAAGTATATCAAAGTAGGGGCGCAGCATGCTGCGCCCCTACAAGGGTGTAACTATTGCGAAGCTAAAATCTCGTCATAAATGTCAGCTAAGGTTGTCCAGCCAGACATTGGCACAATGGCTATGGCACGATAGGTCGAATTATCTGGGCTAGGTTGGATGAGCACGGATTGATTTTCGGGTACTGTTTGTCCAATTGCTTCTGAAATCTGTTCTATATCGCCGACGACTAGACCAAAACGACTTGAATCAGGTAACGTCGATAAAGTGGTTTCTAGGTTTTCTTCCTCGTAAAAATTAATGTTACTAGTAAAACGGGAGGCCACAGTATTCGCACGACAATCACTAGGAATACTCGCTAAATCGACCTCAATCTCAAGGCGATTGAGGGCATCCAGAATACCATCAACTTCGGTAAGAATGCCTTCATCTATATCACAATTTTCTGAGGGGCTTAAATCCATCGCAAAATATAAAACGAATCCACCATTTTGGAGGGTTGCGATAAATTCGGCTTGCTGATTTTGCTCATTTTCTGCGGCAACTATATCTGCGCCATCCACAACGTCGCCTATATTAAACTCAATAGCTGTGGTTTCGTCGTATCCGTCTAAGCTATAGCCACTATAAAATGCCCAAATTGCTTCACTGGCATTTAAATCCATATTCACTTCACCCAGAAATTCATTCTCAAAATCTTGAACGCCATGCCAAACATGACCACCGTTCACAACGGCGTAAATTTCAACGGCAGAATCAATCGGGCAAGCGGTTTGTCGGATGAATAAAATATTTGAGTCGGGGTCAGTGCTGGGTACTTCGACTTGCTCAAAATCTTGCCCACACTCATTTTGCTCGACCCAAAAAGCAAGGGTATTTGGGATAGGTGCAAGCACATAGACCGTTTGTCCCGTATTCGGATGTGTTACTGTTGAGCCATCCCAAGGCGAGATTGTATCTGCTGTGCCATGATAGAACATAATCGGCGCGTGGACACCATCTTGGCATAGTTCTGTTAAACCAAAGGGTGCATTCGCCGCGACTGCCGCAAAGGCTGCATAACGGTCTCCGCGTGTACAAGCGAGTCGGTTGGTCATATAGCCACCATTGGATAGACCATTCACATAGAGGCGATTCATGTCCACATTCAACATGGTGGCAATGTCATCAACGACCTCATCCAGAAAGGCATCATCATCCCAAGGCAATGCTGTGAATAACGACGTATTGAGATTGTAATTCCAGACTGCATCTGCCTGTTCATTATTGAAATTCGGGTCATAGGCTTGCGGATAAACAACAATAAAACCGTGTTCCTCAGCAACGGCATTAAAGCCACTGCTCCCTGCTTGGCTAAAATGATTCGCGCCTCGTCCATGTAACGAAACTACAACGGGTGTGGGTGTCATTGGGTCATAACTTGTTGGAACATAGAGTGCGTAACTACGAGGGAGTTCTAGCGGAATATCTTCCTGTGTGGTCAAACTCTCCCAGTCCTCATCACCTGAGAAAAATGCGCCGATCAGTTGCGCTGTATCAATGCCTGTGCGATTGAGTGCATTTTCGCGCATACTCATCCAATTATTACTACCATTGATGACATGCAAACTAGCAGTAGTCGTATCATTCGCGCAATTTTCGTAGATGAGCAGTGTTGACCGACGGGCTTCAGTCGGGCGGGCTTCATCGCATTGATGATGACTTGACCAGAAGCTCAAGGTATCTTCAATACTCATGATTTCCCATTGAGCATTGTTTATCTCTCGCCCCTCAGACCAGTAAATATGGTCATCTGTTCCTTTGATAAAGAGCATATCCATTGCGGTAGCTGAATCTGTATCACAGTATTCTTGCTGGTATGTCCACATGAGGGCACTGACGATGGCAACACCATTATATTGCTCAGGTGTTTCACAAACAGCGCGGAGTGCCATTGTGCCCCCATTGCCTAAACCCGTGAGATAGACATCATGAACGTCATATGTTTCACGAGCAGTCTCTGCTAAGTTCGCTAAATAACCGACATCATCCACCGCAGAATTTAAGGGAGGTAACCCAGCAGAAAAACGACCATCATCCCAATAAGGTTGGCTTGCTTCGGGGTAAATTATGACCCAACCACGCTCATCTGCGATAGTGTTCAAGCTAGACATCGCTTCCATTGCCCGACCTGATGAGTAAAACGGATGTAGAGCCATCATAATAGCTGTAATATCTGTATCTGGCTCGTAAATATGTGCCGAACGTTCGATGTCATTGTGAGTAATTACAAGAGGATTGTATGGATTGGCATTAGTTTGGGCATATGTCATGCTTGTGTTGACAAGCAAAAAAAGACTAACTATGAATAATATCAGTTTGCGATTCATCAAATACGCTTTCTTATTGGGATGATTAATAGAATTAGCATAACAATGACTTGTTGTGAATTGATGAAGGTATGAACGGGGAGTGAAGTAAAAACGGCATATCTACGTTGCATATGCCGTTCAGGGTAATACTAATCTAAGCTGAAATGAGTGAAAAACTCCCAGATAACCTCGCTGGCATTGAAATCTGCGGAGGATAAACCTAAGAAATCACTGTTTCCGCGTACACCTTGCCATGTGTGCCCGCCATTGATAACCATGAATGTGATGACTGGCGCATCTTCTGGGCATTCCGTGACAGCCAGAACTCGTGTCTGGGTTTCATCTGTGGTGGGTGGAATGTCTGTAATATTTAAATCAGTCGCACAGCCATTGTGATTTGCCCAAAAGCTAATCGTGCGACTCATTGGGGCTGAAACGGTAATTGGGTTACCTGATGAATCGGGTATCGTAGAGCCTTCCCATGGGACAATTCTATCAGCTGTGCCATGAATATACATTGCAGGAACTGTATCCCGATTAAGACACACAATGGGTAAGCCATATGCTCCCGTTGCAGCTACTGATGCGAAAGCAACAATTTGGTCTTGCATTGTACAAGCCATGCGTTGTGCCATGAAACCACCATTAGAATACCCCGTGACATAGATACGACTGGTATCAATATTCAAATCTAAAGCGAGGTCGTCTAGGAGTGTTCCGAGAAAGGCTTCGTCATCAGGCAGGTTATCATTTGGTCCAGATTCAAATGGACGCGTATAATTCCATTCTTGTTCCAAACCATCAGGATAAATGGTTACGATGCCTTCGCGTTCGGCTATCGAGTTGAAATCACTTGTCCATGCCTGACTTGCGCCATTGGCTGTTCGTCCATGCAGATTTAGAACAACAGGTATAGGCTCTGTCGAGACATAGCTATCAGGAACATACATTAGCCAAGAACGGGGTGTTGTCGTGACGATGCTTGCTTGTTCGGCTTCATCTAACCAATTATCGGATTGTATGAAGTATTCTGCCAGAAGAGTACTCGTATCGATTCCCGTTCGATTGAGTTGATTCTCTGCCATACGATGCCAGACATTACCTCCTCCTTGAATGCGTACAAAGGTTGTATTTGTATCGTTACCACAGGTAAATTGTTCGACATTTGCTAGAGGAGTTTGCATACTCTCCCTATCACAGGCATTGCGAGTTACCCAAAAATCGAGTGATTCCTGAGCCGAAAAGACAGTACGCCCTGTATCAATTTCATAATTTTCTCCCGTGAAATAATGGTCTTGGTCACCCCAAACCATCAGCAGATTTACAGGGGCAGATTGTGTCTCAGGGCAAGCATCAACTTGATAGGACACCAACAGGGTCGAGACAACCGCTACAGCTTGGTATCGTTCAGGTGTGGTGCATGCCGCGAGATAGGCTAATTCTCCACCGTTATTCATGCCTGTAAGGTAGACTTCACTATTTTCGATGCCTAAATTTGCTGTGATGTCATCCGCCAAGGTTTCTAGAAAACCAATGTCATCGATTGCACCATCCAGTGGCGCGATATTGGCAGCACTACGACCTGAATCCCAATAATATCCTAAGGAATTCGGGTAAGCGACAGCAAAATCGTGTGTCTCGGCTAAGTCATTAAGTCCTGTGATAATTTCCATTGAACGCCCGTTTGACGAGAATGGATGTAAGACAATGAGTAACTTATCTGCACCATTTTCGGGCACGAATAGGCGATAACTACGCAAGGTTTCATTATGTGTGATGACTTGAAATTCAGAGTCTGTTTGTGCTTGGGTTATGAGAGTCGAGCTGAATATGAATAAACTAAGTAGCAAGAGGGAAATAATAGGTCGGATACGCATTCAAATTCCTTTTTTGAAATTGAGTCTGAGTGAATTGTCTATGCAACTATGAACCACAAGAAAGCATGGCTACCACTTACGATAACAGAAAATTATCGTTTTCCCATGAAGTTGTTTGGTAATTCACAGACCTTATTTCCTATACGCTTTGCTGATGATGAGGGTTATATTATGTAAAGCGTGTTACAATTTCGACGATAATTTGTCTGGTTTTATGGGCGTAGCAACTTACGCTCCTACTTTGTAAAATATTTTGAGGTACAACACGAATGTTTTGGGGTGAATATTCACATCAGTTAGATAGCAAAGGTCGCTTAATTATTCCAACGCGGTATCGGTCACAACTCACTGATGATGCTATCCTCACTCGCGGATTAGACCAAAATTTGGTCATTTACCCTAAACAAACATGGGAAAAAGTCAAAGAACAGTTGAACCAAGTCCCGATTACCCACCCGACAGCTCGTGCATTGCGTCGTTTATTATTTTCGGGGGCAGTTGAACTATCACTGGATAAACAAGGGCGCATCAATATGCCGAATTATCTGCTAGAATACGCTTCAATTGAAGATAGCATTCTACTGGTTGGGATGGAAACCTTTATCGAATTATGGTCGCCTGAAAATTGGCGTACTACGCTAGAGAATGTCTCAGCAGTGATTGCTGAATCTGATCATTTGCTCACATTGAACCTCTGATTTATGTCACATATTTCTGTATTACTTGATGAAACTCTTGAATACTTAGTGCCACAAGGTACTAATATCAGCCGTGCTATCGATGGAACGCTCGGTGCAGGAGGACACACACGTGCTTTGCTAGAAGCAGGCGTTGATGAAGTTCTCTCTTTTGATTTAGACCTGCAAGCTATTTCAATCGCACAAGCTAATTTATCTGATATGACTGATCGTGTTCACATTGTGCATGATAGTTATTCAAAAATGGCATCTCATGCCCAACAACTTGGTTGGCACAGTGTAGATGCAATTTTATTAGATTTAGGTGTCTCTTCAATGCAATTTGATACTGCCGAACGGGGTTTCTCGTTTCGCTTTGATGCACCGTTGGATATGCGCTTCAATACGAATAGCAATGACCCAACAGCCGCTGATTTGGTAAATACGTGGACAGACAGTGCTTTAGCCGATATTTTCTTCAAATATGGTGAGGAAAAACATAGCCGAAAATTAGCACGTGTAATTGTTGCCAAACGCCCATTTGAGACAACGCAAGAATTAGCGGATGTAATTGCTGATAACATGCCAAATCGCCATAAACTGAACATCCATCCAGCAACACGGATATTTCAAGCCTTGCGCATTGCCGTCAATGATGAGCTAAAAACCATCGAAAATACCCTACCAATTGCGATAGATATGTTAAAATCAGGTGGACGTTTAGCTGTGATTAGTTTTCACAGTCTTGAAGATCGTATTGTGAAACAGGTTTTCAAAGAAGCGAGTACCGAAATTATAGCACCACCGGGTATGGCATCTATCGAAGAAAAAACAGCCAGTGTAAAATTACTGACACGCAAACCGATTATGCCTTCTGATAGTGAAATCGACACAAACCCCCGTAGTCGGAGTAGTAAATTACGGGTAATAGAAAAAATCTGACCATAGAGATATAGACCATCGCATATGTCTAATTGGGTACAACATGCACTAAACCGCGCTAGTTTTCAGCCAAAGCAACAAGCTGCTTGGTTGATTGTGTTAGGCGTTATCATGACCTTAACCTTCGGAGGTATCTCACTCTCTCAGATTGCAGATTATGCGAGTACCAACCGCTCTATTGAAGACCTCATTGATGAGCGTGACCGTCTTGAACTAGAGAATGAGACCTTACGTGCAGAAATTGCTGATTTTCAAACGATGCCTCGTTTAATTGAACGCGCCCAATCATTGGGCTATCGGACAGCAACCGCTAGCGATATGGAATATATTATGGTGGATGATTACACCCCTAATCAGATTGAAGATGTTGTTGAATTAATCCCCAATGAGGCTGTAGACGATACACCCCAATATAGCGAGACATTTGCAGGATGGTTACAACAAAACTGGGATAGCCTCGTCAATCAATTTCGTGCATTCGGGCGTTAGGTGAGAGTAACATGCAAGGAACACAAGACCAGCAATTAAATACGATTAAATCGCGTTTGCCGATTGTGACAGGTGGTTTGGTAATTGCCAGTGTTTTCATGCTTTTGGCGTTAGCACGTCTACAACAATTATCACCTGCTGTACGTCAAGAGTTTGAATTACTTTCGGATAATAATACACGCGCTTTTAGTCGCTTACCTGCTGTGCGTGGCGTAATCTATGACCGTGATGGTGTGCCATTAGCATATAACGTTCTACAATATGAAATCGGTGTGAGTCCAAACCTCGTGACTGAGCCAGAACGTATTGCTCAAGAATTGGGTATTATCCTCAATTTGGACGAATTTGAAATTTATAATCGCATTATCCAACCCGTGTCTTGGGTACAGATTGCGCGTCCTGTCTCGGCGGATTTAGGGCAAGAAATTTTAGACCTCAATGAAATTTCAATTACGATTGACCGTCTCTCTAGTCGTGCGTATCCTCAAGATTCTTTGGCAGGACCTATCATCGGTTTTGTGATTGAGAGCAACGATAACAATACACGCGGTGCCATTGGGGTTGAGGCAAATTACAATGTCGAACTAGCAGGGCGACCACTTGACCAAACGATTAGTACGATTCCCTTTGATTTACCTGATACATCTGATGCGAGTAGTCAACGGGGGCGCGATATTGTCCTCACCATTGACCGTGATATTCAATACTGGATGGAGTATGAACTGGCTCTCGGTATCGACCGTTATCAGGCAGATGGTGGTGTGATTGTCGTGCTAGACCCTCGCAATGGTGAAGTGCTGGCAATGGCACAAAACCCGACATTTGACCCGAATAACTTTGCTGACCAAGACGAAGGCGACTTACGTAATCAAGGTATTTCCTACGTGATTGAACCTGGTTCAGTCATGAAAGTAATCACAGTGGCAATTGGTTTGGAGACTGGCGCAATCACCCCTGATTGGACATACAATGATACTGACTTGATGGAAGTCGGTGGTATTCCGATTGTAAATTGGGATAGAAGAGCCTATGGTTTGGTTGATGTACGAACCTTGCTCATTAATTCGCTTAATCGTGGTGCGGCATCCGTTGCATTAGCGACAGAACCTGAGCCATTCTATGCTGGAATGCAAGATTTTGGCTTTGGCTCATTAACGCGTATTGACTTAATTGGCGAAGAAGCAGGCATTATGCGTGTTCCGGGCGACCCCAATTGGAATGAAGCAGATTTCGCTGCAAATTCTTATGGGCAAGCAATTAGTGTTACACCGATACAAATGGCGGCAGCGATTGCTGGCATTGCAAACGATGGTCTAATTTATCAACCGCATCTAATGCAATATATCGTGGATGGGGATGAGATTCGTCCAGCACGTCCTGTCGTTAATCGTGTTATATCATCAGAAACAGCCAATATTGTTACCGATATGATGGTAGATGTAATTAATGAAGGCGCACCTTTAGCACAAGTTCCCGGTTATACGATTGCAGGAAAAACAGGGACAGCACAAATTCCGAACACACTCGGTTATGAAGGTGGTTTCCCGGGGCAAACCCGCGCATCATTTGTTGGTTTTTTCCCTGCGGATGACCCTCAGGTTGTGGTGTATATCATGTTAGACCGTCCACGTACCAGTGAATTTGGTAGTCAAACGGCTGCTCCTTTATTTAGCACGGTTGCTCAACGCTTGGCACTACAACTTGGTATTCCAACGGATGAAATTCGCCTCCGCTTACAGGCTGAGGGTGGCGCAGTTAATGAAAATCCATAGGGGGTAGAGTGGATACACAACTTCCATTAGCCCTTACAGTGGGTGGGGTTACATTCTTATTAGGTATTATCTGGGGTGGACCTTTTATCGAGATTTTACGTCGCCTCAAAGTAGGTAAACAAGTTCGCGTCGAGCTACTTGATGTTCATGAGGGCAAAATCGGCACACCCACAATGGGTGGCATCATGATCTTAATCCCTGCCATGATGATTACGCTTGCGCTCAATATCGCTACAATTGTTCAACGGGGACAAGGTGCGAGCATTTTTCTGCCATTAGCCGTCTTAACTGGTTTTGCGATATTAGGCTTCATTGATGATTGGGAAGGTATCCAAATGTCACGGGGCATCATGGGGGAAGGGATTTCTGGGCGTGCGAAGTTAGCCGTACAGATTGGACTTGCTTTCATCGCTTCAATGATTTTCTCCTTGTAT
Organism: Phototrophicaceae bacterium; assembly: GCA_965230145.1. Classification (GTDB taxonomy): domain Bacteria; phylum Chloroflexota; class Anaerolineae; order Aggregatilineales; family Phototrophicaceae; genus JAUZRW01. Next base: position 4,418,977 of record CBDDKI010000002.1, read on the forward strand.
AATGGTGGTTTCCAATACGCCAATACGCTTCAAATACCCCTATTCCCGTTCGCAATTACGATAAGCCCCATCATTTTTATTCCTATTATGATGTTCATAATCATTGGGATGTCGAATGCCATTAACCTGACTGATGGTATGGATGGCTTGGCAGGTATTATTGCTGCGAGTGCCTTTGCCGCTTACGGAATTATCGCGTTCTTACAAGGGCAAGTTTTTGTCGTGCAATTGTGCTTTACCTTAGTGGGTGCATGTTTTGCATTTTTGTGGTTCAACGCGCACCCTGCCCAGTTATTTATGGGCGATGTAGGGTCATTGGCGTTGGGTGGTACGCTTGGTATGGTTGCGGTCATGACAGGGGAATGGCTCTTACTCCCAATTATTGCGATTGTACCCGTTGCTGAGACTATGAGTGTCATCTTGCAAGTTCTCTCAGCAAAATTGTCGAGACGCTATCTGGGTGAAGATATTCGTTTATTTAAACGCTCGCCATTGCATCATCATTTTGAACTCAGTGGTTGGAGCGAAACGCAAGTTGTCCAACGGTTTTGGCTGATTGGTTTGTTGAGTGCCATGATTGGTGTGGCTTTGGCTTTACTGTAGCTGATTGAAATGGATTGTCTGTTTTTATGCAAACAAAAGACCCCTTATCTGGTAAGCGTATATTAGTTGTTGGTTTTGGGCGACAGGGCAAAGCTTTAGCACGCTGGTTGCCTAAAGTTGGTGCAACTGTTGTCGTCAATGATAGCCGCACGGAGGAAACCCTAAAACTAAACCGACGCGATTACCCTGGTGTGCGCTTTATTTTAGAGTCGCATCCTGATACAGCGATTAATGGAATTGCATTAATCTGTGTTTCGGGCGGTGTGCCTCTCGATTTACCGATGCTAGAGTTAGCTCGTCAGCGAAATATACCCATCACCAATGATGCTCAATTGTTTTTGGAACGCTGTCCTGCTCCTGTGATTGGCATCACGGGTAGTGCTGGCAAAACTACGACAACAACCCTTGTCGGCGAGATTGTGCGCTTGGCAGGCTATAAAACATGGGTTGGAGGCAACATTGGAGATGTGTTGCTGGATGTACTCCCAGATATTTCACGTGATGATGTGGTTGTCATGGAACTATCGAGTTTTCAGCTTGAATTGATGGATATGAGTCCGCAAGTAGGCGCAATCCTGAATATTACACCCAATCATCTAGACCGTCACAAGACGATGGATGCCTATATTGATGCCAAGTTGAATATCATCCGCCACCAAAATTCGAGTAATATTGCCGTATTATCAGCGGATAACCCCATTACAAATTCACTAGAAGTGGCTGTGAAAGGCGAGTTAGCACAGTTCAGTAATCGTACAATGGTTTTAAATGGAACATTTGCGATTGGTAATCGTCTGATGGTCTCGGGTACAGCGAGTTATGATTACGTACCGCACGTACTCTGTGAAAAAGACGAAATCCCATTGATTGGCGAGCATAATGTACAGAATGTATTAGCGGCATGCGCGATTGCTGGCTCACTGGGTTTAGCGGCAGACCGTCCAGGTATTTCGCCTGAAACCATGCGCGAGGCAATCCTCAATTTTAAGCCCGTATCACATCGGTTGGAAACTGTGCGCGTTTTGAATGGTGTCCGATATATAAATGATAGTATTGCTACCGCCCCTGAACGTCTAGTTGCGGCACTTCGCAGTTTTGATGAACCCCTCATTTTGCTACTAGGTGGGGCAGATAAAGACCTCCCTTGGGATGAGGCTGTACATTTATCTCTGCAAAAAGCTGAGGCAATTATCTTATTTGGGGCGGAAGGCAAGAAGCAAGTACGTGAGAAAGCAGGGCAGTTGTTCAAACTACGGGGAGCAAACGAGCGTATCTTGCACATCGTTGATGACCTTGAGAGTGCGGTGGCTAAAGCTCATGATATTGCTCAAGACGGGGACATTGTTCTCTTATCGCCGGGTGGTACGAGCTATGATGCTTATGACAATTTTGCCGAACGCGGCGAGCATTTTCGTGAATTAGTCAACGACTTATCATCTGACTAGATATGTGCAATATAATAATGTCATGAATCGCAATAATCACGTATACTATAAGCTATAGAGTTAATTCATTTTATTTGTAAATAATCGACTGAAATTATCATGGCAGACCAAACCATCCATCGCGATCCTGTACGACGCTCACGGGCAATGCCTCGTTTCATTGATGACTCTTCAGAAAAATCGCGCCCAAGCGAAAAGAAAATGAGCTATCTAGCGACCCTAGATATACCGCTGGTGCTTATTGTCGGCTTATTGCTAGCATTAGGGTCAGGCATGGTTTTCAGTACCACCTTTAATTATAGTCTGGTGGAATTTGGCTCATCAACGGCATTTTTCTTACAGCGTCATATGCGTAATGTAGGATTAGCATTTAGTGCTTGTGTCATTTTTGCCTTGGTTGATTATCGCTTTTGGCGACGTTTCGCCCCTCTCGCTCTATTGGGAACATTTGCGGCATTGGTGGCAGTGAATTTCTTCGGGGATGATGCCTTCGGTGCTAGACGTGCTTTGATTGGTGGGTCACTACAACCGGGCGAATTGGCAGAGTTTACGATGGTGCTGTATATGGCGGCATGGTTAGGGGCAAAGCGTACTCGTGCCGACAGCTTCATTTTCGGCTTAATTCCCTTTGGTATTTTGCTCGGACTCATTGTCATCCCGATTGCACTGCAACCTGATTTCTCCACCGTTGTGATTATCGGTGTAACAACAGGAACGATGTTTTTCGTTGCTGGCGCGCGGATTTGGCATCTCATCGTCATTGTTATTGTTGGTGCGCTTCTGGGTGTATATATTGTTCAGAACTATGCTTATGCTCAAGACCGCGTAGATACCTATATCGCCTCGCTCGCCGACCCTACCGAAGCGAACTATCATACGCAACAGGTGATTACCGCATTTGTGACAGGTGGTTGGACAGGTAAGGGTTTAGGTCAAGGTACACAGAAATTCAATAATGCGCTCCCTGCTCCTCATACCGATAGTATATTTGCTGTAATTGGGGAAGAATTAGGCGTTATCGGTGCGTCATTTGTGGTTCTACTGTATGTGGTATTCGTTATTCGCGGCTTTCAAATAGCTCGCCGAGCAGTAGATTCATTTGGAGCATTACTAGCAATTGGCTTTACATTATGGGTAGCTGTTCAAGCATTGCTGAATATCGCGGTCATGACGGCAATCATCCCAACATCAGGACTGCCTCTCCCTTTCATCAGTTATGGAGGGTCAGCCTTGATTGTATCTATGATTGGCGTGGGCTTTATGCTCAATGTGAGTCGTGTAGCAACTATCCGTGAAAACGCATCCAATCGGAGGCAGAATGGCACAACTCATGATAGCGGCTGGGGGAACAGGCGGTCACGTTTATCCCGCACTAGCCGTCGCAGAAGTGCTTCACAAGTCCAACGCGACGCATAATCTGACCTTCATCGGCACACGCGGTGGTGGTGGCTTCGAGAAACGCTTAGTTGATGCCTCAGATATTCCTTTCGATAGTTATGGTGAAGTCTTTGCAGGACCTGTTGTTGGGGTTGCACCTTTACGCGCCTTATCGAGTATTATGAAGATGAGTCTTGGCTTACTGCAATCTATCTTTCTCATTCTGCGCCAACATCCACAAGCGATTTTGTTGACAGGTGGTTGGGCGAATGTACCTTTGGCAGTTGCAGGCTGGCTGATGCGTGTACCGATGCTCATCTATCTGCCTGATATTGAACCTGGTACAACGATCCGCGTGTTAAGTCGCTTTGTGAAAAAGATTGCGACAACTGTTCCTGAATCGGCGCGGTATTTTCGTGAGGGGCAAACTGTCACAACAGGTTATCCTTTACGCTCGGCAATGACCTCTGCAACTCGCACAGATGCTCTGACGTATTTTGGTTTAGACCCTGAGCGTAAAACACTCCTTGTAACGGGGGGAAGTCGGGGTGCGCGTAGTATTAATATTGCTTTAGGGGATATTCTACCTGACTTATTGGAAGAGAACGTGCAAATTTTGCATGTTACAGGTAAATTAGATTATGAGCGCACACAAAACCAGACAGCGCATCTGCTAAATAATCCTCACTATCACCTACATGATTATCTGGATAGTGAGGCGATGGGATTGGCATTTGCGAGTGCTGATATTGTTCTAGGGCGTTCTGGGGCGAGTGCGTTAGGGGAGTTTCCATACTTTGGGGCAGCTTCCTTGCTTGTTCCGTATCCTTATGCGTGGCGTTATCAACGCGTTAATGCTGATTGGTTAGCGGAGCATGGCGCAGGAATACGTATTAATGATGAGGATATGGCGCAAGACTTGTTACCTATTTTACAATCACTTTTGCGTAATGATGAAAAGCTTGCACAGTTTCAGTCCTGTGCTAAAAATTTATTTTCAGGTAATGGTTCAGAAAACGTTGCGCGCGAATTGCTTTCACTAACTGGAGGCTCGGATTCATGATTCAATTGTCGGTTATTGTTTACCTTTTCATTGTGTTTTTTGCTTATGTCGGCTGGTTACGTGGCTGGACAAAAGAGGTTATTTCTCTAGCAGGGATTATGCTAGCGATATTTGCCTTATGGGAATTTCGTGCCGTCATCACAGGAGTCATCTTCAATGACTTGCCTGCTGGTCAAGTATTTTATATTCAGAGTGCCTTATTCCTCATAATTGTATTTTTCGCATATCAAACCCGTGCGTTAGCTGAACGCTCAGGTCGACGCAATAATCGTGAAGAATTGCAAACGAAAGTCTTGGGTGGCATCGTAGGAGCAATTAATGGCTATCTCGTATCAGGCACATTATGGTTTTTCCTCGATTATCAGGGGTTGAGCGGAACAGCGCAGAATTATCCCTTAGCACCCTTAGTCACAGCCCCACAAGCTGGGTCGGTTAGTGCGGATATGGTCGCTAATTTACCTGTTTACGTTCTTACAGGCGCACAAGGTGAGAGCGCATTGCTTTCGCTCATTGTTGTGGTTTTATTCGTCATTGTACTGGTACTCATTTAAGGATTGATGTCATGATAGAAATTTCAACCTTCATGTGGATGCTGAGTATTTTCTTCGCCATCATTGGCTTTTTGAGAGGCTGGCAACGTGAATTTACCGCAACAGCAGGCATCATTCTAGCAACTTTTGCCTTGTTCCAATTCGATGCTTTTTTGAGAACAGTTTTCTTTGGCTTTGATTCAGGGCAATTGTTTTTATTGCAATTTGTTGGTTTTACGGTGATCGTTTTTCTGGTCTACCAAGCGAAACGCATTGGTGGGGGTGGTTTACGTGATGATGACGATATTCAAGATGGTTTGATCGGGTCATTGGCTGGCGCTATCAATGGTTACCTCATCGGCGGAGCAATTTGGTATTTTTTAGATATTAATGAATATCCGTTTTCGGAATTTGTAACTGCACCTGCACCCAATTCAATTACGGCACAATCTCTTAATTTAATGCCGATGGTTTTACTCGGGGGCGGGGCTGATGGCTCAGGCGCGGCATTATCAATTGGCGTACTAATTTTGGTTTTCCTTGTGCTGATGACGATTTAACTAAGAAGACATTATGCGCTGGTCGAAAACATCACGGTCATAGATTAGATTTATCTGTAGGGGCGCAGCATGCTGCGCCCTTACTATTAACTTGTAAAGGACACTTTGTTTGGCAAATTCAATACAAATTAACCCTGAACAACATATTCACTTTATTGGCATTGGTGGGACGGGACTTTCAGCAATTGCACGCATTCTCGTATTACGAGGCTATCAAGTTTCAGGTAGTGACCTGAACATGAACGCTCAAACAGAAGAATTACAGCAACTTGGCGCGACAATTTTTCATGGTCATCATGCGGATTATGTGCAAGGTGCGGACTTGATAATTCGTTCTTCTGCTATTAAAGATACGCATCCCGAAGTTATTTCTGCGAATGAACAGAATATTCCTGTCTACAAACGCTTTGATGTTATGTCAGCGATTATGGAAGGCTCATTGACAGTAGCGATTGCTGGGACACACGGAAAAACGACGACTACGTCAATGACGACTCATGTTCTCATCGAAACACAGCAACATCCGAGCTATATTATTGGAAGCGTGATGGGAAATACAGGACGCAATGCTGACGTAGGACAGGGGCGTACTTTTGTGGTTGAGGCAGATGAGTACGATAATATGTTTCATGGTTTAAATCCACAAATAGCTGTGCTTACGAGTCTCGAATATGACCATCCTGATTTTTTTGCCACACCTAACGATATGATGCAATCCTTCACTAAATTTGTTGATAAACTGCCAGAAGATGGTTTACTCATTGGCTGTATCGATTATGAACTGGCACAAACTCTCGCCGATAAACGACGTGATGCAGGATTACCTGTCATTACTTATGGGTTTAATCCATCAGCGGATTGGAATGCGAGGAATGTTCGTTACGATAATGGCATGACCTATTACGATTTGTTTGTAAAAGACACTTTTCAAGGCACTGTCGCATTAGCCTTACCTGCAAAATACAACATTCTTAATTCAATGGTTGCTTTGATTGTTGCCCAAAATGAAGGTGTGGTCTTGGAAGATGCAATACATGCCCTAGCGACTTTCAAAGGGGCTGGTCGGCGTTTTGATATACGCGCAGAGATAGATAACATCCTTATTGTCGATGATTATGCCCATCATCCGACGGCGATTAGAAACACTTTAGAGGCTACTCGGCAACGCTACCCTCAGCATACTTTATGGGCAATCTGGCAACCGCATACTTTTAGCCGAACCCGTAGCCTATGGAAAAATTATTTAGAAGCATTCTCAGACGCGCATCATGTAATCGTCACTGAAATTTATCCTTCACGCGAAAAGGCAGAGGATAACCCTGACATTACCACAGAAATTTTTCTCTCTGATTTGGAACATTCTAGTAAATTTCATGCGAAAACATTTAAGTCTGCGGTTGATATTTTGAAAGAGAATGTCACTGCTCCTGCGGTCATAATCATTATGAGTGCTGGTGATGCGCCATCAATTGGAATTGAGTATCAAAAGTATCTTGAGGCGCAATCGTCATGACCTCCTTAGCTGACCTAAAAATCGACAATCTACAGAAGAATATCTCATTAGCAAAATATACAGCCTCGCGCTTAGGGGGTTCTGCTGATTGGTTCTACATGGCAAAAAATTCGATAGAAGAACTCACTCAAGTTGTGCAAACCGCATGGTCAGAAGGTATCCCAGTAAGAGTATTAGGGGGTGGAGCAAATGTCCTTGTATCGGATAAGGGATTTCGTGGCTTAGTCGTTGTTAATCGGATTGCGAATATTGACTTCATGGATGAGCAGAATGATTACAATGTGTCAGCAACATCTGGTACAGGCTTATTGCGTTTAGCGCGTGAGTGTATGGCACAAGGCATTGCTGGTATGGAATGGGCTGTTGGCGTACCCGGTACTATCGGTGGGGCTGTGGTCAATAATGCTGGCGCACATGGTAATGATACCTCAGCGAGTATTTTTGAGGTGCTTGTATTGGAGCAATCAGGCATCAAACACTATAGCCATGCCGAGATGCACTATGATTATCGGGAAAGTATGCTCAAGACACGCAATGATAGGCATTTCGTCGTATTGCAAGCTCATTTGAATCTACCTTATGATGATCCTGAAGCGATTAAAGCTAGAATGGAAGAATTCAACGCGTATCGCAAGCGTACACAACCACCGGGTGCAACACTTGGGAGCATCTTCAAAAATCCTGATGGTGATTATGCTGGACGCTTGATTCAAGAATCAGGCTTAAAAGGCTATCAAGTTGGCGGTGTCGAAGTCTCTAGTAAGCACGCGAATTTCATCGTTAATCATGGGTCAGCGACGGCAAGCGATTATTATGCGCTCATTCAGACAGTGCAGGAAACTGTTCTTGCAAAACAAGGTATTGAACTTGAACTCGAAATCGAACTTGTTGGCGAATGGTGACTAGCATCGTGCTATAATAGCTGTAAATAGTGAGGGCTATACGATGGCAACAATTCGTGCAATCTATGAAGATGGACAAATTCGTCTCTTAGATGAGGTTGATTTAGAAGAAGGTCAAAAGTTAAAGATAGAAGTAATCGAAGATATAAAGAAGTCGTCGAAACGAATACCAAATCTTCATAAGGGATCATTTGTAGTTTCTGATGATTTCGATGAGCCTTTACCCGATTCATTCTGGTTAGGCGAGGAAGAATGAAGTATTTGTTAGATACTCACGCTTTCATGTGGTGGGATGCTGATAGTGAAAAATTGTCATCAAACGTATTTGAAATTATAAGCGATGATGATAATGATATATATCTAAGTGTTGTTAGCGTATGGGAAATAGCCATTAAAAATCAGATTGGCAAATTACCAATACGGAGTGAGTTGGCTACCATAATCACCGAACAACAGACTGAGAATGGTATTCAGATTTTATCGATTGAACTCGCTCATACACTCAAAATATCTGAGTTGCCTTTACATCATAATGACCCATTTGACCGTCTTTTGATAGCACAATCATTAGTTGAAAATATCCCTATCTTGAGTAAGGATGCTGTTTTTCAAAAGTATGATGCAGAAATCCTTTGGTAACATTGCAATTATTCCAGACAGCAGTATGATAATAGTTGAGATTTTGTAACATTATTTAGGCAAAGTATGGCACGAAGACGAAGTCAACAGCGGAGTACAAATTACACAGGTGTCTTGCGAAGTGACCGTAACCGAGCAAGTGATGAGCGCACCCTGAGTCAAATCGAGCAACCAAAGGGCTTCAGATGGCGCATTATCAGTGGCTTGATGATACTCTTATTATCTGCTGTGTTATTTTTATTTTTCTATTCCGATGTTTTCTATGTGACCAATATTCGTGTTGGTGGGGTCGACTACATCACCATTGAAGAAGTCTTTACCTATGCTGATGTCGCCAATTACCATATTTTCTGGGTGACACCAGACATGGTAGCAAATAACGTAGAGCGCTATCCTTCCATCGCCAACGCGCATGTTCGTATTGGTTGGCCTCCCAATATGGTAACCATCACCGTAGAAGAACGAGAACCTGCGCTCATTTGGGAGCAGAATGGAGTGGCATTCTGGATTGATGTGCAAGGTAATTTGATGGATTTACGTGAAGACCGTCCTGACCTTGTGCGGATTATTGTCGATGACCCACTCGTTGAAGGTCCTTTGGGAGATACGAATGGGCTAGACTCTGATATTGTGTTCGGAGTATTGCAACTGCATGATCTTCGTCCTGATATTGTTGCATGGCGTTATGACCCCGTAAATGGATTAGGCTGGCGTAATGATAATGGTTGGGACATCTGGTTAGGAATAGGAACAAATATGGATGAGAAATTACAGATTTACGATACACTCTCATCCAGTATAATCGCACGCGGCATCCAACCGGGTGAAATTAATATAGTAAGTGCGGACGATCCATATTATACCGTCCTTTGGGGGCGTTGAGATTATGAATGAAATTGTAGTTGGTTTAGATATTGGTACACATAAAATTTGCACGATTGTGGGTGAAGTGCGCCCCGATGATATTCATGTCTTAGGCGTTGGGATTGAACCCAGCCGAGGCATGAAAAAAGGTGTTGTCAACGACGTACAAGCCTTGATAGCGGCAGTATCCGCATCGGCACATAAAGCAGAGAAATCAAGCGGGTATCAGATAAAACGAGCCTTTGTCAGCGTAGCAGGGAGTCATATCGCCTCGCTAACAAGTCGTGGGATGGCACCTGTCAGTGGTTCACGCAGTGTTCAAGAGGGTGACCTCGATAGGGCAATGCAAGCCGCACGCGCGATTGCTATCCCGCATAATCGGGAAGTGCTACACGTCGTGCCTCGTAGTTACACCCTAGATGGTCAAGAAGGCATTCGTTATCCGATTGGGATGCATGCCTTTCGCCTTGAAGTTGACGCACATATTATCACTGCCGCATCGTCTAGTCTCGCAAATTTAGAGCAAGCTAGTGAAGGCGCAGGTATATATGTAGACCGCTTCATTCTGAATCCATTAGCTTCTGCGGACGCTATCCTCACTGACCAAGAACGCGATGCTGGTGTTGTTGTTATTGATATTGGTGGTGGCACAACAGACATTGCTATCTACGTTGAAGGCACAGTCTGGCATACGGCTGTTATTGCCATTGGTGGTGATCATGTGACCAATGACATTACCTATTTACTCAACGCGCCGTTTGAACTTGCCGAAGATGTCAAAATAAAACACGGGCATACACGTCAACGTGATGTCAATGAACTGGAGACATTCTTAGTCGAACCTTTCGGCGATGGCATTCCCCAAGAAGTGTCACGTAAGGAACTAGCAATGGTCATTGAGGCACGGATTGAGGAAATGTTTGAACTCGTCCAAAAAGAGATAAAACGCTCTGGATATGATGGCTTATTGCGTGCTGGGGCAGTCATCACAGGGGGAAGCTCCCAGATTGAAGGCATGAAAGATGTTGCATCCGCTGTTTTGAATTGCCCTGTGCGGATGGCTAAACCTGAAAAACTAACAGGTATGGCAGATGTTCTCAAAAACCCCTCCTATAGTACTAGTGTTGGATTACTGCGGATGGGGTTAGAATTTGATGCGGGTTTGATTGAAGAAGAAACTGGCACAACCTTACCTGTGAATGGCTTTGGTCAATTGTTGGGTGATTTCTTACGTCGTCTATTACCTGATGACCGTGATGAGTAATTGCGCTGTGAAAAAAGGTTAAATTCGTTATAATAGCGATTATCAACATGAGTGGTAGATTAGTTGGAAATAATAGGGTATTCCAAACGAGAAATAAACTATTGAAATAGGCTATTTATCCGATTTGCATACTCTTTTGTAACCCATAAAATGAAGGTTATTAAGTAGCGTCGATAATTCTCTCGGCAATATTTTTAAGGAAGCGAAATCATGGAAGAATTTGAACTAATGCCCGGCGAAAGCTCCGCAATGATTAAAGTCGTCGGTGTCGGCGGCGGCGGTGGTAATGCAGTCAATCGGATGGTCAATGAAGGTCTTGGTGGGGTTGATTTTATTGCAGTCAATACTGATAACCAAGCTCTCATGCTCTCTAAAGCAAAAACCCGTGTTCGCATTGGAGATAAGCTAACGCGCGGTCTTGGTGCTGGGGGTAATCCTGAAATTGGTCGTAAAGCCGCTGAAGAAAGTGCTGATGACCTCTATGAGACTCTGCGTGGTGCCGACATGGTATTCATTGCCTGTGGTATGGGTGGCGGTACGGGTACAGGTGCATCTCCCGTTGTGGCTCAAATCGCTAAAGAACTCGGCGCACTCACCATTGGTGTTGTGACGCGTCCATTTACATTTGAGGGTAGTCGACGCGGGCAATTTGCTAGTGCAGGTATTGAAAACCTGAAAAATCAAGTTGATACACTGATTGTTATCCCAAATGACCGTCTGCTACAAATGGCTGACAAACGCGCTACGTTGCAACAAGCATTCTCATTGGCAGATGATGTCCTCAGACAAGGTATTCAAGGGATTTCCGAACTGATTACTGTTCCTGCGCTGATTAATCTCGATTTCGCAGACGTGCGTACAATTATGTCCGAAGGTGGCGCAGCATTGATGGCTGTTGGTAAAGCAACAGGTGATGACCGTGCGCGTTCAGCCGCCGAAATGGCGATTAATAGCACCTTGTTGGATGTCACAATTGATGGAGCGCGTGGTATTCTCTTCAATATTACAGGTGGTACAGACCTTACCCTATTTGAGATTAACGAAGCCGCCGCCATCATCAAAGAGAGCGCACATCCAGAAGTCAACCTCATCTTTGGGGCACAGGTTGATGAGAGCATGGGCGACGAATGCCGTATTACGGTTATTGCAACGGGTTTTGAGCAAAGCAAAGTGGAGCGTCGCATCAATGCTGAACGTCCACAATCTCCGCCAATTCAACGTGAACAACCTCGTCAGCACCAATCTGTGGAACGTCCGCCAGCACAGCCACAACAACGGACAAACCCACCAGCACAATCAAATTCTGCGCCTCCACCAGCACAACGTCCAGTGGAGCAAGATGAACCTCGTTACGACGAAAATAATACCGATATTCCAGCGTTTTTACGTCGTCGGAATAACAACCGCTGATTAACTTCTAATCGACAATGGAAGTAGGGATATATAGCTGTATCCCTACTTTTAAATTCTACCCAAAAGTCGCATTAACACTACACTTAGCAATTTGTCGATAATTACTTCCTGATAATACTCATGATAACTTATGAACTATTATGACCCCATTTTGGTATATTCTTTGTTATATTACCAAACAGTTTTCTAACCAAACTCGTTCCTAATTTTAGTGGACAACTGTTCTGTATCGTGATATAAACGTGGTATAGAAACACCAGTAGTAAATCCTAAAAAAACGAACTTCACAGGTAGAGAAACATCCGAGGTAAGAACGGTGCAATTCCGACACTGACGCGCAACGGTTATAGTCCGAGTACTCGGCTCTATCATAAGCTCGTAATCATACCTTCGCGTTACTCAGAGGTATGCGAGTCGTGATGTGTTTGCTGTAGCATTTGATGCAATATCAAAACTACATTGAATTATCACACACTCATTTTTGCAACATCCTGAATATTGTCTTCAACGCTTGATTCTTAATACCTAGATTTCAATCGTGTGGGCTTTTATTCGCTATTGATAATTTAGTTCTTATATTGAGGTGGGATTAATGGCTCAACCCAACAAGACCAAACCGAATCAGCTTCACGATTTAGGCTATAAAATTTTCTTAGATCGTTATGCACAAAAAGACATGACCCGTGAATCACTGGCTGTCGATGACACTGTTATTGTTGTCGTTAATGGTGATACAGGACAACGTGAAGTCGGTACAGTCACCAAGATTGACTTGCCAACGGTGACGATTAAATTGAATGATGGTGAGGTTGTCGAGCGCGATATAGAAAATGTTGATAAACCGCTAGAAACTGACCCTGCACAGATGATGGCACGTGTAGCACGTGGTGTCGCTGAAATTGAGAAAAACGATGAACTTCGTGAACAATGGTCAGAACAATTCCGTTGGTTACTAGAAGATTGGAAGTTTGTTCCTGGTGGGCGTATTCTCGCCGCCGCAGGCACAGATCAAGAACTAACGTTCTATAATTGCTACGTGATTCCGTCCCCCCATGATTCGCGTGAAGGCATTATGCAGACCCTCACCCACATGACTGAAATTATGTCTCGTGGTGGTGGTGTTGGCATTAATATCTCTACCTTACGTCCACGTCATTCTTACGTAAAAGGTGTTAATGGACGCTCTAGTGGCTCAGTTAGTTGGGGAGCACTCTATAGCTTCGTCACGGGTCTGATTGAACAAGGTGGATGCTTTGGTCCTGATGAGCGTATTGCAACTGATAAAGGGCTAATTCCTTCCCAAGAACTTGCTGACCGAATTGACTCAGGTGAAACTTTCTTTGCTCATACTCACAAAGGACTACGTGAAATAACTGCTCGCTTCCGCAATGGTATTAAGCCCTTGTATGAGATGACAACGGATAGAGGCTATAAAGTCCGTATCACAGCAGACCATAAAGTCGCTGTCCTAATGGATGGCAAAATAACCACAATGGCTCTGAAATACCTTCAAGAAGGCGATGAGATATTGCTCTTGCTAAATGAGGGTGCAGATGGAGATTTTGTGAATCTCCAACCTGTTGAATACGAACGCTCTATTATGAGTACGAATCTAAATACAGATGTTAATTTGCCTGAATATCTAAATGAAGAGTTAGCTTATTTCTTAGGGTATTCAACTGGTGATGGATATGTACATATTGGCAAAAAGGTAACATGGGAAGGTGCTAAGGCACTTAAATTAGCAACTGCTGATTCACATCCAAGTATTCGTGAACGCTTAACTAAGATTGTGGAAGAACAATTTAACTTAACTCCTACTATTACATCGGGTGATGGTGCATGTACTAATATAAGTGTTTACTCACGGATGTTAATTGAGTGGTTATCCCAAAATGGCTTGCTCAAAGCAAAGTCAGAAGATGTTCGTATCCCAGAACTTATTTTCCGCTCACCACCATCAGTTCAATTAGCTTACATTGCTGGTTATTTTGATGCTGATGGTTGCAATCGTAAACGTAAAGGTGGCTACGGTTTTGATAGTATTAGCCGTGAGATGCTAGAAGATGTTCAGACAATTCTTGCCACAAATGGTATTGTTTCACGCATTCATACACATGAACGTGTACAAGAAAATTGGCAAACCATTTATCGTTTGAACGTAACGGGAAATACTTTCCGTACACGTTTTGCTGAAATCGTACCTGCTGAGAAAATTGGCAAAAAGAATGGTACGCGGGATATGTACAACACTTATCCTGCCAATGTTTGGACTGCAATGGGTGAACGCTCAAAATATCGCCAGCGTATTTACGACGGACAATCGGAACGAATTTCGGCAAATCAACTTGTTAAGATAAATGAACGTCTGCTTGCTGATAACCAACAAGATAGTGCAGAGCATATTCAAGAGTTACTGCGTACTATGCCAGATACCATTCAATCTATTGAATTACTTGGCAATAGCGAGGTATACGACTTTGAAGTAGATGAAGTGCATCTATTGAGTGGTAATGGTATCTATACAAGTAATTCGCGGCGCGGTGCTTTGATGTTAATCCTCAATGACTGGCATCCTGATGTTTTTGATTTCATCAATAGTAAACGTCAAGCAGGGCAAATTACCAATGCCAATATCAGTGTGGGTGTCTCTGACCAATTAATGGAAGCAGTTAAAAATGATGGGGATTGGGAATTGGTTTTCCCAGATACAAGCGACCCCGATTACGATACCCTTTGGGATGGTGACCTCGATACATGGACAGCCGCAGGACGTAAAGTTTTCCATTATAAGACAATTAAAGCACGCGAACTGTGGAACGCAATTATCGAAAGCGCATGGGCATCCGCAGAACCTGGCGTTTGGTTCCGCGAACGTAGTAATAAAATGGCAAACAGCTGGTACTTCAACCCACTTATCAGTACTAATCCATGCGGCGAACAGCCGTTAGGGGCATGGTCGGTCTGTAACCTCGGTGCGGTCAATCTGAGCCGTTTCTATGATGACAAAAATAATGATGTAGATTGGAAAGAACTGGATAAAGCAGTGCGTGTTGCAACACGTTTCCTTGATAATGTCATTGATACAACACCCTATTTCTTCCAAGAAAATTCGGATATGCAATTGTCAGAACGGCGCGTTGGCTTAGGCACAATGGGCATAGCAGAATTGATGCTCGATTGTGGTATCCGATATGGTAGCGATGAATCCGTTGAATTCATTGAAAAGGTATACAAGGCAATTGCCGTTGCATCCTACGAAACATCAGCAGAATTAGCGGCAGAAAAAGGTGCATTTCCTAAGTTTGATGCAGAGAAATATCTCGAAAGTGGTTTCATGCAACAAATGCCAGATAGTGTCCGCGAGAGTATCCGTGAAAAAGGTGCGCGTAATGTGACCTTGCTCACGCAAGCACCAACAGGAACAACTGGAACGATGGTCAATACCAGCACAGGTATTGAACCCTTCTTTAGCTGGGTTTATTACCGTAAGGGGCGTTTGGGTCTGCACGAGGAAAAAGTGCCGATTGTCTCCCGTTACTATGAAGAAAATCCTGATGCGGAAGAATTGCCAGACTATTTCGTGACGGCAATGGATTTAGCCCCAGAAGAACATGTGAAAGTTCAAGGTGCATTCCAACGTTGGATTGATAGTGCTATCTCAAAAACATGCAATGTGCCGAATGAATATACGGTTGAACAGGTCAGCGAACTCTATGAGATGATGTATGACCTAGGATGTAAAGGTGGCACAATTTACCGTGATGGTAGCCGTGATGAGCAAGTTCTAATGCTCAAAAATGAGGAAGAAGAACCTGTAAAAGAAACGCCTAAAGTAGAGATTATGAAGGCTGAGGAGAAACAGGTCACAACCCCACACCGTGTATATCCACGTCCGGGTATTTTGAATGGTACGACTGTACGTTTCAATACGCCATTTGGTAAATCATATATCACCATGAATAGTGATGAATTTGGCAATCCTTTTGAAGTATTCATCACGGTTGGTAAAGCTGGGAGTGATATTCAAGCCGATGCCGAAGCACTCGGACGCATGATTTCACTACAATTACGAACAACTGCACCCAACAATCGTCGTGATATGCTCAAATTAGTAGTTGAGCAATTATCTGATATTGGTGGCGCACGTCCAATGGGCTTTGGTCCGAACCGTATCTTATCCCTACCTGATGCAGTCGGACGCGCCTTGATGATTCATTACATCAATGAACCCGAACCCCAACAACTTGGTTTACCTATCAATGGTGGTTCAATTTCACCTGAGAAAGTAAAAACCGAAGACCCTATTTCAAGTACAGATGGGTTTAAATCAGGGGCGGATATGTGTCCTGAATGTGGCACAATTAGCCTCATCCGCGCAGAAGGGTGCCGTAAATGCCTGACCTGTGGTTATAGCGAATGCTAAGTTAGAGAGTTTCAGAGGATAGTCAAATGGCTATCCTCTTTAAATTAAAACATATTACGATATTAATCTACGACACTACTCGCACACCACTCATCATCTCCTTAGGTTTGCCCTATATATTAAAAATAGTATTACGAATCGAGGGAGACGTTAATATGTTGAAGGATATAAAAAAAGCAACTGAATCTGAAAAATTTGACAAACATTACAACACTCTCATTAAGAAACCGCTAACCAAGTCACCGATTATTATTAGTAATATATCGAACAATAAAAATGAGAAACCGCAACAAGTAAAACGTTAGTTCAAAATAGCGTACGCTCGTATATAGTCACATGGGCTTTGTGATGTTATTCTTTTGCTACAAAAGATAGGAGTAACATCACATGCCAATATTCAATAATAATACAGCCCTAATCCTCGTAGACGTACAACAAGCCTTCTTAGACGAAACAGCCCAAAATTACTTTGGCGGTAATCGAAATAATCCTCAAGCGGAAGAGAATATGCTCCAGATATTACAACACTGGCGAGAACAAAAGCGTCCGATTTTTCATGTGAAGCACAATAGTCTCGAATCAAAATCCCCTTTACGAAAAGGGCAGTCTGGCAACGAAATTCAAGCGGTTGTTGCACCAGTAGGGGACGAACCCGTAATCGAAAAAACTGTGAATAGTGCTTTTATAGGCACAGATTTAGAAGACCGTTTACGCTCGGCAGGTATTGAACAAGTGGTCATCGTTGGCTTAACCACCAATCATTGCGTCAGTACAACAACGCGGATGGCGGGCAATCTTGGCTTTGATACGGTTCTCGTTGCGGATGCCACCGCGACTTATGACCGCATCGGCGCGGATGGCACACACTACTCAGCCCAACTCATCCATGATACAGCCATCGCTAATTTGCATGAAGAGTTTGCTACGATACTGTCAACGGACGCTATTCTAAAAACGAATACGAGCGATTGAGGACAATTGTGCGAATTGCTACTTGTCAATTTCCTGTAAGCGCAAATATTAAGCGTAATTTTGACTACATGAGACGGCAAATTCATCAAGCACACGAACGAGGCGCACATCTAGTGCATTTTGGGGAATGTGCGCTCTCAGGTTATTGTGGAATCGATTTTGAGTCTTGGGAAGGTTACGATTGGGAATTACTGCATCAATCTACGCTAAAAATTATGCACTTAGCAGATGAACTCTCGTTGTGGCTTGTTTTCGGTAGCAGTCATCTATTCTCATCTGAGCATTTACCTCACAATTGTCTTTATGTGGTCAATGATGTCGGAGCATTGGTCACTCGCTATGATAAACAACGTTGTAGTATGCGTGACTTAAACAATTATACGCCCAGTGATTTGCCCATTACGTTTGAAGTGGATGGCATCAAATTTGGCTTACTTATTTGTCTAGATTACCGCTTCCCCGAGCTATATTACCAATATATGCAACTCGATGTTGATTGTGTTCTACATAGTTTTCATGATGCTCATAAACAAACTAAAACTTTATCCACAATGATTGCACCGCCAACCTTACAAGGTCATTCTGGAAATTACGTAATGTGGTTGAGTGTTGCTAATAATAGCAAACGTTATCAAGCCTTTCCGAGCATGTTCATTAATCCTATGGGTGAGATTGAGTCAAAAGCAAAGCCTCATGTGAGTGATATTCTCATAAACGAGATTGATTTTACGAAGCATGGCGAATATATGAAAATGGTCAGAACATTTCGGGAAGATGCACGCTCTGGAGAAGTGTATCGTTCAAAATATGTTAGTGATTCATCAAATACTGATCGTACAACGCTATAAAAATGCCTCAATAAACCATTTTCCAACTCTATAAACGGTCATATCAACGGTGATATGTACGACATTTATCTGTGCTTAATTGCTATACTCTTTTTAAGCACCTTACCAATTGAATACGATTTAGAGGCGTTTTTCTTCTAACCATTTACAAACCGACTAACGCTAATTTCCCTGTTATTCGGATTTTTGTGTACGCCCAAAATCCCTGTTAATGTTCCTGTTATTCCCTGATAAACAGGAAAATCAATACCGACGCTTTCCATACGCTGATAGCTTTTGTTTATAATTTTCTGCTAAAAATTCGGTAAAATGACGACAATCTGCTAGTGTATTTACAGGTGTGTATGGCAAATAAACGACCCAATACCAGAACAATCTTGGCACGTATCCTGCTCATTTCAGTGATGATTTGGTTTATGGTTTGTTTTGCACTCATCATAACCATCCATCAAACTGGTAAAATTGAAACTGCTGAACCCTCTGACGCGATTGTGGTTTTAGGCGCAGGCTTGTCACGTAATGGTCGTCCGGGCTGGGCATTGACGCGTCGCTCTAGTCATGCTGCCGACTTATGGCATCAGGGGCTAGCCGATACGATTATCTGCACCGGCGGCATCGCTGATAATCAATCCCGCAGTGAAGCAGATGGTTGCCTTGAGGTATTGGTTCGCAATGGCGTACCCGTCTCGGCTATTTTATTAGACCATGAAAGTCGTAGCACAGAAGAAAATGCGATTTTTACTCAAGAAATTCTCCAGCAAAATAATCTCAACTCACTGATTATCGTTAGTGATAGCTACCATCTATTCCGTGCAAGATACATCTTTGAGAGTGTTGGGCTTGATGTTATTAGCCTTAGCCCTGTATCTTCCTCCCTCATTCGCGGCTATCCAACCTATGAAACCTCTGTTATTCGTGAAGTGCTTGCTCTGCATTGGCAAGTATTTAAGACAATCTTCAATATTCCAATAACCAACCTATAAGACCTTACAAATAGGTTGAACGAAGGTTAAACGTCAGGCAGTCACGTATCACAAAATTTGACAGTCGCATATAATGAACCTAAATAAAATAATTTATCTACGGGGGATATTTTATATGCGACGTTTAATATTTTTTGCATTAATCATTTTAGCGATTTTATCAGTGACTATACCGCAATTGATGGCACAGCAAGATACATCATCTGATGCGCCACAAGTTACCAATAGTATTTTACAATGGGTGGATAGCGAACCACTGACAGGTGCAGAACTCAATTTAGATGCACCGATACAATTATTTTTTGATAGACCTTTAGATTGTTCTACCGTAGAAGATGCCTTTTCAATTACCCCCTCGGTTCAAGGTGCAGTCAACTGTGATGGTACGAGCCTAACCTTCAATCCATCTTCCAATTTTGATCGTGCCAGTACCTATGTTGTCATGCTCGATACCGATTTACGTGGCATTGATGGCGCACAATTATTTGAACCTCTTGTCATAACATTTAATACAGTAGGCTTTATCCAAGTTACTGAAACTTTTCCATCCCCTGATACTTTTGATATTCAACTCGATACGAGCATCACGGTGATTTTTAATCGACCTATTGTGCCTCTGACTTTATTTGATGAGCAAGAGGCTCTCATTAATCCCTTGCAGATTACACCTGCGATTGAAGGTGAAGGTGAGTGGATTAACACGGCGATTTACGTCTTTGAACCGAGTGAAACATTACAAGCGGCAACCGAATATGTAATTACCGTTCCGCAAGACCTCACAGCCCAAGATGGTTCAGTTCTCCCCGAAGATTATAGCTTTAGCTTCACGACACAACCGCCAACGGTGCTTGATTTCTCGCCTGGGAATAACGAAAGTGATATAGGTTTAGACCGCACAATTCAAGTGCGCTTTAATATGGAAATGGATCAACAGAGCGTTGAGGATAATTTCACCTTACGACAATTTGATTATGATTCTGGTGATGCCGTAGAAGTGGAAGGGACTTTTGAATGGGCAGAGGATGGTGCAGGTTTCCGCTTTATCCCCAATGAACAATTGCTAATTAACACCTTATTTGAATACACCCTTGAAGACGATGTTCGTGGCATTAACGGTGGTAGTTTTGGTTTAGAAGCTGACCTTATCAGTAATTTTACGACTGTCCCATACCCTGCAATTATACGAACAAGCCCTGAAGATGGCGGAATTACCCGCCCTTATGGTGGCTTTGTGATTTACTTTAGCTCGCCGATGGAACAAGACCAATTCGAGGACTTCATCACAATTGAGCCTGAGCCTGAATTTGAACCTCGTTATTATTGGCGTAGTTGGAGCAATAGTATTGAAGTTGCCTTCCAGCCGTATGCGAGTGCAACCTATGAGGTGACAGTTGCATCGGGTTTAGAAGATGAATACGGCAATACAATCGACGAAGAATATACCTTCTCTTATAGCACCGAAGGCTTCCGACCCGAAGTGAACTTGCGTGTCCCTGGTGGAGTTGGCTTCTATAATGCTGACCGTGACCCAACTTCTGTTTTCGTCACCTACCGCAATGTGGATGAATTTGGTGTTTCACTCTATGATGTCGATTTGGATACATTCGGCGAGTACATGATTGACAATGGCTATTATTACCGTGTCGAGCGTGACCAAGTCACAAATGAAGAGAGTTTAATCGCTAGTTGGACAATCGACGGAACAGACATCCCTGAAAATGCCCTTCGATTTGATTTGCTCGAATTTAACGAAGGCTTTGGTAGGATAAATTGTCCAGCAGGCTTGCCGACACGTTTATTCAATGGCACAACGGCAATCGTTGTTGCAGACCCAGACCCTGTTCGTGCGCGAAGTGCGCCTGTCGATGGTGAAATCGTTGATTTATTGTATATAGATTATGCTTTGCCAATTATAGGTGACCCTGTATGTGGGGCAGATGGTCTATTCTGGTATCCTGTTCAATTACGTGATGAAACAGCCGTTTGGGTTGCTGAAAGTGTGGATGAAGAGTATTTAATTGCACCCATTGATGGCACACAAACGACAACTGTAGAAGTCGGGCAAGACGAAGCAGGTCTTGACCCCGGTATTTACTTCCTCGATATAGATGAGCGTGGCGCATCAGGCTATAACACCTCGCATGTCATGATTGTCGCTAACGCGAGTTTGGTCGTCAAGCATACGCTGGATAGCATGATGATTTGGGCTACAGATGTGCAAACTGGGCTACCGATTGCCAATGCACCGATTACGATTTATGGAGATGGTCAATCATTTACGCCCATTGCTGAGGGCATTACTGACGAAGATGGTATCTTGATGCTGGATGTACCTGAATCAAACAGTGATTCGCAACGACGTATCGCTATGATTGACACGGATACACATTTTGGAATGGGTTTTACTGATTGGGCAGATGGTATTCAACCGTACCAGTTTGGACAAAGTTTTAACTTCTATCCTGATGAATATCGCATATACCTCTATAGTGACCGTCCAGTTTATCGTCCGGGGCAACCTGTGTATTTGCGTGGAGTCGTGCGTGAACAAGATGACATTGCCTTTACGCCTCCTTCTGCGGATACGATTTTTATGACTGTTGCCAATGGCTTTGGTGAAAATATCTTTGAAGGTGATGTAGACATTAATGAGTATGGCACGTTCAGTTTGCAAATAGATTTAGCTGAAAACACAACACTGGGTTTCTATAGTGCAATTGCCGAAATGCCGAATGACCGTAATATGTATTATTCACCAAGTGGACGCGCGCGCTTCAACGTCGCTGAATATCGTCTACCTGAATTTTTGGTGGATGTTACAGCAAATACCCCCGAAGTCGTACAAGGCGATACCATCAGCGTGACCGTCGATAGTACGTATTTCTTTGGTGGTTCAGTCTCGGATGCAACGGTTGAATACAGTGTGATTGCTGAGAATTTTTCTTTCCGTTATGAAGGTTCTGGACGCTACGACTTCGTTGATTACAACTATGATGCAGGTCCTAGTGCTTTTTATGCGAGTAGCGATAACGGCATAATCGCCAGCGGTTCAGATGTCACCAATTTACAGGGCGAATTTACGATTGAAGTTCCTGCTGAATTAGGGGATGCCTCTCAAAGCCAAACTTATATCATAGAAGCTACTGTCCGTGATGAAACAGGGCAATCTGTCTCAGGTCGTGGCGAAGTGATTGTGCATCAAGGGCAAGTTTATGTTGGAGCGCGTGCTGATAGTTACGTCACCCGTGCTGGCGAAGAATCCACGATTAATATTGTCACAGTTGACTGGGATAGTGATGCTGTTGCGAACCAGACCGTAGAGGTTGAAGTTGTAGACCGTGAGTGGTCATCCGTACAAGAACGCGATGAAACAGGTCGCACTGTCTGGACTTGGGAACTGGAAGAAATCCCTGTGGCTGATGGTGAAGTCCAAACGGATGCGAATGGCAACGCTCAATTTACCTTCATACCCGAACAAGGCGGTAGTTATAAAATTTATGTCACCACAGTGGATGAACTTGGTAACGAGGTGCGCTCATCAACTTATGTATGGGTATCTTCTAGTCGATACGTTTCTTGGCGACAACAAAATAGCAATCGGATTGACCTCATCGCTAATTCAGAAGACTATAGTGTGGGTGATACGGCTGAAATCTTAATTACCTCACCATTCCAAGGGACTGCACAAGCTCTCATCACAGTTGAGCGTGGTGATGTTCTGTACTTTGAACGTGTTACGATGGAGAGCAATTCTTATCTCTATGAGTTACCGATTACCGAGAATTTCGCGCCGAATGTTTACGTCAGTGTGATGATTGTCAAAGGCGTGGATGAGACCAATCCTGTGGCTGGTTTCCGTATGGGTTATGTTCAATTCAATGTTGACCCTGAACGCCACGAACTCCAGATTGAGATTACGTCCAATACCGATAGAAGTAGTCCACAAGAGATAGTGACTTACACCGTACAGACCAGTGATTGGGCTGGTAATCCTGTTTCAGCAGAGGTTGGTGTGGCTGTGACTGACTTGGCATCGCTCTCTCTAGCACCAGACTCTAGCCGACCCATTTTCAATTACTTTTATAGTGACCAGAGTTTGGCGGTTCGTACAGCGACCCCATTGACCATCAATACTGACCAAATTACACAAGAAGTGCTTGATACCGTTAAAGGTGGCGGTGGTGGTGTCGTAGCAGATGGACTCATCGAAATTCGTGGCGAGTTCATTGATACGCCTTACTGGAATCCGAATATCGTCACGGATGAGAATGGGATAGCCACTTTTGATGTACGCTTGCCTGATAACCTCACCACATGGCGATTAGATGCACGCGCACATACATTGTCGCTTGATGGCAATTTGCTCGTCGGGCAAGATACCTTTGATTTGCTCAGTACCAAACCTTTGCTCATCCGTCCTGTAACGCCTCGCTTCATGATTGTTGGAGATGAGGTCGTCTTATCTGCTGTGGTCAATAATAACACCAGTGTTGCCCAAGAAGTCGTCGTGACCTTGAATCATGAGGGTGTCACCTTAATGGATGGGCAACGCGCTCAGATTGTGACGATTGACCCTGATGGACGTGCGCGAGTGACATGGCGTGTTATCGTCGACGATGCTGATTTGGCACGCTTTAGCTTTACGGCAGATTCAGGGAATTTCACTGATGGTGCAATTAGCGCAGTCAGCTTAGACGATGATGGCACAATCCCGATTTATCGCTATGCACCACCCGAAGTTGGGGATACGGTTGGCACAGCAGGGGTGCTTGAAACAGCCGAAAGCCGCGTTGAAACGATTTACCTTCCAGAACGCTTTGAGGTGACGGAAGGCGTATTAACCGTTCAAGTTGACCAGTCTTTGGCGGCAACAACGCTCGATAGTTTGGAGTATCTATCAAACTATGGTTATGTAACGACACATACAACCGTGAGTCGTTTCCTGCCGAATCTCTTAACCTATCGTGCTTTAGATACCTTTGATTTAGTTAATTCGGAGTTGGAAGACCAGCTATTCCGCAATGTGAATTTTGCCATTCAGAAACTGTCATCTGAGCAACATTCTGATGGTGGTTGGGGTTGGCATGTCAATTCCAATAGTAATCCATCTACAACGTCTTACGTCTTGCTTGGATTATCACAAGCCCGTGAACAAGGATTTCCTGTCACGGAGCATCGCATCATCCGCGCACAAGACTACCTCAAGGCGAATCTAATCACGATTGATGCCAATGTTTCAACATGGCGTGCCAATCAACAAGCCTTCGCCTTATATGCCTTAGCACGGTCTGGCACACCCGATATTGCGCGTGCTGAAGTGCTGTATCGTAATCGGGATGACTTGAGCTTATATGCCAAAGCCTTACTGGCAGAAACCTTCTGGTACATCGATATTACGGATACCTCACGTTCGGATGTTTTACTCAATGAATTGCTCAATTCGGCAATTACCAGTGCGGCAGGCGTTCATTGGCAAGAAAGTTACTATGATTATTGGAATTGGAATACCGATACTCGCACGACAGCACTTGTTCTCAATGCTCTGACCAAGTTACGTCCCAATAGTGACATCATCCCGAATGTTGTGCGCTATCTGATGATACAACGCCAAGCTGACCATTGGGAAACAACACAAGAAACCGCGTGGTCTATCATGGCACTCACTAATTGGATGGTGGCATCAGGCGAACTCAATCCTGATTATGCCTATGATATTTCACTCAATGGTGAGACTAGACTATCTGGGCAAGCAACTGATGCAACAGTGCGGGATAGCAATGTCTTATTCGTTGATGTCGCTGAGTTACTGCAAGGTGAGGCGAATCGTTTGGTCTTCACACGTACAGGCTCGAATGAGGGCAATCTATACTACTCGGCTTATCTGACGGCACAACTCAGCATCCCTGACCTTGAGCCAATCAGCAATGGTGTGACTGTGACACGGTCATATAGCTTACAACAAGACCCTGATGGTACACCCATTACCGAAGCGAATGTCGGTGACATCATCGAAGTGCGCTTGAATGTGATTGTACCGAATGAGATGCACTACGTTCAGATTTATGACCCTTTGCCAGCAGGCGCAGAAGGCATCGACCCGAATTTGACGACCAATGCTCAGATTGGCACTCGCCCAAGCATCAACCGCACCAACCCGTTACGCTACGGTTGGGGATGGTGGTGGTTTAGTACCACTGAATTCCGTGATGAAGCGGTTGTACTCTATGCCGATTACCTACCATCGGGAACATATGAGTATGTTTACACCATGCGGGCAGGGGTTGAAGGCACATATAATGTCATTCCACCATCCGTACAAGAAGTTTACTTCCCAGATGTGTATGGACGCGGGGAGGGGTTGAGTTTTACAATTAATCCGTCAGAGTAACACAATCTAAGTTGCACACCTATCAGGGGGCGATAGTGATTATCGTCCCTTGTGCTTTAGGAAGATAACCCAGCATGACAATCCCATTTTATGACAACAATAGTCAAGATTTCTTCGAGCGCACTAAGACAATTAACCTCACCGAACTTTATGATACGCTTGCGAAATTCATTCCTGAAACAGCTCACATTTTAGATGCAGGTTGCGGAAGTGGACGTGATAGCAAAGCGTTTTTGGAACGTGGCTACACAGTTTCTGCCTTTGATGCTAGCCAAGAAATGGTTAAGATAGCAAGTGAATACACAGGCTTGGATGTCCAACGTCTGACATTTTCCGAGATGGATTATCAGTCAGACTTTGATGTTGTTTGGGCGAATGCCTCCCTGTTGCATTTACCGTACCTGCGCCTACCGCAAGCCTTTGAGAATATCATCCGCGCATTAAAACGAAACGGTATTTTTTACGCATCTTTTAAAATTGGTGAAGGCGAAAACGTCGCTGATGATGGTCGTCATTTTACCTATTTTAATGAAACGCACATGCGTGATTTTGTCGCTCAGTTTCCTGAATTACTGATTGAAGAAATTATCCAAACTGAAGACAGTCGACCCAATCGACCTGATTGGCTCAATGTTTATATGCGTTACATTGCGTAGGTATTTTAATAGGTTTTTTCAGTTTTCACTCCAAAATTATAGTAGAATGAAAAAAATAGTGCATTTTTACTGACGGAGTTCTAATTTCATGAGTGATAGTAATGTTTATGAAATGCTATGGGATTGTCAATTCTGTGGCGCAAAAGCTAACTTAGGTTTGTCACATCGCTTTTGCCCGAATTGTGGCGCACCACAAAATCCTGATTCGCGCTATTATCCCTCTGATGAAGAAAAAGTTGCTGTTCATAATCATCAATTTGTCGGTGTGGATGTTAGCTGTCCTGCTTGTAATGAGTTGAACAGTGCCGCTGCCGAATTTTGTGGGCAATGTGGCTCACCGCTGACGGAAGGCGCACGGG
Organism: Phototrophicaceae bacterium; assembly: GCA_965230145.1. GTDB lineage: Bacteria > Chloroflexota > Anaerolineae > Aggregatilineales > Phototrophicaceae > JAUZRW01. Next base: position 4,445,782 of record CBDDKI010000002.1, read on the forward strand.
CAAAAACCCTTTCCTCAGAAACTGCTTTTGCAGGTGAAACGTTTCAATCTAGTGGGTCGCGCGATGTGGTCAAAGAGAAATTTGATGCACAGATGATAGCGGCAGGGGTGCAAGCTGACCCCAAGAAAAAACGGGCTAAAAGCAAAGTACCAGTATTCGCAATTCTAGGTATCATTGTTGTAATTATTGGTGGTATCATTGCCGCGTTTAACCTCAATAAAGATGTCACCGTGGTTGTTACTGACCATGAGTGGGAACGCTCAATCTCAATACAAGAGTATGATAATTTTACGACCAATAGCTGGCGTGATAGCCCCCCGTCGGGCGATAGTGTCACAATGGTTGTGGGGTCATGTCAACGTGAACAACGCTCCACACGGCGTGTAGCTGATGGTGAGACTTGCCGAAATGTGCGACAAGATAATGGTGATGGTACGTTCTCGCAACGCCAAGAATGCACGACCAATTATCGTGAAGAACCTGTTTATGATGATATGTGCCGTTGGGAAGGTTTTCGTTGGGAATCCAGCGACACTGAGACCACATCAGGTGATTTGAGGAACACCCCGTATTGGGCAGATATAGACCTGAATTGTGAAGGGGAACGCCGTATTGGTTGTGAACGCGAATCAGGACGGAATGAACGGTATGAGGTCTTTTATGATGACACTGATAGCGATGCGACCTATAGCTGTACTTTCCCTCAAGCACAGTGGGAAAATATCCCAATAGAATCGATTTGGGTTGGGGAGGCACGCGCATTGATTGCTAATTCACTGCTTTGTGACACTTTAGAACGACAGTAAACTACTAAGGTAATTTTGCGGAAGGCATGTAAATTAAGACGCTGAAAAACGTAAGTTTAAGGTCGCACCGTCGGTGTGACCTTACTCAAGTTGATGGTTATACATCAATTTCTGCTACAGGTTGAGTCATAAACCGATGCAATTCTTCATTGACTGAATCCTTTGCATCATGTTGTAGCCAATGGGTGGCATTCGGATAGAAGATGAGTTCGCCATCAAGGCACATTTCGATACTTGGCTTAGCAAGTTCCTTACCTAAGAATTGGTCTTTTTCTCCCCACAGCATCAAAGTTGGCGTGACAATCTGGCGTTTTTTACGCAATTCATTTTCCATGCCACTCCGTACAATCGCCCGATACCAATTTATCATTGAGGTCATGGCATTGGGTTGTGACCATGCACGACGATAGGCTTCCATATCGGTATCGGTGAACGTGTTTGGAAGGGCTGAACGGCGAATCGATTGCTCAAACACGGAAAAATCGCCTAAGCTGGCTAAGGTTTCAGGGATAAAGGGTAACTGGAAAAATCCAATATACCAGCTTTTGAACCACTGGGCGATATTGCCCTCCGCCCATTGCTCAATCATGATGGTTGGGTAGGGTACATTTAGAATAGCTAATTTTTTGAGTTTATCAGGGAATAATGTAGCGACCCACCACGCAACTACTGCACCCCAATCATGTCCGACGAGATTAATTTTTTCGTATCCGAGTACATCCGCCAGATTGACCACATCTTGAGCGAGGGTATCCAACGAGTAATGATGAACCCCTTTGGGCTTATCGCTGAGATTGTAACCCCGTTGATCTGGGACAATGACGCGATAGCCTTGTTCTGCTAAATGTGGGATTTGGTGTCTCCAGCCATACCAAAATTCGGGAAAGCCGTGTAATAAAACAATCGGCTCACCTGCTTCATCCCCTGCCATGATGACGTGCAACTGCACATCCCCTACACGAATAAATTGCTTCTCAAGATTATCCAGCATCTTTAATCCTCATTATTGTGAAATATGTGAGGAGTATACGACCTTTAGCTTAACTTTTCCTGAGTTTATTCCTCCCATGTATAGAGCGTGTAAGCAATCCCATCTGACCATACTTCGCTAACATTTGGGAAAAAATATTGCGGAAACAGTGCATTTTCGTCTAAGGCAAAGTCATGTAATTGTGACCATAGGCTATAGCCATCGAGATTACTGCCTGTATCAACATCAAATAGCAGGATGTAATCATAATTGATTTGCCACTCGGTAATCAGGTCATCAGGCGTAAGTCCCATTTGTAGCGGACGTGACCAATTATCGAATAGTAAGTCGCCTACGCAGGTGATGCTAGCTGAACAATAATAGGTTTTTGGCTCCCATAAAAATAAGACTCGGCTATCGTCTGGCAAATTCTCTAACTCAAGCATGGCAGGATACAGAACGCCCATATTTCGCGTTAAATAGGTATCTTCATCAATGATATTCGCATGGTAATCGACTACGCCTGTGCCAGCTAAATAAGAGAGATAATCAAATATGCCGAAGAAAATGCTCAAAATGATGGCAGATTGCAGGAGAAATACCATATCTATCGGACGTTTTTGCCAATTTTCAACTGTATGATAGGCAAGTCCGCTCAAGATGCTCGCCAAAGGCAAACCGATAATCATCAAGCGTGTTTGCCCACCGATGCCACTAAATGCTGAGATGCCCATCCAGAAAATTAACACAACAATTGCTAAGGGTACGGTGGTTAGTATTAAATGCTTTGTCTTTTCTGGAATGCGATTTTTATTGCTAAAGTCTGACCAACTCCATAACAAGATAAAGGGCATGGTCAGTAAGAAAACACCTGTAGTAAACCGATAAGGAGTAATTTTATCGAGTCCGAAAATAGTTGCTGTAAAAGGTAATAATGGGACATGCCATCCTAAGCCTGTTCCAAGCAAGCCTTTGCCTGTTTCACCAAAATTGACCGAGCGCACGTCATCCCAGTTGATGCCATCAAAAATATAAGGATAGAGAGGGTTTTTGTATAGTGATAAGCCTTTAACCAGCCAAGGAGTAAAGAGTAAAATCCCGAATCCGCCAAAAATTAATGTGTTTCGGATAAATTGTTTGGGTTGTCGCATTAAGACTAAAAGATAGATTGCGAGGATAAGCGGAATAGCCGTGTATTTGATGCCTCCTGCTAAACTGCCAGCAATCCCAGCTAATGCCAACCAATGATGCTTATTATCTTCTACTTGTGTCCATTGGTGGATAGCAATTATGGCGACCATGCCGAAGGTCATTAAGGATAAATCGACATATGCCCAGCCAAATAATTGCCACATATTGAAACTCGCCATCAAGAGCAATACAGACACTGCTGCCGATTTGCTGGATGAATGACGTTGCACGAGATTATAAATAGCAATGAGACTCATCAAACCGAGCATAAAATGAAGGACAGCAGGAGTGCGATTACTGCCGACCATCATCAGCAGACCATAGAGCATTTCCATATTTTGCGGAAAGCCGAAGAAATGGTTATCAAGATGTTGACCAATTGAGCCTGCTTCAAGATAGCGTTGCGGCACGACCAAATGATAATTAATGGCATCCCATGCGAAGGGTGGTGCAAGTGCTAGTGCGAGTGCAGATAATAATGTTATTGCTAAAAAAATCCGTACAAAGCGTTCCCACGGTGTGACGGGTCGCCCACTTCTGAAGATAAGCTCGCTTACATCTTTCAACCAAGAAAAAACCTGCCGATTAAGGACAATCGCAACCAATACGACAATACCCCATATCATCCAATTGTATTGACCCAGTAAACCAAGTGTCACACTCAGCAGACTAATCATCCCTAAGCCGATAGTGCTATCAATGACCACACGTTCGCCGATGGAAATCCCCTCAAAATTCATGATACTCAGCGCACGTCGTCCGATGCCACCTGCTATTGCAAAGAGCAGACACACTAACCCTAAATCACCTGCCAGGGTGATGGTGTGGAATAAGCCTCCGCGCAATATGAGGCTGGATGTGCCACTATTATGTCCCCAAAAATAGAGTGCCATTATCAGCATGATACCTGCGAGGGTCAGGAATTTTCGTAGAATCATATTCATTCCAAAGTGTGTTTCAGTAATGAGGACAGTATAACAGCAATATTGGCTCAGGAACGTAGAGCTTTGACCCAATCGCGTACACGAGGAATTGCTTGAGTATAGACGAGGTAGGCTAATTTATAGGGTGCGTAATCCCATGCACCTAGGCGACGCTCAACTGTGCCACGAAAACCCTGCTTGAACATGAACACGCCCCACATGGAGTCGTCCTCATTAAATTCGTTGGGTGCGCCCCACATATCATAGGTTGTGTAGCCTTGTGCTTTCGCCCATTTCATCGCTTCCCATTGCAGGGCATAATTCGGCATACGATTTCTTTCTTGATTACTGGATGCACCGTAAAAATACCAGCAAGTTGTGCCAAAGTGAAATAATATCACCTGTGCTATTGGCTGACCGTCGTATTCAGCAATCAACACATGCGCGAGATTATTTTCCATGAAATATCGCCACAGCTTGAGGTAATACTCTTTCGGACGAATGAGAAAGTCATTTCTATCGCCTGTAATATCGTAAAGTGCATAAAGCGTCTCTAAATCATCAAGTGTTCCCTGCCGAATGGTGACATCTTTTTTCTCGGCTTGCCGAACCTTGCGTCGGGTATTGCCACTCATCGCCATCAGGATGTCATCTTCGGATTGGGTCAAATCTATGGTGACGGTATTCCGAAATTGAATTTGCTCATCACTGAATACCCAGCCTGTATTTTCGAGGTAGCTTTTCACGGCTTGCCCCTCAGCGACAAGGCTATCGTCTTCCTCATCAGGGATACCTGTAGCGTAGGGCAGGTCAGGGTCGATTTTAAGCCAAATTGCACGATGTTCTTTTGCTTTGTCTCGCAATTCATCCAAGACTTCCTGCACTAGATTTATATCGCCATAATCCATCGCAGGACCTTTGGGCGCGTACATCACAGTGACTAAGCCCAATTTGCGCTCGCCCATGCTACACATGGCTACGACTTCATCCTCGCGTTTAAATAGCCAACGATACGGTATCCAGCCAGTGGTTTCTTGCTTGAACTCACCCCATTCCCAAGTCTGTAAGACATGAGCATAAGGTAGCTTGGCAAGTTCACTATTCCATTGATGTTTATTGGTGATTGTTTCGATAGTAAGCAAAGAGGATTTATTCCTTAGTTGTTCTTGATTTCTTAAAATTATTGTAAATCTCAATCACAAAAATTGTGATAAGTAAAGATGCTATTACTAAACCAGAAATAGAACTTATCAAAAGTAGATATTCATTATCACTCCAGAACAAAACATGAATAAGAGACATTATTATCACAATACAACCAAAGAGACGTGCCGATGTACCATATAAGAAGTTACTTCTACCATGCATCCTTGCTTCCCCTTTGTAGACAATCCATAGCCCCCAGAAAAAGAGAAAAAAGAAGCCAAAAATGATATATAACTCTAAATAAGGCATAATTGGTATTTTCAGTCCATCTTAGTTTGGAAACCATCAGTACCATCGAAGCGAATACTCTTATGTCGTTCACCAGCATATCGCCAAGTGATGCCTTGTGGTGGATTGAGATAATTGTTGAAAGCAAGAGCCATTTGTCGTGCGGCTTCGGTAAAAGGCATCCGACCATATCCTGTACCTAGTCCGGGGCAAGCGATAATATTAATTTTTCTATCGGATACTGCATTGTGTCGTCGAACTGCCAGCAACATTGACCGCATTGCAAGATACACGTTGTCTGTATGTTGAATATTCAATGGGACTCGCATCGTTGGTGTATGAGCAAGAAACGGACGTTTTTCATAGTTTGTTTCGACAATAATTGAAGTGCCAACAGGTTGTTCACCCAGAAATTTGTCTAATATGTGCAGTTGCACTCTTTCTTGTAATTCTATGCCAAAAAATCGAATAATAGCTAAATCAACACCACCATCCATTAAGCCGAATGAATTTGCAGCACTTACCATGCAATCAAATTCAGGTAAAGTTTCAAAATATCCTTTGACAATCTCAACATTTGGTAAGCCTTCAAAGTAAGCATGCCAAGCGATTATCATATCTTGATTTGGGTCAACTAAGATGAGTTTTTCCAATCTCAATCTCTCCATATCTCTGCGTTAAATCTACTCATCTAAACCGATAGCCAGAGCATCAGTACGAAAACCGCAAAACCACCCATGCCGACTATCCAGCACAAGACGAATAGCTGCATCAAGGTTGCATGTAACTCACGTCGAATACTATACCAATTGTGAGCGAGGGTACTGAGAAAATTATTTTTGCGCTTCATATGCTTATCCTCGTAACTTCAAAGCAGTTTTATAAGCCGTGTAGATGAGTCCATTATAGACGTAATCCCATGCACCTGCTGAGCGCATCACTTCACCACCCCAACCCCGTTTAAAACGGTAGACTCCCCATAAACCATCACTACGCTCTTGGAAGTTGTCTTCGAGTGTGGTTTCATTTTCATCAGGGATGCCCCACATATCATACCATTTACACCCACGTTTCTTTGCCCATTGTATCGCTTCCCATTGTACGCCATAGGCTGCCATCAGATTGCGCTTTTCATTAGAGGATGCCCCTTCAAGGTAAATGGCTGTATCGCCGACACTCACCACAAAGTTTGCGGCTAAGGTATCGCCTTCATGCTCGGCAAGGATTAGAGTAGCATGCTCAGGGACGAATAACTCATACATCAGTTTGTAATAAGCGGATTCATGTACGCCAAAATCATTTCGTTCGCCTGTGACATCCATCATATGAGTGAACTTCTGTAAATCATCAGGGGATGCTTCATAATAATGAATATCGTTCTTATAGGCTTTGCGGATATTGCGTCGTGTGCTGGTATTCATCCGTGCCTGAATGGCTTCATCATCCTCGGTGACATCAACCATAATGGTACTCGGAGGCTGTATCCGTTGTGGACTTTCTGTAAATCCCCATTGGCTCGGGTCATGTTTGAAGTCAAATCCGGGTTCCCATTTTAAAAATGCCGCCCCATTTTTTTTAGCGCAAGCATGAATTGCCTCGAATAGTGCTTGCCAATGTGCATCATCACTGACATAACCTCCGTAGGCGAGATACGCCATTGTACCGAGTCTCATTGGTAATGGACGAAAGAGCAATTGCGCCCCTGCTACGATTTCATCCCCTTCATTTAATGCAACCCGGTCGACTGACCATTCATATGCTTCTTTTTGTTGACCCCACTCAGCCAATTGCAAGAAATATCCGCGAGGATGCTTTAAGACAAATTGATTCCATTGCTGAGGGAAGGGTGTTGTGATGTTCATGCGGTGCGTGCCTCGCTTGGCTTATAAAAGTAGGGTGTAGAATGCTAAGAGGCTACCAGTCAAATAGGGAGTTGTTTTCTTGTCGCGGACACTATTCATAGTGTCCTTACCTGAATCCTATTGATTTGTAGGGACGCAATGCATTGCGTCCGCCCTAACTTGTTCACCTTATAAATTAACGTAATTGTCCATAGCCTATGACCTATCTCTAGCAAAAACAAGGGATGATTAACTCGTACAGGTAAATTGTGGATAAAATGTTGCTGAAAAGTTCAAATTTCCACACATCAACGTTGTTCATTTTTGCCTACGTATGCTACAATCTGCCCCATCAACTAAGACTTTGGGCATTGTACCTGAAACGTTGCTATCCTCACTCGGTAGTGTTATACTACAATCCGTTTGTGAGAAATGGTGCAAATAGAAATGCCATGAGTCGGCATGACCTCAAAACTGCACATTTCAAAAAGTGATTTTTAGGAGTAAAGGCTCAATGGAAGTTTTAAGTAACTGGGCTTTTGTGGGTGTTTTTCTGATTATGGCACCAATATTTCCGGCATTGCCGATTGCTGCCGCAACTTTATTGCGTCCCAAAAAACCAAATGTACTCAAGAGCCAAACGTATGAATGCGGTGTCGAAACGATAGGGGATACATGGGTGCAATTTCGTGTCCAGTATTACATCTATGGTTTGGTCTTCCTCATCTTTGATGTGGAAATGGTGTTACTGTTCCCGTGGGCAGTTGCCTATAACGACCTTGATTTGTTCGCATTCGGGGCTGGTTTCTTATTCATCTTCCTACTTGCCGACGCGCTCATCTATGCGTGGAAAAAAGACGTGCTGGTGTGGAAGTAAGACACGGGGGAGATATTTATGGATTGTGTTGGACTTTGTGAAGTCGTACAAAATATCGGCGTAGCTGACCCGTCGATAGCGCGTTTTATCGGTTTATTGATAGGCGTTTTGTTGGTTAGCGGTGTACCGCTTTTGACGGTGATTATCCTCATCTTAGCTGAGCGTAAAATCGCCGCTCGTATTCAAGACCGTATTGGTCCTAATCGTGTTGGACCTTATGGCTTATTACAAACAATTGCTGATTTATTGAAACTGCTTGGTAAAGAAGATATTACGCCTGCCGCCGCAGACCGTGTACTGTATAACGTCGCTCCGATTATTTCTTTCGGGTCGGTGGTACTCATCTGGGCAGTGATACCATTCATGTATAGTGCCAATCCACCGGGCGCATTCGTCGGTGTGGATTTGGATATAGGTATCCTTTACTTTGTGGCGATTGCCTCACTCGGTACACTCGCTATCATGACAGCAGGATGGGCAAGCAACAATAAATATGCTTTGTTAGGGGCATTCCGAGTGGTAGCTTTGCTTGTGAGCTATGAAATTCCACTGGTTTTCTCGCTTGTTATCCCAGTGATGTTAGCTGGTAGCATGTCTTTAGTAGACATCGTCAACGCGCAGAGCCATATGTGGTTTATTTTCATTGCGCCTCTATCAGCTTTGTTGTTCTTCATATCATCACAAGCTGAAACAGGTCGCGCTCCATTTGACCTCATCGAAGCGGAATCCGAATTGGTTGCAGGTTTTAACATTGAATACAGTGGTATGAAATTCGGTATGTTCTTTGCGGCTGAATTTTTGCATGTATTCACGAACGGCATCTTGTTCGCTATCTTATTCTTAGGTGGCTATCTCGGCTTCTTATATCAAACTATTCCTGTAGTTGGCTTCGTATGGTTGGGTCTGAAAGCTGTCATCATTTACTTCATCTTCTTATGGCTACGGAACACCGTTCCACGCTTGCGTATTGACCAAGTGATGGGCTTTAACTGGTTCTTCCTTGTGCCTGTCTCAATCCTCAACGTGATTTTGACAGCACTCATTCTTAAGCTGATGCAAGTAGCTGGTTTTGCACCGACAGATTTTGCTAATTCAAGTCTCGTCGCTGTGTTACCTATCACCATCGTCTTATTGGCAAAAGACATCATCATGATGGTCGTGATTATGGGACGTGTCGCTCTTGAAGGTCGTCAAGCACGGACAATCGAGCAGAAAATGAACGAAGACCTGCTTGCAACGGCGGCTGGGGACTAAAGGAGAGGAGAGACTATGGGTGATGTAAATTTCTTTTTAATTTTATCATTTGTCGTGTTTAGCATTATCACGCTCGGCGGTGCGATAGGTGTCGTAACAACACGTAACCTGTTCCGAGGCACAATTTGGTTGATGGTCAGCCTGTTTGGGGTAGCTGGATACTATGTGTTATTGGAAGCACCATTTTTAGCGGCAGTACAAGTTTTAGTTTATATCGGCGCGATTGCCATTCTATTCACATTTGCAGTGATGCTCACGCGCAGTCTAACAGCCCTTACAGATCGTTATAATCGACCTATCGCAAATCTGGTCGGTTCAGTTTTGCTGTTTGCACTACTGATGTTGGGTGTTATTCTGCCAGTTTGGTATGGCTGGGAATTTGACCCTGCAATTATGACAACACAGGTTCAAGATACAGCCGCTCTTGGGGCAGCATTGGTGGATAAAGAAGGGTTTGTTTTACCATTTGAAGTGGTATCGCTCCTGTTAACGGCGGCGATGATTGGCGCGATTGTCATTGCTCGTGAAGTAGAAGAAGATGAAAAGGGGAAACGAGGATGATTCCTTTGTGGCTCTACCTGTTGGTGAGTGCCGCGCTCTTTTCGATTGGCGTGTTCGGAGTTTTAGCCCGTCGTAATGGCGTGGCGGTTCTGATGTCAGTCGAATTGATGCTCAATGCGGTCAATATCAACCTCATAGCATTTTGGCGTTATTTAGCACCAAACGAGATTAATGGCTTTGCGTTTACGGCATTCGTTATCGTTATTGCCGCCGCAGAAGCGGCTGTTGGTCTTGCAATTATTATTTCCGTTTATCGCAGTCGGCACTCGGTCATTCCCGAAGAAGCCGATATGCTCAAAGGCTAGGGAGGGACTGCGATGGGTTTTGATGTAATTTCAGACTTTTTTGTACAAGCATTCTCTGACCGTAATCTGATGCTTTGGATGGTTCCTTTTGGACCACTCGCGGCATTTTCGCTGATTTCACTATTGACTATGTTCCTGTGGCTTGTTCGCCAAGTAACAGGTACTGAAGGCAATACAATTCCAGCAAGTGATCATCATTATCACGATCATAATCATCCTGATTATGGTGGGATGGACGTGCCATATCAACCGCACTGGTTCCGTGTGACAGCAATTGTCATCGGTATGGCGGGGATTGTATGGGCGTTGTTCTTTGCTTGGACATTAGTTTTCGGCGCACTTAACGAATACGGGGCAGGAACATTTGGCTTAGTGGATAGTGCTGAAGCACACCACGAAGAAGAAGGTGACCATAGCGAAGAAGCTGTTGTGGTTGAAGGTGAAGACGAAGCACATGGTGCAGAAGATGACCATGGTGGCGAACATGGTGCAGCAGTCGATTGCGCGCCTTGTGTTTATAGCGATGAAATCACATGGATGTCATTGGGTACAAGTGACGGTGTATACGGTGAAGTCGCCGAAGAAAGCACTGATTACGAAATTGGTGTACTGATTGACCCCCTCAATGCAACATTGCTCTTTATGGTTCCGTTAGCGATGCTCGGTATCTTCACGTATAGCATCGGCTATATGGCACATGATGCTCGACAAGCAAAATTCTTTGCCCTCATTTCACTCTTTGCTGGCGCAATGTTCATTCTCACAGTTGCAGATAACCTGATGATGATGTTCGTTGGCTGGGAAATCATGGGTTTCTGTTCTTACAGTCTTATTGGTTTCTGGTATGAGAAGAAATCGGCATATAATGCAGCAATAAAAGCCTTCACAGTGACCCGTGTCGCTGATGTCGTGATGTTACTTGGTATTGTGTATCTCTGGAGTATTGCAGGCACACTCAATTTCCGTGACATCTTGGCAAATCCTGATGTAATCCAAGCGATTGCTAGCACACCCGCTATCATCTTAGGTGGATGGGGTGTAAGCGCGGCAGGTCTTATCGGTACATTCCTTGTGATTGGTACAATTGGTAAATCAGCACAGTTTCCATTGCATGTTTGGCTACCAGACGCAATGGAAGGTCCAACACCTGTCTCCGCGATGATTCATGCGGCAGCAATGGTTAGTGCGGGTGTATATGCGATTATTCGTATGTATCCACTATTCGTTGGTTTATCTAATCCACATGCCTCAGATCCAACATTCTCTGCGCCACTCATTTTGATGGCAGTAGTTGGTAGTTTTACAGCTTTATTTGCGGCGACGATGGGTGTTGCCCAACGGGATGTGAAAGCGGTACTTGCTTATTCAACAATTTCGCAATTGGGCTTTATGGTTGCGGCATTGGGTGTTGGCGCATATATCGCGGCAACTTTCCACTTGATTACACATGCTTTCTTCAAAGCCTTGCTCTTCATGGCTTCGGGTTCAGTTATTCATGCGATGGAACATGGTGAACATCACGTTCATGAACATCATGCGGCACATGGTCATGATGATCATGCTCACGATGACCACGGACATGACGAACATCACGAAGCACACTTTGACCCACAAGATATGTTCAACATGGGTGGTTTGAGCAAGAAAATTCCAGTTACGTTCTGGACATTTGTTGCTGGTGGTTTGTCCCTCGCTGGTTTCCCGTTGATTACAGCAGGATTCTGGTCAAAAGACGAAATTTTGGCTGAAAGCTGGTATGGTTTTGCCTCACATGGTAGTGGTCTACATGCGCTTGTGTTCTTCATGTTGGCAGTAGCGGCATTCCTGACTGCGTTCTATACGATGCGTCAAATTGCACTGACATTCTTGGGTGAACCTCGTACAGAAGAAGCAGATCATGCAAATCTCGGTGGGCAATACAGCATTGTGTCTATCACCATGCAAGCACCGCTGATTTTGTTAGCATTCTTCGCATTATTCGCTGGTTTTGTCGGTGTGCCAGAAGATTTCCCAATTTTTGGGGCGATTTTCTCACCAGAACATAACTACTTCCATCATTTGGTAGTCTATGCGCTTCCATTCATGGAGAATGGTGGCTATGAAGCATTCCATGTGGATGCACCTGCCTTTAATATCATTCCTGTGTTGACATCATTTGCTGTGGCATTGGGTGGTTTATGGCTGGGTTGGGTGATGTATGCTCGCAATCCACTTGAAGCTGGTGAACCTGACCCGCTTATCAAGCATTTGGGTGAACCAATTTACAATGCGCTACAAAATCGCTACTACATAGATGACCTTTATGATTGGATGTGGGTACGCCCATCGCAGTTCCTTGCGCGTGGTGTGATTACTCTGCTAGATAAAGGCATCATCGATACAATTTTACATACCACTGGGGCAGTATTTACCGTCATTGGCGATTTCATCAAGGTCATGAACGCATGGCTAATTGATGGTGTCGGGGATGGTATTCCAAAAGGTATTTATGATTTTGGCGGCTGGATACGTGGCACACAAAATGGGCGTATTCAGTATTATCTGTTAATCGTACTCGCGGCTGTGCTGATTATTGGCGTGATCTTCGCTATATCGGCTGGCGCGGTGTTTGCATCGTAAGGGGGAGTTGAGTGGATATTTTTGGTATCGACATCCTAACCTTCCTCATCCTTGCCCCAGCGTTTGGTGCATTGCTTGTAGCCTCGCTACCAGCAAATAAGTGGATTGCACGCTGGACAGCATTAGGGATAGGGATAGCGATTTTCGCTGTGACCGCAGTTGTATTTGTGGATTACATGAATATAGCTGAGGAACTCGCAGGTGGATTTCATTTAGAAGCAAGTTATCGTTGGTTTACGGTGCTGGGCGCATCGTGGCACGTCGGTATTGATGGCATCAGCGCAAGTATGATGCTCTTAACGGCATTGCTCACACCATTGGCGATTCTAATTAGCTGGGAAGTTGATGACCGTCCGAACATGCACTTGGCTCTGCTACTCTTATTTGAGACAGGGTCAATGGGTGTCTTCCTATCAATGGATTTGATGGTTTTCTTCCTCTTTTACGAATTGTCACTCGTTCCGATGTATTTCCTCATTAATCAATGGGGGAGTCCACCACAAAAAGGTGTCAAATATACAGGTCGCCTCTACGCATCAACTAAGTTCATGCTGTATTCAATCGGCGGTACTTTGGGGATGTTGCTGGCTACTCAGTTGATTGGGTTTACCACAGGCACATACGAAATAGCTGAAATTGCAAGTGCCACAGGGGCATGGTTATCGGCATCTGGTGTCGATGAAGCCTTCTTAGGTATTAACGTCGGCACTGTGAAAGCCTTAGCATTCTTTGGTTTCTTCGTCGCCTTTGCAATTAAAGTTCCGATTTGGCCCTTCCACACATGGTTGCCAGATGCACATGGTGAAGCACCAACTGCTGGTTCGATGTTGCTGGCAGGTGTGATGCTCAAGTTAGGGGCATATGGCTTCTTACGCTTGGTTGTGCCATTCTTCCCTGATGTATGGATTAGCAATATTCCATTCTTCAATGTGAATTGGGCGACAGCCTTTGCTTTCCTTAGCATGTTAGGGATTGTATTAGGTGCGTTTGCAGCGTTCGGACAAAATGACATTAAGCGTTTGGTAGCTTATTCATCTGTCAATCACATGGGCTTTGTCGGTATTGGTATTGCGGCATTCGCATTACTCTATGGTGAAGCATGGGCGGCAGAAGCTACAGCCGTCGCTGGCGATAAAATGATGGATGCCATTACTGCAACCAATGGCACAGTCATGCAGATGTTCAATCATGGTTTGAGTTCGGCTGGTATGTTCCTCCTCGCAGGGGGCATCTACCATAAAACACATACTCGCGACCTCACACAATATGGTGGTTTCTGGGTGAAAGCTCCGATTTTCGGTGGATTATTCGTCTTCATGAGCATGTCGAGTCTCGGCTTACCGGGGTTGAACGGTTTTGTGGGCGAGTTCCTAATTGTACGTGGTACATGGACGACTTTCACATGGTTGACAGCCCTTTCAATGATTGGTTTGCTCTTTACGGGTAGCTACATCCTGAAAGGTATTCGCTATACATTGCATGGCGAATTCAATTTACATTGGAAAGATTACAACTTGGAAGTTGATTGGCGTGAATTTACGGCAGTCTTTGTTTTGGGGATTTTCATCTTCTGGACAGGGCTTGCGCCGAATTGGATTCTCGAAACCATCAATTCCAGTGTGACAACTATTTTAATGAACATAGCAGGGTAGGCACATGGCAGATTTTGGTTTTCCGATTCTGAGTGCGCTCATCTGGATTCCAGTCATTGCAGGGATAATTATTCTCTTTATCCCTGCCAATATGCGCGATATGTTTCGTGGGGTGGCAATTACTGCCGCTTTCGTCACGCTCGCCTTATCATTAACTGTATTTCTTGGCTATAACAGTCTTGTGACTGGGCAGCTAAATGATGCCGTTGATGCTGGTTTAGTGGATGAAGATGCAACAGAATACGATGCGTTTTACGCACAAAATGAAGAAATAACAGCTCAGATTGAGGGTGAATCCTCAGCGACTGTTGCATTCAAAGAATCGCTCGTATTTGAAGAATATGTTGAATGGGTTTCTGAAGTTGGCATTGCTTACAATCTTGGTGTAGACGGTTTAACAGCACCGATGGTTTTGCTAACTGGTATGGTATCCGTTGCAGGTGTATTCATCTCGTGGCGTATTCAAGATCGTCAACGTGAATTCCTCGCGTTCTTCATGTTGTTGGTTGCTGGTGTGATGGGTGTTTTCATCAGTGTTGACTTATTCTTATTGTTTTTCTTCTATGAACTCGCCATCTTCCCGATGTATATTCTGATAGCGGGCTGGGGCTGGGTAAAACTGCGTGAATATGCTGCAATGAAACTCACACTCTACATTCTGGTAGGGTCAGTGATTTCATTGATAGGTGCAATCGCGATGGTTTTCTACGCTCAGAGATTTTTCTTGGGCGACGGCGCGGCAATTTTTGCTAGTGCAGTCGATGCAGGTTTATTACCGCAGACAGCCCACGAACTCAGCTTTAATATCACACAAATTACACTCGCGGCAGAAAATGGTGCTTTCCAAGTACCTTTATTTGGCACAACCTTTGCTAAATTCTGGTTCCCATTTGTCTTTATGGGCTTCGGCGTGATGGCTGGTGTTTTCCCATTCCACAATTGGTCACCAGATGGTCATGTTGCAGCACCAACCGCAGTCTCGATGATTCACGCGGGTGTCCTGATGAAACTTGGTGCATTCGCCGCGCTCCGTGTGGGCGTTCAATTACTTCCTAGTGGCGCAGCTGTACATCTACCTTGGATTGTTTTTCTCACATTGATCAACGTTGTTTATGGTGCATTTATCGCCTTCCGCCAACGGGATTTCAAATATGTGATTGGCTTCTCCTCTGTATCGCACATGGGTTTGGTCAGCATGGGTTTTGCGACGATGAATCTGACAGGTCTTACAGGTGCAGGATTGCAGATGTTCAGCCATGGAGCGATGACCGCGCTCTTCTTCGGTTGTGTAGGTATGGTTTATGACCGCGCACATACTCGTGATATTCCATCCTTGGGTGGTTTCATGAAGAAGATGCCTTGGGTTGGTGTTGCTTTCATTGTCGGTGGTCTAACAAGTATGGGTATGCCTGGTCTGAGTGGTTTCATTGCTGAATTCCCAATCTTCCAAGGGATGTGGGCGGCAAGTGATAATGTTTCGCTGAGTATAGGCAACTTTACGCTGACCAATTATTACTCATGGATTGTCATACTCGCTGCACTCGGTATCGTCATCACGGCAGCGTATGTGCTACGGGTGACAGGAGCCGTATTCTTTGGTGATTTCGATGCTACAAAATATCCAGAAGTCGGTGACATTACGATTACTGACCGTGCTGTACTGATTATTCTCGGAACGCCTCTGCTAATACTGGGTATGTATCCAGCAATTATGGCTCCGATGATTACAGTTGGCGTTTATCCTGTCCAACAACTCTTAAGTTTGATGGGAGCATAATATGGATACACTAACTTTCCTTGCAGAAAACTTAACAGCTATCGGTCCCGAACTTGGTCTTACAATTTTGGCAATGGTTTTACTATTGCTTGATAGCTACTTACCTGATGCAAAGTCTAACTTGGGCTATGTAACAGCTATTACCATGTCACTCTTAGCCGTAGCAACTATCGTACTGTGGCAACCTGTTCAAGGTGAAAGTACCTTAGTGTGGGGTGGAATGATTCGCCATGATATTCTCGCCCAAGTTTTCAAAGTGATGATTCTCTTTGCGGGTGCTGTCACAAGTCTAATGGCTGTCCGTGATAGTGATGTGGGTCAACGAGGCGAATTTTACTTGATTATCACTATCAGCACCTTGGGCGGTACATTACTTGCTGCCTCTGCTGATCTAATTATGCTTTTCGTCGCACTCGAAACAGTCTCAATCCCACTGTATATTTTGGCTGGCTTTAGTCGACGTGATGCTCGTTCAGCAGAATCGGGTTTGAAATACTTTCTCTTTGGGAGTTTCGCCAGTGCTTTGTTACTGTATGGTTTCAGCTTAATCTTTGGGTTTACAGGCGAAACTCGTCTTGACCTGATTGCAGAAGCACTTGTGACAGGTGAGTTGCTCGTTGATGGCGGTCTATTTCCGCTTTTGATAGCATTGCTTTTGGTGATTGTGGGCTTTGGTTTCAAAATCAGTGCTGCGCCGTTCCACTTCTGGACACCTGATGTGTATGAAGGTGCGCCAACACCAGTAACAGCTTTTGTCAGTGTGGCGAGTAAAGCGGCGAGTTTTGCTATTTTGATGCGTTTCTTTTTAGGCGTTTTCCCAGTAGATTTTGCGCTGGATGGCACGAACATTCAAGCCTTCTGGACAAACATGATGAGCATAATCGCTATCATCTCGATGACATTGGGTAATGTTCTGGCATTGCGTCAAGATAATATGAAACGTATGTTGGCATATTCATCTATTGCCCAAGCAGGGTATGCGCTTGTGGGTATTGCTGCACTAAGTGCGGCTGATACAACATATGCTATCTCTAGCGTCGCATTCTATATGTTTATGTATACGTTCAGTAATTTGCTAGTATTTGCAGGCGTTATCCTGTTTGCAGAATCGGCTGGTACCGAAAAAATCAGCGAATATGCAGGGATGCAACGTCGTAGTCCTTGGCTAGCCTTCACAATGACAGTAGGCTTATTGTCACTTGCAGGAATTCCACCTGCGGCAGGTTTCTTCGGCAAGTTCTTCTTGTTCCAAGCAGCATTAGAAGCTGAACTGGTAGCGTTGGCGATTATTGGTGTATTGAACTCAATTGTTGCGCTGTACTACTATCTTGTCGTCATCAAAGTGATGTGGGTTGATCAAGGTAAAGACGAAGATCAAGCGATTACTATGTCTCCAGCTATTGGTTGGACATTAGGTGTATCTGCTATTGTCGTCATTTTGCTAGGAGTTTTCCCAACCCCAGTAATCGACTGGGCGCGTGATGGTGCAGAAGCAATTGCAAGTGTAGTACAAACTCTATTTACCTTAATCTAATGTATGGTAATCATTTTCCGTTTGTGATAAAATTCGCCAATGAAAAGTGAAGAACAATGGGAAAGCAAAAACGCAAACCTGATAAGCGACTCTCGAACGTAAAAGTCGCTCTAATCATCAGTATGACGGCATGCTTGAACATTATAATCGCGCTTGGCGCGTTAGTTCTCGGATTATGGATAGATGATCTTATGGGGTGGCGTGGATTTGCTACGGTCACCCTTCTGTTAATTAGCTTTCCGCTGAGTCTCTATCTAATGGTTCGGTTAGCGTTGATGTCGGTCAAACGCTTTGGCACATCAACCAATCCGTATGTGGTGGAGAATCCACCGCAAGATAAGGAGGAGTAGTCCTTTGACATTTTTTCTAATTGTAGTTTCCGATAAGAGGAGTGCCTAAATGAATGCTACAGCTCGTGGCGCGCTCATCTTCGTTGGAATCGTCGCCTTTGTAGCCATAATGTGCTATGCAGTGCCATTTGTCCTTTTCGGAGGCATGGGGTCAGTTGCGGCATTACCAGTAATTGAAGTTCCAGGTGAAGTCCTGACAGATAATGGCTTCCCGTTCATCTTCTTTGGCTGGGATAAACTGACCAATACATGGATGGCAACTATCATTGCAGACATTCTGGTAATTGTTTTTGCACTTTTGGCGTGGAATGCGTCCAAAGGCTGGACAAACGAAGTGCCCGGCAAATTTCAAGCATGGGTAGAGACGATTGTCGACGCTTTGTATGGTATTACCAAACAAATGGCAGGCGACACCCCGAAGGTGAGAAATATTTTATTCCCCCTAGTTGGGACGCTTTTCATCTTCCTACTAACTGCAAACTGGATGTCTTTGATGCCCGGTATTGATAGTGTAGGTGAGATGCACTGTGCACATGGTAGCCAGTCAGGTTATATGCGCCTTGGCAACCAACTTTATAACAACGAACCACTTAATGCTGGTACACAAGCAACACATGATCAAGAACATTATTGTCATGAGTTCTTAGTTGGTCATTATCCAGAAGAATTTGAACCATTCGATTCTGATGGTGATGGTGTTCCATCTTATGATGCTGACCAAGAAGCTGAAATCAATGCGATTGTGGAAGAACTCAATGGCGATGAACTCAGTGATGCGCGTGAAGACCTAATTCATGAATATGAAGAATTAACAGGCTTCCCGCATGTTGCTTATTTTGCTACTGCAGAACAGCTTGAACGTGGGGTTCAACCTTATGCCTTTGTTGTTACGCCCTATGTTCGTCCTGCGGCAACCGACTTGAACTTAACCTTGGGTCTTTCCCTTGTTTCGTTCTTATTCATTCAATACTTCGGTTTGTCAACCCTTGGTGGCGATTATTTGCAGAAATTTATCAACTTACGCGCATTGGGTAATGCTAGTAAAAATCCAATCGGTGCGGTTGATTTTGTAGTCGGTATTTTTGAAATTGTTTCCGAATTTGCGAAAGTGATTTCATTAGCCTTCCGTCTATTTGGTAATATTTTCGCTGGTGCAGTGTTGATTTTCGTTATGCATTTCTTGATTTCAACAGGCTTGCCGATTATCTTCTTTGGTCTTGAGACCATTGTAGGTTTCGCACAAGCAGCTGTATTCGCGGTACTCACGCTCATTTTCTGTGCCCAAGCTATGGTAAGTCATCATCACGATGATGACCATGAAGAAGCACATCATTAATTTGTAAATTCTAAAACAACAGATAGAGACAGATTTAAGGAGAAGTAACACAATGGAAGGTATTGATGTAGGTTTAAAAGCTCTGGGTGCAGGGTTGGCGATGGTTGCGGCTCTGGGTCCAGGTATTGGCATTGGTCTGATGGTTCAAGGTGCAATGCAAGGTATTGGTCGTAATCCAGACGCAGCTGGCGCAATCCAGACTAACATGATTTTGGGTATTGTGTTCGCGGAAGCAGTTGCGATTTACTGCCTCGTGGTTGCGCTCATTATCCTGTTCGTGCTGTAAGCACGTCTTAGGAGGCGAAACTTATGAGAAAAGATATGCTCAAACGTTTAGTCGTACTTCTTGCGGCTCTCGCTTTAATACTGGCTTTATTCCCAGCGGCGAGCTTCGCACAAGAAGGCGAATCTAGTGAAGAAGATCAATCTGCTGAAACCGTCGAAGGTGAAGACCACGGCGAAGAGGGTGCAGAAGAAGAAGGTAGTGATGGTCTTGATGCACTTGGTATCAATACTGGCTTCCTTTTTGGTCAGATGGTGAATATTTTCATCCTCTTTGCATTGCTTGGTACACTCTTGTGGAAACCAGCAATCAATATGATGAATACTCGCTCTGCAAAAATCCGTAAAGGCTTGGAAGATGCCGCCGCTGCCGCACGCGCTCGTCAGAATGCAGAAGCAGAAGCTGATAAAATCCTTGCTGAAGCACGTGCTGAACGCCAAAAAATGCTTGAAGATGCGCGTAACCAAGGCGACGATGTTAGAAAAGGTATCGAAAGCGAAGCGCGTCAAGAAGCTGAACGTATTCGTACTGAGGCAAACGCTGATGCTGAAGCAACAAAATCAGCCGCATTAGCTGATTTACGTGAAGATGTACTCCAAATTTCAGGTGCTGTTGCTGGTCGTATCCTTGGCGATAACATTGACGCTAAGAAAAATAGCACGCTTGTCAGCGACTTCCTCAGCAAATTACCAGATGGTGCTAAAAACCTCTCTGGTTCAATCGAAGTTGTGAGTGCAATGCCTTTAACTGATGCTGAAAAGAAAAAGGTTGAAAGTGCAATTGGTGGTGATAGCTACAACTATGTTGTTAATCCAAGTATCCTCGGCGGCTTAATTGTTCGCTCGCAAGATCGTGTGATTGATGGCAGCGTTAGTGGTAGCTTAAACGATGTTACTAGCAACTTAAAATAAGGTTGTTGTACATAATTCATACAAAAGCGCATCGGCTAACGGTGCGCTTTTTCTATTGCCCACCGTTATAAATAAGCCATAGAAACATACTTACTTTTTCGCTACACTTTCCCTCTAAATGCTAATCTCTCAGGAGATGAAACACTCAATGCCACACACACTTCAAGACCATTTGAATGCACTGCCTGTCGGACAAGTTTTGCGAATAGCAGGTGCCACCGATTTTGTCATCGCTGCCCCCTATGTTGAAGATACCCGCATGCTCGAACCAGGTGGTGTTTTTGTTGCTCGCAAAGGCTTCAATGTTGATGGACATGAGTATATTGATAAAGCCATTGAACTTGGTGCATCTGCTATTATCGGTGAGTATGCTATCGACCTTGATATTCCTTACGTACAACTCAAAGATGCTCAATTATCGCTAGGCTATCTTGCTGCCGCATATTATGGTTTTCCATCACGGAAATTGACTGTATTAGGCATCACAGGCACAAATGGTAAAACAACAACCACGCATATCATGCATAGTGTGCTGAATAAAGCCACTAAAGGCAAAGCAGGTTTTATAAGTACCATTGGCGCAGATTTTGGTAATCAGAGTGCAGATACAGGTTTGCATGTAACAACGCCTAGTGCGCCTGAAATACAAAAATATTTGGGAATGATGGTTGATGCGGGTTTGACTCATGTTGTTCTTGAAATGACCAGTCATGGTTTAGAACAAGGTCGATTATCGGGTGTGGATATAGATGTCGCTATCGTTACGAACGTTACGCACGAACACCTTGATTTTCATGGTTCATTTGAAGCCTACCGCAATGCCAAAGGCATCATGTTTGAGATGCTCAGTAAATCATATCGTAAAGAGAATATCCCTAAAATTAGTGTCCTCAATGCTGATGATGAGTCCTATGAGCATTATCAGAAAATTCAATCTGACGAACTGGTGAGTTATGCAGTTGAAAATGATGCGGACTTTCAAGCTCGCAACATCGAGTATATGGCAGATGCCACCCATTTTTTTGTGGGACGACGAAAGTATAGTCTCAAATTAGTGGGTGAGTTCAATATCTATAATGCACTTGCTGTAGTGGCAACCGCTAATGCACTTGGTATTGATAACAAATTCATCAAAAGTGGCTTGAGAAAAGTGAGTTCGGTTTCTGGCAGAATGGAGCGCATTGGAGAGGGGCAAGATTTCGTAGCAATTGTAGATTTCGCGCATACTCCCGATGCTTTAGAGAAGGCTCTTAAAGCAGGTCGTACAATGCTCACCGATGATAATCGACTGATTGTGGTGTTTGGTAGTGCAGGCTTGCGTGATGTGCAAAAACGCTATCTCATGGCGGAAACAGCCGCTAAATTTGCTGATGTGACAGTCCTCACTGCTGAAGATCCACGTACTGAGTCTTTAGATGCTATCCTAAATATGATGGCAGAAGGTTGTATAGCGACAGGTGGTGTTGAAGGTGAGACATTTCTCCGTGTGCCTGATAGAGGGCAGGCAATTTATGAGGCTTGTCAATTAGCTAACGCGGGCGATTTAGTGATGGCGTGCGGTAAAGGTCACGAACAAAGCATGTGCTTTGGCACAATTGAGTACCCTTGGGATGACCGTGATGCGATGCGCGCTGCTTTACGGGGTGAACCGTTATTGTCATTGCCTACAGCTAATGGTAAAGGCTAAGTCATAATCTATGTTACAATCTCCCACGCGGAATGAACGCTGAGGCTTTATGATAGATTTAGGCATTATTATTGTAAATTGGAATACTATCGACGAACTAGAGAAATGCTTAGAGACCGTATTCGCTAGTGAAGGTGATTTCAGCTATCGAGTAGTTGTCGTTGATAATGCCTCAACCGATGGAAGTCCTGAGCGTGTTCGCCAGAATTTTCCACAAGCTGATGTTTTGGCGTTAGATGAAAATTTGGGGTATCCAAAAGGCAACAATATCGGTTTACGGCATCTCGGCTATCATGGAAAAGGGCAAGTAGATGAAAATGCACCGCGTTATGCTTTGTTGCTAAATCCTGATACAGAAGTGCCATCGGATGCACTTTATCAAATGGTACAATTTATGGATTCTCGCCCTGATATTGGCATTGCAGGTCCTAAATTAATCACGTCTGATGGTTCATTAGATAAAGCTTGCCGACGTGGTTTCCCAACACCACTGGTTAGTTTCTTTCATTTTGCTGGTCTAGCAAAATTATTTCCCAAGAATGAACGCTTTGGTCGTTATAATATGACCTTTGCAGACCCTGACCAAGAACTTGAAGTCGATTCGGTAGTTGGAGCATATCTACAAATTCGCAAAGACGCTATCGCTGATATAGGTTTGCTTGATGAAGTTTACTTCATGTATGCTGAGGATATTGATTGGTGTTTTCGCGTAAAACAAGCAGGTTGGAAAGTATGGTACTATGCACCTGTAACGGTCTATCATATAAAACGTGCTGCAAGTAGTAAAAGTGCCAAAGCCCAATTTGAATTTTGGCGCGCGATGCTCATTTTTTATCGTAAGCATTACCGCAAAAATACGCCAATTATCGTACATGGATTGATATTGCTCGCCTTGCTATTCAAAGGAGGTTCAGACTTATGGCAGGAAATACGCCACCCCTCAGTCTCTCCGATGAACGCTTAGAGGTCATCAAGAATGAAAAACGTGATAATCGTGCGAAGTTATTTTTATCGAGCTTACTCATACTTTCAGATATTGTAACTTTAATTCTGGCTTTCATAGTTGGGTATCAGGCACGCTTAATATTACCGTTCTTTTTAATTCCTGATGTTCAACCGCCTTTGATTGACTATGTCCCAACGATGTTGCTTCATATGTTTATCATCATTGCCATATTTTATTTTAATCAGATGTATCATCTCCGACGGACATTCAGTCGCTTTGACCAAGCCAGACGTATTGCAGGAATTACTTCGCTCGGTGCGGTGATGGTGTATGGTGTACAAGAACTATTCTTTCGTAATACGCTTCTCTACGTCAATTATCCGCGCAGTATGTTTTTCTATGTCTGGCTTTTTAGTGTCGTATTTACTGTTGTCGGACGTGAATTACACCGCTTAATACAGGTTCGTTTACGTTTACAGGGGCTTGCTAACGATAACTTATTAATTGTCGGCACCGGGCGTATTGCGCGCGACATTATAGGAAAAATTAAAAGTACACCCGCACTGGGTTACAACATTGTTGGTGTGGTGACGAGTGCAGATGAACATCAGGGTCGGATGGTGGGGTATCCTATTATTGGTAATTTCCCCGATTTGCCATCAGTTATTGACGGTTTCAAAGTTCAGCAGGTCATTATTGCTTTGCCTGATGCAAGACGTAGTGAGTTAGTTGAGTTAGTAACTTTATGCCAACGTGGTGCAGTTGATATTAAGATTTATCCAGATATATTCGCTTATATGGCGGGGGATATGAATCTTGATGACCTTGGAGGTACACCTCTGCTCACAGTGCGTGATATTGCGCTAAGGGGTTGGAAACTTAGTCTCAAACGTGGATTAGATTTGTTTGGTTCAATGGCTGGGTTAATCGTGTTATCACCGTGGATGATTTTAACTGCATTTCTGCTCTATTTAGAAGATGGTGGCGCTCCCTTTTATACCCAAGAGCGAATGGGCTTGGATGGTCGCCCGTTCCCAATGATAAAATTTAGGTCTATGCGTGTCGATGCTGACCAAATTTCCGATTGGACAGTTGAGGACGACCCCCGTGTAACTAAAATCGGGCGCTTTATGCGTCGGACTAATTGGGATGAAATTCCACAGCTTATCAACGTTTTATTAGGTCATATGAGCTTAGTAGGTCCTCGACCTGAACAACCGCAGTATGTCCGACGTTTCCGCGAGCAAATTCCAGATTATATGTCACGTCACCGCGAAAAGGGTGGTATGACGGGCTGGGCGCAAGTTAATGGAATGCGTGGCGATACGTCAATTGCTCGACGCACGACTTTTGATTTATGGTATATTGAAAATTGGTCTTTGTGGTTAGATATCAAAATAATTTTAAGCACAATTATTCAAACTCTTTCAGGAAATAATCGCAACGCGTATTGACCTGAAAATAATTATGCTTTAGCTGACACACAATATGGTGTGTCGTTTTGTTTTAAGGGATACAGTTAAATGGATATCAAAGAATTAGAAACAGCTATGCACAAGTTTGTGGGTGATATGGGATGGTATGCAGACGATTCACGCAAACCGCAAAGCCCAAAAAATCTTGCCATTTCGCTTGTATTGGAAGCAGGAGAGGTCTTAGAACATTTTCAGTGGGGCGAGGATTTAGATGATAAAGAGGCATTTGCAGAAGAACTTGCCGATGTGATGCTCTATCTACTGCAAATCGCAAGCATCACTGAGGTTGACATCAGCGAAGCCGTGATGAAAAAGCTCAAAAGAAATTACACGCGAGACTGGGAGAATGAGTGACCTTATGTCTAAAACACTTGTAATTGTGAATGGTGAAGATTTCTGGGAAGCACATTTTAAAGATACTTTTGAGGTTCATCACGTCCGTTTGCAGACGAGTAAATGGATGTTACATGATGATATTTTGTTTGTATATGATTCAGGAATGCGTATTCGCGTTGATAATGTGTTTTGGCGGATTGGAGCAATCCAGCCATATCCGCATCATCAAGTTGTTTTAGAGTTGATACGGTTTTCAGGTGTTCCTTGTATCAATCATCCTAAAGTCATGTTAGAAGACCTGAATCGCTGGACAATGCTTAATAATTTGAAAGAACTTGGTTTACCAGTTGTACCGTTTACAGGTGTGGTTGGTTCACTGTTAGCATCGCAACTATCACCACCATTACCGTCAGTTATCAAAGTAGGTAGTTATCATGCGGGTTATGGCAAAATGAAACTAGATACAATTGACCAATGGCAGGATATGACTGATTTTGTCTTTGCGACTGATGGATATTTTACAATTGAGCCTTATATAGAATATAAACGTGATATTCGTTGTCTTGCAGTAGGTGAGCGGATTTGGGCAATAGCTCGAAATGGTAGTCGTTGGAAAACGAATAGTGGTATTGTGGATACACATGCAATTTCAGCACCTGATAGGTTATATGATTATACAAAACGAGTAGTTGATTTTCTGAACGCTGATATTATCGCTATAGATTTCTTAGAAACTCATGAAGGGGAGTACATTGTGCTGGAAAGTAACTCTGTTCCCGGAATATCTGGATTTCCTGAGGCTGTTGTGAATGCAATCGTTGACCGTGTAAAATTGAAAACACGTTAAATAGTTTCTATATTATAGTGAAAGAACTTTAACATGGATTCACAAGCAGGTATCACACGCGAGAACATCATTCTTGCCTATGCTGGCGAAAAGATCCCCGACATTTCCTGACGATAAACCTTTGTTGAGTTAAGTGTTTTTAATAAGTCCTATGAATCTTCTATCCTAAAGCCAAAAATTAGGATAACCCATGACAAAACTCATACTTATCTCTGGTTTAAAGCTACTGGTAAATCGACTTTAGCCTATCGCCTCGCTCAAGAACTGAAATATCCACTGTTTAGCAAAGATTATTTTGCTACCGTCTTATACAACGATAACCTTACTGATGGTCATAGCTCGACTTCGTATCATCTCATCCTAGAAACTGCGCGTTTACAGCTTGAACTAGGAGTTTCATGTATTCTCGATGCAGTGTTTCCACTCAAAGGCTTTCGTGATGTCGCTAAAGAAATAGTAAAAGAACATGGCGCGACTTTGATAGTAATTCACACCTTTTGCTTATATGAAATCATCCATCGGCAACGCTTAGAGTCTCGAGTATCGCGTGTTCCGTGGGATAGGGTAGCATGGAATGATACAATGTTTACCAAGTCCAAATATGAAGCATGGACAACCGAGGAAGCTCTATTTGTCGATGCGCTGAATCCATTAGAGACAAATCTCCATAAAGTATTACAATACATAGATACTCATTCTTGATAAATGGTCTTTTGTGGTACATAATGACCCCTTAAAAATATAAGGAGAAAAATACTAGATGCGTCTAAGTCAGTTATTTAGCCAAACACTACGGGAAGCACCTGCTGATGTCGATGTTGAGAGTCACAAGTTCTTGCTACGAGCAGGGTATCTACGCCAATTAGGGGCAGGTAGTTTTAGTTATCTACCGCTTGCCCAGCGCAGTATCCGCAAAATTGAAACCATTATCCGTGAAGAAATGGATAAAATCGGCGGGCAAGAAATTACAATGCCTGTGGTACATCCTGCATCTGTCTGGAAAGAAACCAATCGTTACTATGAGGTTGGTGCAGAAATGACTCGTTTCCAAGACCGTGGCGGGCGTGATATGGTTTTAGCAATGACTCATGAAGAAGTAATTGCAGACCTTGTCCGTAAAGAGATTGAATCGTATAAGCAGTTACCTGTTTTGCTATATCAGCTCCAGACGAAATGGCGTGATGAACCTCGGGCGCGTGGGGGGTTAATTCGTGTTCGTGAATTTACGATGAAAGATAGCTATTCACTGGATATAGATGATGCTGGCTTAGATAAACAATATCGTGCCCATTACCAAGCCTATTTTGATATTTACAATCGCTGTGGCTTAGACGTGATTGCGGTTTCATCCGATACAGGTATGATGGGAGGTAAACTTGCCCATGAATATATGTATATCACAGAAATCGGTGAAGATACGTTACTTGTAAGTGAAGAAACAGGATATGCTGCTAATCGGGAAGTAGCAACGTTTCTTAAGCCACAAGCAGAAGCCGAAGACATGGGTGAACTCGAAAAGGTAGAGACACCGAATGCGAAAACAATTGTAGAACTTGCTGATATGCTCAATCTGCCTACAGCAAAAACAGCCAAAGCCGTATTTTTTACAGGGACATTCCTCGAAAATCAAGAAGATGTACAGAGATTGGTTTTCGGAATTGTGCGCGGCGATATGGAACTTAACGAGACCAAACTGCGTAATGTAGCCAAGGCAAAAGACTTGCGCCCTGCAACTGAAGATGAAATTAAAGCTGTTGGCGCAGTCGCTGGTTTTGCTTCACCAATTGGGATTGACCGCAAAAATGTCATGCTAATTGTAGATGACGCAGTTAAAGAATCGCCTAATTTGGTTGCTGGGGCAAATGAAACAGACTATCACTATTTGAACACCAATTACGGGCGTGATTATACAGCTGATGTTGTTGCTGATATTGCTACCGCCCTTGATGGACATTCTACAGCCGATGGCAAAGGAACACTCAAAGAAGTTCGTGGTGTGGAAGTCGGGAATATCTTTAAGCTCGGCACACGTTACACAGAAATCATGGGTGCGACCTTCCTTGACGAAAATGGCGAGCGCAAACCCGTTATCATGGGATCTTACGGTATTGGTGTCGGACGCTTACTAGCCTGTGTTGCTGAAGAATATCGTGATGATTATGGGTTGAAATTGCCAATTAGTGTTGCTCCATATGAAGTACATCTTGTCATGCTTCCTGGAGGTGAGACCGAAGCAATTGGTGAAGAGTTGTACAAAGCTATGCAAGGAGCAGGGATTGAAGTCCTCTATGATGACCGCGATGAACGGGCAGGGGTTAAATTCAATGATGCTGATCTCATCGGTGTGCCTTTGAGAGTGACAGTCAGCAAACGTTCTTTGCAAAATGGCGGGCTTGAGTTCAAACGTCGTGATAGTGATGATAAGCGCATTATTCCACAAGAAGAAATCGTTGCGACGCTTAAAAGCGAGATTGAACAGTTATATAAGGATATAGCAGAAAAAGTCGTTGAAATGCCATATAACGCATAGCGAAATATGTGAATTATGGTAAACTGAATAGATGTGATAAAATTCACAAATAGTATAGGGGCTTTTGCATATAGCCCCTAAATATGTTAAATTTCTAATAGATTTGTTCTAACATTGATTTAACTTTGATGCTGTATACTATTGCATGCTAATGTGAAATTTTGGCTAAAGAAGTAATTCAACCAAGAGAAACACGGGTAGTTTTTGTAGGGTATTCAACATAAAAAATCAAATTTCTTGTGTAGATTAGCCTGTTGTAGCGATTGCCTGAAACTGCTAGACTAAGTACCTAATGATGCTATAAAATCCGTGCTAATAGGGACTAACAAATTAGCGACCTTCGTATAGTAATATATGAAATACAAATTATTGAATGCTATTCTTTGAGAATAGTAGCTCTTATTAGGAATAAATATGGCGGCTTATTTAATAGTTGATGTGGATGACCTTCTCGAACGTTTTCACGATCGTGGGATGTCCATCGATTTACAAGAGTTAGCAGTTGGGCTACGCGGTAGTGCTTCACTTGCTGCAGGACTTGCCAGTTCAGATAAATTAAAGGCAATTGCTGTTGCCAACTGGGAAGCCTATAATAAACGTCCTGGTATGATTGACCCTCAAGCGATATTTAAAGCCTGTGGATACGATGTATTCAATGTGCCACAACGTGAGAGCCTTGCAGATATTCTCATCATCCATTACTTTTCCTATGACCCTGAACCAGTTGATGAACTCATCCTAGCGACAACCAGTCGTGACTTATTACCCTTAATTAGCCGCATCAAGATTACGCGTAGCGCACGCATTCGCATGTGGGGAACACAAGATGTTCTCCAAGGTACGGAATTTGCAGAAGATATTATCTTCCAACCTCTAGAAACCTTACTGGGTATTCAAACTAAAAATGTCGCTGTATACGTCGATTTTGAAAATATTGCGATTAGCCTGAGTGAACAAGGCTTTGTCGTTAATTTAGAGCAGTTAATAGCTAAATTCATTTCACAAGCAAAAACCTATGGGCAGTTGGTCAAGATTTCGGCTTATGCTCCTTGGGGACAGCGTGGCACATTACCTCCTTTAGTAGATGACGCTGGACGCGAAATCGCTGACGAAGCCCCTTCACGCTTGATGCTCGCAAATATTGACCCTGTTTTCACGTTGCCCGGTAAAAATAGTGCAGACATTCGGATTGCCCGTGATGTTATTACTGACACAGGGCATCCTGAAGGTGGCGATGTAATCATACTCGCAAGTGGTGACCGTGATTTTAACGATGTTCTTAATACAGTTGTGCAACGGGGTAAAGTCGTCATTATTTGGGGAGTACGCGGTAGCACCAGTCGCCAATTAGAACAACATCCAGCTGTGACTGTAGAATACATTGAAGACTTTACAACTTTAGCAACACATCAATCATTGGTAGATGCGCCTCTACAAGATACGGATACCGAAGCCTTCATCCCATCGCAATGGTCAAGTGTCGTCATTCAGTACGACAGACTCCGTGACCATCTGGATGATGATGTCGATGTCACAGTTGATAAACTAATTGGTCAATTGCAAGAGGTTGGGGCAGTCGTTAGTGTGCCACGCGGTGAAGACCTCGTTTCACAGGCAATTTCGCTTGGATTGCTCAAGCAAGTTAATAACAATGGCACAATCGAAGTGAACCCGATGCACCCGATAGTTGATAAAACCCGTGCGATTACGGGGACAATTGGGCGACGGGTTGCTAACACGCTTAAAGTGCGCGGTTGGGCATATGTGAATTACGGTTTCTTGCTCAACGGACTGATTATGGAACGCGAATTGATGCGTCCGGGTATGAATGAAGATGACCAATGGCGGTCACATTGGATTGATGCCCTAGTACGTGAGAAAGTTCTCAAACGTGAGCTTGTGCCGCATCGGCATAATCCTGATGATTTAGTGCCTGTTATAAGACTTCCAGAAGAATACGAAGATTTTGTTGACCCCGATAATGTTGTACCGGGTTCACCCATTGACTCATCTTTAGATTGGCGTGGAATGTCACCACAACAATTAGCAGAAATAGATGATGAAGCCGCTGATATGACGGTGCGAATTATCGTTAGTGTTGAGCAATTTACGAGCTTTCGTGACTTTGCGTGGTGTCCTCTTGGGAGTTTACACAAACGTTTGCGAATGTTTGACCCCGGTATGTCTTTCCAACGCTCGGTTGAATATCTAGAAGCGAATGATGTTGTTCTTGTTGAAGAATATACGAATCCACAGAGCAACTACCAAACAAAAGGTATTTCGGTCAATGAAAAGTCGGCTTATGCTCAAGCTGTCCTCAGCCAACGTGATGAGTTCGTGAAGACATTACTCGCACTATATGAGAAGAATCAGCCGATTACTGAAGAACAAATTGGTGAAGAATCTCAATCAGATTGGGCATATGACCTGTGGATTTCGATTATGGAAACTGAAAATATCATCAATCCCTTACCAGGTCGACAAGGGCAGTATAGCTTATTCAGAACACATCATACTGTCAAACTCGTTGCTGGCGATAACATGGATGAAGATGATGGCGCACTTGATGATACTTCTGGCAACATTGACGAATAAATTCTTCTTAAAATTTTTGAGGCACAGACTATCAAACTGTGCTTTTTGATTTTCCTCGGCAACTTGCCTAAGTTCTGCTATGCTTTGCCTATTTATTTCATACGAAGCCTCTGCTACAATCTATCGACTTAATCGTAGACCACTTGGTTAGCTGTCCAACCTTGTTGGCGACACATAGTTTTTAAGAAGGACGGTTTCAATGCCACTTCCAACAGAAGAAAAGCAAGAAATCATTGCTGAATATGGTCGATTTGAAGGCGATACAGGGTCACCAGAAGTTCAAGTAGCACTGCTTACCCGCCGTATCACTCAATTGACTGATCACCTACGTACACACAAACACGATGAACACTCCCGTCGTGGCTTACTCAAGCTCGTTGGGCAACGTCGTCGTCATCTGAAGTACCTGAGCCACAAAGACCCGAATGCTTACCGTGAACTTATCGCAAGTTTGGGTCTGCGCCGATAAAGGACGCAATTGGAAAACGGTGCTATAATACGGAAGGATGTAAGTCATTTGGGTGGATAGAACGACCTTAACGTCGTACCCACACCGCAACATCCTTCCATCATTCATTGTATGGATGTCCGGTGTCGTAGGGATTGGGGCGTGAGCTTAGTTGCCGAAATGCAACTGGGTTGTCGCACCAATGTCTGCCATCGGACTTTTTGTTTATTTTAACGGAGGAACACCTCTATGGTAGAAATTGCACAAAACACTGTGCGAACGTATACAGGTCACGTTGGCGGACAAGAAATTGTCATCGAGACAGGTAAATTAGCGATGCAAGCGGGTGGCGCAGTCACCGTTCGTGTCGGTGAAACAATGCTCTTTTGTACAGCAACGATGAGCAAAAGCGCACGTGAAGGCTTAGATTTTTTCCCATTATCAGTTGATTATGAAGAAAAATTATACGCTGGTGGACGTATTCCCGGTGGGTTCTTACGCCGTGAAGGTCGCCCAACAGACCGCGCAGTATTAATCTCACGCGTTATTGACCGCACACTTCGTCCTTTATTCCCTTATGGAATGCGGAACGAAGTACAAATTATCCTCACCTCACTCGCATTTGATTCAGAAACGCATGTCGATATGCTTGGTATTATCGCTGCAAGTACTGCTATCATGATTTCAGACATTCCTTGGAATGGTCCTGTAGCTGGTGCGCGTATTGGCTTGATTGACGGCGAACTTGTGGTTAATCCAACAATTCAAGAGATGGAAAATAGTGACCTCGATTTGCGTGTTTCAGGTACAGCAGATGCAACCAACATGGTTGAATGTAGCGCGAATGAAGTTGACGAAGAAACCATGATTAAAGCCTTGCGTATGGCGCAAGATGCAGTTCAAGACATTATCAAATTGCAAGAAGAAATTCGTGCAGATATTGGTAAAGAAAAAAATGAACCTGTGATGATGTTGCCTGATGAAGATTTGCAATCAGAAGTCCGCAATCGTACATTAGACGCAATCAACTCAATCATTGAAGAAACCAGCGAACGCACTGACCGCTCGGAACGCATGGGTGCATTGACTGATGAAGTCGTCGCTGAATATGAGGCGAAAAACGAAGCACTCGGTGAAGACGCTGAACCCACTGACATCAAAGAAGTAAAGAAATCAATTGATGCTGTGATGAAGGAAGTGGTTCGTCGCTTTATCGTTGAAAAAGGTATTCGCCCTGATGGACGTGATACAACAACCATTCGCCCCTTATCCGCGGAAGTGGGCTTAATCCCACGAGTACATGGGTCTGGATTGTTCCAACGTGGATTAACTCAAGTTTTGACGATTGCAACGCTTGGTACACCGCGTGATTCACAGATGCTTGATGGTTTAGAACAAGAAGATAACAAACGTTATCTGCATCACTATAACTTCCCACCTTATAGTACAGGCGAAACTTGGTTCTTACGGGGTCCAAAACGTCGTGAAATTGGGCATGGTAACTTAGCAGAAAATGCTTTAGTTCCGATGATTCCTGATGAAAAAGACTTCCCCTACACAATTCGCCTTGTGAGTGAAGCTCTCAGTTCTAATGGTAGTACCTCGATGGCAAGTGTATGCGGTAGTACCCTCTCATTGATGGATGCAGGTGTACCGATTAAGCGTCCTGTCGCTGGTATTGCAATGGGTCTCATCAAAGAAGGCGATAATGTCGCAGTACTCACCGACATTCAAGGTTTGGAAGACCACCTTGGCGATATGGATTTCAAAGTTGCTGGTACTGAACGCGGTATCACTGCACTACAAATGGATATCAAAATCTCAGGTTTACCAGATGAAGTAATGACCCAAGCACTCCGTCAAGCGAAAGACGCACGGATGCAAATTCTGGAAGTCATGAATACGGCAATTTCAAAACCACGTGAAGATCTCAAAGACTCTGCTCCACGTATGATTACCATGAAGATTGACCCAGAGAAAATCGGGGCTGTGATTGGTCCAGGTGGTAAAAATGTCCGTGCTATCCAAGATGCCCACAAAGTCACTGTGGAGATTGCCGAAGATGGCACAGTCTTCATCGCAGGTGATGATGGTCCATCTGTATATATGGCACAAGATAAAATTCGTGGTATGACAGAAACACCTGAACCTGGTCGTGTTTACACAGGTAAGATTACACGCACTGAAGGTTATGGTGTATTTGTTGAATTCTTACCAGGCAAAGACGGACTTGTTCATATTTCTCAACTTGCTGATTATCGCATTCAATCGGTTGAAGATGAATTCAACATTGGTGATGAAATCATGGTCATGGTTACAGATGTTGACCGCCAAGGACGTGTACGCTTGAGTCGTCAAGCTGTATTAGAAGGCTGGTCACTTGAAGAAGCGAAAGCCAATGATTCGGGTATCAATAACTCGAATAACAAACGTCGTGGTGGAGACCGTCGCGGTGGCAATCGTAACCGCAATTAAAGACATGTGCTGATAAAGCTCGGAAATGCCATATCATATTGATGTGGCATTTTTTGTTTGATTATCGAGACTATCTCTTTCTAAGAGGGTTTAACTTATTAAGACAAGATTCTACTGTAAAATGATTTTATCTATAGATTAAGGTGTTTCGGGGAGGAAACCTGTTGAAATCTGAAAGCTCTCCTCAATGGAATTTACATACAAAGCGGACTGTTACTCTGATAGCATTCTTATTCTCTGTGGTATTACTATGGTTTTTACGCAATATCCTACCGATTGTTATTGTGAGTGCGCTGATTGCTTTTATCTTAAACCCCCTTGTATCATTATTGACCAAGCGAGTTTTTATCTCACAAGATAATCGCGGTGCGCGGCGTGGTTTCGCAGCTGTCATTACATTTTTGCTTGCGTTAATTACCATTATCATTTTATTTCTTGTCATCATTCCAGATTTAATTGATGAAATTGCTTCATTTGGTGGGCAGATACCAGCTTTCGTACAAGAGTTTGAAACTGAAATAGAAACCTTCCTCAACCAGCCAATTAGCTTTGGTGATGAGACCTTCATGTTTGAAGGAGAACCTTTCGTACCTTTAGACCGTATTGAAGAAATTACAGGCTCGCGTGATATTAGTGCTTTGCTGCAACTTGACCAAATTGATTTGACTGCTGCAACGGAAACTTTTATTGGTTCTGCTCGTAATTTGTCAGGACCTGCCTTTAGCTTTGTGGGTGGCGCTTTCAACACGCTCATCAATATGATTTTCTTGATTATGATGACCTTCTATCTGCTTAAAGATGGGGCTAATTTCGTTCAGAATTTCATCAGCATTGTTCCAGTCGGTTATCAGGAAGATGCCCATCGCCTTTTTGAAGAATTAGGTCATGTTTGGAATGCTTACCTACGTGGGCAACTCATTTTGTCAATTATCATGGGTTTGGCTGTGTATTTTGCGGCAACTTTATTGGGTTTACCGAATGCCGCTATCCTTGGTTTGCTGGCAGGGGTGTTAGAATTCATTCCAAATTTAGGACCGCTAATCGCTCTAATTCCTGCCGCTTTGTTAGCACTTATCTCACAATCCACAACCATTCCTGTGTTATCAGGTGTACCTTTCATGTTTGTTGTTATTTTCGTATGGACAATGCTCCAGAATATTGAAGCGGTATTTTTAGTTCCTCGTATTATGGGTGATAGTCTTGACTTGCACCCCTTTATCGTGATTTTAGCTGTACTAGGTGGGGCAGCTTTCGGAGGGGCATTAGGAATCATTCTCGCCGCGCCATTTGTTGCCAGTGGGCGAGTGATTGCTCATTATGTCTATGGAAAGCTAACAGATACAGAGCCATTCCGTGAACTCGAAGATGAGCGTATCAAAGCGAGGGTGACTTTGTTCTCTCAGATGATTCGTGCTTTTTGGCGAGCCTTAATTACTATTCGCAAACAAGCACAAAAGGTCTTGGCTACTGATGGTGACTAAGCAAAAATTCATCGAGATTATTGCTAAGCATTTGCCACCGTCTTCCTCTAACCTGCGTTTGCTAGATATTGGGGCAGTGGTAGGTGATATTTTAATAGAGCATCGCGCGGATATAGCAATAGACATCGCTTCATTAGCAACACAACATTGGCATTATGAAGCGAATCAGTATGATGCTGTTGTCGCTTATGATACTTTCCTCAGTGCTGAGTTACTTCAAGCAACATTAGCAGTCATGCGAGAAGGCGGACGATTTATACTTGTTAATCCACTCGGTTCTGTTGACGAAATGTGGGTTAAGGCACTTGAGAACACAGGATATATTCGTATATTAGTAGAACCAGCCTATGAAGGCGAAGGGGTACTTATACGGGGCGAAAAAGCACATACTACGGATAATACCTTAGAACGGGTACGCCATGTTGCAGATGATGATGCTAACTTATTAGACTTTGATACATACAGAGGGCGATATGTGCATTTATTAATTATCCAAACACCCAATAAGCCCGTCTGGAAGTTATCGGCAGATGACGAAATTAAATGGCATGCTGTTACTATAGAAAAAGATGGCGAAACAATTTTGTTAGCATTCAGTAGCCTACCGAAAGCCGTAAGTTTTATGCAACCTGCCGTCATGCAAGGATTTATCCAAGATGTGAATAAAGTAGGAAAATTCAGTAAAATGGTTGCTCAAAAATGGGAAAATCCTATCCTACTTAACCCTATTTTGTCTGATATAGACCGTTATAATGTTAGACTATTGTATATAAATTCGCATACTGCTGAAGCATCTGATGAATAGTTTTTCTATTTATGTCTGTAAAGTAGAAGAAAAATCTTATAGTTATTTAAAAGTCAAAATGTATGTGGCTAACGTATTGTTAAAGACGTAAGGCGTGTCATTGGATTTTGTTGTACAATATTACATATCGTGTATTACACGTACAGGAGTAAGCTAATGAACAAGGCAGTGTCAGATATGACATCAGAAGAATACCTTGAGTATCTCAATGAGTTACCTGAACATGAGTTCATGAATGTTGTGGCTCATGATGTAAAAAAAGTGGTTAGTATAGCTCATGGGTATATTTCGCTCTTACGCCTTGATATTGAAGAAGGTATCTTAGATGCTGACCAAGTTCAGGAATATATTGCTGAAATGGAAGCGATGATCGAAAAATCATATGTTTACATTGGAAGAGCAGAAGATTCATACCGCTCAAGACTTAAATCTTAATGGTTGATAACCCACAGTTTGATGAATGCACTCCACGCGAAGCTGTTGAAGATGTTGCTCATGAAATACGGTCTCGGCAGTTAAATATTTTGAGTTTAGTTCAATTAATGCAAAAAATTGAATCAGGCGAAGTTGATGCCAATACTTTAACGTTCCCGCTCAGTATGACCACTGGCTTTGAATCTATTCAGCAATCTGTGAATGAAATTTCTGAATTACTAGATAACCTTGTTGACTATATGCGTGATTACGAAAACATTTAACTATCTCCCCTATTTTTATGACAATTAGCCTCGCAGATATAACTTTTCTCCAAACTGAAACGGGTCAAAAATTGCTCGCTGAACTAGAGCATGAAGATTTATCACAACAGGCTATTTTGAGCTTAGTAACATCTCTACGAAAACACTATGATATAGCTCAAGTTAGTTCTGCTATCACAATGGCTCAATTGTGTCGGAAAGCTGAGGATAAATTCGGTGCCGATGCTCATAAACTTTTCTTCACGGACGATGCTTTACAACAAGCAAGCGACCCTCATATAAGAGACTATCGGACGCAAAATGTTTCTGGATTACGTATATTAGATATTTGCTGTGGCATTGGGTCAGATAGTCTGGCGTTTGCTAAAGCGGGGGCGATTGTGCATGGCATTGATTATGATGAAACGCGGATTGCAATCGCACGATATAATGCTCAACAACTTGACCTCAACATACAATTTGAATGTGCTGATGTTACCCAAATTGTGATAAATAATAACTATGACTTGATTTTTTTTGACCCTGCTCGGCGCGATGAACAAGGTAGGCGCTTATTTGACGTGGAAAGTTACATGCCTCCGCTCTCTCTCATTCAGCAATGGCAAGCCACCCAGATAATGGTCAAGATTTCACCAGGTGTGGACTTAGCGCAGTTAGAACCTTATCAAGGCAGTGTTGAGTTCATCAGCGTAAATGGTGATTTGAAAGAAGCTGTTTTACATCTGCCCCAAAAAAGCCCATTAATTGCAACAAAAATTGATGGCGAAAGCATCCAGCAGTGGCATAATGAAAATTTACCTATTGATATTGGTTTGGCAGAACCAAACGGTTGGCTGTGCGAACCCGATGCTTCTATTTTGAGAGCTAATCTTGTCGAAAATGTTGCACAATCGCTTAATGGTACCATGCTTGACAGAACAATCGCCTATTTCTGTACAGTAGAAATGCCTGAATTAGATTGGGTACGAGCATGGAAAATCCGTGAATGGCTTCCCTTCAATCTCAAAAAACTCCGTCAACGCTTGCGTAGTATGGATATTGGCACACTCACAGTTAAAAAACGTGGGTCGCCGATTACGCCCGAAGATCTCATTCGTAAGTTAAAGCTCAAAGGTACGCAATCAGCAACAGTTGTCCTCACACGCTACAATGAAACTCCTATTGTGATTATTTGTGATGATATTAATGTTGGTTAAATGATGCCAAAACCGTATAATCAATAGCAATTCGCAAAAACTTTTCGTAAATAGGGTAATTATGTCGATGCCAGAGAAATACAAGCGTTTAACATGGAAAGATGTTGACCGCATTATAGATATGTTGTTGCCACAGGTAGAATCTGTCGGTCCTTTCCAAGCGATGGTGATGATAACTCGCGGCGGAGTGATTCCGGGTGGTTTATTAGCTGAAACATTGGATGTACAGCATCTTCTAACTGCCGCCGTTGATTTTCCATCGACACAACAATCTGGTTTGATGGCATGGCCAAAGTTCTTACAATTTCCCAAAGATGATTTGCTAGAGGGTCGGCGAACATTGATTGTTGATGATGTATGGGGTAGTGGGCGTACCAGTACTGCTGTTCGTGAACGGGTGGTTGCCGCAGGGGCGATTGCGTATACCTGTGTTTTGCACTTCAATCCGTATCGGACATTGTTTACCAATGCAAAGCCTGATTACTATGGTGAAGTAACAGATGCTTATGTTGTTTATCCATGGGAAATTGACAGAGGAACCTACGGTATTGGTGAATTTGATCCATCCCCCGAGCCAGAAATCAACTAATATAACTTGCAAGCGTAATTAGATGCTTTCTGCTATAATTTAAGTTAAGTTGATAAATAATTGTGTTATGTAATTGGCATTGTGCTAATAGATACCAACACTAGCTACCAAATTCATTGAGTTTTTAGTGCAAATTGGGTTTAATATCTACTTTAGCAAAATTAGCAAAGAAGCTAATGTCAAGTTATCATTTCTGTAAGGCTACGTCATCTTACAGTGGTGATGCGAAATACATTATTTTTGCAAAACTTATATTTAACTACGGGTTTTTATAACCCCATATTTGCACCGTGGCGAAAGGAGTAAGGCGTTCAGACTATGTAATGCGAACGCCATCATCATGAGTACGGAATATGAACAAAATTCAACGCCAGATGATGATTTTGAGTCCATGCTTGAGGCATCATTCGGGTATGAATATACCCCCCCACGTCGTGGTGAAATTCGTAATGCCACGATTCTTCAAATCGAAGACCGCGAAATTATTGTCGATTTAGGGGCGAAGCAAGATGGTATTGTGCCGAATACAGATATTGAACGTATGGATGAAGAGTTCTACGAATCCCTAGAAGTTGGGCAAGATATTCCCGTGTATGTTATGAATCCAAGCGACTCAATTGGTAACTTAGTCGTTTCGATCAATATGGGTTTACAACGTTATGATTGGGAAACTGCACGTGAATTGCTGACATCAGAAGATGTAGTTGATGTGACTGTTGCAGGTTTTAATAAAGGTGGCTTGCTCGTTCGTTGGAATCGTTTAGAGGGTTTTATCCCTAGCTCACATCTCACATCAGCTGATTTAACCCTAGACCGTCGTGAGTCCATGGCTGCTTTGATGAATAATAAATTAGGTGTCAAAGTTATTGAGGTAGACCAAGACCGTCGCCGTTTGATTTTCAGTGAACGTGAAGCACAGCGCGAATGGCGCATGAAGCAAAAAGCACGTTTATTAGACGATTTGGATGAAGGAAATGTCGTTAAAGGCACTGTAACTGGCTTACGAGATTTCGGTGCATTCGTAAATATTGGTGGTGCAGATGGTCTTATCCATGTGAGCGAATTGGCATGGCATCGTGTTGACCATCCACGTGATATTTTAAATATTGGCGATGAGATTGATGTCTACATTCTAAACTTGGATAAACAGACGAAACGGATTGCGCTTAGTCTCAAACGCTTATTATCTGATCCTTGGGATGATGCTCAAGAACGCTATCATGAAGGGCAATTGACAGAAGGCACAGTGACCAATGTAGTTGATTTTGGTGCGTTTGTCGCGCTAGATGATGGCTTAGAAGGCTTGCTCCACCTGAGCGAAATGGGAGATGGTGCGCTAAAAGAGCCTTACTCCTATGTGCAAAAAGGGGATAGATTGGGCTTACGTATTAGCCATCTTGAACCTGAAAAACGTCGTGTTGGTTTCACGCAACGCTGGGGAACTGAGGATGAAGAAGAGGGCGAAACCTCTCCAGCAGACACACAAGATGAAACACCTGAATCCGAGGTCTCCGCAGAAGTTGAGACAGCAGATGTAGAAGCTGATGCGCCACCACCCGATGATGAGGTCGCTGACGAAGAATAAATTACCAAAAATGAAAGTACTGAACCCGTATTCAATTTTTGATACGGGTTTTTCTGATGTCCATTTGTTTTATTACTACATTCGCTTTTTCCCCTCAAAAATGCCTATTTTGCTTATTTCCAATGTATACCACTTTGTTGACAAACTTATCACTACTCAGTATAATTTGCGCGTTTTTGGGAGCAAATACTATATCCTGTTAAGCACTGTTAAGATACATATAAAGTCGTGTTGAACATCTCATATCATCAAGGGGATAGGGATGGCACATGGACTGTATTCCTCAGTAATCATTTGGTTATATTGTGCCTCAGAAACACACACTGAACGTACAGGGAGTTTTTATTCATGTCTACCGATATTTCGCTCGAACACGCCATCGATGAGATGGACTTTGCCACAATGCTTGAGGAATCACTTGCAGATAGCAAGATTGAGCGTGGTGATATTATTACGGGGACCATCCTTGCGGTGGATCAACACGGTCTCATTGTTGACGTAAGCTGGAAACATGACGGCATTGTGACTCGCAATGACATCGAGCGCATGGGAATGCAAATTGATGAGTTTGAAGTCGGCTCTGAGATTGATATTGCGGTTGTCCGTTTGATGGATAACGACGGCAACTTAGTATTATCGGCTTCGCAAGCAAAACAAAATGAAGATTGGATACGCGCGGAAGCCATTAAAGAAGCAGATGAAACCTTTACAGGTGAAGTTGCCGCCGCGAATAAGGGTGGTATTATTGTGCCATTCGGTAATTTGCGTGGCTTTATCCCTGCTAGTCATGTTGTAGATATGCCGCGTGGCTTGAACGATGATGACCGTATCAAGTACCTCAATAATACAGTTGGCACTGAAATTACATTAAAAGTTATCGAGGTAAATCGCAAACGTCGTCGCCTCGTATTTAGCCAACGCCTCGCTGAACGTGAAAATCGCCAAGCTCGCAAAGAAGAATTATTAGAAAAACTCGAAGAAGGTAACGTACGCAAAGGTACCGTTAGTGGCTTATGTGACTTCGGCGCATTTGTTGACCTTGGCGGTGCGGATGGCTTAATTCATATTTCTGAATTAGCATGGCATCGCGTCAGCCACCCAGAAGAAGTGGTTGAAGTAGGTCAAAAAGTAGATGTGTATATTTTACATCTCGATGAAAGTGGCAAGCGTATTGGTTTAAGCCTCAAACGCCTCCAGAAAAATCCTTGGGAACAAGTCGAAGAAAATTATCACATCGGTCAATTGGTTGAAGGTACAGTATCACGAGTTGAGCCATTTGGTGCATTCATCAGTATGGATCCAGGTATTGAAGCCTTACTTCACGTTAGCCAAATGTCTGATGATGAAAATATTGATACCCGTAGTGTTTGCTACGAAGGCGAACGCATCATGACACGTATCATCAGCATCGAAGCTAATAAACAACGTTTGGGTTTGAGCCTTAAAGAAGTGACACAAGCTGAAAAAGATCAATGGGAAGCACAACGTGCGGAAAACTTAGTTGAATCTGCTACGGAACTTGAAGAATCCGACGAAGTTGAAGAAGTGGTTGAAGCGTAAGGGTAGACTAAGCCTATGAAGGCTAAACCCTATCTGCTACAATGATTGACTGTAATATTATAGTCAACATCTAAACCACGCGAAGGTAAGGTGATATTTAGTGGCATCTGTAAAATTAAAACCAGGTGAATCTCAAGAAGGCTTACTGCGTCGATTCCGTAAGAAGGTAACAAACGCAGGCATCCTTAGCACTGTGCGCCGTAAACGCTGGCACATTTCTAAGAGTGAACTCCGCCGTATTGAGAAGAAAAAGGCGATTCGTCGTGCGCGTCGTCGCGTACGTAAAGCCAAAGCGCGTGGCGCATAGTCTCTTAGGCTTTACGTCAACCTATTGTCACACATCCGCTATGAGCTTGCCTTGTAGCGGTTTGTTTATATACAATGGATTTATGCCGTTTTATACAAAGTAAATAAAATAGTTGTATACTACAATTATCCGAGTATTTAAGAAAAGATAGCCATTACCATAACTAAAAAGGA
The DNA here is from genome assembly GCA_965230145.1 of Phototrophicaceae bacterium. GTDB lineage: Bacteria > Chloroflexota > Anaerolineae > Aggregatilineales > Phototrophicaceae > JAUZRW01. The sequence continues at coordinate 4,488,139 of CBDDKI010000002.1, forward strand.
GACATATGGCAAACGACGAAAAGATTGAAGTAGAAGGCGTAGTAGTGGAAGCACTCCCCAATACCCAATTCACTGTTGAATTGGAGAATGGGCATCAAGTTTTGGCATATTTATCAGGTAAGATGCGGAAATTCTATATTCGTATTTTACTGGGTGACCGTGTGAAAGTAGAAATGACTCCCTACGATATGAATCGTGGACGCATTACTTATCGCTTCAAAGCTGGCGAGAAGTAGAACTTAGCCTCACGACCATTGAAGAAGTCCGCAAATCGTGGGCTTTTTTGTTTTAATGTATTAGTGAATCTTGCGCTTTGGTTTATCTACGGGACTAACCCTTCGCAGAAGTGCAATGTTAAGACCTATAAAAAATGAAATTAGACTCATAAAGAAAAAGTCTGATGGTCTTAGTGTTCCTAATATGCCAAACTTCGCCATTCTGTATCTGTATCTTCCAATTGACCACACAATCTCATCTGTATTTACAGAATAAACATCCAAATCATGCCAACAGTTGTTCAAGATGTAATATGGAACATCGTCCTCGTATTTGTCACAAGTAGATATTGCATAATACTGGTTAGATGTAGAACCTGTGACGATACTAGCGTCTATCTCTTCTTGTGTTGCAATAGGATTTTCTGTAGGATTGACAGCGTTATTCCCAAGTAGTGAAGCTGAATATGGATACGATTGAAGGTCAATAAAGTACGATGTACCATAATAATATGGTGGATACTGATAGTAAATTTTTTGACTATCTGATGACCAATTCAACCCTCCTATATAATTAGAATATATTGTTAGTTGCTTTAAATTCCTTCCATTGCTATCAACGACGAAAATTTCGTAATCACGACTATCAGTTTCTGCAATAATCGCTAACTTACTCCCATCTGGTGACCAATATGACCTATGTTGCATTACAGGTTCTACCAACATAGTTGGTAGTAGCAATATAGATGCACAGAATGATAACAATCCAAAATAGACAAAGTATGTAGGATTTGGAAGATGATTAATTAAACGCATACTATCAATCCTTTGGATGAGATATCTCAAATTTATAAGAAGTAGCAGTCGATTTTGTTTTACTCTTTTGCTTAGATAAATTCCGCAAGTCTGCCCTTAATGTCTGTACCCACGCCATTTCACGCTCAAAGGTCATAATCCAGTTTTTGCTGATGCTCTCCCATAATAATCTTTCACGCTCGCTACGGTTGGGCTGTTTATCGACTTCACGCTCCATAAATTCGTGTTGCATTATCCAGCGATAATTTACTTCTTCCTGATAGCGTGATAATAAGTCATCCAATTCCTCATTGCTGAGTTGGTCTGCCCATGCCATACGAATGAGAAACTCGTTTTTGATGTCAGGCACTTCGGGTTGGCTCAGTATCCATCCACGTAAAGCCTCTCCACCTGATGCGGTAATTGTGTAAATTTTTCGTGAAGGTCCTGAATCAGAGTCTTCTATGTCGCGCGTCACGAGTCCTTCCTCATGGAGCTTGACCAATGTGCGGTAAATTTGATTATTACCTCCTGACCAATACATCGTCAGCGACTGCCTGAATATTTGTTTGAGGTCATAGCCTGTTTGGGGCTTCCAACTTAGTAAACCCAAAATTGCATACTCTATCATTTTCTCTACCTATGTTTTCAGTACACTATGTTCATATAAACATAGTGTACTGTGGGAATAGATGATTAGTCAATATAATAACTAAAAAGAGGACTGCCTCAATAGCAATCCTCTTTGCATGACCCAATATAATTGACTCTTAGTTTGGTTTTTCACCCCAATGAATCGCCATTGTGCCGAACATGAACAATTTGTAGTCGACGTTGATGTAACCTGCATCGCGCATGATCTGGGCGAGTTCATCAGGTGTTTTAAAGGCTTGAGTGGATTCAGGCAGATAGGTATAGGCGTCGGCGGCGGCTTGCCCCCCAATGAGTCTCCCTAAAATCGGAATCACATAGTTGAGGTGAATTTTGATGAAAGGTTTAAGGATATTATTGGGTGGTGGCGATGTATCTAAAATGACAATGCGCCCCTTGGGTTTGAGTATTCGCATCTGTTCGGCTAAGGTACGTGGAATATCAATTACATTTCGTACAAGATAACCTGATACGACAGCATCAAATGATTGACTGGGAAAGGGCAGGTTCAGAGCATCAGCGGCTGACCAGTCGATTGACTTTCCGCGTGGTTCATCCTGACCAACAAACATCATCTGAAGGGCAAAATCAGCACCGACGACGTTCGCTTGTGGGTGGGTTTCTTTGGCTTCAAATGCAATATCGCCTGTACCTGTCGCCAAGTCCAGCAATGACCCATTTTGAGGTAATTGTGCTTGTTTAACGACAAAGCGTCGCCAACGCATATCTTGCCCGAAGGTCATCACGCGATTCATGAAGTTGTATCGTTGGGCAATGCGGTCAAACATATCTTGGACATAAGTTGAGCGTTCTTGTCCTTGTAAATGTACCATGTGTCTCCTAATGTTCACGAGTTTCAAAATTTTCTGAATGCTTACGATTATAATGCTAAAGTCTTAGCTCGTCATGAGTTGTTTTTGAGAATTGGTCTATGGGGTAGGGCAAAAAAGTACGGTAATATTTGACTCCTATTGACTAAGGATAAACCATCATGACACTTTTAGTTACAGGCTTTGAACCCTTTGGTAAGGTGAAAGACAATCCCTCACAACGCATTGTGGAATATTTGATTGAAGAAGGGGCAAATGATATTGTTGCTGAGGTTTTGCCTGTTGATTACGAACGGGCTGGCAAAAAATTATTAACCTTAATTGAAAAGGTTCAACCATCCGCTGTGCTTCTATTAGGGGTAGCACCTGAGCGAACAAAGATGAGTTTAGAGCGCATTGCAATCAATATTAATGATGCCAGTATTGCCGATAATGATGGCAAATTAGTACGTGGCAAGAAAATTGCCAATGATGCGCCTGTAGGGTATTGGTCAACGTTACCACTGGATAAGTTTTATGATGTGTTGACACATGCCAAAATTCCAGTTTATCACTCCAATCATGCAGGGGCGTATTTATGCAATCATGTCATGTATTCGGCACTTCATCATTTTGAAGGACAACAGAGCAAAATTCCCTGTGGATTTATCCATGTTCCGAGTGTTAAGGCTATCTCACTAAAAGAGCAGATTCACGCTATCGAACGCTGCCTTGAGGTGCTTAGGGCTGGCTAGTCGCACGGACAACTTCAGGCGTTTGCCCAGTCCATGATCGAAAAGCACGAAAGAAAGAGTTCGGTTCTTCATATCCCAAGAGAAAGGCAATCTGCCCACTTGAATAATCTGATTTTGTGAGATAATTTCGGGCAAGTTCTTCTCGAAGATTATCGAGTTCTTTCTGAAATGTTGTTCCCTCTTCGCGCAAGCGACGTTGCAACGTGCGTGTACTGATCGCAAGTTTGGAAGCAACATCAGCCATTGAGTATTGTCCACTAGCCAGAATTTCCATCAAACAAGCGCGTACTCTTTCCCTAAAGCTAGAGTCCAAATCTAAATCTTGCATTCGCTTATTAAGTTGTGGCTCGAATATTGACCACATATCATCACTTGCAGTAAGGAAAGGGCGATTGGCATCAATTGATGTAAAGCTAACACCATTGAATGTTGATTGTGTTATTGGTGCGCCGAAATACTCTTCATAGGCTTCTTTTTCAGGAATATCAAAGGTCATGTACACCATTTTCGGCATAATATGCTCACGAGTAGCAATGCGTGTTAGTTGTACCCACCATACAAGTTCTATCAGCATCAAAAAGTCTGGTACTGTATCATCATTGCCTAAGCCATGAATACTGATGAGTGTCTTTTGAATATCCTGCATGACCTCTAGTTTCAAAGGTGCTATTAGAGGTTTATAGTGTGAGAGCCTTTTAACTGCGATATTCAAATTATCACTGCAAAAGCAAGCGAAAATTGGTGGACTAAATGCTTCGACTGTGATTGCTTGTCCTAAATGTAACGGAAACAGAGGCTCATCACGCGTGATAGATGCCAATGCTTTAAATAATCGGAAATACTCTTCACCCGTAACTGTGGGTGATTTGCGACTGAAAAGGTCTAAAGGCAAACGGGCATGAAGCAAAATATCTTGTGCCGAGATATTCATATCTTTGATTAGCACTTGCCAACCTGTATCAATGATATATTTCCTGCTATTCTGCTTCATATAAAATAACTCCTTCATACCATCCGTGAATCAAGTATGTCGTAGTTTACGCCTGTTAGCTCTTCGGATATGTCCCAAAAACGCTTGAGTGCTTGGGCATCATTGGCTTCTTTATTGGCTTTTTTCTCAGCAGGGTATCCACGCATATTGAATAGTCGCGGACCATAAAATACACCCCCTTTAGCCTCTTCTGCCGTTGAACCATATAGCATAGGCAAAACACCCATACTTATATCTTGCGCCATAATTGGCTCTATTAGACGATATAAAAATGCTTCAAATCCTGTACCAGATTGTTCGACACTATTAGCTTGCAAATTCGTCAGAACAAGTCCGGGATGGGATGTGTTGGTTATCGTATCGAAACCTGCCGAGATAAGGCGTTTTTGCAATTCAAACGTGAAAAATACATTGGCGAGTTTGCTTTGCCCATATGCTTCCCAGCGACCATAACTTTTCTCACCCATCAAGTCGTCAAAGTTGATTGTACCCGTATAATTTGCGCTACTGGTTACATTATGAATACGGGCATTGGGTGTCTTGACGATTAAATCTAGCAATAAACCCGTAAGGGCGAAATGTCCGAGATGATTTACGCCTAGTTGCATCTCAAAACCGTCTGCTGTTTCCTGACGTGGAATAGCCATAACTCCCGCATTATTTAGCAAAATATCGAGACGGTCATACTTCGCTTTGAATGCGTCAGCAAATGCACGTACTGAGCTAAGGTCGCCGACATCGAGTGCCATCACATCAAGTTGTGCTTGGGGATTGTCTTTCAAAATATCTGCCTTGGCTTGTTCACCCTTGGCGATAGTCCGTACAGCCATCACAATCGTAGCGCCTTTTTCAGCTAAGATACGCGAACATTCAAATCCTAGTCCGCTATTAGCGCCTGTAATTACAATAACTTTGCCATCTAAACTTGGGATGTCTTTTTGTGTCCAATTCTTGCTCATTGTTGCTCCACCTTATTACTCTATTTCTTGGAAACTATACGTAAAGCATATAATAAGGTTCATCGTTACACTATATCATATCGCGACACCTTGCTATCACATTGCGCCAAAATTTTATGGTTGATGTACACGAAAACTGCATTACGTCGAACATATGTGAAAAATGAGGTCAAAGATGCAAAAGAAAACTTTGAAGCATTTGTGCCTTTGGTCAAACCTAGCAATTTAGAATGGATTGATTAGGAAAATTATCCAGCATCTCACAAAAAACACATTGACGAAACAGCACGATTAACACAAGATAATATGCCTGCTAATCAATGGAGGTAGAGAGTCAATGACTTCGGATGACGTTATAGGTTACATTCAGCATTTGGATAATGTTCAACAAGAGGAGAATTACGGCTACACTTTCTTCTTTGTCGGAGACGACCATCGCCTATCATTTGTGACTATTGCCCATTCAGACAATGAATATGATAGTGTCTCAAATCTCAAGCGGGAAGGTGTCTTCCGTATCAATATTGGGGTTAGCCGAGAGACTTTCAAATCCCTGATAGGCGACTATGATGCAGAAAATATTGATTATTCAGTTCTCAATGTTTTTCTACCACATCCTGATTATGCTAAGCAAAACTTTATATGTATTCTCAATCCGTCTCAAGACAATATAGAAACCACAAAATCACTCATTGATGAAGCCCATGCTATCGCTTCAGCTCGAATACAGCGTAAAACAAACACCTAAGAGTATCAGACAGGACGTTGTGCTTCTATCAGCATCCAATCGCCTTGTTGATAGCGTGCTGTGGGTTCAAGCCCTGTTTTACGAAGGGCTTCTTCAACAGCTTCAGTTTGTGATTCGATGACACCGCTAAAAATTGCCTTACCACCCGGGCGGACTGTCTCACCGAGTTTTTCGTCACACATGGCAATGATAATTTTTGCCAAGATATTCACAACAACTAAATCATAACGCCGTGCTGATGTAATTACGGTGTCTAATCCGCCACGATGTGCTTTAATTTTGTCAGCAACGCCATTTTGCTGGGCATTTTCGATTGTGGCATCTACAGCGAGTTGGTCTATATCAACGCCGATGACCTTGTTTGCACCCAATTTCGCAGCAGCAATGCTCAAAATACCGCTACCGCAGCCTAAATCGAGCACATCTATGCTCGGTGTGACCATGCGCTCTAAGGCTTCCAAACACAATTGTGTTGTGGGGTGTGTGCCTGTCCCAAATGCCATACCGGGGTCAAGGGCGATTTCAATATCATTGTCTTGTAATTCCACATCAATCCATAGGGGACGGACGACTATATGTTCGCCTAAGCGCACAGGTTTATAGTGTTTTTTCCATGCGTCTGCCCAGTCTTCATCGGCGACGATTTTCCATTGGGGTTGTGGCATGGGAAGCATCATATTCAAATATCCGAGAGTGCGCTCTATCTGGAAGCGTTTTTCTTCACCATCGGCATCATTCGGGAAGTAGCCACGCACAATGAGGCTCTCAGCAGGGGGGACTTCGCCATCATCATAATTGCCTGCCTCGATATCAGCTTGTTCTATTGATACGCCTTGATGACACCATTTCTGTAATTGTTGTGCAATTGCTTCAGCGGCTTCACCGTCAACTTGTAATGATACTTCGACCCATTGTGGCATGTGTTTTCCCTAGATTATTGAACTGTAAGGGCGTAGCATGCTACGCCCCTACGATTAGTTTAGATTGTGAGATTTTGGCTTACTGCTCTGTCCCGAAAAAGTTCATGACTTTATCGAAGAAACCACGCCCATTTGCTTGGGGCTGAATCTGGCTATCCATGGTCGTTGCGAGTTCTTCAAACAATTCGCGCTGACGCTCGGTCAGTTTGGTCGGGACTTCAACGGTTATATATACCAATTGATCGCCACGACTGCTACTGCTTCCATCAGTCCGTAGGCGTGGGACTCCCTTGCCACGTAAACGGAAGACTTTTCCCGTTTGTGTGCCAGCAGGGATACTCATTTCAACGTCACCATCAAGTGTGGGGACTTCAATCTTATCACCGAGAGTAGCTTGGGCGACATTGATAGGTAAATCTAGAATAACATCGCTATCACGACGTTTGAAGTATTCGTGATCATTGACGTGAATGACAACGTATAAATCACCCGGATATACACCCGATTCATTGACATCGCCTTCATTGGGGATTTTCATTCGCAATCCGTCACTCACACCACCGGGAATTGGGACGCTCACTTTTGCTTGCTTGCGTTTGCGTCCACTACCATCACAGTTCATGCAAGGGTTCTCGACAATCTCGCCCTTACCACCACAGCGTGGACAAGCGGCGACGCGCACGACTGAGCCAACAAATGTCTGGCGTACTTGGCGGACTTCGCCTTGACCATTACATTCAGGGCAGGTTGTAGGTTTAGAACCTTCACGCGCACCCGAACCATCACATATGTCACACATTTCTAAGCGGTGATAATCAATTTCTTTTTCGATGCCAAAGGCGGCTTCTGCAAATTCAATAGTCACATCAACACGAATATCCGCACCGCGTTGAGGACCTCGTCTGCCACCTCCTTGCCGTCCAACAAAGCTACTAAAGAAGTCCTCGAAGATATCTTCAAACCCTGAGAAACCAGCAGCACCAGCGTTACCAAATCCGCCAGCACCTTGCACACCAGCATGACCAAAGCGGTCATAGCGTTGGCGTTTCTGGTCATCAGAAAGCACTTCGTAGGCTTCGTTAATCTCTTTGAATTTCGTCTCGGCATCAGGCTCAGTGCTAACATCAGGATGATATTTTCGCGCTAATCCGCGAAAGGCTTTTTTGACTTCATCTTTACTGGCATTTTTGGCGATGCCCAGCACATCGTAGTAATCTCTTGCCATACTTGTTTAGCCTATGTACTATGATTTCTTGCGGCTCAGATATAAATGGAAAAATGGGCAATCAATGATTGCACCATCTTCATTGTATTCGCAGGAGGCTTGGCACGCCAAGCCCCTACGTCTTAATTTTCGGTAAATTCCGCGTCAACGACATCTTCGTCTTCGTCGTCAGTAAAGCCACCACCATTTTCTGGAGGTGCTTCACCCTCTGCTTGTTGATACATCTGCCCACCGAGTTCTTGCATATATTGCGAAAGTTCTTCGGTTGCGGCTTTGATTGCTTCAACATCACCATCTTCTTTGACGGAGTTAATTTCGTCAATTAAACGTTGTGTTTCAGCCTGTGCATCCTCTGGAAATTGTTCCCCATAATCTTTGAGGAATTTCTCAGCTGTGAAAACTGCGCTGTCAGCTTGGTTAAAGACTTCGACATGCTCTTTTTTCTTGGCATCTTCTGCCGCATGTTTTTCAGCTTCTTCTACCATTTGGTCAATCTCAGCATCAGATAAACCACTACCTGCAGTGATGGTGATTTTCTGTTCTTTACCACTAGCTTTATCTTTTGCGCTGACGTTCAAGATACCATTGGCATCAATATCGAAGGTGACTTCAACTTGAGGGACACCGCGTGGTGCGGGTGGAATACCACTCAGAATGAAGTTACCTAGGAGCTTGTTATCAGCCGCCATCGGACGTTCACCCTGAACGACACGGATTTCAACGGATGTTTGATTATCGGCAGCAGTGCTGTAGACCTGTGATTTGCTGATAGGAATAGTTGTATTGCGGTCAATCATTGGGGTAGCGACACCACCTAGTGTTTCTACACCTAAAGTGAGTGGTGTAACATCCAATAAGAGAATATCTTTCACATCACCACCGAGAACACCTGCTTGAATTGCCGCACCGAGTGCTACAACTTCATCAGGATTAACACCGCGAGTTGGCTCTTTGCCAAAGAATTGTTGGACAGCTTCTTGAATAGCTGGCATACGGGTCATACCACCAACCAACAGAACGGCATCAATATCGCCAGCTTTCATCTTTGCATCAGCAAGTGCGGCTTTTACTGGTTCAATTGATTTTTGTACCAAGTCGCCGACAAGTTGTTCTAATTTCGCGCGTGTTAACGTTACATTGAGATGCTTAGGACCACTGGCATCAGCTGTGATGAAGGGTAGGTTGATGTCTGTACTTTGTGCGCTAGATAGCTCAATCTTCGCTTTCTCAGCCCCTTCTTTCAGACGTTGTAATGCCTGACGGTCTTGGGTGAGGTCGATACCATTTTCTTTTTTGAATTCACTAGCTAACCAATCAATGATACGTTCATCGAAGTTGTCACCACCCAAATAGGTATCCCCATTGGTTGATTTCACTTCAAAAACACCATCAGCGATTTCGAGGATGGAAATATCGAATGTACCACCACCTAAATCGTATACAGCAATGATGCCGTCTTTACGATCACCTAATCCATAAGCAAGGCTAGATGCTGTTGGTTCATTGATGATACGCAAAACTTCCAAACCAGCAATTTTACCAGCATCTTTAGTCGCATTACGCTGAGTATCATTGAAATAAGCAGGCACAGTGATAACCGCTTGTGTAACTTCTTCACCAAGATAGGCTTCTGCATCAGCTTTGAGTTTCTGCAAAATCATCGCGCTAATTTCTGGAGGACTGTAATCACGTCCACCCATAGTTACGCGGACATCGCCATTGGGGGCTTCTTTAACGGCATAAGGGCTACGTGAACGTGCATCTTCGGATTCAGCGTCACTAAATTTGCGCCCCATGAAGCGTTTAATCGAGAAAATTGTATTTTCAGGATTCATAACCGCTTGATTACGTGCCACTTTACCGACAAGGCGCTCGTCGTTTTTTGGATTGATAGCGACAACAGATGGAATTGTATTGTTGCCCTCAGCAGAGGGGATGACCGTTGGTTCACCGCCTTCGATGACTGCAACAACAGAATTTGTTGTCCCTAAATCAATGCCTATAATACGTCCCATAAGTGTTTATTCTCCTAAGTGATTTCGTTGTATGTTGTATATTGAAAAGGGGAGGTTATAGTCCCCTTGAATGAGTTATTTAGCCAGCAACACGCACAAGTGCAGGGCGCATAACTTTATCGCCACTCTTGTAGCCTTTTTGCAGTGTAACAGTTACGATACCGCTATCATAATCGGTGTCATCATCCATGCCGATTGCTTCATGAAGATTAGGATCAAATTCTTCACCAACTGGGTCAAGGACTTCAATATTGAACTCATCCAATACTTTTTTGATATTTTTGAGGATGAGTGATGTCCCGCCAACCCAAGGGTGATCGGCTAATTCTGCTGGAATATTGTCAAATGCGCGTTCAAAATCATCCAGTACAGGTAGGATTTTTGCCAGTGCATCAACAGCACCTTGTTGTTTTGAGTCGCTGAGTTGTTGTTGTGTGCGTCGACGATAATTGTTGAATTCAGCACGACTACGTTGCCAGCCATCTAAATTCGTATCGACTTCGCCTTTTAGCTGTACAATTGCCGCTTTTAAGTCATCAATTGATAACTCTGTTTCATCACTCGGCGTGTTTTCCACTGTTTCGTCTTCCGAAACAGGTATTTCATCTTTTGCCATTACTGCCTCGTCATTGTATTCGTTTTCGTTGATATTTTCATCCATTTTTGCCTCCTACAAATATCTAGGCGTAAGAGAATCGTTTACAAACTATCTATTTTTACCTATTTACGCCCTCACATGAGCTAATAATTTGCTTGTGAGGGACAAACCACAAGAGTGGTCTATTCTATACAAATTCACTGTTTGAGTGTAGCCAATGAACAATAGAATTGTATTAACAATTTTGCTAGAAGAATTAAGAAATTTAAGTATTGGATGCGTTTTCTTCGTCGTATAAGTCAATGAGCATATCGGTCATCATGCCAGATACCTTACGCACGGCACTGATAGCGCGTCCATAATTAAGATTCATAGGTCCTAATACGCCGAGTGTTCCCCGTATTTGACCCGGTACACCATAGCGACTTAAAACTAGACTTAATTGATTAACTTCTTCATGACCATTACCCGCAATGACCACTTGTACATCTTGTTCACCATTGACCATCAGTGGTTGAAGAATTTCGCTCAAAATCATATCGAGTAAGGCACGTTCTTCATAGACACGCACTGCCTGTTCAGCCCCTTTAGTATCAGGAAATTCTTTGATGACTTCACTTAGTCCATCTCGGTAAACGAGGCGCACCTGATTATTGCTGGATTTCTCGATGAGTTCGGCGGCAATTTCAGCAACTTCGCGCTCTAATTCAGTGAAAGTACGGGTTTTCATGTGGATTTGGTTGGCACTTAAATCTTTACAAACACCATTCACATAATCGGCGGTTTCACTAAGAACAGCCTGTGTAACAGGGTCAGCTAGTGTCAACATACGTTGATGAACTGCACCACCTTCCAAAACTAAGACCATCAAAGCTAGTCGCCCTTGAATAGAAATCAGTTCGAGATGCTTGAATTTGCTGGTTGTGGCAATCGGCGGGGTGACCAATGATGCAGTATGTGCTGTGCGCGATAGGACTGTTGCTGCCTGTCGCATCCATTGCTCTAGCACAGTCGGTAAGGCATTAAATTTGCGCTCAATATAATGATGTTCAGATGGTGCAAGGGTATTGCTATCGAGTAAGTCACGCACGATGTAACGGTAGCCCAATGCTGTTGGGATACGTCCAGCAGAAGTATGCGGAGCAATGATATAGCCCATTTCTTCGAGCTTCGCCATTTCATTACGAACGGTTGCTGAACTGATGGTCAAATCGTAATTGTCGACAAGTAATTTGGAACTTACAGGTTCAGGTTTTTCATTATATGCCTGTACAATTAAAGAGAGTAATTCCTCTTGGCGTTTTGTGAGTTCAGGTAAAGAGGTTTCTTGCTCGCTCATACCACGCTAACCTATTCTGTCATGCTAACAATAAAGGTTTCAGATGTCGTTAATCAAGAGTCTTTATGATACCATAGCCTGACTTTGTGTCACGTCAAATCACTATTAGATTTTTATGCTTTCAGTGTAAGGACTCAGTTTAAAGTAGCGTCTTAGTAACTAGAACGATCAATTATCAAGTCGTAATCATGTAGTTAGGAGAGAATAATGGGTAACAAAACTTTTGAAGTAAATCAAGCAGAATGGGAAACGGAAGTTCTCGGTTCTGATACCCCTGTATTAGTAGATTTTTGGGCAGAATGGTGTGGTCCTTGTAAGATGATTGCTCCAATTGTGGATGAACTCGCGGAAGAATATGATGGTAAATTGCGTGTTGCAAAATTAGATGCAGACGCGAACCCTGATGTCCTCACCAGCTACGGCATTATGGGTATTCCGACCTTGATTTTGTTCAAGGGTGGCGAAGATGTTGTCCGCATTACGGGCTATAAGCCAAAAGACAAGATTGTCGGCAAACTCGCTGATCATATCTAAGCCATAGCTAAAAACATACATGCCTCATTCAACTGAATGGGGCATTTTTTATTGCTACCTTTCGATGAATGCAGGGTAAGGTAGCATTGTACAATCTTCCTCTGACCACTGTTGGCGTAATTTTTTCTCTACCTCAATACAACTATCGCGTAATGCCCGAAAGTGATGAAGTTCATCCGCAATGACTACAAAATGTTCTAAGCCAGCAATAATACGTTGCCGATAGGTAGAACGCCCCCAACGCTTGTCTTTTTCTATAGCTACGGGCAAGAGAGCAAACAAACCTGCTAACCATGCAGTACAAGATGCCATTAAGTGATAGTCGAATGTTGCCTCGTCAACTGAACTTCCTGCTAGAAATGTTCTACGGTAAGCCTCCATACTTTTTTGTTGGCTATCGTGTGGAATAAGTCGCGCCCACACGCTGTGTAGGTAGCGCAGGCGGCTATAGCTTCCATCTAAAAGACAATGCCGAAAATTGCTGGTTTCAAAATCAAATAGGCGGATATTACCCTCAACATAAAAAGCATTAGCTGGTGTCGTATCCCCATGGACGAAAGCCAAGAATTGATGAGGATTTTCGATACATTGTTGCGCCTCATTGAGGTTAGCTTGAGCGTTATCGCCTATGATTACACCAATATCTTGAAAACGAGTCGGTAACTCTTGCATTGTTTCCACAATATGATTAATGCGATGGCGTGATACATTCGAGGGGTCGCCATGTTTTGTGCTGATTTTTTGCCATAGCGTTTGCTTATTTTGCGTAGCAAGGTGAAAGTCAGCCAGCGCCTTGTTAAATTCTATTAGTGCATTTTCAGCGTGTAACTTATCATCACCGAAGAAAATATTACCAAGCAAACGTTCATCGGCATCGCCTAAATCTTCCAAGATGATTATTTTATTCTCAACGTCGTAAGCATAGAGGCGTGGTGTGATAGTTAAGGCAAGCTCACTCATAAATTCTAAGCCGATAAGCTCATAAAAGAGACTATCGTTTACTTCATTAAAGCGCTTGACGATGACTGTTTTAGGTAAGTTATTCGTTTCTGCTGTCGTGTCAATAGAACAGCGAAAGAGTGTACTCGGTGCGTTTTTATAGTCGTAAATAGCCTCGACAATTGTTACGTCCAGTGACTCACCGAATATAGATTTTAACAATTGTGATGCGGTTACGAGCATATCTTTAGTCATCGAATTTCCTTATTGCTTGCAACATTCTCAGAAAACAAAATCCCCTCGTGATGTCAAAAGGGGATTCATGTAGACTGACATTTAAATATGATTAGATGTTTGACTAATCGCCAACAGGTTCGCGCTTTTCAATCTCTGCTTGCCTATCGTCTGCTAATGGGAATGAAATGAGGAAGGTTGAGCCTTCACCTTTTACGCTCTCAATCCAAACTTCACCTTGATGTTGAATCATGATGTTATAGGTCAAAGTCATCCCAAGTCCTGTACCAGCCGCCATTTCACGTGCCTCATCATTGGTACTGCGGAAATAGCGTTCTTTAAAGAGTTTCTTCTGGTCTTCTTCACTCATGCCGATACCTTGGTCTTGGACGTAGACTACGACCATGCGTCCACGCTTATTACCTTGCTTGTCGACATAATTATCACGTAACTCGCCACCAACGGTAATTGTTGTACTGTTATGGCTGTATTTATGAGCATTACTGACCAAGTTTGTGAGTACCTGTATCACACGCGTTTCATCACCCCAAATGAGAGGCAAATCTTCGGGGACATTATTGACTAATTCTTGGTCTTTTTCAGCGAGCATTGTCACGAATGGGCGTAAAGTTTCTACGACGGCACTGCGAATATTCATTGGCTCAGCCTCAACGCGGAATTCATTCGCATCAATTTTGGCTGAATCGCGCAAATCATCAATTAATACCTGCATACGATTCGCGTTGGATTTAATCGTCGTCAGGAAAGTTTCTTGTTGTTCACTAATATCGCCTGTCATTCCACTGAGCATCACATCTGCATACCCTTTAACTGATGCAAGCGGATTCTTGAGTTCGTGTGCCGCAAAACCCATGAATTCAGATTTTGATTTGATGGCGTTATCCAGCGCAAGATAAAACTGTGCATTTGCTACTGCCACACTCGCATGTTCTGCAATACGTTGAGCAAACGCCCAATCGGGCAAGTTGAAGCGTGGTTCTGTATTTTTCTCTAAGATGAGAATCGCGTTGATTTCATCTCCAGCCAACATTGGCACAGTAATCTGACTATTGCTATTGGTCAAACCTGGGACATAATCGGGATCCATATGGAAATCGAGTGCAATATCAGCACGGCGAGTCCGCATTACACGTTTAACAATGCCTGAATCTAACTGCCAAATAAGCCCATCGTCACCTTCTGCATCAGGTGGATATTCTTCTCGTTTGTAGCCTTTAATTGCCACGATTTCTAAAGAGGGGGGGCTATCATGAACAATGCCGAGTGCCCCAGCATTAGCTCCTAAAATATCCATTGATTGTCGTACTGTAATTTCGGCAACATCTGCCAATTCATGGGTACGGTTTAGTTCCGCATCCATTCTTTCAAGCGTTTCAAGCTCCTTCACACGTTGTGAAAGCTGTTGGTCTGTTTGTTGGAATAAACGCGCGTTTTCAATCGCAACAGCCGCCTGACTAGCAAAGGTAGTTAAGAGGCTAGCATCATCTTCTACAAAGGGCGTACCATCTTTTTTATTGATAACTTCTAGCACACCTGTTACTTGGTCTTTCGCAGTCAGTGGTACAGCCAATAAAGACCGTGACACAAATCCTTCTGTGACTTCATTATGGCTTGGGTCAGACTCTGTATCATTGACAATGATTGGCTCGTTCGTTTCTACCACACGCCCAACAACACCTTGCCCTTTCGGAATACGTGTTTTGAGCAAGTCATCACCACCACCGCCAATAACCACACGGAATTCAAGGTCACCTGAGTCGTCTTCGGTGTTCAGCAAGAGCGACCCTGCTTCACCGTTAAGAATTTCTACCGCACTGCTCATGATAATCGAGAGCAATTTTTCAACATCAGTTTCTGTGGCAACCAATTGGCGACTAATATCATTTAGTACTGTCAATTGGCGTTGACGAATACGCGTTTGGTTGAACAGGTTCGCTTTATCGAGTGAGGTAGCGGCAAGTGCGGCAACATCACTGAAAATTTTGAATTGTTCGTCTGAATATTCACTCGTGGTTTGTCGCTTACCTGTTGCCATAACGCCCAATATATCGCGTCCTGCGGTGAGTGGAACACCCATCCATTCCAATAGACCCGGTTCAATCAAGCTTAATTCTGCGCCACGCTTTTTCATTTCTTCAGTGAAATTACTGACCCGTACGGCGGTATTTTTCTTGATAATTTCACTAAACAAATCGTCAGCAACGACCCAACGTACATTTTCTTTATCCTCGAAACGGTCATCTCCCTCAAGGAAAAACGCAAAGTAAAGGCGGTCAATTTTCTTCTCGTAAAGGGCGATGTAGAAATTGGGAACAGGGACTAATTTACTAGTCTGGTTATAAAGCAACTCCAGCAAATCATCGAGTTCGACAGTGAAATTCACGGCTTGCCCAACTTGACTGAGAACATCTAGTTCCTGTACGCGACGCTCTAATGTACCGACTACTTGAGACCGTTCTGTTGCAATGGCGAATTGGCTACAGACATCGGTTAAGTAACGGAATTCTTCATAAGAATAAGATGGTTTATTACTGGGTTTTGCTAATAAGACAAAGCCATTGAGTTGACGAATACTTGGCAAACCAACAATGACCTGTGCGTTCAAAAGGTTCAAACGAGGTTGGTCAACACGTAGCGAATGATGCCATTTTTCACCAGGTTCGACTGTGATGAGATTATTCTCTTGCTGTTCCAAAACAGCAATCATTGGACTATTAGGGGTAAAACGAATATCTGTCGTATTGCCGTTGATTTTATACGCCACAAAATCACCGTTCGTACCTTCACGTAAAAATATGTGCATACCGCTTGGGAGTAAGGTTTCTTTAACTGAATTGGTGAATAAGGCGATGATTTGCTCATAATCGTTCATGGTTGTGATACGACGATTAAAATCTTGAACTTTCGCCTGTAAATCACGTTTCTCACGATAATAAATCTTATCAATTCGTTTTTGTAGAACATTCCGTAATGGCGTGAAAAAGATAACCATTGTAAATAAAATTAAGGCGATTAAGAGCGCATTATTAGAAGCATTGAGAATATCAATTGAGAGTAACGCTCCACCAAGTATGACAAGATACATACCAATCACCAGAATGCTACCCATAATACTATAGGTAATTCCGCGACCAATTGCTTTTTCAGTATTAATAACCTGATATTGCAAAACTGCGTAAGCAATTGCGCCAATTGGGAATATCGTTAGTACAATAATGGCTTCAAGGTTAAAAGGAACTATTGGGCTACCGTTGGGTAGGGTAATGCCTCTGCTAACTAACCAGATAAACACAGGTACGAGCATCAAAGTTGTACCAATGAAGAGGGTATTTGCTTGATCGCGTGTTGCGGGCGTAGTTGTCCGTTGACGCTGAATCAAGTTCAACACCCAAATACTTAAAACTCCTAGAACACCAATCAATGTGATAATCGGCGTATAAATTTGAACTTGTGACCACGCATCATTAGGATTGAAAAACAAATAAATGAGATACGCCCCAACTACAGCGTAGACCCCCAAAATACCATAGTCTACAAAGAGTTTGCCTTGTAATTCTTTGAGGCGTTTGGGGAAGTTTAACCCTAAAATGAGCATGCCTGAACTAACAGTACAAGTGCCAATAATCCATATCGGCGCGAGGATAGCTTGTGTGCCAATATCAAATAAGCCACCTGTATAGATGGCACTACCAAAGGCAACCGCCATAGCGATAATGCCGATTTTAGTATCAAACTTATACCAAGCAATGACCAGCCCCAGCGCAAGTTGAACTAAACCTGTGATGAATGGCAAAGCAAAATAGGCTAATAAATCTACATCAGGGAAGTTATTTAAGGGGACTATAGAATAGGTACAGGTTGAGAGACCATCAGCGCTGGCTGTACAACCCGCTAAGTTTGTCCCTTGTCGCAATACAGTAACGTCAATGGCTGTATTGGGGGCTAAATCACCCAAGATAGCATTATAGTTTGTGCGAGCCGTCGCATAATCTGTTAAGGCTTCGCTAGGGTAAAGGCTGTCCCCGTTAATCGCAATGATACGGTCATTACGGAGCAAACCTGCCTCTAGCCCTGACCATTCAACATTGCCTGTTGGTCGCCCTGCATTAACAACGAGAGTATGCGTTAATGTCGCACCAATGAAAGGCTGATTGCGGAAATTGATGGCTGAAATCAAATAAATTACAAATGCAATGACAGTTACAATCCCTAAAACTCCGACTAATATTTGCCAGATACTAGGTATTGTTCTTGTATTTGTTTGTTGTTGTGATGAGGTGTTATTGATAGTAGTTGCGCTCATTCGTCGCTTCCAAAAACTTATCAGACGCATATCGTTACGAAACACAAACTTATTCTATCACAGCTATGGTATCTGCACGAATAAGACTTTGACACTTTTATTGTTAGGATTAATTTACTTTCCGCATGTTACTACAGATAAAAGGGTAAATTGTTCTCGATTTTGCTATAGCATCTGCTTAAATGGCACGATAACATAGTGTAAGTGAAGAATGATTTAGTACGGGTGTAGTAACCATACTAAAAAGATAAAGGAAGGTAAGCTATGGCTGTTCGTGTGGCGCGTGTATTGATTGCAAAACCGGGCTTAGATGGACACGATAGAGGAGCAAAAGTAATAGCCCGTGCCTTGCGTGACGCAGGTATGGAAGTTATCTATACAGGTTTACGACAAACACCAGAAATGATAGCAGAAGCAGCACTTCAAGAAGATGTTGATGTTGTTGGCTTGAGTATTCTGAGTGGCGCACATATGACACTGGTACCCCGTATTCGGGAAGCAATGAATGAAGCTGAGTTGTCTGATGTGCCGATTATCATGGGCGGTATTATCCCTGATGATGACAAAGAAGCCCTTGCTGAACTCGGTGTTGTCGGTGTTTTTGGACCCGGTACATCCACGGAATACATTCGGGATTTTATTAATGACATTGTAGCAACGAAAGATTCTGATGGATAACTTGGTCGAAGATTTATTAAGCGGTAGCCGACGGGCTTTAGCGCGAATGCTGACGGTTATCGAAAACGAACGCGAGGGAATGCAATCAGCCCTTGCTCAATTATTCCCTCATACAGGTCAAGCGTGGGTAATTGGTGTGACAGGTGCTCCCGGTACAGGCAAAAGCTCATTGGTCAATGCCTTGGCTAAGGCTTACCGTGAGCGTGAAAAAACTGTTGCTATCGTTGCTGTAGACCCGACAAGCCCGTTTTCTGGTGGCGCGATTTTGGGCGATCGTATCCGCATGACAGATTTACATGGTGATAAAGGGGTATTTATCCGTAGTATGGCAACTCGCGGTAGCTTAGGGGGTTTAGCGCGTGCAACCCGTGATGCTGTGCGCGTTTTGGATGCGGCAGGCTTTGATATTATTATTGTAGAGACAGTCGGCGCTGGGCAGAGTGAAGTAGATATTGTGAAAACTGCTGATACAACTCTCGTTATTGAAGCTCCCGGATTGGGTGATGATGTACAAGCAATAAAAGCGGGCATTCTTGAAATTGCCGATATTTTGGTGGTCAATAAAGCCGATAGAATGGGCGCAGACCAAACTGTGAGAGGGCTTCGCGCAATGTTGGAACTAGGGCATCCGTCCTCACGCGATACTTTTACTGCACATCATGGACAATTACTTAATAGTGAAAACCAAGCCTCACATTCACAAGATATTGTTGCTGATTTGTGGTTGCCCCCAGTAATGAAAACATCAGCAATCGAAAATGAAGGTATTGTGGAATTACTGGAAAAAATTGAAGACCATCGTGAGTATTTAGCCGAATCGGGTACAGCGGATATTCTCCATGCACGATATATAGAAATCGAACTTCATGAGCGTTTGCAAACAGCATTAATGCAACGCTTGACAACATCCGTTCCAGCAGACATCCTACAAGGGATTATCTATAAAATTAATGCGCGTGAACTAGACCCACAAAGCGCAGTAGAGCAGTTATTAACTTTTTTCGATTAGTTAAGATAACGTGAGGTAGATTGTGTCAAAAGTACCCGGAACGATTATCGGTAATGACAATAGTTACGATGAACGCACATCGCGTATGCGCTTCGGCAAAATGAAGGTATTCGGCGGTAGTGTTGGTGGCGAACTCGCCGACGAAATAGTGAAGTATATTTCTCGTAAAGAAGGCTACGAAAACTTTTCTCGCGGTGAAGTCGAAGTTGTAAAATTTTCCAATGAAAATCTCTTTGTAAAACTCAAAGAGAGTGTACGTGGTAAAGATATTTACTTCGTACAGACCATGGCAAGTCCTATCCATGAAACGATTATGGAATCACTCATCACAATCGATGCTCTCAAACGAGATTCTGCATGGCGTATTAACTTGGTTGTGCCTTATCTTACTTACACACGCTCAGATAAAAAAGATCAACCGCGTGTACCAATAACAGCGCGCCTCATGGCAAACATGATTGAAACCGCAGGGGCAGACCGTTACATCTCAGTGGACTTACATGCAGGGCAAATTCAAGGTTTCTTCAATATACCGGGGGATGCCTTAACTGCATTCCACTTATTGAGTGACTATGTTGAAAAACATTTTGAACTCGATAATCTGGTCGTTGTCGCTACTGATCTTGGTTTTGCTAAACAAGGTCGCAACTGGGCAGAAAGATTGGATGTACCACTTGCATTTGTTGAGAAACGACGCACTGGCAATGACGAAAATGCAGAATCGATGTCAATCATTGGTGATGTAGCTGGCAAGAATGTTTTGCTTGTAGATGATGAGGTCAATACAGCAGGTAGTGTCGTAAATGCTGTTAAGACCGTACGCGATGCTGGTGCAAAAGAGGTCTCATTTGCCTTTACCCATCCTTTTTTAGCTGATATTGCCTATGAACGTTTTAAAAACCTGAATTTGAAAGAAATCATTTTCACAAATACCTTGCCGATTCCAGCTGAACGTCGCCTACCGAATATGACAATTCTCTCGGTTGCACCCTTGTTGGCTGAGGTGATTGTTCGCGCTCATGAAGGGCGCAGTGTGGGCGAATTGTTTGACGAATAAAGGCTTTGCATGAGCAATACAGGAAACGATGATACGCAATCTGAGTTAGACGAACAGATTGATGGGAATAACGAAAAACTAAACCCTCGTCCTATCCGCGAAATCTTGATTGGTGGGATAGGGTTTATTTTGTTTTTGACTGTGACGGTCTTTGCGATAAATGCTGTGGGAGTCGATAATCTACAACAATTTATTCAGGATGCAGGACCTTGGGCACCTTTGTTTTATATTACCCTCAAGGCAATTACTTATGTTTTTGCCCCATTAACCAGCGGGCCAATCCAAGTTCTTGCGGGAACGCTATTCGGTAATATCTGGTTTGGGGTTTTGTATACACTCATTGGGGAAGTAATTGGTGGAAGTATCAGCTTCTTGATAGCGCGTCGCTTTGGTCGCCCTGTTATCCAACGTCTGGTTGGGAAGCCAGCAATGAAGCAGATTGAAGACTTCTATAACAAACGTATGGGAGGCTTTGTGTCATTAGCTGTTGCACGGGTCGTATTATTTAGCGTCTGGGATTTCCTCAGTTATGCGGCAGGGTTAGCCGAGTCGGTTCGTTTTAGAACCTATCTATTTGTATCTGTCGTGTTTGGATTTTTCCCAACCTATTTTTTCGTTTGGGTTGGTACACAAGCCTTTGAAGATTCGCGTACACTATTTTTGATATACGGCTTAGTTGCAGCAATGATTTTAATTCCAGTAATTGCTCGTAAACCGATTGAACGCTTGTTGTCTTGGGCATTGCGTGCGGATAAATCGAAACGGAGTGACTAATGCCACAGATTAATTGGATAGGTGGCTCGCCCTGTGCTGGTAAAACGAAGATTAGCCATATTATTGGGCAAGAATTTGGCTGGCAAATTTACCATATAGACCGCAATTTTGAACGCTACCTACAACGCGCAAATGCAGTAGAACACCCGCATCTCATACAATACAAAAACATGGGATTACAACAGTTCTTATTACAAGACCCACATTGGCAACTAGAACAAGTCAAGTGCATTAGCAATGAGCAATTTGAATTCATTCTTGAAGATATTGCTGAGTTACCAGTTGATAAACCTATCTTGGTCGAAGGGGCGAATATCCTTGTGGTGGATGTGATTCAACAAATCCAGACACTATCACAAGCAATTTGGCTTGTCCCGACGGAAGCCTTTCAATTGGAGACATATCCTAAACGGGGGTCTTGGGTACAAGATGTACTTCGTCATCATTATGAGCCTGATGATGCCATTGTCGCATTTGAACGCTGGATGCAACGTGACGCACTCATGGCTGAGTGGACAGCAAATGAAGCTGAAAGCCAAGAAATTCCCGTCATTAGAGTGGATGGTTCAGTGTCACTGCTTGATAATGCAGAAGCCGTTATGAGGCATCTTGGCTTACTAGAAAGTTAATTATTCTAGAGTAATTTTTATGCTACTATTGGGTATAAAGTTGTTTGTAAAAAGGCATGAGCAGTGTCCGTCAAAAGCGAAACTAATACCTTGTTAGATGATGTCAACAGAAAAATCAATAAATTAGCTGAAGATTTCCAGAATAATAAACTGAGTTGTGAGCAATTTAATCTCATTTACTCACGTTATAATCGCCAGCTTGGATTGGCGTTGAGTATTATGGCTGGTGATGAGACAGACAGCATGTCAACCAATGCAATGAAAACAATGTCTACAATTCGTGCAGGTGGTGGAGCTATCTATCACCAATCATCGAATTTGTTGTTAGATACATTGGGTGAATATACGCTGGAAGCTGAAGATATACAGCCTATTCTTAGTGACTTCAACACTGGCAACTCTCCAAAACTCATGCCCTTTGATGAGCTATGGCTTATTGTGTTTGCAGGCAACTTGACCACAATCGTCTTAGAATATGACAATCGTCCAAGTGAGAAATACTTCACAAATTTAGAACGCCTCATGGCAGACTTTGAAAATGCTAATCAACATCTACTGGGTAGTGGTGAACAACAACAATCCGAGTACGCTCAACCCTTTATCTGTGCTGTAAAATCGCTCAAGTAATATTTTCTTAGTAATCAGCGTCAATATTGTGGTATATTCTACGAAATTTCGACTTTCTTCTTTAATTTTCCCTATGTTAAAATAGCTTTCATTCTTACACTACATTTACAGGGTTGTGCTATCCTGTGTAACGTGTCCTGAAAAATAAACTCTAAATAGAGGCTACTCAATATGTTTAAGAAAGTGATGAAAGCGGTTTTTGGCGACCCAATGGAACGTGCTTTGTTGCCATACCGTGAAGCGGTTGAGAAAGTTAATGAGCTAGAACCTGCAATGGAAAAGCTCAGTGATGCAGAACTCGCCACAAAAACCGACGAATTTAAAACGCGCCTCAATAATGGCGAAACCCTAGATGATATTCTCGTTGAGGCATTTGCTGTTGTTCGAGAAACAGCACGACGTGTGATTGGTCTGCGAGCACATGATGTACAGTTAATTGGTGGTATGGTCTTACACGAAGGTCGTATTGCTGAAATGAAAACAGGTGAAGGTAAAACCCTCACAGCAACTTTACCAATGTACCTGAATGGCTTAACGGGTAAAGGTGTTCATCTCATTACCCCAAATGATTATCTGAGTAAAGTCGGTTTGCAACAAATGGGAGCAATATATAGCTTCTTGGGACTGTCCTCATCAGTTATTCAAAATACAGGTGGAAATCCTGATTCTGGCTCTTTCCAATTTGATACAGAATTTGATAGTGAAGATGATCGCTACCAGAATTTACGTCCGATTACGCGACGTGAAGCCTACCAAACGGATATTACCTACGGTACTAATAACGAATTTGGCTTCGATTATCTGCGCGATAATATGGCATGGTCGGAAGATCGTTTATCACAACGCAAGCTAAATTATGCAATTGTCGATGAGATTGATAATATTCTTATTGACGAAGCTCGTACTCCGCTCATCATTTCAGGTCCTGCTGATCAACCGTCAGATTTATATGGCAAATTCGCAAGTATCGTTAAACGCTTGAGCGTGAGTAGCGAAGAAAGTGTTGAGAACGAAGTTCCTGATGGCGATTATGTCGTCGATATTAAAGACCGTATTGCCTTCTTAACCGAAGAGGGGGTTGAGCGCATCGAGAAGATGCTCGGTATTGATCAACTATATCATCCTGATAATTCTGAGATGATTCCTTACCTTGATAACTGTCTCCGCGCTCAAGCACTTTACGACCGCGACCGCGATTATGTGGTTGCCGATGGCGAAGTCGTAATTGTTGATGATTTCACAGGGCGCATGATGCCCGGTCGTCGCTTTAGCGAAGGCTTGCATCAAGCGATTGAGGCAAAAGAAGGCGTTAAAATCCGTCGTGAAAATGTGACGATGGCGACCATTACCTTCCAGAATTTCTTCCGTATGTATGAAAAACTCTCTGGGATGACAGGTACAGCCGCTACAGAAGGTGAAGAATTTGAGAAAATCTATGATCTGGATGTTGTGGTAATCCCGACAAATGTGCCTGTTGCTCGTGAAGATAACGAGGATTTCATTTACGTCAATGAAAAAGCAAAATGGAACGCCGTTGTTGAAGAAGTTCGTAATGCACAAGATAACGGACAACCCGTGCTGATTGGTACAGTTGCTATTGAAACATCAGAACGCTTGAGTGATCGCCTCAAAAAAGCAGGTATCAAGCATGAAGTTCTAAATGCGAAAAATCACTTCCGTGAAGCAGAAATTATTACCCAAGCAGGTCGTCCGGGCGCTGTTACGATTGCAACGAACATGGCAGGGCGTGGTGTCGATATTAAATTAGGGGGTAATGCAGAAGGACTTGCCCGCGCTGAATTGCGTCGTAAAGGGGTTGAATTAACGGACCTTGCGAATGAAGATTGGAATCAATATTACAAAGAAGCGCAAAAGCAAGTGAAGCATGACCGCGAGACTGTGATGAACGCTGGTGGCTTATATGTCCTTGGTACAGAACGTCATGAAGCTCGTCGTATTGATAACCAGCTACGGGGTCGTTCAGGTCGTCAAGGTGAACCGGGTAAAAGCCGCTTTTTCCTCAGCCTAGAAGATGACTTGATGCGCCGATTTAATGCTGAGTCGGTCAAGAAGTTCATGTCTTGGGCGAATTTGCCAGAAGATGAACCAATCGAACACGGCATGATTAGTAAATCAATCGAACAAGCGCAGGTTCGTGTTGAAGGGCATAACTTTGACATCCGTAAACGCGTACTTGAATACGATGATGTGGTGAATCGTCAACGGACAATCATCTATGACCAACGTAAAGAATGGTTAAATTGGGATGATGACACAGTTCAAGAAAAATTCCTAGAGATGATTAACGACCAAATTCTCGGTACAGTCGATGCCTATGCGCTTGAGACTGATGATGTCGGTGTCTGGGATGTTGATTTGCTCTATAAAGATTTGCTGATGGTCTTCCCTGTGCCAGAAGAAATTAACCCTGAAACAATGGAAGAGATGACCCGCAGCGAACTCGAAGAAGCACTGACTACCGCAGCGGAAAGTGCACTTGAAGTAAAAGCAAAAGACCTCAACGCGAGCCAAGAAGGCTTATTTGTCCGCGCGATGCGAATTACAATTTTGCGCGCGATTGATTATCATTGGCAACGCCATCTAACTGCACTTGATATGCTCCGTGAAGGTATTGGTCTTATGGGGATTGCTCAACGTGACCCACTCGTTGAATATCAACGTGAATCTTTCATGATGTTCAATAGTATGAAAGATGAAATCGCGCAACGTGCATCGAATCAGATTTTCCGTGTTCAGGCACAATCTGCAACGCCTGCTCAACGGGTGATGCGTGCCATGAAAGCGAGTGCTGGTGGAGAAACAGCGAAGCCACAACAGGTAGTTAAGAGCCGAGACATCGGACGAAATGACCCCTGCCATTGTGGGAGTGGTAAGAAATATAAGCATTGCCACTACAAGCAAGACCGCATGAAAAAACAAGGTGCATGACAAAAGTAGAGAAGTTGTGTATAATATATTCTGGTATACAACTTCTCCTCCTTAAATTACTTTTTTTACAAGTGGGTTTAATTAATTGAGTAAGCATAGGAGAAAATATCAATGGTAAAAGCGCAATCTTCCCAGGTAATGGGTATGGGCATCGACGCAACATGGCAAAAATTCTTGCGCCATAAGGTCAACTCATTCATTAAGTGGGATTTGGTTCGTTTCTTCCATGATAATCCTCATACCGTTGATACGGCTGAAAGTATTGCCAAAGTTGTTGGACGTGATTCCAACACGGTTCTAAATGAACTAGATGGGCTTGTTAAGGCTGATCTTTTGGTAAAAGAAGCTGTCTCAGGGCAAGGGATTTATCGCTTAACAACTGATAATGATATGCGTCAGTTGTTAAGAGATTTCGTTAGTGCTTGTCATGACCGCGATTTTCGTGTGAAAGCGATTAATCAGGTCATTCACGGAATGGGTGCATCACCCCGCCGTGATTTCTAATATCCAAGGGCAGTGTTAGGCAGCATTTGTGAGCAACGTATCTTTACATCAACTCTTGGTGTTGTTTACGTGGTTTCCACTTGCTGTTTTGCTCTCTTTTCTACTATTAATAGGGCGTTTTTATCAGAAATTTTCTGGTGAACGCACCTATTTTTGGTTTTACTTCCTTTGTATCATTCTCTTCGGTGCATTATTCGTTCGCATTGCTAGCATGAATTTCCCCCAGAGCGACTTCTTGGCAGACGGATTATCACTTATTGCTGGTAGCCTGTTATTATTTCTTTCACTTTTATTGTATTTCCGCATGATGAATCACAAAGATAATAATCCTCTATGATAGATATTGCCCTTCACGCTGTTGGTCTAGTTGGTTATTTTGCGATTGGTATCGCCCTTATCATTATTGGGCGCTTGAGCCAACGCTTAGGCAAAGTAACCCAAGCCCGACCTTACTTCATTGGTAACTACGTTTCGGCTGGTCTTATTTGGGCTGGTGCGCTGGTACGTTTCTATTTTATAACGAGAGGTCAGGCGGATTTACCAGCACAAGATGATAACTTAGTGTATATATTACTAAGTGACGGATTACCTGCACTTGGTATTACACTTGGTTTGCTCGTTACGTGGTATTATTGGAGTTGGTTATTGGCAGAACGTGACTAATAATTAATTGCCAGTAATGCACGTTTGAGATTAAAATAGTTTTAGCAATTTATATTACTTGAGGAAGCCCTTTTGTTAGATGAGTCCAAGCTGGCGATTGTTTCAGCAATGCCAAAAATAGAATTACATCGTCATCTAGAAGGGTCTTTGCGCCTTGAAACATTGGTTGAACTCGCGGATGAGGCAGGGCTGGAATTACCCGTCAATGATATTGAAACAATGCGCCCACTTGTCCAAATGATGCCTGATGAAGAGCGTAGCGCGGCGCAATTCCTCAGTAAATTCTCCGTACTACGACAATTTTACCGCTCGGCGGAAGTTGTTCAGCGCATCACCTATGAAGCAGTGGAAGATGCCGCACGCGACAATGTAAAGTATATGGAATTGCGTTTCACCCCTAAAGCCCTCTGTAATATCTCAGATTTAACCTTAGAAGAAGTTGTCCCTCTTGTTTGTGATGCAGGTAATTCTGCTGCAGAAGAATTTGGGATTATGATGCGCTATATTGTGTCCTTAAATCGGCATGAACCTGTTGAATTAGGCGAAACAGTGTTGCGTGCAGGTTTGAATAATCGCCATAAAGGGGTTGTCGGGATTGACCTTGCTGGGGACGAAGGCAATTTCCCGGGCTTAGAATTTCGCCCTTTATTCAAACGGGCAAAAGCTGCTGGTTTAGGCATTACGATTCATGCAGGTGAATGGAGTGGTATCGAGAGCATCTGGAATGCAATCGGCAACCTCGGTGCTGACCGTGTTGGACATGGTGTGGCACTCATAGAAGACCCTGCGATTCTACAGATTGTGGTTGATAGAGGCATTGCGCTTGAAGTTTGCCCAACCAGTAACTACCTCAGTGGTGTGGTAGATGCCATGGAAAATCATCCTATCAAAGCATTGACGCAACGCAACGTACTCACAACCATCAACACAGATGACCCACTGATATGTGATGTAACCCTTACACAAGAAATTGTCGCTACAATGTCAGCCTTAGACCTGAGCATTGAGGATATAAAACGCTATCAATTACGGGCAGCACGCGCGGCATTTCTAGAAAAGTCAGAGCGAGATGACTTGATTAGTTCATTTCAGAGCTATATGATGAATCTCGAAATACCCACTTCTGGAGATTAAATTCAGAGAATATACTATCAGTCAAAGCAAGCTAAGATAGTCATTTCTTGAGAAAATCACTCAATGATGGACACTATTTTATAAGCGATCCTAGCGTCACACGTATTGACTGTTGATATATCCCCCAAATGCAAATTAACGCGATAGCATATCCGCTAATTCATAATATCCTTCGGTGATTGAGCGTGTCTGTGTGGTTACTTCTTCAAGCGGAATCGTCACTTGCCCGCGACCCGTTCGGGCTATCATCACCCCAGTTTCCCCTGAAACAAGACGCTCAACAGCATCCACACCCATTCGCGTAGCCAATAGACGGTCAAAAGCAGTAGGGCTACCACCGCGTTGAACATGTCCTAGAATAGTAAGGCGAATTTCAAAACCGACTTCTTGCTTATCTAAGTAATCGACTAATTCAGTAACTTTATAGGGTGCGCCTTCTGCAACAACCGCAATAGCGTGAGTTTTGCCACGTATATAAGCGTCCTCTAGGCTACGTCCCACTTCATCCATAGGGATTTCACGCTCAGGGGTAACGACTATTTCAGCCCCACCCAGAATCCCACCCATGAGAGCTAAGTAGCCACAATTACGCCCCATAACTTCGATTAGAAAACAACGATTATGAGACGTGGCTGTATCTCGCAATTTATCAATCGCATCTAAAATCGTATTGAGTGCTGTATCCACACCAATACTCATATCTGTGCCATAAATATCGTTATCAATGCTGGCGGGGATGCCGATTACCGGCACACCTAAGCTATGGAGTGCCATTGCACCACGCAAGCTACCATCACCACCGATAACCACCATACCATCAATATTATGTTCATTAAGCCGACGTAATGCCTTACGTTGACCTTGTTTGGTTTTAAATTCTTCGTTTCGTGCAGTTTGGAGGATTGTTCCACCACGTTGCAGAATACCGCTAACTTCCCGACTGGATAAGGGTTCAAAATCGCCTGTGAGCAACCCAGAATAGGCTTGTCTAACACCAAAAACTTCAATTCCTTTTGCTGTGCCACTGCGTACCACAGCGCGAATTGCCGCGTTCATTCCGGGTGCATCACCACCGCTTGTCATTACGGCGATACGTTTCATGCACTATACTCCTGTGAATCATCATTTAGGATAAAACTTAACGCCCCTAAGAATAATAATTTTGCGTCGCTTATTGTAATCAATATCGGACGATATTAACAGCAGTGTGTGAAATTTGCATTAAATAATAAGGACATCTGCAATGAGATGCCCTGTTTTGCTGGCTTACTTCTCTTGGATGTGGATGTTTTCGATGTCCACAATCTCGCTGAGTTCTGTCATCAGTGCCTCGCACATGCCTGTGGTATGGTTCGGGAAGTCCATTACTTGTGGTTTTTTACTGCCTTCAATCACAATACTAAAAGTATCTTCACCAGGATAACTGACGCAGGCGCGATGAATTCGCCTTAATTTCAAACGATCATGTTGTGTATTACTGGTGCGGGGGATATGAACGCTGATATGCACAAGGGCTTGCCCAATGCTATTGATGCCCGTTAAATCTGCAAAAATCTGGCTATCTTCTGCAGATGCCTGTCCGTTTGCCCATGCTAATGACCCATTCCCATTGACTTCTTGAGCAACAGGGGCTGATGTTGCCAGTGCTGGTGCAGGGCTTGGAGGTGCATCCTGTAATATTTCGCCTGTTTCCTCGTCATATTCAGGTGGAGGAGGCTCTTCGCTAGGAACTTGCTCGTAATGTCCATTGCCATTTGCTGGTACAGACACACCATTCATGTAACCCAATTCCCTTGATGTTCGAGTATCCATCGTGTCAGCAATTTCTTCTGCGCTCATCATCTCAAATTCAAAGCTGACCTTATCGCAGATAATTTGAACATCGCCACGACCATCATCATATTTACCCATCACAACGACAATATCACCCTCATTCAGTTCAAAGATGCTGTCATCGGTGATAACTTCATTCTCCTTTTCAGCACGTTCACGCTTGTATTCATATACGTGTTCGCGAATTTGTGTCCATGTCCGTGGGAACATGACAACATCAAT
Source organism: Phototrophicaceae bacterium (assembly GCA_965230145.1). GTDB lineage: Bacteria > Chloroflexota > Anaerolineae > Aggregatilineales > Phototrophicaceae > JAUZRW01. Next base: position 4,518,269 of record CBDDKI010000002.1, read on the forward strand.
TGTGCCTGCGCTTTCGTGCCAATCCTCAATGACGGCTACAGCCATCGCATCATTATTCTTGGTAAGAATTTTACGAATAGAGACGAGTTCTCCAGCAACCCGAAGCTGTTCACTAGGGGGTGGAATATCAGGATTTTTCAGGTCAGCGACGGTGGCTGTGTTACCCATCGCTTGGAATTTGTCAATGTGCCTATCGACAGGGCGACCACTGACGTATAAGCCCATCAGTTCTTTTTCCCAGCCGAGTTGGACACGACGAGTATACTGCTGGCGCACCGGGGCAGTCGGGATAGCAATTTGTTCTTCACCCATACCCATCGCTTCCCCGAACAAACTCATCTGACCGACTTCCTGAGCTTTATGGTAATCAGCACTAAAACCGACAATGCGCTCCATCGAGTAGAGCAGGTCATCGCGTGCGCCCCATTCTTCGCCAAATGCCCCGACCTTAATCAAACTTTCAACTGTGCGCTTGCCAACTTGCCGTAAATCGACCCGATGGCAAAAATCCGCAAGGCTATTAAATTGTCCATTGGCATTGCGTTCGTCAATGATGTGTTGTAACGCACCGACACCTGCATTTTTGATTGCACCCATACCAAAACGAATACCGCGCAAGCCATCCTCAGTATCTTCAATATCGAAATCGACTGCCGAGAAATTGATGTGTGGGGGCAACACAGGGATTTGCAATCGACGACACTCTTCTAAGAATGTGGCGACCTTATCACTATTATCAAACTGTACACTGAGCAATGCTGTCATGTATTCAGCAGGGTAATGGCATTTCAAGTAGGCTGTCTGAACCGTTATGACTGCATAATCTGAGGCGTGGCTCTTGTTGAACCCATAATTGGCGAAGAACTCAATCTCATCGAAAATTTTCTCAGCTACATCTGTCGGGATACCGTTATCAGGACCGCGCTCCATGAAAATTGTCTTGTGTTCTTTCAGCGCCTTGGCTTTTTTCTTGGAAACTGCACGACGCATCAAGTCAGCTTCACCGAGTTCATAGCCGAATAATTCACCAGCCACCTGCATGATTTGTTCTTGGTAGACCAAAATTCCGTAAGTTTCGCTGACGATGGGCTTCAATTTTTCATGATGAAAGGGCGTTTCTTCTTCACCATGCAGACGCTTATTATAATCAGGAATAAAATCCATCGGACCCGGACGGTAAAGCGAAATCCCTGCGATGATATGCTCGAATTTTTGCGGACGCATCCCCCGTAGCATCTGTTGCATACCGGGGCTTTCCACCTGAAATACGCCGACTGTTTCACCACGCCCCATCATGGCAAAGGCTTCATCAAGGCGCGTTTTTTCCTCGTCACTCAGGTCGTTAATCATATCATCATGACGATAAGGAACATTATCCATATTGAAATTAGTGCCATGATGCTTGTTAATTAAGTCACAGGCTTTACGCAAAATCGTCAATGTGGATAAACCCAAAAAGTCGACCTTGAGCAAACCAATTGATTCGGCAGTTTCCATTGGGAATTGTGTAACAGAAGTCAATGAGCCACCGCTAGGGTCTGTGCCTGTGATGCGGTGCAGAGGTGTGTATTCGTCTAAGGGTTTATCCGCAATGATGACCCCTGCCGCATGAGTCGATGCGTGACGTGTCAGCCCTTGAAGCTGAATCGCTGTATCCATCATGCGCTTGATTTCAGCATCTTTATTGTAGAAATCTTGTAATTCAGGGTTAATCTCGATGTATTCTGCGATTTTTTTCTGACGTGCTTCTTGTGGGATTAAGCTCGTAGCTCGATTTACCTTGACTAAATCAACACCCAAGGCACGTCCCACATCCTTAACAGCTGCTTTTGCACCCATTGTCCCGAAAGTGATAATCGCTGCAACCTTATCCTTACCGTATTTATCGGCGGCATAGGCAATCATCTCACCACGACGGTCATCAGGATAATCAAGGTCAATATCAGGCATGGAAACTCGCCCAGGATTGAGGAAGCGTTCAAAGAGCAAACTATTCTGAATGGGGTCAATATTGGTGATGCCTAAGCAATACGCCACCAAACTACCTGCACCCGACCCACGTACATTCCACCAAATATCGGCTTCACGCGCGAACTCACATAAATCCCACACAATCAGGAAGTAAGTGTTAAAGCCCATATCACTGATAATGCCCAATTCGCGGTCAATCCGCTTTGTGAGGACTGGGTCATCTTCACTATTGGGGAAACGCCAACTTAGTCCCATTTCTACCAGATAACGCAAGTACTTGGCTTCATCTTCATCAAATTCAGCTGGCACAGGGAAAACAGGTAATTTATAGGTGCGGTCATCCAAATCAACGTTCGTCATCTCTGCGATTTTGAGCGAATTACGGAAGGCTTCGTCTATCATTTCAGGAGGCATCCCGTGCTTCAAGAATTCTTCGCGCATCTCAAAAGCGGATTTCATAAAGTAACTGGTGTCAGGACTCATCCGCATACGATTTAGCTCGGATTTTAATGCCCCTGTTTGAATACAAAGCAATGTATCGTGGACATCAGCATCAGCTTGGTTTACATAATGCACATCATTGCTGGCATAAAATTGCACATTGGTATGTTCACTCTTGCGATACTCGACCAACCATTGATTGAGGCTACTGAGCAAGTCAATGTTGTGTGGTTGAAGTTCTAAGTAAAAATTATCTTCGCCAAAAACGTCTAAATATTGCCCAATTTTATCCTTAGCATCGGCTTCCCGACCATCTTCTACCAAACGGGGGATTTCGGCGGCGAGGCATCCTGATGTGGCGATAATGCCCTCGCTATATTCACTGAGCAAATCCCAATCTACACGCGGACGATAATAATAACCTTCAAGTTGGGCTTTACTCGCCAGCTTCATTAAATTGCGGTAGCCCGTGTTGTTCTTGGCATAGAGCAACATATGAAAAGGACGTTTATCAAGCTGGGCATCTTTATCAAAACGGGTACGCGGTGCGAGATAGGCTTCCATGCCGATAACGGGCTTAATATCAGAAGATTTTGCCTTACGGTAGAAATCAATAACACCGAACATCACACCATGATCAGAGATGCCCACAGCTGGCATATCTAACTCAATTGCACGGTCTATCAAGCCACTAATACGGCTCTGTCCATCGAGCAAAGAATATTCTGTATGAACGTGCAAATGGACAAATTCGCTGGACATAAATCACCTTAAATGAAAAACTACAAACTTATGAGAATTAATGTAGGGCTAAATGCATAAATTGTCTTGCTTGAGAGCGTTCATGTATGGACAATGCCTGCGTTGTCCACCGAGAAAACTTTAGCAATAAGCTGAAACAAACCCTTAATCTCTAAAACTAAATAACAATAAACACTAGAACATCTGTAGTATACCACCATCTGATACTCCAGTGCTGTAAAATTGCATTATGATTGCGTTGGGATTACTTAGAAAATAGTATCTTGCCACTGAAAAGGGTCTTTCGGCAAGGGAGAATAGCATAAAACTCTGATAAACTTAGGGCAGTTATCACGGTAATGATTATGAAGGTAAAAACATATGCGGACTGAAAAAGTGAAGCGTAAGAAGAAAGAACAGACCGACAAATCATCATTCTTAGCTCAATGGGTTGTTTTGCAAATATTGACACCATTCATAGCTGTTGTAATTCTCGTGTTTTATACTTACTTTGAATTCTTATATCGTCCAAATTGGATTACACTTCTTGACCATATTCTTATACCTCTAGTTCTAATATCCATGTTTATAGCTCAACATGTTACATTAAGACACATAATGCCTCGAACCTTATTCAAGGCGAGTTTGCTGTATATCCTTGCATTCTTAGTCAGTGCTTTCACATATAGTTTTTCAGACAATCATGAGATTTTTCTTTCAGAGAGAGAACCGCTTAAGCTTGTATTACTTTCCTCAGCCCTAATTTTACCCTTCTTGATTGCACAAGGAATTGTGTTCTGGAAAAACCTAGCAATCCCTTCGTTACGACAAATACTTATATATTCGATATGTAATTTAGTGGGGTATCCTCTATTTTGGTATGTCTGGATTACTTTTAATGACCTTGTCTCGTATCTAGGAATCTTGTTACTACTAATTCAGGGCTTTCTTGTCCTGTGGGTTATTAATGACAATGGCTATAAGGAACTAATAATCCAAAAAGAAAAATAGTTCATATCAACGGTCATATCCTCAACAATTGCCTCACCATATCTGCTATACTCTAATTGGCATCTCGATGACGTTGAAAATAGGGTTTTTATGCACGAAAACGATAGTCAAATTCGCGTTAAAAAAGGGCTAATTTTTCTTAACCAAAAATCTCAGCCTACAAACATTTCACAAACCGAAATCCCTGTTATTCCCTGTTTAACAGACTCCTGTAAATCCCTGTTATCTCCTGATAAACAGGGCGCAATTCTGTAAGATAAAACAAACCCAAAATAGTCATATTTGCCCTGTATTTGTTAAACTACTGTTGTTATTTTAAACGTAATACACAAATGGATATATAATAATGCCAGAATTACCAGAAGTAGAAACAGTCGTGCGTGGTTTGCGCCAACCATTAATTGGGCACACAATAGAGAGTATGTGGTACGACTGGGAAAAGACAATCGCTACACCGCATGTCAATGAATTTGAACAGCGTGTAATCGGTCAAACAGTCCAAGCGATAAGTCGTCGGGCAAAATACATCGTCATCGAACTGGATAGTGATTTATTGCTTGTACACCTGCGGATGACAGGTCGTCTATATGTCGCAGATATTGAAGAAGAGCATCAGGTCGATAAATGGGTACATGTTAAATTTGGCTTAGATAGAGACAAAGAGTTGCGCTTTAGCGATTCGCGTAAATTCGGGAAAATTTATCTCACAGAGGATATTGAAACTGTCACAGGCGGTATCGGTCCCGAACCCTTAGACGATGTTTTTACAGTGGAATTATTCAAGCAACGTCTACAAGGGCGTAGTAAAATGATTAAGCCCCTGTTACTAGACCAAACATTTATCGCTGGGGTAGGCAATATTTATTCAGACGAAGCCTTGCACCGTGCGAAGATTAATCCGCAACGTAAGGCAGATAGCTTGACTGAAGATGAGATACAATCTCTGCATCAAACGATACGCGACGCACTCAGTGCAGGTATTCAACATGAAGGTGCAAGTATCAATTGGTATCGTAAACCTGATGGCACAAAAGGTGATTCGCAAAATCATTTCTATGTTTATGGTCAGGACGGCGATTTATGCGCCACCTGTAATGAAGCAATTATTGAGAAGATTTGGGTTGCACAACGTGGGACACATTTTTGCCCAAATTGCCAACCTAGCCCTTAGCAGAAAGGACATTCAATGGACGACTTTCTGGTTCAATTTTTAGCCCAAGCGTGGCGAGGACTAGCCCTGATTGGCGGCTTACTGCTCATTGCGTTTTTTGTGGCACGGCGTAATGCAAGCAAAAAGCAAGAGGACATTCGCCGTCGTAAAGAAGCACAGAATCCACAATTAGCGCAGAAATCGGCTAAACCCGCTAAGAAGCGTGCTAAACAATTTTCCAAAAAATCACCATCGAAAGAAGTCTTGGCAAAAGCCCAAGCTAATCTTGTAGAAGAATCTCTTGGGCAAGTCCCAATCGAGGATAGTATGATCGAAGAGGAGTTTGTTATCTCATCTCAAGGGTCGATTTTCGATGATGAAGATTTCTTTCCTGACGAAGAATATAACGCTGTTTCATCCACAAAAGCTGAAATTACTCATCAAGAAGAACCATTACCTCCTACAAGTCTTGATGTTGAGGATGATGCTGTGGATTTGGCTTCACTTCTCTCTAATATGGTTGTTGAAGATACTCCTTTAAAAGACTATCATCAGGTTACCCAAAAGTTAGTCTCTATAAAATTAAAAACTAATAAGCTAGCTATTGGTAAAGAAATACTCACTATTCTTCGTGACTCGCGCGATTCTCGTTTGATGGTTCAAATGGGAGATGTAGCCTACCGTACCTTGCTTGGTGAAGAAGATGCCAAAGCTGTTTTCACAGATACCATGCGCGAATTATCAGGCATAATCCTTACGCCTGATAGCAATCCGCCAGCGAGTGCTGATATTACTGGCATCGCTCCAAATTTGATGAGTCAACAAGCTGTGGATGTACGGGTGGCTTCGGGTGGTGATACGACTGCCCGTGAGATGATTAGCATACTGCGTGATGAAGCAGACAACCACCTGATTATTCAGATTGGTAATACAGGTTACCGTACTTTAGCTGATAATCCCAAAGCCAAAGCAGGATTTTCTAAAGTGATGAAAGAACTTTCTACAGTCATTACGACTAAGGACGATAATCCGCCAACCACTAAGGGAAAGCTGTTAGTAACTGAATCAATTCCCGTTCAACCAAGCACATCACTCTATGATGACGATGAGGAAGAAGTTTTACCCGGTGATATACGGGTTGCCTCTATGGATGATTTGCCAGATTCCTATAAGGTGGATCGTTTTGGGCGTGTAAAGGTCAACAAAGTAGAGGAAAAAGTTGAACCAGTCAGTATTGCCGATGCTATTGAAGCCTATTTACAGTATAAAATTCAACAAACGCCTGAATTCCAGAATCGTGGTATTCACGTTCGTTCGGCTTATGGCGGGGGTGTGCGAATAGAAGTTGAGGGCAAATCGTACGAATTTGTAGATGAAGTTAGCCAAGAGGATGCGCGTGAGTTCATTCAGCAAGCCATAGCGGAGTGGCAAGAGCGTCACTAAAACTAGTAATAGGGTGGATATGCACCCTATTTTTTATCCAAGTATTTGATAATCTCCCTGATTTACAAATGCTTCAGCAAGTGGCTCTAGTAAAGGATTTTTATCATCAGTTTGCTTCAAGCGACCAATTGGACGTTTGCTGTCATGTGGAAAGATGAGAATAGCATCATGCTTTAACGCCCAATGTTGCCAGATACGCTTGGTTTCGAGTGTTTTGAGTGGCTCAACATCGTAGGCTGTCATCCAACCTAAACGCTCAAAATGTACTGCGTAGCTCGCTAAATCACAGAGAAATGCACCATACTCGCCTTGCCTCTCAAAGCGGATGCTCATATGAGCGGGCGTGTGTCCGCGTGTGATAATCCCCCAAATACCCTTCGCTAATTTGGTATCACCATCTAATAGGTGCATCTGCCCACTCTTAACTAATGGCTCATAATTAATGGGGAAATATGTTGCAGCCGTGCGCTCATTAGGTTGCATCGCGTCGTCGTACTCACGCTGTTGGACGACATATTCAGCATTAGGGAAGGTTGGCTGAATCATTCCGTCTTCATCATAGTAAGTATTACCACCACAATGGTCAGAATGTAGATGAGTGTTAATCACGAGGTCAATATCATCAGGGGATAATCCAAGTTTAGATATTCCCCTCAATAAACCACCTTCACCTTGAATATTAAAAATTTTACGGGCTTTATCCGTGAGTTTTGTACCAAGCCCAGTGTCTATGACAATGGTCTTGCCATCTGCCTTGACCAATAAGCAAGTTTGCGTCATGGGGATACGATTATCGTCGTCAGGGCTGAAGTAGCGTTGCCATAATTTACGAGGCACTAAGCCAAATGCACCACCACCGTCAACCATGGTGATGCAGTCATTAATGAGGTGGAGTTCAATATCGCCAATTTTAAACATAATTCTATCGTCTTCTTTAGATATAGTTCAGTATTGGAAAGATGAAAAGTGCCATAATAGTACCATACACAAGAAATGTTATAGGAGAGTACTATTAACGTCGTCACCAACACCGCAAAATTGATGTGGCAAGCATGGAAGAATGATGATTTAGGTCAATACGCTGCGTCATTATCATTTTATCTGTTATTTTCAATAGCTCCTATAATAGCAGTTATTACCTTTATTATTGGTGTATTTTTTGGAGAGTTCTTCGTTCAGAATGAGGTTTTACAACAAGTTAATTCTTTATTCGGCTCTGAATTAGCGGATGCTTTAGGATACATCATTGAGAGCTACCAAGATTTAGGCAATAGCATAATATCCATTGTTGTTAGTTTTGCGATACTCTTATTCAGTGCTTCTCGCTTATTTTCTAGCATGAAAACTGTCCTCAATAATATATGGAATATTGAAGAAGAGGATGAAGACCGTGAAGAGGTGATTTTTAGAATAATTGTCAAAAGAGCGTTAAGTGTTATTTTCTTATTTGTTTTATCTCTGTTTTTATTGCTGACTTTTTTCCTAAATTCTTGGCTAACCAATTATTTGGAATGGATAGGAATTGATTCTGAACAATCGAGACTTTTGCTTCGTGGCATAAATCTATTTCTGTCAGTCATCATCTTGACGGTAATCATCAGCTTGATATTCAAATATTTGCCATATTCTGAAGCGCACTGGGGCGATGTATGGTTTGGCAGTTTGGTTACGGCTATCTTGTTCGTTGTAGGACAAGCTCTTATCGGGTTTTATCTCGGGCAAAATCCAGTCACATCAGCTTATGGTATTTCAGGCTCATTAATTGCCGTGATGATTTGGGTCTATTATTCGATGTACATTTTGCTGATTGGGGCTGAATTCACCCAAATCTATAGCCATGAGTTTGGGTCGCAACAGGGTATCGGTGAATTATCTAAGTAGATGATCTCTATTCACTCACATCCGCGATTCTTGCCTTTAGTAAGCTCAATAAAGGTGTGACGGGAATACGAAGTTGCAAGCCTCTTTGTCCTGCACTGATGACAATATGTTGTAGTTGTGTCGCTGGCGAATCAAGATAGACTTGCCAATTTTTATCCATGAGCATCAAGGCACTGATGCCACCAACTTGTAATTTCGTTGCCTTTTCTGCATCGGCATGTTTCATCATTTTGACCTTTTTTTCACCTGCCGCCGTTGCTATCTTCTTGAGGTCTAGCTGATTTTCTGAGGCTAACATCACAATCATTGGTGTTTCTGTTGCGACTGAATAGACAATGAGTGTCTTATAGACCATGAACTCAGGAATACCGAGTGACTCGGCAACCAATTCAGCGTCTTTAATACTAGCATCGTATTCAAGAACTTCATAAGGAATATTATTCGCTTCGAGTAAGCGCATAGAGTTCAATTTTTTCGATTTTTTTGCCATTGTATCCTCTGTAATTTACGGTTTGCGAAATAAGAATAAGCCGAATCCAAGTGTTTCATGTCCATATTCAATGTACATATTCCGCATACTTCGTGCACGGTCTAAAAATGTTGCATTATCTGTATCGTTTGGATTATCGACAGCGTGCATTTCAACGGCATAGCTTTGTGACCAAATATAGCGGTCAATATCTACCTTAGTGCAGACCGAGGCAAATAGCGGTGTTAAGCCTTCTTGTAACCCAATTTCTATGGCATCAACATAAGTTTTGGTAGAGGGGAATAGGTCACTAAATTCTGTTTGTGGTGACTTGCGCCAATAATAATCACCCATGAGAACCATCCCACCTGATTTAGCATATTGGGCAATTTCCATGATAGCTTTGTCATAAGTTTGGAATAATTCCGAGGAATTGACACACATGACAGCATCAAAACTTTCTGGTTCATAGCTATAACTATTTACATCTTGCTGAACAAGTGAAATATCGGCGGCAGGCGCACGTTGGGCAATTGCTTCTTGGGCAGCACGTAAATACGGTTCACTCACTTCTGCACCAAAAGCTTTTACTTGGCAGACATCTGCCATGCGAATGAGGATTTCAGCTTTGGCACATCCCAAATCGACGACACTCATGCCGGGGGTTAAACGCATTAGGTGAGCAATTTCATCAACCATTTCATCATTAATCGGACTGCAATAGAATAAGTTCTGATGAGCAATTGCATTATATTTTTCGTTATTCATATAATCCTCCTATGTTTGCCTACTCTGTATACGGCAAAATCCGCAATTTGATTTCAGCTTGTTTACTTTCACCAGCTAAAAGTGTAAAAACACCTGCATTGTCTAGTCCATTTTCACGCAAATTGAAGCCGTCATTGGCATTACTTTGAGGTTCAACCGCCAGTGTACCATCAGGGGCAGAGTATAGAATAACATGCTTGTAAATGTCATCGACTGACATTTGTAATTCAGTCCCCCATTCTCGATAGACCAATCGTGTTGGTTTGCTGGTATCACGATTAGCCAGAAGGTGATCGAATGTGAAATCATCTTGCACAGGACGCAACTCTCTAAAATCAAGTTCAGGGATAACATCCTCTGGAGCAGAAGTAGGCATGGCATCAGTCAGGACGAAATATTTATCACAGGGGACTTCCAGCATGGGCATGGTCGGACTCATGCGCTGGAAGTAAGGATGAAAGCCGAACCCTGTAGGGAAGGTTTGCTTATCTTCGTTCGTAAGGGTGACAGCCCAGATAAAATCTGTGTCGTCCAAGCGATAGTCTAAAATAGCAGATAGAGCAAATGGAAAGTTAAAATCTGCAAAATTACGTGAGTCTATTTTGAGTTTGATATGTGTAGAACTTTGCTCCAAAATTTGCCATGCACGATTACGGACATCACCATGCCGTGCATTGCCATCGGCTGGGACATCTAATTGCCAAGATTGCCCTTCGTAGCGCAAAATGCCATCTCGGATGCGGTTTGCCCAAGGGAGCATCAAGAAATTACTCGTGTTGCTAGAGTTACCATAATCAGCTTCATTGGTTGGGCGCATCACATCGACCCATGCACCACTATAGCGGATACGTCCGAAGGCAATACTGCCTCCCGTTTGTGGCAATATCCCGACCTGCCACTGTTTATTTTGGAGTACGTGTAGCATATACGATCCTTACTTATACTGTCTTTTAGCTAATGCTCCGATGATACTCGGAAAGAGACGATTGCCCCACACAATGAGCCTATCAAAGAAGCGTAAGATAACAGTATTTTTGGGTGATTGCGCCGCTTTAAGTATCGCTTCGGCTACGTCGTCAGCAGACATTGTCGGTAAATTACTGCTAGACCGTGCGCCTTCGCCAAGACGTTTGTCATTAAATTCGGTTTGTGTGCGTCCGACTAGAAAGTCAGTTACTTTGATGTTATCGGGTTCAAGTTCTATGCGAATGGAATTAGCGATACTACTGACGAAGGCTTTGCTCGCAGCATAACTGGCGGCATAAGGAGAAATAAGATTAAAAGCAACAGAAGAAATCGTCATGATGTGTCCGCTACCTGTTTTTCGCATATAAGGGACACAAGCACGGATACTATGCAAGACTCCATCCATATTGGTGCGTAAGAGTGTTTCTAAGCCATCCCAATCGGCATCGACTAATGCACCACGATGTCCAACCCCTGCATTTGCCACCAGAATATCTAAGCGTCCGAATACCTCAACTGTTCTAGCAGTAGCGGATTGCATGGACTGTGCATCGGTCACATCACCGATGAGAGGGAGAAATTCGCCATGTGAAGTTGGTAGGTTGTTGATATCATCTTGGAGACTCTGTAATTTTTCTTCGCGGCGTGCTGTGCCAGCAACTTGATACCCTGCTTTGGCAAAGGCTAAAGCTGTTGCACGCCCGATACCACTGGATGCACCTGTAATAAAGACTACTTTTTCCAAAATAGCAAACTCCTAAGCCGATTGTGTGATGCCTTTAGTGTAGAGCTTAGGAGTGAAATTGGGTAGGGCGCAAGGTACTTAATATGGGATGCGATTGGGGTCGAGTTGAATAGGTGGGACTTGCACTTCTGGCTCAACAGATTGGGCAGACATTTCGGGTAAACTCTCAGGTGGGTCTAGTTCGCGTTTGAAAACACAAAAATAGGTATTGCTCCATTTGTAAGGATCAAACTGAATATCTTCTTTACCCCCAACATTTGGGATAGGCTCCATATGTACGAGTTCCCAACCATCCGCACCGTACTTATTTAAATCAGGAATCATGGCTTCTGGTGAATGACGCTTCGCTTTTTTCTCAAAGGTCTGGGTGATGTAGTCTTTGAGTTGATTATCCTTGGCATTTGCTTCTAAAAATGTTGAGATGTATTCCCATTTTCCCATTGTATGCCCCTATTTGGATGTCATATCTATATTCTGCAAGTATAACGCATTTTGCAAAAGTTTGAATTCACTTTTAATAGGCATCCGCTGACCTTGTCATGTGAAGCGTATATGAGGCATAGGTTGAGGATAGGCTCTGCGTCAATTCATTCTGGCTGGGAGTTGATACGATTAAGCTATAAATATTGACTTGAAAGGCAAACAGATAATGACCAGTTCCGCCGAAAAGACAGCCAACTTTGTACTGACCATTATTCTGCTATTGGGCATTGTGTCCTTGGCATCGCAAGTGATTGGGTAAGTCACTTTCTCAAAGATAAGCAACAGAATAGGGATAGGCGTTTCACACTTTATTGGTAGAACAATCTTAAAAATTTAGTTGAGAGGTATGTGAATAGATGCGATACGTTTTTATGATTCTCGTTTGCTATTCTCTACTTGTCTTTCCACTTGAAGATTTACCAGCAGATGACCAAGCGTGGGTACACCTCAGCACTTTTTGGGATGCAACTGGCTCAATTGGAGAAATAAGTCCCACAGGTGAATACGTCATTATTGAAAATGGTCAAGTCAAGAAATTAGTCCATATTTTGACAGGCGAAGTTATACTTGAAGTGGAAAATGGTGAAATTCTTTTCAGCGAGAATAACCAATATGCTATCTATTTTCAGCGAATTAACACTCACCCGTATGTTTTAAATCATCATATATTGAACTTAAACAATCGGACTTTTTATACAATAGATGGAATCTACGATTCAATTCATTCTAATGAAAAATATAACGTCAGTTATCAAAGAGTTGAGGATGCTGTTAACCCTATATATCATATTTATCTGATTGAGACAGGAGAACTAGTTGCAGAATTTTTAGGTTCTATAAGCACATTTAACCATGATTTCTCCCATGTTGTTTTGCATTCAAACGGCGAAGTAAATCATGGAGCGCGTGTGATTAATATTGAAATGGGCTTAGATGTGGCAGAATACTTGTATCCAATTCCTGAGTATGTTTACTCATTCAGTTCTATGTTCAATACCGATGACTCACTGCTAGCAATTTACTTCTTTCCAGATGAAATGCAAATAATTGATACCTCAACTTGGGAGATACTGTACACTCTAACAGGTGGTATCTGGTTTAGTCCTGATGGAAATTATATCGCTCACAATAATCATGCTGGTTATAGTGAGGTACAGTTAATTGAAGCTCATACAGGTCAGGTCGTTGATGAATTTTTGGGTTCTCTTGGGTTTTCGCCTGATGGGCAGTATTGGATACGTGCAGAAGCGGTTAGTTATGATGAACGAGATACACAAATTATCCGTTTGAGTACAGATGAAGTTATATTTCAGAGGCTTGGATATGGTGTCCCGTCAATTGATAATGATAGCATTATTTCAATATGGGATTTCTCGACACAATCGACACATTTTTATAATGCTAACACGAAAGAACTTATACGCGAGATTTCTGGAGAAGTTCAGCGATATGATGAATTTGTGATTGCCCGCGATACGTATAGTCCTCTGACATATTTGCGTGATTGGGATACAGATGATATTTACGCAATTGGTAGGCAAATTAAAGCCATCCCCAATAGGAATCTTGTATTAGTTTCAAATGGGGTTTTTGTTGATTTATATGGTCAAGTAGATACTAATACAGAGAATATGCCACCCCCTCGTCCATCTCAAGGAATAGCTTTATCAAATCCTGAAGTAATTACACTTTATTCTGCACCAAATGCTGAAAATCCTCGAATAATTGCTGAAAATAATACACTTAATCCAACTTACTATGATGTACTCGGTCAAACTAATAATGATGAATGGTTATATGTTTCTTTCACAGTATCTGGTGTCAACGGAGGAAGGTTTCAAGGCTGGATACGAAACGAAAATTTAGAAATAGTTGTTAGTTGGGATAATGTTCCAGTAGTGAATGCAGAAAATCCTATGCAAAGTTTGAGAACAATAGCATTAAGAGAATAAGCTACAGGATAACTCCCTGTTACCCTGTAAACTGACCGGCGACAACTTATATATGCAATGGCTCACGATAGAGTCCGAATACCTCACGCATGACATCCGTCATTTCACCGAGTGTGACGTAAGCATGTGCCGCCTCAACCAGATGGGGCATGACATTTTGCTCATTTTGGCAAGCTGTTCGTATCGCATCCAAGGCATTTTGGACTTGTGTTGCATCGCGTTCGGCTCGTACTTGGTTCAAACGTGCCACTTGCTTGTCATAACCTTCTGGATCCATCTTCAAAATCGGAATACTAATCGGTTCATCGTTACTGTATTTCGTCAAGCCGACAATATCACGTTCACCTTTTTCGAGTTCTTTCTGATGATGATAACTCGCATCCGAAATTTCTTGCTGGAAAAATCCTGCCTCAATTGCTGGCAAAACACCCCCTAAATCCTCAATGCGTTGGAAATAGTCATAACATTGGGCTTCCATTTTGTTGGTAAGGGCTTCGACAAAATAACTCCCACCGAGGGGGTCAACGGTATTCGCAACGCCACTTTCTTCAAGGATGACTTGTTGGGTTCGCATAGCAAGCGTCACGGCATGTTCTGAGGGGAGAGCAAGGGCTTCATCCATGCTGTTTGTGTGCAATGATTGTGTACCACCGAGTACCCCTGCTAGGGCTTGGATAGCTACCCGAACGAGATTGACTTCGGCTTGTTGGGCTGTCAGGCTAACTCCTGCTGTTTGCGTATGGAAGCGCATCAACCAACTACGCGGATTTTTTGCGCCGAATGTCTCGCGCATTTCACGCGCCCATATTCGACGGGCAGCACGCATTTTGGCGATTTCTTCAAAAAAGTCATTATGGCAATTGAAGAAGAAACTCATGCGTGGGGCGAAGTCATCAATATTTAAGCCACGCTCTAATGCCCATTTCACGTATTCAATGCCATCAATTAAAGTGAAAGCGAGTTCTTGCGCCGCTGTGCTACCTGCTTCCCGAATGTGATAACCGCTCACACTCAGATAATTCCATTGTGGCATCTCGTTGGTGGCGTATTCAATGGTGTCGGTCACTAAGCGCATGGATGGTTTTGGTGGGAAGATAAATTCCTTTTGGGCAATATATTCCTTGAGGATGTCATTTTGTAGTGTCCCACGCAGAATCGAACGGTCATGCCCTTGTTTTTCGGCGGCTGCAATATACATCGCCCAAATCATCGGGGCAGGGCTATTGATGGTCATGCTGGTCGAAATTTTATCTAATGGAATTTCGTCAAATAAAATTTCCATATCTTTGAGTGAGCTAATTGCCACACCACATTTACCAAATTCGCCCAGAGCTTCGGGGGCATCAGTGTCATACCCCATCAATGTCGGCAGGTCAAAGGCGACGGATAAACCCATGTTGCCATGCTCGACAAGATATTTAAAACGCTCATTGGTTTCTTCGGCAGTGCCAAAACCTGCAAACATTCGCATTGTCCAAGGTTTACCACGATAACCTGTGGCGTGGACACCGCGTGTATATGGGTATTCACCCGGATTACCTAAATCACGCTCATATTCTAAATCGCTTATATCAAGCGGCGTGTAAACACGATTTATCGGTTCGCTGGACTGCGTTGTAAACGTCTCTTTACGTTCTTTACGATGCTTTAGCGTTTGTTTTAGTGTGTTATCTTTCCAATTGCGCTGGTATTTCTTGAATTTTTCTAATTTGTTTTTATCAAACATTACTATAAAAAGCCTTTAACTTGGATACTTTGTGCAGATTATACCACTTTTTATAGGTAAATTGATGAAAGTGCTTGTTGAACTTTCCGCAATTGAAAGATTTAAGGCATAATAGAGAAGTCAGCAATGATGGTAATAAACTAGGAATTTAACTATGGCAGATGAGATTAATCTCAGTGACGACAATCAAGAAACAGAACCTCTTGAAACGCCTCCTCCGTCTGAACCGATGTGGAATTGGCTACAGTTGTCTCAAGACTCATACTTTGATCGATTTTTTGTCGCATTTTTGGTCTTAATCCAAGGCGCTTACACGATTTGGCGTTTTCTAGCTGGAGATTGGCTAACAGCAAGTATTTCACTTGTTGGTATAGTTTTGCTCGTGGTCTTAGCGGGATTCCGTCCTGTGCAGAAACTTCTTCTCGGGCGATATTTTACCCGAAGCCATGCCTTTTATGTGATGACTTTCTGGGTTCACAGTCAATTATTCATTGTCTTCTATCGCATAATCTCGGATACACCAACAAGTGGCAAACAAAGCGAAACCTTTTATATTTTCCTGCTTATATTTTCGGCTGTGACTTTCCGTTTATTGCTTTCTCTATATGCTCTCACATCCTATGGCTATCGTATTTTCATCTCACGTATCCCGTTATGGGAACAAGTGATGGTTGCCTTGAATGAGTTCATTTCTGCAAGCATTTTTGCCTTTGTTGTCGGACGTTTAATCGCTCGATTTATTCAAGATGATATATTTACATTGCAAGCGAACATTTATTACAACATGGGCTTGCTGATTTTAGCTGTAACATACTATGTTCTGATGCAAGCGATGTGGATTGGAGCATGGAATCGATGGTTATCACGCAATAATGTCTGGGTACGTCTGGCGCGGTTATTAACCCCAATTGCACTCATTATTGCATCGATTGTTATTGTACGGCATTTTACGAACTTGAGCGATATTCGCACAGCTAATTTACTAGGTGAGGCGGTTCTAGACGAAACGATTTTGGCACTGTCGCCCATATTGTGGATGATGATTTTCTTCATTCTAGTAATTGTTTATTCCAGTGGGCGAGGCTTACGACGAATGCTCATCCCTAATAAACTTATGGAACATCTGCCAGTGTCGATTGCGCGTCCGCTACGTACAATCTCTGATATGGATATTTTGCTTGTTTTTGCCGTATTAGCGACGGTTATCCCTGTGCAGATATTCTTGTTTGAAAACAACACCCTCATTGGTCAATTGCGAGAACGTCTACAAGGCAATGCAATCATTGATTCTTCTGAGCAAGCCTTAGCCCTCATTTTTGGCTTGCCGTTCTATTTTGTTGCATTAATCTTGATGATTTTATATGCCTTAGTGATGACCAACACCAAGATTTCGGCAAAAGACCGTAATGCAATTGTGGATAGATTACCCCTTACCCTCATAATGATGTTTATTATCACACTATATCTTGCCGCAATTCCATTTAGTCAGGTACTTATATCAGGACGTATTCCCAATATTCAGCAAGACTTAGGCTACATCCTTGCTTTTGATGTATTAATCCCTTTAGTTTTATTTTACACACATTATTATCTGCTGATACGCTTGCCGTATGGACGTGGACAAGCCCGTTGGCGCGAACAATACGCCGTTGAGCTTGAAGCGCGTCTCATCGAAGTTGATACAGGTTTAGCTAAGTTAGAGACCGACATTGACCAATGCGAAGTTATCTGGAAAAACCGTGATAACATCAAGAGCAACCAAAATGAGCAAATTGGGATGTTGTTCGACTTGATTGACCTCAATGGCAAGCGAGACCGCCTGAATATGGAGCGTTTACAGATATTATCTGAACGGCAGGAGTTACAGGATGTCTCGGAAGCACCAATTTCACTCACAGTTGCTTCTATGCCAAGTCGTATCATTCAGTATGGCATTCCTTTAGTTTTAGTCTTTAAGATTTACGAGTGGGCAATCGTGAATGATGGCTTAAGAGAGGTTGCTAATAATCCGAATATCGGTATTCTGGAATTTTTTCAGACCATTTTGGAGAACACGAATTTCTAAACCAATTATATATGCTCGCCCCTACACTCCACCTAACGTAGACGATATAATGCCTCTTTTGTTTTCACGTTTATATAGGCATTGTAGATGACTCAAACACTCCTCAAAATGTATGCTATGCTGGTCAGTACCTTATTTGGTATCGTCTTTTCAGCACAGATTTTGAGTTTCTTAGGTTTTTACAACCTTATTCTTGCTGTCCCCATGACTTTACTTGTTAGTTCACTGGCGTATATCATTTATCAACGTTCTAGCGATACTTGGCACAAAACACTAAATCAACATCAAATGCCATCAAACTTGTTGAGTAAAACAGTCATTGGCGTGTCTGTAGCCCTCGTTTTCATTATTTTCGTGCAACGGATGATTTTATGGGGAAAATCGACATTAGGGTTCATAATCTCGCCTGATTTTATTGGCTATCATGGAGTAAAAGCCTTACAACTCTACTATACTGGGTCAGCATGGGATTTATCAGTACCATACGGACAATACCCATTTGGATATGAAAGCCTCATTGCGTTTGGGATGTTTTTTACAGGTGACATCCGTGTTACAGGGATTGTTCATGCCCTTACATTTATTTTGCTGTGGTTAACAATAGCCTTTTTATTATTACGCTATGCGCGATTATCAACCGATGTGTGCCTGTTACTCGCTCTTGGCATCTGCTTTATGCCGATTATTTTTCCACAATTGATGAATGTCGGGAAAAATGATGTCCTATCCACTGTGTTAATTTTGATGGCTATTCTTCATGCGCCTTTGGGGGATGAACGTTTTCATCCGATTGGATTAGCATTTGCTACAATGCTCTCTCTTGCAACCAAGTCAACAGGGGTGGTCGTCTTATTTTACCTTTGGGGCTTAGTGATGCTCTACTGGGGTTTACACTGGCGTAAAGGCACATGGCGTGAATATCTTCATCCACTTGTTTTTCTACTCGTAATTGTGTTGATGTTTCCTGGCGGATTGTGGGTCATTCGTAATTATTTGGTGATGGGTGAATTAGTGACTTCAGAAATAAGCGAATTTTTCTATACCAGCATCATCGCAAATTTAGATAATCCGACACTCTATAATTCGCCTGATAGTCGCAGTTTGCAGTTTGCACTCGTTCTCATTCTAGGTCTCAGTATAGCAAGTTTATTCTATCGGCAACTACGCTGGCAATGGGCTGGTTTGTTGCTTGTGATTACGTTTAGCTTCGCAATAACCCCATTAAGTGCCTATTTAACTTTGCTTGATTTGGATTATCTTGACGTTCAGTGGCGTTTTGTCCTATATGGTGTGGTTGCAGTCTGGGTTACAGGGATCATTCTAATTGCACCGATTATCAATCGCCTATATTCATGGGTTAATGAGCAAATCATTCTGCGCCGAATTATGTCCGGGCTATTAATTATCGCAGGAATTGGCTTAGTGCTAGCAATTGGCGTTGACGATATATTCTCCTATGATGCCACGCAATGGGAGAAGGTTATCGACCCTGACTTACAGGATAATAGTATCTATGATGAATTAGCATTGCTTGAACCATCGACTGTGTATCTTGAAAATATCTCATGGTTGAGTGTCTGGATGAATAATCCTGATTTGGTAATCACTGAATTACGCTACCCCTTAGGGCGGTCTGAGATATATCCCATCCCAGACATTGACTACTTAGCCTTTAGCCCACGGTTCTTCGATGAGCCTCTCGCGCCGATTTATCAAACCTATGAATGGGAACTCATTTTCCAAAGTAGCACCGCTTCACTCTATCAACGTGTGCGCTAGGTCATTCGCCAATTGTGAACTGAGCACTCATAGGATAACCATTCGCTGGTTCACCATTAATGGTCATTGGGATAATTTCGTCTGTTTCAATATCGACTAAGTTAAATACGAAGCGATAATTTGCTCCTGCTGGCAAATCAGAGGTGTCAACTAAGACGGATTGCTCATCAATTATGAATTCACCTGTTTGCCACAGAGCAGTGTTGTAATAGCCGTGTTCAGTAGGGGCGACAGGATTAACCCATGTTCTGTAAATTTCACCGTCATCTTCATTGAGTAAATTGACTTGAATATGATAATTCGCCGATGGTGTCGCTAAGACTTCCCAAACGTGAGTTGAAAAAATGCGATTGCCAACTAAGTTACTATTACTGACACTATCACCTACATATCGTATGGCATCCCCAAAGATGACTTCATTTTCAATATAATTGCTGATGCCAGATTGGGGTATGGTAAAGCGTTCATCAAGGGATAGTTCATATAACTCGTAAGCGAATGTCCCTGTTTCAAAATCCAATACTTGATTAAAGAGTGTCTCACGCCCTAAACTCGCTACAATTTGATTATGTAGGGGATGAATGTCCTCATCATTTTCGTAACGCCAACGTGCAAGTGAACCATATAAATAGTGGGTTGCTCCCTCTAAATCATCTAGTCTTGTCGGAACAGTATCGCTAATGATTTGGGCATGCGGTAAGAAGAATCGTAAACGTTGTTCACCGGGGGCAATAACAGTGGGAGTGGTTTGCCAGTAGGCTTCGTACCCCCATAATTGTTCAGCAACCAATGCTACTCCCGGATTATGCAGGCGTGTTCTCGTAAAATCGTCTGGATATTGTTCAGTCCAAAGCCAATTTGATGTCGGAGCAATATCTGTGATAGGGATTTTTATAGCAGGAATTGCCAATAAGATAAGTAAAGTTGACCACGCTAGCTTGTAGCGGACATTCCAAATTTTCACTTTTTGAGAGGGTAGCCAATGAGCAAGGATAACAGCAATCGGTAGTATCATCACAGGGACAATGGGGAAGGATAAACGTGCATGATAACTATATGACCAGAACCAAGTAGCGAAATAGGGAAAAATCAGTAGATAAGCCCACGTCACTTTGCCCAATTTTTCATCGGATAGATGTTTCTGGACTAGCTCCCATAATCCCCATAAAATGATACTTATGCCGAGGATAATCAAGCTAATTTCTAGGAGTGTCAAATAACTTTGTGGTGGATTATGTCGTAATTCATTTATAAGTGGGCTACTGGGCATTGTCCCAGCAAGAAGAAATATCACGCCAATTAACAAAGCCCAATTTCGCTGTAATTTTCTCGTACTCGCAAGGAAGGCTACGAAAAGCAAGAGGGCAAACATCGGAAAACTGAGTAAATCACCGCTCCGAGTTGCGCGTGTTAGCCAGCTTTCATGGGGGAAAACAAGGGCAGGTAATCCTAGAAAAACATTCCTTATATACCATGCTCCACCCAAAGGAATACACGCCAAACCCGTGATAACGGCTACCTCAAAGCGTGGTAGCCATTGTTGGAAGTCAAATCTGACACGGATGAACTCAACCATGACCAGTAGAATGACACCCCAGATGAATGCCCCGCCCGTCGGTTTTGTCCACATTGCAATGCCAAAGCAGATACCAGCAATCAGCGCATACCGCCGACGATAAAATTGGTCTTTTTGCGTCCATGCTAAGATGAAGAACGCCATGGTGAGAGTTAGCGTAAATGTCAGGGGGATTTCTAAATCCCCAATATGCGCCCACTGTGCCACATGCGGATATAACGTCCAGATAGAAGCTAAAATGATGCCGACTCGCCGTGTAAATAGCCGTGAACCTAATACGTAACTGGCGAAAATACTACCTACATGAATAAAGGGTACAACAGCACGTGCGGCATGGTCATCAAAACCGTCGCTGAGTAATTGCATGAATGTGTATTGGAGCGGTAAGAATTGTGGATAATAGCCGATTGTCTCTGGAATATAGCCTAAGAGTTGATACAAGCGTCCTTCATAACCATAAACCCACAAGGCATCATACGCCGTGAATGACCAATATGCCGTGACAATCCAGCGAATAACAATGGCTATCACAATTAAAGCTATGAGCAACTTTTCGTCAAAGGCAAGGGGATGGCTTTCTATAGCTTTTGCTTCGCCTTGCTTGAATTTGCGCCATGCAAAAAATCCACCTACTAAAGCAAGAGAAACAGTACCAACCATGATTAAATCAAAGCGCAATAAGCGAGTTTCTTGTGCGCCACCAATTGTCCCCAAAATCAGCATCCATGCAGTCAACAAAGCAGGTCCAATTGCAAATGATAAGGCTAGCACTGTCACTTTCTGTGACCAATCCGAGCGCGGTAAAATCAACAATCCCCAAGGTACGCCTAGCCCAATATAGACCCACAAGACCAAGGGTAAGACGGCGAAGGTTTGTTGTAACCAATAAAGAGACATAGGAAGTCGTATCGCATTCTTTTATTTTAATTTCGCGGGTTTTGTAAGGGAAACAGTCGAGCAACGTTTAGACTGTGCCATAAGTACTCAATACCGATAGCAAATAAGATGCCAATGACAGGATAAATCGGTAGGTAATAACGTTGCCATTCGAGCGGAGTCAAGAACAATGTGAGAATAATCATCGCAACGAACCAAGTCGTAATGAACCATCTATGAGACACCTCAATTTTTTCGTATAGCCATAATCGGACTAAGCCAGCAATAGTCAATATAAACACAATCAATCCACCGATTGTAGACCCCCCTAAACTTACACCACTCAGCAAAGAGGAATCATAATTCTGGATTGTCTCAAGCTGTGCGCTATAAAAATCGTCAAAATCACTATCCGCATAAATTGGTAAAACGATGAAACTTTGACGTGCAAAACCACTAACTTGCTCTGAAAAATTATCATAACCGCCGAAAAAACTTACCTGTCCAGACAGTAAATCTTGACGTAATTCCAATACGGTTGAAGGTGTGGTTAGGGGAGCATTCCACCAAGCAGGGTTTAGTGCAAAAAAAACGATAAGGGACAATATACCAGACCCGACTAAATTCAAAAGATGTTTTCTGTAGTTCAGCAGGAAGTATCCACCACAAACAGCAAAGGTACTAATAATTATAACCACTGACGTATGTTTACTCGCAACTGCTAAACCACTTATCACGCCCAATAAAATATATTGCCACCATAAGCGGTTTTTCAGCAGGTAAAGAGCAATAAGTATCGCTAACATACTAAATGCCAGCATGCCACCTTCCATCATTGCGCGTCGCCCATTAAGCAAAATGGCAGGGTTCAAGACATAGTAGGCACTCGCAATGTACGCGACAAATCGTCCAGAAAGAACATTGCCCACCGCAAAGAGCGCAATTGCTGAAATGGCTAATAAACTTGCTGAGACAAATCGTGAGCGAAATAGCAAATCTTCAGTAGGAACATGACCATTTTCGTGATTCCATTCCCAGCCAGACCCCCATGACCACTGTTGATTAATATCTTCAATGTCATAATAACTAAGATAAGCGACTGCACCGAAAAGATATTTTGGAATGGTGCCGTTGAGTAAGCGGAGTTGTTGCTCAGTAGCTTCGTCGCCTGACAATGTATCCCAATCTCGGAATAATACTTGCTCAGTATTCCCCAGAATGTGGTAATAAAAATCACGTCCCATATAAATTTGGGTGCTTTCGTCACCGTGCAATGGGACAGCCTGAATGCCAGCCAAAATATAGGCAGTGATACAGAGGCACCATAAGATGTCTATCCAACGTGATTGGAAAATTTGGGTCATAGTCTTTGTGAGCTAGTTAATTAATAGGGGCAGTATGGTAGCGGAGGCTTATCTTTTTGGGAATAGGCGACTGTTTTCGTAGGGGAAGGGCACAACACTATAGGTTATGCCCTAGATAAATTACTCGTCGTCGCCTTCAATGTTGATAAGTAGATTACCTTTATCAACGGTTTGACCTGCTTCACAAGCTATCTTTTGCACAATGCCATCACGGGGTGCTTTGAGTTCATTTTGCATTTTCATAGATTCTAAGATGACGACAGTTTGACCTTGTGTGACTTCATCGCCGACATTGACCAGAACTTCAACAATCAAGCCTGGCATTGGCGAGGCAACTTCACCACTGCCTGTCATGAGTCCACCTTTGCGCTGTGCCATCAATAAAGCACGTTGGTCAAGAACAGTCGCCTCGTATAAACGTCCCTCAAGTTGGAGTTCGTATTTGCCACGTTCTTCTTCAATCGCAATTTCGTGTGATTTTGAATTTTGGATAATCGAATAGAGTGATTCTTCTAGTCCAAGGAAATCTACCTCATGCGGTTTTCCATTGACCAGCACATTACCGTCTTTGAGGATTTCGACTTCAAATTGCTTGTTATTTATGATGGTTGTATATTTCATCGATGAATCCTCTCGTAACGTCCAACCCATTTCCAGTTGCTCGTGTCGCGCTCTGCTGGAGCAACCACTTGAGCAGCTTTTTGACGACTCTTGTGTGCGTGGAGGGTTGCGGCAATTGCTATAGTCTCTAATTCTTCTTCCGTCGGTTCTGATTCATAGGTTGTCATGCTAAAGCGTTCTTCCACAAAGCGCGTATCATATCGTCCAGCTTGGAAGCTAACACTATTAAATAAGTTAATGTGGAAGGGGATGTTATGGCGAACACCCATAATCACAAATTCAGATAAGGCACGGCGCATACGTACAATCGCTTGCTGACGATTTTCACCATAGGAAATCAATTTCGCAATCATACTGTCATAGTGTGGCGTGATTTCGTAACCTGTGAAAACACCACTATCGACGCGAACACCCGGTCCTTTGGGCGTAATTGACGCGGTCAACGTGCCTGTGGATGGGATGAAATTGTTATAAGGGTCTTCGGCATTGATACGACACTCAATCGCCCAGCCTTGTGGGTCAAGCACACTTTCAGTTGGTGTCATCCGACGACCACGCGCAATACGGATTTGTTCTTTAACAAGGTCAATACCTGTAACAACTTCAGTAACAGGGTGTTCAACCTGTAGGCGGGTATTCATCTCTAGGAAGTAGTAATTGCCATCTTTATCCATCATACATTCGATTGTGCCAGCATTGACGTAATCGACTGATTCTGCTGCCGCAATTGCCATCTTACCCATTTTTTCGCGGGTTTCGCGGGTCATCATCAAGAATGGACTGGGCGATTCTTCCACTAATTTTTGATTGCGCCGTTGAATACTACATTCGCGTTCACCGAGGTGGACTGTATTACCATGATGGTCGGCAAGAATTTGAAACTCGATATGTCGTCCACCTTGAATGAGTTTCTCTATGTAGACATCCCCACTACCGAACGAACTGACTGCTTCTGAACGTGCTAGACGTAATGCTTCGGGGAATGCTGCCTCGTCAAATACAGGTCGCATCCCTTTACCACCACCACCTGCGACAGCTTTCACCATTACAGGGAAGCCAATTTCACGCGCGGCTGCAATCAGGTCATCATCGTGCATACCAGCATCGGTTCCTGGGATAAGGGCAACACCGTTTGCTTTAACAGCTTTACGTGCCGATTCTTTATCGCCCATAATACTGATTGCATGTGCCGATGGACCTATAAAAACGATACCTTCATCTTCACACATGCCAGCAAATTCGGCATTTTCAGCGAGGAAACCGTAACCAGGATGAATTGCATCAGCCCCTGTTTTCTTAGCGGCGGAGATAATCTTATCCATACGAAGATAGCTATCACGCGGGGCTGGTGCGCCAATATTCACTGCTTCATCAGCATAACGAACATGTAACGCTTGGCGGTCTGCCTCGCTATAAACGGCGACAGTTGGTAAGCCTAAATCACGACAACCCCGTTGCACGCGAACAGCAATTTCACCCCGATTGGCAATGAGGACTTTTTGAATTGTTCTACCTAATACATCTGTACTCATATTGTCCTCCTTAGAGCGGAATGTTACCGTGTTTTTTCGGCGGATTTTCGTCACGTTTGTTCTGGAAAACCTGTAGTGCATTGATTAAACGTGAGCGTGTCTCGCGAGGTTCAATCACATCATCAACGTAACCGCGTGATGCAGCAATATACGGATGAGCAAAGCGTTCACGGTAGGCATCAGCTAGTTTTGTTTTGGTTTCGGCAAGGTCATCTGCTTCTGCAAGTTCGCGTCGATTAATAATTTCGACAGCACCTTCAGGACCCATGACCGCAATTTCGGCTGTAGGCCAAGCAAGGTTGAGGTCACCTCGAATATGCTTACTACTCATAACACAATATGCGCCACCGTAAGACTTACGTGTCGTAACCGTCAATTTGGGTACAGTTGCTTCACAATAAGCAAATAGTAGTTTTGCTCCACTACGAATAATACCTGCATGTTCTTGGTCGCGTCCGGGTAGATAACCGGGAACGTCAACAAAGGTGATGAGTGGAATATTGAAGGCATCACAAGTGCGGATGAATCGTGCTGCTTTTTCGCTGGCATTAATGTCTAAAACACCTGCGAGAACCATTGGTTGATTCGCTACAATCCCGACTGCTTGCCCCCCTAGACGTGCATAACCGACGACAATGTTTGCAGCAAAGTCTTCGTGAACTTCAAAGAAATGCCCATCATCAACCACCGTTTCGATAATTTCTTTCATATCATACGGTTTATTCGGGTTATCTGGGATGATGCTGTTTAATGCTTCATCTTCTCGTAATGGGTCATCACTGGTAGCGAGGTAAGGTGGGTCTTCCATATTGTTTTGAGGTAAATAACTGAGTAACTCGCGCACCAACATCAAGGCTTGCGGTTCATCATCTGCAATCATATGCGCCACACCACTCTTGCTAGAATGGACTGATGCGCCACCGAGTTCCTCAAAGGTCACATCTTCATTGAGCACTTGTTTGACAACATTTGGTCCTGTGATGAACATATAACTGGTTTCTTTAACCATAATCACGTAGTCGGTAAGGGCAGGGCTATAGACTGACCCACCAGCACATGGACCCATAATCACACTAATTTGAGGTACAACACCACTTGCCATTGTATTGCGTAAGAAAATCTCAGCATAGCCCGACAAGCTCTCAACACCTTCTTGAATTCGTGCGCCACCACTGTCATTTAAGCCGATGACAGGTGCACCTGTTTTCATTGCCATTTCCATAATTTTAATGATTTTGGCGGCATGGACTTCGCTTAGGCTACCGCCGAATGTGGTGAAATCTTGTGAATACACATAAACCAAACGGTCATCAATTGTTCCCCATCCTGTGACGACACTATCACCGAGTGGGCGATTTTTCTCCATTCCAAAGTTGGTTGAGCGATGTTGTACAAAGGCATCAACCTCACGGAAGCTACCAGGGTCAAGCAAGATTTCCAGCCGCTCATAGGCTGTACCACGTCTATTGTCGTGTTGCCGTGCAATACGTTCTTCTCCGCCGAGTTCTTGACGCTGTGCGCGTTTATCGCGGAGTTCTTCAAGTTTCGGATTTGATACCATATCTGAAAAACCTCTCTAGTTTTGAGTACCGTTCTCTCGTTGCTGAATCAATAGCAGAATCGGTACAGCTAATATCACCAGTGTGATTACAACCAAAAATCCAAGTCGATTTCGATCATAATCTGCCTGTACAAATAATGCTGTTTGTATCAGACGGGACAATATGAAACTAACGATAAGCCAACCACTATATCGTAACGCATAGGGCTGTTTTTTGCCCATACGAATTGCCGCATGTGTGAATAAAATAACCCATAGGCTTGCAATACTTACGTGCGTAAGTGAGGCTAAAGACCATGAATTGAATGTGACTCCAGTATGTAATAACACATGAGATACAAATAGGATTTGATATACGCCTAAACTGATGACGAAAAAAAGCATACAGCCGTAATTTCGTGAGGGATGTTGTTCTTGGCTAGGCATAGAGAACTCACTGGTGGTCAATAAAATTATTACGCTAGTTGTATCATCTCTATTGGTTTTCGGCTATTGTGCATTAAACATAAACAGCCTATCAAAATGATAGACTGTTTGAATTTTAACAGTAGAGTTTAACAGTCGGCTTCCTCGGTTGCTTCCATGTCCATATCTTCATTGTCCATGTCAACATCTTCAGTCGCTTCTATTTCCATATCTGTATCATCCGTTATATTACCATCATCTTCGGATAATACATTTATATTTTGAACGTCTTCCACGACTAATACTGTATAGACATCATATTGGTCTTCTAATCCGCCACTGTAGTAAAATTGCAATGGGTCGACGACAAAGTTCATCATTTCATGAATATCTTCCATAGGTTGCCAGTAGGTAGCTTCATCAATACCATCTTCGTGGAAAGTTAGTGATGGTAAGATAACGCCTGTTACGACGACTTGAACATCATTGCTAACTTGCAAGTCAAAGGTTTCATTCGTCATATTGAAAACAATTAATTGGTCGTTATCTATGATAGCTTCTTCACCGAGGATGAATGACTTAGCGTTCAAGAATGTTTCAACATTACCTTCAACAGTCACTCGTTGCCCAAAATACTCCTCAGAATTGCCCGCAATTTCTTCCAGAGTTATGTCAATTGCTCCTGAAGTGGTATCCATTTCCATATCATCTTCAGTATCAGACATATCCATGTCCGCTTCTTCTGTCATCTCTGGTTCTACAACTTCAGTCATTTCAGCATCCGGTGTTTCAGTTATTTCTGGTTCTACAGTAGCTTCTTGACCAAATACAGCGAAAGTTAGGAATAATGCGGATAGAATAACAAAAATTGTTTTTGGTAGTGAGTTTTTCATGAGTTCCTCCCAGAACATTTATCCATTGACCTCATGATATTGATCACGCATCAGAGAATAATAGGAGGAGACCGCGAAAAACATAAGTTTGATATTGTATATTTATTACAGTTAATGAGTGCAGGTTAAATTATCATAAATCATCTAATTTTAGCTGCCGAATACGTCGCCGTATAATCATTGGATGACGTTCCAATTTTTTTGCAATCTCTTGAACAGCAACGTTATTACTGAGCATCATATGAAGAGTTGAATCTTCATCTTTTGTCCATACTTCATAAGTCCGTAAGTTTGTATCACCAGTCTTTTTGCTGGATGTCTCGCGGTGGAAGTTATCTAAACGTAATGCGTCTTCAGCGGCTTTTGCAATATCGCTTACCGTGAATTGCGGTTGATGCTGTAAAATCTCACCAATTGTTTGCCCTTCAGCTATACATTTGAGGATGAATCGAGATTGTTCACTTAATTGAATCATACATTTCCCCGTAAATTGCAGATGAATAAGCTAATTATGCCTGAAAAATGTAAACAGAATCTGCAGTTTAGCTGACGATTGACCACTGATTTATCGACTAATGCCGAACCGATTCAAGAGTTCGATTAATGCTGTGTTGTAAGCAAGTGGATTTTCTTCTGTTACTCGAATCGTATGCGTATCTGACACAAATTCTCGTACAGTTTCCGAAACAGCCGACCATTCGGACGCTTTATAGGTAAAGCCACGATGCCAAATGGGAATAATTGTTGTCCCTGCACCCATTGCCCACTCAATTTCTTGAATGGTTACTTTAGACTGTAATGTCGTTGGGGCGAGTAATAAAACGAGATAGTCCGCTTGGCGAATAGTATCACGTAATTGATTGCGCCAATCCCCTCCTGCTTCCAGTTGCATATCCACAAACGGGTTTAAGCCAGCATTGCGTAAGACATTCTCAATTAACAGAGCAAAGCTACTACTTTCCGAGCGTTTATAACTGATGAAAATACTGGCAGTATCAGCTTTGGTCAACAAATCAAAGGCAGATTTTGTGATGGTATAAATGAGTTCGTAGCGTTGCGGACTCTCGAAAAGAAGGAAGCCATTCTGCACCAATAATTCGTATTTCGGTGCGCTCTCGAAATCTCCCCAACGTGCGACAATGTAATCATAAATTGGTTGAACTTCTGGCGTATTAACCCGTCGACCCTCAAAGCTAACCGCAAATCCATTAAATTCCGTTGACCATAATCCGTATGCCGCACCTTCAGCAAGTTCACGAGCATAGGTTTCGATGCGCGCCATCGGATTACTGGGCAGTTCGCGTTTTCTTACTTGTGAAATAAATTCTTCAATTGTCATTTCCCCACCTTTTTAATTCAACTTACCAACAACAAGTTGCTACAAATTATTCAGATTGTTTCTTGGAGTTAAATGTCTTGAAAATTGCAAATCGACTGAAAATGCTCAAGAAACTGGCAAAACTTCCAATAGAGAGTGTACTGAACATAGACAAAACACTCCCTGCACAGCCAATCGAAAGTAGGCTTCCTGTGCTTCCAATTGAGAGAATACTGCCAGCACTGCCGATAGATAATATACTACCCACACTCCCAATCGAGAGAATGCTTCCTTTACATCCTATAGATAGAATATTGCCATTCTCATCCCGGAATTTATCGAGGCTCATACCATCACCTGCGGACGATATTCGCCAAAGACTGCCCGTAAGCTATGGCAGACCTCGCCTAAAGTGACATCATTATCAACACATTCGATTATCAATGGCATCAAATTGTCTGAGCCTTTAGCGGCTGTTTCTAGTTGTTGACGCAAAGAACTCACTTTTTCGTTGTCGCGGGCTTCACGCAAGGTTTTTAAGCGTTGATGCGCTGCTGTTTCAATAGCTGGGTCAACACGCAGTAAATCAGGTTCAATATCGGCATCACTCACAAAATCATTGATACCCACAATAATCGCTTGATTCTTCTCGACCTCACGTTGATAACTATAAGCGGCGTCTTGGATTTCTTTATTGATGAAGCCACTTTCAATAGCTGAAAGTGCGCCCCCGATGTCGTCGATTTTGTTGATGTACTCTTCGGCTCGTTTCACAATTTCTTCGGTAAGTGCCTCAATATAATAACTCCCTGCTAATGGGTCTACTGTATCAGCAACACCTGTCTCATGAGCGATAATTTGCTGAGTACGGAGCGCAATCTGCACTGCTTTTTCAGTGGGTAGGGCAAGGGCTTCATCCATGCTGTTAGTATGTAACGATTGCGTTCCACCCATCACCGCAGATAAGGCTTGCAGAGCAACGCGCACGATGTTGTTTTCGGGTTGTTGTGCAGTTAAGGTGCTGCCACCTGTTTGTGTATGGAAGCGTAATTGTAGGCTCTTTTTCTTTTTGGCTCCGAAACGCTCTTTCATAATTTTTGCCCATAGTTTACGTGCAGCACGAAACTTTGCCACTTCTTCAAGAAAATTATTATGTGAATTGAAGAAAAAAGATAATTGAGGCGCAAATTCATCGACATCCAAGCCAGCCTTTATTGCCGCTTCGACATAGGCGATACCATCTGCGAGCGTGAAAGCTACCTCTTGAACAGCTGTACTACCTGCTTCTCGAATGTGGTAGCCACTAATACTGATTGTGTTCCAGCTAGGGACTTCTTCTTTACAATAGGCGAATAAATCAGTAATCAGGCGCATAGATGACTTTGGTGGATATATATATGTACCTCGTGCAATATATTCTTTGAGGATGTCATTCTGGACTGTACCCCGTAATTGCTGAGGTGAAACGCCTTGGCGCTTGCCTACGACAATATACATCGCTAGTAGGACTGTCGCAGGAGCGTTGATAGTCATGCTGGTGGAGACTTTATCGAGAGGGATTTGGTCAAAAAGGGTCATCATATCGTGAATGCTACTAATGCTGACCCCCACTTTGCCCACTTCGCCACCTGCCATTGGATCATCGGCATCATAGCCAATTTGAGTTGGTAAATCAAAGGCGACTGATAATCCACTTTGTCCCTGTTCCAGCAAAAAACGATAACGTTGGTTGGATTCTTCGGCTGTACCAAAACCAGCATATTGGCGCATCGTCCAAAACCGACTGCGGTACATAGTGGGCTGGACTCCACGTGTGAAGGGGTACTCGCCTGCAAAACCTAGTTCTGCTTCATAATTTTGAGGTGTATCGTTAGGTGTATATAGTCGTTTGACTTCTATATCAGAAGAGGTGGTAAATGTTTCTTTGCGTTCAGGAAATCGTTGGATTGTCTTTTGGACGAGGGTGTCTTCCCAACGATTGAATTTATCTAAGAGACTCATACTATACCTTATGGCTATCCGTTTAACACTATGATAGCTTGTCTCTATGAGTCTCGTCTAATTATTGGTCGAATTTAACGAATGACGATACTACCGGGTGCAATAAAGTCATTGGCTGTAACTGAAATATCTTCAAAATTATCGAAGGATAAATCTTTAAATGTGAGTTCGAGGTGATGTTTCACATTGTCGAACAACTTGGCGTAACTATTTTCCCACCGTTCTGCACTTTGTAGTCCGAGTTGTTCCAAAACCCATTCAATATCTTGGCTATTGCCTTCAACTTCGACAAAGTGACCATAGGGTAGTTCATCCAGCATAATATGGGTATTGTGGCATGTATACACTGTACGGTATTTTTCGTAGAACATTGCTGGATAATAGCCAAATTTAGCAAGAATTTGTTGCATAGTATCAAAGTCGCTAACTTCAACTTCAAGTTCTTCGCGTGTTACAATTCCACGTTCGATTGTACCGGGTTCTTTGTAAGTTAATTTAACACTGTGGTCTTCTCGTAGCCGAACAACAACCCCTCGTGATGCAAGTGATTTGTCAGCCAAATCATAACGAATATTCCGCTCATAGATACGGTCTTGAACGATTTTCGCACTATTTTTTTGAAGTGTTTGCTCAACTTCATCCAAATTTGTAACGTAAATTTTGACTTCGGTTTCAAAGTTGGACATCATGCTATCCTTCTGCTAACTCATACGACTTTTGGCTTATTGTTAAATGTTTTTCTAAAACCTACTCAATATTTCAAAAATTATTACAACAATTATATCATAATCTTGCGAGACACTATTAGTACCTTTGGTCTATTAAATGGACATTGTATCTAAAAGGAGGATAAGCATTCCTACTTTTTACCTATATATTTAGGTCAATCACAACTTTGCCGAATACATCAAAATTTTCTAAAGTATCTTGGGCTTCTCGTGCTTCATGAAGTGAAAAGGCTTTGCCAACGATTGCTTTAAGTTTTCCAGCAAAAATGAGGTTCATCACTTTGGCGTAATCTCTATGCTCACCCATTGTGCTTCCGATAATAGCAATATGATAATAAAAGAGTTGTGCGAGGTTGATTGTTGTATCATAACCTGTTGTGCCTCCTACAACTAAAATACGTCCACCTGCTCGAACTGCACGCATACTCAAAGGCATAGTGGCTTGTCCTACATTGTCAACGACAACATCAACCCCACGTTTATTTGTTAATCTAAAAATATCTTTTGACCAATTATCTGTTTTTTGACGATTAATCGTGACATCTGCACCTAAATCGTGAGCATGTTGGCATTTTTCTTCATCACTGCCGATAACATAAATTGTCCTCGCACCAGCAAGTTTTGCAATCTGGATACTTGCACTATTAACTCCGCCACCTGCACCGACAATTAATATATCCTCTCCAGCTTGGAAATTGCCTCTTGTCATCAAAGAGTGCCATGCCGTGACATATACTAGTCCTGCGGCGGCAGCTTCTTTTAAGTCAAAATGATCAGGGACTATGATGCAATTTCGGGCAGGAACAATGACGTATTCAGCCGCAAAACCACTTCGGTGTTCTCCAATAATTTCAATCGGACGGATTTGATTTTGATAGTCACCAACTGAATTTGGCTCTACTGGAAAAATACTAGGGTCGACAGAAACCCTATCACCAATCGCCAATGTAGTTACATCTTCACCAACTTTATCCACAATCCCTGCACCGTCACTACCAATAACATGTGGGAAATCGAGGTTTAGCCCTTTCCATCCACGTCGCACAAATAAGTCAAGGCGATTCAAGGCAGCGGCAGACATTTTAAGGCGAACCTCACCACGTTTTGGTTCTGGGATAGGTAAATTATCTACAATCTGAATAACATCTGTGGATTCGCCATGTTGAGTGAGGACTGCGGCTCTCATAAAGTTCTCTTTCCGTAAATTTTAGTCGACATCATCATAAGTTACATTACGTGGTAAACCAATTAGCAATGCGATAGGACCTGCTAGCAGTAGCCACATTGCGATATTGAGTCCATAGAGTTCGGCTACAAAACCGAGAAAGAGTGGGATGATTGCACCGAAAATCCCTGCCGCATTGCCTACAATTAAGACTGCACCACTCTGTTCCCCAAGTTCTTCATAGAGTTTACTCTTTAAAATAGAATACCAACCTGCATTGAATAACCCAATGATACCTAGTAAGACTAATTTGAGTATCCAAGTATTTGTCAGCAAAAATGAGGGGAATAGAATCAATTCCAGAATTATGCTTACGCGAAGATAAGCTAATCCACTGACACGCTCTAGCAGAGGAATGAGCAGAAAATCGCCAATTAAGCCCACGCCTGTCCATACAGCAATAGCAAATGTCGCTTGGGTAGGCGAAACTCCGACGACATCGACCATATATAAGGCAAGCAAAGAGAACATCACATCCAAGAGCAAATTGCTAAATTCGAGCAATATTAACCAACGCCAGACCATCCATCGTTTAAGTATTGCCCATGCACCACTCACATTTTCACGGATACTACCTGTTTCGCTTTCTTCGCTATTACGCAATGCCTGATTTGTTGGTAAGCGCATCACTATCATGGCTGTGATGATAAATAAGATGCCTGTTAAGATGAAAAATACACGCCAACTTGCTCCTAAACTCAGGAGCAAGGCAAAGGCTAAGGGACCCACGACAACGGCAAAAGAGCCACTAAATGTCCAAAGTGCCATGCTATTTTCACGTCTGCTGGGGTCATTGTCCATCAATGTGGCTTGAGCAATCCCCACAAAACCACCCGACGCAGGGAAAATCAGGATAATTGCAAACATCAACACTGCATAACTTGGTGCAAGCCCATGTAAGATGAGACCAGCACCAAATACAAATCCGCTAATCACCATAAGAGTCCGACGTTTATCAGTGTCCGCAAATAAGCCTATAATCGGCTCAATGACGAGCGAGACTAGGGTCGGTATCGTGATAAGCAGACCTATCTGAATGTAATTCAAATCAAACGCGTCTCTGATGAGTGGATACGCGGCTTCTTTGGCGCTGAAAGCAAATTCATCCAGAAATTCAATCAGCAACATCACAAAAACGAAAAAGGTGAGTCGCCACCAAGGGCGTTGTGGGGATTCAGTCATACAAATATCCTTTTCTGATAGATAGAGTAACCATTAACGCAAAAATCCCACAGCACGATGTGATGCGGTTGGGTCGGACGATATACAATTGTTAGGAGTTCAAATTAACAGCTACCGCGACAATGATTCATGGGGAGTTCTCGCTCAATTTGCGTCTGAGGATAGCTTACACTATTTTATGCTGAGGATGCAACAAGAGATGATAATGTAAGGGCAGACCGATGATCTGCACCTTACACCTGTATAAACGACTAGCGTAGACCTAATTCATTACGGGCTATCACCATGCGTTGGATTTCGCTTGTACCTTCATAAATACGGGTGATGCGTGCGTCACGGTAGTAACGTTCGACAGGGAGTTCTTTGCTATATCCCATGCCACCATGAATTTGTACCGCTTCATCGGTGACGAAAGCGGCAGTTTCACTCGCAAAGAGTTTCGCCATACTCGCTTCGGTAGTAAAGCGTCCACCATTGGCTTCCGCAGTCATCTTGGCTTGAACCGCATTGTAAATCAGTAAACGGCTGGCTTCGATACGCGTTTTCATATCGGCGATTTTTTGCTGAATCATCTGCAAACGTCCGATAGGACCTCCGAATGCCACACGGTCACGCGCGTATTGTAAACTGGCTTCATAAGCCGCTTCGGCAATGCCTAGTGCCTGTGAAGCGATACCAATACGTCCTGCATCTAAGACGGTCATAGCTATTTTGAAGCCTTGTCCCCGTTCGCCGAGCATATTTTCGACTGGCACTTTGTAATCTTCAAAAATGAGTTCACTGGTTGCACTGGCACGGATGCCCAATTTGGGTTCTTTTTTACCACGAATAACCCCCTCTTGATTCATATCAATCAAGAAGGCACTAACCCCTTTTGCGCCGTTTTCAGGGTCGGTCATGGTAAATAACGTCACTAAATCCGCGACAGGACCACTTGTGACCCAACTTTTGCGCCCATTGATGATGTAATGAGTGCCTTCATCATTTAATACTGCTCGGCTGGTCATGGTTGCCGCATCCGAACCACTGTCTGGTTCAGTTAGGCTATACGCGCCGATTTTCTCACCACTCGCCACAGGCACGAGAAATTGTTGTTTTTGCTCTTCTGTACCGAATTTCATCAGCCCGTAATTATAGAGGGAGTTATTCACACTCAAGATGGTGCTATGGCTGGCGTCGGCTTTAGCTACTTCAATCATGGTGAGGACATAAGCGAGGGTATCCATATCTGCGCCACCATATTCTTCGGGAACTTCAATGCCCATCAGACCCATTGCGCCCATTTCTTTAATTGTTTTGAGGGGAAATTCGCCAGTTTCATCGTGTTCTTCGGCAATAGGGGCAATCTCATTTTGAGCAAAATCACGCACCATCTTGACCAGCATCTCATGTTCTTCAGTCATAGTGAGTGTTAAACTTTTTTGAGGCATATTAATAACCATAAAATTGTCCTTAAAATTGAATTTTTTAGTTGCATGTGTGTGTGAGACATTATAGCATCATATTCTAACGTCGGTTAGATTAGTTTACCGTATACATTGTGGAGAAAATTACAAAAATGCCAGAAATTAAAATCAACCATATTGCAATCGTCGTCGAAAATATCGAGGACTCACTCGGGTTTTGGCAGGATGCGCTTGGGTTAACGATGGGCAAAATCCAAGATGTGCCTCAAGAAGAAGTCCAAGTCGCTTTTTTGGATGTCGGCGATTCGCACATTGAACTCGTGCAACCCACCACTGAGGATAGTGGTATCGCAAAATATCTCGCTAAAAAAGGGCAAGGCATGCACCATATCTGTCTTGAAGTTGATGATATAGCTCTTGCGCTTGAGCAAATGAAAAACAAAGGAATTGAACTCATCAACGAAACAGCACGCGAACGTGATGGTCGTAAATATGCTTTCATTCATCCGAAATCAACAGGCGGAGTTTTGGTCGAATTATATGAAACGAAGCGGTAATCTTTAATCAGAATTTATACGAAAACTCTGCACACTTAGCGGATTTATAATAAAATATGGCTAATCTCTAATAGTGAAAAAGGTTATTAATTGATGCGATATATACGGAAAATAGGCTTCATTCTAGCGAGTTTGCTCTCTATCGTTGGCATCGTCAGCGCACAAGATGCTTGCCCTGCGACGGTCGATGAAGCAATTTTTGCCCTCAATGACATTTGCTTCTCAGTAGGACGAAATCAAGCCTGTTATGGTAATGGTGATATTGTGGCTATTCCGCAAACAGGCGTAAATATAAACTTTGGCGTTCCGGGCGATACGGCACTTGTTGATGACATTCAGTCGATGAGTTTATCCCCATATGACGTGGACGTTGATGATTGGGGTATTGCTCTATTAGTTTTACAAGCCGATTTACCTGATACACTCCCCGGACAAAATGTGACGATGTTGCTCTTTGGAGATGTCTCCTTAGAAAATGATGGCGGCGCGTATTACTTTACATCAGGGATTGGGACACCTAGTTGCAACCAAGCCCCGAATGGTGTGCTGATTCAAACCCCTGAAGGTGTCGGTGAAGTCAACCTGACCATGAACGGTATCAACATTGCTTTAGGTTCAACCGCTTATTTAGGTACTTTAGAGGAAGATATTCTGACCTTTGCTCTGTTAGAAGGCAATTCCACACTTTCGATTGACGGCAGTGAAGTTGAGCTAACAACAGAAGAATACACCACAATAGAACTTGATGAAGAGGGCAATGCAATGGGTGAATTCACTGAACCTGCACCCATTGAAGATTTAGAACTCCCGACTTTACCCACCTTATTACTACCAGAAGATATAGATGCCGAATCAACTGATGATGCGGACAGTGCGTCAGCATCAGGCGATGAAATTGTGCCATTAAGTGGCAATTGGACGAGTAGCTTGGGTGAATTTGTATTTGAAGGCAACTGCCCAGCGATGTTCACCGATGCCATGACACAGAGTTTAGAATCATTTGGCGTGGCAACGACGATGACACAAGTTTTAGACTTTGAAGATGGTCTCAATAGCTTTGAAGAAATCTTCAATACAGCAGAAATGCAAGCAGCGGGGTTGAATTACAGTTTTGAACAAACTGAACCCAATATTTATACGATGTCATTTGGTATTTCGGAGGAAGGTACATCCATTTCTGTGGAATATGTCTGGCGTATTGTTTCTGAGACCTTGATGGAAGGGGATATTGTTGAAAGTTTTGTCGTTGAAGGTTTTGCAAATTGTAATGTATCAACAACCTTCACGTATGAATACGCTGGTTAATAAACGAAATGCTGTCTTAATCACAAACGCTGTCCCAAAAGGGCGGCGTTTTTGCTATGATGAAGTTTATATCAACAGATGAAGGTAATTATATGAAACGAACTGTGTTTTCCATCCTCACCTTTTTAGTATCGTCTGCAATGGTCATTGCACAAAGTAATCAATGTCCTGTTATGGAGCAAGCGGCTGTCTCGGAAGCGCGTGCTTGGTGTACTGACCTTAGCTTGGGTCTAGCTTGTTATGGTAATTCCAATCTCACCGCAGATATTTTATCTGATGCTACATTCGGTGTAGCTGGTGATAGGATTGCATTAACTGATGTTACACAGATCACAAGTATGATTGATACTAATCGCTACGGTGTAGCACTCATCCATACCAGTGGATATTCCCCGAATAGCTGGATACAGCAAGATGTTACGCTTGCTATCTTAGGTGATGTCACGATATCGAACACGGGCAATGAAAATATCAATCTTGTTACTCTAGATGGCGAAATTGTTGGTGACCAAGGTGCGAATATTCGTAGTGGACCAACAACTGATTATCGAGTGCTAACCTCCTTATTTGCTGGTGATATTGTGAAAATCACGGGACGTACACAAGACGTTTCATTCTATCGAGTTCAACTACCATCAGGGCAAACAGGATGGGTTGCCAGTGGTGCTATTGCAGATGATGTCAGTGATTTACCGATAGTCACAGTTGATGACCCAGCACCCGAACCTATCTATGCGCCTTATGCCTCATTTTCATTGACGACCGCTACAGAAGATGCAGGTTGTATCGATGCATGGGAAAGCGGTGTGTTGCTACAATCCTCAGAAAATGAATTAGTACGGATTGTGGTCAATGATATTGAAATCGTCCTGACTGGTACAATTTTCTTGCAAGCTGATGAAATAACGACCTACTTCTATGTGTTAGAAGGCGAGATTGCCTATCAAGATGAGGCGATTGTTGAAGGTTATCAACTCGTCATAAGCGAAGATGATAGGGCGGTAGCACCCTATGACAGTACGCGCTTTGCTCCGTTGCCGACGCAAATTTTGCCACGCTATACCTATATTGGCATTGAGCTTGCCACAATCATAACGCCAGCTCCAACGGTTGACCGAAGTCCAATCGCAGATGTACTGGTCGATGACCCCTGTGTAATTACAACAGGCGAAGGTGGGGCAAACCTTAGAAGCGGACCGGGAAGCGAATTTCCTATTCGTGGTGTGTTTGCGTTTCGTGAAACAGCCAATCCAATAAGCCGTGTAATTGGTAGCAATGGTTTATTGTGGTATGAACTTGCCCAAAATGTTTGGGTGACAAGCCAAGTAGTAGTTACAGGTGGAGATTGTTTGAGTGTGCCACAAGCACAGCGTATTCCTGTACCGATACCCACAGCAACCCCTGAAAATTAAGTTTCTAATGGGGATGGTTGAGTATTATCTTCTGTCCCCGACATTGCAACAGCTAACATACCCAACCATAACAACTGTGTAATCACCAATGTCCACATGAAGTGATCGAAAATTCCCATTACAGCCCACGCGATGAAACCTGCTAGTAGAACCAGTCGTTCAAGTGATTTCTTGCTAAATACTGCCCCAATTCCACTAAATATCATGCCCATAAACAAACCGAAACCGACTACGCCAAGTTCAGAGAAAACTGTCAAATATATGTTGTGAACGTTATTGCCATCTAAATCATAATTTGTGTTGAAAAAAATATGATTGCTGGCATACCAGGGGAAATTTCCCATACCGACCCCTCGTACTGGATGATTTTGGATTGCATCTAGGGCGATTTCCATATAAACAACTCTATCTGAAATAGAACGCATCTCTGTATTTTGTTCGTTAAACCCTGCGCGTGATAAGAGGAGCGGATAAAAAATCGAGATGAAAATAAGCCCAGTGATAATGACCGCTAAAAATACAGGCGGAGCTTTCTTCCAAAAGTGATTTTGTCGTATGACATAAGGTAGCAGGAAAACTGCACCCACAAAAAAGCCAATCCATGCACCGCGCGAAAATGTGAGTAATAGAAACCAAAATCCGACCATAAACGCAATGCTGCTGAGTAGATACATTTTTTTTGATTGCACTATATAAGATGCTGATCCAAATAATCCTAATACGATTACGCCACCTAAGATATTGGGGTGAGGTAATAAGCCATAAGGGCGCAACCAACGTGTACCATTATCCTCTAAAACACTAACCCCTGATTGCTGAACGTTTAAGGTAAACTCGCCGAGCCAATCTAAGCCAATGTTTTGCTGAAAAATGACTTGTAAGCCTCCAATTGCCCCTTGAAACATCATCGAGAAAATCAAGATTGATAGAATTATTTTTGGTGACGGTGATGCTGAAATAATGACCAGAGTAAAAATACTTACAATTAACAATTGCAAAGCAGACGATTGCGCCATTCCCGGATATTTTTCAATACCAAATGCCCAATATTGCGAGATCACACTCCAGCCTATGAGCAAGAGAGTAAATATCAAGAAAGCCATGTGCCAATAACTTTGTACCGTATTCTGCCATCCATGACATCTATTAATAATCCAGACAATGATTGTCATAACCATCACACTCACAACAATAAAACCTAATACATAATTTGCTGTAAACGGTGCAGGCGCAAATGACCACTTCAGCCACATTGGCGCGAGTAAAAAAGTGAGGTAAATACCGAACCGAGAGAGTATGGTTAGCTTATTCAGAATAACTACTTTCTAATGATATTTGAGATGATTTTACCATACCAATTTCGTAAGATACACGCGCTGAAAATTGTCACTTGATATACCTATGGGGGTATCCTATAATAGATACCCATAGGGGTATAATAACAGGAGTATAATATGATCGAAAAATCGCAAAAAATCGATGCTCATCACCATGACCGCACAACACATAATAAGGCTAATTTGAATCGTATTCGTCGTATACAAGGACAATTGAATAAATTGGCGCAAGTGATAGAAGCAGATGAAAAAACCTGCTCGGAACGTGTAATACAAGCGCGTGCTATAGAAAAAGGCATGACGAGCTTGATTAATCATCTCGTGACTTGCCATATTGAAAACACGATTAAATATCAACTCGAACATGAGCCTGAAGAAGCACGAGAAGAAATTACTCAACTCGTGAAACTGCTCAATCGCTAAGGAGTATATCTACAATGGCAATTCAACAAATTAAACTACCTATCACAGGGATGACCTGTGCGGCATGTGAGAAAAATGTAAATCGTGCTTTGAATAGAGCTGAGGGTGTATCAGAGGCAATGGTTAATCTTGCAACTGAAAATGCAACTGTGAGCTATGATGCGTCTGTAACTAATCCAGCAAAGCTCATTGAACGAGTAGAAAAATTTGGCTATGGGGTCGCAACAGCCAGCGTTGAACTACCTATCACAGGGATGACCTGTGCGGCGTGCGAGAAAAATGTGAATCGGGCGTTGCGTAAACCTGATGGTGTTCTCGATGTTGCTGTTAATCTTGCAACTGAAAAGGCAAAAGTAACCTATATTCCAGGGGTTGTGCGTCGGGCTGATTTAATAGCGGCTGTAGAGAAATCTGGCTATGGTGTGATTGATACGGCAGGTATGGATGATATTGACGATGCTGAGAGACAAGCACGTCAAGCTGAAATTGACCGCCAACGTAATTTGGTCATCTTCGGTGCAATTTTCACGCTACCACTATTCATCCTCAGTATGGGACGGCACTTCTTCATGGGTGTTTTGCCGCCGATATTTATGGCGGATTGGTGGATTTATGTCTTTGCTGCAATGGCAACACCTGTTCAATTCGTATTGGGGCGACAGTATACAGTCGGTGCTTATAAATCGCTCCGCAGTGGTACAGCAAACATGGATGTACTTGTCGCGTTAGGCTCATGGGCGGCTTATATCTATAGTGCTGTGGTCTTGCTTGGTTTAGTTTTTGGTTTCTCAGATGTAGTCGGAATGAGTGACTATTTTGAGTCAGCCGCAGTTATTTTGACACTTATTACGCTAGGTAAATTGCTCGAAGCACGAGCAAAAGGGCGTACCAGCGATGCAATCAAAAAACTGATGGGCTTAACGCCTGATGTGGCTACATTGTGGCAAGACGGCGAAGAGAAAGAAGTGAGACTGTCAGACATTGTTTTAGGCGACCAGTTAATTGTGCGCCCGGGCGAACGCTTGCCTGTGGATGGCTTAATTGTGCAGGGCAACTCCTCTATCGATGAATCAATGTTGACAGGCGAAAGTATGCCAGTCACAAAATCAGTCGGAGATGAGGTCATAGGTGGCACAATTAATAAGCAAGGGCGACTCATCATTGAAGCGACTCGCGTCGGTAACGAAACAGCACTTGCTCAGATTATCCGTTTAGTAGAGCAAGCTCAACTCTCGAAAGCACCTATTCAACGGGTAGCTGACCAAATTTCGGGTATTTTTGTGCCAATTGTCTTAGTCTTAGCGACTGTTACATTTTTAGGTTGGTATTTCATCGGCGATATTGGCTTCACCGCGTCCATGCTTCATGCGATTGCGGTACTGGTCATTGCTTGTCCATGTGCGCTAGGTCTAGCCACGCCGACTGCGATTATGGTTGGGACGGGACGTGGCGCAGAAATGGGCATCCTATTCAAAAATAGTGAAGCCTTAGAACGCGCGCATAAACTCTCGGCAATTGTGCTCGATAAAACAGGAACAATTACAGAAGGTAAACCGAGTGTTACGGATATTATCCCTGTGAATGGCTTTGATGAAACGCAA
This sequence comes from Phototrophicaceae bacterium, assembly GCA_965230145.1. Taxonomy (GTDB): domain Bacteria; phylum Chloroflexota; class Anaerolineae; order Aggregatilineales; family Phototrophicaceae; genus JAUZRW01. The sequence goes on from CBDDKI010000002.1 coordinate 4,561,183, forward strand.
CTACTGACCTTTGCAGCGGTCGCCGAACGCGGTAGCGAGCATCCTCTAGGACGGGCAATCGTAGATAAAGCACGCGAATTGGGTTGTGTTTTAAGTGAATTAGGGGAGTTCGAGGCAATTTCTGGCAAGGGTATTCGTGCCACAGTCGATGACAAAGTTGTCTTAGTTGGTAGTCCGAAATTTATTCTCAGCCAAAATATTGCCATAGCTGATAGTGAAAAACACATCCAAAATTTACAAACAAACGCACGTACAGCTGTTGTGGTTGTGGTTGATAACACTCTCGCTGGCATTATCGGTATTGCAGATGCAGTGAAATCAAGTTCACTAGAAGCGATCACACAACTCAATGCACTTGGTATTGAGACAGCAATGCTCACTGGCGATAATCAACTAACTGCCGAAGCTATCGCGCGCGAGGTGGGTATCAACACAGTTTATGCGGATGTTTTGCCTGCGGAGAAATCCGCTAAGGTTGAATCTTTACAAAGTGATGACCGTGTGGTCGGAATGGTCGGCGATGGTATTAATGACGCTCCAGCACTGGCTCAGGCTGATGTGGGTATTGCGATTGGAACAGGCACTGATATTGCGATGGAAGCGAGTGATGTCACACTCATGAGTGGTGATTTACTGGCAGTTACCAAAGCTATTCAGTTAAGCAAAGCTACCATGCGAACAATCTACCAGAATCTATTCTGGGCATTCATCTACAATATCATCCTCATTCCTGTCGCAATGCTCGGTTTGCTTGTGCCGATGTTTGCCGCAGGAGCAATGGCATTTTCTTCATTTTTCGTGGTCAGTAACAGTCTCCGATTGAAATCACGCGATATATCGGACGAAACTCCAATAATGAATGCAATTTCACTACAAACGCAACCTCAACACAGCACATAAATTAAACATTTGAATTCACATCCTGACCTTGTCGAGTAGAAATCTACATCGTCGGGATGTCTCCATTCAATTTACATGAATATTTTCCCAAACCTTGCCATATTCTAAAATAACATAATAGAATAGTTCTAGTTCTATAAACTGTATCTTTTTAATATTATTTCTAACTTGAATTCTCTAAGGTTATATGATGCATCATGACGAGGTTGCACAATGGCAAAAGCAATCTAGTATTCGCTTGCTGAGAAGTGATAATGCCCCACTCATCCTCAGTTTTCTCAACAAGACATTATGGATCGTTCCAGAGCGTACTATTTCAGAATCACAATTTCTTGAGCAACTCGATATTTATCTTGATAGATTGCACGAACAATATCCTGATAAATATCTTAACAGCCCAAAAGCCTATGTGGATGAATGGTGTGATATAGACCATTATTGGTTGCGTCGCTATAGACAAGGACAAAGTGCCGATTATGTGCTTGAATTAACAACCCATTCTGAGCGTGTGTTAGGATGGTTTCAGGATTTGCGACAAGCTAACTTCGTTGGTACTGAATCCCGATTTCAACAGATAGTCGATTTGCTTGATGATTTGGTGATACAAAGCAATCCCGATGTTCAAACAAGACTAGAATACCTTGAACTCGAACGACAGCGTATTCAAGCCGAGATTGATACCATCAAGCAGACCAATCGCGTTGAGCAATATGATGAATATAAGGTTCGCGAACGATTCCAAATTGTAGTCGGGCTTGCAAATGACCTCATTCGAGATTTCACAGTTGTTGAAGACCAATTTAGAGATATTGCAAAAGATATTCAGAAAGCACAATTAAATCCTGAGTTGCGTAAAGGCATTGTAGTCGGGCAAATGCTCGACCAACATGATGAACTACGGGAGTCCCCTGTTGGGCGCAGTTTTTACGCATTTTGGTCTTATCTACAATCGCCAACCCGTAAAGATGAACTCAATCAGTTATTACATGCAGTCTTTTCTTTGCCAAGCATCGAAACCGATGCAAATGATACCTTCATTTTGAAGCATTTAACCAGCCATCTAATACAAGCAGGGGTCAAAGTTGATGAATCAAGCCAACGTATTGCGAGTCAATTACGTCGTTTGTTAGATGAAACCAATGCCTCGGAACAGCGCCGCATCAAACAACTGATTACAGATATAAAGCGATTAACATACCAACAACCTGACATCATTCAACAGAAACAATCATTGCTTTCAATAGAACCCTTTCCAAAGATACAACTCGTGATGGAACGGTCACTCTATGAACCACGAGAAGTCGTCGAATATGATGGAATAATCGTCGAAGCGGATACCAGTGATTTAAGTAACCTCGATTTGGAAATACTCTCAAATCCATTCTATATTGATGCCCGTCGCCTTACTCAGAACATTAGAACCATGCTCGATAAATTGCCTCAAATTTCTTTAAGCCAACTCCTCGAAGAATATCCTGCTCAACAAGGTTTACCAGAAATTGTACGTTATATTTCTATAGCATACCAAGAACCGTTTCATAGTGTCGATGATACAAACACTGAACTCATCGTTGTTGCAGGAATTGAGTCCGAAATGCATCCACCATTAGGTATTAAAGTACCTCAAATTATTTTCAGGAGAGAAGACCTTGAAAGTTGAAAATATTGAAGATTATGCCGATGTTGTGATCAATTTATACAAGGGTATTGTTAGTATTAATGATGGCAAAATATGGCGCTCATTAATTGAAAACGAACAAGGTATTCAACATTACCTTGAGCGTGTTGGTCTTCACTTGCATGTTAATTATGATGATGGCTATGCCTATCTTGAACAACCCGAAAAAGATGAGGATGATTTTGAAACAAAAGTCGCACGGTTGACACGTCGGGTATCACTCTCTCCCATCCAAACTATCGTTCTGATTGTGTTGCGCCAGAAATTGTTGGATTTTGAGTCCACTGTTCATGAGGAAGCTATTTGCATCATCACACGCGATGAGATTGTTGAGGAATGCACGCCCTTTTTTCAAGACGCAGTTGATGAAAAGAGGGCGTATCGTTCATTGGATAAGGCGATCAACAAAATACGGGATTACGGCTTTATCAAGCGATTACAAGCTCGTAACAACAATGACTTTGTCGTCCAAAAGGTGTTGAAATCCAAGTTGAATTCTCAAATACTTGGTGAGCTAAAAACAAAATTACAAGCACGATACACAAAAATGAATGTGAACAATGATGAAGACGAATCATAACCATGCTGGATACCGCCTCGATAAATTGGAACTTGTAAATTGGGGAACATTTGATGAAAAAGTTTGGTCACTGGATCTAAATTGCCAAACAGCTTTGCTCACAGGCAAGAATGGCTCAGGTAAATCCACTATTTTAGATGCACTGATTACATTATTAGTGCCAAGAGTATCTCGTAATTATAATCAAGCAGCAGGTAATAAACGCGAGCGTGATTTAAAATCTTATGTACAAGGTGCCTTTAAACAATCATCTGATAGTGACTTGAAATCGGAATACCTCAGAGATAAAACAACATATACAGTCATACTGTCAGTCTTTAAAAATGAGCGATTACAGCAGACCATCTCACTAGCACATCTCTATTGGTGGCATGGGCAAGACCTAAGTAGCAGATTCATCATTGGGGAACGTCAGCTTAGTATTAGCGATGATTTCGCCATCAAAAATATGCGAGAATTTCAAAAATCCTTGCAAAAAGATGACACAATAAAAATGTATCGACAGTTTAATCAATATGCCCATCATTTTCGCAAATTGTTCCATTTTCGCTCAGAAAAAGCACAAGATTTAATCAATCAAATCGTTGCAATCAAAGAAATCGGTGACCTCAATCAGTTTGTGCGTCGACATATGTTAGAAGCCCTCGACATTCAGGAACATATCGACAAATTAGAAAGAAGTTTTGGCGATCTTAATGCAACTTATGAAGCCATGCAAAAAGCGCAAGACCAACTAGAGCGTCTAATCCCGATGTTAGCAGAAGCACAATCTTATCGTGAATTTGAACAGCGTATCACTGAAGCAGAAACACTCATCGAAGCATTACCCTATTATTTTGCCCATACAAAGGCTCAAATGTTACAGGATGCTATCCAAGAGCTGGATACCGACCTGAAACGTTTATTCCATGACCAAAAGCAGTGTGACCAACTCTTGCAATCGCTCCGAGAAGAAAAATCTGAACTTGATTATGCAGCAAAAACAAATGATGTAAAACGCCAATTGGATGACTTATCAACGCGGATTCAAACAGCAAATCGTGAGATAAATCTTAGAAAAAATGAATTCAATAAATACAGCCAACTGATACAACCATTTAAGTTACCTGACCCCACCACTATTACGATATTTCAAGATAATCAGCAAAAATTGCAGGCAAGACGAGAAGACCTTGAAGGAAAATTAGATGAATTGCGCGAAGACTTTGCACAATTTCGCTATCGTGAAAACGCATTGAACGATGAGATTAAACAGCTACGCTCCGATATTGGGATTTTGCGTCGAACCGATACACAAATTGATGTGCGTTTAATTGAATTGCGCCACGATATTGCAAGTGCAATCAATATTCCTGTGGCAGATTTACCTTTTGTTGGCGAGTTGCTTCAAGTACGAAAAAGTGAGAAACCTTGGGAAGCCTCGATAGAACGATTTTTGCATGGGTTTGGCTTACAACTAATTGTCCCAGAAGTGCATTATGTAGCTGTGAGTCAGTATGTCGATGCGACTAATCTCAAAAAACGTATCATTTATAATCGTATCCAAAAATTACCATCCATGCCCAATGAAACACAAATTGATAGGGCATCAGTTTATTATAAAGTTGAAACTAAACCACAATCGACATATGAGGCTTGGTTGCGCGATAAACTTGCTACCAGCTTCAATTATATTTGTTGTGAAACCTTGGCTCAATTTCGACATGAAGTTCGGGCATTAAGCATCAATGGACAAGTTAAACATCAGGGTAATCGCCATGAAAAAGATGATAGTCGACCATTCGGCAATGTCAGTAACTATGTTTTAGGGTGGGATAACAAAGAAAAAATCGTATCTATGGAAATTGAACTCTCTCGGAGAGAGCAAGCACTTCATGATGTGAAGATCAAATTAAAAGACATCAACGACAAGGAAAAACGCTATAATCGCTTACGAGATGATGTGATTGCACTCGTCAATCATGAGGATTTTGAAAAAATCGACTGGCAGTCTCAAGCCTTGATACGCGATAGACTTGATGAACAACGGCAAGCCTTAAAAACATCCTCAACCGAGCTACAACTACTAGAACAACAATTAGCGCAGAAGCAAAGCGAGATAAGAGAACAAGATAAACAGAGTAAGCAATATATTTCAATAATTGCTGTTAAAGAACGGGATTACAAGCAATATAATGCTGATTTACAAGCAATTGCCTCCATAACAGATAATGGTCTCTTTGAATCATATGAGACAGTTTTCTCTACGATTGTAGATGATTTAGATGAAATACCGTCATTGCGGACGATTGATAAAATGCAACTTGACCAACAGGGTTTCTACAACAGACGGGCAAGTCGCTATCGAAACCTGAGTGGGAATAGTCAAAAAGAAATTGTTGTCATGATGCAAAAATTTAAGAATCGCTATGCAATTGAAACCAATGAAATTGATGCAGATATAGCATCATTGTATTGGTATGAAGAGTTACATCAACAAATAGAGATTCATGACTTGCCATCCTATCGTGAACGCTTCTACGAATATCTCGAAACAACAATGGCAACCAGTGTGATGGTCTTTAAATCTCGTTTAGAGGAGCAACAAGATAACTATCAGCAGAGTATCGAGCATCTAAACCACTCTTTGCATAATATCCCCTATACAGAAGCAACATATATTCGCTTATCAATCGAACGTGCCGAAGATGCTGAAATTCGGAAATTCAGGCTTGATCTAACCGATTGTTTGCCCGACCCCGGACGACAAGATGATAGCCTAGGATTAGAAAAATTTGAAAAAATTCGGAACATTATTCAAATGCTATCCAACCCTGAAGAAAGACGTTGGCGGTTGCATGTGACTGATGTACGAAATTGGCTTGACTTCAGCGCGGAAGAAATTTGGCGTGATACCCAAGAATTAAAAGAATTACTTCGTAGTTCATCAGGCAAATCGGGCGGGCAAAAAGCCAAATTAGCCTACACCATTCTTGCCTCAGCCGTAGCTTATCAATTTGCCCTTGATGACGAGTATAAAAAAGATGAAAAATTTCGCTTCATGATGGTTGATGAAGTATTTAGCAGGTCAGATACCCGTAATTCCCATTTTGCTATGAAACTATTTGAATCCTTGGGCTTACAAGTTTTAGTTGTGACCCCCGATGATAAAATTCAGATTGTGACCCCTTATATCGGCGCATGTTGTATTGTTCAAAATAATGAAGAGGGCAATTGTTCAGAAGTGATTACCCTGTCGATTCAACAACTAGAAGAATTACAAACAACAGGCAGGTTGGGAGCTTAATCTTATGATTACACCGAATTCCCTACGAAAAAAACTCCAGCGTACTTACCAGCTTTTTCTGGAGTCATGGCTAACAGGTTCAGACACAATTTTCCCATATCCTGTACCCGTAGGGCGCATTCCCTCAACAGATTATCATGCCTTAAGAGAAGGAACACTTGCCTTGCAAGCTGATTCTAAAAAATGGGGATATGAACTTGAGATGAAAATGACAAAATTTGCATCATTGGGTGAGAAAACCTATCCAACACAGATTATTATCCCAAATAAAGATGTAATGTTATCAATGCTCAGTAAAAAGAAAGAATATAGCGCGTTTCAAAAAGATGTTGCTTTAATCCAATATCATTTACCCCAACTTGAAGACTGGTTAAGTGAGAATATCAAATCCATTATTAAATATCATGGTATTTGGGATGATTTGATAAAAGTTTGTGAATACTTTATCTCTAATCCAAGCCCAAATTGTTATATTCGTGAGTTGCCTGTAGAAGTACATACGAAGTTTGTCGAGTCTTATAAACCAATCTTGACAAGTTTACTGGATACATTGCTACCCTCCCACAAAATCCATAGCCATGAAAAGAAGTTTGAAAAACGCTATAGTTTGCGCTATAACGAAGCATTAGTCCGCATCCGAATACTAGATGAGAGGCTATGTCGAGAACATTCATTCCCATTTGCAGATATGTCTATTCGTGTTTCTGATAGCGCCTCTACACCAATTCATGCTAAAAATTGCTTAATTATCGAGAATAAAATGACCTTTTTAACTCTTCCTCAACTCCCAAATACAATCGCAATTTGGGGACAAGGTAAAAGAGTATCTACATTACGCGACTTAGTATGGCTTAACACAACGGGTATCTTTTATTGGGGTGATTTGGATGTTGATGGCTTTGGAATATTGTCTAATTTGCGAGATAAATTCGCGCATGTAAGGTCAATTATGATGGATGAACAAACATTTCTGACTTTTGAACAGTATAGTGTCTCTAATAAGCCTTCTGCGACACCCAAATTGAATAATCTCACACCAGATGAAACACAGATGTATTATTGGTTAATGACTAATCAAAGGCGCCTAGAACAGGAACATATTTCTCACCCTTATTTGTTACAAACACTCAATGAGGTCATATTTTAAAATAAAATTGTATCGTTCAGTGACAATGCGACTTTAGGACAGGATTTACGAAACTGTTGCTTCGATGGGTTTGGCGCGTTTGGGTAATAAATGGTTGGTAACTCCTTACGTCTTCGTAACTCGAAAATCGAACAAGAGACCGCACAGTCTAATGCAAAACTCCAACCTGCGAATGCTGTGAGAGATTAGCTAAGATGACGAATAGTATAAGACTTAAACTTCCACTATTCCTCAGATGCTATAGGCACAACTCTATCAGGCGGAGGATTTTCCGTGAATCTCACCGCCTTGATGGATGGCACATCAAAAACATGACATTTCAAAACGCGGTGCATCCCGTCCATAATATTACCCTCGACGCTAATCACAATCGGATAGTTTAAATCCGCATTGATAATTCTTTTGGCATGGTCACCAATATCACGCCACAACGGAGGGTCACTCAGTGAATTACACTGGAAATTGTCATTCTCCCAATCGAAACTATCCAATCTGACTAGCTCGATAGGCATAGTTTCTGATAATTGCCACAATGTGCTGGCTTTCCAGTAATATAGATTTTCGCCGTCGCTTTCTACGTAGCCATGTTCTTCCCAAGTGACCATTACACACTCCCATAAAACTGTTTAATAACGATAACTATAGTATTTTCCGCCCTAATTGGATAGTTGCGCCTCTCGTGCCAATCAGTCACAATCAAGAGAAATTGTTTTAGGAGGCTACACAATGGATTTGGGTTTAAAAGATAAAGTTGCCGTGATTACAGGCGGCAGTGTCGGCATTGGATTGGCTGTCGCACAAGGACTAGCAGCGGAAGGTGTACATATCGTCATCTGTGCGCGAGATGCAGAGCGTGTTCAAGCGCGTGCGGATGAAATTGCTGAGGCATATTCTGTCAAAGCATTGGGTATTCCAGCTGATGTTACCAAAGTTGATGATTTGCAAGCAGTCGTAAATTTATCAAAAGAAACATTCGGTGGCGTTGATATTCTGATTAACAATGCAGGCACAGGCAGTGAAGAAACGATTCTCGAAGCAAGTGATGAAAAGTGGCAATACTATTGGGATTTGCATGTGATGGCGGCAATGCGTTTGGCACGTAGCTTTGCACCGCTGATGGAAGCACGAGGCGGAGGTGTAATCTTGAACAATGCCTCGATTTGTGCGACTCAACCGCTCTATTACGAACCAATTTACAACACAACTAAAGCCGCCTTGGCGATGTTCTCAAAATGCCTCGCGCATGAACTTATCCCGAAAAATATTCGCGTCAATACCATCAATCCCGGTCTTATTCTTACCCCTGATTGGCAAAAAACGGCAAAAATTTTGACACAAGATACAGAACAAACATGGGAATCATACTTAGATAATATTGCCAAAGAAAATACGCCAATAGGTCGTTTCGCATCGCCAGAAGAACTTGCACACTTTTTCGTTTTCATGTGTTCGGATAAAGCGAGTTATTGCGTTGGGTCTAGCTATTATGTTGACGGTGGCTGGCTGAAAGTGGTCAATTAAGTTCGCTATTGCGGAATTAGCCTTTGTGGCGTTTAATTTATCCCTAATTTTATCTCATTTGATGAGGCAAACATGAACACATCAACCGAAGCGATTAAACAACTCCAAGACGCTATTCAAAAAGTGCAAGCATCACAAGATGTTGTCGATAATTTAATCGCAGTCCATGATTACCAAGATGTTACTTCGCTGGTCATTCAATCAGCAGAAGCCTTGCTCCACTCTGCCGTTGCCTTTATGCAATCTGAGGATGAAAATGCGCTTGACCTCGTAGATAGCGCAGAAGATTTACTCGAAGCCATGTATAACGTCATAGAGGGCGATTTAGATAGCTAATTATGGATTGCTCAACGCCAAGACAAATGGATAAATTGCACCACTCCCACCTTGCATCAATAATCGTCCAACAAGGGTGAGTGTCCATTGCGAATCAGCAAAATCATCAACAAGCAAAATCGGTTTTCCGCTCAATTTGTGTAACAGAGCAAAGCGGTCTATGAGGTTCGTTGCTTGCTGAAAACTATTGTACATTTCAGATTGTGGCGGATGCTGGTCGATATGCTCAACGAGGGCATAATAGGGCAGATTAATTTCGTGGGCGAGCCGTTGGGCAAAATCTGGCACAAGTTTGGGACGGCGTAATGATGGGACAGATGTTACGACTGTCGGTATACTGTTCCAGCTATGCCAATTCTGCTTGATTAACTCGCCAGAAACCCTCACGAGTTCGTCATCATAATGATTCTCTTTGCGTCCTTTTCGGACTAAACTTCCCCAGCCTTCATCGTAATAACCACATAATGCCAGCCCTGTCTGGTTGACCTCATGAATAACGGTATTCTTCACATTCGGAAAACCCATCGGGTAGCGTTTTCGCGGTGAAAACTCGATAGCTTTATTGCCCCGCAAGAAGCTCTGTGCTTTCTGAATCTGCTGAATATCAGGGCTAAAATGACTGCTTGCGCCCGTACAATTACGGCAACGCCCACAAGGTTCAATCGAAGTCGGGTCATCTAGTGCATCCGCTAAGAACCGCATCAGACAACCCTCAGCATGAATATATGACTTCATCTGACGCAGTTCATCGTAACGTTTTCTGGTTACGGCTGACCAACGCTCAAAATCAGGATTTTTGTTGGCATCAACTATATGATATTCCCGATTGTCTTTGCGGATGATATTCTCAACCTCCAGATGCACCAGAATTTTCTCTAATACGGAGCGTCTCGCATTCACGAATTGCTGTAGCTCACTCTGTTTCATCGCACCATGATAGCGCAGTGCCTCTACAACTTGATTAACTTGCTTTGGTGCAGGGAAAGCAGTCTCGATAAAATATTCTTGAATTTCCTCATCTTCACTTCCGTGCATCAAGACAATATGCGCTTTGTCGATGCCTCGTCCAGCACGCCCAATTTGCTGATAATAACTAATGATATTGCCTGGCATCTGATAATGAATCACAAAGTGCAAATCAGCTTTATCAAAGCCCATACCCAGCGCAACACTAGAGACTAAGGCTTTAACTTCATTATTCATGAGTTGGTCTTCGAGTTCTTCGCGTGTTTCGTCTAGCTTTTCTTCGACATTGGCATAGTAAGGCTTAACATTCAATCCATCGCTTTGCAACCACTCTGCAACTTGGAGGCAATCGCGCGTGGTGGTGCAATAAATGATGCCACAGCCTTGAATATGCTTGAGCAAATGCGATAGCAAGGTCAGGCGTGTCGCCGTATCCATCTTTTCAGGATACACATAGAGCGCGAGGCTATCACGAGTCAGTGCGCCACGCTGAATATTCATGCTTGCCCCTAAAATTTCGGCAACATCATCTACTACGCGGTCATTGGCTGTGGCAGTCGTCCCAAGCACAGGTGTATTTTTAGGGATTTCATCCAAGATACGCATAATGCGTCGATAGTTCGGGCGGAAATCATGCCCCCAATCAGAGATACAATGCGCCTCATCAATTACCAGCAAGCCAATACGGTCTTTAATACGATGCCAAATCGTCTCACGGAAACGGTCATTTGCCAATCGCTCAGGTGAAATGAGCAATAAATCAACCTCATCTGCTAATAACTTTTGCTCAACAAAAGCATGGTCATCGCTATTGGAGCTATTGAGTGTAAAGGCTTTCAGCCCCCATGCTTCTGCTGATTGAATCTGGTTTCGCATCAATGATAGTAAGGGGCTAATCAGCAAGGTAACACCACGATTTTGTGCGCGTTGTAATCGAGTCGCCATGAAATAGACCAAACTCTTACCCCAGCCTGTGCGCTGTACTACAAGCACCTGTTGCTGTTGGCTAACTAAGGCATCAATCGCTTCCCATTGACCATCACGAAAGCTGGCTTCGTCACCTAAGATGTCTTTTAACCATTGTTCGGCTTGTTGTCGCATGGATTATCCTAAATACAGTCGTTTGCTTCATAGTAATAGCGATTAAAAAATAATCCAACAGCAAGTCACATGAAATTTTTGCTATACTGGACACAGGAGGAAAAATGCGTAAAACGATTCTGTTGTTATTACTCTCTATTATAGGACTTACAGCCTGTTCAGTGGATAGCTCTGCTGTACCTTTGGCAGACAACAAGCCGACTTTTCTATTTTTCTATACAGATGGCTGACCGCCCTGAGCGCAAGCACAGCCTATCGTGAATAGGCTTCAGGAACAATACAATGCTGAGGTTGAGTTTGTATCGCTCAATGCGGCAGATAATGCAGAAGGTCAAGCTGCTTATGAGCAACTCGTATTACCTGGACATCCGTCGATAGTGATATTTGATTCAGAAGGTCAAGAAGTTTATCGTGGATTTGGCACATTTGAAGAAGAAGATTTATCGGTAGAGATTGAAGCACTCTTAAATTAAAAAGGGGTGTATGATAATTTTCCCCAGACCTCTTCTCCTTCACACAGAAGGGGGAGCTATTGTGACCTCTTAAAGTCCCTCTCCATGAGGGAGAGGGATTTAGGGTGAGGGTGAAAGTTGATATTTCGGACTGTAGAAATCTCTTGAGAGCGTTTCTGATTTACCGTACAAGCCTTAAAGATTTATGCTTTTTCAGGAGCGTAATCAATTTCTTCTAAAGTGCTGACGATTGTCTCCCAATTAGCAGGTGCTTCATATTGGATTGTCACCATTTTAGTGTCAACAACTCCATCAACTGATTGCACGCCCTCTAAATCGCCGAGTTCGCCTTTGATCGAATTGACACAACCATCACAACCGATATTTGGGACTTTAAATGTCTTTGTTTCCATCGGAATTATCCTCCCGAAAATTCTTGAAATATATGTATTCTTGATACCCCATAGGGTATATGGATAGTATATAGTTTAAGAGGCATCTTGTCTAGGTGCATACAAAGCATTTTCTGGCACAATCGTCCACAGCTAGTTATAATCGAACATATTTTCGGAGGAGATACAATGGATTTTTTTGCAGAAATAAATCAGGGTCAACGCCAATTTCGTGGAATTGAAGTCGATGAAATAGATTGCGCTGGTATTGACGCTTACGACCTTGATTTGCGCGATTGCACCTTTAGAAATGTCAATTTTCGGGGCGCAATGCTTGAGAATATGGTCACAGATAATTGCACCTTCTTGAATTGTAATTTCCGACACGCGCATCTGATGGAGTCACAATTTAACAAAACATCTTTCTACGATTTATCAGCAGAATGTAGCTTTTATGAGGCGGATTGTCGTCTATGTGAATTTGATGAGTGCGATATTCGCTTGGCTAATTTTGAAAATGCCCGTCTCTTTCAAAGTAAATTTCACAAAACTAATGCAACAGGCGCAAACTTTCTGCGTGCAGATTTCAACAGTGCCACAAGCATAACCGAGTGTAATTTTCGCATGGTCGATTTGCGCGATGCCAAAGTTGCGAAGTGCGATTTGCATAAGACCATTTTTGAACAAGCCGACTTACGCGAAGCCGATTTCTCGAAATGTAAGCTAACCGAATGTGATTTTGCTGGGGCAATTACGACGCATCTCATGATAAAAGAGGCAGACTTACGCGGAGCAAATATTGCCAGCCTAGACGTTCGTGCGCTAGATTTTACAGGGGTGTCACTCTATGAAGAACAGGGCAAAGTCTTATTAGAGGCAATTGGCATTCAACTTGTGAAGCGTGAGGGATAGCAGTTTCAATACTCAGATGAACGTAGCTACTCATCCACAAATCATAAATTGCTTGAGCAAATCGTTCTAAGAATTTATTCTCCCCTTGAATTCGGGGGGAGGTGTCGCGCTAGCGACGGAGGGGGGTGTAAAATCTCAAGGGTAGCTGAATAGATATATTGGGTAAAAGCAGTTTGTTTACAAAGTTTCAACACAAGTTTTGAAGTCTCTCTCCTGAAAAATTCATACTACAATGTGTGACTAAGGCACAAGTGCTTCAATTTCTGCCATGACTTCGGCGTCGTCTTCACGATAATATAGCTCGTTCAATTGCCCAATCGCATCTTGTCCCATCAATTGCCATAATCCCCATGCCGCATGTCCGCGCACAATAGGCTCATTATCATAGAGTAATTGGATAATATAAGGAACAAATCGCTTATCATGACTATTTCCCACAGCGATACAGGCATTACGAACTAAACGTTTACGCCGAATACGATAAATAGGCGACGCCCCATAAATTTGCTTGAATGTATCATCAGTGAGAGTGAGTAAGTCTGTTAAATATGGGGCAACAGTCTGGTAGTTAATCGGATAAAAAGAGACTTCATCACTCGGCTGGCTAAAACGCTGAAATGGACACACATCTTGGCATATATCACAGCCATACACCCAGTTGCCGAATGACTGGCGCAAATCACGGTCAATCCAATCCTTATTCTCTATCGTGTGGTAACTAATACAGCGTCGTGCATCCAATACATGTGGCTTGGGGAAGGCATCTGTAGGGCAAGCCCGAAGACAGCGTGTACAAGTCCCACACATGCTTTCTTTATGCGCGGTATCGTAGTTATCAAAGTCTATTGTGCTGATAACTTCACCCAAGAAAAAGTAACTCCCACGCTGAGGGTGAATCAGCATCGTATTTTTGCCGATGAATCCCATTCCTGCTTGTTGGGCATGGCTACGCTCTAAAATTGCCCCTGTATCCACATAAACTTTACTATCCACAGCCTCCCCAATTTGGGATTGCATCCACGCTGTGAGTTGCTCTAATCGGTCTTGCATCACATCATGGTAATCAAGATTCCACGCATAGCTGGCAATGCGTCCGCGAGTAGAGTCATTGAGAAGTGAATCGGGTACAAGCACCGAACGATAATCCAAACCAACCATCACAATCGACTGTACGCCGTCAACAATGTGGTTGAGATTTTCACGCCGTATCAGTCGGTCATCGCGTGCTAGATAACCCATCTTGCCGTGCATACCTTGCTCTATCCATTGCCGATATGCTGAGAGCGTAGGCGAGGGTTCAGCGCGTGTTATCCCGACAAGATTAAAGCCGAGGTTTTTTGCTTGTTGTTTGAGTGCATCAGCAGAAAAGGTCATAAGAATGGTTATTCATCGCGTGATTCAAATTTATTATACTGTTAGAAATGTAATCTTGTAGGGGCGTAGCATGCTACGCCCTTACTTAAAATATCTCACAGAAAGAAACCATCATGTCCGATAATTTGAAAGCACTAAACCGAGAACGCTATGCACGCGCCGCAGAAAAATATGTCGCCAGTCCTGTCCATGCGACAGGGATGGGCTTGCCTCGTCTACTTGAACTTGCTGAAATGCAAGATAATTGGACTGTTTTAGATGTGGCTACGGGCGGTGGACACACGGCTTATCATTTCGCACCCCACGTCAAAACAGTTATCGCAACAGATTTTACGGAGAGAATGGCACAAGCCGCGCAAAATTTTGTCCGTCAGCAAGGTGTGGATAATATCTTATTCTCTGGAGCAGATGCTGAGATTTTGCCTTTTTCACCAAATAGCTTTGACCTCATCACTTGCCGTGTTGCCGCGCATCATTTCCCGAATATTATGGCGTTTGTCAGTGAGGCACAGCGTATTTTAAAGCCAAATGGCATCTTATTGGTGCATGACCATGTTGTACCGAATAACAAGAAAATGGCAAATTACGTCAATGCCTACGAAAAATTGCGTGACCCCGCCCATGCCCGTGCCTTGCCTGAATACGAATGGCGCAATCTCTTTACTAAAGCAGGATTAACGGTCGAGCATACCGAGCAATTCACCATAGAGCATGACATTCTGCCTTGGGCGAAGCGACAAAATTGCTCCGATGAAACCATAGAACAACTAGGATTAATGCTCTTGCGTGCGCCTGATAAAGTTCTCGATTGGATGCAACCTCAACATATCGGCACGGAATTTGCTAAATACACCGACCATCACATCATCATCAAAGGTCGGAAATAAAACAAATCCATTTCAAACGATAAAAACGGTCATATCAACGGGGATATGAACAACATCAGAATATTTAATCGTACTATGCTCTGTCTAGCACCTTACCAACTGAATATTATTTAGAGTAGGGTTCGCACAAACCGTTTACCAACCGCTAAACAGGGAATTCCCTGTTAATGCAGTTTTTGCTTACGCCCAAAACTCCCTGTTAATGTCCTGTTTTCCCTGTTATCTCCTGATAAACAGGGAAATTCGTTTTAGTTTAGTACATCTTCAATTAAGGTCGCCGCCCGCTCTACCCCACCGAGACTTGCCATTTGCTCAGCAAAACGTTTGGCATTCTCAGCGACAAAATCCGCTTCCATGATGGCTTTTGCCCCTTCATGTAACTTCCCTTGCTGGACTTCATGTGCAGTCAAATCCAGACCAATCTTCATCTGCGCGACCCGTCGTGCTTGGATACGCTGGTCGGCGGCATGTGGCACGACAATTTGGCGCAATCCATGCGTAATCGCCGCGTGTGTTGTCCCCATACCTCCATGATGTATCATCAACTCACATCTCGGAAGCACATGCTCAAACGGCGCCCAGTTCAGTAAACGTGTACCACCCGGTAGCGCATTCTTGAGTTCAGCTTTTTTCTCGGCTTCGATATGCGCCCAACCAATCACAACAATTGGCAATAATCCTGCTTGTGCCGCCGCACGCGCTCCCCAACTAAAAAATCCTAAATCACCTGTAAAAATTGTTCCTAAAGTGACCATCGCCAGTGGCACATCCTCTGGAATATCAACTAACCACTGTGGCGGATTATCTGTCGGGATTTTTTTCTTGCCACCAACATACTGTGTTTGTGGCAACATGTAGGCTTGTTCATTCGCATACCAATCAGGCGTAAAATAGGTGACATGCAGATGTGGACTACGAATACTCGGCGCAGTCCCTTTGCTAAAATTAATCCCGTCTATATCGAATTTCTCAAACAAGCGCAATAGACGTTGCATACTATCGCTACTCAAATCTTTCTGCACAGGGAATAGGTTATTCTCATCTAAACTAGCTTGAGCAGTCCAGCCAGCCACAATAAGTGGCACATCAATCATCTCAGCCACAATCGCGGACGCTGTCAAAAACGGGTCAGTGATAATTGCATCAGGTTTACCGATACGCTCTGCCAAATCAGCCAGACATTCGACACCTTTTGCAACTAAATCTTCACTCAGCCATGTATCAAGTGCGCGAGTGTAACGTAGGTGAACTGCTTCCTGTGGTGGCATCTTGGTTACATCTGGCGCAGGGGGAGGAGGCCACAACCAACCTGTTTCTTCAATTGCTTCAAATGCCATGCCTTTTTGTTTAATTGCACCCTCAAGTGTTGCCTGACTTACCCAGATAATATCGTGTCCGCGTGATTGCAAAACTTTTGCCGTTTGTAAAAATCCACCCCAATCTGTATGACTAAAGAGTGGAGCAGAGACACACCAGAATGTTGCCATAAGTGACTTTCTAATTATTGTGGACTATTCATGACGTAAATCTAACGCTTGTGTGGCTTAGTGTACAGTGTTATCCACTATGATTTGCGAGATAAGAATTTATGTTCTATTATATAGTAGTGATTATTTGAGGGGTGAAAAAATGTCAATTAAAGGTGTATTGCGTAACATCATTTATGTTGAAGACATGGCTACGATGGTTGACTTTTATCGAGATATTCTAGGGTTGACGCTGAATTATCCACATCTTGAAGATTATTCAAACGAATTTTGGGTTGAATTTCGGGCAGGGGCGATCACTATTGCTTTACATGCAGGTGGCAAAGATGGTGTTGTGCATGGCGCACCTAAAATTGTTTTTGAGGTCGATGACATCCACGCCGAACATAAACGTCTACAAGAGGCAGGCGTGAAAATTACTGCCATAGCGACAGTTGCACCGCAGGTTCAATCTGCTGATTTTTGGGATAGCGAAGGCAATTACTGCTCAATTGACTATCATTCACATTAGAGCCATTCGGGTATTATTGGAGTCATCCCCATGATTTTACGTATTTTCTGTGCTTCTTCCCATGCTGATGATGCTTCATCACTCTGACCTTGTTTGGCATACAGGTGGCTTTTCACTTGTAAATAACGGGCATTCAAACGGCGATAGCCTAATCGTCGGGCTATTGGGTCAGCTTCATTGATTTTTTCTTGTGCTAGAGTGAGATTGTCTTGCTCAAGTGCGACCTGTGCTTGACCTATTAATGTCTGTATCAGGACATCCACTAAGCTTAGGTCTTTAGCCAATGAATAAGCAATCTCGTAATTGGCGCTAGAATCTTCAAAATTATTTTGACTTAATTGCATATCAGCTAAATTTGCCCGTGTAACTGCGACCCACTTATTCGCATCTAAGGTATTTAATAGACTTAACGCTGAATTATAGCGCTCTGTTGCTGAGGTGTAGTCATTCATTGCAGAATAGGCTAAGCCTAAGTTGCCAAGCATAATCGCTGATTTTAACTCTAACCCTAATTTGTCAGTGAGTTTTTGTGCTTGCATGAGTTGTGTTAGTGCTTGTTTTGGCTGATTAGTGAGGGCTAATAAACGTCCATAGTTCCCTCGTCTGAGAGATTCTGCATGATGGTTCATGTTACGTTGTGATATCTCTATGGCTTCTTTGAAAAAATCTTGTGCTGAATCGACATCTCCATACTCACTATAAGCTGATGCAACATTGGCTAAGATAATTCCGCGCGTTCTCGAATTATCAATTCGACTTAACATTTCTAGGGCTTTGCCATATTCGCGTTGTGCCATACGTCCATCACCAAGTTGCTCATACATACTCGCAATATCACAGATGACCCGGGCTACGTAATCTGTCTGATTAGCATGGGTAAAATGTTGAAGGGCTACTTGCCATTCCTGAAGAGCTTCCCGCAAATTCCGATTGTCAGCATGATATGAGGCAAGGTCACTATGCACTTGTCCTAACTCAAAGGGTAAATCTTCAGCTTTACTAATTGCGTCTTGATAGGACTCAAAACCACTCTCGATTTGTCCTGCTGAGATTTGTGCGCGAGCAAGATTGCGTAGCACTTCAATTGCAAACGCATCAGTGGCAACAGTCTCATATGCAGTTGAGGCTTCTTTTAAAAATGAAATTGAGTTGTCATCATTACTAGCATACTTTGCCGAAGCTATTGCAGCCTTACTCATAGCAATGAGAGGTAGTGAAGCGAGTTTTTCAGCAATGGGCAAGGCTGAATCCGCTAGCTCCAGTGCTTTATCTGCTTGCCCTAAATGAAGATATAATTTGCTCAACTTACACAAAAGTTTGATATAGTCGGCTGTTTCGCGTGATTGAGGAAGATATAACTTAAAGGCGTGGTCAAAATAATTTTGTGCTCGACGATAATCACCGTCTTGTAGCGCTTGTTCGCCTAAAATCGTATTGATATAGCGTAATTGACTTTGATGTTTGATATGGCTAGCTAATTCTAAACCGCGTTGTAAACTAATTCGTCCTTTGTCAGCCTGACCATTTTGAATTTGTGCTAATCCAAGTTGTGCAAAGAAATAAGCTAATAACTCTCTATCGCCACTGCGGTCTAATTTTGGGATAGCATCTTCCAATAGGTAAACAGCGTAACTAGCGTTATCTTGTGCGAGATAGATTTCAGCAAGGTGGGCTGTAGCGCGTCCATAAGCACCGTCTGTATTGATTTTCTCAGCAATATCACGTGCATCTTCGAAATATTCTTGGGCTTTAGTCAAGTTGCCTTGCGCTTGTTCGAGAACCCCTAATGAGGACAAACTATATGCAAGAGGGGCTTTCATCTCACGGGTTTCAGTGTCATCTCGTAATTCACTGAGGACAAATCGTGCTGTTTCAAAATCTTTTTTGGCAATGAGAATATCTGCACGGCTGAGGGTAATATCAACTTGCGAGTTTATGTTGTGGTCACTCTTAGCGATTTCCATTGCTTCTGCGAGAAATTCTAAGGCAGTATCAAAGCGTTCTGCATATTGGCTACGCCGTGCTTTGTCTATCAATTCATTGAGTAAAGTTGTTCCAGATGTGGCAGAAGACTGTTGCGATTTTGAAAACCATTGATTGATACGATGAAAAAATCCCATTCCATAAACTTTCATTGTTTCCTAATACGCCTATATCATAACATGGAAACCAAAAGGACATAGAGAATTTTCTATGTCCTGATTGTGATTTTATGACTAATTCACTAAATTAATTAAGGATATACACCGCGTGTTGTGATTGCCTCAGCTACACGCTCAATAGCAGTTACTTGGGCGGCTGTACGCATATCAATCTTTTTAGTGTCGGCTGTATGCTTGGTACGTGCGTAAGCATTTTTAAGGATACGGTCTAAACGAGATAAGATTTCATCTTTATCCCAGAAGAAGGCTTGCAAATCTTGCACCCATTCAAAGTAAGAGACAACGACTCCACCTGCATTAGCGAGAATATCTGGCACAATTACGATGTCTCTGTCATTGAGGATATCATCTGCTTCAGGAGTCGTAGGACCATTAGCGGCTTCGATGATAAATGTCGCTTGGATGTCATGGGCGTTGTGTTCGGTCAATTGACCTTCTAGCGCCGCAGGAATTAGAACATCGCAGGGGAGGGTGAGCAATTCGTCATTACTTACAGGGTCACTATCTAAAAATCCGACGACTGTTCCCGTATTTTGCATATGGTTGACGACTGCTTTAACGTCAAGTCCATTTTCATTGTAGATACCACCATCGACATCACTGACAGCAACAACTTTGTAGCCAAGTTCTTCGGCATATATTGCGGCGTTGCCACCCACATTACCAAAGCCTTGAATAACAATCCGAACATCGGCAGGATTAGTATAACCAGCATCTGTTAGTGCGGCTTCCATTGTGATAATCACACCATGTCCAGTAGCTTCAGTGCGCCCTTGGCTACCACCGATACCGATTGGTTTACCTGTCACCACAGCAGGTACCGAATATCCTGTCTGCATACTGTAAGTATCCATAAACCATGCCATCACTTGTGAGTTTGTTCCCATATCAGGGGCTGGAATATCCATTTGAGGGCTAACAAGAGGCACAAGTTCACTGGCAAAACGACGGGTTAAACGTTCGAGTTCACCCTCGCTGAGGGTTCTTGGGTCAACGACGACACCACCTTTTGCGCCACCATACGGGATATTGACCAAAGCACATTTCCATGTCATCCACATGGCTAAGGCACGAACTTCGTCGAGTGTAACGTTTGTGCTAAAGCGGATGCCACCTTTGGATGGACCTAAACTTGTATTGTGATGAACACGATAGCCTGTAAACATTTCAAGCGAGCCATCATCACGGCGGACAGGAAAATTCACCGTGAATTCACGGCGAGGGTAACGCATAAAATCAATAATACCGTCATCAATATGAGTAAGATGCGTTACGGCGCGGTCATATTGAGCGCGCGCTGTTTTATAAGCATCTAAATGATCTAATTTGCTAGTTGCAGGTAATGCAATAACCATTAGCTGTTTGCCTCCTACAGGCAATCAATAAATGTAAGTTATCTTAAGTTTAGCCTGTAATCAGCAAATGTAAAGCAATCTTTATGCAAAATTTACAATTAAACCTAATTTTAATTGTGCATAATGTCTATATGTTGATTGTAGATGATTTTTCTTATTGTGAATTTCAGTACAATTTTCGGGTCACTATCTGTTTTACAGCATATTGACGAAGTGATAAATGTTAATCTCTATGTTGCTAAAATAGATGACAATGATTTTTCGGTGAGTGATGGTATATGAATATTAAATACTAAATTATGGATCTTAGTCAAAAATAGTATTACATCTATAATTATGGTGAAAATCATAAAATATGAAATGATAATTTATGTGTATCTTTGTAGTTTTGGAAACGTTTCCAAGTTTTTCAGATTACAACCATGCAGAAAAATTTCGTATACATTCTCCAAGTTAGAAATTACGATTGTGATTTAACACTATATGTAGAATACTCGCTATTGGGTTCAAATTAATGGAGGTTTAAGTGAAAAGACGCTTAGAAGAAGCAATTCAATTAAGGATTGATAGACAGTATTCTCAAGCAGAAGCCATAATGAAAGACCTCCATAATAGGTATGCTGATGATGCTCTAATTAATTATCATTTTGCTTGGTTATGTGATGTTCAAGGTAAGGAGCGAGACGCTGTACCCTATTATGAAACTGCGATAGAAAATGGGCTAAGTGGGGATGACTTACGCGGGGCATTGCTTGGTCTTGGTAGCACTTATCGCACATTAGGCGAATATGAAAAGTCTATAGCTATCTTGAAACATGGAGCAAGGTTGTTTCCAGATGCCAATGAGTTTAGAGTATTTTTAGCAATGGCTTTATACAATATTGGGGATAGCAAAGAAGGCTTAGGTATATTGCTGAATGTATTACTCGAAACTACAAATGATAGTGGGATTCTGAGATTTAAAAAAGCAATAGCCCTCTATGCTGAGGATTTAGACAAAACTTGGGATATGTGAAAAAGAATGTACTCATAAAAAGTACACTCTTGAAAATGCTTAATCTGCGGCGGCTTCACTCAGTTGCAGATAGGGCTTTAGGAAGTGTCCTGTATAGCTCTTCTCTATCATCGCAACTTGCTCAGGCGTACCTTCTGCGATGACTTCACCACCACCAATCCCACCTTCAGGACCTAAATCAATAATCCAATCGGCTGTCTTGATGATGTCCAAATTATGCTCGATAACCACAATACTGTTCCCTTGCTCAACCAGTTGTTGCAAGACGTTGATTAATTTCTTGACATCCACAGCATGTAACCCTGTACTCGGTTCATCAAGGATATACAGAGTTTTACCCGTCGCTCGTTTAGACAATTCTCGGCTGAGTTTAATCCGTTGTGCTTCACCACCTGATAGTGTGGTAGCGGATTGCCCGATACGGATATAACTCAAGCCAACATCAATCAATGTTTCGAGTTTATTCAAAATTGGTGGCTGATTAGCGAAAAATTCTGCCGCTTCACTGACAGTCATATCAAGGATTTCGGCGATATTTTTGCCTTTATACCGTACTTGTAATGTCTCACGGTTGTAGCGTGTGCCTTTGCAAACTTCACAAACGACATAAATATCAGGCAGGAATTGCATCTCAATCTTGTTTTGCCCCTGACCTCCACAATTCTCGCACCGTCCACCCTTCACATTAAAGCTAAAGCGTCCTTGATCATAACCGCGAACTTTACTTTCAGGCAATTCAGAGAACAATGAGCGAATGTAATCGAACATTTTAGTATATGTACCCGGATTACTGCGCGGTGTACGTCCGATAGGTGATTGGTCAATATTGATGATTTTGTCGATTTCTTCAATGCCTTCAATGACCTTATGTTTCCCCGGACGCTCACGACTACCGTTGATAACCTGTGCTAAACGTTGATAGAGAATATCGACCACAAGTGTTGACTTACCACTACCACTAACCCCAGTGACACACACAAATTTTCCAAGTGGTATATCAACGTCAACTTGTTTGAGGTTGTTTTCTTCGGCTTGTTTGATGCTGAGTTGAAGTCCGTTTCCCTCACGGCGTTTTTCTGGTACATCAATTGTGAAACGTCCAGAGAGGTAATCGCCTGTGAGGCTACCCTTAGTTTTCTCAACTTGTTTTGGCGTGCCAGCCGCAACAACATGACCTCCATGCTCACCTGCGCCAGGTCCTAAATCGAGCAACCAGTCAGCTGCACGCATGGTATCTTCATCATGCTCTACAACTAATACAGTATTGCCAAGGTCACGTAAACCTGTGAGCGTGTTGATTAAACGAGCATTATCGCGCTGATGCAAGCCGATAGACGGTTCATCAAGCACATAGAGAACGCCTGTTAAACGACTCCCAATTTGAGATGCAAGGCGAATCCGTTGTGCCTCACCACCAGATAACGTGCCAGAGGAACGCGATAAGGTCAGATAATTAAGTCCGACATCATTCAAGAATCCGACTCGTGCTTCGATTTCGTTTAAGATTTGCCGACCAATTTCCTTGTCACGCTCATTGAGATGTCCAGCAACACCGTCTGCACCGCGTAAACTGGCAACCCAATCGACCATATCAGCGACTGGCATTTCTGTCACATCGAAGATGCTCGTATCGGCAACCGTGACAGCGAGAGCCTCTGGACGTAAACGTTGTCCTCTACAAATACGACAGGGAATATGTTGCATATAACTTTCAATTTTATTGCGAATATAGTCACTATCTGTTTGCTCATAACGACGATATAGATTTTTAACTACACCCTCGTAATTTGTTTCGTAAAGACGTACTCGACCAGCATTATTTGTATATTTGACCTGAACTTTCTTTTTGCCAGTACCGTACAAATAGACTTCTTGTTGCTTCTTATCAAGGTCACGCCATGCGACATTGAGAGGCACGTCATAGGCTTTGCCGAGTGCGACAAATACATTCCATGTCCAACCATTTTTGTCATCGACATTCCAGCCGTTTGCCTGAATTGCGCCATCTTCAATACTCAAGTCTGGATTTGGCACGATTAGGCTAGGGTCAATCTCCAAACTAAAGCCTAAACCTTGGCAGGTTGGGCAAGCACCACGTGGTGTATTAAATGAGAATAAACGTGGTTCCATCTCGGGGAAGCTACCATGTCCATTTGGACAAGCAAGATGCTCACTGAATAAGAAATCTTGTGGATTATCCCTATCGGATAAATCATTAATAATGACGACACCATCTGCTAATTCCAAAGCTGTCTCGATGCCATCGGTGAGGCGAGTTTCAAAGGCTTGTGCATCTTCTGAATCGGGGTCTTCATGTTTGCGAATGACCAAGCGGTCTACCACAACTTCAATGTTGTGAATTTCGTAGCGTCCGAGTTCGATTTTTTCTTCTAATTCGCGCACCTCACCGTCAATTCTTGCGCGTACAAACCCTTGCGCTTGAATATCCTCTAATACTTTTTCGTGTTGTCCTTTTTTATCCCGTACAACTGGTGCGAGTATCTGGATACGAGTTTCATCGCCCATAGCAAGCACATCATCGACAATTTGCTGTGCGCTTTGTGCGACTAATTCAACACCACATTCTGGACAATGCGGAATACCAATACGCGCATAGAGTAAACGCATATAATCATAAATTTCGGTAACAGTACCGACAGTTGACCGTGGATTACTGCTGACACCTTTTTGGTCAATCGAGACGGCAGGGCTTAACCCTTCGATTTGGTCAACATCAGGTTTTTCCATTTGCCCCAAGAATTGCCGAGCATAAGCACTCAGGCTTTCAACATAACGGCGTTGTCCCTCAGCAAAAATCGTATCAAAGGCTAGGGATGATTTACCCGACCCCGACAAACCTGTGATGACAACCAACTTATTGCGTGGGATTTCTACATCAATGTCTTTGAGGTTATGCTCACGCGCCCCTCTGACAACTATATTTTCTTGCATTCTGTGTCCTGTGGTATCAACTTTCAAGGAGATGATGATACAGATGTTCTAATTGTAACGTGAAAGTATGGTATTGCAAGACGAAGATACAAGATTTTGATAGATATTTCATTAGAATAAATGAGTAATTTTATGAGGAGTGCTAGCGTTGTAAATTATTAGCCCCTAGAATAATTCATTCGTGGAATGCTTGCCGTATATTTTCCTTCATCTTGTTTGATATAGCCTAATCCTGGAAACACAAAGTGATAAACAAAGACCAAATCCTCAGAATTAGTAAGTTGCTGACGTAAATCACGACGGGTGGCGATTGCTGTTGTATTATCATACTCGAACGGAAATGTCCAATGTGGATTATCTAGTGTGAGTGGATGCAAGAAAGCATCACCTAAATAGTGCATAGTTTTATTTTGTGAGTTAATTTCATAACGAACATGATATTTCGTGTGTCCATATGCAGGAATTGCGCGAATACCTTGAATGAGTTCATTATTCTCTGGTGACAAGAAACTGAGGTGCGGTGCTAATTTGCGAAAATAATGATTGATAAAATCATATCGCTCTTGTGATTTATCCCGCTCGCGTTCCATTTGTTCATCCGAACTATAATAATCCCATTCAGTTTGCCACATAAAATAGCGTGCATTAGGAAATATTTTATTAGCCTTAGCATCAAGCATCCCACTGTAATGGTCTGCGTGGGCATGAGTCAGCGCAACAACGTCAATGGACTCAAATGCGATACTTTTCTCGTCTAATAGAGAAAATAGCTTCGCATTCTCAGGGTCATTTGCTGAGTTTCCTGTATCTAATAATACCCGTTGTCCATCCCGTTCTAGCAACATTACATTCATGGATAGCTGAATAGCGTCATCATGATATGGGCTGTCGGCAATCGCTTGTGTACGGGCTTTTTCATCGACTGATGCAAAAATATGATTTGCTGATTGTTCTGCGACAGTATCTTGAAAAACTGTGCAGTGAAAATCGCCAAGCTGAAATTCAAAAGTTTCTGTCATTTTTTGTCTCTTGGGTATTGTGTTGGAAAAATAAGAGGGGTAGATACGAATAAGGGAGCAGTATCTACCCTAAAGAGTTGGATAGGAGCTATTAATTAGCTTCCGGTTCAGGCGTAAAACGTTCCTGAACATCTTTTAATAAAGTTAATAAGTGTTCTATTTTGGTAGCACCTAAAATTGCAAATGGCGCGTAGAAAATATCATCTGTTTTTTCTTCTACATCATCACGGATTGTTTTACCTTCAGCACTGACTTCGTAACCATTATCTCCTTTAACAAGCCAGCCTTTATTGACTAATTTATCTAAGGTTGCTTGCCACTCACTTTCGTCATAACCACGTCCAGCGCGTGCTTCCAACAATTTTTCCGCATTTGTCGCTGTGCCATCCCATACAAGGCTGAACGTTTCGTAAGTGTGCCCATCAATCTCCAGATGTTGCCATGCTTGGATGTGAGCATCATCACGCCATGCCGCTAAACGTGCGATGAGATAATAAATTCGATGAACCATAGTAGTGGGCAATGGTTTATTGCTGGAATCCTTAAAACAAGGCGCATCAAGTTTGGCTATTTCATCATGAATGCGCTCTAAATAATCTGAGACTAATTGTAGGTCTTCCTGAGATACAAGTGTAAGTTCGCTAGCAATCGTATCCTGAGCATCCAGTAAACTCTGATATGCGTCATTGGCTTTATCGGTTACGACAGCATTGCTATCCAGAAAATCAGCTTCTTTGAGATTTTGAATTCCCGTTAGCAACTTCTCTTTACGGGTATAGGGATTGCGCTGACGCATCCGTTCAAGTGTCATCGGTTCAGGGTGGATATAATAGGCAAGACCGACATGAAACCATCCATCAACACCATTGAAAATACTTTCTTCAATGACTTCACGTAGTTTCGGAGCTAAATTCTGCACGATTGCGTTCTGCGTTTGCTGAATCTGTTTCCAAACATCTGTTCTTTCAACCATAAAAATCTCACTAAATAAAATTATGTAATTATCCAATGCTTACTTTATGGCAAAATCACATTGTTCCCTATCATTTTCGTTAAATCTAAAACGAGTTGCTATAATTCATATATGGAGCTGAATTTGAGACTGTGTTCATCCAACGCTCATTATCTACATATACCATACAGGCACTTTTTACTTCGGGGTCTAATTATTTGCAGAGGCAATAATGTCCGCTTCCATTGATCCACGCGATGTTGCACGGAAAGCGAAACGAATTTTCCCATTGATGGGGCGTATGATGGAAGCACAAATGCGTGTTCCCACTATTCCAATTCCACCAGTGCATTTTCACGTACTCAATCGTATTGATTATCAAGCGCATACATTAACTGAATTAGCTGAAACGATGTCGGTCAGTGCTGCCTCTTTATCTCGCACAATCACTGTGCTAGAAGAACGGGGTTGGGCTGTACGTGAACGCTCCGAAGAAGACCGCCGTGTTGTACAAATACATATCACAAAAGATGGCCATCAAATCCTTGCTGATATAGAGAAACGAACCGAAGATTTTTTGACTGACACGTTAAACCAATTGTCAGATGAAGAACTCAAAAAGCTCATGGAAGGTTTCGATATTCTCATCAGTGCATTTAGCAAGCAAATGAGTCATGTTCCTTCAGACCATGATAAATGAGGGCATAACCTCATGAAAATCACATAGAGATGGTCTATACTTACGGGAATTACTGAATTGTTTTGTTTTGAATTAAAGGTGGGCAGATGCAAGCTGTAGGTGAAGGCGTTGAACTTAAAATACCACTAAAAGTCCGTATTTTAACTTTCCTTATTTGGGTCTTAGGATATGCAGTAATTTTCCTGTTTTTTCCAGAGCGTGTTTGGCTAGTTGGGAGCATCTTCTGGACAGTAATTCAATTGCGCGGTTTGTTGTATTCGCCCGAAATCACTGTCTATGAAAATGGTATCGAAACTGACCGTTTAGGAATAAAGCACTTCACCCAATGGCGAGATATTTCGTATGTTCGTGTCGGCGAGATTAATAGCCAAATTCATCCGAGGAATATCAATAAATACGTTAAGATGCTCTTGTACAGTAATTTGCTCATCAATAAATGGCGACATAATTACGAACACGGTATCGAAATTATTCAGCAGAATGTTGAAAATGCCCAAGAAACGTTGCCTGAACGAGTTTATGAATAGAGACAAAGTGGCGGACAAATATCCGCCATTTTTGTTTTAGCTAGCAGTCAAGGCTTGGCAAACATCACTTAATTCCTGCATTTTAGTTGTTAAATCTGTATATTCATCAGCACTGAGTACACTCCAAGGTGCATAGAAATAGGAATCTGTTTTTGCCTCAATATCTTGGCTGACTTCTAAACCTTTTGATGTTGTAGCATAAATTCCATTTCTTACTTCTAGCCAACCACGATTAACTAAAGTATCTAAAGCCAATTGCCAATCTTGAGTATAAAAACCACGATACGCGAGCTTCTCATACAAATCGGCGACAGTTGTAGCTTGTTGATTCTTGATATAAGAGAAGGCTTCCCAAACATGCCCTTCAACATCATATTCACCAAATGCCGCCATATGAGCGTCATCACGAAAAGCGTTGAAATCACTCCCATATTGAACAATCTTTGCTAAGGCTGGTGCATCCTTTTCTGGAGCACGTTTGCGCGAATGAACCAGAGACCAAGTGCTAATGGTATCGACTTCTAAATTTGCAAGCATAATTCGCTTCATGTAGCCTTCAATTTGTGCTGAAATATCGGGTGAAATAGGCTCAAAACCATTAAAGGTATCAATTCTGAATTGCCGAATTTTCTCTGCTTCTGCATGTCCCTTTTTAGTGAGATGATATTCACCTTCAATAGGGTCAAAGTATTGTTCGCTGGCAAGTAATTCTAATAATGCGAGGGTGAGACTAGACGATGAATACACTGCCCGTCGTCGAAAGCGCTCGACAGTAAGAGGCTCAGGGGCAAATTCTATGGCTTGGACAAATATCCAATTGGGGCTTTCAGCATAACCACGTTTAATATTCATAACTGGATTACGATTATTTGTCCAATCTTGCCGTTGTTCGTCGCTCAGATTTTTCATGTACGCGGCATAAAATACCTGACCTTGTAGTGTTTGGGTGAAATTATATAAGGCAGAATCTTTTTGCATATGAATACTCTTTCACTAATTTTCTGAGTGTATCATGCCAAAAGAATATGAAGATTTCGTAGGGGACATTTTACTTGAAGAAGAAAAAAGGACACTCTAATTGTGAGTGTCCTTTCAATTTAGCCCTTAATCATCTGGATTCGGGTCAAACGGTGTTGGCGATGGTGTCATGGCTGTAATGGTGGCTGTTGCATAAACATCAACGAGGTCTTCTTGGATGTTTGCATTGCCTAAGCCACGCACAACTGTAACCCATGTGCGTCCGGGATGAAGCATGATAGGTGTGTTATCACCGTAAATAAGTTGTAGTGCTTGCCCTAAATTGAGATTTTCATTTCGTCGCCAGAAACCTTGGAAAAGTTCACCGTCACGTACAACGTATGCTCGACCTTGCCCCCATAATTCGACACCCAAGGACGTGTAAGTTGCCCCTTCAGGGAATAAATCAGGTCGGTCAACATGGGGGACTTCGATAATCACAAGATTATCTGCCCAAACTTGCTCACCATCAGCGGCATCAAAATGAGGTTGACCATCTGTAAATCGTTGATAAATACCGAGTTCTTCATTATATTGCCAACGCGCATCCGTCTGCCCCCACCATTCGATTGAAACATCATTAGCTGGCAAGCCGTTTGTGTCAGGTTCTTCACCAAAGGCAAACCCAAAGGCGACATAACCTGTATTTGTCCCTTGTCGGTCACCAATTGCCCACATTTCATTCGTATTGCCAAATAAAGTGTGTTCGCGTGGTGTGCCATTGGCGCGTAATTCGTCATTACGGCAGAAAGGTGAATCACTACAATCGTTAGTTTGATTTTCTGCATGCCCGACAGAAGGCGAAATTAACTGGAAATTGAAGAAATCTTCGCCTGTGAGTAATTCCTGAATAGGCTCGCTTGTCCCAGAATAGGCAAGTAGAGCGTTATACATTGTGGCTAGCTCAATATCGAGCAAGCGTGCGCTACGGATTGACCCAACCCGTTCAGGATTATTACTGCGGTAGATTGCCGCAAAACGCGTAACACCGCCCTCAGCTTCATATTCATAGACAACATCCGCTTCATTAATGCCATGTTGTGGACGAACTAGCGGTGGGAAATTCGAGATTTTTACGATGAGATTACGCCGTAACATAGACGCTTCATCAGGATAAGGCAATCCTGTCAGGGGATTAACACCTTCAGGATAGCTAAAAGGTCCATTTGGTGTCGCTGTTGGTGATGGTGTACTACTTGGTGTGAAGGTCGCTGTCGGCGTATTAGTTGCTGTTGCTGTATTTGTTGGAGTGCTAGTAGCTGTGTTCGTAGGACCTAATGGTGTATTAGTGGCAAAACTCAATCCATTAGGTGATTGTAAAGAATCATCTTCATCAGATGCCGAATCATCTTCACTCCCTTGCCCCACAGGTGTATTAGTAGCAAATTGTCCTTCGACAGGCGTTGTGGGTAAACTAATTGCTAAGAGAATTAGTATTGATGCTATAAAAACGCTAGCAAATTGACGCATATAGTCCTCATATTTTTATTTGGAATTACAAAGTTAATCTATCGCACATTGCTCAAGATGATGCGACGCAATAGTATAAAGAGAGGCTCTTCAATTGCACAGGGGCATATTAGCAAGAAATGTTTATAATAGGGACATCGTAGGTAAATTCGTAAGTAGTCGGGGCTAAAACCTGTCTACATATTTAGAAATTGATGGTTTTTTGGAGAAAATAATGGCACAAAAGCGCGTGCTAATTAGCTATGCTCATCCTGATGATGAAAGTTTTGGTAATGGTGGATTAATTGCAAAATACGTTGATGAAGGGGCAGATGTTTACCTAATTTGTGCTACTGACGGCGACGTTGGAACAATTCCTGAAGATATGAAAGGTCAGTACGATACTATACGGGAATTGCGTTTATCTGAGCTGGAATGTGCTAATGAAGTGCTTAAATTTAAGCGCATGTTTTTATTCCATTATAAAGATAGTGGAATGATGGGGTCGGAAACAAGTGAAGACCCTGACTGCTTATGGGCAACATGGAATCGTGAACCAGAAGCAGTTACAAAACGTGTGGTTGAAGTTATCCGTGAGATTAAACCGCAAGTCGTCATTACATTTAATAAATACGGTGGTTACGGGCATCCCGACCATATTGCTATACAACAAGCGACAACCAATGCTTTCGACCTTGCAGGTGATCCAAACTACTTGACTGATGGTCTACAAGCCTACCAACCTCAGAAATTGTACTATTCGTCAATTCCATCCGCATTGCTTAAGTTTGCTTTGTTCACTATGCGTTTACGTCGAATGGATACCAAACGTATGGGGACAAATAAGGACATCGATTTTGATGCAATTATCGACCATATTGAGCCGACCCATGCCAAAGTTTATATCGCAGAATACCTTGATAAATGGGACGAAGCCTCAGCTTGCCATAAAAGCCAAGGTGGTGGCGGAGGTGGCTTTTTCGGACGCTTTCCGAAGTGGCTACAGAAAATATTGCGTGGTAAACAAGGTTTTACACGAGTTTATCCTAAACCAGTATCAGACCGTGTTGATGAAACTGATTTGTTTGATAATGTGACCTTGCACGACGCAATCCCTGAACACGCTTAAACTATGGAATATACAACGGATAATGCCGAACAACCTCATAAGGTAGACCGTTTACTGGATGCGATTGAACTCATAAAAGCAGATAGGCGTGCTGAGGCAATGCCTATCTTGCGGACGATTATTCGTGACGATAGTAATTTTGAAGATGCTTGGTTGTGGATGAGTGTGGCTGTTGACGAAATAGACCAGAGCATTATCTGTTTAGATAATGTTCTACGAATTAACCCCGATAATCTTGATGCTTCGACTGCTTTATATCATCTGCGCCAAGCTGATTTACGTGTAGAGAAAAAACGCGCACGCCTACGCCAATATCGAGATTTGTCAATTATTGGCTTTTGGCTACTGGTCGGGATAATCCTCGTGGCTATTATGGTCAATTACAATGCTGAATTAGCAATAAGCTAACGTGGCAAGGGTATATAATGACCCAGCAAAGTATCATCCTCTAAATTTTGTATCCAAGAGAATAATTGTAGATAAGAGCTTGTAGGAGCTTGCAAACCAATTGCATAGATGTTGAGTCTCATAGGATAACTATTGTCTGAGATAGTTTGGATTGATGGGGCAATTATATCTATTGATAGGACATTGATACTTGTATCTATTAAACTCATAGGAATATAGGCAATACCGTATTGTTCATTCGTAATTTGCTCAATGATAGATGTCGTTGAGGATAATATTTGAGCGTTGGGTGTTGTTTGTTGTTGACCCATGACTAAACGGTCAAATTCTAAGCGTATTCCTGCACCATCTTCACGGCTATAAACAATAATCTTGGCATCATCTCCGCCTAATTCTGCCCAATTTGTGATAAATCCACGATAAATGCGACGTAATTGCGTGCTTGAAATATCAGTAATCGTATTTTCTTGATGGGTAATGATTGCAATACCATCTTGTAGAAGTGGTGCAGACCAATAATCTTGGTTGTCGGTTGGAACATGATGTGAGATAAAATAATCAATCTCACGATTATTCAGTTGATTGAGCAGAGTTTGGTGGTTTCTATTTCTTGTGTTTAAGAGTGTTATATCTGTAATATCATCATTGTTTTGCGAGACGAGTGTTGCTAAATAGCTTGTATCTGAAGTTGTATAAACCTGCAAAACCTCCGTTGTGGGGGACGGAGGTAACGTTGACGTGTTTTGATTTGTACAGCCGACAGTTATTGCTAAAATTACTATCGCCAGTGACCGTTTAGTTTTTTTCATCACAGCACGCAAAAAGATTAGTTGCCTCGATAGCGTGATAGGAAGGTTTGTGTATAATCGTGCAAACGTCCCTCTATTATGGCTTCTCGCATATTTTTGACATGATTAACAAGAAACCAGATGTTATGTAGGCTAATGAGATAATGTGCTAACAACTCTTTCGTTACGACTAAATGCCGAATATAGGAACGCGAAAATTGCTCTGTATAAACGCCTGTTCCTTCCATAATCGGGCGAGGGTCATCTTTATATTTCGCTTGACGCATATTAATTCGTCCATCTGTTGTCAATGCCGCGCCATGTCGGGCAAGTCTGGTCGGAATAACACAATCGAAAATATCTACACCTCGTGTAATTCCTTCACACAAATCATCAGGGTCGCCAACGCCCATCAGATAACGGGGTTTGTTAGTCGGCATAAGCGGTAGTGTATAGTCTAAAGCCTTATACTGTTCGGCTTTTGTTTCACCAACAGCTAATCCACCTATGGCATAACCCGCTAAATCCAAAGAAGTCACGAATTCTGCCGACTTTGCCCGTAAATCATTGAAGATTCCACCCTGTACAATACCGAACAGGGCTTGTTTATTATCGCTAGGATGTGCTTCTCGACAGCGTTCTAACCAGCGATGTGTCCTTCCCAAAGATGATTCAACGGCTGAACGGTCATTTGGTGGCGGACATTCATCAAACGCCATAATAATGTCTGCCCCCAGTTTTTCTTGTATAAGCATCGAACTTTCTGGGGTTAGGCGCTGCTTACTGCCATCAATATGGCTGCGAAACGTTACGCCATCATCATCAATTTTGTTGATTTGTGTCAGGCTAAATACCTGAAATCCACCTGAATCGGTCAAAATAGGACCATCCCACTGCATGAATTGATGCAAACCACCCATTTCATTTACAAGGTCTTCGCCGGGGCGTAAATGCAAATGATAGGTATTAGACAGAATCATGGATGCCCCGATTTCATTGCTTAAATCGCGTGGGGGCATCGCTTTAACTGTAGCTAATGTTCCTACAGGTGCGAATACTGGTGTTGGAATATCGCCATGAGGTGTATGTAAAATACCAGCACGCGCATTACCGTCGCGTGCGATTAATTCAAATTCAAAAGCCATGAGTGGCTATTTTTCCTTCTTTATCGCCTAAAAACTTTGGGAATTATAGCATATTCTAAAATAGAATTTCTGAAAGTGTGATATTACACATCCTTATGAGAAATGCGTGAGTTAATTTTCAATTTTTGATGACATTTTTTGGCGTGGGATTGCTGATAGTGCTATACTTTTTCCATGATAAATTTGTATGATATTCTCAAAATTGCTAATGGACAGCTCTTTGGTGAGCCTGCTGCCAATCTCTTCACTGATTTTTGCTTAGATGCACAAAATGTGGGCGAAAATCAGTTATTTGTTGCCCTCCGTACTGATAGGGGCGACACGCATCAATACATTGAAGAAGCCATCCTCAACGGCATCTCAGGGGTATTATGTGTTGAACCTCCTACCTGTGATACCACGAATGTATCGGTGCTGATGGTTGATGATACGATTGATGCTTTACTCTTATGGTCACAACATACTTTAGAAAAATTAGGCGTGGAGACCATTGCTGTCGTTGGCTCATCTGGTAAATCGGCTAGTGTTGATGCAATCAATCACGTACTCAAAAATAAATACCAGACATTTGCAGGAAATGTTGATGTTTCAGGTAAACTGGGTATTCCTCTATCCTTAACACGCTTAACGGCAGACCATGATTATGTGGTACTGAAACTAAGCCCTGCAATCCCCGGTGAAATGCAAGAGATGCTTGCCGTTACCAACCCTAAAATTGCTGTATTGATGAATATAGATTGCGTGCATCCTGCCTCCTTTGAAGACTGCAAGCAATATACTGATGAACAAGCTGAAGTTCTTAAGGCATTGCCGAAAGATGGTTTGGCTATCATCAATTATGATGATGATAAAACCCGTGCTTTGTCTAACCGTGTACAAGAAGGTGTTGCTGTACGCACAATAAGCATTGACCGTTTTGGCGCAGATATATTTGCATTTAACGTGAAGGTAGGCATTGAGCGTATTGGATTTGATTTGCGCTACGATGGTGAGCGTTATGTTGCACGCTGGAGTCCGATATTAGGCAAGCATCATCTTTACGGTTTACTTGCCGCAGTCCAAATTGCAGATTTTTTCGAGATAAATATTGAAGATGCGCTGAAATCCTTAACAGAAGTAGCTTCATTACCCGGACGCATGGCGTTATTAGAGGGTATTAATGGCTGCGTACTGATTGATGATTCGTTTGCAGCATCATATGCCTCGACGATGGCAGCACTAGATTGGTTAAAAGATGTACGCCATGATGGTCAACGTACCATATTTGTGTTGGGGGATATGGAAAATCTTGGTACGAATAGTCGTTATGCTCACCGTGCAATAGGTCAACATGCCGCAGAGTTTGTTGACTATATTATTACCCAAGGTGTTGAATCCGCATTAACAGGACGTGCTGCTATTGATAGTGGTATGGCAATTACACAGGTCTCAACGACTTATAGTACACAGGATGTCATTTCTGCACTACAAGATTTAGATATTACTGACCATGATATTGTCTTAGTTAAAGGTGGGGCGCAATCCGCAATGGAGCGCACTGTAGAATCTTTGTTAGCGAACCCAGAAGATAGACAACGCCTAGTACGACAAGAAAAAGTGCGTCGTGAAGAAACCCCACTTCTACGTCCGAGTTGGGTGGAAGTAGATGCCGATGCCCTAGCAAACAATGTGCAAGTTATCCGAAAAAATTTGGCTGATGATGTTACCTTAATGGCAGTTGTCAAAGCCGATGCTTATGGGCATGGCGCTGTATTAGTTGCTCGTACTGCCTTAGCCAACGGTGCTGAATATTTAGGTGTAGCATCTATGGCGGAAGCAGTTGAATTACGAGATGCTGGTATTCGTGCGCCGATATTAGTGATGAGTTATGCACCTGCTGAGACTGCGCGTCAAGCCCATCAACTTGATATTACCCTAACAGTATTTGAACTTGAGCAAGCAGAACTCTATGATCGTATGGCGCGAACAGTTACAGGTAAATTAAAAGTACATATTAAAATAGATAGTGGAATGGGTCGCTTAGGCATCTTTGTTGAAGATGCAGTACGTGCTTTCCGCCATTTGCAAACCTTGAAAAATCTCGATATTGAAGGTATCTATACGCATTTTTCATCTGCTGATGAAGACTTTGAGTACACAGCCCATCAACTTGAGGATTTCAAAATGGGTATCCGACCATTACGGGCGGCTGGCATCAGTGTTAAATACACACATGCTGCCAATTCGCCTGCAACACTCGGTAGTAAAGATAATCACTTCAATCTCGTTCGTCCGGGTTTGATGCTATATGGCTTAGAACCTTCTGCTAAAACGCCCCTTTATGAGAATATGCGTCCAGTTTTGTCGTGGAAAACTCATATCTTACAAGTAAAAGAATTTCCATCAGGACATCCAATTGGATATAACGGAACATATACCACACGCGGCAATGAGATAATTGCAATTTTGCCGATAGGCTATGCTGATGGCTTTCGACGCGCACCTCATACTTGGGAATATGTTTTGATACATGGTAAGCGCGCACCAGTTGTTGGACGTGTTAGCATGGAGAAATGTGCAGTAAAAGTGAACCATATTGACAACGTGCGTGCTGGCGACGAAGTTGTTTTATTGGGTCAACAAGGAGAAGAACATATTACAGCAGAAATGATTGCAGAATGGCTCGATACGAGTAATTATGAAGTTGTCACAACGATAATTCCCAGAGTACCCCGTCGTTAATTATTTCGCATAAAAGCGAGAATATCCTCTGCAATTAAGTTACTTCGGATGCCATACCGATAGCGTCTAACCCAATTTTGGTTGGCATCCACCAAAAATAGTCCTGCTGTGTGATCAACCGTATAATTACCAAAACGGTCAGGCTCGTTGTAGATAAACTCTACGCCAAATGGTGCGGTAAATTCACGTAGCTCAGGTTCTGTTCCCGTCATTCCAATTACAAATTCATTAACTCGCAACGTAGTAAAATAAGTATCCAAAACGGCAGGTGTGTCACGTTCACCGTCAACACTGACGAAAACATATTGTATATCATCGGCTTGGCTGTCTAAATCTTCACGAATATTTCGCATTTCACCGAGCGTTATCGGGCAAACATCAGGACAATGTGTGAATCCAAAGGTTATTAAAGTCGGTTTGCCATTTAAATCGCTGAGGCTAATAGGTTCATTGTTCTCGTCTGTGAGTGTGAAATCATCTACAGCTAGGGGAGGTTCAATGACAGTGATACCATTTTCGTCAGCAATATAATCGGGTGCATAGACGGTTTGCGGGGTACTTAGGAGCAAATAAGCAATATACGCAATAACCGCAACGATTATCACTAACAGTGAACTAATGATACTAAAAACAACCTTCTTGCCTTGCTTATTTTTCATTCATCGACTCTCTAACGTCATATTGTGAATATTCTAACAGATGCTCCGAGGAATAGTAGTTATTAAATCTTAAATAATTGTAATTTACACATCGTATCGTTGCATATCGGCTTTGATGACGTTACAATTATTCGTGAAATTGACAATCCATTGAAGAGAGTGTTGGCAATTTTGCTAACCACCGAAGGGGCAAGTGATTCGTTACATGCTGGGCGAATGGCGAAACTCTCAGGTTACAGGATTCGGTGGATTATTATCTCTGAAGGTATTTACTTGCTAACAGAGCGCACAGCGAATGGTGTTGTGCGCTTTTTTTATTCTAAAGACAATCTTAAGGAGTTACTGGCATGGCAGACCTGAATTATCCAGCAGATTTGAAATACGCGGAAAGTGATGAGTGGATTCGTGTTGAAGGAGATACGGCAACAATCGGCATTTCTGATTACGCACAAGACTCACTCAATGACCTTGTGTATGCTGAATTTAAAACAGTGGGTGAAATGTTAGAGGCTGGTGAAGCATTTGGGGAAATTGAATCCGTCAAAGCGGCATCCGAAGTTTATGTACCTGTCGCTGGTGAAATTATTGAAGTGAATGACGAACTTGAAGGTGAACCCGAAATTGTCAATGAAGATCCTTATGGCAATGGTTGGATGGTCAAAATCAAAGTGACCGACGCAAGTAACTTAGATAATTTGATGGATGCAGACGCATACAAAGCATATTGTGAAAGTCGCTAATTTTTAGAAAGATGTCTTAGAGTGAGGGCGTAGCATGCTACGCCCTTAGCTATGATACTAATATTGTAAGGTTGGGTACTAAAGAGAGAAGGCTTAATGGCATATATACCCCATACCGAAGTTGAGCGTCAGCAGATGTTAGCTGCAATTGGCGTAACGACTATCGAAGATTTGTTTGAAGCAGTGCCAGCAACACATCGGTTCCCGAAATTAGATTTACCAAATGCAATGAGTGAAATGGACATTTCCCGTGAGATGTCTGCGATGTCCGAAGCCAACGAACATGCGGGAGATTTTGCATTGTTTCGTGGCGCAGGGTCATATCATCACTTTATTCCATCGGTTGTGAACCACGTTATTTTACGTGGCGAATTTCTGACTGCCTACACACCGTATCAACCCGAAGTATCACAAGGGACGTTACAATCTGTTTTTGAATATCAGAGCATGATGTGCGCTCTGACAGGCATGGATGCAGCAAATGCAAGCCACTATGACGGTGCAACAAGCCTCGCCGAAGCCGTGACGATGTCTTACGAAGTTGCACGTGGCAAACGCAAAAAGTTTATCTTTAGCCATGCTATTAATCCGCAATATCGAGAAGTTGCAAGAACATATCATCAAGGACGAGACATTGAGTTAGTTGGCGATGACAAAGCCCGTAGCCTGATAGAATTAGCAGAATTACTTGATGACGATACAGCCATGTTAGCGGTAAGCTACCCGAACTTTTTTGGTCAAGTTGAAGATCTTACAAAATTGGCTGAACAAGTTCATAAGGCTGGTGCGTTACTCTGCATAGTAACCAATCCTATGGCATTGGGTTTACTCAAACCTCCCGGTGAAATGGGAGCAGACATTGTCGTTGGCGAAGGTCAAACAATGGGTATCCCGATGAGCTACGGTGGACCCTATTTAGGATTTTTTGCTACGAAGCAAAAGTATGTTCGTAAAATAGCAGGACGCATTGTTGGCGAGACAGTTGATGGTAATGGCAAAAAAGCCTATGTCATGACGTTGCGCCCACGCGAACAAGACATTCGCCGTGAAAAAGCCAGTAGCAATATCTGCACCAACCAAGGCTTGATGGCACTTGCTGCCTGTGTCTATATGTCCTTGATGGGACGTAATGGTCTCAAGAAAGTCTCTAAACTTAATTATCACAAAGCCCATTATGCTGCTCAAGAGATTGATAAAATTGATGGCTACAAAGTGCTAAATGAGAAGACTTTCTTCAATGAATTTGCCGTAAAATGCTTGCGCCCTGTTGCCGAAATCAATGATATGCTCATCGAAAATGGCATAATTGGTGGCTATGATTTAGGACAAGACTACCCACATCTCAAAGACCATATGCTAATTGCAGTTACTGAGATGAATAGTAAGGAAGAAATCGACCTCATGGTTGAGGTTTTGAGGAGTATGGCGTAATGGTAGCGATTGAAAAAACAGAAGTTAGCGAACTTGAACCCCTCATTTATGATATGAGTGTACCGGGGCGTATCGGCGTTAATTTACCTGATTGTGATGTCCCTGAATCGGCATTGCCGACAGAATTACTCCGCGATACTTTAGAAATGCCTGAAGTGAGTGAATTACAAGTGGTGCGACACTTCTTACGACTCAGCCATTTGAATCATTCAATTGAAGAAGGGTTCTATCCTTTAGGCTCTTGCACCATGAAGTACAATCCAAAAATCAATGAAGATATGGCGCGTTTACCAGGCTTTGCGAATTTACATCCAAGTGTTGATGATGAGAGCGCACAAGGCTCATTGATGCTCATGCACACCTTGCAAGATTGGTTAGGCGAAATTTCTGGGTTTGAAGCAGTGAGTCTTGCTCCTGCAGCTGGCGCTCAAGGCGAATTCGCAGGCATCTTGATGATTCGCAAGTATCACGTCGATAGAGGTGATACCAAGCGTGATAAGATTCTTGTCCCGAATAGCGCACATGGGACAAACCCTGCAACCGTGACAATGGCTGGGTTTGAAGTCATTGAATTGCCTTCAGATAATAAAGGTAATGTTGACCTTAACGCGTTAAAAACAGTCTGTGATGAACGCGCTGACGAAATCGCAGGTATGATGATTACTGTACCCAGCACCCTTGGTTTGTTTGAAGAACCAATCCTAGAAGTTATTGAGATGGTTCATAATGCAGGCGGTCTGATGTACATGGACGGCGCAAATATGAATGCCCTTATGGGTGTCATTAAGCCCGGTGAACTCGGATTTGATGTGATGCACTATAATCTGCATAAGACATTTAGTACACCACATGGCGGTGGTGGTCCGGGTAGCGGTCCTGTTGGTGTAGGCGAAAAACTTAAACCCTATTTGCCAGGTCCCATAGCTGAAATCATTGAAGAATCTGATGATGATGAAGAAGCGCCGCTCTATGGCTTGGTCATGCCAGAAAAGAGCATAGGTCGACTGAAAGCCTTCCAAGGTAATTTTGGGATGCACATTCGGGCATATGCCTATATCCGTGCGTATGGAGCAAAGGGCTTACATGATGTCTCACGCCATGCAGTACTCAATGCAAATTATATTCGAGCGAATCTGCTAGATACCTATAAAATTCCCTATCCTCGATATTGTGGACATGAATTTGTGATGATGGGTAAAATTGATGGGGCAGATGATATTCACGCTCTGGATATTAGTAAGCGTCTAATGGATTATGGTATTCATCCACCAACGAATTACTTCCCCTTAATTGTGCCAGAAGCTCTCTTGATTGAGCCAACCGAAACTGAAACGAAAGACGAGCTTGATAACTTCATTGAGGTTATGAAAAAAATCGCTGAAGAAGCTAAAACGAATCCTGAATTACTGCATGAAGCCCCACATTCTGCTCCTGTAGGGCGCGTAGATGAAGTCCGAGCGGCAAAAGAATTAGTGCTATGCTGTTCTCCAGTTCGTGAAGTTGTTGGTAGCTAGTTAGTATAAGTACGGTGTAAGGTCACAACGAGAGTGTGACCTTACATTTTTGATAAACCTAATATCACGTGCGATATTCCTTCCAAACCCCATGTTAATGAATTAGAATATGGCGTAATGTCTCATAGAGGAACATGTATGCCTTATCCGCAACTAATTCTGCCGAAACCTACTAAACGTACACAACGTAGTATCCGCCTTTTGCGTGCAGTTTGGCATGACACCCGTGCCCTTTTCCGTGAATTCCGTCGCCCTCTTTTGACGATTTTTCTCGCAGTATTTTTAGGTGGATTTGTCTATGGTGAATTGCATGATTTTGCTGGGCTGGAACCATCTATTGGATTGATTGACCGCCCCTATACGATGATTCAATTGATGATACTTGAAACCCCTGCGGAGTATTCGCGGACACCGCAACAATGGTATCTGATATTGTTTTGGTATCTTCAACCTGCTATTGGAATTTACATTATCGGGCGTGGCGCAGTAGATTTCGTCCGTCTCTTTTTTAATCGTAATGAACGCCGAAGTGCATGGGAGCTTGCTGTGGCGAAGACATATCGTAATCATGTTGTTTTGGTCGGTGTAGGGCATGTCGGTCTAAGGATTGCGCGAACACTCTCACAGATGGGTTTTGAAATCGTCGCTGTTGATTTAAGCCTGGCACAAGAGATACAAAATGAACTCGAAGTTTTAGATATTCCTTCAGTTCAGGCTGATGGTCGCCATATTAGCACTCTCAAAGATGCTGGCATCGAACGAGCGAGAGCCGTTATTGTCTGTACCTCGAATGATCATATGAATCTAGAGATTACGATGCGTGCGCGTGACCTTAATCCCGATGTTCGGATTGTTGTGCGGATGTGGGATTCACGCTTTGCCGAACAACTCAAACGCTTCTTAAATGTGGAAGTATTAAGTGCATCGGATTTAGCGGCACCTGCTTTTGCTGGTTCAGCGATTGGTATCGAAATTACTCAAACCATTAAAATTGGTGGTGAAGATTTCAGCATGATTCAGCTAATAGTTGGGCAAGGTTCATTTATGGAGGGTAAGACGATTGATATTTTACAAGAAGATGAAGACATCGATATTGTACTTCATGGTAAAGTGAATGAAGAGCCGATTGTCCATCCTGATGGCAACATTGTTGTACAAATGAACGACACGCTCGTTTTATTTGCCAGTCACGAGAAAATTGTTGATATTGTTACCCGTAATGAAGTACGAGCTTGATTTAAAGGAAATCGTAATTGACAGCAGAAAAATTGTTAAAAAAAGCAATTCACATTTCGTTGGGTCTGAGTGCTGTAACCCTAATTCTATATTCAGTTTTAGGAACTCAAGTTCGTATGGTTGCCGATGACTTTTGTTCAGCTTTTAGGGGAATGGAATATGGAATAATTGAAGGAGTAATTCGTAGATACCAAACATGGGCTTCTGAATATACTAACTTTTTCATAAAATATTCTCTAGTGCCTCTTCAACCAGAGATACATCCTTGGATTGCATTTTTTACATTATCAATATTTTTATTAAGCAGTACATATTTGATTTGGCAATTGTTTGATTATCTAAAGTTGCCAGATAAAAAGAAATATTTACTACCAGCGAGTATTTTGTTTACATTTACTTTCTATAGGTTGATGCCATCTTATCAACACGCTTTCTGGTTTGCAGCGGTCATACCCTATACATGGTCAATTATAATCACCCTCTTTTTTATTGGTACAGTTCTTCAATATTTTTCTAAACCAAGAGCAAAATTTACGTTTTTGGCTTTCTTAACTTGGACAATGTTGGTCATTTTCGTACTGGGTGGCTTTGTATCTGTAATGATTACAAGTTTTGGCATGGCATTCGTTTTACTTTTATTAATGGCTTTTCGTATTCACAATTTAAATACGTGGCAATACATTGCCTTCGTCCTGATAGGGGCGCTATCTGTATTCATTACATTAGTCATCACGCTATTGTCACCCGGTGTTGCTGTGCGTCGTAATTCAAT
This sequence comes from Phototrophicaceae bacterium, assembly GCA_965230145.1. Taxonomy (GTDB): domain Bacteria; phylum Chloroflexota; class Anaerolineae; order Aggregatilineales; family Phototrophicaceae; genus JAUZRW01. The sequence continues at coordinate 4,604,404 of CBDDKI010000002.1, forward strand.
TGCGAGTTTGGGTAATGGGGAATTATTATCCCCACTGGAAGCATTGCCTAACGGCATCATTTATACATTCTCCTATATTTTTGGCGAATTTTTTGGCATCACTTATGGTCAGACATACGCCATAGCATTTTTAGCGAGTTTATTTTGCCTTTTGTTTATGTGGGGTGTATTCTCCCTAGATAAAAATACTGATTATGTGATACCAGCCCCTCAATCATTGGGCAAGTCTTTTATTCTATCACTTGTATCCATGATTTTGCTTATTTTTTCTGTTATATATCCTGCGACTTATGCCACAAGTAGTGGGCTACCAATGCGCCCCCTTATCTTATCGCGCTTTATTCAACTTGTTGTAGTCTGCTATTGGGCATACCTTGCTGTTGTATATGCAGGGCGTACTAATCTGTTAAGCAAATTGCGACGTGCCAAAACATGGTCATTAGTGCTTGTTTTTATCTCTATTTTGCTTATATGGTCGCCAACGGTATCAATTTACAAACTCGCCGTTCTCTATCCTGATTATCACGCCTACGCCCAATCATGGGATGAACGACATGAAATACTTTTAAATACGAATTCAAACGATTTTGTGACCGTTCCGCATCTACCTTATGACATCGAAGATAGTCTGGTCTTGGAAAAAATGATTGTAGATTCTACATTTTGGATAAATAGCTGTGCGGCTAGTTTCTATGGTGTAGAAGGAATATCGGTAGAAAATGATGAAGAATAATCAATAACGAAGTAGGCTCAAATTGAACCTACTTCTATTGCTAATCTTACCGCTTAGGGAAGCGACGTAAAATCGTAATGGGTTCTGGCATGGGTGTTTTGTCACCAATGCTGAGGTTACTTAATGAAGTCGCCTTTGAACGTCCCGAACCAGCAAATACGGCTAATTGATTACCAATACTACGATTACCAATTTTTAGATAAACTTGTCCAAGCTGATTACCCTCACTATCAACTGAACAACTGGTCACAATACCGACCACACGTCCGCGACTATCTACAACAGGGTCGCCTTGGTGGGCTGGACGTGCGCCTTTGTTATCCATTGTAAAACGGCTAATTTGAGCATCACGTTTCATTTCGCGTTTGATGAAGCCAGATTTACCCACAAAGAACGGTTTATAAAGCTTCACATAACTTTCCATGCCAGCGTCGGCTGGAGTCATATTGAGTGTGCCTTCTAACTCATGTCCATACAGTGGTAAACCTGCTTCGATTCGCAAACTGTCACGCGAAGCAAGTCCACAAGGTGTTGCACCAAGTTCTATGAGTTTCTTGAAGAGGGCAACAGCTTCATCTGGATGAGGGAATACTTCATAGGCTACACGTTCACCTGTATAGCCTGTACGTGACACAATTAAGTCAAATCCACCCAAATTAACTTGCGTAATTGCTGCCCATTTCATAGATTTTATTTTTGCTAAATCGGTATCACTGCCACCAAGTTGAAGCAAAATATCTTTGCTCTTAGGACCTTGTAGTGCAATATCAACACGACGGTCTGCACCTGATGTCTCTGCGCGTAAATCACGCAATTGAACATCGCCAGAGTCAACTTTGAGTTGAGGTAATTCTGGGCTGAGGCGAACTTCTCCGTTCAATACCGCATTGACCCACGTCCAGTTTTTGTCATTGTTGCTGGCATTGACCACCACAAAGAAATGGTCATCCGCAAGGCGATAAATGAGCAAATCATCGAGTGGTATGCCCGTCTCATCAAGGAAGAACGTATAGTGTGAATCGCCGACACTGAGGCGATATACATCATTCGCTGTGATGACATCAAGGAAGCTTTCGGCATTTCGTCCTTTGACATCCCACACTCCCATATGCGTGACATCAAAGATACCAGCACCATTACGGACAGCCAGATGCTCAGTCAGCACTTTATCGTACCAGAGGGGCATATCATAACCAGCAAATTCTCCCATCTTCGCGCCAAGTTCTTTGTGGACATCCCACAACACGCTTTTTAAGCCTGTTACTTCTGGGTCATTCCACTCGAATACAGGAAGTGCATCCCCATCAATAGTATAATTCTCACCCGTCATGCCGACGAAATAGGCTTTTGACGCATAATTTGATTTAGCATCAGGGGTAGTGAGTGATTTTTCTGTTTCGCCGATATAACTGACTTCTACAGGTCCTGGCACTTTCGTGTAAACATCTTCTAAATCAACAAGTACAAAACCATCGGATAGTGAGCGCAACCATGTGACGAGTAACGCAACGTTATCTTTCACATGTAATTGATAGCTTTGGTCGTTGAGTTTTTCTATCCATGCTGAGGCAATCAAGGAGCCATCAGGCGCGAGGAAATTTGTAGCTTGTTTTTCCCCATTATTTATTGCGTGAATATCACTCGTAGAAGCGACATTGAGGAATGCTGTTGCACGTTCACCCTTGATGGCGAAGCTATTCCAGCCACTAGGATATTGGTCATCAATATAGTAAAAATGAGGGTAGCCATCGGCTTTTTCATTTGTATCAATCCCCAAGCTATCGACTAAATCTCGAACACGTAAACGAGCATTCTGGAATAGTTCAAAATCAATTTTTGTACGTGCAGCATTTCGACCCGTATAACTGAATGGTTTACACGCTAGCAAAACATCTGCGATGATATCAGCTACTGCATCTACAGTGGCAATATCTGCACCACGTTGGGTTAGCCAAGGACTACCGAGACGAATACCTGACGGGCGTAATGCACTACTATCGCCCGGAATTGTCTGGCGGTTCACAACAATCCCAATCAAGTCAAGGATTCGCGCCGCCATATCACCAGACAATGATGTGCCATCCTCGCCTTTGATTGGACGCAAATCGACAACCAGCATATGGCTATCCGTACCACCATGCGAGATGCGAATACCACGTTCTTGCAATCGGTCTGATAAGCGTCTCGCATTATCCACAGTTGATTGTTGAAGTGCTTTAAATTGCTCTGTTTGGGCGAATTTTAGGGCAACCGCTAAACCCGCAATGCTATTCATATGCGGTCCACCTTGTTCACCGGGGAACACGCCTCTATCAATCTTTGCGGATAAGTCTTTGCGGTGGGTGATAATCACTGCGCCACGAGGACCATTAAGCGTTTTGTGTGTGGTGAAGGTTACAATATCCGCAATACCTACTGGTGAAGGGTAAACTCCAGCAGCGACCATCCCCGCAAAATGAGCAACATCCGCTAATAAGTATGCACCCACTTCATCAGCAATTTCACGATATTTTTGCCAATCAGGGCTAAGTGGATAGCTACTATAGCCACCAATAATAATTTTGGGTTTATGTTCTAAGGCTAATTTACGAATTTTCTCATAGTCAAGAGCCTCAGTTTCAGGGTCGACAGCATAACTAACGATGTTAAACCATTTACCACTGCGATTCACAGGTGAGCCATGACTCAAGTGACCACCTGCAATTAAATCCATACTAAGAATCGTGTCACCCGGTTTAATTAAGGCTGTGTAGACAGCATTATTTGCTGGCGCGCCAGATAACGGTTGTACATTGATATATAAATCATCAGGAGAAACATGCTCATTACTGAATACAACTGCGGCACGACGGCGAGCAAGTGACTCAATCATGTTGGCATATTCTGTACCTTTGTAATAGCGTGCATCAGAGTTGCGGCGGAATTCTGATAAGCGAGTTTCGTAATCTAATATGTCGCGTTCGTCCATATGACGCATATTTTCGGAAGGATAGCCCTCAGCATATATATTATGGAAAGCACTTCCCACTGCTTCACGCACAGCTTCTGGGATTGTACTTTCGGACGGAATCATGATGATAGTACGCGCTTGTCGTGCTGTCTCATGACGTACCAACTCAGCAACATCATTATCTAGTTCGTCAAGTGACCCTCGAAACAGAAAATCTTGCTCGATTTTTTCGACCATTTAAACCTCAATTTCTAAATAACTAATGAATTTTGTGGCGATTCTAACGACAAATATCTAATGACGAAAGGGCAAGCCGAATCCAATATCAAATTTGTGACCTTAGTGTCGAGTTATTTTTGACAATTCTATGCCCACCGCTTAAAATCCCTACTATGGAATAACTATATTTGTGTCTCAATTACCATATTTGTTAGATGGTGATGTATAAAATTATTTAAATAACTTGGAGGTTTTTTATCATGAAAGAGTATACAACAGATAAGCTGAGGAATGTTGCTCTGGTCGGTCACCAGAGCAGTGGTAAGACTTCGTTAGTTGAAGCGATGCTTCATAACACAGGTGTTACCAATCGCTTAGGTTCAGTCTTGGATAAAAATACTGTTTCAGATTGGGATGATGATGAACGCGCGCGAGGCATGTCTATTTCTACCTCACTACTTCCCATCGAATTTAATGACCATAAAATAAACCTCCTAGATACACCAGGCTTTACAGATTTCCAAGCTGAAATAAAAAATGCGATCCGTGTTTCAGATGCCGTCGTTGTAGTCGTTGATGCTGTAAGCGGTGTCGAAGTTGGTACAGAATTAGTTTGGGATTATGCACGTGAGTATCAGCAATCAATGATTGTTGTGATTAATAAGATGGATCGAGACAATGCCAACTTTGAAGGTGTGTTAGCGCAACTACGCGAAAGTTTTCCAAAGTACAAATTCGTCCCCGTAATGATTCCAATCGGTCAACAAGCTGAGTTTAAAGGTGTGGTGAACCTTGTCACAGAAAAAGCCTATTATGGCATCGGCAAGGAACGTTCAGATTTGCCCGATGAGATGGTTGATATGACTGAGGAATATCGCTTTGAACTGATCGAAGCGGCGGCAGAATCTGATGATGATTTGATGCAAAAATATTTTGACGAAGAAACTCTATCTCCTGAAGAAATCCGTGAAGGGATGCGGACAGCTTCGCGCTCTCATCTCTTGCGGACAGTGCCAGTTTTTGTGACCTCATCTACAGAAAATATCGGCACATATCCACTTATGGAAGCCCTAATTGCCTATACATCAGCACCTTCTGTCCGCCGTGTTCGGGTTAATCGTGAAGGCATGGAAGAGTTTGACTATATTAAAGCCCCTCAAAATGATGATAAGCCACTTGCGGCATATGTCTGGAAAACAGCTACCGATAAATTCGGCACATTAAATTATTTGCGCGTGTTTGCAGGAAAGATTACCGCTAACAGTCGGAATATCAATGTCTCTACAGGGGAAGAAGAACGTTTTGGTTCATTGATGACCATGCGGGGTAAAGAGCAAATCGAAGTTTCAACTTTGCATGCTGGTGATATAGGTGTTGTCGCTAAACTCAATAATACAACCACTGGTGATACATTTGCTGATAAGGATGCCACCTTTAGAATTGTTGAGCCAAAATTCCCTGCACCGCTATATATGGTTGCTGTGACTCCTCGTACACAAGCTGATAGTGCTAAGATTGGTAGTATCTTAACGACGCTTTCTGATGCAGATAAAACTTTGCGCTGGCGACAAGATAGAGATACACGTCAGACTGTTTTAGAAGGTATGGGCGATATTCATATTCAAACAGTGTTGAATAAAGCGGAAGCACTTGGCGTGGGAATTGATACAGATATGCCCAAAGTGCCGTATCGTGAAACCATTAGTGCAGAAGCTGAGGCTGAATATACTCATCGCAAACAATCAGGCGGTGCAGGACAATATGGTAAAGTTGTCTTACGCGTAATGCCTAGTGAAGAAGAATTTGAATACGAAACAAATATTTTTGGTGGGTCAATTAGTCAACAGTTTTTACCCTCTATCGAGAAAGGTATTCGCCAAGTTTTGGAAGAGGGCGTCATTGCAGGGTATCCCGTTGTACAAGTAAAAGTTGTCGTATTTGATGGCAAGATGCACGCAGTCGATTCTAAGGATATTGCTTTCCAAATTGCAGGGCGTGAGGCATTCAAAACGGCATTCAACAGTGCTAAACCGTCGCTACTAGAACCAATCATGAATGTTAGTGTGACTGTTCCTGATACGATGATGGGTGATGTCATGGGAGATTTGAACTCGCGTCGTGGACGTGTGCAAGGTATGGATAATCTTGTCAACAAGAGTATTATCAATGCACAAGTACCTTTGTCAGAAATGTTACGCTATGGGAATGATTTGCGCTCGATGTCAGGTGGACGTGGCATTTATACAATGGAATTCTCACATTACGAAAAAGTTCCGAGCCATGTTCAAGGGGATATTATTGCCGAGAATCAAGTGGCTACTGAATCATAAATCAGTAAATAACGTGAGTTTTGGATAAGGTGGGACATCTTTGCGAGAAGCGTTAAGCTTCAAGGTGACAAAACCTAAGACAAAGAGTCCCATCATGAGTTTACTCGAATTATTCTGTTCTATCGACGATTTCTGGCAAGATTATGAACCAATTTGGCATCAGACACTACTTGAAAGTGGTCAACGGTGTCGCCGTCGCGCGACTCGTATGAGTATGAGTGAGATGATGACCCTCGTGGTGCATTTTCACCAGAAACGCTATCGTGATTTTAAAACCTATTACACAGATTATGTGATGCAACACTTAACAGGCGAATTTCCAAGATTATTCAGTTACAACAGGTTTATCCAACTGATGCCGCGTGTCGTGGTCGCCCTGTGTGCTTACTTACAACGCTGTTATGGCACTTGCACAGGATTATCCTTTGTGGATTCAACAGCAATTGCTGTATGCCACAATCGTCGCATCAACCAGCACCGTGTGTTTGAGGGTGTTGCTGAGCGTGGGCGTACCTCTGTGGACTGGTTCTTTGGCTTTAAGTTACACATGATTGTCAATGATTGCGGTGAACTCTTGAGTTGTTGTGTGACAACGGGTAATACTGATGACCGCCAACCCGTTCCAAAAATGGTCAGCCAAATTCGACGTTGTTTTGGGAAGTTATTTGCTGACAAAGGCTATATCTCAACCACACTCACACAGCATTTACTGGAAGATCACATGCTCCAGCTGGTCACGAAAGTTCGTAAGAATATGAAAAACAAACTGATGGATGAGATGGATAAATACTTTTTGCGCAAACGCGCTATTGTGGAAAGTATCTATGACCAACTCAAGAACATCTCACAAATTGAGCATACGCGACACCGCAGTTTTACCGGGTTTACTGTCAATTTATTGGCTGGACTGATTGCTTATTGTCACCAGCCCAAGAAACCGTCTTTAGATTTACGCTTTCTTCGACAATTAGCTGTTATCTAAACCAAAACTCACGTTAAATAACTAATCAAAAAGGCGAGTCGCAAACTGACTCGCCTTTTTGATTTATCAGAGTTTATTGATTTTGCTCGGGTTGATGACCTTCTCCATCATCAGCTGGTGGTACATCAGGATTATCATCATCTGCATCATTGTCTTCTGTGAATAATGCAAATGGGTCATCCGCTTCGGAAATGTCTTCACGATCAACACCTTCAATTGCATCAGCGATTGCGGCTTCTGGCGCATCGATTGGTTTGTCAGGGTTCATACCCATCACATCTAATAATTCTTCACGTTCCAAAACTTCACGCTCTAACAAGGCGTTAGCAACAATTTCGAGTTTATCCCGATTTTCAGTGAGTAGGTTTAACGTATACTCAAAGGATTTATCAATCAAGTTGCTGACTTCTATATCAATCTTGGCGGCGGTCTCTTCACTGTATTCACGTCCGCGTGACAAGGAATATCCTAAAAACGGTTGGTCACCACCATTGCTATAATCGACCATCCCGAGTGAACTCATACCCCATTGTGTAACCATCCGACGAGCAATTTGCGTAACTTGGCGAATATCCCCAGCCGCCCCTGCTGTAATTTCGCCAAATACAACTTCTTCTGCCGCACGCCCACCTAAGCCCACTTTAATTTCGGATTCATAGTATTCTTTAGGCTTGAGGCTACGACGCTCATCTTTTATGAAGGCTGTGATACCACCAGCGAAACCACGCGGGGTGATAGTTACCTTGAGGACTTGGTCAGCACCGGGTGTGAGTAATGCCGTCACAGCATGACCTGCTTCATGATACGCGGTGATATTGCGTTCACGCGGGTCAGAGAGTGGTGGGCGTTCGATACCAAGAATAATGCGTTCAAAAGCATTCGAGAAATCTGCTTGCGTAATTTTCTTACGGTTATGACGTGCCGCATGCAATGCCGCTTCATTTGCTAAATTTGCTAAATCCGCACCAGAGAAACCAATAGTGGCATTTGCCATTGTCTCAATTTCGACATCTTTCGCCAAAGGCTTACCACGTGTATGAATTTTTAAGATGGCCAAGCGACCTTTTCTATCAGGTAAATCAACCGTTACTTGACGGTCAAATCGTCCAGGACGTAAAAGGGCAGGGTCAAGCACATCAGGGCGATTAGTCGCCGCCATGACAATAACGGTAGAGCTTTGGTCGAAGCCATCCAATTCCGATAACATTTGATTCAAAGTTTGCTCACGTTCGTCATTGCCACCACCAAGTCCTGCACCGCGCTGACGACCAACAGCATCAATTTCATCCATGAAAACAATACTTGGTGAATTGTCTTTAGCTTTCTTGAACAAATCACGGACACGGCTTGCACCGACACCCACGAACATTTCAACGAATTCTGAGGCAGAGATGCTGTAAAATGCAACTTCGGCTTCGCCAGCTACCGCGCGCGCCATCAATGTTTTACCTGTACCTGGAGGACCTACTAACAAAACACCGCGCGGAATACGTGCACCAAGAGAGATATATTTATCAGGCTCTTTGAGGAAATCTACAACTTCTTCGAGTTCGCGTTTAGCAGCATCTTGTCCTGCAACATCATCAAAGGTGATACGAGGCATCTGAGCATCGTATTCGCGTGCTTTAGACTGTCCGAAATTGAATACACCATTTACTTGCCCCTGTGCGCGGCGCATCATCCATAAGAAAAACCCGACAATGAGCAGAAATGGTAATAAGTTGACCAAGACAATCAGCAGAGGGAAATCCGGCGCAGCGGTATTACTTTGAATAGGTGACCCTGTAATTTCGCCCGACGCAACAGAATTATTATACTGGTTGATGAGATTACTCAAATCTTCTTGCTGAAAATCTTTGGCAAAGGTTGAAAAGTCTTCTACAGAGAAACTCTCACCATCAACTGTTATTTGAACAGGTTGACGAAAACTCCCTGACACATCAGTGCTTTCAGATTCAAAGGTGATAGTCTCTAAGAGGGTGTAATTGGAACGTAAATCTGAAAATGGAATTTGTCGACCATTCCCTGACCCACCTAAGCCATTGGCAGTAAATACCCAGTAAATAAGCACTAAAAGTAGAAAACCAGGAATAGCCCATTGTCGCCAATTAGGTTGCTGGGGCGTTGGATTTTCGCCATTTTGCTCATTTTCTGGACGGTTATTCTCTCTATTTGGATGCATTAGTATCGTAACCCTAGGGTGTTATTGAACATTACAAGCCTGATTATACTGCATGAAACGTTAGAATAGTGCTAGTGCTAGTTCAGTACAATATGAGGCAAACTTGATTGTATCATCTTACATCTTAATGCAATGCGCTTGTGTGAATGAAACACAATGTTATAATGGAATTATTCATTGAATAAGGAAATGCTATGTCAACGTCTAAACCAAATAAGAATGATAATCCACAAAATGATGTCGATGAATCTGATGCGTTGAAGCAAGCAATTCTTAAACTGAAACAATCAGGCATGCTGACTTATGTGCCTGATGATTTAGCCGATATCGTAACCGAAGAAACGCCAAGTTCAGATGCACAGTCAGATGCTGAAACGCCTGTCGCGTCTGATGCTAAGACAATTCCTTCTCGCCCGACAAAAGAAACACCACTTGTGGCACAAAGTTCAGTTGATGGCGAACAAGGTGCTAATGAAAATGCTGATTTAGCAACTTTCATGTCGGCTTGGGACGTGGATGTGGATGATGCAACTGTATCAGAGAATGAAGATGCGACTGATGCAGAAAACGATAGTTGGCAACTTGCCACCCCATTGGAAGATGAAGCAGAAAAATCGGTAGATGAACAGGCAGCAATAACCTTACGCCGTAAAGAGATTAAACCTCACATAGAGGAATCTGCTTTAACAGGCAATCGAGAAAAAACCCCATGGGCATTACAACAATTTTTTGATGGTGAGATTGACCTTGAGCAAGAGTTACTCAAGCGTTTTCCAGCCGTACCTGTTATGACCACAATAAAGTTTCGCACGTTGGGTTTGAATTCAACCCGAAAAGTCGCAACGCTGAGTTCTCAAGATGGTGGTGCATCGTTAATAGTTGATGCAGATATGGAAACTAAGGTCGTTCAATTGTCATTTACCTTTGGCTCAATGCTGACCTTGCGCTACGTACTTAGTGATTTGCCTGCAAATAACCGCGAACGTTGGCTGGAATTAATGCGTCGTGAAAAAGGTGGTTTAGCTTTCTTATGGAACGAAGACCGTTGGCGTGAAGATTATCTCATTTGTGTCTCGCGCGAGTATTCGACAAATATCTTTGCTTTTTCCCCTCGCCATTTTGAGTCTGCAGTGCGGATTACTAAAAATATCACGGCTGAATTACTTACGTGGCTCGAAGATGTTTGGGTGAATGAGCCTGAAACGAAATCTGACGATGACGCGCCATTATTAACGTGGTAGCTCTCCATTATTGTTGTAATAGAAAACGACTACATTTCTTCACTATCCTTCAAAAACATGCTACGCTCATGGGACATTGTTCTATAAATTGATTGGTGTCCTATGAATCGTCTGCAACATGAGACAAGTCCTTACTTATTACAACATGCTGAAAACCCTGTCGATTGGTTTCCTTGGGGTGATGAAGCATTTGCCAAAGCCAAAGCCGAAGATAAGCCCGTTTTACTCAGTGTGGGTTATAGTGCTTGTCATTGGTGTCATGTGATGGCGCATGAGAGCTTTGAGCATGAACCCACTGCCAAAATTATGAATGAGTGGTTTATTAATGTCAAAGTTGACCGTGAAGAACGCCCAGATGTAGATGATATTTATATGCAAGCGGTACAAGCTATGAATAACGGGCAAGGTGGCTGGCCCATGACAGTCTTCATGATGCCTGATGGTCGTCCATTTTTTGGAGGTACATATTATCCACGCGAACCGCGCCATGGGATGCCCCCATTTCGCCAAGTTTTGCAAGCTATTCATGATGCCTACACCAATCGTCGAGAAGATTTAGAAGAACAAGCTAGCAACTTATCTAACGCTTTGGATAGAACATCTTTACGTTTGCCCGATGATGATAGTGGCTTAACAATCAAGTTACTCAATGATGCTACAAAAATAATAAAGCAAAATTTTGATTCTCAGCATGGTGGCTTTGGACGCGCACCAAAGTTCCCGAACCCCATGAACTTAGAATACCTTCTCCGTGATTATGAACGTACAGGTGACGAAAATACACTGCATATAGTAACGCATAGCCTCAAGAAAATGGCATATGGTGGCATCTACGACCAAATCGGAGGAGGCTTCCATCGTTATAGTGTGGATGCCATTTGGCTTGTACCGCATTTCGAGAAAATGCTTTATGACAATGCTCAATTATCGCGTTTATATCTCCATGCCTATCAAGTGACGGGTGATGATTTCTACAAATCCATTGCCCAAGATATTTATGATTACATATTACGCGAGATGACCTCGCCTGAAGGAGGCTTTTATAGTGCCACCGATGCTGATAGTGAAGGTGAGGAAGGTAAGTTTTTCGTCTGGTCGTTGGATGAATTACAAACGGCACTCCAGCCAATATTAGAGGATGTTCCTGATGCAATAGAGATTGCTGTTCAATATTTTGGCGTGTCTACTGAGGGAAATTTTGAAGGCACAAATATCCTAAATGTACCTATAGACCCCGAAATTGTCTCCCAAGACTTTGAAATGTCACAGGAAGAATTGCAGGAAAAACTGCTTGCTATCAAAGACCGACTCTATGCCGTGCGTACCTCGCGCGAGTATCCGCTTTTAGATGATAAAATCCTCACAGCGTGGAATGGCATGATGTTAGCGAGTCTTGCAGAAGCTGGCAGAGTATTAGGGCGTGATGACTACCTCGCATCTGCCGAACGTGCTGGCGACTTTTTGCTAGACAATTTACGAAATGACAATGGACGCTTATTCCGTACCTATAAAAACGGGACAGCTAAACTGAATGGCTATCTTGAAGACTATGCCAATATGATTGATGCTATGCTGGAATTGTATCAATCGACATTCATGGAAAAATGGTTTGTCGTAGCGCGTGAATTAGCAGACAGTGTTTTGGAGCATTTCGGCGCAGAAGATGGTGGTTTCTTCGATACTAGTGATGACCACGAAAAACTCATTGTGCGTCCACGACAATTACAAGATAATGCGACTCCCTCAGGCAATAATATGATGGCAAAGCAACTCATCCGATTAACAGCGTACACTGGTGATGCCCGTTATGATGAAGTAGGGCGCAATGTACTCAAACCACTTATTCCCGCGATGCAGACCTATCCACAAGCCTTTGGCGAAGCACTGAATGCTAGTGATATGCTCATACGGGGTCTATCAGAAGTCGCTATTGTCGGGAATCCGACCCAAGCACAAACGAAGGCACTCGTAGCACAAGTTCGTGAGGTATATCGTCCCAATGTGATTACAGCTCTTGCGCGTGAAAATGTCGATGGCGAAACAACCATACCCTTGTTGAATTATCGAACCATGCGTGATGGTCAGCCAACAGTCTATGTCTGCCAGAACTTCGCTTGTAAGATGCCTGTCACGACACCAGAAGAAATGGTGGAATTACTCTAGTCTCTTGTAAGGGCGCAGCATGCTGCGCCCCTACGATGTCATAATTGAACGCAAAACGAAACGAAATGAAATGGCAATTCGTAAAGATAAAATCATTGTTGCTGATTTTGAGGCAACGTGCTGGGAAGGCTTTGATGCTCCCGAGGGGCAAACCAATGAAATTATTGAAATGGGGATTTGCTTACTTGACCCCAAAGCCACACCCATTGAAATTAGTGATAAACGCAGTATTCTCATCAAGCCAACAGAGTCGGTGATTAGTGAGTTTTGTACACAACTGACGACCATTACCCAAGAAATGGTTGATACACAGGGCGTGTCCTTTGTGGAAGCGTGTTCAATCCTTGAGACAGACTATGACTCGCGTAATCGAATGTGGGTCGCATGGGGCGGATGGGATAAACGCTTTCTGTTAAAGCAATGTCGCCGACGCAATGTACGCTACCCATTCAGCAAAAAACATAGCAACCTCAAACGTGTTTTTAAAGAAAACCAAGGCGAGCGACTGATATTTGCTAAAGCACTCGAAGCCGTTCATATTGATGCCGAGGGAACAGCCCATCGTGGAGACGACGATGCTTATAACTCGGCAAGATTGCTAAAGTATCTGTTTGAAGTATACGGTGAAAATATCTTGAAACGCTATGGATTTTAGCCATGCCAATTGAACGTGATACAGTCATTGTGGTTGATATTGAATCAACTTGCTGGGAGAAAAAGCAAATTCCACTAAATCAACGTAGTGAAATCATTGAAATTGGCATTTGTACCTATGAGATTGCAACGGGCAAGATAGACAATCGACGTGGTATCTTGGTAAAACCAATAGAATCCGACGTGAGCCAATATTGTACAGATCTCACGCATATTACAATCGACATGCTTACATCGCAAGGCATCAGTTTTGAATCTGCTTGTGAGGTATTGCGAGAAGAATATAAGTCAGATAATCGCTTATGGCTCAGTTGGGGCAATTATGACCGTCGGATGTTTATGGAACAATGCCAACGACGCAATATAGACTATCCATTTACAGATAATCATTGCAATCTGAAGGGATTATTCGCCAATATTTATGGCAATCGCTTGGGGATGAAAGCCGCCTTAGATAAAATTAAGCTCAATTTACAGGGAACACATCATCGTGGTGTCGATGACGCGCATAACATCGCTCGGATTTTACATTTCATGCTCGAAACACACGGCATAGACTTGTTAGATAGCTTTTGGGATTAACTGATGCCGTTCTATAGAATACGCCAAAATTGGCAAATTACAGTTAAAGACCCGCATACATTTCATCTCGATGTTAAAGAAGGCTTCGCCAACGATACCATACGCCTCTATGTCGATGATGAATTGCTTGTTGAAGCGAAAGCAGGGATGAGTGGTACACAAGGCTATGACCTCTTCGATGTCGATGGACGTACCTTTGAATTGCGTTGGGTCTGGAATATGTGGATCGGTAATCCTGAGTCGATTGTCATCACGCACAAAGGACGCGTTCTTGCTCAATATGGCTCAGACCGTGCCGCGCAAGATGAAATCATAACAGGGGATTAGGAGCGCAAATTGGGCAAATTACTCAAAGGAGGCTTAATCTTACGCTCACTTGCCGAGAAACCGAGTGATAAAGACCGTCTTGCTGAATTCATGCACCACGCCTTTGAAGAAAATGGGGATTGGCATGATACTCCTTTCACGGCATGGATAAATGAGCTACTCAACACGCATCCGATGATGTCTCTAGAGCATGTCTGGTGTATAGTTGACCCTGCAAATGACGGTAAGATTGTGTCAGGCGTGTTTCTTATTCCTCAAGTATGGCGTTATGAAGATATTGAACTCTCCGTAGGTCGTCCTGAAATTGTCGGCACATTGCCAGAATATCGTCGGCGTGGGTTGGTACGTGAATTATTCCATGTACTGCATGACTACAGTGAAAAACAAGGACAGTTACTGCAAGTAATTACAGGTATTTCCCATTTTTATCGCCAATTTGGCTATGGATTTGCCGTTGAATTAGGGTCGCGTGGACAAATTCCGCTTTCAGCCATTCCTAAACTTGGCAAAGACGACAAATCAAAATTCTCACTCAGACCTGCTGTAGAAGCTGATATACCCTCACTTGTGGCAATCGACTCATATGAAGCAAAATCCTTCTTGTTATCTGCGGTTCACGACGAAACCATGTGGCGTTATGACTTACTACAACGCGATACAAAGTCAGCGATTTCTTACGAGACATTCATGATTTTGAACGAAGCAGAAGCGGCAGTTGGCTATATTTCCATCAGTCGTAACTTGAATAGCGATACAAGCATTAACATATGGCGATGGGTAATCGGTGAAAACGCAAATTATCTAGAAACATTTGAAGATATTCTGCGTGCACTCAAAGACAAATATCAAATTGAAAACTCTTCAATTGTTGCGCTCGATATTCCGAGTAGTATCAATCCTGTAGTTGTGCAACTGATGAAGCGCAATCGTGGGATGTATATTTCTTCACGAATGTATGCTTGGTATCTTCGTATCCCTGACCCTGTTGCATTTATTGATGCTATTAGTCCTTTGCTTGAAAGACGACTGATTGGCTCATCTGCACGAGGGTATACAGGCAACCTCCGCATTAACTTTTACCAAAGGGACGATTTACTAATTGAGTTCCGAGCAGGAAAAATTGTGGATGTGCGGATGACCAATGAAATAGGCAATCCTGATGCACGATTCCCCTTTGATACGTGGCTCAATATCGTCTTTGGCGCAAATTCAGAAGCAGAGATTCAACGAGTGCTTCCTGATTCAATGTTTACAGCAGAGTCCGCTGTGTTACTCGAAATTCTATTCCCGAAAAAACAATCCGCTATATATGCCATCAGCTAGGATAGCCCATGACGAACGACAAACATCCATTTGACGAACGAAAATCTCTACAGGACTATTTCCGTACAATATTGCATACCGTAATGGGGCAAGCCTTAACCGCGGCAGGTTATGAACTCAAACAAGAACCTATGAATTGGCTTGGTGGACGCTTTCGGTATATCAAAGGCTTAGATGAGGAACTCTCTGCTTTTATAGAATTTCAGGTACTTGTCTATAATGATACCGAGTGGACAGGACGGCAACCGTCACGCTTTCGTGTCAACTTAGTGCGGAGCGATAAAGCAGGGGGCAAACCCAGCAAACACGAGAAATATATCAAACGAAGCCTCAGTCAATTAGTTGTGGAAGATTTCGGTGTATCAATTTTGCCCTCGGCTGACCATTGGTGGACATTCACCGATACCGATTCGCTGGGTCAAGCTCTTGCCGAGGCAGGGCATCTCATTATTGGTTATGCTTTACCATTCTTAGCAGATGAACTCTCGCCAGATACGCCTCAATCCGACGATTAGCCTACGCCAGCTAACCCCTGTAAGCGGACTAGCATTGACACTCTCTAGTGCTATCACTGATAATGCAGAGTGCAATGTTCGCCGAAATTCATATGATAGGGTCTCATGGAAATCCGTTTTTCTGTACTTTTTCTGATACTCATTAGCCTCACTGCTTGTAACATTCAAGCACAGCAATTGCCTACGCCTGATACCGAGAACAACATCTATGTGACGGCGACTCCTATTCTACCCACTCCTAATGCAGATGGTGTCATCGTTATTTCTGCAACGCCTGACTCATCGCTTGTCAATGTGGCTGATGCTCAGCAAGTCGTCTCTGCAACCGCTACCATTGAACCGACAGCTATCGTGGATGCCCGTCAACTTCTTGACGAAGCGGATAGATTACTACGAAATGGTTACTTTGAAGAAGCGGTATTTTCTTATCAAGCAATTTTAGAACAAATCTCAGACCCAATCCTACGTGGAGAAGCGGCATTCAAACTAGGACAGTCGGCTCTACGCGAAGGACTATTTCAAGATGCTGTTGATGCGCTAACCTTGCTTATTGATGAATTACCATCAGACACAAACTTTGCCCAATCTCATTTTTTGCGTGGGGATGCTTACTTGGGCTTGAGTTTGTGGTCATCAGCTATTACTGATTTCCAGACTTATTTACAATTACGTGGTGGACTTATTGATAGCTATGCCTATGAACGCATAGGTGATGCTCAACTCGCACTGGGGCAGACTGACTCAGCCATTTCTTCTTACACCCAAGCGATTGATGCAGGTCGTCCACTCGTACCACAGTTAATTCTTCAAGAACGGTTGGCACAAATTTATATTGGGGTAAACCGCGTGGATGATGCAATTAGCTTATATGACGCTATATTGGATGTTGCCCAAAACGCAGGTTATCGAGCGTCGATTGAATTATATGCGACGCAAGCCCTCGACAATGCAGGGCGTACAGAAGAAGCCGTAGAACGTGCGAGTCGTATCGTTCAATTGTATTCTGAAACTGCCTCAGCCTATTCAGCTTTAGATATATTAGATGCCAATGAAGTTGACGTTGATAGTTTCCAACGTGGTATCATTTACTATATCTATGGTGATTACACTAATGCTATAGATGCCTTCAATGATTACACATCAACATTTACTCTAGATGCTATCCCTGCACGTTTGTATCTACTGCTCGGACGAGCTTATCGTGAACTAGGTAATTGGGAAGCTGCGCGGGTTGCCTTCCAAACATTGCTTGACCAATATCCAGACGACCCCTTATTCCCAACCGCTTTACTCGAACGTGGACGGACTTATTTCTTACAAGGCGATTTTGAAACAGCCATTAACACCTATACGGCGATTGCTGATAATTTTGCCTATCTTGAGGAAGCCTCTGCCGAAGGGCTATGGCGTGCTGGTTATCTCTATGGAACACAATTGAATGATTACGAAGCCTCACGCGAGACGTTTACACGTTTGGTCAATAACTTCCCCAATTCAGAATGGGCATTGAGTGGTTTACAAATTGCTGCCTCAAGTGCCATTGCAAATGGTCAACCTGCTGTCGCTGAGAATTTCTATAATCGAATTGCCACAATAGCAACAGGTGAAGATAGAGCATCTGCTTTATATTGGGTCGGACGTTTTGCTTTAGAACGTGGTGACCAAGCAGGCGCACAAGATGCTTTTGCACAAGCTCGTGCTGCTGCACCCGATAGTTTCTTCGCGCAACGTTCTAATGATATTTTAATTGGACGAGAACCCTTCTTGCCCCCAGCAAACGTGAATTTCACCTTTGATGAGACTGCAGACCGTCAAGCAACAGAAGATTGGTTGCGGGCTACATTTGCTATCGAGCAAACAGGCGATTTGTCTATCTTATCTCCTGAATTAGCTAGCGACCCTCGCATGATTCGTGGACAAGAGTTATGGACAGTTGCGGCTTATGATGAAGCACAAGTTGAATTCGATGCTTTATTAGATGAAGCGCGTAGCAATCGTGATGCTTTGCGGTCTTATCAACTGGCGCACTATTTCCGCGATATTGGTGACTTCTACTCGTCTATTGTAGCGGCGGCAGATGTTATTGTGGCATCAGGGCAATCGACCTTAGATGTACCTCCATACATCGCACGGATGCGTTATCCAGCATATTTTGTAGGCTTAGTAGAGGAACAAGCGACTGCATATGGTTTTGACCCTTTGCTGATGCTAGGGCTAATTCGTCAAGAAAGTTTGTTTAACCCAAATGCTACCAGCGTCGCTAATGCCCTTGGATTGGCGCAAGTTATCCCAAGTACCGCTCAATATATTGCTGAGGAACTCAATTGGCAAAATTTTGGACAGAGCGATTTATACAGACCTTATGTTGGGATTGCTTTTGGTGCATATTATCTCGATGAGCAATTGCGAATATTCGATGGGAATAAAGCTGCCGCGCTCGCAGCTTATAATGCAGGTCCCGGTTATACACTAGATTGGGTGAATTTATCAGGTGGGGATGTTGATTCTTTAGTGGCAACAATTACGTTTGATGAAACGAAGCGTTACGTCCAACGCATCTATAGCCACTATACAATTTACCGTGAATTATATGGGACTGACAACTAGCGTGATAAATAGAAAGAGGTACGACAAGACGTTGTACCTCTGAATAATAAGGTCTTTAGGAATGTATAATTAATTTGTGTTTGATTGTGTCAGAATTGTGCGAACCTTAGAAACAAGGTCATGATGCAAAATTGGCTTGGGCAGATAATCATTTGCACCAGCTTCCATACCACGCATCACACTCTCAGCATCACCACGTGCTGATAAAATCAACACAGGTGTAATTGAGGTATCACCCCGTTCACGGATCATTTTACACAGTTCAATGCCATCAATACCGGGCATCATCACGTCAAGTATAATTATATCTGGTGTATTTTGACCTAATACAGCAAGTGCCGCATCCGCGTCTTTGGCTTTTAACACATTGAAACCACCACGCTCAAGCATAATACCAATCAATGTGAGAGCACCGATTTCGTCATCAACCACCAGTACATTTTTTTTCATTAGCCCCAATCCTCCGTCTCGTGTTGGATGCTGGATTGCGCTGGATTATGAGCAATCACTTATTAACTTATATTTACTACTCTATCATACCCTTGTAACGTAGGTAAGAGTATTAAGATTTTTAAGATTGATTGTGAATACTTGGCAAGAGTTTACCATTCTTCACCTGCTTTTTGCAAAGTTTTTATCAGGACATTCACATTTCATATAAACAGTGAGCTTATTCATTGCGTTTTTTATTGATAATTGCATTCAATGTATCGGATAGCCCTGTCATCTGCAACGGTTTTTTGAAGAATTCATCTGCACCAGCATCTAGAGCATCTTGTATCATTGTCTCGCTTTGAAATGCTGATAAGACAATAATCGGTGTTTTATCGAAGGCATCACGCGTTCTGAGTATACGGGTTAATTCCAAACCATCCATACCGGGTAGTTGAATATCTGTCATAATTAAATCAGGTATTAAATCCTCTAATTTCTCGAGTGCGTCATCAGCATCGATTGCTTGCACAACGTTAAATCCACTGCGTTTTAGCATAATCTCAAATAAGATACGCGCACTCTCATCATCGTCAATTGAGAATATTGTGTAGTCTGACATCTATTCTTCCAATTCTCTGCTTATAGCCATGTAGTTCACATAACTTCTCCAATTTTAACCTGTAAGAACATCTATTTTACTTAAGATTTAACCGAGTAACTTGAACCCCCTATATATTGGGGGATGGTTAGGATTAGGTTTCTAGTATCATGATGATAATTAGACACTCATCTAACATTTTTTGTGATATTTTGAATGTGATAATACCAAATTGGAGGGAAGTTCATGATTAATGGGGCAAAAGCGATAGAAGTCAACCAAATATCTAAATGGTATGGTGATTTCCAAGCTGTTAAAGATTTATCTTTTGAAGTTTACCAAGGTGAAATCTTTGCACTTTTAGGACCTAATGGCGCAGGTAAAAGTACATCCATTCGTATGATTCTCGATATTATCAAACCGGATGCAGGTAATATTGCTGTGTTAGGTAACAAAATGAATGATAATATCAAAAATCGCTTAGGATATTTGCCTGAAGAACGAGGCTTATATAAAAGTGTCAAGGTCATCGAGATGATGGCATATTTGGGACGCTTAAAAGGCTTATCGAATAATGATGCTAAATCGAGAGCAATGGCACTTTTAGAACAACTTGACCTTGCAGAAAACGCTAATAATAAAGTTGATGAACTCAGTAAAGGGATGCAACAGAAAGTTCAATTTGCAGTAACAGTTATGCACGAACCAGAACTTATCATTATTGACGAACCATTCTCAGGATTAGACCCTGTAAACCGTTTGATAATTAAAGGTTTGCTAGAAGACCTCAGCGCAAAGGGTACAGCAATTGTCATGAGTACACATCAAATGAATCAAGTCGAAGAAATGGCAGACCGAATGCTCATGATTAGTCATGGTCAACGTAAATTATATGGCGAAGTTGAGAGTATCCGCAAAGAATATGCACAACACGCAATTATTGTGGAAGGACAAGGAAAGTGGGAGACTTTGCCCGGTGTCGCAGGAGTGGAATCAATCAGTGACCGTAACTCTGCAATGCTTTTACACCTTAAACCTGAGTCAACAATGGACGCTGTCTTGGCGGCGATTGCTCAATCTCCTGATACAAATGTCGAACGTTTTGAACGTGCTATTCCAAGTCTAGACGAAATTTTCATCCGTGTAGCAGGAGAGAAAAGTAATGCTTAATATTTGGCTTGTTGCCCAACACGAATTTCTAACAAATATACGCAAACGTTCATTTTTGTTCGCTGTTTTTGGCGTGCCGATTTTAATGGCTGTTATTTTTGCCGTAGTTGTTTTTGTACAAATCGCTGCAGAGGAAACAGGACTTGTTGCAGAATCCATAGGCTATGTTGACCAAGCAAATGTCATTTCTGCTGATAGTGAGGGATTTCTCGAATTTGATGATATTGACTTAGCAACAGCAGCACTAGATGGCGATGCAATAGATACTTTCTTTGTCACTACGCCACTTTATTTGCAAACAGGTGAGATACGCCTCTATAGCTATGGGCAAATCAGCGAAGATACCCGCGACGATATTGAGGTATTTATTGTCGAGAATTTGACAAATACAATTGAGACAGATGTACCTCCAGAACGCCTGATTGACCCCGTAAATGTTGATATATTCATGGAAAGTTCACAACGGGAATTGACCTTTGAAGGAATTATAGGTCTGTTCATTACACCTGTTATATTCGCAATGGTCTTGTTAATGGCACTCCAATTATCGAGTACCTTTTTGATGGCAGGTGTGGTTGAAGAAAAAAGTAATCACATTATGGAGATACTCATAACGAGTATTACACCCTATCAACTGTTAGCAGGTAAGTTGCTTGGTCTTGGCGCATTAGGACTAATTCAAATCCTTATCTGGATTGTTGTTGGCTTGGTGGGTGTATCTCTCGGTGGCAATATTGAATTTTTCTCTGGGATTGCCTTGCCATTGGACTTCATTTTGATAGTAATTGTGTACTTCTTGCTGACCTATTTCCTTTATTCGAGTTTGTTAGCAGGTATAGGTGCAGTCATGGGTAGCGAGCAAGAAAGCCGAACAATTGCAGGCGCAGTATCCTTGTTGATTGCAATTCCGTTTTTCTTTTTCTCGGTTCTCATTCTAAATCCTGAATCACCCATATTCACGGTATTAATGTACTTTCCATTCACAGCGGGGATGACTTACATGATGAAATTCCCCTTTGTGCAAATATCAATTTGGGAAGTTTTAGTCAGCCTTAGTATCTTGGCTGTTTCTACTGTTATCGTGACCTGGGCAGCAGCTCGTGTCTTTCGTTGGGCATTGCTACTTTATGGAAAAAAGCCTAATCTCTTTACTATTTTTCGCGTTATCACAGGCAATCAAGAAATCGGTGTTAGACCAACAACATCAGCAGAAATGGAGAAATCCGCATGAATCGACTATGGCTTGTATTTAGCTATGAACTCAAACGGAACATCACGCGTAAAGGGTATCTCTTTGCTACTATTGGCATCCCCTTGTTGGCAATTCTGTTTTATGTTGGTTATCCCGTCTATCAATCTTTTCGAGAACCAGAAACGGAGGATACCAATCCCTTAGCAGAGTTAGCTTTGGATAGATTGGAGCGCGCTGGATATGTCGATAACAGTGGCGTTTTCACCCAACCAGCGACCCGTTTTGACGATGTCTTGTTCAAATATGAAACTGAAGCTGAAGCCCTTAGTGCTTTAGAAGCAGAAGAAATAGATGTTTTTCTTGTTTTCCCAGAGGACTATCTTGACACAGGCGATGTTACCTTACATATTGCTGATTTGAACATCACTTTAATAGGTGACGGACGGTCGTTATCTGAGCAATTAGCTTATAGTACATTTGCCAGTGGCTTAGATGAAATTCGTTTACGTCGGTTGTCGAATCCCGCATCATTCACTGATTTTGATTTATCATTAGATACTGAAGGTGCAACAGAAACATCGGAAGAAGGTCAATTTTGGCTAGTATATGTCTTTGCCATGGTCTTTTTTGTCAGTCTAATCTTGACCAATACTTACCTCATGCAAACGGTAATTGAAGAACGTGATAACCGCATGATTGAGATTCTGATTTCAACGGTTAAGCCTTCTGAGTTACTGGGCGGGAAAATCTTGGCAATGGCGTTTTTAGGGATGCTCCAAATTCTATGCTGGGCATTAGTTGCATATGCCTTATTCACATTTGCACCCAATATTGATACTTATACAGCATTGATGGCGAGCTTCAATATTGAAATACAAGCGAGCTTACTCCCCTTGATGGGACTCTACTTCGTGCTAATGTATCTTATCTATGCGGCTATATTTGGCACAATTGGTGCAATTTCTGGTTCAGCACAGGAGGGTTCACAATACTCAGGATTTCTTGTGTTGCCAGCAATGATTCCATTCTACTTTTTCCCACTAATTCAGTCAGACCCGAATGGACTATTTGCGACAGTTTTATCAATCATCCCAATCACCTCGCCCATCACGATTATGGCACGGATGGTTATTGGCGATGTCCCTGTGTGGCAAATAGGGTTGAGTATTATTCTACTTGCGTTGCTAGCAGGACTTGCAATGTGGATGGCAGGGCGTATCTTTCGTGTACAAACGTTGCTTTCAGGAACGAAGCTCAAGATAGGGGATATTCCACGGCTCATTATGGCAAGCTAAACTGAGGGGACAATTTGTCCCCTTTTTACTTAGAGTCCGCACTACTAAATGCAGTCAGGATGCCTAAGAAAATATATACTCCGCCAGAAAACCAGCGTTGAAAGTTCGCAAATCGTTCGTTCCCACGCAATTTATTGCCGATAGTGCCTGCAAAAATTGCATAAATACTATCAGTACAAATCGCCATAGTAATGAATGTTGCGCCGAGGAAAAGTATTTGAACTGTTGGATTACCGATTTCCGCATTGATAAATTGTGGAATGAAAGCAAAGAAGAATAGAGCTGTCTTAGGGTTCAACACATTTACGATAATACCCTGAGTGAAAATTTTGCGAAGTGGTTGCGTTTGGAACTCATGCTCGACATCTGTATTGACTTTTGTACGCAAGGTTTGGATTCCTAAATAAATGAGGTATGCCGCCCCTAAGTATTTCACAATCATGAATGCCAAAGCTGATGACATGAGCAAGGCTGAAATCCCTAAAGTTGCCGCCAAAACATGTACAAATGCCCCTACACCTATTCCTAATGTCGAGACTATTCCAGCCAAACGTCCTTGTTCAATGCTTCTGGCTGTAATATATAAAACGGCAGGACCTGGAATAATAAGTAAGGTTAGTGCAGCAAGTATAAAAATGCTATAACTAGCTAAATCTATCATATATAGACCTTTTGTGAGGGTATATTGTAAGGGCAGACCGCTTTGGTCTGCACCTTACTAATAGTTCAAAAAGACTTATGCCCACGTAATCAGTTTAGGCTGGAAATTGGTGTGCATGTATTTATGCTCTGGTACAACTCGTACTGATAAACCATGATCACCACTACGTGCGTATTTAAAGCTAGTTTTGAAGGTGTATTCGCCATTTTGATTGTCATTCTCCACAACCATATCATTAGCTGAACCACCAACTATCTCGCCCCGTGTATCTAGCGAACCGACATATAACTGAACTTTAACATCTTCTGGTTTTAAGCTCCCAAGTTGAATTCTTGCAGTTACTTCGGTTTTTGCACCAACACTTGCGCTGTTATCATCTACATCCACTGAAACAACATTGACTTGTGACCATATATTTTCAATGTTCCGTCGCCAATCAGCATATTCAAGCCCGCTTTTCATATCATTTTTGAGCATTTCTTCGATACGGCTATAATTCAGCATATAGAATTTGTCGGTGTATTGTTGCACCATGCGATTTGTGGTGAAGAATGGACTCATGATACGGATGGAATTTTTAACCATTGCCATCCAATCACGGGGTAATCCATCACGCCCTTGATTATAGAATTTAGGCATAATGTCATTTTCAATGATGTTATAGATAGATAAGCCCTCAATGCGGTCTTGGTCTTCCCAATTGGCTTCGGTATATTCTTCACCAGCGCCAATAGCCCATCCTAGTTTTGGTTCATACGCTTCCGCCCACCAACCATCTAGAATACTCAGGTTGAGTCCACCATTGTAAATCACTTTCATCCCGCTAGTACCGCTCGCTTCTTTTGGACGACGTGGGTTATTGAGCCATACATCTGCTCCTTGAATCATATAGCGTGCGACATTCATGTCATAATTTTCAAGGAATACTATCGCATGGCGGAACTGAGGCATACGAGCTACTTCTACGATGCGACGAATAAGTTCCTTACCACCCATATCATGCGGATGTGCTTTACCAGCGAAAATGAATTGAACAGGTTGCTCTGGGTTATTGACAATACGTTCGAGTCGCTCTAAATCATTGAAAATCATTGTTGCGCGCTTGTAAGTTGCAAAACGACGCGCAAAGCCAATAGTTAGTGCATCAGGATTAAGAACTTCCTCTGCTGCTTCAATCTCACTCTGTGGAGCGCCACGATTGATTAATTGCTCCTTGAGTCTGGTGCGGCAGAAGGCGACTAGACGTTCACGACGACGGGCATGGGTACGCCAAAATTCAGCATCAGGAATACTATCAATAGCATCCCAAATTCCTTCAGTGGCAGGAGCATTTCGCCAATTGGGGTCGAGGTAACGATCATAGAGTGTACCCATTTCACGGCTCGTCCATGTTTGGACATGAATACCATTTGTAATGGCATCAATTGGGACTTCATCTACTGGAACTTCAGGGAACATCCATTGCCACATATCACGACTAACAACACCATGCAACTGAGCAACACCGTTTGCGCCGTATGAGAATTTGAGCGCCATCACAGACATTGAGAATAGTTCGTAATCGCCCATATTCTCACGACCTAAATCAATAAATTCCTCACGATTTAAGCCTAATTCCTTCATGTAATCTGTGAAATGTTCATCAATTAAATCAAAGCCGAAGCGCTCTAAGCCAGCAGGCACAGGCGTATGAACCGTAAAGACAGTGCTGGCGGCAATCAGTTCTTTAGCTTGATAAAAAGGCAATCCTTTTTCTTGCATCAGTTGCTTGGTACGTTCTAGGGATAAGAAGGCACTATGTCCCTCGTTCATATGGCAAATATCAGGACGTAAGCCAAGAACTTCTAAAGCACGGATACCCCCAATACCCATCAAAATTTCTTGGCGGATACGTGTACGACGATCTCCATCATAGAGACGGTCTGTTAGGCTACGGTCATCTTCACGTGCATTTTCTGATACATTGCTATCAAGTAAATATAAACGAACACGTCCTACTTGGACTCGCCAAATCTGTGCCCATAGTTTACGACCCGGTAAATCTACATTAATCTTGAGTGGTACTCCGTTGCTATCACGCTCTAAGCGTAACGGTAGATTAAAGAAATCATTAATTGGATATTTCTCTTGTTGCCAACCATCTGCGTTCAGATATTGTTGGAAGTAGCCTTCTTGATACAACAACCCAACACCAATCAGAGGAATATTCAGATCACTTGCACTTTTTAGATGATCACCACTCAAAATCCCCAAGCCACCAGAATAATTCTGAAAACACTCGGTAATACCAAATTCCATAGAGAAATAGGCAATAATCGGGTCTTTCTTCAACTGCCCATAATTATCACCATACCACGTGTTTTCAGCTTTCATGTAATGATCATATTCGCTCAATACGCGTTCATAATTTGCCATAAACGCAGGGTCTGCTTGAATCTCTTTTAAACGATTTTGACTCACCATCCCCAACATTTTGACAGGGTTATGATAGACCTCTTCCCATATATCAGCATCTAAACGACGAAAGAGGGCAATTGTCTCATGATCCCATGCAAAGCGCATGTTATAGGCAAGTTCTTCTAGCCGTGCCAACGCTTTCGGTAATTTGGGGACGACGTTGACGGTTGCAACTGGCTTCACCATATAATCTTGCTCCTAAATAATTTGCGAAATTAACAAACGTAAAACACTCAATTTTTCTGTGAGATACGCGATTATACCATCACTAGCATAGCGTGAATTTGTAACTTATCAACTCTCTACAGCCTTAATATTAATGAATTTTATCAAATGTTTGCGTTGTCGGATTGATGTAACCGCTCTCATAGATATTATGCACAAATAATTCACCAAAATTTCGTCTTTACGCTAAAAAAGATTGTGATAAAATTCACGCGCGTCAAAGAAAAGTCTTGTAAACCAGTAATAATGGGGTGAATAAATTATGCTGAAAAAACAATATCTCAAAAGCAAGCCAGTCTGCAAAGTAACCTTCTACACACCAGAAGACGTTGAAGCAGAAGCCGTAACCCTCGTTGGTGATTTTAATGAATGGGACGAAACATCAACACCAATGGATAAACTCAAAGATGGTCGCTTTAAATTGACCCTCGATCTTGAAAAAGATAACGAATATCAGTTCCGTTATTTAGTAAATGGCTCAGAATGGCACAATGATTGGGAAGCCGATAAATACGTTCCTAATCCATTCTTAGGTGATAATTCTGTTGTCGTAACAACAGACTAATTACTAACGGTTTCGTTGTGAATCTAACCCTATTAGTGTGTTAAACTGAAATTAAAGGCGTTAGATTCACGCGGAATATGGAGAATTTTATGTTAAAAAAGCAATATTTGAAAACCAAAAATGTTTGTAAAGTTACTTTTTATACACCAGCCGCCATCGAAGCCGAAACAATATTTTTAGTAGGTGACTTTAACGAGTGGAATGAACAATCCACACCAATGGAAAAACTTACAGACGGTCGCTTTAAGATGACCCTCGAACTCGAAAAAGATAAAGAATATCAATTTCGTTATTTAGTAAATGGGGCAGAATGGCATAATGATTGGGAAGCCGATAAATATGTGCCTAACCCATATAGTGGTGATAATTCAGTTGTTATCACTTAAAGAGATATTTTAGTTTTTACAAGGCTTAAAAAGAGCAACTATCCCCAGTTGCTCTTTTTGTTTACTACTATTTACGCGCGAGATTTAAAGCCTAAATTCGTATTTTCTGGCACAATTTTGTTGGGAAATTTGGCGAAATCTGCTTGAACCAAATCCGTACCGAGTGTTGAACCCGCACCAATCGTTACATCGGATGGGATTCGCGTATTTTTTCCAATACTGGTAATTTTTAAATCACCAACATCTGAGATACTACCAACCCGAGCATTACTACCGATGACAACTATTTTATCTATGATACAGCGTTCAACTACTGCACCTGCTTCAATATAGGCATCATTTAGAATTACCGATTCACGTACTACTGCACCGGGACCAACATATACACCTGGTGACAAAACAGACCGTTCAACTGTTGCGCCTTCTGCAACAACCGCGCCATCTGTAATGAGGCTATTGATGATAGTTGCTTGTTTTTCAACACGCACAGGTGGTCGCTCTTCACTACGGGTATGGATAACCCATGTACGGTCATTCAAGTTCAATGACGGTGGCGTTTCTAACAAGTCCATATGTGCTTCCCAGAATGCGTCGACTGTACCAACGTCAATCCAGTAGCCACCATAAGGATAGGCGTAAACACTCTCGTTAGCCGCCAACATTCGTGGAATAATGTCTTTCCCGAAATCCTTGTTGGAATCTGGGTCAGCTTGGTCAACACGGAGTGCTTCTTCTAGTACATCGTAATCAAAAAGATAAACACCCATGTTAGCGAGATTGCCCGGTGGGTTTTCTGGCTTTTCAAGGAAATCGACCACGCGGAAATCGTCATCAACATCCATGATGCCGAAGCGACTCGCTTCATCCATTGGCACGCGAATCGTACAGATAGTCGCTTTTGCACCTTTTTCACGATGGAAGCGCACTAGCATGTCGTAATCCATCTCGTAGATATGGTCACCAGAGAGAATTAGCACGTATTCGGGCTGTCCCTGCCGTACAAAGCTCATATTCTGCGCGACTGCATCGGCTGTACCTGCATACCAATCGGTATCACTAAATCCTTTATACGGTTGTAAAAGCTGAACACCACCTGTAAAGGTTCTATCTAAATCCCAAGGACGACCCTTGCCGATATGGTCATTCAGACTGTGCGGACGGTATTGCGTAAGAACAAGTACATCAAAAATATTAGAATTAACACAATTGCTCAGGGCAAAGTCGATAATGCGATATTTTCCTGCGAACGGTACGGCTGGTTTTGCACGTTTAATTGTTAAAGACCCTAACCGAGTTCCTTGCCCACCCGCTAAAATAATTGCTTTTACTCTCATCGAGTCATATCCTTTCGTTTTTGCATTGCTTTGCGAAATAAGTCTATATATTGTTCAGCACTATTTTCCCAACTATAGTCGGCTTGCATGGCACGACGTTGCATCCTCCGCCATGCTTTCGGACGGTTATAATAGGTGTCAATTGCCCAGCGTAGTGTGCCTAATACTGCTTCAGATGTTTCCCATTCAAAGACAAAACCTGTGCCAACATCTCCTTCACCATTGTCATAATTCGTGACGGTATCAGCTAAACCACCTGTCTTACGTACAATCGGTAATGCTCCATAGCGCATCGCCATCATCTGTCCAATCCCACATGGTTCAAAGTGGCTCGGCATAAGGAACATATCAGAGCCTGCATATATTTGTTGCGCTAATGCGACATCAAATTCTATGAAAGACGTTGCCTTGTCTCTGTAAATTTGGCTTAAATAGCGAAAACCATTTTCGATTTCAGGCTCGCCTGTTCCTAATACAACCACCTGCACATCAGTATCTGCTAGTAATTGATGCAGCGCAGGTTCAGCTAAATCGAAGCCTTTCTGGAAGGTCAATCGTGATACCACACCTATCAAGGGTACATCTTCACGTATCGGAAGACGTGATACCGCTTGTAGGTGGCGCTTATTGTCAATGCGTTGGTCGGTAAAGGATTGTGCGCTGAATTTAGAGATAATGTGTTTATCTGTCTCGGGGTTATATTTCTTTACATCAATCCCGTTGATGATGCCAACTAAATCTTCTTTACGGTCTGTGATTATCGAGGACAGTTCATATCCTGCGTAGGGATATTGAATCTCATTGGCATAGGTGGGGCTAACTGTGCAAATCATATCTGAATAGGCAATGGCTATCGCCAAAAGATTGTTATTGAGGTTGTATTTATTGAGGAGAGAGTGATTGCGGGTGGGAATACCAATGTCCCACAAGAAACCACCGACACCTGCGCCTTGATAAGCAATATTATGAATAGTGACAACACTCGCCACTTGTGACCATTCAGGTTTATGATGACTTTCTGAAAGCAAGAAAGGAAGTAAGCTTGTATGCCAATCGCTCACATTGAAGACATTAGGAAACCAACCGAGTCTATCTTGTAATTGCCATGCGACTGCCATTGTTATTTGGTTGAAGAAGATAAAACGCGGAACATCCCAATTCCAATCTGTATAGACTGTTGCATCTTCACCAAAATAAGGGAAAGCCTGTACAAAATAGATAGGAACACCATCATGAACACATGTGTAAACATGCACTTCAGTTGTGCCTTTACGATGGGTAAAAGGGAATGAAAATAATCGGCTAATGTCGTATTTATTATGGTCGATAAAACCATAACCGGGCATGATAACGCGAGCATCAACACCTGCATCGCGTAGGGCAGATGGTAAAGACCCAACAACATCCGCTAGTCCACCAACTTTTGCGAATGGCGCTACCTCCGCGCTGACAATCATAACTTTCATATATTGCTCCAAAACTGGGAACACAGAAGACGACTACTCTGTGCTGATGAGTGAATCTTTGATAGTGAATTATGTTTTGTTGCCTAATCGCCTCTATTGTAACAATCCTAATTGATTCTATCAAAAAGGTGTTATCTCAGGTTTAAGCAACAAAAAAGACAAGTGACGAGACTTGTCTTCAAGGAAAATAAATCTGTATCAGCCATTTTGGACAGTACGAAACGCACGATAATCTAAATCATCAAATACTTTATCGACTTCGTAGAGTTGTTTCGCTAAGGCAACATTGGGTTCATTATTTTCTAAGCTCTTAGCAAGCTGGTCAAAGCGTTCAACGTGTTGTGTAAAGCGCATACTGGCATATTCTCTTGCTTGACCAGTTGTCACTAAAAATGCCCAGTCAGAGCTTTGCATAAGGAGTAATTCACGCCCAGCTTGTGCTAAAACAAGTCGAGTACCCTCGTCAGGCTCATCATATTGATTTGCTAGAGTTTCCATACGCACTTCTGATTCATGAATGGGTTGCCACATCCAATGTGTTTCACCATTATCCCATGTGAAGTGATTGCCGCCTGCTCCCCATGAACTTTCTGGAAGGTGTAACGTTTGTTGGGGTGGATGCCCATTCACGTAATCACTGACTTTCACAAGGTCAATTTCTTCATGGTTTGTAAGATGTCTCAAAACTTGTGCTAGCCAAGCAACCCCTTCAAACCACCAATGCCCGAATAATTCAGTGTCATAATTTGAAGAAATAATGCCATATTCACCACTTTGATTATGATAATCACGGATTAAATCACCCACTAAATGTGCGAAATGTTCAGCGTGTTGTTCCGTCTTGATAGCCGCCCATTCAGGTTGATAATACTCTTTCTGCCCTAAATCTAGATTGTCACCTGTTACACGCCAATATTGGAAGCCACTGGATGCTGCTTTTTTGTGGAACTCGCGGTAATCAAAATCGCCTGGGTATCCCCATTTTTCACTCCAGACCTGTTGACCTGTATTATTGTTACGCCCAATCACAGCTACGCCCGAATGTTTCGTATCGTCACTATTTTGGCTTGTGTCGCGCACATAATAGGCTTGGAAAGTTGTTGTATCGCGTTTAGGTATTGCTTCCTTTTCAGTTGGGATGACATAACGGCGTTTTATATCACCATATGGACCCAAAATGTCACCAGCGGCAATACCTACAGGTTGCCCACCTGTGATGGTATGTGTTTCAGTAAAGAATACTTTGATACCCTTTTCTGCAAGAAAGGTTTCAATCCCTGCTCTTGTTTGACCTTCATCATTTATATAAGCAGGGCGATAAGCACATTCTGGCAACCAAAAACTGCTCGGTTTACGCCCGAATAATCGCTCATAACTTTGAACACCTATCTCAATTTGTGCTTTGATTGATGAATCTCGACTGAGTAATGGCAAATATCCATGCGTAGCGGCACTGGTCATGATTTCAATATAGCCTTCGTCTTGCAAGGACTTAAATGCGCCGATTATGTCTCTATTGAAACGCTCATGGAATGATTTTTTGATGCGTTCATAGTATTCCCGATACCAATTAGCCAAATAATAGAGATGCTCGTCGCCTTCAGTATTATCAGAGCGATCAATTTTGATACTTTCAAACGGCATGATATTGGGTGGAGCAAATAATGCCATATCTTTCTTTGCAGCAATGATTTTCATATCCAAAAATTCATCAAAATTGTTGAGGACAGTCTCATCAGCGAGTTGTTCGGCGAGGATAGGTGTAATGCCGAGTGTGAGGTGGAAGGGGATATTATCTGCTTTTAAGTCATTAAACACTTCTAAAAGTGGAATGTAAGTTTCGCTTGCTGCTTCATGAATCCATTCTTCACCATGTGGCCATCGACCAGCTAGTCGCGCATACGGCAAATGACTATGCAATACAAACGTGAAAGCTCCATGAGACACGAAAACGCCTCCTTAATAATGCCGAAAATTTACCAATATATAATTAATTGTGAATTGTAACGCTTATTAGACTTATTCAGCAACTACACACTAAGCTGGGAGGGCTTTGGGTAGGTTGCGGGGCAAAGTTAAGCGAAAGGTGCTTCCCTGCTGCGGTGCTGATTTTACGGTTAAATTACCATTATGCGCTTGTGCAATTGTCTTTGAGACGAATAGTCCTTGTCCTAAGCCTCGTGGGTCTAGTTTTTTACCTGTTTCTGTTCGTGCATCGCCGCGATAAAATAAATCAAAAACTCGTGGGTGGTCTTCTTCTGAAATGCCGACTCCTGAATCCGCAACTTCAAAGAAAATCTCGTGTGGTTTGTTGCGCTCACTGCCAGCAGCTATCCAGATACTATTATTAGGCAAGGTATATTGGATAGCATTCCGAAGAATATTGCTCATTGCCCAGCGTAAATTTTTCTTATCTCCCCGAAACGTCAAATCTTCAGAATGCTTAAACATTAAAAAGACTTCTAATTTACCGTCATCAAGGTCAGGCTTGAAACCATTCAGTATATCTAGGACAAGTTCTTCAAGGATAAGTTCTTCACGTTTGATCTGAAAATCACCACTTGTCATTGCAGACATATCAAGCATCTCAGTGACAAGACGGTCTAAGATGTCTACATTTTTGCTAATTAACTCCAACATACGAGGGTTAGGGGCTTTATCATCAGGGGTGTGTTTCAATATTTCACTTGCAACACGCATAGGGGCTAATGGTGTAATGAGTTCATGAGAGATATGCGTCACAAAGCTATTTTTCATACGCGTCGAAATATCATCTTCGGTGACATCTCGTAATATCATCAATGTGCCGATACGCTCATTATCTTGGTCTGAAATTGAGGTAATCTGTGCGCTGACAGCACGGTCATTCACTGTCACACGTTTTGCTTCACCTAAGGGGACAATTTCGTTACCAATAGAGGGAATATCGCGACTTTCACGAAATAATATACCTAATTCTGTTGACCAAAAATTTTTATTAGACCCTAAAATATTTTCTGCGGCACTATTCATCATGACGATACGACCTTCTGTATCTTGCATGATGATACCTTCGCTAATACTTGCGAGAATACCTGTCAAACGCTGTGTTTCGATTGATTTCTCTTTGAGCGCGTCCCGCAATTGACGATTTCGCACTTCCATTTTATCGAGTTGTTCCATCGCTTCCGTAATCTTTTTGCGACGGTTCAATCCACCGTAAACGCGATTAAATAATTCTTCAGTGGCGCTACCAAGTAAATGGACTCTCTTTAGAACACCACCGACATCTTCATTGACTGGTTGTTGAGGTTGCGTCATCGGTCTATCTCTCAAAAATAGAATGAATATTACCCATGCATCATTGCTATTGTACTATTTATTCTCGATTATGTTATCAAGAATTTCTTTTAATGTCATAAAATCAGGCAAAGGCTTATTGATAACGAGGTCAACACCAGTTTCTAAGCGCATCGTATTCATTTCATCATCGCTGAGTGCAAATGCCGTCATTAGGATGATGGGAATATCCTCAATCCCATTTGTTTGGCGAATACGTTGTGCGACTTCGTCACCACGTTGACCGGGCATTCGTATATCCATCAAGGCAAATTCAGGTAATTGTCCTGAATAAGAGCCATTATCTATCGAATCCAAAAAAGCCCATGCTTTTGCGCCACTTTCAAATGCAATTGTAGAATGCCCCCATGCCCCTGCCATTGTCACAACTAAGTTACGAATATCCGCTTCATCTTCTGCAATCATCCAGTGCAAGATGCACCCTCCATTTGTATACAAACCATGTTGTCATTTATTACTAATATTGAGGTGAACAAACTAATGCCTTTATTATACAAGATTAACGATTACAGAACAGTTGACCTTCTTAATTTTGCATAAAGCCTATATCGCAGTATCATAATAGAAAGTTTGTATTTGTATGTTAAATAGTTGAAAAATAGTTTAGGCTAGTCAATAATTGCAATATAAGCCTAAATATAGGAAAGGTAAAAAATAAATTGTCTACTTGGATGGTAGTAGAAGACGAGCCAGATATTTATGAAGTACTCCTCGCCATGTTTGAAATGTGGGGTATTGAGGGTGTCGCCTTTGTAGATGGCGAGGAAGCTATTGATTGGATTGATGACGTTGACGCAGAACGCTTCCAAGGGGAGTTGCCAGAACTTGGTCTTTTGGATATCAAGTTGCCCGGTGAGGTTGATGGCATTATGGTGGGTGAACGCCTCCGCAAAAGCCCTGTTTTAGGCAATATGTGTATTGTTCTCACGACTGCTTTTAGATTATCACCTGAAGACCAAGCGGAAGCAATGGAACGCGCGCAAGCAGATTTATGGATTCCGAAACCATTACCCGTTTTCAAAGAATTGCAGACAATTCTTGAAGAAGCAATCGCTAAGCGTAGAGCAATGAAACAAGACGCTCTCAAAGAAGTTGATACCGAACCAACAAAAGATGCTAAAATAAGTGAAGCCGTTAAAGAAGTTAAGACAACGGAATCAACTGACGAAACATCCTAAAGCCACTCTCGTGGTTCATCATTGCACACGCGAAATAATGAGTTTACCAAAGTCCGTGAAACAACGGGACAATTATCTCATTAGAAAGAAGGGGTGTATCTATGCGTAATATGGTTCCAGCACGTTCACTTGCAAGGCGCTCGCGTAATTTGATGTTACTCGCAGTATTCATAATTGTTCTAGGAATCCTCGCAATCATTTTTGGGGCTTTCATGAACCTTGTCCCACTTGTTGTAGAGGATAACCCTAATTATGGGTTTTATTTATTCGTAGCCGATGCTTTAGTATGGGTTGGTGGATTTGCTGTGTTAATTAGCTTGGGTTTATTAATACGCGCTTTGACTTGGAAGCGTGACAACCCAATTGCTGAATTAGTTGGCAACGTCTTTGAACAAGAACTCAATCTTGATGACCGTTATGCCTATATTCGTAATTTGAGCCGTTTTTCTATAGGTTACGTGGATGCTGTTTTGGTAGGACCTCCTGGTGTATTGGTCATGCGGATTACAACACGCGCTGGGACATTTTTCAATGAAGGGTCTAAATGGCTTGAGCAACGTGATAAGGGTAATTGGAAACCTTTGCGTTGGAGTCCGACAGAAGAAGTTGCTCAGGATGTACGTAAAGTACGTGAATTTTTACAAACAAGAGGCTTACCCGAAATGCCTATCTTTGCCGTTGTTATTTTCACTGAAGACGAACCTGCCACGCGCGTTACAACTGAAAAACCTGTTGTCCCTGTGATGCAACCCTATGAGATGGCATATAGCCTAGAAAACTCTTATTTTGCCCAACGTGATAGACTCGACCAACTCACGGTCAACAAAGTTATCACAACACTATTTGGGTAGGAAAATCTCCATGCCAACAACACTATTACAAGCCACTGTAGGCGCAGGAAAGACTGAGGCGGCATTAGCACGCTTGTCTCAGGTCATTTCAGATCCGAATCGTCCCTTTGCTAAGGCATGGGTACTCTTAGCGACCAAACGCCAAGAAGTTGCCTTTAGACAACGTTTGATAGATTTGCAAGATGGACGCGCTATTTATTTCAATGCAGAATTTTTCAATTTTTATGACCTCAACGCGCGTATATTAAATTTAGCAGGGCAACCGCCACGCAGAATTAACGAGTCTGCCCGTTTAGGTTTGCTTCGTAAAATTCTGTACGACCTCAAACGTGATAATCGGTTGTCCACTTTTGCACCGATTGTGCATACATCGGGTTTTTTGCGTGTAGTTGGTGATTTGATTTACGAACTGAAACAAAACATCGTCTATCCTGAGACGTATTTGGAAGCCGCACAGACAGCTAAAGACCACGAACTCGCTCTTATCTACGATACGTATCAGCGACTGATGCAAAACTATGATTTTGTAGACCGTGAAGGCGAAGGTTGGCTGGCTCTTGAAGCAGTTCAGAATAATGACACATTGGTTACAGATGTTGATTTACTTTTAGTCGATGGCTACGACCAATTTACGCCTGTCCAAGCCTCACTCTTATCGCACTTATCACAACAAGCACACGAAGTCATTATCACTTTAACCAAAGCCCCTGATGAAAATGAGCGTGAGAAACCCGTTGTCGGACGACGCTTTGCCGAAGCACGCGAAAATCTGAAAAAGCAACATGAGAAAATTGGCGCATCCTATACAGTTATCAATGAAGATGAGCCTAGAATTACTAAAAATTCTGACCTTATGATTTTGGCACGCAATATCTTCTCCGATAAAGACCCCGTGGAAGCATCAGGGGGCATCAAATTAATCGAAGCGCCTGAACCTCTGCAAGAAGTTGCGGCTATACTGCGTGAAATCAAGCGTTTATTGATTAATGGCATTCTTCCTGATGATATTTTGATTGCTCTACGCGATTGGGCGCGGTATCACACATATATTGAGATGTATATGCGCCTCTATGATTTGCCCTTGATGCTTCATTATGGCGAACCACTCATCAACAATCCTGCTGTAACTGTCCTGCTCAATGTCCTCTCCTTACCGAGCAAAGACCCCAATTCCGTCACTTCATTTCGTCGCCGAGATTTATTGGATGTTTTGCGCTCTCCGTATGTTCAAGTGCCGGGCATCACGGACGAGATGGTTGATGTATTGGATAAAATTAGCCAAGAACGGCAGGTTTTAGGTGGATATGACAATTGGCTCAAAGCGATTGACTCAGCATCCGAAGATTTTATAGATGAAGATGGTAATGAACATCCTGCTATTATTGAATTTGGTCTTGGGATGCAATTATCGACGGATTTAGAAGCCTTCTTTGATAACATCACTGCCCCTGAAAGTGGCACACATCTAGGATATATCGAATGGTTAGAAGATTTAATTGGGGCGGATACCATAGAAGACCCTGACGACCAAGCGGAGGATAGTCCAGAATTTGCTGATATTGCTATCCAACCGCATGATGCTTATACGCTCAGTATGCCTCAGTGTATCCGTGCAATTAGTGAGCAAGCCGATATGGAGCGCATCATTAATCGGGATGCGAGTGCGCTGAATCAGTTCAAAGATTTGCTACGAGGCATCCTCACGACCCAAGAATTTTTACGGAGTTCGCTCAAAGACCAAACCGTCAAAGTGACATGGGACGACTTTTTCGCCGATATTCAAATTGCTGTTAAAAATACAAAACCCGTACAACGGAATCCGATACGCTCTGGACGTGTACTGGTAACGACTGCCACCGAAGCGCGTGGTTTACCCCATGAGCATATGTTTATCTTGGGCTTATCGGAAGGGATTTTCCCAGCAGAATTACCAGAAGACCCCATCTATCTGGATTACGAACGGCAATATCTGAATGAAAAAGGTGTGACGTTACAAACACAAGCCGAACGTGCAGACGATGATGGTATTTTCTACGAACTCATTAGCCAAGCACGGCAAACACTCACCTTGTCACGTCCGCATGTGCGCGATGGCAAATATTGGGTAGAAAGCCATCTGTGGCGGATGACACGCGCTGTATTTTCTAATTTAGAGGTACAACATATTGGGATTGGTCAAGTTGTGCCACCTGATGAGGTCGCCTCTTTGGATGAAGCCGTCGTCGCTCTTGCCGATGGTCTAAGTGATGTTCAGCGTAAACATTCGATTGTGCCTTTGTATCAATGGTTGACGCAAACGCACGGCGCATATTGGCAACACATTGAACAAGGCTATGAAATTGAACGTGGGCGCATGTCTGATAAGCCTCATAATGCTTTTACAGGGCAAATAACCAAGAATGACCTGATTGAAGTTATCGCAGAACGCTTAGACGATAGCTATACATGGAGTGCCTCGCGCCTCAATTCATACGGGCAATGTGCCTATCGTTTCTTTGCTGGCTATATGCTGAATCTGGAAGAACTCAAGCCTCCACAAGAAGGCATGGATGCCATGCAAATGGGGTCGCTGAATCATAGTATCCTAGAAAAAACCTATGGTGCGATTCAAGAAGAAAATCTCACAATTGAACCTGAGAATCAGGAGTTCGCCCTCGAAATATTAGCGGAAGAGGCTGAGAAAGTTTTCCGTACTGCGCCAGAAAATTACAAATTTCGTCCCTCAGCGTTATGGCGTGAAGAACAAAAGGTAATCGCACGACGCTTGCACCAGTTGGTTTCGCTAGATTTTTCAGATGCTTCACCTTTACGACAATTCGGCGAGGAACGTCGTCCCTATGCCTTGGAACTAGAGTTTGGCTTTGGCTATGAAGAATTACGCATCCCCATAGAAGGTGGCTCAATCAAAGTGCGAGGCATCATTGACCGCGTGGATTGGGTGGATGGTAAGCTAGTCGTGGTCGATTACAAAACAGGCTCATCCAGTATCAGCACATCACAAATAGATGATGGGCGTAATTTCCAGATGATGATATATCTGCTGGCATTAGAGCAAAAACTCAAGCAGGGGCAACATTTTGATATAGCAGGTGGCTTCTTCTGGCATATTCGTAACCAGAAAATCAGTGGGAAAATGAGATTCAACGATACGATTTCGGATGATGAAACAGTGCAAGCAGGGCAAGCGCATATCGCAAATTATCTCCAGAAAATGCGCTTAGGTGATTTCACTGTCCAGCCCACAAAAACGAGTAACAATCGCTGTACGAGTTATTGCGAATTTTACCAACTCTGCCGTTTATCGAATACTTATCAATATAAGAAGGATGTCTGATGGCGAATTTCACGCAGGAACAAGAACAAGCCATCTACACCCATGACAAAAACCTAATTGTGGTTGCAGGGGCAGGCTCAGGTAAAACCCGTGTATTAGTGGAGCGTTACCTAGATTTGCTCGATAAAAATCGGGATTGGCGATTGAACCAAATCGTAGCGATTACTTTCACCCGTGAAGCTGCTTTCGAGATGCGTCACAGAGTCCGCCAAGAACTTGAAAATAAAGTCCAACATCCTGAAAATGATAGCGAACGTCGTCATTGGGCAGATTTACTGAGTCAGATGGATAGCGCACGCATCGACACCATTCACGGCATGTGTGCGACTATTTTACGGGCGAATGCCGCTTCTGCACGGGTTGACCCCGGCTTTGATGTACTTGAACCGATTGAAGCCGACTCACTTCTGAGTGATATTATCGACGCTGAATTACAAGCCTTAGCCGATGGTGATACACATAATTTAGCCGTCTTATTCACAGAATACGATATGCGTGATATTCGTGCCGCCCTTGCTGACCAAACTTTACTCACGGCTGACCTGAACATTTATCCGAATAATGCCTCTGACTTATTTGAAGATTGGCGTGAGGAATGGGGGCAACGGTATGTGCAAGAAGTACAACGTGCTAATCAATTTCTCGAAAATGCCTTAAATTGGTTGCCTGAATCGGGCTATTTCCCCGAAGATGATAAATTGTCTGTAGGCTTTAGAGCGATAGACCAATGCTGGGATACTTTTGCAAGTGATGACGAATTAGCATCTCTTGATGCTTGTAAAACGATGATAAGCGCGATTGATTTACGGGGTGGTTCTGCTAAAAATTGGGGTGATAAAGAAACTGTTGCCACAGCCAAGCTAGTATTACGAACTGTCCGTGAGCGACTCAATGACTTACTAAACGATATGGGTGAACCGCCAGCAGAGTTAGACCACTACGCTGCTCAAATGGTTGTACGCTGGTATCATCTGTTGCGTCAAGTTCAAGCAAAATACGAGCAAACAAAATCTGAACTAGGTTATCTTGATTTTAACGACCTTGAAGTACGCACTGCCGAATTACTGAGTAACAATGCCCCAGTACGAGAACGATACCAAGGCAATGAATTCAAACGCTTATTGGTGGATGAATTTCAAGATACCAATCAGGCACAATGGAATATTGTTCGGCATTTGACCAATTTAGCCGATGATGTTGCCTTGTTCTTAGTTGGCGACCCTAAACAAAGTATCTATGCTTTTCGCGGAGCAGATGTCAGCGTGTTTGATGGTGTGCGCTATAGCGTCGGTGAGGCGAGCAATGGTCAAGAACTTGATTTAACCGTGTCTTTTCGCTCACATCCCGGCTTAATTTCAGCCTTCAATACGCTATTCAGTCGTATTCTGACACGAGATGAAGAGAGTCCTGTCGCTAAATATGAAATCGAATTCGACCAATCCATGCAAGCCTTTCGCCAAGAATTGCCTGATGCAAATAGCGACTACTATGCCCCAATAGAATTGCTCATTCAGCGTAATTCGGCATCCTATAAGAGTGATGATTTCATACAAACTGATGAACGGCGTGTATGGGAAGCTCATGAAATTGGCAAACGTCTACAGCAACTTCGCGCCAAATCCGCCCCCGTGCATGATAAAGACAGCAACGAACTCAAAGCCTATGATTATGGCGATACCGCGATTTTGTTCCAATCGACATCGCATATCACGACCTATGAGCAAGTGTTTAAGGCGATGGGTATTCCCTTTGTCACCCTTGCAGGACGAGGTTATTACAATCGTCAAGAAGTATGGGATGTACTCAATCTCCTGAAAGCCTTGCACAATCCAGCCGATAATCTATCGCTGGCTTCGGCATTGCGCTCACCCATGTTTGGCTTTAGTGATGAGATGCTCTTAGCTCTGCGCCTCGTGCATGAGGAAGGTGCGAAAAAGCCCGTGCAATTATGGGATGCTCTTAACTTAGAGTCCGTTGATTATCTCACGGCAGATGAAATAGGGCGTATTCATACAGCGCGTGATATTTTGCAATCATTGAAATCATTGGCAGGGCGAGTCACAATATCAGAATTACTACGAATTGCTTTAGCCAAAACAGGTTATCTCGCTGCATTAACAGGCTTACAAGGTGGCGCGAGATTACGGCGCAACGTCGAAAAATTAATTGATATTGCCGAGCAAAGTGGCAAAATTACGCTTGGCGCATTCTCACACTATCTCAACGATTTAACCGCTAGCGAAGTCCGTGAAGGCGAAGCGACCCTCGATACAGCGGGGGTTGTGCGATTGATGACCGTTCACGCCAGTAAAGGCTTAGAATTTCCTGTGGTTGTTTTGGCTGATTCTGCTTGGACACGACGCGGTGGTGGTGGCAACCCAATTATTTATGATAGTCTGTCCTCATCATTAGCTTGCCGTATATTTGATGAAGACGATGGCAAATATATTGATTCCTTTGCCTATCGTCAAGCCACACGTCTACAAAATTTACGCGAAGATGCAGAGCGTAAACGGCTTTTATACGTTGCAGCCACTCGTGCGCGTGATTGCTTAATCATTAGTGGAGAAATGAAGCTAAAAACGTCAGGTGATTGGTCAACATCGGGCTGGTTAGAGACAATCAATGAAGCAATCGGCTTAGATAGCCTTGATGGTATTTCAGATGGGCATGCGATTAATTACACCCCTGATACGAAATTGCGAATCCATCTACCTGAGTTTGACCCCGAGCTAGTTAAGACCTTGCTTGGTAGTGATGGGGCAGTCGCATGGCAAAAATTAGATATAACTACTGACGCAGAAATGCCTCCACTGATGCGACCCGTGGTAGTTGAAACCGAGAAAATGCTCGGTCATATCGCCGCGACACAACTCGCTAATATTGGCGGTTATCATTATGCTGATGGACGCGCCCAAGAATATTATCGTAATTCTGTCCGTCGCCATATTTTAGATGATTCTGTACCACAAATCAGAGAAGCAATCCGTACCCGTGACCCGCGCATTCGCCCGCGCCAATTGGGGGAAGTCGTACATGAAGCATTGCGTTATTGGCGTTTCCCTAATCAACACGCTAATATTGATGCTATCTTACGTAGCTATGCGTGGCAACAAAATATCACGGACGAATGGCAAATCAATGATGTGGTCAAACGCGCACATCGGATGCTAGAAAAATTCCAAACTAGCGAAATTTATGGTGCAATTGCATCTGCCAAAGCGAGTAACGCACCTTATTATGCGGAATTACCATTTATTTACCGCACCGAAAAACGCATCATTCATGGGGTAATTGATGCCCTGTTCAAGCATAATGACGAATGGTGGTTAGTCGATTTTAAGACCAGTACAGTTAAGGGTGGCTTACCCTATATAGAACGCCACGCGCAACGTTATTATTTGCAGGTAGGGGCATACGCTTCAGCTGTTCGGCAAGAACTTGGTGGGATAACACCGCGTGTTTTCATCCATTATATCCAGTATAATAAGACCGTAGACATTCCTACAGAAATTTGGGAACAAGAAATACAGAAGCTAGAATATTACATTGGCGAGTTGATAGGTACACCTCATGATTAAGCGAATAATTGGCGATATTCCTGATTGGGCAAAACGTGAAAATCCATTATTACGCTATGAATTGTCACGGCGCGAAGATAAATCAGGTTCGGCAGTTGGGCGAGTGGCAATGTGGGTTATTATCTTGTCGGCACTTGTATTGGGTGGTTACCTCTATGTAACTAATGGTTTGCAACGTAGCTTGCAAATGCCCTATACCTTAGATATCTGGCGAATGCTGGTCTTTCCTCTGGTTGCTATCCAACTTATTTTGCGTGTTGCAGGTTTATCACTTGGTGTCGGTGCAGTAACGGATGAACGGCAACGCCAGACTTGGGATAATCTTCGTGCAACCGAACGGGGCGCAGAAATCGGTTTACGCACGCGCTGGGTTTCGGTTTTTTATCGCTTACGCGGCTTGGTCTTCACAATTTTGCTATCACGCTTTGTCTTAATCGGAGCAATCCTCTATGAATTGACTTCCATGCAAGGTGGCTATCTCGATTTACTGACAGCCCGTGCAATGCCATCAGTATCAATGGAAGTTGGGGTGATTTTGTTGGCGGCATTCATGACTGCCTTCATCATTATACCGATAACCGCAACGGGGGTTGATATTGCTATTGGCTTGTTCATCTCCACAAATATTCGCAATCGTGCTTTATCTGCTCTGGCACAAGTTTTAGTGGTTGTGTTCCGCGTCGTGACTACTGTCGGCTTATTCTGGGTAACATGGCAATTAATGAATGGCGAGTCTGCG
This sequence comes from Phototrophicaceae bacterium, assembly GCA_965230145.1. Classification (GTDB taxonomy): domain Bacteria; phylum Chloroflexota; class Anaerolineae; order Aggregatilineales; family Phototrophicaceae; genus JAUZRW01. Next base: position 4,648,018 of record CBDDKI010000002.1, read on the forward strand.
CTTGAAGGACTACCTGCTTTATACACATTAGGTGCTGGTGCAATCCTAGCTGATTGGGGTGTATTGCTCAGTCAATTATCGAATGCTGGTGAAATCTGGGCGCAAACCCCCTATGCAGTGTTCTTGGGGCTAGCAATGCTCATCTTTGCAGTTATTCAAGTCGGCATTGCCAGTGGCTTACTGATGTTATCGGTTCGGTCTGCCGAAGTCCGCGAATAAAGTAGGGTCTACACCGTCGGTGTGACCTTATAATGCCTGTTGAGAGATAATATATTCTGCCGTAGCCGCGTTTGTTGCTAAAGGCACATTATGCACATTGCAAATTCGTAGTAATCCCTGAATATCTGGGTCATGTGGATGCTTGCCGAGTGGGTCTACAAAGAAGAAAACAGCCTCAATCTTACCTTCTGCTATTTGCGCCGCAATTTGGGCATCTCCACCAACAGGACCTGAGAGCATCCGCCTAACAGGTAAGCCTGTTTTGTCAATAATTAAGCCACCTGTTGTGTTGGTTGCGACTAAATTATAACGCTCCAAAACATCTTTATTTGCAATGACAAATGCGACCATGTCGGCTTTTTTGCCATCGTGTGAGATGAGCGCGAGCGTTTTGCGAGCTTTTTCTTCTGACATAGATTTCCTTTATGGCATGTTTTGTGTAATTTCATTCAATATAGCCCACTGTTGTTCTAAAAGTGCGGTGATAGATAGCGGGCGATGATAATAGGTTTGTCCGTATAATTTCTTGAAGCGCTTACTAATGGCGACAGCTTCATGGTAATAACTTTCAAGTTGTTCCATAATTGCTGACCAAGGACGTGTTTCTGCACGAGCTCGTGCATTCACAGACATTTGCTGGAGTAACTCACGATTTTCTTGTAATTTTCTGGCGACATCAGCAAAGGCAGTCTCGTTATGCTCAACTATAAAGCCTGTTTTCCCTACATCAACTAACTCACCAACAGCCCCTTGATTAGTCACGATGGTAGCTAAACCAGAAGCCATGGCTTCTTGGACAACTTGCCCAAAAGTTTCATTTGGACTAGGGAAGAAGAAAGCATCAGCACTTGCAAAAGCAGTTGCGAGTTCGTCTTTAAACATATAGCCCATGAAATGCGTGCCTGTGCCAGCGAATAGTTTCTCCCATTCTTCACGCATATGACCATCACCTATAATTGTGAGGGAAACATTAGGTACATCTGCAACTTCACGCAACAGATCAACCCGTTTTTCATTGGCTAAACGCCCGACAAAAATTACTAAAATTGAGTCTGGGTTACGTCCGTTGAGCATTTTTTCGCGCATATCTTGAGAAAAATGTTTAGGGTTAAAACGCTCGATATTCACCCCACGTCCCCAAACACGTAAGCGTCTAAATCCGTGTTTTCTTAATTCATCTCCCACCATCTTTGACGGCACAAGATTGATATGACAGCCATTGTGTAGATAACGCAACCAACCGCGCACAGGATGTTGTAGTATTGGCATCCCATAGTGGGCGGCATAACCGGGTAAATCTGTCTGGTAATTAGCCACAACAGGTACATTCATTTCACGCCCTAAAACCATCCCAGTGACAGTCATCAAGGCAGGACTAGCCAAATGGATTAAATCGGGCTGAAATTCTTGTATACGTTTAGCGATATAAGGGATAGGGAGCGCCATCCGCGTTTCAGTGGCAGTGGGTACAGCGACAGAAGGTAGAGGAATAACTTCACTGTCGCCAATATTCGGGACAGCACTGTCAGGACCAAATACAATCACTTCACGCCCTGTCTCTTGCAGATACCGTACTGTTAAATAGGTTGTTTTGCTCACACCATCTACTTTTGGTAAGAAGGATTCAGTGAGTACCGCAACCCGCTTAATTGGCGCAAGATTTAGGGGTTTGCTATAGTCGACGAGTTCGTAATTTCCGAATAAATCGTCTCCTTGCGTTTGTGTTCGTGCTTCAAATAGCCGACGTAATCGGTTATCGACCATGGTGTACCTTTAGCTAATGTCGTCTTATTTTTAAGGGCAGAGCGCAAATCAGATGCCGTAGACCCTTTAAACCAAGTTTCGCCTGTGCTGATTGCGCCTAGCGTATGGGCATCACTACCACCAGTGACAGCCATTCCTATTGTACGTGCTAATTGTCGCGCTAACCAGTTGAAACCTAAACCACCGATACCCGCATTGTGAACTTCTAGGGCATCTATCCCCGTATGTATTAATGCTTTGGGATGTCTCAAGTTACGTAATTCTTGGGCGTAATGACAGGTCATATATGGATGAAAAGGATGGGCTAATATCGCAATTCCGCCACGTTCATGGATAGCACTTACAGTATCAGCGATATTCATGTTTTGTGGAATAGGCTCTGTGACCCATAAAGCAAGAATATGACTACCGCGTGCGCTAACTTCAACTCCCGGAATAATATCAAACGGATAAAAACTATTGCGCTCATATGCCCACAAGCTGGCATCTAAGGTATCATGATCGGTAATCGCAATGGCATTGAGTTGGCGACGGTTGCTAGCGACAAAATTGAGGAGTTCTTTGATACTGGCTTTGCCATCACTAGCGTTTGTGTGAATGTGTAAATCTGCACGTCCCATTTGAGGATTTGTCATAAAGTTCCTTGTATGTGTGTGTATTAGACGTATTGATAGTAGACCTATATTACTAAATTTAACTTATTATCTTACGTAAATTCCTTTAGCTTTTTATGATGAACTCTTAATTCAATGTGACAACTATTAACATAAGCATCAAACGTCACTTGCTTGTATACTAAATCTCATGCGTGATGTTCTGAAGAATTGTCGTAACTGGGTGATTTTCTTGCCACTATTGCTGATTATTGTAATTATAATCGGCGGCTTAACTTATCTATCAGGAACAGTCTGGCTTTTGCCATCCTCAACCGAGATTTTGCAAACACCTTTGCTTGTTTCTCCGATTCCCACTTTAGAGGGTACGCCAATTGCACGTTTTGCAGAAGTTGACCCTGCTATCGTTGATGTGATTGATAATGCACCCTCTAATTATGGCAATAGTCAACTCGAATTGCTGAGTATTCAGTCAGTCGGGATATACTTACCACGGACAGGGGATACACAATTTGAAATAATAGACCCAACACCCTTACCGACCCCACTCCCATTTCCCACTTCGCCACCATTACCATTGCCACCTTTGGCTGTTTTACCAACGGTTTCCCAATCAACTAGCACAGAAAATACACGGGTTTTGCCGTATAATACAGGTAATTGCGCGCCAACGGGCTTACCTTTGGATGGAATTTTAACGCAACGTTTTCATCGTTATCATAGTGGGATAGATATAGGCGTGCCATCGAATACGCCTGTTTTGGCAACCCATAGTGGACAAGTGACATTTGCTGATTGGAGTGATATTGGATACGGCTATTTGGTCATTATCCAAAATGCACAATTCATTACATACTATGCTCACAATACATCTTTTAATGTCAATTCCGGAGATTTAGTCGGACAAGGCAGTATAGTGGCATGGAGTGGTAGCACAGGGAATAGTAGTGGACCACATGTCCATTATGAAACGCGCATCAATGATATTCCTGTTGACCCCTTGACATTTTCGTCGCGTGGATACCAATCTTGTTAAGGTATAGTGAGATGTATATCTTACAAAAATTTATTGACGTAATCATGGTGAACAAATCTTGATGAATCAACCAAGAAACCGACCTCGTAAACCCTTATTTATCTCAATGCGCTGGCGTTTTATCTTGCCTTTAGCGATGGTCATTACCATAATTGCAATGATAGGCGCGTATATATTAGCGTCGCGCATGGCGAGTAATTTTGAAATTTCTGAGGATAACGTTCTCATACAAAGTAGCCAAGCGGTAGCCAATCGCTCTGTAACACTTTATGAGCGTCAACGATCAGAAGCGCAACGGGTCGCCTTCACACAAGGCATTGCTGAAAATATCATTCGCAACAATGTAACTGCTTTGCATGAAACATTAGAAACCTTAGCCCGCACCGCAAATTTAGATAGCATCATCGTCACTGACCCTGCTGGTTTAGAAGTGGCTGGAGTCTTGCGTGTACAAAATAGCAACCCGATTGATTACAGCATTAGCACTCAATTTGACCTACAGTCTGAAACAATTGTTCAAAGTGTTATCCTTGACGATGTTATTGGTGCAACAGGCTTCGTTCAAACGCCACAAGGTTTACTCACCTATGTTGCTGTACCGATTGTCAATGATGGTAGTTTTGCTGGAGTAGCTTTAGTTGGGCAACGCTTATCGACACTGATCCAAAACCTGAGAGCCAGTGCTGTAGCGCATTTGACAATTTATAACCAAGAAGGGTTAGCCTATTTTACGAGCCTTAATCTTGATACTCAAACCTTAGAAAACTTATCCATTCCTGGTGACACAATTTCACAGACATTGGCATCGAATAGTCCTGTATCTGCAAGTAATACATTCGGGGCAACGCGCTATCGTGCGCTTTATACCCCTTTTGAATTTGGCGAAAATACACTTGGTGTTATAGCAACCCTAGTCCCTGATAATGTGCCCTTTGCGAGTTCTTTAGGTCGCCAATTATCGGCAATTTTCGCTGCTGTTCTAGCAGGCTCAGTTGTTTTACTTACCTTTATTGTAGTAGACCGTTATGCTAATCGCCTTGATAAAGTGACTAAGACAGCAACTTCGCTTTCGGCTGGAATGCGTGATGCTCGTACAAATTTAAGAGCATCAGATGAAATTGGTGCAGTAGGTGCTGCATTAGACAAGTTTGCATGGATTACACAACGCAGAGAAGATCAACTCCGCACGCAATTATGGCGACAACGACGTGAGCGCAATTATATGATTGCTGTTTTTGAATCCTTGCCAGAAGGGGTGATTGTTCAAGATAGAGATGGCGAAGTTGTAATGATGAATGAAAACGCACGCCATTTGCTGAGTAAGCAACAGGCTTTCCAAGATGATATTGCCGAACTGAATAAACGTCTACCACAAATTTTAGGGCGTGAACTCGCCTCAGGTATTTATGCTTTAGGTAAACCGCAGAATTTACAACAAAATGGGCAGATGTTGAGCGCCCAAGCGGCGGCAATCATGACCCACAATCATCAGCGCATTGGCACAGTGATGTTGCTCCGCGATATTACAGAGGAAGTTCAGAAAGAACAGGCACGGGATGCACTACTATCCCAATTTTCGGCAGATATTCAGCAACCCTTATCGACGATGGCACAAACCACAGCGAAAAATCCGAACTCAGATATACAAGAGTTTGCACGCGAAATATCCCGTACGTCGGCTACGTTGCAGAAAATGATTGTAGATATGCGTGAATTGACGAAATATACGCCTGAACAATCACAAAATATGCAACGCCCATTGCTGGCTGAAACCTTACTCTATGCGGTGGCGAATGATTGGCGGCAGATAGCTCAAGCGGCGACTATTGATTTACGTGTTCTCGTTGAAAAAACAGGACATTATATCTTGGGCGATGAAAGTCGCTTGCGGTTGGCAATTGGTAATATCGTCGATAATGCGATTAAATACACGCCCGAAAATGGGATTGTCACCATAGAAATCAAGACCCATGAAGATGGTATGTTGCATATGCGTGTACGGGATAACGGAGTAGGAATTAGTGAACACGATATAAAGCATGTGTTCATGCCATTCTATCGAGGGACACCGATGATGGCTGATGGGACAATTATCCATGTACCCGGTATGGGGCAGGGCTTACCGATAGCACGTCAAATTATCCGAGCGCATGGTGGCATTATGAAAGTTAAAAGTCGTAGTGATGTTGGATCAGCGATTTATTTTGCATTGCCGATTACATCTGGTGCGAGTTACACCCTGCCACTACTTAATACTGCCGACATGGAAGGGGAAACGATGAAACTTCCTGCGGATGTTGATATTGATGCGATTTGGAAGCGTAAATAGCGGTAAAGATTACAAGATATTTCCTGTTTAACAGAGCATAACAGGGAAAACAGGAAATTTTGGGCGTGAGGTACACAAAAATAACAGGGAAATTTTAATGCAGTTGGTTTGGTTTTGGTTTGTGCTATTCCCCAAGAGAAATTCATATGAAATTGTTAAGGTGCTAGTCAGAGCCTAGCATATTTTTCATAGGAATAGTCGGTCATATCAACGTTGATATGACCGTTTTTAATATGAGAAAATGATTAATCAGACAAAGTCCAAATGTAGGCGATTAAATCATAGACATCTTGGTCTGATAATATGCCATCATATACAGGCATGACCCCTGCGCTGTAACCATCTACTACGTGCAGATTGGCATAACGGATTGAATTATAAGCGTAGGTATACGCGCCTTCACCTTCAACTCGCGTTCCTGCAATATCGCTGAAATTGACCAGACTGGGTGCCGTTTGACGCACTGTTGTATCGCTAAGATGGCAGGTTCTACAAGCTGGTATCAAGGTTTCGTTATACAAGTCTTCGCCACGCTCCCTATCTGCTTCTTCGACATTGGCTACAATAACGTCTTCTTGTGGTGTAATTCCTGATTCTACTTCTGTGGGGTTGGGCGCAACTAGTGTCGTTAGCTCGGCTGTGGCTTCTTCAGTCACTTCTAGTGTAGCCTCTACTGTTTCTGTGGCTTCTACAGTAACTTCGGAAGTTGGCACACTTTCTTCTGTTGCTTCACCCGTTGCGACAACCGTATTTTGTGTTGTTACTGAAATTGTTGAATTTGTCGCATCGCTGGTTGGCGTACTATTTGATGTACAGGCTGTGATTAGCAATAAAGTCAGTATGGTAAAGCCCAGTTTACTGATTTGTTCTCTGTTCATATCCCCAATTCCCAATCGTTATATTATCTAAGTGAACTTACGCAGTGCTGTAAAACAAACTTTAGTATCAAGAATGTCTTCACTTGTTGAGTCATCAGTCGTCGGTTTTCAATTATCTGATAACTGCATTCCCCCATACTGATAACCGATAACTGTAGACTGTAAACCAAATTGACTTAAACGAGCTTGTTTATTATCAGATTATCATTCTAAATACAGTATTGCCTAACGTCAGTTATTTAAACAAAGAGACAGCGCCATAATAACGCTGTCTGATACTTTAATATAACCTGTAATTCTACCTAATCTATGAGATTAATCTCCTAATGTGACCAAGTACGCCACAAGGTCATAGATTTCTTGCTCGGTGAGGAAATCGGCATAATTTGCTGGCATCGCGTTTGGATATGGAACACCGCTTTCATTCACCGTGAGATAATCGCCAGGGTTGATGATTGAATTGTGAAGATAAGAATATGGACCGTCTGCTTCGATTGTACCATCTTCAAGTCGCTCAACTGTGCGTGCAAATACATTAAGCTGTCCGGGACCGACTAAAGCATCCTCAGTATCAACAAGGTGACAGGTTATACAAGGTGATAGGGCATTTGCATTGAATAACATTTCACCATTGGCAGGGTCTGCATTGGCAATTTCATCAAAGAGCGGGTCGTCTGCGCCGATTTCCGTTGGTTGGGCATCAATCGTTGCTTGTGCATCAGCCGTCAAGACTGCCATTGCTTCTGCTTCGGCGGAAGCTGTGGCTTCAAATTCGGCAGTTACTGTTGCGATAGCATCATCTGTCGCTTGGATAACAGCATTTGTTGCCTCAAAATCGACTGTTGGTGAAGGGGTAATAGTGGGTGTATCGCTAGGGATAATTTGCCCTTGAGCGACTAATGCGTCGCGTGTTGCTGTGCGTGCGACTGCTACCGAAGTTGAATCGCTATCATAAGATGGCAGTGCTGTGCTACCACATGCTGTCATTATTAGGGAAAGTACACATACAGCAGATACTACTAGAAATTGTCGTGTCATCAGCTATTTTCTCGCTTTTGTGAACCATTTTGTAAATTTGTACGTTAATTCACAAAGTATAACGCTCGATAGGGATTGTGACAACGGTTCTTAAACGCGCTCTAACTAAAAACCTGTGGTTTCTGGACGACGATATTGGATGAGTTTTTGTAAAATTTTGAGTTCATAGGGAGCAGAATAAAATTCTAGCTTGTAACGCCATCCACTGACTGCCTTGAGCAATGACCGCATTGACCCCTGCAAACGCATATCAGTAACCGTTGGGTAGAAGGCGTTTATCACGGTTTCAAAGTTGCGGATTTTATTGCGGATTGGATCAACCGACCACGGAGTACCCGGACTCCGACGCATGGATTTTTCTGCCCACTCATCAGATGCCCATTCTTCTAATGTTTTTGGAAATTCAAAACCCTGTGCAATGGCTTCTTGCATCATCGGGCTTTCAAACTCAGCAACGGGGGTATACATATACAATATAATTTCTGTTGCTGGGTTAATCTGCTTGATTTTGCGAATGAAGTTAATCGTGTTTTCGATACTCGCAATGGGGTCTGGGGGTGTGCCTAAAACGAAGGATAACTCAGGTACGATACCAAAACGTTTCATACGCTCGACAATCGCTAAAGTTTGGTTGATGCTACTGCGTCCACCTTTATTCATGAGTTTGAGGGTTTCATCGTCACCTGCTTCAGCGCCCATAAAGACCATTTTGAGACCGCTATCAGCTAATTTCTGGTAGGTGCTATCGTCATAACTCATCATGGTATCAACACGCCCTAATGCCCACCAATTGATGTCTAGACCTATCATCCGTTCGGCGATTTCTGCGCTACGATTTTCCTTGACGAAAAAATCCATATCATGGAATTCCATCCCGTCAATATTATACATTTGCTTGAGATATTTCATCGTATCACCCACGCGTTCGGCACTTTCGGCTGACCAGCGTTGCTTGGCGAGGGGAACAATCGCACAGAAATTACATGCAAAAGGACATCCCCAGCTACTATGATGCGATAGAACGCGTTTACCAAGGTAACTTTGCCCGACGTAGTTCTCCATATTGATTTTGTGATAAGGATACTGCGGTAAATTTTCGAGTGGGGCAACGGGTGCTTTAGGATTGACGACTAACTGTTCATCTTCTTCGTAATAAGCAAGTGAGGGGACATCACGCATTGACCCACCCCCATAAAATGTATCGACAAATTTACGGAAGGGGACTTCCCCCTGACCAACGACAGCATAATCCACATACCCACTTTGTAAGCAGAGTTCATAATGATGGCTCGCGAAATATCCACCCCAAATGATTGTTAATTCAGGCAAGGTCGCTCTGATTTTTTTAGTGACTGGCACAGCTTGGCGCACTTGTGGACCCGGCATAACGGTCATCGCTAGCAATTTAGAACCCGTTGCCTTAACTCGCTCAATAATGTGTGTTGCGAGGTCAGAGACTAAGTTGCCGTCTATGAGTTCAAAGTCATAATCATCATGGAGCATCGCCGCGATAGACAATAATGACATTGGTAAACGTTGTTTATTTGGGGAGGTACTAATTGGGTTGACCATTATGATGGTTTCGCGCATGTGTGATTATCCTGATATTTGATCTTTGATTACTAAAGTATGACAGCAAATGCGTGTCTATGCTAGCGAGTACGCAGAAAAATGTTTATCTGGATTTTTGCGGTTAATTCAGGTCTTTTAAGACCTTGAAAGAGCTATAATGAGCCTTTATAATGATAGCTGAAAAGTTGATTAGTTAAGGAGGGTATGATATGAAAATAGCCGAAGCACTGATTCAACGTGCCGATGCACAAAAACGCATTGAACAATTACGCGCCCGCTTGATTCGGAGTGCAAAGGTACAAGAAGATGAGCAACCTCCTGAGGATCCTCAAGATTTGCTCACTGAAATTGATACAGCAATTGCTGAACTCACAACGTTAATTCAGCAGATTAACCGTACCAACGCGGCAACACAATTTGATGTAGGGCGTACATTGACCGATGCTTTAGCTGAGCGAGATACTTTGATGCTCAGACGTGGTGTTCTGACAAGCCTCATCAACGCGACACAACCACAGACACGTTATGGTCGTATGGAAATTAAAGAATTTCCGACAGTGAATGTGTCTGAAATTCAGCAACAGATTGATGATGTATCACGCCAATATCGTGAATTAGATACTGCCATTCAACAGATGAATTGGACTGTTGACCTCATTGAAGATTAGGGCAAAGTCGGTAGGTTTAGAACTTTAGAAGTGAGTGCAAACCGTCAACGGGTATCAGTTGAAACTACCATTTTTAATGGTCTCTGGTTAATCGCGGGGCAGATTAAAGGTTCGACTCCTTATTTCACAAATCAGCCCATCAATGTGACACCAGCACTTTGCAAGTTGCACTGTTATGACCATGCACTAGTCTAAACTCTAAGCTGAGGGTGGGTTCGGGGACTTTAATAAAAGGTGTTAATCAATCCAGCTTTTAGAGTGATTGATGAAAGATAGTTCTGTTCAACTCAATTTAGTTTTCAGTAGGCAGTTTTCGGTTATCAGTAAGTACGTACTGTAGTGTCGAATAACTGAAAACCGATAACTGATGGCTCTACAAGTGAATATGCACGCAATGCAAAAAATTTTTAACATCAGCACATAAAGTGAGTTCATATACAATCAAAAAGTCGGTAGCGAATCTATTTTCTGGGTGCTGTACAATGTCCCGTCGCCTAGTCGGGAATCACAAATAACCAAGGCACAAATTTCTTGAATTTGACACACTTGAGCCGTGTGAACTGTGCAATGTTACGCTCAGTATCGCGCACACGTTATCGTGCAAATTGCAAAGTTATTACCATGTATAGAACAGCATATAGATTCGTGAGGGTGGGTTCGGGGACTTTATATAACTAGGCTATTTTTTACACATGATTTGCTTGCATTTTACATGAAAACCAAATACACTATTTTCAACTGACCAATTAGCCTAATCAATAGGGAAAGGAATGAGATTATCACAAGCATTAATTCAACGTTCGGACATCAAGAAACAAATAGACCAACTTCGTAGTCGTTTAAGCCGTAGTGCCCGCATCTTTGAGGGTGAACAAGTTCCTGAAAATCCTGAAAATCTCCTCGCAGAATTAAATCAACTTTGCTCTCAATTCACAACAATCGTCGCCCAAATTAATAAAACAAATACTGTAACACCATATGCTGATTCATTAGTGCTAACTGACGCACTCGCTGAACGGGACACATTAATGATGAAACGTCTTATTCTCATGAGTTTAATTCAAAAGGCGGCAGGTGAGGATATGTCACGGTATAGAACATCATCAATTAAATCTTTTAGTACAGTGAATATCAGTGACATACAGCAAGAAATTGACAGAATTTCGCGTCGGTATCGTGAAATAGATGACCGTATCCAAGAAGTTAATTGGACGACTGAATTGGTGACATAAACATGAGTTTGGTAACTATATTGAGTAAAAGCGAGCATAAACCCCCGACAGGGTAACGTCGGATACTCCTTCGTCAGTGGGACGAGACGATAATAACCGTTATGTCCAGCACTGTTAAAGAGTACTTGTTAAAGTCACATTTATTACCATATGCTGATTTGCTTAATATAGTGAGGGTGGGAACGGGGAACTTTATGTTTATCTTTTTACCTCACATTGACCATCACATGCCCATCTTATACAATTGTCACATCTCGTAAGCATGTAAGGTTAGTGCCATTATGCAATACCACATTTGGACTCTCGGTTGTCAAATGAATATAGCCGACTCGCAACTTCTGGCGAGTGAACTCGAAAAAATGGGGCATCACGCTGCAGAAAATCCCGATGATGCTGATATTTACGTTGTGAATACCTGTGTTGTGCGCCAAGCCGCCGAAGATAAAGCCTATGGTCGCTTGATGCAATTACATGGTTTAAAGCGCAAAAATCCTGAAAAAGTGATTGGTCTGATGGGCTGTTTGGTCGGTGTAAAAGACCCTGTTTCGTTGCGTAAAAAATTGCCTTATGTCGATGTGTTTATGGCTCCTTCAACCCCTGACCTCATGGTTGATTTCTTGAATGACCGTCATGGCGAACGCGAAATCATGGAAATCGAAGCGGAAGAACGCCAAGTACGCGATAATATTCAAGATGGTATTTTGGTCTTACCAGAACACGAACGTGACAACATCATTAGCGCACATGTTCCTGTTGTCTACGGATGCTCCCATGCCTGCACCTTCTGCATTATCCCCTTCCGTCGAGGTGTAGAGCGTAGTCGTAGTATTGGTGAAATTGTCAATCATGTTCGCAGTCTTGCTAATCAAGGTGTTAAAGAAGTGACCTTGCTCGGTCAGATTGTAGACCGTTATGGAAAAGATATTCCTGATGGACCTGATTTGGCTGATTTATTGCGCCAAGTTCACAACATAGCCGAAGAAGTTGGTATTGAGCGTATTCGCTTTCTAACGAGCCATCCCAATTGGATGACTGACCGTATCTTAGATGCCGTTGCTGAACTGCCTCGTTTGATGCCTGTGATTGAAGTGCCTGTGCAAGCTGGTAACGATGAAGTATTGAGTCGGATGCGACGAGGCTATACCAATGCACAATATCGCCGTCTGATAGAGAAAATCCGTAACAAAATTCCAAATGTCGCTATCCATACCGATATTATTGTTGGTTTCTGTGGTGAAACAGAAGAGCAATTCATGGATACCTATAATTTACTGGCAGAGCTTAAACTCGATAAAGTTCATTTGGCACGTTATAGCCCTCGTCCACAAACAATATCTGACCGCAAAATGGAAGATGATGTTCCTGAAGACGAGAAAATCCGTCGCCATAAGATGATTGAAGACCTGCATATGCAAGTCAGCGCGGAGATTAATTCGCAATGGCTAGGCGATACATTAGAAGTCTTGGTTGAAGATATGCACAAAGGCAAATGGCGTGGGCGTACCCCACAAAATAAACTCGTTTTCTTTGAGGCTGACGGTGATTTCAAAGGACAATTGGTTGATATTGAAATTACATGGACAGGTCCTTGGAGTATGCAGGGGCGCATCCCACAATCTGAAACCATAGATTTATCGCTTCCTATGATTTCAGGATAATGCGCCTATTCTATAAACCCGTGCCGTGAAAGAGTTGACAAAAGTTCGTCATCACGGCATAGTACCAGTATTCCCAAAATCTTCAATATTTGGGATTACCATTAATAATTAATTTGCCATGAATCAATTGTACGGATACAATATTTATTGTGACGTGATTTATTATCATGGTGCTTGGTTAAGACTGTGATATTTAGTATGATGACCTGTGTTTTTAGGTTGTCGATTTTAATAACAATTGTTTAACGCTAACCAATCAGCTTTAAGAGGCACTATGCTGATTGACCGATTGGAGAACCCGTATATGCCACCTGAGAGAAAAGCCGCCGGCTACTACTATCCAAACAAATTCGCCCGTATCACCATTGAAGCGATGGAAGAGGTGATGGGTGAGAATGGCTTGAAAGCTATCCTCAATTTAGCGGGATTATCGCATCTCATTGGTAATTACCCCCTAGATAACTTAGAAAAAGAATTTGACTTTGCAGATTTCACTGCTCTCAATGTTGCTTTAGAAGAAATGTATGGTCCTCGTGGTGGACGTGGTCTTGCACTACGCGCTGGACGTGCAACTTTTGCTCAAGGCTTACGTGCTTTTGGTGCGCTAGCAGGTGTTGGCGACCTTGCTTTTAAGGTGCTTCCACTCAATGCGAAGTTAAAAATTGGTGTGCCAGCGATGGCGAATATTTTCTCCCAATTTTCTGACCAAGTATCGAATGTGTTCGACGAAGGTAATGATAAAATCATCTACACCCTTGAACGGTGTCCGATGTGCTGGGATAGAAAATCTGACCGCGCAGTATGCTTTGTAGGGCAGGGTCTATTGCAGGAAGGTCTACGCTGGGTATCGGGCGGTAACGAGTTCAAAGTCGACCTTGATACCTGTATTGGTAAGGGCGACGAGATGGGGCGTTATGTCATCTATAAAGAACCTATCAGCTAACATTTCTAATTTCCGATATACGATAATGTACAAGCCTCAGTAAAAAGCTGGGGCTTGTTTTGTATCACAGGGTAGCCGTTGGCTGAACGCATTTTCCCACTTCGTAACTTTGGTGCTAAAATGAACGTTATATTAAATAGACTATAAGCAAAGGAAACCCCATGCGACTTCGAGTTCTTTTCGCATTAATAATCACGGTCTTTATCATCACAGCGTGTAACTTAGGTGGCACACCAGACCAAGGTGAAGAACCGATTGATAATGGTGATGCTGAGAATGCAGGGCAGCCAGAAGTGACTATCCTTTCGCCTGAAAATGGCGATAGTTTCACTGTTAATGAGCAAATTTTGGTGAGTGTTGGTGCAACGGATAGCATCGGCATTACTCGTGTCCAGTTGTTTGCTAATGGGAGTTTGGTCAAAACAGTCTCGTCTGAGTTTGCGAATGGTGAAGTCAGTTATGAAGGTGTGCTGGATTTTACACCGCGAACTGAGGGTGATTATACTTTGCGCGTCATCGCTTTCCGCAATGCAATTTCTAGCCCACCGGCAGATTTATCTGTATCGGTAGCGACGGAGCAGATTGCTGTTACAGAACGCTCTAATTCAACAGGTTCAAGTACGGGCAATAGTACAGGGTCAAGCACTGGCTCAACAGGTAACCCTGTCCCAAGTATTCCGAACGATGGACTATGTCGAGTTTTGACATTGGTCGGTTTGAATATGCGGACGCAACCGACAACCACACGCGATAACGTCATTACGACCTTTCAAGCCAATACCTTGTTGGTTGTTGTTGCACGTTTAGCTGATAATTCGTGGTGGAAAGTTAGCTCAGGCTCGACAGTCGGCTGGGTGAGTGGTAATCCCCAATTTGTATCTCTATCGGGGAATTGTAATGTCGTTTCCGTTGAAAATGTTGTCCTCATTACGCCAACACCGTTCCCGACGAATACACCATTACCTACTAACACACCTCAGCCTACCAATACGCCAGTGCCGGGTGTCCCTGACATTGTAGTACCTTCAATCGCGATTGATGAGGAAATTGAAATTCCCACTGCTGAGACCGAAGTAACCGTAGAAGTTACGATTACAGTCAAGAATGATGGGACTGAGGAAACAGGGCAATTCGATGTGATACTGACAGTTGAAGGTGATGGCATTCCTGATGAGGTATATGATGTGGCGACAGTCGGCACGCTTGACCCCGGCTCAATCATCACGCTGACACAAGAAGTAACCTTCACTGCAATTGGTGAATACGATATTCAAGTCGATGCTGACCCGAACGATGATGTTGAGGAAAGTGGTGAATTTAATAACCGCGCCGATACAACGATAGAAGTCGTCAACGAATAGACTAACCGCCAAGGGGTATTTACAGATAATGCCCCTTTTTCTATTCGCCCCATCTCCAGAATACGCTACAATAGAGTTAGAATAATCTTCGCTGGGAGTTTATGCAGTGTTTGTTGCAAAACGTATATTAATCATCACCAATGATACAAAATTTGCTGTTAATGTAAAAAAAGCCCTTGAACGCAATGGTGAATATACAGTATCCGCATTCTCCAGTGGGAAAGCTGGCGTTGATTATTTGCGACGTAATGCACAAGATGTTGCTGTGCTTGATTTTCGTATGAAGGATATGCCCGGCACCGATATGGTTGACCATATGCGGGCAATGCAACCCGATTTAGCGATTATCGCCGCGCCCGACCATCCAGCAATCCATGACCTTAAAGAACGGCATAATATCCAAGCAATTATCAACATCCCCATCTCTATTCGCAAGTTTGTATCAATCTTAAATACTGCGGCGACGGAAATGTATGATGCTCAGTCTGATACAAATACACAGAGTAGTATTGAAGGTTTATCGGTTGAGCGGACAGCGCAAACATTTGAATTTTGGTTAGCGGATACAGAAGATGGTGATACAATTTTAGAGTTATCCGCAGGCTTAGAACCTGACGTTAAGCCTGATTCCTCGGCGACTTTTCAACGACTTGCAGCAGAAGAACCGCCGATGCCAGAATTTATTGACGGCAGTACCATCCGTGATTTACGCGATAAGCTGACAAACCTTGACGACATTAAACGTGTTCTCGAAACCTCAAGTATGCCAATTACTGATGAGACTGTACCAGCGTCCAAAGAACCAGAGATTGTAGTAGAAGAAGAAAAAGACGAAACACCTATTCCTGCAATGGTTATTTTAGAAGCAGCAATGGACGAATCAACGCCCATTCAGACATTCTCGCTTCAAGAATTTATGTCACGCGTGAATGAAAAAGGTGTGGATACAATAAATCCTCTGCCATCATGGAAAAAAGAGGAAGAACGCTATGTCGTAGAGCCTGATTTTCTGCAGTCTGATTTGCTATTCCAACAGCTAGAAGAAGCTATTGAATATACAGGCACAGTCACGATGGTGAGCATTGCTCAAGATATTGACGATGATCACAGCAATTGGACAACTGACCCAATCAAACCTATTCCACGCTCGCATCCGATTGAAGAAGCGAAACAAGAATTTGAGACTGTTGTAGAAGAGGTTGAAGAAACTGAATCAGAAGAAATCATACACGTATCTGAGGAAGAAGTTGTAGAAGTTGAGGAGCTAGTACGTCCAACACCGCCTTTACCACCTGAATTGCCTGACCTTGCTGTATCATCTGGTACAGATAGTGGGCTGGCATTTACTGAAATTGAATCTGATGACCCTGAACTAGCACAACTCGCAACGACCTTAACACAAGTTGCGCTTGAGTTGACTGCTGATGCAACTGTTTTAGCAAAGAATGGTGAAGTTGTTGCCTTTGCTGGTAAATTGCCGATGTCGGATTTAGATGGTTTGCTAGACCAATTGACTGTGGAATGGGATAAAGTAACGGGTAATGATAAATCGCGTATTTTATTTGCGACAATTCCCAGTACAGGGGCTGAGTTCATGGTCTCGACGCGCGGTACAGATGCGGGATTCACGTTATCGTTAATTTTCTCAGGGACACGCCCATTACATGATATTCGCCGTCAAAGTAAACGCTTGGTTGATGCGTTAGCGACGTTGCCAGAACCAGAAACTGAACCTGCACCAATTGTTACGCCACAACCAACCAAACCTGCAGTGGCTATCCCTACTACTGATGAAATAGGCATCCGCACCCCGATTGCCTATTTATGGTTGCAACGTGACCCTAATGCAGAGTTTGATAACGCCGTTCAACAAGCAATTCTCAAAAGTTTAGATGTTGACCTCACAACGGCAGGGTGGAAAGTCGGCGAAATCCAAGCCCCTGATTACGTCTATATTTATGGAGAAATGCCAGCAAATCGTGACCCACGAGAAACTTTAGATGAACTTATGCAAAAAACAGCGACTATAGCTAAGAAAGAGGCATCAAATTTGTGGGATGATAGCTATCTAATTTTGCAACCCGGACGTGAGATGAAAACAGAAGAAATTCAACGGTTTATCAACTTCGCTAGACGATGATATTTGTGCTATAATTAGCCCATATGTTCGCAAATATAATAGAAAAGGTTGCTCATGGCAGACCGTCCCACTTTGTACCTAATTGATGGACATGCTGTTGCCTATCGGCAGTTCTTCGCATTACCTGAAGCCGCATTTAGCACTAAATCGGGCGAAGTAACGAATGCTGTTTTTGGCTTCACCCGTATTTTGATTGACATTCTACAAGAGAAACGCCCAAAATATCTGGCTGTTACCTTTGATATGGGCTTGAGTGGGCGTGATGAATACTTTGAAGATTACAAAGCTACCCGTGAAAAAATGCCTGATTCGCTTGATCAACAAATAAAGCGCATTCATGAAGTTGTTGAGGCATTTAACATCCCAATTCTAAAACTTGACGGCTATGAAGCTGATGATGTGATTGGGACAGTTGCACGACAAGCCGAAGAACAAGATGTCGATGTGCTGATTATTACAGGCGATAGGGACATCCTGCAATTATTAACTGAGCATGTTCAAGTACAATTGCCTGCCTTCAAAAGTCGTCCAGATGTGGTCTATGATATTCCTAAATTCATAGATAAATACGAAATCCGCCCCAATCAATTGGTTGATCTCAAGGCTATGATGGGCGATAGCAGTGATAATATTCCGGGAATTAAGGGCATCGGTGAGAAAACAGGCACTAAATTACTGCTCAAATATGACACTTTAGATGGTATCTATGAAAATATTGAGTTGATTAAAGGTTCAGTGCATAAAAAATTAGTAGAAGGCAAAGAGATTGCCTATGTCAGCCAAAGACTTGCACGGATTATGTGTGATTTGCCAATAGAACTTGATTTAGCTTCATGTGTCAGCCAAGATTTTGATTTCAATGTCGTATCGCCTTTATTCCGTGAATTAGAATTTCGTAGCCTATTTGATAGGCTCGAAAGCTACAACATGAACCAATTGCCTCTGTTCAATATGAATTCAGAAGATGACGGTTCATTTGGTCCTGATGAAGTCGCAGATAATGTTGTGATTGTGAATAATAAAGAGAGTCTCGATGCTTTAGTAGAGGCTCTCAACAACGCTGAACATATTGTTTGGGACGTTGAAACAACAAGTATTGACCAAATGTCGGCAGAATTGGTGGGTATTGCTTTAGCCGTTGACGAAGAAACAGGTTATTATGTCCCCGTAGGACACAAAAATTCACTAGGTGAGCAAATAGGTTTAGGCTTTGTTTTGGATGCTCTGCATGACCCCATGACAAACCCTAGTATTCCAAAATATGCACATAATGCAGTCTATGACCTTGTGGTGATGCAACGCTATGGCATTGATGTATCACCCGTTGGTTTTGATTCTATGTTAGCTGAATGGGTACGCGACCCAATTAGTAAATTCCTTGGTTTGAAGAATTTTGCGCGTCAAGAACTCGGTATTCACATGACCGACATTGAAGAATTGATAGGTAAAGGCAAAAACCAAAAAACGATGGCAGAGGTTGCGATTGACCATGCCGCAAAATACGCTGCCGCTGATGCTGTTGTAACACTCAAAGCAGTTAAATTGCTCCAAGACGAACTCGATAATTTATCTGCAACACAGTTATTCAATGATATTGATATGCCGATGATTCCTATTATTGCAGATATGCAACGAAAAGGGGTCGTACTAGATGTCGCCTATCTTAGCGAGATGAGTGAGCGTTTAGATAAATTGATAACGACACTCGAAAAAGAAATCTATGAACTTGGTGAACAGGGTGAATTTAATATCAATAGCCCTAAACAATTGAGCGAAATATTATTCGATGAAGATAAGCTCGATTTATCTAAGGAAGGCTTAAATAAGACCACTCATGGCTATAGCACCGCACAAGCGACTTTAGATGCTCTGCGTAACGAACATCCCATAATTGATAAGATTTCAGAATATCGTGAACTTACGAAACTCAAAAGCACGTATGTTGATGCTTTGCCCGAACTTGTGAATCCAAAAACAGGGCGTGTTCATACCAGCTACAATCAGACAGGTACATCTACAGGGCGTTTTAGCAGTAGCAACCCTAACTTACAAAATATCCCCATTCGTACCGAACTAGGACGTGAAGTCCGTCGTGCATTTGTTGCTCCCCAAGGGTACAAATTGCTGGCAGTCGATTACAGCCAGATTGAATTACGAATTATGGCGCATATTAGTCAAGATAAGACGCTCATATCAGCATTTGAAGAAGGGCAAGATATTCACCGTGCAACAGCGGCGGCAGTCTTTGATATTGACCCAGATGATGTGACCTATGAACAACGTAGTTTTGCTAAACGAGTCAACTTTGGCTTGATGTATGGTATGGGACCTTATCGCCTTGCGCGTGAGAGTGACCTAACCCTTGCTGAAGCACAGAGTTTCATTGATACCTATTTTGAGCGTATTCCCGGTGTTAAAAAATATATTGATACCACCGAAAAACAAGCGCTTGAAGATGGCTATGTCGAAACCCTTCTAGGACGCAAACGCTACTTCCGTCATTTGCAAGATGGCAAAACATCGGGTAATCGTGTTCGAGGTGAGTTGCGGGCGGCGATTAATATGCCCATTCAAGGCACAGCTGCTGACATTCTCAAAATTGCGATGATTAATTTGCATCAAAAATTGAAAGATAGTGATTTAGGTGCGTCGATGATTTTGCAAGTGCACGATGAGTTGGTCTTAGAAGTGCCTGATGAAAACGTGCAGGAAACAACGCAATTAGTCGTAGAAACTATGCAAAATGCTTACAAACTGAGTGTGCCTGTTGTCGCTAATGCAGATGTCGGACAGAATTGGCGTGATATGCAAGAGGTAGACTGATGAAATTCACAGTGGGTGAAATCAACATAGTTTGTACAGATGTCGAAGCCTCACTAAAGTTTTATCGAGATATTCTCGGCTTTGTTGCCACCCAAGATGAAGACGGTTTTTACCATTTATTGAGCGATGGGCGACAATACCTGTTGTTGCCTATCGCAAACACAGCTTTTCCAGAAGGCTCATACGGGTCAATCGCACAAATCTCTATGGATTTATATGTTGAAAACCTTGAACAAGCCTATCGATATTTTCAAAAGCATGAGGTTGAATTTGCTACAGAATGGCAAACTGGCGCTAGAATGTTTGTGATTCGTGACCCTGATGGTTTACATTGGGAAATCGTTGCTTGATTTTATAGCAGTACCTTGGAAATATTTGCCCTCACTATGCTTTGTGCTACAATTTGCATAGGTAGTTTTATTATTCATTAAACCAGAAAGTTATTTAGACAAGAATGAAACATTTTCTTGACCTCGCAAGCTGGGATTCAGCCGAAATTAAGCATATTCTTGATTTAGCAATCCATCTAAAACGTGAACGATTAACAGGGGGTAATCGCCCTGTTTTGCAAAACAAAATTTTAGGGATGATTTTTCAAAAACCATCTTTGAGAACGCGGGTATCGTTTGAAGTCGCTATGAATCATCTAGGTGGTAGTGCAATCATGCTGGGTCCACAAGAAATAGGACTAGGTAAACGCGAATCCGTACCTGACGTAGCGCGTGTGTTATCAGGATTTGTGGATGTGATTATGGCTCGTGTCTTTGAGCATGAGCATGTTACGGAGTTAGCTGAATGGTCGCGTGTGCCTGTCATCAATGGTCTAAGCGATGATTATCATCCCTGCCAAGCGATGGCAGATATGCTCACGATTCATGAACGTTTTGGGCATCTGGAAGGTCTCAAAGTCGCTTATATTGGAGATGGGAATAACGTCGCGGCTTCATTACTCTATGCTTGCGCCCATTTTGGTTGTGATTTTGCAATTGCCACACCTGAAGGCTATGAACTGCCGCAATCAGTACGTGATATTGCGAAACCAATGATCGAACGTAGTGGCATTAATGTCATCGAGTCTGTTCATATTGACCCTGCAATCGAAAATGCTGATGTCCTCTACACAGATACATGGATTAGTATGGGGCAAGAAGAAGAGGCGCAAGAACGGCGCGCAACGTTTGATGGTTATCAAATTAATGATGATCTGTTAGCCAAAACAGGCAAAGAAAGCATTGTGCTACATTGTTTACCAGCACATCGTGGAGAAGAAATTACCGACTCCGTCATGGATGGCGCGCAGTCGGCAGTATTTCAGCAGGCAGAGAATCGCCTCCACGCTCAAAAAGCGATACTCGTTCATCTTTTAGCTCATAAATAGACAATGGTGAAATGCGATGTCCGATTTTGCAGAATTTCAACAATTTATGGAAGAGGGTCATAGTGCGGCGTGGGAACACGATTGGACTGCCGCAATAGAGGCTTACTCCAGGGCCGTACAAGCCAATGGTGATGATGCGGATGCCCATATCAATTTAGGCTTGGCACTTCTCAATGATGGTCAGTTAGATCGTGCATTGAAGGTATACCGCCATGCACATCAACTTGCACCAGATGACCCCCTGCCACTCGAACGTTCTGCGGATGTTTTAGAACGTATGGGGCAAGCACAAGAAGCGGCTCAACAGCATGTAAAAGTTGCTGAAATTTACCTTACCCAGCGTGACTTGAATAAAGCGATTGCAAATTGGGAACATGCAACCCAACTTACACCAGGGTTGGTCAGTGTGCATGCACGCCTTGCACAAGCTTATGAGCGCATTAATCGTAAAGAAGATTCTATCCGTGAATATTTGATGCTAGCTTATAACTTCAAGCGCATGGATGATATTCAGAAATCTACACGAGCAGTTGAACGGGCGTTAAAAATTGACAAAAATCATGCTCAAGCATTGAATGCTTTACGTGCGCTTAAATCTGGCGGTGAAATTGTTTTGCCAGATAGTTATCTCAATCGTAAGCCTATACCGCAAAGTGATTCTGCATTTGATTATGATGATGTCCGTGCAGATGTAGGTGAAGCACATCCTTTAGGTCCTATTGGCGAGGCACTGGATGAAGCTCTTGTACTCTTGGCGCAGTTTGTAGTTGAGGGTGAACTTAGTGAGTTTGTGATGCACGCAATGCAAGGGATGGAAGCGCAACGTCAAGAGCATTTGCAAGTTGCGATTGAAGCCTATAAGCAAGCCGATAGTTCTGGCTTGAACCATCCATCTTTAAAGATGAACATTGGCGGTTTATTAGTCTTAGAGGAACAAGCTAAAGAGGCAATTCCATATCTGGAACATGCTGTTAATGAACCCATGTTAGCGGCAGGGGCGCTTCATGCTCTAGGACAAGCACATTATCAATTAGGCAAACATAAAGAAGCATCAGCGTATCTCATCCAAAGTCTACGCGCAGTCGATACGAGTCTTGCGACTACTCCAAGAGAAGAGGAAGAACTTATTGGAGTGTATAGTAGCTTGATGACTGCTCTTGAGGGGCGTGCTGCTGATAGTTTGCAAATTATCAATGAACGCTTTATTGGTTTGCTCAGTGGGGCAGATTGGAAACAGCGTATTTCGCAAACGCGCGTTCATTTAGATGAAACACTCAAAGACGAGGGTGGGCAAGGAATGGTTGATTTCCTTGTAACAGGTAGTGATGAATTAACGACACTCGTCACCACAATTGATCGGTATATCCGTATTGGTTTGTATACACTGGGTATGGATGAAGCCCATCGTGCGATTGAAAAATCTCCTTATTATCTTCCTGTTCATGTTCGCATGGCAGAAATTATGATGAAAGAGGGACGCATTCGTCAGGCTATTAATAAATACAACACCGTTGCACGTTCGTATCTAATGCGTGAAGAAAATGACCGTGCCGCGACGATTTTGCAAGAAGTTTTAGAGATGGCACCGCTTGATGTTGATGTTCGGATCAATCTCATTCAGTTGCTAGAAGATGAAGAACGCTGGGATGAAGCTCTTCAGAATTACATCAATCTGGCAGAGACCTATCAACAATTGGGTGATTTTGACCGTGCAAGTGAGACTTTCAACGCATCTGAGCGACTTGCACGTCGCATTGAAGCATCTCCAGAAATTATTGTTCAGATTAAGCATGCTACCGCGGATATTCACCAAATGCGTCTGAACACAAGAGGGGCGCAAAATGTCTATGAAGAGATTCTTGAAATTGACGGCGAAAATGAAAAATCTCTACGCGCTCTAATTGATTTGTACTATACACAGGGGAATCAAGTTGAAGCTGTAAAACGACTTGATGTTTTACTGAGTGTCTACGCTAAAAAAGGTGAAATTGATAAAATTGTCAAGATGCTAGAAAGCATGGTGAGCGCGAATCCTAATGATGCCGCAGTTCGCCAACGTCTTGCCTCAATGTATCGTCGACGCGGTCAAAAAGCTGAGGCAATTGAGCAACTAGACGCACTTGGAGAGTTACAGCTTGATGCTGGTTTAACCAGTGAAGCTGCTACAACTATTAAGCAAATTATCTCTATGAATCCCGACCATGTAGAAGATTATAAACGGCTATTAGCCCAATTGGGTGGATAATCCTAACCAAATAATAATCTATCTATTGTATACTTACAGCAACAACTACAGAGGCACGTTTGTGACGTGTCTTTGTTTAATGTAGATATTAGTTATTAGGTGAACTATTTTGCAAGAAGTAATCTGGGTGATAAACAATCTACAATTCACGGATGCCCTTGATATATTGATTGTGGCACTCTTGTTCTTCTTTGCAAGTTTCCTCTTTCGTGGTACGCAAGCTGTTGCACTTCTGCGCGGAATGTTGATATTAGTTGTGGGCTTATTGCTCATTGCTGGATTATTTCAACTACAAGCCTTACGCTGGTTTTTAGCAAATGCTGTCACTGTCTTTGCAATTGCGATTCCTGTTATCTTTCAGCCTGAACTAAGGAGAGCATTAGAACAAATTGGGCGCGGTGGACAATTATTTAACCGACAAGCGCCTGAAAATCGTCGGACTCACATCATTAATGAGGTCGTCCGTGCGGCAGAGAAATTGTCTGAACGGCGGCATGGAGCATTAATAGTACTGCAAAGAAATAGTAGTCTCGATGATTTTATTCGGACAGGCATCCAAATTGATAGTGATGTCAACGCTGAATTGTTACTCACTATATTTTGGCCCAAGACAGAATTACACGATGGTGCGGTTATCGTCAATAATGATGGACGTATTGCTGCTGCCGCCGCTGTATTACCCTTAACAGCTAGCCGTAATCTACCTGACCCCAAAATGGGTACACGCCATCGCGCATCTTTAGGAATTAGTGAATCTGGTGACGCAATTTGTGTTGT
Organism: Phototrophicaceae bacterium; assembly: GCA_965230145.1. Lineage (GTDB taxonomy): Bacteria > Chloroflexota > Anaerolineae > Aggregatilineales > Phototrophicaceae > JAUZRW01. The sequence continues at coordinate 4,672,693 of CBDDKI010000002.1, forward strand.
TGTAAGTGAAGAGAGTGGCAAAATTGCAATTACGAATGGTGGGCGTATGGTATCGCGCTTAGATACTGAACGATTACGAACAATTCTCAATGCGTTTTATGGTTCTGAAAGTGTGGGTAATCAAACTATAGGGACACGTCTCCGCGATTTAATTCAATCAATTATTAAGCGTAATCCACAGCAGAAGAAAGCCTAGTCAATGTCGCAAGAGCAACAATCCGCATTTCTCAATAATATATTCTGGTTTGTGGCATCACTTGTCATTGCTATGATTATTTGGTTTATTGCCAAAATTGAAGCTGATCCTATCGGACAACGGTTATTTACACGACCTATTAGCATCATTGTTGATGATGAAATGATCATCACTGACCGTTCTTCAGATAATGCGCGTGTTTTTGTGAATGCACAACAATCGACATTGACGATTTTGCAACAAGATGACATTACAGTAACCGCTGATTTGCAAGGGCAACCAGCAGGACGCTATACCATACCTTTAGATGTGGACATTTCACGGCTAGCCAGCGCAGATACGCAACCTGCTCAAATTATCGTTGAAATTGAACAACGTATTTCCCAGCAAGTGGGTATTGAAATTGATATTGATGCACCACCTGTCAATTATGCGGCTGGCACTATCGAGCGTGAATTTTTTCAAGCAGTTGTTAGTGGTGCGGCAGCTGATGTTAATCAAGTTTCGCGCATCGTGGGCGACCTTGACTTGTCGAATCAGCAATCTGCCTCAGTAGTAGAACGTACCCTCGTACTCTACGCCGAAGATGAAAATGGAAATCGTGTTACTGATGTGTCGATTGAACCTGCGTCCATTGTGGTCACTGTGCCTGTAGCACAGCGCGAGAATACCCGTACCTTTGCAGTGCGTCCGAATATACAGTTTGCGACCTTGCCAGAAAATTATGTTTTTCGTAATGATGGTTTCTCTTATGAACCGAACACCGTGATTATCAATGCTGGTAGTCCGCAAGTTTTAGATGCTTTAGGGGATACAATTGACACTGTACCTATCTCACTGGAAGACAGAACCAGTGACTTTACAGTCGAAGTCGCGCTGGATTTACCAGAAGACGAAGACCTGATTATCTTAAGTGAGTCAAATACTGTTATCGTCAATATTTCCATTAGTGAAGAAACGACGACACTCCTATTAGAGAATATTCCTATTCAAACGATAGGCTTCTCTGAAAATAACGGCTTATCAATGACCGCAAACCCACTCAATGTTTCGGTGTTGCTAACAGGTGCAGTATCCGTGCTAGATACCATCACGGCTGAGGACATTCAAGCTGTGGTAGACCTCAATAATATAGAGGCTGGAACACATCTTATCACGCCACAAATTGATATTCGACAAGGGCAAATTAATTTAGAGGCAGAGAATATCAGGCTAATTCCCGAACAAATTACTGTGACAATCATCGAGCCACAAGCAGAAGTAACGGTTAGCCCTGAGACAACAGCACAGCCAAGTTCCACATCCGCTACAGACGACTGAGTCTCTTATTCTGTTTTATCGTCTGTTATAATATCTCGTTACTACGTCAATTTAATTGCTACGCTTGTAGACAATACATCAAATTAATGAGGATACAAACATAATATGGCACGTAAACCAATTGTCGCACTCGTCGGGAGACCGAATGTTGGCAAGAGTACGCTATTCAATCGTCTGGTTGGTGAGCGTAGGGCTGTCACACATGATATACCGGGAACAACCCGTGACCGATTACAAGGCGAAACATTCTGGAATGGGATTGATTTTCGCATTATAGATACAGGTGGCATCGAAATCTACCAACCTAAAGGCGTGCGTGACGAATCGCCTTTGGCAGAGGGTAGTAAAGATTTCATCAATGAAATAAAGACACAGGCGCTTATTGCGATAGATGAAGCAGATGTCATCATCATGCTCGTTGATAATAAGCAAGGTGTGACGGGTGCAGATGAAGCAATTGCTGAAATTTTGCGACGCACCAATAAACCCGTTGTTGTCGCCGCTAATAAAGCCGATGCTCCTAATCATTATGATGATTCCTTTGACTTTTATTCACTAGGTGTAGGGCAAGTTGTACCTGTGAGTGCAATTCATGGAATTGGGGTAGGGGATATGCTTGATGTCCTCGTACAACATCTACGTGAGGTACTCTCGACTTTCCCTGAATCTGATGAAGATGAAGAGCATTTGAACATTGCTATTGTAGGTCGTCCGAATGCAGGCAAGAGTACACTCTTGAACAAACTCATCGGCGAAGACCGCGCGATTGTTAGCAATGTTGCAGGAACTACCCGAGATGCTATTGACACAACGATTCAGTGGCATGGACAACCTGTTACGATTGTGGATACAGCGGGTATCCGTCGGCGTGGACGTGTAGAACCAGGTGTTGAACAATTCAGTGTCATTCGAGCAATGGCGGCAATTGAGCGTTGCGATGTTGCTATTCTAGTGATTGATGCTGAATTAGGGGTGACTGACCAAGATGAACATATTGCTGGCTATGTTCTAGACCAATATAAAAGCATTGTTATTGCGGTTAATAAATGGGATGCGCTTGAAAAAGATGCCTTCACAATGAATGAGTTTACTGATCAAGTTCGGGATAGATTGCACTTCATTCCATGGGCACCAATTATTTTCATTAGTGCCTTAACAGGTCAGCGTATTCATACTGTGCTTGATACAGTTCATGAAGTTTGGCAAACACGCTTTGCTCGGCTACCAACATCGGATTTCAACCAAATTATCCGTGAGGCGATTGAACATCATGCACCACCAACAAAAGGGCAACGGCGTTTGAAGATATTCTATGGGACACAGGTGCGGACAAATCCACCTATTTTCTTATTACATATTAACGATAAGAAAATGATGCACTTTACCTATGAACGGTATCTCGAAAATCGAATCCGCGATGAATATCCCTTCATTGGTACTCCAATTCGGATTAGTTTCCGCGAACGGCGCAACAAAGACCAATAACTCGATAGGCGACTTGCAAACAGTCGCCTATTTTAATTCTAATAACTCGTAAGCAATGGCAGGTACTTTACGCCCTTTGACCCGTAATTCACCTAGTGCCCGTGCCTTTACCTGATTACCTAACGCCCGTACAACAGATTCCTCAATTAATATTTGATTAGGTTCTGCTGATTCTTGCAAGCGTTTTGCTAAGTTTACGGTGTCGCCAATAGCTGTGTAATTCACGGCATAGGATGTACCGATATAACCAACAACGGCATCGCCAACATGTACGCCAACACTATATGCCAAATCGTACCCATATATTTTGTTAATCTCCTCGACAGCACTGATAATGGCTAGGGCGGCTTCTGTTGCACGGTGGACATGGTCAGCTTGTTTCTTGGGTGCGTTGAATATTGCCATTAAACCATCACCAAAAAACTTATCGAGGGTGCCTTCCCACCCGATAATTGTATTGCCTGCTACACTCAGGTAATGGTTGAGAACTTCGACTACCTTCTCAGGAGATTCATTCTCGCTAAAGCTGGTATAGCCTCGAATATCAGCAAATAGAACACTGATTTCTTGACGCTCTCCCCCTAATTCAACATCGTCTGACAAGGCTTTTTGTACAACTGACGGAGCAACAAATCGCTCAAAAGTGTCTTGAATTTTCACATTAGAGTTCTGCAATGCAGTATAATTGCGTGAATTTTCAATAGAAATTGAGGCATAATCACTTAAGGCTTGCAACATCATTGCATCATTTTTGTTGAAAATACGCTGTGATTTTTCATAATTGATAATTTGCAAAGCCCCTAAAATATGGTCACCAACCAATAAGGGCACACTTACAATTGAAAGTGGCGGATTAGGACTTTTAGAATTGCCTCGCAGACGGTCAGGTCCTAGGAGAACTGGTGATTTTTGCGTAATAACATGCGATGCAATACGGTCATTAACAGGCTCTTGCGTTGCCTTTGCTCTACTCAGATTGGCTTGTTTATGAGCGCGTCGCACTAATTTCTTATCTTCAACAAGAATAATATAGCCTTCTTCTGCATTGGCGACTTGTACTGCCGCATCAACAATTTCTGGTAGTAGTTGGTTAAGGTCTACCGTTGACGTTACAACCTTACCAACGTTGTACAAAATCTCAAACTCAGTTAAGCGCCGTTGTAGCTCTTGGTTTGCTTGCAAAATACGATTTGTAAGCGCATCTTTTTCGCGTCTTAGGCGACCTTCGGTGAGTGCATTTTCAATCGCTTCAAGCATTTCCTCAGGGTAGTAAGGCTTTTTGATATAATCCTTAACCCCCATCCGATAGACTTCGATTGCGATGTCTTCTGAACCATGAAAGGTCATTAGAATAACGGGGATTTCCATGTGACGTGCATGAAGTTGCTCAATCACTTGAATGCCTGTTAATTTCGGCATTTGTAAATCGAGCAAAATTAAATCTGGCTCATGCTGAATGGCAAGTTGTAAACCTTCTTGACCATCTTTTGCAGTCAGGGGTACGAACTTATTTGGATGCAACACATATTCTACGATAAATTCGCGGTTATCTTGTCCATCATCTACAACAAGAATGGTTTCATTAGCCACAATTTGCCTCTGCTTCCTGCTTCTTACTCAAATGCTTTTTATAATTCATAGATTAAGTTTTGCTTGTATTTGTCGATGTGATATGACGACTAACTAAAAATTAGAAAATTAGCTACATAGTATACTGTAACTCAATTATAGCGATTTGATACGTAAAGGCTAATGGATTGTGGATTGCGACCTTTTTGGACGAGGTCTATAATGAAAAGTGGATTGTTGTTAGATGATTGTTTCAGCTTGGAACTGTTTTCTTTACCACCTATCAAAGAAAAACTGCGCCCATTATTGAACTTGCGGTCTGGTTGGTTTGAATTGCTAGAGCGCATTATATTGGTAATCGCTATTTATACCTTGGTTAATCTGGCTACAATCCGATTTATAGTTGATGGTGCGAGTATGTACCCAACATTTGAAACAGGTCAGTATCTGATTATCAATCGTCTGAATTATACGCTTAGTACGCCACAACGAGGCGATGTTGTGGTTTTTCATTTGCCAAATAATACTCGTCGAGATTTCATAAAACGTGTGATTGGTTTACCAGGCGAAACAATCGAATTTCGTGATACACAAGTGTATATCAATGGTGAACCCTTAAATGAACCTTATATCAATGAACCTTGTGCCGAGGATATGTGTGCTGATGGCATTATGCAATTAGGCGAAGGGGAATATTTTGTGATGGGTGATAACCGTAATCAAAGTGCCGACTCACGATTTTTTGGTCCAATAGGATTAGACCTAATCGTAGGCGAAGCGACTTTGCGGTATTATCCTTTTTCTGATTTTACATGGCTACACCGAATAGGACTTGAAGATGAATAAGCTCAAACCTCAATTTAAACCACGCTTACGGATGCCAAGTCTTTTTGGGGAGATTATTCGTACGATTATATTTGTAGTCGTCGTAACAGTATTGTTTGATATGGCAATTCCACGTTCACTTGTTGATGGACGTAGTATGCAACCAACATTTCAAGATTCAGAACGTCTTATCGTCAGCCGACTTCATTATCTGGTTACACGTCCTGATAGAGGGGATATTATTGTTTTTAATTCGGTTGACCCGAATGACCCCGAGGTAATGCTGATTAAGCGCGTTATTGGTTTGCCGGGTGATACGATTCGTTTTACCGACCAGAATTTATATATAAATGATGTACTCATCACGGAGAGTTATATCGCAGAATCTTGTAATGCCTCTCGTTGTTCTGACAATGAGACAGTACTGGGCATCGATGAATATTTTGTGATGGGGGATAATCGCAATAATAGCCAAGATTCGCGTCGTCTTGGTTCTATTCCATTAGACCATATTGTAGGGCGGGTTGTGTTTCGTTATTGGCCTCTCGATAGAATAGGTATTATTGAGCATCAAAATTATGATGAACTTTCCAATAATCGGTGAAACCCGTAGAAAGGTTGACTAATGCACTCAAACAATGGACTGGTTGAAGATTTTTGCCCAGAGTGTGGTCTTGGGAGTTTAAAGACAGTCAGTAGACCCTATTTGCAATTATACTTAGGGAAGTTATTTACAATCCCAAATGCCGTTTGCTATCAATGTGATATTTGCCGATATAGTGAATTTGATGAGTCTAATTTTGATGTCATTAGTAATATGATGTTTGGTGCAAAAGCAAATAATAATGATGATAAAACACGTCCGATTACTCATCTATCTGATGAAATCGTCTCTTCCCAGCAAAAACCACCCCATATCTAAATACTAATTCAGTAATACAGCGTTATAATAAAGCTATTGATAAGGTCATTATTTGCGGAGTCACTCCTGACACAGTTAGAGTCTTTATATTTCCTCATTGGTATATTGTTGCTAGCAACAGGAATTGTGCTACTGTTAGCCGCACTCATCCCACCTCATCGGACAAGACTCAATTATTCGTTCGCTTCTTTTGCAATATTCCTCTTAGTGTATGCGTTGCTTTTCCTATCGCAGATTATTCCTATACCCTTTCTTTCGCTCTCATTTGCCTCGACTTTAAAGTTACTAGCCTTGTTATTGAATATTACCTTATTAGCGTGGTTTAGTTTGGTCGTGCATTTTCTGGAAAATGAGCTGTTATGGGTTAAGGTGATTTGGTGGGGACTTGTTGCTTTTACAGCTATCGTCTGTGGGCTAATCTTTCTGACCGAAATCGTGACAGGTATAAATGCTACATTTCAATTTAACTTAACATATTTGAGTATTGGCTTACTTCTGGTAGCAATTAGCTATTGTGTCATTGCTATTGTCTTAATTTGGCAATCGAATGAAAAACGGGTGAAGTGGCTTAGAGTACCAAGTTTGCTAATTATTTCCGCTTATATCACAACCCTAATACTGCCAACTTTTCTTATCAATTTACTGTTACTTAAAATAGCATCTTTGTGGATTGCGTATGTCATCTTGCATCAACAAATATTTGTGCCGATAGCTACACTCAATCAAGAATTAGCTGAGAAGAATGAGAATTTACAAACAACTATAGCGGATTTAGAGCAAGAAAAGGGTCAAGTAGAGCGCCTTAATAAGGAACTTAGAGATTCTAATCGCTATAAATCGCAGTTCTTGACAATGATGAGCCATGAACTGCGAACCCCTCTAAACGCAATCGTTGGCTATAGTGAATTACTTACCAGCCCGATCTATGGCGCGATGAATAAGCAACAGATTGACCGTATTGAGCGTATTCATCGAAATGGCAAACATCTAACATATCTAATCGATACAATTCTCGATATGGATAAGTTGGAATCCAAGCAATTGGACATAGAGTTTGAGCCGTTTAATGTGAACATGATGCTTGACGATTTACTCGGAAAGATCGAGCCGAAAATTCAAGAAAAGTCACTTGCTTTTATCCAAGATATTGAAGAAGACTTACCTCATTTACTCGGTGACAAGAAGCGTGTACAGCAAATTCTCCATAATCTGCTAGATAATGCAATCAAATTTACGCCTAAGGGGACTGTCTCCTTAATCGCTAAAACATTATCTGTCAGCCATGGCTTATCTGATGATTTTGATTTGCCAATGGCAGGCTGGCTTACTGATGGCACTTGGATGCTATTTCAGATTACTGATACAGGGATTGGTATAGCAGAGGAAGACTTGAGTAATATTTTCACAAATTTTGTACAACTTGATGGGACTACAGAGAGAGAATTTGGTGGTATTGGTTTAGGTTTGTCTATTACTAAGGAATTGGTCGAAAAGCACCATGGTATCATTTGGGTACAAAGTGAAATAAAAGTAGGAACAACATTTTTTGTTGCTTTGCCTAGCAGCAATTACTGATTTACGGTTTGATATAAAGTTTATAACGCTTTATATTAAGATATGATAAAATAGCCTCAGAATATTTTATGAAAAGGAGTGACTTTGTGCCAAAAAGTCGCATATTAGTTGTTGAAGATAACCAAGATAACATGACACTCATTGTTGATGTCTTAAATTCATTGGAATATGACGTTTTGCAAGCAACAGATGGTGTACGTGGGGTTGAGATGGCGCAAAAATTAGTACCTGATTTGGTTCTTATGGATTTGTCCTTACCAAAAATGGATGGTTGGACAGCAACTCGTACAATCAAGGCTCAAGAACCGTTGAATCACATTCCCATCATTGCCCTTACTGCCCATGCAATGAAAGGCGATAGGGAACGTGCATTAGAAGCCGGTTGCGATGACTACATCTCTAAGCCAATTAATTTACAAGAACTCGCCAGCAAACTGGATGAATATCTCGGATGATATTGTGAAAATTTTAGTTGTTGATGATAATCGTGAAAATATTGCCTTGGTACGTGATATTCTGGAAGTTGCTGAATATGATGTGGTCGAAGTACACAATGGTCCTAAAGCACTAGAAGCTGTGCCGAAAGTACAACCTGATCTAATTTTGCTTGACGTAAATATGCCAATTATGGATGGATTTCAGGTATGCCGTGTTCTCAAAGAAGACGAATCGACACACCATATTCCCGTAATTATGCTAACAGCACAATCAGATATTGATAGCCGTGTCCAAGGAATTAAATCTGGTGCTGATGATTATCTCACTAAACCCTATAGTCCACGCGAATTATTAGCTCGTGTCGAACGCAGTCTACGCAGTAAAGTTGCCAATGACACCATGCGGGCAACTCAGGAACATTTACGAGAGCAGCAAGAAATAATAAAAAATACATTCTCACGCTTTGTTGCACGCTCTGTGGTGGAAGAATTACTACGTGATCCTAATCGCATCAAATTAGGCGGGCAATTGCAAGAAGTGACAGTCTTATTTGCTGATTTACAGGGCTTCACTAGCTTATCTGAGCATACAGAACCCCAGCAACTGCTACAACTACTGAACTCCTACCATACATTTATGGTCAAATTGATACTGAAATATGGAGGGACGGTCGATAAATTCTTGGGTGATGGTTTGATGGCTATGTACAACACGCCGATTCAACAAGATGACCACATCGCTCGTGCAGTAAAAACAGCCCTGCACATCCAAGATGATTTGTATTGGTTCGCGCAAGAATTACCAGAAGAACAGCGTATGAAAGTCAATTTTGGTATCCATACAGGTGACGCTATTGTTGGTAATGTTGGTTCAGAAAATTTGATGGATTTTACTGCTGTTGGTGATACAGTTAATGTTGCGGCACGTTTACAAGGTGTCGCCGAAGAAGGTGAAATTTTAGTTAGTGCACCCGTTTTTGAAGCTACTCAAGACTTTGTTTTCGGACGTACCCGTGGACATTTATCCGTTAAGGGTCGTCGGGAAGGAATTGATGCTTACCAAATCTCCAATACTTATTTTGAATGAGTAAAGATAACCTTACGAAAAGTAAGGGAAATTCTCCGCTTGCGTTTGACTCTATTCCCATTGATGATGTCAGATTTTCGTGCTGTGATACCGTGTTTCCACTCATAACGTGCCTCTCGTTTCATTACTACAAGGCTTCTTGCTTCTAAAATTTGATTATGACTTAACTCACTGTGTAAATCATAAAAGTCCATGACACACGTACTGCCTAAGCTCAATGAAAGAATCGTATCCCCAAAGCAAGGTTCACAATCAATATGTGGCGCAATCCCTTGACCAGCAAAGTATTCATTGATAATCACTTGGTCAGGAACAGCATCGATGAAACCATCGTTGTGAAGTTTTTCAGCGAGATTTTGTAGCCAAATGGGTAACTGACCAATATACATATCATCTGTTACTGTGCGCTTCTTATAGTCATAGATGTATCCATAATGTTGTACACGGCGTTGAAATGGTGATAACCAAACTTGTTGATCAATAGTAGCGATGAGAGTATCTTCAATTTGTTCAGAAATGTAGTCAGGAATGTAAGCTAAATCAGCAATCATATTAACCCCTAATATAGAAAAAATGTTCTATTGTATCGCTTCTAAATTAAGATGCAAGCCCTTGACTTTCAAATCGGCAATCTGTATACTTTCCAACGTTAAGTTTTGGTCCGTTCGTCTAGGGGACTAGGATGCCACCCTTTCAAGGTGGAGACAGGGGTTCGAATCCCCTACGGACTGCAAAATTTTAACAACAACTTAGGTTTTGGTCCGTTCGTCTAGGGGACTAGGATGCCACCCTTTCAAGGTGGAGACAGGGGTTCGAATCCCCTACGGACTGCAAATTAAAGCTACTCAATCGAGTGGCTTTTTTGATTCATTTACAAGTAAAATTACAGGCTATTCGGTATACTCCAGCAAAATTGTTTTAATTAAGGCTATAACTATGAGCGACAATACCGATTTTTCACGCCAACGACAAATTGAAATTTATGTGCCGGGTGTTGCTGGTGATAAACCAACCGTACCCGTCGATGTAAAACGCTTACGAGATAGAGCAAGAGAGGTCATGTCGCCCGAAGCCTTTGCCTATATTGCTGGTGGCGCAGGCATCGAAGATACCATGCAGTCTAATCGAATAGCTTTTAATCGCTGGCGTATTGTTCCTCGTATGCTACGCGATGTCTCGACAGCTGACACCTCAATTGAATTATTTGGAGATACACTCCCAAGTCCATTCTTATTAGCGCCAATTGGTGTCTTAGATATGGCTCATCCATCTGCTGATACAGCCGTGGCTAAAGCATCAAGTGATGAGCGTATTCCAATGATTTATAGCAATCAAGCCAGTCGCTCTATGGAGGATATGGCAAGTGTAATGGGGGATAGTCCGCGTTGGTTTCAGCTATATTGGAGCAAAATGGACGACCTCGTTATTAGCTTGCTTCAACGTGCTGAGCAAGTCGGATGCAGTGCAATTGTCGTCACACTTGATACAACCATGCTCGGGTGGCGTATCCGTGACTTGGACTTAGCTTATTTGCCATTCTTGCGTGGGCGTGGCATTGCTCAATATACCAGTGACCCTGTATTCCTAAAGAGCTTAGAAACAATGGATGTGCCTGATAGAGAGCGTAAAGTGACATTGCAATCTATTAGTGCCTTAATCGAAATGATTAACAATCATCCCGGCAAAGCACTTGATAATTTACGTAGTGGCAAGGCGATTGAAGCCGTACAACAATTTATTGCAACCTATTCACGCTCATCCTTAACATGGGATGATTTACCGTTCTTGCGTGAACACACCCAATTGCCAATCTTACTCAAAGGTATCTTGCATCCTGATGATGCTAAGCAAGTGCTCGATATGGGTATGAATGGGATTATTGTTTCTAATCATGGCGGTAGACAAGTCGATGGCGCGATTAGTACCTTGGATGCCTTACCTGATGTGGTAAAAGCTGTTGATGGGCAAATCCCCGTTTTAATGGATAGTGGTATCCGCACAGGTGCAGATATGTTCAAAGCGATTGCCCTCGGTGCAAAAGCAGTCTGTCTCGGACGACCTTATGTTTATGGATTGGCTGTCGGAGGCTATCAAGGGGTGCGCGAAGTGATTCGTAATTTCAAAGCTGATTTTGAACTCACAATGCGCTTATCAGGTTGCCGCTCACTCGATGAAATCACTCCTGAGAGCCTTAAACGAATAGAATAGCCCATAACTTAAAAGGCTAATCTATCTTTATCTAGAATAGCCGATTCATAATTACCACCCGCATGATATTCAAGTAGGCTTACTAAATCAGCTTGTGCCTGTTGAATATCGTCTAAATTATTATCGTGTTGCGCTTCGACCACGATAATTGCATCTGTGGTATCTATTTTCGATGCACTTTGTAGGCTTTGTCGCCAACACCAGCGACGTGCAAAGACCAAATCGGTTTCATCCGCAAAAATCACTTCGCCAACATCAGGATGCTTAACTTCATCACTACCGAGTTCGGTATAACGTTCAGTACCTTTAGAAAATTGCACCGTCAGTCTACCTTTGAGTGAACGCGTATCGAACACAGCAACAGGTAGGGCATAGCGAATGCTCACGAGATTGCCTATATCAACTAAGGTATTAATTGAGGGAATATCGCCTTTTTTAGTCAACCGACGGAGCAGAGCTTCGGGTGCGCTCCGCGATTTAGTTGGGTTTGCGCCAAAGGCACTGAATGTTGTGCGCCATGCTGATAAACTAGGCAACTCACTTAAAGGCGTTTCGCCAATGCGATTGAGTGTTGCTTGCTGTTCTTGCTGATAAGCCTCTCCTAAAGCATCACTAGTAGGGGCGTTGGTCATCCCACTTGCTAAGATGATACCACCTCTAGTTTTTGGAAAACGCTCTAAAATATCTGCACGATACTGAAACACACTTTTCTCCTATTCGGAATTTCGGATATTTGAGTGATTGCTAGTCTCCACTTAGAGCAAAAACTGCATCTTGTTGTTCCATTGCTTCTAACTTTGGTACAGCCCAAAACCATACCGAAGCAGGAATAAGTCCCACTAGAAAAGTCCCTACAATAATCCAAATAATGTAGTCGTTGCCCAACATATCTATCAGCCAACCATGTATTATTGTGCTGACTAAGGTTGCGAAGTAGAACCCCGCCGTATCAATCGAGAACATTCGCCCTAACTTAGCATCAGGCGCAGTCTTTTGGATGATGACATTGCTATACGTCCAATTAATACTACCACCCATAGCGCGAACAAGAATAGCTGAGGCAACCAGCAGTAAGGAATTTGCGAAGCCCATAATTATCCAACTGCCGAGTAATAATACAAAACCTATGTTAATTAAACGGCGCATCTTAGTAACTGTACCATCATTGACTGTATTGGTAAGCATAGGACCGATTAATGCGCCGAAACCTAAGGCACTCCACAGAATAGCTTGTGACAATTCCCCATTAGCGCCGATGACGAAAATTTGGGTGGCAAAGACACTCAACAAAGTATCAACATTGCCAAGACTCTGCCCAAACTTAACAAATAGTGCCGCCGCCATTTGTGGTGTATTTCTTACAAATCTTAAGCCTTCAACGAATGAGGTATCTTCTTCTTCGCTTTTTTCATGGTCTAAGGCTTTGGTGAGTCTTCGCCCTTTTACAGGGTCATATGCAATTGACCACACCAATGCACCTGCAATAGCAAAGGTGGCAGCATCGGCAACTAAAGCGGCTTGAGCACCAAAAATAAAGGCAAAGACACCCCCTAGAATCGCGCCTAAAGCCAACATCACTGACCATGTTACGCTAAATAAAGTGTTACCCTCGACAATATCTTCTGGTTTTACCAATGCGGGTAAAATTGCGCCTTGTCCGGGTTCGAATACTGTAGATAAGGTAAATTGAGCAATCGTGACGACATAAATTATCCAGATTGTTTCTGGACTATTGGCTAATAGATAAAAAGGTACAACGACTGCCCGTAGAACATTGCTCCACATCAGGATATTTTTGCGATTAAAACGGTCTAACAATACTCCTGCAAATGGTCCCAGTATCAATGGAGGCAATACACGTAATGTCAAATATAGACTTATAGCTAAAGCTGAATTACCACTATATTGTGTGACCAAGCCAATGAGAACAATCGTATTGAACCAATCTCCCGTTAAGCTAATAACCTGAGCTAACCATAATTTTGTATATTCAGGGTTGCCCCTGAGTAATTGCCAATAGCGTTGCATGAATTCAACCTAACCAAAATATAAAGTGTGCATATCATAGTTGATAAGCTCAATACTTAACACTATGTGTCTGCGTAATCTTTTATAATAAAAGTGGATGAATATGCGCGTTGACTTTACGCCTTTCACACTATAGCATGGCGTAGCGCTTAAATATTTAGGTATCTTACAGTGTTTGATTTGCAGAATTTACTATGGGTAGGGTTCGGTGGCTTTTTAGGAGCAAATGCTCGTTACCTATTGTCTTTGTATATCAACCAACGCTTTCCGACAATTATAGGAAAGCCTTTTCCATTGGGTACAGCTTTCGTCAACATTACAGGGTCATTTGTGTTAGCGATTTTTCTCGTATATGTATCTAAGAATACAAGTTTTCCTAACAATGCAAAACTTTTGATTGGAACAGGTTTCTTTGGAGCGTATACAACCTTCTCGACCTACGCCAACGAAAGCATGACTCTCGTCAATAATGGACAATGGGTTACAGGATTAAGCTATATTTTTATTACGAATATTTTGTGTTTATTAGGGGTTGTTTTAGGCTTACTGATTGCAAACCGAATTTTCTAAAGGATGCGTATGCCAGAGTGGTTAATTGCAGTGATCGCAGGTGTAGTCGAAGGCGTTACAGAGTTTTTACCCATTTCTTCAACAGGACACCTTATTCTTACGTCGGACTTGTTACAGTTTGATTCAGTAGAAGGAACATTTGAAATCTTCATACAAATTGGTGCGGTTATTGCTGTAATTCTTTATTACCGCACTGAACTTCAGCTCCAAGCACGAAATCTCGTATCCAATGATAGTAAAATAAACTCATCTCCCCGACAGTTATGGCTCAGCATCATTGTCGCATTCATACCTGCGGCAATCGTTGGTTTGTTGTTAGGTGAGCAAATTGATGAATATTTGTTTAATCCAACAACCGTAGCACTTGCCCTAATTGCTGGAGGCATACTCTTTTTACTCGTTGAGAACTACATGAAGGATAAACTGAGTGAGCAAGAATCTATAGAGGATAAACCACTCACACTTAAGCAAGCACTATGGGTTGGGGTTTGGCAAGTTCTCGCATTAATTCCAGGTATGTCACGGTCTGGGATGACAATTATTGGTGGAATGATTTCTGGCTTAGACCGTCAACGTGCGACTCAATTCTCATTCTATCTTGCAATGCCGACGTTGGGTGCGGCAACATTGTTTACTTTGGCAAAGAACCTGCAAACAGTCTCTTCGGATGACTTGATTATTTTAGCAATAGGCACTGTGGTATCAGGTATCGTGGCATGGTTTTCGATTGGATGGTTGCTGCAGTATGTCGCAACTAACAACTTTGTTATTTTTGGTTATTATCGCATTATTGTCGGTGTTCTCATCTTGCTCTCTGTTATAGTTTGAAACATTAATTGAGTGAAAGAACTATTTGTAATATACTAACTCTATACTATAAATAGAAGATATCTGAGCGACAAATTATGACTATTCCTAGCACAGATGTGGTAGAAAAAAGCAAAACAATTCTTGTGATTGAAGATTCTGAAGACTTACGGTCTGATATTCTCGAAATGCTTGCTATGGTTGGTTACAAGGCAAGTGGTGCGCGAAATGGTACCCTAGGTGTTGAAGAAGCACGTCGGATTATACCTGATTTAATCGTCTGTGATATTATGATGCCTGAATTAGATGGTTATGGCGTGCTGAAAACTCTACGAGCCGACCCAACAACCTCTGCCATTCCATTTATTTTTCTAACGGCAAAAACAGAGCATCTTGACCAACGACAAGGCATGGTACTTGGTGCGAGTGATTTCCTTACAAAACCTTTTATGGCAGAAGAATTACTTGAAAGCATTGAAGCTCAACTCAAAAAACGAGCAGAACAATTAGCGTCCGTAAAACGTCGTATTGATGACTTAACCTCAAGTATTGCTTTAGCGTTACCACACGAAATGCGAACACCGCTCAATACGGTTATTGGTTTTTCTGAAATGCTCCAAGCGGAAGCACAAAACCTAAAGCCAGACCAAGTTGCAGGCTGGGCAGGGCATATAAACACATCAGGCTATCGTCTCCTACATGTTGTTGAAAATTATCTCATGTATGTGCGTTTACAATTGATGATTGATAATGACATCAAAGGGGAAGACGACGAGGTGATGTACGACATGTACAGTACCATTGAAGCCTATGCACTGAGTAAAGCGCAAAAAGCCCAACGTGAAGATGACCTTACACTTGATATTGAAAAAGCCCCTAAGCTCAAGATTAAAGACGAGTATGGCATCAAGATTGTTGATGAAATCATTGATAACGCCTTCAAATTCTCTGAAAAAGGGCAGGCAGTGAAAGTCCATAGCTATCTCGATGGTGATCATTATGTCTTGGCTGTACACGATGCTGGACGTGGTATGACACCAGATCAACTCCAAAAGATTAATGCTTTCATGCAGTTTGACCGTGAGCATTTTGAACAACAAGGTATGGGGTTAGGATTAGCGTTAATTAAGCAATTATCTGTAATTTACGATGTTGAGTTTGGTGCTACAGGCGAAAAAGACAAAGGTGTTGTTGCAACAATCCGCTTCAAAGTAAAATAGCTTTGGCGTTATTGGAGAATATTCCGTATAATAGGGCTGAATATTCGTATTAATCGGGTAAAACGCACCCAGAGGATACATCTCACATGGGGATTATAAAAAATCGTTGGCTTACCGCACTGTCATTATTGAGTGTATTGTTGCTGGTAACAGCTTGCTTCCAACAGATTGGTGATGAAGGACAGGGACTGGCAGAGTCTGATATTATTACCAGTACATTTACACCTCCACCAACAAATACTGTTGAACCATCGGAAACGCCGACAGAAGAAACCGTATCTGATGTACCAATTTCGAGTAATCCTAGCGATACTCCAACAGCTACAGAAACAGAATCAGTTGCTGTTGCCCAAGCTGGTGATGAGAATTCGCTACAGGTCGCCACAGCAACGGATACTTTCGCATTAACAGCAACCCAAGTCATCATTGATGCGACCAATACAGCTGTTGCACCTTTAACACTAACAGCAGCAGTACAGATAGGATTTACGGAAACCCCAACGGCAACGGCTGTGATTGATACAGGCACAGTTGCAACGCCTGGCACAACATTGACAGGTGCAGATTGTGTTCATGAGGTACGTGCTGGTGAGACAATGTATCGACTCTCTGTTTATTACGGTTTGCCAGTAGCAGATATTGCTAATCGTAATGGTGTCGTTAACCCGAATATTATTAGCATCGGTCAACGTTTCATCATCAACGGTTGTGGAACAACAGGTGCTTTGCCTTTACCAACATCAACACCAACTCAACCAGCCCAAATTTCTCTTGGCACAGGTGGCACTGATTTAGGAGACCCTAATCTTGGTCAAACAGGAACAACGACGACAACTCTGGGCTGTGTTGCACAGTACACAGTACAACAATATGACACCTTATTCCAAATCTCATTACAGTACGGTGTTTCAGCACAATCTATTGCGAATGCAAATGGTCTACTAAATGTCAACCGTATTGATATGGGCGACGTACTCTGTATACCCTCAGCGTAGACAATAGCTTAAACGATATAAAAAAGGTGGCTAAGATAGTCACCTTTTTTCATTTAGAAAGTAATAATTATGAAAGAAGAAATCCTCAGCACTGAAACAATCTTTGATGGACGCATTGTGCATCTCAAGGTACACACTGTGCGTTTACCTGATGGTAATGAGAGTAAACGAGAAATTATCTATCATCAGGGAGCTGTGGCTGTTGTCGCTGTGGATGAGCAACAGCAGGTTTTGTTGGTTAAGCAATTTCGTTTAGGTGTAGGGGATGTGACCTATGAAATTCCTGCTGGGTTACTTGAAGCCAACGAAGACCCTCTAACTGCCATTAGTCGTGAACTGAGAGAAGAAACAGGCTATCGCCCTCTGAATATTGAAGAAATAGGCGGTATCTACGTTGCACCTGGCTACACTACAGAATATATTCACCTGTATTATGCAGATAGCTATGAATACGCACCTCTTAAACAAGACGATGATGAGTTTGTAGTAGCAATTCGCATCCCACTATCAGATGCCCTCAAAATGATTGATGACGGTGTCATAATTGAAGGAAAATCAGTTGTTGGATTGCTCAAAGTTGCCCGTCTCTTAGGTCTATAATAGGCTGATGCGCCCTTGTTGTTCGTAAATGCTTCATGATATAATCTTTGTTCGCTAAAAACTTGAGAAATAAATGCGCTGAAAAGCGTTTTGACTAGAGAGGTAATTTCTGTGAATGAGTTGATTCAATCCTTACAAGCCCCAGCGCCAGATCGCGTCGCAGTTGAAGTTGGTGATACAGTACGTGTTTATGTACGTATTATTGAAGGCAATCGTGAACGTACCCAACCTTTTCAAGGTGTGGTTATCCGCGCACGCAAAGGTGCTAACAATGCTAATTTTACCGTGCGTCGTATCGCATCAAATGGTGTTGGTGTTGAACGTACCTTCCTTGTGAATAGCCCACGTATCGAAAAAGTTGATATTTTACGTCGTGCAAAAGTACGTCGCGCACAACTTTATTATTTGCGTGACCGTCGTGGTAAGTCTGCACGTCTTAAGGAACGTCGTCGTTCAAAGAACTAATAGAGATGCCACGTCCCTTAATAGGCATCACTGCCTATAATTACATTAAGCCAACATCAGGTTGGCGTTATGATGTATGCTACGGGAAAAATGCCGTCGCGGTTGAAAACGCTGGCGGCTTACCTGTCTTAATCCCCTCAATGGTCAGTTTGGAAACATTACGTGGTATCTATGAACGTTTAGATGGTGTGATGCTTCCTGGTGGTGGTGACGTAAATCCGACTCGCTACAATGATGAAGCTGAGACTGACATCAAACTCTATGAAATTAGTGATGAACGTGATGAGATGGAAATCTCGATGACTCAATGGGCTATCGAAGATGATTTGCCTGTATTGGGAATTTGTCGAGGGATTCAAGTCATGAATGTTGCCTTAGGTGGCTCATTAGTTCAAGATATTCCTGCTCGGATTAAGACTGACTTGCGCCATACTATCAAGTCTCCACAAGAAGAACCGCGGAGTCTATTACTTCATGACGTGGCGGTATCAGAAGGCAGTCTGTTAGCGTCTGTATTGGGTGAAACAAAAGTGACTGTGAATAGCATTCACCATCAAGCTTTACGAAATGTTGCTCCCAATGCGACTATTAGTGCAGTTGCACCTGATGGCATCGTTGAGGGGATTGAATTGCCTGATAAAAACTTTGTCCTTGGCGTACAATGGCATCCAGAGGATATGGTTGAAGACGACACTCGTATGCAAAATCTATTTAACTCATTTGTAGAAGCCTCACGTCGCAGAATGTCTTAGTAAACTTCTAATCGTCATAAAGCACTAAGACGGATGATTACTGTACTAAATCGTCCGTTTTTTATTTTACTCGACTGGCTTAAGAGGCATTTGGGTACGATTCATATCATCGGCGAATGGTAACACGCGCCGAGTGCCAGATGGGCGTTCTATAGGTAAGCGAATGAAAAATGTTGTGCCGGGTGGATTTTTCATATCATGCCCTGTGCTTTCTGCCCAAATATGTCCTCCATGTCCTTCTATAATTCCCTTAGCGATAGTTAAGCCTAATCCGGGTCCTGCTCCCATGAATTTATAAATTCCACTCGAATGCAATTGCGTATCGAATGCACGGTAAAATTTGTTGAAGATATACTCAATATCTTTTTTATCAATACCAACGCCAGTGTCTTGGATGGTAAATAGGATATGGTCGCTCCCATGCTCATGTTGAGCTTTTTCCAATGTGGAGAAAATCTCAATTCTGCCACCATCAGGCGTGAACTTAATGGCATTCAAGATAATATTACGTATCGCTTGAACCATGCGCTGTAAATCGGCATCTATATTGGGTAAATCTTTAGCACTATGGCGGATAATCGTGATATTGCGTTCATCGGCAGGGTCACGAAGAGGTTCTAATGCCATCTTAGTAATTGTTTCAGGTGAAGTTCGGATGAAGTGCAAATCCATCGAGTTAACATCTATTTGGCTTACGTCTAGCATCGCCGATATAAGTTCTTCCATACGCTCAGTTGATTTGCGTAAGTTGCCAACGATTGTATTTGCTTGACCTTCTTGCAACGCATTTGCTTGATTGAGACTATCTAAAATATCGGTATAACCCCGTATCTGTGCAAGAGGGGTTCTTAGTTCGTGGCTTGCAATAGTGATAAAATCAGTCTTAATATCATCTAATTTTTCAAGTTCACTTTTTGCACCTTCAAGCCGTTTATTTAAGACACGCATACTCTCATTGAGATGTTGCAAATCGTCAATTAAGCGCGCGCTACGCAAGGCTGTTCCAACTTGTTGCCCAACAACCGATAATAATTCGATGTCATCACGGTGATATGGCGTATCATTAGTTTTTGTGCCACTCGCTAATAAACCAATCAGGCGATTATCTGTTTTGACTGGAACAAAAGCACTCATTTTGAGGTCACTAAAAAATTGTTTTTCTTGTGATGATACCTGCTTGAAGACCGTACCATAATCAATATCATACTGTCCGATTGGTACGCCACGATTGGCTAAAAGATGATAAATAGGGCTGTCTTCATGTAGATAGCCCACGAGAGTCGGCTTATTTAGTGTTGCGCCCATCTCTAAAACTATAAGTTCAACAGAATCTTTCACTCGAACGGTATTATTAATGAGAATGAGGGCAGAGCGTTGTACACCCAAAGCATGGTTTAATGTATCAGTCGTGGCATTAACAACTTCTTCGATTGTTGAAGCACGTGATACTTGTTGACTAAATCGTGCAGTTGCTTTTGCGAGGTTTGGGCGAGAGTGAATTGTCAAACGATTAAAAATAAACTCAATCACATAGCGCGCTGGTACAATCAGCGTAGCAATTAAGAGCGCGATGACCGCAAGGAAAAAAGTCCCATCTGTAGTTGTGTTGAGAGATAAATCCTCTGCAAAGCGCGACAGCGTGAAAAAGTAGAGTGTTGCAAAAATTAGCGTCCATGCGATTGCAATGACACTTAATAGCCGTGCCAAGAGAACTAATGCTTGACGAATATCCACTAAACGATAGGCTTGCATGCCGTAACTAGCAATGATGAGTGCAATTAATAAGAAGACTGTTCCCAACAACATCACAATCGCAATGCCACTTGCAAGTAGAACCAAACTTCCTATAAAAAGAATAGAGGTCATCACCCAAAATGCGGAGCGATTAGCAACCTCTGCCATGGGCGCAATGTAGTAATATCGAAGGCTTGTCCCGACGATGATGAACATTGAAATTCCAGCACCAAATATAGCAATTACTGCTGGAATTGTTGGAAAAGTCTCTGTCCAATCTCCCCAAGCGATAAAAGGCTCATACAGCCAAAGACTAATAAAAAAGGCAATAGCCCAGATGAGAGTGGTTGCAAACCATCCTAAGCGAGTTTTAGATACAGATTGTTCTGGCACGATATCATCCAGAACTAAACCTCCGAATGTCGCTATCACACCGATAAGTAATAACCACGTTGTACCTTCTCGTGAGATTGTTGCCAAAAGCGACCAATTTGCAGGAATCAACTGCAAAATCGTAGTGGCTATCGAGAGTAAGACAGTCGTAACCAACAAGACCTTACTCGAAATTTTGCTACGTTGAAATAATGCCCATGCCAGTACGGTACATTCAATAATGATTAATATTATGAGAATTACTGTATAAATCACATCTAGTTGCATTCAGAAGTCCATCCTATTTCAGGATATAGTGTGTACCTTTTTTCGAGCCGATTTTGAGAAGAATTCCTTTTTCTACCATATCGACCAAATCAAGGCGGAGAGTTTCTGCGGATACGCCATCACATAAAGTCCGATATTCACGGTTTGTAATCGAACCATTATCGCGGATATATTGTAAAGCTTTTGCCTGACGATGATTTGTATCTCTCATCCAATCAGGTTGTTTTGGCTTTTCACGTTCATTTTGTAGGGTGACGGCAAAGCTATAAGGACGGGCATCAAAACTCGGTGGCTGATGTCCTGCTTGTGCCATCACTTCCATCATACGGTCAATACCTAGCCCTAATTCTTCAATATATCCCCATTGGAACAAGCCGTTCACGATACGTGGGTTTCGACTAAAATGCTCGTCTTTGATATTCTCGATAGTAATAAAGCCCGGTAAGCCACCTGGAGAAATCACTTCTAATCGGTCAGAATACATCCGCAATTCAATACGTCGTCCACGCAAACGATAATCTCGATGGCAAATCGCATTCACAATCGCTTCACGCACAGCAAATTGAGGATACTCTGTACGTTCTTCGCGCTCTAAACCTTTCACAACGGCACTGACTGCCATCTCACTCCAAATGAGATTCCATGCTGCTTCAATCAAACGTGGAATAGACCCTGTAAGTTCTTCACGCCGTGAATAGCCTGCAAGACCACTTTCGCCACGCGGGGTTTTGCCAACAAATTTAGCAAAGACAACACTACTCTGTGGAATCCATTGTTGAGGGTATTCGCTAAATAGCAAAATGCCTGTTACCGTTGGCTTACCATCGGCAGTGATAGCACCAATTTCTTGCAGTAAATCATCGACCTTACCATTGTAGGGGCGTTTTGTGCGTTCGGCACGTTTAGCAAGATACTCATCAATCATCTGCCGACTAAAGTTGTCTTTCGTCGCACCATGCACAACTTCTGCTTCAAAGTCACCTGTACTTTTGGCACTTGCTAATCTTAGGATTTCTTGCCCACCCAAAGGACGATTTTTATCACCACGCCTGATTAAGACACGCCCATCTGCAAGAGCATGGAGTTCGATACTGCGTGGGACACGAACGGCATAAACTATAACAGGACTATCTCCATCCAGTACGGGTGTTTCCTGACTTGCTTTTTTATCGTCAGTATCACTCTTGTCCTTAGCTTCGTCTACGCTATTTTGTGTGTCATCGGATGTGTTGTCACTTTCGCTCTCGTCGTCGGAATCAGATTTTACTTCTTTATCTGCTTTAGTATTCTCAACAGTTCCATTATCACCAACTGTTGGCTTAAGTTGTATTTCTTCCCATTTATCGACAACAATAGTCGGGTTATATAATTCATCGGCAGATTCCATCGCAGATTGCATGGCATCCATGCTGAGTTTACTATCAACAGCTGTACCATCTTCTTTTAACCCTATAACAATAATGCCACCTTCTGTATTCGCAAAGGCAACTAATGTTTCAGCAATTTTATTGGCATCAGGTTCTTCAAGGAAAGCAACCCGTGCGCCTTGTCCTTCTTTAATTAGGTCAGGATTAATCATAAGCTGTCACTGTATATTTGATAAATTTATTTGACGACAAATTGTAACACATTCATTCTTGAAAGGTCATCATGATGACCTTTTGAAGGCTATAGTATAATTTGATTATATGCCAAGTCTTGTAAACCTATTGTAACGGGAAAATGTGAATGATGCGCGTGAAGAATTTGCTGAATCTAACAGGCGATAAACTTCATAGTTTGCCTTTGTTGGTATTGTATATCACAGACGGTTGCAATAGTCGCTGTCAATCTTGTGATATTTGGCAAAATCCACGTCGAAATATGCCAATGCAATTAGTGGAAAGCATTGCTGAAACTTGCGGTGAATTAGGGGTGCGTTGGGTATTATTAAGTGGTGGTGAAGCAATGCAACATCCAGAATGGGATAAAATCGCACGTGTTTTCTCAGAACAAAATGTACACGTCATGTTATTGACCAATGGTTTGTTATTACGGAAACAAGCTCAACAAGTTATAGAAACTGTCGATGAAGTAATCGTAAGTCTAGATGGCGGTAGGGCAGAAACTTATGAGGCATTGCGTGGAGTTGATGCTTTTGACTTAATTCTTGAAGGGATAGATGCTATCAAAGCAGGTGGAATACCTGTCACAACTCGAACCACAGTCCAACAAGCGAATTTTCGTGAAATTCCACAAATCATTGACATCGGTATACAGCATGATGTCGATACAATCAGCTTTTTGGCTGTCGATGTCAGCAATCCATTTGCTTTTGGTGATCGAGATACTCAATCATCAACAGGTCAATTAAACTTGCTTGAGATTGATGAATTAGAGAGTATAATAGAAGAAATTAGCTATCAATATGCGGAGCAATTTGAGATAGGGCAGATTGCAGAATCCCCTAAAAAATTGCAACGTATCTTGACACAATATTTTCGTGCCTTAAATGGCGCTGATACTTTTGAACCCCCACGTTGTAATGCGCCACATTTTAGCACAGTAATTGAAGTCGATGGGCGATTGCGTCCGTGTTATTTTTTACCAAGCTATGGGCGTTTACACCCTGATGGAGACCGTTTACCAGAAGCAATTAATTGGTCAGTCGCTCAAGACTTGAGAAAAGCCTATCGTACAGGGCAAAGAGCAGAGTGCAAAAAATGTGTTTGCCCCCTGTATAAAAGCGCACGTAATTTAATAAGGATGTAACCCTTATGATTATGCTAACCTTGCTAACAACTTTTACATTTTTGATGATGGTTCGTTCAGTGTTTGTTGTTTCTGGAACATATAAAGACCCCGTTTTAGCAAGTTTTGAACGTTATGGCGAAGAGGAACGTATTTTTAGCCCACCTATATCTTTGCTGATTTGGGGCGCTTGCTTTGCCTATGTCTCACTATATTGGTACATCAGTGGGTCAATAGCTATGGCGTTAGGAATATTCACCGTCATTTTGGTTGGGTCGCTTCATAAAGTGGCTTCCGATTTATTGCATAAATATAAGGATTTCTTTCGCAAATATCCGCCTTGGTATGATGAAATTATTCAAATGACAGACCGTGAGGAACGGCGGCGTATTGCGTATATGTGGTTATTCTTGCCTGCTAAAACACGTATGGTCTACAATACAAATAATGTATTATTTAAGCAGTGGGTTGAACAAGTCCTGCTCACGGTTGCTTGATGAATATACTTAGACATTTGTTTCATCGTACCCCTCAGACCTTATCAAGCGTCAATGCTTATGAATTATGGGCAAAGTCTTATCCTGCCGAAGCGCATAATATTCTCATGAAAATAGAACAAGATAATATGTTGACGTTAATGCCGTCCTTAGAGGATAAAGTAGTTTTGGATTTAGCTTGTGGTACAGGGCGCTACGGTAAGATTGCCCAAAATCAAAATGCACGGCAAGTCATAGGGGTGGATAATAGCTTTGCGATGCTAGAAAGACGGGCTATTCCACAGGGTATTCAAGCAACGTCTGAAGAAACTCCATTGCCAGATGAATCAATAGATATTGTACTATGTGGATTAGCGTTAGGGCATTTACCCGAAATCAGACCAAGCCTCAGTGAAATTAGCCGTGTACTTCGACCCAACGGCATTGCACTAATTAGTGATTTTCACCCTTATCAGTTTTTATCTGGCGCACGGCGGACATTCCAAGCAGACAATAAAAACTATGCTGTAGAACATTATGTACATCATATTTCAGATTATTTTTCTGACGGGCAATCAGTCAATTTACATATAACAGACTTGCGTGAACCTTTATTTAAAGAGAACTCACCCGTTGTCTTGGTCGTTCGCTATGAAAAAGACGCGAGAGATTAGTCGGCATTTTGCGTGAGAATATAATAGCCTCCAACGAGTAACAACATCATTGCAGGTGGCACACACATAGACCCCATCAATCGGGCTAATGAATCCATACCACTTAGAACGACAAAATACATCAACAGAAATAGTCCAATGCCAACAACTGCTAATACCGCACCCCAAATGAGAGCTTTTATCAGTGGATTTTCCATATAGGCTTTACCTCAAACTTTACATAAGATGCCATATTTTACATGAAATCAGACTAATTCGGCATGGCATATCTAAACATGTATGAGGAGAGAATAGAATATAGAGTAGCTATATAACAAAGCGATAATTTTATGAGGATTACCCCCACGTAACCCTCATAAAATTATTTGAGAATAATAATTAACCCGATATAATAAGTTTGAATATTGTAACATCTATTGCAAAACATATTGATATTTGTTATATTGTAAACGTTTACAGATGTAAACGTTTACATAAGGTAATGGAGGTTTTTTTAAATGCGTAAGTTTTCACTTTTTTTCTTGATTTTCGCGCTTGTCATTGGTGGCGCAACGATTTCCGCACAGGATAGTGTAGAACTCACTATCGCAACAGTCAACAATCCTAATATGGTTGTTATGGAAGGTTTCTCAAGTGTCTTTGAAGAAGCATATCCCGGAATTACACTCAACTGGGTTGTTCTTCCAGAAAATGAACTCCGTGATACCGTCACCACTGATGTAGCAACAGGCGCAAGTAGCTTCGATATTATCACTGTCGGTATGTTCGATACACCAATCTTTGCTAATAACGGTTGGATTCACAATATCAGTGCGCTCATGGAAGAATATCCTGACAGCGTACAAGCTGATTACAACGCAGACGACATCCTCGAAGGTGTACGCCTCGGTATTTCTGTAGACGATAGCCTTTACTCATTACCATTCTATGGCGAATCAAGCATGTTGATGTACAACACAGAAATGTTTGAAGCTGCTGGTTTAGAAATGCCAGAACAACCAACATGGGATGAAGTACGTGATTTCGCTTGTACGCTACACGACCCAGAAAATGATCAATATGGTATCGTTCTTCGTGGTTTGCCCGGTTGGGGTCAAGTTATGGCACCACTCACAACTGTTGTGAATACATACGGTGGACGTTGGTTCGATGAAAATTGGGAACCACAATTGAATTCTCCAGAATGGAACGAAGCAGTTACATTCTACACCAGCTTAGTGAACGAATGTGGTCAACCAGGTCCAACAAGCACCGGTTT
This sequence comes from Phototrophicaceae bacterium, assembly GCA_965230145.1. Classification (GTDB taxonomy): domain Bacteria; phylum Chloroflexota; class Anaerolineae; order Aggregatilineales; family Phototrophicaceae; genus JAUZRW01. Next base: position 4,699,286 of record CBDDKI010000002.1, read on the forward strand.
CGTCGAAGCACTCACACTCATGTCACAAGGTCAAGCAGCAATGTGGGTTGATGCTACTGTAGCAGCTGGTATTCTCTCAGATCCAACACAATCAGAAATCGTAGATAGCCTCGGCACAGCACCAGCACCAGTTGGTCCAGTTGCTAAAGGTAATCACTGGCTATGGTCATGGAATCTTGGTATCCCGACAACCACTGAAAATGTAGAAGAAGCACTCCAGTTCATCACATGGGCAACTAGTACCGACTACATCAACATGGTTGGCGAAACCAATGGTTGGGCAACAGTTCCACCCGGAACCCGTACTTCAACCTACGAAAACCAAAATTACTTAGATGCAGCACCATTTGCACCAACAGTTCTTGGTTTGATGCAATCAGCAGACCCAACAGATTCAACTCGGGACCCAGTACCATACACAGGCGTACAATTCGTTGGTATTCCTGAATTCCAAGGTATCGGTACAGATGTATCACAAATCATTGCGGAAGCATTTGTTGGCGATGTCACCGTTGAAGAAGCATTAGAACGTGCGAATGAACAAGTCCGTGATGCTATGGATGAAGCTGGATACTACGAGTAAGTAGAATTTTCAATGACAAAGACTATTGTAAGTTGATAGTTTAAAGGCGAGGTAATCTTCTACTTGGAGATTACCTCCACCCCAAAATTATACATAAATCCATTACAAGAGGTATTTATGTCACAACAACCTGAAACATCCAAGAGAAAACGCAAGCGAGGTGAGCAATTAAGCGATCAAATGCTACGCCGAATGCTTATTTGGCCCGCTGTGATTTATATGATTATTGTCACCCAAGTACCGTTACTATACACCTTGAATTTCAGCTTCCAACGTTGGAATATGAATCGTCCTGATCGTCGGGGCTTCACAGGATTTGATAATTATATTGATGTAATTACAGATAATGATTTTTGGACAATTATTTGGAACACAGGCATCTTAACAGGTGCTGTCGTTCTTATTACTTTCGTGCTAGGGCTATGCCTTGCCTTGTTGCTCAATCGTGAATTTATCGGACGTGGTATCGTGCGAACGATGCTCATTACACCCTTCTTAATCATGCCAACCGTATCTGCCGTTTTATGGAAAAATGTATTGCTTGACCCATCATTCGGCTTTGTCAGTGGCATAGTTGAATCCGTCGGATTTGGAACACCTGACTTCTTGGGACAGTATCCAATGGCATCAGTCATTACGATTGTTGTCTGGCAATGGACACCGTTCATGATGTTGATTTTGTTAGCAGGTTTACAATCGCTTAGTCATGAACAAGTCGAAGCTGCACAAATAGACGGGGCAAGTCCTTGGAATATTTTGCGCCATATCGTTCTACCACATCTGCAACGGTATATCGAAATAGCAGTGTTGATGGAAATTCTGTTTATTCTCAGTGTCTTCGGTGTGATCTTCATTACCACATCAGGCGGGCCGGGTATCCAGACGACGAATCTATCTTATGCAATCTACGATGAAGCTTTTAGTAGTCGTGATATTGGTGATGCCAGTACAATGGGCATTTACGCGATTGTTATTGCCAATATCGTGGTGGCATTTTTTGTGCAAGTTCTACGACGTGGAACAGAAGATATTGGAGTAAGTTCATGAGACTCAACAAATCGCAAGAATTAGCACTCACTGTTACTACGTGGTTTATCGCACTGTTATTCTTTTTCCCAATCACTTGGATGCTATTGACTTCTCTTAAGACAGAGCGTGAAGCCTTTAATTTTCCACCTGCATTCATCCCAATCCCTGCTTTAGGAACTACCGACGCTGACTTGGCAGACGAGGCTGTAGTGACCGATGATGAAACAGTAGATGAAGAAGAGGGTTACTCGATATTTTTTGAAGCAACATTAGACAATTATCGTAGGGCAGTCTTTGACGCTGATTTTGCAACACCACTCATCAACACACTCTGGATTACGATTTTATCCACACTAATTGCATTGGCACTGGGCATCCCTGCGGCATATGCTTTAGCATACAAACCAGATAAACGTAGCAATACAACCTTGCTCTGGCTCATTTCTACACGGATGTTGCCACCTGCAGGTGTGATTGTGCCTTTGTTTCTTTTAGCACGCGATCTTAACCTGCTGGATACTCGCTTTGGTATGATGCTTATCTATACTGGCATGAATGTTCCGCTTGTTATCTGGATGATGCGTTCTTTCTTATTGGATGTGCCTTATGAAATATTGGAAGCCGGGCGTATGGATGGAGTATCGTTATTCCAAGAATTCCGTTATCTTGTGTTGCCACTGGTCGCACCCGGATTATTTGCAACAGCGCTCCTGTGTATGATCTTTTCTTGGAACGAATTTTTCTTTGCATTCAACATCGCAAAGAGCAATGCTGAACCACTTACTGTATACATCTCGTCATTTAAGTCAGGGCGTGGACAATTTATTGCGCTTATGTCTGCCGCATCGACACTTTCAGTATTACCTGTTGTTATAGCAGGTTGGTTTGCACAAAAACAATTGGTGCAAGGTTTGACTATGGGTGCTGTTAAGTAGATTGGCTTATAATGGGATTCCGTCATGTTTAAGATACAGGAATAAGATAATGCGGAATCCTATACAGAACCCAACCATGAATGATGTCGCTAAAGAAGCGGGTGTATCGGTAGCTACCGTGTCGCGTGTTATCAATGAAACGGATGGTGTCAGCACAAAGTTGCAGAATCGTGTGAAGAATGCAATGCGAGCATTGAATTATCATCCAAGTTCACTCGCCCGAAGTTTCAAAATGCAAGAGACACGCTTAATCGGTTTGATTATCCCTCTGTTGGATCATCCGTTTTTTAGCCGTTTAGCACAAGTTATGGAACAAGAATTGTTCCGAAATAATTACCGAGCAATCATCTCTAATACAGAAGAGGATGAAGCCCGCGAATTGGAATATATGGAATTGTTGCTACGTCAACGGGTTGATGGTGTAATTATCAACTCAGCAAGTGCAAACACCGATTATTTGTTTCAATTGCAATCCCAAAATGTACCGTGTGTTCTGATTGACCGTGATGTTGAACTGTTCGAGTGTAGTAAAGTCTTTAGTGATAATTCACTCGGCGGATACTTAGGAATGAAGTACCTTCTAGAACTAGGGCATCGCAATATAAAGGTAGTCGCACCTTTTGATTTTGCACAACCTGTGCAACATCGGATGAGGGGTATTCGAGAAGCCTTATCTGAATTTGCAATTGAAGAACCATCAGATATGTTCCTGACTAGTGACGACCCTTCGTTTGAAATGGGTATTAACGCAGGTAAGTATTTAGCAACCTTAGACCCATATCCAACGGCAATTTTTGCATTAACAGATGTTACTGCTGTTGGTATTTTACATGGGCTGGCACAAATGGGATTAAATGTTCCTGAAGACGTGTCAGTTATGGGTTACGATGGCATACCTCTATCAGGTTACGTAATGCCAACGATAACGACAGTTGCACAACCAATATCTGAGATGGGCAAAAAAGCTGTTGAAGTCTTGTTAAACCATATTAACGATCCAGAATTACCTCCTGATAGAGTAGTTTTAGAAAATAAACTCATTATCAGAGAATCAACTGCTGAATTAGAGTGAAATATTTATAAGGATTCCATCATGAAAGCAATTGTGTTTCCGAAAACACAAGAAATTGATATTCAACAAGTCGATGACCCGCAATGTGCGGATAATGATGTTGTCGTTGAAGTGACATCTTGTGGCATTTGCGGTACAGATTTACACATCTATAAAGCCGAATATATGTCTGATTTTCCATTGATTCCGGGACACGAATTTCATGGCAAAGTGGTCGAAGTCGGCAAAAATGTGACGAACTATAAGGTAGGAGACCGAGTAACGGTTGACCCTAACTTATATTGTGGGAAATGTAGTCGTTGCCGTAATGAACAATCCAATCAATGCCTGAATCTTTCAGTAGTTGGTGTAACTCGTAGCGGTGGTTTTGCAGAATATGTTACTGTTCCTGAGCGTGCTTGTTATCCTATTCCTGATTCTTTATCAGATACACAATCTGCTTTTATTGAACCTTTGGCTTGTGTAGTCTATGCCTTGAGACGGATGCGCGTAAATCCTGCTGATCGCGTTCTCATTATTGGGGCAGGACCTATGGGTTTACTGTTGATACAAGCCCTTAGACATAATGGGGCATCACTCATTACAGTGCTAGAGAAACAGGAACATCGCTTACAACTGGCTAAAGGGATGGGCGCAAATTCGGTTGTTTCTGCGGGCAAGGAACAAGATGCAGAATTAAAAGAAATTTCCCCAGAAGGCTTTGATGTTGTTATTGATGCGACAGGTGTACCTGCTGTTATTCAACATGCGTTTAACTACATCAAGCCACGTGGGCAGTTTCTACAATTTGGTGTTGCTCCAATGGGGGCAAAGATAGAAATAGAACCCTATGCAATTTTCCGCTATGACTGGCAGATTATTGGTTCGTTTGCACTATGTTATACGTTCCAACCTGCGATTGATTGGTTAGCTAATGGGGTAATTGATGTCGAACCATTAGTGAGCCACACTGTACCAATGGCAGAATTTAGTCGAGTTTTCAATATGTTCGGCAATGGCGAAACACTGAAAGTCCACATTGATATTCAGTCATCTTAAATTTTTAAATCTATAAAGAAACAAAAGAGACAATGTGTTAAATTGTCTCTTTGTATGTCCTGCATTTTATATCTGGGAGACCTGGACTTGAACCAGGAACGATGGAACCAGAATCCACTGTTTTGCCAATTAAACTATCTCCCAAAATGTAGAAAAATCATACTCGAAATAGAAATCATGGTCAAGGTAATATTATACTTTACTCTGTCGCCTCACAATCACGCTTTCAGCCAAACCAACGCCAATCATCGTAAATAGCAACGATGTCCCACCTGAGCTAACGAATGGTAGTGTGAGTCCTGTAACAGGCATCAAATTGAGATTCATTCCGATAGACACGACTGTTTGGAAGAAAATCATCCCAGCCACACCATAACAAATCATTGCCCCTAGCTCATCAGACGCATATGCGGCACCCTCTAAGATTCGATAAATAATTATCCCCAATAAGAACATGGTTGCCATACCGCCAATGAAACCGAATTCATGAGCAATCACGCTAAAGATGAAGTCTGTATGGCGAACACGTAAGAAACGACCCTCATTTTGTGAACCAGCAGTATACCCTTTACCTGTTATTCCGCCTGAACCAATACTAATGAGGGCTTGTTCGATATTATAAAAAGAACCAAACTGCGCTTCTAAGTCTTCTTCATCTGCAGGGAATAAGAAGTTCGTTATACGCTCTAATTGATAGGCTTGTAGTTGGGTAAATGCAATCGGCAACATCATCATCCCAGCTAAACCGAGCATAATAATATGTTTTATTCGTAAGCCAGCTGCCCATGTAATCACTGCCCAAATGACGATGAAAACAATTGTTGTCCCTAAATCTGGCTGAATAAAGATAAGTCCAGCGATAAACCCAAGATGAACCATTGATTTGAGGACAGTTTGAATTTTATCCATTTTCTTGTAATTGTTGACGAAGAATTGTGAGAGGGTAACAATGAACAAAATTTTACAAACTTCGGAAGGCTGGATCAAAATCCCAAGATTAACCCAGCGACGTGCGCCACCATCACCTTCAGTACCAAAGAAGACAACTGCAAGCAATAGGATAATCATTAATCCATACAACCAATTGGAAATACTTCCTAGCAAGCGATAATCTAGCATTGCCATCACAAAGAGGGCAATTATCCCGAAAATCCCGAAGCGTATTTGATCAGGAACACGACTAACAAGTGTGGGGTCAACGGCATCTTGGGTTGCACTCGCAATGACCATCACGCCGAACACGACCAAAATCATGGTCGCACCCAGTAATGTCCAATCGAACCGTTGCCAAAAACTTGAATTGTTATCCATTTACGATGAGAGCCTCATAATTACTGAAAGACGTTATTATATAGTAATGGAGAATACTACGTGGAGATAGGGCATCTAACGACCTGACGCATACCCTACGTCAACTATTGAACCCGAATAGAGGTAAAATAAACAGTTTAGGTATCATCCGCTGGACGACTAGCGAGAGTATCCTCATCTTCATCAATCAAGCTTTCCTGATCACTAATACCATCTATCAAATCATCATTCCCATCATTATCAACAGGGGTAGCCCCACGCTCTTGTGTGAAGGGGATTTCAGCCACAATCTTATTTTGATAACGACTCGATTGGTCAAGAGCAATGTCAACACTATCAGGGTCAATTTCTGGTACATATTTTGCGATGACCGCGATGATTTCAGCTTTCATCTCTTTCATCTTTTCAGGCGTAACCTTGATGCGGTCATGCGTCAGCACCATTTTTAGACGATCTTTCGCGGTGGTACTACTCCCTTTTTCAGGATTGTTGTTTTTGCCTAGCATCCTATCGAAGAAACCAGTCATAAGACCCACCTCTAACTTCTCTTTTGAAAAAACTATTTGTGTTAGTTCACTTACCAGTAAAGAGTTTCGCTAATCGCTGAAAGAAGGAATCACTTTCAGGTTTTAATTCCATCATGGCAACCGTTTCGCCTGTCAGTCGTCGCGCAATATTCCTAAAAGCGACCCCAGCTTTTGAATTTTCATTCAGCGTGACAGGCACACCACTATTTGATGCAGGGATAACATGCTCGTCTTCTGGTACAATTCCGATAATAGATAATCCTAGAATATCTGTTACGTCATCTGCAGATAACATCTCACCTTTGTTGACCATATCAATATTCAGGCGATTTAATACGAGGTGTGCAGGTCCTTTATTATCTGCTTCAATAAGCCCAATGATACGGTCAGCATCCCGCACAGCCGAAACTTCAGGATTGGTTACAATTAGAACTTCATCTGCTGGTGCAATAGCATTCCGAAAACCTCGTTCAATCCCAGCAGGTGAGTCAATGATAATAAAATCGAACTCATTCCGCAATTTGTCTGTAATATGAATCATATCTGCAGGGCTAATGGCTGTCTTATCGCGCGTTTGTGCGGCAGGGATAAGGTATAAATCGCCAAATTGTTTGTGTTTAATCATTGCCTGACGTAATCTACACCGTCCTTCAATGACATCCACTAAATCATAGACAATACGATTTTCTAACCCCATCACCACATCAAGATTTCTCAAGCCTATATCAGCATCAATCACAACGGTCTTTTTGTTGAGACGTGCAAGAGCGACCCCAATATTTGCTGTTGTAGTTGTTTTACCAACCCCACCTTTACCAGATGTGATGGTTACTACCTTTGCTCCCATATACTTCTGGTCCTTTCTATTATCCCCATGCTTCCACAATAATATGGTCATCACGCACAGATGCGACTTCAGGACGAACGGTGCGCTTGTTGTCTTTTGGCGATGTTGCAATTAAATCGGCAATTCGTAACTGGTTCGGACTCATGTCCAAGGCACAAATAACAGCATCTAAGTCACCTTCCGCACCTGCATGAACCGTACCACGCAGCTTACCCCAAACAATGATGTCACCCGTTGCAATAATTTGAGCGCCGGGATTCACATCTCCATAAACAATCACATGTCCTCTACTATGAACAGTTCGTCCACTACGTAAAGTGCGCCGAATCATCACACCGGGTGTGCCTGGTTCTTCAGGGTCTATGGGTAGGGTGTCGAGTACCTCATCGTTGACAGCCCGTTTTGTAGCATCTTCTGGTGTATTGGTACGTAAATCGAGTGCTTGTGCAGATTCAAAAGTCGTTTTGCTAGTCGTTTGTACAACCACGAGAGTTAATTTTCGCCGTTCCAAAACAGCTTTTAAAGATGTTAGTTCATACTTAGGAACTGGGCGTTCACCTAAATCCACAGTGACACGCGCCCCTGCAAAGAAATCAACTTTAGCATCAAGCCGTGTTGCAAGTTCTTGTGTGATAGTTTGCCATTCCTCTGTTGGGCTTAAGGTGACTAACAGCCCATCTTTGATACCTTTTATTGTAACAACATCACTTACATTCATTGACAACCTAATCTTCTAAATACCAACGACTCATTTACTAAATTCATAGTCGTCCCATAAATTACTATACTTAACTTTGCTTAATATGCCACTAAATTTTGCACAAGCTAACAAAATTGCTTGTAGCATAGGATTGAGTATACCGCGTTTGTAGGAAAAGTGAGGGATAAACTTGTTAATTTAGTTACTCAAAATACGATATAGCATAAGGGCTGGTAAAACACCATAACTAGCAATTGCAAAATACCGTCCGATACGAGGCTGACGTGCTAATGTTCGTGATGCCCATTCACTAATGGCTAAAACAGCATAAGTCATCCATAGCACAAAAATGATATACATTGGCAATAACAATATATCTTGGCGAGGACCCGTATAGACAATACCGAATATCCAATATGCGCCGAAGCCAATCATGGAGACAATGCCAAGCGGGGCATACCAGCGTGCTAAACGAGCTAAACCCAGCAAACTCAAACCCAAACCAACAATGGTAAATTGCTCAATCAGGAGGCGAATCATCGCTACCCATCCTGCACCACTGCGCCAATTACCCAGCATCAGAAACCGAGCTTCTTCTACCATGTAGTTGTTCCAAATCCCATATAAACCTAAGCCAATCACTATGCCGATGGCAAGCCAATACCACCATTGGAGCTTAGAGTTCGTTAACAAGAGACTGAGAACCACTGTTGGCATTAGCAAGGTAACAAGTGGGTCATTGAGAATACCAAGCGTAATCAAAAGCAAAATACCAAAAATATGATAGGGACGTGCCGAAACTGCTCCATCAACCGTTTTTAGTCCACTACTACCCAGTATAAGAGGAGCATCTTCTGGGCGTGGATTCGTCAAAAGCAACATATCAATGAGTAGATACATCAGCCAAGCAATGATAAAACCCGTGAGGCGGATGCTACGTGGTGTGCCGATTTGACTCCAGAATAAGATGGCAAAGACGACAACCCCTAAACCTAATCCTATAGCTGGGCGCTTACTGAGTAAAATTACAAGTAAGACTGTCGCAATAGCTAAGGCTAAAGCAATGATGATCGTCGCAGGTTCGCCAGAACTACCGCCTGTTTGTGACCAAAAAGCAGGACTCAAAGCTAAGCATAATCCACCAATAATCGCTAATGCTGACCCCATCCGACGCAAGGCTAAGGTTACGCCAACGATAACCAACCCCAGCCCTGAAGCACGTAACAAGGGTGTGTCACCTAAGATCAGCAGTAAAATCCAGATGATTAAACCATTGACAAGGGCAGGTAGCCAAAACTTAATTAATAAAATTTGCTCGTCATTCAAATTTTTCAGCCAGCCCATTCAGCCCCCATTATGGTTGATTTGGTATCGGTGTTGCGCCAACGCTCAAGTCTATCTCATCCTCTTCACTTAGCGGAGGGCTAATTATCGTGCCACTGTCGCGTTGAGCTTGCAGTTCAAAATAAGCACGCATCGTTTCACGAACGACTGGCAGTGCCATAAATGAACCCTCACCACCATTGTAAACAAAAGCAATCACAGCAATTTCGGGGTCTTCATAAGGACCATAACCGACATACCAAGCGTGGGAAGGCCATTGCCCCGGCACACAATATCCAAGCGGTTGAGCAATATCATCGCAATATTCTGCAGTACCTGTCTTGCCAGCGACTGCAATGCCTATATCGTCTAAAGCGGCTGGCGCACCTGTACCACCTTCAGCAATGATAACATCACGCATGCCAAGTCGAACTAACTCTAGTGAATTATCTGAAATAAATGCAGGACTATATTGATTTTCAGCAGAGGTGAAACGAATCGGTTGGCAAACTTGCCCATTAAAGGTGTAATTAAGTGGGATATGAATGCGATATTCACGCTCATCAGGGGCGATTTCTGTTCCAAGATTAACGATATTTCGATAGCCTTCAGGGTCACAACGGAAAGGATCATACCAAGCGCTATCTGATTCACAGGTGCAAGCTAAACTGGTTTGCCCATACATCAACATATCTTCCAAGAGCAATAATGTTAAAGGGTCATTGGGGTCAACCTCATCAGGATTGACGGTTCGCAATACTTGTGGCTCGAATGGTGTAACAACATTGCCTTCTTCATCAAAAAATTCACGAATGAGCGTTGGTTGATAGAGCGTACCATTATTAATGATAGAAGTGGTTTGCGCCAACAATTGTAAGGGGGTGACAGTTACATAACCTTGACCGAATGCTGCGTTATACGTATCTCCAGTAGACCAATTTTCACCGTAATTACGACGTTTCCAATCGCGGTCTGGCATACGACCTGCCGCTTCAAATGGAAGTTCAATACCTAATTCAGACCCTATCCCTGTCGCAGTGGCGTAGCGGAATAAATCATTAATCCCCAGTCCACCTTCCCGTAAAACTGCTGTGCTAATTTCGTTGTTACCACCACCCACTTGGTAGTAATATACATCACAACTGTAAGCGATGCTCTGGATTAAGTTCACCCGTCCATGCCCATTATCAAGCCAACACACAAAGCGTTGCGATGCAGCCGGGTCGTTCGGTGCATAACGATTTTCAACGATTAATTCGCCGGGGTCGTCCAACTGTTGCTGGGGGTCAATCACATTTTCTTCTACCACTCCTGCGGCAGTAATCAACTTCCAGACAGAACCGGGCGGATACAACCCTTTAATGGCATTATTAAGTAACGGACGTGCAGGGTCTTCAATAATGTCGAGATAGTATTCCACATCAATGCCACGCGCAAAGCGACTATTATCATAGGTGGGCCAACTCACAATCGCTAGAATTTCCCCCGTGTTTGGGTTCATGGCAATAATTACCCCCTGCGTACTGATACCACGCGGCGCTGTGCGTCCTTGCTGGGCATAATAATCAGGGTTGTTCCGATTCGCGAGTTGCTCAATCAGTACATTCTCAGCAATGGCTTGGAGTTCATAGTCGAGCGTTAAACTTACACTTTGCCCAGCAACTGGGGGCAATTCACTAATGACTGCCAAATCTTGTCCAGCAACATCTATCTCGACAATTTGCTCACCACGCTGACCTGCTAATTGCTCATCAAGGAAGCGTTCAATACCTTCATAACCTGTTCGTACAAATTGAGGGTCAACGCCTTGGTCACGTAATGCTTCAGCTTCTTCTGCTGAAACAGGACCTAGGTAACCAATAATGTGAGAAGTCGTTGCAGTCGTATTACCAAAGGGATATTCGCGTACACCCACAGCAACAATATCTACACCGGGCATAAAAATACGTTCTTCAAGAATTTGCAAGGTCACACGTCGGTCAATATCTGCTGCAACCGTTACCGCGCGAAATGGTGCGATACCTTCACCTTCAGCAACTAATTCTTCAATGCTCCGTAAATCGCTATTGGATTGCCGAGCCTGTTCAGCAGTAGGGGGGACACCAACAAGTGCGGACAATCGGTTGAATACTTGTAGCTCTTCTTCTTCATTCACTGGTAAATCAGCAGGAACAATTACGACATTGTAAGCAGGGACGTTATAGGCAAGGCGAACACCGTATCTATCTCGAATTGCGCCTCGGCTGGCAGCAATCGGTACAGTAGTTAAACGGTTAGCATTTGCTTCTGCATTGTAGTCGTCATACTGGAGTATTTGTAACTCATACATCCGAACGCTGAACAATAAAAATACAGCAAAAATAACAGCCTGAAAGAAAGTTAAACGCCAACCTTGAAATGGAAATAGTCGATTTTTCATAGTAATGTACCTCTCGAAATAACAGAACAATTCAGCGTGAGGAAATACCCCATGCTGATTGACTCTGTGGTAGACGTTTTTGGAAACGGCGCAAGAACCAATACATTGGCATCGTGCCGATTAAATTAAAAGCAAGTGTGGGTAATGTGTAATCTTGAATATATTCAATTGGTATGACACTAATCCCTTGCAACGTAAAAGCTAAAAAGATGATGATGTGATGGAGTAGTGTCCCAAAAGCAACAAAGCCTATCAGCGCAAAAATACTCACTTGGTAAAATGTCCGTTCAATCGTTTTGACTGCGAAAATCATGACAACCATAGCGATTACCGATGTACCCATTGGGATTATTGGGTTCAGAATGTCGAGTGCAATTCCGCCCACAAAAGCCCAAAAAATCGCCTCTGTAAAATCTGCATGCCACGCCCATGTTATGATAGCTACCAAGACTAGAGATGGTTGACCATCTAATAATCTAAAATCTATCAAGACGCTGTTCTCTAAAATGGCAAATAAAGCTAAAAATAGAACGCCAACATAATAACCCATGTGCTATTGCTCAACTTCTTCAAATACAGATAAGTCAGCAGGCTCAAAATTAGTAATCACTAAAACTTGTTCTAATGTTGTGAAATCAATCAAGCTACTAATTTGAGCTTCTTGTGTTAATTCGGATTCAACGTTCGATACACTGACAACTTGCCCAACAGGGATATCTGCAGGGAAATTAGCCCCTAACCCTGATGTGTATATTAATTCACCTGCGGTAATGTCAATATCAAGGGGCACATACAACAATTCGAGTGAGCCTGTATTTAAACCTTCACCTTGTATCGAACCTTCTGCTCGTGTATTTTGCAGCCTCACACTTACAGAACTATTTCGGTCAGTCACAAGTTGAATCTGTGCTGTATTCGATGTAACACGCCAAACACGTCCCACCAAACCTAAATCTGTTGTGACTGGCATACCAATGACTAAGCCATCACGCGTGCCTTTGTTGATGATAATGCTATTGATGAAACCATACTGCCCTCTATCAATCACATCTGCAGTGACAAATTCCATATTCTCGGTGCTATTCACATAATCAAGTAAATTTGTCAGTCTTGCATAATCCGCATCAATCTCACGCAGGGTAATCAGTTCACCTTGTAGCTGAGCGAGTTGTCGCTCTAACTCGGCGTTGCGGGCTTCTAATTCAGCTATAGATTGAACTTCATCTCCATTTGAGTTAATCACGGCGTCGCTCGCATCTGAAAAAATGTGGGTAACCCAACTTAGCGGTGTCGACAATAAGTTTTCGACTGGGCGCGTAATACCCAATGCACTCAGTGCAATTAATCCAAAGCAAATAAGAATGAGTAGTCCAAGCAGAATAAGTCGGCTTGCGAACCAATTTCTTCGCACAAATGACTCCATAACAGTGACATTACAGGTAGATTATATCACCCTGATTGTACACCATTGCTAATGATATTAGGCGTAGGGATTACGTCAGGTTATGTTAGAAGGGGCGTAAGTTACTGCCAGATGTGCTACCACGTTCTGGACCAACTAATAAACGACGGAGGTTATTATAATCTTCCAAGATGCGCCCTGCACCACGCGCTACACAAGTCATGGGGTCTTCTGCTACATATGCGCGGATATTAACTTCTTCTTGAACGCGGTCAGCAATACCTTTGAGCATGCCTCCGCCGCCTGCAATCGTAATACCGCTCTCCATTAAATCAGCAACGAGTTCAGGAGGGGTGTCGTCTAGAGCATCTTTAACAGTATCTATAATGATATTGATTGAACCACTAATTGCTTCACGAATTTCAATGGAACTTACTTCAACTGAATCGGGTAAGCCTGTTGTCAGGTTGCGCCCCTTGATACTATAGGTGCGTTCTTGAGGTAGGGGATACGCCGAACCGATGTCCATTTTGACTTTTTCGGCTGTCGGTTCACCAATGAGTAGATTGTGTTTTGTCCGCATATATTGGACAATATCTTCATCCATTTCGTCACCAGCAACACGTATTGACCGACTGATAACGATACCCCCAAGTGAGAATAGAGCGACTTCGGTTGTGCCACCACCAATATCAACAATCATACTGCCGCGTGTTTCTAAAACTGGTAATCCTGCGCCAATCGCGGCGGCAACAGGTTCTTCAACCAAATGGGCTTCACGCGCACCAGCATCTAATGTCGCTTCAATAACAGCGCGTTTTTCGACCTCCGTTACACCTGATGGAATCCCAACGACAACACGCGGACGAGGAATAGGAACCCACGTTTGCTCATGTGCCTTGCGAATGAGATAATCAAGCATACGGGCTGTAATATCGTATTCACTGATAACACCATCACGGAGAGGGCGAACAATGAGGATGTCTTTGGGGTTTTTACTCCACATTTCTTTTGCACGCGCACCCACTTCACGAACAACACGGGTACGTTTTTCGAGTGCAACAAACGACGGTTCGTTAATAACAATACCTTTACCACGTACGTAAACCAGAGTATAAGCTGTACCGAGGTCAATCCCGATATCGAGCGAAAATAAGCCAAAAAAGTAATCCAATGGACTTAACACAAATACGAACTCCTGTACGTCGGTAAAACCCGTAAATTATAACATAATTTGCGGAGGCTGAAACATTTTCAATTAAGCGTAGGTCAATAGAATGTACCAGAACTTCAACACGTTACTACAGACCATTCATCAATACAAGTTGTTTCCACCAAACAAGACCTATCTTGTTGCAGTTTCAGGTGGGGCAGACTCACTCGCCTTACTACACTTTTTAGCAACGCATCACAATCAGTTAAATATCAATTTGCATTGTGCAACCTTGAATCATGGTTTAAGGGAAGCTGCTTCAAGCGATGTGGCTTTTGTAGAGCAATTTGCCAAGTCACTTGGAATCCTCTGTACATCAGGCGTTGCGGATGTTCCCTCTATCGCCTCAGAAAATAGCATTGGTATTGAAGCCTCTGCGCGGATGGCACGCTATAAGTTTCTAGCAGAAACAGCCAAAAAACTTAATATCCCCTATATCGTCACAGCCCATCATGCAGATGACCAATCTGAAACGATTCTCATGCACATTTTACGTGGCTCTGGTTCAAAAGGCTTACAAGGGATGCAGATGATCTCCAATATGCCATACCACCCAAACTTAGCCTTACTGCGACCCATGCTTCATATTTCTCGTAGAGAAATCGAAGCCTATTGTGACGAACACAACCTCGAACCACGTGTTGACATAAGTAATTTCGATACGCGCTATTTACGTAATGAAATCCGACATGAGATTTTACCGCGTTTACGACAAATAAACCCACAACTTGATACAGCATTAGCAAAATTGGCAGAAATTTCATCTGCCGAACAAGAGTTTATACAGCAAAGCTATCAAAACTATTTCAAAAAACACGTTAAATTTGCTGATAGAGTGTCTATATCGTTGCATACGTTTAACAGCTGGCATATCGCTATGAAACGCTATTTCATGATGGATGCACTCGCATATTTTGATATAGAACCATCGTTTGAGCATATTCAGCAGGCTATTGAAGTAGCTAAACAGGCAAACGTTGGTGCGATTAGCGAATTTGCTGGTAATTTGCGCCTAAGGGTAGATTATGACCTGTTGAATATTGAACCGTCGGACTTATTACTGCCCACAAACGATTTTATTCAAGTTGATAGCGAAATTGATTTGAGAATACCCAGCAAGACTATCCTAGGAGATTATTCTCTTATCATATCTAAAGATGAACTACCAGATTTCGATGCTTGCTTGTTTATTCCAGAGCATTCTAAAATTTCAATTAGACCGAGAAATGCTGGCGATAGATTTCAACCGCAAGGCTTGAACGGCAGGACTCAGAAAATCAAAAAATACTTTATCGATAAGAAAATCCCTCGCCATGTAAGAGACAAAATTCCACTATTAATTGTTGATAAAGAGATTGCTGGAATAATTTTGCCAGACGAATGGCGCATTGGGGAATCGTTTATACAAAATGAAATATCTCAATGCAATGTTTATTGTAAGGTTAGTAAATTGTAATAAATCGCTTCCTAATCTGCTTGCACGTCTTAATTAATTAGGGTATAGTTAAGATACATTAAGAAAAACGTAAATTGGGATAAAGGTGTGATGGCTGTGGGTATGAACGGCGCAGAAACCGCACAAGTATTAGTTGTGGATGATGAAGGGGCAAACCGCTATTCCGTGAGCAAAACATTGCAACGTGTGGGTTACGTTGTGAGTGAAGCGGCAAGCGGTGAGGAAGCTCTTGATTTTGTTGGTGGACAAGAATACGATGTTGTCCTAACCGATATTCGTATGCAGGGCATAGACGGAGTTGAATTGCTTCGTCGTATTAAAGAAGAATCGCCTGATGCAATTGTTATTTTGATGACAGGTTTTGCTAGTCTAGGTACAGCTGTAGAGGCACTCCGCTTAGGCGCACATGATTACCTCATTAAGCCAAGTTCGAGCCAAGATATTCGTCAGAGTGTATCACGTGGAATAGAACGAGCGCGTAATTTACGTCGCCGTCGTCGTTTGCTAGATACCATCAAAAATGATGTTTTTGAACTCACACGCGCAGACCGTGAAGCCGCAACTGCTGCTTTTGATACATCGCCACCTGATGATTTGGATCGTCAAATCTACAATGAAGTTGTGCCAGAACCAAGTACAAATAGCATGCAACTTGGTCCATTGACGGTACACACAGGACGTTATCAAATTTCAGTAGATGACAAGCCTATTGATTTAACCCCAACCGAATTTGACTTATTATTGTATCTCGCGGCACATCGTGGACGGGTTGTTCCTTGTCACGAATTAGTACGTGAAGTACGTGGATACACCGTTGATGAAGCTGAGGCACGTGAAGTGATACGTCCGCATGTGAGTAACCTCCGCCGTAAACTTAAAGAAACTGATAAAGATGCCGACCTTATTGTGAATGTGCGCGGTATCGGCTATCGTCTAAATGACCAAGTAGCCCCTGTGGAATAATTCATTATATTCAAGTATCATGAAGACCTCATATTGAGGTCTTTTTTGATTGCGAGAAAGCATGCTAAAGCGCTTCCCTCTGTTACTCTTATTGCTTCCTGTTATCTGGTTACAAGCCCAAGCCGTTAATTGTGATACATCAGGTATAACGACGCGTGAAACCTATCCTAGCCCAACATTAGGGCAAGGTATGTACTATACGGTCTATACACCCCCGTGTTATGACACATCTACAGACGCTTATCCCGTAATTTATCTCATGCACGGCTCAAACGATGATGACAACCAATGGATTCGCTTAGGATTAGTTGATGTGTTGAATGAGCGAATTCTATCAGGTGAGATGTCACCGATAGTCGTGGTGATGCCCTTTGGTAATTTAATCGCTAACCGTAATCGCTTTGATAATTTCTCATGGAATCATATTTTCCTGACCGAACTTATGCCCGATGCTCAAGCAAAATATAATATCAGTGAGCAAAGAGAGCAACGTGCCATTGGGGGTATTTCTCGGGGTGGTTTTTGGGCGTATCAAATTGCCTTCGCTAATCCTGAACTCTTTAGTATCGTCGGAGGACACAGTGCTTTTTTTGATTTGTATCATGCTGAGGAATCCGTTAATCCGCTGGATTTAGCCCTAAGTAGCCCCAATCTTGAGACCATGCGCTTATGGCTTGATAGAGGGGTAGATGATTTTGCTGATGTGGGCTTAGATATTATGAATGACCGTCTTATACAACGCGGTGTAGATTTTACATATAATGTTTATCCAATAGGCGAACACAACAATATTTACTGGTCATCTCATATAGAGGAATATGTTGATTTTTATGTTGAAGATTGGTTACAAGCCGAAACGACTTCTCCAACCTCAGCATCGCTCTTCATGACTAACACCCCCAGTATTCCGCAAGTAACGGTAACTCCTGAAGCAGTTCAATCTGCACAAAATGAGATATTATTACCTGTAGTTGCCTTTCCTAGCTTACAAACCTCTATTCCTTTAGCCCAATTAGAAGCAATTGCTCAGGGAAATAGAGACGAAAATCTAATTCTAATACCATCCATTGCCGAGCAAATCTCAGCCAACGAAAATATTGTGACCGTTAGCGCAGAATCACTCCGCAACACTTTATGGCAATCACGAAATCTCTATACACTTTTACCCCTATCAGAAATTACTCTGGATTACCGCATTTTGCTGGTTGATGAAATGCCAATCTTAGACCAATTGGCGACCTATCCATTTACAGGGGATGTTAGCCAACTGACACGCTTTACACTATCTGGGGTAACAGCTCTTACACGCAATACCCGTGTCGCTCTTGATGAAAATGATATCAATTGGGCAGTTGAGGCTATCCAACCCTATGTGCTGAGTAGTGATTTTTTTCATATGAGCAATGAAGTCTCCTTTGTTGAGACTTGCCCTCAATTGAATGGAACACTTCTTGGTGGCTCAAGTAGTTTCTGCTCTAATCCCCAACATTTTGAGTTGTTTAATCTCTTAGATGTGGATGTTATTGAGCTAACAGGCAATCATAACAATGACTATGGTTATTCCGCCTATGAGCAAACATTAGAATTCTACCGCAACAACCAAATTGCCACAGTTGGCGGAGGCTCAACGATAGATGAAGCACGCACACCTTATATTGTCTATCACAACGGCAACACAATCGCCTTAGTTGCATGCAATGCTTCAGGTCCTTATTATGCTCTGGCGAATCAAGATGCCTCTATGTTAGGAGGTATCCGCGGTGGGGCAACTGATTGTGATATGGACTGGTTATCCGCTACATTGCCCGCGTTATCTCAAGAAGTTGATGTGCTGATTGTGTCAGTGCAGTATGTAGAAGTTGAAGATTACTTACCGCTTGAATCACAGCAGATTGATTTCCGACAAATTGCCAATTTAGGGGCGGATGTGGTCATTGGCTCACAAGCGCATAAACCTCAAACCTTTGAATTTTACCCAACACGTCGAGGTGAAACGGCTTTCATCCATTATGGATTAGGAAACTTATTCTTTGATCAACCCTTTTGGGGTAATCAACGATTTTTCCTCGATACGCTCTATATTTATGATGGTCAATTGCGTGGGATTGAGTTATTTACAGGCATTATAGATGACCTCGCTCGTCCACGATTAATGACTGCCGATGATCGCCATAATTTTATGTTTTTCATGTTAGTCGAACAGAACGGATTTTAATTGATGACAGAAAAGGAACAATCGCGAGGATTTCTAAATAATTCCTTAGTGTTGTTATTTTTACTATTCACGATTCCAGCGTCCTTGACACTCGCTGGTGTCTATTATGTTGCCCAGCAAGGACGTATACCGGGTGGCGAAGATAGCTCTTGCATTGCTGATATTTCGGACAATGTTCAAGTAAGAATTGACATTTACGCTTATCGTGCAGGGTTAGTGAATTTTGAAAGGCAAACATTCTCGGTGAGTGATGAAAATGATAATTGGCAGGAATTATTTGCTGATACCATCCCCGTCCCACAAGCGGTTGACTGCGAAAGCAATATCACTATGCTAGATGCAAACAACATTATCTTACAAACCCAAAAAACAATCGCTTGGTCAGCCGATGCGGGTGAAACGTGGCAAATTCATAACGTCTGTGACAGTCCGCGCCCAGATGAAGGACGCTGTGATGCTGAAACATTAACTTACGCCGAAATTGATTTACAAGCGGATGGTACAGGACGCTTATTGGTGCAACAAAGTGAAGTTGATGAATTTGAAGAACCTCAACGTGATGAAAACAATAATCCTATCGTAATCGCTCAATGGCAACTCATAACTAACAATGCAGGTGTAGACTGGTCACTGGTAGGAAGTAGCGACTGAGTAAATGTTGTACAATATATCAAGTAGATTGTTTGGAGAATACAATGGCCCATTACAAAAAGCCCAAAGGACAACCCAAACGCGATGACGATTTTTCTGTCATCTTACGAGAATTTTATTGGCGATTATTTGTCCAACTGATGATGCCCGCCTTAGCTTTAGGGTTTATCTTCTGGTTGCCGACGGCGATAGTTGGCAATTTACCCGACCGTTTGAACGCTCAATGCACTACTTTTGATGATAATACAGGCATTCTCATTGTCAGCGAGACTCAGCAAATCAATAGCACCGACTATTATTGGACAAATGATTCAGGAGTAACTTGGCAATATTTGTTCACCGTAGAAGCCGATTATCAATCCGCACGAGCAGATTGCACTGCGGTGATTTTTGCTGGCGACATCACCCAAATATCAACATTAACAGGGACAGTACGTATCGACGAGGATGGTATTATCCTAAGGGAATAATGAATGCAAATTCAAGATTTTTGGAATGAACTCCAACCCTTATTTAAAGGTGAATCTGAACAAATTCAAGAGGTTGACCTCATTAATCTGAAAGCAGGTAGTATGGCACAATGCTTGAACTACCTCTTTTCGCATTCTAAAAGTTGTAATTGTCGCTCTGTTTTGCGTGGGACTGATACATCTGTCACATTAGAATCCCCCCATTCTGTTGTGAATTATGTATTACAAAAACATGTCTCAGTCGCAATGTGGGTATCACTCCCTGCTTTGCCCATGTTGAGTGTCTTTGTCGATTATGATGATGAAATCAGCTTTGGCTATGTGCGTGGTATGTGGGATGCGGTATCTGTATTAGCATTTTTTGACTTAATTTATGAACTCAAGCATATGTCTCCGGGTTCAAAAATTCGCCCGAGTGTGCATACTTTTACAAATGATGAACGCAAAATGCTGATGAAATTCTGGCAGGATTACGACCATGTGGTCTCATAAGTTTATACTAATCTGTTTTACATTACTGCTAATTGTACTACCAGCCCAATCTCAAACCCAATCAATTGATGACCGTATCCAATCAATGACCTTAGAGCAAAAAGTCGCGCAGATGTTTGTGATGAGTTTTTTCGGTACGGAGATTAATTTTGCTGTCAATGAACTCCTTGATGATTGGCAAGTAGGAGCAGTGGTCTTGTTGCCCTCAAATTTGGATAATCCACAACAAATCACCCGCTTAACGAATGACATCCAGCAAACTTTGCTAGAAAATGATGGACTTCCTGCTTTCATCGCCGTTGACCAAGAGGGGGGTATTATTGCACATCTTGAAGAAGGCTTCACGATATGGGTTGTGCCGTCGCTCTTAACAGCTACTCAAAATTCTGATTTGGCTTACCAATTTGGGCAGGCACTCGCTGAGGAAATGCTAGCTGTTGGTATCAATATGAATTTAGCACCTGTGGCAGATTTACAAACAAATCTCAGCAATCCAATCATTGGCAGACGTTCTTTTGGCAATGACCCCAATCTCGTCGCGCCAATAATTTCGGCTGTGGTTGAAGGCATGCAAGATAACGGTGTCTTAGCAACAGTGAAACACTTTCCCGGACATGGTGACACGGTCAGTGACTCGCATTTAGAACTACCTATACTGCCATTTACAGAAGAAGACCTCCTACAACGCGAGTTAATACCATTTCAATCTGCAATTGATTCAGATGTCGGCGCAGTGATGGTTGCCCATATTTATTTCCCACAAATTGATACTGAGGCAAATTTACCATCGTCCTTATCAGCTAACATCATCAATGGCTTACTCCGTGACCAGATGGGATATGAGGGTTTAGTCATAACCGATGCACTTGATATGGATGCGATAGATACCGTGTATTCACCAAGCAATTCTGCCCTTCGTGCTATCGAAGCAGGCAATGACTTCGTTCTATTAGGCGCACATATTAGCCCTGAAAACCAGATAATAGCCATGCAAGCGGTTGTCGATGCCGTACTAGATGGAGACATCCCAGAAGGTCGAATTGATGCCTCTGTCAGACGGATTTTACTGGCTAAAGAGGAGATGAATCTGTTTTCATGGCAACCCTTAGATGCCAACTTAGCTAACCAACGCATTGATGTAGATGCTCATCAGCTACTTGTAGAAGAAATGTTTCGCCAAGGGATAACCCAAGTCCATGATAATGGAGAAATCTTGCCTTTACCTACCAATACACTCATGATTTATCCTAATATCCGAGCAAATCTTGGATTAGCCTGTAACCGCAGTGAATGGCAATTTGCAGGTATTTCGACTCAGCCAAGTGACGAAGAAATTACTCGCCTCAGCCAAGCATCACAATATGCCGATGCGGTGCTTATCTTCACTGAAAATGTGGAAAATAATCCTCAACAACAAGCCTTAGTGACTGCCTTGCCAGCAGAGAAAACTGTTGTGGTGGCATTATGGTCACCTTTTGATGTGCTGAGTTTACCGCCAGTGGCAAGCTATTTTGTAACATACAGCCCATTATCACAATCTTACGAACCTCTCTGTGACATATTACATGGTGACGCTGAAGCACTTGGAATGCTGTCCGTCATGTTAGAAACACAATAGATTTATGCTAAAATATGCAATGAAAATTCTGAATAAATGATACAATACAAAAATGAAATGTTGTAATTAGCAACAAAATCGCAGTATCCTACGTATGTTATGATGTACCCGAAGTAGATACAATTTATATACCTGACAAATAAAAACGATAGGGCGTGGAACAGTGGGGACACTAAACCCGGACTTATTATCAAAAGACATGGATGCCGTATTGAATGATGCGGTACAGTTACGAAGCGAATTTCGTCATACATCAATACAACCTGAGTTGTTATTGTTAGCCTTGATGCGTCGTCCAAACACCGCAGCGGCACGCTTATTCAAGGTGTTTGCTGACCAACGCGGTCTTGATGTGGAAAAACTTGAACGTCAAGTTCGTTTAGCGATTCAAAATCGTCGTGACCAAAACGGCAATTTGGATTTCATCGCACGCGGTAACAAAAAAGTACCACTAAGTCGCCAAGTCATTATCCTTTTGGATGAAGCACTCAGTGTAGCCAACGCCGCACATGAAGTACGCATTGATACCGACCATGCACTCAAGGTACTCTCAGAAAGTTCAATGAGTACCAGTGGTTTACTCCGCCAAGAGAGCATCACACCTAAAGCCATCGATGACATCTTCACCGATAGTAGCCAAATGATTTCCCGCCGTGATGGGGGGACAACCAAAGGCTTAGTGAAAGATATTGAGCGTGGCAATCTCAGCGCGGTCTATTTCCGCGAGGAATTACTCCAAGAGATGATTAGTATTCTCTCGCAAGCTCATAGCCGACATATCATTCTCGTGGGTGCAGATGGTGTGGGTAAACGCTCACTTGCTTATAGCCTCGCGCAATTGATGGCAGAAGGCAAAGGACCTCGTAACCTAACCGAACTTGTCACCATTAATGAACGCGACCTCATTGACAACGAACTTCAAACCGTGCGTGCTGGACTTAGTCGTGCACGTAATGGCATTATGTTTATCCCTCACATCCATAAATTTTTTGGTGGTCCAATCAAAGCAGAATTCTCGAAAGCCACTGCGGCAGTACAGAAAGCCTTCTTGGATGATGACCCGATTATCATCGCGACAACCACTGAATTAGAATATAACCAACGCATTGCCAATGTGAGTTCAATTGTTGAGCATAGCCAAGTGATTCGTGTTGAAGAAACGACATCTGAAGAAACAATTGAAATCCTAAAGGTACTGAAACCCCATATTGAGCGCGAATATGACCTAACAGTAGATGATGAATCATTACCATTGATTGCTAATTTAGCCCGACGCTATTTATCAGCAGTGCCAGCACCATTAAATGCGAAACGGCTCATCCATCGCACTGCAGCAATGCTCAATAATGCAGGGCTTGAAGACTTGGGCTTTAAACCTGATATGAATTATGATGGTCGTCTTGACCCTGTCGATGTGACGATTGCCCTCAGCCAAATGACAGGGGTTCCTGTTAGCAAATTGGGTGAAGATGAACGTACTCGCTATGGCAATATGGAAGAAATCCTCAAGCAGAGCATCATCGGGCAAGATAATGCGGTTGATGTGGTCAGCCGAGCGATTAAAACTGCGCGTGTTGGTCTTAAAGACCCTAAACGTCCGATTGGTACATTCTTGTTTTTAGGTCCTACAGGTGTCGGTAAAACAGAACTCGCCAAGCAACTAGCTGATTTCATGTTTGGTAGTGAAGATGCCGTTTTCCCACTCGATATGTCTGAGTTCAAAGAAGAGAGTAGTGTTAATCGTATTCTCGGCTCACCGACTGGTTATATTGGTAGTGAAGAGGGTGGTCAGCTAACTGAAAAAGTTCGTCAGCAACCCTATATCATTGTTCTATTTGATGAAATCGAAAAAGCACATCAACGCGTAATGGATATTCTTCTACAAGTATTTGAAGAAGGTCGCTTAACCGATGGGCGCGGTATCACCACTCGTTTTAGTGAAGCTGTGATTATCCTCACGAGCAATATCGGTTCAGAATATCTCTCTGTGCCAGATTTAACCGAGGAAATCAAAGAAGAAGTCTTAGCTGAACTTGACCAATATTTACGCCCTGAATTTATCAACCGCTTAGATGAAGTTGTGATGTTCAATGCGCTGGGTGATGACGACCTTGAAAAAATTATGTGGCTTCTGCTCAAGAAAGAACAAAAACTCGCTGTCGAGCGCGGTTTAACCCTGAGTATTACTGAAAGTGCCGTCAACTATCTACTCTCTTTGAATGATGAACCTGAATATGGGGCGCGTCCATTACGCCGTATCATTCGTCGGAGCTTGCGTGAACCGCTAGCAGATTTCTTGCTAAAAGCGAATCCTCCAGCAGGAACAGAAGTCAATATTACGAGTAGTCGTAAAAAGGACTTCAATTTGAAGTTCTCAGCGGAAGTTGAAGGTGAAGATTTCGTCCTCGAAATTTAATCGAACTTTTCTAAATTTATGCCTGATGTTATCCTTAATATCAGGCTTTTTCTTTTGGAGAATACGAACGATTTTATGACAGATGAAAAAACAATAGTTGAACGTCCAATGCCACGTCGTCCAAAATTTGCTTGGGATGCGTGGGAACTGACCGTCGGCTATATCCACAGTCGGCATAGTGCAGATGCGACCTTACGGTTAAAAATACACCCACTTGAGCATTATATCGGTTGGGATGCATCACTCCGTTGGGGTACATCAAGCGAAAGTGTTCAGGATAAACATGCTTTGTCTTTTGCCCTCGGTGATTTATGGGCATTAGTAGAACAGAACCATCAAGTTCTCGATACCATGGAAGCCTCTGTTCGTCGTCCTGTCAATTTCGATGAAAATAGCATCTTAGATGAGCGTACTCACAAAGCATTCAGTAGCCTCGTCAATTCGGTGGACACGGTCTTTCAAGGGGATTGGCAAATAATCGTCAGCTATCGTCCTATTGAAACCCCTAGTAAACGAGTTCAAACGCGCCTAACTGCCGATAATAACAAGGTCAATCGTGCAGGAAATGGTGCAACTTTGCGTGATGCCTGTCGTGATTTGCTCCGCAATACTGCCTCAACTTTCCATCAATATCGCAACCAAGAATCTGAGTGATACCTATGAGTGACCATTTCAAGGCTATCTATGCAAACGATGCTGAACGTTACGAACGGCTTATCGCCCGTGAAGACCAACGCGGAAACCTCTTCCAAACGCTCATGGAAATTCATCCTTTTGCTGGCAAAACAGTTGTTGAATTTGGCGCTGGTACGGGTCGCTTAACGCGCATCATGTCGGTGTTAGTCGACTATATCCATGCCTTTGATATTGCCCCTGCTATGCTCAGCGAAGGCTATCGTGTCCTCAGCGAAACAGGGATGGAAAATTGGTCATTCACCCAAGCCGATAATCGACACATGCCTATTGTAAGTAATATTGCTGATATTGTGGTCGAGGGCTGGAGCTTCGGGCATGTGATGAGTTGGTATCCTGAAACATGGCAAGTAGAAACCGACAATATGCTGGCAGAAATGGAACGAATTGTTAAACCTAGTGGCACAATGATTTTAATCGAAACGATGGGGACAGGTTCACGTAAACCATCTCCTCCTAGTGCAGACCTTGTAAAATTGTATGAGTATTGGCAAGAACAACATGGCTTCCAATATCAGTGGATACGCACCGATTACCAATTCGAGTCCGTTGTCGAAGCTGATGAACTGATACGCTTCTTCTTTGGTGATGAAATGGCAGATACGCTCGTGGCTGATAAAAATATCATCATCCCTGAATGTACAGGTGTTTGGTGGAAAAAAATCTAATTTCTACGTAAAAACAACAATATTACGGCACTAATCTCACTCAATAACACAACAATCACCGCACCAATTGCCTCATATTGTGGAATCAGCCAAACACCTAAGAAAATTTGTAATATGATAACAACGGCAGTAACGCGATTGACAAACCCTTCTTTGCCTTGTGCATACCAATACAGCGTCCGACCACCCTTGAGTAGCATCGGCAACAAACTCCAACTCAAGATGACGAGAAGAGGGACAGCAGGGGCGAAAGTCTCACCATAAGCCCAGATAACTAGCATCGGACTAGCGAACATCATCCCAATCCCAAATATCACCCCAAATGCTACTAATCCCCATATCACACGCCTGAATAATCGCGTGAGTTTATCAGGCATGGTGGCTAATCCTGCTAACAGTGGAAAAAGAGCATCAAAGAAGGCATGGGGTATCATCCGTCCTGCTTCCACAAAACGACTCGCCGCCACATAATGACCGACATCCTCCGTCGTCGTGAATTGCTCTAAGAGAATGATACTGCTACGGGCTTGTATCCCTGCCAGAATAGCCGCTATCGCAAATGGGGCGGATGCTCTAAATAGAGGCATAATAGCGATTATCCGTTGCGGTGGCTTATAAAACCATCGACAATAAACAATCCAAGAACTTAGTAATTGCCCAGCAGAGGTGACGAGATTAATTGCCAAAATGTCTAAAATATCGCCACCGAAGTGAAGAGCGACAATAGTCAGCATAACTTGAGCGATTAACATCCCTAAATTCAACCATGCGATAGGGTGCATGATTTCTCTCGCACGAAAAATCGCCGTGAAGCTACTATAAAATGGTAGAATAATAATCAATGGAGCAGATAGTCTTAGCCCTTGTACGACGAGGCTGTCTTGGCTCAAATAGGGGGCAACGATCCATATTAGGAAACATAATGCACCGCCAATCAGTAGGCGAGCTATCACTGATGCACGTAAATAGGCATGGGCATCATCAGGATTTTGGGCAATATCCCGTGTGATGAGCGTGCCTAAACCAAATTCTGTGACCAAACTCAAGGGGAATATCCATGCTAAGGTCGAAGCATAGACCCCTAAGCCATCCTCGCCCAGCAAACGCCCAATTAGCACAGTGAGTAGGAATGATAATACAGCACTGCCTCCATTACTTATGAGCAGAGCAAATGTATTTTTACTTAGTCGTTGACGGATTATCTGCATAGGGTGTAGTATCGCGCATATCATCATCAATGCAAGCGTCGGAGACTTCTATGCCAGCTCATTCAGCCATTTTGCTCATTTCATGCCCCGATAAATCAGGCTTAGTTGCGACAATTACTGATTTTATCTATCGGCATAACGGCAATATCCTGCATCTTGACCAGCATGTTGATAGTGAAGCGAATGTATTTTTCATGCGTGTTGAATGGGATTTAACTGGTTTCACGATTGAACGCGAAGCAATCACTCAAGAATTTAAACCCATCGCCGATCAATTTTCAATGACATGGCAATTGCATTTCAGTGATGAACGACCCAAAATGGCGATTTTCGTCAGTAAACAATCACATGCGCTGTATGATGTTTTGTCCCGTTGGCAAAGTGGGGACTTCGCAGTCGATATTCCTTGCATCATTAGCAATCATAACAACATGCAAACTGTCTCAGAACAATTTGCCGTGCCGTATTATCATTTCCCAATCACAAAAGCGACGAAAGCTGAAGTGGAGCACACTCAGTTAGAGTTACTAGCATCTATTCAACCTGATTTCATTGTCCTTGCCCGTTACATGCAAATCCTCACAGATGACTTTGTACGCCATTATCCGCAGAGAATTATCAATATTCATCATTCGTTTTTGCCTGCTTTTATCGGTGCAAAACCCTATCATCAAGCCTTTGGACGTGGCGTGAAAATTATCGGTGCAACCAGCCATTATGTGACAGCTGAATTGGATGCAGGTCCTATCATTGAGCAAGATGTCGTGCGCGTTACCCATAAAGACAGCATCCAAGACATGATTCGCAAAGGGAAAGATTTAGAGAAAACAGTTTTATCCCGTGCGATTTATTACCACATCAATCATCGTGTCTTAGCCTATGGCAATAAAACCGTGATATTCTCATAAGCTCATTCTGTTGCAATTTCCATCAGCCACAAATTACGGTCTTGGGCATTACGGAACAAAATGAGCGTACCATCCGCATTAACCGACCAACGTCCGTCCATAATTCTGAAAGATTGTGTAGTAGGGTCAGTGAGTTGTCGTGTCGAGTTGCTCGGAATATCGTAGAGCATCAGACGATGACTACCGCTATTGGGTTCAAATGGGATAAAGAATACCGAATTAGCATCACGCCACTGATATGCTCCAAACCAATTGACTCTATTTGGCACAGCATTTTCTGCAATATCTATCCAATACATGCCATTGCCTTGTGGGTCAGGTTGATATGCCAGATAAAACATCAAGCGCTCACTATTCGGTGAAATGCTAAACCCACGCGGACGATACCAGCGCCCCAAGGTGTAACGACTGTTATCTCGTATATCGTAAATGTCAATTTTGGTGAATGGACGTTCACTGATGCTTAGTAGTAAACGGTTCGCATCTAACCACATCGCACTAATGCCTTGCTCAGATAAGAGCAATTGCATACTGTCGCCACGTAAATCACTGATATAGATTTCGTTAATCGGTGCATCTTGTCCGGGAACAGAATTGCCACCTTGTGCTACCCAAAGTAAGCGCGTATTGTCTGTATTGATGCTAGGAATACCGAGGTCAGTTTCGATTGCCCAAGTCTCTGATGACGCAAGATTTTGAATTTGGACTGCATTATTAAAAACGGTAATCGTATGGCTAAAATCAGGCGAATAATAAGGTGGAGGCGCATTACCGATACTACCTATTAAGCTACCACTCCGCGCATCATAGGTATAAATTGCCGCCCGTTGATTCGCAAAACCATCTATCGTGAATAATTGTCCAGCTTCGGTTGGATGCCACCAATGTTCCCAACAACAACCTGTTACATCGAAGGTTCGTAGCGTAACAGGCGCAGTCTCAACTATCGGGGATGTTTCCCTAGCTAATGGAGGGTTACTTGGCGGATTTTCCTCCGCAGGGAAAGGGGCAACATAATTATTGAGAATGCGTCCCCCAAAAGCGACATTCGGTTGGTCATCTAATGTTTGCCACTGGCGCGAATTATCTAAATCCATCTGGAAACTACGATTGCTAAAGCTACCAATTAGCGCGAGTGATTCCCAATCAGCATCCATGTAATCAATAGGGTTTAGTGCCGTGCGATAATCTAATGTGCGGATTTCAAGATGCAAATGCGGACGCGAAATACAGGTACTATCAGGGTCGCCACTGTAACCAACAAAATCACCCTGAGAAATTGCGGTGCCTTCGACTAAAGTAGAGCGACTTTGTAAATGTCCATAGAGTGAGGTTAATCCGAGTGCTTCATGGCGCAGAATGACATTATGAGGTGCAGACCCAAAATTGAGATTATCCACAAAGGCAACTGTGCCATCAGCAACTGCAACTAAGGGTGAGCCACAGGGCGCAGAGAAATCTAGACCAAAATGCAAGCCCTGCCCAGCGCTATACCATTGATCACCAAAACGATATGCGCCTGTCGTATTGCCATAGGCTTGACCCAATAACCATGTGTCGATGCCAGCAGGTTCTTGAAACGGCAAAATTAATGGACGTTCAGGTGTTTGGCTGTAAGCAATATTGGTGACTAACAGCGCTAAAACTAAGCTAATGATAAAGTGTCTCATCCAAAAATCCTCTAGCAATAGATACCGCTACTATAGTGTAAAAATTTCCTTACAAATTCATTTCCCTGTTTAACAGGCGATAACAGCAATAACAGGGAATTAACAGGGAAAATCGAAGCATAACAGGGGGTTTTTTGGTGATTTCCCATGTTTGATATAATTCGCCCTGTAGCGATTATAGATGATTTTTGAGTGTTTGTGCTGTTGATATGACCGTTGATAGTAACGGTAGAATGAACAGACATATCATTTTCTATAATGGAACTTCATCCGCTATGACGACGAGACGCTCATAATAAAAATTTTGCTCGACAACATAACTCGGAATATCACAGGTAATAAGCGTAAGCCGATTATGGGATGTCGGGTAAACCACAGTCAAATCCCGATAATCCACAGACAAAATATTCACGACCACATAACGACGAGTGAGTGCGCCATCTTGGACGAAAATCTCATCACCAATGCCGACGTCATACAAATTATTGAAAACCCCTGCGCTCCCATCAGGCATTTCAGAATGCCCACCTAAGACAACATTCCCTCTTTGATTGAGCCATGATGTCCCTTGAAAATGTCCTACGACAGTTTCCCAAGGGTCGATGACCCAGCTATTGCCTCCTAGCGGAAAGGTTGTCACGCCGATATTAATACCTGCAATCGGTATCGATAATGCACGTCCTGATGCTGGGGGAGGGGCTTGTGGAACACTTGCAATGTCTACTGGCTCTTGCGTAGGATTAATGGGCAATACTGTACTTTGGGCAATGCTGACAGGCTGACTGCTCTCGATAATTTCGGTGATAGTCGCGGAACTCATATCCCATAAATTGACTTCACCACTTGTGCCGATAGATACGGCGTGAGTATGTGTAGGGTCGAGTATGAGGTTTGTTAGTGGTGTGCCATTACCTGCGATGACAGATAATTCCTGACCTAGCTCGACTGCCCCTGAAATATCCCATAGCCGAACAGAGCCATCCAAACTAGCCGAAATTGCTACCTCATTATCAGCACTAAAGCCAACACCCATTATTGGAGCTAAATGTCCTGACATCGTGACTTGTGGTGAAAATCTGAGTTGGTTGAGGTTGGATAAATCCCATAAGCGGACTGTGCCATCCAAACTGCCTGATAAAAGAGCATCTCCGTCAGCAGAAAAAGCAATCGCTGAAACTGGTGCAGTATGCCCGACCATTTGCTTGAGCCATCCGCTGTCATCTCCCCATAAACCCCATAGCCAGATTGTGCCGTCTTCACTGGCACTCGCTAAAATTGTTCCTGTCGGGTCAAAAGCAATCTGCCAAATTGCTTGGTCAAATTGTTCGAGTTCTTGAATAAGGTTGCCTGTGCTGGTTTCCCAAAATTTGATGATACCCTCGCGTCCAGCCGACGCAATAATCGTTCCGTCAGGGGTGATAGCTACATCTGAAACATCATCTTCATGTGAACCAATCACTTGCATTAATTCACCTGAGCGGGCATCGAACAAGCGCACTGTGTTATCCCGACTACCCGAGACAAGCAAATTGCCATCTGCTGAATATGCCAATGCCGAAATCCAATCGCTGTGTCCTTCAGTCTGCATTAGCATCTCGCCCGTTTCTGCATCCCACACGCGGATGATATTGTCACGTCCACCTGTGGCAATGCGTGACCCATCAGGACTATAGGCGATAGCATCTAAGGCACTCGACGAGGCTTGTATAGATAATAAGCCCTCAATCGCTGTATCTTGTGCAGAGACTAAAGTGTTGATGAGAAAAATGATAATTAGAAAATAATAGCGTGACATAAATCAATTGGTTGAATGAAAGATTGTCATTATAGTAATTCGGGAGACAGTAAGAGGCAAACCTATTTATGAGCCTCTAACCACTCATTACCTGTTTCTTGAATATGAGGATTATCATGTTGCGAGGCATTGATAGCCCATTGTATCGCTCGCTCAATGTCCATCACCTCATATAGCTGGATGATTGTGTGATACGCTTCTTCGTCGTATTTTTCCAGTAACGGAGAAATCTTACTTTCCAGATTATCCAAAACCCATTGGCGTGGTAGCTGATAAATAGCCCGAAAAGCACGGTCTCGGCAGGGATGATTGATGTCAACAACGGTATCCAATATATGAAAAAATATCTCTTTTCTTTGCTCAGAATCTAGACTTTCAATGAAATCCCATGTACTCGGTTTTTTCCAAGGCAGATGCGTAACTGTAGTTTGAGGATTTGTGGAGATGTCGCGTAACTTGAATATCAGTTGCCAATACAAATTTTCTGTTTCTATTAGCTTCTCTATCACATTTTGTTCTTCATTGCTGATAGATTGTGACTTCATGAGGCAGACCTTTTAAAGGCATTTAATCGTAAGTTGGCTAAAGTGCTATTGCCAGATTGTAATTCTTGTTGCAAATAGGATATATAAACGTTTGCCACATAATTCTCAAATGCTAAAGTTTGCTGGCATAACCGCTCGAATAGCACAGTATCATCTTTTCCTTTTGGTATCTGATAATGCCATTTATTCCGTCCATTTTCATAGACTTCGGTGATGAAATCAGTCCATTCATCGTTGATATGCTCACGGTATAACCGAAGCATATGACGCTTAGAAGGCACATACACTCTTGCCTTGTATACCAGCAAAAATGTTGCTAGCCAACCAACATTGAAAACCCATAATTTAATCGGAGTTGATACGTTTCTGTAAGTATATGGGATATAACCATAATATCCGTCATTTTCTACTGGATATTCTAATGGTAATTTCACTACTTCTGACCGAAAGCGAACGGTTAATCCCCGCTGTGTAGGTATGCTGATGTTCTTCAAGTATGTTTCCATATCGGGCAGGGGGATGGACTGGCGAATATCCTCGCCATAGACGAACTTACTAGCAAGTTTCAGCGCAACGTTATCAAATTGATGCAAGTTAGCTTCATCTTTTACAGGTAAATCTAATTGGATAGGAGTGAGAGCACGGCAACTTTTTTTGATGTTTTCACAACGCATTTTTTCACCATCTGACAATGTCTCTTTGAAGACTATTTCCATATCAACGTCACTATTTGATATATAGGTATCGTCACCATAACTGCCAACTAAATAATATCCACGAACTCGATTCGGAAATGCCGATTCATAGATATTGATAATCGCTTCAATATAAACGTCACTCGTTTTATCATGAGTAGATTGTTCTAATTGTGGCATCATACGTTTCTAGGGACAATTTAATTGGATTACCCTTATAGTAAATCTTGATTACAAATGTGGCAATTGAAAGGTGAAGATGTGTTTAATCACACCAATATAGTGCAATATATGTTTCATGGTGAAATTTTCAAAGACGACATTTCTGTTAGTGCAGTTCTGGCTATACGTTATGATGAACATGGTCATGAACCAGTAGAGTGCGATGTACTTATAAAAAAGGATGAAAAAAAGTCTAATCTTTGGGTATCAAATCTTTCGTATACAGGTGAAACTATCCAAGCAAGAGGCACAAACCACGAAGGTCGTAAAATTTGGATACCAAAATTACGCATAGTAGATACTTCTTCTGGTACAGATTACTTTTTGAAAGGAACTGCTGATTTATATGTTGAGGAAATTTGGGGCGGAGCATTTGATAATTTTGAAAATAGCGATGATTCAGTAAATTGCTATTTAGCCATACCTTATACGCACCTAACAACCTTAAAAGGCGACGCATGGACAGATAATAATACGGTCTATCATCATCGAAAACAAGAAACTACGGACATTACTTGGGAAACATCTTTAGGAAAGGCTGAATTAATTCGGGATATTAATACAGTATCTACTCAAATAGGCTTAAAGAAAGCAAAGGTTAATATAACGGAGTGTCGCATTAAGCTGGTCATTGCCTCACATAAAATTAATGATCTAGAAAGTTTTATTGATGAGCTTAATATAGACCAAGATGAAGTCTTATGGTTACTATCTTTCCTTAGTAAAAAGCGCATAGTCTGGTATCGGGCAACCTTTAATACAATATTAGTTAGACGTAAGTCCGATTTTATTGGTAGAGAGGCAAATGAAGTTAAAACTATGCTGAGGCTTTTAGTACAACCTGATGAACTCCGCAATAAAACTTTTGAGCAAATGTATAGCAAACTCAAGGAAAGCCCTTATGCTGAAGGACTTATTGGAATTATCCAAAATCTTATGACAACTTACGAAAGTAATTATCTGGAGGGTCATTTAGCAATGATGTATACAATATTTGAAATGTTAGTTAGTGAACTAGCTGATGAGAAAATTAGTTATAATTTTGAAGAAGGAGAATTTTCAGTTTTAAAAGAACAGTTAGAGAAAGAAGTAAAAAAAATATTGAAAGCAAATGATGTTAATTCAAAAATTAGGTCTGATGTATATGCCAAATTACCTGAGCTAAGGCGTAAATCCTATGAAACAAAGATAATGTTACTTTTGAACGAACATGGACTATTAAATACACAATATTGGTCTGAGGAAGTCGATTTTATAAATCGCTTGAAACTATTGATTTCAAGACGAAATACTTTTATTCATCAAGGAAAGATAATTGATTATAGCTCAAGCTACGAAGATTATATCCTCTTAAGATACGTTATTAGTGTTTGGTTAGCCAAATTACTTGGACTGGAGAAAGAAAAATTAAATCCATATGACTCAGACTTGAATTTAATAAAGATGTTTAAGCCAAAGGGGGGGCATTCCTAATCTTAGACCACCAGTCTTTTCCGTCTTATATGTATTTTGATATCTGTGAAATGTTTATAGAAGAAAAAGAAAAAAACCCTCAACCTGAACGGCGAGGGTTTTCGTAACATCTATTTATTATGAGTTACTCCATCATTGCATCTGGTACAAGGCTACCTGTAACGACGTTGCCATTTACAACAACAGGACCATCAGCACCATCAACCATACCAAATTCGTATTCACCGATTGCATCTGTGTCGTAGTGTAACATTGGGAATACAGTTTCGGTCATGTTGGCTTCGTCAAGGTCAACTTGAATGTTGGTATTTAGACCTTCTGACAAAGGTGCAAAACCAAGAACCATACCTGGTGCGCCATCATTATCAGCGTGGATGACCAACCAGCCTGAAGCATCAATAACAGCTTGCTGAACAGTCAAGGTGTTACCGTCGAGAATACCTGAGTAGGTAATCGTAGGAGTAGCTGTAATTGACGTAACAAGTACATTGCCATTGACCATTACAGGAGCGTCAGCGCCTTCAACTTGACCAAATTCATAGACATTTGCTTCGCCCGTATCCTCATGCAACATTGGGAATAGAACAGGTGTGACATCTTCTACTGCAAGGTCAACCATCACATTGCTATTGAAACCATCTAAGACAGGTGCGAAACCAATGACTGCGCCTGGTGCACCATTGCCATCATCAGCATGAACGACTAACCAACCAGGTCCGTCACTAAGAACGCCATCTGCAACAAGTGTTACTGTGTCTGTATCACCCATTGTTGAATCGCTACCTAGAACTGCCTGATTACTAATACCAATTGCTGGTACTGTGCCAAAAGATGTGACTGCAACCGTTCCATCAAAGACTACAGGAGCATCAGCGCCTTCAACTTGACCAAATTCGTAGACACCCGCTTCGCCTGTATCAACATGAAGCATGGGGAACACAGTATCAGTGATGTCGCCCTCTAATGCCACGACAACATTAGCAGTTGTACCAGCGGCTACTGCGGTTTGCCCGAGTACAGGACCAGGTGCGCCGTCACCATTATCAGCATGAACGACTAACCAACCATCTTGTGTAGTTGTGAGCAATGGAATTGTGACTGTATTATCTACTGGTAATTGGTCGCCAGCCTGAATTAGGGCAATTTCAAAGGAAGGTGAAACAACCGTATCATCAACTGTAACAGGGGCATCCGCACCTTCAACTTGACCGAATTCATAAACGCCAACTTCACCTGTATCTGTATGCAACATTGCAAATAGGGTAGGCGTTACATTAACGGTATCTAGTGTGACGCGGACATTACCATTATTACCATCTGCAACAGGTGCAAACCCAATCACTGCACCAGGTGCGCCGTCGCCATTATCAGCATGGACGACCAACCATCCATCACCATCACTGGTAACACTATCAATGGTCACTGAGTTACCTGTTACAAATTGGTCACTAACTGTTACTGCTGGGGTTTCTTGGGCTAAAGTGTTCAAACCCATAAAGAGCAGACTCAAAACTAAACTAACTGTAAATATCCTTTTCAAGGGACTACCTCCAAAAACTAATCGAATAAGATTCACTGTAATCAAGGGAAATTACATTTTCCATTACAGTTCATAGTTAATAGGGTAGGAGATAGATTTAAACTCAGCCTGAGAAAAGTGCAATATTTATATAAACATTCTAAAAATAAGAAAAAGTATAATCATATATCTATTTTGCCCTTATACCAAGGGTAAATCATTTTTCATCTTAGCTAGCCATGCCTCACCAGCTTCCACCATATGTCGATTATTGGTTTCTGTTGCATATTTAGCCAGTTCTGCTGTGAGTTCAAGGTCAATCTCAGAATATAAGGATAGTAAGCCCCAAATTCGCTCATCTGCATCGGGATGATTTTCATCCAAATAAGGGAGTGTTACATCCCAAATTTTCTTGACTAACCAAGGCTCAGGGATGCGTCGTATGGTATTCACGACATTATCAGAGAAGCCCCAACTTGGATGTGCGGCATACTCGACTAAAATATCTAGCAATTGAATGAGTTCGGTACTTGGTAGAATTGCCATCATGTCCCATAAGATTGGATGATGTGTGTTCTCAGCAAATTGCTCACGCATAAATTCGATGCGGTCAGATAATCCATGATACAAGCGCATCAATGCTTGTTGAGAATCAGTCCAACTTAGAAGATAATTTTGCCAGAGTTTTGCATCTCGGTTGAATTCTTCGTTTGCTATCATCTTGCAGTCCCTTTATTACTTGCCTTTGTGGTATCATACCCCCTCATTGACCTATAACAGTAGTTAGAAATGTAATCAAAGACTCATGACAAAAATCGGTATTTTTGGTGGCGGTCAACTGGCAAAGATGACTGCACAAGCCGCCAGCGCCCTAAACGTAGAAACACTCATTTTTGCGAACAAATCTAATGAACCTGCTCTTAGCGTGACTCCTCATCAACTTATTGGTGCATGGGATGACGAGGACTTGCTCAAGACCTTTGCTCAGAGCGTTGATGTCGTTACTTTAGAGAGTGAATTTGTCCCTGTGGATATTCTGCAAAAAGTGGAGTCTTATGGCACGCCTGTCTACGCCTCGTCGGAAACAGTAGCTCAAGTCCGTGATAAACTTCTGCAAAAGCGCAGAATGCAACAAGCAGGAATTGATGTCCCACGTTTTAAGAATGTAATGGTTGGGAGCGATATTCTGGAAGCCTCTACTGAATTTGGCTTTCCTGTCATGCTTAAAACACGCACACTTGGCTACGATGGCTACGGTAATCTGGTCATCCGTCGCGCTCATGACATTGAGCCAGCCCTCCAAAAATTTGAAGGGCGCGAACTTATGGTCGAGGAGATGGTCAACTTTGTGCGTGAACTCGCTGTGATTGTTGCTCGTGGACAAGATGGTAGTGTCCGAGCCTACCCTGTGGTTGAAACCATCCAGAAGAATAATGTCTGCCATATTGTCCGTTGCCCTGCTGGGATTGAAGAAGATGTTGCTCGTTTAGCCAATGATATGGCAATCCAAGCTGTAGAGGCAATAGATGGTGTAGGGGTTTTCGGCGTGGAGATGTTCGAGATAGCCAATAATCAAATCTTGTTCAATGAAATTGCACCGCGTCCGCATAATTCAGGACATTATACGATTGAAGGCACAATTACCTCGCAATTTGAAAATCATGTTCGCGCTATTTTAGGCTATCCATTAGGTGACGTAGCACAGATTGCCCCAGCGACAGCCATGATTAATATTCTCGGCGAACGTAAAGGTGAACCAAATTTAGACCAACTCGGCGAGGTATTGCGGATTGGTGGCGCACACTTACATCTCTATGGTAAAGATGAAGTGCGCGTTGGGCGTAAAATGGGGCATATTACGGTGCTTGGCTATAATACCGATGGTGCAGAAAAAGTCGCCCGTTTAGCATTGAGTAAGTTAAGTTTATAGGATGGATGATGGCTGAAAATCCAGTTGTTGGTGTGATTATGGGCAGTGATAGTGACCTGCCCACCATGAAAGAAGCAATTGCTGTTTTAAGTGAATTTGATATTCCGCATGAAGTAAAAGTTATCTCAGCCCATCGTACTCCTGACGATATGGCGAAGTACGGTCAGACGGCTCATGAACGCGGACTTAAAGTGATTATTGCTGGCGCAGGGGGCGCGGCACATTTACCCGGTATGGTTGCCGCCTATACACCTTTGCCTGTCATTGGCGTGCCTGTCAAAAGTAGCGCATTAAGTGGGATGGATTCACTGCTATCTATCGTACAGATGCCCAATGGTGTCCCTGTAGCGACTGTTGCTATTGGCAAAGCGAAAAATGCTGGTTT
Source organism: Phototrophicaceae bacterium (assembly GCA_965230145.1). Lineage (GTDB taxonomy): Bacteria > Chloroflexota > Anaerolineae > Aggregatilineales > Phototrophicaceae > JAUZRW01. The sequence goes on from CBDDKI010000002.1 coordinate 4,737,677, forward strand.
ACTTGCCGTTAAAATTCTTGCCACATCAAACCCTGATTTGCTCCAGAAAATGCTCACCTACAAAGCCGATATGGCAGAAATGTCGCGCAAGAAAAATGACACGCTGGACATCTGATGTCGACGATTAAATTTTGGAAACCGTATCAGGTACTGACTCAATTCACAGATGATGATAGCGAACGTGAGACACTCGCCGATTATATTGACCTCAAAGGAGTCTATGCCGCAGGTCGACTTGATTACGATAGTGAGGGCTTGATGATACTCACCGATGATGGCAATCTCAATCATATGCTGACCCATCCAAAACATGGGCATCCTCGTACCTATTGGGCGCAGGTCGAGAACATCCCTGATGAATCTGCACTGGATAACATTCGGCAAGGTGGACTAGAGATAAAGAATTATCGTACCAAACCAGCGATGGCACAACGCATAGACGAACCCAACTTACCAGAACGTCATCCACCGATACGCTATCGTGCAAACATCCCTGATTGTTGGCTGGAATTAACCCTTACCGAAGGCAAAAAACGCCAAGTCCGTCGTATGACAGCCGCCATTGGACACCCGACCTTACGCCTAGTCCGAGCCAGTATTGGCTCAATTACCTTGGATGGCTTGCAAGTCGGGCAATGGCAGGAACTGACCGCAACCGAGATGAAATCCCTCTGGGCGAGTATTCACAACAGCCGACGCTAAAAAAGCCTACATCCAGAATCGAATGTAGGCTTAAAAAGATTATTTTTTACTTATTGTGCCGATAAGATGTCATCTAATGCTTGGTCATTGATGAAGATATTAACGCTATCAACAGTGCTATATTGCAATGCAATTTGCTCCAATTGAGCACGGACACGGGGTGTATCACATGCCCCTGCAAATTGGAAAGTGCCTGTTAAGTAAACTGTTGCAACACCATCAATAATACTAGCACTTGCTAGAGTTAAATCAGACTCAGATAGTGCATTGTATAACCCTTGATAATTTTGCTGGTCAATATTGAAAAGTTGCTCATAAGCGGCAGTCATTGGCGCAACTGTCGGCTCTACAGAAACACTGATAGGAATGAGTGTGTCGCCACAACCCACTTGTCCACCTGTTTCTGTTTGTAGCATAAAGATATTAACTTCTTCAAAAGTGTTATCAATACCACTTACAAAAAATGGAGTCGAGATAACTTCATCAGTTGAATTGGTTAAGGTTGCTACAAACACCCAACTTTGATTAGAAGTCGAATCGCTTGGAATCCGCATTTGTGTGACTAAGCCACCAAAGGCATCGGTTCGTTCTGTTCGTGTTAAAGTATATTCAGATTCTGGTACACCTAAGCCGAGAGAAACATTGGCATTGGCAGGGAATCCATTCAATGTAATCGTCACTTGAGAACCTGCTACACCACTCAGAGGATATATCGTCATTGTAGACGATTCATCAATTGTAATTGAATCGGGATTTGGAATCGTAAGTACCGTACCGACGAACAAAATTTCATTGGCATTGATGATGTCTTCGTTAGCAACGACTAGTGCATTAACCGTTGTGCCACAGCGTCGAGCAATTTCAAATAAAGTATCACCTTCGGCAACGGTTACAGTGTCACCACAGGCATTTTGTGCAGTCTGATTGATGATTGCTTCATTACAAAGAATAACCGACGTTCCGTCTTCAGTTACACGATAATCGTAGACCACGTTATTATATTCCAATAGGAAACGATACCCATCTGTAACAACTTGCGTATACGTCGTATTGGGTTGAGCGCAGTCGAGACTTGTGTCATTGTAAGTCCGTGCTTCCCACTCGAAAGATTGTAAATCGTTAAGTGTTAAGTTCGTTCCCAATCTCGTATTGAGATTGTTCAGAGCATCGTTAATTTCTTGTGGAGGAGTGCCTTGTGCATTAACTACCATGCTAAATCCAAGCATAGTCAAAAGCATCAAGAGTATTTTAATAAATCGTTTCATTAGTTGTCTCCCTTCATATATTTATCCACTCATATTATGAATAGCGGAATTAAAGGAAGACTTGGGAAAGTCTTATATTAGTATAATAATTTCGTCAAAATTGTCTTAAAAGGAGCTAAACGCGCTCAAATTCTATCCAATAATGGTCAGCGAATTGCGATAGCGGTGCAACACTGTCAAAACGTTGTTCGAGATTAACGAGTGTTTTCATTAGTTTGGGGCGTTTCTGGACAACATCAAATAGGGCAGATGTCGGCAAAAATAAGCCAAGTGGTTGCAGATGAACCCGTCTGAAGTAAGGGGCAAAATCCTCTGTGATGCGCTTAACGGTTGGATAGCTTATCGTTAATTCGCCAAAGGTATCCCCCCGTAATCGACGTAGCGCAATATCCCATTCCCAATGTCCTGCATGCCACAAAAATTCCCACACACAATACGGAGACATGATACCGAAACATGCTTTTCCGCCTGATTGCATATACTGACTTAACCATTGCGCCAACGCTTGCCAATCGTTTATACAATTCAATGCCCCAAAATTCGAGAAGACTCCGTCAAATTGTTGATTGTCCCATTGGGGTAACTGCTGTAAATCGAGTTTTTCAATACGGACATTGTCATGATTTTTTGTTTTCTGCCGTGCAATATCGAGCATGGCATCACTAGCATCGCTTGCCGTAACATGAATGCCCTTCTCTGCTAAAAAAAGTGCATCCTCACCTGTCCCACAACCAATCTCTAGCACATGCTCTCCAGCGGAAAAATGAGTTAATAAGCGATGATGAACCTTCGAGCGGAGGATTTTACCAATTGGCTGATGTGTGAAATCATCATCATAACTTGGTGCTAGTGTATCAAAAGCGGACACTTTAATCGCCTGCGCCTTCCATGCGGACGTTCGATACCACAGGTTGCCCAATGTCTTCGCGTGTGCCTTTAGTAAGTTCCATGCCGATGCGACCAATTTTCGTGTTTAACCACATTTTTGCGAGGCGAGTAAGTGAGGCATCTCCATTTTTGCGTGCTTTATTCAATGCCACCTCATTGACCATCCAACGGGTTGCGAAGCTGTAAAATTGCTTGCTATAACGTCCTGCGACGGTCAAATCACGGTCAGCATTGTCTGCCCAACTGCCCACGCGCAAAACATCTGCCTCAACCTCACCATAATACGGTGTGCCTTTGATGGGGTAGGCAACCGTCGTCAGGAACACATCAGGATTACAAATTTTGAGATGCTCAACAGTTTCTTCAATATCCTCTATTGTTTCAGTATGATACCCAAGCATGATAAACATCCCTGCTTCAATCCCATATTTTTGAAGCAGATGTGTTTTTGCCTGAACATCTTCCTTGTCAACTTTGCGCTTCATGGCATCGAGGATTTTCTGGCTACCGCTTTCGCTCCCATTCCACAATCGGAAGCAACCCATCTCAGCCAATTTTGCGACGATTTTTTCATCTAATCTATCTGCGCGTGAGATACCTTCAAAGGGTATGTGAACGCCGCGCTTATCGAGTTCATCCGCATAGGCATACCACCAACGATGATTAATCGTCAGCACATCATCTGCGTACCAGATGAGGTCAGGGTTATAGCGTTCTTTAATCCATAAGAGTTCATCGGCAGCACTTGCAGGGCTACGGCGACGGTGTGTATTGCCGAATACACTATGACTACACCATGTACAAGTATAGGGGCATCCACGCGCATGAATCATACTAACGCTACTCTTGCCATGATGCTCCTTCCAGACCTGCATATAGGCTGGTATATCAATTGCCTCACGGTCAGGAAAAGGATGTTCGCTCAAGTCGGCAATCATCGGGCGCGGGTCATTCTCGACCACTTTTCCACTATCATCCAGCCACTTAATACCCTTAATGTCACCCAACTCGGTCAGCCCATATTGTGTTAGATGCGGAATCAACTCCTCTAACGTAATTTCGCCTTCACCTTGAATCACAATATCCGCGCCATGCTCTAAATATTGCTGTGCATAATAGGGTGGGTCAGGACCCCCAAGCACGATATAGAGGTTCTGTCCTTTGAGGAACTCTATCATCTTGAGGACATTGCGCTTGGTCATCATATTGGTGTAAATGCCCACTATCGACGGTTTTTGCTCGATGATGGCTTGCTGAAACTGTGCCATATCGCTGAATGTCGTATCAAATACCCCAACATCAAAGCCTCTTGATTTCAGATACGACGAAATATACAAAATCCCTAATGGTGGATAGGGTTTCATCACCTGGATTTCATGAGGGTCTTGGTACAAAAAATAACCGTGTGTGAGCAGAATATCCATTAGGTATCGGCTTTAGACAAAACGACAGTTAATAGTAAATCATACGGGGCATTGCTATCGATTGGATGAGGAATCATGCTGACAATATTCAGCCCATGTTCAGCGAAGCCGTTCAATTCCTTCTCCAAGGTCTTAGACGCAAGTTCTGTGCGTTTCATCGCCCCGACGAAATCTGTCACCGTTTCGGTATTGCGCCGATGCTCTGCCATTTCTGCGGACGGGGCAAAATAATTCTGTAGAAATATTGTCCGCACAAGATAATTTTCAGACATGATTAGCTCCAAATAATATTATTTCTCACCCAAATCGTTCATAAACTCATCGAGTGACTTGCGCCGAATTGTAAGTTTTTCATCGGGCGCATCTACTGTGCTTGTTGCTATCACGGGTGTTGATGCCGATAACAGCTCAGCTAGCAATTGCTTAAACTCTCCAACCGTCAATTCGGATAAGGGCAAATCATCTGTAATCGTGCGTTGTTCGTCAGTCATATATTGATTCCATATTCTATAATATCTACTAATCCTAGCATGATTATGTGAATTTGCACGCTATTTGCACAAAATAAAGGCTACTAAAAATTAGTAGCCAATAACATAACTTATTTTAAGACATTTTTAGCTAGGACAAGCCTCTCCGAGCCAGAACGTTGCGCGTATGTTTGTAGGAATTGTTTCCCCAATAGCATGTTTCGTTCCATTTTCATCGACAGCGATAAATGGAAATTGTACTGTTGTCATATTTGAGGGGGTTGAAAATACTGTTATTTCCCCATAATCAGAACCACATTGCCAGTTCCCAGAACCCAGCATACTATTGACAAAGCTCACACTAATGTTAGTAGAACGATTTTGTTCTCGCCAAAGATTAATATGTTCAATTTGCCCTGCTGGGCAATCCTCAAACGAAGGTATTGATGGATTAATCCAACCTGTGCCTGCACCCATTCCATCTTCATGCAAATCAAAGAATAAATCATTTGCCAAAATGGGTTGTTGCAAAGCATCATCTACTTCACGTATGCCAACCGCATTACGCATACTTGGGAAACAAAACCAATTGCCTTCGCCAAGAACTGCATTTAATTCAAGTGCTACGCTTGAAACTGATTGTGATTGACCAGTTATAGGTTCTTGGGTTGGTGTAGGGGTTGGATTGAACTCACCACATGAGGAGGATACAACATCCAATATAAAGCATCTTACTGTAATTGTTTCACCCTTCCATTTGACAATTGCAACCTCAGTTATGAAGATTCCAACTAATACGACAATGATTGCACTGGTTAATGCTCTTTGAAAAAAAGTCAGAAAACTCCCACTATTATCATTAGTCATATTTGACATTTATTATCTCCTTTTGAATAGACTATTCTAATCAAGAGTAGTCTCTATAACCAATATTCGTTTCTTAGTTTCGGAACACATCAATATCCACTTCACCGGGATTATCCCAATAGGCTTCAAAATGGTCTACTGTAATAAAATGTAATGTATCTCCAGCAGAAAGATTCACACTAACGTTTGGCATTCCAGATGCGATTTGCTCCGCCTCAGAAGTTGTATTGCAATACCCACTTCTGCCAGAATCACAATTACTAAAGCCAGCTATGAAAGCTAACCTTGTATTATGGTTTAATGACCTACCATCAGCTTGCCAAAAGTTTGCTCCATCTGCAAATATCCATACTGCAGTTAAACACGATGGCTCAGGCGCACTTGCTGGATTAGGATACACACAGTAAGCACCGTTGTTATAATCAAACGTGTAATTACCGTCTTGAGGTGCTGTAAATGGAGTTCCTTGATTGTCGTTCGCTATTACTGTTATTGTTTCAATAAGTGTAGGTTCGCTAGGCACATTATTGGTTGTAGGGTTACTAGCTACTATTGGTTGTTCATCTTCAGTTTGGTTATCTGTAGGATTGTTCTCAGAAGTAGCTGTAACAACAATAATGACTTCGTTGCTTTCTGGGCTAAGTGATTCAGATATTGCAGGCGACACATCAGTGGTTTCAGATGGTTGCGAAGTGAAAATAGAAAAGTCATATGGCTCAACGATATATGAGGCAAATAATGCTCCGAGAATTAAGCCTAGCGTTGCGCCTATTGAACTAAAAAAACCAAGTGTTCCGCAAGACACAGGTCTTCCTGACTCACGATTTCCTCGTTCGCCTGATGCTAAAGTAGCAAATCCAATTATTAATGCCCCTAATATTGCTCCAACAAAACTTATAAATGCTACAATGATTCCTTCCGACATTGTATATTCCCTTTCTAATATTTTATTGAATTACACAACATAACGTTTGTTATATTTATGAATATTATATTCTACTATGAAAGGGGTAATACCCCCATATATTAGGGGTTTATCAAAGGGCTTAACTTCAAACAGAGGAAAAGTATTAGATTATGCGTGGAAGATGATGTTTCAAATATAAGTCAAGCGACCTCGGCATAAATAACCTCAGCTAAGATTGTTGACCGTATTTCTGGGCGTATATCATCTTTTAGAACGAGGTCAACAGATGTATTGAACCAATCCTCTAACAATATTTTGAGACTAGCATAATTGTCATAAGTGAGGTCATTCAAGGTGACGAGAAAATCAATATCGCTTGCATCATCGGCTTCCCCACGACTAACTGAACCAAAAACACCAATTTGATGAACGCTCAATTCGTTCAGAATAGTTGCTTCAGCGTTCAACTTGTCAATGATTTGCTGGATAGTAATCATATTTGTGACTTTCTACTTTCCCCTATTGTAGCACCACGTTCGATAATTGTGTTGGCTCATGCGGTAAATCTGCTAATTTATCGAGTTCACGCTCGGCTAATGGCAAGGTCAGCCGATGATAAACCATCGAGGCAATTTGCCTGATGCGTGAGGCATTCAGTTTGTGCGGATGTTTTATCCAATTTGGCAAATTTCCCCACGTTTTCCGACTCCGATAATCTTTATGGACAACGGTGTGCAATTGTCGATAAAATTCCGTGCGGAAAGGTCCTTGATACAACATCGCCATATCTTGGCTATCATACCAATTCTCACGGCTGAGTTCACTTTGAACGCGCTCATAAAATGGTGTGCCGGGTAAGGGATAACTCACACTGATGCCAATATCATCGGGCATTAAATCGCGCACCATTTGCAGAGTCAGGTCTATATCCTCTCGCGTTTCTGATGGATACCCAAATTGTAAGAAAAACGCCACCTTAACCCCATGCTCATGGGCTTTGCGTGTGGCTTCATAAATCTGCTCAACTTGTGTGCCTTTATCCATCGCATCTAATATTTTCTGGCTACCACTCTCCGCTCCAATCCACACAATATCCGCACCAGCCCGAGCCAACGCAGGAATCGTATTCCCACGCAAGAGCAAGTCTGCACGGTTCAAACTTTTAAACGGTATATGTGCATCATGTTCATCCAATAAATCTGCAAATTCTTCAATCCATTTGTCGCGAATGCCCATAATATCGTCCATAAACCAGATGTGGTCAGGCTGAAAATTCTCCTTGAGCCACTTCATCTCACGCACCACATTCTCAGGGCTTCGACTGTTGTATTTTTGCCCCCAAATTGGTTTCGCGCACCAATTACAATGGAAGGGGCATCCGCGTGTGGTGACCAAATTCATACTGAAATAACCATGATGTTCCAACCAAATATCACGGTAATTATCCCGATTCACCAAATCCCACGCAGGGAAAGGCATCTCATCTAAAGATTTAATGACTGCACGCACAGGGGTCTTTATAACGTCACCATTATATGGATACGCCAGTGAACGAATTTGATACAAGTCACTATCGTTAATGGTTGGACTATTTTCCAAATACTGAATTAGTTCCGCGAGGGTTTCTTCGCCTTCACCAATCAAGACGTAATCCGCCCCTTCTTCGAGATATTTTTGGCTATGGTCGGTCATATCCGCACCCGCCACAATGACGATACAATCCTGTCCTTTCGCATAGTCAATCATCTCAAATGCCGCTTGACGCATCCGTAATAATGACATTTTGCTCAGATAGTTGAAATTATCCTCAAAAATCACCGCGTATTTCGGCTGATGCTCTCTCAGCGCGTCTTGCCATTCACTCGTTGATTTCGCCAGCATCGCATCAAACAATGCCACCGCATACCCCTTATCACGCATATACGAAGCCACATACAAAGTCCCTAATGGTGGATAGGGTTGCATCGCCTCCCATAGCTTGGCATCAAAGCGCAAATAATACGATTGTCCGAAAAGAATGTTAGCCATCAAAACTTACCTTAATTACGTTTCTTGGTGATACATACGCTCAAAATCTTAAAAAAAGATGAATCGTTTACCCGATGGCAAAGCATCCACCTCCAACCCTTTCTCCTTGAGTTTACAGCGATGGACTTGCCTTGCCAAATCCACATTCATTCGCTTCTCAACCCCATCTAAAATACAGGCAACTGTCTGAATATGCGGGAACTTCGCCATCATCTCAGGCTCGCCAATTTGTGGGATACCTTTTGTGACAACCAATTTAATATTTGTTCTACGTCTACTAAAGTTCGATATTAGATTTAGCTCTGAACCAACCTTAAATTTATAAACACTATCATCTCTAATTATGCGAGATGCACGAAAAGAAACTGCTTCGGACATAAAATTTGCATCAGCACCGCTACAATTAAATTGAGCTTCTTTGCATTCATCAGCGAAATCACCATTAGCTGTCAAACGTGAGTCACTTCCTAATGCAACATCTGTCCATCTAGGGGCGTGGTTAGCCTTACCAAGTAAAAATTTATTCGTACTTGGACACCAAACTAAGCCTCTAACTATCTTTGACGCATCCTCAATATCTTCCTCAGTCATCCCAACACCATGCACAATCACCGTGTTTGAACCCACACAACCCATTTTTTTCAGGCGTTGGTATTCTCCTGCCGCGACCTCATCCGTGCCTTCTGCCAGATGAATGAACCAAGGCACATCTTTCGGCGTATTCTTGTAACTACGGATGATTTCTTCCTCAGTATTGAAGTGTAGTGAGTGCGCCCAACCGTAATTTTTCAGCACACGCACAGGAAAATCTTTGCGATACATCGGCTTGTGTGGTGGTCCATGATGCACAACTGTGGTTGCCCCACACAACAAATTCTTGAGACCGCCAATGAAGACCCTATCCCACAACGGGTAACTTCGCAGTGTTTTGAAGGGTTCATCATTCAAACGTGCATTGACATCCTCACCCCATTGATGCGCGTTATTATAGACTTCGCGGAATTTTGTGCGCGGAAAGTGGTTCAATTCCAGATGGTCATGTGCGTTCACCAATCCCGGAAAGAGTGTATAGCCTTCTAAGTCAACCTCTATCGCATCATTGGGCTTTTCAGGAACAATGTGCCCACTTTTGACATACAAATCATGGTGAATATGTGCGCTACCGTCCCAGATAGTGGCATTTTTGATATGCAGAGGTTGACTCATTTAGTTTCCCTAATCAAAAAGACAGCCATTCTCGACTGTCCCATTGTAACACTATTCGTCATCATTGAATTTCGGCAAGCCTTTGATTGCTTCGTCTCCGAACTTATCCCGTAATTTCTTATGGAGCTTTGGTGTTTCCTCCCGCCATTTCGCCTGTAATTCTTCCTTACTGGCTTTGCGACCATCACCGGGGTGGGTCAGCATCCCTTTGGCAACTGTGGGCGCATCTGTGATGAGGCGTTGTAAATTCTCGGATTCACACTCAGGACAATCAAACGCTGATTCATCAAAGCCATGTGTTTCGGTGAATTCGTAGCCACAATTTTTGCAACGATAGTCATACATCGGCATCAGATATTTGCCTTTATAATGGTCATTTGCCTTAGCATATCGTAAGCAATACAAGATATGCGTTAATTAGTCACCCTCAGCTTTGATAGAGAGCAACACATCTTCTTGCTGAACAGCATCCCCAACCTGATACGCTACCGTCTCGATAACGCCACTATAGGGAGCTTCGATACGATGTTCCATTTTCATGGCTTCCATTATCAGTAACACAGCCCCTTGCTCAACTTCTTGCCCAACTTCCACATCTACCCGAATCACTTGTCCGGGCATTGGCGCACGCAATGAGCCTTTCTCGACTGTGTGTATAGTCGGTAGGGGGAGAGGCGTTTGCCAATCTAAACGGAATGTACCATCCAGTGAATGCACCCACCATTGGTCATTTTTGCCAGCGATAACCGTGAATTTTTGCTGATACCCATCCACAACAATCGTATATACATCATCGTTGACCGATTTCAGCGTGACTTCAAATTCATCTGTGCCAACAGTGACCTTATATTTACCTTTTTGTGCGACTAGCAAAACCTCGTAGCTGGTATCTTGATGCTTAAAATGATGACGAATCGGACGATTAGAATTATTGCGCCAGTGCTTTGTTCCAGTCCCCTGTGCAAGAGCAACTGCTATCACAGCCGATAGTGGTAAGGTCGGTTCTTCGTTCATCAAATTAGGATGATCATCCAAAAATTGTGTGCTGAGGTTGCCATCAAGATGCTCAGGATGGGTCAAAACATGACGGAGGAAGCTAATATTATTTTTCATACCCATGAATTGTAATTGCGCTAGCGCATAATCTAGCTTGCGGATAGCCGTCACTCTATCATGACCGTGTGCAATGACTTTTGCTAACATCGGGTCATAATGTGGTGAAACGCTATCTCCACTTTGTACCCCTGCATCGACGCGTACCATGTCAGGGGCTTGCCAGCGTAGAATGTCACCTGTCACAGGTAAAAACTGATTAGTCGGGTCTTCTGCATACACACGCACCTCAATCGCATGACCATCAGGCGCAAAGGCGAAATCTTCAAAATCAGCAAAAGGAGGCAGTAAGTCATAGAGGCTTGTACCTTGTGCAATCTCTAATTGCCAACGTACAAGGTCTAACGCATAAACTGCTTCAGTCACAGGGTGTTCGACCTGTAAGCGTGTATTCATTTCCATGAAGTAAAAATTGCCCTCAGCATCCAGCAAAAACTCAACCGTGCCAGCATTCTGGTAGTTGAGTTGCCGAGCCACTCTCACAGCTGTAGCATGAATCGCCTCACGCAAATCTTCATCTAAGCCAAAAGCAGGACTTTCTTCAATGATTTTCTGGTGTCGTCTTTGAACACTGCACTCACGCTCACCAAGTGCCATCACATTACCGTACATATCCCCAATAATCTGTACTTCAATATGACGCGGTTTAATCAAGCATTTTTCGAGCATCAGCGTATCATTGCCGAAGGCTTGCTGTGCTTCTCGACGTGCCGCCGCTAAGGCTTCGGGCATCTGGTCTGCATGGTCAACCCGACGCATGCCTTTACCACCACCACCAGCCGTTGCTTTTATCATAATCGGGTAGCCGATGTCATTCGCAGTCGAGATAAGCGTCTCATCAGCTTGATTATCGCCCGTATAACCCGGCACATAGGGGATATTTTCCAGCAAATTTTTAGCTGTGCTTTTGTCACCCATCGCCGAAATTACATCAGCTTGAGGACCCACCCACGTTAAGCCAGCATCCAAAACCGCTTGGGCAAAGATTGCATTTTCCGCTAAAAAGCCATATGCAGGATGAACAGCATCCGCGCCCGAAACCTCAACCGCATGCAGGATTTTCTCAATATTAAGGTAACTCTCGCTTGCCGAACTTGCGCCAATATGCACAGCTTCATCTGCCATTTGAACGTGTAACGCCTTTGCATCAGCATCCGAGAACACAGCAACGGTCATGACACCCATTTCACGACAAGTACGAATGATTCGGCAGACAATTTCACCGCGATTAGCAATCAATAATTTTCTAATCATCATACGCACCTGAATCCCACTTCGGCGAGCGTTTTTCCATGAATGCCAGCAATCCTTCTTGTGCTTCGTCACCAGCCCTTAATCTATTTAGCAAATCTGCACGATACGCCACAGTATTATCTAAAGGTTGATCATAAACAGTGAAGATGAGTTTTTTAATAGCGGCAATGGCTTCTGGCGCACAGTGTCGAATTTCGTCTAATTCCACCTCAATAAAGTGGTCAAGTTGCTCCTTGCTACAAGCTTCATGCACGATGCCATAGGCTTGCGCGAGTTTGCCGTTGAAGCGTCTACCCGTCAGCATTAATTCTCTCGCACGGGTCAAGCCAATTCGTTGTAAAACAAACGGTGAAATAAATGAGGGTGCAACTCCTAAACGCACTTCAGGAAGTCCAAATCGTGCGTCCATATCGGCAATCGCAATATCACTCACACAGACCAAGCCAAATCCACCACCGAGTGCTACTCCTTCAACTCGGGCAATGACAACTTGCGGGGCTTGATTCACTGTCCGTAACATCATATCCAAATTATGTGCGCTCTCAGCTGATGGCAGGGGATTGCTCCGCATTTCTTTGATGTCGCCCCCAGAGCAGAATGTGCCATCTGCGCCACTCAAAATGACCGCACGTATCGAACGATTGTCACTAATTTGCTCGAATACAGTTGTGAGTTCTGCAACCATTTGGTTATTCATTGCGTTCCGTGTTTCAGGTCGATTGAGGGTGATATATAAAGCAAAACCTTTTTGCTTGACCTGAATTGTTTCGAGGGAATCAAAAACTGTCACAATAAGTCCTTTTTAGAGAAGATTTAGCCAATAATTTTAACGTGAGTATTGTATATACCGTAACCATCCATGCCGAGAAATTGAACACACGCGCATTCGGTCAATGATACTCGCATCAACTTTTAACGTATCGCCACCTCTATCCTGTCCCTTTATTGTCATCGTAAAGGATTGAGTTGTATCAAAGAATAGACGCTTTTCACCTTTTAGGAGAATAACACTGTAGGGTTGACGCAACCACACGGTTATGGTCTGCATTATTTCTTGTAGTTCGAGCAATTGATTACTGCTATTTGCTTTACTATTCGATAGCGTTTCATACAGTGCATCATAGAGATCATTGTAGATGAGATTAGAAGTTTTTTCTTGCAAGCTAGCGAAGTGATTTGCCTTTTGGATATAAAATAATGCCAAAAGAACTTGAAGTGTCCCTAAAATCACACTTCTACCGTTAATTTCACCCTGCAAGATGTTCGCTATGAGCAAATAGTATATTGCCCATAGCCCCATCACACTAGCAATGCCTAACAATGCGGATTGTCCGCCACGTCGATAAGTCAAAAATCCAATTGTCATGGTGATTAGGGCAAGCCCAACCTGTAAATAATCCATGAGGATGCCATCGAAATGTAGCAAGCTGATAATGAACATCGCTAGACCATTCATCAGGACGAACCACACGATGTCATTACGAGCTTTTTTCTCAAGCTGATGTTTTTCGCCTAATTGATTTAAAGCAACGACATCATTGAGCGACAATTGTTTGAGGTCTTGGTCAAGTTGGCTTAGGGATGCCATCAATCCTCCCAAGGCATATAGAGCAATGCCCCAGCCAACGACTTACCGAGCGGGTCTATCCGCAATGAACGTGTACCACCACCGTCTAGTGCATCGTAGCAAACGAAATTTAATGCCTCAATATTATCCAATTCATAGCGTACCACCTCACCTTTGACTAAATTGCCTAAATGGGTTTTAACTCGTTCGGCACTTAACTTTGCTTTGAGGTCTTGGTAATCGGCTGATGTTCGTGCGATAACGCTGATATTCGCAATATTGCCCTTGTCCCCACTCCGACCAAAGGCAATATCATACAATCGTCTTGTCATACCATATTTTCTTTCGTGAAATAGATAACTCGTTCCATCCAACCTTCGCCCCAACGCCCGATTTCCCAACCTGCTTTTTCAAGGACATCTTGCTTGAGCAAATATTCGTCCTCAGTTTGTGCTGTTAGAAAGCGCACATTCTCACTGACAGACATATTGACCTTGATGAATTGTTGCCAACATTTTTCCTCAATGTCGTTGGCATTGTCTGCAATCCAAATCCAGATATAACGCTTTTGGGTCATAATAATTTGTGATTTTTATTGTTTGCATAAAGTATTGCTATAGGTGTCCCAACTTTGGGATATTTGCGTCCATCAGGCATTCGATAAGCAATATAGGCACAATCTGTAAAATTAATAATGCGTTCTTTCTCTGGTGTAATAAAACGATAGAAAAGTCGCGTAACTGTGCCAGCACCTATCCCAGAATATGATGGTAATATATCTTGACGTATGATTTCGCCATAAATGATTTGCCCTTTCCGTCGCAATTCACGGTCTTTCCAGTAACGCGATAAGACGAAATATGCACAAGTAATGAGGGCAGTCAGTAACTCGACAATGAGCAAAAATTCAATGTGGTAGCCAGCAATAGCTACCAATAATGTGATAAATAATATTAGGGGAGAAGCGATAATAAACATGAGGTAGACATATTGCCGTACTGCGATCTTACGAGTTACAGCTGTAGGTAAGATTGATTCATCCCCCGAAACAAAATCTCGATTTCTTATATCGAATAAATAAAGACCCTGTGATGTTTGTAAGTGCATTAGTCAACAACCATATAATCAATATTTGCTGTGATATTGTCTCGGTGAATTAAGGTCGGGAACAAACCCAAGATAATACGCGGATTCGCGCCGATTGTTGTGCCTGAGATACTCATCCCAGCAGGACCACTTAAGCCATTAGTCATTAATTTTCGCACGGCTGTTTTGAGCGCGCGCTCATCCTTTGCGGTGAACATCACCCGTACAATGAGTTCTAAAGGGTCATCAGGCATTTCTGATAGACTACCATACAAGCTATTGATTCCCATAAAGTCATACTCGATACGGTCTATATCTAAACCAACCCAAGTTGATTCTATCATAGCTTTGAGTTGTGTGAATTTCGTTCGGGTTTCAGGATAACCAAGCGTGAAGATGAGTTCACGCATATAACCTTCCATCCGACCCAAATTCAGCTTGAGTGTCTCAGGACGTGGTTTACCCGTTACACCGCTGACTCGCACTTGATTTTCGCCAATGTCCTCTAGCTCTAATGTCATGAAATTGACTATCACATCAGGCGTAATGTAGTTGGCAGGGTCATGAACTTCGTAGAGCAATTGCTCCTTTACCGTATCCACATTGACGATACCAGCCATATCAGGTGTATTCGTCAAGACAAACGAGCCATCATCTGAAACATGTGCGATAGGGTAGCCTAATTGGCTCAGCTGTGATGGGTCAATCTCGTTAATGACAGCCAGACTATTACCCCCGACAACTTGTGCTGTACATTCTAATAAATGCCCGGCGACAATCCCACTAGCCAGCTTATCCCAATCATCCCATGCCCAATCATAATGTGCCGCAATCGCTCCCAGATGTAAACATGGGTCAGCAACACGTCCCGTAATCACGATGTCTGCCCCTGATTTCAAAGCATCTGCAATTGGCTTTGCTCCCATATAGACATTCGCATTGACCAGCACATGACTTTCTGGGTTAAGTTGTTCGCCTGTGTCGATATTCTCTAACGATTCGCCAGAATCAAGCAATTCTTCTAAACGCCCACTGACATCATCTCCAGTCACATACGCAATTTTGAGTCCTTTTAAGCCCATTTTCTGCGCTGTCTCATAGACCAATTGCGCTGCGCCTTTTGGGTTCAAGCCCCCGCCATTGGTGATGAGCGGAATCTTGCGCTTGTAGGCTTCAGGTAGGATTTGGCTAGCGATGATGCCAATATCGAATGTAAAACCTCGCGTTGGGTCTTTGAGTTTATCTTTTTGCAAAATAGCCAATGTCAATTCTGCCAATGCCTCAAAACAGACAACATCCACATGCTCACCCAATATCATCGGGAGCGCACTCATCACATTATCGCCATAATATCCCTGTGCTGAACCAACGCGGTAGGTCATAAATTACTTATCCATGCCTTCTAATTTAGCAATAATCTGGAGCATAATTTCGTCTGCACCTCCGCCAATACTCGCCAAACGCGAATCACGGTAATAACGTGAAATCGGTGTCTCTTCCATGTAGCCCATCCCACCGAAAAACTGAATGCAGGTATCCGCCACTTGCCGACCCAGCCGTCCAGCTTTGAGCTTACACATCGACGCAATCCGTGTGACTTCTTTATCATCAGCCTGTGCCTCAACCAAACTCGCACAATAGTAATTGAGTTGCTTCGTTGCCTCAATTTCAGTCAAAAGTTCCCCGAGCTTGAACTGTATCCACTGGTTATGAATGAGTGGCTTACCGAATGCTTCGCGCTCATGGGTATACTGCATCGTATCGCGCACAACTTGTTCCGCCGCCGCCGTTGCCCCAATCGCTCCAATCAGACGCTCAATCTGGAATTGTCCCATCTGATAATAAAAGCCCTTGCCCTCATCACCAATCCGATTTTTAACAGGCACGCGCATATTCTCAAAACTCAAGACTGCTGTATCGCTACTATGTTGTCCTAATTTCTTCAATTTTCGGCTGACGTTAAAGCCTTTGGTATCCGTCGGTACAATGATTAACGACATACCTCGATAATCATCCCCATCATTGGTTCGTGCCAACAAGCAAATCCAATCGGCTTGAGTCCCATTGGTGATATACATCTTGCTTCCATTTATAATGTATTCGTCGCCATCTCGCTCAGCGCGAGTCCGAATACGCGCCACATCCGAACCTGCATCAGGTTCAGTGACAGCAATCGCTCCCACAACATCCCCACGAATAGCAGGAACTAAATAAGTCTCTTTCAAATACTCAGAGCCGAATTGGGCGAGAGCAGGGGTACACATATCCGTATGGACAGCAATCGCCATAGGTACGCCACCCATCGGAGTTTTGCTCAATTCCTCATGCAAAACCACTGTAAACCAAATATCGGCATCCGCACCGCCATAGGTTTCTGGATAATTTAGCCCGAGAAAGCCTAAATCACCCATTTTCTTGAAGATATCATGCAATGGGGCAATCTCGGCTTCTTCCCATGCTTCAACGTGCGGAGTCAATTCGTTTTCCACGAATTTCCGCACCGCTTTACGAAACATCTCATGTTCTTCGGTGAATGGGCTATACGGATTAACGCCTGTCGGGGCTATAGATACCATAAAAAATCCTCTCAAAAAATCAATTTTCTAATAAGTCAGTTAGATGAGGCACTATCGCTTCTGCGACGATGCCATTGCCAATCTCAGTAATGTGTACTAAATCATGAAAAATAGTGTCTGTATTATTTGCAAACAAGTCACTTAGGATGATGATATTCTCATAATCACTCTGTATAACGCGCTCACGAACGATTTCATCCACCTCAGCATATAGGTCGAATATGCCAGCCCGTTCATTATCGCTTCTTTGGTAGATAGCCTGTTCACTATCAGACAAGCTGTCTTTAAAAATTATAGCAGGTTGCCACACAAAAAGCACTTCGACCCCGTAGGCATCTGCCATTGACTGTACCATCTCTATATTGGCGAACCATAACTCAGCAATCGCTTCGGGTGTAGCTGAACCGACCCCAGCCGATGACATATCATAGTCATCTAAAGATTGATTCGGTAATTGCAACACAGGCTGACCCGCTCGTAAACGTCGTCCTGCTTCCGAATCATTCAGGCGCATATTTTCCTGTAAGGTCAAGCCTGTCAGACCCGTCCCCCATGCCGATAAAATATCATTAAATCCCTGATAAAATATCGCTACATCAGGCACATTTCTGCGTGTCAGTTGACGCTGAAACCAGATTAAATCTTGCGAACTCACATAGCCAGTCTGACCATAATTGAGGACATTCTGTGCTTTACCGTTTTCATTGAGCAACCGCGCAATATGGGCAGGAATAGTATAGGCATCGCGTGCACCTTCACCCCAAACGGTGCTACCCCCAAAGACAAATATCTCTGAGTCACCCCCAAAATTCGGTGTATAGCGAATACCATCAGGGGAAATATTGATGTAGTCACCTTCAAATTCACTCATTACCCAATAGGTATAAGGTGACCAACGCACACTGGTTTGCGATTGTTCTGCCCAAAATTCAGATGCTGATGGCATAGACTCACCATCATCATAAAATTCTAATTGCCGATAATCTAAGCCACCACGCAATATATCATTTGTACCACTCAAATTGACCAACCAACTATTCACCGCAAATAATCCGCCCAATACTACAATCCCTATCACAACTAAGCCTGTGCTAGCCCATAACCCCTGTGTACGGGCGTACCATGGAGATATTTTCTCAAGGTTAGCCATGAAGACGATGCCCAAGAACAGTAGCAACCAGCATATTAGCAGAAATTTTGTGGGATTCGTGATGCTTGGTGCAATCCCTCGCAAAAGCAAAAAAGCTAGTAAATTCATTTCTATGATTAGCAAAGTAAGGAGCAACGCCACCCATTTTTGGCTCAATAAACTAGCAATTGATTGTGCTTGAGGTTGTAAATTTTCAGCAGGGGTCTGATAAAAATAGCGAGTTATCCACAACAAGAATAAAACAATTAGCCCAAAACCACCGATAATCACCCAACGAATCAGGCGGAAAGTCGGTGACGGTGAGGGTGGGGCAAGCCAGAACATTATCCAAGTGATAATCGCAGGGATGAGTGCAAACAATGCAAAACCAAAAGCACTCCGCGCGAGTGCTTCCGCAGGTGATTCTTGTTGTGGTGCTTGGCTCATAGATTACCTATTTTTTGTCGCTACAATACTGAACATCATCGCTAAATTCGGTTGATTTTCTGGAGGATAATTCCGATTACCGTCGCTACGCATCTCAGGGAAGGGCTTCCAACCATTCACGTAAGGGTATTCTTCCAAATGAGTGAGCGTCAAGCCAGCATCCAGCAATGCTGTCACCACATCCGCAACTCCCCATGCAAATTCATACGATGGATGCGGATTTTGGAAAGTGCCTTCATAGTCATCACCCACATAATCGCCAACACCCCCTAAAGAATAGGCTTTCCCACCCATATAATCGTACTTTAATTCCCAATCATCTTCGAGCATCAGCAGAATGGGATGAAACTCAATCATCACGAAGCGTCCATTTGGTTTCAGCGTTTTTGCAATCCCGTTCGCCCAACGCTGAATATCTGAAATCCAATTGATTGCACCATAGCCCGTAACTACATCGTACAGTACATCGTTGTCATCAAACCAATCAAAAATATCCGCACGGACAAACTCCGCAGGAATATTCGCTTCAGCGGACATTTTCCGTGCAAAGGCAATCGCCTCATCGCTAATGTCTACACCTAATACATCTGCACCTAAGTGCTTCGCTATACTTAATGTATCCTGACCATCATTGCATTGCAGATGCACTAGCGATTTGCCTGTAACATCGCCCAAGAGGGAGGTTTCTTCGGGATATAAATTATTGCGCCCATTTTTATATTGCTCAATCAAATCAGGCTTATGCGAGTGATGTTGCTTCGTCGCTGCATTCCATGACTGGCGATTTTGTTCGTGGTAGTTAGTCATTCTTACATTCTTAATTCTATATCTTTTAAATTTACATTGCCCGTGTTCACGGGAGCATCATCTGCGAAAATCTGCCATCTTATTATTATATCTGTATCTATTTTAGATATAGGTATTTCGCGGTTTATTGTAAGCCCAGGTTGAATTGGAATATATAGGTTTGATTTTTCGCTAAAATTAGTCAATACGAATCTTTCGTGCCATTCGTCATTTATCTCTACACCAGAATGATTTAGTGAATTACGAGTTTCTACAATACGACGTGGAACATCAAAGAAACTAGTATAGTAAAGCGTAATGACATTGCCTACATTCGTCGCGTGTATATTGAGATTAAAATATTTTTTCTGTTCTTTATCGGAAGTTAAATCGTATGGAAAATAATGTTTTACAAGGCTGAACTTAAATTCAAATTTAGGATAATTTCCACGTCGCATCACATCACGAATTTCATAATCTTCCATTGATGTAGTTGTTGTATTCAAACGCTTGTGATAACGTTTGTCATATGCCTGATGTGCGGTATTGCTTTGAGGAATTTCAATAACGTAGGCTGTGTCATTTTCGCCTGAACTAAGACTTACAGGATGAATGACTAAGCCATCAATACGTGGTTTAATGTTACTTGAAATGATTTGGTCAAGTGTCTCACGAGAAAATTCGCTTTTATCTACAGGCGAAAACCCAGTCGGCTTATCATTATTTTCAGCGATACCATAAACTAAAATGCCACCTGCTGAATTTGCCAGCGCGGAAATATCCTTGGTGAGTGCTTCTAGCCATTTTGGATTTTTCTTAGCGTTCTTACTGAGAACAATGCCTCGTTTATATTCAAGGCTCAAACTTTCAGGCACTTCATCATTAATATATTGTTGTAAACGTTGTTCAGTCCAAGCATCACTCATTTGTCTTGCCCATCATGTTCACTCACATCGTATCGCTTACCATTCACATACATCGCCAATGGTTCAGTTAAGCGGTGATAGAAAATATCATCTGGACTCATATGCTCAAAAATTAAGTTGATAGGAGAACCATCGTCTATACAAAAGGCATAAGCATCATCCAGCGTTTTACAGCCTCTAAAATTCACTTTCTCACCAATCATAAATACGGTATACCGCATAAAGATTTTTGTTTCCTCATTTTGATTTAGAAGTATGTTAGGTAAATACCTGTCTTAAATTACGATAATAACTCTCGAATATTTGCAAATAACTTAGCTTTACGTTTTTCGTATTGCGACCCTCGAAGTTCCATCCCCTGAGTGACAGAATACCAACTTGGAACACATTCCTCCCAAGTATGCCCCTTTATTCGGATAGGCAATATGATTTTGTTGAGGGCATCAGCATAGCCTAATTCATAGCTGATATAGGTTGACTTCATTGCTTCGGGCGACCCTAAGTAGAGTAATATTTTCGAGTTTGCAATGCCTTTTTTGATTTCGTCAGTCCAGTTATTGGCAAGGGTAATACTGTCATTATCGACCCAAACATCAAAACCGTAGTCTCTCAAATCGCGCACAATCTTATCTTTGATGTCCGAATTTGCACGCGAGTATGAAATAAAAATGTGGTACTGCTGATTATCTGTCATCATTACATCCTGAAATTGCCGTATCGTGGCGCACCGTTGCTCACCCAATCTCGATTATACGACATGCTGATGCCTACCGTTAGGGCTTGCCGAGTGTCGCGCGGGTCAATCAAACCATCATCCCATAAACGCGCTGTGCCATAATACGGGTCACTTTGCTCCTCAAACATCAAGCGCACGCCTGTTTTCATCATCTCAATTTGCTCTGGGTCAGGTTCAATCCCTTTCCGACGCATCCCAGCTTCTTGAATAATCCCCAAAACACCTGCCGCTTGTTCCGCACCCATCACAGCTGTTCGGCTAGTTGTCCATGCAAAAATCAAGCGCGGGTCATACGGGCGACCACACATCGCATAGTAACCTGCCCCATACGCGCCCCCAATCAAAACGCTGAATTGAGGCACATTGCTATTGGCAACAGAATTAATCATCTTGCTCCCATGTTTGATGATGCCTTCTTGCTCGGCTTTAGACCCCACCATAAAACCCGTGATATTTTGCAAATAGATAATCGGTCTGCGCCTATGATTACACAGTTGAATATACTGTGCCGCCTTATTGGCACTCTCGCTAAACAAAACTCCATTATTGGCAATAATCCCTACAGGAAAACCGTTGATATAAGCATCCGCGCAAACCAGCGTACTGCCATAATCTGGCTTGAAATCCATAATTCGACTGCCATCCACCAGCCGAGCAATAATCTCACGCATATCCAGTGGCTTCCGAATTGTGTCTATCGGCACAAGTCCGAGTAATTCATCAGGGTCATAATACGGGTCTTCTGCTTCGCGCAAATCTGCCTGAACTGTTTTTCGCCAATTTAAATTTCCCACAATCTCGCGCCCAATTCTCAAGGCATCGGCATCATCTTGTGCTACATAATCCACCAGACCCGAAATCTTGGCGTGCATCTCCGTCCCACCGAGTGTTTCTTCGTCAATTTCTTCGCCCGTTGCCATCTTAACGAGCGGAGGACCTCCTAAGAATGCCAGTGCTTGGTCTTTAACGAAAACGGTGTAATCGCTCAAGCCCGGAATATACGCACCACCTGCTGTGCTGTTACCAAATACGAGCGAAATTTGTGGCAACCCTAATGCGCTCATCTGTGCCTGATTTGCAAATCCACGCCCACCTTTGACAAATAACTCGGCTTGATGTGGTAAATTCGCGCCACCAGATTCCACCAAGTAGATGGTTGGCAAGCCATTCACACGCGCAATTTCCTGCGCCCGTAATGACTTATCAACAGTGATAGGGTAGCTAGTACCTCCTTTTATCGCTGGATTGTTTGCACTTATTAAACATTCAACCCCATTCACAATCCCAATTCCTGTGATGACTCCAGCACCGGGCGTTTCATCATCGTACATCCCATTTGCCGCCAATGTGGATAGTTCTAAGAATGATGTCTCAGGGTCAAGCAATAATTCCACTCGTTCACGCGCAGGGATTTTGCCTCGGTCAATCATACGTTGTGTGCCACGTTTACCAGCTTCCCGTACTGCTTGCTGACGATGTTCTAGTGTTTCAACGAGTTGACAATTATGCTCATACTGTTCTTTGTAATCACTGCTCTTCGTATCAACTTTGCTCTGAATTCGCTGCATGGAGATTAAACTCTTTTAACTAAATATCAATTTGATTAATGCTTCCATCTTACCGTTCAACTATCGACACGGCAACTTGTCATGCTTCTCTGCAGATTAACCCCCAATTATTGGGGCTTCCAATTGATTGTGCCTAGAAAACTCTAGCGGTATGATTAATACTATTCAAGTTTTGTGACTCATTGTCGTTTTAGTGTCCTTATGAGGATACTAAATCATCATTTTTCTCTGATAAAAGGGGCTTCTAACATGGTTTTAAAAAGTTACATCGACCCGGAAGAAAATAAATCCGCTAATAAACAACTACCAAAATTGATGGTAGAAGGTTTATTACTCGGCGGTTCTGGGTTGGGTGTTCTTGCACTAATTTTTGAAATTGCTGCGGACGCATTCAGCGTTGCGGCATATCAAACATTACTCGCTATTCATGGCGCAGGTGGACATCACGAAATTGCGATGTATGCCTTCATCGTGCTATCGGTCTTGTTATTCTTGGGGATTGTTCCTGCGTATAAAGCAGGTGCGTACCTTAGACCTAATGCAGGTGGTAGTGGACCTTTAGTCGAAGCAATTGGTCCACCACAGATGCGTTGGTTATCATGGATCGGGACGAGTTTGTTCTTCCTCGATGCGGTGCTGACAATCATCATCAGTTCGATTTCCGCTGCCGATGTCACCATGTTAATTTATCCTGAATTTGCTGAGTTCCGTATCATATTGGCGGAATTATATGCCTTCTTCATTATGGTTGTCCTAGTCGCATTAGGACCTAAACGTGCTGTGCCATTATTCTTAATAGGCGGTGGTGCATTTACGATATTTACTATTGGTGCCTTGGGCATTGTCGGGACTGCCTCCTTTGCTAATCCAGAATGGGCATTCTTAGGCGACCAAATTGTAGCCAAATTACAATCTCAAGGCGTTGTTGAGCATGTCGAACGCGCATTAACGGATGCACCAGCTATAGGTTCAGTGGTGTTTTTCCAATTCTTCTTTAGGTCGATGTCCAGTGCGATGTTAGGCTTCTCTGGCTATGAAGTGATTCCAGCCAGCGGTAAGCATGCCGCTAAACCAAAATGGAAAGTCATCAACACGGCTCTAACCGTCGCAGCTGTCTTCCTCATTGGTACAGGCGTTATTCAGCTATACGCTGCATCACAATGGAAAATCCCTGCTACAGAAGGTTATAGTACCCTACTCATTGAATATGAGATGATAGCCTCACAGACATTTGGGGAAGGTATTGAACCAGATGATATAGTCATCTTGCCACAAGATGAAGCGGAGGCGCTTCGTAACTTCAATAATCTCACACCCGCACGACTACATGAATTAGAAGAAGGCTTACTGGGAGAAGAATTTGCCGAAGGAGCAACAGACGAACAGCTAGAAGAAGCCTTGCTGTTTGCCTTAACAGAGATTGCTGCTTTCCAACGAGTTCAAGCAGATAGTTCAAGTGGTGTTGGCACAAATTTCTTGCTTCTAGCAGGTGTTCTGCTCGCAATTATCCTGCTCCTAGCACAAGGTGGTGGTTACGTTGGGGGGGCTGCTGTTGCTGCAAATGCTGCCCGACTTGGACGTTTGCCCAGTTTCTTCGAGGACGACCGTGTCGGTATAGCCGTTATCTGGGGCGTTGCTGCTGTATTAATCCCCATTATCCGCGAAGTTGTCATTGTTGAATCGTACTATGCGTTTGGCTTTGTGAGTGCGTTTATCATTACCAGTACAACGGTCTTTTTTGTTCGTGATGATGTCTTAATTGATAGAGGTATTCACCCCGGTTCGGATGAAGCCAAATCACTCAAGTTTGCAGGGCTACGGGGGATGATTGCCAGTTACTTTATGGGTTTTGTTCTCATCACACAAAAGACAGATGCCTTGCTCGTGATTGTTGTTTCTGGTGCGGTTATTACCTTGATTCAGTGGCTCATTGCCAATGGCGGATTGCGCCAGAAATCACGTAAACCAGAGATTGAATTACCGACTCCCACGGTCAAACCTATTTACGCAGATGGTGTAACACGCGCTCATGATGATGCTCGTCAACGTGGCATGGCAGATGCTATCCATGATATGTTTGAAGATGGTGCGTTCGTCAAATTCAATGTCGATTCACAACGTATCGTGCAACTCGTGAGTCATCTATTCAATATCGATATATCCCACTTCAATTTGGATTATGGACACGAACACCACGAACGTTACGAAGAACCGAGCATTGAACTCGAAGAGACTTATCTCTCAGCGTATAACATGAAAGATTATCTCTTTGACCGTATTGAGCATTATTCACACTATGGTATTTTCACTTTCATTGATAAATACCACGCCAATTGGGTTAATCCGAAAGGTGGGCGCGATGGTGCAACAGTGCAACAAGCGATGCTTGATATTCTGTTCCCGATGACAGCACACGATGAAATTTGGGAAGAATATCAAACCTTTGAATGGGAAAAATTACCAGAAGAAATCTGGCAATTCAGTCGTGAACGTTATCGCTGGGCAAAAGACCAATGGCCTAATCTCAGTGACCGTATTACGACAGTCTGGACATTACAAGACTTTGGTCTTATCCCAGAAGAGGTTGATGTAGAAATGATTATTTCTGTATCGTCTGATAATAAATTGCGTCGTGTTGGTATTCATACGCATGGTATTGATGCTGAGGTTGACCCTGAAGAACTTGATCATAAGTACAAAATCATCGATGATGAAGAAATTGAACACCCTCAAGATGATGGGAATGATGAAGATAAGCCAGAATAAATAGCAGAAAATAAAAGAGGTCTTAAATATTATTTAAGACCTCTTATGCTTATAAAGGCATCGTCACACGGAAAGTAGACCCCTTACCGATGACACTCTTAATATCTATTTTTCCTTCATGTGCCTCTACTAAGGACTTCACAATTGCCAATCCTAAACCAGTTCCTTCGATGCTATCTGTCTCAGGGCGGCGAACTCGGTAAAATCGTTCAAATATTTTCGCTTGGTCTTCTGCCCCAATTCCCATACCCGTATCTTTAACGAATACACGTAACACAGTTTGCTTGATCTCTACATAAATATCGACTTCGCCTTCAGGTGGTGTGTATTTTACGGCATTACTAATGAGGTTATTGAAGATTTGTTCAAGACGTTTAGGGTCACCGCTAATGAAGGGTAAGTTGTCTGGCAAGTTGGTATTTAACTTGATTTCTTTAGCATTGGCTTGCTGAGTATTGTTGCGTATAGACCTTGCAAGTACGTCATTAATGCTGACATCTTCCAACTCAAGCGAAAGTCCTGCCTCAATTCGTGCAATATCGAGTAAATCATCAATCAATTGTTGCATTGTGTTAAAGGCAAAATTGAGATTATCTGTATATTTAAGTGATTTTTCATCAAAGTCATTGACCATTTTAAGTAAATCAAGATAGCCTCGCATCACCGATAGAGGTTGCTTTAAATCGTGCGATACTGTCCCTATTAATTCTGTCTTGAGACGGTCTGTTTCTTTGAAATAAGTAATATCTTGCATGATGATAATACGACCGATACCTGCATGATACTCAATACTGGTATGATAATCGCGACCGTTCGGCAGTTTTAATTCAATGCTGACCGTGTCGTCGCCCTCAACAGAATCTTGATAGGCTACTTGTAATTGAGCATCGGGGAATACATCAGCGAAGGTTTTGCCTTCATACACTGCATCTGCACTTAGATGAAACGCAAGCAAAGCCGAAGAGTTGATCAATTCAATACGATGATCTAAACCAACAACAATTACATTTTCAGCGATATTACGCAAAATATTCGATAATTTTTCACGCTCACGCTTGGTTTCAGCAAATAAACGCGCATTATCCACAGCAACCCCAGCCCGACTAGATAAGCGTTTTGCAAATTCGAGATGCTCATCAGTGAAACCATTAATTTTTGTGCTGAGTAAGGTTAGTATCCCAATGACTTTTTCTTCGCGTTTAATCGGCACAGTCATTTGAGTGTGCATAGCCTCAGTAAGCGCGTAATAATCGCTGTCTGTAGTGACATTGGGGACAATCTCTGAATTTCCTGAGCGTGCTACCCGTTGCATAATGCCAGCTTGCTCTTGAGGCAATTCTTCGCCAATCGTAACAACCGTGTCCCTAAAAGCATATTGAGACATTATCCGAAATGTTTCAGTTTCGTTGTCATATAGAGCTAATGCTGCTGCGTCCGCATTGGTGAAACGTAATGCCCAGTCTTTCATCATGGTGAAAACATAATTTATTTCGATTGTATCGTTAAGTTCAGCATCAATACGGCTGAAAATTTCTGATTCAAATTTAATATCTTCAGCTTGACGGCTTAACTTTTGTTGTTGGAATAACATCTCTAAAGCTAATGATAGACTTGGTTGTAATATCCTGATTTTCTGTTGAATAGAAGCGTCCAATGTAGAATCCGAGTCACTATAAATTACTATTACAGCAATTAAATTTTCACCAGATTTTAGAGGGACTAAAATACCTTTTTGTGCTGTAACTACTACGAATAAGCTAGCTAATCGATCATCTTCTGGTGGGGTGCCATAAGGGACAATTTCACCTTTTATTAAGGTGTCGATAATCGAGATAGGATTCGCATTAAATGTGTTGATGTGAATCTTGGGAGGCGCACCAATGACTTTTGGATACAAACTGTCATATTCCAAAATTGCATTTTCTATATCGTTTTTTAATATCAAACAATGTGTAGTATTGACCGTTTCAGATAGCAATTTCGCTAATGCATAGCTGTCACGTTCACTAAGAGGTATTTCTTGAAGATTAGCTGAGAACTTTTGAATAATTTCTAAGTCAGTTAGTTCATTTTGCTTATCTGAAGATTGTGTAACCGATTCTGTTTCAGTCATAAGATTCTATATAGTCCCTACCTATTTAGTAAATTATATGCTGGAAGGCTCAATATTGAAAACCCATTTACGAGAAACATGCTCATTTTGGATAATTAATGTTTGTCCGATTTGTAATAGTTGCTTGCAATCGCACGTCAGTCTATAATGATTACATGTAGCATAACCACAATGGAGCGAATAATAATGGATTTTAAAGATTTTTCTGCCCGCATGAAACAAGCGCAAAAAAGTGATGAACCAGAACAAAAACCTTATAACTTTGGTGAGTCATATCGCTTACGTAGTAAAATGCTGGGTGTTCTAATACGCGATGCTCGTCTGAATGCGGCGCGTACCATTGATGATTGCGCTCGTTTACTGAGTATTGAACCATCTATTATCGAATCTTGGGAATATGGTGAGACTGCACCGACACTTCCACAGATTGAATTGTTAGCATATTACTTAGATGTTCCAGTCAGCCATTTCTGGTCATTAAAAACACTTGACCAAGATAAAGCTGAAAAAGTTGCCGCACAGTCTGAATATATGGCATTACGCGATAGAATGATTGGTGCTTTATTGCAACAAGCGCGTCAGGAACGTGACTTATCACACGAAGACGTTGCCCAGCAAGCGCAAATACCAGTTGAAGCTATCCAAGCCTATGAAATTGGCGAAACGCCTATACCAATGCACCAACTTGCCGTCATTGCAAATATCGTCAACAAGAATGTCGATTTCTTCTTAGAGACAAGTAGTTATGTTGGTGAATTATTGCGAATGCGCGAAGAATGGAAACATTTCAGCGATTTAGACCCTGAAATTCGTGAATTTGCGGCAAACCCTCTTAATATCGGCTTCATCCAAATTGCAATTACATTTAGCAAGTTGTCTGCTGATAAATTGCGTCTGGCGGCAGAAGGTATGCTCGAAATAGCAATGTAAATCACAAGCATTAGGATGAATTTGAGACGAAAAACTCTGAAATCATTTCAATAATTAATGATTAGCTTGTGGATTTTTCGGATATTATGTAAGTGAAAGTAAATATCCAAGAGGAAGGAATCAAAGCGCATCTCATTACAAAGCGCGAATATTATGTCAGCAGAATCTATTAAAGAACAAGCAGTAACACTCTTTATGCAACATGATTACGAAGCGGCAAATCGTCAATTTCAGCAAGCCAAAGATGCTTATGAAGCGGCAAATGACTATGATATGGTTGCCGAAATGAAAACTAATATTGGCTTAGTACATCGTGCATTAGGTGAAAACCAGCAAGCACTAGACCTCATGCAAGAAGCACTTGCTCATTTCAAAGACCAAAATGATAATCTACGTATGGCACAAGTTTTAGGCAACTTAGGCGGAGTGTATCAGGCATTAAATGATAAAGAACAAGCTGAATTATCTTTTCGTCAAGCCGCGAACTTATTTAAAGAACTTGGCGAACATGAAATGTACTCCGATACCATGATGGCATTAGGGGCGTTTCAATTCCGTGATGGAAAAATCTTAGCAGGAGCGTCTAGCTATCAAGTTGCATTAGAAGACCGTGATAATCTCAGCGGTACACAGAAAATCATCAAGTCACTGACAGGTGTTATCAACCGCTTGAGTGGTAGCTCTGCTTAAGGTCTCGTTTTCATGCCCCAAAATCAACACTCAATGAACCGAGTCAGTCTCGGTTTATTTATTTCTGTGCTATTCTGCCTGATGAGTGTATACCTCATCACCTATAGCGGACGTATTGAAAGTAGCGATTCATTGCTGGTGGTCGATGCCACGAGTAGCCTTGTTCATTTTGGTGATACTCGCC
This sequence comes from Phototrophicaceae bacterium, assembly GCA_965230145.1. GTDB lineage: Bacteria > Chloroflexota > Anaerolineae > Aggregatilineales > Phototrophicaceae > JAUZRW01. The sequence goes on from CBDDKI010000002.1 coordinate 4,767,305, forward strand.
GCGATGAATCGCTCTGGCAAGAAGCCCCTCGCAATATTGATGCTGATAATCCCTTTCCTTTCGGTGTTTATAATTTCCAAGAACCACTGGTTGCTTACACTTCTGCTATTCCTGCATCATTTACGAAAAACATCCCGACTTTGGGGTTTGTTCACACAACATGGTTATTGAATATTTTTACAATTTCACTAAGTGGCGCACTGTTTTTCTACTTAGCTCGCTTGCTCAATTATGACACTAGAACAGCCATAATAGGAGCATTGGGTCTAGGCTTAGGCACAATCCTCTGGGCATATAGTAAAACCTTATTTCGTGACCCCCTAGTAGTGATGTTTCTCTTGCTGACAGTCATATTTCTTGAACACTGGCGCAAGAAATATCGTCATGTCTGGTGGCTTATTCCTGCTGGTTTAGCGATGCTCGGTGCATATTACGCTAAAAATTCTTCAATAGTCGCTATTCCTGCTCTAGTAATATGGATACTGCCTGATTGGAAACCCCATACACTTATCGCCATCATCTTGGATTCCTTACTTGCTTTCGGACTTATAATCTTCGTGTTGATTGCCTTCAACCAAACAGCATTTGATGAATTTACCTACATCATGAAACAATTCATCAGTTTTGATGCACGCTTCGTTCAGACAGCATTCCATAGTTATTTATTCAGCATTGGAGGAAGTATCTGGGGGACATCACCCATTTTAGTAATAGGGTTTATCGGCGGAATAATGCTCGCTTGGCAAAATCAACGCCGATTGCTATGGTCTATTCTTGCTCTTATCCTCGCTTATGCTATGGGACACGCGCTTCTATCAGGTGTGCATTGGTTTGGAGGCTTATCACTACCACCACGTTTTATGTTAGCGACAATTCCTTTCGCCATGCTTCTCACTCTCCCAGTGATTGATTGGGTATTGAAATCCCAACAGATAATCTGGAAAATTCTCTTTTCAGTCTTAGCCTTATTTAGCATCGCTGTTCAAATTATTTTTTCTGTTTCTTTGTTAGATGCTTACCCTGAATTAATACCCCAAGAAGCCAATGGATTAGTCGAATGGTTGCCCGGGCTTAATCAAGTTGAGTATTTACGTTGGGTACTCTTACCTCAATCATGGGCTAGCCTTGGGTGGGATACGGCATGGTCGTGGATTAACGCCGAATACATTATGCTAGGCTTTGTGATTATTGCGATTGCTAGTGGATTAGCGATATGCTTGCCGAAATATCGCATTTGGCTCAATATTATTATAGGTATTGCACTAAGTGTATTCACTTTGTTTAGCTTTCAGACCCTCTATTGGGAAGACACACGCTATTGGGCAGATACACCTGAATTATTTGAAGTTTTGAGTATTTTAGAACGTGAAGCTGACCCTGTTGAACCTTTATTTCTTGCTGGTTCGGCGGATGTAACCTATGAACGATTTATCCTGAATTACAACAGTCTCACGAATATTCGTCCCATTGTACTTGGCTTTGCACAAGGTGAGCGGACTAGCCCATCAGATACGCCAACAATCGTCAGTGATTTTAACTCTGACCGTATTAATGTCACCATGCTCCGTTATCTTGACCACGTTGCATCATTCCAAGACCGAATGTGGTGGTTAGCACATAATAGTGAGTTTATGGATTGGTCTATCCGTCCAGAAGAACGCTATCTTACGGAGAACTACTATCTGCTCAATGATTACCGAATAGGCAATTCTACAACTGTGCGCTTGCTCGAATTTAGCACTGTACAAGCCCCAAACCGCTTTAGCTTCACCCTACCTGAAAATCGCTCTGATTTCCGTTTTGGCGAACATATCACTCTAAAGGGATACGACTTACCATCGGGTGTGAATTACACGGTAGGGGATACAGTGGCGATTACTTTTTATTGGCAAACAGATGAAGTCATAGAAACTGATTACACAGTGTCTTGGTTTTTGGTGAATTCAGAGAGTGCATATCCAGCAATTCAAGGCGTAGACTCTGTGCCAGATGGACGCTTTGCCCCGACTTTATTATGGGAAGCTAATCAAGTGGTATTCGATAACCGTGCCATTGAAATACCGCACGATGCACCTGCTGGTGTCTATCAAATATGGTTGCGTTTATACGTCACAGGCTCAGGTGGTGAAAACAAGTTGACAGTCAGTGGCGGTGATACGTTTGAAGATACGACTGCAATTTTGCCGATTACCATTACTGTACAAGATACCAATTAATCAGCTATTCATTATCCACCCGTAAACTAAGATAGTTTGAGTATTAAAGTAACAATCATACTTAGAGGCGTAGTTACTAGGAATTTAGAAACGAAGGGTAAATTTCTAGTATACTCTACCTGTTATCAATCATTTTTTTCTTCTTACAAAGTTATTTTCTAGCTTTGAGAAACATCTTATATAACTACTACTAGTCCAAACTTGACCCTGTTTACTCACATTACCCGTTTAACAACATAAAATGGTCATAGATGGAAATTTCTATTTCATGTACCATGTCTATTGTTTATGCCCTTAACCTTCAGGATAATCTATGTCATCAGAGTTTATTGCAAGTAATACCTACAATAGCGATCACCGCGACCCTGTCCGCTTTGTTTGGTCGCATGTGCGCCGTCATTGGATATTCATCATTACGCTCATGGTTGGGGCATTTTGTAATGCTGCCTTAGCCTCCGTTGTCCCTGTTTTTACAGGTTGGGCATTTAATACCCTCAACGAATTTCAGCAAGATGTAATCCCTGCCGAAGAAGCCTTATCCTTTACTTTTTGGATGGTATTGGCAGTAATTGGTTCACAAATTTTGCGGTCTATTCTACAATTTATGCGGAATTTCTCAGCAGAAGTTTTCTCCCAACGTATCGAACGCGATGTCCGCGACGAACTCTACGGCAGTTTGCTCGGTAAAGGCATGGATTATCACGATATGCAACCTGTGGGTGATATTATGGCGCGTGTCACTAATGATGTGCGTGAATTGAACTTCATGTTTAATCCTGGCTTCAATCTCATTGTTGGCTCGAGTTTCTTTGCCTTGATGCCACTCATTGTCTCACCCTTAATCCATCCACAACTGATTCTTGTCCCCCTAGTTTTCTTGATTTTGCATATATTCGTACAAGTACAATTAGTGCGTGATGTTCACCCAATCGCGCAAAAAGTCCGCGCAAGTTTCGGTAAGATGAACAGTCGCCTAGCCGAAGCCTTAGAAGGTCTACAAGTCGTCAAAGGCACAGCACAAGAAGAGAATGAAGCCAAATACTTTCAATCTTTAGCAGATACCGTTCGTGACTACTACATCGAACAAGGCGAAATTGAAGCACGCTATCTCTCGACGCTTTTATGGGGATTAGCGTTTGTTGGTGCGTTGGTTCATGCGATGATTCTCTACAACGCAGATATTATCGAGATTGGTGATGTGGTTGCATTCGTTGGGCAGATTTATATGTTTGGTTTTCCTGTTTTTGCATCCTTATTCTCATTATCACGGATTGCATCGGGCTATGCAGGTGCTAAACGTATTTTGGAAGTCATTACGGCTGAAACCAAACTTGACCAAAACACAAAAGGGCATGAAGCCGATGTCAAAGGTGAAATCGTATTCGAGAATGTGACCTTTGGCTATAAAGAACGTCCTGTATTGCGCGATATATCCTTTACTGTCAAACCCGGACAAACGGTAGCGATAGTTGGTCAGACAGGCGCAGGCAAAAGTACCATAACCAAACTCATTAACCGCACTTACGACACCTCAGCAGGGCGTGTCCTTGTGGATGGGGTCGACGTGCGAGATTGGACATTGGAATCATTGCGTTCACAAATTGGTAATATCGAACAAGATATTTTCTTGTTTAGTCGCACAATAGCCGAAAACATTGCTTTTGGTGATGATGATGCCAGCCGTGACGAAATCATAGATGCCGCTAAAAAAGCTCAAGCACATGATTTTATCCTCACATTTCCAGAAGGTTATGAAACAGTTATCGGGCAACGGGGTGTGACGCTTTCTGGTGGTCAACGACAACGCCTAGCATTAGCCCGCGCCTTCGAGAGCGACCCACCCATCCTTATTTTGGATGATAGCACCAGTGCGATTGATAGTGCGACAGAGGATAAAATCCAGAAAGCAATCTGGACAGCCGCAGAAGGGCGTACCACTATTTTGATTACCCATCGGCTATCACAAATCCGTTGGGCAGACCATATCGTCGTCATCAAAAATGGTACTGTCGCGGCACAAGGCACACATGAGGATTTACTAGAAACATCGCAAGCCTATCGGCGTATTTTTGCACGCTATGATGAACCAACCGACTCAACACAAGCAATGGAAACGGAGTAAACGCCAATGGGTTTCTTTGGAGGACTTGAAGGCGATAAGTATGACCGCAAATATAGCGATACATACTTGGCAAAACGGATTTGGGATTATGTGAAAAAATTTGGTCGCAATGTGACAATGATTGTCATAGCAGTTTTAATTTTGTCAGTTGTTGTAGCCCTGCGCCCGATTTTAATTTCAGCAGGGATTGATGCCCTAGAAACAAGTAATAATGTCTTACAACTGATTCTCATTGGCTTATTCTTATCGGCTGTATTTGAATATGCCGCCAATTGGATGCGTCGTCGCTTACTCAGTAAGGTTATTGGGAGTATTGTCGCCCGAATGCGTGACGATTCTTTCACTTCTGCTGTTCAACGTGACCTCGCATTTTATGACCGTAACAAAACAGGTAAAATCGTCAGTCGTATTACCAGTGATACCCAAGAATTTGGGGATGTCTTGCTCTTTACGAGTGATGTTATCTCGCAACTGATTTCGGTCATCTTCTTGATTTTTATCTTGTTTGACCGCTCAGTTTTTTTAACCGTTTTGCTAATTGTCACAATACCTTTCTATGCGATTGCCGCAATTGGTTTCCGCAACTTAGCACGTCGCGCCACACGGCAAGGCTCACGCGCAATGGCAGTGGTCAATGACCAAATCCAAGAGAGTGTAACAGGGATTTCTGTTGCCAAGAATTTCCGACGTGAAGCGATGATTTACGACGAATTTTCCGAGGTCAATAATTTGTCATATACGACCAATATGAAGAAAAGCGTCGTTATTGCCAGTATCATTCCGACCATGAATATCCTGTCGGGGTTTTCAATTGGGATTATCCTCTACTTTGGGGCAAATTCAGTTGTTGAGGGGGTAATCACCGCAGGTACATGGTACTTATTCATACAAGGGGTAGATCGGTTCCTGTTCCCGATTATTAATCTTGTCTCATTTTGGAGTCAATTTCAGCAAGGTCTAGCATCGGCGGAACGTGTATTTGCGTTGATTGATGCCGAAAATACACTTCAACAAATTGATGATAAGCTAGGTAGCAATATCAAAGGGCATATCGAATTTAAAAATGTATCATTCGCCTATGATGATGAGCAATGGGTAATGCAAGATTTCGATCTTGATATTAAAGAGGGCGAGAGTGTTGCCTTCGTCGGGCATACAGGCGCAGGAAAGAGTACCGTTGCTAAATTGGTTACCCGTTTCTACGAATTTCAAAAAGGTGACATCCTGATTGACGGACAAGATATTCGTACTTTCAATCTTCAAACCTATCGTGCTCGGTTAGGGATAGTTCCGCAATCGCCATTTCTATTTAGTGGCACAATCCGCGAGAATATTCGTTATGCACGTCCGACATCAACAGATGCTGAAATTGAAGAATTAGCCAATACAGTGGGTGACGGCGAATGGCTAGAAACCCTTCCAGATGGGCTAGATAGTGATGTTGGCGAACGTGGGGCACGTCTCAGCATGGGGCAACGTCAATTGGTCAGCTTGCTTCGGGTGATGATTCAAAATCCTGCTATCTTCATTCTCGATGAAGCCACAGCTAGTATTGACCCCTTCACCGAAATGCAAATTCAAGAAGCGATTGATTTACTTCTCAAGAAATCAACATCTATTCTGATTGCCCATCGTTTAAGTACCGTGCAAAGTGCAGACCGTATCATAGTACTCAAAGAAGGTGCAATTATCGAGCAGGGTAGCCACGAAAGCCTTATGGAACAGAATGGACACTATGCCGAATTGTATAATACATACTTCCGTCACCAATCTCTGAGCTATATCGAAAGCGCCCGCGATATTCTAAAAGAAGATGAACCGCAAGAACTCGCAGGTGATTAACAAATTTGTAGTAACAAAAGGCGCTCTATTTTTGTCAGTTGTTACTACAAATTAACTTTGTTAATAATGCAAATTCACTCTGAAGGTAAAGCAACTAACAATGAGTGTGTTGAGTATTTTAATTGCCTTATTATGTATATTTTTTGCTTCTGAAGAACGAGGAAGTCATCATATTTCTTTGTCCGAAAATGGAATAGTTTATGGCACTAATATACAGGAACTGTGTTTAGGTATCTGGCAAGCTGATTATGTTACTACCGCTCTTCAAGGAGAGGATTTGCTAAACTATTTAGACGAAAACTTCTCACTTATCATCAATGGTTCTGAAATTTCACATGCCTCCGTGACGATATCTTATAACCTAGGAAACATTCCTGCATACGACGCTGATGATAACTTAATAGGTAGTCATACAGGCTATTTTATAGTTTGTGTAGAAAAAACCATGTTTTTGGACGATATACATTGGGTCGAGTTTAGCGTTCCTCATGAAAGCATGAACAACCCAAGCCAATTTTGGATAATCTGCACTCGATTTTGATAGATATTCACTTTAGAAGCTCGCACTTGTGAGAGTTCTTGTATGAAGAATGTCTTTGCGTACGGAGAAAACACAATGGTTTGCCATTTGAAATTTATCTTCTTGCTTTTCTTTGTGTCTTAGAGCCTTTGTGGTTCATATTTGCGTTTGGATTGACAGGCATAAAATTACTAACTTGCTCTGAATCACTTACTCAATTCAAACCAAAAAGCGCAATAAAACTTTTCAACCACCCCGTAATACCCATTAATATTGACTTATTTTTAGCCGAAAAATCTTTGTTCATATGAACAATCATATAAACGGGACTATCAACGGTGATATGACCAACATCCATATAGCCATAGAGTGTATAATCTGTTCAACAGCCAAACTAATCCATCGCAGACGAACAAACATGCAAACACATCTCACGCCCAAAGCATACATTTCAATGAATTGGCATCACCTAACCAAGCCACTAAGCACACAAACACCACTGCCAAAGATTATTTTTTTTTACTCCAAAAATTTTTTCTATTTTGTTGCGTTCTCGCGCAATAAAAAATTCGCAATTCAAACCTAAAATAAACTGATGAATTAATTTGTTTGCAACATTATATTGCAAACCTACGTACAGAAATCATAAGCATCATTTGCCTGTGAAAATTCAGATTGTCAACTATACTTAGTCAAATAATGCCCCTAAACTTTGGGGGAACTTGAACCGTCGTACTCCGATAGAATGGGATTATGGAAGAAAAAAATAGCGAATTCCAACAAAAACTGAACGACTGGTTAGTAAAAGCGGGTAATCTGACCCTGCGTCTATCACAACGTCTGCTAATCTTGTTACAAAAAATTTGGGCGTGGTATAAATCTATCAATTGGCCCGATATTCCATTAACAGCCTTTCAATGGGTTTTACTCTTTTATGTGATATTTGGATTGTCCTTCATGGTTGCAACACCCATTCTGGAAGCCAGCGACGAACTTTGGCATTTTGGTATGGTGGAATATCTCCGTGAGAGTGGTGGCGCATTACCCGAACACGATGTCAGTGACGCTGAGCAAATATACGAAAATAATCGGGATACTATTTATCGGCAAGAAGGAAGCCAACCGCCATTGTATTACTACACAATGGCACTGTTCACTGCACCGATTGATATTAGCGATGCCGAAACCTACCGTGAACCAAACCCCCATGTCCGCGCAGGCGAACCCGATAGCTGGGGCAATAAAAACCTTGTCTTGCATGCTGTCGATGGTGTGCCATTAAGTGGAACACCCCTTGCTATTTATTGGATGCGCCTCTTAGGTTTGGCAATGGGGGCAGTGACGGTTTGGACTGTATTCAAATCAGGTGAATTAATTGCACCTCATCGCCCTGTTGTGGGCTTACTAGCAGGGGTGATGACGGCTTTTAATCCGATGTTCTTATTTATCTCAGCATCGGTCAATAATGACAACATGATTATCATGCTCAATAGTGTGGTGATTTTACTCGCATTACAAACAATCCGCGAAGGTTTCAACTTACGTCGCAGTATTTTACTGGCTATATTGTTAGGTCTAGCCACACTGACCAAATTAAGCGCCTTAGTGCTTGTTCCTGTTATTGCAATTGCTGCCTTATGGGTGGCTCGACGCGATAAAGATTGGACGGGCTTGCTCGTACTTGGCGGGGCAATGTTCGTCGCGTGGGCGACTATTAGCGGTTGGTGGTATTGGCGTAATATTCAACTCTATGGTGAACTATTCGGCACACAAACGATGGCAGCTGTCGCAGGTGTCCGCACAGACCCCTTCACAATAGGGTCACTCTTATCTGAATTTGAAGGTTTCCGCCAAGGATATTGGGGTGTTTTTGGTGCATTCAATATCGTGACCAACCCTCTCATGTATGCTCTGGCTGATTTTATTGTATTTATTGGCATTTTCGGTGTGATGTTCCTCGTAGCGCAATTAGTGTCTATTCAAGATTTCAGCTTTGCGCGACGTGAATTATCACTGGTTTTGTTTTTATTGGGCATAGTTCTCATCGGTATCATTGCCTATATCAATTGGACATCCATGACCTATGCTTCTCAAGGTCGCCTATTGTTCCCGTATTTCGCGGCAATTAGCCCCTTGTTAGCTGTCGGTTTAGTAGAAATACTATGGTGGGTTCTCTTTTTACTCACACCACCTGATAGGTCATACGTCCGTGCTGGCGATGCAGTTCCTGAGCCGATTTTACGCGAGAGTTTACGTTATCCAATTATCTTTGTGACAGCGTTTTTTATGCTCTTCTCGATTTTCACTATTTTGCCAAATTATCGCGCACCGCGTCCATTGGATGAACTTCCTGAAGGTGTTGAACAAGTTTATGCACGTTACGATAACATTGAACTTATCGGCTATGAGCGTCGAAATGCCCGTTACTTTCCAGGTGAAAATGTGCGCTTGACGTTATATTGGCGCGTGATTGAGCCAACAGAAGATGATTTATCACTGGCAATTGCTTTGATTGACCCCTTCCAAGATGTGATTAGTGAACGCACAATTTCGACTTATCCCGGTGCAGGTACGTTGCGAACAAGCACATGGGAAGCTGGAAAAATCTATGCAGACACATATGAGATAGGCTTATCGCGTAATATCAACTCCCGCTATCCATTTGAGTTAGCAATCAATTGGTATAACGAAGACCCTGATAACCGAATTGCCTCACTCAATGATGTTGATAATCCAATCACAGTAGAATTGGCTATGGGTGCAGTTGTTAAAGCAAGTGTAAGACCGTCTCTTGCTGGCTTAGAACTCATCAATGATAACATGGTTGCGTTCCGTACTTTTGGTGGCATCATCGTTATGGAAGGTTATGCCTACAATGTCTTGGCAGATGGTCTGACATTTGATGTCGAAGTGCTATGGGAATCGAGAAATAATATTGAGGTTGCCTATACAACCTTCATGCACATTTATGATGATGAAGGCACTTTAGTCACGCAGAGTGATTATTCGTTGCAACAAGCCAACAATACAATTTACCCTAATGTGTCTTTGCCAACTAATTACTGGCGTTTCGATGAAAATTACCGCATTGCTTATGAGGTGCGAGAACCTGAAAATGGCTTTGCACCGGGTAACTACTCGGTACAGGTTGGGTGGTATGAATACAATGCAGAAACAAATACTTTTACCAACTTGGTTGTACCTGTTGATGTGCCAGAAGAACTTGAAGCCGATGTAGAAGTCGAATCAACAACCTATGAACTCTTCACATTTGAGGTCGAGCCAAGTGGGGCAATTCTCTTGCCCGTTCTCAATATAGATGAGGAATTAGAAGAACTTCAAGGCGCTCCAGCACCACCTGTGCGTTTAGAAGAAACACCTGAAGTCGAATTAACCGCAGAAGCCGAGTCAACCGAAGCTGTAGAACTAACAGCCGAAGCAACGGAAGCTAGCGAGTAAATATGGATTAGAGGCATGGCGTGTTATGCCTCTCTCTACAAACTCTTTACTCTTCAAGGTTGATTTGTGCATGGTCATTCAGCGGATTACCAAGCTCATCTAAAATATTGGCATTGATATATCGTGCTTCTTGAGCAGTACCAAGCCGATATAAAAATATCTCCAACGACACAGCATCATCGGGGATGTCATACCACTGCCATGTCAAGAGACGGTCACCCGCGCACCAATGTCGCCCTTGCCAAAAAGTCGTATCGGTTTGTCCTAGTTTATTGCCATCCGCATCAAAGGGTTGCACACTCCATTGGTAGTTCAAACCATTATTCGCTTGGGGCAATTGCCATTCCAGAACGACTACACCCTCAGCGATGCCGTAACCCGTGAGTAGGACATCGCCTTCAAACCAAACAGGGTCTATGGCTGTAATCGGGACTCCCTCCCATGTTGGAGCAGTTTCCCAATGATGAATAGCATACCCATTACCGCCCTCACGCTCATGGATAGTGATAGGATTATCAGTAAAGTACAAACCATCGACAGCATTCTCAGGCATATTGGGGGCTTGTAGAACAGCAAAGTCACCGTCAGGGAACACAGCATAACCATCCCCAATCAGAGTACGAACACAAGTCGCTGTATCACGAAGCATGACAGACCAAACAACCGATTCATGGTGTAGATCCCATGCCATGCCGTCACTCAGAACCACCACATCGTCGTAGCCAGCTAATTCTGTTTCAACATCATGTAAATAATGAATGGGCGTAGTAAATGAAGGGTAGATCATATCTCTGCTATCGACATATCGGAGGACTCCTCGCCAATACATGCCCTGTGTCAGCAGAATAAAGGCGAAGGCAACCAATATAATCGTACTTCCAAAGGATTTCAGGGGCACGATTTCTGAAATTTGGCTGACTCCAATGCCAGCAAGGAGCATCAAAGCTGGGATACTGGCAATAAAATAATGTGGATACACCCCTGCCCATTGTGGAATTAGGGATACAGCAGGTAGATATGCCCAAATCAAAACTAACGGCGCGAGTAATCGCCATTTTTTAAGGGCTAGCAAAGCTGTTCCAATCAGCATCATGCCAGCAATAATCAACCAAATGCCTGATTGTGTAACGGTCTGGTTCATATCCGTCTGATTATCAGGGGCGAGCCACGTTTCCATACCAAAGCCTGTAGCTAAGTATCCAAGATAACGTAATGACAATAGCGAAAAATCTGAGTCATCATTGGCTAGGGTACTTACAGACTCAATATTGCCTTGGTCTGGATTAGCTTGTGCCGTTTGATAAAAACCAATGGCATACGGGAGCATCACGAGGAGACACAATATCACACTCACAAAAATTGCACGCCACGAGATACGCTTCCACTGCATGAGTACAATGGCTGAGTAAATGGGTAACAATGCCCACGCCGCGAAGTGAATTTGGAACGCAAATAGGAAAACAGGCAATGTCCATGCTTGTGCCCATTCATGAGAGGTCAGCCACTTTGATTTAGAGATACTTGCGTCACCTTTTGTTGCTTCCCAAAAACCATATAGACCAAGCAAAATGCCGAGCAATACAAACGGTGTGTGAAAATCTTGCGCCCAAATTTTACGACTGTATAAGATTGCCCAAGGACTAAGTGCATAGGTAAGTCCTGCAATCAACGCGACTGTACGCCCAAAATAACGATGAGCAATTAGCCATAATAAACCCACGCCAAGAACATTCAAGCCCATAATAAAGTAGATGGCAGTCATTGGATTAGAATTGAGCAAAAACGGAATAGCCATCACATAAACGCTTGTGGGTGGGTTAGGGATGCCAACCGAGGAATTGATGCCTGTTAGTGGGAAACGCTCACCAGCAACCATCTCTTGTGCAAGCGTGGAGAGCATCGCATCATCATGAAAAAACTCGACAACACCTGCATTGCCAAAGCGCATGATTCCTGCAATGAATAGAATCAGTAATAAAACGAGCCAATCGCGCCTTTGAATAGGATTTATTGTGAGCATGAATTTTCATCCAATGAGAATAGTATTTGATTATTTGCAATTGCTTCGCCGTTTTGTGTCACGTCTAAGCGTTGAATAGTATCGCGTGTGTATAAGCCGACAGCAAAGGTTTCAATATTTGGGTCAATCTCAAGGCTGTGTGTATCAATTAATGTTTGGTCTGCTTGCCAATAATATGATGGATAGTTACCCTCAAATGGTGGCGCATCACCTGAAACGACCAACTCACCACTCGTATCAAGCCCCTGTATCATGACAACCAAATCTTGTTCTGTTTGTTCAAGGATGTGCCATTGCAGGGTAATTGCATAGCTATCGTCATTTGTGGCGATACTCGCGCAGGTTAATTCAACGATGTTGCCTAAATTATAGGGCGTATCCCATGTACTTTCTAAATTAGGACTATCGGTACTGACGCGAATAATTGGCTCTAAGATTAATCTATCTGAACCATCTGGCAACGTTAATATACCCTCGTCGTTACCTAGCTGGACTGAAATCTGCCCAACATAGGGTGGAATCTCACTCTCAAATAAGCGCAGTGAATAGGGGTCACGCGCAAATCTGTCTGTTGTGAAGGTCGAAAATTCGCCAGCCGATGGTTGTAAGCGACTACTCGTAGCCCACGCATCGCTACGTGTGAGATTAATCAATTGCACAATCGGACGATAATTTGTCTCGATGTTTTCTGGGACATGCCAATACAAATCAATATCAAGCGGGTTTGTTGGCGATACTGTTGTTTCGCGCAACGTGTAGCCGAGTAGCGTGATTTCATCACTAAATGACACAGTCAATGGCGTTTGCATATACCGTGGTTCAGTTGGCGATGATTGATATTTGAACCAATGGTTTGGCTGAATAACGAATTTATTAGCTAATGCCAAAAGTATAATCCCCACAATCAACATGATAGCAAATCGTGGGGGGAGGGTATCTACAAGTGAAGTGTTTTCATCTTGTACTGGTTTTCCAAGCCGATATAAGCCTAAACAAAGGACAACACTCATCATGCTAAGGACAGTTGCTACAAGTTGTGTCATTGTGCCGACGTATTTGAGTGTCACGATATGCTCACCTGCTGGCAAATCTATCGTTATTAGCCCGATTTCTTCATCGGGGTAAATCTCTGCTGGCTCGCCATTGACCGTTGCTTGCCACCCTGGAAAGTAATATTGTCGGAAACGTACAGAACGGTCTATATCCGTAACTACACGGAGTGTATTATCGCTGATGTTCTCCTCAGAGAAACCTTCCCAATTAGCTGCCGCAATATCGCGCCCGAAAACTCGTAAGTGAAAGGGTTCTTCACGGTAACGTTCAGGATTTGTCGGCACATCAAGGAAGATTCTCTCGCCCCATATTGGGTTAAATTCATCGTATGAGACAGTCCCCCAAGTGCGGTCTTCTTGCTCATGAAGAATTTCATCATAGGCAGAGATACTGTCCCAATTAAGCCACACATCATACGGCTGACTCACTGGCAAAATCTGAATGATAGCCAAGACAATTCCTACAACCATTCCTGATATTTGCCATCGTTTAGGTAGCAATAAAATACTCGCACCACCGAGTAGACTGACCAAAATAGCACCGAGTCTCAGCAATCGTGCAGGGAAACGTAAATTAGCGAAGGCTGGAATGGTCAGCCAGATATCAAAGGAAATATCTAAGAGCATAAAGACCGTGAAGGCTAACCCTGCGAGTGTAAAGGTGGCTAAACCATATTGTTTACGTTTTATCAGGGCAAGGCTTCCAAAAATGCTGAGTACACCGCCGACTAATCCTAATGTACGCGGAAAATCGAGATACAAATCAGTTCGGTCAATTAAGCGCGGAAATGCAAAAATCTCCGTAGGCGGTAAGTATTGCTGTATCAGGTAATTGACAGTTTCATCAAGTCCCTGTGAAATTTGGATGTATTGTAATTCGAGTAACGTCGGAATCAGGAAAATAGCTGATAATCCGATTCCTAACGCGAAACTTGCCCCAATAAACCCCCAACGGACGACAATCGCTTTGATGTCAAATTTTGAATAAGACATCGGTGCAAAGAGGGCAAGTGGTGCAGCATATAGAGTGCTAATGTACATCATTGGTGTATGCGAGAGCATAATCGCGGCATAGGGCAATGCTATCGCAAGCATATTCCGCATAGAGGGCTTTTCGCTATTTTTGACAACACCCAACATCAGATAAGGCATGAAAGACGCGGCGATTATTTGGGCAATACTTCCTTGCCACCAGACTTCATACAAACGTGAGGGAGCAAATGCCCAAAGAGCAGAGGCTAAGATTGCGGCAGGTATCGGCATGAAACGACGTGCTAGCAAATACATCCCAAGACTACCGAATGACCAAGCCAAAGTCTGAACGAGATTGTACGCTGTGGTGATATGTAAGCCTGCAATTTCAAAGAGGGCTGTGAAATAAGCGTAACCGGGGGCATAGAAGTTGAAAATAGGGTAGCCATAGCCTAGATGGAAGTAGGTAATCCAACGTGGATAAAGATTGCCTTCTTGTAAAGCAAGTGACATGGCATGGATGCGATGCACATGAACTTCAACATCTGCCGCCGCAGGAATACCTTCGCCCCAAGCTGGCAAGGCTGTTATGAGAGGCAAAAGTAGTGCAACAATAATGCCCCAATCGGTGATAGTGAAACGCTTAAACATACTTGCTTATTACCCTCAAAAACTGACGGGTTACTATAGCAATCTGCTAGAATAGTGGCAATGCTTGATTAACCTACGCTATCATAGCGTAGATAATTTATATGCACTTTGGGGGCATCATGAAAGATAAAGTTGTCGTTATTACAGGCGCATCTTCAGGGATTGGCAAGGCATTGGCGCACGAACTTGGCAAGGCAGGCGCAAAACTTGTCTTAGCGGCACGTCGTGAGGAAGCTTTATCAGCTATCGCCGAGCAGTATTCTGATACGATGGTGGTCAAAACGGATGTTACTGATGAAGCTCAATGCCATAATCTTATTGAGCAAACAATCGAAAAGTTCGGGCGGATTGATGCACTTGTCAATAACGCAGGTATTTCCATGCAAGTTAAATTTGAAAATATAGACAACTTAGAATTATTTCATAAGATCATGAATGTGAATTATTTCGGTATGGTTTATTGTACTCATTATGCACTCCCATATCTCAAAAAATCTAAAGGTTTGTTAGTCGGTGTCAGTAGTATGACGGGCAAACTCGGCGTTCCTACGCGGACAGGCTACGCAGCAAGTAAACACGCCATGCAAGGCTTTCTCGACAGTTTACGGATTGAATTGATGGGAACGGGTGTTGATGTTTGTGTCATTAGTCCGGGATTTGTGCAGAGTGAGGTACGTGATAAAGCATTAGGAGCAGATGCGACACCGACAGGCGAGAGTCGCATTGATGAAAGTGCGATTATGTCTGCTGAGGAATGTGCAAGGCAAATTTATGAAGCTATGAATAGCCGCGAGCGTGACGTGATAATAGCTGATAGTTTCAGAACTAAAATTGCACCATTCTTAAAGCTACTTGTACCAAATATAGTTGATAATATCGCACGCAAAGGGATGGAAGCGGGGGAGAGTTAAAAATGGGCGTACTTTTAAAGTACGCCCATGAAAAAGCTAATTGCGACTTACAAATTGCCCACTAACATGACCTTCTTGACCATTATAATCAATGACAATCCAGCCATTCTCCTCTCGTATAATGCGATACCAAGTGCCACGGTTAATCACACCGAGAATATCAAAGTCTGTGCTACTACCTGCGCGGACATTTAATCGTGTATTGGCTTGTACCGCAGGGAAATCTGGAGCAGGTTGCTCTACTACAGGTGCATCACCTGACGCCACTGGCGCGTTATTTTTCCACGCGGCAACAAGCGGTCTAAGCGTATCTAGCGCAATACTGCCAAATTGTTGACTTGGCTCGATATGGGAATTTTCCATAAATTCATTCCATGTTCCGACAAGAATTACACTTGCACCTGAATTGACTGCACCATTAAAACTGGTGGTTAAAAATTGTCCGTTATTACGATTGCGTACGGAGGTTGGATTTGGTCGTCCGTCGCGTGCAGCAATTAAATCTTCATTCCATCCTGGATGTATGGAAGGGATATAAAGTGACCCACCTGCATTGATTGTGCGTGACCGTTGTGCAGAATATGTGCCACTGCTACCATTTGCCCAAGCGAGGTTGAAAGCGTACATACCATCCATTGCGCCACCATAGATACAACATCCGTTGACACCTTCTGCAATCCAGATTGTGTTGCGGTCAGGATCTACTGTGTTACGAACGTTTTGCCATTCTGCAACGCTCAAGCCTAAATTACCTTGAAATGCGAAGAAGATGACAGGCTTACCCTGATACCGCAAATAAGCAGGGTGGTTTGCGCGGTCATAAACCAAATAGTTCAGTGAATTCACGAGGGAATCAACACTAAAATTTTGGTCAAATGCATCAAATGCTGCTCCAACTTGGAAACCACGTTCTGCGGCTCTATCTAGCATGTTGTTTAGCACAGGCGTAGTTGTTTGACCATCATCTACGCCATACCAGCTAACAACAAATCCATCTATACCAGCACTTTGTGCTTGGTCAATTTGTGTTGCAGCAACACCAGGATCGCGTGAGTCGTATGCTCCAATGGATGGGTAATCGGTCAGGACATCAGCTTGCCAATCCCAACTAAGTTGCCCAGCCCAAAATCCCATGTAAAACGCCCAAACGCGACGTTCTTCTTGCTGTGCTTCTACTGTCGCTGGTGTGTGAGCGAGCGAAAACACAATAATACTGAGTAACGTTAATGCAAAAATACGATAAAACTTCATGTGTGTTATTCCTACTTCCTATGGAAATGTGTGATGTGTATCTTACAATGAAGATTACAGCAGTCTATCAAAGTTACATTGAGGTTTGTTATGGGAACATAGTACGAGGGAATAATGTACTATTAGTTAGTTTAATGTAATAAAAATGTAGGAATGTATGCCACTTACTCACACATTCCCAACCTAGTCTAATTTTCTATCTCAATTGCCATAGCGACTGCTTCACCACCACCGAGGCACAGTGCAGCTAAGCCTTTCTTCAAGCCTCTATCTTGTAGAGCATGAATAAGGGTGACCAAGACACGCGACCCACTAGAGCCTAGAGGATGTCCGAGAGCGATTGCACCACCATGAACATTAATTTTCTCTAACGGAATCGGATAACCGTCACGTTCTAGACCGCGCATATCAGCTAATACTTGTGCGGCAAATGCCTCATTGAACTCGTACAAATCGACATCTTCATGCGACCAACCAGCTTTTTCTAAAGCTACAGGAACTGCTTTTACAGGTGCATAAAAAATCCACTTGGGGTCAACCGCCGCTTGCCCATATCCGACAATCCGTGCAACTACATCGTGTCCTTTGTTCTCAGCATATTCACGACTTGCTACCACCAAAGCTGAAGCCCCGTCATTTAGTCCAGGAGCATTACCAGCGGTTACTTGACCATCAGCTTCAAATGCAGGTCTTAAATTTGCGAGAGCATCAATTGTCGTAGTAGAGCGTATCGGCTCGTCTTTATCTACAATGACATCGCCTTTACGCGACTTAATTGTAATCGGGGCAATTTCCGTTTTGAATTTTCCCGCTTCAGTCGCTTCATGAGCGAGTTTGTGGCTACGGTAAGCAAATTCATCCATTTCTTCACGAGTGACTTCCAATTGCTTACCAATAAATTCGGCAGCATTGCCCATTAACCACTCATTGAAGGTATCGGTCAAGCCATCTATTTCCACAGCATCTTGCAACTCAACAGACCCATATTTCGAGCCATTCCGTAGTCTTGAGAAATGAGGGGCATTACTCATACTTTCAACGCCACCTGCCAGAAACAAATCACCGTCATCGGCTTTGATGGCAGAAGAAGCCAACATGATACTTTTTAAGCCACTTCCGCAGACCTTGTTAATAGAAACCCCGCCAACATGGTCAGGTACACCTGCATTAATGCTAATTTGTCGTGGCAATGCTTGTCCAACCCCTGCACTGACGACATTGCCCACAATGACCTCATTCACATCGGCTGGGTCAATACCACTACGCTCAACTGCCGCCTTGAAGGCGACTTGTCCTAAATCTGCAGCGGTCATGCTGGATAATGCGCCCATCAACTTGCCTTGGGCGGTTCTGGCGCTGCCAAGAATTACAGGCTCTCTCTTTTGTTTATCTGTCATTAAGTATGTTCCTCTTGTGTGTGAAGGTTAATCTAATTAATGTTCAATTATCTTATAGGATTATAAAACGGCATTCAAGTAGATTGAAAAATTAATGATAGAATTAAGGTGATATGTATTATAGAGTTTAAAAAGTGAAATGAATGATTATATCTATTGTGAATGAAGAGGGTAGATGATGCCCAAGCGTATAATATTTCTGTTGATACTTTTTCTGATGACTGTATCTCTTGTGACAATTGCTCAAGATGAGCCTGCACCTGAACGGCAACTAACAGCAACTCAACTTGTGGTTGATGCAACTGAATCGGCACAACCGAATCAAACACAGGTAGCAAACACACCAACGAATGAACCTTTCATGCAGACAGCAACAGCTTTAGTTATTCATGCCACACAAACGAGTCAAGCTAGTGGCGGAAATATCCCCACACAAGCAACGCGCATAGATGCTTTTGGATTAACAGCAACACAAATAATTGCTGATGCTACAGCGACTGCTGAGTCTGTATTCGTTGCACAAACCACAGCCGAAATACCCGAAGCTGAGCCGATTTCACCACTTATATTGACAATTGTAATGGTGGTATTGCTTGTTGTCGTATTGTTGGCAATTAGTGGTGCATTTGCTTACGTGAATTCGCGTAATGTCCCCAAAAATTAAAGAGGTTGTCGTGTTATCACATCAATTGTTAGCTAGTCATCTGTCTTATCCGTTTCAATACTTTGAATCGGTGGAAAGCACGAATGATATTGCTCAAGAGTGGTTACGTAAGGGTGCAGATAGCCTTAGCCTTGTTATTGCAGATGAACAACGAAAGGGGCGAGGTCGCCGAGGGAGAATTTGGTACACTCCACCAAATGTGGCACTAGCAGTTTCAGTAATACTAAAACCTCGTATAGATTGTGCGTCGCGCGTAAGTATGGTCGGGGCATTAGCTGTTTATGATTTATGCCAATCACTAAACGTCGACAATATCGGGATTAAATGGCCTAATGACGTTCAAGTGAAGGGTAAAAAAATTAGTGGTATCCTGCCAGAAGCTGTTTGGGACAGTGACAAATTGTTAGGTGTTGTTCTTGGTATGGGCATCAATGTTCGTAACTCATTACAAGGCGAATTAGTCGATATAGCCACCACCCTTAATGATGAAACGGAACTTGAACTCAATCGCGTGGACCTAATTGCCTATCTCATGAAACGTATTGACTATTGGTATGGTTTAATCGCTAAAGATGATTTGCATCATACTTGGAAATCTCGCTTGAATACAATTGGTCAAGAGGTAGTCATTACGGGTGCGAATGTACGCATCGTAGGGCAAGCAGTGGATATAGATGTGAACGGTGGATTGCTCATCAAAACAGCAGATGGTAGCATTCAGACCGTATTGGCTGGTGATGTTAGCCTCAGACCAAAAACCTAAGTCACTCTCGTGGTTCATCACAACAGGAACAAAATAATGAGTTTGCTAATACTCACAACAAAGTAAAACAATCATCTCATTTAAAAGGATTCATGCTTGTATGGGTGTTAAACTTGACTGGGACATTGAAGCGGAAAAAGGCAAAAATAAGGAGCATCGAGAAGACCCAATTCAACGCAATGCGCGACGTTTCGGTGTCTTTAAGCTATTTCTCGTAGTTGCGATTTTCGCATTAATTTTGGGAGGCATTGCATATCTTGTTTATCAACGTTTAGAGCAAGTCAATCAGCATGTTGAGCAACTTCTCGTCGATACAGTCCAAGCCGAAGTAACAGCTTTACGAGTTGGTGATTTACAAGCCTTTCAAGATAGACAACGAAGCGCAACAGACGATTGGGCTATTGCACAACGCGCAACCTTTGAAGCATATCAAAATTTAAAGGTCTCCTCTAATGTGGTACTCAGTGGTCAAGTAACGGATATTGAGGTTGATGACCAACGTGGGCGCGTCTTCGTAGAAGAAATTATTGATGGTGTCCCTTACATACGAACTTGGTTTTACTGGCGTTATCAAGATGGTTGGTTTCATGTTCCGCCTGATTACACCTTCTGGGGAGCATCTGAAACCATTGAAACTGAGGATTATATCGTTCGCTACCGTGAGGTGGATGAACAAGTTGCTGCTGCGCTTGATACCTCACTGGAAAATTGGTTTACTAACATCTGTGCTTATGTTGACTGTGCAACGATACCATTTATCACGATTGATATTATCCCTGCCCCACAATCGCCTGTACGTTGGCAAGAAAATGACCCAAATACATGGCAACTCATTGTGCCATCACCCCATACAGACCTTGCACGCGCCGATACGCCTTTTGATAATCAGCTACAAATAGATGTTGCATCTTTATTGGTGCGGCGCGTCATTGATAATGTCTCGAATCTAGGAGGGGCTGCTCCGAATTCGGACGCACTTTACCTGCAAGATACCGTTACAGCATGGTTGGTTGGGCAATTTGTGCAAGTCAATCCTGAAACACATTTACTGGATAGTCTCATTGTTCAATACGGCAACGACATCATTGCTTCAATCATGAGAAATCTGCAACCTGCTTCTGATATTAGCTTATTGGCGAGTAGTGCAGGTGTCGCTTCTGTTGCTGATTTGCAAGTTGATTGGCGTGATTTTGTCCTATGGCGACTTGAAACGGAAGATGCCTTAATCACGGAACGCAATGAGGGTATCTGGGTGACACTCTATGATTTTACAGATACGAATGTGCGTGATATTGCGTATCAACGGTACCAGAATAATTTCACTGCAACCAATCGTGTTGTAAATGAGGCAAATGTCACGACTTCAAGCACAGGTGTTCCGCAACTTGTTGCTCGTGTGACAGTGACGCGTGGTTTTGAAACAGGTGAGGAAATAATCGTCTTTAACTTAGTTAATGGAAATTGGCTTAGAGCAAATTAGCAAGTCTCGAAAGCTGTGATACAATTTAGCTATATAGTTTTTAACAGAAAAGAGGCGAAAAATGAGCGAATTTGATGATCTTAGAGGTTTGCTTGATGACGATGACGATGAATTTGACGATTTTTCCTTTGATGATGTGGTCGTTGATGACGAATTTACATATGGACAAGAAATTGGGGCAGAAAATGACGTTGAGGCTCAACCTGCAAAGCCGGGTCCTATTAATCAACTGATTGGTAGTATGTCACCACAGCAACGCCTATTTATCGCGATTATGCTGTTTGGCAATGTAGCAATCTTGTCCGCAGGGATTTTACTCGCTACTGGACGCATTGGCTAAATTGATGGCAAACTGTAAATAAAAAGGCACTCCAATTGCGAGTGCCTTTTGTATTTATTAGCTGGATGGTTGCAAAATCAGTGTTGAGCCAGCATTTGACTCTATTTCGTCTTCGCTAAAGAGCATTGGATTATATTCAATCATTCGCCATTGTTCGACCATGTCGTTGTAATGGTCACTCATCGGATGTCCACTTTGTCCCGTTGTGTGGATACTAAGACTATTATCTAAATCGGCAAAGTCGAGAATCATACGTAAAGACGGTAAAGCCGATACTTCTAAACCATTGTTAAAATTCCAACTTGTCGCGTTCACAATGGCTGTACCACCACTGGTTTCTACGTTATTAATATTGACAGTATCTTCGATTAAGCCAATACCACTTAAACCTAATGGATTACTGACAAAAGTTGCTGTATGTAATGCACCCCAACGCCAGTCAGCACGATTGTCGCTAAGTGCCTCAACCGTTCTGTCATACGCTTGGCTAAAGGCTGTTACGACAATCTCATCACGGCTTTCACTGACATCCTCAGTTTCGACATTATCCCACCAAGTATTGACTGGGTCTGCCATAAGCACGGTAGTTACGTATTGTTCTTGGTCAGAGCCACTGACATTACGCTCAATAATATCAAGTTCATCCGCAAAAATCCCACTCGATAACTCATCCCAGAATATGCCGAATAATGCCCCTTGTGGACTGTCCATGTGCATTTGGAAATCCCAATCCAGCATCCAGTCGCGCACTTCATTGAGGTCATCACTGCCCATATCTATTTCTGCTAAAGATGGGGCAATCGCTTCTGCGAATAAGAATTTGTTATCGCCATGAATCGCTCGGAAAGATTCTACATTGTGTAAATCTACTGCTTCAATCATCTCATTGATGCGTGACCCACGATAACCAACAGCCCAATCATAATCAAAGATGTAATGAGCATTGTTGCCAAATTCGTCGCCGAGTTCGTTGGCTAAGTAATCATAGTATTCTTGTGGTAAAACGGCTTGATTGGCTGTTGCGATATATCCGCGTTCTGGATTGTAGACGCTTGGCATGTACTCGTAAGGAACATAGCCGAGCCATTCGTAATCACTGACTGTACCATCAACAGGCATGATTCCTGTATGACCTTCGGCGCGAATAGGGATGCGTCCTTGTGTTTGGTAGCCAATATTGCCCTCAACATCAGCATAAACGATATTTTGTGCAGGAATATCCCAATATTCAATGGCATCTCGAAATTCTTCCCAATTACTGGCTTTATTCAAGCGGAAAATCGCTTCAATGATTGTGCCTGTTTCGTCGGCTGTCCAACGCAGTGCAAGAGGGTCTTCATTGTTGAAATCCATCAATTCGCCTGTTTCTTCATCAATTTGATTGTCGTTGATGATTGCGCCTAGATGCGTTACCCGTACCTGAATGGTGATACTGCCACCATCCCCATAATTGATGGTTTCTTCCCGTAATTCAGCATCGCGCCATTCGCCATCCCATAAATATTGCAAATCATTATCAGGGTTGAATTCCATACGATATAAGTCTAGTACGTCTGGACCTAAATTAGTGACCCCCCAACCGATAAGGTCATTATGCCCAATGACGATACCGGGTGAAGAGGCGAAACCATAGCCACGATTGTAATATGGGCATTCTTCTGAAACTGGTTGACAATACAACCCGACCTCATACCAGATAGATGGATTTTGGATGCCAAGATGAGGGTCATTGGCGAGTAGGGGCATCCCTGTTTCACTGCGTTCGCCTGATACAACCCAATTGTTACTACCAAGGGCATCATCATAACCGAATAGACTCAAGTTCGATGGGTCATAATTACCAGCAAGTTGGGTATTGATGCCACGAATGCCTGCGGTGTCGGCATCAGAAATTGGTGGGGCGAAGGGTTCACCTGCTGATGGTATTTCTTCTGGGAGGATAATCGTCGGCATATTGTCATAGTTGAAATCTGGTTGATAGATTTCTGCCATTTCATCACCGAATTCGCCAGCAATTGCGGAATAGAGGAGTTCGTTACTTCGGTTACTACCACTCAAATCCCATGCCATTGCTTTTGTCCAAACGACTGTATCAAGTGGAGTCCATGGTTCAATATCGAACTCAACACCTGTTAAACCAAGTACATTGTATTCAAATGCGAGTTCACCAGCGGTGCGGTTCATAATATAGGCATTGACCCCATCTGCAAAGGATTGGAGTTCCGCTAACACTTCGGGGGACATCGCCTCAAGGTCACGGATACTCGATTCTTCCCAGCCAATAGTGCGGATGAAAATATCAGTACCTGCGAGTGAGTCACTTTGTCCTGTCAGTTCCTGAATACGACCTGCACCTGTATGTCGCCAAAATTCCATTTGCCACCAACGGTCTTGGGCTTGAACGTAACCTTGGGCGAAACGCAAATCATGCACATTACTCGCATAGATGTGAGGCACGCCAAATTCGTCATGGATAATGGTTACTTCGTCGTTGAGACCTTCAATGGACACTGTGCCATCTTGCGTAGGGAGTGGTCCGCGCGTCCATTTGTTGACCATAAATGCACCGACGGCGACCAAAATGAGGGCAATCGCCACAAGTGCTAAGAGGATATTCCTAAAAATTTTCATCGAATAAACCTTTAATCAAATTAATATTTGATAGATTTATACACGATGTCTAGTAATTCTGCGAGGAAAAGATTGTGATTGGCTATATTCTACTTTGTTTAAAAAGCCATCGAATTGTAGAAAACCAACCTTAATAAGCGGTTAGCACTTTAGCCTTTTAGCTAGTCAGCAAAAACGAATAGTCATTTACTGTTAGATATTTTAAGCTGAAATGTTGATTGCTGAGATGCTATTAATTGCTATCCACTTAGTGCTTCGAGTTCAATTTCAATGCTCTCAATATAGCTTTGAGCTTCGTCAGCGTAAATGCCATTGGGCTGAATGTCTAAATACGTTTGAAAATCTGCGAGGGCATCTTCTCGGCGTGCCATTGTGTAGTATAAGACTCCACGTTGAAAGTAGGCTCTGTCATACTCAGGATTGAGTTCAATTGCCATATTAAAATTATCTTCGACTCTATCCCACTCATAAATGAGGAAAATAATTTCGCCTCGTATGGTATATAGTCGTGCAAGTGAAGAATTGTGAAAATTGTTCTCTTCTGCAACAGCAATAGCTTCGTCAATATCGGCAATTGCGTTGTCATAATCGAATATTAGCGTATATAGAATAGCACGCACTTCAAGAAAGTAAGAAATACTCGGGTGTACATTATTTTCTATAGCATTATTTATCTCATTGGTGATAAAAGAAAAGGCTTCATCTTCTTGACCATTTTGTAGATACGCCCAAGCTAAATTAGATTTAGGTATGCGCTCAATTTGTTGAAATAACTGAATTGCGCTCTCATAATCTTCTCTGGCAAGTGCAAGATTACCAAGATAGAAAGAGATAGAACCACTCATTAAATCATCTTGTTGTACTGTGGTTAAGTAGGCTTCAGCTTGCCTAAAATAGTTTCCCGCATAAAGTACCATCCCAAGAAAGAAATTTTCCGTACTGTCATCGTGCATATCCATGCCTATTACACTTGAAAATTGCAGAATAGGAGAAAGTGTTGCTATACCATGCGACCATGCTTCTACATAAACAACTTGGATAGTGTTATTTTCATCCAAACGATGCTCGCCAAATAGAATGACACCGATATGGTTTGGAGGAAATTGTTCCCAAGCCTCATCTTCTATGAGTTCTATATTGTAATTGCTTAATTCATCTTGCATGTCTGTGATGAAAGCGTCTACAGTATCTGAGTCGGATTCATTGATGTACGACATGAGAAAAGGTTCTTTTTTAGTGAGATGACTGTCTCGCTTTGTTACGAACTTTTCTGCACTTACTATTGTACTCGCGTCGTAATGAACCACGCGAGTGGCAGGTGTTGTTGCGTGTGAATACCCAATTAGTAATAGAATTGAGCCAACTATCAAAGCGAAAAGTCGCATATTTACGTTTAAGTTGTTCAATTGTGACTTTCTCCTCAAACTTTACCAACGTTATCCAAACGTGTGTTCGCAAACGCGCCGAAATCTGCTATAATATTATCATTGAATCAGATCATTAAAGTGACGATTTCCCTGCGCTTTATGAACACAGTAAATACACACTTGTATCAAGTTTTTGTGCTAAACACTTTTCACAAATTGGGATTCAATGACCAAGTTTAGCGTGATGCAAAGTCCAACGAGATTGGGGCGTGTAGGATGATGTTCATAGGCGCAATTCATTTGTAATGGAAAGGAGACATACAGCCCATTTAGCTGTATCGATCTATGACAGATAACGATAATTTTGGCAGTAACGCGGGGAATATCCGCACAATTAACATCAATGAAGAAATGCGCGGGTCGTTTCTCGATTATGCAATGAGTGTCATTGTGAGTCGGGCTTTGCCAGATGCACGCGATGGTCTAAAGCCCGTGCATCGGCGTATTCTTTATGCCATGTACGATATGGGCTTACGTGCCAGTGGCTCACATAAGAAAAGCGCACGTATCGTAGGTGAGGTACTTGGTAAATATCACCCACATGGTGATACGGCAGTCTACGATTCGATGGTGCGTATGGCACAGCAATTCAGTTTGCGCTATCCATTGGTGGATGGTCAGGGTAATTTTGGTAGTCAAGATGGTGACGGCGCGGCGGCAATGCGGTATACCGAAGCCCGTATGGCGACTATCAGCGAAGAACTGCTATCCGACATTAATATGGATACAGTCGATTTTGTGGATAATTATGATGGGTCACAACAAGAACCCTCTGTATTGCCTGCACGCTTGCCGAATTTACTCCTCAATGGTGCAAGTGGTATTGCTGTGGGTATGGCGACCAATATTCCGCCTCATAATCTGCGCGAATTGGTTTCAGCTATCACATACCTCATTGAAAATTATGACAAGATGGATGACATTACCGTTGATGACATGATGCAGTTCGTCAAAGGACCTGATTTCCCAACAGGTGCAACCATCATCGTCGGCGACGAACTGAAAGAAGCTTATGCAACGGGTAAGGGACGTGTCGCTATACGGGCAACCGCCGACATCGAAGAAAGTCGTGATGATAGCTTCCGTATCGTGATTACATCGATTCCGTATCAGGTCAGCAAATCAGGCATTATTGAGCGTATCGTCAGCCTTGTGCGCGACGGTCGTATTGATGGTATTCGTGATTTGCGCGATGAAAGTGACCGCGATGGCTTGCGCTTAGTCGTTGAACTTAAAAAGTTCGCTCAACCGAGCAGTGTTCTCAATCAACTCTATAAATACACCCAATTGCAGACCTTCTACAGTATGCAAATGCTGGCGTTGGTCAATAATGAACCGCGTAATCTCAGCCTGAAACGCTCATTACAGATTTACATTGAACATCGTTATGATGTGATTGTGCGTCGTAGTAATTATGAACTCGATAAATTACGAGCAAGAGCGCATATTTTATCGGGTTTGATTAAAGCTGTTTCTAATATTGACCTTGTCATTTCGACCATTCGTAGTGCGCCTGATGTGGAAACGGCTCGCGCCAATTTACAAGTTCGATTTGAACTCAGTGAGGCACAAGCGAGTGCAATCCTTGATATGCAATTGCGTCGTTTGGCGGCTCTCGAACGTCAAAAACTTCAAGATGAATATGACGAAGTCCAAACACGGATTGATTATCTTGAAGATTTGCTAGCAAGCCCGCAAAAAATCTTAAAACTCATCCACGATGATGTGACAGAAATTGCTGAAACCTACGGTGATGAACGTCGCACAGCTGTTGAATATGGTGATGCTTATTTCAACGAAGCTGACCTTGTTCGTGAAGAGCAAGTGGTCATTTCACTCACACAACGGGGCTATATCAAGCGTGTTCCTGCTCGTCTTTATCGTGCTCAAAGACGGGGTGGTAAAGGCGTTATCGGGATGCAGACCAAAGAAGAAGATGTCTTGCTGGATGTGTTTGCATCGAATAGTCTGGATACCTTATTGTTTTTTAGTGACAAAGGGAAAGTCTATTCAGAAAAAGCCTATGCCATTCCTGAAACGGGACGGTCTAATCGTGGTACCTTGATACATTCTGTGTTAAATCTTGACCACGACGAGCATATTACTGCAATTCAGCCTGTATCAGATTTTGATTTGCCTGATCACTACTTCATCCTAGCAACTCGTCAGGGGCGGATTAAACGGGTGAACTTGGAAGAATTTGAGGCAGTACGTCCGAGTGGATTGATTGCAATGAGCTTAAATGATAATGATTCTGTCGGGTGGGTAAAGTATACCGATGGTTCACAAGATGTCATTTTAGTTACCCAACTTGGGCAAAGTATTCGTTTCCAAGAAGATGACGTGCGCGTGATGGGTCGTCCTGCTAGTGGTGTGAATGCGATTAAGCTGCAAGATGATGATTTAGTCATGGGTATGGATGTCATTGACCCAGAAGAACACACGCATATTCTTGTTGTAACACGCAATGGTTATGGCAAACGCACCCCTATAGAACAATACAGCCGACAAGGACGATATGGCTCAGGTGCTAAGACTTTGCAACGTACTGAAAAAACTGGAGATTTAGTTGCAATGCGTGCTATTAAAGCAAGTGATGGCATCATGCTTATCTCCCGTAAAGGTATCGTCATTCGTACAGATTTGGAATCAATCCGCGAAAGTAGTCGAGGTACTCAGGGTGTTAGAGTTATGAATCTGGGTAAAAGTGACGATGTTGTCGGCATTGCTATCATCCAAGAAGATAACGAGGAAGATGACGTATTACTTGATGAAGACGGCAATGAAATTGTAGCCGAACAAATCGTCGATGCAGAGGTTATTGAAGAAATTGATGATATTGTATCTGATGAGGATGAAGAGTAATATTCTCAAGTAAATAAGGCTTGGAATCAAAAAGAGCAGAAATTGTCATCTGCTCTTTTTTGTATTTACCTAAAGTGAATAGCGACTTATTCTTCGTCGCCGTCTTCAGTCTCTTCGCCTTCTTCGCCTTCAACACCTTCAGGAAGTTCACCTTCTTCAACTGCTTCACCAGCGAGAATAGCTTCCATTTCTGCGGCGCGTGCAGCAGATGGTTGAACGATTTTGACTATCATTTCTTCAGGGTCATTGATAACTGTAATACCGTCACTCAAAGGCAAATCTTTAACAGCAATGGTATCCCCAATTGTGTCGAGACCATCAATGTTTATAGTTACCTTATTCAAAAGGTTACTTGGTAACATTTCGAGTGTGATAGTGTTAGGACCTGTGAGCATAATACCTTTACGTGAAACCACTAATGGACTTTGCCCAATAATTTCGATACGGACTTCTGCACGAATCGTCTTTTTCATATCAGGTGCAAGAAAATCAACATGCAGAATATCATTTCTCAATACTGAACGTTGAACTTCACGCGCAAGAACAGGAACACTTTTGCCATCTACACTGAGGTCAATGACGTTTGTACCACCAGCATTACGCAAAGTTGTTTCTAATTCGCGTGCATCGAATGCTACTTTTTGCGGTTCAACATTTGGACCATATACTGAACCCGGAATTTTACCATCATTACGCAATTGGCTCACTTTTTTACCTGTTAAGGTGCGAACCTCTGCATTTAAGCTAAACTCAGCCACAACTATACTCCTTATAATATCCCCATTGCTTAAATTATTATGGGGAAGTCTCTGTATTTTTATCTGAACCCAACCATTCTATCGAGATGAGGGGCGTGCGTCAATGCTACACAACCAACAAAAATGCTCACTCCAAGCGAGCGAGCAATACTGTTGAGCGAGTAACGGGACTCGAACCCGTGACATTTAGCTTGGGAAGCTAACGTTCTACCACTGAACTATACTCGCAAGCTAGCTTGAAAAATTATAGATTTTCTATGGTAGCATGTCAAGGCTACGGCTAGATGTTAGATATACTTATAGTAAGGATTTTTGCCTGTTTTAGTGTATCTTTAGTGTTGTGCCAATCGTAGCTGAAGCGTGGGCTATTAGTGGATAACATCTCAGCAAAATCATGCTATAATACCCGCCCTGAGATTAAGTAAGGACATTCAACGCGTTGACATTATCCAATCAAATTAAGATTGGCATTGTTGGTACATTCGTGAGTTTAATCGCATTATACTTCATTGCCACCCAATTGAATTTAGACCTTTTCTGGCAAGCATGGCAAACTGCAAATTATTGGTATGTAGTACCCTGTATGATTTTACTCGTTATAGGCTTAATTACACGGGCTTTTCGTTGGCGTATTTTGCTCAATAATGAGCTACCGTTCAATCGGACGTTCAGCATTATGAATGTTGCATATCTGGTAAATGGTGTATTACCGCTAAGGATAGGCGAAGTCGCACGGGTATATTTGGTATCACGCACTAAACAATCAATTCCGATACCTACAACAACAAGTACAATTGTGGTCGAACGCTTGTTAGATTTGCTGGCAATCGTGGTCATGGTGTTGTTGGCACTCGTTTTAGGCACTGTGCCTCCTGAAATCCGTACCGCTAGTAGCATAGCCGCGATTGTTGCTGTTGTCGGTTTTATTTTTCTAGTTATATTAGCAAGCAAGCGTGAAAAGGCACTTGCATTATTTGTGCGGATTCTACGTATCGTTCCGTTTTTTAATCGCTATACTGTAATTGAAGATTGGGTAGAGCAATTCTTAATCGGGCTTGTCCCATTAACCAAACCACGCGCACTATTTTTTGCGTTCACATGGACAGCAATCAGTTGGGCAGTTTCTATTTTGGCGGGTTTTGTGCTGATGTTTGCTTTTTTTGAACAGGGTAGCTTATCCGCAACGATGCTTTACATTGCTGCCGCTGCGTTTGCAATCGCTTTACCCGCAGTACCAGGAAATTTGGGGACTTACGAAGCCTCTATTTTGTTGGCACTAACAGCATTAGGATACGAACAATCTAGCACTGCGATTGCATTTGCCGTGATGGTGCATGCAGTGAATGTATTTGTACATGCGTCAACTGGAGTTATCGGTTTTATCCAAGAAGGTGTTTCATTGAGCCAACTTACCCAAGGGGTTCAACAAATGCAACAAACAACAACGGAAACAGGGTAATTATGGTAGTACAAGATGAAAAACGCTCGTTGCGTATATTGATTTTTCTACATTATTATTTCCCACATCGTACAGGTTTAACAATTCATGTTCAGCAAGTTGCTGAGGAATTGGTACGACGTGGGCATGAAGTGACAGTCATCACGACGCGTTATAGCAATGAGTTACCCCGTGATGAAGATATGCACAATGGGGTACGTGTTATTCGTTTATGGGCACCCATTAAAGTGTCACGGGGTATGCTGACTCCTGCGTTTCCTTGGGCAGCATATTTTGCAATGCGAAATGCGGATATTGTGAGTGTTCATACGCCAACTCCTGAGATGGGCTTGGTCGGCTTAATTGCAAAACTAGCTGGTGTAAATGTGGTTGGCACTCATCATGGTGATTTGGTTTTGCCAGATGGATTTATGAACCGTGTAATTCAGGGTGGCATGTTCATGATGTATAAATTCATGGCAAGCAATGCGGCACAACTAATTGGTTACAGCCAAGATTATGCTGACCATTCTTACTATTTGAAACCATTTGCTAATAAAACGACAGTGAATTATCCTCCGATTACCATGCCTGAACCTGATACGAAAGCCGTCGCTGAATTACGTGCCAAATGGCAAAAAGGGGATGCGCCAATTATAGGTTATAGTGGACGTTTTGTGCTGGAAAAACGTCCTGAATTAGCGATTAAAGCCCTTGAGATTATTAATCAGAAATATCCTGATGCCCAACTCATCTTCGCAGGAGAGTATGACATTCCCTATGAGGATACATGGCAAAAACAGCAAGATGTGGTTGAGCAATATCGCGACCAATTGACCTTTCTAGGTTTACTCAAGGGTCGTCAGGAATTGGCGAATTTTTATGCTGCCTGTGATGTCATTATTTTGCCGTCTGACACGGAATGCTTTGCTTTAGTACAAGTCGAGGCAATGCTCAGTGGAACGCCGATGGTCATGACGGATATTCCGGGCGGGCGTGTGCCTGTAAGAGTGACAGGTATGGGCAAACTTGCCAAACAAGGGGATGCAAAGTCCATTGGACATGCAGTCGTTGATATACTCGATAATCCCGAAAAATATCATAAATCACGAGAAGAGATTCAGGCATGTTTTTCATTTGAAGAAACAGTTAATCGCTATGAACAAATTTTCCGCCAACATGCGAGGGCATAAAGATGGTTGTTGATGCGAAAACAATTGAATTTATGACGCGCAACGAAGCGGATATGGCGTTCAAAAAACGTGTGCAGACAATTTTTGATTGGGTTGAACCAACTGCCGATAAACTCATTTTAGATATGCCTTGCGGACGTGGGTTTTACCTGAATATGTTTGATTATGCTACGGATGCGACCATCATCGGTGCAGAGCTTGAATGGAATGTAATCCTCAAAGCAAAGGCAAATGTTGGACATCTGAATATCCCACTACAAAATGCCAATTTATATCATTTACCCTATGCTGATAACACATTCGATGCCGTAATTTTATCTGAGATTTTGGAGCATGTTGACGATGATGTGGCAGGGTTACGTGAGGCTTACCGCGTTCTGAAACCGAATGGCGTAGTGGCAATTACTGTTCCACATGCGAATTATCCATTTTGGTGGGATCCAATCAATAAAACATTGGAAACGCTATTCGGAACACATATTCAGCATGGGACTCTTGCTGGCATTTGGGCAAATCATGTGCGCTTGTATACACAGAATGAATTGCGAAATAGCGTTCAATTAGCTGGTTTTGAGGTCGAAGAGGAACGCTCATTCACCCATCATAGTTTCCCGTTTATTCATAATTTGGTTTATGGTTTCGGTAAGCCACTTCTTGAATCAGGCGCATTGCCCGGTGATATGGCACAAGCGGCTAACCGAATTACATTCGAAGCTAACAATGGTAGTGTATTCAACCCAATTAACTTAGGACTGAAAGTTTTCAATTATTTTGACCGTCAGAATAAAATTAATGAACCAGCAGACCGTTCGACTGTGAATCTTGCCATTAAAGGGCGTAAAGCCAATGCCTGAGCTAGAGAACTCTACTCCGCCAAGTTTCGATGATTTTACTGATGCTGAGTCTTCTGAAACTGAATTTAATCCGCTTGCGGAACAATTCCAGCCAGAAGATAGCTCACTGAAAGCCGTCGAAGACTTAACTCTCTCAGAACTGATTGCGTCATTTTTTAAGCGTCCTAAAGATACAGCAAGTGCCTTTGTTGATGTTGTTCAACCTGATAATGTAGGGTCATCATCCCGAATGCTACAGGTAGAAACTGCCTCAGATACACTGACGCAACCTCAGCAATTTGATATGAGAAAAACCTCTCGCAAAGTTCTGACTGGTTTAAAGGGTTTAGTTACAAGCAGTCGAATTTTTGGATACAGCCTTGGCTTTATCTTTGTGCTGATTGGTAACATGATACTGTCAGCAGGGATTGATGTCCGTCGGACGGAAGAAGTTCAATTGGCGCAAGGGTTTCCGTACATAGTTGTAGGCTTTGTGCTTTGGTTAGCGACGGAATTATTTTTTGCTAGACCAGATATTCGCGCTTGGTGGGCAGAGCGTGGCAAAGACACTACCGATTATAATGAACTACATCCACAAGCACGTGATATTAACGACGACATTCCATTTTATATTCGAGTTCCCCTCTGGCGTTGGGTCTTAGCCTTACTTGCGACTGTGTTGAGTGGCATCACATGGATTGGCACAACTGATAATACTTTTCAAACCCCTACATTCTATATTTGGCTAGCGAGTGTTTTCTGTTGGTCAATTGTTTTTGCACCTCTGGATTTCAATATTTTTGAATGGACAACAGGGGCGATTGACCGCCTGCGTGCTTTTCATTGGCATAAGTATATAGCTGTCATTCTTGCCTTAGCCATAATTTTAGGATTTGCAAGCTATTTTCGATTCCATCGTTTAGCAGAGCATCCGCTAGAAATGACCGATGACCATGTCGAGAAAATTCTGGATGCGGGTCGGGTACGTGATGGTGCGCGGAATATCTTCTTTGCCAACAATGGTGGACGCGAGCCAATGCAGATGTATCTTATTGCCTTGGCATCCTACTTGCCCAATTTAGGTATTAACCACGATACGATTAAGTTTGTATCATCTGTAGAAAGTTTGCTAACAATTCCCATTCTATTCTGGATGGGTTATGCACTATTAGAGGGTGAAAGTAAGCGACGGCGTTTATTAGTCGGCTTAGTATTGGCTGGACTCGTCGCTGTGAGTTATTGGCATGTAGCGATTACACGTCAAGGCTTACGGATACCGCTAACACCACTTGTTGTTGCTTTGCATTTAATCTACCTCATGCGCGGTGTGCGCCATAATCGGCGTGTTGACTTTATCATAGCTGGATTGATTTTGGGCTTTGGTTTATACACATACCAAGCAGTACGGATGCTCCCTATTGTTATTTTGGCTGTGGTGGCTGTGGCGATTGTGTTCAATGCTAAAACTATGAAAGATCGTCTGAATTATATTCTGAATTTATGCGTTTTAGTGGCGATTTCATTCTCTGCATTTCTACCCATGTTTCATTACTCTGTCGAAAATCCTGAATTGTTTTGGCGACGGACAACAGGACGTTTATTGGGTGATGATGTCATCCAAGAGACTTTAGACGATGGTACACTTATCTACCG
This sequence comes from Phototrophicaceae bacterium, assembly GCA_965230145.1. GTDB lineage: Bacteria > Chloroflexota > Anaerolineae > Aggregatilineales > Phototrophicaceae > JAUZRW01. Next base: position 4,801,763 of record CBDDKI010000002.1, read on the forward strand.
TGATGCAACACCGCAAGAACGCTTCGATGCCTTTTTAGGTAATGTACCGACTATTGCTAATAATATTCGCAATGTCTTGTTGATGTTCAATTGGGAAGGGGATGTAGCGACGATTAGTGGGGTTTCGACGCGCCCTGCAATGGATGTGCTGAGTGCGACTCTCTTGATTGTAGGATTATCTGCTTGGCTTGCCTTTGCTATAAGACGACAAGATAGCGTTTACTGGCTTATTCCTTTCATTGCCTTTTTGATGCTCCTGCCATCGGCTTTGTCGATTGCTTTCCCACATGAAAATCCAAGCCATACACGAACTACTGGCGCAATTCCGCTTATCTATTTCATTAGTGCGTTCCCACTAGCGTTGTTTATAGAGCAAGTGCTTGACCGATTCAATAATTGGGGTGGCAAATTAGTCTCAGGTATCGTTTGTATCGGGATTGTTCTCGGCTCATTCAATGCTAATCGCTATCTTTATTTTGATATTTATCCTCAACGCTATGAGGAATCTTTTCATCCTTATTCGGATGCAGGTCGTTATTTATATGGATATGTTCTGACAGGTGGGGCGTATGGCAATGCCTTCTTGATTGGCTATGAACATTGGTGGAGTCATCGAGCCATAGGCTTAGAAGGGGGCTTAGAAGAATATTGGACAGGTGGAATTGTCCCTTATGTGAATGGGCAATATTCAACTGACCCCATTGTACAAGCCATATATACAGGCTTAGAGACAAGCGGTACATTCCAATTTCGTCCCGATGCTGATTTGCTCTTTTTCTTTTCGCCAAATGATGAGGCGACAGCCAACGCTTTACAATCGCTCTTCCCATCGGGGATTGCAACTGAGCGCGAAACGTATAATCCTAATGATACATTTATGGTGTACGAAGTACCTGCCTTGGGCGAAGATGGGTTACAGGCTTGGGCATTAGAGAACCCGCTTCCGCAACCCTAGTGAGGAATATCCTCGCTGGTGGTGTAAATATCAACGACTAAACATTTATTGTGTAGCTAAAGAATAGAGGCTTCGGCATGAACGACCAAGCGCCGAATAGAGAACTAGAAACCACAACATCAAACACTAAGTCACGCGCAGGGATTACATTTCTTCTGCTCGCGTTAATTGTGCTACTTGGCGGATACTTCCGTTTCTATAGTTTGAACTGGGATGATTATGCCTCGTTACATCCTGATGAACGCTATCTCACTTTGAACTTGCTACCTCAGATTGGTGGCGAATTACAATTCACGCCTGATAATGAACATTTCCCTAGTCAAGCTGTACTTATCGCTAGTAACAGTGCGATTATCGCTTCAGAGTTTGATATTCTGGTGAATTCAACCTTTCTTGTTGGGGCTGTTAGTCATGATAGAAGTGAAGAAGTAGCAACATGGTGGCTTAGTTCTGAGCGTGTGACGACCTTTGGCAACACGGATGCGGCGCATCAAGCATTGATGCGTGGTGATGTCTCCGCAATTGTCATCCCAGAAATTGATGCCGCACGGTATATCTCCTCGACAACCGCGTCTATAGCGACCTTCGACTCTATTCGTGTACAACAAATTCGCTGTGATGCACTTAATCCAAATACAGATGGTGCTGGTGGCTATTTTGATACCTATTGTTCACCCTTGAATCCCCACAATGCTTATTCAGGCTCATATGCTTATGGAACTTTACCTCTATTTTTAGCGCATTTTAGTACCGACATTCTTGAAACTATTATCTCACCTGACCGTCCACTATCATATCAAGATGGTGTTTTAGTCTGGCGATTTTTCTCAGCATTTTTTGATGTTGGCTCGATTATCTTAATTTTCTTCATTGGCTCACGGATGCACAATCGGTGGGTTGGTTTGCTAGCAGCAGTTTTGTATGCCTGTGCGCCATTAGCTATTCAAAAAGCGCACTTTGGCACAGTAAATGCTATAACTGCGTTTTTCGTCACCTTAGCAATTTGGGCGGCTGTGCATGTGCAAGACAGAGGCAAGATTTATCATTATATTGTATTTGGCTTTGCGTTAGGGGCGGCACTGGCAGGGCGTATCAATGTCATTCCTTTAGCTGGTGTTGTCGTCTTGGCAGGGATGGTTAATGCCGCGCCTGTTTTAGATGCTCGCATTGCTTGGTCTGAACGTGAGCGATTATTATGGCGCAATGTGATAGGTGTTTTCATCGCAGGTATCACCACGATTCTTGTGTTTCGCGTTTTTAATCCCTATGCCTTCACAGGACCTACGTTCTTCCACATGATTCCCAATGCGCGTTGGCTAGCAGATGCACAAGGCAGTAGTTTTGCTGTGAGCGGTGCAAGCGATGCGCCACCGAATTGGCAATGGCTCGGACGAATACCGTTCTTATATCCTCTGCGTGATATGTTGTTCTGGGGGATGGGCATTGCGATGGGCGTAATGGCGTGGCTTGGTTTCTCATGGTCAGGGTATCGCTTAGTACGCGGTAGTCAATTTAGTTTGCGAAATATCCTGATTTTCGCATGGGTCTTGGTCTATTTTGCATGGATTGGCAACCTCTGGGTGATGACCATGCGCTATTATCTGCCTCTGTATAGTTCATTGGCATTATTTGCTGGCTGGGCATTATATGAATTGTATCGTTACCAGCGAGAACATCAGCACGATAATCTCCTTACCAGTATTTTACTGGTAGCTTATGGCATTTTCTTTAGCATCATTCCGATTGTGGAAATTAGTATATCAGGCATCACATTGACTGCGATTTGGTCGGGCATTATCGCGATTGGGCTGATTATTCTAGCTATTTTGCCAAGAATTAAGTTTCGTGCGACAGCTTTAACCAGCTTTGTTGTTGGTTTCACCATCATATGGGGCTTGATGTTCACCAATATTTATCGGCATCAAGTCACTCGTGTGCAAGCCGCACGTTGGGCGAGCGAGATGATTTCGGGCGATTTTTCGATGCAAATTGAAGGTGCGCCTGAAGGAACACCTCTCATTAATATTGGAGTATTCAATCGCTCTGGGGATAGTGCTGATACGCCTGCTGAACTCATTGGTTTTGCTAGTCGCTATGAGCAAAATCTACCGTATTTGACTGACTTCACTGCCCCAGCGTCGGGGATAGTCTCAAGCGTTTATGCACCGCATCTCGCTGACCCGCTTGATACGCCTGAAAATGAAATTCTCTATATCTCGGTAGCGCGGGCAGGGACTTTAGAATTATTAGCTGAAACAACTTTAGAAACTAACTTCTCGCGTGACAATCATCCTCTGGGTGATGCTTACGAGATTACATTTGGCACGCCAATAGAACTTATTGAAGGGGAGCAATATACCTTTAAAGTGGAAGCACTGGCTGGCTCAATAACTAGTGCTGGTGCAGTTATCCTCACGGAAGGTACATGGGATGACCGACTAACCACGATTAGTTATTGTCAACTACCCAATGGCTTGACCTCTGCGGATGACCCTGCTTCTGGCTTGGTCAGTGTAGACGAATGCAATGGCAGTAATCTAGCCCGTGCTTTGATGCAATCTTACGACCTGTTGATGTCGTATCCTGTCGATGAAACGCTCAAATATGAAAATATCGTCAATGGCTTAGAAGTTGGGGACTACATTGCGATTACAAGTAATCGTTTCTACGATACTGAAACCCGTAATCCGATGCGCTTCCCGATGACAACTACCTACTATGATGCTTTGTTTGATGGCGAACTCGGCTATGAATTGGTCGCAACCTTTAGCGAGAGTTATCAATTTGCTGGTTTGAATGTCAGTGATCAGTATTTACCAATTTATGACTCGCCAGCATGGTTCAATGAGCTCGAAGCTGACGAAGCCTTCCATGTGTATGACCATCCTGCTGTCTTTATTTTTCGTAAAACAGAAAATTATGACCAAGCACAAACTGAACTCATCTTAGGTGTACCACTGACTCGTATTGACCAAATTGGCTTCGGCTCAACAGAACTCGGCGCACAAATCGCTGGAGTGGTCTATTGGTCATCATTAGAAGCCGATGAAGCTGTTACAGCTTTGCATCAACCTGCTGATGTACTAGAAGCCAATCGGTCAGGTGGCACTTGGTCAGAGCGATTTGATAGTGATAGTCCTCTGAATACAGTCCAACCCCTTGGCGTGGTCGTTTGGTGGTTGACCTTAATTGTCATTGGTTTAGTGACTTTTCCTTTGTTATTCACAGCTTTCCCGAATTTAGCGGATAGAGGCTATGGATTTTCCAAAATTATTGGCATGTTGTTGATTGGCTGGATTGCATGGTTTGGTGCAAATTTCAAACTGCCTTTATGGTCACAAGGTGGATTGGTGTTATTGTTGCTGATATTGGCAGGTGTTAGTGCTTACTTGACTTATATCCGCCGAGACATGCTCCTAGAATATTTAGCCAATCATTGGCAACGCTTACTAACTATCGAAGTCATCTCACTGATACTGTTTGTCGCATTCATTGGGGTTCGCCTGACCAATCCTGATTTGTGGCATCATCCAATGGGTGGCGAAAAACCGATGGATTTTGCTTACTTCAACGCTGTCTTACGCACCACCGTTTTCCCTGCATATGATCCTTGGTATGCTGGTGGCAATATCAATTATTATTACTTTGGCTATGTCATTGTCGGTGTGCCGACTCTTCTACTGAAAATTGTGCCGTCGTTTGCCTATAATCTTATCGTGCCGACCTTGTTTGCTACTACAGGTATTGGGGCATTTTCGGTGGCTTTTAATATCGTCGCTTCATGGACAACACGCCAAGTAGAGCGCATAGACAGCGAAAAAGTGACTGTTATTCGCCGAATGGGCGATCCATATGTAGCAGGGATAGTTGCACTCTTGCTCACTGTCATTCTAGGCAATTTAGATACCCCAAGGGTCTTGGTAGAAGAGGGCATTGCACGTCTCGGAGGCTATGAACGTCCCACAGGCTTAGAAAATTACCTCATCAACCAATACATCGAGCAAAATGGTCAGCCACCGCAAGGTGCAGAGCTAACAGCTCTCCAAGAACGTGCATCGCAGGGGCATTTATTCGATAATATCGCTTATGAAGTCGGTATTCGCCTTGATTTAGCAGAGTCGTTTTTTAGTGGCTTAGGTCGTGCTTTATCAGGTGAGACATTGCCGATTGGTTCTAATCGCTGGTATTGGGCGCCTTCTCGCACAATCTTAGAAACTCCTGGTGTAGGTGGTGGGGCTATCAATGAGATGCCTTTCTTCACATTTGTATATGGTGATTTACATGCTCATATGATTGATATGCCGATAATGCTCTTTGCCTTGCTATTCGTTTTCTATGAAGTCTCCGTAGGTCGTCGAGATGAGCGCACTCTATTTGGACAATTTTTGGCAATTTTCCTCGGTGCTTTAGCCATCGGTATGATGACAGCTATTAATACATGGGATTATCCGTCTTTTATGCTCCTTGCTGTAGTAGGCTTGGGTTATGCGTGGTGGCGACGATGGGAGCATAGCTTCGATACACAGGTCATATTGCGTTCGCTTGTGTTTATTATCCCTGCACTGGTCTTTACGGGATTGATGGGAGCATGGCTCTATTCGAGCTTTGGTATTGAATCGACTGATATTGGCTTTTTGATGCGCTTTGCAAGCTATTCCATTGTTCGTGTATTGTTGCTGATATTTGTCATTTCGGGTGCAGGCTTTATCTTGTGGTATCTCGCACCGCTGGTGTCGGATGGAATTAACCGCCGTTCAATTGCACACATGCTAGTCTATATCGGTGGATTTGTTACCTTAGCGACGTTCGTAGTCTCACCATATAATGCTTGGTATGCCTCCACCTATAGCAGTGTCGCACTCTGGGAAGGCAATCAGACCCCACTTTGGGCATATTGGAATATTCATGGCTTATTCTTATTCTTGATAACATCGCTACTAATATGGGATACATCGCGTTGGCTCAGTACCACTCATGTCCGTGATTTGCGTGGGCAGGGTATTTGGCTTGCAATTGGTGCATCTATTGTTGGATTATTATTGCTGATTGCGCTAGTTATGGGTTTTATGGGTAATCAGGTCGCCTTGATTGCAATCCCATTAATTATCTGGATAGCTATTCTATTTTTCCGCCCTGAACAATCCGTGCCGATGCAATACGTTTTAGTTTTGGCTGGATTTGCACTTGCGCTCACGCTTGGTGTGGAAATCATCGTTTTAGCAGGAGACATTGGTCGACAAAATACCGTCTTTAAATTTTATGTGCAAGTCTGGTTATTATTCAGTATTGCAGGCGGTACGGCATTTGCATGGCTTATTCAGTATGCAGATTTGTGGCGTGTTCGTGTACAAATCGCGTGGTTCGTCCCTCTCATGCTAATGGTTGCTTCAGCTTCAATGTACCCATTTGCTGCAACTCGTGCCCGTACCGTAGACCGTTTTGTTCCACAGTTAGCGCCAACGCTTAATGGCTTAGATTATTTGCAGGAAGCGAATCATTATTTGCCATATGCAGGTGTTGTCATTCCATTGGAAAGTGACTATCACATCATTCGATGGTTACAAGAAGAAGTTGAGGGTACACCAGTTGTGATGGAAGGTCGAAGTGTTGCCAGTGAATATCAATACAATGGACGGATTGCAATCAATACAGGTTTGCCGACAGTTCTAGGCTGGAATTGGCATCAACGTCAGCAACGCACGTTAGACCCATTAGCTCGCATTGTGCAACAACGTGAATCGAATGTGAATTACTTTTATGAATCAGAAGATATTCCGAGTGTTGTTAATCTGATGCGCTATTATGACATTGAATATATTGTGGTCAGTGATATGGAAATTGCGATATATCCTGATGGCATACAGAAATTCAACCGTATGGTGGAAATGGGCTTACTCTCGATTGTCTACCAGCATGGTGTTGGATTAGTTTATCAGGCTGACCATAATGCCGTCGATAATTATATGGCTAATCAAGCTGTATTTGATGAATCAATCGGCTTGGATGAAAGTCTGCTACCATCTTTCGTACCGATGACATCGGTTGTGGGTCATGCACCTGATGAAACAGTAGATGTCAATGATGCCCTACATGCGATTGACGACTACGAAATGGACTACCTTGTGCTGACCAATCCACCGCGTGTGATACAATTCCAACCCTACGTTTATGATCGTTTTCTGCGTTTAGAGGCATTGGGTGTATTAATTCGGCTTGATGATAGTGAGGCGCGCCGCACCTATCAAGTTAATCAGGATGTTGTGCAAGATATGATGGATGAGGGCAATTAATGTTCTGGGAATGGCTGACACGCGAATTTTGGATGCTACCAACATGGTGGTTTTTGGTCACGTTAGCAGGTGTGGCTGTGTTTCCCTTATCGGTGCGCTTACTTGGCGGACTACCCGATAGAGGTTATACCTTAGCGCGCGCTTTGGGTTTGCTCCTTGTTGCCTTTGTTTATTGGATACTGGCAAGCTATGGATTTATAGCTAATACGACCAGTGGCATGATTTTAGCATGGTTCATTGTGCTGATACTGGGATTACTAGCGTATTTTAATATCGGTGAGCGTATCAATTGGCGCGAATACTGGCGAGAAAATCGTCGTGTTATCGTCATTGCTGAGATTTTATTCATTACGCTATTTGTCATTATGTTCATCTACCGTGCTTACCAGAATGATACTGCGACAACTGAAAAACCGATGGAGATGATGTTCATCAGTAGTATCATGCGGAGCGAGACCTTTCCCCCTAATGATGCGTGGATGGCTGGCTACTCCATTAGTTATTATCACTTTGGTTATATCATGACAGCGATGCTGACCATGCTCAGTGGTTTGCATAGTGGTTATGGCTTTAGCATGATGATTGCTTTGCTCTTTTCTTTAACGGGTTTAACTGTCTTTGGTGTTGGCTATAATTTGGCGCGTTCGAGAGCTATTCAGTGGAGCATCCGCCGTTTTGAACCGAGCATCAGTAAAAATCCTGCAATCCTAGCTGGCTTATTAGCGACTGCTTTTGTACTGGTTATGGGCAACTTCCAGATGCCTTTGGTCGAGATGCCATTCCGTTCACAATCCGCACCAGCGAGCTATTTTGAATGGTGGAGTATGCAGGGCTTCACAGATATGGAATCTGTAGGATATAACCAAGAGAATAGCCCCTTTGCGCTCACAACACCCCTTGATAATCCACAATCGTGGGGACGTGACTGGTGGTGGTGGCATACAAGTCGTATCCTGACCGATTACAACTTTGATGGTACACAAGCTGTCATCCAACCGATTGATGAAGTTCCTGCCTTTAGTTTCGTCTTGATGGACGTGCATCCGCATGTTTTAGCATTACCCTTCGTTGCATTGGCAATTGGGATGGCAATAAATATTGTTTTGCTAGGGCGTGACCCGAACCGTTTTGAAATTGTCTTATACGGGCTAATGGTTGGTGGATTAATCTTCCTCAATACATGGGATGGACCAATTTATCTTGTTCTATTGGTTGGGGCTGATGCCTTACGCCGATTGATAAAACAAGATGGTTATCTACTTTTCGATGACTGGTTTAAGGTGTTTACATTTGGCTTATCACTGACAGGCATCGCAATCATAGGCTATTTGCCATTCTTGATTAGCTTCCGCTCACAGGCAGGGGGCTTTATCCCCAATTTGATGACCCCTACTTTATTCCGTCATTATTTCTTGATGTTTGGTCCTGTTTTGCTTTTGACAGGTGGATTTCTGGTACGTGAAATTTGGCAGGGCATCCAAACCAAGCGTATGAATTGGAAACTGGGAATGATAGTTTCAGGCGCGATTGTGGGTGTATTACTTCTCATGATGGGATTGTTCATTCTCATTGGGGTGTTACTCCCCGAAAGTAGAACCTTTGTCAGCCAATTTATTCAGTCCAATGGCGGTTGGAATGTTGTGTTGCCTGAAATGCTGAGTCGGCAAGTGTCTACTTTGATACTGCCGATTATCCTATTCTTGGGATTATCCGCCATTGTGGCACGACTGTTCCCTAAACAAACTGAGAATACACCAACAGATACACTGAGAATATCATATACTCCTGCAACTGGTATCACCTTGTTGCTGATTGCCGCTGCCTTTGGCGTTACGCTTGTGCCTGAATTTGTGTATCTGCGTGATAATTTCGGTACACGCATCAACACGATTTTCAAGTTTTATTATCAAGCATGGATATTACTTGGCATTGCGAGTTCTTATGCTGTGTATGCGATGTTATTTGAGCCTCAAGCTGAGCGGAAAGTATCGTTCATTCCACGTACTGTTTATGCTGTTATATTAGGCTTTGTGCTGATTTCCTGTGTACCGTTTTTAGGATTTGGCATGTATACCCGTGCTGTGTTAGAACAACAACGACACCTCATCCCAATTGAGCAACAAGCTCCTTTAACTTTGGATGGACGTGGTGACGGTATCTCAGCAGATTATTTTGCCTCAGTACAATGCTTGGGAAATCTCATCCAAGGGGATGATGTGGTCGTTGCAGAAGCATCACGGGATAATTATAACTCACCGTATGGACGTTTAGGTGCTTATTATGGTTTACCAACAGTGATAAATTGGGAGAACCATCAACGGCAGTGGCGAGGCGAAACCTATGGGGATATTGCTGGGTCGCGTCGGGCGGATATAGACCAACTGTATAGTGATTTGCGCTGGGATTTTGCCTTACCAATCATTGAACAATATGACATTGATTATATTATGTATGGAGCAACTGAGCGTAATCAATATGGGGTGGCTGGTGAGGATAAATTCACCGAAAATCTGAGTTCTGTCTGTGAATTTGGGCAAGTGCGGGTTTATGTTGTTAATCCGCCAGTTGCGAGTCGAAATCCATAATATTAAAGTTCTAAGGTCAGACCGTCGGTCTGACCCTACGGTTAGTTGGACTGATTTTCCTGTTTAACAGGGGATAACAGAGAAAACAGGAACATTAACAGGGATTTTGGGCGTGCGAAAAAACCGCGTTAATAGGTAAAAACAGGTTAAGCGGTTAGGAAATGGTTTGTAGAATGGACTACAAAAATCATATTCAGTTGTTAAGGTGCTGAACAGAGCATAACAGAGATTATGCTGCTCAGGTTGGTCATATGTCCGTTGATATGACCGTTTTTAATATGAGAAAATGTTTGAATGTATTTGTTGGTTTGTCTTATTAATGGAACAGTGAAGCCAAATGTGCATTTTTAGGACAGAGCAGGCTCTGTCCCTACACCAATGCCTATTGATTTCCGCTTCGTTAATCGTGAGATAGACCAATTGTAGGATGAGCAAATATCTTGTCATCTGTGTATATAGAGTGACAACTAAACTTAAATTAACACAACAAGGCATTGGATAAGAATAGATGCAAGCTGTGAATGATGAACAATTTATAGATAGTTCCACATCAAATACGTGGATGATTTCAGCCGAGACAGTCGCTTATATTGTCTTGATTTTGCTGGCAGTGACCTTGGGTTTTGCAAGTTTGGGCGATGTTGCTATGACGGATGCCGAGGCAATACAAGCCTTACCAGCTTATCATGCCGTGGATGCTAATGCGGCAGGCACAGCGCAACCCGCACAGAGTGTAGTTGTCTACTGGCTGCAGCGCATCAGCTTTACATTCTTCGGGGGATCGGAATTTTCTGCACGGTTACCCGGTGTTTTGGGTGGTATAGCACTCCTCTTGATGCCCTTGTTGTTTCGTTCGCGTTTGGGGCGTGAGCAAGTTTTCATCATGAGTTTGATGCTTGCTTTTTCACCGATTGCTTTCACTGCTTCGCGTTTTACAGATACGACTATCTGGACGATGATATTTGCTATTGGTCTGTTATGGGCAGGGTTGGCGTATTGGGACTTACCGATACAAGAGAACGCGATTAAGTTAGCAGGTTTTCTAGGGGCAATGCTCTTCTTGACGGGTTCAAGTGGCTTAATTCTGTCTATCATTTTTCTCCTAACAATCGTCGTAACCGTTGCATGGACAATCTTCAAATCTCCTGAAGAACGAGATGCTGTTGGCGATGATGTATTGACGCAGGTTTCAGCTTGGATGCGGAATTTGCCGATAGTGCCGATGCTTTTAACCACAGGCGGCTTAACGATTGTAGTGGCGACGGGTTTCTTAATTGATACCAGTGGCTTAAATATCGTTGCGGTGGCTATCAGCAAATCATTAGGTGGATTTTTGCAAAGTTCATCAGCTGAAGCCCCCAATTTCTACGCGGTAACAGCTTTATTCGTCTATGAACCTTTACTCATTGTCTTGGGTTTCATCAGCATTGCGATGATGATAGGTAGCGATAGCGATACAGTCATTGACCGTTTCGTTATCTCATGGTTGGGTGTTGGTTTCGTGGTATTACTCATCTATCAGGGGAGCTTACCCGCGCAAGCCCTTTTATTAACACTACCGTTGACTTATCTCACAGCCCGTTTGATTAGCGAATTACTGGTCAATTATATGCCCTCGTTTCTATCCTTGGATGCGTATGATTCTAATGACCCTAACGATTACATCTGGGTGAAGTGGATTGTTGCGCTTGTGGTGTTTGCTGGTTTCATCATGATGAGTTTGTACTTGGCTACATTAGGACGCGCTCTCTTAAATTACCCGAACACGCAGATTGTCTTCAATTTTGAGCAATCTTCTATTTTGCTCTACGCTCGTTTTGGCTGGTTTGTCATCATGGCGATTTTGATGGTCGTGGTCTATTTCCTCTTTGCTAGCATGTGGGGTAATCGAGGGGTGTTACAAGGGTACGGGCTTGGTACATTTATCTTCATGTTGATGATGGGCATTGGTACAGGCTGGAATACTGCTGTGGAAAATGTGAGTAATCCTGCTGAGCTTTGGTATACATCGGGTATATCTGCTGATGCTTATGAACTGCGCGAAACACTCTTTGATGTGGCTGAACGCCAAACGCGCGGATTTCCCGCAATTAATCTCACCATTTTGCGTGATGAGGCATCAGGTATCACAGGTGATGGCTTGATTGCGTGGCTTGTGCGTGATTTTGACAATGCCCGCTTTGTCGATACGCTGGCTGAGGTTCGTCAGCAAGAGATTATTTTGCTTCCACAAATGGAAGAAGACCCTGACCTTGGCGGCAGTTATGTCGGTCAAAGTTTCGTCATTCGGGAACAATGGGTGAGTGGTGTATCGAGCCTTGATTACATAAGTTGGTTTACTCATCGCAAAACCCGACCTTACGAATTACCACAAGATAACACCGTGTTGTGGTTGCGAATTGATGTTTATGATGGTGCACCAGCAGTCCAAAGTCCCTAATTGTGAGGAATATCTAAGGCTAGTGTGTACATAGTTGTGGGTATACTCAGCAGAAGGACTCTTATGACGGAAAGCACAAATCCACAAGACGATATTTTGGTTTGGATACAATCAGCAATTTCGGGCGACCAAAGTGCCTACGCCAAATTGTATGAGCATTTTTCGGCAGGAGTGTATCGCTTGTGTTATGGCTTGGTGCTGAATAAACAAGATGCTGAGGATGTCTTGCAAGAATCCTTTGTATATGCCTTTAAAAATTTAAATAAATACGATGCAGATAAGGCATCATTCAAGACTTGGCTATATACAATTGCTGTTAGCCGATGCCGAAACACCTACCGACGGAAGCGATTTCCAACGGTGGATTTCTCACAGATTTTACAATTGCAATTGGCAGGTCCTAAGTCTGATACACCCGAAGCGGCGATTGCAAAACGTGAATCCATTGATGCTATTCAAAGGGCTCTAATTGAACTCACACCGATATTGCGTGAAGCGATAATTCTGCGTTATGGGCATGGTCTGACTTATCGTGAAATATCGGACATCATGGAATGCCCACAAAAAACGGCTGAGAGCCGTGTTCGTCTGGCACATGGCAAACTCAAGGAGGTACTTCGACCTGTCGGACGGGGACTCCTAGACGATTTATTGCAAATTTAGGATATTGGGAGCGAGAATGTTACTCAATTATCTCAAGTATCATTATGTAAAAGCTAGAATGACTGCTTATCTTGATGGCGAGTTATCTATTCGGTCACGGCGTTTTGTGGCACGGCAAATAGACGAAAACCCTTTATGCTACCGAGAATACATCCTTGCCAAACAAAGCAAGCAAGAACTTGAACGCACATTACCGACATTTGGCAAAGCAGATACGCCACAACTTGAAAAGCTATGGGCGAATATCCAAGCTGAATTGAACCAAGCTGATGAGGTGATGCCAAAACAGGTGATGCGTCGTCCGAGCTATTCCTTGAGTTACAGTGTGGCTGTGCTAGTCTTGGCGATTATATTATTAACGCCATTTGCAATTGACGTAAGCCGTGCTAGTATATCGCCGATTCCCGAACAACCGTCACCAGAGGAAACTGTAGGGGTGACTTCCCGTGCAGGGACACCAGCACCTGATTCTACTGCGATTGCGTTGGCAGTTGATACGACAGTGCAAGTACAAACGACTGCACAATCAGAGATTCCATTACAGAATACACCTGCACCACGTACACCAAGAACATAAACACCGATTTATCGTTAATTACTGCTAAATTGAGGCGCGAATGGTCACCAATACACAATCTGAAACAAATAATCATGGCTTAGGGCGGTTATTCTCACATGCCTATGCCATCAATTGGGAAGTTATTATCATTGTTGTCATCTTATTGGCGGCGACTTTTACACGCTTCTATGATTTAGGGGCGCGTGCGATGAGCCATGACGAGAGTTTGCATACACGGTTCTCGTATAACTTATCGGAAGATGGTAATTTCCAACATTCGCCCCTGATGCACGGACCGATTTTGTTCCATGCGACGGCATTATCCTACACACTATTTGGTGATAATGACTTCACCGCCCGTATTTATACCTCAATTGTCGGCATCTTACTGGTGATGTCGCCCTTGCTATTCCGACGATGGTTGGGCAGGTGGGGTGCGATATTGGCGTGTTTGATGTTACTGATTTCGCCTGTGACTCTTTATTATGGACGCTATATTCGTCATGATATGCCCTCTATATTCTCGGCATTGCTGATGATATGGGCGATTATGATGTATCTGAGTGGACCTGAAAACCAGCAGAGACGAGCGCATTGGCTCTATATACTTGCGGTTGGTATGATATGGAACTTGGGTAGTAAAGAGACTGCCTTCATCTATATTGCGATTGTGGGTATCTTTCTATTCCTCTACTGGCTTGTGCGCGTTATCCAATATTTTAATCTGACAAGCATCAAAGGTAAGTCTTTATTCTATATTGGCATGGTTGGTGTTTTTGTCGGTGGTGTGATGTCACTCGGGATGTATATTATCCTCGACATTATCAAATTCGATTTACTCCGTGCTTCTGCCGAAACGGCATTCACTGCGCTGCCTGCTGACCAACAAGTGACCTTTGGCTTATGGACTGCAATTATTGTCGGGTCAATGGTGTTGGTCGTCTTTGGAACAATGCTCTGGTCACATCGTGAAAATCCACGTCAATTGCCTTGGCGTGAACTGGTCGCAATTATCGGCATTGCCTTGACGGTTTGCCTTGCATTTGTTCTGATTGAAGAATCATCGCATGTTGATACAGAAGAAGTTGTTGAAAGTCTTAGCTGGACACCGATGATTGCCGTATGGGCTTTGACTTTATTGGGTTTTGCTTTCCTCTTCTGGACACGTCGCCGTGATGATTACAATGACATTGATGAAAAAGACAAAATGGGGCGTGGCTTCTGGGGAACGATGGATTTATTCCCTGAATTTGACCTGATTATCGTCATCGGCACGCTGATTTTACCTTGGGCAACAGCCTTCATCCCCTATGCCATGAAAGGCTCTGAAGCGGATTTCGCTATGATTGCAGAAGGTCTACCTTTTGGGTTGTCGAACGAAGTTATTCGTTTAGTCCCAATGGCTGCAAATGCTTCGCAGGTAGGTCAATACACACTTGGTGCAATGGCATTCTTACCCTTGTTTGCTTTGGCTTGGGCAGTTGGCTTAATGTGGAATTGGCGACGCTGGTTGGTGACCTCTGCTATTTTCCACATTATTTTTGCTTTCTTCTTCACGACAATCTTCACGAATATGTTTGGTGCGATTACAGGCATGGTCTATAGCTTAGGCTATTGGCTAGAGCAACAAGGTGTGCGTCGTGGTAGCCAACCGCAGTATTACTACTTGCTGATTATTATGCCGTTTTATGAATTTTTGCCTGTTATCGGTAGTGTGCTGGCAATGTTCGGTGGCTTGAATGTCTTCTGGCGTTGGCGCAAACAAGATAATTCGGCGCGGATTGAACTCATACGTCGTGAGAAATTGGCATTGATGCAAGAAATAGATGGCGATGACGTTATCGGTGACGCAGTTGTGGATATTGAGCGCGATATTGAGGATGACGATGTTTTGTCCGCGCAAGATATTGAACACATTATTGGTCGCCATGCAAGCCAGACCATTTTCTCTAATCCGATTTTCTGGGGATTAGCTACTCTGACATTGATTGGCACATTGGCTTATATTGTCACGGGCTTCCGCACAATTTTTCTTTCGGGTATCTTCATGGTGATACCAACGATTATCTATGCTTATTATTTATATCGTCAAGCGCGAATAGATGTTGAGCAGATGCTAGCTGATGGTCATATCCCAGAAGAACTTTCTCCACAAACATGGGATGCCATTGCGAGCCGAACACCGCTTGAAACATTGCATGAAATCCGTGATAACGCGCGTCTGACGCAATTTCCATTTTTGATTTTCTTCGCTTGGTTGGCTGTTTTGAATTTGGTCGGGTATAGCCTTGCTGGTGAAAAGATGCCTTGGCTAGCAACGCATCTCACGATGCCGATGATTTTCTTGACTGCATGGTACTTCGGGCGTATTTTCGAGAATGTGGATTTCCGTAAATATCTCAATCGTGGTTGGATTGCCTCATTGGTGATGATTCTCTTTTTTGTGGCATTGTTTCAATCTTTCCGACCCTTGCTCATAGGCGTGCGACCATTCTCTGGTTTATCTTCTGAGCAACTCAATGTGACCTATAGTTGGGTGGCATCTGTGATTGTGGCAGGTGGGGCTTTATCGACTCTGTTCTATCTGACTGAACAAGTTGGCTGGAAACACATTCGTCAGATAGCGACGGTTGCATTTTTCGCTTTACTCTCAGTGATTACCCTACGCACTGGTCTATTGGCATCCTTCGTCAATTATGATTACGCGACGGAGTATCTGGTCTATGCTCATGCTGCACCCGGTGTGAATTGGGTCTTAGATGATATTGAAGAGATTAGCCTTGCGACTACTGATGGTTATGATGCTCGGATTGTCTATGACAACGAAGTTTCATGGCCCTATAGCTGGTATTTCCGTAATTACAATAACGTGCAGTATGTGGGTGAAAATCCTACGCGCCGTGATATTGATGATGCGGTGATTGTGCTTGTTGGGGCAGCAAATCGCAGTAAAGTTGAACCCCTTGTAGAAGACCGTTTCGTGCGTTTCGACCACATTCGCTTATGGTGGCCCATGCAAGATTACTTCGGTTTAACGACTGCTCGGCTGGATAATTTGCTTGACCCATTCGACCCGACCTCAGCCCAATTGCGTCAAGGTATCTTCGATATTTGGTGGGATAGAGATTACACCACCTATGGTTTAGCTACGGGTGGCGATTTCTCAGTCACGAACTGGCCTGTCTCCGATAGGATGCACCTCTATGTACGCCGTGATGTTGCCGCACAGATTTGGTCATACGGTGTTGGTGAAGGTGGGGTTGTTAATCCGCTCGAATCAGGTGAAGTCAATCAATGTTCGGCTAATTGGCAACCGACAGTGGCAAATTATGCTCTGCAATCACCGAATGGCTTAATCAACCCGATTGGTATTGATATTGGTTCAGATGGTCGGATTTACGTTGCAGAACAAGGTCTATTTGATGCTAATAGTGTCGGTGGGCATCGCATTACAGTGTTCAATGCGGATGGTACATTTGCCGAAGTTATCGGTCAGCGTGGTAATTTGCCTTCTGATAGCACACAACAATTCTTTGAACGTCCGCATAGTCTGGAAGTCTTGCCTGATGGTAGTCTTTATGTTGTCGATACATGGAATTATCGTATCCAATACTTTGACGCGAATCTGAATCCAATCACCACATGGGGTCAACCTGGGGAATATGGTACAGCCGCCGAGACTGAACCTGTTGATGGTTTCTGGGGTCCGCGTGATATTGCTGTTGATGGACAAGGTCGTGTGTTTGTCTCCGATACAGGGAATAAGCGTGTCCGTGTGTATCAGATTGTGGATGGTCAGCGCGTGCATCTATTTGATATTGGTGAAGGCGGAAGTGGCTTAGGTCAGCTTGATGAACCCGCTGGTCTGGCAATTCATCCGAACGGTAATCTCTATATTGCGGATACATGGAATCGTCGTATCTCAGTATTCACTACAGATGGTTTCTTCTTAGATACTTTCCCTGTGCGTGGATGGTATGAAGAACAGGGGAATCGTCCGTATCTGGCGATTGATGCAGACCGTGAATTACTGTATGTCAGTGACCCTGATGCTGGACGTGTCTTGGTCTATACAACGGGTGGCGATTGTGTGGGGTCATTTGGCGAGGCATCGGGACCTGAAGCGACACTTGGGCAATTTGCTGTCTCGGCAGGTATCGCAGTCGATGATACAGGGCAGGTCTACGTGGTGGATAATCGTCTTGGACGTGTGTTGGTGTTCCCACCATTTGAGTATACACCTGCACAAACAGAGGGTGAGCTTGTCCCTGAAAGTGTGAATATCGACCAAGCTGAGACAACCAGTGAAGTGCTTGGTGAAATCATCAACGAGGCGATTCAGCCCGAGGAAACGGCTGAATCCTCCCCAGCAGAATAGGAAAGAAATGCTCCCATCCAATACTAGATGGGAGCATTTTATTAGTCTTTATTCAATGTGGCAAAACCGAAATAGCCAGCAATCAATACAGCCCCAAGATAATAAAATAATTGCTCTGGGTCTTCGCCAAATTTGAACTCAAGGTACTCGAAATAGGTTTCGGGTGTAATGTCAAGACTTCCAAACGCAATGCTCGTTTCGGCAATATCGCCAATGATAATACAGACAATCGTTGCCAAAATTGCAATGATGGCGAGGGCAATATTTCCTTTTTTGCGGTCAAAGCCTCGTGCGCCTAAGCCAGCAAAAATACCTACTAAAATGACTGTGATATAGAGGATATACTCGAAAAAATAGACTGGAACGAGCCAAACCCCGACACCAATCAATCCACCAATTAGCGCAAATAATACGCTCTGAATGTAATTTGTGTCTTCTTGATACTCTGTATATTGTATCTCTGTGTTATCTTGCATTGTTTACTCCTGATGATTACGAAATGAGTGTAAAATTGTTTATACTAGTATAAGTATAGTCATTTTTAGATTCTTCGGGCGTAAGATAGCTTGACATTGCTTAATACGCCATGTTACAATTGTGACTGAATATGAAGGCGCAAGAAGTGGGCATTTTCCCCACTTTTTGTTTTATATACACATATCGAAAAGTTTGTACAATAATCCCCTGAGGTTTTGGGAGACCATTAAGCATGTTTAATGAACTACAATCGGCATTTAATGAAATCGCCGAAACACGAGCTTTACCAGCAGATGTTGTGTTGGAGGCTTTACAGAGTGCGCTCGTTTCAGCGTATCGTCGCGATTCTGGGGCGAGTACAGCCCAGAATATTGAGGCACGTATTGACCCAGCAACAGGTCGTGCGCGTATTTTTGTAGAAAAAGAAGTTACCGATGAGGTATTCAGCCCAAATACAGAAGTAACCTTAGAAAAGGCACGCTTCTATGAACCTGAATCCGAATTGGGTGATACCGTTATGGTGCAGGTAGAACATACGACCAAAAAATTTGGTCGGATTGCGGCGCAAACAGCGAAGCAAGTTATTCTACAAAAAATTCGTGAAGCGGAACGCAACGCTCTGTATGGTGAATATATCGAACGCGAAGGCGATTTGATTTTTGGCACTGTTCAGAGTATGAACTCACAAGTTGTGACTTTACGCTTGGGCGAACGTGCAGAAGCAATTTTGCCACGCTCACAGCAAATTCCGGGTGAACGCTACCGTACCCATGAAAAACTCCGTGTGTATATCATGGAAGTCAAGCGTACCAATAAAGGTCCACAGATTGTTACCAGTCGTAGCCATCGTAATATGTTGCGTCGCTTACTGGAATATGAAGTACCTGAAATTGGTAACGGGCAAGTTGAAATTAAGAGCATTGCGCGTGAAGCTGGTTATCGGTCTAAAATCGCCGTTGCCGCCCTGCAAGATGGGATAGACCCCGTTGGTGCATGTGTTGGTATGCGTGGTATTCGTATCCAGAATATCGTCAAAGAATTGCATGATGAAAAAATTGATGTCATTGAGTGGAATAATGACCCTGAATTATTCATCAGCAAAGCTCTCAGCCCTGCGCGTGTGAATGGTGTTTATCTTGATGATGACCCTCATACAGGACGCACTGCTATCGTTGTTGTCGGTGATGACCAACTATCCTTAGCCATTGGTCGTGAAGGGCAGAATGCACGCCTCGCGGCAAAACTCACTGGCTGGCGTATTGATATAAAGAGTGTCACCGAAACCGTTGTTGGCGCACTTGAAAATCTTGATGTTCCACCACTGGATGGTTTGCTCACAAGCCATGGGCAACTTATTGAAGATGTTCGTCAAATTCTGGAAAAACGTGAAGCCAATAAAGCCATCATGCCAGAAGAATTCAAGACATTGGGTAAATTCGCAAATCTCGTTGAGAAACGTTTACAACGGATGCGCGATGATATGCGTAACGAAGAACGTGAACAAATTAATGCTGTTCGCGCAACCTTGCCCGAAGCCCTCTTTGAATTACCAATTGCCGCATTACAACTAGATGATGAACTCAACGAAGCTTTAGAAGAATTGGGTACGGTTGGTGAGGTAATGTTAGCGACCTTAGCTGATGAACTCACATTGGAACGTTTGTTGCGTAAAGTGTCAGGCGATCCCATGCTAGAAATTCAATCATCACTCGATGAATTGATGGAATCTGATGCTGATTTCGATGAGATGATTGCTAAATATACGGCAGTTATTGAGCAACCAAGTGTTGAGGTCGAAGAACCTGAGGTAGAGGTTGAAGCAGTTGTCGAAGAAACGACTTCTGTTGTTGAAGAAGTCGAAGAATTTGAACCCGTTGTGGATGATGCCGTTGTTGAAGAAGAGGATGAGGAAGAAGACGTTATCCTTGATGCTTTCGGTGGTGTGATCCGCGAAGAAGAGGATGAGGAAGAAACTGAGGATGAACCTCAAGTTGTGGCTGAAATCGTCGAAGATTTAGTCGAGTTCGATGTAGATGACGCACTCTTTGAAGATTACGAGACTGCTACACCAAAGAAGAAGAAAGAACGTAAGAAGAAACGTCGTCTAGTATATGATGAAGAGTCGGGCGAAGTGGTTGCAAAACGTCGTCGTAAAACAAGTCGTCGTCGTGACGATTGGCAAGATGATATTGATTTCTAGGGCTTAAGAGACATGACATCACATACCAATAAATATGTCCAATTGCAAAATTTTGAAAAAGGCACGCACAAAGTGTATCCAATGGCATCAGTTGATGATGACCCCTTCGATGAAAATGATGAAGCCCAAGAAAGGCGACGCGAAGAACGGCGGAAACGTAAGCAGAATAAACGGCGTAACCAACTGGAAGCAGTTGAGGAAGGTGACCCCGAAGTTCTCTTACAAGAGCCGAAGAAAAATAAACGTCGAAACAAGCAAAAACCGCAACCTAATGACTTATGGTATGATGAGTCTTTAGATGATGAGCTAGATGGGGTAGACGATGATTGGTATGATGAATGGGACTCCTAAACCTAATGAGTCGTAAACAGAAGCATATACCACAACGTACCTGTGTCATTTGCCGTCAGAAATTTGATAAGCGTCACCTGATGCGGTTAGTCAGGACGAAAGACGGTGTGTTCTTGGATACATCTGGTAAACGTGATGGGCGTGGGGCATATCTCTGTGACAATACAGAGTGCCGAAACCGCGCTGTATCAACCGATATTTTAAATAAAGCGTTGCGAACGGTACTCAATGATGAAGACCGGCAACGCCTCCGTGAAATCGCATCATGAGTGCGGTAACACTGACAATGGAGAGTGACTTGATGCGCTAAGCTAACAGTCACCTTCCATTATATAAACAATCGTATAATGAAACATTAGAAGGTGAATGAATGGCAAAAGAGCAACAAGTAATTCTCGTCCCCGATTTTCTGACAGTTCGTGAACTTGCAGATTTGATGGAAACTAGCCCAATTGATGTGATGAAGAAACTCATCGCTAATGGGATTATGGCTTCGATTAATCAGCAAATTGATTTTGAAACAGCTGCCCTCATTATTGGCGAATTTGGCTTGGAAGCAAAATCCGAAACTGCTCTAGAAGTTGAAATTGAAGAAGAAAAACGTGCCGAAGAAATTGAAGCAAAATGGGAGGCAATGTATGCAGGGGAAGACCCTGAAGACCTAGTACCACGTCCTCCAGTCATTACGATTTTAGGGCATGTTGATCACGGTAAAACGACTCTACTCGATACCATCCGTAAGGCAAATGTTGCTGATGGCGAAGCTGGTGGTATTACACAGCACATTGGTGCATATCAAGTCCAACACGAAGGCAAGAAATTAACTTTCCTTGATACCCCCGGTCATGAAGCCTTTACGGCAATGCGTGCGCGTGGTGCTCAAGGGGCAGATATAGCGATTCTCGTGGTAGCGGCTGATGATGGTGTCATGCCGACAACTCGTGAAGCGTTGAGCCATGCGCGTGCTGCAAATGTACCGATGGTCGTGGCGATTACCAAAGTCGATAAAAACAACGCAAATATCGAGATGGTCAAGCAACAACTCGCAGAAAATGAAGTTGTCACTGATGAATGGGGTGGCGATACGATGATGATTCCCGTCGCTGCGCTTGAAGGCGAAGGTATTCCTGATTTGTTGGAAGCTCTAACTCTTGTCGCTGATGATAATGAATTTGTAGCCAACCCTGATGGCACAACGCGCGGTATTGTAATTGAAGCTGAGGTTGATAAGTTCAAAGGTACACTAGCAACCATTTTAGTCATGAACGGTACATTGTCTGTTGGTGATAGTATCGTTGCTGGCACGAGTTATGGTCGCATCAAAGCGATGTATGATGAACGTGGCAATCAAATCAAAAAAGCGCCACCATCAACTCCTGTTGTTGTGCTTGGTCTAAATGAACCTCCTGCACCGGGTGAACGGTTTGAACGTGTGAAGAATGATAAGGTTGCGCGTGGACTAGCAGAAGACTTACTCTTAGAGCAAAGCAATAAGTCACGTCAACCACAGGAAGCACTCTCGCTTGAAGACATTTTCGCACAGTTCAAAGCTGGTCAAGCAAAGCATCTGAACTTGATTATCAAAACAGATGTACAAGGTTCATTGCAACCTATTACAGATGGCTTGGCAAAGATGTCTGGTAGTAACCGCGAAGGTATCCAAGTGCGAGTGCTTGCGGCGGATGTCGGCGATGTCAGCGAGAGTGATGTGATGTTGGCAAGCGCTGGTGATGAGGAATCAGATAAGGCAATTATCATTGCGTTCAATGTTAATGTGTCGAATTCCGCTACATCCCAAGCACAAGTACATGGCATCGAAATTCGTGATTACAACGTCATCTACAAACTATTTGAGGATGTCGAAAAAGCCCTTGATGGTATGCTTGACCCAACCTACGAAGCGAAACGTATTGGTGAAGCAGAAGTGCGTCAAATCTTTACGATTTCGCGTGTTGGTAAGATTGCTGGTAGCTACATGCGCGAGGGTGAAGCCCGTCGTAAATCGAAAGCGCGTGTTTACCGCAATAATAAGATGATTGCAGATGACCTCACACTCGATTCACTCAAACGCTTCAACGATGATGTCCCAGAAGTGCGCTCTGGTTTTGAGTTTGGTGTTAGTTTTGTCGGGTTCAATAACCTTGAAGAAGGGGATGTCGTCGAATTTTTCGTGATGGAACGCGTAGACTAACATCTATCTAATTAAAATATGCTAATGTAGCAGGCATATCGACTCGGTATGTCTGTTATTTTTTGTCAGCAAATATCCTAGCTAAGGAGTGCTATGTCCATCAAACAAGATAGACTAAATGAAAGAATTCGCATTATCTTGAGCGAATTATTACTACGTGAAGTATCTGACCCACGTTTGCAGGGGGTTACTGTCACCGAAGTTTCGATTGATAGTGAACTGATGTATGCCACCATTTACGTAAATGCGTTGGGAGAAGAAGAGCGCGAAAAAGAAGTGATGCAAGCCTTCAAAAGTGCGAATGGTTTTCTACGGCGCGAAGTTGGGCAACGTATCACAACACGCAACACGCCCGAATTGCATTTTAAATGGGACACAACCCTTGCTCACGGTGAACGTATTAATCAAATTTTGAATAGCCTTGATATTCCTGAAGATGAGGATAGCGATGCGTAAACCACCACAGTGGCAAGAAGCCACGGATGCGATTGAAGCAGCACAACGCATCTTAGTTGTTACACACATTCGCCCAGATGGTGACGCAATGGGGTCGATGTTGGGATTAGGTAATGCGCTCAAAGATATGAGCAAAGATGTCACAATGGCTGTCGATTTAGGGACACCTGATTTTTTCTCGTGGTTACCAAATGCGGAAGAAGTTCTGCCAGAGCTAACGAGAGGTGAATGGGATTTGATGATTTCTACAGATGCTAGTGATGAAGAACGCTCTGGTGATGTTGGTGTATATGGGCGCGCGCATAGCAAGACTATCATTAATATTGACCATCATCGCACCAATAGTTATTTTGGAGATATTCATCTTATTGACCCGAACGGCGCGAGTGCTAGCCAAATTGTATATAAACTCTGGCAGCATATGGGTATCAAATGGACGCATTCTATCGCCCAACCACTATTAACAGGTTTGGTTACAGATACACTTGGTTTTCGTACTAATAGTACGACACCACAAGAATTACAGATTGCTCAGGAACTCATGCAATATGGTGCGTCATTGTCTGAAGCAACATATCGAACTCTTGGGGTAATGAGTAGCCAAGAATTGCTCTTGTGGAAGCGCGTTTTGCCAACGGTTGAGATAGACGGTGATGTGGTCTCTGCCAATATTATGCGCGAAGATTTAGAGGCAGTCGGTTTAGATTATATTGACACGGGAAATATCGTGGGTTTCTTACGCAGTGTCAGTGATGTTCATATCGCTGTAGTCTTCCGTGAAGACCCTGATAATACCATAAAGGTTAGCTTGCGTTCTGACCCCGGTTATGATGTATCCGAAGTCGCCTCAAACTTTGGGGGCGGAGGACATAAACAAGCCGCAGGTCTTGAGTTCAGCGGCACTTTAGCTGAGTGTCGTGCAAAAGTCCTACCAGTTGCACAATCTGCTGCTAAGAAGGGGCAACTCCAAATTGGCTGACAAAGTATTTGGCTTCCTTAACATCAATAAACCACAAGGACTCACTAGTCATGATGTCGTTGCGCGAGTGCGTCGGCTATGTCGAAATGCTTTTGGTAAAACAAAGGTGGGACATGCTGGCACACTTGACCCCATGGCAACAGGTGTTCTAGTGATTTGTTTGGGCTATGCGACCCGTTTAAGCGAATATGCAATGCAATCGACTAAAAAGTATCGTGCGACAGTTCATCTAGGGATTGAAACCGATACCTACGATGCTGAGGGTGAAATCCTCGCTGAGAATGATGCGTCACATATTACACTAGAGCAAGTAAAAGAAGCATTTCAACCTTATCTCGGTGATATTCAGCAGATGCCTCCGATGTATAGCGCAATTAAAAAAGATGGTAAAAAATTGTATGAACTTGCGCGTGAGGGGCAAGACATTGAGCGCGAAACCCGACCAGTCACTATTCATAACATTGATATTGTGGAGTGGAAATCACCGACAATCACCATAGATGTTACTTGCGGTGCAGGGACATATATCCGCAGTTTAGCACATGATATTGGTGCGAATTTGAATGTTGGCGCACATTTATCGGGCTTAATTCGCTTGAGTAGTGGTGCTTTTTCTGTTGATGAGTCAGTTGAATTAGAGACTCTGCTATCAGACAATGATTGGCAAAAGCATGTTATCTCACCAGCCGATGCCTTGCAGGATTGGGATGCTATTCACTTGACCGATGAGCAAGTAGCAGAAATACAACTCGGACGTTTTATCTCTAAACAAGATGATAGTGATGATGAACTTATTATGGCGTATATGCCTGATGGTCATTTACTGGCAGTGTTGGAAAATCGAGTTGACCACTGGAAACCACATAAGGTATTTTTGCCCTAATCCTGATACAATACGCCCGACTTAATTGCATCTACAGGAACTTATTTGCCAATGATTCATGTGCGCCAACTTGATAGTATCCAGCTTGAAAAACCATCTATTGTCACCATCGGGGTTTTTGACGGTGTGCATCGAGGGCATCAAGCCTTAATTGCTAATCTTGTAGAGGAAGCACACTCGGCAGGTAAGCTCGCTGTTGTCCTAACATTTTTCCCGCATCCTGACGTTATCATTGGAGATGTTGAGACGCGTTATTACCTAACATCGCCTGAACAACGCGCTTATTTATTGGGTGATATGGGCGTAGATGTAGTCGTCACACATCCATTTGATGAAAATGTGCGTGAAATTCGTGCAGAGACCTTTATTGACAATCTATTACATGCTTTGAATATGACCTGTTTGCGTGTCGGCACAGATTTTGCTTTGGGGTATCAACGTGAGGGTAACGTTACTTATTTGAGTGAACTCGGCGAGCAAAAAGGCTACGAAGTGCGCCCGATTGAATTGGTAACGGTCAATGGCGACGAAGATAGTATCTCAAGTTCGTTGATTCGTAGTTTACTACAAGCAGGGGATGTCAAAAAGGCAAACAAGCTACTTGGGCGACCTTATGTGGTTGAGGGCAAGGTTATCCAAGGAGACCAGCGTGGACGGACAATTGGTTTTCCGACAGCTAATATGGATATATGGCAACAACAGATATTACCCGCACAGGGCGTTTATGCAGGGTGGGCGACGATTGATGACGAGCGTTTTATGGCTGTCACCAATTTAGGAACACGTCCTACTTTTGATGGCGTTACTCTCAGCCTAGAACCGCATTTACTTGATTTTGACCGTGATATTTATGGTAAGAATATGGTGTTAACCTTTGAATATCGGTTACGGTCAGAGCAGAAGTTTGATGGGCTAGAGGCACTAAAAGCACAACTCCAAGCTGATATTGCCCAAGGTCGTAAGCTACTAGAAACTTAATATTTTGCTATGGTTGATAACTTCGTAGAGGTAGTTAGGTATGGCAACATGGATAGCACATCTGCGCCTTGCAGATAATTTACTCAATTACGGTTTTGAGCTAGATAGACAGTCATTTCTACTAGGTAGTCTTGCGCCCGATGCTAATCTGAACAATGAAGATGTGCTTGGCTATATGGCAAAGAAGACATCTCACTTTAGGGATAATGATAACGGGCATATTCAACCAGAAGATTTTTACAACGCATATATCCACAATAAAGAGCTTTCATCAGAGGGCTACGCTTTTCTGCTTGGTTATTACGCGCACCTCTTAGCTGACGTTGAGTGGATTGGCAATCTCTGGCGACCTTTCAAGCATCTTTATCCTGAATTGGGAGAACGTATTGAAAAAGACCCTGATTTTGCCTATCAGTTTAAACGGCTAGAATGGTTTGGGCATGATTTTCTCTACCTTCACCAATATCCTAACTATAGCTCATTTGAGTTAATTAAGACTATAGACGCTATTCCACAATATTTGGAATTTTTGCCTTCCGAACTTCTGGTGTCATGGTTAAGAGACGAGGTTGTAGGAACTTATACAGATGAGGCAACCATGCTAGAAGTTCTCGACCACGACTTTCCTTATTCTAAGCCTTTAGCTATGCAAGCATGGTTAGATTGCACGACAGGGACTTTAATAGAATTATTTAAAGGCAAGAAAGTACCTTGCTCTATGCCTCGCCCTCTTTGGGGAGCGTATATCCAACCCTACGCATAAACTGTTCGTTACTACGCCAGTTTTTGAGGACTTTCACGCGCAAATCGAGGAAAACTTGTCTATCAAGCATTTTTTCGAGTTCTTTACGGGCTTCTGTGCCTATTTTCTTAATCATCTTGCCACCTTTGCCGATGATAATCCCTTTTTGCGAGTCTTTTTCGACATATATGACAGCGTAAATATCGGTACGATTATCACGGTCTTTATACTCTGTGATTTCGATGGCAACAGAATGTGGGATTTCTTTCTCTGTATTGAGAATGACCTTTTCACGAACAACCTCTGAGCTAATGAAGCGCATGTTGAGGTCGCTGACTTGGTCAATCGGGTAGTAGCGAGGTCCTAATGGCAGATGGTCAATAGTTGCGTCGAGTAACGTTTCGATACCATCTTCTTCCAATGCACTGACTTTCACCGTTGCATCATGCTCGATAAGTGCTTCAAATGCGCTAAAATCAGTCTTGTCATCCGCTAAGTCAATTTTATTGAAAACCAAAATGACCTTCGCATCGCCACGCGAGGCATTAATGGTTTCAGCAATGTAAAAATCTGGTTTTTGCGGTGCTTCACTGACATCTAAAATCCAGAGAATAACGTCGGTTTCTTTGAGTGAATTCTCAGCAACCGTCATCATGTATTCGCCGAGTGTATTGCGTGGGGCGTGTAAACCTGGCGTATCAGTAAATAGAATCTGCACATCCTCAGTTGAATAAATCCCCAATTGTGTGCGCCGTGTGGTTTGTGGTTTTGGGGTAGCAATCGCTATTTTTTGCCCCAAAATTGCATTAATCAGCGTCGATTTGCCAACATTGGGGCGACCTACAACGGCAACAATGCCCGATTTGTGGTCTTCTGACCAATCATCATTGAATGTGTCTATACTCATGGAAGTGCTTTCTGCCAATCTAGAATTGTTGGGAATATATTTACGTGATTTCTCAAACGTTCTGATAGTGTTGTTTCAGGCTTGGTACTGATAATCGCATCGACTTTGCACAAGGGCTTTGTTGTGCTTTCATCCGCGTAGACCAAAATATCAAAAGGATAGAGTAGGTCAAGTTGCTTGACATAAACTTGGTCATCTTGCCCATCATTACGAAAGCCCAGAATATCTGCACGGGGATACAAATTACTCTTGTTGAGTAAGAAATCCCATGCTGATTCACCTGTTAAGAATTCGCCATAGTCGAGTGCCATCAATGCAGGAACAATGCTCAGGTGGGGTTTACCAAGAAAAACCACTCCGTAACGCACAATAAATGTGCCAGTGTGAGTGGTTTCAGTATTGTCTAGTCCTGAATCTGCTAATAAATAATGACTATCTGCTTTTACTATAACGCCAGTGAAGCTGTCACCGATCGGTTGCCGTTCGGGTATACGAGGTGCTGGCATTAGTGTTCAGCGTGTGCATCATCTTCTGCATGGTCTTCTTCATGATGATGACCATGATACAGTGGTTCGTTGATGTCATCGAAATTTTCATGAGGACGAACAACAATCACCCATCCAGCAACAGAGGTTACTAAGAAGCCGACACCTGCCATCACGAATAAGCCAATGAGACCACTATCTGCATTTTCCCACACAACCCCGACCCCTGCGGCGACGACCATGAGAACAATCCCTAGTCCACCTAACATGGCGAGGATTGACAATACATTTTCATTTGATGATGTATCTGTAGTATTTTGTGTTTCTTGTTCAGATGCCACTAGATTAACCCTTCTCAGATGCTAAACTATGTCAATTCATTTTTTAAATTGTGCCGATAATTTTGAGGCACGTCAAGTTCTATATAAGGATTGAACATGCCTGTTCAACGTGTGTTTATTGTACGTCATGGCGAAACTGATTACAACGTAGAGCATCGGTGGCAAGGGCATTTAGACATCCCTTTAAACCAAAATGGGCAACAACAAGCACAATTGCTTGCAAATTATCTCCAGAACGAGGTCATTGATGCAATTTTTGCTAGCGATTTGAAACGCGCATATTCTACTGCTCAAGCAATTGCTCGGTTAAAAGGATTAAGTGTAATTGCAGATCCACGGTTACGCGAGATTAATGTAGGAATTTTTCAAGGGATGAGCAATGTGCAAATTGAGGAAGCCTATCCTGAAGACAAAATACAATGGGATATCAATAATGATTTTGCACCTGCAAATGGTGAATCTCGCTATCAAGTACAAACGCGTGCCTATGAAGCATGGCAAAGTATCACTAATCAAGCTGATGTAAACACTGCTTTGCTTGTAGCACATGGGGGAACAATTCGGATGCTCTTAGAAAAAATCTTCCCTGAAAGAACCGAACGGATTCAACTTCATAACACGTCTGTATCAATCATTGACCGAGCAAAAGACATGACATGGCTTCCGACTGCGCTTAATATTACACCACACATTTCCTAGCTTGTTTCCTACACTATGTGACAAATATCACACAGTTTTTCAGACACTCTCAACAAGACGTAGTTTTGAACTTCCCATATTATGAAGGTGTAATTATTTCATTTTGAAATTTTGCACACACATATGTTGGGAGACAATTAGATGGTTTATGTAAAGCCAAGAATCCATAGCACAACGGATTTAGATGTAGTTGGATTACATCTGCAGGACACTGAGGACGTATTTGTACATTGGAATTTAACCCCTGTTGAATTATATGAACATGCTATCCGCAATGGAGAAGCACAATTGACTAAAGATGGCGCGATTCGCGTTCTCACAGGTCAATATACGGGTCGTAGCCCCAAAGACAAATATTTTGTTGAACAATCGCCATCGAAGGAAAAGATTTGGTGGGGCGACATTAATCAAGCAACCAGCGCTGAAACATTCGACTATATGCACAGCAAGGTATTAGACCATCTCAGTAATGCTGAAAATGTATATGTCGTAGATGCTTACTCGGGGGCGGATAAAGACTATGCCATGCCTGTTCGTATTATTAGCGAAGTAGCCTATCATGCTCTATTTGCATGGAATATGTTTGTACGTCCAGACCGTGACGAATTAGCTGACCTTATTCCTGAATTTACAGTGATGGCGGCACCAACACTCAAAGCGAATCCTGCAATAGATGGCACTCGTACAAGCACATATATTGGTGTGAATATCGAGAAAAAACTCATTATCATTGTAGGCTCAATGTATAGTGGCGAAGTCAAGAAGGGCATTTTCAGCATTATGAATATGTTGCTTCCTGAAAAAAGTGTTATGCCGATGCACTGTTCAGCAAATATCGGGGCAAAGGGTGATACGGCAGTTTTCTTTGGTTTAAGTGGCACAGGTAAAACAACTTTGAGCGCAGATAGCTCACGTACACTTATCGGTGATGATGAACATGGTTGGAGTGATAACGGTGTCTTTAATATGGAGGGCGGTTGCTACGCGAAAACAATCAATCTGAGTGCAGAAGGTGAGCCTGAAATTTACGCGACGACAAAAATGTTCGGTACAATTCTCGAAAATGTGCCACTTTTGGATGATCGTTCGCCTGACTTTGCAGATACTCAGTACACCCAAAATACACGTTGCTCTTATCCGATACATTACATTCCAAATGCGAGCGATACTGGCATCGGTGGTCATCCTGAGAAAGTTATCTTCTTAACGGCAGATGCTTTCGGAGTATTGCCACCCATTAGCAAATTATCACCAGAACAGGCAATGTATCACTTCATTAGTGGCTATACAGCAAAAGTCGCAGGAACAGAGCGCGGTGTAACTGAACCGCAAGCGACATTTAGTGCATGCTTCGGCGCTCCATTCATGCCATTACATCCAACTGTGTATGCCGAGTTATTGGCTGAGAAAATCAAAAAACATGGTAGTGCTGTATGGCTTATCAATACAGGGTGGACAGGTGGCGCATATGGCGAGGGCAGTCGTATGCAACTTAAATATACGCGTCGAATGGTAAATGCAGCACTCAATGGTGAGTTAGACAATGTAGATTTCAATGAAGAAGCATTCTTCGGCTTGATGATACCGACAAGCATTGAGGGTGTTCCTTCTGAAATTCTCAATCCGCGTGATACATGGGTAGATAAATTAGCATATGATGCGAAAGCTAAGGCGCTAGCAGGCATGTTCCGTGAAAATTTCAAGCAATTTGAAGACCTCGCAAGCCAAAATATACTAGCAGGTGAACCAAAAGCCTAAATTAATAAGGCTAGTCTCACTTTAAATTTCGCAGGGATTGAGTATGATAGGCTCATCCCTGCTTTTTTATGCCATTATGTACTGTGTATGATTCAAGCAGTAAATAGATAACTATTAATCTTTCAGAGAGGAAGTAAAACGCATGAAACAACCTATTCGCGTAGCCGTCACAGGCGGTGCTGGTCAGATTGCCTATAGTTTATTATTTCGTATCGGCAATGGCGAAGTATTCGGCGCAGATCAACCCGTGATTTTACAGGTGTTAGAGATTACTCCAGCCATGCAAGCCTTAGAAGGTGTTGTCATGGAATTGGATGACTCCGCTCAACCACTTTTGCATGACATTATCGCCACAGATGACCCCAATGTCGCTTTTAAGGATGCGAACTGGGCAATCCTCGTAGGGGGTAAGCCACGTGGTCCGGGCATGGTTCGCAAAGACTTGATTGCTGCTAATGGTCCTATTTTTGTGGGGACTGGTAAAGCGATTAATAATAATGCTGCTAGCGATGTTCGTATTGTGACCGTTGCAAACCCATGTAATTCAAATGCACTGGTTGCGAAGAGTAATGCACCTGATGTACCAGCAGACCGTTGGTTTGCGATGACACGTCTTGATGAAAATCGTGCTAAAGCTCAAATCGCTAAAAAAGCTGGTGTAACATCAGCGCAAGTAACCAATGTGGGTATTTGGGGTAACCACAGTGCAACTCAATTCCCAAATTTTGAACAAGCATTGATTGATGGTAAACCAGCAACTAGTGTTATTGATGACCGTGAATGGTTTGAAAACGACTTCTTAACCACAGTCCAGCAACGAGGTAAAGCGATTATTGATGCACGCGGTAAAAGTTCTGCCGCCTCTGCTGCAAATGCCGCACTCGATACTATTCGTTCAGTTATCACACCAACTGCAGAAGGTGATTGGTTCAGTGCTGCAATTTATAGTGCAGGAAACCCATACGGCATTGACGAAAACCTAATGTATAGTTTCCCACTTCGTAGTGATGGTAAAAATATTAGCATCGTTGAAGGGTTAGACCTCAGTGACTATGCTGTAGATAAAGCAAAAGCCAGTGAAGCAGAACTTCAAGAAGAGCGTGAAGCAATTGCCGACTTACTCTAAGTAGAGTTTTAAGAGAGATTTAGCCTAGCTGAATCTCTCTTTGCTATACAACTCACGCTATAATCCCCACAAAAAGTAAAATCAAAGGTAAGCCTATGACAACTATGATGATACTCAAGTTAATTGCTGCTATTGCTAACATTTTGTTTGGTGTAGTTGCGCTTATTTTCCCTAAACGTGTTGCATCCGCCGCATTCATAAAAGCTGATTCCGCAGAAGGGCAAGCTGAAATCCGAGCCTCATGGGGTGGCTTGTTCATTGGTCTTGGTGTTGCAGTCATCTTTCTAGGGTCAGATGATGCTTACTTTGTGTTTGGGATTGCCTACGCGATAACGGCTTTAGTGCGGTCGGTCACTTGGGTAATGGATAGAAGTATCATCAACCGCACTGCTATGATTATCATGGGGTTTGAGGTCATTTCCGCTATTATTTTTGCCATTCCATCGAGTTTGTTTTAATGCAATATCCACGTTTACGACATTTCAATGATGGTGTGGCAATGGTTGTCACTGATTTGCACGGTGAGGGTGAAGCCTACGACCACATCCGCGATACTTTTTTAGAGTTGTATGAACGAGGTCTGGTTAATCGACTGATTCTTTGCGGTGACCTAATCCATATTCGACGTGATGCGCCAGATGAAAGTGTCCGTATAATAATGGATGTTATCGACCTACAACATAAATTGGGCGATGACACCGTTATCATGCTAATGGGTAATCATGAGATGCCACACGTCTACAGCACAACCTTAGCTAAGGGTCATGACGAGTTTACAGCACCCTTTGAACATCGCCTCGCAGCATCGGGTCAACGCGAGGTAGCTCATCAGTTTTTACGCAATTTGCCATTATTCGTCAGTACGGATGCAGGTGTCCTCATATCACACGCTGGTGCAAGTGAAGCAGTGACAAGTGAGAGCCGAGCCGAAGATATTTTGACCTTTGACCATGAGGCATTGCTATATTTAGCTGATGACCGTCTACGCAGTGGCTATGATTTAGAAGCACTAAAGCATAATCAAGAGTATTTTGAGCAAGTTCAACACTATTTAGCTATTAATGATGTTAATGACCCACGCTATCATCATCTATTGCGAGGGCAATTGCTCTCTCAATCTGAACCTGAATTTATGCTCTTATGGGATGTGTTGTTCACTCGTAATGAACAAAGGGGGACTATTGAAAGCTATACATTCATTGCTGAGAAATTTTTACAAGGACTCAGTAATGTCATCGGTATACCCCTTAATGTGATTGTTGCAGGGCATATTGGCACAAATGGTGGACATGAACTCGTTGGGCATAATCACCTGCGATTGTCGTCATTTGCTCATGCACATCCACGTCATTCTGGCGAATATCTGCTTTTAGATTGTGCCAAGCCAGTCAACATGGCAAGGGACTTATTGGCACATTTACGACCTGTATTTAAATAAAAAATCGGAGACAATTTTGTCTCCGATTTTAGAGCTAAATTTGAAGGTCGTCGTTTTTACGTTTAAGCGCATCCTGATAAATCACTTGGCTCTCTTCTGGTATCACGAACCACAACACTACATATAGTAAGAAGCCAGGACCACCCATCAGCATCATTACCAAGAAGGCAATCCGCACGAGTGTGACATCCACATCAAAATATTCGGCTAATCCAGCGCAGACACCTGCAATTTGCTTGTTTGTTTCTGAACGATATAATTTCTTTTCCATTTTTATCTCCTCAAGAGTTTGTTTGTTGTTCTTGATTACCTATACGAGACTACTTTGTAAAATGTTTTACCGTAAAACTGACTTTTACATTTCTTTTACACTCTCATACACAGTATAGTTGAAGATAATAATAAACACGTTAAATGTTACCACGTTGTAGGTCATCAACATGCTCAAGCATTTGCAAAAGCACATTGTAGATGATGGGGCAAAGATGCGCCCCTTCTATCATCCAACCGAGCATCCAACGAAAATCAGGCGTAAATTGCGGGTAATCACGGCAACTTGTGGGTCGGTGTTCGTAAACTGAACATAAGTTGCCTTTGAGGAAAGAACAGGGTTTCGCTTTAAAAATACCTACTATATCAGGGTCATCGCTAGCTTGAATCAAGACAGTTTCTCGAATTTCAGCAATAGGAACGTGAATGCCATTTGCTAAGCGTTCTAAGTCATCTTCACCGAGTTGAACATCCAAATTGCGGCAACAATTGCCACATTCTTTACAGTCAATAGCGTTAATAATGGGCTGGGCAATGCTATCGGCTAACGCATCAATCGCTGCTTCGTCTATGTCATCATCACCTTGTAATTGATATAACATGACTTCAAAATTATCGTGGTGTGCCTCAGCCAATGAAGGTAATACCTGTAAATCTATGACTAATGACATCAGGTCGAAACCTCTTCATAAGGCAAATTTAACTTCTTGAGTTGCTCACCTTGCCAAAAACGATGGGCAACATTTACGGAGATATTATTATTGAGTCGTTTGAGGACAGTCACTTGATTATTTCCTAAGAGATGCAAGTTATATTGGTTTGCATTTAGCCAGCGCAGGATGCCATCTAGCAGTATAGACCATGCGATTCTGACAGAACTCACGCCATCAGGAAAATAACGGATGCTCACTGTTGGAGAAAAACCAATTTGATGATTGTATTTCTCTTGTATTGTCTCAGACATAGATTGAGCATGTGCCAGATAGACTGACCCCCGTGCATAAATCATATCCGTGCCATCTAGTGGCGCAATTGTTTTGGGCTGGAAGATGAGTTCTAGCACCTTTTCAGGAGATAAGTCAGTTTGTAGGTAGAGAATATAGTTCTCGCTCATCTAAACGTCCCTAACTTTGCAATTGTGAACCCAAAAAATCTTGATACCCATTGGTAAAGGACTCAATGTCTGTGCATTTTTTGCCTGCAAGTTGAACTGTTGTTGGGAAAAATACACCCTCACCTGTACCGATTGCAACTCTATCGTCAATCATATCGACAGTTCCTACACCCAAGTTGCCATTTCCAGTTTCTCCTGCATGAATTTTTAGTTGTGTATCATTCCACTGGGTAAATGTGCCGGGCCAAGGGGTGAAGGCACGGACTAAGCGTTCAATGCTAACTGCCGATTGTGTCCAATCAATTTCACCTTCTTCTTTCTTGATTTGCGGCGCGTAAGTGATGCCCTCATAAGGTTGTACTTGAGGTTGAATTTCGCCACTAAAATACTTAGGCAATGTCTCAATGAGCAAATCACCACCTATATCTGCTAATTTATCATGAAGCGATTGTCC
Organism: Phototrophicaceae bacterium; assembly: GCA_965230145.1. Lineage (GTDB taxonomy): Bacteria > Chloroflexota > Anaerolineae > Aggregatilineales > Phototrophicaceae > JAUZRW01. Next base: position 4,837,482 of record CBDDKI010000002.1, read on the forward strand.
AGTTTCATCAGGAGCAATCTTGATAGACTCTTTTGAAAGCATGGGACCAGTGTCTAAACCAGCATCCATTACCATAATTGTGATACCTGTTTGTTCGTCGCCAGCGCGAATAGCTGCATGAATGGGTGCTGCGCCACGCCAACGAGGTAACAAGGATGCATGGACATTAATTGAGCCATATTGTGGAATATCCAATAACTCTTGCGGTAAGATTTGCCCGAACGCTGCGACCACATAAGCATCCGCATCCCACCTTTTCAGTTCATCAATTGCCGTTGCCTTGCGGATTTTCACTGGTTGGAAAACAGGAATATCGTGCTCAAGTGCCACTTGTTTAATTGGAGACAGGCGTACTTTGCCGCCACGACCAGCAGGTCTATCAGGTTGTGTGACAACACCGATAACGTCGTGATGTGCGATTAGCGCTTTAAGGGTTGGTACTGCGAAATCTGGCGTACCCATGAAAACTATCTTTGCCATAGTGTCCGTTGCTCATTTCGTTTCTTGCGTGGTAGTATGAACGCAATTCTAACATTAACTTATTGATTGTCTATGATTAGCAAAAAATGGCAAGTTGCACCTCCTGCGTCTCCCTCACTTTTAAGACAATATAAAGGGATGAGTCAGGTGGTGGCACAATTATTATATAATCGTGGTTTGCAAACTCCTGATGAAGCCTATCATTTTCTTTATGACCGAGATGTTGCCTCAACATCAGGCGACCCACGCCATATGAAGGATATGCAAAAAGCTGTCTCACGCATTCGCAAAGCGATAAAAGATGGCGAAGCGATTGTCGTTTATGGTGATTTTGATGCAGATGGTGTGACTTCAACCACATTGATGATGGAAGTGCTAACAAAGCTTAAAGCGAATGTGTCGGCATACATCCCGCATCGCGTCGATGAAGGCTATGGCTTGAATACACCAGCACTACAAGAAATCGCCGCTAATGGCGCGAAATTGGTCATCACAGTTGATTGCGGTATTCGTGCGGTACAAGAAGTTGATGATGCCAATGCCGTTGGGCTGGATATGATTATTACAGACCATCACTCGATAGGTCCTGAGCTACCCCGTGCTTATGCTGTTGTGAATCCGCAACAAGTGGATTGTTCTGGTGATAAAAACCTGGCAGGAGTTGGGGTTGCCTTCATGACGGCACGAGCTTTGCTCTTGGATGCACTGGAGCGTAACGGCAAGAACAAAAAACATGCCAGAATTTATAAAAGTATCTTAGATGATTTGCTAGACCTTGTTGCAATTGGCACAGTCGCTGATGTGATGAATCTTAACACGCCGACTAATCGTGCATTAGTTCGGCAAGGGTTGGATATTATTAATCAGGCTAAACGTCCGGGCATTCGTGCCCTAATGGATGTTGCAGGCTTGAAAAAAGGGTCAGTTACTGCGATGGGGATTGGTTTTGGCTTAGGACCACGTATTAATGCGGCAGGGCGTTTGGATAGCGCAATTGAGGCTTATAAGTTGTTATCAGCGCAAGATGACGATGACGCGCAAAAATATGCTGACCGCCTCCAAAATTTTAATAAGAAACGGCAACATCTCACGAGAGAGTCACAAGAACGCATCCGCACTAATTTAGAGACTACAGTCAATCTTGATGATGCACAATTATTATTTGCTGTGGACGATCATATTGTTGCAGGAATTGTTGGCTTAGTTGCAGGTCGTCTCACAGAGGAATTTTACCGTCCGACTGTAGTTGTTGAAAAAGGCGAGGACGAATGCCATGCGTCTTGCCGAAGTATTCCACAATTTCATATTACACAAGCCCTTGACGAATGTGCCGATATTTTAGTCCGACATGGTGGTCATGCAATGGCTGCTGGTTTAACAGTTCGTCCTGAAAATTTAGAATTGCTACAAGCTCGTCTACAAGAAAAAGCCTCTGCTGTCCTCGATGGTTTGGATTTAAGACCAACTATCGAAGTTGATATGGAACTTAATCTCAGTGAAGCGAATATGGATTTAGCTAAAGAACTCGCTGTCCTCGAACCCACAGGACACGCGAACGAACAAGCTGTTTTTTTGACCAGAAACTTAGAAGTGCTTGAAACGAAAACTGTTGGTGCAGATAAATCCCACCTAAAAGTTAAGCTAGTAGGTGACGGAGAACCACCAATTGATTGTATTGGGTTTCGACTCGGGCATTGGGCACATGACCTGCCTCGATTTGTTGATGTTGTCTACAATTTAGAAATTAATGAGTGGCAAGGTCGGCGTAATCTACAATTGAATTTGCGTGATATTCGTCCTGCGGAGGAAGCATGAGGCGATTTCTCTTATTTTTACTGCTTTGTTTGGCAATTACGGTTCATGCTCAAGAAAATCAGAGTCAAAATAATCCTTTTGGTGTTGTTGAAGGATTCTGGTTTCCTGAATTAACGTGTAGTTTGGGCGTTGGTTGGGAGCGGATTATCTTCAATTGGGCAGAGCATCAACCCAATAGCCCTGATGAATGGTTTACATTGAATGTTGATGACCGATGGTTGCGTTCTGCAGATGCTTGTAACCGCGAAGTTGTAGCTTTGCTCAAGCATACGCCTGCATGGGCAACGGATGGTACTGTAGGTGTCGGTGTCCCGAATGGTTTAGACCTCCCGTTAAATGACCCTAATAATTATTGGGCAAATTTTGTGCGACGAGCAGTCGATTACTATACAAGTCGGGGTGTGAATCACTTTATCATTTGGAATGAACCTGATATTGATTCAGATACCTATGGTTATGAATTTGAGGGCGATTTAGACGATTATTTCGAGATGGTGCGGGTAGCGTATCTCGTTGCTAAAGAGACAAACCCTGCATCGGTCATTCATCTTGCAGGAACAACCTACTGGCATGATGTCAATGAGGGGCGCGACCCTTACATGACACGTCTAGTAGACCGTATTGCACAAGATTCTCTCGCCGAAGAGAACAATTATTATTTCGATGTCTTGAGTTTGCATATCTATTTCCGTACAGAATCGGTCTATGATATTACGCACGAAATGCGCGAAATGTTAGATTCTCATGGTTTAACAGAGCATCAAATCTGGATTAATGAGACGAATGCCGCACCAACAATCGACCCCGTGTGGATGGTTGACCGTCCAGTATTTAACCTAGATTTGCAAAACCAATCACAATTTTTGGTGCAATCGGCTGTTTTAGCTTTGGCAGGAGGAGCAGAGCGTATTGCAGTCTATAAACTCTATGACCAACAGCTCCCAATTGGTGCAGAATCATTTGGTATTTTAAGTCCTCCAGATGCTAGTCCTCGACCTGCCTTTAGAACGTGGCAAATGATAACGGAACGCTTCAATGACGTAGCCTCATCGACATTTAGCCAAAGTGACAATCTCGACGCATCACAACTTTTGCATAGCAACGGTCAGCAAAGCCTAGTGGCATGGGCAAGAAATGACGTTTCAGCGACTATAGAAATTTCAGCAAGCAGTGATAAAGCCTATTTATTAGACGCTTATGGTAATATGACGCTCTTGCAACCCGTAAACGGTGTCTATACACTCAATCTGTTGCCAGCACTTTGTGAAGAAGGTGAAGGTTGTTTCCTTGGCGGAGCAGTGGCAATATTAGTGCAACCACAAAACGATATAACAGTCCGTGATATAACGGCTGATAACCCAATCAACCTTGATTTTGAGTAGGAGTAATAACCTTGTCAGAAAATGTGAAGAAACAAGCCCCAACGGAAATTCAATTTTCCTATGGCGGGCAAGCTGTAATCGAAGGTGTCCTCATGCGCGGGGCAAATGATTTTGCCGTCGCTGTGCGTGACCCTGAGGGACAAATACAGGTTCATAAAGAACCCCTCAATAAATATTTGTATAGAGGCTTTGTTGCTCGTACCCCATTTCTGCGTGGCATTGTCGGTTTATGGGATGCGATGGGTCTAGGGACGAAAGCTCTCATGTGGTCGGCTGACGTAGCACTTGCTGAAGATGGCGAAGAAGAAACGGTTTTTGGTGGTGCAGTTGGTTTTGCGACTGTTGCTGTGTCGCTCCTGATTGGTGTCGGATTATTTTTCTTATTACCGACGACAGCTGCAACTGGTATCGGAAGTTGGTTAGGAATCACCAGCGCACCTGAGCCAATTGTCGATGAGTCTGGAGCTATCGTTGAAAGTGAAGAAGGGGATAGTGATTTATTTATTTTCTATGAAGCCTTGCCGATAGGGTGGGAAGCGACGTTTATCAATTTTATTGAGAACCTAATTCAGCTAGCCTTATTAGTGGGCTATATATGGGCAATTTCACGCTTAGAAGATGTAAAACGTCTCTTTAGTTATCATGGCGCAGAACACAAAACGATTAATGCTTATGAAGCTGGCGATGAATTGACTCCAGAAATTGTCTCAACTTATCCGATTGAACATCCGCGTTGTGGTACAGCTTTCTTGCTGACAGTGGTTTTTGTGAGTGTGATTGTGTTCTCACTTTTAGGTCGCCCACCATTTTTCTGGTTGATTATCTCGCGGATTGTCTTAATCCCCGTGATTGCAGGGATTAGTTATGAGGTACTGCGCTGGACAGCGTCTAATATTGATAAGCCTTGGGTACGCATGATTGTGACACCTAACTTGATGTTGCAACATCTGACTACACGTGAGCCTGACCTCGATATGATTGAAGTTGCAATTGTATCGTTTAAGCATGTTTTGGCATCAGAAGGCTTACTTACTGCTGAGGAAGTTGTTATCCCACCTGCAAAACCAGAAGCAGGCTATGCTCCTGCTGGAGATTAAACCAAAAATTTAAGAATGAAAATAGAAACATCGAGTACATAACCTCGATGTTTTTTGTTGCCTATAACTCGAAGTTAATTCTCACCATTTTCATCTTCATCAATTTCTTGCGATGCCCGAATTGCTTCGGACATTTTTCGCGCGGACTCATAGTCAGGATGTTTCGGATGATTGAGAACAGGGGCAACCAACTGTAAGGCTTTTTCGGAGGCACCTTGTTCAAACTGTGCTTGAGCTGTGATGAACGCCATATGGTAGCTCAACCAATTTTCTAATTTCGGAAAGCGATCATCATTTTCAAACTCATTGCTTGCGATACTTGTTTTTTCAAGTGATGTTGTGATGTCAGATAGTGTTTCACTAAATAAGGATTGATACAATTCGCTATATCGCTGGTTAGCGTTTAAATGTTGGTTTACTTGTACTCTTAATTCGTACAATCCGTCAAAGGCTTCTAATACAAACTCAGGATACGACTCTATTTGTGTGAGAAAATCATTCGCCGCAACAGTATCGTCCCAAATTAAAGACTTTACTTTAGCTATCAAGTCATTGCCTGCGCTGATGTATTCTTGATAATGTTGCACCATATCATCAAATTCATTAAAAGCCTGTAGTTGTGTAGTTAATGATTCATCCTTGTTAGCATAATTAGATTGTGCATAAGTAGAAATTTCACGAACACGCGCCATATTGCGTTTCTCGTGAAATTCGACATCTGCTTCGTGGGCTAGGGCTTCTAATTGTGCTCGCATTGCTGTGAGTGTTGCTTGACGCGCTTCACCTAAGCCATGCGCCCATTCGTATAGATTTTGTGCGGCGATAATATCTGACCAAGCATCGAGTGGCTTCGTATCTGCCAAATCGAGTGCTTTTTTTGCAAGGTCTTCTGCTTTTTCACGGTTGCGTAATTGAATTAAAGCATCTGATTGGGCTTTTTCAAGGTTTGTCTTGAGGTCAGCTGAGAGAAATTTTTGGATGTTTTCGCTGAGGTCAAGTTCTTCGACTGCTTCTTGAGGTTCATGAGCCTCTAATAATTGTTGTGATTTTAATAAAGCACCATTTGTAAATTGGCTTGCCCAAGTTTGCGCGAGTGAGGTAATTTCTTGTTGGGCAACATCAACACCGACCATACCTTGGTAGTTTAGGCGTATGTCGCCATTGGTGTCTTCAATGCTCGTAAAACGTGGTACGAGGAAATCACTCGGGAATTGGGCTAAATTGTTGAGTGCATTGCTGTATTTTTTGCTTTCCAGTGCCATTGAATAGAGCATAGAAGCAGTCTCTTTATGCTGATGCAAGCGGTCAACGCGTTGTATAAGTTGTTCTAACTCTGAATTTTTGTCATGTTCGGCACGGGCAGAGAGAACAATATTGCGAACTTTTTCATAATATTCGCGCAAAATGAAGCTCGGTGCAGGCGGTTCATTACCACGCTCTAATGTGTCGGCTTGTTCAAGGATTTCATTACTATGTGAGATAACCCCACGCACCAGTAAGGCTTCGTTTTTCTGCTTGGCACGCATAGCCACCCGATTACGATAATCGGCTAATTCAGGATTTTCCTCAGGATTATCACTCGCCTCCGACCATTTGCGGAGATAATCTTGCGCCGTACCAATATCAAATGTGAGTAAATCGGCTTTTAGAGCATCATCTAGCCATAAGCGTGATGTCTGTAAATTTTCATTGCGTTGCCATCTACCTATGTGTTGATTGAGTTGTTCCAATTGCAATGCAACATCATCAATCGACTCGTTTTCTACGTCAATCTTGATTTGTTCTATCAAGTTCAGGGCAATATCTTTGCGTGAGAGCGGTAGGTTTGGGCTGGTCACAGGTTCATCATTTCACTTGTCGACAGATAATTATGATTACAATGATTGTAACGCACGACGCTCAAAATGCACTTGATAAATCTTATATATCGAAAATGTCAGCTACTTTCATCTCAAATTGAGGCAGAACTTCGCCACCTGACAGTATATGGTCATCTTGAAATAATTCACTAGAGCCATCTGAAAAATATACTTCGACAATTTGTCGACTTGGATACACTAACCATACCAAGCGAGTGCCATGTGCTAAATAAAATTTTGCTTTTTCTCGTAATCCTTCGTAGCTGTTGCCTATTGATTTTACTTCAACAGCAAAATCGGGCATTGAATAGAGAGCAGTTTGTTTACTGACGCTTTCATCTGTATAGCGAAATGAAACATCTGGACGACGTTCATTATGATCATTTTCTGTTAAACGATGTGAGGATTCTGTACTGTAGTGACCTTCAATGTTATTCTGCTTTTGCCAAAAACGAAGTTCACTACCTATATTAATGACAATTTTGCCATGTTCCTCGCTCGTCATTTTTTCGACTATCCTTCCATCAATTAGCTCGAATAAAGTATCAGGATGAGCCGTTTTATATCGTTCAAAATCTTCTACAGTATAGGTCTTATCTGAGATGACCATAATATTCCTAATCTAATTAGCTATCTAAACACATCATAGCACAAATTAGCCTTTCTCAGCTAATCGTTGTAATTCATAGAGTTTGGTTAGGGCTTCTAAGGGACTCAAGCTGTCGACTTCTATATTTTTGAGAACATCCAACGCGGGATTTTCTTTTTTTGCTTCAAAGAAACTCAATTGAGCAGGGGTATCACTTTGTGGTGTGTGTTTCATCGTGAAATCACTACCATCAGCTTCGAGTTGCGCTAATAATTCACGGGCGCGGTCAACCACTGGGCGAGGCATCCCAGCTAATTGTGCGACATGTACACCGTAACTTTGGTCAGCACCTCCTTCGACGACTTTATGCAAAAACACAATATCATCACCACGTTCAGCCACACTCACGCTGTAATTGGTGGTACGGGGTAGGATATTCGGTAGTTCGGTCAATTCATGATAATGCGTTGCAAACAATGTCCGACAATTCAGGCGTGGATTATTGTGAATGTATTCAATGACTGCACGAGCAATTGCCAAACCATCATACGTCGATGTACCGCGACCAATTTCATCTAAAATTAGCAGAGAACGTGGACTACTACCTGATAATAGACGTGCTGTTTCGACCATTTCCACCATGAAGGTACTCTGACCAGCATGGATTTCATCTTGTGCGCCAATCCGTGCGAAGATACGGTCAACCAAGCCGATTTCCGCTTCATCAGCAGGGACGAAACTACCAATCTGCGCCATTAGGGTGATAATCGCCACTTGTCGGATGTAGGTCGATTTACCTGACATATTAGGTCCCGTGATGATATGCACACGGGATTCACCAGTCATACCGGTATCATTTGGGACATATCGGGTGCTATCTTGCAATAATTTCTCTACAACTGGATGTCGTCCACTTTTGATGTTCATACTGGTGTCATCATGCAAAATGGGACGAGTATAGCCCTCCATCACTGCGACAGTTGCTAAGGACAAAAAGACATCCAAGTGGGCAATTGACTTTGCCGTTTTGATTAATTGCGCGCCAAAAGTACAAAGTTCTTCGCAGACTTCGCCGAAAATCCGTCGTTCGGTTTCGAGAATTTCCTCTTCGGCGTTCAACACGAGTGTTTCATATTCCTTAAGTTCGGGCGTGATGTATCGCTCGGCATTGACTAAGGTTTGTTTGCGGATGTAATCCTCTGGCACTTTGTCGGATTGTGCCTTTGTCACCTCAATGTAATAGCCAAATACCTTATTGAATCCGACTTTTATCGTCGGGATACCTGTCCGACGACGTTCTGATGGCTCAAGATTTTTAATCCATTCTCGTGCTGTAGCTGATGAGTCTAAAATCTTGCGTAAGTCGGGCGAGAAGTCAGGACGGATGATACCTAGGTTGTTGAGTGTCGCAGGCGGTTCATCTGTAATGGCTTCACAAATAAGTTGATAAACTTCGCTGCAAGGGTCAAGCCTTTCGGACAATGCCTCTAATTCGGAAATATCTTCGATAATTTTGAGCAAGTTCGGCAATACTGATAAGCTATCACGTAGACCAATTAAATCACGCGGATTGGCTTTACCAATCAGCAAGCGGTTTACAAGGCGCTCAATATCCGAGATGTGACGCAAGTTTTCGGCTAATTCAAGGCGAATAGCTTCGTCGCGTGTGAGGGATTCAACCGCATCTAGCCGCGCATTTAAGCGTTTTAAGTCAAGGAGAGGTTGCAGCATCCATGTCCGTAACAGACGTGCGCCCATAGCTGTGATACATTTATCCAGCACGCCTAAAACACTTCCCCGAGTTTTGCCACTCCGAAGTGTTTGGGTGAGTTCTAGATTACGACGTGTAAATTGGTCTAAAACCATAAAGCTATCAGTAGAATAAGTTCGGATGCTGGTTAATTGGGAGAGTGAATTTTTCTGCGTTACTCGCAAATATTGTAATGCTGACCCCGCCGCACTAATTGCAATCGGCATATTGAATAAGCCGTAACCATCAAGTGTACTTACTCGAAAATGGTCTTTTAGGAGTTGTTCCGCCCCAGCATATTCAGTTGTCCAGTCCTGTACAGGGCTTAAATGGATTCCGTCAGGCATGGTTACACCACGTTCAATCCAACGTTCTGACATAATGACTTCGCGTGGAGTCAATCGAGCGAGTTCTTCTAAGACTAATATGCCGACATTATCACCTTCAAATTGGGTTGTCTCAAATTGTCCTGTCGAAATATCGACAAAGGCGACACCTGCTTTTGACCATTCGCCTGTCTCGGCATCACCCACAGGCACAATGCTCATCAAATAGTTGGGTTTGTCTCCATCAAGTAACTCGGGTTCAGTGAGTGTACCCGGGGTCATCACACGTACAACTTCGCGGTCAACGATGCCTTTACCTGTTGGTTCACTTACTTGGTCACAGACGGCAACATGATACCCTTTATCAATTAAAGTGTGGATATAGCTATCAACCGCGTGGTGGGGCACACCTGCCATTGGAATTTCTTTTCCATTTTTTTTGCTGAATGACCGTGCTGTCAACGTTATATCTAGTTCACGGGCAGCTATTTCAGCATCGCGGTCAAACATTTCGTAAAAATCGCCCATACGGAAGAATAAAATACAATCTGGATATTCAGCCTTAATATCCAGATATTGTCGACGCGCAGGGGTTACTTTTGCCATAAAAATAAAGTCCTAATTTCAAAATGGGGGAGGATTCAAAGTTATCTCTATTTTATCAGGTCGATAACGCCCATTCAACATTTGTTCTGATTTTCTTGGTATAGATAACGATTAAATTTGTTAGCAAGATACGGTATAGTCATAGGCACTTTATATAGCATTATCATAAGGACAGACTAACATGGCAGATTTAGTTATTGGGGTTGATTTGGGAGGAACACGCCTACGAGCAGGTCGGCTTGATAAACAACTAAATATCCTTGAGCGTACAGAAATGCTCACGAAAGCTGATGAAGGTTTGGATGCAACAATTGACAAAATAAAAAATATTATTAATCAAGTTTTACCAGATGAGCAAGATAATTTGTTAGGCATTGGGGTATCCGTACCAGGACCTACTAATCCAGAAACAGGAGTAGTTGTTGCGCCACCGAATTTGCCTGGTTGGCGTGATGTACCTTTAGCAAAAATTCTACAGAAAGAATTTGATGTACCTATTTATTTAGGCAATGATGCCAATGTTGCCGCACTTGCGGAAGTCTCGGTGGGTTCTGCACAAGGTTATAATGATGTGATTTATATTACTGTGAGTACCGGTATCGGGAGTGGCATTATCAATGATGGACGATTAATCCTTGGTAAGACAGGTATTGCTAATGAAGCAGGGCATATGATGATGCTTGTTGATGGCGAGCGTGTTTCGACATTAGAAAAAGAAGCCGCTGGACCTGCATTGGCGCGTCAAGCAAAAGAACGAATCCAAGCAGGTGAAAAATCATTATTAACCGAGATGTCCAATAATGAATTAGATAATATTGATGCGAAGATGATTAGTGATGCTATCAAGCAAGGTGACGAGTTAGGAATAAGCATTGCTAAACGCGGAGGTAAAATCGTTGGGTTAGGGTTGGTAAATCTTTTGCATATCTTCAATCCTGAAGTAGTTGTTATCGGCGGTGGGGTGAGCTATATAGGCGATTTATGGTTCAATGAAATCCAAAAAGCAGTCGAAGCTAATACAATTGATGATGATTATTGGAAAGATACGCCGATAATACCCAGCAAAATAAGTGAAGATGTGAGTATTTTAGGTGCAGCTACATTAGTGTTGACCAAAGGTAATAAGAAAAAACTCAATAAGGTTTTGGATGTGTAATCGCAAAGAGTATCGGTATATATCAAAATCTAATGCAGTGCATGTTACAATCGCATTATGTTAAGTTTACCTGATTATCCAGTAAGGCAACGCGATTTTTTACTTGAAATTTCGCGTGCTATAACAGCCCGTCTTGACCTAGGTGAAGTGTTAAAACGTGTGTTACATGCGTCCGTTGTGATGACTGCGGCGCGTGTAGGCTTGGTTGCGCTTCACAACACTGAAGAAGGTCAATTTAGTATTCGCGCCTACACAGGGTTGAGTAGTGATTCAATCCCTGACATTAATGAGCAACTCCGTGAAATCATGGAGTCCGTTTATGAGCGTGGGATGGATTACGAATACCTGAATACCGAACTTGCTAAAATGGCGGAATCTCTCCAAGATGGCTTGCGGCAAGCAGTAACAATGCCACTCGTTTTTGACAAAAAGCCACTTGGATTGTTGATAGTATTTCGCTCGTACCAAGCTGATGTTACTCGTGATGATATGCAAATTTTACACAGCTTTGCTGACCAAGCGGCTATTGCAGTTCATAATGCACAATTATACGAAAGTATTAACCATGAGCGTCAGCGGTTGTCAGCTATTTTAGATAGCAGCGGTGACGGGGTTATGATTTTGGATGCAAACCTTGAAATTTTGCAGGTCAACCGCTCCTTTGAATTTATGACAGGCTGGACATCAGAGCAAGCTGTTGGTTTGAACCAAGATGATGTCATTATCTGGAAAACTATCGAACAAAATGATTTGCGTGACGCGATGGTCGAAGGCTGGCCCAAAATAAACGGCGACGGTGAATCAACAAGTACGCTTTATGTTGAAGGCGATTTAAGACGACAAGATGGTATGTCGATTAGTATTGGCATAACCTATGCTCCCTTAGTCACTGCCGACGGTAATTTAGCAAATATCATTGCGAATTTGCGTGATATTACAAACTTTCGTCGCGCGCAGGAGATGCAAAATGTTTTCATCTCGACTGTTTCTCATGAATTGAGAACCCCTGTCGCACTTATCAAAGGTTATGCCAGCACGTTAACCCGTGAAGATGCCCAGTGGGATGTTGATACGGTAAGAGGTAGCTTAGAAGTTATTGAAGATGAAGCAGACCATCTGACTGAACTCATTGAAGATTTGTTGACGGCAAGTAAAATCCAAGCCGAGCGTGATGTGCGTATTACGGTGGCAGATGCAAATTTAGAGCTAATTGCAAAGTCTTCAATTGAACGGCTGAGTACACAAACTAGCAAGCATAAATTTGAGGTCAGCTTTTCGGATAATTTCCCAGTCATCCCGGGTGATTCGCGCTTATTACGTCAAGTATTGGATAATCTAATCACAAACGCTATTAAATATTCGCCAAATGGTGGTACAGTAACCGTTGGCGGACGCTTCAATGAGCATACAGCCACTTTATTTGTGCGTGATGAAGGTACAGGAATTTCTGAAAAAGACCAACATCATGTCTTTGAGCGTTTTTTCCGCGTTGAAAACTCACTAACGACAAAGACTCAAGGAACAGGCTTAGGTTTGTACTTGGTCAAAGCAATTATTGAAGCACATGGTGGAAGCATCAATGTAAAGAGTCAAATGGGGCATGGCTCGACTTTCTATTTCACACTCCCCAGAGACTAATTAACCCATTCGGAGAAAAAATGTCACAACCTACAAGAACTACCTTGCAGTGTTCTAACTGCGGAACTCCTAACCCAGCAACTTTACGTCGTATCATTGACGTACAGAAAGACCCACAAGGGAAAATTGCTCTTCTCAACGGGCAAATTAATCAATTTCAATGTCAAAATTGTGGTCAAGTAAATTCAGTATCATCACCCTTGCTCTATCATGATGCAAGCAAAGAGATGCTTATTGCTTTCGTGCCGATGGATGTTGCTATGCGCCAAGGCTCAAATGAAGAGCAGATGGTCGGACAATTGATGAACGACTTAACTGCCAGTATTCCTAAAGAAGAATTTCGTTCCTATATGTTCAATCCAAAACGTGCCTTGACCATGAAAGGCTTGATTGAACAAGTTCTTGAAGCTGATGGTGTAACTCCTGAAATGATGGCAGAGCAACAAGAACGTGTTGAACTAGTTCAGAAATTTTTTGAAGCAGAGAATGAAGAAAACCTCGTCAAATTAGTCCAAGAAAATGACGATAAGATTGATATGTCCGTATTCCAGACGATTTCGCTAATGGCGCAACGAATGATACAAACAGGTCAAGAACAGGCAGTCGGGCATTTGGCGGCAATCCAACAGATTCTCCTAGAAAGTTCGACCTTTGGTCAAGAATTAGCACAGCGACAAGTCGCGCAAGAACAAGCCATTGAAGAAGTCACGGCAGATTTAGAGCAACTTGATCAAAATGCAACCCGTAGCGATTTTATGGATATTGCCCTTTCATACGCCGATGACGAAGATAAACTTCAAGCATTGGTTGGTCTCATACGTCCTGCTTTTGACTATGAATTTTTTGCTGAATTCACTGGGCGAATTGAGAATGCTCCTGCCGAAGAGCGCGATATGTTAGAAGGTGTACGTGATACTATCCGCGAATTGACCGAACAAGTAGACCAGCAAACACAGATGATGGTTCAACAAAAGGCACAGTTCTTACAATCACTCCTCAATAGTAATGAGTACCAGCAAATGATGAGCCAAAATGTGCAATTAATTGATGATAATTTCATGCACATTTTAACCTCTAATATCCAAGAAGCCGAACGACACAAGGATGTTCAGGTCTCAGCGAAGTTACGTCAGATTTATGAATTTGCGGTGAGTATATTGCAATCTCAAATGTCTCCAGAGCTTATCTTCATCAATGATTTACTCTCGGCTGAAGATGATTCTTCAATGCAGTCTATACTCAATGAGCGTATTGGTGAGTTTGATGATGATTTACTGGATGTGGTTGATGCGGTAGAAGGTCTATTGACTCAACAGGGGCAACAAGCTGCGGTTGACCGTCTCGGTGACATCCGCCAAGCCTTAACCACCGTTCTTAGCTGACGATTACCCTCTGATAACAAAAATGCTAGTTGGAAAACACTAGCATTTTTTGATTTTTACGGTAGGCTTACGCCTGCAATTCTCAACTAGATAAATACGAGGTCTATAGGTATGCAACGCAAGACTTTGCGAAATAATAGTGTCATCACAATTTTGATGCTTTTGGTAGCAGGATTTCTGTTTACCCTCACATTTTCTTCTACCTCAACAGTAGAAGCACAAATAGAAGAACCAACAGCCACCCCAAGTGACCCTATTTGGCTTGGCTTTTCCACCGCGCGCGACGCAATTGAAGAAGAAGAAGGCGTTAATCTCGATATTGTTCAACGCTGGGATTTCTATCAAGACGACTGGTCTACGCCGAACGGTAGTCATCCTGAGCAAGCTGCAGGTATTGATAGTTGTGTGTCTACTGTGGGTATTGCTCAAGGTCGACGTGTATTTTTTGGTTGGACATTCTCACTGACTGCCCTTAATGGCAATGTTTATGAAGCACGGGTCAGTTTTGACCTTAATGACGTTGCTCTCTGTGATATTTTATCCACACCAGCAACTGTCGCACCTGACCCAGAAAGCACTGCCGAAGCAAATGTGAATTTGCCTCCTGCGCTTGCAGGTAGTGGCGCAACGGGCAGTTTTGAACTGGGTGGTCACGTTGCTCAATTAGGACCTAATGCCATTTCTGCTATGAATCGTTCAGGCATGACATGGGTAAAAGAACAGATTTCTGTTAGTGCAGGTGTTCAACAAGGTGTTAACCGTATCAATAACGCGCAAGCAAACGGGTTCAAGATTTTGCTGGGTGTTGTTGGTAACAGAGACTCTCTTGGTGCAGATCCTGATGGCTATGCACAAACCTACGCCGCTTTTGTTGCTGAACTTGCTGCCGCAGGTGCAGATGCAATCGAAGTTTGGAACGAACCCAATATTGACCGTGAATGGCCTACAGGGCAGGTTAATGGTGCAAATTATACCGCGCTTCTCGCAGTAGCATCTAACGCAATCCGTGCAGCAAATCCAAACACCTTAGTCATTAGTGGCGCACCTGCACCGACAGGTTTCTTTGGCGCGGCAGGATGTGGGGCAACAGGTTGTAACGACGACGTCTTCATGCAACAAATGGCAGATGCAGGCGCAGCAGCGTATATCGACTGCGTAGGTATTCACTATAATGAAGGTGTATTGCCACCAACAGCATTCAGTGGTGATCCTCGTGGTTCATACCCAACCTATTTCTTTAGCTCGATGATTAACCGTGCAGCTGCACCATTCCCTGGTTTACCAATTTGCTTTACCGAATTGGGTTACTTATCAGGCGAAGGCATGGGCGCACCTATTCCAGCTAACTTTGATTGGACACCTAATGATCCAATTACCGTTGCTGAACAAGCGCAATATCTTGCACAAGCAGCATCAGCTGCCGCAGGGCGTGGTGACATCCGCATTATGATTATCTGGAATGTAAACTTCACACGTTGGGATACTGACCCAATGGGTGGCTATGCAATTATTCGCCCAGATGGTTCATGTGCTGCTTGTGATGCACTTGGCGCAGTGATGGGTGGCTAATTTTAGCTCGATAAAAAGGTAATTAAAGGTGAGGCTCAGGCTTCACCTTTTTTGTTGGGTGGATACTGTTCAAATTTAGTTTCTGGGATAAAGCCAAAGATAGTTTCTGTGCGCTCCATATCGAAATGATTTTTGGTATCTTTCGCACCAATAATATGAAAAGCATCGTAATTTTCCACAGGATGACTCAAGGCTAGCACGACAGCTCGTGCCAAATCGTATCTACATATCCATGCTCCCCGACCATAAGTAATAGTTTCTAATGCGCGACCTTTAGGGTCAAGATTAGTGCGACCATCTACAATATGACCTGCACGTAATGTTACAACTCTTGTTCCAAGCGTTTGGGCATAGTAGCTGGCAATATCCTCTTGTAGGCATTTCGTCATATCATACATGAAATCGCCACTCTGACCTTGTAGACGGTCATTAATAGCGTGAATTTTCCCGTTGTGGTTTACGTGAAATGGGGCAGATGACATCAGTACGACACGCTGTATATTATTTTGTATTGCTGATTGGAATATATTCGCAGTTCCTCGCACATTAACATCAAAGGGGATTGTCGGCGTATTATAGCCACCGCCTGTAGCAACAGCGAGATGAACTATAACATCCGTATCTTTTGTTGCTTTTAGTACAAAGTCGTAGTCACTAACTGTGCCTCGATGGATGTGCGCGAATAACTCAGTATTAGCATGTGAAGTTGCCGACGGTAAATCTAATCCGCTTACCTGATATTGCTCTGTCACTAGTGCTTCTATGATTGCTTTGGCTGTCCAACCCAATGCCCCTGTGACTAAAACGCGCACAATCTTTAGTCTCCAGCTAGTGCTTGCAAGTGTTGCTCGTCAAGCCCATATTCATTTAGCAATTCATGATAGCGTTGCAAAACAGGCTGACCATGGTCTTGAAAATGTCCTTTAACACTATTCTGATTGATTTCCGCTGAGGACTCAGGTTGGACAATCTTTGGACTAAATTTTTCTAATTTGCGTTGATATTCCCACTGTTCGAGTTTGTCGCCTACCCAACCACTGAGTAGCCATTCAGCAATCTTACGAAGTCGATAGGGGCTGTCTTGCAAAAGAGAGTGAGTTATTGTATTCGGAAGATAATCTTGTACCCATGGATTTTGATTGAGCATTTGACTATAAGTTTTAGATCCATAGATGGGTTGCATTTGGGCGACCTCATGGGCTGTATATAAATCTTGGCGTGATTGCCCTAACTGGTCATCTGCTAATACATAATTGGGGCATAGTTCTCGTCCAAATATTTTCACAATCCGCACCAAAATTATAGCAAATGCACGAGCTAACCATACTCGTCCAGAAGTTGTTACTAAGAGATAGTCAAAATCATCATCAGAATCAGATGGATTGCGGACAGCTAAAGCTCCTGTTAAGGCAACCATCCGTACAAATGGAATGCGCGAAAGCCATTTTCCATAGCGTATTGCATCTGACCAAAGCTCTTGGCTAACTTTCTCACGTTTTTGCCGAATTTGTATGATTTGCTTGTGTACCTGTAGACAAAAATAGCCTTTTTCACAATACAGGTGCTGCTTTAAATAAGAAGAATTTTCAAGAGTTTTCGTGATTTGAGATTGACTAAGCGCATTATCATGAATGAGATAGCGGTGTATTTCGTGGGTTGTAAGAGGAAAGTTGAAGACATCAGCATACAAAATAGTTCGCATTATGGCGACTTCGACGGAATTCATAAAGTGTCTCCAAACAAAATAATTTTATTGGATGCGACTATTATTCACCACTGCCACACCCATAAGTTATTGTATTGGCAATTTGTATTGACTGCTTCAAAATTGACTACCGCTTCAGAAATAGAGGCATCACGAACGCCGATATCTAAACTCAGTGCATATTGACCATTAATAAAGTAATGCACCGTGTCATCCCAAACAATCAACACCAAATTATAAGGTGGACTGGTATTTTCAATACGGATATTAAAGCTATTTTGGATGAATTCTGCGCCTGAGCGTTCACTAATGCCATAACCACCTTCGCTGTCAATATAAGCCAAAACATAATCTTGAGCATCATCATCACGGATAGTGATTCCGCATCCGTTTAAATTAGCACCCGTCGTCCAAGTTATTTGCGTGCCAATAGCGAAATTAGTGGCAGTCCGTCCGTTGCCAATCGGAAAGCGATTGACCCCTTCACGGCTACTTTGTGCGAAACTATCTGATAGTGTAAATGCCATTTCGCCACCTGTTGGCATAAGTAGCCGCTGTTCGAGTTCTCGAATAGTGGCATTCATACCATTTGCAACGATATTGTCAGGGAAAATAGGCGTAGAATTGACGTAAGTAGGGGTAGTTACAGTCAATTCATCGAAACGGACAGTGACTTCGCTTCCAAGAGCATCAATGGTTTCAGCAACCATCCCAATTTGCCCATGTGTAAAATTAGGGTTATTGCCACTGCCGATATATTGGTCATCATAGAAAACGTCAAAAGTTGTGCCATTGATTAATATGCTCAAGTTAAACGTTGTCACAGCAGGGGAAATTGCAGGGTGGATATTCCAATCACGCAAAACGACTTCTTCGCCGTTCTGTACCGAAACTAAACGCCACGCACCCCGATAATTTACAATAACACGGCTATAATTTTGTTCATCTTGGTAGCCAAATACTATCCCAGCACGCCATCCTGAATTATCACCAATACTATCAATAGAAGTCCGTACAAAATAAACATCGCTATCTGGCATCATGCCAATGGCTAATCCAATCTGGTCTATACCAGTTTGTATTAAATTCGCAGTCCCATTGACAATATTCAGCTCGGGAGCATCAATCAGGTCTGTTGCAATCGCTTCCCAACCAGAGTTTCCATCAAATGTTTCTTGGACAGCGAGTGTGCTATAACCCGATAACATCATCAGAGTGTAACTTCCACTTGTTCCCGTGTAACTTTCTACAATGAGGTTATAGCTACCCGAATAAGGCGCGACAAAGCCCTCTATAATTGCATCGCGTGAATCAGGATAATTGTAATCGTCTGCGCTCAAAATCGTATTGCTATTGAGATCTTCTATCCGCAATATTGTATCGAGCATATCATCTGAGCGCGCGACAAATGACAATAATTGACCTTCACGAGCGGTAAAAGCGTAAGTTTCACTACTATCAGTAGCTAGTGTGCCTTCAAGTGTTGTACTGAGGGATAAATCTTGTGCTTGCACACGATTATGAGGCAATATCAACATGCAAGCACATAAGAGGCTAAGAATAAATTGACGCATCGTTAATCAGTAATCATCCAGCGTGGATAGTTTGTTTGCAGAAAATAAAGTGTTTCTACAAAATCTTCAAATAACATATCTCCACCTGTAATTTGGCGGATAACTTCGCCTTCATAGAGACGTTTTTGTTCGCCCGCACGGCGCATTCCGCTCGTAGATGATAAATTGGTTTTGTCGGAGTCTTTTTTCTGCTTTTCTAACTTGGTGAAGTGACTCGCGAGTGGCATATTTTCAAAGTCTTCTTGCGAAGCCGCAGAATAAATGACTACAAAATTATCGTCCTGCTCTAAACCCAAACCGAGAAGTTGCCAGCCTTTTTTCGCTCTTGGGCTGTCTTTCTTTATTTCAAAACGCCATGTTAGTACATTGACTTGCTGTTGAGCATCAATTACTGATTCAATCTTACTGTGTTTGGTGAGGGCTATGCGTTCACTATCGGCTACGAACTCACGCCCACTAAGCCATTTATCTTTTAATAAACGTTCCATACCCATGGATGCACCAGCCGCCGATGCCATTGATAATAATAAGGCTAATCCAAGCCCATTCGGGATTAAAAATATACCTGCACCAAAGCTCAAAACACCTGCCCCTATAAAAGATCCGAATACAGCCATTCGTAATCCACCATGTATGGGGTCAACGGGGATACGCAATGTGCCGACTTTGGATTTTTCTTCTACAGGAGGTTCATTCACTGCAACCATAAAACGCCTTTATCAAATATCAACAGACTAATTGCCTCATTTATAGCTAACATATCTTGCATTTATATGAATAATATATCAAGAATCAACTCATTATTGTTTATAGGTAGGTGAGTAGGGTAATCATTGTTTTTCAGCCAAGATGATAATCCGTGATGTACTATCACCCAAGACATATTCAGTCATGTCCATGTTCAACACATGCCGAATCGCAAAGCCGCTCCGTTGGGCTAAAGCTGTTATCCCCTGAATGGGGTAAGCCCGTAATTTACGCTCTGCTTCTTGGCGTTGCCAACCACCATTCTGCTGTTTGAAAATAATGTAATCACGCTTTTGGATTGTTTTCTCGTAATCGAAGCTGTTGGTGGCAAATATAGTTATGCCGTCAGCATTGTGTTCAAGTTTTTGTCCATCTAGATTACGTTTTGATAAACCTTCAATAGTATACATATCAAAAATAAAAAACTTACCATTTCGCAACATACTATGAACATGCTCAAAGGCTTGTTGTAATTCTCGAATACTATTGAGTTCGCTAAATACATCCAATGACAAGACCATGTCTTGGTCAGAGATACTGTCAATTGCACGAAAATCTGCCTTAATCAGTTGAGCATTAACATTTCTACGTGTTAGGTTTTCTTGAGCAATCGTTAGCATTTCAGTAGAAGAATCAACACCTGTAACAATATAACCGTGTTGTGCTAGCCATACGAGACTATCGCCAGTTCCACATCCAAGGTCAGTAATTTGCCGTCCCATCCAATCATTACGCTGTGCATAATCCAACAAACGTCCTGTCATTTGATTAGCAAAACCACTCATATGAATTGCATCTTGGATACTAGCCAGAATATGATAATCAGCAGGCATAATTGTTATCCTTATATGATGTGAAAGGCTATTCTTCTATAAAATTAAAAGTTGTGTAACAAAAAAGTAGATGATAGCTCATCTACTAATTAGTGTATCACTGAGTGAGGATTACTACCAACTAACGATTGGTTGGCATCCAATATCCCTGTGCGGGAGCAGTCACGATATAGCTTGGACGGCGAGGATTATCTTCTAATTTTTGGCGTAAGCGCGATATATTAACACGTAAAACTGAAAAATCACCTAGATACTCTTCACCCCAAACGGAGTTCAGTAATTCGTCATGCCCAACGACTTGCCCAGCCGCACGCATCAACATCACCAAGATACCGTATTCAATTGGTGTAAGATGAAGTTTATTGCCATTAATTGAGGCTTGTCTGCGTGGCATATCTAACTCTAAATCGCGTACTCGGAGATGTGTCTCAGGTTTTGGTGTCCATTCCACTCGGCGTAACAAGGCTCTAACTCTTGCAACCAGTTCTTCAGGTGAAAATGGCTTTGCCATATAATCGTCTGCACCAGCTTCAAGCGCAATTACGCGGTCACGGTCTTGCCCAACACCACTTAAAATAATCATCGGCAAAAATGAATGCGAACGAACATGCTTTAATACATCTAGACCATGAATGTCAGGTAAGCTGAGGTCTAAAACCACTAAATCAGGGTTCTGAGCAGTGATTTCATCTAAAGCCATTTCGCCCCTATCGACTGCAGTTGCTTTGAAGCCTGCATCCTCAAGTAGAGTGCAGACTACCTCTGCGGTGTCTTCATCATCTTCGACGATTAAAATGTTTAAATCTTGGTCATGAAACGACGTTACCATAATCAAACGTCCATTTAACTAAAGTGTAACATAGTGCTAGTCTAATATACTCTTGCGAATTATGCCACTAATACTTTCAACAATTATAAGCGAAATTGCTTTTTCCTGCTGAAATATGGTCTAAAAATAAAAAACGCCCACATTTGGATGTGAACGTTTGTCTGATATGGGTGATGAGAGACTCGAACTCCCAACCTAATCGGTGTAAACGATTTGCTCTGCCAATTGAGCTAATCACCCTAAATCACTGCGAAAGTATAGTCATAGTTCAACATAGTGTCAAGATACAAATTTTGCAACCATAGTCTTTAATGTTATATAGGTGTATTATTTTAATCTAGCCATTCAGGCTTATCAAAATTCATATATTCCTGTATTGCACCATAGATATGTTGCATATACATAGTGCTATAAACAAGTATTTCACACACACCATAACGCAGGATACGTCCTCTTTGCTGACTGCTACTGGGTTGATTGTTAAATACACACTTGTTCAATTGGCTACACTCCAAATTTGTTATTGATAACCAGTAAGATTTTATATCTTCTTCACTCAACTCGTTGCTTAAATAGGCAACAATTCTTATTTTGATTTTTTCATCTGAAACAAGAAAACTTTCTCTTAAAAATCGCATAAATACTACTATCATGTCAGCATCAGAGTTCACAAACTTGAGTTCGTTTCTTGATTTGAAACCCTCAGCCCAATAGAGCATACAACCTGCTAAATGAAGGGCATCTCCTTGACGTGCCTTGATGCGACCTTCTTCTTGATACTTTCGTCTCAAGTTTCGATGCTTGATAACGTTGGCACGCGCACCTTTTTTCTGTGCTTCACGACGTTCATTACTATTATTTAGAGCTTCTTCTTGCTCAACTGTTAGCTGAATATCGCGTGTCCAGAGGCTAACTGATGACCGTGCTACACCAATCTTGTCAGCAATCCATTTCATTGATTTACCTTGTTTACGATATTTACGTGCTTCTCGCTTTTTCTCTGGTTTTGCCATCAGATTCCTTTATGATATAAGTCAGTATAATATTAATTCTACAATAACAAGGTCTCCTATGTCTTATCCTTATCAAAACTTATTACGTCAAAAAGCACAAGATTTTGCCGATACAATCCAATCTAAGTTATCGTATTCCGCTACAATTGACCCTAAATCGTATCGTGACTATAGTGTTGCAGTCCAATTAGGGGATGTCGGCAAAGCAACAATTTACTATAGCCCTAAAAAACAGAGCTATAAGCTTGTCACAAGTGGGTTAGATACCGATGTTGCCACAACAGTTTCAGAGGTTTGGGACAGTATGGCTGGGACAACTCCGACTGCCAAAAAATCTTCTTTGCCAAAGCCAAAGACATCCTATCAAGCATTTGTTGATGGGTCATATAATCAACAGAAAAAAACAGTTGGCTATGGAGTTGTAATCTTAAAGCAGAACAAAGAGGCTGCACGGTTTTTTGGACGTGTTGATAAATACACAGAATCACGTCAAATTGGTGGTGAACTTCGGGCAACAATGCAAGTCATTGAGTGGTGTAATCAGAACAATGTTAAAGAAATCGATATTTACTATGATTACAAGGGTATCGAATTTTGGGCGACAGGGCGTTGGAAAGCAGAAAAACCTATATCACAAGCCTATCGTGACTTCATGCAAAAATCCAATATCAAGGTGTATTGGCATAAGGTGAAAAGTCATACTGGAGTACATTGGAATGAGGTAGCCGATGAACTGGCTAAAAAGGGTACTCTTTCATAGAACATTTAGGAGTGGTTATATCAATACACAACTATTCTGGTTAGAATTCCTATTATATTTGAACACTAACATTGAAGACAATAATGACACAAAATAAACAGCAGAATCATCCACTTTCTCGTTTACTGAACTATATGAAACCCCATCGGGTGCGTGTGATATGGGCAGTTGTTTTTTCAATTATGAACAAGGTTGTTGACCTTGCACCACCAGCTTTGATAGGTGTAGCCGTTGAGATTGTCGTAAACCAAGAAAACTCAATCTTTGCAAGATGGGGTATCGTTGACCCTGCGCAACAACTCATTGTACTTGGCGTAATCACTCTTATTATTTGGATTTTAGAATCAGTTTTTGAATATGCACACCGTGTTTGGTGGCGTAATTTGGCACAGATTGTCGAGCATGAAATTCGCATAGATGCCTATTCCCATGTTCAAGAATTGGAATTAGCCTATTTTGAAGACCGCAGTACAGGCGGATTAATGTCAATTTTGAATGATGATGTCAACCAATTGGAACGTTTCTTGGATACTGGCGCGAATAGCCTAATCCAAGTGCTGACGACAGTGATAGTTATCGGCGCATTCTTTATGATTAGCGCACCTTCTGTTGCGTGGATGGCAGTCCTACCAATGCCAATTATCATTTATGGTTCTATGTGGTTTCAGAAAAAGCTAGGTCCTCGTTATGCGCTTGTCCGTGAACAGGTGAGCATTCTCAATAGCCAACTCTCGAATAATCTGAGTGGTATTGCCACAATCAAAAG
Source organism: Phototrophicaceae bacterium (assembly GCA_965230145.1). GTDB lineage: Bacteria > Chloroflexota > Anaerolineae > Aggregatilineales > Phototrophicaceae > JAUZRW01. The sequence continues at coordinate 4,861,358 of CBDDKI010000002.1, forward strand.
TTTCACAGCAGAGAAACATGAAATTAATCGCATAACTGGTGATAGCCATGACTACCAAGAAGCAAATCAAAGTGCAATCTTACTGAGTTCGGCATTTTCGCCGCTCATTCGTATGGCAATTGTTGCTGGATTCATTGCAATTTTGGTCTTTGGTGGGCAACTCGCCTTGAATGGTACGCTGAATGTTGGTTTATACAGCATTATGATTTTTGCTACTCAACGCTTGCTTTGGCCTTTAACAAGTTTAGGCGAAACCTTTGACCAGTATCAACGTGCGATGGCTTCCACCTCGCGAATTTTGGATTTGCTTGATACTCAGCCTCAAATTATTGATGGTGACGTATCGATAGCTACTTCAGAGATTGAAGGAGATTTGCGGTTTGATGATGTTTTCTTTGCCTATAATAATGGCGCAGAAATTGTTAAAGGTCTATCGTTTCATATTCCAGCAGGCGAAACAGCCGCGATTGTGGGTGCTACGGGGGCAGGGAAGAGTACGATTATTAAGCTCTTGCTTCGATTTTATGACGTTAGTGCTGGAAAAATCACACTTGATGGTCATAACCTCAATACACTCAAAATGGATGACTTGCGCCATGCGATAGGCTTAGTAAGTCAAGACGTATTTCTATTTCATGGTACAGTTCGAGAAAATATTGCTTACGGTACGTTTGATGCAACTGATGAACAGGTTGCTCAGGCTGCAGAAATTGCTGAAGCCCATGACTTCATAATGAGCTTGCCACAAGGCTATGACACTATTGTTGGTGAACGTGGGCAAAAATTGTCTGGTGGGCAACGTCAACGCATTAGTATCGCTCGTGCTGTACTTAAAAACCCGCCAATTCTAATATTTGATGAAGCAACCTCGTCTGTTGATAATGAAACGGAAGCCGCTATCCAACGCTCTTTAGAGAAAATTGCTATCGGACGCACAACTATTGTTATTGCTCACCGACTGAGTACGGTCCGTAATGCTGACCAAATTTTTGTCTTAGAGAATGGGCGACTAAAGGAGCAGGGTCGTCATGATGACCTTGCACATGGTGAGGGTATTTATGCGAATTTGTGGCGTGTTCAAATGGGAGATAAGTTACCCGTTGTTGGGGATTAATTGTAGAGGGGCTTAAATGAAGCAGCCCCTCACATACCTATAGTTTTGGTGGTGTGACCCCTGTTTGACCTTGATACTTACCTTTTCTATCTGCATATGAAATTTCGCATTCTTCATCGCCTTCAAAGAATAGCACTTGAGCTAAACCTTCGTTTGCATAAATTTTTGCTGGCAAGGGAGTCGTGTTGCTAATTTCTAATGTTACATGTCCAGACCAAGAGGGTTCAAAAGGGGTCACATTCACTATCTGACCACAGCGAGCGTAAGTCGATTTTCCTAAACAAATGGTCAATACACCGCGAGGAATACGGAAATATTCTATAGAGCGTGCTAAGGCAAATGAGTTCGGCGGAATGATACAAACTTCGCCCTTAAAATCAACAAAAGAATCACTAGCAAAATTTTTGGGGTCTACAATGGCTGAGTGAACATTGGTGAATATCTTAAATTCATCTGCAACGCGCAAATCATATCCATATGAGGATAACCCATAACTAACCACCCCATCGCGCACTTGGTTTTCTACAAAAGGTTCAATCATGCCATGTTCTAATGACATTTTGCGTATCCAGTGGTCTGGTTTTAAGCCCATAAATAATCCCTCATTTCTAAAATATAATCAGGTTATTCTAACAAAAAAGGGCGCATATGATAGCACCCTAATGGTTTAATTTTGATTAGCTTACATGCGCTCTGGGGTAGTCATACCCATAAGGCGCAAAACACGCGCAAAGACGATTTGTGCCGCTTTGTAAAAACGCAAACGCGCTTTAGCGACATCTTCGGGTACTTCGGTGTGCAAAACACGGATACGGTCATATATCGGATGAAAAATAGCCGCTAAGTCTTGCGCGAAAAACGCAATACGATGTGGCTCATAGGTATTAGCAGTTAGCTCGATAACATCGCCGAGTTCCATCGCTTTACGGATAAATTTCAATTCATCTTCACCGAGTAAAGTTAAATCTGCACCTTCATCTGTGAAACCCCGTTCTTCTGCTTCACGGAAGATACCACAACAGCGTACATGAGCATTCTGAATGTAATAAACAGGATTTTCATTACTCAACTTCGTAACTTCATCAACATCAAAGGTGATGTGTGTTGTTGGTGCATAGGCTAAGAGATGATAGCGAATCGCATCGGCGCTGGTATCCCGTACCATATCATCTAAAGTATCATAAATTCCTTTACGGGTACTGCCTTTTTTCTCGACTTTTTCACCTGTATCGGGGTCAGTCACAACCATCCGCACCAACTGATTCAAAATCACATGAATGCCTGATGGGTCTAATCCGAGTGCTTCAATACCCCATGCGACTGTTTGATATTGTTGACCATGGTCTGCACCTAAAACATTAACCATAATATCGAACCCACGCTGGATTTTGTTCCGATGATAGGCAATATCAGGCAAGGTATAGGTTGGAATACCATCTGCTTTGACCATTACACGGTCTTTATCATCCCCAAATTTTGTGGTTGCAAACCATTGTGCAGGTTCAGTCGCATTGGATTTAGCGATTTCTTCCTCACTTGCACCATTCCAGTGTACCGCTTCATAAACATAACCCTTTTCTTTGAGGTCAGCCAATGTTTCCCAGACATCTTCATTCTGGAAAAGGCTATCTTCGTTGAAGAAATTATCATGCTCTATGTCAATTGCCTTGAGGGACTTTTTAATCCACTCAAACATTTTTTGTTCCGTAAAGTCTTTGAATGCTGTCCAGTCTTTTTCGCGCCAACTGTCACTGTATTTTGCGACAATTTCCTTCGCATAGTCAACAAGATAATCGCCTTGATAATGTTCGTCTTTGAGTTCAACAGTATCACCGAGTTCTTGCAAATAACGCACTTTTAGGCTTTCACCCAGCATTATCATCTGATTACCAGCATTGTTAAAGTAATATTCGCGTTGAACCTCATAGCCTGCTGCTTCTAATAGACGCGCCATCGTATCCCCGATAACGCCACCCCGTGTCCGCCCGACATGAATTGGACCTGTTGGATTTGCACTGACAAATTCAACTTGTGCTTTTTTGCCTGCCCCAATTTCTAAAGTGAAGAAATCTTTGCCTTCACTAATAATCGTTTCGACTTGTTGCTTAACGTAGTCATCTGTCACAAAGAAATTGATAAAACCAGGTCCTGCAATCTCGACCTTGTCGATAAAGTCTGATTCAGGAAGGTGTTTTACAATATCCTCAGCAATGGCACGCGGATTTTTCTTGCCGAGTTTTGATAATTGCATTGCAGGGAATGAATAATCACCTTGTCCCTCGCGTTTGGGGGATTCAACCTTGATAGAGGGCATATCAAACTCAGGTAGAGCACCCGCTGTTTGTGAATTTTTAATGGCTTGAGCAATGAGTTCTGCTACAGCTTTGGTTAGTTGCTTCACTATGTATAACTCTCAGTATAGTCTGATTTATTGAATGGTATTCTAGCAGAGGGGTTGGGCTAATTTAATAGGGGATGTCCTACACAATTTGGATTATGCCATCTTCGCCTATCTTAAGTTCACCGCGAATTGGCAGGGCTTCAAGAGGCATTGCGCCGATAAATTCTGATTCACCTGATTTAACCGCCCAAACTTTTTCGTAATCGAATTGCCATTGCTCAAATTCAATTTCGACCATGCCATTATCTAATAATAACTTTTGCATAATTGCCTGTGACCATAATTTTTTGGGCATCAGAGGTTCATTGATACGACGTGTTGTGAGTAATAACCCTGCTGGACGCAAAACGCGCACAAGTTCAGCTAACGCCTGTTCAGGATATGGCATAAATTCGAGGGCTTCCATGCAAGTTACCATATCAAAGCTGTTATCGTCAAAAGGCAGTTCATGTCCATCGCCCAAAATAAACGTGAGATAATCCTCAAAATGATTGGCGTTAATCTTTTGACTAGCTTGCTTTAACATCCCTCTACTAGCATCTAATCCAATAATTGTGCCTTCAAAACGGGCATGTTGGCATAAGGCTAAAGGTGTGCGTCCTGTACCTGTAGCCACATCTAATATTAAAGGCTGAGTTTCAGGTTCTAATCGGGTCATTATTGGAATTGCGAGATGTATATGTTCATCAACATCTTCATGCTGAACGATGTTATCGTAGCGTGTTGCATAAATATCATAGAGCCAGATAACGACTCTACGCCCTAAATATACCCCTTCAGTCCGAATGAGTAGCCACCATAATAGGATTACAATGAGCAGTAATCCTAAGAGTAGCCAAGTCATGCGTTTTGCTCCAAACGTTGCTTCAGCTGCTCTACAAAACGCACCAATTCATCATAGGGTTGTGCGCCGGGAATATAATATTTGCCCTCAAAAATCAGAGCAGGGACACCACGCAATTCGAGTTCGCGGGCTTGCTGAATATCTATCTCTACTAAGGTTTCTAATTCAGGGCTATCCAATGAAGCTAGAAAATCTTCACGGTTTAAGCCAATAGACTCAGCTATGTCGCCCAAAACCACTTGGTCTTCAATGTTTTTTGCTTCTAGCCAATAGGCTTCAAACACTGCCTTATGGTAGACGTTGCCTAAGTTAAATTGCTCTGCAAATTTTTCGCCAATGAGTGCAGGTCGACTATCAATGCCAAACTTACCTTGATTAATTTCTATCCCGTATTGGCTCTTTGCCATGGCTTTCATTTGAGGTTCAAGCGATTTGATGCGTGCTTTATAACTTTCAGGCATCGGTGGCGAGCCTTTTGGGCGTAACTCATAAGACTTCCATGCAATCGTTACACCATGGGATTCATTCAAACGCTCCAAGCTTGTAGACACGAGATAGCACCAGGGACAAACAAAATCTGACCAGACATCCACATGAAGATTCACTATAGAATTCCTTCCAAAACCTTGAATTTCGTATTGCGCGCACGAACACCAGATTGTTTGAAATTCTCAGCCATGACCTGTTCATATTTCAAAAATTCATTCGCAACCAAGACCAAACGCCCACCTTGATTGAGGTAATTTGGGGCTTGTCCCATGAGTTTATGGGGGACATTGGTATTCAAGTCAAAGCCTCTATGAAATGGGGGATTACTGATAATCAAGTCAAAGGTTGTGCCTTTGAGTTCACTGAATACATCACTTGGAATGACTTCGGCATTTGAAATATTGTTGCGTTCTAAGGTCGCTTTAGTACAGCTTATTGCCAATAGATTGTTGTCGACAAGGGTGACATGGTCAACTTGGCTTGCCAATAGCGCACCAATAACACCATAACCACAGCCTACGTCTAGAGCAGTTTTTGCATCACGAAGCACTAAATCATCCAAAAGATATTGTGTACCGTCGTCGAGTTCTTGCCAACTAAAGACACCTGCTTGTGTTGCGACTTCTAAAGTGCCGAGTGGTGTATCTAAGGTGATAAATTGTTTCTCGGTTGGAATATCGCCCCACTCAGCGGGGTAGGTGTAATCTTCGCTGGTTTTTCGTGTAACCGCAACCCGATGACTTTTCTTATATCCTAAGACTTGGCAATCACCAAATGCCTCGGTTGCATCTTTGATGAGTGATTTCGCACCTGCTTTATTTGGACCGACGAGGTATAAATCTCCGCCGACTTTGAGGGCATTCATCGCGCTCCACATCTGCGCTCGACCAAAATCGCGCCCTTTTGGAACAAAAACAATCGCTGTATCGTATTCAGTTTCACCTGATGGATAGACATCATCAAAAAATTGCACATTATCTTTACGCACATAATGCCTTAGCCGCTTGAGTGTGCTGAAATTGATGTCATATACATGAACTTCCCCAGCGACATCTGCAACTGCTTCAATCAAATCAACGCTGTCACCCGACATGATGAGAATGCGTTCTGTATCAGCATATTTTGTGTTATCAAGTATCAAGTCTGTACTAATCCAGACAGAATTTTTTGCCAAAATTGACCTTTCTTATATGTTGTATGGTAGGGTGAAGACTGGCTTCCCCTACACTTAATCGCCTACGCTCGAAAGCACGAAATCATCTTCACGGAATTGCATCTCATACAATTTTGCATACAAACCATCGAGTTCCATAAGCTCATCGTGTGTGCCAAGCTCGACAATTTGCCCTTCATTCAAAACAGCAATTCGGCTTGCAACTCGGATAGTACTCAAACGATGGGCAATGATAATAGTTGTCCGATTTTGCATTAAGCACGCTAAGGCTTCTTGCACAAGATGTTCGCTCTCATTATCGAGGCTACTGGTTGCTTCATCAAGTAAGAGTATTCGAGGGTCTTTCAAAATAGCACGTGCAATTGCAACTCGTTGCCGTTGACCTCCACTCAACTTGATGCCTCGCTCGCCCACTACTGTATCATATCCATCGGGCATTTCACTGATGAAATCATGTGCATTGGCGGCTTTTGCGGCAGAAACAATTTCCTCATGGCTTGCATCTAGCCGACCATACAAAATATTTTCGCGGATTGTGCCACCGAAAAGTAATGTTTCTTGCGGAACGATGCCTATTTGACTGCGTAAACTGGCTTGTGTAATATCTCGAACATTGTAGCCATCCACTAAAATTTTACCATCAGTTACATCGTAAAATCGAGGAATTAGGTTGAACATGGTGGATTTGCCAGCACCACTAGGACCAACAAGCGCAACAATTTCACCAGAGTCTATATCAAGGTTGATATTCTCTAAAACTTGTACGCGATGTTCGTAACTAAAACTAACATCTTCAAAGCGAATGCGTCCTTGAACGTTATCCAAAGTTAGGGCATTTTCTGAATCTTGTATATCTGGCTCTAAATCCATAAGTTGGAAAACACGTTTCATTGCGCCTAACGCTTCTTGAAAAGACGAATACAAGCCGATGAGTGCGCCAAAACTACCCGCAACAGATAGTCCATAAATGAGGAAGGCTACCAATTCACCTGTTGTTAGGCGTTCGGCAATCACTTCACGTCCACCAAACCAAACAATCAATGACAGACCGCCAAATCCGAAAAATGCGCCAATTGGTCCAAAGAGCGAACGAATACGCAATAGCTTCACCGCCGCTTTAAATGCTCTATCGATTGCGCCATCATAACGTGCAATTTCAAAGGGTTCGCGTACAAAGCTTTTGACTTCACGAATATTCTGCATCACTTCTTCTGCGACGACGGTTGCGCCAGCAATTTCATCTTGAACTTCAGTGCTAACTCTGCGTAAGTAATATCCAAATGTGACTACAACTACCGCAATAATCGGAATAATTACCAGAATAAATAAGCTGAGTCGGAAGTTAATCAAAAACATAATGACAACTGACCCTGTCAGAATGAGTATCTGTTGCAGAAGAGTAGTCAGATTATTGGTCATGGCAGTTCGCATCACAGTGACATCACTAGAAATACGACTTACCAATTCCCCAACGCGACGGTCTGCATAAAATTTGAGCGACATGGCTTGTAATTGTGCGTAGAGCTGCTTGCGAATATCGACCACTAAACGTTCGCCAATGTAGTTTAGATTGTAGGTTTCGATGAACGTGGTGAACGAGCGCAACAGAAATACACCCAACAGTGCAATTGTAATCGTATTCAGTAAGTCGATACTTTGTTCATTAAGTACCGTGTCGAGTAAACCTGGTATAGGTCCTACACCACCAATGACAGCAGGAAAGACCAAACTTAAACCAGCACTAAATACCAGTGCTGTAATTGCAAGCAATAAACGAGGAATATAGGGTCTTAAATAAGCAATTAAGCGTACTAGTTTAATGTCAACTTCAGGAACTTCACGCTCATCACCATTATTTTTTGCATTATTACCACGTCGTCGGCGCATCATAGCCATAATTTAGACTTCCTCTCTAATCATTGTGAGATTTATCACAATATTATGCTTTAGGTCTATCAAATATTCATTAGTTGATACGAAATAAGCGGTGAGGAGTTGTATTTGAGGGTCAGAACCTAACCAAAGGTATAGGCAGATGCTTATTCATTGATGAGATATTGTTCTAAAAATGGAAAGACAATAGCCTCATAGCTTTCCACATCATATTCGTAATTATTCGTGTGTCCTGACCCTTCGACCAAATAGAGTAGCTTCGGTTCATTAGCAAGACTGAATAAGGCTTCGGAGTGAGTATAGGGGATGCGACCATCATTTGTGCCGTGAATGAATAAGATGGGTTGATGTATATTCGTAATAGCATTTATCGGGCTAGCATTATAAAAATCTTCGCCCGACAGATGATTGCTCATACTTATGATGATGTCAGAGAAAAATAAAGCAGGGATTCCCATTTGATTAGGAATGCCATCTCTGAGTGCATTGTAAATGCTACTATAGGGGGCATCAGCAATGACCACTCGAATATCAGGAATTTGTTCTGCTGATAGTAGGGCAGTTGATGCGCCCATTGAATTACCATAAATGGCTATACGCTCAGGATTGACTTCACTTTGCGTCAACAAAAACTGAACCATAGCTTGCACGTCAAATACCTCATTGATTCCCATTGTGACAGGGGCATCATCGCTTTCTCCATGTCCGCGTAAATCAAATAACAATGCACCATATCCCATTTCCGTAAATAAGAGTGCTTCGGGCATCAAGTCACGTAAGTGACCGCCGTGTCCATGTAGAAAAATGATAACTGCGCCATCAGCACGAGTAGGAGCAATATACCAACCTCTCAGGGTTAAATTATCACGAGTTGTGATTTCTACAGTCTCATAAGTGGATATGCCATAATCTATAGGGGTGGTATCAAGCACAATTCTGGGAACTTCAACAAATTGTAGCGCCTGTTGCCAACATAACCAGCCGAAAACACCAGACAATCCAAGGCTCATTGTGATTATGAAAAATAAGGTGAGGTTGCGAATACGCTTCATTCGTCTATTCCCGTTATAATGCGGATAGCATCGACAGCGAGTTTGGGAAAGTAGCCCGTATTCCATAAGCCATACTGGTTTATTTCAGTGCCTGTTCCCGGACAATCAGGTGGTGTGCAGGTGACACTGCGAGGATAATCAAAGCTATGATTCACTACCCAGCCCATTAGATTGTTATTCTCAACTTCTTCTAATGCTTGAAACAAGAGATTGCGTTGCGTAATATCGCTCACGTTAAATGTACTGTACCCTATGCTCGTCAATAAGATTGGACGGTTTGTGCTAGCGCGTAAGTTCGCAATCTCTTGACGTAAATTAGCATAGTCTCCATAAAATTGGAAACTAACAAAATCGACTAATGGGGCAGTTATTACTCCATCATGATGCCATCCAGCCGTGACCCAATGTTGATTGTCAACTTGCCGAATCATCACAACCGTATCTGCTAGCCAGCGCAGAGCTATGTCTTGGCGTACTAAGCCAGTTTGGTAATCAGCATCACCCATATCACGTACATCCCAAGCAATAATTGTTGGTTCATCATGATAACGCTCGACGATGAAGCGCATCTGCTCACGCATAAAATCTTCAGAATACAGGATACTTGGCGGAACATCTTGATTAAGTACCATGATTAAACGTAAATTGGCATTTTGTGCTTGCTGAATAATGCCATCTAAACGCTCAAAATTTTCTGCTTTAGGTATAGGGGCATCACATTCAAATAAATCTTCTGGACGCAAGAATATCCGCAAGGTATTGATGCCACTCTCATGAATGAGGGCAAATTCAAATTCAACATCATCTAAATTCGTCTCAGTGAGGAAACGCTCAAAAGGGGTATTCATTGGGTAATATGTCACCCCATAAACAGGGAAGGCTTCACCGTTCAAATGAAAACCATTGCTATTCAACTGAAGAAAATCATTTTCTGTGGGTGTATAAGTGGCTAATTCCACATCAGACGAATTATCCCCACAGGTGAAGATTTGCTCAGTGACTTCAAGTGACCTGAGTATATCCAAGCGATTTTGGGCTTGAACACCGTCTGGAAAGTAAAAAAGTGCATCATTGTAGGCACTTACTGCGGCGTTTAAATCGCCGCTGCGCTCCATAAAATCTCCAAATTCAACATAGGTCATATACAGCAATAAATTTATATCGATATCACAATCTGCGAACCGTTCATGTAGTGTGTTTAAAGCCGTGAGACGTAAATCTAAATCAGAAGTATTATCTTGTCCGATAGCACAAAGAGTAGACGTACCTATGGTTGGAATGGCTGTTACAGGATTTATATTGGATGAATTTTGAAGCTGAGGTGTGCAAGCCACAAGAGTTAAGAAGAAGATAACAATATAATCGACTCGGTACATAATTACTTAAATGTCAACGACAGGGAGAACGAAAGTGAAGGTACTGCCTTGATTGAGGTTACTACTCGCCCAAATATCTCCACCATGCCGTGTGACAATGGTCTTGGCTACAGTTAAGCCCAATCCACCCCCAATTATTTCACGCACACGCTCATCATTTGAACGATACATTCTGTCAAAGATAAGTTCGAGTTCGTTGTCCATCACGCCAATGCCTCTATCAGCAACGCTACAATAAATTTCATTTTCATCGCCCCAAGCGTGAATCGCAATGTTGCCTTCTGCCTCAGAATAAAGAATGGCATTATGCAACAAATTCATAATAACCATTTGTAGTCGGGCGGGGTCTCCCATAACAATAGGCAAAGGCGTTTGTAATGAAATTGCAATTCCTACTGATTGTTTTTGTGCTAAATCAGCTAAGTCTTTCACTGCTTTTTGAATAATTTCATCAAATCGAATTGGAACATGCTTTAGAGGCATACCAGCCTCAATCCATGCAAGGTCTACAAGCGATTTAACTAATTCGTGTAATTTTGAACCTGTTTGTTTGATGCGTAATATGTATTTTGTTTGGTTCTCGTTTAGCTCACCAAAGCGCCCAACAAGGTCAGCAAATCCACCTAATGCGGAGATTGGGTTGCGTAAATCGTGGGCAATAGCTTTGCTGAGCATCTCACGACGATTTTCAATATCTCGTTTCTCAGTGACATCTTGCAATACGACGATACGCGTGCCATCTTCAATCGTACTGGCAATTCCTTGCGCGAGACGTTGGCGTGGTAGACGAACATCCAAATTTTGTTCACCTGTCCGCAAAAATAGATTGATGAGCGATTGATTTTTACCGAATGCAACTTTTGGGTTCTTCCCAATGGCATCTTCAACGGTCACACTGAGCATTGCCGCTGCCGCAGGATTCATATGGCGAATGATATTTGAGTTGTCCATCACTAAGATACCATCTGCCGTGCTACGGAAGATAAACTCGTAAGCAGGGGATGTTTCAAGTAAGGACTGGGCATCGCTCATAATTTATTCAGTATCTACTTCAATGATTACTTTCTTAGATGATGTATCAGGTATGACAGGTTTTGGGTCTGGGATTGCTTGTTTCTCTGTTGCTGTTAATTCAATTTGATTGTAATTCAACTTGGCTACTGGTTTCGGGTCTTTGATAACAGTATTTTCGCCAAGTGGGGCATCCATTTCGATAATATGTCCTGATGCAAATTCAACTTTTACACTCTTCGTTGTCCGTCGGACATAAACCCCATGTTGACGAATCGTAACTGCCCGTCCCCATCCAAATTCTGCACTCAGTTTTACTGTATCATGAGATGCTACCTGAATACCCATAAGTTTTTGAATGAGATATACAGGGGCAGTGCCGTTTAAATGCCCTTTTTCGCTGAGAGCGATAGGCTCATCACTATGGTAAAACTGCGCTGTTTGGTGATTTTCACTCAAGATGCTAACCAGCATATCCAATTGGGCTTTAACTATATCCGTGACTTGCTTTCCTTGCCCTGCACGGATTAAGCCTTCACCAATTAATGTTTGCCAATACATCCATATCCCACCTGCACCTTCAGCATTTGCAGGGTCAAAATGATTATCAATATGTGTCATGGTGATGCCAATAGGACGGAGAAAAGCCTCAGAATCTAGTGCAAGTTCTGCTAATTTATCTGCTTTTTGCTTGGGAATATCGTTTATGAGTGGCACAATCGTATTGATGTCGATGCCAGTTGTATCTAATGTCTTGGCATTAATTGTGTAGACACGGCTCAAGCCTTCACACCAAATTTTATTAACCTGAGTAAAAACAGTTTTCGAGGTATAAACCCCTTCACCTGTGTACCAATAAAATGCACCGACATTGGCTGTTTCTTTAATTGTCTCACCCTCTGAATTGATACCAGCGATGTAAAGGGTAATTTTAGGGGTATGACGCGCACCACCTTTTATTTTTACTACCAGTCGGCTAGGGACTAAGAGAGCTTGTTCTAAGATATGCTCCGTATCGCCCTTTCCTTCTATTAGTAAATCTTTGCCAGTATTAGTAACATGTGTATCACGGTCACGATAAGCGTAATGGTCTGTGTCCCACATACTGTCTAATGCTGATGACAAGGTTTTTACGGCTTGATTAAGGGCTTTTGTGGCAGACTTATCTTTGAGTACGTCTGCCATTTTGATGAGGGCTGTCGCTTCTGAGATAAGGTAGGCAATTAGGTCAGGGCTTTCAACTGAATTTACATTTGCCCCTTGCGCCCAATCTCGTCCCATACCAAATGTTGGGAAAGCCGAATAATGTGTTTGACGCTGGTCAAGCCATTCTGGGATGCCATCTTCATCGGCATCTTGAGAGAGCCAATGCTCGAAAAATTGTTTTAAGCCATCAAAGTTCTCTTTGAGGAATTCGTTACTTTCAGTTGTTTCGTAGACCGTCCACACCATTCGCGCTAAGATTGGGGTACATAGTATATTGCTATGTTCACCCCCTAAATTGGGAATTAAATCTACAAAACCATCTTTTTTCTGCAAAGCAATATAGTTACGCAGAATACCTTCGGCGGAACTAGGGGAGATGCTCGCAAGGGCTTGTGTGAGTAAATAAGCGGTGTCGACTGTTTGACCTTGCCACATGCGCGGGTGGTCTGTACCGTTGCCGCTTCTACTAAAGCCATAATTGGGCAACCGACCTGCAACAAATGTCTCACGCGGAAATGTACCATTCGCCCGCAAAACTGACTGCACCGCACGGTTGTAGGCGCTCGCAATCACTAAATCCCAATCTAAATTGCCTGTCTGTATCGTTGGGATAGATTGTGAGGCGTTTTCGATGCTGGTGATAAAGTCATTCCAATCAGCGACCATCCAACGACGAGCTTCTGCTAATGATTGTTTCAAATCATCCAAACCTACATGCACAAAGCGTATAGCATGACTTTCATTTGGTGGGATGGTGACAGATGTGCCTATTTTCGGACGTGCATTGCCAGAATAGATCGTATCAGAGTTGCCATTTTCTATCAGCACTACAGGGGATAAACGTGCATAATTCCCCAATGAAAGCGCATGACCTTCGCCCTTTGCCATGGTGATAAGAGCTAACTTTTGCTCCTCATCGTTTTTGATGACATGCCCGAACAAATCAAGGCGAAGTGAAATAGATTTTTTAGTGTTATTGGTAATTGTGTAGATGCCACCCAAAACTTGTGAAGTTAGCGCGATATGGTCAGCTGTGAGATGAACATCAGGCAAAATGTCAGCTGAGGCAGTAATTCGATTGGGTGCAAATGCCGTAATTGAGGCTGAGTTGTGATAAGTCTGTGCTTGGTATATGCTTCGGTCATTTATTGTCCACATTGGGACGAGACTCGCTAAACCAACGCGATTGCCATATTGCGTTTGTATTTTGAGTGAGGCTTCATCACCAGAGCCAAGACGGATGTCCCAACTCTGGTCATTAACGTAGCTGGTTTTGCTTAATCGCGCATCAGAGGCGATATGCAAATCGTGAGGCGAATCTTGCGAAATTTCCCAGTTGCGTGGTTGATATGTCATTCAGTCTGCCTAATGATTTCCCATGTTCTAGTTTCTTCATCAAAGCGGTAAACATTGCGGTTGAGTGTTTCAACCAAATGATAACCTGGACCTGTTTGGTACACATTGTTATCATCTACTGTCCCACCCCAATGATACTCATAATTTGTTGTATAGCCAAACTCGTCGCCTGTTGCCCAACCTAACATATCTTGCAAGTCAGGGTCGTCGCGCCATAAACGCCCAAAACCACGAATTGGTTGTAAGAGACCTTGTGCTGGTGGTGTTAGCGATGGGTCGTCCTCTTGCATACCTTCCTCAAAGGAGTCGTCACGATTTATCCAAATTTGTTCACCTTCTGAATTGGTTGTTGCTATCCAAATCTGGTCAATTGGCTGTAGCCAAAACATTTTCCCGTTCTGGAAATCTTGTTCTGCAATCAGAATTTGTCCAACAATAGGTGTAGGGAAGACATCAGGTGTAGCCGTTGGTCCCGGTGTCGAGGACACTTCAGGTGTGATTTCAGCTGTGGCTTCCGCTATTTGTGTACCGGTTGTTGATGGTGCAGGGCTAACTGGCAAAGGACCTGATGATTGGTCATTTGTGCTTTCGTTAGAACCATCAGGCGTAGCTGTTACAACTACAGGTACTAAGCGTGTCACTTCCATTTCAAAGATAACATCGGGTTCGCCTGTTGTGTCGCATGCAACTAAAGCAATCAGCATAATAGATAGGAATATGATAAAGCGTGGTTTCATGTATGTCTCCATGTTTCTCAAGTTTATTGCTCAGGGTCAACATTGTATCAGACACACACAATCATGCAATGCGTTCCACATTATCGTATAGCAATCGTCACATTACCAAAAAGGCTAAGGCTTGCTCTTTATTTCAATTAATCCATGTTGTACGGCAAGCGTTACGGCTTCGGTACGATTACTTGCACTTAACTTTCCTAGAATAGAACTGACATAGAATTTAACAGTACGTTCTGTGATGAACAAATCATTGCCAATTTCTTTATTGGTCATCCCTGTCCCGAGTAGTTCTAAGACCTCCATCTCACGTTCAGTCAGAGATTCTGGTAACTCGTCTTGGGCAGATGGGCTACTCCCACTCATATGTTGGAGTAACTTGGTAGCGACAGTTGGTTCTAGCAATGACCCTCCACTACTCACAATACGAATAGCTTTGAAAACTTCATCACGCGGTGAACCTTTCAGCAGATAGCCTTTTGCGCCAGCTTGCACCGCACTGACGATACGCTCATCCGTGTCGAATGCAGTAAATACAATGAAGTTGATAGTCGGCAACAAAGCGCGAATTTCTTTTATGGCTTCTACACCATCTTTTTCGGGCATTTCTAAATCTGTAAGGATGACGTCAGGTTCAAATTGTCGAGCTTTCATCAGCAATGCCTGACCATTATCAGCTTCTGCCACAACTTCAAAATCTTTTTGTGTACCTAAAATCGCTACCAATCCCTCACGTAAAACGGGATGGTCGTCTGCTACGATAAGTCTAATTACATCACTCATGTTCACTATCCAATGCTATACTGGTTTCAATAACTGTCCCACTGCCGACGCAACTCACAATATCCATTGTACCGTTGAGGAGTTTTGCACGTTCCTTCAGTCCAATTAGCCCGAAGTGACCTTCTTTTTTTGCCTCTCGTATATCAAAACCAATGCCGTCATCTTCAATAACAAGTCGAACGCGTTCAGGTGTTAAAATTAGTTGGATTTGCACAGCATTAGCTTTAGCATGTTTTTTAACATTTGTGATGGCTTCTTGTGCTATCCGATATAAACCTGATGCAACACGAACTGATAGTGGGGGACTACTGCCAATGACTTCTACTATGCCTGTGAGGCGCGCATCATCAATGAGGGATTGAATGGCTTCAGGTAATGTTTTGCCCTCAAGTGGCACGGCACGTAAATCAATTACTGAGCGACGGGCTTCTTCTAAGTTCTCACGGGTGATGGTCAAGGTTTTATTAATAACCTGACGTATCTTGCGAGTGTCTGTGTTGCTTTCTAGCATTACATCAACCGTTTCTAGTTTAAGAGCAATTGCCGCTAACCCTTGTGCAATTGTGTCATGTATTTCGCGCGCGATGCGATTACGTTCATTTATAGCTCCATGTTCAACACTACGCCGAAATAAACTAGCACGTTCAATTGCTATGCTCATTAAGTCGCCGACTGTATGTAACAAACGTAATTCATCATCGGAGATTTCGCGCCAATCTGTGCTGGCAACGTTTAAAATGCCGAGTTGCTTCTCCTGTGCATAAAGGGGAATACTTGCATGATAACGTAAGCCCTCTGTTCCTTCTTTCAAATCTTTGAGGCGTGTACAGGTAATGGCGTTGATATTTGCCGCGCCATCCATATCTCCATATGTATAGGTATCGATACAATGGCATGTACCCATCAATCGTCTTGGGTGGTCAGCAAGGGCAGGTGGTAATCCAATGGTTGCCGCAGTATAAAATTTGTCGGATTGATCATCTATTAAGTAAATCCAACCTGTGTCTAAACTAAACAGATTAACAATATTGGCTAAAGCGACATGTAAAGCGCGTGGTAAGTCAACTTCACGATTGAGTGCCTCAGCGATTCGATTCAGAATTGTCAAATCACGATTGGCATCTTCTAAGGTTTTGCCCATAGTATAGTAACTTTCAACAATAATTCATGATCTAAGTATATCCTAAGCACTTTTGAATACTATGTGCTTTAGTACAGGTTGACACTCAACTATCGCTGTATGAATCCTCTATATCTGATAGTGCTTTTAGTTTAAGATAATACCCATAGACAATTAGAGAGAATAGACAAAAATGGCTCAAGATATTCGCCCTACAGCTATCACTTTAAACCGTAGCGATAAAGAGAACGCTTTTTTAGAAATTGAATGGTCAGATGGGCATAGTTGCCAATATCCATTATCTCATTTGCGAGAAGCTTGTCCCTGTGTGGAATGTCGTGGTGGACACCAGTTTATGGGACTCAAATATGCTCCTGAAAATATCCTCAATTTGACTCCTGCAAGGTCCTATGATGTAGAAAACATTCAGTCGGTCGGTAATTATGCTATTCAACCATTTTGGGATGATGGACATTCAACTGGAATTTATACATGGGAGTATCTTTTGCATATATGCCCTAACAACATTACGAATGATAACAATTGAAACCGCTCTCAGTGAATTTGGACATAAAGGGGCATAAAGTAAGCTCTTTCTTTGTGCAATATGTCCAACAAATTGATGACATATTTCAATAAAATGATTTCGACAAATGGATTATTCTATATATAATAAACTCGCTACTGAAAGTGGTGGCAAAAAAGGTTTACTCTACAAAATATTTTAAGAGAGGTTACATCTAAGATGTTACGTACTAGATTTGTAGTTATTATGGTTGTGGTGGCTGCGATGCTACTCGGCACACTTAATACTGTTTTTGCTCAAGGTAATGTACTTACTATTTGGGCGGATAATGAACGCGCACCGCTTCTGCAAGAATTGGCAGACGATGTGCTAGCTGAGCTAGGCATTGAACTTGAAATTGTTGAAATGGGTCTTGGGGATGCACGGGATCAACTACTCGTTGCAGGTCCTGTTGGAGAAGGTCCAGATATTCTCATTTCTGCTCACGATTCCATTGGTCAATTTGTAGCTAATGGTGCAATTGTACCGCTAGACCGTGATGCACTTGCTGATCAATTTGCATCGAGTGGTTTAGACTTGTTCACATTCAATGGCGAACTATATGGTGTTCCATATGCTATTGAGAATGTTGCGCTTATCCGCAATGTAGACCTTGTCCCAGAAGCACCAACAAGCTGGGAAGAAGTCCGTACAATAGGTGAAGCACTTCAAGAATCTGGCGACGCGCAATATGGTTTCGTTGTACAGACAGGTAACACCTATCACAATTTCCCAATTACATCAGCGTTCGGTGGTTACATTTTTGGACGCAATGATGATGGTTCTTTCAATACTTCAGACCTCGGTTTGAACAGTGAAGGTGGTTTAGCTTCCGCAGAATGGTTATCAGGTATGTATGTTGATGGTCTGATGCCACCTGACGCAAATGATGATGTTGTCTTCCAACTCTTTGAAGATGGCGATGCTGCAATGATTGTTACAGGTCCTTGGTTCTCACAACGTATCCAAGATACAGGTGTCAACTATAGTATTGACCCACTTCCTGTTAGTGGTACAGCAGATGGCGAGGCTATCGGCGCACCATTCGCTGGTGGACAAGGCTTTGTTGTAAGTGCATTCAGTGAAAACCAACTTCTTGCAGAAATCTTCCTAACCGAATATGTGGCAAGTACAGGCTTCATGCAAGCAATTTTCGATGATGGTGGTCGTCCTCCAGCATTCCTTGATGTTGATACAAGCACAGATGTTAATGTGAGTGCGTTCCAAGCTGCAGGCGAAAGTGCAATTCCAATGCCCGCTATTCCAGAAATGGGTGCAGTATGGGCTTCAAGCGATGCCGCACTAACACTCATCAGCCAAGGTGGTGACGCTGTTGCATCATATAATGACGCTGTATCGCAAATTGCTGATGCAATCCAAATCGTACAATCTGAAGCACGCATTGTTGGTGTTCCCGGTAGCTACCAAGCGGCAGCTGGTTGTGCTGGTGATTGGGATCCAGCATGTGACGTTACTTTCATGAGTGACGAAGACGGAGATGGTGTCTATACCTTGACCGTTACCCTTCCAGCAGGCGAATACGAATATAAAGTTGCTATGAACGGTGGTTGGGATGAAAACTATGGTGTTGATGGCGTTGCTGGTGGCGACAATATCGCACTCGTACTCGAAGAAGAAACAGAAGTTACCTTCACTTACGATGATAGCACCAACATCATCACCGATAGTGTAAATAGTATGGAATAAGTCATATCATGACTAACATAACTTCCGATAAACGGAAGGTGGAATCCTCACTTGGTGGGGATTCTACACTCTCATTGGTACTTAGATATACAGCTCTTTTTATAATAGATGCTTTTGCCCTAATTGTTGTTTATACATTACTTGCTACAGGAAATATTGGACTTGGCGCAACCTTAGCTATTGCGACAATTGGTGCAAATATCATTACTTTTATGCCATCGTTGACCCCTCTACGATGGATGTTACCCGGGCTGGTTCTCGTTACATGCTTCGTGATTTTCCCGATTTTCTATACCGTGTATACAGCATTTACGAATTACGATAGCGCTGGTCATCTCCTAACGAAGCGTCAGACAATCGACCTTATATCAAATAGTCGTGGTGCATACTATGCGCCAGACGGTGCGCGGTTTTATGAGTGGACAATCTTTCAATCAGAAACCGACCCAGACCAACTTGCACTTTGGCTTACACGAACAAATGAGTCAGGTGAAGTTGAAGTTGCTTTTGCGCCAGTTGATGCGCCAATTCAAGATTTAGAAGATGTCGAAAACGATGATGTACCTGATGCCTTTGATGGCTATGTCCGTGTAACAGGTGCAGACCGTATCCCATTAATTCAAGTTGTAGAACGTGAAGTTTTTGGTGAAGAAGGCGATACCGTCGGGATTGCAGGGGCAGGTACTGCCGCACGACCTTTAGACCGTCGCCTCGTATATGATGCGGATGCAGATACATTCACAGACGTTGCAACAGGCATTGTCTATGTCGCAGATGAAACCATTGGTGAATTTGTTTCGCAACCATTGCAATTAATCTATGATGTTGATGCCGAAGTGCTTACTGTACCAAATACCAACGCTGTTTATACACCCGATGATAGTGGGATCTTCACAGATTTTGGCTTGCCTTATCGGTATGATACCGAAAGAGGCGGACTATTTAGCCCTGCATCGAATGCGTTCTTGGAAGCAGATGCTAATGGTATCGTAACCGTTCCAGTTGATGAGACACTTATACCGGGCTATCGTGTTTGGGTGGGGTCACAAAACTTTGAACGAGTGGTTGAGGATAATTTCAATGTTGAAGCATTTGAGGCAGAAGACCAGAACTTCTTCCAACAATTCGCAAATGCCTTCAATGGTGAATTGTTTACTATTTTCATCTGGACATTTATGTTTGCATTTTTGTCTGTCTTTACGACATTCTGGGTCGGCTTGTTTATGGCAATCATCCTCAATGATGCGAAAATTCCGGGTAAGAAAATAATCCGTTCTTTGCTGATTATTCCTTATGCTATTCCTGGTGTAATTGGGATTGTCGTATGGCAGGGGATGTTGAATGGTAATCTTGGTATTATCAGTACAACCATTGCTGATATTATCGGCGCACCGTTTTTCCCATTTCAGAACGCAAATACAGCCCGAATTGCAGTGATTGTTGTTAATCTCTGGCTGGGTTATCCCTATATGATGCTCATTTGTAGTGGCGCATTACAAGCTATTCCATCGGATATTTATGAAGCTGCCGCTGTCGATGGTGCAACACCATCTGCACGTTTCTGGCAGATTACACTACCACTACTGCTAGTAACAGTTGGTCCGCTGTTGATTGCATCTTTTGTTTTTAATTTCAATAACTATCTCATTATCGAAGCCTTAACAGCAGGTGATCCACCCATTGCGGGGTCAAGCCGAGCGGCTGGTTTTACAGATATACTGATTAGTTATGTTTATCAATTGGCATTTGGGTCTAACCGTGGTGCTGATTATGGTTATGCTTCAGCAATTACCATTATCATCTTCTTTATCACGGCTGGTATTACAATTGTCCAATATCGCTTCACACGGACTTGGGAGGAGGTTGGCGAAAATGTCTGATACACCTGTCCAACAGGCGCGCGAAGAAGGCACAAGCAGTGGCATGGTTCAATCGTCACAGGAAGTCCTTGTCGCTAATGCTATTCGTATTGTTGTAATTGGTATAGCTTTAATTTTCGCGTTGTTTCCCGTGATTTTTGTTACCTTGTCGGCTTTCAATCCAGAAGGAACAATTTCTACATTCTCTTTACCTGAAGTCTCTGGTCCTGGTGAATTATTTCAGAACTTTACGGACTTAATGTTTGATGAAGACAACTTGGCAATTAATCCTTTCTGGCTATGGTTGCGGAATTCCTTCATCGTGGCTATTACTAGCACTATTTTGTCCGTCTTGATTACGGCGCTGAGTGCATACTCGTTTTCACGTTTTCGCTTTTGGGGTCGTCGCCAACTATTGCTTGGAATCCTACTGATTCAGGTTTTCCCGAACCTCTTAGCGATGATTGCGCTCTATCTTATCTTGCAACAAATTGGCACATTACCTGATGCAATTCCAGAGATGTTGCCTTTCCTTGCATGGATAGATTGGTCATGGTTGAGTCTTTTTGCTTTAGATAGCTTGGGTGGGCTTATATTGGTCTATTTGGGCGGGGCAATGGGTATCAATACATGGCTGATGAAAGGCTTCTTCGATTCAATTCCGCGTGATATTGATGAATCTGCTTTAGTGGACGGTGCGACCCATTGGCAAATCTTCTGGATGCTAATTTTCCCTCTAGTGCGTCCAATTCTAGCAGTCGTTGGGGTCTTATCCTTCGTTGGAACATTTAATGAATTTGTGTTAGCGAGTATCTTACTTAGCGATACTAACGAGACATTGATGGTCGGCTTGTTCGGCTTTATCAATGACCAGTTTGATAAGAATTGGGGGATGTTCTCGGCAGGGGCGTTAATATCTGCCTTGCCTGTGGTTGTTATCTATATTGCGCTACAAGACCAAATTGTCGGTGGTTTAACAGCAGGTTCTGTTAAAGGTTAATTCAGCAGTATTTTGTCTGGTTCAAACGAAAACTTAAAGAGGATATGCTCCACAAGCATACCCTCTTTTTTGTCGTTTTACTCGTCCCAAATTGGTTGCATTAGGTCACTTATGAGAGGTGTTCCAGCGAAATTACAGGTCGGTGCATCAGGGATAAAGCCTTCACGATTTTCTGCTTGGGGTGCATCTGGGTTGAAGTAGTTATAGACTTGGCGTGAACTTTCTGAAAATACAGGAAGTGTCGTGCTAAATGACAAATAACGTGACCCTGTTGCATCCAGTAAATTGCTATGAAGTGCCATTGCCATCACATAATCACCACCTTCTGTGAAGAATATTCCTGCATTGGTATGGGTGTCATCAATCCAACCATGCTTATGCGCGACTCGTGTATCGGCAGGTGCGCCTGTTCGTAGCAAGCCATCAACATTGTTGCTCGCCATTACATGAATCATTTGCCGGCATTCACGCGGTTCATATGTGCCTTCCTCGAATAACTCAATTAATGGACCACTTTCGTTATATGCACACTGATAAATTGCTCCTAATAATTCGCCCATATCTTGAACTGTGACTTGATTATAGACTTCAGGGAATGCAATGCTCTGGTCGACACTTGTTTCTGGCGCACTGATAGGCTCAGATGGCAATGGTGGATTTTCAGGGTCTACTGTGTAGGGGGACAATATGAAGCTATCGTCTAATCCAAGTGTGCGTAAGAAATTGGTGACCTGCGCTGCCCCTTTCCATTCGTCCTCATTTCCTATGACTGCCAATAAGCGATTTGTGGAGGCATTCTCACTGCAAATCATTGTATTAGCGATGTCTGTTGCGAGTAATTCACGGGGAGGAGCATCTAAAGTTCCGTAGAGTGTTGCCAAAATAGAAATTTTATTGACGCTTGTGCCACTATAAGCCACATTGTTACCGAAAGCAATTGCTTCACCTGTTTGCAAATCCATTAAATATAATGAACCAAATAAGCTCGTTTCAGGGTCAAAGCCGAGATTTAATGCTAATGAGAATAGGCGATTGCCGAGTGCAGCGAGTTCAGGGCTGACACTTGTTCCTGCCTCGCTTAATCCACCAGCCGATTGAATGACAGCAGGGGTTGGGGTGAGTGTAGGTAAATTAAATTGCGTTGTACTTATTGCACCAGTGCTGTAAATATCGCCTTCAATATCGAGTAAGTCTATAGCTATCCACGCATAGTCCGTTGGTGAAGAATCATAGCGAATTTGTACCCAAGGGAATTGAGTATGATACGCTGTTATCTGGAAGCGTTCACCTGCTTGGGCAACACCAACCCTTGGGTAGTCTGTGCCAGGTCCATAGCGAATATTAATTTCGTTATATGCAGTCCCTGCAACATTAAAAGCAGGTGTACTTGTCGCTTGGCTTGTTTGTGCTGGCTGTGTGCTTGTGGCAATTACATTCTGCTGATTTGCTTGCGTTTGAATTGCGGTAGCAGTCGGTGGATTACTCGAAACGACTATATCAAGATAGGGTACATTAGCCACGTTACCTGTTACAGTTACTATATCTCTAAATACCCAACCAAGAGGTTCTAACGTGACAGCATCTGCGACAAGATACCAAGGAAAAAACTCATGCTGACCAATCAAGGCATACGGTACACCCACAGCCATTTGCCTCAAGATGTCGGTGTCTGTACCTGGATATGCTCTCAAGTTGACTTCATTTTGTGCTTCAACTCGTACCCCTGTATCGCTATATTGTGCAAAGACAATAGAGGCAAAAAGCATTAACACTACAGCAGACATCAATATGATAATGAAGCGTTTCATCGATAAGCATCCCAATACAATTATCAAACATTATGGAGCGCATTATATCACGTCAAGGGGACTGTAAAACCCGTGTTTTCCCTACGTAGGTTCAACCTTTGTCCTTGACTTTAAGCCCCTTTTTGCTAAGATATGCCTCTGCCAAATAATCAAGATGCCGATGTGGCGGAATTGGCAGACGCGCTACGTTCAGGGCGTAGTTCTCTTTACGGGAGTGTGGGTTCGACTCCCACCATCGGCACTCAAAAGCTCAGTCTATGCCTGGGCTTTTTTGATTCATTACACTTGGTGCTGCTTTGGCTAGCTATAGTCGATAGATAATCTATAATCGAAAATACTTCTAAAGTTATTGTGGATACAAAAATACAAAGGTCTTATGTGAAACACTACAATTTGTTGACACTCAAAGGAAAGGCACGACGACTACGTAAAATGGCGATTAAAGCACTCCAAGATTTTGACTTGGATGTGAAAGCGGTGCGCTTAGTGAGTAATGAGCAAAATAGTATTTTTCGTGTTGATACGCATGATAAACAGAAGTTTATACTACGTGTATGTATTCCAGATGCTGGACACTCTCTCGACCATATCAATTCTGAGATGATGTTCCTTAATTACCTAAGTCAACAAACACTACTTAGTACACCAATTCCAATTAAGACGAAATTAGGTAAATGGGTTACGACTGTTGCTACTGACGATATTCCGCAACCGCGTCACTGTGTTGTCTTTTCTTGGGTAAATGGTGTTGACCTTGCTGACCGTCGTTCGCCTGCGACATGGGAAAAATTTGGTGCGTTATCCGCTACTCTACATAAGTTGGCAGAAAATTATACACCACCCAAAGATTTTGACATCCTCACCTACGATAACGTATTCCCATTTAACGAAGATTGTGTCTTGTTTGATGATGCAAACAAACAGCATTTTTCGGCTGAAGAATTTAGTGTAATCCAAGACGCTGTCAATCGAGTAGAAACGGAAATTCGTGATTTGTATCGTGAAGCGTCAGGGTTACGGGTCACACATGGGGATTTGCACCAATGGAATGTACGGATTGCACGGGGTAAACTCAGCCCAATTGATTTTGAAGATATTATGTGGGCATATCCGATTCAAGATATTGCCACGACGCTATATTACAATCGTTTTGAAGAAAACTACGATGCATTATTTTCGTCGTTTAAAAGTGGCTATTCATCTATCACCGAATTCCCTGAACAATACGAAGGGGAAGTTGAAACACATATGTTAGCTCGTCGGTTCAATCTCTTGAATTATATTTTTTCGGCTGAGGAACTCGAGATTACTCAATTCCCAAACTTCATCCCACTGACAATGCAACGGATAAACTGGGTTCAAGAGAATGTTTGGAGTAAGCAAAAAGAACTTTAGACTTTCGTTTTTTCTGGTTTCGATGTATATCTTGTACAAGGTAGTTCTCTAAAGTAGGCAGTCCTAATGGCAGATACTCCAACACAAGAGATGAAAAATCAAGCGCAAAGAAAAGCCCGTCGCTCACGTCAATTGTCGAGTACGCAGGTGATGTTTGCCGTTATTTTGGCAATAGCCTTAATGCTTGCCGTGCAATTCAGTTCGCGCATTAATGATGAACGCAATTTAGACCAGATACGAAATACAGTTGAACAAGATATTGAGGCTTTACGTGAAGAACATGCTGACTTGATTCAGCAATTGGATTTTGTGCAGAGTGATGCCTATGTAGAGCAATGGGCGCATAGCGAAGGACGTATGGTGCGCGATAATATGGTTTTGGTAATTCCTATACCATCATCAGATATTTTACAACAACCCTCGACTCAAGAGATCCAACCAATAGAGCAAATCGGGCAAATTGAAACAACGTTACCTGAACCTGAATCTTGGGAACTGTGGTGGGCATTATTTTTCGATTTGCAGCCTCCTCAATTCGGGACTTAACTATCGAGACTTTCTTCGGTTAAAGACCCTAAACGCCGTTGTGTTGCCGTTGAAATGATTTGACCATCTTCGGTGATGAGTACAATACTACCTTCATCATCACGGTTACGGGCAATATACCAAGCTAATGCCAATACAATAAATCCTATTCCAATAGCTACGCCAGATTGAAACAAGAGGCTTGCACTCGATTCACCTAAAATTGAGCGCAATAGTGCCGTGCTAACGCGGGTCAATAACTCTTCAGCTGGGGTAGTAGCACTCGAAGTTGCCTCACTAATTGCCCCGAATGCGAATACTTGTAGTCCCAAAACCATCAATAACATTAAAACACCGACTGCTACTGAAATACTACCAATCCAACGACCGAAGCCATTAAGGGAGCGCACACTGAAGATGACGATTATGGATAATAATGCCATCGGGCATAAGTAAAATAAGATGAGTGCTTGTTTGAAGATTATGTCCAATATAAGATTCGTTGCTCGTGCGTTATCGCGTGTGATTTCAAACATTTGTGAAACAGGAATCGTGTCAGAGGCGAAGTCCTCAGCGATGAAATTAAACCATGTTGCCACTAAATCTATTGCTTGCTCTTGTAGTCTTTCAGCTGGCGGATTACAAATAGGGATTGTTCCCTCTTGTGTGTCAATGATGAGAGTTAATGCCTCTATTTGTTCTGCACTACAAGAGGGTGCTTCTGTGATTATGAGGGTTGCAGCTTCTTGCGCTTCTTGCCCCCGAAACCTTAAACGAATTTCGGTTAAATCTACCTCACGCTCGATAACCGCTAAATCTCCCTCAACAATACCAAAAATTACATCAACTAATTGCGTAATATTCACCTGTAACCAATTGGGTGGAATCAATAAAGTGGTGACTTGTTCCCATATATCTGGCTTATCTTCGAGTGCAACTACAATATCTTGGATGCGAATGGGCGTTTGTGTTGTTCTGGTGAGATTAAATTCACTATTTGATGCTGTTAAAACAACAGGCAGTGCAACCGTTAGCATTTCCTCGAATAACGTTTCATCCTCTAATATCGCGTTGTAGGTAGCTCTGTTGAAGATAGCTGCCTCAATTGCTAGATTACATGCCGCCATAATAAATAGAGGAATCGCTATTAGTGCAAGGATGAAAGAAAGGATTTTGCTAAGTAGTTGCATAATCAAGCTATCCTAAGTCGGATTAATTGTATCTGGTTGTTCCCCAATTAAATGTTGGATGGTCGCAGTTTTTCCATTTATGCTTACCTCTGCACCAATTGTTAAAACTGATGTTTTGATCAGGGCGATTGCAAAAATCTCACCACTTGGTGCTTCGACACTACTGGTTAGTTTTCCGATGCTTCGTCCATCAATAGCAATGTCGGCAGGGGCTGGAATAAATTCTGCCATATCAAGTGCGACAATAGTCTTGGCTAATTTCGCACGACTTTCCATTCTTGCAATAATTTCTTGCCCCGTATAACAACCTTTTGCGAAATGTACTTCGTCCCATAAACCAACTTCTAGCGGAATATAGTCTGGGTTGAGTTCAGGGCGTGCTGGACGACCTGCGCGTATTCTCAAGGTGTTATAGATCAATGACCCAGCAGGAATTAATCCCTGAGGTTCACCAGCCAATAGTATTGTTTGGTAGATATTCACAGCATCTGCTTCAGAAACAATAATCGACCAATGACTTCCCATAACTTCTTTACGTCGAACAGCATAAATAGTTGCACCATTAATCTCAATTTGAGTTCCGTGCATAGGGCTGATAGCACTAATATCTACGCCCAGAGATTGCATGACTGCATCCGCATTAACACCGTGCAATGAAAACATGCTGGTCATGGATGATATATTAACAACTCGGGCATCGTCGCCAAAGAAGATATTTTTCTGCAAAAATCCCTGTAACCACTCACTACGTCCGGGTTCCGTAATCATTAATAAGTGGTCATCACGATTATAGGCTACAATGCGGTCAATAATACGTGCTGTTGGAGTAGTGAAAATAGTTGCCCGACCTTCATCCGCATTCATTTCAATCATCTTATTGGTGGACATACGGTTAAGAATGTCGAATCGGCTATCGCCAAATAGCTGTACACGTCCTTCATGAGAACGGTCTAGCAGTATCGCTGTTTTGAGAGCCGCCTCATATTCATTAAGTAAATCGCCATAATGTAGTGGAATACCATCTTGGGCGAGCATTGCCCCATAACTTTCATGAATAGCTTGTAATGTCACGTCTAAGACTCCTTGACTGTGCCCATTCGTTCTGCAATAGCATTGCTTATAATTGTATCAATTTGCGCTGCAGCAATATCTAAATCGTCATTGACGATGATATGCTCACACCTTTGTGAAAAAGGGAATTCGAGATTTTTAGCACGGCTTAAGCGTTGGTTGATGAGTTGCCAATCATCATCAGTCGGTTCACGGTCTAATCGGATTAGCATACGGTCTTTTAATGTAGCGAGTTGCTCGTCTTCTGTATTGCCGGGTACAGTTACGTAGATAATTACAGCATCTTCTTCATAGGCTTGTAGTACGACTTCTGCGCCACGAACTTCAATATCAGCGATTAGGTGATTACCACTATTAAGCACATCATCTACACTGGAACGTGGTATCCCATAGAATTTCCCCGGTGTAACCTCTTGATACTCTAGTAATTCTTTATTGGCTATCATCTCACGAAAGCGTTCTATAGATACAAAAATACGCTCACGTCCGTGTTGCTCATCAGGGCGTTTTGCCCGAGTTGTGGCTGTGGCAAGCTGTTTAATATCAGGATGACGCTCCATGATGATACTCATGAGGGTATTTTTACCTGTTCCTCCTGGTCCAACAAAGACGAAGAACAATCCTTTTATTGCAGACATTGCTTGTCCTTTGATTTTTCGCATAATGATAATTGATTGAGTTTATCAGGATGTTAAGATGAAAACTACACTAAACCCCAGAATATTCTTGGAATAACACTAGGCAAAAAATAAGCTATCAAGCAAACTAACGCCATATCTAAATAAATTAAAGAGGAGTTGCTGTTTGACTGCACAAATTATTGATGGACGTAAAGTTGCTGCTCGTATCCAAGATGGTATACGTGAAGACGTAACAGCATTTGAACAAGAACATGGTTTCGTACCAGGGCTTGCGGTGATACTTGTAGGGGATGACCCTGCCTCGGCGATGTATGTCCGTATGAAAGGTCGACGTTGCGAGAGTGTAGGCATGAATTCATTTACTAATATTATGTCAGCCGCCAGTACACAAGAAGAAGTGCTAGCAGCTGTTCGTGCCTATAATGATGACCCAGCAGTGCATGGTATTCTGATTCAGTTACCAATGCCTGACCATATTGACGAAGAAACCATTCTGAAAGAAGTGAGTCTCGCTAAGGATGTTGATGGATTTCATCCCATTAATATCGGTGCATTAGCGATGAAAGGGCGCACACCAACATTTACTCCTGCCACTCCTACAGGCTGTATGACCCTCATTGCTGAATCAGGTGTGGACGTGTCTGGTAAAAACGCGGTTGTTCTCGGGCGCAGTAATATTGTTGGGATGCCAATGGCATTGATGCTCAATAATGCGAATGCAACTGTGACAATTGTGCATAGTCGTACTCCGAACGCACCTGAAATCATTAAATCTGCTGATATTTTAATTGCCGCGATTGGCAAGCCTGAGTATGTCAAAGCGGATTGGATTAAAGAAGGGGCAGTGGTCATTGATGTGGGTACAAACCAAGTTGATGACCCTGAAAGTGAACGGGGCTATAAATGGGTCGGTGATGTCGATTTTGAAGGAGCAAAAGAAGTCGCCAGTGCTATCACCATTGTACCCGGTGGCGTAGGTCCTCTGACAATTGCATCACTGATTCAAAATACACTCAAAGCCGCTAAAATGTCGGTTACCAGTTAAGTGATAAAAGGGCATGGATACAATCGGTCATGCCCTATATATTGAGTTACACAATCTTAAATACAGGATGGTTTTTTGCTTCGCGCTCAAAATCTGCTAAAGATGAATCGCTTGTTGTGTTGAAGTAGGGTGGGATGAATGGGACAATCCCAAACCGTCGCAAAAATGTTTTCAAGATTGGCGCTGCTTCTTTATGGTTAATTTCCGTCACGTGAATAGTTTCAGAATTTTGCCCTTGTTTTAGTTCTGCTTGACCTAATGCACGAATATTCCTAACCCAACCAACCTCACCAAATGCAGCAACAATCCAGCGTTCGTCACCTTTTACAACAAGTGCAACAGGCGTAGTATATTTTTTACCACTCTTTCTACCGCGCACAGTCAACAGCTTTAGAGGACCCATTGGCATGCCTGCATAAAGCATTTTCATTAGTAAATCAGTCCCAAAACGCATTATGGGTGTCATCTCAAATGATTTAATCATCATTATTTAACCTCTCTTACTTGACTGGAATTTGAATTTCTAGGACTGCTTCGGACTCTTTTTGCGGAATAAATGGCTTGATGAATACCTCTCGATTATTGCCATCAATTTGATAGCCGTGATTTTCTATCCATGTACCGAGTGCGGCGTAGTGCCCAACACTATCGTTGAATATACCGACCCGCGCCAAGGTAGCCATTTTGGGAACAGGTGGAATTTTGCGAATTTTCAAGTTGCGTCCATCACGTAAGGTAAATCTCTCTAAAAAAGGTTTGTCTAAGAGAAAACCCATTTCAACATCTACATTCTGTGTTTCAAACCCATCTGAATGAAAAATCAGTCCGAATTGCCCAATCAGTTGGTTGTCGGATACATGTGGTAGTAGATTATGTATCTGGTACATCATCTGGAAGCCATCTTTTGTGCTTGGAACTACTTGGCGAATTGAGAGGAAATCTTGCTCAGGGAGTGTTTTTAGGACGACATTTTCATGGCTGAGAACACCCTCTGTCTCAATTTCCCACAGCCGTTCTTCAATACTGCGAACCTTTTGCATTTCTTCACTAATACTCTGCTCGATTTGTGCCTTTTTGAGCTTCAACATCCCATGAATTTCTTGTGGAGTGATATTGTCAGCTACCATGCGTTTTATTTGCTCTAGGGTTAAACCGAGAGATTTGAGGGTAAGTATTCGATTGAGTTGCGGTAGTTGCTTAGCACTATAATGACGATAGCCTGTTTCTACTTCAATGTGCTGAGGTTGAAATAAACCTATTTCATCATAGTGCCGTAGTTGCCTTGTTGATATTCGGGAAATCTTAGAAAATTCACCAATCTTGAACATTATCTCATCTCTCTTAGTGGTTACTCAACATCACTATAGCCCTTGACACTGGGTCAAAGTCAAGAACTATTTAGAAGTAAATAAGGTTTTCAAGAGGTCAATTCTTGTTTAAGTTGCTATTTTTATTGCCACATCCGACGTAATTCCGGTAAGACGGTTTTCCCTAGAATAGATAAGCCATCTGTTGGGACAAGTCCATGCGGTGTACCATATTCGATGCGGTTTGCTCCCGCTTCAAATAGAGCATTTCCTTGGCGGATTAAATCATCCGCATTACCAGCAAAGGCAAATTTATCAAGTAAATCATCAGAAATCATTGCAGAAGCACTATCCCAATCACCTTGATTAACATACTCACCTAAACGGTCTGCAAATTCAGGGTCTATCTCTATCGTGGGGTCGAGATTGGCAACCACAGGCAAATAAAGTGCAACTTGTCTTCGAGCTTCTGCGCGCGCAAGGTCACGGTCATCATCAGCAACACAGACTGCGCCAATCACTACGCTGACACTGCCTAACTCTCGTTTAACTTTAGCTTCACCAACACCGATATAATCCGCAATCACTGGAATAACATCAGGATTCGCTGACCCACCAATTTTGACTTCGTCTGCTAGTTCCCCTGCAATCGCACACAATTTCTTGCCCCATGAACCAATCAACAGGGGGATTTTCTTTTCTGGTAGTGGATAAGGTGCCTTGACGTGCTCAGCAATCTGAAAGACTTCGCCATCGTAACCAGCACTTCCACCCGATAACAATAATTGCACAATTTCAATAGCTTCTCGAATAGCAGTTAAGGCAGGTTTTTTCTCGGTGATGCCATGTGCTTCCAACCATGCCCCCCTCGCAATGCCTAAATATGTGCCAGCCTGTGCTACATCAGCGAGTAATGCTGTTTCTGCAGCTATATCAAGTGGATGAATACGAGACGGAGAGACTGCCGCCGCGCCAATTCGGCTCTTTGTTAAATGCTGTGCCATCAGAATGAGCGGACTAAAGCTAGGATGAAACGGCGCATCACAATAGACAGTCACCGCATCAAAAGCAAAATCATTGATAAATTTTGCTAAATCAATGTACTCTTGAGCGCGTTTGTCGGTCTGGAAGGCAACACTAATTTCATGTTTCATGTTAATTCTTCACTATCTAAGATTTGTTTGCCAATACGTTCGATTTTCATAATCAATTGTTCTTCGGGGTCAGGGCATACGATATGTGAATCTTGTGCTAACCAATCATTTTCAGTCAGTTGACGTTGTTTGGCGGCAATAAATGGAATAACCGAATTGACTGCATAAAAACAAAAATGTTTATTATCAGGGATGCGTAATTGATTACTCCCTGTAATTTCAAAATAGTCACCTACATTTAGACCACAAACACTACGTCCACGTATCTCATCGACTGTGACACGCAAATCATATAATTCAAAAAAACTAGACATTGACCATCCTATTCGTTGATTTCTGGCAGATTATACCATCAGAATCATATTAACATTGCAGTCCAATGGTGTAAAAACTTGCCTTATCGACACTAAATGATGTTTCATATAGCTATAAGGTGAGCAAAATGAAAAGGATAGCCTTGATGTCCAGTCCCTTACACATCGTACCACGAACACCTAGCAGTGCCTTAAAACATTATTTACGTCAGAATGACCTCTCGCTTCCCGGAGATTTTTGGGGTGATGCACTGAATTTGCTGGCACAGTCCTTAATGGAAATTGAAGTCAGTCAATATATTGATGCCTCACGCTACGAACGTAATGGCGCAAGACGTGCTTACCGGAATGGTTACCGAGAATCATCATGGCTTCTTGGTGATATGGAAATCAGTTTACGTATTCCAAAATTACGGAGTGGCACATACTATCCCACATTTTTAGATAGACCTTATGCCAAAAAAATAATCACTGACCTTATTTTCAATTCTTATGTGGAATCAATTGATTTCGAGACTATTTCTCATAGCTTATCCTTGCTCGATATTTCGGCTCATAGTTCACAAATTGCCACCTTAGAAGAGGCTTTATATGACCTAATCAAGCAACATAAACAACGTTTATTTTTTGCAGATGAAGTTCAGCTTGATGTGCTTCCTGTAGAAGATAACGGACGTGAGCGGTATTTAGCTCTCGCCTTTGATGAAGAAGAATTGCTCCAACACAAAATCGCTTCACAGATAGATGAAGAATTTTGGCAAGAATTTGTGCGCCGATTGGACGGGCGAGCAGTACATGGCGTGGAATATGTGGCTGTGAGTCACGTTCATACAGTCGTGCGCTATACACAGAATAATTCGCCGAATATGGCACTTGCCGCTTAAACAAATCTTGAAGGTAGAGGATACAATGATAAACATGCTAACTGTTCCAATGGTTGTCGAAGCAGGTGACCGCGTTGAACGTGCTTATGATATTTATTCCTTATTGCTGAAAAATCGTATCATTATGCTCGGTACACAGGTAAATTCACAAAGTGCCAACTTAATAGTTGCTCAATTGTTATTCTTAGACCGTGAAGACAGCGAGCGACGTATCCAAATGTATATCAATTCGCCCGGTGGCGAAGTCTACGCAGGGATGGCAATTTACGATGCTATGCAAGAGGTCAATGCACCTGTGAGTACAGTTGCTGTGGGTATGGCGGCGAGTTTTGGCACAGTTGTCCTTGCCGCAGGTGATGCAGGGATGCGTCACTCGCTACCGCATAGTACGATTCATATGCACCAACCACTGGGTGGCGCGCAAGGTCAAGTGACTGATATGCGAATCACAGTGGATCATTTCCAATTTTTGAAAGAAGAACTCATTCAGATTTTTGTGAAGCATACGGGTCAAGACCCTGAACGTCTCGAAAAAGATATGGATAGAGACTTCTACATGAATCCACAACAAGCCTTAGAGTATGGACTCATTGATGAAGTGTTAACCAGTAAAGAACTCCGCGAAAAATAAAGCTATTGAGCCTCTCTGCATAACACGTTACACTAATTCAGACTTATTTTCTGGCTGATGTGATGTGTTATGCACCTTTATAAATTTCCTCTGTTTTATCAACAATTCAATAGAAGTTATTCATTATGAGTTTCATGCGATTAGGAACTCGGATTGCTGTCATTAATGATACCAATGAGATTTTGCTCTCTAAACGCGGTGACTTTGGGGTGTGGGCATTACCAGGTGGTCGTGTTGATAGTGGCGAATTGCTCCATGAATCTGCAATCCGTGAAGTGCGTGAGGAAACAGGTTTAGAAGTCGAAATTGTTCGTCCTATTGGCTTATATTTTCAAGAAGGACGATCACGGATGAATGTCTTGTATCAGGCAAAACCAATTGGTGGAGAATTATTCAAGCGAAGTGATGAAACACTTGATAATCGTTTTTTCGCGCGAGATGAGTTGCCAGAAGATTTGTTTGGGCAGTTCTATATTGACCATGCTTTTACGCAAGAAACTTATGTCTATACAATCAAAACATCATTCTTAGAATTGCTAAAACTAGACCTCAAGCTGCGTTGGCGATGGCTACAAAATCTATTTGCTGGTCGCCCTGAGCCTAAGTTTGTGCAATTCAAAGTTTACGCTGTTGGAATGGTTTTTGATGCAGGTCGTAAATCTGTAGTGATAATTGATGGCGAATTACCGCGCTTAGAAAGTCATGGGAAAGAGAATTTGTCGGAGCTAATTGCTACGAAATTTCACCCGAATAAGAAGTGGAAATGGGTTGGCTTATGGCAAACTACCTCTACCAATACACTTGAATTTGTATTTGAATCAGTCGATAATTCCACATCTCATACATTCGCTCCCTTAGATGCGATTTCCTCCGAACGTGACCGAAAAATTGCTCAATTATCTTTACGACAATCAAGCGAAATTTGGCTAGAAATAGAGTGAATATGGAAGAACATTTCCCTTATATTCGAGAATGTATTCGGTTAGCCGAAGAGGCTAAAGCTAATGGTAATCATCCCTTTGGCTCGATATTGGTTCACGATGACAAAATTATTTTGCGTGCTCAGAACGCTGTGACTACCTATAATGACATCGCTCAACATCCTGAGAGTATCTTAGCACGGTCAGCGGCATCACAATTCGCGCCTGAATTTTTAGCCGAATGCACGCTTTATACTAGCACTGAGCCTTGTCCGATGTGTACAGGCGCAATTTACTGGTCAGGAATCGGACGAATTGTCTTTGCGTGTAGCGTAGAGAGACTTTCAGACTTTGTAAGCGATAGCCTCACTGTACCTTGCCATGATATTTTAATGTGTGGCGACCATCATGTAGATGTGATAGGGCATATATTGGAAGATGAAGCGGCACAAGTTCATGTTGGATTCTGGGATAAGATGTAGCATTAAAACAATTTGTGAATATGTATTGATACGAAAGCTAATAACATCTATGAGCAATATAGAAAAAATTAAATCACAGGTTGCGAACTATCGTGATGATATGTTGGCTTTTTTCCGTGAAATTGTTGCTATCCCTAGTACCGATAGTGACATCAGTGAAGTTGGTAAACGGGTTGAAGCAGAGCTACATAAACTAAACTACGATGCGGTCTGGTGGGATAAAATGGGTTGTGTCATCGGGCGTATTGGTGCCGAAGATGCTGATTATCACTTGTTGTATGATAGTCATCTCGATACCGTTGGCATTGGTGACCCTGCTGAATGGGATTGGGATCCCTTCATAGGCAAAGAAGAAAATGGCATTTTGTTTGCGCGTGGTACATGCGATGAAAAAGCAAGTACGCCGGGTATGCTCTATGGGTTAGCGATTGCACGTGACTTAGGGCTAATTCCTGGTAACATGGCAGTTTACTATTTTGGCAATATTGAAGAAGTCAATGAAGGTGGCTCTGCAAATGCCTTTGTAATGACTGAAGGTATTCGACCAGACTTTGTAGTAGTAGGCGAACCGACAAATCTCAATATTTGTCGTGGGCAAAAAGGGCGCGTGGAATACCAAATTACTGCCAAAGGTAAGAGCGCACATGCCGCGAGTAATCATCTTGGTGACAATGCACTTTACAAAATTTTACCCATCATTGAGAAAATTAAAAATTCAGAAAACAGCTTGCCTTCGGACGACTTCCTTGGTGACGCGAAAATTACTGTGACATCACTAGAAGTTCATGCTGGAAGTCGGAATGTAGTTCCAGGTGCGGTAACTGCTTATGTAGACCGTCGCTTAACAGCAGGTGAAGATGCCTATCAAGAGTTGGAACGCTTAAAAATATTAATTGGTGAACACGATGATGTGTCAATTACCATTCCTGAATTTGATGAGCCGAGTTACACAGGTTTTATTTTTCCACTTGAGATGGTTTATCCAACATGGTTATTAGAAGAAAATCATCCCGTTGTTCAAGCTGGATTATCAGTTGCACATCAATTAGGAATGGCACCTAAAGTGACAAAATGGGATTTCTCAACAAATGGCATTTACTGGGCAGGTAAGGCTAATATTCCGACTATTGGGTTTGGACCTGGTGAAGAACAATATGCTCATACGGTGCTTGACCAAGTCCGCTTAGATGATGTTGTTACAGCGACGGAATGGTATGCTTTGTTTCCCTCATTTTTAGGTGAAAATAATGCCTGATGAGATTCGCTTTACGGGGTCGAACTTTGTTGGCGGCAATTGGATAAATGGTTTTGGTGTTAGCTTTGTTCAAGATGGTGATGTTTATGTCGCTGATTATGTGTTTAAACAACATCAACAAGGTCCACCAAATATCGCTCATGGTGGCGCAGTTGCCGCACTAATCGACGAAGCAATGACAGCCAGCGTATTTAAGTCAGGGTTAGGACCTGCCTTTACTGTTAATCTGAATATTTCGTATCGAGCGCCGATATATATAGGGGAACATATCCACATTTTAGCGAAGATAGTTGCTTTAGAGGGACGTAAAATTTCGCTTCATAGTGAGATTTACTTACCAAATAACACGCTTGCCACTGATGCTGAAGGTTTATTCATTCGACTAATTGAGGAAACATAATGGCGCGTATTTCACGGTTTACAGGCACTAATTTCATGAATCGACAATCTCCCTATGGTTTTGGTATACGCTTTTATGTCAATGATGATAAATCCGTTTTTGCTGATGTTAGCTTTGATGAAAGTAAAGAAGGGGGCAATGGCATTTTACATGGTGGTGCAATTGCCGCTGTTCTGGACGAAGCAATGGGAACTGCTGCTTATGAAGCTGAAAGCGCGGGCTATACAGCAACAATGACCTATAATTATCTTGCTCACATTCCACTCTACCAACAAATTCATATTCGAGCATGGGTTGAGAAGATTGATGGCAAGAAAATATATGCTGCATGTGAGGCTCGGTTGGCTGATTCCAGTATTGCTGTAACAGGCACAAGTTTATTTATCGCGTCAGAAACGCTACAGAAATTAATAGAATCATATCCTTATATTCCTGAAGAGCATTAGAAATATGTTATATTCGGACTGTAGTCCGTTTAATTGGTAATAACCTATTGCATAGCATCATCTAATCCCTGTAAAGATAAAGCAGGAGTATTAACATGAAAATTCAAGGTTTACATCACATCACATTGGTGTCATCAAATGCTCAACGCACCGTTGATTTCTATGTGAAGGTATTAGGTTTGCGCCTCATCAAACAAACAGTTAATTTTGATGACCCCTCAGCCTACCATCTCTATTTTGGGGATGCTATTGGCTCACCGGGGAATGCGGTAACATTCTTTGAATGGAAACGGAGTCCAAAAGGGCATCCCGGAATCGGTGGCACTCATCATCTCGCCTTGAGTGTTAAGGACTACGACAGTTTGCTCAAATGGAAGCGTCGCCTGACTGACCTCGATATTAAAGTCAACGGACCTTATGATCGACACTATTTCAAGAGCATCTACTTCCGTGACCCAGATGGCGTTATTCTCGAAATTGCCACGATGGGACCGGGTTTCACAATTGACGAAGATATCCAAGAATTAGGCACAAATCATTTGCCTCCACCAGAAGCGATGATGCTGGCAAATCGTGATGAGGAGCATATCCAGTCACTCACATGGTCAGAACCCATACCTGTGATAACAGCTGATATGGCATTGATGCACGGGATGCACCATATTTCTGCAATTAGTAGTAATATCTCAGCGACAAATGCCTTCTTCACAGACGTGCTTGGTTTACAACGGGTGAAAAAGACTGATAATTTCGATGATTCCGATAGCGCACATTGGTATTGGGGAACAGATAACGGTCGTCCGGGAACGCTTATTACGTACTTTGAACGCCAACCAGATGCGACACGCTATGTGCAAATGGGCTATGGTCAAACACATCACTATGCTTTTGCAGTCGAAAATGAAGAAGAACAAAAAGAATGGCGTTATCGTCTGAACAGTGCGGGTTATCGTGTTTCACAAATTTTAGACCGTGACTATTTCCGTAGTATTTACACTAATGACCCAGACGGGCATATTGTTGAATTAGCGACTTTAGGACCCGGTTTTGCAGTTGATGAATCTGTTGAGACATTAGGGCAAGAGCTAAAATTACCACAATGGTTAGAACAACATCGCGCACAAATTGAAGAATCCCTAACGCCATTGGTCGTACCTGAATGGCAAAATCCACTAGAAGCGGAGGAAGCATAAATGACTATAGAGAAAATACATCAAGGACAGCCAATTGCTAGGGCAGGTTTACCACTCGACGAAGCACAAGCTGTTATGATCATGATTCATGGTCGAGGCGGAGGTACACAGAGTATCTTGCCTCTAATTAACCATTTTGGGGTAGAAGGTTTCGCTTTCTTAGCACCAAGTGCCGCCGATAATACATGGTATCCGAATCGCTTTCTTGCACCGCGTGAGAGTAACGAACCGAAGTTATCGTCTGCAATTGAAACCATAACAGATTTACTTGCTGATATTGAAGCAAAAGGTATTTCATCGGAGAAAATAATCTTACTCGGATTTTCTCAGGGAGCTTGCTTAGCGTCAGAAGTTGCCGCACGTAATCCTAAAAAATATGGTGGAGTTGTTGCGCTGAGTGGGGGCTTAATTGGTGCTGATGATGAACTCACGGACTATGACGGTTCTTTAGACGGAACACCTGTATTCTTAGGCTGTAGTGATATCGATGAACATATTCCTGTTGAACGGGTACACGAGAGCAGAGACATCTTACAATCACTTGGCGCAGAGGTCGATGAGCGTATTTATGAAGGTATGGGGCATACCATCAATGAAGATGAAATTGAGGCTGTTTCAAAGATGTTGAAAGCACTCCTCTAAGATAGATTATTGGGGTAGCCTCTTTAGGGTTATCCCACTAATGACTATACTCCTATCCACATAAATCTTAATACATATCCATCTTGCTTAGTGATATGCTAATCGCATAATAGCAAACAAGAGGAATGAATATGACTGACAAAAAGCACATCTTGTATATTGATGATAACCAAGACCATCTTACAATTGTACAAGCGATGCTTCAGCGCGAAGGTTACACTTGCGATGTATTTCAAGACGCAGAAGATGGATTGAACGCAGCATTGACAGAAAACTATGATCTAATTTTGCTTGATATACAAATGCCTAAAATCAATGGGGTTGATATGCTAGCAAAATTAAAAGCTCGAAAAGATGAAACAGGGTTACAAATTGTAGCCATAACAGCTGATAGCTCGGTCTTTTCAAGACAAAGCCCCTACGTACTTGGATTTGATGCTCATTTGTCAAAACCAATTATGCCTAAAGATTTATCACAAGTCGCGACGCATTTGCTTACTATCCCGACAGAATAATAATGCTTTGGGCGTGTTTAATTCGCGCCCATCTACTATGGTATTACCTGATTCTCTTGCTCCTAATCTTAAGCTGGTCTTCTGTGGAACAGCGGCTAGTGCAATATCCGCCCAAGAAGCTGCTTACTATGCCAATCCAACCAATTACTTCTGGCGAACCCTCTATCAAATCGGCTTAACGCCTCGTCAATTCCGACTCCAAGAATTTCCTAAACTTTTAGAATATGGCATTGGCTTAACGGATGTAGCCAAAGGGGCAGTCGGCAATGATTCAGACCTGACTTCCAGAGACTTTGATGCCAAAGCTTTGCATCAGAAAATACTCCAATACCAACCCAAAATGCTTGCATTCACTAGCAAGAAAGCCGCTTCAGTATTCTTTGAGACATCAACGACGAAAATTTATTACGGTCTGCAAGAAAATACAGTAGGAGTAACCAAATTCTGGGTACTCACGTCACCAAGCGGGTCAGCACGGCGATACTGGGATATAACAGTTTGGGAGGCACTTGCTAGTGCTGTCGGCAAAATGCCTGATAAGTAATCTAGTCTCTTGAGCCTAAACCTCGTGAATCTTGACAAGATTATAGTGAATATTGTTGCCGTGAATGTTAGATAGATATACTATTTTCTCAAATATATACATTATTTTTGCTAGGATTTTTGATGATAGAAAAGTTAGCAATTGTTGCTATTGGTGGCAACTCTTTGATTGCAGACCCTAACAACCCTGATGTAGCTAATCAATGGGACGCAGTGCGTGAGACTGCACGTCATATCGCTCAGATGGTGGCGAATGGTTGGCATATTGTGATTACACATGGGAATGGACCTCAAGTTGGCTATGCTCTTCGTCGGACTGAAATAGCTCAAAAAGAAGGTATACATGGTGCGCCTTTAGATTATTTGGTGGCTGATACACAAGGCAGTATCGGCTACATGATTCAACAGGCGATGGATAATTCATTGCGTCGTTTAGGAATTAATCGCACTTGTGCGACGATAGTGACACAAATTCGTGTCGACCATGATGACCCTGCATTTGATAACCCAACCAAGCCTGTGGGCGCATTCATGAGTGAAGCAGAGGCAAAAGAACATGCAGAACAAGATGGCTGGCATGTAATGGAAGATGCAGGGCGCGGTTGGCGTAGGGTTGTACCATCGCCCATCCCACGTTCAATACAGGAGATTAATGCTATACAGGCTCTGATGCTCAGTGGCTATGTGGTGATTGCTGGTGGAGGAGGCGGTATCCCATTTATTCGTACAGAAGTGGGTAGCATACGTGGTGTTGAAGCAGTGATTGATAAAGATAGAGCGAGTAGCTTACTTGCCCAACAACTTCGTGCTGATTTATTCATGATTTCAACAGGTGTTGAGAAGGTGGCAATAAATTTTGGCAAACCCGACCAGCATAATCTTGACTCAATAACCCTTCAAGAAGCGTATGCTTACATTGAGCAAGGGCAATTTCCTAAAGGGAGTATGTTGCCGAAAGTTGAAGCCGCTGTTGAATTTGTGCGGAATGGTGGACCACAAGCGATCATCACGAACCCTGAAAATCTGACATCGGCATTAAATGGAGACGCTGGCACACGTATTTTGCCAGGTTAATTTCCCTGTTTAACAGGCGATAACAGAGAAAACAGGAACATTAACAGGGATTTTGGGCGTACACAAAAAGCCGATTAACAGGTGAATTGGCGTTAGTCGGTTGGAAAAAGGTTTGGAAAAATTCAATGCAAAACTATATTAAGTTGTTAAGGTGCTGAATAGAGCTTAACAAAGAATCTCGGCTCAGTGTCGTACATATGACCGTTTTTATGTTTAGAAAATGGTTTGTATTAGGGTAGGGTAAAGAGTGTAACTAACTTTTCACCACGTTTTGGCTTAAAGATAAGATGTTCAGTTTTGTCGTCATTATCTAGGGGGATTGTATCTTGCTCTACTGGAAGTAGGCGTTTATTGGTTAATGCCCATAAGCGTTTTTGCGGTTCGTAGAACATTGCACTAACGGGATTTGAGCGTTGGATAATTTTTGTGCCGTTCGTATTCATCTCGTTAGTGTATGGGATGTAAGCTAGATTGATGCGTTTGGCATAGCCACTCTGGGTAGCAATTAGAATTTCATCCTCAGCTTGCCCTGCGACCATGCCAATGATATTACCTTTTAAGGGGACAGAAATTAGTCGGCTATCACGCAAGGGGAGTTGCTCGGCAGATATACGAACAGCACGTCCTGCGTGGGTAATAGCGATAAAGTCCTCATCCGCATTTGCCCCGACTAGAAATGCAGGATACCCGCGCTTACGCTCGATTTGATAGGCGATTGGTCTATCCATCTTTTCAAGCAGGCGATCACCAAAGAACTTTTGTGTATAACCCAGTGTACTAATAATCGCTACAAAGTCTTTATCAGCGAGTGTGTCCCAGTGCATGATGCTATAAACATACTCTGTGCTGAAATCATCACTACGAAAGCCTTCTAAATCTTCAATCTGTAAGTTGTTCGCATTTAAGTCGGCTAAATCACCTGCTAGTTTGGTATAACAACGAAACTTGGTTGTCATCAATACGACTTTACTATCTGAGGCTACTGTGTGAAAGAAACTATCTTCATCAGGGTTGGTGAATTGATTACTCGGCATTTCGTGGGTTAAATCAGCATTGTTTGTACCATAGAGCCTTTGGTTGTCGTCACGCATGAGGAGTGTTACCTCGCCACTACTGACCGAATCGCCAAATTCCTGTACATCAATCACACGTTTAATGACATCCAAATCAACAATCGGCACATCACTCCGTTTTTCAGCGCGAATATTACGCTGACCAATGTAATCATCAGCATGATATGCAGTCATCTGAATATCACCCTGTTCTAAGCGATGTCCGATGATACCTAAGCCACTGGCAACGCTGCCGAAAGCATCAATATTCCGCACCTTATCTGCACCAAATCGTTCTTGCAATAGTTCGACAAATAGCGGAATTTGTGATGAGCCGCCTGTACGAATAACCGCGTCAATCTGTGAAGATTTTAA
Organism: Phototrophicaceae bacterium; assembly: GCA_965230145.1. Taxonomy (GTDB): domain Bacteria; phylum Chloroflexota; class Anaerolineae; order Aggregatilineales; family Phototrophicaceae; genus JAUZRW01. The sequence goes on from CBDDKI010000002.1 coordinate 4,903,904, forward strand.
GCCAGCCATATTCAAAATATCGTCAATGCGTTCATCAATCGCTTTAACATCAGCCCGAATGAGTTTTTCAAATTCTCGCCGTGTTATGGAATCAAACACACGGAAACCATCGCCAGTCATATCGAGACGTGCGGTGCGCCGTTGCGATAGGTCACGTTTAGATTGCTCGGCAATATCAAACATTTTTAGTCCGTAATGCCCTGTGATGAGTTTGCGTAAGGCTTGTATTTTACGCTTCTGGTTAGATGTCGCCTCAATCTGCTTTAGACGTTCCATCGTATGGAGCGACTGCATATTGAGTAGTGTTTGCCAATTGGAGAACGAATCGTAGAAGCTGGGAGGCACTTCTAGTATTGTGTTTCCAGACAGATACTGTGTGCCTTCGCCGAAGTGCTTGGGATATTTATTGCGGACTATCCGCTGGTCAAAGACATCCCCTGCAATTGGGATACCACCATTGGCAATCACCTCGCGCGTTTTAGGATTTCCTACGCGCACGATGCTTAAATCGAGTGTCCCACCACCAAAGTCAAAAATGAGGACATTTTCTTCTTGCTCAATGCCCATTTCGTAGTAATATGCCGCCGCAATTGGTTCATGTTGTAGGTAGACCGTTTTGTAGCCTGCGCTGAATGCCGATTGAATCATGCGTTCTTTGGCAAATTCATTTTGCTGAGGGTCATCACTATAGCGCACAGGACGACCTAAAACGATGCTATCGAGGTCACGCTGTAGTGTTTGTTCTGCGCGTTGCTTGGCTACATAGAGGTAGGTTGCGATTATGTCTTCTAGGAAGAAATATTGACTACCCACAATTGTGCCGACGTAATTCGGCGAGGATAAGCCCATTTTAAAGGATAAGAACAAGCGTCCGGGAGCGTAAATGTCTTTATCAATATAGACATCGCGGAAAAATGTGGGCAATTCGGCAAAGGTCTGTTCTATTTCGCCAACCCATACTTTTTCAATTTTTGATGGGCGATTGAGATTTTGTTCATAGTACACATCAGTGGCATCTCTGCCGATATGCACAGCACGGTCATTGGTGATATAGAGCGCCGTCCGTGCGACTGCTGAATTGCGATTATTTGGGTCGAGTGGGATGAGCCGAAGTTGCTCGCCGTCGTAAACCGACATACCGGAGTTCGTCGTGCCGAAGTCCATGCCGATAATCACATGATTTCCTTTCGATTGTGTGTGTACCAATTTCTGAGGAACTAGAGAGTATATAAGGGGTCATAAGAGTTTGCAAGTGGTAAAGTGGGTAATCCTGCTTTTAGCATGAATAGACGGTACTTTGGAACTGTTTTTTGATGCAAAGAGTCTAAGATAGTGTATAAATAGGGTAAGCTAATTTGTAAGGTTTGTTTTCAGTTGCAAGGCTGTTGAGACAAAGATAAGTTTAGTACAATGTGTGGCGTATCTTAGACCCACGTGATGTGTTATAGCACATGTGTTTAGTGTATTAGAAGTAGAGTATGAAACCAATTTATTCCGTTGTTGCGCCTGTCTACAACGAAGAAGGCATTTTAGTAAAATTCTATGAGCGTGTCGCTGACACGATGAATAATTTAGGCGAAGTGTGGGAACTGATTCTTGTTAATGATGCTAGTTCTGATGGTTCGCTAGATGTGATACGGGATATTGCTTCGCACGACCCGCATGTGAAGTATGTCAACTTTGCGCGGAATTTTGGGCATCAAACGGCTGTGACTGCTGGTATTGATTATGCGACAGGTCAGGCTGTTATTCTGATTGACTCTGATTTGCAAGACCCTCCAGAAGTGATAGCAGACCTCATTGCAGAATGGAAAAATGGCTATGAAGTTGTCTATGCTGTGCGCGAAGAGCGACGTGGCGAAAGTTGGTTTAAGCTGACTACTGCGAATCTATTTTATCGAGTTTTGTACCGCATTACGGATGTAAACATCCCTTTGGATACAGGTGATTTCCGCTTGATGGATGAAAAAGTTGCCAATGTCTTACGCCAAATGCGCGAACATAACCGCTTCATTCGTGGGATGACCAGTTGGGCTGGGTTTAAACAAACAGGTGTAGGCTACACACGCGATGCCCGTACATGGGGCGAGACGAAGTATCCGCTGAATAAGATGCTCGGTTTTGCGCTAGATGCTGTGACAGGCTACTCATTTTTCCCAGTGCAGATTATGGCTTATGCAAGTGCGATTTTAGCGATTTTGGCAATTCTTGTCGCAATTGTTATCTCAGGATTACGTATTGCATTCGGTGATGAATTTTTTGGTGGGCAAGCGACTACTATCGTCTTACTTCTTTTACTGAGTTCATTTCAACTCTTTTTCCTATTTATTATGGGGCAATATACAGCCCGCATTTATGATGAAACGCGCAATCGCCCATTATATGTGGTCGCAGATGCTGAGGGTTTTGACGACATACCAAAATTTACTGGGAACAATCCGCCATCTTCCAACGATTATTTAATAGCTGGTACAGGTGGATTTGAGCAGAGTGTACCTGAAGGGCAATTGAGCAAGGGGAATAAATAATGAGCGAAGATATGCGACAACAGGTCACGGTTTATAATGAGCTAGTCCAGCAATATCACGCCTTAGATGAGCAAATTGATAATTTGATTCATGCACATGATGGTCATAGTGAGAATATGACTGAGCAATCCCGTGAGCAATATCGCCAATTAGCGCGAGAACGTGATAACTTGTTTAATCGGATGCGAACAATAGAACAAGATTTGTTTGTCGATTAATTGTTGTTGTAATCTGGGCGTGCTATCATCAAATGAGATAATTGTTGGAGTTAATTGTGTTACCTGATGATAGAGTTTTGGTCGGCAGTATTACGCGCAAGACTGATTTAGATTATTTATTGCAAGACTATTGGTATCGTATCCCTCAACAACAGATGCCAGATGGCATTTATGCTGAGTATATAGCCTTTTTCCTCAGTGGCTCTGCCTCTAAACGCTTTGGTGAAAGTGGGATTTATTATTATGCCCATCGCCATGGATTAGAGCTTGTTTATCGCAAAGATTTATTGCCGAACGAAACATCAAAGAAAGCTCTAGCCCGTGCGGACGATACCTATTACAAAGTTCAATTTCGTCAGGTTCAGGGTAAACTTCCACCGATTACAAACCCCAGCAAACGTCGTTTTGCATTTATCCATACCACTTGGGATAGATTTGTAAATGCTACGAAAATTAGCGACCTTTACAGTAAGAATGATTATTATGTAGACCGTATTTATCATGCTTTACGCGATAAACAAATTAGAGTGAATCGATACTGGGATGCTGAACGCAAACAAACGGGGTACGGCGCTTCTATACGGATTATTTGCGATCAAGGTACACTCATTGGCTACACTGAGCAAGAATCAGCTACTGAGAATGGTGTTTTCTTGAATAATGAACGCCCCGACGATGAAATTTTTGCGGAAATTCGGGCAAAAATGGCGCAGATGGGCGGACCAATCTCTTTACCTTTAAGTACAATATTTTAATCCTCAATTGGACTATTGTGTAAACTCAAATAGTATTAGAATAAGTACATATTCATTTTATCCATGAAAGTGATCTATCGTGAGCGAACAAGATTCTCCACTCATCAAGTCAATCGCTGTTCTTGGTGGTACAGGCAATGAAGGTTCAGCATTAGCAAAGCGTTGGGCAATTAATGGTTATAAAGTCATTATTGGGTCACGCAGTGCTGAAAAAGCAGAAGCAACTGCAAATGAAATTAACGAAGCCCTTGAAGGCGATTACGTTACAGGTAAATCTAACGAAGATGCGACGGCAGAAGCTGGGATTGTGGTTCTGAGTGTTCCCTATGGCGCACATGCTAAAACCCTTGAAAGTGTTGCATCACATCTCGATGGGAAAATCTTGATAGATATTACCGTGCCGATTGCACCTCCTAATGTTAGTACAGTGACTATACCCGAAGGTTTATCTGCTGCACAAGAAGCACAAGCGATGCTAGGTGGCGGTGTACGGGTTGTTTCTGCATTCCAGAATGTGAGCTATGTAAAAATTAAGAATCCAGACACTTATGTTGATTGCGATGTCTTGGTTTCTGGCGATGATCAAGAAGCAAAAGATGATGTTATTTTACTCATTGAAGGTGCAGGGATGCGAGGGGTAGATGTCGGTCCTTTGGCTAATGCTATTGTTGCTGAATCACTGACTCCTGTGTTGCTCTATATCAATAAAAAATATGGTGCAAAGGGTGCTGGGATTCGCATCACTGGAATTGATAAATAATGCCACAAGCCCCATCTTTTCAAGTACACGCTGTATCAGGTGTGCCGATGGTTCAAGCTGGTGATGACCTAACGACTATAATTCTTGATGCTTTAGACCATTCAGAATTTGTTTTAGAAACTGGTGATATTTTGGTTATCGCCAGTAAGATCGTCTCTAAATCTGAGGGGCGTATCGTTACTTTAGCCGATGTGATTCCGAGTGATAAGGCGATTCGGGTTGCAAATGAGGTTGATAAAGACCCTCGTTTGGTGGAACTAATCCTTGCTGAGAGTGAGGGTATTTCACGTCAGCGTAAAGGCGTACTCATAACAGAACACAAACTCGGCTTTGTATCTGCTAATTCAGGGCTAGATGCGTCAAATGTTGATGAGACTCATGCCAAAGTTTTACTACTACCCATTAACCCTGATGAGTCCGCGCAGAGGATTCGTTCTGAAATACTGTCAGCTATAGGGGTAGACATTCCAATTATCATTACAGATACACATGGTCGTCCTTTTCGGCTTGGCAATGCTGGTGTGGCAATTGGGGTTGCAGGCATGCAAGCTATCTGGGATAGACGCGGTGAGCATGACTTATTTGGGCGTGAGATGGTCGCTACAATTTTAGCTTATGCTGATTTAGTTGCATCTACAGCACATCTTGTGATGGGTGAGGGTGCAGAGGGCTTACCATTGGTTCTCATTCGTGGGCTGGATTTTCCTAAAGGTGAAGGCAAAGCGAGTGACCTCAACCGACCTCGTGAAATGGATATGTACCGCTAGTTACAAAATTAGCATAAACCCCGTCAAAAATTGGACTTAATTGCTAAGGACTTTCAAATACAAATATGATACTCTGAGAAAGACTTAAGTTATATTTGTATATAATAATAAGAGAAAGTCCTTGGATTATTGAGACATGGTTGATAATTTGGAAATAGACTCTCCTCTTTTTCAGGCGATTCACAATCGTCGCTCAATTAGACGCTATCAAGAGAAATCTGTTCCAAAACCATTAATTGAGACAATTCTTGGCACAGGTATATGGGCACCTTCTGCACATAATCGTCAACCCTGGCGTTTTGCGGTGTTGCAATCGTTTGACATTAAAGAGCGTTTGGCTTTGGCAATGGGGGAACGTCTAAGACGTGATTTATCTTCTGATTTTGTACCCCAAACTGTAATAGATAAAGATGTGCAAAGGTCTTATGAGCGTTTGACTTTAGCGCCTGTACTGATTGTTGTGTGTATGTCTCTGCGAGATATGGATACCTATTCAGATGATAAACGTAATCGCAATGAAGAAATTATGGCAATTCAGAGTACAGCAATGGCAGGTCAAAATATCTTGCTTTCCGCACATGAACTCGGTTTAGCCTCATGTTGGATGTGTGCGCCACTATTTTGCCCTGATGTAGTTAGAGAGACTTTGAATTTAGCCGATGATTGGCAAGCACAAGGTATCATTTCATTAGGGTATCCAGCACAAGAGCGTGAAAAAAAACGTGAATCACTAGAAACGAGGATTATTTGGTGTTAATTACAGATAAAAAAGTTGTTGTTTTGGTTGGGGGCGTAGGGGGTGCAAAGCTCGCGCTCGGCTTACAACAGATTGTAGCACCTGAAAATCTTACTATTATCGTCAATACGGGTGATGATTTCTGGCATTATGGTCTGCGAATTTGCCCAGATATTGATACGGTTCTATACACGCTGTCGGGACGGGTTAATCAAGCCTTTGGTTGGGGTGTCGCGGATGATTCAACAGTTACCTTAGAAACGCTTAAAACATTGGGTGAAGCCCCTTGGTTCTTGCTTGGTGATAAAGATATGGCGACGCATTTATTGCGATCACATATGCTTAGAGAAGGTTACTTATTAACGGAGATTGTTCAGCATTTGGCTAAAAATATGGGTATCCAAGCCAACGTTTTGCCTATGACTGATACTGAAGTACCGACAATTGTAGATACTGTCGAGTATGGTGAGTTGGAATTTCAAGAATATTTTGTTAAGCATCGTTGGCAACCGACTGTCAAAGAGCTACGTTTCCGTAATGTGGAGGTAGCTAAAATGAGTGATGCGGTGAGTAAAGCGCTCCAAAATGCTGACACAATCATTTTTGGACCCTCTAATCCTTGGTTATCAATCGCGCCTATTTTGTCTGTTCCTAAGCTAAAAGAAACCTTATTAGGTTTGCATGTACCGCGTGTAGCTGTTACGCCAATTGTCGAAGGTAAGGCAATAAAAGGACCTGCGGCGAAGCTCATGGCAGAATTGGGCTATGAGGTATCGGCTCAATCTGTTGCAGACTATTATGGCGAAGTTATTACGGCATTCATCTATGATGAACGAGACAATGAGCTTGAACCTTATGGGTTTAATAGCATTGCCTTTGATACAATTATGAATACAGATGAGGACAAAGCACGACTTTCGCGCCAAATTCTCAACTGGTTATTTAAACGGGAGGAAGTATGAGATTATGGGCAATCATCCCAGTTAAACCACTTAATCGTGCAAAGAGTCGCTTGAGAGAAGTGCTATCTCCAGAGCATCGTGCCGAATTTGCAGAGATGATGTTACGACGTATGTTAAATGTCATCAAGAATGTCCCACAGGTGACAGGCACACTAGTCATTAGTCGTGATCCGAGAGCCTTGTCGATTGCACGCGATTTAGGAGCAAAAACTGTACAAGAGGGTAATCCGTCCGATTTGAACCCAGCACTTACCCGTGCTACAGAAGTGGTTCGCTTATGGGGTGGGGATAGTGTGCTGATATTGCCAGCAGATTTACCATTTGTTACGGAACAAGATATTTCACAGATTGTAGAAGAGGGACGTTACGGTAACACAATTGTCATTGCGAGTGACTACAATAAAGATGGAACGAACGCTATGTTGGTTCAGCCCTTGGGTTTAATTCCATATGCTTATGGTCAAGATAGTTTTGAACGCCATGTCGTTGCGGCAAAACTGGCTGGCGCAGATGTGAAAGTATATGAATCAGAGACAGTCGGTCTCGATATTGACTTACCGTCTGATTTAGAACAATTTAACCAGCGCCTTGCAGAAAACCATATTGAATTTTTAACACCGTTTTTACCCGATATGATCATCTAGTTTTCTTATTCAGAATATTTGACACACGAAAGCGTAGGCGTTATCCTGCGCTTTTGTTTTTCTAACTACTGTGAGTTCATTTCATGCCTGACCGTGTAGCCTTATATTTACAAGATGATTTTCCTCTGCAAGATTCGATTGCATTTGTGAAGTATGCTGAGGCACGCGGATTTGAGGCTGTTTGGCAGGCAGAATCAAGATTTGTACGAGATAGTGTAGTAGCTGCCGCCGCTTATGCCACAGTAACCACTCGCATCAAAATTGGCACGGGTGTTATGAACATTTATACCCGCAATGTGGCAACGATTGCCTCCGAATTTTTGACGTTGGATGATATTGCCCCTGACCGTATCTTATGTGGGTTGGGAACATGGCATGATGCTATAGCCAATCGTGTTGGCATCAATCGTGGTAAGCATTTATTGGCAATGCGAGAAGTTCTACAGACTGTTCGTCAATTACTAGCTTTAAAACCTGTGAGCTATCGAGGGCAATTTGTGCAACTTAATGAGGTACAACTGGATGTCATCAATGGGCGCAGTGAACCCAGACGCATTCCGATGTATGTTGGTGCGACAGGAGCGAAAATGCTGGCATTGGCAGGTGAAATTGCTGATGGTGTGTTACTTAATTACATGGTATCCCCTAAATATAATGAGATGGCAATTCGTGAGTTGGAGCATGGCTTAAGGCAGGCTGGGCGGACACTATATGATGTTGACCGTCCGCAATTGATTATGTGTAGTGTGGATACTGATAGAGAGTTTGCACTCAATATCGCGCGAAAAGTCATCGTGCAATTCATCTTGCAACAGCCTAAATTGATGCGTGCGAATGAAATACCCCAAGCCCTTATCGACGAAATCACTAATTTGCGTCCCATTACCAACGAGGAAATTGAAAGGACATCCAGACTCATCCCAGATGAAATTGTGCAACTGGTGACGGCTTCGGGTACACCTGACGAAGTACGCGCTAAAGTGAGAGAATATGTTCGGTCTGGGACGACATGCCCTGTGCTTTACCCACTGAATTACAATGTGCGTTCCCTCATTGATGCCTTTGCGTCTGGTTATTCACGATAGCCCTTGCTATAGTCGTTTTCTATTGATCTATATTACAGCATGAACCTATGTCGAATTTTCTCCAAAATAAATGGATTATTGGCACAATTTTTGTCATCATCGGGTTGATGACATTTACCCTATATGTCCTCACGAGCCTTGATGCAGGTCATGGTAATTTGCTGATGCCACTCGACGATGTCTATATTCACTTTCAGTATGCTCGGCAATTAGCAATAGGGCATCCATATCAGTACAACCTCATTGACCCACCGACATCTGGTGCGACGAGTCTTTTGTATCCTTATCTTTTGGCATTTGGTTATCTATTAGGCTTTAAAGGTCTCTGGTTAGGCTTGTGGGCGATGATAGTCGGCACAATTGCACTGATTGCATCACAATGGGCTGTGTATCAACTCTGCAAAGTAATGAGTGTTCCACAATGGTTGAGTTTACTTACTGCAATTAGTTTTGGTCTTACTGGGTCACTAGGTTGGCATTTCATGTCTGGGATGGAAACAGGCATAGTTATTACCTTACTATTGTGGACATTACTATTTGTCATTGAAAAGCGATTAATTTCTTTTGTTTTTGTCGCAACATTGCTGACGGCGATGCGTCCCGAAGGTGGACTAGTGGCAACTATAGCTTCTGGTACATTGTTTTTGCGATTGTGGGGTGAATATGGCGCACGAGAAAAGTATTCATCCAAGAGAAAATATCTTCTGTTACTCGCTATACCAATACTGGCACTCGGATTACAACCGCTTGTCAATTTGCTGATGACAGGCACAACTGTGGCAACAGGCGCACAAGCGAAATCTATTCTCTCGACTGTGCCGCAAGATTATGGACTTATTTTTGGGCGCATCTGGGATAATTTCAGTCGCATGTGGATTGAATTCATCACGGGATTTGATGTGCGCGAAGGACGGGGTTGGTATTTACCGATTTTCACAGGTGTGCTTGGCTTGGGGGCAATTCCTCTACTCATACTCAAGAAAAATTATCGTCTAATTGGCTTGATGCTCTTAGGATGGTTAATTATCCTGACATTGGCAATCAGCACACTCGATAATGCTTTCTGGCACTTCAAACGCTATCAGATGCCAATACTGGCACTGTTTTTCCCGCTATCAGCCTGGTTTCTAGCTGACTTGTTGCAACGTTTCACTAAGATGCGTTATCCGATATATGCCTATAGTGCTTTGCTTGTGCCGATTTTTAGTATTTTACTGTTGGTTCAATTTCAGCAATATCATGAGATGAATGTCTCGTATGTGTATCAGCAACCATATCAAATGGGTTTATGGTTACGGGAAAATACGTCAGAAGATGCGTTGATTGCTGTGCATGATGTTGGCTTGATGCGCTACATTGGCGAACGTAATACCCTTGATATGGTCGGTTTAACAACACCCAATGCTGCCAGTTATTGGCGCAATGGTCCTGGGAGTGTCGCGGAATTTCTGCTCAATGAACGCCCTGATTACATCGCTAGTTATGGGCGTGGACACGGTTACGGATTAGCGTATTTAGCGGACACGTCACTCTACGCTAATCAACTCGCTGATTTTACTGTCGATAATTGGCAACCACATCTTAATGTCGCGCTGGCTGCACAATCTCAAGGGATTTATCAGCCTGATTTCGACGAGATTATCCTACAGAATTTATTTGATAGGTATGAAAATATACATTGCAGTGGCAGTCTTTATCGTCATCCATCTGGCTTAGAAATGGCAGCTAGCTTCGGTGTTTTACAAGTTGCTAATATTCGAGATGAAGAACTTTATCATTATTCTTGGGAAGCTCAATCCATAGAGGGATTTGCAACTGAGGTTCGTAATTTCAATCGTGTTCTAGCAACTTATCGTATTATGGATGGCTATGAAGAATTTGAAATCTCACTAGAAGGTGATTCTGCTTATATTCTTATTACTTATGTTCATGCACAATTTGCAGGCACAATAGATGTCTATATTGAGGATATGAAAGTTGATACACATTGGATTATTAGTGATAGTGGCAATATCCAAGCAATTTCTACACTGATTGCCCCCCAGTATTTTAGTGACAATGTGCGAGTCCGTATTGTGCCGAATATTCCTAATGGTTATTACATGCCTATTTGTCACTCTTGGCATCAGTTTTCTGATACGAACACGCTATCACCATATCCGTTCCCATCAGATTGGGTCGAGCCAACCTCTGTAGCTAGTTTTCAAGAGAGCGAATTTTATCTAAGTAGCTTCAACGTGGATATGGCGTCATCAGAAGAGTTACGCTTTGATATTATGTGGTATGTACCGAATAATAATACTTACGGAGATTATCGCTTTTTCATTCATCTCTATGACGATAAAAACGAACCACCGATAGGTCAGTGGGATGGATACTTTGGTCAAATGCCAGTTGGTAATTGGCTAATCGGTAACTTACAAAACCGTTCTTCGGCACCCAGTATTGATACGGCAGACCTTCCAGCCGGTACATATGAGTTGGCAATTGGGTTTTATAACCCGAATGACCCCACAGATAGGCTTATCCCTGAAAGTGATATTTACGAAGTCACAGATGATGGACGTTTATGGCTAGGCGAGGTAGAGATTGAATAATCATGGCAGATGACCACCGCGCAGTGTATCAAGCATTAGTAGAAGCAACTGAACAGGGTATACCTTCGGCATTAGCGACAGTCCTCAGCACAACGGGGTCAATGCCTCGCCATGCAGGGACTAAGATGCTAATTTATGCAGATGGCAGTATTTTGGGTACAATCGGTGGTGGTGCAATGGAAGCCGAAGTTATCAAGACGGCTCAAGAAGTCATTCAATCAGGGCAAGCTGAGACAAAGTCTTACACGCTCAATAGCATTGAAGATGGTGACCCTGGGATTTGTGGTGGTACAGCCAAAATTTTTATTGAAGCTGTAGCAATTGCGCCGACGTTGCTCGTTATCGGTGGTGGGCATGTCGGTAAGGCACTATGTGAGCTTGGATTGTGGCTTGGCTATCGGGTTGTACTATCGGACGACAGAGAAGCCTATTGTAACCCGACTTATATCCCGAACTTACACGGATATATTGTTGCATCACCTGAATCTATCCGTGACCAGATAAAGATTACGTCATATACTTACATTGCGACAGTCACACGCGGTTTGCCGATAGACGAAAAATTATTACCGCAACTCCTTGAAACATCTGCCAGTTATATTGGTTTAATTGGTAGTCGGCGACGTTGGACGATAACTGCAAAGACATTGCGCGAGAAATATGCCATATCTGATAAGCAGCTAGCGCGTATCCATTCGCCAATTGGTTTAGAATTAGAGGCAGAATCACCGAAAGAGATTGCGCTGAGTATCATGGCTGAAATCACTATGATACGGCGTGGCGGTACAGGATTGCCGATGCAACAAGTAAATGAAAACGAGAAATTAAACTAATACTGACTTATTTTGGGACTAAATTGTGGTTAAGATTTTGACAATTAGTGATACAGAAATGCCACAATTGGAAAATGCGGCAAATCTAAGACGGCGCTATAGTGATATAGATTTAGTGTTAAGTTGTGGAGATATGTCTGCTGCATATCTGGATTTTATCAGTACCATCTTGGGCAAACCGATGATGTATGTGCGTGGTAATCATGATGAAATGTATGACCAAACTCCACCGGGTGGCATTAATCTTCACGAGAATTTTGTAAAATTTAAGGGCGTTACGTTTATTGGGCTAGAAGGCTGTATCAAATACAATAAAGGGACTATTCAATATACCCAATTTGAAATGCACAAAAAGGTAGTGAAGCTCGCTCCTCAGTTACGGTATCGGCGTTGGCGTAAGGGACACGGTGTAGACGTTTTTGTAGCACATTCACCCGCACGCGGTATCCACGATATTGAGGAGGATTATCCGCATCGAGGCTTTGATGCTTTTATCAAGTTCATGGATTGGTATCGTCCGCGTTATATGGTACATGGGCATGTGCATACATGGGATAGGCGCAAAGATACTGAAACACAATATAAGGATACGACAGTTCTAAATATCAATCCCTTCACCGTTTTAGAAATTGACCCCCTTGAAATAGATTAATCTCCTGCAAAATCGCTCGAATATGTTAGACTACTTATCTAAAATATTTATAGTCCATTAGCCTTCACGAGGGTCATAAGTTCTATGTGGACACAATATCATAGTGTTGCTTCTATTGATAAAGCTCTACAACTTTTAAATGATTATCCTAAGCGTGCGAGAATTATTGCAGGTGGTACGGATATTTTGCTTGAGCTTGAACATGGTAAACGTCCTGATGTGGATATTCTCGTTGACATCACACGTATCCCAAATTTAGACCAAATTCAATTGCATGGCGATACCATTCGACTTGGTGCGTTGGTTAATCATAATCATGTTGTTGGGAGTGACCTGCTTCAAGAACGGGCGTTGCCACTCGCGCAAGCCTCATGGGAAGTTGGCGCGCCACAAATTCGCAATCGTGCGACTATTGCAGGTAACCTCATCACGGGGTCATCCGCAAATGACACCATTACACCCCTCATCGTATTAGGAGCAGAGGTTACACTTGCCTCAGTCGATGGTGAGCGCACAGTTGCACTTAAGGACTTCTATACAGGACTCCGCCAAACGGTTATGCGTCCTAATGAGATGCTGACATCTATTTCATTTCCTGCAATGAAAGCCAATGAAAAAGGAATATTCATCAAACTTGGGTTACGTCGCGCACAAGCTATTTCTGTTGTGAATTGCGCCGTTGTCCTTGAAATGGATTCTGCTGATGTCATAACGCAAGCGTCTATAGCTTTGGGGAGTGTTGCCCCGACCATTATTCGTGTGCCACAAGCTGAAAGTGCCTTAATTGGTGAGTCACTCACTAAAGAAACGATAAGCCATGTTGCAGGTTTAGCAGGGGCTACGCCAAAACCCATCGATGACGTGCGGAGTACAGCAGACTATCGTAGTGAAATGTCAAAAGTTCTCGTTGCACGAGCCTTGCGTAAATTAGCTTTGGATACACAAGCCGAGTCGATGCCACATAATCCACCCATGTTGTGGGGCAAACATCAAGCGCAAGTAAATGGTAATCGGTTATCGCAAAGTGTCATACATAATATTGAGCAAGCTATTGAGGCAACTGTTAATGGACAAACTTTAAAAACTAACAGTGGTCAAACAAAATCCCTGTTACACTGGTTACGAGAAGATGCTGGTCTAACAGGCACAAAAGAAGGGTGCGCCGAAGGTGAATGTGGAGCATGTACGGTTTTCTTGGATGATGTTGCAGTCATGGCATGTATGATTCCTGCTCCTCGTGCACATGGTTCAACAATTGTAACTGTTGAGGGCATACAGGAATCCGACCATCTACACCCCATTCAATCCGCATTTATTGAGCATGGCGCAGTGCAATGTGGCTTCTGTATACCCGGTTTTATTATGTCTGGCGCGAAATTACTGAGTGAAGTACCGCAACCTACACAGGAGCAGATTCAACAAAGTATTAGCGGTAATTTATGCCGATGCACAGGATATTATAAGATTGTTGATGCGTTTAAAGATGCGAGCAATCAATTAGAAAATAAGGAGTGATAAAATGGAAATTAGAGGTAAGTATGAACCAGAGAAGAAAGATCCCTTACGCGCATTTTTGCCAATTATTGGGTTGATTATTATCGTTATTGCAGGGGCAGTTGGCTGGTTCTCAGCACCCTTTGTATTGGAATACGGTGGGCAATATATTCCATCAGAGGTAACAACTCAACTAGACGAATTTACCTTACAAGTGCTTGTCGCTGTTGCGATATTCTTCATCATTGTTGCAGTATTCTCGGCTATTTATGCCTTGTTTTCACCGAAGACCAATAAGCTAGTAACAGAATCAACCTTGAAACAAGAGCGAATAGCAAAAGACCAAGAGCGCCGTCGGACGAAGGCACGTAAGCGCAAAATGAAGGCACGGATGAAAGAAGCCAATAAAGACTTCTCGGATTTGGAAGTTTAACTACAAAGAAAGGGGGATAAGCGACTATTTCTAAAGATTAGTCGCTTATTTTGTCTATGGATAGAACAGTTCCAAAAACTGGTGGGGAAGAAATTCAGCTTTATATGCGGACGTACTACTCTGTTCTGCGTTCTAGTGGGACAATCCGCATTGATACACTCGTTGAGAGCCATATTGCAATGCACTCCTCACTACATGTTGGGGCGAATGAACTAGAACCAGATGTCTCAGCATTGCTCTATAGTGCGCTACGTTTATCTCCTTGTGTCCGCGAGACCAGTAACGTACTGATTGGGCAGACCGAACAATCTTTCATTGATGCTGGCTATACAGATATTCGTGACTGGACACGCGTTTTTGCACCGGGTCGTCGTCGTAGGATGCACTTTGACGGTGTTTCAACGATGGTCGTTTATATTGCCAGTCGGTCAGATATTGATGATTTAATTCCTATCCTGACTGCCTATCAAATTGAGTGGAATAAACTTCATATGCTCTTGCAAGATACAACTGCCCGAAAATTCTTGGAGGAACGCCGAGAAAATAGAACCCGACTTAGTGCCGATGATATTGAATTTTTAGCCAAACAACTCAAGATGAACCGCGATGATTTACAACGCTTAGAGATTGTCTGGCAGGATGAGTTCGTAGAAACGATGTTGCAAGTTGCTAAAGCACCCAAAGATTTTGGTATTAAGATGATTTCAGGGTCATTGGCTGATTATCGTCGGGCAACGGCATCTTGGTGGGAAGAAATGCGCCAATCCGTCTTCGACGCAGGTGGACCTGATGTTGAGAACCGTCCGATTTATTTTGTCTCTAGCAATACCCATGCACTGGTGAATTTACTCACAGGCTTTGCCAAACGTTATGAAGAAAGTCTTGTGAATTACGTTAAAAGTTATAATTTTGAGTCCTTATTAGCTGAATACGAGGACATTCGCCAAAGTCCACATAAGAATTTAGAGAATTTTCTTTACTATGTTTTAGGTAAATTTTTAGGCGAAGAACAGACTAATGCGCTGGAAAAGATGCGCGAAGATGAGCGCAGTATAGGCATTTACCGTGTCCCCAATAAGCATGGCTTTGAAATCGAAGCGCAAATTATTGATTTAGGTGCGCTCCAAGCAAATTGGATTGATAGTCGACTTGCGGAAGCAATTGATTTGCAAGCATTAAAAGATAGTAACGCCCTCATTCTCAATATTGATTATCCTCTCGGAATGGCAGCATATGAGATGCTCAGTCGTATTACCGAACGCACCACCAGTCGCTTGCAAGGTGTGTATATTATGGGCAAAGCTGCGACCTTAAATGGGCGTGTTGGTGATGTGATGATACCGAATGTTATTCATGATGAGCATTCACAAAATACCTATTTATTTGATAATTGTTTCGGTGCAGATGATGTTAAACCGTATATGGCATGGGGCAACGTGATGGATAATCAGAAAGCCATCACAGCACTAGGGACATTTTTGCAAAATCCGGGTTATATGAATGTCTTTTATCGGGAAGGCTACACCGATATTGAGATGGAAGGTGGACCCTATCTCTCTGCTGTATATGAGGCATTTCGTCCAAAAAGACATCCATCCGATGAGATAGTGAATCTATACCAAGTTCCCTTTGATATTGGATTTTTGCATTACGCATCGGATACGCCTATGAAAAAGGGGCATAACCTTGGTGCAGGGAGTCTTAAATTCACAGGCATTGAGCCGACCTATGCAACGTCGATAGCCATTTTAAGCCGAATCTTTGACCGTGAAAAAATCCGATTGAATATAAGTTAAATCCATTCCTATTCACCAAATTTTTTGAGAGAAATCAAAATGTCAGATAATGAAACGGTCATCATAGGGCAATCTGTTAAACGTATTGATGCACGTGGAAAAGTTACAGGCGAAACAGCTTATCCTAGTGATATAGATATTGAAGGACAGGTATGGCTGAAAATTAAGTTTAGTGAACGCGCTTATGCCCGTGTTTTAGGAGTTGATACAGAAGAGGCTCTTGCTTTAGAAGGTGTTATCGCTGTCTTCACGTCGCTTGATGTGCCTGTTAATGAATATGGTTTAGTCATTAAAGACCAACCTGTTATCTGTGGACCTGGAAGTGATATTGCGGGAACAGACATCGTTCGCACTTATATGGATTATGTGGCTGTGGTTGTAGCTGAAACACCTGAAATTGCTACAAAAGCTGTTGGACTAATTAAAGTCGATTATGAAGATCTAGAGCCTGTTTTTGACCCCGAAGATGCGATGTTCGATGGTGCGCCACAATTACATCCTGATACGCCCAATAATATCTTGTCGCAGTATCGTATCCGACGAGGTGATGTAGACTCTGCATGGGATGAATGCGCTGTGATTGTCGAAGATACGTATGTGACAACATGGCAAGAACATGCTTATTTACAACCTGAAGCAGGACTCAGCTATATTGATGATGAAGGTCGCGTAACAGTTGTTGTCGCAGGGCAATGGAATCATGAGGATTTGTGGCAAATTAATCATGCTTTGGGCTTACCAGAAGAACAAGTCCGCGTGATTTATCCTGCTATTGGTGGTGCATTTGGTGGACGCGAAGATATGTCCGTGCAGATTGTCTTGGCACTCGCGGCTTGGAAATTACAACGCCCGATTAAGACGATTTGGTCACGCGAAGAATCGATTCGCAATCATCATAAACGTCACCCTATAACTGTTCATGCGAAATGGGGCGCAGATGCTGAGGGCAAGATTTTAGCGGTGCAAAATCGCGTTGTTGGCGATGCAGGTGCGTACAATTACACCTCAAATAAAGTGCTGGGTAATGCCCAATTAACCAGCACAGGTGCGTATGAAATCCCCAATATTCATGTGGATACTTATGCTGTGTATACAAATAATGTCCCCTGTGGCGCATTTAGAGGCTTTGGTGCGCTTCAAGCAATTTTTGCCGCCGAAGGGCAAATGAACAAATTGGCGGATGCACTCGACATTGACCCTCTGGAAATCCGTCGCCGTAATGTATTCAAAGAAGGCAGTATTCAGAGTACAGGAACTCCTTTACCAGCAGGGGTTTCAATGGATAAAGTGCTTGACCAATGCGGTCTTGAATCCTACTGGTATTTAAATTCTGATGGCACATTCAGCTTTGAAAATCCTGAACAACCGTCAGACTCTAGTAAACGGCGGGGTATTGGCTTTGCTTGTGGCTATAAAAATATTGGTTATAGCTTCGGCTTTCCTGAAAACAGTTGGGCTGGCATTGAATTACATGGCAAAACTGAGATTGAAGAAGTTGTCCTCAATATCGGTGGCGCGGATGTTGGGCAAGGCGCACATACAGCCTTCATGCAGATGACAGCAGAAGCTGTCGGTGTGCCATTTGAGAAAATCAAAATTGTTGCATCCGATACAGCCTATCACCAATCGTCAGGGAGTGCCTCTGCTTCGCGACTGACCTTTATGGCTGGTAATGCTATTCGTGGGGCGGCAGAAAAAGCCCTTAAATCTTGGACAGCCGAAAATCGCCCAGCAATCGGCGAATACACCTATCGTCCGCCGAAAACAACGCCATTTGACCCTCTCACAGGACGCAGTGAACCGAATTTTGCTTATGGCTATGTTGCTCAAGCAGTTGAAGTTGAAGTCGATATTGAAACTGGGCAAATTCAGGTACTACGGGTGGTCAATGCGAGTGATGTCGGTAAAGCGATTAATCCACAATTAGTGCAAGGGCAAATTGAGGGTGCAGTCGCTCAAGCACTAGGTTATTCCTTGATGGAATATCTGGTGAGTGATAAAGGTCGCATCAAGAACCCGTATCTTTCAACTTATCTCATCCCCACAGCTTTAGATGTTCCGCTAGAAGTGAAATCAGTTATTCTGGAATATCCTGATCCGATTGGTCCTTGGGGGGCGCGTGGTATGGCAGAGATGCCCATGCTTCCCTTATTACCTGCGATTGCCGCCGCAATTCATAATGCGACAGGGATTTGGCTTAATCAGCAACCCTTTACACCTGATAAAGTTGTCAAAGCCTTACGCCAACAAGGGATTGGTATTATTTGAGACAAACTTCTCATAATTTCATGATACGATAGTGATAACTCATCGTTATTGGTTGATTTAAGGACACCATGAAACTTCACGAAGCATTTGAAGTCACACGTGGCGATGTTATCGCCTTCATAGGGGCAGGTGGTAAAACTTCAACGTTAATCGGCTTAGGCTATGAATTGCTGGATAAGAACTGGCGTATCTTAGCGACGACGACAGAAGCTATTGATGAGGAACAACTCCAATTGATGCCACACATCATGCACTATGATGCCAATCCTGAGAATATTTCGAGTGCTTTATCAGAACATGGATTTGTATTTCTGTATGACAGTATCCGCAATGGTAAAGTCTATGGACCTGCGATTGAATGGACTCGACAACTACTAGATACAATCGATAGTGATGTCTTGCTGATAGAAGCAGACGCTGCTGATGGGCGACCCTTGAAAGCTCCCTTACACGATGAACCATATATTCCGTCCGAAGCGTCACTAGTTGTACCCATTGCTTCGCTGAGTGCGCTTGACCAACCCCTAGATGATGAGCATATTTATAATTCACGAGCGATGATTGATAAATATGGCTTCTATGAAGGGGGAAATGTTCGTTCGCCTTGGATAGCACAAGTATTACGGGATGAAGAATTGGGTTTACGGGGTATCCCTGATAAGGCGAGGATTGTTGCGTTCATTAATCGCACCCCTGCTGATGGCTATTTACGTGGACGCGCCCGACTTATTGCAAAATTAATTCTCCAATCGTCACGAGTGAATGGTGTGGCTTTAGGGTCTGTTCGTGGTGCGAATCCTGTTTATGAATTGCAACGCTCTGTGGGAGCAATTGTATTGGCGGCAGGGCAAGCCTCGCGCATGGGGTCGGCTAAAGTCTTACTTCCTTGGACAAAACAACACAATATCTTAGAGCATATTATTCAGCAATTACACCGAACGCGTATAGACCATATTCGTGTTGTGACAGGGTGGTATGCAGATGATGTCAAGAAAATTTCTAAGAAAATGGGGGTGAAATCGGTTCATAACCGTGCCTATAAGACGGGTGAAATGGTGTCATCCTTGAAAACAGGTTTACGTGCGATGCCCGATAATGTTGAAGCGGTACTGGTTGTCTTAGGCGACCAACCTCGAATTCAGCCCAAAGTTATTCATCAGGTGTTGACAGCCTATGCAGAAGGCAAGAGCGATTTAATAGCACCGAGTTATCAAATGCGTCGAGGACATCCCATCTTGATTGGACGCAAATATTGGTCGGAATTACTAGAATTACGGAATTACCAATCACCACGTGATGTAATTAATGCTCATGCCAACAATATTTATTATGTGACTGTTGATACGGATAGCGTATTACAAGATGTCGATACCCCGCAAGACTATCAAGAAGAGCGTAAGCGAGCAGGGTTGAATCCCAATTCTTAGGTCTTTTTGCGACCTTGTTTCAACAACGCTTGAATTTCATCTGGTGTGAAACGTGCGCTTTGTAATACTTTTGAGCGTAGAGTTGTCGGTGCGCGAACCGTTCCCCCATGTGCATCATCGCGTAGTGTATCGGCATATTTCATGGGTGTGACTATAATGAGAACTTCATGTGGGCGTATTACATAATCAGTAGATGGTGCGTATAAGAAAGTTTTGTGGTCAGGTTGGCGAATACCTATGACACCTGCATCGTAGGTTTTGCCTAAGCGCAACTCGCTGATTGTCTTACCAATCCACACAGAGTCTTCTTCCATGTAAATTTCAGTGGTTTCTAATCCAGTTTGGTAGTTATATAAAATGGCACTCATAAAGCCACTTAATTCTGGTCGAGTTGTCGTGAGCAAAACAAAACGTGCTGCAACGTGGAAGGGACTTACAACACGGTCAGCTCCAGCCCGTTCGAGTTTACCAATCATATCATCAGTATTTGCTGTTGTCGTAATTAAGAGGCGTTTATTCAACGCACGACTTGTAATGACTGTCAGGACACTATCGGCTTTTTTCTCTAATGCAACCATGATAGCTTGAGCGCGTCTAACACCCGCTTTGAGTAGTGTTTCTTCACTGGATGGATTGCCATGCACCACGCGGAAGCCACGTTTAATCAGTTCACTGGTTAAAGTATTGTCATTACTGATAATCACAAAGGGACGCGTAGGGTCTAACCGAGTGATTGCACTACGCGCAATACGGTCATTCCCACAGATGATGAAATGCTTCGACATGCTTGCAATCGCATTTTCAGCTTCAACGAGAGAATATGTTTGTTCGCTACGGAGTGAGGGATGTTGAACAGGAAGTGGTTGCCAAACTGCAAAACGAGTTTTATGGGTTGTACCAGCACATGCTAGTTGCAAGGCTTGAATATTCTCTGATGGAGCTACAACAATTAAGACTTCATCCTCCTGCAAAATATACTGGTCAGAAGGTGCATAACCATATCGACTGTTATCATAACGGATGCCGATCACACCTGCACTAAAGTTATTCTGCAATTTTAGTGAACCAATGGTTTTGCCAAGCCAAGGAGATCCTTCACGGACAGTTAGCTGAGTTAGGCTGTAACTGGTCGTATGTTCAAACATCACACCATTGAAAAAAGCATTCACCGCAGGACGAAACGTCGCACTGTTCAGGAACTGTCCTGCGGTATCAAATGGATTCAAGACATTGGTTGCACCAGCACGAACAATCTTACGTCCCAAATCGTCATCTAAAACAGCTGCAGTAATATGTATTGTTGGGACGAGTGTATGTGCTGTTAGAACTGAGAGAAGTGTTTCAGTATCATTATCGAGCATAATCATCATTGCTTGTGCGCGTTTGATGCCTGCATCGATTAACACCCCATCGACAGTGGGGTCACCCTTGATAACAAGTAAGTCATTATTACGCAGTTGTTGTGCGTAGTTCTCATCATGTGTAATGACAACCAAAATATCGAGAATGGTTGATTGTGTTTGGAACATATTTATCAAGGTGTGACTTAATTTTTTAATCGGACGACGTAACCATAAGGCATGTCCATCTTCATCATCACCTAGCAAACGGTCAAAAAAATTGTCTATTGGTCGATATTGTTGCTCACGAATGCTATCACGGCGCGCATTTGCCCCTTGAAGCAAATATTCTACCGTGCGGTCAACCATTTCGCCCATCCCACAGATGATATAATGATTACTCAATTTATCGACTTTTCTCTGGGTGATGCGTCGTTGGCGTACAGTACGCAAAATTGGACTGGTGAAGAATTGAATAAAAGCCTGACCAGCAAAAGCAAAGGCACTTAATCCAGAAACTGCTAGCACAATTGTGAACAAGCGACCATAGGGGTCTTCGGGGGTTAAATCACCGTATCCAATCGTTGAGAGGGTAATCACTGTGACATATAGCGAATCCACAAATGACCAGCCCTCAAGCCACATAAATCCAACCGTGCCAATGGGTACAATGATAAGAAATGCAAATATTGCAATGCGTAATTGACGCTGGAGATCTTCCAAGAGTTATCCATTCTCACACAGGTGCGCGCATGTTAGGAACGAGTATAACTCTAATAACTAAAATGTGAGATATTTGAGGGAAAGAAATTGGTTTGAAAATTCAAAGCAATGAGGATATTGCTAGGCTATTTAGCCTTTGAACCACTTAATCAACTTGCTAATCATATTGCGTCGATTGCTGAGGGATTGCTTATATTCTAGTTGGAGTTGCTTAGTGAGGTGTTCTAGTTCAGCCAGTCGCATCCGCGCACCATTCACAATCACCCACTTATCATTGACAGCCCGCAAATCATGTGGACGACGGTTGTATAATTTTTGGTAGGCTTCTGCATAACGGTACATAACCGTATGTGTACTCTGGATACTGACCATGTGAATGATGTCTCCAAAAACTTCCGAAGATGAATTACACAGTATAATAAGTATACCTCATAATACTCTTGGAAATATAAACAACTTGTATAGCTTTAGCTTGTTCATCTTGTATAATTATGCCAAATGAAAACGTAAGGAGCAATAAATGGACTACCAAGCGGCTGATTATCAATCCGCTATCAAGCTTATCAAAGAGTATACTGATATTATACCTGAGATCGGTTTAGTTTTAGGGTCAGGCTTAGGGACTTTAGCTAACGAAATTGAAAATCCTGTTATTATCCCTTATGAAAAAATTCCCAATTGGCCTCAATCAACCGTTCATGGGCATAGCGGTAATCTAGTGCTTGGTACATTAGAAGGCAAAGCCGTAGTAGCGCAACAGGGACGCGCTCATTTTTATGAGGGCTACACCATGAAACAAGTTACCTTCCCGATTCGCATCATGCACTTACTCGGCGTGAGTACCGTCATCCTGACCAATGCGGCAGGTGGTGTAGACCCATCTTTTAGTGTCGGTGATGTTATGCTAATCAATGACCATATTAATCTACCAGGATTAACAGGCAAAAACCCTTTAATGGGACCCAATGATGACACCATAGGTCCTCGCTTTGTCGGCTTGGCACAAGCCTACGATAGTAAACTCCGTGCTAAAGCGAGAGAGATTGCTGAAACCCACGATATACCTATGCACGAGGGAGTATATACAGCTGTTTCAGGTCCAGCCTTTGAAACGCCAGCAGAAATTCGTATGCTACGGACGATAGGCGCGAATGCTGTTGGAATGTCAACAGTGCATGAAGTTCTAGTTGCACGCCACGCAGGTTTACGTGTGATGGCATGTTCAGGTATTACTAATGTTGCCATAGATGCGGTTGATAGTGACTTCGAGACTAACCACGAAGAAGTGCTAGAAGCTGGTAAGGTCATTGTGCCGCGCCTAACAAAAATTCTGAAAGGTGTGTTGAAAGATTTTCCTGTATGAGAGCTGTCTTCTTCTTACTCGATTGGTTAGCTGAACCTTTATACATTCTATTGGCTGTTTTAGTCCTTTGGTATTTTTATCGTTTGCTTCAAGCCCGTAGCGAAGTATCAATGACTTACTTTGAGTTGGAGCGTGATTTAGCCCGCCGTCGCCAAGCAAATGCCATTACAGTTATGATTTTGGCTGCTGAATTTTGTGTTCTCTTATTTGGTGTGCAAGTAAGAGCAGTGCCATTTTTGGAAGCAGAACGTGATTTGGATAGTATTGAAGTGGCTCAAGTCGGTGCGACACAAGATGTCGTCTTTGAAACCGATACGCCAATTGCTAATACGGATGGGGGAGGACCTAGTTTTGTCGTTGGAACACCCCTCGGCGACCAATCTGACACGATTGTATTAACGCCGACGCCTACGCCAACCCCTGTAGGCACAATTGTACCGAATGCGCCTCCCATTCAAGGGTGTGAAGACCCACGCGCTCAGCTCCAAGTACCAGCCAACGGGCAACGGGTGTTTTCGCCTATGATTGTGCGCGGAACAGCGTATACGGATGATTTCTCTAAATATAAACTTGAAATTTCCGGTCCGGGCACGCTTAATCAATTCATAGTAGCCAGTGAAGCGGTTGCTCCTGTACGTGAGTTAAGCGATTTCAGCCAATTTTCTCCTGCTACATTTGAGGAAGGTGCATACCAATTCCGTCTGATGGTTTTTGATATTAGAGCGTCCCTAGTTGCATCGTGCCAGGTGACCATCTATATCAGTGATCCACCTAATGCCGCAACCCCGACACCGGGAGCATAATTTGAAACCAACATTAGGGTTTATAGGGGCTGGTAAGGTTGGGAGTACCTTAGCGCGTCTATTGTTCAAAGCTGGCTACGAGATAAAGGCTGTCTATAATCGTACACCTGAGAGAGCAATTGAACTTGCTGAATCCATAGATAGTCAGGCTGTAGAGACAGTTGGTGAAGTGGCTAATTCTGCTGAGTTGATCTTCCTGACTGTATCTGACGATGCCATATTTCCTATAGTCAAGATACTCAAAGAAGGCGATTTAACAGGAAAAGCCGTTATTCATACATCAGGAGCATCGAGCTTAGATGTTATGGCAGAATTAAGCAAAAATGGGGCAATGCTAGGTAGCTTTCATCCAGCATTCCCATTTGCCGATGTCGAATCAGCAATAGGAGCATTATCAGGTGCTACGTTTGCCATAGAAGCCGACAATAAAATTTTGCAGAGACAATTGCAAGAAATCGCAGAAACTCTAGACGGAAAGGTTATTTTGATTCCTGAAGGGGAAAAAGCCCGTTATCATGCAGCACTTGTGTTTATCAGTAACTATACTGTCACACTGTATGCTGTAGCAGAAAACCTAATGACGTCATTCTCAAGTGACCAAATTGCAAACAAGTCTGCACTAATGACTTTGTTACGTGCTACGGTGGAAAATATTGATAAAGAGGGCATTCCAGATGCCTTAACAGGTCCGCTAGTCCGTGCTGACGTAAATACACTAATGAAACACTTGAATGCACTAGACAGTGACAAAGTTAAATCAGCCTATATTAATCTCGCACGATTATCATATCCGATGTTAGAGCAACGTGGCATCAATAGTGCCTTAATAGAACAAAAATTACAGGAAAGTGAATGAAACGCTTAACGATTCGTAGCATTCAAAAAATGAAAGATGAGTCTCAACCCATCACCATGCTTACGGCATATGATGCTACTAGCGCACGGATTGCCGAAGCAGCTGACATTCCAATGATACTTGTTGGAGATACCCTTGGTATGGTTGTCCAAGGGCATGAATCCACTATTCCAGTTAAATTGGAGCATATGATTTACCATGCTGAAATCGTCACGCGCGTTACTACGAAGCCATTTATTGTAGGTGATTTGCCCTTTATGACCTACAGTATCAGTCCAGAACAAGCACTCGAAAATTCAGGCAAATTAATGCAACAGGCAGGGGTAAGCGCTGTGAAATTAGAAGGCGGCGAGACACTTGCTCCTACAATTAAGCGTATCACTGCAGCGGGGATACCTGTTATGGCGCATATCGGACTCACACCGCAGAGTGTTAATCAGTTTGGTGGTTTTCGCGTACAGGGCAAACAATTAGATTCGGCACGTCAGCTCATTCGTGATGCTCAAGCCGTACAAGATGCAGGAGCATTCGCCGTTGTATTAGAATTAGTCCCTAGCAGGTTATCAGCATTGATTACGGAAAAGCTGACTATTCCGACGATTGGTATCGGTGCAGGTGTCGGCTGTGATGGGCAGGTGCAAGTCTTCCACGACATTTTGGCGTTGTTTGATGATTTTGTCCCAAAGCATACCAAACAATATGCCAATGTGCATGACATTATGATGAACGCTGTCCAAAAATATCATGCTGAAGTATTGGATAGTAACTTTCCTACAGAAGATAATAGTTTCAGTATGAGCGATGAAGTAATTGCAACACTTCGCGATGAGGTATTGCATGCACATTATTGATAATATCTCTGATTTACGTGCTATTCGCCCAAAGCTAAAAGGGAAAGTTGGCTTAGTCCCGACGATGGGTTATTTGCATGATGGGCATTTGTCCTTAATTTCTGCTGCAAAAGACATGTCAGATACGGTCGTCGCCACCATATTTGTGAATCCAACTCAGTTTGCTGAAGGGGAAGACCTCACGACCTATCCGCGAGATTTGCCCCGTGATTTCGCATTGCTAGAGGAAGCAGGAGTTGAACTCGTTTTTACACCAACTCCAGAATTGATGTACCCCCCAAATTTTCAAACTTGGGTAACAGTTGAGCAAGTGACACAAGGACGTGAGGGTGGGCAACGCCCTGAACATTTCCGAGGTGTAACCACAGTCGTTACAAAGCTATTTAACCTCATGCAAGCTGATAGCGCATTTTTCGGGCAAAAGGACGCGCAACAAGTGGTCGTCATTCGGCAGATGGTACGTGATTTGAATATTCCTATAGACATTCAAGTCTGTCCCATAGTGCGTGAGTTGGATGGTTTAGCTTTATCGTCACGTAATGTTTATCTGAGTGCCGAAGACCGTCAAGCGGCATTGATTTTGAACAAAACTTTACAAGAGATTGGAGCTTTATATGAGCAGGGTGAACGTAATCCTGAGACATTGCGAGAGCTTGCAATCAAGAAAATTAGTGCGGAACCGCGTGCAAAATTAGATTATGTCTCATTGGCTACAGCTGATTCCCTCGTAGAAGTTGATACACCGTCAGATAAACCCTTATTACTATCTGTAGCTGCACAAGTCGGTAAACCTCGCCTTTTGGATAATTGCCTCTTACCACTTTCCCTCAATACACAGGAAGGTGCTACACAAACTCTAGGGAAAATTAACACATAATTTGCATTTTTCTGATGTTCTGCTGATTATTCTTGCATATCATTTTGCTATCTTGTCTAGCTTAAATAATCAACGGAGGGGAAATTATGTTCTTCGATTCAACATATATGTTAATGGTCATGCTTCCAACATTAATCATTAGTGGTTTGGCGCAATGGTATTTGCGGAATACTTATAGCAAATGGGGTAATACCGCCAACAGTAATAACTTTGCAGGTGCTGAAACGGCACGGCATATCATGCGACACGCAAATCTTAATGTCAGCCTTGAAACCACACCACAAGAATTAGGCGATCATTTTGATCCTAGTTCAGAAATCGTGCGGATGTCACCAGGAGTTGCACAGCGCCCCAGTGTGGCATCTATGGCAATTGTCGCACATGAATTAGGGCATGCACAACAGCATCAGGAGAAGTCCCCACTGATGACAGCACGCAACTTCTTAGTGCCTGCTGTTCAATTTAGCCCAACAGTTTCCTATGTTCTTATCTTAGCTGGCTTGTTTTTAGGAATTGCAGGATTAGCTTGGGCAGGTATTGCTTTCTTTGGTTTAAGCGTGCTGTTTATGATTCTCACATTACCCGTCGAATTTGATGCTAGTCGACGCGGTATGAAATTGTTAGAGGAATCAGGCTTAACGCGTACAGCAGAAGATACAAAGGGTGCGCGACAAGTTTTGACTGCCGCTGCTTTTACCTACATTGCTGCGGCGATTAGCTCAGTATTGACTTTGTTGTATTACGTTAGTTTGGTCAGTCGTCGAGATTAACATCAGCAATAGAAATTAAATAGAGGCGAATCCATATGGATTCGCCTCTGTGTTCTTAACGTGAACTTGAGAAAAATCTTCCAATAGCACGTCTCCAACGCTGAAAACGCGCGCGCCATTTTGCCCAAGTGTACTGAAACTCACGACGTTGTTGGTTTAGTCGTGTGGATGGTGCTTTAACAGCATCAGGTATCCATTTTACGACCATTGATGCCCATGATAAACCACCACCAAAGCCAACAAACACAAGATAATCATCCCGTTTTACCCGTTGGGCTTCAATCGCTTCACATAATGCAATGGGGATAGATGCCGCCGAGGTATTGCCATATCGGTCAAGGTTGCTGACAAACATCTCAAGGTCGATTCCGAGTTTTTTGGCGGCAGAGGCTAAAATACGTTGATTGGCTTGATGTGGTACAACTAGATTAATATCCTTGATAGTAATACCCGCTAATTCTACAGCTTCACGGATGCTATCATCAACGACACGCGTTGCAAATCTAAATACCTCACGCCCAACCATGTACATCTTTTGAATTTTATGCCCGTTGGTGTTTGGATTATTAGCTGTTGGAATAGCCAATAAATCTGCACCAGCGCCATCACTTCGTAATACGCTCGATAGTATGCCACCATGTTCTTCGCTGGCTTGTAATACAACTGCCCCAGCACCATCACCAAAAAGGATACATGTGCTTCGATCTTGCCAATCCAAGACACGGCTCATTGTTTCAGCACCAATGACAACGGCAATATCAATGCTACCCGACTTAATCGAATCAGCCGCCATATTTAATGCGTAGACAAAACCCGAACAAGCCGCGGCAAGGTCAAATGCACCTGCGTTACTTGCGCCGAGCCAATCTTGTACTACACTGGCTGTACTAGGGAATACATGCTCTGGCGTCGATGTTGCCACCACGATTAAATCAATATCTTGCGGTAAGACATTGGCTTCATCGAGTGCCTTTAGGGCAGCACGATGCGCCAATGTTGCTGTTGAATCTTTATCTGTGGCAATGCGCCGTTCCTTGATGCCAGTGCGCGATACAATCCATTCATCATCTGTTTCTACAATAGCGGCAAGGTCATCATTCGTCATGATGTTATCAGGAACAGCCATCCCCCAGCCCACAATATGGGCATATAAACCTGTTGGTGAGATACCATTTGGTGCGTTACGAATTACCATTTTCGCTAAACCTGCTCATTATGATAACGGCATTATGACCACCAAATCCAAAAGCATTGCTCATGATGTTGTTAATTTCACGCTCAACGCCAACATTTGGGGTGTAATTCAAATCACATTCTGGATCAATTTCATTCAGGTTAATGGTCGGTGGAACAAAGTTATTCTGCATTGCCATAATACTGAATACTGCTTCGACTGCACCTGCCGAACCGAGCAGATGCCCTGTCATAGACTTGGTTGAACTAATATTAATATTGTAGGCTTCTTCGCCTAAAGCACGTTTGATAGCATTAGTTTCTGCGGTGTCATTAAGCGGTGTGCTTGTACCGTGTGCATTGATATAATCAATATCTTTTGCGCTGAGTCCAGCATCACGCAAGGCAAATTGCATTGCCTTAGCCGCCCCTTCTCCTGTAGCCATAGGTGCTGTGGGATGATAGGCATCAGATGTATGTCCATAGCCAACTACCTCAGCATAAATTTTAGCGCCTCGTGCGCGTGCATGGTCTAAATCTTCTAGGATTAGTGTTGCCGCACCTTCTCCTGGCACAAAACCGTCACGGGTTGCGTCAAATGGACGACTCGCTGTTTGTGGTTCGTCATTGCGTTGTGATAATGCTTTCATGTTGTTGAAACCAGCTAGAGTCATCGGCACAATTGCTGCTTCCGAAGCTGCTGCTAACATCACTTTGGCTTGACCTCGTTGGATTATAGCTGTGGCTTCACCGATAGCGTTATTACCTGTCGCACAGGCTGTGGTGATACAAAAATTAGGACCATTTAGCCCAAATTGCATTGATACATTGCCTGCCGCCGAATCAATTAGGCTTTTCGGCACGGCTAGTGGACTGACTGCACGGTGTCCCTTATGGTCGAGGTCGAGGATTGTCTCCATTAACGAATGGATTCCGCCGATACCGCTACCGACAATAACACCAATGTCCCAACGGTTTTCCTCTGTGACTTCCAGCTTACTGTCTTCCAGAGCTTGTTGAGAAGCGGCAATGGCGAGATGTGTCATACGGTCTGTACGGCGTGCTTCTTTGCGCCCTAAGATCTCAACAGCATCAAAATTCTTAACTTCTCCACCAATATGATTCGCAAGTTCGCTTGTATCAATCAATTGGATGCGGTCAATTCCGCTTTTTCCTGCTGATACATTGTCCCAATTTTCTTGAACGTTGTTGCCGAGTGGGCTAATAATCCCAATGCCCGTGACGACTACACGCGGTTGGTTCACGTTATACCCTCCTACATTTTCGATTTCTCTAGTACATCTTAGAATATATAAACACGATAAACTACTCTAGGTTACTGATACGGTGACTTTATAGATATTAATTGCACATGGTATAATCATCATTTGTATTTCAAATTAAGTATAACACTGCCCATCTTTCATGTAAGGGAAATAACCTCAGCCAATGATACTTGTTACAGGTGCAACAGGCTTTGTCGGACGTAATCTCGTTCGTGAACTGCTTGCACAAGGTTTACCTGTTCGTTGCTTACTACCTGAAAATCGCGCCCGTCGGCTACCTTGGGATGCTGAAAATGCCGAATATGTTCCCGATGTGGTGCTGGGCAATATCCTAGACGATGAAGCGATGTACCAAGCCGTTACAGGTGTGCATACCATTATCCATCTCGAAAGTGCCCAATGGTGGGGCAATGAGCGTAATCTTGAGCGGATAGAATTGGCTGGCACACGCAACCTCGTTTCGGTAGCACGTTCGGCGCGGGTTGGTCGGATTATCACACTGAGTCACTTGGGTGCATCCTCCTCATCGGCATATGTTCTCCATCGTATCAAAGGGCAGGTTGAGGAAATAATCCGTAATAGCGGGCTTGCTTACACGATTATCCGCTCTGGTATTGTATTCGGCGAAGAAGATGCTTTTATCAACCACATTGCCATGATGTTAGCCACCAATCCTTTGATTAATCTGATGCCTGGGCAAGGTGAAGTTGCACTACATCCGATTTATATAGAGGATTTGGTTCAATGCCTTGCTCTATCACTTGAATCACTTGATACTGTCGATAATACCCTAGAAGTTGGTGGTCCTGAATACATCACCTATGAGGATTTACTGTTCACCCTCATGCGAATTACAGGTCATCGGCGGTTGATTATCCCTATACCACCTTATGCTTCACGTTTATTGACGCGCGTCTACGGCTTATTCTTTCCAAGAAGTTTGACGACTCCACAATGGTTGGATATTCTTGCCACTAATCGCACCACACAATTGGGAAATACATTTAACTATTTTGGTATCCGACCACGTCGTATTGAAGACACTCTGGTGACCTATATGAAAAAGCGTAATTATCTTTTTCAGAGTATCCGAACAATGTTCCGTCGTCGACCAAGAAGCCTTTAAGAAGGAAAATCTGCAAAACCTATGACTGAAATTACGATTCGTACATTGCATTCTGCCGATGAAATGGCGCAAGCCGTAGAGTTACAAAGGGTGTATTGGGGCGAGAATATGGCAGACCTTGTGCCTGAGCATATGCTATTATCAATTGCACGCTATGGTGGACATATCCACGCTGCCTATGATGGTAATAAAATAGTTGGATTACTAATGGGCTTTCTTGGAGCAGATATTGAACCGAACGAACCATCTGATGCCCCGTCACATCTGTATGTGATGTCAAAACGGATGGTGGTTCTACCTGAATATCGTGGACAGAAGATAGGGGAGCATCTCAAACAAGCTCAGCGCCAATTTGCTCAGCAACATAATATTCAACTAGTATTATGGACATTTGACCCATTGCTATCTCGCAATGCTTACTTGAATCTGCATAAACTAGGGGCAGTCGGGCAAAAATACGAGAAAGATTATTTTGGCGCATCAGCCGATAATCCTGTATTAAGTGCCGATAGGTTACAAGTCAACTGGTGGGTAAATCATCGCTCATTAGACAATACGGGTGAAACGGATTTTTCAATCGCACCTGTCGTAAATGGTGTTAGTCTCAATGATGATGGCTTGCTGATGCCTAGTGATTTTCAATTAATCGAAAATGAGATACTCCGTCTAGAAATTCCGATGGAGTTTGTGCCGATTGAGCGTATTAATCCTGATTTAGCGAAGCAATGGCGTAATTTTACTCGACACGCATTTACTGAGTTACTCAATGCAGGCTATCTCGCTACAGATTTCGCCCGTATCGAAAACCGAGTATTCTATATATTTACTCAAGATGATGGAACGTATTCATTCCAATAATTTCAAGAAAGAATTCTTATGAAATCTATAACAATTAAAGAAGTTAAGTTATATCCAATCGCCATGAATTTTGTTGAGCAACTCAAGACAAGTTTTGGTGGCGAGCCGATAAAGGGTGCAATTATCGTAGAAGTTGTTACTGAAGAGGGTATCTCAGGGTGGGGGGAAGCCTCAGCTGCACCAGACCCCGGGTATACAGGTGAAACTACAGGCACAGCCTATCATATTTTGCATAATTGGATGGTTGAACTTGTGCTTGGCAAAACAATCGCTGACCCACGCGACGCTCAGAAATTAATCGCCCCGATTCGCTACCATGAACACGCGAAGCATGGTTTAGAAGGGGCTATTTGGGACGCATTCGCAAAAGCGAATAATATGCGCTTAGCCGATTTATTCTCTCATTATCTACCAGACGGGCATCAATCAACTAATAAAGCCAATGTTGGCGTGAGTATCGGCTTACAAGATACGGATGAGGCACTTTTTGCCATTATTGATAAGCGTCTGGCACAAGGCTACAAACGCATCAAACTCAAGATTAAGCCTGGCAAAGATGTTAATTTAGCGCAAGCTGTTCGTAATCGTTATCCAGATATTATGTTGATGTTAGACGCAAATAGTGCCTATACCTTAGAAGATGCAGACCATCTCAAACAATTAGACCAATTCAGTTTGCTGATGATTGAGCAACCATTGTCGCATGATGATATTTATGAACATGGTAAACTTGCCAAGCAAATATCAACACCAATATGCCTTGATGAATCTATCAAAACAGCCAATGATTTACGGCTTGCGTTGCAAGTTGGTGCAATTGGCATCCTTAATCTAAAACCTGCGCGAGTCGGGGGTTTTGCCGAAGCTCTCAAAATTTATGAAATTTGTGTCGAACATGACCTTCCTCTATGGATTGGTGGCATGATGGAAACGGGAATCGGACGTGCTGCGAACGTGGCTTTTGCTTCGCTACCTGGCGTGACATTGCCGTGCGACATTAGCGCGACAGACCGTTACTTCAATCCAGATTTGACTGAACCCCCATTTGTGCTCAATGATGACAGTACACTTACTGTGCCTGATGACATCGGTATTGGCATTGAAGTCGAACGAGACCGTATCGAGCACGCTGTAGCAAAGTGGCATGAGCATGACCAATATCCAGTTGGCTAGTATTTTAGAATTTGACATAGGATTATTCGTATGAGTTTTGAAGATAAGAAAATAGCATTTATCGGCGCAGGCGTGATGGGTGGTACGCTTATCTCTGGTTTAGTCAAAAATAGCTTGGTTTCACCAGAGCAAATCACTGCCGCTGACCCCAATGAAGTACGGGGACAAGAATTGGTGGATACACTCGGCATCAACTACACAACGAGCAACAGCGAAGCCGCGGAAGATGCAGACATTATTGTTGTAGGCGTTAAGCCCCAACATATCGAGAGTGCGCTCCATGAATTGCGTGGAAGGGTTGATGGGGCAGGGTTAATCTTGAGTATCGTCGCTGGCACGAAAATACGCGATATTGTAGAGGATTTACATAACAGCCGTGTTGTACGCTCCATTCCGAATACGCCCGGGCAAATAGGCGAAGGCATCAGTGTCTGGACAGCAACTTACGAAGTGATGGATGACTATAAAGCCTTAGCGCAACAGATTTTAGGTGCATTAGGGCAAGAGCTTTATGTCAACGATGAGCACTATATGGATATGGCAACTGGACTTGCAGGCAGTGGACCGGGTTTCGTATTTCTTATTATCGAGGCGATGATGGATGCAGGCGTGCGGATGGGATTTAGTCGTACTCAAGCCGAAAAACTCGTTTTGCAGACTATCAAGGGGTCAGTGCTTTATGCCCAGCAATCTGGCATTCACCCAGCCATTTTACGGAATCAAGTAACTTCGCCAGGCGGTACAACGGCAGCAGGCTTATATGAGATGGAAAGTAAAGGGCTACGGACTGCAATCGCTGATGGAATTTGGGCAGCATATCAACGTTCTGTTGAACTTGGCGCAAGTGACGATTAAACAAACTTCTGATAACTTAATTTGAGTATAATTGCTATCTAATTAGAGCATTCCATCAAACCGTGCATAGAACCATTTTAGCTTGTTTGATATGATGTTGATGTGCGTTCGTGAAAAAGTGGACAATCGAGGTTTCAACTGATACAATGCCTTGCAAATTTGTACTGTGTTGAACCTATTTTGTGATTCTTAACAGAATTACGTTGTAACACCATTTATTACATGATTTTAAATCAGGTTTTGTCTCCAACAACCTGTAAAAAAATGTAGACAGTTCAACCGTTTAATTCATTACGAAGGAGCCAAAAGAATGGCGGAAAGTATCTACGATTCAATCCTTAAGCAGATTGAAGGCTATGAGCAAGTTCTCGAAGCTGTCGAAGTCGGGTATGTAACAGAAGTGGGTGATGGTATTGCTCGTGTATCTGGTCTCGACAATGTTCGTTATAACGAACTGGTGCGCTTTGAAAATGGAACAGCTGGTATTGCCTTCAATCTTGAAAAAGATAATGTTGGTATCATCATCATGGGTGATTACGATGACATCCAAGAAGGTAACGCCGTTAGCCCACTAGGACGTATCGCCTCTGTTCCTGTTGGTAAAGGGTTATTAGGACGCGTTGTTGATGCACTTGGTAATCCTGTTGATGGTAAAGGTCCTGTTGATTTCGCTGAGTTTTACGACATCGAACGGATTGCGCCAGGCGTTATGGAGCGTGCCTCTGTAGACCGTCCAGTACAAACAGGTCTTGTTGCTGTTGATTCGATGATTCCGATTGGACGCGGTCAACGTGAGTTAATTATTGGTGACCGCCAAACAGGTAAAACCGCTGTGGCGATTGATACGATTATCAATCAAAAGGGTGGTGACATCTTCTGCATTTATGTAGCAGTTGGTAAACGTCGTGGTGAGATTGCCCGTATCGTAGCAACACTCGAAGAATATGGCGCACTCGATTACACCATTATTGTTACCGCTACTGCATCAGAATCAGCTGCTTTGCAATATATCGCCCCTTATGCTGGTTGCGCGATGGGCGAATGGTTCATGGAAAATGGCATGGATGCACTTGTCATTTACGATGACCTTACGAAACACGCGAATGCTTATCGTCAGGTATCCTTGCTTCTCCGTCGTCCTCCAGGACGTGAAGCATTCCCCGGTGATGTTTTCTATCTTCACAGTCGCCTGCTTGAACGTGCTGCACAATTGAGTGAAGAACGTGGTGGTGGTAGCTTAACCGCACTGCCTGTTATTGAAACACAACTTGGTGATGTTTCTGCATTTGTTCCAACGAATGTTATTTCCATCACGGATGGACAGATTTACCTTGAAGGTGAATTGTTTAACTCTGGTCAACGCCCAGCTTTGAACACAGGTATTAGCGTTAGCCGTGTGGGTAGCTCTGCTCAGACTAAAGCAATGAAAAAAGTTGCTGGTGGTCTTAAATTGCAAATGGCACAGTTCCGTGATTTAGCGGCATTCGCTCAATTCGGTAGTAACCTTGATAAAGACACACAAGCACAGCTTGATCGTGGGTTACGCCTCAATGAAATCTTTAAGCAACCACAGTATCAACCTTTGAGCATTGAAGACCAAATTGCTGTTATTACAGCGGGTACAGATGGGTCGATTGATAATGTTCCACTTGAACGCGTCAGTGAATGGGAAGAAGATTTCTTGCGCGCTTTCCATACCCAATACAGTGCGGTTGCTGAAGCTGTAAAGAATGAATCAAAATCAGGCATTTCTGACGAAACAAAAGCAAAATTACAGGATGCCATTAAGTCCTTCACCGAGACTTGGAGCTAACATTTTTATCCAGTCTACGAGAGAAAAGGAGCTTAGATAAATGGCAAGCGCCAGAGATGTAAAAAATCGGATTAAATCCGTTAAGAATATTTCTCAGATTACGCGTGCACTTGAGGCTGTTTCAGCCTCCCGTGTGCGCCGTGCTCAAGAACGTGTGCTCGCGAGCCGCAATTATGCTGAAAAAGCATGGGAAATTTTGCTGAATGTCAATGCG
The DNA here is from genome assembly GCA_965230145.1 of Phototrophicaceae bacterium. Classification (GTDB taxonomy): domain Bacteria; phylum Chloroflexota; class Anaerolineae; order Aggregatilineales; family Phototrophicaceae; genus JAUZRW01. The sequence continues at coordinate 4,939,940 of CBDDKI010000002.1, forward strand.
GCATCAAAAGGACAAGCACCACATCCTATGCTTACCGAACGTGAGGAAATCAACAATGTGCTAATTGTGTTGATAACTTCAGATAAGGGCTTGGCTGGTTCGTATAATACAAATGTGATTCGAGTTGCTGACCGCTTTGAACAACGTGTTGGTAAGCCCGTCAAATATGTGACGATAGGGCGCAAAGGGCGCGATTCGATGATTCGCCAAGGAAAGAATGTTTTGGCGGAATTTAGTGATTTACCTGCAAGCCCTAGCGTTTCAGATATTGCTCCAATTGCTAAGATTTGCATGGAGGAATTTTTAAACGGTAATGTTGATGAAGTTCTGATTGCTTATACTGACTTTATCAATATGTTGACTCAAAGCCCTGTTGTACTCAGTTGGTTACCGTTGACACCAAATTCTGTTGCTAATCAGGTTGCTGCTGAGTATGTCAAAGAAGTGCCAGAAATTAGTGACAGCGCAACAGATTACGAGTACGAACCAAGCCCAGCGGCTGTTATTGACGAAATCGTACCACGCTTTACCGAGCTTCAATTGTATCAAGCATTGCTTGAGTCTATTGCGAGTGAACATGCTGCACGCATGAGTGCGATGAGAAGCGCGACGGATAACGCCTCAAGCTTGGTTGAAGATTTGACACTGGAATATAACAAGGCGCGTCAAGCGGCAATTACCAGCGAAATCCTTGATATTGTTGGTGGAGCATCCGCATTAGAGGCGACACTTAAAGCAAAAGCTGAATCTCAAACTGCGGCACAAGGTCAAGCAGTGATTGATAGTATGGTATCAAGCGTTGGTGAGGCAAGTAAGCCAAGCACGAATGGCAAAGCTAAAAAAGCTGAATCCAAAAAAACTGCGAAGAAACAGGCGAAAGCACAATCAAAAACGGCTGTGGCTGAACCTGATGACCTGAAGAAAATTGAGGGCATTGGACCTAAGATGGCTAGAGCGCTCAACGACGCAGGTATTTTCACTTTTGCACAATTAGCAGATGCAAACGAAGAACAATTGACACAAGCTGTTGAAGATGCAGGTATGCGGTTCGCTCCAAGTCTTCCAACATGGGCAGAACAAGCTGGTTATGCCGACAAAGGTGATTGGGATGGTCTGCAAACGCTACAAGATTCACTAAAAGGTGGTCGCAGAGTCGACTAGATAAGAGGAGATAAAAATACATTATGGCTGAAATTAAAGGCACAATAACCCAGATTTTGGGTAACGTGATTGATGTACAATTCCCAGCGGGCGATTTGCCTGATATTTTTGATGCGATTCGCGTTCCATTGCCAGCTGATAAAGATGGTAATGCCCAACAAGACCTCATCCTAGAAGTAGAACTCATGTTAGGTGAAGGGGCTGTGCGTTGTGTAGCAATGGACTCTACCGATGGTTTATCCCGCGGTATGGAAGCCTTCGCAACTGGCGCACCAATTGCCGTTCCTGTCGGTATGGATACATTAGGTCGCGTATTCAATGTTTTGGGTCGTCCAATTGATAACAAACCAGCAGTTGATGATGCTCCGCGCCGTCCAATTCATGCTGATGCACCAGATTTCGAGAACCAATCAACAAAAATTGAGTTGTTCGAGACAGGCATGAAAGTTATTGACCTTGTTGCGCCGATGACTAAAGGTGGTAAAACAGGCATCTTTGGTGGGGCAGGTGTTGGTAAAACAGTAACTATTCAGGAACTTATTAACTCAATTGCTACCGAGCATGATGGCTTGTCTGTTTTCGCTGGTGTAGGTGAACGTACTCGTGAAGGTACTGACCTTTACTACGAAATGGAAGAAGCAGGCGTACTTGATAAACTTGCAATGGTCTTTGGGCAGATGAATGAGCCACCGGGTGTGCGCCTTCGTGTAGCACTTTCTGGGCTTACAATGGCTGAAAATTTCCGTGATGAAGGACGTGATGTTCTTATCTTCATTGATAATATTTTCCGTTATTCACTCGCTGGTGCTGAAGTATCCGCGCTCTTAGGTCGTATGCCTTCGGCTGTAGGCTACCAACCAAATCTCAGTGAAGAAATGGGTATGTTGCAAGAACGCATTACATCCACCAAACGTGGTTCAATTACATCTATGCAAGCGGTTTATGTACCAGCAGATGATTATTCTGACCCTGCGCCAGTTGCCGTGTTTACGCACTTGGATAGTACAATTGCACTTGAACGTTCGATTGCAGCACGTGCCTTGTTCCCAGCAGTAGACCCGCTCGCGAGTACATCTAAAATTCTTGACCCCAATATCGTAGGTGAAGATCATTATCGGACCGCGCGTGAAGTACAGCAGGTGCTTCAACGCTATAAAGATTTGCAAGACATCATCGCGATTCTCGGTGTGGAAGAACTCTCTGATGACGATAAATTGCTCGTTAGCCGTGCGCGCAAGATTGAGAATTTCCTTAGCCAACCGATGAAGGTTGCTGAACAATTTACAGGTATTGAAGGTAAATACGTCAGTATTAAAGATACCGTTCGTGGATTCCGTATGTTGCTCGATGGTGATGTTGACCATATTCCTGAGCGTATGTTCTATATGAAGGGTACTATCGACGACGTTCTCAACGACTATCAAGAAAGCCAAAATTAGTGCTTGGAGGTAGAGAATGCCAATTCATGTTGAACTAGTAACGCAAGAACGCAAAGTCTTTGAAGATGACGCGATTGACAAAGTGAATGTTCCCGGCTCCGAAGGTGAAATGACGGTTTTAGAAGGTCATGCGCCAATTTTAACAACTATGACTTTTGGTGAGCTTGTTCTCACCAAAGGCAATGCTGAAGAACGTTATGCTATTTATGGTGGTGTTGTAGATATACGCCCGAATAAAGTTGTTGTCTTAGCGGATTTGGCTGAGTCATCGTTCGGGATTGATGCTGAACGTGCCCGTGAAGCGCGTGAACGTGCTCGTCAGATGATGCAGGATGGTGTGCCTGAAGAAGAGAACCGTCAAGCAATTCTTGAGCTACGCCGTGCCGAATTACAACTTAAATTGTCGAATAAAGTCAGCAACCGTGGTTCTATGATGCGTATTGTTGACCAAGATGAACGTGACAACTAAGTATCCTCAATACATCAACTTGTAATTCTCGCAACGCCTGATAATATTCAGGCGTTGTGTTTTTCTGATACACTACATAATATGTTGTCATAAACTCATAAGATAAAAAACGAAAGTTCAGCCGATGGCTCTATTCGCCAAAAAGCTAGGAATAGATTTAGGAACTGTCAACGTTCTTATATACGAAGGTGGGCAAATTGTTCTACAAGAACCGTCTTTGGTTGCATTGATGGTGGAAGAACAAAAAATTGTCGAATTTGGGCAGCCTGCGCGTGAAATGATGGGACGTGTTGACGAGGAAGATATTCAGATTGTGCGCCCATTACAAAATGGGGTTATTGCCGATTACGAAGTGACTGAAGCGATGCTTGAATACTTTATGGGGCGTGTTGCTGGACGTGTGCGTTTATTCCGCCCAACGGTTATGATTTCTGTTCCTTTTGGTGTGACTTCCGTAGAAAAACGGGCAGTCCATGAAGCCGCACTTGCCGCAGGTGCGAGGGATGTTTTCCTCATTTGGGAGCCACTCGCTGCCGCAATTGGTGCAGGTTTACCTGTTGCTACACCAGCAGGTGATATGGTTATCAATATTGGCGGAGGTATTACCGAAGCTGCAGTTATCACGATGAATAACATCATTCGCGCTGAAAGTGGTCGTGTGGGTGGTGTTCGTTTAGATGAAGCGATTGCACTGTATATTCGACGTAAATACAACCTGAGTATTGGGCAATCAACAGCCGAAGCGGCAAAGATCCAAATTGGTGCAGCAGTCAATCAACCTCAAGAACTCACGATGGATGTCCAAGGACAGGATAATGTTAGTGGTTTGCCGAGAACTGTCACTTTGACTACTGGTGAAATAGTCGAGGCATTGGCTGACCCCCTAGCTCAGATTGCACTTGTCGTTAAAAATGTCCTTGCTGAGACACCGCCAGAATTAGCGTCTGATATTATTGATAGAGGTATTGTGCTAACAGGTGGTGGGGCACTACTGCGTGGGCTTGATGAGTATCTTACTAAGCAAACAGGAGTCCCTGTCTACCGTGCTGATAATCCCATAATTACAGTGGCTACGGGCGCAGGACGCGCATTAGAAGACCCTGCATTGTTGCGTCGCCTTATGAATCAACCGAATTACTAAATAAAAAAGCGACTTTACCAGTCGCTTTTAGTTTAAAGAATTGAGTTAAGTTTTAAGTTAATCCTCTTCATCACGTAGATAATAGGTCATATGCTGTAAATGCACCACAGGGTCAATATACTGCACCATGACATTTTCTGGAACGGTCAAGCTAATTGGAGCATAATTTAATATCGAGCGTACCCCTGCTTTAACCAAACGGTCAGTAACGTTTTGAGCATGTTCGGCAGGAACAGCAATCATTGCCATTTGACAATCGTTTTCACTTATGATTGTTTCTAAGTTATTGATAGAAATAACCTTGAACCCCCCAACCTCCTGCCCAACTTTGTCTTCGTTAGCATCGAACAACCATGAAATACGAAAGCCCCGCTCTGAGAATCCACCGTAATGTGAAATTGCACTACCTAAATCACCTGCACCGATGACAGCAACTGACCATTCACGGTTGACCTGTAAGACATTTTCTAGCTTGTCGATTAGAAACTCAATTTGATAACCCGTACCTTGCTTACCAAAACCACCGAAGTGGGATAAATCTTTACGAATTTGAGCAGAGCTAATCCCTAATCTTCGCCCAAGTTCGTGTGATGATGTGACATCACGTCCTTCATGCTGTAATCGTGTCAACGCTCGCAAATAAAGTGGCAAGCGTCCAATCACAATATCTGGAATGCGATTAGACATCTTTGATGGCATTTGATGTCGTCCCTTGCTTTGCTTGTTATTTTTGAGGATTATTATGTGATTATTTACACAATATCATAATTTTATCATTCTCACTAGAAAAAAGCCAGTTGTTACTCCTCTTGACCCTTCATTTAACAAAAGATGTGGATTAAGTAACATGAATAAGGACAAGATTAATCAAGCAAATTCTCAATATTCTGCTACAATTCTTAAACAACTCAACATATCTATAAACTACCTACGGATGGTAGATAATGCTAAATGAAACAACACAAGAAAATGTCCCAATTCCTCGAAAGCGCCTTTTTGTTCTTACAGATGGACGTTTTGTGATTCAATGGGAAGAAAATCGTGTCCAAGATTTATTGTCTGGGCGTTATACATCCTTTGGCGATGCGGATTTTGGTAATGCTATAACAGATTATGAATTGAATCAGTTAAAAAATTCAGGCATTGTGGCTGAATATGATGAGCATCTTGTCTATCTGCAACCTGACATCAGCACTGCGGTTACAACGCCCGGACGTACGTATTACCTAAATACAACATTGCATAAATCTCAAGTAGAGCAAGTCAAAAATATTCTTGAAACAGGTGAATTTGCACACAAATTTTCAGTTCGCGTACAAGAAATTTTTGTTATCATACGTGGACCATCAGGGACAGCATTCCAAGATTTTGACGATGCAGAGCGCTCACGCGAGATGTTAGTAGAATATGATGCAGAGCTATTAGGAAATACAGTTGTCGCGTTTGTCGAAATTAATCCGATGTCATAAGCTCACAATTATGTGAGATAAGGAAATCAACTATGGCAAATGAGGAAAAACAAAGTAAACAAGTCGGTATCGATACCAATCCAGATTTACGTGATGTACACGATAATATGTTAGATGGTTTGAGCCAGCTAGCGGATTATTTTGGTTTCAGCAAAGTTATGGGACAACTATACGGGACATTACTTCTGAGTCCGGGACCCTTATCGCTTGATGATATGATGGAACGCCTGAGTATTTCTAAAGCCAGCGTTAGTATGAATATGCGGACATTGGAGCATATGGGAATGGTGCGGCAAGTGTGGGTGCGCGGTGGTAGTGGTAGACGTAAATATTATGAAGCAGAAACTGACTTCTGGCAGATAATCACCAATTTGTTCAGTGGGCGAGAAATGCGTGATGTCGAACGTGCTATTAATGTTTTGGACGAAAACAATGAACAACTCCAAAATTCAATTGAGACGATGTCAGAAGAAGAGGCAGAATTGGCAAGCCTTTATATTGAGCGTATGAATCAGTTGCAAGCACTGTTTCAATTTGCACAAATGATTATCAATTCGGTCATAAACCAATTTGATGATGACTCAAATTTTTCTGAAATTAAACACATTGAAATTGACTGATTATCCCTTGCCCTCATCACGTGAATTGTCTATAATGCTATGCTATTAACCCTATGGGGGAGTGGCGGAATTGGCAGACGCGCATGACTTAGGATCATGTCTCTAACGAGGTGAGGGTTCGAGTCCCTCCTTCCTCACTACCACCGTAAAGGCGCATATATGCGCCTTTCGTGTTTTTCAGGCGAAGTAATTCTGATAAAAGTTTTACACCAGCCTCTCTTATAAACTGATATAATAGACAAAGTTCGTCGCAAGGATGTGAACCTTGAACATTCAAACTGAACGCCTCGATAATCATACAGCTCGTTTTACTGTTGAAGTAGAAGATACCCAATGGGAACAAGCAAAGAAAAATGCTGCACGCGAAATTTCTAAGCAAATTCGTGTAAAAGGCTTCCGCAAAGGCAAAGCGCCTTATAGTGTTGTTGTCCGTAACGTCGGTGAAGGCGTTATAATCGAAGAAGCTATGGAAAAACTGGGCAATGACATCTATCGCGAAGTCATTGAAACGACTGAGCATCAACCATATGCTGCTGGTAGTTTAGAAGATTTCCAGCTTGAACCACAACCAACTTATGTTTTCTCTGTCCCACTTGCTCCAGAAATTGACCTTGGAGACTATCGTGATGTTCGTGTGGAATACACTGAACCGACAGTGAGTGATGAAGATGTTGATAGCGCAATGCGTCAATATCAACAACAAGAAGCGGTTGAAGAAGATAGCGCAAATCCCATACAATCTGGAGACCGTGTAACACTCGATATTCACAGCACTTTCGCTGATGGTGACGAGGAACGGAATGAAGATGACGAGGATAACACACCACTTAAAGGTGCAGACTTTATCCATGAGCATGATGCAGAGGTCAACCTTGACCCAGAAAATGAACCTGCATTGCCCGGTTTCATAGATGCACTTGTTGGCTCAAATGTCGATGAAACGGTTGAATTTGATTTAACGGTGCCTGAAGACGAAGAGCGTTACTCAGAAGGCGTTCGTGGACGTAAGATTCATTTTGAAGTCACCGTCAAAAAAATAAAAAATGTGACTTTACCAGAACTCAATGATGATTTGGCGGCACGCATTACCGATAATGATAAAGATGGTGAAGAGCCTTTAACCTTGTTACAACTGCGTGCAAAAACACGCGAGGAATTGCAAGAACAAGCCGAAAACGAAGCACAAAGTGCCTATTCGGACGAAGTTTTGAGCAAGATTGCTGAAGGCGCTACTCTGAGCTATCCTGAAGTTATGGTTGTAGAACGTATTCACGATATGATTGAAGACTTAGACCGTAATCTTCAACAACAAGGTATGGATTTAGAGACATATCAAAAGGTAATGGGTATCACCCACGAAGACCTTCATGAACAATATGAAGATGATGCTGTAAAATCATTAGAACGCTCACTTGTATTAGGTGAGGTTTTAGTTCAAGAAGAAATCAAGGTCACAGCAGAGGACGTTGCTGGTGAAATCGAGAAGACATTAGCACAATTCGGCGAGCAAGCTGATATGTTTCGCCAATTTTTCGATAATGAACAACAACGTTCTATGATTGCTAACAATCTTCTTTTCCAACGTGTGATGGAACGCCTTGCTAAGATTGGTAAAGGGGAATCACTCGAAGAAGAAGTTGTTGAAGAAGAATCCAACGATGAACCACAAGCGACCGTAACAGAAGTTGAAGAAGCTGTTACTGAAGCAGTAGAAGCTCCTGAAACTGAGGAAGAAGTTGTTGAGGCTGACACCCCAGAAGCAGAAGCTGACGATATTGAGTCGGATGAATAAGTCAACGCACATGAAAGGAGTGAAGTCGTTAGCTAAGGCTCATCGACTGAACTAAATTATGATGAACGGATTTATGCCACAAAATGTCATTCCAATGGTCATTGACCAAAGTAGTCGCGGTGAACGTGCCTATGATATTTTCTCGCTCTTGCTTAAAGAGCGGATTGTATTTGTTGGAACAGGCATCAATGACCAGGTTGCAAACTTAACTGTTGCACAATTGCTTTTCCTTGACCGCGAAGACCCAGACCGTCGCGTACAAATGTATATCAACTCACCCGGTGGGGCAGTATATGCAGGTATGGCGATGTATGATGCGATGCAACTTATTAGCGCACCTGTAAGCACTGTTGCTGTAGGACTTGCGGCTAGTTTTGGTACAGTTCTTCTCGCAGGTGGTGAAGCAGGTATGCGGATGGCACTGCCAAATGCGACCATCCACATGCACCAACCCCTTGGTGGCGCACAAGGGCAAGCATCGGATATTGTTATCCAAGCAAACGAAATAGTTCGCCTCAAAGAACGCCTCAATAACATTTTTGTCCACCATACTGGGCAAGATTACGATACAATTGAAAAAGACACTGACCGTGACATTTACAAAAGCTCGGAAGAGGCGGTTGAATATGGTCTTATTGACCAAGTCTTATATGTAGAAAACGAAGATAAGGACGAATAACGTGACCTATCCACCAGGAGGACATCGGTGTTCATTTTGTGGTCGTAGCCATGACGAGGTAGATCGCCTCATTGCTGGACCCGATAATGTATTTATCTGCAATTATTGTGTCGAATTGTGTCACAATCTATTAGCAGATGAAGAATACATCGAAAGCTCCGTTCCAGATTTCCAGTTTGATAATTTACTCGTACCGCGTGATATTCTTGCACATTTAGATGAATATGTTGTTGGTCAGCAGTATGCAAAACGCACTTTGAGTGTTGCCGTTTATAACCACTATAAACGAATCCAAGCGGATAATGTTGGAACTGATGTTGAACTCCAGAAAAGCAATATTGTTATCATCGGACCAACTGGTAGTGGTAAAACGCTCCTTGCTCAGACTTTAGCGCGTGTATTAGATGTGCCATTCTGTATTGCAGATGCTACAGCACTTACTGAAGCTGGCTACGTTGGTGAAGATGTAGAAAACATTCTGTTGCGTCTGATTCAATCTGCTGATGGTGATATAGCAAGAGCCGAAAAAGGAATTATCTATCTTGATGAGATGGATAAAATCTCACGTAAAACAAACGATAATCCCTCCATTACGCGCGATGTCTCTGGTGAAGGTGTGCAACAAGCCTTATTGAAAATTATCGAAGGTACAGTCGCTAACGTGCCCCCTCAAGGTGGGCGTAAACATCCTCATCAAGAATTCCTACAAATCGATACAAGCAATATCTTGTTCATTTGTGGTGGCACATTTGATGGGATTGATGGTGTGATTGCACGCCGTGTCGGAATGCGTGCTGACCTCGGCTTCAAAGCTGAAAAGCGTGATAAGCAGGAAAAAGGTGAATTGTTACGTCAAGTTAGTCCGGAAGACCTCATTGGTCATGGTTTAATCCCTGAATTAGTGGGGCGTTTGCCGATTGTTGTTGGTGTTGAACCGCTTGACCGTGAATCGCTCATGCAAATTCTGGTTGAACCAAAAAATTCACTGACACGCCAATATCAACATTTGCTTTCGTTGGATAACGTCGAATTGGTGTTTGAAGACTCTGCACTTGGTGCGGCGGCTGACCTTGCCCTAAAACGCGGTACAGGTGCACGTGGTTTACGCTCTATCATCGAGAAATGCCTGTTGGAAGTGATGTATGAAATTCCGGGTCGTGACCGTATTCGCCGTGTTGTCGTAAGCGATAAAAGCATTAACCAAGAAGAAATGCCACTCATTTACGATGCAGATGGCAATCAGCTTTCTTGGGATGATGATGGTCAATTACAAGACCCAGCGCAACCTGCCGCGTAATTTCTCTAACCTATGAATATTAAAGACACGTTGTTAGCGACGTGTCTTTTTGTTTCTACTATATTTAGCTCTCATTTGTGAGGCTAGGTATTATTACAGTAGCTCGCCCTCCAACTTGTTTCTTAAACTCATTTGCATCAACTATACTTGCACCTTCACCGATACTTCCCCAGTTGCTTGGAATAACCCAACGTGGTGATAATAACTCCACAACTTCAACTGCCTCTTGCACACTCAAGGTGTCTCGATTATCTATCGGCAAGATGACAATATCAGGGCTGATACGTTCCATCTCAGAAACTAATTTTGTATCCCCTGCATAATAAATATCGTAATAGTTCATTGAGATGATAAAACCCAAACCACCATTTATCTCTTGATGCTGAACACCATCTGGAGCATAAGCGGGAATGGCTTTAATGCTAATACGGTCAAATGTCATGCTTTGCCAAGGTCGAATAATCGTTGTACCATCTATTTTCCCTGCAACCTGCTCATTGCCGATAACTCTTGTCTCTGTACCACGCAATTTCTCAATATCAGCTATTGAACAATGATCGTAATGTTCATGGCTGACTAAAATAATATCGGCATGGAATGTAGTCCGAACAACACGCCAAGGGTCTATATAAATATAAGGAGGACCTTGTATGAGGAAACTACCATGCCCTAACCACTTAATATTATCTATCATTACATGAAACCCTTATTTGTGTAATTGACACCATAAGCCTATAATATCAATAGGGTAGTTGAATTGAAACAATTTGTCTGCTCCATGAATCACAAATTAAACGAAAAAATATGAGAATTCATGTTATAGTGATTCTGTACCGTCCAAAACTTAGTGAAGAATTAGGGTCAATATAATGACAAATAACTTAAAACCACTACGTCGTCTTGGCGCGCAACAGCCACAACAACAACGTCGTCAACGCCCTGAACAGACAAGCGAGTTATCTGGTAAGAAAGCCTCAACTGGTATTCTAGGTGCATGGAATCCACCTCCACTGAGTAAAATTGAGGATACGGGGATTTCAAAACTTGCTTTGGCTGACCTTGTACTGAAGGTACTATATTTTCGTGGGGATATGCAAGGGCATGACATCGCAGATATTATAAAGCTTCCCTTTAATGGTATTGTTGACCAAGTGCTAGAATTCCTTAAACGTGAGAAAATGGTTGAAATTACAGGGACACAGGGTTTCGGCGAAGCATCTTACCGCTATGAAATTATAGGCGAAGGTATTAAGCGTGCTGTTGATGCAATTGAACGCACTCAGTACGCAGGTCCTGCTCCTGTACCTCTAAAAGATTATGTTAATGCCATTAATTCGCAAAAACGCCCCGATGCCTCTATCAAAGAATCTGATATGCGTCAAGTTCTTGAGAACTTGATTGTTGATAAAGCAATGTTAGATAAAATTGGACCAGCCGCTAATTCTGGTACATCTATCTTCTTGTATGGACCTCCTGGAAACGGTAAAACGACATTATCAGAAGCTATTGGGCGTGTAATCCTCGGCGAGGATATGTATATCCCTTATTCAATGGATGTTGATGGACAAATCATTCAACTATTCGACTTTGTGAATCACACATTATCGCCTGATCAATCGCCTGTTAAATATGGTACGGGCGAAGTTGCTGACCCACGTTGGATTCGTATTCGTCGTCCAATCATCATTGTTGGTGGTGAATTGACGATGGAAAGTCTTGATTTGGTTTATAACGATGTCTCCAAGTTCTATGAAGCTCCTTATCAAGTTAAAGCCAACGGTGGCATGTTCCTCATCGACGATTTTGGGCGGCAGCAAGTAAGTCCTGTTGCACTGCTCAATCGCTGGATTGTTCCCTTAGAAAAGAAATATGATTTCCTCACTCTGGCAAATGGTCAGAAAATCCAAATGCCGTTTAATGTGATGATTATCTTCTCCACCAATCTTGACCCTGCCGATTTGGTTGATGATGCATTCTTACGTCGTATTAAATATAAGATTGAAGTCGGCGACCCGACCCCACAGCAATTCCGAGAATTATTTGAATTAATGTGTAAAATCAAGAATGTGCCGTTTGAAGAACGCGGTTACAACTATCTCATTAAGGAATGGTATCTCAAATTTAACCGTGCGCCACGCTTTGTGCATCCGCGTGATTTGCTCAATCAAATGAGCGATATTTCTAACTATATGGGTGTAGAAAATACTCTGGGAAATAAAGAACTTATTGACCGCGCCGCAGACTCTTATTTTGTAGAATTATAAGAAAATTATCATGGTGGATACTCATTGTTGTATCCACCGCTTATATTAAGTAAGCTGATGAATAGATTCTCAGAATAATCGAGTAAGGAATTATATTGGTGACAGATGGAAAAGAAGTGGTACTGGCAGTAAGGCACGATGATGAACGTGAGGCAGTAACACATCTTCTCGAAGAATTAAATATGTTGGTGCGTCAAGCCAGTAGTGGACGCGAAGCAATCCATATTCTTGAAGACCATATCTGTGATTTTCTTGTGATGGATATACAACTCAACGATATGCACGCTTGGAAGATGCTTTCGACCCTCAAAGAAAGTGTTGATTTAAGCACATTGCCGACGATTGTTATCATGGATGAGACAACTGTTGTGCCTTTGGTTAATGTAACGCCTGTTGTTCGCCCTGTCTCGATGGCAAAACTCAAAAATGTGATTATTAATTTATTTTCACCCTCCACATGATCCACACTCAAACTATCAGCGACAATAGTTTATTTATTCTTCCTACATTACAATTAACGAATTATGTTGTGAGTGGATAATCATGCAGACAATATTCGTTACAGGTGGAACAGGGTTTCTAGGTCGACATTTAGTTCCTAGATTATGTCAGGCAGGCTTCCATCTAAAAATCCTAACACGAACACCCGTACTTCATGGATGGCTAAAGCAATATCCTAACCTTGAAATTATCAGAGGCAACATCGAATCAGGTATAGGTCTAGAAGCTGTTGCAGGTTGTGATTATGTCGTTCATGGCGCAGGCTTATTCAGTATGTGGCGTGGTGCAGGGGATTTCGAGAGCACGAACATCATTGGAACCAAAAAGCTGATAGAAAGTGCAACAAAATATCGAGTTAAACGATTTATCTATGTTTCAACAATTGCAGTAATTGGTAACCCGCAAGCTAATCAAATTATCGACGAATCACATCCACCACGCCCAGCAGACCCCTATCAATCCTCCAAATTACACGCAGAACAAGTTGTAAAGCAATATCACGAACAACAGGGCATCGACACAATTATTTTGCGGGCAGGGGCATTTTATGGACCACTAGGGGAATACGCCTTCAATCGTTTATTCTTCACTGACCCAATGCGTGGGCTTATTGTGCAACCTGATGGGGGTAATTACTCGACCTTTCCTGTCTATATAGGCGATGTTGCCCAAGGAATATTGAAAGCCTTATCAGCTGGATGCTCAGGTGAAACCTATAATATTTGCGGTAAATCGCTGAAGCATCGAGAGGTCTACGATATTGTATGCGAAGAGGCTAATCTAAAATATCCGAGACTCTATCTGCCACATAGTATAGGTATTTCAGGTGCAAGAATCTTAACCATTTTGTCAGCCATTACTCGCCAAGAACCATTTTATCCACTCGGGCTAAAATCCTATGTATTTAATGATTGGCTTGTTTCGAGTGAAAAAGCGATTCGAGAACTCGACTTCCAACCTACTGATTTTCGTACAGGAGCAAAACGCACGATAGAATGGTATCGCAATGGTAAACCACAGACTTTGCCTGAAAACACTTGTTGACTTCTTTCATCCCCACGATTGACCCACGATAGCTTTCAGCCTATAAAATGCACCACTTGAACAGTATCATAGGTTATTCACGAATAGCTGAGAGCAACGAAAGTAACTATGTTAGTTGATGATGTAAAAATTTTTGTACGTAGTGGTGATGGTGGTGCTGGGGTAGTGTCATTTCGCCGTGAAAAATATATCCCGCAGGGTGGACCTAATGGCGGCGATGGTGGCAAAGGTGGCGATGTCATTTTTAAAGTTAATCCCAATCTAAATACACTGACGTACTTCAAATACAATAATCACCATAAAGCAAATCATGGGACGCGTGGCGGAACATCCAATAAAACGGGTGCAAATGCTGATGATCTTATTCTTGAAGTTCCTGCTGGAACACTGATTAAGGATGCTGATACAGGCACTATTATTGCTGACTTAGTCGGTGAAGACGATAGCTTTACAGTCC